>NZ_JABWGO010000022.1 GCF_013363995.1 Nonomuraea rhodomycinica | reverse complement strand
GCCCCCGCTGCATCTCCACGATGGTCTGGTTGACCACGCCGCCCTCGAACACCCGCGCCGCGCCCTGCGTCAGGCTCACCAGCCCCGACGCGATGGCCGCGAGCTGGTCGGCCCGGTCCGGCGGGAAGCCGGAGGACGCGGCGAGCGGCAGGCCGTCCGAGGAGACGACCACCGCGTGCGCGACCCCGGGAACGGTGCTGACGAAGTCGGTGATCAGCCAGTCGACACCGCGTGCCGCGTGACTGAGGTCCTTCATGCGCCCTCCTCACTGCTGTCGGCGTCCCGGGGCCCCGCCGGGTACGCCTTGCCCTCGTTGATGTCCTCCCGGGCGGCCCGGAAGCCCTGCTGGAAGCTGGACAACCGGTTACGCACCCGGTCCGGCGAGACCGCCGGCATCGGCGCGACACCCTTGGGCGCGGCCGCGCCGGCCGCCGAGCCGGGGACCAGGTTGGCCTTGGGCACCCGCTTGGGCAGCCCCGACGCCGTCGCCCCGTCACGCACCGGCTCCACCACGGCCTCCGCCGCGCTCCACCCGGCGTCGGCCTTCGACGGACCCCAGCTCGCGCCGCCGGCGAACCACGCCGACTCCACGGCCGCGAAGATCGGCAGGTAGTCGTCACCGGCGGAGGGCTGGCTGTCGACCCGCGGGATGGGGCCGGTGCTGGCCACGTCGGTCTCCGGGAAGTCGGGCCGCGACGGTCGCGGCCGGCCCAGGGGCCGGTCGAAGGGCCGGCCGACCGGCGGCTCCGCGGCGCCCCACGGATGGGGGTCGTCGAGCGGGGGCCTGCGGGGCAGGCCGTTGCCGTCGGCGTTCCAGCCGGGGCTCTGCGGCGGCAGCCACGAGTCGTTCGTGTCGAACCCGGCGCGCGGCTCCGACGGCCAGCCGCTGGGCTCGGACGGCCAGGACGGCATGGCCGGCCAGCCGTTGTGCTGGGCGGGACCGGACGGGCCGGACGGGAAGGACGGGTGGCCGGGTCCCGGCTGGTAGCCGCCCGCGGTCCAGGTCGGCGTGGGGGCGGGCGACGGCGCGAGCTGCGGGCCGCGGTAGGCGTCCTCCTGCGCGGGGCCGGGCGGGTTCGCGTACGCGGGCGAGGGGTTGCCGAGCAGGGAGTCCGGCAGCAGCACCATGGCGGTCAGCCCGCCGGAGGCGTGCGGCCGGAGCTGGACGCGGATGCCGTGGCGGTGGGCCAGCCGGGCGACCACGAACAGGCCCATCCGGCGGGAGGCCGACACGTCCACGGTGGGCGCGTCGCTCAGGCGCTCGTTGGCCTGGACCAGCTCGTCCTGGGTCATGCCGATGCCCGCGTCGGTGATCGACAGCATGACGCCGCCGCCGTCGATGCGGCTGCCCGACACCGTCACCCTGGTCTCGCGCGGCGAGAACGACAGCGCGTTCTCGACCAGCTCCGCCAGGAGGTGGATGACGTCGTTGACGGCCTGGCCCGCCACCGAGACGCCGTCCGGGACCTGGAGCACCACCCGCTCGTAGTTCTCGACCTCCGAGAGCGAGGCGCGGGTCACGTCCACCAGCTTGACCGGCTGGCTCCAGCGGCGCGGCGGGTCCTGACCCGCCAGCACCAGCAGGTTCTCGCTGTTGCGCCGCATACGGGTCGCCAGATGGTCCAGCTTGAACAGGTTCGCCAACCGGCTCTCGTCCTGCTCACCCTGCTCCAGACCGTCGATCAACGTGATCTGCCGCTCCACCAGCGTCTGACTGCGCCGCGACAGGTTCACGAACATCGCGTTCACGTTCGAGCGCAACCGCGACTCCTCGCCCGCCAGCCGCACCGCCTCCCGGTGGACCTCGTCGAAGGCCCGGGCGACCTCGCCGATCTCGTCGTCGCCGACCACGCCGATCGGCTCCACGTCGGGCACGCCGGCCGTGTCCGAATCCCGCAGCCGCTGGACCGTTTCGGGCAGGCTGCGCCCGGCGATCAGCAGCGCCTCGCGCCGCAGCCGGCGCAGCGGGCCGCTGAGGGAACGTGCCATCAGCACGGTGACCAGTAGGACGAGCACCAGGAGGCCGGCGATCGCGATCGCGAAGACCATCGCGCCCTGCTGCTCGGAGACCTGGACGGTACGGCTGCGCAGCATGATCGAGTCGGCGACCCGCTGCTCGACCTGCCGCATGCCGTCGATGGTCTCGGTGACGGCCGTGAACCACGCCTGGCCGTCGCCGGTCAGGTCGAGTCCGGGGTCGGTGAGCGGCTGCCCGGCGTCCTGCAGGGCCAGGGCGCGGGCCTGGATGAGCTCGGCCCGGTCGACGGCCTGGCCGCTGACCGTGTCGTCGTAGGCCTGGCGCAGCGCGAGCGGCACCTGCGCGCGGAAGGCGGCCAGCTCGCTGTTGCGCTGGGCGCGGGCGGCGATGAACGCGTCCAGCTCGTCCTGGCTGAAGTGGCCGACGGCCAGCGCCGAGACCAGCAGCGCCCGCTGCCGCGACACGTACTGCTTGGCCCGCGACAGGGCGGCGAAGCCGGCGACGGTGTCGGTGAGCTCCTTGTCGACGGCGCCCTGGTCGATGGTGGCGTTGAGGCCGAGGAAGTCGGAGATGGAGCGGTCGTACAGCTCGATGACGGAGGCGACGTTGAGCTTGGACTCGGTCGCGGTCCTGCGCGAGCTGGGCAGCTCGTCGAAGCGGTTCTTGACGCGCACGGCCTCGGCCCGCAGGGGGCTGTCGGAGGCGGCGAGGGCCGCGACGTCGGGGCGCAGCTCGGCGACCAGCCGGTCCACGGTGGAGTACTGGGCGGTAACCGGGTTGCGGTCACCCTTGCGGTCCTGCGCCACGAAGGTGGCGGTGAGGTCGCGTTCCAGCTCGGTCTCGTGGGCCAGTCCGGTCAGCTTTCCGGCCAGGACGGCCGTCTGGTAGACGCGCTCGTACTCGGAGGCGCTGGCGACGGAGGAGACGACGCGCAGGCCGCCGAGCGCCAGCGCCGCGACGGTGGGGATGACGATCAGGACCAGGAGCTTCGTGCGCACGCGCCAGTTGCGCACGATGCCGCCGGGGCCCCGGGCGTGCCCGGGGTGGCCCGCCGGCCCGGTCCGCGTATGGGATGACGGAAAGGACGCCTCGGCGGGTAACCCGGAATCGCCGTTCGCAGGGGGCAATGTAGTTCTCACTGGCCTCCGCAACCTCTCCTTGGATGGCCTTGGTGCAAGAGATCGAATCGTGCCCGTGCTCGTCCGCGTGCCGCCCCCGGCACCGGTGGTCCGAAAACCTATTTATGTTCAACAGATAATTCGACAGCCGGTGTGGCCACACCGGCAAGTCGATCATCTGACATATGTCTCCACGTCCCGACAGTAGCCACACGTTCTCGATGAACGCCAGCCATATCATCACCTATATCTGGACATACCTCCAGAAAAACAGTGTGATCGTTTTTTCGCCAGATATATTGATAATTTCCAGAATCGGGGGACCATGCGCAAGGGTTGCCTGCGCTTTGGGGTGCGTCGAGTGTCGATCACCCCCGTTCAAAGGAGACGCGACATGAGGCTCGCTGCGGCAGGGCGCATCGCCCTGATCGGACTGGTGGCCACCCTTGCCCTGACGAGTTGCTCCAGCACGGACACCAAACCGGGAGATGCGAGCAACGCCAACGGGCTGGAGAAGACCGACCTGCTCATCGGGCAGTACCCGGGAGCGGACTCCGCCCCGCTGTTCATCGCGATCGAGCGCGGCTTCTTCAAGGAGCAGGGGCTCAACGTGAAGACCGAGGCCATCCAGGCCCCCCAGGCCGTGCTGCCCAAGCTGTCCAACGGCAGCATGGACGTGGTCCTCGGCAGCTACGCCACCATCCTGACGATCCAGAGCGAGGGCCTGGAGAAGTTCAAGTACATCGCCGACTCCTACCAGGGGGCCGCCGGCGCCTTCGGGATCATGGTGCGGCGCGACTCCCCCATCAAGAAGGTCGCCGACCTCAAGGGCAAGAAGATCGGCGTCAACGCCCTCAAGGGCCTCGGCGTCCTGACCATGAACCCCCACCTCAAGATCGCCGGCCTTGACCCGACCCCCGGCAAGGACATCCAGTACGTCGAGGTGCCCACCACCAACTGGCTGACGGCGCTGCAGAAGGGCGACGTGGACGCCGTCTGGATGACCGACCCCTACGTCAGCGAGGCCAAGAACAAGCTGGGCGCGACCATGCTGGTCGACACCATGTCCGGCCCCACCGAGAGCCTGCCGATCACCGGCTGGGCCGCCACCGAGAAGTGGGTCGCCGCCAACCCCAGGACCATGGGCGCCTTCCAGCGCGCGATGGCCAAGGCCCAGAACATCGCCGCGACCGACCGCAGCGCGGTGACCAAGATCCTGCCCACCTTCACCAAGATCCCCGCCGCCACCGCCGCCACCATCAACCTCGGCAACTACCCGACCACGCTCAGCGCCCAGCGCATCCAGCGCGTCGCCGACCTCATGGTCGAGTACGGCTTCATCAAGAGCAAGATCGACGTCGCTCCCATGATCGTCACCTCGCAGGGATGACGAGCACGGCCGCCCTGGCGGGGAGGGGGCGCAGCTCCCCCTCCCGCGCCCGGCTCGCGAAGTACCTCCGCCACGCCACCGGTGTGGCGGTCTTCCTCCTCGTCTGGGAGCTGGCCGGCCGCACCGGCCTGATCTCCTGGCTGCCCGCCGCCTCGACGTCGCTGGCCCGGGTGGCGCAGCTCGCCGCCGACCCGGCGTTCCTGGCCGACCTGGCCTCCACGCTCACCGCCGCGGCCGTGGGCCTGCCGCTGGCCGTGCTCGTCGCCGTCCCCGTCGGCCTGCTGCTCGGCACCGTCCCCGTGGTGGAGGAGATGACCCGCGCCATCGTCGAGTTCCTGCGGCCGATCCCGTCGGTCGCGCTGATCCCGCTCGCCCTGTTCTTCTTCCAGCCCGAGATCAACGCCAAGGTCGCGCTCATCGTCTACGCCGCGTCCTGGCCCATCCTCATCAACACCCTGTACGGCGTGCGCGACGTCGACCCCGTGGCCACCGAGACGCTGCGCTCGTTCGGCTTCGGCTCCGGCGCGGTCATCTGGCGGGTCAGCCTGCCGAGCGCGGCGCCGTTCATCTTCACCGGCGTCCGGCTGGCCGCCTCGATCACGCTCATCCTGGCCATCAGCGTCGAGTACGTCGTGGGCGGCGCCGGCGGCATCGGCGCCTTCCTCATCCAGGCGAGCACCGGCATCGGCGCCGACGCGATGGTCGACGTGATCGCGACCCTCGTGTGGGCCGGGCTGGTCGGGCTCGTCGTCAACACGCTGCTCCTGCGCGCCGAGCGGCGGCTCTTCCGGTGGCGGCACGCATGATCGCGACACTCGTCCGGCGGCTCTGGCTGGTGCCCGTGCTCCTGGCATGCTGGGAGCTGCTGGCCCGGGCCCAGGCCAGCCCGTACCTGCCCGCGCCGACCCGGATCGCCTCCTGGATGTACGAGCGGTGGTTCTCCGGGCCGTACGTGCTGACCGAGGAGGCGGTGGACAACTTCGTGCCGAGCCTCGTCCGCGTCGTCGGTTCCTGGAGCGTCGCCGTGGTCGCCGGGGTCGCGCTCGGCGTGGCGATCGGCCGGGTGGCGTGGCTGTCCGACTACGTGGACCCGCTCGTCGAGTTCGGCCGGGCCGTGCCGCCGCCCGCGATGCTGCCCGTCTTCCTGGTGCTGTTCACCATGGGCACCCAGGTGCAGGTGGCGACCATCGTGTTCGGCGTCGTCTGGCCGATCCTGCTCAACTCCATCGACGGGGCGCGCAACGTGGACCCTCTGCAGTTGGAGACGGCCGCGGTCTTCGGCGTGCCCGCCAGGCTGCGGCTGCTGCGCATCATCCTGCCCTCGGCCTCCCCGAAGATCTTCGCGGGCCTGCGGCTGAGCGTGTCGCTGGCGCTCATCCTCATGGTCATCTCCGAGCTGAAGGGCAGCACCGACGGCATCGGCTACCTGCTGAGCACGGCGAGCAACAACGCCGACATGCCCGGGTTGTGGGCCGGCGTGGTGGTGCTCGGCGTCCTCGGCTACGCCCTCAACTCCCTGTTCCTCATGGCGGAGCGCCGCGTGCTGACCTGGCACCGGGGAGCCCGCCGTACCGCGTAGGAGGCGGATGTGACGGACCTGCTGCTGAAGAACGTGCGGGTCGTGACGCATGACCGGAACGAGCCCGTCATGGCCGACATCGCCGTGACCGGCGGGCGCGTGGACCGCGTCGCACCGGGACTGCCCGCGGAGGGCGTGCCCGAGGTCATCGAGGGGGCGGGACGGCTCGCCTTCCCCGGCGTGGTGGACGCCCACCAGCACTGGGGGATCTACAACCCGCTGGCCGAGGACGCCGGCTCCGAGAGCCGCGCCTCGGCGCAGGGCGGGGTCACGACCGCGCTGACCTACATGCGCACCGGCATGTACTACCTCAACCGGGGCGGCGCCTACGCCGACTTCTTCCCCGAGGTGCTGGCGCGGGCCGAGGACCGCGCCTACGTGGACTACGGCTTCCACCTGGCGCCGATGTCCAGCGGCCACATCGGCGAGCTGCCCGACCTGGTCGAGCGGTTCGGCGTGCCGTCGTTCAAGATCTTCATGTTCTACGGCGGGCACGGGCTGCACGGCCGCTCGGCCGACCAGAACGCCTTCCTCATGCTGCCCGAGGGCGAGCGCTACGACTACGCCCACTTCGAGTTCGTCATGCGGGGCGTGCAGGCGGCCCGGGAGCGCTTCCCCGAGCTGGCGAGCGAGATCTCGCTGTCGCTGCACTGCGAGACCGCCGAGATCATGACGGCGTACACGCGGCTGGTGGAGGAGGCCGGCGAGCTGAGCGGCCTGGCCGCCTACAGCGCCTCGCGCCCGCCGCACTCCGAGGGGCTGGCCGTGTTCATCGCCTCCTACCTGGCCCACGAGACCGGTCTCGGCAACGTCAACCTGCTCCACCTGTCCTCGCGCAAGGCCCTCGACGCGGCCGTGCGGATGCAGCGGACCTTCCCCCACATCGACTTCCGCCGCGAGGTGACGATCGGGCACCTGCTGGCCGACATCGAGACGGCCAGTGGCATCGGCGCGAAGGTCAACCCGCCGATCAGGCCCCGCGAGGACGTGGAGGCGCTGTGGGAGTACGTGCTCGACGGCACGGTCGACTGGGTCGTCAGCGACCACGCCTGCTGCCGGGAGGAGCTGAAGTTCGGCGCCCCGGCCGAGGACGTGTTCCTGGCCAAGGCCGGCTTCGGCGGCGCCGAGTACCTGCTGCCCGGCCTCATCACCGAGGGCCGCCGCCGGGGGCTGTCGTGGGGCCGCATCGCCGCGCTCACCTCCTGGAACCCGGCCCGCCGGTACGGCCTGCGCACCAAGGGCACCATCGCCCCGGGCTTCGACGCCGACATCTGCCTGGTGGACCCGGACGCCACCTGGACCGTGCGGGCGGCCGACTCGGAGTCGGCCCAGGAGTACACGCCGTTCGAGGGGTTCGAGCTGAGCGCCAAGGTCACCGACACGTTCGTGCGGGGTCACCACGTGCTCGACACCGGCAAGATCGTCGGCCGGCCCGTCGGCCGTTACCTGCGCCGGCCGGTGGCCTGAGCAGGCGCCGGGAACGACCATCCTGATGTTCAACCATCCCTGACTTCGGTACAGTCAGCCTGTTATCTCCTCATCTCCGGATTCGCCTGTCCTAGGACGTCACTTGCTCGAGATAGACAACCTCACGCACGTTTACGGTCCCGGCAGTCCCAACGAGCACCGCGCGATCGACGGGCTCAAGCTCAGCGTCGCCGAGGGCGAGCTCCTGTGCATCGTGGGCCCCTCCGGATGCGGCAAGTCCACGCTGCTCCGCTCGATCGCCGGACTGATCACCCCCACGGGCGGCGAGATCCGGGTCGACGGCAAGCTGGTGCGCCAGACGCCCGACAACCTGGCCGTGGTCTTCCAGGACTACAGCCGCTCCTTGTTCCCCTGGATGTCGGTGGCCGACAACGTCGCGCTGCCGCTGCGCCGCAGGGACATGGACAAGCGCGCCCGGCGGGAGGCGGCCCAGGAGGCGCTGGAGTCGGTGGGCCTGCTCGGCGCCGCCGAGAAGTACCCCTTCCAGCTCTCCGGCGGCATGCAGCAGCGGGTCGCGATCGCCCGCGCCCTGGCCTACCGGCCCAGCCTCATGCTCATGGACGAGCCGTTCGGCTCGGTGGACGCCCAGACCCGCGAGGACCTGGAGGACCTCGTCCTCAAGGTGCGCGGCCACCACCGCATGACGATCGTGCTCATCACCCACGACATCGACGAGAGCGTCTACGTCGGCGACCGCGTCGTGGTGCTGTCCAAGGCGCCCGCGCACGTGGTGGGCGACCTGCGGGTGGACCTGCCGGGGCCGCGCGACCAGATCACCACCCGGGAGCACCCGGACTTCGTGCGCCTGCGGGCCGAGGTCGGCCGCCTGGTGCGCGGGGTGGACGTCGCGACCCCCGCCTGACCCGCTCCTGGAACGACGAGACGCCGCCGGACCGTGGTCCGGCGGCGTCTGTCGTACGGGCGGGGTCCTCCGCGCCAGGTGTCAGGCGGGCAGGTGGCTGTGCCGCGTGAGCGCGTGCTCGACCAGCGTGATCAGCGTGCTCTTCACCGAGTCGCGGACGCGGGCGTCCAGCCGCACGATCGGGATGTGCGAGCCCAGCGACAGCGCCTCGCGGATCTCGTCGTCGTGGTGGTTGAACTGCCCGTCCCAGCCGTTGATGCCGATGACGAACGGCAGCTTCGCCTCCTCGAAGTAGTCGATCGCGGGGAAGCTGTCGGCCAGGCGCCGCGTGTCCGCGAGCACCACGGCCCCGATCGCGCCGCGCACCAGGTCGTCCCACATGAACCAGAACCGGTGCTGTCCGGGCGTGCCGAACAGGTAGAGGATCAGGTCCCGGTCCAGCGAGACACGGCCGAAGTCCATGGCGACGGTCGTGGTGGTCTTGTTCGGGGTGAGCGAGACGTCGTCGACCCCTGCCGACGCGTCCGTCATCACCGCCTCCGTGGTGAGCGGGAGGATCTCCGAGACCGCACCCACGAACGTCGTCTTGCCCACGCCGAACCCGCCGGCCACGACGATCTTCGTCGAGGTCAGCCCGGCGCTAGAGCCTGCGAAGTCCACTGAGCACCCTTTCGAGCAAGTTGAGGTCCGGCTTTCCCGCGTCCAGCGCAGGCTGGTGCACGCGGATCAGGCCTTCGGACGCCATGTCGGCGATCAGCACCCGGACCACGCCCAGAGGCTGGCGTAAGAGGGCCGAGATCTCAGCAACCGACCTGACGTTCCGGGTCAGTTGAATGATCGCCTGATACTCCGGACTCAGCAGTGATATGTCTTGGTATTCCGACGTCACGGAGGACACCAGCGCCTCCATGGCGAACTTCATCCGCGGCGCCGTGCGCCCCCCGGTCACGGCATAGGGCCGTACCAAGGAGCTCGACTTCTGCGGACGTGGAGCCGCCGGATGCGGCGGAGTGCTATCACCAGCCCAACCCTGACCTGACACCATCTTCTCCTGTCACCGCCCGCTAACGGGGGCGGGCCGCCTGCAGCTCGGCGCGTACGGCAGGCGTGAGCACCTGACCCGCGCGCTCGACGAGCAGCGTCATCTGGTAGGCCACCAGGCCCATGTCACAATCGGGCGCGGCCAGCACAGCCAAACAGGAGCCGTCGCTGATCGACATGATCATCAACAGGCCGCGCTGCATCTCGATGACGGTCTGGGTGACCATGCCGCCCTCGAAGACACGGGCCGCGCCCTGCGTCAGGCTGATGACACCCGAGGCGACCGCGGCGAGCTGGTCCGCCCGGTCCTTCGGGAAACCCTCGGAGAACGCCAGTGGCAGACCGTCCGACGAGACCACGACGGTGTGCGCGACTCCCGGCACGTTGTTGACGAAGTCAGTGATCAGCCAACTGATGCCACGCGCTCCCTGGCTCAGTTCTCTCATTTCTCCTCCTCCTCGTTCCCTTCTCCGCGGGTGAACGCGCGGCCTTGCCGTACACCCTGTTGGAAGCTGGAGAGCCGGCTCCGCAACCTGTCGGGAGAGATCTGTGGCGCGGGTGACTGCACCTGGGGCTCGGCCAGGCTCGCCGTGCCGGGCACCAGGTTGGCCTTCGGCACGCGGCGGGGCAGGCCCGAGGACGTCGTGCCACCCTGCGCGGGCTGGGCCGCGGCCTGGGCGGCCTGGAAGCCGCTGTCGGCGGGCGACGACCACGCGGCGCCCGCACCGGACTCGCCGGGACGGCGGCGCGGCAGGCCGGAGGGGCTCAGGCTCTCCGGCTGGGCGTCCGGCGCGCCTCGCTTGGGCAGCGGCGGCGCCGGCGGCGGGCCGTCGAGGCGCACCGCGGGCTGCACGGCCGTCTCCGACTCCTCGGGCTCCTGCTCACGCGGGCGCAGCACCTCGGGGTCGGGCTTGCGGAACCAGTCGGAGCCCACCGACGAGAAGATCGGCAGGAACTCCTCGCTCGGCGGCTCCATCGCCGAGGTGCGGACGACCGGCAGCGGGCCGGTCATGTCCTGCGAGGAGTACTCGCCCGGGCCGAACGGGTCGAAGCCCTGCTGCCCGTTGGGCGCGAAGGAGTCGGCCGGCTTGACCGTCTCGGCGAAGGACGGCCAGCGGTACTCGTCGCCGAAGGGCGAGCCGCCGTCGTCGCCGAAGGCCGACCGGGACGGCTCGTCACCGAAGGACGGCCTGGACGGCTCGTCGCCGAACGGGGAGCGGGACGGCTCGTCGCCGAAGGACGGCCTGGGCGGCTCGTCGCCGAACGGCGGGCGGGACGGGTCGTCGCCGTACGGGCGGGCCGGCTCGGCGGGGGTGAACAGCGAGGCGGCCGGCTGCTCGCCGAACGACGGCCAGCGCGTCTCCGGCTCCTCGCGCATCGGAGGCGGCTCGGTGGCGAAGGACGGCCAGTTGGGCACGTCCTGGGCGGGCGCCGGGTCGGCGAAGGAACCCCAGCGCTCCTCCTGCGCGGGCGCCGGGTCGGCGAACGAACCCCAGCGCTCCTCCTGCGCGGGCGCCGGGTCGGCGAACGAACCCCAGCGGTCCTCCTGCGCGGCGGCCGGCTGCTCGTCGCCGAAGCCGGGCCAGCGCGGCTCGTCCGGCCGCGGCTGCTCCTCGGCGAACGAGGGCCAGTTGCCGGTGCCGGGTGCGGGCAGCGAGCCGGGCCATTCGGTGTCGACCGGCGCGTCGGAGCGGGGGTCGGCCGCGGCCGTCGGCGAGGCGTAGGCGCCGCTGCCGTTGGAGGCCGCGCCCTCGAAGGAGGGCTCGCCGAACATGCTCGGGTCGAAGTCGGTGAACGCCTCGTACTGGCCGCGCTGCTGCGGCACGCCGCCCGCGCCCTGGGCGCCCACGATCAGCGTGTTGGGCAGCATGACCAGGGCGCTCAGGCCGCCGGTCTCGCGCATGCGCAGCTGGACGCCGACGCCGTGGCGCAGGGCCAGGCGGCCGACCACGAACAGGCCCATGCGGCGGGAGACGGCGACGTCCACCACCGGCGGGTTGGCCAGCCGCCAGTTGGCCTCGGCCAGCTCGTCGGCCGACATGCCGATGCCCAGGTCGTTGATCGTCACGAGCACGCCGCCGTCGACGGCCGAGCTCGTGACCTGCACCTTGCTCTCACGCGGGGAGAAGGAGATGGCGTTCTCGATCAGCTCGGCGAGCAGGTGGACGGCGTCGGTGACGGCCGGTCCGGCGATCTGCACGTTCGAGGGGATCTGGATCTGGACCCGCTCGTAGTTCTCGACCTCGGACAGCGAGGCGCGGGCGACGTCGACCAGCGGCACCGGCTCGCTCCACTTGCGGGCGGCCTCCTGGCCGGCGAGGACCAGGAGGTTCTCGCTGTTGCGCCGCATGCGGGTGGCCAGGTGGTCGAGCCGGAACAGGTTGGCGAGCCGGTTCTCGTCCTCCTCGCCCTGCTCCAGGCCCTCGATGAGCTGGAGCTGCCGCTCGACCAGCGTCTGGCTGCGGCGGGAGAGGTTGACGAACATGGCGTTGACGTTGGCGCGCAGCTTGGCCTCGTCGCCGGCCAGCCGGATCGCCTCGCGGTGGACCTCGTCGAAGGCCCGGGCCACTTCCCCGATCTCGTCGCGGGTGTTGACGCCGATCGAGGGCACCTCGGGCAGCGCGGCGCCCTCGCCCGACTCGCGCAGCACGCGGACGGTCTCGGGCAGCCGGGTGGTGGCGACCTGGAGCGCCTCGGCGCGCAGGCGGCGCAGCGGGCGCACCAGCGAACCGGCCACGCGGGTGGTGATGACCAGGACGAGGAGCAGCAGCGCGAGGATCATCGCGCCGGAGATGATGGCGCTGCGCTGCTCGGAGTCGCTCAGCTCGCGGGTCTCGGTCACGATCCGGGTCGTCAGGCCGTCCTCGACCTTGCGCAGGGCGCTGACCTGGAGCGAGGTGCTCTCGTGCCAGAGGTTGAGTTCGCGGCGCGGGGTGGCGGTGATGTCGAGGTCGCGGATGAGCTTGTACTCGCGCAGCTGGGCCAGGGCGCGCTGGCGCATGGCGTCGGCGCGGTCGATCTGCAGGCCGCGCATGTTCTTGCGGTACGCCTTGAGGTCGTCGGCGCGGGCCTCTTCCTCGAAGGTGGTGAGCTCCTGCTGCTGACGGTTCCAGGAGCCGAGGAAGTCGGACAGGTCGTCGTAGTCGAGCTTGCGTTCCACGAGGGCGACGACGAGGATGCCCTGCTGGCGGGAGACCTCTTCCTTGGCCCGCTGGAGGGCGCCGAGGGCGACGACGTCCGCGCCGATGGCGTCGTCGTCGGTGCCGCCGGCCAGCTCGTCCTGGAGCTTGCTCATGACCTCGATCATGGAGCTGAAGGTGCGCAGGGCGGCTCGGGGCGGGGCGCTGCCGGTCTGGCCGATCGACTGGCGCAGGCCGTCGAGGCCGGTGAGCCAGCGGCGGATCTCCTCCGCCTCTGCCAGGGTGCGCGGCGAGTGCGCGGGGTCGAGCGCCGACACGGCCGCCAGGACGCGCTTGCGCACCGTGTTGACCGCGTCGCGCTGGGTGTTGAGCTGGGCCCGGCGGGCGGAGCGGCGGCCCTCGGCGATGTACCAGGCCGTGAGCGTCCGCTCCTTGCCGAGCTCGTCGGACATCGCGCCGACGGACTGCACCAGCTCGGCGATCTGGGTGAGCCGGCGGTACTCGGCGCTGGTGCCGATCGAGTTGGCCAGCTGGACGCCGGCGAGGAGCACGCCGACGACGGTCGGGATGAGGATCAGCGCGACCAGCCTGGTGCGCACGCGCCAGTTCCCCAGCCGGAACCGGCCGCCTGTGTACTCCTCCGGCCTGGTGTGCCTGGGGTTATCGGTCCTCACTGACTCTCGCAACCTCTCGCCGTACGTGCTCGAAAAATCTGACACGCTTGGGGCGCATGGGATTTGTGCGGGCTGGGTAATTGGAACACAACCCGTACCAGATCAGCCAACCGGACATATCCCATCAAATGCGACCAGACGTGCCATTTGGGTCGCATATCACCGCGCGTCTTCTTAGGCGTCTCTTCAGGCGGGCCGGAACGAGTCCCGCTCCGCCGGCGCCGCGTGCTTGACCATCAGGTGACGGGTCACCGCGTATTCCTGCACCGCCTCCTGGCTCATGTCCTTGCCGAACCCGCTGCCCTTGACCCCGCCGTGCGGGGCCTCGCTCGCGATGGGCAGGTGGTCGTTCACCCACGTCACACCCACGTCGAGACGGTGCGAGACCCGCATCGCCCGGGCGACGTCGCGCGACCACACCGAGGAGGCCAGGCCGTAGCGCGTGTCGTTGGCGAGCCGGACCGCCTCGTCCTCGCCGTCGAAGGGCAGGACCACGAGGACAGGACCGAAAAGTTCCCCTTGAACGATATCGCTCTTCTGATCCACCCCGGCCACGAGCGTGGGCGGGTAGTAGAAGCCGGGACCCTCGGCCGGGGCGCCGCCCTGGAGCACCTTCCCGGCCGCACGCTGCACGAACCCGTGTACGCGATCACGGTGCGCGGCCGAGATGAGCGGCCCGATGTCGGTGGCCGGATCCCACGGATCTCCGGTCACGATTTCGGCAAGAGTCGCCCGAATCGCCTCGATCGCCTCGTCGTGGACGCGGCGGTCGACGTACACGCGGGTGGCCGCCGTGCAGTCCTGGCCCGAGTTGTACGTCGCGCCCATCGCCACGCCCGCGGCCATGGCGCCGAGGTCGGCGTCGTCGAACACCAGCGCGGGCGCCTTGCCGCCGAGCTCCAGGTGGACCCGCTTCAGCGTCCGGGCCGCGCCGGTCATGACGGCCCGGCCGGTCTCGGTGGAGCCCGTGACGCTCACCATGTCCACGCCCGGGTCGGTGACCAGCGCCTCGCCCACCTCGGCGTCGCCCGTGACGACCTGCACCAGGCCACGGGGGGCGCCCGCCTCGGCGAACAGCTCCGCCAGGCGCAGCGTGGTGCGCGGCGTCTGCGGGGCCGGCTTGATCACCACGGCGTTGCCCGCGGCGACGGCCGGCCCCAGCTTCCAGATCGCCATGACCAGCGGGAAGTTCCACGGGGCGATCGAGCCGACCACCCCGACGGGCCGGCGCACCATGATCGAGGTGTAGCCGCGGCTGAACACCCCGGCGCCCGTGCCCTCCAGCGAGCGCGCCGCGCCCGCGAAGAAACGCAGGTTGTCGACGGCGAACGGCAGCTCGCCGTCGCGCACGACGGCGGCCGGCTTGCCGGTGTCCTCCACCTCCAGCCGGGTCAGCTCGTCGCTGTCGGCCTCCACCAGGTCGGCCACGCGCAGCAGCAGCCGCGCGCGCTCGCCCGGGGTCGCCTCCGCCCATTCGGCGAAGGCGGCGCGGGCGGTGGCGACGGCCGCCGCCACGTTCTCGACGGGGGTGTCCGGGACGCGGTCCGTCAGGTCGCCGGTCGCCGGGTTGATCAGTTCACGCATGGTTCTCGCTCCTGGCCGGCTCTCGCCGGCCCGGTCGTCGTTGCCGGCCCGGCTATTCCTGGCCGAGCCGCTCGATGAGGTCGGCCGCCTTGCGCAGGCCGTCGCGGCGGCGGATCTCCTCGCCGGCCGCCGCCAGCCGGGCGCGCAGCCCGGCGTCGCCGAGCAGCCGCTCGACGGCGCCCGTCAGCTCCTCGTCCGTGAAGGCGTAGGTGGACAGCCGGACGCCGTAGCCGAGCTCGTGGACGCGCTGGGCGTTGTCGTACTGGTCCCAGAACAGCGGCAGCAGGATCATCGGCTTGCCGAAGTGCGCGGCCTCGGTGGTGGTGTTGTTGCCGCCGTGGGTGATGACCAGGTCGCAGAGCGGGATGATCTTCGTCTGCGGCAGGAACTCGGCGCCCCACATGTTGTCGGCGAGCTTGATCTCCTCGTGCAGCGGGCCCTTGGAGACGATGTACTGGTGCGGGGTGGTGGCCAGCACGTCGATCACCCGCTGCATCAGCTCCACGTCGGACGAGCCGAGCGAGCCGAGCGAGAAGTAGACCAGCGCGCCCTCGCCCCGCTGGAAGGGCAGCTCGAACGGCTCGTCGGTCTCGCGGACGGACGAGTCGAGCCGGTGCCACGTGGGGCCGAGCGGGCGCTCGGCGGTGTAGTCGAGGATCTCCGGGTAGACGTAGAGGTTCAGGTCGCCCTGGTGGATGAAGTCGAGGTCGGGCAGCGGCTCGGTGCCCTGCTCGACGCACCACTCGTTGAAGGCCGTCCACAGCTCGCGGTGGGTGCGCTCGTACTCGGCGCGGAAGGCGTCCCACTCGGCGCGGTCGTCGGCGGGCAGGCCGGAGAAGACCGGCGCGACGTTCTCGCCGCGCACCTCCAGCGGGTTGCAGGAGACGATGCGGACGAACTTGCGGCCCGCGGTGAGCAGGGCCGGGAACGTGATGACGTTGTCCTCGACGATGACGTCCGGCTGGACCCGCTCGATGATCGCCTTGAGCTGCGGCTCGCAGTACTTCACGCCGTCGATGAGCGACTCCCAGATCGGCTTGGTGACCGTCTCCAGCTGCTCCAGCGTGCTCTTGCGGTACTCGGGCGCGGTCTCGCGGATGAAGTCCTTCCAGAACTGGCCCGGGTCCTGCTCCTCCTCGGCCGGCGGCGCGAGGTCGACCAGGTCCTCCTCGAAGCCGAGGGCCTCCAGCTTGCCCTTCCAGGACGCCTCGGCGGCGAACACGACGCGGTGACCGCGACGACGGAGGATGTCGCCGATGCCGATGCAGTTGTTGGTCGGCCCGTAGGCGCTTTCTGGCATGAACAGGATCGTGAGAGACATCACGCTACTCCGGAGGGGGCGAACTAGTTGAACGTGAATTCAAATACTCATCTAGCGTAGAGGTCAACTTCAAGGCACTATGGTCACGGCTTCCTGAACGGGGGCCGAACAGCTCGGGGGAACGAGGTGGTGAGCATGGCCCAGCGCAAGAGCCGCACCGACCGGCGCATCGACCTGATCGAGGCGGCGCGCCGCGCCATCATCCGCCACGGCATCGACGGGGTCCAGCTCTCCCATGTCGCCGAGGAGGCGGGCCTGACCTCGGGCGCGGTGCTCTACCACTATCCCGACCTGAGCGAGCTGCTGGTCGAGGCCCAGCACGCCGGCATGGAGCGCTTCTACGAGCAGCGGCTGCGCCAGCTCGCCACCGTGACCGACCCGGTCAGGAAGCTCGTCATGACGATCCGCTCCGGGCTGCCCACCGGGCCGCTCGACCCCGACGTGCGCCTGCTCAACGAGCTCGGCGGCGCCGCCGGCCGCAACCGCGTCTACGGGGTGCTGCTCACCTCGCTCTACGACCGTCAGGTGTCGATGTACCAGTCGATCCTCGACACCGGCGCGGCGCTCGGCGTGTTCCGGCTGAGCGGCGACTCGCTGTCGCTGGCCCGCAACCTGGTGGCGCTGGAGGACGCCTACGGGTACCGCATCACGGCCCGCCACCCCGTGATCGGCCCCGACGAGGCGGCCGAGCTGATCCTGTCCTACGCGCGCACGGCCACGGGCAACGACCTCGTCGCCTGAGCCGCGCGCGTGCGGGCCGCTCCCGGCTGCGTCGCTCCCCACTGGACCGGTCATCACGGGACGGGGATGACGACGGCGTCGCGGGCGTCCCAGGTCAGGCGCACCTTCGCGCCCGGCCGTACGGCGCTCGCGCCCTGCACGGCCACCAGCACCGGTTTGGCGTGGCCCGGCACGTCCACCGACAGGTGGGAGACGCCCCCGTAGAAGCTGACGTCCAGCACGGCGCCCTCCAGCCCCTCGGCCGGCCCGTCCGCGCCTTCCCCGGCGTCCTCGGCGCGCTCCTCCGGCTCCTCGGCGGACTCCTGCGCGGCTTCCCGGGCTTCCCGGGCTTCCTGGGCGTCCTGGGCGTCCTGGGCGTCCTGGGCGTCCTCGGTGGACTCCTCCGCGGCCTCGCGCGGGTCCTCGGCGGGCTCCTCCGGCTCCGTGGCCTTCTCCTCCGGCTCCGTCGCCGGCTCGACCGGCTCGACCGGCTCGGCGGCCGGGGCCGCGGCCTCCTCGGGGATCTCGCGCAGCGTGATCTTCTCCGGGCGCACGCACAGCAGCGCGCCGGCGCCCTCCTCCAGCCCGTCCAGCGGCGTCCCGGCCAGCTCGCCCAGCTCGCCCGCGTCCAGCCCGGCCGCGCGGGCCTTGCCCTCGAAGGTGTTGTTGGCGCCGACGAAGCCCGCGACGAACGGGCTGCGCGGACGCTCGTAGAGGGCGACCGGCTCGTCCACCTGGCGGACGCTGCCGCTGTCGAAGACCGCGATCCGGTCGGCCAGCGACATGGCCTCCTCCTGGTCGTGCGTGACGACCACGAAGGTGATGCCGACCTCGTTCTGCAGCCGCTTGAGCTCCAGCTGCATGTCGGCGCGGACCTTCTTGTCCAGCGCCGACAGCGGCTCGTCGAGCAGCAGCAGCCGGGGCCGCTTGACGATGGAGCGCGCCAGCGCCACGCGCTGGCGCTGGCCGCCGGACAGCTGCGCGGGCCGGCGGTCGCCGTGCGCCGACAGGCCCACGGTCTCCAGCACCTCGCCGACGCGCCGCCGGATCTCCTCCCGGGGCAGCTTCTCCCGCTCCAGCCCGTACGCGACGTTCTTGGCCACGGTCATGTGCGGGAACAGCGCGTACGACTGGAACATGAGGCTGATCGGCCGGCGGTTCGGCGGCAGCGCGAGCAGGTCGTCGCCGTCGAGCGTCACCGTGCCGGAGTCGGGCGTCTCGAACCCCGCGATGATGCGCAGCAGCGTCGTCTTGCCGCAGCCGGACGGGCCGAGCAGCGCGAAGAACTCGCCCTGCCCGATCTCCAGGGAGACCCCGTCGAGCGCGGTGACCTGGCCGAACCTGCGGGTGATGCCGTCAATCTTGAGCACGTGCTTCGCCGATCTTGGTCATGCGCTGGCCCGCGATCACCGCGGTGAAGCTCACCAGCAGGAGGATCGCGCCGAGCGCGTTGATCTCGGGGGTCACCCCGAACCGGATCATCGAGTAGATGACGATCGGCAGCGTCTGCTGGAGGTTGCCGATCGTGAAGAAGGCGATCACGAACTCGTCGAGCGACAGCGTGAACGCCAGCATCGCGCCCGCCAGGATGCCGGGGGCGAGCTGCGGGAGCGTGACCTTCAGGAAGGTGGTGACCGGTCCCGCGCCGAGGTCGCGCGAGGCCTCCTCCAGCGACGTGTCGGTGTTCGCCAGCCGCGTGCGGACCACGGCCGCCACGAACGCCATCGCGAACACGCCGTGCGCGAGGATCACCGAGTACAGGCCCAGCGTGAGTTGAATCAGACCGTAGAACAGCAGCAGGCCGATCGCGAGCACGAGGTCGGGCAGCACCGCCGGCATCAGCGCGATCGCGTCGAGCGCGCGCGAGCGGGTGTGCCGGGCCAGGCCGACGGCCAGCAGCGTGCCGAGCACCGTGGCGATCACGGTCGAGCCCGCCGCCACGATCAGCGTGTTCAGCAGGCCGTCCAGCACCCGCTGGTCCTGGGCCAGCACGCCGTACCACTTCAGGCTGAAGCCCTCGTAGGTGTAGGCCGACTTGCCGGAGTTGAACGACATCGCGACGACCACGGCGATCGGCGCGTACAGGAAGACGATCGTCACCCAGAACGGGACGTACAGCAGCCTCGACCTACGCACGGCGGGCCGCCCATGCCTGCGCCAGGAGCAGCACGACCAGCACGGCGACGAGCGCGAGCGCCAGCGCGGAGCCGAACGGCCAGTCGCGGGCCTTGAGGAACTCCGTGCGGATCAGGTTGCCCACCATGACGGACTTGCCGCCGCCCAGCATCTCCGGGATGACGAAGTTGCCGAAGCTCGGCACGAACACGAACAGGCAGCCGGTCAGCACCCCGGGCACGGTCAGCGGCAGCGTGACCTTGCGGAAGGTGGTGAACCCGGACGCGCCGAGGTTCGCCGACGCCTCGCGCAGCTGCGGGTCGAGCTTCTCGATGGCCGCGTAGAGCGGCAGCACCATCAGCGGCAGGTACGAGTAGACCAGCCCGGTGACGATGGCGCCCTGGTTGTAGAGCAGGTCGAACGGGCCGAGGCCGAGGCTCTTCAGCGCGGAGTTGATCAGGCCCGGACCGTTGAGCAGGATGATCCAGGCGTACATGCGGATGATGAAGTTCGTCCAGAACGGGAGCACGATCGCGACGAGCGCGACCGTCTTCCACTTCCGCGGCAGCCGGGCGATCAGGTACGCCGTGGGATAGCCGAGCGCGAGCGCGATCACCGTGGTCAGGGCCGCGATCTGCAGGGACTCGCCGAGCACCCGCAGGTAGAGCGGGTCCATCAGGCGGGAGAAGTTCTCGGTGGTGTACTCGTAGACGACCCCGCCGAAGCGGCCGCGCTGGAAGAACACGTAGCTCAGCACCAGCGCCAGCGGCACCAGCAGCAGCACGACGAGATAGGCGAGGCCGGGGGTCAGGAAGACGAACGCGCCCAGCCGGCGCCGCACCCGCAGGGCGGTCGCCGGCCGGGTCCTAGCCGGGGACATCACAACGTCACTGCGCCGCGACCTCGGTCGACAGGCGCGTGTACTTGGTCGACGCCTGGCCCAGGTCGATGATCGACTCGCCGTTGAGCAGCTCCGCGGGCTTGATGCCGAGCAGCGAGCCCTTGGGCGGGTTCACCCGCTCCATGGCCGCCTTGTTGGGCACCTTGTAGTTGATGTTCTCGGCCGCCCAGCTGTGGATCTCGGGGTCGAGGATGTAGTTGATGAAGGCGTGCGCGGCCTCCTTGTTCTTGGAGGACTTCATGATCACCATGGTGTCCACCCAGAGGTCGCTGCCCTCCTTCGGCACGACGAACTTGATGTTCTGCTTGTCGTTGGTCGTCGGGCACCAGCCGTCCCACGCCTCGACCATGATGGCCTCGCCGCTCGTCAGCTTGTCGCCGAAGGTGGTGTCGTCGTACCCGAGCAGGTGCGGCTTGGCCTTGAGCAGCAGCTCCTTGGCCTTGGCGATCTCGTCGTCCTTGTCGGTGTTGACCGAGTAGCCGAGCGCCTTGAGGGCGGGCAGGGCCAGCCAGCGCTCGGTGGTCATCATGGTGACCTTCTTGTCGGCCCAGGACGGCGGGTTGAGGATGTCGTTCCAGCTCTTCGGCTCGGCCTTCACCAGGTCGCTGCGGTAGCAGATGCCGGTGGTGCCCCAGGTGTAGGGCACGGAGTACTTGTTGCCCTTGTCGTAGGAGAGCTGGGTGGCCTCGGGGTAGAGGTTCGACAGGTTGGGGATCAGCTCGGGGTGGATCGGCTCCAGCAGGCCCTGCTCGTTGAGCGCCTGGGCGTACTGGCCCGACACGAACGCCACGTCGATGCCGCTGTCGCCGCCGGCGGTGAGCTTGGTCATCGCCTCCTCGTTGGTGGCGTGCAGGGCGATCTTCAGGTCCTGGACCTTGAGCTTGGCCTTGACCTTCTCGGGCAGCTCCTTCGGCGTGTACCCGTCCCACACCGTGACGCTGATCGACTGCTTGGTCAGGTCCGCGTTGGGGTTGAGCTGGTCGGCCTCGGCTTTGGGAGCCGAACCCGCGCTCGACGACTCACCACCGCACGCCGCCACGGCGAGCGCGAGGCCGGCCACGGCTACCACGGCCGGAAGACGACGGGTGAACCGGAATCGGGACAAGGCCGCTACTCCTTCTGATGACAAGGGACGAGGGGTCGCGCGACCAACGGACACGGCAGACCAGAGCAGGAGTGTTGCAGCAGAAATCAACATGAGCAAGACTTTTCAGGACATTGCCACCTGGAAGTTTGGTCATGCTGTTGAATCCCGATTCAATATGGGACCGGTTGATCTCCGTCGGTGAGAATCCCCTCACACAGCGGGACCGCGGCCTCACAGCTGCGCTCGTCGCGTCGTTGGCGGACGACGTGCCCGCACCCTTCGCCGTGCGCCGGCTCGGCCCGCTGCCCAGCCTCTCGCACGGCGAAGCCGCCGCCGACACCGGGGTCCCGGCTGAACGCGACTTCGGAGAGCACGTCGATCAGACAAACTATTCGGTGGTGGTGAGTGATCGGGTCGTCGTCAAGTGGCTGACACCCCCGGCGCCGCTGCCCCATCCGGCCCCTGACGTCCTCGCGCACCTGGCCGCGAGCGGTTTCCAGGAGATGGCGCCGCCGTACGCCGCCCTGACTTTGCGCGAAAAGTCGGGTGCTGACGGCGCTTCAGGGGAGCGGGAGGTGCTGCTGGCACTCGTGACGGGGTACCTGCCGGAGGCGCGCGACGGGTGGGAGTGGTGCGTGGACGAGGCCGAGACCGGGCGCACGTCGTTCGCGCGGGACCTCGGCCGCCTGACCGCCGACCTGCACCTGGCCCTGTCCACCTTCCGCCCGCCCACCGCCGCCCCCGGCACCGCGGCCGGCCCGTCCAGCGCCGCGCCCGGCACCGCGGCCGGCCCGCCCGCGCCCTCCCCCGGGTACGGGACGCGGGCCGAGCACGCGCTGCGGGAGGCCCTGGCGCTGACCGGCGGGGAGGACGGCGCGTGGCTGGCGACCCGGGAGGCCGCCCTCCGCCGGGAGCTGGAGCCCCTGCACCGGCCCCTCGGACCCACGCCCCTGATCCGGATCCACGGCGACCTGCACGTGGGCCAGCTCCTGCGGTGGCGCGACGGCTACGCCGTGATCGACTTCGACGGCAACCCGACCGTGACGGGCGCCGAGCCGTACCAGCCGGCCGCCCGGGACGTCGCCCAGCTCGCCACGAGCCTCGAACACGTCGCCCAGGTGGCCGTCAAGAGGCGCGGCACGCCGCCCGAGCACGCCGCCCGCTGGGCCGGCGAGACGCGCGCGGCCATGCTGTCCGCCTACCGCCGCCGCCTGGCCGAGCGCGGCCGGCCCGAGCTGCTGGACGAGGCGCTGCTGCGGCCGTTCGAGGTCGAGCAGGAGTGCCGGGAGCTCGTGTACGCGGCCCGCCACCTGCCCCGATGGCGCTACGCCCCCATGGGAGTCCTGCGCACCTGGTACCCCTGACCCAGGCGGGTCCGGGCACCCGCCCGGCCGCCGCCGTGCCCGCTCCTCACTTCCGTCAGCACCGAACACCGCCGCTCCCTCGGCACCGAACACCGCCGCGCCCACCGCGCGGCGCCGAGCACCACCTGGAGATCCGTTGAACCCCGAGCTGTTCCTGGCCGACCTGGAGGCCAAGCCCGACGCCCTGGAGGCGCTGGCCGCCGACCCGGCCGCCGCCGACCCGTTCGAGGGGCTGCCCCCGGGCGTCGAGCGGGTGCTGTTCCTCGGCATGGGCAGCTCCCGGTACGCGGCCGGCGTGGCCGCCCTCCGGCTGCGCGCCGCGGGGATCGACGCCTACGCCGACTACGCCTCCACCGCCGCCACGTACCCCGCGAACCCCGGCACGCTCGTCGTCCCCATCTCGGCCACCGGCGGCAGCCGCGAGACCCTGGACGCGCTCGCCCGCTACGCCGGCACGCAGGCGTTCGTCCTGGCCCTCACCAACGCCCCCGGATCAGCCGTCACCGAGGGCGCCGACCTGGTGGTGCCGATGCGGGCCGGCGAGGAGCGCGGCGGCGTCTCGTGCCGCACCTTCCAGCACACGCTGGCTCTCCTGCTGGCCCTGGAGTCCCGGCTCACGGGCACGGCCCTCGACCTGCCGGCCCTGCTCCGGCGCACCGCCGAGGCCACGGCCGACCTGCTGGAGCGCAGGAAGGAGTGGCTGCCCACGGCGCTGGAGCTGCTGGACGGTCCGCACGGCGTCTACACCGTCGCGCCGGCCGAGCGGCTGTCGTCGGCCGAGCAGTCGGCGCTCATGGTCCGCGAGGGCCCGCGCCGGCAGGCCGACGCCTGCGAGACGGGCGACTGGGCGCACGTGGACGTGTACCTCACCAAGACGCTCGACTACCGCGCGCTGCTGTTCCCCGGGTCCCGCTACGACGAGCAGGCCATGGACTGGGTGCGGCAGCGCGGCTCGACGGTGCTCGCGGTGGGCGGCGACGTGCCGGGGGCCGCGGCGTCCGTCCGCTACCGGCACGACGACGACCCCGAGGTGGCGCTGCTGACGGAGACACTGGTGGCCGAGCTGGTCGCCGCCCACTGGTGGGCCGCCGCCTGACGGCCGCCCGACCGTACGGTGTACCGTACGAAGGGTGACGACCGAGTACTTCGGCAAGGGCGACCCCGCCCGCAGCCTCGCGCTGCTCTGGCGCACCAGCGAGCGGGCCAGCCGCAAGGGCAAGCCCGACCTGAGCGTGGACCGCATCGTGCGCGCCGCCATCGAGGTGGCCGACGCCGAGGGGCTCCAGGCGCTGTCCATGCGCCGCGTGGCCGAGCGGCTCGGCGTCGGCACGATGTCGCTCTACACGTACGTGCCGGGCAAGCCCGAGCTGTTCGACGTCATGCTCGACACCGTGTACGGCGAGACGGACCGCTCCGAGGACGTGCCCGGCGGGTGGCGGGGGCGGCTGGAGCACGTCGCCCGCGAGAACTGGGCCCTCTACCTGCGCCACCCCTGGCTGTCGCAGGTGGCGGCCAGCCGCCCCGTGCTCGGGCCCCACGGCACCGCCAAGTACGACTACGAGCTGCGCGCCGTGGACGGCATCGGCCTGACCGACGTCGAGATGGACGCGGTCGTCACGCTGGTGACCGGGTTCGTGCACGGCACGGCCCGGGGCGCGGTGGAGGCGTCGCAGGCCGAGCGCGAGACCGGCATGACGGACGAGCAGTGGTGGGCGGCGCACGCCCCGTTCCTCAGCCGCATCGCTGACGTGACCCGCTTCCCGACGGCCACCCGGGTGGGCGAGGCGGCGGGCGAGGCCATGGGCACGGCCTACAGCGCGGAACGCGCCTTCGAGTTCGGCCTCCAGCGCCTGCTCGACGGCATCGAGGCCCTGATCACCCGCCGCACCACCACCTGAGCCCGCCCCAGGCCCGCCTCACCCCAACGCGCCCCTCCCGAGGCCCCCGGCACAACGCGCTGCTCCCCCACCCCACCCTCCCAAGAAGACCTCAACGCAACGCGGACGGAGCGGTCGCGGCGGACAGGAGGATGCCGTCCTGCTCCCCGGTGGGCGGTCGGGTCCAGGTGAGCCCCGGCCCGCCGGAGACCACCACGTGCGACACGACGGTGCGCAGCAGCGCCTCGACGGGCGCGCCCGGCCGCTCCTCGCGGGCCTCGCGGTAGCGGTCGAGCATCCGGGCCAGGTCGATCATGACGGTGTTCTCGCCCTCACCGGCGGAGGACTTCACGGTGATCAGCAGCACCCCCGTCCCCTCCTCGGCCTTCCAGGCGGTGACGCCCGCCGAGGGCGGCGAGCAGACGATCTCCTGGACGGCCTCGGCGAAGTGCCGGCGGTCCATGCCGTCGACCATCCCGTCCAGCCAGGCGGCGCGCAGGTGGAGCACGCCCGGCCCCTCCACCGCCCCGCGCTCGGCCACGAGCTCGCGCACCGCGCCTTCGGGGTCGTGCAGGGCCTCCTCGCCGCGGGCGGCGAAGCCCTCGGCCAGCAGGGGCAGGGAGATCGCGCGGGGCGGGTCAGGGGTGACGACCGCGGACTGGGAGAGCTCCAGGAGCACGGCGTCGCCCTCGTCGTGGAAGGCCCGCAGGCCCTCCGTGAACGCGATCCCGGCCTCCGGGCCGAGGACCGGGCCCCACGTGTGCTCAGGCGCCTTCTGCGGGCCTTCGGCGGCCCTTTCCGCGGCGGGCCGGTCGCGGCGCAGCCACCACGCGACTGCGGCGGCCACGGCGACGGCCGACACGGCGAGCGCGATCCACACCATGCGGTCCACTCCCCCCATCGGAGCCCTTCCGGGCTCCTCGTCCGACAGGGCCTAGCAGCGTAGTGGCGATCGCGACCGCCCCACCTCCCATTTCCCGAAATGTCGCGGAACGGCGGGAAATATCGGGGCAATGGAGGTGAAGGGTGGTTTGCCGCGTCACGAGCCCGCACCAGGAGCCCGGGTCACGAGCCTGACCACGAGCCCGCGTCACCCGCCCGGACCCGGAGCCAGGGGTCACGGGGCTCCGCCGGGCGACCGGGTCAGGAGACCCGATCCGGTACGCGGTCCCGGGCCGCGCTCAGGAGACCGGCGCGGCGCGGAGCCGTACGACGTGCTCGACCAGCGAGATCAGCGTCGCCTTCACCGACTCGCGGTTGCGCGCGTCCGTGCGGACGATCGGCACGTGCGCCGGCAGCGCCAGCGCCTCGCGCACCTCCTCCTCCGAGTGGAGGAACTGCCCGTCCCAGCCGTTGACGCCGACGACGAACGGCAGCTTCGCCTCCTCGAAGTAGTCGATGGCCGGGAAGCTGTCGGCCAGCCGGCGCGTGTCGAGGAGCACGACGGCGCCGATGGCGCCCCGCACGAGGTCGTCCCACATGAACCAGAACCGGTGCTGTCCGGGGGTGCCGAACAGGTACAGGATCAGGTCGCGGTCGAGCGACAGGCGGCCGAAGTCCATGGCCACGGTCGTCGTCTGCTTGTTGGGCGTCATGCCGAGGTCGTCGATGCCCGCGGACGCGTCGGTCATCACCGCTTCCGTGGTCAGCGGAAGGATCTCTGACACCGCCCCCACGAACGTCGTCTTGCCGACGCCGAACCCGCCCGCGACGACGATCTTCGTCGACGTGAGGCCCGGGCTAGAGCCTGCGAAGTCCACTGAGCACCCTTTCGAGCATGTTGAGGTCTGGCTGTCCCTGGCTGAGGCGCGGCTGGTGCAGGCGGACAAGCCCTTCATCGGACATGTCCGCCACGAGCACCCTCGCCACGCCCAGCGGGACCCGGAGGAGGGCCGAGATCTCGGCGACCGACCGGAACGTTCGGCAGAGCTGCATGATGGCCTCCTGCTCGGGAGTCAGCAAGGCCATCTCGTCGTCCGGTATGGACATGGACGAGATCAGCGTCTCCATCGCAAGGTGGTAACGCGGCTCCGAACGGCCGCCGGTCACCGCGTACGGACGGAACAGGGGCTCGTCGTCCCCCGTGCCGTCAGTGCCGTACACGGCCCTCTCCCATGAGTGTCATCGCCTCACCGTGTCCTGGCAGCCTGGAGCTCGGCGCGCAGGGCCGGCGTCAGCGCCTGGCCGGCCCGGTCGACGAGCAGGGTCATCTGGTAGGCCACCAGACCCATGTCGCAGTCGGGCGCGGCCAGCACGGTGATCACCGAGCCGTCGCTGATCGCCATCACGATGAGCAGGCCGCGCTGCATCTCGACGACCGTCTGCGTCACGGAGCCGCCCTCGAAGACGCGGGACGCGCCCACGGTGAGGCTCAGCAGGCCGGCGGAGACCGCGGCGAGCTGGTCGGCCCGGTCGGGCGGGAAGCCCTCAGAGCTCGCCAGGCAGAGACCATCGGCCGAGACGACGACCGCGTGCGCGACACCGGGGGTGTTGCGCACGAAGTCCGTGATCAGCCAGTCGAACCGATGCGCCTCGTGGCTCAGCGTTGTCACGCGTCCTCCCTGGAAAGACGCTCGCTCACTCTCGTTCCTCCTGTTCGCGTACTTCCGCCCGTCCCCTTCGCACTCCCTGCTGGAAGCTGGCCATCCGGCTGCGCATCCGGTCAGCCGAGACCGGCGGCACCGGCGCCTGCCGCTGCTGCCGCTGGGGCTGCGCGGCCTGCGAACCGGCCGTACCCGGGACCAGGTTGGCCTTGGGGGTGCGTTTGGGCAACCCGGCGGCGGTGATGCCGCCGAGGCTGGGGTCGCTGGCCGCGGCCGCCGCACGCCAACCGGCGTCCGCGGCCGTTCGCCACGCTTCCTCCCCAGAGACTACGGCTTGCGATGGGTTGTGCTCATCTCGGCCGGGCGCGGGCGGCGCCTGCTCCCCGGGCGGACGGCGGAACCAGGCCGACTCCACCGACGCGAAGATCGGCAGGTACTCCTCCTGGTCCTTGTCCATCGGGGAGACGTCCACCGAGGGCGGAGCCTCCGGCCTGCGCACGTCGGCGGTGCTGTAACCCGAGGTGGCGGGCGGTGGCGTCGGGTACGCGCCATGACCGCTCGCCGGGGCCGGGAAGCCGTCGCGGCTGGGGAAGCCCTCACGGCTCGGGAACTCGTCGCGGCCTGGGAAACCCTCACGGCTGGGGAAGCCGTCGCGGCTCGGGAAGCCCTCGTGGCTCGGGAAGGCGTCCCTGCGCGGCAGGGACTCGCGCCGGGGCGGGTTCTCCCTGACGGGCCCCTCGACGGCCGGGGACGACGGGAAGCCGCCCGCCCCCTCCTGGCTCGGGTAGGACGGGAAGCCGCCGGGAGTGTCCGGGCTCGGGTACGAGGGGAAGCCGCCGGTGTCGTACGAGGGCTGGCGCAGGGCGCCGCCGTCGGTGTCGGCGGTGAACGGGACGCCGGAGCCGCCCGTGCCGTTGCCGGAGGTGCCGAAGGAGTCGAGGGTGCCGAACGAGCGGAAGGTGCCGTTCTGCGCCGGGCTGCCCTGCCGGCTGCCGTTCGCGCCGGACCCGCCCACGCCGCTGCCCGCCAGCGCGGGACCGCCGAGACCGGGCCCAGCGAGACCGGGCCCAGCGAGACCCGGGCCGCCGACGCCGGGAGTGGTCAGGCCGGAGCCGCCGAACCCGGGGCCGCGCGGCGCGGGCGCGGAGGCGGCCGCTTCGCCGCCGAAGGCGGGGCGCTGCGGCAGCGGCTGCTGGGCGCCGTCGGGGATGAGCGCCGGCGGCAGCAGCACCATGGCGATCAGGCCGTTGCCGTCGCCCTTGCGCAGCTGGACGCGGATGCCGTGGCGCAGGGCCAGGCGGCCGACCACGAACAGGCCCATGCGCCGCGAGACCGACACGTCCACGACGGGCGGCTCGGCGAGGCGGCGGTTGGCCTCGGCCAGCTCCTCCTCGGTCATGCTGATGCCGGAGTCGGTCACCGACAGCAGGGCGCCGCCGCCCTCGATGAGGCTGCTGGTCACGGAGACCTGGGCGTTGCTCGGGGAGAACTGCAGGGCGTTCTCGACCAGCTCGGCCACGAGGTGGACGAGGTCGTTGGCGGCGCTGCCGACCACCGCGGTGGCGCGGTGGACCTTCACCTGGACGCGCTCGTACCCCTCGACCTCGGAGAGCGCGGCGCGCACGACGTCCACGAGCTTGGCCGGCTGGCTGCGCCGCCGGGAGGGCTCGTGGCCGGCGAGGACCAGCAGGTTCTCGGAGTTGCGGCGCATGCGGGTGGCCAGGTGGTCGAGCTTGAACAGGTCGGCGAGGCGGGCGCCGTCCTGCTCGCCCTTCTCCAGGCCGTCGATGAGCGAGATCTGCCGCTCGACCAGCGTCTGGGTGCGGCGCGAGAGGTTGACGAACATCGAGCTGATGTTGCCGCGCAGCTCGGCCTCCTCGCCCGCCAGCCGGACGGCCTGCCGGTGGACCTGGTCGAAGGCCTTGGCCACCTCACCGATCTCGTCGGTGCCCTCGACGCCGATCGGCCGCACCTCGGGAACCACGTCGCCGTTGAGGCGGAGCTTGCGGACCACGTCCGGCAGGCGGAAGCCGGCGATCTCCAGGGCCTCGGTGCGCAGGCGGCGCAGCGGGGTGACCATGGAGCGGGCGATGGCGACGGTGAGCAGCGCCACGAGCAGCAGCAGCGCGAGGATGAGCACACCGGCGATGACCGCGTTGCGGATCTCGGCGTCGCGCAGCTCGGTGCCGCGCAGGGCCACCTTCTTGCTGATGTCGTCCTCCACCGAGTGGAGGGCTTCGATCGTGGAGGCGTTGTCGTTGAACCACTGGTCGGTGGCCGAGACCTTGCGGGGGTCGGTGGAGGCGAGCAGGTTCTGCCGGATGCGGACGCCGGGCGCCTTGCCGCTGGCCAGGGTGACGGCGCGGGACTTGATCAGCTCGGTGTTGTAGTACTCGGGCCGGGTCAGCGCCTTCTGGAGCTGGATGGCGACCTGCGGGCCGGCCTCCTGGCCGACGGTGGCCATGTCGGAGCGCTGGGCGGCGTTGGAGGCGATGAAGCGCTCGACCTCCTTGGAGTCCATGCTGCCGGGCTGGTAGTAGCCCTTGATGAGCTGGACCCGCTGGCGGGAGATCTCCTCCTTGGCCCGGGCGAGCGCGCCCAGGGCGCGGAACTGGCCGATGATCTGCGAGTCGTCGCTGAGCAGGCTCAGCTCGTCGTGCAGGCGCAGCATCGTGTCGAGCAGGGTGTTGTAGCGGGAGGTGTCGCGCTGGCCCTCGGCGCGGGTCCGGGCGAGCTGCTTGACGTCGAGGCGGGCCCGCCGGACGACGTCGAGGACGCGCACGCCGTACGACTCGTCCATCGCGTCCATGTCGGCCTGCACGGTGGAGACGAGCTTGTCGACGGCGGCCTTGCGCTCGGCGTACGGCTTGGCGAGCTTCTTGCGCTGGGCGCCGGAGACGGCCGCCATCCAGCCGCCCGTGTCACGCTCCATGCCCAGCGCCTGGACCAGGTCGCGGATGTGCCCGGCGTCCTCGGCTGCCCGGATGGTGCGTTCGTAGTCGTTGATGCTCTGGATCGACCCGACCACGCGGGCGCCCCCCAGCGCCACGCAGACGACGGTGGGAACCAGGATGAGGGCGGTCAGACGCCATCTCACGCGCCAGTTGCGCAGTCCGATCCGGGGCGACAGGGATCGCCTGTCGCGCGCCCGTCCGGCGGCCTGGCCGCTGTCGGAGTTCCCCGTAGTCACTGCTTCCGCTACCCCTCAATCAATCCCGTGGTCCACGGGTTCTAGGACGTCCACAAGGTATCCGCAGCGTGAGACTAAATACGCAAATCGGATGCAATCGTTACATATGTGACCCGTCCGTCGTGAGTGGTTCAGCGCAGTGCCGCCAGCACCAGATCGCGGACCTGGCCTCGCTGCGCGTCGTCACTGAGAGGACGTCCGGCGCGATCGACCACATAGAAGACGTCCACCGCCTCCGCGCCGAGAGTCTCCACGCGAGCAGCTCTCACGTCAAGACCGCACTCCCCGAACGCCCGTCCGATGCGCCACAGCAGTCCCGGCCTGTCATGGGCCCTGACTTCGACCACCGTGGCGGTCGCCGAGGCGTCGTCCACCAAGGTCACACGGGGTGGAGCCACCGGAACGCGAGGCGCCCTCACATACCGGTTCCGGCGGGCCAGCCGTTGCTCGATGTCAAGACGGCCGGCAAGGACCAGACGGAGGTCGGCCTCCAGCGTCGCCGGATCGGGCGGCGAGCCGTACTCGGGGACGACCGAGAACTCGATCACCGCCGTGGACCCCGCGGAGGCCGCCGACGCCGACCGGACGATCATCCGGTGCGCGGCGAGCACGCCCGCCGCGCTCCACAGCAGCCCGATCCGGTCGGGGGCGACCACCGTGACCGCTCCCCCGTTGACGCGCACGGCACCGCCCCCGTGACGGGCCAGGGCCGCCTGCTCGGGCGACAGGGAGGGCGCCCTGGGCGGCGGCGAGCCCGACAGGACGGAGCGGACACGACGCACGAGATCGGCGACCAGGCCCGCCTTCCAGGCGTTCCAGGCGGCCGGCCCGGTGGCGTGGCCGTCGGCGACCGCGAGGGCCGCCAGCAGGTCCAGCACCTCACGGGAGCCGACCGTGCCCGCGACCTTCTCGATCGTCACGGGGTCGTCGAGGTCGCGCCGGGTCGCCGTCTCCGGCAGCAGCAGATGGTGGCGCACCACCGTGGCCAGGATCTCCCCGTCCGCGGGCGGCAGGCCGATGCGGGCGGCGATGTCGCGCACCACGACCTCGCCCGTCGCCGAGTGGTCGCCGGGCCAGCCCTTGCCGATGTCGTGCAGCAGCGCCGCGATCAGCAGCAGGTCGGGCCGCGACACCTCGCGCGTGTGACTGGCGGCGTTCGCCGCGGCCTCGATGAGGTGCCGGTCGACGGTGAAGCGGTGAATGGGATTGCGCTGGGGCCGGTGCCGCACCCGCTCCCAGTCAGGGAGAATCTTGACAAGGATCCCGGCCTGGTCGAGCTCCTCCCAGACGGGCACGGCGGCGCGGCCGGCCCCGAGGATCGACACCAGCGCGTCGCGGGCCTCGTCCGGCCACGGCACCGGCAGCGGAGGCGACTGGGCCGCCAGGACCGACATCGTCGCGGGCGCCAGCGGCAGGCCGGAGTCGGCCGCCGCGGCAGCGGCGCGCAGCACCAGCAGCGGGTCCTTGCGGGGGTCGGCGCCCCGGGCGAGCACCACCTCGCCGCCGTGCTCGACGACGCCGTCGGCCAGCGGCCGGCGCCCTCGCGGGGCCGGCCCTGACACGAGCCTGTCAACCGTGCGCCAGGTGACGTCGAACGCGTGGGAGATCGTCCGGCCGGCCTCGGCGAGCCGGCGCATCAGCGTCTCGGCGTCCAGCAGGCCGAGCAGCCCGGCGACGGCCTCCTGCTCCTGCAGGACGAGCCGGTCGGCCCCCCGGGCGGTGACGACGTGCAGCGCGTGCCGCACGTCCAGGATGAACTCGTACGCCTCGCGGGCCCGCGGCCCGGGCGCCGAGGCCACCCAGGCGGCGGCCACGGCCTGCATGGCCTGCAGGTCGCGCAGGCCGCCACGGCCGTCCTTGAGGTCGGGTTCGAGGAGGAAGGCGACCTCGCCGCTGGTCTGGGCCCGCTTGTCGGCCGCCTCGCGCAGCTCGCCCAGCCGGCGCCGGGAGTCGGCGCGCCACTCGGCGAGCACCGCCTCCCTGGCCCTGCGGGTCAGCTCCGGGTCTCCGGCCACGTGCCGGGCCTGGATGAGGCCGAGGACCGCCTTCAGGTCGTCGCGGGCGACCGCGACGGCCTCCTCGACGGTGCGCACCGAGTGGTCGAGGCCGACGCCCGAGTCCCAGACGGGGTACCAGACGCGGTCGGCGATCCTGGCGACGTCGTCCCGGCCTCCGTGCAGCAGCACCAGGTCGAGGTCGCTGCCGGGGGCCAGTTCGCCGCGTCCCAGGCTGCCGACGGCGACCAGGGAGACGCCGTCGCCGTCGCTCGCCGTGCGGAAGAGGTCCTTCAGCCAGCGGTCCGTGTCCGCGGCCCGCTCCTTGCGCGCCGCGGCGTACGAGCGAGCTTCTCCCCTCAAGACGTCCCCTCTTCGGGCTCCGTCCGGACGCCCTCGTCTCGCTTGCCGATCTGCCGTGACTCGCCGCTCCGGCGCGGACGCCCGCGTCCGCGCCGGAGCGGCGGTGGCGCCTACAGGGCGTCGGGGCCGCGCTCGCCGGTGCGGACGCGGATGACCGTGTCCACGGGCACCGACCAGACCTTGCCGTCGCCGATCTTCCCGGTCTGGGCCGCCTTGACGATGACGTCGATCACGTCGTCGGCGTCGTCCTCGTCCGCCAGCACCTCCAGCCGGACCTTCGGCACCAGGTCCACCTGGTACTCGGCGCCCCGGTAGACCTCGGTGTGGCCGCGCTGCCGGCCGTAGCCGCTGGCCTCGCTGACCGTCATGCCCTTGATGCCGAACTGCTCCAGGGCGGCCTTCACGTCATCGAGCTTGAAGGGCTTGATGACCGCGGTGATGAGTCTCATGCGTCCACCTTCTTAGGCGCCGGGGTGACGGCGGGCCCGTTGGGGGATGCCACGCCGGAGGCGTGGACGGTGCCGAGGTCGTAGCCGGTCTCGGCGTGGGTGGTGATGTCGATGCCGGTGACCTCTTCCTCGGCCGTGACCCGGAAGCCCATCACCTTGTCGATGATCTTGCCGAGGACCCAGGTGACGACGAAGGAGTAGCCGCCGACGGCGACCGGGCCGAGCACCTGGAGGCCGAGCTGGGTCAGGCCCCCGCCGTAGAACAGGCCCTTGTTCTGCTGATCCAGGAAGGGGTAGGCGGCCAGGAAGCCGAGGGAGACGGCGCCGATGACGCCGCCCACCAGGTGGACGCCGACCACGTCGAGGGAGTCGTCGAAGTCGAGCTTGTACTTCAGGCCGACGGCGTAGGCGCAGACCGCGCCGGCGACCAGGCCGATGAGCATCGCGGCCCAGGGGTCCACGAAGCCGCAGGCGGGCGTGATGGCGACCAGGCCGGCGACCGCGCCGGAGGCGACGCCGAGGCTGGTGGCGTGGCCGTCGCGCATCTTCTCGACGACGAGCCAGGCGCCGGCCGCGACGGCGGTGGCGATCTGGGTGTTCATGAACGCCAGGCCGGCCGTGCCGTCCACCGCCAGCTCGGAGCCGGCGTTGAAGCCGAACCAGCCGAACCAGAGCAGACCGGCGCCGAGCAGCACCAGCGTGAGGTTGTGCGGGCGCATCGGCTCCTTGCGCCAGCCCTTGCGCTTGCCGAGGACCAGGGCGAGGGCGAGCGCGGCGGCGCCGGCGTTGATGTGGACGACCGTGCCGCCCGCGAAGTCCTCGATGCCGAGGGTGTTCAGCCAGCCGGTGCCCCAGACCCAGTGGGCGACGGGGAAGTACACGATCGTGGCCCAGACGAAGCTGAACAGCACCCAGGCGCCGAACTTCGCGCGGTCCGCGATCGCGCCGCTGATCAGGGCGACCGTGATGATGGCGAACGTCAGCTGGAAGGCCGAGAAGACCAGGCTGGGCATGCCCGTGCCGTCGTCCTTGGTCGCCGTGTCGACGAGGCTCTGCAGCCCGACGTGGTCGAGGCCGCCGACGAACTGGTTCAGCCAGGACATGGAATTGTCGCTGAACGCCAGCGAGTGCCCGTAGAGCACCCAGGCGATCGTCACGGTGATGATGGCGACGAACGACATCATCATCATGTTCAGGACGCTCTTGGCCCTGGTCATGCCCCCGTAGAAGAACGCGAGGCCCGGAGTCATCAGCAGTACCAACGCGGTGGCCGTGAGCATCCAGGCAGTCGTGCCGCTATCGATCTTCACGACGCGACCCTCCTTACATATGACGTGTGGCCACAGCGTGTTCGTCCGCGGTTTCATGGCTCGACCAGGCGTGTTTCACGTTCGTGAATCTCGCCTCAGTGGTGTTTCGCGGTTGTTTCGGGCTTTTCACACCCTGCGTTCCGGACATGACGGGCACTACACTTAGGGTTGCCTTACCTAAACGATCAAGGAACCCACATGCGTCTCCGCCTGGCCGCCGCGGCCCTGCTCCCCCTGCTCGCGCTCACCGCCTGCGGCGCCTCCACCCCGTCCCAGGACTCCGGTCCGACCCGGACCGTCAAGCACGCCATGGGCGTCACGAAGGTCCCGGCGGAGCCCAAGCGGGTCGTGGTGCTCGACACCGACAAGCTCGACACGATGGTGTCGCTCGGCCTGACGCCGGTGGGCGCGGCGCAGGCGGCCGAGAGCCAGGCGTGGCCGAAGTACCTGGGCTCCGCCCTGTCGGCCACCAAGCCCGTGGGCACGCTCCAGCAGCTCAACCTGGAGGCCATCATGGCGCTCAAGCCCGACCTGATCCTCGGCACCAAGTTCCGCCAGGCCGCCTTCTACGACAAGCTCAGCAAGATCGCGCCCACGGTGTTCACCGAGAAGGTCGGCGTCACCTGGAAGCAGAACTTCCTGCTCGACGCCGAGGCCCTGGGCAAGAAGGAGCGGGCCGCCGAGCTGCTGTCGGCCTACGAGGCGCGGGCCAAGCAGGTCGGCGCCAAGTTCACCTCGCTCAAGGTGAGCATCGTCCGCTTCATGCCGACGGAGATCCGCATGTACGGTCCCGAGTCGTTCAGCGGCATCGTGGTCGGCGACGCGGGCATCCCGCGGCCCGAGGCGCAGCGGCTGGCCGACCAGGCCGACAAGCGCTTCGGCAAGGTCAGCCAGGAGAACATCGCCCAGGCCGACGCCGACGCCGTCTTCTACAGCGCGTACGGCGAGGCGGCCGCCAAGAGCCAGGCGGCGGTGACCGGCGGGCCGCTGTGGAAGAACCTCGCGGCCGTCAAGGCGGGGCACGCCTACAACGTGGACGACGAGATCTGGATGCTGGGCATCGGGGTCACGGCCGCCGGCAAGATCCTCGACGACCTCGACACCCACCTGACCCCGCTCGTCTGAGCCTCTCCCGGCCCCCCTTCGCTCCTACGAGCGGCGGGTGCGGAGCTTCTGGCGGTTGCCGCAGCGGCTCATCGAGCACCAGCGGCGGGCCCCCGGGCGCGAGGTGTCGAGGAAGATCAGGTAGCAGTTGTCCCCCGCGCACATGCGCACCCGCCCGGCCCGCGGGCCGCTGAACAGGTCGATCGCGTCCCGGGCCACGGCCGACAGGAACTGCGAGGCCGTCACCGGGTAGGCCCAGCCGCGCTCCCGGTCCGCCCCGATCACCGGCACGGGCGGCGGCGCGGCGGCGGCGGCGTTCAGCACCCGCAGATCGTCCCCGGCCGGGGACGCCGCCTCGCCGGGCGGGTCCTCGATCGGGGACGGAACCCCCGGGACGCCCTCGGCCCCGGCGGAGCGCACGGCGAGGCGCCAGATCGCGGCCCGCAGCCGCCTGGCCGCCGTCAGGTCGCCCGGCCCGGCCGTGACCGGCCCCTCGATCCCGAGCCGCGTCAGGGGCGCCCAGGCCGCCAGGTCGGCGGGCTCGCGCAGCAGCTCCCACGGCTCCACGGCCCCGCTGAGCAGGAACTCCAGGCACAGCGTGCCCGCGTCGAACCTGAACCGCTGCCCGTCCCCGCCCGTCAGCAGCATCCCGCTTGCGTCCTCCACGGGAACACTGTAACACTTGACACCACTTAAACCGGTGTCACCCGACTGGAGGAGATCCCCCATGGACGAGCTGATCGCGCTGACCGAGAAGGCGTGGGAGGCCAACCGGAACGGCGACGCCGCCTTCTACGACCGCTTCCTCACCGAGGACGTCCTCAGCGTCTCGCCCTGGGGCGTGGTGACCGACCGCGCCGCCATCCTCAGGGGCTTCGCCGAGAACCAGAACCCGTACACGCGGACCGACCAGTCCGACCACCGGGTGGTCATGCTGACCGAGGACAGCGCGATCCACACCAGCACCGTCGAGATCGACATGCTCGTCGGCGGCACCACCGAGCGGACCATGCGCGTCTACGCGACGACCTCCCTGGTGCGCCGGGACGGCGAGTGGAAGGCCGCGCACTTCCAGATCACCCCCGCGCCCGAGCGCTGACCGGCCCCCCGCCCCAGGGTGCACGGGCGCTCAGGCGCCCGCTCTCGCGCGCTCGGACTCCCAGAAGGCGCGCAGGTGGGGCACCAGCTCGGCGGCCCGCTCCTCGGGGAAGAACAGCCGTCCGCCCTCGATCTCCACGACCCTCCTGACGCCGGGGATCGTGTCGCGCAGCCACCGCGCCCACCGCGTCTCGAAGAAGACGTCGCCCGTGCCCCACACCACGAGCGCGGGCACGGCCAGCAGGGTGAGCGCCGGCTCGATGGCGATCATGTCCTTGGCGTCGATCGAGGTCAGCAGCCGTTCGAACGCCTTGCCGCCGCCCGGCTTGCCGAAGATGGGCCGCAGGTACGCCTCGACGACCGCCGCCGGGTCGTCGAGGCGTTCGTAGCTCTGGCCGTACGCGGTGGCCGACAGCAGCTCCGGCCGGTCGAGCACGGCCCCGACGAGCCCGGCCAGCTCCCCCCGCTCGGCCAGCTCGACCGTCGGCCGGAACGCCGGGGGCGGCGTGTCGTCGTGGACGTCGCAGTTGGTCAGCGTGAGCGTGCGCAGCCGCGCGGGGTGGCGGACGGCGAGCTGCTGGGCGACGGCGCCGCCCGTGTCGTTGGCGACCAGGTCGACCGGGCCGAGCCCCAGCGCGGCGCAGAACTCCTCGACCGCGTCCGCGAGCGCCGGCAGCGACAGGTCCTGGCGGATGTCGCTGCCGCCGTGCACGGGCAGGTCGGGCGCCACGCAGCGGCGCTCGCCGCGCAGCTCGGCGACGACGTGCCGCCACAGGTGCGAGCTGGTGCCCACCCCGTGCAGGAACAGCGTCACGGGCCCTTCGCCCTCGTCCACGTACGTCAGCCCGGCGACCTTGGCCATGGCGTCCTCCACTCCCCCGGGCCTTGGGGCCCGCAAAACAGACCGACTGTCGGTCTGGAAACTAACCGACCGAGAGTCGGTATGTCTAGAGTGGGGACATGAGTCCCAGGGCAGAGCGCGGCGCCGCCACGCGCGAGAAGGTGGTCGCCATCGCCCGCCGCCTGTTCGCCGAGCACGGCTACGAGGGCACCTCGATCGAGGCCGTGCTGCACGAGTCGGGCCTGAGCCGGGGCGCGCTCTACCACCACTACGCGGGCAAGGACGCGCTGTTCGAGGCGGTGCTGGAGGCCGTCGAGGCGGAGACGGGCCGGGCGATCCTCGCCTCGGTGCGGGGCGTCGAGGATCCCCGTCAGGCCCTGGTGACGGGCTGCCTGGAGTGGATGCGACTGGCGGGCGACCCGGTGGTGCGCCGCATCGTGCTGATCGACGCGCCCTCGGTGCTCGGCTGGGAGCGCTGGCGGGCCATGGAGGAGCGGTACGCGTTCGGCATGCTGAAGGCGGCGTTGCAGGCGGCGGAGGCGGTGCCGGAGGAGTTCGCCGACCTGCACGCGCACATGCTGCTGGCGGCCGTCAACGAGAGCGCGCTGCTGGTGGCGCGCGGCGGCGGCCCCGAGGCGGCCCAGGCCGCCCTGGAGGACTTCCTGCGCCGCGTCCTCGGCCCCACGCCCTGAGGACAGGACGCCGGGAGGGCCGAGGAGGCGGCGGGCGGGTCAGGCGGCGGCGGTGGCCATGCGGCGCAGCCGCGCCAGCGCGTCGCGCTCGATGCGGCGGGCGCGGTCACGGCCGATGCCGTAGCGCTCGCCCACCTCGGTCAGCGTGTGCTCGCGCCCGTCGACCAGCCCGTAGCGCCAGCGCAGCATGTCACGCGTGTCGCCCTCCAGGCCGGTCAGCCACTCGTCGAGCCGCTCGCGCTCCAGGATGTCGATGGCCTGCTGCTCCGGGTCGGCCCAGGTCTCGTCGGCGATCATGTCGCCCAGCTCGGTCTCGTCCTCGTCGCCCACGCCGAGCTGGAGCGACACCGGGTCGGAGGCCCAGCGGCGCAGCTCACGCACCCGCTCGATGGGCAGTTCGAGGATCTCGGCGAGGTCGTCGTCCGTCGGCTCGACGTCGAACTCGGCCAGCATGTCGCGCCGCACCCGCATCAGCCGGGTCATCTGCTCGCCGGCGTGCGTGGGCAGCCGCACCGGCCGCGCCTGCTCGTGGATGGCCCGCCCCACCGACTGCCGGATCCACCACGTGGCGTACGTCGAGAACTTGTAGCCCCGCTTGTAGTCGAACTTCTCCACCGCCCGGACCAGCCCCAGGTTGCCCTCCTGGACCAGGTCGATCAGCGGCATGCCCCGCCCCGAATACTTCCGCGCCACCGCGACGACCAGCCGCAGGTTGGCCTGGATGAACTCGTCCTTCGCCCGCCGGCCCGACACCGCCAGGCGCTCCAGCTCCTCGTCGGCCGCGTCCCCGATCCGCGGCTCCGAGCCCCCGCTGTCGAGCAGCTGCTCGGCGAAGAGGCCCGCCTCGATGCGCTTGGCGAGCTCGACCTCCTCCTCCGCCGTGAGCAGCGGGACCCGGCCGATCTCGGCCAGATACGTCCCCAGCAGATCGCGCTCGGCGACGTGCTGCTCCTGCGTGCGACTCCCCGTAGGCCTTGCCATCCCCAGGCACCTCGTTCCGCAGCTGCTTGTATAACCCGGCAACGTCCGGCGAGATGCAAAGATTCCCTAAAGGGGTACGACCAGCGGACGGTTCTGGATGTCCTCCTCAAGGAGGAGACCGGCCTGGAAGACCTGGTGAACGAGGGGGACGCCGGGCCGGTAGGCGAGGTGTACGTACGAGGGCGCGTCGAGGACCACGAGATCGGCCCGGGCCCCCGGACGCAGCCAGCCTACGTCCGTACGGCGCAGCGCGCGCGCCCCGCCGTACGTGGCCGCCCGCACCGCCTCCAGCGGCGTCATCCCCATCTCCCGCACGGCCAGCGCGACGCAGAACGGCATGGAGGAGGTGAACGACGAGCCGGGGTTGCAGTCGGTGGCCAGGGCGACGGTCACCCCGGCGTCGAGGAGCCGCCGCGCGTCGGGGTACGGCGAGCGGGTGGAGAACTCCGCCCCGGGCAGGAGCGTCGCCACCGTGCCGGAGGAGGCGAGCGCGTCCACGTCGGCGGCGGTCAGGTGGGTGCAGTGGTCGGCCGAGGCCGCCCCCAGCTCGCAGGCGATCAGCACGCCGGGGCCGGGGCCGAGCTGGGCGGCGTGCACCCGGGCCTGGAGCCCGGCCGCGATCCCGGCCCGCAGGATCTCCCGCGTCTGGTCGCCGTCGAAGGCCCCCCGCTCGCAGAAGACGTCCACCCACTTCGCGTACGGCGCGCAGGCCGCCAGCATCTCCCCCGTGACCAGCCGCACGTAGTCGTCGGCCGACGTGCCGGACGGCACCACGTGCGCCCCGAGGAACGTCGTCTCGTCGGTCAGCCCGGTCGCGATCTCCAGCGAGCGCCGCTCGTCCTCGACGCTCAGCCCGTAGCCGCTCTTGATCTCGACCGTGGTGGTGCCCTGCGCGAGCATCTCGGCCACCAGGGCGGCGGCGTGGGTGGCCAGCTCGGCGTCGCCGGCCCGGCGGGTGGCCTCCACCGTGGACCTGATGCCGCCCGCGGAGTACGGGCGGCCGGACATGCGGGCCTCGAACTCGGCGGTCCGGTCGCCGGCGAAGACGAGGTGCGCGTGGCTGTCCACGAACCCCGGCACGACGCACCGGCCCCCGGCGTCCACGCGCCGGTCGGCCTGGGGCGCCTCGGCGGCGGGCCCCACCCAGGCGACGCGCCCGCCCTCGGCGACGAGCGCCGCGTCCCGGAGCTCCTCGCGCTCCGGGTCGGCCGTGTAGAGCAGCCCGATCCCGTCGATCAGCGTCGCCGTCATGGCGTCCCTCCCCTGGCGTTCCCGCCCGTCGTCCCGCGGATACCGTAGGTCGTCATCGCAGCCGTCCGATCGCCTCGGCCAGCATGGCGCCCACGTCGCCCAGCACGTGCCGGCCGTCGCTCACCACCCGCCGGCCCCCCGAGATCACCGAGTGCACGTCCGCCGCCGTCGCCGCGTACACCACCGCCTCCGGCGTCGCCCCAGCGCCGGCCGTACGGACCGTGTCCAGGCGCACCGACACCAGGTCGGCCCACGCGCCCGGCACGAGCATCCCCGCGTCCGGGAACCCGAGCGAGGTGTGGCCCGCGGTGGTGGCGGCGGTCAGCAGCTCGGCGGCCCGCCAGTGGCCGCGCCGGTGGCTGGCCAGCCGCTCGTCCAGCTCGACGCCCCGCGCCTCCTCGAACAGGTCGATCACGGCGTGGCTGTCGGAGCCGAGCGTGATCGGCGAGCCCCGGTCGAACAGCGCGCGGGCGGGGCCGATGCCGTCGGCGAGGTCGCGCTCGGTGGTGGGGCACATGCAGACATGGGTGCCGGACCGGCCGAGCAGCTCGACGTCCACCTCGGTCAGGTGGGTGGCGTGGACGGCGGTGGAGCGCGGGCCGAGGGCGCCGTGCTCGTGCAGGATCCGCACGGGGGTCGCGGCGTACATCTCGACGCACGCCGCGTTCTCGGCGACCTGCTCGGAGACGTGGGCGTGCAGCGGCACGGCGTGCCGGTGAGAGAACTCGGCCACCACGGGCACGTGCTCCGGCGGCACCGCGCGCACGGAGTGGACGGCCACCCCGATCTCCACGCCGGACCGCCCCGCGTAGGCGGCGGCCAGGTCCTCGGCCCGCTCCGCCCACCGCTCGGAGTCGCCGTCGCCGAAGCGGATCTGCGCGCCCGACAGCGGTTCGCCGAACCCGCCCGTCAGGTAGCAGGCGTCGAGCAGCGCGATCCGCAGCCCCGCCTCGCGGGCGGCCTCGACGAGCGCGTGGCCCATGGCGTTGGGATCGTCGTAGGGCCGCCCGTCCGGCCCGTGGTGCAGGTAGTGGAACTCGCCGACGCAGGTGATCCCGGCCAGCGCCATCTCGGCGTAGACGGCGCGGGCGAGGGCGAGGTAGCCGTCGGGGTCGAGGCGGGCGGCGACGCCGTACATCTGCTCGCGCCAGGTCCAGAAGTCGCCGCGGCCCGTCTGGGTGACGCCGCGCAGCGCCCGGTGGAAGGCGTGGGAGTGGGCGTTGGCCAGGCCCGGGACGGTGAGCCCGGCGAGCCGCTCGGCCCCCGCGGGCTCGCCGCGGGTCACCCGGGTGATCCGCTCGCCGTCGATCTCGACGAGCACGCCGTCGGCGACGCCCTCGGGCAGCCAGGCGTGCTCGCACCAGTACGTCAGCGGCACAGGTCCTCCAGGACGCTCGCGAGCACGGCGACCCCGGTCTCGCAGTCGGCGGGGTCGGCGTGCTCCTCGGGCGAGTGCGAGACGCCGGTGGGGTTGCGGACGAACAGCATCGCGGTGGGCACGCCGGCCGCCGCGAGGATCCCGGCGTCGTGCCCGGCGCCGGTCGGGAGCACCGGCACGGGCGCCACCTCGGCCCGCACGCGGTCGCGGGCGTCTCCGGGCGCCGCCGCCGGACTGGCAAGCTCGCGGGCCTCTCCGGGCGCCTTGTCCGACCCGGCGAGGGCGCGGGCCTCTCCCGGCGCCGCTTCAGGGCCGGCGAGGGCGCGGCCGGCGACGGCGGCGAGACGGTCGCGCAGTCCCGCCTCGAAGTCCACCACCGGCGTCCACGACTCCTCGGCCGCCTCCACCCCGGCCGCCTCGGCGAGCTCGGCCACCAGCGCCCGCACCTGCGTCTCGGCGGCCCCGCGCGCGTCGAGCCAGGCTGACACCAGGCCGGGCACGGCGTTGGTGTTGCCCGGCGAGATCCGGGCCCGGCCCACGGTCGCGACCACGCCGTGCCGGACCGCCGCCTCGCGGGCCGCGAGCACCATGCGGGCGAACGGCAGCATCGGGTCGTCGCGGTCCTCCAGCCGGGTGGTGCCCGCGTGGTCGGCCCGGCCGCGGAAGTCGAAGCGCCAGCGGCCGTGCGGCCAGATCGCGCTCGCGACGCCGACCGGGCTGCCCGTGGCGGCCAGCCCGCGGCCCTGCTCGACGTGGAGCTCCACGAACGTGCCGACCATGCCCAGGGTCTCGTCGTCCTTGCCCAGGTCGCCCGGCCGGCGGCCGGCCCGGGTGAGGACGTCGGCGAGCGTGTCGCCGGCGTCGTCGGTCAGCCCGAGCGCCCGGTCAGGGGCGAGCGCCCCGGTCAGCAGCCGCGACCCGACGCACGGCACCCCGAACCGGGCGCCCTCCTCGTCGGTGAAGCAGGCCACGCCCAGCGGCCTGGCGGGCCGCACGCCGCGCCGCCGCAGCAGGTCGAGGGCCGCGAAGGCGGAGACCACGCCGAGCGGCCCGTCGAAGGCGCCGCCCTGCCGCACGGAGTCGAGGTGGCTGCCGGTGACGACGCCGGGCTCGCGCGACGGGTCGCCCCACCACGCCCACAGGTTGCCGTTGCGGTCCTCGCGCAGGTCGAGCCCGAGCCGGCCGGCCTCGCCCCTGAACCACTCGCGCAGCTCGAGGTCGGCGGCCGACCAGGCGTCCCTGACGTAGCCGTTGGTGGAGGGGTCGCGTCCGATGCGCGCGAGGTCGTCCAGCATGGTGCCACTGTAGTGAATGAAGCCATTCAGTGGGGCGGCGGGTGATCAGTCGGCGCGGCGGGTGGTCAGGCGACCGGGCCCCCGCTGGGCCGCAGCGTGATCTCGGTGAGGTGGGCGTCCGGGCCGGCGTTGACGGCGGCCAGCACGGCGCGGGCGACCGTGTCGGCGCGCAGGTAGCGGTCCGGCTCGTACGCGCCGCCCTCCTGGTCGCGCACGCTGCGCTGCATGTCGGTGTCCACGCGGCCCGGGTAGACGGTCGTCACCCGCAGCTCCGGCTCCTCCAGGCGCAGCGCGTCGGCGAAGGCCCGCAGGGCGAACTTGCTGGCCGCGTACGCGCCCCAGTTGGGGTTGGCGCGCTGCCCCGCGCCCGAGTTGACGCAGATCACGTGCCCGCGGGCGGCGCGCAACGCGGGCAGCAGCAGCCGGGTCAGCTCGGCCACGGCCACGACGTTGATCTCCATCGTGCGCCGCCAGGTGTCGGCGGTCAGCTCCGCGACGTGCCCGAGGAGGGCGACGCCGGCACTGTGGACGAGCAGGTCGAGCCGCTCCACGCCGGCCACGTCGGCGGGGCCGACCTCGGTCAGCTCGACGGGCCACGGCCGGGCGTCGGGCAGCTCGCCGGCCAGCTTGCCCAGGGCCTCGGCGTCGCGGCCACCGAGCAGGACGTGGTGCGTGGGCGCCAGCGCCCGGGCGACGGCCTCGCCCACTCCCCGGGAGGCGCCGGTGACCAGCGCCGTCGGTCGTTCGGTCATGCGCAGCAGTTTACGACCGGGACACGTACGCGAATCTTGAGCTGCCGGGGGGCGCCGCCGCCGATGACGCCGGCGCCCGGGTGGATGGCGCGGGATCGCCGGCCGGCCGTACCCGCCTGTCAGTCGGGGTCGCCCTGGACGAACGTCCCGGTCTCGTCGGTCATCCGCTCGTACTCCTCCAGCCGCGCCTGCGTGCGCAGCGGCGCCGCGTCGGCCATGGCCTCCACCAGGGCCATGGCCAGGGCCAGCGGCGCGGCGTGGGAGTCGAACACCAGCCGGTCGCCCACGGGAGCGTCCAGCACGATCTCGGCGGGGAAGCCCGGCTTGTCGGTGATGACCGCCGTGCGCAGGCCGAGCTTGCCGGCGTACTCCAGGGCCTGGACCGCCTCCACCGGGTAGCGGGGCAGCAGCACCGCCACCACCCACTCCGCCCCGGCCCGGCGGGCGGCGTGCAGGCCGTCGGCCAGCTCCGACCCGCCGTGTGTGAGCAGCCGCACGTCGGGGTGGATGCGGCGGGCGTAGTAGGCGAACGTGGTGGCGAGCCCCGACGAGACGCGCAGCCCGAGGACGACCAGCGGCTCGGTCGCGGCCAGCGCCTCGCCCGCCTCCTTGAGCGGCAGCGACGCCAGGCGCTCGCGCAGCAGGGTGAGGTTGCGGATCTCGTTGTCGAAGGCGCCGCGCAGCAGGCTGTCCCGCGGCGCCTCGACCGCGCCGCCCATCACCATGGGCCGCAGCGCCTGCCGCAGCTCCGGGTAGCCGGCGAAGCCCAGCACGACGGCGAACCGGGTCACCGACGGCTGGCTCACGCCCGCCCGCTCGGCCAGCTCCACGCTGGACAGGAAGATGGCCTCGTCGAGGTGCTCCGACAGGTAATGGGCGATCCTGCGCTGCACGGGCGACAGCCTCCGGCCGTTGAGCAGCGGCTCCATCGCACCGTGATATCCACCCACCACGCCACCTCTAACACCACGCGGGCCGCATTATCATCCCTCGCACCACCGGCGGCCGTCCCGTTCCTCTCCCCGAAGGGCCCGGAACGGCCGCCGGCGACGCCGTCAGGACTCCCGCATCGGGATGCGCACGCCGCGCTCCTGCGCGACCCGCGCCGCCTCGTCGTAGCCGGCGTCCACGTGCCGCATCACGCCCGTGCCCGGGTCGTTGGTCAGCACGCGGGTGACCTTCTCGCGGGCCAGGGCCGTGCCGTCGGCCACCGTGACCTGGCCTGCGTGGATCGAACGGCCCATGCCGACGCCGCCGCCGTGGTGGATCGACACCCAGGCGGCGCCCGAGGCGGTGTTGAGCATGGCGTTCAGCAGCGGCCAGTCGGCGATCGCGTCGGAGCCGTCGGCCATCGCCTCGGTCTCGCGGTACGGCGAGGCGACCGACCCGCTGTCGAGGTGGTCGCGGCCGATGACGACCGGAGCCTGGAGCTCCCCGGAGGCCACCATGTCGTTGAACCGCTCGCCCGCCAGGTGCCGCTCGCCGTACCCGAGCCAGCAGATGCGCGCGGGCAGCCCCTGGAAGTGCACCTTCTCCCCGGCGGCGCGGATCCACCGCGCCAGCGGCTCGTTGTCCGGGAACAGGTCGAGGACGGCGCGGTCGGTGGCGGCGATGTCGGCCGGGTCGCCGCTCAGCGCCGCCCACCGGAACGGGCCCTTGCCCTCGCAGAACAGCGGCCGGATGTAGGCCGGCACGAAGCCGGGGAAGTCGAAGGCCCGCTCGTAGCCGGCCAGCTGCGCCTCGCCCCGGATGGAGTTGCCGTAGTCGAACACCTCGGCCCCGGCGTCCTTGAAGCCGACCATGGCCTCGACGTGCCGGGCCATCGACTCGCGGGCGCGGCGGGTGAAGGCGGCCGGGTCCTTGTCGCGCTCGGCCGCCATGTCCTCGAACGCGACGCCGACCGGCAGGTACATGAGCGGGTCGTGGGCCGAGGTCTGGTCGGTGACGATGTCGATCTCGGCGCCGCGGGCCAGCAGCTCGGGCACGGCCTCGGCGGCGTTGGCGACGACGCCGATGGACAGCGGGCGGCGGGCGTCGCGGGCCTCGTAGGCCAGGCGCAGCGCCTCGTCCAGCGAGGACGCCTGGACGTCGAGGTAGCGGTGCTCGATGCGGCGCGACACCGAGCGCGGGTCGCAGTCGAGGCAGATGACGACGCCGCCGTTGAGGGTGACGGCCAGTGGCTGGGCGCCGCCCATGCCGCCGAGGCCGGCCGTGAGCGTGATCGTCCCGGCCAGCGACCCGCCGAACTTCTTCTCGGCCACGGCGGCGAACGTCTCGTACGTGCCCTGCAGGATGCCCTGGGTGCCGATGTAGATCCACGAGCCCGCGGTCATCTGCCCGTACATCGTGAGCCCGGCCGCCTCCAGGCGCCGGAACTCCTCCCAGTGCGCCCAGTCGGGCACCAGGTTGGAGTTGGCGATCAGGACGCGCGGCGCCCACTCGTGGGTGCGGAAGACGCCGACCGGGCGGCCGGACTGGACGAGCAGCGTCTCGTCGCCCTCCAGCGTCGTCAGCGTCCTGACCAGCGCGTCGAACGACGCCCAGTCGCGCGCCGCCTTGCCCGAGCCGCCGTAGACGACCAGCTGCTCGGGGTGCTCGGCCACCTCCGGATCCAGGTTGTTCTGGAGCATCCGGAGGGCGGCCTCCTGGGGCCACCCCTTCGCGGTCAGCGTGGTGCCTCGCGGCGCGCGCACGGTGCGGCTCATGCGACCTCCTGAATGAAGGCATTCATCTATGTCTCTGGAAGAGTAACAATGCCTCAGGACACCAGGAACTGGGTGGCCGCCAGCTCACGGTAGAGGTCGTCGTGGCCGACCAGCTCCTCGTGCGTGCCGGACGCCCGTACGCCGCCGCCCTCCATGACGACGATGCGGCCCGCGTTGGTCACGGTGGACAGGCGGTGCGCGATGACCAGCACGGTGGTCTCGGTGGCGACCTCGGCGATGACCTCGCGCAGCCGCAGCTCGTTGACCGCGTCGAGCTGCGAGGTGGCCTCGTCCAGCAGGAGCAGCCGGGGCTTGCGCAGCAGCGCCCGGGCGATGGCGACCCGCTGCCGCTCGCCGCCGGACAGCAGCACGCCGCGGTGGCCGACCGGCGTCTCCAGTCCCTCGGGCAGCCGGGCGACGAGGTCGTCGAGGCGGGTGCGGGCGATCGCGCTCCACAGCTCGTCCTCGGCGGCGCCGGGGGCGGCGAACAGGAGGTTCTCGCGCAGGGTCCCGGCGAGCACGGGCGCGTCCTGCTCGACGTACCCGAGGGCGGCGCGCAGCTCGGCGAGCGGCCAGTCGCGGATGTCGCGACCGCCGACGAGGATGGACCCGGACTGGTGGTCGTAGAAGCGTTCGAGCAGGGCGAAGACCGTGGACTTGCCGGCGCCGGACGGCCCGACGAGCGCGGTCAGCCCGCCCGCGGGCACCTCGAAGGTCACCCCGTCGTGCACGGCGGGCCGGTCCTCGCCGTACCGGAACACCACGTCCTCGAACCGCACCCCGACCGGCTCGGCCCGTTCCGGAGCCGTGGAGCGCTCCTCGACGCGGGCGGCGGGGGCCGCGGGGGCGGCGACCGGCTCGGCGGGCAGGTCCTCGATCTCCTTGATCCGCTTCATCGCGGCCAGGCCCTGCTGGAGCTGGACGGCTCCCTCGACGAGCTGCCCGATGGGCGCGACCAGGTAGAACAGGTACAGCAGGAACGCGATCAGCGACGAGATCGCCAGCGCGCCGGACGCGACCCGCGACCCGCCGACCGCGAGCACGCTGAGGAACGCGAGCTGCACGGCCATCCACGTGGCCACACCGGCCAGCGAGGTCCACCCGGCCACCTGGAGCCCTCGGGCGCGGGCCCGCTCGGCCGCGTCGCCGACGACCGCGATCTCCCGCTCCTCGGCCCCGCTCGCCTTGACCGTCCGGTACGCCTGGAGCGCCCGGTCGAGGACGGCGCCCATGTCGCCCACCGCCGTCTGGGCCTCCTGCTGCGCCCGCTGGATCCGCGGCATGATCAGCGCCGTCATGCCGCCGATCACGACGACCACGAGCAGCGTGACGAGCAGCAGCACGCCGTCCATGGCCGCCATCATGACCACGGCCCCGACGAGCATGAAGACCGCGCCGACGGAGTTGACGATGCCGTTGGTCAGCACGGCCCGCAGCAGGGTCGTGTCGCCGGTCACCCGGGACAGCAGGTCGCCGGGCTTGAGCCGGTCCACGTCGGCCACCTTGAGGCGGAGCATCCGGTCCACGAGGCGGCGACGGGCGCCGAGCACGATGCCCTCGCCGGTGCGCTCCATGAGGTAGTTGCCCCCGGCCGACACCACGGCCCCGACCAGGACCGCCACGGTGAGCCCGGCGAGCGGGCCGGCGATCGACCCGCCCTGCCCGAAGGCGTCCACGACGTACTTGGCCAGCAACGGCATGGCGAGCCCCGCCACCGAGCCGACCAGGCCCAGTAACCCCCCGATGACGAGGATCCCCCGGTGCGGGCGAACGTAGGAGAGCAGCTCCTTGATCACCACGCCTCCTTTCGCGACACATCTCGATCAATCCTGAAACGCCCAACGAACGGGCGCGCACGTTCGGCACCCGTCAACCTAAATTGACGACCAAAGTATGTCAACTTCGGTTGACGCTCCGCCCTCCGGACTCCTCCCCGAGGAGGAGGGCTTCGCGATCTCCCCGCGGAGACCTCGCGATCGGCCACACCCGAACGCGCCCGGGACGTTCCGCGACGAGGACCGCCGCGGCACCGGCACGTTCCCGGACGACAACGGCCCCCTCACCTCGCTCGACGACGTCGGCCCTGGCGCCGGTCCGGCGCTGCGCTCGGTCACCGCCCTCTGGTCCCGGGGCTGGCGAGCCGGCGGAGGCGTCCCTATAGTCATGTCCATGAGTAGTCATCGACATGACTATGAGGGATGACGGGTGGCCCTCAGGCACGCGGTGCTGGCGGCGCTGCTCGACGGCGAGCACAGCGGCTACCAGCTCGCCAAGATCTTCGACGTGGGCGTGGCCAACTTCTGGTACGCCGCCCCCCAGCAGCTCTACGCCGAGCTGGCCCGGCTGGAGGCCGACGGCCTGGTCAGCGGCCGGGAGGTCGTGCAGCACGGCCGGCCGAACAAGCGGGTCTTCACGGTCACCGAGGCGGGCATCGCCGAGCTGGCCGCGTTCGCCGCCGCGCCCGGCAAGCCGCTGCTGATCCGCTACGACCTGGCGGTCAAGGTGCACGCCGTGGACGGGCTCGACCCGGCCCCGGTGATCGCGCAGCTCCTCGAACGGGCCGAGGAGGCCGCGGCCAAGCTGGAGCTGTTCGAGCGGACACTGCGCCGGCTGCGGGGTGACCTGGCCGAGGAGGAGTTCCTGCGCCGGGGCGAGCGCGTCGGCCCGTACCTGTCGTGCCTGGGCGGGTGCCGGCTGGAGCGGGAGATGCGCGACTGGTGCCTGGCCACGGCCCGCGTCCTGACCGAACGCGCCGCCACGCCCGCCGGCGCCGACCGGCCCGCAGACCCCGCACCGTCCGTCCCGTCCGTCGCCGACCGGCCGGCGACGAACAGCGAGCGAGAGGACCCGCGATGACCCACACGCGTTACGTCGCCCTCGGCGACAGCCAGACCGAGGGGCTCGGCGACGCCGACGAGGCCGGCGGCCTGCGCGGCTGGGCCGACCGGTTCGCCGAGCTGCTCGCCGAGCGCGAGCCCGGCCTGCTCTACGCGAACCTGGCCGTGCGCGGCCGGCTGGCCACCCAGGTGCGCGACGAGCAGCTCGCCCCCGCCCTGGCGCTGCGGCCCGACCTCGCGACCGTCATGGCCGGCATGAACGACCTGATCCGTCCCCGCTTCGACGCCGCGGCGGTGGCGGACGCGCTGGAGGACATGTTCGCGGCGCTGACCGGCGCGGGCGCGACCGTCCTGACCGTGACCTTCCCGGACGTCGGCCGCATCGTCCCCATGGCCCGTCCGCTGCTGCCCCGGGTGATCGACCTCAACGCCCGCGTCCTCGCCGCGGCCGAACGGCACGACGTCCTGGTCGTGGACACGTTCCCGCACGCGGCCGTCACCGACGCGCGGCTGTGGAGCCTCGACCGGCTGCACGCCGGCCCGCTCGGCCACGCCCGCATCGCCGCAGCGATGGCGCACACCCTGGGGCTGCCCGGCAGCGACGACTCGTGGACCCTTCCGCTGCCCGCCCTCCCCCGGCCCACTCCGTGGCGGGTGGCGCGGGGAGAGCTGCGCTGGTTCGCGGAGTTCGCCGCGCCGTGGGTCCGCCGCCGCCTGCGCGGCCGTTCCTCCGGCGACGGCCGCACGGCCAAGCGCCCGGCCCTCCTGCCCGTCGCCCGCCCCGTCGCCGCGGAGCGAGAGGCCGCGCCGGTCGCGGACTGAGAAGCCGGGCCGGTCGCGGAGTGAGAGGCCGGGCCGGTCGTGGAGTGAGAGGCCGGGCCGGTCGTGCGGCCGTCCGGGGACGGCCCGGTGTCAGTCGATCTCCGGTACGTCCGGGTCGTCCACGTCGGTGTCGCCCTCCTCGGCCCGGCGCAGCTTGACGTCCTCCACCCACGCCAGCGCGAAGCCCCGCACCCCGGCGACCTCGTCCGGCGCCACCCCGGCGGCCTCGAAGTCCTCGTCCGGGATCAGCTCGGCGAACTCCAGCCGCATCACCAGCTCCGGCAGCGAGAACGCGGCGACGTGCGGCCGGCCCAGCGCCTCCAGCTCCCGGAACGAGCGGCCCCCGGCCGCCGCCGCGACCCCCGCCAGGTCACCGGCCAGGCCGCGCTCGTGCAGGTCGCGCACCATGAGGCCGACCTGCTCGTCCGAGGCGGTCTCGTCCAGGCCCCCGCCCGAGCCTCCGTCCACGACCTCGTCCCTCATGGTGACTCCTCTCTCAGGGGAGCCGGCGGCCGCGCCGCGTGGACGGCAGGTCGTGCCGGCCCGACACGAACTCCTGGAAGGCGATCTTGGCGGTGATCACCGGCCGGCGCCACCGCTCCTCCCGGTGGACGGCCTTGGCCATCTTGCGCGACGAACGTCCGGCGAAGAACCAGTGCGCCCACGGCGACCCGGGCCGCGCCAGCCGGACGGCGCCCACCATGAGCAGCACGGGCACGAACAGGCCCACGAGCCCGGTCCAGATCTTGCCCTTGAGCAGGGTGACGACGGCCAGCACGAGGTTGGCCACGATGAGCACGGCGGGGTTGACGGGGGTGCCGTAGTCCCAGCTCAGCGGGCGCAGGCCCATGAGCAGCAGCCCCGTGACGGCGACCGCGACGAACACCGCGTCGACCGAGGTGCGCCCCTCCTCCTCCCAGTACACGTCGTGCAGGTGCAGGATGAGCGCGAACTCGTCGAGCACGAGCGCCGAGCCGATCCCGAAGATCGAGGCCGCGGCGGCATAGCTGACCTGCGACGCCGACGAGACGATCAGTCCGGTGACGCCGCCCACGAGCATGAGCACCACGCCGAAGACGACGTGGTGGATGTGCATCTCCCCGACGTTGACGTCGCGGAACCAGCCGATCTTCGCCCTGATCAGCCGGACGTTGATGCGGGTGGCGACGAACGAGACGATGAGCGCGACGAAGAAGCAGAACAGCGGCAGCCGTCCCGTCGCGATGATGCTCTGCTCGAACCAGTTCCCCATGACCTCGTCTTCGATGCTACGAGCCCGCCATACCCATATGTGGCGAAAACGATCTCAGGAGAGGAACGCGCGAAGCAACGCGGCGGTGCCCTCCAGGTGCTCGGCGACGGCGCGGCGGGCCGCCTCGGGGTCGCCGGCCAGGATGGCGGCGACGATCGCCTGGTGCTGGCTCGCCGCGTGTTCCAGGTTGACCTGGAGCATGGGGATGGCGTTGAGCAGGTCGCTGACCCGCAGGCGGGCGTCGGCGCAGGTGGCGGCGAGCAGCGGGGAGCCGGTGAGCTCGGCGATCGACAGGTGGAAGGCGGTGTCGAGGCGCCGGTAGTCCTCGACGCGGGCCTCGTCGAGGTCGGCCAGGCGGCGCCGCAGCACCGCCCGCTGCTCGTCGGTCAGCTCGCTCGCGGCCAGCACGGCGGCGGCGCCGCACTCCACCGCCATCCGGAACGTCAGGGCGTCCGTCAGGTCGGCGGTGCCCATGTCGGCCACGACGCGGCGCAGGTCACCCGTTCCCGGCTGGGGCGGGACGTAGGTGACGAACGCGCCGCCGTAGCGGCCCCGCCGTACGTCGAGATAGCCCGCCTCCTGCAGGGCCCTGATGGCCTCGCGCAGGGTCACCCTGCTGATGCCGAGCTGGACGGCGAGCTCGCGCTCGGGCGGGAGCTTGGCCCCCGGCGCGACCACGCCGAGCTTGATCGCCTGGAGGAGCCGTTCCACGGTCTCCTCGAAGGCGTTGCCCGCCCGCACCGGGCGGAGCACCGTCATCAGTCGCGCAGAGTCGTCCACTGTGTCCTCGGGGCGTGTCACCGGCCCGGCCATCGGGCACCGTCTCCTGGGGTCTTGACAATCCATCCCACCATGGACCTCAATGGTCTAACACTAGCCCAATCAACGGGAAAGCGCGTCATCCGGATGGGAGCGAGCACGTGAGCGAGGTGAACACGCCAGGCGGGCCCGGCCTTCTCGGGGTGGAGGAGCTGCGCGAGGAGGTGGCGGCCGGGCGGATCGACACCGTGCTGCTCGCCATCGCCGACATGCAGGGCCGGCTGCAGGGCAAGCGGCTGTCCGCGCGGTACTTCCTGGAGGAGGTCCTGCACCACGGCTCCGAGGGCTGCAACTACCTGCTGGCCGTGGACGTGGACATGAACACGGTCTCCGGCTACGCCATGTCGTCCTGGGAGCGGGGCTACGGCGACTTCGTCATGCGCCCCGACCTGTCCACGCTGCGCCGCGTCCCGTGGCAGGAGGGCACGGCCATGCTCATGGCCGACCTGGCGTGGGAGGACGGCTCCGACGTGACCGCCTCGCCCCGGCAGATCCTGCGCCGCCAGCTCGCCCGCCTGGCCGAGCACGGCCTGGACGCCTACGTCGGCACCGAGCTGGAGTTCGTGGTCTACGACGACAGCTACGAGGACGCCCAGCGGCGCGGCTACCGCGACCTGAACCCGGCCAACCTCTACAACGTCGACTACTCCCTGCTCGGCACCGCCCGCGTGGAGCCCCTGCTGCGCCGGATCCGGCGCGAGATGGAGGGCGCCGGCATGTACGTCGAGTCGGCCAAGGGCGAGTGCAACCTCGGCCAGCACGAGATCGCCTTCCGCTACGACGAGGCGCTGCGCACCTGCGACAACCACGCGATCTACAAGAACGGCGCCAAGGAGATCGCCGCCCAGGAGGGCCGCTCGATCACCTTCATGGCCAAGCCGAACCAGCGTGAGGGCAACTCCTGCCACATCCACATCTCGGTGCGGAGCCGCGACGGCGATCCGGTCATGGCGGGCGACGGGGCGTACGGGATGTCGGAGCTGGGCGCGCGCTTCATCGCCGGGCAGCTCGCCTGCATGCGGGAGCTCACGCTGCTGTTCGCGCCGAACATCAACTCGTACAAGAGGTACGTGCCGGGCAGCTTCGCGCCGACCGCGGTCAAGTGGGGCGTGGACAACCGGACCTGCGCGCTGCGCCTGGTGGGCCACGGGCCGTCGCTGCGGGTGGAGAACCGGGTGCCGGGCGGCGACGTCAACCCGTACCTCGCCGTGTCGGCGCTGGTGGCGGCGGGGCTGCACGGCATCGAGAACGAGCTGCCGCTGGAGGAGCCGTTCGGGGGCAACGCCTACGCCTCGGGCGCCGAGACCGTGCCGCACACGCTGCGCGACGCGCTGGCCCTGTTCGAGGGCTCCAAGCTGGCCCGGGAGGCGTTCGGCGAGGACGTGGTCGAGCACTACGCCAACTGCGCCAGAGTGGAGCTGACCGCCTTCGACGCGGCGGTGACGGACTGGGAGCTGTACCGCGGCTTCGAACGGATGTGAACGGACTGTGACGGGCAAGGCATGAAGATCATCAATCCGGCGACCGAAGAGGTCGTCGCGGACGTCGAGATGGCCGACGCGGCCGAGGTGGACCGCGCGGTGGAGCGGGCCAGGCGCGCCTACGCGTCCTGGCGCGAGGTGGCGCCCGGGGACCGGGCGCGGCTGCTGCGCCGCTTCGCCGACCTGGTGGACGCGCACGGCGAGGAGCTGGCGCGGCTGGAGACGGCCAACGCCGGCCACCCGATCGGCAACTCCCGCTGGGAGGCGGGCGCGGTCCGCGACGTGCTGCACTTCTACGCGGGGGCGCCCGAGCGCAACCACGGCAAGCAGATCCCGGTGCCCGGGGGCGTGGACGTCACGTTCCAGGAGCCGCTGGGCGTCGTGGGCGTCATCGTGCCCTGGAACTTCCCGATGCTGATCACCAGCTGGGGCGTCGCGCCGGCGCTCGCGGCGGGCAACACGGTGATCGTCAAGCCCGCCGAGTGGACCCCGCTGACCGCGCTGAGGCTGGCCGAGCTGGCCCTGGCCGCGGGCCTCCCCGAGGGGGTGCTCCAGGTGCTGCCTGGGGCAGGGGAGGTGGCGGGGGCCCGGCTGGTCGAGCACCCGGACGTGGCCAAGATCGTGTTCACCGGCTCGACCGAGGTCGGCAAGGAGATCGCGGCCAAGGCGGCGGCGCACGTCAAGCGCGTCACGCTGGAGCTCGGCGGCAAGTCGGCCAACATCGTCTTCGCCGACGCCGACCTGGACAAGGCCGCCCGCAGCGCCCCCTACGCGGTCTTCGACAACTCCGGCCAGGACTGCTGCGCCCGTTCGCGGCTGCTCGTCCAGGCCGAGGTGTACGACGAGTTCCTCGACCGCCTCGCGCCGGCCGTGCTCGGCCTCAAGGTGGGCGACCCGCTCGACGAGAGCACCGAGATGGGGCCGCTGGTCAGCGCCGAGCACCTGGAGCGGGTGCGCGGCTTCGTCGAGGACCGGCCCCACCTGCAGGGCACGTGCCCGCAGGGCAAGGGCTACTGGTTCCCGGCGACGGTCCTGACCTCGAAGGTCACCGACCGCGCCTTCACCGAGGAGATCTTCGGGCCGGTCGTGTCGGTCGTGCCGTTCGCCGACGAGGCGGAGGCCGTCCGGATCGCCAACGACACCCGTTACGGCCTGAGCGGCTCCATCTGGACGCGCGACGTCGGGCGGGCGCTGCGCGTGGCCCGAGCGGTCGAGGCCGGCGCCCTGTCGGTCAACTCCAACTCGTCGGTGCGCTACTGGACGCCGTTCGGCGGCTTCAAGGAGTCCGGCCTCGGCCGCGAGCTCGGCCCCGACGCCCTGTCCGCCTTCACCGAGACCAAGAACGTCTTCATCTCATCGGAGTGACACTCATGCAGCGTTTGCAGGACCGCGTCGCCGTCATCACCGGCGCGGGCAGCGGCATCGGGCTGGCCACGGCCCGCCGGTTCGCCGAGGAGGGCGCCCGGGTCGTGTGCGTGGACGTCGACGAGGAGGCGGGCACCAAGGCCGCCTCCGAGGTCGGCGGGCTGTTCGTGCGGGCGGACGTGACCAGCGAGGCCGACGTCGAGCGCATGTACCGGACCGCGTTCGACACCTACGGCAGCGTGGACGTCGCGTTCAACAACGCCGGCATCTCGCCGCCCGACGACGACTCGATCCTGGAGACCGGGCTCGACGCCTGGCGGCGCGTCCAGGAGGTCAACCTGACCAGCGTCTATCTGTGCTGCAAGCACGCCATCCCGTACATGCGGCGCCAGGGCAAGGGCTCGATCATCAACACGGCGTCGTTCGTGGCGGTCATGGGGTCGGCGACCTCGCAGATCTCCTACACCGCCTCCAAGGGCGGCGTGCTCGCCATGTCGCGCGAGCTCGGCGTGCAGTTCGCCCGCGAGGGCATCCGGGTCAACGCCCTGTGCCCGGGGCCGGTCAACACGCCGCTGCTCCAGGAGCTGTTCGCCAAGGACCCCGAGCGCGCCCAGCGCCGGCTCGTGCACGTGCCGGTCGGCCGCTTCGCCGAGGCGTCGGAGATCGCCGCCGCGGTGGCGTTCCTGGCCAGCGACGACTCGTCGTTCATCACGGCGTCGGAGTTCCTCGTCGACGGGGGCATCTCCGGCGCGTACGTGACGCCGCTGTAAGGAGGTGCTGATCGTGTCCCGTCCGGTCATCGGCATCACGACGTACGTGGAGCCGGCCCGTTACACCGTCTGGGAGCTGGACGCCGCGCTCCTGCCGTTCATGTACGTGGAGCAGGTGGTGCGGGCCGGCGGCCAGCCGGTGCTGCTGCCGCCGGCCGGCGAGCCCGGCCCGGTGGTGACGCGGCTGGACGGGCTGATCCTGGCCGGCGGGGGCGACATCGACCCCGCCCACTACCAGGAGGAGCCGCACGAGCGGGTCAGCTACGTCCGCGGCTTCCGCGACGACGCCGAGTTCGCCCTGCTGGAGGCGGCGCTGGAGCGGGAGCTGCCCTACCTGGGCGTCTGCCGCGGGCTCCAGGTGCTCAACGTCGCGCTCGACGGCAGCCTCCACCAGCACCTGCCGGACGTGGTGGGCCACACCGAGCACTCCCCCGGGCCGGGCGTGTTCGGCCACCTGCCCGTACGGCCCGTGCCGGGCTCCCGGCTGGCCAAGGCGATCGGCACGGAGCCCGTGGAGGTGCCGCACTACCACCACCAGGCCGTCGACCGGCTCGGGCTGGGGCTGAGCGTGACGGCCACGGCCGCCGACGGCACGGTGGAGGCCGTGGAGCTGGACGACCACCCGTTCGCCGTGGCCGTGCAGTGGCATCCGGAGGCGGCGGCCGACGGCGCCCTGTTCGAGGCCCTGGTCGCCGCCTGCTGAGGCGCGGGAGGCGGGGCGCGGCGCCCGCACGCGACAACAGCCCCGTTCCGGCACTAGGCTGGCGGGCATCACCGTCGAAACCGTGCGGGAGAGCGCCCTGACCGCCATCCAGGGCCCCTGAAGGAGCAAGCCCTCCCCGCGAACCTCTCAAGGCAAAGGACCGCGCGGACGAGGTGACCTCTGGAAAGCAGGCCCGCGGGCCTCGCCGAAGGTGAAAGTCCGGCAAAGCCCGGGCGAAGCTCTCAGGCATCCATGACAGAGGGGGAGGATCCTGGCATCCGACCCTGCCCTGAGGTGCGAAATGTCCCGACCTACACCGTTGCGAGACGTCCACGAGAGTCTCGGCGCGACACTCACCGACTTCGCCGGATGGCTCATGCCGCTGCGCTACGGCAGCGAGTCCGCCGAGCACAACGCCGTGCGGACCGCGGCCGGGCTGTTCGACCTCTCGCACATGGGCGAGATCTTCGTCACCGGGCCGCAGGCCGGCCAGGCGCTCGACTACGCGCTCGTCGGCCACCTGTCGGCGCTCGTCCCGGGCCGGGCCCGCTACACCATGATCGTCAACGAGCGCGGCGGAGTGCTCGACGACCTCATCGTCTACCGGCTGGGCGACGAGGAGTTCATGGTCGTGGCCAACGCCTCCAACTACGCGAAGGTGGCCGCCGAGCTGGCCGATCGCGCCAAGCCGTACGACGCGGTGGTCGAGGACCGCTCCGACCGGTACGCGCTGATCGCCGTGCAGGGGCCGCGCGCCCAGGAGATCCTCGCCACCCTCACCGACGCCGACCTGCCCGGACTCAAGTACTACGCGGGGCTGCCCGGCGTGGTCGACGGCCGGCAGGCGCTGATCGCGCGCACCGGCTACACCGGCGAGGACGGGTTCGAGCTGTTCGTGGCCAACGAGGACGCCGTGCCGCTCTGGCACGCCCTCACGCGGGCCGGCGAGCCGTACGGGCTGCGGCCGGCCGGCCTGTCCAGCCGTGACACGCTGCGCCTGGAGGCGGGCATGCCGCTGTACGGCAACGAGCTGGGCCCCGACCTGACCCCGTTCGACGCCGGGCTGGGCAGGGTGGTGAAATTCGACAAGCCGGGCGACTTCGTCGGCAGGTCGGCGCTGGAGGCGGTCAAGGACACGCCGCCGCGCCGCCGGCTCGTCGGTCTGGTCGCCCGGGGCCGCCGGGTGCCCCGTCACGGGTACCCGGTCACCCGGGACGGTGCCGTCGTCGGCGAGGTCACCAGCGGTGCCCCTTCCCAGACTCTGGGCAAGCCCATCGCGATGGCCTACGTCGACACCGGGGCCGGCGAAGGTCTGGCCGTGGACATCCGGGGCAGCCATGAGGCGATGGACCTCGTGGAGCTGCCTTTCTACAGGAGGAACAAGTGAGCGAAATCCCTGACGAGCTGAGCTACACCAAGGAGCACGAGTGGGTGGCCGGCGTTGACGAGGCCATCACGGTGACGATCGGCATCACGGCGTACGCCGCCGAGGCCCTTGGCGACGTGGTGTACGTCCAGCTCCCCGACGCGGGCACGACCGTCGCGGCCGGTGACTCGGTCGGCGAGGTGGAGTCCACCAAGTCGGTGAGCGAGATCTACTCCCCCGTCGGCGGCGAGGTCGTCGAGGTGAACCAGGCCGTGGTGGACGACCCCTCGCTGGTCAACAACGACCCGTACGGCGAGGGCTGGATGTTCCGCGTGCGCGTCGAGGGCGACCCCGAGGACCTGCTCTCGGCCGAGGAGTACACAGCCCTCACCTCGGGCGAGTCCTGACCCACCCGCCGGGGCCCGCCGGGCCCCGGCCCTGCTGAAGGGGCGCACATCAATGGCGATCAGCGTCTTCGACCTGTTCAAGGTCGGCATCGGCCCGTCGAGCTCGCACACCGGCGGCCCGATGGCCGCCGCGCACAAGTTCGCGCGCGGCCTCGACCAGGACGGCCTGCTGGACCAGGTCGCCCGCGT
>NZ_JABWGO010000021.1 GCF_013363995.1 Nonomuraea rhodomycinica | reverse complement strand
AAGCTCGTGGTGGTGCGGGCGGTGGCGGCGACCTTGTCGCCGCGGGAGAGGGCGGCTTGGACGAACTCGCGGCCCAGGCCGCGGGAGGAGCCGGTGACGAACCAGACCTTGCTCATGATGTCGTTCCGTTCTGCGTGCGGTGGCGGGATGTCTTCGGGCGGTGTCACCAGGCGATCGGGCCGAGGCGGTCGACGAAGATCCCGCTCGGCCCGTCGGCGTCGAGCATCGCGAGCCGGAGGATCGAGTCGGTGCCCTCGGTGACCGTCAGCTGACCGGTGTGGCGGTTCATGTCGGTGGCCGCGAACGTGCGGTTGGCGACCTCTCCGGGTGTGGCGACGTTGAACTTGATGTGCGGCAGCGCCTGGGCGTAGCGGACGGTGATCATGTTCAGCGCCGCCTTGGAGGAGCTGTAGGCCAGCTCGTGCATCGCCGAGACCGGCTGCTCCGGATCGGTCACGACCGCGAAGGAGCCGCCGCCGCTGGACACCATCACCACGCGCGGGTTGCCGGCCTTCTGCAGCAGGGGCAGGAACGCGTGGGTGACCCTGACCGGGCCGTACACGTTGGTGTCGTAGACCGAGTGGATCTCCTCGGCCGTCGCCTCCGCCGGCGGGACGGCCCTTCCCGGCGCGCCGGCGTTGTTGATCAGCACGTCCAGCCGGTCGGTGTGCTCGCGCACCAGCCGTACGGCGTCGGCGACCGACTCCTCCGACGTCACGTCCAGGGGGACCATGACCACGTCGGCGCCGTCGGCGGCCAGCTTGTCGGCGGCCGCCCGCCCCCGGCCCTCGTCACGCGAGCCGAGGAAGACCTTCCAGCCGTGTCCGGCGAGACGCCGGGCCGCCTCCAGGCCGAGGCCCTTGTTGGCCCCGGTGATCAGCACGGTGGTCTGTTCCGTGGTCTCCGTGGTCGTCATGCCGTTCATGTGTGGCCTCCCCTTCGCAGTGGTTCGGCCTCAAGACACAGCGTCGGCGTCGGCTGTGACAGGTTGTGAGGCAGATCACCCCGAATCGGGGGGGCACCGCTATTCGGGCAGCTCCCGTACGACGTCGGCGATGACCGCGGTCACGACCTTGCGCACGGCCTCGGGCGACGGCGGGCCGGCGTCCCGGTCGGCGAAGAGCAGGTGCCCGGCCCCGATCAGGGTGGGGGCGAGGGTGTCCACGTCGGCCCGCCGCGCGATGCGGCCGCGTTCGCGCTCGGCGGCGAGATAGGAGGCGATGATCGCTGCGGCCTCCGTCAGGAGGGGGAGGCCGGCCGGCGTGGTCGCGCGCAGCCGCGCGCGCAACTCGTCGCGGACGATGACGAGCCCGACGATCGCCGTGGCGACCGGCCCGAACAGGTCGGTCAGCATGCCGGCGAGGTTGCCGGTGACGGTGCCGGTCCCGGCGGCGGCGTTGAGGGCGGCGCCCTGGCGCTGGAGCCGGGCGATGCGGTCGCGCACGAGCCCGGCCAGGAAGGCGTCGAAGTCGTCGAAGTGCCGGTGCAGGACGCCCTTGGCGCAGCCGGCCTCCGTGGTGACGGCCCTGCTGGTCAGCGCGCTCGGCCCCTCGCGCAGCAGGACGCGCTCGGCGGCGTCGAACAACTGCTCGCGCGCGTCGCGCATGGCTATCCCTGTCGGCACCGTGGATCCTCCCGTCGGGCGAGCCCGTCTTGTGCGAGTGGGCAGGCGCCCCCATGATGGGCGCCTGCCCACTCTACCGCCGGCGAACCAGCGCCGTCCTGAGCAGGGGCTTCGTCACGATCGCGGAGGACCTCACGGCGCGGCTCCTTCGGCGATCCACCGGGCGAAGAGCTCCACGCGCTCGGCGGGCCAGGCGCCGTCGCACGGCATGCCGCCCTGGCGGAGCCGGTGCAGGATGGCGTCGGCGTGCCGGGTGACGTCCTCGTGCGACCACAGGTCGAAGGCGAAGCTCATCGACCTGCGGTCCATCTCGCGAAACAGCGGCCTGATGTGGTCGGCGAAACCGACCGGCTCGCCCGGCTCAGGGAGCCGCACCGGCACGGGCTGCTCGGGCGGCGCCAGGGCGGAGGCGCGGGAGCCGGGCCTGGCCTCGCAGACCCACCACCATCGGGGCACCGGCATGTGCGGCGGGGGAGCCGCGCCCGGCTGGGAGTTCTCCAGCGCGATCCTGGAGCCCCATTCGATGTAGCCGGCGAACGCGGCCCGGAACTCCGGGTCGGCCGGCAGTCCGGCCTCGTCGGCGGCCAGGCTCATGAGCTGCGCCCAGCGGGCCCGCCACTGCTCGGTTAGAGCCTTGCCGGCGTGCTCGGCGACCATGTGGTCGTAGCCGCCGTACCGCTCGGTGTAGAGGCTGGGTCCGCCGAACGTCTCGGCGAGCCACGCGGCGACGCGTTCGGGATGGTCGGGTGACATCCGGGCGAACAGCGGGCCGAGCAGGTCGTCCTGCGGGACGTACTTCTCGTAGAAGATGTGCGTCATCCGCCTCAGCGCGGGCAGCCCGCCGGCCCACTCGAACAGGGTCGGGTCCGGCGACATCGGCGGGTCGGCGAAGCCCACGTAGTAGTGCATGCCGCTGCACAGCGGCTTGTTGCGGGAATGGCCGCACCGGCACAGGCTGTAGTGCTCGCCCGAGGCGTCGCCGTCGAGCGGGATGCCGCCGGTGATCCGGTAGGGGCCGTCCTTGGACACCTCGATGCCGGGCGGGCGCCGCGGGGCGGGCACCTCGTCGCCGTCGATCACGGCGCCGAGGGCCCCGGACGGGCACGCGCGCACGGCGCGGACGATCTCGTCGGCCCGGCCGCCGCTGGGCGCCACGAACGGCTCCTGGTCCACCCGGAACACCCTCGGGAGCCGGTCGGTGCAGAACCCGGAGTGGGCGCACCTGCCGCGGTTGTCGGTGACGGTGACCTGCACGCCTTCGTGGGTGTCGAGCCGGTCGGGCACCCGGGCCGGGTCCTTGGCGCCGCTGAAGCCGGCGCGGGCGTGGCTGCCGTCGCACAGCGGCTTGGTGGCGGACTGACCGCATCGGCACAGCGCCATCTGCGGGAACGTCTGGACGGGCTCGCCCAGCCAGTTCGTGATCCGCGAGACGTTGGTGACCAGGTAGGGTCCGTCGGTCGCGACGTCGATCCCCGCTTCGAGCGCGCCCTGGATGCCGGCGAGCTCGGCGATCCGCCGTCGCAGGACATCGGCGTCCTCGGCGGACAGGCAGGCCAGGTGCTGCAACGCGGCGGTGGCCTCGATCAGGCCCTCGTGCGCGCCGGGCCTGGCGCGCAGCCGCGTGGCGTCCTTGGCCAGCTCCCACAGGCGCTCGGCGGGGGCGCCGTCCTCGGCGGCCTCTGGCCCGCTTCCCGCTCCGGCTCCGGCTGCGTCTTCGGCTCCGGCTGCGTCTTCGGCTTCGGCTTCGGTGGCCGCCGCGGCCAGGGGCCGGATCACGGTGTCGGCGAGGGGATCGCCGGGCGCGAGGTCCCGGTTGAGCAGGCGGGCGCGCGCCAGCAGCTCGGCGATGGTCATCGGCTGCCGAATCTGGCGTCGTAGTGCTTCATCTCCTGGATGTCGCCGAAGAAGGGCTTCACGGCGGCGAAGAACTCGGCGAACCGGGGGCTGCGGCGGAAGCCCTGCTCGTGGCCCTCGACGGAGTCCCACTCGATGCGCACCGTGTAGTGCTCGGGCTCCTCGACGCCACGGGCGACCTCGTAGCTCAGGCAGTGCGGGTCGTCGTCGAGCACGCTCGACGCGGTGCGGTACGCCTGCTCGAACTCCTCGGCCCGGTCGGCGGGAACGGTGTAGCGGATGTATTCGACGACCACGAGGGTGACTCCTTTGTAGAGTGAGGTCGGAAAAGACTTTCGTTACATTACAGCATTGTAATGAAACAGGCGGGATCATGACACGGAAGACCGGGCGAACGCGCGACGCCACCATCGACGAGCGGATCCTGGCGGTCGCCCGCAGGCACCTGGCCGCCTACGGCTACGAGCGGATGTCGCTGGCCGCCGTCGCGCAGGAGGCGGGCACCACCCGCCCGGCCCTGTACCGCAGGTGGCCGGGCAAGGCCGAGCTGGCCGCCGCCGCGGTGGCGAGCATGACCGAGGAGCAGCAGGCGACCCCGCCGGCCGACCCGTACGCCGCGCTGGTCGCCGAACTGGAGGACTTCCAGCGGGGCGTCTCCCGGCCGGGCAGGCTCTCGCTGGTCGGCACCATGCTGCAGGAGACCACCGAGCCCGAGGTGCTCGCCCGGTACCGCGCCCGGGTGATCGCCCCGCGCCGCCGCCGTATCCTCGCCATCCTCCGGTCGGCGCAGGAGGCGGGCCTCATCGACGCCGACGCCGATCTGGAGATCGCCGTCACCATGTGCACGGGCAGCTGGTACGGCCGGGCGCTGGCCGAGCCCGCCCCTCCGCCCCGCTGGCCCGAGCGGACCGCGGCCCTGGTCTGGCGCGCCCTCGGCGGCCACTGACCCCACCGCGGCGCGGCGTGTGGCGCAGGTCACCCGGGCGCGCTGTCACAACGACCGGGCCGCCGGCATCTTGTGGTCGTCCAGTGCGATACGCGAGAACACCAGGGGATGCCATGAGGACAGCGCTTGAGACCCTTCGCCGCGACTTCGGCGGCGACATCATCGAACCGGGGGCGGCGGGGTACGAGGCCGCCGGCCGCACGGTGCTGGTGGCCGGCAGCCCGGCCTTCGTACTGCGGCCCAGGAACGTCGAGGACGTGCGGGCGGCCGCCCGGTTCGCCGCCGAGGCGGGGCTGGTGCTGTCCGTGCGCGGCGGCGGCCACGCCTTCGCGGGGTTCGGCACCAACGACGGCGGGATCGTGATCGACCTCGGCCTGCTGGCGAGCGTGGAGGTCACCGACAAGGAACGCCATCTGGTGCGGATCGGCGGCGGCGCCACCTGGGGACAGGTCGCGGACGCCCTGGCCCCGCACGGCCTGGCGATCTCCTCGGGCGACACCAGGAGCGTCGGTGTCGGCGGGCTGACGTTGACCGGCGGCATCGGCTGGAAGGTGCGCAAGTACGGCCTGGCGCTGGACAACGTGGTCGCCGCCGAGGTGGTCACCGCCGGCGGCGAGCTCGTGCGGGCCGACGCGCAGGACAACCCGGAGCTGTTCTGGGCGATCCGCGGCGGCGGCGGCAACTTCGGGATCGTGACCGCCTTCGTCTTCGCCGCGCACCCGACGACCGACGTCTTCTACGGCACGATCGCCTTCCCCGCCGCGCAGGCGGCCGCCGTGCTCCAGGGCTGGGCCGAGCACATGCGCACCGCCCCGGAGGAGCTCACCTCCATCGTCAACTTCGCCAACCCCTTCGCCGGCGGCCCCGAGGCGCCGGTCGAGATCCAGGTCGCCTTCGACGGCGACGATCCCGAGCTCGCGGCGCGGGCCGTCGACCCCATCCGCCGGCTCGGCACGGTGATCGACGACGACGTGGCGCCGCGCCCCTACGCGGACGTGCTCGTGGAGGGGGCGGTCCCGCCGCCCGGCATCCGGCTGGTGAACCGGAGCGGCTTCGTCGGCCGGGACTCGGTGCCCGCGGCCCTGCGGATCCTCGCCGAGGCGGGCGCGTCGCACGGGTCGCCGTTCCTCTCCGTGCGCAGCGTCGGCGGCGCGGTGTCCCGGGTCGCCGGCGACGCCACCGCCTACGCGCACCGCGCGGCGGAGCTGATGGTCGTGACCACCGCCCTGGGCCCGGCGCCGGTCGTGGAGGCGGCCCGGCCCGCGCTGGACGCGCTGTGGGCCAGGCTCGCGCCCCACGTCGACGGCGCTTACGCCAACTTCCTCGCCTCGGCCACGGAGGAGGACGTCGCGGCGGTCTATCCGGTGCCGACGTACGAGCGGCTCGCCGCGGTCAAGCGTCACTACGACCCGGGCAACCTGTTCGCCCGCAACCACAACGTCCGCCCCCGATAGAACCGCGCCGCCCCTGAGGCATGCGGGTCCCCTCAGCTGTGCCGCCGGTCCGCCGCTACTTGTCCTTCCGACCCTCATCCGGCGCCCACAGTTCGGTGCTGTGGCCGCGATGAGACCGCTGATGGGGGGCCTTCGGGGGAGAAGTTCGCGTCAGCGGCTGTCGCGGAACCACGATTCCGACGCCGTGGACACCACCACCGCAGGCGGTCGACCCCCGGCAAGACCCGCGGAGAGCTCGGTGCCTGGAAACATACATGCCTGGTTAGGCGGGTGGGTCAGGGAAACGGACTGATCGCAAGACCAGCACCGCGCCCTGCCCCGACCCGACTGAGCCCGCCGGGAAGCGCACACGATCCTCCAGCAGCCGCCGGTCCTCGGCGGTCACCTCGGTGCCTCTGGAGTCCCTAGAAGCGGTAGTGCTGGATGGCGGTGCCCTTGCGCGAGATGGAGGTGCTCCAGGCGGTCAGGAAGCTGGCCAGGCGGGTCGTCCACGGATAGTCGGCGACTTCGGGCTCGCGGCCCAGGAAGATCTCGCGTACCAGCTTCAGGCGGGGTTCCAGGCGCTCGATGTCCTGCGGGGTGTCGAAGCCGGGAGATCTCAGGTAGGGGGCGACGGACTGGGTGCCGGGGTACTTCCTGGCGGCCCAGACGTGAAAGCGCGTGTAGCCGTTGAAGCAGATCTCACCTGTGGGGAAGTGGCGGATGAGGCGGTCGAGGAGGGTGGCCAGTTCCTCCTTGGACAGGAACCCGATCAGGCCGTCGGCGACGATCACGGCGGGGCGGTCGGCGGGGACTTCGCTGAGCCATCGGGGGTCGTTGAGGTCGGAGCCGATGGTGTGGGAGTGGGGGCGGTCGGGGAGCACTAGTTGCCTGGTCTTGGCCACGCCGGGCAGGTCGACGTCGTACCACTCGACGGTGGTGGGCGGGTCGACGCGGTAGACGCGGGTGTCGAGCCCGGCGCCCAGGTCGAGCCCGACGGCGTCGGGATTTTTGGCGATGAACTGGCGCACGATGTTGTCCATGACCAGGGAGCGGTGCGCGATGCCCACGACGGGGCTGGCGGAGAGCTTGAACTGCCCGGCGTCGTAGTCGAGCTTCCTGACGATGTCGTATGCGGTCTTGTCGTGCAGGATCGAGTGTTTGGCCTGGTAGTCGAGCGCCTTGCCGGCCAGGGTCAGCCAGAGCGTGTTCTCCAGCGGGGTGAGGTCGGGGAGGGTGATGGCCATCGTGTCAGTCCCTTTTCTGTGGTGACTCGTCCAGCGCGGTCCGGGCTGCCTTCAGCGCGGTGTCGTTGGTGAACAGCCCGTGGGTGTAGAGCTCCAACGTGGGCAGCGCGAGGCGGCGCAGCACGTCGGGGCCGAACCGCTCGTAGCCCAGCGCCCGCGCCAGGGGCGGCGGCATGGTCAGCGTGGCCACGCTGTTGAGCACGGTCAGCACCGCCAGCGCCCGCACGTCCGAGGACGGTCGCATCGAGCCGTCGGCGATACCGGCCCGCAGGATCTCCTCGGACTCCGCCACCAGCGTGTCGACGAACGTGGCCGCGGCGGGGGTGTCCTCCTCGATCGCGCGCAGCATGTACTGCACCTGGAGGCGGTATTCCTCCGGGTTGGACAGGTATTCGCGAAAGAGGTCCTGCATGCCGCTGGGCCGGGCGTTGTCGGCCCGCTGGATCAAGATGCGCAGGACATGGTCGTCACAGACGCTCCGAAGCTTTTCCTTACTGCCGAAGTGATGGATGACCAGGCCGGGGCTCACTCCGGCGGTGGCTGCGATGGCGCGCAGGTTGGTCTTCTGGAAGCCGTCCCGGGCGAAGTGTGCGATGGCCGCGTTGCGGATCTTGGCCTGGGCGGTCAAGTCCGACGATGCTGAACACATGTTTAGGAGCTTAAACGTATGTTTAATGGCTGGCAAGTGGAGAGCGGTACCCAACGAGCGCCGCACGGATGCGCGCCAGGCTGATCTCGTTCTCAGAAATGAGGAGTTCTGACATTTGAGTGATCTTGCCGACCCGGCCGCCGCGGTCGAGGCGTTCGACTGTCCCATGTGCCAGGCACCGGCGGGCAGCGCCTGCCGGACCCGCGTGGGAAGGTCGCGCCGAAGTACCACACGCCGCGCTTCATGCTGGCACCCCAGCTACGGGCCGAGCTGGAGGTGCGCACGCCCGTCGATCGCGGTCCGGGCCGGGCCTGGAGCGCGGGCCCCGCACGCGAGGCCGCCCTCGCAGACGCCGGGGCCAGACCGACCCGGGTCGGCTACGCCCGATGCCCACCGAACAGCAGGAGCTGCAGAGCCAACTCGACGCCCTGGCGGCAGCGGGCTGCGAGCCGGTCTTCTCGGAGAAGATCAGCACCCGCATCAAGGAGCAGCCGGAGTTCACCAAGGCGATGGACTTCGCCCGCACCATCAAGGCGGCCGTCCCGCACCAGCGGGTGATTTTCACGGTGCCCGTGATGAAGCGCCTGGGCCGCGGCGCGGCCGCGCTGTTCGCGTTCCTCGCCGGGATGGCCGAGTCCGAACGCGAGTACATCCGGGAGAAGTCGCTGGAGGGCCAGGCCTCGGCGCGCGAGCGCGGCCGCCACGGCGGCCGCCCCAAGATGTTCGACGACGACATGGCGGCCTTCGGCAAGGAAGGTGCCGAGCATCCGCACGATGCTCCACTGCACCGCCCACCCAAGCTTCGTCGCCGGACCGCGCTTACTCGCCAGCGCCTGCAGCGCCTTGGCGTCCAGCCGGAAGAACTGCTCGAGCTTGGCCACGACACCTCGGGCCGGAACCGGCGGTAGTGGGCTACCTTCAGCCCCCTCTGGGGATTTTGAACGTCTATCCTCCTGGTCGTTCGTCTTGCGGTACAAGTGACGGCGAGGGGGCCGGAGTTGGCGTCGCCGGCGATGGTGCGGGATCTTCGTGTGGCGCGGAACCCATCGGGGCGTTCGTCCATATGGCGCCGAAGCTGTGCGCCGTGACGGTGGCACTCATCCAGACATCATGTGGCCCGAGCACGCACAGGTCGTCGACCATGACGTCGCCCAGTACCTTGGGCTTGACCTCGTCGCGCAGGTTGATCCGGGGCGAGGGGACGGTGTGCCACCGGCCGCCGTCCCAGCGCGACAGACGTAGCCCGTCGCCGGCCACCCATACCTGATCGGGTCCCAGGGCGTCGATCGCCCGCGGTCGCGTGGTGAGCCGATGCTTCCTGGCGAGCTGGTAGACGCTGTCGTCCATGACGGTCCAGGACTCGTCGCCGGCGGCGGCCAGGTCGACGACCTCGTTGGCGAGCGTGTGCTCTTTCCAGCCGTTGATGGTCCATCGGGCCACGCAGGAGCGGTCGGTGCCCTTGCCGGACCTGTCCTAGCTGGTCTTCGCCCAGCCGAGCACCCACACGTCCCCTTCGGGGGAGATGTCCACCATCCTCAGGTCGTAGGCACAGCGAGGCAGGGGCAGTTCCCGCCATCCGGCCGCATCCATGCGCCTGACCACTGTCTCACTGCCCGCGATCGTCTTGTACTCGCAGCCGTCCACGACTTCTGGGGGGCCGGGCAGGTGGCGGCCCCCCACCGTCCACACCGACCCGTCCTTCGACACCGCCACGTCGGTAAGGTATTCGTCGGGGAGGGCCTCGGCCAGCCGCCAGCCGTCCTTGGGCGCGAGGCGTGGCGCCTGCGCCTGCGCCGGACAGCCCGGCGTCGGTGAGGCCGATTGACTCCGAGAGCCGGATCCAACCGCGGAGCAGGCGGTCAAACCAAGAGCCAAAACAATGATCCATGCGCGCATCCCCGCAGAATAGGGACAGCGCGATCGCACACACTGCCTCGGCCCGATCTCACTGTTGCCGTTTGCCGACTGCGTCTGCTGCTGGATCACGGTGATGCGCAGTGTCGACCTGGATGGCCTGATACGCGGTCCGCTCCACCGACGTCACCGCACACACCTCCGGGCACACCAGGCCAACGGACGAGAAGGGTGTGCCGTACGGTCGCGCCGCTTGCGGTGGTCGTGCATGGCGGTCTCCTCGGGACATCGGGCGGGTGACCGCAAGGCGAAGCCCCGCGGCTTCGGTCAAGACATCTGTCAGCGCGCTTCATGGTGGAGGCGCTACCAGGACGTGGCGCTGTCCCCCCGGACAGTTCTCCTCAGGAGCGCCCGGGTCACGCGTTCGCCAGCAGGCGCAGCGCCTCCAGGACGGACGGCCAGGCGGCCGAGCGGGGGTCGATGAGGTCGAAGTGGCCCGCGCCGGGGACCTCGATCAGCTTTCCCCCGCACGAGGCGTGGTAGCGGCGGGAGAGGTCCACCGGCAGCACCTCGTCCAGGTCGCCGTGGACGACGATGACCGGGGCCGGCGAAGCGCCGAGCGCGGCCGGGTCGGCCGCCGCGTACCGCTCGGGCACGTCGCCGGGGCCGCCGCCGAGCAGATCGGCCACGGGACCGCCTCCGTCACCCAGCGCGTACGTTCCGGCCAGGTCCACGACCGGAGCCAGCGCGACCACGCCGGCCACCCGCGGCGGGACGGCGGTGCGCCCGGGCGCGGCCTGGGGGAGGCGGTCGCGGAGCGCGGCCCAGACAGCGAGCTGCCCGCCCGCCGAGTGCCCGAGATAGACGGTCCGGTCGAGGTCGAGGCGGCCCGGCCGGCTCCGCTCGATCAGGGCGGGGAGCGTGTCGGCCGCCTGCGCGACGTCCATGAACGTGGCCGGCCAGCCGCCACCGCCGCCGACCCGCCGGTACTCGACGTTGGCCACGGCGTATCCCTCGGACGTGAGGGCATCGGCCACCACGCGTACGTGCAGCCGGTCGTGGGCGGCCCGCCAGAAGCCGCCGTGCAACAGCATCACCAGCGGTGCCGCACCGGTGGCGCGCGTCGGCAGCGTGACGTCGGCGATCTGGTCGGGATGCGGCCCGTACCTGAACGTCTCGATCTGTCCCGGCGCCGTTGATCCCGCCATGACACCGTCGTCTGCGTTCCGCTCACTGTTGTCCATGGTGCAGGATTCAACCCAATACCTCGAAAAGATGCAACTCGATTCGAGGTATTCGGGAAGGCGCTAGGCGGATCGAGGAGCGAGGCCGGCTTGGGGGAGAAGGGCGGCGGTGGGTGACCTCGATCGTGCGTACGGCGGGCGGTGGGCCTCCGGAGGGAACCGTGCCGTTGACTGCGGATGGCCGGCTCGCCGAGCCTGCGCCCATGACAGGTTCGTGGAGGCTGGGTAAGGATCCGGCTCGGGCCGAACGCCGCGCCGCCGTGTGCGGGGGCTTGGAGGAGCGAGACGGGCAGAGGACGAGCGGTCCGGCGTTCAACTGCCGAGGACGCGTTTTTGCGGGTGGATCGTCTCGCCGCGGGCCAGCATGTCCACGAACTGGGTGATACGGCGGGCTCGGGTCTCGGCGCGTTTGGCGTTCGTGATCCGATAGAGAACGGCGTAGCGGTTCTGGGAGGTGAGGATGTCGAACATCGCTAGTGCCTGGGGCTTCGCGGCCAATGCGGCGGCCAGGTCGGCTGGTACCTCGATGCCGGCTTGTCCCGCGTAGGCCGTGTCCCAGCGGCCGTCGGCCTTGGCGCGTTCGACCTCGGTCATTCCGGCCGGATGCATCCGGCCCTCACTGATCAGACGGGTGACGATGGAAACGTTCCGCGCTGACCAGGGACTTCGCCTTCCGCGAGGGGTGAAGCGCCGGCAGAAGGTGATCTCATCCCGCCGTCGTAGCCGACCATCGATCCAGCCGTGGCACAGGGCTTCGTCAAGCGCCTCATCGTAGGTCAGGCTGGTGGGCCGGGTCGTGTTCTGCTTGGCGAGGACCAGCCACACCCCTGCCGAGCTGTCGTGGTGCCCGCTGAGCCACTCCCGCCAGGCTCGGGCATCGGCAACGGTCAGTTCCAGTAGTTCGTTGCTCATCGTCATGTGCCCCTGATGATCATCTAAGGGATGGTTGTCGGCGGTCACCCGAAGGGGAGAGCCCAGGACGGGGGCCTGCCGGAAGCGGCGCTGGATCGGCAAGCGGTGGAGCCGGCCGATCTCGTCCTCCGCCACGTCGCCACCGTGGCCTCTGGACGGCTGACGGCCGCCCGCCTCTACCAGGCCTTGCCGGCCTGCTCCCGGATCGTGTGGTTGATCCGGTTGAAGAAGTTGGTGATCGCGATGTTCAAGATGATCGCGGACATCTGCTTCTCGTCGAAGTGGGTGGCAGCGGCGTCCCAGATCTCGTCGGTCACGCCCGGCGCGCCGTCCTGGATCCGGGTGGCGGCCTCGGTCAGCGCGAGCGCTGCCCGCTCCTCCTCGGCGAAGAACGGGGTCTCGCGCCAGGTGACCACGCTGTGCAGCCGCTCGTCGGTCTCTCCGTGCTTCTTCGCCGTCTGGACGCCGGCGAACACACACGGGCTGCAGCCGTTGATCTGGCTGGCCCGAAGATGGACCAGTTCGAGCACGAGCGGGTCGACGCCACCGGCGTGAATCGCCTTCTGCAGATGCTGGATCGCTGTGATCACGTCGGCATTAGCCACGCTCTTCATGCGTGCTTCCATCAGCGTTGCTCCTTCATCGGTTACCTCGGCCCGTCCGGTTCCGTCATCTGACGCACCTTGGCGGAGGTCATCGTCGTCATGGACTCTTCGGCCGAGGAGTTCTCGGACATGCCGGCGACGTTACGGTATGACCCGGTCAGGAACGGTCCTGGTCATCGAGCAGACTGTCAGCCATGGTCAACACCTCGGCGCGGCTGCTGCGGCTGCTGTCTTTGCTGTCAACGCGGCGGTCCTGGACGTGCGCTGAGCTGGCCACCCAACTGGAGATCACCGAACGGACGGTTCGCCGGGACATCGCCCGGCTACGTGAACTCGGCTACGGCATCGAATCGGAGATGGGCCCTTGGGGCGGTTACCACCTCGGGCCCGGAACCAGCATTCCGCCACTGATCCTTGACGAGGAGGAGGCCCTGGCGGTCGCTGTCGGGCTGCGCACCGCCGCCTTCAGCGGAGTCTCCGGCAGCGACCAGGCAGCCCTGTCGGCGCTGCTGAAGCTACGCCAGGTGCTGCCGGCCAGGATCGCCCACCGGCTCGGCGAGCTGGACGCCGCGTTCACCCACACCGCACGACCCGACGACAGCCAGATCGCCCCCGCGCTGCTGCTCGACCTGGCCACCGCGTGCCGGCGAGGTGAACGCATCCAGGTGACCTACCGCGACCAGGCCGGAACGCCGTCCACCCGCCGAGTGGACCCCTACCGGCTCATCTACACCGGCCGCCGCTGGTATCTCCTCGCCTACGACGTGACGCGGCAGGACTGGCGGACCTTCCGTACCGATCGCATCATCGATGCCACAGCCACCGGGCAGGCCGCTGCCCTGCCCGACCCGCCGGATCCGGCACAGATGGTCAGCACGGGCATCGCGCTGAGGCCCTACCCGGTGCGGGTGACCATCCGCCTGGCCGTACCGGCCGATGAGGCCCGCAGGCTGGTGCCACCAACGGTCGGCGTCCACCGCCCGGACGGCGATGACGCGACGATCATCGACATCGGCGGGCCGGACGCCGACGGCCTGGCCCGCTACCTGCTCAGCCTCGGCCGACCACTCCAGATCCTGCACCCGGAGGAGGTCCGGCAGGCATTCCTCACCCGCACACGACAACTCCTCGACGACAACCAGTAGGAGGAGCACCCGCCGATCGCTGACACGGCTACCTGCAGTGACGGATGTTGCCAGCCACCATGAAGTGCGAAGGGCGAACAATCCAAGCTCACCGCCCGCCAGCTCCATCGGTCGCGCCACCGTCTACCGCGTCCGCGTCCGCACCAGGACGACGGGGACGACGGATGCTGGGATTCCGCATTGGCGCCGTCCACAACGGGCGACCGCTCCGGCGTACCCGAACTCCGGCCTGTCGCCGCTCATGGTCAACACCGCAAGCGGATCGAGACCTTGGCCATAGAAGACCGCATCAATCCAGTTCAGAGACCCCCAGCAGGCCGCGGACGGTACGGGCGCCCGCCGCGGCCACTCCCGGGATGCCCGAGGTGATGAACGGACCGCCGCCGGCCAGGTCGCCCACCACGTGCAGGCGCGGGTCGGCGGGGACCAGCCCGCCCGACGGGTGCAGCGCGGCCAGCCCGTCGGCGAGCAGGCACGTGACCAGCGGCTGGGCCGCGCGGGGCAGCGCCCGGGGCGGCGGGTTCACGGCGTTGACGACGACGCCGGCGTCCAGGTCGCCGTCGTCGCCGCTGACCCGGAACCCTCCCTCCACAGCCTCGATCTTGCGTACGCCTGCCACCATGGTGAGCTGCCCGCATTCGAACAGCCGCAGCAGGGCGGCGGCGTTCACCGGCACCATGGGCGAAGCCGCGCTGGTGGCCAGACGGAAGTGCCCGCGCAGCCGTTCGCGGTCGGGCTCGGGCAGCAGCCGCCAGGCGTACGGGCCGACGGTGTGCGCGGTCTCCTGCAGCACCCGCCGCCCGATCCGCGGGTCGTCGACGGCGGCCAGTTGCCGCCGCAACCGCCCTACCGGCTCCTCCGACCCCGCGGCCAGCAACTCGGCCGCGAAGCGCGCGAAGTCCTCGCCCACCTCGGCCAGCTCGGCGCGGAGCAGCCCGGCGAGGCCGTCGAGGGTGACGCCGCCGTGCTCGCGGCACAGTGCCTCCACCCGCTCGACGGTCACGTGCACGGGCCGGTGGCCGAGGGGACGCTGCCAGACGTGGGGCAGCATGCCGCTGCGCGACACCAGCGTGATCCGGCCGGCGTGGCCGCGCGCGGCGAGTGACACCACCACGTCCACGGCGGTCAGCCCGCTGCCGATCACCGCGACGTCGGCCGTGGCCGGGACCTGGCCGAGCGTGGACGCCAGCGGATACGGATCACCCACGAACCCTGGAGCGCCGCCCAGGCCGTAGTGGTCCCGCGGCGTCCCGCCGCCCACGCACAGAGCCACCCGGTCGGCCGGATGGTCGTGCCCGTCCTCGGTGCGCAGCGTCAGCCGGAGGCCGTCACCGGAGCGGGCCGCCGCGACGACCCGGGCGGCGGCGACCCGCGTCCGCCACCCGCGCTCGCGCAGCGCGGCCAGCGCCGCCTCGGCGGTGTCGGCCAGGTACGCGCCGAAGAGCGCGCGCGGCACCAGCGGTTGCCCCAGCAGGTCGTCCAGGTGGGCGGCGGCGCGCTCCGGGCCCAGCCAGGCGGCGTAGTGCCCGGGGTCCGGATGACGGATCGACATGATGGCGGGCGGGGCGTTGACCAGAACACTGTCGAGATCCGGCCCGTACGGGCGTCCCCGCCACAGGTGCGCGGACGGCTCGAACACGGTGACCTCTCCGGCCCCGATCTCCGCCTCGCTGGTGGCCAGCGCGTCCAGCAGGCCGACGGCTGCGGCGCCGGCTCCGACGATCGCGATACGCAACGACGTTTCTCCCTGTTCGTCCAGAAGGTCGTTTCGAGCCTCGTGGACGCCGTGACCGCGCTCCATTCCCCGCTTGCGGGGGATCGGCGAGAGACGACCCCCTCAAACGGGGGATTGGCGAAGACCGGACGAGCGGGCAAGCTGACCCGCGTCCACCCTTGGCACATGCCGGCATCTGAAGGAAGGTCGATGACCCAGCCGCCCCGCCACACCGAGATCCTGTCGGCCGCCGCGCGGGCCGCCGACGCGCTGGAGCTCTTCAGCGGCGCCTCGGCCGGCCTGCGGCGGCACATGCCGTTCGACGCCGCGGTGTGGACGGCCACCGACCCGGAAACGGGCCTGGTCACCGCCCCCATGCTGGTGGAGAATCTCGGCTCGGGCGAAGGATGCGCGGCGTACTGGGAGAGCGAGCTCCTGGAGGAGAACGTCCTGCCGTTCCGTGACCTCGCCCGCGCGGCCGTCCCCGTGGCCGGTCTGCGCGCGGCCACCGGCGACCTGCCCGCCCGCAGCGCCCGCTACCGCCGTCTGCTCGGCCACCAGGGGGTGGACGACGAGCTGCGGGCCGTGCTGCGGATCGGCGACCGGCCGTGGGGGGCGGTGAGCCTGTTCCGCATGCGGGGAGGGCCGGCGTTCGGCACGCACGAGATCGCGTTGCTGGCCGACCTGTCCGGACCGCTCGCCGACCGGCTGCGCCGTTTCGCCCGTCCCTCCGCGTCGGACGGCGGGCCCGGCGCGTCCGCCCCTGGCCTGCTGCTGTTCGACGAGCACGGCGAGGCCACGTCGATCAACGAGGAGGCTCGGCGCTATCTCGCGCTGCTGCCGGACGGGCCGTCCATGCCCACGGCGCTCGGGCTGCGGCTGCCCATCTGGCTGATCGGCACGACCCTGCAGGCGCGGGCCGTCGCCCGAGGCCACGATCGAGGCAGCGCCAGGGTTCGCATCCGAACCCGCGACCAGCGGTGGCTGACCTGCCACGCCTCATGCCTGAGCGGCCCCGGCGGGCGGCCGGGTCCGACGGCGCTCGTCATCGAGCCCGCGCCCCACGCCGATCTGGCGGTCATCGTCGCGCAGGCGTACGGGCTGACGCCCCGGGAGTTCGAGGTCGCTCAGCTCGTGGCACGGGGCCTGTCCACCGCCGAGATCGCCGCGGCCCTGTTCATCTCTCCTCACACCGTTCGCGGTCACCTCAAGGCCGTCTTCGGCAAGGCGGGGATCTCCAGCCGCGGTGAGCTGGTCGCGCAGTTGTTCGCCGAACCGTACCGGCCCTAGCACTGATGTCGGCATGGGCTCCTGCTCGGCGGCCTCAGCGCAGTACGGCCGCCAGCAGGTCGGCGCCCAGCGCCGTCAGATCGGGGACGTTGAGGGAGTGACGGACGTAACGACCCTGCCGCCGGGCCGTGAGCAGGCCCGCGCGGCGCAGGACAGCGAGGTGACGGGAGACCTCCGGGGGTGAGAGTTCCCAGGCGTGGGCCAGCTCACCGGTGGTGTGCGGGCCGCGGGCCAGGGTGCGCAACAGCCGCAGCCGCACCGGATGCGCCAGTGCCTCCAGCCGTAGCGTGACCGTCTCCAGCGACACCGGCTCCGATGGATCCGCCTCGGCCACGGGGTACTGCACCACCGGCTGCCACCCGGGCGCGTGGACCACCACCAGGTGCGGGCGGCCGAAGACGCTGGGGAGGAAGGTGACGCCGGCACCGTGGGCGGCGGTCGCATTGTCCTGCAGCTTGTCCACGACGATGCAGGTGCCGTCCGGCGCCAGGGTGACGGCGCTGGAGATCGACGCGAGTGCCGTCGCGAGGCCCTGGCGCTTCAGCAGGTCGTTCTTCACGCGCAGGTCGCCGGCGAGCTGCCCGGCGACGCCCGTCCAGGCGGCGTCGAAGAAGGCCTCGGCGCAGAGTTCGAGGGTGCGGCGCACCCGCGCCCGCACGGCGGCCGGGTCCGCGAGCAGCCGCTCCGCGAAGGCCTCCTGGAGCGCGCCGCGGGCCTGGGCCAGGTCCAGGGCCCGTTCGCGCGCCGTCGCGTCGGTGAGCGGCGACGGCGCGGCGAAGTGGACCCGGTTGCTGCCGCACGTGGTGATGAGGGCGGCGGTCACATAGGTCTCGTCGTCGATCCGGTCGACATCGTCCAGCTCCTCGGCGAGGGTCGGCCGGGGACGGGCGGGGACTAGGAAGTCGGCTCGTGAGGAACGCCAGAGGAACTCCGCCTCCCGCAGCCGCTCGGCCAGCTCCGGCCGCAGCCCGGCCCAGACGTCCCCGGCCCAGCCGGCGAACCGCGGGTGATGCCCTGGTTCGGCCAGCACGTGCAGCATCGCGGTCAGCTCGGCCAGCGGGGAGGCGGCGAACCGCAGCCGCCCGGACGGCAGGCCGCCGATGTCGATCCTCAACGTCATCCCCACATCATCGCTGCTCGGACGGCCGGCGACCGCGTCGGTTGACGGTGTCGGTCAACCGACGCGGTCGGTACGGCGGCCGAACGCACAGTTGACGCCATGGCAACCACCACCGAGATCCGGCCCCGCGCCCTCGTCCGTGCCTCCGGAGGCCCCCGCTATGCCGTCGCCCTGGGCGTGGACGCGCTCGGCACCGGCCTGCTGCGGCCCTTCCTGCTGCTCTACGGGGTGACGGTGCTGGGGCTGTCCGCGCCGGCCACCGGCATCGCCATGACGGCCGGCGTCGTCGTGGGTCTGGTGTGCATGCCCGCGGTGGGCCGGTGGCTGGACCGGGGCGCACGCAGCACGGTCGTGGCGGCGTCGATGCTGGTGCGGGTGCTGGGCGTGGCGCTGCTGCAGGCCACCCCGGCGGGGAACGTCTGGCTGTTCGCGACGGCGGCGCTCTTCCTCGGCATCGGCAACCAGGCATGGCCGGCCGCCCACGCGGCTCTCGTGGCGACGGTCGCGCACGGCCGGGAGCGCGACGCCGCCCTCTCGGCAGGCCGCGCCCTGCGCAACGCCGGCCTGGGCGTGGGCGCGCTCCTCGCCACCGCGTGCCTGGCGGGCGGCACCACCGCATTGCAGGCGCTGGCGGCTGTCACCGGGCCGGCCTATCTCGCCGCGGCGGCCCTGGCGTGGTCGGTCCGCCTGCGCGCGCATCCGGCAACCACCCCGGCCGAGGACGGGCCCGGCGGGCCCGCGCCCCGGATGCGCGCGCTGCTGGCCGCCAACGTGGTCTACGTCTTCTGCCTCAACGTTCCCGAGATCGCGCTCCCGCTGGTCCTGGTGACCCAGCTGCACGCGGCCCCGGTGTGGCCGGCGGCCGTCTTCGTGGCCAACACGGTGCTGGTGGTCACCCTGCAGGTTCCGATCACGGTCCTGATGTCCCGCTTCGCCCGGCGGACCGTGCTGGCTCTCGCCGGCGTGGTACTCGCCGCGTCCTACCTCGGCTTCCTCGCGGCCACCTCGCTGGGACACGGCTGGGGCGCCCCGGCCGTCGCCATGGTGTCCGTGGTCTGCACCATCGGCGAGATCATCTATGCCGGCAGCGCCACCGCGCTCGTCACCGCCCTGGCCCCGGCCCGTCTCCTGGGACGCGCCCTCGCCCGCTTCCAGCTCTCCACGGGCTTCGGGCTCGCCGTCTCCCCGGCGGTCATCACCGCTCTCGCCGCTCGCGGCTCGGCAGCCCTGTGGGGCGGCCTCGCCGCCGCGACGCTCCTGTCCGCCTCCGCCGTCGCCACCGAGTCGCGCGGCTGTCTCGGTGAGTCGTCCGGTGTCAGGCGACTGTCACCCCGCCTTCGGCGGAGTCGGTGGAGCGGCTGAGTTCCTCCCAGGCGTCGAAGTCGTCCTGGACGCGCCGGCGGCCGGCGCTGACCAGGCGTAGCGCGTCCGAGCCGAGCAGGACGTGCACGGGTGGCTGCTCCGCGTCCAGGAGGGTCAGGATGGCGTCGCCCGCGCGATCGGGGTCACCGATGCCCTGACCCGCGAGCGCCTGGCGGCGCGTCCGGATCGGGTCGAACAGCGCGTCGTAGTCGGCGATGCTGCGGGGTGCGCGTACCAGTGACCGGCCCGCCCAGTCGGTCTTGAACGCGCCGGGAGCCACGGCGGTGACCCGCACGCCGAACTGGGCGACCTCTTGGGCGAGAGCGTCGGTGATGCCTTCCAAGGCGTGCTTACTGCCTTCGTAGAACGCCAGTCCCGGGAAGGTGGTGTGCCCGCCCATCGAGGTGATGACGAAGATGTGGCCGCCGCGCCGTTCCCGCATGCCGGGCAGGACGGCTTTCACGGTCGCCACCGTGCCGAAGACGTTGACCTCGAACTGGAGGCGCAGATCGGCCATCGACGACTCCTCGAAGGTGCCTTCGAGCCCGTAGCCGGCGTTGGCCACGAGCACGTCGATCGGGCCCAGTTCCGCTTCGGCGGCCCGCACCGTGGGCTCGATCCGGTCCGCGTCGGACAGGTCGAGGATGAAGGCCCGGGCCCGGTCGGGGTCCAGCGCCCGGAAGGCGGCCGCGTGCCGCTCGGTGCGCACGGTGCCCGCGACCCGGTGCCCGGCCGCCAGGGCGCGTCGGGCGATGGCCAGTCCGAGGCCGGTGCTGACGCCGGTGATCAGGAATGTCTTGCTCACTACGGGTGTCCCTTCGTGGAGGAGTGTCAGGCCGCCGGCGTGCGTGGGCACGGCGGCATCGACCCCGCGGGTACGGCGGGGTCGTGTCTGGGTGGTTTCGGTGCTGGATCGCCCGGTTCGGGGCGCCGGTCAGAACTCGGCGGCGGTGTCCCGGGTGGTCGCGGTGGCGGGTTCGCTGCCCCAGCTGGCCAGCAGTCGCAGGCGCTCCTGAGAGGGCGAGCCGGACGGCGCGCAGTAGACGACGAGCGTCTGGCCCGGGTCGGCGACCGAGGTGAAGATCTCGTACTGCAGTTCCAGGTCACCGGCGACAGGGTGGTGGAGGCGTTTGAGGCCGGTGCTGCGTTCCTGGACGCGGTGTTCCGACCACCACGCCGGGAACTCGGGTGAGCGCATCATCAGCTCACCGATCAGGTTGGCGATGCGCTGGTTGCGCGGCTGGGCGGCGGCGGCCAGCCGCAACCCGTGCACGTAGTCGCGGGCGACGCGTTCCCAGTCGCGCCACACCAGGCGAGCACGCGGGTCCAGCAGCGTCCAGCGCGCCATGCTGCGTTCCCGGCGCGGCAGCTCGGCCACCTCGGGAAACAGCAACGCCCACAACGTGTTCCCGCCGGCGACGGTGAGGTTCCGGTCGCTGACGAACGCAGCAGCCAGATCCATCGACTCCAGCACCTGCCGCAGCGCCGGTCGCAGCCGTGACGCGTGCTCGCCCTGGTCCTTGCGCCCGGCTGTGGTGCCCGCGAGGGCGAACAGATGCCGCCGCTCGACGTCATCGAAGCGCAGCGCGTCGCACAGGGCGTGCAGCACCTGTTCGGACGGCTGCCGGGCGCGGCCCTGTTCCAGACGGGTGTAGTACTCGGTACTCACCCCGGCCAGCTGCGCGACCTCACTGCGCCGCAGACCGGCGACCCGGCGACCGGCGCCGAACTCGACCGGCAGGCCGATCTCATCCGGCGTGAGTCCGGCACGGCGGGCCCGCAGGAAGTCGCCCAGGTCGTTGTTGCCCATGCCCCAAGTCTGCTCTTGCCCCAGCCGATCACCAAGGGCGTAGCTGGCCCTGCCAGTACTACGCAGCGCCTCCCGAACGCCGCGCCCCCGGACGCCGCGCCGCCGCGGGCGCTACCGCAGCTGGTCGCGGCGGCGGGTGAGGTAGGCGGTCTCGCCGGTGTTGCCGGCCAGCTCGATCGCCCGGTCGTAGGCCGCGCGTGACTGCCGGCTTCGCCCCAGCCGGCGCAGCAGGTCGGCGCGGGCGGCGTGGTAGGCGTGATAGCCGGCCAGCGCCTCTTCGAGGCGGTCGACGACGGCCAGCGCCACCTCCGGCCCGTCGAGCTCGGCCACGGCGACGGCCCGGTTGAGGGCGATGATCGGCGAGGGGTCGAGGCGGACGAGCTGGTCGTAGAGGGCGAGGACCTGCGACCAGTCGGTGTCGCGGATGTCGCGGGCGGAGGTGTGCACCGCGTTGATCGCGGCGAGGATCTGGTAGCGGCCCGGAGCCACCCCGGCAGCGGCGGCGGCCAGGCGCTCGCGCACCAGCCGATGACCTTCGGCGATCAGTTCCGTGTCCCAGGCGGCGCGGTCCTGCTCGGCCAGCGGGACCAGTTCGCCGCCGGCCGAGACCCGGGCGGGGCGGCGGGCCTCGATGAGCAGCATCAGCGCCAGCAGGCCGGCCACCTCTCCGTCCCGCGGCAGGAGCGCGCGGATCAGGCGGGTGAGCCGGATCGCCTCGGTGGTCAGGTCGTGCCGTACGGGATCGGTGCCGGGGCCGCTGGCCAGGTAGCCCTCGTTGAAGACGAGGAACAGGACGGCCAGGACGCCGGAGACACGAGCCGGCAGATCGTCGGCCGACGGCATCCGATAGGGGATGCCCGCCGCCTTGATCTTGGCCTTCGCCCGGGTGATGCGCTGCTCCATGGTGGTGCCCCGCACCAGGAAGGCACGGGCGATCTCGGGCACGGTCAGACCGCCGACCATGCGCAGCGTCAACGCCACGCGCGCCTCCACCGCCAGCGCCGGGTGGCAGCAGGTGAAGATCAGCCGGAGCCGGTCGTCGTCGATGGCGCCCAGCGGCTCGGGCGGGTCGTCGACGTGCAGCATCAGGGCCTCCTTGTGCTTGTCGTCGCGTTTGTTCTCGCGCCGGATCCGGTCGATGGCCTTGCGGTTGGCGGTGGTGGTCAGCCACGCGCCGGGGTTGGGCGGCAGGCCGTCGGCCCGCCACCGCTCGACGGCGGTCGCGAAGGCCTCGGCCGCCGCCTCCTCGGCGATGTCGAGGTCACCGAAGCGCCTGGTCAGGGCGGCCACCACCCGCGCCCACTCGTCGTGGTGGGCCCGGGTGATCGCCTGCTCCACGTCGCTCACAGGAACGGCCGCACCTCGATCTTCCGGTCGCAGACCTTCGACGCCTCGGCGGCGAGCTTGAGCGCCACGTCCAGATCCGGGGCCTCCCACACCCAGACGCCGGCGAGGTACTCCTTCGACTCCACGAAAGGCCCGTCGCTGAACACCGCCTGCTCGCCCCGGTTGTCGACGACCGTGGCCGCGTCGGTGTCCGCCAGGCCGCCCGCGAAGACCCAGTAGCCCTCGGCGATCAGGCGTTCGTTGAACGCGCTGATGGCAGGCTGCCTGTCCGTGCTGCCGGGATTGCTCTTGTCGTCGATCACGGAAACCAGATAGCGCATCTGAAGATCATCTCCTGTGGTGTCAAGGGACGTCAGGCCGTCGCATACCGCGGGCGCCCGGCCGGCCGGTAGACCTGGATCGTCACCCCCTTTGCGTCCACCCGCGACTCGACCAGGTCAAGCGCGAGATCCGGGCCGGTCTCCGGGAACAGTCTCGCGCCCTGGCCGAGGATCACCGGGATCACGATCAGAGTCATCTCGTCGACCAGGTCGTTCGCCAGCAGCCACTGGGTCAGGATGCCACTGCCGTGCACCTGCAGCTCACCTCCGGGCTTGGCCTGCAGCTCACGGATGGCCGCCGCGAGGTCACCGAGCAGAACGGTCGTCTCCTCCCAGCGCGGCGCGGTGAGCGTGGTCGAGGCGACGTACTTGGGGGCCTGGTTCAGGGCCACGCCGATGGGATGTGCGCGCATCTGGTCGCTCGATCCCCAGGAGCCGGCGAACAGCTCATAGGTGCGGCGGCCGAACAGGAACGCCTCGGCGCGCTGGTAGGTCCGCGTGATGAACGTCCTGGTCTCGTCGTCACCCTTCCCCAGGGCCCATCCGCCGCGCTCGAATCCGTTCGTGCGGTCGTCCGACGCGGCGCCGTTTCCCTGCATCACTCCATCGACGGTGACCTGAGTCATGGTCGTCAGCTTCATGGCCGTGGTTCCTTCGCCTTGGCGCCGCCCCCTTGCGGGCGGCCTCAACCCTGCGACGAACGCCACCACCCCGATCCGACACCGCCTCCCGGACTTCTTCGAAGAAGAATGCGCCGGCCGTCACCCTCGCTACCGCCGGCCTCCGCGCTGAGAGTGCTCCTGGTGCAGCTCGGCGGCGCGCTCGTACCAGGAGGCGGCCTCCTCGTGGCGGCCGAGGCGATGGCAGACGTGGCCGAGACCGTCGCACGCGCCGGCCTGCCCGAGAAGGTCCCCGAGCCGCTGGTGCAGGTCGAGGGCGAGCTCGAAGTGGCTGCGGGCCTCCTCGAGGCGGTCGGCCGCGGCGCCGGCCCGGCCGAGGTGGCCGTGAGCGCAGGCCATCCCGCGCAGGTCGCCGGCTCGTCGCGCGGCGGCCAGCGCGGTGGTGTGGACGGCGAGGTGCTCGTGCCGCATCCCGCGACGGTCGAGGAAGTCCGCGACGGCCCAGGCGAGCTGCCAGGCGTGACTGTCGAACCCGTGGTCGGCGGCCTGGGCGATCGCGGCGACGAGCACCGCCGACTCGGCGGTGAACCAGGCCAGCGCCGTCTCGCGGTCACGCGGCCGCTCACCGGCCGCCTCCGCCCCTGATGGCGCAGGGAGGACCGGGTGGCGGTGCGGGTTCAGCAGCAGCGCCGCCGCGTGGGCGGTGCGCAGGTAGTGTTCCAGCAGCCGGTGCTCCGCGGCGCGGCGTTCGGCCTCCGGGGTGAACGCCTGGGTGAGTTCGACGGCGTGGGCGCGCAGCAGGTCGTGGAAGGTGTAGCGGCCGGGGGAGGGCTGGGTGAGGAGGTGGGCGCGGCACAGCTCGGCCATCAGCGGGCGTGCCCGCTCGACCGGCAGGCCCGCCAGCGCGGCCGCGGACGGCACGCCGAGATCGGGCCCGGGATGCAGGCCGAGCAGCCGGAACACGCGCGCCGCCTCGGCGCTCAGCGCCTGGTGCGACCAGGAGAACACACAACGCACCTGCGTGCCGGGACCACCGGCGTGGAAGGCGTCCAGGTTGTCGTGCACGGCGGGCAGCTCGCCGGCGATGGCGGCCAGCGGGAAGTCGGGGTGCGTGGCCGCCCGGGCCGCGATGACGGCCAGCGCCAGCGGCAGCCGCGCGCACCGTTCGATGATCTCCGCTGTCGCGCCGGGGTCCGCGGCCACCCGTTCGCCGCCCAGCCGGCGGGCGAGCAGGTCCCGCGCCTCGGTGTCGGACAGCAGGTCGAGACGGAGCGGGTGGGCGCCCTCGGCGGCGATCAGGCCGGGGAGCTGGTCGCGGCTGGTCACCAGCACCAGGCAGCCGGGCGCGCCGGGCAGCAGTGGACGGACCTGCTCGGCGTCGCGCGCGTTGTCCAGCACGACCAGCATCCTGCGCCCGGCCAGCAGGCTGCGGTACAGCCCGGTCTGGGCCTCGATCGCGGCGGGGACGCGGTCGGCCGCCACTCCCAGGGCGTCCAGGAAGGCGCGCATGGCCTCGACCGGGGTCATCGGCCGGCCGCTCTGGTCGAAGCCGCGCAGGTTCACGTAGAGCTGGCCGTCGGGGAACCGGTCGCGTACGCGGTGGGCCCAGTGCACGGCGAGCGCGGTCTTGCCCACGCCCGGGGCGCCCGTCACGGCGGCGATGACCAGCGCCGTGGGCTGCTCGGCGGCCGTGGCGAGCAGGGCGTCGAGCCTGGCCAGTTCACGGTCGCGGCCGGTGAAGCCGTACACGTCCGGGGGCAGCATCGCCGCGACGGGCCCGGCGGCGCGGACGGAGGCGACGGCGGGCTCGGCCTGGGAGCGCAGCAGCGTGTCGTGCAGCCCTCGCAGGCCGGGACCCGGGTCGAGCCCCAGTTCGTCGGCCAGCCGCTTCCGCAGGAGCCGGTAGACGTCCAACGCGTCGGCCAGCCTGCCGGCGCCGTGCAACGCGCGCATCAGGAGCTCGACCAGGGACTCCCGGAAGGGATGCTGCTCCACCAGCTCCAGGGCCTCGGCGGTGACCTCGTGATGGCGGCCCAGCGAGAGCTCCAGCGCCAGGCACTCCTCCACGGCGGCGATCCGCCGCTCCTGCCAGATCCTGGCCGCGGCCTCGAAGGTCCGGCCGCTGATGCCGGCCAGGAAGGCGCCGCGCCACAACGACAGCGCCTCGCGGTAACCGGCGACGGCCCCGGCCGGGTCCTGGCGGGCCGTCCGGCGCGCCAGCGCGGCCGCGCTCTCGAAGGCGCGGGCGTCCAGGCCGCGTTCGCCGGGTCGCAGCAGGTAGCCCGCCCGCCGGGTGGTGATCAGGTCGGCGGGGGCGCCGGCGTCGACCAGCGTCCGGCGCAGCCGCGTGACCAGGTCCTGGATCTGCCGCCGGGCCGAGGCGGGCGGCTCCTCCCACACGACGTCCACGAGCTGGTCCACGGTGACGACCCGGTCGGCGTCGAGCAGCAGCGCCGCGAGCGTCCGTTCCTGCCGCGGCCCGTGCAGCGCCACCGGGCGGCCGTCCACCCTGACGTCCATCGGCCCCAAGATGCCGAACCAGGCCGTGGCCATCACGCGTTCCCCCTTGATCTGCGAGCGCAAGTGTAGACATCCGGCGGGTCCGCCGGTGCGTACGGATCGAGGACCGGACGAGGGCGGATCGAGGATCGCACGCCCTAGCGTGACGAACCCGGTGGGGGAGACGGACCTCCACCGCTCGTCACCATGATCCGACAGGAGCCACGATGGTCCACCCCTCGCAAGGGCGCCCGCCCGCGCAGGGACACCCGCAGCCCTGGCAGGCGCCGCCACCGCAGCACGGCACGCCCCTGCGGCCGCAGCCCTGGCAGGGGCCGCCGCCGCAGCACGGCGCGCCCCTTCGGCCGCGGCCCGGGAGGAAGGCGTGGCGGGTCGTGGCGGGCGTCGTCGCCGTCTGCCTCGGCCTGCCCGCCGTCCTGGCGGGTGGCGGCTTGGTCGCGCACGCGGTCGCCGACAGCCGCCAGCAGATCCCCAGCAAGCGGTACCTGCGCAACCTGTGGCGCAACCTGCCGGTGGAGACGCTGTTCCCCGCCACGATCGGCCTGCCGGACCCCGGCGCGCGCGAGGCCGGGCCGGGCGCCGGACGGGGGTGGACCCGCGCCGCGGTCTCGCCGGAGACCTCCTGCGGCAAGGCGCTCTCCGGTGACCTGGCCCGCGAGGCGGGCGCGCGGGGCTGCGTGGCGGCGGTACGCGCCAGCTACGTGGACGACACCGGGGGAAGCGCCGCGACGATCGCCATCGTCGCCTTCGGCGAGCGCGACGACACCGACGACCTCGACAGCGTCCTGCGCGAGAGCCGGCGGGACGAACGCGACTACGGCGTCCGCGTCCTGAGCGCGCCCGGCCTCGCCTGGGCCGACGGCGCCCGCGCGGGCAGCGGCGCCTGGGCGGTGCCCGACCCGGACACGCCGCTGCTGGTCGCGGTCACCTCCGGCCCCGTCGACGGCCGCCGGCCCGGCCGGCTCCCCCCGCCCTGGGGGCGCGGGGAGATTCAGCAGCAGCAGGACCGCTCACCCTGGGCCGAGACGTCCGTGGGCCTGGCCGAGAGCGTCGTCCTGCGGCTCTCGGACGAGATCGGCAAGGTCCGCTCGTGAGACCGGCAGGCAAGATCGTGGGCGTGGCCGCCGTCCTGCTCCTCCTCGCCGCGCGGCCCGCCCAGGCCGGCGCGGGCCGCGACTGGCACCTCGCGGCCATGCGCGTGCCGGCCGCGCGGACGATGGCCGAGGGCGAGGGCGTCACGGTCGCGGTGCTCGACAGCGGCGTGGTGGCCGGCCATCCCGCCTTCCGGGGACGGGTGAGCACCGGTCCCGACCTCATCGGCGGCGGCGCCCGGCCGGGGCAGCCGTACTGGGGGGCGCACGGCACCGCGATGGCCTCCGACGTGCTGTCCGTGGCGCCGCGCGCCCGGGTGCTGTCGGTCCGGGTCATCTGGGACCGCGAGGACCCGGCGAGGGACAGGTTCGACGAGGCCGTGAAGAAGTGGGCCAGGACCCGCGAGATCGCCCCGGAGGTCAAGAAGTCGCAGCAGGCACTGGCCAGGGGCATCCGGTACGCGGTGGCCCACGGCGCCAAGGTGATCTCGATGTCGCTCGGCACCGACGAATGGGGCGCCTTCCAGCCGTACGAGGAGGACGTCGCCGCCGCCGTCGGCCACGCCGTGGGCAAGGGCGTGGTCCTGCTCGCCAGCTCCGGCAACGGAGGGTCGAGCGACCTCGCCGACCCCGATGCCAACAACGTCGTGTCCTACCCGGCCGCCTATCCCGGTGTCATCGCCGTCGCCGCGATGGGCCCGGACGGCAGGCGGGCGGAGTTCTCGCAGGTGCACACGTACACGACGATCGCCGCTCCGGGCGTCGACATCGCCAGCGCCTCGAACACGGGAGGGTACCGCCTGGTGAACGGCACCTCTCCGGCCTGCGCGCTCGCCGCGGGGGCGGTGGCCCTGATGGTGTCGCGCGCCCCCGGCCTGAGCCCGCGTCAGGTGCGCCGCATCCTCGTCGACACGGCGATCAAGCCCTCGCGGGGTTACACCCCCTTCCTGGGCCACGGCCTGATCGACGCCGAGGCCGCGGTACGCGCCGCGGCCCGCACCAGACCCGCCGAGACGGCCGCCGCGCCTTGGGAGGGCGGCGAGCGTTTCGCCATGGAGCCCGTGGACGACCGGGTCGATCATCCTCCCGTCGACCCGGTGTACCTGGCGGCGGGCGGCGCCGGCGCCGTGTTCGGGCTCGGCTGCTGGCTCGGCGCCTTCTTCCTGCTCCGCCGCCCGCGCCACCGCCGGGCGAGGACCTCCCCGACCGGTTGACCCACGATCGCCTGCCCCACGACCGCTTTGACCCACGCACCGAGCATCCCACTCGCCCTCAATTGCGAAAGAAGATATGAAACGCCTATTTGTCTCCCTCGTCGCCGTGAGCACCGTCCTGCTCGCCGCCGTGGCGACGGCCGTCACCCCCGCCACCGCGGCCGAGGTGACCCTGCGCACCCTGGCGGCGGCCCGCAACCTGCGCGTCGGGGCGGCGGTCAACGACCGCGGCCTGGACAGCGACAACGGCTACCGCGACAAGCTCCGGTACGAGTTCAACAGCGTGACGCCCGAGACCGCCATGAAATGGGTCAACCTGGAGCCCGAACCGGGCGTGTACACCTGGGGCAAGGCGGACGCCGTCGTGTCCTTCGCCCAGCAGAACAACCAGATGGTCCGCGGTCACACCTTGGTCTGGCACAGCGCCCTGCCCACCTGGGTCAGCGACGGCTCGCTCAGCGACCAGGAACTGCGCGCCGCGCTCCAGCGGCATGTCGAGACCACCGTCAAGCGCTACGCCGGACGCGTCGCCGTTTGGGACGTCGTCAACGAGGTCCTCGCCGAGGACGGAACCCTCAAGCAGACCATCTGGCTCAAGCGCCTGGGCCCCGGCTACATCGCCGACGCCTTCCGGTGGGCCAGGGCCGCCGACCCCTCCGCCAAGCTCTACATCAACGACTACAACGCCGAGTGGAGCAACCCCAAGCGGACCGCCCTCTACAACCTCGTACGCGACCTGCGGGCCCAGGGCGTGCCGATCGACGGCGTCGGGTTCCAGACCCACTCCCTGATCAAGGACCCGACACCGGAGACGATCCCGCCGACGCAGCTCAGGAGCACCTTGGAGCTGTTCGCGGGGCTCGGGGTCGACGTGGCCGTCACGGAGCTGGACGTCCGGCTCAAGCTGCCGGTGGACGAGCGCAAGCTGGCCGCCCAGGCCGAGATCTACCGCCGCGTCACCGCGGCGTGCGTCGCCGTCGCCCGCTGCGTGTCGCTGACGGTCTGGAGCCTGACCGACAGGTACTCCTGGGTGCCGGCCGTGGTTCCCGGCTGGGGCGCGGCCCACCCGCTGGACGCGGCCCTGGCCAGGAAGCCCGCCTACGACCAGATGCAGGCCGTCCTGGCGGACCGGAACTTCACCTCCACCGCCGTCGCGAGCCACTCCGGCAAGTGCCTGGCCGCTCCGAGCGGCGGCGCTCAGTTCGTCCAGGCGGTGTGCGGCAGCGGGGCGGACCAGCGGTTGCTGTTCCGGCGCGCGGCGCCCAAGATCTACCAGATCGTCGACTCCTCCGGGACGCTGTGCCTCACGACGGGGAGCGGGAGCGCCCTGGTACGGCGGACGTGCGCCCTCGACAGCACCGACCAGCGGTTCGAGCTGCGCCCCTCGGGTCAGGGACATCAGCTGGTGTCCGTCCGCACCTACAAGTGCGTCGGGGTCGCGGACGGGAGCACCGCCGCCGGAGCCGTCGTCGAGCAGGTGTCGTGTTCGGCCGGCCCGACGTGGCGCCTGGCGGACCTGCCCGGCCATCCGTAGCCACGCGACCTTCGGGTAGCGGGTGAACGCGGGATCGGGCGCCGCTCGTCGAGCGGCGCCCGACTCGAGCCATCTCGATAGAACCACTTCACAATGACTTATCCCGCTTACTTGACAATCCCCGCACGCTATGGCCACCAGTCCAGCGCATAGTCGGTGGCCGGATAGATCCATGATGATGATTGAGATGTCTGTCTCGTTGCGCGAAGCGGCATTTCATGCCCTTGCCAGTGGATTCCATCTGCCGCCAACCACTCTGACCTGCGGTGAAACATCTTTGACTGCATAAAGGGTGCATGGCTTCGGCCAGTGAAGATGGCTGTTTCGACTTTCCGGGTGAACGCGGGCGACGCGTGTGGGGACAAGCATTTACGGAACGCCCTTAGAGTCAACCTCCATGGAATGGAGTTTTCAGGCGGCCGAGGACCTCGCAGCCGCATTGCGCGCCGGTGAAGTGACCTCCGTGGAACTGACCGACGAGACGATCGCCCGTATCGAGCGGGACGACGAAGCGATCAACGCGATCTGTGTGCCGGACTTCGACCGTGCCCGGGCCGCCGCACGCGCTGCCGACCGGGCGCGCGCCCGCGGCGAGGACCGGCCGCTGCTCGGCATTCCGGTGACGGTCAAGGAGTCGTACGACGTCGCCGGGCTGCCCACGACCTGGGGCATGCCGCCGCACCGGAACCACATGCCGGCCGAGGACGCGGTACAGGTGTCGCGACTCAAGGACGCGGGCGCGGTGGTGCTCGGCAAGACGAACGTGCCGTTGGGGCTGCAGGACATCCAGAGCTTCAACGAGATCTACGGCACCACCACCAACCCGTGGGATCACGGTCGCACGTCGGGCGGATCCTCCGGCGGGTCGGCGGCGGCCCTGGCGTCCGGGTTCGGCGCGCTGTCCATCGGCTCCGACATCGCCGGCTCGCTGCGCACCCCCGCGCATTTCTGCGGCGTCTACGCGCACAAGCCGACGCTCGGGCTGGCGGCCAACCGCGGCATGGTCGCGCCGTCCGAGCCGGCATTGCCGGTCGACCTCGACCTCGCCGTCGTCGGTCCGATGGCGCGCACCGCCCGCGACCTCACGCTCCTGCTCGACGTCATGGCCGGACCGGACCCGCTGACGTACGGTGTGGCGCACCGTCTGGCGCTGCCGCCCGCCCGTCACGAGCGGCTCGGCGATTTCCGGGTCCTGGTCCTCGACGAGCATCCGCTCATCGCGACCGGGTCCGCCGTGCGGGCGGGCGTGAACCGGGTGGCCGCCGCGCTCGTCGACGGCGGCGCCCGCGTCGAACGGCACAGTCCGCTGCTGCCCGATCTGACCGAAGCCGCGACGCTCTACATGCAGTTGCTGATTTCAGGCTCCGTTGCGCGTTTTCCCATCGACTCGGAGGAGCAGCTGCGGGCCCGCGCCGCCGGACTGGGCGCGGACGACCAGAGTCTTGACGCCGTGCGGCTGCGCGCCATGGTGTTCAGCCACCGCGACTGGATGGACGCGAACAACCGCCGCGAGGTCCACCGCCACGGCTGGCGGCAGCTGTTCGCCGAGTTCGACGCCGTGGTGTGCCCGATCACGCCGACGCCCGCGTTCCCGCACGACCACAACCCCAATCCGTTGGAACGGCGCATCGACATCGACGGCGTCGAGTACCCGTACTTCGACCAGCTCGTCTGGGCTGGCCTGGCCACCATGCCCGGCCTGCCCGCCACCGCCGTACCAACGGGCCGGTCCCCCGAGGGCCTGCCGGTGGGGGTGCAGCTCATCGGTCCGATGTTCGAGGACCGCACCCCGCTGCGGCTGGCCGAACTGCTCGAGCAGGAGATCGGCGGCTTCCACGCGCCGAAATAGACCACGCTGCCGGCCATCGGCGGGGCCGTCGTCGCGGCCGCCCGTCTTCACGAGCGACCACCTGGGCAACACCCGGCCAGCAGCTCTGGAACGACCAGTCACGCCAAGCCGACCCCACCCGCCCTCCTTGGCGTGACTGTTCGTTCGCCCGCCTTGCCTCGTGGCTCTGTGGCGCGCACCGCGACGGGCGAGGGAGATGCGGAGATGGCTGCCGGCCACCGATGGACTTGAGTTCGCCCATAGGCGAACTTCTAGCGTCGGTGCCATGACGCAAGACAGCTCAGGTGGTCACCGTCGTGGACGCCCAGCGGATCATCCAGGTGGCGGCCCTCGTCGTCATGTCGCTCGCCCTGGTCGTACGGCTGCGCTCCCCGGGGCGGACCTCGGGGATACTGGACCGGCGAGACTCATCGGCGAAGGCGGGAGGTGTGCCATGACCAGCACCGACCACCGCGGCTTCGAGACGAGCCAGGCCTTGCTGACGGTCGGTCAGGTGGCCAGGGCCGCCGGGGTGACGGCCAACGCCGTCCGCTTCTACGAGCGCTACGGTGTCGTCAGCGGTTACCGGAGCAGCGGCAACGCCCGCCGCTTCACCGTCGACACGATCTGCCGGATCAAACTCGCCCTCGCCGCGCAACGGGTGGGGATCACGCTCAAGGAGAGCGCCGACATCCTCGCCGGCATCCCGCCCCTCTCACGCGATCTCGACCAGTGGGTCAGCGCAGGTGAACAGCTCGTCCTGATCGGCCAGGCCCGCATCGCCCAGCTTCAAGCGACTGTGAACGAACTGGCCACCCTCGACTTCCTCCAGCCGGACACCCCGGAGGACCGGCCTCGGCATTGACCCCTTCGGGGAACCGATGTCCTGAACTCTCCGAGGCGACAGCCCGCCGCGCGCCGTCCGCTCGAAGGCGTCCCGTGTCCCTGTTCGACTTGCGTGCGCCCAGCCTGGCGCCCGTACGGGCCCGGCTGCGGCCCCCCCCGCGAGGACCCTCGCGAGACCACCTGCCCGGCGGATCGCCCGCGGCCAGTCTCCAACATCAGCGCGCACACTTCATCCCACCAGACACAGCTGGAAGGCATCATGCACACTCTGCACGGCAAGACCGCCCTCGTCACCGGCGCGAGCCGGGGAATCGGCCGCGCCATCGCCCAGCGCCTGGCGCGCGACGGCGCCCGCGTCGCCGTCCACTACGGCAGCAACGAACACGCCGCCAAGGACACCGTCGCCGCGATCCAGGCGGCAGGCGGGCAGGCCTTCTGCCTGCAGGCCGAACTCGGCGCACCCGGCGATGCCGAACGCCTGTGGGCCGCCTTCGACGCACACGCCGACGAGCTGGACATCCTGGTCAACAACGCGGGCATCCTCAACGACGAGCCCGGCATCGAGCACGTCACCAGACAGCAGTACGAGCGGATCTTCGCGATCAACGCCACCGCCCCGTTCTTCATCACCCAGCTCGCACTGCCCCGGCTGCGCGACGGCGGCCGGATCGTCAACATCTCCACGATGCTGACCCGCGGCTCGGCCATGCCGCAGTCCATCAGCTACGCCATGTCCAAGGGCGCGCTCGACGTGCTCACCTCGACGCTTGCCAAGCAGCTCGGCCCACGCGCGATCACCGTCAACACCGTGGCGCCCGGCGTCATCGACACCGACATGCACCAGGGCAGGCTCGTCGGGGACGCGCTGGCCTGGCTGTCGTCCCTGTCTCCCCTGGGACGCGTGGGCACCCCCGAGGACGTGGCCGACGCGGTGGCCTTCCTGGCCTCCGACGACAGCCGCTGGGTGACCGGCCACTGGCTGGACGCCTCAGGAGGAACCCTGCTGTAGCGGTCCCGCACTTCCGGCGCCTTCATGGCTTATGAGTTATCTCCTCTAAGATTCATATCGCTGTGGCGCTATGCCTCTGGAGGCGTGATGGAGTTGAACTCGCTCAGGCAGTTCCTGGTGGTGGCGCGGCTGGAACACCTCAGCGGAGCGGCCGAGGAGCTGCGCGTCGCCCAGCCGTCGCTGAGCCGTACCATCGCCCGCCTGGAGAGCGAGCTGGGCACGCCGCTGTTCGAGCGGAGCGGTCGGCTGCGGCTGAACGACGCGGGCAGGCTCTTCCGCGACCACGTCGAACGCTCCCTGGGAGAGCTGGACGCGGGGCGGCGAGCCGTCGCCGAGGCGGTCAGCGAGGGCGTGGGCACCGTACGGCTCGCGTCGGAGACGTTCCTCACGCTCACCGGGCCGCTGGCGGCCTTCAAACGGGCTCACCCGACCATCGAGATCGAGCTGCGCTGGATGGCGGCCGAGGACATGGGCCGTCACCTGCGGGCCCAGGACGTCGACCTGTGCGTGGCCTCGCAGCCGATCTCCGCCGAGGGACTGGAGGCGGTCCAGCTGCTCGACGAGCCGGTCGGGCTGGGCACGCCGGTCGACCACCCGTTGTCGGGCCGTACGTCGGTGAGCATCGACGAGCTCGTCGACCTGCCCTTCGTCAGCGCCCGCAAGGGGCACTGGCAACGCCGCCTCCTGGACCGGCTGTTCGCCGCGCGCGACCACACCCCGAAGATCGTCTGCGAGGTCGACGAGCCCAGCGCCATCGCGGCCCTGATCAGCGCGGGGCTCGGCGTCGGTCTCGTGCCCGCCTTCGCCCGGATGAGCCCCGCGCGGGTCGCCGGCGTCTGGGTTCCCGTCGACAACCCTGACTGCCGGCGCGCGGTCACCCTGTACTGGGGCACCGGCGGCCACCTGTCCACCGCCGCCCGCCTGATGCGCGCCACGATCGCCAACTGGAACTGGATCACCGGCGAACCGCAGGAGAAGCGCTGAGGACGCGCCGCCGGGAGCCGCGCCCCGAGGGGCTTCACCGGCTGCGGCTCGGCGCGATCGGCGCGGTGACGAGCGTGACGTCGTAGCTGGTGAACCGGCCGCGCGTCTTGCTGATCACGAGGTGGCGGACGGTGAAGGCGACCTCGGTGGAGTTCATGGCTTTCTCCATGGACGCGGTGCCGCGGCGACGCGGCGCGGGGGGAGCGGGGGAGCGGGGTGGCGGGCTCAGGGCTGGAGGTCGACGACTCCCTTGCCGCTGGCGATGTCGAGCGGCACCGAGACCTGGTCGTGCGCGATCAACCAGGTGCCCTCGATCTTCCGCAGGCAGTACGTGACCCTGACCCACATGCCGCTGGTCGCCGTGCCGTTCTTCAGCGTGCCGCTGAGACGGGCGAAGGCGTGCCCGAACGCCAGGTCGTCGCCCACGGTGAGCGTCAGGTCGCGAACCTCGTACCGCACCTGCTCGAAGAAGGCGAACACGGGCGCCCAGTTCTTGAGCTTCGCCTCGACCCCCACGTGCTGGAGCGGCGGCTCGATGTCGAAGGACACGATGTCCGTCGCGTAGAGCCGCCGCAGACCCTCCAGATCCTTGTCCTGGAGCCCTTCGACGATCTTGCCGATCAACCGGCGGATCTCGGCCTCGTCAACCTCGCGCTGCGTGGACATCGTCATCCCGGCCTTTCCTCGTGCGGTGGAACCTTGGCTTCTCACCCCCCGAAGCTATGGCTCTGGAGCTATCTTGTCCAAGATAAACATTGCTATGGCGTTATGACTGTGGAGGCATGAGCACGGGGTCGGGTCGGTGGACCGTTGACGCGGGCTCCCCGTAGCAAACGGCGGAAATCCAACGGATTAAGGTCTGACCTGCGGGTTCGTTCACAAACTGGATGATCTGTTGAGCAGTTGGAGCGTCTTCGGTCGTTCCCGGACATCGGGCGCGAGGAGCTGATCAAGTACTTCACGTTGACGTCGCGTGAGCACGCGTTCCTGGATGCGCCGGGTCGGGGACCGTAAGCGCGCTTGGGGCTTGTCGTACAACTGTGCACGCTGCCGTGGCTCGGATACATCCCCGACAACCTCCAGGAGGTTCCGCGGGCTGCGTTGGTGCGGTTAGCAGGGCAGAGTGTTCCCAGGGATGTTGGAACAGTACGCGCGAGCCACGAAGAAACGTCCGCAGACCCGCAGTGATCACCTGAAGCTGGTGATGAAGTACCTGACGTGGAAGAACCCCTCACCGGGCAGCATTCAGTGGAAAGAGCTGGAGCAGTTCCTACTGGACCGGCCTAGCAGGCGGTGGAGCATCTGATCAGCGCGCAGGTGGTACGGCCCGGGGTCGTCACACTGATGGAACTGGTGACCGCGGCCCGTTCTGCCGCAGGGGCGTTGACCACTCAAAGAGTCGAGCACCTGCTGACACGGCCGATGCGGGCGGATCTGGACCGGCTGCTGGTGCATGATCCGGAGATCGGGATGCCGCGGCTGCGGTGGTTGACGACGTCGGCGGTGGAGGCAACGCCACTGGCGATCGGCGTCTCCATTGACAAGTTGCTGTATCTGCGGGCGATGGATGCGCACCACCTGGATCTGTCGATGCTGCCGCGGGAGCGGCGCCGGTTCCTCGCCACGGTGGGCCGCCGCTCAACGGTTCAGGGGCTGGCACGGCGCGAGGAGCGCCGCTACCCGATCCTGCTCGCGCTGGTCGCTCAGTCCTCAGTCGATCAGATGGACGAGGTCATCGCGCTGTTCGATCAGGCGGTGTCGGCACGCGAGTCGCACGCCAAGACCAAAACGGATGAGGCCTTGGCGGAGCGGGCCAAGAAGGGCGAGGCTCGCCAACTGCTGATAAATGTGATCCCCCCTATCCTGGTCGACCCGGGGTCTCGGATGAGCAGGTGGGCGGGATCTTGCGAGAGCGCATCGGGATGGACAAGCTCCGCGATCAGCTGGAAGCCGTTGCCGCGCGACCACGGCCGCCTGGCCGCGCTGGAGGCCTCCTACACCTACCTGCGCAAGTTCACTCCCAAGGTGCTATCGGCGATCGACTTCCAGGGTGGCCCCGGCGCCGCCGATCTGATGGACGCCCTCGAGGTTTGAAGGAGCTGAACCGGACCGGTGGCCGCAAGGTCCCGGCCGGGACGCCAACGTCGTTCGTGCCCGCCCGGTACGCCGATTACTTGGCCAAGGCCCGGACGTCAGGTGATGAGACGGCGTTCCGGCACTACTGGGAGCTGTGCCTGGTGCTGGCGCTGCGGGATGGGCTCCGCTCGGGGGATGTGTTCGTTCCCGGGTCTCGGCGGTATGCCGATCCCGGCAGCTCGTCATTCCGCCGCTGTCGGCGGAGGACATCCCGGCCGAGGCCAAGGCGCTGCGGGAGGAGTTGTCGGGGATGCTGCCGTTCGTGCCGATCGCCTCGCTGCTGATCGAGCTGGACGCCCGCACCCACTTCCTGGACTGCTTCACCCATGCCGGCGGCCGCAAGACCAAGCTGTCGATCGAGCAGAAGCGCAACATCCTCGCGGTCTTGATCGCGGGGGCCACCAACCTCGGGCTCACCCGCATGTCCGAGGCGTGCGGTGTCTCCTACGACACCCTCGCCTGGACCCAAGAGTGGTACGTGCGGGAGGAGACGCTGCGCGAGGCGAACACGGTGCTGGTCAACCACCACTACAAGCTGGAGCTGGCCAAGAAGTTCGGGGGCGGCACCATGTCCACCTCCGACGGGCAGCGCTTCCCTGTGCGCGGCAGGAGCTTGACGGCCCGGGACATGAACATCCACGGCGGGAAGGTGTTGTCGACCTACACCCACGTCTCCGATCAATGGTGGACGTACGGGACCAAGCAGATCATCCCCACCACCCGCGAGGGCCACTACACCCTCGACGAATTGCTAGGGAACGAGACCGATCTGCCGATCCACGAGCACGCGACAGATAATCACGGTGCCACGCTGGTCAACTTCGGCCTGTTCGACCTGGTCGGCAGGGTTCTGACGCCCCGGGTGCGAGACCTGGGCCGGATCACGCTCCTGAGGGTCGACACCCCTGCAGCGACCAACGCCCTGTTTCCTCACGCCGGGCCGCTACTGGCCGACCGGTGGAACGAAGACCTCATCACCGAGTGCTGGGATGACCTGCTGCGGATGGCCGGATCGCTGAAGTTCGGTGAGGCGAGCGCGTCCCTGGTCGTCGGCAAGTGGTCGGCCGCCTCCCGCCAGAACACTTTCTTGGCGGCGGTCAAGGAGTGGGGCCGCATGCGGCGAACCATTCACGCTGCTCGCTACTTGTCGGACCCGGTCCACAGGCGGAAGATTTCACGCCAGCTCAACAAGGGCGAGAGCCTGCACGCCCTGCGTCGCGATCTGCACCACGCTCAGCAAGGCGCGATCGTCCGCCCACACCTGCAGGATCAAACCGAACAGGCCTGGTGCCTCACGATCCTGACCAACGCAGTGATCACCTGGACGACCGAGTACTACGCGATGGGGATCAAGGAACTGCGCGCCCAGGGCCGCGAAGTCTCCGACGAACTGCTGTCGTTCATCGCGCCTGGCCACCGTGAAAACATCAACTTCTTCGGCTTCATCGAGGTCGACATCGAAGGCGAACTCGCCAAGCTCGACGACGGCTGGCGGCCGCTGCGCCCGACCTTGGTCACCGAGGCCGGCACCACCTTCCTGCTCAACCCTTGACGGTCCTCCTCTCGGGTCGGTGCGATGAGCCCCAAAGTAGAGAGTCGCCCCGGGGCCACTCCGGTGATCAGTACGCGGCGTTGATCAGTTCGTCGGCAAGAGACTCGACGACGGGAACCACTTCCGTCACTTGGAGCGGGAAGTCATACTCCGCGACGATGATGCACTGGTTCGTCTGCGCCACGATCGCACCGGCGTGTTTGAGATCGGACCTGAGGAAGAGGGAGCGCTCATCGCGCCCGATGGTGAAGAACTTGGTGCCGGCCAGCACAAGACCGCCGACCTGGCCCTCTCCGCCGCTGAACACGGCCCTGCACTCCTTGCTGAGCTGACTCTGCTCGGCGGCACTGAGCTTGTACCCCTCGGACGCAGCCAAGATTTCGCCGTCCAGCCTGGTGATTGCCGCCCGGTCGACCTTACCGGAGCCGATCAGATTGTCGTCCACATAGCGCTGCCACTCGCCCATGCACAGTCCCTCCAGTTGCAACCCAGCCCATGCCAGGCGATCCAGTATTTGTCATCTTCTAGGAGTACGAACGCGTGATCAAGGTTTCCGCTCGAGTCTGTGCGATGAGCCTCAAAGTAGGGAGTCGCCCCCGTTCACAGCAGGCGACCGGGGCTCCTGTCGAGGCCGGTTTTCGGCCTGGACGATCGGGGATGAGTCCGGCGCTCGCTGGCCTGATAACGCCGAGCGGCGTGTTCCCCTGATGCCGGCTTTGCCGTAGGCAACGAGGGCCTCTGCGAGGGTGGCCCATCCGCGAGTCCCTGTGCGGAGGTGCGCCAGTCCTCAAGGGTTCTGTTTGGGGACAGAGGTCTTCGCGATATTCGAATAGAGGAGGCCGTGGACGACTTGTAGGTCGGTCCTGACCAGCACCTTCTCCGCGTCGATGTGCATGATGCTCTCGGCGGGACCGCGGATCACCATCTCCCGGTTGGCCTCCACCTTCCCATTGAAGACCGCAGGCCCGTGGACGACCAGTTTGCGCTTGGCGTCGACGGTCGTCAGCTTGTCCTCGATCGTCAAGTCTGTCGCGGTTACCAGGCCTGCGACTGTCAGGTTCTTCATGGGGCGGACATCGCCGTTGACAGACAGGTCGCCGCCGACATCGACCTTCCGTTTGGCGTTCACCTCTCCCTCGGCGTCCAGCTGGCCGTGGACGATCAGCCGCGGTGGTCCGTCTTGGGTCTCCAAGACGGAGTCGACGGTCAGCCCGCCCTGGAGGGTGAGGCGGTCCTTGACCTGAGCTCGGCGGGTGATCAGGTCGTTCAGGTCGGCCTTGCCGGCTGCGACGGTTCCCCACTGACGGTTTCCGGCGCCTTCGAACACATTCACCCCGGCGGCCGGGAACTCGATCCACCCATCCGTGGTGGCCTTGCCTTGTACCCATTTGGTGTTGATGCCGTTGAGTTCGGCCTTGTCGGCGTACACCGTCCCCTGGTTCGATCCGTTCTCCCGATGGACGGTGAGTCCTTCCTTGCGGAAGCCGATCCACCCGTCGTTGGTGCCCTTGCCCTGCACCCAATCGGTGTTGATCCCTGTGAGGTCGGCTTTCTCGGCGGTCACGGTTCCCTGCCCGCCGGTGTTGTCGTAGACCTTTACCCCGGTGCCGGTGAAGGTGAGCTGGCCCTTGGTCGCCTTCGTCGTTCCCTGGACCCAGGGTGTGTCGATGCCGGTGGTGGCGGTGAGGGTGGCCGTACTGAGGGTGGCAGTGGTGATGTCGGTGGCGGTGAGGGTGGCGACAGTGAGGGTTTCCAGGACGGGATGACGCACTTGAACGGTCGTGGTGAGAAAGTGTTCCTGTGCAGGGGTGGTGCGGGAGGTCGCCTTGAGGGTGTAGGTGGTGGCCCGCGTCGGGGCGGCCGGCGGTGACCAGGAATACGAGGCGCCCGTGGGGGGCTTTGCGATGGTGCCCGACGACCCGTTCGGGTAGGAGATCTGGTAGTTGAACTCGTCGGACCCGTCCCAGCGCAGTGTGAGGCTGTCTCCGGTGTCCAGCATCTCTTTGTCCGAGCGGAAGCTATGCGGCGCGGGGATCGGCTGGGGAGTGGTCTTCACCACCGCCACCGCCGCGTAGGTGGGCGAAGCCGGAGCGCTCGCCCGAACGAGGGTCTCGGCGACCGGCAACACCACCGGCCCGGCGCCAACGGTGAGGGTGACATCGGCCAGTGTCAGGATCATGCAGTCGCCGACGTAGAAAGTGTCACTACGGCCGCTGGCGGTGGCATGGAAGCTGTTAGTGCCGTTCGGACCGAAGGCCACCGGGGTCTGGACGTTTGTCGTGGTATCGGTGTATACGCCGGTGGGGTTGATGCCGCTGGTATTCGGGGTGAGGGCGTCGACGGCGGTGCCGACCGGCACCGTCACCTCGATCTCGGACCAGTTCACCGGCCTTTTCGTGTTGTTGGTGATGACCAGATACACCGTCCCCTTGGACGGGGTCCTGTTGTTCTCCGAGGCCTCCAACGACGCAGGATCGGTGAGAACGGTGTAGGTCAGCGCGGTCATGGGTTGCTACTCCTCTCTGTGCCGGCGCAGGCCGACACGACCCGCACATGACAAACGGACACGCGGCGGGACCAGTGACGCGACCTCCGAAATCCACCATCAGCCCGTACCGCAGAAGATCACCCTTTCCGATCCAAGCGCCTGGCCGTCGAGGTGGACAAGTGCGCTCACGGCAGCCATAACAAGGCGATTCGGCGATACCAACAACTCCTTGACACGAGCAACGGACCCGGCAGCTTGCCCAGAGCCGGGGTTGAGGAACCTGCGGACAGCCGTTGGCGCTGAGACTGATCTTGGGTTGGTGTGAGATTCAGCGACGGTCACGGCGTCTGCGGGCGGCGCGGATTTCTGCGTCGCCGATCTCGTCGGCCAGCAGGGCGTACAGCTGCGTGGTTTCGGTGGAGGCGTGACCGAGGCGGCGGCGCACGGCCTCGATGGACACCCCGGCGTTGATGAGCTCGGTGGCGTGGGCATGACGCAGCTGGTGGATGTCGATCTCGACACCGGCGGCGGCGCAGTAGGTCTGCCAGCGGTGGTGGGCGGCGTCGTAGGACAGCGGCCCGCCGCCACCGTTGATGGAGGCGCGGAACAGTGGCCCGGCGGTGTAGCCGGCGCGGGTCAGGTAGAGCTTGAGCAGGGTGACGTAGCCGCGGTCGTCGAGCAGGACGGTGCGGACGCTGCCGCCCTTGCCGTGGATGCGGACGTGTTCGTCGTCCAGGCGCAGGTCCAGGTCTTCGACGTACAGGCCGCACACCTCCGAGGCGCGTGCGCCGCACACATAGGCGGTCTCGAACAGCACCCGATCCCGCAGCCGGTCCAGCGGCAGGTCCTTACGCGGCCGCCGCGAGCAGATCACCGCCAGCACTTTAGCCACGTCGGCGGCCACGGCCGGGCGGGGCAGGCTCTTCGGCACCTTGACCGTGTCGATGCGGTCCATCGGGTTGGCGGCCAGGAGGTCGTGGCGGACCGCCCACTTGGCGAAGGAGGCGACGGCGGCGCGCTTGCGCTTGCGGCTGGCCGGCGACAGGTCGGCGAGCGCCAGGAAGGCCCGGATCGGCGCGGCGGTCAGTGCGCCGATCTCCTCGCCGTGGTGGGCGGCGCAAGCGATCAGGTCGCCGGTAGGCGCGCCGGGTGTGGACGGAGGCGCCGGCGTTGGCCAGGTCGGTGAGGAAGTCATCGAGGTGGCGGGCAAGCGGGTGTGTGCGGCCGAGCTGCTCAGCGATGACTGGATCCATCGCGCCGACCCCCCATCCGCCGAGTTGCCAGATAACCGGGAAACGAAGCCTCCGCGCCGGACGACACTCGGGGTCGCTCATTGGACAGCCGCAGACGGGTGGCGTGTCAGCCTGTCGTGTTCCAGACGAGCGGTGCCTTGCGGATCCAGGTGCCCTGCTCGACGACGTCCAGCAGGAAGTCGGCAAGGTCGCCGCGGTTGATGCGTGCGGCGGGTTTCATGGTGCCGCGTTCGGCGGCGCGGACCGGCCCGGCGGCGGGTTTGTCGGACAGGGCCATGGCGCGGGCGAGGGTCCAGTCGGTGCCAGAGGCCCGGATCTCCCGGTCGACGCCATGGTGGTCGTTGAAACCGGCCTTGAGGTTGGACAGGCTGATGGCGGCCCTCACCACTGGGTTGAGATGGTTCCAGTCGTCGCCTGCGCCCTGGGTGGAGGTGACGACGATCCGCCGGATGCCCAGCTCGCCCATCACCGCGAGGGCGTTGCCGATCGCGTCGGTCATGAATCCTGGCGGGCTGACCGGCTTGGACCAGGGGTTGTCGGAGGCGCGGGAGTTGTTGAGCGCGACGATCACCGCCTCGGTGCCATGGGCGGCCTTGCGGAGATCGGCGATGTCAGCGGGCGTCCCCTGGATCAGGTCGACCCCGGCTGGGGCGTGGACGGCGTCGGGGTTGCGGACCAGCGCGCGCACGTGGTGGCCGCGCGCGGCCGCCTGCCGGAGCACGTGGATGCCGGTGCGGCCGCTGCCGCCGAGAATCAGCAGTCCAGACATGGGAGATCACCCTAAGTGAACAGGTCAGGCGGCGTGGGGAGTCGCGATGGTCATGGCGAGGTCACGGACCCGGGCGTGGGCGTTGGCCATGGACGCCTCGTGCAGCGGGAGCAGCGGCGCCAGGACGGGCGCGTGCGGGGCCATGGTCAGCTCCGGCGTCACGGTCGTGACGTCCAGGCCGAGCAGGTCGTCGTGGCCCAGGACCGCTTCCAGCGCGGGAACCACGTAGTCCAGGCCGTGCTTGGGAGCGCCGGGCCCGTACCCGCCGCCGCGCGCGGAGATCAGCACCGCTGGACGGCCCTGAACGGGCGAGGGCCCGGCGTGGCTGAGGGTGCGGCCGGCGACGATGACCTGGTCCAGCCACGCCTTGAACACCGACGGCATCGTCAGGTTGTACATCGGCACGGTGAACAGGTAGGCGTCCGCGCCGAGGAACTCCTCGATCAGCTCGTCCTGGAGGGCGGCGGCCTCGGCCTGCTCGGTGGTGTGCTGGGCGGGGTCGGTGATCCGGGCGGAGATCCCGACGGCGCTCAGGTGCGGGATCGGCGCGGCGGCGAGGTCGCGGTGGATCACCTCGCCCTTCCAGGCGTCCCGGAAGGTCTGGGCGACCTCGCGGGAGACCGAACCCTCGCCAAGCGAGGAGGAGTCGATGTGCAGCAGGTACGACATGGCAGTCGGATCCTTTCGAAGTGAAGTGGGCCTGCGGGTGAGGGGGTGCCGGTCAGGGGCGAGGCGGGACGGCGCAGCCGTCCGGGCCGCACGCCGGGATGTCGCCGCCGGTCACCGGGGTGAGCGGGTGGGTTTCGTCCCAGGCGGTGCGCAGCACCTCCAGCAGGATGTCGGTCTCGCCTGCGCCGGGGACGCCGTAGCGGCCGTCCACGACGATGAACGGGGCGCCGGTCGCGCCCAGGCGCTGGCCGCGGGCGGCGTCCTGCTGGACCTGCCGGCGGTAGCGGCGCTCGGTGAGCGCCTGGCGGGTCTGCTCGCGGTCCAGGCCCAGCTCGTCCCCGAGGCGGAGCAGGTCGTCCAGGCCGAACACAGGATCGGCCTTCCCGAAGTAGGCGGCGAAGATCGCGTCCCACGCCTGCCGGTTCTTGCCCTTCGCGGTGGCGTGGGCGAGGAACTCGTGCGCCAGGAGGGTGTTGCCGACGTGGTTGTCCAGCACCCGGTAGGGGGCCAGGCCCTCGCCCGCGGCCAGCGTCTCGATCTTCCGCGTGGACACCTCGGCCTGCCGGCCGCTGATGCCGTGCTTGCTCGCCAACGCCTCCCGGACGGTCAGCAGCCGGTCGGTGGGGAAGCCGGAGCTGAGCGGGAAGGAGTGGTGGATCACCTCCACCTGGTCGCCGTGCTCGAACCGCTCCACGGCCCGGTCCAGCCGGTGGCTGCCCAGCCCGCACCAAGGGCAGGTGATCTCGGCCCAGATCTCGACCTTCACGAATCCTCCAATTCCTACTTTCCGTGCGCCACACTTCCTACTTTTTGTGTGTAACGGCAGATTAGGACAGTATGGAGGGGCTTACAAAAGGCACTTTGCTGTGCGTCACGGAGAGGAATGTGCGTAATGGACCAGGCAGCCGGAACCGAACCCGCCGCCAGCCGGGGGCCCTGCGCGGCGATCCCGGCCGAGCAGATGGCCTTCATTCGCGAGATCTTGGACCGCGTCGGCGACAAATGGAGCACGCTGATCATCGCGCTCCTGGAGGACGGCCCGCTGCGCTACAGCGACCTGCAGCACGACGTCCCCGGCATCTCCCAGCGGATGCTCAGCCACACCCTGCGCCAGCTCCACCAGGACGGCCTGGTCACCCGAACCGCCTACGCCGAGGTCCCACCCCGGGTGGAATACGCGCTCACCCCGCTGAGCCGCAGCCTGCTCGACATCGTCAAACAACTGATCGGCTGGGCATCTGACCATCACGACGAGATCCGCCGGAACAGGGCCGAAGCCGAGACCGCGGTGCCTCGGCGCTGAGCCCCGGGCAATGTCCGGCACAGATGTCGCGCTTGGAACGCAGGGGTGTCCGGCTACACGCCGCCGCCATCATGCGCCTCGGGCATTGGGCCGAGTTCACGCAAACCCTGGGCGGGCGCGGAGGCGGTGATGGCGTAGCGGCCGAGGAAGTTGATGTGGGCGTGGCCGAGCGGGCTGAGCCGGGCGACGTCCTCGTCCTTGACCGGGACGCCCTGAGCGCGGAGCTGGTCGACCGCGGCGGACAGGTAGCGGGTGTTCCACAGGGCGACGGCGTTCACGACCAGGCCGAGCGCGGCCAACTGGTCCTCCTGGCCATCACGGTAGGGCTGGCGGATCTGGTCGTCGATCGGGTCGAGAATCGACAGCAGGTGCAGGGTCTTGTCGATGCGGCCGTACTCGGCGAACGCCTGCCCGAGCGGGGTCGGGTTCCCGTTTCGGGAGAACATGCGCAGCAGGTCGTAGGCCCGGACCTGGTTGGTGACCAGCGACCCCGCGACGCGGACCATGTCCGACCACTGCGTCTGGATCTTCTTCCGGTTGATCTTGTTGCGGGCGATCGCCTCCAGCGGCCCGTAATCGCTCACCGCGCTCTCGTCCGGCCCGCTGCCCGCGCTCGGGGTGCCGCAGGTGCTGGGGAGGTCGGCTCGCCAGAACCGCTGGTCACCCAGGTCGGCGAAGCGGGCGCGAACCGGTAGCCGGGCATGGAGAAGATCCCGAACACCATGTCCGAATCCGACGCCTGGTCAGTCGTGACAACCTCCGGCTTCGGGCCGGCAGCGAGGGGCAGGCGTTGACGGTCTGGACCGGGACGACGAACCGTAGCCCGTCGACCGAGGCCAGAAGCCCGCCGCCCCACTGCGCCACGATCGTGATGGACCGCTGGTGCTCGATGAGGATCGCGTTCGCCGCCGCGTGGGTGTCGGTCCGCGCGTAGTTCTGGTCGACGTGTGACAGGCGGCCGCGAGTGAGGGCCTCGTCCCCGTCCTTGATCACCGGGACCATGCCGACGTTGCAGGCCTCGGCGACCAGCAACGCCACCAGCGAGCGGGGCAGGCCGTGCATCCGAGTCGAGATGTCGGCCAGATGCACGTACGCGTCCAGGAACCCGGTCCAGGCATGGACCTCCAGCAGCAGTTCGGGCAGGTCGATCCTCGGCAGCATCGCCTGGCACGCGCCGCGCAGCCACACCAGGGACGGGCTCTCCCCAAGCGCGCCGAGCTTGTCCACCGACAACCGGGCCCGCCCGTCGGCGGGCGTGATCACCCGCATCCGGGCGTCCTCGCCCGCCTCCTCCAGCCGCGCCTTCATCTGCTTCCAGGCCGCGTCCAACGCCAGCAGCTTGCCGTCCAGATGGTCGTTGACCGGGTCGGTCAGCGACAGCGATGCCAGCACGTCTTCGCTGATCGCCTCCCACGTCCGTCCGTTCAGCAGATGTGCGCGCGGGTCGGCCCACCGCAGTGACGGCGTCGCGAACACATCCCGCACCCCCAGCGCCCGATGCAGTGCCTCCAGCACGCACACCACGTAGGCGTCACGGTCCACCGCGCCCTGCGGGAGGTCGGGGTTGGCGAACACCGCCCGCTTCCACGCCGGCGTCACCAGCAAGGTGTCGATCTCCTGGGACAGCAGGGGCTTGCGGGACACGTGCCGGCGGGCCAGTTCCGGAAGCCGCCGCACCGCCGCCAGGATCTTCCGGCCTCCCGCCGCGGCGCCCAGCGCCTGCGACTCGCCCAGCAGCTTCAGGAAGGGGCGGACGGTGTTGTACTTGTCGACCAACGCCGCCCGCATCGCGGCCTCCGCCGCGCCGTCATCATCAGGGACCAGCTCCTCGACGGAGTCCAGCGCCGCCAGCACCTGCTCCTTGGTCGCGCCGGCCTGGTCGGTGACCGCCGTCCACAGCGCCGCCGGATCCAGATCCGCGTCCGCCTCGACCATTTGCGGCGCGCCGGGCTGATCAACCGGGTGGCCATCAGCAGCGCGAACAGATCGAAGGAGTCGTCGATGGCCTCGGCCTCCAACGACCGGGTCACCGCCACCAGCGTCGCTGTCCGCCGCGCTCCAACAGCTTGGCCGGCAGCGGAGCCTTACTACCCGCCCCGTACCGGGCAAGGGTCTTCATCCGCCGGATCGGCACCTTCGACACCTCCACCCGGCCCAGCCCGTACCGGGCGATGTCATCCACCCGCTTCAACGCCCGCACCAGCTCCGCGCCCGACTGCCGCTTCGGCGCCTGCCGCAACCGCTCCAACTCCGAAAACCGCGACCCGTCCGGAACCTCCAGCAGCCCCATCAGCGCCCGCGGAAGACCCGAATCCGCACGGGACGCCTGCCGCGCCACCGTCGCGAACAGAGGCTCATCCGCTTGCTCCCGCACCGTGTCGATCAGCCGCTCCAGCACCCTCACCCCCGGCTACAGCATCCGGTTGCGCCGCAACCACGCCACCGACTGGTCGAACAACGCCGTCGGCCCCTCCGCGTGCGTCCACGCCCGACCATGCAAGAACGTCAAGAACCCCTTCGCCCGCTTCCGCGCCTCCCACGTCTCCCGATCCCCGAACACGCAGTAGCCGTAGGCGTCACGGATCATCCACGCGTGCTCATACGCCGTCTTCGGCCGCACCCCGTACCGCTTCACCTGTGACGGATCCGCGATCCCCAACTGCTCCGCCAGGTAGTCCACCACCGGCCACGGCACTGCCAGCGGATCCTCCAAGAACAACCCCTTGTACCGCAGCGTCCCGATCTGGATCGCCACCCCCAGACGATGCGCGTCCTGACGCGACTGAGCGATCACGTTCCGATCGAACGCGTCCAAGAAGAAGAACTTCTCCAGATCCGACGACGGCAGCTCCTCGAAGCTCCCGTACGCGGCCCCTCTGCTCATCAGACAAGAACTCCGCAGGCATGACCTAAGAACGTAAACCCACCGCGTATCACCAGGTAACAGGCACAACAACGTGAGGAATCGAGAACCTCGCCGGGGACGATTAACACTGCTCAGAGGTCAAGATCATTCTCAGCGCCAACGGCTGTCCGCAGGTTCCTCAACTCCGAGAGCGGTCAGTGCCGCGATCGCGAACATCTGGGGTGTTATCACGTACATGAGCGATCACGGCGGTGCGGCGACCAGGGCGACTCTTCACCGGAGTGGTGTGCGACTCCGGCACGTTATCCGGTACATCGCCGCAGCCGCCGCCCGGCAGCCGGCATGAGCGCCGCCCCGAAGGTCACCGCGCTACGGGGCGGGGACGTCACCCTCGCCGCAGCCGCCGACGCCTTCCTCGCCACCCCGCGCACCGCCAACCCCCACACCCACCGCGCCTACGCCTCGGCCATCGACCGCACCATCGCGCGGCTCGGCTGCGACCGGCCGCTCGCCGACATCACCGACGCCGAGATCGGCGCCGCGCTCACCGACCTGTGGGGCGAGAGCGCGCCGGCCACCTGGAACCGCAACCGCGCCGCCATCACCTACCTGGCTCACCGCTGGGCGAGGAATGTCCTCCCGGCGAGGGAACCTGGATTCCAGCTCGAAGACCTTCCGCACCAGACCGAAGCCGAGCCGCGTCGCCCCGGATTCGTTCGCCAGCAGCGCGAACTCCTCCTCATCCAGCTTCCAGCACTCGATCAGGTCCTCTATCTCCCATTCGCGTCGCATGCCCGCACCTCAAGGAGTCCGTGGCCAAACCGCACAACGGCAGTCACACGGCGTCACCTTGCGGCTGGTGACGCGGACCCGAGCGGGGGGCCTTCCAGGCGGCTGCCGCGCGGCTGGGTGACGGTCATGATGGTGCAGGGGGTGTCCAGCTCCAAGCGGTGCCATCGTCCGCGCGGGACGACGGCCGCGGTCCCGGCCGTCAGCGTGACCTCCTCCTCCCGCCGGCCCGGTCCCCGCGGCCGCAGATAGAGGCGCATCTTGCCGATGAGGCAGCACACGACCTGCTCGGCCTCGGGGTGGACCTGCCAGTGGCCGGCGTGGACGTCGGCGTCGGTCCTGGCGTGGAAGGTGGAAACCCGCCAGCCTCCGGTGTCGGGGTCGCCGGACCGTCCGCCGGTGTGGATCGTGCCGTCCTGGCCCAGGTGGATGAACGAGGCGAACAGGTCGATCGGGGTCTGGGGGGCTGTGCCGTGGGGGGCCGGCCGGCCGGGTGGGGGTGTCATGACGGCCATCGTCGTGCGGGTGCGGCCTCCGGGGCGTCCTGCGGGTGGAGTCTCCTGCCGCTACCGCCGCGGGATCAGTGACCTCGCCGACTACGACGCCGGGAGTAGCAAAATTCTGTAGGTTCGACCCAAGATTCGTGTTGACACATTCTTATGTCTGTCATAAATTCAGTGGTGTCGCAAGACGGACAGAACATCACCGACAGAGAGGAGCGCGCATGAACCTGCGCATCACGCCCCCGAGGGCATCCAGGAAGACCCCGCAGTTCCAGGGCGGCAAGGGGATCTGCCACAACCCCCGCCCCGTGCCGCCCAGGTCGCCACGCGGCACGAAGGGCCGGTGAGCGCGGCTCCTCGGGCCGTCCCGGGAGCCGCCGGCGCCACGGCACAATTGCTGCTGTGAGAGTCGGATTGCTCGGACCGTTCGAGGTCAGGAACCACGACGGGGCCCTGGTGGAGATTCCCGGCGTTCGGCTGCGCGCGCTGCTGGCCGCCCTCGCCCTCGAACCGGGCCGCGTCGTCACACGTGCGCGCCTGGTGGACTGGATCTGGGGGGAGCAGCCGCCCTCGGACGAGGTGAACGCCCTGCAGGCGCTGGTGTCCCGGCTGCGCAGGGCCCTGCCGGACGGTGTGATCGAGGCGGACTCCGGCGGCTACCGGCTGGCCGCGGCCCCCGACGCCGTGGACGTGTCCCGCTTCGAGCAGTTGGTCGCTCAGGCCCGCGCCGCCGAGCCGGAGGCGCGGGCGGACCTGCTGCGCGCGGCCCTGGCCCTGTGGCGCGGCACGGCCATGGCCGACATCGCCCTGCAGGGCAGCGACGCCTTCGACGCCGTCGTGACGCGGCTGGACGACCTCCACCTCGCCGCCCTCGGGGACCGGGTGGATGCCGACATCCGCCTCGGCCGCGGCTCGGAGCTGGTCTCCGAGCTGACCGAGCTGGTCGCCACGCATCCGCTGCGGGAGGGGTTCGTGGCGGCGCTGATGCGGGCGCTGGCCGAGGCGGGACGCGGGAACGAGGCGTTGACCCTCTACCAGCGCACGCGCGAGCGCCTCGCCGAGGAGCTGGGCGCAGATCCGTCGGCCGAGCTGTCCGCGCTGCACACCGCGCTGCTGCGGGGCGAGCTGGGCGAGCGGGCCGACACCCGCAGGACGAACCTGCGCGCCGCGCTGACGAGTTTCGTCGGCAAGGACGACGACGTCGCCGCGGTCGCCGTCCTTGCCGTCGGGCACCGGCTGGTCACCCTGACCGGGCCGGGCGGCTCCGGCAAGACGCGGCTGGCCACCGAGACCGCGCGCACCATGCTCACCGAGCTGCCCGACGGGGCGTGGCTGGTCGAGCTGGCCTCGGTGCGGGCCGGCGGTGAGCTCGCGCAGGCCGCGCTGACCGCGATCGGCCTGCGCGACCAGGGGCTGCTCGGCGGCGCGCGGGGCGGGGAGCCGATGGACCGGCTCATCGCCGCGGTCCGCGACCGCACGATGCTGCTGATCCTGGACAACTGCGAGCACGTGATCGAGGAGGCCGCGGCGTTCGCCGACCGGCTGCTGGGGGAGTGCCGCAGGCTGCGGATCCTGGCCACGAGCAGGGAACCGCTCGGCATCACCGGCGAAGTGCTGTGGGCGGTCGAGCCCCTCGCGCTGCCCGCGGCGGGAGCCGGTCCCGACGAGGCCGGCTCCTCACCCGCGATGCGGCTGCTGCGCGACCGCGCCGAGCTGGTGCGCAAGGACATCGGCTTCGACGCGGACACCTTGGCGGCCATGGCCCGGATCTGCCGGGCGCTCGACGGCGTCCCGCTGGCGATCGAACTGGCCGCGGCACGGCTGCGCACCATGTCCGTCGATCAGCTGGCCCGCCGGCTCGATGACCGCTTCCGGCTGCTGACCGGGGGCAGCCGCACGGCGCTCGCGCACCACAAGACGCTGCGCGCGGTCGTGGACTGGAGCTGGGACCTGCTGAGCGAGGCCGAACGCGGCGTGCTGCGGCGGCTGTCGGTCTTCTCCGGCGGGGCGAGCCTGGAGGCGGCCGAACGGGTCTGCGGGGACGAGGCGCGCGCGGGGGAGCAGGTGTTCGACGTGCTCACCGCGCTGGTCGAGAAGTCGCTGCTGTTCGCCGACGGCGAGGGCGCGCCGCGCTACCGCATGCTCAACACCATCAGGGAGTACGCGGCGCAGCGGCTCGCCGAGGCCGGGGAGAGCGAGACGGCGCGCCGGGCCCACCTGGCCTTCTTCACCGAGCTGGCCGAGCAGGCCGAGCCGCACCTGCGCCGGGCCGAGCAGCTGACCTGGCTGTCGGCGCTGGAGGCCGAGTACGACAACATCGGCGCGGCCCTGCGCTGGGCGATCGCCGAGGGACGGGCCCAGGAGGCGATGCGGCTGGTCGCGGCCGCGGGCTGGTTCTGGTACCTCAGCGGGCACCGGGCCGAGGGCGCCGAGCTGGCCATCGCGGCGGCGTCGCTGGACGGCGAGGTCGCCGACGACGTGCGGGCGATGGCGTACCTCATAGTGACGATCTTCCTGACCTCCGGGATCGGCGGCGACCAGTACCAGGCGCGCGAGTGGATCCAGGAGGCGCACCGGCTCGCCCGGCACAGCGCGTCCCGCCGCCCGCTGCTCGGGTTCGTGGAGCTGCTGGAGCGGACACTGCAGGGCCCGATGGACTTCCTGTCCGCCTGTGAGCCGCTCATCGCCGACGGCGATCCGTGGGTCCGCGCGCAGGCGAGGCTGACCCGCGGCCGGCTGCGGCTCACCCTCGGCGCCGACGAGACCGACGTCGACGCCGACGCCGAGATCGCCCTCGCGCAGTTCCGCGCGATCGGCGACCGGATGGGGATCTCGTACGCGCTGACCTTCCTGGCCGACCGGCTGGCCATGCGCGGCGCGTTCGCCCGCGCGTGCGAGCACTACGAGGAGGCCGCCGTGGCGCTGACCGAGGTCGGCGCGACCGAGGACGTGGTCAGCGTGCGGGCGCGGCTGGCTCAGCTGTACTGGCTGGCGGGCGACGAGCGAGCCAGCGCCCGCGCCATGGCCGAGGCGCAGCGGTACGCGGGCGGCATCGTCTGGCCGGACTCGCTGGCCGAGCTGGCGCTGCGCAAGGCGGGGCTGGCGCGCTGGCGCGGCGAGCCGGGCCAGGCGCGCGAGTTCCTGGCCACGGCGCGGGCGGTGCTGGAGGACGCGCAAAGAGTCGGCTCCGTGCGCGCCGAGACCATGGACCTGCGCGGCTACCTCGCCGACGATCTGGAGGAGTCGCGCGGGTACCGGGCCGAGGCGTTCCGCGCCGCCGTGGATCACGGTTATCCGCCGGCGCTCGCCGGTGTGCTGGTCGGGATCGCCGATCTGGCGCTGCGCCAGGGCCACCACGAGCAGGCCGTACGGCTGCTCGCGGCCAGCGACGTCGTACGCGGCACGCCGGACCGTTCGCAGCCGGACGTCGCCAGGATCGCCGAGCGGGCGCGCGAGCGCCTCGGCGAGGCCGCGTTCGCCGAGGCGACCGGCGAGGGGCGGCGGAGCGACTGGCGTGAGCTGGCCGAGGTCACCCTCGCTTCGTGAACGACGTCACGGGAGTGATTGGTGCATGCACTTGCATCGAGTCTCCCGATGCGGGATAGTTGGTTTGGCACAACCAACCATTCGGGAGTGGTGCGAGGATGGGACAAGAGCCGGCCGGCAACGACGGCCTCGATCGCCCGCGGCGTGAGGCCGTCGACGGAGTGGCGGCGGCGCTGGCCACCGTCGGCAACTGGATGTTCTCCCCGGCCACGCGGCGTAAGATCATGGCGTCCTCGGGGCTGGAGCTGTCCTTGGGGGACTACACCCTGCTGGCCCAGGTGTCGCTGCACGCGCCGGTGCGGCTGTCGGCCCTGGCCGAGCTGATGGAGGTGGACAAGTCCACCCTGTCACCTCCGGCCAAACGCCTGGAAGCGCGCGGATTCATCGAACGCCGGCCCGACCCGGCCGATGCCCGCGCCCAACTGGTGAGCGTCACCCGGGCCGGGAGACTGGCCATCAGCCAGCTGTGGAAGGCGCGCGCGGCCGCCGTCGCCGCCCTGCTGGCGGACTGGGAGGCGGCCGAGGTCGAGCAACTGGCCGCGAGCCTCGGCGCGCTCAGCGAAGCGATCAAGAAGGGGTGACGAGACCCCACGGTTCCGCCGCCGCCCGCGCCGGGACCTAGGGCTCCGTCCACCCAAGTCCGCCCACCCAAGTCCGCCCACCCAAGTCCATCCACCTACCCGGCTCCACGCGGACGGGCAGACGTCAGGCGCCGCCTGCCGTCCTCCGCACCTCGCCGCCCCTACCGCCCGCGGCGGCCGACTGCCACCGGCCCCGGCCAGGGCTGCCGTGGTTCCCGCCGTTCCCGGTCCTCGCGTGCCCGGACGCGGCGCGGCCGTCCGCGTGTCCCATCGCCGCGCCCACCCCACCCCTGTCTCTTCACCAAGGATGTGATGTCCCATGCGTGCTGTCGTGCTGCCCGAATTCGGGCCACCGGACCGGCTGCGGGTCGCCGACGTGCCCACACCGAGGCCGGCGGCGGGCGAGGTCGCGGTGCGGGTGGCCGCGGTCGGCGTCCAGTTCCTGGAGACGCAGGTCCGGGCGGGGACGATGCGCGGCGCGCTCGGCGGCGCGCCGCTGCCGGTGATCCTCGGCAAGGAGGTCGCCGGACTGGTCGCCGAGGTCGGTCCCGGCGGTGACACCGCCCTGATCGGCGCGCGGGTCCTGGCCAGCACCACGGGCCTGGGCGGGTACGCCGAGACCGCCGTCGTCCCCGCCGCCACCCTCGTCCCGCTCGCCGACGGCATCGGCCTGCCCGAGGCCGTCGCCCTCTACCGGTACGGCGTCACGGCCCAGGGCCTGGTCAGGGTGGCCCGCGTGAGCGCCGGTGACCGGGTCCTGGTGCTGGCGGCCGCGGGAGCCGTCGGCACGGTTCTGGTGCAGTTGCTCAAACGGGCCGGGGCGACGGTCGTCGCGGCGGCGCGCGGGGAGCACAAGCTCTCCCTGCTCGGCAGGCTGCGTGCCGACCACGTGGTGGACTACACGCTGCCCGACTGGACGGCCCGGGCCCGTGACGCCGTGGGCGGCTCGATCGACGTGGTCTTCGACCATGTCGGCGGAGCGCTCGGACGCGCGTCGTTCGAGCTGCTCACACCGGGCAGCGGACGCCAGATCGTGTTCGGCTTCTCCAGCGGCACGCCGCTGGAGGTCGGGCCCATGGAACTGGCCGGCCGGGGCCTGACCCTGACCGGGTTCAGCGCGGGCCTCATCTGGGGCAGGCCCGCCCTCGCCCGCACCCTGGTGAACGAGGTCCTGGAGCTGGCCGCGGCCGGGCACCTCACGCCGGTGATCGGCCAGAGCTTCCCGCTGGAGCGGGCAGCCGACGCGCATGCCGCCATCGAGGCGCGCGGCACCGTCGGCAAGACCCTGCTCATCCCCTGATTCCCTCCCCGAAACACCCCTGCGTCCCCGTCACGGGGACCCGCGGGCCATATCCCTTCGACCTCCGGCAAGGAGTGCACACACCATGTCCTCTCTCCCCAAGATCTTCGTGGCCGGCGCCACCGGACTGCTCGGCGGCCGGATCGTCCGAGCCCTTCTCGACCAGGACGCCCCCGTGCGGGCCCTGGTGCGGCCCGGCGCCGGCGAGGAACGCAAGCGCGCACTGACCGCCCTGCGGGCCGACGGCCTGGAGCTGGTCGAGGGCGACATCACCGATCCGGCCGAGCGGCTGGCCGAGGCCGTCGGCGACGCCACCACCGTGATCTCGGCCGTGCAGGGCGGCCCCGAAGTGATCGTGGACGGGCAGGCCAACCTCGTGCGCGCCGCGGAGAAGGCCGGCGCCCAGCGGTTCATCCCGTCCGACTTCGCCGTCGACGTGACCAAGCTCGACGACGGCGACAACTTCATGATCGACTGGCGCCGGCAGGCCGCCGCCGCGTCCGCCGGCACCCGCCTCGAGGTGGTCTCCGTGCTCAACGGGGCCTTCTACGAGGTGATGACCGGCTTCATGGGGCTCATCGACTGGGAGCAGGGCACCCTGTCCCACTGGGGAGACCCCGACCAGCCGCTCGATCTGACCTCGGTGGCCGACACCGCCGCCTACACCGCTGCCGTCGCCCTCGACCCGGCCGCCACCGGCACGCTGCGCTTCGCCGGTGAGGTCCTGTCGATGCGCCAGTTCCACGACGCGGTCCAGCGCGGCTCCGGTCGTACCCTGCGGCTGCGCCACCTCGGCACCGCCGACGACCTGCGCGCGGAGATCACCCGTCGGGCGGCGCTCACTCAGAACCCGTTCGACTACGTGGCGCTGCAGTACCAGTGGTGCATGGTGAGCGGCAAGGGCAAGTTCGACACCCTCGACAACGCCAGGTACCCGCAGGTCACGCCCCAGCCGCTGACCGACTTCGTACGCGCCGCCGCACCGGCGCTCTGACGCGCCGTCCGGCGGGCCGGCACACGGCCACCGCCCCGTCGAGGAGATCCCTTACCAGCCGCCCGGCGGTGGCGGATACTACGGGGATGCGCTTGCTGGAGCGGGAGACGTCGTTGGCGTCGCTGGCCGAGTACGCGGCCGAGGCCCGGCGGGGCGAGGGGCGGCTGGTCCTGGTCGCGGGTGAGGCCGGGGTCGGCAAGTCGGCGCTGGTCGAGCGGTTCCAGCAGGACCTGCCGGCGGCGCGCTGGTCGTGGGGGGCCTGTGACGGGCTGTTCACCCCACGCCCGCTGGGGCCGCTGTTCGACGTGGCCGAGCAGCTCGGCGGCCCGCTGCTGGAGCTGTGCCGGGCCGGCGCCGGACGCGAGGAGCTGTTCCGGGGGCTGCTGCGCGAGGTCGCCGACCCGGCGAGCCTGGACGTGGTCGTGGTGGAGGACGTGCACTGGGCCGACGAGGCCACTCTCGACCTGCTGCGCTTCCTCGGCCGGCGGCTGCGCGGCAGCGCGCTGCTGCTGCTGGCCACCTACCGCGACGACGGTCTCTCGGCCGCCGACCCGCTGCGCGTCACGCTGGGCGACCTGGCCTCGCAGCGCACGACCAGGCGCATCGGCCTGGCCCCTCTGTCCACCCGGGCGGTACGTGAGCTGGCCGGCGGCAGCGACGCCGACGCCGGCGCGCTGCACCGGCTGACCGGCGGCAACCCGTTCTACGTGACGGAGGTCGTCCAGGCCGGCCTGCACGGGGTTCCCGGCTCGGCCCGGGACGCGGTGCTGGCGCGCGCCGCGCGCCTGAGCGGCGCGGCCCGCCAGGTGCTCGACGTCGCGGCGCTGACGGGCACCCGGGTGGAGTGGCGGCTGCTGGAGGCGGTGACCCCGTGCCCGGTCCCGGCCGTGGACGAGCTGCTGGCGTGCGGGCTGGTCACCGGCGACGGCGAATGGCTGCGTTTCCGCCACGAGATCGCCCGGCTGGCGGTGGAGGGGGCGCTGCCCGCCCGCCGCGGACGCGTCACCCACGGCCTGCTCCTGGCGGCGCTGGCCGCGCTGGGCTGTGACGACGACGCCCGGATGGCCTTCCACGCCGAGGCGGCCGGCGACGCCGCCGCGGTCCTGCGCCACGCGCCCGCCGCCGCCCGCCGCGCCGCCTGGCTGGCCTCCCACCGCGAGGCGGCGGCGCAGTACCGCAGAGCGCTGCGCTTCGCCGACGAGGCCGACGCCGCGACCGTGGCCGAGCTGTGCGAAGAGCTGGCCGACGAGGCGGCCCTGCTCGACCAGTGGCAGGACGCGGCCGAGGCGTGCGAGCGGGCGCTGGCGCAGTGGCGCCGGGCGGGCGAGCGGCTGCGGGAGGGCACCGCGCTGCGCCGGCTGTCACGCATCAAGTGGAACCTGTGCCACGGCGAGGTCGGCGCCGCCGAGGCCGCCGTGGCGGTCCTGGAACCACTCGGCGACGGCATCGAGCTGGCTTGGGCGTACGCCACCCTGGCCAACCACCGGATGCTGCGCTACGAGCACCACCTGGCCGAGCCCCTGGCGCTGCGCGCCCAGGAACTGGCCGAGCGGCTCGGCGCCACCGACGTGCTCAGCGACGCCCTCAACACCCGGGCCGCGTGCGCCTGGCTACGCGGCGGCGCCTGGGAGGAGCAGATGCGCCGCGCGCTCGAGGTCGCCCTGGCCGGCCGCCACCAGGACCAGGCGGGCCGCGCGTACGCCAACCTGGTCGCCCTGCACAGCGGCCGGCGCCGCTTCGCCGAGGCGGAACGGTGCGCGGCCGAGGGCATCGCCTACTGCGACGAGCACGACCTGCCCACCTACGGCACCTGCCTGCGCGGCGAGCACGCCACCGTCATGGAGCGCACCGGACGCTGGAAGGAGTCGCTGGCCGTCAGCGCCGCCATCCTGGCCACGGTGGGCCGTTCCCCGTCCAACCGCATGTGCACGATGCGCCGGATCGGCTCGGTCCTGGCCCGCCGCGGCGAAGCGGGCCTGTGGCGGCACCTCGACGAGGCGGCCGAGCTGGCCGACCGCACCGGCGAGCCGCAGCAGATCGTGCCGGTACGGCTGACCCGCGCCGAGGCGTACTGGCTGGAGGGCAGGACGGGCCAGGCCCGGCGCGAGGCGGAGCTGGCCCACGACGTGGCCGCCTCCTGCGACGCCTGGGACCGTGGCGCGGTCGCGGTCTGGCTGCTGCGCACCGGCTCCCCGCGCACTCCGCGAGGGGCGTTCCCGCGGCCGTACCGGCTGGAGCTCGACGGCGACCCGGCCGGGGCGGCGCGGGCCTGGAACGAGCTGGGCTGCGGCTACGACGCCGCGCTGGCCCTGTCCGGCGCGAGCGGCGAGCCGGAGCTGCGCGAGGCCCTGCGCGTCCTGACCGACCTCGGCGCCCTGCCCGCGGCGCGCATCGTCAGGCGGCGGCTGCGCGGGCTCGGCGTGCGTTCGCTGCCGGCCGGGCCGCGCGCGGCCACGCGGGAGCATCCCTGCGGGCTGACCCGGCGCGAGCGCGAGGTGCTCGCCCTGCTGTGCGCCCGGCACACCAACGCCGAGATCGCCGCCAGGCTCTTCATCTCCGTCAAGACGGCCGGCCACCACGTCTCGGCGATCCTCGCCAAGCTGGGCGCGCCCAGCCGCGCCGCCGCCGCCGACCAGGCCGTCCGCCTCGGCCTGGCCGAGACCGGCACCACCGCGGACGCCGTCGCGGACGCCGTCACGGACCGCGGCGGCCCGGGGCGGTCACGTCCGTGACCCGCTCCCAGGCCGGTCATGGTCGCGGCGCGGCCGCCTCCAGGAGAGCACGTCCAGCCGTGGTCAGCTCGTGCGTGGCCGTGCGACCGGCCCGGCTGCTGTCGATCAACCCGGCGTCCCGCAGGATCGCCAGGTGTTCGCTGGCCGTCGGGGCGGTGACGTTCACCAGCCCGGCCACGACGGTCGTCTGCAGCGGAGTGGTGAGCGCGGCCAGGATCCTCGATCGCGTCGTTCCCAGCAGCCGGTCAAGGGACCTCGGCGTGGGAGGGGCCGCCCAGAGGTACCGCCCGGACGCCGGGTAATAGATCGCCGGAGTCCAGTGCTCCGAGGTGGTGCACTGCACGCGGTCGGTGATGAACAGCGACGGAACGATGATGAGTCCCTCGGGGCAGTCGACGTCGATGTCGACGGCCGACTCGACGGTGACGGTGTCGCCTTCGCACGCCGCGGAGTGGTGCAGACGCGGAAGGACGGCGCGCAGCCCCTCGCGGTTGACCTGGATGGCCCGGTCGAGCATCTCGGCACGCAGCGCCTGCCGCATGGACGGCCACTCCGGCTCCATGGCCGCTTTCCACAGGCGGCGCGCCGCGTCGGCGGCCTCCAGCCTGGCTCGGTCGGGGTCGTCGAGCAGCCGGCGGCCTGCCTCCGCCCCATGTCCGATCGTGGCGTCGACCAGCTCGGCGTGGACCTGGTCCGCCGGGGTGGAGAGGAGGGCGTCCATGCCCTCCTCGAAGGTCGGCTCACTGGACATCGGCGACGGGTCGAGGAAGTCGGGTCGATACGCGCCATCGGCCATGAACACCGTGAGCGCGCTCAGATCCAGGTCCGCGAGGCGGTGCCGGCGACGGCGGAGCCACTGGTGGAACACCGGGTGACGCTGCGGCTCGGTCAACAACCGGGCAAGGCTGACCACCTCGTGGATCGGCGACATCGCCCATCGCACGCTCGCGGCACCAGCGCCCAATCGGTAGCGGATCACCTCCCTATTGTTAGGCCACCGCCGAAATGAGCGCGAGCGGAGCGGCAGTGCCCCGAGACTCGGGCCATGACGGACACGAAGCCGATGGACTGCTCCCGCGAACGGCCCGAGCGAGCCCGGCAGAACCGAACGATCCGGCTGGGCACCGGCGGATCGACCATCGAAGTCCTCGCCGGCCCGGCGGAGACCAACGGGACGGTGAGCATCTACCGGTGGCGCATGTCGCCCTCCAGCCGTGGACCCGCCCCGCACTTCCACACGACCTTCAGCGAGACCTTCGTCGTCGAGGACGGTGAAGTGGACTACTTCGACGGGCGGGTGTGGTGCACCCTGCGGCCCGGCGACACCGCGCACGCCGCGCGGGGTGAGGTGCACGCGCTCCGGAAGCAGCGCGCCGAACCTGCCACCCTCCTCATGGCGCTCTCACCGGGCGTGCCCCGGGAGGAGTACTTCGCGCGGCTCGCCACCGTGAACGAGCGGGACCAGAGCCGGTTTCACCAAGCCCACGACAACCACTTCGTCGACGACGACGAACGGTGATGGCACCGGCGACGCCACGCATTCATGAGTACTCGAAATAAGGGAGACGACGATGACGATCAACGATCTGCGCGGTGTCCTCAAGGGGCGCGTGCTCCTGCCCGACGACGACGGCTTCGAACAGGCGGCCACCCCGTGGAACCTGACCGTCAGGCAGCCGGTGGCTGCCGTGGCGGAGGCGGCGGACGCCGAGGACGTGGCGGCGCTCGTGCGCTACGCGCGGCGGGCGGGTCTGACGGTGAGCGCGCAGCCGAGCGGGCATGGCGCCTCCGGTGATGTGGACGGGTTGATCCTGCTGCGTACCGGCCTGCTGAACGAGGTGGAGGTACGCGCCGACGAGCGCGTGGTCCGGGTGGGCGCGGGTGTGCGGTGGGGGGAGGTGCTGGCGGCGGCCGGTCCGCTGGGCCTGGCGGGTCTGGCGGGCAGCGCGCCGGGGGTCAGCGTGACCGGCTACACCCTGGGCGGTGGGGTCGGCTGGTTCAGCCGCCGCTACGGCTTCGCCTCCGACAGCGTGCGGGCCTTCGAGGTCGTGGACGCCGACG
>NZ_JABWGO010000020.1 GCF_013363995.1 Nonomuraea rhodomycinica | reverse complement strand
GGAGACCAAGGAGCAGATCGCCTCCACCGCCTCCATCTCCGCCGCCGACCCCGAGATCGGCTCGCTCATCGCCGAGGCGATGGACAAGGTCGGCAAGGAAGGCGTCATCACCGTCGAGGAGAGCAACGCCTTCGGCCTGGAGCTGGAGCTCACCGAGGGCATGCGCTTCGACAAGGGCTACCTCGCCCCGCACTTCGTGACCGACTCCGACCGGCTCGAAGCGGTCCTGGACGATCCGTACATCCTCGTCGTCGGCGGCAGGATCGCCGCGAACCGGGACCTGGTGCCGCTGCTCGACAAGGTGGTCCAGGCCGGCGGGTCGCTGCTCGTCATCGCCGAGGACGTCGAGGCGGAGGCCCTGGCCACGCTGATCGTCAACAGGCTGAAGGGGGTCCTCCGGTCGGTGGCGGTCAAGGCCCCGGGCTTCGGCGACCGCCGCAAGGCCATGCTCGGCGACATCGCCGTCCTCACCGGTGGCCAGGTCATCGCCGAGGAGCTGGGCCTGAAGCTGGAGAGCGCCACGCTCGACCAGCTCGGCCGCGCCCGCAAGGTCGTGGTGACCAAGGACGAGACCACCGTCGTCGACGGCGCCGGCGACCCCGACGCCATCGCGGGCCGCGTCAACGAGATCCGCGCCGAGATCGAGCGCACCGACTCCGACTACGACCGCGAGAAGCTCCAGGAGCGCCTGGCCAAGCTGGCCGGCGGCGTGGCCGTCATCAAGGCCGGCGCCGCGACCGAGGTCGAGCTCAAGGAGCGCAAGCACCGCATCGAGGACGCCGTGCGCAACGCGAAGGCGGCCGTCGAGGAGGGCGTCGTCCCCGGTGGTGGCGTGGCGCTGCTGCAGGCGGGCGCCAGGGCGTTCGACAAGCTGGAGCTCGACGGCGACGAGGCCACCGGCGCCGCGATCGTCCGCAAGGCTCTGGAGGAGCCGCTCAAGCAGATCGCCGTCAACGCCGGCCTCGAGGGCGGCGTGGTCGCCGAGCGCGTGCGCGGCCTGGAGCCCGGTCACGGGCTCGACGCGGTGAGCGGCGCGTACGTGGACCTGTTCGAGGCGGGGATCATCGACCCGGCCAAGGTGACGCGCTCGGCGCTGCGCAACGCGGCCTCCATCGCGGCGCTCTTCCTCACCACCGAGGCCGTCATCGCCGAGAAGCCGGAGAAGACCCCGGCCGCGCCCGCGATGCCCGGCGGCGGCGACATGGACTTCTGACCGTACGCGGGCGGACGCCGGGGCAGGCCCGCCTGCCCCGGCGTCCCACCAACGCGCCAGTCCATAGAATTTTCCAGTTGCTGGAATTTTCCAGCGAGCGTATATTCACGGTCATGGAGGAGTCGCGGCGTGACCGGAAGAAGCGGCTGACCAGGCAGCGCATCGCCATGGCGGCCGTGACGCTGTTCGCGGAGCAGGGGTACGAGGAGACCACGGTGGCGCAGATCGCCGCCGCGGCCGACGTCGACCCCAAGACGTTCTTCAACTATTTCCGCAGCAAGGACGATGTGCTGTTCGCCGACCTCGACCACGTCCACGAGCTGCTGCTCGGGGCGATCGTCCGGCGTCACCCGGACGAGGGCCCGGGCGAGGTGCTCGTGCGGATGGTCCAGGACTACGCCGCCCGGCGCCGGCCCGAGGTCACCCCGAAGAGGCCCGAGGAGCTGTCGGCGTGGTCCAGGCTCGTCCTGACCAGCCCCGCCCTGCAGGCCAAGGGGCTGTACGTGATGCTCGACCTCCAGCGGCGGATCGCCGGCGCGCTGCTGGAGGCGTTCCCCGGCGAGCTCGACCCGATCACGGCGGCGGCCATGACCGGGTCCCTGATCGGCGCCATCCAGCAGACGACGCTGGAGAGCGTCCGGCTCGGCCGCACGCAGGACGAGATGTGGGAGGCGTCCCGGCGCGCCGTCGAGGTCGCCGCGCGCGGCCTGCTCTCCGTGCGGCCCTCCACCGAATGTCCCTGACGCGCGTCCCCCGCCGAGGCGCCGTGCGCCCGCGACCCCTGAGCGCGACCCCTGAGAAAGGACTCTGGTTCATCATGAGCGAAAGCGTCCGGCGGATCGCCCGCGACGCCCGAGAGGCCGTGCGGCAGGGCTCCGAGGCGGTCGAGCGGCGCGGGCGCGCGCGGCTGGCCGAGATGGTGGCCCACGCCCGCGCCCGTTCGCCGTACTACCGCGAGCTGTACCGAGGTCTGCCGGAGCGCGTCGAGGACCCGGCGCTGCTCCCGGTCACCGACAAGAAGGCGCTGATGGCCCGCTTCGACGACTGGGTCACCGACCGCGAGGTCACACTGGAGCGGGTCCAGGAGTTCGTGGCCGACCCCGCGCGGGCGGGGGAGGCGTTCCTGGGGCGGTACATGGTGGCCACCACCTCCGGCACCAGCGGCGTGCGGGGCCTGTTCGTGGTGGACGAGCGGTGCATGGCCGTGCACGCCGCGCTCGGGTCCCGCGCCGGGGGCGGTCTCGGCGTCCGCGACCTGCTCCGCCTCGTCGCCCGCGCGGGCCGCACCGCGATCGTCACCGCGCCCGGCGGCCACTTCTCCACCGTCGTCTCGGCGGCCTGGTTCCGCAGGGAACAGCCCCTGACCGGCCGGATGCTCCGGGTCGTCTCGATCAACCAGCCGCTCGCCGGCCTGGTCGCCGAGCTCAACCGCTACAACCCCGCGAGCGTCGCCGGGTTCCTCAGCATGCTCACGCTGCTGGCCCAGGAGCAGGAGGCCGGGCGCCTGCGCATCCGTCCCGCGATGGTCATCGCCGGCGGCGAGACGGCGACGCCGGAGGCGCTGGCGCGGCTCGCCGCCGCGTTCAGGACCAAGGTCCGCGCCTCGTACGCCGCCACGGAGTGCGGATACCTCAGCTACGGCTGCGCGCACGGCTGGTACCACGTCAACAGCGACTGGGTGATGGTCGAGCCGGTCGACGCCGAGCACCGGCCGGTCCCCGCCGGTGAGCCGTCGCACACGGTCCTGATCAGCAATCTCGCCAACCGGGTCCAGCCGATCCTGCGCTACGACATCGGCGACAGCGTCGTGCTCCGCCCCGACCCGTGCCCGTGCGGCAGCCCGCTGCCCGCCATCCGCGTGCGGGGCCGCGCCGCCGACCTGCTCACCTTCCCGGCCGGGGACGGCGAGCAGGTGAGCATCTCGCCCATGCTGTTCGGCGCCCTGCTGGACCGCACGCCCGGCGTGGAGCGGTTCCAGCTCGTCCAGACGGCGCCCACCACTCTGCGCGTGCGCCTGCGGGTCGGCGACGGCGCCGACGCCGACGCCGTGTGGGGGACGGTGCGCGGCGAGCTCGCCCACCTGCTCAGTGAGCACGAGGCCGGCGAGGTCACGCTGGAGCGGGCCGAGGAGCCGCCGCAGCAGTCGCCGGGCGGCAAGCTCCGCAGGGTCATCCCGCTGACCAGGCCCTGACGGCGGCTGCTCGGGGGCGCGTTCCGGGGTGACGGGTCAGGGGGGACCGAGCACGGGCGGGGTGACGAGCGCGCGGGCGGCGTCGGCGAAGTAGCGCTCGGAGGCGTACTCCTCGCCCGCGTCCTGCCTCGAGGTGGGCTGCTCCGAGGTGTCCGGCCTTGAAGCGTGCGGGTCTGAGGCGTGCGGCCGGGAGGTGTCCGGTCCCGGGGCGCCGGGTTCGGGGGCCGGGCCGATCAGGCCCAGGACGACTCCCTGGCTGAGGCCGATCAGCAGGCCCCGCAGGGCCGTGGCCAGGCGCCGCGCCTGACGCGGGGTGAGCACGGCCCCGTCGTGGGCGCGGCCGGCGAACAGCGCGGTCAGCCGTTCCTCGTGGGCCCGCACGGAGGCGGCGAACCTGGGCCCCAGCCCGGGGTCACGCAGGGCCATGTCCTGCATGCTGATCTCGAACGACAGATGCCGCCGCGCGTCGGGGTCGTCGCACAGGCGGCGGTAGCGGCGGGCGAAGGCGCCGACCGCGTCCGCGAGGCCGAGCCCCGGGGGGACGGCCTGTTCGAGGTCCTCGTAGTGCGGGCCCAGGTAGTCGGTGAGCAGCGCGATCAGCAGGCCGTCCTTGCTGCCGAACAGCGAGTAGACGGCGCCGGTCGTGAGCCCCGCCTGCTCGGCGATCTCCTCCAGCCTGGCCCGGTGGCCGTCCCTGGCGACGACCTGGCGCGCGGAGTCCAGCAGCGCCCGCCGGTTGCGCTCCTTGGCCTGCGCCCTCGTCATTCTCATAACCGTATTATTACCGTAATCTCGTTATGAGATTTACGCGTTTCCGCCCATCGACCCCGGGGAGCACCACCATGGACGTCGCCGCCGCCATCGCAGCCGAACGCCGGGAACTGGCGGACCTGCTGGAGAGCCTCCCGCCGACGCTGTGGGAGGCGCCCAGCCTGTGCGCCGGCTGGCGGGTGCGCGAGGTCGTGGCGCACATGTCGCTGGGCTTCCGCCTCTCGACGCCCCGGATGGCGCTCGAACTCGTCAAGGCGCGCGGCGGCCTGAACCGGATGACCGACCGGCGGGCCCGCCTGGACGCCGCCGCCATGTCCACGGCCGAGCTGGTCGCCGCGATCCGGGACAACGCCCACCACCCCTGGCGGCCGCCGGTCGGCGGGCTCCCGGCCGCGCTCGGCCACGACGTGGTCCACGGCCTCGACATCACCGTCGCCGCCGGGATCGACCGCCGGGTCCCCGAGGAGCGCGTACGCCTGCTGCTGGAGCAGGTCACCCCGCGCGGCGCGCGGTTCTTCGGCGCCGACCTGCGCGGCGTGCGGCTGTGCGCCGACGACCTCGACTGGTCCTTCGGCGCCGGCCCGCCCGTGACCGGCGCCGCCCAGGACCTCCTGCTCGTCGCCTACGGCCGCCGGCTCCCGCCGGGACGCCTGCGCGGCGAGGCGAGCGACCGCTACGCCGCCACCTGAGCGACCGCCCGGCCCGGGGGCGCAGCCAGGGCGCGTGCCTGCGGTGCAGGATCTTCAGAGCCTCGGTCCGTCCCGCGGCCACGGCCTGGAGGAGTGCGGCGTCGTCATGGTCGGGCCCGACCGCGGTGGAGTCCCCGCGCCGGGCGATGAAGCGGTGCACATCTCCCTCTGTCGCGGCGCCGGCGCCGTCCGGTTCCCGGAACGGACCACATGACTACTTGACGTTCGAGAGCAAGTACTTGCTATTGTCTGTCAAGTGAGTACGAGCGAGGAGCACGTCGCGCTGGCCAGGGAGCTGGCCGCGCTGGTCGAACGGCGGGTCGTCGATCCGCTGGAGATCCTCTTCGGGGACGGCGACCCCGTCGGCCCGGTCCGCGAGCGCCTGCGGATCGAGGCCGAGGTGTGGGCCGCGCAACTGCTGGGGCCCGACGGACGGACGGCGGTCGGCGCGGCGGCGCGGCTGATCGCGGCGCTCTATCCCGGCGACGGCCCGTTCGACCCGCCCGACGCGTGGTGGGGCACGGCCTTCGGCAGGGCGGTCGCCCGGCGCGCCGGACACCCCGGCCGGGAGGCGGTGCCGTTCTCCACCGCCGGGGCGATGCTCGGCATCACCCGGCAGGGCGTCCACGACCTCGTCAAACGGGCCAAGCTCGACCGGCACCCCGACGGCGGGGTGACCACCCGGTCCATCCAGGAACGACTCAACCGACCCCAGGAGCGCCATGCCGCACGACATGACCATCGCTGACCACGACATCCCCCTCGCCGTGCGCGACCACGGCGGCCACGGCGACCCGGTGCTGCTCCTCCACGGGCTCGGCGGCACGCTGGAGGTGTGGGACGGGTTCGACCTGGGCGGACGCCGGGCCGTGGCCATGGACCTGCGCGGCCACGGCCGATCCGGCGACGGGCCGTGGGCGTGGGAGCGCGTGCTGGACGACGTCGAGGCCGTGGTGCGGAGTCTGGACCTGGGCGAGCCGGCGATCGTGGGGCACTCGCTCGGCGGGATGCTCGCCGTCCAGTGGGCGCTGCGCCGTCCCGGCTGCCCGGGCGTGGTGAACCTCGACGGGCTGCGCTCGGCCGAGAACGACCCGGGCAACTACCCGGGCATGGACCCGGCCGCGCGGGAGGAGGAGCTGGCCGAGCTGCGGGCCGTGTTCGACGCGCAGGCCGCGGCCATGGGCGGCCCGCTCCCCGCCGCGGCCCGGGCGATGTTCCCCGCCAGGGCCCTGGTGGAACGGGAGGGGGAGACGTACGCCCGGCCCGGGCCGCAGCTCCTGGAGGCGGTGCGGTACACGCCGGAGTTCCGCGACACGATCCCGCTGCTGCGCCGGGTCGCCTGCCCCGCGCTGGTGGTGATCCCCACCCAGGACCCGCCGGGCATGCCGGGCGGTGAGCTGATGGCCGCCTTCCGGCGAGGGGTGCGGCGCGACCTCGCCGGGCTGCCGCCCCACATCCGGGTCGAGGAGCTGGACGCGAGCCACAACATGGTCGCCGAACGGCCGGACGCGGTCGCGGCGCTCGTGCGCGACTTCCTCGCGGCCTAGGGCGGGGCGTAGGGCGGGCGGAGGGCTCAGGCCCGGCGGGTGAAGCCGCCCTGCGGGCCGGTGCCGACATCGGTGAAGTAGCTGTCGTGCTCGACGAAGAACCGGGCGCGTTCCTCGTCGGTGAGCCCGGCCAGTGCGGTGATGCCCTCGAAGTAGCCCTCGCGCGGCGCGCCCGGCGCGAACAGCATGAGTATCGAGGCCGCCTCGCCGGAGTCGTCGCGGAAGGCGTGCAGCCCGCCGACGGGGACGTGGAGGAAGTCGCCCGCGGTGGCTTCGCCCGGCACGGCCTGGAGAAGGGCGAGTGGGACGTCATGGCGCTGCTGCGCCGGTCCGGCGAGCCGTACGAGCTGAGCGCGGGCGCCCTGCTGAAGGAGACTATGGTCACCTCCGGGGCGATCACCAACCGGATCGACCCCATGGAGGCCAAGGGGCTGGTCGAGCGCGTCCGCGACCCCGCCGACCGGCGGTCCGTCATCGTCCGGCTGACGCGGCGCGGCGCCGAGGTGTGCGACGAGGTGATCGAGCTGCACCTGGCCAACGAGGCGCGCCGGCTCGCGGCGCTCGGCGCGGGCGACCGCGAGGAGCTGGCGGCCCTGCTGCGCCGGGTGCTGGCCGATCTGGGCGACACGTCCCTGTGACGACCCCGGCGGGCTCACGCGCGCGTGAGCCCGGCCGGCGGCGCGGGTCAGGTGGACGGGATGCGGGACATCATGCGCTCCATGCCGTTGACCCAGTTGTCGCGCAACGCCTGGACGGCCGCGGCCTGGTCGCCGGACATGAGCAGCTCGGCCACCCGGCAGTGCTCGGCGGCCTCGCGTTCGAGCGGCGTGTCGTCGCCCGCCAGCAGGTGGGCGTAGCGGCGCAGCCCCGCCTTGACGCTGGTGATGAGGTCGATCAGCCGCTCGTTGCGGCAGCCGCTGACCAGCAGGTCGTGCCACTCGTCGTCGTGGCGCTCTATCACGTGCTGCTCGGCGATGCGGTCGGGGAAGTCGCGCGCCAGGCGCAGCAGCTCGGGCGCGATCTCGCGCAGGTAGGCCGGGTCGGAGCGGTCGAGCGCCAGCGCCTCCAGCCCCGCCACGATCTCGCAGAGCTCCCTGAACTCCTTCCTGCTCACCGGGGCGAACCGGAACCCGCGCCCCTGGTTGCTCTCCAGGACGCCCTCGCCCGCCAACGTGATCAGCGCTTCGCGCAGGGGGGTGCGGCTGACACCGAGCTCGGCCGCCAGGGCGACCTCGTTGATGTCGGTGCCCGCGGCGAAGTGTCCCCGATCAAGCCTGCTCAGCAGCTCTTCGCGGATCTGCTCGCGCAGCGGTCGCCGGTCGATCGGCATGACGCTCCTTCGGTTTCGGCCGTGCCCATACTAGCCCTTGACGTGATTCAAAATACTGCACTATGAATTCTGAATACAAAACACAGGAAGGGAGTGTCGCGTGGGTCTGACCCGGGTTCCGGGGCTGCTGTACGGCGGCGACTACAACCCCGAGCAGTGGCCGGAGGAGGTCTGGGCCGAGGACGTGCGCCTCATGGCCGAGGCCGGGGTCACCATGGCCACCGTCGCGGTCTTCGCCTGGTCGCGGCTGGAGCCCGAGCCGGGCGCGTACGACTTCGGCTGGCTCGACCGCGTGCTCGGCCTGCTGCACGAGCACGGCATCGCCGCCGACCTGGCCACCGCGACCGCCACCCCGCCGCCCTGGCTGGTGCGCCGCCACCCCGAGGTCATGCCGGTCGACGCCGCGGGCACCCGCCTGGAGTTCGGCTCCCGGCAGGGCTACTGCCCCAGCTCGCCGATCTTCCGCGAGCACGCCGTACGCCTGGCGACCGCCATGGCCACCCGCTACGGCGACCACCCGGCGCTGGCCCTGTGGCACGTGGGCAACGAGTACGCCGACCACACCCTCGAATGCTTCTGCCCCGAGTCGGCCCGCCACTTCCGCGCCTGGCTCCAGGCCCGCTACGGCACGGTCGACGGGCTCAACGCCGCCTGGGGCACCTCCTGCTGGGGCCAGCACTACACCGGCTTCGACCAGGTCGAGCCGCCCCGCAGGGCGCCCGGGCCGGTCAACCCCGCCCAGCTCCTCGACTGGCGGCGCTTCTGCAGCGACGCCCTGCTGGAGCTGTTCACCGCCGAGCGCGACGCGCTGCGCGCCGTCACCCCGGACGTGCCCGTCACCACGAACTTCATGAGCATCCTGCACGGCCTCGACTACTGGGCCTGGGCGCAGGCCGAGGACCTGGTGAGCGACGACGCCTACCCCGACCCGGCCGACCCGTCCTCGCACGTGGCGGTCGCGCTCAGCTACGACCTCATGCGCTCGCTCAAGCGGCGGCCCTGGCTGCTCATGGAGTCCGCGCCGTCGGCGGTGTCCTGGCGCGAGGTCAACGCGCCCAAGCCGCCCGGCATGATGCGCCTGCACAGCCTGCAGGCCGTCGCCCACGGCGCCGACGGCGTGATGTTCTTCCAGTGGCGGCAGGCGAAGTACGGGCCGGAGAAGTTCCACTCGGCGCTGCTGCCGCACGGCGGCACCGCCACCCGCGGCTGGCGCGACACGCTGCGGCTCGGCGCGGACCTGCGGCGGCTCGCGGAGGTCGCGGGCGGCCACACCCGCGCCGACGTGGCCCTGGTGTTCGGCTGGGACAGCTGGTGGGGGCTGGAGGCGCCCGAGTCGATGCCCTCCGACCGGCTCAAGCTCAAGGACCTGCTGCTGTCCTGGTACGCGCCGCTGCACGCCCGCGGGATCGCCGTCGACCTGGCGCCGCCCGGCGCCGACCTGTCGGGCTACCGCGTGGTCATCGTGCCCAACCTCTACCTGTGCACCGCCGAGCAGGCCGAGGCGCTCGCCGCCGTCACCGGGGAGCTGGTCGTCGGCCCGTTCAGCGGCGTGGTGGACGCCGCCGACCAGGTGCACGACGGCGGCGCGCCCGGCCCGCTGCGCGAGCTGCTGGGCGTCGCGGTCGAGGAGTTCTGGCCGCTGCCCGACGGCCTCACCCAGCCGCTGCGCCACGACGGCGGCGGCGCGGGCCTGGCCCGCACCTGGGCCGAGTGGCTGCGCCCCGCCGAGGGCACGGCCGTGCTCGCCCGCTTCGAGGGCGGCGACCTGGACGGGCTGCCCGCGATCACCCGCAAGGCGAACGCCACCTACCTCGGCTGCCTGCCCGCCGACCTGACCCCCGTGCTGGACCGGGTGCTCGCCGGAGTCCCGGCGATCGCCGTGCCCGCCGGGGTGGAGGCGGTCCGGCGCGGCCGGCACCTGTTCCTGCTCAACCACACCACCGACGAGCAGCGGATCACCCTGCCGTACCCCGGCCGGGACCTGCTCACCGACACCGACCTGCGAGGCGACGCCGTCCTCGCCCCGCGCGACGCCGTCGTGCTCAGGATCGAAGGAGACACGTGACGCACCCGTACATCCCGAACGCCGAACCCGGCGTGCGGGCCGAGATGCTCGCCGCGATCGGCGCGGAGAGCGTCGAGGAGTTCTACGCCGACATCCCCGCGGACCTGCGCCTGAACCGGCCGCTCGACCTGCCGGCGCCGCTCACGGCCGAGCAGGACCTGGTCCGCCACATGAACGGCCTGTTCGGCCGGACCACCGGCACCGACGAGGCGCTGAGCTTCCTCGGCCACGGCTGCTACCCGCATCACGTGCCCGCCGTCTGCGACGAGGTCAACTCCAGGAGCGAGTTCCTGACCGCGTACGCCGGCGAGCCGTACGAGGACCACGGCCGCTTCCAGGCCCTGTTCGAGTACGTCAGCATGATGGGCGAGCTGCTGGAGATGGACGTCGTCAACGTCCCCACCTACGACGGCTTCCAGGCGGCGGGCACCGCGCTGCGCATGGCCTGCCGTTACACCGGCCGCTCGAAGGTGCTGGTCAGCGCGGCCGTGGCCGCCGACAAGCTGAGCAAGCTGCGCGACTTCCTCGCCCCGGACATCGAGATCGTGCCCGCCCCCGTGGGGGAGGACGGCCAGCTGGCCGTCCCCGCCCTCGACGGCTCGTACGCCGCGATCTACCTGGAGACGCCGAACGTGTACGGCGTCGTCGAGACGCGCGGCCGGGAGCTGGCCGACCTGGCCCACGCCCACGGCGCCCTGCTCGTCGTCGGCGCCGATCCGATCTCCCTGGGCGTGCTCGCCCCGCCCGCCGCGTACGGCGCCGACATCGCCTGCGGCGACATCCAGTCGCTCGGCATGCACCAGAGCTTCGGCGGCGGCCACGCCGGCTACATCGCCACCCTCGACCACGAGCCGCTGGTCGCCGAGTTCCCCTCCCGGCTGTTCGGCATCGCGCCGACGAAGGTGCCCGGCGAGTACGGCTTCGGCGACGTCTTCTACGACCGCACGTCCTTCGCCCACCGCGAGGAGGGCAAGGAGTGGGTGGGCACCGCGGCCGCCCTGTGGGGCATCACGGCCGGCGTCTACCTGGCGCTCATGGGGCCGCAGGGCATGCGTGAGCTGGGGGAGACGATCCTCGCCCGCACCAGGTACGCGATGGACGCCCTGGCCGGGTCTGTTACCGTGCTGCACCCGGACGCGGTGCACTTCCGCGAGTTCGCCGTGCAGGTGCCCTCCAGCGCGGCGCTGCTCGACAGGCTGCGCGAGCGCGGCATCTACGGCGGGGTGCCCCTCGACGACCGCACGGTGCTGGTCTGCGTGACCGAGCGCCACTCCATCGCCGACATCGACCGCCTCGCCGCCGAGATCGCCGCCATCCAGGAGACGTTGTGAACACCGCGGAGCCCTTCGCCGAGCTGCCCGTCGCGCCGAAGCCGCCGCTGCGCCGCTTCCACCAGGCCCGGTGGGACGAGCCGATCATCTTCGAGCTGTCCACGCCGGGCCGCCGCGGCATCGCCGTGCCCGAGCCCGGCGCCCCCCGCGTCGAGCTGCCGGAGTCGGTGCGCCGAGCCGAGCCGCCGAAGCTGCCCGAGCTGGCGCAGCCGCAGGTGGTCCGCCACTACCTGCGCCTGTCGCAGGAGAACCTGGGCCACGACCTCAACATCGACGTCGGCCAGGGCACCTGCACGATGAAGTACAGCCCCAAGGTCAACGACCGGTTCGCCGCCGCGGTCGCCGAGCTGCACCCGCTCCAGCACGAGGACACCGTGCAGGGCGTGCTGGAGATCTACTGGCGGATGGAGCGCATGCTGGCCGAGATCTCCGGCATGTCCCGGGTCTCGCTGCAGCCGGGCTCCGGCTCGGCCGCCATCTACGCGAACGTCGCCATGATCCGCGCCTACCACGCGGCCCGCGGCGAGACCCACCGCGACCAGGTCATCACCACGATGTTCTCCCACCCGTCGAACGCGGCGTGCGCCAAGGTCGCCGGCTTCGAGGTCATCACCCTGATGCCGGACGCCGACGGCCTGCCGGACATCGAGGCGCTGCGCGCGGCCGTCGGCCCCCGCACCGCCGCCCTGATGATCACCAACCCGGAGGACACCGGGATCTTCAACCCGCGCATCCGGGAGTTCGTGGACCTCGTCCACGAGGCGGGCGGCCTGGCCTGCTACGACCAGGCCAACGCCAACGGCATCCTCGGCATCACCCGGGCCCGCGACGCCGGGTTCGACCTGTGCCACTTCAACCTGCACAAGACCTTCTCCACCCCGCACGCCTGCGGCGGTCCCGCCGCCGGAGCGTGCGGCGTGTCGGCCGACCTGGCGCCCTTCCTGCCCGGCCCGGTCGTCGCCTTCGACGGCTCGGCGTACACGCTGGAGACCCCGGAACGTTCCATCGGCAAGGTGCGGCCGTTCCTCGGCGTCACCCCGAACATCGTGCGCGCCTACGCCTGGATCATGTCGCTCGGCGCGGAGGGACTGCGCCAGGTGGCCGAGACGGCCGCGCTCAACAACAACTACCTGATGAGCAAGATCCTCGCCATCCCCGGCGCGTCGGCCCCCTGGGGCAGGCGGCGCATCGAGCAGGTGCGCTACTCCTGGCAGGAGCTGTCGGAGGAGACCGGGGTCCACTCCGAGGAGATCGGCGTGCGGGCGGCCGACTTCGGCGTGCACTACTGGACCAGCCACCACCCGTACCTGGTGCCCGAGCCGTTCACGCTGGAGCCCACCGAGTCGTACTCCAAGGAGGACCTGGACGAGTACGCCGCGATCCTGGCCCACGTGGCGGACGAGGCGCGCCGCGATCCCGAGCTGGTCAAGGGCGCCCCGTACAACCAGAGCGTGCACAAGATCGACCCGTCGCCGCTGGACGACCCCAAGGCGTGGGCGCCCACCTGGCGCGCCTACGTCCGCAAGCACCTGTCATGAGCGCGGGGGTGTCGGTGGGGCTGGTCGTCAACCCGGTCGCCGGGCTGGGCGGGGCGGCGGGCCTGAAGGGCAGCGACGGCGCCGAGGTGCAGCGCGCGGCCCTGGCCCGCGGCGCCACGCCGCGGGCGGGGGAGCGGGCGGCGCGGGCGGTGCGCGCGCTGCTGTCGCGCCGCCCCGGCACGCGCCTGGTCACGGTGCCCGGCCCGATGGGCGAGCACAGCGCCCGCGCCGCCGGCGCCCCCTACGACCTGGTACGGGCCGGCCTGGCGTCGGAGCCGGGACCGTCCGCCGCCACGACGGCGCGGGACACGCGCCGGGCCGTCCTGGCGATGGCCGGGGTGGACCTGCTGCTGTTCGCGGGCGGCGACGGGACGGCGCGCGACGTGCTCGACGCGGTACGCGAGCTGCGCGAGCGCGGCGAGCGCGTCCCGCCGGTGCTGGGGATCCCGGCCGGGGTGAAGGTGTACTCCGGATGCTTCGCGGTCAGCCCGGCCGCGGCCGGGACGCTCGCCGCCGCGTACCTCTCCGCGACGCCGGGAGGGTCCGCGACGCCGGGAAGGTCCGGGACGCCCGGCCTCCCGGGGACGTCCGGTGGGTCCGGGACACCGGGCGGCGGGCCGGGCCGGGCGGCGCTCGCCGAGGCCGAGGTGGTGGACCTCGACGAGGAGCGCTACCGGCAGGGGCTGGTGAGCCCGGTCCTCTACGGCGCCCTGCCGGTGCCCGCCGCCCCCGCCGCGCTGTCGGGCCGCAAGGCCGGCTCCTCGGGGACGGCGCCCGGCACGGTCGAGGGCATCGCCCGGGAGGTCGTCTCCCGGATGCGGCCCGGCGTCCGCCACGTCCTGGGGCCCGGCGCCACCACGCGGGCCGTCGGCCGCGAGCTCGGCCTCGCCACCACGCTGCTCGGCGTGGACGTCGTCGAACGCGTCGAAGCCGTCGAAGCCGTCGAAGCCGTCGAAGGTGCCGAAGGTGCCGAGGGCGGCGAACGCGACGGCGCGGGCGGCCGGCTGGTGGCGGCCGACGTCTCGGAGGCGGAGCTGGCGGGGCTGGTCGGCGGCCGGGAGACGGTCCTCGTGCTGTCGGTGATCGGCGGGCAGGGCTTCGTGCTCGGCCGCGGCAACCAGCAGGTGTCGCCGCGCGTGCTGCGCGCCGTCCTCGGGGACGCCCCCGGGGCGCGGACCGGGCGGCTGCTCGTCCTGGCCACCCAGCAGAAGCTCGCCGCCCTCGGCGGGCGCCCGCTGCTCGCCGACAGCGGCGACGAGGACCTCGACCGGATGCTCGCCGGGCACGTCCAGGTGATCACCGGATACCACGAAAGCACGATCTACCGCATCAGTGCGGCAAGTGAGGAGTCGAACGGATGAACGCCCAGCTCAAGGGCAAGGTCGCGATCGTCACCGGCGGTGCCTCCGGCATCGGGCGGGCCACCGCTCTGCTCTTCGCCGAGGAGGGCGCCCGGGTGGTCGTCGCCGACGTCGACGGCCCGGGAGCCGAGCGGACCGCCGCGCGGATCAACGACGCCCGGCCCGGGGCCGCGGTGGCGGTGCGCGCCGACGTGTCGGACCCCGGCGACTGCCGGCGCGTCGTGGACACCGCCACCGGGACCTTCGGCGGGCTGCACGTCCTGTTCAACAACGCCGGCATCATCCGCCGCACCACGGCCCTGGACCTCGACGTCGAGGAGTGGGACCGCGTCATGGCGGTCAACGTCCGCTCCGTCTTCCTCATGTGCAAGTACGCCGTCCCGGCGATGACCGAGGGCGGCTCGATCGTCAACACCGGCTCGGGCTGGGGCCTCAAGGGCGGCGGCAACGCCCTGTCCTACTGCGCCTCCAAGGCGGCCGTGGTCAACATGACCCGGGCGCTGGCCATCGACCACGCCCGCGCCGGGATCCGGGTCAACTCCGTCAACCCCGGCGACACCGACACGCCCATGCTGCGTGACGAGGCCCGCCAGCTCGGCGAGGACTGGACCGCGTTCGCGACCGACGCCGCCGACCGGCCGATGGGCCGCGCCGGCACCCCCGAGGAGATCGCCCGCGCCGTGCTGTTCCTGGCGGGCGACGCCTCCAGTTACGTCACCGGATCCGCCCTCGTCGTCGACGGCGGCGGACTCGCCTGACACCCCCCGCAAGAAAGATCGAAGGAGTCACCATGAAGCGTGCGCTGACCGTCCTTGGCGCCCTCGCCCTCGCCACCACCGCGTGCAGCGGCAGCGGCGGCGGGAACGTTCCCGGCACGGGCGAAGGCCAGGGCCCGGTGACCGTGCGCTGGTCCACCTGGGGATCGGCCGAGGACGTGAAACTCTACGAGAAGTTCACCGAGGACTTCCAGCGGCGCCACCCCGGCATCCGGCTCAAGATGGAGTCGGTCGCGAAGTACGAGGACTACCACCCCAAGCTGCTCACCCAGCTCACCAGCAAGACCGCGCCCGACGTGTTCTTCGTGGGCGACGACAACATCGGCAAGTTCGTCTCGGCCGGCGTGCTGACGCCGCTCGACGACAAGCTCGCCGGCCCCGACTCCAAGAGCCGCCCCGAGGACTTCTTCGACGGCGTGTACGGCGGCGCCAAGCGCGACGGCAAGATCTACGCCGTCCCCAACGACACCAACCCCGAGGTGCTCTGGTACGACAAGAAGGCGCTCAAGGACGCGGGCATCACCGAGGACCCGGCCACGCTCAACGAGAGCGGCCAGTGGACCATGCCGAAATATCTGGACATGAACGCCAAGCTCAAGGCCGCGGGCAAGGCCGGCTCCATCTTCTGGAACTGGTACGGCTCCACGTACTCGATGGTCAACGGCTTCGGCGGCAAGGTCTGGGACGGCGGCAAGTTCGTCGCCACCACCGACCCCAAGGCCCGCGAGGCGCTGAGCACGCTCGCCAAGGGCTACCAGGACAAGACGTTCCTCAGCGCCGACACGCTGCCCGACAGCAACGGCCCCAGCACGCAGTTCCTCAAGCACAAGGCCGGCTTCTACGCGGGCGGCCGCTGGATGATCGACTCCCTGCGCAAGGGCGGCGAGCTGGACGACTACGACATCGTGCCGTTCCCCTCGCCGACCGGCGCCCCCATGCCGGGCGCCGTGGCCGCCTCCTACCTGGCGCTCAACAAGGACACGAAGCTGCCCAAGGAGGCCTTCACGTTCCTCACCGAGTTCGTCGGCAAGGAGGGCCAGCTCCTGCGGCTCAAGGACGGCGGCGCCGTGCCGTCCGTCAAGGGCGCCGAGCAGGTCGTCCTGGCGGACGGCTACCCCAAGCACGCCCAGACCTTCCTCGACGTGCGCGACACCGGCTTCGCCAACTACCCCGAGGAGGTCGCGGTGCCCGGCCTCACCGCCGCCATCAACGAGCACCTCATGAAGGTGTGGAGCGGCAAGGTCGGCTTCGACCAGGGCATGACCGAGCTCCAGCAGCTCGTCCAGAGCAAGCTGGGCTGAGGCCGTGGCAGTTCTCACCCGTGCCCGCCCCCGGGCGGGCCGGCGCCACGCCGGCGGCGTGCACAACCGGGACGGCTGGTGGGCCGCGTTCTTCCTCGCCCCCCAGGTCGTGGCCCTGGTCGTGTTCCTGGTCTTCCCGCTCGGCTTCGCCGTCGTGCTGGCGTTCATGCGCTGGGACGGCCTCGGCCGCAAGGAGTGGGCGGGGCTGGACAACTTCGCCGCCCAGCTCTCCAATCCCGACTTCGGGCTGGCGGTGTGGAACACGGTCAAGCTGGCCGTGCTCACCGTGCCCGTCGGCCTCGGTCTCGCGCTGCTCATCGCGGTCGCGCTGAACAACGTGCGCGGCAGCTCCTTCTACCGGGTGCTGTACTTCATGCCGGTGGTCACCAGCTCGGTGGCCGTCGCGCTGATGTGGCAGATCATCCTGGCCGGCGACGAGAACGGCGTGCTCAACACCTCGCTGCGGCGCTGGTTCGGCCTCAACCCGCCCGACTGGCTCGGCGACACCGGCTGGGTGATCGTGGCCATCGCCGTCGTGACGATCTGGTCGTCGCTCGGCCTCAACGTGGTGATCTTCCTGGCGGGGCTGCAGACCATCCCGCCGCAGATCGTCGAGGCCGCCCGGATGGACGGCGCGGGGAGCCTGCGGATCTTCCGCTCGGTCACCCTGCCGCTGCTCTCGCCCACGATCTTCTTCTCCACCGTGGTCGCCGTGATCAGCTCGTTCCAGGCGTTCGACCAGATCTACGTGCTGGTGCGCCCGGAGGACAACGAGGGCGCCCGCACGATCGTCTACCAGGTCTACGAGCTGGGCTTCAAGGACTTCGAGTTCGGCATGAGCAGCGCCGCCGCGCTGATCCTGCTGGTCCTGACGCTGCTCGTGACGCTCGTCCAGTTCGCCGCGCAGAAGCGCCTGGTCCACTACGACTCGTGAGGGAGAGCTGATGCGACTCCGGCAGGCGGCCCTGCACGCCGCGCTCACGGCCGGCGGGCTGGCCATGGTGTTCCCGTTCGCCTGGATGCTGCTGACGTCGTTCAAGGGCGTGCGGCAGATGCTGAACGCCCCGCTCGACTGGCTGCCCCACCCCTGGCGCTGGCAGAACTACCCCGACGCGCTGGCGGCGATGCCGTTCGGCACCGCGTACTGGAACAGCTTCTACATCGCCGCGCTCAACGTCACGCTCACCCTGCTCACCTCCGCCATGGCGGCCTACGCCTTCGCCCGGATCCGCTTTCGCGGCTCGGGCGTGCTGTTCGTGGTGTTCCTGGCCACGCAGATGGTGCCGGCGCAGGTGACGGTCGTGCCGCTGTACCTCATGCTGGCCCGGTTCGGCTGGATCGACTCCCACCTGTCGCTCATCCTGCCCTCGGTGGCCAACCCGTTCGCGGTGTTCCTGCTGCGCCAGTTCATCAGGGCCGTGCCGGTGGAGCTGGAGGAGGCGGCCCGCATCGACGGGGCGGGCCGCTGGCGGTGCTTCTGGAACGTGGTGCTGCCCAACATCAGGCCCGGCCTGGGCGCCCTGGGCATCATCGCCTTCCTGGCCTCGTGGAACTCGTTCTTCTTCCCCCTGATCTTCCTGAACTCGCCCGAGCTGGCGACCGTGCCGCTGCTGCTGAGCCAGTTCTCCGGCCAGCACACCGCGGTCGACTACGGGCTCATCCTGGCCGGGTCGGCGATCGCGGTGGTGCCCACGCTGATCGCCTTCCTGATCGGCCAGAAGAAGATCATCAACTCGATGGCGGCCTCCGGACTGGGCGGGCGATGATGCTGGACCTGCGCGAACGACCGTTCACCGACCGGGGGTCGCGGCTGCTGGTGATGGCGGCCGACGACGGCTCCCTGTGGATCGCCGCCGCCCGCTACGAGACGCCGCTGCGCGAGACGGCCGTCCTGACCGGCCTGCGGCTCCTCGCCGGCGACCGGGAGCTGCCCGTACGGCGGGCGCTGCCGGACCGGGTGGAGTTCGAGGGCGGCGCGGCCCTGGCCTTCGCCGGCCCCGACACTCTCGTGCTGACCGGGGACCACGGAGAAGGCGCGCGGGCCGTGTGGGACGGCGGCCGGGCGCCCGTCGGCGACGGCCTGGTCCTCGTGGGACCCGGCGGGGACGGCGCGCACGTGGCCGTCCCCGGCGGCCCGCCGCCCGACGGCCGGGCGGTGCTGGAGGCGGCCGCCGCGCGCTGGCGCGACTGGTTCGCCCGCATGCCCGCCGTCCCGCCGGAGCTGCGGGAACGGGCCGAGCAGGCGTGGTGGACGCTCGCGGTCAACCTGGTGCCGATCCAGGGCCGGGAGTCGCTGGTCCCCTCCAAGTACGGCTACGTCGGCCTGTGGAACTGGGACTCCTACTTCCACGCCATCGCTCTGCGGCACGCCGACCCGGACCTGGCCAGGGAGCAGATCCGCATCCTGCTCGACCACCAGCGCCCCGACGGGCTGATCCCCGACGTGGTCCACGACCACGGGGTGCTGGCCGAGACCACCGACCTGCCCCGCTCCGACCTGGCCCGGCTGGCGCAGCACGTCGGCGGGCCGCCCGTCCGCGAGGCCGTGCCGGTCACCAAGCCGCCGCTCACCGCCTGGGCCGTGTGGAAGATCCACCAGGCCGACCCCGACCCGGGCTTCCTCGCCGAGGTGTACGAGCCGCTGGTCCGGGCGCAGGAGTGGTGGTTCACCCGCTCCGACCCCGACGGCGACGGCCTGGCCGAGTACCTGCACCCGTACTCCTCGGGCCTGGACGACAGCCCGATCTGGGACGGCGGGCCGCGGGCCGAGCCGCCCGACCTCAACTCCTACCTCGCCCTGCAGTACGACCGGCTGGGCGACATCGCCGCGGCGCTCGGCCGCGACCCGGGGGAGTGGCGGGCCAGGGCGCGGGCGCTCGTGGAGCGCATGGTGGCGCGGCGGTGGACGGGCGCCCGCTTCGTCACCCTGGTCGGCGGGCGGGAGGCGGACGTCCGCACCCCGCTGGAGCTGCTGCCGCTGCTGACCGGGCGGCTGCCCGCCGACGTCGCCGACCGGCTGGTGGCCGACCTGCGCTCGCCGAGCTTCTGGGGCGAGCGGCCGGTGCCCACGGTCGCGTTCGACGACCCCCGCTTCGACCCGGACGCCATGTGGCGCGGACCGGTCTGGCTGAACGTCAACTACCTGCTCATCGAGGGCCTGCGCCGGTCCGGCCATCCCGGGACCGCCCGCGAGCTGCGCGAGCGCACGCTCGCGATGGTCCGCGACGGCGGCGGCCTGTACGAGTACTGGAACCCACTGACGGGCCGCCGGGCGGGCCGGGCGACGAGCGGCTTCGGCTGGTCGGCCGCCCTGTTCCTGGACCTCGCCCACGAGGCCTTCGCCGACTCCGCCGACCGTGAGGGCCGCACCGGCGCCGCCGCCCGCGAGGGGTGACGGCGTTCAGACGACGGGGTGGGACTCCGGGTGGGCGTCCCACCACCGCCGGAACACCGGGTTGTCGTCCACGTGGTCCTCGAAGGCGGCGGCGAACCCCCGGTACAGCGCGGCGGCGTCCGCCGGCCCCAGGCGGTCGCGGCGCCAGGCCACGGTGAGCCGCGCCACCTGGGGCTCCCCGGCCAGCGGCAGCACCACCGTGCCCTCCGGCGCGGGCCAGGTGGGATCGACGAGGCGCACCCCGTGCCCCGCCGCCACCAGAGGCCGGCCGCCCCCGCTCGGCGCGTCGTAGCGGATGTCCGGCTCGAAGCCCGCCGCGCGGCAGGACGCGCGCAGCGCCGCCAGCGAGCCGTCGTCGCCGCCCGGCGGGCTGATCCACCTCTCCCGCGCCAGGTCGCCGAGCCGTACGGCGGCGCTGCCCGCCAGCGGGTGCGCCGCCGACAGCGCCACGAAGATGGGGTGGCGGGGGATGAGCGTGCGGGTGACGACGGGGGAGCGCAGCGCGATCTCCGTCCCCTCGAGCACGCCCACGAGGGCCGCGTCGAGCTCGCCGTGGGCCAGGGCGTCGGCCAGCAGCGCCGTGGACGGCTCGATCCACAGCGACACGCTCCGCCCGGGCAGCCTCTCGCCGACCCGCTCGACGACGCTCGCGACGCACGCCAGGTGGTTGCAGCCCAGCCGGAGCACCGAGGACGGCGGGTGCGTCCCGCGCAGGTCGTGGACGAGCGCGTCCACCTCGTGGAGCACGATCCGGGCGCGGGCGACCACCTGGTGGCCCAGCGGGGTCGGTCTGGTGCCCGTGCGGGACCGGGCGAACAGCTCGCCCCCGAGCAGCTCCTCGATCTGGCGGAGCTGGTGCGTGGCCGCGGGCTGGGACAGTTCCAGGCGCGCGGCCGCCCTGGTGAGGCTGCCGGTCTCGGCGATGGCGCAGACCAGGCGGAGGTGTCTCAGGTCAAGGTCCACAAAGAGAAGTATGTGACATACGACAGGCGGCTTCCAGAGGGGGACACGCCGCCGCCCCGGCTCAGCCTCGCGCCGGATCGTGCTTGCTGACCCAGACCGCGACCTGGGTACGGGAGTCGAGCCCGAGCTTGTGCAGGATGTGCTCGACGTGCCCCTCGGCGGTGCGCTGGGCGATCATCAGGGACTTCCCGATCTCCTTGTTGCTCAGCCCCTGGGCGACCAGGCGGGCGATCTGCGTCTCCCGCACCGTGAGCGGCGGCAGGCGGTCGGGGCCGTCCGGCGAGCCGGAGTCGTCCGGCTCCTCTTCCAGGGCGTACGCCAGCGCCGCGTCGTAGTCCAGCTCGGCGCCCCGTTCGAGCTCCTCCTGGAACGCCGGCTCGCCCATGGCGTGCCGGGCCAGGGACCTCGACTGTTCACCGTGCGCGGCGGAGTGGAGGTATCCGGAGGGCGGGGGATCGCCGATCCGCGCCCAGAGCGTCCGCAGGATCCCGTACAGCCGGGCCGCCCGCCGGAGCCGCCCTTGCGTCGTGGCGATCCAGGCCAGGATCTCCAGGTCCAGGCCGACGCCCCGCTGATCGCGCAGCGCGCGGTTGAAGCGCACCGCCTCCGCCACGAGCGCGGCGGCGTGCCCGGCGTCCCCCCGCTCGCAGACCGCGACGCCCAGCACGGCCAGCGTGTACGCCTTGTGCCAGCCCAGCCCGTGCCGGTCGCAGACGGCCAGCGACTCCTTCCCGATGGAGATGGCGAGCGCGTGCTCTCCCGTGGAGCGGTGGGCGACGCAGAGCCGGATGAGCGCCTCCACGACGCCCACCGGGTCGTCCACGGCGCGGAAGCGGCGCACCGCGTCGTCGAGGAGGGGAATGGCGGCGACCGGGTCCTCCCGGCTCAGGGCCAGCAGCCCCTCGCCCAGGGCGACGTAGGCGAGGGCCATCGGGTCCTCACGCTCGACGGCCAGGGTCCCGCATTCCCGCAGCACCGCCTCGGCGGAGGGCAGGTCCGCCTGGATGATGGCCAGGACGGCGTCGGTCCACAACGCCCGGACGCGGACGTCGCTGGGCTCGGTCTCGGCCGCCAGCCCCCGTTCGAGCCAGGCGCGGCCTTCCCCCAGATAGACGCCGTTGACCCAGTGGTACATCAGGTCGGCGGCCATGGCCAGGCCGGCCCGCGTCTGCCCGGGCTCGGTGTGGCAGTACTCCAGGGCGAGCCGCAGGTTCGCGTGGTCGGCGCCGAGGCGGGCGAGCCAGGACACCTGTTCCGGGCTCGATATCCGGGCCCGGGTCTCGCTCGCCAGCCGGCGGTAGTGGTCCCGGTGCCGCCGGCGCAGCACCGCCGCCTGCCCGGACTCCTCCAGCCGCTGCCGCCCGTAGTCGCGGATCGTCTCCAGGATCCGGTACCGGACGGTCTCCCCGTCGTGCTCGGAGATCAGGATCGACTTGTCGACCAGGCTGCTCAGCAGGTCGACGACGTCGTGGCGGGCGATGCCGTCACCGCCGCACACGGCCTCCGCGGCCTCCAGGTCGAGGTTCCCCGCGAAGACCGACATGCGCGACCACAGCAGCCGCTCCTCGCCGGTGCACAGCCCGTGGCTCCAGCCGATCAACGCGCGCAGCGTCCGATGATGAGCCGGCGAGGCCCCCGGAGCGGGCAGCAGCGCGAACCGGTCCTCCAGTTGGGCGAGCAACTGGTCGAGGGAGAGGGTGCGCAGCTGCGCGGCCGCCAGTTCGATGGCGAGCGGGATCCCGTCGAGGCGGCGGCAGATCTCCACCACCGCGTCCCCGTTGGCCTCCGTGACGGCGAAACCGGGCGCGGCGGCCTCGGCCCGCTCCGCGAACAGCCGCGGCGCGTCGGACCGGGCGAGCAGCCCGGCCGGCGGCCGCGCGCCGCTCGGCAGGGCGAGGGGCGGCACGTCCAGCAGCCGCTCACCGGCGACCCGCAGCGACTGCCGGCTGGTCGCGATGATCCGCAGCTCCGGCGCCGTCCGCAGGAGCGTCCGGGCCACGACGGCGCACTCGTCCACCATGTGCTCGCAGTTGTCGAGGATCATCAGCAGCCGCTTGTCCGCCAGGTGGCCGGTGAGCACCTCCAGCGGCGGGCGGGCGGTGTGGTCGCGGACGCCGAGCGCCTCGACGATCGCCGGTGCCAGCAGGTCCCGGCTGCGCAGCGCGGCGAGGTCGACCATCCACACGCCGTCCGGGAACGCGCCTCCCAGAGCGGCCGCGGCTCGCGAGGCCAGCCGCGTCTTGCCGACGCCGCCCGGACCCGTCAGCGTCACGACGGGTGCGGCCGACAGCATCCGCCTGATCTGGGCGATCTTCCGCCGGCGCCCGACGAAGCTCGTCCTCTCCGTCGGGAGGCCGTGTGCCCGCTCCCGTGTGCCGGTGTCTCTCGTCCCCATCCCCCCACGTCACGCTCGGTGTCGCCGACCCGTCCGTACCCCCGGAACCCAGAATTACCCGACTTGTCACCCATATGCCTTCTGTTGGTCATTCGCGAGATTTATGGGTCCGCTGATGACGGCGCGGCGCTCACCGCCCCGACACTCAGAGCGGCCTCGAACCCATCCGAACACCCCCCAGGAGGTTCTCGTGCGCCGCCTCTTATCCCTGCTGTCCGCCTGCGTCCTCGCCTGCTCCCTGGCCTCGCTGCCCGCGCGGGCGGAGGTCGAGCCGCCCCCCTCGCTCCCCGTCGCCGCGCCCCGGCATGACCCGCCGCACGTGCGGAAGACCCGGCTCGGCCTGGCCGACCGCCCGCCGCGCTCCGCCGCCACCGACGCGCTCCGCCAGGACTACGACGAGCCCGCCGCCGCACCGCGGCACCCCAGGCCGTCGGCCAAGGTCACGACCAAGGCGGCCGCCGTGACCTGCAGCGCGGCCGACTTCACCAGCCGCTCCGGCAGCGCTCTGGTGCAGCAGATCAAGGCGAGCACCACCGACTGCATCAACACCCTGTTCAGCCTGACGGGCGGTGACGCGTCCTCCGCCTTCCGCGAGGCGCAGATGACGACCGTCGCCTACGCCCTGCGCGACAACGCCGCCTCCTACCCGGGCGACAACACCACCTCGACCGCGCAACTGGTCCTCTACCTGCGGGCCGGATACTACGCGCACTGGTACCACCCCACCGACGTCGGCGGCTACGGCCCGTCGCTCACCACCGCCATCCAGTCCGGGCTCGACGCGTTCTTCGCCGCCGGCCGTGCCTGGACGGTCAGCGACGCCAACGGCGAGGTGCTGGCCGAGGCGGTCACCCTGATCGACAGCGCCGAGCAGAACGCCCGCTACCTCTACGTCGTCAAGCGCCTGCTCGACGGCTACAACAGCTCCTACGACGCCTCCTGGTGGATGCTCAACGCCGTCAACAACGTCTACACCGTGCTCTTCCGCGGCCACCAGGTCCCCGCGTTCGTCACCGCCGTCCAGTCGGACACCAGCGTGCTCACCACCCTGCGCTCCTTCGCGGTCAACCATCTGTCGCTGCTGGGCACCGACCGCGCCTACCTGACCTCGAACGCCGGCCGGGAGCTAGGCCGCTTCCTGCAGCACCAGCCCCTGCTCACGACGGTCCGGCCGCAGGCCAAGGACCTGCTCGGGCGCAGCTCCATCACCGGGGCGACCGCCCCGCTGTGGGTGGGCGTCGCGGAGATGACCGACTCCTACGACAAGCCCAACTGCGCCTACTACGACACCTGTGACCTGCAGCGGCGCCTGGCCGTCAGCGTGCTGCCGATCAACCACACGTGCAGCGCCGGCATCAGGATCCGCGCCCAGGACATGACCTCGGGCCAGTTGTCGAGCACCTGCGCCAGCCTGGCCAACCAGGACGCCTACTTCCACAACCTCGTCAAGGACAGCGGCCCCGTCGCCGGTGACGGCAACACCACCATCGAGGTGGTCGTGTTCGACTCCAGCACCGACTACCAGACCTACGCCGGGCCCATGTTCGGCATCGACACCAACAACGGCGGCATGTACCTGGAGGGCGACCCGTCCGCGCCCGGCAACCAGCCGCGCTTCATCGCCTACGAGGCCGAGTGGCTGCGCCCCGACTTCCAGATCTGGAACCTCAACCACGAGTACACGCACTACCTCGACGGCCGCTTCGACATGTACGGCGACTTCGACGCCGGAGTGAGCACGCCGACGATCTGGTGGATCGAGGGCTTCGCCGAGTACGTCTCCTACTCCTACCGCAGGCAGGACTACGACGCCGCCATCACCGAGGCGGGCAGGCGCACCTACGCCCTCAGCACGCTGTGGGACACCACGTACGCGCACGACACCACGCGCGTCTACCGCTGGGGGTACCTGGCCGTCCGCTACATGTTCGAGAGGCACCCCGGCGACGTGTCCACGGTGCTCGGCCACTACCGCACCGGCGCGTGGAGCGCCGCCCGCTCGTTCCTGACCGGATCGATCGGCAGCCGCTACGACACCGACTGGTACACCTGGCTGGCCGCGTGCGCCGCGGGCTCCTGCGCCGGCGGAGGCGGCGGCACCGCCCCCGAGTGCACCGGCACCGACACCCGGCAACTGGACCGCGGCTGCCGGCGCGGCAACCTGTCGGCCGCCCAGGGCGACTACGCCTACCTCTACCTGTACCTGCCCGCCGGCGTCTCCCGGCTGACCATCACGGCCGCCGGCGGCACCGGCAACGCCGACCTCTACTACAACCCCACCGGCTGGGCCACCACCGGCTCCTACACCCAGCGCTCCACCACCTCGGGCAACGCCGAGACCCTGACCGTCACCGGCCCGCCCGCCGGCTACGTCTACATCAGCCTGTACGGCGCGGCGAGCTTCTCCGGCGCCGCCGTCACGACCGAGTACTGACCAGCCGGTGGCGGGGGCGGGCCCGGCCCGCCCCCGCCACGACGGGTCACCTCACGAGATAGGCGTCGGAGACGACCTGCTGGACGGCGTTGCCGTCCCTGTCCTTCACCTCCACCTTGACCGACACGCTGCCCGGGCCCTTGGGGTTGACCACGAGCACCCGGTCACCGGGCAGCACGGCGGCCTTCGTCCAGTGCGCGCCCTTGTCGCCGGAGACCCAGGCGGCCCGCAGCGACGGCGACCGGCCGCCCTCCGGCGTGACGGTGAAGGTGAACGGCCGGCCGCCCTGGACCGTGTCGTCCCCCGGCAGCCGGAAGCCGTAGCGCAGCCGGATCAGCGGCACCTGGGCGCACGGCTGCTTGTCGCCCCACAGCACGGTGTCCAGGCAGGGGTACGGGGAGTCGCCGCCGGCCGGGCGGGCCGAGCGGAACGTCCACGTGGTCTCCACGGCCGTGCCGGGATGCTTGCCGGCGAAGCCGTCCTTCCACGAGTCCGTCAGCCGGTACGTGCCCGGCCCGGCGGGGACGGTGTAGTAGGGCACGCCCAGGTCGTCGTACTCCGCCTTGACCTCGGCGTCGCCGTTGAACAGGTGGACCTCCTCGGTGCCCGGCGCGCTCTGGTAAAGGTGGCTCGGGTCGGAGGCGTCGGAGTAGTACCCGAAACCGACCGGGCTGAGCGCCCTCAGCCGCAACCGGTCACCCTGGCGGCAGCCGTCGCAGTAGAAGCCCTCGCCGAACCAGCCCGGCACGCCGGGGCCGGTCGTGAGCTGGGCGGGCACGATCGCCTCGTTCCAGTCCTCCCGCTCCTGGGTGGCCTGGGTGAAGCCGCGGAGGGAGGAGGCGAAACGGTTGCTGTCCGTGGCCGGGTCGAAGAACATGTAGGCGCGCTCCCACAGCACGTCGTCGCCCGTGGTGTTGTAGTACTCGGTGCGCGCCGCGGGTGCGGCGAAGGCGTGCGAGCCGCGCACGCTGAGCCGCTGCTCGTCCCTGTAGGTGTGGCTGACCTCGGTGAAGTTGGAGGTCGGCCCCCACGCGCCGGCCAGCGGGGCGAACTGGGAGTGGTAGGTGGTGTCGATCGCGGTGAGGTCGCGGGCCTTCGGGGCGAAGCGCAGCCGGCCCGCCGTGGCGCCCTTCACGTAGTGGACCAGCTTGTACTCGTAGGGGGTGGTCGGCGTGACGTGCAGCGCCGCCTTCGGGTACGGCTTGCGGGCCAGGACCTGGCCCAGCCGGTCGGCCTCGCCGCTGTCCAGCCACAGCACCGGGATCTTGTTCTGGGCGGTGTACGCCGAGGCGCTGAGCAGCCAGGTGAACCGGTCGCTGGTGACCACGCCCGCGGCCCCCGCCTTGATGGCCAGCTCCAGGTCCGTGAGCAGGAGCTGGAGCGAGTCCCGGGCGGGGAGGTGGACGAGCCGGCCGCGGACGTCGGCGCCGGCCCGCAGGTCGTCGCCCGTGGCGAGGTCGAGACGCCGGTCGGAGGAGAACTTCGGCACCAGCGCGTCGTGCTCGCTGACGTAGCGCGGGTGGAGCGGGACGCCGGGCACGCTCAGCTCCACCTCCGGAGCGCGGCGGACCTGGTCGAACAGCATCGTGAAGGTGCCGACCGCGGGCGCCTTGCTCACCGGCGTGACCCAGTAGCGGCCGGTGATGGCCGGCTCGTAGCTGAGCACCGACGCGCCGGCGTACATGCGGCCCCCGGCGGTCGTGCGGGCGAAGTTCACGTTCAGGAACACCGGCTCCGACGGGCGCGGCGTGCTGATCTCCAGCGGCTCGGCCTTGGTCGCGTCCATGGTGACCGTGGTGTCGGCGTCGAGCTTCAGCTCGGGCACGGTGAGGAAGCCGTACTGGAGGACGCGGTCGGGCTTGGTGTACCACCAGGGCGTCTCGCCGATGTAGTAGACGCCGCCGTGGGCGAGCTTGAGCTCGGTCTCCAGGATGCCCGGGGTGTCGGTGGTGCGCCAGTTCTCGGTCCACGTGGCCGTCGGCTCGCCCTCGAGGAGCGGGTCGGTGTCGCTGATCCGAGCGGCGGACACGGCCCCGGGGTTGATCGTCCACTCGGGCCGGCCGACGAACCGCACCTTCAGGGTGTGCATCCTGGCCTGCTTGCGGAACGCGATCGGCGCCGTCAGCCGGGTGGTGCCGGCGGTGGCCGTCAGGCGACCCTCGTACCAGCCGGGCTCGCCCAGCGTGGGCTCGATCGTGAGGTCCGCGGTCGCGGTGCCGCCCGCCGGGACGGTCAGCGACGACGGCGTCAGCGTCGCCATCCCGGACGGCGGCTGCGCGTCGCCGTGCTTCAGCGCCAGCGACAGCTGCAGGGTGACCGGCTCCTTGCCGGTGTTGCGGAAGGTCACCTTCCTGGTCATCGTCTGGCCGGTGTACGGGTCGGTGAAGCCGGCGTAGAGCGAGGCCACGTCGTCGAAGACCCGCTGGGTGACGGCCTGCCCGATGTCCAGCCGGCCCGCGCCCTGGTCGTAGACCGTGGCGTCGCCCGGCTTCGCGGTCGCGGTGAGCGCGGTCTTGAGCTGCTCGGGCGTCCAGTCGGGGTGCTGGGCGGACAGGATGCCCGCGGCGGCCGCCACGTGCGGGCTCGCCATCGAGGTGCCGGACGCCGCCGTGTAGTGCTCGTCGATCGGGCCGCCGCCGGGGACGCTGCTGCCCTCGCCCAGCGAGGTGCCGGCCGCGCGCGCCGCGACGATGTTCACGCCGGGAGCGGTGATCTCCGGCTTGATCGCGAAGTCGTCGCTCAGGCGCGGGCCGCGGCTGGAGAACGAGGCGATCCGGTCGGAGGAGTCGACCGCGCCGACGGTGAGCGCCGAGGTCGCCGCGCCGGGGGAGGCGATGGTGTAGCGGCCGGGGCCCGCGTTGCCCGCGGCGACCACGAACAGCGTGCCGTACGCGGCGGTCAGCTCGTTGGCCGCCTGGCTCAGCGGGTCGGTGCCGTCCGTCGGGTTGCTGCTGCCCAGGCTCATGTTGACCACGCGGACGTGCTGGGTGGCCGCCTGCCACTGCATCGCCGCGATGATCTCGGAGTTGTTGCCGCTGCCCGTGTCGTCCAGCGCCTTGGCGATGGTGAGCTGGGCGCCGGGCGCGACGCCCTTGTACTTGCCGCCCGAGGCGGCGCCGCTGCCCGCGATGATGGACGCCACGTGGGTGCCGTGACCGACGCGGTCGGTCACCTCGTCGGCGTCGCCGCCGCCGGGGCTGCCCGCGGGCACGAAGTTGCGGGCGGCGACGATCCGGCCCTGCAGGTCGGGGTGGGCGGCGTCGACGCCGGAGTCGATGACGCCGACCTTCGCGCCCGTCCCGTCGAACCCGGCCGCCCAGGCGGCGGGCGCGCCGATCTGCGGGTTGCTGACGTCGTCGAGCGCCTTGACCTTGCCGTCGAGCCACACCTTGCGCAGGTCGCCGGTCAGGGCCCTGGCGGTGGCCTGGCCTCCGCCGCCGAGGGACTGCCAGAAGGCGGCGGCCTGCTTCTTGTCCACCTTGACCGCGGCGCCGTCGATGCTCTCCAGCGCCATCGGCTCGGAGCCGCCCTTGAGCGCCTTGACCTTGCCCGCCAGCTCGCCCGCCTTGGTACGCGAGCGGTACTGGACGATGAGCGGGATCTTGGGGGCCTTGGCGTCGGCGTAGCCGTTGGCCGCCAGGTAGTCGACGTTGAACAGCTCCTTGTCCAGGAGCCCCTTGCTGACGTAAGGTCCCGCGTCAGCGGGGATGACGTAGTAGCCGTGCTCGTCCTGCTGGGCCTGGTACGTCCGCGCCTCCCCGGCCTCGCCGGGCTCCAGGGTGGCCGACGCGCGGCCCGCGGCGTCCTTCGCATAGACGACGGTGTCGCCGGTGATCAACGTGATCCTGACCGGCGGTATGGCTTTCACCGGCGCTTTCGTGGTCGCGGCCGGGGGTGTGAACGTTCTTACGGCCGCCGCGTCGGCCGTTGCCGGGACCGCGACGAGCGGCACGGCGAGGACAGCCCCGAGTAAGGCCACGAGTCCGCGGCGCCGGGGGGATGGCAGCATGCGCACAACTTTCTCCAGACATGTGAAACACCGGTCATCGTCGCCCGCGCGCGATGGAGATCGTTTCAACGCTGACCTAATCTGGTGATCTGTCAGGGCACAAGTCCGCCGGACGGGCCAAAACCCGCCAGGTGGCGGTAACCCGCCAGCGCCGTCGGCGTGCGCGCAGCGCCGCCCGGTGCCGCCCGGCGGGAGAAGGGGGGCGCGCCCGATGCTCGAAGCGATCGGCCTGTCACCGGCCGAGAGCCGCCTGTACGCGACGCTCGTCGAGAACCCGCGCTCGTCCGCCGCCGAGCTGGCCCCGCTCTGCGGCGTCTCGCCGCTGCTGGCGGCCCGCACGCTGGCGGCCTTCGCGCGGCGCGGCCTGGCCAGCAGGCTGCCCGGCCGCCGCGCGCGCTACGTCGCCGTGGCCCCCGACATCGCGATCAGGCCGCTGCTCACCCGCCAGGAGGAGGAGCTGCACCAGGTGCGCACGGCGATCCACGAGCTGACCACGTCGTTCCACCTGGCCTCGCGCTACGCGACCCATCCGGCCGAGCAGGTCGAGGTCGTCACGGGCACCGACAACATCATCAGCCGGGCGTACGCGCTGCAGGACAGCGCCCAGACGATGTTCCGCAACATCGACAAGCCGCCGTACGTCATGCGCGACCACGGCGACAACGTCGAGCGGGAGCGGCGGATGCTCAGGTCCGGCATCGACTACCGCAGCGTGTACGACCTGGAGTCGCTGGCCGTCCCCGGCAAGCTGCGGCTCGTCCAGGACTCGATGGCGCGCGGCGAGAAGGCCCGCGTGGTGGCCGACGCGGCGGCCAAGATGTGGATCGCCGACGACGCGCTCGCGCTGATCCCCATCCGCAACGGGGCGTACTCGATCGACGCGGCGTTCATCCTGCACCAGTCGGCCCTGCTCGACGCGTTGATCGCCCTGTTCGAGCGGGAGTGGAGCCGCGGCTTCCCGTTACGCGCGGCCCCCCGCCCCGCCGCCCCCGCTCCCGCGTCCATGCCGGTGACCGGCGAGCCCGACGAGCCTGACGAGCCCGACGAGCTGACCAGGGACCTGCTCGCGCTGCTGGCCGGCGGCCTGACGGACGAGGCCATCGCCCGGGCCCTGGGGCTGGGCCTGCGCACGGTGCAGCGGCGTATCCACGCGGTCATGCGCGACCTGAACGCCATCACCCGCTTCCAGGCGGGCCTGGCGGCCAGGGAACGCGGCTGGATTTAGGCCGCGTTTCCCGGTGCCGATGAAAATTACACGGGAATGCGCATGAAGCGCTTTCTGGAACGGTCCTGATAAGGGGGTGCGTTGACAGGTCCCGCGGGAATGACGAAGCTCTTTGGGAGCGCTCCCATATAGTGTCGGTCATTCCCGGGAAAGGGGAACTCGGTGGAGCTGGTGAAGAAGAATCAGGACCTTTTCCTGGCCCTGTACCGGTGCGTCCTGGGCCTGCTGTTCGCCTGCCACGGCGCCGCCACCCTGTTCGACGTGCTGGGAGGGCCGCAGGGCCCGGCGCCCGGCTTCGGACAGTGGCCCGGATGGTGGGCCGCCGTCATCGAGCTGGTCGGCGGCGCCCTCGTCCTGCTCGGACTGGCCGCCCGCGCCGCCGCCGTGGTCTGCTCGGGCACCATGGCCTACGCCTACTTCATCGTCCACCAGCCGCAGGCGTTGTTCCCCATCGAGAACGGCGGCGAGAAGGCCGCGCTCTTCTGCTGGGGTTTCCTGCTCGTCGCCGTCCTCGGACCCGGCCGCTGGGCCCTGTCCGCGCTCCTCACACCGGCACGAACCCTCGTGGCGGACAGAAGGTGACTGTTCCGGTGTCCCCTGAACGGCCGAACGCCCGGCACGTCAGCGCAGCGCGCCGGTGATGATCCACAAGTGGCCGAACGGGTCGCGGACGCGGCCCGAGCGTTTGCCGTAGGGCCGGTTCTCGATCGGCACGACCACCTCCGCCCCGTGGGCGGTCATGCGGTCACCGACCGCGTCCGGGTCGTCCACCTCGATCTCCAGCAGGATCGCGGAACCGCCGAGATCGTCCGGTGACCGCCAGCCCCACGACGAGACGGCGGGGGAGACCCGGAAGAACGAGGCCCCGACGCGGTGGTCGACCACACTCGGCCGCCCGTCGTCGATCAGCGGCGCGCGGAACACCTGCTCGGCACCGAGGGCGTCCTGGTAGAACGCCGACGCGCGGTCCGGGTCGGGCACGATGAGACGAGGAGAGATACGGATGTCTGGCGTCATGCGCCCATGGTGGGGGGCGGGCGGCGGCGACGTCTTGAACATCTGGGAACGGACGGCCAGGTCGCCCGCGCCGGCCCGCTCTGCCCGCGGCGATCGGGTCCCGGTCTATCCGCGCCGGCCGGGGCCTTCCGCGCGCAGCCACTCGGTGGGCGTGCACCCGGCCATGGCCCGCCACTCCCGGGTGAAGTGCGCCTGGTCGGCGAACCCCGACGCGGCGGCCACCGCCGCCAGATCGGCCCGTCCGGCGCGGGCGGCGGCCACCAGCCGCCCCCGGGCGGTCTCGAAGCGGACGAGCCGCTGGTACTCCTTCGGCGTGACCCCGAGCTCCGCGCGCACCGCGCCGCTCAGGTGCCGGCGGGAGCACCCGAGCCGGTCGGCGGCCTCCTGCACCCGTGCGGTCCCGGACAGGGCCGCCAGCGTGGCCCGCGTCCTGGACGGATCGGCGCGTGCCCCGTGGCGGGCCAGGCCGGCGAGCAGGCGGCGTTCGACGAGCGCGCGGCGTTCCGGCCAGGATCGGCAGGCCGCGAGCCGTTCGGGCAGGTCCGCCATCGCCGGGACGACGTCGGCGAGCTCGGCGACGTCGCCGGCCAGCGCCGCGGCGGGCAGCCCCAGCAGCGCGCCGGCGCCCACGGGGCTGAGCGTCAGCCACACGCCGCGGGTGCATCCCGGCTGCCTCAGCTCGGCGGCCTCCAGATGGAGTCCGGCCACGGCCGCTCGCAGCCGTCGCCGCGAGCCGGGCCGCCCGGCCCACGCGATCTCCAGCGGGTCCTGCTCCGGGATCGTGATCGACACCGTGGCGGAGGGAAGCCCGCGATGGACGCCGGCCAGCCCCGGCCCCAGGTCGTAGGCGGCCAGCCCCACCACGAACGGCGCCAGGGCTGCGGACATCCGATCACCAGGCACGTCGATCCCTCCCCGGCCACCGTATCGCCGGCAGCCGACGGCCTCGCCACCGGTTAGAAATCTACAATGTAAAGGCGGTCGGTCGATTCCCCCTTCCCATCCGTCATCACTGCAATACCGTGATCGGCGACAAGAAGGGAAAACCGATGAGACGCACGACCGCGGTCGCCTCGCTGGCCGCCACCCTCCTGCTCGCCGGCTGTTCCGTCACCATCCCCGAGCCGGACGAGAAGGGCATCGTCTACGACGCCGGCATGTTCTCCGACACGACGTTCCAGAACTGCGTGGACCCCGGCGTCCGCGACGTGTCCGGCTGGGGCGACCAGGGCTACGTCTACCCGGCGGGGCAGCGCACGTTCGAGTTCGCCGCCGACCCGAACGACCCCGACGGCGTCAGGACCAAGCCGGGCGCCGAGTCCGGGCCGCTGACCATGTGGACCAAGGACCCGCTGGAGATGCGGGTCTCCGGTGTCGTCACCTTCTCCCTGACGGGCGACTGCAAGACGCTCCAGCAGTTCCACGAGCAGATCGGGCTCAAGTACGAGGCCTACACCGACGCGGGCTGGCGCAAGCTGCTCAGCGTCTACGTCGGCCAGCCGCTCGACCGGGCCCTCGACGCGGCCAGCAAGGAGTTCGCCTGGCGCGACCTCACCTACGTCAACCCGCAGGCCAAGCAGCAGTGGGAGGCGAAGGTCGGCGAGTACATGGGCCAGTTCCTGCGCGAGCAGGGCGGCACGGCGTTCTTCGAGAAGTTCTCGGTCACCCTCCAGCAGCCCCAGCCGCCGCAGAAGGTGCGTGAGGCGATGGCGGCGGTCCAGCAGGCCCAGGAGGAGAACACCGCGCAGAAGGCGAAGAACGCCAAGGCCCGCACCGAGCTGGAGGCGATCAAGGAGCTGAAGGACGTGCTCGGTCCGCAGGGGGCGGTGATGTGGCAGGCCGTCAAGGACGGCCGCATCCAGATCATCGTCACCGACACCGGCCAGATCAACGTCACCCCGAACAAGCCGGGCGGCAACTGATCCCGCACCCGCGGCGGGCCGCCGGAATTGTCGTCCCCGTGGTGCACCATGTGATCTTTCCCCGACGTGTTGAGGAGGGTCACGGGCATGGACGACGACGTGGTGCGGCTGCACGAGGCGGTCGAGGACGGCTCGCTCGCGGAGGTGGTGGAGCTGGCGGGGCGCGTGGCGGACGTCGACGCGGAGTGCGAGGGGCGCAGCGCGCTCTGGGTCGCCGTGTACGAGGAGCGCCATGACGTCGCCCGCGCTCTCGTGGCCGCCGGGGCCGACCCGTGGCGGCCGATGATGAGCGGCTGGTCGCCCGGCCGCCTCAGCCTGGCCGGCCCGGACCCTGACCTGTTCGAGCGGCCGGCCGAGGTCCGCGGCCTGTCGGACGATGAGGCCGCGCTGGTGGCGGAGGCCGACCGGCTGACGGCGGTGCTGGGCGGTGTCGAGCACGACGGTTTCTCCGTGGCATGCGTGGCCGGGATCGACGCGGCCGAGGCGGTGCGGCGGCTGGAGGCCACGGTCGAGGTCATCGACCCGGAGGAGTTCCTGGACGAGATCGATCCCTTCGCCGAGGAGAGCATGCGGTTCGTGGGCGTCACGGACGTGCCCGGCGGTTGCGTCGTCAGCCAGCCGTGGGGGTACGTGCCGGAGACGCCGGGCGTCACCAGGCGCCTTTCCGCGGGCACGCTCTGCTACGCCATGTACGCCAATCCCAAGAGCGGCAACCAGGGGTGCGTGGCGCGCGACGGGGAGATCGTCGGCTGGGACCTGCATCCCGGTGGTGCGGCGTGGGAGGACGACGGACCCCGGGAGGTGCTCCTGTCCTATCTGTTCCAGGGCGAGGCGGTGGCCTACAGCTGCGCGTACGCGGGGCTGCGGGTGGGCGACGAGCGGGCGGTCATCGGGCCGCCCGACGTGTGGCTGTGCCTGCCGGAGCGTGACCACTGGTCCTGAGGGCGCGGTGGCGGCGCACGGCGTCGCGGTTGGCGCACCGCTGGGAGCAGTAGCGCTGCCGGCCGGTGCGTGAGGTGTCGGCGAAGATCGTGGCGCACTCGGTCACGGCGCAGCGGCGCAGCCGGTGCATGCCGCGTCCCACCAGGTGCAGCGCGGTGCCCACGGCGATCAGCGAGGAGAGCACGGAGCCGAGGGGCAGCAGGTCGTCGCGGTAGTGCAGGTGCCAGCCGCTGCCGGCGTGGTCGGTCAGCCGCGGGTGGGCGGTCCACCGGGCCAGCATGCGGTTGACCAGTTCGGCGCGCTCGTGCTCGCCGGTGGCGTCGACGATCCGCTCCCACGCGTCCAGCGCGACCAGGGTGAGGTCCAGGTCGTCGGGGGTGACCGGGCGTTGCAGCACGAGCCCGGCGGCGCGGCAGCGGTCGGCGAGCTCCCCGGCGGTCGCCGGGCGCCGGTTGGCCAGGTCGGCGGCGAGGTTCACGGCGTCCTCGCCGTAAGGGTTGAGGTGCACAAGACCATTACATCAGGGTGGTCGGCGTGACACAGCACAGGGATGTACGGCTGGGCGCGCCGGCCCGATACCGGTGGGTCGTCCTCGGGGTCGCCACCTTCACCCAGGCCGCCTCGGGCTTCTTCGTGCAGGGCATCGGGGCGATGGGCGTCCTCCTGCAACGGGACCTGCGGGTGGGGGCGGCCGAGCTGGGGCTGCTGCTCTCGGCGGCGCAACTGGTGCCGCTGGCCGGGCTGCTGGTGGCGGGGGAGCTGCTGGACCGCTACGACGAGCGGTGGGTGGTCGGGATCGGCGCCTGTGTCGTGGCCGTGAGCCTGGGAGTGGGGAGCGTGGCGCCGGGATACGGGTCGCTGCTGCTCGTGCTGCTGGTGGTCGGGGCCGGGTACAGCACGGTGCAGCCCGGTGGCAGCAAGTCGGTGGCGTCCTGGTTCGACGCGTCGCAGCGGGGGCTGGCGATGGGCGTGCGGCAGGCGGGCCTGCCGCTGGGCGGGGTCGTGGCGGCGGCGGTGCTGCCCGCGCTCGCCGCCGCGTCCGGCCGGCGGGCGTCGCTCGTGGCCGGGGGACTGGTCGCGCTGGTGGGGGCGGTCGCCTTCATGGGCCTCTATCGCCGGCCTCCTGTCCCGGACGTTCCGGAGGCGGGCGGCTCGCGCGGTGGGGAGCCGCGGGCGTCGGGCGGTGGGGAGCAGCGGGCGTCACGCGGCGGGGAGCAGCGGGCGTCGCCCGGCTCGCGGCTGCGGATGCTGCGGGAGCCGGCCATGGTGCGCATCCTGCTGTCGGGGGCGTGCCTGGTCTCGGTGCACAGCGGCATCGGCGTCCTGACCGTGCTGCACCTGCACGAGGCGGCCGCCGTCGAGGCGGGGGCGGCGGCGCCGGCGTTCGTGGCGGTCCAGGGGGCGGGCGTCGCCGGGCGGGTGTGCCTGGCGGCCTGGAGCGACCGCGTCCGGTCCGGGCGGTACGTCTCCGTCCTGGTCTGCATGGTGGCCGTGACCGCCGGGATGGTCGCGCTGATGACACCTCTGGGGCGTTCGCCGGTCGCGGCCTGCGCGCTGTTCGTCTGGCTGGGGTTCTTCGGCATCGGCTGGTACGGCCCGTGGGTGGCTCATCTGGCCGAGTCGGCGCCGCCCGGCAGGACGGGGTTCGCGCTCGGTCTGGCCATGGCCGTCACGCAGGTCGCGGTCATCCTGGCGCCGCCCGCGCTCGGCCTGCTCAGGGACGTGACGGGCGGCTTCGGCGCGGCCTGGGGGCTGCTGTCGGCGGTGACCGCCGCGGCCGTGGCGGTCACGGCGCGGGGCGGCGGGTTCAGGCGGAGGGCCAGTTCCTGAGGACGAGGTCGAGGGCGTCCAGCGCCCGGGACCACGAGGCGTCCACGTCGCGCTGGTGGCGGCGGAACCCGCCGGCCGTCTCCAGGCTCACGTACCCGTGGAAGGTGCCGTGCAGCATGCGCACCGCGTCGGTCTCGGCGGGCTCCGGCAGCTCGTAACCGCGCAGGACCGCCCTGGTCAGCTCCGCGTGGCGGCGCGCGGGGCCGACGACGGCGGTCTCGTCGTGCAGTTCCATCTGGCAGGCGGCGTACCGGCCGGGGTGCTCCTTCGCGTAGCCCCGGTAGGCGTTGGCGAAGGCGGCCAGCGCGTCCTTGCCCGCGCGGCCGGCCAGGGCGTCGGCGGCCCGGTCGGCGAGCTCCGTCAGGGCCAGCGCCGCGACCCTGACCCGGAGGTCGTGGACGTCCTTGACGTGGGCGTACAGGGCTGCGGGCTGGACGCCGAACCTGCGGGCGAGCGCCGAGACGGTCACGTTCTGGAAGCCGAGCTCGTCGGCCAGCTCGGCCGCGGCCCGGGTCAGGCGTTCGGCGGTCAGTCCGGCTCGCGCCATGCGTCACCCTCCGTCTGCTTACAGGTTTTAAGTATTTGCATACTACCCTTAAGGACGGTTAGCCTCGCCGCCCATGAGACCTGTCACCGAATCCGACATCCGCGCGTCGTTCGTCAACTGCTCCAAGGGCGAGGCCAAGCGGCTCGGCCTGCCGAGGGATCCGGAGGACCGGCCGTGGGACGATCTCGACTTCCTCGGCTGGCGGGATCCCGGCGCGCCCGAACGCGCCTACCTCGTCACCGAGCGCGACGGCCGCCTCGTGGGCGTCGCGCTGCGGGTGACCTCCGGCGCGCAGCGCGCCTTCACCTCGCGCAGCATGTGCTCGCTGTGCCTGACCACGCACACCAGCGGCGGCGTGGCGCTGATGACCGCGCGCCGTACCGGGGAGGCCGGCCGCCAGGGCAACACGGTCGGGCAGTACCTGTGCGCCGACCTCGCCTGCTCCCTCTACGCGCGGGGGAAGAAGGAGGCGGCGGGCGGCGGCGTGGTGGACGAGTCGCTCACGCCGGAGGAGAAGGTGGCCCGGGTGCGGGCCAACCTGTACTCCTTCCTGGACAAGGTGGCCGGGTGACCGCCGTGGGCGGGGCGGCGGGGTGAGCGCCGGCGTGGCGTCCGGTCACGCCGGCAGGGCGTCCAGTTGTGCGAGGAGCCGTGCCTTGCCCGAGCGCTCCAGCCAGGTGCGGAAGTCCGTCAGGCCGGGGTGGATCTCGCGTAGGGGCGCGAGGTCGGTGTCGTAGTACGTCTCGCCGGCCCAGGTGAAGACCTTCGCCGCCTCGGGGCTGTGCTCCCACAGCAGGTCGAGCGGGATCCGCGTGTGCGGGACGGCGCGGCCGGCCGCCGTGCTGAGGGCGGCGGCGATCAGCGGGGTGGTCAGCCGGTCGCCGGTGATCTCCAGAGCCCGGCCCAGGTAGGCGTCCGGCCGCGCGAACGCCAGCGCGGCGAACGCCCCGATGTCGTCGACGGCGATGAGCTGCATGACCAGGTCGTCGTGCCACGGGACGTTGAGGGACCCGTTCTGGAAGAACCGGGCCGGGCTGGTGAAGTCCTCCATGAACCCGGCGGGGCGCAGGATCGTCGCGGGCACCCCGAGGTGGCGGATGTGCTCCTCGATCCGCCACTTGTCGACGGGGCCCCAGCCCTGCTCCACGTAGAAGCGGTTCTGGCTCTCGGCGCCGCCGACCGAGGAGTACACCAGGTGCCGTACACCGGCGGCCGCGGCGGCGTCTGCGACGTTGACGCCCCGGGCGACCTCGTCGTCGCCGGCGGGCTGGACGCTGTAGACGCCGTACGCGCCGCGCGCGGCGGCGTCGAGGGAGGCGCGGTCGCCGAGGTCGCCGCGGACGACTTCGGCGCCGGCGGCGGCGAGCGCGCGGGCCGCGGGCGTGGTGTCGTCGCGGACCAGGGCGCGCACCCGCCAGCCGGCGGTCAGCAGGTGGCGGGCAGTCGCGCCGCCCTGGTTGCCGGTGGCGCCGGTGACGAGGACGGTCTTGTCGTGCGTGTTCATGGGGCGTGCTCCTGTCTCGGTGGCGGTGCGCGCTGTCGAGAAGCGACCATATGACGATTTTCGAAAATCAGTCAACTGCATGCCAGCGAGTTGACCAAATGTGCGATCTCGTCAGATGATGTGCGGAGGCGTGCCGTCATGCCGGGGTCAGCCGCCAGAGGGAGGTGACCTCCGCGCTCCTCGCGGCGTGGAGCGGATCGGCGGCGTCCCTCGCCCGCGGGTGCCGGGGCCGCGTGTCGATCCTGCCGGCCACGCGCAGGCCGGCCGCCGCGATGGCGGCCCGCAGGTCGCGCCGCGTCCGCAGCCCGAGGCGCTCGGCCAGGTCCGACAGCACGAGCCAGCCCTCCCCGCCCGGCCGCAGGTGACCGGCGAGCCCGCCGAGGAAGTCGCGCAGCATGGCGCCGTCCTGGTCGTAGACGCCCTGGTCGAGGACCGAGGCCGGCCGGGCCGGAAGCCACGGGGGGTTGCACACGACGAGGTCGGCGCGCCCGTCGGGGTACAGAGCCGGGCCGGTGACCTCCACCTGTCCGGCCAGGCCCAGCCGGCGGACGTTGTCGCGGGCGCAGGCCAGCGCGCGGGGACTGATGTCGGTCGCCACGACGCGGCCGATGCCGCGGCGGGCCAGGACGGCCGCGAGCACCCCGGTGCCCGTGCCGAGGTCGAACGCCGTGCGCGCACCGGTCCGGGACCCGGCCGGCGCGGGCAGCGGGGCCCGCGCGACCAGGTCGACGTACTCTCCGCGGACCGGCGAGAAGACCCCGTAGTGCGGATGGATCCGGGCGCCGAGGGCGGGGACCGGGACGCCCTTCCTGCGCCACTCGTGCGCGCCGATCACGCCCAGGAGTTCCCTGAGGGGGACGAGCGTCGGCTCGCGCGGCGTCCCGTACGCCTCCGCGCAGGCGAGCCGCACGTCCGGGGCCCTGCGCAGGTTCAGGGAGTGGTCGTCCTCCAGGAGCACGAGCAGCCGGCCCAGCAGGCGGGCCCGGCGGCCGCGCGCCCGGCGGTGCAGGTGGAAGGTCTCGGCGGGGCTGTCACCCGTGCCGGGAGGTACGCGGTCGAGACGCCGGCCCATCGCCTGCAGCAGGTGGCGTCCGTTGTGGAAGTCGCCCCGCCACAGCAGGGCGGCGCCCTCGCGGGCCAGGCGGCAGGCGGTGTCCGCCTTGGTGCGGTCGTCGGCGACGACCACCCGGGCGGGGGGCGGCGTCGCGCTCTCGGAATGCCAGCGGGCGGATCGGGGCGTGCCGGATTCGGTCCAGTGGACGGTGGCCACCAGATGCTCCTCGTGGTCGGGCGTGCGGACGGGGCACGAGGCGCACGTCGACGAGGAGCGGGCCGCAGGCGCCCGTGCCGTGGCACGGACGCGGAGGAAAGGGCAGGAAGGGCTACCGCTCCCGCGTCGAAGCGCGCGAGGAGCGGTCGCCGAGAACCATGCCGAGTGTCACGGGGTCAGCCCTTTCCGAAGCCGGACCCCAAGGCTCGCACAGCCCGGGGCCACCGGCAAACCCGGGACCCGACCCGTCACCCCGGACAGGCGCCGCCTCGTCCCCCGCCCGCGTCCGGTGATCGCCCGTGCCGCTCCTGGACTTCGGGGCAGAAGGGCGCGAAGGTGGGAGGTAGGCCCCCCGTGACAGGACAGCAGCCCGGCGGCGCGCCCGCCCGCCGGCACCGGACGGGAGGAGCCGGCACCGTGGACATGAGACTCGAGGTCGTCGTGGTCCCGGTGGCCGACGTGGACCGCTCCAAGGACTTCTACAAGGCGCTCGGGTGGCGCGAGGACGCCGACGTGGGCGGCCGCGACGGCTTCCGGGTGGTGCAGCTGACCCCGCCCGGCTCGGCCTGCTCGCTCATCTTCGGCGCCGGGATCACCTCGGCCGTCCCCGGCTCGGCGCAGGGCCTGTACCTGGTCGTCGACGACATCGACGCGGCGCGGGCCGAGCTCGTCGAGCGCGGGGCCGAGGTCAGCGAGGTGTTCCACGACGCCGGCGGGGTGTTCCACCACGCGGGTACCGACGAACGGGTCCCCGGCCCCGCGCCGGAGCGCCAGAGCTACGGCTCCTTCGCCTCGTTCAGCGACCCCGACGGCAACGGCTGGCTGCTCCAGGAGGTCACCACCCGCCTGCCGGGCCGGTGACCCCGAGCGGCCGTTCCACCCGGGAGGAGAAGTGAGATGACGGTGACTTTCGAGTCCGCGGCCGAGCTGGCCGACGCCCTGCGCCGCGCGGAGGCCGCGCACGGCCGGCACGAGCAGGAGCTCGGGCACCCGGACCCGGACTGGCCGGGCTGGTACGCGCAGTACCTGCTCGACGAGCAGAGCGGCGACACCGACCCGGCGGCGAGCGGGTGAGGCGGGCGGCTACGAAGACGTCTCCTCAGGGGTCCAGTCCGCGTAGGTGACCAGTTCCGCTCCGGCGTCGTACAGCAGCCGGAGGCATGCGTACACCTCCGGGGCATCGGTCTCCGACCTGCTGAGGGTCATGCTGAAGACGATGTCCGCGGGACTGTAACCGTCGGCGGCCAGGATCGTGTGCCGCGCTCCGTGAGCCAGCAGCAGCCTGACCATGTCCAGCGGCGACAGGTCCGCGCCGCCGGCGTCTGCGCCGATGCCGGTCAAGCTCTCCAGAACCGCGTGCAGAGGAGTGGTGCCCGCACTGCTGCAGCAGGTCACGGGATCGACTGTCGTCCTGCTGCCGCGGTAGGTCTGGAAGTACGTCGCCCAGACGTGGTTGTCGTCGACGTCGATGGCGTCGGTGAGCGGCGCGTCGGGGTCGGCTCCGGCGTCCAGCAGGATCCGCGCGGTCTCCACCGAGCCGGCGAACACGGCCAGGTGGAGCGGCGTGAGGCCGGATCGCTCCAGCGCCCCCGTGCCGGCACCACTGTCCAGAGCCGTTCGTACGGCGTCCGCGTCGCCCCATGCGCACGCACGTCCGAACTCGATGGCGGCGGTCGACCGTCTGAGGCCGAGGAGCCTGTGGGAGAGCCAGACCTCTGTGGGCACGGGCTGGCCGCCCTCGTGGTCGACGCGGTAGGTCGACGGGTTGGTGCCCGTCGCCGCCTCGGCCAGGTCGACGAGCAGGAACCACTGTCCGTCGTCGTGGCCGACGGTGTACCAGGCGCGGTCCTCGGCCACGAGGCCAGGCTCCGTTTCCGCGCCTTCTCCACCGGAGTAGAGGACGACCTCCCACTCGAAGCCGTCGTCCGTGCGCAGGCGTTCTTCCGTGGGCCAGACCACGGCCAGCAGCGCCTGGACGGACGGAGGCACGGGATACTCGCCCGCGGGCGTGGCCACGCTCCATTCCCGGGGTTCGAAGTCCTCGGGGACGTGGCCGTTCAGCCGCCTGAGCTGGCCGAGAACGTCCGGATGCAGGTATTCGGCCGGGGCCCCGGGACGGTGCGCCATCATCCGCCTCTCACGTGGAAGATCGATTCGTCGCGACCGTACCAGCGGGCGATGACAACAACCGCGGGCGAAGCCCCGGCCGGTGGCGCTCAGCGGTCCACGTGCACCTGGCCGAACTCGACCAGCGGGGCGGCACCGGCGAAGTTGCGGTCCACCTCGGCCCGCTCGGCCGCGCTCGGGTTCGCGTTCGTGCAGCTCACCGGGGCGCTGGAGCCGGACATCAGGTCCGAGCACAGGCCGGTGCGCCGGTCGGGGAGGCCGAGGATGTGGCCGATCTCGTGGGCGGCGATGCGCACCGCGTTGTAGCCCTGCGAGGTGGCCTGCCGGCCCATCCAGATGGTGCCCCGGCCCAGGCTCGTGGGCAGGGTGCGCGGCCAGCCGTTGTCCGCCGTGACGACGAAGTGGGCGGGCGTGCCGGCCACCAGCCGGACGTTGCCGACGCCGGCGTTCCAGATCTGCGCGGCCTGGTCCACCGCGGCCCGGAACTCGGCCGACCGGCCGGCGTCGTACCGGAGGACCTGGACCAGGGCCGCGGCCTGCGCGGGCGAGGTGGCCAGCAGGAACGCGACGGTGAGAACGAGAGAGAGCGCGAGACGGAGGGGTCTTGGCATCGTGTCTCCTCGGACAGTGGGGGGTGCTGTCACGGTAGGCGCGACGACGTCGCCCGGGGACAAGCCAGTTTCCCTCTATCGCGATGCTATGGATCAGCCGGCCGGGCGCGATGCGCGGCGACGGCCCGGTCCGGCGTACGCTGCGCTGGTGCACACGGTGGCGGTCCTGGCGCTGGAGCGGACGGTGGTCTTCGACATGGCGGTGCCGGTCGAGGTGTTCGGCCGGGTGCGCCTGCCGGGCGGGCGCCGCCCGTACCGGCTGCGGGTGTGCGGGACGGAACCGCGGGTGCCGACCGAGACCTTCACCATCCACGCCTCCCACGGGCTGGAGGCCCTCGCCGACGCCGACACGATCATCGTGCCGGGCTGCGAGATCGACGGGCCGCCGCCGCTCGACGCCCTGGAGGCGCTGCGCGACGCGGCCGCCCGCGGCGCCCGCATCGCCTCCATCTGCGGCGGCGCCTTCATCCTCGCGGCCACCGGCCTGCTGGACGGCCTGGCCGCGACCACGCACTGGCTGGCCGCGCCGCGGCTCGCACGCCTGTTCCCGAAGGTGGAGGTGCGTCCCGACGTGCTGTACGTCGACAACGGGCAGTTCCTCACCTCGGCGGGGGCGTCGGCGGGACTGGACCTGTGCCTGCACATGGTCCGCCGCGACCTCGGCTCGGCCGTGGCCGCCGACGCCGCCCGGATGGCCGTCACGCCTTTGGAGCGCGAGGGCGGCCAGGCCCAGTACATCGTGCACGAGCAGCCGCCGCTGCCGCGCGGCTCACTGCTCGAACCGACGCTGGCGTGGATGGAGGAGCACCTGGCCGACGATCTCACCCTGGAGGTGATGGCCGCCCGCTGCGGCATGAGCGCGCGCACGTTCAGCCGCCGCTTCCGCGAGCAGACCGGCGCCACGCCCCTGCAGTGGCTGCTGCGCGCCCGGGTCAGGCGGGCGCAGTACCTGCTGGAGCACACCGACCACGCCGTGGAGCGGATCGCCGCCCAGGCCGGCTTCGGGTCCGCGACTGCCTTCCGCGAACGTTTCCGGCGCGTCACCGGCACGACCCCGAAGGCGTACCGCGCCGCCTTCCGCGGCACCCGCTGAGCGCGCCCCGTCAGGACGCCGGCGGTCCGGCGGGAGCAGCACCGGAAGGCACGGGCTCGGGCCGGGCCGGCCGGGGGCGCGGGTCGGCGAGCTCGTGGGCGGTGCGGGTCAGCCAGATCACCATCAGGGTGCTGGTGGCCCCCGGGGCGTAGGCGTAGACGCCCGCCACGTCGGCGAGCAGGGCGCCCGCCGCCCCGCCGACGATCGGCGCCACCATGCCGGCGACGCCGTACCGGAACGTGGCCCGCCGCCAGCGGCCGTCGCCGCGCTGCGCCCGCAGGATCAGCGCCAGCCAGAGAAGGCCCGCCAGGGCGCAGAACGCGGACAGCGCGCGGGGCACCGGAATGCCGGCGACGTCGAGCACCTCCAAGGCGGCGGCGCCTCCGTAACCCAGCAGGCCCATGGCCCGCGCGAACCCGGCAGGCTCCAGGCTGCCTCCCAGCACCGGCTGGAACAGCACCACGGAGGTCGCCGTCACGAGGGCGAGGAGCACCTGCGCCCACCACGGCCACGACGGCAGGACGAGGGCGAGCGGCGTGGCCGCCGCGCTCACGTACAGCACCTGCCGCAGCAGCCTCGTGTCGCGGTCGAGCTCGGGCGGCGGCCCCGCCAGCGGGCCGCGCAGGCCCTGCCACAGCGCCCACCCCCATGCCGCGCCGGCCAGGAGAGGGACGAGCACGTCCGGCCACGTCACCGTGGCCCCCTCGGCCGGCCCGACGAACAGGGTCAACCACCACAACGGGCCCAGTTCGCCGGTGGCCGGCGCGGCCACGGCGGCGACCACGACGGCGACGGCGTACACACCGGTGACGAGCAGGGCGGCGACGCCCGAACGATAACGACGGAGCACGTGACACTTCCCGGGGGGTGAAGGAGGGGAACGCACTCACCCTAGCGATCATGCGCGGCTCGTCAGGACCGGTCGCCCTTGCCGTCCCTTCTGATCACGGCCGGCGCCGGCCTCCGGCGAGCGGCAGCGTGACCTCCACCCGCGTCCCCTCGCCGGGAGCGCCGCTCACGACGCAGACGCCGCCGAGCTCCGCGGCGCGTTCGCGCATGGAGCCCAGGCCCACCCCCGCGCTGTACGCGGCGGGCAGCCCCCTGCCGTCGTCGCCGACCACGAGCCGCAGCGCCGACGCCTCGCGCCGCAGGACGACGCGGGCCCGGGACGCCTCGGCGTGCTTGCGGACGTTGGTGAGGGCCTCCTGCACGATCCGGTAGACCGCGACCTCGACGGCGGCCGGCAGATCCTCCAGCGAGCCCTCCACCCGCACCTCGACCCGCACGTCCGCCGGCGTCTCGGCCCGCACGTCGACCGGCGCTTCGGCCCGCGCCTCGACCGGCGTCTCGGCCGCGACGCCCGGCGGCGGCCGGCCGGCCAGCTCGCGCACCGCCCCGGCCAGGCCCAGCTCGTCGAGCGCGGGCGGGCGCAGGCCGTGGACGAGCTCGCGGATGTCGTCGGTGACGGCGCTCATCCCGGCGTGCATCCGCCGCAGCAGCTCGTCGGCCGACTCCGGGGACCCCGGCAGGCTCCGCCGCGCCATGGTGATGGTCATGGCCATGGCCGACAGGGTCTGGCCGAGCCCGTCGTGCAGGTCGCGGCGCAGGCGGCGGCGCTCCTCCTCCCGGGTGGTCACGATCCGCTCGCGGGAGCGCTGCAGGTCGGCCGCCATCCGGACCGCGTGGGCGACGTCGGCGGCGTACGGAGCGAGCGTGGCCAGCACGCGCTCGTTGTGCGCGGCCGGGAAGCGGCGCGCCCCCGGAGGGCCCACCAGCAGCCGGCCCACCCGCTGCCCGTGCCACACCAGCGGCACCTCGCGGGGCTCGCGGCCGACGCTGCCGCTCTCGACGTGGCGCGGCTCGCCGCCGGCCACCTCGACGGCCACGCCCTCGACCGCCAGGCCGTCGCGCAGCACGCTCACCACCGAGGTCAGGGCGCGGGCCGGGTCGCCGCGGCGCACCGCGTGCACGAGACGCCCGGCCAGCACGCCGGGGTCGCCGACGGCGCCGTACAGCATGCGGTCCACCGCCCGCTGGAGCAGGCGCCGCAGCGGCTGGAAGAACAGCCCGGCGAACAGCGCGGCCGCCACGCCCGCCATCTCGTCGTAGCCGGACACCACCAGCCCGGACAGCCCGCCGACGCCGAAGTACACCGCGCTGACCACGGCCACCAGGCCGGCCGCCACGAACGCGCGGCTGATCACGGTGTCGATGCCGAACAGCCGGTAGCGCATCACCGAGATCGCCACCGCCACCGGCACGAGCGCCGCCCAGGCGATCGCCGTCCACAGCAGGCCGGGGGTGAGCATCGACAGGGCCAGGAACACGACGTACCCGGTGAACGCCAGCAGCGGCCAGCCGATCTGCCGCCGCCCGACCGGGCCGGCCCGCCGCATCCGCACCGCCAGCGACAGCGCGGCCAGCGCCATCGCGACGTAGAGACCCGTCACCGAGACCGCCGTGACCGCGCCGAGGTACGGGGCCAGCGCGGGCACCTGCAGCGGGTTGGGGATCACGGCGCGGTACGGGACGGTGGAGGGATCCGGGGCGGGCCGCAGCAGCAGGCGCAGCAGGTAGAGCACGAGGACGGCGGCGACCAGCCAGGCGACGGGCCGCCACCGCCGGGACGGCAGGCGGCCGTCGGGGGAGTACAGCGGCAGCAGCATGGCGAGCATCGCCCCGCACACCGCCCAGCCGACCTGCCCCGGCAGGCGCGCGTAACCCGCCTGCACGAGGTGCCCGCCGGCGGCCAGCCGGTACGACAGGGCCAGCGCGAAGTCGCTGACCCCGCCGGCCAGCCCGCCCGCGCACATCAGCCACGCCATGTTCAGGCGCGGCCGGTGGAAGACCAGGAACGCGCCGACGGCGGGGAAGGTCAGGGCGGCGGCCGACTGCGGGGAGAAGGTGACCGAGGGGTACCAGGGAGCAGGCACGCCCGCGTGGATCACCATGGCCGCGACGGTCAGCAGCGCGGACAGCACCGCCGTCGCCACGGCACCGGCCCGTGGCAGCGCGCTCCGCGCCCGCCCGGGGTCCTCAGCAGTCGCGGAAGACTCAGCCACCTCGCCCTGCCTTCAGGGGAGGTCCGGGATGCGCACCGTGAGCAGGGCGACGTCGTCGTCGTTGTCGGCGGGGCGGACGCGGTCGATGAGCACGTCGCCCAGCGAGCCGACGGGCCGCTGGGCGAGCGAGGCGGCGTACCGGCTCAGCCGGGCCATCCCCTCGTCCAGCGACCGGGTGGGCGACTCGATCAGGCCGTCGGTGTAGAGCACCAGCGTGGACAGGGGCGGCAGGTCGAGCGCGGCGTCGGTGCGGACGGTGGGGATGCCGGTGCCCAGGAGGAGGCCGTGTCCCTCCTCCAGGAAGCGGGTGCGTCCGTCCCGTTCGACCAGCAGCGGCGGCGGGTGCCCCGCGTTGGTCCAGAGCAGCCGCCATCCCTCGCCCTCGCGATGCTCCAGCCGGGCCAGGACGGCGGTGGCCATCGTGGTCTCCGCCATGCGGGCCACCGCCCAGTCGAGCCGGTCGACGATGACGCTGGGCGCCTCCTGGCCCGCGCCGGCGTAGGCGCGCAGCATGTTGCAGACCTGCGCCATGCCGGCCGCCGCGTCCAGGTCGTGGCCGACCACGTCGCCGATCACCAGGGCGGTGGCGCCGTCGGGCAGGACGAAGGAGTCGTACCAGTCGCCGCCGACCTGGGAGGCGCGGGGCGCGGGCCGGTAGGAGGCGCTCATCCGCAGGCCGGGCACCGTCGGCAGCTGGGGGAGCAGGTGGCGCTGCATGGTCTCGGCGACCCGCCGTTGCCGCTCGTACAGGCGGGCGTTGTCCAGCGCCAGACCGGCCCGCCGGGCGATGTCCTCCACCAGCAGCAGGTCGGCGGTGGTGAACGCGGCCGGCTGCCGGGAACGTCCGACCGTCAGGGCGCCGACCACCTCCCGCACGCCGCGGATCGGCGCGATGCACGCCGAGTGCATGCCCGTCACCCGGAACAGCTCCTGCTGGATGACCGCGATGCCCGAGTCGGGCGGCCCCTGGTAGGTCTCCGGGCTCACGAGCGTGGCGGTGACTCCGCGCAGCGCCCGCGACAGCGGCATCGGCGACTCCTGCGGGACCGGCGGCATCGGCCCCTCCAGGTCGTCCCGGTAGATCAGCAGACCGCCCTGGTGGTGCGCGACGGTGGCGCGCGACACCCCGCCCTCCTCGGTGAGCAGGTCGATCACCGCCCAGTCGCCGAGCAGCGGCAGGACCAGGCGCACGAGCTGACGCAGCGTCTCCTCGACGTCCAGGCTGGAGGTGAGCGTCGCGGTGGTCTCCGCGAGCAGGGCCAGCCGGTCGAGCTGCGTCATCGAGGCCGTGACGCCGGGCGCCTCGTGCGGGGGCGGCGTGGAGGAGAGGAGCTCGTGGAAGAGCACCAGCGCCCCCATGCCGCCCGTGTCGAGCCGGCAGGGGGTGACCATCCAGGCGACCCGCATCAGCAGGCCGTCACCGCACTCGAACCATTCGCCCTCGCCCTGGGCGCTGCCGCCGGAGATGAGGGGCTGGCGCATCGCGCAGCGGCTGCGCGGCAGGGGCTCGCCGTACTTGCCCCGGTGCAGCAGGTCGTGGGCGTCGCGGCCCAGCAGGTCGGCGGCGGGGCGCTTGAGCAGCCGTTCGGCCTGGTCGCTGACCTGCACGATCATCCCGCGGTCGTCCACCAGGTACGCCCCGGCGTCGGAGAGGTCGGGCAGCCGGCGCAGGCGCCTGCCCTCCGCCGTTCTCGACGGCGCGGCGTCGTCGGATGGCACGTTCATGGACGCCGCTCCTTCCCTTGCCGCCGGTGACCGTATCGCCACTGGCAGCCTAGAGGAACGCGGCATATGCCCGGCCAACGTGGTCGGCCGGGGACATGGAGCGGCCCCGGCCGCCGGGCGGCCGGGGCCGGGTGGGCCGGAGGTCAGTCGGCGCAGATGGCGAAGACGCTGATGCCGACGTCGCTGTAGCCGTCCTGGCGGCCGAGGGCGATCCAGCCGCGGCCGTCATCGGTGGGGAACGACCCGACCAGGATCGCCCTGTTGCCGCGGGCCTCGGCGCCGCCGCCGAGGACCTTCTTGCTGCCGGGGCAGTAGAGCGTGCGGCGCTGGAAGTTGGGGACGTTGGCGTTGGGCAGGGTGACGAGCTGGTAGCCGGGTGGCAGAGCCGATGGGCGGGCGGCCGCCGCGACCGGTGCCGATGACGGGCTGGCCATGGCGGTCGTCGTCAGGCACGCCCCCGCCGCGAGGACGGTGAGGGGGAGGGCCAGGAACCACTTCGACTGCATCGTTCTCCTTCTGTCCTGTCCCCTGACGGCCACGACCCCGGACAGCGCGGCACGCCGGCGAATGCGCGCACCAGGGGTGATGAAGTGATCGCAGGGGGCAAAGGGCTGACACGTCGAGTATCGGTTCTGTCACTCTCTGTGTCCATGCGTATCTGTGTTCGGGTATACCTTGTACACCGTCGTCGGTTTACGCTGTACACCATGAAGCCGACATCGGAACGCATCGCCGATGCCGCGCGCGACATCCTCGTCCGCGAAGGCGCCCCCGCTGTGACCATGAGGCGGTCCGCCGGCTCGGGGAGACCTGGGGGCGGCGCGCCGAGGGCGCCGACTGGGAGAGCCGGGTCTTCGCGCTGCTGGCGGACTTCCTGGACTTCGCCCTGGGCAGCCCGCACCTCTACACGTTCCTGATGACCGAGCCCAGGGAGCGGACCCGGCGCTTTCCCGGTGACTTCGCCGGCGGCGCCTCTCCCGCGTTCACCCACCTGGTGGTGCTGGTCGAGGAGGGCATGCGGAGCGGGCGGCTGCGCGGCGACGACCCGCTGGAGGTGACCCTCGCGCTCACCGCGGCGGTCCAGGGGCTGGTCCAGCTCCACCTGGGCGGGCGGATCGGCCTGGCCGAGGAGGAGTTCCGGGAGCTGTGCCGCAGGACGGTGAGGAGGGTCCTCGATGGCCTCCTGGCTTAGGCGCGCGTCGGCCGCCCTCGCGGTGCTGCTGGCCGCGGGGACCGGCTACGGCGCCTGGTACGGCAGCGAGCAGGCCGTCGGCGTCGTCCACTACGGGCAGCACAACGCCATGGTGCTGGCCTCCCGGACCGGCGAGGTCACCCTCGCCGACACCGCCGAGACGCGCGAACCCGGCGTGTACTGGCTCGAATGGAGCGGGTCGTCCACCATGCTCGGCGCGGTGACCGGGCGCCGCGGCGGCCGGGTGACGCGCGCGGTGCTGCGCGGCCCGCTGCCGTCGGCGGGCACCCCCGGCTGGTTCGGCAGCGTCCCGCCCGGCGATCCCCGGGTGGCCTGGGGCGTGGACTTCTCACAGGTCGAGGTCGCCACCGAGCTCGGCCCCGCCCCCGCCTGGTACGTGCCCGGACGCGGCACCACCTGGGTCGTCGCGGTGCACGGGCAGAACGGCAGGCGCAGGGCCGAGCTGAAGGTCCTGCCGGTGGTGCGCGAGCTCGGCCTGGCGTTCCTGGTCATCTCCTACCGCAACGACGAGGGCGCCCCGCGCTCCCCGGACGGACTGATCCACCTGGGCGCCGACGAGTGGCGCGACCTGGAGGCGTCCGTACGGGCGGCCCTGGGCATGGGGGCCGAGCGTTTCGTCCTGTACGGCACCTCCATGGGCGGGGCGGTCATCGGCCAGTTCCTGACGCACTCGTCGCTGGCCGGGACGGTGGAGCGGGTGGTGCTGGACGCGCCCATGATCGACGCCGGCATGACGAACGAGCAGGGCGCGCGCAAGCACGGCATGCCGCCGTTCTTCGGGGGGCTGGTGAGCCGCGTCGTCGCGTGGCGCACCGGCGTGGACCTCGAACGGCTCAGCCTCATCCGCCACCCGCCCGCGGTCCGGCCGCCGACGCTGCTGCTGCACACCGTCGGCGACGCCGACCACCCCATCGGCGAGGCCCGCGGCCTGGCCGCGGCGGCGGCGCGCGCCGGGTGGGACGTCCGGCTGGAGGAGTTCCCGGACGGCGGGCACACCGAGGCGTGGAACACCGACCGGTTCCGCTACGAGCGGCTGGTACGCGCCTTCCTGTCGAGCCCCGCGAACCCGTGACCGCCCGCGCCCGCGGCTCACCGCAGCCCCGGGAGCGCCGGGGGCGTCAGAAGCCGGTCATCAGCCCTCGGCGGCGCGCAGGGCCTGGAGCATCCGCGACAGCGCCTCCCAGGTGTCGTCGAGGTCGTCCGGGCCGGTGGACCCGGCCAGCCACAGGGCGGCCTCGTTCATGGCCCCGGACAGCAGGTGGGTGAGCGGCTCGATCGGCCGGTCCGCGATCACTCCCCGCTCGGCGAGGGTGGCGAGCGCCTCGGCGAGGTGGCGCGCCGAGGCGGCCTCGTCCATCGCCCGCCATTCGCTCCATCCCAGGACGGCGGGCCCGTCGATGAGCATGATGCGCTGGACGCCGGGGGCGGTGCTGGCGGTGAGGAACGCCCGGCACCCGGTCGTCAGCTGCTCCCACGGATCGTCCCGGGTCGCCGCCGTGCCGGCCACCTCGCGGGCGACCTCCTGCTGCACCTCCCGCAGCACCGCGCGGAAGAGGTCGGCCTTGCCGGCGAAGTGGTGGTACAGGGCGCCCTTGGTGACTCCGGCGGCCCGGACGATCTCGGCCAGGCCGACCGCGCCGTAGCCGTGGGCGGCGAACAGCCGCCGTCCCTCGCGCAGCAGGGCCCGCCTGGTCTGCTCGCGCTGGAGGGCCCTGGTCCCCTCGGTCATCGCGCCTTCCTCTCCCGTTGACATACCGATGGTACGTCAATACGGTACCTTCGCATACCGTCGGTATGTGAAAACAGGGAGACGAGCGTGATCCTGACCAGCTTCTATCCGGTCATCGGCACCGAGCGGGTGGCCGAGTCCCGGGACTTCTACACCCGGCTGTTCGGGTTCGAGATCACCTTCGAGGCCGACTGGTACGTGAGCCTGCGACGGCCGGGGGAGCGGGCGTACGAGCTGGCGCTGCTCGACCACGCCCACCCGACAGTGCCGGAGGGATACCGGCGGCCCGTGCGCGGGCTGCTGCTCAACTTCGAGGTCGAGGACGTCGACGCCGAGTGGGAACGGCTCGTCCTGCGCGAAGGCCTGCGGCCCGAGCTCGGGCTGCGCAGCGAGGACTTCGGGCAGCGGCACTTCATCGTGGCCGACCCCAACGGCGTCCTGATCGACGTCATCACCCCCATCCCGCCGTCCGGCGCCTACGCCGGTCAGTACGTCCCTGCCGGGTGAGGCGCCGTCGGCGCCAAGTGGACACCCTGTCCGGTCCGCTGCTACGCTCAACCGGACAGGGTGTCCACTTATGGAGGTCGCCATGCCCCCTCTGGCCCGTCAGCACTTCCCCACCACGCGCTCGTGGGCGTACCTCAACCACGCCGGAATCTGCCCGCTGCCCCAACCCGCCGTGGACGCCATGCTGCGCCGTGCCCAGGAGGCGTCGGTCGACGGCGAGTTCACCTACGAACAGCACAAGAGCGACAACGAGCGGATCCGCGCCCTGGGCGCGCGCCTGATGGGCGTGCCCGCCGACGACGTCGCCTTCATCAAGAACACCACCGAGGGCCTGGGGTTCGTCGCCAACGGCCTGTCGTGGTCGCCCGGCGACCGGGTCGTCATCCCCGACGGCGAGTTCCCGTCGACCCTCTATCCCTGGCTCGCCCTTCAGGATCAGGGTGTGCGGATCGACCGGGTCGCTCCCGCCGGGCCCGGCGGGGCGCTGCCGGTCGAGGCGTTCGAACGGGTCATCCGCCAGGGGCCGCCGCCGAAGGTGGTCGTCACGAGCTGGGTGCAGTTCGGCACGGGCTGGCGGGTCGAACTGCCCGCGCTGGCCGAGGTGTGCGCCGACGTCGGCGCCCTGCTGTGCGCGGACGTCATCCAGGGGCTCGGCGTCGTCCCGGCCGACCTCGACCGCTGGGGCGTGGACTTCGCCATGGCCGACGGCCACAAGTGGCTCCTGGGTCCCACCGGCAGCGGCCTGCTGTACGTGCGCGGCCGGCACCTCGACCGGCTGCGGCCCCTGGAGCCCGGATGGAACGCCGTGCGGCATCGGGAGGACTGGGACAACCCCCACCTGGTCTACGACCCCACCGCCCGCCGTCTCGAGGGGGGCATGCCGATCATGTCCGGCATCGCGGCGCTGGGCGCGTCGCTCGGCCTGCTGCTCGAAGCGGGCGTCGAGGCCGTGTGGCGGCACGTCGACGCGCTGTGCGAGCACGCCTGCGAGGGCCTGACCAAGGCGGGAGCCGTCATCCTCAGCGACCGCTCCGCGGCGGCCAGGTCGGGTATCGTCAGCTTCTCGCTCGACGGCCTGGACGCGCCCGCGGCGGCGCTGGAGCTGCGGATGCGCGGCATCGCCTGCTCGGCCCGCTCCGGCGCCCTGCGCATCTCGCCCCACGGCTACAACACGTTCGAGGAGATCGACCGGCTGGTCGCCGAGGTGCGCCGGCTGGCCGGAAGCCCTCGGTGACGGGGCGGGCCCGCACGGCCCGCCTCAGAGCTTGCCGAGCCCCCGGGCCAGGACCGTGGCGGTCTTGGCGATGGTCTTCTCGTCGATGGGCAGGCCGGGGGTGCGGTTGGTGTAGACGGCCATCACGATCGGGGCCGCGTCCTTGCCGGGCCAGATGACGGCGATGGCGTTGCCGCCGCCGAACCCGTCGGAGTTGGTGCCGGTCCGGTCGCCGATCGTCCACGTCTTGGGCAGGCCGGCCCGGATGCGGTTGGCGCCGGTCTTGTTGGCCAGCAGCCAGTCGACGAACTGCTTGCGGTCCTCGCGGTGCAGGGCGTCGCCGAGCGCGAGCACCCGCAGGTCGGCGGCGATGGCCGCGGGCGTGGTGGTGTCGCGCCTGTCCTTGGGGGTCCAGTCGTTGAGCGCGGGGTGCCAGCGGTCCATGCGCGAGAGCGGGTCCTTCAGCGAGCGGAAGTACGCGGTCAGGCCGGCGGGCCCGCCGATCTGCTTGAGCAGCAGATTGGAGGCGGTGCCGTCGCTGACGCTGGTGGCCGCCGCGCAGAGCTGGGCGACGGTCAGGCCGTCCGCGACGTGCTTCTCGGTGATCGGCGAGCCGGGCGTCAGGTCGTCGGCGGTCCACGTGACGAGCTTGCCCATCAGGCCGGGCTCGGAGGTGCGGGCCTTGTGCAGCACGGCTGCGCACAGCGGCGCCTTGAACGTGGACAGCAACGCGAAGCGTTCGTTCGCCCGGTAGGCGAGCGTCCTGCCCGTGGCCGTGTCCACCGCGTACGCGCCGATGCGGCCCTGGAAGGCCGACTCCAGCGCGCGCAGCTCCTTGCGTACCTGGGCCTCGCCCGGAACCGCCACGGCGGCGGCCGGCACGGCGGTCGCGGCGGCGGCCGTGCCGGGCGTGCCGCCCGACAGGAGGGAGATCGCCAGAGCGGCCGCGGGCAGCGCTGCGGCGGCGCGGCCGAGGCGGCGCAGCTGCGGGAACGCGGGACGTCGCATGTCACTTCCTCTGCTGATGATCGGTCAGAGGGCAGGAGCAAAACAGATGCGATCAGGAGATGTCCAATACCAGTATCGAACCCGAATCCATATCGGTTCTTTTATCGCCGCTGGTCGGCGGGCTGTTCTTCGACCCGGCTGACGGCCGCGGCGGACACCGTGCCGAGCGCCGCGAGAGCGAACAGGGCGGCGGAGGCGGCACCGGCGTCGAACAGCCGCCCGACCAGCAGACCGCCCGCGAACGCCACCGTCCCCGCCAGGAAGTTGACCACGCCGATGGCCGCGCCCACCCGCTCCCGCGGAGCGCGGCCGGCGATCGTGTGGAAGGTCCCCGTCTGCGTCAGCCCCGTGCCGAGCCCGTTGAGCACGGCCGCGGCCACCAGCACGACCCCCTGCCGCTCCGCCGCGAAAGGCAGCGCGGCCACCAGCGGATAGCCGAGACCCGCGCAGAGCAGCCCGGCGCGCAGCACCCAGGGCCGCCCTCCTCGCCCGCGCCGGGACAGGAACGGCTGCACACCGGCGGCGCCGGCCGCCCCCACGCAGAAGAACAACGTGGCCTGACCGGAGTCCGCGACGCTGAGCGGCACCACGGTCGTGACCTGGGTGGCGAGCAGCGTGCTCGGCGCGGCGACGGCGGCGAAGCGCAGGAACGCCCGGTCGCGGACGACGTCCGCCACGCCCCGCACCAGCGCGCGGGGATCGACCGGCCCGGCGGGGCGGACGGCCCGGGGCAGCAGGCCGAACAGCAGGGCCGCGACCGCCCACGCGCCCGCGGCCACGGCGGCCAGCAGCCCGAACCCTCCCGCCAGCAGCGCCAGCCCCGCCGGAGGACCCGCGACCGCCGCGATCTGACCGGACACCACGTAGCTCCCGAAGCCTCCGGACCTGCGCGCGGGCGGCAGCCGGGCCAGGAGCGACTGGGCGCACGGGTGCAGCAGAGCCCCGCCCACGGCGAGCGCCATGGCCGAGCCCAGCAGCGTCCCCAGGTCGTCGGCCACCGCGAGCAGGCCGAAGGCGACCGTCCTCAGCCCGCAGGCCAGCATTCCGGCCCGCCGTGGCCCGATCCGGTCCACCAGCGGACCGAACGGCAGGAACAACGCGCACTGCACCGCAACCCGCAGGCCGAGCACCAGCGCGATCGTCCCCGCGGGCAGGCCCACGCCGTCCCGCAGATGAGCCACCAGGTGCGCCATCACCGCGTAGTAGCCGAGCGCGGCGGCCAGCTGCATGCACACCACGACCGCGACCACACGGCGCCCCGGGTCGGTCTCCGCGTCGGGGGACGTGGACGTACGGAGCAAGGTCACCAGCCGGGGGAGAGGGAGTCCCCCGATGATAGCCGTCACCGATCTCCCGCTGACCGCTCCGCGCGCGGACGGCGTCGCCCGCGGGGCCGCTCACCTGCCGGCGAGCCAGGCGCGGAGCTCGTCCATGAGCGCGACGGGCGCGTCGTGGTGCATCAGGTGGCCGGCGTCCTCGATCAGCGAGAGCTCGGCGCCGGGGATCAGGCTCCGCAGCCGCCGGGCGACCTCGACGGGGATCCAGGCGTCGCGGGTGCCCCAGAGGATCCGCACCGGGATGCCGACGCGGCCGAGGAGGCGCTCGTTCTCCTCGAGGAAGCGCTCGTCGTAGCCGGCGATCTGCCGGTAGAAGGCGGGCTGGCCGTCATCGCCGGTCCACGGCCGCACGAGGGCGTCGAGGTCGTCGTCGCGCAGGCCGCGATGGCTCGCGCCCTGGATGTACGCCCGCACGATCGCGGCGTGGATGTAGCCCGGCAGCCCGCCCAGGACGTCCGGGTGCTCCTGGACGAACCTGAAGAACGGCGAACCGCTGGGCGGGATGGCGACGACGTCGACGAGCATGAGCGAGGCGTAGCCGACGCCCAGGCTCAGGTGCGCGCGCAGGGACACGGCGCCGCCGAAGTCGTGGGCGACCACGTGCGGCCGCTCCAGCCCCCAGTGGCCGAGCAGGGCCGCGAAGGCGTCGGCCTGCGCGCCGAAGTCCACCGGGTGCCCGGCGTGCTTGGAGGAGCGGCCGTAGCCGGGCATGTCCCACAGGTGGACGGTGAAGTCGCGGCTCAACGCCTCGGCGAACGGCTGCCACAGCAGCGACGAGAACGGCGTGCCGTGGCAGAACACCACGGGCGGTCCGGTGCCCGCCCGTCCCCAGGCGATCCGCCTTCCCCTCCATGCGAAACGTTCCGTGAGTTCCATGCCCGACCTCGCTGGTGACGCCTGCCTCGTGGTCGCGCGGGGATCAGGAGGTGCCCGCCGGGACCGCGCGGCGGTGGGCCCCCGAGGTGGCGGCGGCCGCCTCCTGAGGCCGGGGCTCGTGCTCGGCGGTGGAGCACTTCCCCTGGCAGAAGCCATGGGCGACGATCAGCCGCGCGCGGGCGGGCGTGTAGGCGGTCGGGTCCGCGGCGGCGATCACGCCCTGGCACTTCGGGCAGATGAGCGACTGATCGGCTGTCATGAGAGCCCTCCACGAGCCGGTGCGAGTGATGAACGCAGACACCTATCCCGGAAGGCGACTTTCACACCTCCGGCATCGCCAGAACGCGCTAGTCACCGCAAATTCGGCCATTATTGGGCCGGAGCTTGGTTTCGGTCCTTACCATAATCGCCGCGGTGATCACCGGTGAGAGTCTCCGGTGCCGACACCGCAGGGAGCTTCACGTGCGTAAGATCGCAGCCACGCCCCTCGCCGTCCTCGTCCCCCTCGCCGCCGCACCCGCCGCCGCGGCCTCGGCCGAGCCCGCGCCCACGGCCGCGGCCGACCGGTCCAAGGTCGTCGTCGTCGGCCACCGCGGCGCGGCGGGCCACCGCCCCGAGCACACCAGGGGCGGGTACGAGCTGGCCGTGGCCATGGGCGCCGACTGGATCGAGCCCGACCTGGTGCCGACCAAGGACCACGTGCTGGTCGTCCGGCACGAGAACGAGATCTCCGGCACCACCGACGTGTCGCTGCGCCCCGAGTTCGCCGCCCGCAGGACCACCAAGGTCGTCGACGGGCGCGACGTGACCGGGTGGTTCACCGAGGACTTCACGCTGGCGGAGCTGAAGACGCTGCGGGCGGTCGAGCGGCTGCCCGCGATCCGCCAGCGCAACACCGTCTACAACGGCTCCTACCAGGTGCTCACCTTCCAGGAGGTGCTCGACCTGGCCAAGCGGCTGTCCCGCCGGTACGGCAGGCAGGTCGGCGTCTTCCCCGAGACCAAGCACCCCACCTACTTCAGGTCGATCGGGCTGCCGCTGGAGGAGCCGCTGATCGAGACCGTCAAGCGCAACGGGCTCGACCGGCCGGACAGCCCGGTGGTGGTCCAGTCGTTCGAGCCGTCCAGCCTGAAGCGGGTGGCCAAGGAGCTGCGCGTGCCGCTGTGGCAGGCGCTGGGCACCAGCGGCCGGCCGTACGACCTGACCGCGGCCGGCGACCCGACGACGTACGCGGACATGATGAGGCCCGAGGGGCTGGCGAAGATCGCCACCTACGCCCAGTGGATCGGGCCGGACAAGTCGTCGGCCATCCCGGTCGGCCCGGACGGCGGCTGGGGCGCCCCGACGACGCTCGTGTCCGACGCGCACAAGGCCGGGCTGAAGATCGGCGTGTACACCTTCCGCAGCGAGAACCAGTACCTGCCGCTGCAACTGCGCCGCGGCCAGGCGCCGACCGACCACGGTGACGCGCTCGCGGAGTACCGCGCCCACCTGGACCTGGGCGTGGACGCCTTCGTCACCGACTACCCCGACGCCGCCGTCCTGGCCAGGGCCGAGCGCGGCGGCGCGCCGCGCGGGCCGGTGCAGCCCCGGCAGTTCGACAACGGCCTGCCGGAGGAGGGCCGGGAGTAGGCGCCCTACGGCGTGAGGACGACCTTCCCGGCCACCGTGCCGGACTCGGCCAGCCGCATGGCGCCGGCGACGCGGGCGAGCGGCAGCTCGGCGGCGATCCGGGCGGTCACGTCGCCGCGCCGGAGCGCCGCGAAGACCTGGGTGAGGTCGGCGCGCAGCCGCGCGCGGAACGCGTTCTTCGCCAGGGCCCGCCCCGCCCAGATGTTGAAGAAGTACGCGCGGCGGCGGTTGGGCAGCGCGTTCCACAGCCACACCCGCAGCAGCAGCTTGAGCACGGGCCACTGCTTGGACCCCTCGTCGTCCCGGGTGGAGGCGCTGCCGTAGGAGACGAGCGTGCCGCCGGGCGCGCCGGCCGCGACGAGCTGATCACCGAGCTGATCAGGGACGCGTACCGCAGCCTCGCCGACGCCTTCCGCGCCGCCTCCGCCCCCGGTCCCGACGTCGCCGCGCTGGCCCGCGCCCTGCGCCGCTGGGCGCTCGACGACCCCCAGCGCTACTTCCTCGTCTACGGCACGCCCGTCCCCGGCTACCACGCCCCCGACGACATCACCGCGATCGCGTCCGAGATCATGGCGACCTGCTCGACGCCTGCGCCGCGCTGCCCTCCGGCCGCCCCGCGACGCCGTTCGACGCCCACCTCCAGGACCACCGGCGGTGGGCGGGCGGCCACCCCGCCCCGCCCGCCGCCCTGCGCCGGGCCATGACGTTCTGGACCCGGCTGCACGGCGCCCTGTCCCTGGAGCTCGCCGGTCATTTCAGCGGGATGGGCTTCGACCCGGAGCTGCTGTTCGAGGCCGAACTGGACGACCTGCTGGCGCCCTGAGCCCGCCCCGGCGTTCCACGGAACATCCGGAACGTCTCGTTCGTCCTTCGAGATGTGACGAGCTCCCCAGATCTCGACGAGCGGCTGCGCGAGGCGGCCGCCCGCGCGCACCGGGCCGGCCACCTGCGGCGGCTGCGCGAGGCCACGGCGGACCAGATCCGGCAGGCCCGGGACACCCTGGCACAGCTCGAACAGCGGCTGGCCGAGGAGGAGCACGACGTCTCCCGCCTGGAAGGCGGGCTGTCCGCCGCGCTGGCCCGCCTGCTGGGCCACCGCGAGGAGCGGCTGGCCCGCGAGCGCGCCGAGGCGGCCGCCGCCGCCCGGCGGGTCGAGGGCCATCGCGCCCGCCTGGCCCAGCTCGAGGCGGACGCCCGCGCGGCCGAGGCCGAGCTGGCGGAGCTGGCGAGCGCCCCTGAGGAGTACGCGCGCCTGCTGGCCGAGAAGGAGCGGCTGCTCATCGGCGGCGGTGACGCCCGCGCCAGGGAGTTGGCCGACATCGACGCCGCCCTGCGCCGCGTCGCGGCGGACACGCGCGAGCACACCGAGGCCCGCCACGCCGGACGGGCCGCGCAGGACGCGCTCGGCGACGTGCTGCGCCACCTCACCTCGGCCCGGCGCGCCTCCACCTGGGACCTGTTCGGCGGCGGCCTGATCGCCGACGGCATCGAGCACGATCGGCTGCGCACCGCCGACCAGGCCGCCTGGCACGCTCAGCGCGCCCTGGACGTCTTCTCCCGGGAGCTGGCCGACGTCGGCCTCGCCGTGCGCCCCCGCCTGCCCGAGGTCGACACCCGATGGTTCGTCGACACGTTCTTCGACAACGTCATCACCGACGCGATCAAGCATCAGCGCATCGAGAGCACCCGGGCCGAGGTCGAGCGGACGGCCCGATGGGTCCACGACACGAGCACCCTCATGAATGACCGCTGCGCCCAGCTGCTGGCCGAGCGCGAGCGGCTGCTGGCCCGGCGCGAGCGCCTGCTTCGCGACTGAGCCCGGCGGGGTCCGGCCTCCGGCGCCGCTCGACTGGTCCGGCGAAGACTTCTCCACCCCACTTGTGAAGATCGCCGCAGATGGTTGATCATGGACCCTCGTGACGAAAAAGATCCTTTCCAGCGTCGCCGGTATCGCTCTGGGGGCCGCCGCCCTCATCGGCGGCACCGCGTCCCCCGCGGCCGCGATCAGCGGCTGCACCAAGACCGGGAGCACCGCCCACTCGGTGAGCGTCAAGTGCACCAGCGGGCTCGAGACCTACTTCCGGGTCTACGGCTACTTCTGCTCCACCTCCAGCTGTCAGTACATCTCGGGCGGCCTGGCCTACAAGGGCGGTACGAGCACGGCCACCAGCAGCGCCTACTACAGCGGCAAGTGGTACGTGAAGGGCTGCTACGTGACCGACGGCTGCTGAGCCACCGGGGGCCTGGACTCCGCGCGGGGTCCAGGCCCCCGCTTGTCTCCTTCCACTTCATCGGGCGGCGTCCTTCCCGGGCCCGGCTTGCGAAGCGGAACCGTGTTCCGTATTGTATCGGAACACGGTTCCGTTTTCTTGTGCTGCCGCGCAGGCGCCCGGGCGGGATCGAGGCCACGCATGGCCGCCACGACTCACCCGCAGTGGAGGAGCACCTCATGCAGTACCGCATCTTGGGCCGCACCGGCGTGCACGTCAGCTCTCTCGTGCTCGGCGCGATGAACTTCGGCGCGATCGGGCGCACCACCCAGGACGAGGTCACCGCCATCGTCGACGCCGCCCTGGAGGGAGGCGTCAACCTCATCGACACCGCCGACATGTACGGCCAGGGCGGCTCGGAGGAGATGGTCGGCAAGGCCATCGCCGGCCGCCGCGACGACATCGTGCTGGCCACGAAGGCCGGCATGCCGATGGGCGAGGAGCGCAACCGCCAGGGCGGCTCGCGCCGCTGGCTGGTCACCGCGCTGGACGACAGCCTGCGCCGCCTCGGCGTCGACCACGTTGACCTCTACCAGATCCACCGGTGGGACCCGGCCACCGGCGACGAGGAGACGCTGTCGGCCCTGACCGACCTGCAGCGCGCGGGAAAGATCCGCTACTTCGGCTCCTCGACCTTCCCGGCCTACCGCATCGTGCAGGCCCAGTGGGCCGCCCGGGACAACCACCTGAGCCGTTACGTCACCGAGCAGCCCAGCTACTCGATCCTGCAGCGCGGCATCGAGGCCCACGTCCTGCCCGTGACCGAGCAGTACGGGCTCGGTGTGCTGGCGTGGAGCCCGCTGGCCTCGGGCTGGCTGTCGGGCGCGATCCGCGAGGGCCGCGACATCGCCACCCACCGCTCGGCGTTCATGCCGCAGCGCTTCGACCTGTCCGTCCCGGCCAACCGCGCCCGCCTCGACGCGGTCGAGCGGCTGGCGAAGGTCGCCGACGAGGCCGGCCTGACGATGATCCAGCTCGCGCTCGGCTTCGTCACCGCGCACCCCGCCGTGACCAGCGCGATCACCGCCCCCGCACGCTCGACCACCTGCGTGCCCAGCTCGCCGCCGCGGACACCGTGCTCTCCGCCGACGTCCTCGACGCCGTGGACGCCATCGTTGCGCCGGGCGTCGACCTCGCCGCGCACGAGAAGTTCGACACCCCGCCCGCCCTGCTCGACCCGTCGCTACGCCGCCGCTGAACGCCCCTCCGGACCGGCGGGCGGCCCGGACGCGGTGGGTCAGGCGTTCTTGACGGCCGACAGGTCGAACTCGAGCGTGATCCGGTCGGAGATCATCACCCCGCCGGTCTCCAGGACCGCGTTGTAGGTCATCCCGAAGTCCTTGCGGTTGATCACGGTGCCGCCCTCGAAGCCGACCCGGGTCAGGCCCTGGGCGTCGACCGCGGTGCCGGTGCAGTCGAGGGGGACGGTGACCTGCCGGGTCACGCCGCGGATGGTCAGCTCGCCGGTGACCTCGAAGCTGTCGCCGCCCGTGTGCTTGACGCCGGTGGAGGTGAAGGTGATGTACGGGTGGGCGGCGGCGTCGAGGAAGTCGCCGGTGCGCAGGTGGTCGTCGCGCATTGCGTTGCCGGTCTGGACGCCGGCCACCTGGAGCACGACGCGGACGCTGGAGGCGGCCGGGTTCTCGGCGTCCAGGGAGGCGGTGGCCTCGTGGACGGGGATGCTGCCGCGGACCTTGGTGACCATCGCGTGCCGGGCGACGAACCCGAAGCGGCTGTGCGCCGGGTCGATGGTGTAGGTGCCGGTGAGGGCGCTGGGGTACATGCCGTGCTCCGTCCAAAGATATTTCAGTGCTGGAAGATTGAGCACGACAGTACACAGGCTTTATTTCAGTACGCAACTTTCCAGTACGATGACGTTTCGTGACCCGATGGCTCGACGACGACGAACAGCACGCCTGGCGCACCTTCGGCCTCGCCACCCGCCTGCTGACCGACCGCCTCGAACGCGACCTGCTGGCCGCGGCCGACATGCCCCCGACCTACTACGAACTGCTGGTGCTGCTGTCGGAGGCGCCCGAGCGCACCCTGCGCATGAGCGAGCTCGCCAACTGGACCAACTCCAAACCCAGCCGCATCACCCACGCGATCAACAAGCTCGAGCAGAAGGGCTGGGTGCGCAGGGAGCACTGCGCCGACGACCGGCGGGGGTGGCTCGTCGTGCTCACCGACGACGGCATGGCCGCGCTGCGGGCCGCCGCGCCGGAGCACGTGGCCAGTGTCCGCGAGCACCTGATCGACCTGCTCACCCCGGAGCAGCTCCGGCAGCTCGCCGGCATCAGCCAGGTCCTCCTCGACCACCTGACCGGGCCGCCCGCCGACCACTGAGCCCGTGGCGGGCGGGTACGGGGGTCAGGCGCGCCGACATTTCATGTATACCCTGTAGGGAATATTGACTTTAGCGGCCCGGGCTCGTAGGTTCGGGGCATGAGCCAGGGCCTTCACCTGACCCGGCGCCCGCACGTGGACTTCTGCCACGTCGCCAGCGCGCAGTGTCGTTGATCACGGACAGCCGACAGCGCACCTCTCCCGTCCCGGCGTGGCCGACGGCGCCCACGCCCCGCGCGTACCCCCTTCTTCCGCGTGCCGGCCCACCGGCGCGCCCTTCCAGAGGAACCATCCGTGATCAGAATCAGACATGCCCTTCTCGCCGTGCTGCTGGCCGCCGGAGCGGTCGCCTGCGGCGCCGCCGAGGGCGCGGCCAGACCCGGCGAAGCAGAGGTCAAGGAGCTGCGCTACCAGGGGAGCGCCGGCAACGTCACCTACCCCGAACTCGCCGAGGACCTCGGCTACCTCGGCGACATCAAGCTGAAGTGGGTCGGCAACACCACCAGCGGCCCCCAGGACATCCAGTCGGCCGCCACCGGCCAGACCGACTTCGGCGGCGCCTTCAACGGCGCGATCATCAAGCTCAAGGCCGCCCGGGCGCCGATCAAGGCGGTGATCGGCTACTACGGCTCCGACGAGCAGTCCTTCAACGGCTACTACGTGACCGCGAACAGCCCCATCAGGACCGCCCGCGACCTCATCGGCAAGAAGATCGGCGTCAACACCCTCGGCGCGCACCACGAGGCCGTCATCAAGGAGTACCTCAAGCGCGCGGGCCTGACGCCGCAGGAGATCGGGCAGGTCCAGCTCGTCGTGATCCCGCCGGTCAACACCGAGCAGGCCCTGCGGCAGGGACAGCTCGACGTGGGAACGCTCGGCGGCGTCCTGAAGGACAAGGCGCTGCAGCGCGGCGGCCTGCGGCCGCTGTTCACCGACGTCGGCCTGTTCGGGCCGTTCACCGCGGGCTCCGTCGTGCTGCGCGAGGACTTCATCGCCCGCAACCCCACCACCACCAGGACGTTCGTCGAGGCGTACGCCAAGGCCATCGACTGGGCGCAGACCCACCCGCGCGAGGAGGTCGTCGCCCGCTTCCAGAAGATCATCGCCAAGCGCGGGCGAAGTGAGGACGCCACCACGGTGGCGTTCTGGAAGAGCACCGGCATCGCCGGCAAGGGCGGCGTGATCGCCGACAAGGAGTTCCAGACCTGGATCGACTGGCTGGCCCGCGAGGGCGAGATCCAGCCCGGCCGGCTCAAGCCCGCCGACCTCTACACCAACGCGTTCAACCCCTACGCCCACGGGAGCGGGTCATGACCACCACCGCCGTCACGACCAAGATCGGCATCCGGGACGTGCGCAAGATCTTCCAGGTCCGGGACGCCGGCGAGCCGTTCGTCGCCCTGGACGGCGTCGACCTCGACGTGCGCGAGGGGGAGTTCCTCGCGCTGGTGGGGCCGAGCGGCTGCGGCAAGTCCACGCTCCTCGACCTGGTCGCCGGGCTGACCGCGCCGACCGCCGGCGAGATCGTCATCGACGGCACGCCGGTCACCGGCCCGGGCCTCGACCGGGGGATCGTCTTCCAGCAGTACGCGCTGTTCCCCTGGCGCACCGCGCAGGCCAACGTCGAGTTCGGCCTGGAGGCCAAGGCCGTGCCCAGGAGGGAACGGCGCGAGCGGGCCCGGCACTACCTCGACCTGGTCGGGCTCACCGGGTTCGAGGAGCGCTACCCGCACGAGCTGTCCGGCGGCATGCGCCAGCGGGTCGCGATCGCCCGCAGCCTCGCCTTCGACCCCGACGTGCTGCTCATGGACGAGCCGTTCGCCGCCCTGGACGCCCAGACCCGCGAGTCGCTCCAGGAGGAGCTGCTGCGCATCTGGGACAAGACCGGCAAGACCGTCATCTTCATCACGCACGGCATCGACGAGGCCGTCTACCTGGGCCAGCGGGTCGCGGTCATGACCTCCCGGCCCGGGACCATCAAGGAGGTCGTCGAGGTGACGTTCGACTCCCGCGCGGGTGACCTGCGGGCGGACCCCGCGTTCGGCGAGTACCGGCACCACGTGTGGACGCTGCTGCGCGACGAGGTCGCCGCGGCGCAGGTGCAGGAGCGGAAGGCGGCGACCTCCCGTGGGTGACCGGCGAAGCGCCCCCGCGACCGGCATCGCGCTGAGCGAGCGCGCGCCCCAGGAACTCCCCACCGACATCGACCGGCGCGAGGCACCCGCCACGCCGGCGCCCCCCGCCGCCGTGGAGCCGGCCGCCGTCGGCCCCGTGGAGCCGGCCTCCGTCGGCCCCGGGGAGCGCGCCACGGCTCCGGCCCCTCGCCCGTCCGCGCTCGCGCGCAGGGCACGCCGCCTGGCCTCCCGGGCGGTCACGAAGTCAGGGGCGATCCTGCTGCTCCTGGCCGCGTGGGAGGTGCTGCCCCGGGTGGGGGTGTTCGACCGGGTGTTCGTGCCCCCGCTGTCGGAGGACCTCGTCGTCTGGTACGGGCTCCTGCTCGACGGGCCGCTGCCGGAACACCTGCGGGCGTCGCTGATCCGCTCGCTGTCCGGGTTCGGCCTGGCCGTCGCGCTGGCCATCCCGCTCGGCCTGCTGATCGGCTGGTACCGGCCGGTGGCCGACGCCCTCACCCCGCTGCTGGAGGTCTTCCGCAACACCTCGCCCGTGGCGCTGCTGCCGGTGTTCACGCTCATCCTCGGCATCGGCGAGACCTCGAAGATCACCTTCGTCCTGTACGCCTGCTCCTGGCCCGTCCTGCTCAACACGGTCAGCGGCGTGAAGACCGTCGAACCCCTGCTCATCAGGTCGGCCCGGTCCATGGGCCTCGGCCCGCTCCGGCTCTTCCAGAAGGTCATCCTGCCCGCTGCCGTGCCGGCCGTCTTCACCGGAGTACGGCTGGCCGGGGCCTACTCGATCCTCGTGCTGCTGTTCGCCGAGATGGTCGGGGCCAAGGCCGGGCTCGGTTACCTCATCCTCGACACCCAGTCCAGTTTCCGCATCCCCGAGATGTACGCCGGGATCATCACGATCTCCGCGCTCGGCCTGCTGTTCAACCTGCTGCTGCTCAGGATCGAGCGCCGCTTCTCCACCTGGAGGACCACGTGACGAGAAAGCTCCACCTCAACGCCTTCCTCATGGGTGTCGGCCACCACGAGGCGGCCTGGCGGCACCCGCGCACCGAGCCGGCCAGGATCGCCGACGTCCGGCACTACCAGGATCTCGCCCGGATCGCCGAACGCGGCAAGCTCGACTCGGTCTTCCTCGCCGACGGCGTCGCCCTCTGGGGCAACGTCCGGCACAACGCCCTCGGCGGTCTGGAGCCGCTGACGCTGCTGTCGGCGCTCGCCACCGTCACCGACCACATCGGCCTGATCGCCACCGTGTCGACCACGTACAACGAGCCGTACCACGTGGCGCGCAAGTTCGCCTCGCTCGACCACATCAGCGGCGGCCGGGCGGGCTGGAACATCGTCACCTCCGCCAGCGAGGCCGAGGCGCACAACTTCGGCGTCGAGCGGCCCGCGCACGCCGACCGCTACGCCCGGGCCACCGAGTTCCTGGACGTCGTCACCAAGCTCTGGGACAGCTGGGAGGACGACGCGATCCTCGGCGACCGCGCCCACGGGCTGTACGCCGACACCGGCAAGATCCACGCGATCGAGCACGCGGGCGAGCACTTCCGGGTGCGCGGCCCGCTCAACGCCTCCCGCCCGCCGCAGGGGCACCCGCTCCTGGTGCAGGCGGGGTCGTCGGAGGACGGGAAGGAGTTCGCCGCCCGCTTCGCCGAGGCCGTCTTCACCGCCCAGCAGACCCTGGAGGAAGCCCAGGAGTTCTACGCCGACCTGAAGAGCCGCCTGGCCGCGTACCGCAGACAGCCGGACGACCTGCTCATCCTGCCCGGCATCTCGCCGATCATCGGCTCCACCGACCGGGAGGCGCGCCAACTGGAGCAGGAGCTCGAAGAGCTCATCATCCCCGCGTACGGGCTGGCCCAGCTCTCCCACATGACCGGCATCGAGCTGGGGGAGGACGCGCTCGACCACCCGCTGCCGGACATCCCCGTCGAGACCGAGGGCGCGCAGAGCCGCCGCAAGCTCGTCGTCGACCTGGCCAGGCGGGACGGCCTCACGGTCAGGCAGCTCATCGCCCGCCTGGCCGGAGGGCGGGGCCACCGCGTGGTGGCCGGCACACCCGAACGGATCGCCGACGAGATCCAGGAGTGGTTCGAGGCCGGAGCCGCCGACGGCTTCAACGTCATGCCGCCGATCCTGCCCGGCGGCCTGGCCGACTTCGTGGACCACGTCGTACCGGAGCTGCAGGTCAGGGGCCTGTTCCGGTACGAGTACGAGAGCCGCACGCTGCGCGGCAATTACGGGCTCGCGCGGCCCCGCTCGCGGTACGCCCCGTGGGGCGAGGCGGAGCTGGAAGTGGCGGTGGCCGGATGAGCGTCGTCACCCTGGTCGGCAATCCGCGCGAGGGCTCCAGGACCCTGGCCGTGGCCCTGGAGGCCACTCGGGCCGTCACGCGGCGCATCGGGTACGGGGCGTCCGATGGCGCCGTGCCCGGCGAGGTGGTGGACCTTTCGAGGCTCGGCCCCCAGTTGCTGTCATCGGTCCCGTCCCCGAGTGTGGAGGCGGCCCTGCGCCTGGTCGCCGGGTCGAGCCTGCTGGTGGTGGCCGGCCCCACCTACAAGGGCACCTACACCGGCCTGCTGAAGGTGTTCCTCGACCGGCTCCCGTCCGGCGCGCTGGCCGGCACCACGGCTCTGCCGCTGCTGGTCATGGGGGATCCCGCCCATGCGCTCGCGGTGGAGGTGCACCTGCGGCCGCTGCTGGTGGAGCTGGGCGCCACCGTGCCCACCCCGGGCCTGGCCCTGCTCGAATCACAGCTCACCGACCTGGAGGAGCGCCTGGCAGCCTGGGCCGACCGCGTGGCGCCCCAGGTGGCCGCCCCCCTCAAGGCGGAAGCGGCCAGAACGTCGGCCGTCGGCGCCACGGAGGGGGAGCCCAGTCAGGGGGCGGCCAAGGTGGGGGCGGCGCCATGACCGAGACCCTGCCCGGCCACGCCGTGGACGCCGACCACTACCGCCGTGCCCTCGCGGTGCACGCCGCGGGCGTCGTGGTGATCACCGCGCAGTCCGAGGGCATCCCGGTCGGGCTGACCGCGACCTCCTTCTCCTCGGTCAGCCTGGATCCGCCCCTGGTCTCCTTCTACGTCGACCGTGGTTCGACCACGTGGCCCTGGCTGCGCTCGGCCGACCACTTCGCGGTCAACGTGCTGGCCAGCGACCAGGAGGAGGTCGCGGCCCGGTTCGCGCGCAAGGGCATCGACCGGTTCGCCGAGCCCACCCGCTGGCGTCCCGGCCCGCTGGGGGCGCCCCTGCTGCACGACGTGTCGGCCCACCTGATCTGCCTGCCGCACGAGACCGCCGACGTCGGCGACCACGTGCTCGTGGTCGGCTTGGTGGCCGAGGCATACGTGTACAGCGCGGGCCGTCCTCTCCTGTACCACCAGGGCAGGTTCGGGCGTTTCCTCGCTCATTCCTGACGATCGCCGGCAGTTCCCGACCGTGGCCGGGCGGGGCACCCACATGTGCCCCGCCCGGCCACGTGTCTCGTCCATGCGCGACTCACACCAGCAGCCGGATCGCCGGAGCCTCAGCGTCGACCGCGATCTCCGTCCCGCACTTCCTGCAGTACAGACGTTGAGGGCGCGGCAGGTTGCTCTGGACCGAGCCCGCGCTCGATTCCTCCTTGTGGGGGCAGCGGCAGCCGTAGCTCAGGCGGGCCCACCGGCTCAACGGTGTCGCCTGTCCGCCTCGCTCGGCGTCGCGGAACGGAGCCCACCAGAAGTCCACGACGGACCTCAACGCCAGCCGGTCGTCCTGGACGGTCACGTCGTACGCCGCGATCCGGGCCGCGGTGATGTGCTGCTCGTTCCTGCCGCTCATGCAGACGGCCCGCTCAGCCCCGTACTTCAGCACGGTCGTCCGGCCCAGCCGCTCGCAGATGAAGCAGTCCAGGCTCAGCTCGATCGTGGGGTCCCAGAACAGGCCCGCACGATGCGCGTGCTCGATCCCGGACAGCACCGCGGTGATCTCAAGGCTGCGCACCATCGTGCGATCATCGCACGACTGCCCATCCCAGGACGGCCCTCCCGATCTTCATGAAACCGCCGCCCCGGCCACTGCGATGTGGCCGGGGCGGCAGGGGAGGGGTGGAGGGGATGGAGGGGGTCTCAGGCGGCGAGCGGCGAGTAGGAGCCCGCGTCGCCGGACAGCACCGTGCTCGCCCGGCCGTCCACGCCGACCGGGATGTCGCCGGCGATGGTCACCCGGTGAAGGCGGCGCGGCTGGTCGCCGAAGTCGTGCACGACCCGGTGCTGGGTGGCCCGGTTGTCCCAGACGGCCACGTCGCCGGGGGACCAGCGCCAGCGCACGGTGTTCTCGACCTGGGTGACGTGGCTCTGGATCAACTGGATGATCGCGGCCGACGACTGCGCGGGCAGGCCGACCAGGCGCTTGGCGAAGTCGCCGAGGAGGATCGCGCGCTCGCCGGTCTCCGGGTGGACGCGGACGACGGGATGCTCGGTCTCGAAGAGGGTCGAGGTGAACACCTCCGCCTGCGCGCGGGTCCGGTCCGGGTCGTCGGAGGCGGCGATGCGGACGTAGTCGTACTGGTTGGTGTGGACGGCCCGCAGCCGGTCGAGCAGGTCGCGCAGCTCGGCGGGCAGGTGCTCGTAGGCGGTGACGGTGTTGGCCCAGAGCGTGTCGCCGCCGCTGGGCGGCACCGTGACGGCCCGGAGCACGGAGGCCAGCGGCGGCCGGTCGACGAAGGTGACGTCGGTGTGCCAGCGATCGACTTTCTGTCCGTCGCTGTAGTCCAGGTCCAGGACATGCGTGTGGCCGGCGAGCGCCGGCACGGTGGGGTGGGCCGCGGTGGGCTCCCCGAGCAGCCGGGCGAAGGCCACCTGGCGCTCCGTGTCCAGGTGGTCCTGGGCGCGGAAGAAGAGCACTTTGTGATCGAGCAGGGCGGAGCGGATCAGCGCGACGGTGTCGGCGGGCAGATCACCGTCCAGGTGTACGCCGGAGATCTCGGCGCCTATCCGGCCTGCGACGGGGCGGATGGAGAAAGGTGACATGGGTGGGGTCCTTCCGTGGGAGAGGCGGTCGCTGGGGGGCGGGACGGAAGGAGGGACACAGCGCGCTGGCCACGCGGCAGAAGTCCACGTGACCTCGGATGGTCAGTGCCATGGTCGTCACATCGGCCAACGTAAACCGGCCACTCCATGAAGTCAACACAACAGGTAGGGAATTAGGGTTAGGACGCGGCTCTCTTCGAGTTCGACCACCCACCGGCCCCCGACGGGTGCCACGTCCTCGGGACGATCGTCAAGCAGCCCGCCCCCTGCACCCCGGATGGCAGGACCACCTCGACGAGGCCGGCGGCGGCAGGCCGCGCGTCGTCGCCGGAAAGGATCACGGCGTCTCTCGGACGCGATCACGATGTACCGGCGGATCACGTCACCGCGTTTCCGCGGTCGGGGACGGACGTCGTCCTTCCTTCTTCGGTCGTGACGCGTACGCCACGGCGAGCAGCACCAGGCCACACGCGGTCACCATGACCCAGCCGGGGCGGGACGCCTGCGCGAGCCCCGCCGGGCCGGCGCCCGCGACCAGACCGCCCGCGACGGCGATGCCCAGCGCGGAGCCGAACTGGCGAGCGGTCGACGTGATCGCCCCCGCCACGCCGGCCCGGGCCGGCGGCAGCCCGCTCACCGCCGTGTTGGTGATCGGGGCGTTGGCGAAGCCGAACCCGATGCCGATGAGCGCGTACGCCGCCAGCAGCAGGTGCACGCTCGTGCCCTGGTCGAGTCCCACCAGGCAGAGCCCGCCCGCCGTGATGAAGCCGCCGGCCAGGACGAGCGGCGGCCGCGGCCCGAGACGCCCGACCAGATGCCCGGACAGGGGGGCGCAGAGGGTGGCGCCGACGGCCATGGGCAGGGTGGCGGCCCCCGCGGCCAGCGGCGTCCATCCCCGGGCGTGCTGGAGGTAGAGGGTGGTGAGCAGCAGTGTCACGTTCAGCGCGACGAAGACCGCCACGGCGCCCAGGACCGCGCCGCCGAAGACCGGACGCCGGAAGAGGCGCGGGTCCATCAGCGGCTCGCTCCGGCGGCACTCCACCCACCCGAATCCGGCCGTCGCCACGGCGGCCAGCGCGTACGCGGCCAGCGCCGCGGGCGACGTCCAGCCGATGCGCGGCCCCTCGATGAGGACGCCCACCGACACCCCGATGACCACGGTCAGCAGCGCCTGACCGGGAAGGTCCAGCCGCCGCGCCCGCGGCGCCCGGGACTCCGGCACGAACATCATGCTGAGCGCCAGCGCGGCCACGATGACCGGCGCGTTGACCCAGAACACCGACCGCCAGCCGAACTCCGCGATGAGAGCGCCGCCGGTGACCGGGCCGGCGGCCATGCTCAGCCCGAAGACCGACGCCCAGACGCCGATCGCCTGCGCCCGCTCCTTCGGGTCGGGCATCGCGTTCACCACGATCGCCAGAGCCACGGGGCTGAGCATGGAGGCGCCGACACCCTGCGCGGCGCGGGCCGCGGCGAGCGCGCCGACCGACGGGGCCAGCGCGCAGGCCAGCGAGGCGGCGCCGAACACGGCCAGCCCGAGCTGGAACACGCGCCGGCGGCCGAACCGGTCCGCCAGCGCACCGGAGGAGATCAGCAGGCTCGCCAGCACGAGGGTGTAGGCGTCCACGACCCATTCCAGGCCACGCGTGCCGACGCCGAGGCCGCGCCCGATCGCGGGCAGGCCCACGTTCACGATGGTGGTGTCCAGGCCGACGAGGAACATGCTCAAGCAGCAGACGGCCAGCACCGTCCAGCGCCTGCGAGCGCTCAGGACGGGCTGGACGGGGTGGGTTGTGGCGGTCACGGGCGGCCTCTCGCGTTCGGGAGCATGTGCCCGGCCATGCTCGGCCGGGAGGGCGGCCGCCGCCCAGCACTTTTGCGGGGACTGCAAAACTGGGTCTCGTGGACACGGAGCTGGAGCAGATCCTCGACGCCATCGGACCCCGGTTGCGCACCCTGCGCCGCGACCGCGGGCTCACGCTGGAGGCGCTCGCGGCGGCGACCGGGATCTCGGTGAGCACGCTGTCGCGGCTCGAGTCCGGCAGGCGGCGTCCGACGCTGGAGCTGCTCATCCCGCTCGCGCGTGCGCACCGCGTCGCGCTCGACCAGCTCGTGGCCGCTCCGGCGAGCGGTGACCCCCGGGTGCATCTCAAGCCCCTGCGCAAGGGCCGCGGCAGCGTCCTCGTGCCTCTGACGCAGTACCCGGGGCGGGTGCAGGTGTTCAAGCAGGTGCTGGCTCCCCGCGAGCCGAAACTGGTGACCCACGACGGCTACGAGTGGCTGTACGTCCTCGCGGGCGAGCTCCGCGTGATCATCGGGGAGCGGGAGAGCAACCTGCGTCCGGGCGAGGTGGCCGAGTTCGACACACGGGAGCCGCACTGGTTCGGCCCGGCGGACGCGAACGCCGTGGAGATCCTGCACCTGTTCGGGCCGCGCGGTGATCAGGCGGTCGTCCGCGCGAGGTCGTCCCCGGCCGGTCCCGGCTCGCCGCCATCATGACGGCCTGATCCTCATGCCAGGCCGTCCCACGGCTCCGTGCATGCGAGCGACGCCTGTCGCTCCCGTTCAGGAGCCGGCGAGGCGAGGCGCCCGATGGCGCCTGGCGCCCCGCTCAAGAGCCGGGGAGGCCAGGCGCGTGAGTCACGCCTGGCGCCCCCTTCAGGAGTCGGCGAGGCCGGGCTCGCGAGCGACGCCCGGCGCCGGTCAGGTGGACGTCTGCCCGTCGAGCGTCTCGCGCAGGATGTCGGCGTGGCCGGCGTGCTGGGCGGTCTCGGCGATGATGTGCGTGAGCACCGCGCGCACGCTGCGCACCCCGCCCGGCTCGTGCCAGGGCGCCTCCGGCAGCGGCTGCGTCGCCGACAGGTCGGTGACGGCCGCGAGGATCTCCTCGCTGCGGGCGGCGACCGCCTCGTACCGTTCCAGGATCCCGGTCAGCGTGTCGCCGGGCAGCATGCGGAACTCGTCCTGGTGGTCGATCATCCAGCGCGGGATCTCGCGCGCGGTGCCGGCCGCGAGGTCGGCCCAGGTGACGCCGTCGGGCAGGTCGTGGCTCATCGCGGAGGGGCCCTCCACCACGAAGCGCATCCATCCCTCCTCCATGGACGTGACGTGCTTGATCAGCCCGCCCAGGCACAGCGCGCTGACGGTCGGGCGCTCCCCGAGCTGCTCGTCGCTCAGCCCGCGGACGGTGTTGGTCAGGGCGGCGCGCGCGGCGGCGAGCGCCGCGAGCAGGTCGCTCCGCTCGGCGTCGAGGGTCGAGCGGGATGTGGCGGTGGTCATGGTGTTCGGATCCTTCCGGTCGTCGTCGATGACGGGGACGCGACAACAGTCACAGGGGAAGCGGCCAGGGAGTGGCCTCTTCTCCGGGCACCATGGGTTTCGTGCCGAAGACTTCAGCGCGACTGCTGGCCTTGCTCTCGCTGCTCCAGGCGCGCCGGGACTGGCCGGGCGCGCTGCTGGCCGAGCGGCTGGACATCAGCCCGCGCACCCTGCGCCGGGACGTCGACCGCCTGCGTGAGCTCGGATATCCCGTCGTGGCCTTCAAAGGGCCCGACGGCGGGTACCGGCTGGACGCCGGCACGGACCTGCCGCCGTTGCTGTTCGACGACGAGCAGGCCGTCGCGCTGGCCCTCGCGCTCCAGATCGCCACCACCACCGGCGCGGGCATCGAGGAGGCCGCGGCGCGCGCGCTCACCACCGTCCGGCAGGTCATGCCCGCACGGCTGCGCCGCCGGATCGACACCCTCCAGGTGACCGCCGTCGACAACCCCGTGGCCCGGCCGGACCCCCAGGTCGACGGCGGCGTGCTCATGGCGCTCGGCGCCGCCGTCCACGCCCGCGAGGTGCTGCGCTTCGACTACACGCCCGCGCCCCCGCCAGGGGAGGAGGACGCGGCGGTGGAGGCGTCGCCGCGGCGGGTGCAACCCCATCACCTCGCCACCTGGGGCGGGCGCTGGTACCTCGTCGCCTGGGACCTCGAACGCGAGGACTGGCGTATCTTCCGCGCCGACCGGATCATCCCGCGCACACCCACAGGGCCCCGCTTCACCCCGCGCGAGCTGCCCGGAGGCGACGTGGCCGCGTTCATGGTCAGCAAGTTCCGGGGTTCGGACGGCACGGGCCGCTGGCCCTGTCGCGGCGAGGTGATCCTCGCCCTGCCCGCCGCCGCCGTGTCCCGCTACACCCGCGAGGGCACCGTCGAGGAGCTCGGCCCGGACCGCTGCCGGATCGTCCTGAGCTCGTGGTCGTGGACCGCTCTGGCCGCCGCCGTGGGCAGGTTCGACGCCGACATCGAGGTGGTCGGGCCGGACGAGCTCAGGGACGCCTTCGCGACGCTGGCCCGCCGCTACGCCCACGCGGCGACCGGCGGACCGGCCGATCCGCCCACGCGCCCATGAGCGGGAGTGCCTTTCGCGAACGTTTTCAGGAGGCGATTACCCGTCTGCACATGCCGTGTCTGTTTCGGGTCGGTCGCGCCATTCTCTCGAATTCGGGTCTTTGTTGGCCTGGCCCGCACACCTCGCCAACTGGTTACCGTCAGTGACATTGCCGAAGCCGGGGCAAGGTCCATCCCTTGCTGTGGTTACGCAGAGTGACGTCCGCTCGTCATGGCGGCGTCGGCTCGGCGGAAATGCTCGCCCGCATCGGCGAGCAGGTGAGGGCCGGCCGCATTGTGGCGGCGGTAAGGGCGGGTAAAGGCGGGCAAAGCGCTACTGACAACGGTTTCAGTTCGTCGATCGGCCGAGCGGGGCCCGCGCTGCCTCGACGTGCGGTTATGTCTGGATCTGTAACGAGTTGGAAACGCGTCATTGACACTTCGTGGCCGTCTCCTGCCATCATCACTGACATCGATTTCAGTTTGGAGCTCACGTGGTCACCATCCATGACGTGGCAGCTCGGGCGGGGGTCTCTCCCGCCACGGTCTCGCGCTTCCTGCGGGGCCAGCGGGTGCGCTCGTACGAGGCGATCCAGGCCGCCATCGACGAGCTGGGCTACTGGCCGAGTGCCGCGGCGCAGTCGCTGAAGTCCGGGCGCACCAACACCATCGGCGTGGTCGTCCCGGACATCACGAACCCGTACTTCGCCGCGGTGGTCAAGGGCATGGAGTCCGTCACGCGTACGGAGCCGTACCGGATCCTGCTCGCCAACAGCGACGAGAGCAGCGAGCAGGAGGACGACGTGCTGGCGGACCTGGTGCGCAGGGTCGACGGCATCATCCTCGCCCCCGCCACCGAGCAGGACGAGACGCCGCTGCACGTCCGCGACGCCGACGTGCCGCTGGTGTTCGTGGACCGCGACCTGGCGGGCGGCGAACGCTTCGACGCCGTGCTCGTCGACAACGACGGCGGCGGCCGGCAGGCGGCCGAGCACCTGCTGTCCCTCGGGCACACCCGGGTGGCCGCGATCAGCGGCACCCTGGACACCACCCCCGGGCGGCTGCGGCGCGAGGGGTTCGTCGGGACGCTCGCCAAGGCGGGCGTCGAGGTGCCGCCCGAGTACGACCTGGTCGGCGACTTCAAGGAGCACAGCGGCTACCAGCTCACGCTGTCCCTGCTGTCGCTGCCCGAGCCGCCCACCGCCATCTTCGCCGCCAACAACCTCATGACGCTGGGCGCCCTGAAGGCGCTGCACGACATGCGGATCGACATCCCTGGCCAGATCAGCCTGATCGGCTTCGACGACCTGGACACCGGCCCGCTGCTCAGGCCGCCCCTGACCGTCGTGGACCGGCCGATGTTCGAGCAGGGCGTGCTGGCCATGCGCCTGCTGCTGCGCCGGCTCGACCCCGGTGACGGCGGCGGGCTCGCCAGCCGGGTCGTCCTGGACACCAAGCTGATCGAACGCGCCTCCACCGCCCCGCCGGGCGGGCACCCGTCCCCGGCACGTACGAGAAAGACCCGATCGCGATGAGCGTTGCGACCACCTCGCTCGCCGACGTGGCCTCTTCGGAGGCGGCGTTGCGAGCGTTCCTGCACGGCCTGCCCGGTGTGGACCGGGTCGGCGCGGACCAGCGGGCGGCGATGCTGGGCACCCGTTCGATCAAGACGACGGCCAAGGCCCGGGCGATCGATCTGGCCATCTCGATGGT
>NZ_JABWGO010000001.1:1187221-2417852 GCF_013363995.1 Nonomuraea rhodomycinica | reverse complement strand
CTTGAGATGAGGTCTCCCACCCTGTGAGGGGGTAAGGCTCCCGGTAGACGACCGGGTTGATAGGCCGGAGGTGGAAGCGCGGTAACGTGTGGAGCTGACCGGTACTAATAGGCCGAGGACTTGACCATAAAGCTTTTGCTTTGGTGTGTGCTGCGCTCTGTTACTCTTCGCCGGGTCCAGAGCTGCGCCACACCGAAGGTCTTGCTCGCGTCCACTAGGCAATTCTGAGACAGCAAGCAGTGCTTGTGTGTTTCAGAGGGTTACGGCGGTTATGGCGGGAAGGAAACACCCGGTTACATTCCGAACCCGGAAGTTAAGCTTCCCAGCGCCGATGGTACTGCACTCGGGAGGGTGTGGGAGAGTAGGTCACCGCCGGACAATCTTTTGAGAAGGGGTTCATGCGGGCCTGGCTTGATGCCGGGTTCGTGTGGGCCCCTTCTCGCATGTCCGGGGCCGGTCCCCGCGGGCCCCGTGCGCGCAGGTGGGATCAGCGAAGAGCAGGGCTCATGAGGTCGAGCGTCAGCCGGTTTCCCCAGTCGTTGGTGAGAACGGCGCTCATGCCCTCGTAGCGCACTCGGATGAACGGGTTCGAGTTGAACATCACGGCGACCCACCGCAGCGAGCCGTCGGCGTTGAGACGGGCGAGGTGCCCGATGTTGCCCATCCCGCCACCCCCGCCTGACATCCATCCCGAGCCGTTCGGCAGCGGGCTCCGGAAACAGGTGTCCACCCCGTCGACGCCGTGCTCCTCAATGGCCTGGGCCACGTCGAACGGCCCTCCGGCGAGGAAGGGGATCGGTTGCCCGGCATCGGGGTGGTAGGCCCCCGGACCGTCGACGTGCAACTCCAAGCCCGTGTCATCGGGCCGGTACAGCCCGTCATGGAGTGGCATCTCTCCGGCGTCCCAGAGCGATTCGACCATTCCCAAAGCGACCACCCCACCGTCTGAGCCGAGTCCTCGCCGCGGGGGCGACGGCCGGCGCCCTGTTGACCGAACCATACGTGAAGATCGACAACCCCGTGCATCGGAAGACCGCCCCCTGCGCAGCTGCTCCGAACCCGTCTGCCTGGCGCTGGACCAGGCCGTGCTCGGCTCCCGCTCCGAGGCCCGATGGCTGCGCTTCGCCGACGCCCGCCTGCGCGACGTGTTCCCCGCCTGTCGCGGCGGCGGTCGGGCCACGACAAGCGGCTGCGCGCAGCGCTCCCTTTGGTCGTAGCAGGCCATCCGGCTCCTCGCCGCGGACACCGCCTTCTGGTTCGGCAGTGTACGGGGGACCGCCGCTGTTCATGGTGCGGGCCTGGGCGAGGATGCCGACCACCTGGGCCCTGGCCGGCCCGGAGATGGACGAGCGCGTGGTGCCGACCGCTGACCGCCGGCAAGGGTCTGCCTCCCGCGAGTTCGAGGCCGGCCTGATCGCATGCGGGGTTCCGACTGCCGCGACCCGGCTTCTAGCAAGAGAGATCCCGCCCGAGACGGGCGCGCCCGCTGATCGAGGCGGCCGACGCCTGGGTCGCCGCCGACGTCACCTCGCCGGCGACGTCACCTCGCCGGCGACGTCATCCCGCTGCCGACGTCGCCTCGCTGCCGACGTCGCCTCGCTGCCGACGTCACCTCGCCGCCGACGTCACCTCGCCGCCGACGTCACCTCGCCGGTGCGGCACGGGGCCGACGAGGGCTGGGAAAGGAGGCCGGCGCGGGCCTGCAGGGCATCGGACCGCCTGGACGAACCGGACGAACCGTCACGTGGCCGCTTCTCGCGCCGGCACACCAGACGGGCGGTTCCGGAGTCGTCAGTGACAAAAGCCGGGGGCGGCGCGGCGGTCCGCGTCCACCCCCGGCTGGAAGGGTCTCCGGCCTTACTTCGGCATGATCAGCAGGGCGTCGCCGACGCCGCGCTCCACCCCGTCCGACGGGCGGTTGACGACCTTGTCGCCCACCACCATGGTGGTCGAGCCGCCGCCGTCCAGGTTGACGGCCTCACGGGCGCCGAGCCAGCGCATGAAGCGGGCCGCCTCGATGAAGTTGGCCCCCACCGTGATCCCCGGCTGGCGGCCGTCGATGACGGCCACGATGAGGCTGCCGTTGCGGGTCGTGCCGAGCAGCGTGCGCGGGTGCCTGCGCAGGATCATGTTGATCGAGTCGTGGCCGTTGAGCTTGGCGGTGATCCGGGTCTTGCCGTTGCGGACCAGGCCGACGCTGCCGGCGATGACGTTCACGTCCGGCGTGAGCTTGATGGCCGAGCGCTTGCGCAGGTCCACGACCCTGGTGTCGATCTTCAGGGTCGTGCCCTCGGTGGCGTGCGCGGCCAGCCATTCGGTGGCGACGCCGGTGCCGTGCAGGATCCGGGTGCCCCGCGCCACCTCGGCGCCCGGGGCGCGCACGCCGACGACCTTGCCGGTGGCGTCGATCACCACGTCGGCGCCGTCGTCGGCCGGGGTCTTGGCGCCGAACTCCTCGGTGTAGAGGACCAGCTCGTCCGTGCCGGCCGCGCGGTTGACGCCGTTGACCGGGGACTTGGAGCCGTCCTGCGCGATGGCCGTCACCGTGGTGCTGATCTCGGTGATGCGGGCGGTGCGGCCCTTGAGGACGACGGCGGAACGGCCGGGCACGGCCTCGCTGAGCAGCTTGCCGGCCACCACGGACGCGCCGACCGGCTCGCCCTGGAGGTTCTTGGCGGTGTGGATGTTGAAGAAGCCGCCGTTGACGGCCGCGAGGGCGTGCGCGGACTTCGCCATGGCGGAGACCTTGTCGCGGGCGGCGACACTGGTGCCGAGGGACGACGCGTACGAGCCGCGGAACGTCCGCGCGTCGATCATCATGACCTTGACGCTCCACGGGCCGGTGGTCTCCAGGCCGTCGTCGCCGGTGTAGTCCACCCTGGACTTCAGGCCGGCGTCCTTGAGCTTGGCCACCATCTCCTCGGCCTTCTTCTTCTCCTCAAGCTTCCAGTTGCCCACCCGGACCATGTAGACGGTCTGCGAAGGGGCGTCGGCCACGGCCGGCCGGACGACCTCCTGCAGGGTCGCGGTCTCGCCCGCGGCCTCGACCTCGGCCAGGACCGACTCGGCGGTCTGCCGCATGCCGTAGTCACGGCCGCTGGGCATGAGGACGGAGACCGTGTAGCTGTTGCTGGAGCTGCCGGCCTGCACGTCGTAGAGGTCGACGCCCTGGGCCACGCTGGTCAGCTTCCTCGTCGGCACGCCCGACGTCCCCAGGGGGAACTTGGCGGACGGGAACTTGACCGATGCCTGGTCCGCGGCGGCGACGGGCACGGTGGTGACCGTGAGGGCGGCGGCCAGCGACAGGCCGGCGGCGAGGGTACGTCGAGACATGACAACTCCAGAGGGCGGACAGTGAACCGCACCATCCTGGCGTGATCATGGTCGGCGGGTGAGCGAAACACGCTAATCCGCCGCAGAGGTTACGAGATTGACATCGCACTCTGGACCGGGCTTGCCGTACGACCTGGGGTGGTCACGGAACGTGGGGGCGTTCAGGAATCGGTCCGCATGCAATGGGTGAATCGGCCCGCGAGCCAGGCGTCAGCGGGAGTCGCGGCGGAAGGACTCCAGGGCCAGCAGGGCGACGTGGAGCGACAGGCACGACTCGACGTCGTCGAGGTCCGTGTCGAGGATGCGTTCGAGGCGCCGGAGCCGGTCGTAGAAGGCGGGCCGGGACAGGTGCGCCTTCTGGGCGGCCACCGCCTTGTTGCGCCCGGCGTCGAGGTAGACGCGCAGGATCCTGGTGAGGTCGCCGCCGCGCTGGGCGTCGTGGGCGAGCAGCGGCCCGAGCTCCCGCTCGGCGAACGTCTGCAGCCGCGCGTCGTCGCGCAGCAGGTGCAGCAGGCCGCGCAGCCGCAGGTCGGGCAGCCGGTAGAAGGGCCTGCCGTCGGGTTGCCGCACGGCCACGTCGGCCACCTGCTCGGCCTCGAGGAAGCTGCGCCGCACGTCGCGGATGGAGTCGACCACGGAGCCGGCCGCGAGGACGAACGGGGCGCCGCTCTTCCACAGGATGCGCAGGCGATCGGACAGGGCGGTCAGCGCGGGCTCGGCCTGGGTGCGCGGCGGCAGCGGCAGCAGGACGCCGACGCGGTCCTGGTCGAGCGCGCCGACGAGGGCCGGCAGGCGGGCGTCGCGGCAGGCCGCGGCGGTGGCCTCGGCCAGCTCGCCGAGCTGGGCCTGCCCGTCGAGGGCCTGCTCGACGGGCTCGGTGGGCCGGATGACCACGCTGACGAGCTTGCGGCCGGTGAGCGGGACGCCGACGGCGCGGGCGCGCGCGGCGGCCTCGTCGGGGTCGGCGTAGGCGTGGGTGAGGATGCCGGTGATGATCGTGCCGTGGGCCTGGCGTTCGAGCGACTCCTGGTGGCGTTCGAGCAGGCGGCCGAGGGCGAGGGTGGTGGCGGCGCGCTCGGCGAGGACGAGGTCGCGGGGCGAGGGCGGCGCGTCGCACAGGAGGATCAGCCGGCCCCAGTCCTGGCCGCGGGCGCCGACGGTGGTGACCAGCCAGCCGGAGGCCGGGTCGTACGCGGTGCGCTCGGACGGCGCGACGGCCCGCGAGCGGGTCTCCCACCCGGCGAGCAGGCTGCCGGTGTCGCGGGCCGCGGACTCGCAGGCCAGCACCTGGTGGGCGAGGTTCTCCAGCAGCACCGGGCGTCCGGACAGCCGCGCCACCTGGGCGAGCACCTCGGCGGGGGAGGCGCCCTCGACCGACAGCTCGGTGAACACCTCGTGCAACTGCTCGGAGGCCCGCAGCTCCTCCAGCTGGATGTCGATGATCCGGGCGTGCACCGACTCGGTGATCTGCACGAACGGCGTCTCGCGGGTCAGCACGACGAGCGGCAGCCCGTGGTCCTCGGCGGCCTTGACGACGGCGGGCGGCAGCTCGCCGACGAACCGGCGGCCCAGCTCCACGATGAGCCCGGCGACGCCCACGGACGCCAGCTCCCCGATGTAGTCGGCCAGCTTCTCGGGGTCGCGTGGCAGCGCGACGCCGGTGGTGAGGACCAGCTCGCCGCCGCGCAGCAGGGGGGCGATGTCGGCGATCTCGCCGACGTGCACCCACCGCACCTTGCTGCCCAGCCGGTCCGCGCCCGCGACGACGCGCGGTCCGCCCCGGCGAACCGTCTCCAAGGCGAGCACATCGGCGATGGTGGGCAGCACGGACAGAGCCTATCCGATCAGCTTGTAAGATCGGCAATGCTCCCATTTACATAGTGGATTTACACATCGGCAGCCGCTCATCGGTTCAGCGCCTCCTCCGTGAACTCGCGGCCGGGCGGGCGCTCGCGCAGCTCGACCCGGCGGATCTTGCCGGAGATCGTCTTCGGCAGCTCGCCGAACTCCAGCCGCCGCACCCGCTGGTACGGCGCCAGCGCGCGCCGGCAGTGCTCGAAGATGGACCGCGCGGTGTCCTCGCCCGGCTCGAAGCCGGGCACGAGCGTCACGTACGCCTTGGGCACGGCCAGCCGCAGCGGGTCGGGGGCCGGCACCACCGCGGCCTCGGCCACGGCCGGGTGCTCCAGCAGCACGCTCTCCAGCTCGAACGGCGAGATGCGGTAGTCGGACGCCTTGAACACGTCGTCCGTGCGCCCCACGTAGGTGATGTAGCCGTCGGCGTCGCGGGTGGCCACGTCGCCGGTGTGGTAGAAGCCGTCGGCCGCGGCGGCGGAGGCGCCCGCGTAGCCGGTCATCAGCCCGGCGGGCCGGTCGTCGCCGAGGGGCAGGCAGATCTCCCCGTCGTCGCCCGGCCGCCCGGTGACGGGGTCGAGCAGGGTGATCTCGTAGCCGGGCAGCGGCCGGCCCATCGACCCCGGTTTGACCGGCTCGCCCGGCACGTTGCCGATCTGGGCGGTGGTCTCGGTCTGGCCGTAGCCGTCGCGGATGGTGAGCCCCCACGCCTTGGCGACCTGGTCGATGATCTCCGGGTTGAGCGGCTCGCCGGCGGCGACGGCGGTGCGCAGCGGCAGCCGCCAGGCGGTGAGGTCCTCCTGGATGAGCATGCGCCACACGGTGGGCGGGGCGCAGAACGTGGTGCCGGCCTCGTCGCGCAGCACCTCCAGCAGCCCGGTCGCGGAGAAGCGCCGGTAGTCGTGGACGAGCACGGTCGCCCCCGCGTTCCACGGCGCGAAGACGCTGCTCCAGGCGTGCTTGGCCCAGCCGGGCGAGGACACGTTGAGGTGCACGTCGCCGGGCCGCAGCCCGATCCAGTACATCGTGGACAGGTGGCCCGCGGGATAGGACAGGTGGGAGTGCTCGACCAGCTTCGGCCGGGAGGTCGTGCCGGAGGTGAAGTAGAGCAGCATGGGGTCGCCGGACAGGGTGGGCGCCTCGGGGGTGAAGCGGGCCTGCGCCTCGCGGCTCTCGTGGTAGGGCAGCCAGCCGTACGCGTCGCCGACGGCGATCCTGGTGAACGGCCCGGCGGCGAACTTGCCGGCGTCGGAGGCGTTGGCGATGACGTGCGCGACGCCGGCCCGCTCGACGCGCTCGGCGACGTCCTTGGCCGTCAGCAGGGTGGTGGCCGGGATGACGACGGCGCCGAGCTTCATGGCGGCGAGCAGGCTCTCCCACAGCTCGACCTGGCTGCCGAGCATGAGCAGGATCCGGTCGCCGCGGCGTACGCCCTGCTCGTGCAGCCAGTGGGCGACCTGCGCGGAGCGGGCCGACAGCTCGGCGAAGGTCAGCGACGCAGGGCGGTCCCCGCCGACGATGCGCAGCGCCGGCGCGCCGGGCGTCTCGGCGGCGAGCACCCCGTCGAACCAGTCGAGCGCCCAGTTGAAGTGTTCCGGCCGGGGCCAGCGGAACTCCTTGCGCGCGGTCGCGTAGTCGGCGTCCAGCAGGAGGTCGCGTGCCGCGCGAAAGCCGCTTACGTCGTGGTGCTGCCCGTCATCTGCCATACCCTCAATCTGCTACGCGCGCAGCCGGGCCTCAAGGCCGTCGAGCATCGTGGCGAGGCCGAACGCGAAACTGGTCTCCCGCAGCGCGTCGGTGTCGGAGATCTTCGCGTTGACCTCGACGACGCGCTCCAGCAGGTCGGGGAAGTCCTTGGCGACCTTCTGGAACGTCTCGTTCATGGACTCCTGGTCGAGCTCCTCGCCGCCCATGGACGCCTCCCACGCGATCTCGGGGATCACCATGCCGAACACGTACGCGGTGAGGGCGGCGTTGGCGTAGTCGATGTCCAGGCCCTTGAACCCGGCCAGGGTGAAGGCCTTGCGCAGCCGGTCGGCCAGGGACAGCGCGTTGGGGCCGAGGGCGGGCAGGCGGCCGATGAGCGAGCCGACCCACGGGTGGCGCAGCATGGCCGCGCGCATGCTGTGGGCGAAGGCGGAGACGGCCTCGCGCCAGCCCGGCTCCTCGGGATCCGGCAGGACGATCTCGCCCCACACCTCGTTGTAGGCCAGCTCCAGCAGCTCGTCCTTGTTCTCGACGTACCAGTAGATGGTGGTGGCGCCGGAGCCGAGCCGGGCGCCGAGCTTGCGCATGCTGAGGCCGTCGAGCCCCTCGGTGTCGAGCAGGTCCAGGGTCGCGCGGACGATCTCCTCGCGGCTGCGGCCGGGGGTCCGGGCGGGCCGTGGCTCGCGGGTCCAGACGGAGGAGATCTGCTTGCTCATGGCCCCAGCATAAAACCTCTCGCACGGTGTGCGAGAGGCGCCGTACAGTGTGCGAGTGAATGTGAACGTTGTACCAGAATCCTCGAACGATGTGCGAGACCCGCGGCGGTGGTGGACGCTGGCCGTCCTGTGCCTGTCGGTGCTGGTGCTGGGCGTGGACGGGACGGTGCTCAACCTGGCCATCCCGTCGCTGATCCGCGACCTGGGCGCGAGCCCCGGCGACATCCAGTGGATCCTCGACGCCTACGTGCTGGCCTTCGCCGGGTTGCTGCTGACCGCGGGCAGCCTGTCCGACCGTTACGGCCGGCGCAAGTTCCTGATCATCGGCCTGGCCTTCTTCGGCGGCGCGTCGCTGCTGGCCGTGCTGGCCTCGGAGTCGTGGCAGCTTATCGGCGCGCGGGCGCTCATGGGGGTGGGCGGCTCGATCCTCATGCCCTCCACCCTGTCCATCCTGATGACCGTCTTCGACGAGGCCGAGCGGCGCAAGGCGATGGCGGTCTGGAGCGCCGTCGCCATGGTGAGCGTGATCGCCGGCCCCACGCTGGGCGGTTTCCTGCTCGACCACTACTGGTGGGGTTCGGTCTTCCTGCTGAACGTGCCGATCGCGGGCCTGGCCATCGTGGCCGCGTTCGTGCTCATGCCGGAGACCCGCAGCACCGGGCGCCGGATCGACCCGGTGGGCGTGGTCCTGTCCGTCATCGGGCTCACCGCCGCCGTCTACGTCATCATCGAACGCGAGTGGAACGTGGGCGGCATCGCGACCGCCGTGGTGGCCCTCGGCGCGTTCGTGGTGTGGGAGGTGCGCTCGGAGCAGCCGATGCTGCCCCTGGAGCTGTTCCGCAACCGCAACTTCAGCGGGGCGTCCTTCTCCATCCTGCTCATGTCCTTCGGCGCGGGCGCGGTGATGCTCATGCTGACGCAGTACCTGCAGTTCGTGCTCGGCTACGGGCCGATGAAGGCGGGCCTCGCGCTGCTGCCGTACGCGGTGGCCGCGGCGCTGTTCAACGGCCTCGGCGCGGCGCTCGGCCAGCGGGTGAGCAACCGCGTGCTCGTCGGCGTGGGCCTGGCCGTCATGGCCGGCGGGTTCGCGGTGCTCGCCACGACCACCGGCTACCTGCCGGTCCTGACCGGCCTGATGGTCATGGGCGTCGGCGGCGGCCTGGCCGGCCCGGCGGCCTACGCCTCGCTCATGGGGGCGATCCCCGTGGAGCACGCCGGGGTCGGCTCGGCGCTCAACGACACCGTCCAGCAGGTCGGGCTGGCCATGAGCATCGCGATCCTGGGCAGCGTGCTGGCCGGGGTGTTCACCTCGGCCATGCCCGCGGACGTGCCGGCCGCGGCCAAGGAGTCGATCGGCGACGCGATCCGGCTGGGCTTCGCCGAGCCCGCCAAGGCCGCGTTCACCGACGCCGTGCACCTCGGGGCCTGGGTGGGCGGCGGGTTCTGCGTGGCCGCCGCGCTGCTGGCGCTGGCGGTGCTGCGGCCGCCCGCCCCGGCCGCCGCTCCCGAGCCGGAGCCCGAGCGGGTGTGAGGCCGGCGCCTCATCGGACGCTGTCTCATCGAACACGGGGCTCGCGCATGCTCTCCAGGCTGTCGAGCTTGTGGGTGCGCTCGTCGTGGCCGATCTGCCGCAGCAGGTCGGCCACCGACCGGTGGCGGCCGTACTCGGCGGCGTAGGTGCCCGGGTCCGGGACGAGGTCGAGCGCGGGGTTCTCGGCCACGAACGTCATGTACTCGTGCTCGGCGTGGTCCTCGAACTCGGCGTTGAGCCGGTAGCTCCAGTCGGGCCGGACCAGGAACAGCACCCAGGACACGTGGTAGTAGAAGAACGAGATCACCCACGGCGCGGCCCGGTGCAGCAGCCACGTCTGCCGCTCGCCGTTGCGCTGCACGAGGTCCTGCATGATCAGCAGGTGCCACTGCTCGTTGTCCTGGTCGGCGCGGGCCTCCACGATCCGCTCGAACACCCTCCTGGCCAGCGCCGAGCGCCCCGCGTGGCGGTGCACCGCCCAGTAGCCCATGCGCTCCCACGCCTGGTACGGCACCCGGGCGATGGTCTCCAGCATGGCGAACTTGGTGAACGAGCCCTGCCTGCCGTACAGGAGGTCCACGGGCTTGAACATCATCCGCGCCAGCAGGCTGTAGGCCATGCGCGGGGTGGCGAGCGTGTCGCGCTCGGCCTGGCGGAGCTGGTCGGGACTGAGCTTGGGCGGGCCGGAGGGCAGCTCGGGGCGCGTCGCGGGGTGCGTCTCGGGGGCGGTGGCGGGTTCGAAGGTGATGGTCATGGCCGGTCTCTCCTCGGGTCGTCCTCGTGATGACCCGATCGTGGCCGAGCCGGCCCCGTCCGGTCGTCGGCCGCGGGAGGTCTTTCCCGGTGCCTCCGGCGGCGTAGCGCGGGCGCGGCCGGTACGCCCGCAGGCGCACGGGACATCCCCTAGGGGGTGGACGGCATGAAGTCTTGATGTCATGACATAGACTGGCCGGGCGGTCCCAGGCTGTCCCGACAGCCTGTAAGGCGATTCGGCGGCCCGCCGACAGGTTGCCGGTGGGAGGAATGATGTCAGAACGGGATACTCGTAGCATGTCGGAGCTTCTCGCGCGCCATCGGGCCGTCATGCCCAACTGGCTGGCCCTCAACTACACCGAGCCCATCGAGATCGTCAGCGGCAAGGGCAACCGCGTCGTCGACGCGGACGGCAAGAGCTACCTCGACTTCTTCGCCGGCATCCTGACCAACATGATCGGCTACGACGTCCCCGAGGTGCGCGAGGCCGTCGAGCGCCAGCTCGCCACGGGCGTCGTCCACACGAGCACGGTCTACCTCCTGCGCGGCCAGATCGAGCTGGCCGAGAAGATCGCCCGGCTGTCCGGCATCCCGGACGCGAAGGTCTTCTTCACCAACTCCGGCACCGAGGCCAACGAGACCGCCCTGCTGCTGGCCACCTACGCCCGCAAGAGCGACCAGGTGCTGGCCATGCGGCAGAGCTACCACGGGCGCAGCTTCGGCGCGATCAGCGTCACCTCCAACCGCTCGTGGAAGAACAACTCGCTCTCCCCGCTCAACGCGCACTTCCTGCACGGCGCCGACCGGCACCTCGCCCAGTTCCGCGGCCTGTCCGACGCCGAGTACATCAAGGTGTGCGTCGACGACCTGCGCCACGTGCTCGCCACCGCGGTCGCCGGCGACGTCGCCGCGCTGATCGCCGAGCCCATCCAGGGCGTGGGCGGCTTCACCATGGCCCCCGACGGCCTGTTCGCCGCCTACAAGGAGGTCCTGGACGAGCAGGGCATCCTGTTCATCTCCGACGAGGTGCAGACCGGCTGGGGCCGCACCGGAAGCGCGTTCTTCGGCATCCAGAACCACGGCGTGACGCCCGACATGATGACCTTCGCCAAGGGCCTCGGCAACGGGTTCGCCGTCGGCGGCGTCGTCGCCCGCGGCGACCTCATGGACGCCCTGCCCGCGGTGGGCCTGGCCACGTTCGGCGGCAACCCCCTCTCCATGGCCGCCGCCAACGCCACCCTCGACTACGTCCTCGACCACGACCTGCAGGCCAACGCCGCCCGCACCGGCGCGCTCATCACGGACGGCCTGCGCGAGGCCGCCCAGCGGCTGCGCATCGTCAAGGACGTGCGCGGCAAGGGCCTGATGTTCGCCGTCGAGCTGGAGACGCCCGCCCAGGCGGCGCGCTTCATGGAGGAGACCAAGCGGGCCGGCCTGCTGGCCGGCAAGGGCGGCCTGTACGGCACGGCCATCCGCATGGCCCCGCCCCTCACCCTCACGATGGACGAGGCCGCCGAGGGGCTCGGCATCATCGTCCACGCCCTGGAAGTCATCGACGCGGAGGCGGCGGCGCAGTGAAGTCTGTCAGGCACTGGATCGGCGGAGCCCTCACCGGCGGCGACGGCCGCACCGGCGAGGTCTTCAACCCGGCGACCGGCGAGGTGAGCGGCCACGTGGCGCTCGCCTCGGCGGAGGAGGTGGACGCGGCGGTGGCCGCCGCGGTCGCGGCGTTCCCCGCCTGGCGGGACGCGTCGCTGACCAAGCGGACGCAGGTGCTGTTCCGCTTCCGCGAGCTCATGGTCGCCCACCGCGACGAGCTGGCCGCGCTGATCTCCGCCGAGCACGGCAAGGTCCACTCCGACGCGCTCGGCGAGGTGGCGCGCGGGCTGGAGGTCGTCGAGTTCGCCTGCGGCATCCCGCACCTGCTCAAGGGCGGCTTCTCCGAGGGCGTCTCCACGCGGGTCGACTCCTACTCGATCCGCCAGCCGCTCGGCGTCGTGGCCGGCGTCACGCCGTTCAACTTCCCGGCCATGGTGCCGATGTGGATGTTCCCGATCGCGATCGCCTGCGGCAACGCGTTCGTGCTCAAGCCGTCCGAGAGGGACCCGTCGGCGTCGCTGCTCATGGCCCGGCTGTGGCAGGAGGCGGGGCTGCCCGACGGCGTGTTCAACGTCGTGCAGGGCGACAAGGTCGCGGTGGACCGGCTGCTGGAGCACCCCGACGTGCGGGCCGTCTCGTTCGTCGGCTCCACCCCCATCGCCCGCTACGTCTACGAGACCGGCACGGCGCACGGCAAGCGGGTCCAGGCGCTCGGCGGCGCCAAGAACCACATGCTCGTGCTGCCGGACGCCGACCTCGACCTGGTCGCCGACTCGGCCGTGTCGGCGGGCTTCGGCTCCGCCGGCGAGCGGTGCATGGCCATCTCGGTCGTGCTGGCCGTGGACCCCGTCGGCGACGAGCTGGTGGAGAAGATCAAGGAGCGCGTCGCCAAGCTGGTGATCGGCCCCGGCGACGACCCCGAGGCCGAGATGGGGCCGCTGGTCACCCGCCAGCACCGCGACAAGGTCGCCTCCTATCTGGACCTGGGCGTCGAGGAGGGCGCCAAGCTGGTCGTGGACGGCCGCGAGAGCGCGCTCCTCGGCGGCGGCAAGGCGTCGGAGGCGCCCGGGTTCTGGCTCGGCCCGACCGTGCTCGACCACGTGCCCGCGGGCTCCCGGGTCCACACCGAGGAGATCTTCGGGCCGGTGCTGTCGATCGTGCGCGTCCCCTCGTACGAGGAGGGGGTGCGGATCATCAACGACGGCGAGTACGGCAACGGCACCGCCATCTTCACCAACGACGGCGGCGCCGCCCGGCGCTTCCAGAACGAGGTGGAGGTCGGCATGATCGGGATCAACGTGCCGATCCCGGTGCCGATGGCGTTCTACAGCTTCGGCGGCTGGAAGGCGTCGCTGTTCGGCGACACGCACGTCCACGGCGCCGAGGGCGTCCACTTCTACACCCGCGGCAAGGTCGTCACCTCCCGCTGGCTCGACCCGTCCCACGGCGGTGTCAACCTGGGCTTCCCCACCAACGGGTAGGCCCTCGGGTCCCCACCGGGGAGGGACGCGCGTCCCTCCCCGGCCCCCGCCCCGGTAAGCTCCAGGTCACGAGATCGAGACCGCGGGCCCGGGCCGAACCGGACGAGCCGCGGGCAGGGGGTCGCCCTCAAGGGGACCTTGGACAAGGGGGACCAGTGGATCGCCGCACACCCGCTCTGGCGCTGGCCGTGGCGGTCCTGGCCGGGAGCCTGGGCGCGGCGGGCCCGTCGGCGGGCGCGGCGGTGGCGCCGGCCGCCGGCGCACCGCGGGCGGCGCTCCCCCTTCCGCAGGGCACGCCGTCGCCGGCCGTGAGCGTGAAGCCGCGCAAGTCGGTCTCCCCGCCGGGCCCGGCGCAGAGCGACGGCACGCTGCAGATCCTCACCTACCGCGGCTACGCCGACTACTCCGGCACCACCTCCGACTTCGAGAAGACCACCGGCTGCCGCATCGCCCGCTACGACACCGTGCAGACCGCCGACCAGATGGCCGCCGCCGCCCGGGGGCGGTCCTACGACGTGATCTCCGCCGGGCCGGTCCTGGCCGCCGACCTCATCGCCGCCAAGCAGGTGCAGGTCATCGACCCGGCCAAGGTGCCCGGCTACGACCGCCTGACCAAGCGCTTTCGCGACATGACGGTCCGCTCGGGCAAGGTCTACGGCGTGCCCTACCTGTGGGGCTCCCACGAGTTCCTGTACGACTCCTCCCGCGTCAAGGGCGAGCCGAGCCTGAAGGACGTCTTCGGCAGCGGCCACGTCGTGCTGCGCGACAGCCCGCTGACCATCGCCGACGCCGCGCTCGCCGACGGGGTCGAGGGCGATCCGTTCGAGCTGACCAAGCACGAGCTCGACAGCGCCGCGGACCTGCTGGAGGAGCAGCCCGGCCGGACGTACTGGACCGAGCCGCTCGACCTGGTCAAGGGCTTCGCCACCGGCTCGCTCGACTATGCCCAGGCCACCCCGTACTACCGCCTGCTGCTCCAGCAGGCCGGCAGGCCGGTCAAGGCGGTCGAGACCCCGCGCGTGACCGGCTGGGTCGACTCGTGGATGCTCGGCGCCGGCGTGCCCAACACCGACTGCGCCTACCGCTGGCTGGCCTACACCGCCTCGGCCACGGTGCAGCGCAAGGCCGTCGCCTGGCTGGGGCTGGCGCCGGCCAACCCGGAGGCGTGCGTCAAGGCCACCCAGCGGGTCTGCGACGCGTACGGCGTCGAGGATCCGGAGCGGATCGGGCGGATCGCCTTCGCCACCCGCCCGCCCGACGGCTGCAAGCCCAAGGACGGCTGTCCCGCGTACATCGCGTGGGCCGGCAGGTGGCGCGCGCTGGTCAAGTGAGCTCCGCCGCAGGTGGAGGCCGCGGACCCGGCTGCCCGAAATTCAGACTGAATGACCAGTCAGTCTCGACTGAATGACCAGTCAGTGAGTAGGGTGCTGTGCATGAGAATCCTTCTGGTCGGCGCCGGCGGGGTCGGCTCCGCTGTCGTGCCCATCGCCGCTCGCCGAGATTTCTTCGAACACATCGTGGTCGCCGACTCCCAACAGAGCCGGGCGGCACGTGCCGTCGCCGGTGTGGACGACCCGCGCTTCAGCGCGATCACCCTCGACGCCTCCGACCGCGCCCAGGTCGAGGCCGCCCTGCGTGAGCACAGGTGCGACGTGCTCTTCAACGCCGTCGACCCCCGGTTCACGATGCCGCTGTTCGAGGCGGCGCTCGCGGCGGGGGCGCACTATCTCGACATGGCCATGTCGCTGTCGCGGCCGCACCCCAGCGAGCCGTACCGGATGCCGGGGGTCAAGCTCGGCGACCGGCAGTTCGCGCTCGACGGCGCGTGGCGGGCCGCGGACCGCCTGGCGCTGGTCGGCATGGGCGTCGAGCCCGGCCTCGCCGACGTGTTCGCCCGCTACGCCGCCGACCACCTGTTCTCCAGCATCGACGAGGTCGGCGTGCGCGACGGCTCCAACCTGGTCGTCGACGGCTACGACTTCGCGCCGACGTTCTCCATCTGGACCACGATCGAGGAGTGCCTGAACCCGCCCGTCGTCTGGGAGGACGGGCGCTGGCACACGACGGAGCCGTTCAGCGAGCCGGAGGTGTTCGACTTCCCGGCCGGCATCGGGCCGGTGGAGTGCGTGAACGTCGAGCACGAGGAGGTCGTGCTGGTGCCGCGCTGGATCCCGGCGCGCAAGGTGACCTTCAAGTACGGGCTCGGCGAGGAGTTCATCGGCGTGCTCAAGACGCTGCGCAAGCTCGGGCTCGACAGCCCCGAGAAGGTGCGCGTCGGCGGCGCGGAGGTGGCGCCGCGCGACCTCGTGGCCGCCCGCCTGCCCGACCCGGCGACGCTAGGCGAGCGCATGCACGGCAAGACGTGCGCCGGCACCTGGGTCAAGGGCGTCGGCAAGGACGGCGTGCCGCGCGAGGTGTACCTGTACCACGTGGTGGACAACGACTGGTCGATGCGGGAGTACGGCTCGCAGGCGGTCGTCTGGCAAACCGCGGTCCACCCCGTCGTGGCGCTGGAGCTGGTGGCGCGCGGCGTCTGGAAGGGGGCGGGCGTGCTGGGGCCCGAGGCGTTCGACGCGGTGCCGTTCCTCGACCTGCTGCACGAGTACGGCTCGCCGTGGGAGATGCGCGAGGAGCGCCAGGCCGCCGCCTGACGGTCAGGACACGCTGACCCGTAACCCGCGGATCTCGTACCCGCCGATGTCGTTGACGAAGCTCACGCGGGGCGCGGCCGCCATGCGCACGCCCTCCAGGGCGAACAGGCGGCTGAGCAGGACGTCGGTCTCCAGGATCGCGATGCCCGCCCCGGGGCAGCGGTGCGGGCCGTCACCGAAGGACAGCGCCGCGGCGCTCGTGGCCCCGCCGTCGATCGCGCGCCCGGGGCACACCGTCAGCGGGTCGGCACCCACGGCCGAGGGGTCGGCGTTGGCCGCCTCGACGAGCACCTCGACCAGCGCGCCCGGCGGCACGGTGACCGGGCCGCCGGCGCCCGGCAGGTCGAGGGCCGCTGTGGTGCGCCGGCGCAGCCGGGCCACCGCGGGCTCCAGCCGCAGGATCTCGTGCAGGATCGCCAGGCGGCCGGGCTCGCCGGCCGCGCGGTAGCGCTCCAGCAGCTCCCCGTCGGTGAACAGGTGCCAGGCCGCGACGCAGATGAACTCCCGCGTGGTCACCATTCCGGCCGCGGCGAAGGTCAGGCACTCGCCGAGGATCTCGGCGTCCGTGCAGCCCTGGGCGATCAGGTGCGAGATGAGGTCGTCGCGCGGGTGGCGGCGGTGGTCGCGGATCGCGGGGCGCACGTCGGCCAGGTAGACGCGCAGCCAGTTGACGTTCTGCCGGACGAGCCAGTAGATCCCGCTCGGGCTGGTCAGTCCCGGCCGGCCGAACTTCTCGGGGAAGAAGCTCTCCAGCCTGAGCCGGATGCCCGGCCTGCTGGAGGTCAGGCCGATGACGGCGCCGGCCACCTCGATCGCCATGCCGAAGCTCAGCTCGGACAGCTGCGCCTCGCCGGCCGCGCGCAGCCTCTCCAGCTGCCGGTCGGCGACCCGCGCCATCAGGCCGCGGTACCGCTCGTCCACGCGGCGCGGGGTGAAGAACCGCGCGGTCCGGCGCCGGTCCTCGCGGTGCTCGGGCCCGTCGCGGTAGAGCACGGGACGCCGGACCCGGGCGGGAAGCTTGTCCACGGTCTCGACGCCCAGCCCGGCCTGGACGGTGGCGTCGCTGCGCAGCACCGCACGGGCCTGCGCGTAACCGCGGACCTGCCACGTGCCGTCGGGTGACCGGCCGACCGGGCACGTCTCCCCGGTGTCCGGCCGTACGATCTTGCGGGCGTCGCCGCGGTGGTCGCTCACGCCGTCCCACTCCCGTCCTCGGGGGCCGTCCGACCATGGTCATATGCGCGCGACCGAGGATCAAGACCCGTCCTGGCCGGATGCCGGTCAGTCCGTAACACCGCGCTGCGCCCTTTCGTTGCTCAGGTAGCCGGAGACAGAAGCGAAGGGTGGGTACGTGACCCAGGACCAGATCGGGCTGATCGCCTCCGTCGTCGCCACCGTCGCGGCGTTGGTGGCGCTGAGATTCGACATGTTCAGCCACGCGCACGGCCGGGAGGAGGCCTTCCGGCGCGTCGGCGGCTGGACGATCGCGGTGCTGGGCGCCGGACTGGCCGGACTGGGCGCCTTCGTGTGGCTCGGCGACGCGGGAGTGCCACCGGTCCGGCAACCGGAGGCCACCCCGGCGCTGGCCCTGTTGCTCGGCCTCGCGCTGATGGTGACGGGGGTCGTGCGCGTCGTACGCACTCCCGCCGAGCCCGACGTGGACGACCTCCGGCACATCCTCAAGACCTTCGAGGCGAGACTCGACGAGCGGGAGACGGCACACGGACGGATCGTCGATCCCCTCGTGGCCGTGGCCGGGCGCTTCTCCCGCGTCCGCCCGATCTCGCGGGTGCCGCGCGGGAACGCCAAGGTCACCTTCGTCGTCGGGGAGGCGGGCGCGGGCAAGAGCCTGGCGCTGCGCGAGCTCGCCCGGGAGAAGAACCGGCGGGAGCTGCGCAGGAAACGGCCGCGTGAGGTCGCCCTCTACGTCGATCTCGCCGCGCTCGCCGACGCGGAGTCCAAGCCGACCGCCGAACTGGTCCGCAACCACGTGCACCTGCTGGTCTCCGACGGGGACTCCGTCATCGCCGGCGACCTGCGCCGGCTGATGGAAGGCCGCCGGAGGCTGAGGTGGATCCTGCTCTTCGACGGCGTCGACGACCTGGCCGCGGGACGGCCGGCGGACCCCGCGCGGACCTCGGCCGACTGCCTGGACGCCATCCGGCAGTTCGCCGACAGCAGGAGCGCCTTCCGCGCCGTGGTGGCGGTACGGGAGGCGCCGGCGAGCCGGCCGGACGAGCAGGTGCTGCCACTGGCGCCGCTGGGCCCCTCGCGTCAACGTGAGATGGCGGCGCGAAGGGGGCTCACGCCCGACGCCGTCGATCGGCTCCGCTCCCACCTGGCCGGCCATCCGGAGCTGGCGCGGGCGGCCACCAGCCCCATGGTCATGGGGCTGCTCCTCGACCATGTGGAGCGGGCGGGGACGGAGCACCTGCCGCCGAGCCCGTACGAGCTCATGGAGGTCGTCACCGCCGAGCGGCTGGAGCCGGTCCGCGGCTCCCTGCCCGCGGGCGAGGTCGTCCGGGCCGCCGAGCGGCTCGCCGCCCGCGCGATCGATCCGGGACCCGACGCCGGTGACCACCCGCGGGAGGCCGCGGCCCTGGTCGAGGCGCTGGTCGAGGCGCGCGTCGTGCGCGGCGTCGGGTCCGGTGCGGTCGTGTTCACCGGCCGGTTGGTCCAGGACCATTACGCGGCGCGCCGGCTGATGAGCCGGCCCGACGACGTCGATGCCCGGCGACTCCTCACGACGCCCTCGTGGCGGGAGCCCGTGACGACCTGCCTGCGCCTCGGCCCGGACGAGGTCCGCGAGCCGCTGCTCGCCGCCGCGTGCGACGTGCTCGAGGCGCAGCTCGCCGGGTCCGGGTGGGCGGTCGCCGACGTGGCGCCCTACCTGGCCCCGAGCGGGAGGACCTCCTCCACGCCCACGCCGACGGTGGCGATGTCCTGGCCGGCCTCCATGGCCAACGTGCTCGACGTTCTGAGCAGCGCCTCAAGCGACGGGTGGAACGTCGCGCACGGCTCCCGCCTGACGCCGACCATGGACCGGATCGTCGTCAGCGCCTTCGTCCGCGGCGACAAGCGGGCCCGGCGACACGCCGTCGCGCTGCTGCCCCTGGCTTCGCCGGAGGTCGTCACCTGGGTGCTGACGCGGCTCGACGGCGCCGACGGCTCCGGGGACCTCATGCGGGAGGCGGCGGAGCGGCTGGGCGCCTTCTCGGGGGCCGCACCGCGCCTGCCGGGCGGCGTCCGCCTCATGCTGTTGCTGAGCACGCTGACCTCCGCCGCGGCGGTCGGCCGCCTCCTGCGGCGGCCCGGGACCCGCCCTCACGACATGACGGTCCTGGTACGCGCCACCATGCGGTTGCTGCAGGTGCTGGCGGTCATGGGCATCGGCCGGTCCGTCGCGAGCCTGGTGAACGCGAGCCTGGTGAACACGGCCGAGGGCGACACGGCGCTTCCCTTCACCTTGATGATCACGGGATGCGGTGTGTTCCTCGCCGGGTCGGGCGGCCCGCGACTGCGGCCCATGTCGTCGCTCGTCTACTCCACCGTGGCGTTCCCCGTCGTCTGCGCCTTGGCCATGGCCGCGAGCGGCCTGTACCAGGCCGCCCTCGCGACGCTCGACCTCCTCAGCGGATCGCTGAACGACGCCGTGGTGGAGCTGCTCGGCGCCGCGGCGTACACCTGGCCCGTCGCGCTGGTGACGTACATGGGCTGGACCGGCAGCCTTCCCGGCCGGCAGGGCGAGTGGCTGTTCCCGCACCTGAGGCCGGCCCGGGCGATGTTCGTCCAGTACGTCGCGGGCCGTCACCCGGCGGAGATCCTGCGGAACCTGACGCGTGGCATCGACCGGGTCACCGTGTCGCGCCTGGCCGGCGTCGCGCTCCTGACGACCGTGGGAGCGGTCCTGCTCGTACGGCGCGTGGACCTGCCGAACGTCGCCGCGGCCGAACAGGAGAACGCGCGCGCCATGGTGTGCGTCGGCCTGGTCTTCCTCGGAATCCTGATCGACAGAGCTCTGGTCCGGTGGAAGAGGCGCATCAGGCGTACGCACACCGCCATGCGTGTGGAAAGCGGCCACCTGACCGCGGAGGAGTTCCTCGGCCTGTTCCAGGAGGCAGGGAGCTCCGACTTCCCGGGCAAGGGGAATCGCGCCAGGAGCTGGGAGACCCCCGAGACGGACTTCCTCCTCCGCTCCCTGCGCAACAGCCCCCCGCGAGCACTGCGGCATGCCATGCCGGCGATCCGCGATGTGGAAGCGGTGTTACGCCACATCGGCTGGCTGGTCCCCAAGGACAGCAACGACCCGATCCCCGAAGGGGTCTGGGCCTACGACCCGCCCGCGTTCGCGCATCCGGGCTTCCTGGAGTGGGTGATCGAGTACGACGAACGATTCCCCGGCCAGCTCGTGCGGCTGGCCGCGGCGCGGCACGACCGGATCAGCCGCCTCGTGGAGGAGGCCGACGCATGACACGGTCGTCCTCCGGCGTGCGCCGACCCGTCGCGGCCGGGCAGGCAGGAAGGGAGGGTCAGCGGGCCGGGAAGGCGAGGACGGTGCCGAGGGGGGCGGGCAGCAGGGCCTCGGCGCAGTCGGCGCACGCCAGCACGGCCGAGTCGTCGGGCAGGCGGCCCACGCGCACGCGCGGCCTCGGCCACCGCTTGTGGCAGACGGCGCAGGCATCGCCCTCGCGCTGCGCCCAGCTCAGATCGTCAGGGTCGAACGTCAACATGTCATGCGCCGTTCCTGTCGGGCCCCAGTTCATCACGCCCCCCGAGGTGATCGCGCACCCGTGCACCGGATCCGTTATAACCCCGACCGCTCTTGTGATCGTCTAGCTGGACGTCAAGCCAGAGTGAATTCTCTACCCACCCGGCCTCCCTTAAGCGCATAAAAACGGGCATCCAGCCACAAGCCGGATGCCCGCTTTTTACCTATTCATACTTTGTAAAGGGCCTAGAGCGCGGCGAACGCCTTCTCCAGGATGCCGAGGCCCTCCTCCAGCAGGTGCTCGGGGATCACCAGCGGCGGCAGGAACCGCAGCACGTTGCCGTAGGTCCCGGCGGTGAGCACCAGCAGGCCGTCCGCGTGGCAGCGCCGGACCACCTCGGCGACGGCCGCCGGGTCGGGCTCCTTGGTGCCGGGCTTGACCAGCTCGATCGCGATCATCGCGCCGCGCCCGCGCACGTCGCCGATCACCTCGAAGCGCTCGCGCATCGCGTCGAGGCGGGGGAGCATGATCTCGCCGATCCGCCGGGCCTTGGCGACCAGGTCCTCCTCGGTGATGGTCTCCAGCACGCCGAGCGCCGCCTCGCAGGCCAGCGGGTTGCCGCCGTACGTGCCGCCCAGGCCGCCCGGGTGGACCTTGTCCATGAGCTCGGCGCGGCCGGTCACCGCCGCCAGCGGCAGGCCGCCCGCGATGCCCTTGGCCGTGGTGATGATGTCGGGCACGACGCCCTCGTGCTCGCAGGCGAACAGGTCGCCCGTGCGCGCGAAGCCGGTCTGCACCTCGTCGGCCACGAACACGATGCCGTTCTCGCGGCAGAACTCCGCGATCCTCGGCAGGAAGCCCCGGGCCGGCTCGATGAAGCCGCCCTCGCCGGCGATCGGCTCGATCACCACGGCCGCCACGTTGGTCGCGCCGATCTGCTTGGTGATCATGTCGATGGCCTGGGCGGCGGCCTCCTCGGCGCAGTTCTCGGGGCCGGTGGGCCAGCGGAACGGATAGGCCAGCGGCACCCGGTACACCTCGGGCGCGTACGGGCCGAAGCCCTGCTTGTAGGGCATGTTCTTGGCCGTGAGCGTCATCGTGAGCAGGGTGCGCCCGTGGTAGCCGTGGTCGAACACCACGACCGCCTGCCGCCCGGTGGCGTACCTGGCGACCTTGACAGCGTTCTCGACGGCCTCGGCGCCGCTGTTGACGAGGAAGGTGCGCTTGTCGTGGTCGCCGGGGGTCAGCTCGTTGAGCTTCTCGCAGACCTGCACGTACGACTCGTACGGCGTGACCATGAAGCAGGTGTGGGTGAAGTCGGCGACCTGCTTCTGGACCCGCTCGACCACGCGCGGGGCGGCGTTGCCCACGTTGGTGACGGCGATGCCGGAGCCGAAGTCGATCAACCTGTTGCCGTCGGCGTCCTCGACCACGCCGCCGCCCGCGCGGGTCACGAAGACCGGCAGGGTGGTGCCGATGCCGCCGGGCACGGCGGCCTGCTTGCGGGCCAGCAGCTCCTGCGACCTGGGTCCGGGGATGGCGGTGACGAGACGGCGCTCCTGCGGGATGCTCATAGCTCCGACGTTAAGCCCCGCCTCCACCTGCGCCGATATGTCGATATGGCACACTGGTGCCACGTTTCTTCGCCGGAATGGACAACTCTCAGGGATGGCGCCTTCGCTTCGGGTCGTGGTGCGGCGGATGGGGCTGCGGCCGCTCGCCGGGTCGGTCGAGGGCGTGGTGGTGCGCTGGGTCGCGGTCAGCGAGCTGGAGGACCCGACGCCGTACCTGGAGGGGGAGGAGCTGCTCCTCACCACCGGGATGCGCCTGGAATCCGATTTTTCCGGATATGTCGCCCGGTTGGTGGCGCGGGGGGTGGCGGGGCTCGGCTTCGCGGTGGGCCTCACGCACGAGGACGTGCCCCCCGGCCTCGTCCAGGCGGCGGCGGACGCCGGCCTGCCGCTGCTGGAGGTGCCGCGCGAGGTCCCGTTCATCGCGATCGGCAAGGCGGTCAGCGAGCTGCTGGCGGCCGAGCAGTACGACGAGATCAAGAACGCCTTCGCGGCGCAGGGCCGGCTGACGCGCGCCGCCCTGCGACCGGAGGGGCCCCGCGCGGTGGTGGACCGCCTGGCCAAGGAGATCGGCGGGTGGGCGGCGCTGCTGGACGAGACCGGAGAGGTCCGCCACGCCTCGCCGGGCGCGCAGGTCGGCACGGTGGTGGCGGAGCTCACCCGCCTCGGCGCCCTGCCCGGCCACCCCGCCACGGGACCCGCCGCCGGGCCGGTGGGTCGGCCCGGCGCGGGGCCGGCCGCCGGGCAGGCGGGTCGGCCCGGCGCGGGGCCCGCCGCCGGGCAGGCGGGGCGGCCCGCGAGCCTGGCGTGGTCGGGGCCCGCCGGGCACATGGTGGTGCTGCCGCTCGGCGGCGGGCCGCGACCGCGCGGGTTCTTCGCCGCCGGCTCGGCGCAGCCGTTCTCGCCGGTGGGCCACACGGTCCTGAACGCCGCCGGTTCGCTGCTCACGCTGGCCCTGGAGCAGGGCGGGGCCCGGCTGGAGGCGGAACGGCGGCTGCGCTCGTCCGTCCTGGAGCTGCTGCTCGCGGGAGCGCCGGAACGGGCGCGCGCGGTGCTGGAGCCGGTCGGCGGGCGGCTGCCCGAGGAGCCGCTGGTCGTGCTGGCCGCCCCGGACGACGCCCTGGAGGCGCTCGAGCCGCACGCCTTCACGGTGCTCCTCCCCGAGTCCCCGCGCGATCTCGTATCCGGCGTCACCGCCGAGGGGAGCGGGGCGGCGCTGGCCGGTGCGCCGGCGCGAAGCGGGGGCGTGGTGGTGGCCGTCGTGGGGGAGCGGGCCGCCGACCAGGTGGCGGCGCTCGCCGGCGGCCCGGTGGGCGCGAGCGTCCCGTGCTCGTACGGTGAGCTGACCGGCGCCCTCGACCAGGCCGGGCGCGCGCTCGCGGCGGCGGCCGGCGAGCGGGGCGAGAGGCGGGTGGTGCGGTTCGGCGACCTGGCCGGGCAGGGCCTGCTGAGGCTGCTCGACCCGGCCGCCGCGCGGGCGTTCGCCGGGGCGCTGCTGGCCCCCCTCACGCGGTACGGCTCGCGGGCCGACCTCGTGGAGTCGCTGCGCGCGTACCTGAGCTGCAACGGCCACTGGGACGCGGCGGCGCAGCGGCTCGGCGTCCACCGGCACACGCTGCGCTACCGGATGCGGCGCGTGGCCGAACTGCTCGGCCGGGATCTGGACGATCCGGGGGTGCGGGCGGAGCTGTGGATCGCGCTGGCGGCCACCGACCCGGCGACCGGCGCCCGCCCGGACGGCCGCGAACCGCCCACCTGAGACGCCGCACCCCGGATATCAGTCATCCGACGCTCAGCCATCGGACGCCCAGTCGTCCTGCCCTTGTCCGGTGGCACCGCCTGCGGGAGCATGTGCCCCCCTCGCCGCCGCCGTGGCCGAGCAGCGGGGCGGCGACCCCGCCGTCAGGCGCTTCGGCAGGCCGGGCGCCTGGTCGGAGGCGAACCACCACAGGAACCGGCCCGTCCGGCGGCCGGGCCGGGAGAAATGGTGTGCCGGCTCAACCGCTGGGCCGGGGCGAACCCGCGGGACTCACTGCTTGGACACCAGGTAGCAGCAGATGGTCGCCGTGGTGACCGCCTCGTAGGTGCGGGCGTCGCGCAGGTGGCCGGCCCGTTCGAGGCTGATGGCCCCCTGGGCCGCCGCCCAGAGCGCGTCGGCGATCTTGCGGGGCTGCGTGGGGACGAGGTAGCCGGCGGAGATGCAGTCGGCGATGACCCGGTCGAGGATGTTCAGCGCGGCGCGGGCCAGGGTGCGGGCGCGCTCGCTGGGTTCGAAGCCGGGGATGGCCCGCTCGAACATGAGGCTGTAGTAGCCGGGCTCGGCCAGGCATGCCTGCCGGTAGGCGGGGCCGAGCGCGGACAGGTACTCGAAGGGGTTGTCGCGCTGCGGCACGGCCTCCAGGAACCGCCGGAAGCGTTCGAAGCCCTCCAGGTAGAGGGCCTCGGCGAGCCCCTCCCGGTTGCCGAACATCGTGTAGATGACGGTGGTGGTGCAGCCGGCCTCGCTGGCGATCCTGCGCATGGTCAGGCTCTCCGGGCCGTCGCTCACGAGCAGGTTGACGGCGACGTCCAGGAGCCGGGAACGCAGCTCGTCGTGGCTCGCCCGTTCGCCCAACAGGTAGGCGCCCTGAAGTCCAAGCGGCGCCGAGGAGGTCATGGGCCCACGCCTTTCTGCTCGGGGGCCCGCCGCGCTGGGAGACCCGCACACGTTGACTTAGCCAGGGCGGGCTTCGTTCAAACCGCTCCGCATGGTAAACATCCCGAATTAGGTCTACTTCTGTTACATGGTGGGTAAAGGAGAGGGTCGGTCGGGGTCTGGGGGCGGGTCGCCGATGAAGGTCTTCCGCCTGACGCGGCCGGGCTCGCAGAGCTCGCCACAATGGGGATCATGACCCCTCACCGGCTCTCCCCGGCCGACGCCCGTCGTGTCGCCGTGCGCGCCCAGCTCCTGGACGGTTCGCGGCCGACCGCGCTGCTCGATCTCGTGCGCCGTCTGACGCTGCTGCAGATCGACCCGACCGCCGCCATCGCCCCCAACGCCGACCTGGTGGTGTGGAGCCGGCTCGGCTCCTCCTACAGCCGGGAGGAGCTGGTCTCCGCGCTGGAGGAGCGGAAGCTGCTCGAACTGCGGGCCTTCGTCCGGCCCTGCGAGGATCTGGCGCTCTACCGCGCCGAGATGGCCCTGCGGCCCGACCCGGGACGCCCCTGGCGGGAGTGGGTGCGCGTCAACGACGCCTGCCGTCGCGACATCCTCGACCGGCTGGGCTCCGCCGGGCCGCTGCCCTCCCGCGAGCTGCCGGACACCTGCGCGGTGCCGTGGAAGTCCACCGGGTGGACCGACAACCGCAACGTCACCCAGATGCTGGAGTGCATGGTCGTCCTCGGGGAGGTCGCCGTCGCCGGGCGTCGCGGCAACGACCGGCTGTGGGACCTGGCCGAACGCGTCTACCCCGACGAGCCGGCGGTCCCCGTCGAGGAGGCGCGGCGGCTGCGTGACGAGCGGCGGCTGCGGGCCCTCGGCATCGCCCGGGCGCGGACGACGCAGTTCCCGGTGGAGCCGGCCGACGTGGGGGAGGCTGGCGAACCGGCCGTGGTCGAGGGCGTCAAGGGCGAGTGGCGGGTCGATCCGGCGCTGCTGGACGGGCCGTTCACCGGGCGGGCGGCGCTGCTGTCCCCCTTCGACCGGCTGGTCCACGACCGCCGGCGCACCGTGGAGCTGTTCGGGTTCGACTACCAGCTGGAGATGTACAAGCCGGTGGCCAAGCGCAGATGGGGGTACTTCGCGCTGCCGATCCTGTACGGGGACCGGCTGGTGGGCAAGCTGGACGCCACCGCCGACCGCAAGGCCGGGGTGCTGCGGGTCAACGCGATCCACCAGGACGTCCCGTTCACCGAGGACATGGCCGCGGCGATCGACCGGGAGATCGAGGATCTGGCCCGATGGCTCCGGCTGTCCCGTTGAGCGGCGGCCTGCCCGGAGCGGCGGGCCTGCCCGGAGTGGCGGGCTTGTACAGAGTGGCGGGCTTGTACGGAGCGGCGTGCCGCCGGCGGGGCTTTGTGCGCCCCGGCCACCTTCGCCGTCGCCCCAGGTGGCATAACGTCGGAGCTATGGACGTGCGCACCTTCTGGCTCGCTGGACGCCCCGCCACCGGCGACACCGAGCTCATCGTCACCAATCCCCTCGACGGGCGCGAGGTCGGCAGGCACTCCGTGCCGACCGACGCCCAGGTCGAGGAGGCCGTCGCGGCCGCCGCGCGGGTGGCCGGGCAGGCCGCCGCACTGCCCGTGCACGTGCGCGCGGAGGCCCTGGCCCACGTGTCGCGCCGCCTCGCCGAGCGGGCCGAGGAGATCGCCCGGCTGATCACCGCCGAGAACGGCAAGCCCATCCTGTGGGCGCGGGGCGAGGTCGGCCGGGCCGTCGCGACGTTCCGCTTCGCCGCCGAGGAGACTCGCCGCTGGTCGGGCGAGGTGCAGCGGCTCGACACCGAGCCCGCCGCCGTCGGCCGCCTGGCCTACGTCTCGCGCGTGCCGTACGGGCCGGTCCTGGCGATCACCCCGTTCAACTTCCCGCTGAACCTCGTCGCCCACAAGGTGGCCCCGGCCATCGCCGTCGGCGCGCCCGTGATCGTCAAGCCCGCCCCGGCCACGCCGCTCACCTCGCTGCTGCTCGGCGAGATCCTCGCCGAGACCGACCTGCCCGCCGGGATGTTCTCGATCCTGCCGGTCGAGAACGAGCGCGCCGGCGCGCTGGTCCAGGACCCGCGGCTGCCCGTGGTGTCGTTCACCGGTTCGGCGCCCGTCGGCTACGCGATCGCCGACCAGGTGCCGCGCAAGCACGTGACGCTGGAGCTGGGCGGCAACGCCGCGGCCGTGGTGCTGGCCGACGCCGACCTCGACTGGGCGGCCACCCGCGTCGCCCTCTACTCCAACTACCAGGCCGGCCAGAGCTGCATCGCCGTGCAGCGGGTCATCGTCGAGGAGCCCGTCTACGACGCGTTCGTCGAGCGGCTGCTCCCGGCGGTCGGCGCGCTGGTCACGGGCGACCCGGCCGACGACAAGACCCAGGTCGGTCCGCTGGTGTCGGAGGCGGCGGCCGAGCGGGTCGAGCAGTGGATCAAGGAGGCCGTGGAGAGCGGCGCCCGCGTGCTCGCCGGCGGCGTCCGCGAGGGCGCCACGATCACGCCGACGGTCCTCACCGACGTGCCCGCCGACGCCAAGGTGGCGCGCGAGGAGGTCTTCGGGCCCGTCATGATCCTGCAGCGCGCCGCGTCGATGGACGAGGCGTACGCCATGGTCAACGACTCGGCCTACGGCCTGCAGGCCGGCGTGTTCACGCGCTCGCTGGACGCGGCCTTCCGGGCCAACCGGGAGCTGGAGGTCGGCGGCGTCATCATCGGCGACGTGCCGTCGTACCGGGCCGACCAGATGCCGTACGGCGGCGTGAAGGACTCCGGCATCGGCCGCGAGGGCCTGGGCTCGGCGATGCGCGACCTCACCTACGAGAAGGTCATGGTGATCACCGGGCTGTCGCTGTAAATCCGGCATCGCATGTGATCTCAAGGGATGACGCGAATGGCCCGCATGGAGGTGTCCGTCGGGCCATAATCCCGACATGAACCGTGAGTATCGCTACAGCGACGCTGTGCGCTTGCTGGGGGGCACGGCTCCGGTCGTCAAGGAGCTCGACACGCTGCTGAGTGCGGGCACCCTGGGGTTGTGGGATCTCATCGAGGCCAAGAACGAGCTCGTCAAGGTGGGCGGCGACCTGCTCGGCCGGTGGAGTGAATGGCGGGCGGGTGACGCGTGGCGCAGCCGGACCGAGCGGATCGAGGCCGCGCACACCGTTCTCGTGTACACCGCCCTCTTCGAGGCTGTCGACGACCTCGACCTGTCGTCCCTGGTCGGCGATCTTCGCCTGATCAAGAGAGAGATGACGGAGCAGGACCGGCGCAACCGGGTTCAGGCGCGAAGTGATGCTCAGGAAGCGCTCGACGATCTGCGGACGCCACCCTGTCCCTCGCCGCACTCGCCGTACGAGGTGACCAAGAAGAAGATCGGCTCCTTCTATCAGGCCGGCGCGCGTCACCTGCTGAAGATCCTTCCGGAGCTCGCGGGCTGGGACCGGTTGACTGCCCAGCAGCGCGACAGGGCCTGCGCCGCTCTGCGCATGCTTCCGTCCTGCGCCGTCGCCAGGTACGAAGACGCCTATCGGCGGCTGGCCCAGGACGTCCAGGAGTTCGGCTTCTGGACCGGGATGGTGGATCACCAGGCGACCCGGGCGAGCCTGGCCGGTCTGGAGTGCCTCCTGTCGACCATCGCGAGCGGTCAGGCGCCGACCGACCGACTCCAGGCGTTGCGGAACGTTCACAAGGCGGCGCTGCGACGTCCGGTGGCGGAGCTGGGCGACATGCCCGTCGGCCTGAGGCTGCCGACGCTCGAAGAGGCGTACATCTCGCAGCGGTTTCGCGCGGGCGAGATCGAGCACGGCGACAACCCCGGGGTGGAGAGCTGGTGGGAAGGAAAGGAACAACGCGACGACCTGCCCGCCTTCCTCGCGGCGTTCCTCACCCAGTCCAGGGCGAGCCGCGTGCCGCTCATCGTCCTGGGACAGCCAGGCGCGGGAAAATCGGTGCTCACGAAAGTGCTGGGCGCGCGACTGCCGTCGGCGTTCCTGCCGATCCGTGTGCCGCTGCGTGAGGTGTCGGCGAGCGACAGCATCCAGGAGCAGATCGAGAAGGCGATCCAGCAGGCCACCGGGGAGATGCTGTCCTGGCCTTCGCTGGTCAGGTCGCTCGGCGGCAGGCTGCCCGTCGTCATTCTCGACGGGTTCGACGAGTTGCTCCAGGCCACCGGCGTCAAGCGAAGCGACTATCTGGCCAAGGTGGCCCGCTTCCAGGAACGGGAGGGGGAACTGGGGAGCGCCGTCGCCGTGATCGTCACCTCGCGCACCGCCGTCGCTCATTTCGCCGCGCCCCAGCTCGGAACCGTGATGGTACGGCTGGAACCCTTCGACGACGTGCAGATCCGCCGCTGGCTGGAGGTGTGGAACACGGTCAACGCGTCGTACTTCGTCCGTCAGAAGGTGCAGTCGTTCGCCCCCGAACGCGCGCTCGCACATCCGGACCTGGCCGGACAGCCCCTGCTCCTGCTCATGCTGGCGGTCTATGACGCCGACGGGAATCCCCTGGACCGGGCGATGTCCTCGTTCGGCCAGACCGAACTGTACGAACAACTGATGATCAGCTTCGCCAGGAGGGAACTGGCCAAGGCCCACCCGGCCGACCAACTCGACACGCGCGTGGAGGAATGGCTGGAAAGGCTGGCTTTCGTCGCCTTCTCGATGTTCAACCGGCGCAGCCGGTGGGTCACGGCGGAACAGGTCACCGACGACTTCCTGGCGCTGGGCCGGGCGCAGCCGTCGGCGCGCAGCTTCGAGACGCCACTGTCCGACGGCGAGCGGATCTTCGGCAGCTTCTTCTTCCTGCACGAGGTCCAGGCGGTTCGCAACGCGGACCGGCTCAAGGCGTACGAGTTCGTCCACGCGACCTTCGGGGAGTTCCTCATCGCCCGGCTCGTCGCCGGCCTCCTGGACGAGATGGCCCGTCGCCCTCCCGGAAGGCTGATCAGCACTCTGGACGACACGCTCTTGCGGGCACTCCTCTCGTGGGCCGCCTTATCGTCGTACGCCCCGGTGGTGGAGTTCCTCTGGCAGTTGGCGCGAAGGAGCGATGCGAAGCCCTGGCACGCGGTCGTCGCGCGGCTGTTCCATGAACTGGACGACCGGAGCGACATGTCGCCACCGCATTACCGTCCGCAGCCGAGCAACCCGGCGCGACGATACGCCTACTACACCGCCAACCTTCTCGTGCTCGCGGTGACGACCGCCGACAGGGTCTTCGCCAGCGATCTGCTGCCCGGCAGGGAGGACGCTCCCACGGAGTGGGAGCGATATTTCTACCTGTGGAAATCCCAGTGCGCGAAAGAGGAATGGGAGAGCCAGGTCCGCGTCGTCACCCTCATTCCGTCGAAGCGCGAGGGCGCCTGGGATCACATCGTCAAGCTGTACCGAGGCCCTCGGGACGACCGGGTGCGACTGGTGCCGCCCGAGAGCCGTGGACAGGTCGGACCGCTGAGCGCGTTCACGCAGAGCCTCCCCATCGCCACCTCACTTCCCCACGCCGGGGACGACGCAGGCCCGACCGGCTTGGACCACTGATCTCCGAGGGCCGGTCACCACGGCTCCACGCCGGCGAAGACCAGGCCCAGCTCGTACGCGAGGACGGCCGCGTGGGTGCGGTCGCGCGCCCCGAGCTTGGCCAGCACGTTGCCGACGTGCGTCTTGACCGTCTCCCGCGAGACGTGCAGCGCCTCGGCGATCTCCGCGTTGGTCCGTCCGAGCGTCACGTGCCGCAGCACCTCCAGCTCGCGCGGCGTGGGCTCCACGGGCAGGCGCCGCGTGGCCGAGCCCTGGTGGGGGGAGGCCAGGCGGCGCAGCGCGTCCGGGAAGAGCACGGCGTCGCGCCCGTGCACCAGGCGGATCGCCTCCACCAGCTCGGCCGCCGGGGCGCGCTTGAGGACGAAGCCGGCGGCTCCGGCCCGCAGGGCGCCCCAGACGAGCTGGTCGCTCTCGAACGTGGTGACAACGACGACCCGCGTCGCGGGCGAGCGGCGGGTCAGCTCGCGGGTGGCGGACAGGCCGTCGAGGCGCGGCATGCGCACGTCCATCAGCACGACGTCGGCGCCCGTGCCCGCCTCGACCGCCTCGACACCGTCCGCGGCCTGGCCCACGACCTCCAGGCCGTCGTGGACGGACAGCATCGCCGCCCATCCGGACCTGATGAGGCGCTCGTCGTCGGCCAGCACGACCCGGACCGGAGCCACCCGGTCAGCGGCGGGCCGGTCCGCGGCGGGCCGGTTCACAGGGGGAGTGTCGCCTGGACGCGCCATCGCCCGTCCGCCTCCCCTCCGACGCACGTCCCGCCGGCCAGGCGGGCGCGCATCCGCATGCCGGTCAGCCCGCGCCCCTCCCTGACCGCCTCCTGAGGGCCGGTCGCGTTCTCCACGGTCAGGACCAGGTCCTCCGCCACGCGGACGTCGAGCGTGATCGGGCCGTGCCCGTGGCGCAGGGCGTTCGTCAGGGCCTCCCGGGCGATCGCGTACGCGGCGCGCGAGGTGGCCGCCGGCACCCGGTCGAGGCGTCCCGTGCTCACCCGCACGTCCAGGCCGCGGGTCAGCGTGGACAGGGCGTCCAGCGTGGGGGCGTCGGCGGCGTCGCCGTCGTCCAGCACCCGCAGCAGCACGTCGAGCTCCTGCTGGGCGGCGCGGGCGGTGTCGGCCAGCTGGTCCAGATGGACCAGCGACCGCGAAACCTCCCCGGGATTCCGCAACGCCGCCTGCGGGTCCTTCTGGAGTGCCGCCTGCGCGGCCTTCTGGAGTGCCGCCTGCGCGGCCATGGCCTGGACCAGCACGACGCTCAGCGCGTGGCCCACGGAGTCGTGCAGCTCCAGCGCGAGGCTCTGGCGGCGGCCGAGCCGCTCCAGCGCCCGGGACGGCTCCCCGGCCAGCAGCCGGCGCGCCGCCCAGCGCTGGCCCAGCCCGGCCGCGACCAGCGCGGCCACCACGGCGAGCGCCAGCAGCACCACCTGCGCCGCCTCACCGGGCGCCGCCCGCCACAGGCCCGGGTCGCCGAGCCGGGTCAGCCCCGGCGCCAGCAGCAGCACGCCCGCGCTCAGCGTCGCGCCGCCGTACAGGTGCAGGCTCGTCAGAGCGATCAGGTAGAGCCGGTCGGCCCGCGCCGGCACGTCCACGCCGAGCAGCTCCGACAGCGCGGCGACCTCGATGCGCCGTACCAGCGGCGTCATGGCGAGCAGCACCGCGACGGGCAGGCACGCGGCCCACAGCGCGAGCACCCGGGCGGGCGTCACCTCGGTGAGGAGCACCAGGCCGAGCACCGCGGCGGCCGGGGTCAGCAGCGCCGCCCCCAGCACCTGATGGGCCCCGGCGGCGAGGGCTCGGACGACGTGACCTCTCACATGGGCCGATGCTAGCCTCGCCGCGCCGGCCCCGACTCCCCCATCGGGGGGAGGCGGCGAGCGGAACCCGTTCCTAGCGTGAACGGCGTGACGAGAAGAGATCGGATCGCCGGGGCGGTGCTGTCGCTCGCCGTGGCCGCCGTCGGCGCGCTGTGGTGGGCCGTCCCCGAGAGCTACCCCTTCGGGGCCCGCGACCGGGTGACGGTGTCGCTGTCGCACCTGTTCGAGCACGACGTGGGCGGTGCGATGACGCTGCTCGCCGGGCTGGCGGGGCTGGCCACGGCGTTCGCCTCGGGACGGGCGCTCAGGGCCGGCGCGATCGCGCAGGTCGTGTTCTTCGGCGTCGTGATGTCGGACGCCGGGATCATGTCGCTGTTCGGGTACGGGCTGGCCGTGCTGGGGCCGGTCGCCTTGGTGGGCGTCCTGGTGATGGGCTGCGCGCGCCGCAGGCCGTGGGCGTGGGCGGGCCTGGCGGTCCTGGCGGGCGGGGTGGCCGCGAGCACGGCGGCCGGGTTCCCGCCCTGGCTGGCCGCGGTCAGGATCGCCGAGTCCATGTACGACTACGCCGGCCGTGTGAGCTGGACGCTCGCCGACTGCGTCGCCTGCCTCGTCTGGGTGCTGATCACGGCGAAGGCGTACCGGAGCGGGACGCTGCCCGCCTGGACCCGGCCCGCCACCGTGCTGCGCTGGGGGCGGGCGGCCACGATCGGGGCGGCGCTGTGCCCGCTCCCGTACGCGCTGTACCGGCTCACCTGGCTGACGCCGTGGCCCACCGACTCCGAGCTGACGGGCCCCCTGGACCCCGGCCTGAGGCTGCACGGGCTGGCCATCGCCTTCGGCGCCCTGGGCGGCGCGGTGCTGACGCTGGGCCTCATCAGCAGGTGGGGCGAGGTGTTCCCGCGGTGGATGCCGGTCGTCCACGGGCGTCCGGTGCCCGTGCGGCTGCCCGTGATCGCGGGCGGCGTCGTCGCGGGCGCCTGCTGCGTGGCCTCGCCCGGACTGGTGGCCGACGCGGTCGAGAGGGACCAGCTCTTCCTGCTGCTGCTGTGGCCGTACCCGCTGTGGGGGGTGCTGCTCGGCGCCGGGGTCCTGGCGTACTGGCTGCGCCGCCGCCCCTACGCCCCGAGCGTGGCGGCGTCCTGAGGCGCGCCCAGCCGCTTCTCGAAGCAGACGCTCTCCGCGCAGCCGGCGTACGGACCGAAACGCGGGATGCGGACGTAGCCGGCGGCGGTGTAGAGGCCGATCGCCTCGGTGAACAGCCGGCCGGTCTCCAGCCGCAGCGTGTGGATGCCGCGCTCGCCGGCCATCGCCTCGACCTCCGTCAGCAGGCGGCGCGACAGGCCCCGGCCGCGGGCCGCCGGCCGGACGTACATGCGCTTGACCTCGCCGACGCCGGGCTCCAGCGGCTGAAGCCCGGCGCACCCCACGGCCTGCCCGCCCACGCCTTCCCGCCCGGACCACAGGAGGACGAACGCGATGCGCGGGTCGAGGTGCTTGGGGGTGTCGTCCACGACGTCCCGCTGCCGGAACGCCAGCTCGGCCTGCTGCTCGGCGCACAGCTCCTGGACGACGGGATCGTGGGCGGGCGGACGGGTGACCTTCATGCCCGAGAAGGTAGCGGTGCCGTGTTTCGGCCGTGTTGCGTCAGGCGCGTTCGGCGGCGGTGTAGAGGGTCTTGATGGTGTCGCCGAAGTACGGGCCGTACATGGTGCGGCGGTCGTCGCTGTACTTGAAGCTGCTCAGCGACGTCATCGTGCCCCAGCCGGTGGCGTGGTCGAAGCCGGACAGCCACGGGCCGCCGCTCGACCCGGCCGTCATGTCGCAGCCGAGCCCCTGGTCGCGGGTCTGGCCGTGCGGGTCGTCGCGCAGCTTGCCGGCGCAGTAGACGAGGTGCTCGCCGGTGTACGGCGGGTCGGCCGGGTAGCCGAAGCCGAACGCCTGGCCGCCGCGCCCCGTGTTGAAGGCGATCTCCTGGGCGCCCACGGCGTCGGCGACGTGCCGGTCGGCCCACGTGGTCAGCGCCACCATGCCCACGTCGTAGTCGTCGTCGGCCGAGCGCGACCACGGCCCGGCGACGAACATGCGCCGCGCCGCGTACCGGCCGTACGGCTCGGCGCCGCCCTCGCGGTAGCCGGGGACGAACGTCCAGTTCTCGGCCCACGCGCCGGTGCCGTCCTTGACGCAGTGGCCGGCGGTGACGACGACGTCGCGGTTGGCGCTGCGCACGGTGCCCGCCGAGCAGACGAAGTCGACGCCGCGCAGGGTCATGAAGACCCGGCCGGTCGTGCGGGTCACGGCGCCGCCGGTGGTCCAGCGCGACCCGGCCGTGATGAACTGCGGCCGGGCCGACTGGTGGCGGCGCTCCACCGCCCCCGCGTGCGGCCGCTGCTCGGCCGCCCCGGCGCGGGGCTGCTGCTCGGCGGCCCCGGCGCGGGGCCGGGGGAGGAGTTTCAGGGCGCCGTGGGACAGGCCCGGGGCGGTGGTCAGGCCCGACCGGCCCGTCACACCGCCCAGCAGCCCGCCCCGGGACACGCCGTCGAGCAGGTCGATCGGCAGGGCGCGGGCCATCCGCTCCCGCGTCCAGTAGCCGAGCACGCGCGCGTGGTCGGCGGGCCGGCGGGCGGCCACGTGTTCCACGACGGCGCCGGGGCGGGCCCCCGCGCGGGCCGCCGACGGGGTGCGGGCCGGTGACGGCGTCCCGGCGGGGGAGGGCGCGGGGGCGGCGGGGGGACGACCGGGATGGCGGGCGGGCTCCGGCGTCGCGCCGATGAGGGCGGGCCCCATCAGCCCCGCGACGAGCGGAACGGCCGCCAGCAGTGGGGAGCTCAGGGTCATGAGATCCGAGTGTGCACTACGTCATGTGCTCTCGTGACTACATCCGGTGAAAAGCTTCACAGTGCGTTGGTGGTCTGCGCCGCCTGGTAAAGGGCTTGGGCCTCGTTGCCGAAGAACGGGCCCATCATGACGTTCGGCGCGAAGTTGTACTTGAAGCTGTTGACGGAGTTCAGCCAGCCGAGCCCGGTCGCCCCGTCGAAGCCCCGGAACCACGGGCCGCCGCTGGAGCCCCCGGTCATCCGGCAGGCGAGTCCCTGGTCCTGGGTCATGACCGTGTCGTTGAAGGAACGTCCGCTGCAGTAGATCAGCGCCGAGCCGTCGAACGGCGCCGCCGCCGGATAGCCCAGGGCGAACGTCTGCCGCTGCCGGGGCTGGTTGAACGCGACGCCCTGCCCGCCGACCGCGTCCACCAGCGTGCGGCCCTGGAGCGGCGCTACCACGGCGGCGCCGACGTCGAAGTTGATGTCCTCGCGGGCGTTCCACTGCGCGGTGGTCAGCAGCCGGGTGGCCACCCACGTGCCGAAGGGCCGCCGGCCGTTGTCGAACCCCGGGACGAACACCCAGTTGCGGTGAAAGGCGCCGCCCATCTTCACGCAGTGCCCGGCGGTCATCACGACGCTCTTGTTCGCGCTGGTCACCGCCGTGCCGGAGCAGGAGGCGTTGCCGCCGCGGGCGGTGGTGAAGAACACGCGCCCGACGGTGCGCACGACGGCGCCGCCGTCGACCCAGCGCAGGCCGGTGCTGTTGGCGAGCACCTCCGCCGGCCGGCGGGCGGCGACGGTCGTGACCCGCAGCGGGGCCCGCCGGGGAAGGGCGGCCGAGGCGCCGCGGGTCGCCCAGGGGGTGCCCTGAGTCGGCTGGTCGAAGCCGGTGGCGCGCCGGGGCGTCGGCGTGTCGTACGGCCGCGCCGCCAGCATGCGCTGCGACGTCCAGTACCGCAGGACGGACGTGCGCTCCGACGAGGAGTCGGTGGCCGACCACCGGACCGGCCCCGGCTCGCCGGCGGCGCTCGGGCCGGACCGCGCTCCGGCCTGGGCGGGCCCGGCGGCGGCCAGGGCCGTCACGGCCGTCATGACGAGCGTGACGGCGGAGAGCGGGGCGAGTCCGCGGCGCGTGACGGCGGAGAACAGGGGGACTCTGCGGTGCATTACGTACCTCCCGAAACCGGATCTGCCGATGGGAGGTACGTGCGGGATATCGGGTTTTTCTCAAGCTATGCGCAGACGGATATAGCGCGATTACCCCCCGAACCGCGCACGGCACTGGGCGTCACAAAAGGCGCGGATTTCGGGCCGGTCACGACCGCGTGCCCGGGCGAGCCGGAGACCGGGGAGAATGGACGCGTGCATGCAGAGACCCTCCGCTCCGTCGTCGTGCTCGGCTCCACCGGCTCGATCGGCACCCAGGCGATCGACGTCGTCACCGCCAACCCCGGCAGGTTCCGGGTCGCCGGGCTGGCGGCCGGTGGCGGCCGGGTCGACCTGCTCGCCCGGCAGGCCGCCGAGCTGGGCGCCGAGGTGGTCGCGGTGGCCGACGCCGCCCGCGTGCCGGAGCTGAAGGAGGCGCTGGCCGCCCTCGGCGCCGCGCCCGTGGTGCTCGGCGGCCCGGACGGCGTCGCCGAGGTGGCCGGGTGGCGGTGCGACATCGTGCTCAACGGCATCACCGGCGCGCTCGGCCTCACCTCCACGCTGGTCGCCCTGGAGGCGGGCCGCACGCTCGCGCTGGCCAACAAGGAGTCGCTGATCGTCGGCGGCCCGCTGGTCAAGCGGCTGGCCAAGCCGGGCCAGATCGTCCCCGTCGACTCCGAGCACTCGGCGGTGCAGCAGTGCCTGTGGGCGGCCGGCCCGCACGGCCACGACCCCGACGCGGTCAGGAAGCTGGTCATCACGGCCAGCGGCGGGCCGTTCCGGGGCCGCACGCGCGCCGAGATGGCCGACGTGACGCCCGAGATGGCGCTGGCCCACCCGACCTGGTCGATGGGACCGATGATCACCGTCAACTCGGCCACCCTGGTCAACAAGGGGCTGGAGGTCATCGAGGCGCACCTGCTGTTCGACCTCGGGTTCGACCGGATCGACGTCGTGGTCCACCCCCAGTCGATCATCCACTCCATGGTGGAGTACGTCGACGGCTCCACCATCGCCCAGGCCAGCCCGCCGGACATGCGGCTGCCCATCGCGCTCGCCCTCGGCCACCCCGGCCGCCTGGCGGGCGCGGCCTTCCCCGTCGACTGGACCAAGGCCCACACCTGGACCTTCGAGCCGCTCGACGACGAGGCGTTCCCCGCCGTCGCGCTGGCCCGCCACGTCGGCGAGGCCGGCGGCACGGCGCCCGCCGTCTACAACGCCGCCAACGAGGCGTGCCTGGAGGCGTTCCTGGGCGGCGGGCTGCCGTTCCTGGCCATCGTCGACACGGTCGCCCGGGTCGTGGCGGAGCACGAGGTCACCCCGGCCGGCTCCGTGGAGGAGGTGCTGGCCGCCGACGCCTGGGCCCGGGCCCGGGCGGCGGAGCTCGCGGCAGGGCAGTCCCGCTGACTTCCTAGACTGGAATCGTCTTCGACACCTAAGGGTAGAAATGTCTTCTGTAGCACTCGGCATACCGACGGTCCGCCCCAAGCCGCTCGCCGAACGCCGCCACTCCCGCCAGATCAGGGTCGGCGACGTGCTCGTCGGGGGTGACGCGCCCGTCTCCGTGCAGTCGATGACCACCACGGTCACCGCCGACGTCAACTCCACCCTGCAGCAGATCGCCGAGCTGACGGCCGCCGGCTGCCAGATCGTCCGCGTGGCCGTGCCGTCCCAGGACGACGCCGACGCCCTGCCGATCATCGCCCGCAAGTCGAAGATCCCGGTGATCGCCGACATCCACTTCCAGCCCAAGTACGTCTTCGCCGCCATCGAGGCGGGCTGCGCGGCGGTGCGGGTCAACCCGGGCAACATCAAGAAGTTCGACGACAAGGTGGGCGAGATCGCCAAGGCGGCGGCCGACCACGGCGTGCCCATCCGCATCGGCGTCAACGCCGGCTCGCTCGACCCGCGGCTGCTCCAGAAGTACGGCAAGGCCACTCCGGAGGCGCTGGTGGAGTCGGCGCTGTGGGAGTGCTCGCTGTTCGAGGAGCACGGTTTCCGCGACATCAAGATCTCGGTCAAGCACAACGACCCCGTCGTCATGATCAACGCCTACCGGCTGCTGGCGGCCAGGTGCGACTACCCGCTGCACCTGGGCGTCACCGAGGCGGGCCCCGCCTTCCAGGGCACGATCAAGTCGGCCGTCGCGTTCGGCGCGCTGCTGGCCGAGGGCATCGGCGACACGATCCGCGTCTCGCTGTCGGCGCCGCCGGTCGAGGAGGTCAAGGTCGGCAACCAGATCCTGGAGTCGCTCGGGCTGCGCGAGCGCGGCCTGGAGATCGTCTCCTGCCCGTCGTGCGGGCGCGCCCAGGTCGACGTCTACACGCTGGCCGAGCAGGTGCAGGCCGGGCTTGAGGGGATGAAGGTGCCGCTGCGCGTCGCCGTCATGGGCTGCGTGGTCAACGGCCCCGGTGAGGCGCGCGAGGCCGACCTGGGGGTGGCCTCCGGCAACGGCAAGGGCCAGATCTTCGTCAAGGGCGAGGTCATCAAGACCGTGCCGGAGTCGCAGATCGTCGAGACGCTCATCGAGGAGGCGCTTCGCCTGGCCGAGGAGATGGGCGTGGAGGTCGATCTCGACGACGACGCCACGGGCCCGCAGGTCACCGTCGGCTGACCCGCCTCCCGGGCGGCGTGCGCGGGCGTCCGGTGCGCCCGCCGGAGCCGCCGCGGCCTGACCGGGCTTTCGTTACGGTACGCCATCGGCTCGTTACAGCATGGCAAGGGTTCGTCCATGCGGCGGTCCCGCCCGGCCGCGGCCCGGCAGCATCGTCAGCCATGAGACGGGTGAAGCGGTGCGTCCGGGTCGTGGCGGCGGTGGCGACGCTGGCCGGTGGAATGGTGAGCGCCGGTGGCTCCCCGGCGGCGGCCGGTGCTCCGGCGCCCGCGAGCGCGTCACCGGGCACGACCGCGGGCACGGCCGCGGGCGCGAGCGCCCGGTCGGGGATCGCGTGGGCGGCCTGTCCGGCGGGAGACCGGACCGCGGCCCCTGGGCAGGCCACCCCCTCGCGCGCCGCCCGGGTCGAGTGCGGCGCCGTCCGCGTCCCCGTCGACCACAGCGTGCCGCTCGGCCAGTCCCTCACGATCGCCGTCAACCGGATCCCGGCCACCGTCCCCCGCGACGGGGGCCGCTACCTCGGCACCATGCTGGTGAACCCCGGCGGCCCGGGCGGATCCGGGCGCAAGCTGGCCGAGTTCGTCGCCGGCGCCCTGCCCGCCGAGCTGGCCGGCCGCTACGACATCGTCGGGTTCGACCCGCGCGGCGTCGGCGGCAGCCGGCCGGCCATGCACTGCGTCGACCCCCGCACCTACTACGCCGCGCCCCGCCCCGACGCCGTGCCCGGTGACGCGGCCGAGGAGCAGGTCCTGCTCGGCCGGGCTCAGGAGTACGCGAACCGGTGCGCCGCCCTGTGGCCGTGGCTGCTGCCGCACATGACCACGGCCGACTCCGCCCGCGACATGGACCGCGTCCGCGCCGCGCTCGGCGAGGAGAAGATCACCTACCTCGGCTACTCGTACGGCACCTACCTCGGCGCCGTCTACGCCACGCTCTTCCCGCAGCGGGTGCGCCGCCTGGTGCTCGACAGCTCCGTCGACCCCGGCGCCGTCTGGTACCGGGCCAACCTCAACCAGGACGTCGCCTTCGACCGCCGGCACCGCGACTTCCTGGCCTGGGTGGCCCGGCACAACGACGTCTACCGGCTCGGCCGTACCGAGGAGCAGACCTCGTTCGCCTGGTACGCGATGCGCGCCCGGCTGCGCGAGCACCCGGCGGGCGGCGTGGTCGGGCCGAGCGAGCTCGACGACGTCTTCAGCGCCGGCGGCTACTCCGACCGGCTCTGGCCCCAGCTCGCCTCCCTCTGGTCCCGGTACGTGCGCCAGGGCGAGGTGAGCGGCCTGCTCGACGGCTACGACCGGCTCGGCGGCCACACCACCGAGGACGAGAACGGCTACGCCGTCTACCTGAGCGTCCAGTGCGCCGACGCGCCGTGGCCGCGCGACTGGGCCGCCTGGCACGCCGACATGGCCCCGTTGCACCTCAGCGCCCCGTTCCTCACCTGGCCGAACGCCTGGTACAACGCCCCCTGCGCGTTCTGGCCGCAGCCCGGCGGGAAGCCCGTGGACGTCCGCGGCGGCGCGGGGCTGCCGCCCATCCTGATGATCCAGTCGCGGGGTGACGCCGCCACCCCGTACCAGGGGGCGCTCAACCTGCTGCGCAGGCTCCCCACGGCGCGGATGGTCGTCGAGGGCGGCGGCAACCACGGCGTCGCCCTGAGCGGCAACGCGTGCGTCGACCGGCATCTGACCGCCTACCTGAGCGAGGGCAAGGTGCCGCGGCGGACCGCCGTCTGCCCGGCCATGCCGGAGCCCCGCGCGGTGGACCGGATGGCCGCCCCGCGCTCCCACGGACAGGAATCCCTCACCCGGGCGCTGTCAGGATGAGCTAATCGGTGGGCCTTCGCGTAGTCTGACCATGTGATGCTGCGTACATCGGCGTCGCGCGTGCTCGACGACAGCGACCGGGACGAGGCTCTGGCCTTGCTCGACAGCGACCCGGTCGCGAACGTCTTCGTCTCCTCCCGCGTGCGGACCGTCGGCCTCAACCAGGCCCGGCTCGGCGGGCAGATGTGGGGGTTCGGGCCGCGTGGCGGGCTCGTCTCGCTGTGCTATGCCGGCGCCAACCTGGTGCCGGTCAACGCCGGCCCGGAGGCCGTGCACGCTTTCGCCGACCGCGCGCGCAAGCAGGGACGGCGCTGCTCGTCCATCGTGGGCCCGGCCGACGCCGTCTCGCTGCTGTGGGAGCGGCTGGAGCCGCACTGGGGCCGGGCGCGGGCCATCCGGTGGGCGCAGCCGGTCATGGCCATCTCGCAGAAGTCGCCCGTGCCGCCGGACCCGCTGGTGCGCCGGGTGCGGCCGGAGGAGTTCGACATCCTCCTGCCGGCCTGCGTGGCGATGTTCACCGAGGAGGTCGGGGTGTCGCCCAACCTGGGCGACGGCGGCGCCCTCTACCGCACCCGGGTCTCGGAGCTGATCCGCATCGGCCGCTCGTACGCCCGCATCGAGGACGGGCGCGTGGTGTTCAAGGCCGAGATCGGCGCGGTGACGCCGTTCGCCTGCCAGGTGCAGGGCGTGTGGGTGGATCCGGAGCTGCGCGGCCAGGGCTTCGCCGTCTCCGGCATGGCCGCGGTCGTCGAGGCGGCGCTGGCCTGCTTCGCGCCGGTCGTCAGCCTGTACGTCAACGACTTCAACACCCCGGCCCGGGCCGTCTACCGCAAGGTCGGCTTCCACGAGGTGGACACGTTCATGTCCGTGCTCTTCTAGAGCCTCACCAGCTTGTCGAAGAGGCGGGCCAGCTCGGTGCCGGGGTCGGCGGTGAGCCCGGCGTGCACCGGGCCCGCCTGCACGATCGTGCTGCGCGGCGCCGTGAGCCAGCGGAACCTGCCGCCCAGCGACTCGCCGGTCAGCGGCCCCGCCTCCTCGCCGCAGGCCAGCTCGTACGCGCCGAGGGCCCGCCCGACGGCGTCGAGGTCGGCGTCGGGGTCGAGGGCGCGCAGCCGTACGGCGTCGAGGTGGACCCGCGCGCACAGGTAGCCGCGCGGCTGGCAGTACAGGAGCACGCCCGCGTTGATCAGCTCGCCGCGCTCGACCCGGGGCACGACCCGGATCACCGCGTACTCGTAGACGTCCCTCACCAGGGGCTCCGTGGTGGTCATCGGCCGCCTCCCCGCCAGAACTCGCCGACCGACCCCGGACCGGGCCGGCGCGCGGGCGGCGGCTCGTGGGTGAGCCAGGCGCGGGGTCCGTGCGCGCGGCTCAGCAGGTGCTCGACGTAGGCGTCGCGGACGTCCTGCGCGGAGGCGAAGCCCGGCTCGCCGTCGAGCCACTCGTCGGGCACCAGCGCCGTGACCGTGCGCAGCAGGTCGGGCGTGATGCGCGCGGCCAGCTCGGCGCCGGCCGCCTCGACGGCGGTGGCGAACGGGGCCAGCACGTGGTCTCCCGCGTCGAACGGGCGCTGCGGGTCGGCGGTGCGCCAGTTGTGGTGGAACCACAGCGCCGCGCCGTGGTCGATCAGCCAGATGTCGCCGTGCCAGAGCAGCAGGTTGGGGTTGCGCCAGCTCCGGTCGATGTTGTGGATCAGCCCGTCGAACCAGACGACCCTGGAGGCGAACGCGGGGTCGGGCGTCCAGGCGAGCGGGTCGAAGCCGAGCGCCCCGGGCAGGAAGTCGATCGCGAGGTTGCGGCCGGAGCTGGCCTTGAGCAGGTCCTGGACCTCCTCGTCCGGCTCGCGGACGCCGAGCTGCGGGTCGAGGTCGATGAGCTTGAGGTCGGGCGTGCGCAGGCCGAGCCGCCGGGCCAGCTCCGCGCAGATGATCTCGGCGACGAGGACCCGCCGGCCCTGGCCGGCCTCGCGGAACTTCACCACGTACGTGCCCAGGTCGTCGGCCTCGACGACCCCCGGCAGCGATCCGCCCTCCCGCAGCGGCGTCACGTAACGCGTGGCCGCGATGGATTCCAGCACGCCACGAGGGTATCGGACCAGGGGCGCCGTACCGATCTCCGCGTCCCCCGCCGATCGTCACGCCGGGACCGGGCGGCCTTTTGCGTACCCGGACGCGTTCGGGCGAGGCGTCGATACCTCCGTACGGTTGCGTGTGGCGGGGACTGTACGCGACCGTACGGAAGCGCCCCTCGCGGGCGCCGGGACCGGGGAGAGGAGCGGGGATGACGCGGTTGACCGCGGACGACTGGGCGGCGGCGGCGCTGGCGGCGCTCGCGGAGGGCGGGCTGTCCGCCGTGGCGGTCGAGCCGGTCGCGCAGCGGCTCGGCGTGTCGAAGGGCAGCTTCTACTGGCACTTCGCCAACCGCCGCGCCCTGGTCGAGGCCGCACTGAGGCGCTGGGAGGCCGACACCGAGCGGGTCATCTCCGGGCTGGAGCGGATCCCCGAGCCCGCTGAGCGGATGCGGGCCCTGCTGGAGCGGGCCTTCGGCGACCCCCGCGACGCGGCCGTCTCCTTCCGGCTGATCAGCGAGGCCGACGACCCGCTGGTGGGGGAGGTGGCGCGGCGGGTGAGCAGCCGCCGCCTGGCGTACATGGAGGAGATCCTGCGGCAGGCGGGCCGCCCGGCCGAGGAGGCGCGCGGGCTGGCGGTGTCGGCGTACGGCAAGTACCTCGGGCTGGCCGCTCTGGTGCGCGTCGGCGCGCTCGACGAGCCGCCCGCCTCGGTGGACTCGGCGACGGCCGAACTCGGCCTGTGACGCCGGGCCGTGACGGCCCGGCGCGCCCCGCCGGTGCTCACGGATGCCGGGCTACAGCTTGGCGATGACCTCCTCGGCGAAGCGCTCCATCGTGGCGATCTTGAGTTCCAGGGTGCCCTCGCCGTGCCGGGCCTTCTCCTCGGGCGTGGCGAGCCACCACGGCGCCGCCATCGTCCCCGTGACGCCCTTGGCGGCGAAGCGGCGGTAGGTCGCGGCGTCCGGCGCGACGGCCAGCGGCGCGACGATCTCGAAGCCGTCGTCGTCGCGCCCGTGCTCGCGCAGCGACGCCCGCAGATCAGCCAGGACGCTCTCGAACTGCTCCTCGGTGTAGACGCGGTTGCCGATCCAGCCGTCGCCGAGCCGGGCGGCGCGGCGCAGCGCGGCCTCGCTGTCCCCGCCGACGATCACCGGGACCGGCCGGTCCGGCACGGGCGCGATCGACAGCTCGGGCAGGCCGTCCACCGTCACGGCCCGGCCGGTCCACAGCTCGCGCAGCACCGGGATCATCGCGTCGAGCCGGCGGCCCCGCGTGTGGAAGTCCTGCCCCGTGGCCAGGAACTCCTCCTTGCACCAGCCGACGCCCACCCCGAAGCTCACCCGGCCGCCGGACAGCACCGCCGCCGTCGAGACCTGCTTGGCCACGGTGAACAGGTCGCGGGCCGGGGCGATGTAGACGTTCGGCGCGAAGCGCAGCGTGCTGGTCACGGCGGCCATCGCGCCGATCGTCACCCACACGTCCGGCCAGTGCGTGTCCGCGTCCCAGCGCGGCCGGCCCGAGCGTGAGTAGGGGTACGGCGAGGCGAAGTCGGCGTAGAACAGGTGGTCCGACAGCGTCAGCGTGTCGAACCCGCACCGCTCGGCCGCCCGCGCCAGCTCCAGGTACTGGCCGGTGTCCGAGAACGAGGCCCCCAGCCAGAACCTCACTGGAACTCCGGGATGACCTTGGTGGCGAACAGCTCCAGGTTGCGCTTGACCGTGTCGAGCGGCAGCACGCCCTGCTGGCCCTGCATGTACAGGCCGAACCACTCCAGGTCCGGCATCCGGTCCAGCATCCGCTGGATGCCGCGCTTGACGTCGTCCGGGGTGCCGAACAGCGCCATCTCGACGTCGTTCATCCGCTTGGCGTCGCCCTTCTCCGGCGAGATGGGCTTGTGCTTCTCGTCCTCCTTCTTGCGCAGCACCTCCAGGTAGCCGAACGGGCCGAAGAAGGCGGCGAAGTCCTTGGGGATGCTGCGGCCGAAGGTGTTGATGGCCTCCTCGGTCGTGTCGGCGATGCCCACGATCTTGAGGATGCCGGTGTGCTCGCCGAGCTTGTACTCGCGGCCCTGCCGGGCCGACTCCTCCTGGTAGAGCTTGGCCTTGGCGGCGTGGTCGTCGGGGTTGGGGGTGAACATCCACGGCAGGATGTCCTCCTGCGCCGCCCTGATGACCGAGCGGTCGGAGATGGTGAACGGCTGCCACAGCTCCGGGTAGGGGTTCTGGTACGGACGCGGGCAGACCGAGACGGCCCGCACCCTGCCCTCGTCGTCGAGCTCGCCGGGCGCGCCGAAGGTCCGGGTCCAGTCCTGGGCGGGCCAGCCCTCGATCCCCTCGTACGGGTAGGGCACCTCGTACTCCAGCACGTCCGACTTGTAGCGGAGGGTCTCCTGCGTCCACGCCATCTTCATGATCTTCAGCACCTCGCCGAAGACGTCGAAGTTGCGCGTGTCGGAGGCCGAGCCGTCGGAGCGCGCCGCCGCCGCGTGCCAGCGCTGCCCGAGCACGTTCATCCACCGGTTCTGGTAGCCGCGCGCCACGCCCAGCCGCAGCCGGCCCTTGCAGAACTGGTCGAGCAGGGCCACGTCCTCGGCCGCCCTGATCGGGTCCCAGGCGGGCAGCACCATGCCGAGCGGCGCGAGCAGGATCCGCTCGGTCCGGGCCGCCAGGTCGGTGAGGAACATGAGCGGGTTGACCGAGAACTCCATGCCCTCCGAGTGGAAGTGGTGCTCGGTCATCATCAGCGCGTCGAAGCCGATCCGGTCGGCGTGGACGGCGATCTCCCGCACCTCGTGCAGCAGCCGCTGGTACGACTCCGTGTCGCGCCCGATGGGGCGCTTGGCCTTGGCGTTCTCCTCAGCCGCGTATCCGGAGCCTGGAATCTGCGGATTCAGGAAGATGGAAAACTTCACCGGGAGACCTCTTTCCACGGGGCGCTTCTCTGAGCGGCAAGCTACTCTAGAAATCTTAGCCGAGCAATCGCTTGGTTGATGTCAGGGAGGGCGCATGCTGCTCGGGGTCACGATGTTCGCCACCGACCGGGCCATGCCGGTCCACGAGCTCGCCCGGGCGGCGGAGGAGCGCGGCTTCGCCTCCCTCTACCTGCCCGAGCACACCCACATCCCGGTCTCCCGCCGCACGCCGCCGCCCAACGGCGAGGCCGAGCTGCCGGAGCCGTACCGGCGCACCCTCGACCCGCTGGTCGCGCTGTCGTACGCCGCCGCCGTCACCGAGCGGCTGCGCGTCGGCACCGGCATCCTGCTCGCCGCCCAGCGCGACCCGGTCGTCACCGCCAAGGCCGTCGCCACCCTCGACCACCTGTCGGGCGGGCGGGTCGTGCTCGGCGTCGGCTTCGGCTGGAACGTCGAGGAGATGGCCGACCACGGCGTCCCGTACGGGGCACGGCGCGAGATGGCGCGCGAGCACGTGCTGGCCATGCGGGCGCTCTGGCGTGACGAGGTGGCCTCCTACGACGGCCGGTTCGCGCGTTTCGCGCCCTCCTGGTCCTGGCCCAAACCGGTCTCCGGGCCGCCCGTCCACATCGGCGGCGCGGCGGGGCCGAAGATGTTCGCCCACGTCGCCGAGTACGCCGACGGGTGGATGCCCATCGGCGGCAAGGGGATCAAGGCGGCCCTGCCGGCGCTGCGTGAGGCGTGCGAGAAGGCCGGGCGGCCGATGGCCCGGGTGATCCCGTTCGGCACGCTGCCGACCCGCGAGAAGCTCGCCTACTACGCGGAGCTCGGGATCGAGGAGACGGTGGCGAGCCTGCCGAGCGGACCGGCCGACGTGGTGCTGCCCGTCCTGGACGAGTACGCGAAGCTCATCCAGCGGCCCGTCTGACAGCCGGGCTTACCCCGGCGGGGAGCATCGTGCCGCCCCGGGGTGCCAAGGATGTCACCACTTCGCGAAATGTCCGGCGGTTTTCTGACCTTGAGTGTCACGGTCCGGTGGCGATGCGGGCGGGACCGTTGACTGTCCGGCGTCGTTTGCCTTCAGTGGAAGGTGATGTGGGGTGGCGGCGAGGGGAGGCGCCCCGTGCCAACGGCGCAGCCGCTCAGGACGGGGGACCCGCGGCGGCTCGGCACGTACGAGCTCACCGGGCGCCTGGGCGAGGGCGGACAGGGCGTGGTGTTCCTCGGTTCGAGGGGCGAGGAGACCTACGCGGTCAAGCTGCTGCACGGACCCGTCGGGGACGAGCGGGCGGCGTTCCTGCGGGAGGTGGAGCTGGCCAAGCACGTGGCCAGGTTCTGCACCGCGCAGGTGATCGAGGCCGGGTTCGACGAGGGCCGGCCGTACATCGTGAGCGAGTACGTCGACGGGCCGTCGCTGCAACGGCACGTCGTGCTCACCGGGCCGCGCGGCGGCGCCGCGCTGGAACGCCTCGCGGTCAGCACCGCGACGGCGCTCGCGGCGATCCACCGGGCCGGCATCGTCCACCGCGACTTCAAGCCGCAGAACGTGCTGCTCGGCGTGGACGGGCCGCGCGTCATCGACTTCGGCCTGGCCAGGGCGCTCGACGCGGCCGCCACGGTCAGCGGCAGGGGAGTGGGCACCCCCGCGTACATGGCGCCCGAGCAGATCACCGCCTCGGCGGTCACCGGGGCCGCGGACGTGTTCTCCTGGGGCGCCACGATGTGCTTCGCGGCCAACGCGGTCGCGCCGTTCGGCCAGGACTCCGTGGCGCCGGTGCTGCACCGCATCCTCACCGCGCCGCCCGAGCTGGGCCGGCTGGACGGACGGCTGCGGGAGATCGTGGCGGCGTGCCTGGACAAGGACGCCCGCAACCGGCCGAGCAGCCGGGAGCTGCTGCTGGAGCTGCTGGGCGACGCGGAGGGCGTGCCGGCGGAGGTGCTGCGCTCGCCTCCGCCCCACATCCTGCGCACCCCGCCGGCGCCGGACCCGGCCGTCCCGGGCGAGGAGGGCGCGGCGTTGCCGTCGTCCCACGTGGCGTACGCGCTGGCGGGGCCCTCCCCGCTCGCGCAGCCCGAGGCGACCGGCGCCCCGTACGGCTACGTCCTGCCCGAGGCGACCGGCGCCCCGCACGACCAGGTCCTGCCCGGGGGCGCCTCCTTCCGCGCCGGGCGTCCCCCCGAGGGCGGCCCGTGGCCGAGCGGCGCCGTCCCTCCCGCGACGTACGGCTCCCCTCTCGGCACCGGCCCCGTACCGGGTGACACCGAGCAGACCCGGCGCGTCGGGCAGGCGTTCAACCGGGCCGGCCTCGCCGTCTCCGCCGCCCTCCTGGTGAGCGCCGCGGTGCTGGTCACGGTCGTGGTGCCGGCGTTCCGGCACGCCGGCCCGGACCCGGTCGCGGCCCGTCCCACCGTCATCACCACCGCCCGCGCCGGCACGATGCCCGACACGGGACACGCCACCCCCCACCGGGAACGGCACAGCACCGGGGCGCGGCAGCCCGCCGGCGACCCCGCCACGGCGCCGGCCGCCGACCCTCCGGCCCGGGTCCCCGCGGGCATCCAGGTCCCGTCGCTGACCGGTCTCGACCGCGGGGCGGCGGTCAAGGCGCTCCAGCGCGCCGGTCTGGTGCCCGGCGCGGTGACCCAGGTGGACTCCCCGCGCGAGGTCGGCCAGGTGCTCGGCACGCAGCCCCAGGCCGGGGCGGCCGTGCCCAAGGGGACATCGGTCGCGCTGCGGGTCTCGGCCGGGCTGGTCGTGCCCGCCGTCACCGGCCTGCGCCGCGGCGCCGCCGAGAGCGCCCTGACCGGCGCCGGGCTCGCGCCTGGCGCGGTCACCACGTCCTGCTCCGCCCGCCCGGACGGTCAGGTCCTGTCGTCCAGTCCGCAGGCGGGCACGCGGGTGGCCGGCGGCGGCAAGGTGGCGCTCGTGGTGTCCAAGCACGGGACGAAGATGCCGGGCGTGCTCGGCCGTACGGGGGAGGGCGCGAGCGGCACGCTGCGTACCGCCGGGTTCACGGTGACGCAGGACACGCGGCTGGTGACCGACGAGGCGCGCGCCGGCACGGTCCTCGCGCAGAGCGTCGCGGCCGGCACCTGCGCGAAGCCCGGCACGGGCGTGGTGCTCACGGTCGGCGTCCTGGCGCAGAGCGACCCCGACCCCACGGAACCCTCCGAACCCCCGGCCACGGAGAGCCCGGCCCCGACCTCCACCGCCACCGACCGACCCGCCTGAGAGCCCGCGCCCGGCTCACCTGAGGCTCGCGCCCGGCTCACCTGAGGCTCGCGCCCGGCTCACGTGAGGCTCGCGTTCCGGCGCGCGCTCCACACCGCCAGCGCGGCCATGAGGAAGAGCACGCCGGCCAGCCACAGGACGGCCTGGAGCGGCAGCGTGTCGACGATCGCGCCGCCCGCCAGCGCGCCGAGACCGATCGAGAGGTTGAACACCGCCACCCACAGGGCGGACGCCTCCTCGACGGCCCGGGGCGCGGCCTTGATCATCCACGTCTGGAGGCTCGTGGAGACCCCGCCGTACACCAGGCCCCAGACGACGAGCAGCGCCACCCCGCCCGCGCCGGTGAGCCCCGCCACGGGATAGGCCAGCACGGTCACCGCCAGGGCGACGGTGATGGCGAGGACCGTCCGGTGCAGCCGCTTCGCGACCGCGGCGCCCGCGACGAAGTTCCCCGCGATGCCGGCCACGCCGAATCCGAACAGCAGCGGCCCGACGAGCTGCTCGTCGATGCCGGACAGATCCCGCAGCACCGGGCCGATGAACGTGTAGGCCGAGAAATGGCCGGTCACGATCAGGAAGGTCGCCACGATGCCGACCAGGACGCCCCGGTCGCGGAGCCGGCCGGCCAACCGCCCCAGGCTGACGGGCCGGTCGGCGGCCAGCGGCGGCAGCACCGCCAGCAGGGCGGCCAGCACGACGAGCGCGAGGGCGCCCAGCGCGCCGAACGCGATCCGCCAGCTCGCCAGCCCGCCGATCACCGTGCCGACGGGGACGCCGAAGACGTTCGCGGCGCCGACGCCGCCGAAGATGATCGCGGTGGCGCGCGGCACGTGCGTGGCCGGGACGAGCCGGACCGCCAGGCCGCCGGCGACCGCCCAGAAGCCGCCGATCGCCACTCCGACCAGCACGCGGGCGGCGATCAGCAGCGGATAGCTCGGCGCCAGGGCGGAGGCCGCGTTGGCGAGCGTCATGAGCCCCATCAAGGCGACGAGCAGGAGCCTGCGGTCCAACCTGCCGACGAGCACCGGCACGACCGGCGCGGCCACGGCGGCGACGACGCTGGGGACCGTGACCATCAGCCCAGCCGCGCCCTCGGAGACCGACAGAGCCGATCCGACCGGAGCGAGCAGCCCGATGGGCAACTGCTCGGCCGTCACCAGGAGGAACGTGCCGAAGGCCACAGCGGACACCGCGAGCCACCGGCTCCTCGCCGGCGCGGCGGGCTGGGGCGGCGGCGCGGCGGGCTGGGGCGGCGGCGCGGCGGGCTGGGCCGGCATGGATGGGGTCGCCGTCATGTCGGAGGTCTCCTCTCTTATTTGGGAGCGATCGCTCCCGTATAACGGCACACCCTAATACGGGAGCGATCGCTCCACAACTCTGCTAGAGTGGCGCCATGGCACGACCTCGGGAGTTCGACGAGCAGGACGTGGTGGCCAGGGCGACCCGGCTGTTCTGGCGTCGCGGGTACAACGCCACGTCCGTCCGCGACCTGGGCGCCGAGCTCAGTCTCAAGCAGAGCAGCCTCTACCGCACCTTCACCGACAAGCGCACCCTGTTCCTGCGTGCGCTCGACCACTACCGGGCGACCGACTCCACGCAGGCCGAGGAGCAGCTCAACGCCCCGGGCCCCAGCCTCGACATCCTGCGCGCGTGGCTGATCTGGATGGTCAGCCACGACGCCGGTCTCGGCTGCTTCGTGGTCAACACGGCCGCCGAACTCGGCACCACCGACCCCGAGGTCCAGGAGCGGACCGAGGCGGCGTTCGAGGTCACCCGGGCGACCCTGGCGTCACTGCTGCGCCGCGGCGTCCGCGACGGCGACCTGCCCGCCGCGCTCGACGTCGACGCCGCGGTGGAGTCGCTGTTCACGACGGTGCTCGGACTGCGCGTGCGTGAACGCGCCGGGCACGACCCCCGGAGGCTCGCCACGGCGATCGACTTCGCGATCGGAGCGCTCGCGACCTCACCGTGAACGCGCCCGGGACGCCCGGAGAGCCCGGAACGACAAAACGACCTCGCGGGGCCGCAAAACCAGGCTGGAGGTGACCGGCCTGGGTCCCGCCCAGGGCTCAGCTCATCAAAAACCAGGTCACAGCCCCCTCGGCCGGGGCAGTCTCGGGACAGCCGGGGTGTTGTGGCGGAGGAGGGCGGGGGAGGTACCAGGACCCGCCAGAGATATCAAACGGAGAACACCATGTCTATCCTGAAGTACCTGGGCCTGCCCTACGTGCCGGTGTTCGATCCTCATCGCTCACCAGAGGACGACAGCTCTGGCGCGTCACTCGCGCGCCGCCGGCTCCGCAACCGTCACTGAGCTCGCACCCGACCCGGAAAGAGGCTCGGCGGGGAACCCCCTCGCCGGGCTTCCCGCTGCGGGCCCCAGGTGCGCGGGCGCGGAAACCCGCTGTCCACGAGGTCCGCGCCGCCGATATCTTCCGATCATGGACGAGCTGGCGCTGCTCAAGCACTCCGACGGCCCGGTGACCCGCGACCGGATCGCCCGCGACCTCACCGCTCTCGGCCTCGCCGAGGGGGACGTCGTCATGTTCCACACCCGCATGTCGGCCATCGGGTACGTGTCCGGCGGCACGCGAACCGTCATCGACGCCCTGCTCGACGTCGTGGGGGAGCGCGGCACCCTCATGGTCACCTGCGGCTGGAACGACGCCCCGCCGTACGACTTCACCGGCTGGCCCCGGCCGTGGCGGGAGGCCCTGCGCGAGGGGCATCCCGCGTACGACCCGGAGCTGAGCGAGGCCGACCACGCCAACGGCCGCCTGCCGGAGGCGCTGCGCCGCCGGCCCGGCGCGGTCCGCAGCCGGCATCCGGACGCGAGCTTCGCCGCCCTCGGCGCGTCGGCCGCCGAGCTGATGGCCGACCACCCGTGGGACGACCCGCACGGCCCCGGCAGCCCGCTGGCCAGGCTGGTCGCCGCCGGGGGCCGGGTGCTGCTGCTGGGCGCCCCGCTGGACACGCTCACCCTGCTGCACCACGCCGAGGCGCTGGCCGACGCGCCGGGCAAGCGGTTCGTGGAGTACGAGCAGCCGATCCTCGTGGACGGTGAGCGGGTCTGGCGCCGCTTCCGCGACATCGACTCGGAGGACGGGGCCTTCGACTACTCCTCCGTGGTGCCCGAGGGCCGCTGGCCGTTCGCCGTCATCGCCGAGGAGATGATCGCCGCGGGGATGGTGCGGCGTGGCCTGGTGGGCGCGGCGGACAGTCACCTGTTCGAGGCCGGGGACGTGGTGCGCTTCGGCGTCGCCTGGATGGAGGAGAAGCTGGGGAGGTCCTGACGGCGCATGCGCGGACGTCGCTCCTTCGGGCGTCCTGATCGACCTGACCGTCATGCGAACGAAAACGGGTTGCGGTCGCGGATCGGGGCGCGGGACGCTCACCGGCGTGAAGATGCACGCCGGCCAGCTGACGCTGACGCCCGACACGGTGCGGGCGCTGGTGGAGGAGCAGTTCCCGCAGTGGCGCGGGCTGCCCGTCAGGAAGGTCGCCTCCCAGGGAACGGTCAACGCCATCTTCCGCATCGGCGACGACCTGGCGGCTCGCCTCCCGCTGCAGCCCGGCGACGCCGAGTCGATCCGGCGCGTGCTGAGGACCGAGGCCGAGGCGGCCCGGGAACTGGCCGGCCGCACCCGGTTCCCGACGCCCGAGCCGGTGGCGCTCGGCGAACCCGGGGCGGACTACCCGCTTCCGTGGTCGGTGCAGACGTGGCTGCCCGGTGTCGTGGCCTCCGACGAGGACCCGGGGGAGTCGGCCGGATTCGCCCACGATCTCGCCGATCTCATCGGCGACCTGCGCGCGATCGGCACGCGCGGCCGGACCTTCTCCGGCGACGGCCGAGGGGGCGACCTGCGTACCCACGACGCGTGGGTGGAGACCTGTCTCAGGCACAGCGAGGAGCTGCGGGAGGCCGGCCGGCTGCCCCTGGACGTGGACCGGCTTCGCGACCTGTGGGCGAAGATGCGGAACCTGCCCCGCGACCCGGCGGGGGACGTGATGACCCACGGCGATCTGATCCCCGGCAACGTGCTGGTGTCGGACGGCCGGCTGAGCGGGATCCTCGACGTCGGCGGCTTCGGGCCCGCCGACCCCGCCCTCGACCTGGTGAGCGCGTGGCACCTGCTGGAGACCGGGCCGCGGCAGGTGCTCAGGGAACGGCTCGGCTGCGACGACGTGGAATGGGAACGGGGCAAGGCGTGGGCGTTCCAGCAGGCGATGGGGCTGGTCTGGTACTACCTCGACAGCAATCCGGCGATGAGCCGCCTGGGCCGGCGCACCTTGGAACGCATCCTGGCCGAGGCGTAGCGGCTCGTTGTCGACCGGATGTGCCATGACGTGGTGATCCCGGCGACCTCGTCCCGGGTGGGGCCAGACGCGGGTCATCGCTTGGATCGAGCCAACGGATGATCAAGCTAGAGGCTTGGTGGGCGCATGTGAAGATGGCCGCATGACCGGGACGATCCGTGGGGGAAGATCCGCGTTACGCAGAGCCGCGTACTGGGGTGCCGCGCGGTATCTCACCGGAAACCGCTGCACGAGGCGCTGCTCGGTCAACCGAGGGCGTGTGGGAACGTGCTGGATGCGGCGTCAGGCGGCCGGGCGGGGTGTGTCGTGCCGGTCGAGGAGGGCTCGACCGGCGTGGGTGGAGTGATGCAGGACACTGCTGTGATGCCGGCGTGTGGTGATCAGGCCGGCCTCGCGCAGCACGGCGGTGTGCTGGCTGATGGCCGCCGAGGAGACGTCCAGGCGCCTGGCCAGGGCGCCGGTGGTGTTCACGCCGTCGGCGATGGCGGTGAGCACCGACGCGCGGGTACGCCCGAGGAGGTTGGCCAGCGCCCGCGTCGTCGGGCCGCCCGTCCAGATGCTCGCGGCGTGGTCGACGCCGAGCGCGGCAGGATAGATCAGGATGCAGTCGGCGGGGTTGCCCGGTTCGTACATCACCGCGGGGAAGCGCAGGAAGAACGACGACACCAGGAGCAGCCCCCGCCCATTGAGGGGAAAATCAGCGTCGAACTGGCTGCTGTCGACATGGAGGATCGGCGGCGACCACCGGATGCTCGGGTGCAGGCTGGACAGCAGGCCGTCAACGCCGCGGTCGAGCAGGACCGTGCCGCGCTGGGCGCGCTCGGCGTCGAGATGGGCGCGAATACCCCGCCAATGCGGCCCGACAGCGCCACGATGGTACGCCTCCACCGTGGACAGCACCTCCCGCCGGGCGGTGAGGGTGTCGACGATCCCGGCCAGCGCGGCCGGCACCCGGCCGTGGTGGCCGGCGTAGAAATCCAGCTCCGCCCGGACAGCCTTCCTGGGGCTGGCCAGGAAAGTCTCGGCGTTCTCGGCCAGGTCGCGGCCCCGCCCGGCGAGCAGGGCCATGTCAAAGCTCGGCGGTCGCGCGGGGGTGATGGCGGCCAGGACGGCGAACCGCGAGTCGATGCCGCCGCGCACCCGGCGGCGCCACGCACCGAACATCGTCTCCTCCGCCCGCCCGCGCAGCGCGTACAGGCTGAACAGGGTCTCGGCCATGGGACCTAACGTCGGCGCCACCCGCACCCGCGCCAGGTCGTCGGCCGTGAAGTGAATTCTGTGCATCCGCCCCCCCACATACGCGTCGCAATCGCCTTAACGGAATGCCGCCGAGCGGTCACACAAGGCCCTGAGCGGCACGGTTAAGCCAGAACTTACAAGCCTCGCGGCACGCGATTTCTTCCTGCGACAGTGAGCAGACCGACTTTCCGAAGAAGGGACGGCACCGCCTGATGCCGGCCCACGGGATGAAAGGGTTCACTGAGCATGCGTGACCGAATTCGCACCACGCTGATGAGCCTGGCTGTCATGGCAACTGCAGCCGCCGGCACCGGACTGGCGCCGACGCCGACAAGTGCCGCGGTCGCCGCGCCGGTCACCCTGACACCGGCGGCCCAGGCAACATTGGCCGACTCCGGCTTCACCATGGAGCCGGCGAACGTCGGAGCCCAGGCGGCGGGCTACGTAAGGAACAAGGCCACGAACCGATGCCTGGAGCAGGGGTTCGGTGGCGCGGTGGGGCACGTTTTCACGAGTCCGTGCAACTACGGTCCCGCCCAGACCTGGACTTGGGTCGGTGGGGGAAATTACAGATCCCTGGTGAACTCGTGGAGCCAGGAGTGTCTCGACGGAACCTCAGCCACCGGCAGCGTCTACACGCTCGCCTGCAATGGCGGCGATTACCAGAAATGGAGGCTGTTCGACACCGGTCACATCATCCAATGGGAGTCGGATCAAGCCCTCGACAGCAACTGGGAGGGCTCGGTCTACCTTTCCCCGATCAACCAGGGCGACTACCAGAAGTGGTACTGAGCTCTCCTCGATCCGAGTGGAAAGGATCTTCTCGTACTCGGAGGCAGCTGGTGCCTCTGGTGCTTCAGAGAAATCGGCACGGCGCTCAGGCGCCTGTCCTTGCGTGAGGGATGAATGACTCTTCTCAAGGCCGCGACCAGATTCGCCGTAGCGGCGGCGGCAGTGGCGAGCGTCGCTTTTATGGCGCCGGCCGCTCAAGCGTCGTCCGCCGCCGGCGGAACGATCGCCACATATGTCGACCGCGAAGGCGGAGCAGGTACCGCTGAGGCTCCGATAGGGAGACAATGTGGCGCCTACCGAGACGCCACTCATCTCTGGTACAAGCATTGCGGGGACACTTACATCGTGGTCGAGATCGACAAGATCAACAGGTCGAACACGTTCACGTGCGTGGGTCCACGAGCAGACGTGGTCCTGGATTCACTTCTGTTCTCCGACAATGCATGGTATGCCGGGCAGCTGTGCTAGCCGAGCTCTCCTGAGAAAGCGTCCGGCTGCTTGCTCTCTGGAGTGGCGCTCTCGTCGGTCCTCGAAACTCTCCGGCGCATCATCTGTGCCTGGTGTCATCAACCTGGAAGGAGCGCGTATGTCGCTCGCACGTTGGGTTCGCCTGGCCCGCGGCGGAATGGTCGCCGCCATGGCGGCACTGGTGCTCGGTGCGTTCACGGCCATGCCCGGGACGGCCGTCGCGAGCACTCCCCGAGCGATGGACGCCCCGTCCGCGTCACCCGACACCTGGGTGCGCTGTGACGAGTGTGTCTACTACCGCAGTTACTACGATGACCTGCGATATGTAGCCGGGGATCGGTGTTCGGTCGACGGGCAGAACGGTCTCAGGAGCGCTTACTGGCGCAAGTTCGAGTGCCGGTACACCAACAACTACTACGGCGCCGACCTCTTCGTCCTGTGGAATGCATAGAAGGTCCGGCGGGTCGTTCGAGCGACGCCCTGGGCCAGGATTCGCGCCGTCGGACACGATGTTCATGCCCTTCCTCGCGCTCCGCGAGGAAGGGCATGTCATGTGCGCGGGGCTGTCGCAAAGGTCGAATTCGTCTTTTGTGTATCGCGTTTCACGCTCCGGTTCGTCGCCATTTCTCCCGGGCTGCGGTCCGTCCCCGGTCGATCGAGGACGGGACGGCACCAAGCATCGCCTGATCACTCCTCCGGCAGGTCCGTCGTGTGCACCACGGCCCACTGCAACGCTCCCAGCACCGCCCAGCCGCGTACCCGCGCCGCGGCGTCCGGTTCCGGGCCGACCGGTCGGGCGAACAGTTCGTCGCGGAAGGTCCTGATGGCTTCGCCGGGTGAGCCGGGTGGTGCGTCGTCGGCCCCGCCGACGTCCTCCATGACCAGGCGTAGCACGGTGCGGTGCCGGACGGTGAAGGCGACCAGCGCGTCCAGGAACGCCCCGCGGTCGGGGAACTCGGCGCCCAGCAGCGCGATGACGTCGTCGGCGCAGGGGGCGAGCAGTTCGGCCGCCAGCCGGTCCTTGGGTGGAAGTGGTAGGCGACGGCGGTCTTGGTCGGGCCGACGGCCGCCGCGGTGTCGGCCAGCGACGGGCCGTATGAGCCGGATGGGCCGGCGCACCTTGGAACGCGTCCTGGCCGACTCGTAGCCGCCGGAGGCCGTAGCCGTTCGACCGTTTTGCCGAGTCCTTGTCCTGACATAAACACTTTCGGGAGAAAACGGCCCTAATGCTGGCACAGATAGGGGCACACTCACGAATGTCATGATGCGATTCGCCGAACATCGTTCGAGCATCACCATCATCCGGGAACCAGGGGCATGCGTCGCACCACACGAGCCGCTCGGCTCACGGCCTTCGTGGTCGCCGCGGCGGCGACCCTGGCGGCCGCGGCCTGCGGCCCTGTCGCCTCTCGGGAGGCCGGGGAGCCCGAGATCAAGATCGGGCTGATCACCAAGACGGAGGCGAACCCGTACTTCGTGGCGATGAGACAGAGCGCGCAGGCCATGGCCGCGGCCCGGAGCGCGACACTGATGACCGCGGCCGGCAGGTTCACCGGTGACAACGCGTCCCAGGCCACCGCGATCGAGAACATGGTGAAGGCGGGCGTCAAGGGCATTCTGATCACCCCGAACGACGCCACGGCGATCGTCCCGTCGATCAGGAAGGCCAGGGCCGCGGGGGTGCTCGTCATCGCGCTCGACACGCCCACCAAGCCGCAGAACGCCACGGACGCCCTGTTGGGCACGGACAATTTCAAGGCCGGTCAGCTGATCGGCATGTACGCCAAGGACGTGATGGGCGACAGGCCGGCCAGGGTTGCCATGCTGGATGCGGCGCCGGTAAGTTCCACCAGCCGGCTCCGGCACGCCGGCTTCCTGAAAGGCTTCGGCCTTGCCGAGGGCGACCCGTCGATCGTGTGCTCCACCTACAGCTACGGCGACCAGACCCTGGGCCGGATCGTCATGCGGGACTGCCTGCGCGCAGTTCCTGACCTCAATGTGGTGTACACGGTCAACGAGCCCACCGCCTTCGGCGCCCACGCCGCCCTCAAGGCCGCAGGCGTGGAGAAGCACGTGCTCGTCGTGTCGGTCGACGGCGGTTGCGCCGGCGTCCGGGCCGTGGAGGTCGGTCAGATCGCGGCCACTTCGCAGCAGTCTCCGCTGAAGATGGCGGAGATGGGCGTCCAAGCCGTCGTCGAGTACGCGGAGTCGGGCGTGAAGGCGTCCGGTTTCACCGACACCGGCGTCAAGCTCATCACCAACAAGCCCGTCGCCGGCCTCGCCTCCAAGAACACCTCCTTCGGCCGTCAGTTCTGTTGGGACTGACTTCTCCCAGGCCAGGCCGCGAGTGGAGGTGGATCGTCCGCGATCAGACCACGGACCGTGCTACCGGGGCCATGGCCTCCCGTCTCGTGAGCGCATCCTGGCCGACGGGTGGCGGCTCGTCTCAGAGGAGGCGATCGAAGGTACCTCTGGGTGAGGCGTCGAACGCCTCGTCACCCCGCCAGCGTGTCAGCACGTCCGCCACCTCCTCCGGCGCCGCTGAGAAGAACTCGTGCGATCGCCTGGCGTATCCGTGGGGGTGGCCGAGAAGATTGTTCAGCACGTTGTTGACCGCGACGTCCCGCGCGTCGGCGTCGTCCACGTGCGGCCATGACGTGGGGATCGCGGCGACCTCGTCGCGCGTGAGGCCCATGAGGGTGTCGAACTCCCAGTCCTCGAAGACGGGCCGTGGACGGCGGCGTCCCGGCACTCCTGGATGATCCGCAGATCCCGCGCGGACATCGCTTCGATCGAGCCGACCTCTTCCACTCGTCGGCAAAGGGTACTGGCACGGGTTGGGAGTGTCCGCGATATATCACCGGAACGTGGTACCAAAAAGTGGTACCGTCGCCGGCATGGCTGAGACACGGCTTCGGCTGCCGGATGAGACGTACGAGCAGATCAAGAAGATCGCCGGTGATGACGGGCAGAGCGTCAACTCGGCGATGGTGGCGGCGATCGACGACTACATCGCCCGTCGGCGGCGTGAACGCTACCGGGCGATCGGGCGGAAGGTCGCCGAGCGCGACCGGGAACTCCTCGAGAGGCTCGCGCGGTGACCGGCTACCCGATCACCGAGGACCTTTTCGCTCTGGCCGAGGAGGTGCTGCCCGAGGTCTGTCTCCGCGACGGCGGCCAGATGCACGGCGCGGTGCTGCGCCCGCAGACGACCGTGTTCGGCGACGACGCCTATCCGGATCTGTGGGAGAAGGCGGCGGCCCTGATGCAGAGCATCCTGATCGGGCACCCGCTGGTGGACGGCAACAAGCGGCTCGCCTGGACGGCCGCCGTCGCCTTCCTGGAGGACAACGGGGAGATCCTGGAGTACCGGGACGTGGATGAAGCCGAAAGGCTGATCATCGCGGTGACGACGGGAGAGTTGGAGGACATTCCGGAGCTGGCGGGACGGCTTCGCCACTTGGGTGAGTGAGCGCGATGATGCCTGCCGAAATGTGCAGTTGAGGCGAGGAATGCGGTGGATCGGTGAATTTCGGATGCCGACGAGGTCCTGTGGCGCGGACGCAAGCAAACGCAGAGGTTCGACAAGCGCTTACCCGCCCGATGAGGTGCGCATGCTGGTTATGACCGGCGGCCGCTGGCGTGACGCGGGATCCAGATCGAGCCGTGGGCAGGAACCGCCCTCGCGCTTGCCGGTAGACGGCAGCTGACTCGCTGATATGAATCAGACCTGGCCACCCTCGAAGAGGAGGGGAGAACACATGATTTTCGATCGCTTGTCGACGAGAACCTCTCACAAAGGGTCGCCGAGCTGCTGACGAAGGCCGGCCATGACGCCGTCCATGTTCGCGACCTCCAGGCGACGAGTGCACCTGACACCATGGTCATGTCCCTTGCTGTGGCAGAGCAGCGGGTCATCGTCTCGGCGGACACGGACTTCGGCTTCCTCTCCGCTGAATTCCTCGAATCCGTTCGAGGCGCCTTCTTGCTGACCTGGTCCGGGACCGGGGGCGTGGGGGCCGGTAGGCCCCCACTGGGGGCGTAGCCCCCGGTAAGGCGTCCGAGCGGAGCGAGGGCCGTGCCCTTGGCGGGGGTCGAAGGGGGCGGGAGCCCCCTGGGAGGCGCTGCCCGAGCGCCCCTCGCGCGGAGCGCGTCCCTCTGTGAGGACCTTGCCTTCGAACGAACAGTCAGATCGCCTGGGCGGCGTGCAGCAGGACGTCTCGGACCTGGTCCTCCGGCAGGTCCGTCGTGTGCACCACGGCCCACTGCAACGCTCCCAGCACCGCCCAGCCGCGCACCCGCGCCGCGGCGTCCGGTTCCGGGCCGACCAGTCGGGCGAACAGTTCGTCGCGGAAGGTCCTGATGGCTTCGCCGGGTGAGCCGGGCGGGGCGTCGTCGGCCCCGCCGACGTCCTCCATGACCAGGCGTAGCACGGTGCGGTGCCGGACGGTGAAGGCGACCAGCGCGTCCAGGAACGCCGCGCGGTCGGGGAACTCGGCGCCCAGCAGCGCGATGACGTCGTCGGCGCAGGGGGCGAGCAGTTCGGCCGCCAGCCGGTCCTTGGGGTGGAAGTGGTAGGCGACGGCGGTCTTGGTCAGGCCGACGGCCGCCGCGATGTCGGCCAGGGACGTCTGCGCGTAGCCGCGCTCGGCGAACAGGCGGCGGGCGGCGGCGAGGATCCTGCTGCGGGTGTCGTCGGCTGTGGTCATCGTCTCATTTCCGTACTCGCCTCAGCCTTCGGGGATATATCGATCTATGGTAGCCCTGTACGACCGTACAGGACGGCCGTCGAGGAGGGGGCCTGCGATGACGCGGTTCTTGGGGCGGCTGGGCGGCTGGTGCGCCCGGCACGGGATGGTGGTACTGACCTTATGGGTGGTCGCGGCGGCCGGCCTGATGGGCGCCAGCCTCGTGCTCGGCAGCCCTGTCAGCAACGACGCGACGATCCCCGGCACGGACGCGCAGCGCGCTCACGACCTGATGCGCTCCGGCTTCGGCCCCGGTTACGAGACGGGCGGCACCGTGCAGCTCGTCCTCTACGCGCCTCAGGGGCAGCTCATCGACAAGCCCCGCAAGGAGGCCGTCGAACGGGCGATCGCCGACATCCGCGCGGTCCCGCACGTCAAGCAGGTCGACACGCCGTTCCGCCGCGGCGGCATCGCCTCCAACCTGCAGATCGGCCTCATCACCGTCCGGATGGAGGGTCACGACCCCGCCAAGCCCGCCGAGGCCGCCCAGGCCGTCTCGCGGGCCGCGCAGCCGGCCCGGGCGGCCGGCCTGGAGGTCGTCGCCGCCGACAGCTCCACCCCGGCCGACAAGGAGATCAAGACCGGGCCGAGCGAGATCATCGGCGTGCTGTGCGCGCTGCTGGTGCTCGTCCTCGCGTTCGGCACGCTGACGGCGGCGCTGGTGCCGATCTTCACCGCGCTGGTCAGCGTGGCCGCCGGGCTGGGCGTCATCGGCCTGCTCGGCCACGTCGCGGACGTGCCGAAGCAGGCCGGCATCATGGCCACGATGATCGGGCTCGGCGTGGGCATCGACTACGCGCTGTTCCTGCTGTCGCGGCACCGCAAGCTGCTGGCCGACGGCGTGCCCGTCCAGGAGTCGGTGCGCCGTACGGTGGCGAGCTCGGGCGGGGCTGTGGTGTTCGCGGGCGGCACGGTCATCGTCGCGCTGAGCGCCCTCGTGCTCGGCGGGTTCCCGCTGCTGCGCACGCTGGGCCTGGTCACCGGCGTCTCGGTGGTCACCGCCGTGCTCACCTCGATCACGCTGGTCCCGGCCCTGCTCGGGCTGCTCGGCCACCGCGTGAACGCGCTCAGGCTGCCCTTCCTCGGCCGGCGCCGCGGCGGCGACTCCTCCGGCTGGGCCGGGCTCGGCGCGTGGGTGGCCCGCCGCCCGTGGCGGGTGCTGATCGGCAGTGTCGTCGTGCTGGCGGCGATCACCGCGCCCGCGCTGGCGCTCAAGCTCGGGCCGCTCGACGACGGGTACGCCGCGCAGGGCTCCGAGCCGCGCCGCGCGTACGAGCTGATGGCCTCCGGCTTCGGCCCCGGCGTCAACGGGCCGCTGCTGGTCGTCGCCGAGCTCGACGAGAAGGCGGCCGACGCCAAGGCGCCCGTGGTGAAGCGGCTCAGCGACGCCGTCGAGAACGTGGACGGTGTCGCGCACGTCGCCCCCGCCAAGGTCGGCGACACGGGCCGGACGGTGCTGATCCAGGCGATCCCCGAGTACGCGCCCAGCGACAGCCGCTCCGCCGACGTCGTGCACGACGTGCGGGCCCTGTCGGTCCCCGGCGCCACGCTGCACGTCGGCGGCAAGGTCGCCGCGCTGACCGACGCCGGCGACCGCATGGCCGAGCGGACCCCGCTGGTCATCGGCGTGGTCGTGCTGCTCAGCGCCCTCCTCCTGCTGCTGGCCTTCCGCGCCCCGGTCGTCGCGCTGAAGGCCGCGGTCATGAACCTCATCTCGCTCGGCGCCGCCTTCGGCACGCTCGCGATGGTCTTCTCCGTCGGGCTCGGCAGCCGGCTCGTCGGCATGGACCCGCCGCTGGAGTCGTCCTCGCTCCAGACGTTCTTCTTCACGGTGCCGATCGAGAGCTACGTGCCGCTCATGCTGTTCGCGGTGCTGTTCGGGCTGTCGATGGACTATGAGGTGTTCCTGCTGACGGCCGTACGGCAGGCGTACCTGCGGCACCGGGACAACTCCCGCGCGGTCGCCGAGGGGCTGGGCTCGACCGGCCGGGTGATCACCTTGGCGGCGCTCATCATGGTGTCGGTGTTCGTGGCGTTCATCGCCTATCCGGACCCCATGGTCAAGACGTTCGGGGTGGGCCTGGCGGCGGCCATCGCGGTGGACGCCACGATCATCCGGGGCTTCCTCGTGCCGGCGACGATGGTGCTGCTCGGCCGGGCGAACTGGTGGTGCCCGCGCTGGCTGGACCGGCTGCTGCCCAACCTGTCGGTCGAAGGGCACGAGGAGGACGACCACGACGTCCGTCCCGGCGGCGGCGCCGGCCAGGAGCAGCGCGACGACCTGCCCGAGCCCGTGGGCGCCCGCGGCTGACCCGGCCTCGCCCCGCACAGGACCGCACGGGACCGCGCGAAACCGGACGGGACCGCACGGGACCGCACGGGAAGGGCCCCGCACCGCCCAGGCGGTGCGGGGCCCTTCGTCCACCGGGGAAGGTGTCCAGAGGTCGCGGGTTACGGCTTCTTCGGCGGCGTGCAGCTGTGGAAGCCGCTCATGTAACCGTTGCGGTAGCCCATGCTGAACGGGTCCGAGCCGGTGAAGTTCAGGTCGAACGGGGTGCCGGCCTTGCAGTCGAACCGGCCGTCGCTGAAGCCCTTGTTGTAGCCCTTGTTGTAGCGCTTCTTGCCGGGCTTGACGGCCACGGTGTGCACGGTGGCGCTCGCCTGGGCGACCGCTGCCGGCGCCTTGGCGGTGCCCGCGGAGGCGGACGCGGGAGAGGCCGCGGCCGGACCGAACGCGAGCGCGCCGAGGAGTGCCGGACCGGCCAGCATCATCACTCGCCTGGTACGCATTCCTGTCTCCTTGATCCCGCCGGCCCGCGGTGACGACCACCTGCGGGTAGTCCGGCGCTCACCAGAAAGCATGGCGGGGTTCCAGTCACCGCCCCGTGATGCCGGCGTGACGGCGGCATCACCGGCGTCGTCTAGCGCTCCTCCGGCGGGCGCAGGCCGGCGACCAGGCCGCGCAGCCGGGGCGTGGGCGACAGGCTGAGCTCCTCGCGCAGGCCGCGCACGTAGAGCCGGTACTGGCGCAGCGCCTCGGCCTGGTTGCCCTCGGCCAGGTGGGCCTCCACCAGGGCCGCGCAGGCGCTCTCCCGCAGCGGCTCGGCGTGCAGGGCCACGCTCGCCGCGGCCACCGCGTCGGCGAACCTGCCCGCCCGGACGAAACGGGCCGACAGCGCCTCCAGGGCGTGCAGGCGCTGCTGGTGCCACTGCTCGGCCTCGCCGAGGACCCAGTCGTCGTACCAGCCGGGCAGCAGGCCGTGCGACAGCACCTCGATGGCGCGGCGGTCGAGGTCGGGGCAGGCGGCGGCCGGGTCGAGGATCCGCTCGGCCAGGGCGCGGGCCTCGTGCAGGTCGACGTGCGTGTCGGGGGCCAGGCTCACCTCGGTGGCGCCGACGCGCAGCATCCGGCGTCCGGAGGCGTCCAGGCGGGCCAGCGCCGAGCGCAGGCTCGCGTACGCGCGGTGCTCCGGCGCGTCGGGCCACAGCGTGGCCGCCGCCAGGTGGCGTGAGACGGCCCGGCAGCCCAGCGCGATGAAGGCGAGCAGGCGTTCGGAGCCGTTGGAGACGTTGATCTGGTCGTCGCCGGCCAGAAGCCGGAAACCGCCGAGGAGTGCGAGACGGAGACTGCTGCCCATGGCCTTCGGTCCCTTCACTGTCCCGGATCGGAAACCCTTGGTCAACGCTCGGTGCCCGTGTGATTCACGCCCGTACTGTCCCGATATATACCCCTTTGTGGCGGTTTGTCAGCCGGGGGTGGTGGACCGCCCCGAGCGGCGCCAGCCGGTGATGCCTCCCTCCAGCGACAGCGCCCGGAAACCGTTGCGCCGCAGCACCCGCACCGCCTCGGGCGACACGACGCAGTACGGCCCGCCGCAGTAGGCGACGATCTCCGCCTCGCGTGGCAGCTCCTCCAGGCGGTCGCGCAGCTCGGCCAGCGGCAGCGACACCGCGCCCGGCAGGTGGGCCGTGGCGAAGGCCGTCGCCGAGCGCACGTCCACGACGATCGTGCCCGGGTCCTCCAGCCGGGCGGCCAGCTCGGCGGCCGTCACGCCCTCGGGTGAGCCCAGGTGGTGGGCCACCGCCTCGCGCAGGTCGGCCAGCCGTCCGTGCGCGAACGCCTGCATCTCCCCGAGGAAGCGCGACACCCCCTCGTCGGCCAGCCGGTAGAAGACCTTGGTGCCCTCCTTCCGGCTGGTGACCAGGTGGGCGGCACGGAGCTGCTGGAGCTGCGCCGAGGTGTTCTTCAGCGCGATGCCCGCCTCCTCGGCCAGCTCCTCCACCGTGCACTCCTGCTGGTCGAGCACGTCGAGCAGGCGCAGCCGCACCGGGTTGGACAGCACCTTGCCGATGCGGGCGAGCTGCTCGTAGATCGGCTCTTCGGGGAAAGCGGCCATCAGACCATGTACTGGTCGTGGCGGAGGAAGAGCTCGGTCCACTCCTCCTCGGTGAGCTCCCGGCCGGTCGTGGCGATCTCGGCCAGCTCCTCGAAGTACCCCTCGCGGGGGGCGCCGGGGGTGAACAGGATGAGCATGGTCGCCGGGGCGCCCGACTCGTTGCGGAAGCCGTGGATGCCGCCCTCGGGGACGAACAGGAAGTCGCCCGGGTTGCCGTCGATCCACCGGTCGCCGTTGAACAGGCGCACCGAGCCGTCGAGGACGTAGAAGGACTCGGTGATGGTGCGGTGGAAGTGCGCGCCGGCGCCGCCGGGACGCGGGCCCATCTCCCAGCGGTAGAGCCCGAACGCGCCGTTGGTGGTGGCGCCGGTGCCCAGGTGGTGGACGTGGGTGCGGCGCTGCGCCGGGTCGTCGGTGTGGGGGCCCATCACCAGGTCGGCGGGCGTTCCGGCGGGGCGGAACCGGGCGCTGACCTCGCCCTTCTCGGCGAGGTAACGGGGCTCGGGGTACGACATGACCATCTCCTCTGCTTTTCTAAGGATCGTTAGAATAACAGAGAAGTCGGGCGGTCAGAAGACGATGACCGTACGGGCGACCGTGCCCTGGCGGACGTGGGCGACCGCGTCGTTGATCTGGTCCAGCGGCAGCCGCTCCGTGATGAGCCCGCCCAGGTCCAGGCGGCCCCGCTGGTACTGCGCCGCGAGCATGGGCAGGTCGCGGTGCGGCGCCGCGTCGCCGCCCTGGGTGCCCATGAGGCGACGGGAGGAGAACAGCAGCGACGGGTCCACCTCCACCGGCCGGCCCGCCGGCGGGCTGCCGACCATGACGGTGGCTCCGCCCGGGGCCGTGGCGGCGAACGCCTGGGCGAGCACGCCCGGCACCCCCGTCACGTCGAAGGCGTGGTCCACGCCGCCCCGCACCACCTCGCCGACCTGCGCGGGCAGGTCCCCGGGGATGAGCGTGTGCGTGGCGCCGAAGCGCTCGGCGAGCTTGAGCTTGGCCTCCGCCACGTCGGCGGCGATGATCGTGGTCGCGCCGGCGAGCACCGCGCCCTGGATGACGTTGAGGCCGACGCCGCCGCAGCCCACGACGAGGACGCTGGAGCCCGGGGCCACCCGCGCCACGTTGAGCACGGCGCCGACCCCCGTCACGACGCCGCAGGCCAGCAGGGACATCACGTCGAACGGCGCCTCCGTGGCGATCCGCACGCACATGGGCTCGTTGACCACCGTGTACTCGGCGAACGAGCCGATGCCGATGAAGCGGCGGGTCTGCGCGCCGTCCAGCGTGACGCGCGGCTCGCCGCCCATGACGGCCCGCATGCGGGCCGGGCCGGAGCACAGGTGGAAGCGGCCGGCGCCGCAGTGGCGGCACCTTCCGCAGGGGCCGTTCATCGAGATGATGACGTGGTCGCCGGGCCGGACCGTGGTCACGCCCGGCCCGACGCTCTCGACGACGCCGGCGCTCTCGTGGCCGAGGATGTACGGCAGCCGCGCGACGACCGGGCTCTTGCCGTCGATGGCCTTGAGGTCGGAGCCGCAGACCCCCGACGCCTTGATCTGGACCCGCACCTCGCCGGGGCCGGGGTCGGCGATCTCCACCTCGCGGATCTCCATCGGCTGGTCGAAGGCGGTCAGCACGGCGGCGCGCATGAGCATGCGCTCACGCTAGCCCGGCCGCGCGATGTGAGCAAGCGATTGCTCGGCAAGATCTCGTCGTCCGTTGACACCCTCCGGGGCCGAATTTACGCTGGCCGAAACCAAGCGAGCGCTAGGCCAAGACGGGGGCGTGGCGCACGCCGTACCCAAGAGGTGAAGGCGATGGTGCGACGACATCACGAGGTGCGGCGGAGCACGGCGGGCCTGGCGGGCGCGCTGGCCGTGACGCTGCTGCTGACCGGCTGCGCCGCCGAGCGCAGGACACCCGCCACGACCGGCGGCGCCGCGCCCGGCGTCACCGCGACCACCGTCAAGGTCGGCGGCGTGCTCACCAAGACCAGCGCCAGCGGCTACTCCACCAAGGACGCCGAGATCGGCGCCAGGGCCCGCTTCGGACGGGCCAACGCCGAGGGCGGCGTCCACGGGCGCACGATCGAGTTCGTCGGCGCCGAGGACGACGGCCAGGACGCGGCCAAGGGCGACGCGGCGGCCCGCAAGCTCGTGCAGAAGGACCAGGTGTTCGCGCTGGTGCCCGTGCACGCGCCCAACTTCGGCGGGGCGGCGTTCCTGGAGCAGCAGGGCGTGCCGTGGTTCGGCTGGGCCACCGGCCCGCAGTGGTGCGGGACGAGGACCGGCTTCGGCTACAACGGCTGCCTGGCGCCCCGCAAGGGGGCCGGCTCGCAGACCTGGTGGGGCAGGCAGATGGCCGACCTGCTCGGGGGCGCGCGGGGCAAGAGCGTCTACGTCCAGACCACCGACTCCAGCGGCAGCAAGTACGGCGGGACGACGATCTCCCAGTCGTTCGCCGCGGCCGGGTTCGAATTGGCCGGCGTCAACTCCGGCCTGCCCGCCGCCGCGCCGCCCCCCGACTGGCTCCCGTACGTCAACAAGATCATGACCTCGGACGGCGGCGAGCCGCCCGACGTCGTCGTGTCGGTCATCGCCGGCACCAAGTTCAACGTCGGCCTCTACGCCGCACTCAAGCGCGCCGGCTACCGGGGCGTGCTCACCGACGCCACCAGCTACGACGCCGCCGTCCTCAAGGACCCGGCCAGCGCGCAGGCGCTGGAGGGCGTCGTCGCCGCGCCGATGTTCGAGCCGTTCGAGTCGACCGCCCCCGAGATCGCCGCGTTCAAGGCCGACGTCCAGAAGGTCGCGCCCGGCGCCACGCTCACCCAGCACATGGCGATCGGCTACTGGGCCGCCGACATCTTCCTCGACCTGCTCGCCAAGACGGGCAAGGACCTCACCCGCGAGAGGTTCCTGGCCACCGCCAACAGCGGCTACTCCTACGAGAACGCCGGATTCGGCCGCATCCGCTTCCCGCAGGACCACACCGAGCCGAACGGCTGCGGCGCCCTGGTCAAGCTGGAGGGCGGCGCGTTCACGGTGGCCAAGAGCCTGAAGTGCTTCGACAACGTGCCGCTGAAATGATCACCGGATACCTCCTCAGCGGGCTCGTCACCGGCGCCGTCTTCGCCGTGATGGGGGCGGGGCTCACCCTGTCGTACGCGGCCACCGGCGTGTTCAACTTCGCCCACGGCGCCGTCGGCTTCATGGCGGCGCTGCTGTTCTACCAGTGCGACCGGGCCGGGCTGCCCCCGTGGCTGTCGGCGCTGCTCGCGGTCGGCCTCTTCGCGCCCGCGCTCGGCTACGTGCTGCACCGCGCCATGTTCCGCGGCCTGGCCCGGGCCGGGGAGACGGCGCAGATCGTCGCCACCATCGGATTGACGATCGCGCTGCCCGCCCTCGGCCTGCTCGCCGTGGACCTGCTCGGCCTGCCGCCCGCCGACGCCACCGCCCTGCCGCGCGGCGTCGGCCCCCACCCGGCCGTCGCCCTCGACGTGCTCGGCGTCCGTCTCGACACCGACCAGCTCATCACGTTCGCGCTCTCCGCGCTCACCGCCGCCGGCCTGTGGGCGTTCCTCCGGCACACCCCGTACGGGCTGCGCATGCGCGCCTCCGTGGACCGGCGGCGCCTGGCCACGCTGCGCGGCGTGGACGTGGACGCCACCTCCGCCCTGGCCTGGATGCTCGGCTCCGGCCTGGCCGGGCTCGCCGGGGTGCTGGCCGTGCCGGTGATCGGGCTCGACGCCACCGCGTACACGGTGCTGCTGTTCGCCTCGGCCACGGCGGCGGTGTTCGGGCGGCTGCGGTCGGTGCCGTGGACGTTCGCCGCCGGGCTCGGGCTGGGCGTCGTGCAGAACCTGGTCGCCGGGTACACCGACTTCCTGGAGCAGGTCACCGGGCTGCGGACCGCCGTGCCGGTGATCCTGCTGTTCGCGGGGCTGGTGCTGCTGAACCGCTCCCGCGAGCGGGTGGCGGGCAGCACGGCCGAGGACGCGCCGCCGCCCGACCACCTGGCCGGGGTGCCGCCGTGGCGGCGCCGCCTGCCGTGGGCGCTGGCCCTGGCCGCGCTGCTCGCCTTCACCGCCGTGGGCCCGGAGTACTACGTGGGCGTCGCGGCCAACGGGCTGGTGCTGGCGCTGATCTTCTGCTCGTTCGTGGTGGTCACCGGGATCGGCGGCATGGTCAACCTGGCCCAGGCGTCGTTCGCCGCGATGGCGGCGCTGACCTGCGGGTGGGCGTACGCGTCGGGGCTGCCGTTCTTCGCCGCGATCCTGCTCGGGGTGCTCGCCGCGTGCGCGGTGGGCCTGCTGGTCGCGCTGCCCGCGCTGCGGCTCGGCGGACGGGTGCTGACGCTCGCCACGCTGGCCCTCGCGCTGCTCGCCGACCAGGTGCTGTTCCAGGTGGACGCGTTCAGCAACGGCACGATCGGCTGGCCGCTGCCCGCGCTGTCCCTCGGGTTCGCCGACACCTCCGACCCGCGGGTGCGGGTGGTGCTGCTGCTCGCGCTCGTCGGGCTGGCCGGGCTGCTGGTGCGCAACCTCGAACGCTCGGCCTCCGGGCGGGCGATCCTCGCGGTCCGCTCCTCGCCGGCCGCCGCCGCCACCTCGGGGCTGTCCGCGCCCCGCGCCAAGATCCTGCTGTTCGTGCTGGCGTCGGGGATCGCCGGGCTGGGCGGCGTGCTGTTCGCCGTCTCCAAGGAGTCGATCACGGCGACCGACCTGCCGGCCTTCTCCGGGTTCGTCTGGCTGGCCGTGGTGGTGCTCCAGGGGGTGCGCCGGGTCGGCGGCGCGGTGCTCGGCGGGCTGGTCGCCGCGGCCATGCCCGAGCTGCTGGCCGCGTGGGGTCTGTCGGCGCACGTGGGGGCCATCCTGTTCGGGGCGGGCGGGATGGTCCTGGCCCGGCATCCGGACGGGGTGCTGGCGCAGTTCGCCGAGTCCCGCCACCGGCGCCGGACGCGCCGCCGGACGCGCGACCAGGAGACGGAGCCCGCGGCGGCGCCCCCGCCGCGTGACGCCGCGGACCGGCCGTCCCCCTCCGCGTCCCCCACCCTCGACCGCGGACAGCCGTCCTCCCACCTCGACCGCGGGCGGTCGTCCTCCGCCCTCGACCGCGGGCGGTCGTCCTCCGCCCTCGACCGCGGGCGGCCGTCCCCCGTCCTCGACCGCGGGGAGCCCGTCCTGTTCCGGCTGGAGGACGTGATGGCGGGCTACGCCGACTGCACGGTGCTGCGCGGCGTCGAGCTGTCCGTACGGCCCGGCGAGGTGGTCGCGCTGCTCGGCGCGAACGGCGCCGGCAAGTCCACCGCCTGCGCCGTCGCCGCCGGCGACCTGCCCGTGGCCGCCGGCCGGGTGCTGCTCGACGGCCAGGACGTCACGGCGTGGCCCGCGCACCGCAGGGCCAGGGCCGGGGTGCTGCTGGCGCCCGAGGGCCGGGGCGTCTTCCCCGGGCTCACCGTGGAGGAGAACCTGCGCACCTGGCTCGACGACCCCGCCCCCGCGTACGAGCGGATGCCGCAGCTCGCCGCTCGCCGCGCCGTGCTCGCCGGGGAGCTGTCCGGCGGCGAGCAGCAGCTCCTCACCCTGGCCCCCGCGCTCGTCAGGCCGCCCCGCGTGCTCATCGCCGACGAGCCGTCGCTGGGGCTGGCCCCGCTCGTGGTCCGGCAGGTGTTCGAGGTGTTCGCCGAGCTGCGCGAGCGCGGGGTGGCCCTGCTGCTGGTCGAGGAGAAGGCCACCGAGGCGCTGGCCGTGGCCGACCGCGTGGCGTTCATGCGGCTCGGCCGGATCACCTGGGCCGGCCCGCGCTCCGAGGTGGACGCCGACCGCCTGACCGCCGCCTACCTGGGGGTGTCGTGATGCTGCGGGTGAGCGACGTGTCCGTGTCCTTCGGCGGCGTCAAGGCCCTGGACGGGGTGTCGTTCGAGGTGCCCCGGGGGCAGGTGTGCGGGGTGATCGGGCCGAACGGCGCGGGCAAGACGACGCTGTTCGACGTGGTGTCGGGGCTGCGCCGGCCGGGCGCGGGACGGGTGAGCGTGGCCGGGGAGGACCTGACCCGCGCGTCCGCGGTCCGGCGCGCCCGGCGCGGGCTGCGGCGCACGTTCCAGCGCACCCAGGTGTTCGGGCGGCTCACGGTGGCCGGCAACGTGCTAGCGGCCCTCGACTGGCACGGCGGCGGAGGCGGCCTGGCCGCCGACCTGGTGGGCGGGCCCGCGCGCCGGCGGCTGGAGCGTGAGCGGCTGGCGCGCGTGGCGGAGGTGCTGGAGATGTGCGGGCTGACCGCGCTGCGCGACGCGTACGCGGCGGCGCTGCCGGTGGGGCAGCGGCGGCTGGTGGAGCTGGCCCGCGCCCTGGCCGACCGGCCGAGGCTGCTGCTGCTCGACGAGCCCACCTCCGGGCTCGACGCCGAGCAGACCGCCCGGCTGCGCGCGGTCGTCGCGGCGCTGGACACCACGGTGCTGCTCGTCGAGCACGACATGGGTTTCGTGATGGACGCCTGCGACCGGCTGGTGGTGCTCGACCTCGGCCGGGTCATCGCCACGGGGCCGCCTGAGGAGGTCCGGCAGGACCCGGTGGTGCGGGCCGCGTACCTGGGCTGACCGCGAGCGGCGTGATCAGCGAGCGGCGTGATCAGCGAGCGGCGTGATCAGCGAGCGGCGTGATCAGCGAGCGGCGTGATCAGCGAGCGGCGTGATCAGAAGGAGGGGACGGCGCGGATCGCCGCGAGCAGGTGGGCGTGGACGCGGGCGACCGGCTCGGCGGACAGGCCGCCCGAGCGGACCGCGAGGTAGCCGGTGTTGATCGGCGGCACCTCCGGCTCGGCCAGCGCCACCAGCGCCCCGGACGCCAGGTGCGCGCGGCACAGGTACGAGGGCAGCACCGAGCACCCCATCCCGGCCAGCACCGCGTTCAGGACGCCCCGCAGGTCGGGGATCACCATCCGGGCGTCGGCCGACGGGCGGCGGCCGAAGACCGTGCGCCAGTAGCGCCGCACGATCGGCAGGTCCTCCGCGTAGGCGATCAGCGGCAGCTCGTCCGGCCACCGCCCCGCCGCGGCCGCGGCGGCGACCAGCACGAACTCCTCGTCGTACACCGGCTCGGCCTGGATGCCGCGGTGGCGCGGCCGGATCGTGGAGACCACCAGGTCGAGCCGCCCGGCGGCGAGGTCGGCGAGCAGGTCGTCGGACAGCCCGAACGTGAGGCGCACGCGCAGCCCGTCGCGCACCAGCGGCGCCAGCATCGGCACCACCTGCTCCGACAGGAACTCCGCCGGCCCGCCCAGGTGCACCGCGCGCCCGACCGGCAGCCGCGCGCCGACGACGGCGTCCAGCGTGTCCAGGGACGCGGCCACCCGGCGGGCCAGCTCGTCCGCGGCGGCCGTGGGCGTCACCCCGCGCGGCATGCGGTCGAACAGCGGCCGTTCCAGGGCCGCCTCCAGGGACTTGACCTGGGCGGTGACGGCGGGCTGCGACAGGCGCAGCGTCTGCGCCGCCGCCGTGATCGACCCCGTGCGGTAGACCGCGAGGAAGGTCCTGAGCAGATCCAGTGATACCGACATATCAGTATTCTGATGGCTGGACGGGCTGTGCGCTATTGGTGACTGATGGCGGCGCGCGGCATCCTGGGGACATGACCAAGCGCATTCTCATCGCACTGACCAGCCATGACGACCTCGGCGGCGTGCGCCGGACCGGCTACTACGTGTCCGAGGCGGCCCACCCGTGGGAGGTGTTCCGCGCGGCCGGGTTCCAGGTGGACGTGGCCAGCGTGCGCGGCGGCGAGCCGCCCCAGGACGGCCACGACCCGTCCGACGAGGTGCAGAACGCCTTCCTCGCCACGGAGGCGGCCCATGACACCGCCAGGCTGGCCGACGTGGACGGCTCCGCCTACGACGCCGTCTTCTACGCCGGCGGCCACGGCACCATGTGGGACTTCCCGCCGGACCCCGACGTCGCCCGCGTCGGGAGGGAGGTCTACGAGCGCGGCGGCGTGGTGGCCGCCGTCTGCCACGGGCCGTCCGCGCTGGTGAACCTCACGCTGTCCGACGGCACGCACCTGGTGGACGGCAAGCGGGTCGCCGCGTTCACCAACAGCGAGGAGAAGGCCGCCGGCGTGGCCGAGGTCGTGCCGTTCCTGCTGGCCGACGCGCTGGTGGAGCGGGGCGCGCGGCACGAGGGGGCGCCGGACTGGCAGGCCCAGGTGGTCGTGGACGGCCGCCTCGCCACCGGCCAGAACCCGGCCAGCGCGGCCCCGCTGGCCGAGCGCGTCGTCGAACTCCTCGCGTAGGCGCCGGCGAGGGTACGGGGCCCCGTACCGAGGAAAGACATGGGGCATGACGCTGCACCCCAACCTCGACCCGGAGCTGCGCGAGGCCCTGGAGCGGGCGCCGCTGCACACGCTGGAGGCGGCGACGCTCACGCCCGAGGTCGTCGCGGCCCGGCGGGCCGAACTGGACGCCCTGCTGGCGCTCGTGCCGCCGCCGGGGCCGGGGGTGGTGGTCGAGGACCGGCGTGTGCCCGGCCCCGAGGGCGACGTGCGCCTGCGCGTCCTCCTCCCGGCGGCCCCGCCCTCGGCCGCGGCCGGTAGGCCATGTCTGTACTGGATCCACGGCGGCGGCATGGTCTTCGGCCGGCCGGAGATGGACGACGGCCTGCTCGCCGGGTACGTGGAGCGGCTCGGCTGCGTCGCCGTCTCCGTCGACTACCGGCTCGCGCCCGAGCACCCGCACCCCGCGCCCGTCGAGGACTGCTACGCCGGGCTCGTGTGGACCGCCGCGAACGCCGCCGGGCTCGGCGCCGACCCGTCCCGGCTGGCCGTCGCCGGGATGAGCGCGGGCGGCGGCCTGGCCGCGGCCACGGCCCTGCTGGCCCGCGACCGGGGCGGCCCGGCCGTGGCGTTCCAGCTCCTGGCCGGCCCGATGCTCGACGACCGCGGCGTCACCCCGTCCAGCCGCCGCCTCGCCGACGCCCCGCTGTGGGACGGCGCGGCCAACGCCTTCGGCTGGCGGGCCCTGCTCGGCGACCGGGCGGGCGGCGCGGACGTCTCCCCGTACGCGGCGCCGGCCCGGGCCGCGGACCTGGCCGGGCTGCCTCCGGCGTTCGTGGACGTGACGGAGCTGGAGATCTTCCGGGACGAGGCGCTCGACTACGCCCGGCGGCTCGCCGAGGCGGGGGTCTCGACGGAGTTCCACCTGTATCCGGGCGGCTTCCACGGGTTCGACGTGCTGCTGCCGGACACCGAGCTGGGCCGGGCCGTCTCCGCGACCCGGCTGGCCGCGCTGCGGCGCGCCTTCCGGCCCCGATGAGGGACCGTCACGCGGGACCGCCGTGGCCGGAGGCCCGCAGGACGCCGCGCAGGGGACGCAGGCCCTCCTCGACGTAGCCGGCGATGGGGCGGCTGCCGCCGTCGAGGTACCACTGCTCCAGCGCGGCGAAGTAGCCGAAGACGAGGGCGTTCGTGACCACGCGGGCCTGTGTCCCGGTCAGTTCGCCGGCCGCCGCGAGCAGCGGCGCGATCCGCCGGCTCGCCCGGTCGAGATTGGCGAGGACGGCCACGCGGACGGACGGCTCGGCGAAGAAATAGCGCACCCTGCGCCACGGGCTCCTCGCGGCCTGAGGGCCTGTGGACGCGTCCGCGGAGCCGGTGGCGGCCTCCGGCGCGGCCTCGTAGGCGCGCACGGCGCGCAACAGGCTGCCGACGGGATCGCCGGGGTCCAGGAGGTCCGCCGGGTTCATCCGGTCGAACTCGTCGGCCACCACGATGCCTTCCTTGGTGCCGAAGTAGCGGTACACCGACGACGGCGACACCTCGGCCGCGGCCGCGATCTCCTCGATCGTGACCGCGGCGAACCCTCTCTCGTCGAACAGGTCGAGGGCGCATTCCTGGATGGCGCGCATGGCCTTGTCCCGCCGGCGCTCGCGAAGCCCGCTCATGCGGTCACCGTACCAGGACTCAGCATGTCACTGTCAGAAGACATTGACTGTCTCGAAGCTCGAAGCTTAGAGTCACTTTCAGAAGATAGTGACTTTCTGAATGAGGGGCTTCGCGCCATGACCGAGCTGAGGCAGCGACCGCGCAACCGGACACCGGTGGCGATGATGTACGTCGGGGCGGGACTCACCGTGGTCGCCGCCGTCTACCCGCTGATCGACCGGAGCGTCCTGGCCGACCACATCAAGGCGGGCTATCCGGCCTACGGGTCCGGCGCGATCGACTCCGCCGTCACCGCGTACCTGGCGATCCTGTCCACGATCGGGGTGCTGGGACTGCTCGGCTGGCTCGGCACGGCGTGGGCGGCCCGGGCCGGCAAGCGCTGGGCCCGCCCGCTGGCGGCCGGGCTGCTCGCGATCGCGGTCTGCGTCGCCGTCGCCGGCCTGACCGTCCGGGACACCTCGGGCGATGTCGGCCTCGCGCCCCTGCCGGGCTGGCTGCAGGTCCTTCCCTGCGTCGCCGGTCTCGCCGCGGTCGTGCTGTGGAGGAGGACGGAATGACCGCAGGGGCGCGCGCCGTCGTACGCGGGTTCGCGGCGCTCAAGCGCGCGATGTACCGGCGCGGGCGGCCGAACGCGTTCATGCGGCTCGTGAACCGGCTCGACGTCATGTTGTACGGGGCCCGGCGGCTGTCACCGCGCCAGTGCGCGGTGCTGAAGGTGGCGGGGCGCCGCAGCGGCACCGTCACGGCGGTCCCGGTCGCGGTCGCGGCCCACCGCGGCGGCGAGTTCCTCGTGTCGATGCTCGGGCCGGACGCGAACTGGGTGCGCAACGTCCGGGCCGCAGGGGGTGAGGCGGTGCTGCGCCGTCAGGGGCGCGAGACCCGGATCGTGCTGGAGGAGGTCCCGCCCGGGCGGCGCGCGGAGATCCTGCGCCGCTACCTGGCCGTCGCGCCTGCCGCCCGGCCCCACCTGGGACTGCGGCCGACGGACCCCTTGCCGGAGTTCCACCGCATCGCGCCGCGCCATCCCGTCTTCCGCATCCGTGAGGCCGGCGTCGCGGAGCAGCGCGCCGGAGTGTGAGCGGCGTCCCTCCCCGGCCGCGAGCCGCGGCGCCTGGTCAGCTAACCAAGCGTGCGCTAGGTTGGTCTCGTGGATCTCGACTTCACCAGGGCCGAACGGGACTTCCGCGCCGAGGTCCGCGACTGGCTGGCCCGGCACGTACCCGAGCGGCCGCCGTCGATGGACACCCCCGAGGGCTTCGAGGCGCACCGCGCCTGGGAGGCGCTGCTGGCCTCCGCCCGCCTGTCCGCCGTCTCCTGGCCCGAGGAGTACGGCGGGCGCGGCGCGTCGCTGGTCGAATGGCTGATCTTCGAGGAGGAGTACTGGGCCGCCGGCGCTCCCGGCAGGGTCAGCCAGAACGGGATCTTCCTGCTCGCCCCGACCCTGATGGCGTTCGGCACCGAGGAGCAGCGGCGCGCCTGGCTGCCCGGCATGGCCCGCGCCGACCAGGTCTGGGCGCAGGCGTGGTCCGAGCCCGAGGCGGGCAGCGACCTGGCCGCGCTCACCTCCCGCGCCGAGCGGGCCGACGGCGGCTGGCGGCTGTACGGGCAGAAGACGTGGAGCTCCCGGGCCGCGTACGCCTCGCACGGGTTCGGCCTGTTCCGCACCTCCGGGGCGCGCCACAAGGGGCTGACCTACGTCATGTTCCCGCTGGAGGACGTCGCCGTGCGGCCCGTCGCCCAGCTCGACGGGCTGCCCGGGTTCGCGGAGCTGTTCTTCGACGGCGTGTACGTGCCCGACACGATGGTGATCGGCGAACCCGGCGACGGGTGGCGCATCGCCATGGCCGCCACCTCCTCCGAACGCGGCCTCACCCTGCGCAGCCCCGGCCGCTTCCTGGCCACCGCCGACCGGCTCGTCGCCCTGGCCCGCGACGCCGACCCGGCGCTCGCCGACCGGGCCGCCCGGTGCTGGATCGACGCCGAGGCGTACCGGCTGCACACCTTCCACACCGCCCGCCGCATCACGGCCGGGGAGGAGATCGGGCCCGCGTCCAGCATGGGCAAGGTCTTCTGGTCGGAGCTGGACCTGCGGATGCACGGCCTGGCCATGGAACTGCTGGGCGAGCGGGCGGGGACGACGCCGTGGCTCGACGGGTTCCTGTTCGCCCTGGCGGGGCCGATCTACGCGGGCACCAACGAGATCCAGCGCACGATCATCGCCGAGCGCGTCCTGGGGCTGCCCCGGTGACGCCCACCCCTCGTGTGCGTACCGAGTCCTGTCCGTGCCGAGCCGGGAGGCCCCCTCGATGGACTTCGCCTTCACCCCGGACCAGCTCGCGCTGGCCGAGACCGTACGAGACGTCCTGACCGAGCACTGCCCGGCCTCGGCGTTGCGCAGCGAGCGGCTGCCCGCGTGGGACCGGCTCGCCGCCGTGGGCTTCTTCGGGCTGCTCGTGCCCCCCGAGGCCGACGGGCTGGGACTCTGCCTGGTGGACGCCCTGCCCGCCCTGGAGGAGACCGGCCGGGCCTGCCTGCCGGGGCCGGTCGTGGAGACGGCCGTCGTCGCGCCGTACCTGCTGCCGGGGGTGCCCAAGCTGGCCTCCGGGGCCGTGCGGGTGAGCGTGGTGCCGCCGGGCGGCGCCGGCGCGCCGGACGCGGACCTGGCCGACCTCATCGTGGTCGCCGCGCCGAGCACGAGGGGACGTGACGGCGGTGCGGTGGTGGTGGGACGCGAGGCGGCGCGGCTGCGGCCCCTGCCGGGACCGGACCCGTGCCGGCGTCTGTCCGAGGTGACGTACACGGAGTCCACGCCGCTGGACCGGCCGCTCGCCCCGGCGCTGCGCGCGGCCACCGTGGCGACCGCCGCCCAGCTCATCGGGGTGGCGCGGAGGCTGCTGGAGGTCTCCGTGGCCTACGCGCGGAGCAGGAGGCAGTTCGGCGCGCCGATCGGGTCGTTCCAGGCGGTCAAGCACCGGCTGGCCGACGTGGCGGTCGCCGTCGCCTTCGCCGCGCCGCTGGTCCACCGGGCCGCACTGGCCGTGGAGGCGGCCGTACCCGATGCGGGTCTGGAGGTGAGGGCCGTGCCTGATGTGGGTCGGGACGTGAGCGCCGCCAAGGCGGCGGCCGGCGAGGCCGCCGACCTCGCCGCCCGCGCCGCGCTCCAGACGCACGGCGCGATCGGCTACACCGAGGAACTCGACCTGAGGTTCTGGCTGGCCCGCGCGTGGTCGCTGTCGGCCGCGTACGGCGGCGCGGCCGAGCACCGGGCCAGGATCCGCGAGGCCCTCGCCGGCGGCGACCTGCGGCGGTACCCGTGAAGTACGGCGTGCCCCTGGGCCTCATCCACCCGGCCGCGTGGAAGGACGTCGCGGTGGCGGCCGACCGGCTCGGGTTCGAGTCGGTGTGGCTGCCCGAGCATCTGGTGTTCACCACCGACCTGTCGTCGGCGGTCTACCCGGGCACCTCGGACCCGGGCATCAAGCCGTCCACGCCCCTGTTCGACGCCCCGGCGTACCTGTGCTGGCTGGCCGCGCACACCACCCGCGTCCGGCTGGGCACCGCCGTGCACCTGCTCGCGTTGCGGCACCCGTTCGTGTCGGCGCGCGCCTTCGCCACGCTCGACGTGGTGTCGTCCGGCCGGGCGATCTGCGGGGTGGGCGCCGGGTGGTACCGGGGCGAATGGGACGCGGCCGGGGTGCCGTTCGCGGACCGGGGCGCCCGGCTGGACGAGGTCATCGAGGTGACCCGGCGGCTCTGGGACGAGCCCGTGGTGGCGCACTCCGGGAGGTTCTACTCGTTCCCGGAGGTGGCGTTCGAGCCGAAGCCCGTCCAGCACCGGCTGCCGATCCTGTGCGGCGGCGAGTCGCCCGCCGCGCTGCGCCGGGCCGCGCGGCTGTGCGACGGCTGGATCAGCATGCCGCACACGCTGGAGTCGATCCGGCCCCAGCTCGACCGCCTCGCGGCGCTCGGGGGGACGAGGTCGGTGACGGTCCACGCGTACGAGCTGGGGTCGCCGGACGAGGTGCCGTCCTGGGCGGCGCTCGGGGTGAACCGGCTCATCGTCCGTCCGTGGAAGCGGAGCAGGGACGCGGTGTCGGCTCTGGAGTCCTTCGCGGCCCGGTACGGCGTCACGCGCGCGTAGGACAGGGCATCGCGCGACTGACCGCGTTCTAGTCCGTCAGGACCGAGACGCCCGAGTTCCAGGCCCGCACGCCCGAGAGCTTGGTGTACAGGGCGGAGCAGTCGGTGCCCCCGGTGATGAGGCCCTGCGCGATCACCGTGCCGTCGCCGGCGTGGCGGGGCGGCCGGTCTCCACGCCGAATCGGCGGGGACGCGTTGGCGTCGCGAGGAGCCGGGGTCCCCGTGGCTTCCTCGTCGACGCCGTGGGCGTCAGGCGCGGTGGCGGCCCCTCCGGCGGCGGCCGTCCCGGGCGGGGGAGTCGGTGACCGCGGCGGCCGGGGAACGGTCCGAGACTCCCAGGACGGGGGTCGAGGGCGTGGGCTGACCCGTCGTCGCGCTCGCGGCGCCCGCGAAGACCCGGCTCTCCGTCGACGCCTCACGGAGGGGCGGCGCCGAGAGCGGCGGCGTGGCGGGCAAGCGGTGGCGGCGGCCCCGGAGCGGTCCATCCTGGGCGAACTGGTCGGACCAGCGGGGCTCCAGCTGGCGCACGTCCCACCGGCCACCCGCCCGGTGGGCGTCGCCGCGATGGGCGTCGGACCCGTGGGTGGTGGAGCGACGGGAGTCGCCGGGGTGCGCGTCCGCGTGAGGGGCGGCGGGCGTGTGGGAGTCGCTCCGGTGCGAGTCCGGGTGGTGGGGCGGAGTGTGGGAGTCGCTCCGGTACCAGTCCGCGTGGTGGGGCGGCGTGTGGGAGTCGCCGTGGCGGGACACGGGCTGCGGGTGGGCCCAGTAGGGGTCGATCCGGCGGGCGTCCATGTGGTGCGGCTGCTCGGCGCGGTGCTGCGCCGCCCCGCGGTGACGGCGGCCGCGAGGGGCGGCGTCGGGCGAGAACGCGGCCGGCTCCTCGACGGGGTGCCCGCTGCGCCGCCTCCGCCCCCGGTAGCCGCCGCTGGAGCGCGCCGAGCGGTCCCGGAGGCCGTCCTCGGTGCGGGCGTGGCCGCCGTGGCCGCCGTGGAGGCCGTCCGCGGCCGCCGCTCGTCCGTGAGAGGCGCCGCGAGGGCCGTCCAGGAGGGCGTACGGGGCGGGGGAGGGCTCGCCGGGGCCCACGGGCTCGCCGAGGCCCACGGGACGGGACGTACGGCCGAAGGCGTCCCACGGGTCCTGCTCGCGCGGCAGGCCCTGGGCGTCGCGCACGAGGGTCTGAGCGTCACGGAGCAGGTCGGCGACGTCCGGCATGGCGACCGGCATGGCGACCGGGCGGGCGCCGAACGCGTCGAACCGGCTCGTCGCCTCCGGGATCGCGAACGTGCCGGGCGGCAGCGACAGACGCGCGGCGATCGTCTCCAGAGGCGGCCCCCACTGCGCCGCGGCCGTCTCCAGCGGCACGAACCTGGGGTGGGCCGCCGGGTCCGGCGAGGTCTCGGCCGGGACGATGCGGCGGGCGCCGAGCGCCTCCAGCGGCGTTCCCTGGTGGATGGCCGTGGGCTCCAGCGGAGCCGCGGACGCGTCCTCCGAGAGGGAGGCGAGGATGTCGGGGTGCAGGGGCATGGGGCCCGTGGCGGCCGGGTCGACCGGGAAGAAGTCCGCGGAGGACGCGGCCCCGGCGCCGTACCCGGAAGCGGAGCGCGACGCGGAGGGGGAACCGCCGAGTGCCGCCGCGCGCGACGCGCTGACCGGCTCCACCGTCTCCAGCAGGGCGTCGGCGGCCCGGTGAGCGGAACGCCCCGCCCCGGCGGCAGAGGAGGCGCCGCCCGCGAGAGCCGCCGCGCCGCGGGCCGTGGTGATCGCGACCAGTGTCGCGCCGGCCGTGGCCGTGGCGCCGGCCGCCGGCGCCGCTCCGGCCGTGGCGCGGGCCGCGGCGGTGGTCCGGGTCGTCAGCGTGGCGTCCGCCGTCGTACGGCGCACCATCGTGGCCATGACCGGGGCGCTCCCGGCGGCCGGGGCGGCGGCCGGGCGGCGGGGACGGCGGTGGCGGCGGCGGCCGGGCGCGGCCGGCGCGGCGGCGGCCGGAGCGGGCCGGGCGCGCATGTGCCGGGTCTTGGCCACCGCGAGCAGCGCGAGGGCGGCCACCAGCGCGGAGCCCACCAGCGTCGGCGAATCCAGCACCGGGGACGGGTGCGAGGCGGAGGCGTCCACGAGCGGCGTCAGCGGCTCTCTGGTGACTGCCTTGGTGTCGGCCGTGGCGGGCTTGGCGTGCTTGCCCTTCTTGGCGGCCTTGTCGGCGTTCGTGGCGGCCGAGCTGGTGGCCTGCGGCAGCGCCTGAGGCTGGGTCTGGGGCTGGGCCTGCGGCTGGGCCGGCTGGCGCTGAGGCGTGGGGTCGGCGGCCTGCTGGGCGCCGTTGGTGGGCTTCGCGCTCGGCTGGGCGCGGGCGGCCAGCGGCGGCTGGACGATGGTGACCTCGGAGTACGGGATCAGCGCCCCGAGCGTGCTGTCGGTCTGCTGGAGGAGCCCGGTGTCGGTGTTCGCCGGAGGCAGGACGGGATCCACCTGGTTCTGGCGGGCCTCGCGGTCGAGACGCTCCTTGATCCGCCACGGGTAGCCGTAGCCGACCACCTTGCTCGTGTCGCGTTCCTTGCGCTTGAGGACGCCGCCGTCGATGTTGCCCTCGATCGTGTGGATCGTGTGGCCCTCGACCCGGGTCACGATGCCCACGTGGTCGATCCGGTCGAGGTCGTGGGAGCCGCTCCAGTCGAAGAAGACGAAGGCTCCGGGCTCGGGCTTGCGTCCCCAGGCGTCGTGCTTGCGGAACCACTTGGCGTGACTGACGGTCCAGGCGAACTGGCCCATCCACTCCTCGTAGCCGAGCTTGTGCGCGGCCCACGAGAGCATCATGTCGCACCACGGCGCGGAGGTGTAGTCGGCGTCGAACTCGACGTTCTTGCCGTACCAGTCGCCGAACTTGGTGTACGCACCGCCCCGCTCCGAGTAGCCGAGCTGGCTCTCGAGCAGGTCGATGAACTTCCGCATCTCTGGCGTCATGTAGTGCAGAGAAACCTTCCGGGCAAGACCGGATTCATCCGCGCAACCTGGGGTACACGGGGTACCCGGGACACGTGTGACAGATCCGGAGGCCTGTAGTTTTCGTGACGATCGAGGCTACCGTGACGAATAGCCAGGTAAAGCACCCGTCAAGCGCGTGTCGCGCTGATGGCGGAGGTGAAGGTGCAGGTCAAGAGCTTGCCAGATTTGTCCAAAGAACGTGCCGTTTATAGGCAAAAGATCTAGGTCTAGCGCCGAAGATCCTGATTTGCTAGAACATGTTCTAAGATGCGGCCATGACGATCGACGTCGCCGCCCAGGACGCCCGCCTCGAAGCCCTCTGCGCCCTCGCCCAGGAGACCAGGGACTTCATGGACGCCGTCGCCCTCACCGAGGTGGGCGGGAGCGAGATCGCCGCCGTCGCCGCCGAACTGGCCGCCCTGACCGCGCGCCTGCGCGCGGCCGCGCGGGAGACGCCGCAGCCGCTGGAGATCGGCGCGGACGGCACCGTGCGGCATCTCGGCAACGCCGTCACGGGCGCCGCCAACCCGCACGCGCTGCCCCTCGTGGTCGAGCGCGACCCCGAGCGCGGCGTCCGGGCCGACATCGCCTTCCGGCCCCTGCACGAGGGGCCGCCCTCCGCCGTCCACGGCGGGATCAGCGCGATGGTCCTCGACCACCTGCTCGGCCAGGCGGTCGCCGCCGCCGGGGTGGCCGGGCTCACCGGCACGCTCACCGTCCGCTACCGGGCGACCGTCCCGTACGGCCGGCCGCTCGTCGCCACGGCCGAGCACACCCGGTCGGAGGGCCGCAAGTCGTGGGCCGACGGACGCATCGCCCTGCCGGACGGCACCGTGCTGGTGGAGGCGACCGGCCTGTTCATCACCCCGGCCGAGTGGGTCGGCCTCAAGGTCACCTGAGCGAGGAAGCCGGCCGCCCCGCGTTCTCAGTAACCGGCGCCGGTGGTGAGGCCGCCGTCCACCGTGAACTCGCTGCCCGTGCAGTAGCTCGACCGGTCCGAGGCCAGGAACGCCACCACGTGCGAGACCTCCACCGGCTTGGCGAACCGTTTGATCACCATGGCGCGCACGAACGCCTCGGCGTCGACCTCGCCCATCATGTCCGGGTTCATGGCCATGGACGTGTTGATGGCGCCGGGGTGCACCGAGTTGACGCGGATCTTGAAGGGGGCCAGCTCCCGCGCCGCCGACTTGGTCACCCCGCGCACCGCGAACTTCGAGGCCGCGTACGCCGACAGCCCCTCGGCGCCGACGAAGCCCTCGATCGAGGAGATGTTGACGATCGAGCCGCGCCCGGCCGCCTTCATGGGCTCGATGACCGACTTGACGCCGAGCCACGTGCCCTTGAGGTTCACCTCGATCACGCGGTCGAACTCCTCCGGCTCCATATCGGCGATACGCCGAAATTTCAGGATCCCGGCGTTGTTGACCAGGACGTTCAGGCGGCCGTGCAGCGACACGGCGGTCTCCACGGCCCGCGCCCACTCCGCCCGGTCGGTCACGTCGTGGTGCACGAAGGTCGCGCCCGTCTCCTCCGCGAGCGCCTTGCCCTCCTCGTCCAGCACGTCGCCGAAGACCACCTCGGCGCCCTCCTCGCGGAACAGCCGCACGTGCGCCTCGCCCATGCCCCGCGCGCCGCCCGTGACCAGCGCCACCTTGCCGTCAAGCAGTCCCACCGCGACCTCCCGCCGCTCCCACGCCCACGCCGGCCGCTCCCGCGCCGGCCTTCACGATCCCGCCCGCCCGAATCCCCGCCCGAGCTCCGGCCCGTCACCGGCGCGCCCGTCTACGGCGGGTCCCTCAGTGGCGCGCCCGTCAACGGCGCGTCGCTCTACGGCGCGTCCGTCAACGGCGGGTCCGTCAACGGAGCGTCCGTCACCAGCGCGCCCGCGCCCTTCTGCGACAGGACGGTCCGAGGGGCGTCCGTCTCCGGCAGGCCCGTTCGAGAGGCGCCCGTTCGAGGGGTGCCCGTCCGGGGTGAGGCGGTCCAGTGTCCGGCCGGCCGCGACCGCCACCGCCGCCGCCTCCATCGACCGGTACACCGGGACGCCCGCCCGCGCGGCGATCCGCCGCACCTCGTCCTCCACCCCCGCCGGCGCGCACTCGCCGTTACGCGTGACCAGCGTGAACCTGGTCCCGGCCAGCTCCTCCTGCGCCCCGCCGAGGGCCCGGGCGTACTCCAGCAGCGGCTCGGCCGCCGTGCCGTAGGTGAAGAAGCTCTGCACGTTGACGTGCGCCACGACGTCCCGGTACGGCTGTCGCCGCAGGATCGCGGCGACGGCGTCGCGCACCAGATCGGGGCGGCTGCGCGGGCCGACGGGCACCTCCAGCGGGTTGGCCAGCGTGCTGCCCGCCCCGAGACCGAGCCCGCGCAGGTCCGGCAGGGCGCCCTCGGGCAGCGGCTCCAGCCGTACCCCGGCCTGGTCGAAGGCGTCGGCCGCGAGGACGCTCGCCCCGCCGCTCGGCCCGATCACCAGCACCCCGTCACCGGACGCGGGCCGCGCCCCGTGCGCCTGGAAGAACGACAGCACGCCGATCAGGTCGTCCTGGCTGCCGACCAGCGCGGCGCCGGTCTGCTCGGCCAGCGCCCGCCAGATCCGCCCGTCGCCGACCAGCCCGCCGGTGTGGGAGGCCGCCGCCCGGCGGCCCTGCGCGCTGCGCCCACCGACCAGCAGCGCGACGGGCAGCGTGGTCGCCGCCAGCGCCTCGTACAGGGCCCGCCCTTGGCGCGGGTCCTCCAGGTACAGGCCCACGGCCCTCGTCTCGGGGTCGTGCGACAGCCAGCGCAGCAGCTCGGCGGGCGTGACGTCGGCGGCGTTGCCCACGGTGGCGACCCGGCTGAAGGCCAGGCCGCGCCGCTCGCCGACCTTGATCACCTCGCCGGCGAGGCCGCCGCTCTGCGAGATCAGCGCCACCGTCCCGGGCGGGCCGAGCCCGCCGCCGGTGAACGTCTGGCGTCCCCGCGGGCAGTACACGCCCATGCAGTTGGGGCCGAGCAGCCGCGTGCCGGCCGCGCGCGCCGCCTCCACCAGCTCGGCCTCCAGCTGGGGGCGTCCCGCCTCGCCGAACCCTCCGCTCATGACCTGCGTGTACGCCACGCCGGTCGCCTGCCGTACGACGTCGGCGCAGCGTTCGGCGGGGACCGCGACCAGCGCGTAGTCGGCGCCCGCCTCGGCGAGCGACCGCACGGCCGGGACACCGGCGACCTCGGCGGCCTCGGGGTGAACGGCCACCACGGGCATCCCGGCGGCCCGGTAGAAGCCGAGGAACATGTTGCCGAAGTTCGGACGGGTGGTGGAGGCGCCGACCACGGCCACGGAGCGCGGCTCGAACAGCTTCCGGAAGTCACCGTCGCCGCCGCCGGTCGCGCGTTCCGGGGGGGACGCGGACGGGACGTGGCGGGCGTCCACGGCGACCACGCCCGACGGCGTGGCGATCACCGGGTTGGCCTCGAACTCGCCCAGCTCCAGCCGTTCCCACAGCCCGCCGGGCCCGCCCAGCGTCATGAGCAGCTTGACCACCGCGCCGACGTCCACCCCGGCCCGGCCCCGGTACCCGTGGAGCAGCACCGACCCGCGCAGCGAGCCGAGCATGCGGCGGGCGTCGTCCTCCGAGACCGGGCACAGGGCGAGGGCGGTGTCGCGCAGCGCCTCCGCCCACACCCCGCCCAGCCCCGCCAGCAGCACCGGCCCGAACCCGGGATCGCGCACCAGCCCCGCGATCAGCTCCACCCCGGCCTCGGCCTGCTCCTCCACGAGGAACCCGCTCGGCGTGATCCCGTGCTCGGCCAGCGCCGCGCGCATGCGCCCGGCCGCGTCCGCCACCTCGGCGCGCCGCAGCCCGAGCCGCACCGCGCCGGAGTCGGACTTGTGGAGCAGTCCGGGCCCGAACGCCTTGAGCACCAGCGGCTCGGCCAGCCCGCCGATCGCCCCGAAGTCCGGCGCGGGCCCGGTGACCACGACGCCGCGCGGCACCGGCACCCCGGCCTCCCGTAGCAGCGCCTTGGCCTCGTGCTCGAAGACGACCCCGGAGTCGTGCTCGCGCGTCGTCTCGCCCGCGGGCCCGCCCGCGTCGTCGCCGGCCGCCATCCCTCAGCGCTCCAGCAGCCGGTGCAGCTCCCGCCGCAGCAGCTTGCCCGGCCCGCCCGAGGCGTCCTGGAAGTGCGGCAGCTCGTCGGCCACCACGATGTGGTCGGGCCGCTGGTGCGCCGGCAGCGTGTCGGCCAGGGCCAGCGCCAGCTTGGAGGAGTCGAGGGTGTGACCGGCGCGGGGCACCACGGCCAGCAGGATCTCCTGCTCCACGGCCTCCTGGCCCTCGACGTGCGCCGGGACGCCCACCGCGCCCGCCTCGGCGACGCCGTCCAGCGCCGCGGCCGCCTCCTCGACGGCGACCGGCTGGCTCCACACGCCGCCCTTGAGTATCGCGTCCTCGCGCCGCCCGAGCACCCGCAGCACCCCGTCCTCGGACACCGTGCCGAGGTCGCCGCCGACGTACCAGCCGCCGCGCAGCACCTCGGCCGTCCGGTCCGGCAGGCCGTCGTACCCGGCCATCACGTGCGGGCCGGCGAGGTTGATCTCGCCGGTCTCGCCGACCACCCGCGCACCGGTGGGGCCGGTCACGCGGACCGCGTTGCCGGTGCGGGCCCGTCCCGACGAGCCGAGCGGGGTCGAGCCGTCGTCGACGCGGCCCATGCAGGTGTACGGGGCCTCGGTCTGGCCGTAGTAGGAGTAGACGGCGGCGCCGGGCAGGCGCCGCTTGATGCGCTCCAGCATGGTGGCGGTCAGCGGCTCGCCGCCCAGCATGATGACCTCGACGGACGACAGGTCCACGCCCTCGTGCCCGGCCGAGCCGAGCAGCGCCGCGTAGAACGAGGGGATCTGCGACACGTGGGTGACCCGTTCGCGCGGCACGACGCGCAGGAAGTTCTGCGGACCCCAGTCCTGCTCCAGCACCAGCCGCATGCCCGCGTACAGGGCCGGGCCCACGATGGCCGGGAACCCGATGCCCCAGATGATCGCGCCGGTGCCGAACACCGACTCGGGCCCGCGCGGCACGTCCAGCCAGATCTGGGCCGTGGCCAGCGACGAGGCGTGCGTGTGGACGACCGCCTTCGGCAGCCCGGTCGTGCCGGAGGTGTAGTAGAGGGCGAGCGGGTCGTCGTGGCCGCCCGCGATCGGCGGCTCGTCCTCGGGCGCCTCGGCGGCCAGCGCGTCGAGGTCCACCGCGCCGTCGCCGGGCCCGCCCACCTTCATCCACGTGGTCACCCCCGGGAGCGCGGGCCGGATCTCGGCCACGGCCGCCTCCACCGTCGCGTCGTACACGAACGCCGTGCAGCCCGACTGCTCGACGACCGCGCGCAGGGTGCCGACCGGCCAGTACGGGTTCAGCGCGGCGGTGACGACGCCCGTCTTGGCCTGGGCGAGGTAGACCTCGGCGACGTGCAGGGTCTCGTTGAGCAGCGCGCCGACCCGCTGGCCGGGGGTGATCCCGGCGGCGAGCAGGGCGTGGGCGCGGCGGTTGACGAGCCGGTTGAGCCGGTCGTAGGTGAAGCGGCGCTCGCCGCAGTAGGTGAGCGCCTCGCGGTCCGGGGTGCGCATCGCTCCGGCGGTCAGGATCGCGTGGCCGTAGTTGCCGTAGGGGGATCGCGCCATGGGGGCCTCCGGATCAGGCGGTCGGGCTGGTGGAGCAGGGGCCGGCGGGCGGTCGGGCTCGGGTGCGGCGGGCGGGTGGCCGGGTTCGGGCGGGTGCGGCGGGTCGGGCGGGGCGCGTACGGGACGGGGTCGGCGCGGCGTCAGAGGGGCGCGTACAGGACGAAGACGTTGCCCGACGGGTCGCGCAGGACGGCGCGCGTCTCGTGCGGCCCCTCCTCGGGGGCGCGCACCACCTCGCCGCCGCGCGCCGACAGCTCGCGCACGGCCCGCGCCACGTCGTCCACCTTGTACGAGGGCGCCGCCGTGTCGGTGACCTGCTCGGCGGGGCCGGCCAGCGCCACGGTCACGCCGCCGCCGTCCAGGGCCGCGAACCGGTCGCCGTCGCGGAACTTCACCGGCAGCCCGTAGAAGGCGATCGCCTGGTCGAGGTCGGCCACGGGGATGAGCACGTTGCCGAGCTTGCCGAGCACGCTCACAGGGGTCTCCAATGCGGTAGGTCGTCCACGAACGTCACCCGCACCGGCATCCCGATGCGGACCTCATCCGGCGCGCAGCCCACGACCTGCCCGAACACGCGGGCCCCTTCCGGCAGGTCCACCCAGGCCAGCACGTACGGCTCGCGTCCCCGGTAGCCGGGTGCGAAGGACCGGTGCACGACGGTGCAGGTGTGCACCACGCCGTCGCCGGAGACCGGCTCGAAGACCAGCCCGCCTCCGCCGCACCAGGGGCAGGCCGCCTCGGGGAGGTGGACCCGCCGGCCGCAGTCCGTACAGCGCTGGACGACCAGCTCGCCGCGCCTGCAGGCGGCCCAGTAGGCGGAGGTGTCACCGGTCATCGCTTGCCAAGCTAGCGCACGCTTGGTTGCCCGACAAGGGCCGGACGACCGCTGGACGAGGGGGTGGGCACGGCGTCCACCGGGCGTACGTGAGCCCGGGCCGCGAGGCGGCTCCGCACAGCGGGCAGATCTGCCATGTGAAATTGCTCTGCCCGGCGCCGCTGCTCGCGGCGCGGGAGACGGCTCCGGGCGCGGGTCATCGCCCGGCGGGCCCGGGAGCCGCCGGCGGCCCGCCGCACCCCGCCCAGCCTGGCGAAATGCGGCGATAAATCATGATCTATGCGGATTTATAACGAATTGTTCACTTTCCCGATGCCCTCTTGGCGGTCATCCGCCACCGTCCTAGGGTGCAGTGCAATGCCACACAGCACAAGTGCAATGGCACGCATCAGGAGGAGCCGCCCGCATGTCCCTGGAGTCCAAGCCGCCGGCCGGAGCCGTACGGACCGAGGCCGGGGCCGTCTCCCCGGTCGCGGGCGTCCGCATCACCGGTGGCCTGCTTCGTGAGTGGCAGGAGCGCAACCGTCGCGCGACCATCCCGCACACCGTCGAGCAGCTCCGCGCCGCGGGCAACGTCGCCAACCTGCGCCGGCTGACCGAGGACGACGCGCCGCCCTACCGGGGCCGCTACCCGTTCCTCGACACCGACCTGTACAAGACCCTGGAGGGCCTGGCGTACGAGCTCGGCCGGGGCGAGGCGGGGGAGGCCGAGCGGGAGTTCTTCGACGAGGTCGTGGGCCTGCTGGAGCGGGTACAGGCCGAGGACGGCTACCTCAACTCGTTCTTCCAGGACCCGGCCGCGGACAGGAAGCCGTGGGAGGACCTGGCCTGGGGACACGAGATGTACAACCTGGGCCACCTCATCCAGGCCGCCGTCGCCGCCTCGCGCCGGATGGGCGACGACCGGCTGCTCGCCGTGGCGGTCAGGTTCGCCGACCTCGTCGTGCGGCGCTTCGGCGCGGGCCGCGAGGAGGCCGTCTGCGGTCACCCCGAGGTGGAGATGGCCCTCGTGGAGCTCTACCGGGAGACCGGCGAGCGCGACTACCTGACGCAGGCCGCGCTGTTCGTCGAGCGGCGCGGGCGGGGCAGGCTCAAGCACAGCATCTTCCCGCCGGAGTACTTCCAGGACCATGTGCCGCTGCGCGAGCTGCCGTCGGTCACCGGGCACGCGGTGCGCATGGCCTACCTCGCCGCCGGTGCGGCCGACGTGGCCGTCGAGACCGGCGACCGGACCCTCCTCGACGCGCTGGAGCGCCTCTGGGACGACATGGTCGCCACCAAGCTCTACATCACCGGCGGGCTCGGCAGCCGGCACTCCGACGAGGCCATCGGCGACCGCTACGAGCTGCCGTCCGAGCGCTCCTACAGCGAGACCTGCGCCGCCATCGCCGTGATGCAGTGGGGCTGGCGGATGTTCCTGGCCACGGGGAGCGCGCGCTACCTCGACGTCTTCGAGCGGGTGCTCTACAACGCCTACGCGGTGGGCCTGTCCGCCGACGGCAAGGCGTTCTTCTACGACAACCCGCTCCAGCGCCGCCCCGACCACCAGCAGCGCAGCGGCGCCGAGACCGGCGGCGAGGAGCTGCGCCGGTCGTGGTTCGGCTGCCCGTGCTGCCCGCCGAACATCGTGCGGTGGATGGCGCAGCTCGGCGACTACGCGGCGGCCGAACGCGACGGCGTGCTCCACCTCGCCCAGTACGCCGAGTCCCGCGTCGAGACGGACGCCGTCGCGCTGGCCGTCGAGACGGCCTACCCCTGGGACGGCGACGTCCGCGTCACGATCGAACGCGCCCCCGAGCGTCCGTACGCCCTGAAGCTGCGGATCCCCGCCTGGGCGCGCGGCGCGACGCTGGACGGCGAGCCCGTCGCGGCGCGGGACGGCTGGCTGACCGTGGAGCGCCGCTGGGCCGAGGGCGACGTGCTGCGCCTGCGCCTGCCGATGCCGGTGCGCGCCCACGTGCCGCACCCGTACGTGGACGCGGCCCGCGGCGCGGTCGCCGTGGCCCGCGGGCCATTGGTCTACTGCGTCGAGCAGCAGGACGTGCCGGCCCCCGTGGACGACCTCGTGCTGTCGCCGGCCGCTGTTGTTAGCGCAAACATCGGCGCGTCCGAGGAACTCCCGGGAGCCGTCGTCCTCCGGGTGCCGGCCGGCGTCGCCGCGCCCCCGCCGGTGGAGCTGTACCCGGAGTTCGGCGCGCAGCCCCCGTCCACCCCGGCGGCGGACGTCTCCGCCGCCCTCGTCCCCTACTTCCTGTGGGGCAACCGCAGGCCCGAGGCCATGCGCGTGTGGGTCAGGTCGCGGTGACGGCAGCTCACCGCCGCCGCTGCAACTGCAACAACTGATGAAAGAAGGCGAAATGAGGAGATCGGCCGCCCTCGCCGGCGTCTCGGTGCTCACCACGTTGGCGGTCGCGGCGTGCGGCGGCGGCGGAAGCGGTGGGAAGGGCACCGCGGCCTCGGGCTCCGAGGCCAAGGCCGCCGCCTCCGGCGGCACGGTCCACGTCCTGCAGACCGCGGACTACTCCCACCTGGACCCGGTCCGGGGCTGGGACGGCGGCGTCAACAACTTCTACCGGCTCATCTACCGGGGCCTGACCACGTTCGGCGCGGGTCCCGGCACGGAGGGCACGAAGGTGGTCCCCGACCTCGCCACCAGCACCGGCACCCCCTCCGACGGCAACAAGACCTGGACGTTCACCCTCAAGGACGACATCTTCTTCGAGGACGGCACGCCGATCACCAGCGAGGCGATGAAGTTCGGCGTCGAGCGCGCGTGGGACCCCGAGGCCGGCATCGGCTCGCCCTACGCCAAGCTGCTCATCGACGCGCCCAAGGACTACAAGGGCCCGTACGTCTCGGGCGAGCTCGACACGATCGAGACCCCCGACCCCAAGACGATCGTCTTCCACCTGAAGAAGCCGTTCGCCGACTTCGCCAGCGCGCTGGTGCAGCCCAACTTCGTGCCGTTCCCCAAGGGCACGGGCGCGGCCGGCGCGTTCGACACCAAGCCGATCGCGTCCGGCCCGTACAAGGTGGAGAGCTACCAGCGCGGCGCGAAGCTGAAGCTGGTGCGCAACCCGCACTGGAAGGCCGCGACCGACACCGTCCGCGCCGCCAGGCCGGACTCCTTCGAGATCACCTTCGGGCTCGACGGCGCGACCATCGACGAGCGCATGCTCGCCGGGCAGGGCGCCGACGCCGACGCGATCGCGGGCGCGATCCAGCCGGCCACCGTGGCCCGCATCCAGGACCCGCGCTACAAGGCGCGCACGCTGTCCGGGTACATGGGCTGCACCACGTACATGAGCCTGAACACCACCAAGAAGCCGCTCGACGACGTGAAGGTCCGCCAGGCGATCAACTACGCGATCAACAAGGACAACGTGGTCGCCGGTGACGGCGGCACGACGCTGGCCACCAAGGGCGGCGCGATCCAGCCGCCGACCATCGTCGGCCGCCTCGACTACGACCCCTACCCGACGGACCCGGCCAAGGCCAAGCAGCTGCTCGCCGAGGCGGGCCAGGACAAGGGCTTCGACCTGACCCTCGACGTGCGCCCGGTGCCCCGCCAGCAGGGCATGGCCGTCGCCATCCAGGAGTCGCTGAAGCCGCTGGGCATCAACGTCAAGATCAACAACATGGACACGTCCACCTTCTACGAGGTGATCGGCACGCCCGCCCGGCAGCACGACGCGGCCCTCACCGGCTGGTGCCCGGACTGGTCGTCCGGCGCCACCTTCCTGCCTCCGCTGTTCGACGGCCGCAACATCTTCGAGAAGGGCAACAGCAACCTCGCCCAGATCGACGACGAGGCCATCAACAGGCGCATCGACGAGATCGCCGCGATGACCGACGTCAACGCCGCCAACGCCGCCTACGGCGAGCTGGACAAGCAGATCATGGAGAAGGCCCCCATCGTGCCCCTGCTCTACGAGAAGAACGTGACCGTCATCGGCGAGAACATCGCGGGCGCCTACCTCCACGACTCGTACTCCGCCGGGATCGACCTGGTCTCGGTCGGGCTCAAGGACCCGAGCAAGTAGGACACCCATGACCACCGCCGCACCCTCGCACGAAGCGATGGCGGACCCTCCGGCGGGCGCGGGAGACGCGCCCGCCACGGAGGGGCGCCGGATCGCGCGCGCCCTGCTGCGCGACCGGGGAGCCGTCCTCAGCACGGCGTTCCTCGGCCTGGTCGTGCTCATGGCGATCTGCGCGCCGCTGATCTCCGCCGTCACCGGGCACGGGCCGAACGACTTCGACCCCGCCGCCGTCGACACCAATCTCGGCGGCCTGCCGCGCGGCTCGTTCGGCGGCGTCAGCGCCGACCACCTGCTCGGCGTGGAGCCGCAGAACGGGCGCGACATCCTGGCCCGCATCGCCTACGGCGCCCGCGTGTCGTTCCTGATCGCGATCTCGGCGACCGTGCTGACCACCCTGCTCGGCGTGGTGCTCGGCCTGCTCGCCGGGTTCTACCAGGGCTGGGTGGACCAGGTCATCTCCCGGATCATGGACTTCCTCATGGCCTTCCCCGCGCTGATCTTCATGATCGCGATCCTGTCGTCCCTGCCGACGGGTGACCGCTCGGTCCTGCTGGTCACGGTGATCACCGTGTTCGGGTGGCCGTACCTCGCCCGCGTGGTGCGCGGGCAGACCCTCACGCTGGTCAACCGCGAGTTCGTCGAGGCCGCCCGCGCCTCCGGCGCCTCCACCGGCGCCATCGTGTTCAAGGAGATCCTGCCCAACCTGCGCAACTCGCTGATCGTCATGACGACGCTGGCCGTGCCCGGCTACATCGGCACCGAGGCCGGCCTGTCGTTCCTCGGGGTGGGCGTCACCCCGCCGACCCCCTCGTGGGGGCAGATGATCTCCAGCGCGGTGAGCTGGTACGCGACCGACCCCATGTACTTCGCGGTGCCCGGACTGTTCCTGTTCCTCACGGTGCTGTCGCTGACCGTGCTCGGGGACCGGATCCGGGCGGCGTCGGACGCGGGGGAGGCGTCCTGATGGCCCGCTACGTCGCCGGCCGGCTGGCAGGGCTGGTCTTCCTGCTGCTGCTCGTGTGCGTGTTCACGTACCTGATCTTCTTCAAGCTGTCGCCGGACCCGGCGCTGATGATCTGCGGCAAGACCTGCACCCCTGACCGCGTCGCCCAGATCCGCGCCTCCCTGGGGCTCGACAAGCCGTTCCTCACGCAGTTGTGGGACTACCTGAGCGGGCTCGTCGCCGGCCGCGACTACGGCAGCGGCCCCAACCTCGTCCACTGCCCGGCGCCCTGCCTCGGCTACTCCTTCCAGAGCAGCCAGTCGGTGACCCAGATGATCGTGGACCGGTTGCCGGTCAGCGCCACGGTCGCGGTGGGCGCGGCGGTCCTGTGGCTGATCGTCGGCATCGCCGCCGGGCTGCTCAGCGCGGTCAAGGAGGGCTCCTGGTGGGACCGGACCGCCATGGGCCTGGCCCTCGGCGGCGCCAGCATCCCCAACTACGTGCTCGCGCTCACCCTGCAGTACGTGCTCGTGGTCAAGCTGCAGATCCTGCCGTTCCCCTCGGCCGTGCCGTTCTCCGAGGACCCGCTGCTGTGGTTCCAGTCGTACCTGATGCCGTGGCTGGTGCTCGCCACCGGCTACGCCTGCCTGTACGCCCGCCTGACCAGGGCGAACGTGATCGACACGCTGGCGCAGAACTTCATGCGCACCGCGCGGTCCAAGGGCCTGAGCCCGGCGCTCACGATGCGCCGCCACGCGCTGCGGCCCGCGCTGACCCCGATCGTCACCATCTTCGGCATGGACTTCGCCGCGCTGCTCGGCGGCGCGCTGATCACCGAGACGGTCTTCGGGCTCAACGGCATCGGCAAGATGGCGGCCGACTCGATCGCCAAGAACGACCAGCCGGTCATCATGGCGGTGACCCTGCTGGCCGCGTTCTTCGTGATGGCCGGCAACGTCGTCGTGGACCTCCTCTACACCGGCCTCGACCCGAGAGTGAGGGTGTCATGAGCGAGCTGCTCGTCGTGGAGGACCTCACGGTCACCTTCCCGACCACCCGCGGTCCCGTGGACGTGGTCAAGGACGTGTCGTTCACGGTGGGACGCAACGAGACCGTCGGCATCGTCGGCGAGTCCGGCTCCGGCAAGTCGATGACCAGCCTGGCCGTCATGGGCCTGCTGCCGCCCGGCGCCACGACGCGGGGCAGCATCCGGCTGGACGGCGTCGAGCTGCTCGGCCGCCCGGACCGGGAGATGCGCCGCGTCCGGGGCGAGCAGGCTTCGATGATCTTCCAGGACCCGCTGTCGTCGCTCAACCCGTACTACACGGTCGGCCTGCAGATCGAGGAGATGTACCGGGCCCACCGCAGGTGCTCGCGCAAGGAGGCCCGCCGGGTCGTGGTCGAGGCCCTGACGCAGGTGGGCATCCCGGAGCCCGAGCGGCGGGCCGGCTACTACCCCCACCAGTTCTCCGGCGGGCAGCGGCAGCGCGTCATGATCGCGATGGCGCTGGTGTGCTCGCCGGCGCTGCTCATCGCCGACGAGCCGACCACCGCCCTGGACGTGACCGTGCAGGCGCAGATCCTCGGCCTGCTGGCCGGCCTGCAGCGGGAGACCGGCACCGGCATGGTGTTCGTCACCCACGACCTGGCCGTGATCAGCTCGATCGCCACCCGCGTGCTCGTCATGTGCCGCGGCGAGCAGGTCGAGTACGGCGACGCCGAGCAGGTCTTCGCCGCCCCGCGCCACGACTACACGCGGATGCTGCTGGAGAGCATCCCGCGCATCGACGACGAGGTGGTCCTGTGAGTGACGTCCTGCTCCGCGTCCGCGACCTGACCAAGCGGTTCACCACGCGCGGGCCGTACCGGCGCAAGAACGAGTTCACCGCGGTGGACGGCGTCAGCTTCGACGTGCGGCTCGGCGAGACGCTGGCCGTCGTGGGCGAGTCCGGGTGCGGCAAGTCCACCAGCGCGCGGATCGTCGCCAAGCTCATGGAGCCCACCTCCGGCACCCTGGAGTTCGACGGCGAGGACATCACCCACGCCGCCGGGGCCCGGCTCGCCCGCTACCGCGCCAAGGTGCAGGTCGTCTTCCAGGACCCGTTCTCCTCGCTCAACCCGCGGCACACCGTCGAGCGCATCCTCATGGCGCCCCTGGACTACCAGGGCATCGCGCCGAAGGGCGGCCGGCGGGCGTACACCCGCGAGCTGATGGAGCGGGTCGGCCTCAACCCCGACCACGCGCACCGCTACCCGGCGCAGTTCTCCGGCGGGCAGGCCCAGCGGATCGGCATCGCCCGCGCCCTGGCCGTCGATCCCAAGCTGGTGATCTGCGACGAGGCCGTCTCGGCGCTCGACGTCTCCGTCCAGGCGCAGATCATCGAGCTGCTGCGCAGGCTCCAGCGGGAGAGCGGCTTCAGCTACATCTTCATCGCCCACGACCTGGCCGTGGTCCGGCAGCTCGCCCAGCGGGTCGCCGTCATGAACAAGGGCAAGATCGTGGAGCAGGGGCCGTGCGAGGAGGTCTTCAAGGCCCCGGGCGACCCCTACACCAAGACGCTGCTGGCCGCGATCCCCCGGATCAACCCCGAATGGGACCGCAGAAGGAGGGCCGCCCGGTGACCGTCACCGCGACCTACACCATCCCCGGCATGCACGTGCGCGAGCACGTCGTCCCCGTGCCGCTCGACTGGTCCGACCCGGGACGCGGCGAGATCGAGGTCTTCTTCCGCGAGATCACCGACCCCGGGCGCGCCCGCGAGGACCTGCCGTGCCTGGTCTACCTCCAGGGCGGCCCGGGCGGCAAGGGCCCGCGCCCGCTCGCCCCGGACGGCTGGATCGGGCAGGCGCTGAAGACGCACCGCGTCGTCGTGATGGACCAGCGCGGCACCGGCCGCAGCACCCGGATCGACGGCCGCCGCATGAGCGCGTTCGCCACCGCCGAGCAGGGCGCGGACTTCCTCGCCTGCTTCCGCGCCGACTCCATCGTGGCCGACCACGAGCACGTGCGCAGGACCGTCTACGGCGGCCGGCGCTGGAGCACGATCGGCCAGTCGTACGGCGGCTTCCTCACGCTGACGTACCTGTCGAGGGCGCCGGAGGCCCTGCGCTCCTGCCGCGTCACGGGCGGCCTGCCCGGCCTCGACCCGTCGGCGGCCGAGGTGTACCGGCGCACCTACCCCCGGGTCGAGGCCAAGAACAGGGAGTTCTACCGGCGCTACCCGCAGCACGCCGAGTTGGCCGGCCGCGTCGCCGACCGGCTCGCGGCCGGCGACGTGCGGCTCCCCGACGGCGACGCGCTCACCGTGCGGCGCTTCCAGTCGCTCGGCATCGACCTCGGCATGAAGCCCGGCTACGAGCGCATGCACTACCTGCTCGACGAGGCGTTCAACGGCGAGGAGCTGTCGGCGACGTTCCTGCACCAGGTGCTGGCGCGCACCTCCTACAGCGACAACCCGCTGTTCGCGGCGCTGCAGGAGAGCATCTACGGGCACGGCCCGGGCGCGACCGCGTGGGCCGCGCAGGCCGAGCGGCCCCGGCACCCGGCCTTCGCCGAGGACGCCCGCCCGCTGCTGTTCACCGGCGAGATGATCTACCCCTGGATGTTCGAGGAGATCGCCGAGCTGCGCCCGTTCCGCGGCGCCGTCGAGCTGATGGCCGCCCGCGAGGAGTGGCCGCCGCTGTACGACCACGACCGGCTGGCCGCCAACGAGGTGCCGGTCGCCGCGGCCGTCTACCACGACGACATGTTCGTGGACGCCGGCCTGCAACTGGACACGGCCTCCCGGACCGGCAACACCCGCTGCTGGATCACCAACGAGTACGAACACGACGGCATCACCGACCCCCGCGTCTTCGACCGGCTGGGCGAGATGATCCGCGACATGGGAGGAGAGATCACCGGTGCGTGACGGCAGGCCCCCGAAGCTTTCCGAGATCCCCGCGTTCACCGCGTACATGGACACCGGCTGGGGCACCCCCGACCGGACCCCGCCGGTCGTCCCGGGCGCCGCCCGGGCCGCGGCCGAGCACCGGGCCAGGCTGGCCGAGGCGCTGCCCGGCCGGACCCTCGTGCTGGGCGCGGGCGAGGCCCCCGTCCGCAGCAACGACACGGCCTACGACTTCCGCCCGGACAGCGACTTCTTCTGGCTGACCGGCTGCTCCGTCGAGAACGCCGTCGTGGTTTTGCGCGGCGCCGACGCCACCCTCTACCTGCCGCCGCCCGCCTACCCGGGCGACCCGGCGTTCTGGACCGACGCCCGGTACGGCGAGCTGTGGGTCGGGGCCGCGCCGGGACTCGACGACTGGGCGCGGGCCCTCGGCGTCCCGGTCCGGCCGCTGGCGGAGCTGGCCGAGCTCGGCCTGGAGCCGGGCCTGGACGAGGAGGCCGGCCGCACGCTGGCCGACCTGCGCATGTACAAGGACGAGTGGGAGGTCGGGCAGCTCCGGGAGGCGGTGGACCGCACGGTCGAGGGGTTCGCCGCGGTCATCCGCGAGATCCCGGCGGCCGTGGCGGGAGCCGGCGAGCGGTGGCTCCAGGGCACCTTCGACCGCTACGCCCGCGCCTACGGCAACGGCCCCGGCTACGCCACCATCGTCGGCAGCGGCCGGCACGCGCCCACCCTGCACTGGGTGCGCTGCGACGGCCCCGTGCTGCCCGACGAGCTGCTGCTGCTCGACATGGGCGTGGAGACCAACTCCTACTACACGGCCGACGTGACCCGGACCTTCCCGGCCTCCGGGACGTTCTCCCCGGTCCAGCGGCAGGTGCACGACCTCGTGGAGCGGGCGCACCGCGCCGGGCTCGCGGCGGTGGCTCCCGGCCGCCGCTTCACCGACTTCCACCACGCCGCCATGGAGGTCATCGCGCACGGCCTGGCCGACTGGGGGCTGCTGCCCGTCTCGGTGGACGAGGCGCTGTCCGACACCGGCCAGCACCACCGCCGCTACCTGGTGTGCGGCATCGGCCACCACCTCGGCCTCGACGTCCACGACTGCGCCCGCTCCACCCCCGAGGCCTATCAGGACGCGGCCATGGCCCCCGGCATGGTCCTCACCGTCGAGCCGGGGCTCTACTTCCACGCCCACGACCTGACCGTGCCGCCCGAGCTGCGCGGCATCGGCGTGCGCATCGAGGACGACCTCCTGGTGACGGAGACGGGCGCCGAGGTGCTGTCCGGCGTGCTGCCCCTGGACGCCGGTGAGCTGGAGAAATGGATGGCGCGCGTGTAGACAATGTGACATTGCACTAGTAATCTCGGATACCCTGACAAAGGAGAGACTTCAGCATGACCACCGCCGCCACGCCCTGGCGCGGCATCCACGTCGCGTCGGCCCTTCCCTTCACCGACGACCTGTCCGTCGACTACGACGCGTTCGCCGACCACGTGCGCTTCCTCGCCGCCGGCGGCTGCGACGGAGTGACGCCCAACGGGTCGCTCGGCGAGTACCAGACGCTCACCGCCGAGGAGCGGGCCCGCGTCGTCGAGACCGCCGTCCAGGCCGCCCCCGCCGGGTTCGGCGTCATGCCGGGCGTCGCCGCCTACGGCGCGCTGGAGGCCCGCCGCTGGGCCGAGCAGGCGGCCGAGGCCGGGGCCACCTCCGTGCTCCTGCTCCCGCCGAACGCCTACCGGGCCGAGCGCGAGGCCGTGGTCCAGCACTACCGCGAGGTCGCCAAGGCCGGGCTGCCCGTCGTCGCCTACAACAACCCCATCGACACCAAGGTCGACCTGACCCCCGACCTGCTCGCCGAGCTGTTCCACGAGGGCCTGATCGTCGCGGTCAAGGAGTTCACCGGCGACGTGCGCCGGGCGTACCAGATCGCCGAGCTCGCGCCCGACCTGGACCTGCTCATCGGCGCCGACGACGTGCTGCTCGAACTGGGCATCGCCGGGGCGGTCGGCTGGATCGCCGGCTACCCGAACATGATCCCGCAGGCGACGGTCCGCCTCTACCGGCTGGCCACCTCCGGCGACCCCGCCGACCTGGCCGAGGCGGTGCGGATCTACCGCGACCTGCACCCCCTGCTGCGCTGGGACTCCAAGACCGAGTTCGTCCAGTCGATCAAGCTGTCGATGGACCTCGCCGGGCTCAAGGGCGGCGCCTGCCGGCCGCCGCGCCTGCCGCTGTCGCCCGAGCTGACCGCCCGCATCACCGCCGACACCGAGGCGGTCATCCGCAAGGGCTACAAGTGAGATCGCGTCGCACCTTCCACGCCGTCGACTCCCACACGGAGGGCATGCCCACCCGTGTGATCGTCGGCGGCGTGGGCGTGATCCCCGGCGCCACCATGGCCGAGCGCCGGCAGTGGTTCATGGACAACAGCGACGACGTGCGCACGCTGCTCATGTACGAGCCGCGCGGCCACGGCGCGATGAGCGGCGCCATCCTGCAGCCGCCCACCCGCCCCGACGCCGACTACGGCGTGCTGTTCATCGAGGTCTCCGGGCTGCTGCCGATGTGCGGGCACGGCACCATCGGCGTCGCCACCGTCCTCGTCGAGACCGGCATGGTGCCCGTCGTCGAGCCGGTCACCACGATCAGGCTGGACACCCCGGCCGGGCTCGTGGTCGCGTCCGTGGCGGTCGAGGACGGCGCGGCGACCTCGGTCACCATCGAGAACGTGCCGTCGTTCTCGTACGCGCTGGACCGGAAGGTCGAGGTGCCCGGGTTCGGCGAGGTGGGCTACGACCTGGCCTTCGGCGGCAACTTCTACGCCGTCGTCGAGCTGGCGGAGCTGGGCCTGCCGTTCGACCGCTCGCGCGCCGGCGACCTGCTGGCCGCCGGGCTCGCCGTCATGGACGCCGTCAACGAGCACGACCGCCCGGTCCACCCCGAGCGGGCCGACATCAACGGCTGCCACCACGTCTACCTCAAGGCGCCCGGCTCCACGGCCAAGCTGTCCCGGCACGCCATGGCGATCCACCCGGGCTGGTTCGACCGCTCGCCGTGCGGCACCGGCACGAGCGCGCGGATGGCGCAGCTCCACGCGCGGGGCGAGCTGGCGATCGGCGAGGACTTCGTCAACGAGTCGTTCATCGGCACGCGCTTCACCGGCCGGCTGCTCGGCGAGACCACGGTCGGCGGGCTGCCCGCGGTGCTGCCGTCGATCACCGGCCGCGCCTGGGTCACCGGCACCTCGCAGTTCCACCTCGACCCCACCGACCCGTTCCCCGCGGGGTTCCTGCTGTGAGCCTGTCCCCGGTCCCGGAGCTGCCCGGCATCGGTCCCCGAGAGAACCTCCGGGACCGGATCCGGGCGGCGCTGCGCGCCGCGATCATCTCCGGCGAGCTGGAGCCCGGCGTCGTCTACTCGGCGCCGGCGCTCGGCACCCAGTTCGGCGTCTCGGCCACCCCCGTGCGGGAGGCCATGCTCGACCTGGTGAAGGAGGGGCTGGTCGTCCCGCAGCCGAACAAGGGCTTCCGGGTCACCGAGGTGTCGGAGGAGGACCTCGACAACCTGGCCGCCGTGCGGCTGCTGATCGAGCCGCGGGCGGTGCGGGAGAGCGTCTGCGCCGTCCCGGAGGACGACTTCCCCGGGCTGCGCAGGCTCGCCCAGGACATCGTGGACGCCGCCGAGCGCGGCGACCTGGTGGGCTACGTCGAGGCGGACCACGTCTTCCACCTGACCCTGCTCGGCTACAGCCGCAACCCGGTGCTGGTGGACGTCGTGTCCGGCCTGCGCTCGCGGACCCGGCTGCTCGGCCTGACCCCGCTGCTGCAGAGCGGCCGGCTGGGCCGCTCGGCCGCCGAGCACCACGAGCTGCTCGACTTCATCCAGGCCCGCGACCCGGCCGGGGCCGAGCTGCTGATGCACCGCCACATCGGGCACGTCCGCGGGCTGTGGGCGGGCGGCGCCGAGGGGGCGACATGACGCCGCAGTGGTTCGGGCGGTCGGCGGGCCGGCGCCGCGAAGGCGCCGACCTCGTCGTCGTCGGCGCCGGCGTGGTGGGGGCCGCGAGCGCGTACTTCGCCTGCCTCGCCGGGCTGCGGGTGGTCGTCGTCGAGCGCGGCGCCATCGCCGGGGGCACCTCCAGCGCCGGCGAGGGCAACCTGCTGGTCTCCGACAAGGAGGCCGGCCCCGAGCTCGACCTGGCCCTGTACTCGCAGCGGGTGTGGCGCGAGGACCTCGCCGAGCACGCCCCGCTGTGGGAGTTCGAGGCCAAGGGCGGCCTGGTCGTCGCGGCCTCGGAGCCGAGCGTGGCGGCGCTGCGCGAGCTCGGCGACCACCAGCGCCGGCACGGCGTCGAGGTGCGCGACGTCGGCCGGGATGAGCTGCGCGACTACGAGCCGCACCTGTCGCCGCGGCTCGCCGGGGCGGCCTTCTACCCGCAGGACGCCCAGGTCCAGCCCATGCTGGTGGTCGCGCACCTGCTCCGCCTGGCCCGCGGGCTGGGGGCGGAGGTGCGCACCCGTACCGAGGTGACGGGGTTCCTGCGCGACGGCGACCGGGTGACGGGCGTGCGCACCACCGGCGGCGACATCCCCGCCGGGGCGGTGCTCAACGCCGCCGGAACCTGGGCCGGCGCCGTGGCCGGGCTGGCCGGCGTGCGCGTCCCCGTGCTGCCCCGGCGCGGGTTCGTCCTCGTCACCCAGCCCATGCCGCCACGCACGATCCGGCACAAGGTGTACGCCGCCGAATACGTGGGCGACGTGGCCAGCTCCGACGCCGGCCTGCAGACCTCGCCCGTGGTCGAGGGCACCGACAGCGGCACGATCCTCATCGGCGCCTCCCGGGAGCGCGTCGGCTTCGACCGCACGGTGTCCGTCGAGGCGATCAGCGCCCTCGCCGCCAAGGCGATCGCGCTGTTCCCGATGCTGCGCGAGGTCCGCGCCATGCGCACCTACCTCGGCTTCCGGCCGTACTGCCCGGACCATCTGCCCGTCATCGGCCCCGACCCGCGCGCGCCCGGCCTGTGGCACGCCTGCGGCCACGAGGGCGCCGGCATCGGGCTGTCCGCCGGCACCGGCAAGCTGGTCGCGCAGGCCCTCACGGGACGCGCCCCCGACCTCGACCTCAAGCCGTTCGCCCCCGACCGCTTCCCGGACGCCGCTCCGGACACCGAGGAGGTGCCCCAGTGACCTATCGGATGACCTTCCGAGGGGCCGCCGTCCCCGCCGAGCCCGGCCAGAGCGTCGGCGCCGCCCTGGTCGCGGCGGGGATCCTCGACTGGCGCAGCACGCGCAAGGCGGGCCGGCCCCGCGGCCTGTTCTGCGGCATCGGCGTCTGCTTCGACTGCCTGATCACGATCGACGGCGTGCCGGACCGGCGCGCCTGCCTGGTCCCCGCCGCCGACGGCATGCGGCTCGGCGACTCCGCGCAGGACCGCTCTCTCGGCTCCCCGCAGGACCGCTCCGTCGGCTCCCCGCAGGGCGACGAGTCGCGGGGCGGCGGCTCCCGTGACGCTTCTCAAGGAGGTGGCCGTGACGAGGACGCATGACGTCGCCGTGGTCGGCGCCGGTCCGGCCGGTCTGGCCGCCGCCGTCGAGGCGGCCGAGGCCGGGCTCGACGTGGCGCTGGTGGACGGCGCCGCGCAGCCCGGCGGCCAGTACTGGCGGCACTACGACGAGCGGCACGCCCGGCCGGACGACCGGGCGGGCCACCACGGCTGGCCCGTGTTCACCGGGCTCCGCGAGCGCCTGCGCACGGCGCGTGCCGCCGGCCGCATCCGCTACCTGCCCGGCCGCCAGGTCTACCTCGTCACACGGGACGAGGCCGGCACGTTCACCCTCCGCACGACGCCATCCGGCGCGGTCGGGACCCCGGAGAGCATCTCGGCCTCCGGTGCGGTCGGGACCCCGGAGAGCACCTCGGCCTCCGGCGCGGGCGAAGCCGCGAAGACCTTCGCGGCCTCCTCACCCTCGGGCGCCTCCGCGCCGGACGCGGCCGGGCAGGTCACGGCCCGGGCGCTGATCCTCTGCACCGGCGGGTACGACCGGCAACTGCCCGTGCCCGGCTGGGACCTGCCCGGCGTGATGACCGCCGGGGGAGTGCAGGCCCTGCTCAAGGGCCATCGCGTGCTCGCGGGCAGGCGCGCCGTGGTCGCCGGGACCGGGCCGTTCCTGCTGCCGGTCGCCACCGGGCTCGCGCGGGCCGGGGCGTCCGTCGAGGCCGTCGCCGAGGCCAACGGCACGCTCGGCTGGCTGCGCGACCCCGTGGGGGCCGCCTCCGTCCCGGGCAAGGCCGTCGAGGCGGCGCAGTACGCGGCGCTGATGGCCCGCCACCGCATCCCGTACCGCACCAGGACCGTGGTCACCCGGATCCTCGGCCAGGACCGGGTCGAGGCGGTGCGGATCAGCCGCGTCGACCGGGACGGCCGCCCGGCCGGACCGGTCAAGGAGATCGCGGCCGACCTCGTCGCCCTGGGCTGGGGCTTCACCCCGTCGCTCGAACTCGCGCTCATGCTCGGCGCCGACACCAGGAAGGACGTCGACGGCTCCCTCGTCGTGGCCGTGGACGGCTTCCAGCGCAGCAGCGTCGAAGGCGTGTACGTCGCCGGGGAGGCGACCGGGGTGGGCGGCGCCGTCCTGGCCACGCAGGAGGGCCGCCTCAGCGCCCTGGCCCTCGCCCGCTCGCTCGGCCGGCCGGCCGTCCCGGGCCTGATGGGCCGGCTGCGGGCGGCGATCGGCCGCGGGCGCCGGTTCGCGGCGGCCATGCACCGGACGTACCCGGTGCCGAGCGCCTGGACGGAATGGCTGGAGGAGCGCACGCTCGTCTGCCGGTGCGAGGAGGTCTCCTACGGCGACCTGCGCCGGGCGCACACCGACCTCTGCGCCCACGACCCGCGCACCCTGAAGATGCTGGCCAGGCCGGGCATGGGCTGGTGCCAGGGACGGGTGTGCGGCTTCGCCACCGCGGGCATCGCGGCCTGCCTGAACCGCCGCGAGACCACCGCCGAGGACCTGCGCCCGCTGTCCACCCGCAGCCTGGCGGCCCCGGTGACCCTGGGCGAGCTGGCCGCGCTCGACCGCTCCCGCACGTCACCAGACGACCCCCACCACGACCAGTGACACGACCGACGAAAGAGGACGAGATGGCCAACGCCGTGCTGAGCGTGGACCCGCGTACCGGGGAGCCCCGCGAGCGCGTCGCGACGGAGTCGACGCCCCAGGACGTGGACCGCGCGGTGCGCGCGGCGGCCGCCGCGACGCAGGCCCTCGCGGACCGCGCCGCGCGCGCCGACCTGCTCCGCGCCGCCGCCGCGCTCCTGGAGGACGCCGCCGAGGAGATCGTCGCGACCGCCGACGCGGAGTCCGCGCTCGGCCGGCCGCGCCTGACCGGCGAGCTCGCGCGCACCTGCTACCAGCTGCGCGCCTTCGCGGACGTGGCCGAGTCCGGCGCCCACCTCGACGTGATCATCGACCACGCCGACCCGGACGCCAGGCCCGCCCCCCGGCCCGACCTGCGGCGCTACAAGGTGCCCCTGGGCGTGGTCGCCGTCTTCTCCGCGAGCAACTTCCCGCTGGCCTTCAGCGTGCCCGGCGGCGACACCGCGAGCGCGCTGGCCGCGGGCTGCCCCGTCGTGGTCAAGGCGCACCCGGACCACCCGGCCACCAGCGTCCTGTGCGCGCGGATCCTGCGCGCGGCGGCGGTCAAGGCCGGGCTGCCGGAGGACGTGGTGGGCCTGGTCCACGGCTTCGACGCGGGTCCCGAGCTGGTACGCCACCCGCTGACCGCGGCGGTCGGCTTCACCGGGTCGGTGCGCGGCGGCCGGGCCCTGTACGACATCGCCTGCTCGCGGCCCCGGCCGATCCCGTTCCACGGCGAGCTGGGCAGCCTCAACCCGGTGGTGGTGACCGAGCGCGCGGCCGAGACGCGGGCCGCGGAGATCGGGGCGGGCCTGGCCGCCTCCTACACCCAGGGGCTCGGCCAGTTCTGCGTCAAGCCCGGCCTGGTGCTCCTCCCCGAGGGTCCGGCGGGCGACGCCGTCGTCGAGGCCGCCGTGTCGGCGGCGGTGCCCTCGGGGCCGCTGCTCGACCCGCGCATGCGGGCGGCGTTCCTGGCCGGGGTCCGCGAGCGGGCCGCGCTGCCCGGCGTACAGGAGGTCCTGGCGGCCGGCGAGGCGGACGCCGACGGAGAGGCCCCGCTCGCGGTGCGGCCCGGCATGCTCACCGTGGCGGCGGCGCGGCTCGCCGGCGGCGGGGAGCACCAGGAGCTGCTGGAGGAGTGCTTCGGGCCGGTCACCGTCCTGGCCCGCTACGGCTCGGCCGAGGAGCGTGACGCGGTGCTGGACGCGCTGCCCGGCAACCTCACGGCGACCGCGCACCTCGCCGCCGACGAGGGCGGGGACGGGGACGCGGCGCGCCTGGTGGCCAGGTTGAGCGGGCTGGCCGGACGCGTCGTCGTGGACGGCTGGCCCACCGGCGTGACCGTCGCCCCCGCCATGCAGCACGGCGGCCCCTACCCGGCCTCCACCAGCGGCTCCACCTCCGTGGGCAGCACCGCGATCGAGCGCTGGCTGCGGCCGGTGTGCTTCCAGAACACCCCGGACGCCCTGCTTCCCCCGGAGCTGCGCGAGGACAACCCGCTGGGCGTCCCCCGCACGGTCGACGGCGTCCACCTGCCGTCGTAGGCGGTCGGCTCGGGGGAGCGGACCGCCGCCGGAGCCGGGTCTCCCTCCGGCTCCGGGGACCCAACCCTTGAGCGGTCCCGCCGTCCACCGCGCCGCACGTCAGCGACCTCACCCGCCGACCCGACCCGACCCGATCTGGGCGGGCGCGGCGGGGCGGCTCGCACGCCGCCTCATGCGCCGCCTCGCGCGCCGGCTCGTGCGCGGGGGTCGTGTGCCGCTTCGTGCGCCGGCTTGTGCGCCGCTTCGTGCGCCGCTTCGTGCGCCGGGGTCGTGCGCCGCTTCGTGCGCCGGCTCGCGCGTCGGCGCGGGTGTCAGGACCGTGGGACCGCCGGAGAGGAGTCCCCGGTGTGGGTGAGGTCACCGATGAGGAGGTCGATCGGCTCGGGTAAGTCGGCCGGCTCGCCGGGGTCGCCGGGGTCGATGGGGTTGGCGGGATTGCCGGGCTCGACGCGCTCGCCCGGGGCGTCGGTGCGGAGGCCGGGCGGGTCGGTGGGGTGGTCCGGGTCTCCGGTGGTGAGGCCGGCGGGCTCCGTCGGGACGCTGGCGGGCTCCGTCGGGACGCCGGTGGGCGGGCTCGGCGGCGCGGCCGCCCGGCCGGCGGTCGGCGTGGGCGCTCCGGTCGCCGTGGCCGTGCCGGGCGGGGTGGGCGTCGGCGACGGGCAGGGGCCGCCGTCCACCTCGACCTCGCTGATCTGCGGCCCGTTGTCGGCCGCGGGCTCGGTCGCCACCAGGAGGCCGAAGTGCGCCCGCGTGCCGCACGGCACGTCGCCGAGGTCGCGCAGCACCCCGCTGGTGTACACGGTGCCGCCGGTCAGCGTGCGCGTCTCCCGGGCGACCGTACGGGCCGGCCCGTCGCCGTCGCGCCGCGTGTACGCGATGCGCAGCCGTACCGGTCCCGTGCCGTCGGCGGAGACCCGTACCGACCCGGCCGACCCGCTCCACCGCACGATGCCGGCGGAGCGGACCACCGGCGCGCCCCCGCCCTGGCGGCCCGTCGGCGCGGTCACGGCGGACGACGAGGTGGGCGCGGGCGGCCCCGAGGAGACCTGCCCCGAGGGGACGGGCCGCGACGAGGCCGGGACGGGCGCGACGGGACCCGAGGTGGCCGGGCGCGACGAGGCGGGCACGGACGGGCGCGGCGTGGCGGTCGCGCGCCCGCGTGCCGGGTCCGCGGGGTCGCCGGTCGTGGAGCGCCGTGGGTCCGCGGGGTCGCCGGCCGTGGAGTTTCCCGGGTCCTGCGGCATCAGCACAGTGCCCGGGTCGCGGCCCGGCCGGTCGCCCGACGCCGCGATCGCGATGGCCATGACGGTCACGGCCGCACCGGCGATCCACAGGTGGGGCGGCAGCGTCGGCACCCTCCGCAGCCGGTCGCGCAGCGGCCGGCCCCTACGGGACCCCGCCGTGGCGCCGGAAGGGGCCAGCGGGAAGCGGAGCGCGAGCAGCGTGGCCAGCTCCGCCAGATGGCGACGGCCCCGCTGCTCCCAGTCCGCGCCGTAGCCCGCGACCGCGTCCTCCTCCAGTTCGGCCGCGAACCGCCGCGCCGACGCGTACCTGTCCGCCGGGTCCTTGGCCAGGCCGCGCCGCAGCAGGTCGCGCAGCGTGTCGGGCACCACCTCCAGCGGCACCGGCTCACTCAGGTGCAGTCCGCGCAGCTCGGCGACGCCGCCGCCCCGGAACGGCGGCCGTCCCTTCACGGTCTCGAACAGCAGGCACGCCGCCGCGTACAGGTCGGCGGGCGGCCCGGCGGCGCCGCGCGTCCACAGCTCCGGCGCCATGTACGGCGGGCTCCCGGCGGGCACGCCCGGCTCCTCGGCGTGGACCACGACGCCGAAGTCGCCCAGCTTGGCCGTGCCGTCGGCCTGCACGAGGACGTTCTCGGGTTTGACGTCCCGGTGCGCCACCCCGCGCTCGTGCGCCGCCGCGAGGGCCAGCAGCGTGCCCTTGAGCACGACCAGCGCCGCCTCCGGGCTCGCGTGGCCGTGCTCGGCCAGCAGGGCGCGCAGCGGGACGCCGTCGACCAGCTCCATCACCACGGCCGCCCGGCCGGGCGTCTCGACGTACTCGTGCAGCCTGACCACGTGCGGGTCGTCGATCTCGACGAGGGACGCGGCGTCGGTCCGGAAGCGCTCCATGAACTCGGCGTCCCTGCGCAGGGTGGCGTTCAGGTACTTGATCGCCACGTAGGCGCCGGTGGTCTCGTAGGTGGCGAGGAACACGCGACCGGTGTGACCGGCGCCGAGCTGGCGCACTTCCCGGTACCCAGGGACCACGTTCAACCCCCATCACGTGAGCCGTCCGGCCCGCCGCCGTGGCGTGCTGCCGCCTTTTCGGGCGGCTCCGGGCCTTTCCGGCTGCTGCGGTCTTACGGGTTCGACGGTCTCATCCGGGGTGCGGGTTGTCACGACTGGCGATATTTCGCCCAAGGTTGCGCTGGTGTCACTCGGGGCGGCGGGGATGGCTCGTGTACGCTTGACCTGCTCCCAAGCAAGCGCTCGGCTAGATGGAGGCCAGGTGGACCGCGAAGCGGTGCTCGTCATGGAGATGCAGAGGGGCGTCATCGGCGATCGCACGAAATTTCCGGACCTCGTGACGGCATGCCGGGTCCGGGACGTCGTGCCCAACGCCGCGACGGTCCTCGACGCCGCCCGGGCCGCCGGGATCCCCGTCGTCCACTGCACCGCCGCCTTCCGCGCCGACCGGGCGGGCTCCCACACCCGCAACTGCCCGTTCATCGTGTCGCTGCTCGACGACCCCGCCCACATGCTGGAGGGCACGCCGGCCGTCGAGGTGCTGCCCGAGCTGCGCGGCCCCGGAGACCTGGAGAGCCGGCGGTACCACGGCTTCTCCCCGTTCACCGGCACGTCCCTGGACATGACGCTGCGCTCGCTGGGGGTCTCGTCGGTGGTCGCCGTCGGCGTGTCGCTGAACCTGGGCATCCCGGGGCTGGCGCTGGAGGCGGTGAACCTCGGCTACCGGGTCACGGTGGTCACCGACGCGGTCGCCGGGATCCCGGAGGAGTACGCGCGGGCCGTGCTCAAGCACACGGTCAGCCTCCTCGCGACCCGGGTGACGACGTCCCGGCTGGTGGAGCGCTGGAAGGCGGGCGAAAGGGAGGGGACGCGGTGACGATGGAGGGGCTGCGGCTCGACGGGCGGAGCGCCGTGGTGACCGGCGCGGCGGGCGCCATCGGCTCCGCCATAGCCGCCGACCTGACCGCCCTGGGCGCCCGCGTGGTCGTCGCCGACGTGGACGCGGACGGCGCCGACGCGGTCGCCGCCGGGCTGACCGGCGCCGTACCGCTGGCCGTGGACCTCTCCGCGCCCGAGTCGGTGGAGCGGTTCTGCCGCGAGCTCGGCGAACGGGGCCTGGAGCCGGACATCGTCGTCCACAACGCCGGCCTGTCGATCGTCGAGCCGTTCGCCGAGAGCGACCCGGCGGGCTGGGACCTCATGTGGCTGGTGAACCTGCGCGGCCCCATGCTCATGACCAAGCTCCTCCTGCCCGGGATGACGGCGCGGGGCTGGGGCCGGCTGGTGTTCGTCTCCTCCGACGGGGCGCGGGCGGGCTCGGGCGGCGAGGGCGCGTACGCGGCCACGAAGGCGGGACTGTTCGGGCTGGCCAAGACCCTCGCCAGGGAGGCGGCCCGGGCGAACGTCACCTCCAACGTGGTCTGCCCCGGCCCCACGGACACCCCGATGCTGCGCCGCGTGTCCGCCGCCGAGCCGGGGCTGGTTGAGAAGATCTCCCGGGGCATCCCGCTGCGCCGCCTCGGCACGCCCGCCGACGTGGCCGGCCTCGTCGCCTACCTGTGCACCGACCGCGCCGCCTACATCACCGGCCAGACCCTGTCGGTGAGCGGCGGGGTCACGATGCAGTGACCGCCCGGTCAGAGGGACCGGTAGACGGCCTCGGTGAGCCGGTACGCGCGCAGGCTGCCGGAGACAGCGCCGGCCATGCGGTTCATGACGTAGCCGACGGCCAGGCCGTGCTCGGGGTCGCCGAGACCGAGGAAGCCGCCGAGCCCCGTGTGGCCGAACGCGGTGGCCGATGGGACGAAGAACGTCATCGCCGGGCGCATGTAGCCGAGACCGAAGGAGCTGTCCACGTACAGGACCCGGTCGGGCCCGGAGACCCGGGGGCGCAGGGCGTCGCCGAGCGTGCCGGGCCGCAGGAGCTCGCCCGCGAGCAGCGACCGGTAGAACCCGGCCAGGGCGCGGGCCGTGGTGACGACCCCGGCGGCGGGCCAGCCGGCGCGCATGACGACGGGATGGTTGGCGCCGCCCTTGAGCCGCTGCATGGAGGGGTTGCCGAGGGCCCGGTTCATGAGGCTGTCCGGATCGCGCACGGCCCTGGCCATCATGCCGAACGCGCCGCCCTCACCGCCGGCCGGCGCGTCCTGCCGTCCCTCGGGCGTGCCGGCGGCGGCCGTCAGGCGGGCGGCGCGGGCGAGCACCGGGTCGGGGGCGCCCACCCACAGGTCCAGCCCGAGCGGCCCGGCGATCTCCGCCGCGACCAGCTCGCCCACCGTCTTGCCCGTCACCCGCCGCACCACCTCGCCGACCAGGAACCCGTACGACAGGGCGTGGTAGCCGTGCGCCGAGCCGGGCTCCCACAGCGGGCGCTGCCCGGCCAGGCGGGCCGCGATGGCCGCGTGGTCGCCGAACTCCGCCACGGGCACCGGGTCCTCCACCACCGGCAGCCCCGCCGCGTGCGTCAGCAGGTGCTCGACGGTGACGCCCTGCTTGCCCTCGGCGGCGAACTCCGGCCACACGTCCGCGACCGGCGCGGAGAGGTCCACCAGCCCCCGTTCGGCGAGCTGGAGCAGGACGGTCGCGGTGACGGCCTTCGTGCACGAGTACGCGAAGGCGGGCGTGTCCTCGGCCCAGGGGCGCCCGGTGCGGCGGTCGGCCACGCCGCCCCACAGGTCCACCACCGGCTCGCCGTCCAGGAACACCGCGAACGCGGCGCCCAGCTCCTCCCCGTCCGCCAGGTGCCGCTCGAACACCTCCCGCACCCGCGAGAACCGGGGTTCGCACCACATGAGGACCTCCCGACCCATCATGAAAGGAAGCGCTTACTTGGTTGCCGAGCCTAACAACTGGGGCCGCTTCGGCCCAGCCGACCAGCGCGGCACGCTCAACCTCCTCACCCCCGGGACCGTCCTGGACGCGCTGGGCTCCGCCGTCACGGGCGAGGTGCTCAGCCTCGCCCTGCCGATCAGGGGCTCCACGTCCTCGCCCGCGCCCGGCACCGTGCCGCACCTGAAGGGCAGGCCGCTCCCGCAGCACTTCATGTCGGTGGACGGCGGCGACTACGCGGCGGGCGCGCGACCGGTCGGCGCGGGGCTGCGGGTGGCCGACGACGCGCTGATCGTGTCCCACCACGGCACGACCACCCACATGGACGCGCTGTGCCACATGTGGTCCGGCGACGAGCTCTACAACGGCCACCCGGCCGCCCGGGTGCGCTCCTACGGGGCCACCCGGTGCGGCATCGAGCAGGTGGGCGGGGTGGTGGGGCGGGGTGTCCTGTTCGACGTGCCGCGCCGGCTGGGCCTGGACCACCTGCCGGCCGGGCACCGGATCACGCCCGAGGAACTGGCGGCGTGCGGCCCCGAGCCGCGGCCGGGGGACGTGGCGGTGGTCCGTACCGGCTGGCCGGCGGTGTGGCGGCGCTCGCGCGAGGAGTACTGGTCGGGTCAGCCCGGCCTGTCGGCGGACGCCGGCCGGTGGCTGGCCGCGCGGGACGTCGCCGTGGTCGCCTCGGACAACGCGGCGATCGGCGGCCTGGACGGACGCCAGCTCGCGGGGGAGGACCTGGAGGACGACCTGCACCTCATCCTGCTGCACCGGCACGGCGTCCACCTGGTGGAGATGCTGTGGCTGGAGGAGCTGAGCGCGCGCGACCGGACGGAGTTCGTGTTCGTCGCGGCGCCGCTCAGGATCGAGGGCGGCACCGGCAGCCCCGTCAACCCGCTCGCCGTCCTCTGACGGCCCCGGGCGAAGCGCCGTCGAACGGTCCGCGGCGAAGGGCCGTCAAACGGTCCGCGGCGGACGGTCATCGAACGGCCCACGCCACCGCGAGAGCCGCGGCGACGACGCTCCAGAGCAGCAGCGACGCCGCCGACGTCACCCAGCGTCCCCGCCGGGGCTCCCTCGCCAGAGGCAGCCGGGGAGCGCGCAGGAGCCCCGCCGTGACACCGGCCGCGAGCAGGGCCGCCGCGGCGGGCCACAGCGCGGGCCACAGGACGTTCCACGCGCCCAGGGGCAGCAGGAGGGCCAGCAGCACCATCGCGCGCCAGGTCATGGTCAGCAGCTTCAGCCGGTCGGGCGGCGGCAGCAGGCGCCGCCGCCCGCGCCGCGTCGCCACCTCCACCGTCCTGGCCACGGCCAGCAGGCCGAGGACCGAGAGCGCGATCGCCGGCAGCTCGAAGACGAGCTGTTGCCCCGGCGTCGGAGCGTCCGCGCCGAGCAGGGCCAGACCGATGGAGTCGACGGGCGCGGACGTGTTCCCGAGGACCACGACGCCGCGCCGGGCTTTCGCGTCGAACCCCACGTAGCTGGAGAAACCGCCGGTGTCGCCGTTGTGCCAGGTGATCCCGTCGGTGACGCGCCAGCCGTAGCCGATCTGGTCGCCGGGGGCGATCTGCCGGCGCGGCGTGGTCGCCGACATCCCCGGCGCGGTGCCCTCCAGGAGCGCGGAGACGAAGCGGGCCAGATCCTCGGCCGTCGTCCAGCCGCCCGCCCCGGCCGGCGCGTACCCCTCGCTGGACCAGGGACGTGCCTCCTGCCCCGAGGTGAGGTAGCCGCGCGCCCGGTCCGCCGGCAGGGCGGCGGCGTCGCCGATCAGGACCGTGTCGCGCATCCCGAGGGGGCCGAGGAGACGGTCGCGCAGCAGCGCCCCGTACGTGGTGCCGGCCCTGGCCGCGAGCGCCTGGCCCAGCAGCGCGAAGCCATGGTTGGAGTAGGAGATCTCGCCCTTGCCCGCCGGGACGGCCCGGACGGCGTCGGCGACGACGTCCGTGGCGCTCTGCCCGCCGTAGGGGTTGCCGCCGACCAGGCTGCCGAGCAGCGCCGGGACGCCGAGCGACGGCGCCACGCCGGGGATGCCCGACCGGTGTTGGGCCAGCTCCTCCAGGGACGTCGCCGCCACCGCGGAGCCGCGCAGTTCGGGGAGGAGCGAGGCGAGCGTGGTCTGCGGCCGGACCTCGCCCTTCTCCACCATGTCGGCGAAGAGCATGGCGGTCATGGCCTTGGTGACCGAGCCGAACTCGAACAACGTACGCAAGCCGACCGGCCGTCCCTCGGGCAGCCGGTCGGCGCCGATCCCCGCCGTCCTGGTCACGCCGTCCGCTATCAGCGCGACCGACAGGCCCGCGTGGCCCGCCCACGGCGAGGCCACCTGCCTCACGGCCCGCGCCAGGGCGGCGTCGCCCGTGCTCTGCCCGCTCGGGCTCGGGCTCACCGGCATGATCACTGCAGCCGCGACGGCTGCCAGCCCGGCCGCGATCGCGCTCGTCCAGGCCGTGGTTCGCATGTTGACCACCAGGTCCACCTCCGGCGACCGAACGTAACCAGGAGGCGGGCGCGGGCCCAGGGTGCCGGCCTCACGCTCGCGAAGGCGGCGATCCGGAGAAGAACTGAGGCCAGCCACAGGAAGAACGCGCTCGGCGCTGCCATCATCGGCCTGATGGGGAACAGCGCGCCCGGCCATGGGCCCTCGCCCGGCGACCGGCCGTGCCGCCGCCGTCCACGGCTGCGATACCGTGGCCCGGCCGTCACGTCCACCGGCCCGAGGGGGTGCTGACCGTCATCGGCGCAGGAGCCGGGCCCGTTCCGCTCGAAGCCCGCACATCCGCCGGCGGACCGGCCAGGGCGCTGCCCACCGTGATCGCCCTGACGGCGGCCGGCGGCTCGATCACCGGGAGCGTGCTGGAGAGCGGGGTCCCCGTACCCCTGTCCCAAGGGCTGTTCATCGCCGCCGGGATGCCGCTTCCGCTGCTCGCGTGGCTGATCGCCACGCGCCGGCCGGACAACCGCTTCGGCCGGCTGCTGCTGGCCGTCGCCCTGTGCTTCGGCATGGGCGGGCTCGGGGCCGGCTACCTCCTCCGCTTCGGGGTGACCGCGCCGGGAGCCGGCCTCGCCCTGGTCGCCGCGGCGTTGTTCGGTGTGCACTACGGGCTCGTCTGGATCTTCGTCCCGCTGCTCTTCCCCGACGGGCGGCTGCCTTCGCCCCGGTGGCGGCCTCTTGCCTGGATCGGCGGTCTCTGCATCGCGGTGCGGGCGCTCGGGGTGCTGTTCGCGCCGGGAGCCGTGGATCACGGGGTGCCCGCCGCCAACCCCCTGGCGCTGCCCGGCGCGGCCGGTTCGGCCGCGAGCGCCATGGCCGTCGCCGGCACGGTCGCCACTCCGGTGATCGCCGCCTGCGCCCTCGGCTCGCTCGCGTTCCGCCGGCGCTCCGCGCCGCCGGCCGAGCGGCTCCCCCTGCGCTGGCTGGCCGGGGGCGTCCTGCTGAACGCCGCCGGCTTCGTCGCGATCCTGGTGGCCGGGGACGGGAACGCGTACTGGAGCGGCCTGGCCGTGCTGTCGCTGCTCGGCGCCGTCCCCGCCGCCCTCGGGGTGGCTCTCGTCCGCCATCGGCTCCTCGACATCCGCGTCGTCGTCCGGGGATCGTTCGCCTACGGGACGCTGTGGGCCGCGATCGCGCTGCTCTACGTCACCGTGGCGACGGTGTTCGGCGTCGTGGCCGGCGAACGGCTGCCCGTCGCCGTGGCCGTCGCCCTGGCCGTGCTGATCACCCTCGTGTTCCAGCCGATCCGTGCGCGGCTGGAGACGCTCGCCGACCGGCTGGTCTTCGGGGCGCGGCCCTCGGCGGCCCAGGTGCTGGCCCAGGCGGGCACGGTCCTGGACTCCCTGACGGAGTCCGGCGGCCAGCTCCAGCACCTCGCGCACGTGGCCCGCTCGGCGCTCGGCACGACGTGGGTCCTGGTGGAGCTGGACGACGGCACCCGCGCCGACGCCGGGACCGTCGCCGGTGAACCGGCCCGGACGGCGCCCATCAGGTCGGAGGGCGCGGAGGTCGGCCGGTTGTCGTGCGGCCCCAAGACCGACGGCAGGTTCGCCGACCGGGACGACGCGCTCCTGCCGGCCCTGGCCGCCCAGGCCGGCCTCGCGCTGCGGGCCGCCCGGCTGGCCGCCCGCCTCGTCCACGCCCAGGAAGGCGAACGCAAGCGGATCGAGCGCAACATCCACGACGGCGTCCAGCAGCAGATCGTGGCCCTGATCGCGGGGCTGGAGACGGCGCGCGCCCTGCCGCACCGCCCGGAGACCCTGCTGCACCTGCGCGAGCAGGCACGGGCCATCCTCGAGGACCTTCGTGAGCTGGCCGCCGGCATCTACCCCACGGCGCTGGTCCAGGGCGGACTGGCCGAGGCGGTGGAGGAGCGCTGTGCCCGGCTGCCCCTGACCGTGCGGCTCGCCGTCGACGACGACCTGCGCGGCCGGCGCCTGCCCGGCGACGTCGAGGGAGCAGCCTACTTCACGATCAGCGAGTCGCTGGCCAACGTCCTCAAGCACGCCGACGCCACCCGCGTCGAGGTCCGGCTGGCGCTCGACGCGGGCCGCCTCGTCGTGACGGTGTCGGACGACGGCGTCGGGTTCGACCACCGGACGGCGGCGCTGCGCGGCCTGGGCGCGCTGGCGGACCGCCTCAGCGCTCTCGGCGGCGGCTTCGACGTGGTCAGCGCCTTCGGAGAGGGAACACGGGTGAGCGCATGGACGCCGATCGATGACTGAGCGCGTGCGGACGGTCCTCGCCGACGATCACTACCTGGTACGTGAAGGACTCCGGCAGTTGCTGGAGGCCTCCGGCGAGGTCAGCGTGGTGGCGGCGGTGGGCAACGCCGGCGAGCTCCTCGACGCGACCCGGCGGTTGCGGCCCGACGTGGTCATCAGCGACATCCGGATGCCCGGCCCTTCCTTCCGGTCCGGGTTCGAGGGCATCGACGCCGCGCACCGCGTGCGGGCCGAGCATCCGGAGATCGGGGTCGTGATCCTCTCGCAGTACCGGGACGCGCTGTTCGCCTTCGAACTCTTCCGCCATGGCAGCGAAGGGCTGGCCTACCTGCTGAAGGACCGGATCGGGAACCTCGACGACCTGCTGTCGGCGATCAAGGCCGTGCTGGCCGGTGGATCGGTGCTGGAGCCGCAGGTGGTGGACGGGCTGGTCAACCGGCGCGTACGACGGGGCGGCACACCGCCGGGCGACCTCACGCCGCGTGAGCGTGAGGTGCTCGGCGAGATGGCCCTCGGCAAGTCCAACGCGGGCATCGCCCGTTCCCTCCACCTGTCCGTGTCCGCGGTGGAGAAGAACATCAACACGATCTTCCACAAACTGGGGCTGGAGAACGCCCCCGACGTGCACCGGCGCGTGGCGGCCGTGGTCAGGTACCTCGGCGCCCGGAGCGACGTCTGAGGGCGCCGCCGGCCGCTCGTCCGCCGTCCCGTCCGGCGTCAGGCGCCCGGGTAGTTGCCGCCGCCGTGGGCCTGGTCGAGGGCGTCGTAGTCGGGCGTGAAGCCGCGCTTCGGTATCGCGTCCGCGAACACCACGTCACGGGGCTTCTTGTACGCGGCCAGCAGGCCCTTGACGTGGCCGATCAGCTCTTCGGCCGTCGCCGTGGCGTCCGGGGCGAGCACCACCACAGCCCGCACCGCCTGGTGCCAGCGCTCGTCCGGGACGCCGATGACGGCCGCGTCCGCCACCGCGGGGTGCGCCTTGAGCGCCCGCTCGACCTCGGCGGGGTAGACGTTCTCGGCGCCCGACTTGATCATGCGGAGGCGCGGGCCGACGAAGGTGATCGTGCCGTCGGGCTCGCGGCGTCCGAGATCGCCCGTGTGATGCCACCCATGGGCGAACTTCGCTGCATTTAGCTCCGGCCGGGCGAAATATCCGGAAAAGAGGGATTTGCCGCGCGCGCAGATCTCGCCCACCTCCCCGTCCGGCACCTCGCCGCCGTCCGGCCCCAGGATCCGCACCTGGACGAACGGCGACGGCCGCCCCGCGAACCCCGCCGCCCCCGGAGCCAGCCCCAGGAACGTGAGCATGCCGCCCACCTCGGTCTGGCCGTACCCGCCCATCCTGGACCGGCACCACGGCGAGTCGTCCACGGTGATCAGCTCGTCCCACTCCACCGAGTGCGAGACGAACCGCAGCGACGACAGGTCGTACTTGCCCTGCGGCCGTACCGCCACCACGGCGTCGATCATCGGCCCGAACAGGAACGCCTGCGTGACCCGCTCGGCGTCGATCAGCCGGCAGACCTCCTCGGGGTCGAAGGCGGGAGTGAACACGTTCGTCCCGCCGATCTGCAGCGTGGCCAGGCAGAACATCATCGTGCCCACGTGGAACAGCGGCCCGCTGCTGAGGAAGGTGAACCCCGGCTCCATCTGCCGGACCACCAGCAGCGACGCGCTGTGCGCGACCAGGGCGGCGCTGCTGAGCAGGGCCGCGTTCGGCCGGCCGTCGAAGGCGGCGGTGTAGAGGGCGAGCGCCGGCTCGGTGTCGGCGACCTGCGGGAAGTCGCGGACCGAGCCGCCCGCCACCATCTCCTCGTACGCCCGCCCCGCCCGCACCCACACGGCGTCGGACGCGCCCAGCGCCTCCTGCACGGCTGTCGTCGCCTCCGACGGCTCCCAGACCACCACGCGCGGCGTCAGGTCCTCGACCACGAAGCGCAGCTCGTCGGCCGACTGCCGCCAGTTCGCCGGGCAGCAGACCGCCCCGAGCCGCGAGCAGGCCAGCAGCAGCTCCAGCACGGCGTGGGAGTTCTGCCCGAGCCAGAGCACGCGCTCGCCCGGCGCGACCCCGCGCGCCGCCAGGGCGTCCGCCAGCCGCGAGACGCGCTCGTCCAGGGCGGGATAGGTGAGCCGGACCTCGCCGTCCACGACCGCCGTCGTCTCCGGGCGGCTGCGGGCGTGCTCGGCGAGGACGTCCGAGAGGGTCAGGCTGTGGATCATCGCGCCTCCAGGGGGGTGAACGCCGGGGGGTCGAGGGACGGCGAGGGGTCAGGCGAAGGCGGGCATGACCTCGGCGGCGAAGAAGCGCATGACCTTCTTCATCTCCTCCAGCGGCATGGGCCGCGTGCTGCCGAAGTCGCACAGCAGGTTGGCGAAGCCGGCGTCGCGCAGCAGCGTGATCTGCTCGACGACCCGCGCCGGGTCGCCGATCACGTCGAGCTGCTCCCACCGGAAGTCCGGCGACAGGCTGCCGCCCTTGAGGTAGCGGTCCTGGTAGTACTCGAAGCCCTGCGCGGCCTTGCCCGTGCGCGGGTCGATGGGCGCGCTGCGCTCGTTGAAGATGCGCGAGCGGTCGAAGGCCGCCTCGAAGCGGGCCTGGTCGTCGCGCGCCTGCTCGGCGGTCGGCGCCACGTAGACGCTGCGCGCCACGACCAGTTCGGCGTCCGTGCCGTGCCCGGCGCGGGCCGCGGTGTCCCGCCACGTCTCGGCCGCCTTGACGACCTTGCGGAACGTCGCCACGGGGTCGGCCAGGATGGGCAGCCCGCGCTCGGCGTACATGGTGACGGTCTCGGGCGACACGGCGGCCACGTGCAGCGGCGGGTGCGGGGCCTGGAGGGGGCGGGGGACCAGCGACACCTCGGTGCCGGTCCGGTAGAACTTGCCCTCGTGCTGGAACGACTCGCGCGTCCAGAGGCCCAGGATCACCTCCAGCGCCTCGTTGAAGCGGTCGCGGGCCTCGGCCAGGTCCACGCCGAAGCCCTCGAACTCGTAGCTCTGGTAGCCGCGGCCGATGCCGAGGTCCAGGCGCCCGCCGGAGAGCACGTCCACCTGGGCGGCCTCCTCGGCCACGTGTATGGGGTTGTGCAGCGGCAGCACCACGATGCCGGTGCCGAGCCGCAGGCGCGAGGTGCGGGCGGCGGCGTGGGCCAGCATGGTGAACAGGTTGGGCGCCACGCCGTAGTCGCGGAAGTGGTGCTCGGCCAGCCGCACCCCGTCGAAGCCCAGCTCCTCGGCCAGCTCGATGAGCTCCAGATGGTAGGCGTAGACGTCCTCGAAGCTCTGCCCGTCGAAACGGTGGAAGAGGTGGAAGGTTGAGAACTTCATGCGGCGGCCTCTCGGAGGGGTAAACCAAGCGCTCGCTTGGGAGCGTATCAGGTTCACCCCCGCTTGAGACCCCCGCCACGCGAAGCTTTGTCCCGGCCGCCTTCCCCGGCGTCTCAGGCCAGGGCGGTGATCAGCCCCATCGTCAGCGCCGTCCGCTCCGGGATGTGGCCGACGACCACGTGCTCGTGCCGCGCGTGCGCGCCGCCGCCCACCGCGCCCAGGCCGTCCAGCACCGGCCGGCCCAGCGCCGAGACGAAGTTCGCGTCGCTGGCGCCGCCCACCGAGATCTCCTCCAGCGGCATCCCGAAGCCCGCCGCCACCGCCTGGGCCTCCTTGAACAGCCGCTGCGAGGCGGGGTTCTGCGTCATCGGCGGCCGGTTCCACACGCCCGACACGGTGACCGAGACGCGCGGGTCGGCGGCCCGCACCGCGGCGAACGCCTCCTCGACCCGGGCCATCTCCGACGGCTCGCTGACCCGCACGTCGATGCCCGCCGTGGCGTGTCCCGCCGCGACGTTGCGGCCGGTGCCGCCGCTGACCAGGCCGACGTTGACCGTGGTGCCGCGCTCGGGGGCGGCCGCCCCGGTGACCTGGGTGATGATCTCGGCCAGCGCGTGGACGGCGCTCGCCCCCGCCTCGGGGTCGAGGCCCGCGTGCGCCTCGATCCCGGTCACGGTCACGTCGAACAGGCCGACGCCCTTGCGCGCCGTCTTCAGCGCGCCGCCGCCCGACGCCTCGAACACCAGCGTCGCCAGCGCGTCCTCGCTGGCGGCCTCGATGTACGGGCGGGAGAACGGGCTGCCGATCTCCTCGTCGCCGTTGAACAGCAGCCGCACCGACGGGTGGGGCAGGCCCAGCTCGCGCAGCCCGCGCAGCGCCCAGATCGACTGCACCAGGCCCGTCTTCATGTCGAACACGCCCGGGCCGGTCGCCTTGCCCCCCGACACGGTGAACGGCCACGCGGCCAGCGTGCCCGTCGGCCACACCGTGTCGTAGTGGCTGGCCATGAGCACGGTGCCGGGAGCGGTGCCGTGGTAGGTCAGCTCCAGCACGTCGCCGAGCTCGCCGCCGTCGTGCACGGCGGCCACGTCGGGCGGGCCCAGCCGCTCGGCGGCGAGGGCGCGCACGCCGCTCAGACCGGCGGTCAGCATGGCCTTGTCGGAGCTGTGGGTCTCCAGCTCGACGACCGTGCGGAGGTCGTCGAGCATGGCGGGCAGGGCCTCCCGGGTCCAGTCGGTGATCGACACAAGTCTCCTTCCTGGGGCCGCCGGACGGCCGCCCCGGCTCTGGGGGCTAGCGGACGGGTGCGCCGGGGCCCAGCGGGAGGCCGAGCCACCAGAACACGAAGAACAGCACTGTCCATACCACGAGCAGCGTGAGCGACAGCGGAACGGTCATCGAGGCCAGCGTGCCGATGCCGGCCGAGCGGCGGTAGCGCTGCAGGAAGCCGAGCGCCATCACGAAGTAGGGGCTCATCGGCGTGATCGCGTTGGTGCAGGAGTCGGCGATGCGGTAGAGCGCCTGGGTGTACTCCGGCGGGATGTCCAGCAGCATCAGCATCGGCACGAACACCGGCCCGACCAGCGCCCACTGCGCCGAGCCGCTGGTCACGACCAGGTTGATGACGGTCACCACGGCCAGGATGCCGAGGAAGACGACCGGGCCGGTGACGCCGGCCGACTTCAGCAGGCCCGCGCCGTCGATGGCGAGGACCTCGCCGATCCCGCTCCACCTGAAGTACGCCAGGAACTGCGAGATCGCGAAGAACAGCACGAGGATCGGGGCCAGCTCGCGCATGCCGTGGGCCATGAACGCGGGCACGTCCCGGCCGGAGGTGACGGTGCCGGCCGCCCTGCCGTACGCCCAGCCGGCGGCCAGGAACGCCAGCGCGAGGAAGACCGCGATGGAGGTGAGCAGCGGCGAGCGCACGATGCTGCCGCCCTCGCCGCGCAGCGGCGAGCCTGAGGGCAGCACCGCCAGCACCACGGCGGCGACGAACACGACGAGCGTGAGTAGCGCGGCGCGCAGCCCGCGGCGCTCCTCGGGGCGCAGGGCCAGCTCGCCCAGGTCGTCCTTCAGGGCCTCGGCGTCCTCGTCGGCCGGCAGCGCCTCGGCCCGGCGGGCGAGCAGCTTCTCGGTCACCAGCGTGATCGTGGCGGCCAGCACGAGCGAGGAGGCGAGGGAGAAGAAGTAGTTGGCCAGCGGGGTGACGACGTAGGCGGGATCGACGGTGTGGGCCGCCGCGGTGGTCAGCCCGGACAGGATGGCGTCCACCGGCGTGACGAGCGGGCTCGCGTCGTAGCCGGCCGAGACCGACACGAACGCCACGACCACGCCCAGCACCGGGCTGCGGCCCACGGCCCGGAAGGCCAGCGCGCCGAGCGGGATGAGCACCACGTACGCCGCGTCGGAGGCGACGTGCGCCACCATGCCGGTGAAGGCCAGCGCGAACGTCACCCAGCGCGGCGACACCTTCGACACCCCGGAGCGCAGCACGGCGGCGAGCAGCCCGGACCGCTCGGCGACCGCGACGCCGAGCATGACGACGAGGATGGTGCCGAGCGGCGGGAAGGAGGTGAAGTTCTCGATCGCGTCGCCGACCATCATCCGCACGCCGTCGGCCGACAGCAGGTTCTTGACCGCCACGGTCTTGGAGGTGGCCGGGTTCACCGCCGACACGCCCGCCGCCGCGAGGCCCCAGCTCGCCAGCGCCAGCGCCGCGCTGAGGATGACGAACAGCCAGAACGGGTGGGGCAGCCGGTTGCCGAGCCGCTCGATGCCGCCGAGGGCGCGCAGCATGCCGTTCAGCGGTCGTGACTCCGCGGTCGCCCCGGTCGTGCCCACCCGATCCTCCTCCTGCGTTTATGGCCATCCATTACACGCACTATGACGGAATATGGCAAGCAGACACTCCGGCTTGACTGAATCGGTCGCTTCTTTGCCATCGCATGCGCGATACAGTCTCGGTGTGTTGGACGACGCGGACCTCGACCTGGTCGCCGCCCTGCAGATCGCGCCGCGCGCCTCGGCCGCGGCGCTCGCCGACGTGCTCGGCATGTCGCCCAGCACGGTCGGGCGGCGCCTCGGCCGGCTGGAGGAGCGGCGCGTCCTGCGCGTGATCGGGCAGGCCGAATGGTCGGTCCACGCCGACGGCAACCCGCGCCACGTCTGGGTGAAGACCGCGCCGGGCGCGACCGAGCGGGTCGCGGCCGCGCTGGCCGAGCTGCCGGAGGCCCAGCTCGTGGCCGAGACCACCGGCCGGGCCGACGTCTACTGCGCCCTGCACCCGGCCGACCGCGCGCAGGCCCGCGAGCTGCTGACCACCCGCGTCCCGGCCGTGCCGGGCGTGGTGTCCACCCACGCGGAGCTGGTGCTGCGCGCGCTGACCAAGGCCGACTCGTGGCGGCTGCGCCGGCTCGCCGACGACCAGGTCAAGGCCCTGGCCGAGGCCGAGGAGCCCCTGCCCGCGAGGCCCGCGGTCACGGGCCCCGAGGAGGGCGGCGTCCTGCGGCTGCTGCGCGCCAACGGCCGCATCACCGCGGCGCAGGCCGCCCGCGCCCTCGGCATGAGCCAGTCGACCGCCTACCGGGCGATCCAGTCGCTGCTGCGGCGCGGCGTCGTCCGGCCGAGGGTTGAGGTCGAGCCCGCCCTGCTGGGCTACGCGCTGGAGGTCATCGTCGCGCTGACCACCTCGCCCGGCGCCATCCAGCCGGTGGCCGAGGAACTGGCCCGCCACCCCTCGGCCCGCTACGTGAGCATCGTGGCCGGCACCACGTCGGTCATCCACCAGGGCGTCTTCCGGCACGAGGAGGAGCTCGGCGACTTCCTCACCCGCGACCTCGCCCACCTGCCGGGCATCAACGCCCTGGACGTGTCGGTGGTGCTGCGCGTGCTGCGCCGTTACTGGATCCGTCGGGAGGACGGCCGCCTGATCGGCTGAGCCGTCCCCGCGTCCGGGTCACTCCGCTGTGTCACTCCTCGGTGGAGGAGGCGGGCTCGCGCAGCGGCAGGCGCACCTCGAACCACGTCTCGCCGGGCACCGACCGCACCTTGATCTCGCCGCCGTGCCGCCCGGCGATGATCCGGTACGAGATGTCCAGCCCGAGCCCGGTGCCCTGGCCGACGCTCTTGGTGGTGAAGAACGGCTCGAAGATCCGGTCCTTGATCGCGTCGGGCACGCCGGGGCCGGTGTCGCCGATCTCGACGATCGCCTCGTCCTCGTCGTGCGCGGTGCGGATCGTCAGCGTGCCCTCCTCGCCCATGGCGTCGAGGGCGTTGTGGATGAGGTTCGTCCACACCTGGTTCAGCTCGCCGCCGTAGGCGGGGATCGGGGGCAGCGTCCGGTCGTAGTCGGTGACCACGCTGATGCCCGGCGGGATCTTCCCGCGGAAGATCGCGATCGTGCTGTCGAGCAGGTCGTGCACGTCCAGGATCTGGAACGGCGCGCGATCCATCTGGGAGTACTGCTTGGCCGAGCGGATCAGCGACGCGATGCGCTCGGTGGCCTCGGTCACCTCGCCCAGCATCTGCGAGATTTCGACCGCCTCCGACAGCCAGCGCAGCGCGGCCGGGGCGTGCTCGTCGCCCACCTTCCTGCGCACCTTGTCCAGGTGCGCCGGGCCGAAACCGGCCTGGACCAGCGCCGGGGCCAGCTCCCAGGCGCCGTCCACGCCCAGCTCCTCCAGCGCCTCGCCCAGCTCGTCCTCGGCGTCGGAGATCTCCAGCGGGGAGCGCGGCGGCAGCTTGCCCAGGGCCTCGGTGCAGCTCTCCTGCATCTCGACCAGCGCGCGCAGCCGCTCCGGCGGTATGCCGTTCTCGGCCAGCTGCGCCAGCTCCATCCGGGACGACCTGATCAGCGTGCGCAGCTCGCCCACGGCCCGCACCGCCGCGGCGGCCGGGTTGTTCAGCTCGTGGGTGAGCCCCGCGGTGATCGTGCCGAGCGCCGTCAGCCGCTGCCTGCGGTCGATGACCTCCCGCTGCATCCGGCCGCCCGACAGCATGCCGTCGAGCAGGTGCATCGCCATCGGGAACCACTCGGCCACGATGTGCGCGAACTTCCGGGCCGGCAGCAGGAACATCCGGGTCGGCGCGGTGGCCCGCAGCGAGTTCTGGTAGGTCTGCGGCGCCCGGTCGCCCAGGTAGGCGGAGGTCGCCCCGCCGTACACGCCGGGCTGGGAGGTGCGGGGCATCGCGACGGTGCCGGCGCTGACGGTCTCCTGGACCATCTGGACCTCGCCCTCGATGAGCACCGCGAAGCACTCGGCGGGGTCGCCCTGCCGGACGACCAGGTCGCCGGCCTGGTACGACCGCACCTGGCCGCTCATGGCCAGCTTGGTGAGCTGCTCGTCGGTGAGCCGCTCGAACAGGAACAGCTTGCGCAGCTCGTCGATGTCGATCGTGGTGGTGGTCACTGCTTCTCCAGGTAGCGGTGCACGAGCGCGACGGCCATCGCGCCCTCCCCGACGGCCGAGGCGACCCGCTTGATCGACTCGGCGCGCACGTCGCCCGCGGCCAGCACGCCGGGGACGTTGGTCTCCAGGTAGTACGGCTCGCGGCGCAGCGTCCAGTTGCGCGGACGCCGCCCGCCCTGCAGCAGGTCGGGCCCCGTCAGCACGAAGCCCTTGGAGTCGCGCTCGACCGTGTCGCCCAGCCAGGAGGTGTACGGCTCGGCGCCGATGAAGACGAACAGCCACTGCGCGTCGACGGTGCGCTCCTCGCCCTTCGTGCTGAGCGTGAGCCGCTCCAGGTGCCCGTCGCCGCTGCCTCCGGTGACCTGGGTCTGGGTGTGGACCTCGATGTTGGGGATCGCGTCGATCTGCTCGATGAGGTAGTGGGACATGGACCTCTCCAATCCATCACCTCTCACCAACAGATGGACCTTGCTCGCGAATCCCGACAGGTAGACCGCGGCCTGCCCGGCCGAGTTGGCCGCGCCCACGATGTAGACCTCCACGCCGCGGCACGACGGCGCCTCGGTGAGCGCGGCGCCGTAGAAGACGCCCCGGCCGGTGAACTCGTCCAGGCCCGGCGCGTCCAGGCGCCGGTAGGTGACGCCGGTGGCCAGGATCACCGCGTGCGCCGCGATCTCGCCGCCGTCCTTGAAGCCGACCACCCGGGCCTGGCCGCGCGGCTCCAGGTGGGTGACCTTGCGCGCGGTCAGCAGCTCGGCGCCGAACTTCAGCGCCTGCCGGCGGGCCCGGTCGGCGAGCTGCTGGCCCGAGACGCCGTCGGGGAACCCCAGGTAGTTCTCGATCCGTGAGCTCTGACCGGCCTGGCCGCCGGACGCCTGCGCCTCCACCAGGACCGTGTTGAGCCCTTCGGAGGCGCCGTAGACCGCCGCCCCCAGCCCGGCCGGGCCGCCGCCGACCACGATGAGGTCGTAGAAGTCGGTGGCCGGTGTCGTGGACAGCCCCACGGCCGAGGCCAGCGTGGACGGGTCGGGCGCCTGCAGGGACGTGCCGTCGGCCGTGACCACCAGCGGCAGGTGGCACTGCTCGCCGACCGCCGCGACGAGCTGGGCGCCCTCGGGGTCCTCGGCCAGCATCCACTGGTACGGGACGTGGTTGCGGGCCAGGAAGTCGCGCACCCGGTACGACGGGGCCGACCACCGGTCGCCCACCACGCGCAGCTCCGCCACCTCCACCCGGTCGGTGCGGTGCCAGGCGTCGAGCTGGCCGTCGATCACCGGGTAGAACTTCTCCTCCGGCGGGTCCCACGGCTTGAGCAGGTAGTGGTCGAGGTCCACCACGTTGATCGCCTGGATCGCGGCGTCGGTGTCGGCGTAGGCGGTCAGCAGCACCCGGCGGGCGTACGGGTACATGTCCATGGCCGCTTCGAGGAACTCCACGCCGTTCATCTGCGGCATGCGGTAGTCGGCGAGGATCGCCGCCACCTCGTCGCCGCGCAGGCGCATCTCCTTGACGGCCGCGATGCCCTGGTCCGCCGCCTCGGCGCGGACGATCCGGTAGCTCTGCCCGTACCGGCGGCGCAGGTCACGGGCGACCGCCCGCGACACACCCGGGTCGTCGTCCACCGTCACGATGACCGGCTTGTCCATGGCCCTGCCTTCCACGAGGTTCTCATTTGAAGCATGTCACGCGAAACGGGCCTACCGGTAAGTCGGTGCCGGCAGGCCGTCCAGTCGCGGGGGTCAGGCGATGACCCGGCTCTCCCCGCCGTCCACCAGCAGGGAGACGCCGTTGACGTACGAGGCGCGCTCGCTGGCGAGGAACGCCACCACGTCGCCCACCTCCTCGGGCTCGCCGATCCGGCCCACCGGCACCGCCGCGGCCCGCCCGGCCAGGCCCTCGTCGCCGCCCGCCAGCTCGCGCAGCCGGTCGGTCGCGATCGGGCCCGGCATCACGTTGTTGACCAGCACGCCGTCGCCGCCGACCTCCCGCGCCAGGGTCCGGACGATGCCGGCCACGCCCGAGCGGGTGGCGTTGGACAGGGCGAGGCCGTCGAGCGCCTCGCGCGCCGAGCGGCTGGTGACCGTGACGATGCGGCCCCAGCCGCGCGAGCGCATCTCGGGCAGCACCGCGTGGATGAGGCGGACCGTGCCCAGCAGGTTGCGCTGGATCGCCACCTCCCACTCCTCCATGCTCTTGTCGGTGAACCGCCCGGCGGGCGGGCCCCCGGCGTTGGCCACGAGGATGTCCACCGGTCCCAGCACGTCGCGCGTCTCGGCCGCCACGCGGGCGGCCGAGGCCGGGTCCTCCACGTCGGCCAGCACCGCGTGGACCACGCCGCCGAACTCCTGGAGCCCCACCACGGCGTCGGCCAGCCGCTCCGGGTCGCGGGCCGTCACGCAGACGTCGCACCCCTCCCGCGCCAGGCTGCGGGCGGCGGCCAGGCCGATGCCCGCGCTGCCTCCCGTGACGAGTGCGACCTTGCCCGCGATACCGAGATCCATGAGGGTGACTATAGGAGCCCCGCCTGGACCGCCCGCCGCCGGGCGCGGGCCGGTCACCTCGTGTCCCACGGCGGGACGCGGCGGTGGAAAAGCCGCGGCGGGCGTGATGGGGTGGGGCGATGGCGAGAAATCTGATCCTGTCAGGAGGCCCGTTCCACGACTTCGACGCCACCTCCGCCGCGCTCGCCGAGGTGCTGGCCGAGGTCGGGATCGAGTCGGAGATCACCGAGGACATCGCCGGCGCGCTCAGCGAGCCCTCCGAGACCCAGCTCATCACCGTCAACGCCCTGCGCTGGCGGATGGGCCAGGACCGCTTCGCCGACCTGCGCGGGCAGTGGCGCTTCGAGCTGCCCGCCCAGGCCCGCACCACGTTGCTGGACCACCTGGAGCGCGGCGGCGGCGTGCTGGCCATGCACGCCGCCGCCGTCTGCTTCGACGACTGGCAGGGCTGGCCGCGCGTGCTGGGCGGGTGCTGGACCTGGCCCAAGTCGCACCACCCGCCGCTCGGCTGGACCGGGGTGCGGGTCCACGGCGAGCACCCGATCGTGGAGGGGCTGCGCGACTTCGACGTGGTGGACGAGGTCTACAGCGACCTGGACGTGCTGCCGGACGTGCGGCCCCTCGCCTCGTCCGGCGGGCAGCCCCTCGTCTGGGCCCGGCCGGTGCGGCGCGGGCGCGTGGTCTACGACGCGCTCGGCCACGACACCCGCTCCTACGACAACGAGATCCACCGCACGCTGCTGCGGCGCGCCGCGCTGTGGTTACTCAAGCGTCCCGTCACCGTCGGGGACTGACGCCAGGAACTCCCGGATCTCCCGCGCCAGCTCGCCGGGGATCTCCTCGGCCATGTGGTGGCCGCTGTCGACGGCGTGCCCGCGCACGTCGTCGGCCCAGGAGCGCCAGAGCGCGAGCGGGTCGCCGTACAGGTCCTCCATGTCGTCCTTGGAGCCCCACAGGAACAGCGCCGGGCAGCGCACCCGGCGGCCCTGCGCCTGCGCTGCCTCGTCGGCCTCCCGGTCGACGCCCAGGCCGGCCCGGTAGTCCTCGCACATCGCGTGCACGACCCGCGGGTCGTGCAGGGCCGCGCGCAGGTCCTCGTACGCCTCCCGGCCCATGTGCTCGTCGGTGTACCGGTACCAGGCGTCGGGGTCGGCGTTGATGACCCGTTCGGCGGGCTTGGCGGTCTGGCCGAGGAAGAACCAGTGCCACCAGCTCGCGGCGAAGCGCGCGTCGCAGCGGGCCAGCGCCTCGCCGATCGGGACGGCGTCGAGCACGATCAGCCGGCTGACCGCCTCGGGATGGTCCACGGCCAGCCGGTGGGCGACGTACGCGCCCCGGTCGTGGCCCACGACGGCGAACCGGTCGTGGCCGAGGGCGCGCATCAGCGCGACCATGTCGCGGGCCATCGCCCGCTTCGAGTACGGCTCGTGGTCGGGGGTGGTGGGTGGCTTGGAGGAGCGGCCGTAGCCCCGCAGGTCGGGGCAGACCACGGTGTGGTGGGGGGCCAGCCGGGCGGCCACCTGGTGCCAGGTGGCGTGGGTGCGGGGGTGGCCGTGGAGCAGGAGCACGGGCGTGCCGGCGCCGCCGTGGCGGACGAACAGCTCGGCCTCGCCCACGTCGATCCTGCCTGCCGCGAAGTTCTCGAACATGGGAGCGCGCCTACCCGGTGGGCCCGCTTTGATCCTTCCCGGCCGCGCGGGCCTCCGGGGCCTCTCCGGCGGGGGAGTCCTCCGGGACGAGGCCGAGGCGGTGGGCGGACTCCGACTCGTGGGCCATGCGGCGCAGCGTGTCCAGCGCCCGGCCGTACAGGACCGTGCCCAGCACCAGCGCCTCCACGGCGCTCTCCCGGGGCGCGTCGAGCGGGATCGTGTCCATGTCGTCGCGGGCGATCCGCCGCGCGGCCTCGGCGTAGCGGGTCACGTCGGTGGACATGCCGAGGCGGCGCAGCGTGAGCAGCGTCTGGGCCAGCTCGGCCCGGGTCGGCGCGTGCGGCGTGATGGTCCAGCCCTGGCCGGCGATGATGGCGTCGGTCTGGGCCAGGGCCGCGTCCCACGGCTCGCCGGACTCGGGCTCGACCGTGGGGCCGAGGGCGTAGTGGGCGGTGCCGAGGACCTGGTGGACGGGCAGCGTCTCGTCCTCCACGGCCTCGACCACCTGCTTGATGGCGGCCACGGGCAGCCTGCCGACCTCCAGCAGGGCCCGGATCAGCCGCAGCCGGCGCAGATGGGAGTCGTCGTACTCGGCGCGGGTTGCGGCGACCTGCTCGCCCTGGTGCAGCAGGCCCTCGCGCAGGTAGTACTTGATGGTCGCGAGGGCCACGCCGGACCGGGTGCTCAGCTCCGAGATGCGCATCGTTGGATAATACCGCTATCCAGTGCGGGCGAGGTGCCGCGCCGCGTGGGCCAGGTCGTCCACCTCGGCCTGGCGGTTCCACAGGAAGACCACCTCGATCGGCGGCACGTCCTCCGCCAGCGGCACGAACACCAGGCCGTCCGGCACCGCGACCTCCTCGCGCACGCTCAGCGAGTACCCGGCGCCCGCCTCGACCATGGTGATCACCGCGTCGTGCCCGGCCGCCGACGGGCCGAGCCGCGGGTGCAGGCCCATCCGGACGAACCCCTCCAGGAAGCGGCGGGCCCCCGCGACCGCGTCGGAGTCGGGCATCACCAGGGGGAGCGCGGCGAGCTCGGCCAGGGAGAGGGGGTCGAGCCCGGCCAGCTCGTGCCCCCGGGGCAGCAGGGCGCGCACCCGGCAGCGGCGCACCGTCATGCGGGCCACGCCCCGCGGCAGCGAGCCCGGGGCGTACCCGAGGCCGGCCTGGAGGGTGCCGTCGGAGATGGAGACGAGCTGCTCGGCCGTGCTCATCGGCGCCACTCGCAGCCTGGTCCCCTCGACGCGGGAGAGCATGCGCGCCACGACGTCGCCGAGGCCGTCGGCCACGCCGAGCCGGATCGCGCGGCCCTTGCCCCGGGCGGCGGTGACGGCCCGCCCCAAGGCGTCCACGGCGACCGTCGCCTGCGCCAGGAACGCCTCGCCCGCCTCGGTCAGCCGCACGCCGCTGGGTGAGCGCGTGAACAGCTCGACCCCGATCTCCTTCTCCAGGGCGCGCAGTTGCTCCGACAGGGTCGGCTGGGGAACCTGGAGCACCGCGGCGGCCCGCCGGAGGCTGCCCGCGCGGGCGATCGCGATCGCGTGCCGTACGTGCCGTAGATCCATCGCTCACCTCTTGGTGATGGGGATCGGGTATCGCTTGATCACCTTCCCGTATTACAGCCGGAGATTGCCGAAGCAAGCGCTTGTCTAAAGAACAGGGGCGCGTTAGCGTGACGGCGAGCACCGCAGACGTCGCCCGCCGGGACGGATCGCGCCCCGTCCCGGCGGGCGACCGCGACCCGGTCCAGCCCATCCGCGCCGCGCCAGGGGAGGACGTCCATGCAGCCGTTCGCCGGGCGCGCGGCCGTGGCCGGGATCGGGATGACCGCACTGACCCGCGAGTCCGGCCGCACGGTGCTGGACCAGGCGGTCGAGGCCTGCCGCGCCGCCTGCGCCGACGCCGGCCTCGTCCCCGCCGAGGTGGACGCCGTCCTCAGCTACCACCTGAACGACTCGGCGCCCGTCGTGCAGGTGGCCCGCGCGCTCCGGATCGAGCGCCTCGGCTGGCACAACGACATCGCCGGCGGCGGCACGCAGGCCGCCTCGATCCTCGGCGACGCCGCGATGCTCGTCCACGCCGGGCTGGCCCGCAACGTCCTGGTCTACCGGGCGCTCAACGGCCGCTCCGGGCGGCGCATGAACACCGTCTCCACCGGCCCGCAGGAGCGCTTCACCTACGGCATGGCCGGGCCGATCCCGCTGTTCGCCCTGGCCGCCACCCGCTACCTGTACGACACCGGCCTCACCGAGGAGCACCTGCACGCCGTCGTCGCCCAGTCGCGCGCCAACGCCAAGACCAACCCCCGGGCGCTGCGCCGGGGGCCGATGGAGCTCGACGACTACCTGGCCCGGCCGTACGTCTGCACGCCGCTGCGCACCGCCGACTGCTGCCAGGAGACCGACGGCGCGTGCGCGCTGCTGGTCAGCGGCGTGCTCGGCGGTCCGCGCGTGCGGGCCGTGGTGCGCGGGGGCGGGCCCGGCTGCTCGGCGATGGACCGGGCGCCCGACGTCACGGACATCTTCTCGGCGTACGTGGCGCCCATGCTGTGGGAGGCGTCCGGCATGCGGCCCGCGGACCTGGACGCGGCCCTTCCCTACGACGCGTACTCGTGGCTGGTGCCCCGGCAACTGGAGGACTTCGGGCTGGTGGAGCGGGCCGACCTCGGCGCGTACCTGCTGGAGCGCCGCCACGCGTGGGTCAACCCGCACGGCGGCCTGCTGTCGGAGGGGTACGTGCACGGCCTCAACAACGTGGCGCAGGCCGTTAGGGAGCTGCGCGCCGGCCGCGAGGCGGCGCTGGTCACGGGCTTCGGCGGCAGCTACGGAAGCGCCGCGATCCTCACCTCATGAAAAATCCTGAAATGCTCTGGCGTCTCCCGACATGAAGGGGATGTTCCACCATCCCCTGACACAGGAGGCCGCCCATGGGGACCGCCCGTGGATGACGACCGGAGGACCCGGTTCGAGGCCGTTTACGAGCAGACGTACGAGCAGATCCTCGGATACGCGGTGCGCCGCTGCGACTCGCCGGAGGACGCCGCCGACGTGGTGTCCGAGACGTTCGCCGTCGCCTGGCGCCGCGCCGACGCGCTGCCGCCCGGCGACGAGGCCCGGCTGTGGCTGTACGGCGTCGCCCGCAACGTCCTGGCCAACCACCGCCGCGGCGCGGCCCGGTGGCGCCTGGTCGCGCTCGACGTCGACGTGGCCGACCTCTACGCCCACTCGCCCGAGGGCAGCGTCGAGCTGAGCGCCATCGCCCGGGCCTTCAAGGAGCTGCCCGACGGCGACCGCGAGCTCCTGGCGCTGGTCGCCTGGGAAGGGCTCGACCCGGGCCAGATCGCCAAGGTCCTGGACTGCTCCCGCAACGCCGTGCGCATCCGCCTCTACCGCGCCCGCAGGCGGTTCTCCAAGGCGCTGGCCGGCGCGGGCGTCTCCGCCAACCGCTACGCCGTGGAGGCCGTATGAACGAGCTGACCGACCTCGCCCGCGTCCGCGACGACGAGCTGGCGGGCCGGGCGTCCGGCGCGGGGGCGCGGGCGCTGCTGGCCTCCGTCGCCGCCACGGACCCGGCCGAGCGCCCGTCGCCCGTGCCCCTGCCGGGCGCCGCGAGCAGGCGCCGCGCCCGCCGCCTGCTCGCAGGGGCTCTCGCGACGGCCGCGCTCGCCGCCGCGATGGTGCTCGGGCCCAGCTTCCTGGAGGACGGCTCGGGCCCGGCGACCTCCTACGCCAACGCGGCCATCGAGATCGAGCAGCGCGGCGACTGGTGGGTGGCCAGGATCCGCGACCCGTTCGCCGACCACGCCCTCTACTCGGAGGCGTTCCGGGCGGTGGGTCTCGACGTCACGCTGGAGCTGGTGCCGGTCCCCCCGGACCGGGTCGGTGAGGTGGTCAAGATCGGAGGCAGCGGCACCACCGGTCCGAGCCTGGGCATCGGCGGTGAACTCGAGCCCGAGGGCTGCACGATCGGTCAGGCCGGCTGCGCGCTCACCGTTCAGGTGGGCCGGGACCTCACCGGCAAGGCCGTCGTGTCCCTGGGCCGCGTCGCCAGGCCCGGGGAGAGCTACCAGTCGAGCGTCGTGGCCACGCGGAAGGGCCAGATGCTGGCCGGGTTCCGCGTGGACGAGCGGCCGGTGCGCGAGGTCATGGCCGAGGTCCGCAGGCGCGGCCTGAAGGCGGTCTTCCGGATCATCGACCCGAACGAGAACGGCGGAGGGTACGGCATGGACCCGGCGGCGCAGTCGCGGCCGGTCGGGGACGACTGGACCGTCTGGGAGGCGGAGGCGGACCGGCCGGGCGTCGTCCGCCTCTACGTGTCGGAGAAACGGGTCGCCCAGAACCCGATCTACGGCGGCCCCAAGCCCCCGGAGGACACGAGCGAGTGATCAGCGGACGGCGGTGAACAGCGGGTGCAGCTCGCGTGCCCGCTCCGGCGGCATCAGCTCGCGGGCCGCGAGCCAGGCCGCCGCCCCGGCCCCGTCGCCCGCCGTCGTCACCTCCCGGCCCGCCAGCAGCGCGCCCACCGCCTGCCGCACGGGCCCGTCGCTGGTGAGCACGCTCCCGGCCAGCACGGTCGGCCCGGACACGTGGACCCGCCCGACCGTGGCCGCCAGGTGGCCGGCCGCCTCGCGGACGATCTCCACGGCCATCGGGTCGCCCGCCGCGGCGGCCCTGCTCACCGGCGCCGCCAGCGACGCCAGCCGCATGTGGTCGGCCTGGGCGAGCCGCACGACCCGGTCGGCGTCGGCGCGGGCGGTGGCGCCGCGCCATCCGCCCAGGAAGTCGTCCAGGACCAGCTCGACGAGAGCTCCCTCGCGGGTGCCGCGGTCGAGGGCCGCGACCACGGCCTTGGCGGCGGCGCGGCCGATCCAGAAGCCGGAGCCCGCGTCGCCCAGCAGCCAGCCGAGCCCGTCGGCGATGGCCTCCAGCTCGTGGTCCGTGACCCGGGCGGCCACCGCGCCCGTGCCGGACAGCAGCAGCGAGCCGGACGGCTCGGGCGTGCCCGCCACGTACGCGATCACCACGTCGCCCGTGACCCGGGGCCCGGCGGCGACGCCGTGCTCGGCCCAGACCTCGGCCAGCTCGCGGGGCAGCTCCTCGACCTGCCCGGCCACGCCGGCCAGGGAGGCCACCACGCGGGACGGGTCGATGCCGTCGAGCGCCTTGCCGAGAGCCTCGCCGATCGCCGCGAGCGCCTTGCCGAGGCCGTGGGCGCTCGGGTTGCCGGCGCCGGCCCGGGCGTAGCCGGCGCGGGAGCCGTCCAGCGCGTGGACCGCCACCCGGGTGGAGGTGGCGCCGGCGTCGACCCCGATCACGAACGACTTCGTCACGGTCCGATTCTGGGGGTTGACTCGACCAGCTAGCAAGAATAATTTTCGCCAGAAGACCGGGTATTCGGAAGGAATATTCGTGACTTCAGGAGCGCTCGGGCGCGTCGAAACAGAACTACCCGGTTTGCCGGAGGCGTTGCGCCGGGTCGGCGAGGTGATCCTCGGCGATCCCGCCGAGGCCGCGCGCTCGACGATCATCGCGCTCGCCGAACGGGCGGGCAGCTCGCCCGCCACCGTGACGCGCTTCTGCCGCGCGTTCGGCTTCTCCGGCTACGCCGAGCTGCGGGTGGCGCTGGCCACCGAGACCGGCCGGGCCGCGCAGGCCGGATGGGGCGCGGGCGTGGGCCACGAGATCGGCCCGGACGACCCGCTCGACTCCGCCATCGAGGTCATGGCCGCCGCCGACGCCCGGCTCATCCAGGACACCGCCGCCCAGCTCGACTCCGAGACGGTCGCCCGGGTGGCCGACGCGGTCGTGGCCGCCCGCCGCGTGCTGCTCGTCGGCGTCTCCACCAGCGGCAACGTCGCCACCATGCTCGAAGGGCGGCTGCGCCGCATCGGCCTGCCGTGCTGGAGCGCGGGCGACGCGCACGTCGCGCTGTCGGACGCCGCGCTGCTCGGCGCGGGCGACGTGGCGATCGGCATCAGCCACCGGGGCCGCACCCGCGAGGTGATGGAGGCGCTGGCCGAGGCCGGCAGCCACGGCGCGACGACGGTCGCCGTGACCTCCTTCGCCCGCTCGCCGCTGGCCGAGCTGGCCGACCTCGTGCTCACGACGGCCAGCCGGGAGACCACGTTCCGGCTCGGCGGGCTGGCCGCCGTGCACTCGCAGCTGTTCGTGCTGGACGCCGTGTACGTGGCGGTCGCCCAGCGCACCTACGAGCGCACCAACGAGGCGTTCGAGCGCACGATCAGCGCCGTGGAGAGCCACCGGGTGGAGAGAGGCTGAATGACGTACGCGACCAAGGCCCTGGAGCTCGCGCACCGGGTCGCCGAGAGCCAGGCCGAGCCCGTGAACCGGGCGGCGGGGCTGATCGTCGAGGCGCTGCGGGCCGGCGGGGTGGTCAACGCCTTCGGGTCCGGGCACTCCGAGGCGATCGCCATGGAGATCGCCGGCCGCGCCGGCGGGCTGGTGCCCAGCAACCGGCTCTCGCCGCGCGACCTCGTCCTGTACGGCGGTGAGCCGCCCGGCGTGCTGACCCCCGAGCTGGAGCGCGACCCCGCGATCGCCCGCCGGATCTACGACCTCGCCCCGGTGGACCCGCGCGACGTGTTCGTGCTCGTCTCCAGCTCCGGCGTCAACGGCACGGTGGTGGAGCTGGCCACGATCGTCAAGGACCGCGGCCACCCGCTGATCGCGATCACCTCGGTCGCGCACAGCACCCGGATGACCTCGCGCCACCCGTCCGGCCGGCGGCTGCTGGACCTGGCCGACGTCGTCCTGGACAACGGCTCGCCGTACGGGGACGCCGTCCTCGACCTGCCCGGCGGCGGCACGTACGGCGCCGTCTCCACGATCACCTCGGCGCTGCTCGCGCAGATGGTCGTCACCGAGGCGGTGGAGCGCCTGGCGGCCCTCGGCGAGACGCCGCCCATCTACCTGTCGGTCAACGTGACCGGCGGCGACGAGCACAACAAGGCCCTGGAGAGCCGCTACGCGGGGCGCATCAGACGCGGAGCCTGAAAGTCAGGAGAGCACCATCATGACCGACACCCCCCAGAACATCACCCGGCGCCAGCTCCTGCGGGGCGCCGCGCTGGTCCCCGTGGCCGGCGCGCTCGCCGCCTGCGCCACCCCGGCGTCCAAGGCGCCGGCCTCGTCCTCGGCCGCACCGGTGGCCACCAGCGCCGCCAACCCCTTCGGCGTCGCGGCCGACAAACCGCTGGAGGTCTGGATCTTCGACGGCGGCTTCGGCACCGCCTACGCCAAGGACATCCACCAGCCGCTGTTCAAGACCAAGTACCCGCAGGCGCAGATCAAGATCGAGTCCACCAAGGAGATCACCAAGGTCCTGCAGCCGCGCTTCGCCGGCGGCAACCCGCCCGACGTCATCGACAACTCCGGCGCCAACGCCATGGACTTCGGCGCGCTCGCCCAGGACGGCCAGCTCCACGACCTCACCCCGCTGCTCGACGCGCCGAGCTGGGACGACCCCAACGTCAAGGTCCGCGACCTGCTCGACCCGGCCGTCATCGAGATCGGCACCTACGACGGCACGTTCAGCGTGCTCGGCTACGTCAACTACATCTTCGGCATCTGGTACTCCCAGAAGGCCTTCCGCGACAACGGCTGGCAGCCGCCGAAGACCTGGGACGAGTTCCTCAAGCTCTGCGACACGATCAAGAAGTCCGGCAAGATGGCGCCCTTCACCTACGCCGGCAAGTTCCCGCAGTACCTGTACGAGCCGCTGCTCACCCTGGCCGCCAAGATCGGCGGGCCGGAGGTGCTCGTCAACATCGACAACCTGGAGGACGGCGCCTGGACCAGCGAGCCGATGAAGCAGTCGGCCGCCGCCTGGGCCGAGATCGGCGCGAAGTACCTCATGGAGGGCACCGCCGGCCTCGACCACGTCCAGACCCAGACCGCGCAGAACAAGTACAAGGTCGCCATGCTGCCCTCGGGGTCGTGGCTGGAGAACGAGCAGAAGACCACCACGCCCGCCGACTTCGAGTACGGCATGTTCCCGCTGCCCGACTTCACCGGCTCCGACAAGATGCCGTACGGCACCCTGCACACCTCGCCCGGCGAGAACTTCATCGTCCCGGCCAAGGGCGCCAACCCCCAGGGCGGCATGGAGTACCTGCGCGCCATGCTGTCGAAGAAGGCGGCCGGCGACTTCAGCGAGCTGGTCCGCACCGTCTCGGTCGTCAAGGGCGCGGGCGAGGGCCGGCAGCTCTCCCCGGGCGCGGCCAGCGCGTCCAAGGCCGTCACCGCCGCGGGCGCCAACACCGTCACCTACCGCTGGCAGACCTGGTACGCCCAGCTCAAGGACGAGGCCATCGCCGCCACCGGCGAGCTCATGACCGGCGGCCTGACGCCCGACAAGTACCTGGAGCGGCTGCAGAAGAAGGCCGACGAGATCAAGGGCGACTCCTCGATCAAGAAGTTCAAGCGCTGATGCTGTTCCAGCGCTACCGGCGCGGGCTGTTCATCACCGCGTTCCTCGCGGCCCCGGTGACGCTCTACCTGGTGTACGTCATCTCGCCGTACATCCAGGCCTTCTACATCGCGATGACCGACTGGCGGGGTGTGACCGCCACGCCGAGGTTCGTCGGGTTCGACAACTTCGCCAGGCTGTTCGCCGACGGGATCTTCTGGAAGGCGGTGCGGCACAACGCGGCGCTGCTCGTGCTGCTGCCGCTGCTGACGATCGTCATCGCGCTGTTCTTCGCCTTCCTGCTCAACGTGGGCGGCGGCAACGGCGGCAGCGGCGGTCTCGGCGGCATCAGGGGGTCGAAGCTCTACCGGGTGATCTTCTTCTTCCCGCAGGTGCTGGCCGTGGCGGTGGTCGCGGTGCTGTTCCAGCAGGTGTTCCGGCCCGACGGCAGCGGCATGCTCAACGGGCCGCTCATGGCGCTCGGCGTCGAGCCGGTCGGGTTCCTGTCGAACCCGGACGTCGCCTTCTGGTCGGTCCTCGGCGTGATGGTCTGGCAGGCCGTCGGCTTCTACGTGGTGCTCTTCTCCGCCGGCCTCGCCTCGATCCCGCGCGACATGTTCGAGGCGGCGCAGATCGACGGGGCCGGGCGGGGGAGCCTGTTCTTCCGCATCACGCTGCCGCTGCTGTGGGACACCGTGCAGGTGGCCTGGGTGTACCTCGGCATCCTGGCGCTCGACGTGTTCGCGATCGTGTGGGTCATGACCGACCAGCACGGCGGCCCCGACTTCTCGACGACCGTCATGGCGGCCGAGATCTACCGCAACGCGTTCTCGTACTTCCGCTTCGGCTACGCCTCCGCGCTCGGCGTCGTGATGTTCTTCTTCACCGTCGGCTTCGCGATCATCTCGCTGCGCCTGTCGAGGCGCGAACGAATCGAGTACTGATGACAACGACGATGACCTCGGGGACGGTCGCGACCTCGCGCCGGGAGGAGCGGCGCGAGCGCCGCAAGCGCCTCGGCCCGCTGGGCGTGCTGTCGCACGTGGCGCTGCTGGTGTGGACCGTGCTCGTCGTGGTGCCGATCCTGTGGACGTTCCTGGCCTCGGTCAAGAGCGAGGACGAGATCTTCGGCGACGCCTGGTCGCTGCCGCGGACCCTGCACTGGGACAACTTCGCCCGGGCCTGGGAGCAGGCGCACATCGGGCAGTACACGCTCAACAGCGTCGTCGTGGTGACGTTCAGCACGTTCGGCACCATGCTGCTCGGCTCCATGGCCGCGTACGTGCTGGCCCGCTACCCGTTCCGCGGCAACCGGGCCTTCTACCTGATGTTCGTCTCCGGGCTGGCCTTCCCGGTGTACCTGGCGCTGACCCCGCTGTTCTTCGTGGTGCAGAACATGGGCAACGTGCCGGTCCTCGGGCCGTTCATCGGGCTCAACACCCACGCCGGGCTGGTGCTGGTCTACATCGCGTACTCGATGCCGTTCACCGTGTTCTTCCTCGCGGCCTTCTTCCGCACCCTGCCCACCGCGGTCGGCGAGGCGGCCATGGTGGACGGCGCCTCGCACACCCGCGTGTTCTTCCAGATCATGCTGCCGATGGCCCGCCCCGGCATCGTGAGCGTCACCATCTTCAACGTGCTCGGCCAGTGGAACCAGTACCAGCTCCCGCTGGTGCTGCTCCAGGAGCGCGACAAGTGGGTGCTCACCCAGGGCATCGCCGACATCTCCACCGCGGCCGGCTACGACCAGGACTGGTCGGCGCTGTTCGCCGCCCTGACCCTGGCCATCCTGCCCATGCTGGTCGTCTACACGATCTTCCAGCGGCAGATCCAGGCCGGGCTGACCGCCGGGGCGCTGAAGTGACCGGGTGACGCGGTCGGCACGGGCCCTCGCACGGCGGGCCCGGCGGGCCTAGGCTGCGCAGTGTGATCGCCGACATCCGCGCGTTGCTGGCCCGCCATCTGCCCGGCCACGAGATCCACTCCATCGTCCGGCTCGGCGAGGGCCTGGACAACGTCGTGTACGAGGTCGACGGCGAGCTGATCGTCCGCGGCGCGCGGGTCGCCGACGGCGAGGAGACCCGGCGCGAGACCGCGCTGCTCGCCGCCGTGCGCGCCATCTCCCCGCTGCCGGTGCCCGAGGTCGTCTTCAGCGACCCGGAGGCCGCCGTCATCGCCTACCGCAAGCTGCCCGGCCGGCCGGTCAACCTGCACCCGGTGCCCGACCCGATGCGGCTGGCCGAGCCGCTGGGCGCCTTCCTCGGCGCCCTGCACGCCGCCCCCGCCGACGGGCTGCGCGAGCTGGCCCCGCCCGACCTCTACCCCGCGCCGACGCTGCTCCAGGACGCCGGCCAGGACTACCGCGACGTCGAGGAGCACGTGCCGGAGGAGCAGCGCCCGCTGGTCGAGGCGTTCCTGCGCGCCCCGGTGCCCGCCGACACCGACACGCTGCGGTTCTGCCACAACGACCTCGGCGCCGAGCACCTGCTGGCCGACCCGGAGACCGGCCTGCTGACCGGCGTCCTCGACTGGACCGACGCGGCCTTCACCGACCCGGCCCACGACTTCGCCCGCCTCTACCGCGACCTCGGCCCCGAGGTGTTCGAGGCCGTCGCCGCGCACTACGACGGCGGCCTCGGCGAGGACGACCGGGCGCGGGTGCGCTTCTACGCCCGGTGCGCCCTCATCGAGGACCTGGCCTACGGACTCAGCACGGGCCCCCGGCACTACGCGGACGCCGCCCTGGCCAACCTGGTCCGCACGTTCAGCTGACGGCCGACGACGGACGCGTCAGGCGATCAGCTCCTCGCGCAGGCGGCGGGTGGCCGCCACCACGTTGGCCAGCGCCGCCTCGACCTGCGCGTACGTGCGGGTCTTCAGCCCGCAGTCCGGGTTCACCCACAGCCGCCCGGCCGGCAGGGCCTTCAGCGCCTCGCGCAGCAGCCGCTCCACCTCCTCGCCGCCCGGCACCCGCGGCGAGTGGATGTCGTACACCCCCGGACCGAGCCCGCGCCCGAACCCGCCGACCGCCCCCAGGATCCGCCCGCCCGAGCGGGCCGACTCGACGGTGGTGACGTCGGCGTCCAGGCCGTCGATCGCGGCCAGGATCTGGTCGGCGTCCGAGTAGCACAGGTGCGTGTGGATCTGGGTGGCCGGGCCCGCGCCCGAGGTGGCCCGCCGGTACGCGGCGACGGACCACTCCAGGTAGTCGGCCTGGGCGGCGCGGCGCAGCGGCAGCAGCTCACGCAGCGCCGGCTCGTCCACCTGGATCACCGGCACCCCGGCCGCCTCCAGGTCGGACACCTCCTCCCGGATCGCCTCCGCCACCTGGAACACCACGTCGCGCAGCGGCAGGTCGTCCCGGACGAACGACCAGGCGACGATCGTGACCGGCCCCGTGAGCATGCCCTTGACCGGGCGGTCCGTCAGCGACTGGGCGAAACGGGCCCACCGCACGGTGATCGCCCCGGGCCGCGAGACGTCGCCGTGCAGGATCGGCGGGCGCGTGCAGCGGCTGCCGTACGACTGGACCCAGCCGTTGCGGGTGACGGCGAAGCCGTCCAGGTGCTCGGCGAAGTACTGCACCATGTCGTTGCGCTCCGGCTCGCCGTGGACGAGCACGTCGAGGCCGAGCCGCTCCTGGGCGCGCACGGCCCGCTCGATCTCCGCCTCGACCAGCCGGTCGTACTCCGGCTCCGGCAGCGTCCCGGCCGCCACGGCGGCGCGGGCGGCGCGCAGCTCGCCGGTCTGCGGGAACGAGCCGATCGTGGTGACCGGCAACGGCGGCAGCCCCAGTCGCTCGGCCTGGGCGGCGGCGCGCACCGCGTACGGCGCCCGCTCCCCGGCCGGGACGGGCGCGGCCAGCGGCACCGACGCCGCCGCCGGCTCGGGGCCGTCCCAGGAGGAGCGCGCCAGCTCCACCACCTCGGCGACCTTCTGCTCGGCGAAGGCCAGCCGCGCCCGCAGCGCCGGGTCGAGGTCCGGCTCGGCCGCCACGTCGTAGGGCACGTGCAGCAGCGAGCAGGACGTGCCGACCACCACGTGGGCGGCGTGCGCCCGGACCGTCCGCAGCGCGTGCGCGGCCCGCTCCGGCGGGGTGCGCCACACGTCGCGCCCGGACACCACGCCCGCCACCACGGTCTTGCCCGCCAGCGCCGCGACCCCGTCCAGGCCGCCGCGCACCAGGTCGAGGCCGATCGCCTCCACGGGCGTGGCGGCCAGCACCGGCAGCGCCTCGCCCAGGTCGCCGTAGGGGGCGGCGACGAGCAGGCCGGGCCGCTCGGCCGCGCCGCCGAGCCGCTCGTAGGCCTCCCGGACCGCGGCGAGCCCGGCCGGCCCGAGGTCGGTCACCAGCGCGGGCTCGTCGAGCTGCACCCAGGCGACACCCTCGGCGGCCAGCTCCGCCAGCAGCCGCTCGTAGCAGGCCAGCACGTCGCCGAGCCGGTCCAGCGCCGCCGCGCCGCGCTCCGACAGCAGCAGGAACGTCACCGGCCCGAGCACCACGGGCCGGGTCTCCAGGCCCAGCGCCCGCGCCTGCCGCACCTCGCCGAGGGGCTTGGCGGCGTCGAGGGCGAAGGCCGTGTCGGGCCCGATCTCGGGCACGATGTAGTGGTAGTTCGTGTCGAACCACTTGGTCATCCGCAGCGGCGCGAGGCCGTCCGTGCCGCGGGCCATGGCGAAGTAGGGGTCCGCGGCGTCCAGGTACCTCTTCGGCACCGCCCCCAGCAGCACGGCCGTGTCCAGCACGTGGTCGTAGAGGGAGAAGGTGTTGGACGGCAGCGCCTCCAGCCCCAGCTCGGCGAGCCGGAGCCAGGTCCGCTCCCGCAGCTCGGCCCCGGCGAGGTCCAGTTCCTCGCGGGTCGAGCGGCCGTCCCAGTACGCCTCCAGGGCGCGCTTCAGCTCGCGGCGCGGGCCGATCCGGGGATAGCCCAGCACGGTGGAGGCGGGGAAGGCGGGCGGCGTGGACATGTCTGCTCCCTGGGTCGTCGTGGCGCGATCGCCACGCGTCGGTGATCAATGCCGGGAATCGTGCCCGGCACTCCCCGGTGGGTGCACCATGGATTCGTGACGCTTATGCTCCGGGAGATCCAGTGCTTCGCCCGCGTGGCCGACCGGCTCAGCTTCTCGCGGGCCGCCGCCGACCTCGGGATGTCGCAGCCCGCCATGAGCCAGGCGATCACCCGGCTGGAGCGGTCGGCCGGGCTCCGGCTCTTCGAGCGCAGCGCGCGGGCGGTCCGGCTCACGGCCGAGGGCAGGGCCCTGCTGCCGTACGCGGAGCAGGTGCTGGAGTCGGCGTCGGCCTTCTCGGCGGAGGCGTCCCGGCTGGCCCGGCCGAGCATTCACCTTGCTTATCCACCGCTCGTGGGCTCGCTCGTCGCCCGGGTCGCCAGGCGGCTGGCCGCGCGCACCCCGCCCGTCGGGGTGGAGCTGCGCGTCGCCGACCGCGCCGAGGCGTCGGCCGCGCTGGCGGGGGGCGAGGTGTCGGCGGCGGTGCTCGTCGTCCCCGCGCCCGCGCCCCTGGTCACCGGGGCCCGCTTCCACGTGTCGGTGGACCATCTGGCCGTGCCCGCCGGGCATCCGCTCGCCGCCCGGCCCCGCGTCGAGCCGCGCGACCTGGCGGGCCGCACGGTGCTCGCGCCGGGCGGGCGGCCGTGGCCGGGGCTGCCGGGCCGCACCCGGGCGGCGCCCGGAGACGACTTCGCCGCGGCCCTCGACCTGGTCGCGGCCGGCGCGGGGCTGTTGCCGGCCCCGCAGCTCCTGGTGCGGGCCGTGCGCCGCGACGACGTGACCTTCGTGCCGCTGGCGGCCGGCGACCTGCGAATCACCTACGGGCTGGCGTGGTCGCGGGAGCGGGTCACGCCGGAGCTGATGGCGCTGGTGCAGGCCGTGCAGGACGCCCTGTGGACCCGCTGAGGCCGGTGGACCGGCCGAGGCGTGGGAACCCGCTGAATGTGGACCCGTTGAGGCGGCGGGCTCAGGCTACGGGCAGGTTCTTCAGCGCCTCGCGGCGGCTGAGCCCGCTGATGCCCTTGGCCCGCACGTAGCGCACGACCTCGTCGGGGTTGGTCTTGGCGTACTCGCGCAGCGCCCACCCGATCGCCTTGCGGGCGAAGAAGTCGTTGTCGGACAGGCTCGGCTCGATGCAGGCGTAGAGCAGCGCGGTGTCGGTGCGCTGCCTGAACCGGTTCTGGCACAGGATGGCCGTGCGCCGCTTCCACAGGTCGCCGTCGTGCGCCCATTCCAGCAGCAGGGGCCGCATCGCCTCGGGGAAGGCGGCCAGCAGCCCGCCGACGCGGTGCGTGGCCAGCTCGTCCACGAAGTCCCACCAGGCGCCGCTGACGATCATCTCCTCGTACATGGGCAGCGTGTAGAGCGTCTGGAACGCGCGGTAGTGCGCGTGGCCGGTCAGCTCGACCGCCGCGTAGCGCTCCTCGCGGTACTCGGCCTCGCGCCAGAGCGCGAGCACGGCCTGCCGCCACTCGGGCGCGGTGGCGATGCGGTGGCCGGCGAAGACCCGCTTGAGCGCGGCCCGGCGCGGCCCCGCCTGGACGCCGAGGAAGGGCATCGAGGACTTCATGTACGCCTGCATGAGCGGGGCCTTGGCCGGCTCGGCCGCCGCGCGCAGGGCCGTGCGCACCGCGTCGCGCACGGCCTCGGGCGCGCTCGTCCCTCCGGGCGCGCTCATCCCTTCTGGGTGGTGCGCTCGCCGGTGGCCAGTCCGTCGAAGAGCACCGTGATGTAGTGCTCGGCCAGGCCGGTCGTGTTGAGCCGGCCGCCGGGCCGGAACCAGCGCACGGCCACCCAGATGGTGTCGCGGATCATGCGGTAGGTGAGCTTGGGGTCGACGTCGGCGCGGAGCTGCCCGGCCGCCTGGCCGGCCTTGATCTGCGCCACCCACATCTGCTCGACCTCGTCCTCGGCCTTGACGAGGTAGTTGAACCGCTCGAACTGGCGCAGGTAGTTCCAGTCGTTCTGCATGACGGTGATCGCGGCGCGGTGCGGCTCCAGCGTGCCGAAGCCGATGCGCACCATCTCCGACAGCACCGTGCGCGGGTCGGAGCCGGACTCCAGGGCGGCGCGGTAGCGGGCGATGAGGTCGTCGAGGAAGGTGGACAGCACCTCGTCGACGATCGTCTCCTTGGAGTCGAAGTGGTGATAGAGACTGCCGGAGAGAATGCCCGCCTCTGTGGCGATCTCGCGTACGGTCGTGGCCTGGAAGCCCTTGCGTGCGAAGATCTCCGCGGCGAGCTTGACCAGATGGTCGCGGCGCTCCGAGGCCGAGCCCGAGGAACCCGCGCGCTGGCGCTTGGCGGGGGCGGCCGTGGTGGAGCCGGAGCTCTTACGCGTTGTCACGCTTCCCATTATGGGCCCTGAGGCAATCGCTTGTTCACGGAAGTGTGCCTGCTCATGAGGCGTTCTCGACCTGACCAAGCGCTTGCTACCATACGGTGATGAACGAGGCCTACATCGTCGGCGCGGTCAGGACCCCGGTCGGGCGCAGGAACGGCGGCCTGTCGCGCGCCCACCCCGCCGACCTCGGCGCCCACGTGCTGAAAGAGCTGATGGCGCGCACCGGGGCCGACCCGGCCGCCGTGGAGGACGTGGTCTTCGGCTGCGTCGACACCATCGGGCCGCAGGCCGGCGACGTCGCCCGCACCTGCTGGCTGGCCGCCGGGCTGCCCGAGGAGGTGCCGGGCGTCACGGTGGACCGCCAGTGCGGCTCCTCCCAGCAGGCGCTGCACTTCGCCGCGCAGGCGGTCCTGTCCGGCACCGCCGACCTGGTCGTGGCGGGCGGCGTGCAGAACATGAGCATGGTGCCGATCTCCTCGGCCATGCACGCGGGCGTGCCGCTCGGCCACGAGACGCCCTTCTCCGGCTCCAAGGGCTGGAGCGAGCGGTACGGCACGCGGGAGATCTCGCAGTTCGCCGGGGCCGAGCAGATCGCCGCCGCCTGGGACGTCTCCCGCGAGGACATGGAGGCCTACGCCTACGCCTCGCACCGGCGGGCGATCGCGGCGATCGACGGGGGCCGCTTCGCCCGGGAGATCACGCCGTACGAGGGCGTCGCCGACGACGAGGGGCCGCGCCGCGACACGAGCCCCGAGCGGATGGCCGCGCTGAAGACGCTCGTGGACGGCGGCCGGCTCACCGCCGCGCTGGCCTCGCAGATCTCCGACGGCGCCGCCGCCCTCCTCGTCGCCTCCGGGCGGGCCGTGCGGGCGCACGGACTGACCCCGCGAGCCCGCGTCCACCACCTGTCCGTACGCGCCGCCGACCCCGTCGTGATGCTCTCGGCGCCGATCCCCGCCACCGCGTACGCGCTGCGCAAGGCCGGCATGTCCATCGGCGACATGGACGTGGTGGAGATCAACGAGGCGTTCGCCTCGGTCGTGCTGGCCTGGATCAAGGAGACCGGCGCGGACCCGGAGCGGGTCAACCCCAACGGCGGCGCCATCGCGCTCGGCCACCCGCTCGGCGCGACCGGCGCCGTGCTGGCCGTCAAGCTGCTGCACGAGCTGGAGCGGACCGGCGGCCGGTACGGCCTGCAGACCATGTGCGAGGGCGGAGGCCAGGCCAACGTCACCATCCTGGAACGCCTCTGACGCCCCTCCACGTCCGAAAATGCCACTAGCAAATAGGAAACTTTCCTATTAGATTGCGAGGCATGCCCAACAGCGCCCACCTGCTACGCCTGGCCGACGCCGTCCTCATGCCGGGATTCGAGGGGACGACCCCTCCCGACTGGCTCCGGCGCCGGCTCGGCGAGGGGCTCGGCGGGGTGGTGCTGTTCACCCGCAACATCACCGGCCCCGCCCAGGTGGCCGCGCTGACGGCCGCCCTGCGCGCCGAGAACCCCGCCGTGCTCGTCGGCACCGACGAGGAGTCGGGCGAGGTGACGCGGCTGGAGGTGAGCACCGGCAGCAGCCGGCCCGGCGGCTACGCGCTCGGCGTCGTGGACGACGTGGAGCTGACCGAGACGCTCGCCCGCGACCTCGGCGCCCAGCTCGCCGCCGCCGGGATCACCATCGACTTCGCCCCGTCCGCCGACGTCAACTCCAACCCGGACAACCCCGTCATCGGGCTGCGGTCCTTCGGCGCCGAGCCGGCGCTGGTCGCCCGGCACGCCCGGGCGTTCGTCCGCGGGATCCAGTCGGCGGGCGTGGCGGCCTGCGCCAAGCACTTCCCCGGCCACGGCGACACCTCGGTCGACTCCCACCACGACGTGCCCGTCGTGGCGGCCGGCGGGATCGAGGACGCGCTGCGCCCCTTCCGCGAGGTGATCGACGAAGGGGTCAAGGCGATCATGACCGGGCACCTGCTCGTCCCGTCGTTCGACGGCGTGCTCCCGGCCACCCTCAGCCCCAAGATCCTCACCGGCCTGCTGCGGGAGGAGCTGGGCTTCGACGGGCTGATCGTCACCGACGGCATCGAGATGGCCGCCGTCGCCGGCGCGTACGGGATCGGCGGCGCGGCGGCCCGCGCCATCGCGGCCGGCGCCGACGCGATCTGCGTCGGCGGCGAGCACGCCGACGAGGCGACCGCCGTCGAGGTGCGCGACGCCGTCGTCGCCGCCGTCACCGCGGGCGTGCTGCCCGAGGAGCGCCTGGCCGACGCCGCTCGCAGGGTCCGCGAGCTCGGCGCCTGGGCCGCCTCCTCGGGCAGCGCCACCACCCCGCCGTCCCTCTCACCCGACGGGCACGCACGTGACGGGCACGCACGTGACGGGCACGCACGTGACGGGCACGCACGTGACGGGCACGCACGTGACGGGCACGCACGTGACGGGCACGCATCTGACGGGCGCGCGCTCGACGGGCACCCGCTCGGCGGGCACGCGGGGCTCGCCGCCGCCCGGCGGGCCGTCCGCGTCACCCGCAGGTCCGCGGAGCCCGTGCTGCCGCTCACCGCCGCGCCCGTCGTGATCGAGCTGGCCCCCGAGATGAACCTGGCCATCGACAAGGCCACCCCCTGGGGCGTGGGGGAGCCGCTGGCCCGGCTGCTGCCCGGCACCTCCGTGACCCGCCTCACCGCGGCCCTCACCACGGGCCCGGCGCTGGAGGAGCTCCTGCGCGGGGCCGCCGGGCGGCCGCTGGTCGTGGCCGTCCGCGACGCGCACCGCCACCCCTGGCAGAGCCAGGCCCTGCGCCACCTGCTCAGCGCCCGGCCCGACACCGTGGTGGTCGAGATGGGCCTGCCGCTGCGCGCCGACGTCGGCGCCGTCCACATCGCCACGTACGGCTCGGCGACCGTCTGCGGCCAGGCCGCGGCCGAGGTGATCACGGGTAGGCTCTGACGGCACGCGGCTCCACGGCCAGGAGCTTCGGCACGCGGGTCTACGGCGAGGAGCTCTGACGGCATGGACGTCGAAGGCGAGGACCTGTCCCACTCCGCGCTGGGCGAGCGGCTCGCGCCCGGTGAGGTCCACGTCTTCCGCCGCTGCGACCTGACCGGCGCCGACCTGCGCGGCGCCGCCCTCGGCGGGGCGCGCTTCGAGTCGTGCGTGCTGGAGCGGGCCGACTTCCGCAAGGCCGACCTCGACGGGGCCGTCTTCGGCGGAGGCGGCGGCATGGGCCTGCGCTTCGACGACGCCGACCTCGTCGACGCGAGCTTCACGGACGTCGACCTGGCCTCGGCCCGGTTCGGCGGGGCGCTGCTGAGCGACGTCTCGTTCACCGGATGCCGCATGATCGGCGCGTCGCTGACCGCCACGCGCGGCACCGGCTTCACGCTCACCCGCTCCAACCTCACCCTGGCCAACCTGGGCGGCTGCTCCCTGCGCGGGCAGGTCATCGAGGGCGTGCGCTTCGACGACGCCGACCTGTCGGGCTGCGACTTCACCGGGGCGACGTTCAGCGACTGCCGCCTGCGCGGCACCAAGCTGATCAGGACCGTCTTCGCCAAGGCCGACCTGCGCGGCGCCGACCTCGGCGAGCCCGACGACGCCAAGCTGAGGGCGTTCGCGGGCGCGATCGTCAATCAGGCGCAGGCGGCCGCCATCCTGGCCGCCCGCGGCATCACCGTGCTCTGATCGTCCTGACCCTCCTGACCGTCATCGGGCGGCGTGGGCCAGGTCCACGAGGACCTGCGTGCCGCGTCCCGTCTGGTACCACACCATGCCGTCCTGCAGGTGGAGGGTCGGCGGGGCCTTGTCGCCCTTGCGGGTCGGGGTCGTGAACAGCAGGCCGGTGCGTCCCGTGGCGATGTCGTGCACGGCCGTGGCGGCCCTGCCCGCCCGGTCCCGCTGGTGCAGCAGGACGAAGCGGCCCGACAGGAGCGCGTCCGTGGCCGCGCCCGGGAGCGCGCGCCGGCCCGTGCCGTCGCGCCGCCACGCCTCGGCACCGTTGAGGCACCACGTCAGCCCGCAGTCGTTCCACGACGTCCGCCCGGAAGGGGCTCTCGCGTCGCGGGTCTCGCCCGTGATCACGTTCTTGAGGTGCTCCATGGGGCGGGTGACCTCGTGATCCAGCCCGCGCTCCTTCCGCGGCCAGCCGGCCCACGGCCACTCCACCAGGTGGAAGCCCTTCGACCCGAGGACCAGCATCCACTCGGCGCCCTTCGAGTTCAGCCGGACGCGGTAGACCCCGCCGTCCGACGCCGACCACACGGCCATGCCGTCCGCGATGGCCAGGCTCTGCGCCCCGAAGATCTCGTTGTCGCTGGAGACCGGGGCCGTGACCGAGGCGAGGCGGCGCGGGACCCCTCCGCCGACGGGCACGGCCCAGATCTCGACGTTGCCGTCGTGGATCGTCGACCACGCGACGTACCCGTCGCCGGAGACCACCGGCCCGTGCGGCTGACGCCCCTTCACGAGCGGGGCGATCCTGGTGAAGCGCCGCTTGTCCACGTCGTACGACCAGATGCCGTCGGGCCGGTTCTTCGTGAGCCCTTGTCCCACCACGACCCGGTCGCTGACGAACCCGTTCGGCACGAACGCCCGGCCGCCCGGCGCCGTGGTCGGGATCTCGTGCACCGCGCCCGGCCACACCTGCCGGACCGGCGGCGCCAAGCCGCCGAGGGCGGAGGTGACCGGCGCGGCCGGGACAGGCGGCGCGACCGGCGCGACCGTGCGCGTGCCCACCACGGTGGCCGCCACCACGACGACGATCGCCGCCGCCACCGCCACCGGCGCCCACCACCTGCCGCCGGACCGCCTCGCGCGCGGCACGGGCAGCACCCCCGTCGCCCCGTCGTCCGGCACGGTCGCGGCCTTGGCGGCCAGCGCGTCCCTGAGTCGTTCCTCGACGCCGGTCATGCCTTGTCCTCCAGCTCTCCCAGTTCGCGCTTGAGCCGGTCCAGGGCCCTGGAGGCGGTGGACCGCACGGTGCTCTCCCGGACGCGCGTCGCCTGCGCGATGTCGGCGTCGGACAGATCGAGGTAGTAACGCAGCACGAGGATCTCGCGCTGCCGCCTGGGCAGCCGGCCCAGCGCGGCCAGCATCTCCTGCCGTGCCTCGCCGAGCAGCGCGGCCGTCTCCGCGGAGCCCACCGGCTCCTCCCGCCGTCCCGGCAGGACCCGCGCGGCGACGGCGCGCCGGCGCAGGAGCGAGCGCGCGGCGTTCAGCACGCCGACGCGCACGTACGCCAGGCTCAACGTCTCGGGACGCCTGCCGTGCATCCTGGAGAAGACGTCCTGGACGACGTCCTCGGCGCTCTCCCGGTCCCCGACGAGCAGCAGCGCCAGGCGCACCAGCGCGAGCCGGTGCTCGGCGTACAGGCCGGCCAGCACCGCCTCGGCGCCCGGCGGGGCGGGCGCGCGGGCGGCTGTCTCCATGTTCATGACCTGAGAACGCGCGTGGACCCCGATCCGCTGCTTCCGCCGGGGCACGCCCTCAGCGGACGGCGTGCCCCGGCGCCCGCCGTCAGCGGACGGGCAGGCGCTTCAGCGCCGCCTCCGCCTCCGCCATGATCCGCCCGATCAGCTCCTCGCACGACGGCAGGTCGCCGATCACCCCCACCACCTGGCCCGAGGCCATCACCCCGAGGTCGCCGCGGCCCTCCACCATGGCCGCCCGCAGCAGCACCGGCGTGTTCGCCGCCTGGAGCACCTGCGCCCACGTCAGGTCGCGGCCGTGCCGCATGCGCCGCCCCTCGCGGATCATCGCCGCCCACGACAGCCCGGACAGCCGCTTGAACCGCGCCCCGTTGACCACCGCCCGCCACAGCCGTGAGCGCTCCAGCGACTCCACGAACGGCGTGCGCAGCACCCGGTGCGGCACGCCGTCCACCTTCGTGGTGACCAGCGTCTCGGCCGCCTCCAGGTAGAGCCGCTTGACCGCGTCGGGCACCGGCGAGTCGCGGGTCAGCAGGAACCGCGTGCCCATGGCGATCCCGCACGCCCCGTACGCCAGCGCCGCCACCAGCCCCCGCCCGTCGAAGAACCCCCCGGCGGCGACCACCGGGATGTCCACGGCGTCCACCACCTGCGGTAACAGCAGCGTCGTGGCCAGCGGCCCGGTGTGCCCGCCGCCCTCGCCGCCCTGCACGATCACCGCGTCGGCGCCCCAGGAGGCCACCTTCTCGGCGTGCCGCCGCGCCCCGACCGACGGGATCGTCACCACGCCCGCGTCCTTCAGCCGGGCGATCAGCTCCCTGCGCGGCGCCAGCGCGAACGAGGCGACCCGCACCCCCTCGCGGATCATCACCTCGACCCGCTCGGCGGCGTCGTCGGCGTCGGAGCGGATGTTCACCCCGAACGGGGCGTCCGTGCGCTCCTTGACGGTCCTGATCGCGCCGGTCATCTCGGTCACCGACATCGTGGCGGCGGCGATGATCCCGAGACCGCCCGCGCGGGAGGTGGCCGCGGCCAGCCGGGCGCCCGCCACGTACCCCATGCCGGTCTGCACGATCGGGTGGCGGCAGCCGACGAGCTCGGTCAGCGCGGTCCTCACGCCGCGCCCCCGGCAGCTCCGTTACCTCCGGCGCGGGGCTCGGGGACCTCGCGGTGGCGCAGGCCGCGCGGGTCCAGCACCTCGTCCAGCAGCCGCAGCTCCCCGGCCGTGGGCGTCCGGGTCTCGGGCACGTCGGCGGGCACGTCCAGCTCGAACCCGGTGGCCGCCACCACCTCCTCCACGCTCACCCCGGGATGCGCCGAGACCAGCCGCATCGTGCCCCCGGGCCCGCCGAGGTCCAGCACCGCGAGGTCCGTCACCACCCGCCGCAGCCCGTGCGCGCCCCTGTCGGTGCCGACGCCGCTGACCATGTCCACCTTCGGCACGAACACCCGGGGGGAGTGGCGCGGGATCCAGTAGCTCGTCGGGTCGCAGCGGGTGTTGCCCGGGGCCCCGCGCACGCCGAGGAGCTGCGCCCTGGGCCGGTCCCAGTCGCCGATGCACGAGATGTTGGTGTTGCCGTGCCGGTCGATCTGGCTCGCGCCCAGCATCACGTGCCGCCGGCCGTTCAGCACCAGCCACAGGTGGTCGCGGAACGGCAGCCAGCCCTCGACCACCTCGGGCGCCTCGCCCAGCGCCGGCACGTCGCCGGTGAGCAGGCAGACGCCGTCACTGGTCAGCAGGTCCGGCTCGAACGTCAGCCGCGCCAGCCGCGCCCCCAGCACCGTGACCGCCCCGCCGATCCCCGCCGCCAGGATCTCGCCGTCGCCCCTGAACGCCTCGGCGCACGCCACCACGCAGACGTCGGCCCTGCTCATCGCGCACGTACCTTCCTCACCGACGTCAGCCCTGTTCACCGCGCACGTACTCCTCCCAAGGGGTCTCCGCGTAACGCCGCTGCGCCTCCTCGTCGCGCCCGTAGTCCGGCTCGCACGCGGTGAACCCGGCCCCGCCGGGCGCCTCCACCACGCCGGTCACCATCGACCTGCTCACCAGCAGCGACTGCACCGGCCCCTCCTTGAGCAGGTCCGCGGTGTCCACCAGCCGCTCGCACGAGACGTAGGCGCTCGCCGCCGCCTTGACGTACAGGTCGTCGAGGTACGGGTCCGGGCCGAGGTACTGGGCGTTGCCGCGCCGGTCGGCCCGGTTGAGATGGACCAGCGCCGCGTCCAGCGTGAGCGCGGGCACGGCCACCAGCTCCTCCCCGTCCCCGTACGGCGAGCGGACGGTCCGCAGGTGCAGGTTGACCCGCATCACGTCCGAGCCGAGCCCGGCCCGCGTCGGCAGGAACGGCAGCCGGTGCGCCGCCGCCAGCAGGCCGAACATGAACATGCCCTCGTCGTACTCGGTGAACTCGACGGCCCCGTTCTGGCGGGCCCGCCGGAAGTGCGGTTCGAGCGGGATCGAGTCGAGCGTCACGAACGGGGCGACGACCCGGCGGACCTTGCCGGCGGCGCAGAGCATGCCCACGTCCGGCCCGCCGTACGAGACGATCGTGAGGTCCCGCAACGGCGCGCGGAGCAGGCCTCGCACCAGGGCCATCGGCTTGCGCCGCGAACCCCAGCCGCCGATCCCGATCGTCATGCCGCTCTCCAGCCGCCCGACGACCTCCTCGACGGTCATGACCTTGCCCATGCGGCCTCCTCGCCCAAGCCCCGCCTCCGCGCCCAAGCCCCGCCTCCGCGCTCATGAACCCGCCACGAAGCGGTGGCGGTGCTCGTCGCCCTTGCCGAGGAGGTTCAGCTCGAAGGTGAACCCCTGCTCGAACCGGTAGCTCCGCTTGACGTCCACGGGATCGATGCCGTTCAGCGACTCCTTGGCCAGCCGGATCACGCACGGGTCCTTGTCGGCGATGCGCCCGGCCACCTCCATCGCGGCGTCCGGCAGCGCCTGGCGCGGCACCACGTCCAGCACCGAGCCGAACGCCAGCAGCTCGGCCGCCGTCACGTTGCGGCAGGTGTAGACCATGGCCCGCATGAGGTGCGCCGGGACGAGCCGGGCGAGGTGCGTCGCCGCGCCGAGCGCCCCGCGGTCCACCTCGGGCAGCCCGAAGTAGGCGTCGTCGGAGGCCACGACGACGTCCGCGTTGCCGGCCAGCCCGATGCCGCCGCCCAGGCAGAAGCCGTGGACCGCGGCCACCACCGGCACGGGACAGTCGTAGACGGCGGCGAAGGCGGCGTGGCAGCCCCGGTTGGCTCCGACGAGCGCCTGGTGGCCGTCGCCGGCCTGCATCTCCTTGATGTCCACGCCCGCGTTGAACCCGCGTCCCTCGGCGCGCAGGACGACGACCCGGGTCACGGGGTCCCGCCCGGCGTCGTGGAGGGCGTCCGCCAGGTCGTGCCAGTGCCGTACGGCGAGGGCGTTGACCGGCGGGACGTCCATGACGACCTCGGCGATCGGGCCGGCGCGCAGCGTGATTCCCATCCCACTCCCGGAGTGCTCGCCTCGCTTGCTTCGTCCCGCGCTTGCTTTGTCCTAGCGCTTGCTTGGTACGGTAGCACCCGTGACCGTGACTTACGACTACGCGGGCAAGGTCGTCCTCGTGACGGGAGGGACCAAGGGGATCGGCGCCGGCATCGCCCGAGCCTTCCGGGAGGCGGGCGCCACGGTCGTCGTCTGCGCCCGCACCCCGCCGGCGGGGGAGACAGGGGACGCGTCCGCCCGGACCGGCAGGGAGGCGGACATGGTGCCCATCGAGTTCGTCCGGGCCGACGTGCGTGATCCCGCGGACGTCGCCCGCCTGATCTCCGGGTTCGACCGGCTGGACGTCGTCGTCAACAACGCGGGCGGCTCACCCCAGGCGCCCCTGGACGGCACCTCGCCCCGCCTGCACGCCCGCGTCATCGAGCTCAACCTGACGGCGCCCCTGCTGGTGTCGCAGCGGGCGTACCCGCTCCTGAAGGCGTCGGGCGGGGCCGTCATCATGATCGGCAGCGCGAGCGGCACACGCCCCTCGCCCGGCACCTCCGCGTACGGGGCCGCCAAGGCCGGCCTGCACCACCTGGCGCGCTGCCTGGCGGCGGAGTGGGCTCCCGAGGTACGGGTCAACTCGGTGGTGGTCGGCCTCGCGGCCACGGAGAACGCGGAGGAGCACTACGAGGGCGGGCGCGCGGCGGCCGAGGCCACGATCCCGGCGGGCCGCATGGCGACGCCGGAGGACGTGGCGCGGGTGTGTCTGTGGCTCGGCAGCCCCGGATATGTGACGGGCGCGGAGATCCAGGTCCATGGGGGCGGTGAGACACCGGCGTGGCGCTGGGCCGGACACCCCGCCATGCCGTGACACCGGACCGGCGGAGCCTCGGTGAGGTTGTCGGAGGGTCGAGTGGGCGGAGCGCCTTCCGGCCGAGGGGTCGGGCGAGCGGTCGGCTCTCGGGTGGAGGAGGCGAGGCAGGCGTCGAGGCTTCCGGCCGAGGACCGAGTGGGTGGCGGCCATTTCGCTGGGTGGGGCGGAAAGGTGGTGAGAGGGTTCCCGCTGGGTGGGGCGGAGAGGTGGTGAGGGGTTCCCGCTCGGTCGAGGACGGAAGGTGGCGAGGAACTCCCACTCGGTCGAGGACGGAAGGTGGCGAGGAACTCCCGGTCAGCGGAGGGCGGATCGGGCGGTGGGGGCGAGGCGGAAGCGCTGCGGCGGACCCGCCACGCGTCCCTCCAGCAGGGACACCTCCTCCTCCAGAACCCCGCGGGCCTTCCCCAGGTCCTCCTCCCGCTCGAACCGGGCGAACCACACGAAGACGTCCTCGCCAGTCCGTACGGGGAGGGCGGGATAGGTGTTGGGGGAGTGCTCGCTCTCGAAGCACGCGACCGGTGACCCGCCGCCCTCCGCGAGCACCGGAACGACACGCTCGGCGAAGAAGGCCGGGAACCCCGCCACATCTCCCACCACATGGTGAACGGTCGCGAGGTACACGGACCCCGGGAGAGCGACGGCTCCTACAGGAGGCCGCGTCGTGGCCGGGAAGGGATCGCCGGTGGCGCCGTGGTGCTCGGCCGGGATCGGGTCGTCCGCCGCTCCGAGGTGGCGCGCCTGGGACGGATCGTTCGCGGTGTCTGGACCGCCGAGAGCGTCCTGAGAGCGCGTCGGGGGCTCGCCGTGACCGACGGACAAGGCCGCCGGGCGGAGCAGCAGGACGTCATCGGAGTCGATCATCGTCGCGTTGGCCGCCTCGCGGTGGGCCTTCCAGACGGGGCCGCCGTAGAAGGCGGCCAGCGCCACCCGGCGAGCCTCCATGTCGGGAAATTTCCGCATCCAGAAGAAGATGTCTGGCGCGTCCAGGTCGCGGAACTGGCCGGCCACACCGATGCCCACCGCCTCCTGCGACTCGACGAACTCGCGCTCGAACAACTCGATCAAGGTGTCGCGCCGCCCAGGGTGCAGGGTGTAGCGCCGAAGCTCGTAGATCATGCGGGTGACGCTAGGAGTGGTCCACTGACATCTTGTGTCAGCGTACGGAAGACCCGAGCAAAATTCTGATCACCCTATGCTATGGATCAGTAACGCAGCGTTATAGGATCGGTCCAGTCAGACAGCCTGCCCGTCCATCGGCGAAGGAGCCGTACCGAAGTGATCAAGAGTCTGAGCGCCGCCTGTGCCATGACGGCGACCGCCGCGCTCACCCTGCTGGCCGCCCCGGCGAACGCCGACACCTGGACCGACAACTGGAGTCGCAACATCGACTCCTCGCAGTCCGGCAACACCTTCGGCGACGTCGACGCGTCCAACCTCGGCTGGGGCCGCTCCACCAGCGTCAACAACGTCAACGGTGTCGCGACGACGGCGACCCAGGGCAGCACCGTCATCACCTACGTCTTCTACTGAGCCCCGAGCCTCCGTCCGGCCCAGCCCATCTCCGGCCCAGCCAGTCTCCTGAGCCAGCCCGTCTCCCGTTGACCGAGCGCAGGCCCTGTCGGTCCTACCGGCCTCACGGCCCGCCACCCCCCCTCAGCCCACCCAGCCGCCCATCAACCACCACCCTGTACTTCGGCCGGCCCGCCCCGTCTCCTCCGAACCTGCCCTCCGCCCCGACCTGGTCGTCGGCAGATCCCCCTTTCACCTGCCCTCGATCAGGGTCGCGGTCCGGCTCCACGCTCGCACCCGGGCCCACGCCGTATCCACGTCCATCCCGTCCCGAAGTCCGCCCCCCATCCCGGTGCACGATGCTGCCTGCCGCTCCCTTCCCGGCAGGCCGCCCATGCCTGCCATTCCCTCCCGGGCAGGCAGCCCCTTCCGGGAGCTCCTCCGCCGGAGAGGCTCTCCCCCGGTGGGCCTCTCTCTCCCTGGGCCCTCATCCCCCGGGGGGTTCTTCTCCGGCGGACGGCTCCGACCTCGGCCTCATCGAGGCATGCCTGGCTCCAGCCGGTGGCTCCAGCCGGTAGTCCTTCGCCCCGGCCGGCCGCTCTCGATGCGTCCGCCCAAGCCGCTCACCCTCATCTCCGAACCGTCTACTAACCCCGAGGAGACCCTCATGAAGAAGCTCCGCGCCACCGGCCTCGTCCTGGTCACCGCCGGCGCCGCCCTCGCCACGGCCGCGAGCCTGGCCGTCGCCCCCGCCGGCGCCGACACGGCCGTCTCCGACTCCAGCTCCAACCGCGAGTCCTCCCAGTCGGGCAACATCTTCGGCGACATCGCGGTCCAGAACAGGGGCACCGGCGCCTCCACCAACGTCACCTCGGTCAACGCCAACACCTCCACCGCCGCCCGCCGCAGCGGCGCGGCCGTGAGCAACCGCGTCGACTAGGCGCCCTCAGGGCTTCCGTGAGAGTGGCGAGCCCGGCCTGCTGCGTGACCGCGCCCCGGTCCAAGCTCCCGGGGGTCTCGAACGGCCCTCGGCGAAGCCGGGGCGGCAGCCGGGCGCCGCTCGTCGATCCTCCGGAGGTCGCGCACGAGCGATCCGGGCGCCGCTCACGCGCGATCGATCACGGAAGGAAGCCGGACGCGCCACGGCCCGCGACGGCCCGCCACAGCCCGCCACAGCCCGCGACGGCTCGCGACGGCCCGCCGCCACGGCCCGCGACGGCCCCGGGAGGAGACCCCGGGCCGACGATGACCCCCGCGAGGTGGGGCCCCTCCCCGCCTCTCGGGCCGCGCGGGCGATGGGCCGTACCATCGTCGCCGTGACTACCTGTGCATATGTGACGTTTGACGACAAAGACGACCATGACGACGAGCGTGAGCTCGTCCTGGCCGCCTGGAAGGAGGAGGGCGTCGACGGGCGCGCCGAGCGCTGGGACGACCCCGCCGCCGACTGGGCGGCCTACGACGCCGTGGTCGTGCGCTCCGTGTGGGACTACGTCTCCCGGCGCGACGAGTTCCTCGCCTGGGCCCGGCGGGTCGAGGAACACACGAAGCTGCTCAACCCCGCCTCGGTGCTGGCCGACAACACCGACAAGACCTACCTGCGCCGCCTGGGGCTCCCCGTCGTGCCCACGCACTGGTCGGCGGAGAACCTTCCCGACTGGCAGGAGTACGTCGTCAAGCCGGCGATCTCGGCGGGCGCCCGCGACACCATCAGGACCACCGACCGCGCCGCGGCGGCCGCGCACGCCGCCCTGCTGGAGGCGTCCGGACGCACGCCCATGGTCCAGCCCTACCTCGACATGGTCGAGTCCGAGGGCGAGACCTCGCTCCTGTACTTCAACCGCCGCTTCAGCCACGCCGTCCGCCGCACGCCCATGCTGACCCCGGGCAAGTCGGGCGCCGATCACGTGCGGGCGCAGCTCCGCACCCCGGACCCGGACCAGGTCGAGCTCGCCGAGAAGGTGCTTGCCGCCATCCCCCAAGCCCTTCTGTACGCGCGGATCGACCTGGTCCGGCTGCCCGACGGCACTCCGGTGGTGATCGAGCTGGAGCTCACGGAGCCGTACCTGTTCCTGCGCTACGAGCCGCAGGCGCCCGGCAACCTGGCCAGGGCGCTGCGCGAGCTGCTCTGAGCGAGCTCCTCTGAGGCCGACGGGTCACACGCCGGGGAGCCGGCCGTTGCGGAAGAGGTCGACGAAGGTCTGGTGGTCGGCGCGGGCCTGGGTCCCGTACCGGTGCGCGAAGTCCACCAGCATGCCGACGAACCCGGCGCCGTCGTCGCCCACCACCGCCACGATCGACTCCTCGGTCGAGAAGTCCACGAGGTCGTGGCTGGACTCGTCGTCGGCGACGGCGTGCATGCGCGCCACCGCCCGGCCCAGGTCGCGCACGATCGAGTCCAGCTCGGCCGGCTCGTTGACGTCGTCCCAGTCCAGGTCGGCCGAGTACGGCGAGACCTCGGCCACCATCTGTCCCACGCCGCCCAGCGTGGTGTAGCCGAGCCACGGGTCGGCGTACGCCTGCAGCGCCCGCTGCGACTCGGCGGTCCGGTGCCCCTGGTGCAGGAAGTAGCCGGTCACCTTCTCGTCGGTGATGTACCGCGCCACGGCCGGCACCTGGGCCTGCTTCATGTAGAGGATGACGTCGTTCTCCAGCGCCTGCGAGCGCCCCTCCAGCAGCAGGTTGTACGAGGGCAGCCCGGCCGACCCGATGCCGACCCCCTTGCGCAGCGCGACGTCCTTGATGACGTGCTCGACGGAGGTCGTCTGCGCGGGCAGCGTGGTCAGGTAGTCCTCGAACGCGGCGAGCACGGCCGAGCGGACGTCCGGGTCGACGGGCTCCCGCCCCTCCATGATCGCGAAGCGCCGGTCGTAGTCGTCGATGACGGTCTCCACGTCGAGCATGGCCACCCGGGTACGCAGCCGCGCCGTCTGGAGCACCCGGTGCAGGACGCCGGTCGTGGTGCCGAGCGTGAGCGACCCGATCGCGTCGTCGCCGCCCCGTGCGATGGCGGTCAGCTCGTCCAGGTACGAGACGGCGAAGCCGCGCACGAGCGCGGTGATCACCTCGTCCGACAGGGCCTTGGCGTACCCGATGAGCGCCACGCTCGCGGCGAAGCGCTTGAGGTCCCAGGTGTACGGCCCGACGTACGCCTCGTCGAAGTCGTTGACGTTGAAGACGAGCACGCCGGAGGCGTTCATGTACGTGCCGAAGTTCTCGGCGTGCAGGTCGCCGTGGATCCAGACCCGGCTGGTGGGGCCGTCCAGGTAGGAGTCGTCGGCGAAGTCGCCGGTGAGGTCGGCGTAGAACAGGCTCGCGCTGCCACGGTAGAACGCGAACGGCGAGGCGGCCATCTTGCGGAACTTGCGCCGGAACGCGGCCGGTTCGCGCTTGATCGACTCGCCGAACTCCGTGGTGAGAACGTCGAGCAGGAAGGAGGAGCGGGTTGCCATACACCGGACAGTAGGGCGTCCCCGCCCCCGCCGCCTAGGTTGTCAGGGCGGATGTGGTGGACGGTCAGGCGGCCGGGTCGGGCCGCCTGGCCCAGCCGGTCAGGCGGTCGGTCAGGCCGCTGGTCAGGCGGCCCGACCGGGTCTCATGCGCCGCGCCGGGGGCAGCAGCCGCCTCCCCGTGACGGCCAGGGGCGGTATCACCACCGCGAGCACGCCGCACAGCACCGCGGCGGGCCCCCACACCACCTCGGCGCCCGGCACCGGCCACGCCATGGGCAGGCGCCACGCGAGCAGCAGCGTCCCCGCCGCCGCCAGCGCGAGGCGAGCCGAGGGTGCCCACCCGCGGCGCAGGGCGACGACACCCGCCACGGCACAGGCCACGGCCGCGATCGCGTCGGGAAGGAACAGGGACGACAGAGCCAGCAGCGGCTCGAACGCCGAGTCCCACGGCAGCGGCGCCCGCAGGAGCAGCACCGACGGCAGGACGGCGGCCACCGGGGGCAGGAGGAGGCGCCACGGGCGGACGGTCGCCGGCGCCTCGGCGTGGAAGCCCGCCAGCAGCGCGAGCACCGGCACCGACGCCATGAGCGCGGCGGGCGGCGCCGCCCAGGTGAGCTGGTCGCCCGGCCCGGCGCCGATCAGCAGGAGCGAGACCGTTCCCGCCGCGACCGCCGTGACCTTGGCGGGGCCGGTGAAGCCGCGCATGACGGCCACGAACGCGACGACCCAGAGCACATCGGCCACCACCGGGAACGGCGAGGGGGCGGCGCCGAGGACGGGAAGGTGCGCGGCGGCCGAGGCCGCCCGCCACACGAGGCCGTGAACGCCCAGCGTCGCCTGGTAGGCCAGGCCGAGCAGCGCCACGAGCCGGACCGTCTCACCCCAGGCGGCGGCCCGCGCGCCCGCGCCGCCGAGCCGCACCCGCACCGCGAGGGCGGCCACGCTGGCGAGCTCGCCCCACCGCGGCCGGGGGCCGCGCTCGTCGGGGACGTCACCGGACATCTCCAGGAACGCCGCGACCATCTCCTCCTCCCGCTCGGCCCGGTAGGAGGCCGGCAGGAGCCGCAACGCGGCACGGTAGCGGCGCTCCAGCAACACCGGCTCGGGATCGTTCACGCAGTCCTCCAGATGCTCGGTCTCACGTCGTGCCCTCCGCCGGGCGCGCCGGCAGGCCCCTCGCCCGCAGGCGGGAGCGCGCGGCGGCGGCGTTGGCGGCCAGCCGGGCGGCCTCCTCCTCCAGGATCCGCGCGCCGTCGTCGGTCAGCCGGTAGTAGCGCCGCAGCCGTCCCCGCCATATCTCCTCGCGGTCGAGTTCGACCAGTCCGTCGCCGGCGAGCCGGTCCAGCACGCCGTACAGGCTGCCGATCTTGAGTTGCACCCGCCCGCCGGACAGGCGCTCGACCTCCTGGACGATGCCGTAACCATGCCGGGGCTCGTCCACCAACGCGGTGAGGGCGAGGAACATGGGCTCGGTGACGTTCACGAGCCCACTATATCCTGTGAGCCAAGATATGGTGAGTATCAGGGGTGCTGAGAGGAGACGGACACGACCTCGCCCGTCATGTACGACGCGTAGTCGCTGGCCAGGAAGACGATGACGTTGGCCACCTCCCACGGCTCCGCCGAGCGCCCGAACGCCTCGCGCGCCGTGAGCTCCGCCAGCACGTCCTCGCTGGTCACCTTCGCCAGGAACGGGTGGACGGCCAGCGACGGCGCCACCGCGTTGACCCGCACGCCGTGCCCGGCCGCCTCCAGCGCGACGCACCGGGTCAGCGCCATCACGCCGGCCTTGGCCGCCGCGTAGTGCGCCTGCCCGCGCTGCGCCCGCCAGCCCACGACCGAGGCGTTGTTGACGATGACGCCGGAGCCCTGGGCGGCCATCCGGCGCACGGCGGCCCTGGTGCAGCGCATGGTGCCGGTCAGGGTCACGTCGATGACCGCGTGCCACTGCTCGTCCGTCATCGCGGCCAGCTCGGCCGTCCCGCCCAGCCCGGCGTTGTTGACGAGCACGTCCAGCCGCCCGTGCCGCCGCTCCACCGCCTCGAACAGCCCGTCCACCTGCTCCTGCGACGTCACGTCGCACGGCACGGCCAGCGGCTCGACGCCGGTCAGCTCGGCCAGCGCCGCGGAGGCCTCGCCCAGGCGCCGCTCGTGCCGGTCGGACACGACGACGACGGCGCCCTCCTCGGCGCAGCGCCGGGCGGTCGCGTAGCCGATGCCGGCCCCCGCCGCGGCCGTCACGAGCGTGACCTTGCCGTCGAGCAGGCCGTGCGCCCGCGGGTAGAGGGGTCCCATCGTGCTCCCGTCTCCAGAGGATCTCTATCGAGGCAGGCCCAGCGTCCGTTCGGCGATGATCGTGCGCTGGATCTCGCTGGACCCGGCGTAGATGGTGTCGGCGCGGCTGAACAGGTAGAGCCGCTGCAGGTCGTTCAGCTCGCCGTCGCGGGCGACCAGCCCGGCCCGGCCCTGGACCGCCTGGGCCAGCTCGCCGAGCCTTCGGTGCCACTCCGACCAGTAGAGCTTGCCGATCGACGCCTCCGGCCCCGGGTCGGGCCGCATCGTCCGCAGCGCGTTGAGGCGCATGATCCGCAGCTCCAGCCAGGCCCGGACCAGCCGGTCGCGCAGCACCGGGTCCTCGGCCGCCCCCGTGCGCCGGGCCGTCTCGACGACCTTGTCCAGCTCCCGGCGGAACCCGATCTGCTGCCCCAGCGTGGACGCGCCGCGCTCGTGGGCGAGCGTCGCCATGGCCACCCGCCAGCCGTCGCCGGGCGCGCCGACGACGTTGGCGGCGTCGGTCGTCGCGCCGTCGAAGAACACCTCGTTGAACTCCGACGTGCCGGTCATCTGCACGATCGGCCGCACCTCGACGCCGGGCTGGCGCATCGGGACCAGCAGGTACGACAGGCCGCGATGCCGCTGGGAGCCCGGCTCGGTACGGCAGAGCACGAAGCACCAGTCGGCCACGTGGGCCAGCGACGTCCACACCTTCTGCCCGTCGATCACCCACCGGCCGCCCTCCAGGCGCGCGCGGGTGCGCACGCCGGCCAGGTCGGAGCCCGCGTCCGGCTCGGAGTAGCCCTGGCACCACAGCTCCTCGCCGCGCTGGACGGGCGGCAGGAACCGGTCCTTCTGCTCCTCCGTGCCGAACTGCAGGAGGGTGGGGCCGAGCAGCCCTTCGCCGATGTGGCCCACGCGGGCCGGGGCGTCGGCCCGCGCGTACTCCTCGTGGAAGGCCACCTGGTCGGCCAGGGACGCCGCCCGCCCGCCGTACCGTTCGGGCCAGGCCAGGCAGGTCCAGCCCGCCTTGCCGAGATGGCGCTCCCAGGCCAGCCGCAGCTCGTGCCCCTCGTGCTCGCGGCCGGGGCCGCCGAGGCCGCGCGCGCCGGCGAACGGGCCGGTCAGGTTCTCCTCCAGCCAGGCCCGCGCCTCCTCACGCAGGCTCAACGAAGCCCCCGTAGCCGCCGCGGAAGAACACCAGCGGACCGCCGTCGGCGTGGACGTCGAGCTGGAGCACCCGGGCGACCACGATCACGTGGTCGCCGGCCGGGTGCTCGGCCTCGACCGCGCAGTCGATCCAGGCCAGCGCCCCGTCCAGCACGGGGTTGCCGCCGGGGGAGCCGGTCCACTTCAGGCCGGCGAACTTGTCGCCGCCCCTGGTCGCCATCTGCGCGCACACCGGCTGCTGGTGCTCGGCCAGCACGTTCACGGTCAGCACGTCGGCGCCCCGCACGCGCGGCCAGCTCGTGCTGGTGTGCGCCACGCAGAACGCGACGAGCGGGGGCTCCAGCGACACGGACGTGAACGAGTTGGCCGCCAGCCCGCACGGGCCGCCCGTCGCCGGGTCGAGCGCGGTGATCGCCACCACGCCGGTGGCGAAGCGGCCGAGCACCTGGCGGAACCGCAGCGCGTCGAGGTGGCCGTTCGCGCTCTGGGGGACAGGGCCGTTGGGCATGGCGGCTCCGTGGAGGGTCCTGCGCTGGTAGGGCGTGGGACGGCCGGCACAGCCGTCCGGCGTGACGAGCCGGGCAGCGTGTGTGCTCATCGTGGGGCCTCCTTCGTCCGCCTGACGGACTCTATCTTACCAAGCGCTTGCTTGGACGGTAGGCGCGGGGCGGAAAGCCTGTCAAGCCGCCCCCGCCCGCGGGTCTCGTTGACAGGCCCGCGACGGGCGGCCTAGCATGGACTGATGGCCAAGCGCTTGCTTGATTTCCGGGACCGTACGGCCGTCGCCGGCGTGGGCTACACGCCGTTCACCAAGGACTCGGGCGTCAGCACCCTCACGCTGGCCTGCCGCGCCGTGCTGGCCGCCCTGGACGACGCCGGGCTCGGCCCCGGCGACGTGGACGGCCTGGCAACCCACCGCGTCGGCGACTCGGCGGCGCCCACGCTGGTCGGGCCCGCGCTCGGCATCCGCGACCTGAGCTGGCATCTCGACCAGTTCGGCGGGGGCAGCGTCTCCCACGCCGTCGTCGGCCAGGCCGCGCTGGCCGTGGCCGCCGGGGTGGCCGAGACCGTGGTCTGCTACCGCGCGATCAACGCCCGCTCGGAGTTCCGCATGGGCGGCACCGGCCGCGGCCTGCCCGCGAGCCCCGAGGTGCAGTACCAGGCGCCGTACGGCCTGTTCGCGCCGCCGCAGCAGTACGCGATGTACGCCCGCGCCCACATGCTCAAGTACGGCACCACGGCCGAGCACTTCGGCCGGCAGGCCGTCACCCAGCGCGCCAACGCCGTCAAGAACCCCCGCGCCCTCATGCGCGCCCCCATCACGCTCGACGACTACCTCGCCAGCCGGTGGATCGCCGAGCCGTTCCGGCTGCTGGACTGCTGCCTGGAGACCGACGGCGCCTGCGCGCTGGTCGTCACCACCGCCGAGCGGGCCCGCGACCTGCGCCGGCCGGCCGTGCTCGTCTCGGCCGCCGCCTGGGGCGGCGGGGAGAGCCACCTGTCGGGCGGCCCCGCCGACCCCACCACCACGGCCGCCGCCGCCCTCGCGCCCCGCCTGTACGGCCGGGCCGGCCTCGGCCCGCGGGACGTGGACGTGGCCCAGCTCTACGACTGCTTCACGTACTCGGTGATCGTCCAGCTGGAGGACTACGGGTTCTGCCCGAAGGGCGAGGGCGGGCCGTACGCGGCCTCGGGCGCCACGGCCCTGGACGGCGAGCTGCCGGTCAACACCCACGGCGGCTTCCTGTCGGAGGGCTACGTCCACGGCATGAACCACGTCGCCGAGGCCGTCTCGCAACTGCGCGGCGACGCGGGGGACCGGCAGGTGCCGGGCGCGGAGGTGGCCCTGTCCACGGCCCAGCCCGGGTACGTGCTGCCCGCGACGTCGGCGCTGATCCTCAGGAAGGACTGATCGCATGCGCCCGGTGTTCCAGGTGGCGACGGACCGCGACTCGGCCCCGTGGTGGGAGCGGACCGGGCGGGGGGAGTTCGCGGTGCAGCGGTGCGACGCCTGCGGCCGCGCCCGCTTCCCGGCCAGGGCGTTCTGCCCGGCCTGCCGGACCGAGCGGTGGCACTGGGAGGCGGCCGAGCCCGAGGGGACCGTGGAGAGCTGGATCGTCAACCACCAGGCGTTCGGCGCGGGCGACGGCGAGCCGTACGTGGTGGTCATGGTGCGGCCGGCCGCCGTGCCGGACTGCCTGCTGCACGGCGGGTGGCGGGCGGCCCGGGAGCCGGTGGGCGGGGAGCGGGTCAGAGGCGTGTTCACGCCGGGGGCCAGCGGTCTCACGCTCGTCGACTGGGAGCCCGCCGGGGAGTGAACGGCCTCCCGCGGGGCCGTGGCGGCCGTCCGAGGCTCTCGGAGGGGCGACCGTGGGCAGAGAACGGAACGCGCGCCCTGGCGGGCGTGGGGGACCCGCCAGGACGCGCTTCCAGCCCCATGCGCGGCGACGCCAGGACTCCGGCGAGGGATGGAGTCCTAGATCGATGGTTCGCGCACGGAGTCGGTGGGGGAGTGCGAGGACTCCTGTCGCCGGCAACGCACGGTCGGCCTGGTCGGCACGGTACTGCCGTTCCGGGTGTCCGAGCAGGTAAGACCGAACGTATGGCGGCGCACCGCGTAACGCAGTAAACGTGGTGCATCGTCTGGGTCTTGCCAGGGCAGGTATGGCGTACCCGCGTGGACCGGCGACACCGGCCCTCACCCCCTCCCGGGCCTTTCGATGGATTTGTACCAACGAATGGATGATGCGGCTGTCGGGGCCCTTTGGTCAAGGGGTTGTGGCCTGCTAGAACCAGATCGTCTAAATTGTTGGCACAATAAGGGGTGAAAGTGGCAAGGTCGGTGCTGTATCAGCAGGTGGCTTCCGAACTACGGAAGGCCATCTACTCCGGTGTACTCGGTCCCGGAGCGCAGCTGCCGACCGAGGCTCAGCTCATGGAGGACCATGGGGTGAGCCGCAACACCGTCCGGCTGGCTCTCGGTGAGCTGGTCAACGAGGGGCTGGTCACCCGCACCCCGCGCCGCGGCACGATCGTCCGGGATCGCAGGCCGCTGCTCATCTATCCGCAGCGAGAGCTGGAACCCCAGCCCAGCGGCGAACTGCGCGAGGCCTTCGCCTACGCCGTCACGCAGGAGGGCCGCGAGCCCAGCCAGCTCATCGAGGTCCTGACCGTCACGCCCGTCGAGGAGATCGCCAGCCGGCTGGAGCTGGCCGACGGGGAGCTCGCCGTGGTGCGCCGGCGGCTCCGCTTCGTGGACGGGCAGCCGTACAACACCAACGACTCCTACTTCCCCCGGGATTTGGTGGCCAACTCGGAAATCGCCAGGCCAGGCGACATCGCGCGAGGGGCGAACCGCGTTCTGGAGGAGCTCGGCCACGAACAAGTTCGTGTGATTGACGACATTTGGGCGCGAATGCCCAACCAAGAGGAAGCCGAACGGCTTCAATTGGAACTGGGCACGCCAGTTGTCGTGTATGTCCGAGTTGGTTACGACAGGGCTGATATGCCGGTGCGTGTCGCGGTCTCGGTGCTACCCGCCGACAAGCACTTGATCAGATACGAGCTCGATCGCCGCTAGTCGAGCTCGGTTGGGGGTGATCCCGCCGGCGGCCCGCCGCGAGTAATCCGGCCTCGCAGGGCTAGGGGAGCTGCGCGTACTCCCCTAAACCTATTTATGCGCATATATGCGTACATATCGCCTTTAATCACCTATGCCGAGCTTGTGCGCCACAGCGTCATCACTGTGCGCTGTCACTCGGACACCCAACGCATCGAAAGGGCGAACCATGCACACCATCACCGGCACCACGGCCCCCTTCTCCTCCTCCTTCTCCTCCGCCACCCTGCTGCACCCGCTGGCACTGCGCCGGGCCGACCGCTCCGACCTCCAGGGCGTGCTCACCCTCCTCGCCGACACCGCCGAGTGGCTGCACTCCAAGGGGGTGAGCCAGTGGCCGCGGGGCGGCTTCGGCCCCGAGCGCATCGAGCCGCTGATCGAGGAGCGCGTGCTGTACCTGCTGGACGACGAGCTGCGCTACCTCGACCCGGACGAGGACGTCCCCCCGGTCGCCACCATCGCCCTGGACGACCACGCCGACCCCGAGTTCTGGGCGCCCGCCGACGACCCGGGCGCCGCGCTCTACGTCCACAAGCTCGCGGTGGCCCGGCCCTGGGCCGGGACGGGCCTGGGCGACGCCCTGCTGGACTGGGCGGGCGCCACGGCGTGGGCCTCCGGGCGCCGCTGGCTGCGCCTCGACTGCGCCAAGCGCAACCCGGGCCTGCAGGAGTACTACCGGCGGCGCGGCTTCCAGCACGTGCGCACCGTGGACCTTCCGCACCGCGCCTCGGGCGCGCTCTTCCAGCGGCCGGCGCAGGACACGCTGGTCGCCGCCTTCCGCGACCTCACCCTCCCCGAGCTCATCGGCGCCTGAGGGTCACCTGGCCGGGCGAGCTCCGGCCGAGGAGGTGTTCCCGGCGAGGTCGAGTGGGGCGTAACGGGCTTTTGGGGCTTCGCCTGATGAAAGGGGTAGAGCACCCGATAACCTCTCCTCATGACCGGATCCCTCCTTGAGGTGATCGCGCTGGACGTGCGCGACGCCGTGGCCGCCGAGCGAGGCGGCGCCGACCGTGTCGAGGTCGTCGCCGACATGGCGGCCGACGGGCTCACCCCGGCGCCGGAGACCGTCGCCGCCATCGCGGCCGAGTGCCCGCTGCCCCAGATGGTCATGCTGCGCCTCGACGCGACATTCACGGCCGGGCCCGAGACGCTCGACCGGCTGCGGCGCGCCGCCAAGGAACTGGCCCAGGCGGGCGCGGCCGGCTTCGTCTTCGGGTTCCTCGACGGGGACGGCGCCGTGGACCTGGCCGCCACGGAGGCGCTCATCCACGCCGTCTCGCCGCTGCCCTGGACGTTCCACCGGGCGGTGGACCACGCGGCCGACGTGCAGGCCTCCTGGCGGGCCGTGCGCCTGCTGCCGAACCTCGCGACCGTCCTCACCTCGGGCGCGCCCACCGGCGTGGCCGACGGGCTGCCGGTGCTCAAGAGCCGCGCCGAGGCGGGCGACGGCTCGATCATCCTGGCCGGCGGCGGGCTCAAGGCGCCGCACGTGCCGGCCCTGCTCGACTACGGCGTGCGCGCCTTCCACGTCGGCTCGGCCGTACGGGAGAGCTGGTCGGAGCCCGTCGACTGGCGGGCGGTCCAGCGGTGGCGCGCCCTCGTCGACCGCGACTGAGCCCGCGAGGACCTCAGGACAGGACGGCGTCCGCGCGGGCCAGGGCCGCCGCGAGCGTCCGGATCGTGGCGGGCTCGTCCATGACCCCGCCACCGGCCGCGCGCCGCTCCTCCCAGGCCCGCACCCGCTCGCGGTACGCGTCGTACGTCGCCAGATGGAAGGCGTACACCGTCGCGAACCGGCTCACCAGGTGCGAGGGGTGCAGGTCCCACCCCTGGTGGAACCCATGGGCCAGGGAGTGCCGCACCAGCTCCGCGTGCCGCCGCCACAGCGCCCGCACGTCCGCCGCCGACTCCGAGGCCGGCGAGGCCGCCAGCGACCCGTCCGACAGCTCCACCCCGGTCCCCGCGAACGCCGTCTGCATGACGTGCCGGGCGTGGTCGCAGGCCGGGTGGTCGAGCCGCTGCTCGCGCGGGGGCAGGCCGATCGCCGCCGTGTAGTCGAAGACCCCGAAGTGCGCGGCGGCCAGCCGGCCGTCCAGCCGCTCCGCGAGGTCGCCCCGCAGGAACGGCAGCGTCTGCGGCGCCTCCACCTGCGCCTCGAAGCGCAGCCGCACCTCGGCCCCGCCGCCGAGCCCGCGCTCCAGCCCGCGTTCGAGCCGGGCCAGCAGGTCGGCGAAGTCCACCAGGTACTCCTCCATCAGCACCTTGGGGAAGGTCACCACGAATCCCGGCGGAAGCTCGCCGCACCGCTCCGTCACCTCGGTGAGGAAGCCGTCCAGCGTGCGCGCCGACCGCGCCGGGTCGCCGTCGGCGAACGACCTGACCCGCAGCCCCCAGCGCCGCGGCAGCGTCCCCGCCGCCCGCATCCGCGCGACCGCCTCGGCGGCCCGCACGGCGTCCGCGTCCTCCTCCGCGCCGGGCCGCGCGCCGTAGCCGTCCTCGAAGTCGATCCGCAGGTCCTCGACCGGCTCGCGGCCGAGCTTGCGCAGCACCCGCTCATGGACGGCCCGCGCCGCCGCCTCCGGCACGCCGAACACGTCCGCGACCTGCGCCGGACCGGCCAGGTGCGCCCGCGCCAGCGCCAGGGCGCGCCCGCCCCAGTCCGCGACCGTGCCGGCGTCGAACCGGTCGGCCGGCACGTACACCGTGTGCACCGGCTGCCACCCCGGCCGCCACGCGGGGTCGGCGCCGGGATAGCGCGCCCGCTGGGTCCGCAGGGCCTCCTCGAATCCGGACAGCGGCACGTCTCCCATGGTCACCCGCATCCCTGCACCCTAGCCGCACCCGGGCGGGCGCCGATCAGGGACGGCAGGCGCGCAGCATGGCCTCCAGGCCGGGCAGCTTGACCCGTTCGCCGCGGCCGAGCGCGCGGCCCAGCTCGGCCTCGGCCGCCTCGATGGCCAGCCACTCCTGGTAGGTGACGGGCCGCACCCCGCGCTCGGCCAGCAGCGTGTCGAGGTCGGTCTTCAGCTCGTGCTCGCGGCCCGCGAGGTCGGCCAGCAGCGTGCGGACGGTCTCGGCGGCGTCGGACTTGTTCGTGCCGATCACCCCGGTCGGCCCGCGCTTGAGCCAGCCCGCCACGTACTCGCGTTCGCGGACCCGCCCCGCCTCGTTCGGCACGGTCATGGTCTCCATCGAGAACGGCACGTCCGCCAGCGGCACGCTCTGGTAGCCGACGGAGCGCAGCACCATCCCCACCGGCAGCGTCTCGAACTCGCCGGTGCCCTGCACGCGCCCCTCCGGCGTCAGGCGGGTGCGTTCGAGCCGCAGCCCCTCGACCCGGTCGGTGCCGAGGATCTCCACGGGGCGCAGCCAGAAGCGCACGTCGAGGCGGCGCGGGCGTCCCTGCGGGACCCGCTCCGACCACGACCGCAGCACCTCGATGTTGCCCCGCACCTGGCGCGGGTGGTCGCCGCCGAGCACGACCGCCTCCTCCGGGCGCACGCACACGTCGGCGTTGGCCAGCTCCCCCAGCTCGCGCAGCTCCTTGAGGGTGAACTTGGCGTGCTCCGGCCCCCGCCGGCCGATCATGTGGATGGCCTCGACCCGGCTGGCGCGCAGGCGTTCGAGCACCTCGTGCGGCACGTCGGTCGCGCTCAGCTCGGCGGCCGTCTTGGCCAGGATCCGCACCACGTCCACGGCCACGTTGCCGACGCCGATGACCGCCACCTCGGGGCTGTCGAGGGAGAACCGGCCGGCGTCCACGTCGGGATGGCCGCAGTACCAGTTCACGAAGTCGGTGGCCGCGACGCTGCCCGGCAGGTCCTCGCCGGGGATGCCGAGCCGCCGGTCGACCATGGCGCCGGTGGCGTACACGACGGCGTCGTAGGCGCTCAGCAGGTCGCTCACGGACACGTCGACGCCGAGCGTGACGCCGCCGAGGAAGCGCACCTGCGGCAGCTCCAGCACCCGCCGCAGGTAGCCGGCGATGGACTTGATCGAGGTGTGGTCGGGCGCGACGCCGTACCTGACCAGCCCGTACGGTGTGGGCAGCCGTTCGAGCACGTCGATCTCGACCGGCTCCGCCGACTGCTTGACCAGGGCTTCGGCCGTGTAGATCCCGGCCGGACCCGATCCGATGACCGCCACGCGCAACGTCACGTCGCCTCCCTGCGACGGCGACCGCGCGGCACGGGCACGTCGTCCGGCCTGCATCGCCGCCTCGTGGCGATTGTTACCCGGCCGGGCGCCTATGACAGCCTCTTTCCGGGCTCGGAGTCCTCCCGTGTCGCGCGGGCCCGCAGCGCGAGCTTGTCGATCTTGCCGTTGGCGTTGGCGGGGAGGGCGTCCACCACGACGATCCGCTTCGGCACCTTGTAGTTGGACATGTTCTCCCTCGCCCAGTCCAGCAGCGTCTCCGCGGCCACCTCGGCGCCGGGACGCGGCACGACGTACGCGCGGCCCGCCTCGCCGGAGACGGGGTCGGGCACCCCGACCACGGCCGCCTGCGCCAGCGAGCCCTCGCGCAGCAGCAGCGACTCGACCTCGGCGGGCGAGACGTTGAAGCCGTTGACGATGTAGAGCTCCTTCTTGCGGTCCACGATCGCGAGGTTGCCGTCCTGGTCGAGCACGCCGACGTCGCCCGTGTGCAGCCACCCGTCGCCGTCGACCACCTCGGCGGTCCGCTCAGGTTCGTCCCAGTAGCCGCGCATCACGCCGTAGCCGCGTTGCAGGATCTCGCCCCGCTCGCCGGCCGCGACGTCCCGGCCCGCGTCGTCCACGACCCTGACCTCGATGCCGGGCACCGCCCGCCCGGCGGTGGCGGCGACCACCTCGACCGGGTCGCCGGCCCGCGTCATGGACACGACCGTGCCCTCCATCAGCCCGTACGCGTTGATCACGCGTTCCACGCCGACCTGATCGACCAGCCGGGTGATGAGCGACGGCGGCACGGCGGCGGCCCCGCAGATGGCCACGCGCAGCGACGAGACGTCCCACGACCCCCGGTCCAGCTCGTCCAGCAGCCGGTGGAACAGCGTGGGCGGCCCGGCCAGGACGCTGATGCGACCGGCGGAGACCAGCTCCATCAGCCCGTCGGGCGTGAACACCGGGACCGGCAGCATCGTGGCGCGCCGCAGCACGCAGGCGAGCAGCCCGGCGTTCAGCCCGAAGCCGTGGCTGAACGGGGCGATGACCGGGTAGCGGTCGTCCTCGCGCAGGCTGACGATCTCGGCCCAGTCCCAGTAGCCGCGCAGCACCTGGGCGTGGTCCAGCATGACGCCCTTGGGCGTGCCGGTGGTGCCGGAGGTGGACATGATCTCGCACAGGTCGTCCGGCCGTACGGCCAGCGCCCGCTCCTCGGCGGCGTCCGGCGCGACCTCCTCGCCCCGTTCCCGCAGCTCCGAGGCCGTGAGTCGCACGGGGCCGGGCATTTCGGAGGAAGGGCCGGGCACGGGCGGAGAGGGGGCGGGGACCACCACGTGGAGCAGGCCGGTGCCCGGCGGCAGGAGGTCCGCCAGGACCGTGCGCCCCGCCCCCTCGCCCGTGATCAGCACCCGGGCGCCGGTCTTGCGGATCATCGCCGCCGCCTCCAGCCCCTTGGCCCGGGAGGACAGCGGCACGATCACCGCGCCGGCGCACCAGACGCCGAAGGCGTGGACCACCCAGGACGGGTCGTTCACGCCCCACAGCGCGACCCGGTCGCCCGGCCCGACGCCGAGGGCCATCAGCCCCCGCGCCACCCGCGTCGCCTCGCCGAGCAGCTCCGCCATGCTCATGCGGGCGCCGCTCGCCGCGGTCGCGCTCACCCGGGCGTCGTTCGCGCGGGCGTCGCTCACCCGGGCGTCATTCGCGCGGGCGTCGCTCGCGCGCACCGCGTCGTCGGCCACGACGGTCGCGTCCGGGTGACGGGCGGCCTGGTCGCGCAGCATGCGGGGGATCGTCCCCCAGTCGGGCACCGGTTCCACGGCTCTCGCGCCTCCAAGCGGGGTCGGGTCACGAGCTGCTGGGGTGCTGCCCCGGTCAGGTCACGAGGGCCCGGTCGCGGCCGAGGTGGTGGCCGCGCAGGTCGCTCACCATGCCGGGGGCGGGCGTCTCGGCCACCTCGGGCGCGATCTCCACCTTGAGCGCGATCGGCGTCAGGGCCCGCATGGACTCCTGCAGGCGCGATCGCCACATCGGGTTGCCCACGAGGCTCGGCCGGTTGAACGTCACGGTCAGCGTCGCCGCGTCGAGCGTGCCCTGCCTGCTGAGGCCGAGCTCCCAGCGCGCCACCCCGTCGATCTTGGCGAGGGTCCGGCCGATGCGCGGCAACGACAACCACACCCCGCGTACCAGCACGTGGTCGCCCACGGTGTGCGCCGGCGCGGGGATCGCGCCCATGGGGAAGGCCGTGGCGGCGCCGTCCGCGCTCCGTACCACCTGCCCGGTGCGCAGCGCGGCGTCGCCGAGCGTGGAGTGGCCGGTCGGCGTGATCACCAGCTCGGCCGTGCCGGCGTCCTCCGCCGGCAGCTCGTCCTTGCCGAGCGCGGCCAGCCGCAGCAGGCCGTCGGCGAGCGGCGTGAGCGGCGCGTCCTCCGACGCCCGCCAGGCCAGCGCGCCGCCGCTGAACGGGCTGGAGTACACCTCGTGGACCTCGGCGTCGAACTCGCCCGCGAGGTGGCCGAGGGTCCGCTTCGAGGCGATCTCGCCGGTCAGCACGATGTGGCGCAGCCCGAGGTCGAGCGGGTCGAGCAGGAACTCCAGGTGGAGCCGGGCCAGGAAGTCCATGGCGCCGGTCGGGGTGGCGATCAGCGTGGTGGCCCCGAGCGCCGACAGGGCGTGGTGCAGCCGCATCCGGCCGCGCGGCCCCACCGAGGCCGCGGCGGCGGCCACCCGCGAGGCGGCCGAGGCCCACAGGGCGCCCGCCGGCTCGGCCAGCGCGACCACGACCCGGTCGCGCCCGCCCACCCCGGCGGCGCGCAGCGCGCCGGCGGTCCGCTCCTCCTCCGCCGCGCGGTCGGCGGGGGCGAGCGGGTACACCGCCGAGACATCGGGGGAGACGTGCAGCAGCCCGCCCGCGGAGGCCGCCGCCGCGCCGAGGTCGTCGCGCGTCAGCCACCGGTACGGCCCCGCGCCGGAGTCCGGCCGCCCGCCGGAGCCGGGCCCCGCGCCGGAGTCCGGCTGCCCGCCGGAGCCGGGTCCCGCGCCGGAGTCGCGCGCCGCGCCCCGGGCGGCCGTCATGACGCCACCTCGGCCATGAAGCGCCGCATCGACGCGCACACGTGCTCGTGGGCGAGCCCGCCGACCTGGCACTGCAGGATGAGGTCCGTGGCGCCCGCCTCCGCGATGCGGGCCAGCGCCTTGCGCGACCCCTCCACGTCGTCCACCACGACCATCAGGTGCTCCCGCAACGTCGCCATCGCCTCCTCCGGTGGCATCCCGGCGGCGAGCTGGCCGAGCACCCGGTGGGTGGCGTGCCGGGCGTCGTAGTAGTCGGGCGGGGTGACCAGGTTGACCTGGCGGCGGATGTACCACAGCACGGCGTCGGCGGCCGTGGCCGCGGCCTCGTCCCGGGTGGGGCCGACGAACCAGGGGATCATCAGGGCCACCCGCCGCGTCGCCGGGTCGAAGCCCGCCTCCTCCAGCGCCTCCCGGTAGCGCGCGATGTCGGTGGCCACGTCGTCGATGCCCTTGAGCATGGTCATGCCGAGCAGGTTGTAGCCGTGCCGGGCCGCGGCGAGGTAGCCCTCCAGCGACGTGGAGGCCACCCAGACCGGCGGGTGCGGCACCTGCGCGGGACGCGGGTAGACGGCCACGTCGGGGATCTCGAAGAACTCGTTGGAGCGGCTGACCGGCTCGCCGTCGGCCTGCCAGATGGCCAGCGTCGCTTCCAGGGAGTCCTCCCAGATCTGGCGCGACTTCTCGAACGGCCGCTGGAACGCCTGGTACTCCAGAGGGGAGGCGCCGCGGCCGGTGCCGAACTCCACCCGTCCGCCGCTGAGCACGTCCAGCGTGGCCACCCGCTCGGCCGTCCTGATCGGCGACTGGAACGGCAGCAGCACGACGCCGAGCCCGAGGTGGATGCGCTCGGTGCGCTGCGAGGCGGCGGCGAGCACGAGGTCGGGGGCGGAGGAGTGGGAGAAGCCGCGGGTGAAGTGGTGCTCCACGAACCACGCGGTGTCGAATCCCAGCCGGTCGCCGAGCACGACCTGCTCGATCACGTTCTGGAACGCCTTCTGTTCGACCTCGCGGGTGCGCCCGCGGACCTCCAGCTCATACCCCAGGCTGATCCGTAGGGACGTCATCGCGCCTCCGGCGAAAGTAGTAAACCAAGCGCTCGCTTGGTAGAGACTATCAGCGGTAAACCCTTGCGGGAAGGGCGCCGTCGCGATCAAAGTGGATGCTCGTGAGGCGAAAGCACGCGCTGCGGCGGGCGAAGGACGAGGACGACCCCATCTCCGCCGGGGCGCGCCGCTACGAAGCCCTGGGCCGGGTCATGGCGGCCCTCGCGACGGAGGCCGACTTCATCGAGTCCTGCCGCGACCTCACCTGGTGGCGCGGCTCCGACGAGAGCTGGCACCTCGAATGGCGCGACGGGCCATTCGCGTCCGAGGCGGCCGCCCTGCTCGCCGAGCGGCTGGCCGCGCCGGGCGCCGCCACCGCCGCCGGTCCGGGCGGCGCCGCCTCGGCCGTGCTCGACGTCATGGGCGTGCGGTTCGAGCTGCACGCCATCGACCCCATGGGCGCCGACCGCGTACGCGCCAGGCCGGGCTTCTGGCGGCTGGCCGAGGCGCTCGACACCACCCGCCGCACCAACGCCCGCCACCCGTGGGAGGAGCTCCTCGGCGGCTGAGGTCCGGGCCGCTCAGGCGCGCTGACCGAGCACGCGCGCGGCCAGGCGCGCGCGATGCGCCTGCGGGGGCCCGAAGAGCTGCGCGTCCGACGTGGCGCGCTTGAAGTAGCGGTGCGCGGGGTGCTCCCACGTGACGCCGATGCCGCCGTGGAGCTGGATGTTCTCGCCGGCGGCCGTCAGGTACGCCTCCGAGCAGTACGAGCCGGCGATCGCGGCCGCCTCCTCCAGGTCCGCCCCGTCCAGGTCCGCCGCGTTGAGGCCGGCCGCCCCGGCCTCGGCCGCGCCGAGAGCCGCCGACCGGGCCGACTCCACCAGCAGCAGCAGGTCGGCGAGCTTGTGCTTGACGGCCTGGAAGGAGCCGATCGGCCGGCCGAACTGGTGGCGCGCCCTGGCGTGGGCCGTGGCCATCTCCAGGCAGCGCGCCGCCCCGCCCGTCTGCTCGGCCGCCAGGGCCGCGACGCCGAGGTCGCGCACCCGGGTCCAGCCCGCGCCGTCGCCGGCCGGCCGTACCGGGACGCGTTCGAAGGTCAGCTCCTCCAGTGGCCGGCTCTCGTCCAGGGTGCGGTGCGGCGCGCGCCGTGTCGGCTCCGCCTCCACCAGCAGCCCGGCGGCGTACACGAGCACCAGGTCGCCCGCCGGCGCGTACGGCACGACGCCCGACAGCAGCCCGTCCTCCAGGACCAGGTCGCCGTCGCCGGGCAGCGCCACGGTCGCGCTGCGCCCGCCCGCCAGGACGGGCAGCAGCCGGGCCATCGCCGCGGCGTCGCCGCCGGCCTTGACCGCCTCGACGGCCAGCACCGCGCTCTGCAGGAACGGATGCGGCGACAGCGCCCTGCCCAGCTCCTCGGCCACCGCCGCCACCTCGGCCGGGCCGCACCCGGCCCCGCCGTACTCCTCCGGGACGGCGAGCCCCGCGACGCCCAGCTCCCGGGCGAACGTCCCCCAGGAGGCGCCGGGCCGGTCGGCCAGGTAGGAGCGGACCACGTCGCGGAGCTCGTCGGTGACCGTCACGCCGGAGAGCCTACCAAGCGATTGCTTGATATGTCCGCGCTTGGGAAGCTTTGCGCTTTTTGTACATCCGCATCACCGGATTGTGGTCATCCATCCCGAAGGTGCCGGGGAGGAATGAGCGGGGATGGACATGAAGAAACCGACGATCGAGTACGCGGAGTTCGCCGAGTACGACCGGCGTCAGCGCGGCATCGAGCGGCACGTGCTGGCGGCCTTCATCGGGGGACTGGTCGTCGGCATCATCGGCATGTTCGTGGCCGGCAGCGGACCGGCCTGGTGCGTGCGCCTCTACGACCCCTACGCCTACCTGGCCCTGGCCATCGCGCTGGGCGTGACCGCGCAGGGATTCGGCTGGGCGGCGCTGAGCACGTTCCTCGCCGCCGTGTCCACGCTGGTCGCGGCCATGGGGGCGAGCGCGGTGCACGGCCGCGACTTCACCTTCGACGTCGTCGGCGGCAGCCTGGCCGGGCTCAACTGGATCCTGTTCATGCTGGTCGGCCTCGGCCTGCTCAGCTACGTCGCGCGCAGGCGGGACCACTGGGGCGACCTCGCGGCCGGCGCCGTCGGCGCGGCGCTGCTCGCCGACGTGATCGACCGCTCCACCCCCGGCTTCATCGCCACGGAGCAGTCGTTCTGGCCGGTCACCGCCCTCGTGGTGGGCGGCCTGACCATCGGGCTGGTGCTCGGGCTGCGCCGGACCCTCGCCGGGCGGCTGCGCGCGCTCGCCGTCTCGGCGGTGCTCGCGGGCCTGGCCGCCCTCTCCCTCGCCGACACGCTGTGGGACGGTCCCTGGATCGGACCCTGAAAGCGCCGACGAGCGGGAATATGCCGAGCGACCCCCTCCTCCGAGTCGATAGCCTGTAATCCTCCACTTCCGGCCCGAGCAAGGAGTAGCCGTGTCGCTGCGCATGTCGTCGTTGTTTCTTCGCACCCTGCGGGACGACCCGGCAGACGCGGAAGTGCCGAGCCACAAGCTCCTCGTCCGCGCCGGCTACGTCCGCCGCGTGGCGCCCGGCATCTACTCGTGGCTGCCCCTCGGCAAGATGGTCCTGGAGAACGTCGCCCGGATCGTCCGCGAGGAGATGAACCGGATGGGCGGCCAGGAGGTGCTGTTCCCCGCGCTGCTGCCCCGCGAGTACTACGAGTCCACCGGCCGCTGGACCGAGTACGGCGACCTGCTGTTCCGGCTGCAGGACCGCAAGGGCGCCGACTACCTCCTGGGCCCCACCCACGAGGAGCTCTTCACCGACATGGTGAAGGGCGAGTACAGCTCCTACAAGGACTACCCGGTCACGCTGTACCAGATCCAGACCAAGTACCGCGACGAGGCCCGTCCCCGCGCCGGCATCCTGCGCGGCCGCGAGTTCCTCATGAAGGACTCGTACTCCTTCGACCTCGACGACGACGGTCTCAAGCACTCCTACGAGCAGCACCGCGAGACCTACATCCGGACCTTCGACCGGCTCGGCATCACCTACAAGATCGTGTTCGCCACGTCGGGCGCGATGGGCGGCTCGGCCTCCGAGGAGTTCCTGGCCCCCACCCCCACCGGCGAGGACACCTTCGTCGCCTGCCACTCCTGCGGCTACGCCGCCAACGCCGAGGCCGTCACCACCACGGCGCCCGCCGCCCGCCCGGTCGAGGACAACGAGCCGCTGCGGGTCCTCGACACCCCCGACACCCCGACCATCGACAGCCTCGTCTCGTACGTCAACGAGCACCACGGCCTGTCGATCACCGCCGCCGACACGCTCAAGAACGTCGTCGTCAAGGTGACCACCCCCGGCTCCGACAAGGTCGAGACGCTCGTCATCGGCGTGCCCGGCGACCGCGAGGTCGACTTCAAGCGCCTGGAGGCGTCGCTCGCCCCCGGCGAGCCGGCCATCTTCGAGGCCGAGGACTTCACCAGGCACCCCGGCCTCGTCCGCGGCTACATCGGCCCGCAGGTCCTGCGCGACCTCGGCATCCGTTACCTCGTCGACCCGCGCGTCGTCACCGGCAGCTCCTGGGTCACCGGCGCCAACGAGCCGGGCCGGCACGCCGCCCACGTCGTGGCGGGCCGCGACTTCGTGCCCGACGGCACCATCGAGGCCGCCGAGGTGCGCGCCGGCGACGCCTGCCCCCGGTGCGGCTCCGCGCTGTCCATCGACCGCGGCATCGAGATCGGCCACATCTTCCAGCTCGGCCGCAAGTACGCCGACGCCGCCGGCCTCGACGCGCTCGGCCCCGACGGCAAGCCCATCCGCATCACCATGGGCTCCTACGGCATCGGCGTCTCCCGCGCGGTCGCCGTCCTGGCCGAGCAGCTCCACGACGAGCTGGGCCTGGTGTGGCCGCGCGAGGTCGCGCCCGCCGACGTGCACATCGTCGGCACGGGCAAGGAGAACCAGATCGAGGCCGCCCTGGAGCTGGCCGCCGAGCTGGAGTCCCGCGGCCTGCGCGTCCTCGTGGACGACCGGGCCGGGGTGTCGCCCGGTGTCAAGTTCAAGGACGCGGAGCTGCTGGGCATGCCGACCATCGTCGTGGTGGGCCGCGGGCTCACCCAGGGCGTGGTGGAGCTGCGCGACCGCGTCTCGGGCGAGAAGGCCGAGATCCCGCTCGCCGAGGCCGCCGACCGCATCACCGCGGCCTGCCGCGCCTGACGCACCGCTCGCGCGGCCGTCCACGGCTCACCCGGCCCTCCACGGAGCCGGGTGGGCCACCCGGGCCCGCGGCGGCCGTGCAGGGCGAGGCGTCCCGCGCTCCTACGGGCGTTCAGGGGCGCCGTGCGACCCTCCCGGACCCCGAGACGCATCCGGGCCTCGGCGCCGCCGTACGGGCCGTCACAGGCTCTCCGGCGCCTCGTTCAGGACCGCCCGATCACGGCGCCGGAGCCCGCCGCGGCTCCGGGGCCCGTTATCGCACGGATCGGATGCGGATCGGGCGCGAAGACGCTCCGAGGGGCGACGGCAGTGCAAGGCCAGGCGACTTCAGAGGGACGAGGCCGGCGGCACCGGGCGTTCGGCCGCGATGAGACGAGACGCCGGGCTCGGCGGGGACACCCCGAGCCGCCCCCTCCTGGGCCGCACTCGCGGTGCAGACACCTAACCGCCCGTGGGCGTGGACGGCGACGCGGGCGGGGATGCGGGCGAGGGCGCGGGGGACGCGGCGCCCGGCATGCCGGGGAAGGCCGTCCCGACGGCGGGGCGCAACGCGTACGAGCGGGCCACCGCCTCCTGCATGGCCAGCGCCGCGTACTTGCGCAGCGCCGCGTCATCGGCGGCGACCAGCTCCAGGTAGGCGGCCGTCATGCCGGTCTCGATCTGCACCGCCAGGCGCACGGCGTCGGCCGGTGTGGACGGGACGAGGGGGAGGGAGTAGGACGCCTCCGCCTCGGCGGGCCGCCCGCCGCGGGCGGTGATGAGCGTGCGCAGCTGGTCGCGGCGGGCGCGGTGCGCGTCGAACGCCCGCGCGGCCTTGGTCCGCAGCGTCCCGCTGGTGCGCGCGCCGATCAGCCCGTACGCGAAGACGGCGGCGTGCTCGGCGGCCAGCGCCTTGCCGAGCCTCTCGACGTCACCGCTCACGACGACCTCCTCCTCTCACAGACGCCTCGACGAGGGCGTCCGCCAGGGACGTCCCCAGGGCGTCCTCCGCGGACCCGGCAGCGCGTCCCGCGCCGACGTCGGCGCGGCGGCTCAAGGGGATGCCGGCCGCGCGCCTCGCGCCGACGGCCACAGAGCGCCCCAGGCCGACGGCCACAGGCCAACCCAGCTCGACGGCCGCTGGGCGCCCCAGGCCGACGGCCACCGGGCGGCTCACGCCGACAGCCCGGGGGAGGCTCACGCCGACGGCCACCGGGCGGCTCACGCCGACGGTCGCGGGGTGCCTCGGCGCGACGGCCGGCGGGCCGCTCCCACCGAGGGCCCGGGGGAGGCTCCCACCGACCGGCGCAGGGCGCCTCGCGTCGCCCATGCCGGAAGGCCGTACGCGCACGTCGGCGGCGCGGCTCACAGGGACCTCGGCAGGGCCAGGGCGTGGGCCGCCTCGCAGGCGCCGATGCTGGCGACGAGCTGCGCCATCGAGGGCGCGATCCCCGACAGCCGGCGGACGCGCTGGGCGGCCGCCTTGCGTTCCATCTCGCGCAGCGACGACAGCGACACCTTGGCCGCCCCGGCCGTGGGAGCGCCCGGTGACGAGGCGGCGGAGGACGGGGCGCCCGAGGACGGCGTGGTGCCGGTGCCGGGCGCGGGGGAGGCCGCGGCGGGGAAGCGGCGGCGCAGCTCGGCCAGGTGGGCCTGGTGCCGGTCGCGGAAGGGCGCCAGGGCGCCGGCCCCCTTGCCGATCAGCACGGCGTACAGGCCGATGACGCGTTCCTTGTCGGCGATCAGCTCCCGCGCGAGCACCAGCTCCGGCGGCTCGGCGGCCGGCCGCGCCGGACCGGCGCCGTCCTCGCCGCTGCACCCCGTGAGCGCCACCGCGGCCGCTCCGCCCGCCAGCGCGGCTCGCCGGGAGAGGGAAGGGCCCACGGGAAGGAACCTCCAGGACGCGGACGTACGCAGCCCCATGGGCCACGGCTGGACGTGAGGAGCCCGCCGGGCGGGACGGGACCTGGCCGGTCCTGCGCGCCGCGGACGGGACGCGAGTAGCCCTCCGGACTACGGACGCACGTAGCATCGTACGGGCTCGCGACCCTGCCCGCCGTCAAGCGAGGCCCACGGTCCGCCATCGGCGACGCGCACAGTACGCCACCGGCGCCGCCCACGATCCGGAAGCGGCGACGCCCGCGATCCGCCGTCGGCGACCCCGGCGATCCGGAAGCGGCGACACCCGCGATCCGCCGTCGGCGAGGCTCACGCTCCGTCATCGGCGACGCCGCGGTCCGTCCCCGCCGGCTCCCCGCGGACTCCGTGCCGGGTCGCCCCGTGTCCCCGCGCCGCCGCTCCGGCCGCGCCTTCCCGGCACCGTGACGGGGGCCGGTGACGGAGCCGTCGCCCCCGGCTCGTACGCTCGGCCGTGCTCAGGGTGCGTCCACGCCGACTGGCGCTCTTTGGACGCCCTCCTACAGATAGGGTGTCAACTGTCGTCGCTGGCTGAGCGGCCAGACGGCGGAGAGCCACGAGAGCCAGAGGCGAGGTCCGCCCGGCTGAGACATGACAATAGGGGAGGTCGATATGGGCAGCGCGTCACCCCGCGACCACCTGATGAAGCTCCTTGAGCCCGTCGTCAGCGCGGAGGGCCTCGACCTGGAGGACGTCACGGTCACACAGGCGGGCAGGCGCCGCCTGCTGCGCGTGATCGTCGACCGCGACGGAGGGGTGAGCCTCGACGACATCGCCGACGTGAGCCAGGCCGTCTCGGAAGCTCTCGACGACACCGACGTGATGGGGCAGTCGGCCTACACGCTGGAGGTCTCCTCGCCGGGCGTCGACCGCCCGCTGACCGAGCCGCGCCACTGGCGGCGCGCCGCGAAGCGGCTGGTGAAGGCGGAGCTGCGGGACGGGACCGTGGTGGAGGGCAGGGTGCGCTCCGCCGACGACGGCGGCGTCGACCTCGTGGTCGACGGCACCGCCCGCCGGCTCGACTATCAGGACCTGGCCCGCGGACGGGTGCAGGTGGAGTTCCGCCGGTTCGACGACGACGACGCGGACGACGCGTACGCGGACGTCGACGATGACGGCGACGAGGGCTAAGGGGGGAGCCTCGTGGACATCGACATGAGCGTCCTGCGCAGCCTGGAGAGGGAGAAGGACATCTCCTTCGACCTGGTCGTCAAGGCCATCGAGGACGCGCTGCTGATCGCCTACTTCCGCACGGAGGGCGCGGCGCCCAAGGCGCGCGCCGAGCTCGACCGCACGAGCGGGCACGTCACGATCTGGGCGGCCGAGCTGGACGAGGACGGCGAGGTCGTCCGCGAGTTCGACGACACTCCGGGCAACTTCAGCCGGATCGCGGCGACGACCGCCAAGCAGGTCATCCTGCAGCAGCTGCGCGACGCCGAGGACGAGATCAACTTCGGTGAGTTCGCCAGCCGCGAGGGCGAGCTGGTCTCGGGCGTGATCCAGCAGGGCAAGGACCCGCGCGTGGTGCTGGTCGACCTCGGCAAGATCGAGGCCGTGCTGCCGCACAACGAGCAGGTGCCCGGCGAGGACTACGTGCACGGCGAGCGCATCCGCGCCTACGTGGTGCAGGTGAAGAAGGGCCACAAGGGCCCCTCGGTCACGCTGTCGCGCACGCATCCGGGCCTGGTCAAGAAGCTGTTCGCGCTGGAGGTGCCGGAGATCGCCGACGGCACCGTGGAGATCGCCGCGGTCGCCCGCGAGGCCGGGCACCGCACCAAGATCGCCGTCAGGTCGCGCAAGCCCGGCGTCAACGCCAAGGGCGCCTGCATCGGCCCCATGGGGTCACGGGTGCGCAACGTGATGACCGAGCTGCACGGCGAGAAGATCGACATCATCGACTGGTCGGAAGATCCCGGGGAGTTCGTCGGGAATGCCCTGTCGCCCGCGCGTGTTTCCCACGTCGAGGTCCTCGATCTCGACGGGCGGGTGGCCCGGGTGACCGTGCCTGACTACCAGCTTTCGCTGGCCATCGGCAAGGAGGGGCAGAACGCCCGGCTTGCCGCCAGGCTCACGGGATGGCGGATTGACATCCGTCCTGACACCCAGGCCGAGGATGCCGCCGGTTCCGTAGATGCGTCGACACGGTAAGCTGGAATATGGTGGCCAGGCGGGTCCGCAGCGCACCTGTGTGGGTTGCAGGGTTCGCACGGCCAAGTCCGAGCTGCTCCGCTTGGTGCGGGTCGAGGATCATGTGGTCCCCGACCTGCGAGGACGGCTTCCTGGCCGGGGGGCTTCACTGCACCCGGCCATGAGTTGTCTCGAGCTTGCCGAGCGTCGCCGAGCGTTTCCGCGCGCGTTCCGCGTGCCGGGGCCGCTTGACGTCTCGCGCGTGCGAGCGCACCTGGACAGGGAGGACCACGACATGTCATGTAGGACGCCGAGTTGATGGGGCGGAGTCAGATTGCTATGAGCGCCTGATGAGCACGCGGCGATGAAGACGTCAAGGTAACGACGGTCCGGACGGCACAGCCAGCCTCCCGGGCCGAGTAAGGGAGTGCAGTGGCGAAGGTCCGGGTATACGAGCTCGCTAAGGAGTTCGGAGTCGAGAGCAAGGTCGTCATGGCCAAGCTCCAGGAGATGGGGGAGTTCGTCCGTTCGGCGTCCTCCACCATCGAGGCGCCGGTGGTCCGGCGGCTCACCGAAGCGTTGGGCGCATCCAAGGGTGGGTCCTCCAGGGGCGGCGGTTCGTCGTCCAAGCCGCAGCCGCCAAGGGCTGCTCCCCGGCCGGCCGAGAGCCAGGCCGGCAACGGCGCCGCCGAGGCGCCGGTCCCCACGGCCCCGCGTCCGGGTCCTGGCCCCAGGCCGGGTCCGCGTCCGGGCCCCGCGGGCGGCACGCCTCGCCCGCCGGTTCCCATGCCCCACCAGCAGCAGCCGCAGCAGCCCGAGGCGGCGCGCGGCGAGACGTCCGGCGCCCCGCAGGCGCGCTTCGAGGCGGGCACGCGCCCGACCCCGGGCCCGCGTCCGGGTCCCGCGGCTCGTCCCGGCCCGAAGCCGGGTCCCGCGCCGCGTCCCGGTGCCACCGGTGGCGGCGCCCCCGGCGCCCCGCGTCCCGGTGCTCCGGCCGGCTCCTCTGGTGGCGGTCCGCGTCCCGGTCCCGGTCCCAAGCCGGGCCCGCGTGGTCCCCGTCCGGGCAACAACCCGTTCTCGTCCAACGCCAGCGGCATGGGCCAGGCCCGTCCGCCGCGTCCGGGCGGCCCGCGTGAGGGCGGCCCCGGCCAGCGTGAGCGTCGTGACGGGCCGCCGCGTGACGGCGCGATGCCGCGTCCGCCGCAGGGCCGCGGCGAGGGCAGGCCGACTCCGGGCCCGCGTCCGGGTCCGCCCGGCGCCGCAGGTCCGCGTCCGGGCCCCGGTGCGGGTGGCCCGCGTCCCGGTGGTCCGCGTCCCAACCCGATGATGATGCCGCAGGGCCGTCCCGCCGGTCCCGGCGGTGGCGGCGCCGGCCGTCCCGGTGGCCCCGGTGGGCGTCCGGGTGGCGGCGGCGGTGGCCGTCCCGGCGGCGGTGGCGGTCGTCCTGGTGGCGGCGGCGGTTTCGCCGGTCGTCCCGGTGGCGGCGGTGGCCGTCCCGGCACGACGACGGGTGGTCCCGGCGGTGGCGGCGGCGGTTTCGCCGGTCGTCCCGGCGGCGGTGGCCGCGGTCGCGGTGGCGGCACGGCCGGCGCCTTCGGGCGTCCCGGCGGCCGTCCGGCGCGTGGCCGCAAGTCCAAGCGTCAGAGGCGCCAGGAGTTCGACAACATGTCGGCGCCGTCGATCGGCGGCGTGCAGGTCGCGCGCGGCAACGGCGCGACCATCCGGCTGCCGCGCGGCGCTTCGCTGGCCGACTTCGCCGACCGCATCGGCGCCAACCCCGCCTCGCTCGTGCAGATCATGCTGCACCTCGGCGAGATGGTGACGGCGACCCAGTCGGTCAGCGAGGACACGCTGCAGATCCTCGGCACCGAGCTGGACTACAACATCCAGGTCGTCAGCCCGGAGGAGGAGGACCGCGAGCTTCTCGAGGCCTTCGACATCGAGTTCGGCGAGGACGAGGGCGACGAGGCCGACCTGGCCGCGCGTCCGCCGGTCGTGACCGTCATGGGTCACGTCGACCACGGTAAGACGAAGCTGCTCGACGCGATCCGCAAGACCAACGTGGTGGCGCGCGAGGCGGGTGGCATCACCCAGCACATCGGCGCCTACCAGGTCGCGACGGAGCACGAGGGCGAAGAGCGCAAGATCACCTTCATCGACACCCCGGGTCACGAGGCGTTCACCGCCATGCGTGCCCGAGGCGCGAAGTCCACGGACATCGCGGTGCTGGTGGTCGCGGCCGACGACGGCGTGAAGCCGCAGACGATCGAGGCGCTCAACCACGCCCAGGCGGCCGACGTGCCGATCGTGGTCGCGGTCAACAAGGTCGACAAGGAGGGCGCCGACCCCAACAAGGTCAGGGCCCAGCTCACCGAGTACGGCCTGGTGGCCGAGGAGTACGGCGGCTCGACGCTGTTCGTCGACATCTCGGCGAAGAACGGCACGGGCATCGACAACCTCCTCGAGGCGATCCTGCTGACCGCGGACGCCGAGCTCGACCTGCGCGCCAACCCGACGATGGACGCCCAGGGCATCGCGATCGAGGCGCACCTCGACAAGGGCCGCGGCCCTGTCGCGACCGTCCTGGTCCAGCGCGGCACGCTGCGCGTCGGCGACTCGATCGTCTGTGGCGAGGCCTTCGGCCGCGTCCGGGCGATGCTCGACGACAACGGCGACGCGGTCGAGGAGGCCACGCCGTCGCGTCCGGTCCTGGTGATGGGTCTGACGGCCGTGCCGAGCGCCGGTGACAACTTCATCGTCGTCACCGACGACCGGATGGCCCGCCAGATCGCCCAGCAGCGCGCGGCGCGCAAGCGCAGCGCCGACATGGCGAAGTCGAGCCGTCGCCGCACCCTCGAGGAGCTGTTCAGCGACCTCGAGAAGGGCCGCGTCGACGAGCTCAAGCTCATCATCAAGGGTGACGTGTCCGGCTCGGTGGAGGCCCTGGAAGACGCCCTGCTCAAGATCGACGTCGGCGACGAGGTCAGGCTCCGTGTCCTGCACCGCGCCGTCGGTGCGATCACCGAGTACGACGTCAACCTGGCCGTCGCCGACGACAACGCGGTCATCATCGGCTTCAACGTCCGGCCCGAGCCCCGGGCCCGTGACCTGGCCGAGCGCGAGGGCGTCGACATCCGCTACTACTCGGTCATCTACCAGGCGATCGAGGAGATCGAGGCGGCCCTCAAGGGCATGCTCAAGCCCGAGTTCGAAGAGGTCCAGATGGGCACGGCGGAGGTCCGCGAGGTCTTCAAGGTGCCGCGGATCGGCAACGTCGCCGGCTCGCTGGTCCGCTCGGGTCTGATCGTGCGCAACAGCAAGGCCAGGATCATCCGCGACGGCGTCGTCGTGGCGGACAACCTCACAGTCTCGTCGCTGCGTCGCTTCAAGGACGACGCGACCGAGGTCCGCGAGGGCTTCGAGTGCGGTATCGGTGTCGGCTACAACGACATCAGGATCGACGACGTCATCGAGACGTTCGAGATGCGGGAGAAGCCGCGCGCGTAGACACGCGGCCGGGCGCTCGGCGGACCATCCGCCGAGCGCCTCTCGCACGCCCGGGCCTGGTCCCCACCGCAGCAGGCCCGGCGTGCGCTTCACTCACCAGCACAAGCGGTGGTCTCAGACGATGTATGTGGGTGCTCTTACCCTGGACATCCTGCTCGGCGACGTCCACTCGCTGAAGCAGAAGCGCTCCGTCGTGCGTCCCCTGGTCGCCGAGGTGCAACGACGCTTCCCCGCCGTGGCCGTGGCCGAGACCGGCCATCTCGACCTGCACCGGCGGGCGGAGGTCGGCATCGCGGTGGTCTCCGCCTCAGCGGGCAACTGCAAAGAGGTGATGGACGCCTGCGAGCGGCTGGTGGCGTTCCGGCCCGAGATCGAGCTGCTGTCGGCCAGGCAGCGCCTCTACAACGACGAAGACTGAACGACTGCACGACGGACGTCGTGCGTGAGGGGGAGCGAACATGGTGGACGCAGCGCGAGCGCGCAAGCTCGCCGACCGCATCCAGCAGATCGTCGCCGAGATGCTGGAGCGGCGGATCAAGGACCCGCGCCTCGGCTTCGTCACCGTGACCGACACGCGCATCACCGCCGACCTGCGCGAGGCCACGGTCTTCTACACGGTGTTCGGCTCCGACGCCGAGCGCGCCGACAGCGCCGCGGCCCTGGAGAGCGCCAAGGGCATCATCCGGTCCGAGGTGGGCAGGCAGACGGGCGTGCGATTCACCCCGACGTTGACGTTCAAGCACGACCCGCTGCCCGACAGCGCGCGGCAGCTCGACAGCCTCATCAACGCGGCCCGGGCGAAGGACGCCGAGGTCGCGCGCAGGGCCGAGGGGGCCTCCTACGCGGGCGAGGCCGACCCCTACAAGAAGGCCGATGAGGAGGAGGACGACCAGGCGGGACACCCGGCGCCGTGAGGCCCGACGTGCACGCCCGCACGGATCCCGCCGAACGCGTGGAGTCCTCAGGACGCGTGGATCCTTCCGGAGGCGTGGATCCTTCTGGACGCGTGGAGGCTTCCGGCCGCCTGGAGGTTCGGGTCCGTACGGAGCCTCCCGATCGGGGTGGGCGTTCCGACCGGGGCGGGTCTTCCGCCCTGTCGTCGCGTCCGGGCGTACCGGCCCGCGCCGACCGCCTCGACCCGCCACCTGTCCCGCCCGCGCCGGGCACTCGTACGGTCCCGGACGGGACGGCGTCCCCTCCGAGAACCGGCACCGCGACAGGCGGCAGTTCTCCGAACGGCACCGTGGCGGGCGGCAGTTCTCCGAACGGCACCGTGGCGGGCGGCCGTCCTCCGAACGGCACCGTGGCGGGCGGCGGTTCCCCGAACGGCACCGCGGCGGGCGGTGAAGCGCCCAACGCCTCTGCGGCGGGCGGTGAAGCGCCGGATGGAGTCGCGCCGGATGGAGTCGCGGCGGGTGAGGCCGTGGTGGGCGGGATCGCAGCGAGCGGCGAATGGGCGAACGGCGCCGCGACCGGCGGCGAAGCTCGGGGCGGAGTCACGTCGAGCGATGCCGTGTCCAGGGATGCCGTGTCCAGGGATGTCGTGTCGAGCGATGTCGTGTCGAAAGATGCCGCGACGGGCGATGTCGTGGCGAGAGATGCCGCGGCGGGTGATGTCGTGGCGGGTGGCCGAGCCGTTGTGGCCGGCGGAGTCGTGGCGGATGGTGGTCCGGCGAGTGGTGGAGACTCGCCGGGCGGGCATCCGCTGGGAGGAGACCCCGTGGGTGACGGCGTCCCCGAGGCGGCCTGGCAACGCGCGGTCGAGCTGATCGCCCGCGCCGACGAGGTCGCGCTGGCCTGCCACGTGTCGCCCGACGGCGACGCGCTCGGCTCGATGCTGGCCACCGCCTTCGTGCTGCGCTCGCTGGGCAAGCGGGTCGTCGCATCGTTCGGCGACCGCACGTTCGAGGTGCCGCGCCTGCTCGGCTTCCTGCCGGGCCAGGAGATGCTGAGCCCGCCCCAGGACTACCCGGCCGCCCCCGAGCTGATGATCACCTTCGACTCGGCGTCGGCGAGCCGGCTCGGCCTGCTCGGCGCGAACGCCGCCGCCGCCCGCGAGCTCATCGTGGTGGACCACCACCCCTCCTGCCAGGGGTTCGGCACGCTGGGCCTCATCGCCCCCAAGGCGGCGGCCACGGCCATGATCGCCGAGCAGCTCATCTACCGCCTCGGCGGCGCCCTGGACCGTGACATCGCCACCTGCCTGTACGCGGGCCTGGTGACCGACACCGGCTCCTTCCGCCACTCCTCGACCTCGCCGGCCGCCCACGAGATGGCCGCCCGCCTGGTGGCCACCGGACTGCGCACCGACGAGATCGCCCGCGAGCTGTGGGACCGGTCACCGTTCGGCTACCTCAAGGTGCTCGCCGCCGCCCTCGACCGGGTGACGCTGGAGGACGGCCTGGTCTGGACGTACGTGACGCGCGTGGACCGGGCAGCGTACGGCCTGCCGTACAGCGAGCTGGAAGGCGTCATCGACATCGTGCGCCGCGCCGACGAGGCGGAGGTCGCGGTCGTCTGCAAGGAGGACGACGAGGGCGCCTGGCAGGTGTCCACCCGCTCGAAGGGCGCCGTCGACGTCGGGGCGGTGTGCACGGCGATGGGCGGCGGCGGCCACCACAACGCCGCCGGCTTCACCTCGCACGACGGCGTCGAGAAGACCATGGCGAGGTTCCGCGAACTCTTGGGGAAGGTCTGAATGGCCGACAGTGGCCTGATCATCGTCGACAAGCCCGCCGACTGGACGTCGCACGACGTCGTGGCCCGGATGCGCCGCCTCGCGGGCACGCGCCGGGTCGGCCACGCGGGCACGCTCGACCCCATGGCGACGGGCGTGCTGGTGGTGGGCGTGGAGAAGGCCACCCGCCTGCTCGGCCACCTGGCGCTGACCGAGAAGGTCTACACGGCGACCATGCGGCTCGGCGTCTCGACCAACACCGACGACGCCGAGGGCGAGGTGACCGCCACGGCCTCGGCCGCCGGCGTCGCCGCGGCCGAGGTGCACAAGGGCGTCGCCGCGCTCACCGGCGAGATCATGCAGATCCCGCCGCAGGTCAGCGCGATCAAGGTGGACGGGCGGCGCGCCTACAAGCGGGCCCGCGCCGGCGAGGAGGTGGAGCTGGCCGCCCGCCCGGTCACCGTGTACGGCTTCGAGGTGCTCGACGTGCGCGCCCACGACGACGTGGTGGACGTGGACGCCGTCGTCACCTGCTCCAGCGGCACCTACATCCGGGCCCTGGCCCGCGACCTGGGGGCGGGGCTGGGTGTCGGCGGTCATCTGACGCGCCTGCGCCGCACGCGGGTCGGCCCGTACGACCTGTCGATGGCGCGCACCCTGGACGAGCTGGCGGAGCAGTGCGTCGTGCTGCCCATCGGCGAGGCGGTCGCGGCGGCCTTCCCCCGGCGCGACGTGACGGCGGAGCAGGCCACTCTGGTGCGGCACGGCGGACGGCTGCCCGCGGCCGGGCTGGGCGCCGGGCCGATCGGCGTGTTCGGACCGGATGGCGAGCTGCTGGCGCTGGTGGAGGAGCAGGGCCGCACGGCCCGCCCCCTGGCGGTCTTCGCCTCGTAGAACTCGTAGACGTCGTAGAGACCTCGTAGAACTCGCGGAAAGGGCTTGGGCGGCGCCTCTGTGAGGGGCTCGCGGGCGCCGGTCAGGGCTTGCGGGCCACCACCAGGTCGCGCACGATCGCCTGGTCGACCCAGTGCTCGAACTCGGGCAGGTCGGCCACCTCAAGCCCCGCCGAGGCGAGGATCGCGGCCAGCTCGTCCCGGCCGCCGCCGTAGGTGTTCCACGAGAGGCCCAGCGCCCCGCCGGGACGCAGCAGCTCCGCCCACACCGGCACCGCCTTGGCGATCAGCTCCAGGGGGCTGCGCGACAGCCCCTTGCCGGCCCCCCGGCCGCCGTGGCTGCCGTGCTGCACGCCGTACGGGGCGTCGGTCACGATCACGTCGAACGAGCGGGGCTTGAAGAACTCCCGGCCGCGCAGGGTGTCGGCGTTGACCACGGAGACGTGCTGCGTGTCGCCCGCCTTGTACGCCTCCTTCGACAGCGCGAACTCGACGTTGAGCCGCCGCCCGACCAGCGCCCGCTCGCGGCGCACCGGCACGGTCTCGGCCGTGTGCTTGAGCCGCTTGTTGCGCAGCCACGTCTTGATGAAGCCGGTGTACGCCTCGACGTCCTTGCCGTCCACGTCGATGCCGTAGGCGTCGTAGCCGTACATGAGCGCCTGGTTGAGCGTCGTGCCGCGCCCGCACATCGGGTCGAACACCGCCAGCTTGCCGCCGAGCGGGAAGTCGGAGGCCAGCACGGTCACGTTGAGCAGCAGCTTGGTGAAGTGCTCGTTGGTCTTGCCCGCGTACTTGAGGATCGTGAGGAGGTCGCTGCTCAGCCGGTCGAGGGGCCGCATGTCCAGCGGGCGCAGCAGCTCGCCCTCGACCGCGAACAGGGCGTAGACGGAGGAGAGGTTGGACAGCAGGGCGACGTCGTCGCCGTCCAGCGGCTCAGGAGTCTCGAACGTGACGTACGGCAGGCCGCCGATGCGCGTCTCGCCGATGCCGGTCAGCGCGCCCTCCAGCGCCCGTTCGCTGAAGACGGCCAGCTCGGAGCGGGTCAGCCGGACGGAGCTCTCGCCGTAGACGCGGTTGTGGGAGGGCAGGATCAGGAGCGCGTATCGAGCCATGGTGCGACCGATGCTACCCCCGCGATCGACCCCGATCGCCCCCTCGATTGGAGCGGAGGGCCGGCCGCATGGCAGGCTTGGGGAGGAGTGATCCGCCACGAGCGAATGGGGCCGGTGTGCAGGGTTCGGAGAGGTCCGTGGTCGCGATCGGCGTCTTCGACGGGGTCCACCTCGGCCACCAGCGGGTGATCGAGCGGGCCGTCGCCGTCGCCCGCGAGCGGGGCGCCCGTTGTGTGGCCGTCACGTTCGAGCCGCACCCGGACGACGTCGTCGTGCCGGGCTCGTGGACGCCGCGGCTGACGACGCCGCGGCGCCGGGCGGAGCTGCTGACCGCGCTGGGCGTGGACGAGGTGTGCGTGCTGGACTTCACGCTGGAGCTGTCGCGCACGAGCGCCGGCGACTTCGCCGAGTCCGTGCTGGCCGACCGGCTGCGCGCGGCGACGGTCGTGGTGGGCGAGGACTTCACGTTCGGTCACCGGGCGGCCGGCGACACCGAGGCGCTGCGCGCGCTGGGGGACAAGCACGACTTCACGGTCGAGATCGTCCCGCTGCTCGCCGGGGTCTCCAGCGCCGGGATCCGGGACCTGCTGGCGGCCGGCGACGCCGAGGGCGCCGCCGCGGCGCTGGGCCGCCCGCACCGGGTCGAGGGCGTGGTGGTGCGCGGCTACCAGCGCGGGCGCCAGCTGGGCTTCCCCACGGCCAACGTCGAGACGCCGCCGCACACCGCCATCCCGGCCGACGGGGTCTACGCGGGGTGGCTGGAGTGCGTGCCCGTCGCCAACCTGCCGGTCGTCTACGCGGGCGAGCGCTGGCCCGCCGCCATCTCGGTCGGCACCAATCCGACGTTCGAGGGCGTGCCGCGCACCGTCGAGGCGTACGCGCTGGACCGCGACGACCTGGAGCTGTACGGCGTGCACGTCGCGGTGGAGTTCGCGGCCCGGCTGCGCGGCAACACCCGCTTCGAGTCGATCGAGAAGCTGATCGAGCAGATCAACGACGACGTGGCCCGGACCCGCCGCCTGACGTCCTGACCGCACGACCACGACCACGCGGGAGCGGCCACGCGAGGGCGACCACGGGGAGTCACATCGGTAAGCGAGGATGCCACGCTTGGTGGTACTCTTGCATGTCGGCTCTGTGACGGCGCCGCAGCGCGCTGCCCTGAAGGCCTTCGCTGCGGCGACTGTAGGCACGCACGGTCGCTCGCTTTCCTGTTCGCCAGGCGTGCCCGTAGATTCGATAGGAGAGCCGTGTCCCTCGACACCGCTGCCAAGAAGACCATCATCGCCGAGTACGCGACGGCCGAGGGCGACACCGGGTCGCCCGAGGTGCAGATCGCGCTGCTCAGCAAGCGCATCAGCGAGCTGACCGAGCACCTGAAGACGCACAAGCACGACCACCACAGCCGTCGTGGTCTGCTGCTGCTCGTCGGTCGCCGGCGCCGCCTGCTGAAGTACCTGCAGAAGGTCGACATCGAGCGTTACCGGTCGCTCATCGAGCGGCTCGGCCTGCGGCGATAACATGAGAAGGGAGCGGCGTCCGCGTCGCTCCCTTCGCATATGCCGTGCGAAGCCGGTGTGTCGCCGCTCCGGCGGCGGGCATCTGGCATACAACTGAAGATCCGAGACACTACAGCCCCCGCGTCCGCTCAGCACCATGCGACCCGCGACGCCTGCGGGCCGGTCCTCGGTAGTGGCTTCCGGTAACCAAGACCGGGCGCTTCGATCGAAGACCGGCGCTGCACCTAACGAGGGTGCCGGTGAGAAAACAGGGCGCGGGCGACCGACCAAAAGGAGGTCCCCCGTGGAGGGTGTCCACACCGCCGAAGCCGTCATCGACAACGGCACGTTCGGCTCGCGCACGATCCGGTTCGAGACCGGGCGTCTCGCGCGTCAGGCGGCGGGTTCGGCCGTCGCGTATCTCGACAACGACACGATGGTGCTGTCCGCGACCACCGCGTCCAAGCAGCCCAAGGAGAACTTCGACTTCTTCCCGCTCACGGTGGACGTCGAGGAGCGCATGTACGCGGCGGGCCGCATCCCCGGCTCGTTCTTCCGGCGCGAGGGCCGTCCCTCCGAGGACGCCATCCTCACCTGCCGCCTGATCGACCGGCCGCTGCGCCCGTCGTTCGTCAAGGGCCTGCGCAACGAGGTCCAGGTCGTCGCCACCGTCATGGCGCTCAACCCCGACCACCTGTACGACGTGGTCGCCATCAACGCCGCGTCGCTGTCCACGCAGCTGGCCGGCCTGCCGTTCTCCGGCCCGATCGGCGGCGTGCGCGTCGCGCTGATCGACGGCCAGTGGGTGGCCTTCCCCACCCACACCGAGCTGGAGCGGGCCACGTTCGACATGGTCGTGGCCGGCCGGGTGCTGGCCGACGGCGACGTCGCCATCATGATGGTCGAGGCCGAGTCCACCAAGGACACGCTGAAGCTGGTCGCCGACGGCGCCGTCGCTCCGACCGAGGAGACGGTCGCGCAGGGCCTGGAGGCCGCCAAGCCGTTCATCAAGGTGCTGTGCGAGGCGCAGTCGCGCATCGCGCAGGTCGCCGCCAAGGAGACCGCCGAGTACGCCGTCTTCCTCGACTACCAGGAGGACGTCTACGCCGCCGTCGAGAACGCGGTGAAGACCGAGCTGGCCGCCGCGCTGACCATCGCCGGCAAGCAGGAGCGCGAGACCGAGCTGGAGAAGGTCAAGGCGCTGGCCGGCGAGAAGCTGCTGCCCGAGTTCGAGGGGCGGGAGAAGGAGGTCAGCGCCGCCTTCCGCGCGGTGATGAAGAAGCTCATGCGTGAGCGGGTCATCAACGAGGGCGTCCGCATCGACGGCCGCGGCACCAAGGACATCCGCGCCCTGTCGGCCGAGGTCCACGTGGTGCCCCGGGTGCACGGCTCGGCCCTGTTCGAGCGCGGCGAGACCCAGATCCTGGGCATCACGACGCTCAACATGCTGCGCATGGAGCAGGTCATCGACACGCTCAACCCCGAGCGGACCAAGCGCTACATGCACAACTACAACTTCCCGCCCTACTCCACCGGTGAGACCGGCCGGGTGGGCTCGCCCAAGCGGCGCGAGATCGGCCACGGCGCGCTGGCCGAGCGGGCGCTGATCCCGGTCCTGCCCTCGCGCGAGGAGTTCCCGTACGCGATCCGGCAGGTGTCCGAGGCGCTGGGCTCCAACGGCTCCACCTCGATGGGCTCGGTCTGCGCCTCCACGATGGCGCTGCTGGACGCGGGCGTGCCGCTGAAGGAGATGGTCGCGGGCATCGCGATGGGCCTGATCGGCGAGGGCGACAAGTACGTCACGCTGACCGACATCCTCGGCGCCGAGGACGCCATGGGCGACATGGACTTCAAGGTCGCCGGCACCAAGGACGTCATCACCGCGCTCCAGCTCGACACCAAGCTCGACGGCATCCCGGCCTCGGTGCTGGCCTCCGCGCTGAAGCAGGCCAAGGGCGCGCGCCTGGCGATCCTCGAGGTGATGCAGGAGGCGATCGACTCCCCGGCGGAGATGAACCCGACCGCGCCGCGCATCATCACCATCAAGGTCCCGGTCGACAAGATCGGCGAGGTCATCGGCCCGAAGGGCAAGATGATCAACCAGATCCAGGACGACACGGGCGCCGAGATCACCATCGAGGACGACGGCACGATCTACATCGGCGCCACCGACGGCCCGTCCGCCGAGGCGGCCCGTTCGGCGATCAACGCCATCGCCAACCCGCACATGCCCGAGGTGGGCGAGCGCTACCTGGGCACGGTCGTCAAGATCGCCGCGTTCGGCGCGTTCATCTCGCTCATGCCGGGCAAGGACGGCCTGCTGCACGTCTCGCAGATCCGCAAGCTGCACGGCGGCAAGCGCATCGAGAACGTCGAGGACGTCATGAGCGTCGGCGAGAAGATCCAGGTGGAGATCGCCGAGATCGACCAGCGCGGCAAGCTGTCCCTGGTGCCCGTCGAGGTCATCGAGAAGGAGGCCGCCGAGAAGGAGGCCAAGGGCTCGGCCGACGGCGAGCAGGCCCCGGCCGACGAGGCCCCGGCCGCCGACGACAAGGCCCGTGAGGAGCGGCCCCGCCGCACCCGCACCCGGGTGCGCGCCCCCCGCAACGACGCCGACGACCGTAACTCGTGACCCTCACCACCACGCTGCACCCCGGCCGTGAAGGGGCCGGGGTGGTCAGGCGGACCGTGCTCCCCGGCGGACTGCGCGTGGTGACCGAGACCATGCCGACCGTGCGCAGCGTCGCGGTCGGCATGTGGGTCGGCATCGGTTCCCGGGACGAGGCCCCCGAGCACATGGGGGCCACCCACTTCCTCGAACACCTGCTGTTCAAGGGCACCCCCACGCGTGACGCGATGGAGATCTCGGCCTCCATCGAGGGCATCGGCGGTGAGATCAACGCCTTCACCGCCAAGGAGTACACCTGCTACTACGCGCGGGTGCTCGACGAGGACCTGGCCGTCGCGGTCGACGTGCTCGCCGACGTGGTGACCAGCTCGCTGATCACCGACGACGACGTGGAGTCCGAGCGGGGCGTGATCCTCGAGGAGATCGCCATGCACGACGACGACCCGTCCGACGTCGTGCACGAGCAGTTCGCGGCGGCGCTGTACGGCGACTCGCCGATCGGGCGGCCCATCCTCGGCACGGTCGAGTCGATCAACGCGCTCGGCCGTGACGGCATCGCCGAGTACTACCAGCGCTACTACGAGCCGCGCCGCACGGTCGTCTCGGTCGCCGGCAACGTCCGGCACGAGGAGGTCGTGGAGCTGGTCGCGCGGGCGTACGAGCGGGCGGGCGCCCTCGGCGGGCCCCTCGACTGCGTCGCGCCGCGCACGAGCGGCCCGGGCGCCGCGACCCACTCCGCGGTCACCGTGCTCGACCGCCCGACCGAGCAGGCCAACCTGGTGCTCGGCACCACGGGCATGGCCCGCACCGACGACCGGCGCTTCGCGCTCGGCGTGCTCAACGCCGCGCTCGGCGGCGGCATGTCGTCCCGGCTGTTCCAGGAGATCCGCGAGAAGCGCGGCCTGGCCTACTCCGCCTACAGCTACACCTCGGCCTACGCCGACACCGGGCAGTTCGGCATCTACGTCGGCTGTCTCCCGTCCAAGATCGATGATGTGCTGAAGATCTGCCGGGACGAGGTGGCCCGGGTGGTCTCCGACGGGCTGAGCGCCGACGAGATCATGCGTGGCAAGGGCCAGATGCGCGGCGGGCTGGTCCTCGGCCTGGAGGACACCGGCTCGCGCATGTCGCGCATCGGCAAGAACGAGCTGGTCTACGACGAGTTGCTGTCGGTGGACGAGGTGCTGGCGCGCATCGACGCGGTCACGCCCGACGAGATCGCCGAGGTGTCCGCCGACGTGCTGACCCGGCCGCTCACGCTCGCCGTGATCGGCCCGTACGGCGACAAGGACTTCTCCTTCGCCATCGCGTGACGACAAGCCTGTAGTGGCTCCGCGCGGGTCCTCCTGCGGCCCGCGCGGAGCCGCCGTATAGGGTTGAGCGTGTGATCAAGGTAGGTGTGCTCGGCGCCCGCGGTCGTGTCGGCGTCGAGGTGTGCAAGGCGGTCGAGGCGGCTCCCGACATGGAGCTGGCGGCCGCGCTCGACAAGGACGACGCCGTCGAGGGCCTGCGGGGCGCCGAGGTGGTGGTCGACTTCACCCATCCCGACGTGGTCATGGGCAACCTGGAGTGGGCGATCGCGCACGGGATCCACCCCGTGGTCGGCACCACCGGCTTCGACGCCGCGCGGCTCGACACCGTGCGCGGCTGGCTGGCGGCCTCGCCGGGCACCAGCGCCCTGATCGCGCCCAACTTCGGCATCGCCGCCGTGCTGATGATGCACTTCGCGCAGCAGGCGGCCCGCCACTTCGAGTCGGTCGAGATCGTCGAGCTGCACCATCCGAACAAGGCCGACGCCCCCTCCGGCACCGCCCGCCGTACCGCGGAGCTGGTGTCCGAGGCGCGGGCCAAGGCGGGGCTGGGCGCCATGCCCGACGCCACCAGCACCGAGCTCGACGGCGCGCGCGGCGCCGACGTGGGCGGCGTCCACGTCCACGCCGTACGGCTGGCGGGCCTCATCGCGCACCAGGAGGTGCTGCTCGGCGGCGACGGCGAGACCCTCACGATCCGGCACGACACGATGAGCCGGTCCGCGTTCACCCCGGGCGTGCTGCTCGGCGTGCGGCGGGTGCGGGAGCTGCCCGGCCTCACCGTGGGCCTGGAGCCGCTGCTCGACCTCTGAGGCCGAGCCTTCCCCAGACACGGCGTGCCCACCGCCTGCGAACAGGCGAGTGGGCACGGGGTGCGGAAGGGGTCTCGGCGCCGCACCGCCGAGCCACACGCTCTGAACCCTAATACAGAGGCGCCGTCCGGCCCGAACATGAGACCGTGTCGCCATGGTGCGATGGGCCGAAGCCGGGGAACTGCCCGGCCTGGCGGCGATAGAGCTGGCCGCCGACACGATGTTCGAGCGGGTGGGGATCACGTTCCCACCGGAGACCACGCAGATCGACGATCCCTCGGTGGTGCTGGTCGAGGGCGACCCGCCGCACGGGTTCGCGCTCATGGGCCAGGTGGACGGCAACCTGCACCTGGAGCAGCTCGCCGTGCACCCCTCGCACATGCGGCGCGGCATCGGCGGGCGGCTGGTCGCGGCGGTGCGCGACCACGCGCTCGCCCGCGGCCTGCCCGCGGTGACGCTGACGACGTTCCGCGACGTGCCGTGGAACGCTCCCTGGTACGAACGTCAGGGCTTCGCCGTGCTGCCCGAGGGGGAGTGGGGGCCCGAGCTGCGGGCGCTGGTGCAGCACGAGCGCGAGCTGGGCATCGAGGTGGCGCCCCGCGTCGTCATGAGCGCCCCGTCTCCTGACCCCGCGTCAACGCCGTCGTGGCCGCACCGCTCCCCAGAGGCGTGCGGCCACCACCGTCAGACCCGCGACCGCGGCCGTCACCAGCCACACCATGAACGTCGGGTAGAGGTAGGCGAGCTGGATCCACATGGCGTCGCGGCCGTGGGCCAGCATGCGGTGGATCGGGGCGAGCGTCGCGCACAACGCGACCGGCACCAGGTACGGCGCCAGCCGCCACCACCGCCGGCGGGTGTGGCGCGCGGCCCAGCGCCGGGCACGGACGGCGCCCAGAGCCGCCAGCCCGGCGGTCACCACGGTCAGCAGCGCGAAGAGCAGGTCGGTGAGGAACGCGGGGTTCCCGGGCGGCGGCTGCGGGGTGCCGCCCTCGACGATGGCGACCAGCCCCTTCATGAGGAGGTGCGCGTCGGAGAAGGCCATGCCGGTGTTGGCCATCACGGCCACGCCGTGTCCGGAGCCGGGGATCAGCAGCTGGTGGGCGGTGGAGGTGAACAGGTCGCCGCCGTGTTCGAGCACGGGGGTGCCGCGCTCGGTCTCGCCGGCCGTCCAGCCGAAGGCGTAGCCCTCGCTCCGCGCGGACGGGGTGCGCATCTCCCGGACGCTGCGCGGCGACAGGATGCCGGTGTTCTGCGCGATCAGCCACCTGGCCATGTCATCGGCGGTGCTGAGCACTCCTCCTGAGCCGTTGCCGAATCCGGGAGGCTCCGGCAGGGCGACGGCCCGGCCGAGGACGTACAGGTGGCCGCGGGCGCCGGCGGGCAGGTCGCGGTCGGTGTCGATCGTCGTGCTGTGGCGCATGCCCAGGGGTTCGAAGACGTACGTGCTGAGGTAGGAGGCGAACGGCCGGCCGCTGACCACCTCGACGAGCCGCGCGGCGACCTGGTAGTTGGTGTTGTGGTAGCTGAAGGCGGTCCCGGGTTCGGTGGCGAGCCCGGCGGTCCTCAGGCGGGCCACGGCGCCCTGGAGCGTCTCCGGCTGGGGGAGGCTCTTCTCGGGGAAGGCCGAGTCGGCCATGCCCGAGGTCTGGTTGAGGAGCTGCCGTACGGTGATCCTCGCGGCGCGCGGGTCGGCCATCGTGAACTCGGGCAGGTAGCGGCGCACCGGCTGGTCGAGCGCGACCTTCCCCTTCTCGGTGAGCTGCATGACGGCCAGGGCGGTGAAGGACTTGCTGACCGAGGCCATCGCCATGGGGGTGTCGGCCGTGACGGGGTCGCCGGTGGCGGTCCGGCCGTATCCGGCGACGTGGACGACCTCGGTTCCCTTGGTGATCGCCACCTCGACTCCCGGCAGCCCGGTGGCGGCGCGGTACCGCTCGACGTAGGCGTCGACCGACGCGGGGATCGACGCGGCGGGGGCCTGCGGGAGGACGGCGGCGAGGAGGATCGCGGCGAGCGCGGTTCTGAACACCCGCCGAAGCTAATGACTCCTCCCCGCCCGGCACCATTGCGGCAACCCTCCGCGTCCGTTACGGGAACCCGCCATCGCTACGGGAACCCGCCATCCGGCGGGACGCGCCCCCGCCCTCGGGAGCGTGAGGGGACAGGTCATAGCCTCGATGGCATGCGAGTCATCCAAGCCACCCGTCTGGGCGGCCCCGAGGTCCTCGCCCTGGCGGACCTGCCCGACCCCGTGCCCGGCCCCGGCGAGACCCTCGTGGACGTCGAGGCCGCCGGCGTCAACTTCGCGGACATCAAACGCATCGAGGGCAGCTACGGAGCGACCACGACCCCCTTCGTGCCCGGCTCGGAGGTGATCGGCCGCACCGCCGACGGGCGCCGCGTGATGGGCTTCGCCACGAACGCGTACGCCTCCAAGGCGCTGCTCGGCGACCCCGTGGAGGTGCCGGAGGACCTGAAGCCGGGGCAGGCGCTGGCGCTGCTCGTCCAGGGACTCTCGGCCTGGCACCTGCTGCGCACGGCGGCCCGGCTGAGTCCCGGCGAGACCGTCGTCGTCAACGCGGCGGCCGGCGGCGTCGGCCACCTCGCCGTGCAGCTCGCCCGCGAGTTCGGGGCGGGCCGCGTCATCGGCACCGCCTCCACCCCGGAGAAGCGGGAGCTGGTCCTGGAGCTGGGCGCGGACGCGGCCGTGGACGGCGACGCCGACGGCTACGCCGAACGGGTCGTCGAGGCCGGCCAGGGCCGCCCGGCCGACATCGTGCTCGACGCGGTCGGCGGACGGGTCTTCGAGGCCGCCCTCGGCGCGCTCGCCCCGTTCGGCCGCCTGGTCACCTACGGATCCTCCGGCGGCGACCCCCTGCCTCCCGTGGACCCCGGGCTGCTGACCCAGCGCAACATCTCCGTGACCGGCTACTGGCTCGGCGGCTCCCTGCACCTGCCGGGCATGACGACGCCGCTGCGCGAGCTCATGGAGCTCACCGCGAACGGCCGGCTGCGGCCTCTCGCCGGAGGCGAGTACCCCCTCGCGGACGCCCGCCGGGCCCTGGAGGACCTGGCCGGCCGCCGCACCACGGGGAAACTCGTCCTGCTCCCGTGACGAGCTCCGGCCGGAGCCCCGCGGAGGGGCACGGGAGGACTCCCGCGCAGGGACACAGGAGTCCTCCCGCGGAGGGACACGAGAGGAGTCCCGCGGCGGGCGCCGGGAGGGACAGGGTCACGTTCGCCGTCATGTGCGCGGGCATGTTCCTCGTCCTGCTCGACGTGACCATCGTCAACATCGCCCTGCCGTCCGTCGGCGCCCGGATGGGCGGCGGCCAGGTCGCCGACCTGCAGTGGGTCGTGGACGGCTACCAGCTCACGCTCGCCGGCCTGCTGCTGGCCGGCGGCACGCTCGGCGACCGGTACGGCCATAGGCGCGTGGTGGTCGCCGGGTTCGCGCTGTTCGGCGCGGCCTCGGCGGGCTGCGCGCTGGCGCCGGGGATCGGCCTGCTCGTGGCGGCCCGCGTCGTCCAGGGCATGGGCGCCGCCCTCCTGCTGCCCGGCACGCTGGCGGTGATCAGCCGCCTCCATCCCGACCAGGAGAGCCGGGCGCGGGCGATCGGCGCCTGGGCCGCCAGCGGCAGCCTCGCCCTGCCCGCCGGGCCGCTCCTCGGCGGGGCGCTCGTCCAGTTCCTCGGCTGGCCCTGGGTCTTCTGGATCAACGTGCCGGCGATCGCGGTCATCATCCCGGTGATCCTCGTCGTGGCCGGGGAGAGCGAGCCGCTGGACCGCCCGCTGGACGTGCCGGGCGTCGTCCTGGGCACCGCCACGCTCGCGCTGCTGGTCCTCACGGTCATCGAGGCCGGCCGGCTCGGGCTCGGCGACCCGCTCGTCCTGGCTGCCGGGGCGCTGACCGTGGCCTGCGGCGCGGGGTTCGCGGCGGCCGAGCGGCGCGCCAGGCACCCGATGCTGCCGCCCGCGCTGCTGCGGCGCCGCCCCATCGCGGTCAGCACCGTCGCCGCCGCGGCCATGAACTTCGGGCTGAACGGCGTCATGCTGCTGTTCACGCTCTACCTGCAGATCGTGCGGAACCTCACGGCCGTCGTCGCCGGGGTGTCGCTGCTGCCGTTGTTCGTGCCCCTGGTGCTGCTGCCCGCCTACGCCGGGCGGGTCGCCGGCCGGCGCGGCCCCCGGCCGGTCATGCTGGCGGGGCTCGGGCTGCTGGTGGCCGGGTTCGCCCTGCTGCCGACGCTGCGGCCCGCGGCCGGCGCCTGGGCGCCGGCCGTCGTCATGGCCGTCATGGGCGCGGGCGCGGCGCTGCTCACGCCGAGCGTCGTCGCGCTCGCCATGGGGGCCGCGCCGCCCGGGCGGGAGGGTCTCACCAGCGCGCTCAACAACACCGCCCGGCAGGCCGGGGGAGCGGTCGGCGTGGCCGTCCTGGGCGCCGTCGCGGGCAGCCCTTCCGACGCGGGCGCCTTCGTGGCCGGGATGCGGCACGCCGCGATCATCGCCGTGGTGGTGTACCTGGTCGTCATCGCCCTGACCCTGACCGCCCGCGCCGAACCGGCGCCCGCGTAGGGGCCGTCCAGCGGCCCGCTCAGAGGCTGACGGCCAGGCCGATCGACAGCAGCAGGCCGTACGCCATCTGCAGCTTGCCCGTCTGCTGGAGCACGCCGATCAGCGCCGGACCCACCGCGCCGTGCAGCACCGTCTTGACCGGCATGACCGCCAGCGGCGCGGCCAGCACCGCGAGCGGCGTCAGCCAGGCGAGGGGGAACATCGCCACCGCCACCACGAACGGCGCGATCAGGCACACCGCGTACAGGGTGCGGGTGCGCTCGGCGCCCAGCACCACCGCGAGCGTGCGCTTGCCGACCGGCCCGTCGGTGTGGACGTCGCGCAGGTTGTTGACCACGAGCATCGAGCACGACAGCAGGCCGACCGGGATCGAGGCGATCAGCGCCGGCCACGACAGGTGCTCGGTCTGCACGTACGCCGTGCCCGTCACCGGCACCAGGCCGAAGAACACGAACACGGCCGCCTCGCCCAGCGCCCGGTAGCCGTACGGGCTCTTGCCGCCCGTGTAGAACCACGCGGCGGCGATGCTCGCGGCGCCCACGAGCAGGATCCACCACGCCCGGGTCGCGATCACGAGGATCAGCCCGAGCACCGCCGCGGCGGCGAAGCAGCCGAACGCGGCGGCGAGCACCTGCGGCGGCGTGGCGGCCCGCGAGCCGACGAGCCGCATCGGGCCCACCCGCTCGTCGTCCGTGCCGCGCACGCCGTCGCTGTAGTCGTTGGCGTAGTTGACGCCGATCTGCAGCAGCAGCGCCACGAGGAGCGCGAGGACCGCACGCCACCAGATCGGCTGGCCTTCGCCGATCGCCACGCCGGTGCCGACCACGACGGGCACGACGGCGTTGGGAAGGGTGCGGGGACGCGCTCCGGCGATCCACTGGCCGGGGGTTGCCATATCTCGAAAGATCCCTTAGCTGATGTCGGTGGTGAGCCTGACCATACGGATGGGGCGGCCCATGTCGAGGACGCGCTCCGCCATGTCCTCGCCCCAGCCCGCCGACTCCAGGAAGCCCAGCACCGCGTAGTTGTCGGCGAACACCCACGTGACGATCTGCCGGTAGCCGTCCTGGCGGAGGTGGTCGACCGTCGCGTTGAGCAGGCGGCTGCCGTGGCCGCGCCGTACGAAGTCGGGGTCCACCAGCAGCGTCAGCATCTCGGCCACCTCGGTGGGATCGAGATCCGGGTCCTCGGCGGGGGCGTGCGAGGCCAGGCCCACCACGCGCTCACCGCCCCGCGGGGTGGCGGGTACGCCGCTGCCCCCGACACCCAGCGCGGGGAACCCCTCGGTGTCGAGAATGGTCTCCACCGCGACCAGCACCCGGTGCCTCGACGTGGGCGGGGCGACGATCGCCTCGTCCCACTGGCGCAGCCACATCTTCTCGGCCGCCGGGCCGGTCATCTGCTCCAAAGGGCCCTCGGGAAGGAAATCCCGATAGCCGTAGCGCCAGGCGCGGATCTGAACATTCGCCACCTGGAGCACATCCTCGCGCCGGGCCGCCCGAACGCCTACGTCTGCCATCTCGGCCCGCTCCTTCGCCTGCCGTCCATGCCACAAGGCACGAGTTACACCGTATCGGTGTTTGAGGCTTGGAGACGACGCGAACCCTGCTTCCTCGCCCGGTAGGCGCGCGTTTTGGTGCGGTTGCCGCAGACCCGCATGGAACACCACGAGCGAGATCGATTTTTCGAGACGTCGATGAACGCCCACTGACAGGTGATCTCGGCGCACACCTTGAGCCGGTCCCAGGAGGCGTCGGCGACCGCGGCGGCGATCGCGGCGAGGGCGCCGGGGATCCCGCTCTCGACCGGGACGAGCCGGGGGAGGGGATCGACCACCAGGCGCAGCGGCAACACGGGCAGCGGCTGGTCGTGGTGCGTGCGAAGGGCGGCGCGTAACCCCTCGCGCAGGGCGAGCGCGGTGGCCAGGTCGGCGTCCGTGGCGCGGTCGAGAGGGCCGGCCAGGCCGCGCTCGCGCAGCCACAGCGCCAGCTCCTCCGGGCAGGCCAGCTCGTCCGTGCCGCACTCCACGTCCAGGGTGTTCACGAAGTCGCGCACGAGCTCCGCGGGTGCCGGCATGCCCTTACTGTACGGCGGCTCCCACGGCCCACCCGGACGGCCCCCCGTGAGATTGATCATCCTCGTCACGAGACGCGGTCCAGGGCCTCGGCCAGGCGGCGCACCCCCTCGGCCAGCTCCGCAAGATGCGTCGCCGCGATGTGCGTGACCCGCACGCGCGGCCCCGGCGGCTCCGACGGGTAGTACATCCGCCCCGGGCTGACCAGCACGCCGCCCCGCCGGGCCTCCTCCACCAGGGCCCGCTCGTCCACCTCGGGCGGCAGCCGCAGCCACAGGTGCATGCCGCCCCGCGGGAGCAGGTACGGCTCGGCCCGCGGCATGCGCAGCGCCAGCTCGGCCGCCAGCGCGTCGCGCCGCGTGACGATCTCCGCCTGGAGCGCCGACAGGTGCCGCCCCCACGCGCCCGAGCCGAGGAACTCCACCGCCGTCTCCTGCAGCGGCCGGGCCACGAAGAAGGACTCCACGAGCTGGCTCGCGCGCAGCCGGTGCGCCGCGGGGCCGCGGGCGATCACGGCCGCCACCCGCATGCTCGGCGACAGCACCTTGGTCAGGGAGGCGATGTAGACCACGACGCCGTGCTCGTCCATGGAGATCATCGGCGGCGGCGCCTGGTCGGTCAGGTAGCGGGCGAAGTCGTCCTCGATCACGAAAGCGCCCGCCGCCCGGGCGACCTGCAGCACCTGCTCGCGGCGCTCGCGCGGCAGCGTGGCGCCCGTGGGGTTGTGCAGCGTCGGCTGGGTGCAGAACACCCGCGCCCCCGTCACGGCGAACGCCTCGGCCAGCAGGTCCGGCCGTACGCCGTCGCGGTCCATCGGCACGGCGGTCGCCCGCAGCCCCGCCGCCTTGGCCGCCGCCAGGGCGCCCGGATAGGTCGGCGTCTCCACCAGCACCTGCGTGCCGGGCGCCGCCAGCGCCCGGAAGGCGTGCGTCAGGGCCGACTGGCCGCCGCTGACGATCAGCGCGTCGGCGGCCGTCACGTCGCCGCCCGCCTCGGCCGCGAACCAGCGGCGCAGCTCCGCGAGGCCGTTCAGCGGCGGCATCGCCCAGGCGTCGGGCCGGCGCACCGCCCGCGCCGCGGCGGCGGCGAGCTGCCGGTCCGGCCGCAGCCCCGGATGCGGATAGCCGCCGGTCAGCGGCACGACGCCCTCGGGCGGCGGGCTCAGCAGGGCGACGACGGCCGACTCGTCGACCACCCGGTCGCCCAGCGCGACGGTCTGCCAGGACAGGTCGGGGGCGGCGGCGGGCCGTTCGGCGCGGTGGGCGACGAACGCGCCGCTGCCCGGCCGGGTGACCACCACGCCCTCGGCGGCCAGCACGCCCAGGGCCCGCGACACGGTCACGGGGCTGACGTTGTGGCGCCGCATGACCTCACGGCTGGAGGGCAGCCGGTCGCCGGGCCGGAGGCGGGCGGCCTCGTCGCGCAGTATCGCGGCGATCTGGGCGATACTGCTATCGTTATTCATGAAAGACCAGAATAGCGCTATCGTCGCACCGCTGGTAGCGGTCCCCCCGGCCGTCCGCAAGGGCGGCGGGACGGGGCTCGCCCTCCTCGGCGTGCTGGCCTTCTCGGGCTCCATGCCGGCCACGGTGTTCGCGATGCGCGGCTTCGACCCGTGGCTCGTCGCCATCGGCCGGGCGCTCGTCGCCGCCGTGATCGCGCTCGTCTGCCTGCGGGCCGCCCGGCTCCCGCTGCTCCCGCCCCGGCGCCAGTGGGGCTCGTACGCCCTGATCTCCCTCGGGGTCGTGTTCGGGTTCCCCGTCTTCAGCGGCCTGGCCCTGGACCTGGGGGCGACCACCGCGCACTCGGCCGTCGTGGTCGGCCTGCTGCCGGCCGCCACGGCCGCCTGCGCCGTGCTGCGCGCCGGTGAACGTCCCCGGCCGCTGTTCTGGGTCGCCTGCGCGGCCGGCGCCGCCGCCATCACCGCGTTCACCGTCACCCGCCACGGCTCCGGACCGGCGGGCGCCTGGGCCGACCTGCTGCTGGTGGGCGCCCTGCTGTCGGCCGCCGTCGGCTACACCGAGGGCGGGCGGCTCGCCCGCGAGACGCCCGGCTGGCAGGTCATCTCGTACGCGCTCGTCCTGTCCCTGCCGCTCACCGCCCCCGTGACCGCCGTGCTGGCCGCGACGACGCCGGTCCACCCGTCCGCCGAGGCGCTCGCCGGGTTCGCGTACGTGGCGGCGGTGTCGATGTTCCTCGGCTTCATCCCGTGGTACGCGGGCCTGGCCAGGGGCGGGATCGCCCGCGCCGGGCAGACGCAGCTCACACAGCCGCTGCTCACGCTGGTGTGGGCGTGGTTCCTCATGGGGGAGCGCTTCGGAGTGGCGACGGTGCTGGGCGCGCTGGCCGTCCTGGTGTGCGTGGCGGTGACGCAGCGCACCCGTACGTGACGCCTGGAACCTGACGGTTGAAAGACGTGACGGCGCCGCGCAGGATGAGGGATGGAGGTGTCACATGGCAGACCTCACCATCCCGGAGGGCGGCTTCTGGCCGGCCCCGGAGATCCCGCAGCCGAACATCTACCCGATGGAGTGGCGGGTCGAGACCGCCAAGCTCGCGGCCATCTACGAGAAGTCCAAGCGCATGGTCTGGAACCCCGCCGACCTGCCCTGGGACGGCCTCGACCCGGCCGACTTCACCCGCGAGCAGCGGCTCGGCGTCATGTACTGGTTCGCCGTGCTGGCGAACTTCGACGCCTCCGGCCCGGCGGTGTTCGCCCGGGCCACCATCCAGGCGTTCGAGAAGCACGAGGAGGACCCGGTCCGGAAGTGCTTCTTCTCGATCACCCGTGACGAGATGAACCACGAGGAATGCTGCCAGCGCACGATCGCCAAGCTCTGGCCCGGCGGCCCCCTCGACTGGACCCCGTCCGACGACCTCGAACGGGCCGCCCACAACAACATCGGCTGGCTGTACCACAACGGCGGCCGCTACTGGAACGGCTACACCAGCGCCGTCGGCAAGTACAGCCTGCCCGTGCTGTTCACCAGCTTCATGATGGGCGAGATGGCGGCGTCCACCCTGTTCAGGGGCATGGCGTCGGAGACCCGGCATCCGGTGTTCGGCGAGATGTTCCACCGCATCGGCCGCGACGAGTCCCGGCACCTCCAGATCTGCATGACCATCCTGGAGAACGAGTGGCCGGGCCTCACCGACGACACGCGCACCCTCATCACCCGGCAGCTCCGGGCCGGGTTCGTGTTCCTGTCCATGATCCTCTGGGAGCCGCCCGAGGGCTTCTGGGACCTGCCCCCGTACTTCCTCGCCAACCACCGCGTCCTCATGGACCACGCGCGGGACGCGGGGCTGGGGGTGCTGTCGTACGAGGAGCAGGCGGAGAACTGGCGGGTGGCGATGGCCCGCGTCCGGGCGATCGTGGAACGGTGGGGGATCGACTTCCCGGCGATCCCGGAGCTCGACCTGGAGGGCGTGAAGGTGGACTTCATCGACCCGGAGGACATCATCCCGGTGTTCTGACGGCTTTAAGATCGGTTCCCGTGTGGGGACGGGTCGACGGACTGCGCGTACTGGAGCTGGGCACGCCGGGTGAGATGCACCGGCGCCTGACGGAGCTCACCCTGACCGGGAAGAAGAGGGCCACGGCCGGCCTGTTGGAGCTCGACTACCACGCGGAGGATGAGCCGCTGGAGCGGGTCGGCGAGCGCCTGGCGCTCGTGGACGACTCGGGCGCCAAGGCGGCCGAGCTGGAGGTCGTGGACGTCCAGGTGGTGCCCTTCGGGGAGGTCACCTGGGAGTTCGCTCAAGCGGAGGGCGAAGGCTTCCGGTCGGTCGAGCACTGGCGTGAGGTCCATCGACGCTTCTGGGCGAGTGAGGGTTACGAGGTGGACGACTCCTCGCAGGTCGTGTGCGTCCACTACCGCGTGGCCCCCTACAGCGCGTAGTCGTACCGGATGAACCCGTTGAACCGGGCGACCTTGTCGTAGAGAAGTCGCGCCGTGGTGTTGTCCTCCTTGGTCGTCCAGTAGAGCCGGGCCGCTCCGCGCTCACGCGCCTTCTCGGCGACCCGCTCGATCAGTGCCCGCGCCGCCCCTTGCCCGCGTGCCGCCTCACCGACGAACAGATCCTGGAGGTAGCAGGAGTCGGGCATCCAGCAGGTGACGTGGAAGAGGTAGTGCGCGATGCCGACGAGCTGCCCGTCCAGCCGCGCACCGACGCCGTGCACCTCGGTGCCGTCCATCAGCCGCCGCCAGGCGTCCTCGTAGCCCTGGTCGGGGACGTCGGTGTTGTAGAAGGCTTTGTAGCCGCGGGCGAGCACTTCCCACGCGGCACGATCCTGGGAACGAAGGGGACCAATCTCGATCACGCCGTTCATGGTGGCACATGCCTGCTCGCTTTCACCGAGTTCTGGCGCGCTCTCGGGCAGGCCCCCCTGTCCGACCGGCCACGACTCCTTGGGGGAGACGTAGCTCCCCCGCCGCGCAACCGTGTAGATCCATCCCTGAGCGCGGAGCAGGGCCATGGCTCGGCGCACGGTCTCTCGCGCGACCTCGTACTGCTGCACCAGAGCGTTCTCGCCGGGGATGGGGCGTGTGGGGATCAGTTCACCGGCCGCGATGCGGTCGCTCAGGTCACGCGCTATCCGCTGGTACGAATGCATCTTGGGCGCGTCATGGCGAGGGTATGTCGAAGGGCCCCTGAACGTACCCCGGCCCTGAACCGTGTACACGAGACCTTCGGCGCGGAGAGCGCCTATCGCCCGCCGTGCGGTCGTCCGCGCCACGCCGAACTCCCGTTGGATCTCCGCTTCACTGGGAGCGGGTGCGCCAGGCCGGAGCTCGTTGACGATCCGTGCGCGGAGAATGGCGGTGATCTGCAGGTAGAGGTGGGTGTCACCCCTAGGGTCGAGCATGGTGCACAGCGTACGAGGTCACCGTGACCTTGGAGGACTACTTCGTGTCTTCGTCCGGCCACTCGCTGGGATCGCTGACGAACGTGCCCCGGTAGGCGACGGTGAAGACCCAGCCCTGCTCTCTCAGGAGGGCCACCACCTGCCGGGCGGTGACCTTGGCGATGCCGTACTCGCTCATCATCGCCTTCTCGCCAGGGATCGCGCGGTTCGGTGCGAACTCGCCCTGCCGGATGCGCTCGGCGATCTCTTCCGCGATCTTCTGGTACAGCGGCACCTTCCGCGCGGCCCTCGGACTGCTCGGGGGTCCGACGAACGTGCCCTCGCCCTGGATGGTGTACGCCATCCCCTGCTCGCGCAGTTCCCGGGCAACCCGCCTGGCGGTGGTGCGGGCGATCTCGTAGTCCCGTTCGAGCATCGCCTCGCTGGGGACGGGATCGCCGGCCTTCAGCTCACCTCGTTCGATCTGCTCGCGGATCAGGTCGGCGACCTGCTTGTAGATCGGTACTGGGCCGTCGCGATCAAGCACGTAGGGATTATAGACGAAATCGTACAACGGAGCACAAAGGGGATACTCGTTTGAACCTATGGATACGAGCTAGACCAAGTAATACGTCTGGGCTATATTCGAGTCCATGTCCTCGGAGTTGGAGTCGTGCCACGGATGTCAGCTGGCGTTGCTGTCGGGGGCGATCATGGATATCGACTGGGAGCCGGAAGTGGAATGGGCTGAACGTGTGCGGGTATGTGAGTGCGCCTATGCCTGCCGGCACGTGTTCTACGAGCTGTGCCAAGCCGGTGGCCTCAGGTTCATCCGGAAGATCAACAAGCTGGGTCGACGGAGGATCATGCAGGCATCTCCCCGGATGGCCGCGGTGAGGGCGAACCTTCTGTGGCATCAAATGCCTACGGGGATAATGTGCGGGCCTGAGTGGGACCGGGCTAGGCGCTGGGCTGCGTCCATCTCATACGGCCGCTCGGAGACCGGTTGTCGGTCGCGTGTATCGCGCCCTCGCCTGATGTCACCTGACACCAGGCATATCACCGGAGAGGCGCTCTGATCCCTTCCTGCCGGGATGCGAGACCTGTCATGCCTTCGCCAGATGCTACGTCGCTCGCATCTGGCGGAGCGGGCCTTGTCGGCGTGTGAATGCTCACTCACTGCGCCGCAGGGCCTGTGGATCCGGACACCCCGCCTGCCGCAAAGGTGGCCGGATCGTGCCCCTCGCCAGCCCCCGGGATCGCTCGTGGGGCTGCGAGGGGACTTGTTGGTGGGACGCGGTCCCGGTGCTTTCCGGGTGGCCCGGGACCGCGTCCTGCGGGCGCCGGCCTGGAACCTCCGCCACGGCCGACCCGCGCCAAAAGGATGGCATGCGTCGTCGCGCCGACGCTGGCGTTCTGCGCTTTCAGCAGGATCATGGCTTTTCGGGTGAGGTGTGGGTTAAGGGCGCGGTGTGGTGGCTTTCGGAGGGCGTGGCTTGGGGGCTTGGCGGGGTGCCGGCACGGGTGGCCTGCGGCCTGGGCTCGGGGACCGGGACGCGTCTCCAGGCCGTGTCGGTGATGATCAGATGGTCGAGGAAGCGGAGGCCCACCGTGCTCGCGGCCGCCGCCAGCCGGGCCGTCGCCGAGAGGTCGTCGTCGCTCGGATCGAGGGAGCCGCTCGGATGGTTGTGCGCCACGCCGAACGCGGCACCGCCGCAGGTCAGGACTGTCGTCACGATCTCCCGTACCGGTACGGCCGTGTGGTCGGCGCCGCCCTCCGTGAGGACCGTGCGCCGCAGGACCGCCCCTCGGGGGTCGCACACCACCACGACCAGTCGCTCGCGTGAGAGTCCCCGCAGGAGGGGGGCCGCCACCGCGGCCAGGTCGGACGTGCTCGTGATCCGCGGGCGTCCGGGATCGGCTTGCGCCCGGCGTACGAGATGGAAGGCCGCGGCCACGCGCGCCGCCTTGGCGGGGCCCACGCCCTTCACGGCCAGTAAGCGGTGCGGCTCGGAGCGAGCCAGCCCGTCGAGGTCGCCGCAGTGCTCGATCACCTGGGAGGCCAGGTCCACCGCGCTCGCTCCGCGGAAACCGGAGCCCAGCAGCACGGCCAGGAGCTCACGGTCGGCGAGTGCCGCCGGCCCGCTCGTCATGAGCCGCTCCCTGGGGCGCTCCCGCGTGGGCAGGTCTTTGACTCGCACAGGAAGGTTGTATCAACCGGGACCGACAAGCCGGGCGGGCCGCGTCTGGGGGCCGTGCCGTGTCACCCGGGAGGACTCGGGCCCGTCTGCACAGGGGAGGAGGCGTTCCGGGTGAACGGCCTGTGCGGGGTGTCCGTCGCGGACGGGTCAGCCGACGGGCATGCTGTACGTGACGCGGAACCGGTCGCCCGGCAGCACGATGTCGCTGGTCTCCATCGGGCGCTCGCCGGCCCAGTGGGTGCGTTCGACGTGCAGGACGTGGGTGCCCGCCGGCAGTTGCAGCGCGTCCGCCTCGGCCGGGCGGGGCACCCTGGTGTGCACGGTCTCCCGGATCTCGGTGATCCTGACGCCGTGGGCGGACATCCTGGCCACCACGCCGCGCCGCTCCTCGTCCAGGTGCGCGGCGAACTCCACGGGTTCGTACGAGATCGCGAGCTGGAGCGGACGCCCCTCGCCGCGGTAGAGGTAGCGCGTGCGGGTGAGCTTGGCCGACAGCGGCAGCCGCAGCCGTCGGGCGATCTCCGGGGTGGCCTCGGTGGAGTCGATCTGCCACTCCCAGGTGACGCGGCGCCCCTGCGTCTGCAGGTCGGCGGCGAACGGGGTGGGATGTTCGGGGAAACGCCATCGGTGCAGGGGCATCAGGATCGGGCGTTCTCTGACGTAATGCCCCGATCCCACCCGGCCGATGACGAGGCCCTCGGTGACCAGCACGCGCAGCGCGTGGCGGGCCGCGGTCTCGCCGACCTGGTATTTCCTGGTGAGCTGCGCCCGTGAGGGGATGGGCGCGCCCGGGGGAAGGGTGCCGTCGTTGATCTGCCGCCGAATGTCCTCTACGACGCGCAGGTAGACCGGATCTGAGGTGGCCACTAGTTCATCCCTGGGGGTTCGGGTGAGGCGTTGCCCTATGTTGCCGTATTCGGCAGGTAACCGACCGTCATCGACGACCCTTGGAGCCCCAACTTTGCGGCAGCGCAAAATTATCGGAGAAACCTTGTAACGCTGGTGTAAGGGATGGCGATTCTCCGGTAGAGGTCGTCGATGTGTGTACCCCCGAGCACATATCGGCGACCTCTTCCATGAGACCACCCCTCCCGATCCGCCGCCAACCGTGCCGATGGCCCCTGAGGTGGGCGAAGCGGGGTGGCGGCGTCCAAGGGTTTGGGGAATCCAGGTAGCGTTCGCACTATGGCAGCGCCAACCCGAACCACGGATGCACCCTTCGGCCGCATGCTGACCGCCATGGTCACGCCCTTCACCGCCGACGGCGCGGTCGACTACGACGCCGTCCGGCGGCTCGCCGCGTACCTGGTGGACGAGCAGCGCAACGACGGCCTGATCGTGAGCGGCACGACCGGGGAGTCTCCCACCACCTCCGACGAGGAGAAGGAGCGCATCCTCGCCGCCGTCCTCGAGACGGTCGGCGACCGGGCGACCGTGGTGGCCGGGGTCGGCACGAACGACACCCATCACAGCGTCGAGCTGGCGAAGGCGGCGGCCCGTACCGGTGCGCACGGCCTGCTCGTGGTGACGCCGTACTACAGCAAGCCCCCGCAGGAGGGGCTCTACCGACACTTCATCACCGTGGCCGATTCGACGGACCTGCCGGTGATGCTCTATGACATTCCTGGACGCAGTGGTGTGCCGATCCAGACCACGACCCTGATCCGGCTCGCGCAGCACGAACGCATCGTGGCCGTGAAGGACGCCAAGGGCGACCTGTTCGCCGGCGGCCAGGTCATGACGGCGACCGATCTCGTCTACTACTCGGGCGACGACGTGCTCAACCTGCCGTGGCTGTCGGTCGGTGCGGCCGGCTTCGTCAGCGTCGTCGGCCACGTGGTGGGTGCGCACCTGGCCCGCATGATCGAGCTGTACCGCAACGGCGACGTCGCCGAGGCGCTCGCCGTGCACCGCCAGGTGGCGCCCGTGGTCGAGGGGATCATGATGAGCGCCGGTGGCGCGATCATGGCCAAGGCCGCGCTGGGCATGGTCGGCATGCCCGTGGGCCCCGTACGGCTGCCGCTGGTCGCCGAGACGGAGAAGCAGAACGCCGAACTGCGCGCCTGCCTGGTGGCGGGCGGAGTGAAGTTGACAGACGTTTAAGAGCGTTGAAAGACGCACACAGACGTACGAGAACGGGGAGGAACCGGCAGTTTTGAGAACACGAGTTAACAAGGGGGCACGAGCATGAGCCATCCCCATCCGGAGCTCGGTCCCCCGCCGGCGCTGCCCGAGGGGGGCCTGCGCATCGTGGCGCTGGGCGGGCTGGGCGAGATCGGCAGGAACATGGCGGTCTTCGAGTACGAGGGCCGCCTGCTGATCGTCGACTGCGGGGTGCTCTTCCCCGAGCCGGACCAGCCGGGCGTCGACCTGATCCTGCCCGACTTCGAGTACATCAGGGACCGGCTCGACGACGTCGAGGCCCTGGTGCTGACGCATGCCCACGAGGACCACATCGGGGCGGTCCCGTACCTTCTGCGCGAGCGGCGCGACATCCCGCTCATCGGATCGAAGCTGACCCTGGCCCTCATCGAGGCCAAGCTCAGCGAGCACCGCATCCAGCCGGCCAAGCTGGAGGTGATCGAGGGCGAGCGGCACCGGTTCGGGCCGTTCGAGTGCGAGTTCTTCGCGGTCAACCACTCGATCCCGGACGCGCTGGCCGTCGCCATCCGCACGCCCGCGGGCATCGTCCTGCACACCGGCGACTTCCGGATGGACCAGCTGCCGAGCGACGGCCGGCTCACCGACCTGGGCGGGTTCGCCCGGCTCGGGAGCGAGGGCGTCGACCTGCTGATGTCCGACTCGACCAACGCCGAGGTGCCCGGGTTCGTCACCAGCGAGCGGGAGATCGGGCCGGTCATCGACGAGGTCATCCGCACCTCCGAGCAGCGGGTCATCGTCGCCAGCTTCGCCTCGCACGTCCACCGCATCCAGCAGGTCATGGACGCCGCCGCCCGGCACGGCCGCAAGGTGGCGCTCGTCGGCCGTTCGATGGTGCGCAACATGGGAGTCGCCCGCGACCTCGGCTACCTCAAGGTGCCGCAGGGGTTGCTCGTCGACTCGCGCGCCATCGAGTCGTGGCCGCCGGAGGACGTGGTGCTGGTCTGCACCGGTTCCCAGGGCGAGCCCATGGCCGCGCTGTCGCGGATGGCCAACCGCGACCACCCCATCCGCGTCGCGGAGGGTGACACCGTGCTGCTGGCCTCGTCGCTGGTGCCCGGCAACGAGACCGCGGTCAACAAGGTGATCAACGGGCTGACCCGCTGGGGCGCCCGCGTCGTGCACAAGGGCAACGCCAAGGTGCACGTCTCCGGGCACGCCGCCGCCGGCGAGCTGCTGTACGTGCTCAACCTGACGCGCCCGTCCAACTTCATGCCCGTTCATGGGGAGTGGCGGCACCTGCGGGCCCACGCGCGGCTCGCGGAGCTCACCGGCGTGCCCGAGGACCACATCGTGATCGCCGAGGACGGCGTCGTGGTGGACCTGGTCGACGGCCGCGCCAGGATCGTCGGCGCCGTCCACGCGGGTTACGTGTACGTCGACGGCTCCTCGGTCGGCGAGATCACCGACACCTCGCTGAAGGACCGCCGGATCCTCGGCGACGAGGGGTTCATCTCGGTCGTGGTCGTGGTCGACTCCGCCACCGGGAAGCTCACCGCCGGGCCGGAGATCCACGCCCGGGGCTCGGGCATCGATCCGGCGCAGTTCGAGGAGTTCATCCCGCAGATCCAGAAGGCGCTGGAGGTCAAGGCCGCCGACGGGGTGGTCGACATGCAGGAGATCAGGCGCGTGGTCAGGCGCACGGTCGGCCGCTGGGTGAGCGACACCTACCGCCGCCGCCCGATGATCATCCCTGTGGTGCTGGAGGTCTGACGCCCGCTCCGCCCGTCCGGTGACGGTCGCCCGCCCTCGACAAGGGCGGGCCGCCGGTCACCGGACCTGGGAAAATTCGGTTGCCCGGCTGGGGCGGCGTCGATAGCGTCGTCCGCCGTGACGCCGACTCTGCACACGGAACGCCTGGTCCTGGAGCCGTACGTGCCCGAGGACGAGGACTCCTTCGTCGCCCTGTTCCAGGACGCGAGGGTCTCGCGCTACATGGGGGACGGTCCGTCCCCTGAGGCGGACGACCGGGCGCTGTTCGGGCGCATCTTCACCAAGGTGTACGCGCAGGACCTGTTCGAGGTCTGGGCCGTCCGGCGGGGCGGGGAGTACGTCGGGCATGCCGAGATCAAGCGCACCGAGACCGTCGGTGGGCACGAGCTCATCTACGCCCTGGCCCCGACGGCCTGGGGGTCCGGGCTGGGCACCGAGCTGGCGCGGGCGATCGTCGCGTACGGCTTCGAGACCCTGGGGCTGACCGAGGTCTTCGCCACCGTGGCCGCCGGGAACGTGGTGTCCCTCGCCGTGCTGGAGAAGCTCGGTTTCCGGCACGTACGGGACATCGAGGAGGACGACGGCGGCACGACCCGCGTCCTGGTCCGCTCCCTTTAAGGTGGACGTTCCTCCATCTGCTCGGCTGATCCCTGTGCGAGTGTCCATGGTGTGAGCCCGTCGGCGGATGGTTGTCTTGCCGGCATGGACACCACGACCGCCGAAGGGCGGACCATCCTGCCGGCCCGCACGGGTCACGCGACACGGGTGGCCGCCGGGCAGCGGGTCAGCGTGATCGACCTCGACGGCGGCCAGGTCGGCGACCTGTTCGCGTTCGCCGCCGATGACCCGGCCGAGCACCTCAGCGCCGGGCACACGCGCGCCGCCACCAGCCGGCTCTTCCCGGCGGTGGGGCAGGACTTCGTCACCGACCGCCGCCGGCCGATCCTCACGCTGCTCTCCGACACCTCGCCCGGCCGGCACGACATGCTGATCCCGGCCTGCGACCCCGCGCGCTACGCGGGCCTGGGCGCGGATCCGGGCCACCCCTCCTGCGCCGGGAACCTGCACGCGAGCCTCGCCGCGCTGGGTCTCACCGTGCCCGTCACCCCGCAGCCGGTCAACGTCTTCATGCGCATCCCCGTCGAGGGGGACGAGCTGCGCTGGCTGCCCGCCGTCAGCCGCCCGGGCGACGCGATCACGTTCCGGGCGCTCATGGACTGCGTGATCGTGCTCTCCGCCTGCCCGCAGGACCTGGTGGGCATCAACGCGGGCCACCCGACCCGGCTGGCGATCGACCTCCTGCCGGCCACCTGACGACCGTCGATAAACCGTCGAGAAACGGAGATCTGACATGACCACCGCACACCCAGCCTCCCTGCCTGCCCGGCTCGGCGGCCTCGACCTGGCCAACCGGTTCGCGGTCGCCCCGATGAGCAGGGTCTCGGCCGCTCCCGACGGCACGCCGACCGCCGAGATGGCCGACTACTACGCCGCGTACGCCGAGGGCGGGTTCGGCCTGGTGATCACCGAGGGCGCCTACACCGACACCGTCCACAGCCAGGGCTACCTCAACCAGCCCGGCATCGCGTCGGACGCCCACGCCGCCGCCTGGCGCGACATCGCCGGACGCGTGCACGCCGCCGGGTCGCCCATCGTGCTCCAGCTCATGCACGCCGGCGCGCTGTCCCAGGGCAACCGCTACCGCGACGACACCGCGGGCCCGTCGGCGGTGCCGCCGGTGGGCGAGAAGATGCCGGAGTACGGCGGGCACGGGCCGTGGCCGACGCCCAGGGCGATGACCCAGGACGACATCGACGTCGCCGTACGCGGCTTCGCCGACGCCGCCGTGCGGGCCCGCGACGCCGGGATGGACGGCGTCGAGATCCACGGGGCCAACGGCTACCTGCTGGACCAGTTCCTGACCACGTACACCAACACCCGCGACGACTCCTACGGCGGCCCGGTCGCCAACCGGGTGCGGCTGATGGCGGAGGTGGTCGGCGCCATCCGCGCCGAGGTCGGCCCGGACTTCTGCGTCGGCGTGCGGCTGTCGCAGACCAAGGTCAACGACTTCGTCTACCGCTGGCCCGGCGGCGCGTACGACGCCCGGGTCATCTTCACGGCGCTCGCCGAGGCCGGGGCGACGTACCTGCACATCGCCAGCGAGGGACGCGACTGGATCGAGACGGCGCGCCTGGACGACGGGACGACGATCACCGGGCTCGCCCGCCTGACCACGGGCCTGCCCGTCATCGCGAACGGCGGCATGCACCAGCCGCAGCTGGCCGCGCAGGTGCTGCGGGACGGGCACGCCGACCTGGTGTCCGTCGCCCGGGGCGCGCTGGCCAACCCCGACCTGCCGCGACGCGTCGCCGATGACCTGCCGCTGGAGGCGTTCGACCACATGATGCTGCAGCCCATGGCGACCCTGGCCAACGCCGGCCTCTGGCGGCGGGCCAGGGCGGGCGTCACGGTCTGAGCCCGCCGTCTGCGTCAGCCGCCGGAGAACGGGGTCATTCCATGGCGTCGATGGCCAGGGCGAGGTAGAGGTCCACGAGGTCCTCGACGCGTCCGACGTCCCTGCCGGTCAGCTCGGTGACGCGGGCCAGCCGGTTGCGCAGGGTGTTGACGTGGACGTGAAGGGCGGCCGCCGTGGCCGCCCACTGGCCGTCATGGTCGAGGAACGCCCGCAGCGTCGGCTCCAGGTCGCTGCGGCGCTGCGCGTCGTGCGCGCGCAGCGGGCCCAGCAGGTCGCGCGCGAAGGCGCTCAGCGTGGCCTGATCCGCCAGGCCGAGCAGCAGCCGGTGCGTGCCCAGCTCGCGGAACCCGCGCACAGCCGGGCCGCCGGGCGTGCGGCGCAGCACCCGGCAGGCCTCGCGCGACCGCAGCAGCGGCTGTCGCAGGTCGCCCGCGTGCGCGGCGACACCGCCGAGACCGGCCACGGGACGCCGCCCGGGGAAGCGCCGGGCCACGCGCTCGACCAGGCGTTCGGCCAGGGCGGGGAGGTCTTCCTCGGGCTGCCGCCAGGTGAGCAGGGCCACCACGTCGTTCGTGCCGCCGGCGACGACGGCGGGGATCCCCTGTTCGGCGAGGAACTCACCGACCACCTCGGCCAGGCCGTGCTCGGCGGCGGCCCCGGCCAGGTCGCGCTCCGTCGCCGTCCCGGCCGCGCCGCGCTCCGTGGCTGCCCCGGCCGCGCCGCGCTCCGTGGCCGTCCCGGCCGCGCCGCGCTCCGTGGCGGCCCCGGGGAGGTTGTGTCCCGTGGCGGCGTCCGTCAGGTTGTGCTCCGCGGTGGCCTCGCCGGCGAAGGCCAGCGTGCAGACCGCCAGCGCTCCCGCGGGGTCCACGCCGAAGGCGCGCAGCCGGCTCGCCACCTCCGACGCGCGACGCCCGCCGGACAGCACCATCTCCAGCAACTCGCCGGCGAAGCGCATCTCGATCGCCTGTACGGCCTGCTGCCTGGCCACCTCGAGGCTGAGGAACCTGGCGGCCTGCTCCAGCGCGTCCCGTTCGGCGGCGGGCAGCTCGGCCAGGGGACGCAGGCAGATGAGCGCCGCGTCGGCGTCGCCGAGCGCGCCCACGGGGAACAGCGCGGCGTGCCCGCCGCCCAGGTCCAGCTCCAGCGCGGGCGGGCGGCGGGCGAGCCCGGCCGCCACGGTCCGCACCTGGGCGGCGTCCAGCTCGGCGCCGGACGCCGCGAGCAGCCGGCCCATCCGGTCCACCACCGCCAGCGGCAGGTCGTGGTCGCGGGTGAGCACGCGCAGCACCCCGGAGGCGCCCGCACCACGGGAGATGGCCGTGGCCAGGGCGTCGCCCCGGCGCACCATGCCGATCACTCCACGCTGACGCTCATCGGCGTACATCCCGGAGACCGCCTGCGAGACCGCGGTGAACGGAATCGCCTGCGAGATCTCCAGCAGGGGCAGGCCGGCCGCCCGGCACGCGGCGACGAGCGCGGGCGGGGTGCGCGGCGTCTCGGCACGCAGCCCGTACACGATCCCGGCCGCCCTGGCGCGCTTGACGTGGGCCACGAACTCGTCCGGGCTCACCTGCTCGGCCCACAGGCCGTTGGTCAGCACCAGCTCCCTTTCCCGGAGGTACGGGGAGGGGTCGGGCAGTTCGGTGTTGTGCACCCAGGTCACGGGCTCACGCAGAGCGCCGGGCGGACCGGGCTCCAGGACCCGCAGCTCCAACGACCTGTTGCCGACCAGCGCGTCGAGGGTGAACATCCTTGTGAATATAGACAGGGATCGTGGATGTCGCTAGAGATTCGTCCAGCCAGATCCTCGGTGTCCATGCCGGTGCCGATGAGCAGCGGTACACGATCAACGGCGCGCTGGTGGACCGCGCCGATCGACCGGCTCGGCCGCTTCCTGGGCGCCGGGGGCAGTGGGTCCAGCACCGACGAGATCCGGTGCGGCGCCGAGGGCCGATCGGACCCCCGGCGCCGAATCTCGCAGGAAACGCCTGGACGAGACGCCTCGATGAAACGCCTGGACGAGACGTCTGGATAAGGCGTCTGGATAAGGCGTCGGTCAGGCCCAGCCGTAGACCGACCTGATCGCCGAGGCGATCTCGTTGACCAGGGTCATGTTGTTGCCGTTGGAAAGAACGGCATAGCCGGCGCCGAGTGCCGGATAGCCCTTGAACACCGACTTGAAGCCGTAGTTGGAGCCGTCGTGGGTGTAGGAGAAGTTGCTGGTCCCGGCACCGGAGAGGAACAGGCCCCGGCCCATGGTCGGCTCGGGTCCCTTGGTGAGCAGCGTGCGTACGGACGCCCTGGTGAGCGGGCCGGCGATGTCGCCGGCGGCGGTGTACGCCCGGTTGAGGTAACTGACGAGGCGGCACAGGTCCTGCACCGTCGTGTACAGGCCCGCGGCGGCCGACTCCGGGTAGCGGTTGCGCTTGCCGGGGATCACCGCGCCGGAGGCGGTGTGCCCTGCGGCCAGCTCGAACCCGGGTGACAGGGCGTACGAGCTGGTCTTCATGCCGAGCGGCGCGAACACCTCCTTGTCCATGTACTGGGCCAGCGGCAGGCCGCTCTTCTGCTCCAGCATCCGCTGCAGCAGCACGAAGCCCGCGCCGGAGTAGTGGAACTCGGCGCCCGGGTCGGTGGTGAGCTCGATCTTCGGCGAGTTGCCCTCGCCGTTCATGACCTGCAGCAGCGTCGGGACAGTCGCGTCGGGCCCGTACCCGGCGAACCCGCCGCCCGCGCCGGAGACGAAGCCGGAGCAGACGTCCGCCGGGGAGGTGGAGCCGCGCCCGATGACGCCGGCCCGATGCGTGAGCAGGCGGTCCACCGTGGGCACGGCCGTCGCCGAGACGCAGTCGCGGCTGGTCAGCGTCCAGCCCAGGTGGGGGCGTACATCCGTGGTCAGGGGCAGCTTGAGCGTCTGCATGAGGCGCATGACGCCGACGGAGGCCACGGCCTTGCTGATGGAGGCGGCCTGGAAGGCGGTCTCCGGATGCGCGGCCGCGCCGCTGCCCGCCTCCAGCCAGCCGTACCCCGTGGACCAGGCGATCTTGTTGCCGACGACCACCGCGACCGCCACGCCCGGCGTCTTCCACGCGCTCATCCGCTGCCAGATGGTGGCGCCGCCCACCGCGTTCTCGACCTGCCGCACCCGGTCGGCGGGCAGCGCCGGCACCTTGCCGCGCGAGCTCACCGACCAGCCGCCGGTGGGCGAGAACGCCAGGTTGTGCAGCTGCCAGCCGCCGGAGGCCAGGTCGTTCAGCTTCTGGAAGCAGGCGTCGTCGATGCCGCGCACGTGGAACTCGTCCTGCGCGACGACCGCCCATCCGCCGGCCTTGGGGAAGGCGACGCGGGTCACGCGACGGCCGCCCTGCGTCAGGTTGCGCATCATCTGGTAGCACTCGTCGTCGATGCCCCTGGCGTAGAAGCCGCCGGTGTCGGCCACCGTCCAGCGGTTCCCGCCCGCGGGCGGGAAGGCGACGTCCACCACTTGCCGGCCGGCGTCGTAGCTGGCGGTGATGCGCGCGTGACACTCCTCGGGCAGCCCGCGGGCGGCCATCCCCTTGTCACCGGTGATCACCCATCTGTCGCCGCCCTCGGGCGGGAAGGCCACACAATGGATCTTCGTCCCACCCTTGATCAACCTGCCGAGCTCGGCGAAGCAGGCGTCCGGGATGCCGCGGGCGAAATAGCGGCCGTCCTGGGTGACGACGACCCAGCCGTTCGACGGCGTGAACGCCATCGCGGTGATGCCGTACGGCGCCAGCTCGGCCGTCTTCGTGTGCGCCTCCGCGGGAACGCCGGCGTCGGCGAACGGGTAGCTCGCCGCCTGCGCGACCGGGCCGAACCCGGCGGTGGCCAGACCGGCGCCGACCGCGGCCGTGCCGGTCAGAGCGAGAAAGCGTCTGCGGTCCATGGGGCAAATCTCCTCAGGGCGGGGCCCCGGGGGCGGGGCACCGATGATCACAATGTGCGAGTGCATCATCGCAGACCGCCGGAGCCTCCCGTTCTCCCCGCCGTGTAGCACCCGCCCGTCGACTCGTCCACCGCTGCTCGACTACGCCGGCATACATGACCTTCGGCGTCTCCTCTATCGGGGACGAGGGGACGAGGGGACGAGGGGACGAGGGGCGATGCAAGCATGCGAGCGCCCAGGGGAGGAACGAGCGAACGGGAGGAGCGAGTAGCGAGGGGGATGCGACGGTGCGAGTGCCCAGCGAAGGAACGAGCGGTAATGCGAGCGTGCGAGTGCCCAGCGGGAGGAGCGAGTAGCGAGGGCCGATGCGATGGTGCGAGTGCCGAGAAGCCAGGGGCGAGGGGCGGCAGAGAGGACGAGCTGGTGAGCTGGCGCGTGTCGGCCGTGACGCTGGATTCGCAGGAACCGTGGCTTGACCTTCCGGCGTGAAGTGCGGCGTGTGTGCCAGCGCCCCGGCGGCCCCTGCCGCGCGCCTCAGGTGCGCCGAGGAGGGGTCGTGCAGGTCGATCAGGCGTTCCGGCGCGGAGGGAGTGGGTCCGGGAGGGCAGCAGGTGTCCTCTCGTTAGGAGGCTGGGGCGAACGGCTCGTGAGGAGGCTGGGGCGAACGAGGGTTGGGCGTCACGGCCCGAAGGGGAGTGGGCCGCATTGAGGAGCAGGCATCTTGTCGGATAGGGATGTGGCGTAAGCGAGGCAGGCCTTCTGGTCGACACGCTGGTCAGGTGTCTCGGTGGCGTAAGAACCAGGTGCCCGCCAGCACGGGCACGAGTGCGTACGCCGCGAGAACGGCGATCGCCGCCGCAGGAGGGAGACTCGCCCCGTACACGGAGCTCTTGAAGGGGACGCCGCTGATCTCCCGAGGCAGGGCGCTGATCATCATGGAGCCGAGCCACTCCTTCCAAGGGGCGGGAAGCTTGCCGACGACCATCGGGATGACGTACGCGAGGCCGACGAGCACGGCCACGGCACCAGCCGTTGACCGTGTCAACGCCCCCAGGCCCAGGCCGAGCAGGGCGAACACGCAGACGGTCAGACCCGTCGCGGCCAACGTCGGAAGCCTGTCGAGGAACGGCGTCAGGTAGACGCCGGAGAACCGGTCGCCGATCACCTGACGCGTCAGGGCGTACGTGCCGAAGACCGTTACGCTGCCGGTGAGCAGGCCGAGGGCGCCCACGACGGCGGCCTTCGCCGCGAGCACGGGCCAGCGTGTGGGTGCGACGGTCAGGCTGGTGCGGATCATGCCGGTCGCGTATTCAGAGGTGATGGCGAGCACGCCGAGGATGCCCATACAGAGCTGCGGCACGATGATCACGACCTCCTCCAGCTCCGCGATCGAGGCTGTCGCTCGCTTGGCGGGGGTCGCATTGTCATACATGCCGGCCGCCATCCAAGCGATGGCGAGGCCGAGCAGGATGGCGCCGAGGCTGAGCAGGAGCAGGAGTCCGGTGGAACGGACCGAGCGGATTTTCAGCCATTCGGAGCTGAGCATGTTCATGGGAGTCGTCTCCGTGGAGCGTTCGGCCGTGGTTACGAGGGCTTGGCAGCCGATGGGGTGGCGCGGGTCCGGGGCGTCGGCAACGGTGCCGCCGTGATCGAGAGGAGCACCGTGGTTGAGGGGGTGGCGGCATCACGGAAGCGGTGCCGGTTGGCCGGAGGGGGTTGTGGTCGCGAAGAGCTGTCGTCGGTGTGAGCGGAAGTGGCCGTGGCTCCGGGGAGCTGTCGGGGTATTTGGAAGTCATGGCGTGAGGGGAAGCGGGCGCGGCTGCGGGGAGCAGTCGTGGTTGAAGCAAGCGGGTGGTCGAGGAGAACGGGCGCTGGTTGCGAAGAGCCGTTGTGAGGGAGGCGCGCGGCGGTCAGCCCGAGAGGTGTGGCATGAGGTGAGATGGCCCGCATGCGTTCCCCTTGCTGAGGGGTCGTCATGTGCCCTTCTCCTTGAGGAGGCATTCGTGTGTCCCGCTCCACGAGGGTTCGAGTCCTCCGCTCCCCGAGGGGTCGCCTTGTGTCCCGCCTTCCCGAGGGTTCGCTTTGTGTCCTGCCTTCCCGAGGGTTCGCTTTGTGTCCTGCCTTCCCGGGGGTTCTCCTCGGGTTCCGGCTCCCCGAAGGGTCGTCATGTGTCCCGCCGCTCGGGGGACGTCAGGCGTTCTGCTGCTCACGGTTGGTTACGCGTCCCGCTTGCTGAGTACGTACAAGCCCGCTCCGAGTGCCACCGCGGCATAGGCGAGGAGAGCCAGTAGGGCGGCCCAAGGTGGGAGGATCCCGTCGCCGAGCCGTCTGGAGAGGCGCTCGCCGGTGAGCTGCGGCGTCAGGTTGGGGAGCATCAAGGCCGCGATCCTGGTGTTCCACGGCGCGGGGAGGTAGTTGGCGATGCCTGGCAGGACGAACAGCAGCGAGACCACCGACACGAGCGCCCCGGCGGTGGAGCGGATGGCGGCGCCCAGGCCGAGGCCCACGACCGCGAGCACGGTCACCGACAGCGCCGAGGCGAGCAGCGTCGGCACGTTCTCGGCGAACGAGGACTCGTTGAAGCCGAGCCGCCGCTCGCCCGCCACCAGCCTGCTCGCCGCGTACGTGGTCATGATGACGGCGGTCGCCGCCGCGAACGTCACGGCCGTGACGACCGCCGTCTTGGCGAAGAGCAGCACACCTCGCGCGGGTACGACCGTGAGGCTCGTACGGATCATCCCGGTGGCGTGCTCGGCCGTGACGGCGAGCACGCCGATGACCGCCAGGCTGATCTGCACCAAGGGCAGGAACCCCTCCTCCGGGGCCGCGGCCCGGACAGAGCCGCGCGCGTCCGCCAGCCCGCTCACGTAGACGCTCCACACCACGCCGAGCACCACCATGAGCCCGGCCACCCCGAGCGCGTAGTAGGTCGAGGCGACGGAGCGGAGCTTCAGCCACTCCGAGGAGACGACGGCTCTCATCGCGCGGCTCCGAACTGCACGCTGCCGGCTGTGAGCGCGAGGTAGGCGTCCTCGAGGGTGGGATAGCGGGTGGTGAGCTCCTCGACCGTGGCCTCGGCGATCAGCTTGCCGCGGCCCATGATGACGATGCGGTCAGCCGTCAGGGCCATCTCGCTCATGAGATGGCTGGACAGCAGGACGGTGCGGCCCTCGGCGGCCAGGGAGCGCATGAGATCGCGGATCCAGCGCACGCCGTCGGGGTCGAGGCCGTTGACCGGCTCGTCGAACATGAGCACGCGCGGGTCGCCCAGGAGCGCCGCCGCGATTCCGAGCCGCTGTCTCATGCCGAGGGAGAACCCGCCCACGCGTCTTCGCGCCACACCGGTCAGGCCGACCAGGTCGAGAACCTCCGCCACACGCCGCTCGCCGATGTCGTTGGTGCGGGCCAGGCAGAGCAGATGGTTGTAGGCGGTGCGGCCGCCGTGCACCGCGCCGGCGTCGAGCAGTGCGCCCACCTGCGCCATCGGCCTGCGCATGGTCGTGTAGGGGCGGCCGTCGACCAGGGCCTCGCCCGAGGTGGGGGTGTCGAGGCCGAGGATCAGGCGCATCGTCGTCGACTTCCCGGCCCCGTTGGGGCCGAGGAAGCCGGTCACATGGCCGGGCTCGACGGTGAAGGACAGGTCGTCGACCGCGAGCGTGTCGCCGTAGCGCTTGGTCAGGTGGTTGAGCTGGATCACGCTGTCGAGGATGAGGTACGGCGGGTCGCCGGCACATCGGACCACGGTCCGAACCTTGATGTCAGACCCTGGTCTGACGTGCAGACGTGGGCATGTTGGCTACCGTCTACGCGTGCACGAGCCGAACCCCCTCTTCGCCAGGCGCCTCAGCCGAGGCCAGCTGGTCATGCTCGACATGCTGGCCGGGCTGTGCTTCTCGTTCCTGTTCCTGACCGCGCCCACGCCGATCTTCGATGTGCCGTGGGCCCGGCTCGCCGTCTCGCTCGGTCTGGGCCTGCCGCTCGCCCTGCGGCGCGTGTGGCCTGTGCCGGTCTTCTGCCTCGTGCTGACGGTGTCCGTGGCCGCCGTGGTGCTGGGGGTCGTGAGCATCGCGTACGTCGCTCCCGCTTACGCGTTGTACATGGTGGCGCTCACCGACGACCGGGGCGCGCTGGCGCCCACCATGGCGATCGCCGTGCTGACCTTGATCACGTTCGTGGGGCTGGTCGCGATGGGGGGATCCCCTCACCCGAACGGGCCCTCCTGGTTCGCGCATCTCGACGTGCCGCTGCTCGGCATCGCCGCCCTCGGCGGCTCCTGGACGGTCGGGCGTGCCGTACGCGAACGCAGGATGTACGCGGCGCGCGACGCCGAGCGCCTCGCCGAACGGAAGGTGACGGAGGAACGGCTGCGGATCGCGCGCGAGCTGCATGACGTCGTCACGCACAGCGTGGGATTGATCGCGGTGAAGGCGGGCGTGGCCAACCACGTCATGCGCAACAAGCCGGAGGAGGCGCACGACGCCTTGAAGGTGATCGAAACGGTCAGTCGGAGCGCGCTGGTCGAGATGCGCCATCTGCTCGGGGTCCTCCGTTCCGACGACCACCCGGATCGAGGGCCCCTTCCCCGGCTCACCGGGATCGGGCGACTGGCCGAACGTGCTCGCCTGGCCGGGGTGGAGGTGGAGTTGGACCTGCGGTTCACCTCCTCGGAGATGGGGGCCGACGCTGCGCCTGGGGGAGGGGAGCCAGCGCGATGGGGCGGCAGTCCGGCAGCGGGAGAGAATCGTGTCCCTGACGTGCGGCGACGCCGGCACGAAGGGCCCATGGGGCCAAGAGGAGGGGGTTCCGCTCCTGAGAGCAGATGTGCGGGACCTGGGTACGGGGGTCCGCTTCCTGATGGGGGGCCGATGGGAGCAGGAGGCGGGTATGCGGCACGGCAAGGGGGAGGCGCGGCCGTTCCGGGAGAGGGGAGTGCTGAGGATTTCGTCGCCGGTGGATCGGAGGGTGGCGGACGCCGGGAACGGGGTTCGGGGGAGAGGCGCCTGCCTGAAGGTGTGGAGTTGTCGACGTATCGGATCGTCCAGGAGGCGCTCACCAACGTCGCCAAGCATGCGGCGCCGACTCGTTGCCGGGTGTCCGTGGTGGCCGGCTCCAGTGAGGTGCGGATCGAGGTGACGAATGACCGGGCCGCGGGCCGTGGTGTGGCCGTGGGAAGTCGTGGCGCGTCCATGGGAAACCGCGATGTGCCCACAGGGAGATCGGCGGAAGGCCGTGATGTGCCCACCGGAAGTAGATCTGGGGGGTCCGGCCGGGTCGGTGGTGAGCCGGCGATGGAAGGGGCCGGTCATGGGCTGATCGGGATGAGGGAACGTGTCGCGATGTTCGGCGGGGCCTTCGAAGCCGGGCCGGTCCCCGGAGGAGGATTCCGCGTGCTGGCGACCTTGCCCTACGGGAGTGCTCCGTGATTCGCGTGCTGGTGTCCTTGTCCTACGGGAGTGCCCCGTGATTCGCGTGCTGGTGTCCTTGTCCTACGGGAGTGCCCCGTGATTCGCGTGCTGATGTCCTTGCCTTGCGGGGGCGCTTCATGATCCGGGTGGTCGTGGCCGATGATCAGGCGCTGCTCCGGGGAAGTTTCAAGGTGCTGGTCGACTCGGAGCCGGACCTGACCGTTGTCGGCGAGGCCGCCACCGGGGCCGAAGCGGTGGCCGTCACCCTGGAACAACGTCCCGACGTGGTGCTGATGGATGTCCGCATGCCGGAGATGGACGGCATCGAGGCCACCAGGCGCATCGGTGACGTCTCCCGCATCCTGATCGTGACGATGTTCGATCTCGACGCGTACGTGTACGACGCGCTTCGGGCCGGGGCGAGCGGGTTCCTGCTGAAGGACACGCCGCCCGCTGACCTGGTGACGGCCATCCGGGTGGTGGCCGGTGGTGAGGCGCTGCTGGCTCCGTCTGTGACGCGCCGGCTGATCGAGGAGTTCAGCCGTACGCCGGTCTCGGTGCGGCCGAAGGGGTTGGACGGGCTGACCGAGCGCGAACGCGATGTTCTCGTGCTCATCGCCCGAGGACTCTCCAACACGGAGATCGCCGGTCACCTGCACGTGACGTTGGCGACGGTCAAGACCCACATCACTCGTCTCCTGGCCAAACTGGAGGCCCGGGACCGCGCTCAGTTGGTCATCGCGGCCTACGAGAGCGGGCTGGTGGGGCCGGTGCGGTGACCGGCTGGATGGTGGGCTCAGCTGATCAGGCGGAGTGCTTGTCGCATGGTCGCCAGGCGGTGCGGCGATGCCAGTCCTGCGTGGTACAGGTGGAACTCCGAGGCGCCCGCCTTGGCGTACGCCCTCAGGAGCTCTGCCTGGGCCTCCGGGTCCGCCGGTCGGGGCGGCAGGGCGAGGACGTAGGCTCCGACACGCTGACCGGGGCGGCACAGTTCTCGGAGTCTGGCCAGGCGGCCCGTGTCCGTGGCGGGGTCGCCCCAGCAGTTGGCCACCAGGACTTCAGCTCCCGGTTCGCCGTCGGGGAGGGCGGCGAAGGCGCCCGTGGCCCACGGGTCTGGGTTGGCGTGGATGGTGATCGGCACGTCGGGCGCCGCCTCGCGGGCCGTGGAGATGAGGGTCTGACGGAGCGAGGCCGACACACCGACACGTTGCGCGCGTACCTCGTCCGCCAGGGGGCCCAAGGCTTCCGCCACGGACGAGAAAGAGGTCTTGTGCGCCGCTCCTGGCGCGGGTGGCCTCGCGGAGTCGCCGGCGGGGACGCCGTCGATCGCCGCCCTGACTCTCTCCCTGGCGCCCGCCGGAAGGCGGGGGGCGCAGGCCGAGCAGAAGCAGAGCGACAGCAGGTCGCCGTCCACCACCGTCCAGTCGGCGCCGGCCGTCTTCTCGTGGATGCTCTGGTGGCCGTACCCCATGGGGCCGCACGACTCCAGGATCAGCGCGTCCGGCCGGCCGACCTCCAGGATCTCGCGCACCAGTCGCCGGCAGTAGTCGACGACGTCGGGGGAGGACGGGCAGAGCGCGTGCGGGTACGGGTCGCCGAAGGCGTTGCGCACCACCACGTCCGGGTGCTCCCGGCCCAGGACGGAGTTGTGCGTGAGCACGGTCCAGGCGTGCACCTGGAGGCCGGCGGAGCGCAGGGCGTCGCTCGCCTGGAGGTACGCGTCGGGCGTCGTCCACGATGGCGACCTGGGCACCAGGCGGCCCCAGGCGGAGGCGCGTACGGGCAGGTAGAAGGCGGCATGCGGGACGTCGAGGACGCGGTGTGCGGGGTGGTGCGGCGTGGCGGCGCGGGTGGCGTGGTAGCTGGCGGCCAGCGCCACGGCGTCCACTCCGAGGGAGGCCAGCCGCTCCGGCGCCGCGGGGTCGCCGACGACGTCCCAGGGGTAGACGTAGGCGACGTTCACGGGGCCGTCCTTCCGTAGATCATGTGAGGTGAGAGTTCTGCGGGTGGTCAGGGGGTGTCAACGTTCCCGATGGTGGGGAAGCGGTGGTCATGGGTCGCCGGTGGCCATGGGGCGGCTCCAGAGAGCGACGGGCGGTCATAGGGCGCGCCAGGAACTGCCGGTGGAGGTGGCCCGGGGTCGAACGGGGTCGAACGGGTGTCTCGCGGGTGCGGAGAGTCGAACGTGGGAGCCCAATGTGGTCTCTGGCGTAAAGAGTCGAACGTGGTCTCCGGGCGTGAGGAGTCGAAAGTGGTCTCCGGGCGTGAGGAGTCGAAAGTGGTCTCCGGGCGTGAGGAGTCGAACGTGGTGTCCGGGCGCGGAGAGTCGAACGTGATGTCTCGCGGGCGCGGAGAGTCGAACGTGATGTCTCGCGGGCGCGGAGGAAGGAGGGAGGGGCGTTCGTCGCCATGCGGCGAGGTGTCGGCGCAGGGGGAGGGCGGTGTTCACCACGACGCCCGTCTCGTGCTGAAGCCCGGGTCGAACCGTCGCATGTACCCCTGGTCGTCCCGCGAGGTGATTCCGCACCTCAGGTACTGCTCGTGCATGACCGCCAGCGCGTCGCGGTCGAGTTCCACACCGAGGCCCGGGCCGGACGGCACCGGCACCGCCCCGTCCACGAAGCGCAGGCTGCCGGGTACGACCACGTCCTGGCCGTCCTGCCAGGGGGTGTGCGTGTCGCAGGCGTAGGTGAGGTTGGGGGTGGCGGCCGCCAGGTGGGTCATGGCGGCCAGGCTGATGCCGAGGTGGGAGTTGGAGTGCATGGACAGCCCGAGGCCGAACGTGCCGCAGAGCGAGGCGACGTGCGAGGAACGCACCAGCCCGCCCCAGTAGTGGTGGTCGAGGAGGAGCACCTGGACGGCGTTCTGGGCGATGGCCGGAGGCAGGTGCTCGGGGGTGACGACGCACATGTTGGTGGCCAGCGGCATGGAGGCCTCGCGGGCGACGGCCGCCATGCCGGAGATGTCCGGTGCGGGGTCCTCCAGGTACTGGAGCATGCCGTCGAGGGCGTGGGCGACGCGGACGGAGGTCTCCACGGTCCAGGCGGTGTTCGGGTCGAGCCGCAGCGGCAGGTCGGGGAACGCCGCGTGCAGCGCCTTGATCGCCTCCACCTCCTCCTCGGGCGGCATGACGCCGCCCTTGAGCTTGATGGAGGAGAACCCGTACTCCTTGATGAGCAGCGACGCCTGCGCGACGAGCCCGGCGGGGTCGAGCGCCTCGCCGAAGCGGTCGGGCTCCGCGAGGTCGCCGGGGTGGGCGGCCCACTTGTAGAACAGATAGGCGCTGTACGGCACGGCGTCGCGCACGCGCCCGCCGAGCAGGTCCACGACGGGCACCCCGGCGGCCTTGCCCTGGATGTCCAGGCAGGCCACCTCGAACGCCGCGAACACCCGGTCGACGCTCTTCTCCCTGGTCGCGACCCCGGTCAGCCCGTGCAGGTCGCTGACGACGTCCCCGACGACGGAGGCGATCCTGGCGTACATCGCGTGGGTGGCGTACACGTCCATCCCCACGATGGCCTCGGCGCACTCCCGCACCTTGGTCAGGTGGCTGAGGTCGCCGTACGTCTCTCCCAGCCCGCTCAGCCCCTCGTCGGTGATCACCTCGACGACGGTCCGCAGGGCCCACGGCTCGTGGACGCCGGCCGCGTTGAGGAGGGGAGGATCGCGGAACGCGATCGGTGTGACCTGGACATCCGTGATGAGCATAGCCCTGCCGTCCATATATGTGAACTGCTGCCAGATTTGTGGACGAATGCCGCAACTGTAAGAATCGACCTCTGAGAGTGTCAAGACTGCGGAGGGCCCATCCATGATCAACGGATACGATCCCAGGACCGGTGAGACCGTCGGCGACGCCATCCCCGAGACGGACACCGCCGGGGTCGACACGATCGTCTCCGCCGCCGCGGCAGCGGGCACGGCCTGGCGCGCCACCCCCGCGGAGGAGCGGGCGCGCGTGCTGGAGGCCGTCGCCGACGCGCTGTCGGCGCACGTGGACGAGCTGTGGCGGATCGCCGACCAGGAGACCGCCCTCGGCGAGGTACGGCTGCGCGGCGAGGTGGCCCGCACCGCCGGCCAGTTCCGGCTGTTCGCCCAGGTCGTCCGGGACGGCGGCCACCTCGACGCGATCATCGACCACGCCGACCCCACGGCCACCCCGCCCCGGCCCGACGTGCGCCGCGTCAAGCGCCCGCTGCCCGGTGTCGTCGCCGTGTTCGCGGCCAGCAACTTCCCCTTCGCCTTCTCCGTCGCCGGCGGCGACACCGCCTCCGCGCTGGCCGCCGGCTGCCCGGTCGTGGTCAAGGCCCACCCCGGCCATCCCGGCACCTCCGAGCGCGTCGCCCGCATCGTGCGCGCGGCCCTGCCGAATCCCGACCTGCTCGGCCTGGTCCAGGGCATGCGGGCCGGCAAGGACCTCGTCCAGCACCCCCGCGTCGTGGCGGCCGGGTTCACCGGCTCCGTCGCCGGCGGCAAGGCCATCCAGGCGCTCATCGACGAGCGCGAGGTCCCGATCCCCTTCTTCGGCGAGCTCGGCAGCGTCAACCCGGTCGTCGTGCTGCCGTCGGCACCCGCGACGGACGTGGCGAGCGGCTTCGCCGCCTCGCTGACCCTTGGCGTGGGACAGTTCTGCACCAACCCCGGACTGATGTTCGTGCCGGACGACGACGAGCTGCGCAAGGCCCTGGCCGCCGCCGTCGAGGGCACCACCGGCGGCCCGATGCTGGCCGAGCGGATCCGCGACGGCTACCTGGGCGGCGTGGAGCGGCTCGGCGCGCTGACGCTGCTGGCCGAGGGCAAGCCGGGGGAGGGCGCCTGGGCGGTGACGCCGAAGGTGTTCACCACGGACCTGGAGTCGTTCGCCGAAGGGCTGCCGCGCGTCGCCGAGGAGTGCTTCGGCCCGGCGTCGATCGTCGTCACCTACCGCGACGCCGCCGACCTGCCGCCGGTGCTGGAGCGCCTGGAGGGCTCGCTGACCGCCACCGTCCACTCCACCGTGCCGGACGAGGCCGGCGAGATCGCCGAGGTGCTGTCCCGCAAGGCCGGCCGGCTCATCTGGAACGGCTGGCCCACCGGCGTGGCCGTGTGCTGGGCGATGCACCACGGCGGGCCCTGGCCCGCCACCACCGTCTCGGCGCACACCTCGGTCGGCGCGACGGCGATCGACCGGTGGCTCGCCCCGACCGCGTACCAGGACTGGCCGGCGGAGCTGCTGCCCGACGAGCTGAAGGACGGCAACCCGCTCGGCATCCCCCGCCGCGTGGACGGCACCCTGTCCACCTCGGCGGTGTGATCCCGGCAGGCGCGATGGCTCCGGTGCCGATCGCGGGCCGGTGCCGATCGCGGGCCGGTGCCGGTCGCGGGCCGGTGCCGGTCGCGGGCTGGCGCCGGTCGCGGGCCGGCCGGAGCCGCCGCGCCCGTCAGGGCGTCGCTCCTTCGGATGGCCCGGTGCCGGACGGGGTTCACCGCATCGCCGCCTCAGAGACTCCGGTGCGTCGGGGTTGCGGGGGCTCTCGGGGGATTATGGGTCTGAGGAGATGCACGTTGTCGCCCGGGTCGTGCTGGCCGGCGACGACACGGCGTGCGAAGAGTTCAGCGCAGGGCCTCACCCGGTAGCCGGCTCGCCATCGTGCGCCGGTCGCAGGACCCCGGCGTGTGCGGCGGCGAGCGTGACGCGCACAGCCTGATCCGCGGTGGTCTCGTCGACCGGATCGGCGGTGATGAGCAGACGCAGGTAGATCGGCGCGGCCAGGGTCTTCAACAGCTCGGCGGGATCGGTGCCCCTGGGCAGTTCGCCGCGTTCGACGGCCCGCGTCACCACCGGTTCGGCTCTGGCGAGCCGGTCGTCGAACACGTGACGTCGGGCCGCGGCGATCTCCGGAAGGTGGGCCGCCCCGGTGAATATGGCGGCGAGGACGGCCTGCCCGGTGGGGCTGGTGAACGTCTGGACGAGCGAGCGGGCCAGCGCCCGCAGGTCGGTCGCGATCGCTCCGGTGTCGGGAACGGGGATGTCCATCGCCATGTGCTCGGCCAGGGCGTCGGCGAGCAGGCTCTCGCGATCCTTCCAGCGCCGGTACACCGTCGTCTTGTGGACGCCGGCGCGTTGGGCGACGTTCTCGACGCTCAACGCGGCATACCCCTTGTCCACCAGCTCGGCGAGCGTGGCGGCATGGACGGCGGCGCGGACTTTGGCGCCGCGGCCGACCGGCCGGGCAGGGGGCTGATCAGACTGCATTGCAACTCCAAGTTGCGATATCCGCCTGGCGGGTGACAGGATGAATGTATCGCAACTTCGAGTTGCGATCTGTTCGCTTGCATCCCTTCGAGGTGGCATGTCATGCGCAACCCTCTCCCTTGGACCTTCCACGCCATTCCCGACCAGACCGGACGGGTCGCGGTGGTGACCGGCGCCAACAGCGGCATCGGCTACGTCACCGCCCGCGAGCTGGCCCGCCGCGGCGCGCGGGTCGTGCTGGCCTGCCGCGACCCTCGGCGCGGCCGGGCCGCCCTCGCCCTCATGCAGGATGAGCTGCCCGGCGCCCACCTGGAACTGCGCCGGCTGGACCTGGGCGACCTGGCCTCCATCCGGGAGTTCGCCGACGGCTGGGATCGCGGCCGGCTCGATCTCCTGGTCAACAACGCCGGAGTGGCGATGGTGCCCCACGCGCGGACCGCCGACGGGTTCGAATCGCAGTTCGGCATCAACCACCTGGGCACCTTCGCCCTGACCGGCCTGCTCCTGCCGCACCTGCTCGCGGCGCCCGATCCACGGGTCGTCACCGTCAGCAGTGAGGGGCAGCGCTTCGCCCGCTTCGACCTGGACAACCTCAACGCCGAGCGCGGCTACCACACGGCGTTCGCCTATGTGCAGTCCAAGCGGGCCAACCTCTACTTCGCCATGGAACTGCAGCGCCGGGCCGACGCCGCCCGGCTGAACCTGCGCAGCATGGCCGTCGCGCCCGGACTCACCCGCACGAATGTGCTCACCGGCGGCGCCAACAGCGGCAGAGGACGGCTGTATGCGACGCTCACCCGCCTGCTGGTGCGCGCGGCCTTCCGACCCACCCCGGACGGCGCGAAGACCTCCCTGTACGCGGCGACCATGCCGGATCTGCCCGGCGGCAGCTACATCGTTCCCGACGGGCCGCTGCAACTGCGTGGCGAGCCGACTCGTCGCACTCGCGAGCGCGCCATCCGCGACACCGCCACAGCCGCTCGCCTCTGGCAGCTGTCCGAACGGCTGACCGGCGTCACCTGTGCCCTGTCCGCCGCCACACCGGCACGCCTGCCGTAGCGTTCATCGCTCAGGAGAGAGAAGCGCGGCTTCCCGAGGAAGCCGCGTCTCGAACCGGGGCTCACTCAGGCAGCGAGGGGGACGACGCGTCGGGCACCGTGCCGGTCGCGACCACGTCCCGGTACCAGTGGGCGCTGTCCTTCCACGTCCGGTCCAGCGTCTCCCGGTCCACGTACACGATCCCGAACCGCTTGGCGTACCCGCGCGCCCACTCGAAGTTGTCCATCAGCGACCACACGAAGTACCCCCGCACGTCCGCCCCCGCGTCGATCGCGTCCGCGACCGCCGTCAGGTGGCGGCGCAGGTAGTCGACGCGCCGAACGTCGCGGACGCGGCCGTCGCCGTCGCGGACGTCGGCGAACGCCGCCCCGTTCTCGGTGATCATCAGCGGCAGCGCCGGGTGGTCGTCGCGCAGCCGCAGCAGCAACTCGGTCAGCCCCGTCTCGTCGATGTTCCACCCCATCTCCGTGTACGGTCCGGGCTGCTGGACGAACTCGACGTCCTCGCAGGCGATCCACGGCGAGGCCGAGCCGTCGGCGTGCCCGTCGGCCGTCTCCCGGCGCGTCGTCCCGTCCCACCCGCGGACCAGCACCGGGTTGTAGTAGTTGACCCCCAGCAGGTCCAGCGGCTGGCACGCGGTCGCCTCGTCGGAGTCGCGGACGAACGCCCAGTCCGTGACGGAGGCCGTGTCCTCGATGAGGTCGCGCGGGTAGGCGCCGTCGAGCATCGGCCCGAGGAAGGCCCGGTTGGCCAGCGCGTCGATGCGCCGCACCGCCTCGGCGTCCCGCTCGGAGACGCCCCGTACGTGGTGCAGGTTGAGGGTGACGGCGACCCGTGCCTGCGGCGCGGCGGTGGCGCGCAGGGCCTGGACGGAGAGCCCGTGCCCGAGGTTGAGGTGGTGGACGGCGGCCAGGGCGTCGGCCGGGTCGGTACGGCCGGGCGCGTGCACGCCGGAGGCGTAGCCGAGGTAGGCCGAGCACCACGGCTCGTTGAGCGTGATCCAGGTGTGGACGCGGTCGCCGAGCGTCTCGCCCATCCGGTGCGCGTACTCGGCGAAGCGCAGCGCCGTGTCGCGGTGCGGCCAGCCCCCGGCGTCCTCCAGCTCCTGGGGCAGGTCCCAGTGGTAGAGGGTGGCGACGGGGGCGATGCCGCGCTCCAGCAGCCCGTCCACGAGCCGGGAGTAGAAGTCGAGGCCGCGCTGGTTGAGCCGGTCCCCGCCGCCGGGCAGGACCCGGGGCCAGGAGATGGAGAACCGGTAGGCGCCGACGCCCAGCCGGTCCAGGATGCCGAGGTCCTCCTCCAGCCGGTGGTAGTGGTCGCAGGCGACGTCGCCGGTGTCGCCGTCGTCGACGCGGCCGGGGGTGTGGGAGAAGGTGTCCCAGATCGAGGGGCCGCGGCCGTCCTCGGCGGCGGCGCCCTCCACCTGGTAGGCGGCGGTGGCCGTGCCCCACAGGAAGTTCTCGGGGAAGGCGCGGGCTGGGGTGGTCGGCATCGGGGGTCACTCCTTGAAAGCAGAGAGGCGGCGGGGCCGTCTGGATCGGGAACTGGCGTCGGCGGAAGATACGCAGATGATCCGGAAAGGTCTCAGGGGCGCAGGGCGACGACGGCGCGTGCGCCGAGGGTCACCGCGCCCTCGACCCGCGCCCCCGTGAGCAGGTCCTCGGCCGGCTCGGCGAGAGGCACGCGGGCCTCCCGGTCACCGTGGTTGAGCAGGAACAGCACGGGCCCGCGGCGCACCGCCTCGACGGCGGGCGGCGGCGGTCCGGGCAGCGCGCCGGACACCCCGGCGTCGGCCAGCGCCCGCCCGGTCAGCTCGGCCAGCGCGTCGTGGTGCGGGAGGGTGGCCACGTACCAGGCGACGCCGGCCCCGGCGCGATGGCGCAGCACCGCGGGTGACCCGGCGAGCTCGCCCTCGGTGAAGACGGCCACCGGCTCGGCCCCCTCGGCCCGCAGCAGCTCGGTCCACGTGCGGGCCTCGAACGGCGTGCCGTCCGCCCAGGCGCAGCGCACCGGCCGGTCCTCGGGGGCGGGCCGCCACTCCTCGCCGGAGGCGCCGAGCACGTCGCGCAGCGGCGCCGGGAACCGGCCGGTGCGGATGTGCCCGTTCGGGTCGGCGACGCCGGAGAAGGGGCCGACGACGAGCACGCCGCCGCCGCGCACGTACGCGGTCAGCGCCTCGGCGTCCTCGTCGCTCACCAGGTACAGGTTCGGCACCACGGTCAGCGCGTACCCGGACAGGCCGGCCGACGGCGGCACCAGGTCCACCGCCACGCCGCGCTCCCACAGCGGCCGGTAGTAGGCGAGGAGCTGGTCCGGCACGCCGAGCCGGTCGCTGGGCCGCCCGGCCTCCTCCATCGCCCACCAGCTCGGCCAGTCGTGCACGAGCGCGACCCGGGCGGGCACCGGCTGCCCGGCCACCTCGGCGAGCCGGCGCAGCTCGGCGCCGTGCGCCCGCACCTCGGCGTGCAGCCGGGTGCCGGGGCCGGCGTGCGGCAGCATCGCGGAGTGGAAGCGCTCGGCGCCGAAGCGGGAGGCCCGCCACTGGAAGTAGCAGGACCCGTCGGCGCCGCGGGCCACGGCCTGCAGCGACTCCAGCCGGAGCTGCCCGGCGGCCTTGGGCACGTTGTGCGGGCGCCAGTTGACCGCCGAGGCGGCCTGCTCCAGCAGCAGCCAGGGCCGGCCGCCGCCGAGGGAGCGGGTCAGGTCGTGGGTGAGCGCGGCCCGCACCGGGAACAGCGGGTCGGCGGGGTCGGGGTACCAGTCGTTGGAGACGAGGTCCTCCTCGGGCGCCCACCGCCAGGAGTCGACCGGCTTGAACAGGCCCATGAAGTTCGTCGTGACGGGGACGCCGGGGGTGCGGGCGCGGAGGACGTCGCGTTCGGCGCGGTAGTGCGCCAGCAGGGCGTCGGAGCAGAAGCGCGCCCAGTCCAGCTTCTGCGTGGGGTTGACCAGGTACGGCGCGCGGCGCGGCGGGACGACCTCGGCCCAGTCGCCGTAGCGCTGGCTCCAGAACGTGGTGCCCCACGCCTCGTTGAGGCCGGCGAGGTCGCCGTGGCGCTCGCGCAGCCAGGCCCGGAACGCCTCGGCCGAGACGTCGCAGTGGCAGATCTGGCCGTACTCGTTGCCGACGTGCCACAGCGCGAGCGCCGGGTGCCCGGCGTAGCGTTCGGCGAGGTCGGTCACCAGGGCCAGGGCCCGCTCCCGGTAGACGGGGGAGGAGGGGCAGAACTGGTTGCGCGCGCCGTACCAGAGCCGGTGCCCGGACTCGTCGACCGGCAGCGTCCCGGGGTTGCGGTGGCCGAGCCACGGCGGCGGCGAGGCGGTGGGCGTGGCCAGGTCCACGGCGATCCCCGCCTCGGCGAGCAGGCCGAGCACCCGGTCGAGCCAGCCGAAGTCGCGCGCGCCGGGCTCCGGCTCGATGCGCGCCCAGCTGAAGACGCCGACCGTGACGAGGTTGACCCCGGCGGCCCGCATCAGCTCGACGTCCTCCGCCCAGACGGGTTCGGGCCACTGCTCGGGGTTGTAGTCGCCGCCGAAGAGCAGCCCGCGCCCGGCGGTCAGCGTGTGCATGCCCAGCCGCCCGTCCGGAGCACTTCCCGGCCGTGCGTCGGGGCCGCCGCCCGGCCGCCCCTCGGCCACTTCCGGCCGTCCGTCAGCGAGGCCCGGCTGCCCGTCGCCGGGCGCGGTGGGTCGCCCTGTCATGCTCACGCTCCCGTCTCATCGCCGGTACGGCTGGCGGAGGCGGGCCGTGGGCGGCCCTCCTGTGGCTGTCGAAGCGCTTCGACGAACACCGATTGGAAGCGCTCCCAAAACGTACGGGCGGGACAAAGGGGATGTCAATGGCGGAAGTCAGGCCCCCGCGACCTCCAGCCCGGCCGCGAGGATCTTCTCCAGCCGCGCCACGTGCTCCGGCGACGGGTCCACCAGCGGCGCCCGCACCCCGCCCACGTCCGTCCCGCGCAGCCGCACCCCGGCCTTGACCAGCGACACCGCGTACCCGGGGACCAGGTCGCGCAGCTCCACCAGCGGCAGGTAGAAGGAGGTCAGCAGGCGCCGGGAGCGCTCCTCGTCGCCCGCCGTGACGGCGTCGTGGAAGGCCAGCGCGATCTCCGGCGCGAACGCGAACACCGCGCTGGAGTACAGCCGCACCCCGATCCCCCGGTAGGCGGGCACGGTCAGCTCGGCCGTGGGCAGGCCGTTGAAGAAGGTGAACGGCCGCCCGGTGGACCCGCGCACCGTCAGGATGATGCGCTGGAGCAGGTCGAAGTCGCCCACCCCGTCCTTGAACCCGATCACCTCCGGGAGCTGCGCCAGCTCGGCCACCGCGGCCGGGGTGAAGCGCGCCGTGCCCCGCTGGTAGACGACGGCGGGCAGCCCCGTCTCCCGGGTCACCTCGCGGACGTAGCGCACCAGGCCGCCGGGCGGCCCGCCGACCAGGTACGGCGGCATGACCAGCAGCCCGTCGGCGCCCTCCTCGGCCGCGGCCCGGGCGGTGGCCCTGGCCATGGCCGGGACGCCGCCCGCGCCCGCGAGGACGGGGACGCGCCCCGCGGCGGCGGCGACGGCGGTGCGCACCACCGCGCGGTGCTCGGCGAGGTCGAGCGCGTTGAACTCGCCCGTGCCGCACGCGGCGAACACGCCTCCCGCCCCGGCCGCGACCCCGCCGGCGACGTGGCCGGCGAGGACGTCCTCGGCGACGCCGCCGCCGGCCCCGAAGGGCGTCACGGGAAAGAAGAGAACACCTTCGAGCCGCATGAACGGTCCTTTCTAGCGGATGCCCTCTCGCCGGAGGGTGGCGGACAGCGTGCGGGTGTGCCTGATCACCGCTTCGGTCACCTTCGAGACCTCGGCCGGCGGCAGCCCCACCGGCATCGAGCAGCTGATCGCGTCCGTGGCGGGGATCCGGTAGTCGACGGCCACCGCGACGCAGGCGACGCCCGGCGTGCCCTGCTCGCGCTCGTAGGCGAAGCCCCGGGTGCGGACCTGGTCGAGCTCGCCGGTGAGCTTGACCAGGTCGGTGATCGTGTGCGGGGTCATCGACGTCAGCGGGGCGGGCAGCAGGGCCGCCACCTCGTCGTCCGTGAGCTGGGCCAGCAGCGCCTGGCCGAGTGCCGTGACGTGGGCGGGCAGCCGCCGGCCCACCCGCGGGATCACGTGGTGCGCCTCGCGTGACTCGCGGGTCGCCAGGTAGATCACGTGGGACTCGTCGCGGCGCGCGAAGTGGGCGGTCTGCCCGATCTCCGCGCGCAGGTCCTCCAGGGTCTGCTGCGCGAACGGCAGCGCCGGGTCCTTGTCGAGGTAGGCGGTGCCGGTCAGCAGCGCGTGCGGCCCGATGCCGAACGCCCCGCGGCCCGAGTCGGTCTCGACCCACTTGAGCTCCACCAGCGTGCGCATGAGCGCGTGCAGGCTGCTGCGCGGGAAGCCGGTGCGTTGCTGGAGCTCCGACAGCGTCAGCGTGTCCGGTGAGGCGGCCAGGGCCTCCAGGATGCGGACGGTCCGTTCGGCGGACTTGACGAGCTGCGGCTCCATGTTCATCCCATCTCGGCGACGCTCCACTGATCCAGAATATTGGATGCCGTCCACGTACATGAACGCCTAACCCTTGACGGCGCCGCTTGTCAGGCCCCGCATGAACTGCCGCTGGAAGGCCAGGAACGCGATGATCGACGGCAGCAGCGCCAGCAGCGAGGCGGCCAGCAGCACGCCGATGCCCACCTCCTCGTCGGAGCGCAGCGAGCGTAGCGCGATCGGCAGCGTCCACATGCCGGGTTCCGGAGCCACGATCAGGGGCAGCAGGTACTGGTCCCAGATCATGGTGAAGCCGAAGACGCCGATCACGCCGAGGGCCGGCCGGCACAGCGGCAGGATGATGGTGAAGAACGTGCGCAGCTCGCCCGCCCCGTCGATGCGCGCGGCCTCCTCCAGCTCGACCGGCACCTCCTTCATGAACTCGGTCATGACGAGGATGGAGAAGCCCCAGGCGCCGACCGGCAGGATCATCCCCGCGTACGTGCCGATGAGGTCGGCGTGCAGGAGCGGCAGGTCGGCCAGCACCAGCGACAGCGGGATCGCGATGATCTCCTCGGGCAGCATCATCGTGGCCAGCATGATCAGCATGACGACCGCCATGCCGCGGAACTTCTTGCGCGACAGGGAGTAGGCGGCGAAGACGCTGACCAGCATCTGCAGCAGCAGCCCGAACCCGACGACCACGAACGAGTTGAGCAGGTAGCGGTAGACGTTCTTGTCGGCCGCCTGGACGAAGTTGTCGAGGGTGAACCCGTCGGGCCACAGCGAGAAGCTGGTCGGGTCGAGCGTGCGGCTGAACGCGCTGACCAGCAGGCCGATCAGCGGGCCGGTGAAGACCAGGACCATGCCGGCGTAGACGACCACCTTCACGGCGGTCGCGACCGGCCCCCGGCGCGCCTCCAGGCCGAGGGCGCTGTCGAATCGCATCATGCCGCCTGCCTCCTGCGCATGACCTGGACCAGGACGGTGAGCAGCAGCGTGGCGAGGAACAGCAGGATGCCGCCCGCCGACGCCACGCCCAGCTCGCCCTTCTGGAAGCCGAGCTTGTAGACGAGTGTCATGAGCACCTCGGAGGAGCCGTTCGGCCCGCCGTTGGTCAGGACGTACACCTCGACGAAGACCCGCAGGCCGCGGATCGCCGCCAGCGTGAACAGGATCCAGAACACCGGCCGCAGCGCCGGCAGCGTGATGTGCCGCAGCCGCTTCCAGGTGGTCGCGCCGTCCACGGCGGCGGCCTCGTAGAGCGTGCGGTCCACGCCCACGAGCCCCGCCAGGAAGATCATCATGTCGTACGGCGTGCCGCGCCAGACGCTCATGCCCATGATCGACAGCAGCGAGGAGTGCTCGCTGGCCAGGAACGGCTGCGGGTCGGCGCCGAACCAGCCGAGGATGCTGTTGACCATGCCGGTGTCGCCCGGGTGGTACATGATCCGCCACACCTCGGCCACGACCGCCATCGTGGTCACGACCGGGAGGAACGCGGCGGTCCTGACGAACCACAGGTAGCGGGCCGGCCCCTCGATGAGCAGCGCCAGCACCAGTCCGAGCACGAGCGAGCCGGCCGTGGTGCCGAGCGCCAGGACCACGCTGTGCCGGATCGCGGCGGTGAACGCCTCGTCGGTGAGGATGGTCCGGTAGTTGTCGAGGCCGACCCACGTGCTGTCGAGGTAGCGGATCTCCTGGAAGCTCATCACCAGGCCCGTGGCCATGGGGATGAACTTGAAGTAGAGGAACAGCAGCAGGGCGGGCGCCAGGAACGCCCACGCGACGAGCGTCCCCCGCCGCGGCGCCCTCCTGGGGCGGCGGCGGGAGGTGGCCGGGGCGGGCGGCGCCTGCGTCAGCGTCACGCTCGGGCCCATGCTCAGGAGGCCTTCTGCGACTGCAGTTCCTGGTTAAGCTTCGTGTTCAGCGCCTCCATCGCGCTCTTGACGTCGGCGGAGCAGTCGGCCCACACCGTGTTGATCGCGTCGGCGGAGGTCTGCCGGATGGGCGCCCAGTTCGGCACCGGCGGCGCGTAGACCGCGTGGGCGTAGGACTCCTGGAAGACCTTCCAGCGCGGGTCCTGCCGCTCGGCGGCCATGTCGATCCGGGTGTTGACCGGGAGGCGGACGATGACGCCGTCGGCGTCCTTGTTCATGCCGATCCGCTGGCCGTCCGGAGAGGCGGCGAACTCGGCGAACTTGCGCTGCCCGTCCTCGTTGTCCGAGCCGGCCATGAGGTAGACGTTCTCGCCCTCGCCGAGGGTGCCGGGGCCGCCGGAGGGGCCCTTGGGCACGGGGACGACCTCGATCTTGTCGGTGCCGACGTTCTTGACGAAGCGGGCCAGCACGTACGGGCCGACCAGGTAGATGCCGCCCTGGCCCTTCTCGAACACCTCGTGGGTGACGGTCGTGTCGTTGCTGACCGCGCCGGGGTTGACCGTCTTGGTCGTGCAGAACTGGTCCTGGAGGTACTTCACCGCCTCGACCGTCCTCGGGTCGTCGACCGTGGCGGTGAACTTGCCGGGCCCGGTCGCCTTCACGAAGTCGCCGCCGTTGGCGTAGATGAGGGAGGAGGCGTACCAGGAAGCGTAGCCGCGCTTGGTGCCGCCGGGTATGACGAAGCCGGCGGTGTCCTTCCGGCCGTTGCCGTCGGGGTCCTTGTCGGTGAACGCCTGCGCGAGCTTGGTGAGGTCCTCCCACGTCCTGGGGGTGCCGAGGCCGACCTTCTCCCGCCAGTCCTTGCGGATGATCAGCGCGAACGCCTGGGCGGAGAACGGCACGCCGTAGTACTTGCCGTCGCCGCCCTGGGCGGCCTTCCACGCGAGGTCGGACAGCTTGTCGCCGCCGGCCAGCTTGGCCTTGTCCACCTCCCGCACCCAGCCCTGGGTGTGCATGTTGCCGAGCTGCGCGGTGTCGTTGATGACGATGTCCGGCAGCTTGCGCTGCGCGGCCTGCTGCTGGAGCTTCGTCTCGAAGTCGTCGAAGATCGCGACCACTTTCGTCTTGACCCCGCTGGCCTTGGTGAAGGCGTCGGCGAGCTTGACGGCCGTCTTGGCGGAGGCCGAGTCGGGCGCCTGTCTGATCCAGATCTCCAGCGCGTCGTCGCCCGAGCCGGATCCTCCGGAGCCGCAGCCCGTCAGCGTTACGGCCAGGGTCGCCGCGAGGGCGAACCCGAGCAGTTGGCGTGACATAAGACCGCCTCCTGTTCACAGATGTGGACGAGTGTCGTCCATGTGAAGCTCGTTCTGGTGACGGTAACGAGTGACCCAGATCACGGTCAATATTCAAGAATGTGAATCTGAGCCGAGAGTGTGTACAAGGGAGCCATGCGCATTCTCATGACCGGCGCGGCCGGCAAGGTCGGCACGCTGCTCCGCCCCCGCCTGGCCCGTGAGGGCCGCGTCCTCCGCCTGTCCGACCTGCGGCCGGTCGGCCCGCCGCCCGGTCCGGGCGAGGAGGAGGTGACGGCCGACCTGGCCGACCCCGCCGCGATGGCCGCCGCCATGAAGGGTGTCGACGCCGTGCTCCATCTGGGTGGCCAGAGCCGCGAGCATCCGTGGGCCGACATCGTGCGGGCCAACATGGACGGCACCCATGTGCTGCTGGAGGCCGCCCGGGAGGAGGGCGTGCGGCACGTCGTGATGATGGGCAGTCACCACGCCGCCGGCTTCCACACCCGCCCGCCGGGCGGCGCCGAGCTGCCCGACTACGCCTTCCCCCGCCCCGACACCTTCTACGGCGTCAGCAAGGTCGTCATGGAGGCGCTCGGCAGCCTCTACCACGACCGGTTCGGCATGAACGTGACCGTGGTCCGGCTCGGCACCTGCAACGAGGCGTCCGGCGACACCCGTGGCCTGGCCACCTGGATCTCGCCCGGCGACCTGGCCCGGCTGGTGGAGGCCGCGTTCACCGCGCCGGGCTACCACGTCGTCTGGGGCGTCTCCGACAACACCCGGCGTTGGTGGTCGCTCGACGAGGCCCGCTCCATCGGCTACGCCTCCGAGGACGACTCGGAGTCCCACGCCGCTCCGCTCCTCGCCGAGCAGGGCGAGCCTGACCTGACAGAGCCGCTCCACGACCGGGCGGGCGGGGTCTTCACGCTGAAGGAGCTGGGCGGCAAGTGGTGAGCGGCGCGGCCTGATCCGGCGGGGGCCACGGCTCCCGCCGGCCACGATCCGTAACCACCCTGAGGCCACCGCAAACATGCAACCGGTTGTAGTCCCGACGCCTTGGAGCCCAAAACGTTAACTGATCTCCTTGCTCCGCTTCTCCCGTGTGAGCTGGGGTTTCCGAGTTAACGATATATCGGTAACGGGTTTGTAACGCCTGCAAAGGGTTGACGAAACTTTTCGCATCCCTATAGGAAGGCGCTATCCGATCCCGCCGTGCCGGGGAGGCCCTGGAATGAGGGATGCATGAATCCATGTCTGATTCGCTGTCCGTAACCGCAGGACATCGCCGGCCCCCGGCTGTGAACGCTCACAAGAAGCGTGAGGCCCTGACGGCCTACGTCTTCCTGGCCCCGTGGTTCCTGGGGCTGTTCGTCATCACGGTCGGGCCGATCCTGGCCTCGCTGTATCTGTCGTTCACCGACTACAGCCTCCTGGAGGAGGGCTCCTGGGTCGGCGCCGACAACTACGTCAAGATGTTCACCCAGGACGACAGGTTCCTCACCTCGCTGAAGGTGACCACCATCTACGTCGTCGTGTCGGTGCCCCTGCAGCTCGCCTTCGCGCTGCTCCTCGCCCTCGCGCTCGACCGGGGCCTGCGCGGCCTGTCGTTCTACCGCTCGATCTACTACCTGCCCTCCCTGCTGGGCGGCAGCGTCGCCATCGCGATCCTGTGGCGCAAGCTCTTCGGCGTGGACGGCCTGTTCAACGCGGTGCTGGCCGTCTTCGGCATCGAGGGGCCCGGCTGGGTCTCCGATCCCGACACCGCGCTCGGCACGCTGATCCTCCTGCACGTGTGGACGTTCGGCGCGCCCATGGTCATCTTCCTGGCCGGGCTGCGGCAGATCCCCCAGAGCTACTACGAGGCCGCCTCGGTGGACGGCGCGAGCAGGCTGCGCCAGTTCCGGTCGATCACGCTGCCGCTGCTGACGCCGATCATCTTCTTCAACCTCGTCCTCGAGGTCATCAAGTCGTTCCAGTCGTTCACGCAGTCGTTCATCGTGAGCGGCGGCAACGGCGGACCGGTCGACTCCACGCTGTTCTACACGCTCTATCTCTACCTCAAGGGCTTCAAGAGCTACGAGATGGGCTACGCGGCCGCCATGGCCTGGGTCCTCCTGCTGATCATCGCCGGCCTGACCGGCGTGAATTTCCTCGCGTCGAAGTATTGGGTCTTCTATGGCGACACGAAGTAACGCGGTGCCGTTCCTGTTCCGCCCGATGCGGGGCGGCCGCCTGCTCAAGCACCTCATGCTCGCGGGCTTCGGCCTGCTGATGCTCTACCCGCTGCTGTGGATGATCTCCAGCTCGCTCAAGCCGGAGGAGCTGATCTTCCGGGAGCCGGGGCTGCTGCCGAGCACCCTGACGCTGGAGAACTACTCCGAGGGCTGGAACGCGCTCAAGCACTCGTTCGGGTACTACCTGTGGAACTCCGCCGTCATCACCGGCCTGAGCGTGCTGGCCAACCTGGTCGCCTGCTCGCTGGCCGCCTACGCGTTCGCCCGGCTGAACTTCCCGCTGAAGAAGCTGTGGTTCGCGATCATGCTGGGTTCGATCATGCTGCCGCACCACGTCACGGTCGTGCCGCAGTACATCCTGTTCTCGAACCTGGACTGGATCAACACGATCTGGCCGCTGGTCGTGCCCAAGTTCCTGGCGACGGACGCGTTCTTCATCTTCCTGATGGTGCAGTTCATCCGGACCCTTCCCCGGGAGCTCGACGAGGCCGCCGCCATCGACGGCGCCGGGTACTGGCGGGTCTTCCTGCAGGTGATCCTCCCGCTGTGCACGCCCGCCCTCGCCACGACCGGCATCTTCACCTTCATCTGGACCTGGAACGACTTCTTCAGCCAGAACTTGTATCTGACGAACAGCGATAACCTCACCGTGGCCGTCGCCCTCCGCCAGTTCCTCGACTCGAGCGGAGAGTCGTCGTGGGGACCGATGTTCGCGATGTCGATCGTCTCGCTCGGGCCCATCTTCGGGTTCTTCCTGGCCGGCCAGAAGTACCTGATCCGCGGTGTGGCTACCACCGGCCTCAAGTAGCCGACCCACCCCCCGCAATCTCCTGAAGGAGGAAGAGCTGTGAGTCTCGGCTCTCGTAAGAAGATGTGGACGGTTGCCCTCATGACGGCGGCCGTGATGACGACGGCCAGTGCCTGTGGCGGCGGAAGCGGCGGCGACAGCGGCGGCTCCGGCGACAAGGTGAAGATCGTCTTCTCCTACTGGGGCAGCGACGCCCGGCAGAAGCTGACCGAGCAGGCCCTGAAGAAGTTCGAGGAGAAGAACCCGACCATCGACGTCGAGGGCGACTTCTCCAACTGGGACAGCTATTACGAGAAGCTCGCGACCAAGGTGGCGGCCAACGACGCCCCCGACGTCATGAGCATCGAGATCCGCGGCCTCAGCGAGTACGCCGGGCGCGGCGCCCTGGCGGACCTGGCCGGCAAGGTCCCGAGCGCCGACCTCGACCAGCAGGTGCTCAGCAGCGGCCAGGTGGAGGGCAAGCAGTACGCCATCCCCACGGGCGTCAACGCCTTCTCCATGCTCGCCAACCCCTCCGTGCTGGAGAAGAGCAAGCAGAAGCTGCCCGACGACAAGACCTGGACCTGGGACCAGTGGATCGAGCTGGCCAAGCAGATCTCCGCGGGCGGCGGCGGCGTGATGGGCGCCGAGTACAACCCCAACCCGGCCTGGCTGCAGATCTTCGCCGCCCAGCGCGGTGAGAAGTTTTACGACGGCAACAAGATCGGCCTGTCGGTCGACACGATCAAGGCGTGGTGGAACATCAGCCAGCAGCTCATCGCCGCCAAGGCGGCCCCCGAGCCGGCCAAGAGCGCCGAGCTGCTGACCGCCGGCCCCGAGCAGTCGCTGCTGGCCACCAACGCCGGCGCGATGGGCATGTGGTGGAGCAACCAGCTCAACGCCCTGTCCAAGGCGTCGGGCCAGGAGCTGGAGCTGCTGCGCATGCCCAGGGAGAAGGGCGCCCCCACCGCCGGCATGTTCCTCCAGCCGGCCATGTACTACACCGCCTCCGCCAAGTCCGAGCACTCCGCCGAGGCCGCCAAGCTGATCGACTTCCTGGTCAACGACCCGGACGCCGCCTCGATCCTGCTCAGCGACCGCGGTCTGCCCACCAACTCCAAGGTGCTGGCCGCCGTCAAGGACAAGCTGCCCCCGGTCGACCAGCGCACCCTCGCCTTCATCGACGAGGTCAAGGGTGAGCTGACCCCGATCACCGCCCCGCCGAAGGGCGCCCTCCAGATGGAGGACATCCTCAAGCGCAACACCGACGAGGTCCTGTTCGGCAAGACCACGCCGGACGCGGGCGCCCAGAAGTTCCTGTCCGAGGCCAACGCCGCCATCGCCGGCTGACGCCGGTCACCAGCACGACGGGCCGGGGGCGCAGCGCCCCCGGCCCCACATCTCGAATCCCGGGGAGAGCACGTTGAGCACCAGGTACGCTTTCGTCGGCCTCGGCCACCGCGTCCAGATGTACGTGGACGCGCTGCTGGGCGACTGGAGCGACGCGGGGACCATCGCCGGTCTCTGCGACACCAACCGCACCCGCATGGCCTACTACGTCGAGCGCATCGGCCGGGAGGTGCCCTGCTTCGGCCCCGACGAGTTCGGCAAGCTGCTGGACCTGGCCGACGCGGTGGTCGTCACCACGATCGACGCCACCCACGCCCGCTACGTCTGCGCCGCGCTGGACGCCGGCAAGGACGTCATCGTGGAGAAGCCGCTCACCATCGACGCCGAGAGCTGCGCCGCGATCGCCGAGGCGGCGGAGCGCTCCTCCGGCAAGCTGGTGGTGACGTTCAACTACCGCTACTCCCCGCGCAACTCCGCGGTCAAGCGCCTGCTCGGCGAGGGCGCCATCGGCGAGGTCACCTCCGTCCACTTCGACTGGGCCCTCGACACCATCCACGGGGCCGACTACTTCCGCCGCTGGCACCGCGACCGCGCCAACTCGGGCGGCCTGCTCGTCCACAAGTCCACCCACCACTTCGACCTGGTCAACTGGTGGCTGGGCGCGGCTCCCCGGCTCGTGTTCGCCCAGGCCGACCTGCGCTTCTACGGCACGGCCCTGCCCCGGGGCGAGCGTCCCGCGCGCTCGCACGGCGCGCCGGGCCTCGGCACCGACCCGTACCTGCTCGACATCTCGGCCGACCCCCGGCTCAAGCGCCTCTACCTCGACGCCGAGCACGAGGACGGCTACATCCGCGACCAGGACGTCTTCGCCGACGGCGTGACCATCGACGACAACATGGCGGTCCTCGTCCGCTACGCCAACCGGGCGATGCTCACCTACTCGCTGACCGCGCACGCCCCGTTCGAGGGCTACCGCGTCGTGTTCACCGGCACCGAGGGCCGCATCGAGCTGGAGGTGTGCGAGCGGTCCTGGACCCCGCCGCAGGCCGCCATCGACCCGAGCGCCGCGAGCAAGGAGCACGCGGCCGACGCGTGGGAGAGGCTCGTGCTGCACCGCCACTGGCGGCAGCCGGAGGAGATCCCGATCGAGCGCGGCGCGGGCGGCCACGGCGGCGGCGACCGCCTGCTGCTGGACGACGTCTTCCGCGGCCCCGGCGACGACCCGCTCGGCCGCCCGGCCGGGTACCGCGACGGCATCCGCAGCGTGCTGGTGGGCGTCGCCGCCAACCGCTCGGCCGCGACCGGCCTGCCCGTCGCCCTCACCGAGGACGGCACCAGCCTGGCCGATGCCTGAGCCGATGCCTGAGCCGATGCCTGAGCCGATGGTCTCGCGGCACCTCGGGGAGTTCGCCGGCCTCGCCGAGGTGGCCGCGCGCGGGCGCGGCCTGTTCCCCGAGGCCGCCCCGGGCCCGCGGCTGCGCCGGGCCGCCCGCGAGGCGGCCGGCGTGCTCGACCTCACGGCCGGCGACGTCCGCGTGGAGCGCTCCTGGACCGCCGGCGACCTCGCCGGCGAGGAGCTGTCCTGGTCGGTCGGCTACGGCCCGCGCACCCGGGCGTACCTGCTCAGGCCGCGCGGCGCGGCCGGCCCGCTGCCGGGCGTCGTCGCGCTGCACTGCCACGCCGGCATGAAGTTCGCCGGCAAGGAGAAGATCGCCGACGGCCCCGGCCCGCCGTCCCCTGAGGTGACCCGGCTGCGCGGGCAGATCTACGGCGGCCGCGCCTACGCCGGTGAGCTGGCCCGGCGCGGCTTCGCCGTGCTGGTCCACGACGTCCTCGGCTGGGGGAGCCGCCGCTTCCCGCTGGAGGTCATGCCCGAGCCGGTGGCCGCGGCGGCCGCCGCCGGCGTGTCCGAGGGGCTGTCCCAGGCCGACGCCTACGACCGCGCCGCGGCCCGGCACGAGCACCTGCTGGAGAAGTACTGCGTGCTGCTCGGCACGTCGCTGGCCGGGGCGGTGGCGGGGGAGGACCTGGCCGCGGCGGCCTACCTGCGCTCCCGGCCCGACGTCGGCGCCGTGGGCTGCGTGGGGCTGTCGGGCGGCGGCCTGCGCGCCGCGCTGCTCGGTGCGTTCGACCCGGCGATCGGCGCGGTCGCCGTCGCGGCCATGATGTCGTCCTACCGCGAGCTGCTCGACCGCCACGTGGCCGCGCACACCTGGATGCTCTACCCGCCCGGCCTGTCGCGGGTGTGCGACTGGCCGTCCCTGGCCGCCTCGGCGGCCCCGCGGCCGCTCCTGGTGCAGTACGGCGAGCGGGACGAGCTGTTCCCGCCCGCCGGGATGCGCCGGGCCCACGCGATCATCTCCCGGGCGTACCCGGACGGCGGTTACGAGGGGGTCTTCTTCGACGCGCCGCACGCGTTCACCGTGCCCATGCAGGAGCACGCCTTCGCCTGGCTGCGACACCACCTGGGCGCCTGAGCGCGGAGCCCGCACACCCGGGCGTCCGGGCCCGCGGCCCAGGCGCCCGGGAGACTCAACTCGTGGCCTCGGCCACCAGCGCGGGGACGTCCTGGGGCGTCAGACGGCCGTCGGCCACGAGCACGGTGACCCGGCGGGCCAGCACGTCGTCGAAGACCAGCGGCGTGTCCCAGGCCAGCGCCGTGCCCACCCCGGGATACTCGGCGACCCGCACGAACCACGGGTCGTCGTCCTGGGCGAACACCAGCGTCCAGCCCTCGGCCGACAGCGCCAGCCACGGCGCCCGCGACCCGTGGACCGCCTGCTCGCCCTCGGCCTCGCCGGTGAAGACCCGCAGCCCCGGCGACCCGGCGGGAGCCCGCCAGAAGAACCCGCCGTACCCGGCGCCGGCCCGTCCCTTGGTGGCCGAGCTCTCCACGGTCAGCGGCGAGCCGGTGAGGTTGCGCAGCGTGAAGGAGAGACGCAGTGCCCAGCCCCGCGACAGCGGCACCGCCCGCGCCGTCCGCTCCTCGCGCACGACCGGCTCCTCGCCCGGCCGCTCCCACAGCAGCGTCTCGGCGAAGCCGGCCGCGTCGCGCTCCTCGAACGCCACGTGCCGCTGCACGCCGTGGTTGTCGAGCCAGGCGGGCCCCCGGTCGCGGACGTACGTGCGCCCGCCCCAGAAGTTGCGCCCGCCCACGTCGGTGACGGCCACGCCGGCGCCCAGATGGTGCGGGTGGTCCTGCGGGCGGACCTCGGTCACGACGGTCCCGCCCAGCGTGCGCACCGGGTGCAGGTACGGCCGGGGCGACTCGGTGAGCGGCAGGTCGGGCCGGGTGACGTACTCGGCGACGACCGTGTCGCCGGCCAGCAGCGGCGTCGCCCAGGAGGCGCCCAGCTCGGAGAACAGCGCGAGCCGGTCCGCGCTCGCGTCGACCAGGTCGGCGATCCCCGGCAGCACCACGCCCTCGCCGGAGCGGTCGAGGTGGTCCGCGGCGATCGGCAGCGGGTCGGGCGCGAGCCGGATGGCCTCCATGACCTCCATGAACGCCCCCGTCCTGGCGATCGGCACGAGCAGCGGCTCGCCCGAGCCGACGTGCGCCACCAGGTTGCGCAGCAGGTCGGTCCGGCCGAAGCGGCGCACGGGCTCGTCGTTCACCTGGACCTCGTCCAGCGTGTACGTGAGCCGGATCCGCCCCCGTTCCCCGTGGACGACCACGTACGGCTCGTCCCGGCCGGCGGCGCACAGCGTCACCGCGGCCACGATCGGCGGCCCGCCCGCGGTGGTGACGCGGATCGACGAGGTGTCGTCCGACTCGATGGCGTTGGCGTGGAACAGCTCGGTCTCGACCGCCTCGACGGCGCCGCGCTCCTCGGCCCCGGCCACCGCCAGGGCGGTCGCCAGCGCGTGCGCGAACGGGTTCGTCAGGGCCCCGTCCACGACGTCCACGCCGTCGAGCCGGCGCCGCCCCGCCCAGGGGCTGCGCGTGAAGTAGGAGGCGGGCCGCGGCCAGGAGCCGCCCACGCCGACCCCGGTGACCTGGCCGATCACGCCCGAGGCGATCATCTCGCGCACCGCCGGGATCGCCGCCGACCCGAGGCTCTGGAAGCCCACCTGGCAGGCCAGACCGGCCTCGGCGGCGGCCCGCTCCATGCGCTCGAAGTCGGCCAGCGTGGCCGCCGTCGGCTTCTCCACCAGCACGTGCGCCCCCGCCGCCAGCGCGGCCAGGGTGAGCTCGGCGTGCGTCGGGATGGGCGTGGCCAGGATCGCGATCCGCGCCCCGGTCCGCTTGACCAGCTCGGGCAGGTCGGGCGAGAACTCCGGCTCGCCGAGCCCGTCGAGCGCCCCCGGCTCCGGCGGCGCGGTGTCGCAGACGCCGGCCAGCTCGACCACGTCCCGCAGGTGCCGCAGCCGTTCCAGGTAGTGGGCGCCGAACCCGCGCGTGCCCGCCAGTACGACCCGCATGCTCACCTCCAGCGGAGCCCGAGGCCCCGGTGCTCGCCGACGCTCAGCTTCCCACCGCTCACCCGGACCGGGTACGGCTCCTCCAGCAGCCCGAGGGCCGCGAACGAGGCGTCCTCGACCTCCTCGGCCATGCACGGCAGCGGCAGCGTGAGCGCGAGCTGCGCCGACAGGTCGGGCAGCAGGTGGGGGTGGACGGGCACGCCGAACGCCCGCGCCAGCTCCGCGATGCGCAGGAACGGCGTGATGCCGCCCACCCTGACCACGTTGGGCTGCACCACGTCGCAGGCGCCCGCCGTCAGCAGGTCGCGGAAGCCGTAGACGGTGTAGACGTTCTCGCCGACCGCGATCGGCACGTCCACCGACCGGCGCAGCTCCACGTGCGCGGCCACGTCGTCGGCCGGCAGCGGCTCCTCCAGCCAGTGCAGCCCGTACGGGGCCAGCTCCTCGACCGCGCGGCGGGCCCGGTGCAGGTCCCAGCGCTGGTTGGCGTCGATCATCAGCAGCCGGTCGGGGCCGATCACCTCGCGGACCGCCGCCACCCGCTCGACGTCCTCGCGCAGGTCGGGCCGGCCCACCTTGATCTTGACGGCCGGATGGCCGGCGGCCTTCCACCGCTCCGCCTGCGCGACCAGTTCCTCCAGCGAGTAGTGCAGGTTGACGCCGCTGCCGTAGACGGGGACGGTGTCCCTGCGGCGGCCGAGCACGTCCACGATCCCGCGCTCGCCGCACCGCAGGTCCCACAGCGCGAGGTCCACGCCGGCGAGCGCGATGGTGGTGAGGCCGCCGGGGCCCGCCTCGCGCAGGTGCCGCCAGAGCCGGTCCCACACCACCTCCGGGTGCGGGTCGAGGCCGACGACCGCCTCGCGCACGTCGTGCTCCAGCAGCGCCCGCACGGCCCGCGCGCCGATCTGCGGCGTCCAGGAGAAGCCCGTGCCGACGCGGCCGTCCTCCAGGACCACCTCGACGACCAGCACGTGGTTGACGGGCACGTCCGGCCCCCAGGGCCGCGGCAGGGCGGCCGTGCGGGCGCTCACCCGCAGGTCGCGGATCACCTGCCGGCCGCCGTCGCCGTGGCCTTGCCGTGCGCGGCCGCGACGGCCCTGCCGTGCCGGACGAGCTCCGCCAGCTCGGCCACGTGCTCGGGCGCGGCGTCCACCAGTGGGGGCCGCACCGGGCCCGGGTCCAGGCCGGTCAGTCGCACCCCGGCCTTGACCAGCGACACGGCGTACCCCGGGACCTTGGAGCGCAGCCGTACGAGCGGCTCGTAGAACTCGGTGATCAGGCTCTCGGCGCCCGCGAGGTAGGCGGTGGCGATCTCCGGGGCGAACGCGAACACCGCGGAGGAGTACAGCTCGACGCCGATGCCCCGGTAGGCGCCCATGGTCAGCTCGGCCGTCGGCAGCCCGTTGAAGAACGCGAAGCCCGGCCCGATCTCGCGCCGCACGGCCAGGACGACCCGCTGGATGAGGTCGATGTCGCCCAGCCCGTCCTTCAGGCCGACGACGCCGGGGATCCGGGCCAGCTCCACCACCTGCTCGGGGGTGAGCACCACCGAGCCGCGCATGTAGATGATCACGGGGAGCACCTCGGCGACCGCCCGCACGTACGCGGTGAAGCCCTCGCGCGGCCCCATCGCCAGGTACGGCGGCATGAGCAGCAGCCCGTCGGCGCCCGCCTCGCGGGCCGCGCGCGCCTGGCGCAGCGCCGAGCCGAGCGGCCCGCCCGCGCCGGCCAGCACCGGGGTCCCGCCCCGCGCCGCCGTGACGGCCACCCGGACCGCCGCCTCGTGCTCGGCCTCCGACAGCGCGGGGAACTCGCCGGTTCCGCAGGCGACGAAGACGGCGCCCGGCCGGTGCTCCAGGCCGCGCCCGATGTGCTCGGCCAGCACCTCCTCGGCCAGGCGCCCCTCGGCGTCGAACGGTGTGACCGGGAAGAAGAGGATCCCGCTGAGGTTCATCCGATCTCCAGTTCGGTTCGCCAGTCGCGCTTGGGGGTCCAGCCCAGCAGCCGCTCGGCCTTGGCCGAGGAGAAGGCGGGGGCGGTGCCGGTCAGCGCGGCGGCGGCGGCCGCGGTGGCGGGGTTGACGGCGGGCAGCAGCTCCGCCAGGGGCTCTCGGGCGAGGGCGTCGGCCGCGCCGGCGAAGAAGACCTCGCCGCTCGGCACGTCACCCATGCGGTCGATCAGGACGGAGATCATCTCGGAGGCGTCGCGCGCGTCGATGTAGTTGAACAGCGACACCCCGGCGATCTCCGGCCGGTCCAGCCGCTCGGCGATCGTGTGGCCGGACTGGGTGGGCGCGCCGGCCCACTCCTCGGGGGCCACCACGAAGCACGGCCGCACGGCCGCGTACCTGGTCTGCGAGGCGCGCGCGAAGGCGGCCATGGTCTGCTCGGCCACCAGCTTGGACAGGCTGTAGGCGTTCCATGGCTCGGCCGGGTGCTCCTCGTCGATCGGCAGGTAGCGCGGCGCCCACCCGCGCGGCGCGCCGTAGCCGATGACGGTGGGGCTGCTGGCGACGACCACCCGGCCGACCCCGGTGCCGCTCGCCGCCTCGCAGACGTTGAAGGCGAGCTGGGTGTTGGTCCGGTAGATGACGCCCTCGGGCCGGCTGAACGGCGTCGCGATGGCGGCCAGGTGGACCACCACGTCGGGGCGGAAGCGGTTGAGGACGTCGTACGCCTGGCCGAGGTCGGTCAGGTCGGCGGGCAGCGTGGCGGCCGCCTCCGGGGGAGTGCCCGGCGCGACGTCGACCCCGATCACCTCGTGGCCGGCCTGCGCCAATGTGGCGACCACGCTGCGCCCGAGCCGGCCGGCGCTCCCGGTCACCAGTGTTCGTGTCATCGGATCTTTCACCACTCCTGGGGTTCGGGTTCGGCAACCGGTTGCAAAAAGTATTGAGGTTTCGTTCCGGCAACGTCAAGCGGCGACGGGGTGGCCGCCCCTCCCACTTGGGGGAACATAGGGATAGGGTGGTGCGCCGACGGTGCTGGCCAGGCGGCGACGGCTCATTGACAGCAATACAAACGCTTGCACTAAAGTACAGCTGTGGTCGGAGGAGGCCAGGCGTGGCAGTGACGATTCGCGACGTGGCCCGCGCTTCCGGTGTCCACGTCTCCACGGTGTCGCGCTCCTTCTCCGCGCCGCACCTGGTCAACCCGGAGACCCGCACCCGCGTGCTGGCGGTCGCCGAGGACCTCGGCTACCGGCCCAACCGCGCCGCCCGCGCGCTGACCACCGGCCGCACCCACAACCTCGGCCTCATCGTGGCCGACATCGCCAACCCCTTCTTCCCGCCGCTCATCAAGGCCGCCCAGGCCCAGGCCCGGCTGCGCGACTACCACGTCTTCGTGGCCGACACCGACGAGGACCCGAAGGCCGAGGAGGATCTGATCCAGACCCTCACCAAACAGGTCGACGGCGTCCTGCTGTGCAGCCCGCGCCTGACCAACAGGACGATAGAGCGCCTGCGCGAGGAGATCCCGTTCGTCCTGGTCAACCGCAGGGTCAAGGGCATGCCCACGGTCCTCATGGACGTCGGGCGCGGAGCCCGCCTGGCCGTCGAGCACCTCACCGGGCTCGGCCACCGCCGGCTGGCCGTGGTCACCGGCCCGAGCGGGTCGTGGACCAGCAAGGAGATGCAGGAGGCGGCCGCCGCGATGAACGAGGTGGACGTCGTCTTCCTCGGCCCCAACCCGCCGACCGAGCTGGGCGGCCTGGCCGCCGCCGCCGACGTGGTGGCCTCCGGCGCGACCGGCGTCCTCGCCTACAACGACCTCGTCGCCATCGGGCTCGTCGAGGGCCTCGCCGAGCGCGGCGTCGAGGTGCCGCGCGACGTGAGCGTGATCGGCGTCGACGACATCGTGGCCGGCCGGCTCGGCCGCCCCAAGCTCACCACCATCGCCATGCCCACCGCGGCGGCCGGCCGCATCGCCGTCGACATGCTGCTGCAGTCGGTCGACGCCGAGGCGGCCACGGGTGTCACGATGCTGGAGACCACCCTGATCGTCCGAGAGTCCACGGGAGAGGCACGCACATGATGTTCGGAACACTGCCGTCGGGGGAGCGCGTCGAACGCTTCGAGCTGACCTCCGGGCGGCTGCGGGCCGCCGTGCTCAGCTACGGCGCCGTGCTCCAGTCGCTGGAGGTGTCGGGCGTCGACGTGGTGCTCGGGCTGGACACGCTGGAGGACTACCTGACCCGCAGCCGCTACTTCGGGGCGGTCGTCGGCAGGTACGGCAACCGCATCGCGAACGGCTCCTTCACCCTGGACGGCGTCACCCACACCCTGCCGCGCAACAACGGCTCCGCCAGCCTCCACGGCGGCGTCGAGGGGTTCGACAGCAAGGTCTGGACGGTCGCCGACGCCGGTGACACGTCCGTGACGCTCACCCTGACCAGCCCCGACGGCGACCAGGGCTACCCCGGCACGCTGACCGCCTCGGTCACCTACACGGTCGACGGCGACGCCCTGCGCATCGACTACGCCGCCGAGACCGACGCGCCGACCGTGCTCAACCTGACCAACCACTCCTACTTCAACCTCGCCGGCGGCGGCGACGTGCTCGGCCACGAGATCCGCATCGGCGCCGAGCACTACCTGCCCGTCGACGACGACAAGATCCCCACCGGGGAGCTCGCCGCGGTCAAGGGCACGCCGTTCGACTTCACCACGCCCCACGCCATCGGCGCCCGCCTCGACGGGGCCTACGACCACTGCTTCGTCCTGGACGGCTCGGGCGACATGCGCGTCGTCGAGCCCGTCAGCGGCCTGACCATGGAGGTCACCACCACCGAGCCCGGCGTGCAGTTCTACGCCGGCGGCATGCTCGACGGCGCCGCCACGCCGTACGGGCCGCACGCGGGCTTCTGCCTGGAGACCCAGCACTTCCCCGACTCGCCCAACCGGCCGGAGTTCCCCTCCACGGTGCTGCGGCCCGGCGAGCGCTTCACCTCCACCACCACCTACCGCTTCCCGGCCTGACGCGAGCGGTCCGAGGTGTCCGGCTGATACCGGATCGCGGCGGTCATCGGCGAGCCTGAGTGCGTTCGCCGGTGTCTCCGACGTACCTTTGGCATCATGGCCACCCGTACGCCGAAAAGCGCATCGAAGGGGCCGGCGAAGCGGTCGACCAGCCCGCGCCCGGCCCCCGCGAAGCGCGGATCCACGTCGTCGGGGCGTTCGAGGGCGAGGGGCTCCGCGCCGGCCCGCAAGGCGTCCCTGACCCACCAGGACCCGATCACGTGGGTCTTCACGATGATCGGCAAGCTCGTCGTCGGGCTGTGGATGCTCGTGGCCAACGGCATCGGCGGCGCGGCCCGCGCGCTCGGCAAGAACGCCCGCGAGCTCGACCCCGCCCACCGGCGCGACGGCGTGGGCCTCGCGGTCCTGGCCGGCGCCATCGTGCTGGCCGCGATGACCTGGCGCGCCTCCGAGGGCACGGTCTCCACCGTCGTCAACGTGGTCGTGCGCGCCATGTTCGGCTCGCTGGCGTGGGCGCTGCCGCTGCTGCTCGGCCTGCTGGCCTGGCGCTACCTGCGCCACCCCGACCAGAACGCCGACACCGGCCGCATGGTGATCGGCTGGAGCGCGCTGCTGATCGGCGTGCTCGGCGTCATCCACGTGGCCAACGACGTGCCCTACCCCAACCCCGCGGGGACCGCCAACGACGGCATGGACCGGGTCGCCCAGGCGGGCGGCCTCATCGGGTTCATCGTCTCGGCCCCGCCCATGAGCATCCTGCCCTCGTGGATCACGATCCCGCTCCTGCTCATGCTGTCCGGCTTCGGCGTCCTGGTGATCACCGCCACGCCGGTCCACCGGATCCCCGAGCGGCTGTCGGAGCTGCGCCACCTGCTGTTCGAGCAGAAGGGCGCCGCCCCGGCCGGCACCCCGCGGCCCGAGGCCAGGCGCCCGCGCCGGGTCCGCAAGAGCGCCGAGGACGCGCCGGAGCGCGAGGGCCAGCCGCCGTACGACACGCCCGTCCTCGCCGACCAGGACAAGCGGCCCGACCACGCGCCCGAGATCGTGCCCGGCCTGGTGGAGGAGGAGCCGCCCGCGCCCGAGCCGGTCCGCCGCCCGGAGCCGCCCGAGCCGACGCCCGCGCCGCGCAAGGTCGAGCAGCTCGTCCTGTCGCCGCAGGCCGGCCCGTACGCGCTGCCCGACCTGCAGTTCCTCAAGCAGGGCACCCCGCCCAAGCCGCAGACCAAGGCCAACTCCGTCGTGGTCAACGCGCTCACCAGCGTGCTGGAGCAGTTCGGCATCGACGCCCAGGTGATCGGCTTCACCCGCGGCCCCACGGTGACCCGCTACGAGATCGAGCTCGGCCCCGCCGTGAAGGTGGAGAAGGTCACCGCGCTCACCAAGAACATCGCCTACGCCGTGAAGTCGGCCGACGTGCGCATCCTGTCGCCCATCCCCGGCAAGTCGGCCATCGGCGTCGAGATCCCCAACGCCGACAAGGACCTCGTGGCGCTCGGCGACGTGCTGCGCGCCCAGGTGGCCCAGGCCGACCACCACCCGATGATCGTCGGGCTGGGCAAGGACGTCGAGGGCCGCACCATCGTGGCCAACCTCGCCAAGATGCCCCACCTGCTCATCGCGGGCGCCACCGGCGCGGGCAAGTCCGTCTGCGTCAACGGCCTGATCACCTCGATCCTCATGCGGGCCACGCCCGACGAGGTGCGCATGGTGCTCGTCGACCCCAAGCGGGTGGAGCTCTCGGTGTACGAGGGCATCCCCCACCTGATCACCCCGATCATCACCAACCCGAAGAAGGCCGCCGAGGCCCTCGAATGGGTGGTGGGCGAGATGGATCGCCGCTACGACGACCTGGCCGCCTCGGGGTTCCGGCACGTGGACGAGTTCAACAAGGCCGTGCGGGCCGGCAAGCTCCAGCCGCCGCCGGGCAGCGAGCGGGTCTACCAGCCCTACCCGTACCTGCTGGTGATCGTCGACGAGCTGGCCGACCTCATGATGGTCGCCCCCCGCGACGTCGAGGACTCGATCGTGCGCATCACCCAGCTCGCCCGCGCCGCCGGCATCCACCTCGTGATCGCCACCCAGCGGCCGTCCGTGGACGTCGTCACCGGCCTCATCAAGGCCAACGTCCCCTCCCGGCTGGCCTTCGCCGTCTCCTCGCTCACCGACTCGCGGGTCATCCTCGACCAGCCCGGCGCCGACAAGCTGGTCGGCCAGGGCGACGCGCTGTTCCTGCCGATGGGCGCGAGCAAGCCCATCCGCATCCAGAACGCGTTCGTCTCGGAGAAGGAGATCGCCGAGATCGTCGCGCACTGCAAGACGCAGATGCAGGCCGAGTACCGCGAGGACGTGGCCGCCGCGCCGGTCAAGCGGGAGATCGACGAGGACATCGGCGACGACCTGGAGCTGCTGATCCAGGCGGCCGAGCTGATCGTGACGACCCAGTTCGGCTCGACCTCGATGCTCCAGCGCAAGCTGCGCGTCGGCTTCGCCAAGGCCGGCCGGCTGATGGACCTGCTGGAGAGCCGCGACGTGGTCGGCCCCAGCGAGGGCTCCAAGGCCCGCGAGGTGCTGGTCAAGCCCGACGACCTGCCCGCCCTGCTGGCCGACCTGCGCGGCGGATGACCCCGGTGTGTCCAACCTCGGCGATTACTGGTTGAATAGGACTGACTACGCATCGTCGGGGGCTGGGAGGCGTGCGCCGTGGAGGACCAGAGGACACAGGAGCAGGGCGCGCCGGCGCCGGGGGTGGAGACGCGGAGCATCGGGGCCGTGCTCGCCGCCGCCCGGCGCTCGGCGGGCATGACGGTCGAGCAGCTCAGCGCGATCACGCGCATACGCGAGGCGATCATCCACGCCTTCGAGCGCGACGAGTTCTCGCAGTGCGGCGGCGACTTCTACGAGCGCGGGCACATCAAGGCGCTGTCCAGGGCGCTCGGCCTCGATCCCGAGGCCATGGTCCACCTCTACGACGAGCTGCACGGCGGTGACCCGCCCGCGGTGCGCATGGCCAGCGTCTTCCGCACCGACCGCCGGCTGCGCGCGGCCGAGCGGCGCTCGCCCAACTGGTCGATGGCCCTGGGCGTGGCGCTGAGCCTCGTCGTCGTCTTCGGCGTCGTGCGCGTCATGGGCGGCGCCGGCGGCACGCCGGAGGCGGGGGTGGAGCAGATCCCCGCCGTGCCCAGCCTGCCGGCCCCCGGGGTGCACCAGCGGGCCAAGCAGGCACCGCCGCGGGCGGGCGCGAGCGCGAAGCCGACCGTCGCCGCCAACCAGGTCGTGGTCCAGGTCAAGGCCAAGCGGTCGTCCTACGTCAACGTCGCCGACGCCGAGGGGCACAAGCTGTTCGCCGGGATGATGGAGGCGGGCATGACCTCCACCTGGCGGGCCCTCAACCGGGTCGACCTTGAGGTCAGCGACGCCACGGCGGTGTCGGTGCAGGTCAACGGCAAGAAGGTGGGCAAGCTGGGGTCGCGCGGGCAGAGCGTGCGCCGCTCGTTCGGGCCGCCGGCGCCTCCTGCGAGGTAGCCGGTGCATCGGGTGGTGGCCAACTCCCGATACCGTAGTGTTCACCATGTCATCCCGCCGAACCGCATCGCTGATCACCCTGGGCTGCGCGCGCAACGAGGTCGACTCCGAGGAGCTGGCCGCGCGACTTGAGGCTGCCGGCTGGCAGCTGGGCGACGACGACCCCGACGTCGTCGTCGTCAACACGTGTGGCTTCATCGACTCGGCGAAGAAGGACTCCATCGACACGCTGCTGGCCGCGGCCGACTCCGGGGCCAAGGTGGTCGCCGCGGGCTGCATGGCCGAGCGCTACGGCAACGAGCTGGCCGAGGCGTTGCCCGAGGCCAGCGCGGTCATCTCCTTCGACGACTACGCCGAGATCGGCGGCCGCCTCGACGACGTGCTCGCCGGGCGGCCGCTCAAGCCGCACACCCCGCGTGACCGCCGCACCCTGCTGCCCATCTCGCCCGTCGACCGGGCGGCGGCCCCCAAGGCCGCCATCCCGGGCCACGGCGACCTGCCCGAGGGGCTGGCCCCCGCCAGCGGCCCCCGCGTGCTGCGCAAGCGGCTCGACGAGAGCCCGGTCGCCTCGCTCAAGCTCGCCTCCGGCTGCGACCGGCGCTGCACGTTCTGCGCCATCCCGGCCTTCCGCGGCGCCTACGTCTCGCGCGACCCCGAGGAGCTGCTGGCCGAGGCCGACTGGCTCGCCCACCGGGGCGTGCGCGAGCTGGTCCTGGTCAGCGAGAACTCCACCTCCTACGGCAAGGACCTCGGCGACCTGCGGGCGCTGGAGAAGCTGCTGCCGCGCCTGGCCGCCGTCGAGGGCATCGACCGGGTGCGGGTGAGCTACCTGCAGCCGGCCGAGCTGCGGCCGGGGCTGCTGGAGGTCATCGCGGGCACCGAGGGGATCGCCCCGTACTTCGACCTGTCCTTCCAGCACGCCAGCGGCACGGTGCTGCGCCGGATGCGCCGTTTCGGCGACCCGGAGCGCTTCCTCGGGCTGCTGGACAGCATCCGCGAGCGCGCCCCGGAGGCGGGTGTGCGCTCCAACTTCATCGTGGGCTTCCCCGGCGAGACCGAGGAGGAGTTCGGCGAGCTGGTCGGCTTCCTGGAGCGGGCGCGGCTCGACGTCATCGGCGTGTTCGGCTACTCCGACGAGGACGGCACCGAGGCGGCCGGCTTCGACGGCAAGCTCGACCAGGAGGTCGTCGACGAGCGCGTGCGGGTGCTGACCGAGCTGGCCGAGGAGCTGACCGCGCAGCGGGCCGAGGAGCGCATCGGCACCGAGGTCGACGTGCTCATCGACGACGACCTCGGTGACGGCGGCTACGAGGGCCGGGCCGCCCACCAGGGGCCGGAGGTCGACGGGTCCGTGACCGTGCAGGGCATCGGCCTGGTCCGGGGGCAGATTGTGCGCGCGGTCGTGGTCGACGCCGAGGGGGTCGACCTGATCGCCCGCATCAAGGCCGGCCCATGACGAGGGACGAGCGCCGCGTGGTCAGCCCGTGGAACATCGCCAACGTCCTCACGGTCCTGCGGTTGGCGCTCGTCCCCTTCTTCGTCTTCTGCCTCTTCCTGCCGGGCACGGGCTGGCGCCTGGCGGCGCTGGCGGTGTTCGCCGTGGCGTCCATCACCGATCACCTCGACGGTGAGCTGGCCCGCCGGTACGGGCTGATCACCGACTTCGGCAAGATCGCCGATCCGATCGCCGACAAGGCGCTGACCGGGGCGGCGATGGTGTGCCTGTCGATCCTCGGCGAGCTGCCCTGGTGGGTCACGCTGGTGATCCTCGGCCGTGAGCTGGGCATCACGGTGCTGCGCTTCGTGCTGATCCGCCGGGCGATCATCCCGGCCAGCTACGGCGGCAAGGTCAAGACGGTGCTGCAGATCGCGGCCATCGTCCTGTACATCCTGCCCGGGGTGCCCGAGGAGCTGCGCTGGGTGGTCATGGGGGCCGCCCTGGTGGTGACGGTGGCCACGGGTGTCGACTATGTGGTCCGCGCGGTCAAGCTGCGCAAGGTGGCGCGGCAGGCCAGAGGGGAGTGAGCATGGCGCCGGCCGCCGAGGCGATCACGCTGCTCGTGGAGCGGGGTGCCACGCTCGCCGTGGCCGAGTCGCTGACCGGGGGGCTCATCGGGGCGACGATCACGTCGGTGCCGGGGGCGTCCAAGGCGTTCCGGGGTGGGGTGGTCTCCTACGCCACGGACCTGAAGCACGCGCTGCTGGGGGTGCCGGACGACCTGCTGGCCCGGGAGGGGGCGGTCCATCCGGACGTCGCGGCGGCGATGGCCGCGGGCGTGGCCCGGCTGTGCGCGGCGACGTACGGGCTGGCGGTGACCGGGGTGGCGGGGCCCGAGCCGCAGGACGGCAAGCCCGTCGGCACCGTGCACGTCGCCGTCAGCGGGCCCGGCGGAGAAATCTGGGCGCGAGAGTTGAGGCTCCAGGGATCCCGCGAACGTATCAGGGTAAAGACGGTGGACGAGGCGGTTGATCTACTTACAGGTGTGCTTAAGCCGAACAAGGGGGAACATTCCGGGTGATTACCGTGTTACGTCCCGAGCGAACATGACAGGCACGGTCTGACGCGGTGTCGGTCGATACAGGTACGGTGGAGCTGTGAGTGAGGTCCGTGAGCCAACGTCAAGCAGCGAGCGCCCGGCAGGCAGGCCGGGTGTGTCGCATGACGGGCCGGGAGCGACGATCCGGGGACGGCAGGGCCCCATGATGACGGCGAGGAGCATGTACCAAGCGAAGAAGAAGGACGGGCGGCACGATCCGATCGCGCGGGGCGTGGTGAAGACCTCCACCCCGGGGAGGGAGCGACAGATGATTTTGCTGCGTCAGCTGCTCGGCGACGTGCTGAGGCGGTTGCGCGTGCGGCAGGGACGCACTCTCCGAGAGGTGTCCACGTTGGCGCGGGTCTCGCTCGGCTACTTGTCCGAGGTCGAGCGTGGCCAGAAGGAAGCGTCCTCCGAGTTGCTGGCCTCGATCTGCGGCGCCCTGGGCATTCCGCTGTCGCAGGTCCTGCGTGAGGTGTCCGACCAGTTCGCCCTGGCCGAGCTGCAGGCTGCCCCCGTTCTCGCCGACGTCCCCGACCACGAGCGCATCCCCTTGTCCGACTCGGTGCCCGGATCGATCTCCGACTCCGTGTTCCCCGAGGTCAAGAACATGGTGGCCGCCTAGCGAGGCTGGCAGGCCCCGCACCACAGGATCAGCCGTTCCTGTGGCCGCGCCCCCATCTCCCCTCGGCTGATGCGCGTGCCGCATCGGCGACAGGGCTGCCCCGCCCTGCCGTAGACCCAGGTCTGCGCGCCGGGACGGCGATCGCCCGTCGTCACGGTGCCCGCGTGAGCCTTGTTCGCGTCCAGCAGCCGCCGGGCCAGTGTGACCGCCCCCTCCAGGTCCGCCACCTCCCCGACCTTCCGCCACGGCCAGATCCCGCTGAGGAACAACGTCTCGGCGCGGTAGATCGTGCCGATCCCCGCCAGGTTGCGCTGGTCGAGCAGCGCCTCCCCGATCGTCCTGTCCGGCTCCCGCATCAGCCGCCGCACCGCCTCGGCCGCGTCCCAGTCGTCGCCGAGCAGGTCGGGGCCGAGATGACCCACGACCTGTGACTCGCCGGCGGTCCGCAGCAGGTCCACCATCCCCAGCTTGACGCCGATGGCCGCCCACTCCGCGTTGGCCAGCACGAGCCGTACCCCGTCGCCGCCCGTCCGGGGCGCCGCGCGGCGGGCCGGCGTGATCCGCCAGATCCCGTCCATGCGCAGGTGGGTGTGCACGGTCAGGCCGCCCTCCACCCGGGTGAGCAGGTGCTTGCCCCGGGACACGGTGGTCAGCACCGCGCGCCCGCGCAGGTCGGCGGTGGCGTGGCGGGGCACCCGGAAGTCGGACCTGGTCAGCACCCGCCCGTCGAGCGCTCCGCGCAGCCGGGCGGCGGTGCGGTGGACGGCGTCTCCCTCGGGCATGCCTCCAGTCTAGGAAGCGCCGCCCGAGGCCCTGTGGGGTGCCGGAGGGTCAGTCCCAGGCGGCGGGGTCGGCGGCGAGCTGGCGGACGCGCTCGGGCAGCGCGCCGTTCGCGACCTGCTCCAGCGTGACCTCCTCCAGGATGGAGCGCTCGGTGGCCCGCAACGCGATCCAGACCTGCTGGAGCGACTCGGCCGGGCCGCGGTAGCCGACGTGCTCGGGACGCTCGCCGCGGACGTTGGCCAGCGGCCCGTCCACCGCCCTGATCACGTCGGCGAGCGAGATCTGGGCCGCGGGGCGGGCCAGCACGTAGCCGCCCTCGGGGCCGCGCTGGCCGCGCACCAGGCCCGCCCGGCGCATCTGCAGCAGGATGTTCTCCAGGTACTTGGGCGGCATGTCCTGCTCCTTGGCGAGCTCGCCCACGGTGGTCGGGCCGGCACCGGCTGCGGCGAGTTCGGCGGCGGCACGGAGGGCGTAGTCGACACGAGCGGATAGGCGCATGTTGTCGATTATCCCCCCTGGTCAACAGTGATAAGGCGCGCGGCCGCCGGAACGGGCGGAAGATCGGCGTCGCGGCAGCGGTCCTGCCTGCGCGGACATTCCCGGGGACCCGTTTTCGCTCCCTCGGCGCCGGTCCGCGGTCCGGACCAGGATGGGAGCGCGCCCACGAGGCCGCCGTCGCGAGGGATCCTCGCGTTCACCTGCGGTGATCGGCGGCGGGAGGGGCGCTAAACTTCCAACAACCTTTTCGATTAGACGGTGGGATTCAGCGTGGAGCGACGCCCTGGTGTGCCCAGACTGCTGAGGGAGATCAACGACCGGGCCGCGCTCGAGTTGCTGCTCTCCACGGGTCCGATGACCCGGGGGCAGATCGGCGACCTGACCGGCCTGTCCAAGGTCACCGCCTCCCAGACGCTCGCCCGGCTGGAGGAGCGCGGCCTGGTCGAGGTCGTCGGCGCCCAGGCCGGCGGGCGGGGGCCCAACGCGGCGCTCTACTCCGTCATCCCCTCCAGCGCGTACGTGGCCGGCCTGGAGGTCGGACCGGAGCAGGTCTCCGCGGCCGTCGCCGACATCCACGGCCGCACGGTGGCGGAGGCGACCTTCGCCCCCGACGGCCACGACGACCTCGTCCCCGTGGTCCACGGAGCCATCCTGAAGGCCTGCCGCAGCGCCAAGGTCGGCCTCGGCAAGCTGCGCGGCGTCGTGATCGGCACGCCCGGCGTGGTCGACCCCCGCACCGGCGACGTCCGCTACGCCTTCGACCTGCCGGGCTGGCACGAGGGCAGCCACGAGGCGCTGGCCGGTGAGCTCAAGCGCGAGGTCACCATCGAGAACGACGTCAACCTCGCCGCCGTCGCCGAGCGCGCCGACGGCGCCGCCGAGGGCCTCGACGACTTCGTGCTGCTGTGGGCCGGCCGCGGGCTCGGCCTGGCCGTCATGCTCGGCGGCAAGCTGCACCGGGGCCGCTCGGGCAGCGCGGGCGAGATCGGCTACCTCGCGGTGCCGGGCGCGCCGCTGCCCGAGGAGATCCGCACCTCGCCGGGGCGCCTGCCCGCGCTGGCGGGCGGCCTGCAGTCGCTGGTCAGCGCCGAGGCGGTGGCCGAGCTCGCCGCCGGCTACGGCTTCGCGGCGGCCGGCGCGCGGGAGTGCGTGGAGGTGGCCCTGGCGGCGGGCGACCGGGGCGAGCCGCTGCTGGACGAGCTGGCCCACCGGCTCGCGCTCGGGGTGGCCGCCGTGTGCGTGATCCTCGACCCGGGGCTGGTCGTGCTGGGCGGCGAGGTGGGCCACGCGGGCGGGCGGGCCCTCACCGCCCGGGTGGAGGAGGCCGTCGCCCGCATCTGCCCCGTACGTCCCCAGGTGACGACCAGCACCCTGGAGGGCAACCCGGTGCTGCGCGGCGCCGTCCTGGCCGCTCTCCAGCAGGCCCGCGAGGAGATCTTCGCCTCCTGAGAACCCGCCGTCAGGCGGTGAGGAGCTCCATCGCCGCCTGGGCGTTGGCGCGGGCCGCGCCGTACGTGGCGATGTAGGCGGCGCTGCCCGGCCGCCACACCGGCAGGCCCATCTCCACCACGATCGCGTCGGGCCGGGCGGCCACCAGCGCCGACACCAGCGCCCGGCTGTCGGCGTAGCGGTGGGCGTCCTTGACGATCACGACCAGCGACCGGCCGGCGGCGCGCTCCAGCAGGGCGCCCGCGTCCGCGTCGGCGGGCCGTACCCGGACGACCTCCGCCTGCGGCAGCCACGGCGCGACGCCCCACGGCACGTCCCCGACCGCGATGGTGGGCGGCGTGTCCACCTCCACCACCAGCGGGTCGGTCAGCGGCCCGGCCGAGCCGTCGAGACGGACGGCGCGCCGCGCGGCGTGCAGGCCGATCGAGGCCGCCCCCGCGCCGCCCTCGCCGCGCCCGTCCTCCGCCGTCGCGCCATCGTGTCCGCCCTCCGGCGCGTCGGCGGAACGGACCTCCCGGGCCGCGCCGGCGCGCGTGCCGAACCAGGTGCGCAGCGCCGCCGTACGGCCGGCGGCCTCCTCCAGGCGCTCCACCGGCAGCCGCCCCTCCCGGGCCGCCGCCACGATCGCCTCGATGATGCCCGCCACGTCCTCCGGCCCCGGCTTCGGCCCGAGGCACAGCAGGTCGGCGCCGGCGGCCAGGGACTGGACGGCCCCCTCGGCCAGTCCCACGCCGTCGGTGATGGCCTGCATGTCGAGCGCGTCGGAGATCACCACGCCCCGGTAGCCGAGCTCCTCGCGCAGCAGCCCGGTGAGCGCGGCCGGGGAGAGGGTGGCCGGCCGGTCGCCGGTCAGCGCCGGCACCGCGACGTGCGCCGTCATGATCGACTTGGTGCCCGCGGCGACGGCCGCCCGGAACGGCGCGAGCTCCCTGGCGCGCAGCACGTCCAGCGGCACGTCCACGAACGGCACGTCCAGGTGCGAGTCCACGGTGGTGGCGCCGTGGCCGGGGAAGTGCTTGACGCAGGCGGCGACCCCGACCGCCTGGAGCCCCTCGACGGCCGCCACGGTGTGCCGGGCGACCAGCTCCGGGTCGTCGCCGAACGCCCTGGTGCCGATGACCGGGTTGTCCGCCGCGGTGTTGACGTCGGCGTCCGGCGCCATGTCGAGGTTCACCCCGCAGGCGACCAGCTCCGCGCCGATCGCCCGGTAGACGCGGCGGGTGAGGTCGGGATCGTCCACCGCGCCGAGCGCGGCGTTGCCCGGGTACGGGCTGCCGACGTGGTAGGCGAGCCGGGTGACGTCCCCGCCCTCCTCGTCGAGCGAGACGACGGGGTCGCCGGCCGCCCGCAGGGAGGCGGTCAGCTCGGCCAGCGCCTCCGGCTCGGTGACGTTGAAGCCGAAGAGCGTGACGCCGCCGAGGCCGTTCTCCAGCTCTCTCAGCACCCATCCGGGCGCGGTCGTGCCCTCGAACGCGGCCAGCAGCGTGCCCGCCGCGAGGCGGCGCAGCCCCCGATCACTGTGACTCATGGCTCCTCAATCGTGGACAGGGCGGTCCGCGGCACGGACCGGCGGGTGGAGGGACGCCGGCCGTGCCGGGGACCGCGGCAGGGGAGGGTCAGCCCTTGACGGCGCCGGCCACCAGGCCGGAGACCATGCGGCGCTGCACCAGCAGGAAGAAGGCGATGACGGGCAGCGTCATCAGCGTGGAGGTCGCCATGATGGCGCCCCAGTCGGTGCCGCGCTGCCCGAAGAAGTACTGCAGGGCGACCGGCATGGTGTAGCCGGAGCTCTCCTTCATCAGCACCAGCGCGAAGATCAGGTCGTTCCAGGCGGTGATGAACGAGAAGATGCTCGTCGCCACCAGCCCGGGCGCCACCAGGGGGAAGAGCACCTTCCTGAACGTGGTGAACCGGCTCGCGCCGTCGATCCACGCGGCCTCCTCCAGCGACCTGGGCACCGCCGCGACGAACGTGCGCAGCATCCAGACGCCGAACGGGAGGGTGATGCCGACCTGGATCACGATGAGCCCGAGCAGGTTGTCGTACAGGCCGAGGCGCTTGACGTTCAGGAAGAGCGGGATGACCAGCGCCTCGCACGGGATCATCTGCACGACGAGCAGCGTGATGAGGAACGCGGTGCGCCCCTTGAACCGGAAGCGCGCCACGGCGGTCGCCGCCAGCAGCGCGAACGCCGAGCCGACGAGCACGGTGCCGAGCGCCACGATCGCGCTGTTGCGCATGTAGACCCAGATGGGGTTGCCCGCCACGCCCTCGGTGAGCACCCGCTCGACGTGGTCGAGCGTGAAGTGCGTGGGGAACGGGATGAAGTCCGTGGTGAAGATCTGGTCGTTCGCCTTGAACGAGGTGGAGATCATCCAGTAGACGGGGAAGACGGCGAAGAGGAAGACCAGCACTCCGGCCGTGTTCAGGGCGGCCCGGGTGAGCCGCTTGCGGGCCAGCGGGTTCATGCCAGGTCCTCCTGTTTGACCATCTGCCGGGTGTAGAAGGCGGTCACGACGAGCAGGATGATCGTCAGCACGATCGCGATCGCCGCGCCCGTGCCCATCTTCGGCGGCGCCTTGAACGCCTCGGCGTACGAGTAGAGGGACAGGTTGAACGCCTCGCGGTTGGTGGGCCCGTTGAGCAGCACGTAGAGCTGGCTGAGCACCTTGAAGTCCCAGATGATCGACAGGATGGTCAGCACCGCGAAGACCGGCTTGAGCAGCGGGAAGGTGATCGTCCTGAACGTGCGCCACGGCGTGGCGCCGTCCACCCGGGCCGCCTCGTACAGCTCGGCCGGGATGCCCTTGAGCCCGGCGAGCACCGACACCGCCACGAACGGGAACGACGCCCACAGCACGGTCAGCACCAGCACCACGTACACCGACCAGGCGTCGTTCAGCCACGGCTGGCCCGACCAGTCGCTCCGGCCGAACACCAGCGACGACAGCCAGTCGGGCAGCAGGTTCAGCGCCCAGTTGACGACGCCGGCCTCGGCGTCGAACAGCCACCGCCAGATCGTGCCCTGCGCCACCGGGGGCACCGCCCACGCCGACATGATGCCGATGATCACGAAGGCGGACATGCGCTTGCTCAGCCGGTGCAGCAGCACGCCGACCGCCGTGCCGAGCACCAGCGTGAGCGTCACGGTGACGAGCGCGAAGACGACCGTGTTGCGCAGCGCGGACCAGAAGATCTCGTTGTCCAGGACGCGCTGGTAGTTCCCGAACCCGACCCACTTCGGCTCCGCGACGCCGCGGATCACCCGCAGGCTGATGTCCTGGAACGAGATGATCGCCATCTGCACCATCGGGTACAGCAGCAGCCCCGCGATCACCAGCATGCCGGGGATGAGCAGGACGTAGGGCACCGCCCACGCCGGCATGCCGCCGGCGCGGGAGGGCCTGCGCGAGCCTCGGCGCCGCCCAGGGGCGGAGGTGGCTCCGCCCCTGGCGAGCGTTGACGTGTCCGCCATCGTCACGACTGGTTCAGGATGTCTTCGAGTTCCTTGTTGGCCGCGGCCAGCGCGTCGTCCGCCGTGGCCTTGCCCTCGATGACCGAGCGGGCCGCGTTCTGCAGGACGGCCTTGGTCTCGTTGGCCTCGGTCCACTGCGGGTCGGCGGGGAACGCCTTGGCCTTGGCGAAGGCGGCGGCGAACGGCGCCTGCGCCGGGTCCTTGGCCAGCTCGGCCAGGGTGTCGGGGTAGACCGGGAGCAGGCCGCCGTCCTTGGCGTACCGGTCGGCCCACTTCTTGCCGGAGGCGAGCTTCACGAACTCGGTCGCGAGCTCCTTGTTCTTGGCGTCGTTCCACACGGCGATGTCGTTGCCGCCGAAGAACGCCGGGGTCTCGCCGCCGCTCTTGGAGGGCAGCGGGAAGAACGCCATCTGGTCGTCCTTGATCTTGCCCTTGCTCTCCTCCTTGATGGTGGCGATGTCCCACGAGGCCGTGAGGTACATGCCGACCTTGCCGTTGGAGAAGCGGGTGCGGATGTCGGTGGTGTTCTGCGTCAGGCGCGACTTGCCGGACACGCCGGAGGTGACGATCCCCGTGTACGACGCGAAACCGGCCTTGAAGGCGGGGTCGGTGAGCTTGCCCACCCACTTGTCGCCCTCCTTGACCGCGTACTCGCCGCCCTCGGACCAGGCGAGCGCGCCCAGCAGGTGGTTGGCGTCGGAGCCGCCGTTGAAGGCGAACCCGTCGACGTCCTTGCCCTTCTTGTCCTGGATCTTCTTGGCGGCGGCCAGCAGCTCGTCCCAGGTCTTCGGGACCTCGATCTTGAGCTCCTTGAACCAGTCCGTGCGGTACATGACCGCGCGGGTGCCGGCGCCCCACGGCATGGCGTAGACCTCGCCGTCGATGGTCTCCAGGCCGAAGAGGTTCTTCGGGATCTGGGCCTGCTCTCCGGAGGTGGTGATCGAGGTGACGGGGGCCAGCGCGTCCTGGCTCTGCCACAGCGGCACCTGGTCGTTGCCGATCTCGGTCACGTCGGGGCCCTCACCGCCGGCCGCGGCGGCCGTGAACTTGTCGTTGACCTGCGGCCACGGGATCCACTGGACCTTCGCGTCGGCGCCGGTCTGCGTCTTGAACTCGGCGACGAGGTCGTCCATGTACTTCTGCGACGGCTCGTTGGGGTCGCCGAGACGCCAGACGGTGAGGCTCTGGCCCGCGAACTTGGGACCGGCGGCCGAGGCGGACTGCGCCGGCTGGCTCTTGGACGGCTCGGAGGAGCCGCCGCACGCGGCCAGTCCCAGGGCCAAGGCGGCCGTGGTGACCGTAGCGGCCGTGGTCTTCGCGATCCTCACTAGGGTTCTCCCTTCCCGGCTAAAACGCGTCGGGGGTCTGCGCTCATACGGGTGCCGAGCCCGGGGGTCCCGCACCTGGCTGATCGTCAGTGTCGAATGGTGGTAAACTAACAAGAAACTTTCTTAAAAGAAACCGGCGTTAGCGTTTCGTGACGAGAGGGGAGGGAGCTCGTGACACTCAACCCGGGCGTCCCCAGGCTGCTGCGCCGGCTCAACGACCGCAGCGCGCTCGAACTGCTCATCTCCGACGGCCCGCTGACCCGCGCCGAGCTGGGCGAGCGCACCGGCCTGTCCAAGGTCACGGCCGGGCAGCTCCTCGCCCGGCTGGAGGAGCGCGGCCTCGTCCAGGTGGCCGGCGAACGGGCCGGCGGGCGCGGCCCCAACGCCGCCCTCTACGGCGTCGTGCCCTCCAGCGCCCACGTCGCCGGGCTGGAGGTGCTGCCCGACTCCATCACCGTCGGCGTGGCCGACATCACCGGCCGCGTCGTGGTCGAGGTCGTCGTGGACCCCGCCGGGGGAGAGGACCCCGTCGCCGCCGTCCACGACGCCGTCCAGCGGGCCTGCGCCTCGGCCCGCATCACGCTCGGGCGGCTGCGGTCGTTCGTCATCGGCACGCGCGGCGTCGTGGACCCGCGTACGGGCGACATGCGCTTCTCGCACGACCTGCCCGCCTGGCACACCGGCGTGCTCGCCAGCCTGCGCCGCTCGCTCGGGGCGTCCGTGACCATCGAGAACGACGTCAACCTCGTCGCCCTCGCCGAGCACAGGCACGGCGCAGCCGCCGGGCACGACGACTTCGTGGTCATGTGGGCGGGCGTCGGGCAGGGGCTCGGCGTCATGCTGGACGGGCGGCTGCGGCGCGGCACCACCGGAGGGGCGGGGGAGATCGGCTGGCTGCCGGTGCCGGGGGAGCCGCTGCCGGACGACGTCGCGCGTCCGCAGTCGGGGTCGTACCAGCGGCTCGTGGGCCGCAAGGCGCTGACCGCCCTGGCCCGTGCCCATGGGCTGACCGATCCCGCCGGCCTGCCGCTGCCTCCGGACGGGCCGGCCGCTTCCGGTGCCGACGGGGACGGCGTCGCTCCGGCTTCCCGTGCGGGGTCGGTCGCCGGGCTGGTGGCGGCCGCGGTCGCCGCCGGCAACAGCGGTTTCCTCGACGCCGTCGCCGCCCGGCTGGCCGTGGCCGTCGCCGCCGTCAGCGTCGTCCTGGACCCCGGGCTCATCGTGCTCGCCGGCGACGTGGGCAAGGCGGGCGGCGCGGAGCTCGCCGGCCGCGTCGAGACCGCCGCGGCCAGGATCAGCCCCAGCCGGCCCACGGTCGCGGCCACCGGGGTGACCGGAAACCCCGTGCTGCGCGGGGCTCTGGTGGCCGCGTTGGAGCAAGCCCGGGAGCAGGTCTTCTCCGACACTGTGTGAGAATTGCTGCACATGTGGCACCCAACTGGCGACATCGTGCTGATCTCCGATCCGCGTGTCGCCGCGATCCCCCTCGAAGACAGCGGCGAGCCGCTGGTGGACGTCCGCGGGCGGCTGCGGGTCGACGAGCGGATGGCCGATCCCGGGGGCGCGTACGCCCACCTGCGGCAGGGCGTCGTCGACCGGCTCGAACGCGCCGAGCGGACCCTGCCCGACGGGTACCACCTGCTGATCGTCGAGGGGCACCGGACGATCGCCTCGCAGCGGCAGATCTTCGACGGCTACCGCGCCGAGCTGGCCGAGCGCTTCCCCGGCCTGACCCCGGACGAGCTGCGCTCGGCCACCAGCCGCTACGTCTCACCGGTCGAGGTGGCCCCGCACACGGCCGGCGCCGCCGTGGACCTCACCCTCTGCGACCCCGACGGGGCCGAGTACGACATGGGCACGGCGATCAACGACACGCCGGAGCGGAGCGGCGGACTGTGCTACACGGCGGCCCCGGACCTGCCGGAGACCGCGCGCCGGCACCGCAAGATCCTGGCCGGGGCGCTGGAGCCGGTGGGGCTGGTCAACTACGCGACGGAGTGGTGGCACTGGTCGTACGGCGACCGTTACTGGGCCTTCACCGTCGGAGCCCCGCACGCCCTCTACGGCCCGGCGTCCCTCTGAGCCCCGCCTCCGTCGCCGCCGCTCGTGGATGACGGCGGGCTGTCCTGGCGGCGGCGGACGATGTGGCGGCTGAGCGGGGTCTCGCGGCCGGCCGCCACCAGCGCGCCGGCGTGCGCCGTGAAGGCCGCCGCGACGAGCCTCACGTCGTACTCCTCCCATGGGCCGCCGGGAAGCGAGGTGAGCACCCGGCCGTCGGCGAGCCCCGCGAACAGCCGCCCGTTCATGGCCGCCAGCCCGCTCACCCGCAAGCCCTCCGGGGCGGCGCCCGCCACCGGTCGGATCGCGCCCGCCGGCTCCCACCCCCGGGACGCGAACGGCCGCCGCCACAGCTCCCCGCCCTCGGTCACCGCGAAGAACGTGCAGTCGGCGATCGCCAGCCCCGTCGCCCCGGGGGGCGCCGCTTCGAGGTCCGTCCAGGCGTCGCCGTCCTCCCGGCCGTCCCACCGGACGAGCCGCCCGGCGGCGGTCAGGCCGTACAGCGCGACGGGGAACCCCGCCGCGGCCTCCCTGGGCACGGCCAGCGCGACCACCTCCCCGGAGACTTCGCGGGCTTCGCCGGCTCCGGCGAGTTCGGAGGCCTCGGAGGCTTCGGTGAGTCCGGCGAGTTCGGGGGCCGCTGCTGTCCGGGCGGCGCGGGCGGTCGTGGCGGGCTCCCACGGCAGGTTCTGCCCGCACAGCTCCCGCCGCAGCAGCGCCCCCGACCCGTCCACCGCGTACAGCGTCCGGTCCCGCACCGCCAGCGCCCGGACGTCCGTCCCGGCGGGTCCGACGACCTCCCACGCGGGGGCGGGCGCCGCGCCGCTGAAGCGGTCGAGCACGTTGCGGGTCACGCGTTCCACGACCGGGTCGTGCAGGGTGTTGCCCCAGTTGACGGTGGCGGCGTTGAACACGGCGCCCAGGCCGCTGGTGAAGATCCCCATGGTCGCCGTCCCGCCCTGGCCGTAGGCGCTCCAGTGCCGCAGGTCCGCCGTGGCCAGCACGACGAACGACGCAGGTGTCCCGTCGCGGCACGTGACCCGGGGCACGCCGCCGATCTCCTCGATCTCGGCCGCGTCCGTCTCGTAGCCCAGGCATCCCCGCCCGAACGGGTCGCCGTCCTTGAGTCCCGTCCCCTCGAACACCCAGTGGTCGGCGAAGCGCGCCGTGTAGGACTCCTCCAGCATGCGCCGCATGTCCGGCCCCCACGTCCCCGCCCCGGCGCGGAAGCTGACGCCGGTGAGCGTGTTCTCGGGCCGCCCGGCGGACGACCACTCGACGGTCGCCAGCCGGGGGTCGTCCACCGTGTCGCACAGGGCGTCGCGGTGGCACACCATGGTCCGCCCGCCGTCCTCCAGCCGGATCCGCCACCACGCGGTGTTGCCGGAGAGGACGGCCAGGTTCCCGCCGCGCCGGACGAACTCCTCGACCGCGTCGCGCATCGCCTCCGACCAGTACTCGTCGTGGCCGTTCACGACGAGGACGCGGTGCCTCGCCAGCAGGTCCGGTCCGTCGCCGAGGTCGAGGTCGAGGTTCGAGCAGTACGCGACGTCGTAGCCGGCCGGTCGCAGCCACCGGATCAGGCCGAACTCCCAGCGCTCCGGGCAGGGGCCGCCGCCCGGCCGGTCGAAGCTCACGCGGCCGGCGCGCACCGGCGACTCGGTCCAGTAGAGGCCCTGCCCCGGCCGGCCCGCCCTGTTGTAGGCCTGCCAGGTGGCGAACGGCACGCTCACCAGGATCGGCGCGGCCGGCACCGCCTCGCGGACCACGAAGAAGACCTCGTTGTCCGGGCACGGAGCCTCGCCCGGCAGCCCTTGCGGCCACGGCACCTCGGGCCCGAACCGCGCCCGGTAGAGCGAGCTGGGCCAGTCGGCGCCGATCTCCAGCTCCCAGCGGGGCGTCGCCACACCGGTGAACACGACCCGGTCGCTCGCCACGTCGGCCACCTCGACCGGCGCGGCCTCGGAGACGACGAAGGGCAGCGTGCCGCCCTGCGCGCACGAGGTCGCCCTGGCGTAGGCCCACGTCGGGGGGTTGTCCATGCGGTTCGAGGCTCCCTCGGGAAGGGGGACGGGAGGCTTACTGGAAAGATTGTTAACAGTTATGTCCGCTCGGGAGTCTTCCACGACCGCCGGACCCGCACAAGAGTAAGCGGGTGATGCGAGCGGCGTGGCCGGGGTCGTCCCCATCTCGGTGGGCGCGGCGCCCACGGCAACCACTCCGCCCCCGCCGCCCTGAAGAACGCCGTCGACTTCCTGTACGCCGAGCGGGCCGACAAGGCGGCCGGATTCGTCAGCCACGGCGTGCACGGCGGCGTACGCGCGGTCGAGCACCTGCGTCAGGTCATGACCGAGGTCGGCGCGGCCAACGTGCGCGCCCAGGTGGCGCTGTCAGCGTTCACCGACTTCGAGCTCACCGACCCCGCCGAGCCCGGCGTGATCACGCCCGGCCCGCACCAGGAGGCCACCCTGACGGAACTGCTCGACGAGGTCGTCGCCTGGTCCAAGGCGCTGCGGACGCTGCGCGAGCCGGCAGCGGCATGACCGTCGTCATCGACGGGAGCCGATCCAGCCAGGCGGCGAGCGTGGGAGTCTGGACATGTGACGACTGAGTGGGGCCGGCAGGCGGTTCTCGAAGCGGTCAGGACGCGCTTGCTACGTCCGGGCGCTGTGACGACGGGGTACTCCGCCGTCGACGTCGTGGCAGAGCCCGACGCCATGTCGGTGACCTTCCGCTGGCGGCGAGACCCGACCGTCTACGCCGTCGAGGTCGGGTTTCCGGCAGCGCCGAAGAGTCCGTGGACCGGCCTGCCGGTGACCTCGGTCGAGGAATGGGCCGCGGACGTCGAATCTCTCCTCATGGAGGAACTCGACACCGGACTGGTTCGCCGGAGCCGCCGGACGGTCCGGGAGGGCTACGTCCTGTTGGACACCGGCGATGCTCCGGACCCCTGGCCGGCCGGGTTCTCCATCAGTCCGGTCCCTTACGGCGACGACGTCGTCCTCTCCGTCCGAGAGGGCGCCTACGCCATTCGGAGATCGCGGTCGGCATCGCGCTCCCCGCATGCGGCCGAGCCTGGCAGCTGGCTGGCCGAGGCGGGGATGGACGTCACCATCCCCCGACAGCTGATCGCCGAGGCCAGGCTCGCGTGCTGGCTTCAGGCCTACGCCGACAACGCCCGTGGGGAACCTCATGTCGGTCATGCGGCCGCATCCTGGGAGGACGAACGGCACACCATCGCCCGTCTCGACGTGGCGCACATCCTGCCCGGCGTCCCGTCAGAGGTACGCCAGGCGCTGATGCGCGTCGCGGTCCGCGAGGTCGTCGAGGCCGGCGCCGTGCGCGTGGTCACCGCGATCGGCGACCCCGAGCTCCGCGGACTCGGGTTCCGGCCCGCGAACGACGGCGGCCTCGTGCTTCACGCCGGGAGCACTGAACCGCCAGAGGACCCCGCGGCCGAGGCCGGTCGCGCGAACGGCGGCGAAGATCCGTGAAGCGGTTCGCTCGGGCGCACCAACGGGCACAAATCACAAAAGAACGGTACGGAGGTGGTTCCCTGAACGCGCTGTGAGGTGGTCATGGCTCTGCTGATCGGGATCGAGGAAGAGTACCTCGTCGTCGACCCGCGCACCCGTCAGGTGGTTCCCCGGGCGGCCGAGGTCCTGGCCAGAGCCTCCGGGATGCTCGACGTCGACCAGGAGATCACCCGTTTCCAGGTGGAGGCCCGCACGGCGCCGACGTCCGATCTGGACGCGCTGGCCACCGACCTGCGCCTGACCCGCAAGGACGTGGCGGGGGCGGCGCGGTCGTGCGGCCTGTCCGTGATGGCCAGCGGCAGCCCCGTCCTCGGCGACGTCGCCCGGCCCCCGCTCGGCGACGACGTCCGTTACGAGCACGGCCGTGAGCTCTACCGCGCCCTCCAGGACGAGATCAGCATCTGCGCCCTCCACGTCCACGTGGACGTGCCGGACGACGAGCACGCCGTCTACGTGGCCAACCATTTTCGGCCCTGGCTGCCCACGCTGATCGCGCTGGCCGCCAACTCGCCGTTCTTCGCGGGCCGCGACACGGGTTACGCCTCCTGGCGGGTGATCAGCTGGGGCCGCTGGCCCGTCTCGGGCGCCCCGCCGTACTTCCCGTCCTACGCCGCCTACGAGCAGACGCTGGAAGCGCTGACGGAGTCGGGGGCGCTGATGGACCGGCGCACGGTGTTCTGGGACGTGCGCCCGTCGCCCCGGCTGCCGACCGTCGAGGTGCGCGTCACGGACGTGCCGCTGGACGTGGGCGACAGCGCCACCCTGGCCGGCCTGGTGCGCGCCCTCGTCGTGACGGCCCTGCGCGACGTGTCCGGCGGCGACCGGGGACTGCCCGTGCCGCCGGAGGTGCTGCGGGCCGCGTACTGGCGCGCCGCGCGCGACGGACTCGCCGGCGACAGCCTGGACCTGCGTACCGGCATCCTGGTTCCCGCGCCCGTACTGGCCTGCCGCCTCCTGAACCATGTACGGGCCGCGCTGGCCGAGTCCGGTGACCTGGAACTCGTCCAGGACGGCCTCGGCCGGCTGCTCCGGAGAGGCTCGGGCGCCACCCGCCAACTCCGCACCCACGCGACCACCGGAGACCTCACCAGAGTGGTGGACGACCTGATCCGGGCGACGACCGCCTGACCTGCGACGCCCGGCCGATGTCCCTGCGGGCGAGGCGCTGCGCTACACAGAGACTGCGCCCACAAGGGAGCCGTCCACACGAGCCCCTTCTCGCGCGGGCTCGCGCAGGGCCGTTCACGCGGGCCCCTTCCCAGTTCCCCACGCCCCCGGCGCGCGAAGAGGCATGCCGCTTCACACGGGCAACTCATAGGCCCCTTCACAAGCGGGCCCCTTCACGCAGGACACAGTCCCCCAAGGATGCCCCTTCCCATGAGCACTCACGGAGGCCCCTTCACGCGGGGCACAGTGCCCCCACCGGATGCCCCTTCCCATGAGCACTCACGGAGGCCCCTTCACGCAGGACACAGTCCCCCACCGGATGCCCCTTCACATGGGCACCCACGAAGGCCGCTTCACATGGGAGCCGTGCAGGGCCCTTCGCCCCGAGCCCCTCACCCGGAGCCCCTCACCCGGCGCCCCTCACAACGGGGCCCTCCACGCAGGGCCGAGGGACACGGGAGCCCTCACACGGGGCGGCCCACACGGGGGGCCGCGTCCTCACGTGAGTCATCCTCACGGGGTCGTCCGCGGAGAAGACTCCCCTCCGGGAGCAGTCATCCCTCTAGGGATAGTCGTCCTCCACCTCCACGCCCTCCTGCTCCAGCGCCTCCTTGATGACGCGGAAGGCGAGGCCGGAGGGGTAGCCCTTCCGGGCCAGCATGCCGGCGAGGCGGCGGGTGCGCGTCTGGGGGTCGAGGTTGCGGGTGGAGGCGAGCTTGCGGTCCACGAGGCGGCGGGCCGTCTCGGCCTCCTGGTCGGGGTCGAGCCGCTCCACAGCCTCGTTCACCGTCTCGGAGTCGACGCCGCGGTGGCGCAGTTCGGCGGCCAGGGCGCGCTTGGCGAGGCCGCGACCGTGGTGACGCGAGTCGACCCAGGCTTCGGCGAACGCCTCGTCGTTGATCAGGCCCAGCTCGGAGAACCGGTCGAGCACCGCCTGCGCCGCTTCGTCGGGTACGTCACGTTTGCGCAGTGCCTCGGCGAGCTGAGCGCGCGTCTTGGGCGCCATCGTGAGCAACCGCAGGCAGATGGCTCGTGCCACCGCCTCGGGGTCGGCCGGTGGTGCGGCTGCCGCGGGTGTGCCCTCGTCGGGTCCGTCCGGCAACCACCCCCGGTCCGCCCCCGAGGACCGCCTGCCACGCCCTCCACGGCCGTCCCGGGAACGCCCCTTCCCGGACCGGCGCCCTCGTCCCTTGGCGCGGGGCCCGGCTGTGCTGTCGTCCCCGCTGTCACCGGCCCACTCATCCGAGGGCGTTTCGGGGCTCGCCGCGGCGGTTCCACCTTCTGTCTCGGACCGCGCGAACCACGGCGCCCAGTCAGCGGAGGACTCTTGCGGACCTGCGATGGGCCTCTCGCTCGTGCTGGCCTCGGCACTCGCCGTCGCTTCTGCGGCTGTGGGTTGCTGCTGACTGATGGAGGCTTCCTTGCCTGCAGCGGGTTCTCCGTTTGAGGTGGATTGCCCGCTTGCGGTGGGGTCCCCGGTGGTGGTGGGCTCCCGGTTTGCAGTGGGGCCTTCGTTGGTGGTGCCGTCGGGGTCTCTGGTCGGGTCTTCGTTCGTGGCGCGGTCCGGGTCTGTGGTCGGATCTTCGCTGGCGGTGCGGTCCGGGTCTGTGGTGGGGTCTTCGCTGGTGGCGCGGTCCGGGCCGGCGGTGTGTCCTCGGCTCGTGGCGGAGTCGCGGGCGACGATGGACGCCTGGTCTGTGATGGGCGTTCCGCTCGTGCTGGGCTCTCCGGCTGCAGGGGACTCTCGGCCGGCGGCGGGTTCGCTGCCCCAGCGGGATTCCCCGTTCGCCGGGTGGTCGATGACCGCGGTCATCTCGGGAGCGGACGGCGCGGGGCCGGAAGAGTCGTGGGTGTCGAGGAGCGGCTTCCCCTCCGAGGGAGCCTTGGCCTCCTCGGAACGTCCGGCAGCCGAGGACGGCTCCTCGTCACGTGACGGCTCGGCCTGGCGAGAGGGGTGAGCGTCCCGCGGCTCCGGTACCGAGGAAGAGGGCGAGGGGTCGGCAGCCGACGATGGCGCGTCTGCCCAGAACGGGTGAGTGTCCTGCGAGGTCGGCTCCCAGGAGAATTGCGAGGGCTCGGTCTCCGACGACGACAGTTCACTTCCACGAGAGTGCTGGGCGTCCTGCGGCTCCGCTCCCGGCGCGGGCTTCGAGGGATCGGTGGCCGGGACGGGTGCGCTCTCCCAGAACGGGTGAGCCTCCTGCGGCTCCGGCTCCCAGGAGAACCCGGACGGGGCGGCTGCCTGCGACGGTGTGCTCTCCCAGAACGGGTGAGCCTCCTGCGGCTCCGGCTCCCAGGAGAACCCCGACGGCGCGCTCGCCGACGAAGGCCGGCTTCCCCTGGCAGGCTGAGCGTCTCGCCGTTCCAGTTTCCACGCAGGCTTCGACGGCCCGGACGTCCGCGACGACTCGGCTTCCCAGGAGGGCTGGGCGGTCTGTGACCCTGGCTCCCATGCAGGCTTCGAAGCCTCGGGTGCCCACGATGACTCCGTCGCCCAGGAGGGCTGGGGGGCCTGGGACTCCGGATCCCACGCAGGCTCCGAGCCGGCGATTGCCCACGACGGGCCGATGCCCGGGGATGGTTGGGCGTCCCAGGAGAGGGTGGGGGATCGGCGGGCGCCGCTGTCGTGGGTGCGTTCGGTCTGGTCTGATGCGCTGGAGAGGACGGTCAGGTCGCCTGCGGTGCTGGGCTGCTTCGGGGGGTGGGAGGGCTCTTCGTGCTGGGGATGTTCCCGATCTTCCTGGTGGGGATCTGGGGTGGGGGAGGCCGCGCGCTGGGCGCGTTGTTCCTGCCACTCGGCCAAGGACGGCCAGCCGTCCACGGACGGTGAGGCGTGAGGCGCCTGACCGCGCCGCTCCTCGTCACGCCGGTTCTGGTCGCGCGCGTCACCCCACGCCTGGCCCCGCGGAGCGCCCGTGCCATCCTCGGACGCGGCGCCTCGCCTTCGGGCGTTCCGTCCGTCCTGGCTCTGGTTCCAGCCCGCGCCCGATCGGCGCCGGGAACGGAAGCCCGACGACGAGCTCGATCGGGAGCCGGACGGCAGGCCGGAACGCGTCGAATCGGATGTCGCGCCCGAGCCTGAGCCCGCCCCCGCGCCGGCCGCCGAATCGCGTCGGCCGCGTCGGCCCTTGCGGTCGGTGGGGGAGGACGGGAGGTCTGGCCAGGCGCCCCAGTCGCGATCGTGGGGCGCCTGGTCGTCGCCGCTCATGGCGCCGCCGATGGCCGGTGTTCACTCATGGGGGGATGACCGATCAGACGTCACCGGGCTTCGGCGTGGCGGCGGCCTTCGAGCCGCGGCCCGTGGAGGCGGGGGCGGGCGGCGCCGGCGGGGCGGCCTCGGCGGGGGCGTCGAGGCGCGGGCCCACACCCAGCTTGTCCTTGATCTTCTTCTCGATCTCGTTGGCCATGTCGGGGTGGTTCTTCAGGAAGTTGCGCGCGTTCTCCTTGCCCTGGCCGAGCTGGTCGCCCTCGTAGGTGTACCAGGCGCCGGACTTGCGGACGAAGCCGTGCTCGACGCCCATGTCGATCAGGCCGCCCTCGCGGGAGATGCCCACGCCGTACAGGATGTCGAAGTCGGCCACCCGGAAGGGCGGGGCCATCTTGTTCTTCACGACCTTGACGCGGGTGCGGTTGCCGACCGCCTCCGTGCCGTCCTTGAGGGTCTCGATGCGGCGGATGTCCATGCGGACCGAGGCGTAGAACTTGAGCGCCTTACCACCGGTCGTGGTCTCGGGCGAGCCGAACATGACGCCGATCTTCTCGCGCAGCTGGTTGATGAAGATGGCGGTGGTGCCGGTGCTGTTGAGGGCGCCGGCGACCTTGCGCAGGGCCTGCGACATGAGGCGGGCCTGCAGGCCCACGTGGCTGTCGCCCATCTCGCCCTCGATCTCGGCCTTGGGCACCAGCGCGGCCACCGAGTCGATGACGATGATGTCGACGGCGCCGGACCGGATCAGCATGTCGGCGATCTCGAGCGCCTGCTCACCGGTGTCGGGCTGGGAGACGAGCAGCGCGTCGGTGTCGACGCCCAGCTTCTTGGCGTACTCGGGGTCGAGCGCGTGCTCGGCGTCGATGAACGCCGCGATGCCGCCCGCCCGCTGCGCGTTGGCCACCGCGTGCAGGGCGATCGTGGTCTTGCCGGACGACTCCGGACCGTAGATCTCGACGATGCGGCCACGGGGCAGACCCCCGATGCCCAGCGCCACGTCGAGGGAGATGGAGCCGGTGGGGATCACCTCGATGGGAGCCCTGGCGTCATCGCCGAGGCGCATGACGGAGCCCTTGCCGAACTGCCGCTCGATCTGGGCGAGGGCGGTCTCGAGGGCCTTCTCGCGGTCGTTGATAGCCATGGGAGCTCCCCCTGAAGGGTCGTGGTCCGATTCAGTCGAGTGAAAGCTACGGCCTGCCACCGACATTTTCTGCGGGGTGTCGGGGAGGCGGAGTCCCCGGCGTTCTCCATGGTAGCCGAACGGCTGTTCGATCACATCGGTAACACGCGGCTCAGGGCCCGCGACGCTCCGCGCCCTGCCGGGGCGGGCCCAGTGGGGTCGCGGCCGGGGCCTGTCCCGTCACGGCCGGGCCTGTTCCGTCTCGGCCGGGCCGTTCCGTCCCGGTCGGCGGTGGCTCGCCTTCCGTCCCGGCCGGCGGTTCCGGTCGGGGCGCTGTGTGAGCGTGTCGCGACGGTACGTCCGGGTTCGCCCACATGTTCAGTGGTTTGCGGCTTGCGTGTTGTCAGGGGTCATGAGCTGGGGAGAGTCAAGGGTAGAGGGTTGGAGGCGGCGACGTGTCAGACACGTACACCGGAGAGCGGCGCGCCCATCTGGAGGCTCTCGCCGAGCTGCTGCCCGAGCAGGGGCTGGTGAGCCGCATGATCGGCGGCGACGATCCGATGCTCTGGGTGTGGCATCCGCAGACCGGGCGGCAGACGATCATCTTCGCCACCCCCTCGCGCGGCGGATGGATCTTCCTGTGGGCGCCAGGAGGGCAGGGGCGCGTGGACGAGCTGGCGCTCACGGCCGGTGCGTTGCGGCGGACGCTCGACACGCCGCCTCACGCGAAGTCCTCTTGAGATGATCCGCGCGAGCCCGGCGTCCCTTTGAGGTGATCCGCAAGCCAGGCCGTGGTGGTCTCAGGTCAGCGGAGCTGCGGCGGCACGTCCTCCACCTGGCACACCGCTCGCCAGACGGTCTTGGCGCTCTCGCCCTCCGCCAGCGCCTGCGTGACCGTTCGGCCGCCCAGCGGCGCCAGCACGTAGTCACGCGCCCAGGAGTCGGCATAGGCGTCGCCGAAGTGGGCGCGCATCCGTCTCCAGAACTCGGTCAACCGCATCACTCAAGTATGGGACCACCGGCGCCATGGGTAGGACAGACCCATGGCCAAGACTCACAAACCCTCGCCCCCGAAGACCGCCAAGATCAAGGCGAACCGCGTCAGGCGGCGCGCGTTACGGCTGGCGCAACGGCTGGCCGTGCAGAAGGAGAAGGCGGACAGGTCCGAGCGGCACGCCGGCATCAGGCGCGAGCCGCGCGCGGGCCTGCCGAGAACGCGCCGGGCGTCGCGGCGCTAGGCCGCGCCCGGTCGCACCACCGGTGCCGTACGGCCGGCGACGCGGGCCCGAGTGAGCGGAGAACCGCGAGCGGGATCGGCGACGGCCAGAGGCAGCCGGCACGGCGTCGCGCGAGGTCAGAGCACGCGTGAGCCGTACATCTCGCCGAGATGGTCGGCGAGCAGCTCCAGGCGGGCGCCGTCGGGGTCGCGGAAGTAGATGGAGGCGCCGCTCTCGATCTGGTGCGGCACGCCGGCCATCTCCAGCTTCCCGCGCAGGCGCTCCCACGTGGCCGGGTCGACGGAGATCGCGATGTGGTGGAGTCCGCCGAGCACTTCCTGGTACGGGCCGAGGTCGAGCCCCGGGAAGTCGAAGAAGGCCAGCAGGTTGCCGTTGCCGATGTCGAAGAAGAAGTGGCTGGAGCCCTTGTAGTCGCGGTTCTCGAAGATCTCCGTGAGCGGGAACTCCAGGAGCTCCTGGTAGAACCGGATCGTCCGCTCCACGTCCGACGACACCAGAGCGAAGTGGTGCAGGCCGCGGGCGCTGCTGGGAGGCCGGCGCGGTAAGAGGTAGCGCTCCCTGATCTCGTCACGGCGCGCGTCCATGGCTGCGTTGTCGATGCTCACGGTCGCTCTATGTCCGCCTGCGTGCCGCTCAACCACCCTGGGCGGCCACAATGCGTTTTCTGTCGGTACGGCGAGGCACTATGGGCAGGTGAGCTCGCTCGACCATTTCAGCCAGGTGACCAGGGAGTGGTTCTCCGGGGCCTTCGCCGCGCCCACGACCGCCCAGGAGGGGGCGTGGCGGTCCATCGCGCGGGGTGACAACACGCTGGTGGTCGCGCCGACGGGCTCCGGCAAGACGCTGGCCGCGTTCCTGTGGTCGCTCGACCGGCTGGCCGCCGAGCAGGTCGAGCCGGCCGGGCAGGTCGAGCAGGCCGAGCCCGTGGAGGGCGCCGGGCCCGAGCCGGGCCCGTCCGGCCGGCGTCGGCGCGGCGGGCGCGGCGGCAAGGACGAGACCCCTCGCCGAAGCGGCACGAAGGTGCTGTACGTCTCGCCGCTCAAGGCGCTGGCCGTGGACGTCGAGCGCAACCTCCGCGCGCCCCTGACCGGGCTCAAGCAGACGGCCAGGCGGCTCGGTCTGCCCGTGCCGGAGATCTCGGTGGCCATCCGGTCCGGCGACACCCCCGCCGAGGACCGAAGGCGCTTCGCCACCCGGCCGGCCGACATCCTCATCACGACCCCCGAGTCGCTGTTCCTGCTGCTCACCAGCCAGGCGCGCGAGGCGCTGCGCGACGTGCGCACGGTCATCATCGACGAGGTGCACGCGGTCGCGGCGACCAAGCGCGGCGCCCACCTCGCGCTCAGCCTCGAACGCCTCGACGCGCTGCTCGACCGGCCCGCCCAGCGGATCGGCCTGTCGGCGACGGTCCGGCCGGTCAGCGAGGTGGCGGCGTTCCTGGGCGGCTCCCGGCCGGCGACCGTGGTGCAGCCGCCCTCCGACAAGCGCATCGAGGTCGACGTCGTCGTCCCGGTCGAGGACATGACGGAGATGGAGGGCGCGCGGCGTCGCGACGGCGGCGACGGCGACCTGATGCCCGATCCGGCGAGCCGTTCCATCTGGCCGCACGTCGAGGACCGGCTGTTCGACCTCATCGGGGCCCACAGCTCCACGATCGTGTTCGCCAACTCCCGGCGGCTGGCCGAGCGCCTGTGCACGCGGCTCAACGAGCTGGCGTACGAGCGCGCGTACGGCACCGACACCGTCGACCTGTCGATCTGGGAGACCGCCCCGGACGGTGAAGGGGGCGGCGGCGCGCCGGTCCGGCGCCCGCCCGCCGAGATGATGGCCCAGGCCGGCGCGAGCAAGGGCGTGACGACCGAGATCGTCCGCGCTCACCACGGGTCGGTCTCCAAGGAGGAGCGGGCGCAGATCGAGGAGGCGCTCAAGTCGGGCCGGCTGCCCGCCGTGGTCGCCACCTCCAGCCTGGAGCTGGGCATCGACATGGGCGCCGTCGACCTCGTCGCCTGCGTCGAGGCGCCGCCCAGCGTGGCGAGCGGCCTGCAGCGCATCGGCCGGGCCGGCCACCAGGTGGGCGCCGTGTCCAAGGGCGTGATCTTCCCCAAGTACCGCGGCGACCTCGTGCAGACCGCGGTGGTCGCCGAGCGCATGAAGAACGGCGAGATCGAGGAGCTGCGCTACCCCCGCAACCCCCTCGACGTGCTCGCCCAGCAGATCGTGGCGATGACCGCCCTCGACGAGTGGACGGTCGACGAGCTGGAGGCCGTGGTCAGGCGCGCCGCCCCCTACGCCACGCTGCCGCGCACCGCGCTGGAGGCCACGCTCGACATGCTGGCCGGCCGCTACCCGAGCGAGGAGTTCGCCGAGCTGCGCCCGCGCCTCGTGTGGGACCGGGTGACGGGCGTCCTGCGCGGGCGTCCGGGCGCCCAGCGGCTGGCCGTCACCAACGGCGGCACCATCCCCGACCGCGGCCTGTTCGGCGTGTTCCTGGTCGGCGAGAAGGCGTCGCGGGTCGGCGAGCTGGACGAGGAGATGGTCTACGAGTCGCGGGTCGGTGACGTGTTCGTGCTCGGCGCGTCGTCGTGGCGCATCGAGGACATCACGGCCGACCGCGTCCTCGTCTCCCCGGCTCCCGGCCAGCCGGGCAAGCTGCCGTTCTGGCACGGCGACGCCCCCGGCCGGCCGGCCGAGCTGGGCAGGGCCATCGGCGCGTTCCTGCGCGAACAGGCCGCCGACGGCTCGGCCGAGCGCGCGCGGGCCGCCGGGCTCGACGAGTACGCCGCCGCCAACCTCCGGTCCTACCTGGCCGAGCAGCGCGAGGCGACCGGCTACGTCCCCGACGACCGCACGCTCGTGGTCGAGCGCTTCCACGACGAGCTGGGCGACTGGCGGGTGGTGATCCACTCTCCGTACGGCGCCCGCGTCCACGCGCCCTGGGCGCTGGCGATCAACCGGCGGCTGCACGAGCGCTACGGCCTCGACGTGCAGGCCGTTCACTCCGACGACGGCATCGTGCTGCGCATCCCCGACACGCTGGCCGAACCGCCCTCCGACGTGGCCGCGTTCGACCCGGAGGAGATCGAGCAGATCGTCACCGAGGAGCTGGGCGGATCGGCGATGTTCGCCTCGCGCTTCCGGGAGTGCGCCGGACGGGCACTGCTGCTGCCGCGCCGCACCCCCGGCCGGCGCAGCCCGCTGTGGCAGCAGCGCCAGCGGGCGGCCCACCTGCTGGGGGTGGCCTCGAAGTACGCGTCGTTCCCGATCGTGCTGGAGACGATGCGTGAGTGCCTGCAGGACGTGTTCGACGTGCCGGGGCTGGTCCGGCTGATGCGCGACATCGCCGCGCGCCGGGTGCGCGTGGTCGAGGTGGAGACGTCGCAGGCGTCGCCGTTCGCCGCGTCGCTGCTGTTCCACTACGTGGGCGCGTTCATGTACGAGGGCGACGCCCCGCTGGCCGAACGGCGGGCGCAGGCGCTGGCCCTGGACACCTCGCTGCTGGCCGAGCTGCTGGGCCAGGCCGACCTGCGCGAACTGCTCGACCCCGACGTGATCTCCGACGCCGAGCGGGAGCTGGCCAGGCTCGACCGGCCGCTGCGCGACGCCGAGGACCTGGCCGACCTGCTGCGCTCACACGGGCCGTTGCTCGCGCCCGACGTGAGCGTGCGCGGCGGCGACCCGGCCTGGCTGGAGGAGCTCGAACGCGCGCGGCGCGCGATCCGGGTGCGCGTCGCCGGCGAGGAGCAGTGGGCGGCCATCGAGGACGCGGCGCGGATGCGCGACGCGCTCGGCGTGCCGCTGCCGGTGGGGGTGCCCCACGCGTTCCTGGAGCCGGTCGCCGACCCGCTGGCGGACCTGGTGGCGCGCCACGCCCGCACGCGGGGGCCGTTCCACGCGGGCACGGCGGCGGCCCGGTTCGGGCTGGGGGTGGCCGTGGTACGCGACGCGCTGCACCGCCTGGCCGCGTCCGGACGGGTCGTCAACGGCGAGTTCCGGCCCGGGGGCCGGGGCGAGGAGTGGTGCGACGCGGGCGTGCTGCGCATGCTGCGCCGCAGGTCGCTCGCCCGGCTGCGCAAGGAGGTCGAGCCGGTCGCGCCCGAGACGCTGGCGCTGTTCCTGCCGGCCTGGCACGGCATCACCGGCTCGGCCGGCCCCGCGGGCACGGCGGGGCCCGGAGGGTCAGCAGCGGCGGGCGCCGCGGCGGCGGGGGCGGCCGGAGCGGCCCGGGCGATGGACGCGCTGGTCCACGCCGTCGAACAGCTCCAGGGCGCGGCCGTGCCCGCCTCGGCCCTGGAGTCCCTGGTCCTGCCGTCGCGGGTGCCCGGCTACCATCCGGCGCTGCTCGACGAGCTGACCTCGTCCGGCGAGGTGATCTGGGCCGGGCAGGGATCGCTGCCGGGCGGCGACGGGTGGGTGTCGCTCTACTTCGCCGACACCGCGCCCCTGCTCATGCCCGAACCCGCCGAGATCACCATGACGCCGGTCCACGACCACGTGCTGGAGGCGCTGGCCGGCGGAGGGGCGCTGTTCTTCCGCGGGCTGTCCGACCGGCTCGGCTCGCTCGACGACGCGGCGCTGGCCACGGCCCTGTGGGACCTCGTGTGGTCCGGCCGCGTGTCGGGCGACACGCTGGCGCCGATGCGGGCGACGCTGGGGTCCGGGCGTCCCGCGCACCGCCCCGCCACCACGCGGCGCCGCCGGGCCGTGCTGCCCACCCGGAGCGGGCCGCCGACCGTGGGCGGGAGGTGGTGGCTGCTGCCGTCACCGGCCGGTGACCCGACCCAGCGGGCGCAGGCCCAGGCCGAGGCCCTGCTCGAACGCCACGGGGTGCTGACCCGCGGCGCGGTGACGTCCGAACGGCTGCCCGGCGGGTTCTCGCCGGTCTACCAGGTGCTGCGCGCGTACGAGGAGAGCGGCCGGTGCCGGCGCGGCTACTTCGTCGAGAGCCTCGGGGGCGCGCAGTTCGCGCTGCCGGGGGCGGTCGACCGGATGCGGGCCATGGCCCCGTCCCTCGCGAGCGCCGCGGAGCCGCCGAGCCCGGGCGTGTCGCTCGACGGGCCTCACGGGCAGGTCGAGTGGGCCCAGGGGCAGGCCGGTGGGTTCCGGTCCGGCGAGCGCCGGGGGACGCGGCGGGCCGTGGTGCTGGCGGCGGCCGACCCGGCCAACCCGTACGGGGCCGCCCTGCCGTGGCCGGCGCATCCCGGCGACGTCGCGCACAAGCCCGGACGCAAGGCCGGGGCGCTGGTGGTGCTGGTCGACGGGTTCCTCGTGCTGTACGTCGAGCGGGGCGGCAAGACGCTGCTGTCGTTCACCGACGACGAGCGGCTGCGCCCGGCGGTGGACGCGCTGGCCCTGGCCGTGCGTGACGGGGCGCTCGGCAAGCTGACTGTCGAGCGGGCCGACGGCGCCGCCATCACCGAGTCGCCGCTGGCCGAGGCGCTCGAGGCGGCGGGCTTCCACCCGACGCCACGAGGGCTGCGCCTGCGGGCCTGACGGAAGCCCCGGGAGGGCCGGCTCTGCCAGCCTGACGGATGACGGCCGGGCGGGCGGCTCAGTAGGGCGGTCGGCCGGGCGGGCGGCTGGGAGTCGCGTCGCCCGAGCGGTGTGCCGGCCTTTCTCGGCGTGGCCTTCTTTCGCCGCGAGCGGTCCCTTTGGGCCCCGGTTTCCCGGGAATCTGGGGAGAGTGGGGCTGCTGTGGTTTATGTGAGGATATTTCGGGGATGGGGGATACCGCCGGGACCCGTGCCGCCCCTCGGGCTGGCTCGCACAGGCCGCCCCGCCGCACCCTGGGTTCGCGGCCAGGGCGCATCTTGGCGTACACGTACCATTTCCCAGATCGCTCGATATCCGGGCGAATGGCGAGAATCCATCCCGTAAGACACGCTTGATAACGCGTTTGCTTGCTCGTGACTTCTTCGACGCATAACCTCGACGGCAGTGAGGAGTTACTCCGCGCTGCGCGGATTGCCATACTGGTGACGTACGAACGAACGAGCGAGCTTGACTGATGGAGGCGGGCGAGACCCCGGCTGCCGCCTTGGCTTGATATCAGCGTCGTGATGACGCCGACCGGGCGTTCCGCGCCGCGCATGTGACCCCTCGCGTTCTGTGACCGCGTTTACGGGTGTTGACGACGCGAGGAGGGCGGGGAGCGCATGGGGCCGCTTGTCGTTGTGCTGTCGGTGGCGGTGCTCCTGCTCACGTTCGGCATGATCGCCGCGCTCCTCGTCGTGGTACGCCGCACCTCGGGTCTTCTGCCGCAGTCCGGCAAGCCGTCGGACGAGCAGCTCCAGGCCGTCCACGAGGAGCTGGAGCAGGCCCGGCAGGAGGCCGGTGAGATCCGCGGCAAGGCCGAGTCCGACGCCGAGGAGATCCTGCGCCGCTCCGAGGCCGCGGCCGAGAGCGCCGCGCGGATGCGGCGCGAGGTCGAGGAGGAGGGCCGGATCCTCAAGTCCGAGCTCAAGGAGCTGCGCGCCGATCTCGAACGCCGGGAGTCCCGGCTGGCCGAGCGTGAGGAGCGCCTGGACGAGGAGGCCCGGCGGCAGGCCGAGCAGCAGCGCAAGCTGGCCGAGCACGAGGCCCGCCTCGCCGACCGGAAGGCCGAGCTGCTCCAGATCGAGGACGAGCGGCGGGCCCTGCTGGAGCGGGTGGCCGGGCTGACCGCCGCCCAGGCCAAGGCGGAGCTGGTCAGGGAGATCGAGAACCAGGCCAAGCGCGAGGCCACGCTGATCATCCGGGAGATCGAGGGCCAGGCCCGCAAGGAGGGCGAGAAGCGCGCCGCCAAGATCGTGACGCTGGCGGTGCAGCGGGTGGCGGCCGAGCAGACGGCCGAGTCCGTGGTGAGCGTGCTCCACCTGCCGGGCGACGAGATGAAGGGCCGCATCATCGGCCGCGAGGGCCGCAACATCCGGGCGTTCGAGTCGACGACCGGCGTCAACCTCATCATCGACGACACCCCCGAGGCCGTGCTGCTGTCCTGCTTCGACCCGGTACGCCGGGAGACCGCCAGGCTGACCCTGGAGAAGCTCGTCCTCGACGGCCGCATCCACCCGCAGCGCATCGAGGAGGCCCACGAGCGCAGCCGCGCCGAGGTCCAGGACCTGTGCGCCCGCGCCGGCGAGGACGCGCTGGTCGAGCTCGGCATCACCGACATGCACCCGGAGCTGACGCTGCTGCTCGGCCAGCTCCGCTACCGCACCTCCTACGGGCAGAACGTGCTCAAGCACCTCATCGAGTCGGCGCACATCGCCGGCATCATGGCCGCCGAGCTCAAGCTCGACCAGCGGCTGATGAAGCGCTGCGCCCTGCTGCACGACATCGGCAAGGCCCTCACGCACGAGGTCGAGGGCAGCCACGCGCTGATCGGCGCGGAGATCGCCCGCCGGTACGGCGAGTCGGAGGACGTGGTCCACGCCATCGAGGCGCACCACAACGAGGTCGAGGTGCGCACCGTCGAAGCGGTTCTCACCCAGGCGGCCGACGCGATCAGCGGCAGCCGTCCCGGCGCGCGCCGCGAGTCGCTGGAGGCGTACGTCAAGCGGCTGGAGCGGCTGGAGGAGATCGCGCAGTCGTACGAGGGCGTGGAGAAGGTCTTCGCCATGCAGGCCGGCCGGGAGATCCGGGTCATGGTCAAGCCGGACGCGATCGACGACATCCAGGCGCAGGTGATCGCCCGGGACGTGGCCAAGCAGGTCGAGGAGGAGCTGACCTACCCGGGGCAGATCCGCATCACGGTCGTCCGCGAGTCGCGCGCCACCGAGTTCGCCCGCTGACCGTTCGCCCGCTGACCCACCGCGTCCCGCAGGGCAGGATGTGACAGGCGCGGATAGCCATCCTCGGGCCGTTGGAGGTCGAGGGCGACGAGGGACCGGCCGCGGTCGGCGGGTTCAGGGTGCGGGCGTTGTCCCCACGGTGTCCGGGCCCGCCGGCATCCGCCTGGCAGAGACCTGTCAGCGGATGGCGCCCGCCGGTAGGGGCGGACCTTCGCGGGCAGGGGGCTGGAGAGCCGCCGTCCGGCGCACGCCGCGACACGCGACGGAGGCCCGGCACGAGACCGCCACCGACGAGGGGAGCGTCATGACCGAGGGGTACGACCGGGTCGCGATCATCACGGGAGCCGACTCCGGCATCGGCAAGGCCACCGCCGTGACACTGGCCGAGCAGGGGTTCGACATCGGGATCACCTTCCACTCCGACAGCGACGGAGCCGAGGACACCGCCAAGCAGGTGCGCGACCTGGGCAAGGCCGCCACCGTGCGCCAGCACGACCTGACCGACCCCGTGGCCGCCGCGCAGGTCGTGGACGACCTGGCCGAGGAGCTGGGCGGCCTCGGCGTGCTCGTCAACAACGCGGGCACCGGCAGCTCCGAGCCGCTGCTCGACATGGACTACGAGCGCTGGCGGTCGGTCGTCGCGGTGGACCTCGACGGGCCGTTCCTGTGCGCGCAGCGCGCCGCCCGGCGGATGATCCAGACGGGGCGCGGCGGGCGCATCGTGAGCGTGACCAGCGTCCACGAGGAGTACCCCCGGGTCGGCGCGGGCCCGTACTGCGCGGCCAAGGGCGGCCTGCGGATGCTCAGCCGCGTCCTCGCGCTGGAGCTGTCGGAGTACGGGATCACCGTCAACACCGTGGCCCCGGGCGAGATCGCCACGCCCATGACCGGCCAGGACGACCTGCCGCCGCAGAACGGCACCAGACCCGGCTACCCGATCAACCGGCCGGGCGACGCCCACGAGGTGGCCGCCGTGGTGGCGTTCCTGGCGAGCCCGGCGGCGTCGTACGTCACCGGCTCGACGGTGTTCGTGGACGGCGGGCTCGGCCTGATGGGGCCACAGGCCGCCGGCGCGCTCGGCTCGGGGGAATGGCGCAAGGGCTGACCCCGGTCAGCTGAAGATCTGCTGGTAGAAGGCCAGCTCGGCGGCGAGGGCGGTGGCGCGGGTCTCCGCGCGGCGGAACCCGTGCGACTCGCCCTCGAACGCGAGATACGTGCACGGCACCCCGCGCTCCGCCAGGGCGTCGGCGAAGGCCGCCGACTGCCCGGGCGGCACGATCGGGTCGTCGAGTCCCTGGAGGAGCAGCATGGGGCAGGTCACCCCGCCGACCAGGGCGAGCGGCTCGCGCGTGGCGTACAGACCGGTGTCCTCCGGGCCGACCAGCCACTCCACGTAGCGCGACTCGAAGTCGTGGGTGTGGGTGACGAGCGGGGCCAGGGCGCTGACGCCGTAGTAGGAGACGCCGCCCGCGAACACGCCCGACCGGCAGCAGGCGGCCATCACGGTCCAGCCGCCCGCGCTGCCGCCCCGCACGGCGACCCGGGCGGGGTCGGCCAGGCCCTCGGTGGCCAGCCACTCGGCCGCCGCGACGACGTCCTCGACGTCGACGACGCCCCACCGGCCGCGCAGCAGCTCGCGGTAGGCCCGGCCGTAGCCGGTGGAGCCGCCGTAGTCCACGTCGAGCACGCCAATGCCGCGCGAGGTGAGCAGGGCCTTCTCCAGGTCGAGCGCGGTGCCCGCGTGAGCGGTCGGCCCGCCGTGCACGAACACGACGTACGGCGGGGCCGCGCCCGGCTCGCCGTCGGTCCGAGGAGCCGCGCCGGGCTCCCCGCCGGTCGGCGGGTAGAGGTGGGCGTGGACGCGGCGGCCCTCGCGGCCGGGCAGCTCCACCGCCCGCGGCGACGGCAGCCAGGCGGGGCCGGGCAGCCGCTCGGCATCGCGCGCCAGGGTCTCGGCGCGTCCGGTCGCGGTGTCCACCCGCAGGACGGCCCGCGGCGCCGTGGGGCCGTACCCGACGCCGATCAGCGCGCCGCCATCGGCGGCCAGCGCCGGGTCCCACCCCGCGCAGGGCGCGTCGAGGTCGCGCAGCGCCCCCGTGCGCGGGTCGAGCAGGCCGAGCCGCAGGTCGCCGCGGCCATGCAGCACCGCGAGCCGCCCGTCGCCGAGCACGGTGTACGGCACGCCGCCCAGCCGCCACAGCGGCCCCGCGAACTCCTCCTCGACCGGGTGCAGGGGCCTGGACGGCCCGCCGCGCACCGGCACCTCGTGCAGGTTCCACCAGCCGGAGCGGTCGGAGACCAGGTAGAGGTGGCCGTCGTCCTTCCACTGGGGCGCGAGGACCGACTCGGCCGGGCCGCCCGCGACCGTCCACGTGGCGCCGTCGGACAGGCGGGTGACGCGCAGCTCGGTGCCCTCCCACGGCATGCGGGGATGGTCCCAGCAGACGAAGGCCAGGTGGCGCCCGTCGGGGGAGAGCGCGGGGAAGGCGTAGAAGTCGGCGCCGGTGACGTGCACGCGCAGGTCGCCCGGGGCGTCGAGGGCGAAGGAGACGACGGAGCGGGTCACCTTGCCGGCCTGGTGGCGTTCGCGCACGCACCACACCCGGCCGTCGCGCACGAGCAGGTCGGCGTAGCGGGAGCCGTCGCCCGCCGGGGTGAGCGGGACGGGGTCGTCGTGGCCGAGATAGAGCCGCTGGTCGGCGAGGTTGCAGAAGATCACCTCGCCGGCGGGCGTCACCGCGTAGGGCCGCCCGCCGTACTCGTGGACCCGGGTGCGCGCGCACCACGGCGCGGCCAGCAGCTCGCTGCGGGTGCCGTCGGCGGCGCGGCGCACGATCGTCGTGCGCCCGCCCTCGTCGGGCCGGTCCTCGGTCCACCACACCTGGCCGTCACGCGCGACGGGCCAGGACGGACGGAGCCCGGAGCGGGCGACGTCGGTCGTGGAGACGGGGGAGGGCCAGAAGGGCATAGGGGCATCCTGCCGGATCCACCGCCGGTGTGCGCCGGTTACCTCTGTGTCGGCCTTGCTCTGCGGGCCCGTATCGCGGTTCGGCCAAGAGACGCCTGACCCACGGCCCCTTGGACTAGATTGGCCGAGAAACAGCTGACAATCGAACCGGGGCGAAGATGGCCTACAGCTACCATGCGGACCTCTCGGTGGGGCAGTTTCTGCGACTGCCGTTTCGTACGCTGAGCGATGGCGGCTTCGCCGGGCTCGTCTTTCTGCTGGCACGTTCGGCGGACGCTCCCGAATTACAGCGCGCATTCTTTCGGGACTGGGCCGACATCGATGACCTCACGGGACGTTATCTGGGGGTTTTCGCGCCGTCGCCCGGTCACATCGAACTGGCGACGGGGTATCGCGAGTGGAGCAGCCACTACGAGCCCGTGACGTTTCTGGTGGACGGCGTGCAATGCTCGGCCGACGGGCGAAGACTCTACGGGTCGTCCCATGGTTCGCCGTGGGCGGTCCGCATGGCCGCCGAGCGTTCGACAGCCCGCGGGTTCGACAGGCAGACGCCTACCGCGATCTCCACGCCGACGCTGCCGGGCCCGGTCCGCAAACATCAGGTGGCGCTCACCCGAGCGGTCACGGAGATGCAGGAGTTCTTCGGAGTCCCGGAATCCCTGGTGCCCTGTGTCGTGGTCGTGTCGCTGGAGGAGAAGGCGGCCTTCGTGGTCCCGCTGGAGGAGAGTTCCAGCGTTTACCACTTCCTCAAGAGAATCAAATCGGAAGTCGAGTCCGTTCTGTCGGAAATCAGAGAGAGGGATGAGAGGCTGGACGCGCTGAAACGGGCGCGCATCAGCAATCGCAGCGACCTCGGCATGCGAAAAGCCGCGATGGCCGCTGTCGACAGGGAGTGGGAGCGGCACAGGACCGCACTCGCGACGGACCTCGACAGCATCTCGGCGCATTGGACAGGGGAGGCGGCGCGCCTCTGCGGGTGGATGAGCGGACGGCTTCATGACGGCGGCCCCCTCACGGAGGCCGAGCGCATGTCCGCGCGAACCCTCATGCGTGTGCTGAAGGGAGGAGGACGGCTCGGCACGCTTCCCAGAAGGTTGGGGCGCACGCTCGGGAAGATGGCCAGGGGGTACCCGGAAGGGCACCCCGCGGTGTTGCGGTTGGCGGACAGCAGGGCAACAGCGGATGCCGTCGAACGGGAAATCGGTCACATCAAGCGGGAGCTGGGCCTTCTCGGCAAGGAACTCCGTCTGGCCGACGCCGTGGTCGCCGCTGCGCGAGAGCTCAACCTGACCCTGGACGACCCGGGCGAACTGCCGCTGTTCCGAGACCTGCAATGGCCGATCTCCGTCTTCTCCCGGCAGTCCAGGTCGTCCGGGCCGTCGATCAGGTCCAGGCGCGGTTGATGGGGGACACGACACCGGCCGGTGGCCGCTACACGTCCCTTCTCGCCGACCAACTGGCGGACGAACGGGCGCTCAAGGGCACCCTCGAACAGCGCGCCATCGTGGTCATCTCGACCTCCGGCACTCTGGTCGCGATCGTCTTCGGTTTCGTCTCACTGGTCACGCGTACTCCGGGCTACGCCATGCCGCAGGCGGTGGTGATACTGCTGGGGTGCGCCTTCGCCGTGCTCATCGCCGCGTCCATCACCGGCTTGCTCATCAACCTGCCCGTTCGCATGGACGTCGTCGACGACGCGGAGCTCGCCGGCGCGGCCGAGCACCCCGATTGGAACGTGGCCGATCCAGAGAGTTCGCGTGAGGAGTACCGCCTCCAGGCGGCTCTCCTGATCAGGCTGCGGCGCGTCAACGGACTGCGTGCCCGTCTGCTGTTCCTCGCCCTGGTGCTGGAGGTGCTGGCTCTGGGTTTCATGGCCGTGAGCGTGGTTCTCGCCCTTCGATCACTGCTCTAGCCGGAAAAGCCCCGGCAAGGACGAGATCGGGGCGGCCACCCCGGCAGGTGACCGCCCCTCGTGAACCCGTGCCCCGGAGGGCGTCAGTCGACCATGGGCAGGTCGCCGCCGCCGGTCGGCTGACCGGCGCCCACCGCCGCCATGGCGCTGGGCGGCCCGACCGGGCCGCCCGCCAGCTTGCGGCTGCGCCGCGTGCGGCGCTCCAGCCAGGTCGCCAGGTAGCTCAGCGACATGTTGAGCGCGACGTAGATGATCCCGATGACGATGGCCGCCGGGATCAGCGAGCCGAAGAACGCCGCGGGCATGATCCTGAAGCCGGTGTTGAGCAGGTCGACGTAGGCGATGATGTAGCCGAGCGCGGTGTCCTTGAGCAGCACCACGAGCTGGCTGACGATCGCCGGCATCATCGCGGTGACGGCCTGCGGCAGCAGGATCACCCGCATCACCTGGTTCTTGCGCATGCCGATCGCGTAGCCGGCCTCCGACTGGCCCCGGGCCACCGACAGCACGCCGGCCCGGACGACCTCGGCCAGCACCGACCCGTTGTAGAGGGTCAGGCCGAACACGACCGCGAAGAACGCGTAGTCGCCGCCGCCCATCACGCTGGGCGCCAGGTAGAAGATGAAGAAGATCAGCAGCAGCAGCGGGATGGCGCGGAAGACCTCCACGATCACGCCCGCCGGGACGCGGATCCAGGCGTGGTCCGACAGCCGCGCCAGACCGAACACCGCCCCGAACAGCATCGCCAGCACCGCGGCGGCGGCCGCGGCCCTCAGCGTGCCGATCAGGCCCGGGATGATGTAGACCTCCCAGGTCTCGGCCCGGAGGAACGGCTCCCAGATCTTGCCTTCCCACTGGCCCTTGGCGTCGAAGCCGCGGTACACGCCGTACAGCGCGGCGGCCACCAGGACCACGCTGACGACCGTGAGCAGGTGGTTGCGCACCCGGGCGCGCGGCCCGGGGGTGTCGAACAGGACGCTCGTGCTCATCGGACCACCGCCAGCTTCCGCGACAGCCACCCGGTGAAGTAGCCGATGGGCAGGATCAGGGCCATGAAGGCCGCGATGACGCCGAGGAAGATGGGGATGGAGGCGCCGGTGTCGTCAAAGATGATCTTCATCCTCGCCGCGGAGTCCAGGAGGTAGCCGCCCGCGGTCGCGACCGTCGAGTTCTTGATCATGGCGATGACCACGCTGCCCAGCGGGGCGATGACCGCCCGGAACGCCTGCGGCAGAATGATCATCGTCAGGGTCTGGAAGAAGGTCAGCCCAATCGCGCGGGACGCCTCGGCCTGCCCCATGGGCACCGTGTTGATGCCGGCGCGCAGCGCCTCGCAGACGAAGGCCGCGGTGTAGGCCCCCAGGCCCAGGCTCACGATCCAGAAGGAGTTGGTCTCCGGCTGGTCCGAGAAGACGAGGCCGAGCTGGTCGCTCAGGCCCAGCGCGGAGAAGGCCAGCACCAGCGTCAGCGGGGTGTTGCGCACCACGTTGACGTAGACCATGCCGGCGGCGCGCAGCACCGGCGTCGGGGAGACGCGCATCGCCACCAGGATCGTGCCGAGGATGAAGGAGACGACCAGCGCCACGAGCGAGAGCTTGACGTTCTCCAGGAAGCCCCGAGCGAGCTCGGGGGCATGGGTAATCAGTTCGTCCATCGTGCTCCACCGCATAGGACGGCGGCGGCCGGGTCACCGGCCGCCGCCTCGGACGTGACTAGGCGCAGCCCTCGGCCGGCGGCGCGGTCTCGGTCAGCTTCAGACCCTGGATGCCCCCGAACCACTTCTCCTGGAGCTGCTTCATGGTGCCGTTGTCCCACAGCTTCTTCACCGCGGTGTTGACGGCCTCGCAGGTCTTGGTGTCGCCCTTCTTCAGGCCGATGCCGTACTTCTCGTCGGTGAAGCCCTGGCCCAGCACCTTGAAGTTGCCGCCCGCCTGCTTGGCGAAGCCCGCCAGGATCAGGTCGTCGGTGGTCACGGCGTCGAGGTTGCTGCCGTTCAGCTTCTGCACGCACTCGGAGTAGCTGGCGGCGTCGACCGTCGTCGCGTCGAGGTCGAGCTGGCCGTCCGGCGGCGGGTCGGTGATCCGCTTGTAGGAGTTGGAGCCCGCGGCCTTGCAGATCTTCTTGCCCTTGAGGTCCTGCGGCGTGTTGATGGAGGTGTCGTCCTTGCGCACCATCACGTCCTGGTGGGCGATGACGTACGGACCGCCGAAGGTGACCTTCTGCTTGCGGGCCTCCGTGATGGAGTAGGTGGCGAAGATCAGGTCAACCGTGCCGTTGGCCAGGAACGGCTCCCGGTTGTCCGACTTCGACTCCTTCCATTCGATGGAGACGTCCTTGCCGCCGGCCAGCTCCTTCACCACGGCCTTGGCCACGTCCACGTCGAAGCCCTCGGGCTCGGCGCCCTTCTTCAGGCCCAGGCTCGGCTGGTCCCATTTGGTGCCGACGACCACTTTTCCGCCACCCTGGATCTTCTCCACGACAGTGGCGTAGGTCTTGTCGTCACCGCCCCCGCACGCGGCCACACCACCCAAGAGGGCCGCAATAGAGAGCACTGCTCCGGTTCGACGCATGTGCATGTGTACCACCTCAATAGTCAGTGCGTGAGAATCTTCGACAGGAAGTCACGCGCCCGGTCGGTCTGCGCGTTGGTGAAGAACTCGTCCGGGGTGTTCTCCTCCACGATCTGCCCGTCGGCCATGAACACCACCCGGTTGGCGGCCTTGCGGGCGAACCCCATCTCATGCGTGACGACCACCATCGTCATCCCGTCACGTGCCAGCCCGACCATGACGTCGAGCACCTCCTGGACCATCTCGGGGTCCAGGGCGGAGGTCGGCTCGTCGAACAGGATCATCTTCGGGTCCATGGCGAGCGCCCTGGCGATCGCCACCCGTTGCTGCTGCCCACCGGACAACTGCGCGGGGTACTTGTCCGCCTGGGCCGCGATCCCGACGCGCTCCAGCAGCTCCATCGCGCGCCTGTCCGCCGCGTCCTTGGCCACCTTGCGGACCTTGACCGGGCCCAGGGTGACGTTCTCGCGGATCGTCTTGTGCGCGAAGAGGTTGAACGACTGGAACACCATGCCGACCTCGGAGCGCAGGCGCGCCAGCGCCTTGCCCTCGGCCGGCAGGGGCTGCCCGTCGAAGATGATCTGCCCGCTGTCTATCGTCTCCAGCCGGTTCATCGCCCGGCAGAGCGTCGACTTACCGCTACCCGAAGGGCCGATCACGACGAGGACCTCGCCACGGGAGACGGTCAGGTTGATGTCCCTCAGGACGTGCAACGCCCCGAAGTGTTTGTCGACGTGCTCCAGCTTGACCAGTGGAGTCACGTCCCCGTTCTCCGTCATGGGTCAAAACCTAGGGTGCGTTAGGACGCTGCGCACTAACCAGGTGGTACCGATCCGATCACATCATGCCGTCGAGCTGGACTTTTGGCCCCACACGGTATCTCTTCCCCGTGCAAGGACTACCCTAGAACGCGCCATGACTGTGACCCAGGAGAGCCCCCGCACGTACGAGGTCCGCACGTACGGGTGCCAGATGAACGTGCACGACTCCGAACGGCTTTCGGGTTTGCTGGAGGACGCCGGCTACGTCCGCGCGGCCGACGGCGAGACCGCCGACGTGGTCGTGTTCAACACGTGCGCCGTGCGCGAGAACGCCGACAACCGCCTCTACGGCAACCTCGGCCATCTGCGTCCCGCCAAGGTGGGCAACCCGCGCATGCAGATCGCCGTGGGCGGCTGCCTGGCGCAGAAGGACCAGGGCGAGATCATCCGCAAGGCCCCCTGGGTCGACGTCGTGTTCGGCACCCACAACATCGGCTCGCTGCCGGTGCTGCTGGAGCGGGCCCGCGTCGCCGGCGAGGCGCAGGTGGAGCTGAAGGAGTCGCTCGAGGTCTTCCCCTCGACGCTGCCCACCAAGCGCGAGTCGGCCTACGCCGCCTGGGTGGCCATCTCCGTCGGCTGCAACAACACGTGCACGTTCTGCATCGTGCCCTCGCTGCGCGGCAAGGAGAAGGACCGGCGTCCCGGCGACGTCCTCGCCGAGGTCGAGACCCTGGTCGGCCAGGGCGTGCTGGAGGTCACGCTGCTCGGCCAGAACGTCAACACCTACGGCGTCGAGTTCGGCGACCGGCTGGCGTTCGGCAAGCTGCTGCGGGCCTGCGGCGGCGTCGAGGGGCTGGAGCGGGTCCGCTTCACCTCCCCGCACCCGGCCGCGTTCACCGACGACGTGATCGCCGCCATGGCCGAGACGCCCAACGTCATGCACCAGCTGCACATGCCGCTCCAGTCGGGCTCCGACCGGGTCCTCAAGGCCATGCGCCGCTCCTACCGCGCCGAGCGCTACCTCGGGATCATCGAGCGGGTCCGCGCCGCCATGCCCGACGCGGCCATCTCCACCGACATCATCGTCGGCTTCCCCGGCGAGACCGAGGAGGACTTCCAGGCCACCCTCGACGTCGTCCGGCAGAGCCGCTTCGCCAACGCCTTCACCTTCCAGTACTCCATCCGCCCCGGCACCCCGGCGGCCACCATGGACGACCAGATCCCCAAGGAGGTCGTCCAGGAGCGCTACGAGCGGCTCGTCGCGCTGCAGGAGGAGATCTCCTGGGAGGAGAACAAGAAGCAGGTCGGCCGCACGCTTGAGGTGCTGGTCGCCGAGGGCGAGGGCCGCAAGGACGACGCCACGCGGCGGCTGTCCGGCCGTGCCCCCGACAACCGCCTGGTCCACTTCGCCGCCGGCGACGAGACGCCGCGGCCCGGCGACATGGTGACCGTCGAGGTCACCTACGCGGCGCCGCACCACCTGGTGGCCGACGGCGCGGTCCTCGGGCTGCGCCGCACCCGGGCCGGCGACGCCTGGGAGGCCCGTCAGGGCGCCTCCTCGCAGGGCGCCGCGGGCGTCATGCTGGGCATGCCGTCCATCGGCCGCCCGGCCGCCGCGCCCGCCGCCTCCGTGGGCGGCTGTCCGGCCTGAGCAGGGTGAGCGCCGGGGCTCACCGGCCGCCGAGGAGGCGGTAGCAGTAGTCCCGGCGGGCGTCGGGGAAGGTCGCGCACGGGTCGGGCGCGGGAAGCCGGTCGGCGGTCGCGTCGCGTCCCGCGTCCTCGGGCTCCTGGCCGCGTCCGGTGCCCGCCGGTTCCCCGCGGCGAGCGGCGGGCTCGGGGTCCTGGCGGCGCCGTTCGGCGGGCTCGGGCGGTGCCACGGTCTCGGGCTGCACATCCGGTACGGGCGTCGCCCGGGGACGCGGGGGCGCCACCGGGACGGGAGACGGCGACGGGGCCACCCGGGCGGCGGGCGCCGGCTCGCCCGGCGCCTGCGGCAGCACGCTTTCCCGCGGGGTGTCCGCGACCGACGGCGTGGCCGCGCCCGCGTCCAGTGGCGGCGTGACCCACGGGGACATCGCCGGCGGCACCCCGAGCCGGGGCGGGCGTCGCCTCTCGCCGCGCTCGCGGGCGGGCGGGCTGACGCGTTCGAGCCACCTGTCCGGGCCGGGAGGGGCGGGGACGCCCGCCGGCGCGAGCGTGGGCCCCGGCGCGGGCCCCGGCGAGGTGCCCGCCCAGTCGGCCGGCCACTCCCCGGGCCACTCCGCCTTCCCCTGCCGGCGGGCTCGGGGCGGCGCGGAAATGCTCGCGTCACCGGTAAGCAGGTTTATCCGATCATTGGCCGGCGTGCTTTTCTGGGCCGTACGCGGGGTGCCGGCGAACGCCAGGACGACGCCCATTCCGGCGATCATGAGCACTCCGGCCACGCTCGCCGCCGGCGCCATGCGGTCCTGACTACCTGCGCGAATGCCCTTGAGGCGAGACAAGTCGTGATTCCTTCGTGATTGTCGCTGTGATCGCTGATTGTGGATGTGATGGCGATTTGTCAGTGAAGGGTGAGCGAGCATTCCACTGATGCGGCTAGTGTGGTCCATCACCCGCGGAAGCCGGCGAGCTTTCCCGATACGACCGCAGGGAGTTGTGCCACCATGCAAGATCCGAACGAGCCGGACCGCCAGGAGATCCTGACAGGACCGGGCGACGATCCCAGACCGCCCAGGTCCGCTCGTACCACCCCCAAGAGCCGCAAGACCGCTCTCATCGCCGCGTCGGCGCTCGTGGCGGTGCTCGCCGCGGGCGGCGTCGGGTTCGTCCTGGCGGACGGCGGCTTGCCCGGCGCGCAGCCGAGTGGGACCGCTCAGCAGGGCGGGACGGTCGAGCAGGGCAGCACGGTCGAGCAGGGCGGCGGCGACCGGCAGGGGTCCCCGGAGGCGGACGACGGGCTGGCCGATGACGAGGAGGCCGCCATGGGCGACGCCGTCACCGACGACCCCGCCGCCGACGAGGGCACGGCCGACACCGGCGGCGACTCCGGCACCGCGAAGAACCCCGCCGACCCGGGCACGACCACGCGCTCCGACACGGGCTCTGCGGGCAAGGACAGCACGACGGGCACGGGCACGGCCGAGAAGCCGACCGCCTCGCCCGCCGAGCCGCCGCGGGACCAGGAGGGCGACCCCTCCGACGGCGCCGCCGACGGCCCGGCCGGTCAGGTCGCGGGGCAGTGCTCCAAGAGCGGCTGCTGAGACGCCCTCAAGTGGCTCGGCCCTTCAGGCACGCAGTGGCCCTGGGACCGGGCTCGCCGCGCGCCTAGGGTCGCGGCATGACGCGCGGTATGAAGAGAGACGAGCAGCCCGGCGGCCCGGCGGCGACCGGCGAGGCGCCCCGGGCAGAAACCCCGGCGGGATCCCCGGCAGAAACCCCGGCCGGCTCCCCGGTGGAATCCCTGGCGGAGGCCGCCGCCCTGTTGCGGCGGCTGCACGTGCCGGGCGATCCCCTGGTCCTGCCGAACGCCTGGGACGCCGCCTCGGCGCGCGCCGTGGTGGAGGCGGGGTTCCCCGTGGTGGCCACGGGCAGCGCGGCGGTGGCGCCGGTCCTCGGGTACGAGGACGGTGAGGGGACGCCCGCCGCCGAGATGATGGCCGCGATCGGCCGCATCGCCAGGGCCGTCCCGGTGCCGGTCACCGCCGACGTCGAACGCGGCTACGGCCTCGACCCGGCCGAACTGGCCGAGCGGCTGCTGGCGGCCGGGGCCGTCGGGTGCAACCTGGAGGACTCCGACCCGCGTACCGGCGAGCTGGTCCCACCGGAGCGGCAGGCGGAGTTCCTGGCCCGGGTCCGGGACGCCGCCGGTCCCCGGCTGGTGATCAACGCCCGCGTGGACACGTACATCGGCGGCGACGGCAGCCGCGCGGCGGCCGTGGACCGGGCGCGGCGCTACCTGGACGCGGGCGCCGACTGCGTGTACCCGATCGGGGCGCACGGCGAGCAGGAGATCGAGCTCCTGGTCGCGGAGATCGGGGCGCCGGTGAACGTCCTGTTCCGGCCGGGGACGCCGCCGGCGGCCAGGCTGGCGGAGCTGGGGGTGGCCCGGATCAGCTTCGGCCACGGCCTCCACCAGGCGGTCCAGGCCCACACCAGACTCCTCCTCCAGGCCGTCGCCGCCGGCCGCGATCCCTACGCGCCCGGCTACTCCGCGCCCGGCTACTCCGCGCCCGGCTACTCCGCGTAGGGCTGGTCCTCCCCCTGAGCGCTGTAGCCGAGGCTCCAGACGTAGCCGTCCGGGTCGGCGAAGGAGCCGCCGTACCCGCCCCACGGCAGGAGGCCGGCGGGCTTGAGGATCGTCGCGCCGGCCTTCTCGGCCTCCGCGATGATCTCGTCGACCCGCGCCTCGCTGCGGACCACGTAAGTGAGGACCAGCCCGCTGAAGCCGCTGCCCTCCGGGCTCGTGCCCACCTGGGCGGCCAGGCCCTCGCGGCCGTAGAAGCCGACGGGCGAGGCTCCGTCCGACTCGAAGAACACCGAGATGCCGTAATCGTGCTGGACCTTCCAGCCGAGACCCTCCGTGTAGAACCGCTTGGACGCCTCCATGTCCCGGACGCCGAGAAGAATCGAGCTCACGTGCGCTTTCATGCCTGGTCTCCCTTAAGAGCGAGTGCTGTTGCACGTCACGCTACGGAGACCCGGCGGCCGTCGCTTCTCCGATCCTGATCGGTTCAGAGGCGGGCGAAGCCGCGGGTGGGCATACGCTGGCCCTGTGCTTGTCGCAGCGGCGCTCTGCCCGCATCCGCCCCTGATGGTGCCCGAGCTGGCCGGTGCGGCCGCCCACGAGCTGGACGGCCTGCGCGCGGCCTGCCGTGACGCGCTCGCCGAGCTCGACGCCGCCGCCCCGGACCGGCTCGTCGTGGTGGGCGGCGCCGCGTCCGCGGGCTCGTACGGCGGCCGGGCGGCGGGGAGCCTGCGCCCGTGGGGCGTGGACGTGCTGGTCGGCGAGGGCGAGCCGGTGCTGCCGCTGTCGCTGACCATCGGCCGCCGGCTGCTGGGGGAGCGGCCGGCGGACGGGTTCGAGGCCGTGGCGTTCGACGCGGAGCCGGCGGGCTGCCTGGCGCTGGGGGAGTCGCTGGCGCGTGAGGGCCGGGTGGCGCTGCTGGTCATGGCCGACGGCTCGGCCCGGCTGACCGCGAAGTCGCCGGGCTACCACCATCCGGACGCCGAGCCGTACAACGCGATGCTCGTGCGGGCGGTGGCCGACGCCGACGCGGCGGCGCTCGCGGGGCTCGACCCGGAGCGGGCGGCGGAGCTGTGGGTGGCCGGGCGCGCGGCCCTGCAGGTCCTCGCGGGCGCCGCGGGCCGCGGCGGAGCCGGAGGGCTCAAGGGGAGGCTGCTGGCCGACGTCGCCCCCTACGGCGTCGGCTACTTCGTGGCCGCCTGGACCTGACCGCGCCGCGCCCGCGTGGCGCTAGGTTGGTGCGATGCCGCTCGTCGAGATCACCTACGCCCCGCACGTCGCCGAGTCCACGCTGCGCGAGCTCGCCTCCGCGCTGCCCCACCTGGTCTCCAAGGCCGTGGAGTGCCCCGAGGAGCCCTACGACGTCGACCTGCGGCCCGGCGACGTCGACCTGAGGTTCCGGCCGTACGGCCCGCTGGACCGCGGCGGCCTGGACGTCGTGATCGAGGTGCGGTCGAAGTGGTTCGAGAGCCGGGCCGCCGACCGCCAGGAACGCGTGGACCTGCTGCACGAGGGCATCGCCGAGGCGACCGGGCTGGACGACTTCGGCGTCTATCTCACGCTCCCCGTGGCCGCCTGGTCCCAGGGCGAGGACTGACCGGCCCCGCCGTCACCCCAGGGTCAGGTGCCGGGGACGGCTCGGGACCGGAACGGTCGTCAGGTCGCGGGCGACCACGACCTCGCCGTCGTAGTGGCGGCCCGCCTCGGCCAGGAAGGCGGGCTCGTCGGCGAAGCCGTACCGCTCGGAGAAGTGCGTCAGGACGAGACGCCGGGCGCCGGCGCGGGCGGCGACCAGGCCGGCCTGCTCGGCGGTGAGGTGTCCGTACTCCTGTGCCAGGCCCTCCTCGGCCGACAGGAACGTGGACTCGATGACGAGCAGGTCAGCGCGGTCGGCCAGCTCGAAGACGGCGTCGCAGAGGCGGGTGTCCATGACGAAGGCGAAGCTCTGGCCGGGCCGCGGGATGCTGCACTGGTCGAGGGTGACGCCCCTGACCGACCCGGTGCGCTGCAGCTCGCCGATCTCCGCGCCGCCGATGCCGTGCGCCGCCAGCCGGTCGGGGAGCATGCGGCGGCCCGCCGGCTCCTGGAGGCGGTAGCCGTAGGACTCGACCGGGTGCGACAGGCGACGGGCGGAGAGCTGCCCGAGGGCCGCGTGCTCGCCGCTGAGGGGGTGCTCGCCGATGACGTCCGTGTCGGCGAACGCCGTGGCGTGGCGAAGGCGCTGCCAGTAGGTCAGGCCGGAGGCGGGGAACACGGCGCGCACCGGGTGACGCACCTTGTCGCGCGCGATGCGCTGCACGACGCCGGGGACGCCCAGGCAGTGGTCGCCGTGGAAGTGCGTCACGCACAGCCAGTGCACGTCGTTGGCGCTCAGCCCGGCGTAGGCCATCTGCCGCTGCGTGCCCTCGCCGGGGTCGAACAGGAATCCCTGACCGTCCCAGCGCAGGAAGTAGCCGTTGTGGTTGCGGTGCCTGGTGGGGACGGCGCTGGAGGTGCCCAGCACCACCAGCTCACGCGACGACATGACGGGCTCGGCGGCGGAGTTCCATCCCCGGATCGTACGGCCTTCACGGCGACGGCCGGGATCGCATCCCGCGAGGGCCGATCGGTGTTCACCACTCGAAAGGATTTTCCAGCCGTAGGAGTTACGGTGACAGGGAGGCGCCGCGCGGGCGGCGCCGCACGAGTTCAGGCGAGGACATGATGACCACAGTGGCGTTCGCCGAGGTGCCGAGCCCGGTGGGGACGCTGGTGCCCGCCGTCACCGAGAAGGGGCTCGTCGCCCTCGGCTGGGGCGGCATGGTGGTGGCGCGCGAGCGCGTCGGGCCGGGCATCGCCGAGGTGCGCGACCCGGCTCGCACGGCCCAGGTGGTCGCCGAGCTGGAGGCGTACTTCGCCGGTGAGCTGCGCGCGTTCGAGACGCCGGTCGACTGGCGGCTGACGTCCGGCTCGCGGCGCGTGGTGCTCCAGGCCCTCCACCGGGTGCCGTACGGCAGCGCGGTGACGTACGGGGAACTGGCCACGCGCAGCGCGTCGGCCGTGCCGGCCCGCGGGATCGGCTCCATCATGGCCGCCAACCCGATCCCCATCGTGGTGCCCTGCCACCGCGTCATCGCGGGCAACGGGCTCGGCGGGTTCAGCGGCGGCGAGGGCGTGGAGACCAAGCGCTGGCTGCTGACCCACGAGGGCTACCTGCAGCCGACCCTGCTCGACCTCTAGGGCCGGCGGGCTCCAGCGCGGGCGGGCGGAGAGTCAGCCCTCGGAGCCCTCGGCCGGGCCGCCCTCGTCGCCGTCGTGCTCCGCGCTCTCGCGGGCGGCGCCGCCCATGGCTCCGCCGGCGGCGGCGCCGGTCATGCCGCCCATGGCCCCGGCGGCGCCGGCCAGCCCGCCGGTCGTCTCACCGCCCATGTCCTGGCCCGTGCCCTGGCCGGTGCGACCGGTGCCCGGCGTGCCGCCGGCCCCCGGGCCGGATCCGGTCTCCGGTCCCGGCGCCTCGGAACGCGTCGTGTCGGAGCCGCCGGCCTCCGGACCGGTCGTGTCGGAGCCGGTCGCGTCCGACACCCGCTCGCGCAGGCGGTCCAGCAGGTCCTCGTGCTCCGCCGCCGGCCGCTCCGCCTCCCCGGCCTGGCCGGGCACGTGGTGGTGCTTGCCGTGAGCGGTGAACATGTCCTTGATCTTCTCGAGAATGGACATCTGATCCCCCGATCAGTGATCCCCCGGACGGCTCCCGAGGGGTGCCGTCTGTCACCCCATACCCCGACAGTTGACACACTTATCGGTGTGCGCCAGCAGCCAGTCATCGCCGTCGTGGGTCCCACGGCGGCCGGGAAGTCGGATCTCGCCGTGGACATCGCCCTCAGGTTGGGGGGTGAATGCGTCAACGCCGACTCCATGCAGCTCTACCGCGGCATGGACATCGGCACGGCCAAGCTGACCCCCGAGGAGTGGCGCGGCGTGCCGCACCACTTGCTGGACATCTGGGACGTCACCGTCACCGCCAGCGTCGCCGAGTACCAGAAGCTCGCCCGGGCGCTGCTCGACACGCTCGCGGTGCCCGTGCTGGTCGGCGGCAGCGGCCTGTACGTACGGGCGGCGGTCGACGACCTGGAGTTCCCCGGCACGGACCCGGCGATCAGGGCCCGCCTGGAGGCGGAGCTGGCCGAGCACGGCCCCGCGCCCCTGTACGAGCGGCTGACCCGCGAGGACCCGGTAGCCGCCGCGGCGATCCTGCCGAGCAACGGCCGCCGCATCGTGCGCGCGCTGGAGGTGATCGAGCACTCCGGCCGGCCGTTCTCGGCGACCATGCCGTCCTACGACGGCGTCTACCCCTGCGTGCAGATCGGGCTGGAGGTGCCCAGACCGGAGCTGGACGAGCGGATCGCGCTGCGGGTGGAGCGCATGTGGGCGGCCGGCCTGGTGGAGGAGGTGCGCGGGCTGCTCGGGCAGGGGCTCGCGCGGGGCCGCACGGCGAGCCGCGCCCTCGGGTACGCCCAGGTGCTGCGGTTCCTGCAGGGGGAGTGGACGGAGGAGCAGGCGTTCGAGGAGACGGTGCGGGCGACCAAGCGCTTCGCCCGGCGGCAGGAGTCGTGGTTCCGCCGCGACCCGCGGGTGCGCTGGCTGCCGTACGACGCGCCCGACCTGCCCGACCGCGCCCTCGCGCTCGTCACCGCGGGCGGCGGCGAGCCCTGAGGCGGCCTGGTCGTCACCGCGGGCGGCGGCGAGCCCTGAGGCGCGGGAGCGCCGGGGCGGCCAGTCCGAGCCCCAGGCACGCGGCCGGGACCACCCAGGTCGCCGGGTGCGGCGACGGTTCGACCGGCCAGTCCCACCACGACCCGGCGCCGGGCCGGCCCAGGAGCATCGCGGCGACCAGGTAGGCGGCCGGCGCCGCGGTCGCCGCGTCCCGCCGCCACAGGGCGGCCAGCGCCGCCAGCCCGGTGAAGCCCACGAGGTTGCGGGCCGCCGCCGCCCCGTACGGCACCGTCTCCACCAGCGCCACGGCCACCGACAGCGCGCACGTGACGGCGACCATGCCGGTGCGGTAGGCGAGCACGGGACGCACGGCCACCGCCTCCGGCCCTCCGGCGCCCGCGAGGGCGCCGCGCACCAGCACGGAGCTCGCCACCAGCGGCGCGACCAGCGCCACAGGCACCCCCGCCAGGTCGTCGAGGGCCACGCCCGGGACGGGCACGAGCACCTCTCCCACCACCGCCACCAGCCCCGCCGTCAGGGCGAGCGCGACGCACACCTGCGCGGCGCGGTGCACCCGCAGCCAGGTCCTCACGGGAGCGTCACCTCCGAGGGCGCGACGTCGCAACGGCGCAGCGCGTCCAGGTTGTGCCGGAACCAGCGGACCTGCGCGGCCTCGGGCCGAGCGAGCGCCCGCCGGGCGGCGCCGAGGGAGCGCGGCCCGGTCCTGCGCTCGACGGCGTCCTGACCGGCGCCCGCCTTCAGGGCCAGCCAGGCGCTCAGCGGGCCGTAGGCGTCGGCGCCGGACCAGCCGGGCCCGCACACCGGCGGCTCGGCCGGCAGCAGGCTCGTGGCCAGCCCGAACAGCACATCATCCGGCTTCGCGCCGGGCGGCGCCGCGAAGCGCCAGGAGTCCCCGCCGGTGGCCGGCCCCTCCGTGACGCGCCGGGGCGCGGGCAGCCCGGTCGCGGCGGCCAGCCGCCGCGCGCCCGGCACAGCGATCAGGGCGGCGGTGCCCAGCCGCTTCTCGCGTTCGCGCCACACGCACACCTCGACGCCGTCGCTCCGGCCGCACGCCAGGCCGCTCGTACGGGGCACCTGCGCCTCCGGCCCCATGTCCCGTACCAAGGGGACCGCCACGGCCACGGCCAGCAGAGGCAGCCCGGCGATCCCCGCCCACGCCAGGCGGGCGCCCCGGCGCCGGCTCCAGACCAGGAAGGCCGCACCGGCCAGGCACCCGGCGACGACCGCCTGCGCGTACAGGGCGCGCTGGTCGTAGACGGTGTGGGTCTCGCAGCAGAAGCCCAGGTTGTTCCCGGTGAGGTGGCGTACCCAGAAGGTCTCCAGCGCGGCCGGGTACGCCAGCCAGAGCCACGTGCCCACCAGCAGCAGGGGCACGCCGACCAGCGGATGCAGGTGGCGGCCCGCGGCGAACCCGGCGAGGGTCCAGGCCACGATCACCAGCAGCGCCACCGCGAGCACCAGCGGGTCCGGCAGGCCGGGGACGCCCGCCATCGCGACCCCGGCCAGCGCCAGCCCGCCCAGCAGCGCCACCAGCGCCGCCCCCAGGATCGGCAGCAGCGACCAGGCCAGCACCGCCGCCCGCGACCGTGCCGCGGCGGCGCCGTCCACCCCGCCCCGCGCCAGCCTGGCCCCCTCCCACGCGCCGGCCGCGGCGCACACCGGACCGGCCGCGAGGACAGCGGCCGAGGAGACGAGCACGGTCGCGGACAGCCAGTTGTCCTCCAGGACGTCCACCGAACGGCTCATCACGAAGAACAGGTAGGCCATCAGGACCGGGAGGGCGAGCACGGCCGCGGAGGAACGCGCCCAGCGGCGAAGCGGCACGGCTCACACCTCCCCGGCGATCCCCGCGGCGGCGCCCGGCCACGCGACCGCACCCGGCCCCGCGCCCAGCCCCGTGGTCGAGCCGAGGCCCGTGACCGAGTCCAGGCCCGTGACCGAGTCCAGGCCCGCGACCGAGTCCAGGCCCGCGACCGGCCCGGCGTAGCGGACCCGGTCCCGGTCGAGCACCACGACCGAGTCGTACGTCCGCGCCAGCTCCGCGGTGTCATGGGTGGACACGATCAGGTGACCGCGCTCGCCGATCCGCGCCACGATCCTGCGGAACCGCTCCCGCTGCTCCGGGTCCAGCCCGGCCGTGGGCTCGTCCAGCAGCACCACCTCGGCGTCGTGCACCAGCGTCTGCGCGAGCCCGACCCGGCGGAGCTGGCCCCCGGACAGCTCCGCGCACCTCGTGTCCGCCAGCGCGCCCAGCTCGACGGTCTCCAGGGCCTCCAGGGAGCGGCGCCAGGCGTTCCCGCGGGACATGCCCTTCAGCCAGCCGGCGTAGCCCACCTGCTCGCGCGCGGTCAGGCCGGGCAGCGGCCTGACCCCCTGGGGCATCCAGCCCACCAGGGCGCGGTAGCGCGCCAGGTTCCCGCGCCGGAACGGATCGAGCCCCTGGTACGAGACCCGCCCCCTGCGCGGGCGCAGCGCCGAGGCGGCCAGGGCGAGCAGCGTCGACTTGCCGCACCCGTTGGGGCCGATCAGGGCCGTGCGGCCCGCCGGGACGTCGAGGTCCAGCCGGGTGAAGACATGGGAGCCCCGGCGATGTCCGAAGGCGCACCCGTGAAAGGAAATAGGCATCTCTTCCTCGCCTGCCGCGGAATTCGGAAACGTCTCGCGGGAAACCGCGGCCGGCCGCCCGGATCGTTCTCCGGAGACCGGCCGGCCGCGATTGCGCGATTCCTAGTACCAGACCTGGACCTTTCGTGCCGACACCCGGTACCAGCTCTCGGGCATGTTCTTGACGGTGAAGTGGTATTTGCCGGAGCGGACGTCCCCCCAGTCGCCGCGCACCATCCGCCGGTCGCAGCCGCCGTACCCCCTCGTGCCGTAGTTGCTGTCCGGGCCGAGGCGCTCCCGGAACAGGCCGAGCGCGGGCGCGGCCTGCGGCGAGTTCGACGAGCAGCCGGACAGCTCCACAGCGGTCCGCCAGTGGTCGCTGTTGCGGTCCTTCCAGGTACGCGACTCGAAGCCGCCGGCGACGTTGGCCATGCTGGTCCTGAAGCCCCCCTCCGCGGAGGCCAGAGTGGCTCCGGCGGCGCCCACCGCGCAGATCGTGGCGGCGATCACGGCGCCTTTCCCGAGAACGCGCCCCATGGAAACAGCCATGCGAATCTCCTCCTTCGGTCGTGGAATCCCGAATCGCCTTCGCGGTGATCGGGACCCGTTTCGGTCCGGTGGGGTCACAACGTAATTCGCGGCCGGTCGGCGCGGCGTCAACCGGCGAATGGATTTCTCCGTCAATCGGGCGCGGTAGCGCGCGGCGGCGTCATCCGACCGGCTTACTCCGGTCGTTTCAAGCGGGCCGGCGACCATGGGCGTCCGTGACGGCCGGGGAGGCCGCGCCCCGTGCGGGCCGCGACGCCCGTGACTCCACCTCCCGCGGTACGTCCGCGTCAATCGAAGGATGGATGTGCGGCGCGGCGGCGCCGGATTAGCATCCAACGATGCACGGTGGTGCCGCTTCGATGCTCCGGCGTCTCGCCTCCGTCGATCCCCTCCTGCTGGACGTGGGCCTGGCGCTGCTGCTGTTCGGGGGCACCTGGTTGTGGGCCTGGTACGAGCCGGGCCGGGGGACACGGCCGGTGGACGCGGCGTCGGTGCTGCTGACGGCGGTCGCCGGCCTGCCGCTGGCGCTGCGGCGGCGCGCCCCGTTCGCCGTGCTGGTCGTCTCGACGGCGGCCGCCGCGGTCTACCACGCGCTCGGCTACCACTACGGCCTGAACAGCATGGCGCCCCTGCTGGCCCTCTACACGGTGACGCTGTACCGTTCGACCGTCCTCGTCGTGGCGGGCGCCGTGCTGGTCACCGCGGAATGGGCGCACGCCGGCACGCTGCACCCGGGCGTCGCGTGGTGGTCGGCCCTCGGGCAGGCTCTCGTGGTCGCCGCGATCGCCGTGTGCGTCGGCACCAGCATGCGGTTGCTGGCCCTGCGCACCAGGCAGCTCACCGATCTCGCGGTGGAGCTGCACCGCGAGCAGGCCACCGCCGCGGCGCACGCGGCCATGCAGGAGCGCGTGCGCATCGCGCGGGAGCTGCACGACGTCGTCGCGCACCACATGTCGGTCATCTCGGTGCAGGCGGGCATGGGCCGTTACGTGGCCCTGTCGGACCCGGCCACCGCGCACGCCACCCTGGAGGTCATCGCCGACACCAGTCACGAGGCGCTGACCGAGATGCGGCGCATCCTGTCCGTCCTGCGCACGGAGGGTCCTCCGCGCGACGACGAGGACAGGGACGACGGCGCCGACCTGTACGCCGCCATGCCCGGCCTGGGCCGGCTGGAGCCGCTCGTCGAGCGGATCCGCATGGCCGGCCCGGCGGTCGAGACGCGGGTCGAGGGAACCGCCCGGCCCCTGCCCCCGGGGCTCGACCTGTGCGCGTACCGGATCATCCAGGAGTCGCTCACCAACGTGCTCAAGCACGCCCGCGCGGCCCGCGTCGAGATCGTGCTGGCCTACGGACCGCGGGACCTGACCGTCCGCGTGACGGACGACGGCGCCGCCCCGCAGCCCGCGCCGGGCTCCACCGGGCACGGGTTGATGGGCATGACCGAACGTGTCAGGCTCTACGGTGGAACGATCACCGCAGGCCCACTCCCGGAGGGCGGATTCGACGTGCGGGCCACCTTCCCGCTGCCGGTGCCCGACGAACGTGGGTGACGCCGGGCGCCCGCCGGCCGGGCGCCCCCCTACCCGTGAGGACGCGCATGGTCACCGTGCTGGTGGTCGATGACCAGGTCCTGATCCGGGCCGGCCTGGCCGCCCTCATCCGCGCCGCGCCCGGGCTGGACGTCGTGGGGGAGGCCGCCACCGGCGAGGAGGCCGTGGAACTGGCGGCGTCGGTCCGGCCCGACGTGGTGCTGATGGACATCCGGATGCCCGGCATGAACGGGCTGGCCGCGACCGAGCGCATCCTGGCCGAGGGGGGCGAGCGGGCGCCGAAGGTGCTGATCCTCACGACCTTCGACATCGACGAGTACGTCTACAACGCGCTGCGCCTGGGCGCCGGCGGCTTCCTGCTCAAGGACACCCCGCCCGAGCGGCTGATCTCCGCGATCCACACCGTGGCCGCCGGTGACGTCCTGCTCGTCCCCGGCGCCGTCAAGAGGCTCGTGGAGGCGTTCGCCGGCACCCCCGCCACGGACCCGCGCGAGGTCCCCGACCTCGCCCAGCTCACCACGCGCGAGACCGAGGTGCTGCGCGCCGTCGGGCGGGCGCTGTCGAACAGGGAGATCGCCGACCGGCTGCACGTGAGCGAGGCCACGGTCAAGACCCACCTCAACCGGCTCATGACCAAGCTCAACCTGAGCAGCCGGGCCCAGGCCGTGGTCCTCGCCTACGACTGCGGGCTCGTCAAACCGCGCGGCGCGACGGCCTGACCGGCCCCTTCAACGGCCCTTTACGCCGGCCCGTATAAAATTGTTCGATGCGTTTTCTCAAGGGGCACGGCACCGAGAACGACTTCGTCATCCTGCCCGATCCCGACGGCGAGCTGGAACTGTCGGCCTCGCTCGTGGCCGCGATCTGCGACAGGCGCGCCGGCATCGGCGCCGACGGCGTGCTCCGCGTGGTGCGCACGAAGGTCAGCCCGGAGGTGTCCGACCTCGCGGGCGAGGCCGAGTGGTTCATGGACTACCGCAACGCCGACGGCAGCGTGGCCGAGATGTGCGGCAACGGCACCCGGGTCTTCGCCCGCCACCTCGTGGACGCGGGGCTGGCCCAGCCCGGCGAGTTCGCGATCGCGACCCGCGGCGGCCTCAAGCGGGTCAGCCTGGACGTCTCCGGCGACGTGACCGTCGACATGGGCCTGCCCGCCGTGCACGGCCGCAGCGTCGCCACGGTCGCGGGCCAGGAGTTCGAGGGGCTGCACGTCGACATGGGCAACCCCCACCTGGCCTGCGCCATCGGCGAGCCCGTGGTCCAGCTCGACCTCACCCACCAGCCGGGCTTCGACCCGGGGGTCTTCCCCCACGGCGTCAACGTCGAGCTGTTCAACGCGGTGGGCCCGGCGCGCGCGGTCATGCGCGTGTACGAGCGCGGCTCGGCCGAGACCCGCGCGTGCGGCACCGGCGCGGTCGCCACGGCCGTCGCGGCGGCGGCGCTCAGCGGCGAGAGCACCGGCTCCTGGACCATCGAGGTGCCGGGCGGCACGCTGACCGTCACGCTCACCGCGGACACCAGCTACCTGGCGGGCCCCGCCGTGATCGTCGCGGCCGGCGAGCTCATGCTTGCAGAATAATGTTCTCTTGAGCGATGCTGGGTCCACTTCCCGAACCGAGAGGGGTGGACCCATGGCCGACCCACGCACGACCGCACGACAGGTGAAGGCGCCCATCGGGCAGTACGGCGGCGGCTTCATGCTCTCGCGCGAGGCCAAGGCGCTGTGCGAGAAGCTCGGTCTCGGCGCCCGCGAGCTGTACTTCCGCGGGCGCTGCGGCGTCCTCGGCGAGTGCGCGGCCGACGTCGTCACCTCGGTCGCGGTCTTCTTCCCGCCGGCCCACGTCGAGGAGAGCTGGAACGGCGGGCGCAAGCTGCCCGCCGAGGAGGCGGTCGAGCTCTACGCCGGGGTCTGCCACGCGTGGGGGCGGCGCAAGCTCGGCGAACACGACGGCTGCGCCCGGATCGCCGAACTGCTCGAACGGGTCGTCGCGCGGGCCCCCTCGCCCGGCGCGCCGCTGTTCGCCGGGTGGCGCGCCGTCCCCCTGCCCGACGACCCGCCCGCGCGGGCCGCGCAGCTCATGCACGTCGTACGCGAGCTGCGCGGCGGCCTGCACGCCAACGCGGTGATCGCGGCGGGCATGAGCCCGCTGGAGGCGATGCTCGCCCGAGCGCACGACGGATCGCCCTTCGGGCACGTGACCGGGGAGACGATGGCGAGATTCTTCCAGTGGCCCGAGCCGTATCCCGAGCCGACGCCCGAGCTCGTCGCCCGCCGGGCAGCGGTGGAGGACGCCACGGACGAACTCCTGGCACCGGTTTTTTCGGTGCTTAACGAGGATGAATCGGACGAGCTCATCGAGCTTCTGCGTTTTGGGCAGGGTCATTGACCTGGCAGACTGGCATGCCATGGACGTGGACATCTGGGCCTGGGTCGGCGACACCCAGCAGCAGCTTTCCGAGGCGGGCAACGTGGGCCTCGCCATGGCGCTGGGAGACCTCCCCGCACAGGCCTACGAGGGCCGTTACCCGCAGCTCGACGTCATGGCCCCGGCCATCGCGCAGCAGGCGGAGACCCTGGAGCTGCCCTGGCTGGAGTTCTACGCCCGCTACTGGCACCTGATCGGCCGCGTCGGCGACCGCGCCCAGGGCGCGGTCGCGATCGGCGACGCGGAGCAGCTTCTCGCGTTCGCCCAGCGCGAAGACGTCCGCGACTGCCCGGCCGCCCCGGCGGCGGTCGAGGCGCTCGCGCTCGCCTGGGCCAACGCCGACGGCCCGGGCTACGCGGCCCTGCGCCTGGAGAAGCTCGGCCCGGCCATCGAGGCCGCCGACCCGGCCGACCCGGTCTACACCGGCCTGGTCACGCAGTACGTCTCGGCCCTGACCGACGCCGGCCGGGCCGGCGAGGCCGTCACCTACGCCGAGTCCGCCGTCGAGCGGCTGGTCGCCGCCGGCCGCCAGGCGAGCTGGGAGCTGGGCGCCGAGAGCGCCCGCGCGCTGCTGGCCGCCGGCCGCGCCGAGGACGCGCTCAGCGCCCTGCAGGCCGCGGCCGACTTCCAGGCCGACGACCCGGTGGCCAAGGCGCAGCGCGACGGCGTGCGCCGCGCGCTCATCCTCGCCACGCTGGGCCGGGTCGCCGAGGCCGTCGACGCGCTGCCCGACCTCGACGTCGTGGGCGAGCACCCGCGCTCCTGGGTCGAGTGGACCCGCGCGGTCAGCCTGCTGGCCGGCTCGTCCCAGATCACCAACACCTGGCAGCTCGGCCGCGTGATCCGCCAGTGGATCGACTACTTCGGCATGATGGGCGGCTACCGCGCCCGCGTCGAGCTGGCCCTGGTCGCCGGCGACCTGGCCATCGCCCGGCAGGGCGTGTGGCAGGCCCGGCTGCTGGCCGACCTCGCCGAGTCCGGCATGGGCGAGCTGCGCGACAGCACCGGCCTGGCCGAGCGCGTCGCGGCGCTGCGCGCCGCCGCCGACGCCACCCCCGAGCCGCCCGCGCCCGGCCCGGTCGCCGAGCGCGTCGCCTACTTCGACGCCGCCGACGGCCACAACGCCGACCCCGAGCGCTGGGCCGGCTGGCTGTCCCCGCTGTCCGGTCAGGACCTCGAGACCACCCGCCGGCACACCACCACGCTCGGCTACCTCGGCTACCCCGCCACGGGCGCCGACATCTACTGGAAGCTGCTCGTGGACGAGGGCGACGTCGCCTCCGCCGACGCCGACGACATCGCCTACCTGACCACCCTGCTCGTCGAGGCCCGCCAGGACGAGCGGCTGGAGCAGATGGCCGCGCTCCTCCCGCACGACCAGCAGCACCTCACGCTGGCCCGCCTGCACATGGCGCGCGAGCGCTGGCAGCAGGCGCTGGAGGAGGCCGAGCACGCCGTCGCGGCGGGCGCCGGCCTGGAGGCCCGGCGCATCGTCGGCGCCGCGGCCCAGCAGCTCGACGACAACGCCAAGGGCGCCCAGGCGCTGCTCGAGATCCTCGACGAGCTCACCGAGGAGGACACCTGGCGCATGATCGTCATGGCGACCTCCGCCGAGGACTGGGACACCGTGCGCAAGGGCGCGGCCAAGATCGGCATGCCGATCAAGTCCACGTCGGGGCCGATCGAGGAGGAGATGGGCCTCATCCGGGTCATCCTCCCGGCGCCCGACGGCGGCCAGCGCCAGGTGCTGTCCATCCGCACCGGCCCGGCCACCGCCCGCCTCGCCCTGCCGCAGCCGCGCGGCATGGACTACAACGCGGGCGACCTCGTCGTGTTCGACCCGCAGCTCCTGGAGCCGGTGCCGGAGGACCCGCAGGAGGCGCAGAACTTCGTGCCGCCGTTCGCCGCGGTGCGCATCCTGCGGCCCGGCGGCTACACCAGCTACTTCTTCGACGGCGCCGCGCCGGCCGAGGACGACTGGGCCGACTTCACCGAGACCATGGCCGAGCGCGGCTGGCCGATGTGGGTCTACAGCGACGAGAACTACACGGTCACCCACCCCACCAGCGGCGAGGCGCTGCCCGGCGTCTTCGGCTGGGTGGCGGTGCCCCCGGGCGTGTCGGCGGTCGAGGTCGACGCCCTGCTCGACGACGCCACCGAGCGCTGGTCGCACCCGCTGGCCTGGCTCGACCTGGCCCGCGAGGTGAACGTCGAGGTCGAGCGGCACGAGCGCATAGTGAAGGAGTACGGCCTCTGACCGAGGCCGACGGAGTGTGGCCTCTGAGCGAGGCCGACGGAGTGTGGCCTCTGAGCGAGGCCAGTGGAGTGCGGCCTCTGAGCGAGGCCGCGGACGTCGCGCCCTGCGGAGGGTGATCCGCGGGATCACGCCGGTGGGGCGCGACGGTGTGATCCGCCGGGTGGCTCCGGTGGATCACCTGATAGCTTGCGCTGCGGATCGGAGCGGGCCCGGACGCGCCCCGGGACCGCTCCGGCGCCGTACACCACGCGCGGGCGCGTCTGCCCGCGCGGCACACGTGGAGGGGACCATGCAGGACATCGACAGGCTGGCCGCGGTCATCCGCGACGAGCGGCCCTGGGGCGGCTTCGAGCGGTTCACGCTCAACGAGCCGTCCACCGTCAAGATCATCGAGGTCCTGCCCGGGGAGCGGCTGAGCCTCCAGCGGCACGAGCACCGCGACGAGCTGTGGGTGGCGCTCGACCCGGGCTGCGTGTTCGAGGTCGACGGGCAGCGCGTGGAGCCCGAGGTGGGCGAGCGCATCCTGATCCGGCGCGGGCAGACCCACCGGCTGAGCTCCTCCGGCCCGGCCACCCGCATCCTGGAGATCGCGTTCGGCCACTTCGACGAGGACGACATCGAGCGCCTCGAGGACGCCTACGGGCGTTCCTGACACCCCGTGGCCCTGCCCGGCTGTCTTCCTTCTTCGGTCGTCGCGTGATCCGGTGGCGGCTGCGTAATAAGAACCCGGAGGGCGCGGGGTAGGCCGGCCGCGTCTCGTCGTCGCGGGCTGCTGCGTCGCAGGCCGTGGTCTGGTCGGCGAACCCGCCGAACGCGGCCGGACCGACCTCACCGTCGCACAGCAGGGCCGCCTCCACACCGCCGGAGACCCCGGCCCGCACGCCCGCGCCCTGCTCTTCCCGGCCAGGCCGTCCCCGGCGGTGCCCGAGTTCGCCTGCGGCGTCACCTGCCGCGGCGGGCTGGGCCGCGGCCGGGGCGAGAGCGGTGGACGGCCACACTTCGACCGGGTCGGCGAGGCGGAGGCCGCCTCCTGCGAGCGCCGGACCGGCCTGCCGCACCGTCACGGCCGCGTTGGAGCGAGGGGCTGCGGGGCGGAGATCGTCTCCTGCGCATGCCGGAGCGGCCTGCTCCACCAGCACGGCCGCGTTGGAGCGAGGGGCTGCGGGGCGGAGATCGTCTCCTGCGCATGCCGGAGCGGCCTGCTCCACCAGCACGGCCGCGTCGGAGCGAGGGCCCGCGGGGCGGAACTCGTCTCCTGCGAGCGCCGGACCGGCCTGCCGTCCCAGTACGGCCGGGTCGGAGCGCGGGGCTACGCGGCCGCGCCGCTCGCCGCCGACCTGTGCGCGGGGTTGTGGCGACTGGGCGGCCTCGAGCGCTGCGCGGAATGGTGCCTGCTGGCCGGACTGGAGCGACGCGTGCCGGCACGGCTGCTCCTCGAAGACGAGTGCTCTGCGCGATCGGGCCTGCCGCTCGCTTGACAGCGATGCACGCCTGCGCGACTGCTCGGCCCTGAGCGGCTGGCGTGGCTCTAGCGATGAGGCGGCCACGAGCGGCCGGCGTGGCTCTAGCGATGAGGCGGCCCTGAGCGGCCGGCGTGGCTCTAGCGATGAGGCGGCCCTGAGCGGCTGCGGTGGTTGTGGCGACTGGGCGGCCTCGAGCGCTGCGCGGAATGGTGCCTGCTGGTCGGTCGCGCGCGGGTGCTGGGCGGGCTCTACTCGTCCGGCGGCCGGGGCGCGGCGGTGGGGGCGAGCCGTGAAGTGTGGGCACGTGGCGCGGACCAGCGCGGAGTGCGGGGAAGTCAGGAGCGGCTCGTCCCGTGGCGCCGAGGGGGCGGCCTGGGGGCGGTGCGGGGGAGGGGTTCGGCGAGCGTGCCTGAGGCCGTGGCCGAGCGGCTCGTGGCGGGTGACCCCCCGGTCGGCCCGCACGAGTGTGAGATCGATCGCGTCGATAAGGTCCGGCCGGCGCCGCGCTTCGCCGAGCAGCCCGGCCTGGGGAACCTCGCCGACGTGTACGACGTCCTCCACCTTCCCCAGGGTATGGACGCTTCCCCGCCACCGCGAGCCGCCCCCTCCCCTTCGCGCCGGCGCCCGGCGGGGGCTTTGCCCTGGTCGGCGCGCGTCACCGCCTGGTACACCGCGTACCTGATGAAATGGCACCTCAGCGCCATGGCGGGATACTTGGGTGATTAAGGGTAATTTCTCTACCTAGGCTTTACACCATTCTGAAGTCTGGGGGAGTGGACGTGCGGGTTCGGGCTGGTCTGGCTGGATTAGCGGCGGTGGTGGCGCTCGCCGGATGTGGGGGCCTGGAGGCCCGGACGGGGGCGGACACCGGCACCTCGTCCTCGTCGTCCAAGTCCGACAAGATCGACGTCGGAGAGGCGCGGAAGAAGCTCGGAAAGCTGGAGGTCAAGGGCCGGGCGCCGCGGACGGGCTTCGAACGGGACAAGTTCGGGCCCGCGTGGGCGGACGTCGACCGCAACGGTTGCGACACGCGCAACGACATCCTGAAGCGCGACCTGCGCGACGAGAAGTTCAAGGCCGGCACGCACGACTGCATCGTGCTCAGCGGCGTCCTGGACGACCCCTACAGCGGGAAGACGATCCAGTTCAAGCGCGGCCAGGACACCAGCACGGACGTGCAGATCGACCACCTGGTGCCGCTGTCCGACGCCTGGCAGAAGGGCGCCCAGCAGTGGACGGCCGCCAAGCGCAAGGAGTTCGCGAACGACCCGCTCAACCTGCTCGCGGTGGACGGCCCGCTGAACGGCCAGAAGAGCGACTCCGACGCCGCCACCTGGCTGCCGCCGCGCAAGGCGTACCGGTGTGCCTACATCGCCCGGCAGATCGAGGTGAAGGCGAAGTACGGCGTGTGGGTCACGAGCGGCGAGAAGGACGCCATGCAGGGCATCCTGTCCTCCTGCTGAGCCCTCCTCCCGCCCGCTGAGCCCCTCCTCCCTCTTGCTGAGCCCCCCTCCCGCCTGCTGAGTCTCCCTCCCGCTTGCGGAGTCCGGCTCCGGCCTGCGGGGTCCGGCTCCGGCCTGCGGGGTCCGGCTCCGGCGTGCGGGGTCCGGCTCCGGTCTGCGGGGTGCGTTCCGGCCTGCTGGGTCTCGCTCCCGTTCGAGACGCCCTCCGGCCGGTCGGCCGGAGGGCGGCGGGTCACGTGGCGGGGGTTCGGCGCCGGAGCGGAGGCGTCCGGTCAGTCGCCGTCGTCGTCTCAGTTGCCGTCGTCGTCGTGGTCGTCGTCCCGGTCGTCGCGGCCGTCGTTGTCGTCCCGGTGGTCGTCGTCGGCCTTGTTGGACAGGACCTTGCCGGTGGTGGCGTCGATGTCCAGGTCGCTGCGCGTGTCGCCCTTGACGACGTCGACGTCCCAGACGTCCTTGCCGTCGTCGTCCCGGTCGAGCGACAGGTGCGCGACCCAGCCGCCCGGCACCTCCTTCTCCGCGATCTTGAGCGCCTGCTCGGCGAGCACCTTGGGTGCGGAGGGGGCCGCGACGGAGACGGCCCGGTCCCGGGCTCCCTCCTCGGAGGTGGCGGCCGCCGCCAGCGCGTAGCTCCCGCCCGCGATGGACAGCACGACACCGGTACCGACGATCATGAATCTCTTCGTGAGCTGCATGTCCTCAGGTAAGCGCGGCGAGCGGTAAGCCGGCGCTAAGCCGCGGTTATGGACTTTTTAGCGCCGTACGCGGTTGGACCCCGGACGGCGCTCTCAGGCCGTCTCCTCCCCGGCGTCCGCCGGGGCGCGCAGCTCGGCCAGGTCCACGATCTCCTGGAGCTGGTCGAGCTGGTAGTAGCCCGTGCCGAGGGCGTGGCCGTGCCGGGTGACCCGGTACCAGACCTCGCCCGGCCGGGCCGCGGGCTCGATCATGCGCGCGAACAGCCAGTGGACCGTGTCCACGCGCAGTTCGACCGGCTCCACCCGGAGCCCGTCCGGCCCGACCAGGTACGGCGTCATCCCCCCGGTGTACCGCGTGGGCACCCGACGACGCCAGCCGCACACCCTGTCCGCCCACCCTGTCCGTCCACCAGGCCCCTCGTCTCACCCCGTGACCGCCCGCCAGGGTCCGTGCCGCTCGACGGCGCCGGACTCAACCGGCGCCCAGGACCACCTCGACGACCGCGCCGCCGTCCGGGCCGCGCGAGATCCCGAGGGAGCCGCCCGACGACTCCGCCGTACGGCAGGCGATGTCGAGCCCGAGCCCGGTCGAGCCGCCTCCGCTGTCGCCCCGCCTGAGCAGCGCCGGCTCGAACCCCGGCCCCTGGTCGGCCACCACCAGCACCACCCCCTCCGGGCGCGGCCCGAGCCGCACGGACAGGGCCGCGCCCTCGGGCGTGTGCGCGAAGATGTTGCCCAGCAGCGCGTCCACGCACGCCGCGAGGTCCTGCGCGCCCACCGCCACCGGCAGGGCCGTCGCGGGCACGGACACCTCGACCTCGCGCCCCTGGTCCTCGGCCAGCACCGACCAGAACCGCACCCGCTCCCGCACCACGGCCGCCGCGTCGCACGTCTCCCGCCCGGCCGAGCGGCGGCGCGCCCCGGTGATGACCGCGCTCACCGCCCGCTCCAGCGCGTCCACGCGGGCCCCCAGCCGGGCCGCCTCCTCGGGGTCGCGCAGCGACTCGGCGTCCAGCCGCAGCGCCGTCAGCGGCGTGCGCAGCCGGTGCGACAGGTCCGCCACCGACTCGCGCTCGGCCGTGAGCAGGTCGCCGATCCGCCCGGCCAGGTGGTTGAGCGCGAGCGCCACCGACCGCACCTCCGGCGGCCCGCCTGGCTCGGCCCGCGCCTCCAGGTCGCCGCCCGCCAGCCGGTGCGACACGCGGGCCAGCCCGTCCACCGGCCGCGTCACCGCGAGCGCGAGCCGGTCGGCCAGCAGGATGCCGAGCACCACCAGCGCCAGCCCGAGGCCCGCCAGCGCGCCCCACGCCTCGCGCACCCCGCGCGTCAGCTCGTCCTCGCTCACGAACACCCGGGTCACGACCGTGCCCTGCGGCGACTGGGCCGCGGCCAGCACCTCCCTGCCGCCCGGCGCCTCCGCCGTCACGCTGCGGCCCGTCGCCGCCAGCCGTACCGCCTCGGAGCGCGGGGCGGGGGCGCCCAGGGTGCGCCCGTCCGGCAGGAACACCGTGACCGGCAGCTCCACGCGCTCCACCGCCAGCGGCAGGTCGTCGGTGCCGGCCGCGACGCCGACCGACGCCGCCGCGCCCGTGGCGCGGCTCATCGCGCCGTTCTCGGCCACGGCGCGGATGAGCAGCGCCATCGGCACCAGCAGCGCGATGAGCACCACCGACGTGGTGGCCGCCACCAGCAGCGCGAGCCAGCGCCTCACGACGGATCGACCAGCTTCACCCCGACCCCGCGCACCGTGTGCAGGTAGCGGGGCTCGGAGGCGGTCTCGCCGAGCTTCCTGCGCAGCCACGACAGGTGGACGTCCACGGTCTTGTCGGCGCCGCCGTACGGGAGCTGCCACACCTCCGTCAGGAGCTGCCGCTTGGTCACCACCTCGCCCGGCCGGGCGGCGAGGTAGTGCAGCACGTCGAACTCGCGCGGCGTCAGGTCCAGCGGCGCGCCGTCGAGCGTGGCGGCGCGCCCCCGCGGGTCCACGCTGAGGCCGCCGACGCGCAGCGCGGCGGGCGCGGGCTCGCCGGCGCGCCGCAGCACGGCCCTGACCCGCGCGTCGAGCTGCGCCGCGCTGAACGGCTTGACCACGTAGTCGTCGGCGCCCGCGTCGAGCACCGGCACCATCTCGGCGTCGCCGTCGCGGGCCGTCGCCACGATGACCGGCACCCGGCTCACCGCGCGCAGCATGCGCAGCAGCTCCACGCCGTCGAGGTCGGGCAGCCCGAGGTCGAGGACCACCAGGTCGGGCCGGTCCTCGACGGCCAGCCGCAGCCCCTCGAACGCGGTGGAGGAGGAGGAGACGGCGTGGCCCAGGTCGCGCAGCCCGCGGCTGAGCGCGGTCCGGATCGCCCCGTCGTCCTCGATGAGCAGGATGTCAGCCATATGAGGAAACCGTAGACGGTGCGGACGGGTGGCCCGGCTCTCTTATCCTCGCGTTAACGGCGGCTTAGCGGCGGACGGGGGAAGCTGGGGCGGTGAAGAGGTACGTCGTGGCGTGGGCCGCCACCGCGGCTGCCGCGACCGGCGCCGCCGTGGCGGTGCTCGGCCTGCTGGGCGGCTCCCTGACGGCCGGTTCCGGGCGGGTGCTCGACCGGGACGACGTGCGGGCCGCGCTGGCCTCCGCGACCGCGCGCCCCCACCCCACGGGGACCGGCATCCCCGCCCCCTCGCCGGACACGCCCGCGTCTTCGCCGGCCACCCCCGAGCCTTCGCCGGGCACCTCCGCTCCGGCGGCGGGCGGGCGGCTCCTCCAGACGGCCGGCGGCACGGTCATCGCCTCCTGCGAGGGCGACCGGGTACGGCTGCGCTCCTGGAGCCCGGCGCAGGGCTTCTCCGTGGACGGCGTCGAGCCCGGTCCCGCGCTCCGCGCCAAGGTCGAGTTCGAGCCGGAGGAGGGCGAGGAGGTCGAGGTGACGATCGTCTGCTCCGGCGGCCGGCCCGTGAGCCTGCCCAGGCAGAAGTGACCGCGGCCCGCCGTCTCGTGGGGTGAGACGACGGGCCGCGGTCACCTGAGATCGGCCGCCCGCCCCAGGCGCGGGCGGCCGTCGAAGGTCAGCCGCAGTGCTCGAAGGGACTGGTGTAGGTGGACGACCCGGCGCTGCCGCCCCACTTGACGCACTTGCCGGACGCGCTGGCCTTGGCCGGGCCCGCGTAGTAGTCGAACTTGCCGCTGTCGGTGACGCGGGCCTTGCCCTTCACTTCCAGGAAGGCGCTGGTGGTGGTCTTGGCGCCGAGCGACGTCTTCTTGATCGTCGCCACGCAGTTCTGGCCGTTGCCGCTGTTGTAGGTGAGGTAGACGGTGCCGGCCGTGCCGAGCGCCTGCTGGTCGATCACCTTGAAGCCGCTGCCGCACACGGAGGCCGCGGTGTGCGGGTTGCCCGGGGTGCTGCCCCCGCCGCCGCAGTTCTTGGAGGTCAGCGTCTGGTTCGGGTAGCCGAAGGTGACGCCGTTGAAGACGGCCTTCTGGATGTTCGACGGGTAGCTGCTGCCCTTGCGGATCTCGAAGTGCAGGTGCGGGCTGATGTTGTTGCCCGGCTTGCTGGTCTTGCCGACCGTGCCGATCTTCTGGCCCTGGGAGACCTTGGCGCCGGCCGAGACGGCGCGCGAGTTCAGGTGCGCGTAGAAGGACGTGTAGCCGCCACCGTGGTCGATCTTGACGAGGTTGCCGTAGCCGTTGGTCGAGCCCTGGTGGGCCGAGATGACCACGGTGCCCGCCGCCGCGGCCACCACGGTGTCGCCGAGGTCGGCGTCGGCCGTGCTGCCCCGGTTCCAGTCGATCTCATAGGACCGGTGGGCGCTGCTGTTGCTGGAGTTGCCGGTCCACGACTGGCCGCAGGGGAAGGGAAGCTGGAACTTCGGCGCCGCCAGGGTGGCCGCGAAGGGGACGTTCACCTCGTCCGCCGGGTCGCCGCCCTCGCCCTCGTCCTCGGCGGGCGACGTCGCCGTCGCGGTGGGAGTGGGTGTGGGCGTGGTGGTCGCCGTCGGCGCCCAGACCGTGCTGGCTGACGCGGCGGCCTGGCCCGATGCAAGGCCGATTAACAGGGCGAAGCCCACCGTGAGCATCCCTTTGGATCTCATGCGAATTCCTTCCACGGACGCCGGGGACGGGTCCCGCACGGCGCCCGAGCTGTGTTGGCTCTGTCGAAACGCGCTTGCTGGGGACCAAGATTGCGGATCGCCCGTACAGAGAACGTCCAGAAAATCGCACAAGACCCGCGAACCCGCCCCTGACCGGCGGGAACGGCGTCGGAAACCGGCGATGCCGAGGCCGGCGACCCCCTCAGGACCGCGCGCCGAGCGCCGTCTTCGTCTCCTCCGCCTGCCGCCTGATCCCGCCGAGCACGATCGGGTTGACGCCCTTGTCCTCGAACAGCGCCACCATCCGGTCCAGCACGGCGCCGGCCCGGCCGAGGTCGCCCTGCCGGGCCTCGGCCCTGGCCAGCCGGCGCATCACCATGTTGAGCGTGATGTTGTCGATGAGCCCGCCCGACGCGGCCTCGCGGGCCACGGCCGAAAGCTGTTCGACCCCCTGCTTGGGGTCCGGGGGGCGGACCCGCAGCCGCTTGCCGGCCGTGATCGCCTTGAACTCCCGCTCGGCGTTGAGTCCCTTGACCATCCGGGCGTACACCGTGAGGGGGTGCCCGCCGTACCGGTCGATCAGCTCGTCCAGCGCCTCGTTGCCGGCGCGCAGCTCCGGCGAGTCGGAGCCGAGCAGCGAGAACAGCTTGCCCTGCTCCTCGCCGAGCATCAGCTCGGCGACCCGGTGGTCGTCGGCGCCGGCCGGGTAGCGCACCCGCACCAGGCACGGGTCGGAGACGATGCGCGAGCCGTCGGCGGCGATGTACTGGCCGCGCACGAGGTACTCGCCGGGCTGCTGGAAGTAGTGGCCGTCGCGGCCGTGCCCCACGTACGCGCTGCGGTACAGGGCCGGGTTGCCCGGGTCGAGCCGCACCTCGGCGGAGTCGTCCACGCAGTGGCGCATCATCGGCCGGTACAGGACGGTGCGCCCGCCCGGCCGGGTGATGGCGATCTGCGTGAACTCGGTGTCGGGGTGCAGGTGGCCGTGGGTGACGCGGGGCTCGCCGGTGTACGACAGCTTCAGCTCCACCACGACCGGTTCGCCGAAGCCGAACCGCTCCTTGGCCCGCACCTCCAGCCGCAGCCCCGACAGGTCCTCCACCGGCCGTTCGAACGGCGCGATCTCGGCCGCGCCGGTGCCGAAGGCGTTGGCGCCCATCGCGACGTCACGGTAGAAGCCGTGCCGCAGGTGCACGAGCTCGGCGTCGGTGAACTGGAACGGGAACGCCGCCCAGTAGCCCGGTTCGCCGCCGGGACGGTAGTTCTGGACGTAGTTCATCCACGACAGGTCGCCGAAGCCGCCGTCGGGGCCGAGCGGCTGCGGCGGGGCGGCCAGGTTCTTCTGCCAGGAGTGCAGCAGGTTGAAGGCGTGCCCGAGCTCGTGGACGTACGTGCGCAGCTGCGCCCGCTGGGCCTGCGGCGTGTCGCCCTTGATCGCGTCGTAGAACACGGCCGAGCCCTGCCGCTGGTGGGCGTCGTCGTAGTCGAACATGATGCCGCGGTAGCCGCCCACGTGCCGGCCGGCCACCAGCAGCCACACGCGCCAGGCCGGCGCGTCGGCGAACAGGCTGAACTGCTGCGTCATCGCGTGGTGCAGCTCGGCGTCGTCCCAGGCCAGGTCGGCGCCGGAGCCGTCGGCCGGGATGACGCCCGGCTCGGCCACGGTCAGCCCGATCCCGGCCTCGGCGTAGGCGGCGGCCACGCTCAGCTCGCGGGGCGGGCACCCGGCGGGCGTCGGCAGGGCCGAGGTCGCGTAGGAGGCGAACGGCACCGTCCCGGCGACCGAGTCGACCTCCAGCAGCACCTGCCGGAAGTGGGGCGAGGCGAACGCCACCGGGTAGACGTGACCGGCCACCTCGGCGGTGCCGGAGCCGCCGGTCAGCGTGACGGTGACGTCCTTGGCGGGCGTTTCGAAGGTGAACGCGCCCCGGCCCGCGATGCGCGCCTCGTCGCCCTCGGCCCGGACCGTGGGGGAGTGGACCACGAACGAGCCGGCGTACGTGGTGGTCGAGCCCGCCACGGAGAACAGGTCGCCGCTGACCCGGCCGGTGGGCCGCGCGCCGTCCACGTCGACCCGGAGCTCCAGCCGCGATCCGCCGTCCTGACCCTGATACAGCCCGCTGATCATGGCAGCTCCCTGGGAACCGATGGGGTACACCGGGGAGACTTCTCCCGGCGGGGGCCGCTGTCAACGACCCGCGCGGTCGCGGGCCCGTGGCGGGCGGCGGATCAGCGGGAGCCGCGGACCTTCAGCGCTCCCAGCAGCTCCTCCGAGGCCCGGGTGATCTCCTCGACCGCCCGCTCGAACGCCTCCGCGTTGTGCGGGGCGGGCGAGCGGAAGCCGGAGATCTTGCGCACGTACTGCAGCGCCGCGGCCCGCACGTCGTCCTCGGTGACGTCCTCGGCGTACGGCGGGCGCAGCGTCTTGATGCTTCGGCACATGCCTCAACCGTAGTGGCCGGCACCGTCAGAATCCGTGGTGGCCGGCACCGTCGGAATCCGTGGTGGCCGACGCCGTCAGCGCTCGCCCGTCACCGGCGCCAGCTCCACGCCGAACGCCCGCGCGATGCCCCGCATGCCCTCGGCCAGCTCCTCGCGGTCCACCGCGTCGATCCGCTCGGCCGGCCCCGACACCGACATGGCGGCCACCACCCGCTCGCCGTCGCTGACGGGCACGGCCAGGCAGTGCACGCCCAGCTCCTCCTCGCCCAGGTCCATGGCGTAGCCGAGCGCCCGCACCCGGTCCAGCTCGGCCAGCATCGCCCCGGCCTCGGTGATGGTGTTCGGGGTGCGGCGCGGCATGCCGGTGCGCTCCAGCAGCGTCACCGCGTCGTCGGCGGCGCGGTCGGCGAGCAGCACCTTGCCCACGGCCGTGCTGTGCGGCAGGACCCTCCGGCCCACCTCGGCGAACATCCGCAGCCGCCGCGGCGAGGGCACCTGCGCCACGTACACGACGAAGTCGCCCTCCATGACGGCGAGGTTGGCCGTCTCGCCGGACAGCTCCACCATCCGCGCGAGGTACGGCCGCGCCCACGCGCCGACCATGCCCTCGGCCACCCCGCCGAGCCGCATGAGGCCGGCCCCGAGCGCGTAGCGCCGGTCGGACTCCTGACGCACGTAGCCCCGGGCGAGCAGCGTGCGCAGCAGCCGGTGGATCGTCCCGTACGGCAGGCCGGTCTTGGCGGCGATCTCCGACAGGCCCGCCGCGCCGCCGTGCTCGGCCAGGCTCTCCAGCACGTCCAGCGCCCGCTCGATCGACTGCACGCTCACGCGGCCGTACCCCCGTCCCTCGCCTCGGTCACCGTCACAGCGCTCACAGCGGCACCCCGCGCAGCGAGGCGTCCAGCACCTCGGCCGTGTGCGCCACCCTGATCGACGCCCCGGCCCGGCGCATGGCGGCGGCGATCTGCATGGTGCAGCCCGGGTTGGCCGACACCAGCAGCTCGGCGCCGGTCGAGGCCACTCCCTTGGCCTTGCGGTCGCCGAGGTCGCGGGCGGCCTCGGGCTGGAAGATGTTGTACGTGCCGGCCGAGCCGCAGCAGATGGCCGCCTCGGGCACCTCGCGCAGCTCCAGCTCCGGGATGCCGGCCAGCAGGGCGCGCGGCTGGGCCCGTACCCCCTGCGCGTGGGCGAGGTGGCAGGCGTCGTGGTAGGCCGCGACGAGCGGCAGCGGATGCCGCGTGGCCACCGGACCCAGCTCGGCCAGGAACTCCGACAGGTCGCGCACCCGGAAGGCGGGCTCGGCGCCGAGCAGCTCGCCGTACTCCTTCATCGACGAGCCGCAGCCCGCGGCGTTGACCACCACGGTGTCCACCCCGGCCCGCTCGAACACGCGGACCGTGCGGCGGGCCAGCCGCCTGGCCTGCTCCTCGCGCCCGGAGTGGACGCTGAGCGCGCCGCAGCAGCCCTGGCCCGGCGGGATGACCACGTCGCAGCCCTCCAGCGCCAGCACCCGGGCGGTGGCGGCGTTCACCTGCGGGAAGAACTCCCGCTGCACGCAGCCCGTGAGCATGCCCACGACGGCGCGGCGCGGCCCCCTGGCGCGTACCAGGCGCGGCAGGCGCTGCCGCCGCTCGACGACGGGCGTGAGCGCGGCCATCGCGCCCAGGCTCGGGTGCGCCCGCTCCAGGAACGGCGCCAGCCGCCGCGTCAGGCCGGTCAGCGGCCGGGACAGCCGCAGCCGGCGCGGATAGGGGAACAGGCCGAAGACCAGCTCGCGCACGGCCCGCTCACGCGGCTCCCGCTCGTGGACGCGCTCCACCTCGGCCCGCGTCAGCTCGATCAGCCGGTCGTAGCGCACCCCGGACGGGCAGGCGGTGACGCAGGCCATGCAGCCCAGGCAGGCGTCGAAGTGCCCGGCCATCTCGGGCGTGACCGGTGTGCCCTCGACGTGCTGCTTCATCAGGTGGATACGGCCGCGCGGCGAGTCCATCTCCTCGCCCCACAGCACGTACGTCGGGCACGTGGGCAGGCAGAACCCGCAGTGGACGCAGTCGTCGATCAGCTCCGGGTCCATCTCAGATCCCTCCCGCGAACGGGTCCATGTCAGATCCCTCCCGCGAACCGTCCCGGCGACATCCTGCGCCCGGGGTCGAATTGCTGCTTGACCCGCCGCATCAGCGGCAGCGCGCCGACGGGACCCCACCGGTCCACGCCCTCGTACGGCGCGGCCAGCACGACCGCGGCGTGCGCCCGCTCCCGCAGCGCGGCCACGGCGGCGGCCAGCCGCTCCTCGGTGACCTCGCCCGCGGGGGACAGGCGCAGGCGGCCGGAGACCGGCGAGCCGCGCAGCCGCAGCGCGTGCGCGTCGGCGGCCTCCAGCACCCCGTCCAGCGCGCTCGGCAGGAACCGGGCCTCCACCAGCACCTCCTCGTCCGGCGGCGCGTCCCACCACGAGCTTTCCCACCACGGGGGCGGCTCCGGCGAGACCTCACCCGCTCCGGCGGCGTCGCGCAGGGCGCGCGCCCGCTCCTCGGCGGCCGTGCCCTCGACCAGCGCGGCCATCGCCACCGGGGCGCCGGGGCCGGGCCGGTCGAGCTCGACCGCGCTGGGCTCGGCCTGGGAGGCGGCCAGGACCGCGGCCAGCTCGCGGGGCCGCCGGGCGTCGCCCACCACCAGCCAGCGCCGGTCGGGGGGCAGCGGGTGCAGCCGGAACGCGGCCTCGGCGATCACACCCAGCGTGCCGTACGAGCCGGTGAACAGCTTGCCCAGGTCGTAGCCCGCGACGTTCTTGACCACCTTGCCGCCCGAGCGGGCCACGGTGCCGTCGGCCAGCACGACGGTGACGCCGATGAGCAGGTCGCGCGCCGCCCCGTACCGGAAGGCGCGCGGGCCGCACGCGGCGGTGGCCAGCGTGCCGCCCACGGTGGCCCCGGACGGCGCGTCCAGCGCCAGCTCCTGCCCCTCGGCGGCCAGCACGCCGGCGAGGGCGCCCATCGTCACCCCGGCCTGGACGCGCACCACCAGGTCGCCCGCCGCGTGCTCCAGCACCTCGTTCAGGCAGCACAGGTCGAGCAGCACGTCGCAGCGCTCCGGCGGCGCGCCCCAGTGCAGCTTCGTGCCGCCGCCCGCCGGCGTGAGCGCGAGGTCGCCCTCGGCGCAGGCGCGCAGCACGGCCGAGACCTCCTCGACCGTCTCCGGCAGCGCCACCCAGCGCGGCGTCACCCCCGCCACCGCGTCGTCGGCCACGGCGTCCCTGAGCGTCACGCCGGTCTTCTCCAGCAGCTCGCGCGCCATCAGAACTGCTCCGCCTTCCCCGACTCGACCAGCGGGTGGACGCCCTTGCGCACGCCCGGGACCTCGCCGCACAGCCGCGGCGTCGGGAACACCTTGCCCGGGTTGGACAGCCCCCTCGGGTCGAAGGCGCACCGGACGAGCTGCATGGTGTCCAGGTCGTCGCCGGTGAACATCTTCGGCATGTAGCGGGCCTTGTCCACGCCCACGCCGTGCTCGCCGGTGATCGAGCCGCCGTGCTCGACGCACAGGTCGAGGATCGCGCCCGACACCACCTCGGCCCGTTCGCCCGCGCCCGGCTCGGCGTCGTCGAACAGCACCAGCGGATGCAGGTTGCCGTCACCGGCGTGGAAGACGTTGGCCACCCGGATGCCGTGCTCGGCCGACAGCCGGTCGATGGCGGCCAGCACCCGTGGCAGCGAGGTGCGCGGCACCACGCCGTCCTGCACGATGTAGGCCGGGCTGATGCGTCCCACCGCCGCGAACGCCGACTTGCGGCCCCGCCACACGGCCGCCCGCTCGGCCGCGTCGGCCGCCACCCGCAGCTCGAACGCGCCCGAGCACAGCTCGCGCAGCCGCGCGAACTGCGCCTGCACCTCGGCCGCGGGGCCGTCGAGCTCCACGATCAGCACCGCGCCGGCGCCGGCCGGGTAGGAGCAGGCCACGGCCGCCTCGGCGGCCTCGATGGCCAGCGCGTCCATCATCTCGATCGCCGCCGGCACGATGCCCGCGCCGATGATCGCCGACACCGCCCGGCCGCCCTCCTCGATGCTCCGGAACGCGGCCAGCACGGTCGTCACCGCCTCCGGCGCGCGGCTCAGCCGTACCGTGACCTTGGTGGCGATCCCCAGCGTGCCCTCGGAGCCGACGAACGCGCCGAGCAGGTCGTAGCCGGGGTCCATGCGGTCGAGCCGGACCAGGGCGCCGTCGGGGGTGACGATCTCGCACGCCTCGACGTGGTTGACGGTGAAGCCGTACTTCAGGCAGTGGGCGCCGCCGGAGTTCTCGGCCACGTTGCCGCCGATGGAGCACACCTGCTGGCTGGACGGGTCGGGCGCGTAGTAGTGGCCCCGGTCGCGCACGGCCTCGGTGATGGCGAGGTTCGTCACGCCCGGCTCCACCACGGCCCGCCGGTCCGGCAGGTCGATCTCCAGGATGCGGCGCATCTTCGAGGTGACGATGAGCACGCCGTCCTCGCGCGGCAGCGCGCCGCCCGACAGCCCGGTGCCGGAGCCCCGGGCCACGAACGGCACGCCGTGCTCGTTGCACAGCCGCACCACCAGCGCCACCTGCTCGGCCGTCTCCGGCAGCGTCACCACGCCGGGGACGGCCCGGTGGTAGGTCAGGCCGTCGCACTCGTACGTGCGCAGCCGCACGGGATCGGTGATCACCGAGTCGCCGGGCAGGGCCGAGCGCAGGGCGGCCGTCAGGGGAGCGATCGCGGGGGACGGGCTCGGGGTCATACGGCTCCTTCTACGGCATGCGCGCGTACGCGGGAAGCGTGAGGAACTCGGCGAACTCGTCGTCCAGGGCGACCTCCTTGAACAGCGCCGTGGCCTGAGCGTACAGCTCCTCGTCGTGACCCGGCTCGGCGGCGATCGCCTCCAGCTCCTCGGCGATGATCCGCTCGACGAGCTCCTTGGTCACCCGCTCGCCGGTGTCGGCGAGCGTGATGTCGTTGTGGATCCACTGCCAGACCTGCGAGCGGGAGATCTCGGCGGTGGCGGCGTCCTCCATGAGGTTGTGGATGGCCACCGCGCCCAGCCCGCCCATCCAGGCGGCCAGGTAGCGCAGCGCCACCTCCACGTTGCCGCGCAGCCCCTTCTCGGTGATCTCGCCGGGCGTCTTGGACACCGACAGCAGGTCGGCGGCCGACACGCTGACGTCCTCGCGCTTGCGGTCGAGCTGGTTCGGCCGCTCGCCGAGGACCGCGTCGAACACCTCGCGGCAGACCGGCACCAGGTCGGGGTGCGCCACCCAGGAGCCGTCGAAGCCGTCGCCCGACTCGCGGGTCTTGTCCGCGCGGACCTTCTCCAGCGCCACCGCGTTGACCTCGGGGTCGCGCCGCGACGGGATGAACGCCGCCATGCCGCCGATCGCGTGCGCGCCCCGCTTGTGGCAGGTGCGCACCAGCAGCTCGGTGTACGCGCGCATGAACGGCGCCGTCATCGTGACCGCGTTGCGCTCGGGCAGCAGGAACTCCCGGCCCCGGGTGCGGAACTTCTTGATGACGCTGAACAGGTAGTCCCAGCGGCCCGCGTTCAGCCCCGCCGAGTGCTCGCGCAGCTCGTACAGGATCTCCTCCATCTCGAACGCGGCGGGGTAGGTCTCGATGAGCACGGTGGCCCGGATCGTGCCGCGGGGGATGCCGAGCAGGTCCTGGGCACGCACGAACACCTCGTTCCAGAGCCGGGCCTCCAGGTGCGACTCCATCTTGGGCAGGTAGAAGTAGGGGCCCTTGCCCTTGTCGAGCTGCCGCTGCGCGCAGTGGAAGAAGTAGAGGCCGAAGTCGAACAGCGACGCCGACACGGGCCGGCCGTCCACCTTGGCGTGCTTCTCGTCCAGGTGCCAGCCGCGCGGGCGCACGACGATCGTCGCCAGCTCGTCGTCCGGCCGCAGCGCGTACGTCTTGCCGCCCGACTCGAAGTCGATGGCGCGGTCGAGCGCGTCGCGCAGGTTGAGCTGGCCGCCGACGCAGTTGGCCCAGAGCGGGGAGTTGGCGTCCTCGAAGTCGGCCAGCCAGACCTTGGCGCCGGAGTTGAGCGCGTTGATGGTCATCTTGCGGTCGACCGGGCCGGTGATCTCGACCCTGCGGTCCTCCAGGCCGGGCGCGGGCGGGGCGACGCTCCACTCGCTCTCCCTGACCGTCCGCGTCTCGGGCAGGAAGTCGAGGGTGCCGCCGGCGGCCAGCTCCTCCTGCTTGGCCTGCCGGGCTTCGAGCAGTTCCAGGCGGCGGGGGCCGAACTCCTTCTGGAGCGCCGCCACGAAGCCGAGCGCCTCCGGCGTGAGGATCTCGTCGAACCGGTCGAGGATCGGGCCGTTGATCTCCATATCGCTCCTTTTTCGCATGGTGGAAATTCACTTCCGGGTTATGGAAGCGAAGCTACTTGACGCCCGTTCCAGGGTCAAAGGTGGGGGTACCCCGGGGACCGCTCAGGGGCGTCCCGGATGCCGGAAGGCCCGGCGCGCGCGAGGATCGGGGACATGAAGACGATCGTGATCGCGGGCGGACTGCTCGCCTCGACGGCGCTGCTGACCGGCTGCGGGCTCAAGAGCCTGGCCGGCCCGACCAACCAGGACACCGTGGACTACCAGGTCACCGACAAGGTCTCCCGGCTCCAGGTCAAGAGCGGCTCGGGCGACGTCGCGGTCACCGAGTACGACGGGACCGCCGTGCGCGTCACCGAGACCATCCAGTGGCGCGAGAACAAGCCGAAGACCGAGCACAAGGTCGAGGGCGACACCCTGCTGCTCACCTACACCTGTGGGAGCGGCATCAAGGGCTGGGGCGACTGCGACGTCAACTACAAGGTCGAGGTGCCCAAGGGCCTCGCGGTGACCGTGAAGAACGGCTCCGGCGACATCACGCTGCGCTCGCTCACCGGGCCCACCGAGGTCTCGACCGGCTCGGGCGACATCGACGGCACCGGCCTCGGCGCCAAGTCCACCATCGCCGAGGCGGGCTCGGGCGGCGTCGAGCTCAAGTACGTGGCGGCGCCCGACAGCGTCCAGGTCGACGCCGGCTCGGGCGACATCGGGCTGCGCGTCCCCGACGGCTCGTACGCGGTGACCACCAAGACCGGCTCGGGCGACGAGAGCATCTCCGTCAAGGACGACGACGCCTCGCCGCGCAAGCTCACGCTGGAGGCCGGGTCGGGTGACATCACCGTCTCGCCCGCCTAACCGCGTGTTGCCCCGATAACCAGGTGCTCGCATCGCGGATGTCGTGCCACCATCGGGGAAGACACCACGGTGTCCAGACGTTGCCTATTAGAGATGACACGAATGCACGAATACTCCGCGCTCGAACCGTTCGAGACCGGCGAGATGGACCTTGAGGAGCGCCAGGCGCTGCGGCGCGTGGCCGGCCTGTCCACCGAGCTCCAGGATGTCTCCGAGGTCGAATACCGGCAGCTGCGGCTCGAGCGGGTCGTCCTCGTCGGCGTCTGGACCTCGGGCACGGCGGAGGACGCCGAGAACTCCCTGCTGGAGCTGAAGCTCCTGGCCGAGACGGCCGGATCGGAGGTCCTGGAGGGCCTCATCCAGCGCCGTCAGAAGCCCGACCCCGCCACCTACATCGGCTCGGGCAAGGCGCTCGAACTGCGCGACATCGTCGAGTCGACCGGCGCCGACACCGTGATCTGCGACGGCGAGCTGACCCCCGGCCAGCTCCGCCAGCTCGAGGACACGGTCAAGGTGAAGGTCATCGACCGCACCGCGCTGATCCTCGACATCTTCGCCCAGCACGCCAAGAGCCGAGAGGGCAAGGCCCAGGTCGAGCTGGCCCAGCTGCAGTACCTCCTGCCGCGCCTGCGCGGCTGGGGCGGCAACCTGTCGCGCCAGGTCGGCGGCCGCGCGGCCGGCGGCGTCGGCATCGGCGGCCGCGGCCCCGGTGAGACGAAGATCGAGCTGGACCGCCGCCGCATCCGCGAGCGGATGTCCAAGCTGCGCCGCCAGATCAGCGGCATGTCCACCTCGCGCGAGACCATGCGCCAGCGGCGCGCCAAGCGCGAGGTCCCGGCGGTCGCGATCGCCGGCTACACCAACGCCGGCAAGTCCTCCCTGCTCAACCGCGTCACCGGCGCGGGCGTGCTGGTGGAGGACGCGCTGTTCGCCACGCTCGACCCGACCGTGCGCCGGGCGCGCACGCCGGAGGGCAGGCTGTTCACGATCGCCGACACCGTCGGCTTCGTGCGGCACCTGCCGCACCAGCTGGTCGAGGCGTTCCGCTCCACGCTGGAGGAGGTCGGCGACGCCGATCTGATCCTGCACGTGGTCGACGGCTCCCACCCCGACCCCGAGGGCCAGCTCGCGGCGGTCCGCGAGGTCATCGCCGACATCGAGGGCGCCTCCGAGCTGCCCGAGATCGTGGTGATCAACAAGGCCGACGCCGCCGATCCCGACGTGCTCGACCGGATCTCCCGCCGCGAGCGCGACAGCATCGTGGTCTCCGCGCGCACCGGCGCCGGCATCGCCGAGCTGATGGAGCTCATCGAGCGGCGGCTGCCCCGGCTCGACCACGAGGTCACGCTGCTCGTCCCGTACGAGCGGGGCGACCTGGTCTCGCGCGCCCACAAGGAGGGCGAGGTGCTCTCCGTGGACCACGTCGAGGACGGCACCGTGCTCCACGCGCGCGTGCTCGGCGGCCTGTTCCAGGAATTGGAGCGCGTGGGCAAGCCGGTGGAACGCGTCTCTTCTTGATGGGATGGTTGGGCAGCTCTGTCGAAATAGTTCGCAGGGCTGCCCAAAAGCGACAGTGGCCGTGGAACCCTCGGATTGCTAGGATATGCCGAGCCTTACCACACTAACGTCGCGGGTTTCAGATGACGATTCTTGGTGCCTGCGGGGGTCTCAGGGAACGATCGGGGCATGGTGACAGCTGGGATGATTGGGCTTTCTTCCGAATAACCCTGTACACCGAGCCAGCCTGTGAAATAACGTAACTGAACTGAAATCGCCGGATCATGAGTCCGGCGATACGGTCACCGCACAGCCGAGCGGATGAGATCAGGAGACTCCCCCATGTCGTCCCTACCCGGAGCCGACTCAGTGGGCGCCGCGCGTGCCGTGCGCTGGGTGATGTGCTCGTGCGGGGTGGTGATGCGGTGACCGTTCGGCTGCTGACCAACATCGGCCGCCTGTGGACCGGCAACGAGGTCCTCAGCAACGCGGCCATTCTCGTGCACAACGACCGGATCGCCTGGGTCGGACGGGCTCCCGACCTCCCGCAGAGCGTCCCCGGAGTCGTCGACGACATCGTCGACGTCGACCACGTCGAGAACCTCGGCGGCGCCCTGGTCACCCCCGGCCTCATCGACGCGCACACGCATCCCGTCTACGCCGGCAACCGCTACGCCGAGCTGGCGATCCGCACCAGCGGCTCCACCTCCTCGGCCATCACCGCCGCGGGCGGCGGCGTGGGCTCCACCGTCACCGTGACCCGCGGCACCGACCCGTGGACGCTGTGCAACGGCGTGCGCGAGCGCCTGCGCGGGTGGCTGCTCAGCGGCACCACGACCGTCGAGGCCAAGACCGGCTACCACCTCACCCGCGACGGCGAGCTCGCCGACGTGCGGCTCCTGCGCGAGCTGGAGAAGGAGCCGATGATGCCGCGGGTGCACGTCACGTTCCTCGCCGGGCACGTCGTGCCGCCCGAGTACTTCGGCCGTCAGCGCGAGTACGTCGAGGCCGTGGGCGCCTGGTGCGCCGACGCCGCGGCCGCGGGCGCCGACAGCGTCGACGTCTACTGCGACGAGGGCCACTTCACCACCGAGGAGTCCCGCTGGGTGCTCGCCTCGGGCCGCAACGTCGGCCTGCTGCCGCGCATCCACGCCGGCCTGTTCAGCCGCCGCGGCGCCGTGCAGCTCGCCGCCGAGCTGGGCTGCGCCTCCGCCGACGGCCTGCACCACATGTCCGACGAGGACATCGCGATCATGTCCCGGTACGGCGTGCCGGCCGTGGTCAGCCCCGCCACGGCGCTCCAGCGGGGCAAGCTCCCGCCGGTGCGCCAGATGATCAAGCACGGCGTGCAGATCGCGCTCGGCAGCGACCACAATCCCGGCTACTGCGGCATCACCTCGATGTCGCTGGTCATCGCGCTCGCGGTGTCGGCGTTCGGGATGAGCGTCAACGACGCCCTGCGCGCGGCCACGCTGGGCGGCGCCACGGTGCTCGGCGCGCCCGACCGCGGCGTCCTCGCCCCGGGCCGGCTGGCCGACATCGTCCAGTGGGACGCCGACCACGAGGGCGCCTTCGCCTGGTCCTTCGGCCTCAAGCCGCGCCGGGTGTGGCGGGGCGGCATCCCCGTCCAGTGACGCGGGGACGGCACGTCCTCCGACCGGCGCGGCTGAACGGGCTTTGATCGCCAGGGTTGAAATATCCCGAACTGGCTACTCTCCTGATATGCCGCCCTCGGTCGCCGTCGTCACGGACTCCACCGCCTACCTGCCCCCGACGCCGGGCGTCTCGGTCGTCCCCGTACAGGTGGTGTCGAGCGGCACGTCCTGCGACGAGGGGGCGTTCACCGGAGACCTGCACGCGGCCACCACCTCACGCCCCGCGCCCGCCCGCTTCGCCTCCTGCTACGCGGCCCTGGCCGCCGCGGGAGCCACGGAGATCGTGTCGATCCACCTGTCGGGGGAGCTGTCCGGCACGGCGGAGTCGGCCCGGATCGCCGCCAAGGAGGCGCCGCTGCCGGTGGAGGTGATCGACAGCGGCTCCATCGCCATGGGACTCGGCTTCCCGGTCCTGGCCGCCGCCGAGGCCGCCGTCCGCGGGGAGGAGCTGGAGGGGGTGGTCCGGGCGGCGCTGGGGTGCGCGGCCCGTACGCGGACGTTCTTCTACGCCGACACGCTGGAGTTCCTGCGCCGCGGCGGGCGCGTCGGGACGGCGGCGTCGCTGTTCGGGTCGGCGCTGGCCATCAAGCCGCTGCTGCAGTTCGTGGACGGGCGGGTGACACTGCTGGAGAAGGTCCGCACGGCCACGCGGGCCATCGCCCGCCTGGAGGACCTGGCGGTCGCGGCGGCCGGCCAGGGGCCGGCGCGGGTGGCGGTCCAGCACCTGGCGGCCTGGGACCGGGCCAGGGCGCTGGCGGAGCGCCTGCCGAAGAGGTTGGCCGGGGTGACGGACTTACAGCTCGTGGAGGTGGGGGCGGTGATCGGGGTGCACGTGGGGCCCGGCATGCTCGGCCTGACGGTGTGCCCGGAAGGCCGTCCGTAGGCGCGTGGACGTGTAGACGTGTAGACGTGTAGACGTGGGACGTGTGGACGTGTAGGGCGCCCGTCTGGTCGGCTGCCTGGGACGGCGTTTCTGAGCGGTTCTCCACAACGACGCGCGACGCTCCACCCCCCATCCCCAGAACCTCGTTCGCCCGATCCCGGAGGCGGGGTCCGGCCGTACGTTCTGGGGCGTGCGTTCCCAGGACCTGATCAACGAGCGGACCGTGGCCGAGGCGCGGCTGCGCTCCCTCACGGCTCCTGCCCGCCGCCGCCCCCGCCCCATCTCCGCCCTCCAGGACGCTCCAGGCGCGCCGGCACCCCTCGCCCCTCCGGCGGAGGGGCCCGTCGCGGCGCTCCCGTCCGCTCCGGGGCCGCAGCCCAATGCCGCGGAAGCGCACCAGGACCACCCTCGGTCCGCTGCCTCGATCGCCCCGCCGGTCCGCACCACCGAACGCCGGCACCCGTACAGGCAGCCCCCGAACCACGCCACCACCACCGACCAGCCGACCGCGCACACCGCCGACGCCCATCCCCAGGACGACGCCGACCCCCACCGTGTTCCCCTGCCGCAGACCCGCTCCCACACCCTCCACCCCACCTCCTCCCTTGACACCGTCGGCGCATCGGACGCCGACGAACCACACCGCCGACGTCCCCCCGCCCCGCTACGAGCCGCCCACCCCACAGACCCGCACCCTCTGACCGCTGCCTCCCGGGCCACCCATCCCGGCAACAACCACCCGACGAACGCCGACGCCCATGTCAGGCACAGGCTGAACGCCTATGCCGATGTCCCGCAGCTGGGCGACGCTGAGACTCATGCCGGGCACCCGTTGAACGCCCACGCCGATGTCCCACACGTGGGCGACGCCGACACCCATGTCGACCGGACCTTAGGCCCCCAAGCTCACGTCCCATACTCCTTGGACACCCACGCACCAACGCCGCACGGCCTCGCCCCGCACCGGCAAGACCCCGCCACGCTGAGCACCCATCGCCTGAGCCCCTACTCCCACACCACGCACGCCGTGAGCCCGAACGCTGCGGACCAGCACGCTGTGAGCCCGAACGCTGCGGACCCGAACTGTGCGGACCCGAACTGTGCGGACCCGAACTGTGCGGACCCGCACACTCTGGGGCCGCATGTCGCCGGCTTGCCACATGCCGCGGGCTCGCATCACCAGGGCGCCGGCGCTGCCAGTCTGAGCTCGCATCCTCTGGGCTCGCATGTCCTGAGCCGGCACGTCCGGCACGTCGCTGTCGGCACCGACGCCCCGCGCCATGAGACGACGACACCGGACCCACCCACGCTCCGACCACCAATGCCCCCGACCTTGCCCCCTTCCTTCGAAGCGTTCCGCGCAGCCATCACCGCCAAGGCCCCCGCCCTTGACCCCGGCCGTCCGGGCTTGCGCGTGCTCCTTCTCCTAGCCGTCCTGGCGGCCTTGGCCGCAGGCGTCTTCCTCTGGCGTTCAGCACCGACTCCGGAACCGCTGCCCGTCGCGTCCCCCGCGCCGCAAGAACGGGCGTCCCGTCCTGCGCCGCCACTCCCACCGACCCCCACGGGCGAGGTCACCGTCCACATCACCGGCAAGGTGCGCAAACCCGGTATGTACACCCTCCCGATGGGCGCCCGCGTGGCCGACGCGGTGAAGGCCGCCGGGGGAGTACGTCAGCCCGCCGCCGCGGCCTCGGTGAATCTCGCCAGACGCCTCGTCGACGGAGAGCAGATCACCGTCGGCGCTCCCGGCGTCGGCACCAGCCAAGCCCCGCCTCTCACGGACCCCGCCACCACGGTCCTCGACCTCAACACCGCCACCCCCGACCAACTGGATCAGCTCCCCGGCGTAGGGGAGGTCCTGGCAGCACGCATCGCCGAGTTCCGCACCGCCCACGGCGGCTTCACCAGCGTGACCCAACTCCAGGAAGTCCCAGGCATCGGCGCCAAGAAGTACGAGGAAATCAAGGACAAGGTCCGCATCTGACATGCCCCACCACTCCACCCCCAGGTCAGCCTCCGACATGCCGCGCGACTCCGTCCCCAGGTCGGCCTCCGACATGCCGCGAGACTCCATCCCCGGCCACGTTCCCGACGACCCTCGCGATGCTCCGCCTCGGCCCACCTCCGACGAGCCCCACGATTGCCCGCCCAAGACCGCCCTGGACAGGCCCGGCGATCCAACCACCAGCCCGCATCCAGTCACGACACCAGCCGAGGAAGCAGCCCCAACGGCCGTCGGAGCTCACATCTGGATCCTCACATGCCCTGCCCTGGCCACGTGGGCGGCGACCCTGGCACTCCTTCGCAGTTCGCCCGCCGCCGGCCTCACCGTGTCAGCGCTCGCCGCACTTGGAGCCCTCGCCACGGCGTTGATCACACGCAACCGCGACAACCTCTCCCAGGGAGCCGCTCCTCACCCTGCCGAACCCTCCAGAGCTGCCCGCCACACCGACCTCTCCCACGAAGCCACAAACAGGCCCTCCGGAGACAACACACAGCAGCACTTCGACCAACACCACCCAAACGAGCAGCCCCATACCGCCCAACTCCGCACAGAGGGCACCCCGCATCCAGGCGCCCGCCCGTACGCAGCGGGTCTCTTCCACGCGGAGGGTCATTCGCACATAGACGGCTGCCCGCACCCTCAGGGTGACGCGCACCTTCAGGGCGACCCGCACCCTCAGGGCGACATGCAGCCCCAGGGCGACCCGCACCCTCAAGCAGAAGACAGCCGCCGCGGGGGCATCCCTCACCCACGCGGTTACCGCCAAGATCACGGCCGTCGCCCCCGCCCCTGGCGCAACCTGATCATCGCCACCCTGGTCTGCACGGCCGCCGCCTCCGCGTCCGTGGCCGCGCGGGTTCACGCCGTCACCACGGGCCCCGTCGCCGTGCTCGCCCGTCAAGGGGCGACGATCACCGCCGAGATCACCCTCACCGACGACCCCAAGATCAAGCCTGGCCGGTTCGGGCAGGAGCAGGTCGTCGTCCATGCCACCCTCGACGCCTACCGGACAGCCCGTCGCCGCGAAGCCGTGAGTCTCCCCGTCCTCGTCCTCGCCCACGGCCCCGCATGGCGTCCCCTGCTCCCCAGCCAGCGCGTCCGGGTGACCACGCGCCTCGCCGAGCCCACCCCGGGCGAACTGACCGCCGCCGTCCTGCTCGTCCGCGGAAACCCCAGCGTCCTCACACCCCCGAGCCACGTCCAAGCCGTCGCCGGAACGCTGAGACAAGGTCTGCGCACGGCGGCCGACGTCCTCCCCGCCGATCAGCGGGGCCTCCTGCCCGGCCTCGTGGTGGGCGACGTCTCACGCATGGACCCCCAAGTCAGTGCGGACCTCAAGGACTCCGGCCTGAACCACCTCAATGCCGTGAGCGGCACGAACCTGTCCATCGTGGCGGGCGCGGCGCTCGCCCTCTCCCGCCTCGCCGGACTCCCGCTCACCGTCAGGGCGCTCTTCGCCGCCGTGGCGATGATCGGCTTCGCCGTGGTGGCCCGACCCTCGCCGAGCGTGCTCCGAGCCCTCCTCATGGGCCTGGTCGCCGCCGTCGCCCTCGGTACTGGGCGGCCCAAGGACGGGATCGCCGCTCTCTCGGCCGCGGTGCTGCTCCTGCTCCTCTTCTCGCCCGATCTGGCGATCTCGTACGGCTTCGCCCTGTCCGTCTGCGCGACGGCCGGCATCCTCCTCCTGGCGCCCCGATGGCGTGACCGGCTGAAGCTGAGGACCAGGTTGCCCGGGTGGGCGGCCGAGGCGGTCGCCGTGCCCTCCGCCGCGCAGGTCGCCGTGACACCCGTGCTCGTGCTCATGGCCGGTCAGGTGTCCCTGGCCGCGATCCCGGCCAACCTGCTCGCCGGCCCGGCGGTGGCGCCCGCGACGCTGCTCGGGTTCGCCGCCGCGCTGGTGGCGCCGTTCTGGCCGGAGGCGGCGCGGCTGATCGTCGTCCCCGCCGGCTACGCGGTGGGCTGGATCATCACGGTGGCCCGCTGGGCCGTGGGACTCCCGCTCGCGACCGTGCCCTGGCCCGGCGGCGTCACGGGTCTCGGGCTGCTCGCCCTGGCGGCTGTCGTCGTGACGCTGTTGATCAGGCGCCGAGCCTGGAGGGCCGTGGCGCTGGCGTTGGCGGCGGGCGCGCTGGTCGTGCTGCTGGTCTTCCGGCCGCTCGTCGCTCCCTGGCCGCCGAAGGCGTGGCTGATGGTGGTGTGCGACGTCGGCCAGGGCGACGGCCTGGTCCTGGCGGCGGGCCCGGGACGGGGCGTCGTGGTGGACACCGGCCCCGATCCCGTCACCATGGACCGCTGCCTGCGCCGCCTCGGCGTGACCGACGTCCCGCTGGTCATCCTCACCCACCCGCACGCCGACCACATCGACGGGCTGTCCGGCGTCCTCAGGGGCAGGCGTGTGGGCGCCGTCGTCGTCAGCCCGCAGCGCACTCTCGAACAGCAGGCGTCCCGGCTGTCGGCGGACCTCGCCCGGCGCCGCATCCCGCAGTGGACGGCGCCGCCGGGGGCTCGCTGGCGGCTGGGCCCGTCCGAGCTGACCGTCCTGGCCCCCGAACCCACCCGTGCCGCGCCCGCCGGCCAGGGCGAGGGCAGCGCCGCCAACAACTCCAGTGTCGTCGTCCACGTACGCTGGCGGGCCGGCTCGGCGCTGCTGAGCGGCGACATCGAGACGGAGGCCCAGGACGACCTGCTGCGCGGCGGACTGCTTCCCCAGGCCGACATCCTCAAGGTCCCGCACCACGGCTCACCCAGACAGGACCCCGCCTTCTTCGCCGCCGTGGGCGCCCGCGCCGCCCTGATCAGCGTGGGCGCGGGCAACGACTACGGCCATCCGGCGCAACCCACGCTGTCGCTTCTGCAGCGCCTGGGGGTCCGCGTCCACCGTACCGATCGGTCGGGAGATGTCGCAGTGGTGGAACGGGAGGGACACCTGGCCATCGTGTCCCGGGGCAGGCAGGAGGACGCCCGGCCTCCTCCGTGATGCCGGAGCAGTTCGGTCGGGTGGTGGTCTCGGCCTCTTTGCCTGTCGGGTCGTGATTTTGAGCCCCTGCCTGTCGGGCGCTGGTTTGCGCTTTGCGGGTCAGCAGGTGGTTTGGAGTTCTTGCCCGTCAGGTGTGGTCCGGGTCCCGGTGGACTCACGCTTGCGCCCGGGGGCCCGGGGGCCCGGGGGTCCGGGGGTCCTTCGCCGCCGGTGCCCCTTCCCGGCTGCCCGTCATGCGCTGGTGGGTTCGGAGACTGGCCAGGAGTTCACGGGGGTCGGAGGATCGGCAGCGGTGCGCACGCTTCTTGCAGTACTCCCGCGCACTCGCGTCTTCGCCAAGGGCGGGGGGTGTGGGGGACGTAGTTCTCGCTGGTGGTGTCTCGGGCTCGGGGTGAGGCGCTCGGTGTCCCAGCCCGTGCCCGGCTTGGGTGTCGTGCGCGCCGGCCTGTGAACGGGGCTCGTCCGCAGGAGGGGCGCGGCCCGTGCCCGTCCTGGCGCGGTGACAGCGGCGATGCGGTGGACGGCGTCGCCGAGTACCCGGTTGTCGGTGGAGCGTGGGATGCTGCTCGACATGGCGGGAAGCGATCCAGCACTGGTGACCCTGGTCGTCGGCGACGAGGAGTTGCTGGCCGAGCGGGCCGTCGGCGCCGTCGTGGCGGCGGCGCGGGCCGCCGACCCGGGAGCCGAGGTGCATGACCTCGTGGGGTCCAAGGTGGGGACCGGGGAACTGGTCCAGCTCACCTCGCCGTCGCTGTTCGGCGACCGGTCGGTGGTGGTGATCCGGTCCGCGCAGGACCTGGTCAAGGAGGTCGCCGCCGAGGTCGTCGCCTACGCCGCCCACCCGTCGGGTGACACCGTGCTCGTGCTGGCGCATCCGGGCGGCGCGAAGGGCAAGGCGCTGGTCGACGGGCTCAAGAAGGCCAAGGCGCACGTCGTCACCGTGGCCAAGCCGACCAAGGCGGGGGAGCGGCTCGACTTCATCAAGAGCGAGTTCAAGCGGGCGGGCCGCTCGATCGCCTCCGACGCCGCCCAGGCGCTGCTCGACGCCGTGGGCAACGACCTGCGTGAGCTGGCCGCCGCGTGCAGCCAGCTCATCTTCGACACCGAGGAGAAGACGGTCGGCGTCGCCGCTGTGGCCCGCTACCACAAGGGCCGGGCGGAGGTCACGGGGTTCAACGTGGCGGACGCCGCGGTGGAAGGGCGGCTGGCCGAGGCCCTGGAGCAGTTGCGCTGGGCGCTCGGCACCGGGGTCGCCCCCGTGCTGCTGGTCAGCGCGCTGGCGGGCGGGCTGAGGTCGATCGCCAAGGTCGCCGGGGCTCCGCGCAACCTGCGGGGTGGTCAGCTGGCGAGCCATCTGGGCATGCCTCCCTGGAAGATCGATCGCGTCAAACGGCAGCTCAACGGCTGGGGGCCGCAGGGGTTGTCGCGGGCCATCCAGGCCGTGGCCGACGCCGACGAGCAGGTGAAGGGTGGCGGCGCCGACCCGGCGTACGCGCTGGAACATGCGGTCCAGATCATCGTGGCCAGCCGCACGGGCCGCTAGGGCCTCCATCGAAGTGTGTTCTGCCAGTACCCTCGGGTGCTCGGGTGCTCGGGTGCTCGGGTGCTCGGGTGCGCGCGGGCTCGCGGGCTCGCGGGCTCGCGTGCTCGCGTCAGGGTGCGCAGACCCGCACTCGCCGGCGGATCCCGCGATCGCCCGCCGCTCGCCGGCGGGTTCCATCGATCGAGCGCCGCTCGCCGGACAACGGAGGCCGCCCCGGCCGCCGCGGTATCGGCAGCGGTGGTTCCGGCGCCGCCCGCCGTGCATCGGTCGGGGCGCATCGCCTCGACCGATGAGGTGCCCAGGAGGTCTCCGACAGGCAGGGGTGTTCGTGGGCGACCAACCGGCTACCGGAGACCTCTTCCGTCGTCGATCCACGACCCGGTTGACGCATCAGGCCGAAGCGCGGCTGGGGACTTGGTGCTCGCACGCTCTGCAGGTCAGCGGTGGGACTCCGCCTGTACCAGGAGGCGTTTGAGCAGGGCGTCCAAGGTCTGCTGCTCGCCCGCGTCCAGCACCGACACCAGCTCCGACTCCACCCGTCCCCGGATGGCCATCGCCTCCGTCCACAGCTCGCGTCCCTTGGGGGTCAGCTCCACGTCCACCCGGCGGCGGTCGTCCGCCCCGCGGACGCGACGCACCAGGCCCGAACGCTCCAGCGTGTCGAGGCGGCCGGTCATGCCCGCCGGTGACAGCAGCATCTCGGCCGCGAGCTTCGACGGCGTGGCCGACCCGCCGGCCGCCACCAGCCGGTGCAGCGTCTCGAACTCGAAGTCCTGCATCCCCACCTGAGCCAGCGCCGCCTCCTTGAACTGCTTGAGGTGCTTGACCAGGAACTGCATCCGCGTGACCACGCCCTCGACCCGCTCGTCGTAGGGAGCCTTGCCGCGCCAGCGCACCAGGTGTCGATCGACCGAGTCCTCCACGCGCCCGATCATACGTCGGCCGAGGCGGGAAAGTTCGGTGGCGAAGCGTTCGGCGGCGAAAGATCCGAAGCGTCGTAAGGGTGACGACACCTTACGCCGCCGTAATGTTCGTTGACGAAACATTCGCTGGCGAAATATGCTCGCGGCCCATGACACGTCGCCTGCTCGTCGGGCGCGGGCTGTCCGCCCTGGCCACCGCGCTCATCCCCACGACCCTCACCCTTGCCGTCCTGCGCACCCACGGATCCGAGTCCGGCGCGCTCGGGGCGGTGCTGGCCTGCGAGCTGGTCCCACTGCTCGTGTTCCTGCCCGTCGGCGGGGTGCTGGCCGACCGGCTGCGTCCCGAGCGGGTCATCCTGCTGGCCGATCTCGTACGCTGCCTGGCCCAGGTCGGGATCGGCGCCGAGCTGATCGCCGGGTCCGGGCGCCTGCCCGTGCTCGCCGTGCTGTCGGCGGTGTCCGGCGTGGCCATCGCGTTCGGCATGCCGGCCGTGCCGCGCCTGGTGGCGGCCGTGGTGCCGGGGCCCGACCGGCTGCGCGTGAACGCGCGCATCGGCGTCGTGACGAGCGTGTCGGGCGTGGCCGCCCCCGCGGTGGCCGGTGGCATGGCGCTGGCCGTGGGCCCCGGCTGGGCCGCCGCGCTGACGGGCCTGCTGTTCGCCGGCTCCGCTCTCACTCTGGGCGGCATCCGCACCTCCGGGGACGCCACGCCCGAGAAGCGCAGGAACGCGGAGCAGCCACCGAACGTGGAGGAGCGCCCGAACGGCGAGGAGCGCCGGAGCGCGGAGCAGCGCCGGAGCGCGAACCAGGGCCGGAGCGCGGAGAAGCGGTTCGGGCGGGAGTTGGCCGACGGGTGGCGGGAGGTCAGGGTGCGGCCCTGGTTCCTGCGGAGCGTGCTCGGCCACGGCGTCTGGCACTTCACCGCCGGCCTCTTCCTCACCCTCGGCCCGCTGACCGCCGTCGCGAGCCTCGGCGGCGAGGCCGCGTGGGTGCTGGTCGCGCAGGCCGGCACGGCGGGCCTGGTCCTGGGTGTGCTCGCGGCGCCGCGCCTGCCGATCCGCCGGCCGATCGTCGTGGTGCAGGTCGCCGCCGCCCTGTACGGCCTGCCACTGGCGGCCCTGGCCGTCCCGGCGCCCGCCTGGGTCGTCGCGGGCGCCTACTTCGCGGCCATGTGCGGCCTCGGCGTGCTGAGCCCGCTGTGGGAGACCGTCGTGGCGCAGGAGATCCCGGAGGCTGCGCTCGGCCGGGTACGGTCCCTGGACCAGCTCATCTCGTTCGCGGCCCGGCCGCTCGGGCTGGCCGTGGCGGTGCCGCTGGCCGGGCTGGCCGGCGCGACCGGGCTGCTGCTCGCGGCCGGGGCGCTGGTGGCCGCGGCGAACCTCGCGGCGATCGTCAGGACTCCTGTGGAACCACCTCGCGCAGCACCCCGTCGGCGATCTCCAGCACCCGGTCCGCGAGCGTGATGAGGCCGAGGTCGTGGGTGGCGACCAGCGCCGTCACGCCCTCGCCGCGCACCAGCGCCCGCAGCAGCTCCATGATCTGCCGCCCGGTCTGCGAGTCGAGCTGCGCGGTGGGCTCGTCGGCCACCAGCAGCCGCGGCCGGTTGGCCAGGGCCCGCGCGATGGCCACGCGCTGCCGCTGCCCGCCCGACAGCTCGTACGGCCGCTGGTTGCCGTGCTTGTCCAGCCCCACGAGGGCGAGCAGCATCCGCACCCGCTCCTCCCGCTCGCCGGCCGGCAGCCGGTTGAGCCGCATCGGAACGCCGACGTTCTCCGCCGCCGACAGCACCGGCACCAGCCCGAACGACTGGAACACGAACCCGACCACGTCCCGGCGCAGCCCCACCAGGTCGTCCTCGGCCATCGCCGTGACCTCCTGCCCGGCGACGAGCACCCGGCCGGCGTCGGGCCGGTCGAGGCCGCCGATCTGGTTGAGCAGCGTGGTCTTGCCCGACCCGGACCGCCCGCGGATCGCGATCAGCTCGCCGGGGAACGCCTCGAACGTCACCTCCCGCAGCGCCACGACCTCCTTGGGCCCGGTCCGGTAGACCTTGCGCAGCCCCTCGACCACGACCAAGGGCTCACTGCTCACCCGAGGGCTCCTCTCTGGCCGGCCATACGCCGATATGGTCGGATTCGAGCTCCAGGCGTACCCGGCGCTCCATGTTCAGGGCGTTCATGAAGTCGCGCGGGAGCTGCAGCCGCCCGACCCGGTCGAGCACGGCGTACTCCTCGGCGACGACCTGCCCCTCCGCGCCCTCCCGGCGCAGCGTCTCGCTGCTGGTACGGCCGTCGCGGATGCCGATCGTCCGGTCCACCTGCTCGGCCACGAGCGGGTCGTGGGTCACGATGACCACGGTCACGCCCAGCTCCCTGTTGGCCTTGCGCAGGGCGTCGAACACCTCCTCGGAGGTGTCGCTGTCCAGCTCGCCGGTGGGCTCGTCGGCCAGGATGAGCTGCGGGGAGTTGGCCAGCGCGACGGCGATGGCCACCCGCTGCTGCTCGCCGCCGGACAGCTCGCCGGGTCTGCGCCCGGCCCGGTCGGCGACGCCGAGCAGGTCCAGCAGCTCCATCGCCCGGCCCTTGCCGCGGCGGCCGGCCAGCCGTACCGGCAGCTCGGCGTTCTCGCGCGCGGTCAGGTACGGCAGCAGGTTGCGCGCCGTCTGCTGCCAGATGAACCCGACCACCTCCCGCCGGTAGCGCAGCCGGTCCTTGGCCGTCATCGACAGCAGGTCCATGCCCGCCACCCTGGCCACGCCGGCGGTGGGCACGTCCAGGCCGGACAGCACGTTGAGCAGGGTCGACTTGCCGGAGCCGGACGCGCCGACGACGGCGACCAGCTCGCCCTCGTCGATCAGCAGGTCCAGGCCCTGGAGGGCGACCACCTCGACGCCCTCGGTCTTGTAGATGCGCACGAGGTTGTCGCACACGATGTGGGCGTCGCCGCCGAAGGCGGCCCGGGGCGCGCCGGCCTGGGCCTCCAGCTCGGACAGGGTGGGGTTCATGGCGGGATCACCTGCTCGCGACGTGATGGGGGTGGGGATCGGTCATGAGGAGCCTGCTCGCGACGGTGCGGGGGCGGGACATGAGAGCTTGCGTGGGGAGGCGGGCGTGGCCGGTCATGTGAGCTCGCCCGTCCGCAGGAGCGTCGCCCCGGTGCCGCGTCCGCGCCCGGCCGCTGTGTGGACGTACGCGCCGAGCCCGGCGGCCACCGCGAGCCCCGCCGCCAGCAGCACCGGCACGGCCAGGTCCGGGGCGTACCCCTGCACGGCCACCCCGCCCGCGTACGACGACAGGTCGATGCCGGGCCCGAGCGCCGCCGGGAGGGCGAGCCCCAGCCCCAGGCCGACCAGGGCGGTGACGAGCACCAGAGGCAGGATCTCCAGCGTGGTCAGCCCGCGCGCCTGCCGCTCCGACAGCCCGAGCGGGCGCAGGAAGGCCAGCGCCCGCGTCCGGTCCGCCGCCCCCATCACCAGCATGACGACGACGGCGACCAGCGCGTACGCGGCCAGCGCCACGGTGGTGATCGCGAGGACGGCCCGCACGGTGCCGGTGAGCGGGGCGTCGCGGATCGCGGCTAGCTCGGATGACTGGGAGGTCACGACCGCCAGCGGCTGCCGGACGGCCCGGGCCACCGCCGCCGGGTCGGCGTCGCCCTTGACGAGCAGCGTGTTCACGGACGGCCGCGCGTTGACCCGCAGCGGCGTCACGAGGAACTTGCCGCGGGTGAAGAACCCGGGCACGGCCGTGACCACGCCGGCCTCGGTGATCTTCGCCCGGGCGTGCCAGCCGATGTCCATCGTGCCGCGCCCGTGCAGCTCCGGCGAGACCAGCGCGGGCAGCCCGGAGGCGGACGCGGGCAACGCGGGCAGGCCGACCGGCGAGTCCGCCAGCACCCGCCGCCAGGCGGCCACGTCCACCGCGATGGCCTCGGCCCGCTCGCCGGTGTAGCCGAGCTGCACCTGCCCGGTCTGCGCGGGCACCACCAGCTCCACACCGGGCACGGCCCTGACCCGTTCCACCACGTCGGCGGGCAGCTCCACGCGGGACGTCACCTTGATCGGCGCGCCGACGGCCTGCCAGGCGGCCTGCCGCTGCGCCGTCCCCACGCCACTGGAGATCACCGAGGCGAACACCGACACGGCCAGCGCCGGCAGCAGGATGAGCACCGGCAGCACGCTGGCCGGCCGGGCCCGCGCCGCCCGGGTCAGGCCGAGGAACGGCACGGCCGCCCGGCCGCGCGAGGCCAGCCGTACGAGGAGGCGGAGGGGGTAGGGGTAGCAGCGGATCGTGACCAGCGCGGCGGCCACGGTCAGCGCAACCGGCACGACCAGCAGGAACGGGTCGTCGCCGGCCTCGCCCGCGAGGCTGCGCGAGCGCAGCAGGTACGCCCCGGCCAGCGCGAGCAACACGACCAGCGCCTCCAGCGTGGTCCGGCGCAGCGGCGGCCGGGCGGCGGCCACGTCGTCGCGGCGCTCGCGCAACGGCGTGCGGTGGGCGACGACCGGCCGCCCGGCGGCGTAGCCGAGCGCCACGGCGAGCACCAGCGCCGGCCCGGCGTGGACGACGAGCGTGGGCGGTCCGGGCACCAGCCAGGACAGGGCGTACCCGGCGACGGCGGCCGGCACGGCGGCGAGCGCCACCGGTCCGGCCCCGGCCGCCGCGAGGCGCGGCAGCGACGCGCCGCGCGCCCGGGCGAGCGCCAGGGCGGTGTCCGCGCGTTCGGACAGCAGCCGTACGGCCAGCACGATCACGCCGGCGGCCACGGCCAGCAGCCCGCCGAGGACCAGGATCGTCACGGTCCGCGCCGTGTTCTGCGCGGTGAGGAACTTGCCGAGCAGCTCGGGCAGCCGGGTGTTGAGCTGGTAGCGGCCGGCGGCGGTGCCCGGCTCGACCGTCACGGCCCGCTCGTAGTCGGTGATGGCCGCCTCGACGTCGGCGACGCCGAGCGAGGTGGGCGCGCCCGGGTCCAGCCCGAGCGTCCAGGTGTAGACGAGGTTGCGGTCGTCGCCGTCGAGCCGGGTCAGGCTCGCGGCCGAGACGAGGGCGGTCGCGCGGCGCTCCAAGTCCAGGCCGCCGGGCGGCAGCGTCTCGATCACCCGGGGGACGTCGCTGTGGAGGCTCCAGTAACGGTCGGCCGGGTCCACGGCGGCGAACACGCCGACGACCTTGACGGCCGCGTAGTCGCTCTCGCCGAGGATGTGCGTGGTGCCGACCTTCAGTCCCATCTTGGCGCGGGCGTCCTCGGAGACGCCGACCTCGAACACGGGGATGGTCTCCCGCTCGTACGTCATGGAGCCCGGGGCGCCGGGCGGGCGGCCCTCGGTCCAGCGCACCCGCCGGTCGGCGTCGGACAGCCAGCCGACGTTGAGGTAGCGCTTGCCGCTGGAGCCGTGGACCGGCGTGTCGTACGTCACGGCGCTCATGTGGCTGGTGCCCTGGCCGGCGGGCAGCACGAGCGGCCGCAGCGCCGGGGGCAGCAGGGCGCGCAGCCGCGCGTCGGCGGCGGCGAACTGGGCGGGGTCGCGCAGGCTGTTCTCCGCGGCGGGCGGCTCCACCTGCGCCAGCAGGTCGGTCTGGAGCGCCGGCGCGCCGCGCAGCGCCGCGTGGAGGGCGTCGTCGAAGGACGCCTGCAGGGCGCGCGGCAGCCCGCCGACGAGCAGGCACGCGCTCAGCGTGAGGACGCCGAGCAGCACCACCGGACCGAGGTGGACGCGCGCCGGGACCAGTGACCTCACAGCGGCCTCCCAGGATGGACGCGCGCCGGGACCAACGACCTCACAGCGCCCTCCCACGATGGACGCGCGCCGGCACCAAGGGCTTCACTGCAGCTCCCCGAGGCGGGCGCCGCGCCCGCGCACGCTGCGCGCGAGCCCGGCGACGATGACGAACAGCAGGGCCGTCACGAGCGCCAGCATGCCGGCGGTCGCGGCCCAGGGGACGTCGAGCACCACGTCCGGCGTGACCGCCGACGCCTGCCCGGTCAGCACGATGTGCGGCACGACCAGCACGCCCATGACGGCGGCGAGCGCGGTGCCCGCGACCAGCGACAGCCCGACCACGAACGCCTGCTCGACGGCCAGCAGCCCGAGCAGCTGCCGCGAGCTGACCCCGAGGGCCCGCAGGACCGCGAACTCCGCCGACCGCTCGCGTGCCGCGACCGTGGCGTTGACGAGGAACCCGAGCACCGCGAACACCAGCGCCGCCACGAAGCCGAGGATCAGCGCGCCCTGCAGGCCGCCGGCGAGCGGGTCGTCGCGCAGCGCGGCGGTCACCTCGCGCCGGTCCACCGCGGTCACGTCCCACTGGGGATGGCGGCCGAGGGCGGCGCGGGCGGGCCCGGTGTCGCCCTCGCGCACGGCCAGCCACCACTCGGTCGCGGGCCTCGGCTGCTGTCCCGCCGCCAGCGCGCGGGCCTGGAGCGCACCCCAGTCGGCGAGGACGGCCTGCTGGTCGCCGGCCGTCGTGGGCATCCGCTCGACGATCCCCGCCACCTCCACCTCGATCACGTCCCGGTCCAGCGTGACGCGCCCGATCTGCCCGGTGCGCAGCTTCAGCGACTTGGCGAGCCCGGCGGTGAGCACCACGGGCAGCGGTTCCCGGGCCGGCGCCCGGCCCGGGGTGAAGACGACCGGCCGCGCCGCCGTGACCTCCAGGGTCCCGGCTCCCGGCAGGGCGACCGTACGGCCGCCGGCGACCAGGCCGGACAGCGTCACCTCGGCCGTGCCCTCCGTGACCGGCCCGATGGTCAGGCCGCGGACGCTCAGCGGGTAAGCGATCTTCCCGCCGCGGCCGGCCAGCCCGTCCAGGGACGCCTCCAGCCGGTTGGCGCCGGCCTTCAGCATGCCGAGCGGGAGCTCGCGCCACACGCCGAGCGCGTCGGAGACGGTCAGCCGCAGCGGCGCCGCGGCGTCGGAGCGGGCCTCGACGGCGAGCGCGGCCGGCTCGCCGGGCAGCTCCACCCCGCCGGAGCCCTGCCCGGCGGGCCGCAGGGCGCGCGACAGCTCGCCCGTGCCGCGGTCGGTCAGGTCAGGGCGCAGCCGGAACAGCTCGGTCAGCCGCGCGGCGTCGAGCCCGAGCAGGACCGCGTCACCGCCGCCGAACTCCGCCTGTCCCCGGAACGCGGGGGAGACCGCCGTGACGCCCGGCAGCGCGGCGAACGCCGTCCCGCGCCCGAGGGCGCCCAGCTCCGGCCCGTCGGGCGGCCCCGACAGCCGCAGGTCGGCGCCGGCCCGGTGGTCGGCCTGGTCCTGCTGGGAGGTGCGCCAGGTGGCCGCCGTGGCCATCGACATGACGCCGATCGCGACGGCCATGGTCAGCAGCAGCGCCGGCCCGGAGTACCGCAGCGGGCGCCGGCTCACCTGCCAGGCGCCGAGCGCCGGGGCGAGCGAGCGGCGGCGGGCGGTCAGCCGCTCGGCGAACCGGGAGATCCGCGGCACCAGCCGCAGTCCCAGCATGCCGCCGGTGAGCAGCGCCAGCGCGGGCCCGGAGACGATCAGCGGGTCGATGCCCAGCTCGCCGGTGGCCGTGGTGGTGACGGGCGCGCCGTACCGGCGCAGCTGCCAGATGGCCAGCGCCGCCACGACGAGCAGCGCGACGTCGGCGCCCGCCCGCTCGACCAGGCCGCGCCCGCCGCGCCCGCGGGCCGCCTGCTCCTCCACGTACGTACGGCGGGCGCCGGCGAGCGCGGGCAGCACGAGCAGCACCGCCGAGGCCAGCGCCACGCCCGTGGACACGAGGAACGTGCTCAGGTCGGCCCGCGGCGCCAGCCGCACGCCGGAGGCGGCGATCCACGGCAGCGACCCGACGAGCGACAGCAGCGGCGGGGCCAGGAACGGCGCGACGAGCGCGCACGGCAGCGCCACCAGCAGCGCCTCGCCGGCCGCGAGCGCGGCCAGGCGCGGCGTGCCCGCGCCGCGCGAGCGCAGCAGCGCGACCTCCATCCGGCGGTGGTCGGCGAGCAGCCGCGCGGTGAGCATGAGGGCGTACGCGGCGAGCAGCAGAAGCTGGAGCACCGGGATGAGCATGGTGGAGCGCGCGACCAGCGCGGCCGTGCCGAGCTGGGTCAGCAGCTCCGGCAGGCGGCTGGTGACGGTGCAGGAGCCGCAGCCGCCGTCCTGGAGGGCCTGGCGCAGCCCCGCCACGCGCGCGGCGAACGGCCGCAGCGCCTCGGGGGTGATGCCGCGCAGGTCGGGGACCGCCGTCCAGGTGGTGTTCACGTTGGTGGCGAAGCGGGCGAGGAAGGTCTCGCGCACCACCATGAGCGGGCCGTAGGTGGTGAAGCCGCCGCTCTCCACGCCCCGGCTGAGGAGCTGCTCGCCGGCCCAGCGGTCGCCGAACGGGTCGTCGAGCTGGAAGACGCCGGTGATCCGCACCCGCACCGTCCGGTGGTCGAGGCGTCCCTGGGTGGTGAACTCCTGCCCGCTCTCCCACCCGGCCGCCGACGCCGCCGAGAGGGACACGGCCGCCTCGACCACGGGGGTCCCGGCGGGGGCGGGACGCGGCCAGGAGCCCGTCACCAGCCTGGCGTGCCGGTCCAGGGAGTCGTAGGAGCCGAACCTGAGCAGTCCGGGCCGCTCCCGGTGCTCCTGCCCGGGCAGCACGTACGAGTCGGAGCGGAAGGCCGTCGTGATCGTGACCGGGGCCCCGGCGTAGGCGGAGCCGATCCGCTCGCGCACGGCCGCGTCGAGCCGGGGGAACGTCTCGGCCGTCACGGGGGTGGAGACGGTCGCGGCCACCTGGCGCAACGACGCGGTCTCCATCGCCCGCCGCACGCCCGCCTCGGCCGTGGACGTGGCGTACAGGGTGAGCGAGACCAGCGTGGTCGTCGCCAGGAGGATCGAGCCGAACGCCGCCAGCAGCAGCAACGGCTCGCTGAGCGCGCGCCTGAGCACCCACGGCCCCCGCACCGTGCCCCCCTTCCGCCGGTTTCTCAGAGAACTCTGGGGAACGGCGGGGGGCGGGGCAAGCGATCTTGTCAACGGTGACGGAGCCGATACGGCCCGGCGATACCGATGTGATATCGAAACTGTGACACAGAGCCGCTGGACATCGCCGTCACGGGGCGATATCGCGCGCGGGAACACAAACGCCGCACTTCACGAGGAAGTGCGGCGCTCGGAAGAACCGTCTTACTTGGCGGCCAGGGCGGCGGCCTGCTTGGCGATCGCCGACTTGCGGTTGGCGGCCTGGTTCTTGTGGATGACGCCCTTGCTGACGGCCTTGTCGAGCTGACGGGCGGCGTCGCGCTGCAGCGCCGCGGCCTGCTCGACGTCGCCCTGCTCGGCGGCCTCGCGGAACTTGCGAACGGCCGTCTTCAGGGACGACTTGACCGCCTTGTTGCGCAGGCGGGCCTTCTCGTTCTGCTTGTTGCGCTTGATCTGGGACTTGATGTTCGCCACGAAGAAGCCTCGGTGAAAGTCTGGGTGATGGATGGGGCGCGCGGGCTCGAGAGAGGGCGCGCCACACGCAGTTGAACAGATTACCAATAACCCAGGTGGCTGCTCAAATCAACGACCTGGGTGGGCTCCATTGACGAGCCACCCCGAAGCGTACTCCCTCCAGTCCTGCTCCGTGGCAGCGAAGTCCACGTACAGGGCGAGGCCGAACCGGTCGCGGCGGCCGTGCTCCGACAGGGCCAGCCGGGCGGCGCGCGCCGCGTCGGCCACGCTCTCCGCGTCGTCGCTCCAGGAGATGCCGTGGTCGTGGTAGGCGGGGGCGCCGACGAGCAGCAGCCGGTCCTCCGGCACCAGGTCGAGGGCCAGTTCCGCCTGGCGCGCGACGTACCCGCCGTAGAGCGGGCGCGTCGGCATGCCCGTGTCGTACGTCATGACCGCCACCTGGTCGACGCGCTCGGCCACCTGCCGGAAGTAGTCCTGCGACCAGTACTTGTCGTGGGAGAGGGCGACGCGGGCCGCCGGGCGCATGAGCGGGTACGGCTCGATCTGCGGGGTCGAGGTGGACAGCAGCCTCGTCAGGGGGCGGGTGCGCGTCAGCAGGTCGAGGAACTCCTCGTCGCCGCTGCCGATCGGCTCGAAGTTGTAGTGGACGCCGTCGAACCCGGCCGCGACCACCGCGCGGACACCGTCCAGGACGTTGGCCCGGGACCGGGCGTCGTCCAGGTCGAGGACGCCGTCCACCTTCTGGCCGAGCCAGGCGGAGACGCGGACCCCGGGGAGCGCCTCGTGCACCCATTTCACGAAATTTCCGGCGGCGGGATACTTGGCGGGATCCAGGCGTCCATCGGCCTCGAACGGCCCCGAATGGACGTACAGCTCCCTGATGCCCGTGCCCCTCAGCCGCTCCGCGAGCTCGTCCACGTCGGCCCGGTCACGGCGGCCGTCCACCCACATGTGGCCGAGCCAGAGGGCGTCGTTGCCCGTGCTCTTCGCCCAGCCTGCCGCGTCGCCGGTAAACTGGACGCGGAACGCGGCGGCCAGGAGGCCGACCAGCGCGACCACGACGACCAAGGCAAGCGCGAGCAGGCGCAGGCCGCGGCGGATGACGGTTCGGGAGATCACCCGGGCATGTCACCATGAAAGACGCTTGACCTCAACCCTGTCGAAACGGACTTCGGTGCGCACTCAGCCTGGCCAGACCGACCCCGCGTTGATCCGCAACTTCTGCATCATCGCGCACATCGACCATGGCAAGTCGACCCTTGCCGACCGGATGCTGCAGATCACCGGCGTGGTCGACGACCGGTCCATGCGCGCCCAGTACCTCGACCGGATGGACATCGAACGCGAACGCGGCATCACGATCAAGTCCCAGGCCGTGCGGCTGCCGTGGGACGGCCACGTGCTCAACATGATCGACACGCCGGGCCACGTCGACTTCACCTACGAGGTCTCGCGCTCGCTCCAGGCGTGCGAGGGCGCGATCCTGCTGGTCGACGCCGCGCAGGGCATCGAGGCGCAGACCCTGGCCAACCTCTACCTGGCCATGAACGCCGACCTGCACATCATCCCGGTGCTCAACAAGATCGACCTGCCCGCCGCGCAGCCCGAGAAGTTCGCCGAGGAGCTCGCCGGCCTCATCGGCTGCGAGCCGTCCGACGTGCTGCGCGTGTCCGGCAAGACCGGCGTGGGCGTGCGCGAGCTGCTCGACCACGTGGTCGCCTCCGTGCCCGCGCCGGTGGGCAAGGCCGACGCCGCGGCCCGCGCGCTGATCTTCGACTCGGTGTACGACACCTACCGCGGCGTCGTCACGTACGTCCGGGTGATCGACGGACACCTGAGCAAGCGCGAGCGCATCCTCATGATGTCCACCAGCGCCACCCACGAGACGCTGGAGATCGGCGTCATCTCGCCCGAGCCCAAGCCGTCCGACCTCGGCCTCGGCGTCGGCGAGGTGGGCTACCTCATCACCGGCGTGAAGGACGTCCGCCAGTCACGCGTCGGTGACACCGTCACCTCCGCCGCCAAGCCCGCCGCCGAGATGCTGGCCGGCTACGAGCACCCCAAGCCCATGGTGTTCTCCGGCCTCTACCCGATCGACGGCGACGAGTACCCCGAGCTGCGCGAGGCCCTCGACAAGCTCCAGCTCAACGACGCCGCGCTGGTCTACGAGCCCGAGACCTCGGCCGCGCTCGGCTTCGGCTTCCGCGTCGGCTTCCTCGGCCTGCTGCACATGGAGATCGTGCGCGAGCGGCTGGAGCGCGAGTTCGGCCTGTCGCTGATCTCGACCGCGCCCAACGTCGTCTACCGCGTGGTCATGGAGGACGGCTCCGAGCTCACGGTCACCAACCCGTCGGAGTTCCCGTCCGGCGGCAAGATCGCGCAGGTCTTCGAGCCGGTCACCAAGTCCACGATCCTGGCCCCGGCCGAGTTCATCGGCGCGATCATGGAGATCTGCCAGGGGCGGCGCGGGCAGCTCCAGGGCATGGACTACCTGTCGGAGGACCGCGTCGAGATCCGCTACACGCTGCCGCTCGGCGAGATCATCTTCGACTTCTTCGACCAGCTCAAGTCCCGCACCCGCGGCTACGCCTCCCTCGACTACGAGCCCGCCGGCGAGGCCGAGGCCGACCTGGTCAAGGTCGACATCCTGCTGCAGGGCGAGGCGGTCGACGCCTTCAGCGCGATCGTGCACAAGGACAAGGCGTACGCCTACGGGGTCGACATGGCCAAGAAGCTGCGCGAGCTGATCCCGAGGCAGCAGTTCGAGGTGCCCATCCAGGCGGCCATCGGCGCCCGCGTCATCGCCCGCGAGAACATCCGCGCCATCCGCAAGGACGTCCTCGCCAAGTGCTACGGCGGTGACATCTCCCGTAAGCGGAAGCTGCTGGAGAAGCAGAAGGAAGGCAAGAAGCGCATGAAGATGGTCGGCCGGGTGGAGGTGCCGCAGGAGGCGTTCGTCGCCGCCCTGTCCACCGACTCCAGCGCCGACAAGTCCAAGCGCTAGCCGCCGTCGCGGTCCCGTGGCGGCTCACCGATCGTTCCTGGGCTTGCGGGCTCTCACCAGGTAGGCCGCGAGGGCCGTCGCGCCGGCGACGGCCTGGAGGGTGAGCGGCACGGCCAGGTCGTCCGGTGGCGTCAGGAGGGCGACGAGCGCCGGCAGGCAGCCCGCCAGGGCGACGTCGGCACCCGTCAGCGCCCAGATCACCGGCCCCGTGGGGATGGCCCCGCCCGGGGTGTCGATGATCGGCATGGAGTGGTCGACCGGCCGCCGCCGCGCCATCCGCAGCGCCCCGGCCGCCAGAGCCGGGGCGATCGCCGGCCCGAACGCCCACCACGCCCCGGCCGGCAGCGCGCCCACCAGGGTCAGACCGGTCAGCGCGGCGGCCGTCCAGGCGGCGGCGAGCAGCGCGGGCAGCACCGCGCGGGCGGCCAGCGCCGGCCGCAGGCCGACGGCGGCGAGCCTGCTCAGGGCGGGGTTGTCGGCGTCGCGCCGGGCGCCCGCCGCGACGGCCGCCGCCATGGCCAGGGCTCCGGCCAGCACGGCCCCGGCGGTCACGGCCACGGCGGCCGACGACGGAGCCGCCGCCGTGACGCCCAGGGCCCGGGACAGGACGGCGGGGAGCGCGGCGGAGGCCGCCATCGCGGCCAGGCGGCCCGGACGGCGGGCCAGGCGGCGCCAGTCGTGCCAGGCCAGCGCCGCCGGAGCCGGGAGCGACGGCCACCTCCTGGACCGGAGCCTCCTGGCCCGCCAGTGGTTGTCCTCGGCGATCCAGGTCAGCGCTCCCGGGTCCAGCAGCGCGGCCGCGCGGGTGACGTGCGCCGTCCGGGTGGAGGCGGCCAGCACCGCCCGGGCCGGCATGCGTCCCAGGGTCGCCCGTGCCCGCCGTACGAGGAGGGCGGCGACCAGGGCGGCCGCGGTGGCGACGGCCGCGACGACCGCCGGAGGAGTGGCGGCCACGGCGCCCACGGCCCCCAGAACCCCGTGAACTGCCGCCGGGACGATGCCCGCGGCGCTCGCGACCGTCCCGGTGGCCGACCCGCTCCCGGGCAGCGGGCCGGTCCCGGTGGCCAGGCCGGCGCCGGTCAGTGCCGGGCGGGCCGTCTGGGCGGCGACGGCCGCCGCGCTCAGGACCGCGGCCAGCGTCACCAAGGCCGTCAACGCGATCCCCAGCCAGCCGTCCCAGACCCTCGACGCCTGCTCCAGCACCGCCAGGGCCATGGCGCCCGCCGTCATGGACACGCCGAGCACCAGCGCCCCGGCCAGCCGCCAGAGGAACGCGTCAGGAGCGCCCAGCACCGCGAGCAGCCCCAGCCCGAGCAGCGCACCCGCCACCACGGCGGTCACCACGAGCACGCGGGGCGTCCGGCCGAGGACCCCGCGCCGGTCCAGCGGCGACAGCAGCAGCCAGGACGCGTCCGAGGCGGGCAGCGCGACGGGCCCCGCGGCGCGGGCGGCGGCGACGAACCCGGCGAAGGCCAGCAGGACCAGCGCCAGCCCCGCGCTCATGCGGGCCGGGGCCGGCTGCCCGGCCATGCTCGCGATGAGCGAGGACACCGGCTTCCCGGCGATCGCGGCGACCAGGGCCAGGCCGAACCAGGTGACGTACCGGTCCAGGGCGCCGGCGGAGCCGCGCCGCTGCCGCAGGAACTGCCGGACGGAGGCCGGGGTGGGGGAGTGGGGAGGGTTCACGCGGTGGTCCTTCGAACGGGGGCGTGCAGTCAGGCGGGCGAGTGGGCGGGCCGGGGCGTCACGCCGTCGCCTGGCCGGCGGGGGAGACCCGGCGTGCGCGGTCCGCCAGGGCCGGGTCGTGCGTGGCCATGACCACCGTGCCGCCCTCGGCCGCGTACGCGTCGATCAGCTCCGCGAGCCGTACGCGGAAGGAGGCGTCCAGGCCGCGTTCGGGCTCGTCGAGAAGGAGGAGCCGGCTGGGCCGGAGGAAGGCGGCGGCGAGGGAGAGACGCTGGCGCTGCCCGGTGGAGAGGTTCTGCGGCGGCGCGTCGGCGCGCCCGGCCAGCTCGAACAGGCCGAGAGCCGTCTCGGCTGTCATCCGGGGCGTCCCGTGGACGGCCTCCACGAGCTCCAGGTGCTCGCGGCTGGTCAGGCCCGGGTACCAGGCGGGCTCGTCGGTCAGCAGCGCCACGTCCCGCCAGAACGCGGCGTCGTCGGCGGGCGCGACCCCGAACACGGTGACCCGTCCACGTTCGACCGGCTGCAGCCCCGCCAGGCAGCGGAGCAGGGTGGACTTGCCCGAGCCGTTCGGGCCCACGACGGCGACGATCTCGCCGGGGGCGGTGCTCAGCGAGAATCCCTGGAGCACGGGGTCGCCGCCGAGGGCGACATGGAGGTCGTCGGCGACGACGGACTTCTCGTACACCGTTCGAGCCTAATCGGCGGATCTTGCCGTGCGCGCCCGGGGGCGGGGTTCCGGCGCGCGGATTCTGTCGGTGGCGCAGGCTAGCTTGGGTGTTCCCGAACACCTGTGCGACTGGAGAGTTCCATGCTTGCTGCTGAGAAGTTCGAGCGCGCGGCCGTGCTGGGGGTCGCCATGGCCGAGGAGATGCGCCGGCTGCTGCGGCTGCACCTGCTGCCCGCCGACCGGGCCAAGGACGGCGCCATCGTGATCGACGTGCCGTATCCGGACGCGGCGGTGGTCATGGCCGTGCTCGACGTGGCGGCCGACTGCTTCGGCGAGCGGGGCGAGACCGTGGAGGAGACGCGGCAGGCCGCGCTGGAGAAGCTGTTACAGCTCGCGGGCTTCGACGCCGAGTCGCAGCTCAACTTCGCGGCCCCGGCGGCCCGCGACCGCGACGGCACCCGGGGCTGACGCCCGCCCGTCGGCGGGCGGCCTTCGGGTGAGAGCCGCGGCCGACGGGCCCGGCCCCCGCCTCGCGTCCCGCTGAGGCCGGTCCGGGCGCGACGCGGTTCTGGTGGCGGGGGCGGCTCAGGGGCGCGGCAGCAGGCCGCGGACCAGGGCTCGGATCCCCTTGTCGTACGTGTCGCGGGAGGTCAGCTCCTCCCAGCGCGGGCCGAGCGCGGCCAGGCGGGGCAGCCGGGTCGCGTCGAGGTCCTCGAACACCCGGCCCCGGTGCGTCGGCCGGTCGTCCTCGCGGCGGCGGGCGGCGGCCGAGCGCGCACTGATCTCCCCGGCCGTGTAGTGCCAGATGATCCGGTACGCGTCCACGGCGTCCTCCGGTGTCAGCCCCGCCTGGACGGCCGCGTCGATGATCTCCTCCGGGTACCACAGGGCGCGGGCCGACATCAGGTCGTCGGCCCTGAGCACCTCCACGATCCACGGCACCCTCGTCAGCGCCTCGCGCATGGCCACGGCGGCGGCCACCACCCGCTCGCCCGGCCCCGCCCCGGCCGGCGGCTCCGGCCTCGGCACTCCGGCGGCGTACTCGTCGAGCAGCAGCAGGAGCAGCTCGTCCTTGTCGCGTACGTGGTGGTAGAGCGCCATCGGCGTCGTGCCGACCTCGCGGGCCAGCCGGCGCATGGTCAGGGCCTGCGTGCCCTCCTCGTCGATCACGCGGTGGGCCGCGGTGAGGATGTCCGTCTTCGAGATCTTGGGGGGCCGCCCCGTGCGCGCCGGCATGCTGTCATGTTACTTTCTATACATGTATAAAAAGTCACCGTGGGCGGCCGTGTGCGTCCTCGCCTTCGGCGTGGCCGTCGGCACCCTGCAGATGACGGCCGTGGTGCCGCTGCTGCCCGCGCTGCAACGCGACCTCCATACGTCGATGACGTCCGCCTCCTGGACCGTGACCGCCTCGCTGCTCTCCGGGGCGATCTCCATCCCGCTCCTGTCGCGCCTCGGCGACCTGTACGGGCGGCGGCGCGTCGCCATCGTGTCGCTCGGCCTGCTCGTCGCCGGATCGGTCGTCGCCGCGCTGGCGACCACGCTCGCCGGGGTCGTCGTCGGCCGCGTGCTCCAGGGCTTCGCCGCGCCGCTGCTGCCCCTCGCCATGGGGATCGCCCGGCACGAGGTGCCGCGTGACCGGCTGCCCACGGCGATCGGCGTGCTGAGCGCCATGATGGGCGTCGGCAGCGGAGGCGGCATGATCCTCGCCGGGCTGGTCGGAGGCGGCTACCAGGCGCTGTTCTGGGTGCTGGCCGGACTCGCGGCCGCCGGAACAGGGCTCGTCGCCGTGTTCGTCCACGAGCCCCTCCGGCCCGCGCCGGGCGCGCGCCCCGACTTCGCCGGCGCGGCGTTGACGGCCGCCTGGCTGGTCTGCCTGCTGCTGGCCGTGAGCAAGGGGACGGTCTGGGGCTGGACGTCGGCGGCGACCCTGGGGCTGCTGGCGGGGAGCGTCGTGCTGTGCGCGGCCTGGGTGCTGTCGGCCCGGCGCGTCGCGGCGCCGCTCATCGAGCTGCCGATGCTGCTGCACCGGGGGACCGTCGGGGCGACCGTGGCCTCGCTGCTGCTCGGGTTCGCGCTGTTCGGCGTCATCACCACGCTGTCGTCCGTCGCCCAGGGCCGGCTCGGCGCCTCGGTGCTCCAGGTCGGCCTGTACCTGCTGCCGACGGCGCTGCTGATGCTGGCCGTCTCGCTGCTCGCCGGCCGGCTGATGCGCCGCTTCAGCGCCTCGTCGCTGGTCGGCGCGGGCTCGTCGGTCGTGGCCGTCGCGGCGCTCTGGCTGAGCGTCTCGCACGGGTCTCCGGCGACCCTGTACGGGGCGGCGACCGTGCTCGGGCTCGGGATCGGCCTCGGGTACGCGGCGCTCGGCACGATGGCCGTCCAGCACGTCGAACCCGCCAAGACGGCGGCTGCCGGAGGGGTGAACTCGCTGGTCCGGGTGGTCGGCAGCAGCGTGGCCGGCGCGGTCACGGCGGCGGTGTCGTCCGGCGCGGGGGCGGGGTGGAGCTTCGCCGTCTCGGCGATCGCGGCCCTGGTCTCCGCGCTGTTCGCCTTCGCGCAGGGAGCGCTCGCCCGCACGCCGGCCCTCGTGACGGCGGAAACCCCACGGGCGACGGCAGGCGGGGCGGCGTGAGCGTGAGAGGACAGGACGTGACAGGAGACGGGGAACGCGGCGTGACCGGCGACGAAGAGCCCGGTGTGAGGGGCGACGGGGAGCGCGGTGTGAGGGGCGGCGGAGGAGACGACGTGAACGGCGGCGAGGGGGCCGAGCGCGCGATCGCCTGGGGCGACGAACTGGTGAAGCTGCACGACACGTTCCGCCGCGACCTCGCGGAGCTGCGGAGCGGGTCCATGCGGGCGCCCGCCCTGCGGGAGCACTGCCTGACGTTCTGCGAGGCCCTGCACGCCCATCACAGCGGCGAGGACGACGTGCTCTTCCCGCACCTGGACGGCCTGCACCCCGAACTCGCCGCCGTCCTCGACCGCCTGCGGGACGAGCACCGGGTGGTGGCCCGGCTCCTGGCCCGCATCAGGACCCTGGCCGGCTCAGGCGAACCCCCGGAGGGCGGGGCGGACGTCGCGGCCGAGGTGGGGGAGGAACTGGAGCGGCTCGCCCGCGAGCTGGAGGCGCACCTCGACTACGAGGAGGAGCAGCTCGTCCCCCTCCTCAACGCGATGACCGACATGCCGGAGGACCTCTGACCCCGCCTCCGGCCGCTCCCCGGGCCTGGCCGCGACCGTGCTGACCGGCGGAAAAGGAGTCGCCGTCGGCTGATCGCTCGGTTAGCGTCAGCGCCATGCGGGTCATCTCGGTAAATGTCGGGAAAGTGGTGGATGCTGCCTGGGCGGGCAAGACCGGGCGCACGGCGATCGACAAGTCCCCGGTGCTCCACCGGGTGGAGGCGCGTCCTGAGGGACTGGCCGGAGACGGGCGGGGCGACCTGGTCAACCACGGCGGCGAGGACCACGCCGTCTACGCGTACGCCCGCGAGGACTACGACTGGTGGGAGGGCGAGCTGGGGCGCCGGCTCCGTGACGGCCGCTTCGGCGAGAACCTGACGACCGAGGGACTCGACGTCAACGGCGCCCTGCTCGGGGAGCGATGGCGCGTCGGGTCGGCCGTGCTGGAGGTCAGCGGTCCCCGGGTGCCGTGCGTCGTGTTCCGCAACTGGATGGACGAGCCGGGATGGGTGCGCCGGTTCACGGACGCCGGACGGCCGGGCGCGTACCTGAAGGTGGTGGAGGCCGGCGAACTCGGCGTCGGGGACGGTGTGCGCGTCCTCCACAGGCCCCGCGACGGGGTGACGGTGGCCGAGGCGTTCCGGGCCTTCCACGGCGACAAGGAGCTGATGCGGCGCGTGCTCGCCGTCCCCGAGCGCGCCGCGTTCTGGGACGACGTGGCAGCCCGGGTGCTGGGCGGCTCCCTGGCCTGAGCCCGCGGACGGCGCGGCGGCGCGGCGGTCCGGGACCGGCGGTGGTCAGGGCAGTCGCCGCGGACGGGCAGACTGGAGGCGTGCCATCCACCCTGCCCGACGGCGAAGCCGCGCCCGCCTCGGGCGAGCTGCCCGAGAGCGCGCTGCGCGGCCTCGGCGAGCGCCCGTTCGGCTTCTACGTCCACGTGCCGTTCTGCGTGACGCGCTGCGGCTACTGCGACTTCAACACCTACACCGCCGCCGAGCTGGGTCCCGGCGCCTCGCAGCGCGACTACGCCGACACGGTCCTGCAGGAGGTGCGGCTGGCGCGGCGGGTGCTCGGCGACGCCGATCTCCCGGTCCGGACGGTGTTCTTCGGCGGCGGCACGCCCACGCTGCTCCCCCCGGCCGACCTCGCCCGGATCCTCGCGGCCATCGGCGCGGAGTTCGGCCTCGCGCCGGGGGCGGAGGTCACCACCGAGGCCAACCCCGAGTCCGTCGACCCCGCGTACCTGGAGAGCCTGCGCGAGGGCGGCTTCACCCGCGTCAGCTTCGGCATGCAGAGCGCCCGCGAGCACGTGCTCAAGGTCCTCGACCGCCACCACACCCCGGGCCGGGCCGCGCAGGCCGTCCAGGAGGCGCGCAAGGCCGGGTTCGAGCACGTCAACCTCGACCTCATCTACAGCACGCCCGGAGAGTCCGACGACGACTGGCGGGCCTCCCTCGCGGCCGCCGTCGAGGCCGAGCCCGACCACGTCTCCGCGTACTCCCTCATCGTCGAGGACGGCACCCGCCTGGCGGCCCGCATCCGGCGCGGCGAGCTGCCCATGCCCGACGACGACGTGGCCGCCGACCGCTACCAGATCGCCGACGCGATGCTCGGCGAGGCCGGGTTCCAGTGGTACGAGGTGTCGAACTGGGCCACGTCCGAGGCCGCCCGCTGCCGGCACAACCTGCTCTACTGGACCGGCGGCGACTGGTGGGCCGCCGGCCCCGGGGCCCACAGCCACGTGGGCGGCACCCGCTGGTGGAACGTCAAGCACCCGGCCGCCTACGCCCAGCGCCTGGCCGCCGGCACCTCGCCCGCCCACGCGCGCGAGGTGCTCTCCGAAGACGACCGCGAGACGGAGCGCCTCATGCTGGAGCTCCGGCTGGTGTCCGGCTATCCGCTCGCCGACGTCGCGCCGCGCGCCCGTACGGCCGTCGCCGCCGCGCTCGCGGACGGGCTGCTGCGGCCCGAGGAGTTCAAGGCCGGTCGCATGGTGCTCACCCTGAAGGGCCGGTTGCTCGCGGACGCGCTGGTCCGCGACATGGTCAGCTGACCAGGCGGACGGACAGCGGGTAGCGGTAGTTCTCGCCCCGGTTGGCGGCCACGACCGCCTGCAGGTGGAAGATCAGCGACACGATCCACACGACGGGGAACAGGAGCAGCCCGATCACGAAGATCGACAGGATCCCCGCCACCACGTAGCCGATGAACATCGTGATCTGGAAGTTCAGGGCCTCGGCCGCCTGGTCCCGGACGTAGGGGGCCTCGTCCTTCTTCATCAGGTAGATGATCAGCGGGCCGACCCAGGAGACCAGCAGTCCCAGCAGGTGGGAGAGCATCGCCATCGTGGTGTCGTCCGTGCCGGGACGGGGGCCGTACACGCCGGGCCGGTGCGGCGGGCGCTGGTACGGGTTCGCGTAGCCGGGACCGGGCTGCTGGTGTCCCGGGTCGCCGGGGTAGCCGGGCCCGCTCGGCTGCTGGTAGCCGTAGCCGTAGCCGGGGCCGGGCTGCTGGTGGCCGGATTGTTGCTGGCCGGGCGGCTGGTGGCCGGGCGGCGGGTATCCGGGTGGTTGGTATCCGGGCGGCGGGGGCGGCTGCTGGCCGTAACCGTGGCCCTGGCCGCCGGACCGCGGCCCGGCGCCGTAGCCGGGCTCGGGTTCCGGGCGGGGGACGCGCCGGGTGGCGTCGTCGTCGGGCTGGTGGTGCGGCGGGTCCTGACTCATCCTGCCTCCGTGACGAAGTCGATCAGCTCTTCCACCCGGCCGAGCAACTCGGGCTCCAGGTCCGCGAACGAGGAGACGGAGCCGAGGATGCGCCGCCACGCCTCGGCCGGCTCCACGCCCCAGCCCAGGGCGGCGATCACACCCTCCTTCCACGGCACCCCGCGCGGCACCTCCGGCCAGGCGGGGATGCGCAGCACGGACGGCTTGACCGCCTGCCAGACGTCCACGAACGGGTGTCCCACCACGAGCACGTCCGGCGAGGTCACCTGGGCGGCGATGCGGCTCTCCTTGGAGCCGGGCACCAGGTGGTCGACCAGCACGCCCAGCCGGCGTCCCGGACCGGGGCCGAACTCGTCGACGATCGCGGGCAGGTCGTCGACGCCCTCCAGGTACTCGACCACCACGCCTTCCACCCGCAGGTCGTGGCCCCAGATCTTCTCGACGAGGGCGGCGTCGTGGACCCCCTCGACGTAGATGCGGCTCTCCTTGGCGACCTTGGCGCGCAGCCCCTCCACCGCGATCGACCCGGACGCGCTGCGCCTCGCGCCGCGCGGCGCAGCGGCCGGCCGCACCAGCGTCACGACCTTGCCCTCCAGCAGGAACGCGGCGGGCGCCAGCGGGAACAGCCGCCGCCTGCCGAAGCGGTCCTCCAGCGTCACGGCCTCCTTGTCACAGGCCACGACCGCGCCGCAGAAGCCGCTCTCGGCGTCCTCCACGACGAGGTCCGCTTCGGCGGGCACCTTCGGGATCGTGCCCTTGCCCGGACGCCGCCAGTTTCCCGCGAGAACATCACCGTCGTACACACCGGGGACCGTAGCAAATCACCCGCCCGCGGTGAGGCGCCTGCGGTGGGAGCTGCGCCGTACCAGGACGACCACCGTCACGACGAGCGCCAGCAGGATCCCGGCGCCCGGCAGCAGCACCAGCGCCGCCACGCCGCCCGCGATCCCGCCGGCGTCCACGGACGGGCCCACCGCGAAGCGCGCCCCCACGGACTGCAGGGTGCCGCACTTGAGCACGTAGCCGCCCGTCCTGGACACGTTCAGGGCCAGGATGGCCTGCCACCGGGTCGTGCCCTGGGTGACGGTCATGGTGCCGGGCAGCCTGGCCAGCAGGCCCCTGCCGTCGCCGCCGGTGACCGAGCAGGTGTACTGGACGGGGGTGGCGCTGGCCAGGTACACGACCGGGTCGTCGGCGGGGTCCACGGTCACCGAGACGGTCTCGTCCGCCGCGAACGTCTTCGTCGGCAGCGCGCCGTTCACCGTGGCGCTCACGCCGCCGGCGAACAGCGCCACCCCGGCCACCACGCACACCAGCGCGACCCCCCAGGCGGCCCACGCCCACCACAGCGGGGGACGCAGCAGCTTGGGGCTCACCCACGGCGTGGACAGCGGGCCGCCGCCGTACGGGCCGGACCCGCCGAAGGGCTGCCCGGCGTACGCCCCCTGCCCACCCGCCCCGGGGTACGGGCCCTGCGGCCCTGACCCGGGGTACGGGCCCTGCGGTCCCGATCCGCCGAACGGACCCCGCGGCCCCGGCCCGGCGTACGGACCCTGCGCACCCGGCGGCGAGCCGTGAGGCGGGAAGGGGGCGTGATCGCCCGTCATGGGTCCCGGCCCGTAGGGCGGCGGCGGGTAGGCTCGCTGCTCACCCGACGGCCCGCCGTGGGGCGGCGGCGGGTACGGGGCCTGCGGCGGCGGCGCGCCGTGGGGGTCCGTCCCGTACGGCTGCCGCCCGTACGGCGGGGGAGCGGGCTGACCGGGCTGCGGTCCGGATCCGGGCGCCGGACCGGACGGCTCGGACTCCGGCGGCTGGGACGGGGAATCGTCGGTCATGTCGGCCAGTGTGATCCCTGACCGCGGGCCCGCGCCAGCAGCAGGATGGTCAGCTGTTATCGCACCTTGTGGGTGAGAGCCGTACACTTGGCACTCGGGAACACAGAGTGCTAGACGGTCGTTCCCGCAAGGCAGAGGCAGGAGGTGAGCACGTGCTCGACGATCGTAAACTGGCGGTGCTCCGCGCCATTGTCGAAGACTACGTGTCCACCAACGAACCGGTGGGCTCCAAGGCGCTGGCAGAGCGCCACAACCTCAAGGTCTCCCCCGCCACGGTCCGCAACGACATGGCCGCGCTGGAGGAGGAGGGCTACATCACCCAGCCGCACACCAGCGCCGGCCGCGTGCCGACCGACAAGGGCTACCGGTTGTTCGTCGACCGGCTGTCCCAGGTCAAGCCGCTGTCCGCGGCGGAGCGGCGGGCGATCGAGACGTTCCTGGCCGGCGCGGTCGACCTCGACGACGTGGTCACCCGCACCGTGCGGCTGCTCGCGCAGCTCACCCGGCAGGTGGCGGTCGTGCAGTACCCGACGCTGACCCGCTCGACCGTGCGCCACGTCGAGCTGGTGCCGCTGACGGACCGGCGGGTCATGCTGGTCCTCATCACCAACACCGGCCGCGTCGAGCAGCGGGTCGTCGAGCTGCCGGAGGTCGTCGAGGACACCCGCATCGCGCACCTGCGGGCGGTGCTCAACGCCTGCCTCGACGGGTGCGGCCTGAGCGCCGTGCCCGAGCTGGTCGCCGACCTTCCCGAGCGGCTGCCCGCCGAGGACCGGCCGGCCGTGGCCACGATCCTGTCGGTACTGCTGGAGACCCTGGTCGAACGGCACGACGAGAAGATCGTCTTCGCCGGGGCGGCCAATCTCGCCGGCGCCGACTTCACCACCGGTCTGCGCGCCGTGCTGGAGGCCCTGGAGGAGCAGGTCGTGCTCATGCGGTTGCTCGGCGAGACGTCCGGCGACACCCCGTCCGCGCTCACCGTGCGCATCGGCTCGGAAAACCCCTATCTGCACGGCACGTCCATCGTCGCCACCGGATACGGTTCTGGCGACAACCAACTGGCACGGCTCGGCGTGCTGGGTCCCACGAGGATGGACTACCCCGTGACGATGGGCGCCGTACGCGCGGTGGCACGCTACGTCAGCCAGATCCTGGCTGCATCATAAGAGGTCGATAAGTGGCAAACAGCGACTACTACGCCACCCTCGGGGTGCGCCGTGACGCCAGTCAGGACGAGATCAAGAAGGCCTACCGCAGGCTGGCCCGCGAGCTCCATCCTGACGTGAACCCCGACCCTGAGACCCAGGAGCGGTTCAAGGAGATCACGCAGGCCTACGAGGTGCTGTCCGACACGAACAAGCGCCAGATGTACGACCTGGGCGCCGACCCGTTCGGCGGCGCCGCGGCGGGCGCGGGGGCCGGCGGCTTCGGCGCGGGCTTCCCGTTCAGCGACATCATGGACGCGTTCTTCGGCTCGGCCGGCGGCTCCCGTGGTCCCCGCTCGCGCGCCCGCAGGGGCCGCAACGCGACCATCCGCGTGGAGCTCGACCTGCGCGAGACCGCGTTCGGCACCACGAGGGAGCTGGTCGTCGACACGGCGGTGCTGTGCGAGGTCTGCCAGGGCGCGGGCGCCGCTCCCGGCACCCACCCCGACACCTGCGACATGTGCAACGGCCGCGGCGAGATCTCGCAGGTCACCCGGTCGTTCCTGGGCCAGGTCATGACGTCCCGGCCGTGTCCCCAGTGCGGCGGCTTCGGGTCGATCATCCGCCACCCCTGCCAGGAGTGCTCCGGCGACGGCCGCGTGCGCACCCGCCGTACGATCAAGGTGCGCATCCCGGCGGGCGTCGAGGACGGCACGCACATCCAGCTCGCCGGCGAGGGCGAGGTCGGCCCCGGCGGCGGCCCGCCCGGCGACCTGTTCCTGGAGATCGTCGAGCGCCCGCACGAGATCTTCGAGCGGCGCGGCGACGACCTGCACTGCACGGTGCAGATCCCGATGACGGCCGCGGCGCTCGGCACCGTGCTCACCGTGGAGACGCTCGACGGCGCCGAGGAGATCGACGTGCGGCCGGGCACCCAGTCGGGGCAGGTCATCACGATGTTCGGCCGGGGCGTGCAGCGGCTCAACGAGAGCGGCCGCGGCGACCTGCTGATCCACGTCAACGTCGAGACGCCGTCGCGGCTCGACCCGGCGCAGGAGGAGCTGCTGCGCGAGCTGGCCAAGCTGCGTGGCGAGGAGCGGCCCCCCGGCAAGTTCGCGCCGGGGCAGCAGGGGTTCTTCTCGCGGCTGCGCGACGCCTTCAACGGCCGATGACCCGGACCGGGGCCGAGCGGGGCGGGCGGGCGTGAGCGTTCCCGTCTTCCTGTCCGATGCCCTGGACGGCCCCGAGCTGGTGCTCGACGGCCCCGAAGGGCGCCACGCCGCCGCCGTGCGCCGGTTGCGCGCCGGTGAGCGGGTGGATCTGACCGACGGCGCCGGCGCGGTCGCCGAGTGCGTCGTGCGCGAGGCGCTGAAGGACTCCCTGCGGCTGGACGTGGTCGGACGCCACGACGTGCCGGCCCCCCGGCCCCGGATCGTGGCCGTGCAGGGCCTGCCGAAGGGCGAACGCGGCGAGCTGGCCGTCGAGATGATGACCGAGGCTGGCGTGGACGTGATCGTCCCGTGGTCCGCCTCCCGCAGCATCACGCAGTGGAAGGGCGACCGGGCGGCCAAGGCCCTGGCCCGCTGGCGCTCCACGGCCCGCGAGGCCGGCAAGCAGGCCCGCCGCTTCCACCTGCCCGAGGTGACCGAGCCGGCGTCCACGGCTCAGGTGGAGAAGCTGCTGCGCGCCGCGGCCCTGGCCCTGGTGCTGCACGAGGAGGCCGCCGAGCCGCTGTCGCGCCTGGAGGTCCCGGCCGGCGGCGACATCGTCATGGTCGTGGGGCCGGAGGGCGGGGTCGCGGACGAGGAGGTGGCCCGGTTCAGGGCGGCCGGCGCCGTGCCGGTGCTGCTCGGGCCGACGGTGCTGCGCACCTCGACGGCCGGGGTGGCGGCGGCCTCGGTGCTCATGGCCCGCACCGGCCGCTGGTGACCGCCTGAAGCCAGCGGTGCCCGGAGGCAACGGTGCCTGAAGCCAGCGGCGCCTGAAGCCAGGAGCGCCTGAAGCGTTTACTGCGGCGCGATCGGCTGGGTCTCCAGGATCGTGGTGACGGCCTGGGTGGGCTGCGTCGGCTGCGGCTCGTCGCTCGGGCAGTCGTCGGCCGGGCACGCGACGACCGTCGGCGTCGCGTCCGTCACCGTGAGGGACGGGGTGGGCGTCGGGGACGGCGTCACGTCAGGGCAGTCGTCGCCCCGCGTGGCCGGCACGTCGGCCGTCGAGGCGCACGGGGTCGGGGACGGGGTCGGGGTCGGGCGCGACGGCTTGCTGGTGGACCGCGCGGTCTCGGGGATGCGCCGGGGCGGCCGGGTCGTGGGATCCGGCACCACCACGACCTCGCGCGGCTCGCTGCGCTGCGGCGGCTCGGGCGACACGGCCCGGGTGGTGGAGGAGCCGGCGGGCGGCGTGGAGGTGCTGCGCACGTCCTGCACGGTCTCGCGCAGCACCTGCTGGCGCAGGTCGGGCACCACCATGACGATCGTGCCGGCCACCAGCACGGCGCTGGCGGCGGCGGCGCCGGCGCGCCACCAGAACAGGTTGCGGACCCCGCGCCGCTCGATGCGGGCGCGGATGACCTCCAGTCCGTCCGGCGAGGGCACGACCGTGTCCGCCTCCGCGCGGAGCACACGGCGCAGTACGTCGCCGTACTCGTCGGGGGGCTGGGTCATGACATCTTCTCCAGGACGGAACGCAAAGCGGCCATGCCACGTGCGGTGTGGCTCTTGACCGCTCCCTTGCTGATGCCCATGGCGTGGGCGATCTCAGCCTCGGACAGGTCACCGTAGTAGCGAAGGACGAGCGCCTCTCTCTGACGTGCCGGCAGGGCCCGCAGCGCCTCGATCACGGCCGAGCGTTCGAGCTCGCCGATCGCGCCGTTCTCGGCGCTCGGGGCGTCGGGCAGACCTTTGGGAGCATACTTCTCGACGACCGCGCGGTGGCGCAGCACGGATCGGGAACGGTTGACGACGGACTGACGCAGGTAGGCGAGTGCCTTGTCCGGGTCGCGCAGCCTGCGCCAGGCGCCGTGGATGGCGACGAACGCGTCCTGCACGACCTCCTCGGCGGTCGCCATGTCGCGGACGAGCAACACGGCGAGACGCACCAACGACCGGAAGTGCGCGCTGTAGAGCGCGGTCACGGCCATGTCGGCGTCCCACCCGACCGGCACCGCCCCTAACGACCTGTCGGCCAGAAGGGTCTCGGTGGTCACCTCATGAGGACGCGCGGCCTTCCGAGAGGGTTTACGTTCCTTGAAGGGCATTACCCAGTCGTGTCCTCGCCAGGTGGCCGTGCCCGACCCCGATATGTCCTGCTGTGCTTGAAGTCTCGCACACCCACCCTAACCGCGAGGATCTTCCCTTGCACGGCGCGCTCGGTCACCGATTCGCAACGGGTTCCTGGATGTCGGGAACGGTCCAGGTGGGCCCATCGCGGTGAAGGGCACGGGCCGTCTCGGTAGGGTGAGCGGGTGACCGACTGCCTCTTCTGCAAGATCGTCGCCAAGGAGATCCCGGCCGAGGTCGTCCTGGAGACCGACCGGGCGCTCGCGTTCCGCGACGTCAACCCGCAGGCCCCGACCCACGTGCTGGTCGTCCCCAAGGAGCACCACGCCGACGCGGCGGCGCTGGCCGCGGCCGACGACGGGCTGGCCGACGACGTCCTCAAGGCCGCGCACGCCGTGGCCGTCCAGGAGGGCGTGGCCGGCACCGGCTACCGCGTGGTCTTCAACACCGGCCCCGGCGCGGGCCAGACGGTCTTCCACGTCCACGCGCACGTGCTCGGGGGCCGCGACCTGACCTGGCCGCCCGGCTGACGGCGGCCGGCTGATATTGGCGAGAACGGTTCGCGTGGGCCCGGCTACCATGGGCGAAGAAGCACACACGAACAGACCGGGAGGCATCAGGCCGCTGGCCTGCCCATGTCCGAACTACACGAAACCCGCCGGACCGCACCTCCGACGCGCACACAGGCCAAGGTGCTGATTCCGGACGAATACCCGATGGTCAGCCTCCTGGGCTCCCGTGACGAGCTGCTGCGTGTCATCGAGGGCGCCTTCCGGGCCGACATCCACGTCCGAGGAAACGAGATCACCGTCACCGGCAGCCCCGACGAGAGCGGGGCCGTGGTGCGGCTGTTCGAAGAGCTCGTCGAAGTGCTCAGGAGCGGCGGCGAGCTCACGCCCGACGCGGTCGAGCGGAGCATCGCCATGCTGCGCATGACCTCCGACCGGCCGGCCGAGGTGCTCTCCCTCGACATCCTCTCCTCGCGCGGCCGGACGATCCGGCCCAAGACCGTCAACCAGAAGCGCTACGTCGACGCGATCGACAAGCACACGATCGTGTTCGGGATCGGTCCGGCCGGCACCGGCAAGACCTATCTCGCCATGGCCAAGGCCGTGCGGGCGCTCCAGGAGAAGCGGATCAACCGGATCATCCTCACCCGTCCCGCCGTCGAGGCGGGCGAGCGGCTGGGCTTCCTGCCGGGCACGCTGTACGAGAAGATCGACCCCTACCTCCGGCCGCTGTACGACGCGCTGCACGACATGCTCGACCCCGACACCATCCCCAAGCTGATGGCGGCGGGCACGATCGAGGTCGCGCCGCTGGCGTACATGCGGGGCCGCACCCTCAACGACGCCTTCATCATCCTCGACGAGGCCCAGAACTCCTCCGCCGAGCAGATGAAGATGTTCCTGACCAGGCTCGGCTTCAACTCCAAGATCGTGGTGACCGGCGACGTGACCCAGGTGGACCTGCCGACGGGCACCACCAGCGGGCTGCGCGTCGTGCAGGAGATCCTCGACGGCATCGACGACATCCACTTCGCCCGCCTGACCAGCGCCGACGTGGTGCGCCACAAGCTGGTCAGCGAGATCGTCGACGCCTACGGGCGCTACGACGCCCTTCAGGAGGCGGCCGGGCCCGCCAAGCCGATCCAGCACCGGGGTAAGCGGCGATGAGCATCGAGATCAACAACGAGTCGGGCGTCGAGGTCGACGAGGAGAACATCGTCCGCCTCGCCGCCCACGTGCTCGGCGAGATGGGCGTCAACCCGCTCGCCGAGATGTCCATCATGGTGGTCGACGAGAACGCCATGGCGGAGCTGCACGAGAAGTGGATGGGCGAGCCCGGTCCCACGGACGTCCTCGCCTTCCCCATGGACGAGCTGCGCCCGGGCGGCGGGGCGCGCGGCGACGGCGACGCGCCCGCCGACCCGGCGCTGCTCGGCGACGTGGTGCTCTGCCCGCAGGTCGCGGCCCGGCAGGCCGAGGAGGCCGGCCACACCACCCGCGACGAGCTGGAGCTGCTGTGCACGCACGGCATCCTGCACCTGCTGGGCTACGACCACGCCGAGCCGGAGGAGCACAAGGAGATGTTCGGCCTGCAGGCCCAGCTCCTTGAGGCGTGGCAGGAGGTGCGCGACCCGCGGTGAACGCCTGGTTGCCCCTGGCCATCGCGCTCGTGGTGATCGGTGGCCTGATCGCCAGCGCGGAGACGGCTCTGACCCGCATCTCACGGGTGCGGGCGGAGGAGTTCGTGCGCGAGGGCAGGCGCGGCGCCGTGCGGCTGCAGGCCATCGTCACCGACCCGCCGCGCTACCTCAACCTGCTCCTGCTGCTCAGGCTGAGCTGCGAGCTGGTCGCCACGGTGATCGTCACCCTGCTGAGCATCGGCCGGCTGGGCGACCAGGGATGGGCGTACGTGACGGCCGCCGCCGTCATGATCGTGGTCAGCTACGTGATCGTCGGCGTCTCGCCGCGCACCCTGGGCCGCCAGCACGCCGAGCCCATCGCGCTGGCCGGGGCGCCGATCGTCTACGGGCTGACCCGGATCTTCGGCCCGCTGCCCAAGCTGCTCATCCTGCTGGGCAACGCGCTGACCCCCGGCAAGGGGTTCCGCGAGGGCCCGTTCACCTCCGAGGCCGAGCTGCGCGACCTGGTCGACCTGGCCGAGGAGCGCCGGGTCATCGAGCCGGACGAGCGCGAGATGATCCACTCGGTGTTCGAGCTGGGTGACACGCTGGTGCGCGAGGTCATGGTGCCGCGTACCGACATGGTGTTCATCGAGCGCGGCAAGACGCTCAGCCAGGCTCTGTCGCTGGCGCTGCGCAGCGGCTTCTCCCGCATCCCCGTCGTCGGGGAGAACGAGGACGACGTCGTCGGCATCGCCTACCTCAAGGACATCATCCGCCGGGTGCACGAGTCGGGTCAGGACGGCGGCGGCGAGCGGATCGACTCGATCATGCGGCCGGCCACGTACGTGCCCGAGAGCAAGCCGATCGACCAGCTCCTGCGCGAGATGCAGGCGCGGCAGACCCACCTCGCGATCGTCATCGACGAGTACGGCGGCACGGCCGGGCTGGTCACGATCGAGGACGTCCTGGAGGAGATCGTCGGTGAGATCGCCGACGAGTACGACCAGGAGGCGCCCCGGGTCGAGCCCATGCCCGACGGGGCGCTGCGGGTCACCGCCCGCATGCCGGTGGACGAGCTGGGCGAGCTGTTCGACACGGAGATCGAGGTCGACGACGTCGAGACGGTCGGCGGGCTGCTGGCCCACGCGCTCGGCCGGGTGCCGATCGCCGGCTCGCAGGCGGAGGTGGCCGGGCTCCAGCTCACGGCCGAGAGCCTGGCGGGCCGCCGCAACCGCATCAGCACGGTCGTGGTCCGCCGGATCACGCGGCCGGAGGACGAGACCGTCCCGGCCTCCGCCGAGCAGCAGGACTGACCTCCGCCCCACCACGGCTGATGCCGGCGATCGCAGCGGTGCGGCATTTGTTGGCAGTTGTGGCAAGTGTTCTACAAGTCAGCTGCAAGCCGGGCGCCCCAGTCTGGTCTCGACGCCCAGTGCGGAGGGCGTCGAACGAGGGAAGCGTCCGAACGCCGGGTGGGGTTCGCGGCCGGAGGGCGCTCCCTGGGGGGTGGCAACGTCTCGATCATCCCGATCGCGGCGTTGCTTGGCGTAAGGGTGCTCTCGTCCGTAAAGCCGGACGAGAGCACCCTTACAGCGTTTGAGGCTTTATTGGTGACTGTGGTGGGTTGTCCAGTTCGACCCCCGGGGAGATCCGCGAGCGGAGGTAATCATGCGACGCGGACTGCGGATCATCGGGCTCACCACGGCCGCTGCGCTCCTGGCCGGATGTCTGGCGGCCTGCGAGGCGCGGAGGAGCGGCGGGCACGCCGGCACGTACACCACCTCGCGTGCCAGCGTCCGGTCGTCGGTGCGGCTGCACGCGCTGCTGGAACGGCCGCAGGCGCTGCCCGACGGGTTCTCCCCCCGGGCCGGCGCGGCGTGGCGGATGCCGGTCAAGGTGGCCGACCGGGACTGCCGCGCCGTCCTGGAGCCCGCGGGTGGCCGGGCGCCCCTGCGGGCGCTCACCGGGCAGGCGGCGGTCAGCTACCAGGGGGACGAGCTGGGCGAGCAGGTCGCCGTGGGCCTGGCCCGCTACGAGGGCTCCGAGGCCGGCAGCCACCTCGACGCGCTCGCCGGCTCGCTGGCCCAGTGCCGGACCGTGCGGGCGCCCGGCGGCACGCGGCTCCGGCTGCGCCCGCTGCCGGTCGAGGCGCCCGGCGACGAGGCCGTGAGCGCCCGGCTGCGCGGGAAGCTGCGCGGATACCCGTACACGATGGACGTGGTGCTCGCCCGCGCGGGCGACACGCTCGTCTCGATCGTGCACACCGGCATGGCGCGGCTGGAGCGGGAGAGCACCGAACGACTGGTCGGCGCCGTCCTGAAGATGGCCAGCGCCTAGTCTGGTGCCCGTGACTCTCGATCCCGAAGACAACAAGATCATCACTCTGGCCCGCGCCGCGCGCGCCCGCAACGGCTCCGCCGAGGGGGCCGCCGTGCGCGACGAGACGGGCCGCACCTACTCCGCGACCGACGTCGCGCTCTCCTCGCTGCGGCTGTCGGCCGTGCAGGTGGCCGTCGCGATGGCCGTCTCCAGCGGCGCGCGGTCCCTGGAGGCCGTCGCGCTCGTCACCGCCGGCGACGGGCCGGCCGCCGCCGACGAGGAGGTCGCGCGGGAGCTGGGCGTCAAGGCGCTGCTCGTGGCCGGCCCCGACGGCACCCTGCGGAGCTGACATGCCGATGTCGCCGTACCTCGCCGGGCTGCGCGCGAAGGTCGGCTCCGACCTGCTGTTGCTGCCGTCGGTGTGCGGGTGCGTGTTCGACGGGTCGGGGCGGCTGCTGGTGGCCCGCCACGGCGACGTCGGGCTGTGGGCGGCGCCCGGCGGCGCGCTCGACCCGGACGAACGGCCCGAGGAGGCCGTGGTCAGGGAGCTGCGTGAGGAGCTGGGCGTTGAGGTCGAGGTGCGCGGCGTGATCGGCGTGTACAGCGGCCCCGAGTTCCACGCCGTCTACCCCAACGGCCACCGGTGCCAGTACATGATCGCCGTGTACGGCTGCGCGCTCGCCTCCGGCGTCCCGGAGCCCGACGGCGACGAGATCACCGACTACCGGTGGGTCACCGAGGAGGAGCTGGCGGGGCTGACGATGACGCCGTGGTCGCCCCGCGTGCTGCCCGAGGTGTTCGCCTGGTGGCGCGGGCAGACCCGCTGATGGGCGACAATGCACTAGTGACCTCGCCAGACAACCATCGCGCCGGATTCGCCTGTTTCGTGGGAAGGCCCAACGTCGGCAAGTCCACGTTGATGAACGCCCTGGTGGGCACGAAGGTCGCGATCACCTCGTCCAAGCCGCAGACCACCCGCCGGGTCATCCGCGGCATCGTCCACCGGCCCGACGCGCAGATCGTCATCGTCGACACCCCCGGGCTGCACCGGCCGCGCACCCTGCTCGGCGAGCGGCTCGACAGCCTGGTGCTGTCCACGCTGACCGAGGTCGACGTCATCGGGTTCTGCGTGCCGGCCAACGAGCCGATCGGCAAGGGCGACCGGTTCATCGCCGACAAGCTCGCCGCCGTCAAGCGCACCCCGGTGGTCGCCGTGGTCACCAAGTGCGACCTGGCCACCAAGGAGCAGATCGCCGAGCAGCTCCTGGCGGTGTCGCAGGTCGCGGAGTTCGCCGCGATCGTGCCCGTGTCGGCCGAGCGGGGCGACCAGCTCGACGTGCTGGGCGACGTGCTGATCGAGCACCTGCCCGAGTCGCCGCCGCTCTACGAGGGCGGGCAGCTCACCGACGAGCCCGAGCAGGTGCTGGTGGGCGAGCTGATCAGGGAGGCGGCGCTGGAGGGCGTCCGCGACGAGCTGCCGCACTCGATCGCCGTGGTGGTCGACGAGATGCTGCCGCGCGAGGGCCGCGACGACCTGCTCGACATCTACGCCCACATGTTCGTCGAACGGCCGTCGCAGAAGGCCATCGTCATCGGGCACAAGGGCGAGCGGCTGCGCGACGTGGGCACGCGGGCCCGCAAGCAGATCGAGGCGCTGCTCGGCACCCGGGTCTACCTCGACCTGCGCATCAGCGTCGCCAAGGACTGGCAGCGCGACCCCAAGCAGTTGCGCCGGCTCGGCTTCTACGACTGATCGGCCTCTGCGACCGATCGGCCCCTGCGAGTGATCGGTCTCTGCGGCTGATCGGCGGGCCTTCGCGCCGCCGTCAGCGGGTCGCGGGGGAGCGGCGCGCGGCGGTCAGCACGGCGAACAGGACCAGCGCCAGCGAGCTGCCCAGCGCCGCGAACCACCCGTACCTGATGACCGGCCCCACCGACAGCATCCCGCCCAGGTCGAGCGAGACCCGGCCGGTCACGCCGCCCGGGTCGGCCGCGAACATCACCAGCAGCACGGTCGCGAACGCCCCCGGCAGCGCGGCGAGCGCGGCCACCCACGGGCGGCGGCCCAGCAGCCCCGCCACCCCGAGCGCCAGCGCCACCAGCCCCGCGACGAGGGTGCTGACGCCGAGCCCGGCGTCGACGCCCCGCACGTCACTGGTGAGACCGCCGCCGATGACGTCGCTCCTGGCCTCGATGCCGGCCCATGGCAGGACGGCGCAGATCACGAGCAGCGCCGCGGCCACGCTGGCGGCCAGCGCGTACCCGCGCCTGCCGCGTCCGACGGTGCCCGGCTGAAGGGGATCGGCCACACCGCCACCTTAGGACGGCGACGCCGCCCCGGCCAGGGCGATGCGGGAGATGCGCCGAGCGCCGGCGAGGCCGGGCGAGGCTGCCCGCGAGGCCGGGAGAGGCTGCCGCGAGGCCGGCAGGGGCAGCCCGCGGGTCTCAGGAGAGGCTGCCCGCCCACTCGCGCGCCGTGCGGACGATCTCCTCCAGGTGGCCGCTGTGGGCGCCGTGCCAGTACACCTGGCCGCACGTCCGGCACTGCCCGTACGCGTCGTAGCTGCGCCTCGTCCCCGCCTCCAGGCGCGCGGCGACCGCCTCCTTGTCGGCGGCGGTCAGCTCGCCGTTGCAGGCGGTGCAGCGCGTCCACGGCCGCAGGGGCGGCGCGAAGCGCTCCATCAGGTCGCGGAGCTGGTCCTGGGGCCGCGAGCCGCGCACGTACGCGCCGAGCCACAGGGCGCGGCGGCGCAGCAGGCCGCGGTCCTGGGTGAGCAGCACCCGCCGCTCCTCGTTGGCCTGGACGACGAGCGCCGGGTCGTCCATGTCGTTGTGGTAGGCCGCGTCGATGCCGAGCAGCCGCAGCCGCCGCGCCAGCGTGCCGAGGTGGACGTCCAGCAGGAACCGCGGCTCGCGGGGGAGCTGCTGGGGGCGCGGCACCGGGCCGACCTCGACGACCTCGCCGGCGGCGAGCTGGTGGGAGGGGCTCACGCCGCGGCCGTCGACGGTCATGGGGCCGACCTCGGTCAGGGGGATGCCGACCGACTCGACGTGGTGCCCGAGGGTGGAGCTGCCGTCCGGAGCCACCCGCTGCCACTCCTGGCGGCGGCTCACGGGCAGGAACATCCTCAGCTCCGGAGCGATCCGGAGAAGTGCGTCCCGTTGGGTCATATCTCTCATTCTGCGCGATTCGATAGCGTGAGATCGTGCCGATGTCCCGCCGCGCCTTCCTGGCGCTCACCGCGCTCGCGGCGACCGGCTGCGCGCCCGCCGAGGACGGGGAGCACACGATCCGGCTGGCGACCGGGCTCGCGGGCGGTCCGTACGAGGTGCTCGGCGACCGGTTCGCGGCCGAGCTGCGGCACGACGGCGTCGCGGTGCAGGTCATCAAGACGGCGGCCAGCGTGCAAAACCTCCTGATGCTCGCCGACGGCCGCGCCGACGTCGGCTTCTCGCTGGCCGACAGCGCCGACGACGCGGTGCGGGTACGCCACCAGCCCGTCTCGGCGCTGGCCCGGATGTACATGAACTACGTCCACCTGGTCGTCCGCCACGACTCGGCGATCTTCGAGCCGAAGGACCTGGCCAGACGGGTCGTGTCCATCGGCGCGGAGGGGTCGGGCACCGCGGTGACGGCCGCGCGCGTGCTGTCGGCGGCGGGCCTGCCCAGCACAGGGACGCTCCGGCTCGGGCTGGACGCCTCCATCCTGGCGCTGCGCGAGGGGGACGTCGACGCGTTCTTCTGGTCGGGCGGCGTCCCGACCCCGGCGCTCGCCGCGACCGAGGGCATCAGACTGGTCCCGCTGGAGTCGCTGGTGCCGGTGCTGCGCCGCACGTACGGGCCGGTCTACGAACCGGCGGACGTCCCGGCCGGCGTGTACGCGGGGACGCTGCCCGTGCCGACCGTCGGCACCCCGAGCTACCTGATGTGCCGCCGCGACCTGGCCGAGGACGCCGCCTACACCGTCACGGAGACGCTCTTCCGCGCCCGCGACCGGCTCCAGGCCCCCTCGGCGCCCGGGGGGCGGCTGGACAAGAGGTACGCCATCGGGACCGGCATCGTCCCGCTCCACCCGGGCGCGGCCCGCTACTACCGCTCGGTCTACGGCTGACCGGGCCACGGCTGGGCGCTCAGTCACCCGCGTACTGCTCGGGCAGGCGCAGCTCCACCACCAGGCCGTGGGGGTCGGCCGACAGCAGCGACAGCGTCGCCCCGCACGCCTTGGCCAACTCGGCGGCGATCGCCAGCCCGAGCCCGCTGCCCGGCACGTTGGCGTGGCTGACCGAGCGCCAGAAGCGGCCGAGCGCGTCGGCCCGCTCCTCCTCGGCGAGCCCCGGCCCGTCGTCGGCGACGCGCAGCACCCCGTCGTGCAGGCTGACCGTGACCTTGCCGCCCGGCGGCACGAACTTCTGGGCGTTGTCGAGGGCGATGTCGGCGATCCTCGCCGCCGCCTCCGGCACGACCGACATCTCCGGTACGTCCATGTCGAGGGTGATGTCCTTGGCCGCGTACACCTCGCGCCACACCCCGAGCCGGGGCGCCAGCTCGACCTCCTTGTCGTCGGCGATCGCGCCCGCCTCCACCCGGGCCAGCGCCAGCAGGTCCTCGACCAGCACGGCCAGCCGGTCCAGCTCGGCCATGGCCTCCTCGAACTCGGCCGAGCCCTCGTCGCGCAGGTGCGGCTCCAGGTTCTCCAGCCGCAGCCCGAGCACGGTCAGCGGCGTGCGCAGCTCGTGGGAGGCGTCGGCGACGAAGGCCCGCTGCCGCTCCATCGCCCCCGACAGGGCGTCGGCCATCGCGTTGAACCGCTCCTCCAGCCGCCGCAGCTCCGTGGGGCCGACGCCGGGATGGGCGCGGGCGTCCAGATGGCCCTCGGCGATGGCCCGCGTCGTGCGGTCCAGCTCGGTGACCGGCCGCAGGATCCAGCGGGCCAGCCGGCGCGCCGCCAGCACGCCGTAGGCCAGCGCGATCAGCGACCCGAGCGCCAGCGCGCCCCACACCATCCCGACGTCCAGCCGGGCCTGGTCGGTGCGGGCCTGGATGAGCACCGCGCCCGAGAGCTGGGCGTCGCGGCCGGCCGGCTCGGCCAGCAGCACGGTGGCCGGGCCGAACGGGTCGACCATGGGCAGGTCCTCGGTGGTGCGGCCGGACAGCGCGAGCCGGGTGGGCTCGGTGTCGTCGGCCTCGAACCGGCCGGCCGTGACGAGCACGCGACCGCCCCGGTCGCGCACCCGCACGGCCGCGCCGTACAGCTCGGCGTAGCGGACCACCTCGGAGGTCAGGCTCGTGTGGTCGCCCTCGCGGGCCGCCTGGTCGGCCAGCTCCGCGAAGCGGGTGGCGTCGGCGCGGCGGTCCAGCAGCAGCCGGTTGGTGCGGTGGGAGGCGTAGGAGAGGGCCAGGGGCACGGCCAGCGCCGTGATGAGGATCGCGATCAGCGTGGTGAACGTGATCACCAGGCGGGAGTTCACGTGCCGGAGCCCAGGCGGTAACCCGTGCCGCGCAGCGTCTCGACCAGGCCGGGCCGGCCGGTCTTCGAGCGCAGGCCCGCGACGTGGACGTCGAGCGAGCGCGACGCCGACAGCAGCGGATCGCCCCAGACCTCGTCGAGGATCTCCTCGCGGCTGCGCACCACGCCCGGCTCGCGGGCCAGCAGGGCCAGCACGTCGAACTCGCGCCGGGTCAGGGTCACCGCCGCCCCCGCCACGGTGACCTGGCGGGCGACGAGGTCGATGCGGACGTCGCCGACGCTCACCACCTGCCCGCGGTCGGGCATCGGCCGGGTGCCGCGCCGCACGACGGCCTCCATCCTGGCCATCAGCTCCACCGTGCGGAACGGCTTGACCAGGTAGTCGTCGGCGCCCGAGCGCAGCCCGCGCAGCACCTCGCGCTCCTCGGTCCGGGCGGTGACCACGATCACCGGGACCGCCGACACGCGGCGCAGGCGGCGCAGCACGTCGAGACCGTCCATGTCGGGCAGGCCCAGATCCAGCAGGACGAAGTCGACGCCCCCCGCGAGGCGGAGGGCGTCGACTGCCAGCCCCGCCCGCGCGACCTGGTGGCCGTGGCGGGCGAGGGCCGTGGTGAGCGCGGAGGCGAGCCGATCGTCGTCTTCGACCAGGAGAACTCGCATGTCGCCCAGACTAGAGGCGAATCGGGACCGATTCCGCTTCGCCGGCCTTCTGCTCGGAGCGGCTGAGGGCGGCGTCGCGGGTCTCGCGCATGGTCAGGTACACGGCCAGGGACACCGCGGCGCAACCGGAGACGTACCAGTAGAAGCCGGACTCGATGCCGCTGGACTTGAACCACAGGGCCACGTACTCGGCGGTGCCGCCGAACAGGGCGTTGGCGATGGCGTACGGCAGGGCCACGCCGAGCGCCCGGATGTTGGTCGGGAACAGCTCCGCCTTCACCACCGCGTTGATCGAGGTGTAGCCGGTGATGATGATCAGGCCGACCAGCGAGAGGATGAAGCCGCCGAGGAAGCCGTTCACGCTGCCCAGCGCGGTCATGAGGGGCACGGTGCCGAGCAGCGAGCCGATGCCGAAGGTGATGAGCAGCGGCCGGCGGCCGATGCGGTCCGACAGCGAGCCGGCGAGCGGCTGGATGAGCATGAAGACGAACAGCGCGCAGAAGCTGATCAGCGTGGCGGTCTGCTTGGGCAGGTGCGCGGTGTTGACCAGGTACTTCGTCATGTAGGTCGTGTAGGTGTAGTACGCGACCGTGCCGCCCATGGTGAGGGCGATGACGAGCAGCGCCTCCTTCTTGTGCGCCATCAGGGCCTTGATGGTGCCGCGGTTCTTGTTGCCGCCCTCGACCTCGCGCTCCTCCTCGTCGTACGCCTCGGTCTCCAGGAGGTTGCGCCGCAGGTAGAACACCACCGCCGCGCCGAGCGCGCCGATGACGAACGGGATGCGCCAGCCGTAGGACTTGAGGACCTCGTCCGACATGGTGTTCTGCAGGATGATCTGCAGGCCCAGGCCGACGAGCTGGCCGGCCGTCATCGAGACGTACTGGAAGCTGGAGGCCAGACCGCGCTTGCCGGGAGGCGTGGCCTCGGTGAGGTAGGTGGCGCTGGCGGCGTACTCGCCGCCGACCGACAGACCCTGCAGGAGGCGCGCGATCAGCAGGACGACGGCGCCGAGGAAGCCGACCGCCTCGTACGTCGGGGCGATGGCGATCAGCAGGGCGCTGGCCGACATCAGGGTGACCGTGAGCGTGAGCGCTGCCTTGCGGCCCTTCCGGTCGGCGTAACGGCCGAGCAGCCAGCCGCCGACGGGCCGCATGAAGAAGCCCACGGCGAAGATGCCGGCGGTGTTGAGCAGCTGCGCCGTCGCGTCGCCGTCAGGGAAGAAGGAGGCGGCGAAGTAGATCGCGAAGCTGCTGTAGACAAACCAGTCGTACCACTCGACCAGATTGCCGATGGAGCCGCCGACGACCGCCTTCCACGGCACCTTGGGTGTGCTCACTGGTGTACCTCCTGGGGGGAGTAGTTGCAGGCCAGAGCCTCGCCGCAGAAGGTTGTTCGAACAAGGGGAGGAGGCCGATATCTAACGCACGCTTAACATCGGGGCAACACGCACGTGACGGACGGCCCCCTCCCACCACGCCGGTGAGCAGGGGCTTCCTACTGGCGGTAGCCCTCGACCTCCGAGGCCGGGCGGGCGTTGGCGGCGTCCGGGTCCTCGCCGGCGCCGCGGCGGGCGCGGCGCTGCCTCAGCAGGTCCCAGCACTGGTCCAGGGCGACCTCCAGCTCCTTGACGCGGGCGTTCTCCTCCTCGGAGGTGACCTCGCCCGCCGACAGCTTGCCGCGCAGCTCGTGCTCCTCGGTCACGAGGGCGCTGATCCGGCTCAGAATCTCGTCGTCACGCATGTCGGAGACTCTACTGAGTACGTGATAGAAAGCGCCCTATGTCTGGTATTGCGCTGGTAAGGAAGCCCGGGCCCCGGATCGCCGAGGGGCTCGTCACCCACATCGAGCGCGAACCCGTCGACCCCGAGCGCGCCCTCGTCCAGCACGAGGCGTACGTGGCCGCCCTCGCCGCCGCCGGCTGGACGCCCGTCCACGTCGAACCGGCCGACGACCTGCCCGACGCGCCGTTCGTCGAGGACACCGTCGTGGTCTGCGGGCGGCTGGCCGTGCTGACCCGGCCGGGCGCCCCCGAGCGGCGGCCGGAGGTGGCCGCGGTGGAGGAGGCGGTGCGGGGACTCGGCCTCAGCGCCGTGCGCGTCACCCGCCCCGGCACGCTGGACGGCGGCGACGTCCTCCAGGTGGGCCGCACCGTGTACGTCGGCCGCTCGTCGCGGACCAACGACGAGGGCATCGCCCAGCTCGCCGCGCTGCTGCCCGAACGGAAGGTGCGGCCGGTGGACCTCGACGGCGTGCTGCACCTCAAGTCCGCCGTCACCGCGCTGCCCGACGGCACCCTCATCGGCGACCCCGCCCGCCTCGGCCTCGCCGCCCTGCCCGAGCCCGCGGGCCTGCTCGAACCCGAGGAGGAGTCCGGCGCCCACGTCGTCCTGCTCGGCGGCGACCGCGTCCTCATGGCCGCCTCCGCGCCGCGCACCGCCGACCTGCTGGTGCGGCGCGGACTCGACGTGACGACCGTGGACATCTCGGAGTTCGAGAAGCTGGAGGGCTGCGTCACCTGCCTGTCCGTCCTCGTTCCCTGACATCTCAGCATCCGAGACGCGGGACGGTGCACGGCGAGACGTCTGGTAGCGTGCTTGACATGCTGCGCGGACTCCTTCTTAGCCGCCGCGGCGGGGGCCTCTAGGCCGGCTCCCTCGCCGCGGGGCGAGTCATGCGCGTCGGCCGTTCGTCATCGACCGACCGGGAGATCCCATCATGACCGCTCAGCAGCCCAGTTCCATGCCGTTCCATCGCTACCAGCCGTTCGAGCCGGTGCGCCTGACCGACCGCACGTGGCCCGACCAGGTGATCACCAAGGCCCCCCGCTGGTGCGCGGTCGACCTGCGCGACGGCAACCAGGCGCTCATCGACCCGATGGACGCCCACCGCAAGCTGCAGATGTTCGAGCTGCTCGTACGCATGGGCTTCAAGGAGATCGAGGTCGGCTTCCCGGCCGCCAGCCAGACCGACTTCGACTTCATCCGCAAGATCATCGACGAGGGGCGCATCCCCGACGACGTCGTCATCCAGGTCCTGACGCAGGCCCGCCCGGAGCTGATCGAGCGCACCTTCGAGGCGATCGAGGGCGCCCGGCAGGCCATCGTCCACCTGTACAACTCCACCTCCACGCTGCAGCGCCGGGTCGTCTTCGGCCAGGACAAGGACGGCATCACCGCGATCGCCGTCGAGGGCGCCAAGCTGGTCAAGAAGCTCGCCGACGCCACCGACGTCGACGTGTACTTCCAGTACTCCCCGGAGTCGTTCACCGGCACCGAGCTGGAGTACGCGGTCGAGGTGTGCGACGCCGTCAACGACGTGTGGCAGCCCACCCCCGACCGCAAGGTCATCATCAACCTGCCGGCCACCGTCGAGATGGCCACCCCCAACGTCTACGCCGACCAGATCGAGTGGATGCACCGCAACCTGCGCCACCGCGACTCGATCGTGCTGTCGCTGCACCCGCACAACGACCGGGGCAGCGCCGTGGCCGCCGCCGAGCTCGGCTACATGGCCGGCGCCGACCGCATCGAGGGCTGCCTGTTCGGCAACGGCGAGCGCACCGGCAACGTCTGCCTGGTCACGCTCGGCATGAACCTGTTCTCCCAGGGCGTCGACCCCGAGCTGGACTTCAGCGACATCGACGAGATCCGCCGCATCACCGAGTACTGCAACCAGCTGCCCGTCCACCCGCGCCACCCGTGGGGCGGCGAGCTGGTCTACACCGCCTTCTCCGGCTCCCACCAGGACGCCATCAAGAAGGGCTTCGAGCACCTGGAGCGGGACGCGCGGGAGGCGGGCGTGCCCGTCGACACGTTCACCTGGGCGGTGCCGTACCTCCCGATCGACCCCAAGGACATCGGCCGCACCTACGAGGCCGTCATCCGGGTCAACAGCCAGTCCGGCAAGGGCGGCGTCGCCTACATCATGAAGGCCGACCACCAGCTCGACCTGCCGCGCCGGCTGCAGATCGAGTTCTCCAAGGTCGTGCAGGCCCGCACCGACTCCGAGGGCGGCGAGATCAGCCCGGCCGCCATGTTCGAGATCTTCCAGGACGAGTACCTCCCCAACCCGGCCAACCGCTGGGGCCGCCTCGGCCTGATGGCGCACCGCCACGAGTCGGTGGCCGACGACGTCGACCGCATCAGCGCCGACGTGCGGGTCGACGGCGAGATCCGGGAGGTCACCGGCTCCGGCAACGGGCCCATCTCGGCCTTCATCGACGCCATCGCGCGCGTCGGCGTCCGGGTGCGCGTCCTCGACTACGTGGAGCACGCGCTCAGCGCCGGCTCCGACGCCAAGGCCGCCTCGTACGTGGAGTGCGAGGTGGACGGGCAGGTGCTGTGGGGCGTCGGCATCGACGCCAGCACCACGACCGCCGCCCTCAAGGCCGTGATCTCGGCCGTCAACCGCGCCTCCCGCTGACCCGGCGGGCCCGGCGTCCGGGCCCCGGCACGACCTGCCGGGCCCGGAGCCACTCGACCGCGCTCCCCGCGACCCCGGGGGAGGCGCGGTCGAGTCGTCTCCGGGGTCAGCCGCGGGTGAGCCCGATCATCGCGCCCAGGGCCCTCACCGAGTGGTCGAACGCCGGCCGCAAGTCCACGAAGGCGCCCTTGAACTGGCCGAACACCTCGAAGCTCACCCACCCGTACAGGGACGTCCACGCCGACAGGGCGCGCAGCAGCGCGTCGCCGGGCACCCCTGGCATGAGGTCGGCCAGGCTCGCCTCCGCCTCGCCCGCGAGCGCCGGATCGGCCTCGAAGGGGGTGGCGGGCGGTGTGAGCGCCCCGGCCCGCTGGGCGGCGGACAGGATCGCGCCGAACACCGTCAGGTCGCGCACCCTCGGCCCGATGGTGTCCTGCGGCGCCTGGTAGCCCGGCACGGGCGAGCCGTACAGCAGCGCGTACTCGTGGGGGTGGGCGAGCGCCCAGTCGCGTACGGCGTGGCACAGCGCCGCCCACCGGCCCGGGAAGTCGTCCTCGGGGGCGGCGGCGTCGGCGCGCTCCACGGCCTCGCCCAGCGCGTTGTAGCCGTCGATGATCAACGTGGTGAGCAGGTCGTCGCGGCTCGGGAAGTAGCGGTAGATCGCCGAGGACACCATCCCCATCTCGCGCGCCACGGCGCGCAGGGACAGGCCGCCGGCCCCCTCGGTGGCGAGCTGTCTGCGGGCGATCTCTACGATCTCCCTCGTCAGCTCGGCGCGGACGCGTTCTCTCGCGGTTCGGCTGGCTGTCATGTCCAGAACGCTACCAGAGCGGCGGCAGAAAACGAGAGCACCGCTCTTGACGACTGGCGCTCATATGAGAGAGCATTGCTCTCGTAAGCGAACGGGTAGTCACCGGAGGTCGAGATGCTCGCCACCCTCAAGGGCGCCAACGCGGTGCTGATGTTCATCCTGGAGCTGGGCGTGCTCGCCTCCGTGGCCTACTGGGGCTTCACGGTGAGCCCCAACTGGGCGATCAAGCTGCTCGCCGGCCTCGGCGGCCCGGCCCTGTTCATCGCCGTGTGGGCGCTGTTCGGCGCGGGCGGCGGCGCCAACGCCACGATCCCGCTCACCGGGATCGCCCGGGCGGTCCTGGAGATCGTCTGGTTCGGCGGCGGCGCGTTCTTCCTCTACGCCGCGGGCCGGGCGGCCCCGGCCGCCGTCTTCGCCCTGGTTTTCGTCGTCAACGCGGTCCTCCGCATCCTCTGGAAGCAGGTCTGATCATGGGCAAGCACATCGTCGTGGGCTCCGGCCAGGTCGGCGGCCACCTGGCCGCCCAGCTCATCGCGCGGGGCCACGACGTCACCGTCGTCACCCGCTCCGGCTCCGGCCCCGAGGGGGCCACCAGGGTGGCGGCCGACGTCACCGACCAGGCCAGGCTCACCGAGATCGCCAAGGGCGCCGACGTCCTCTACAACTGCGCCAACCCGGCCTACCACCGCTGGCTGACCGACTGGCCGCCGATGGCCGCCTCCTTCCTGGCCGCCGCCGAGGCCACCGGTGCCGTGTACGTCATGCTCGGCAACCTCTACGCCTACGGACCCGTCGACGGCCCGATGACCGAGGACCTGCCGCTCGCCTCCACCAGCCCCAAGGCGCGGGTGCGCGCCCGCATGTGGACCGACGCCCTGGCCGCGCACGAGGCGGGCCGCGTCCGGGTGAGCGAGGTGCGCGGCTCCGACTACTTCGGGCCCGGCGCCTCCGACCAGTCCTACCTGGGCGACCGGTTCATCGCCCCGCTGCGCGCCGGCAAGACCGTCTCGCTGGTCTGGCCCGCCGACGTCCCGCACAGCTGGACGTACCTGCCCGACGTCGCCGACGCGCTGATCGTGGCGGGCGCGGACGAGCGGGCGTGGGGGCGGCCCTGGCACGTGCCCACCGCCGAGCCGCTCACCTTCCGGCAGATCGGCGAGCGGATGGCGGCCGTCCTCGGCCGCCCGGCGCCGCGGATGAGCACGCTGCCGTGGCCCCTGGTGCGCCTCGCGGGCCTGGTCAACCCCATGGCCGGGGAGATGCGGCACATCCGCTACCAGTTCGTCGACCCCTTCGTGCTCGACTCCTCGGCGTTCCAGACCACGTTCGGCGTGCGTCCCACGCCGACGGACGAGGCGTTGCGGGCTACGCTCGCCGGATGAAGACAGCCGTGATCGGCCTGGGCGACATCGCCGAGAAGGCGTACCTGCCCGTGCTCGCCGCCCAGCCCGGAATCGACCTCCACCTCTGCACCCGCGACCGGCCGACCCTGGACCGGCTCGGCGACACCTATCGCGTCGCGGGCCGGTTCACCTCCGTCGGCGAGGTGATCGAGGCGGGCGTCGAGGCCGCCTTCGTCCACGCCGCCACGGCCGCGCACCGCGAACTGGTCGAACCGCTGCTCAAGGCCGGCGTCCACGTCTACGTCGACAAGCCGCTCGCCGACAACCTGCCCGACTGCGAGCACCTCGCCCGGGTGGCGCGCGCCGAGCGCCGCTCGCTGATGGTCGGCTTCAACCGCAGGTACGCCCCCGGCTACGTGGGCCTCGCGGCGCTGCCCCGGCACCTCGTCCTCATGCAGAAGAACCGCGCCGGCCAGGCGGACGATCCCCGGCGCACGGTGTTCGACGACTTCATCCACGTGGTGGACACGCTGCGCTTCCTCGCACCGGGCGAGGTCACCGGCACCGCGATCCGCACCCGCGTCGCCGGCGGCCTGGCCGAGCACCTCGTGCTGGAGCTGACCGGCGACGGGTTCACCGCGATCGGGACCATGTGCCGGGTCAGCGGCGCGGCCGAGGAGAGCTGCGAGGTCATGGGCGGCGGCGTCAAACGGCGGGTGGTCAACCTCGGCGACGTGATCGACTACACGCCCGGCGAGACGCTGGTGCGGCGGCCCGACTGGGTGCCGGTCGCCCGGCAGCGCGGCATCGAGCAGGCGTGCCTGGAGTTCCTCGACGCCGTGCGCGACGGGCGCCTGCTCACGGCCGACGACGCGCTCATCACCCACGCCATCTGCGAGGACATCGTGAGGCACGCCGCGGAGCACGGCACGATCTGATCCACGACCGGCCCGGGGACGAACGGCCGCTCGCCCGCCCACCTGCCGCCCGTCCGCCGCTCGGTCAGCCACCGGTCCGACTCGTCGAGCATCCGCCGGAACGCCCGGCCGCCGAGCCGCGTGAGCACGGTGAAACCGCGCGCATCGTGCAGCGGGCTGGAGGACGAGACGACGCCCGCCACCGCCCCGTCGTGCAGCACGGGGCCGCCGCTGCCGCCGTCGGGCGCGTGGCAGTTGCGGGTCACCAGCACCCCGGGCCCCCGGGCGGCGCCCTCGGCGGCGTCGCCCAGGCAGTGGTAGAGGTCCGTGCCCGGGTACCTGCGGCCCGCCGGATAGCCGAGCAGTTCCAGCCCGCGCAGCGAGGTGCCGTGCCGCGTGGGCAGCGTGCGCAGCCCGCGCCCGGTCACGTCCTCCAGCGCCGGGCCACGGCCGCCGACCCCGATCAGGCCGACGTCGTACGGGAGCTGGTCCACCGTGCCCGGCCCGGTGCGCCACCGCTCCGGCACCCACGTCCGCACGGCATGCCACACCCCGAGCGGCGGGCGGCCGCCCTGGAAGCCCGGCAGGAACGACACCTCCCGCAGCTTCCTGCCCTGGTCGTACAGGCAGTGGGCGGCCGTGAGCACCAGGCTCCGGCTGCGCGACCTGATCACCGCGCCGCCGCACAGCACCGTGCGGCCCGCGACCGGGTCGCGGGCCAGCACCAGCCCCGCCAGCCGCCGCTCCCCGGTGTAGGGCGGGGCGACGGGCGCGTACCCCAGCCGGTCGCCACCCGGCGTCAGGACCTGGCGCTGCGGGACGGAGCGCTGCGGAAGAGACCGCTGCGCCGTGACCTGCGTGCCGGGCACGACGGACGGGTGGAGGAGGGCGAGGGGCAGGGTGAGGGACAGCACCGACCTGAGCACGTCCCCCACCTTAGGTCCCCGATGATCAATGCCCTGACCTGCGACACCTGATGATCGGCGAGGTTTACCCAACCTAGGCGCGCCGCCGGGCGGGCTCGCTCAGGGGTACAGGCCGCGCACCCGGTGCGCCTCGGCGACCCGGTCCACGCCGATGACGTGCGCCGCCTGCCGCAGGGTCAGTCCCCGCTCGCCGGCCAGCGCGCGGACCTCGCCGTACGCGCTCTCCATGAGGTCGCGCAGCTTCAGCTCGACCTCGCCCGCGCTCCACGAGTACGCCTGCATGTTCTGCACCCACTCCAGGTACGACACGATCACCCCGCCCGCGTTGGCCAGGATGTCCGGGACGACCGTCGTGCCGGCGTCGGCGAGGATCTCGTCGGCCTCGGGCGTGGTGGGCCCGTTGGCGCCCTCCACGACGAGGCGGGCCCGGACGCGGGGCGCGTTGGCGGCGGTGATGACGTTCTCCAGCGCGGCCGGCACCAGCACGTCGACGTCCAGCTCCAGCAGGTCCTCGTGGGTCATGGCGTCGGCGTGCGGGTAGCCGAGCACGCCGCCCGACTCGTCGGCGTGGGCGCGCAGCGCGGCCACGTCGAGCCCGCCCGGCGCGTGGACGGCGCCCGAGGCGTCGGAGACCGCGACGACCACGCAGCCCGCGTCGGAGAGGTACTGCGCGGCCGGCGCGCCCACCTTGCCGAAGCCCTGCACGGCGACCGTCACGCCCTCGGGCGAGCGGCCCAGCGCGGCCAGGGCCGCGATCTGCACGCCGCGCGAGGTGGCGCCGGCCCGGCCGAGCGAGCCGCCCAGCGTCATCGGCTTGCCGGTGACCACCCCGGGCACCGAGTAGCCGGTGTTGACGCTGTAGGTGTCCATGATCCAGGCCATGGTCTGCTCGTCGGTGCCGACGTCGGGGGCCGGGATGTCCTTCTCCGGGCCGATCAGCGGCAGGATCTCGTTGACGTAGCGGCGGGTCAGCCGCTCCAGCTCGCGCGGGGTGAGGGCCCTCGGGTCCACGGCCACGCCGCCCTTGGCGCCGCCGTACGGGATGCCGACGAGGGCGCACTTCCAGGTCATCCACATCGCGAGGGCGGTGACCTCGTGGATGTCGGTGGCCGGGTGGAAGCGGATGCCGCCCTTGGCGGGGCCGCGCGAGATGTTGTGCTGCACGCGGAAGCCCTGGACGACGTCCATCTGGCCGTTCTCACGCCGCAGCGGGACCGAGACGGTCAGGGAGCGGCGCGGCGTGGCGAGCATCGTGCGCAGCCCGTCGTCGAGGCCGAGGTGCTCGGCCGCGTGGTGGAGCTGCCGGAGAGCGGAGTCGAGGGCCTGCAGGCCCGGGGTCGTGAGGTCGGACGGGATCGAGGCCGGTCTCGCGAGCGCCGGCGTCATTGACGGCACCATGACGGTCATGGAAGGAGTGCCTCCTGGTGTGTACCCCCATGGGGAGGGCAGGCGCCATTGCCTGCCTCTTTGGGGGTAGGTGTCGCGATGATCCTATAGCGGCTAGTTTCAGCTCGACTGGGTTTTTTGATAGTCGTGGCGAAACGGTGCTGCATTCATCGATCCAACCCCTGGCTCCGGGCGTGGCCTAGGTGCCACTCTGGCAGCCTTGGGTACGGGAATGTGCCTTGTTGTCGAATCGGAGGGGTTGGGATGCCCGCACTGGTGCTCGGGCCGATGCTGCGTTACGTGGACGCGTCCAGCGCCTCGATCTGGGTGGAGACCGACGCGCCGTGCTCGGTCTCCGTGGTCGCGGACGGGCACGCCCACGACTCGCGCACCTTCACGGTGCACGGCCACCACTACGCGATCGTCGACCTCGTCGGCTTAACTGCGGACGTCGAGAGCTACGCGGTCGAGCTGGACGGCGAGCGGGTGTGGCCGGAGGAGGGCCGGCCGCCGAGCCGCATCCGGCTGCTGCCGCCCGAGGGGCCGCGCCGGATGGCGTTCGGCTCCTGCCGGACGAGCGTGCCCCACGACGCCGCCCACGTCCTGACGCACGGCGAGGACGTGCTGCGCGCCTACGGCGGTCACCTCATGACGGCGGACGACGACGAGTGGCCCGACCTGTTGCTGCTGCTCGGCGACCAGGTCTACGCCGACAGCCCCTCGCCCGAGATGCTGGAGTTCATCCGCGCCCGCAGGGACGACGAGCCGCGCGGCGAGATCGCCGACTACGAGGAGTACGCCGAGCTCTACCGGCAGGCGTGGAGCGACCCCGAGATCCGCTGGCTCCTGTCGACCGTGCCCACGGCGATGATCTTCGACGACCACGACCTGCGCGACGACTGGAACACCTCCCACACCTGGCGCGAGCAGATGGCCGCGACGAGCTGGTGGCGGCGCCGGGTGATCTCCGGGCTCGGCGCGTACTGGATCTACCAGCACCTGGGCAACCTGTCGCCGGCCGAGCGGGAGGCCGAGCCGCTGCTGCGCATCCTGCGCGAGGGCACGGGCGACGGCGGCGGCGCGCTCGACGCCTTCGCCGACAAGGCCGACGCCGACACGTCGAGCACCCGCTGGAGCTACGCGCGCGACCTCGGCCACACCCGCCTCATCATGATCGACACCAGGTGCGCCCGGCAGCTCACCCCCGGCGACCGCCGGATGCTCGACCCGGTGGAGTGGCAGTGGCTGGTCGACGAGGTCGGCAAGCCGGCCGATCGGCTGGTCATCGGCTCCTCGATCCCGTTCCTGCTGCCCGAGGGCGTCCACTCGGTGCAGAACTGGAACGAGGCCCTGTGCGACGGCAGGTGGGGCCGCGTGGTCGCGCGGCTGTCGGAGAGGTTCCGGCAGGCGGTGGACCTGGAGCACTGGGCCGCGTTCCGCCGCTCGTTCGACGACCTGGCGCGGCTGCTGGTGCGGGTGGGCAAGCCGACGCTGGTCCTGTCGGGCGACGTCCACTACTCCTACGTGGCCAAGGCGAACGCCGGCCGCATCCACCAGATCGTCTGCTCGCCGATCCGCAACCCGCTCAGCCCGCTGCTGCGCTGGGCCAACGTGATCACCCAGTTCGGCGTCGCGACGCTGGTCGGCGGCTGGCTCGCGCGCTCGGCCCGCATCCCGAGGCCGCCGTTCCGGTGGCGGGTGACCGACGGGCCGTGGTTCCAGAACGCCCTGGCCACGCTCACCTTCCCCGACCGCGCCACGTGGTACCAGTCCTCCGGCAACACCATCAAAGAGATTGCTTCTGTACAAATAACATGAAAACGGTTATCGTTCGGCGCCGTGAGTAACGACCAGTATTCCGTCGCCGTGCCCTTCTACGATCTCTGGCACGAGGACGGGCACGTGCCCGAGATCCGCGAACTGCTGCCGCCGTTGCTCAAGGGCGTCCGGGGGAGCGTGCTGGAGATCGGCGCGGGCACCGGCCTGATCACCCGGGTCATCGCGCAGGCGACCCCCGGGGAGATCTTCGCGGTGGAGCCGGCGCTCGCCATGCGCTCGGTCCTGCTCTCCCGCCTGGCCGAGGACCCGGCCCTGCGGGAGCGCGTGACCGTCCTGGCGTGCGGGGCGCACGACGTGGACCTCGACGAGCCCGCCGAGGCCATCGTGATGATCTCGGTCCTGTACGGCTTCGGCCGGGCGGAGCGCGAGCGGCTCTGGCCCGTGCTGGCCCGTCAGCTCGAACCCGGCGGGCTGCTGCTGTTCAACCACCGCGAGCGGGCCCTGCCCGGGCCCGGGGAGATGGAGCTCATGGGCTCCTACCGGGTGGGCCGGCACACCTACCAGGTGCGGGGCCAGGTGCTGGAGGTCTCCGGCGAGACCTCGCGCTACCGCCACCTCTACCAGGTCACCCAGGACGGGGTGCTCATCAGCGAGGACGAGGTGCTGGGGGAGACCCACCGGCCCTCGACGGCCCGGCTGCGGGCGGAGCTGGAGGCCGCCGGGTTCGTCCCGGACGACGCCCCCGACGGCATGCAGGCCTGGCGCCGGGCGGGATAGCCCGGCGTCCACACAGCGCGGCGGACGTGCGGCCCCGCCACAGGCGAGGGTTCGCGGCGGGGCCGCACGTCCGGTCCGGTACGGGTGCCGTACGGCGGCGCGGGCCGCACGGCGCCCGTCAGCTCAGCGGAACGAGGCGATCGCGTCGGCGAGCTGGTCGACCGCCCACAGGAGGTCCTCCTCCGAGATCACGATCGGCGGAGCCAGCCGGATCGTGGAGCCGTGGGTGTCCTTGGCCAGCACGCCGCGCGCCATGAGCGCCTCCGACACCTGACGACCGGTCGCCAGCGACGGGTCGATGTCGACGCCCGCCCACAGGCCGCGCCCGCGCACGGTGACCACGCCGTCGCCGATCAGCTCGCGCAGCCGCGCGTGCAGCACCTCGCCGAGGCGGGCGGCGCGCTCCTGGAACTCGCCGGTGCGCAGGATCTCGATCACGGCGTTGCCCACGGCGCAGGCCAGCGGGTTGCCGCCGAACGTCGAGCCGTGCTGCCCCGGCTTGATCACGCCGAGCACGTCCGCGTTCGCGGCGACGGCCGACACCGGCACCACGCCGCCGCCGAGCGCCTTGCCCAGCACGTACATGTCCGGGACGACGCCCTCGTGGTCGCAGGCGAAGGTCCGGCCGGTGCGCCCGAGACCCGACTGGATCTCGTCGGCGATCATGAGGATGTTCTCGGCCGTGCACAGCTCGCGCAGCTGCGTCAGGTAGCCGTCCGGCGGCACCAGCACCCCGGCCTCGCCCTGGATCGGCTCGACCAGCACCGCGACCGTGTTGGCGTCGATCGCCTCGCGCACGGCCTCGACCGAGCCGTACTTGACGATCTTGAAGCCCGGCGTGTACGGGCCGAAGCCGTCGCGCGCGTCGGGGTCGGTGGAGAAGCTGACGATCGTGGTGGTGCGGCCGTGGAAGTTGTCCTCCATCACGATGATGGTGGCCTGCTCCGGCTCGACGCCCTTGACCTCGTAACCCCACTTGCGGGCCACCTTGATCGCGGTCTCGACGGCCTCGGCGCCGGTGTTCATCGGCAGGATCATGTCCTTGCCGGTGAGGTCGCCGAGACCGGCGCAGAACTCGGCGAACTGGTCGTGGTAGAACGCGCGGCTGGTCAGCGTGAGCCGGGCGAGCTGCCGCTGCGCCGCCTCGACGATCTTCTCGTTGCCGTGGCCGAAGTTCAGCGAGGAGTAGCCGGACAGGCAGTCGAGGAAACGCCTGCCGTCGACGTCGGTCACCCACGCGCCCTGAGCTTCGCTGATCACCACGGGCAGCGGGTGGTAGTTGTGCGCGCTCCGGCGCTCGATCACACCGATCAGCTCTGAGCTGGTCGCCATCCTAGTTGTCCCCCCTGATCTCCAGTGTGCAGCACTTCGGGCCGCCGCCCGCCTTGCGCAGCTCGGACAGGTCGACGGGGATCGGCTCGTAGCCCCGCCGCTTCAGCTCGAGCTGCAGGTCCGCGGCCTCGTAGTTGATGACCACGTGGGTGCCGTCGCTGACGGCGTTGAGCCCGAGCACCTCCGCGTCGGCCGCGCTCGCGAGCACCGCGTCCGGGAACATCCGGGCCAGCACCCGCCGGCTGCCCTCGGAGAAGGCGTCGGGGTAGTAGCAGACGTTGTGGCCGTCGAGCGGGAACAGCGCCGTGTCGAGGTGGTAGAAGCGGGGGTCCACCAGCGTGAGCGACACCACCGGGCGGCCCACGAACTCCTGGGCCTCCAGGTGGGCGGCGACGTTCGTGCGGAACCCGGTGCCGGCCAGCACGACCTCGTCCAGGGTCAGGAAGTCGCCCTCACCCTCGTTGACGTGCTCGGGCTCCAGCACAGGGTACCCGCGCTCGGCGAACCAGCGCAGGTATGCCGGGCCCTCCGGGCCGCGCTGCGGGAAGGCGAAGCGGGCGCCGTACGCCCGGCCGTCCACGACGAGGGCGCCGTTGGCCGCGAACACCATGTCGGGCAGGCCCTCGACGGGGTCGATGAGGCTGACCTGGTGCCCGAGGCTCTCGTACGTGGACTTGAGTCCCTCCCACTGCCGGATCGCGACGTCGCGGTCGGCGCCCGCCTCCGGATGCATCCACGGGTTGATGGCGTACTCAACCGCGAAGTGCTCGGGGCGGCACATGAGGAAGTGCTTGGGCATGCAGGTCTCCGTAGAGGTCGTACAAGGGTGTGTGAGCCCCGGGCGCGGGGGACGAGCACAGCCTAGGAATGTATGTTTATGCAGGCCAAGCAATGCGAATGGCGTGTTCGCGCGGGTCTGTTGCGAGTATCGGGGGTCGGCGTGCGATCCGTTGCGCGGCCCTCGGACGGCCGCGTCGCGGGGCTAGCGCAGGGCGGCCTCGGGCGGCGTCTCCCGCACCTGCCCGGCCCCCGCGACCTCGTCCAGGGAGGCCCCCGGAGGCTCGTCCACCAGGCGCGACAGCACGATCGAGCTCTTGGTGCGCACCACGAACGCCTCGGCCGCGATCCGCTCGATGACCCGCTCCACGTGGCGCACGTCCGTGGCGCGGATGTGCACCAGCGCGTCGGCCTCGCCGGTGATCGTGGCCGCCGCCACCACCTCGGGGAACTTCGCGACCGCGAGCGCGATGTCGGACGGCTTGGTCTTGCCCTGGCAGAACAGCTCGACGTACGCCTCGGTGGTCCAGCCGAGCGCGCGCGGCGCGACCCGGGCGCTGAAGCCGGTGATGACGCCGGTCTCGCGCAGCCGGTCGACGCGGCGCTTGACGGCGGACGCGCTCAGCCCGACGTGGTGCCCGATCTCCGCGTAGGTCTGCCGGGCGTCCTCGACGAGGGCGGCGATGATGGCGCGATCCAGCCGGTCCAGTTCCACGGGCCCTGTATACCGCCTCGCCCCGCCGCGGCGCGACGCGGCCGGGCGTCGGCGCGCCGCGCGACATGACGGACATGCGGCAGACTAGGCGCCGCGCGACGCCACCTGCCGCGTCCGCGTACGCCGCCGGAGGGTTGTCGAGAGATGAGCACAACGCGCTTCCCCGAAGGGTTCGTGTGGGGAGTGTCCACGTCCGCCTACCAGATCGAGGGGGCGACCACCGAGGACGGGCGCGGCCCGTCGATCTGGGACGTCTTCCCCGGCGGACGCAACGGCGACCCTGCGTGCGACCACTACCGGCGCCACGCCGACGACGTCCGGCTGATGAAGGACCTCGGCATGGCCGCCTACCGGTTCTCGGTGAGCTGGCCGCGCGTCATGCCCGCGGGCCGGGGCCGCCTCAACGGCCCCGGGCTGGACTTCTACGACCGGCTGGTGGACGAGCTGCTGGCCGCCGGCATCGCCCCCTACGCCACCCTCTACCACTGGGACCTGCCCCAGGCCCTGGAGGAGGAGGGCGGCTGGACCTCCCGCGACACCGCCCACCGCTTCGCCGACTACGCCCGGGCCGTCCACGACCGCCTCGGCGACCGCGTCGGCACCTGGTTCACGATCAACGAGCCGTGGGTGGCCGCCTTCCTCGGGTACGGCTCCGGCGTCCACGCGCCCGGCCGGCGCTCGGCGGCCGAGGCGTTCACCGCCGCGCACCACATGCTGCTCGCCCACGGGCTCGGCCTGGAGGCGCTGCGCTCGGCGGGCGCCGGCCGGGCCGGCATCGTGCTCAACCTCTCGCCCGTGCTCACCCCCGGCCAGCTCGGCGACATGCGGTCGCGGCCGTCGGAGGAGGACGCGGCGGCGGTGGCGCGCATCGACGCGCTGCACAACCGGCAGTTCCTGGAGCCCGTGCTGCGCGGGCGCTACCCCGCCGACCTGCTGGAGCTCGTCGAGCGGACGTCCGGGCTCGGGCACGTCCGCGACGGCGACCTCGACCTCATCGGCCGGCCGATCGACCTGCTGGGCGTCAACTACTACACCCCGACCGTGGTGCAGGCCCGGCCGGGCGCGGCGGCCGACCCGGCCTTCCCCGGCAGCGAGGACGTCCTGTTCTGCAGCGTGCCCACCGCCGTGACCGCCATGGGCTGGCCCATCGTCCCCGGCGGGCTGACCCTGCTGCTGCGCCGCCTGTCGCGGGAGTACCCCGAGACCGAGATGATGATCACCGAGAACGGGGCGGACTTCGTCGACGTGCTGACGGCCGACGGCATCCACGACGTCGAGCGGACGAGCTTCATCGAGGAGCACCTGCGCGCGCTGCGGGTCTCCCTGGAGGAGGGGGCCAAGGTCCGCGGCTACCTCGTGTGGTCGCTGCTCGACTGCGTCGAGTGGGCCGACGGCTACCGGCGCAAGTTCGGCCTGGTCCACGTGGACCTGGAGACCCAGCGGCGGCGGCTGAAGGACAGCGCCCTGTGGTACCGCGACGTCATCGCCCGCAACGGCCTGCCCGACGGCCGGACGCGGCGGCCCACGCTGGAGACCGTCGCCGCCCGCGCCGGCGTCTCACGGGCCACGGTCTCGCGGGTGGTCAACGGCGAGGCGTCGGTCAGCGCGGAGGCGCGCGAGGCGGTGCTGCGCGCGGTCCGCGAGCTCGGGTACGTGCCCAACGCCGCCGCGCGCAGCCTGGTCACCCGCAGGACCGACACGGTGGCGCTGGTGCTGTCCGAGCCCCGCCACGGCGGCGACGCGCTGATCGCGGCCATCGTCCGGTACGTCACCAGCATGCTGGAAGGGGCCGGCAAGCAGATCACGCTCATGCTGGCCGACACGGCCGACAGCCGGCGGCGCGTCGTCCAGCACGTGGAGGCGCGCCAGGCCGACGGGGTCGTGCTGCTGCCGCCCGACGACCACGGCCCGCTGGCCGAGCGGCTGGCCCGCACCGGCGTGCCCGTCGTGCTGCTCGGCCGGCCGGCCGTGGCCTCGCTCGTGCCGCACGTGGACGTGGACAACGCCGGCGGCGCGGCGGCGGCCACCGCCCACCTGCTCGGCCGGGGCCGCCGCCGCATCGGCATGCTCTGCGGGCCGACGGACCTCGTCGCCGTGCAGGACCGGCTCGCCGGGCACCGCGACGCCCTGCGGGAGGCGGGGCTGCGGCCGCTGCTCGCGCTGTCCGGGCTGGACCGCGAGTCGGGCGCGGCGGCGGCCCGGCGGCTCCTGTCGGACCATCCGGAGCTGGACGCCCTCTTCACCACGTCCGACGACCTGGCGATCGGCGCGCTGCGCGCGGCCCGCGACCTGGGGCGGCGGGTGCCGGAGGACCTCGCGGTCGCCGGGTTCGGCGACATCGACGCGGCCTCCTGCACGACGCCGGCCCTGACCACGGTCCGCGTGCCGGTCGAGGACCAGGCCCTCGCGCTGGCCCGGCTGATGCTGTCCCGCCTGGACGGCCGGCACGCGGGCCCCGTGGTGCTGCCGGCCCGCCTGGTGGTCCGCGACTCGGCCTGACGGCGGCCGGGACGCGCCGGCGGAGGAGGCGGGCCGGTCCGGGCCGACGCCGGCCCGGCCGGGCGGCGCGGCCGGCCGGGCGGCCGGTCAGGAGGTGGAGAAGGTGAACCAGTTGACGTTGACGAAGTCGGCCGGCTGGCCGCTGCTGAACGTCAGGTAGACCGTGTGCCGGCCCGTCACCGGAGCGATGTTGGCCGGCACGGTGCGCCAGCTCTGCCAGCCGCCGGTCGAGGCCACCGCGAGGTCGCCCACCGGTGCCGCGCCCAGGCTGTCCAGGCGCACCTGGACGAGGCCGCTCACCCCGGCCGCCGCCCCCGACGCCACGCGCACCTTGACCTGCCGGGCCGCCTCGGAGCCGAAGTCGACCCCGTCGAAGCGCAGCCAGTCGCCGCCCGACACGCCGCCGACGTTCTGCCCGCCGCCGGTGTCGGTCGTGCCCTCGACCATGGTGCCCGACTGGGCCTGGAAGCTCTCGGCCTGGATGGTGGAGCGGGCGTCCACCCCGCCGGGCGTGACGGTGGGCGTCGGCGTGGGGCCGGCCCCGCCGCTCTGCCACACGGCCACGTAGTCCACCAGCATGGGCCTGCCGGGCACGGTGGCCGCGGTGGGCGTGCCGAACCCGGCCACGCCGTTGGGGAAGGCGCCGCCCATGGCCACGTTGAGCAGCAGGAAGTAGCCGGCGTGGCCGGTCATCGCGGTCCAGGTGCCGGCGTCGAGCTGGGCCTGGCTCACGCTGTGGAACTGCTGGCCGTCCACGTACCAGCGGAGCTGGTTGGGGCTGACGGAGCGGTCCCACTCGAAGCGGTAGGTGTGGAAGGCCGACTGGCAGGTGGAGCCGGGGCAGGCCCGGCTGGCGCCGAGCCCGTTCGTCTCCTGGCAGGGACCGCCGGGGTTGACGCCGCAGTGCAGGACGCCCCAGACGGCGTTGAGGCCGTTGACGTTCTCCATGATGTCGAACTCGCCGATGCCCGGCCAGTTCCAGTAGTCGCCCCGGTACGGCGCGCCGAGCGCCCAGAACGCCGGCCAGTAGCCGAGGGCGGCGTCACCGGTGACGTTCGGCATCTGGATGCGGCCCTCGATGCGCAGCACGCGACCGTCGGCGGGCTTGAAGTCGGCCCGCCGGGTCTCGATCCGGGCCGAGGTCCACTCGCCGGACGAGGCGCGCTGCGGGGTGATGCGCAGGTTGCCGGAGCCGTCGAGGCTGAGGTTGGCGGGGTTGCCGGTGTAGTTCTGGATCTCGCCGGTGCCCCAGCCGGCGGGGCCGCCGGGGTAGGCGTGGCCGGTGCCGACGATCCACTCGGCGGACGGCGCCGAGCCGGAGGGGCCGGTGAAGTCGTCCGACCAGACGAGCGACCAGCCGGACGGGGTGGGCGGGACGGCGGCCGAGGCGCCGGCCGCCGCGTGGACGAGCAGGCCGGCGAGCGTGACCAGGGCCGCGGCGAGGGCGGCGAGGCGACGTCGGTGGCGGCCGGGGAGGAGGCGCGTTGTCATGGCTGCTCCTGGGGGATGCGGGGGCGGAGCGTGGCGGTCTTCAGAGAGCGCTCTCTTACAGAGAGGGAAACACGCCATGACGGGGGTGTCAAACAGTCGGAGAGCGCTCTCCAGAAGGTGGCCCGAAACGCCGGCGAGCCGGGGCGGTGCTCACGCACGCGCCCCGGCTCGCCGGACGGAGTACTGCCGGAGGTCAGCCCTTGTCGGCCTCGCCGGTGGCCGCTTCCAGGGCGTCCTCGGGGGAGGCCTCCAGGTCCTGCTCGGCCTCGGCGCCGGCCTGCGCGGACTGCTTGTCCAGGCGCACCCAGCTCGTCACGCTCTCCACCGCGAACAGCACGAACAGGTAGGCCGTCAGCAGGGCCAGCACCAGCGTCAGCCAGCCGAGCGCCGCGCCCGCGCCGATGAGGAGCAGCCGCAGCTCCCAGCCGAGCCCCGCGTGGAACACCCAGGCGGGCGGCCAGATGCTCTGCCGCGTGCGGTAGACGGTGTCGTAGGTGTGGTAGCCCACCACGTACACGAGCACGAACAGCAGCCACTTGGGCGCGTCGGCCGCCAGGCCCACCGCGATGATGGTCAGGAACTCGGTGCCGCGCAGCAGCGGCGGGGTGAGCCAGTCGAGCCGGCCCAGGTGGTCGCGCGGCGCGGTCGGCAGCACGAGCACGAGGACGACGAGCACGGGCAGCAGCAGCATCGGCCCGGACGACGGCAGGCCGATCGCGGTGATGACGGCGACCGCGACGAGTGCCAGCAGCGTGGCGGGCACCGGGGGCAGGCCCCTGCCGAGGCGGCCGGACAGCGCGTGGACGAGGGGCCCGTCGTCGCGGTAGGCGAGCAGGCGGGCGGTCTGGACGCGGCGGCGCTCCTCGTCGGGGTCCGGCGTGGGGGTGGCGGCGGCCTGCGGGTAGGTGATCATGCGAGCGACCTCATGAGGCGTCCGGTGAGGGTGTAGACGGCGGCGACGGTGCCCCAGATCACCAGCGTGAGGAAGGTGATGCGGGCGTCGAAGAGGGCGGCGGTGATCGCGATGGCCGCGAACCGCTCGCCGATGGGGAAGACGATCATCTTACGCGCCCAGTGGACGGCGCGGTACCGCCCGGCCTTGGACCACATCTTCAGCACGCCCCGGATGCCCTGGCTGCGCTCGACCCGGCGGCGCTCCAGAGCCTTGCGCAGAGCGCGGTCGTCGGGCGCGGTCAGCGGCAGCGTGGGCAGCTGGGCCGGCGGCTTGCGCCGGTTGGCGACGCCGTAGGAGAAGTCGAGCAGGTGGCGCACCGACTGCAGGCCGATGGCGGCCAGCGCGAGGATCCAGATCTCGTCGCCGTTGCCCGACACGACCCAGCCGATCGCCAGGCCGGCGAAGACGACGTACTCCTTGAAGCGGTCGAACGTCGCGTCGAGCCACGCGCCGAGCACGCCGAACTTGCGGGCGTAGCGGGCGACCTGACCGTCGACGCAGTCGAAGACGAACGCGAAGTAGATGAGCGCGCCGCCGAGCACCATCCACGGCCGGTCGCCGGTGGCGAAGCAGGCCGCCGCGAGCACGCCCAGCGTGATCGAGATGAGCGTGACCTGGTTGGGCGTCAGCCCGCGCCGGGCCGCCCAGCGGGCGATGAAACGGGAGTAGGTGGAGACGAAGTAGGTGGTGAAGAAGCCGTCGGCGCCCTTGACCGCGTTGTTGAGCCGGGCCCGGTCCTCGTCGTAGCCGGACATCTCGGCGACGGCCTCGTCGGCCTCCTGCTGCGTGGAGACGCGGCGGAAGAACAGGTCGCGCCGGCCGCGGACGCCGACCGACACGCCCTTGCGCACCAGGCCGAAGATCAGCAGCTGGACGAGGTCGTCGTCCTCGCCGAACAGGTGGGCCATGCCGGCCATCTCGCGGCAGGCCTCGGCCAGGACGGCCGCGTTGCGGGTGCTCACGTGCAGGGGGCCGAGCGCCACCATGTTGGGCCGGGTCACGGCGTGGTGGGCGGTGCCGACGGAGACGATGCGGGACTTGCCGGCGCGGGCGCGCACGGGCAGCCCCTCGAAACGCCGGAGGCTGATCTCGGGCTCCGCCTCGTCGATCGGGACGATGTCCTCCTGCGCCTCGTCGGCCGCCTCCGGCCGGGGCTCCTTGGCGATGAGGGCCAGCGCGCCGCGCTTGGTCTTGGTGATCTGGTAGATGAGCTCGTCGTGGATCACCGAGTTGGCGGGCAGGATGAGCAGGCTCTCGGTCGCGGACTCCGCGACGTCGGCCAGCGCGCGCAGGGCGGCGGCCACGTCGTCGGACTCGATGGTCGCCGGCCGCGGATCCAGGGACAGGATCTGGCTGCGCAGTCGCTCTGCCACGGTCGGGCCGCCGGGCAGCGCCGCGAGCCTCAGGCCGGTAGGAGCGGTGTCGGGGCCGGGCGAAGAGCCCAGCAGGACCACGCGGGTCATGACTCCCTTTCGAGGCGGTTGCGGGGGGATGAACTACTAAAGGTATTGCGGGGACAGGCGTCTGAGTCTAATGAGAGTCGCGCAGCGTCGCGTCACCGACGCGGTCCCGTAACAGAAAGACCGTGCGGCCATAAGATGGGCGAGTGAGTCTCTACCGTGACGAAGGCGTGGTTCTGCGCACGCAGAAGCTCGGCGAGGCCGACCGCATCGTCACCATCCTGGCCAAGCGCACGGGCAAGGTGCGCGCCGTCGCCAAGGGCGTGCGCCGCACCACCTCGCGCTTCGGCGCCCGGCTGGAGCCGTTCACGCACGTCGACCTGCAGCTCCACACGGGCCGCACGCTCGACGTCGTCACGCAGGCCGAGACGATCCGGCCGTACGGCGAGGCGCTGGCGTCCGACTACCCGCGCTACACCGCGGGCACGGCGATGCTGGAGACCGCCGACCGGCTGACCCACGGCGAGAAGGAACCGGCCCTGCGGCACTTCCTGCTGCTGGTGGGCGGGCTGCGCACGCTGGCCGACGGCCTCCACGAGCCCCGCCTGGTCCTCGACGCCTACTTCCTGCGCTCCCTGGCGGTGGCGGGCTACGCGCCCGCCCTGGACGCGTGCGCCAAGTGCCGGGCGCCCGCGATCAGGGCGTTCGCCATCGTCTCCGGCGGCGTGGTGTGCGGCGCCTGCCGGCCCGCGGGCGCGGCCGTGCCGGCGATCGAGACGATCGGGCTCATGACGGCGCTGCTGCGCGGCGACTGGGCGACGGCCGACGCCTCGGAGCAGCGCCATCGGGGCGAGTGCAGCGGCCTGGTCGCCGCGTATCTCCAATGGCACCTCGAACACGGAATACGCTCTCTGCGACACGTCGAAAGGGAGCCAGTGTGAACGTCCGACCGCCGTCCCCCCACCCGTCCGGTGCCACGCCGCCGCCGATCCCCCGCGAGTTCGTGCCGCGGCACGTGGCCATCGTCATGGACGGCAACGGGCGCTGGGCCAAGGCCCGCGGGCTGCCCCGCACCGAGGGCCACAAGGCGGGCGAGGCGTCGCTGTTCGACGTCATCGAGGGCGCGCTGGAGCTGGGCATCCCGTACCTCAGCGCGTACGCCTTCTCCACGGAGAACTGGAAGCGCTCGCCCGACGAGGTGCGCTTCCTCATGGGCTTCAACCGCGACGTCATCCGCCGGCGCCGCGACGAGCTGCACGCGATGGGCGTGCGGGTGCGCTGGGCGGGCCGGCCCGGGCGGCTGTGGAAGAGCGTCATCTCCGAGCTCCAGGCGGCCGAGGAGATGACCGAGCACAACCGGAAGCTGACGCTGCAGTTCTGCGTCAACTACGGCGGGCAGGCCGAGATCGTGCAGGCCGCGGTCAAGCTGGCCGGCGACATCGCGGCCGGCCGGGTCAAGCCGTCGAAGGTGGACGAGAAGGTCTTCGCGCGCTACCTCGACGAGCCGGAGATCCCGGCGGTCGACCTGTTCGTGCGCTCGTCGGGGGAGCAGCGCTTCTCCAACTTCCTGCTGTGGCAGTCGGCCTACGCCGAGATGGTGTTCCTCGACCGGCTCTGGCCCGACTTCGACCGCCGTGACCTGTGGGAGGCGTGCGAGATCTTCGCCAAGCGCGACCGGCGCTACGGCGGCGCCCTCCCCAACCAGGTCTGAGCCCCTGGAAGGCAGGGCGCGGGTACGGCAGGATGCTGCGCCATGGAGTCGTACACGATAGAGCCGATCGGCCGGGTCGAGTCGCCTCTCATCGACCGGGGCCAGGCGCCCAGGCAGGGTGACGAGGGCGCGCCGGAGGCGTGGCTGGTGTTCGAGGAGCGGGTGCTCGAAGGGCTGCGCGACCTGCGGGAGGGCGACGAGGTGATCGTGCTGACCTGGCTGGACCGGGCCAGCCGCGACGTCCTGTCCGTCCATCCGCGCGGTGACGCGAGCAGGCCCCGGCAGGGCGTCTTCAGCACCCGCTCGCCGGACCGGCCCAACCCCGTGGGGCTGCACCGGGTGGGCGTCGTCGCGGTCGAGGGGGCGCGGATGCGGGTGCGCGACCTGGAGGCGCTGGACGGCACGCCTATCGTGGACGTCAAGCCGGTGCTCGACCGCGACACCGAACGCTAGCCGCCGAACGGAGTGAGGCCGTGAGCCCAGCTCAGGCGCGGCGGCGGGCGCGGTAGGCGGCGACGTGCATGCGGTTGCCGCAGGTGCGGCTGTCGCAGTAGACGCGCGAGCGGTTGCGCGACTCGTCGACGAACACCCGGTCGCAGTCGGGCGCCGAGCAGGTGCGCAGCCGCTCCCACTCGCCCTCGACGAGCAGGTGGGCCAGCGCCACCCCGCAGTCGGCGGCCAGGTGCTCCGACAGCGTCGCGTCGGGCGCGAAGTAGTGGACGTGCAGCGGGTGGCCGTCGTGCTCGGTCAGCCGCGGCGTGATCCGCGTCTCGGAGAGCAGCGCGTTGAGCTGGCGCACGGCTGACGGCTGGTCGGGCGCGGTGAAGACCCGGTGGAACGCCTCCCGCACCAGCCGCACCTGGCCGAGGTCGCGCGGGGTGAGCGTGGTGATGCCGCTGACCTGCCGCGCCTCGACGAACGCCCGGAGCGTGGCGAGGTCGGCCAGCCGGTCATCGCCGCCGGTCGAGGGCGAGGTGTTGACCAGCTCGACGACCGTGGCCAGCGAGTGGACCATGTCATGGCCAAACGGCATGTTGACTCCTGTCTGGCGCCCATTCTAGCGTGGACGCAGCGTATCTCTAGTCTGCGCGTTCGGGGGTCATACGTGAGCGGACACCGCCGCATCGTGCTCGTCGCGATCGCCGGAGCGCTGATCATCTCGACCTCCGCCCCCCTCGTCAGGCTGGCCGACGTCTCACCCGCCACCTCGGCGTTCTTCCGGTGCGCGTACGCCGTGCCGCCCATGGCGGTCCTGGCCTGGCGCGAACGCCGCCGGCTCGGCCCGCTGGGGCGCCGGGCGACCGCCGTCGCGTGGGCGGCGGGCCTGCTGTTCGCCCTCGACCTGCTGTTCTGGCACCACACCATCGCCTACGTGGGCGCGGGCCTGGCCACCGTGCTGGGCAACCTCCAGGTCTTCATCGTGGCGTTCGCCGCCTGGGCGATCTTCCGCGAGCGGCCGTCGGGCCGGCTCATGGTCGCCACCCCGGTGGTGTTCGCCGGGGTCGCGCTCATCTCGGGCCTGTTCGACAGCGCCGCCTACGGCTCCGACCCGCTGCTCGGCGCGCTCGCCGGCACCGCCACCTCGATCTCGTACGCCGGGTTCCTGCTGCTGATGAAGGGCGGCTCCCAGCGGGCCGCCGGGCCTCTCGCGCACGCCACAGCCGTGGCCGCGCTCGCCATCGCGGCGCTGAGCCCGCTCTTCGGCGGGGCCGACCTCGTCCCGGCCTGGCCGGCGCACGGGTGGCTGCTGCTGCTCGCGCTCGGGCCGCAGGTGATCGGCTGGTCGCTCATCACGTACACGCTGCCGAGGCAGCCGGCCGCGCTCACCGCGCTGCTGCTGCTCGTGCAGCCCCTGACCACCGTGGCGCTGTCGGCGCTGATGCTCGGCGAGCGCCCGTCGCCGCTCCAGCTCGCCGGCTGCGGGGTGATCGTCCTCGGCGTCCTGTACGGCTCGCGCGGGGCTCAGCCGGCCCGCACGGCGGCCGAGCAGGACGCGCAGGTGCCGAAGACCTCGACCGTGTGAGTGATCTCGGTGAAGCCGTGCTCGCCGCCGACCGCCTCGGCCCAGCGCTCCACGGCCGGGCCCGCCACCTCGACGGTGTGACCGCAGCGGCGGCAGACCAGGTGGTGGTGATGGTCGCCGCTCGCGCACGCGCGGTAGACGGACTCGCCGTCGTCGGTGCGCAGCACGTCGACCTGACCGCCGTCGGCCAGCGCCTGGAGGGCGCGGTAGACGGTGGTCAGGCCGATCTTGGCGCCGTGCTGGCGCATCTCGGTGTAGACGTCCTGCGCGCTGCGGAACCCCTCGCTTCGGCGAAGAGTGTCGTGCACGGCATCGCGTCTCGTGCTCATGCAGCCTCCCTGACAGGCGTGGGCTCGTGCACGCCCGGCTCCCGGACACGGCCTCGGCGTACGAATCTACCGACACCGAGGGCCAGCACGAAGCCGCCGAGCGCGAGAAGGACGATCGCGGCGCCCGGCGGCACCCGCGACGACAGCGTGGAGGCCAGCAGGCCGCCCACGGCGACGACCACGCCGATCGTCATGGCCAGCGCCATCGTCGCCCGGAAGCCCCTCGTGAGCTGCTGGCTCGTGGCCACCGGGATCACCATGAGCGCGCTGACGAGCAGCAGCCCGACCACGCGCATGGCGATGACGACGGTCAGCGCCGCCGTGATCGCGATCACCAGGCTGAGGAAGCGCACCGGCAGGCCGCTGGCCCGGGCCATCTCCTCGTCCTGGCACAGGACGAACAGCTCCCTGCCGAAGATCACCACGACCGCGATGACCGCGACCGCCAGCGCGCCGATGACCCAGATGTCCTGGGTGGTGACGCTGGCGATGGCGCCGAACAGGTAGGAGTTCAGCTTGGCGTTGCTGCCGCCCGGCGCGATGCCCATGAGCATGACGCCGCCGGCGATGCCGCCGTAGAACAGCAGGGCCAGGGCCACGTCGCCGCTCGTCCGGCCGCGTGCCCGGACCAGCTCGATGGCGACGGCGCCCGCGACGGACACCACGACGGCCGTCAGCACCGGCGCGGTGTTCGTGAGGAACCCGAGCGCCACGCCGGTCAGCGCGACGTGCCCGATGCCGTCGCCGAGCAGCGCGAGCCGCCGTTGCACGATGAACGTGCCGACGGCGGGCGCGCACAGGCCCACCAGCAGCGCCGCGACCAGCGCGAGCTGGAAGAACTGCGTCCGCAGCAGCTCGATCATGCCTCTCCCTGCCAGTTCAGCGGCCCGGCGCCCGCGCCGCGCCCGAGGATCTCCGCCGCGCCGGGCTCGTCCGGCGCGTGCGGATGGACGTGCTCGTGTCCCGGGCGGGCGCACTCGCCCTCCGGCCGGGGCGGCGCCCCGTCGTGGGTGATCAGGCCGTCGCGCACCACGACGCCCCGGGTGATCAGCGGCTCCAGCGGGCCCAGCTCGTGGGCGACCAGCACGATCGTGCGTCCGCGCAGCACCAGCGTGGCGAGCGTGTCGGCCAGCAGGCGCTGCGTCTCGGCGTCGACGCCGGCCGTGGGCTCGTCCATGACGTACGTGTCGGGCTCGCCGGCCAGCGCGCGGGCGATGAGCACCCGCTGCTGCTGGCCGCCCGACAGGTGCTGCACGGGGTCGCCGGCCCGCGCGGTCAGGCCCACGGCCTCCAGTGCCTCCGCGACCGCCGTCCGGTCCGCCGCGCTCGTCCGGCGCAGCCGGCGCTGCCGCGCGATCCGCCCGGAGGCGACCACCTCGCGGACCGTGGCGGGCACGCCGCCGCCGACCTGGAGCCGCTGGGGGACGTAGCCGATGCGCCACCAGTCGCGGAAGCGGGCGGGCGGGCGGCCGTACAGGAGGGTCTGGCCGCCGGACAGCGGGATCAGGCCGAGCAGCGCCCGCACCAGCGTGGACTTGCCGGAGCCGTTGGTGCCCATGACCGCGACCACCTCGCCGGGACGGACCGTGAGGTCCACGCCCCGCAGGATGGGCCGCCGGTCCAGGGTGACCTTCCCGCCGGTCATCGCGAAGGCGCTCTCGCCCGCGCTCTTCACTCCCGTCTCGGTGGCGGTCTCGCTCATGGTCATGCTCCGCATCCCAGGGCCGTGCGCAGGGTGGTGAGGTTGGCCCGCATCGCGGACAGGTAGTCGCCGGACGGCTTGCTCTCCAGCGGGTCGAGCACCGCCGTCCGCGCCCCCACCTCGGAGGCCAGCACCTGCGCGACCTTCGGGTTGACCAGCGACTCGGTGAAGACGGTCGTCACCTTCTCCGTCTTCGCCAGCCGGGCGACCTCGGCCAGGCGGGCGGGGGAGGGCTCGGCGTCGGGGTCGAGGGTGATGCCGACCTGCTTGAGCCGGTAGCGGTCGGCCAGGTAGCCGAACGCCTCGTGGGCCGTCACCAGGGTCCGGGAGCGGCAGCTGGCCAGGCCCTGCGTGAACTCCTTGTCGAGCGCGCCGAGGGAGGCCGCGGTCGTGGCGGCGCGGTCCTTGTAGCCCTGCGCGTGCGCCGGGTCGGCGGCGGCCAGCCGCTCGCCGAGCCTGGTGGCGACCGTGGCCAGGCGGGCCGGGTCGAGCCAGAGGTGGGGGTCGTAGGAGACCTCGTGGTCGTGCTCCTCCGCCTCGCCCTCGTGACCGGCCTCGTCGTGACCGGCCTCCTCGTGGCCGGCGGGGAGGGTCTTGACGGCGGTGGCCGCGTCGAAGGCCTTGTCCGCATCGACGGCTTCGTCCACGGCGGGCTGCACGCCCTTGATGTAGACGATCAGGCTCGCGTCGCCCAGCTCCGCCATCTGGTGGGCGCCGAGCTCCAGGTCGTGCGGCTCGACGCCGGGGGCGGTCAGCACGCTCACGGCGGCGTCGGGGCCGCCGACCTGCTCGCTGAGCCACTGGAGGGGGTAGAAGGCCGCGACCACGGCAGGTTTGCCGCCGCCCGCGCCGCCTCCGGTCTCCGCCGAACCGGCTCCGCACGCGGTGGAGGTGAGGAGGGCGGCTCCGGCCAGCAAACCGACAGCGTACGAGCGGGACAATCCTGACATCATGTGAGCCAGTATGCGGCAAAATGAAAATGGTTGTCAAAATCTCCCGGCTTGCGAGGGAGCGCCGTCGCCTGGACTGAGGAGCGTCGGGAGCGTAGTGACCAGAGCGACGAGGGAAGGCGGCGGGAGTGAGCGACCGAGCCGCCGCACGGGGTGCGGCCATGGGCAGGTGAGGGAGCGGCGTCGGAGTGAGGCCGTAAGCGCGGGGATGCCGGACGGCGTCCGGGGGCAAGGGGCGCCGTCCGGTGGGCCGCGGGCGGCCCGCCGCAGGTAGTGGGTCCGTACCCGGGCATCCCGTCATCGCCCCGGTGGACGCGCCGGCAGAGCCGTCGCCGGTGCCCGGGGCGACGTGTTGGGGCATCACGTCACGGAGGTCGTGGGGGCGGGAGGTCGTTGAGCGCGGATCAGGGGGGGTGTGAGGCGGTGTTCGCCCGTGTAGACGTTCATCGAGGCGCCGCGAAGGAACCCGACGAGCGTCAGCCCCTCCTCGGCGGCCAGCTCGAGCCGATCCGCCTGAGCAGGACGAGCCCGTCGCGCCCGGCCTGCGGCACGGCGTCGGTCACTGGGGAGCCGGTCACCATGGAGTCGGTCACCGGGGCGCCGGTCACCAGCTTCCACCGCCTGGCGCCGGAGGTACGGGCCTTCAAGGTCGGGCACAACCGGCCGCGCTCGCGCGGCGACCGGGAGGAGCTGTTCGGCGGGCTCGGGGCGTCGTGGCGCGGCGCGATCGTCGGCGGCGAGCTGCTGGTGCGCTCCGCCACCGCCGGCGCCGACGGCGAACGCCTGCCGGGCAACTTCCCGCACTACGCGCTGCTGCCCCAGGACGCCGTCACAGGCCGTCCGGGAAGGCGCCGAAGCGGGTCGCCACCAAGAGCACCAGGAAGGTCAGCACGGCGACCCGTAGCAGCTTGCCGCCGGCCCCCAGCGACGGCCACGACAGGTACGCCAGCCAGCTCACGAAGAGGATCACCGGCAGCACGGCCACGCCGCCCAGCGGGCCGGCCACCGCGAACCCGGCCAGCAGCAGGACCACCAGCGCCGCGGGCGCCACCCAGCGGGGGACCTGCGTGAACAGGTACGTCATCGGCACGGCGCTGCGCCGCTCGACGGCCTTGCGCAGACCGGTCGCGCCCGGCGTGAAGAACTGCTCCCCCTGGGGAAGCGGGCGCTTGCTGTTCGGGGCCACAGCCAGAGCCTACGGCAGTCCGCGCCTCCGGCGGGTCCAAGCGCCTCTAATCTGGTCACGTGCTCGCCGTCATGCGCTACACCGTTCCCGAGTCCCAGTCCCAGGACTTCGTCAAGCAGGGCCACGCCATCCTCGACACCCTCGCCACCCAGCCCGGTTACCTGCGCGGCAGGCTCGCCCGATCCGTCGACGAGCCCAACCTGTGGGCCCTGGTCAGCGAATGGGAGGGCGCGGGCTTCTACCGCCGGGCCCTCTCGGCCGCCCGGATGGCGATGTATCCCCTGATGATCCTCATGGTCCACGAGCCCAGCGCGTTCGAGGACGTCTACACACAAGAGCGGGCGTAACCATACTCCCGCGCGAGGGGCCCGCCACGTCCCCTAAGCTGGGAGCTCATCCAACCCCTCGCCGACCTCCAGCCGGAAAGAGACCCAACCACATGGCACGCCGAACAGACGTCATGGACACCATCGTCAGCCTCGCCAAGCGCCGCGGGCTCGTCTACCCGTCGAGCGAGATCTACGGCGGTCTGCGTGCGTCGTGGGACTACGGTCCCCTGGGCGTGGAGCTGAAGAACAACGTCAAGCGCCAGTGGTGGCAGTCCATGGTGCAGGCGCGCGAGGACGTGGTGGGCCTCGACTCCTGCGTCATCCTGGCCCGCGAGGTCTGGCAGGCCAGCGGCCACGTCGAGACGTTCACCGACCCGCTCACCGAGTGCCAGTCGTGCCACAAGCGCTTCCGCGCCGACCACCTCGTCGAGGCGTACGAGGAGAAGAACGGCCGCGCCCCGGAGCACGGCCTGGCCGACGTCACCTGCCCCAACTGCGGCAACAAGGGCGCCTTCACCGACCCCCGGCAGTTCAGCGGCCTGCTCAAGACCTACCTCGGCCCGGTCGAGGACGAGTCCGGCCTGGCCTACCTGCGGCCCGAGACCGCGCAGGGCATCTTCATCAACTACCTCAACGTCCAGCAGTCGGCCCGCCGCAAGATCCCGTTCGGCATCGGCCAGATCGGCAAGTCGTTCCGCAACGAGATCACCCCGGGCAACTTCATCTTCCGCACCCGCGAGTTCGAGCAGATGGAGATGGAGTTCTTCGTCAAGCCCGGCACCGACGAGGAGTGGCACCAGTACTGGATCGACGAGCGCTTCCGCTGGTACTCCGACCTGGGCATCAACAAGGACAACCTCCGGCTCTACGAGCACCCCAAGGAGAAGCTGTCCCACTACTCCAAGCGCACCGTCGACGTGGAGTACCGCTTCAACTTCGCCGGCTCGGAGTGGGGCGAGCTGGAGGGCATCGCCAACCGCACCGACTTCGACCTGACCGCCCACTCCAAGGCGTCCGGCGTCGACCTCAGCTTCTTCGAGCAGGACACCGGTGAGCGCTACGTCCCCTACGTGATCGAGCCGGCCGCCGGCGTCGACCGGGCGACGCTCACCTTCCTGCTCGACGCCTACACCGAGGACGAGGCGCCCAACGCCAAGGGCGTCATGGAGAAGCGCACGGTCATGCGCCTCGACCACCGGCTCGCCCCGGTCAAGGTCGCGGTGCTGCCGCTGTCGCGCAACGCCGACCTGTCGCCCAAGGCGCGCGACCTGGCCGCGCAGCTGCGCCGCCGGTGGAACGTCGAGTTCGACGACGCGGGCGCCATCGGCCGCCGCTACCGCCGCCAGGACGAGATCGGCACGCCGTTCTGCGTCACCGTCGACTTCGACACCCTCGAGGACCACGCGGTGACGATCCGCGAGCGCGACACGATGGCCCAGGAGCGCATCAGCCTCGACCAGGTCCAGACCTACCTGCGCACCCACCTCAACGACTGAGGCGCGGCTTCTCACGACGCGGCCGGGCGGCTCCCAGCGAGCCCCCGGCCGCGGCCGTCTCCGCCTGCTCAGAGACGCGGGCCGGGGTTCTCGGGGCTACGGGCTGGGAGCGGGTCCTCAGGACCGCGGGCCGGGAGCGGGGTCCTCAGGGCCGCGGGCCGGACCAGGGCCCTCGGGGACTCGGGTGGGTGCGGGGCTCTCAGGACGGCGGCGGGCGCGGCGGTGGCACCAGGCCCGGGTGAGGGCGTAGGCCGCCGCCGGCAGCACGAACACCGCCGCCCGCAGCCCGTACACGATGCCCCGGTAGATCTCCTCCGTCGTCACCAGCGTCGGCTGCGGCGACCACGGGTCCGGCGGGATCACCGACACCCACGTCCCCGCCCACAGCACCGCGAAGAGGACGAGCACCGCCACGCCCAGCGCCGTGCGCCCCGGCGCCCGGGCGGGCCGGTCCAGCAGATGGTGCTCGCCCCGCTCGCCCGTCACCCGGCGCTCCGCGAACGGGTACACCAGCAGCGCCACGAAGAACACCGCGAGCGCCAGCGGCGGGAGCCACAGCCCGACCGGCAGCGTGTACGAGCCCAGCGTGACCTCCCACGGCGGCGCCAGCCGCAGCGCCCCCTCCAGCACCCCGGCGTACCAGAACGGCTGCGCCGACGGCGGCGGCGCCCCCGGATGGTAGGGCCCGTGGTGGCCCGCCCAGCCGGCGCCGACCGGGAAGAGCGTCGCCATCAGCGCGATCATCGCCGCCGCGGCCAGAGCCGTCCCCGCGCTCCGGGCCACGAAGGACGGGAAGAACGGCCCGCCGCTCACCCGCGACCCGGCGGCCGGAACGCCCGCCCCGCGCCGCTCGGTGTGCCCCTGCCGCCACGTCAGCACGAGCGCGTGCAGCGGTACGGCGGCCAGCAGCACCCCCGGCACCAGCAGCACGTGCGCCGTGAACAGCCGCGGCACCGCCTCCCCCGGGAAGTCGCCGCCGAAGAGCAGCCGCGACACGTACACCCCGGCGACCGGCACCGACAGCAGCAGCCCCTGCGCCTCCCGCAGCCCCGTGAACCCGAGCCGGTCGGCCGGCAGCGACACCCCGAGGAACGACTCCGCCAGCACCAGCCCGAAGATGACCACCCCGAGGATCCAGGCCGGCTCCCGCGGCCGGCGGAAGGCGCCGGTGAAGAACACCCGGCACAGGTGCGCCACGATCGCCAGCACGAACACGGTCGCCGACCAGTGGTGCAGCCCGCGCACCAGCAGCCCGCCGCGGACCTCCAGGCTGAGCCCCCGCACCGACGGGTGGGCGCCCCCGGCCGACGGCTCGTAGAACAGCGTCAGGAACGCCCCGGTCAGCACGAGCAGCGCGAACGCGTACAGCGCCAGCTCCCCGAGCAGGAACGACCAGTGCCCCGGGAAGAGCTTGCGCAGGGCGGGCCGCAGCCACCGGGCCGACCCCAGCCGCTCGTCCAGCCAGAGCGCGACGGCCCGCGCGGCGCGGGCGGCGCCCGGGCGAAGGACGGCCATGGGCGCCTCCTGGCAGGGGGATGCCGTGATTCTTCCCGCTTCCCGACTTTCCGAAGAATTGGTGTAAACCACTGGTATAAACCAATTTCCCGATCAACGGAATATTAATTGGATTAGACCGGTGACAGCCGGTCTACCAGGGGAAACGATGACTTAACCGATGAGTGCGGTTTCTTCATCTTTCTCGCCGGTAGAGTCCCCGGCAGAGGCGTCGATTGGAGCTGTGGTGGCCAAGTACGTTTACGACTTCACCGAGGGCAACAGAAATCTCAAGGACCTCCTCGGCGGCAAGGGGGCGAACCTGGCCGAGATGACCAATCTCGGTCTGCCCGTGCCCCCCGGGTTCACGATCACCACGGAGGCGTGCCGGTACTACCTCGCCGAGGGCAAGGTGCCCGACGGCCTCGGTGACGAGGTCGACCGGCACCTGGAGGCCCTGGAGCGGGCGATGGGCAGGAAGCTCGGCCAGACCGACGACCCGCTGCTCGTCAGCGTCCGCTCCGGCGCGAAGTTCTCCATGCCCGGCATGATGGAGACCGTCCTCAACATCGGCCTCAACGACGAGTCCGTCCACGGCCTGGCCAAGCAGGCCGGCGGCAACGAGCGCTTCGCCTGGGACTCCTACCGGCGGCTCATCCAGATGTTCGGCAAGACCGTGCTCGGCATCGACGGCGAGCACTTCGAGGGCGCCCTCGAAGCGCTCAAGGGCGACCGGCAGGACACCGACCTCGGCGCGGGCGAGCTCCAGGGGCTCGTCGAGACGTTCAAGGGCATCGTGCGCGAGCAGGCGGGCATGGAGTTCCCCGCCGACCCGCGCGAGCAGATGCGCCTGGCCGTCAAGGCGGTCTTCGACTCCTGGAACGCCCCGCGCGCCGTCCTGTACCGGCGCCAGGAGCGCATCCCCGCCGACCTCGGCACCGCGGTCAACATCGTGGCCATGGTCTTCGGCAACTGCGGCAACGACTCCGGCACCGGCGTCGCCTTCACCCGCGACCCCGGCTCGGGCCAGCAGGGCATCTACGGCGACTACCTGCAGAACGCCCAGGGCGAGGACGTCGTCGCCGGCATCCGCAACACGATCCCGTTGCAGGACCTGGAGCGCATCGACAAGCGCTCCTACGACGAGCTGCTCGAGATCATGGCCACCCTCGAGAACCACTACCGCGACCTGTGCGACATCGAGTTCACGATCGAGCGCGGCAAGCTGTGGATGCTGCAGACCCGCGTCGGCAAGCGCACCGCCGCCGCCGCGTTCTGCATCGCCACCCAGCTCGTCGACCAGGGCCTCATCACGATGGACGAGGCCGTCACCCGGGTCACGGGCGACCAGCTCGCCAAGCTGATGTTCCCGCGCTTCGACGCGGAGGCCGCCAAGAAGCGCATCGCCAAGGGCATGAACGCCTCGCCGGGCGCCGCCGTCGGCAAGGCTGTCTTCTCCTCCGAGCGCGCCGTCGAGCTGGCCGGCCAGGGCGAGGACGTCATCCTGGTGCGCCGCGAGACCAACCCCGACGACCTGTCCGGCATGATCGCCGCCCGGGGCATCCTCACCAGCCGCGGCGGCAAGACCTCGCACGCGGCCGTGGTCGCCCGCGGCATGGGCAAGACCTGCGTCTGCGGCGCCGAGGAGCTGGAGGTGTCGATCGAGGGCAAGCGGTTCACCGCTCCGGGCGGCGTCACCGTGTCCGAGGGCGACGTGATCTCCATCGACGGCAGCACCGGCGAGGTGTTCCTCGGCGAGGTGCCGGTGGTCGACTCCCCGGTGGTCGAGTACTTCGAGGGCAAGGACGTCGGCGACGACGACCTGGTCCGCGCCGTGGACCGCGTCATGCGGCACGCCGACGAGACCCGCGGCCTGCAGGTGCGGGCCAACGCCGACACCCCCGAGGACGCCGCCCGGGCCCGCCGCTTCGGCGCGCAGGGCATCGGCCTGTGCCGGACCGAGCACATGTTCCTCGGCGAGCGGCGCAAGCTGGTCGAGGACCTCGTGCTCGCCTCCGGCGAGCAGGAGCGGCAGGCGGCGCTCGACGCGCTGGAGCCGTTGCAGCGCGCCGACTTCGAGGGCATCTTCCAGGCGATGGACGGACTGCCCGTCACGATCCGCCTCATCGACCCGCCGCTGCACGAGTTCCTGCCCGACCTCACCGAGCTGTCGGTGCGCGTGGCGCTCGCCGACGCGGGCGCGGGCGAGGCGACGGACAAGGACCGCGAGCTGCTGGCCGCCGTCAAGCGGCTGCACGAGCAGAACCCCATGCTGGGCCTGCGCGGCGTACGGCTCGGCCTGGTGATCCCCGGCCTGTTCGCCATGCAGGTACGGGCCATCGCCCAGGCCGCCAAGGCGGTGCCCGGAGCCCGTCCGGAGATCATGATCCCGCTCACGGTGGCCGTGCAGGAGCTGGAGGCGGTCCGCGAGGAGGCCGCCGCGATCCTCGCCGAGGCCGGGGTGGACGCCCTCATCGGCACGATGATCGAGACGCCGCGGGCCGCGCTGACGGCCGGGCAGGTGGCCGAGGCCGCGCAGTTCTTCTCCTTCGGCACCAACGACCTGACCCAGATGACGTGGGGCTTCTCCCGCGACGACGTGGAGGCGGCGTTCTTCTCGCGCTACCTGGAGCTCGGCATCTTCGGGGTCTCGCCGTTCGAGACGCTGGACCGCGACGGTGTGGGCCGCCTGGTGCGCATCGCCGCGGAGGAGGGCCGCGCCGCCCGGCCGGACCTCAAGCTGGGCATCTGCGGCGAGCACGGCGGTGACCCCGACTCGGTGCACTTCTGCCACGAGGCCGGGCTCGACTACGTGTCCTGCTCGCCGTTCCGCATCCCGGTGGCCCGCCTGGAGGCGGGGCGGGCCGCGCTCAGCCAGAACGACTCCGACACCCGCTGACCCGCCCCCGGCCGGCCCTCCCACCCGGGACGGCCGGCCGGCGAGGCCCTCCCCGCGACGCGGGAGGGCCGGTCAGGCGGGCAGACCCGGCGCGTGCCGGTCCTCCTCGGGGACCGGCACGTAGTCGTGCCGCACCCCGTGGTCGCCCAGCCACTTGCGCAGGCCCGCCACGGCCGGCGGGTTGGCCGCCACCTGGGCCGCGTACTCGGCCAGGGCGACCTCCTCGCCGTCGTCGTAGACCAGCCGCGCCGGGCCCGACCACGACAGCTTCCACCGGGCCTGGCCGTGCTCGATGAGCACCCCCTCCAGCGCCTGGCCGAGCACCCCGGCCAGCATCGTGGGGGAGGGGCTCCAGCCCAGCTCGGTCAGCCGCGCCGCCAGCTCCTCCTGCCGGCCCCGGGCGATCGCCTCGAACGCCGCGTCCAGGTACGGCCGGGCCGCCCCCACCACCCGCTGGCCCGCCACGGCCAGGTCGTGCAGCGCCTCGGCGTTGCGCGCGGCGTACATGCCCCGCTCGACCAGGTCCTCCCACGAGGCCGGCCGCAGCGTCGCCAGCGCCTCTGCCGTCCACATGGACTGCTCCACCGCCTGCGCCGCCACGCCGGGGTCGCGCAGCAGCGTCAGCGCCGGCCGCGGGTCGGGCACGTGCGGCGGCTCCGGCAGCCGCTCCACCGCGGCCAGCCGCTCGGCCAGGCTCGGGTGCGAGTCGTACGGCGAGGTCTCCTCCGGCCGCGCGGCCAGCTCGGCGACCTCCGCCTGCCGCGCCGGGTCGTTCATGAGCGCGTGGAAGCCGTTGAAGACCGACGCCGGGCGCAGGCCGCCCGCGCCGGTCAGCGACAGGTAGCTGCCCACGTAGACGTCCCAGGCGGCGGCCGTGCCGTGGATCTTGCGCAGCGCCTCGGCCATGGCCCGCCGGCCGCCGATGGCGACCGCCAGCTCGTCGGCCTCCAGCTCCTGCCGCCGCGAGACGGCCTGCGAGACCCGCAGGTAGAGCTTGGCGTACGCGGAGAACACCCGCTGGATGACCGGATGCCCGTCGAGCCCCTGCACGGTGGCGATGAGCGAGACCCGGCCCCGGTAGACCGGCGCGCCCAGCCGGGTGTGCGCGCCGCTGTAGTGGCCCAGCTCGTGCCCGAGCACGGCCCGCATCTCGTCCACGGTCAGCGTCTGCAGCAGCGGCAGGCCGATGAACATGCGCCGCCTGACCGCCTTCAGGCCGAGGAAGCGGGTGTCCTCGGCCACGGCCGCGTTCACCTCCGGCACCAGGCGGATCTCGGCGGGCGGGGCGGTGCGCACCCGCTGGGCGAGGTCCTCGACCGTCTGCCAGAGCGCCGGCTCCTGCTCGCGGGTCACGGCCACGCCGGGCTCCTCGCCGCCCTTCGTCCGGCTCACCATGATCAGCGCCCGGACGAGCGCCGCGGCGGCCAGGGTCAGGACGATCGCGGCCTTGAGGGCGTTGACGTGGAAGTCGACGATCAGCAGCACGTCGAGGAAGACGGCGGCGCCGACGAACAGGCCGACCAGCACGTAGAACCCTGCGAGCAGGGTGAAGGCCAGCACGGCACGGAACGCAGTGGTCATGGGGGAGGGCTCCCGGGGAAGGGGGTTCTCGCGAAACTTGACACTAGCGGAGTCCGGAAAGTGGATAAAATCACTGCACTTATGGCCCGCTACGACGACCACGACCAGGCACGCTGGGTGCCCGAGCCGCCCGGCAACCCCGAGCGTGGCGCCTTCGAACGCGACCGCGCGCGGGTGCTGCACAGCTCCGCGCTGCGCCGCCTGGCCGCCAAGACGCAGGTGGTGGGGCCGTTCGAGGCCGTCGGCGCCGGCCAGCACATCCCGCGCACGCGGCTCACCCACTCCCTGGAGTGCGGGCAGGTCGGCAGGGAGATGGGCGCCGTCCTCGGCGTCGACCCCGACCTGGTCGAGACCGCCTGCCTGGCCCACGACCTCGGCCACCCGCCGTTCGGCCACAACGGCGAGGTCGCGCTCAACGAGCTGGCCGCCGGCTGCGGCGGCTTCGAGGGCAACGCGCAGAGCCTGCGCCTGCTGACCCGCCTGGAGGCCAAGGTCCTCACCGAGGACGGCCACAGCGCCGGCCTCAACCTGACCCGGGCCGCGCTCGACGCCTCGATCAAGTACCCGTGGACCCGCGAGGCGGGGCCGAAGTTCGGCGTCTACGACGACGACCTGCCCGTCTTCGAGTGGATCAGGGACGGCGCGCCGCCGCGCCGGGTCAGCTTCGAGGCGCAGATCATGGACTGGTCCGACGACGTCGCCTACTCCGTCCACGACCTGGAGGACGCGCTGCACTCCGGCCACGTCACGCCCGAGGCGCTGCGCTCGCCGGAGGAGCGGCGGCAGGTGTGCGAGCTGGCCCGCGCCTGGTACGCCCCCGACGCCGACTGCGCCGAGCTGGAGGAGGTCTTCGGCCGGCTGATCGCCGACCCGCTGTGGCCGCGCGGCTTCGCCGCCACCCTCGCCGACCTGGCCGGGCTCAAGGCGCTCACCAGCGGCCTCATCGGCCGGTTCTGCCGCTCCGCGCAGACCGCCACCAAGGAGGCGTACGGCATGCGCCACCGGGTCGAGCTGGTCGTGCCCCGCTCCACCAAGCTGGAGTGCGCCGTGCTCAAGGGCATCACCGCCCACTACGTGATGACCACCGAGGACCACCACGCCAACCAGGCCAGGCAGCGCGAGCTCATCAAGGAGCTGGCCGTCCTCATCACGCTCGGCGCGCCCGGCACCCTGGAGCCCGCCTTCCGGCCCGCGTTCCTCGCCGCCTCGGGCGACGCCGCCCGCACCCGCGTGGTCATCGACCAGATCGCCTCGCTCACCGACACCTCCGCCGTCGCCTGGCACCGCCGCCTGTCCGGCTGAGAGACTGCGGCCATGGCCACATATGTGATCGTCGGCGCCGGCCTCGCGGGGGCCAAGGCCGCGCAGACGTTGCGCGAGGAGGGCTTCGACGGGGAGATCGTCCTCGTCGGAGCCGAGAACGAGCGCCCCTACGAGCGCCCGCCCCTGTCCAAGGGCTACCTCCAGGGCAAGAGCGAGCGCGAGAAGATCTACGTCCACCCCGAGCAGTGGTACACCGACAACGCCGTCGAACTGCTGCTCGGCACCCCGGTCACCCGGATCGAGCCCGGGGAGCACGCCGTCGGGCTCGCCGACGGCTCCCGCCGGGCGTACGACAAGCTGCTCATCGCGACCGGGGCGACGCCGAAGCGGCTGCCCGGACCCGCCCTCTACCTGCGCACCGCCGGGGACAGCGACGCGCTCAAGCGGAGCCTGGCCGAGGTGGGCGCGGCGGGCGGCCGGGTCGTCGTCGTGGGCGGCGGCTGGATCGGCCTGGAGACCGCCGCCGCGGCCCGCCTGGCGGGCTGCGAGGTCACGGTCGTCGAGCCGGGCCCCACGCCGCTGCACCGCGTCCTCGGGCCCGAGCTGGGCGAGGTGTTCGCCGGCCTGCACCGCCGCAACGGCGTGGACCTGCGCCTCGGCGCCGGCGCGGCGGAGCTCGCCGAGGACGGCGTGCGGCTGACCACCGGGGAGCGGCTGAACGCCGACCTCGTCGTGGCGGGCGTCGGCGTCACCCCGGAGGTCGGGCTCGCCCGTGAGGCGGGGCTGGAGGTGGGCCACGGCGTCCTCACCGACGCCTCGCTGCGCGCCTCCCACCCCGACGTGTACGCGGCGGGCGACGTCGCCGAGCCGTTCAACCCCCTGTACGGCCGGCGGCTGCACGTCGAGCACTGGGCCAACGCCCTCAACGGCGGCCCGGCCGCGGCCCGCGCCATGCTCGGCCAGGAGGTCGTCTACGACCGGGTGCCGTACTTCTTCACCGACCAGTTCGACCTGGGCATGGAGTTCTCCGGCGACACCACGGGCTACGACGAGGTCGTCTTCAGCGGGTCCGTGGACGACCTCGAGTTCGTCGCGTACTGGCTGCGCCAGGGCCGGGTGGTGGCCGGCATGAACGTCAACGTCTGGGACGTCGTCGGGGGCATCCAGGACCGCATCCGCTCCGGCGAGGTCGCCGACCCCAAGGAGCTGGCCTCGGGCTGACGGCCGCCGCCGGAGGGCGGCTCAGGTCGGGTTGACCGTGATCGTGATCACCGGGTCCGGCGTCTCGCGCGGCTCGCGCTTCTTCTTGACCGGCTTCTTCGAGGCGCACTGCACCTGGCAGCGGGGCGTCTCGCCGAGCCGGGCCCGGGTGGCCATGGTCTCCTCGCGCGGGGAGAGCGTCCGGTTGCCCGACAGCCACGCGTCGAGGTACCGCCAGGGGTTGACCATGCCGCGCCGCACCCACCAGGCCGACGAGCCGGTCTTCCACGAGATCGCGAAGTACAGGTTGGACCCCTGCGTGCGGGCGTTGCCGGAGGCGCCGACCCGGCCGAGCGCCTGCCCCGCCGTCACCCGCACCCCGGGCCTGATGCCGGCGGCCACCGAGTCGAGGTGGCCGCCGAGGTAGCGGACGCCGTCGTCGCCGACGACCGTGACGAAGCGGCCCTCCCGGTCCTGGCCCCGGTCGGTGGCCGCGCTCCACCGGTCGCTGGTGCTCACCTCGTCCACGACGCCGTTCGCGGGCGAGACGAACGTGCACCCCTTGCCCGCCCAGATCGTCGTCTTCGGCAGCACGAGCAGCTGACGCTGGTAGCTGACCTGGCAGCCGGTCACGGGGAAGGCGTAGGTGAAGTCGGACAGCCGCGGCGGCGGCACGTTGACCGGCGACTTGCCCTTCGGCGCCTGCACCGACGCCTCCGTCGTGGCGTCCGGGCCGGGGATGGTCCCGGTGACGACGGGCGTCGGCCCGGTCGCGGCCGGCGGTACGGTCTCGGGCGACTGGGCGCTGACCCCCGCCACCCCGGTCGACTGGGCGCAGGCGCCGGTCAGCAGCAGTGCGCCCGCCACGGCGGCCCAACGTCCCAGAAGCCCCGATCGCATGATCTCCACCCGCGTCACCGTATCCACCCCGCGCTTTACCTTTGTAGCCGACGTGGACAACAGGCTGGACACGTTTTCCGCATTCCGGGCGCTGAGGTGATATCACCCTTCCCATCACCTCAAACCGGACTCAGCGCGGTCGCCGGGGTGGGGTCTGTCCGCCGGTCGCAATAGACTCACCGGCGTGGCTGGCCGCATCCGTGACGTCGACATCGCGCTCGTACGCGAGCGATCGCCCATCGCCGAGGTGATCGGCGAGCACATCCAGTTGCGCAACGCCGGCGGCGGCAACCTCAAGGGCCTGTGTCCCTTCCACGACGAGAAGACCCCGTCGTTCAACGTCACCCCCGAGCGCGGCATGTACTTCTGCTTCGGCTGCTCCGAGGGCGGGGACGTGATCACGTTCGTGGAGCGGATCGAGCACCTGACATTCGGCGAGGCCGTCGAGCGGCTGGCGCAGCGGGCCGGGATCCAGCTCCAGTACGAGCAGGGCGGCTACGTGCCGCGGCGCGACCACGGCGAGCGGGCGCGGCTCATCGAGGCGCACCGCGCCGCCGCCGAGTTCTACGCCGCCAAGCTCATGAGCCCCGACGCGGCGCCCGGGCGGCGCTTCCTGTCCGAGCGCGGCTTCGAGCGGGCCGACGCCGAGGCGTTCGGCGTGGGCTACGCGCCCGCCGAGTGGGAGGCGCTGGCCCGCCACCTCATGGGGCGCGGGTTCACCGCCGAGGAGCTGATCAAGGGCGGGCTGGTCAGGGAGGGCCGCCGGGGGCCGATCGACCGGTTCCGCGGGCGGCTCGTCTGGCCGATCCGCGACGCGACGGGCGACGTCATCGGGTTCGGCGCGCGCAAGCTGCTCGACTCCGACGACGGGCCGAAGTACCTCAACACCCCCGACTCGCCGCTGTACAAGAAGAGCCAGGTCCTCTACGGCATCGACCTGGCCAAGCGGGAGATCTCCAAGCGCTCCCAGGCGGTGATCGTCGAGGGCTACACCGACGTGATGGCCTGCCACCTGGCCGGGGTGCCGACGGCCGTGGCCACCTGCGGCACCTCGTTCGGCGAGGAGCACATCAAGGTGCTGCGGCGCTTCCTGCTCGACCAGGCCGAGTTCCGCGGCGAGGTGATCTTCACCTTCGACGGCGACGCCGCCGGGCAGAAGGCCGCCCTGCGGGCGTTCGCCGACGAGCAGAAGTTCGTCACCCAGACCTACGTGGCCGTGCAGCCCGACGGGCTCGACCCGTGCGACCTGCGGGTCAAGCAGGGCGACGCGGCCGTGCGCGACCTGATCGCCGGCCGCGAGCCGCTGTTCCAGTTCGCCATCCGCAGCACGATCGCCCGCTACGACCTGCGCAGCAACGAGGGCAAGATCGCGGCACTCGACGCGGCGGCGCCGATCGTGGCCGGCATCAAGGACCCCGGCCTGCGCAAGCGCTACGCCATCGACCTCGACCGGTGGCTGGGCTTCATGGACGAGCGGTTCGTCATGCAGCGCATCGCCGAGGTGGGCAACGCCCAGGCGGGCCGTCCCCAGCGCGCGCCGCGACCCGCGCCGGTCGACCCGCACACCCGGGTGGAGGCCGAGCTGCTCAAGCTGGCCGTGCAGCGTCCGGCGCTGCTCGGGCCGCGCTTCGACGCGCTCGACCCGCAGGCGTTCACCGTGGCCGACCACGTGACGCTGCGCCAGGTGATCGCGGCGGCGGGCGGCACGGCGACGGCCGGGCACGGCGGGCGCGGGTGGGTCGACCGCCTGCTGGAGCAGGCGCCGGACGAGGCGGCGCGGGTGCTGGTGACCCGGTTCGCGGTGGAGGCGATCCAGGCCGACGCGCACGTCGAGGAGCGTTACGGCGCCGCCATGCTGGCGGCCATCGAGGCCATCGCGGTCGACCGGGCCATCGCCCAGGTCAAGTCCCGCATCCAGCGCCTCAACCCGGTGGACGAGCAGCAGGAGTACAACAAGCTGTTCGGCGAGCTGGTGGCGCTGGAGCAGCAGCGGCGGGTGCTGAGGGAACGCGCCGCCGGAAGCTGAGGCGGCGCCGCCGCGCGTTCGGAGAACGCGTATGGCATGGATCGGCACAAAGCCGAGCTGTTGTGAAGGAAAGTGTTATTCGCATCAGTCGTCCGCACATCCGGCATGCCGGGCAAGACACGCGCCGAGCCGTCTCGCGAGGAGGCGTCCGGGCAGGCCGCGGCACGGGCGCCGCCCGCCGTCGTCGCGGCGCCCCGTTACCCGGTCGCGTAATTGACTTTTCTTTCCTGATCAATCTCCGGCTAAACCTTTAATGGATCTCAATTCGGTAAGGGCCGACGCCTTACCTTCGGTGCCAAAAATGGGTCTGCCATTTTATGGAAGCAATACTGCAGACTGTCTCCCGTGGGTGCATCGGTGCTGCCAAGCGGGCCGCCATCGGTAGATCAGGTGGCGGACCTCGTCGCGAAAGGAAGAGAGCGCGGAAGCGTCACCGTCGATGACGTCGCCGCCGCGCTTGACCGATCAGAGTTGCCGTCCGACGCGCTGGAACGCGTCGTGCGCATGCTCGCCGAGAACGGCGTGGAGGTCCTCGAGCCCCAGGGCGACGACGACACCTCCCGCGCCGATGAGGAAGACGTGGGCAAGCGGGCGCCGACCAGCGATCTGGTCCGCATCTACCTGCGGGAGATCGGCCGGGTGCCCTTGCTGACGGCTGAGGAGGAGGTGGAGCTCGCCAAGTCGATCGAAGCCGGCCTGTTCGCCGAGGACAAGCTGGCCAACGGGGTGTCGCGCCTGGCCTTCCCGGAGTTCAGGGAGCTCGTGTGGCAGGGCACGAGGGCCAAGCAGCGCCTCATCGAGGCCAACCTCAGGCTCGTGGTGTCGATCGCCAAGCGGTACGTGGGGCGGGGGATGCTGTTCCTGGACCTGATCCAGGAGGGCAATCTCGGCCTGATCCGCGCGGTGGAGAAGTTCGACTACACCAAGGGCTACAAGTTCTCCACCTACGCCACCTGGTGGATCCGGCAGGCGATCACGAGGGCGATCGCCGACCAGGCCCGCACGATCCGGATCCCCGTCCACATGGTGGAGACGATCAACAAGCTCGTCCGGGTGCAGCGCCAGCTCCACCAGGACCTCGGCCGCGAGCCCGTGCCCGAGGAGATCGCCAAGGAGATGGATCTCCCCGTCGACAGGGTGGTGGAGATCCAGCGCATCGCGCAGGAGCCCGTGTCGCTCCAGTCGCCCATCGGCGAGGAGGACTCCGACCTCGGCGACTTCATCGAGGACGCGGACGCGGTCGTGCCCATGGAGGCCGCCGCCTTCATCATGCTGCAGGACCAGCTCGACGACATCCTGGCCACCCTGTCGGACCGCGAGCAGCGCATCATCCAGCTCCGCTTCGGCCTGGCCGACGGGCATCCGCGCACGCTGGAGGAGGTGGGCAGGGAGTTCGGCGTCACCCGGGAGCGCATCCGGCAGATCGAGTCCAAGACCCTGGCCAAGCTCCGCCATCCGACCAGGGCGCAGATGCTGCGCGACTACCTGGACTGACCGTTCCAGGCGTACGAGGGGCCCGGGGGTTCGCTCCCGGGCCCCTCGTACGCGGGCCGGCTACGAGCAGCCCTCGAACTGGGGGACCGCGAGCGTGGACAGGTCCAGGCCCGCCTTGCCGAACCAGCGGTGCAGCAGCCGCGAGGCCGTGCCGTCCTGGTACATCGCGGTGATGGCCCGGTTGACCTCCTCGCAGCCCTCGACGTCGCCCTTGCGCATGCCGACCCCGGTCCGCTGCTCGTTGAACTGGGCGTGGGCCAGCCTGAGGCCCGAGCCGTCCCGGATGGCCAGGCCGGCCAGGATGACGTCGTTGGTCGTGATGGCGTCCACCTGGTCCTGCTTGAGCGCCGCCAGGCACGCCGCGTAGTCGGGGAACGGCACCACCTGCGCGGCCACCTTGCGCTCCTCGACCACCCGCTGCGCGGCGTTGGAGCCCTTGACCTCGCAGATGCGCCGGCCCTTGAGGTCGCGCACGTTGCGGATGCCGCCCTCGTCGCGCCGCACCAGGATGTCCTGGTAGGAGATGTGGTACGGCCCGGCGAACAGCACCTTCTGCTTGCGGTCCATGCTGATCGTGTACGTGGCCAGCACCAGGTCGGCCCGGCCCGAGGTGATGGCCTTCTCGCGCTCGGCGGCGAGCACCGGCACGAAGCGGACGTCCTTGCCGAGCTTGCGGGCGATGTAGCGGGCCACGTCCACGTCGAAGCCCTCGAACGTGCCGTCGGCCCTGCGGAAGCCCACCGACGGCAGGTCGGGGCGCACCCCGATGACGATCCTGTCCGCGTCGAGGACCGACGTCCGCCCGCCCGCGGCGCACCCGCCCGCCAGCAGGCCGGTGACGGCCAGCAGGGCGGTCAGGCCGAGCGCGACGGGGAAGATCCGCTTCATCGGTACTCCTTGAGTCGGGGCCAGACGCCCGCGAGGATCAGCAGCGCGATGCCGCCGATCCCGAACGGGAGCAGCCGCCACAGGTCGTCCAGCGCCCGCTCGCCGTCGCCGACGGCCCGTCGGAAGGCGGCCTCGTGGCCGCGCGACAGGGCCACCAGGGCGCCGTCGTAGGTGTCGAACGCCTGCCGGACCTCCCCGAGCCGCGCCGCCACGGCGTCGTCGGCCCGCCCGGCCGCCGCGAGAGCGCGGAAGCCGGTGTCGGCCCGCTGGAACGCCTGGTAGGCGCTCAGCGCCTGCTCGCCGTCCCGGCCGCCGAGCCGGTCGCCCATGAGGCCGAGGTAGCCCTGCCTGGAGGCGGCCACGCCGGCGTGGTAGGCGTCGAGGTTGCCCGCCGGCAGGTAGAACACGGTCTGGGCCTTGTCGAGGTAGGTGTGCTCGTAGGTGTCGGCCCGGACCTTGTCCAGCAGGTAGCGGCTCTGGTCGCCCTGCATGCTGTTGCTGATCGCCCGGGCCCGCGCCACGTTGAGCACCGGGTCGAAGCCCTGCGTCTTGGCCACCCGCAGGTCGCGCTCGTCCTGCCCGAGCACGCTCGCCCCGGCCACGAGCGCGACGGCCGTCGCCAGGGTGGCCGCCAGCAACGCGAGCCCGAACACGCGCCGGAAGCGCCGCGCCAGGTACACCTGCAGCCACACCAGGCAGGCCAGCGCCACCAGCCCGGTCACGATCACCACGACCCGCAGCGCGGGCACGACGACGCTCTTGTCGTCGTAGGTGCGCCGCACGATCGTGCCGCTCTCCAGGGTCAGGTTGTACGCCTGGGGGAGCAGGACCAGCCGCATCAGGTCGGTGGCCTGCCGGTAGACCTCGACGACCTTCTCCGGCGGGGCGCCGGCCGGGTGGCGGGCCTGGGAGTCGAGCAGCAGCGCCTGCCCGACCAGCCGCTCGTAGCGGCCGAGCCCGTCGAGCACCGACTGGACGGTGCGCCGCTCGGCGGGGTCGTCGCCGGACAGGGCGAACGCCTTCATCAGCGCGTCGTTGGCCTCGGAGCGCCGCCGCTCGTAGCGGGCCAGCGCCTCCTGCCGCCGCCCGCCGTACCCCTGGCCCATGAGCAGGGCGTCGGCGATCTGCGCGTCCATGTCGCTCAGCCCGAAGTACAGGCCAGCGGTGGCGAGCACCTGGGGGCCGGCGTCGCGCCCGATGACGCGCAGGCCGTCGCGGGCGGCGGCGCTGCCCACCGCGAGCGAGCCGAACAGCAGCGCCAGGGCCGTGACCGTGACGCCGGTGATGACCCGGATCCTGCGGGGCACGCTGCGGCGCGGCGGCGCGGGCGGCCGCACCGCGGGGAGCGCGGCGACCGGGGCCGGCGGGCCCGACGGCGAGGGGCCGGGCGCCGGCGGGGTGGACGGCGGCGGGGCCTGGACGGTGGTCACGGCGTTCCCTCCCTGATCGTGATGACCGTCCACGCGCCCACGTGGATGCGGTCGCCCGGCCCCACCGGGACGGGCACGTTGACGGCGACCGGCTTGCCGTTGACCCGCGTGCCGTTGGCGGAGCCGGGGTCGACGAGCGTCCACGACCCGTCGTGCTGCGCGAGCAGCACCGCGTGCAGGTGGGAGACGCCCGGGTCCTCCGGCGGCCCGGTCAGGTCGATCTCCGGCTTGACCGGGCGCCGGCTGCTGCCGCGCCCGATGCGCACCTGCTCACCGGCGAGCGGGAAGGAACGTTCCGGGCAGTACGGCGGGAAGGCGATCGTGTGCGCGTCGGGGCCGCCCTGGCCGACGACCTCGTCGTAGTAGGCGCGGTCGGCGCCGGTGACCGCCTCCCAGCGGGCGGCGACCACCGGGACGCGGGGCGGCGCGCTGCCGGAGAAGTCGTGGCCGCACACCTCGCAGTACTGGCCGGCGCGCGGCGTCCGGCAGACCGGGCACTCCTCCACCGGCCCCTGGGCCGCCGCGGCGGGGGAGGCCGCACCGGACGGAGCGCCGGCCGGGCCGGCCGCCGGGGCGGCGACCGGGGAGCCGGCCATCTGGGCCCCGCAGACGTCGCAGTAGTCGTCGGCGCCCGAGGCGTGCCCCTGCGGGCAGGAGGCCATCAGGAGCCCTCCCCGCCCTGCCGCAGCCGGCTGGTGCGGACCGAGCCGGTGTCCAGCTCGATCTCGTCGGCCTTGTCCACGTTGCGGCGCAGCCGCGCCGTCCCGTCGCGCGGATCGACCTCGACGACCTTGTCCAGCAGCCGCGCGGTGTCCTCGCGGCCCGACTCGGCCGCGATCCGCCGCGCCTTGGCCAGCCGGGCGGTCGCGACGTCCACGTGGCCCGCGGCCCGCGCGCTCAGCCCCTCCTGGATCAGCTCGTGCAGCTCGGCCTGGCCGGTGTAGTGGGCGACCTTGCCGTTGATCCGGGTGGACTGGGCCAGGTCGTCGGTCCACTGGGCGAGCACGTTGCCGCTGGCCAGCACCTCCTGGGTGTCGGGGCGCACCAGCTTCACCCAGCCGGCGCGGATCTCGGTGCCGATCTGGCCGGGCGGCACCTCCACGCACAGGTGGTACTCACGCTCCTCCGCGCCCCACGAGCCCGTGGGGTAGTCGCCGGTCAGCGGGTTGACGTCGGCGCGCTTGCCGGTCAGGTCGAGCAGCGTGGGGGAGACCTGCTTGACGAACTTCAGCGTCGCGGTCTGCGGCACCCACACCCGCAGCGCCAGCTCGGCCACGGTCTTGCTCATCGACTCCTGGGTGATGCGGTTGAAGAAGGCCGACAGGTCGCTCTGGTTGCGCACGAAGTCGAACGTGCCGAGCAGCGCCTCGGACACCTTGCGCAGCTCGGCCGGCACCCAGTCGGAGCCCACGCCCAGGCTGTCGCACACGAACCGGCCCGAGCAGGCCGACAGGGCGCGGGCGAAGGCGTCGCCGCTCTCGTTGTTCTGCCCGTCGGTCATGAGCAGGGCGTGCCGGATCGCGTCGGGGTGCGCGTCGAGCAGGTCGCGGGCTAGCAGCAGCCACTCGCCGATGGACGTGCCGCCGTTGGCCGACAGCCGGCCGATGGCGGTCTGCGCCTCGGCGCGGGTGGCGCGCGTGGCCCGCGCCATCGTGCGGCCGCGCGGGTAGACCACGCGGGCCGTGTCGGTGCCCGCGATCACCGCGAAGCTCACGCCGTCCCGCAGGGCCTGCACGGCGCTCGCGGCGGCCTGCCGCGCCTCGCGGATCTTGCCGCCGCTCATGGAACCGGACGTGTCCACGATGATCACTTCGGCGGCCTCGGCCGGCACGGACGTCGTCGTCGTGACGGTCCCGGTGGAGGAGACGGTGAGGATCGCGTGGACCTCACGCCCGTCGAGCGGCAGGTACTTGTTCTGGTCGATCTGGAGCGTGAAGGCGGGCTGGTCACCCATGCTGTCCTCCTAGGGGGATCAGGACGATGGTCACGTTGTCGTGGCCGCCGCAGCCGAGCGCGTGGCGCAGCAGCTCGCGGGCCAGGTCGAGGGAGGCGCCGCCCGGGTGGACGGCGGCGCCGGGGACGGTGTGGCCGTCCAGGTAGCGCCACAGGCCGTCGCTGCACACCAGCAGCGACCCGGGGCCGGGCGGTTCGAAGACGCGGACGCTCGGCTTCCAGTCGCCGGCGTCGGCGCCGAGCCACGCGGTGATCTCACCGGTGGCGGTCGCGTGGTCGTCGGTCAGCCGCACCGCGGTCACCGGCCCGCAGCCGTGCGGCAGCCAGTAGACGCGCGTGTCGCCGGCCCAGGCGAGCGTCGCCCGGCCGCCGGAGACGACCGCCGAGACGTACGTGCAGGCCGGGGCGTCGTCCGGGGAGGAACCCAGCTCGGCCACGGCCCGGCCCGCCAGCGCGAACGCCTCCGCCGGGTCCGTCCCGCGGGCCAGCGCCGGTGCCGCGACCCCCACCGCCACGGCCGACGCCTCGTCGGCGCGCGGCGAGCTGCCCACGCCGTCGCACACCACCGCCACGGTGACGTCGCCGGCCTCCAGCAGCGCCATCGCGTCCTCGTTGCGGGCCCGGCGCAGCCCCTTGTGGGTGACTCCGGCCGCGCCGCCGGGGATCGTGAGCTCCGCCTCGTCCCTGCCGGTGGGCTGGCGCAGCCCGCACCGCTCGCAGTAGCCGTCGGCGTCCACCGCCTGCGCGCCGCACGCGGCGCAGGCGGGGGCGTCGAGGCCGTGGCCGCACGCCTCGCAGAAGGCGTGCTCGGCCAGCACCGGGGCCTCGCAGAGGGGGCAGGTCACAGCCACGTCCGGGGGCGTACGGCGTTGGCCCGGTCGATGAGGTCGTGGCGTTCCTGCCGGGTGTCCGCGGCGACGGCCAGGCGGCGGAAGATGCCCTCCAGCCGCTCGCGCAGGCCGCGGTCGGTGAACGGCGCGCCCGCCACGGTGAGCCCGCGCGGCGCCCCGGCTCCCGGCCCCGTCCCGGCTCCCGGCCCCGTTGCGGGTGCGGGTCCCGTCCCGGCTCCCGGTGGTGCGCCCGAGGCGCGCAGCCACGCCAGCGCCGCCTGGAGCAGCTCCGCGGTCATCGCCTCGCGGCGGCGCGGGTCGAGGTCGGTCAGGTCGTCCAGCCGGTCGGCCGCCGCCGCCAGCTCCTCCGGGCGCAGCGCCTCGGGCCGCGGCGCCCGCGCGAGCGACGCCACCAGCGCGAGCTGCGCGGCCACCCGGTGCGAGGAGGTGGGCGGCACCTCGTCCAGCACCCCGGTCCGGCCCGCCCGGGCCAGCCCGAAGGCCGCGCTCACGTACCCGTGGTCGGTGCGCCACACGCTGTCGTACCAGGGGGCGGCGTCCCGGCCCGAGCACTCCAGCGCGAAGGCGAGCGCGAGCTTGGGCGCGCACTCGCCCGGCAGCGTGGAGAAACACGCGTCGAACAGCGGCACGGCCCGCGCCGCCTGCCCGAGCGCGAGCTCCAGCACCCCGCGGTACCAGGTGACCCGCCAGTCGCCGGGCAGCGCGCGCTCGGCGTCGTCGAGGGCCTGGGCGGCCCCCTCGGAGCCCTGCTCGGCCAGCAGCCGGGCCCGGGTGAGCCAGGTCTCGGGGGTCTGCGGCATCGCCGCCACCTGCGTGACGAGCTGGGCGGGGTCGCGCCCGACCAGGCCCGCCAGCGCGCCCGCCGCCGGGTCCTCGGGGTCGGCGAGCGGCACGGGCAGCGCCGCGGCCGCCGCGCGGGGGTCGAGCGGGTCGAACACCAGGCCGGTGTCGGCCGACAGCGCCGCCCCCGCCGCGAGCCGTTCCGGGCCGAACAGCGCCGACGGCGCCGGGTACGTGCGGCCGTCGGCGATCGCGCTGACCTCGCGCAGCACGCCGACGAGCTGCGCCTCCATCTCCTCGGCGCTCTGGAAGCGGGCCGCCGGGTCGGGGGCGGTCGCGCGGCGCAGCAGCCGGATGAACGACTCGGTGCCGAAGCTGTCGGGCAGCGGCGTCTCGGCGCCGTTCCTGGCCGGGCTGAACGACGGGATGGCCATGACCGCCAGCGTCCGCCCCACCGTGTACAGGTCGGAGGCCACCGATGCGGGCCGGGTGTCCAGCTCGGGCGCGTGGTAGCCGAGCGTGGCCCACGACGAGCCCGCCGGGGAGCCGATGCGCTGGACCGCGCCCAGGTCGATGAGCCTGAGCTGCTTGCCGACCCGGATCACGTTGGCCGGCTTCAGGTCGCAGTAGACCAGGCCCTGCTCGTGCAGGTACGCGAACGCGCGCAGGATCTCGCGGCCGTACATGAGGGTCTCGCGCAGCGGCTGCGGCCCCTGGCGGCGCAGCTCGTGCAGCGACTGGCCGCCCACGTACTCCATGACGATGTAGTCGAGGCCGGCCTGCCGCTGGAAGTTGAAGATCTTGACGATGTTGGGGTGGTCGACCGTGGTGAGGAAGCGCCGCTCGGCCTCGGCCGCCGCCAGCGCCTCGGCGTCGGCGGTGTTGAGCAGGCCCTTGAGCACCACCCAGCGGCCGTCGAGGTTCTCGTCGGCGGCCAGGTAGACCCAGCCGAGGCCGCCGTGCGCCAGGCAGCCCAGCACCCGGTACTGGCCGCCGACCAGGTCGCCCTTGCCGAGCTTGGGCGTGAACGAGAACTCGCGCCGGCAGTGCGGGCAGAACCCGGCGGTCAGCCCCGGCCGGCCGCCCCGCGAGCGGCCGATCGGCTTGCCGCAGTCGGGGTTGGAGCAGAAGCGCTTGTCCTCGGGCACCTCGGGGTTGGCCATGACGGCGGCGGCCGGGTCCCGGTAGGGCACCGAGGGCAGGTCGGCCAGCTCGGGCAGGGCCCCGGCGCGGGAGCGGCCGGTGCTGACCGGGCCGGTGAGCGGGCGGCTGGGGGTGGGCGCGTCGTACCCGGGGAAGCCACCGCCGGCCTGGGACGACGTGGCTCCCGCGCCGGCCGCGCCCGAGCCGGTCCCCGCACCCGCCACGGGCGCGCCCGTGCCCGTGCCCGTCCCCGTGCCCGTGCCCGTCCCCGTGCCCGTGTCCGCGCCGGTTGCGGCGGGCGGCCCGGATAAGGGGGCCGCCTGAGTCTCGGGGTGGCCGCACAGGTCGCAGTAGCCGTCCTCGATCGTGCCCGTGCAACCGGGCTGCCGACATGCGCTCATCGGCCACCTCCGTGGATCGCGCGCTGGTACAGGTCGACGGCGTGCGCCGCCTTCGTCAGGTCGCAGGGCGCGGTCCACAACAGCAGCCGCGCCCGCTCGTAGAGCCGGGTCGCCTCGGGGTCCTCCGCCGTGCCCTTGCGCACCGCCATGGCCTGGCAGGCCCCCAGCCGGCCGCGCAGCTCGTCGCGCCTGCCGAGCAGGCCGTACATCGCCGCGGCCGTGGCCCGCGCCTGGTCGGCGGCCTGCCGCGCCGCCTGCTCCAGGGCGGCCAGCCGGCGGGCCCGGGCGAGCCAGTCGTCGGCGGAGGCGTCGAGCAGGGCCAGCTCGTCGCTCAGGGTGTCCACGCGGGTGCGCGGCACGGCGCTGGCCGGCAGGGCGATCTTCGCGACCACCGCGCCGTGGGCCAGCCGGGCCTCGCTCTCGGCGGCCCGTACCCGGTCCAGCGCGGCGGCCAGGTCCTCGCGGCGCCGGCCGTACTCGCGCCTGGCCCGCAGCGCCTCCTCCAGGTCCGTGCGGTGGGCGGCGAGGAGGCGGTCGATCCGGTCGAGGTCCTGGGGGGACGGTGGCGCGCCCAGGGGGTCCTCCACGACGGACACCCGCATCCGCCGCAACTCCCCGGCCACCCCTGCCGCCACGCCCGCCGCCATGCCCGCCGGCCCGGGTTCCGCCATCACACCCGCCGCCCCGTGAGCACCGGCGGTCCCGTGGGCTCCGTCGGCCCCCGCAGCTGCGGCCGTCCCTAGTCCGGCGGCCCCCTGAGCCCCGGAAGTCCCGCGGGCTCCGGTGTCGGGCGCGTCCAGCTCCCGCTGGAGGGCGGTCACCTCGCGTAACAGCGCGTCGGCCGCGTCCAGCCGGGGCAGCGCCGCCGACCAGACGGCGTCGATGTCCGCCAGCACGTCCGTGACCTCCTGGAAGGAGGCGTCCATGCGGGCGACGGCCTCGTCGAGGCTGAGCCGCTCGTCCCGCTCGGGCAGCAGCGAGCGCTGCTCGACCGGCTTGACCGCGGCCGTCAGCACCACCGAGGGGCCGGCCAGCAGGTTCGTCAGGGCGGAGAGCTGCTCGGAGCCGAGCCGCCCGCGCGACGCCCTGATCTGCTCGGCGTCGCGCAGGACGCCCCGGTAGGCGTCGTACAGCGTCCACAGCGCGGTCAGGGCGGCCTGGCCGGCGGCCCAGCGGCGCTGGGTGAGGCCCCGCAGCGGCGCGCCCTTGAGGAGTTGGTAGGTGGTGTGTGACTCGAGGTCGAGCAGGTGTCCCGAGATGCGGTCGCGCTCCTCGGTCCGGGCACGCAGCGCGTACTCGGCCCCTTCCCTGCTCATGGGTGGTCCCAGGCTCATCCCGCTCCCCCTGAAGAGGGTCCCCGATCCCCCGCTTTTACCGGCTTAACGGGAGTCGTGATCGGTTGGTTCCGGCAACTGGGGGAGGTCCCTGACATGACCCTGATTGAACCCTGTGTCACCTGCAAGACGCTTAAAGGATCTTTTATCGTCAAAGCATGGGACGCATTCTTCTGATCGCCGCGGCCGTTCTCGCCGCGCTGGTACTCATCGGCCCGCTCCTGGGTCTCGCCTTCACCCTGCTGAAGTGGGGTCTCATCATCGGCCTCGTCGCCGCAGGCGTAATGCTTGTGTCAAAGTGGACGAAGAGGACATAGCTTCCGCGCGCCGGTCGGCGCATAGTAAATGAATGGATGCGCGGCCAGCGGTCGACGACGCCGCGCTCGGGCGTGAGGCGCTGTCCGTGCTCGACGCGAACTGGACGGGGACCGCCACCGTGCCCGCGCCCGGCCTCTATCCCCACCAGTGGAGCTGGGACTCCGCGTTCGTGGCGATCGGCCTCGCCCGGCACCGCCCCGACAGGTCCCGCGCCGAGCTCCTCAGCCTCCTCGCCGGGCAGTGGGCGACCGGGATGGTCCCGCACATCGTCTTCCACACGCCCGAGGCGTACTTCCCCGGGCCGTCCGTCTGGCGCTCGCACGACCACGACGCGGCGCCCCGCGTGCTCACCTCCGGTCTCACCGCGCCACCCGTCCACGGGCTCGCCCTGTGGTGGATCTACCGGCACACCGGGGACGTCGAGTTCGTGCGGCGTGCCTTCCCGTCGCTGGTCGCGCAGCACCGCTACCTCGCCGCCGCCCGCGACCTCGGCGGGGCCGGGCTCGCCGCGATCGTCCATCCCTGGGAGTCCGGGATGGACGACAGTCCCGCCTGGGACCAGCCGCTCGCCGCCCTGCCCGAGATCCGGTACGGCTACCGCAACCTCGACCTCGACGAACGCCACCCCGACAGCGACCACGACCGGTACGTCTGGCTCGCCCTGCGCTACCGCGACGCCGGCTACCGGGCCGAGTACCTGCGCGACGAGCACCCGTTCGCCATCGAGTGCCCGCTGTTCAACGGCATCTGGCTGGCCTCCTGCCAGGCGCTGGCCGAGCTCGCGCCGCTCGCCCGCGCCGACCCCGGTCCGCACGCCGAGCAGGCCGAGCGGATCCGGCGCGGCCTGCTGGAGCGCCTGTGGGACGGCTGCTTCTACGCCCGCGACCTGCGTGCCGACCGGCTCATCCCGATCTGCACGGTCGGCGGGTTCGGGCCGCTGCTCGACCCCTGGCTGCCCGGCGAGCACGTCGGCGCGCTCGTCGACGTGCTCCAGTCGGCCCGCTTCATGGGCGCGACCGGCTATCCGGTGCCGAGCTGCGAGATCCGCGCGTCCCAGTTCGACCGCACCCGCTACTGGCGCGGGCCCTCCTGGGTGAACACCAACTGGCTGCTGCGCCGCGCCGCCTCCGTGCACGGCCTCGGACCGCTGCGCGACCAGCTCACCGGCGGCACGCTGCGCCTCGTCCGCCAGGCCGGGTTCCGGGAGTGCTTCGACCCGTTCGACGGCAGCGGGCGCGGCTGCCGCGACTTCTCGTGGAGCGCCGCGCTCACCCTCGACCTGCTCGCCGATAACGTGGGGGCATGAGCCTGCTGCGCCGCCTGCCCTCCGACGTCCGCAAGTCCCTGGCCACCGAGCCGGGGGAGCGGGTGCTCACCTTCGCCGGGTCCGACGGCGGCTACGTGGTCGCGACCGACCGCGCCCTGTTCCTGTCCGACGGCACGCGGGTGCCGTACGAGACGGTCGACAAGGCGTCGTGGGACGAGGAGGGGCTGCGGGTCCTCACCATGGACGGCGCCTGGCACCGCGAGCGCATCGCCGAGCCGCGGCTGCTGCCCGAGACCGTGCGGGAGCGGGTCAACTCCACGATCATCGTCAACAAGCACGTGTCGCTGCCCGGGCGGGGCGGCGTGCGGCTGGTCGCCCGGCGCCGGCCCGGCGGCGACATGCTCGGCTGGACGCTCGTCTTCGACGACGGTCTCGACCCCACCGACCCGGGGCTACGGGCCCAGGCCGAACAGGCCCTGGAGGGCGTACGGCGGAGCATGGGAGTCTGAGCGCGAAGATCAGGACGGCGGGGGAGGGCCGGGCGGGCGCGTGGGCGGCCTGAAGGTGCCGCCGCACACGCCCGTCGATCTCCCGGGGGGCCGGCCGTCCGGCGACCGGTGCGCGCGGGGACGCGCCCGTCCGGTCAGTAGGGGATGCCGGTCTCGTCGGGCTTCTTCTGCCCCGCGGTGTCCTCGGGCCAGCCGGTGCCGGAGTCGTGGTCCTGGCCGCCCAGGAAGGGGATCTTCTCCTGCAGCGTGCCGCCGACCCGGTCGCGGGCCACACCGGCCACCTTCGACACCTGCGCGCCCACGACGCCCGCGGCTTCCTGAACCCTCGGGTCGTCGGCCACACGCTGGGCCATCTTCTTGATCTGCTCGTACCGCTCGCGACCCGCCCGGCTGCCGAGCACGTACCCGACCGCCATACCGACGGCGAATGTCATTCGATATCGCATTTCGCACCTCCGCTGACACCGGGCCTACCCCGATGACGATGCGACACGCACTCCAGGAGTGCGCTAATCTAGTCCTGCGCCGAACGGAAGGGGCCGAAAAGCCCGCCGCTCAGCGCGAACGAGCGATCCCGCGTAGCTCAACGGCAGAGCAGCCGGCTGTTAACCGGCAGGTTATAGGTTCGAGTCCTATCGCGGGAGCTTGTCAGTCCTGCGGGACATGGCTCAGGCCCCCTACCTGGAGACAGGCTAGGGGGCCTGAGTCGTTCCGGGAGTTGCCACGCGGTCGACTCGTCGCTCCCGAAGACGGCGTTCATGGTTCAAGACCGTGGACGACGGGTCGGGCTCCGAAGGCCTTCAGGGGCCGGGCAGCCACGAGACCGCCCAGCGGCGTCATGGTGAGGACAGGTCAATCCTCCGTGTGGTGGAGATCCGATCCCTGACATGTCTCTGATCCGGCCAGTGAGCCCCGTCCTCCTCAGGGGCGCGGCTTTCGCATGGCCGGGGGATGTCGGCGCAGCACTCCGGCCGTCCAGGAGGGAGCTGTGGACTGCGCCGACAGTTCACCCTTTGTAGCGGTAAGGTCACACTTTCTTGCATATGCAGTGACAAGCCAGGGCCGAGCCGCCAGGATGGGGTGGCCGCGGACAGGCCGACGGCGGTGCGGAGAGGGGCGCCGCCGGCAGGAGCGTGCCGCCGACCCGGAATCGGCGGGGTGCTTCGTGAGAGAGAAGTGCTGGTTTCTGCGTGCGTACCTGGATCAGATCTCTCCGTCCCTTCGACTCGATCGCCGTGCAGACGCTCATCGAGCGGACCATCGACGTCCGCGAGGCCGAGCGCTTCATCAGGCTCTTCCACGCGGAGAACCCCGCCGCGGGGCCTCCGCACGCCCGGCTGCGCGAGGTGGCCGCCGACATCGCGCGGTACGGCACCTACGCGCACACCTTCGCCGAGCTGGAGTTCGGCGCCCGGGTGGCCTGGCGCAACAGCAGCCGCTGCATCGGCCGCCTGTACTGGCGTTCGCTGCGGGTGCGCGACCGGCGGCAGGTCACCAGCGCCGAGGGCGTCGCGATCGAATGCGTGGAACACCTGCGGGAGGCCACCAACGGCGGCCGGATCCGGCCCGCCATCACCGTGTTCGCCCCGGACGTGCCCGGCCGGCCCGGGCCCCGGATCCTCAACGAGCAGCTCATCCGCTACGCCGGATACCGCACCGCCGACGGGCGGGTGGTCGGCGACCCGCGCCAGGCCGACTTCACGGACCTGGTCAGGGCGTCGGGGTGGCGTGGCGCGGGGAGCCGGTTCGACGTGCTGCCGCTGGTCGTGCGGTCCGGGCGCGGCGGGCCGCTGCTGTGCACCCTGCCGGGCGACGCCGTGCTGGAGGTGCCGATCGTGCACCCGCACTACCCATGGTTCGAGGAGCTCGGGCTGCGCTGGCACGCCGTGCCGGCCATCTCGGACCTGTGCCTGGAGATCGGCGGGATCTGCTACCCGTGCGCGCCGTTCAACGGCTGGTACATGGGCGCGGAGATCGGCGCCCGCAACCTGGCCGACGTGGACCGCTACGACCAGCTCCCGGTGGTGGCGGCCCGGCTCGGGCTCGACACCTCCACCGAGCGGTCGCTGTGGCGCGACCACGCGCTGGTGGAGCTGAACGTGGCCGTGCTGCACTCCTTCGAACGGGCGGGGGTGACGATGACCGACCACCACACCGAGGCGCGGCGCTTCCTGACGCACCTGGCGCGCGAGGAGAAGGCGGGACGGGTCTGCCCGGCGGACTGGTCGTGGATCGTGCCGCCGATCTCCGGCGGGGCCACTCCGGTGTTCCACCGCTACTACGACAATCCGGCGCTCACCCCGGCCTTCGTACGCCACAAGTGACCCCCGGCTTGCCCGCCGCGGCTAGAACATGATTCGGTTCACCTATGGACGAACTCGTGCTCTCCTCCACCGACCGGGGCGTGCTGACCCTGACCTTCAACCGTCCCGACCGGCTCAACGCGTGGACGGTCCCGATGGGGCGGCGCTACTTCGACCTGCTGGAGGAGGCCGCGAAGGACCCGGCCGTGCGGGCGATCGTGGTCACCGGCGCGGGGCGCGGCTTCTGCGCGGGCGCCGATTTCGGCACGCTGGGCGAGATCCGCGACGGCAGCCACGACGAGGAGCTCGATCCGCGGCCGAACACGTTCCCCACGACCATCGGCAAGCCGATCGTCGCCGCGGTCAACGGCGCGTGCGCCGGCCTCGGGATGGTCCACGCCCTCGTCTGCGACGTGGTCCTCACCGCCGACGAGGCGAAGTGGACCACCGCCTTCGCGCGCCGCGGCCTGATCGCGGAGTACGGCCTTGCATGGGTGCTGCCCCGGCTCATGGGGCAGCAGCGCGCCATGGACGTCCTGCTGTCGGCCCGGGTCTTCACCGGGCGGGAGGCGTACGAGATGGGGCTGGTCAACCGGTCGGTGCCGGGGGAGCGGCTGCTCGCCGAGGCGCAGGGGTACGCCCGGGAGCTGGCGGAGCACAGCTCGCCCGCGTCGATGGCGGTGATCAAGCGGCAGGTGTGGCACGACTGGGAGGTCACGCTGGCCGAGTCGGCCGCGAGCGCGTTCACCGAGATGGTGGCCTCGTTCGGGCGGCCCGACTTCGCGGAGGGCGTCGCGTCGTTCCTGGAGCGACGCCCTCCGAACTTCCCGGCTCTCTGAGTCAGGCGCGGCGGCGGGCGCCCGGGCTCGGGACCGCGGGCAGGAAGCGCGGGGCGCGCCAGCCCCGCTCCGCGTACGCGGCGGCCACGCTCTCCTGGACGCTGCCGAGGCGGTCCTCGGCCACCAGGGCGATCGCCGAGCCGCCGAACCCGCCGCCCGTCATGCGCGCGCCGCGCGCCCCGCCGCGGACGGCGGCCTCGACCGCGACGTCCAGCTCCGGCGACGACACCTCGTACTGGTCGCGCAGCGACAGGTGCGAGGCGTTGAGCAGCGCGCCGATCTCCGTGACGGCGCCCGCCCGCAGCAGGCCGACCAGCGCCTCGACCCGGTGGTTCTCCGTGACGACGTGCATGGTGCGCTTGCGCTCGTCGCCCTGCAGCCGCTCCAGCGCGCCGGCCAGGTCGGTGACGTCGCGCAGCGCCTCGACGCCGAGTTTGCGGGCCGCCGACTCGCACTCGGCGCGCCGCTTGGCGTACTCGCCGCCCGCGTGCTCGTGGTGGACGCCCGTGTCGACGATGAGGATGCGCAGCCCGTGGGAGGCCAGGTCGAGGGGGATGTTGCGCGATCCCAGCGAGCGGCAGTCGAGGAACAGCGCGTGGCCCTCCTCGCCGAGCGCCGAGGCGGCCTGGTCCATGATGCCGCAGGGCATGCCGACGAAGTCGTTCTCGGCCCGCTGCGACAGCAGGGCCAGCTCCATGGGCGTCATGCCGAGGCCGTGCAGGTCGTTCAGCGCGCAGGCGACGGCGACCTCCAGGGCGGCGCTGGAGCTGAGCCCGGCGCCCTGCGGCACGTCGCCGTCGATCGCGATGTCGGCGCCCGGCACCGGCTCGCCCAGCCGGTCGGCCAGCATGGCGAGCACACCCACGACGTAGCGGGTCCAGCCGCGCGCGTCCTCGTGCCGTTCGATCGTGACCGGCCCGCCGTCCGACTGGAGGGACAGCAGCCGGACCGTGTGGTCGGCGCGCGGCGTGACGGCGGCCGTGACGCCCCACGGCACGGCGAAGGGCAGCACGAACCCGTCGTTGTAGTCGGTGTGCTCACCGATCAGGTTGACGCGGCCGGGCGCGTGCCAGACCGTCCGCGGGTCCGCGCCGAACGCCGCGCGGAAAGCTTCAACAACGCGCATAACCAAACACTCCTCAACAAGGGCCCGACCGTAGACTAGCGCGGGTGGAGGAGCTGCTGGATACGGACCTCGGCTCGGTCCGGGTCTTCCTGAAGCGGGACGACAACAAGGCCCGCAAGCTGCGCTACAACCTGGGCCATCCGCGCGTGCTCACCTTCGGCGGCGCCTGGTCCAACCACATCCGGGCCGTGGCCGCGGCGGGGCTGCGCCACGGGTTCGCGACGATCGGCGTCATCCGGGGCGAGGAGCGGCTGCCGCTCAACCCGTCGCTCGCGTACGCGGCCTCCTGCGGCATGACGCTCACCTACCTGGACCGGGGCACGTACCGGCGCAAGCACACCCCCGAGGTGGAGGCGGCGCTGCGCGAGCGGTGGGGCGAGGTGCTGATCCTGCCGGAGGGCGGCAGCAACGCGGCGGCCGTGCGCGGCTGCGCCGAGCTGCCCCCGGAGCTGGAGACGGAGATCGAGGCTGCGACCGGCGGCGCGTACGACGTGGTCTGCTGCCCCGTCGGCACGGGCGGCACGCTGGCGGGCATCGCGGCGGGACTGCCGGCGGGCCGGCGGGCGCTCGGGTTCGCGGTGCTGAAGGGCGCCGGGTTCCTGACGGAGGAGGTGGCGCGGCTCCAGCGCGAGGCGTACGGGCGGGTGTGGGACAACTGGTCGATCGACCTCGACCACCACTTCGGCGGCTACGCCCGCACGACGCCGGAGCTGCGCGCCTTCGCCGCCCGCCACGGGGTGGAGGAGGTGTACGTGGCCAAGATGCTCCTCGGGATCGTGGCCCGGGCCCGTGGCGGCGGCTTCGCGCCCGGCACCCGGGTCGTCGCGGTCGTCACCGGTGAGCCCTTCCCGCCGAGGTGAGGGCTCAGCCCTCGACGCTCGTCGCGTGGTGCGGCGCGCCCACCGGCTTGGACTCGGGGGAGCCGCGCTGGCGCAGGTAGACGGACAGCACCACCATCGACAGCACGGCCAGCAGCTCCGACTGCCAGTTCTGCAGCGAGCGGTTCCAGAACTCCGACGAGGTCACGTACCAGCCCCAGGTGACGGGGTCGCGCAGGTCGGTGATCCGCTCGGAGTTGTAGGCCGCGAGGCCCGCCACCGACTGCGCCAGCCACGACAGCACGAAGATCGTCCCCATGACGAGCCCGAGCGAGTTGCTGTACACCCAGAGGCGCACCCCGCGCACGCGGGCCCAGCGCGGCGAGTCCGGCTCGGCGTGCTCGCCGACGAGCTGCTCGTGGTCGGTCTCGGGGCCCTCCTCGCCCGGCTGCTTCGACTCGGGTGAGCCCTTCTGCACCAGCCAGACGGTCAGCACGATGAACAGCAGGAACTGGAGGTACTCCGACTGCCAGTTCTCCGCCACGTCGACCGCGAACGACGACGACGTCACGTACGCCCAGACCGACACGGGCTGGAGGCCGTTGACCAGCTGCTCCTCGTTGTAGTGGATCGCCCCCGACCACGCCTGGCCGGCCAGCGCCAGCAGGAACATCACCAGGAACGCCAGTGACAGCGCGTTGTCCTTGATCCGCCTCATGCATCCCCCTCAGGCGCGCTCACAGATGCGCCAGCCCGACCGCGAAGAAATAGACCAGGCCGATCGCGATCAACGCGAGCGTGAGCCAGAACATCAGCCGCATCAGTCCTCGACCTCGCAGTCGTAGGGAAGGTCGTGCCGGGGCTCGCACCCCGCCGCCGTGACCCTCCAGCCGTCGGAGAACTGGTGCAGGAACACCGTGTCGCCCGCCATCCGCACCAGGGCGTCGTCGCCCCAGACGTCGACCCCGGTGACCCGGCCGCCCGGACCCAGCTTCAGCGCGGCCAGCGCCTGGGCGCACGTCTCGTCCGGGTCGGGCAGCTTCTCGGCGGTCTTGGGCGTGAGCAGGGCGCAGGCCACCGCCTCCTGGTGCGCCGCCACGGCGGTGTGGAAGCGCGCCGCCGCGCGGGCGGGCGAGGCCGTGTCCACGCCGCACCCCGCGCTCAGCGCCAACGCGAGTCCGAGCGCGGCGATCGCGAACGGAGATCTCATGGGCCCTCTGTTACCCCGGCGTGCACGGGACATGCCAGGCCGTGACGGCGGCGCCGATCGGGCTGGCGCGAAATGCCTGTGACGTAGGTGACACCTGGGTAGTTTTTTCACTCTATTGAGTGACTTGGGAGTCGATATGACGTCAGAACAGCTCGCCGCGGCCATGAAGCGCTGGGAGGAGGGGGATCTCGGCGGCGCCGCCGTGCTGTTCCGGCAGATCGCCGCCACCGGCGACCCGGAGGCGTCCCACCTGCTGGCGTGCCTGCTGGAGGAGCAGGGCGACCTCGACGGGGCGGAGGCGGCCCACCGGTCGGTGATCCAGTCGGGAGATCCGGTGTTCGGTCAGCGCTCGGCCATCGCCATGGGCATGATGCTGGTCGCCGCCCGGGAGTGGCCGGCGGCGTACCGGGTGCTGACGATCGCCTCCGACGGGGCGGACTTCGAGGTCGCCGCGCTCGCCGACACGGCGCTCGTCCTGGTGCTGACCGAGCTGGGCGACGCCGCGGGCGCCACCGAGGCGCTGGAGCGGGCCCGCCGCTGCGACAGTCCCGCGGTGGCGGAGCTCGCCGAGCGGCTGGAGCTGCCCGTCTTCGAGTGGGCCGACCCGCGGACGCCGTGGGAGCTGTACGAGCGGGCGGAGGGCGAGGAGGACTACCGCGAGCTGCTGATCTGCGGCGACCCGGAGGTGGTGTCGCTGTCGGCGTTCCGGCTGTACCGGATCCACGCCGACGAGGGCGACTTCGCGGCGGCGCGGGAGGCGTGCGAGCACGCCATCGCCGTCGGCCACCCCGACCACCTCACGATGGCTTACAAGCTGCTCGGTGCGGTCCTGGTCGATCTCGGCGAGTACGCGGAGTCGGTGGAGGCGTACGCCAGGGCGGCCGAGGACCCGCGGCCGGACGTGCGCCTGCCCGCCCTCATCGAACAGGCCAAGGTCATCGCCCAGCTCGGCGACATGGCGGCCACGCGGGCGATCTTCGAGCGGGTCATCGCCAGCGGGCAGCGGGACTACGCGCTGGAGGCGCGGGCCTGCCTGGCGCAGCTCCACACCGAGGCGGGCGAGGTGGACGAGGCGCTGACGGCGCTGCGCGCGGTGTTCGCGGCCGGGGAGTCGCCGTGGGCGTCGGTCAGCGCCACGCTCCTCGGCATGCTGCTGGAGCAGCACCCGGAGCGCCGCGAGGCGATCATCGAGCTGGCCGGGGAGGTCGCCGGGCATCCGGACCAGGACGCCGCGTTCAAGGCCGGACTGCTGCTCGACCACGACGCGCGGCACCGGCCGCGCGCCGACCCAGTCGAGGAGCGGGCGCTGCGCGACGTGGACGACGCGATCGTGCTGCTCCAGGACGGCCGCCTGGCCGAGGCCCGCGGGCTGCTGCGCCGCGCCGCCGACTCGGGCGCGGGCACCCAGGCCGTGCGCGCCATGGTGGCGCTCGCCCAGGTGGAGCTGGCCGAGGGGGACGTGGACCAGGCCGACGAGCTGCTGTCGTACGTGGCGGAGGGCGACGACGTGGTGGGCGGGTTCACCGCCACGTTCATGCTGCACCTGCTGCGGACGCCCGAGCCGTCGGGGACGGGGGCGCATCCGGTGCTGCGGGCGATCCTCGACCACCAGCGGTTCGGACGCGAGGAGGGGCTGGCCGGCTACCGGGCGGCCACGGAGCATCCCGACCCGGCGGTGGCGGCGGTCGCCACGGCGGTCCTCGCGCAGGTGCTGGCCACGACGGGCTACGACGTGTCGGAGGCGGGCAGGCTGTTCCGCACGGCCGCCGGGGCGGGGGACCCGCTGGCGCTGTCGTACACGGCGCTGGTCTACAGGGAGATCCTGGAGAGCCGGGGGGAGGGCGGGGAGGCGGTCGAGCTGCTGCGCCGGGCCCGCGCGGAGGGGCACCCGGTGCTGGCGCCGTGGGTGGGGTACGCGCTGGGCGGGCTGCTCGACGGGCACGCGGAGGGGCTGGCCGAGGCGCGCCGGGCGTACGAGGCGGCGCTGGAGGGGGGACACCGGGGGCTGCGGGCGGAGGCCGCGGGGGCGCTGCTGCGGGTGCTGGAGCTGCAGGGGGACCTGCTGGCGGCAGGCCGGTTGCACGAACGCCTGATCGCGGAGAGCGGTGAGGGGCGGGCGGCGGCCCGGCACGCCCTGCTGCTGGGGCTGACGCGGGTCCGGCTGGACGACCTGGAGGGGGCCCGTGCGGCTTTCGCCCTGGTTCCTCCGGAAGGTGATGCGGCGTCGGCGTCGGCGTCGGTGTCGACGTCGGGGGAGGAGGAGGCGGGGCTCGGGCGGTACGCGCGGTGCCTGCTGGACGGGGATCTGGCCGCCGCGGGACGCGCGCTCGCTCGTCTGTCCCCGGACGACGGGGGGCCGCTGGGCACGCTGCTCGGGCTGGAGTGCGCGCACGCCTGGCGGCGCGCGGGGCGGGCGGCCGACGCCGGCGCGCTGCTCGCGCTCCTGCTGGAGCGGGGGCATCCGGCGTACCGGGAGCAGGTGGCCTGCCGGCTCGGCGCGTGGCGGGCGGAGGCGGAGGACTGGCGCGGCGCGCTGGCGGCCTGGGAGAGCGCGGTCAGGGAGGGCGCGGCCCCGGAGAGCGCGGTCGGGGAGGGCACGGACAGGGAGAGTGCGGTCGGGGAGGGCGTCTTCGGGGGAGGCCGCGGGCCCGCGGTGGTGGCGTTGACCGGCATGGGGCGAGCCCTGCACCGGCTCGGCGATCCGGAGGCGGCGGCCGAGGTCCTGTCCCGGGCGCTGGGGCAGGCGGCCGGCGAGTCGGAGGGCGGCGTCGCGGGCGCCGGTGAGATGGAGGCCGGTGCCGGGGGTGTCGGTGAGTCGGAGAGCGGTGACCTGGACCCCGCCGCACGGGACGCGCGGGGTGCCGGTGGGTCGGAGGCCGGTGTCGGGGACGCGCGTGAGGTGGCGGAGGCCGCGATGCTGCTGGCCCGGGTGCTGGCCGAGCTGGGGCGTGAGGAGGAGGCTCGCGCGCTGCTGGACACGCTGACCGGGGAGGCGGCGCCGCTGTATCTGGCCACGTTCCTGCGCGACGCGGGAGAGGTCGCGGCCGCCCTGGCGGTGGCGGAGGAGGCGGCTGGTTCCGTACCGGAGGATCTCGCCGGATGGGCGGCCCGGGTGCTCGGCGCGGCCCGGGCGGCGGCGGGCGACCCGGACGGGGCTCGGGCGGCGTTCGAGCGGGCCGCCGAGCTGGAGCCGGACCTCGCGGGAGAGATCCTGCTGGAGGGCGCGCACGCGCTGGCCGGGGCCGGCGACGAGGAGGGCGCCCGGGCCGCCTGGCGGCGCGCGGCGGACCTTGACGGGAACCCGGTCGTGACGCTCGCCGCCCGGCTGAGGCTCGGGCTCGCCACGCCGGAGGAACGCCCGGCTGCCCTGGCCGCCACGGGGGACGTGGACGGCGCCCTGGCGGCCCTGGGAGAACTGGCCGGCTCCACGCCCTCGGCGGGGCAGGGGCTTGAGGCGCCGGTCGGCGGCTCGGGCGTGCACGGTCGGCGTGCGGAGGCCGCCGGAGTCGGTGGCGGCGGCCGGGACGGTGCTGTCGGCCTGAGCGCTGCGGTGGGCGGCGCCGGTCCTGGTGGTGATGGGCGTGACGGTGTTGTCCGCCTGGGTGCTGCGGTGGACGGCGCCGGGGCCGGTGGCGGCGGGCGCGGTGGTGGTGGGCGCGGCGGTGAGGCCGGGCTGGGGAGGGCGTACGCGCTCGTGCTGGAGGTGGCGCGGGAGCTGGGTGGCCGGGCCGGTGAGGCGCTCTACCGGCGCGTCGCCGAGCGCGCCGACGCCGAGACGGCCGCACGCGCGCGGCTCGGGCTGGGCGCGCTCCTGTCCGGCGAGGGACGCCACTCGCACGCGGAACTGTGCCTGCGGCCCGTCATCGAGGCCCTCGCCCCGGAGCTGGCCGAGGCGGCGTGGCGGGGGATCGCCGTCGCCCGGCACGGACGCGGTGACCTCGCCGGTGCCGCCGAGGCGCTCAGGGCCGCGATGCCCGCCACCGCCGTCACCCTCGCCGGCGTGCTCGACGACCTCGGCGACGCCGAAGGCGCCGGCCGGGCACTCGCCGCCGGGGCCGAGGCGGGCGGCCTCGCCTCCCTGCGCGCCCTGATGGTCCACCTGGTACGCCACGAACGCCACGAGGCCGCCGAGGCGCAGGCCCGGCGGGCGGTGGACACGGGCGACCCCGAGACCGTCGTCCTCGGCCACCGGGTGCGGGGCGCGTGCCTCCGCGCGGCGGGCGACCTGCGGGGCGCGGCGGCGGCCTACCGCGAGGGGATCAGCGCCGTCTCCCCGGACGCGGCGGGAGGCGACCGGACCATCCTCGACCCTGCGGGTCCCGACCTTGCGGGCCTCGCCCCTGCCGGCCCCAGCGGCGCGGGGAGCGTGGTCGATGCCGCCGTGGGTGGCGTGCGGGCCGATCTGGCGGCCGTTCTGGACGAGCTGGGCGACAGGGAGGCGGCCGCGCGGGAGGCGCGGCTGGCCATGGCGTCCGGCGACCCCGACGCGGTCGCGCGGGCCGGGCTGCTGCTGGGCGCGCGGCTGCGCGACGCGGGCGACCTCCACGGTGCCGCCGAGGCGTTCGCCGCCGCCGCGGCCACCCCGGCCGCGCAGGCCCGTACCGCGGTGGAGGAACTGGAGGCGACCGCCCGCCTGGCGCACGAAGGCGGCGCGCACGCGCCGGCGGTGCAGGCCCTGGCCGCGATGGGCGAGCACGGCGTGGCGGCGGCGCGCGAGCTGGGCGGGAGCTGCCCGGACCCGGGCGCGGTCCGCTCCTACTACGAACTGGCCGGCTCCGGCCCGTTCGTCGAGCTGGACGTCGCCGAGCGCCTCGCCGAGCTGGGGCGCACCGCCGAGGCGCGGGCGATGTTCGAGCGGCTCCACGAGCACGAGGACCCCGGCGTGCGGTTCGCGGCCGGGGGCAGGCTGCTCGCGCTGCTCGACGCCGAGGGCGACGCCGACGCCTTCTACCGTCTGGCCGAACGGCAGGCCGGCGACGCCGACAGCCCCGCGCCGGGCGTGTTCGGCGGCCTGCTCGGCATGCTGCAGGAACGCCAGGGCGACACGGAGACCGCCCTGCGCACCCTGCGCGAGGCGGCCGCGACCGGCGAGCCCACGGCCCTCGCCCTGCTCGCCCAGGCCCTGGTCGCCGCGGGCGAGGTGGACGAGGGCCGCCGGGCCTACCGGCGGGTCCTGGACGCGGGCGACCCCGACCTGGCCGCCCGTGCCGTGATCGCCATCGGCGAGACCTACCACGACGAGGACGAGGCGGAGGCCCGCTCCTGGTACATGCGGGCCCTGGACGCCGAGGACGGGCACACGGCGGCCGTGGCGGCCATGTACCTGGGCGCGCTGGCGAAACGGGCGCGCGACTACCCCGAGGCGCTCGGCTGGTACCAGCGGGTGATCGACGCGGGCGACCCCGAGTCGGGCATGGCGGCGGCGCACCTGGGCGAGCTGTGCTACTGGCTGGGCGACCGCGACGGGGCGCTGCGCCACTACGAGCTGACCCTGACCCTCACGGACCGGCCCGACCTGGTGGCGGAGGCGGCCTTCCGGCTGGGCGGGATCCGGTACGAGCACGGCGATCTCGCGACGGCCCGCCGCCTGCTGGAGAGGGCCGTGGCCACCGGGGACGCCGCCTTCGCACCACAGGCGGCCGAACTCCTGGCGAAGATCGGGTGACGTTGCGGTGAATTGATTGACCACATAGTCTTATCCAGTCATGAAACTGAGGTGAGACGACATGGTCAGGACGGGAAGGCCCCCGCAGGATCCGGCGAGCAGGCTGGAGCGGGCGCACCGGATCCTCGACGCCGCCGCGGAGCTGATCCTGCGCTGGGGCTACGACAAGACGACGATCGACGACGTGGCCCGGGGCGCGGGCGTCGCCAAGGGCACGATCTACCTGCACTGGAAGACCCGGGAGGCGCTGTTCTCGGCGCTGCTGCGCCGCGACCGGGTGGACATGCTGCAGGAGGTGGCCGCCGCCGCGCCCACGACGCTGCGCGAGCTGGTCCGCGAGCTCGCCGCGGGCCTGCTGCGCCGGCCGCTGATGACGGCGCTGATGACGGGCGACTCCGAGGTGCTGGGCAAGCTCGTACGGCAGAAGCGGCTCGGCGCCGCGGACGCCCCCGAGCTCCTGGCGGGGCAGCTGGCCGCGTTCGAGGACTACCTGGCGGTGCTCGGCCGGCACGGCGCCCTGCGTCCCGGCCCCGCGCCGGGGGAGCGGATCTCCGTGCTGAGCGCCGTCCTCTTCGGGTTCCTCATGACGCGGGGCATGCTGCCGCCCGGCTCCGAGCCCGCCGAGGAGCGGCTGCCCGGCCTGATCGCCGAGACCGTGGACCTGGCCATCGGCTCGGGGACGCCCCTGGACGACGAGGGGGCCCGCGCCGTCCGGGAGGCCACGGCCGGCTACCTCGCCGGCATGCGCGACATCGCGCTGACCAAGCTGGCGGCGTCCCTCGACGTCCCCCTGGAGATCATGGCGCTGACGGGCGCGGCGGGGAGCCGGGCATGAAGACCGTGCTGCCGTTCGACGACGAGGGCGCCGACCTGGAGACCGTGGGCGGCAAGGGCGCCTCGCTGGCGCGGCTGAGCCGCGCGGGGCTGCCCGTGCCCGGCGGGTTCCACGTCACCACGGCCGCCTACCGGGAGTTCACCGCGGGCTTTCGCGAGCAGGTCGCCGAGGCCGCCGGGCGCCGCGACGCCGCCCGCGTCGCCGAGCTGTTCGCGCGGCGGGAGATGCCGCCCGGCCTGGCCGCCGAGATCCACGCCGCCTACGACGCGCTCGGCGACGGACGGGCGGTCGTCGCCGTCCGCTCGTCCGCCACCGCCGAGGACCTGCCGGACATGTCGTTCGCCGGCCAGCAGGACACCTACCTCGGCGTCGAGCGCGACGGGCTGCTCGACGCGGTCAGACGCTGCTGGGCCTCGCTGTGGAACGAGCGCGCCGTCGCCTACCGCGAGCACAACGGCGTGCCGCACGACGACGTGGCGCTGGCCGTGGTGGTGCAGGAACTCGTCGACGCCGACGCCGCGGGCGTCATGTTCACCGCCGACCCCGTCACCGGCGCCCGCGACCGTGTCGTCGTCAACGCCTCCTGGGGGCTCGGCGAGGCCGTCGTCGGCGGCCAGGTCACCCCGGACACGGTCGTCGTGTCCGGCGGCGCCGTGAGCGAGACCCGGATCGGCGACAAGACCGTGATGACCGTGCGCGTCCCCGGCGGCACCCGGGAGCAGCCCGTGCCCGACGAGCTGCGCCGCCGTCCGGTGCTGGACGACCGGCAGGCCGTACGGCTGGCGGAGCTGGGGTCCCGGATCCAGGAGCTGTACGGCACGCCGATGGACGTGGAGTGGGCCCGCCGGGACGGCGAGCTGTTCATCCTCCAGGCGCGGCCCGTCACGAACCTCGCCCCCGAGGTCGAGGAGTGGAACGACAGCCTCAAGGGCGGCGACCTGTGGACCGCCGGCAACCTCGGCGAGGCCATACCCGACGTGATGACGCCCGCCACCTGGTCGTTCGTGCGGCTGTTCATCCACGAGGCGATGCACGCCTCGACGCTGCCCGGCTTCGACCTGGTCGGCAACATCGGCGGCCGCTTCTACATGAACCTCAGCGTGACCTTCTCCATCGCCCGCGCCCTCGGCATGGGCAGCCGGCTCGGCGCCGTGGAGCAGGTCTTCGGCAAGCTGCCGCCCGGCCTGGACGTGCCGCTGCTGAACACCTCGCGCTGGGAGATCATCAGGCGCACGGTGCCCATGGCGCTGAGCCTGCGCCGCCGCGTGCGCGACAACCTCAAGGGCATGCCCGCGTTCCTCGCCGGCTCCCAGCGGCGGTGCGAGGAGCTGCGCGCCCGGATCGCCGCCACCGCGACCGGCCCCGAGCTGGCCGCGCTCTGGGCGGACGAGATCGAGCCGCACCTCGTCACCGCCTGCCGCATGCTGGAGGCGGCCGGCCGCCAGGGCGGCGCGACCCTCGTGTGGACCCGCGACAAGCTGCGGCGCATGGTGGGTGAGGTCGAGGCCGAGGCCATGCTGACCGGCGCGGGCACCGGCGGCGAGCTGGCCAGCCTCGGGCCGGTCACCGGCCTGGCCCGGCTGGCCGCCGGCGAGATCGACCGCGACACCTACGCCAGGACCTACGGGCACCGCGGGCCGCACGAGTTCGAGGTGTCGGTCCCCCGGCCCGGCGAGGACCCCGCCTGGATCGACGCGGCGCTGGCCGGTCTGCGCGACGCCGCCGCCGGCACGCGGACGCTGCTCGAACGCCAGAAGGAGGCCCGCGACGCCGCCTGGGAGCGCTTCGCCCGTCGATACCCGCGCCGGGTGGCGCGGATGCGGGAGCGGGTCCGCCGCTGGAACCAGGTGGTGCGCGACCGCGAGGCCACGCGCTCCGAGGTCATCCGGGCGTTCTGGGTGCTGCGCGCGTTCGTGGTGCGCGCCGGTGAGCTGACCGGGCACGGCGACGACCTGTTCTTCCTCCATCTGGAGGAGATCCTCGACGTGCTGCGCGGCTCGTCCGGGCCGCTCGGCCGCGTCCCGGTGCGTCGCGCCACGTACGAGCGGTACGCCGCGCTGCCGCCGTACCCGGCGCTGATCGTCGGCCCGTTCGACCCGGTGCGCTGGGCGGCGGACCCGGAGCGGCGCGCCGACGTGTACGACGCGCGCGGCGCGTCGGCGCCCGCCGCCGACACCGTGACCGGGTTCCCCGGCGCGCCTGGCGTCGTGGAGGGCGTGGTGCGGGTGCTGTCCGGCCCCGAGGACGGCGAGCGGCTGCGGCCCGGCGAGATCCTGGTCACGACGCTGACGAACGTGGGATGGACGCCCATGTTCCCGCGGGCCGCGGCCGTCGTGACGGACATGGGGGCGCCGCTGTCGCACGCCTCGATCGTGGCCAGGGAGCTCGGCATCCCGGCCGTGGTGGGGACGGGCAACGCCACCATGCGGCTGCGCGACGGCGACCGCGTCCGCGTGGACGGGGAGAGGGGGACTGTCGAGCTGCTGTCCTGATCTCCGCTGAACGGGGATCCTCACCGAACGGGGATTCCCACCTGAGCGGGGATCTTCCGAATGCGGGCGGAACGTAGACCGGGGCGTGCGCAGGCGGCCGGTACGGTACGAGGCATGCGCGCCGACGGGACGGCACCGGCGATCGCCGCCGCAGCGCTGGTGGCCCTGGCCACGGCATGCGGCGGCGCGAGCCCGCCCGCCCGTGAGGCCACCACGCCGCCAGGCACGCGATCTCCAGGCGCGCGGGCGACGCTCACGGAGCCCCCGGGTTCGCGGGCGACGCTCACAGCGCCTCCAGGCGCGCGGGCGACGCTCACCGGCTCTCCCGGTTCCCGGACGACGCCCACCGGGCCCGAGGGCGAGCGGGCCGGCAGGCCGCTGGCCGGGAAGGTCGTCGTGATCGACCCCGGCCACAACGGCGGCAACGCCGCCCACCCCGCCCAGATCAACCGCCAGGTCGACATCATCACCGGCCGCAAGCCGTGCAACACCACCGGCACCAGCACCGACGCCGGATACCCGGAGCACGCCTTCACCTGGGACGTCGCCCGCCGCCTGCGCCCGCTGCTCCTGGCCGAGGGCGCCAAGGTGGTGCTCACCCGGCCGGACGACAAGGGCGTCGGCCCGTGCGTCACCGAGCGGGCCGTCATCGGCAACAGGGCCAGGGCCGACGCCGTCCTGTCCGTCCACGCCGACGGCGCGGCCGCCTCGGGCCACGGCTTCCACGTGATCCTGCCCGGCCTCGTCGCCGGCCACAACGACGCCGTCATCCGGCCGTCCCGGCGGCTGGGGCTCGACGTGCGCGACGACTTCCACCGCCTCACCGGCCTGCCGTACGCCACCTACACGGCCAGGAACGGCCTGTCGGTCCGCACCGACCTGGGCGGGCTCAACCTGTCGACGCGGCCCGCGGTGTTCATCGAGTGCGGCAACATGCGCAACCGCGGCGACGCCGCCAAGATGTCCGACCCGCGGTTCCGGCAGCGCATGGCCGCGGCGCTCGCGGCCGGGATCACCCGCTACCTCAAGAAATGAACGCGGCGCATTTCTCGCATCGCCTCGCGCCGTTTCGGGTCCGGAAACGCCCTATTCGCGTGGGCCTGTTTCACGACGTCGTCCGCGGGCCCTTTCCGCCGCCCCGAGCGCGCCGTTTCGGCCTCGGCCGGCTGAAGGCGGGCCGTAACCGTTCGCAGTCGTCCAGCGCCCTCTCGCAGGCCGCCAGTTCGGCGTCGGTGTAGGCGAGCAGGTAGACCGCGCGCGTCCGCGGCTCCGGCGGGCCCGCCAGGTGGCCCACGATGGCGTTGACCATCGTGCGGACCGTGGCCTCCACCGGCGCGCCCCCCGTGCCCGCCCCGAGGATCGGCAGCAGCACCGACCCCGCCCGGCGCTCGCCGTCGCGCACCTCCCCGGCCCGCGCCAGGGCGTTGCGCACGCAGGCGGCCAGGTTGCCGACCTGGCCGTATCCGGCGCCCGTGCCGTGCACGGCCGCCGCGTGGACCACGCCCATGACGCCGTACCGCTCGGCCAGCCCGTGGGCGCCCGTGACGACCGCCGATCCGGGCTCCACCGACGGCTGGCCGCCGAGCCGCTCGCGCAGCTCGTCGGCCACCAGGTCCTCCACGACCCGGCCGGTCACCGGGTCGCGCCGGGCACCCTCGTACCGGATGATCGCCGAGATGGAGGTCTCGTGGAACCGGCACATCTGCATGTCCGTGTTCTCCGAGTTGACCCAGACGTCCACGCCCTTGACGCCGCGCAGGTCGCCGGTGATCACGATGAGCCGCCGGTCCGGGGCGCCGTCCAGGACGTACTCGTACGTCCTGGTCTCCTCGATGGGCGAGGGCAGCCGCAGCCGCGCCCGCAGCTCCTCGGCCTCCCGCGTGCGCCCGGCCAGCTCCGCGCGCAGCCGGTCCACCGTGGCGGCGGCCCGGGAGGTCCGCGTGCCGTACCACCACAGGAACACGAACAGCGCCACCGCGCCCGTCGCGGTGGCGCCCTTGACCCCGGCCGAGAACTCGCTCTGCGGGAAGAACGAGAAGATCAGCAGCACCGGGAACAGCGAGATCAGCAGCCAGGACACCACGTAGGCCCGCTCGGAGCCGCCCCCGCCCCCGCCCCTGTCGCCGTCGCCGCGCCGCGCCCGCCAGGCGTAACCGCCGAGACCCACGAGAAGGCTGAACACCGCCATGGCGACGACCACCGGCTCCGCTTTCATCTGCGCCTCCCCACCCGGATATCGGAACGGCACTATCCGGCTTTTGCGGACCGTACGAGAAAGCGCCCGCGCGACGGGAACAGGGATTTACTTTAATCCCGTCGGGATGCCGGTATCCATTCATGCGCGGCCCGGTTACCATCGGTATTTGCTCATGCTTTCGGGCTCACGGGAGTGGTTTCTCGATGAAATCCGGCGCGGCGCGGCCAGGGCGTGAGTGGCCCGCCACGCTCGACGTCGACGGGCTCGTCGCGGACGGCTGGCGCCCCCGCCCCTTCCGGCAGTTCCTGCTCAAGATGCACAGCAGGTGCAACCTCGCCTGCGACTACTGCTACGTCTACACGCTCGGCGACCAGAGCTGGCGCTCCCAGCCGATGGTCATGTCGTCCGCCGTCGTGGCCGCCGTCGCGCGCCGCATCGCCGAGCACGCCCGCGCCCACCGGCTCCGCTCCGTGCGGGTCATCCTGCACGGCGGCGAGCCGCTGCTGGCCGGGTACGCGTACCTGGCCGACGCGATCCGCCTCATCCGCGCCGAGGCGGCCCCCGACGTGCGCGTGGACGCGGCCGTCCAGACCAACGCCGTGCTGCTCGACGAACGGGCGCTGAACGCCTTCCACGAGCTCGACCTCAAGGTCGGCGTCAGCCTCGACGGCAGCCCGCGCGCCCACGACCGCAACCGCCGCTACGCCGACGGGCGCGGCACCCACGCCGCCGTCGCCGCCGCCCTGCGCCTGCTGACCCGCCCCGCCTACCGGCACCTGTACGCGGGGCTGCTCTGCACGATCGACCTGGCCAACGACCCCGTGGAGACGTACGAGTCGCTCATCGCGTTCGACCCGCCCGTGATCGACCTGCTGCTGCCGCACGGCACCTGGGAGTCGCCCCCGCCGGAGCGCACCCCCGACCAGAACCGCGCCCCCTACGCCGACTGGCTGATCGCGATCTTCGACCGCTGGTACGGCTCCGACCGGGACGAGACGGTGGTCAGGCTGTTCCACGAGATCATCCGGCTGCTGCTCGGCGGCGCGTCGGCCAGCGAGGCCGTGGGGCTGACGCCGGCGACCCTCGTGGTCGTCGAGACCGACGGCACCGTCGAGCAGACCGACTCGCTCAAGGCCGTCGGCCACGGCGCCGCCGCGACGGGGCTGAACATCGCTGACCACCCGTTCGACGAGGCGCTGCGGAACCCGGGCATGGTGGCGCGGCAGCTCGGCTGGGCCGCGCTGGGCGAGGAGTGCCGGGCGTGCCGGTTCGGGCGGGTGTGCGGGGCGGGGCTGTACCCGCACCGCTACCGGGCGGGGACCGGGTTCCGCAACCCGTCGGTGTACTGCGCCGACCTGTACCGGCTGATCGGGCACATCCGCTCACGCGTCGTCGCCGACCTGCGGCGATCGCCGACACCTGCGGAGGGCGCATGACGGCGGGTCCCGGGGGTTCTCACGCGCTGCCGGCCGAGGCGTTCGCGGCGCTGGCGCGGGGCGGGGGCGGAGCCGCCGCGGCCGGCCACCTGCGCGCCTCCGAGCGGGGCCGGCACATGCTGCTGATCCTGGGGGTGGTGGAGGCGGCCAGGCGGGCCGGCCATCCGCACGCGGGGGCGGCGGAGCGGGCGTACGCGGCGCTGGCGGCCCTGGAGCGGGTGGCGCCGGCGGCGGTGGACACGCTGATCCGCTATCCGGCGGTGGGCGCGTGGGCCCGCGCCACGGCCGGCGCCCTCCTGCGGGGGACGGACGCGACGGGCCTGGGAGGGACGGGCGCGACGGGCCTGGGAGGGACGGGCGCGGCGGCCGTGCGAGAGGCGGGCGCGACGGGCCTGGTAGAGGCGGGTGCGACGGGCCTCGTAGAGGTGGGTGCGGCGGCTCCGCGAGGGGCGGGCGCGGCGGAGTGGGGTGGGCATGATCCGGCGCGGCTGGGCGCCATGGCCGCGGCGGCGGCGCTCCGCGCCGGCCTGCCGTACGAGGGGGAGGCGCCGGTCGCCGCCGGGCACCTCACCCTGCCGTCCCTCGGACGCCTCGCCGTGCCGGGAGAGGACGGCCTCGTCCGCCTCACCGTGCGCCCAGGAGGCCGGGTGACCGCGGGCCCGGCCGAGGTGACCGTGACGCACGTGACCGTGACGGACGTGACCGTGACGGAGATGACCGCGGCCGAGATGACCGCGGGTGAGACGACCGCGGCCGGGACGAGCGCAGGTGAGATCGCCGCGGCCGGGGTGGGGGTGGCGGAGACAGTGGGACGTTGGCGCGGGACGGTCCCCGGCGCGGACGCGGACTCGCCCGCCTGGCGCGGGCTCCATCGGCTGACGGCCGAGGCCGGCGGGCGGCGGCTCACTGTGCTCCTCGACGACCTCGACCCGTACCGCTGGCCGGCCGGCTCCGTCCGGCGCGGCCCTTTGCCCGGCCCCGAGCGCGAGGCCCTCGCGGCACGCCTGCGCGACGCCTGGCGCCTCCTCCAGGCCGGCCACCGCACCCTGGCGGAGGAGACCGCCGCGATCGTCACCGTCCTCACCCCGATCGACGCCCCCGAGCACGACCGCACGCGCAGCGCCTCCTCGGGCGACCACTTCGGCACCCTCGCCCTGTCGGCGCCGCCCGACGGGCTGTGGCTGGCCGGCACATTCGCTCATGAGGTGCAGCACGCCAAGCTGGGCGCGCTGCTGACCCTGGTCCCGCTGCTGCGGCCGGACGACGGGCGCCGCTTCTACGCCCCGTGGCGCGACGACCCCCGGCCCGCGCACGGCCTGCTCCACGGCGCGTACGCCTTCCTGGGGGTGACCGGGTTCTGGCGGCGGCAGCGGAGGCTGCTGGAGGACGAGGAGGACCGGTTCCGCGCCGAGGTGGAGTTCGCCCGCTGGCGGGAGGCGGCGTACGAGGCCACAGGGACGCTGGCGGCGAGCGGGCTGCTGACGGAGGCGGGGGAGGCGTTCGTGGCGGGCATGCGCGGCACGCTGGAGGGCTGGCTGAAGGAGCCCGCGCGGGAGCGGGCGGACGCGGCGGCCCGCCACGAGTCCGCCCGCCACCGGGCCCGCTGGAACACCGCCCACTCCTGAGGGCGCGGCCGGTCAGAGCGGCGGCGGGTCGAAGTCCATGTCGACGCGGCCGCCCGCCAGGATCTCCCGGCGGTGGTCGGAGGAGGTGTCGTCAAGCCTGAGCCGGCCACGCATCTCGGCGTCGAGGCGGTCGGCCTCCTCCTGCTCGCCCGTCGCCCGCAGGTCGAGGACGAGGTTGTGGGTGGCGGAGAACGTGATGTAGTGGTCGCGGTCGAAGTGCGTGGCCAGGTCCTCCAGGACCTGCCGGCCGAGATCCCTGGCCGCGGTGTGCTCGCCGAGCACGGACAGATCGCTGGCGAGGTTGATGGCGCAGCTCAGCGCGTAGTCGTGCTTGGGGCCGAGGCGCCGCAGCAGAGCCTCGCGCACCTCCTCGTTCAGTGCCCGCGCCTCGTCCGGCCGGCCCCGCAGCCGGTGCAGCAGGGCCAGGTTGAGCCGGCAGCCGTGCGTGTACGGATGTCCCGCCCCGTAGACCTCGGCGTACCTGGAGGCCGTCTCCTTCGTCAGGCGGAAGGCGTCCTCCAGCTCGCCCATCCGGCGCAGGACGTTGGCCATGTTGACCGCGGCGGCCAGGGTGTCGGGGTTGCGCGGGCCGAACAGGGCGCTCAGCCGGCTGTGCGTGAGCTCCGCCAGCTCCCGCGCCTCGGTGAGGTCGCCGCGCATCCGCAGGGCGATGGACAGGTCCTTGCCCGCCTTCAGGGTCAGCGGATGGTCGGGGCTCAGCTCCGTGCGCCCGTAGTCGTACGCCTCCGCGCCGATGTCGCAGGCGTCGGAGAAGTCGCCGCACAGCCGCACCACCCGCGCCAGGCCGGTCATCGTGTTGAGGATGTCCCAGCGGCTCGCCCCGCCGGCGCCGCTGGTCTGCTCCAGGTAGGCGTGCTCGTGCTGTCCGCGCGCGGCCGTGTAGTCACTGGTGAGGGCGTAGTCGAGCGCCAGGTTCCCGATCACGCGCAGCGTGCGCGGGTCGTCCTTGCCGAAGACCTTCTCGTGCAGCTCGCGGGAGTTCGCGTCCTCCTCGGCGGCCTTGCCGAAGTCGCCGCTGGCGCGCAGGTTCGCGCCGAAGTTGTTGATGACGCCCAGGGTCTCCTCGTGCTCGGGCCCGAGCGTGCGCCGCATGAGCTTCAGCGTCTCCTCGTTCAGCCGGTACGAGGTGTCGTACTCGCCCAGCTGCCACAGCACGTTGCCGAGATGCCGGCGGACGGCCAGCACGTCGGGGTCGTCCGGTCCCGAGTTCTGCGTCCACTTCTCCAGCAGCTGCTCGGCGATGTCGCGAGCGGTGCGGTAGTCGCCGCGGCGGTAGAGGTAACGCATGACCTTGATGGCGAACGCGCGGACCTCGTCGTCCTCGCAGTCCGCCACCAGCGACGGCCGCAGGTGGCCCACGAGCTCGGCCCAGCGGGGCCAGGTGGTGTTGTCGTCGGGGTCGCGTGGGGCGCCGTTGGCCAGCAGCCGGTGGACGACGTGCCGGGTCGCGGACTGCTCCGCCGGGTCCAGGTCGTCGCGGAGCAGCGCCTGGATCAGCCGGTGGACCTGGAGGGTGCGGCTGTCGGAGTCGATGCGGGCCAGCGCGAAGCGGTTGAGCTCGCCGATGGCCTTGCTCAGCTCTATGGGGCTGGACAGCAGCTCGCTCAGGCGGGCCGGAAGGGGGCCGCCGCCCGGGCGGAACACGTCGCGCGGGATGGGCTCCGGGCCGAAGAAGGCGCAGCAGCGCAGGATGTCGATGGCCTCGGGGCGGCGCGCCTGCAGGTGGGTCACCGACAGCCGCCAGGCGGCCGTCATGGACGTCGGGTACTCGGTCGGCCGGCCCACGGCCAGCAGCTCGCGGGTGTTCTTCTCGAGCTGCGTCAGGTACTCGTCCACGGAGATCGCGGTCTGCGTCATCAGCGAGCTGGCCTGCTCCAGGGCGAGGGGGAGGTCGCCCAGGGCGTCGGCGACCCGGTCGGCGTCGGCTAGGCCGATCTTGGGCAGGCGCTTGGTCAGGAACTCGACGCTCTCCTCGCGGGCGAACACGTCCACCGACACGGTCTCGGCCGCGGTGTCCCAGCGCGTGTTGCGCGAGGTGATGAGGACGTGCCCGTTGGCGGGGATGTAGCCCTTGATGGACTCGGGCTGGTCGGCGTTGTCGAAGACGAGCAGCCACCGGCCGTACGGGTCGCCGCGCTCCAGCGCCTCGCGGACCGCCTCCGCCGACTCGTCCACGCCCACCGTGTCGGCGTGGGCGACGCCGAGGCGCGGGGCGAGCGCCGCCAGCGCGGGAGGCACCAGGGCCTTCTGGTCGGCCGTGATCCACCAGACGACGTCGTACTCGCCCCGGTAGCGCCAGCAGTACTCGATGGCGAGCTGCGTCTTGCCCACGCCGCCGAGGCCGTGCAGCGCCTGCGGGAGGGGGACGACGGCGGTCACCTCGCCGATGCTGCGCCGGATCTGCGCCAGCAGCTCCTCGCGGCCGGTGAAGTTGCGGTTGCGCGGTGGCACCTTGCCCCAGACCTCGGGAGCCCGCTCCGGCGTCGTGACGTTGCCCACCGAGATCATCTGGAACCTCCCGCACCTGGAAGATTATTTTCCGCTACCGCGATCCTAAAGGTTGAATAGCATGGCGTCGCATCACAGAATCGCATATAGCGATGAAACGATCGCGAGGGAGCGATCATCTCCATTTATCGGTCAGATATCAGGTCACGTATCACCAGATAACGGGTGACCGAATAGGGTGCCCGGACCGTCCACAGGGAGAAACGCATGAGCGAAGAGTCGTCCGGAACGGCTGTTCTCATCGATGTCTCGGATCTGGCCCTCGACGATCTTCCCGCTCTCGGCAACGCCAGGCTGAGGCGGGCGCTGGAACAACTGGTCGCGAGGAACGGAGAGGCGGTCGCCGCGTTCAACTCCGCGATGTGAGCGGAGGCGGCGCCTGGGTGAGCGATGGCGGAGATCGCGTGGCGGGACGGTGAATGGGATCGGCTGGTCGATCAGTTGAGCAAAGGTGACTGCGTGCCCTTCGTCGGGGCCGGCGCCGGGGCCGGCGTCCTTCCGGACGCGGCGAAGCTGAGCCGGTGGCTGGCCGAGAAGTACAAGTACCCCTACGACCGGCCGGGCGATCTCATCGAGGTCACCGACTACCTCGTGTGGTGGTTCGGCGGCGACGTCCCTTACGTGAAGTCGCTGATCTGTGAGGAGATCCGGGCGGGGGTGGACGGCCTGGACGCGGTGCTGGAGCCGTACGCCCTCCTGGCGGAGCTGCCTCTGCCGATCTTCATCACCACCAATTACGATGATCTCCTGCTCAAAGCGCTCACCCGCGCCGGCAAAAAACCAAATGTCGCCATTTGTCCGTGGCATGACCAGATCAACCACGGCCAGGAGCTGCTGAGCAGCGAGGAGGGGTGGAATCCGCGCCCCGATTCTCCGCTGATCTACCACCTGCACGGCAGCATGCGCCAGCCGCAGTCGATCGTGCTCACCAACGACGACTACGAGGAGTTCATCACCAGCCTGGTGGCCGATCGCGAGATCATACCGCCCGTCATCCGCGCGGCCCTGACGACGCGGTCTCTGCTGTTCATCGGCTACGGAATGCGTGACATGACATTCCGCACCATCTTCAACGGCCTGCAGCGCGTGCTGCCGGGAATGGTCCGGCGGCGTCATGTGAGCGTTCAGCTCCCGCCGTCCGTGAACACGCCGGGAAGTGGCTCCGGACCGTCGATGATGCAATATCAAGCGGCTCGCTTCGATAAATGGCGTATTTCCATCTACTGGGGGACAATCGACGAATTCACGGGGGAGCTTCGGCGGCGATTGGGACGACATGATGACACCCCGCAGCAGGGCTGAGCAGCAAGGAGGGCCGTACGTGGGGCCGCGCGCGTTCCGGCCCGAGGATCGTCACGTCTTCTTCGGGCGGGCCAGGGAGGCGCGCGAGCTGGCCGACCACTGGCAGGCCAACTCGCTGACCTTCCTGAGCGGACCCGCCGGGGCGGGGAAGACCTCGCTGCTCCAGGCGGGCGTGCTGCCGCTGCTCGATCCGGACGTCGTGGACGCGCTGCCCGTCGGGCGCGTGGCCTCCGGAACGCGGGTCCCGGTCGTGCTGCGGGGCGGGTCCAACCCGTATGTCTTCGCCGTGCTGTCGTCCTGGCTGCCGTACGAGGCGCCGTCCGGGCTCTCCGACGTGACCATCTCCGGATTCCTGGCGCGGCGGCGCGTCCGCCACGACCAGTACGGCGACCCGATGCCCACGCTGATCGCCGTCGACGGCGCCGAGGCGCTGCTGGCCGCCGGCCGGGACCCGGCCGCGAGCGATGATCTGTTCGCCCAGCTCGCCGCCGCGCTGGAGGGCGATCGCGACCTGCGCGCGCTCGTCGTGATGCGCGAGGACGCGCTGCCGATGCTGAGGAGCCGGCGCGAGAAGGTCTTCCGGCGCGCCGTCGAGTACGCCGTCGAGGCGCTCGAACCGGCCGCGGCGGCGGCCGCCGTCCGCGGACCGGCGAAGGCCGCGGGACGCCCCTTCGCGCCGGGCGCCGCGGAGAGGCTGGTGGACGACCTGCTGACCGTCCGGCGGGTCAGCCCTCTGGGCGACGAGACCGAGGAGCGGCTGCCCCTGGTCGAGCCCTTGCACCTGCAGGTGGTGTGCGCCGCGCTGTGGAAGGCCCTGCCGCCGGGCACCTCCGTCGTCACCGCCGGGCACGTGCGGGACCTCGGCGACGTCGCCCGCTCCCTGGCGGACTTCTACGACGGCGTGATCGAGGAGGTCGCCCGGGACGCCTACCACGGCGAGAGCGAGCGGCTGAGGGCGCGGCTGCGCGAGGCGTTCGTGGACGAGAAGGGCGGCCGCAAGGACGTGGTGGCCGGTCCGGCGGAGAGCGCGGGGCTGCCGGACGCGGTGATCAGGGCGCTGGCCGGGCGTCATGTGCTCCGGCTGGAGGAGCGGCCCCAGGGCGGGAGCCGCTGGCGGCTCTCCCACGACCACCTGGTACGGGCGCTCACCCGCGGTCAGGAGAGCCGTACGCCGGCCGGACGGGTGGACCCGGCGGAGTACCGGCGGCTGGCGGAGGCGGCCCTGCGCGAGGGCCACCTCGAACGCGCCCGCGATCACGCGCGCACGGCGCTGCGTCACAGCGGGCCCGACAAGCGCCTGCGGGCGGACGTGGAACAGCTCCTCGCGGACATCGCCTACCGCAGCGACGACCTCGACACCGCAGTGGACCACTACGGGCGGGCGTCCGTCCTGCTCCAGTCGCTGCCGGGCGCGGAGGGTCAGGTCGCCGGGGTGCTGACGGCCATCAGCCAGATCAAGATGGCGCAGGGACGGTTCGAGTCGGCGCTGCGCGACCTGGAGGCCGCGGCGCTGCGCCGCCCCGACGACGCGGGCATCAGGGTAGAGCTGGCCTGGGTGATGTGGTGCTCCGGGCACGTCAACGGCGCCGTGGACCTGCTGGGCACCGTGCTCGCCGAGGAGGGCGACGAGAGGCGGGCGCTGCGCGCGCGGGGCGAGATCATGGCCGACCTCGGACGGCCGGCGGCGGCGCTGCGTGATCTCGGGCGCCTGGACTGGGGTTACTCGCCGTCCGCGCGGACGGCTTACGCGCTGGCCCTGGCGCTGGAGGGGCGCGCGGACGAGGCGCTGGACCTCGTGCCGCCGATCGAGCCGGGGACGAGCGTGACCGTGCTGCTCCGGGTCGCCCGGATCCGCGACGCGGCGGGGCGGCGGGACGAGGTCGCGAGCCTGGCCCGCCGGGCCCTGGAGGACGGCGTGCGGCCGCCGCTCCCGCGGCCGCTGGTCGAGGTGGCGGAGCGCCTGGCCCGGGGCTAAATCGGCGATCCCATAATCAACAAAGGTTTCCCGTGCATTAGCATTCAGCGGTGAGTCCTGACCCGTTACCGCCGGGACCCGACGAAACTCACTCCATGGTTCCTGCCGGTAAAAAGGGTGAGGTGAGGAGACGAGGACCGCTGGCGGTTCTTGTCGCTTATCCCGGTTTCCGGAGGCTTTGGCTGGGTTCGGCCGTATCCATGGCCGGCACTCGGGCGCTTGGCGTCGTCTATCCGTTGCTCGCGGTTCTGGACGGGCGGTCCGTCGTGTGGGCGGGATGGGTGGTGTTCGCCTGGACCGTGCCGACGCTGCTCTACATCCCGGCCGGCGCCCTGGTCGACCGGTGGGATCCGCGCCTGGTGCTGCGGTGGAGCGAGGTCCTGCGGGGGGTGGCGATCGCCAGTGTCGTGCTGGCCCTCGCGTGGGGGCGGCTCGACGTCTGGCATCTGCTCGCCGTCGCTTTCTTCGAGGCCGCGTTCTCGGTCTTTTCCTCCCTCGCCGAAACCGCTCTTATATCCGCTATAGTCCGCAAAAAGGATATAGGGAACGCGATGGCCGTCCATGAGAGCAGTGTGCACATCGCGGTGCTCACCGGACGCCCTCTCGGCGGCCTGCTGTTCGGCTGGATGCCCGTCGCCCCGCTGTTCGCCAACCTCGTCCTGATCGGCGGCTTTCTCACGGCGCTGCGCGGTCTCGGAGGATCGTTCGGCTCCCGCGACCGGGCGCCGCTGCTCCAGGAGATCCGCCGGGGCATCACCGTCGTGCGCGGCGACGCCTTCCTCCGGGTGGCCACGTGGTTGACCGCCTCCACGAACATGATCTTCCAGGCGCTCGTCATCGTGTTCATCGCCTCCGGCGTGGACCATGGCACCTCCCCGCTCGTCACGGGACTGGTGCTGGCCGCCAGCGGTGTGGGCGGACTCGTCGGCTCACTCGTCGCGCCGCGGCGCGGCCGGGTCGCCGCCTGGCTCTCCCGCTGGACGGACCGCAGGCCCCTCGTCGGCAAGGTGACCGACCACGCGGGGCTGACCCGGCGAGGCCGCTCCACGCTCGTCCTGCACGCCTGGCTCTGGGCGCTGTCGCTGGCGCTGATCGCCTCCACCGACGCCCCGGTGTTCTTCGCGGCCGGGCTGGTCGTCATGGGCGCGGCGGGCGGGCTCAGCAACGTGACCATCAAGACGGTGACGAGCCGCAGCCACCCCGACCTCATCGCCCGCGTCACCGGCTTCTCCCGGCTGGTGAGCTACGGGGCGTCCGCGGTCGGCCCGCTGTTCGGCAGCGTCCTGCTCATGGTCCTCGGCGTCCACCTGACCGTGTTCGCGCTGCTGGGGCTCACGCTGCTGATCGCGTCGCTCGTCACGTGGGTGCGCCGCCTGCGCCGCAGCCTGTCGCCCCGCTGGGAGGCGGTGTCCGGCCACGCGGGCGCCACGGAGCCGTCGGAGTCTCGTGGGGCCGCCAACGACGCGGTGTACGAGCCGCAGCAGGTCACCGTCTGAGATCCGCGACCGTGCCCGGTAGCCTGGCCCCGCTCTGGACACGTATGAGGGAGAGGCCCCGATGGCTCCGAACATCGCGACCGCGCGCCGCGTCGACCTGCCCGAACTGCTGGAGTTCCTGCGCCCCAGGCACCACGGACTGCTGGCGACCACCCGTGCCGACGGGCGGCCCCAGCTCTCGCCCGTGAGCTGCGGGGTCGACGGCGAGGGCCGGATCGTGGTGTCCACCTATCCGGAGCGCGCCAAGGCCCGCAACGCGCGGCGGGACGAGCGGACGTCCATCTGCGTGCTGTCCGACGACTGGAACGGCCCGTACGTGCAGGTGGACGGGCGCGCCGAGGTGCTGGACATGCCCGAGGCGCTGGACGCGCTGGTCGACTACTACCGGTGCATCGCGGGCGAGCACCCCGACTGGGACGAGTACCGGGCGGCGATGGCGCGGCAGGGCAAGTCGCTCATCCGGCTGCACATCGAGCGCTGGGGGCCGATCTCGACGGGCGGGTTCCCGGCGCGGCTGGTCGCGGACGACTGACCGCGCCGGGGGCGACTGACCGCGCCGGGGGCGAGGCGGAGCGGGTCAGCCGGTGGCGATGTCGTTGGCCGCCACGTAGCCGAACGTCATGGCCGGTCCCAGGGTCGAGCCCGCCCCCGCGTAGCTGTGCCCCATGACGGCGCCGCTCGCGTTGCCCGCCGCGTACAGGCCCGCGATGACGGACCCGTCGGCCCGCAGCACGCGCGCCCGCGCGTCCGTCCGCATGCCGCCCTTGGTGCCCAGGTCACCGGGGACGATCTTGAACGCGTAGAACGGCGGCAGCCACAGCGGCGCCAGGCACGGGTTCGGCCTGACGAACGGGTCGGCGTAGTAGCGGTCGTAGACGCTGTCGCCGCGGTGGAAGTCGGCGTCCCTGCCCGTGGCCGCGAACCCGTTGAACCGGTTGACCGTCGCGCGCAGCGCCGCCTGCGGCACGCCGATCTTCTGGGCGAGCAGCTCGACGGTCGCCGCCTTGAACACGGCCCCGCTGTCGTACCAGGAGTCGGGGAACGGCAGCAGCGGCGCGATGTCCTTGAACAGGTACTTGTTGCGGTAGTTCTGGTCCACGATCAGCCAGGCCGGGATGTGCGGCGACGACGGCGTGTCGCGGTCGTACATGACGTGCACGACGTCGCTGTACGGCGCGCCCTCGTTGACGAAGCGCTCGCCCTTGCCGTTGACCAGGATGCAGCCGGGCAGGGTCCGTTCGGCCAGGCAGAAGTACGGCTCGCCGGGCAGCGGGATCGCCGGGCCCCACCAGGCGTCCTCCATCAGGTCGAGCGCGGCGCCGGCGCGCTCGCCGGCCCGGATGCCGTCGCCGGTGTTCGACGCGGCGCCGACGGTCCAGTCGGTGCCGATGGGCTGGCGCTGGAACTCCGCGCGCATCGCGGCGCTGTGCTCGAACCCGCCGGAGCCGACGATGACGCCGCGGCGGGCCTTGACCAGCGTCTGGGTGCCCTCGCGGTCGACGAGCACGCCGGTGGCGCGGCCGTTGTCGATGCGCAGGTCCACGAGCGGGGTGCCGAGCCAGACCGGGACGCCGGCCGCGAGCAGGCCGGCGCGCAGCCCGCCGGCCAGGGCCTGGCCCATGGTGAGGGGCTTCTCGCCGCGCAGCGCGGCGGCGGTGCCGCGGGCCAGGCAGGCGGCGCTGACCTCCAGGCCCTTGGGGTTGACGGCGGCCAGCGTCAGCCACTTGTAGTCGGCGCTGAAGACGACCAGGCCGGCCGGGGTGGGGATGTAGGCGGGGTTGAGACGGGCCAGCTCGGCGCCGAGGATGTTGCCGTCGAGCTGGTCGGGCTCGATGGAGCGGCCGTTCGGCATGCCGCCGGGGTACTCGGGATAGTAGTCGGAGTACCCCTCCATGAAGCGGAAGCGCAGCGGGCTGTTGCGCATGACGAACGAGATCATCGCCGGGCCGTTGGCGAGGAACGCCTGCTGCCGCGCGGCGGGCACCGTGTCGCCCACGACGCGGGCGAGGTAGGCGGCGGCCTTGGCCGGAGTGTCGGGCACACCGGCGGCCAGGATGACCTCGTTGTTGGGGATCCAGATGCCGGCGCCGGAGCGCGCGGCGGATCCGCCGAAGACGGGCGCCTTCTCCACGACGACCACGCTGAGTCCCCGCCTGGCGGCGGTCAGCGCAGCGGTCATGCCGGCGGCGCCGGCTCCCACGACCACGACGTCGTACTCCGCCTCCGCGTGGGCGGGGGAGGGGCGGCCGAGGGTGGCGCCGGCGACCAGCGCGCCGCCGGCCAGGGCGGCGCCCCGGAGCAGGGTGCGGCGGCTGGGCCCGGGGAGCGCCGGCGGCTCGGGGGTGAGGGGCTGGGGGGTGGGGTCCGTGCTGGACTCGGGCATGCTGGATCCGATCCCTTCCACGTGCGTGCGCCGCTACGGCGGAGAGCTCGCCGGCGGCAGCCGGAGGAACAACCGCGATGGCACCTCGCGCCCGGTGCGAACGCTACGGACGAGCTGGGGATGTGGCCCCCGTCACAGCATGAAGCATGCGCTTGGTTGGTTCGGCTGTCAACACGAAGCGCGTGCCGTCCCCGGTGACACGTCCGCCGCCGCGGGCGTCCGACAATGGGACATGCGCAAATACGTGATCATGGGTGTGCAGGGGAGCGGCAAGGGCACCCAGAGCAAGCTGCTCGCCGACGACCTCGACCTCACCCACATCAACGTCGGCGACATCTTCCGGTGGCACGTCAAGCAGCACACCAAGCTCGGCGCCCAGGTGCGCCGCATCGTGGCCGCGGGCGAGCTGGTCGGCGACGACCTCGTCGAGGACGTCGTCCGCGAACGTCTCCAGCAGCACGACTGGAACTACGGGTTCGTCGTCGACGGCTTCCCGCGCAACCGGCGGCAGGCGGAGTTCTTCCTGGAGAGCTTCGACATCGACGGCGTGATCCACCTCGACCTGCCCGACGAGGAGGTGCGGCGGCGCGTGCTGGGCCGGCGCCTGTGCTCCCGCTGCGGCATGGACTACAACCTCATCGCCCACCGCCCCGAGGTCGAGGGCCGCTGCGACGTGTGCGGCGGCGAGCTGGTCACCCGCGAGGACGACACGCCGGAGGCGCTGGCCCGGCGGCTGCGCGACTACCACGACAAGACGGACCCCGTGCTGGAGCTGTTCCGCGGCAAGGAGTACGTCACGACCGTGGACGCCCGGGGCGAGAAGGCCGCCATCCAGCGCACCATCCGCGAGCGCCTCGGCCTGCCCCCGTACCACCCCTGACGCCTGCCGCCGTACCACCTCCTACGGACGGGCGGGCCGCTCAGGCCGTGGCGCGGGACAGGACCACCTTGAGCGCGCCCGTCGCCAGCGGGTCGGCGAACGTCGCGTACGCGGCGTCCATGCCGTCCGGCGCGTCGAGCGCGAAGCGGTGCGTGACGAACGCCCCCGGGTCGAGCCGCCCCGCCGCGACCATGGCCAGCAGGTCGGGCGTGGAGAAGGTGTCCACGAGCCCCGTGGTGATGGTGACGTTCCGGATCCACAGCTGCTCCAGGTGGAGGGTCGCGGGCGCGCCGTGCACGCCGACGTTGGCGACGTGACCGCCCGGGCGCACCAGGCGCGCGCACAGCTCGAACGTCTCCGGCACCCCCACGGCCTCCACCGCGACGTCCGCCCCCAGCCCGTCGGTCAGAGCGGCCACCGCGGCGGCCGCGTCGTCGCCGGGGCCCACCAGGACGTCCGCGCCGAGCCGCCGCGCCGCCTCCAGCCGCGCCGGGGCCAGGTCCACCGCCACGATGTGGCCGGGCGTGAACAGCCGCGCCGTCATGACGACGGCCAGGCCGATCGGTCCCGCGCCCACGACGACGACCGTGCCGCCCGGCCGCACCCGGCCGTTGAGCACGCCCACCTCGTACGCCGTCGGCAGGATGTCGGCGAGCATGAGCGCCGCCTCGTCGGAGACCGATTCGGGCAGCCGGTGGAGCGAGGTGTCGGCGAACGGCACCCGCACGTACTCCGCCTGCGTCCCGTCGACCAGGTGGCCGAGGATCCAGCCGCCGCCGCCCAGGCACTGGCCGTAGGAGCCGGTCCGGCAGTAGCGGCACCGGCCGCACGCCGAGATGCACGAGACGAGCACGCGATCGCCCGCCTTGAGCGTGGAGACCCCGTCGCCCGTGGCCGTCACCGTGCCGACCGCCTCGTGGCCGAGCACCCGGCCCGGCTTGACCTCCGGCACGTCGCCCTTGAGGATGTGCAGGTCCGTGCCGCAGATCGTGACCGCGTCCACGCGCACCACCGCGTCCGACGGCTCGGCGACGGACGGGTCCGGGACGTCCTCCCAGGAGCGCCTTCCGGGGCCGTGGTAGACGAGAGCCTTCATGGGGCCACCTTCCCTTCGTCCTGCTCTCCCACGGTCGTCCCGCCGCCGGGCGGGGCGCCAGGGACGAAGGTCCCGGCGTCTCGGTGGCCTTCTCCTCCGGACGACCCGGCGGCGTGAGCGCCGCCGCCACCCCGGCCCCGGAGGCGTCAGCGGACCTCGGCCGGGCCGCCCAGCTCCGCGACGTCCCGGGCGGCGTCGCCCAGGAGCTTGTCGGCCAGGTCCATCAACGCCCGGCCGGCGGCCAGCTCGTCGCCGATCTCGGGCACCGGACGGTCCGCCGGGTTGCGCCGGGCCAGCCCCACACTCTCGTGCCATGGCGTGCCGGTCGCCGACAGGACCGCGCGGGCGAGCGTCCGCTCGTCGGTCTCGTCCTCGCTGATGTAGATCTGTACGGTCCACTGCTTGGCGTCCATCGCCGCCTCCTCGCCTCTCACCGGGCGTTCACCCTCCCTGCGAGGCGTGCCCGGCGCGGGCTCGTCGAACCACCCCGCCGGGATGCCGTTCGGCCCGGGCTGTCGGGACCAAGGGCCCTGCCGTCCGGCCGTCCCCCGCGATGCGATGGGGATGGACAGGGAGGCAACCATGATCATCGTAGGTGTCGACGGCTCCGCGCCCGCGCGCGCCGCCGTCGAGTGGGCGGCGGACGACGCCCTCCGGATGCACGAGCCGCTGCGCATCGTGCACGCCGTGGACCGCTCGCCGTACCAGATCGCCAAGTTCCCCACCGCAGACTGGCCCGACGCGCTCGTCCACGGCGGCGAGAAGGCCCTGGCCGAGGCGCTCGCCGTGGCGCACGAGCGCCAGCCGTCCGTCGAGGTGACCACGCGGCTGCTCGAAGGCACGCCCGCGCAGGTCCTCCAGGACGAGGGACAGGACGCCGCGGAGATCGTCGTCGGCAGCCGCGGGCTCGGCGGGTTCGCCGGCGCGCTGCTCGGCTCGATCAGCGCCCACGTCGCGGGCCAGGCCCTGTGCCCCGTCGTCGTGGTGCGCGGCGAGACGGGCCGGCGGCACAACCTCATCACGGTCGGCGTGGACGACTCGGCCGCGTGCGAGCCCGCCCTGCCGTACGCCTTCGAGCAGGCCAAGCTGCGCGGCAGCGCCATCCGCGCCGTCTACGCCTGGAACATGCCGGTGTACGCGTTCGCGCCCGGTCCCCACGACATGGACGCGATCCGCAAGGCCGCGTGCGAGGTCATCGACGCGCACCTCGAACGGTACAAGAAGGAATACCCGCAGGTCAGCGTCACGGAGGAGGTCCGTGCGGCCCACCCGGTGGACGCGCTGCGCCGGGCGTCGGCCGAGAGCGACCTCGTGGTGATCGGCTCCCACGGGCACGGCACGCTGGCGTCGGTGTTCGTCGGCTCGGTACGCCGCGGCGTCCTGCACCACGCGCAGTGCCCCGTGGCGGTCGTGCGCGCCCGCTGAGGGTCCGTGGTCCGCCCGGGCCCGGGACCAAAGGCACGTGGAGGCGGGACGTCGGCCGGTGACGCCGGAGCGGCCCCGCGAAGCATCGTGAGAGGCGAAAGCGAGGTGGCATCCATGTCCATCACCGTGAAGGACGTCATGGGCCGTACGGCCGTCGCCGTCCGGGAGGACGCGTCGTTCTCCGACATCGTGGCCGCCATGAGGCTCGGCGCCGTGGGCGCGGTCACCGTGGTCGACGCCGACCGGCGGCCGGTGGGCGTCGTGTCGGAGGACGACCTGCTGCTCAAGGAGGCCGGCGCCGGACGCGGCGGCCTCCCGTTCCTCGGGGGCCGCCGCCGGCGGCGGGAGCAGGAGAAGGCGGCGGGGAAGACGGCGGCGCAGCTGATGACCGCGCCCGCCGTCACGGTGACCCCCGGGACGCCGGTGCGCGACGCGGCCCGGTCGCTGCGCGACAGGCGGGTCAAGCAGCTTCCCGTCATCGACCCGGTGACCGGCCGCGTGATCGGCACGCTCCACCAGCGCGACGTCCTGCGGGTCTTCACCCGGCCGGCCGCCGAGCTGGCGGCCGACGTGCTGGCCGCGCTGCCGGACCCCGCGGACTCCGGCGAGGACCTGTCCGTCGAGGTCGACCGGGGCGTGGTGACGATCCGGGGCCGCGCGGCCTCCGTGTCGCGGGCCGCCGCGACGGCCGAGGCGCTGCGCGCGGTGGACGGCGTCGTGGACGTCGTCTCCGAGCTGGACGTCGCCCCGGAGGACCGGCTCGTCGTACCCCCGCTGCTGTAGGCCCCCACTCCTGTAGGCCCCCGCTGCTGTAGGCCCCCTGCAGCGGGAGGGGCCTTCCCGAACTCCGATGCCAGGCGGCGCCGCGGCCGTGCGCCGGCCCGCCCGCGTGGCACTCGGCCACCTCGTCGGCGGCGAGACCACCATGAGGCCCACTCCCGAGGGTCTCGCCGCCGGCCTCCTCCCGATCACCTCAGATGCCGAACCCGGACGACGCCGGGCACGGTACGGGCCAGCACGTCGGCGACATGCTCGGCGAGCACGTCCCCGGGGCCGGAGGCCAGGACGGCTCCGGCCGGGCCGGGGACGGGGGAGGGGCGCGGCTCGGCGGCCGGTCGCAGCTCGGCGACGCCGTCGTGGACCGCCACCTCCCAGAACGGGCCGTGCGGGTAGTGCTCGCGCAACGCGGCCGCCACCTCCGCGCGCAGCTCCTCGTCGGGACGGGCGAGCATGCGCATCAGGTCGCGGCGGCTGACCATGCCGACCACGCTGTGGCCCGCCAGCACCGGCAGGCTCTTGACCTGCTTGCCGACCATGAGATCGATGGCGGCCGTGACGTCGGCCGTCTCGCTGACCGTGACCACCGCGTGGGTCATGACCTGCCACACGAGCGCCGGCGGCGGGCCCTGCCCGCCGGGCACGGGGCGGGTGGTGGCGCGCGGGTCCGGCTGGAACTCGCCGCGCAGCAGGTCCAGCTCGGACACCACGCCCACCAGCCGCCCGGCGTCGTCGAGGACGGGGGCGGCGGTGACGTCGCGCTCGTACAGCACGCGGACGGCCTGGCGGATCGACGTGGTGCGGCCGACCGTCACGACCGGGCTCGACATGACCTCCCGGACCAGCATGGCTTCCCACCCTCCTCGCCGGCGGCGCGCCCGTCACGACCCGGCGCGCCTCGCGCCCGGAGGGACGAAGGTCCCGGCGACCGCGGCCCCTGACCAGCGCGTACGGGGCGGGGGCGCTGGGCCGTCACCTCCGCCTGAGGCTTGATTACCCTTCTGAGCTGCGAAGACCCCCCTTCTCCCGGACCCCGGCGACACCGGCGGGCGAAGGCGGTACGGGGTCGAAGGTCCCGGCGGGGAGGGGCTGGAAGGTCCGGGCGTACGGGACCTTACGGCTCTGCCCGGCGGGCGCCGGGTCCGATGGTATGGAGACGTACAAGAGAACATCCTGAACCGGCAATGAAAGGGGGCCGTCATGGCCACCACGCTCCCCCGCACCGCCCCTCGCGCTCACACGGCCGAGACGGCGCACCGTCCCGCCGACTACGTCTGGGCGATCGCCCGGATCTCCCTCGGCTGGGTGTTCCTGTGGGCGTTCCTCGACAAGACGTTCGGCTGGGGCTTCGCCACTCCCGCCGCGAAGGCCTGGATCGCGGGCGGAAGCCCGACGACCGGCTTCCTCAAGGGCACCGGAGAGAACGCGCTCGGCGGGGCCTTCTCGGCGCTGGCCGGTCAGGCCTGGGTGGACTGGCTGTTCATGGCCGGCCTGCTCGGCGTCGGCCTGGCCCTCACCCTCGGCGTGGGCACCCGGATCGCGGCCGTCAGCGGCGGTCTGATGCTGATGCTCATGTGGGCCGCCGAACTGCCCCTGACCACCAACCCCTTCATGGACGACCACATCGTCTACACGATCGTCCTGGCCGGTCTGGCCCTGTCGGGCGCCGGCGCCACCCTCGGCCTGGGCAACCTGCCGATCGTCCGGCGCCACCCGATCCTCAAGTAGGCCGATCCGCGAAGAGGCCGATCCCCATGGTCCTCCAGCAGGTGCCGCGAAGAGCACCGCACCGGACGCCGCGCCCGCCCCGACCCCGGGGTGGGCGTTCGCGCGTCACCCGGGGACACCCCCGTCACCCCGCGGACCGGCCGAACAGGCTGAGCACCCCCGCCATCGCGCCCAGGTGGACGCCCTCCGCCGTCGTCCCGCCCTGGACGTCGCGCACGTCGCTGTTCAGCGCCTCCACCAGGAACGGCTCGGAGGCTCCCGGCCGGACCCGGGCCAGCACCCCGGCGTGGACCACGGCGCTCAGCGTCGAGCCGTGGCAGGTGCGGGCCAGGTAGTAGTCCACGGTCCGCGCCGCGGCGGCGGCGTCCCAGGCGTAGCCCAGGCCGGTCAGCAGCCGGGTCAGCTCCTCCTCGCCCAGCACGTGGAACAGCATGAGCACGTCGGCCTGCTTGGACGCCTTGTAGCGGTTCGGGGTGTCGCCCTCGGCCTCCAGGATGCGGTCCAGCCGCCGGATGTCGCCGTACCCGCGCCGGTAGCGGTCCCAGTCCAGCTCCAGCAGCTCGCCGTACCCCTCGAACTGGCTGATGACGCCGTCGTGGAAGTCCACCCGCATCCCGTGCGCCAGCTCGGCGAAGCGGTCCAGCTCGGCGGCGGTGAGGTCGCCCGCCTCCGCGACGGCGGGGGTCTCCAGCACGCGGCGCATCAGCCAGGCCGTCATCACGTTGGTGTAGGCGTTGTTGTCGATGCCCGGCCGGGCCCGGTCCGGGTAGCCGTCGTGGTACTCGTCCGGGCCCATCACGCCGCGGATCGCGTACCGGTCGCCCTCGCGTACGGCCAGCGACGCGAAGAAGCGCGCCACCTCCGCCATCAGCTCGCCCCCGAACCCGGTGAGGAACCCGGCGTCGCGCGTCACCCGCTGGTGCCGCCACACGTTGACGGCGACGGCCAGGCCGACATGGCGCTGCAGATGGGAGTTGTCGGGCAGCCAGCGGCCGGAGCGGGGGTTGTAGTGCAGGTCAGGCGTCTCCTCGCGGCCGTCGCCGGCGCTCTGCCACGGGAACATCGCCCCGGCGCGCCCCTCCCGCGCGGCGGCCCGGCGCGCCGCGGGCAGGCGCCGCCACCGGTAACGCAGCAGCGCCTCGGCGACGTCGGGGAAGCGCGGCGCGAGGTACGGGAAGACGAACAGCTCGTCCCAGAACACGTGCCCCCGGTAGGCCTCGCCGTGCAGGCCCCGGGCGGGCAGGCCCACGTCCAGGTCGGTGATGTGCGGCGAGGCCGTCTGCAGCAGGTGGAAGGCGTACAGGTTGAGGGTCTGCCGCACCTCGGCGTCCCCGCCCTCGACCCGGGCCCGCGCCCACAGCCGCTCCCACGCGCCGGCGTGCCGCTCCAGCAGCTCCTCGAAGCCGGGCGCGCGCAGCGCCGCCGCGCGGGCCGCCTCGGCGGGGGCGCCGACGGCGCGGTCGCGGGAGGTGTGGACGGCCACGACCTTCTCCACCCGCACGGCCTCGCCGGCGCGCGCGTGGAGGGTCAGCACGTCGGCCACCCACGCCCGCCGGGTGACGGCCGCGCGGCGCGCGCCCGGGTGGCCGGGCGCCGTCGTGCGGGCCGCGAGCGCGATCTCCACCCGGGAGGTCGCGGTACGGACCAGCAGCTCGGCGACGCCGTCCGCGGAGGAGTGGGCGGCGAGCGGCACCAGGTGGTGGCCGTTGAGCTGGCGGTAACGGGCGACGCCCGCGTTGACGACCCGCCCGTCGAGGGCCGAGCGCACCTCCAGGAGCCCGTCCCAGTCCTCGGGGGTGACGGTGACGGCCAGCGCGGCCAGGTGCGGGTCGTCCATGGACACCAGCCGCCGCTCCTCCACCGCGGTCGTGCGCCCGGCGCCGTCGCGCACCCGTACCCGCCGGGTCAGGACGCCGCGCCGCAGGTCGAGCCGCCGCTGACAGGCCAGGATCCGGACGTCGCCGCCCGGCGCGAACCACTCGCCCCCGGCGGGGCGGAAGGTCAGGGGCAGCCAGTTGGGGATGTTGACGATGTCCTCGTTCGTCACGGTACGGCCGGCGACGTGCGACTCCAGCCGGTCGTAGCAGCCCGCGAGGTACGTGCCCGGGTAGTGGACGCCGTCGGCCTCCGCCTCGGCCGCGGCGCCCCGGGTGGCGACGTACCCGTTGCCCAGCGTGGTCAGCGCCTCCCGCAGCCCTTCGGCGGCCGGGTCGAAGCCGTCGTAGTCCAGCACCCAGGGATCCACGTCGCCTCCCGCGCCGTCGACGTCGCGACATGACACGTTCTGAGCCGTCTTCTACCCGCTTGCTCCTTCCTTGCCGACATTCCGCGTCGGGCAGGTGCGTCGCCGCTGGTCACAGGGGTATGGGGCGAGAGAGCGCGGGCTCGCGGAGAGCGGGGAGAGCGTCATGAGCGGGGTGATCGTCGCCGGCACGGACGGCTCGGCGGGCGCCGCCGCGGCCGTGCGGTGGGCGGCCGACGACGCGTCGCGGCGCGGGCTGCGCCTGCACCTGGTCCACGCCGTGACCCCTGGCTTCACGGGGCCGGTCAGGGCCGAGGAGGGGGAGCGGCTGCTCGCCGAGGCCGCCCGGGTCGCCGCCGGGTACGCGGGCGCCTCCGCCGTGACCACCGAACTGGCCGAGGGACGGCCGGACGAGGTGCTGCGCGAGCGCGCCGCCGGGGCCGCCGAGGTGGTGGTGGGCAGTCACGGGACAGGCGTGATCCCGGGCATGCTGGTGGGGTCGGTGCCGCTGCGGGTCGCCGGGCACGTGGCCGGCGTCGTGGTGGTGGCCCGCCCTCGCCAGGCGCCGGGATCGCCCTCCGGTGAGGCCGGGGTCGCGTCCGGAGGCGATCCGTACGGGATCGCGTTCGGTGATCTGGGCGGCGGGCAGGTCGGGCGGATCGTCGTGGGCGCCGGTGAGGAGTGCGCCGGTGCGGCGGGGGAGGGGGACCCCGCGCTGGAGTTCGCGTTCGAGCAGGCCCGGCTGCACGGCCGCCCGCTGCTGGTCGTCCACGCCCTCCCCGAGCACGCCACCACGCGCCGCCCGCCCGAACACGGATCGCCCGCCGCGACGGACGCGGGCGGCGGCTCCCCAGGGCCGCGGACCGCGGACGGGGAGGAGCGGCACGGGGAGGAGCGGCACGTGGAGGAGCGGCCCGGGGAGGAGTGGCCCGGCGAGGAGCGGCTCGCGGGCCTGCGGGAGCGCTACCCGGACGTGACGGTCACCTGCGAGGTCACCCGCTGCCCGCCCGTGCCGGCCCTGGTGGCCGCCTCCACCCGGGCGGCGCTGCTCGTCGTCGGGTCCAGGGGGCTGGGGCCGGTCGGGTCGCTGCTGCTGGGCTCGGTCAGCCGGAGCGTCCTCCACCACGCCCGCTGCACCGTCGCCGTCGCCCGCTGACCGCCCGCCGCGGGGTCAGGGTGGGTCAGGGGACCTCGTAGGTGATGCCGTGCCGGGCGGCGACGCGGTTGAGCTTGACCGGGTCGAAGGCGCCGCCGGTCGTGACCGCCGGTCCGGCCTCGATCAGGTCCTCCACGTAGCACTCCCACCCGCCGGGCGAGGAGATCTGGATGACCCGGGGCGGCGGCGACGACCCCTTGCGCAGGGCGTGCGGCACCCCGTGCGGCAGCAGCACGAACCCGCCCTTGCCCAGCCGCTCGGTCCGGTCGTCGAACTCCACCTCCAGCACGCCGTCGAGCACGTAGACGCACTCGTCGGCCTCATGGTGGACGTGCCGCGGGATGTCCCTGGTCAGGGTCGTCTCCAGCAGGGACAGCCGCCCCTCGGTGTCCTCGGTGCGCGCCTTCACGGCGAACGCGGGAGGCACGGGGATCCGGCCCGGCCGTGCCTGGCCGGGTTCGAGCAGGATGAAACGGTCCTTCGACATGGGAGCATCCCTTCGCGCCGCGAGTGTCGCGGCATGGGGAACGATGAGCGGTACAATCGGAATGCGGAATCCGTATTCCGGAAAAATCTAGCCAGAGGAAGGCCCCTGATGTCAACACCGCCGTCCCGCCGCAAGCCGCGCACCGACGCCGAACGCAACCGCGCCCGCGTCCTGGAGGCGGCCCGGGCGCTGTTCGCCGAGCACGGCCAGGACGTGCAGATGGCGGAGGTGGCGCGGGTCGCCGAGGTGGGCATCGGCACCCTCTACCGGCACTTCCCGACCCGCCAGGCGCTCATCGAGGCCGCCGCCGAGAGCCGGTCGGCCGAGCTGCTGGACCACGCGCGGGCGCGTTGCCTCGGCGAGGCCGACCCGGCCCGTGCGCTCGCCCTCTTCGTCGAGCACGTCGGCGAGGTGCTGGCCGCGGACCGCGGCATGTCGCAGGTCATCGAGGGCGTCGTGGGCACCACCGAGCCGCAGGGGCGGACGGGGGAGGCCCTGCGGGACGTCGCCCGCGAGCTGGTCGAACGGGGAAAGGCCGTGGGCGCGTTCCGGGCGGACGCCGCGACCTCGGACGTCAACATGATCGTCTGCGGTCTCGCGTCGGTCATCCGCAACGGGGCCGGTGACTGGCGCCGCTTCGCCGAGATCGCCCTCGACGGCCTCAAGCCCGGCGCGGGATCGCCCACCGTGATCCAGAACGGTTGATCCGAGCCGACCTCGCCTTCTCCGGCTCACGCCCTCGTCCCCCAGGGAAGCCGGCCCCATGTCCGTGCTGTGACCGGTACGGTGCGGGATATCCCGGCACCGGCCCAATTCCCGGCAAAGGCTCATCCGAGTAGAGGGCTACTCATGCGCCGGACCTGCCCCGTCCCCATCCTTGCCACAGTCCCATCAGATGGCAGGGGGAAATGTCATGCATCCTCACTCCGGCGTGGCGGTCCGGGCCAGAGCGCTCGCCGTCCTCGCCGCGCTGCTCCTCGTCACGGCCGGCCTGGCGGCGCTCGCCGCGCCGGCGCGCGCCTCGACCGACGTCCGGCTGAAGCTGTCGATCACCTGGATCCAGCAGGGCGAGAACCCCGACGACGACGGGGGCGACGGCGACTACTTCCCGGAGATCCGCATCGGCGACGGGCCGCTGGTGCGCAAGCCGTACGTCCAGGACGACGTGTTCAACCCCAGCACCTTCCCCGACCCGTGGGTCTTCACCCAGGACACCACGGTGCCCGACGACCGGACCACCGTGCCGATCCTGGTGCGGCTGTGGGACTACGACGACGGCACCAACTTCGGTGACGACCACATGGACATCAGTCCCGGCAACCAGGACGACGACCTCGACCTCAAGTACGACATCGGCACCGACACCTGGACGTCCCCCGAGGACGGCATCACCCCCGGCCAGGAACGCATCACGGGCGACGGCGACCCGAACTTCCCCGACACCAACGACGGCGTCGCCATCACGATCGGCATCAAGATCGAACGGCTGAGCCCGCTGCCCGACACCGACGGCGACGGCATCTACGACGTCATCGAGCGGTTCGGGGTGCGCGACAAGGACGGGTCGATGAAGTACGACCTCAAGGCCATGGGCGCGAACCCGTGCCGCAAGTCCGTCGTCGTCCAGATCGACTACATGACCGGCGCCGCCGACGGGCACAGCCACCAGCCGAAGGACGCGGCGATCGAGGAGGTCAAGCGCGCCTTCGAGGACGCGCCCGTCGATCCCGTGTCACCCTGCCCGTATCCCGGCTTCAGCACCACCCAGGGCGTCGACTTCGTGCACATCGCGGGTAAGTCCGTCGCCGAGCAGAACGTCATGGGCCTGGACGCGAACTACCGCGCCGCGCGCAACGCGAACTTCAGCAACCTGCTCGCCCCGTACGCCCACTACGCGATCTTCGCCCACCGGCTGACGCCCGGCGGCTTCAGCTCCGGCCGCTGCTGCGAGCCCAACCGGGGCGACAACAAGGACTTCATCGTCACCCTCGGCGGCTGGCGCACGGTCTGCGTCGCGCCCGGCGCCAACGGCAAGCTCGACACCACGCCCGCCGCCACGGACGCGAAGATGGGCGAGGACCTGCTGGTCGGCTCCGACCGGACCTGCGACACCGACGCCGACCCGCGCACCGACGACCGGCAGATCCTGAAGAAGGGCACCGGCGCCGCCGACGCGGACGTGGGGACCGTACGCGACCAGTCCGGCAGCATCATGCACGAACTCGGGCACGCGCTCGGTCTGGCGCACGGCGGCGCGGACCGCACCAACTTCAAGCCCAACTACCTCAGCGTCATGAACTACGCCTTCGATCCCGGCGGCATCCCGACGGGCCCGGACCCGCTGCCGCGCCGCCTGGACTACTCACGCGGCTCGCTGCCCACGCTCGACAAGGGGCAGCTCCTGGAGGGCGACGGCATCCGCGACGGCGAGGACCTCACCCGCTGGCGGCTCCCCGGCGGCGACCCGCTGTTCGGGCCCGGCACCGGCGCGCTCAACTGGAACGACGACGCCGTGCCCGACGACCCGAACCGCGTGGCCGCCGACATCAACTCCGAGGACGACGTCTGCGTCCTCGCGGGCACCGACGGCGTCCTGACCACGACGGCCGTCGGCAACGACGAGAACGTGGGCGACGCCATCCTCAACGGCGGCGACGCCTGCAACACGGCGCCCGCGACCGGCGACACCGGCCGCGCCACCCTGCTGACCGGCCACGACGACTGGGGAAGCCTCAAGTACCGCGCCGTGGGCTCCCCGGACGCGGGCGCCCCGGCCGCCGCGCCGTCCGTCAACGAGATCGGGTTCCCGGCCGTGCTCGGCGCAGAGCTGGCGCTGCGCGACTTCTACGACCCGGACGTCACCGCCACCAAGACCGTGGACGAGCCCGAGGCGCTGCCCGGCGACACCCTCACCTACACCGTCCTCGTGCGCAACGAGGGCCGGGGGACCGCCGCCGACGTCAAGGTGACCGACACCTTCCCGGACGGCACCACGGCCGAGCAGCGGCTGCCCGACATCAAGGCGGCGGCGCAGCGCAGCGCGACGTTCACCTACGTCGTGCCGTGCACGGCCGAGAACGACTCGGTCGTGACCAACAAGGCCACGGTGGCGGCCAAGAACCTCGCCGGCGGCGACGAGGCCGACACCTCCGACAACACCGGCACGGCGAAGAGCACGGTCAAGGCGCCGCGCCTCACCCTGTCCGCCGCCACCACCCCGGAGGCGAACGCGGGCGAGGCCACGACGACCACCCTGACCGTCCGCAACACCGGCGGCGCCGCCGCCACCGGCGTCACGCTCACCTACGCGCTGCCCGACGAGGTGTACTACAGCACCGCCCTCGACCAGGGGAGCGGCCCCCGGCCCACGGAGGTCTCCGGCGGCACGCTGACCTGGCGCCTCGACCCGGTGGAGGCGGGCGCCACGGCGACCGTCGCGTTCACCACCCGTTCCAGCCTGCTCGTGACGGGCGGCACGGAGCAGACGGGGCACGCCGAGGTGGCGTACGTCAACGCCAACGGCTGCGCGTACGACCCGGTGACGGCCTCGGCCACCTCGACGGTCACGGAGGTGGCGCCGAGCCGCGACCCGCGTCCGTCCGCGGTGTGGATGGCGATGCCGGCGCTGCGCACCGCCGAACTGCTGGCCCGGGTGCAGGCCACCGACACCCGTTTCGACGGGGCCGACGGCTCCGCCCCGGACGGGCTGCTGACGCAGCAGGAGGTCACGGCCGCGCTCGCGCCGCCGCTCCCGCAGCCGCGGGCGCTGCGCACCGAACTGCTCGGGGCGTACCTCAACCTGGGCAGCCGCCGCGTCAACGCCGCCACGGCGGTGCGCGGCGTCGCCATGGACCGCATCGGGGCGCGGACGGTCGGCGCCGCCGCCCGGCACGCCCGGACGGTGCTGACCGAGCCGCCGGGCGGTGACCTCACGGCCTACCAGCAGGCCACGCTGGCCCTCATCGAGATCAACACGGGAGCCGCCGAACGCTACTGAGTTCCCGGCCGCACGCCGCGGGGCCACCGTGAGGAGGCTCCGCGGCGTCGCCATGCCAGGGCGCTCACGGCGGCGGTCAGGCCGTGAGGCGGGTCAGCTCGCGCAGCTCGCGGAGCTCGACCTGGGTGGTGGCGCAGTCCAGGAGGCGCAGCTCCGCCAGCAGCCGCACCGCCTGTGCCCCGTGCTTCAGCTCCTCCGGGCAGCTCTCCGCGACCTTGCGGAGCATGGCGGCGGCGGCCCGCGGGGCGCGGTCCCTGGCGTGGGCCGCGGCCAGCGTCAGGAAGTGCCGGACGCGCAGGTCACGGGTGGTCAGGCGGGCCGGATCGAGGTCCTCGGCCAGGCGCAGGGCCTGCCGGTGACGGCCCATGCGGACCGCGGCCGCCGCCGCGCGCAGGTCCAGCTCCACCAGGAAGCCGTCGCGGTCCTCGCCCTCGCCCTCGCCCTCGCCCCCGCCCCCGCCCCCGCCCTCGCCCTCGCCCCCGCCGAGCCGGGCCGCCAGCCCGCGGGCGCGGTTCAGCAGCTCCTCGACGCCCAGCAGGTCGTGCTCGGCCGCCGCGGCGTGCGCCGCCGCCAGCAGGCACGCCCCGACGGCCGCCGCGTACGGCCCGGTGTGGGGGGACGCCGCACCGGCGGCGAGGTCGGCGGCTGTCAGGCACACGCGGCGGGCGTCGGCCGGGCGCCCCAGGAGCACCAGGACCTCGGCCGTCTCCGCCCACGCCGGGGCCGCCGCCACGGGGTCCCCCCGTGCGGCCGACACCGCCCGGTCGGCCGCCAGCAGGGCGGGGGCGTACTCGCCGCTCCCGCGCAGCACCGTCGCGAACAGCCGGTACACCCGCGCGAGCTCGGCCGCCGCCATCCCCGCTTCCTCCGAGGCCGTCCCCTCCGAGGCCGTTCCTTCCGAGGCCGCTTCTTCCGAGGCGGGGGCCGCGCGGGAGGCGGCCTGGGCCGTCAGCAGCAGGCCGGGCAGGTCGCGGCGCAGCTCCGTGTACCGCCGCGGCGAGCGCCGCCACACCTCCCAGGCCGCCGTCACGTGCCGGCGCACCCGATGGACGCTCCCGGCCGGCCCGTCACCCGCCGGACGGCGGGGGAGCAGCAGCGCCAGCACCATCTCCGCCGACCCGCCGAAGCCCCCGTCCGGGTGCCCCGGGAGGCCGGCCGCGGCGGGCAGCGCGACCGGGCCGTCCACCAGCTCCGACAGGTCCCCGACGCGCAGGACGCCGGCGATGCGCATGAGGGTGGACAGCCGGTCCAGCGGCCGTACGCCCTTCTCCACGAGCCGCAGCCACTCCTCGCTGCACCCCACGAGGTCGGCCAGGACCCGCCGGGACAGGCCGCGCGCCCGCCGCATGGCCATGATCCGCGCCCCGTCGACCAAGTAATCGCCGGCCATGCCGCCAGGTTAGGCGCCAGATCATCACCGGGCCGAAGGCCAGAAGCGGCGGCCGGTTCCTGCCACCCCGCGCCCCCCGCGTCGCGGACCGGAGGCGGACTATCGTACGGAGGACATCGTGGGATCCGCGTGGCGCAACTCCAGTTGGGTCCGCGCGCGCCGGCCCGGGCGACACTGCCGCTACACCGCACGGCAGAGGAGGCCACGATGGCGATCGACGTCGAGTCGATTCGGAAGGCATTCCCGTTCTTCGAGACACCCGCTGACGGCTCCCGCCCGCCCGTCTACCTCGACAGCGCCGCCACCACGCAGAAGCCCGCCGCGGTGCTCGACGCCCTGGCCCACTACTACACGCGCGCCAACGCCAACGTCCACCGGGGCGTCTACCGCCTGGCCGTCGAGGCGACCGAGCTGTACGAAGGGGCCCGCCGCACCGTGGCGGCCTTCGTCGGCGCGTCCCGCCCCGAGGAGATCGTCTTCACCAAGAACGCCACCGAGGCCGTCAACCTCCTGTCCAACGCCCTCATGTGGGCCGGCGAGGACCTGCGGGTCGGTCCCGGCGACGAGATCGTGGTGACCGAGATGGAGCACCACTCGAACCTCATCCCGTGGCGGCTGCTCGCCGAGCGGGCCGGGGCGACGGTGCGCTACCTCGGCATCACCGACGACGGCCGCCTCGACCTGTCCCGCCTGTCCGAGGTGGTCACCGAGCGGACCCGGGTGGTGGCGGTCGTCCACGCCTCCAACATCCTCGGCACCGTGAACCCGATCGCGCCCATCGCCGCCCGTGCCGCCGAGGTCGGCGCGCTCCTGGTGGTGGACGCGGCGCAGTCGGTGCCGCACCTGCCGGTGGACGTGGCGGCGCTCGGCGCGGACTTCGTGACGTTCTCCGGGCACAAGATGTGCGGGCCGACCGGGATCGGCGTGCTGTGGGGCCGGCACGAGCTGCTGGAGGCGCTGCCGCCGTTCCTCGGCGGCGGCGAGATGATCGAGACGGTCAGCGTCGACGCCATGCGGTACGCCGCGCCGCCGCTCAAGTTCGAGGCCGGCACTCCGCCGGTCGCGCAGGCCGTGGGACTGGGCGCGGCCTGCGACTTCCTCGGCGAGATCGGCATGGACGCGATCGCGGCGCACGACCAGGCCCTGGTCGAGTACGCGCTGGAGCGGCTCGGGCGGGTGCCGGGCATCCGGTTCATCGGGCCGGCCGACGGCGTGGACCGGCTGCCGCTGCTGTCGTTCGTGGTGGACGGGGTGCCGCTGCAGAAGCTGCGGACGGTGCTCGACGAGGCGGGCATCGCCGTGCGCTCCGGCCACCACTGCGCCCAGCTCGCGTGCAGCCGCTTCGGCATCCCGGCGGCCATCCGGTCGTCGTTCTACCTGTACAACGCGGCCGACGAGGTGGACCACCTGGCCGCCACGCTGGAGGGGGCGACCAGGTCGGGGCGGGGCGGGGGCGCCGCGCCCGCGTTCGAGGCGGGCGGCACGGCGCGGGTCCGGCCGTACCGGGAGGTGCTGGTGCCGGCGATCTTCGGGCCGTGGGCGGAACGGCTGGTCGGCGCGCTCGCTCCCGCGCCCGGCGCGCGGGCCCTCGACGTGGGCACCGGGCCGGGGACGGTCGCGCGCGTGCTGGCGGCGGCCGTGGGCCCGACCGGCGCCGTCGTCGGCACCGACCCGAGCCCGGCCATGCTGGCGCTCGCCCGCGAGGAGCCGCCGCCGTCCGGCGGGCCGGCGTCCATCCAGTACGTCGAGTGCGGGGCCGCGCCGCTGCACGTGTCCGACGAGGCGTTCGACGTCGTCACCGCGCAGCAGGTGCTCCAGTTCGTGCCGGACCGGCGGGCGGCGGTGGCGGAGATGCGCAGGGCGGCCCGGCCGGGCGGGCGGATCGCGATCGCCACCTGGCTGCCGCTGGAACGCAACCCGCTGTTCCGCGCGCTGCGCGACGCCGTGGGGGCCGTGCTGGGCCCGGAGGAGGCCGAGCTGTTCGCCGAGCCGTGGACGCCGGCGGGGGAGGAGGTCGCCGCGCTGGTCGAGGAGGCGGGGTTCACCGGGGTCGAGCGGCACGAGTGGACGGTCCCGGTCACGCTGCCGGGCGGGCCGGACGCGCTGTGCTGCCTGTTCGGGTTCTCGGCGGTCGCCGCGCCGTACGCCGGGGAGCACGGCGAGGCGCTGCGCCAGGCCGTACGGGAGCTGCTGGCCCGGCACACGGACGAACGCGGCCTGCACGGGGAGACGGCGGCGAGCGTCGTGACGGCCCGCGCCTGACCGGCGAACCCGCACCGCCATGTTCCGCCGGCCCGCCTCGCCCCGCCGGCCCGCGTCGGCCCGGCGGGTCATGAGACGGCTCCGGCCCGGCGACGCGCGTGACCCCTCGCGCGCCGCCGGGCCGGGGACCGGGTCAGCCGTGCGAGTCGGTGACCGAGCGGGAGAACGTCACCTCGCAGGAGGGGCCGTTCGGGCCGCCGACGCGGACGGAGTCGAAGAAGTCGCGGAAGGCGCTGTAGAAGTTGCCCTTGCCGCCGGGGCTGGTCACAGCCGAGCAGCCGCCGTAGTTGGCCTCGGAGTACAGGTGGATGTAGGAGGTCGTGCGGTTCCAGTCGGACTTGGCGCGGTCCGCCATGTTCAGCGCGGCGAGGTCGGGGGTGTCGCTCTTGATCTCGACGATGTCGCCCGAGCCGTCGAGGCCCGAGAACAGGCAGTAGTAACCGGCGTGGCAGCGGTCGTAGCCGTCGGCGGCCTGGGCCGGGCCGCCGGTCAGGGTGGCCAGCGCGATGGCCGCCGCCGGTAACGCCAGCAACTGAAGCTTCTTGCCCACTGTCCCTCCAGGGGTGAAACTTTTCTTCGCGAACGGATCTGACCATACCTGTTGAGATCTTGTAGGTGAAGGGGTGCGGTCGCTCTTCCTCGGTCCGGAGGGAGGGCGTGCGAGGCGCACCCGGAGCCCGGAAGGGCGCGGGCGGCCTCGACGGCGGCTCTTGACGCTGCCGCGACCCTCCGGGCAGACTGTGGAAAGCGTTTTCCCAGCGTGCCCCCGCCCCCCTGGAGCCCCACCTTGTCTCAACGGAACTACCGGTCCGCCATCGTCGGCACCGGTGGGATCGCCACCGCCCACGCCGAGGCCGTCGCCGCCTCGGCCGGGCGGGCGAGCCTCGCCGCCGCCGTTGACGTGGACCTCGGCCGGGCCAAGGCGTTCGCGGAGACGTGGGAGATCCCCCGCGTCCACGCGAGCCTGACCGATCTGCTGCGCGAGGGCGAGGTGGACCTGGTCCACCTCTGCACCCCGCCCGCGCTGCACGCGCCGCTCGCCCTGGAGTGCCTGGAGGCGGGGGTGACGGTGCTGGTGGAGAAGCCGCCGACGCTCTCGCTGGCCGAGATGGACGCGCTGGTGGAGGCGGAGGCCCGCTCCACGGCGCACGTCGCCACCGTCCTGCAGCACCGCTTCGGCGCGGGCACGCTGCGGCTGCGCCGCCTCGCCGACGCGGGGGAGCTGGGCCGGCCGCTGCTCGCCACCTGCGCCACCCAGTGGTACCGCGACGAGGCGTACTTCGCGGTGCCCTGGCGCGGCACGTGGGAGAGCGAGGGGGGCGGCCCGACGATGGGGCACGGCATCCACCAGTTCGACCTGCTGCTCTCGGTCCTCGGGCCGTGGCGCGAGGTCACCGCGGTCGCCGCCCGCCGGGCCCGCGCCGTCGACACCGAGGACGTGTCGGCCGCGCTGGTCACCTTCGACAGCGGCGCGGTCGCCACCGTGGTCAACTCGGTGGTGTCGCCGCGGCAGACCTCCGCGCTGCGCTTCGACTACGAGCGCGCCACCGTCGAGGTGGAGCACCTGTACGGCTACACCGACGACGACTGGACCGTCACCCCGGCCCCCGGCCACGAGGACGTCGCCGCGCTGTGGAACCGGGAGCGCAGCTCCGTGCCGAGCGGCCACGAGGGCTGGTTCGCGGCGGTGCTCGACGCCCTCGACCGGGGCGAGGCGCCGCCCGTCACGGCCGGGGACGCCCGGCGGACGATGGAGTTCATCGCCGCCCTGTACCGCTCCGCCTTCACCGGCGAGCGCGTACGCAGCGGACAGATCACGCCCGGCGACCCGTTCGCGTCGCGGATGGACGGGACCGGCACACCCTGGGAGAAGGTGAGGAACCCGTGACCCTTCAGGTCGACCACGCCCTCGGCCGGTCGGTCGCCGTCTCGGCGGGCGGCGTCCAGCTCTTCACCTACGTCTACCGGCCCGACACGCCGGTGCTGGAGTCGCCCAAGCCGTACCTCCACCCGATCCGCACCCTCGGCGGCGAACTCGTGTCGCTGTTCCGGCCGCACGACCACGTCTGGCACAAGGGCATCGCCTGGTCGCTGCCGCACGTCGGCGAGCACAACTTCTGGGGCGGACCGACGTACGTGCACGGCCGGTTCTACGTGCAGCTCGACAACAACGGCAGCGCCACCCACCAGGAGATGACCACGCTGTCGGCCGAGGGCGGCCGGGCCGAGATCGGCCACACCCTCGCCTGGACCTCCCAGGCGGGCGCCCCCGTCATCGACGAGCGGCGCACGCTGGCCGCCTCGGTCCTCGACGACGCGACGTGGGCGCTGGTGTTCGACACCACCATGACGAACGTGTCCGGCGCGGCGCTGTCCTTCGGCTCGCCGACCACCAAGGGACGCGAGAACGCCGGCTACGGCGGGCTGTTCTGGCGCGGGCCGCGCTCGTTCACCGGCGGCCTCATCCAGTCGCCCACCGGGGCGGGCGGCGGCGAGCTGCGCGGCACCCGCGCCGAGTGGTTCGGCTTCCGCGGCCGGCACGACGGCACGGGCGGCCACTCGACGATCGTCATGGTGGACGACACCGCGAACCCGCGGCACCCGCCGCAGTGGTTCGCCCGCACCGAGGAGTTCGCCTGCCTGTGCCCGGCACCGTTCTTCAGCGAGGAGCTGGAGCTGCCGGACGGCGAGACGCTGCGCTTCCGGTACGCGGTCGTGGTGGCCGACGGCGACCGGGGGGAGGAGGGCACGGCGCTGCTGGCCGAGCGGGGCAGGGCGGCGCTGGCCGCAGGAGCGACGGCATGGCCTCCCACGACGGCATGACCTCCCGCGACGGCATGACCTCCCGCGACGGCATGACCTCCTCCGGCGGCATGACCTCCTCCGGCGGCGCGCCGTCGCCCGGCGGCACGTCGTTCCCCGGTGGCACGTCGGTGAGCCGGCTGTCGGTGTACTCCGGCACGTGCGCGGCCGACGGCCTGGCCGGCGGGACGCCGCACCTGCACACGGCCTCGACGGAGGCGTACGTGGTGGTCGGCGGGCGGGGCGCGTTGCAGACGCTGGACGTGCGGGGGCCGCGCGAGACCGAGCTGGTGCCGGGCTCGACGGTGTGGTTCACGCCCGGGACGATCCACCGGGCGGTCAACCACGACGGCCTGGAGGTGGTGGTCGTGATGCAGAACGCGGGCCTGCCGGAGGCGGGCGACGCGGTCATGACGTTCCCGCCCGACGTCGTGGGCGACCCCGTGCGCTATCGCGAGGCGGCCACGCTGCCCGCCGGCGGGTCGCGGGAGGAGACCGAGCGGGCGGTGGCCCGGCGCCGTGACCTGGCGGTGGAGGGGTTCCTGCGGCTTGCGGAGGCCGCCGCGGCCGGTGACCTGGAGCCGCTGCGCCGGCTGTACGCCGACGCGGTGGCGCTGGTGCGCCCGAACGTGGGGCGCTGGCGGGAGCTGTGGGAGCGCAACGTCGCCGAGCAGGCGCGGCGCACCGCCGCCGTGCTGGACGCGCTGGAGGGGGGCGACGCCGCCCACCTCGCGGGCTCGGCCCTCATGGAGAGCCCGCCGGAGGAGCGGTGGGGCATGTGCGGGCACCTCCGCGCCCACGACGTGACCCGCCCGACCGTCCGCTGACCCCGTCCCTCCCCGACCGCCGCGCCGGATTCGCGGCTGTGCTCGCCGAGGCCGGCCCTGGCCGATCAAGATTGTCGTAAGGCGTCGCTAATGTCTCCGATCCAGTGACCCCGTACTGGAGAGGCCCCCATGACCGCCTGGAACGACCTGTACCCCTTCATCCGCGGCGGCGACGTCGCCCGCACGGCCCAGCTCGTGGCCGGGCTCGGCCCGGCCGACCGCAAGGCCGTCGCGGCCGAGGCGACGGAGCACGTGCGGAAGTCGGTCCGCGGCGGGCAGCCGTGGTGGGGCGGGGAGTTCCGCCACCACATCCGTCCCCTCGTCATGGTGGGGGTGGGCTGCCTCGGCGGCTCGGCGGCGGTCGCCACGTGGCTGTTCCGGCGCGAGTTCCGCTGGCGGAGGCAGGACCCGCGCGACGTCGTTCGCATCCTCGACCTGGTGCGCGACCGGCCGGAGCCGTGGCGGGCCGAGCTGGCCCGCCGCGTCGCCGCCCGGGTGCGCCTGCCCGAGCTGGACCACTGGGAGCTGGCCGCCGCCCTCCTCCGCGAGAGCGGCGCCGAGCCGCCCGACAACCCCGCGTTCATGGCGGGCTGGCTCGGTGAGCTCCAGGTCGAGTCGGCCGCGACGGACCCGCTGCTCCCCGTCCTGGGGCCGCGGATCTTCGAGAGCGACGGACTGCGCGACGGCCTCTCGGCCGCCGGAGCCCTGGTCATCAGCGAGCTGGTGCGGGCCGGACTGCTGGATCGCCGCGCCGTGCTCGACGGCGTCGTCGGACGCCTCCTGCGCGACGGTCAGAACGGCCTGCCCGTCCTCGCGAACCTGCACGACTGGCTCGAACCGAACCTCGACGAGACCGCGGAGCGCGCCGAGGACTACGTCCGCCTGCTGCCGCCCGCGCCGGTCCCGGTGGCCGAGTCGGCCGTGGCGCGGCTGCGGGCGCTGGACGAGGCGGGCCGGCTGGAGGAGGAGCTGTTCGCCGAGGCGGTGGAGGCCCTGACGTTCCGGCCGGAGCCGAGGCTGCTGCGGGCCGTGCTCTCGTGGCTGGGGTCCACGGCCGGGCCCCGCGCCGCCGGGCGGGCCGACGTCGCGCTGCGCGCCCTGTCCGGGATCATCGGCCACGAGGCGCTGGTGCTGCAGGAACGGGCCGTGCGGCTGGCCGTCCCGCTGGCGCCGGTGGCCGGGGAGGAGGGGCGCGAGGCGATCAGGGAGGCGGCGGCCACGCTGCCGGGCGAGCTGCGCGAACGGATCGCCGCGGCCTACGGCGAGCTGCCCGAGGAGGACGAGCCGGCCGTCCCGGTCCCGGTCGCGGCTCCCGCCCCGCAGCTCCCGCCGCCCGTCGCCTCGCCCGGCGAGCTGGCCCGCGAGCTGGCCGGCTTCCGCGGGTCGCGCGGCGACGCGTACACCTTCGAACGGCTCCTCGCGGGGCTCGCCGAGTGGTCGCACCGCGCGCCCGACGCGCTTCGCGAGGCGCTGCGCCCGTGGTGGGAGCACCCCCGCCACTACTACGGCAAGAACCTCGGCGACGAGGCGGAGCACCTCCTCCACCGGGCCTTCCTCGCCTTCGCCGCTCCGCAGGAGAGCCGCGGGATCTCGGCCGCGAACCGGCCGGACGGCTCGTCCGGCGACCACAGGGCGATCGACCGGCTGTACCGGGCGCGCGCGTTCGAGCTGGTCGCCGTCTTCGAGCGCGGGGCGGGCTACCCGGTCCTGCTGGCCGCCCCGACCTCGGGCACCGGCCACGTCGCCGCCGAGACCTTGCTCGACCGCCTCGCCCTCCTGGAGGCGTCCGGGGCGGAGGCGCTGCCCGCCGACCTCGCGCAGGCCCTCCTCCGGCTGCCCCGCGAGGTGGACGAGGCGACCGCGGCCCGGGCCCGGACCTTCACCTCCGCCGCCGGCCGCGCCTGCGCCGCCTGGATGTCCGGCGACCGCCTGCCCGACCCGGAGGTGTCCTGCGAGCCGTTCACCTCGACCGACTACTGGTCGACCCACGCGTGCGTCCGCGTGAGCCTGACGCTGCCCGCCATGGAGGGGCTGGAGACGATCTCGTCCGCCTACTATCCCGAGCTGCTGAACTGGTGGGCCCTGGCCCTCCCGTCGCACCGGGAGCTCGCGGCGGCCCATCTCCTCCGGTACCTGGCGCACGCGGTGGAGGCGAAGAGCGGCGTGGCCGCCGTCCTGGGGGATCTCGCGCGGTGCGCCGGTCCCGCGGGGACGGCCACCGCGTACGCGCTGGCCTACGGGATGGGCCACGCCGACCCGGCCTCCCGGGCGAGCACGGCCGACGCGCTGCTCACGCTGGCGGCGCGCGGTGAGACGCCGATCGAGGCCCTCGGCGCCGCGCTCACCGAACTGATCAGGGAGGGTCACCTCAAGCTCAACCGGGTGTCGGCGACCCTCGACGAGGCCGCGCGCGGGGGCGGCCACGACGCGGCGTGGGCGGTGGCCGCGCGGCTGCTGCCGTCCCTGCTCCCCGCGGACGGCGACCGGCCCCGCGCCGGGCTCGCCGACCTCATGGCCGCCGCCGCGACGGCCGCCCGCCCCGCGAGGGCCCGGGCCGACCTGCCCGCCCTCGCCGCCATGGCGTCCCGCAAGGGCTCGAGCCGGGTCGTGCAGGAGGCGCGGCGGCTCCACCGGCTGGTCGCGCCGCGCGCATCGGTGCCGGTGAGCTGACCGGCGTCGCTCTCGCGCCTACATCGTCCGCGCCGGGGAATGCGTGTGCGTCGACGACCCCGACCGCCGACCCGCATTCCCCCCAACGAACGGTGACCTCATGGGCAAGATCCTCGTCGGTACGGCCTCGTGGACCGACAAGTCGCTGCTCGCCTCCGGCTGGTATCCCCCCGACGCCGCCACGCCCGAGGCCCGTCTTCGTTTCTACGCCTCCCGATTCCCGCTGGTGGAGGTGGACGCCACCTACTACCACCCGCCCTCCGAGCGGACCGCGGCGTCGTGGCGCGACCGCACCCCCGCCGACTTCACCTTCAACGTCAAGGCGTTCTCCCTGCTCACCCACCATCCCACCCGGCCCGACGCGCTGTACAAGGACTTACGGACGGCGCTCGGCGAGCCGCGGCGCTCCCTCTACCTGCGGGACGTGCCGCCGGAGGTGGCCGAGCAGGTGTGGGACCGGTTCCTGGGGGCGCTGCGGCCGTTACGGGAGGCGGGCAAGCTGGGGGCGGTGCTGTTCCAGTTCCCGCCGTGGTTCCGGCCCGGGGGCGCGAGCCGCCGCTACATCCTGGAGTGCCGCGACCGCTGCCGGCCGGCCCGGATCTGCGTCGAGTTCCGCAACGCGGCGTGGCTGGACGACGGCCACCGCCGCGAGACACTGGGCTTCCTCGCCGCCCACGACCTGCCGTACGTGGGGGTGGACATGCCCCAGGGGCACGCGTCGTCCGTGCCGCCCGTGCTGGCCGCGACCTCCGACCTGGCCGTGGTGCGCCTGCACGGCCACTCCGACAAGTGGACCAGCCGGGTCATCGAGGAGCGGTTCGGCTACCTGTACGCCGAGGAGGAGCTGCGCGACTGGGCCGGCCGGATCGCGGCGCTGTCCCAGGAGGCCGCCGTCACGCACGTGCTCACCAACAACTGCTGCGCCGACAACTCCCAGCGCAACGCCGCCCGCCTGGCCGAGCTGCTGGAGGAGGTCGGCGCCGACGTCATCCCCCCGCCCGGCGGGCCCTAGCCGAACGAGAGCTCCCCCACGACCGGCAGGAGGAGCCGGCTGGGGCGGGCGGCGTCGTGGTGGAGCGTCTGCCGGGCCGGCCGCAGGTCCGCCTGGCCGGCCGTCGCGATCGTGACCCACTGCTGCGGGTCGCGGTCGAAGCGCGGGAAGTCGGAGCCGGCCACCTGCAGCCGCAGCCGGTGCCCGGCCTTGAACACCATGCTGGTGGCGCCGAGCGCGAACCGGAACAGCTCCGGCTCCCCGGGCGTCAGCGGCACCTCCCGGTCCGTGCCGTGCCGGTAGCGCGCCCGCAGGACGCCGTCCACCCCCCGTACGCGCGCCCGTCGGGATGGACGTCCACCAGTCGCGCCGTCCAGTCGCAGTCGGCGGCGCCGGAGGAGGCGTGCAGCTCGACGACCACCTCGCCGGTCACCTCCACGTCCCCGGCCGGCGGCTGGCTGGTGTAGACGAGCACGTCGCGGCGGCTCTCGACGGCCGCCTGCTCCTTCTGGCCCGAGTCGCGGCCGAGGAGCACGCCCGGCAGGAAGGTCGCGCCACCCGCGGTCGGCACCGGGTCGGCGGGGTCGGCCACGTAGTGGTCGGCCGGCTCGCCCAGCCATGAAACGTTTCAGCCGTATTGCCCGGCACGCTCAGCCAGTTACCGAAAGGAGTCAAGAGGTTGCGGGCAAGTTCCGAGGTCATGACTGTGTCGCGGCGATCGTCCGCGTTGTTACGTTTCAAAGGCCGTCGCGGTCCTGTAGTACCCTGGCTCAAGATCCGGGTGTCCCCGTCCCCGTGTGAGGAGCCATGGCGATAGCGAGCATCAAGGAGGTCGCCAAGCTGGCCAGCGTGTCCGTGGGGACGGTCAGCAACGTGCTGAACCGCCCCGACGCGGTCTCGCCCGCCACGCGCGAGCGGGTGCTCAACGCCATGAACGAGCTCGGCTTCGTGCGCAACGAGTCGGCCCGGGCGCTGCGCTCCGGCCGCACGCGCACCATGGGCCTGGTGGTGCTGGACGTCACCAACCCGTTCTTCACCGACGTCGCCAAGGGCGTGGAGGCGGTCGCCGCCGACAACGGGATGATCGTCACGCTGTGCAACAGCGACCAGGACGGGCCGCGCGAGCACCGCTACCTGCACCACCTGGAGGAGCAGCGCGTCCAGGGCATCCTCATCACGCCGGTCGAGCGGGAGAACGAGCGGCTGGAGCAGATCATCGAGCGGGGCACGCCGGTGGTGCTGCTCGACCACCGGGCCACGCGGCGCAACCGCTGCTCGGTCGCCGTGGATGACGTGCTCGGCGGCCGGCTGGCCACCGAGCACCTGCTCGCGCAGGGCCACCGGAGGCTGGGCTTCGTGGGCGGCTCCTGGTCGATCAGCCAGGTCGCCGAGCGGCACAAGGGCGCTGCCCAGGCGGTGGAGGCCGCGGCCGCCGCGTTCCGGCGCGGCCGGCGAGACCAGCCAGGCGAGGCCGGCCTCGCGACGGAGGGCGGCGCGGCGGGGAGCGCCGAGGAGCCCTCGCTCACGCTGATCGACGTGCCGTCGCTGAGCTTCGCCTCCGGGCGGCACGCCGCTGAGCGGCTGGCCGCGATGCCCGTCCCCGAGCGGCCCACCGCGCTGTTCTGCGCCAACGACCTGCTCGCGCTCGGCCTCATGCACGGGCTGACCGCCGCCGGCCTGCGCATCCCCGGCGACGTGGCGCTCATCGGCTACGACGACATCGACTACGCCGCGGCGGCGGCGGTGCCGCTGTCGTCGATCCGGCAGCCGCGCGAGGAGCTCGGCCGGGTGGCCGCCGAGCTGCTGCTGGAGGAGATCGACGAGGGTGAGCGTCACCGGCACCGGCAGGTGCTCTTCGACCCGGAGCTGGTCGTCCGCGACTCCAGCGTGCGCCGCTGACCCGCCGGCCCGTGGTCGCCGGAGGCCGCCTGCCGTCACCGGAGGGCGTCTGCCCCGTGGTCACCGGAGGGCGCCTGCCCGTGGTCACCGGAGGGCGTCGGCGGGCACGTCCTCGGTGGCGCGGGCGGCGATGCGGGCGGCCAGCACGTGCTTGCACGGCCCACGCGAGCCGCGGTGGTCCCACCACCACGGGCAGGTGCACGAGCCGTCCGACAGCCTGACCTCGCGCATGCCGCCGTCGGTGCGCACCCGGGCCACGTCGCCGTCGAGCCGCACCGCGCCGCCCTCGACGAGCTTCCTGGCCGAGGTGAGGCGCGGGTTGAGGTGCTGGACGTGCTCGCGGTCGTAGGGCAGCTCGCGGTGGAAGTGCGCCGCCTCCGCCAGGTCGTAGCCCACGCGGCCGGCCGTGCCGAGCTGCGTGAGGGCGGCCCGGACCCGGTCCACGGGCAGGCCGGCGCGGTCGGCCAGCAGGCCGATCTCCACCTCCGGCTCGAAGTTGAGCAGCATGCCCACCACGTCGGCGTCGGCCTCGGCCTCGTCGGTGGCCAGGTCGGCCAGCACGGCGCCCTCGCCGGAGAAGCCGCGCCAGCGCTCCGGCGACAGGGCGAGGGTGTAGCGCATGCCCGGCAGCTCCAGCTCCCAGGCGCTCGACAGCGGACCGTCGCCGCCCGCCGGGCCGTACACCTTGAGACTCTTCGCGAAGCGCAGCAGGGGGTGCAGCGTGGCCAGGCGGCCCGCGCCCGACAGGCACACCGCGCCCGCGCCGGGCCGGTCGGTGACGCGCAGGTCGCGGCCCGCCGGGGCGACCCACAGGTCGGCCGTGGCGCGCTTGGGCAGCGACCGCAGGAACCGCACGGCGCTCATGCCGGTCAGCTCCGCCCGCAGGTCCATGCCCGCCGCGATGACCTGGACCTCGGCGAAGCCGCGCAGCCACCGCTCCGGCAGCGGCACCTTCTTCTCCACGACCGCGCCGTCGAGCGTGGTGACGACCAGCTCGTCGGCCCCGACGCCCAGGTGCAGCGGGTCACGCCCGCCCACCCTGGCCAGCGCCTCGCGCAGCGGGCCGTTGACGTCGACGTTGGTGGTGCCCCGGTCGAAGACCTCGCCGTCCAGGGCGCCGCCGAGCAGGTCGAGCCGGGCGTAGACGCCGCCGCAGGCGGAGAACGACTCGAAGCGCAGCCGGTCGCCGCCACAGGTGACGACCGGGTCGCGGGTCCAGCCGGGACGCGGCTGGTGGTAACGGGCGAGGGCCACGTCGGCCACGCCCAGCAGCGCGGCGGCGGCGGGCGCGGCCTGGGTCACCAGCCCGCTGAAGAACCGGGGCGCCACAGCGGGGCCGCTGAGCGCCCGGCCGCCGGAGGTGGACAGTCCGAGGCGCCCGTCCACCATCGCGGAGGGCGCGGCGTAGCTGTAGGTCTGCGTCGCTTGACTCATGGCCGGGACAGTAGGGATCACCACCGACAAAAGCCCGCCGCGGGTGTCCGGCATGTGAGTCGTGGCTGTTCACGGGCCTGGAGGTACGGGAGAATATCGGTAATTGGTACATGTAAGGACAGATCTGCTGATGCTCAACCCGGTGCACCTCCGGACGCTGGCCGCCGTGCTGCACGCCGGGTCGTTCGCCGCCGCGGCCCGGAGCCTCGGTTACACCGGCTCCGCCGTCTCGCAGCAGATCGCCGCGCTGGAACGCGTGGTCAAGGTGCCGCTGTTCGAGCGCGGCGCCCACACGATCACGCCGACCCCGGCGGCCCGCTACCTCGTCCAGCGCTCCGTGGACGTGCTCTCGGCGCTGGACGCCCTGGAGGAGGACGTCCGCGGCCTGTGCGAGGGCACGATCGGCCGGCTCCGGCTCGGCAGCTTCCCCACGGCCAGCCAGCGGCTCCTGCCGATCGCGCTGGCCGGGTACGCCCAGTCGCACCCGTCCGTGGAGACCCTGCTCGACGAGGGCGAGCCGGACGAGCTGATCCCGCTCGTCCGCGCCGGGGAACTCGACATGGCGCTGGTCTACCGGTACGACCTGGTGCCCCGGGTCTGGCCCAGGGACCTGCGCCAGGTCCGGCTGCTGGAGGAGGAGCTGCTGGTGCTGCTGCCCGAACGGCACTCCCTGGCCGGCGCCGGGGCCGTCGGCCTCGACGACCTCAAGCACGAGACCTGGGTGGCCACCCGGGAGGGCACGGCCGGGGCCGCGTTCCTGCGCGGCCTGTGCGCCCAGGCGGGCTACCAGCCGCAGGTCGACTACCGCAGCAACGACTACGGCGTCATCCGCGGCTTCGTCCGCTCCGGCCTGGGTGTCGCCCTCGTCCCGGCGCTGGCCCACCAGCCGAGCGAGGGCGTGGCCGCGGCCCGGCTCGACGGGGTGGGCGCCCGCCGCCGCATCGGCGCCGTGTACCGTTCGGAGACCACGAACCCGGTGATCACCGGCGCGGTGCGCGCCCTGCGCCGGGCCGCGGCCCGGCTGGGCGGCGTCCTGCCCGGCCTCGCCTGCGCGGAGCAGCAGCGATGAAGCATAAGAAGTTCTTCCGCCACGCCCACAGATGGCCGCGCTCGCCCGCTTCCTCCGGCGCCGCCCGCTCCGCGATGCTGGACACGCCGTTCCCCATGACGCCGGAAGGAGCCGTCCCATGAACGAGTCCGGGCGCGAGCTGCCGTCGCGAGCCTCGGTCGTGATCATCGGGGGTGGCGCCATGGGCGTCAGCTCGGCCTACGCGCTGGCCGCCGCCGGGGTGCGGGACGTGGTGCTCCTCGACAAGGGGCCGCTGGGCTCCGGCTCCACCTCCAAGGCCGCCGGGGGAGTGCGCGCGCAGTTCTCCGACCGGGTCAACATCGAGCTGGCCGTACGCAGCCTGGAGACGTTCGACGCCTTCGCCGAGCGGTTCGGCCAGGAGATCGACCTGCACAAGCCCGGCTACCTGTTCCTCCTCGACACGCCCGCAGCCGTCGCCGAGTTCGAGAAGAACGTCGCGATCCAGAACGACCTCGGGGTGCCCAGCCGGATGATCTCGCTGCGCGAGGCCGCCGAGCTGTCGCCGCTCATCGACACCGAGGGGCTGCTCGGCGCCGCGTACTCGCCCACCGACGGCCACTGCACGCCCGAGTCGGTCGTCCTCGGCTACGCGGGCGCGGCCCGCAGGCTCGGCGCGCGGCTGCTGCCGAACTGCGCCGCGACCGGCGTCGAGACCGTGGACGGCCGCGTCACCGCCGTCCTGACCGAGGGCGGCCGCATCGAGACCGACACCGTCGTCTGCGCGGCCGGCGCCTGGTCGGCCCCCGTCGGCGCGTGGGTGGGCGTGGACCTGCCGGTGACCCCGCTGCGCCGCCAGGTGCTGGTCACCGAGCCGGTCCCGGACCTGCCGCCGACGGCGTTCACCATCGACTTCGGCACCACGTTCTACTTCCACCGCGAGGGGCCCGGCCTGCTGCTCGGCATGTCCGACCCCGACGAGACGCCCGGGTTCAAGCTCGACCGGTCCGACGCCTGGCTGCCGCGGCTGGGCGAGGCCATGGCCCGCCGCGCCCCGGCGCTCATGGAGACCGGCATCGCCACCGGCTGGGCCGGCCTGTACGAGGTGACGCCCGACCACAACGCGCTCATCGGCGTCGCCCCCGGGGTGGACCGGTTCATCTACGCCACCGGGTTCTCCGGCCACGGCTTCCTGATGAGCCCGGCCGTCGGCGAGGTGGTCCGCGACCTGTACCTGGGGCGGGAGCCGTTCGTGGACGTCAGCGGCTTCGACGCGCGCCGCTTCGCCCTCGCCGGCGCCCGGCCCGAGCTCAACATCGTCTGACCCGCGCCTCCTCAGCGGAAGGCGCGCGGGTCAGGGGGCCGCGCCGGCGCTGTCGCGTTCGATGAAGCGCGTCGGGACCACGGTGCGGTGCCCACGCCCCGCGCCCGCGCCCGCCCTCGCTCCCGCGCCCGCCCTCGCGTCCGCTCCGGGCGCGTCCGGGCGGGCGATCTGGGCGAAGAGCTGGTCGGCCGCGGCCCGCCCCATGTCGTACGCGGGCTGCACGACGACCGAGATCCGCGGGCGTACCAGAGTGGTCCACTCCAGGTCGTCGAACCCGATGAGCGACATCTCGCCCGGGATCGCGATGCCGCGCTCCGACAGCAGCGAGAACGCGCTGCGCGTCATGTAGCTGTCGGCCGTGAACAGCGCGCTCGGCCGGGGCTCGGCCGCCAGCACCGCCGCCACCGCCTCCAGGCGGCCGTCCGGCGCGTCGTGCGGGACGAGCGCGATGAGCTCGCGCTCCACGGGCAGCCCCGCCGCGGTGAGGGCGCGCAGGTAGCCCCGCGCCCGGTCGAGCGAGGGCCGGGACGGGCCCACGACGTTCGCCCGGACCTTGCCGACGCGCAGCACGGGCGGCTCCTCCCGCTGCACCGAGCCGAGGAAGGCGATCCGCCGGTGCCCGAGGCCGATGAGGCGGCGGATCGCCTCTTCCGTGGCCGCCTCGTTGTCGGCCACCACGCTGTCGATGCCGATGTCGCTGAGCTGCCGGTCGAGCGAGACGACCGGCACGCCGGCGCCGGTGATGGCGGCGATGTGGGCGTGCTCGCGCACCGAGACGGGGGTGATGATGACGCCGTCCACCTTGTGCGACAGCAGCACGCGGGTGGCGTCGCGCTCCTGGCCCGGCTTGTCGTCGGTGTTCATGACGATGACCTGGGCGCCCTCGCGCAGCGCCACGTCGCAGATGCCGCGCATGGCGCTGGAGAAGAAGGCGTCGGAGATGTCGGCGCAGACGAAGCCGATGACGCCCGATTTGCCGCTGCGCATCGTGCGGGCGACCCGGTCGGGCTCGTAGCCCAGCTCGCGGACCGCCGCCATCACCCGGTCGGCGACGTCCTGGCTGGAGTAGCCGTAGCCGCCGAGCACGCGCGAGGCGCTGGCCCTGGAGACCCCGGCCCGCGCGGCGACGTCCTTGAGGCTGGGACGCCTGGAGCCAGACCCCGCTCCGGGTTCAGTCGCCACGATCACTTCCTTCCAGGGACGGCCGGCTCACAGGCGGACACGGGTGCCGAGGCCGTTCGCGCGAGCGCGAGTGTACGCACGCCAGGCCAGCGTCGCATCCTGGACCCCGAGACCGTTGCTGTGGAACACCACCGTCTCCCCGCCGCCGGCGCGCGCCGGGTGGCCGCCGCGCAGCGCGGCGGCGAGCGGGCGCACCGCCCGCGCGTCCAGCACCCCGGCCGCGACCGCCGCCACGACAGGGCCGTTCGAGCGCAGCGCCTGCTCGGGCAGGTCGGCGTAGGTGCGGGCGGCGCGCGCCGAGCAGGCGAGGTCGATCTCGCACCGGTCCGGCGCGTACGAGCCCATCGTCAGCACGGCCGTGCCCGCCCGCAGCCAGGCGCCCTCCACCACCGGGGTACGGCTGAGCGTGCAGGTGGCGACGGTGCCGCTCCGCTCGCACAGGTCGCGGGGCGAGGCGGCCACCTCGACGGGCAGGTCCGCGAGGCGAGGGTCGAGCCGGGCGCGTCCGCGGGCCCGCAGCCCCGGGCTCCACATCAGGAACCGCTCGACCGGCGTGACCGCGGCCGTCAGCAGGACGAACTCGGTCGCCTGCGCCCCCGCGCCGAGCACGCCGACCGTGTGCGGGCCGGCGGGGGACAGGGCGCGGGCGGCGGCGACCAGGCCGCCGGCGGTGCGCAGGGTGGTGATCGTCGTGCCGTTGAGCACGGCGACGGCCGCGCCGGTCTCCGGGTCGTGGACGGTGACCGTCGCGTGGACCGTGGGCAGGCCCCGCCGAGCGTTGGCCGGATGCTGGGTGCCCGTCTTGAACACCACGCCGGTCCCGGGCCCGGACACCATGCCGATCCCGGGCCCGGACAGCGCGTCGGTCCCGGACAGCGCGGCGGTCTCCCCGGCGGCCACGGCCGCGTGGGCGAACGCCATGCCGTCCGGGGCGAACGTCGCGTGGTGGGTGTGCGCGGCGCGCACCCGCCCCGGCTCGCCGGCCAGCAGGAACGCCCGCTCCTGGGTCGCCACCACCTCGGCGGCGTCCAGCGTGGCCCGGATGTCGGCGTCCGAGAGGATCAGCACGTCCACTACAGCACCCTCGACAGGAACGAGCGGGTGCGCTCGTGCTCCGGAGCGCCGAAGATCCGCTCCGGCGGTCCCGCCTCCACCACCCGGCCGCCGTCCATGAACACGACCTGGTCGGCGACGTCCCGGGCGAAGGCCATCTCGTGGGTGACCACCACCATGGTCATCCCGTCGCGGGCCAGGTCGCGCATGACGTCGAGGACGTCGCCGACCAGCTCCGGGTCGAGCGCGGAGGTGGGCTCGTCGAACAGCATGAGCGCGGGCCGCATGGCGAGCGAGCGGGCGATCGCGACGCGCTGCTGCTGGCCGCCGGACAGCGACTCGGGGAAGGCGCCGGCCTTGTCGGCCAGGCCCACCTTGGTCAGCAGCTCCATCGCCTGCTCGCGGGCCGTCCCGCGGTCGAGGCCGTTGACGACGACCGGGCCCTCGGTCACGTTGTCGACGACGCGGCGGTGGGGGAACAGGTGGAAGTTCTGGAAGACCATGCCCATCCGGCGCCGCTGGGCCGCGAGCTGGGAGGAGGTCATTTCGTGCAGGCCGTCGCCCTTCCAGCGGAAGCCGACCGGCTGCCCTTCGAGGTAGACGTACCCGCTGTCCGGGACCTCCAGGCGGTTGACGCAGCGCAGGAGGGTGCTCTTGCCGGAGCCCGAGGGGCCGATGACGCACAGCACCTGGCCGGCGTGCACGTCCAGGGACACCTCGCGCAGCACCTGGTGCCGGCCGAACGCCTTGCCGACCTTCTCGACACGGAGCAGGGGGATCTCGGACATCTCGCGCCTCACGCCTTTCCGAACGAGGGGAGGAAGCGCAGCCGCCTGACGTCGCCGGCCCGGCCCGCGGTCGCCCTGGTGACCTTCATCCGCCGCTCCACGTGCTGCTGCGCGAGGGTGAGCAGGGTGGTCAGCACGAGGTACCAGATGGTGGCCACGAGCAGGAGCGGGATCGTCCGGTAGTTGCGGGAGTAGATCATCTGGGCGCTGTAGAGCAGGTCGGGCGTGGCCAGGACGCTGACCAGCGAGGTGAACTTCAGCATCGAGATGAGGTCGTTGCCGATCGGCGGCACGACGATCCGCAGCGCCTGCGGCAGCACGACCCGCCGCAGCACCTGGAACCGGGACATCCCGACGACCAGCGCGGCCTCCGTCTGCCCCTTGGGCACCGCCTGGATCCCGGCGCGGATCATCTCGGCGGCGTACGCGCTCTCGGTGAGGGCGAGGCCGAGGATGGCCGCCGAGAACGACGAGACGACGGTGTTGGTGTCCCAGGAGGCGAGCGTCGGCCCGAACGGCACGCCCAGCTCGATCACCGGGATCAGCGTGGCCAGGTTGAACCAGAACACCATCTGCACCAGCGGCGGCACGCCCCGGAAGAACCACAGCCAGAGCCAGCTCACGGACCGGAACAGCGGGTTGGCCGACAGCCGCATCACCGCGAGGACGACGCCGATGGCCAGACCGAGCACCATGGCCAGCACGGTCAGCTCCAGGGTGGTGACGAGCCCGCCGAGGATCTCCCGGTCGAACAGGTACTCCAGGACCACCGACCAGCGCAGGTTCTCGTTCGTCAGCAGGAGCCGCGCGAACAGCGCGATCAGCAGGACGAGGACCGCCCCTCCGGCCCACCACCACGGGTGCCGCAGCGGCACCCTCCGCGCGCCCTCCGCGCTGCGGAACGCGCCACGCTCCGCGCCGCGGAACGCGCCGCCCTCCTCGCTTCCCTGCGCCGGGCTGCCGGCAAACGTCATCGACGACTCCTCACGGTGACGGGACTGGTCCTTGCTGTCAGCCCTCGGGGTTGGCCTCGGTGATGAGGACGGCGGTCTTGAGGTCGCCCTCACTGGTCACGCCCCAGTCGGAGCGGATCCTCGCGTACGTGCCGTCGTCGATGACGGCCTGCAGCGCCGCCTTGAGCGCGGGCCCGAGCGGGCTGTCCTTCTTCACGCCCAGCCCGTTGTAGACGGCGTTGACCAGCAGGGCGGAGGTCTCGAGCTGGCCGGTCTGCTTCGCGCTGTACTTGAGCTTGCCCGAGCCGGCGGCGACGAGCTGGACGCGGCCCGAGGTGACGGCCAGCTCGGCCGAGGGCTGGTCCTTGAACTGCTCGATCTTCATGGGGGCGGAGCCGCAGGTCCGCGGGTTGTGCTCGGTGAGGTACTTGTACTCCCAGGCCCCGGTGAGCACGGCCACGGACTTGCCGCACACGTCCTCGATCCGGGCGATGTTCAGCCCCGCCCCCTTCTTCCAGCCGAAGGCGGTGCCCTCCTTCTGCAGCGGGACGAAGTCGAGGCTCTCCAGCCGTTCGGGGGTGACCCCGAGCGAGGCCACGGCCACGTCGTAGCGGCCGTTGTCCAGGCCCGGGATGATCATGTCGAAGCCGGTGGCCGTGTAGGTGAAGGTCACGCCCATCTTGGCGGCCATGGCCTTGGCCAGCTCGACGCTCCAGCCCTTGATCTGGCCGCCGTCCACGTACTCCTCGGGCGCCCAGTCCCCGAAGACCGCGACCTTGGCGCTCCTGAGGCCCGGCGGGACGAGCTTGGCGACCGCGGGGTCGCCGGCGGGCTGCTGTGCCTGTGCCGTCCCCTGGGCCGGCGAGCCCGCGGACCGCGCGGCGTCGCCGGACCCGCCGCCGCAGGCGGACAGCAGGAGCGCCGCGCACACCGGCAGCGCGATCAGGGCCGCGCCCTTGCGGCCACCACTGATACCGGTCATGTCGATTCCTTTGCTACTGGGGGGTCGGTGCTGCTCGGGAGCCTTCGGGGGATTCGGGGAGGCGAGGGGGGTCGGCGACGTCCCGGAACTGGGGGAGGTCGCGAAGCTCGCCGACGTCGGGGGTGAGCGGCGCGGCGTGCCCGAAGGCGCCGAGCGCGGTGCAGACCCGCGCGGCGTGCGTGGACGCCCGCCGCAGGGTCTCGCGCCCGTCCAGCCCGGCCGCGAGGCCGGTCAGGACGTGGGCGATGAAGGTGTCTCCCGCGCCGAGCGTGTCGACCACCTCGACCGGCACGGCCGGCTCCGCGAGCAGCTCACGGCCGTCGAAGAGCCACGCGCCCGCCGCGCCGCGCGTCGCCAGGGCCACGTGGGCGCCCCGGCCGACGGCCCAGCGCAGCAGGTCGCCGGTCTCGGCCGCGCCGAGGTGCGAGGCCGAGAAGAAGGCGTAGGTGACGTACGGGACCAGCGCGGCGGCGTAGTCGTCGCCGGTGTGGGAGTCGAAGTCGAACGAGAGCGGCACGCGCCCGGCCAGGGCCGGGAGCTGCTCCTCCAGGTCGGCCGAGTAGCTGGAGTGCGCCACGTCGTGGGCCGCGACGAACTCCACGTCCGCCTCGTCGAGCCGGAAGCGCGCCACCCCGCGGTCGTACGGGCCGAAGACCCGCTCGCCGCCGACGTTGACGACCGTGGCGTAACCCGTCGGACCGGCCGGGCGGCGCAGACGCGAGAGGTCCACGCCCTCCTCCCGCAGCGCGGCGGCGAGCCGGTCGCCGCGCTCGTCGCGCCCCGCCGAGCCGACGTAGGAGGCGCGGGCGCCGGCGCGGGCGGCGTGGACGGCCACGTTCACGCAGTTGCCGCCCGGGTACATCAGCCCCGCGTCGAGGTAGCAGTCGGTGATGTTGTCGCCGACGGCCGCGAGCCGCATCAGTACTCGACCCGCCACATGTAGCGGCGCTCGCTCAGCGGGCGGCCCGAGAACGCCTCGAAGTGCTGGGCCAGCCGGGCGGTGACGCAGCTCGCCATGACGAACGAGCCGACCGTGGCGCGCAGGCGCGCCGGCACCCCGGGCAGCGACAGCGAGGCGCCGTCGATGACGTGGTTGCGCTCGTTGTGACGTTCCAGGAAGGAGACGGCCCGCGCGCCCATCGGCCGCGTGGCGTCCTCGCCGAGCAGCACGATCACCGGCACCGTGCCGTCGACGACCTCGAACGCGCCGTGCAGGAACTCGCCCGAGCCCGTGGCCACGGCGTGCTTGGTCTGCATCTCCTGCAGGTAGCAGGCGGCGAAGGTCTGGGCCGCGCCCTCCAGCGGGCCGGAGCCGAGCACGTACACGCACGGCTCGTCCACGCAGGCCGCCGCGATGTCGCGCAGCCGTTCGTCCAGCTCGCGCACCGAGGTCTCGAACGCCTCCGAGCAGGAGCGCAGGACGGCCAGCGCCTCGTCGTAGTCGTCGGCCACGCCCTGCGCCCGCAGCAGCGCGTACGCGATCAGCCCCTGCAGCACCTGCTTGGCCTCGACGCTGCGGTGCAGGACGACGTCCTCGGCCTCCTTGGCGACGAGGCTGTCCGGGTCCTTGGTGACGAGCAGGACCGGAGCGCCGGCCTCGCGGGCGAAGCGCACGGCCCGCGCGGTCTCGGGGGTGCCGCCGTTGGTGCTGCTCGCGATGACGACCGAGCCGGGGCCGAGGGCGGCCGGGCGGCGCAGCATGAACTCGTCGGCGTTGAGGGTGACCACGGGGACGGGGGAGCGTTCGAGGAGGAAGCGCATGGCGCCGAACATGAACAGCGATCCGCCGCAGCCCACGAGGTAGATCACCCGGGTGGCCGGGCTGAGCGCCTTGTCGACGAACGCCGTCACCTGGGCCTCGATCTGCGGCGTCACCGCCGCGTCCAGATCGGCGCGGAAGGTCTCCGATATCGCTCCGAGGGGACGGACGGGCATGCGGACCTGCGACATTCTGCGCTCCAATGTGAGATCGATCTCAGAATGGGGTAGATGATGCCTCTCGCGGAGCGGGCGCGTCAAGGCTCGGCCGTGGCGACGAGACACCCCGGTGCCGCTGCGACGCGACGCGCCTAGGGTGATCACATGATCGATGAGGCGACCCTGCGCCGCGCCGCCGCCACCGGCGAGGCGCTCCGCTCGCTCGACGGCGACGACCTCGTCGTGCCCGGCGGCCTGCTGCGCGAGCTGTTCCGGCGCGACCCGCAGGACCTCGATCCCCGCGGCCTCACCCTGGAGAGCGCCCGCGTGGCGGACGGCCTCGACCTGCGCGGCATGCAGATCCCCTTCCCGCTGCGGTTCGTGGGCTGCGCGTTCGACCGGCCGCTCGACCTCGACGGCGCCGAGCTGCACGCGCTGGTGCTGGACGGATGCGACGTCCCCGGCGTCGTGGCCAACGGGCTGCGCGTGCGCCGCGATCTCGACCTGTCCCGGTCCCGCGTCCGCGGCGACCTGTGGACCTCGGCCAGCACCTCGTGCAGCGCCGCGGTGTGGCTGTGCGAGTCGGAGATCGGCGGGCGGCTGCTGTGCGTGGACACCGTCATCGACGGCGCGGTCCGCGCGGTCCAGGCCGACCGGATGCGGGTCGGCGGGACGATCCGGCTGCTGCACGGGTTCGAGGCACGCGGCGGCATCCGGCTCCTCGGCGCGGACGTGGCGGGCTCCCTCGACCTCACCGGCGCCCGCCTGACCAGACCGGACCGCGGGCTGGCCCTCGACCTCGGCGACGCGACGATCGGCGGCAGCGTCTTCGTCATCGCCGACCAGACGGGCCGCCGCCCGCTCGTCCGCGGCCGCCTGGCCCTGGGCAACGCCCGGATCGCGGGCCAGCTCCTGATCCGCGACGCCGACTTCGAGCCCGCCGGAACCGTCACCGGCACCGGTTACCGGAGCCGACGCCGCGCCGGCGCCGCGATCAGCGCACCCGGGCTCGTCGTGAACGGCGACGTCAGCATCGAGGGCGAGTGCCGGATCGGCGGCGGCGTCGACCTGTCCATGGGGACGTACAGCACCATCCAGATCCACGAGGGCACGCGGCTCGCCGCCCCCGGCGAGCGGGCGCTCGACCTGACCAACGCCGAACTGCGCTCCAGCCTCGTCCTCGCCGAGGGGGTGGCGGTCGAGGGCACGCTGCGGCTGGCGGGAGCGCACGTCAGGGGGGACCTCGTCCTGAAGGGCACCCGGTGGAGCGAGCCGGAAGGCCCCACGATAGTCGCCGCTGAGGGGGCGACGGTCGACGGGGGCGTGGACCTGCGCGGGGTGGAGACCTGCGGCGGGAGGATCACGTTCCGCTCCGCGACGGTTGGCGCCACCTTCGACGCCCACGGCGCGCGGTTGCGGAACACCGATGGAGGAGCGCTCTCCCTGCGGCAGGCCGTGGTCAAGGGATCGGTCCTGCTCGCCGGGGGATTCACCGCCGAGGGCTCCGTCGTGCTGAACCGGGCAGTCATCGAGGGGCGGCTCGCCTGCGCGGGTGGTACGTTCGGCGATGTCGTGGCGGCGTCGGCGACCGCGCGCGCCGGCATGAACCTGCACTGGACGGCGGCTGCGTCGGTGGACCTCACGGGTGCCGTGACGACCGCGCTCGCCGACGACCCCGCCGCGTGGCCGCGCCGCTCGGCCATCGCGGGATTCGTGTACGACCGGTTCGACGGCTCCTGGGACTGGCGGACCCGCCGCGACTGGCTGCGCGGGATGGAGCCCTTCGACGCCGGCCCGTACGAGCAGGCGGCCAGGGTCTTCCGCCAGCACGGCCGCCCGGTGGAGGCCGAGCGGCTGCTCATGGAGCAGCGCAGGCGGGCCAGGCAGGTCCGGCCGCCGGGAGGCCGCGCGCCCGGCCGCCTCCTGCGCGACCTGCGGGACGTCCTCTACGGGGTCACGGTCGGCTACGGCTACCGCCCGGGACGCACGCTCTGGCTGCTCGCGGCGCTGCTGGCCCTGGTGGGGACGCTGGTGGCGGTCCCGGGGGCGCAGGCGACGTTACGCGCCACGGACCCCCGCGGGAACGTGTACGCGGTGGACGGCCGCCTGGTCACCGTGGACGAGACCAAGCAGGGGGCCGACGCCACCGCCACCAGGGCCCGCGCCGCGTCCCGGCCGGGGCCGTGCGGCGACGGGCAGGTCCGCTGCTTCGACCCCGTCTTCTACACGATCGACACCGTCGTCCCGCTCATCTCGCTGGGGCAGCGCGCCGTCTGGTACCCGGAGACGCGCACCACGGCCGGCCGGGTGACCTCGGCGCTGCTGAACGTGGCCAGCGTGCTGGGCTGGCTGCTGTCGACGGTCGTGGTCCTCTCCTTCGCCAGGCTCGCCCGCCCGGCGTGACCGGCCCCGCCGGGCGGGTTCTCCGGCGCGGGCCGAGAAGCTCATGCCGGACGCGGCGTGGTCGTCGGCGCCCGGCGGAAAGTTTCGGCCGCCGGTCATCCGCTCAGGGCCCTTTCCGGAGCACGTCGTTGACGGGTCCGCGGGCCTCCGCCTAGAGTCCCGGCTTGGTGATCGGCTTCCCGGCCGAAAGTTTTCGGGAGAGGACCCCATGACGGCGCGGACGTACGGCAACCCGGTGGTGCCCGGCTTCCACCCCGACCCGAGCGTGTGCCGGGTGGGCGACGATCACTACCTCGTCTGCTCCAGCTTCGAGTACTTCCCCGGCGTGCCGATCTTCCACAGCCGCGACCTGGTGCACTGGCGGCAGATCGGCAACGTCCTGGACCGGCCGTCGCAACTGCGCCTGCCCCCGGGGCTGCCCGCCTCCGGCGGCGTCTACGCGCCGACGATCCGCCACCACGACGGCGTCTTCCACCTGATCACCACGATCGTGGGCGGCGGGGGCACCCTCCTCGTCACGAGCGAGCGCCCCGAGGGCCCGTGGTCCGACCCCGTCTGGATCGATCTGCCCGGCATCGACCCCGACCTCGCCTGGGACGAGGACGGCTCGTGCTGGTGCGCCTTCTCCGGCGTCAAGGTCGCGCGGATCGACCCCGTGGCCGGCAAGGTGCTGGAGGGCCCGTACGAGGTGTGGTCGGGCACGGGCGGCAAGTATCCGGAGGCGCCGCACCTGTACCGGGTGGACGGCTGGTGGTACCTGCTGCTGTCGGAGGGCGGCACCGAACGCGGCCACGCCGTCTCGATCGCCCGGTCCCGATCGCCGCGCGGCCCGTTCGAGCCGGGCCCGGCCAACCCGATCCTCACGCACCGCGGCACCGACCGGCCGATCCAGAGCACCGGCCACGCCGACCTGGTCCAGGCCGCCGACGGCACCTGGTGGATGACGCTCCTCGGCACCCGCCCGCGCGGCCACACGCCGGAGTTCCAGGTGCTGGGCCGGGAGACGTTCCTCGTGCCGGTGGAGTGGGCGGACGGCTGGCCGGTCGCCGGGCCGGTCGAGGAGCGCCATCCCGCGCCCGCCGCGTGGCACCCGCTCCCCGCCGAGCCGGCCCGTGACGACTTCGACGCCGACCGCCTGGCCCCGCACTGGATCTCGCCGCGCGCCCGCCCGGACGGCTCCTGGTCGCTGGGCGGCGGCCGGCTCACGCTGCACGCCACCGGGCCCACCCTCGACCGGCCGGGGCACACCTTCGTCGGCCGCCGCCAGCAGCACCACGACTGCCGCGTCACCGCCCTGCTCGACCCGGGCTCGGCCACGGCCGGGCTGTCCGTGCGGATGGACGAGGCGCACCACTACGACCTGGAGGTGGGCGGCGGCCTGGCGCGGGTGATCGCCCGCATCGGCCCGCTGCGCCAGTGCGTGGCCGAGCGGGCGGTGCCGCCCGGCCCGCTCACGCTCACCGTCGAGACGCGCACCCGCGACGTGCTCCCGCCCTCCGTCGTCGGCCCGCCCTCCGTCGTCGGCCCGCCCTCCGTCGTCGGCCCGCCCTCCGTCGTCGGCCCGCCCTCCGTCGTCGGCCCGCCCTCCGTCGTCGGCCCGCCCTCCGTCGTCGGCCCGCCCTCCGTCGTCGGCCCGGCCGCCGGGCCGGCCGGGGAGCCCGCCGGCGTGGGCGACTGGGGCCCCGACATGATCGTCTTCTCGGTCGGCGGCCCGCCGCTGGCCGAGCTGGACGGCCGCTACCTGTCCACCGAGGTCGCCGCCGGTTTCACCGGGCGGGTCATCGGCATGTACGTCACGCGGGGCAGCGCGAGCTTCGACTGGTTCACGTACGAGGCGACGGGAGCCTGACCCGGAGGGTGTCCGCCCAGACGCTCAGGGGGCGGCACTCTTGACACGCTCTCGTCCCCGATGATCTGCTGTCGGTACACCGGAACATCATTCTGTATGTCGGAACGGAGCCTTCAGGCATGGGTGACGCGGACGTGCCCCTCTCCCGCTACCGTCCGGTGTCGCAGCTGCGGGTCCCGGTCCACGAGGTCGAGCGCGCCCGCGTGCCCGCCGTGGACGCCCACACCCACCTCGGCCGCTGGCTGACCGAGGACGGCGGCTGGATGGTCGAGGACGTCCCGGCCCTCGTCGGCCTCATGGACGAGCTGAACCTGCGCGGCATGGTCAACCTCGACGGCCGCTGGGGCCGGGAGCTGGCCGAGAACATCGAGCGCTACGACGCCGCCCACCCCGGCCGCTTCGCCACCTTCTGCCACGTCGACTGGACGCGGACGGCCGAGCCCGGCTTCGGCGAGCGGCTGGCCGCCCAGCTCACCCGGTCCGTGGCCGAGGGCGCCGCCGGGCTGAAGGTGTGGAAGGACGTGGGCCTGCGGGTCCGCGACCACCGCGGCGAGCTCGTCATGCTCGACGACCCGCGGCTCGACCCGCTGTGGGCGGCCGCCGGCGCGGCCGGCGTCCCGATCGCCCTGCACACCGCCGACCCGGTCGCCTTCTTCCAGCCGGCCGACGAGCGCAACGAACGCCTCGAACTCCTCGCCGCCCGGCCCGACTGGAACTTCTCCGGGCCCGGGTTCCCGCCGTTCGAGCGGCTGATGGAGGCCATGGAGGCGATGGTCGCCCGGCACCCGGCCACCACGGTGATCGGTGTCCACGCGGGCTGCTGGCCGGAGAACCTGGGCTTCGCGAGCCGGATGCTCGACACGTACCCGAACTTCCACATCGACATCGGGGCCCGCGTCGCCGAGCTGGGACGCCAGCCCCGGGCCACGCGCGCCCTCATGCTCCGCCACCCCGGCCGGGTGCTGTTCGGCACCGACGAGATCCCGCCCTACCCGGACGTCTACCGCATCCACTTCCGGTTCATGGAGACCGACGACGAGGCGTTCGCGCACTCCCTGGACGACCCGCCGCCGATGGGCCGCTGGACGATCTCCGGCCTCGACCTGCCGGACCACGTCCTGGAACGCGTCTACGCCGCCAACGCGCTCGCGCTGGTGCCGAGGCTGGCCTGACGGCCAGGGCCGGTACGCGCCTCCTTGGGGCGGAAGCGCGTACCGGATGCCGGCTCACCTGCAGGGCGCGTACGGCTTGTCGTACAGGGAGTAGTCCTCGGGCTTCTTGAGCGAGTTGAACTTCAGCGTCCTGGACTTGGCGCAGAAGCTCGACGGCGCCGTCGCGTACTCGACGTGGAAGACGGGCTTGCCGGCCTTGACGAAGACGTTCAGCTCGGAGCACTCGTCGAACTGGAAGCACTCCTCGTTGACGGCGTAGTCGAAGGAGGACACGAGCTCCTCGGCCTGGCTGAGGTCGTTCTTCAGCGCCACGGACAGGCCCTTGCCGTGGGCGATGGCGGCCAGCGCCCTGTTGTAGGTGAGCTGGGTCGCGGGGCTGACGGTCCAGCCGGTGACGGACTTGCCCTCCTCGTGGGCGTTGACCACGTCGAACTCGACGCCGTCGAAGCCCGCCTGCGCGCACTTGTCGACGCGGGCCGCCATCATCTGCAGCAGGAAGTCCCGCTGGCCCTTGTCGTTGTTGATGTTCGCCCAGCGCTCGTTGGGGAACTCCTCGCTGAACGGCTTGCCCAGCAGCGACTTGCCGTGCGCGTTGTGCCAGTCGACGAACTTCTGGTAGTCGGGCCGGAACTCCTCGATCGAGCCGGCGTCGACGTAGCAGATCGCCTTGGCGCCCTTGGCGTGGATCGCCTTGACGGCCGCCGTGTTGAGCGTCGTGTTGTTGCCGGCGACCTCCTCGGCGGCGTACAGGTCGATGTCGAAGACGCTCGGCCGCACGCACGCCCCGCCGCCCTGGGGCACCCCGCAGATGTCGACGTTGACGCCGCCGGTCGAGGCGTAGGTCTTGCTGCCCTGGAGCTGGTACTGCCAGCGGCTGTCCACCGGTGGCCGCCAGATGCCCGCCGTCGCCGACGTGGGCGTCACCCTGGCCGTCGGGGCGGTGGCGCTCGCGGCCTGGGACGGGGCCTGGAGACCGAGCGCGGCGGCCGGCACGAGGGCCGTGACCGCGGTGAACCGGGTTAAGAACGTGCGGAGGCTGACCACCACGTCACCTTTCTATCACGTCATATTCCATAATGCGGAATGGAATTCCGGCTATAAGCAAAGCGAGGATCACGCGACGTTGTCAACCGGAACGCTGAAACCCCGCCGCGGGTCCCGGCCCGCGGTCCCGGTGCCGGGTGGGGCCTGGAGCGATCCAGCGGTGCGGGTGGTGGGAGGGCCTCCGGGGGCGCCGAACTGGTGAAACGCCGCGACCCATGCCGCGCCGGGCGGCATGGGTCGTGAAGCCCGTCCCGGCCGTCAGAAAGTGGCCGTGGGAAGCGGCCGGGAGACGGCCGACGGGAGTGGCCGCGATGGGGCGGTCGGGACCGGCCGTGCCGTCGTGCTCAGGAGGTGGCGGTGGGGGAGGCGCTCGGTTCGGCGCTGGGCGGCGTGCTCGTCGACGGCGGGGAACTGGGGGCCGGCGAGGAGGTCGGCGGGGAACTGGGGGCCGGTGAGGAGGTCGGCGGCTCGCCGGGCCACTGGTGGCCGCCGTCGTGCCATCGGCCGCCCCGGCCGTCGGGGAACGGCCGGCCGTGCCGGTCCTGCCCGTCGCGCAGGGACACGTCACGCACCGCCACGGCGGTGGCCGTCTCGCCGTCCACCTTGGCGATGACCATCACCTTCGCCCCGGTCTTCACCGACGCGATGCCCTCGTCGCGGTTGACCCGGGTGTCGGCGTCGACGGTGTACTCCTTGGTGTAGCCGTCCTCGCTCTTGACCGTGACCGAGTCCTGGTCGACCGCCGTGACGTCGCCGTACTGGGTGGCGACGGTCGTGTACGTGCCCTCGCCGTCGGGCACCACGAACTCGCCGTGCAGGGCGGGGCCGCCGAATCCCATCCGGTGACCCCAGCGCCGGCCCTGTCCGGGCCCCTGGTCGGACGGGGTGGCGGACGGGCTCGCGGTCGGGGTCGCGGTGGCCGAGGGAGGCGGTGGCGGCGTGGGGGAGAGCGCCGCCGCGGTGGCCACGCCGGCGCCGCTCACCGCGACGAGCGCGGTGGCGGCGGCGAGCAGCAGGGAGCGCGGCACGCGGCGCCTCGGTGGCTCGCCGGCCAGTGTCTCGGCGGGGCTGAATCCGTCCGGCTCAGAGCTCATCTGTTCCTCCCGATAGGTGTACAGACGACAACGCTGCAGGGAACTGCCTAAAACCGCCGTAAACGCCCGCGATGCGCGATCGGCCACTCCCTTAAATCCCTTGAACATCCCTTTTTGCTGCATGATGGGGAATGAAAGGGAAGGTTGAACCATGAGCAATGACATCCTGGAGGCCCGCGATGCGTGACGACGTCTTCCTCTGCGCCCCCGGCGGGACGCCCCTGCGTGACACCTCCGATCTGATGGACGTCCTCGGCGAGGCCGCCTGGGGTGGCGCCCGCTGGGTCGCGATGCCCGTCGAGCGCCTGCACGACGACTTCTTCAGCCTGCGCACCGGCGTGGCCGGCGAGATCGCGCAGAAGTTCGCCAACTACCGGGTCGGCCTCGCGATCGTGGGCGACGTCTCGCGGCACGTCGCCGCCAGCACCGCGTTCCGCGACTGGGTGCGCGAGTCCGAGCGGGGGCGGCACGTCTGGTTCGTCCGCGACCTGGAGGAACTGGAGGCGCGCCTGACCGACGGCTGAGGCGCTTATGACCCGGTGCCGGTGCCGGTGCCGGTGCCAGGGCCCGTGCCGGTGCCGGTGAGGCGCGCGCGGGTGCGGGCCGGCGCCGACGGGGGGATCGCGGCGAGGACGTCGTCCAGCGACACCCCGGCCAGGCTGGCCCGCCACGCGGCGTGCGCGTCGGCCATCTTCTCGGCGAGGACGCAGGTGCGCCGGCAGTCCTCGGGCGGCAGCGCCCCCCGTCCGCGCTGGCGGATCTCCCGGCACTCGTACGGCGACGACGTGCCGTCCACGGCCTCGACGATGTCCAGGAGCGTGATGTCGGAAGCCGCCCGGGCGAGCCTGAACCCGCCGCGCGGGCCCGTCGTCGCGGCCAGCACCCCCGCCTTGACCAGGGCCTGCAACTGCTTGGCGAGATAGGGCGCCGGAAGGTCGTAGTACAGCGCGAGCTGCGCCGTCGACGCGGTGGCCCCCGGTTCGAGCTGCGCCAGGGTCGTGGCGCAGTGCAGCACCCACTCCGTGCTCACAGGCAGTTTCACGCCCCCAGCATATCGGAGACATTGTGGACCTATTTAGTCCGTGATAGCTTCCAGGTCGAGACCAGAGGAGAGATCATCATGCGGATCGCAGTCGCCGGCGCGACCGGCAACATCGGTGCCCTGACCGTCGCCGCCCTCGAAGCGGAGGGCCACGAGGTCGTGCGCGTCAGCCGCTCCCTCGGCGTGGACCTGGTGACCGGCGCGGGGCTCGACGACGCCCTCGCCGGCGTCGAGGCGGTGATCGACGTCACCAACGGGCCGGCGTCCGACGTGGCCGAGACCGTGGCCTACTTCGGCGCTACCACGCGCAACCTGCTCGCCGCCGAGGAGCGGGCCGGGATCCGCCACCACGTGCTGCTCTCGATCGTCGGCGTCCACAAGGTCGAGGGCAACGCCCACTACGCCGGCAAGCGGGAGCAGGAGCGCCTGGTGGCCGAGGGGCCGGTGCCGTGGACGATCGTCCCGGCCACGCAGTTCCACGACTTCGCCGCGATGGTGGCGAGCTGGACCGAGCGGGACGGCGTCGCCACCATCGCGCCGCTGCTCGTGCAGCCGATCGCGCCCGCCGACGTGGCCGGCGTCCTCGCGGGGATCGCGACGGGCGAGCCCCGGGGCCGGTACGCCGACGTGGCCGGGCCGGAGACGCAGGACCTCGTGGACATGGCCCGGCGCACCCACCAGGCGCTCGGACGCGCGGTGAAGCTGGTGCCGACCTGGTCGGGGCTGTTCGGTGAGGCGATGGCGGGCAACGTGCTGCTGCCGGGAGAGGACGCCCACATCGCGCCCACCACGTTCGACGAGTGGCTCGCGACCCAGCGCCGGGACGGCTGACCCGGGCGGCGCTCCACCCGGTCGCGCCGGCCCCTCACCTCCGCGCGGCGCCTCGCGCCGGTCCCTCGCCTCCGCGCCTCGCACCGGTCCTTCTCCTCTGCGCGGCGCCTCACACCAGCCGGTGCAGCGAGGCGATGACCTGCCGGCCGACGGGCGTGGTGAAGTCGCGCACCATGTCGGAGGCGATGCCCGCCACCGAGGTCACCACGCCGCCCGCGGCCTCGATCTGCCGCAGGGCGGCCCGCTCGGTACGGGGCGTCATGCCGCCGCACGCGTCCACCGGCACCTGCACGGACAGGCCGTGCGCGAGCGCGTCGAGGGCGGTGCGCAGCACGACGATCTCCGTGGTCACGCCGCAGATCACCAGGTTGGGACGGCCGGTGGCCAGGACCGCCTCGCGCCACGCGGTGTCGTCCCAGCAGGAGGGGCCGGTGCGCACGTACGGCTCGGCCTCGGGAAGCTCCTCGATCACCTCCGGGCCGCCCGGCCGGGGCGCGACCGAGACGGTGAACGGGATGTCGAGCACCGGGGCGAGCGCTCCGAGAACCCCGGCCGCGCGGCGCAGGGAGGGGACGGGGTTGGTGGTGCTCGCCGGGACGATCGCGTCCTGGAGGTCGGCGAAGACGAACTGCACGGTGGCGGAGTTCAACATCGATTCATGCTCCAAATCGTTCAGGACTTGAATGATGAAGAGACGGTAGCATTGCCGCCATGAACGCCGTCAAGCTCACCTCGACGCTCACCTTCCGGCTCGGCACGCTCGGGGCCGTGCTGACCGACCGGTTCTCGGCGCGCCTGGCGGCTCACGACCTCAAGCCGAAGCACGTGGGACTGCTGGCGGTGCTCGACTCCGGGGCGGCGGCCTCGCAGCTCGACGTCGCCAGGATCATGAACGTGGCGCCCAGCCTGGTGGTCTCGCTGGCCGACCGGCTGGAGGAGCTCGGGGCGGTGCGGCGCGAGCGCGACCCGGCCGACCGGCGCAGGCAGGTGCTCACGCTGACGGCGGAAGGGCGCGACCTGCTGGCCGCGTGCGCGCGGGCGGCGGCCGAACTCGACGCGGAGCTCCTGGAGGGGCTCGACCAGGACGGGGCGGAGACGCTGCGCGCCACCCTGGGCACGCTCGCCCGCCGCACCGGCCTCCCCGCCGACTGACCCCCCGCGACCCGAGCCCCCCGCGACCCGAGCCCCCCGCGACCCGAGCCCCTCGCCACGTGAGGCCCAGGTCACTCAAGGTTCCCGTCCCCGAACGCCGGGGGCGGCCCGAGGTCAGGGCTCGACGGGGTGGAACGCCGCGCGCAGGCCCGCCGGTGCGAGGCGTCCGCAGAACGCGGGCTCCGCGGCGGCCGCGTCCGGCGCGCGCACGTGGAAGCGCCGGGCGATGCGCGACGCCGCCAGGGTGAGCTGGCGCAGCGCCGGCGCCGCGCCCAGGCAGCGGCGGGGGCCGGAGCCGAACGGCAGGTACGTGCCGGGCGCCGGCCGCGCGGCGGGCCACCGCGACGGGTCGAAGACGTCCGGGTCGGGCCACCAGCGCGGGTCCCGGTGAATGAGGTACGGAACGGACAGCACCTCGTCCCCCGGACGCAGCCGCCACCCGCCGAAGTCGACGGCGGCGCACGCGACCCGCGTCATCGTCCACGCGGGCGGCCACAGCCGCAGGACCTCCCGGACCACCGCCTCGGCCAGCGGCAGACGCGCCCGCGGACGCCCCGCCCCGCCCGGCCGCGCGCCCGCCCCCGGACCCCCGTCCCAGCCCTGCGGCCCGCCGCCTCCGCCCTGCGGCCCGCCGTCTCCGCCCCCCGGTTCGTCGTCTCCGCCCGGCCGGCCGGCCTCGTCCGCGAGGGCGGCGGCCAACTCGGGCCGCATCGCGAGCTCGCGCACGACGGAGGTCAGCGCCGCCGCGGGCACCCCGTGCCCGCCGATCAGCACGGTCCACAGCGCGGAGGTCACCGCCATGTCGCTCATCGCCGGACGCGCCGCGAGCAGGACGTCGAGCAGGTCCCGGGGAGGTGTCCGGGCGGCCCCGGCGCGTCTCGCGCGCACCAGCCCCGTCAAGGTCTCGGACGTACGGCGATGGACGCGGAGGAACCGGCGGTTGCGCGGCAGCGGGACCCACGCCGGAAGCTGGTAGCCCGCCTCCTCGAACGGCAGCAGGACCGCGTGGACGGCCGCCAGCAGGTCAGGGACGCCCGCCGCGTCCTCGCCGAGGCACAGCTCGGCCGCGGCCCGCCCGGTGACGTCGAGCATCAGCGGCAGCACCTCGGCCTCGCGGCCCGCCGTCCGGTCCAGCACGTCGTCCAGGACCGCCACGAACCGCGCGTCCATGCCCGTGACCATGGGCGCGGCGTCGGCGAGGGCCGGACGCAGCACGCGGCGCGCCCGCATCCACGGGCGGGCCGCCTCGCCCGCGTCGCGCGGAGCCGACGTCCCGGCGAAGGGCGCCGGCTCCGTGACGTAGTCCCGGTTGGTGGCGGTCAGCACCTGGTGGGCGAGCCGCGGATCGACGGTGAAGACGATCCGCTCGTCGAAGGAGAACACGTCGCCGTGGTCACGGTGATGACGGCGCAGGAAGCCGACGCGGTCCTTCTCGTACGCGGTGACGTTGCCCATCAGCCAGTGACCGCGCGGCCCCGGCGGGCGTGCCGTGTCCAACCGGCGGGTGCCGGTTACTCGCCGCCGTGGTACGGCCAGTACGGGTACTTACCGCTGACGCGGACCTTGCCGACAAGACGGGCGGCAACGTGACGCAACAGTCGCACGACTCCCTCACCATCCTCGCTGGCCTTGCTGGTGGAAAGGACAACGTGACTATCCATCACGTTTTTCGCCCGGTCAATCCCCAAGATCTCCGCACGCGGCACCCACCGCCGGTGGAGAACGCGGCAAGTCATGAATCAGGCGTTGACCTGCGAAGACGACGCGCTGCCTATCGTGAGACCTGTGCGAGCCGGAGGCGGCCCGCGGGGACAGGCTGGTGGTGAGGCGTGATGACGGGTGCGGGCGAGGCCGAGGCGTTGAGGCGGCGCCTGGGACGCGTGGGGGTCTGGAACAGCTCGCTGAGCGGACAACCCGCCTCCGTGGGACGTGAGGTGGCCGCCCACATCGAGAGCCTGGGCTACGGGGCGCTCTGGATCGGGGAGACCCCGACCGGGAAGGAGGCGCTGACCCACGCGGCGATCCTGCTCGGCGCGACGCATCGGCTGACGGTCGCCACCGGGATCGCCAACATCTGGGCCCGCGACGCCGTCGCCGCCGCCAACGGCGCGAACGCCCTCTCGGAGGCGTCCGGCGGGCGGTTCGTGCTCGGTCTGGGAGTCAGTCACGCGCCCGCGGTGTCGGCGCGAGGCCACGACTACCGCAGGCCGGTCGCGGCGATGACCGCCTACCTCGACGCCATGGACGCCACGGAGTACGGCGGCCCGCTGCCGGAACCGGCGCCGCGGCTGCTGGCCGCGCTCCGGACCAGGATGCTGGAGCTCGCCGCCCGCCGCGCCCAGGGCGCGCATCCCTACTTCGTCACCCCTGACCACACCGCCCGCGCCCGCGAGGTCCTCGGCGCGGACCCGGTGCTGGCGCCGGAGCAGACCCTGGTGCTCGACACGGACCCGGAGCGGGCGCGGGGGATCGCCCGCCGCTTCATGTCGCTCTACCTGGGCCTGCCGAACTACGTCAACAACCTGCGTGAGCTGGGCTGGTCCGAGGAGGACCTGGCCGGCGGCGGCAGCGATGCGCTGGTCGACGCCGTCGTGGTGTGGGGCGAGCCGGAGACCGTCATCGAGCGCGTACAGGCCCACCTCGACGCCGGAGCGGACCACGTCTGCGTCCAGCCGCTCGCCGACACCCCTCGGGGCCTGCTGGACAGCCTGCGGGTCCTGGCCTCCGCCGGACTCGTCGCGCGCTGACCCGCGGGGCGAAACCCCGGACTCCGCCCGGGACGACGCACGTCTAGGGTCCATGGCATGACAGATGATCAGATGGACCCCGTGCGGGCGGCCATGGCCGGAGAGCTCCGGCTGCTCGACCGGGAGGTGCGGTCGTCGGCGCGGCTCATGGCCGAACTCCTGGATCCCGAGTTCACGGAGATCGGCGCGTCCGGCCGGCTCTGGAGCCGGTCGGAGATCATCGCCGACGTCGTGGAGAGCACGCGGCCGTCGGATCCGCCCATCACGGTGAGCGACATGACCGGTGTCCTGCTCGCGCCCGGCATCGTCCACCTGACCTACGTCAGCGACAACGCCGGGCGCCGCGCGCGCCGCAGCTCCGTGTGGCGCCGGTCCGAGGACGGCTGGCGGGTGTACTTCCACCAGGGCACCCTGAGCGCGCTCTGAACGTCGCAGAGCCCGCCCATACGGGGCGAGAGGGTTAAATCGGTTGAGCGAGTGAGTACTCGCTCATTAAGCTCGTCCTCATGACCAAGAGGCGAAGGGTGCCCGCCATGGCGCCCGAGGACCGCCGTGCCGCACTGATCGCCGCCACGATCCCGTTGCTGCGCGAGTACGGCACTGCGGTCTCCACCCGCCAGATCGCCGAGGCCGCGGGCGTGGCCGAGGGCACGATCTTCGGCGTCTTCCCCGACAAGGCCTCGCTGCTGCGCGCGGCGCTCGCCGCCGCGTTCGACCCGCAACCGGCGGTGGACTCGATCACGGCCGTCGGCACGGGGCTCGAACTGCGCGCCCGGCTGTGCCGGGTGGTCGCGACGATGCGGGCGGGGATGAGCGCCAACACCAAGCTCATGACCGCGCCCAGGGAGCTCATGGCCGACGACGCCGAATTCGGCAAGCGGATGGGCGAGCGGCGGGCCCGGATCCAGAGCGCGCTCGCCGCCCTGCTCGAACCCGACCGCGACCGGCTGCGCCGTTCCCCCGAGGCCACGGCGCAACTGCTGATGATGCTGACCACGGTGAGCGTGTTCCGCGGCGGCTTCGGCCACGGCGACGAGTTCAACGACATGGACGACGAGGAGATCGTCTCCGTGCTGCTCGACGGGCTGCTCGTGCGGCCCGACCCCACTCCTCCCACAGAAAGCGCCCCGTGATGCTGCTGCGGCTCCTGCGGGCCCGGCTCAGGCCGTACGGGAAGGAGATCACGCTCGTGGTCCTCTTCCAGTTCGTGCAGACGCTGGCCACGCTCTACCTCCCCACCCTGAACGCCGACATCATCGACGACGGCGTCGTCAAGGGCGACACCGGTTACATCGCCCGCGTCGGGCTGGTGATGCTCGGGGTGACGCTCGTCCAGATCGTCTGCTCGATCGTGGCCGTGTACTACGGCGCGCGGACCTCGATGGCCCTGGGCAGGGACCTGCGGGCGGCGATCTTCCACCGGGTGCAGGACTTCTCCGCCCAGGAGGTCAACCGCTTCGGCGCGCCGTCCCTGATCACCCGCACCACCAACGACGTGCAGCAGGTCCAGCTGCTCGTGCTGATGACGCTCACGATGATGGTGGCCGCGCCGATCATGTGCGTCGGCGGCATCGTGCTGGCGCTGCGCCAGGACACCGCGCTGTCGTCGCTGCTGCTCGTCGTGCTGCCCGTGATGATCGTCCTCGTGGGCGTGATCGTGATGCGGATGCGCCCGCTCTTCCGCACGATGCAGGAGCGCATCGACCGGATCAACCAGGTGCTGCGCGAGCAGATCACCGGCATCCGGGTCATCCGGGCCTTCGTCCGCGACCGGCACGAACGCGAGCGCTTCGGCGTGGCCAACGAACGGCTCACCGACGTGTCGCTGCGGGTCGGCCGGCTGATGGCGCTGATGTTCCCCTCGGTGATGCTGGTGGTGAACCTCTCCAGCGTCGCCGTGGTGTGGTTCGGCGGCCACCGCATCGCCGACGGGACCATGGAGGTGGGCGCGCTGACCGCGGTGATCTCCTACCTCATGCAGATCCTCATGTCGGTCATGATGGCGACCTTCATGTTCATGATGATCCCCCGGGCCGAGGTGTGCGCCGAGCGCATCGAGGAGGTGTTCGGCACCGAGCCGAGCGTCGCCCCGCCGGCCGAACCCGTCACCCCGCGCAGCCGGATCGGCGAGCTGGAGCTGCGGTCCGTGGACTTCCGCTACCCAGGCGCCGAGGAGCCGGTGCTGTGCGGCGTGAGCCTCACGGCGCGGCCGGGCCGTACCACCGCGATCATCGGCAGCACGGGCAGCGGCAAGACGACGCTGCTCAACCTCATCCCGCGGCTGTTCGACGCGACCGCGGGCGAGGTGCGGGTCGACGGGGTCGACGTGCGCGACCTCGACCCGGTCGCGCTCTCCCGCGCGGTCGGCCTGGTCCCGCAGACGCCCTACCTCTTCTCCGGCACGGTCGCCTCCAACCTCCGGTACGGCAGGCCGGACGCGACCGACGAGGAGCTGTGGCGGGCGCTGGAGGTGGCCCAGGCCCGGGAGTTCGTCGAGGCGATGCCCGGCGGCCTGGACGAGCCGATCGCCCAGGGCGGCACGAACGTCTCCGGCGGCCAGCGCCAGCGCCTGGCCATCGCCAGGGCCCTGGTGCACCGGCCCGAGATCTACCTGTTCGACGACTCCTTCTCCGCCCTCGACTACGCGACCGACGCCCGCCTGCGCGCCGCGCTGGCCGAGGAGATCACCGACGCCACGATCGTCATCGTGGCCCAGCGGGTGAACACGATCCGCGACGCCGACCGCATCCTCGTGCTCGACGAGGGCCGGGTGGTGGGCAGCGGCGACCACGCCGAGCTCATGGCCACCTGCCCGACGTACCGCGAGATCGTGCTGTCCCAGCTCACCGAACAGGAGGCCGCGGCATGACCGACTTCGCCGGCGCCCCCAGACCGGCCCGGGAGGGCTCATGACCAACCAGGCGCCCCCGCGCCGGCCCCAGCCCGGCTTCGGGCCGGGCCGGATGATGTCCGGGCCCGCCGAGAAGGCCCTCGACTTCGGCGGCTCCCTGCGCCGCCTGCTGCGGCTGCTGCGCCCCGAGCGGGCGCTGCTGGCCGTCGTCCTGGCCCTCGGGACGGCCAGCGTCGCCCTCACCGTGACCGGCCCCAAGATCCTCGGCCATGCCACGGACCTCATCTTCTCCGGCATCATCGGGGCCCGCCTGCCCGCGGGGGCCACCAAGGAGCAGGCCGTGGCCGGGCTGCGCGCCCGCGGCCAGGGCACGTTCGCCGACATGGTGGCGTCGATGGACGTCGTGCCCGGCCACGGCATCGACTTCACCGCGCTCGCCCAGGTGCTCGGCTGGGTGCTGGCGATCTACCTGGTGGCGGCGCTGCTCGGGATCGTCCAGTTCCGGCTGACCACGACCATCGTGCAGCGGGCGGCGTCGCGGCTGCGCGAGCAGATCGAGGCCAAGCTGGGGCGGCTGCCGCTGAGCTACTTCGACGGCCAGCCGCGCGGCGAGATCCTCAGCCGCGCCACCAACGACACCGACAACATCGCGCAGACGCTCCAGCAGACGATGAGCCAGCTCATCTCGTCGGTGCTGACGGTCGTCGCGGTGCTGGTGATGATGTTCTGGATCTCGCCGGTGCTGGCGCTCATCGCGCTGGTCACGGTGCCGGTGTCGGTCTACGTCACCACGGTCATCGGCAAGCGGTCCCAGCCGCAGTTCATCAAGCAGTGGTCGTCGACGGGCAAGCTCAACGGCCACATCGAGGAGATGTACGGCGGGCACACGCTGGTCAAGGTGTTCGGCCGGCAGCAGGAGGCCGCCGAGACCTTCGACCGGCACAACGACGACCTGTTCACCTCCGGCTTCCGCGCCCAGTTCATCTCCGGGATCATCCAGCCGGCGATGATGTTCATCGGCAACGTCAACTACGTGCTGGTGGCCGTGGTCGGCGGCTTCAAGGTGGCCTCGGGCTCGATCTCGCTGGGCGACGTGCAGGCGTTCATCCAGTACTCGCGGCAATTCAGCCAGCCGCTGACCCAGGTGGCCGGCATGGCGAACCTGGTGCAGTCGGGCGTCGCCTCGGCCGAGCGGGTCTTCGAGCTGCTGGAGGCGCCGGAGCAGTCGCCGGAACCCGCCGAGCCCGCGCGGCCCGAGCGGGTCAGGGGACGGGTGGCGTTCGAGGACGTGTCCTTCCGCTACGCGCCGGACCGGCCGCTGATCGAGAACCTGTCGCTGACCGTGGAGCCCGGCCAGACCGTGGCCATCGTCGGCCCCACCGGGGCGGGCAAGACCACGCTGGTCAACCTCATCATGCGCTTCTACGAGGTGACCGGCGGCCGGATCACGCTCGACGGCGTCGACATCGCCGAGATGTCCCGGGAGGAGCTGCGCGGCCAGATCGGCATGGTGCTGCAGGACACCTGGCTGTTCGGCGGCACGATCGCGGAGAACATCGGCTACGGCGCGGAGGGCGCCACGCGCGAGCGGATCGAGGCCGCGGCGCGGGCCGCCCACGTGGACCGCGTCGCGCACACGCTGCCCGACGGCTACGACACGGTGATCGACGAGGAGGGCGCGACGGTCAGCGCGGGCGAGAAGCAGCTCATCACGATCGCCCGGGCGTTCCTGTCCGAGCCGGCGATCCTCATCCTGGACGAGGCCACCAGCTCGGTCGACACCCGTACCGAGGTGCTCATCCAGCGGGCGATGAGCTCGCTGCGCGAGGGCCGCACCAGCTTCGTGATCGCCCACCGGCTCTCCACGATCCGCGACGCCAGCCTGATCCTGGTCATGGAGAACGGGCGGATCGTCGAGCAGGGCACGCACGAGTCGCTGCTGGAGGCCGGCGGCGCCTACGCCCGGCTGTACTCCGCCCAGTTCGCCGAGGCGGTCGCCGAGGTGGACTAGCGGCCTGGCCGGGCCCGGCCCTTCGCCGGGCCCGGCCAGGTGATCCATAGCAATATCGCCGCGTACGCGATATTCGGCTTCACCCCGGCCTGCCCCGTGGTTACCATGCGATCGATCCCGGAATCTCCCACGCCCATGAGATCGGGGGACCATGGCGACGCAGGAAGAGATCGACGCCGCCCGGCGTCAGATCGAGCGATTACGCGACCAGCACGCGAACGACGTGATCGCGCTCGTCCGGCTGGTCGACGACGGGGCGCTCAAGGGCGAGGCGGGGGACCGGCTCGCCGCCGACCTGCGGGCGTGGGACCAGGCGTTCAAGGACATGTTCACCCGGGCGCTGTCGCTGCTGGACTCCCTGAGGCCGTCCGCGCAGGGCAAGGGGGCGGCCCCCCGATGAGCCCCATGGTCGGCATCAACCCCGCGCTGATGACGCAGCTCATCAACGGCATGAAGCGGGTCAGCGGCACCATCCCCGACGTCGGCCTCCAGGTGGAGCGGGCCCTGACCTCGCTCGACATCCCCCTGTGGGGCCCGACCCCGCTCCGCGCCATCGGCCACCAGATGAGCGACCGGATCCCCGCGCTCCAGGGCCGCCTCGACCTGATCCTCGCCACCCCCGACCGCGAGCCCGGCAAGGGCGGCACGCTCTGGGCCAACGAGTCCGACTGGCTGTCGAAGTCCCCCGCCGAGGGGGCGGCCTCCGCCAGGTCCCTGGCCGCCGAGCTGCGGGAACAGATCAAGGGGCACGCGCTCGACGCGAAGACGGTCGCCGACGTCGAACGGCACAGGAACGACCCGTACTTCGCCCTGGCCCTGGCCAAGGAGATCCCGCCGCGCGAGCTCAAGGCCCTGATCGCCAGGACGTACGGGGCCGGCCTCGCGCAGTCCGAACGCCCGTCCCAGCGCGACGTCCGGACCCAGGACCGGCTCGCCACCATGCTCAGCCGGATCCTGGGCGCGGCGTCACGGGGCGTGGGCTCGATGCGGCTGCCCGCCGACTACGCCGACCGGCTGGTCGAGGACGTCGAGAACCCGCAGAACGCGTTCGCGGTGAAGAAGCTGCTCCAGGACGGCGACTTCGACCCCGCGTTCCTGCTCACGGTGGTCCGCAAGCTCTACGACAAGGACGTGGCCCACCCGCCCGACCCGAGCCTCCCGCGAGACCCCTGGACGAGGCCCGGCCCCAAGGACCTCTCGCCGGGAGACCTCAGCCCCATGGGGACGGCGCTGGTCGCGCTGGCCCACCATCCCGCCGTGGCACAGGACTTCTTCACCGACCCGCAGCGCCGGCCGCTGGCCTACCTGATGCGCAAGCACACCTGGGACGGCGACGCCGACGGCGACCTGGGGTGGGCGGTGCAGGCGGCGAGCACGGAGTTCCGTGACCACGACCTGCCGCCGGGGGGTTCGCGGGGGTACAAGTCGGCGCTGATCGCGTCGTGGGCGGTCCGGTTCTGGAGCGATCCCAAGGTTCAGGCGAACCTGCCGCATACGCGGGGGCACCTCGGTACGGTCTTGGCTCAGTACGTCGGGGACGTGCACCGCGACCTGCAGACCTTCAGCACGAAGATGCCGGCTGTGGTGACGAAGGCTGACTCGGACAAGAACTTGCAGGGCGTGGAACCCTATGGTGCCAAATTCAATGCGAAGGACACCAAGAGCGCCATGAAATGGGCATTCGCCGACGATGAGGTGTTCCAGACCGTGGCTGCGGCTCATGGGCTGTATGCCACCAAGATGCTGGACGAGCTGGCCGGCAGGATCGCGGCCGAGATCCACGCGGATGTCGCTGAGTGGCGGAGTTCGCACCCGCAGGCCACGCGACAGCAGCTCGACGCAAAGCGGCAGGACATACTCGAAGAGCGCATGAGCCGCAGCGGAGGCGCCGCATTCTCCTTCGCGGCAGGCAGTCTCAGCACAACGACATTTGTGATCACCGATGCGGCCAACCTCTCCGCCATCGAAACGGCGAAGGCGGAGGACGCGCGTTTCGCTGCTTTCAAGGAGATGGCCGAGAAGGTGGTCGGCCTGGCGCCAGGCCCTCAGGGGAAGTTTGTGGGACTCATGGTGGACAAAGCCAAAGAGGCGATCTTCGGGAAAGTCAAGTCCGGCCGCGAGGACCAGGCACGTGAGGGTGCGGACACCGCGCTGAAAGTGTCCCAGGACATGTTCACCGATCTCACGGTGGCCACGATGATGCGTCACGGCCTTTTCGGCGATCCACATGTGCCCGCCAGGACCCACCCCTACCACTACAAGGACTTCTCGCCGGGCGCTGACGGCCATTTCATGGATGACGGGAAGATTCTGCCTCGCGACGACATGAATGCCGACCAGCGGGAGAGCTACAAGGAGTGGCTGAGTCTGAGCGACGTCGGTCGTGTTCTCGGCGAGCCGGGTAACGCCATCGAGGACGGCTTCGACGCCGCCAAGAATTACTACGGGCGTGGCTGATGAGAATCCCATCGGCCGCCGGATCCGTCCTCGTCGTGCTTGCCCTGGCGGCCGGCTGTTCAGCTCCCTCCACACCGCCCCCGGATCCCCGGCCGCTGGGCGATGTGACGGCGGCTCCACGAGAATGCGACCTGATCTCAGCGAACTCCATCAAGATCGCCACAGGTCTCAGCGAGTACAGGGCGTCTGGCACGAAGATGGATATGGGGCGGCGCTTCGCGTCGTGCTCGGTGCGAGAGGAAGGCGCGTCCGACAGCAGTCTGGGCCTCCTGATAGAAGTCTTCGATCCGTCACCGGATGACGCTGAGGACTTGGAGAACACCAAGCTGTCGACCAAGGGGGAAGACCTGCCGGAGGCCCTGGGGCCCGGCTTCGCGGCGCGGCGGAAGAACGCCAAGGACAAGACCATCGCCTTCGTCTACGGATGGACGCCCGACTACGAGCGCCTCCTCACCGTCAACATCATCGAGCACGCCCCCGGCCGCGACTCCCTCGCCGACGCCACCGAATTCTTCCGTCAGCTCAAACCCCTCCTCCTCGACCACCCCAAGTGACCCCCACGACGTCCGGCCAGAGCTTCCTGACCGTCTCCGCCCGCTCCTCGATCAGCCGCATGCGCAGGCTCCACTCCATGGGCGCGTAGTGGCCGGAGGCGGCCGTCTCCTGCCCCGGCCACTTGCGGTACAGCAGGCCCGCCTCGGCGTGGAAGTACCCGTAGCTCACGACGCTGGCCGGGACCAGCAGCCCCGTGTCGTCCGAGCCGGGGACGCCCATCCAGCCGCCGAGCGCGACGGCCAGCGGCCGGCGGATGCAGATGCTCGTGGGGTGGACCGGGAGCCGGTAGCCGTGGGTGCGCCAGTGCTCGAACACGTGCCCCGGCTCGATCCGGCCCGGCGCCGGGTCGCTGTCGAACGCGACCGTCGAGCCGTCGGGCAGCAGGTCCAGGACGGGGGAGGTCGTCCACTGCACCAGCGGGTCCGACGCCAGGACCTCGATGTCCCGGGCGAGCACGCCGGGGGTGAGGACGTCGTCGTGGTCGAGGTTCTTCACCAGGTCGCCCCGGGCCCGCGCGAGCGCCATGTTCCGCGTCAGGGCGACGCCGCCCCGGCGGCCCGTGGCGAACCTCACGACGGGATCGGCCGGGAGGATGTCCAGGGCGGCGCCGGTGTCGCCGTCCTCCTGGATGACCCACTCGACCTCCCAGCCCCGGGGTAACTCCTGCGCTCGGACGGACTCGTAGGCCTCCAGGAGCTGTTCGGGCACCGGCCGGTAGCTCGGGGTGATGACGGAGATCAGGGGCACGTGACGAGACCGGCCTTTCGCGCTTCATGGTGTCCATGGGGCATAAGGAACGGTACGCGTCGATCAAGCATCGTTCGTCCGGGGGCCCCGTGGCGGCGGCCCGCCGGCGGCTACGATCCGGCCATGATCGACGAGCTCGAGACCCTCTTCAGGATCGCCCTGGGCATGGTCGTTCCTGTGGCGTTCGCGGCCGCGGCCATGACGCTCGCGACCTCGTCCGCCCCGCCTGACCGCCACGTGCGCGTCAGGCGGGGATATGTGGTCTGGGGGTGGAGCCTGGCGCTCGTCGGCGTCTGCATGATGGTGCTCGGCGCGTGGGCGGCGCGTGAAGGGGGACGCTACGGCGCCTTCGAAGCCCTCGTGACCGTCCTGATGGCCCTCGTCGGCGCGGGTCTGCTCCTCCTCGGTCTGGGGGCGCTCGCCTCGTGGCTGCTGGAGGTCCTCGCCCGGCCCGCGGAACGGCTGCCGCTGCCGGTCCGCCTGGCCGCCCGCGACCTGGCCGATCGCCGTGAGACCACGGCTGTCGCCGTCACGGTCACCGCGACGGCGACGGCTCTCGCCATCGCGGTGACGGTCGTCGCGGTCGGCATGACGGGGCAGGGCAGCGCCCAGTACGTCCCCAGGGCCCGGCCCGGCGCCCTCCTGGTGGGGTATTTCCCGGCGGAGCGCCTCGGCGCCGTACGTGCGGCGGTCCAGCGGGAGTTGCCTGGCGTGCCCGTCACGCAGACCGAGACCCTGAGCGGCTCTCTGTTCGGAGACCAGAACTTCACCGCGCGTGCCGACAACGTCGACCTGTCGGACGAAGGTGTCCATCGGCCCCAGGTCATCGGTGATGAGACGCTGCTGAGGTATCTCACGGGTGATCAGGCGACGCCGTACGACGACGACACGGCCGTGGTGGTCACGAGAACCTCGGAGGACGAGCGGGCGCGGCTCGACAGCCGGCTGGGCGACCTCGCGGACACCTACGTCGAGCGGGGGTACCAGCCCTTGGTCGGCTGGCGGGTCCTCGCCGCCGCGCTGCTCCTCCTCGCCCTCGGCGGCGCCTTGGCGACCGGGATCGGCGCGGCCAGGCGTGCGCGTCCGGGGCAGGTGCTGCGGCGGGCCGGTGCCGGATCGGTGGCTTCGCGAGGGTTCGGCGCCTCCCGGGCGGGGCTGAGCGCGCTGTGCGGTGCGGTGCCCGGCGCGCTCGCCGGATGTGCCATCGGGATGCTGCTGATCTGGCCCCTGACGATGTCGACCACCTGGGAGGACCCGCCACGGGTGCTGCCCTTCGAGACTCCGCGGACCGCTGTCGCCGCCGTGGCCGCCGGGCTGCCCGTCGTCGCCGCCGCCCTCGGCGGACTTCTCGTGCGTGAGCGAGCCGCCGTGGCACGGCACTACTCCCGGCGTAGTAGCCCGGCCGGTCGTTGATCCCGGTGCGGTAGCGGCAGATGACTCCGCCCGCAGGACGCCCCTGAAGGGCGGGCCGCACGACGATTGCGCCGTGATGACGCACCAGGCGAGGCAACAGTCCGCGCCGCCCTCGGGCCCGGCGAGAGAACAGTCCGCGCCGCCCCCCGACCCGGCGAGGGAACAGTCCGCGCCGCCCCCGGGCCCGGCGGTGGACCATACGGAACAGAGCATGGCGCGGCTGCTGCGCCCGTACGCGTGGAGTTTCGGCGCCGTCGTCCTGCTGCAGGTGATCGGCGCCGTCGCGGGGCTGGCGCCGCTGCTGGCGGTCGTCGAACTCGGCCGTACCCTGCTGTCCACCGGCCCGGTCGATCACGGTCGCGTCTGGACCGTCGTCGTCGTGGGCGCGGCCGGTCTGCTCGTCCGGCTGCTGTTCACGGCCGCGTCGTCCGGGATCGGGCACGTCGTCGACGGCCAGGTGCAACTGGCGTTGCGCCGGCGGCTCGCCGCGCGGCTGGGCCGCGTGCCGATCGGCTGGCTCTCCCGGCGCCGGACCGGCGAGCTGGCCAAGGTGGTGGGCGACGACGTGAGCGCCGTGCACCCGTTCATCGCCCACGCTCCCGGCGAGCTCGTCGCCGCCTTCGTGGTGCCGCTGGTGTCGCTGGTCTACCTGTTCACCGTCGACTGGCGGCTGACGCTGATCACGCTGGCGCCCGTGCTGCTGGCGGTGGCGCTGGTCCCCCTCATGATGACCCCGGCCCGGCTGCGCGAGCAGAAGGAGTTCGACGCGGGCATGGGCCGGATCTCCAACGCCGCCGTCGAGTTCGCGCAGGGCATCGCGGTGGTCAAGGCGTTCGGCGGGGCCGGTCGCGCCCACCGCAGGTTCCGTACGGCCGCGGACGAGTTCACCGACGCCTTCCTCCGCTGGGTGCGCGGCATGGCGCCGGTCGCCGCGGGGATGCAGCTTGCGCTGTCGCCGCCGTTCGTGCTGCTCGTCGTGCTCGGCGGCGGCGCGGCGCTGATCACGAACGGCGCCATGGAGCCGGCCGGGCTGCTGCCCTTCCTGCTGCTGGGGCTCGGCCTGACCGCTCCCGTGGCGGCCCTCGGCCACGGCTTCGACGACCTGCAGGCCGCCCGGCGCGCGCTCGGCCGGATCGGCGACGTGCTCGCGACGCCGCCGCTGCCGGAGCCCGCGCACCCGGTCGAGCCGCGCGGACACCGGGTGGAACTGCGCGGCGTGCGGTTCGGCTACGAGAGCGGGCACGAGGTGCTGCGCGGGATCGACCTGGTGCTGGAGCCGGGCACGGTCACCGCGGTCGTCGGGCCGTCGGGGAGCGGGAAGTCCACGCTGGTCCAGTTGCTGCCGCGGTTCTTCGACCCGACCCATGGCTCGGTCGTGCTGGGCGGCGCCGACCTGCGCGAGATCGGCAGCCGCGAGCTGTACCGGACGGTGTCCTTCGTCTTCCAGGACGTCCGCCTGCTGCGCGCGTCCGTCGCGGACAACATCGCGCTGGCCGTGCCGCACGCCGGCCCCGACGACGTGGTCCGCGCCGCCCGCCTGGCGAACATCCACGACCGGATCCTCCAGCTGCCCCGCGGGTACGCGTCGGTGATCGGCGAGGACGCCGGACTGTCGGGCGGCGAGGCGCAGCGCGTCGCGATCGCGCGGGCCCTGCTCGCCGACGCGCCCGTCCTGGTGCTCGACGAGGCGACCGCCTTCGCCGACCCGCAGACCGAACAGGCGGTGCGCCGGGCCCTGGCCGCCCTGGGAGGCGACCGGACCGTTCTCGTCATCGCCCATCGCCTGGAGACGATCGCCGACGCCGACACCGTCGTGCTGCTGGAGAACGGGGCGGTCGTCGAGCGCGGCGCGCCGGCCGAGCTGCTGGCGCGCGACGGCAGGTTCGCCGCGTTCTGGAAGTCCCACCGATCGGCCGTCGCCGGCGAGAGCGGCGCGCCCCGAGGAGACGAGCCCCGATGATCCGCATGTTGCTGCGCGTGCTGGGACCCGAGTACGCCCGGCCGGTACGTCGCACCCTGGCCCTGATGACGACGACCGCGGTGGCCGAGGGGCTGTCGTACGCGCTGCTGGTGCCGGTGCTGCGGGCGCTGTTCGGGAGCACGCCCGCGGACGCCCTGCCCTGGCTCGTCGCGTTCGGGGCCGCGGTCGCCGCCTACGCGGCGCTGCGCTACCGCAGCGACCTGTCCGGCTTCCGCGTCGCGACCGCGCTGCTGCGCGGCATGTTCCACCGGCTCGGCGACCACCTGGCCCGGCTGCCCCTCGGCTGGTACGGCCCCGACCGCGTCGGGGAGGTCTCCGTCCTGGCCGGCCGCGGCGTCCTGCAGGCCATGAGCGTGATCGTGCACCTGCTGGCGCCGTTCCTGTCGGCCTGCCTGACCCCGCTGACGATCGTGGCCGTGATGCTCGCCTACAACTGGCGGCTCGGGCTCGCGGCGCTGGCCGCCGCGCCGGTCGTGGCGGCCGTCCAGATCTGGACGGGACGCGCGACGGCCGCCGACGACGAGGAACGCCACGAACGCGACCACGAGGCCGCCGGGCGGGTCATCGAGTACCTCCAGGCCCAGCCGGTGCTGCGGGCCGGCGGCCGGACCGGCGAACGCTTCCGGCTGCTCGACGACGCGCTGCGCGAGGTCCGGCGCGCCTCCCGCCGTTCCGTGCTGTCGTCGCTGCCCGGCACCCTGGGCCTGACGCTCGCGGTGCAGGCGGTGTTCACCGCGCTGCTGGTCCTGGGTTTCTCCCTCGCGCTCGGCGGGACCGTCGGCGTGGCGGAGGTGCTGACGATCCTGGTGCTGGCCGCCCGCTGCGCGGATCCGCTGCTCTCGCTGTCGGGCATCGGCGGCAAGCTCCGCGGCGCGCGCTCCGTCCTGGCCAGGCTGGACGCGGTGCTGCGCACCGAGCCGCTGCCCGAGGCGCCCGAACCGGTCCAGCCCGTACGCCATGACCTGGAGTTCGCCTCCGCCGTCTTCCGGCACGGCGAGCGCACGGTGATCGACGGCGTGTCGTTGACGGTGCCACAGGGGCAGCGGCTGGCCGTCGTCGGGCCGTCGGGGGCCGGCAAGAGCACGCTGCTGCAGTTGATCGCGCGCTTCCACGACGTGGACGGGGGAGCGGTGCGGCTGGGCGGCGTGGACGTGCGCGCGATCGGCACGGAGGAGCTGATGGCGCGGATCGCGATGGTGCTCCAGGACGTCTACCTGTTCGACGGCACCATCGAGGACAACGTGCGGCTCGGCCGTCCCGGCGCCACCGAGGCCGAGGTGCGGGCGGCGGCGGCCGCGGCGCGCCTGGACGAGGTGGTCGAGCGGCTGCCCGGCGGATGGGCGACGAACGTCGGCGAGGGCGGCGCGCTGCTGTCGGGCGGCGAACGCCAGCGCGTCTCGATCGCGCGGGCGCTGCTGAAGGACGCGCCCGTCGTGCTGCTGGACGAGGTGACCTCCGCACTGGACCCGGTGAACGAGGCGGCCGTCCACGAGGGCATCGAGCGGCTGATGGCGGGGCGGACGGTGGTGATGGTCGCGCACCGGCTGCGGACCGTCCGCCGCGCCGACCGCATCGTCTTCCTGGACGGCGGCCGGATCGTGGAGCAAGGCGGCCACGACGAGCTGCTGCGCCGCGGCGGCCGCTACGCCGCGTTCTGGGACCTCTCCCTGGCCCCGGCCCAGTCGCGCGACTGAGCCGGCTGCCGGCGCGCGGCCCGGCGGGGCTCTCAGACGCGCACCACGGCGGTGCGGGCGTGCCCGCGGCTGCCGCCGACCATCACCTTGACCCCTCTCCTGGACCTGCGCACCCCGTGGTCGCCCTCCTTGACCGATCTGACCGGCCAGGGCAGCGTGATCCGCACCTCGTCGGCGGTCCTGGAGGGGTCGGAGACCGCCAGCCGCACCCGCCTGTGGTCGCGGCGGATCAGCAGCGCGCACGGGCCGTCGGCGGTGAGCGGCCCGTGCGTGGTCTCGACGGTCCCGGCGCGCCAGAAGACGGCGGCGAGCAGGTCGCCGCGGGAGATGGCCTGCGCCGTCCCCGAGTTGGCGAGGATCTCGACCCGCCGGGCGTAGGCCGCGGTCTGCGCGACGGAGGCGCCGGGCAGCACGGCGTAGGCGTAGCGGGCCCGGTGCGGGTCCACGCCGTGGTCCACCACGATCGTCGTGTAGTGCCGGGTGACGGGCGTGGTGTCGCCTCCGGTGGTGGCGCCCTGGTCGATGTCGCGCCAGCGGCCGGTGCGCTTCTCGCGGATCACCTTCGGCTCGGCGCCGTCGAGCAGCGCGTAGCCCGCCACGCCCGACAGGTGGACCCAGCCGTCGCCCCGGGCCAGCGGCGGGTGCGTGTCGTGGGTGTTGCGATTCTCCACGATCGTCTCGGCGCGGCGGCCGTCGGAGGCGGTGATCCCGGCGCCGAGGGCGATCACCGCGTCGTCGAGCAGGAACCACGCCTTCCTGGCCCGCAGCGAGGAGCCGTCGGCGACCAGCTTCATGGCCGCCACGCCGTACTCGCCGTCGAGCGCCACGCCGCCCGCCCACGGGGTGGGCGGCAGGGCGCGGCCGCCGTGCGGCAGGTCGGCGCGCCTGCGGCGGTCGACCGTGGTGCCCGGCAGCCGGTACGGGTCGATCGTGGGCCACAGGTCGTCGTTCCAGTGGGTGAGGTCATCGGTGTAGAGGTAGGTCATGCCGTCGCCGGTGTACCAACCGTGCAGGTTCTCCCGGTTCATGGCCTCGGCCGCGCCGACCCGCTCCGAGCTCATCGCGATCGCGTACGCCCAGGTGGGACGGCGGTGCACGACCCGGTCCATGTCGGCGAAGACGTACGTGCCCGTCATGCGCGGGCCGACCGGCACCGACGCGTCCTCCAGCAGGGCCCGGGCCTGCGCGATGCTCGGCAGCGGCGCGAGCGTGTCGTACGGGACGGCCTGGTTGCGGGTGAGCCAGCCCTTCACCATCGGCCGCCAGCGCCGGGCATGGCGCTCGGGCGCCGCCTCCAGCAGGGTGAGGATGGCCTCGACCGCCTTCGCCCCCGAGTGGTAGTCGCGGTGGCCCTGCACCGAGATCTGCCGGCCGCGCACGCAGTCCATCATCAGCCCGTCGAAGACGAACGGGACGAACGAGCGGTCGACAAGGTCGTAGACGTCGCCGATCCCGGTGATCCGCCACGGCGAGCGCGCCAGCATGGCGATGAGCTTGGCCACGCTGTCCAGGTAGTCGACGCCGTAGCTGCCGTTGTAGGGGTACACGCCGTGCTGGATGAACGACCCGTCACGGTAGAAGCCGTCGCCCGGGCCGGAGGTCGTCCGCAGCAGGTCGGACACCGCGTTCCTGGCCCGTTCGATGAGGCCCGCGTCGTGGGTGAGCAGCCCGCGCATCGCCACCGCCATGGCCTTGCCCGCCCGGTTGGCGCCGGTCTCGACGACGCCGGGGTGGCTGACGCGCCGCTCCGGGTCGGGGCACCAGCGGCGCAACGGCCGCAGCCAGCGCTCGACGCGGTCCCGGGGCAGGCCGTCGTACATCAGGGCGCAGGTGTCGGTCAGCGAGCGGGGGACGCCGATCTCCCACCAGTACCAGTTGCTGCCCCGCCGGTCGAGGCCCTCGTTGTAGGCGTGCTCGTACAGGAAGTCCAGGGCGCCGGCCGCGGTCTCGGCGACCCGCCGGTCGCCGTGCATGGCCGTGCCCGGCGTGGCCCAGCCCAGCGCCAGCGCCCGCATGCGGTTGTAGGAGCGGTTGAAGTTGCCGGTCCCGGGGTCGTCGAGCGGCAGGTCGGGCCACAGGCTCGGGCGGCCGGGGTCGGGCGCGAGCTTGCGCAGCACCGCGTTGGCCGAGCCCTCGACCGCCTGCGTCCGTTCGGTGTAGGCGGGGTCGTACGACCCGCCGGCCAGCAGGCCGACCCACCGTTCCCGCGCGGCGTCGAAGGCGGCGGCGCCGGTCGCCGCGTTCGAGGCCGCGGCCGGTCTCTGCCACAGGGCGAGGCCGGCCAGGGCGGCGGCGCCCAGCAAGGCGGACCGCCGGCTGAGGGGGTGGGGCATGGCGGCCTTTCCAGCAGATCTGGCGAGCATCAAGCAAAAATCATATGTCGATCAATGTCCGGACATCGCGGCGAGCAGCTCCCGTGGATCAGCCCTTCGGCATCCTGGCGAAGGCGTCCACCCAGAACCGCTGCTTGGCCTCGGCCTGGCCCACCAGGTAGGTGGCGCGCAGCTTCGGAGGCAGGTGGCGCAGCAGCCGGGCCACGACCTCGATGTGCTCGCGCAACTGCGACACCTCCGCGTTGGCGAAGATCTGGTGGACGGTGTCGGAGTCGGCGGTGCCCTCGCTGGAGGCCGCGGCCGCCGCCGCGAGCCGCGCCTCCCACGCGTCGGCCTCCGCGGCGAGCTCCCGGATGCCGATCGTCCTCCGGCCCGACAGCCGCTCCCGCAGCCCGGCGAGCGGGATCGGGGCGTACTCGCCCTCGCCCAGGTAGATCAGGCCGGTCTCCAGCGGCTCGCCGACCTGGTGCAGCTTGATCAGCCGCTCCAGGGTGCGCTTGGTCACCCACTCGCGGCCCTCGTCGTCGATGTCGTTCTTCCACCAGTCGAGCACCACCTCGGCGACCTCGCCGTAGGTGTCGATCAGCCACTGGTTGGCCGGGATGTCCTCGGGACGCACCTCGTAGCTGACCGTGAACCGGCTCGCCTGGGCCACGTTGTTGGAGCTGACCAGCAGCTTGCGGCCCAGGTGGTAGGGCGGGTTCTGCAACGCGACCTGGGCGCGCAGGTGGCTGATCGGGCGCCCGGCGAGCGACCACTCCTGGGTGACCTCCATCAGCTTGGCGAAGGTCGACTTGTCCTTGGGACGGTTGTACTCGTCCCAGACGAGCACCTTGGGGTCGGGCCCCAGCAGCGACCGGGTCAGCAGCACGTCGAGCGTGCCGTCAGGGGTCGGGATCGGCACGCACAGGTCCTCGACGTTGGTGACCGGCAGCGAGAAGTAGACCGGAGGCCGCCCGATCTCCTCGGCGACGACCTGCTTGGTGACCTCGGTCTTGCCGCAGCCGGGCGGCCCCTGCAGCAGCACCGCCCACCGGTTGCGCACGGCCGCGCGCAGGATGCGCCGCACCGGGTCGGGGACGCTCCGGGGGTTGGCCGCGCCCACCGCCGCCGCGATGCGGTCGAGGATCTCGCCGGTGCGGTCCTTGCCCGGCGACCCGTCCTGCCCGGGTTCGGACAGCTCGACGCGGGCGCCGTTCAGCAGCGGCAGCCCCCACCGCAGCGGGAACCCATCGCGGGCGCAGTCGAGGACGTGCTCGAGCGTGCGCGGAGAGAGCAGGTGGCGCAGGTACGGGCTCAGCCCGGCCCAGAGCCGGAACACCTCGGTGAGATCCCAGCCGGAGTGCCGGGCCGCCAGGTGGTGGCGCCAGCCGGTGTCGTTGGCGGTGATGCGGAGGGTCACCATGCGGTCGAGGACGGCCAGGTCGCTGCGGCGCGCGCTCGTCTCGGCCGCCGACTCGTTGTCGGTGAGGAACACCCCCACGCATCCCAGGGCGCGCAGGTCGTGCTCGCCGAGCGTCCAGTTGCAGGCGACCTGCATGAGCTGCGCCTGGATCGTGTCGCCGGCCTGCAGCGAGTCGTCGATCAGCAGCACGAAGGGCCGCCCCGGGCGGAGCTGGCGCATCAGCAGCTGACGCAGGGCGAGCTCGCCGCTGCGGTCGTCGCGCACGGGCGCGTTGACCAGCAGGTCGTCGGGGGTCAGGTTGGCCGCGGGGATCAGCACGACCTCGGTGCCCGGGTACGCCTCGGGGATGTAGGACATGAAGGTCGAGGTCTTGCCGATGCCGTGCTCGCCGAAGACCTGCCCGGTCTGCCCCATGGACAGCATGGCGTCGATGAAGCGCTCCAGCCTCGGCCGGGCGGTCTTCCGCGGCGGCTCGGGGTAGGTGGCGTTGGGCTTCCAGCCGGCGGCGACCGTGAGAGCGGGCTCGGTGATGGTCACGTGGGGGTTCTCTCCGTCTCGTGCGGCCGGCGGATCAGCGGTCGCCGGTGGTGACTCGGTGGCAGGCCATCGGCGGCCGGTGGTTCTCGGGCCAGGTGTCGCCGCCATCGGTGATCAGCCAGATCCACCGGTCGGGATCGGCCGGGGTGACGGGGTCGGCGTAGCCGTCCGTCACCATGATCACGGCGTCGGGGGTGACGTCGAACGCGCGGCCGTCGACCTCCAGGCGGCCCTCGGCGTAGTCGACGACGTTCTGGAAGTTCGTGCCGCCGCCGCCCAGCACCCGCTCGCCCGCGACGAACGGCATGACCCGGCCGTCGAAGCTCAGCCAGTGCGTCTCCACGCCCTCGCTCTGGCCGACGAGCGTGGTCAGCCACTCCACCACCTCGTCGGACATGGATCCCGAGGTGTCGATGGCCACCAGCACCACCTTGGTGCGCTCGGGGCCGCGCCGCGACAGCATCGGGTCGTGCCCCAGCGCCAGCAGCACGGCGCCCAGCTTCTTGGGGTAGACCAGGCGCTCGCCCTCGCGCAGCTTGGAGGCCAGCGTGTCGACGAGCCAGCGCTTCCACCACTCGACCCTGCGGGTGCGCGGGGTCTCGCCGCGCAGCGCCGCCAGACCCAGGGAGCCCCACATGCGGGTGAGCCGGTCGCCCCCGCCCTCGGTGCGCCCGGCCAGGTCGAGCAGCTCGGAGCGGGCCTGCTCGTTGCCTCCCAGGGCCTGGCGCATGACCTCGCCCAGCACCTCCTGGGCGACCCGCTCCACGGTCTCCGGATCCAACGGCACGCCGTCGCCGTCCATGTGGACGCAGAGCGGCAGCGGCACCGGCGGGTTCGTCATCCGCTTGAGCTCGCCGTAGACCGACAGGTCGGTGACGACGAACTCGTCGTAGGACAGCGGGCTCAAGCCCTGGGCGCGCAGATCCTCGGCGTAGTGCCGGTGGACGGCCCGCGGGTCGATGCCGACCTTCTCGTGCTCCTCCGTGCCGGGCAGTTCGCGCCTGCCCAGCCGGGTGAGCACGACGTGGTTGATGGTCACCTCGGTGGCCACGGTGAACACCGGGTCGGCGCGCAGCTCCTCCTCGACGTAGAGGTGGCGCTGGATGAGGTGACGGGCCTCGTGGTAGAGCACGAACTTGACGCCGTGGATGCCCAGGGCGACGAAGAAGCCGGGGTTGTACAGCAGCAGGCAGCTGCCGTCGCCCGAGGCGACGACCGCCGCCGTGGGGACGGCGGTCGTCGGGATCTGGTGGTGGCACTTGGCGTAGAGCCACGACGCCACGGCGCTGTCCCTGATGCCGAAGTCGAGCAGCGCGGCCTCCTTGAGCTGGTGGGCCTGCTCGACGACGGCGGGGTCGGCGGGCTCGTGCTCGGCCAGGGCGCGCCGGTCGGTGAGGTCGATGACGCCCCTGTGGCCGGCGTGGCGTTGTCCGGGCGCAGTGCTCACCCTTCCCCCTTCTGCGTGTCGTCGGCACCCGCACCCTACTGATCGCCACCGACAATCCGGCGGGTGCGCTCAGCCCGCCGCGGCCGCGGCGGTGCGCAGCAGCTCGGTGAGCGATCCGGTCCATCCCGGCAGCATGCTCACGGCCAGCAGCCAGGCTTCCGGACTGTCCTTGAGGGTGTCGCGCATGAGGGCCGACAGGGCTTCGTACCCGCCGTCGTCCCCGCCGTGCCGGTTGAACTGCCGGAGCACGTTCTCGGCGGGGAAGCCGTGCTCCACGGCCTGGGCCCAGGTGACGCGCCCGGCCTCGACGGCAGGGATCAGCCAGCCGTCGGGGTGGCCGACTTCGAACGTCCTGAGGACCTTCTCGGGGGCCATGCCCGACATCAGCCGGCCGTACATCTTCCCCTCGAAGGTCAGCAGCACGGTCTCGGCCTCCTTGAGGAACTCCTCCGGGCAGCCGGGCACGCGGGGCAGCAGGCCGACGATGTCGCTGTGGAAGGGCTCGCGGCGGTGCTCGGCCAGCAGTTCCGCCCAGTGCCACTGGTGGGTCTCCTTGAGCATCGCGGCCCGGTCCCTGCGGGTGCGCCACATCGCGATCTGCGCCTGGGCGGAGGTGCCCTCCGCGACCCGCGCCTCCAGTTCCGCCAGCGCCGACCGGGGGTCCGGCCGCTTCAGCAGGTCCTCGATCACCTCGCGGGACCTGTCGTACGTGGAGAACGTGACGGGCGGCTGGGACAGCATCTCGGCGACCGCCTCGGCCCCCCATGTCCGCCAGACGTGCAGGAACAACCGCAACTGCGGGACGGGGCCGAGGACGTACACGGTGCCGAGCATCCGGTCGAAGAGCCCGCGATGGGAGCAGGCGTGGAGGTCGGCGACACGCCAGTTCTCGGCGTGCTCGGGCCGGGAGGGGAAGGCGTCCGGCGGGGACGGCTGCTCCGCCGCGACGGCGAGGATCCTGGCGCGCTGGTCGTCGGTGCAGGCGGCGTGCCAGAACAGCTGGAGGAGCACCTTGGGGTCCGCGGTGCTCATCAGCTGTTCGATCGTCTCCGTCTCCAGGCCGGGCCGGCCGGCCAGGATCCACGCGGGGGACGCCCAGCCCTTGGGGGCGGTCGCCAGCGCCTGGCCGGGCCAGGCCGGACGCCAGCCGCCCAGACGGTAGAGATCGTGCAGGGTCTGCCCGTCGAGATGGGGCGCCAGGGCCGCGTGCGCGGCGTCGGAGGCCGCGTCCAGCAGCGTCGCGTAAGCGATCCGCACCGGCGTGTAGTACGAAGGGGCCGAGGAGTAGGGGCAGGCGGCGGCCTCCGGCCATTCCCCGTCGACGGGGTTCGCCGCGGCCTCGGCGAGCAGTTCCGGAACGGTGCCGGGGAAGTCCTTCAGCAGGGCGCGGGCCGACCGCCAGGCGCCGACGTCGTCCCCCAGGTGCTGCTCGACCAGCTCCGCCAGCCGCTCGGTGAACTCCTCGACCGCCGGGCCCTCCCGGACCTCGCGCACGGCCTGGAGGACCGCGACGGCAGGGGCGCCGCCGGTGACCAGCTCGGCTCCGCCGATCCCCCGGCCCAGCCCGCGCTCGATCAGGATCCGCGTCGCCTTGGCCCGGCCGCGCTTGTTGCAGTCGGCCCGCACCAGCGCCACGTCCAGGTGCGCGGCGTTCTCGGCGACCGCCACGGGATGCCGGGCGTAGAGCAGGACGCGCAGCTCGCCCGGGCATCCGGGATGGGCGGTCAGGGCTTCGGCGGCTCCCTTGACGAACGGCTTCCTGCGCGCGGCGGCGGTGAGGGCCGCCCAGTCCAGCGGCTCCCGCCACTCCAGGGCTCGGTGGTGGTCCTCGGGCGTCTCCCGGTCGTACAGCTCGGCGATGAGACCCTCGATGCCCTCGGCCCGTTCGGCCGCCGCGCGCAGGACGCCGGCGTCCGCCGTGTCGAGGACGGTCCGGAGCACGCCGGCGACCTCCGGCCGCAGCGGCCCGGCGTCGACGCGGGCGAGCCGCTCCAGGCCATCCTCGGCGTGGTCGTGCAGGGTGAGCAGCGCGTTGAGCTGTTCGGCGACCAGCGTCACCTCCGGCTCGCTGGTCTCGAGGACGCGCCGCGCGTAGTCGAACACCGGTGACAGATCCCCGTTCCCGGCGGCGGCGACGACCTTGCGGCGCAGGCGCCACGACCATGCCGCCCCCCACGTGTGGGCGCGCCTGACGACCTCGGGATGCCCGGTCGCGGCCAGCCGCTCCCGCACGTCGGCGCGGTCTCCGGTGGCCCCGGCCGACATCAGCGTCTCGACGAACGGCGCGATGTCGCCGGCCAGCACCTGCTCGATCCGGTCCCGCGTGGCGGGGTCGGAGAGCAGCCGCGCGTTGTCCAGCACGGCGGCCAGGAACCGGGGGTCGCGCAGGGACAGCGCGTCCCGCACCAGGCTGTCGGGGATCCGCCGGCCGACCCGGAGCACCTTCTCGATGACGTCGGCGGCCCCGGCCAGCGGCCGGGTCCAGTCCTCGACCGTGGCGGCCTCGACCAGCGCCGGTACTTTGTCCCACGGGTAACCAGACATCCTCACTCCGTTGTCTCGACGCCGGTGGCGGCGGCCGCGGTGCGTACCAGCTCCGCCACCGATCCGGTGAACTCGGGCAACATGCGCAGGGCCAGCACCCAGGCCTGCGGGCCGCGGTCGAGGTGGGCGCGTACCAGCGGGGCCAGCGGCGTCCGCATGCGGTCGCCCCACGCGGCCAGGACCCGGGGGGCCGGACGTGCGTGCTCCAGGACGTCCTCCCAGGTCAGCTCCTCCCGCCTGACCGCCTGGAGCAGCCAGCTCCCACGGTCGCCGGTGAGGTCCACCATGCTCACGATCTCCCGTGGTGTTCGCCCCTCAGCCTGCAGGAGCAGGACCTTCTCCGGCGTGCTCCAGTCGCCGATCGCCTCGGACTCGTCGCGGATCTCGGGGGGACACTCGGGGATGTTGCTCAGCCCGGCCAACGCCACCGGGGCCAGCGGGTGACGGGCGTGCTCGGCCAGCAGCTCCGCCCAGTGCCAGTGGTGGGCCTCGCGGAACAGCTCGGCCCCGGAGAAGTACTGCTCGCGCAGCGCCGCGATCTGCCATGCGGCCGTCTCGCCCTCGGCCACCTGTGCCCGGAGCTCGGCGAGGGCGGCGTCCCGGTCCTTGCCGGCCAGCAACGTCGTGACGGTCTTGCGTACCTCCCTGCGGATGACCTTGCGGGTGTGGGCCACCGCCACCGGCTCGTTCTTCAGGAGCGCGGCCACCGCGTCCGCGCCGTGCCGCTCCCACAGGTTCAGCATCATGCGCAGTTGCGGGACGATCCCACGGACCCGGACGTGCCGCAGGATGTGCCGTTGCAGCTCGACGTCGGCGCAGTCCACCGGGTCGCGTCCACGCCATCCGGAGGTGCGTCCCATGAGCTCCCGGATCAGGGCGGGGTCGAGCGGGAGCGGTTCTGTGGCGCCTTCCCGCAGGGGACGCCCGGACAGCAGCCGCTCGCGTTGCGGGGCCGTGACGCCGGTCCGCCGGAACAGCCGGGCGTTGACGGCGGGGTCGTCCAGCCGCATCAGCATCTCGACGGCGTCGGCGGTGAACGAGGCGCGGTTGGCCAGCACCTGTACGTACCGGGGCTGCCGCGCGGTCAGCGCGAGGTCGATCCACTCCGTTCGCCATCGCCCGTGACCGAACAGGTCGCAGACGGTGCGGTCGTCCAGATGGGGCAGCAGGGCGGCGTGCGTGGCGGTGGGCGCGGCGTCCAGCAGCGTGAGGAAGGCCGCCCGCGCGCCGGTGACCGCGGAGGAACGCTCCGAGGCGGGCATGCCGGCCCCGCCGGGCCAGCCGCCCGTGGCCTTCGTCGCCGTGGTGGCGGCCCTGTCGAGGAGCTCGGGAACCGTCCCGCCGAACCGGGACAGCAGCGCCCGCGCCGACCGCCACGCCTCGACGTCCTCTCCCAGGCGCTCGCGAACCAGGACGGCGAGCAGGGCCGCGAGGTCCTTCCACGCGGGCGCCGCCCCCTCGGGCGGCTGCCGGACGGCCTCCAGCACCGCGGCGGCGGGCCGCGCCGACTCCAGCGTCCGCGCGGCGGTGAGGCCCTCGTCGAGCCCGCGGCGTACCAGCACGGCCGTCGCCTTGGCGGCGCGCGGTCCGCCCGGGGACAGGAGGAACAGCTTCGGGTCCACGCGTGCCGCATGGGTCGCGACCAGCACGCTCCGCTCCTGGTACCAGGCCGTACGGAGCTCGTCGGGAAAGTCGGGACGGGCGATCAGCAGTGCGGTGGCCTTCTCGTCGAAGGGCCGGTTCGCGGCGGCGGCGGCCACGGCGGTCCAGTCGACCCGGTCGCGCAGCGCCAGGTGCTCCTCACGACGCTGCTCCTGACGGTCGTCGTAGAGCTCCTCGATCAGTCCGCCGGTGCCCTCGGCGCGCTCGACCGCCTCGCGCAGGGCGCCCACGTCGGCCAGCGCCTCCCGTACGACCTCTTCGACCTCGGGGCGCAGGCCGCCGGCGTCGGCGACCAGCTCCAGGGCCGCGCGCCCGCCGTCGTGGTCGTGGAGGGTGAGCAGGGCGCGCAGCTGCTCGGCGCGGCTGAGCGTGTCGCCCGCCCTTTCCAGGCAGGTACGCGCTGCGTCCGGCAGGGGGCAGACCACAGCCGCCGGCAGCGCGAGGGGATCGAGCTGCAACAGGTCGGCGAGCACCCCTTCCGGGCCGGTCCAGCCGGCGCCACGGGGGGCCGCCAGGATGGTCCGCCGGGCGCGCAGCGGCCATTCGCGCGACCAGAACGACGGCCTGTTCGACCAGTGGTTGGTCACGTACATGGCCGCCTTCGCCACTTCGGCGTGGCCGGTGGCGGCGAGCCGGTCGACCAGCGACGGCTTGGCGGCGATGAGCGATTTGTTGCCGGCCAGCCGGCCGAGCAGCACGGGGTCGTCCTCGGCGAACACGGCCTCGATGAGCGCGTCCGGTAACAGGCCTTCGCCGAGGGCGGGGGCGAGGACGTCCGAGGCCGAGGCGAGAGGGTGGCGCCAATCGTCCAGTTCGGAGACTTGTAACAGGTGCGAGCTGCTGATGGGGGACTCCGGTGGTGTCGTCGGAGAGCGGCGGCGGACAGGCGTGGGAGTGTAGTTGATCAACGGCCGTCGGTTCAGCCTGTCGGGCGGGCCGCCTCCATCGCCGCCGCCACGGCCGCGCCCGCACGCCGCCGACCCGGCCGCGGCGGAGTTCTTCGCCACGCTCGACGGTCAGGTGGACGACCGGTCAGCGAGGCGGCGCACTCAGCAGGGCGCGGGCCGCGCGGACCAGGTCGGCGTTGGTCGCCGCCGGGGTCCCGTCGGGCAGGTCCAGCACATCCTCCAGGCCGACGCGCGTGTCGAGTCCGAGCTCGCCCGCCAGGCCGAGCACCGGCCACGCCGCCCCGTCCTCGGCGTGGAGCAGGATCGGCGCCCGCAGCCCGTCGCCGAGCTCACCCAGCAGCGTGCGGGCGGCGGCCGGCGCCGTGCGCGGATCGGTGTCGGTCACCTCCGCAAGCACCCGCAGGACGCGGCCCGCGAGCGGCGAGGCCAGGAACCTGCGCGCCGCCGGCGTACCGGAGAAGATGCCGGCCTCGATCCCGACACCGCGCTCCAGTAACGCCTCGGCCACCTCCTCGGCGCCCTCCTCGTGCCAGTTGACCGAGGCGTGGTCGGGCAGGACGGACCAGGAACGGATGAACTCCACCCGCCGGCGGGGATCCGGCGCCGCCCACGCGCCGGTGGTGACCCCGACCGGTGTGCCGGGGACGGCCGCGCGTACCGCGGTGACCGCGGCGGCCACGTGCTCCGGGGCCAGGCTGTCGGTGCCGTCGGGGGCTTTCGGGTGGAGGTGGACGTCTGTCGCGCCGGCGGCGACGGCTTCCCGGACCGCCGCGGCCAGCTCGGCCGGCGAGACCGGCAAGTTCGGACACGCGCTCCGGTCACGGGCACCGTTCGGACACACTTGCAGCATGCAGGCATGATGCCAGGCGGCGGCGACCAGGGATCGACGCGGCAGAGCGGACGGGGCCTCGACCCCCGGACGCCCGGATCGTGAGCGACCGAAGCATGACGGTCTCCCCTTTCACCGGACCCGCTCGAAATCGAGATGCGCCGAGTCCGTGGTCCGGGTGAAGATGGCCGCGCCCGGTCGTGGGAGCCGGCACCCCGGAAGAGGAGCGTGCCATGAGCGCCATCGGATCCGCCGACCCGGAGGTCCGGGTGAGCACGGGAAGGCTGCGCGGGCGGACGGAGGACGGCGTGGCCGTCTTCCGCGGTGTGCCGTTCGCGCGTCCGCCGGTCGGCGCCCTGCGGCTGGCCGCGCCGGTGCCGGCCGAGCCGTGGGACGGGGTGCGCGAGGCCGGCGCGTTCGGTCCGCCGCCGCCGCAGTCCAGGCTGCTGGGCGCGTCCCGCCCCTCCAGCGCGGACGGCGCGGACGGCGACTGGTTGACGCTCAACGTCTGGTCCCCTGACCTGGGAGCCGCCCGGCTGCCGGTGATGGTGTGGATCCACGGCGGAGGCTACATGTACGGCTGGTCCGGCGACCCGGTCTTCGACGGCCGCGTACTCGCCCGGGACGGCGTCGTCGTGATCACCTTCAACTACCGGCTCTCCGCCGAGGGCTTCGGGCACTTCCCGGGGGCACCGGCCAACCGCGGGTTGCTGGACCAGGTGGCCGCCCTGCGCTGGGTGGCTGACAACATCGCGGCCTTCGGCGGAGACCCGGACCGGGTGACCGTCTTCGGGGAGTCCGCCGGCGCGGGGAGCGTCGCGGCGCTGATGGCGATGCCCGGGGCCGCCGGCCTGTTCCGCGGGGCGATCGCGCAGAGCGTGCCCGGCCTGTTCTTCTCCGCCGAGCTGGCCGCCGACATCGCCGCCGCCGTGGCCGGCGAGCTGGGCCTGCCGCCGCTCGCCGGCGACCTCGCCCGCGTGTCGCCCGAGCGGCTGATCGACGCCGGGGACGCGGTGGCGGACAGGATGGGCGGCTGCCCGCGGTGGGGCGGGGCCGCGTACGTCCGGACGCCGTTCGCGCCGGTCGTGGACGGCGAGGTGCTGCCCGCGGCGCCGTTGCAGCCGTCGGCGGACGGGGCCGCGCGCGACGTGGACCTGGTCGTGGGGCACACCCGCGACGAGTATCGGCTGTTCATGGCCGTCGGCGGTGACCTCGGCCAGATCACCGCCGAGCAGGCGGCCACCGCGCTGCGCGAGCTCGCCCCCGATCCCGAGGCCTACCGAGCCGCCCATCCGGGGGCCGGCGAGGAGCGGCTGTACGAGCTGGTGCACTCCGACTGGTTGTTCCGGATGCCTTCCCTCCGGCTGGCCGAGGCCCACCGGCGGCGCGGCCGGGTTCACCTGTACGAGCTGACCTGGCCGGCCCCCGGCATGGGCGGCGTCCTCGGCGCCTGTCACGGGCTCGGCCTGCCGCTGACGTTCGGCAACCTGACCGCCGGCGCAGCAGGACTGCTGATCGGACAGGATCCGCCACCGGCCGCGGCCGAGCTGTCGGCCCGGATCCGCGCGGCGTGGACCGCCTTCGCCGCGACCGGGGATCCGGGCTGGCCGGCGTACGAGCCGCGGCACAGGCATACCTGGGTCATCGATGCCGAGCCGCGCGTGACGGCGTACCCGGAGGAGACCTCCCGTGCGTTGTGGGCCCGGCACGGCTTCGAACCCCTGACGCCGCTGCATCCCCTTACCCATGAACGAGCCGCCCCAGGTGGTTCCGCCATGTCAAGGAGGACGTCTCATGCGCTGGTTGGACGTGCGCCGACACAGCTTGACCAAGAAGGGCGCGACGCGCGGCCGGGGATCTCATCTGTCGGCTGACGGCGTCCTCCTGGCCCGTGCCATCGGTTCTGGAGCCGGTCCCTACGAGCGCGTCGTCACCAGTTCGTCCCCACGGGCGGTCGAGACCGCCGTCGCGATGGGGTTCGCCGTCGACGACACCATGGAGATGCCGTCAGGCTACGTGTCCGGAGAGATCCCTCGGCATGCGCAGTGGGACTGGAGCGAGCCGTACCGGCAGATGGCGGACATCATCCGGAAGGGACGTGGGGACCTCCGTTCGCACACTGCGATGGCGTACGCCTCGGCTTCACCGACGGTCACTTCGTCAGCGTGGACTTCCGTCGGGCCGCTCGGTACGACCGGAGTACTGACTAGCTGCACCTGTAGCCGTGGTCGTCCCAGCAGGAGTCGGCCGCGGCCACCTCGACCCACAAGCCTTGGTGCCGGCCTTCCGGAGCGGTGTCAGTGGCCTCTTTGATCGCGATCCCGATGAGCCGCTGATCGACTTGGTCGACGAGCTGGAAATCGGTGCAGCCCGGAGCGCATGCCGCCGAGGCAGGAGACCATCCCGCCTCGACGAACGCCTTCCACAACGCGTCACGTCGGAGTTCCGGGCTGACCAGGACGGACAGTGCGGCGCCGTTGTTGGCGGAGTCGCATCCGTTCCATTCGTCGACGCTCACCCGCTTGTCCGACGCCAGAACGGCGCTGACCGCCTGCAGATACAGAGCGTTCTCGCGCTTCGCCCGGTCCACGCACAGCTGGCCGCTCCCGGACATGCCCTCATCGCCAGGTCCGGATGCACAGCCGGCCAGAGCGCAGGCCAGCACCATCAAGGCGCTCACCATGCGGAACGTCCCGGATGGCGGAATCGAGTGACGTAACCCCATGGGTGAAGTAGATCATCTGCCGAGGAGGCGGGCAAAGCGCTGCGGCCGTCCGGGAGTCGAGGGAAATCGTCGGGACAGTGATGTCCGTCGCTGTCCCTGATCAGCAGGACGCCGGCATCGGCCCTGCAGTACTCTCTCAGCGTTTGATCTTGAGGGTAGGCGCGAGCTGCGGCTACAGCGGCGACGGCCGGCGGTCGAGTGCGCCAAGGCTGGTCAGAACCTGGAGGAGAACAGGAATGCGAAGAACCTGGCCAGTGGCGCTGGTGGCACTCGCCACAGTGGTCATGGGCGGCGCGACGCCGGCGAGTGGCGAAGCGGCCGTTCCGGCAACCGCTTCGACGACGGCAACCGCTTCGACCACGGCGACGACGACGGCGACGGCAGCGGTTTGCGGCAGCTCGTCGCTGAACGGTCCCACCACGCCGCCCCCCGGCGCGGTCGTCGTCCCCGCGGGCGACAACAGCGGTGTGAACCTGCACCAGGCGAACACCACGTACTACTTCGAGACCGGCACGCACACGCTGGGCACCGACCAGTACGCCCAGATCAGACCCGGCGACGGCGCGACGTTCATCGGCGCGCCCGGCGCGGTGCTGAACGGGCAGCGGCTGAACCGGTACGCGTTCAGTGAGCAGGCGACCGGCGTCACGATCCGGTACCTGACCATCACCGGGTTCGTCGCGCCCCACGATGAAGGCGTGGTCAACCACGACTCCGGCGACGGCTGGGTCGTGGAGCACAACACGATCCGCGACAACTCCGGCGCGGGGCTCATGGCCGGGGCCACGAACAAGATCCGTGGCAACTGCTTCAAGGACAACGGGCAGTACGGCCTGAACGCGTACAAGTCCGGCAACACCATCACCGGCCTCGTTGTGGCGGACAACGAGTTCACCGGCAACAACACCGAGGACTGGGAGCACCAGATCCCCGGGTGCGGATGTACCGGTGGCATGAAGTTCTGGGCGGTGAACGGTGCCGACGTGACCGGTAACTGGATCCACGGCAATCACGGGCCGGGAGTCTGGGCGGACACCAACAACAACGACTTCCTCATCGAGGACAACCTCATCGAGGACAACGACTCGCTCGGGATCTTCTACGAGATCAGCTACAACGCCGTGATCCGGAACAACACCATCCGCCGCAACGCCTGGGCCTCCGGTGCCGAGCGGGCGGCGAAGGGCGACCCGTTCCCCGAAGCGGCGATCTACCTGTCCGAGGCGGACGGCGAGCCCCGCCTGAAGGCGCGGACCAGCAAGATCGAGATCACCGGCAACCGGCTCGAGAACAACTGGGGCGGGATCACCGCGTGGGCGAACGCCGACCGGTTCTGCAACAGCCCGGCCTCGACGACCGGCGACTGCACGCTGATCGTCGGCCCGACCAACACCTCACGGTGCTCGGCTCCCGCCATCGCCGGCGAGCCGCTCTACACCGACTGCCGCTGGTGGACGAAGAACCTCGACATCCACCACAACACGTTCGCCTTCGACCCCAGCGCCGTCGACGGCGGCTGCCCGACGCAGTACTGCGGGCACATGGCCCTGCTGTCCAACTGGGGCACGTACCCGGACTGGTCCCCGTACAAGGGGGCCGTGATCCAGCAGTCGATCGTCCACGAGTCGAACAACTCCTGGCACGACAACACCTACACGGGACCGTGGCAGTTCAGGGTCACCGACATGGGCACGCGCATCGTGCCCGGCCTGTGGGTGGGCCCCCAGTACGGCCAGGACGCCGGGAGCACGTTCGACGGGGGCACGCCCGCCCCGCCGGCGATCGCCGAGCAGGACTTCGAGTCCGGTACGACGACCTCGCCCTACGCCCCGTGGTACGGCGCCGCCGTGGCGCACCGGACCGGCGACGCGCACGGCGGCACAGGCTCGCTGCAGATGACCAGCACCCAGGGGTCCGGCAGCGCGGTGGCGCTCGACAACTTCCCGGGGTACAGCGGTGTGGTCGCCGGTACGAGCTACCAGGTGTCGCTGTGGTACCGGGAGGCCGTGGCCACCATGCCCGCCGTCACCTGGAACGTGCGGTGGCGCGACGAGTCCGGCACGGTCCTGCGTACCGACGCCATCTCCCTGGCCCGCAAGACCGCCTGGACCGAAGCGGCCGGCACGTTCACCGCGCCCACGGGCGCGACCCGCGTCGACTGGACCTTCGTCTGGAACGCGAGCGCCGCCGGACCCGCGTTCCAGATCGATGATCTGGCGATCCGTCCCGCGAAAGCCTGAGCCTTCCTGGCACGCCACGCGCGAACAGGCCGTGGGTGACGTCTCGGGACCTCGGAACCCCTCGAACCTACGGGTTCGGGGGGTTCCGTCTCCGGGAGCCGGCGCCAGGTCATCGTGTCCCGGAGGGCGGTTCAGATGTCGGCGTTACATCGTGTCGCAGGGAAGGCCCCAGCTCGAATAGCCGCCACCGGGCTCATGGTGCCAGAGCTCGGCACAGATGTTGGTGCCCGCGGGCACCGGCCAAGGGTTGTTGAACGTCAGCGCGACGCCGGCGTAGGTGTAGGTGCCGCTGTTGGTGTCGCGCCCAGGGCTCCAGACGTGGATGTGGTACGAGCCGTTGGGGCCGCAGCGGCTCTGGTGCTGGAGCTTGATCCTGCCGTCCTGGGCCCAGAGCCCGAGGCACCTGCTGATCCCGGCCACCTGCTTGAGATCGGTGACCTTGGCGGAAGCAGGTGACACCGCCACCGTCGCGGTGACCGTGAGAGCGGTCGCCATCGTCAGGACGGCACCCAGAAGGCGCGCCTTCCTGAACTGCCTTGCTGTCTCCATGAGAGTTTCTCCTTCGCCCGATCGGCGGCTTCGGCTTCCTTGACCCCGCCAAGGCAAAAGGATGCCCGCTGCGCCTGGCGCTGTCGTTGCAGCCGCGTGCACGGGTGTTTAGTCTGCGTGCACTACCTCGTGCACTGCTGGCGGAACTCGCGTGGCGACAGCCCGTAGGCGCCGCGGAACGCCTGGCTGAAATGCGCCGGGCTGGTGAATCCCCACCGGGCCGCGATCGCGTTGATCGGGTAGCCGGCCAGCTGCGGCTCCGCCAGATCGCGCCGGCACCGCTGCAAGCGGCGCTCGCGGATCCAGCCGGCCACGGTGCGTCCTTCGGCGTGGAACAGCTTGTTCAGATACCGCAGGGAGATGTGGTGTGCCGCGGCGATCGCGGCCGGAGTCAGGTCCGTGTCGCCCAGGTTCGCTTCGACGAAGGCGTGGATCTGGGCGAGCAACGCGCGTTGCCGGCTGCTCGGCGGTACCGCGCTCCGGGCGTCCAGCGCTCCGGCCAGCGCGGCGGTCAGGACGTCGAGGGTCAGGGCGGAGACCCGCGTCGCCTCGGCCGGGCTGAACTCCTCCAGATGCCGGGCCAGTCGGAGCAGGAACTGCGAGGCCAGCGCACCCATGCCCCGGGCGCCCCGGATCGGCACCGAGTTGAGCGCCCGCAGGCCCCGCTCGGGCAGCGGCAGCAAGGAGCGCGGGAACTGCAGCGACAGCACCTGGCCGTCCGCGGGGCCCCTCGACCCGAAGGTGGTCAGATAGGGCCGCGAACTGTCCCGGAGCATCAGATCCCCGACACGCAGTTCCGCCTGCCGGCCGGCTTGTTCTCCGATGGTGTGACCCCGGACGGTGCAGGTCACGAAGAAGGTCTCGGGGTCGGAGCGGCGGATCAGGCGGGGCGTACGCCGGATCGTCAGCGACGGCGCGGTCAGCAGGGTCGCCTGCACGAGGCCGAGGTCGCTGAGAGCGACGTGCGCCTGAAACGCGCTTTCCAGACGTGGTTCGCAGTGCGCATCCAGCGGCATCCACATCTTCGAGCTCATCTCACGCCAGAAGGCGAACCGCTCTTCCGCCGGAACCTCGGCGAAGCTGACCACGTCCATGGCTTCTCCACATCGAAGTATCGCTCCGGGGCGGACCGTGTCGACATCACCGTCATCGCCCGCTGGCTCGGACACGAAAACGTCACCACCACACAGCTCTACCTGCAAGCCGACAAACGCCTGTGATTATGCCGACCTCGTCGTCGACGACAGCCGTTGTAGAGCGACAGCGAGTCATGCACCACTCGGCGACAGCCGGAGCAACCATGGCCGCATCGGCCACTTCATCGTCACAGGCACGGACCCGCACGCTGTCGAGCTTCATGCGGAAGCGCTGCTGTCCGAGATCTCTGTCGAGGTCCACGGGACGACGCCGCGCCTGTGACCAGCCGAGGAACCGAGATGCGAGGAGGTGCCCCATGAGCTACGACCACTGACCATAACCTGGCGATCGGCCCAGCACGGGCTGGGCCGATCGCCCCCTCCCTCTGTGCCAAGCAGAACACCAACCGCTCCGCTGAATAAGCAAGACATATTCGAGGACGATTCGTGACACCAGGCCCTCTGCGGCACCCTGCATTCCGATGGTTCTTCGCCGGCCGGGTCGTATCCCTGCTGGGTAGTTCCATGGCGCCTGTGGCGCTCGCCTTCGCAGTGCTCGACGTCTCGGACCACATGGGTGATCTGGGCATTGTGCTCGCCGCGCGGAGCGTACCCATGTTGATCTTCCTTCTCCTGGGCGGAGCAGTCGCTGACCGTTTCCCGCGCTCGACCGTACTGCGGCTGTCGAACCTGGGCGCGGGTACCACGCAGGGCGTCGTCGCCTTCATGCTGTTGTCCGGCGGCTATCATCTGGCCGCGATCGCGGTCCTGCAGTTCGTCAATGGCGCACTGACCGCTTTCACCACACCCGCCGTGCGCGGCATCGTTCCTCAACTCGTGGCCGACCTTCACAAGCAGCGCGCCAATTCCCTGCTGGGTTCGGCCAAGAACGCGATCTCCATCCTCGGCCCGGCGGTAGCGGGTGTGATCGTGACGACCGCGGGTGGCGGCTGGGCAATCGCAATCGACGCGGTCAGTTACCTGATCGCGGCCCTCTGCATGGCCCGGCTGCCCCTGTCAGGCCGACCACCGACACGGGGCACGACCGTGCTCACCGACATCCGGGACGGTTGGGCCGAATTCCGGTCCCTGACCTGGGTGTGCGTCATAGTGGCCGCCTTCAGCGTCACCAACTGCATCTACGTGGGTATCTGGACTGTGCTCGGCCCCACGATCGCCGAGCGATCTATTGGTGCGGCCTCGTGGGGCGTGGTCCTAGGCGCCAGGGCGATCGGCATCTTGCTGATGAGCATGATCATGTATCGACTCAGAGCGCGGCGACTGTTGATGCTTGGGCAGACGTGCATTGTCGCGGGGTCGCTTCCGCTGATCATCTTGGGCGCGCAGAACGGTGTCGTCTGGCTCGTGCTGGCAGCGTTCGTGGCCGGTCTCGGCTCAGGGGTGTTCGGAGTCGCCTGGGAGACCTCTCTCCAGCAGCACGTCCCCAACGCCGTGCTCTCGCGGATCTCGGCATACGACGACCTGGGGTCGTTCATCGCCGTCCCTATCGGCCAGATCGCCGTCGCGCCGACCGCGGAGGCGTTCGGGGATACCACCGTCACTCTGATAGGCGGAGTCACGTTTGCCCTCGTCGCCCTCATCCCCCTGCTGTTCCCACAGGTACGCAATCTCCGACAACCGCAGACCTCCCCGTCGGCTGCCTGAGCGGCGGACATCATGAGCGCCGTGCCGCCGTCCCTCGTCCTCGCTGGCGAAGTGGCACTCACAGTCGTGCTGTATCGCTTCCTTGTCTCACCCGTCACCCGGTGGGGATCTCTCCGGCTGGGTGCCGGCGTCTACCCAACCCAGGCGCTGAACGGGGCCTATCCGACGGGTCCGCCATCGGTGCGCGGGGTGCGGAGCTGTGCAGCCTGCTCATACCCATCGGCCAACGGCCTGGGATGGTGGGATACACCCTTTTCCTGTAGGGTTTACTGGTTTCCTGTAGGGTTTACTGGACCGCCACGACGAAGTCCGGAAAGCGCGTCGGCGTTTACAACAATCTCATGGCACCCTTCGACCGCGAGTATGGGCGGCATCTGGGCAATCCACTCACGTCTGAGCCGTTCGTGACCTTCCCGCTCGGCGGCGTCGAGGACACTGCGGTGAGGGAACGCCTGCTGACGCTGACCCTTGGCAGCGACGAGCTCGCCGATGTAAAGAAGCGCTATGGCCGGACCTACTGGGACCCCGGCTACAAAGAGCGGCACATCGCCTACCTCCAACGCTTCTTCCTGCGGTTGAACGCGGGCGTCCCGTAAGTGCGCACTTCCACGCCCCCTCCGCTGGCTGAAGGCCCCTGGAAGCCACCTGTACTACTGGGGCGATCTTCCGGCCTATCAGAAGGAAGACGGTCATGTGAAGGCGGTGCAGGTTCGCTACCAGGAGGTTTACTACTGCACGGCCACTCAGCGATGGTTGCGACTGAAGGATGAGCTTCTCTTCGAGATCGACACCACCGACCGAGGGACATCTGTGCCTGGTTCCTCAGTGATGTAGAACCTCTGGTTGTCGGGAGCTGGTGCTGGTGAGCTCGTCTCATCCGCTTGTACCCGTACACAAGAGCAACCACCGAGCACCAACCATGATCAACAACGCGATCCGAGGTCGGCGAGAACCGAGAAACCCCAGGTCGAACGCGGTATTGGAGAGTAGGGCGGGTGGGACTTGAACCCACGACCCACGGATTATGAGTAGATGGTTGCCTTCAGGCGCGCCACAGCATTGACCTGGAACTTCCCATCCTGTCCTTTCCAGCCCATCAACCGCGATCCGCGTATGTTCCGGATCTTGCTCTTGTCGGAGACGGACCCCGCATCTGGCGGTGACCTACACATTCGGTGGGCCGGGACTGAGGTGCGAAAGTCCCGGACCGTCGATCGTCCCCAGCCGTGTGCGAGTGTCAGCCACAGCATGGCGATCGTCGGGTGGTACTGGTTCGGGACCGATCTTGGAAGGTGACTGGCTGGTAAGGCTTTAGGCTGTCCTTATGTCCACTCCGGGCCCCGTAGAGCGTATTGCGGCATCCCCCGCCATGATCATCATCGGTATCATCGCTGATGCTTCGGCTGTCATAGCGCTGATCACCGCTGAAGGTGTACGGGGCTGGGTGCAAAGGAATCCGATCGTTGTCCTATGCGTGGTCATAGGTCTCATTGCGGTGCTCATTCTCCTGATGGGCAGGCTTGCGAAGATCGTAAAGCAGCTTCGTGTCGATGTGGTTGCTCTGCTGGAGGAGAAGACGGACCTGGAACGCGTTATGCGGGAGGAGAGGGCCGACCTGGAACGTGCTCTCCAGGCGGAGAAGGAAGACCTGGAGCGACACCTTCGCGCTGAGATTGCCTCCTTGCAGGGGGAGATGAGTGAGCTAGAGCGGCGGCTGCATCCAACGAAGCGAGATGTCGAGCTCTTCGCCGAAGTCCTTGATGCGCTTCCGTGGGGGAAGGGCTTCATCGCGTTTCTTGAAGGATCTTTCAACGCCAAGAGGTGGATAGGGAAGAATGTGCGCGACTTCTACAAGGTCCACGATGAATGGCGCGAGCGATACTTCGATGATCCGACCATGGAGGCAGCGTTCTCGGCATTCCAACAGCGCTGCAATGACCTTGTGATTTGGCTCGTCTCGAAGGGCTCCGTGCATCCAGGATCTGAACCCTTGCCCGATGGTGACTCCGTGTACTCCATCGCCGATGGGAACGAGCTTGCGGGTGGGTGGCCGGCCTTCGACGAAGAACGTGAGCGTGGGCTGGAGGCTGCCCGTCGCCTCATTGAGGCTCGACGGGACTTCGAGAAGGTCGGACGTGAGCGTGGCTTGTAAGGTGGCCCGGTCCAGCCGCCTTCAGGTTAGTGGGTCTTAGCTGGTCTGCGACTAGAAGCCGCCGTGGCTGGGCGGCACGGGAGGATCCAGCCCGCCTTGACGTTCTCTCACGCGGCAAGCTCTTCAAGAAGTCATCGGGTGCATAACGGGCACGACTCCAAAACCAGGCCCCGCAAAAGATCGAAAGCCCAGGCGATTGACCTGGGCTCTATATCAGTGGAGTCTAGGAGATTCGAACTTCTGACATCCTGTTTGCAAAGCCGCACACCGCTCTTACCCAGCCAGCGACATTCTCCGCAGCTCCCCGCTTCCCCGCTCCATCGGGCACGCAAGGGGTACGCCAGCCACAGAATTCGGTGGGCCGGGGCTGAGGAACGAAGCCCTGGACCTTCGATCGCCCCCAGCCAGTTACGGCTGCCGGCCAGCAACAGGCGATCGTGAGGGCCGCTCCCGCACGGTGCGCTTTGCAATCAAACTGAATTAGCAGCTCAGCTGTCGATCATCCAGGGAGTTTCAACGTGTACCAACTTGCCAGGACGGTCACGCTGGAACGAGCTCGTGTGGTGCGGAACTGCACGGTCGTACACCATGCATGTCTGTGACGCGCGCCTTCCCAGCGGTTCCCTCACACGCCGTACGCCATAGCCGATGTCCGTGTTCCTGCTGTGGACTGCTCACTGTGGCTTCGTGTTGGCCGTATAATTCCTCGAGTGGTTGCGATCTCGAAGGCACGGTATAATTCGACTGGCCGGGCCGGGTTATTTTAACAGCTCCACAAGTTTCTCTATGTCTATTTTGCCCAAAAGGACCAGAGCTATCGCAAGTAGCGGTACTAATGATGCGATCAACCCGCCCATTATTGCTAGGGTCCCTTGAGCGCTTGCAGTTGCACGAGAGAACAGTCGTGACAGTTTCCCTGGAGGCTTTACTGGCAGTTCGATAGACGGTGTCCCTTGTTCGTCAAACGCCTCGACAAGCGATGCTAGTTTGTCATATTGGGCGGCGTCTTTTGGTTCGCTGAATATGACCAAAATAAGCCGTAGAATCTCATCTAGGCGAGAGGAGAGTTGTGCGCCATAATTCGGCCCCACAAGGAATTCCCTCAGCTGTACAGACGCTCCTCGTAGGAGCGTTGAGATGGGATGGGGAGTAAAGCCAACTGGCTGCTGTGCATCCAGTCGATTCGCGGAGTTATCAAGCAAACCAACTATGGCGATGAGTTTTTTTCTCAGCGCATGATCGAGCGCCGGCAGGAAGCCGTCTTCCCCATCGATTGACGGGCCACTTTCAGACTGAATCGGATCAAGCAATTGCGCAAGCCGTACTGGTAGCTCCATCGAGGCCCAACGCTTTTCAAGGCGCCCCATAATCCAAAGCGCCCAAAATACCGGAGGTAGATAGACGGCCACTATCAGCAGCAGGGGAAAGGGCCCGCTTTCGAGCCAGGTGAATGTCTTCGTTAGCCCGCCACCAACAAGGACTGGGAAGAAAACAGAAGTCTGGGAAGCGCCCACGATCAGTGTTGCGGACCGGATATGTGAAAGCCAGAACGCATCTACTGCTATGCGAGTCTTGCCGTGCCGCCCTAACATGTTGGGCAGCTTAATTCGATCGTACCTTCCGTAATGCTTTACCCAAGGGCGGGCGATGTATCCGAACCCACGTAGGAATATCCAGGTACCAGCGACAGCGCCCATGAATGCCATTATCGGGACTATCTGTAGTGTTGGCCTTGCCTGTACTCCTAAAGCCTTCCACAGAGCTTGTTGGGAGAGTGTGCTTATCCCAAGAAAGATTGCCGAGATAAACCAGCAAACCGGAGGTACGATGACAAGCCAAATATGCTGATGCAATGCATCTAGGGCAGCGCTTCTACTCCTCCTGCTTCGGCGTATTACATCACAAAGGTATGGCCAAATCCCGCGCCGAATACCATAGCGTCGCAGTAGAAGAAAAGAAGGGAAGTTGGCGAAATCATAGTGCCCCCATCGCAGTAGTGCTCCGACTGATAAAACCATCCCGGCAGCTACTGCTGCTAATACAGCACAGATGGCTATATATGTGGTGAGTGCCGCGAGTACGGTTACGACAGGGCTCATGGATTCCGATTATCGAGGATCTGAGCCTCCATGACTAGACCGTTCCTAGAGATCGGCAGATTGCTTCAACCCAGCCGCTCATTGCGCACCGACGCCCTGTTTGCGCGGAGTGTTAAGGGCTTTGTCTCTCTTTCGGTGGTGATGACGGGTCAGGCCAAGAGGATGTGGTGGTGGGACAGTGTGAACTCAGCTCGGTCGTGCATCTGTCGCATGATCCGTTGGTGTTGGGGCTTAGGAACGAAGCCGTGGCCCTTCGATCACCCCCGACCATGCAGGTGACCAGCGATGCCGGGGCAATCGTGAGGGCTGCATATGCGCGGCGGCGTGGCAACCCTGGTCGGAGCGTTCGGTTGGTACGGCGGGAGGGCGTGCGGCGCCCGGCCCGGTGTCCCGCCGCCGTCCGGGACCGGCCCCCAGGCCGCACGCCCGGACGGCGGGCGGGCGGAGGGCCGGGGGTACGGCGGGGCGCCGCGCCGCCGCTTGATACCTATGAGAACAATTCGGCAAGTCGTCCGGTCGCTATGAGCTGGGTCCGATGAGGTGCGTGTTGGCGGCTCGTGCGGCGTCTGTCAGTTCCGGCAACGTGATGACCGTGACGCCTGCGGCGGTCAGGGCTTCGGTGCCGTTGGCGTCGATGACGAAGGTGGGCGGTTCTTTCCAGGCGGTCACTACGCGAGGGATGCCAGCGTCAAGGATCACGCGGCAGCCAAGTCTCGCGAGGGCATGACCGACACACTCGCCACCGTCACCCGCGTCCTGGTCACCGACGCGCCCGGCCAGCCATCCGACGACATCATCCGGCGGACACTGCGTGAGTACTCGTTCCTGCCTGAGGATCGCCGGCCGACCCCCACACCGGAGATCGCTCGGACCGTGCGTTGGCTGGAGGCGGCATCGCTCCCGTTGAGCGCCCTGGAGGAGACCAAGCATGCGCGGGCCGTTCTGGAATCCTTGTCCCTGTGCATGGACGGCAGTGCAGCGGCCACCTCGACCTACCGCCGCAAGCGAGCCGTCTTCCACCACGCCCTGGAGTACGCCGTTGAGCTGGAGGAGCTTTCGGCAAATCCGCTGCACAAGGTCAAGTTCCGCAAGGTCAAGGTGAGCGGCGAGGTCGATAGGCGCTCGGTCGTCAACCCCGGACAGGCGCGGGAACTGCTCACCGCGGTGACCTACGTCGGGCGTTCGCGCGGCCCGATGTTGCGGGCGCTGTTCGCCTGTATGTACTTCGGTGGCCTTCGACCGGGAGAGGCGGCAGGTCTCCGGCACGACGACTGCTTGCTCCCAAAGAAGGGGTGGGGCTTGCTCACCCTTCAGAAGACCTGCTCGGAGAGCATCAAGCGCTACACGGACTCGGGGGAGAGGCACGACGAACGGGGCCTGAAGCACCGCGATGTGAAGACGACCCGCGTTGTGCCGATCCCTCCGGAGCTGGTGGCCATCCTCCGAGAGCACATCGAGCAGCACGGCGTGGCCGAAGACGGCCGGCTGTTCCGCACACGAACCGGCGCTGTCTTCTCGGGCTCGACCATCTCCAAGGTGTGGAAGGAGGCACGAACCCTCGCCCTCACCCCCGACCAGGTCGCATCCCCGCTCGCTGCCCGGCCGTACGACCTGCGGCACGCGGCCGTCTCGCTCTGGCTCAACGCCGGCGTCCATGCCCCGGAAGCCGCCGAGCGCGCCGGCCACGGGGTGGACGTGCTGCTCAAGGTCTACGCCAAGTGCATCGACGGACAACGCGACGTCGCCAACGGCCGGATCTTGGAAGCCCTGTCGCAGTGATCGCACGGAACGCACTGGACCCCCGGACACCATCCGGGGTCTTTTGCTATGCGTGACCTGGGGAAACGCCCCAAGATCCATTCCGCGTATGTTCCGCGACGGGTGGCATGCGGCTGCTCTCTGCTGCTTCCGGCTGCCTGGCCACGTAACCCGCGATCCGACGAAACCCCTGCTCAAGCCAGGGATCGGGTGGTGAAGAGAGTAGGGCGGGTGGGACTTGAACCCACGACCCACGGATTATGAGTCCGATGCTCTGACCGGCTGAGCTACCGCCCCTGGATTCAGTTGTCCGCGCCCCAACCCCGGGGCGCAGGCTAAGGGTAGAGCATAGGACCGTCGCGCCGGGGAGGGTTCGCTGCCAGCACATCATTCCACGGTCCCGGGCGTTGATCGAGGGGGTCACGGGTTCCCGGGGCGGGCCGGTAGCGTCTGGGGATGGGAGTGAGACTGGTCTACGAGACGCACTCCGTCACCGTGGACAACGAGATCGGCATCGCCACCGGCGTCCTGCCCGGCGAGCTGTCGCAGCGCGGGCGGGAGCTGGCCGTCGAGCTCGGGGCCCGGCGGCGGGACGTGGACGTGGTCTACTGCTCCGACCTGCGGCGCGCGGTGCAGACCGTGGAGATCGCCTTCCCGGCCCGTGACAGGGGCGGCAAGGAGGTCCGGCTCGACGCGCGGCTGCGGGAGTGCGACTACGGGATCTACAACGGGCGGCCCGTGAGCGAGGTGGCGGCCCTGCGGCGCCGGTACATCGACGCGCCCTGGCCCGGCGGGCAGAGCTACCGGGACGTGGTGGCCGCGACCGCCTCCTTCCTGGAGGACTGCATGAGGGACTGGCAGGGGCGCACGGTGCTCGTCGTCGCGCACTCGGCCAACCGGTGGGCGTTGCAGAACCTGCTGGAGGGTGTGCCGCTGGAGGAGCTGGTGGACGCGCCGTTCGTGTGGCGGCCGGGGTGGGAGTTCACGGTGGCCACCTGGCCCGTGTGAGCCGCTGAAGGCGGATGGTCACGGGGCGGTGCCGAAGGAGGGGTTGCGGACCAGCCAGTCGCTGTACACCGGGTTCCGGCGTACCGAGTCCAGGTGCGCCTGTTTGGCGTGGGACAGGACCCAGGTGGCGTCCGGCGCGGCGGGGTGGCGGCCGAGGAGCTGGCGCCAGCGTAACGGCGCCCCCGCCAGCGGCACCATCACCAGCCCCGGCTCCGGCACGTGGGTGGCCTGGCAGAGCGCCACCGCGCGCCCGACCTGGGCCAGGTGCGCGCAGGTGGCCACGTCGGTCTCGTAGATGGTGCCGGGCGTGAACCCGGCGCGGGCGCACGCCATCGCGAAGCAGTCGGCGAAGCAGGCGTCGCCCGGCGTGACGGCCCACTGTTCGTCTGCCAGGTCCGCCAGCTCCACCTCCTTCTCGCCGGCCGCCGGGTGCCGCTCGGGGACGAGCACGAAGACCGGGTCCAGGCTGATGGAGTCCCACAGCAGCGCGCCGGCGGGGGCGCCGCTGTCGCCGCAGGCGCCGACGAGGGCGTAGTCCAGGCGTCCGAGCTCGACCATCGAGGCCAGCTCGCGGGCCGACCAGCTCGTGTACGTGCTCACCGTGTGCTCCGCCGCCAGCCGGTCGACGAGGCCGCCGAGCACGGGCCCGTACGTGGCGCCGATGCGGAACCCGGGGGAGGGGCGGGTGACGAAGCGGGCCGCCTCGTCCTGGAGTTCCTGGGCGGCCGGGAGGAGGACGCGGGCGCGGGCGAGCACCAGCTCGCCGAGGCGGGTGGGCCGGGCCCCGAGCCTGTCGCGTTCGAACAGGGTGCCGCCGAGCGCTCTCTCGATGCGTTTGAGCTGGGCGGACAGGGCCGGCTGCGCCAGACCCAGCGTGGACGCGGCCTTGCTCACGCTGCCCGCGTCGGCGACCGCCCGGACGATCCTGAGGTGCCGGAGCTCAAGGTCCATACCGGGAAGGTAAGGCTCACTTCTGTTCGCGGCAATCCCATGTGTCAGGAAATGTGACAGATATTGTCGAGGTCATTCAGGGTAGGGGCCACCCCATGACGACCATGGGAATAGACCCCAGAGACCTGAGTGACGACGATCTCCTGCGTGAGCTGCGGCAATTGCACGCCACCCGGACCGACGCCTTCTTGCACGGCTCCGACGACGCGCTCGCCCGCCACACCTCGCGGACGAACGAGCTGGAGAGTGAGTACCTGCGCCGCTACCCCGAGCGGGACGTGGACCCCGAGCGGCTGCGGGAGGGAGCGAGGGCACGCTGATGACCCACCACGACGAGCCGGAAGACGCCCGGGCCCATGACGTGCAGGCGCTGTCGGACGTGGACGTGCACGTCTACGAGGCCGTCGCCGCGCAGGCGCAGGGCGGGGGCAGTGTGGACGTGGGCGCCCTGTGCCGCGCCACGGGCCTGGAGGAGGACGCGCTGCGGCGCAGCCTGGCGACCCTCGTCGCCCAGGGGTACGTGGTGCCTCAGGGCGACGGCATGGGTCTCGGCCCGCACACCTTCTCGGTGGAGACTCAGTAGAGCGCGGGGCGGCACCCCCGGGCGTACTGTCGAAGCGTGGATGTCGCAGACCTGACGCCCGCGCAGGCGCGCGAGCGGTTCCGCGCGGGCGAGCGGTCGCCCACCGCGGGCTGGTGCAGGGGCTGGACGCAGGCCAACCTGATCGCCGTGCCCCGGCCGATCGCCTACGAGCTGCTGCTGTTCGCCCACCGCAACGCGCGGGCGTGCCCGGTCCTCGACGTGGGGGAGCCGGGAGCGTGCTCCACCGCGCTGTTCCGCGGTGACCTGCGCACCGACCTGCCGGGCTACCGCGTCTACCGGGACGGGCGGCCGGTCGCCGACGCCGACGACGTGGTCGCGTCGTGGCGCGACGACCTGGTGCCGTTCCTCATCGGCTGCAGCTTCACCTTCGAGGGTGCGCTGCTCGCGGCGGGCGTGCCGGTACGGCACCTCGAACTGGGGACGAACGTGCCGATGTACCGCACGAGCGTCCCGTGCGAGCCGACGACGACGCTGTCCGGGCCGCTCGTCGTGTCGATGCGGCCGGTGCCGGAGGAGCTGGTGGACACCGCGATCGAGGTGAGCGGCCGGTACCCGATGGTGCACGGCGCGCCGGTCCACGTGGGCGATCCGGCCGCGATCGGCGTCGCGGACCTCGCCCGCCCGGACTTCGGCGATCCGGTCGAGGTGCGGCCGGGCGAGGTGCCGCTGTTCTGGGCGTGCGGGGTGACGCCGCAGGCGGCGATCATGGCCAGCGGGGTGGAGTTCGCGATCGGCCACCTGCCGGGCCACATGGCGATCATGGACGTGCGCGACGACGACTACCGGGTGAGCTGAAGACTCCCTAGCGACCGGGCGAGGTACGCGCCCGTGGCGGTGGCGGCCCGGCTCAGCTCCGGCGGCGTGCCCTCGAACACCACCTCGCCCCCGTGCCGGCCGGCCTCCGGCCCCAGGTCGATCACCCAGTCGGCGTGCTTGACCACCTCCAGGTCGTGCTCGACCACGATGACCGTGTTCCCGGCGTCGACCAGCCGGTCGAGCAGCGCGAGCAGCGTGCCGACGTCGGCCATGTGCAGGCCGGTGGTCGGCTCGTCGAAGACGTAGACGTTGCCCTCCTCGCGCAGCCGGTGGGCCAGCTTGAGCCGCTGCCGCTCCCCGCCGGACAGGGTGGTGAGCGCGCGGCCCAGCGTCAGGTGGCCGAGCCCCAGGTCCGCGAGCCGGGCCGGTCCCGGCAGGTCGTAGGCGCGGGCCGCCTCGTCGGCCGTCAGCGCCAGCACCTCGGCGATCGTCCGCCCGCCGACCCGGTACGACAGCGCCTCCGGCCGGAAGCGGGTGCCCTCGCACGCGTCGCACACGCGGGTCACCGGGTCCATGAACGCCAGGTCCGTGGTGATCTGGCCGCGTCCCCCGCAGGCCGGGCAGGCGCCCTCGGAGTTGGCGCTGAACAGCGCCGCCCGCACGCCGTGGGCGCGGGCGAACATCCGCCGCAACGGGTCCATCGCGCCCAGGTACGTCGCCACGGTCGAGCGCGCCGAGGCCGCGATCGCCGACTGGTCCACGAGGATCACGCCGGGATGACGCTCGACGAGCTCGACCGTGGCCAGCGTGCTCTTGCCCGACCCCGCCACGCCCGTGACCGCCGTCAGCACGCCCAGGGGCAGGCGGACCGTCACGTTCCTGAGGTTGTGCGTGCGGGCGCCGCCGACGGTCAGCCAGCCGGCCGGTTCGCGGCGGGTGTCCTTGAACCCGGTCACCCGCTCCAGCATGCGGCCGGTCAGCGTGCCGCTCGCCCGCAGCCCCGCGACCGTCCCCTCGTAGACGACCCGGCCGCCGTCGGCCCCGGCGCCCGGCCCCAGGTCCACGACGTGGTCGGCGAGCTCGATCAGGTCGCGGTCGTGCTCGACGACCAGCACGGTGTTGCCCTTGTCGCGCAGCTCCAGCAGCAGGTCGCCGAGCAGGTGCACGTCGCGCGGGTGCAGGCCCGCGCTGGGCTCGTCGAACACGTACGTCAGGCCGGTCAGGCTGCTGCCGAGGTGGCGCACGGTCTTCAGGCGCTGCGCCTCGCCGCCCGACAGCGTGGGGGTCTCGCGGTCGAGCGTCAGGTAGCCGAGGCCGATCGCCTCGATGCGGCGCAGCGCCTCGACCGCCTCGCCGGCGACCGGGTCGTCCAGCTCGTCCAGCACGCCGATCAGGTCGGCGACCTCCATCGCGCACAGGTCGGCGAGGTTGCGCCCGCCGATGCGCGAGGCGAGCGCCGCCGCGTTGAGCCGCGCGCCCCGGCACGCGGGGCAGCGTGCCTCGCGGACCACCCGGCGGGCCGTCTCGTCGAGGGCGTCGACCGCGCGGTTGAGGTGCAGCCGGTTGAAGCGGGTGATGACGCCCTCGTAGGTGTTCTCGTAGCCGCCGCCGCGCTCGACCTTGAAGCCGCCGCCGTACAGCAGCAGGTCGAGCTCCTCGCCGGTGAAGTCGCGCAGCGGCTTCGCGGGGTCGAACAGGCCGCTCGCCGCGTAGAGCTTCCAGGCGTACGAGCCGACGGGGTGGATGCGGATGGCGCCCTCCTCCAGCGACAGGTCGCGGTCGAGGAGCAGGTCGGGGTCGACCTCCATGGTGCGGCCGATGCCGTGGCACTCGGGGCACATGCCCTGCGGGTCGTTGAAGGAGTAGGCCGTGGCGGGGCCCGCCGACGGCTCGCCCCGGCGCGAGAACAGCACCCGCAGCATGGGATGGATCTCGGTCATCGTGCCGACCGTGGAGCGCGCGTTGCCGCCGACCGGCTTCTGGTCCACCACGACGGCGGCCGTCAGCCCGGCCAGCCGCTCGGCGCGGGGGCGCTCGAAGGAGGGCAGCCGGTTGCGGACGAACGCGCTGAACGTGGCGTTGAGCTGGCGCCGCGACTCGGCCGCGATCGTCTCGAACACGATCGACGACTTGCCCGACCCCGACACCCCGGTGAACACCGTGAGCCGCTCCTTGGGCAGCCGCAGCGAGACGTCCTTGAGGTTGTTCTGGCGCACTCCGGTGAGCACGATGTCGCGCGACATGCGATCCCCCTTAGCTTTCGCTAATACCCGTAGCTAATCCTCGTAGCGTAAGCTACACGCCGTGGCTGACATTCCGGATCGCAGGGCCCGGCGCAGGGCGGAGACGAAGGACGAGATCCTCGGGCTGGCGCTCGGCGTGATGGCCGAGGAGGGCGTGGCCGGGCTCAGCCTGTCCACGGTGGCCCGGCGGCTCGGGGTCCAGCCGCCCTCGCTGTACCGGTACTTCCCGTCGCGCACCGCCGTGTACGACGCGCTGTTCGAGCGCGGCCAGCGCCAGTACCTCGACGCGGTCCGCCGGGCCGCCGAGCCGCACCCGCCGGGCCTGCGCGCCCTCGGGGCCTCCTACGAGGCGGGCGCGCGGTGGATCATGGACAACCAGGTGCTCGCGCAGCTGCTGTTCTGGCGGCCGGTGCCGGGCTTCACGCCGTCGCCGCAGGCGTACGCGCCCGCCCTGGACATCCACGCCCACTTCGCCGGCCTGATCAGGGGCGCGGTGGAGCGCGGCGAGCTGCACCCCGACGCGGCCGGCGACGACGGGCTCGCCCTGGCAGCGAGCCTCATCGCGGGGCTGGTGTCGCAGCAGCTCGCCAACGAGCCGGACGCGGGCTGGGCGCAGGGCCGCTTCACCCGGCTGGTCCCGCGCCTGCCGCAGGTCCTGGCCGCGGTCTATCCGCCCTCATGACCGGCGCCGTGTCCTGACGGAGGCCCGTGTACGCGGATCCGCGTACACGGGTGCATCGGCTGAGCGGACGACCGGCGGCCGGCCCCGGGCCAGACTCCTGAGCCATGCTCACTGTGCTGATCAGGGCGTTCCGGGTGCCGGAGCTCCGCCGCAAACTGCTGTTCACGCTGGGTCTGCTGGCGTTGTTCCGGCTCGGGCAGACGCTGCCCGCGCCCGGTGTGGACGTGGTCGCGGTCCGGCAGTGCCTGGGCACGGCGCGGGGCGGGCTGGTCGACATGATGCAGCTCCTCAGCGGGGGTGCCATGCTGAAGCTGTCCGTCTTCGCGCTCGGCGCCATGCCGTACATCACCGCGGGCATCGTCATGCAACTGCTCGCCGTGGTCGTGCCCCGCCTGGACGCGCTGCGCAAGCAGGGACAGAACGGGCAGGCCAGGATCACCCAGTACACCCGCTACCTCACCGTCGGGCTGGCCGTCCTCAACGCCGGCACCGTCACGGCGCTCGCCCGCACCGGCAACCTGCTGCCCGGCTGCGCCACGCCGCTGCTGCGCGACCAGAGCCTGCTCGTCGTCACCGTCATCGTGGTCACCATGGTCGCGGGCGCCTGCCTCGTCATGTGGCTCGGCGAGCTGATCACCGACCGGGGGATCGGCAACGGGATGTCCCTGCTGATGTTCGCCCAGGTCGTGGCCGTCTTCCCCGCCTACATGTCGACGATCTTCATGGTCAGCCCGTTCTCGTTCGGCGTGCTGCTGGTGACGGGCGCGTTCCTCGTCGCGGGCGTCGTGTACGTGGAGCAGGCGCAGCGCCGCCTGCCCGTGCAGTACGCCAAGCGCATGGTCGGCCGCCGCATGTACGGCGGGACCAGCACCTACATCCCGCTCAAGGTCAACCAGGCGGGGATCGTGCCGGTCATCTTCACCTCGTCGCTGCTCTACCTGCCCTCGATGGCCGCGCCGCTGCTGGGTGACGGGGTGGGCGGGTGGCTGTCGCGGGTCCTCGGGACGGGGACGCATCCGCTCTACCTCACCGCGTACGTGCTGCTGGTCGTGGGGTTCGCCTACTTCTACGTGTCGATCAGCTTCAACCCGGTCGAGGTGGCCGACTCCATGCGCAGGTACGGCGGGTTCGTGCCCGGGATCCGGCCGGGCGGGCCGACGGCCGGCTACCTCGCGTACGTGCTGTCGCGCCTGACCGCCGCCGGGGCGCTCTACCTCGGCGTGCTCGCGCTGCTGCCGATGATCGCGTTCATGATCCTCAGAGACCCGGGGACGCAGCAGAACTTCCCGTTCGGCGGCACCAGCGTGCTGATCATGGTGGGCGTGGGCCTGGAGACCGTCAAGCAGATCGAGGCGCAGCTCCAGCAGCGCACCTACGAGGGCTTCCTGCGCTGAGCCCGCTACCCCGGGACGGTCAGGCCGGCCCGCATCGCGAACACCACGAGCTGGGCCCGGTCGCGCGCCCCCAGCTTCACCATGGCCCGGCTCACGTGCGTGCGGACCGTGTCGGGGCTGATCACCAGCTCCCCGGCGATCTCCTCGTTGGAACGGCCGGTCGCCACCCACGCCACCATCTCCCGCTCGCGCGGGGTGAGCGTGTCCAGCCCGCGCACGGGCTCGGCGCCGCTCCGGCCGAACAGCGAGATGACCTTGCGGGTGATCGACGGCGACAGCAGCGCCTCGCCCGCCGCCACCACCCGCACCGCGTTCACCAGCTCGTCGGGGGCGCTGTCCTTGAGCAGGAAGCCGCTGGCGCCGGCCTGGAGGGCGGCGAAGACGTACTCGTCGACGGCGAACGTCGTCACCACCACGATCCGCGTGCCCGCCAGTTCGGGGTCGGCGGCGATGGCGCGCAGCGTGGCCAGGCCGTCCATGCCGGGCATGCGGATGTCGAGCAGCAGCACGTCGGGACGGGTGCGGCGGAGCAGGTCGAGCGCGGCGGCGCCGTCGGCCGCCTCTCCGGCGCACTCCAGGTCGGGCTCGCGCTCCAGCAGCGCCCGCAGGCCCATGCGCACGACGGCCTGGTCGTCGGCGACGGCGACCCGGATCACGCGCCCTCCGCGGGGCCGGGGCCCGGGCCCGGGCCCGCGTTCGCGTCCGCGGGGAAGCGGGCGAGGACGCGGAAGCCGCCGTCCTCGCGGGGGCCGGCCGTGAGGTGCCCGCCGAGCGCGGTCACGCCGGCGCGCATCCCGGCCAGGCCGCGCCCGCCGGTGCCGGCCTCGCCCGCGAGCTCCCGTGCCGCCTTCGTCCGGGCCGCGTCGTTGACGACCTCCACGACGTACGCGCCGGGCTCGCCGGACAGCGTGACCCTGGCCGTGGCGGAGGGCCCGGCGTGGCGCAGGACATTCGTGAGGGACTCGCGCACGACGCGGTAGACGACGTCCTGGAGGCGGGGCGGCACGGCGGGGGTGTCCGGCTCGACGTCCACGCTGAGCCCGGCGGCCCGCACCCCGTCGACGAGCGCCCCGAGCCCGCCGTCCGCACCGTTCATGCCGTCAGGGCCGTTCGCGCCGGCTGCCCCGCCCGCGGTGCCCTCGGCGTGCGGGAGCTCGCCGGGGCGCGGATCCAGGCGGTCCAGGGCGGCGCGGAGCTGGGCCAGCGCGGTCAGGCTCGTCTCGCGGATGGCCCGTAACGAGACCCGCGCCTGCTCGGGATCGTCGTCCAGGGTGACCAGGGCGACCCCGGCCTGCATGGCGATGGCCGCCAGCCCGTGGCCGGCGGCGTCGTGCACCTCGCCCGCGATCCACGCCCGCTCCGCCGCGAACGCCTCCCGCATCGCCTCCGGGGCGGCGGCGGGCCGGAGGACGGTGGCGGTGACGTCGCGGGCCGCGGGCAGCCCCCACGCCTTGCCGGGCGCGGCGAGTCCGGCCACGGCGGCGTTCTCGCGCGGGACGGGCGGGAAGGCCGCCTCCGGGACGGGCAGGAAGGCCGTCTCCGGTACGGGCGGGAAGACCACCTCCGGGACCGGCGGCGAGGCCGCCTCCGGGGCGGCGGGCGCTGGAGGGAGACCGGCTTCGGCGGCCGCCGCGGCGGCGGCCCGCGCCTGGGCCAGGCCGCTGAACGACCACGGGACCGCCAGCCAGCCGGCCCACGCCAGCATCACCACGACGGGCACGTCGCCCAGCCGCGCGAACCACCCGCGTGACCGGCCGCCGCTGTGCGTGTCCTCGCTCACCATCCCCCACCCGGCCAGGCTCGTATCGCCTCGATCCTAGCCATTTCCCGCCCCGCGGAAGCCCGCTCCCAGGGGACGGTGACAGGTCAGGCGGCGCCGGAGGTGAGCCAGCGCAGCGGGTTGCCGTGGGTGACCAGCCGGATCGTGTCCTCGTCCACCCCGGCCTCGCGCAGGCGCGGCAGCACCGCGTGGAACAGGTGCGCGTACCCCGGACCTTCGTACTTGGCGAGCTGCGACACCCGGCTGGTCCCCGTGCTGAGCAGCAGCCGCTCGCCGTGCCCCTCCTCGATGAGCCCGAGCGCGACCCGCACGGCGGCGTCCACGCCGTTGCCGAGGGCGCTCACGCTCACGTACGCCCCCATCTCGGCGATCTTGCGGGCCTCGGGCAGGTCGGAGCCCGCATACCCGGCGGCGACCCGCGAGGCCGGCAGCCCCTGGGCGAGCAGGATCTCCAGCACCCCCAGCGCGTCGCGGCCGTGGGTGGCGACCGGAAGGCGGGTGGCCATCGAGGCGTGGGCGGCGGCGATGAGCGCGCGCTCCTCGGCGGGCGTGGGCTCGGCTCCCCAGCAGCCGACCTCGCCGATCACGCCCGGGAACACGCCGGTGCCGTCGAGGCCGTTGGAGATCTCGTCCATGAGCAGGCGGGTGAGCGTGGGCACGTCCGCGTCGCGCGCCGGGGAGAACGGCTCGCTGAACACGCCGGTCGAGGCGATCACCGGCACCCGCGCGGCGGCGGCGAGGCGGGCCAGGCCGGCGGCGTCGCGGCCCATGCCGAGGCAGGTGAGGTCGACGACCAGGTTCAGCCCCTCGGACCGGCGCAGGTCGAGGAGCTCGTCGGTGACGGCGTGCTCCTCGACGAGCCAGCGGTGCGGGTCGGAGTCGATGCCGACCGCCCAGCGCATGTCGGTGCGCAGGTGCTCGTGGGGGAGGACGGCGCCGTCCACCGAGGCGGCGCGGATCGGGCCGGTGACAGTGCGAAGCATGACCTCGGGCATAGCGCACATTAACCGATGTTTGAAAGATAATGCCGCTTGGGCCGGAATTTTTACTTTCGGCGGGGTTTATAGATCGTTAAGCTTCCGGTCGCATATGCCCGGAGTGCCGCCCGTATCCTGGAGGGCACGAACGAACGTCCGGGGGAACTGTGCCGATCCACGACTCAGACACCGGGGGCGCCGACGCGGTGAAGGACGAGGCCGCGCTCGCCTCCGACATGCCCGCGCGCCGCGGCGGCCTGCACGGCTGGCTGGACGGCGTCCGCTCCACCCGCACGGGCGCCCTGACCCTCAAGATCGTCATCGGCGTGATCGGCGCCGTCATGGTCGTGGGCGGCCTGATCATGGTGCCGTTCCCCGGGCCGGGCTGGCTCGTGGTGTTCGCGGGGCTGGCCGTGCTCGCCACCGAGTTCCACTGGGCGCGGCGGGTGCTGGAGTTCGGCAAGCGCACCCTGCACGCCTGGACCGAGTGGTACAAGCGGCAGGGCTGGGCCGTGCGCATCCTCGTGCTGCTCGTCACCGTGGCCGCCGCCGCCGCGATCGTGTACGTCGGCATGAAGGCGGTCGGCGTCGACCTGCTCCAGCTGGCCCAGCGCTTCGTCTGACCCGCCCCGCGCGGGGCGGGTGACCCTTTCCGCGTCATACCGGGCCGTTATCGCCCGGGATATCGCGGCGCGCGGTGTCTAGTGTGCGGGGGGTGCCCGCCTTCGCCGCCGCCGTGCTCTCCCTGACGCTCCTCGCGCCGTCCGGCCTCACCGCGCCGACCCCCGCTGCCACCCCCACCCCGGCCTCGACCGCGTCCGCCGGAAGGACGACGGCCCTGCCGCTGCCGGGCGTCGGCGTGACGTACCGGCAGGCGCCGCGCGATCCCGCGCGGCTGTCCACGTACGGGCTCGGCACCAGAGCGACGTACGTGCGCGCCCGCACCGGCGACGCGTTCACCGTGCGCGCGGGCGTGTCGGAGGCCGCGGCGTCGCCCGACGGGCGCACCCTGGCCGCGGTGCCCACCACCTACCGGGCCGGCAAGGACGCCCTCCTCCTCGGCGACCGCGCCACCGGGGCGCTGCGGCGCGTCCCGACCGTGGCCAAGCCGCTCGCCGCCTCGTCGGTCGCGTGGTCACGGGACGGCAGGCGGGTCGTGCTGACCGTCGAGCGCAAGGCCGGTGGGTCCTGGCGCGCCGCCGGCTTCACCGTCGTGGACGTGGCGGCGGGCACCGCCCGCACGGTCATGGTCACCGGCCTCGACACGCGGGCGGCGTTCACGTGGACGCCCGCGGGGGAGCTGATCGCGAGGTACGGCGACGGGCTGCGCGCCTACCGCGCCGCCGACGGCGCCGTCCTCAGCACCCACACCGCGCTCGGCCGGCCCGCCGGCCCCGAGGATCCGTACTCGCCCTCCGGCCGTCGGCTGGCGCTGTGGTGCCCGCCGCGCTCAGCCGAGCGCCTGTGCGTGGCCGACCCGGCCACCGGCCGGGTCACCAAGCGGGTCGCGGTGCGGCCGGCCGCGCTGTTCGGCTGGTGGGACGAGGACCACGTCATCGCCGTCATGCCGCAGGACGGCGCCTACCGGCTGACCGTCGTGGGCCTGGACGGCAGGGCCACGCGCGTGCTGGCCGTCATCCCGGCCCGCACGTGGTCCGCCAAGCTGTGGCTGACCTTCGACCGCGCGTGACAGGGCAACCGTGTGACCGGGCAGGCCCCGTGTGGTCGGGCAGCCCGGGTGACCCGGCGTGGGATCAGAGGTAGAGCCCCGTGCCGTGGTCGGTCTCCTGCGTGGCCACGGCGTGCAGGTCGCGCTCGCGCATGACCAGGTAGACCTGCGCGTGCAGCTCCACCTCGAACTGGTCCTCCGGGTTGAGCAGCACTTTGTCGCCGACCTTGACCGAGCGCACGTTGGCGCCGACGCCGCAGACCTCTCCCCAGGCCAGCCGGTTGGCGAGCTTGACGGTCGCCGGGATCACGATCCCCGAGCCGCTGCGCCGCTCCTCGGCCTTCTGCTCCAGCCGGATCATCACCCGGTCGTGCAGCATCTGTATCTCGAACTTGGGCTCTGCCACGGGGCAAGTTTACGATCCGCCGGAAGGCCGCCGCGCCCGACCAGCGCTTTCCTGATCCGCAGGAGGCGGGCGTCGCCCTCCTGTGGCGCCGGCGCGCCAGGACCGGGTTCAGGGTGGGGGCGCGCCGTGGCTAGGGTTGCCTCATGCGCGACGTGGAAGCCCGGGTCCTGGACGCCGTCGACGACCCCGGCACGGTGAGCCTCCTGGCGGAGACGGTCAGGGTGCCCAGCGTCACGGGCACCGACGCCGAGTCGGAGCTCCAGCACCACGTCGCCGGGCTGCTCGCCGAGGCCGGCCTCGACGTCGACGTGTGGAAGATCGACATCGACGGGCTGCGGGCCCGCGAGGACTTCCCCGGCACCGAGGCGCCGCGCACGGAGGCGTACGGCGTGGTCGGCGTCACGGGCGGCGAGGGCCTGCCCGCGCTGGCGCTCCAGGGCCACGTCGACGTCGTGCCGACCGGCGACCTGGCCAAGTGGGAGGGCAGCGACCCGTTCGCGGCGCGCATCGTGGGCGACACCCTCCACGGCCGGGGCGCCTGCGACATGAAGGCCGGCCTGGTCGCCAACATCGCCGTCGTCCGCGCCCTGCGCGCCGCCGGGGTGCGCCTGGCCCGGCCGCTGGCCGTCCACAGCGTGATGAGCGAGGAGGACGGCGGGCTGGGCGCGTTCGCCACGCTGGCCCGGGGCCACACCGCCGAGGCCGCGGTCCTCACCGAGCCGACCAGCGGCACCGTCATCACGGCCAACGCCGGCGCGCTGACCTTCCGGCTGGAGGTCCCCGGCCGGGCCGCCCACGGCGCCACCCGGACCGAGGGGGTCAGCGCCATCGAGGTGTTCTGGCCGGTGTTCGAGGCGCTGCGGCGGCTGGAGGAGGAGCGCAACCGCGACGTGCCGCCCCTGTACGGCGACAACGCGCTGCCGTACCCCATCGAGATCGGCACCGTGCGGGCCGGCGACTGGGCGAGCACGGTGCCTGACCTGCTGGTGGCCGAGGGGCGGCTGGGCGTCCGGCTCGACGAGGACCCGGCCGACGCGCGCGCCGCGCTGGAGGAGGCCGTGCACGGGGCGGCGAGCCCCTGGCTGCGGGAGAACCCGCCGGTGGTGACGTGGCCGGGCGGCCAGTTCGCCAGCGGGCGGCTGCCCGAGGGGCATCCGCTGCTGGGCGAGGTGAACCGGGCGGTCGCCGACGTCTGCGGCGCCTGGCCGCGCGAGGCCGCCGCGCCGTACGGGAGCGACCTGCGGCTGTACGCGGCGGGCGGCATCCCGTCGCTGCACTACGGGCCGGGCGACGTGCGGTTCGCGCACGCCCCGAGGGAGCAGGTGGAGCTGGCGGAGCTGCGCGAGGTGACCCGCGCCCTCGCCCTGCTGGCCGTCCGCCTCTGCGGCGTCCGCTAGGGCCCCTCCGCGAGGACGGCCGGGGCGGAGGCGCGGCGGCGGGCCTCCGGGATGACGAGCGGGGTGCCCGTCTGCGGATCGGCGATGATCTCGCAGCGCAGGTCGAACACCCGCTCCACCAGCTCGGGCGTCACGATCGCCGACGGGTCGCCCTCGGCGACGATCCGGCCCTCGCGCATGACGACGAGGTGCGTGGCGTACCGGCACGCCTGGTTGAGGTCGTGCAGCACGGCGACCATCGTGCGGCCGGCGTCGTGCAGGTCGGCGCACAGGTCCAGCACCTCGATCTGATGCGAGATGTCGAGGAACGTCGTCGGCTCGTCCAGCAGCAGGATCGGCGTCTCCTGGGCCAGCGCCATGGCCAGCCACACCCGCTGCCGCTGCCCGCCCGACAGCTCGTCCACGATCCGCTCGGCCAGCCCGGCCACGTCGGTGGCGCGCATCGCCTCGGCCACGGCGGCCTCGTCCGCCCGCGACCACTGCCGCATCAGCCGCTGGTGCGGGTAGCGTCCGCGGGCCACCAGGTCGGCCACGGTGATGCCGTCGGGCACGATCGACGTCTGGGGCAGCAGGCCGAGCCTGCGGGCCACCTCCTTGGACGGCAGCGAGGTGATCACGCTGCCGTCGAGGTGGACGGCGCCCCTGCGCGGCTTGAGCATGCGGGCGAGGGCGCGCAGGAGCGTGGACTTGCCGCAGGCGTTCGGTCCGATGATCACGGTGAACGACGCGTCGGGGATCGTCACGTCCAGGCCCTCGGCGACCACCCGCTGGTCGTAGGCGAGCGTCAGGCCGGAGCCCGACAGCCGGGCGGCGGACTCGGGCATCAGTGGCGGTCCTTTCGCAGGAGGAGGGCGAGGTAGACGCCGCCGATCGCGGCGGTGAGCACCCCGACGGGGAGCTGGACGGGTGCGAACAGCCGTTGGCCGGCCAGGTCGGCGGCCGTCAGCAGGACGGCGCCCGTGAGCGCCGAGGTCGTCATGGTGACGCCGGGGGAGCGGGCCAGCCGCCGGGCGAGCTGCGGCGCGGCCAGCGCGACGAACACGACGGGGCCGGCGGCGGCCGTGGCCACGCCGCACAGCAGCACCCCGGCGACGACGGCCGCCGCCCGCACGCCCTCCACGTCGATCCCCATGGCGCGGGCCGCGTCGTCGCCCATCTCGATCATCCGCATCGGCCGCGACACGTACGCGCAGACCGGCAGCAGCACGGCGACGGCCACGCCGACCGGGATCGCGTGGTCCCAGCCGCGCCCGCCCAGGCTGCCGGTGAGCCAGGCGCCGGCGGTGGCGGCGTCGTTGATGTTCGCCCGGGTCAGCAGGTACGAGTTGACCGCGACGAGCAGCGCGTTCGCGCCGATGCCGACGAGCACGAGCCGGTAGCCCTGCACGCCCCGCCGGAAGGCCAGCCCGTAGACCAGCAGGGCCGTCGCCACGCAGCCGGCCAGCGCGCCGCCCGCGACGTGCACGGCCGTGCCGCCGGAGACGACGGCGAGGATGCCGCCCGTCGAGGCGCCCGCCGTGAACCCGATGAAGTCGGGGCTGCCGAGGGGGTTGCGGGTGAGGCTCTGGAAGATCGCGCCGCTCATCCCGAACGCCGCGCCGACCAGCAGGCCGGTGACGACCCGGGGGGCGCGCAGCTTGCCCACGATGAGCTCGGCGACGGGCGTGCCCTGCCCGAACAGCGCGTGCAGCACGTCCGGCACCGGAACGGTGAACTCGCCGGTGGAGATCGCCAGCACGGCCACCGCGAACCCGCCGACGACGAGCCCGAGGCACACCGACAGCGCCCGGGGCGCCGGCCGGACCGACCAGGGCCCGAGGCGCACCGCCCGCCGGGGCCGGACGGGAGAGGGGGACAGGGTCACGGAAGGGCTCCTGCGCGGGATCGTACGGGTGATCTGTCGGTACGGGGGGTCACAGGGCGGCCAGCCTCCTGCGCCGGGCCATCAGCATGAAGACCGGGGCGCCCAGCAGCGCGCACATGATGCCCACCTGCACCTCACCGGGCCGGGCGACGAGCCGGCCGACCACGTCGGCCCCCAGCAGCAGCGCCGGCGCGGCGACCGCCGTGTACGGCAGCACCCACCGCTGGTCGCCGCCCACGAGCGCGCGCACGGCGTGCGGCACCGCGAGGCCCACGAACCACAGCGGCCCGGCCGCCGCGGTCGCCGACCCGCACAGCAGCGTCACGGCCACCCCCGCGAGCACCCGCGTCCGGCCGACGGCCACGCCCAGCGCCCGGCCGGCGTCGTCGCCGAGCGCCAGCATGTTGAGCGGCCGCCCCAGGGTCAGCCCGAGGACGACGCCCGCCACCATGAACGGCGCCAGCCGCGTCAGCGTGCCCGCGTCCTGCCCGGCCAGCGACCCGGTCAGCCAGAACCGCATCCGGTCGAACGTCTGGGAGTCGATGCGCAGCAGCGCCGAGCACGCGGCGGTGAGCGCCATGCCCACGGCCACGCCCGCCAGTGCCAGCCGCACCGGGGCCGAACCCGACCGGCCCGCCGAGCCCAGCGCGTAGACGAGCACGGAGGCCACGGCCGCGCCCGCGAACGCGAACCACACGTACACCGCCGGATCCGACACCCCGAGCAGCGCGAGCGCCACGGTCACGCCCAGGGCCGCCCCCTCGTTGATCCCGAGCAGGCCGGGGTCGGCCAGCGGGTTGCGGGTGAGGCTCTGCATGATCGCCCCGGCCAGTCCGAGTGCGGCGCCCACGCCGATGCCCAGCAGCGTGCGGGGAACCCGCAGTTCGCGGATCACGGCGTGGTCGCTGGAGGCGTCCGGCGCGAGGAAGGCGTCGATCACCGTCGGGAGCGGCACGGACCGGGCGCCGAGCGCCACGCTGGCCAGCGCGACGAGCACCAGCACACCGAGCGCGGCGACCAGCCCGCCGGTCAGGAGGACCGCCCGCCGCCGCCCCGCCCTCCGGTCGCCCGCGCCGCCGGCGGAAGAACCCTCGGGCGGCCGCCCCGTCCTGGTCGGCGGCTCGGTCTGCTTGGCCGGGCGCACCCGCCCCCCTCTCGTCGCGGTCAAACTAAGGTAAGGCTAATCTCATAACGATCGACGAAGGCAAGCCTAACCTCAGGAGATGGACATGTCCGAACCGGTACTGGCCCGCAGGGGCTTCCTCGCGGCGGCCGCGGGCCTGGCGGCGTCGCTGACCTTGGCGGCGTGCGGGTCGGGCACCGGGACGGGGAGCACGACGGCGGGCGGATCGCCCGCCCCGAGCGGATCCGCCGGCGGCGGCCCGTGGACGTTCACCGACGACCGTGGCCGCACACTGGAGCGCCCGAGCCGTCCCGCGCGCGTCGTGGCGCAGGTCGGCTCGGCCGCCGCGCTGTGGGACTTCGGGGTGCGGCCGGTGGCGGTGTTCGGCCCGCACAAGCTCAAGGACGGCAGCAAGGACCCGCAGGCGGGCAACGTCGACATCACCAAGGTCACGGGCCTCGGCAACGTGTGGGACGAGTTCAACGTCGAGCAGTACATCGCGCTCCAGCCCGACCTGCTGGTCAGCAACATGTACGTGAAGGACGCCCTCTGGTACGTCCCGGAGAAGTCCAAGGACACCATCGAGCAGGTGGCCCCCACCGCCGGCATCATGCTGACCGGCAAGAGCGCCACCGAGGTGATCGGCCGCTACGAGGCCCTGGCCGCCTCGCTCGGCGCCGGCATGCGGGGGGTGCCCGAGGCCAAGGCCCGGCTGGAGGCCGCCTCGAAGGAACTGGCCGCGTTCAAGGACCTGAAGATCCTCATGGTGTCGGGCGGCGCCGACGCGTTCTGGGTGGTCAACCCGCCGGAGTACCCCGACATCGTCCACCTGACCGCCGCCGGCCTCGACGTCGTCAAGCCGTCCAAGGTGGACGAGGGCGGCTTCTTCCAGACGCTGAGCTGGGAGAACGCCGACACCTACGACGCGGACGTCATCCTGTACGACACCCGCACGCAGGCGCTCAAGCCCGAGGAGATGATGAGGAAGCCGACCTTCGCCAAGCTCCCCGCGGTCAAGGCCGGGCAGCTCTACCCGTGGCGGGCCGAGACGCCGTTCAGCTACCAGGGGTACGCGGCGTTCGTCGAGGGGCTCGTGGCCGACCTCAAGAAGGCCCGTAAGCTCCCCTGACCTCGACGATCTCGCCCAGCGGGAACTCCAGGTAGTCGCCCGCCTCCTCGCACCAGGCGTCGAGCGCGCCGCCCTTGAGCTCGCCGTGGCTGATGGTGGCGGTCAGGCCGCCGGTCAGCGTGATGCCGGCCCGCACGCCCCGGTCGACCACGAAGCCGAGCAGCGACTGCTGCGCGGTGGGCAGCCGGGTGGCCATCCGCCCGATGACGGCCCAGGTGCGGCCGGCCGGCTGGGCGCTCTGGCCGCTGGCGAGCAGGCGGCGGGCGTGCTCGTACGGGTCGGGCGCGGGGTCGGCCACGACGTGCGCGACCCCGTCGGGGCCGGCCAGCGCGGCGGCCCCCGGCGGGACGGGCCGTTCCGGCAGCTCGGCCACCTGGCCGCCGGGCAGCAGGATCAGCTTGCCGCCCGGGGGCGGCTCCTCGGGGCGGACCCGGCGGATGGTGATCTCACCGGTGTCGGCGACGGGCACCGGGGCGTAGCCGTGGTCGCGCAGCGTGGCCAGCGTGCGCTCGGCGTCGGCCGAGCCGACCAGCACCGTGGGGGCCAGCAGCCGCAGCCCGAGCCGGGCCAGCCGCCGGTTGGCGGCGATCTCGGCGAGCAGCGCCGGGTCGGACGCCTGCACCACGCAGCCGACCGTGGTCACCGTCACCTCGCCGTGGCGGCGGGCCACGTCGCGCACGAGGTACTCCAGCGGCTGCGGCACCGTGCCGACCGCGGCCAGCTCCTCCAGCAGCTCGTCGGCGTCGTGGCCGTGGTCGAGCGCGCCGCGCACGCTCGCGGGCGTGAAGCGCCACACCGAGGCCGCCCCGCGCGACTCGCGCTCGGCCACGCGGTCCAGCAGCGCCGCCAGCTCGGCCGCGGGCGGCCCGGTGACCACCGCGGTCAGGTCGGGGCCGAACAGGGCGCTCCTGCGCACGCTGGCCAGCGCCCGCGTGGACGCCTCCACCAGGATCGGGTCGTGCTCGACGAGGGGCACGACCTCGTCGTTCTCGTCGCCCGCCTGCGCGGCCAGACCGGCCAGGGCCCGCCCGAGGTCGGTGAGCGAGTCGTTGGCCAGCAGGCCGAGCAGCCGCGCCTCCTCCAGCGCGGCCGTGGCGCACTCGCCGAGCAGCTCCTGGTCCAGCAGCGGCGCGTGCCAGTGGACGTTGGCCACCAGGCCGGCGCGGTCGGCGAACGCGGTGCCCGACGGCAGGTGCGCCAGCACCGGCAGCACCGCCCGGCGGATGCGGGCCACCGCCGCCCCGGCCCGGTCGTCGCCGAGCACGGTGCCGTAGCGGCCGTCGACGCGGCGCAGCGACGAGCGCTCCATGCGCCACCACGCCGACAGCAGCACCCGCAGCCGCGCCGCGCCCTCGTCGAGCCGCCACCGGTCGAAGCGCTCGGTCGGCACCATGCCGCCCGCCTGCTCGTCCCAGGCCAGCAGCCGGGCCACCGCGCAGATCTCCAGCAGCAGCCGGGTCTCGTCCTCGTCGCAGCCGGTCTCCTTGGCCACGCGGCGCACCTCGCGCACGCCCACGCCGCCGGTCTTGAGCAGCGGCAGCGGCGTCTTGGAGATGTTGTCGAGCAGGGCCGCGCACCGCTCCACCACGTGCGGCGCGGCCAGCGTCATCAGGTGGTCGACCTCTTCGGGGTCGATGGGGATGGTGGCCACCTCGGGCGGCTCGGGCGTGAACGGCGGCCGGTGGCCGGGGCCGCGCACGCACAGCGCCACCTCGCGCGGCATCTCGGCCACGTGCCAGCTCGGCCGGTAGAGCAGGCCGTGGTCGGCGCACCACTTCTCGGGCGTGCCCGGCACGACGAACCGGTGGCCGTCGACGTCGCGGACGGGCCCGTTCCAGGCGAACGCGTCCAGCACCTCGCGCGTGCCCTCGGGGGCGTGGCGCAGGAGCGCCGCCAGGTGCGCCGGGTCGGCGAGCATCTCGCTCACCCGGGCGATCGTGGCGCGCTTGGGGCCGCCCGGGGGCAGGCCGAGCCGGCGGGCCAGGGCGCGCAGCGTGTCGAGGCTGATGGTCCAGGAGTTGAGGTAGTGGTCGAGCGGCTCGCCGAGCCCGAGCGGGGTGGGCCACCAGCGGGAGACGGCCTCGGCCAGGTGGATCACGCCCTCGGCGTCGGGCCAGGCCAGCGCGTGGTCCTGCAGCCGGTCGAGCCAGGGCGTCACCTCGGGCGGCGGCACGCCGAGGAACTCCGCGACCCGCTCGGGCGTGGGGCGACGGACCACGAGGCACGCCTGGGCGAGCTCCAGGCACGGCAGCGGCAGGCCGCGCAGCGCCTCCATGACGGCGAAGCCGTTGCACAGCCGCTGGGCGAGCGTGTCGAGCCGCCGCGGCCAGGGCGCGGCGATGGCGTCGGGCCGGTTCGCGAGAATGCGGCCGAGCCGGTCTTCGTCGAGTGTCCGCAGCCAGCCGAGCAGGTGATCATCCATCGGTCAGCACTCTCAGGGGTCGCGCGCGGGACTCACCGTGAGCCATGAGCATCCACGGTAGTGCAGATCACCCCCGGTCAGGTGAGGACTGCCCAGACGATCTTCCCTTGTGGTGCGAGCGCCGACCAGCCCCAGCGGAGACTGAGGGATTCGACGATGTGCAGCCCCAGCCCGCCGGCGTCGAGGGGCCCGGGATAGCGCAGCTCCGGGACCCCGGAGGCGGGGTCGGTGAAGGCACTGGTGACGAGCGGCCCGCGGCGCACCAGCGACATGTGCACGGGCGGGCGGGTGCCGGGGCCGGAGACGTGCAGGCCGTGGCGGAGCGCGTTGGTCGCCAGCTCGGAGACGACGAGCTCCATGTTCTCTGTGAGTTCTTCCAGCTTCCAGCCGCTCAGCGCGCCCATGGCGAAGGCGCGGGCGGCGTGCACGGAGGACGGGGTGGGGGGAAGGACGAACGTGGCGCTCGCGGAGGGGCCGGAAGTCAGCAGGTCGCGCGCCGCCTCCGGCCACCAGCCGACGGGGGGCCACCAGTCGAACGTGGTCCATTGGCCGGGAGCCAGGGTGGGTTGCACATAGATCATTCTGCGGCACACTCTCGTGCAGGTGCAAGAGCGAATGCACGTGCAGAGGGTGCGTGCAGGCGCTACGGTTTCCCTCAAATGGTCAAATCGGCGGGAAAGGGGATCTTGGCCGCGGTTGATGATCTTTCGACCGTGAAGTGACAGACTAGGTGTCAAGGAAACGACCAAGGAGCAGCGCGTGTCCATTGATCCGCCGGGTTCTGGTTCGACCGTCAGGCGCATCATGCTCGGAGCCAGCCTCCGGCGCCTTCGCGAGGCCAGCGAGCTCACCAGGGACCAGGCCGGATTCCACATCAGGGCGTCCGAGTCCAAGATCAGCCGGATGGAGCTCGGGCGCGTCGGATTCAAGACACGTGACGTCGAGGACCTGCTCACCCTGTACGGCGTCGTCGACGACGCCGAACGCCGTGCACTGCTGGAGATGGTCCGCGAGGCCAACACCCCCGGGTGGTGGCACAAGTACTCCGCCGTGCTGCCCTCGTGGTTCACCACCTATGTCGGGCTGGAGGAGGCCGCCAGCGTGATCCGCACCTATGAGGTGCAGTTCGTGCCCGGCCTGCTGCAGACGGCGGCGTACGCGCGCGCGGTCTTCCAGCTCGGCAATCCCGAGGCGAGCCCCGCGGAGATCGAACGCCGCGTGCATCTGCGCATGCAGCGGCAGGAGCGTTTCACCCAGAAGGACGGGCCGCGCCTGTGGGCCGTCATCGACGAGGCCACGCTCAAGCGGACCATCGGCGGGCGGGAGGTCATGGCCGAACAGCTCCAGCACCTGCTGGAAGTGGCCGCACTGCCCAATATCACCCTTCAGGTGATGCCCTTCAGATACGGTATGCACGCGGCTGAAGGTGGCGCGTTCAGCATCTTGCGGTTTCCCGAGTCCGATTTGTCGGACGTTGTCTATGTCGAGCAGCTCTGGGGTGCCCTATACCTGGACAAACGTGAGGACATCGACCCGTACCTCACGGCCATGGAGCAGTTATGCGTGGAGAGCACCACGCCCGGGGGCACCGTCGAGCTCATCGGCGGTCTTCTCAGAAAGATGTAGATGAAGCAGACCTACAACGGCATGCCCGCGACCGACCTCAAGCAGGTCGCCTGGCGCAAGAGCCGCTACAGCAACTCGCAGGGCAACTGCGTGGAGCTCGCCCAGCTCCCCGACGGCGGCGTCGCGGTGCGCAACTCGCGCTTCCCCGACGGGCCGGCCCTGATCTACACCCGTGACGAGATCCGGGCCCTCGTGCTCGGGGTCAAGGACGGGGAGTTCGACGGCCTCCTCGTCTGACGCCTCCTTCGTCTGACGGGCGCCCGCACGGGCCCCGCCACCGGTGAACCGCACGGCGTAACCGGGTGTTAACCTCCGGCGTGCCCGCTTAACGGCGGCGCGCCGGGGGCGTAACGGCCCCGCCCCGCGCGGGCGGCAGGATGCCGTCCATGCTCGACCAGATGACCCTCTATCCGATCGCCGACGACGTGCTGTTCGCGCCCGGCGGCAAGGTCGTGATCCGCACCTACGGCGTCGCGCCCGCGGAGTCCGGCAGCGTCTCCTACCGCACCTGGGTGACCGGCCTGCGCGACCAGCCCCGCTACTGGCACTGGGGCCACTTCGAGGACGCCGCCTCCGGCCACCGCCAGGTGCTGGCGTGGCTGACCGGCAGGGGGCCGCAGCCCGCCCAGGCGCTCTCCTGACCCTGCCCGCCCCCTGCCCGCGCCCGCCGCTGCCGTGTTACGCTCGCGCCTGTGCCGAGCAATCGCTTGGTCGAATGAGGTTGAGGAGGCGTGGTGCGCCGGGCCATCTACCTGATCGAAGAGGTCGACTTCCGCCCCATGAACTCCCGGCGGCCGCTGGAGTACCTCACCTGGCTGACCCGCTACAAACGCGAGGACGAGACCCTCGACCGCCCCACCCTGACCTCCGGCACGTCCATCAGGTCGCGCGACATCGACCTGGCCGGCGCGTTCTACGCCGTCGGCATCACCGGGCACCCCCAGTTCAAGGCCGTCACGCTCTGGGAGTGCCACGGCGGCTGGGACGGCGGCTGGCGGCAGATGATGAACATCTACCGCGGCGTGGACGACCGCCTCTTCCTGTCGGACATCGACGACCTGCGCTTCTCCGCCTTCTCCCGCCCGCTCGGCGCCGTGCCGGGCACGCCGTCGCTCGCCGACGTCGGCCGCTCCGAGTTCTACCTGTTCGAGAGCGCCCGGGTGCGGCCCGGCGCCGCCCTCGACTACCTGGAGGCCGTGCGCGCCGAGCGGGCGCCGCTGCTGGCCGAGCACGGGCACGAGCTGGTCGGCCTGTACGAGGTGCTGTTCTGCGACACCGAGGTGGTCACGATCTGGGGCGTCTCCCTGGACGACCACCTGCGCACCCAGCGCGCCCGCGACGCCGCGCTCGGCCTCGACGACGAGGCCGAGCCCGACGACCGGCTGCTCGGCTGGGCCAAGCGGGCCCGCGACCACCTCGACGGGCCGTGGCGCGAGACGCTGCTCGCGCCGTTCCCGGGCTGCCGGCTTGCCCCCGCGACGCCTCCCCGGGCGGGATGACGTCGCGTCCCGGCGGGGTCAGGGGCTGACGGGGGCGTTCCAGGCGACGACGACCGGCTCGGCGTGCTCGAAGCCGAGCCGCGAGTAGGTGCCCGTCTCCAGCTTGAACAGCCGGCCGTCCTGCGGCGGCAGCCCCAGCCAGCGGGCCGCGATCACGCGCAGCATGTGGCCGTGGGCCACGAGCGCCACCCGGCCCTCCGCCGCCCTGGCCCGGGCGATCACCCGGTCGGCCCGCGCCCCCACCTGCTCCACCGTCTCGCCGGGGTGCTCCGCGTCACCGGGGATCACGCCGTCACGCCACAGGTACCAGCCGGGCCGGTCCTCACGGATGGCCGGCGTGGTGATGCCCTCGTAGCCGCCGTAGTCCCACTCCCACAGGTCGGGCTCCACCTCGTACGCGCTCAGCCCGGCCAGCTCGGCCGTGCGGCGGGCGCGCTGCGGCGGCGAGACGAGCACGAGGTCGAACGTGCACTCCTTGACCAGCGGGGCCAGCGCCCGCGCCTGCTCCTCCCCGTGGGGCGTCAGCGGCACGTCGGTGCGGCCGGTGTGCCTGCCGGTCCGGCTCCACTCGGTCTCGCCATGCCTGAGCAGCAACATCTCATCCATGCCTCCCATCATCCGGCACGCCCGGCCTCGGCCCCGCTCGAGGGAGCGGCCGGAGGGGACTCAGGCGCCGGCGAGCTCCTCCACCACGGGGGTGAGGAGGCCGAGGTCGCGCTCGTGGTGGACGACGAAGTACGACAGGTCGTGCTCGTCGCGCCAGTGGCGGAGCCGGTCGGCGATGTCGCGCCGCGTGCCGAGCAGCACCTGCGGGGTGTCCTCCAGGCGCGCGCTGGCGGCGGCGCTCCACGCCTCCTCCGCCCGGCGCTCGCCCGCCTGGAGCACGCTCGTCCCGAGCTCCAGGCGCTCGTAGCGCCCGCCCGCGGCCTCGCGCACGGTCCGCAGCTTGTCCAGGTAGGCCGCCAGGCCGCCGTCGCGCTCGTCCGGGCCGGCGCCGTCGCCGCGCACCCGCGTCGTCACGTGGACCACGTCGGCCTCGCGGGCGGCCAGCCGCAGCATCCGGGAGCCGCCCGCGCCGAGCAGCAGCCGCGGGTACGGCCGGCTGACCGGCTTGGGCCGCTGGTCGAGGCCGCGGACGCGGTAGTGGGCGCCCTCGAAGGTGAACGGCCCGTCGCCCCACAGCCCCCTGAGCACGGTCAGCGCCTCGGCCAGCCGCTCCACCCGGACGCCGGGCGGGTCCAGCGGCAGCCCGGCCGAGGCGTAGTCGCCGGCCATCCAGCCGGTGCCGAGCCCCACCTCCAGCCGGCCGTCCGACAGCAGGTCGAGCGTCGCCGTCTCCTTGGCCAGCACGGCCGGGTGCCGGAAGTCGTTGGCCAGGACCAGCGTGCCCACGCGCAGCCGGGTGGTCGCGCAGGCCGCGGCCGTGAGCGCGGCCACGGGCGCGAAGCGCGGCCCGACCAGGTGGTCGGGGACCAGCAGCACGTCGAACCCGGAGCCCTCCAGCCGCCTGGCCTTCTCGGCCCACTGCTTGCCGGACTCCGCCTGCCGGAGCACGGCCCCGAACCTGAACCGCCGCACCGCGCGCCTCCTCGTCTCGGCCGAGCGCCTGGACGAGAGTGTACGCCGCCCACTTACCAAGCGCTTGCTTCAAGTGCGACACTGGCCGCATGGACATCCCGGTGCGGCACGCGACGGACGACGAGGTGCGCTTCTTCCACCGGCACGGCTGGGTCCGGCTCCCCAGGCTGGTGCCGCCCGACACCGTGACGGCCCTGCGCGATCGGGCCCTGGACCACCTGCGGGCCCGCGAGCGCGGGACCGTGACGCTGGTGGACCAGGCGTTCGGCCAGTCGCGCGACGTGGCCGACGGCGACGAGGCGTTCCGCGCGCTCGCCCTCGCCCCCGAGATGGGCCGCAACGCCGTCCGCCTGCTCCACGGCGTGCGCGACGTCCGCGTCCAGGTGACGAACCTGCTGGTCAAGGAGCCGGGCGAGCACGGCGCGACGGAGTTCCACCAGGACTTCCCGTGGATGCCGATGGACCGCTCGGCCATGCTCACCGTCTGGCTCGCCCTGGCCGACGTGCCCGCCGACATGGGCGCGCTGCGCTTCTGCAGCGGCTCCCACCGGTACGGGGTGCTCGGGCGCAGCTTCACCCGCGCCGGCGACGACCAGCTCACCCAGCACCCGTGGCTGAAGGACCTGGAGCTGTCTCCGCCGCTCGACCTCAAGGCGGGCGACGCGACCGTCCACCACGCGCTGACCGTGCACGGGGCGCCCGCCAACCGGCGCGAGAGCGCCCGCCTGTCGTTCACGGTGACGTACTTCGACGCCGACGCCCTCTACACCGGCACGCCGTACCGGCAGACCGACGGGCTCGGCCTGGAGGTCAACCGGCCCTTCGATCACCCGAGGTTCCCGTGCCCGAGACCGTGAGAGGACCGGTCGCCGACCTCGGGGCGACGCTCATGCACGAGCACGTCTTCGGGCTCAGCCCGGAGATCCTGTGGAACTGGCCGGACATCCCCGAGGGCTGGGACCCGGAGATGCGCGCCCGGGAGGCGGCGGCCAAGCTCGACGCGGCCAAGGCCGAGGGCATCGACACGATCGTGGATCTCACCGTCGTCGGGCTCGGCCGCTACCTGCCGGCCGTCCAGCGGGTCGCCGAGCTGACGGACGTGCACATCGTGGCCGCCACCGGCCTGTACACCTACGACGCGCTGCCGCCGTACTTCGGCAACCGCGGGCCCGGGACCCTGTTCGGCGGCCCCGACCGGCTGGCCGAGTTCTTCGTCCGCGACATCACCGAGGGCATCGGCCGGACCGGGGTCAAGGCCGCGATCCTCAAGTGCGCCACCGACCGGCCGGGCATGACCCGGAACTGCGAGCGGGTCTTCCGCGCGGTGGCCGAGGCGCACCTGGAGACGGGCGTGCCCATCACCACCCACTCCCACAGCGCCAGCCGGGGCGGCCTGGAACAGCAGCGGCTGCTCGCCTCCCTCGGCGTGGACCTCGGCCGGGTCGTCATCGGCCACGCGGGCGACTCCACCGACGTGGCCTACCTGGAGGAGCTGGTGGCCAACGGCTCCTACCTCGGCATGGACCGCTTCGGCATCGGCACGATCAGCCCGTTCGAGGACCGGGTCGCGGTCGTGACCGCCATGTGCGAGCGCGGGCACGCCGGCCGCATGGTGCTCGGCCACGACTCGTACTGCTTCAACGACCGCTTCGACGCCGATGTCGTGCGCGAGCGCCACCCCGACTACCACCTGCTGCACGTCTCCCGTGACGTCCTGCCCGAGCTGCGCAAGCGCGGCGTCACCGAGGAGCAGATCCGGCAGATGCTCGTCGACAACCCGCGGAGGATCTTCGGATGATCGAGGACTTCGACGTCGCCTCGGACTGGCACGTCGCGGCGCCGTACGCGTTCCTGGCCCGGCTGCGCCGCGAGCGGCCGGTGTTCGCCAGCGAGCATCTGGGCGCGTACGTGCTCACCCGCCACGCCGACGTGCGCGCCGCGTACGGCGACCCGCGGCGCTTCTCCTCCAAGGGCTCGCTCACGATCTCCCGCAGCCTCACCCGGGAGACGCGCGACAGGCTCGGCGAGCACGGCTCGTTCCTGTCGAGCTTCGTGGCCAACGTGGACCCGCCCGACCACACCCGGCTGCGCCGCTCGGTGTCGCGGGCGTTCACGCCGCGCGCCGTGTCCGCCATGGAGGAGACGTTCCGGCGGCTGAACGAGGACCTGCTCGACCGGATCGAGTCCCAGGGCCGCGCCGACTTCGTGACCGAGATCGGGCACGAGCCGTCGATCAAGCTGACCGCCCGCTTCATCGGCGTGCCCGAGGAGGACGAGGCGTTCGTGCAGGCGCACGTGAAGGACTGGTTCCAGCTCTTCCTGTCGCCGCAGCCGCCGGAACGCCAGCTCGAACTGGCCGACAGCTTCCTGACCTACCTCGCCTACGTGGACCGCCTGGTCGCCGCCCGGGCCGAGCGGCCGCGCGACGACTTCACCTCCCTGATGACCTCGCTCATCGGCACCGAGCTGACCCACCGCGAAGTGGTGGAGCTGATCTCCACGATCCTGCTCGGCGGCAACGACACCGTGCCCAACCAGCTCGGCAACACCGTCCTGCGGCTGCTGCGCGAGAAGGCGTGGCCGGTCGAGCCGGCGCTGCTCCAGAACGCGGCCGAGGAGTGCATGCGCATCGACGGCGCCTCGCTCGGCTCGTTCCGGTACGCCACGACCGACGTCACGCTCCACGGGGTGACGATCCCCGCCGGGTCGCTGGTGCTGCTGTCGACCGACTCGGCCGCCCACGACGAGACCGTCTTCCCGGAGCCGGAGCGGTTCGGGATCGACCGGCCCAACGCCGACGCGCACATGGTGTTCGGGTACGGGATCCACTTCTGCGTCGGGGCCGCCCTCGGGCGGCTGCAACTGCGCACGGCCCTGGAGGTCCTGGGGCGGCGCCTGCCGGGGCTGCGGCTCGCGCCCGGCCAGGAGATCGCCTACCGCCGCTCGATCGTCGGGCGCGGGCTGCCGTCGCTGCTGGTCGAGTGGTGAGCGCCGGCCTGTTCCCGTCCGGCGGCCGGTTCGACGGGCGGGTGGCGCTGGTGACGGGCGCGGGCTCGGGCATCGGGGCGGCCTGCGCCGCGCGGCTGGCCGCCGAGGGGGCGTGCGTGGGCGTCCTGGACGTACGGGCCTCCGGGGCCAGGGCCACGGCCGCCGCCGTCCGCGGCCGGGGCGGCACGGCCACGGCCCTCAGCTGCGACGTCTCGGACGAGAAGCAGGTCGCCGCCGCCGTGGCCGAGCTGCTGAACGCGTACGGGCGGCTGGACGTCGTCCACTCCAACGCGGCGGCGCTCAGCCGCGAGGTGTACGGCCGCGACCACCACCTGGAGACGCTCGACGCCGACGTGTGGGACCGGACCATGGCCGTCAACGTGCGCGGGGCGATGCTCCTGGTCAAGCACGCCGCGCCGCGCATGGCCGACGGTGGCGCCTTCGTCCTCACCTCGTCGGTGTCGGGCCTCACCGGCGACCTGGACCACGCCGCGTACGGGACGTCCAAGGCCGCGCTCACCGGGCTCGTCCGCTACGTGGCCACCACGTACGGCGCGCGCGGCATCCGCTGCAACGCGGTCGCCCCCGCGCTGGTCCTCACGGACGCCGCCCGGCTGGCGCTCGGCCCGGACCGGCTCGCCGACAAGGAGGCCGAGCGGCTGCTGCCGTGGGCGTGCGCGCCGGAGGACGTGGCGGACCTGGTGGCGTTCCTGGCCTCGGACCAGGCGCGGTGCATCACGGGCCAGACGGTCGTGATCGACTGCGGCACGCTGGCGCACCGGCCCGAGCACGCCCTGCACCAGCGGCGCCTCGCCCCGCCGTAGCCCTGGCGCCGGGGGTGGATGCCCGCACCCCTCCTGAGGCCCCGCCCCTCGGGGGACGGCGGGCACCACCCGTGAGGCCGCCGCCCCTCCTCGTGGCGGCACCCGTGAGCAGCCACCCGCTCGTGGCGGCACCCGTGAGGCAGCCCCCGCGCCCTCCCAAAGCGCCCTCATCCCGTAAGGTCATGAAAAATCGGGCTTTGGGAGGGCTGATGGAGCCGGTGGCGGTGGGACTGGTCGGAGCCGGGCCGTGGGCGGAACTCGCGCACGCCCCCATGCTGGCCCGCGGTCCGCACACCCGCCTGGCCGGCGTCTGGGCCCGCCGCCCGGAGGCCGCCGCGCGGCTCGGCGCGCCCGTGTTCGAGCGGGTCGAGGAGCTGTTCGACGCCTGCGAGGCCATCGCGTTCTGCGTGCCGCCCGCCGTACAGGCCGAGCTGGGGGTCAAGGCCGCCAAGGCCGGCAAGGCGCTGCTGCTGGAGAAGCCGCTCGCCGACTCCCTGGAGGCGGCCGAGCGGCTGGCCGCGGCGATCGCCGAGGCCGGCGTGGCCTCCCAGATGATGCTGACCCTGCGCTACGCGGCCCGCACCCGCGAGTTCCTGGCCCGCTGCGCCGAGATCGAGCCGTTCGGCGGGCACGCCGCGAACATCTCCGGCGTCCTGCTCGGCGACCACCCGTTCGCCACCCCGTGGCGGCTGGAGCGCGGCGCGCTGCTCGACGTCGGGCCGCACATGATCGACCTGCTCGACGCGGCGCTCGGCCCCGTCACCGGCGTGCGCGCGCACGGCGACCCGCTCGGCTGGGCCGGCCTGCTGCTGGAGCACGAAGGCGGCGCGGTCAGCGAGACGTCCCTCTGCATGGCCGCGTCCGGGCAGACCCCGCCCACCTCCGTCGCCGTCTACGGCCGCAAGGGCAGCGCCCTCCTCGTGCCCGACGACGGCGACGCCCTGGCCGTCGTCGCCGAGGAGTTCGCCCGCACCGTACGGCAGGGCGGCCACCCCCTCGACGCCGCCCGCGGCCTGCGGCTCCAGCGCGTCATCGCCGAGGCCGAGGCGCAACTGGCCGCCCCTTGACTTCGGGTCGATCCGGAGCATTGATAGCGTTTGTCCGACGCGCAGTGTTGCAGCGAAGTCCGGTGCGAGTCCGGCGCTGTCCCGCAACTGTCATAGCCAGGTCGCCTGCCTCTGCGCTGACGTCATCAACCCTCGTGGAAAAGGGTGATCCGTCGCTCATCGCGGGTCTCTCGGTTCCGACAGTGTGAAAGGACTACTCGTGAGGCCCGTACGCACGGCCTTCGCGGGCGCGCTGCTGGGAACGCTCGTCCTGGCCGCATGCGGCCAGACCGCCCCCACCGCCCCCTCGTCCACGGCCCCCGCCACCTCCGCCCCCGCCACCTCCGGCTCCGCCGCCCCCGCCTCATCGGCCGCGGCCGGCTTCCCGGTCACCGTCGAGGCCGCCAACGGCAAGATCACTCTCCCCGCGCGGCCCCAGCGCATCGTCTCGCTGTCCGCCGCGCACACCGAGACCCTGTTCGCCATCGGCGCGGGCCCGCAGGTGGTGGCGGTCGACGACCAGTCGAACTTCCCCCAGGAGGCCCCCCGCACCGACCTGTCCGGGTTCAAGCCCAACGTCGAGGCGATCGCCGCCCAGAAGCCCGACCTCGTCATCGTCTCCAACGACATCAACAAGGTCGTCTCCGAGCTGGGCAAGCTCAACGTCCCCGTCCTGCTGGAGCCCGCCGCGACCAAGCTGGACGAGGCGTACGACGAGATCGCCGACCTGGGCGCGGCCACCGGCAACCAGGCCAAGGCCGACGAGCTCGTCACCACGATGAAGGGCTCGCTCGACAAGCTCGCCGCGAGCGCCCCCAAGGACCGCAAGCTCACCTACTACCACGAGCTGGACCAGACGCCCTACGCCGCGACGTCCTCCACCTTCATCGGGCAGATCTACGCGATGTTCGGCCTGGTCAACATCGCCGACAAGGCGCCCGGCGCGGCCGGCGGCTACCCCAAGCTGTCCAAGGAGTTCGTGGCCCAGGCCGACCCCGACCTGATCTTCCTCGCCGACGTCAAGTGCTGCGGCCAGAGCAAGGAGGCCCTCGCCAAGCGGCCCGGCTGGAAGAACCTCAAGGCCGTCAAGAACGACCAGGTCGTCCCGCTCGACGACGACGTGGCCTCCCGCTGGGGGCCGCGCATCGTGGACCTCGCGCAGACGATCGGCGACGCGGTCTCCAAGGCGGCCGGCTCGTAGTGTCCCGGCCAGCGCCGCTCCGCCGCCCCGGCCGCACCGGCCGGCCCTCGGGGTCCTCCGGACCCGCCGGGTCCTCCGCCGAGCCTGCCGGGTCCGGCGGATCTTCCGGGCCCGCCGGGTCCGGCGGGCCCGTCGCCCGGCACACCCCGCCGGGCCCGCCCGCGCCGTCCCGGGCCCGCCCGCTGTGGCTGGCCGGGGCGGCGGCGCTGCTGGCCGTGTCCATGATCGCCGGGCTGCTCGGCGGCGCCGCCGACATCTCGCCCGGCCAGGTGGTGCTCCAGGCGCTCGACTGGCTGCCCCTGGTGGACGTCCACTCCGGCCTCGCCCCCGTCGAGCAGGGGCTGCTGTACGAGATCCGGCTGCCCCGCGTGCTGCTCGCGGCCGTCGTGGGCGGCCTGCTGGCCGTCGCCGGAGCCGGGTACCAGGGGGTCTTCCGCAACCCGCTGGCCGACCCCTACCTGCTCGGCGCCGCCGCCGGGGCCGGCCTGACCGCGACCGTGGTCATCGTGCTCGTCCCCGCCGGCGTCGTCGCCGTCCCGGTGGCGGCCTTCGCCGGGGCCTTCGGCGGCGTGCTCCTCGCGTACGCGCTGGGCAACACCGCCGGGCGCTCCGGCGGCACGGCGACGCTCGTGCTGGCCGGGGTGGCGGTCACGTCGTTCCTGACCGCGATCCAGACGTTCATCCAGCAGTTCAAAGTCGAGGAGCTGCAGCGGATCTACTCCTGGATCATGGGGGACGTGAGCGGCGGGTGGGAGCAGGTCCGCCTCGTCCTGCCGTACGCCGCCGTCTCCTCCGTCCTGCTGCTCCTGCACGGGCGGATGCTGGACGTGCTGTCCGTGGGCGACGAGGAGGCGACCAGCCTCGGGGTGCGCGCGGGCCGGGTACGGCTCATGGTGCTCCTCGCCGCCTCCCTGGCCACGGCCGCCGCGGTCGCGGTGAGCGGCCTGATCGGGTTCGTCGGGATCGTCATCCCGCATGTGGCCCGGCGGCTCGCGGGCGGTTCGTACCGGATCGTGCTGCCGCTTTCGCTGCTGGGCGGCGCCGCGTTCCTCGTGCTCGCCGACGTCGTCGCGCGCACCGTGATCGCGCCGGCCGAGCTGCCCATCGGGGTGGTCACCATGTTCGTGGGCGCGCCGTTCTTCGTCGGCGTCCTGCGCATGACCCGCCGGAGCGCCCCATGACCCGCCCCGCGCCGGGCGGCCCTCCCGGAGCGCCGCCCCCCGCCACGTCCGGCCCCTCCACCGGCCTCTCCGCCGACGCCGCCGGCGGCGCTCATGAGCCCTCGCCCGAGGCCGCCGCGGGCGCCCATGAGGCCGCCGTCGGGGTCCATGCGGCCGTCCCGGGACCGGTGATCGGCGCGGCGGCCGTCTCCGTACGGCTCGGCGAGCGCCGCGTCCTCGACCGCGTGGACCTGTCCGTACGGCCCGGCGAGTGGCTGGCCGTCGTCGGCCCGAACGGCGCCGGGAAGTCCACCCTGCTCAAGGCCGTCATGGGCCTGCTCGCCCACGACGGCGACATCACGCTCGGCGGCCGGCCCGCCCGCGCGCTCCGCCCCCGCGACCGGGCCCGCCTCGTGGCCTACGCCCCCCAGACGCCGGCCCTGCCGCCCGACATGACCGTGTTCGACTACGCCCTGCTGGGCCGCACCCCGTACATCCCGTACCTCGGCCGCGAGAGCCACCACGACCGCGAGATCACGGCGTCGGTGCTCGACCGGCTGGACCTCACCGGCCTGGCCGCCCGCCGTGCCGGCGAGCTGTCGGGAGGGGAACGGCAGCGCGCCGTGCTGGCCCGCGCGCTCGCCCAGCAGGCGCCCGTGCTGCTGCTCGACGAGCCCACCACCGCCCTCGACCTCGGCCACCAGCAGCAGGTGCTGGAGCTGGTCGACCGGCTGCGCCTCGCCGACGGCCTCACCGTCTTCACCACGCTGCACGACCTGACCGTCGCCGGGCAGTACGCCGACACCCTGCTGCTGCTCGCGGACGGACGGGTGGCGGCGGCGGGCCGCCCCGCCGAGGTGCTCACCGAGGACCTGGTCGGCCGGCACTTCGGCGCCGGCGTGCAGGTGCTGCCGGGGCCCGACGGCCGGCCCGTCGTCCACCTGGTGAGGGGAGGGTCGCGGACGTGAGCCCTCTCGAAGCGGGGCCCGTGACGCTCGGCCAGGAGGCGGGCGGGGTGCGGCTCACCTTCCGCGAGGAGGACGGGGCGCGGCTCGGGACGCTGCTGTGGGAGTTCGGGCCCGGCTGGCGGATGATCTCCTCGGCGGTGCTCGGCGGCGGCATCGGCCCCCGCGCCTGGGTGCTGAACGCCCAGGTCGTGGCGGGCTACTCCCGCATGGACCCGGCCGGCCACCTGGCCTCCCTGGCGCCGCCGGGGGAGGGGGTGGGCATGATGACGGCCGCGTCGGTCTCGCGCCGCGTCGTCGCCTCGGACGGCGGGGTGCGGGTGGTGGCCACGGTGGGACTGCGCGTCCCCACCTGGGCGGCCGCCCCGGAAGGGGTGCCCGACCCCGAGCTGGCCCCCATGCTGGGGCGGCCACCGGTCGGCACGATCAACATCGTGGCCGCGTTACCGGTGGCGATGACGGACGCGGCGCTGGTCAACGCCGTCATGACGATGACCGAGGCGAAGACCCAGGCCCTGGTGGAGACGGGGTTCGCGGGCACGGGCACGGCCTCGGACGCGGTGTGCGTGGCCGTACGGGAGGAGGGTCCGGAGGAGCTCTTCGCCGGGCCGCGCTCCACCTGGGGCGCCCGCCTGGCCAGAGCCGTCCACCAGGCGGTCCGCGAGGGAGCCGAAACGTGGCGAGCCAATGACACAGAGTGAGGAAAATCGGGGAAGTAGCATGTGACCGAGAGCGAGATCCGCGACACTGAGTGGGTGACCGCGATGGCGACGACCGAACCGACCACCGGGAGCACGGTCCTTCCAGGCGTGCCACCGTTTACCGTCGACGACCTGCTCAAGTTCCCGGATGACGGGAATCGCTATGAGCTCTTCAATGGGAGCCTACTGGTGAGCCCTGCCCCCATCGGCATGCACCAGCGTGTGAGCCACCGTATTTGCCGCATCCTGGAGGATGCCGCGCTGCCAGCCGGCGTAGAGGCGCTGCCGACTGTGAACCTTCGAATCAGCGATGCCGATCTTTATGTTCCAGACGTGGCCGTCGTTTCCGTGGACAGGACGGAGACGTATGCAGCGACGTACTCTCCTGAGGAATTCCTTCTCGTCGTGGAGGTGGTCAGCCCAAGCAGCAGGGCCCAGGACAGGTTGCTGAAAGCTGGGGTCTACGCCGCCGCCGGCATCCCCGTCTACTGGCGCGTCGAGATGGACGAGGGCCCCACCGTCTACGTCTACGAACTGGACGGCAAGACCTACGGCCCACCCATGGCGCACAAGGCCGGCACCGTCGCGGACCTGCACGCCCCGTTCCCCGTCAGCTTCGACCCGGCCGACCTCGTGAGGCGTCGCGGCTGAGCGTGCCGTCCGCGCCGACCCGGACCCCGTAATCCTCGGTGGCCCCGCGCGACGTGACGCGGCCCGCCCGCAGATCCTCCTCCACCTCCGCCAGGTTCCGTTCCAGCGGCGAGCCGATCCCGCCGCCCCCCGTCGTCTCCACCACGAACGCCTCCCCGGCCGCGAACCGGACGTTGTTCACCTTCGACGCCAGCCGCTCCAGCGTCCCGTCCTGGCGGCGCCGGTAGAAGCCGCCGAGGCGCCCCGGCAGGCCGCCGTCCCGGCCCGGAGGGGCCAGGCGCAGCCGGTCGCCGCGCGTCGTCACGTGGCAGTCCGCCAGGAACCGGTACACTGTGCGCGACCCGAGCCCGCCGCGGTACCGGCCCGGCCCTCCCGAGTCGGGGATGGTCTCGACCGACTCCACCAGCAGCGGGCAGCGGCTCTCCACCGGCTCCGCCTGGGGCACCGAGTTGCGGCCGATCCCGAAGTGCACGCCCGTCGCGTCCGGCCCGTCGAGCCCGCGCCGGGCGCCCACCCCGCCGAAGTCGTACGCCAGGTGGATCCAGTACGGCGCCCCCACGGCCGCGATCGAGAACGGCTGCAGGATCCCGCTCGCCGCGATCGCCCGCTCCGGCACCGCGTCCGACAACGCCTGGAAGACGGCCTCCATGGCGGCGTAGATCGGCACGTACCGGCCGCCGCACGGATGGGGGGAGCGGGCGTCGAGCAGCGACCCGGCGGGCAGCCGCACGTCGATGGCGCGCAGGCAGCCGTCGTTCATGGGGATGGCCGGGTCGAGGAAGCAGCGCACCGCGAAGACCGCCGCCGCGAGCGACTGCGACGCCGACGCGTTGATCGCCGCCGGCACCTGCGGGTCGGTGCCCGCGAAGTCCGCCACCGCGCCGGTCCGCGCCGCGTCCGGCCCGGGCAGCGTGAGGGCGACCCGGACGTGGCGCGGGGTGGCGAGGTCGATGCCGTCGTCGTCGATCGGGTACGACGCCGCGAACCGCCCCGCCGGCAGCTCCGCCAGCGCCGCCCGGGTGCGGGCCTCCGTGTAGTCGAGGTACGCCTCGACGCCCTCGGCCAGGCCCGCCGCGCCGTACTCCTCGACCAGCGCGGCGAGCCGGGCGGCGGCCACCGCCGTGCCGGCGATCAGCGCCCGCACGTCGCCCATGACCTTGTCCGGGGTACGGCTGTTGGCGCGCAGGATCGCCTCGACCGCCGGCTCGATCCCGGCGGACGTCGCCAGGCGGATCGGCGGGAGCTGGAGCCCTTCGAGGAAGATGTCGGTGGCCAGCGGCGCCATGCCGCCCGCCGACAGCCCGCCCAGGTCCGAGACGTGGATCATGGTGGCGGTGAAGTACGCGGGCCGCCCGCCGACGAAGACGGGACGGTAGACGAGCAGGTCGTTGGTGTGGACCCCGCCCCGGTAGGCGTCGTTGAGCACGTACACCTCGCCCGGCCGCATGGCATCGAGCGGGACGTCCGCGACCAGCTCGGGCAGGGCGACCTTGAGGGCCATGCTGTTCATGAGGGTCGTGGCCATGGACTGGGCGATCAGCCGCCCCTCGGCGTCGAGGAGGGCGGCGGAGGCGTCCGAGCCCTCGACGATGAACGTCGAGTAGGCCGAGCGGACCACCACGATGCTCGCCTCCTCGGCGGCGACCACGAGGGCGTTGCGCAGCACGTCCGCGGTGAGCGGGTCAGACATCGCGCGGCGCCTTCCCGGACGGGGTTCGGGTGAGGTGGACGGCGCGCCCGGGGCCGGGCCGGGCCGTCCAGCCGGGCGGCACCACGATGGTCGACTCGGCGTCCTCGACGATCGCCGGGCCGTCCAGCGCGGCCCCCAGGGTGGCGCGGGTGCGCACGGGCGTCTCGGCGTAGCCGCCCAGCTCGGGGAAGTACGCAGGGCGCGTCCCGGGCGCGGTCCCGGCGGACGGGCCGGAGAGCGCCCCCGCGGGCGCGGCCCCGGGAGGCGGCTCGCCGGGTGACGGTCCGGGCGGTGCCGCCAGCGTGACCCGGACCCGGTAGCCCACCAGCTCCACCTCCCCCCGCTGCTCGATCCCGTACACCTGGGCGTACCGCGCGAAGAACCGCGACTCCAGCCGGTCCCGCGACGGCTCCCACGCCACCGTCAGGTCGTGCGACTGCCCGGCGAACCGCGCGTCCACCGACCGTTCGACCCGCACCCGCGGGTCGTCCGGCGAGACGCCGAGGTCGGCCGCCGCCGCGGAGGCCAGCCCGGCGAGGACCGCCTCCGGATCGCCGGCGCCGAGCCGCGACAGCACCCGGTCGGCCGACAGCTCCCCGGTCAGCAGGCCGGCGGCGGAGGCGACCCCGCAGTGCTCGGGCACCACGACCAGCCCGATCCCGAACCGTTCGGCGACCCGCGCCGCGTGCGCGGGCCCCGCCCCGCCGAAGGCCACGAGCGCGAACCCGCGCGGGTCGATCCCCCGCTGCACGGTCACGACGTGCACGGCCGAGGCCATGGCGGCGCTGACGATCGTGTGGACGGCGTGGGCGGCCTCGGCCCGCGACACGCCGAGCGGCTCGGCCAGCCGGTCGAGGGCCTTGCCGGCGAGCGAGGGCGACAGCGGGATGGACGCGGCGGCCAGGTAGCCGAGGACGAGGTTGGCGTCGGTCACGGTGGGCTCGCCGCCGCCGAGCCCGTAGCAGGCGGGGCCGGGGGAGGAGCCCGCCGAGCGGGGGCCGACGCGCAGGGCCCCCGCGGCGTCGATCCAGGCGACGCTCCCGCCGCCCGCGCCGACCTCGGCCAGGTCGATGGCGGGCGTCTTGATCGGCACGCCGGTGCCGGCGCGCCGCCCGCCGAAGCTGCCCTTGCCGCCGACGTGGAACTCGTGCGTGATCTCCGGCCGCCCGCCGCGCACCACGCACGCCTTGGCGGTGGTGCCGCCCATGTCGAACGAGATCACGTCGCCGAGCCCGGTGGCCGCCGCGGCGAGCACCCCGGCCGCCGGCCCCGACTCGATGGTGGCCACGGCCCGCCGGGCGGCCAGGCGGGCCGACATGACGCCGCCGCCGGACTCCATGACGTGGACGGGGGCGCGCACGCCGAGCGCGGCCAGCGCGTCCTCCAGGCGCGACAGGTACGACGCCATGAGCGGCCCGACATAGGCCGACATGATGGTGGTGGTGGCCCGCTCGTACTCGCGGATCTCCGGCCAGATCTCCGAGGAGGCCACCACGTCCGGCACGTGCTCGCGCAGGATGGCCGCCACGCGCCGCTCGTGCGCCGGGTCGGCGTAGGAGTGCAGCAGGCACACGGCCGCGGACCTGATGCCGCGCCGGGCGATCTCGGCGGCGGCCCGCCGGGCGGAGTCCTCGTCGAGCGGGGTCAGCACCTCGCCGCGGGCCGAGATCCGCTCGCTCACCTCGAAGCAGTCGCCGGCGTCCACGGGGGGCGGAGGGGGCGTGAACCGCAGGTCGTACCGGTCCTCCTCGACCCGGGCGTACCGGCCGAGCGGCACGACCGCGCGGAAGCCCCGGGTGGTGACGAACGCGACCCGCACGCCCCTGCGTTCGAGCACCGCGTTGGTGGCCAGCGTGGTCGCGTGGACCACCCGGGTCACGAGCGCCGGGTCGAGTCCGGACAGCACCCGCGTAACGCCGGTGACGATCCCCGCGATGGGGTCGTCGTGGGTGCTCAAACACTTGGCCACGGTGACCGCGCCCGAGGGGCGGCGCAGGACCACGTCGGTGAAGGTGCCACCGACGTCCACGCCGATCGCGAAGCCCATCCCGGTACGGTAGACAACAAGCAAGCGCTTGTCTACAGGCGCTTCTCTTGACTTACGGCAGGTGATTGGGACGCTGTTTACAATCCTGCGAAACGGAGCGGCGATGGCTCGTCTCACAGCTCTGGCCGGCGGCGCCGCGGTGGCGCTCGTGGCGCTGTTCCTCCCGCTGTCCCTCCCTCTGCCCGGCCCCTTGTCCGGTCCCCTGTCCGGCTCCCTCACGCTCCCGGCCGCCGCGCACGAGCATCCCAGCGGCATCACCGACCTCGTCACCCCCGCCGTGGTCCGCGTCGAGGCCACCGCGCACATCGACATCACGCTCCTTGACCACATCCGCGACCTCATCCACGTGGAACGGTCCTACACGGTGCCCGTCGGCGTCGGCACCGGCGTCGTGGTCAACCCCGAGGGCGGCATCGTCACGCTCACCCGCGTGGTCAAGAGCGAGCAGGACCTCGCCGTCTACGCCGCCAACAAGATCTTCGCGGCGCACCACGGCGTGAAGATCCCGGCCGACTTCGAGCGGCACAAGCTCAAGGACGACGTGCTCGACCGCCACCTCCAGCAGTGCTACCCGCCCCTGACGGCCAAGGCCACCTGCATCTACAGCATCAGGACCGACATCACGGTCTTCCCGAACGTCTCGCCGGCCGACCCCAAAGGACTCAAGGCCGACCTGGTCAAGGCCGGGCCGGGCCCGGACACGCCGGCCGTGCTCCAGACCTCCAGCAGGGTCGTCGGCGGCGTCGGCCTGCCCACCGCCCCGCTCGCCGACCGCGTGCCCGAGTCGGCCGGCTCGCCCACCAACGTGGCCGGCTTCCTCGGCCGGCCCGGCCCCACCGTCCAGACCACCGTCGAGATCGCCCACCTGGGCAAGGGCGGCGGCGCGGGCGAGAACGGCCGGCCGTTCGCCGACCCCGACAAGAAGGTGGACGAGCCCGTGAAGCTGGCCGGCCTGGCCGACCGCGGCCTGCGCGGCGCGCCCGTCATCGGCGACAAGGACGGCCACGTCGTCGGGATGCTCATCGGCGGCGGCCGGGCCGCGCGGATGATCGGCGTCAGGGAGGTCACCTCGGCGCTGGCCAAGGCCGGCGTCGCCCCGCGCAGAGGCGCGATCGACTCGGCGTTCGAGGCGGCTCTGACCCGCTACCACACGAAGTACTACACCGAGGCGGCCCCCGGCTTCCAGCGCGTGCTGGAGCTCTACCCCGGCAACGTGGTGGCCGCCACGCTGCTCAAGGACTCCCTGGCCAAGCGGGGCGGCCCCGAGGACCGCGGCGTGCGGCCCGTCCCCGTGCCGGCCCGCTCCTCCACGCCGATGTGGCCGTTCATCGTGGCCGCCGGGGTGCTGTTCCTGGCCGCGGCGACCGGGGCGGTCCTGCTGTGGCGCCGCCGGCGCGGGCCCGAGCCCAGACCCGAGCCGCCGCCACTGGTCGCCGCGCCCCCGCAGCCGCTGGACGAGGGCGCCAACCAGACCGTGGTCGTCCGCCGCTCCCAGCCGTTCGCGGTGATCCCGCAGCAGAAGCAGGTGCTGACGGCGCAGGAGCAGTCCGTGAAGTTCTGCACGGCCTGCGGGATGCGGCTGGGGGCCGCGCACCGGTTCTGCGGCTACTGCGGTCACCCCATCGAGACGTGATGCCGGTGAACGAAAGATCCCTCATCGGCCAGGAGGTGGCCGGTTACTACATCGAGGACATCGTCGGCAAGGGCGGCATGGCCGTCGTCTACCTCGCCCTGGACCCCCGGCTGAGCCGCCGGGTCGCGCTCAAGATCCTCAACCCGGTGCTGAGCGTGGACGACCGCTTCCGCCAGCGATTCATCCTGGAGTCCAGGACGGTCGCCAGCATCGAGCACCCCAACATCATCCCGATCTACGAGGCCAACGCCGACGCCGACGGCGTGCTGTACATCTCGATGCGCTACGTCGACGGCCTCGACCTGCGCCGCCTCATCTACGACCGGGGGCCGCTGCCGCTCGCCCAGGCCAACCAGATCTTCACCCAGGTGGCCGCCGCGCTCGACGCCGCCCACGCCCACGACCTCATCCACCGCGACGTCAAACCGGCCAACATCCTGCTGGCCGGCGAGCACGTCTACCTGACCGACTTCGGCATCACCAAGCACCGCACGTCGATCTCCGGGCTGACGCAGACCGACCAGTTCATCGGCACCCCCCGCTACATGTCGCCCGAGCAGATCAACAAGGAGCACATCGACGGCCGCTGCGACCAGTACGCGCTGGCCTGCGTCGTCTACGAGGGGCTGTCGGGGCGGCTGCCGTTCCAGCGCGACAACGACATCGCCCTGTTGTGGGCACACCTGGCCGAGCAGCCCACACCGCTGTCGCAGCTGCGACCCGAGCTGCCGCCCGAGGTGGACGCCGTGATGGAGCGGGCGCTGGCCAAGTCGCCCGAGCAGCGCTACCCGACCTGCGGCGCGTTCGTGGCCGCGCTGCGCGACGCGATGAGCGGCCACCTGGACGACCGGCCGCTCGCCGCCCCCCTCCCGGTGCGGCCCCGGCGTCCGGCCGGGCCCGGCCGCGGCGGGACCGGCCGGCCGGGCCGGCTGCCGATGATCGCGGCCACGGTCACGGCGGCCGTCGCGGCGCTCGTGCTCGTCGTGCTGCTCGTGCTGAGCCAGCGGGGCGAGTCCTGGGCCCGCTACCAGCCCACCCCGGCCGCGCCGGTCGGCTTCGAGTACCCGGCCGGCTGGACCGCGCGCACCCATGAGGACCTGTTCGCCCTGGTCTCGCCGCGCGCGCCCGAGTTCGAGTCGATGTTCGTCTCGGGGGCCGGCGCCGACTGGACGCCGGTGGTCCCGATCATCACCGACGACCCCGAGAACGCGACCGGCGTGTACGTCCAGGTCTCCGACACCCTCAGCGCCACGGCCACGGACACGCAGATGAAGACCGTGCTCGAAGGGCTGCTGCCCGGCAAGATCGACGTGAACGGCCCGGTCACCGAGCAGGCGGGCACCAGCCCCGCCACCCGCTACACGGGGTCGCTGACCGACCGCGACAGCGGCGCCCGGCTCGGCTTCGTCGGCTACGTCGTGGACCGCAGGCCCAAGCCGATGCTGCTGCTCTACTTCTGCGCCCGCAACACCTGCGACGACGCCGTGCAGGCGCGCGTGCGCCAGAGCGTGCGCCTCTCGTGAGACCGCTGTCCGACTTGTGATCTTGTAAGCCACTTGTACGCGGCTTGACCTGGGTGTCCAATCCGTCGGCAGCCGTCTAGTCTCCGCGTGTGAGCATACGCATCGTCATCGCGGACGACCAGGCGATGATCAGAGCCGGCCTCCGCATGATCCTGGAGGCCGAACCGGGCATGGACGTGGTGGGCGAGGCCGCCGACGGGCGCGAGGCCGTCGCCGTGGCCCGGCGCACCCGTCCCGACATCGTCCTGATGGACATCTCCATGCCCCGCCTCGACGGGCTGTCGGCGACGAGGGAGCTGCTCGACGCGCCGTCCCCGCCCAAGGTCATCACGTTGACCACCTTCGACAGCGACGAGAACCTCTACGCCGCGCTGCAGGCCGGCACCAGCGGCTTCCTGCTGAAGGTGTCGCCGCCCGAGCAGCTCCTGGAGGCCATCCGGGTGGTCCACGCCGGCGACGCGCTGCTCGACCCCGCGGTGACGAGCCGGGTGATCGCCTCCTTCGCCGGCCGCCGGGACCCGACGCCCTCGCCCCGGCTGGCCGAGCTGACCCCGCGCGAGCTGGAGGTGCTGCGGCTGCTGGCCCGCGGCATCACCAACGCCGAGATCGCCAAGGAGCTGTTCGTCGGCGAGGCCACGGTCAAGACGCACGTGGCGCGGGTGCTCATGAAGCTGGACCTGCGCGACCGGGCGCAGGCGGTGGTCTTCGCGTACGAGTCGGGGGTGGTGCGGCCGGGAGCCGCGTGAAGCGGGGCGGGGTGGATCTCAGCATCCGGAAGCCTTTTGTGAGGATTGCGGGGTCTGTGTGTATATTTTCCGTTTGGAAGCGGGAGTAACAGGAGATCTTTCATGCAGGCTTTCCCCAGGGTGCTGTTCGACGAGGCCCACAGCGAGTCGTGGACCATCCGCCGTGACGTGGCCGAGGCCATCAACCCCGCCCACCCCGACGACAGCAGCTACGCCCGCGCGGCCGAGCTGCTGCGGCACCTGGGGCACACGGTGGCCGCCCACACCGGCGGCCCGCTGACGCCTGGAGCGCTCCAGGACCAGGACGTGCTGGTCATCGCCCACCCGGCGGACGAGCGCTGGGAGCGCACCACCGGCGTCGGCGCCCCGGTCTTCACCGAGGCCGAGCTCGACGCCGTGCGCGACTTCGTCGCCGGCGGCGGCGGGCTCGTCGTGCTCGCCGAGGAGGAGCAGGACAAGTACGGCAGCAACCTGGCCGACCTGCTGGCCCGCTTCGGCGTCGGCGTGCGGCACACCACCGTGCGCGACCCCGGGCACGCCCACCACGGCGTCGCCACCTGGGTCGTCGCCGAGCCCGCCGCCGGCGACGGGCTGCTCGCCGGCGTCAAGCGCGCCTGCTTCTACCGCTCCGGTGTCCTCACCGCCGGGCAGGACGCCACCGTCCTGTTCGCCACCTCGCCGCAGGCCGCCCCCGCCGGCGAACCCCTCGCCGTCGCCCTCGCCTACGGCCAGGGCCGGGTGGTCGTCTTCGCCGACTCCGACCTGTTCGGCGACGACTCCCTCGACGACCACGACCACCGGCGGCTCTGGGGCAACGTCGTCACCTGGGCGGCCCGCGTCCCCGCCGGCGCCGCCTCGCAGGCCGGCCGCGACGAGGCCAAGGCCGCGCTGTTCGCCCGGCTCAAGGCCGCCGTCGAGGAGCTGCGCCCCCTCCAGGTGAAGGACGGCTCGGTGCCGGAGCACAAGGAGCGGGCCAAGGAGCTGGTCGGCGTCGTCGCCGCCCGCGTGGCCGAGCTCGCCCCGCACTTCCCGCACGACGCCGCCTATCTCCAGGCCGTCCAGGACGACCTGGCCGCCTGGGCCCGCGAGGACCTCGGCGTGCCGGACTTCCTCGCCTCGCTGGAGCTCTTCCACCCCGACACCCAGCGCGTCGACGGGCTGGAGCACCTGGTGGTGTTCCCCATGTACACCCAGAACGGCAACCCCAACCGCAACCTCGAAGCGGTCTGGCTGCGCACCATCTGGCCCGGCTGGCTGGCCGAGCTGGAGGCCGGCGGCTACGACAACCCGATGTTCGTGCCCATCGCGTTCGAGGACTTCACCTCCGGCTACGACACCCACTCGGCCGTGCTCTTCCCCGAGACCGTCGCCGTGCGGCAGGCGCCGGCCCGCTTCACCTGGGGCGGCATCTTCGCCGACCGCGAGGCCGCCCGCTTCCGGCGGGTGTCCGGCGCGGCGACCGAGACGCTCCGGCTCGACCTGCCGCCGGAGGCCGCCCGGCTGCTGGCCTCCCAGCAGCTCGCCCAGGACACCTTCGTGCTGTGGGACCTCATCCACGACCGCACCCACAGCCACGGCGACCTGCCGTTCGACCCGTTCATGATCAAGCAGCGCATGCCGTACTGGCTGTACTCGCTGGAGGAGCTGCGCTGCGACCTGACCGCGTTCGGCGAGGCGGTCAAGCTGGCGGAGCGGGGCGTGCCGCACGCCCGCTACGTGCAGCACGCCATCCTGTTCGACCGGCTCTTCCGCTTCCCGATCACCGGCGAGCGGGTACGCAACTACGACGGGCTCGGCGGCCAGCTCCTGTTCGCCTACCTGCACCGCAACGACATCGTGCGCTGGACCGACAACCGGCTCAGCGTCGACTGGGAGCGGGTCGCCGACGGCGTCGCCGACCTGCGCGGCGAGGTCGAGAAGCTCTACCGCGACAGCATCGACCGCTCCAAGCTGGCCCACTGGCTGGCCGCCTACGAGCTGGTCAGCGCCTACGTCGAGCCGCACCCGGCCTCGACCTGGGCCAAGGGCGTCGAGGCGCTGCCCGAGGAGCAGAAGGCCAAGGTGGACGCGGTGCTGCCCGACGAGTTCCCCCTGAGCATGTTCTACGAGGCGCTGCGCCGTAAGCTGGCCGACGTGGTCGAGTCGACGAAGGGGATCCGGGGATGATCATCGTGGTGACCGGGGCCGCCGGCCCCACCGGCCAGGCCGTCGCCGACCACTTCCGCGCCGGCGGGCACACCGTCATCGGCGTCGACCGCGACGAGGTCGACCTGCTCGACCGCGAGGCGGTCCAGGCGTTCGCGGCGCGCGTGGAGAAGGAGCACGGCCTCGTGGACGGCGTCGTCCACCTCGTCGGCGGCTGGCGCGGCTCCAAGAGCTTCGCCGAGACCAGCCTCGACGACTGGGACACCCTGCACGACCTGCTCATCCGCACCCTCCAGCACGTGTCGCTGGCGTTCGAGCCGCTGCTGCGCAGGAGCGGCAACGGCCGCTTCGTCATCGTCTCCGCCCAGGCGGCGCAGCGTCCCACGGCCGGCGGCGCCGCCTACGCCGCGGCCAAGGCCGCCGCCGAGGCGTGGACCCTCTCCCTGGCCGACGCGCTGCGCGACACCGGCTCGGCGGCCGTCATCCTCGTCATCAAGGCGCTGGTCAACGACGCCATGCGCGCGGCCAAGCCGGAGGCGCGCTTCGCCGGGTTCACCGACGTGCGCGACCTCGCCCAGGCGGTCGGCGGGCTCTACGACCGGCCCGCCGCCGAGATCAACGGAACCCGACAGGACCTCACGACGTGACAGCACGGCACGACCCCTCGATCAAGGGCTTCGCCAGCGACAACTACGCCGGCGTCCACCCGGAGATCCTCCAGGCCATCGCCGAGGCCAACGGCGGCCACCAGATCTCCTACGGCGACGACGTCTACACCGAGGCGCTGAGCGAGGTCTTCCGCCGGCACTTCGGCGAGACGGCGCAGGCGTGGCCGGTGTTCAACGGCACCGCCGCCAACGTCGTCTCGCTGCGCTCCATGCTCGCCCCCTGGGAGGCGGTCGTGTGCGCCGAGACGGCGCACATCAACGTCGACGAGGGCGGCGCCCCGGAGGTCGTGGGCGGCATCAAGCTGCACCCGGTGCCCACGCCCGACGGCAAGCTCACGCCCGAGCTGATCGACCGGCAGGCGTGGGGCTTCGGCGACGTCCACCGCGCCCAGCCGCGCGTGGTGTCCATCTCCAACACCACCGAGCTGGGCACCGTCTACACGCCGGACGAGATCGCCGCGATCTGCTCCCACGCCCACGAGCACGGCATGCTCGTCCACCTCGACGGCTCGCGCCTGACCAACGCCGCCGCCGCGCTCGACGTGCCCATGCGGGCGCTGACCACCGACGCGGGCGTGGACGTGCTGTCCTTCGGCGGCACCAAGATCGGCATGCTGTACGGCGAGGCGGTCGTGGTGCTCGACCCCGGGGCGGCCCACGGCGTCGACTACCTGCGCAAGACGTTCATGCAGCTGTCGTCGAAGATGCGCTTCGTCTCCGCCCAGTTCCTGGCGCTGCTGTCGGGCGACCTGTGGCTGCGCAACGCCCGCCAGGCCAACGCCATGGGCCGGCGGCTGGCCGAGGCCGTCCGCGACCTGCCGGGCGTGGAGATGCCGCGGCCCGTCGAGGCCAACGCCGTCTTCGCGATCCTGCCGCGCGACGTCACCGAGCGCCTGCAGAAGCGCTTCCGCTTCTACACCTGGAACCAGGCGACGGGCGAGGTGCGCTGGATGTGCGCCTTCGACACCACCGAGGCCGACGTGGACGCCTTCGCCGCGGCCCTCGCCGAGGAGCTCGGCGCGAGCTAGCCACGGTGCCCGCGGCCTGCGGCCCCCGGCCCCGGACGGGCCGAGCCGCGGGCCGCGGTGGGTTCCCCGGCCTCGTCTCACCCCTGCCAGGCGCGGCGGAAGTTCGCCCGCGCCCGGTGCAGGCGGGACTTCACCGTGCCGGAGGGGACCCGAAGCATCCGCGCCGCGGCCTCCTCCGGCACCCCTTCCAGATCGCGCAGCACCAGCACCGCCCGATGCTCGGGCGGCAGGCGCTCCAGCACGTCGCGGATGTCCACGGCCCGCTCGACGTCCCGCGGCGACGGCAGCCCGTCGAGCTCCGCCGGGCTGGACCGGCCGTCGCGCCGGGCGATCCGGACGGCCTCGCGCACCGCTATCGCCCGGGCCCAGCCGTGCAGCGCCTCGGGCTCGCGCAGGTCCCGCAGATGCCGGAAGATCGCGATCAGGGCCTCCTGGACGGCGTCGGGCCCGCTGTCCAGCGCGATGGGGCCGCAGATCCGGCCCAGGTACGGCGTCAGCTCGGCGAGCAGGTCGTTCATCGCCATCGTGTCGCCGCGCTGCGCGGCGCGCACCAGCGCGGGCGTCACGCCGACCTCCCGGCGACCCGGGCCGCCAGCCGGGCCAGCGCCCTGTCCCCGGCCGCCCGCACGCCCCACGGCACCAGCGCGGCGCGGCCCGGGACGCGGACCCCGCCCGTCTGCGCGACCAGGGTGCCCTCCGGCACCGCCGTCGCGGCCAGGCCCACGAGCAGGAACCGGCTCTGCATCCAGCACCAGCCCGGCCGCAGGTCCACGTCGAACCGGGCGCGCATGCCGTAACGGCTGCGGGCCCTGGCCACGAGGCGGCCGTCCGGGCGGGCGGAGTCGATGGTGAGACGCCGCATGTCGGGTTCGAAGGTGCCGAACTCCTCCTCCAGGTCGCCCGCCACGGCCCAGACCGTCGCGAAGGGTGCGGGGATGACGCGCTCGGCGACGTGCGCCCCCGGGATGGCGGCGGCGAGCGCGCGCAGCCGTCGTACGGGGTCCAGGTCGGCAACAGGCCAGCTCATGTCCATCCAGAGGCGGGAGAGGCGCGAAAGGTTCCATGGAACCATCGGGCCTTTCGCCGGCTCTTGCCGGGTATGAACACTTCACGCCTCGGCACCCTGACCGCCGCCGTCCTCCTCACCGACGCCGCCGCGCACCTGTACTGGCTGACCGGCCGCACCTGGCCCGCCCACGACGTCAGGTCGCTCTCGCTGGCGGTGCTGAACATGGAGGTGCCCTTCACCCCGCGCGTCCTGGTGCCGCTCGCCGTCGCGCTCACCACCGGGGCCGTGGCGGTCCTCGCGTGCTCCCGCGGCCGGGGCGGGCTGCCCGCGCGGATGGTCACCGGCGCCGTGGCCGCCGGGACGCTGGCGCGCGCGGCGGCCGGCCTGGCCTGGATCCTGGGGATCGGCGCGGACACCGCGACCCCGTTCTACTGGCTGAACCTGATCGTCTACACGCCGCTGTGCGCGGCCATGGCCACGTCGGCAGCCATGATCGCGGCCCGCCGGCCCGGCCGCGCGGCCCGGCCGTCACACCCGGCGGGACGACCGGCTCCGCTGCCGCGGACGGCAGGGCGCGCGGGCCGGTCGTGAGGCTTGGCGGGCGAGGCGTCACGCACCCCGCCGGCCCGCCGCGGGATCACCTTCCAGCGCCCCACGACCTGGACGGACTCACCCGACCCCGGCTTCGACGCCACACCGGACGACATCGAGTACGCCCTGACCCACCGGCCCGGACGCACCGACATCCCAGCACTAGGCGCGGCGGTGGTCGCCGCTCGCGCCGTCGATGAGCTCGCGCACGATGTCCATGTGGCCGGCGTGCCGGGCGGTCTCCTCGATCATGTGGATGAGCACCCAGCGCAGCGTCATGCTCTCGCCGCGCTCGTTGGTGCCGAGGTCCTCCAGGCCGAACTTCGCGATGACCTCGTCCGAGGACGCGCGGGCGCGGGCGTAGAAGGCGAGGACGTCGGCCGTGGTCTCGCCGGGGTCGACGCGCAGGTCGGCGTCCTCGTCGTCGTCGTCGAACGGGAGCTCCTCGTGCTCCTGCCCGAACGTGTCGGCGAACCACCAGTACTCGACGGCCGCCAGATGTTTGACCAGGCCCAGGAGGTTCGTCCCGGACGGGGTCATGGGGCGTCGCAGCGCCTCGTCGTCCAGGCCCTCGACCTTCCACAGCACCGCGTCGCGATGCCGGTCCAGGCCGGCCTGGAGGCTTTCCTTCTCACCGCCGGTGAACGGGACTCTTCTCATGCCCGGAACCTAACAGCCGCCCCACCACTCGGGGCGCTGGCGAGCGCGCAAGGCGAGGCGGGCGGCCTGCCAGCCGCCCATGCCGTGGGTGCCGGCCCCGGGAGGCGTCGCCGCCGAGCACAGGAACACCCCCGGCAGCGGCGTGCGCCACGGCGCGGGCGACCAGACCGGCCGCCGCGCGAACTGCACCAGGCTCGCCAGCCCGCCGCCGATGTCGCCGCCCACCAGGTTGGCGTCGAACGCCTCCAGCGCCGCCGGCCCCATCGCGTGCCGGGCCAGCACCCGGTCGCGGAAGCCGGGGGCGTACCGCTCGATCTGCGCCTCGATCGCGGCCGTCATGTCCACCGGCGACCCGTGGGGCACGTGGCAGTAGGCCCACAGCGTGTGCCCGCCGCGCGTGGGGTCGGCCGCGTACGGCTGGACGAGCAGCACGTACGGGCGCGGCGAGTGACGTCCGCGCGCCATCTCCGCCTCGCTGAGCGCGATCTCCTCCAGCGTGCCGCCCAGGTGGACGGTGCCGGCCGCGGCGACGGCCGGGTCGCGCCACGGCACCGGCCCGTCGAGCGCCCAGTCCATCTTGAACACCGCCGGCCCGTAGCGGTAGCGCCGCAGCCGCCGCCGGTAGGCCGGGGGGAGGTCGGCCATCGCCAGGAACTGCCGGGGCGTCACGTCCAGCACGACGACCCCGGCGCCGAACTCCGCGAGCTCTCCCAGGCGGCGCACCCGGTGCCCGGTGACCGCCTCCCCGCCCAGCTCGCGCAGCCGCCCCACCAGCGCGTCGGCCAGCACCTGGGACCCGCCCCTGACCAGCGGCCAGCCCACCAGGTGCGCCAGCGTGCCGAGCATGAGGCCGTACGCGCCGCTGAGCGGGGCGCGCAGGTCCAGCATCGAGTGCGCGGCGAGCCCCGCGAACGCCGCCCGCGCCTCGGGGGTGCGGAACACCCGCCGGGCGAACGTCGTGGCCGGCGCCAGGCCCGCCAGCCCGAACGCCGCCGCGGACGCGAACGCCCGGGGGCTCCCGCTCCACGGCCCGAGCGGTTTCAGCAGCAGGTCGGTGAGGGGCAGCCCGGCGCGGGCCGCCGCCCCCACGCATGCCCGCCACGCCGCGCCGTCGGCGCCCAGCCCCTCGGCGGTGCGGCGGGCGTCGCGGTGGATCAGCACCGCCGGCCGGTCGTCCAGGGGGTGGGCGGCGGCCACGGGCGGGTGCGCGAACTCCACCAGGCGCTCCACGCCCAGCTCCCGGAACGCGGGCGAGGCCAGGGCCAGCGCCATGACCGTCGCCCCCACGTCGTGGACGCGGCCCGGCAGCGTCAGCTCCTCCGAGCGCAGCCCGCCGCCGAACCGCTCGGCGGCCTCCAGCAGCACCACCTCGCGGCCGGCCGCGGCCAGCGCGACGGCCGCGACGAGCCCGTTCGGGCCCGACCCGACGACCACCGCCCGGCCGCTCACCGCGAGCCGCTCACCGGGGGACGCGCGCCGGCCCGCGACGTCATTTGAGGATCGTGGGCAGGGGCTGCGCGCCGCGCGCCTTGAGCAGGTCGGTCATGAGCTTGATCTCGCCCGACTGACCCTTGACGATCTTGTCGGCCATGTCGGCGACCTCCTCGCGGTCGGACAGCCGCAGCAGCCCCTCGGCCATCTGCACGCCGCCCTCGTGGTGGCGGATCATGAGCTGGAGGAACAGCACCTCGGCCTGCTCGCCCTTGAGCGTCTTGAGCCTGGCCAGCTCCTCGGGGGTCGCCATGCCCGGCATCACGCCCGGCTTCGCGGCGGTGCCGCCGCCGTGGCCGTGACCGTTCATCCAGGCCATGGGCCGCAGGTCGGTGGCCTGGCTCAGCCCCCACTGCTGGAGCCAGCCGATGAACATGCCGCGCTGGTTGGACTGGGTGGTGATGATGTCGTAGGCCAGGTTGCGGATCTCCCGCGACTGGCTCTCGTCCCTGATGGTGAAGGCCATGTCGACGGCCTGCGCGTGGTGGGCGGCCATGTCGCGGGCGAACCCGGCCTCGGGGGAGGCGTCGGCGGGCGTGCCGCCCCGGCCGAGGAGGAGGAAGAGCGCCGCCGCGGCGACGATCAGGACGGCGAGGCCGGCGAGCAGCGTGCCGCGCGCGGACCTGGCGGGCCTCGCCGGGGACGCGGGCGCCTCCGGGAGCTCGGGCCCTGCTGGGGTTTCGGGGTTGTCCATGGCGTGTCCAGCGTACCCACCCGGGGCACCGGAACCTCGCCTTCGCCGGTGCTGGACGGCATGGAGAGCCCTTATTCTCCCCATACGATTTCAGGGCATAGGGTGACCCGAGTTGGCACGCCGATGGAGGACGGATGAAGGAGAAGGCGCAGGCGCGGCGCGAGCATCTGCAGAAGATGCGCGCCGAGCAGAAGCGCAAGGAGCGGCGCGCGGCGTTCCTCATGTGGGGCGCGGGTGGCCTCGTCGTCGTGCTGCTGGTCGGCGTGGTGGGTTTCTACCTGGTCAAGCAGACCCGCGAGACCTCGCTCGACGCGGTCTCCAACTACTCCTACGAGGCGGGCCAGCACGTGTGGACCGCGGTGTCGTACAAGGAGACCCCGCCCGTCGGCGGCCAGCACAACAACTACTGGCAGGCGTGCGACGTCTACTCCAAGCCCATCCACAACGAGCACGCCGTCCACTCGATGGAGCACGGCGCCGTGTGGATCACCTACCGGCCGGACCTGCCCAAGCAGCAGGTGGACGCGCTGCGCAACGTGGCCACCAGCACCGGCCAGCAGGACTTCATGCTGATGAGCCCGTACCCCAACCTGCCCTCGCCGATCGTGGTCTCCTCCTGGGGGCACCAGCTCAAGCTCGACAAGCCGGACGATCCGAAGCTGACGGCCTTCATCAAGAAGTTCCAGAACGGCAAGGACACCCCCGAGCCGGGCGCCATCTGCGGCGGCCCTGACGCGATCACCACGACCGCCGACCAGGCGCCGCTGCCGCCGGAGCCGAAGGGCGACCAGCAGCAGCCGATGGAGACCCTGGCCCCGACGGCCAGCCCCGCCCAGAGCAAGTAGCGCTCACGTCGCCGTGAGCGGGCCGCCGCGCCATGTCGGCAGCGGCCGCTCGCCCACGGCGACCTCGTAGGCGGCCCGCGCCAGCAGCCGGGTCGAGTCCAGCGTCGGCAGCGGCGCGACGTCCGGGGTCACGAGCAGCGGGATCTCCGTGCACACCAGCGCCACGGCGTCGCAGCCGCGCGCGGCCAGCCGCTCGATGACGCGGACGTACTCCCGCCGGGAGGCGTCCGTGAAGACGCCGTTGACCAGTTCCTCGAAGATGACCCGGTTCACCGTCTCCCGGTCGGCGGGCTCGGGGACCTCGGCGGCGATGCCCCGCGCGGCCAGCGCCCGCGGGTAGACGGGCCCGTCCATGGTGTAGCGCGTGCCGAGCACGCCGACGCGCCGCCGTCCCTCGGCCGCCGCCCGGTCCGCGACCACCTCGGCGATGTGCAGGCCGGGCAGCGCCAGGTCGGCGCCCGGGTGTTCGAGGGCGAGGTGCGCGGTGTTGTCCGGGCAGGCGAAGAAGGCGGCTCCCGCCCGCTCCAGCCGGTCCACGCTCACGGCCAGGGTGCGCCGCACGGCCGCGTGGTCGCCGGAGTCCCAGGCCGGCATGCTGCGGCCCAGGGCGATGTAGTCGAGCGTCACGTCGGGGTGCTCATTGCGGCCGGTGCGGCGGAAGCCCTCCTGGCAGTAGTCCAGGAAGCAGAGCGCCGCGCCCTCCGTGCTGTGCGCGAGGATGCCGAGGTGGGGCATGGGATTTCCCTTCCGGTGTTCGGTGTACCGAACGGCTGTATCGTCAGGGTGGACCAGCACAGCAGTGTTCGTCAAACCGAACGACTGTCCAGGATGGTGAACGCCTTGGGAACCAGCCCCGCCGGCGAGCCCGGTCTCATCGCGGTGATCGCCGCCTCCCTGCGCCGCGAGCGCGAGCGCGCCGGCATGTCCCTGAGCGAGCTGGCCAAGCGGGCCGGCGTCGCCAAGTCCACCCTGTCGCAGATCGAGTCGGGCGCGGGCAACCCCGGCGTCGAGACGCTCTGGGCGCTGGCCACCGCGCTCGGCGTGCCGTTCAGCCGGCTCGTCGACCCGCCGCGGCCCGCCACGCGCGTCCTGCGGGCGGGGGAGGGGCCGGCCGCCCACTCGGAGGTCGCCGGCTACACGGCCGCCCTGCTGGCCTCGTGCCCGCCGAACGCCCGCCGCGACCTGTACCGGGTCACGGCCCGGCCCGGCGAGCCCCGCCTGTCCGCGCCGCACGCGCCGGGCACGGTCGAGCACGTCGTCCTCGCCTCCGGCCGGGCACTGGCCGGCCCGGCGGAGGAGCCGGTCGAGCTGCGGCCGGGCGACTACGTGAGCTATCCCGGCGACGTGCCGCACATCTTCGACGCCCTCGCCCCCGGCACCAGCGCGGTCTTCGTCATGGAGCACGTCTGACGGCCGCGCCTCCGCCCGGACGCCAGGCCGCGCCTCCGCCCGGACGCCAGGCCGCGCCTTCGCCCGGACGCGAGGCCGCACCCCTGCCTGGTCGCTAGGCCGCGCGGCCCAGGACGTCCTCGGGAGCCGTCCACTCCAGGCCGTGCGCCTCGGCCACCGGGCGGCTCACCAGGTGCCCCTCGTGGGTGCTCAGGCCGCGCCCCAGCACCGGGTCCAGGTGCATGGCGCGCCGCCAGCCCAGATCGGCGATCGCCAGCGCGTACGGCAGCGTGACGTTCGTCAGCGCGTACGTCGAGGTGTGCGGCACGGCCCCGGGCATGTTGGCCACGCAGTAGAACACCGAGTCGTGGACCTGGTAGGTCGGCTCGGCGTGCGTGGTCGGCCGGGAGTCCTCGAAGCAGCCGCCCTGGTCGATGGAGACGTCCACCAGCACCGAGCCGGGCTTCATGCGGCTGACCAGGTCGTTGGTCACCAGCTTGGGCGCCCGCGCGCCCGGCACCAGCACGGCGCCGATGACCAGGTCCGCCTCCAGGACCGCGCGCTCGATCTCCAGCGTGTTGGAGGCGATCGTCTGGCAGTGGCCCTGGTAGATGAGGTCCGCCTGGCGCAGCTTGTCGATGTTGCGGTCGAGCAGCACGACCTCGGCCTGCATGCCGAGGGCGATGGCCGCCGCGTTCATGCCGGACACCCCCGCGCCGATGACCACGACGTTCGCCGCGCGCACGCCGGAGACACCGCCCATGAGCACGCCGCGCCCGCCGCCGGAGCGCATCAGGTGATAGGCGCCCACCTGCGGCGCGAGCCGGCCCGCCACCTCCGACATGGGCGCGAGCAGCGGCAGCGCGCCGTTGTCGGCCTGCACGGTCTCGTACGCGACCCCGGTGACCCCGGAGTCGAGCATCGCCGTGGTGCAGGGGCGGGAGGCCGCCAGGTGCAGGTACGTGAACAGGACCTGCCCCTTGCGCATCCGGTGATACTCCTCGGCCACCGGCTCCTTCACCTTCAGCACCAGGTCGCCCTCGGCCCACACCTCGTCCGCCGTGTCCAGGATCACGGCCCCCGCCGACTCGAAGTAGACGTCCGGGATGGACGAGCCGACGCCCGCATCCTTCTCGACGAAGACCTGGTGCCCGTTGCGCACCAGTTCGTGGACGCCCGCCGGAGTGAGCGCGACGCGGTACTCGTTGTCCTTGACCTCGCGGGGAACGCCGACCTTCATGACTCGCCCTCGTTTCGTCAGCCGGACGGAATCGCCGCCATCTCCTCCTTATTCCTCGAAAACCCGTCTTATCCCAGGACAAGTCACGGAATCTCCGTCTGATTACCTGGGTGCCGCTCCTCCTCGCTAAGCTCACCGGCAGCCCGTACGCCAGGGATGGGGTCGCCAAGGATGGACAAGCCGGAGGAACCGCCACCAGCGGTCCCGGAGGAGCCGCAGGCCAGCCGGCTCACCACCATCGTGTTGATCGTCTCGCTCGTCCTCGTCGTGGTGATCGCGGGCGTGCTCGGCACCGTGGCCGTCCTCATGACGCGCAGTCCCGACGCGCCGCTGCTCGGCGGCGCGCCGCCCCAGCGGCTGCCCACGCCCATCCACTTCGCCCCCATCCGCGAGCAGAAGCCCGCGCCGTGCCCCGGCGCCGAGGCCGCCCTCGACGACCGGCAGACCACCTGCTACCTGCTGGAGGACGGCGTCACGGTCGAGGCCGTCCAGCGGATCGAGCCCGTGCGCGAGAAGGACGGCACCTACTCCGTGCGCGTGGCGATCGCGCCGAAGTACAAGGACAAGGTCGTCGAGCTCATCGACGAGATGGCCGCCACCGAGCGGCAGATCGCCGTCGTGCTGGTGCCCCGCACCGTGATCGCCGCGCCCGTCGTCACGCAGACCATGAACGGCGACAGCCTGAGCATCGCGGGCTACACGCGGCAGGAGGCCGAGGCCCTGGTCGCCCGCCTGCTCGGCAGCCCGCCCGCGACCGGCCAGCCCGGCACCGGCCAGCCCGGCACGGATCAGCCGGGAGCGGGCCAGCCGTCGCCCGGCGCCACGAACCCGGGCGCCACGAACCCCGGCGCCACCGACCCGGGAGCCACCGACCCCGGCGCCACGAACCCGGGCACCCAGAGCACTCCGGGGACCGGCGTCACCGACCCGTCCGCGACGAGCCCGGCCACCGGCCCCGCCGTCACCCCCGGCGGCACGAACACCACGACCGGCGGCCGGCGCACCCCCGACCGCAAGTTCGCCAGCTGCAAGGAGGCCGTGGCCGCCGGCTTCGGCCCCTACACAAGGGGCCTGCACGAGGAGTACGCCTGGTACACCGACGTGGACGGCAACGGCGTGGCCTGCAACAGCGCCGACCTCCGCTAGGTGGCCCACCCCTCCAGGGCGTCGATCGCGTAGTACGCCAGGAAGATCACCGACACCACCCACAGCAGCCACGGGATCTGCGCGAACTTCCCCCGCGCCGCCTTGATGAGCGTGTACGAGACCACGCCCGCGCCCACCCCGTTCGTGATCGAGTACGTGAACGGCATCATCGCGATCGTCAGGAACGCCGGGATGGCCAGCTCCAGGTCCTCCCACGGCACGTTCCGGCTCTGCGTCATCATCAGCGCACCGACCAGCACCAGCGCCGGGGCCGCCGCCGCGGCGGGCACCACTCCCGCGAGCGGCGTGAACAGCAGCGTGAGCCCCATCAGGCCACCGGTCACGACGGCGGCCAGACCGGTCCGCGCGCCGTCGCCCACGCCGGCCGCCGACTCGACGAACACCGTGTTGGCCGACGAACTGGTAGCACCGCCGATCACGCCGGCGACCCCGTCGACCGTGAGGATCCGCCCCAGCCTCGGCACGCGGCCCTGCTCGTCCACCAGCCCCGCCTCGTCGGCGACCCCGATGATCGTGCCCATCGCGTCGAAGAACCCGGACAGCACCAGCGTGAACAGGACCACGGAGGCCGTCAGCACCCCCGCCCGGGCGAACCCGCCGAACACGTCGACCCGGCCCACCAGCCCGAAGTCGGGCGGCGCGATCAGCCGCTCGGGCACCCGCGGCTGCACCACGCCCCACGAGCGGGGGTCCACGCGGGCCGTCGCGTCCACGATGACCGCAAGGACCGCGGTGACGACGATGCTGATGAGGATCGCCCCGGGCAGCCGCCGGACGTACAGGACGATCATCAGCAGCAGACCCAGGGAGAACAGCGTGACCGGCCAGCCCGTCAGGTGGCCGGTCGCCCCGAGCTGCACCGGCGTCCCCGACCCGCGGGTCACGAACCCCGCGTCGACCAGCCCGATCAGCGCGATGAACATGCCGATCCCCACGCTGATCGCGTGCTTGAGCGCGAGCGGGATGGCGTTCATGATGACCGTGCGCAGGCCCGTGACGGCCAGCACGATGATGACCACGCCTTCGAGCACGACCAGCCCCATGGCCTGCGCCCACGTCATGGACGGGGCGGCCTGGTAGGCCACGACCGCGTTCAGCCCGAGACCGGCCGCCAGCCCGAACGGCGCGTTGCCCACGAACGCCATGAGCAGGGTGCTCACCGCCGCCGCCAGCGCGGTGGCGGTGGTGAGCTGGGCGATCGTGAGCCGCGCGCCGGTCACGTCATGGGCGCCGGCCAGGATGATGGGGTTGAGCAGGACGATGTAGGCCATCGCCATGAAGGTCGTGATCCCGCCGCGCACCTCGCGCGCGACGGTCGTCTGCCGCGCCTTCAGCTCGAAGACCCTGTCGAGCACGGACATCCCCCCTCGCGGTCAGGGGGACTGCCGATGCCCTACCCGGCGAGAGAGGCGATCATGCCTGCTCCCGGTGGCCGCCGCCCGCGGCGATCACGCCTTCTCGTGACGGCCGCCGCCCACCAGGGCGACGAACTCCTCCAGCCCGATCCGGCCGTCGCCGTCGCTGTCGGCCGCCGCGATGAACGCCTCGACCTCCTCGTCCGTGACGCCCTGGCCGCCCAGCGCCTGGTTGACCTGCCGGATCTCGGCCGCCGTCAGCAGGCCGTCGCCGTCGGCGTCGAACCGCTCGAACTCCGCCTTGGCCGCTTCGCGCGCGTCAGCCATCGGTATACCTCCCCGTCGCGGGCCCGGACGGCACCGCGAGTGACCGCCGCTGGTCCGGGCCCTTCAGCGGACCGCGTCATCGGACCGGTCCCAGAACAAGGCGATATCTTCGGGTCTGATGGGAACACGCGTCAACTCGCGTCCCGTCGCCGCCCGCACCGCCGCCGCGACGGCGGGCGTGGACGACAGCGTCGGCGGCTCGCCCGCGCCACGCAGCCCGTACGGCGCCGCCGGGTCCGGGTTCTCCAGGATCCGCAGCCGCATGGGCGGCATGTCGAGGATCGTGGGGATCAGGTAGTCGGTGAACGACGGGTTCAGCACCCGGCCGTCACGCACCTGGATCTCCTCCATCAGCGCCAGCCCCAGGCCCTGCGCCGAGCCGCCGTGGATCTGCCCCTCCAGCGCCGCGGGGTTGAGGATCCGGCCGACGTCCTGCACGGCCGCCAGCTCCACCACCTTGACCAGGCCCAGCTCCACGTCCACGTCCACCACGGCCCGGTGGACGCACAGCGCGAGCTGCGTGTGCGAGTCGCCCTGCCCGGTCTCCGGGTGCATCGGGTACGTCGGGCGGTGCCGGTACTCGCGCGTCTCCTCGATCGGCCCGAACTTCTCCAGCGCCTCCCGCGCCGGGAGTCCCTCGAAGCGGGCCCGGACGGCCTCGCAGGCGGCCTTGACCGCGCCGCCGGTCACGTACGACTGCCGCGAGGCCGACGACGACCCGGCCGAGCCCACGGTGGTGTCGGCCGTCGCCACGGTCACCTGCTCGACGCCCAGCTCGGTGCGCGCGATCTGCGCCTGGATCGTTACCAGGCCCTGGCCGACCTCGGCCGCCGCGGTGTGCACGGTCACGTGCGGCTCGCCGCCGACCAGCTCGGCCCGCACCCGGGCCGTCGAGTAGTCGTCGAAGCCCTCGGAGAAGCAGATGTTCTTGATGCCGACGCCGTAGCCGACGCCCCGCCGTACCGACTCGCCGTGGGTGGTCTGGGACACTCCGCCCGGCAGCGCCCGCAGGTCGGCGCCGGAACGCTCCACGGGCATCGGCATCGCTTCGAGCTCGCGCAGCATCGCGGCCAGCGGGGCCGGCGAGTCGATCACCTGCCCGGTGATGAGCGACGACCCCTGGGAGACCGCGTTGCGCACGCGGATCTCCACCGGCGACAGCCCGCACGCCTCGGCCAGCCGGTCCATCTGCGACTCGTACGCGTAGCACGCCTGCACGGCGCCGAACCCGCGCATCGCCCCGCACGGCGGGTTGTTGGTGTAGACGCCGGTCGCGTCCACCCGCACGTTGGGCACCTCGTACGGCCCGACCCCCAGCGAGGCGGCGTTGCCCACGACGGCGGGGGAGGAGGAGCAGTAGGCGCCGCCGTCGAGCAGGATGTCGGCCTTGACGTAGACGAGCCGGCCGTCGCGGGTGGCGCCGTGCTCGTAGCGCATGCGGGCCGGGTGCCGGTGGACGTGGCCGAAGAACGACTCCTCCCGCCCGTACACGATCTTGACGGGCCGGTCCAGCCGCAGCGCCAGCATGCAGGCGTGGACCTGCATGGACAGGTCCTCGCGGGCCCCGAACGCGCCGCCCACGCCCGACAGCGTCAGCCGCACCTTCTCCGGCGGCAGCCCGAGGCAGGGCGCGAGCTGGTCGCGGTCCACGTGCAGCCACTGCGTGGCGACGTACAGGTCGACGCCGCCGTCCTCGGCCGGCACCGCCAGCCCCGACTCCGGGCCGAGGAACGCCTGGTCCTGCATGCCCACCTCGTACTCGCCGGTGACGACGACCTCCGCCTCGAAGGTGTCGCCCACCCGCACCGGCTGGTGGCGCACCACGTCCCGCGACTCGCGCGGGTCCGTCACCGCCGGCCGCACCTCGTAGTCCACGACGATCGCCGCCGCGGCCCGCCGCGCCGTCTCCGGGTGGTCGGCGGCCACCAGCGCCACCGGCTCGCCCTGGTAGCGCACCTGGTCGACGGCCAGCACCGGCTGGTCCTTGACGTCGAGGCCGTAGAACTTCTCGCCGGGCACGTCCTCGTGGGTGAGCACGGCGAGCACCCCCGGCATCGCCAGGGCGGGACCGAGGTCGATCGAGCGGATCCACGCCGACGGGTGCGGGCTGCGCAGCGTCACGCCCCACACCATGCCGTCGAGCCACAGGTCGGAGGCGTAGGCGAACTCGCCCGTCACCTTGAGCGTCGCGTCGGGGCGCGGGGCGCTCGCGCCGACCCCCCACACCGGGGCGCGGGTGCCGGTCCTGGTCTCGGTCATCCTTCGAGTAGAGCACCGCCGCCGCGCCCCTCCAATGCGCGGCGAGTGAAATCCGGGTCCGCACTCGACCTGCGGACTTGTATATTCCTCCAAGTGCGCATCAGTGAGCTGCTGGCGGTGGGGAGGCTGCGGCTCGGGCTGCTCACGGGCGACCCGGACACCGAGTTCCGCGGCGTCCACATCACCGACCTGCCCGACCCCGGGCGCTACCTGTCGGGCGGCGAGCTGGTGCTGACCGGGCTCATGTGGCGGCACGGGCCCGCCGACTCGGCGCCCTTCGTCGCGGCGCTCGCGCGGGCCGGGGTGGCGGCGCTCGGCGCCGGCCTGGCCCGGCTCGGCCACGTCCCCGGCGACCTGGTGGAGGCCTGCGCGCAGGCGGGCCTGCCGCTGCTGGAGGTGCCCACGGAGGTGTCGTTCGGCGCGCTCGCCGAGCTGGCGGCGCCCGGCCCGGCCGGCGAGGCCCGCGACGCGCTCGGCCGCCACCGCAGGCTGGTGGCCGCCGTCGCCGAGGGCGCCGGGCTGACCGAGCTGTTCGCGCTCACCGCCGCCGAGCTGGGCGTCACCGGCGCCGTCGTCTCCGCCTGCGGCCAGGTGGTCGCCGGGCACGCGGACGACCCGGTCGGGATCGCCCGCGCCTACCTCACCGCGCCGGCCCTGCCCTGCCGCTCCGGCGCCCACACGCTGTTCGCTGTGGGCCCGGGCGGCACCGGGCACGGCCGGCGGGCGGCGGGCTGGGTCCTGGCCTGCGACGGCGACTTGATGGACCGCACCGACCTGGGCCACGAGCTGGCCGCCTGCGTCACGCTCGAACGCAACCGGATGGAGGAGGGCCGCCGGGTCGAGCGGCGGCTGGCCGAGCAGCTCGTCACGGCCGCCCTCACCGAGCCGGACCCGGCCGTGGTCGCGGCCCGGCTGCGCACCTGCGGCATCGGCGACGGCGAGCCGTACGCGGTGGTGAGCGCCACCCTGCCCCGGCGGACCCCGGACGGGAACGCCCCGGAGCGCGGCCCCGGCCCCGCGACGCTCGGCGGGCGGGCGCTGGAGGAGCTGCTCGGCCGCGAGGTCGTCGCCGCGGTGGGCGCCGGCCCCGCGCCCGAGGCGACGCGCCCGCACCGCGCGGCGGCGATGACGGGGCCCGAGCACGCGGCAGGGATGACGAGGCCGGAGCACGCGGCGGGGGTGACGAGGCCGGAGCGCGCGTCAGGGGTGGCGGGGCCGGAGCGCGCGTCAGGGGTGGCGGGGCTGGACGGCGCGGTCGCGGTGGTGCCGCTGGGCGGCGCGAGCGCCGGCGAGCTGGCAGAGCGGCTGCGGCGCGGGGCGGAGGTGCTGGCCGCGCTGCCCGACGGGCGGCTGCGCGCCGGGCTCAGCGGCGAGCTGACCGGGGCAGCGGCGCTGCAGGGCGGCATCGAGGAGGCCGGTCACGCCAGGCGGCTGGCGGAGGCCCGCTCGGGCGGCGTCGTGACCAGCGACGAGATCTACACGCATGCGCTGCTGCTGGCCACGGTCCCCGGGGACGTGCGGCGCTCGTTCGCCGCCCGGCTGCTGGGGCCGCTCGTCGACTACGACCGCCGGCACCAGTCGGAGCTGGTGCGGACGCTGGCCACGTTCCTCGACTGCGCCGGCTCGTGGAACGCCTGCGGGGAGCGGCTGCACGTGCACGTCAACACCGTGCGCTACCGCATCGGGCGGGTGGAGGAGCTCACCGGCCGCGACCTGTCGTCGATGGCCGACCGGGTCGACCTCTTCCTGGCTCTGCGTGCGGGCTGAGCCAGGAAGGCCGGTGAGCGAGCCCTGTGTCCGGCGGGACGCCGGACACAGGATCAACAGCCGGAGCCGCCGAGGGTCAGCAGCAGATGGGGGTCCCGAAGTTCGCCGAGACCGCGCTCGAATCCGATGGAGACGAAACGGCCGCATCGGCCGTAGCATTGCCTCCGACCACTACAAAAGCCGTGACCAAAGCGGAAAGTACGGACAGGGCAATGCGCGCGCGCATGGGGGTTCTCCCTCGCCTCTAGGTTGTTCGGACGTCATCATCTCAGGGAGCGATAGCAGTGACCACATCTGACCTGGTCGGACTTCGCATCAAGACGGTGAGGCGGCAGCGTGGCCTGTCTCAGGCGCAGCTGGCCCATCCGGAGTTGTCGGATAGCTACGTCTCCTTGATCGAGAGTGGCAAGCGTACCCCGACCCCGGCCGTGCTCGAACTGCTGGCCCAGAAGCTGGACTGCTCGCTCTCCTATCTGCTCAACGGCGTGACCGCCGAGCAGATGGAGGACATCGAACTCTCCCTCGGCTACGCGCGGCTCGCTCTCGAGAACGGCGAAGTGATCGAGGCCCGCACCAGGTTCGCCGAGCTCATGGCGAACCACAACCTGGCCGGCCTGACGTCGCTGCGTCTGGACGCCGAGTACGGGCTGGCGCTGGCCCTGGAGGCGTGCGGGGAGCTGGCCGAGGCGATCGCCGTGCTGCGCCGCCTGCAGACCGAGGAGCTCGACGCCGAGCGGCGGATCAGCATAGCCATCGCCCTGTGCCGCTGCTACCGGCTGAGCGACCGCCTCAGCGAGGCGATCAAGGTGGGCGAGGCGATCCTCGGCGTCTCGCCGCGTCCCACCTGGACCGACGGGCTGGTCGAGCTGGGCGCGACCCTGCTCGGCGCCTACCTCTACAGCGGCGACCTGCTGCGCGCCCGCCAGTTCTCCGCGGAGCTGCTCAACGCCGCCGACATGCTGGGCTCGCCCAGGGCGATCGTCGCGGCGTGCTGGAACGCCGCCGTCGTGGCACAGAACACCGGCCACGGCGAGGAGGGCCTGGCCTTCCTCGAACGGGCCCTGGCGATCCAGTCGGAGAACGGACAGCCGCGCAACCTCGCCCGGGCCCGAGTGGCCTACGCCGTCGAGAAGCTGCGCCTCCACCCCGAAGCCGTCGACGAGGTGCGCGCCATGCTGGCACGGGCCGAGGAGGAGCTGACGCAGACCTCGGCGAGCACGCTCGACCGCGCCAACGCCCAGACCGAGCTGGCCCGCACCGAGATCGTGGCGGGCAACTTCGAGCTGGCCGTCCAGCACGGCCGCGCCGGGGTCGAGCTGATGCCGAAGACCGCCCGGGCGCAGGAGGCGGAGACCCACCTGCTGCTCAGCCGCGCGTACGGCGGCCTGGGCCTGCTGCCCGAGGCGCAGGAGGAGCTGCGCGCCGTCAGCGACTGGCTCCTGCCGCTTCCCGACTCGCGCCAGGTCGCCGGCATGTGGTACGCCGCCGCCGAGAGCATGGAGCAGCTCGGCGACACCGAGGGAAGCGTCGCGGCCTACCACCGCGCCCTCGCCTGCGCGGGTCTGTGACCGAAGTAGGGACCGGGCGGCGGCGTCGGTAGCCTGGGGTTGCCATGAAAAGAACCCCGATCGCGGCAATCACCGCGTTCCTCGCCGCCCTGTTCCTGATCGGCGCAGCCGCCGGGCCCGCGCTGGCGCACGACTCGCTCAAGAGCAGCGATCCGGCCAAGGGCTCCACGGTCAAGACCGTCGAGAAGGTGAAGCTGGAGTTCACCGCCAGGGTGCGCATGCCGTTCGTGATCGTCCGGGGGACCGACGGCGTCCAGCACCAGGCCGGCTCCGCCGAGACCGACGGGCCGGTGGTGCGCCAGGCGCTCAAGGAGACCCTGCCCGACGGCGAGTACACGATCGCCTACCGCGTCGTCTCCTCCGACGGCCACCCGATCGAGGGCGAGATCCCCTTCACCGTCAAGGGCGCCCCCAAGCCCGAGACGCGGAGCCCCGCCACCGAGACGCCCGCCGCGCAGACCTCCGAGACGGCCGCCGCCCAGCCGGCCGCCACGCAGTCGCAGGCGCCCGCCGCCCCGGCCTCCTCCGCCCCCGCGGCGGCCGCCACCCAGCAGGCCGGCGCCTCCTCGGCCGGCTTCCCCGTCTGGCTGGTGGTCGTCGTCGGCGCGCTGGTGGGCATCGGCGTCGGCTTCCTCATCAGCATGCGCAAGAAGCGGCCGTGACCAGGGCCGCGCGTCTCGCGCTCGCGGCGGCGGCAGCGGCGGTCGCCGCCCTGGTGATCGCCATGATCGCCGGAGGCGCGGCCTTCCCGCGGATCATCGCCGGCCTTCCCGACGCCGGGGCGGTCACCCGCTGGGGGCTGCCGCTGGCCAAGCTGGCGATGGACGTCGCCGGCGTGCTCACCGTGGGCCTGCTCCTCGCGGGCGCCGCGCTGCTGCCCAACGACAAGGGCCTGCTCGGCGCGAGCGCCACCGGCTACGTCCGGGCCGCCTCCTGGGCCGCCCTCGCATGGGCCGGCAGCGCGTTCCTCCGCCTCGTCTTCGAGGTGTCCGACACGTGGGGGCAGCCCGTCCTGCAGGCCGTCACCAGCGGCAACTACCTCAGCTCCTACGCCACCCAGACCAGCCAGGGCATCGCGCTGACCCTGGTCATCCTGTTCTCGATGGCGATAGCGCTGTTCTCCCGCGGGGCCGTCACGGCCGGCGCGGCGGCGGGACTGCTGGTCTTCGCGCTGGTCACCATGTTGCCGCCGGCGCTCACCGGGCACGCCTCCTCCTCGCCCAACCACGACCTGGCCACCTCCGCCCTGTCGCTGCACCTGCTGGCGCTGGCCCTGTGGGTGGGCGGCCTCGTCGTGCTGGCCGTCCACGCCGTCCGCAGCCGGCCGCGGCTCGACGTCGCCGCCGCCCGCTTCTCGCGGATGGCGCTGTGGTGCTACGTCGGCGTCGGCGTGTCCGGGGTGTTCAGCGTCGTGGCCCGGCTCTCCGCCGTGTCCGACCTGTGGACGTCGTCGTACGGCGTGCTCGTGGTGGCCAAGGTGGTCGCGTTCGTGCTGCTGGGCTACGTCGGCTGGTGGCACCGGCAGCGCACGCTCGACGCGCTCGCCGCGGACCGCCCGCGCGCCTTCACCCGGCTCGCGGCCGGCGAGGCGCTGCTCATGGCCGCCACCGTCGGCCTGGCCGTCGGCCTGTCGCGCACCCGCCCGCCCGAGGTCAGCCTGCCCGCCGACCGGGCCTTCGAGCTGCTCGGCTACCCGGTGCCGCCGCCGATCTCGATGGCCAACCTGGCGACGCTGTGGTGGCTGGACCTGTTCTTCGCCCTCGTGGCCGCGCTCCTGGCCGGCCTGTACGCCGCCGGCGTCGTCAGGCTGCTGCGGCGGGGCGACGCCTGGCCGTGGGGCCGCACCGCCGCCTGGTTCCTGGGCGTGGCGATCCTCGTCATCGCCACGCAGAGCGGCCTGGCCCGCTACGCCAAGGTCATGTTCGACGTGCACATGATCGAGCACATGACCCTGTCCATGATCGTGCCGATCTTCCTGGTGCTCGGCGCGCCGGTCACGCTCGCCCTGCGCGCGCTCAAGCCGGCCGTCCGGCGCGGCGACCGGGGGCCGCGCGAGTGGCTGACCACGATCCTGCACAGCCGCTTCGTGCGGGTCGTCAGCCACCCGGGCATCGCCACCGCCCTGTTCATCGCCTCGACCTACGCGCTGTACTTCACGCCGCTGTTCGCCTCGGCCATGGAGGAGCACCTCGGGCACATCTGGATGACCCTGCACTTCCTGATCACCGGGTCGCTGTTCTTCTGGGTCATCATCGGCGTCGACCCGGCCCCGCACCGGCTGCCGTACGTGGGCCGGCTGCTGATGCTGTTCGTCACGATGCCGTTCCACGCGTTCTTCGGCGTCGCGATGATGATGACCGGCGCGGTCATCGCGTCCGACTGGTACGAGCAGCTCGGCCGCACCTGGGGCGGGCCGCTCATCGACGAGCAGCGCGACGGCGGCGCGATCGCGTGGGGCTTCGGCGAGATCCCGACGCTCATCGTGCTGCTGGCCATCGCCATGCAGTGGTACCGGGACGAGGACCGCAAGGGGCGCCGCGCCGACCGGCGGGCCGACCGCGGCGGCGGCGACCCCGAGCTCGACGCCTACAACGCCTACCTGGCACGGCTCAACAAGACGGGCAAGGCCGACCAGGCCGACTGACCTCGGGCGGGTGCGCGTAGCCGGACCGGCAGGGCAATCTATCCTCAAGCCGTACGTCTCCCACCCGCCAGGTAGCCTTGCCCTACGGGGAGGTGGGCATCACCTTCCCGCAGGGGTGCGCGGGGCCTTGAGGGGGGCCGCGGTCACCCGGTGCGCGACGCCGGTGTGGGGTCCGGCCAGGAGTCCGGGATGCCCCGGGAAGGCGAGCAGAGGTGGAAGATACGCGCATGCGTGGGGGGCGGAGCCTCGCCGAGACGCTTGAGAGCCGGCTGGCGCAGTGGTCCGAGCGCACCGGTGTCCGCGTGGAGGTCTGGGCCCTTCCCGCCACCGACGTGCCCGCCCCGGTCGGCCAGGCGGTCCTGGAGGCGATGGACGAGGCGCTGGCCAACGTCGAGCGGCACAGCGGCGCCCAGGTCGTCTCGGTGGCCGTCACCGCGGGCCGCGACGGGCTGCGCATGACGGTCAGCGACCACGGCCGCGGCTTCCCGCCGGAGAAGGCGGGGCGCGGCATCGCCCGGATGCGGGCCGCCGTCGCCGAGGTCGGCGGCACCCTGTCGGTCAGCAGCGTGAAGGGCGAGGGCACCACCGTCACCGCGGCGGTGCCCAGGCGCCGCTGACCCCGGACGCCGCTGACCGGCCGGCGGCTACGGGGCGGTGAGGATCTCGCTGCCCGTCTCGGTCACCACGATCGTGTGCTCGAACTGGGCCGTGCGCTTGCGGTCCTTGGTCACCGCGGTCCAGCCGTCGGGCCAGATGTCGTACTCGATCGTGCCCAGCGTCAGCATCGGCTCGATGGTGAACGTCATGCCGGGCACCAGCTCCACGCGCAGCGACGGGTCGTCGTAGTGGGGCACCATCAGCCCGGAGTGGAACGTCGTGCCGATGCCGTGACCGGTGAAGTCGCGGACCACGCCGTAGCCGAACCGCTTGGCGTACGCCTCGATGACCCGGCCCACCACGTTGAGCTGCCGGCCGGGAGCGACCGCCTTGATGGCGCGCATCATCGCCTCGCGGGTGCGCTCCACCAGCAGCCGCGACTCCTCGTCCACCTCGCCCACCAGGTAGGTGGCGTCGGTGTCGCCGTGGACGCCGCCGATGTAGGCGGTGATGTCGACGTTGACGATGTCGCCCTCGCGCAGGACGGTGTCGTCGGGGATGCCGTGGCAGATGACCTCGTTGATCGAGGTGCACAGCGACTTGGGGTAGCCCTTGTAGCCGAGCGTGCTCGGGTAGGCGCCGTGGTCGAGCAGGAACTCGTGGCCGATCCGGTCGAGCTCGTCGGTGGTGACGCCCGGCCGGACGTTCCTGCCGACCTCTTCGAGCGCCTGCGCGGCGATCCGGCCCGCCACCCGCATCCGCTCGATGGTCTCCGGGGTCTTGACGTCGGCCTCGCCGGTCTTCGGGCGCTTCTTTCCGACGTACTCCGGCCGCTCGATGTGCGCGGGGACCTTTCGCATGGGCGAAACTCGCCCGGGCTGGAGCAGTGTCGTCATGAAAGACGAGTCTACGGGGCAGAATAGGCCCCGTGAGCGATGGCCAGTGGTGGTTCTGTCTCAAGCACATGCGGGTCGAGCCCGAGCAGGGCTGCCCCAACAAGGACCGGTTGGGTCCGTACGCGACCGAGCAGGAGGCCGCCGGCGCCCTGCAGCGCGCGGCGGAGCGCAACAAGGCGTGGGACGAGGCCGACGCCGACGAGGACTGATCGGCGGACGAGCCCGTGCGGCGGTCGTCCTCTGGTCGGCCGGTGAGACCGATCAGAGGACGACGGCGTAGGCCCGTACGGGGAAGGTGCCCAAGCCCGCCACCATCGGCGGCGCGGCGTGGAACCGGAAGCCCTCGTCGGGCAGCGCCTCCAGCCCCGTGAGGTGCTCGACCAGCGGGATCCCGGCCGCCAGCAGCACCGTGTGCGCCGGGCGCTCGCCGCGCGGCGGGGTGTCGTCGATGTTGAGCGAGTCGATGCCGACCAGCGCCGCGCCCTGTTCGGCGAGCCGCCGCGCCGACTCGGGCGCGAGGTAGGGATGCCCGTGGACGTAGGCGTCCGTGCCGAAGTGCCGGTCCCAGCCGGTGTGCACGAGCACGGCCTTGCCGCGCACGTCCAGGCCCGGGTCCAGGCTGATCGCGCGGGCCTTCGCGCCGGTGGCCCGGACCACGATCCCGGGCAGGTCGGCCAGGCTGCTGAGCGGCACCGCCGACAGGTCCGGCCCGCCGGCGTAGCGGTGGTGGGGCGTGTCCAGGTAGGTGCCGGTGTTGGCGGCCAGCGTGATCGTCCCCATGTGGAACTCGGTGCCCGGCGCGTACAGGTCGCGCGAATCCTCCCGGCTGAGGTGGGTGCCGAGGACCGGGACGGGCACGCCCGGGTAGGTGACCATGCCCTCGACGATGCGGTGGCTCAGCTCGACGATCACGTGGACACTCCGATCCGTACCAGCCTGACCAGCGCGACCGCGCCGATCACGGCCCACACGAGGTTGAGGCCGGCCGAGGGCCACGCGTCGTTGCGCGCGCTGTTGGCCATGAGGGCGAGGGAGCCGGCGAGGTTGACGACCTGGTAGGCGGCGCCCCCCGCGGGCAGCCGACCGGCGGAGACGAGGCCGTAGCCGAGCAGGAGCAGGCCGGCGCCCAGCCAGCCCGCCACCTCGAAGAGCAGGTCCATGCCCCCCATTGTCGGAATTACTAGTCATAAAGTGCAATTAAAGGTTGCTACAGCCGCAAGTAAGCTCTCCTGTATGGACATCGACCCCCGGCGCCTCCGTGTCCTGCACGAGGTGGCCCGCCGCGGCGGGGTCATGCGCGCCGCCGAGGCCCTGTACCTGACGCCCTCCGCGGTCTCCCAGCAGCTCGCCCAGCTCGAACGCGAGGTGGGCCTGGCCCTCATCGACCGCTCCCAGCGGCGCGTCTCCCTCACCCCGGCGGGCCGGGTGCTCGCGGGGTACGCCGAGCGCGTCGAGGAGGAGCTGGCCGAGGCCCGCCGGGAGCTCACCCGCTTCACCGAGCGGCTGGCGGGGCCCGTGCGCATCGCCGCGTTCCCCACCGTGATCAAGCACATGCTGGTGCCCGCCCTGCGCGACCTGGCGGCCCGCCATCCCCGCATCACGCCGATCATCCACGAGGTGTACGGCCAGCCCGCCCTCCAGGAGCTGCGGCTGGGGGCCGTGGACGTGCTGATCACCGAGCAGGACATGAGCCTGCCCGTGCTGTCGCAGCCGTCGCTGGCCACCCGCGCCCTCTACGTCGACGAGTACCGCATCGTCGTGCCGCCCGACTGGCCCAACCCGCCGCGCTCCATGGCGGACCTGGCCGACGTGCCCTGGGTGGCGGGCGAGCCCGACCAGGCGTGCGGCCAGGCGCTGGACCGGCTGGCCGGGCTGCACGGCTTCGAGCCGCGCAAGGTCCACGTCATCACGGAGTTCGGCCCGGCGCTCGCGCTGGTCGCGGCCGGGCACGGGGTGGCGATCGTGCCCACGCTGGCGCTGCTCGACGTGCCGGAGGGCGAGGTGCGGGTGAGCGAGCTGCGGGACGTGGGCGCGCGCCGGCTCGACGCGGTGACCCGGGTCAGCCGTACCCGGTCGGGGGAGCCGGACCCCGTGCAGGCGGTCGTGATCGGCGCGATCGAGGACGCCACGGCCGCCCTCGAAGGCAGCCTGAAGGGCCACCTCCAGCCCGCCTGAGGCCGCCGTGCTCCGTGCTCCAGCCGGCCTGAGGCCGCCGTGCTCCGTGCTCCGGCCCGCCTTAGCCGCCGTGCTCCGGGCCCCGGCTTCGTCCCGCGACGCCGGGGGCGTCAGTCGGTGACCTGCGGGCCGGTGACCTTCTCCAGCAGGCGGGCCAGCCGCTCGCGCAGCCCCACGTTGCGGGGGATCTCGCCCGCGGCGGCGCTCACCAGGTGCTGGGCGCCGTCGAACGAGACCGGCCCGCCCCGCGGCACGGCGATCGCGTCGTGCGCGAGCCCCGCCACCTCGGGGTGCGCGCCCTCCAGGGCGAGGATGGTCGCCCCGACGCGGCGGGCGTCGTCCACCCGCTCCAGCAGCGGCACCGGGGCCTGCCCCTCGGCCACCACGAACAGCGTCTCGCCCCGGCCCGCCCGGCGCACGCGGTCGAGGCCGACCCGCAGGTGCGCGGGCGCCCCGGGCGGCGGCGACCAGCGGACGAGGGTGGGGGCGAGCTGCGCCAGGCCCGACAGCCGCGCCTCGTCGGCGAGGTGGGCGGTCAGATGCCACGGCTCCTCCTCGGGCGTGCCCACGAGGAGCAGCCCGCCGGGGGAGCGGGTCGCCCGCAGCGCGAGCCCGAACTCGCGGGTGCGCTCGACCCATCCGGTCTCGGCGAGGATCTCGCGGAGGAAGTCCACCGAACCAGAGTCCATCGCCCCATAGTGCATGACCGCCGCCGCTTCGTCGGCCTGTTTCGCCGCCATGCCCATCTGACATCAGCGGAGTGTCCATGTCATTTCGGGCCTTGACAGCTGGTTACTGCCGGGTAACGATCGGCTCGCGGCGCCGCCGTCCCCAACCGATCCCCCAACGGAGAGGGCGGCACATGACCCTACGTGTCCGCGTCAGCATGTCCATCGTCCTGTTAGTGATCGCGTCACTGCTGGCCGCGTCGCCGGCGCGCGCGGCCTCGTCCGCGGCCCTCGCCGCGCAGGCGCCCGGCGACGTGGTCTCCGCCGAGCCCACGACCGTCTACCTCCTGCCGGGCAAGCTGCTGGAGGTCCCGGTCGACGCCTGGCACCTGCTCTACCGCTCCACCTCCGCCACCGGGCAGCCCACCACCGTGTCCGGCACCCTGCTCGTGCCCAAGGCGGCCTACCCCCTAGGCAGGCGGCCCGTCATCGGCTACGCCACCGGCACGCACGGCCTCGGCGACCAGTGCGCCCCCTCCGCCAGCATGAGCCGGGGCGGCGAGGCCGAGCTGGCGCTGGTGAGCCTGTTCCTGCTCAAGGGGTTCGCGGTCGCGATCACCGACTACGAGGGCCTGGGCACCCCTGGTCAGCACACGTACATGGTGGGCGTCTCCCAGGGCCACGCCGTGCTCGACTCGATCAGGGCCGCGACCCGGGTCCCCGGCGCGAACCTGTCGGACCGCGCCCCCGTCGCCGTCATGGGCTACTCGCAGGGCGGCGCGTCCGCCGGATGGGCGGGGCAGCTCCAGCCGTCGTACGCCCCGGAGCTGCGGCTCAAGGGCGTGGCGGCCGGCGGCGTGCCGGCCGACCTGCGGGCCGTGGCCGCCCACCTGGACGGCGACCAGAACTTCGGCCTGGCCGCGGCGGCCGGTGTCGGCCTCGACGCCGCCTACCCTGAGCTCGACCTGCAGGCCGACCTCAACGACCGGGGCAAGGCCCTGCTGACCGACGCGGCCGACGACTGCGTGGGCGAGCTGGAGGACAAGCTGGCCGGGCTGCGCTTCTCCGACCTGAGCCCGGTGGACCTGCTCGACCTGCCCAAGTGGCGGGTCCGCCTGGCCGAGAACCGGCTCGGCGCCACGCCGCCCAAGGTGCCGGTGTTCCTCTACCACGCCCAGGGCGACGAGATCATCCCGCAGGCCGTGGGCGCGACGCTGCGCTCGGAGTACTGCCGGGCCGGCGCCAACGTCCGCTGGACCTCGCTGCCCGCGAACTCGCACGTCCTCGGGGCGGTCGAAGGAGGGCCGCTGGCGATCGAGTGGCTGGCGCTGCGGGTGATCGGCCTGCCCGCGATCGGCAACTGCTGACCGGTCCGCCCTGCCGGCAGGTCCGCGCGGTCGGCACCTGCTGACCGGTCCGCCCTGCCGGCAGGTCCGCGCGGTCGGCACCTGCTGACCGGCCCGCCCTGCCGGCCGGTCCACCCGTGGTCGGCACCTGCTGACCGGCCGTCCGGCGTGTCCGGCGCGTCCGGGCCCGGCCGCTCCCCGGCGGCCGGGCCCGTCCCTGTCCCCGGCCTTCCGCTCACCGGTTCCGAGGGCTTCCGGGTCCGGGCGGGGCCGCGCGGGACCGTCGCCGGCGAGCTGGCATGATCGGGGGTATGACTGACGTGAGCGGATTGTCCATCGGCATCCTCGGTGGCACGGGCGACCAGGGCAAGGGGCTGGCGCGGCGGTTCGCGCTGGCGGGGCACGAGGTGCTGATCGGCTCCCGGAGCGCCGAGCGCGCCCAGGAGGCCGCCGCCTCCCTCGGCGAGGGCGTGCCCGTGCGGGGCGCGGCGAACGCCGCCGTCGCCGCCGAGGCGGACATCGTGATCGTGGCCGTGCCGTACGAGGGGCACCGGGCGCTGCTGGAGTCGTTGCGCGACGAGCTGGCGGGCAAGATCGTGGTCGACTGCGTCAACCCGCTCGGCTTCGACAAGCAGGGCGCCTACGCGCTGCCCGTGGAGGAGGGCAGCGCCGCGCAGCAGGCCGCCGCCGTGCTGCCCGGGAGCCGCGTCGTGGCGGCGTTCCACCACGTCTCGGCCGTCGTGCTGCTGGACCCGGCCGTGGAGAAGGTCGATCTGGACGTGCTCGTCCTCGGCGACGACAGGGAGGCCACCGACCTGGTCCAGGCGCTCGCCGGGGTGATCCCGGGGGTGCGCGGGGTGTACGGCGGGCGGCTGCGCAACGCCCACCAGGTCGAGGCGCTGACCGCCAACATCATCTCGGTCAACCGCCGCTACAAGGCCCACGCCGGGATCCGCATCACCGACGTGTGACGGGGCACCGGCGCCGTCCCGTTCCGGCGGGACCGGCCTGTGACCGGCGTCGTCCTGTCCCGGTCGGACCGGCCTGTGACCGGCGCCGTCCCGTCCCGGCGGGGTCCGGTCACAGCCAGCCGGCGTCCTCCGCGATGCGGATGGCGTCGATCTTGTTGCGGGCGCCCGTCTTGGTGATGGCGCTGGTCAGGTAGTTGCGTACGGTGCCGGCCGACAGGTGGAGGCGGGCCGAGATGTCCTCGGCCGAGGACCCTCGGGCCGCCTCCCGCAGGACGGTCGTCTCCCGGGGCGTCAGAGGGCTCTCGCCGTACTGCAGGGCCGAGGCCACCAGCTCCGGGTCCAGCACCCGCAGGCCCGCGGCGGTCCTGCGCACCGCGTCGGCCAGCCGTTCGCCCGGGGCGTCCTTCACCAGGAACGCCTGGATGCCCGCCTCCAGCGCCCGCCGCACCTGGCCCGGCCGGCCGAGCGCCGTCAGCACGAGGATCCGGCACGAGGGCAGCTCGCTGCGCAGGGACGCGGCCGCGGTGATGCCGTCGAGGACGGGCAGGTCGATGTCCACGATCGCCACGTCGGGACGGAGCCGCAGCGCCGCCGGGACGATCTCGTCGCCCCTCGTCACCTCGCCCGCCACCTCGATGTCCGGCTCCAGGCGCAGCAGGGCCGTGAGGGCGGCGCGGATCATGTGCATGTCCTCCGCCAGCAGGACCCGGATCACGCCGTGTCCCTCATCGCCGGCCCCTCCCACTCCGCAACCCTCTCGCCCCTCCCGACCCGTTCGCCCGGTCACGCCGGGACCTCCATCGTCAGGCGGAAGCCTCCCGCGGGGGTGCGCCCGGCGTCCACCGTGCCGCCGGCGTGCGCCGCGCGCTCCGCCAGCCCGGTCAGCCCGCCACCGGGCACGGCCTTCCCGTCCCCGCTCGGCCGGCTTCCGGTGGAACCGTTCCCGTCCCCGCTCGGCCGGCTTCCGGTGGAGCCGTTCCCGCCCGCGCTCGGCCCGCTTGCGCTGGGGCTCTTCCCGTTCGCACGCGGCTCGCCCCCGGCCGGGACGCCGTCGTTGGTGACCTCCAGCCGGACACAGCCCGCGTGCCGTGACGTGGCGATCGTGCAGGTGGTCGCCGCGCTGTGGCGCAGGACGTTCGTGACGGCCTCCCGCACGCCCCAGGCGAGGGCCTCCTCCGCGGCCCGGGGCAAGGGGACGTCGGCCAGGTGGACCTGGCAGCCCACCCCCGCCGACTCCAGCAGCGCCGCCCCTCGGTCCGCCTCGCCCGCCAGCGACATCTCCCGGTACCCGCGCGCCACGTGCCGCACGTCCTGCGCCGCCTCCCGCGCCACCCGCACCAGCTCGCCGACCTCGTCCCGGGCGGCGGCCGGGTCCCGCTCCATGAGGCGCCCCGCCAGGTCGCCCTTGAGCGCGATCGCCGTGAGGCTGCGGCCCAGGCCGTCGTGCAGGTCGCGCGAGATGCGCAGCCGCTCCCGGAGCACCGCCGCCTCGGCCAGCTCGGCCCTGGCCTGTTCGAGGTCGGAGGTCACCCGGACCAGCCGTACCAGGGCGTAGACCATGCCGCTGGTGAGGGCCACGGTCAGCCCGTAGTACAGCGCGACCACCGGGTTGTAGGGGAAGATCACCGCGCCGGCGTACACGGTCATCAGGCCGACCAGCGGCCCGCCGACGCGCGGCGGCAGCGTCACCAGCACCGCGCCGCCCAGCATCGGCGCCGCGACGCCCGACCAGCCGTTCGGCAGGAACAGGTCCGGCGCGTACGTGGCGACGGCCTGGAGCGCCAGAACGAGCGCGAAGAGCGGCGGGCGCTCGTCCCGCAGGGCGGCGCGCATGTTGAGGAAGTGCAGCGCCGCCACGGCCACGATCAACAGGGTGGCGAGGAGGCCGTACGCGGGGCTGACCGCGTAGTACCACAGGCCGATCAGGACGTAGACGGCGCCGACGGAGGCGATCAGGACGCGGGCGAGCCGCTGGGCGGAGGAGGAGGTCATGGCCCGGCCATTATGACCGGCTACGACCGGCGCGGTTCCCAGCGGAACCAGAACCGGATCGCCACGACCCCGGCGACGCCCCACACCGCCAGCAAGAGCGCGGGCCGGGCCGCCGCGCCGGTCCTGACGGCGTCCACGACGGCCGTGGTCGGCAGCAGGTCCAGCACGGAGCCCAGCCAGGACGGCAGCACCTCGCGGATCGGCCCCATCGCGCCGGCGGCGATCCCCGACAGCAGGAACACCGGCATGCAGGCGGCCCCGGCCAGCTCGGCGCGCGGGATCGCGGCCGTGTACGCCGCCCCGAGCGTCGCCAGCACCACCGATCCGGCGATCACCATGGCGGCGTACAGCAGGGGGTTCGCGGGGTACGGCACCCCGGCCGCCAGGTGCACCGCCACTGTGCAGACGGCCGCCACCGCGACCGTCTGCGTGGCCGTGGCGGCGATCTGGCCGGCCAGGATCCGGCCGTCGGTGAGCGTGGTGGCGCGCAGCCGCTTCAGCACGAGCTGGTCGCGGCGGGCGGACAGGGCCACGGCGACGTTCATGAACGCGGTGATGGACAGGATGATGGACAGCGTGCCCTGGAACTGGGCGGTGGCCACGGCGGTGCTGTCCGCCCGCAGGTGCCGCATGAGCAGCGGCAGCCCGATGGCGATCATGACAGGGGTGAGGACGGAGCTGAGCAGCAGCGCGCGGTCCTGCCAGAACAGCCGCGTGCCGAGCCGGTAGGTGGCGGTCATGGTCATCGGTGCCTCCAGGTCATCGGGCCGACTTCGGCAGGTCGAGGAAGAGGTCCTCCAGGGTGGCGGCGCGGACCTCCAGGCCGGGCAGGCGCAGCCCGCGCTCGGCGGCCCAGCTCAGCAGGGTCTGCGCCGCCAGGTCCGGGTCCTCGGCGCGGCAGACCGCCTCGTCGCCGTCCACGGTCACGGGCAGCGGCAGGGCGGCGGGCGCCACCCCGGCGGGCAGCCGGAAGGACACCCGGCCGCCCCGCGCGGCGAGCGTCTCGGCCATCCCGCCGGAGGCGACGATCTCGCCGCCGTCCATGATCGCCATCGCGGACGCCAGCCGCTGGGCCTCCTCCAGGTAGTGCGTGGTCAGCAGCACCGCGGTGCCGCGCCGGGCCAGCTCGCGCACCAGCTCCCAGGTCGCGGCGCGGCCCTCGGGGTCCATGCCGGTCGTCGGCTCGTCCAGGAACAGCACGTCGGGGCGGCCGAGCAGGGCCAGCGCGAGGTCGAGGCGGCGCTTCTCCCCGCCCGAGAGCTGGCGCACGCGCACCCCGGCGCGGCCGGCCAGCCCGGCCAGCTCCAGCGCCTCGTCACGGGGCCGGGGCGCGGCGGTGAAGCCGCGCCACGCGTCGACCGTGGCCGCGACCGTCAGGTCGGGGAAGAACCCCGCCTCCTGCAGCATGATCCCGGTGCGCCGCCGGACCTCCGCCCGCTCGGCGGACGGGTCGTGCCCCAGCACCCGCACCGACCCGCCGTCCGGCCGCAGGAACCCGGCCAGCACCTCCACGGTCGTCGTCTTGCCGGCCCCGTTGCGGCCCAGCAGCGCGAAGACCTCACCGGCGGCCACCTCGAAGGAGATCCCCTTCACCGCCTCGAACCGTCCATGACTTTTCCGGAGCGCTTCCACGCGTATCGCCGTCATGAACCCGACTATTCCTGGGCGTTCCGGGCGGCGGCAGTGAAGAATTCACGAGACGCGCGACAGCTTCAGCAGCGCGCCGGCGACGGCCTCCGGATCCACCATCTGGTGCAGGTGGCCGCCCGGCACCCGGGTCACGGGCCAGCCGCGCCGCTCCGCCTCCTCGGCCATCACGTCGTACGGCGGGCCGTACCACAGGCAGGAGCACCTGACCCGGTCCCACCCGGCGGGCACCGGGATCCGTTCGGTGAAGAAGGCGAGCGGCAGCCGGGGCTGCTCGGCCACCACCCTGGCCCGCGCGGCCGGGTCGGGCAGCATCGCCGCGACGACCTCCTCCTTCCACCAGTCGGTCCAGCGCGGCAGCAGCCCGTCGTCGCCCGTCCGGGCGCGCAGGAACTCCAGCCGCCGCTCCTCGGCGGCCCGCACCAGCCCCTGGGGCGGCGGGACGTGGGCGTCGGCGAACACGCACGCCACCACCCGGTCACCGAGGCCCTCCTTGACCACGGGCGCGAACAGGCCCGCGCTGCTGTGGGCGACCAGCACCAGCGGCGTCTCGGGGGCGGCGGCCCGCACGACGTCGACCACCCGCGGCCAGGTCGGCGGCCCCCCGGCGGTGACGCCGGTCAGGTCGGGGATCACGGCGGGTCGGCCGCGCCGTTCCAGCGCCGCGGCGACGGGCTCCCACGTCGAGGGGCCGACGGCGGGGCTGTGCAGGAACACGAAAGTGGTCGTCATGCCTCCAGGGTCGCGCGGCGGGGAAGCGCGGGAGACCGCTGTCAGCTCACAGCGGATCGCGCACGGTCACCGCCGCGCCGGTGGTCCGCGTCGCTCACACGACGAGCGGCCGTCGGGCGGCCGGGCCGCGGGTGCCGTCGTAGGCGTCCCAGGCCGCCGCCAGGCCGGCGACCGCCCGCGACTGCTCCTCCCGCGGGAACAGGAAGTGCAGCCGCATGTACTCGGCATGGCCGCCGAGCGGGTCGAACGAGCGTCCCGGCGGCACCGCCACCCCGTGCCGGAGCGCCACCTGCGCGAACGCGTCGACGTCGCCGCGCGGGATCCGCACCCAGATCGTCTGCCCGCCCGTCGCCCGCTCGAACGACCATGACGGCAGGCGCGCGGCCAGCTCGGCGCACAGGTGGTCGTGGCCGTCGCGCAGCTCGCGCACCCGCGCCGGCCGGATCTCCGGCAGCCGCCGCAGCAGCGCCGCCGCCGCGACCTGGCCGAGCACCTCGCCGCCGAGGTCGTGCACGGCGCGCAGCCGCGCCAGCCGCGACACCAGCGGCGCCGGCGCCCGCACCCAGCCCACCCGCAGCCCGCCCCAGACCACCTTGCTGAGGGAGGCGATGGTGATGACCTGCTCGCCTCGGGCGTAGGAGGCGACGGGCGGCGGTGTCTCGCCCGAGAAGCACAGCTCGGCGCAGACCTCGTCGTCGATGATCGGCACGTCGTGCTCCTCGGCCAGCCGCGCCAGCCGCCTGCGCTCGCCCGCCGACAGGGTGGCGCCGGTGGGGTTGCTCGCCGTCGGGACGGTGTAGACGAGCGACGGCCGCTCGCGGATGGCCGCCGCCAGATCCGGCACGGGCTCCGGCCCCGGACCCGAGAACGCGGCGGAGGGCGAGAGCGCCGGCCCCGGATCCGAGAACGCGGCGGAGAGCGAGTGCGCCGGCTCCGAACCGGAGAACGCGGGGGAGGGCGCGAGCGCCACCGGCCGCACCACCGCGGCGGCGTGCCGGAACACCTCCAGCGCCCCCGGGTACGTGGGCGACTGGGTCAGCACCGTGTCGCCGGGCGCCAGCAGCAGCCCCGCCAGCAGTGTCAGCGCCTGCTGCGCCCCCGTCGTGACCAGGATCTCCTCCGCCGTCGTGGGCAGCCCGCGGCCGCGGTAGTAGGCGGCCACGGCCTCGCGCAGCTCCGGGTTGCCCGCCGGCTGGTACCCCAGGTCGCGGAGGCCGGCCAGCCGGCCGACCGCCTCCTCGTACGCCTCCGCCAGCACCGCCGGCGGCCGGTCCGGCGACGCGCAGGTGAGCAGGCTCACGCCGTCCGGCGGATGGAGGATGTGCAGGAGGAGGGGGTTGGCGCGCACGCTGTCGGCCGAGCGGGAGGCGGGCAGCTCCAGCGGCGCGACCCGGGTGCCGCTGCCCTGCCGGCGCGTCACGCGTCCCTCCTGCTGGAGCAGGTCGTACGCGGCGACGACGGTGCCCCGCCCGACGGCCAGCCGGCGCGCGAGCGTCCGGTCGGGCGGCAGCGGCGTGCCGGGCGGCAGCACCCCGTCGTCGACCAGGGCCCGGAACCGGGCGGCCAGCAGCAGGTAGAGCGGCCCGCGCCCGGACGCCCACCGGCCGAGCAGGTCCACCAGATCATCGATGCCGACATTGGCCCCATTCATGGACCAATTCTGCCGCATTGGATCTGACAACAGCCACCTCGAACGGACATCCTGGACAGCATGAGCGAACTCCGACCTGAGACCCGCGTCGTCCACCCGCCGCAGCCGCCCGTCGAGCACAGCCGGCCGATCACGATGCCGATCTACCAGACGTCCGGATTCGTCTTCGACGACCCGGCCGCGATGGCCGACGCGATGGGACGCCCCGACGGCCCGTTCGTGTACGGCCGCTACAGCAACCCCACCGTGCGCGCCCTGGAGAGCGCCGTGTCCGGTCTGGAGGGCGGCGTCGCGGCGTTCGCCACCGGCTCCGGCATGGGCGCCATCAACACGGTCCTGCTCGGCCTGCTCAAGCCGGGCGACCACGTCATCGCGCAGAACTCCCTGTACGGCGGGACCGCCGCGACCCTCAACGACCTCGCCGCCCGCTTCGGCGTCACCGTCACCCACGTGAACGAGGCCGACCCCGGCGCGGTGCGCGAGGCCGCCCGTCCCGAGACGCGGATGCTGTACCTGGAGACCATCTCCAACCCGATGACGCTCGTCGCCGACCTGCCCGGGATGTGCGCGGCGGCCCGCGAGCTGGGCCTGGTCTCGGTGGTGGACAACACCTTCGCCTCTCCGGTGCTGTGCCGCCCGATCGAGCACGGCGCGGACGTCGTCGTCCACTCCACCACCAAGTACCTGTCCGGGCACACCGACGTGGTCGGCGGCCTGGCCGTCTTCCGCGACCACGAGCTGTACGAGAAGGTCTGGCACCACTCCACCGTGCTCGGCGCCTCGGCCGACCCGTTCCCCGCCTGGCTCACGCTGCGCGGCATGCAGACGCTGGCCCTGCGCATGGAGCGCCACTGCTCCAACGCCCGGCTGCTGGCCACCCGGCTGGCCGAGCACCCCGCCGTGTCCGCGGTCCACTGGCCGGGGCTGCCGTCGCACCCGTCGTACGAGATCGCCGGCAAGCTGCTGCCGGACTTCGGCGGCGTGTTCTCGTTCGACCTCGCGGGCGGGCGCGCGGCGGGGGAGAGGTTCATGAAGGCGGTACGGCTCGCCCTGCTGGCGCCGTCGCTGGGCGGCGTCGAGACGCTCACCCTGCACCCGGCCACCACCTCGCACCGCTCGCTCGACGCCGAGGCGCTGGCCCGGTTCGGCATCGGTGAGGGCACGGTCCGCATCGCGGTCGGGATCGAGCACCCGGAGGACCTGTGGGCCGACATCGAGCAGGCGCTGGCAGACTAGTCCTCACGCTTGCGCCGGAGCCCGACCGAGAGGGAGCCCCATGACGGTGACGTACGAGGACGTGACGGGCGCCGCCCGGCGGATCGCGGGCCACGTGCTGCGCACACCGGTCCTCGAGGTGTCACCGGGGCTGTTCCTGAAGCTGGAGCAGCTCCAGCACGCCGGGTCGTTCAAGACGCGCGGCGCCTTCAACCGGATCCTGTCCGCGGGCGAGCTGCCGCCGGCCGGCGTGATCGCGGCCAGCGGCGGCAACCACGGCCTGGCCGTCGCCCACGCGGCCCGCGCGCTCGGCATCCGGGCCGAGATCTTCGTGCCCGAGGTCACCAGCCCCGTCAAGGTGGCGGGGCTGCGGGCGCTGGGCGCGCAGATCCGGCAGACCGGGGCCCTCTACGCGCAGGCCGCCGAGGCCGCCGCCAAGCGCGCCGCCGAGACGGGCGCGCTCGCGGTCCACGCCTACGACCAGCCCGAGGTGGTCGCCGGCCAGGGCACGCTCGGGCTGGAGCTGACCGGTCAGGTGCCGGGGGTGGACACGATCCTCGTGGCGGTGGGCGGCGGCGGGCTCGTCGCCGGCGTCACGGTCGGCAGCGGCGCGCTCGGAGGCGGGACGCCCGGTGAGGGGATCGGTGAGAGGGCGCCCGATGAGGGCACCGGTGAGAGGACGTCCGGTGAGGGGACGCGCGGGCCGAGGATCGTCGCCGTGGAGCCGGAGCTGTCCCGCGCCCTGCACGAGGCGCTGCGCGCGGGCGAGCCGGTCCAGGTGCCGGTCAGCGGGGTGGCGGCCGACGCCCTCGGCGCGAGCCGCGCCGGCGGGCTGGCGTACGCGATCTGCTCCCAGGCCGCCGCGGAGGGAAGCCTGGTCAGCGTGCTCGTGCCGGACGAGGCCATCGTCGCGGCGCGGCGCGCGCTGTGGGAGCGCCACCGGGTGGCGGCCGAGCACGCCGGCGCCGCGGCGTACGCGGCGCTGCTGTCGGGCGCGTACACGCCGGCGCCGGGGGAGCGGGTCGCGGTCGTGATCTGCGGCGCCAACACCGACCCGTCCACCCTGACCGCGGAGTGAGGCCCGGCCCGGGGCGCGGTCCCGGGCAGCCTCCGCGGGGAGTGAGATTCGTCGCACCGCACCGCACCGCACCGCATCCCACCGCACCGCACCGCAGCGCATCGCCCGGCCGCACTCCGGTCACCGGAAGCGGCGCCGGCCGGCCGCACTCCGTTCACCGGGAAGCGGCGCCGCCCGGCAGCCGGAGGACGGCCGGGCGGCGGTGTGGCAGGCGATCGGGGCGGGTCAGCGGTAGGTGTGCTCCTGGGCGGGGAAGGCGCCCGAGACGACGTCCGCCGCGAAGGCGCGGGCCGCGCGGTCGAGGTCGGCGGCCAGGTCGCCGTACCGCTTGACGAACCTCGCCGGACGCGGCGTCAGCCCCATGAGGTCCTGCCAGACGAGCACCTGCGCGTCCGTGGCCGGGCCCGCGCCGATGCCGATCGTCGGGATCGACAGGGACGTCGTCACCCGCTCGGCCAGCTCGGCCGGCACGCACTCCAGCACCAGCGCGAACGCGCCCGCCCGCTCCAGGTCCTTGGCGTCCTTCATCAGCTCCTCGCCCGACTCGCCGCGCCCCTGGACGCGGTATCCGCCGAAGACGTTGACGGACTGCGGGGTGAGGCCGAGGTGGCCCATGACCGGGACACCGGCCGACACCAGCGCCTCGACCTGCGGCAGCACGCGGCGGCCGCCCTCCAGCTTGACCGCGTGGGCCCCGGCCTCCTTCAGGAAGCGGGCCGCCGACTCCAGGGCCTGCGCCGGCGACGCCTGGTAGGAGCCGAACGGCAGGTCGGCCACCACGAGCGCCCGTGAGGAGCCGCGCACGACGCCGGCCGTCAGGGGCAGCAGGTCGTCCACGGTGACGGGGACCGTGGAGTCGTAGCCGTACACGACCATGGCCGCCGAGTCGCCGACGAGCAGCACCGGCACGCCCGCCTCGTCGAACACCCGCGCCGTCATGGCGTCGTAGGCCGTCAGCATCGGCCACTTCTCGCGGCGCTCCTTGGCCGCCGCGAGGTCGCGGACGGTGACGCGCCGCCCGGCGGCGCCGCCGTACAGGGAGGTGGGGGTGGGCGGGGGCATGGTGGAAGAAGGCATGTCGAACGCTCCAGAAAGGTCTCGAGGCGCCCCAGTGGCGTACCCGGACCCTTCGATGATGCCACCCGCGAAAACCGGTGGCGAGACTGTCGGTGCCGCTTGCCACAATGGGTGCGGAGGTAAGCAATCACCATGGCTCTCGAACCTTACCGGCGTCTGCTCGGGCTGCCCGGCGTCCGCACCCTGCTCCTCGTGGGCCTGCTGGCCCGCGTCCCGTCGACCGCGACGGGCATGGCGCTGACGCTGCACGTCGTCGAAGGCATGCGGCTCGGCTTCGGGCAGGCGGGGCTGGTCACCATGGCCAGCACGGTCGGCATGGCCGTCGGCTCGCCGTTATCCGGAAGGTTCGTCGACCGGCACGGGCTGCGGCCGGTGCTGGCCGTCACGACCGGGGCGCAGGCGGCGTTCTGGGCGTGCGCGTGGGCGCTGCCGTTCCCGGCGCTGGTGGCCGCGGCGGCCCTCGCGGGCCTGCTGGCGCTGCCGGTGTTCAGCGTGATCAGGCAGTGCCTGACCGCCATGGTGCCGCCGGAGCAGCGCCGCATGGGCTTCTCGCTCGACTCGATGATCGTCGAGCTGTCCTACATGACGGGGCCCGCGCTGGCCGTGGCCGGCGTCACCACCCTGGGCAGCGGCCCCACCATGGCCGTCATCGCCTGCGGCATGACGGCCGCCGGGCTGGGGCTGATCGCGCTCGACCCGCCGACCCGCTCGGCCGAGGAGCTCGCCGCCGGGCAGGTGCGGGTGCCGAGGCGGCGCTGGCTCACCCCCGGCCTGGCCGCGCTGCTCGGCACGGCCGCCGCGGCCACGTTCGTGCTCACCGCGAGCGAGCTGGCCCTCGTCGGCACCATGAAGAACGCCGGTCAGACCGCGTGGGTGGGGCTGGCCGTCGCCCTGTGGTGCGTGTACTCCCTGCTGGGCGGGTTCGTGTACGGCGGGCTGAGCCGGGGCTTCTCGCCGCTGGGGCTCATCGCGGGGATGGGGCTGCTCACCGCGCCCGTGGGCCTGGCCGCCGGAGACTGGCGGTGGCTGGTCCTGGCGATGCTGCCCGCGGGCCTGCTGTGCGCGCCGGCGCTGTCGGCCACGGTCGAGGCCGTGAGCGGGCGGGTGCCGGCGGCGGCGCGGGGCGAGGCGATGGGCCTGCACGGCACGGCCCTGCTGGTCGGCGGCGCCCTGTCCGCGCCGATCGCGGGCGCCCTCATCGACGCGCACGGACCGGCCTGGGCGTTCGCCGTGGCGGGCGCGGTGGGGGTCGTCATGGTGGGGGTGGCGGTGCCGTTCTGGCGCGGCCGCTCCGCGGAGGCCACCCGGACGACGACGGAGGAACCGGCCCCGGCCACCGCGACCCCCTGACGCTGGGGTCCCTTGACGCCGTGACCCCTGACGCCCGTGACCCCCTGACGTCGGGCCCCTGACGCTGGGGCGGCGGCGCCTGTCGGGTGCGACACGGGGGTCCCCTGTGCCGGCGCCTGCGCTCTGTGCGGCGCCTACGCTCTGCGCGGCGCCTACGCCCTGTGCGGCGCCTACGCCCTGTGCGGCGCCCACGCTCTGCGCGGTGGTCGCCTCTATGCGAGAGCCCGCCCCTGCGCGGTGTCGCCCGGCGGGGCGTCTGCCTCCGCGTGGGTCCGGGCCTCACGTGTGCCGGACACCCACGTGTGCCGGACACCCACGTGTGCCGGACACCCACGTGTGCCGGACACCCACGTGTGCCGGACACCCACGTGCGGGACGCCCAGGTGAGCCGGACGCTCCACACAGGGTCGGCCCTCACGCGGAGCGGCTGTGCCGCGATCTCCGGAGGAGACGGCCCCCGAGCAGGGGCGTTCCGCGCCCGGGAGGGTGTGATCGGCAGCTGGAGGCCAGCTTTCGAAACGACACCGTTGCGTATCGGAATATTCTTACGATACGCTCGCGTTGCGAAACATTGACGTATCGAAATTGGAGTTCGCATGGAAACCCACGCTGGCCATCCGCGCCGGTGGACGATCCTCGGCGTGCTGGTCTTCAGCCTGCTGGCGGTCGTGCTCGACAACACGATCCTCAACGTGGCGATGAAGACCATCGCCGACCCCACCCACGGGCTGGGCGCGACCCAGAGCGAGCTGGAGTGGGCGATCAACTCCTACACGCTGGTGTTCGCCGGGCTGCTGTTCACCTTCGGTGTGATCGGTGACCGCACCGGCCGCAAGCGGATGCTCTTCATCGGCATGGCGCTGTTCGGCCTGGCCTCACTGGCCAGCGCCTACTCCCAGGATCCGACCCAGCTGATCCTGGCCCGGGCGGCGATGGGCATCGGCGGTGCGGCGATCATGCCGGCCACCCTGGCCATCATCTCGAACGTGTTCCCCCCGGCCGAGCGTGGGAAGGCCATCGGCATCTGGGCGGGCGGCGTCGGCCTGGCCGTGGCCATCGGCCCCATCACCGGCGGCCTGCTGATCGAGCGGTTCTGGTGGGGTTCGGTCTTCCTCGTCAACGTGCCGATCGTGATCATCAGCATGTTCCTGATCGGGTTCGTCGTGCCCGAGTCGCGTGACCCGAAGCCGTCCAAGCTCGACCCGGTCGGCGTGCTGCTGTCGATCATCGGTCTCGTCGCGGTCGTCTACGGCATCATCCGCGGCGGCGAGCTGGCCACCGTCACCGACCCGGAGGTCTACGTCCCGGCGCTGGCCGGCATCGCGGTGCTGGCGCTGTTCGCCTGGTGGGAGCGGCGCATCGACCACCCCGTCTTCGACGTGCGCAACTTCGGCAACGTCCGCTTCAGCTCGGCCATCGGCATGATGGGCATGGTCTTCTTCGCGATGATGGGCGGGATGTTCTTCCTGACCTTCTACCTGCAGATCGTGCTCGGTTTCAGCCCGGTCCAGGCGGGAGCGCTGATGATCCCCTTCGCCGCGGCCCAGCTCATCTTCGCGCCGCTCAGCCAGCGCGTGAACCAGCGCTTCGGCGCCAAGCTCGCCTCCGGTGTCAGCATGGCCGTGATCACCCTGGTCCTCGCCAGCTACGCGCTCCTCGACCAGGACACCCCGGTCCTGCTCATCGAGGTGATCTTCTTCATCCAGGGCGCCGCGATGGCCAACATCATGCCGCCCGCCACCACAGCGATCATGGAGTCGCTGCCCCGCGAGAAGGCCGGCGTCGGCTCGGCCATGAGCAACACCGTCCGCCAGGTCGCCGGCGCGCTCGGCGTGGCCGTGCTCGGCTCGGTGCTGTCCTCCAGCTACCGCGGTGAGATCGCCCCGCACCTGACCAGCCTGCCCGAGGCCGTGCGGCACGCCGCCGGCGAGTCGCTCATGGCCACGGACGCCGTCGCCAAGGCGCTCGGCGCGCGCGGCCAGGGCCTGATGGAGCCCGCCTACGACGCGTTCATCCACGGCATGCACATCACCGCCCTGGTGTCCGCGGTGATCGCGCTGGCCGGCGTGGCCGTGGTCTTCCGGTGGATGCCGGGCAAGCCGGCCCCTGTTCAGGAGGCCGAAACGAGGGAACCAGCGGTAGTGTGAGGCCGCGATGACGACGCAGGAGATGACGCACGGGACGGCCGGGCAGGCGGCGGCGGGAGCCGGCCGCCCGGCGGGCCGCCCCCGCAGCGAGAAGGCCGAGAAGGCGATCATCGAGGCCACCCTCGACCTGATCGCGGAGGGCATGGGCGTGGCCGAGCTGTCCATCGAGGCGATCGCCTCGAGGGCCGGGGTCGGCAAGACGACCATCTACCGGCGCTGGTCCAACAAGGAAGACCTGGTCGCCGACTCGCTCGCCACCCTCAAGGCCCCGCTGCCGCCCGTCGGCGGCGTCTCGGTGCGCGACGACCTGATCACGCTCCTGGCGGCCATGCAGACCGAGGCGGGCCAGGACCGCACCCGGTGCCTCATGAACATCGCCATGAGCGACGCCGACCGCTACCCCCGCCTCATGGGCCGGTTCGTGAAGGTCGCCGTCGAGCCGCGCAGGAAGGCCGTGCGCGACGTGGTCCAGCGCGGCGTCGACACCGGTGAGCTGCGGCCCGACATCGACGTGGAGGTGGCGCTCGCCTCGCTGTCGGGCGCCATGCTGTGGCACACCAAGTGGGGCGGCGTCGAGCTCACCGACGGCCTCGCCGAACGGATCGTCGACCAGGTCCTGTCGGGCATCGGCCCGCGCTGACCGCCTCTCCCGCACGTTCACGGCCGCCCCGGGGCTCTCCGGGGCGGCCGTCGTCGTTCCCGGGGCCGCGCGACAGAGAAGATCATCTGCCTCTAGGCAGAACGTGAGCCCTGTTCTAGTGTCGCGGCCATGCCCCCCTTACGCCCCTTGCCCAGGCCCCCCTTACGCGGCCTCCTCCGCCGCGTGGGATCCGTCGCCGCCCTGACCGTGGCCCTGCTGCTGCCCGCGGGCGTCGCCCTCGCCCACGAGGAACGGCCGGTCACCCTGCCGGACGGATCGGGCAGCGTGCCGGCGCTGCGCACCGGCGAGCCCGACATCCTGGTGTGCAAGACCGACGCCGCCGACTTCGCCCGCCGCGTCGCCGGATTCCCGGCCGAGCTGCGCGCACGCAACCTCACGCTGTTCCGGCGGTGCCTCAAGGACGGCGTCAGGCACCTCCAGGAGGCCGTCGACAAGGTGAACCGGCCCGGGATGACGATCGCGATGCTCCCCGGCCTCTACCGCGAGGAGCCCAGCCAGGCCGCCCCGACCGGCGCCTGCGCCCGGCTGCCCGCCCGCTGGTCGACCTGGGGCTACCAGATCCTGTCGTTCGAACAGCAGCAGCAGTGCCCCCACAACCAGAACCTCGTCGCCATCCTCGGCAAGCAGGACCTCCAGATCGAGGGCACGGGCGCCGGGCCGCTCGACGTGATCGTGGACGCGGAGTACCGCAAGCTGAACGCCATCCGCGCCGACCGCACCGACGGCGTCTACTTCCGCAACCTCACCGCCCAGCGCACCACGTTCAACTCGCTGTACGTGCTGGAGACCGACGGGTTCGTCATCGACCGCGTCCTCACCCGCTGGAACGACGAGTACGGCTTCCTGACCTTCGCCAGCGACCACGGCCTGTACACCGACTGCGAGGCGTACGGCAACGGCGACGGCGGCCTGTACCCGGGCAGCGCCTCCAACCTCAACGACGGCCGCGGCCACGACGTCCCCCGCTACGCGATCGAGATCCGCCGCTGCCGCAGCCACGACAACGCGCTCGGCTACTCCGGCACCGCGGGCGACTCGATGTGGGTCCACGACAACGAGTTCTACGACAACATGGTCGGCGCCACGATGGACAGCCTCTGGCCGAGCCATCCCGGACTCCCGCAGAACCACGCCAAGTTCGAGAACAACAAGATCTACGACAACAACCGCGACTACTACCGCTACACCCGCGACGGCACGTGCGCCAAGCCGCCGGCCGAGCGCGGCTACGAGCGCGGCGTGGTCTGCTCCCAGGTCGGGGTCCCGCCCGGCACCGGCGTGATCGTCGCGGGCGGCAACTACAACATCTTCAGGGGCAACCAGGTGTGGGGCCACCGCGGGGCGGCGTTCCACCTGTTCGGGGTGCCCGCGTTCATCCGCGGCGAGAGCCGGCTGGACCGGCAGACCGACACCTCCGACTACAACCGGTACGAGGGCAACGTGCTCGGCGTCGCCCCGGACGGCCGGCGGCGGCCCAACGGCCGCGACGTGTGGTGGGACGGCCAGGGCACCGGCAACTGCTGGCAGGCGGGGACCGCGCGCACCACCCCGGCGGCGCTGCCGCTCTGCGCGGCCAGGGCGCCCGAGCTGTCCGGAGGGTCCGGCAGGTGGCTGGCCGAACCGGTCAAGCTCACCAAGCTGTACCTGTGCGCGGACTTCAGCGCCCAGGCGGCGCGGCTGCCCGCGGGCTGCGACTGGTTCGGCGCGGCGGGGCTCGGCAAGGTGGAGACGCAGCTCGCGCTGGGCGGCTCGCTCGTGCTCGGGCTGCTGGCCGTGCTGTTCTGGGCGCGGGCGGGCCGTACGACGCCGCCGGGCCGCGCGGCGCGGCGGCGTCCGGGCGAGCCGCCGGCCGACGGGGCCGCGCCGGCCCACCGGGAAGGCGCCCGGCGCGGACGCCGGCTCGTCGTCGCGGGCACCGTCCTCGGGCTGGCCGGACTGGCGCTGGACGTGGTGGCGGCGGCCGTGGACGACACGCTGCTGGCGGGGGTGGCGCTGCTGCTCATGGCCGGGTGGTGGCTGTGCCTGGGCGCGGCGGTGCTGAGGGACCGGCGGGCGTTCGGCTGGCTCACGCTCGCGCTGGGCGTGCTGGCGCTGGCCGACGCCTACGACCGGCTGGTCCGGCTCATTCCGCTCATCCCGCTCGGGCCGGGCTGGATCCGGGGGCTCCTCGTCGGGGTGTGGGTGCTGTGGGCGGTCGTGGTGCTCGCGCCGCGCCGCGCCCGGACCGGCGGGAAGGCCGCCGCGGAGGCGGAGGTCCCGGTATGAGGCGGCGGCTGCTCGGGTGGGCCGCGGTCGCGCTCCTGGCCGCCGGGTGCGGGCCGCTGTCGCAGACGCACCACAACCCGGGCAACAGCCACGAGGTGGCCACCGCCCCGCCAGGCGCGGGCGGCCAGGGCGGTGAGGCGCGGGCGGAGATCACCGTACGGGCCGGGCGGGTGAGCCCCCCGTCCGGCTGGCTGGAGGCGCGGCGCGGTCAGACGGTCGCCATCACGGTCACCAGCGACGTCGCCGACGAGCTGCACGTGCACGGCTACGACCGCACGGCCGAGCTGCGGCCCGGGCAGGCCGTGACGGTGCGCTTCCGGGCGGACATGACCGGCGTGTTCGAGGTGGAGACGCACGAGAGCGGCCTCGTCCTCACCCAGGTGGCCGTGCGGTGATCGCCGCCGCGACCGCGGCGGCGGTCCTCGCCCAAGGAGCCGTCGGGCGGGGCGACCTGCCGGTCCTGGCGCACGGGGTGGGGGAGCGCAGCGACCTGCCCATTCCGCTCTTCTACGCCTACGCCGGGGCGTTCGCCGCGCTGGTCGTGTCGTTCCTGGCGCTCGGCCTGCTGTGGGCGGACTCCCGCTTCAGCGGCGACCGGGCCGGACGGGCGATCCGCGTGCGGTTTCCCGCCCGCCCGGCCCGCGTGGCGGCCCTGCTCGCCGCCCTCTACGCCGCCGGCTGGCTGCTGCTGGGCCCGGCCGAGGGCAACGCCGGCCCGTACCTCGTGTACGTGCTGTTCTGGGTCGGCCTCGTCCCGGCGTCGCTGCTGTTCGGGCCGGTGTGGCGCTCAGTCAGCCCGTTCCGGCTGCTGCCCGACCGGCCGCGCCGCCCGCTGCCCGCCCGCCTCGGGTACTGGCCGGCCGCCGCCGGGCTGCTCGCGTTCACCTGGACGGAGCTCGTCGCGCCCGAGCCCGCCGCGCCGCCCACGCTGCTCGCCTTCTGCGCCGTGTACGCGGCGGCGCAGGTCGCGGGCACGCTCACCTACGGCCACGCCTGGCTGGACCGGGGCGACCCGTTCGAGGTGTACTCGACGCTGATCGGCCACCTGTCCCCGCTCGGCCGGCGCGAGGACGGCACGCGGGTGCTGCGCGGCCCGTTCGACGGCCTGGACGCCGTGCGGCCCGCGCCCGGCCTGGTCGCGACCGTGTGCGTGCTGCTCGGCGGCACCGGCTACGACGGCTTCTCCGGCGCGCCCGTCTGGGTGAACGCCCTGCAGACGAGCCCGCTCGGCCGCGCCGGGCTGGGCACGGCCGGTCTGCTCGCGGCGGTGGCCGGGGTGGCGCTGCTGTACGCGGCGTGCCTGGGCGTGGCCGGCCTGGTCGGCGGGGCGCGCGGCCTGGCCCCCCGCTTCGCCCACTCGCTGGTGCCGATCGCGCTCGGCTACCTGGTGGCCCACTACTTCTCGCTGCTCGTCTTCGAGGGCCAGCGGGCCGTCATCCTCGCCCTCGGCCTGGACCGGCTCGGCGTGGAGGTGAACCGGGACGTCGTCGGGCCGGGCACGATCGCCACGGTCCAGGTGGTGGCCATCGTCGCGGGCCATGTCGCGGGAGTCGTCGCGGCGCACGACCGCTCCGTCCGGCTGCTGCCGCCGGAGCGCGCGGTGGCGGGGCAGATCCCGCTGTTCGTCCTCATGCTCTGCTACACCCTCGGCGGCCTCACGCTCCTGTTCGCCGCGTGAGGCCGCCCCGGCCCCCCGGATCCGCCCGTGAGCGCGCTGGCACCGGACCCCGGCTTTCTGCTTTGATGTCGCTATTGCAAATAACTCGCATTAAGCGACGGATCGTTGGAGGAGAGCGCGCCGATGGGCCAGTACACCCTGCCGGACATGCCGTACGACTACGCAGCGCTGGAGCCCGCCATCACCGGCGAGATCCTGGAGCTGCACCACGCCAAGCACCACGCCGCGTACGTCAAGGGCGCCAACGACACGCTGGAGCGGCTGGCCGAGGCCCGTGACAAGGGCGAGTTCGGCGGCCTGGTCGGGCTGGAGAAGACGTACGCGTTCAACCTGTCGGGACACGTGCTGCACACCATCTTCTGGCAGAACCTGTCGCCCGACGGCGGCGACCGCCCCGACGGCGACCTCGGCGCGGCGATCGACGAGCACTTCGGCTCCTTCGACGCCTTCCGGAAGCAGCTCACCACCGCCACCGCCACCGTGCAGGGCTCCGGGTGGGGCGTGCTGGCCTGGGAGCCGCTGGGCCGCCGCCTGGTGGTCGAGCAGGTCTACGACCACCACGGCAACGTCGGCATGAACACCACCCCGCTGCTCGTCTTCGACGCCTGGGAGCACGCGTACTACCTGCAGTACCGCAACGTCCGCCCGGACTACGTCGAGAAGCTGTGGGGCCTGATCAACTGGAACGACGTCATCGCCCGGTTCGACGCCGCCCGCGGCGCCTGACCCTCCTGCCGGCGGCGCCCGCCCGGCCCGAGCTTGGTCCGCGGGGCCGGGCGGGCGCCGCTCCTCCTCGGCACCCATCCTGCGCCCGGCGCCCGTCCTGGCCCGGCGCTCACCCGGCGGCGGGGGAGGCGATGACGACGGTGACGTCGGCGGGCTCCTCGTCGCTGGTGCGGTAGCGATGCGGCGCGTCGCCGGCGAAGGCCAGCATGTCGCCGGGCCCCAGGTCGCGCGGGTCGTCGGACGGGCCGGCGAGCAGGCGGCCACGGGCCACGAGCAGGTGCTCGGTGGTGCCGGGCGCGTGGGGCACGCCGTCGACCGCGGTGCCCGCCGGCAGCCGCAGCCGCCAGATCTCCAGGCTGTGACCGCCGCTGATGCGCCGCAGCAGCTCGCGCGTGGGCTCGCCGGGCGTGGCGGCCGTCGAGGGCAGGTGGACGGTGCCGGGGCCGGCGTGGCGGGCCAGCAGGTCGGTGAGGGGGACGGCCAGGGCGACGGCGATGGCGTCCAGGGTGTCGACGGTGGGGTTGCCCAGACCGGCCTCCAGCTGCGACAGCGTCGCCTTGCTCAGCCCGGTGCGCCGGGCCAGTTCGGCCTGGCTCATCCCGCGTTGCAGGCGGCGGCGCTGGATCTGCGCGCCGGCCGCGGCGGCGGCCCCGCTGGCGGGCCGCCGGTCACGCCCCGGGGCCGCGCTCACCGGACCGCCCCGGCGGTGACCGGGCGGTGCGAGGCGGAGTAGGAGACGCGGACGCGGCCCTTCTTCACCTTCACCCCCGAGATCACCACCTCCGCCAGGTCGCCGAGCGAGCGCACGTGGGTGCCGCCGCACGGAGCGGCGTGCAGGTCGCCCAGCCGGATGACGCGGCGCCCCTCGGGATCGCGGCCGGCGATGACCGGCAGGTCGGCGGCCACGGCGGCGGACACGAACGCGCGCAGCCGGTCGGCGGCCTCCTCCCGCTCCCCGGGCCCGGCCAGGGAGCCGCCGGCCTCGGGCGCGGTGAGCTCGATGCGCGCCTGCCCGGGGAAGTGGTTGTTGCCGGTCATGTTCCAGCCCTCGGCCCGCGCCGCCGCCTCCACCAGGTGGCCGGCGGTGTGCAGCGCGGCGTGCAGCAGGCGCAGATCCGCGTCGACGCGGGCCTCCACGAGGTCGCCCTCCGCCAGGTCGCCGAGCCCGTCGCCGGCGCCGTCCCCGGCCCGCAGCACCACCAGGCCGGTCGCGGCGTGGCGCGCGGGTGTCACCTCGTACGCGCCGACCCGGCCCTGGTCGGCGGGCTGCCCGCCGCCCTGGGGGTGGAAGATGTTGCGCCGCAGCGCGACCCACGCCCCGCCGTCCTCGTCACGCCCGGTCGCGGCCACGGGGCTGCTGATCCCGGTCAGGTACGTGTCCTCCAGGTAGAGGGATTCCTGCAGGGGGCTGTTCAGATGAACCATGCGTTCACTTTAACAAACGCACGGGCGGCATGGAGCGCGAACGTCTTGATGCGGCAGGCCCGCGCGCGCAGGTGGCGTAAGCGGGCGGTGGGGGCCAGGGACCGTGCGTCACCCTCGGCCGCCCCCGGCCCGCGACCGGGCCGGGCGGCGGGTCGGGCGGCCGCCCTCCGGCGCGTCACTTGCGCAGCGGACGGTGACGCTCGGCGCGGGCGCCCACGTTCCAGCTCTCGTCGCGCACCATCTTGAGGACCGTCTCGACGAGCAGGAAACCCATGCTGAAGACGATCGCCACGGCGATCAGGACAATGAGAAAGAAGCCGATGTTCATGAGATCCCCCAGTTATCCAGCGTAATCCTTATTTCGGTCACCGGCGGGGATCGGTTGCCTTCGGTTTTCGGCCTGGCCGGCGCCGATGGGCGGGGAGGGGACGAGGGAGATGGGCGGGCGCGACGCGGCACCGGAAGACGAGGCGGGGCGGCTGGTGGAGGCGCTGGCGACGGTCCTCGGCGACCTCGATCCCGAGTTGCGCGCCCGGTACGGGTTCCGGGTGGTCGAGGTGCCCGGCGGCGGGCCGTACGTGGGCCTGCGGGACGGAAAGTACTTAGACGTCCTCTGGTCGGCGGCGGAGGGCTTGCAGGAGTGCCTCATGGAGGTCTGCCGGGTGGTCTGGCCGGAATGTCCGCGGCACCGGCTGGGACTGCACGCTCAAGGCGGCTCCGCCTGCGCCTTCGGTCATGTGGTCGGCATTGACAAGCTCGGCCCCGCAACATGCAATATATTGCATGCCGGTTCCGAAGAGACGCGGGTTCGTCTCCCGATCCCTCCTGCGTGACGACGCCTACCGGGCGATCCGCGACGCCATCGTCGACGGCACCCTCGCGCCCGGCGAGCGCCTCAGCGACGGCGACCTCGTGGAGTGGCTCGGCGTCAGCCGCACCCCCGTACGCGAGGCGCTGGCGCGGCTGGAGCAGGCCGGTCTCGTGCGCACCAAGCCCGGCCGCTACACGATCGTCAGCCCGCTCGACGTGCGGGCCGCCCGCGCGGCCCGGTCCGTGACCGCCGCCATGCACGAGCTCGCCGTACGCGAGGCGCTGCCCGGCCTGTCGGCCGCCGAGCTGGACGCCATGCGCGCCGCCAACGAGCGCTTCGCCGACGCGCTGCGCCGCGACGACGTCGAGGCGGCGATCGCCGCCGACGACGACTTCCACGGCGTCCTGGTGACGGCCAGCGCCAACGCGGCCATCCGCTCCGTCCTGGAGCAGTTCACACCGATGCTGCGGCGGCTGGAACGGCTGCGCTTCTCCTCGCTGAGCGGCCGGCGCTCGGTGGCGCAGCACGAGCGGATCATCGCGCTGTGCGCGGCGGGCGACGCCGAGGGCGCGGCGGCCGCCACCCGCGCCAACTGGGAGACCCTCGAACCCCTCCTCGACGCCCTCCCCGACGAGCCGTGAGACACCACCAGGCAAGGAGTGACCGATGTCCCTCGACGACTTCCCGCGCTACCCGCTGCTGTTCGGGCCCAGCCCCGTCCACCCGCTGGACCGGCTGAGCGACCACCTCGGCGGCGCCCGCGTCTGGGCCAAGCGCGAGGACTGCAACAGCGGCCTGGCGTTCGGCGGCAACAAGACCCGCAAGCTGGAGTACCTCGTCGCCGACGCGCTGGCCCGCGGCGCCGACACGCTCGTCACCATCGGCGGCGTGCAGTCCAACCACACCCGCCAGGTCGCCGCGGCCGCCGCCAAGGCCGGGCTGAAGGCCGTCCTGGTGCAGGAGAGCTGGGTGGACTGGCCCGACCCGGTCAACGACAAGGTCGGCAACATCCTGCTGTCCCGGATCATGGGCGCGGACGTGCGGCTGGTCCAGGCGGGCTTCGGCATCGGGTTCAAGGAGAGCTGGCAGCAGGCCCTGGACGACGTCCGGGCGGCCGGCGGCACCCCCTACGCGATCCCCGCCGGGGCCTCCGACCACCCCCTCGGCGGGCTGGGCTTCGCCGGCTGGGCGGAGGAGGTGCGGCGGCAGGAGGAGGAGCTGGGCGTCTTCTTCGACACGATCGTGGTGTGCAGCGTGACCGGCAGCACCCAGGCGGGCATGATCGCCGGCTTCGCCGGTCAGGACCGTCCCCGCCGCGTCGTCGGCATCGACGCCTCGGCCAAGCCCGCCGAGACCCGCGCCCAGGTCGAGAAGATCGCCCGTGCCACGGCCGAGCTCATCGGCCTCGGCCGCGACCTGCGCGACGACGAGATCACCCTGCTGGAGGGCTGGGCCGGCGACCTGTACGGCGTCCCCGTCCGCTCCACCGTGGACGCCATCCGGCTCACCGGCCGCCTCGAGGGCGTGATCCTCGACCCGGTCTACGAGGGCAAGTCCATGGCCGGCCTGGTCGACCTCGTGCGCGGCGGGGAGATCCCGCGCGACTCCACGGTGCTGTACGCCCACCTCGGCGGCCAGCCCGCCCTCAACGCCTACAGCGGCGTCTTCCGCTGAGCCCCTGCGACCGCCCTGCGACCGCCCCGCGACCGCCCCGCGACCGCCCCGCGACCGCCCTCCGACCGCCCCCCGGCCGCCCCCCGGCCGCCCCTCGGCGCACCGGCGGGCGGGGGGCCGCACCCGCCCGGGGTGCGGAACCGGCCGACCCGTCTCCCGCCGGCGCCGGCGTCATCGGATCCTGGACAGGTCGATCAGGTGGAGCCGGTCACCCCGCTTGTAGCTGAGGAGCCGGCCGGTCGGTTCGCCGAACGGCAGGCGCATCATCTGGCCCTCGGCCCGGAAGCCGAGGTCGCCCGACGCGCCGGTGTCCACGTCGTAGAGCCCCACACCCTCCGGGCGGCCGTCGCCGTAGATGGAGACGAAGAAGCGGTCCTGCGTCGGCGGTTCCATGAGCGCCACCTGCCCCGGCAGGGACTTGGACGCGGAGCCGTCCCGGTGCCGGACGATGCTCCGGCCCTCGGCGCTCCGGCCGACGCAGAGCGTCACGCCGCAGATCTGGATCTGCTCGCCGGGCTCCGTGACGGCCGTCCTGGTCTCGCCGGTCTCGACGTTCACGATGCGGGCGTACACGGTGCCGTGGGGCTCGCCGCCCGGCCCGGGCGTGCCGATCCACGGCCAGGAGAGCAGGTGCATCCCGGCGCCTCCCCCGACCGGCTCGACCGTGCCGCCCGCGAGGGGGACGGAGAAGACCCCGCCGGTGTAGAGCGAGAAGACGAGCCTGTCGCCGGCGACGGCCATCCTGTCGATCCCGCTGCCGTCGCCCTCCTTGATGCTCCGGGTGCCGAGGAGCCGCGGCTTCCCGCCGTCCACGGGGACGGTCCACAGGCTGGCGACGCGGTCCTTGCTGCCGGTCCACCAGACGACGTGCCCGCCGCCCACGGCGAACCCGTGGGCGTAGCCGTTCTCGTCCCCGGGCCGCGGGAAGGTGACGATCTCGCGTGACGCGCCGCTGTCCAGGTCGTACGCGTACAGGGCGGCCGCCCACCCGGCGTCCGCGGCCGCGGTCACCATCAGCGCCGTACGGTCGTCGATGAGCGTGTCCGCCCGCCACTCCAGGCCGCCGGGTCCCTTCGCCGGAGCCTCCAGCACGGCCTGCGGCCAGACCTGCTCCACGGGCGCGTCCGGCTTCGGGGAGAGCGGCTGCGCGGCGGTCACGGCGGTGATGGTGTCGCCGCCGCGCGTCACGGCGAACGTCGCGCCCACGGCCAGCACGACCGCCGCGGCGGCCAGCGCCGTCCTGGCCCGCCGCCTCCTGCGCCGGTGAACCACCACCAGCCGCTCGGCCAGCGTCGCGGGCAGCCGGGGCGCGTGGTCCTCCGCCTGCCCGAACGTGCTGCGCAGCGTGTCCTCGACGTCGGTCATCGGGCGTTCCCCCTCGTCATCGGCTCGGACGGGATGGCGGCGCGGAGTTTGTCCAGGGCGCGTGCGGCCTGACTGCGCACGGTCCCGCGCGAGATCCCCAGCACGGCGGCGATCTCGGCGTCGTCGAGCTGCTCGTAGTAGCGCAGCACCAGCACCGCGCGCTGCTTGCGCGGCAGGCCGGCCAGCGCCTGCCACATCCTGCGCTCGTCGCCGCCGGGCAACCGGTCGTGGTGTTCGAGCTCCGGCAGCTCCCAGGCGAGCAGCTCGCGCCGGCGCAGCCGCCAGGTGGCGATGTGCAGCCGGGCCATCGTGGTGCGGGCGTAGCTCTCGGGGCTGTCCTTGTGCCGCAGCCGGGGCCAGGCGCCGCGCAGCTTCAGCAGCGCCTCCTGCGTGAGGTCGGCCGCGTCGTGCGGATTGCCGGCCAGCATGTAGCCGTAGCGCAGCAGCGCGTCGCCACGTTCAGCGACGAACTCCGCGAAACGGGTGTCTGCCTCCAAAACTCGCCGCCCTTCGTCGGTCCTTTACCGCTGAGAGGGACGAGGCGGCGGAACTGTTGCATGGGTGACCTTCGGCCGGCGGCCGCGTTCGGCAGGTGACGGAACGCGGCCGAGGCCACGGAGGGGTCGGAGGGGTCAGGTGGTCTCGCGCCAGCGGTTGGTGATGGGCAGGCGGCGGTCGCGGCCGAAGTTCTTCGGGGTGATCTTCGGCCCCGGCGGGTACTGGCGCCGCTTGTACTCGGCCAGGTCCACCAGCCGGATCACCCGCGCCACCAGCTCGGGGTCGTGCCCCGCCGCGATGAGCTCCCGCGAGCCCATGTCCTTCTCGACGTAGTCGTCGAGGAGCCGGTCCAGCACCTCGTACGGCGGCAGCGAGTCGGTGTCGCGCTGGTCGGGACGCAGCTCGGCGCTGGGCTCCTTGGTGATGGAGTTCTCCGGCACGGGCCGTTCGGCGCGCAGCAGGAACGACGGGTCGCTGTGCTCGTTGCGCCACCGCGACAGCTCCCACACCATCGTCTTCGGCACGTCCTTGATCGGGGCGAAGCCGCCCGCCGAGTCGCCGTAGAGGGTGGAGTAGCCGGTGGCCAGCTCGCTCTTGTTCCCGGTGGTGAGCACCAGGTGGCCGTGCTCGTTGGACAGGCCCATGAGGATCATGCCGCGGACGCGCGCCTGGAGGTTCTCGGCGGCCAGGCCGGACAGCTCGATCTCCTTCTCGAACGCGTCCACGATGTCGGCGATGGGGACGACGCGGGCGTTGACGCCCTGGCGGCGCACCAGCTCCTCGGCGTCGGCGAGCGAGTGGTCGGAGGAGTAGCGGGACGGCATGAGCACCACGTGGACCCGGTCGGGGCCGACGGCGTCGGAGGCGATGGTCGCGGTCAGCGCCGAGTCGATGCCGCCGGACAGGCCGAGGATGACCGACTGGAAGCCGTTCTTGGCCACGTAGTCGCGCACGGCGAGCACCAGCGCCGAGTAGACCTCGGCGTGCAGGTCGAGCCGGTCCGCGACGACCGGGGGCTCCGGCTCGTACGGCGGGACGGGCTCGGACGACAGCACCAGCCGCTCCACGGTGATCGTGGACCCGTCGCCCGCGTCGAACGGGTACCGGCCGGGCTCGGCGTCCGACACCGGCAGGTCGAGGTCCACGGTGAGCAGCTCCTCGCGGAACTGCCCGGCCCGCGCGACCAGCTCGCCCGAGGCGTCCACCACCAGCGAGTCGCCGTCGAAGACCAGCTCGTCCTGGCCGCCGACCTGGTTGGCGTACACGAGGGCGCACCCGGCCTCGCGCGCCCGCCGCGCGCACAGCTCCAGCCGGACGTCGTCCTTCTCCTTCTCGTACGGCGAGGCGTTCGGCACGACGAGCAGCCCGGCGCCGGCCCGGCCGACGACGGACACGGGGCCGCCCTCCTGCCAGAGGTCCTCGCAGACGGCGACGGCCACGTCCACGCCGTGCAGCCGGAAGACGGGCAGCCGGTCGCCGCGGACGAAGTAGCGGTACTCGTCGAAGACGCCGTAGTTGGGCAGGTGGTGCTTGGCCGTGCAGGTCACCACCTCGCCGCGGTGGAGGAGCGCGGCGGCGTCGAGCGGCGCGCCCTTGGGCTGGCCGACGCGCGGCGCCAGCCCGGCCCGGTCGACGTAGCCGACGACCACAGGCAGCTCGCCGAGCCCCTCGTCGCGCAGCCGGGCGGCCGTCTCCCGGAGCGCCCCGATGCTGGCGTCCACGAACGACGTGCGCAGCACCAGGTCCTCGACCGGGTACCCGGTGAGGAACATCTCGGTGAACACCACGAGGTGGGCGCCGCGGTCGGCGGCGTCGCGGGTCCAGGCGACGAGCTTGCCGGCGTTGCCGCTGAGGTCTCCTACGGTGGGGTTGGTCTGTGCCAGGGCGATGCGCAGTTGAGCCACACGACCAGCCTAATACGCCATGATTTTCGGCATCCAAGCGGCGAAGACCGGGTCATTTCGTGATCGCGGTCCCCGGGGTGACCAGGCCGGACTCGTAGGCGGCGACGACGAGCTGCGCCCGGTCGATCAGCCCGAGGTGGTCGAGCAGCGCCGTCACCTCCGCGGCCACGGCCGGCTCGGGCAGCGCGAGGGTCTGCGCGATCTGCTGGTTGGTCAGGCCGCGGGCCACGAGCTTGAGCACGTCGATCCGGTCGTCGGGCAGCCCGGCCAGGGCCGGGGGAGAGGCCGGGTCGGTACGGCCCGCGAACCCGGCGATGACCCGCGTCGTGACGGCCGGGTCGATCAGCGCGTCACCGGCCGCGGCGGCCCGGATCGCGGCCACGAGCTGCTCCGGAGGGGACGTCTTCAGCACGAAGCCGCTCACGCCCGCCCGCAGCGCCGCGTACAGGTTCTCGTCGCTGCCGAACGTGGTCATCACGATCACCTTGGGCGGCCGCTCGTCGGCCAGGATGCGGCGCGCCGCGGCCAGGCCGTCCAGGCGCGGCATCTGGATGTCGAGCAGCACCACGTCGGGGCGGGTCCGGCGGACGAGCGCGATCGCCTCCTCGCCGTCGGCCGCCTCACCGGCCGGCTCCAGCCCGGCCTCGTCGCTCAGCACGGTCCGCATCCCGGCCCGCACCAGAGCCTGGTCGTCGGCCACGAGCACCCGCAGCGCCGGCCCCCCGGCCGAGGCGGGTGAGGAGGACCCGGCCGGGGCCGGGGCCGCCGGGGCGGCGGGCTCCTCCAGGCGCTGGGCGAGCATGTCGCCCTCCAGCCGCTGCAGCCCGCTCGTCAGGTCCAGCCCCAGCTCGTCGCGCCAGATCGCGCGGGCCCGCCGCAGCGCGCCGAGCGCGTCGCCCTGCCGGCCCGTCCGGTACAGGGCCAGTGCCAGCAGCCGCCACGCCTCCTCGCGCAGCGGGTACGCCGAGGCGTGCGCCTCCAGGTCGGCGACCAGCGCCGTCGCCCGGCCGAGCGCGAGGCCCGCGCCGGCGCGCCGCTCCACGGCGACGAGCCGCAGCTCCTCCAGCCGGCCCGACTCCGTGACCGCCCAGGTCAGGTCCGTGAACTCGGCGAGCGCGGGCCCCCGCCACAGCGCGAGCGCCGCGTCCATGGTCTCCCACAGGCGCGCCGGGTCGCCGTCGGACTGGACGAGGTCCTCGAACCTCCAGGCGTCCACCTGGTCGGCCGTGGCGCGCAGCGCGTAGCCCCGGGCGGCCGACACGAGCACCCCGGCCTCCTCGCGGGGCGCGCGGCCGGGTTCGAGCGCGCGGCGCAGGCGGGAGACGTACCCCTGGATGGTCGACAGCGCCTGCGCGGGCGGGTCGCCGGGCCACAGCTCGTCGATGAGCGTGGTCACGGGCACGGCGCGGCCGCCGGCCACGAGCAGGCGGGCGAGCACCGCCCGCTGCCGCTGGCCGCCGAGGTCGAGGGGGACGCCGTCGGACCAGGCATGGAACGGTCCCAGCGCGGTGAAAGTCAGCATGGCAGAGGTAAGCGTAGAGCCCTTTGACATCGGGGGATATGGCGATTTTCTACAGTGCTTCGTCAGCGGGCGGAGAACGGCTTCATGGCCCGGCTCCGGCGGCCTCACAGCGGGAGGTCCGCGCGGACCTCGGTGCCGCCGCCCTCGCGCGGCCCGACCACGCAGGTGCCGCCCAGCTCGGCGGCCCGCTCGCGCATGGACGACAGCCCCACGCCCGCCCGCGCGTCCGGCGGGATGCCGCACCCGTCGTCGGTGACGGTCACCCGCAGCACGCCGCCCCGCGTGGGCCCGTCCCCGGCGGAGTCGCCCGTGACGGCGCCGCGCCGCAGCGCGACCTCGATCCGGCCGGCGCCGGAGTGCTTGCGGGCGTTCGTCAGCGCCTCCTGCACGATGCGGTACGCGGCCACCTCGACGGCCGCCGGCAGGCCGGTGAGGTCACCGGACGCCTCGACCGGCGCGCCGGTCAGCTCCTCGACGGCCCCGGCCAGCCCCAGCTCGTCCAGCGCGGGCGGGCGCAGCCCGTAGACGAGCTGCCTGATGTCGCCGGTGACGGCGTCCATGCCGTCGCGCAGGGTGGTGAGCAGCCGCGCGGCGCGCTCGGGGGAGGAGCGCAGGGTCACGCGCGCCGCGTTGATCGACATGGCCATCCCGCTGAGCGACTGCCCCAGCCCGTCGTGCAGGTCGCGGCGCAGCCGCCGCCGCTCCTCCTCGCGGGCCGTGATGATGCGCTCGCGCGAGCGCTGGAGCGCGGCCGTCAGCCGTACGGCGTGCGCGGCGTCGGCGATGAACGGCGTGAGCGTGCCGAGCACCCGCTCGTCGTGCGCGGCGGGGAAGCGGCGCCGGTCCGTCGGGCCGACCAGCAGCAGGCCGACCGGCTCGCCGTGCCACACGAGCGGCACCGTACGGGCCGGGACGCCCAGCGTGCCCGTCACCGTCACGGCGCCGTCCACCTCGACGGCCACGCCCGTCACCGACAGCCCGTCGCGCAGCACCTCCAGCGTGGCCAGCAGCCCGTGGCCGGGGTCGGCGAGCTGGAGGCGCAGCTTGAGCCGGTCGGCCAGCGCGTCCGGGTCGCCGGTGCTGCCGTAGAGCAGGCGGTCCACGCCGCGCAGGAACAGCCGGCGCATCGGGTGGAAGAACGCCCCGGCGAACAGCGCCGCGGCCAGCCCCGCCACCCGGTCCACCCCTGACAGGAACAGGCTGGAGGCCGCCCCGGCCGCCAGGTACACGCCGCCGATCACCACCGCCAGGCCGGTGCCGACCAGCGCCCGGCTGATGAGCGTGTCGATGCCGAACAGCCGGTACCGCAGCACCGCGACCGCGATCGCCGCCGGGATCAGCGGGATCCCCAGCGACGCCAGCCACCAGAACGGGTCGCCGAGCATCCACGGCAGGAGCAGGCCGGGCAGCGTCACCAGCAGCCACAGCAGCTGCCGCCGCTCGACCGCGTCGCCCCGGGCGAAGCGCACGGCCAGCGACACGAACGCCAGCCCCATGGCCGCCGCGACCGTCCAGTGGGCCGCGTCCCGCAGGGGATGGCTGCGGACGGACACGGCGGCCCAGTCCAGCGCGACGCCGGCCAGGGCCAGCCCGGCGACCCAGCCCCACCTCCTGGACGGCAGCCTGCCGTTCGGGTAGAGGAGCGGCAGGAGCACGCCCAGGGTCAGCTCGCCGACCTGCCAGGTGACGTTCACGATCGGCCAGTCCAGCCGCGGGCCGTCGAGGAGCAGGTTGAGGTTGGCGGACAGGATGTTGGCCGCCGAGGCCAGCCCGCCCGCCACCAACAGCCACCCGATGACCAGGCGCGGCCTGCTGTGCACGAGGATCGCCCCGAACACCGGGAACGCCGTGCCCGCGATGTCCTCGGGGGCGAACGGCAACGGCGTGTACGACGGCTGCGGAAGCTGGGCGGTCACCCAGATGTTGGTCAGCTCGAAGACGACGGCGAGCGAGGCCAGGCCGATCGCCACCCCGCGCGCCCGTCCAGCGTGGCGCATCCCACCCGTCCTCTCACCCCGGTGACCCTGCTGCTCGGGGAGGAAGGTATCGGACGGGTGCCACCATCCAATCAATAGCCGTTCAACATCCCCTGAACGTCGTTCGGTGCGTACGACGACGGCGGGGCCGGGGAAGTTCGGGCGCGTCGCCCGGGCCGGGCCCGCGGGGGGTCAGGCGGGCCCGCGGGAGATCGAGCGGGCCCGCGAGGGATCGGGCCGGCCCGTGGGGGATCGGGCGGGTCAGCGGCGGCGGATGGCGGGGCCGAGGGCGAGCATGCCGGCCGCCGACGCGAGGCCCAGTCCGCCGACCGTGAACCACAGGGCCTCCGGCCCCACCCCCAGCAGCAGCCCGCCGAACAGCGGCCCCAGCACCGCGGACACCGACCAGGGGAACCCCTCCAGCCCCGCGTACCGGCCGCGAAGGTGAGGGGGCGCGAGCCGGGCCACCACGGTCCCCGCGATGCCGGCCGTCACGATCTCGCCGGTCGTCCACACCACGATCGTCGCCACCAGCCCCGCCACCGAGGTGACGAACGCGGTGAGCCCGAACCCGACCGCCATGATCATCAACCCCAGCGCCAGCATCCGCGTGGGGTCGCGCCGCCCGATCCGTCCGGACACCAACGGCTGCGCGAGCACGATGATCACGCCGTTCAACGCCATGGCCAGCCCGAAGTCGCCGGACGGTATTCCCACGGTCTGGGTCATCGCGACCGGCAGCATCGTCATCGTCTGCGAGTACATGAGCGCGTTGCCCAGCATGACCAGGGTGAAGGCGACCATGACGCGGTCGCGCAGCACCACGCCGAACCCGCCGGCCGTCTCGCGCCCGGCCGGCCGGGTCTCCGGCACGGCCCGCCACACCAGCGCCGCGAACGCCACGCAGGTGGCCGCGTCGATCCAGAACAGCCAGGAGAACCCCATGCCGGCCAGCCGCCCGCCGGCGGTCATGCCGAACGCGTACCCCAGGTTGATCGCCCAGAACAGCAGCCCGTACGCGCGGGGCCGCTCCGTGGGGGAGACCAGGTCGGCGACCAGCGCGTTCGTCGCGGGGCGGTAGGCGTCGATCACCATGCCCAGCACGAACATCGCCGTCGTGATCATGGCGAGCGACGAGCTCGCGCCCAGCCACAGCATCGTGGCGGCGGTGGCCAGCATGCCGCCCGCCAGCGTGGCCCGGCGGCCGATCCGGTCGGCCAGGACGCCCGCGCCGAGCTGCGACACCAGCGACCCGGCGCCGAACACGGCCATCACCACCCCGGCCGCCGCCACGGGAAGGCCCCGCTCCTGCGTGAGGTAGACGCCGGTGAACGGCAGGACCATGGTGCCCAGGCGGTTCACCAGCGTGCCGCCCCAGAGCGCCCAGAACGGGCGCGGCAGCCCGCCGAACGCGGACCGCAGGAAACCGGGCTTGTCAAGAACGGGGGTGCTCACGGGACCAAGCGTGATGACTCCTGCGACGGCGGGCGAACGATTTAGGGCACACTAAAACGTATGGCGATGACCTGGGTGCTGAGGCCGGAGGACGTGGCGCGGATCCGGTTCGCGTTCTCGCCGCTGTGGGAGCTGGTGGCCAGCCTGCGGACGCTCCGCGACCCGGCCCGGCAGTCCGTCCACCTGCCGTGGGTCAAGTGCGTGCGGCCCCGCCTGGCCCGGCTCGACATGGAGGAGCTGTTCGCGCTCGTGCCCCCGGACGGCTACCTGGCCGACTTCATCACCCCGCCGCCGGACACCCCGCTGCCCGACTTCGCGAGCGAGATCGAGGCCGTGCGGCGGACCCCGCCCGAACGGGCCGCGGTCGAGGCCTCCTGGGTCGTCGGCTCGGAACCGGCGGTGATCGAGCGGTTCCGCGCCGACCCGGCGGCCGGGGTGGCCCGGGTCGCCGACGCGCTGGAGGCGTACTGGGAGGCGTGCCTGGCGGAGTTCTGGCCGCGCGTGTACGCGCTGCTGGAGCGCGACGTGCTGCGCAGGTCGCGGCTGCTGACGACGGGCGGCGCGCGGGAGCTGTTCGCCGGGCTCGACCCGGCCGTGTCGTGGACGGGGGAGCGGCTCGTCGTCGAACGGCCCTGCGTCCGCACGACCGAGTCGATCCACGGCGACGGGCTGCTGCTGGTGCCCAGCGCGTTCTACTGGCCGGCCACGGCCATCATGTCCGAGCCGTACCAGTCGATGCTCGTCTACCCGGTGTCCGGCGTCGGCACGCTGTGGGAGCAGGGACCGCCGCCCTCCCCCGGCGCGCTCGCCGCGCTCATCGGCCGCAGCCGGGCGCGGATCCTGCTCGCGCTGGCCGAGCCGGCCACCACCACGGCGCTGGCCGACCGGATGACGATCTCCCGCGGCGCCGTCAGCCAGCACCTCGGCGTGCTCAGCGACAGCGGGCTGGCCGTGGGGCTGCGCGTCGGCAAGGAGGTCGTCTACCGGCGCACCCCCACGGGCGACGCCCTCGCCCTGCACGCCTCCTGACCCCGGGCCCTACGGACGCGCGTATCGGGTGGACTCCACCAGCCAGTCGATGTGCGCCCGCGGCGCCGCCAGGTACGCGCACGCGACCTTGCTCACGTCGCGGGCCGCGCGCGGCCCCAGCTCGTCCAGCGGCAGCCGCCGGGCCGCCCGCGTCATGTCCTGGCAGCGCTCGGCGATCCGGTCGAGCACCCAGGCCACCGCCTCCGGCTCCGCCAGCCCCAGCTCGGCCGCCGCCACCACCACCAGGTTGTGCCCGTCGCCGCGCTCCTTCGCCCGCGAGGCGACGTCGTTGCACCACGCCGTCACGTCGTTGCAGGCGTCCACCAGCTCCCGCCACGCCTCGCAGCCCTGCAGCCAGGCCGGCGCCTCCACCCGTAGGCACGGCTCGACCAGGTCGAAGACGTACGGGCCGACGGTCGCCCGGCGCAGCGCCGGATACTGGCGCAGCGTCGGCACACGGCCCGCCGCCCGGTTGGCCGCCTGCGCCCGGCACGCGTCGAGGTGGCGCCGCAGGTTCGCGGCGAACCTGGCCCGCCAGTGGTCGCTCATCCGCGCGCTCGTCACCCGCCACAGATCCGCGAACGCCGCCTCCAGCGGATGCGCCGCACGCCCCTCCAGCAGCCCCTGGAAGATCTCCAGCCGGGCCGGACCCTCGTCCATCTCGTCGTCCAGGTGGAACAGCCACGTCAGCCACTGCGCGAACAGCGCCGCCGCGGCGGCGTCGAACTCGGCCAGCGCCCGCCCGGCGATCCGGTGGAACCCGACGCCCGGGTCCGCCTCCAGGCCGGTGCGCCGCGCCCAGTCGATCACGGCCGCCTCGATCGCGTACACCGACGGGTGCATCCGGCACGGGGCGGCCAGCGCCGGCACCCGCTCCGTCAGCGCCATCAGCGCCGCCGCCCCGACCCGCGCGGGAACGTCCCCGGGACGCGGGTCCGCCTCGCCCGCCCGCGGGGCGGGCGCCAGCGGCTTCCACTGCAGCACGGACCGCAGCGCGGTCCTCACGGTCGCGATCACGGCGGTGCTCACAAGGGCCCGAAGAGCCAGTTGCCCGCCGCGTTCGGGTCCTCGCCCGTGTAGTACTGCCGGGCCGCCACGACCAGCCCGTCCACCGTCAGCCTGCCGCGTCCCGCCGGGTCGAGGCGGTCGAAGGCCGCGTCCACGTCGTCGTACGCGGTGCCGAACGCGCTCAGCATCGTCCGGAACTCCCGCGGCCCGATCAGCCCGTCGCCGTCCGGGTCGCACAGCGCGGCCACGGTGAGCGTCGCCGGCCGGAACACCGGCTCGTACCGGTCGCCCGACACGAACGCCGCCCGCATGCCGTCCCGGAAGTCCTCTCTCGACAGCCGCGCGTCGCGGTCACGGCCGAGCGCGTCGGCCAGGGCCGCCCAGATCCCGTCGAAACCGTCCACCAGCCCGCTGCCGGTGACCGACGTCGGCGACTCGCCGAAACCCACCAGTACGCGCGCCCCGAGCCCCAGCAGGTCCCCGCGCGTCACCGAACCGGCGCCGCCCGCGTCGATGTGGTCGAACGCCCGATCCAGCTTGTGATTGAGCAGGTCGATGGCCACCCATGCCTCCCCCGAGACCGACTGCATGATCACAGTAGGTCGGGCCGGGCGGTTTGTCAGCGAGGCTCGCACCCGCTTGTCGGCGAGGCCCGCCCCCACGGCCCCCCGTAACGTGTGTGAAACACGGACACGGCATGCTGGTAGGGACACGACGACTGTTTCATGAGGGGATGCCTTGGACCGCCAGCAGGAGTTCGTGCTCCGCACGCTCGAGGAACGCGACATCCGGTTCATCCGGCTCTGGTTCACGGACGTCCTCGGTTTCCTCAAGTCCGTGGCCATCGCGCCGGCCGAGCTGGAGGGCGCCTTCGCCGAGGGCATCGGCTTCGACGGCTCGGCCATCGAGGGCTTCGCCCGCGTGTACGAGGCCGACATGCTCGCCAAGCCCGACCCGGCGACGTTCCAGATCCTGCCGTGGCGCAGCGAGACGCCCGGCGCCGGCCGCATCTTCTGCGACATCCTCATGCCCGACGGCTCGCCGTCGCACGCCGACCCGCGCTGGGTGCTCAAGCGCACGCTCGCCAAGTGCGCCGACATGGGGTTCACCTTCTACACCCACCCCGAGATCGAGTTCTTCCTGCTCAAGAACCGCCCCGAGCCCGGCCGGCGGCCCGAGCCGATCGACTCCGGCGGCTACTTCGACCACACCCCGCACAGCTCCGGCCACGACTTCCGCCGCCAGGCGATCATGATGCTGGAGTCCATGGGCATCTCGGTCGAGTTCAGCCACCACGAGGGCGCGCCCGGCCAGCAGGAGATCGACCTGCGCTACGCCGACGCCCTCACCACGGCCGACAACATCATGACCTTCCGCCTGGTCATGAAGGAGGTGGCGCTGGAGCAGGGCATCTGGGCGTCGTTCATGCCCAAGCCGTTCACCGAGCACCCCGGCTCGGGCATGCACACCCACATGTCGCTGTTCGAGGGCGACCGCAACGCCTTCTACGAGGCGGGCGCCGACTACCAGCTGTCCAAGGTCGGCCGCTCGTTCATCGCCGGCCTGCTCAAGCACGCCGCCGAGATCACCGCCATCACCAACCAGTGGGTCAACTCGTACAAGCGGCTCTGGGGCGGCGCCGAGGCCATCGCCGGCCAGGGCGGCGAGGCCCCCTCCTACATCTGCTGGGGCCACAACAACCGCTCGGCCCTGGTCCGGGTGCCCATGTACAAGCCGCACAAGGGCGGCTCGACCCGCATCGAGTTCCGTTCGCTCGACTCCGCCTGCAACCCGTACCTCGCCTTCGCCCTCATCCTCGCCGCCGGGCTCAAGGGCATCGAGCAGGGCTACGAGCTGCCGCCGGCCGCCGAGGACAACGTCTGGACCCTCACCAGCGCCGAACGCCGCGCCCTCGGCATCCGGCCGCTGCCGCAGTCCCTCGACGAGGCCATCGCCGTCATGGAGCAGAGCGAGCTGGTGGCCGAGACGCTGGGCGAGCACGTCTTCGACTTCTTCCTGCGCAACAAGCGGGCGGAGTGGCGCGACTTCCGGCGGCAGGTGACGGAGTTCGAACTGGACCGGTACCTGCCGGTGCTCTGAGGGCCCAAGGGCGAAGGTCTTCACGAGGGGGGCGCGCTTCGCGCGTTCGGGACGTTCAGCCGTGCTCCCCAGGGGGCTCCGCCCCCTTCGACCCCCCCAAGGGCAAGGTCTTCACAAGGAGCCGCGCTTCGCGCGGAAGGGCGTTCAGGCGTGCTTCCCAGGGGGCTTCGCCCCCTTCGACCCCCCGGCGGGGGCCTGCCGGCCCCCGCACCCCCGCGACGCCGGCCGGTGAGGAACAACGGCGTCGTCAGACAGCGACCACCCACCCCCCACCCGATGCCGTTGGCCGGTGCCCGGCTCCTAGACGACTGCCCGCCGTCACCAGACCGTACTTTCCCCCGCACATGGGGAAGTCGCTCCTGCCGGGCCGCCATCGTTCGGGGAAGCCGGAACCCTACCGGACGGCCTACATGCGGGCGCGTAGACGACGGAGCATCCGCGGGTCGCCGAAGCCGGCCTCGCGGGCGGCTGTCTCGGTCGTCGCGCCCTGCCCGAGGAGGTGTTCGGCGCGTTCCAGCCGCAGAGCGGTCTGGTAGGCCAGGGGCGTGAGGCCGGTCGCCTGCCGGAAGAGCCGGGTGACGGTCCGTTCGCTGCACCCAACGGCGTCGGCCAGCGTCGAGAGCGTGAGCCGTTGGGTGAAACGGGCGTCGATCAGGTCCTGAATGCGGTGCACGGTCTCGTCGTGGTGACTGCGGTGCCGGAGCATCGCGCTGATCTGCGGCGAGGCTCCCTGACGGCGGGCGTGCACCACCATGGCGCGGGCCACCTGGCTGGCGGCGTACGGCCCGTGCCTGGTGCTCAGCAGGTGGAGCGCCACGTCGATGCCGCTGGCCACGCCTGCCGAGGTCACCACCCGCTTGTCCTCGACGTAGAGCACGTCGCGCACGACCTCGGCCGTCGGATAGAGGCGGGCGAGCTCGTCCTGGGTCGCATGGTGGGTGGTACAGCGGCGGCCGTCGAGCAAGCCGGCCCGGCCGAGTGCGTCGGCGCCCGCGCAGATGCCCGCCACGGTGCCGCCGGCCGCGTGGTGCTCGCGTAGCCGGCGCAAGGTGTCGGCGCCGGCCATGCGTGTCGGGCCGCGCCAGCCCGGCACGATGACGAGATCGTCCGGTTCCAGATGAGGCCATACGCGCTCGGCCTGCAGGGGCACTCCTTGCACGGTGGCGACGTGCGTGTCTTCGGACACGTACGACAGGGCGTGCTTGTAGCCGAGGTCGGCCGCCGTGGAGAAGACCTGCGCCGGCCCGGCCACGTCGAGCAGGTGCACTCGCGGAATGAGCAGGAAGACAACCCGGGGCATGGCCGTCGAGCCTATGCCCCGGCCAGTTCGTCGACCGTGCGGATGGCGGCGAATCGGCCGGCGAGCGCATATTCGGTGCGCGCGACGACATCGGCGACGCCCAGCGTCCGCGGGTCGCTCACCAGCTGCGAGAACGGCAGGTCCTTCGGCGCGTCGCGGTGCGGGATGGGGGTGGTCGCGGTGGCGTCGGTGGCGAAGACGACGTCGAAGCCGAGGTCGGAGGCGATCCGGGTGGTGGTCTCGCAGCACTGTTCGGTACGGATGCCGCACACGGTCAACCCTCGGACGCCGCGACTGGTGAGGATCTGGTGCAGGTTCGTGGTGGTGAAGGCATTGTGGGCGGTCTTGGTGATGAGCGGCTCGTCCATGTGCGGCTCGAGCCCGTCCATCAGGCGGACGTGCCCTCGCGCCGGGTCGAACACGGTGCCGGACCCCGGCCGGGAGCCAAGCACCCACACCACCAGGTCACCCTGGGCACGGGCTGCGGTGACCAGACGGTTGACCTGACCGACGATGTCCGGCCGCGATACGAACTCCCAGTCCGGCAACTGCCGGAAGGACTCCTGGACGTCGATGACGACGAGTGCGTTGTTCACCCCTCAAGGGTGGAGCGGTGAAGGACGAGGCTGAAGGCGTGAACCGGTCAGGCTGCGGAACGATCCGGTCACCGCCTGACGGCACTCACCGCCACGCCGTCTGATCAGCGTGGGCGGCTGAGCGCGGCCTCGGCCAGATCCGTCCACTTGTCGGCCGAGGAGTGGGGCACGACCACCCAGTCCTTCATCTCCCGGCCCAGCCCCGACGGGTCGAACAGGGACGCCCCGGCGAGCTGGAGCGCGGCTGCGTGCTCGGTGGTGTCCCTGACCAGCCGGAACACCATCGCACCGTCGCGCTCCAGGCTCGCGAACACCTTCCCCGCCTGATCCTTGAGCGCCGGATTCCCCATCATCGTGGAGATCCGTACACCCAGGTCGGCCAGTTCGGCGCCGACCTGCTGGAAATCCTCTTCCGCGCTCATCGTCAGTCGGTCCCCAAGTCCATGGCGGCGTGGTCGAGCAGCTCGTCGTGGTCGGGACTCCTCCCGCGTGACGCGTTCGCCTCGGCCCTGCCTTCCGGCAGATCGGCGATCAGGCTAGTCGTCCTGGCGGCGCCGATCAAGGTCGGATGCGGGTGCGGACCATGGCGGAACCCGCGTCCGGTCCTGCCTGCGCGGGGCCTGTCGGCCCGCAGCGCCCGACGACGCCGTCGCCGGGGCTCCGACGGGCCGGACGGCCGATGACGATCACGATGGGCGGGTCTTCCGTGTCTCGGCGACGACGTCGTCATGGCTCGACCCGCCACCCAGTGACCGAAGCGCCTCCAGCCGCTCTCTGATCGTGTCCGGGGTGGGAGCGGCGGCGGTCGTTGTCCGAGCGTGCTGCTTGTCCGGCAGGTGAGACCTGTGTACAGCTACTCGGCCACCACGGCGTCGTCCACCCGCCAGGCGAGCACGCGCCCGTACAGCGACTGCCCGTACACGTGCAGCCTCCCGCTGACGGCCGTCGCCGCCACCGAGCGGACCGGCCGGGCGAACGCGCCGAGCACGGCGAGCCGGCGCTGCGTGTCGGCGTCCCACAGCGCGACCGTGCCGTCCTCGGTTCCGCTCACCAGCAGCGCCCGGCCGCCGTGCTCGGCCAGGCTCAGGCAGGTGACGGTCGAGGTGTGCGGCACCCACTCCCGGCGCCCGCCGGTGGCGGCGTCCCACAGGAGCACGTGCCTGCCGCTGCCGGCGGCGAGCACGTCGCGGCCGGCGACGCGGCCCATGGCCAGGCCCGCGCCGGCGTGGTCCACGCCGAGCGTCCGGACGCGCCGGCCGGTCAGCGGGTCCCACAGGGCCACCTCGTCGTCGCGGCGCGTGGCCAGCACCGGCCGGTCCCCGGCCCGGCCGAAGGCGTTCTCGCTGATCAGGAAGCCTGACCGGTGCAGCTGGGCCACGCGTTCGTGCGTGACCGGGTCCCAGACCTCGGCGCCCGCCGCGAGCAGCACCCGGCCGCCGGCCTCGCCGAAGGCCAGGGCGGCGGGGGAGTAGCCGCCGTCGGTGAACGTGACCCGGCCGCTTTCAGGGTCGTCCTTCGGTGCGACACCTTGGGTCTCGCCCATCGGCCGCCAGAGCATGGTGCCGTGGGAGGCGCAGCCGCTGCTCGCCAGGTACGGCCGGCCGGCCACGGTGCCGGCGGCCAGCCCGCGGCAGCAGTGCTCGTAGGGGGAGAGATCGCAGTCGTGGCCGCGTCCGCTCCGGCGGCAGCCCACCGAGCCGATCCTCTCTCCGCTCGCCGCGTCCAGCAGCAGCACCGTGTCGCTGTGCGTGCCGGCGGCCAGGACGGGCGCGCCCCGCTCCGTGGTGAACAGCGCCAGCCCCGACCCGCCGTACCCGGTCCGCCGGTGCCGGTGCGGGGTCTGCGCGTCCCAGATCTGCACCGTCCCGTCGAGCCCGGCCGTGGCCAGGCAGAGGTTCCCCGCCAGGCCGCCGAACGCGGCGGCCGTGACCAGGCGGGTGTCGGCGTCCAGGGCGACGTCCGGCTCGTCGCCCCAGCGCCGGACCACCGCCCGTGCGGGCCGCTCCCACGTCCGGCCGGAATCGGACGTGTGGTTGGCCACGAGCATCACGTTCCGCCCGCCGTGGGTCGTCATGGCCACCGGCCCCTGCTCGCGGTCGAGCAGTGGACCGGGGCGGCTCCCGGCGAGGTCCTCCAGTGGCAGGAAGGCGATCTCGCGGCTGGTCGTCGTGTAGTACGGCGGATGCTCGGCCACCACAACCACGCCGACCTCGGGCCGCCGGCCGGAGAGGCTCAGCAGCAGGGGCGGGGTGAACCCCTCCCGTTCCATGTCGTCCGCACAGACGTCGCCCACGTAGGCGCTCCCCAGCCGCTCGCCCGTGGCCACGTCCCACGCGTATACCTCGTAGGGGCTCAGAGCCGCCAGCGCCGTCCGCTCGCCCAGCTTCGCCACCGCGAGGTCGAGCAGCGCGTCCCCATCCTCCGTGCGTAGCTCGCGTACGAGCTCGCCGGTGGCCGGGTCCAGCAGGTCCACGCGGCCGTCGCTGCCGTCGCCCGGGAAACCGTGGCCGGGGAAGCCGATCGCCACGGCGAGCAGCACCCGCCCTTCCCCGGCCGCCACGAACGCCATGGCCGTCGGGTGCCCGCCGGTCACCTCGCGGGTGAACCCGGGCGCTCCGGTGAGCGGGTCCCAGGTGCGCACCATGCCCGCCAGGTCACCGGCGGCCAGCGTCGGGCGGCCGTCCACCGCGCCGAACGCCAGGGCGCGGACGCTCGCCGTCATCCCCTCCAGGTCCGGCCCCGACTGCTCGAAGGCGTCGCGCACCCGTACCACACGGTCGTCGCCGGCGCTGGCCACGAACGTGCGGCCCGCGAACTCGCCCACCGCCACCGCCCACACCGGGCCGTCGTGCCGGACCGGGCACACGTGGAAGGCCGTGGGGCCCTCGCCCGCCTCCCACGCGAGCGTCCACCTGCCCGGCGCCGCCGCGCCCAGGAAGGCCAGCGCCTCCGGCTCCTCGGCAGCGGCCGTCGCATGCAGGAACTCCAGCCGTCCGAGGCCGGGCGGCAGGGCCAGGAGGCGCGGGAGCGCCCGGCGGCAGGCCCGCGCCAGGGCCGGCGGCCACGCTCCACCGAGAGCGTCACGCAGGAGCGCCGGTCCGGCCTTGTCCAGGGCGGCGAGGAGATCGAAGGGCATCGCGCGGTTCCCTCCACTGGAGCGGCAGCTGCCGGCGCCAGCCGGCCCAGGGACGGCCGCACGCAGGGTCTCGTCGGACCCTAGTGATCGTGACGGCAGGGGTACGGGCCGGTTCGCCGAATCGTGATCGTCCACGACCGCCGGAGGCCGGGGTCACCGGGGCACTGGCCAGTACATGCCGTGGCGGCGGCGCCCGTCTGCATGGAGTTGATCTACGATGTAAAGGCGCTGGGCCCCGTGCCCCGATCGGCACTCTTTGACCGGTCGGGCGCCGGTGCGGTACGGCTGGAGCCGTGATACGTGTGCGCGCGCTGGAACCGGCCGACGCCCCCGTGGTGGCGTCGTGGATCGACGGCCCCGAGGCGCTGGTGACCTGGTCGGGCAAGGCCCCCTTCAGCTGGCCCTTCGACGGGCGGCAACTGCTCGGCCTGCGCGCCGCCGATCCCGATCGCCGCCTCATGGTCGCGACCGACCCCGACGGGGCCCCGGTGGGGCACTTCGGGCTGCGCCTCCAGCCCGGGGGACGGTCGGTGCGGCTCGGCATGGTGCTGGTCGCGCCCTCCGCCCGCGGGCACGGGCGCGGAGCGGCCATGGTCCGGGCCGCGGTGGGCGTGGCCTTCGCGGACCCCGAGGTCGAGCAGGTCGAGCTGGGGGTCTACGCCCACAACGAGCGGGCCAGGACGATCTACGAACGGCTCGGCTTCCGCGCGGAGGAGACGCACCCGCGCAGCATCGAGGTCGGTGGCGAGTGGTGGACGTCGATCACGATGATCCTGCCGCGCGCCGCCTGGCGCCCTTCCGAAAGCTGAAGGTCCCGCCGTTCCCGTCGTGGCGCGGACCCGCGCGTGGCATCCCTTTGCTCGCGCAGACCCGTTGTTGACCCGACACGTGGAAGGCGTTCCCCGTCCGGCGATCAGGTGTGCCGGACAATGCGGCTCATGCGCTCGCCGACCAAGAACGCGCAGGCGGGGTGGCGACACGGTGTCCGGCTCGGGACGGCCGTGGCCGTGGCCGTCGCCGCCTGCGGGCTGCTCCCGCCGCCGCCCGCTCCGGCCGCCGCCACGCCCGCCGCCCTGGTCCGGCCGCCCAGGCTCTCCCCTTTCGCGTACGTGGCGGGACCCCGCAGGAACGGCGATCCGGGCGCGGTGGCGGTCGACCACGGCGGGCGCCGCGCGCTCGTGGGGGTCACGCGGGACGCGAAGGGCACCTCCGGCAACCTCACCGTCATCGACACCAGGACCAAGCGGGTCACGAGGGCCGTCCCGCTGCCGTCGCCGCCCGGGGCGATCGCCGTCCATCCCTCCCGTCACCGCGCCTACGTGGCCGGGACCGCCGCGGGGAAGGGGCAGGTGTTCGTGATCGACACGGCGACCGGGAGGCTCCAGGCGTCCATCCCCGTCAGCGACGGCCCGCCTCAGGGGCTGGCGGTCTCCGGCGACGGCACTCGCCTGTACGTGGGCACGCTGAACCGCGCGGGAGGCGCGATCACGGTGATCAACACCGTGACCGACGCCGTCACCGACACCATCCCGATCCCGGACCGCCGCCTTCCCGTCGCCGTGGCGCTCGACCCTGACGGCAGGCACGCGTACGTCACCGCCACGAGCGGCCAGGGGGACGCGGTCGTGGTGATCGACACGGCGGCCAAGGCGGTCACGACCACGATCGACCTCGCCGACGGCCTGAACCCGCACGCCCGGCGGGATCTCGCGGTCGGGCGGTTCGTCGGGCGGCCCCAAGGACGCCACCGGCCCCACAGGCCCGGGAAGGCCGGCAGGCTCGGTGAGCGCGAGCGCGAGCGCGAGCGCGGCAGGGCAGGGCCGGCGTGGGCGGTGGACGTGCTGGGACCGCCCCCACCGCCGCCACCCTCGCCACTGCCGCCACCGCCGGCACCCGCGCCACTGACGCCACCGTCTCCACCGCCGCTACCACCCGCCGTCTCCTGACCCGGGCTTGTACCTCGTCACGGCCGCCCGGTGCCTGGGGTGCTGGTGACGGCGCCGCCCGGTGCCCGGGCTTCTGCGATCGCGGCGTCCGGTGCCTGTGCGTCCATCACGGCGCCGATCCGGAGCGCAGGAGCCCGCCACGACGGCTGTCCGAGGCACGGGCGGCCGTGACGGTGCCTGTCCGAGGCACGGGCGGCCGTAAGGCGGGCCGTCCGGGGCGCGGGGCGACCGTGATGGTGGCCGTCCGGCGCTCAGGATCCCGCCGGTGAGCGGCGTCCTCCGCCCTGAGGCGGTGGCGGGCCGGGCCGCCGGGCGGGCCACATCGCCGTGAGCCGCTCCACGGTCGCCCGGTAGGCGTTCTCCTGCACGGGGGTGAGCACGACGTCCACGCCCGGCCCGGCCGCCGCCAGCCGTTCCCGCAGCACGATGGACTCGCCCGTGTCGGCCAGGTCGAGCAGTCCGCTGAAGCCCGCCGCGGCGACGACGAGGTCGGCGCCCGGCGGGTCGCCGGCGACCTCCTCCAGCGCCCGGCGCACCGGGCCCGCGCCGGTCGCGCCGCGCCCCCGCGCCGCCGCGGCGGCCGACAGGGTGGCCACGTCCAGGGGGTCGACGTCGACCAGGCGCAGCGGGACGAGCTCGGTCCGGCCGCCGTGCGCGTACAGCCTCCCGGCCGGAGGCGGCCCCTGACGTCCCTGGGTGGGCGCCACCGCACGCCAGAGCCGGCGCAGCGCGGTGAGCGCGGCGCCGCCCGCCAGGGGAGCGGGCAGCACGGCACCGTGCTCCTCGGCGGCCCGCAACGCCAGCAGCAGCCGTTCCAGCGCGCCGACCGCGACCGCGAGGTCGTCGCCGAGGTCGGGCACCAGGACCGCGCGGGGGCCGAGGCCGTCCATCCGCTCCCCTTCCGAGACCGTGACGAGGCGCTCGGCTGCGCGACCGCCCCTCCGGCCGCCCGGCCGGCATGGTCACACCCGTGACAGTACGCCGTCGCGACCTCCCGGTCCGGCGGCCTGGCCTTTCCCGCGCCGCGGCGCTCGTGCCGATCGGATCGGCGAGGGGCGAGGTCCTGGGGCCGTGCGGAGGCCGACGCGGCTCAGGCCCGTGCCTGACCCGGGTGAGGGTACGGGCATGGTGCGCATGACGTGAGAGGACTTCGCGGAGTGATCAGCGTCACTTCTTGGGCTGAAGTCACATGCGTGCAATTTAGCGCCCGTATCTTACGGGTACGGCTGATCCGCCACCCTCGGATCCTCTCGCGAGCAGTGCCGCGCAGCCCCGTCGTCCTGCAGGTACGGATGGGGCGGGAAGGTTTCGCTGGGTCTGGAGTGTTGTGTCCTGTTGCGGGCTGACCGGCGGCCGCCCCTCTGGTACGGGCCGTGCGGATCTCCGGTAATATCGGCCTGCTTTATATGCAATTCCGGATTTTTCGCTGTTGAAGCGATATGGGAGGGTGAGGCATGACGACGGCTGCCCTGCAGACCGTGTTGACCGTTCCCGCGCGTTTCCGGGGACCGGCTGGGGCCGCCAACGGCGGCTGGATAGCCGGGACCATGGCGGACGCGTTCAACGACAACCGATCAGCCGTCGAGGTCACGCTGCACGCCCCCACCCCGCTGGAGACCGAGCTCCGGCTGGAGCACGTCGCCAACACCGTCACCCTCTCCGACGGCGACCGGCTGCTCGTCGAGGCCATCCCCGTGGCGCAGGACCTCGACGCCCCCGAGTTCGTCCCGTTCAAGGACGCCGCCCGCGCCGAGGCCGGCTTCGCCGGGTGGAAGGGGCACGCCTTCCCCGAGTGCTTCGCCTGCGGCCTGCGCGAGCCCGGTGACGGCCTGCGCGTCTTCCCCGGCCCGGTCGAGGGCAAGGATGTGGTGGCGGCCGGCTGGCGGGTCCCGCACACGGTGGCCGACGCCGACGGCGTGCCCGGCTCCATCGTGGGCGCCGTCCTCGACTGCATCACCGGCTGGGCGCACTTCCAGCCCGGCGAGTCGGCGCTGCTCGGCCGGCTGACCCTGCAGATCCACCGCCGTGTCTATCCGGGCGGCGCCTACTCCGCCGTGGCCCGCGCCACCGGCCGCGAGGGGCGCAAGCTGTTCGGCGAGAGCGCCATCTACGAGGTGGACGGCACGCTGGTCGCCGCGGCCCGGGCCACCTGGATCGCCCCGCGCTAAGTCCCCTCAGGACGCCGACCGTCCTCAGGACGCCGACCGTCCTCAGGACGCCGACCGTCCTCAGGACGCCGACCGTCCTCAGGACGCCGATCGTCCTCCTCTGAGCGCCGATCTTCCCCAGGACGCCTAGACGTCCGACGGCCCCGGAACCCGAGCGGTTCCGGGGCCGTCCGCGTTCAGGACCCCTGGCCGGTGAGGCGGGCGGCGACCAGCGACGCGCAGCGCTCCTGCAGCAGGATCGTGTAGTGGTTGCAGTCCGGCACCACCTCGTCCTCCAGGTGCGGCAGCCGCGCCGTCCAGGAGGCGGCCAGCTCGTCCGGCAGCATGCCGACCTCCTGGTCGAGCAGCCCGCGCGGGGCCCGCAGCAGGCGCAGCGGCGCCTTGATCGACGCGAGCGCGGCCCCGAGCTCCTCGGCGCCGGTCAGCAGCCAGCGGCCGTCCTCCCGCACCGCGTCCTCGGCGGCGCGAGAGCGCAGCGCTCCCGGCGGCCCGTCCAGGTCGTAGCGGACGTACGCCTCGACGTCGTCGTTCCAGTCGTGCGCGAAGGCCGGGTGGGCGCGGAAGAAGGCGACGTAGTCCTCGGGCGTGGCGAACGTCCGGGACAGGCGGGCCAGCGCGGGCCCGAGCGTGGCCGCCAGCGCCGCGTCCGGGTCGGCTCCCGGCGGGAGCGGCAGCGGCAGGCCGCCGTCCACCAGCACGACCCGGGCGAACGTCCGCCGGGCCGCCGCCAGCGCCGCCACGTAGGCGCTCATCGAATGGCCCGTGAGCACCGCGCCGGCGTCGGCGCCGACGTGGTCGGCCACGCGCAGCACGTCCTCGGCGTGCCGCGGCAGCCCGTACGGTCCGGGCAGCCCGGCGCTGTGCCCCCGGCCGCGCAGGTCCATCGCGACCATGGACCAGCCCTCCGGCAGCCGCCGCCCCACCGCGGCCCACGCCATGAGCGACGCCGTGATGCCGTGGACCGCGATGATCACGCGCGGTCCGTCCCCGAACGTGGCGATGCGCAGCCCGCCGACCTCGTCCACCCTCATGAACCGGATCCTAGAGACATCCCTCGCGTCGGGGACAGCCCCGCGGGCGGGGCGCACCGGCCGGCTCCCGCCGGAGGCTGCGGGGAGACGAAAAGCGAAGATTGCGGATAAATTACCCGGTATGCGGATCACCGTGATCGAGCACGAGGCCGAGGCCGGGCTCGGATACCTGGCCGGCTGGTTCGGTCCGGTCTGTGACGTCGTCCGGCCGTACCGGGGCGAGGAGGTGCCCGAGCGGGCCGCCGACGGGCTCGTCGTGCTCGGCGGCGAGGCCGCCGCGTGGGAGGACGAGCGCTGCCCGTGGCTGCCCGCGACCCGTGAGCTGCTGCGCCGCGCGGTCCTCGACGGGACGCCCACACTCGGGATCTGCCTCGGGGCCCAGCTCATGACGATGGCCTGCGGCGGCGCCGTCGAACGGGGCGGCGACGGGCTGGAGGTGGGGCTGTGCGAGGTGAGCGCGCTGCCCGAGGCCGCCTCCGACCGGCTGCTGTCGGGGATCGGCACGGCGGTGGCCGTGCAGTACCACCAGGACGTGATGGCGCGGCTGCCGGAGGGCGCGGTGCCGCTGCTGACCGGCACCCCCTACCCGAACCAGGCGTACCGCCTCGGAGACAGCGCCTGGGCGGTGCAGTTCCACCCGGAGGCCACGCCCGAGATCTTCGCGTCGTGGGCCGGGTCCTCCACCCTGGCGCGGGCGGAGGAGCTGGTCGAGGCGGTCCGGGCGGCCGAGGACAAGCTGGTGTCCACCTGGCGTCCCGTGGCGGAGGCGTTCGCGTCCGTCGTCCGGGGCGGCTGAGCCGCACGCCCCGCGCGTCCGGTGGCGGCGGCCGGTATCAGCGCTGACGGGCCGGGCGGCGGCCGGTATCAGCGCTGACGGGCCGGGTAGCGGCCGGTATCAGCGGTGACGGGCCGGGTGGCGGCGGTCAGTACCAGCGGTCGCGGGCCGGGCGGCGGCGGGACGAGCCGGGCCGGGGCCCGGTGAGGGCGTGGGCCGCCGCGTGGACGCCCGCCAGCAGCAGCGGCACGGCCGCCACCGCGCCCGCGGTGAGCGCGGCCCGGCGGGGAGCCTCCACCCCGGCCGCGCGCAGCCGCCGCCGCGCCCACACGGTGAACGGGATGACGACGAGCGGCGAGGTCACCACGCCCGGCGTGTAGCCGCCGGTGACCGCGGCCTGCGCGAGGTGCGCGACCCCGTGCAGCCCGAACGCGGCCAGCGCCGCCTGGAACGCCGGGCTCCGCCCGCCCGTGCGCGCCCCCGCGGCCGACAGCGCCGCCACGGCCCCGCCCATGAGCCCGATGGCCACGGTCGCGTGCGCCCGCGACACGTCCAGCCGCTCCCACGGGACGCCGGGCAGGCGCCGCTCCAGGCGGGGGCGGGCCCGCCGCGCCCACCCGGGCATCGTGGCGAGCTCCTCGGCGTCGTGCAGCGCCCAGGCGGCCAGCAGTCCCCACGTCACGGCCGCCGGGACCCCGCCCGTGCCCGTGTGCCGGACCTGCGTCGAGTCCTCCACCGCCGCGCCCCCTTTCCTCATGTATACAACGCAACGTTGCGTTGCACTCTACGCCGCTCGCCGGAGGGCCTGTCAAGATGGAGGGGTGCCGAGGATCGAGTCCACCGCCGCCAGGCTCGCCAAGCTCGGGTTCGCCGACGGGGCGACCGCCGCGCGGCTCGTCGAGCAGTCCGGCGGCGAGCTGGACGACCTGCTCGACGGGCTGGTCGAGGTCGCCGACCCCGACCTGGCGCTGCTGTCGCTGACCCGGCTGGCCGAGCGCGCCCCCGAGGCGATCGGCGCGCTGCGGGCCGACGAACGGCTGCGCGAGCGCGCTTTGGCCGTGCTCGGCGTGAGCGCCGCCCTGGGCGACCACCTCGTCCGCCACCCCGGCCACCTCGGCCTGCTGGTCGCCGACCCGGGCGACCCCCGCGCCGACCTGCTGCGCGCCGTCGCCGCCGACCCCGACGACCCGCTGCCCCGCGCCGGCTCGGCCCGGCCGCCGTCCGAGCCGGGTCCGCCCGCGCGCCCGGACAACCGGGCGCCCCGCGACGGCGCCGACCGGCCCACGGCGGCCCGCGACGGCGCCGACCGGCCCACGGCGGCCCGCGCCGGCTCGGACCCGCCCACGGCGGACCCCGTGGTCGCGCTGCGCGTCGCCTATCGGGGGCGGCTGCTGGGCCTGGCCGCGCGCGACCTCACCGGCCGCGCCTCGCTCAGCGAGGTGACCGCCGAGCTGTCCGACCTCGCCGGCGCCGCCCTGGAGGCGGCCCTGGCCGTCGCCCGCACGCAGGTGGAGGCCGACGACGTACGGCTGGCGGTCATCGGCATGGGCAAGGCAGGCGCCCGCGAGCTCAACTACATCAGCGACGTCGACGTGATCTTCGTGGCCGAGCCGCGCGAGGGCGCCGACGAGACCAAGGCGCTGCGCGCCGCGACCCGGCTGGCGCAGGCCATGATGCGGGTCTGCTCGGCCGCCACGCCCGAGGGCGCGCTGTGGGAGGTGGACGCCGGGCTGCGCCCCGAGGGCCGCAACGGGCCGCTGGTGCGCACCCTGGCCAGCCACCTCGCCTACTACGGCCGATGGGCCAAGACGTGGGAGTTCCAGGCGCTGCTCAAGGCCCGGCCGATCGCCGGCGACATGGAGCTGGGCGCCGCCTACGTCGAGGCCGTCAACGAGCTGGTCTGGTCGGCCGCCACCCGCGACCGCTTCGTCGAGGACGTGCAGGCGATGCGCCGCCGCGTCGAGGAGCACGTGCGCGCCGAGGGGGAGCGGCAGATCAAGCTGGGCCCGGGCGGGCTGCGCGACATCGAGTTCGCGGTGCAGCTCCTCCAGCTCGTCCACGGCCGGCTCGACCCGCTGCTGCGCCGCCGCGCCACGCTCCCGGCGCTCGCCGCGCTGTCGCGGGGCGGATACGTCGGCCGCGACGACTCGCGCGGCCTGGCCGAGGCGTACACGTTCCTGCGCCAGGTCGAGCACCTGCTCCAGCTCCACCGCATGCGGCGCACCCACGTGCTGCCCACCGACCCCGCCGACCTGCGCCGCCTGGGCCGGGCGCTCGGCATGCAGGCCGACCCGGTGGGGGAGTTCACCGCCCGCTGGCGCCGCCACGCGCGCGAGGCCAGGCGGCTGCACGAGAAGCTGTTCTACCGGCCGCTGCTCCAGGCCGTCGCCCGGCTGCCCGACACCGAGACCCGGCTGTCGACCGCGGCGGCGTCCGCGCGGCTGCGCGCCCTCGGCTACGTCGATCCCGACGGCGCGCTGCGCCACATCGCCGCCCTCACCTCCGGCGTGTCACGGCGCGCGGCCATCCAGCGCACCCTGCTGCCGGTCATGCTCGGCTGGTTCGCCGACACGCCCGACCCGGACGCCGGGCTGCTCGGCTTCCGGCAGGTCAGCGACAAGCTCGGGGCCACGCCGTGGTACCTGCGGCTGCTGCGCGACGAGACCGCCGTGGCCGCCCGCATGGCCCGCGTGCTCGGCGCCAGCCGCTACGCCACCGGGCTGCTCATGCACGCCCCCGACGCCGTGGCGCTGCTCGGCTCCGACGCGGACCTCGCGCTGCGCTCCGCCGAGGCGCTGCGGGCCGAGGCGTCGGCCGCGGTGACCCGGCACGGCGCCGACCCGGCCGGCGCCGTGGCCGCCGTGCGGGCGCTGCGGCGCAGGGAGCTGTTCCGCACCGCCGTCGCCGACCTGTTCGGCCTGGCCGGGATCGAGCACGTCGGGGTGGCCCTGTCCACGCTCAACGACGTGACGCTGCAGGCCGCGCTGGACGCCGCGATCGCCAGGCTGAGCGCCGACCGGGGCGCCCCGCCGCCCACCCGCTTCGCCCTCATCGCCATGGGCCGGCTCGGCGGCATGGAGTCGTCGTACGCCAGCGACGCCGACGTCATGTTCGTCCACGACCCGCACCCCGGGGCGGACGAGCGGGAGGCCGGCGACGCCGCGTTCGCCCTCGCCAACGAGCTGCGCCGCCTGCTCAGCCTGCCGGCCCCCGACCCGCCGCTGCTCATCGACCCCGACCTGCGGCCCGAGGGCCGGCAGGGCCCGCTGGTGCGCACCCTCGCCTCCTACCGGGCCTACTACGCGCGCTGGTCGTCGCCGTGGGAGGCGCAGGCGCTGCTGCGGGCCCGCTTCTGCGCCGGCGACGCCGCGCTGGGCGAGGAGTTCCGCGCGATGGCCGACGAGCTGCGCTACCCGGCCGGCGGCCTGCGCGAGGAGTCCGTACGCGAGATCCGGCGCCTGAAGGCCCGGATGGAGGCCGAGCGGCTGCCGCGCGGCGCCGACCCGGCGCTGCACACCAAGCTCGGCCCCGGCGGCCTGGCCGACGTCGAGTGGGTGGCGCAGCTCCTCCAGCTGCGCCACGCCGGGGCGGTCCCGGCCTTGCGCACCACCCGCACGCTGGAGGCGCTGCGCGCGGCCGTCGCCGAGGGGCTGCTGCGGGCCTCCGACGAGGAGGTGCTGGCCGAGGCGTGGCAGTGCGCCTCCCGCATCCGTGACGCGATCATGCTGGTCAAGGGTCGGCCCGGCGACAGCGTGCCCGCCGACGCCCGCGACCGGCTGCGGCTGGCCCGCACGCTCGGCTACCCGCCCGACGGCTCCGAGGACTTCCTCGACGACTACCGCCGCGTCACCCGCCGTGCCCGCCAGGTCGTGGAACGCGTCTTCTACGGCTCCTGAGCCGTTGCGTCCCCGGCCTGCACGGGTGTATGCAAGGCGCGGGGTGATCACTTTGCTGTCGCTTTACGTGGATCTGGCCTTAGGTCTCGTGCTGTCGTTCCTGCTGCTGTCGCTGCTCGTCAGCGGGCTGAACGAGGCATTCGTCCGGTTGCTCGCCATCCGCAGCAAGTTCCTGTGGGCGTACCTGCGCGACACCATGGACGGCAGCGACAAGGAGGGCAGGAGCTGGCTGCCCGCCAGCGTGCGCGAGGTGTTCGCCGTGCTGCCGTTCACCCGGGACCCGCGCCCCCGGCACAGCGACCAGCCCGCGCCGTCCGAGGCCGGCGAGCTGCCCGCCAAGGAGACCAAGGGCGAGGACGCCATGATCAACCTCCTGTACCAGCGGGTACGCGAGATCGACCACCCCAAGCAGGGCCGCACCAGCATCGCCAACCTGCCGCCGGGCCGCTTCGCCACCGCGGTGATGGAGCTCGCGGCGGCCGAGGACGGCGGCGTCGAGGGGCTGCTGGCCAAGCTCAAGGCGATGGGCAGCCCCCTGCACGGCCACCTCCTGGGCGTGTGGGAGAGCGCGCAGCGCGACATGGAGCGCTTCCGTACCGGGGTCGAGACGTGGTTCGACGGCGAGATGCAGCGCCTGTCGATGCTGTACCGGCGCTACGTCAAGTGGGTTGTGGCCGCGCTCGGCCTGGTGGTGACGCTGGTGTTCACCATGGACGGGCTGGAGTACGCCAAGACGCTGCTGCGCGACAACGCCTTCCGGGCCTCCGTGACCGCCGTGGCCGAGTCCGGGCCCGACGCCTACGGCGAGCTCAAGGCCCGCTGCGAGAGCGCCGACCCGATGCCCTGCATCACCGACACCCTCAGCCAGCCCGCCCTGGTCAAGGTCTTCGACCACGCCCTGGTGAGCCTGTCGATCCCCGAGGAGGGCGACCCGGCCGTCCACTGGAACGGCGCCACCTGGTGGGACCGGCTCACCACGCTCAGCCACTGGCCCGGCTATCTCATGACGTACGTGGCGCTGCTGTTCGGCGCGCCGTTCTGGTGGGACGTCCTGCGCCGCCTCACCGGCATCCGCTCGCGCCGCTAGCCTCGGTGGCGTGATCTCGCCCCTGGACCGGTACGCCCGGACGGTCGGCACCCCGGCGCGGGCCCTGCGGCTTCGCGCGGGGGAGTCCGCCGACGTGGTGCTGGACGACGCGGCCGGGCTGGCGTGGCGCTTCCCGCGCCGCCCGGCCGGGCTCGCCGGCCTCACGTCTCTCGCGGAGCGGATGAGGCTGGTGCGCGCGCACGGCGTCCCGGCGCCGGAGGTGGTGGAGGTGCGCGCGGACTGCCTCGTCATGCGGCTGGTCCACGGGGAGCCGCTGGCGCCCGGGCGGGAGCCGGACCCCGCCGCGCTGACCGGGCTGCTGGAGCGCCTCGCCTCCGTCCCGCTCGGCCGCGCCGCCGGGCCCGACCGGCGAGAGGGGTGGCGGGCGCCGGCCGACGACGTGTGGCGGGAGGAGTGGCGCGAACTGGCCGACGACGTGCGGCGGCTCGTGGTCCCGCTCCTGACGCCGGGACAGGCCCGCCGCGCCCTGGCCGACGCCGCCCGGGCGCTCCGGACGGCCGAGTCGGCGCCCGCCGGGTTCGTCCACGGCGACCTCGGCGGCGCCAACGTGCTGGTCGCCGGGGCCCCTGGAGCGGCGAGGGTGACGGGGGTGCTCGACTGGGAGGCCGCCGGCCCCGGCGATCCCGCGGTGGACCTCGCCGCCCTGTCGGTCTCGGTCGGTCCCGCCACCCGCGAGCGGCTGGCCGCGGCGTTCCCCGGCCTGGCCGCCCGCGCGGACGCCTACGCGGCCACGTTCGCCCTCCAGGAGGCGGTGTACGGCCTGCGGGAGGGCGACGCCGCCGCCGCGGCGGCCGGCCTGGCCCCGTACCGGTGAGCGTCGGGTAGTTGACCTCAACCGTGGTTGAGGCTGAAGAATCCCGATTCGGCGCGCACCCGCGCCCCATTCAGGGATTACATGATTACAGGAGAGATCATGGCGAAGGTTCTCGTCATCGGCGCCACCGGCAAGCAGGGCGGCGCCGTCGCCCGCCTGCTCCTGGACCACGGGCACGAGGTGGTGGCCTACGTCCGCTCGGAGGAGTCGCCCGCCGCCCGGGCGCTGTCCGCCGCGGGCGCGCGCCTGGCCCCGGGCGACCTGGCCGACGCCGGGGCGCTCCAGCGGGCGGCGACCGGCGTGGACGCCGTGTTCGGCCTGTCCGTGCCGTTCGGCGAGGGCGGCAAGGACGAGGAGGTCGCCCAGGGCCGGAGCATCGTGGACGCCGCCGAGCGCGCCGGCACCCACCTCGTCTACTCCTCCGTACGCGGCGGCGACCGCGTGGAGGCCACCGACATCGACCACGCCGACAGCAAGCAGTTGGTCGAGGCGTACCTGCGCGAGCGGCAGGTGCCCGCGACGGTCCTCGGCCCCGTCTACTTCATGGAGAACGCCCTCAACCTCGGCTTCAGCGGCCTCGCCGACGGCGTCCTGTCCAGCCCGCTGTCGCCCGGCAAGGAACTGGACCAGGTCACGGTCCTCGACATCGCCGCATTAGCCGTCCACGCCGTCGAGAACCCCGCCGAGATGATCGGCAGGCGCGTGGACGTCGCCTCCGACCGCGTCACGGGCGAGGAGGCCGCCCGCATCCTCGGCGAGGCGATCGGCCGCGAGATCCCGTACCGGAGGCTGCCCCTCGACATGGTCCGGCAGTGGGCGGGCGACGAGGTGGCGGACATGTTCGACGCCTTCGAGCGCAACACCGACTTCGTCGACACGGCCGCCCTGCGCGCCGCCTACCCGGCGGTGCGCTGGCACACCTACGCCGACTGGGCCGCGACCGTCGACTGGGGGAAGGTCCTCCAGGGCTGACGGCGCGCTCCGAGCGGCCTCAGGCGCCCTTGCGGAGGAGTTCGGTGATGGTGAGGCCGGCGGGCGGGGTCACCTGGCCGTCGGCGAGCGGGACGTTGAGGGCCCTGGCCAGCTCCACCCCGTAGAGGTCCACGGTGGCCTCGCACACCTGGGCCAGCGTCCCCGTCGCCGCCCGTCCCCGGCGGTGGCCGACCGCGATCGTCACCGCGCCGATCAGCGCCGCCGGCCACCACAGGGTGATCACCGCCGTGCCCAGGTACAGCACACCCCATGCCGCCGTGGTCGCGGCGCCGGACAGGGTGGCGCGGGCGTCGCCGATCGTGGTCCGTACGTGGTCGGGGACGACGAGCCACAGGCGCGGCCAGGCGGCGTCGAGGTCGATGCCGTAGCGGTTGTGGACGCGGGTGACGACGGCGTCCATCTGGTCGCCCATCCAGGTCGGCCGGAACGGGCGGGCCAGGGCGATGGCGTTGCGCCGCGCGGCCAGCTCGCCTCGGCGGCGCTGGAAGTCCGCGGCGCTCTCCCCCTTGCCCGCCGTGGCCGTCTCGAAGTCCCGGTGCGCGTCGTCCCAGCGGTTCCTGCGCCGCTCGACCAGGGGCCGGGCCAGCCACCGTGGACCGCGCATGAACCAGCAGCGGACGACCGGCCCCGTGAGCGCGCCGGCGCACAGCCCCGCCCCGAACGCGCCCAGCAGGAGGGCGACGAGCAGCAGGGCCTGCGCGACGGGCTTGCCGTCCAGGGCCCTGGTCTGGGCGGTGGCCCGGTCGGCCAGGAACGCGACGTCCCAGGGGCGCCGGTGGCCGAGGACGGCGGCGAGCCACAGCACGCCCTCGAACAGCGCGCCGGGCAGGACGAGCGCGGCCAGCCACCGCTCGGCGAGCTTCTGCCCGAGGTTCGACAGGAACCCGGTCATCCCGGCGAGTATTTCAGCGGAAGCTCGTAGACGTCGCAGGTCGGGATCGCGCCGCCGGGCTCGGGCCGGGTGTCGCGCGGGCAGCGGTCCTTCGGGCAGCGGTAGCCGCCGGGCGGGGGCGGGAGGTGCCCTGCCGACGGAAGGTCGGGGACGACCGGCTTGCCGCGTGCCAGGACGTCCAGGCCGAGCATCCGGCTCAGCTCGTCGACGACCTCCTTGGGGCCTCGCTCCTCCTCGCGCAGCGCGCGCCGGGCCGCGTCGAGCTCCGCCGACCATCCCTCCGACGCGGCCATGCGGACCAGCCGGGGGAGGCTTGCGCACACAGCGGCCAGGGCGCGGCGGTCGTCCGGCAGGTCTGCCATGGCTTGGTGTCTACCACCCGCCGCGAGGGGCGACAAGGCGAACGGGCGGTAACGCGCGCCTGCCCCAGAACGAACCGCAGGAGGGTGCTCTCATGCGAGGAGAACCGTTCGGCCGGCCCCGTGGGGGAGGATGCGGATGCTTCGACGAAGCCGAGCCGTGCGCGCCGCTCGACGAGCGGCGTGGGTCATCCGTGAGTACCCGTCGACACATGATCTCGAGCAGCTGGACGAGGCGCTGGAGACGCTCAGGAACGCGCTGGAGCACGTGCCCGAGCGCCATCCCGAGCGGGCGGAATGGCTGTCGGCGCTCGGCGACGGTCTCTCGATGCGGTTCGACCACATCGGGAAGATGGAGGACATCGCGGAGTCGCTCACCGTCCACCGCACCGCCGTACGGCTGGCCGAGGGCACCGACGCCGGCATGACGGCCGAACTGAGCCGGGCCACGGCGCTGCTGAACACCTACGAGCTGCACCGGCCGGACCGCAGCATGGCGGCGGAGAACCGCCGCGTGCTGGACGAGGTCGTCGCCATCCTCCGGGAGGTGTCCGGCAGCCCGGGGCTGGATCCCGAGCTGCGCGACTCGGCGACGGTCAACCTGGTCCTGGCACTGGAGGAGCAGGCCGAACTGCACCCGGAGCGGCTCCGGGAGTTCCAGGACGAGACCCACGCGATCCTGACCCGGCTGGTGCGGGCGACCAGCCCCGACCACACCTACTACCTGTCGCGGGTGGTCAAGCTGGCCATGCTGCTCGTGCAGCGATGGGACCTGCCCGAGCGCGACCGGCACCTGCGCGAGCTGCTGGAGGTCGTGCGGCGGCGCTTCCCCACCGCGACCGAGATCGACCGGCGCAGCATCAGGGCGGGGCTGGGCTGGGTGCTCGACCACGGCATCGACGTCTCGGAGCGGGTCGTCACCGTGGACCGGCTGGTCGCCCATTTCCGCGAGCAGATGACGCTCCTGCCGGAGGAGCACGCGCTCCGCACCGAGCACCTGGTCCGGATCGCCTACTACGCCTCGATCGTCGCGATGACGTCGGGCCGGCTCACGCTCCTCGACGAGGTCATCGCGGCCATGCGCGCGACCCTGGCGGGCCTGCCCGGCGGGCATCCCGCGTACGCCGAGCTGCTGTCGGCGCTGGGCACCGCGATGGGGCGCAGGATGCAGGCGACCAGCACCACCACCGACCTGAAGGCCACCCAGGACCTGCTCGAGGCGGGCATCGCGCGGCTGCCCGAGGGCGACCCCGAGCGCGGCCTGTTCCTGGCCAACCTCGCCAACACCTACGCGATCGCCTACCAGATCACCGGGCGCGAGGAGCACCTGACCGAGTGCCTGCGGCTGTGCCGGGAGGGGGTGGCGCTGACGCCGCCCGACCACCCCAACCGCGGCATGGCCCTCACCGGCCTCGGCATCGCCCTGCACCACGCCTACGAGCGGTGGCGCCGCAGGCAGGACATCGACGGCGCGATCGAGGCGCATCGCGAGGCGGTGCGGGCCACCCCCGACCACCACTACGACGCCGCCCTCTACCGGGCCAACCTCGGCGGCTCCCTGATCGCGCGGTTCGAGGACCTCGGGCTGGAGCAGGACCTGGACGACGCGATCGAGGCGCTGCGCGCGTGCATCCGGCTGACCCCGCGCGAGCACTCCCTGCGCGGCACCTACCTGTCCAACCTCGGCAGCGCCCTGTTCCAGCGCTACGTCCAGTACGACGACACGGCCGCGCTGGAGGAGGCGCGGCTGGTCCTGCGCGAGTCCGTCGCCTCCGTGCCCCAGGAGACGCCGGACGGCGGCCTGGCCACGAGGAACCTGGCCAACGCGCTCATGGTCCACGACCGGGCGGCGGCGTCCGGCGACGCGGTCGAGCTGCTGCGCGCCGGCCTGGCCCGGCTCGGCGACACGCACGTGAGCCGGGCGGGCATGATGGCCAGCCTGGGGCTGGCGTTGATCGCGCAGACCGAGGCCGTGCTGGTGACCGAGCGGCAGCGGAAGATCACCCACCTGATCCAGGGCCTCGCACGTGGGGAGATCCCCCTGCCGGTCGACGCCGACGCGCTGGCGGCGCTCGTCCACGAGGTGCGGGACGGCCCCAGGCCCGCCCATGTGATCGACGATCTCGACGAGGCCGTCGACATGCTGCGGGGCGCGGTCGCGGCCGGGCCGGTCACGCACGCCGAGTACCCCATGTGGCTTTCCGCGCTGGGCGTCGGCCTGTCGCTGCGTGCCAAGGCCACCGGCGAGCCCGCTCCGTACGCCGAGGCGGTGCGCCTTCTGCGCGAGACCCTGGAGCTGACGCTCCCCGGGCAGCCGCGCAGGGCCAGCGTGCTCAACGAGCTGGCCCTGCTGCTCGACCGCTGGGCCGACGACGAGCCGGGCGAGGCGGAGCGGCTGCGGGGGCAGGCGATCGAGGCGCTGCGCGAGAGCGCGGCCGTCGAGGCGGCCCCGGCGGGCTCGCGCGCGGGCGCCGCCAGGTTCTGGGGACGCCTGGCCGCGGACCAGGGTGACTTCGCGCTGGCCGTACAGGGGTTCGGGGTCATGGTGGGGCTGCTGGAGGCCATGGCCTGGCGCGGCCTGAGCCGCGGTGACCAGGAGCGGCTGCTCGCCGACTTCCAGGGGACGGCGGGCGACGCGGCCGCCTGCGCGCTCGAGACCGGCGACGCCCGCCTGGCGGTCGAGCTGCTGGAGCAGGGCCGGGGAGTCCTGCTGGCGCAGGCGCTCGACGCCAGGGCCGCCCGGGACCGGCTGGCCCGGGAGCTGCCCGACCTGGCCGCCCGCCTCACGGAGGTCTACGCCGATCTCGACGACCAGTCCGCCGACATGGACCGCAGGCACGCCGCGGCCCGGCGGCACGCCGCGTTGGTGGCGGAGATCCGCCGGCAGCCGGGGTTCGAGGACTTCGAGCGGTCGATGGACTTCACCCGGCTGGCCGGGGCCGCCGCCGACGGCCCCGTGGTCGTCCTCAACGTCAGCCGCTACCGCTGCGACGCCCTGGTCGTCGCCGGCGGGGACGTCACGGTCGTGCCGCTGCCGGACGTGTCCGCGGACGCGGTCGAGGGCCGGGTCGCGGGCTTCACCGAGGCGATCGAGGCGCTCGGCGGGGGCGCGCGTGAGTTCGACGACCTGCTGACGGCCAGACAGACCGTCCAGGAGACCCTCAGCTGGGTCTGGGACACCATCACGGAGCCGGTGCTCGACCGGCTGCCCGGCGCGCGGCGGGTCTGGTGGTGCCCGACCGGGCCGGCGGTCTTCCTCCCGCTGCACGCCTCCGGGGACCACCGCACGCGGCATGACGCGCGACCGCGTACGGTGATGGACCGGGTGGTGTCCTCCTACACCCCCACGGTGCGGGCGCTGGCGCACGTCCGCTCGCTTCCGCCGCCCGTCTCCCGGCCCGACGGCCAGCCGCTGGTGGTGTCCATGCCCACGACGCCGGGCGCGGCCGACCTGCCGGGGGCGGCCCGTGAGGAGGAGATCTTCCGCGAGTGCTTCCCCGGGGCCCGGACGCTGCGCGGGGCGAGCGCCACCCGCGAGGCCGTGGTCACCGTGCTGCGGGCCAGCCCCTGGGTGCACTTCGCCTGCCACGGGGCGCAGGACACGGCCAGCCCGTTCCACGCCTGGCTGGCCCTCCAGGACGGGCCGCTGACGGTTCGCGATCTGGCGGCGCTCGACTTGTCCGACCACGCGCTGCTGGCGTTCCTGTCCGGCTGCGACACCTCGCGCGGCGACGAACGGCTCTCCGACGAGGCCATCACCCTGTCGTCCGCCGTGCACCTGGCGGGATACCGGCACGTGATCGGCGCGCAATGGCAGCTGGAGGACAGCACGGCTCCCCACGTCGCGGCGCGGGTCTACCGGCGGCTGGGCGACGGCCGGGGCGGCCTGGACGCGGCCGGCACCGCCGCGGCGCTCCACGAGGCCGTGCTGGAGCTGCGGGAACGCATGCCCTACGCCCCGCTCGTCTGGGCGTTGTTCACTCATACCGGACCCTGAGCGGGGGAGACGCCGTGAGATTCCTGAGACCGTTGGGGGTGCCCGCCCTCGCGATCGTGTTCTACCTGGTGTTCAGCGGCGAATGGCGCAACCTGGGACCTTGGGTCAAGACGGCGGCCACCTGGCTGGCCGGTGTGCCGTGGGCGCTGGTCCTGGCCGTGAGCCTCCCGCTCATCTTCGTCGGGCTGGCGATCAGGATGCTGGCTGGGGGCCTGCGGCAGTTGGCCGCCAACCAGCCCCAGCAGGTGCAGAGCCTCGGCCGGCCGGCGGAGCAGCCGGACGAACGCCTCGACCGGCTCGGCGGGCTCGACGAGGTGAAGAAGGAGCTCGAACCGGTCGTCGCCTGGCTGCGCAAGCCGTACGGCAGGCTGGGCCGCGACGTGCCGCGAGCGGTTCTGATCGCCGGGCCGTCCGGGTGCGGCAAGACCGTTCTCGCCCGGGCGATCGCCGGTGAGGCGAACGCCTCCCTGTACACCTACTCGGGCGCCGAGTTCCACGAGATCCTCGTCGGCATGGGCTCCAGCCGGATGCGGCAGGCGTTCGCCGAGGCGAGCAGGAGCGCCCGCAGCAAGCCGGTCGTCGTCTTCATCGACCAGATCGACCTGATCGCCGCGGAGCGCAGCAGCGGGCCCGCCACCGGTGCCAGCGGTGACGCCGAGGCCCACCGTACGATGGCGCAGCTGATGACCGCCATGGACGATCTCGACGCCAACGGCAAGGTCTACGTCGTCGCGGCCACCAGCAGGCCCCGGGTGATCGACCGGGCGCTGTTCGCGCCGACCCGCTTCGGCCTGCGCGTCGACCTGGAGCTGCCGGACGAGGCGCAGCGCGCCGACATCCTGCGGCTGCTGCTGAAGGAGCACGATGTCGTCGCGGAGGTGGACGTCGCGGCGATCGCCGCGGGGGTCGCCGGGTTCACCGGCGCCGAGCTGCGGCAGCTCGTCCACTGGGCGGCCGCCGCCGCGGGCGCCCGGTCGGCCACGCGGCTGACGCTGGACGACTTCATCGACGCCAAGACGCGCATCCTGCCCCGCGTGGACCTGCGCGACCCGCCCGACATCGTGCGGCACCTGGACAGCCGGATCGAGGGCCAGCGCACCGCCAAGGAGCGGCTGGCCGTCGCGGTCAGCAACCACTACCTGCGGCTGACGATGGCCAACAGGTTCGAGGCGCCGCCCGTGGCCATCCGCAAGGCGAACGTGATGATGCTCGGCCCCACCGGCACCGGCAAGACGATGCTGGTCGAGACGATCGCCCGCTTCCTCGACGTGCCGTTCGTCATCGCCAACGCCACCGTGCTGAGCAGCACCGGCTACGGCGGGATGACGGTGGAGAAGCTGCTCTACCGGTTGCTGATCGCCAGCTCCTTCAACCTGCGCAGGGCGGAGTACGGCATCGTCTGCGTCGACGAGTTCGACAAGCTCGCCCTCGGACACGGCGAGCGCAGCCGGGCTTCCAGCGGGGCCGTGCAGCAGGAGCTGCTCAAGCTGGTCGAGGGGTCGGTCGTGGACGTCCCCAAGGGCGACTCGGAACGGTTGGGCAATCTCGACTTCTACCAGTTCGACACCAAGAACGTGCTGTTCGTGTGCCTCGGCGCCTTCAACGGCCTCGCCGAGCACGTGGCGCGCAGGCTCAGCCTGCCCGAGGGCGCCCTGGGCGACCGGGCCGCGCTCATGGACCACATCCTGCCCGAGGACGTCATCGAGTACGGTTTCCTGCCCGAGCTGGTGGGCCGCTTCCCGGTGATAACGGCGACGCTCCCGCTCGACCACGCCGAACTGGTCAGGATCCTGCAGAACGAGCACAACGGCCTGACCCACGAGTACGCCGAACTGCTGGCCCTCCAGGGCAGGAAGGGCACGGTCTTCACCCAGGACGGCGTCGAGCGGATCGCCGGCGAGGCGCTCCTGCGCGGCGTCGGGGCGCGCGGGCTGCGCGGCGTCATGGAGAACGCGCTGGCGGCCACGATGTTCGAGCGCGCGAAGCCCGGCGAGCCGGCGTTGATCATCGACGCCGAGCTGGTGGGCAGGGGGCTGAACTCCGCGGCCCTGGTCTCCCCGGCGACCGGCGGCCGGGCGCTGACCCCGCACCAGGTCTCGCGCAAGCTCGCCGACCTCCTGCCGGGGGCCGTCCGTGCCAGGGAGACCCTGGCGGTGGCCAGCAGCAGGCACTACGGCTCGCCCGGTGGCGGCGCGGACCGCCAGTGCGTCGTCCTGGTGGACCCGCGCACGGGCCAGCGCACCGCCCTGGTCAAGGCGCTGGCCGAGGTCTGGGACGTGCCGTGGGCGGTGCTGGACGCCGCCGCGCTGACCGGGCAGGACGCGGAGGCGGCCAAGGACGCCGGCGGGCAGCCGTGGTGGGTGACGGAGCTCGTCGAGGAGCTGGTCTCCCGCTCATCGGGCCGGCCGGCGACGATCCACCGGGGCGTGATCCTGGTCGACGCCCTCGACGTCCTGCTCGCCCAGCGCTCGGGGCGCGCGCTGACAAGTGTCGTCAGGCCCCTGGTCGAGGGCCGCCCGCTGCCGGGCGGCTTCCCCACCGACCGGCTGATGCTCGTGCTGGCCGGCAGCTTCCCGCCACCCCAGCAGGACGGGGACCGCACCGACCCGGCGCGGCTGGTCGAGGAGGCCGGGACGCACTACCCCATGCCCGCCTGGCTCAGGGACCGCGCGGTGCTGGCGGTCACCGACCTGGCGCATGACCACGAGGGGCTGCTCGAGTTCATCCGCCGCCACGACCACGAGATCCGCCGCAAGTACCAGCCCATCCTCGACTCGCGCGGCCAGGTCATCCCGGTGAGCGCCGAGCTGCACGAGGACCTGGCCCGCCGCGCCGCGCGGGAGGGCTGGCGACTGGCCGACATCACCGTGCACCTGGAGAACGCCCTCCTGCGCAACCTCGGCCAGTCGCCGTGACGCGGCCCGCGCAGCGGAACGGCCCGGCATCGTGGTCGATGCCGGGCCGTTCTGGCGCGAGACGCGCCGTCACACGTCGTAGTACAGCTCGAACTCGTGCGGGTGCGGCCGCAGGCGGATCGGGTCGACCTCGTTCTCCCGCTTGTACGTCACCCAGGTCTCGATGAGGTCGGGCGTGAACACGCCGCCCTCCAGCAGGTAGTCGTGGTCGGCCTCCAGGGCGGCGAGCACCTCGGGCAGGGAGCCCGGCACCTGGGGCACCTGGCGGGCCTCCTCCGGCGGGAGCTCGTAGAGGTCCTTGTCGACCGGCTCCGGCGGCTCGATCTTGTTGCGGATGCCGTCGAGGCCGGCCATCAGCATGGCCGAGAACGCGAAGTACGGGTTGCACGACGGGTCGGGCACCCGGAACTCGATGCGCTTGGCCTTCGGGTTGGAGCCGGTGATCGGGATGCGGACGCAGGCCGAGCGGTTGCGCTGGCTGTAGACCAGGTTGACCGGGGCCTCGTAGCCGGGCACCAGCCGGTGGTAGGAGTTGACCGTCGGGTTGGTGAAGGCCAGCAGCGACGGCGCGTGCCTGAGCAGGCCGCCGATGTAGTAGCGGGCCGTGTCGGACAGCCCCGCGTAGCCGACCTCGTCGTAGAACAGCGGCGAGCCGTCCTTCCACAGCGACTGGTGGCAGTGCATGCCGGAGCCGTTGTCGCCGAAGATCGGCTTGGGCATGAACGTGACCGTGTGGCCGAACTCCAGGGCCGTGCTCTTGATCACGTACTTGTAGAGCATGAGGTTGTCGGCCGTCTTCAGCAGCGTGCCGAACTTGAAGTCGATCTCGGCCTGGCCGGCGGTGCCCACCTCGTGGTGCTGCATCTCGACGTCGATGCCGCACTCGATGAGGTTGCGGACCATCTCGGAGCGCAGGTCGGTGAAGTGGTCCATCGGCGGGACCGGGAAGTAGCCGCCCTTGTAGCGCGGCTTGTAGCCGAGGTTGCCGCCCTCGGTGGCCTTGCCGGTGTTCCAGGCGCCCTCGATGGAGTCGATGTAGTAGTAGCCGGCGTTCTGCCTGGTCTCGAAGCGGACGTCGTCGAAGATGTAGAACTCCGCCTCGGGGCCGAAGTAGACCGTGTCGGCGATGCCGGTGCCCTTGAGGTACTCCTCCGCCTTGCGGGCGACGTTGCGCGGGTCGCGGCTGTAGGCCTCGCCCGTCAGCGGGTCGTGCACGAAGAAGTTGAGGTTGAGCGTCTTGTGCTGGCGGAACGGGTCGAGCACGGCGCTGGACGGGTCCGGCAGCAGCAGCATGTCCGACTCGTGGATGGCCTGGAAGCCGCGGATGGACGAACCGTCGAACATGAGTCCGTCGGTGAAGACTTTGGCGTCGAAGTTCTCGACCGGGAAGGTGAAGTGGTGCGTCGTCCCCGGCAGGTCGGTGAACCTGACATCGACGAACTGCACCCCTTCGTCGCTGATGAACTTCAGGACGTCGTCGGCGGAGTTGAACACTCTCGAACCTCCCTGGGGACTGACTATCAGCCGACGCTAGGTCGCGGCCGTTTCCGAACGGTGTCCCGATTGTTTCGCATGTGTTAAGCAGCGAGGCCGGCAGGGGGGTCCGGCGGCGCTCCGGGTGAGCGACCGGGCCCCTGGCCGGATACCGTTGAGGGCATGAGCGGCAACGAGCCCCGCTGGACGCAGACCTGGCTGGGCGGTGTAAGGGCGGCGGGCGTCGATCTCGGCTATCCGGGCGAGCGGCTGGGCCTGCCCGAGGAGGGCGCCGGGTCGGTCGCCGGGTGGGGCCGGCGCATCGCGGCGCTGGTCATCGACTGGATGATCTGCACCTGGGCGATCACGCAGCTGCTGCTCCGGATCAACCCCGCCGAGTCGCCGTGGGTGCCGGCGGTGGTGTTCGCGGTGCAGTACCTCGTGCTGGTGGCCCTCATGGGGCAGACGTTCGGTCACCGGCTGGCCGGCATCAGGGTGGCCGCCATGGACGGCGGCGACCCGCGGCTGCTGCCCGTGGTGGTGCGCACCGCGCTGCTGGCGCTGGCCGTGCCGGCGCTGATCTTCGACCGTGACCATCGGGGGGTGCACGACCGGGTGTCGAACACCGTGGTCGTCCGCATGTAGCCATCGTTACGAGAAAAACATACCCGGTTCGGAATCGAACCGGGTATGTTTTTTGCTGTGATGGCAGGACTGAGGGAGCGCAAGAAGGAGCAGACGCGGCGGCGGATCGCCGAGGTCGCGCTGCGCCTGTTCGCCGAGCGCGGCTACGACGCGGTCACCGTGAACGAGATCGCCGAGGCGGCCGGGGTCGCCAAGGTGACGCTGTTCAGCTACTTCCCGTCCAAGGACTGCCTGGTCCTGGACGGCGTCAAGGACGACATGGCGCGGATCGTGGCCGAGCGGGGAGCGGGCGTGACGCCGCTCGCCGCGTTGCGCGCCCACTACCGGGCGCTGGCCGCCGCCGACACGCAGGAGCTGGACGTCGAGGCGCTCATGGCGCGGGTACGGGTCATCTCCGCCAGCCCGGCGCTGCTGACGGCCGTCCAGCAGGCGTACACGGAGGAGCGCGAGGACCTGGCCGCCGCCCTGGCCGCCGCCCGGGATCCCGGCACGACCGCGTCGCCGGCTCCTGACCTGGCGGCCAGGGTCATGGCCGCGCAGATCACCGCCACGGTCACCACGCTCCAGGAGACGTTCTTCGCCCGGCTGGCCGCCGGCGCGCCGCTCGCGGAGGCGGGGCGGGCCCTGGCCGAGGACGTCGAGCTGGCCTTCGACCTGCTGGAACACGGCCACGACACCGAGAGAGGCACATCATGAAGAAGGGCATCAACTACGACACCGGGTTCCTGAACGGCCCCGAGCGGTCGCGTCAGGAGTTCGACCGTGAGACCGTCCGCCGCGAGCTGCGCGTCATCGCCGGCGAGCTGAACTGCCGGGCCGTGCGCGTCTCCGGCGGCGACCCCGAGCGCCTCGGCGTCGCCGCCGAGGAGGCCGCCGCGGCCGGCCTGGAGGTGTGGTTCGCGCCGTTCCCGGTGGACGTGCCGCGCGAGGAGACGCTCGCCCTGTACGCCGACTGCGCCGCCCGGGCCGAGACGTTACGGCGCGGCGGCGCCGAGGTGGTCCTCGTCACCGGCTGCGAGACCAGCGCCTTCGGCCCCGGCTTCATCCCCGGCGACACCTACCGCGACCGGCTCAAGGCCATGACGGAGGGCGACCTCGACTGGTGGCGGTCGCTGGGCGAGGTCATGCCCCGCTACAACGCCTTCCTGGCCGAGGCGGCCGCCACCGTCAGGCCCCTGTTCGGCGGCCGGGTCACCTACGCGGCCGGGCCGTGGGAGTTCGTCGACTGGAGCCCGTTCGACCTGGTGGGGGTGGACGCCTACCGGGCCGCGCACAACGCGGCGACCTTCCGCGAGGAGCTGCGCGAGCACTTCCGCCACGGCAAGCCGGTCGCGGTGACCGAGTTCGGCACGTGCGCCTACCGGGGCGCGGGGGAGCGCGGCGGCATGGCGTGGGTCGTGCCCGACGGGGCGGTGCCCGACGAGGAGGAGCAGGTGCGCTACCTCGACGAGCTGCTCGACGTCTTCGAGGAGGCCGGCGTGGACACGGCCCTGTGGTTCACCTTCGCCGGCTACGGCCGCGCCGGCGCCGGCGACATCGGCTCGTACGGGGTGGTCCGGATGCTCGACGGGACCCGCTGGGAGCCCAAGAAGGTCTTCCACGCCATGGCCGCCCGCTACGCCCGCGGCTGAGCCTCCGCCTGGAGGGGCCGTTCGACGGTGAAGATCGCGGTGCCCGGGAGGTGCCGGCCGCGCAGCGGGCTCCAGCCGCCCCACACCCGCTCGTGGCCCTCGGGCCACTCCGGCTCCAGCAGCCCGGCCACGCGCAGCCCGGCCGCCACGACCAGGCCCACCCAGTCGCCCATCGTGCGATGGTGCTCCACGTACGTGAGCGTGCCGTCCTCGTCGCGCTCCTCGTACGGCGTGCGATCGAAGTACGACCGGTCGGAGGTCAGCCCGCGCGGCCCGGGATCGTCCGGGAACGCCCACCGGATCGGGTGGCTCACCGAGAACACGAACCGCCCGCCGGGCCGCAGCACCCTGCCCACCTCGCGCAACACCGCCAGCGGGTCGGCCACGAACGGCAGCGCCCCGAACGCCGAGCACGCCAGGTCGAACGACCGGTCGGCGAACGGCAGCGCCTCGGCGTCGGCCTGGACCACCGGCACCCGCACGCCGGTCTCCAGGTCGAGGCGCTGGGCGTGGCGGAGCTGCCGGTGGGAGATGTCGAAGGCCGCGACCTCGGCCCCGCGCGTCACCAGCCAGCGCGCGCACTGGGCGGCGCCGCAGCCGATCTCCAGCACCCGCCGCCCGCGCACCTCGCCCAGCAGCCCGGCCTCGGCCTCGTCGAGCCCCTCGGGGCACCACACGAACCCGGCGTCGCGCAGGAAGTCACCGTGCTCGACCTGGTAGTCGTCGGCGTTGCCGTCCCACCAGCCGCGGTTGGCCCGCGAGGAGGAGGACGGCATCTAGCGCATCTTGGGGCCGCGCGGCATCCGCACGCCCTTGGGCATCGGGCCCTTGGGCATGGGGACGTTCTTCGGCAGCGACCGCAGGCGGTCCTTGACCTCGTTGACCGAGGGCTTCTTGAGGTTGCGCGGTAGCTTCATGATGTGGCGCTGCAGCTTGGCCAGCGGCACCTGGCCCTCGCCGTCACCGCACTGGATGTCGTAGATCTCGATGCCGAGCACCACCCGCGAGACCCGCTTCTTCTCGGCGGCCAGCATCCGCGCCACCCGGTTGCCCGGGCCCTCCGACACCAGCACCACGCCGGGGAAGCCGACCACCATGTGCACGAGGTCCTGGTCGCGGTTGACCGCGATGGCCGGGGTGACCTGCCAGTTGCCGCGCATGCCCTGGAGCACCGCCGCCGCCGCGCCGGTCTGGCCGTGCAGGATCGAGAACTGGGCGCGCTGGGCGAGCTGGCCGAAGACGACCAGGCCCACGGTGAGGCCCAGCAGCACGCCGAGGAACACCGAATACCACAGGAAGCCCGTGACCAGGCCGATCACGACGACCACAGCGAGCGTGCCGACCGCCGACAGGAAGACGATCGGCAACCCCTTGGGGTTGGCCTGCTGAATGATCTGCGCGATCATGCGGAGCTGCTTGATGCGCCCCGGCTTCTCTGGATCCACGGACTTCGCCATGCTCGCAAGGATACAAACCAACCGGTCGTGAAAGGAAAACGTGACCTAACCGGCCGGGTGGCGGCGCCCCCCGGAGGGGACGCCGCGAGGACACCGGGCGCCCCCGGGAGGGGCGACCGCGTCAGGCGTCCCCCGGGAGGGACGACCGCGGGTCAGGCGCTCTGCCGGGCGGCGATCGCCTGCTGGTAGAGCCGGCCCGCGCGGTACGACGAGCGCACCAGCGGCCCGGACAGCACGCCGGCGAAGCCGATCGCCTCGGCCTCGGCCTGCAGCTCCACGAACTCCTCCGGCTTGACCCACCGCTCCACCGGGTGGTGGCGGGGCGTCGGGCGGAGGTACTGCGTGATGGTGAGCAGGTCGGTGCCGGCCGCGTGCAGGTCGCGCATGGCCTCGACGACCTCCTCGCGCGTCTCGCCCATGCCCAGGATCAGGTTGGACTTGGTCACCAGGCCCGCCTCGCGCGCCATGGTGATCACCGCCAGGGAGCGCTCGTAGCGGAACGCCGGCCGGATGCGCTTGAAGATGCGCGGCACCGTCTCGACGTTGTGCGCGAACACCTCGGGCTTGCTGGAGAAGACCTCCTCCAGCTGCTCACGGTTGCCGTTGAAGTCGGGCACGAGCAGCTCGACGCCGCAGCCGGGCAGCAGGGAGTGGATCTGCCGCGCGGTCTCGGCGTACAGCCAGGCGCCGCCGTCGGGCAGGTCGTCACGGGCCACGCCGGTCACGGTGGCGTAGCGCAGGCCCATCTGCTGGACCGACTCGGCCACGCGGCGCGGCTCGTCCCGGTCGTACTCCTTGGGCTTGCCCGTGTCGATCTGGCAGAAGTCGCAGCGGCGCGTGCACTGGTCGCCGCCGATGAGGAACGTCGCCTCGCGGTCCTCCCAGCACTCGTAGATGTTGGGGCAGCCCGCCTCTTCGCAGACCGTGTGCAGGCCCTCCCGGCGCACGAGCGATTTCAGCTCGGTGTATTCGGGGCCCGTCCTCAGCTTGGTCTTGATCCACGGGGGCTTGCGCTCGATAGGGGTCTCGGCGTTGCGCACCTCCAGGCGGAGGAGCTTTCGGCCTTCAGGAGCAACGGTCACCAGCCCAGCTTACGTCTCGTCCGGACCTGGCTCATGCGAGGGTGGCGACGGGGCGGGGCCGCCCTAGCTGATCAGGCCGAACCCGCGGATCGCGCGCGTGTAGTGCCGCAGCAGCTCGTCGTCGATCCGGTGCGACTCGGCCGCGCCCAGCAGCTCCGAACCGGAGTCCGAGGACGGCGACGACGCCCGCCCCAGCGCCTCCTGCCGGATGGCCGGCACGCTCTCCCCGCGCAGCGCCGCGGCCTGCATCGGCGCGAGGTAGCGCCCGCCGGCCAGCATCGCCCGCACCTCCGCCAGCTCGGCCGCCGGCACGACCCGCCGGGCCAGCTCCTCCTTGCGCCGCGCGACCCGCTCGGCGTCCGAGCGGGCCAGCCGGGCCAGCCCGTGCTCGGCCAGCAGCACCGGCGCGCCCACCACCCGGCCGATGACCCGGCCGATCAGCCCGGCCGCCTCGTACCCGGTGCCCGGGTGGTCCATGCCGCCGAGCGAGGAGGCGAACACCTTCGTCTGCGCCTCCTCCCGCGTCTTCGACGGGGCGGCGCCCAGGAGCGCCCCGCGCCACTCGGCCAGCGTCGCCAGCGCGCCGTCCACGACCAGCTCCTCGACCGTGGGGGCCTCCGCGTACGCCAGGGCCAGCGCCGCCGCCCGCTGCCGGGGCGACAGGGCCAGCCACAGCGGCAGCCCCACCACGAGCACGGGCCTGCGCAGCGGGCCGACCCGCAGGTAGCGGGAGAGCGGGTCGAGGTCGCGCACCGCCACGGCCCGCGGACGCGGCACGCCGGCCCGGTCGGCCACGCGCTCGGCGGCGGCGTACAGCTCCCCGGCGGCCTCGCGGTCCAGGATCTCGGCGTCGGACGGCAGCCGCCCGCCCAGCCGGGGCCGCAGCATGACGCCGATCGCCACCAGCAGCCCACCCACCAGCCAGCCGAGGATCATGTCGGCGTCGTTGACGGCGGCCATCCACACGCCGCCCGCGACGAAGGCGAGCGTGAGCAGATGGACGAGGAGCGCGAGGACGAGAGTGATCGACCGCTTCACGGCCCGAGCGTAGACGCCCGTCCCGTCCCCGGCGACCCCCTTTTCCCGCTCGCCGGGGGCTATCTCCGCAGAAGGTCCTCTTCGTGCAGGTCGAACGGCTGCATGCCCAGGGACTCCGCCAGCCGCTTCTCGGCGATCGGCAGGACCTCGTCCACCACGATCCGCCGCCCCGTCTCCGCCGACAGCGACGTGACCCCCACGCCGGGGACGCCGCACGGCACGATCCGGTCGAACCAGCGGGGGTCGTTGGCGCAGTTGAGCGCGAACCCGTGCATCGTGACGCCGCGCGTGACCCGGATGCCGACCGCGCCGATCTGCCGGTCCGGCAGTCCGAGCCCGGGATCGCCCGGCACCCACACGCCGGCCCGCCCGCTCGCGCGGCGGGCGATCACCCCGAAGTCGGCGCAGATCTGGATCATCGCCTCCTCGAGCCGGCAGATGTACGTCGTCACGTCGCTGACGGCCACGATCGGGTACGCGACGAGCTGGCCCGGGCCGTGCCAGGTGACGCGCCCGCCCCGGTCGACGTCCACGACGGGTGTGCCGTCGGCCGGGCGTTCGTGCGGCGCGGCGCGGCGGCCGGCGGTGTAGACGGGCGCGTGCTCCAGCAGGAGCACCGTGTCGGTCAGCTCGCCGGCGACCCGTTTGCCGTGCACCCGGCGCTGGAGCGCCCAAGCCTGCTCGAAGGGGACGTCGACACCGAGGCGGACGATGGCGAGTGCGAGGGGATCATCGACCCCGTGCCTGGGGCGCATGGGTCCATTGTGCCGTTCCGTCACCCTTGAAGGGTAATTCAGGAGGTCAGCAGGCGCGGCTCGATCCTGAACTCCTTCACGCCGCCGTCGCCGTCGTGCTCCACCCGGTAGGCGTAGCCGTCCGGCCGCGTGCTGACCGCCTGGATGAACTCGGTGCCCACGTAGTGCAGCCCCACGCCCTCGTCGGCGGCGTAGCCCGCGGGCAGCTCGCCGTCGGCCACCGAGCGCTGCAGCAGCGTGCGCCGCTGCGGGTCGGAGTCGTAGTGGACCCCGCACGAGTAGGGGAGCAGGCCCAGGCCGTCGGCCCACACCCGCAGCTCGGGACCGAAGGAGTCGGTGTTGCCGCCGACGTGCCAGCACAGCGCGCCCGCGCTCTGCCCGGACAGCACCACCCCGGCCCGCCACGCCTCCGCGAACGCCTCGTCCAGGCTGTGCAGGCGCCACAGCGCCATCAGGTTGGCCACGCTGCCGCCGCTGACGTAGATCACGTCCTGCTCCAGGATCCACGCGCGCGGGTCGGCGACGTTGGGCATCGGGAAGACGGTCAGGTGGCTGACCTCGACGTCCCACCCCGCGAACGCGCCGTACATCTTCAGCAGCCAGTCGGAGTCGTCGCCCGTCGCGGTGGCCAGCAGCCCGAGGCGTGGCCGGTCCTGGCCGGTCAGGTCCAGGGCGTAGCGCAGCAGGGGGCTCGCCTGCAGGAAGCCGTGACGCTCGGTGGGCACGAACGACCCACCGCCGATGGCAAGGATGTGCGACTGCCCTGACCTGCTCATGCCGGTGCCTCCCCGATCCGGTTCACGCGTTCGACGGCCCCTCGCCCGGCGGCTCCGGGCCCGGCCGCGCCGATCCTCCGGCGCCGGCCGCCCGCGCCGATCCGCTGGTGAGGGACGAACAGCACCTTAGAGTACGGCGCGCAGCGCCTCGTCGAGACGGGTATGGGCGAAGCGGTACCCGGTGTCCTCCAGCTTGCGGGGCACCAGCCGATGGCTGGGCAGCAGCGCCTCCTTCGCGAACTCGCCGAGCCCCAGGCTCAGCGCGAACGCCGGCACCGGCATCGGCACCGTGCCCTTGCGCAGCGCCTTGCCCAGCGTGCGGGTGAACTCCTCGTTGGTGACCGGCTCGGGCGAGCCCAGGTTGACCGGGCCCGACACCTCCGGACGGTCCAGCACGTGCAGCACCGCGCCCACCCAGTCCGGCTCGGAGATCCACGACCAGTACTGCCGGCCCGAGCCGAGCGGCGCCCCCAGCCCCGCCTTGAAGATCGGCAGCATCCGGCCGAGCGCGCCGCCGCGCCGGCTCAGCGCGATGCTGGTACGCAACTGCGCCGTCCGCATCCCGAGCGCCTCGGCCTGCCGGGCCTCCTTCTCCCACCGGCCGCACAGCTCCGCCAGGAACCCCTCGCCCTGGCCCGCGCTCTCGTCGATCGGCCGGTCGCCCGTGTCGCCGTAGAAGTCCACCCCGGACGCCGACAGCAGGGCCTCAGGAGGCCCTGACAGCTCTCCCAGGGCGCGTACGAGGGTCCGGGTGCCGAGGACGCGGCTGCGGATCAGCTCGCGCTTGTAGGCGGGGCTCCAGCGCCGGTCGCCGACGGGCGCCCCGGCCAGGTGGACCACCGCGGTGGCGTCCTGCAGGGCGGTGGGCTCCAGCACGCCTTCCACGGGGTCCCAGAACCTCTCGTCGGGCCCCCGGGGCGGGCGGCGCACCAGCGCGACCACCCGGTCCCCACGCCCGCGCAGCGCCTCCGCCAGCGCACTCCCCAGCAGCCCGGACGCCCCGGTCACGATGATCATCACCGGCCCAGCCTACGCCGCACCATCGCGAATCGCCCCCGGGCACGCCGACACCACACCGCCCCTTGCCGGCCCATGCCGGGCTTCCGAGCGCGGCCGTGTACCGGTCCGTGAGGGCGGTCGTCTTCCGGGGGTGTGGGAGGGCGGGTCGGCGGCGGGGGCCCTGTGGTCGCCCGGGATCGCGGGGGCGGCCGCCTTCTGGGGTGGGCGCTCCGCCATCATCCGGTCAGAGGCCGTCTCCCTGGAGGCCCTCGGCCCCGTGCGGCGGGTGGCGGCCGGCTCGGCTGTGCCGTGACCCCAGAAACAAGAAGCGGCCCGGACGGAGAGAATCCGTCCGGGCCACTGTCGGAAAATCAGGCGAGACCCAGCTGCGCCTCGAAACGCCCCTCCTCGAGACGGCGCTTGACCGTGGTGAGGAAGCGCGCCGCGTCGGCGCCGTCGACCAGGCGGTGGTCGTACGTCAGCGCCAGGTACACCATCGAGCGGACCGCGATGACCTCGCCCTCCGGCGTGTCGACGACCACGGGACGCTTGACGACGGCGCCGGTGCCCAGCATGCCGACCTGCGGCTGGTTGAGGATCGGCGTGTCGAACAGGGCGCCGCGGCTGCCGGTGTTGGTCAGCGTGAACGTGCCGCCGGTGATCTCGTCGGGCGTCACCTTGTTGGCGCGGGTGCGCTCGGCCAGGTCGGCCGTCTTGCGGGCCAGCCCGGCGAGGTTGAGGTCACCGGCGTTCTTGATGACCGCGGCGATCAGGCCGCGCTCGGTGTCGACCGCGATGCCCAGGTGCTCGACGTCGAAGTACGTGACCTCCATGGTCTCGTTGTTGATCGTCGCGTTGAGCTTCGGGTGCTGCTTGAGCGCCTCGATCGCGGCCATCTCGAAGAACGGCATGAACGACAGCTTGACGCCCTCGCGGCGCAGGAACTCCGCCTTGGCCTGGTCGCGCAGCCGCGCGATCTTCGTGACGTCGACCTCGACGACCGTGGTGAGCTGGGCCGCCGTCTGCAGCGACTCGACCAGCCGCTTGGACATGGTCTGCCGCAGGCGCGACATCTTCTCGGTGCGGCCGCGCAGCGTGGTGTCGACCTCGACCGGCTCGGGAGCCGCGCTGATCGGCGCCGCCGCCGGGGCCTGCGCCGCGGGCGCCGGAGCGGCGGCGGCCGGCTGGGCCGCGGCCGGGGCGGCCTGCTCGCGCTGCGCCTTGGCGGCCTCCAGCACGTCCTGCTTGCGGATGCGGCCGCCGACACCGGTGCCGGTGACCGACTCCAGGTCGACGCCGTGCTCGTTGGCGAGCTTGCGCACCAGCGGCGTCACGTAGGGGCTCTCGCCCCCGGACGGCGCGGCGGCCGGCTCGGCCGGGGCCTGCGCCTGCGGAGCCGGGGCCGGGGCGGGCGCCGGGGCCGGGGCCGGGGCCGGAGCCGGAGCCGGCGGAGCCTGCTGGGCCTGCGGAGCCGGAGCCGGGGCCGGCTGCGGCGGGGCCTGCTGGGCCGGCGCGGGCTGCGGGATCGACGAGGCCGGGGCGGGCTCCGGCTCCGGCTGCGCGGCGGGGGCCGGGGCCTCCTCCTGCGCGGGCGCGGCGCCGCCCGCCTGGCCGTTCTCGTCGATGATGGCCAGCTCGGCGCCGACCTCGACGGTCTCGTCCTCCGCAACGACGATCTTGGTGATGACACCCGCGGACGGCGACGGGATCTCGGTGTCGACCTTGTCGGTCGACACCTCGAGGAGCGGCTCGTCGGCCTCGACGCGCTCGCCCTCCTTCTTCAGCCAACGGGTGACCGTGCCCTCGGTGACGCTCTCGCCGAGCTGGGGCATCTGTACGGAGACCGGCATCGTTATCTTCTCTCGCGTTCTGATGAGGGCTGGACTAGTTGTGAACGTGCAGCGGCTTGCCGGCCAGTGCCAGCATCGCCTCACCCATGGCCTCGGACTGGGTCGGGTGTGCGTGGATGAGCTGGGCGACCTCTGCGGGCAGCGCCTCCCAGTTGTAGATCAGCTGACCCTCGGTCACGAGCTCGCCGATGCGGCGGCCCACCATGTGGACGCCGACGACGGGCCCGTCCTTCTGGGCGATGACCTTGACCGCTCCCGCGGTGCCGAGAATCTGGCTCTTCGGGTTGCCCGCGAGGTCGTAGACCTGCTCCACGATCTCCATGCCGCGCTCGGCGGCCTGCGCGGACGTGATGCCGACCGAGGCGACCTCGGGGTCGGAGTAGGTGATGCGGGGGACACCGGCGTAGTCGATGGGCGGCGGGTTGAGCCCGGCGATGTGCTCGGCGACCATGATGCCCTCGGCGAAGCCGGCGTGCGCCAGCTGCAGGGTGGGGATGAGGTCGCCGATCGCGTAGACGCCGGGGACCGAGGTGCGGCAGTGCTCGTCGACCACGACGGCCCCGCGCTCGATCGCGATGCCGGCCTCCTCGAAGCCCATGCCGGACGACACCGCGCCCCGGCCGACCGCGACGAGCAGCACCTCGGCGTCGAGCGTCTTGCCGTTGGCCAGGGTGACCACGACGCCCGTGTCGGTGGTCTTGGCGCTGTCGAAGAAGACGCCGAGCTCGTACTTGATGCCGCGGCGGCGGAAGGCCCGCTCCAGCAGCTTGGAGCTGGACTCCTCCTCGGTGGGCAGCAGGTGGGGCAGCGCCTCGACGATCGTCACCTCGGCGCCGAACGAGCGGTAGACGCTGGCCAGCTCGACGCCGATCACGCCGCCGCCCAGCACCACCACGGACGCGGGGACGTGGTCCATGGTCAGCACGTGCTCGCTGGTGATGATCCGCTCGCCGTCGATCTCCAGACCGGGCAGTGACTTGGGGGCGGAGCCGGTGGCGAGCACGACGCTGGCCCCCTCGTACACCTCGGAACCGACCTGGATCGCCCGCTCCCCGACGAGGCGGCCCTCGCCCTCGACGATCGTCACGCCCGCGGCCTTGAGCAGGCCCTGCACGCCCTTCCAGGCGCGGTTGACGATCTTGTCCTTGAACGCGTGGACGCCGGGGACGTCGATGCCGTCGAAGCGCGCCTTGACGCCGAACGTCTCGCTCTCGCGGGTCTCGTCGGCGACCTCGGCGGAGTGCAGCAGAGCCTTGGTGGGGATGCATCCCCGGTGGAGGCAGGTGCCGCCGATCTTGTCCTTCTCGATCAGGGCGACGGACTTGCCCAGCTCGGCAGCCCTCAGCGCGCAGGCATAGCCGCCGCTGCCGCCACCTAGGACGACGATGTCGTAGGCCACAGGAAGGCTCCTTGTCGGGGTGTTCGTGATGCCGTCATCTTTTCATTTGTTTCAGATGCTCGCGTGCCGCTCGGCGAGTCCGATCAGGGTGCGGGTGATGGCGCCCGTGCCGCCCTTGGGGACGTAGCCGTACGGCTCGCCCTTGTTGAAGGCGGGGCCGGCCATGTCGATGTGCGCCCAGCGCACGCCGTCGGGCACGAACTCCTTGAGGAAGATGGCCGCGGTCAGCATGCCGCCCCAGCGCTCGGGGTGGAGGTTGGCGAGGTCGGCGATCGGCGAGTCGAGGCCCTTGCGCAGCTCCTCGGGCAGCGGCATGCCCCACGCGCCCTCGCCGGCGGCCGTCGCGGCCTCGACGACGAGCTCCCTGACGGCGTCGTCGTTGGCCATGACGCCGGCGGTGCGCCAGCCCAGCGCGACGATCTGCGCGCCGGTGAGGGTGGCCACGTCGACGATCAGGTCGGGGGAGTCCTCGGCGGCGCGGGCGATGCCGTCCATGAGCACCAGGCGGCCCTCGGCGTCGGTGTCGAGCACCTCGACGGTCTTGCCGCTGTAGCTGTGGATGACGTCGGAGGGGCGCTGCGCGGTGCCGCTCGGGAGGTTCTCGGCCAGGCAGAGGTAGCCGACGGCGTTGACGGGGACGCCCAGGCGGGCGATGCCGAGCAGGGCGCCGAAGACGGCGGCCGCGCCTCCCATGTCGGACTTCATCCAGTCCATCGACGCGGACGGCTTGAGCGACAGGCCGCCGGAGTCGAAGGTGATGCCCTTGCCGACGAAGGCCAGCGTCTTGGCGGCCTCGGGGTGGGTGTAGGACAGGCGGACGAGCCGGGGCGGGTTGGCCGAGCCCTGGCCGACGCCGATGAGGCCGCCGTAGCCGCCGTCCTTGAGCTGCTTCTCGTCGAGCACCTCGACCGACAGGCCGGCCTCGGCGGCGGCCTGCTCGGCGATCTCGGCGAACTTGGCCGGCCACAGGTCGGAGGGCGGGGTGTTGACCAGGTCGCGTACCAGCGACACCGACTCGGCGAGCGCGGTGGCCCGCCCGGCGATCCCGGCGGCCTCCTCGCCGCCGAGCGGGGACAGCACCTCCAGCTCGGCCACGGGCTCCTTGGCGTCGCCGCCGGTGCGGTAGCGGCTGAAGCCGTACGCGCCGAGCAGGGCGCCCAGGGCGACGGCCTCGGCGTCGGCGGCGGACTCGGCGGGCAGCGCGATCGCGGCGCGGGCGGTGCCAGCGAGGGAGCGGGCGGCGGCGCCGGCGGCGCGGCGCAGGGTCTCTGCGTCGCTCTTGTCGCCCAGACCCACCGCGACCAGCAGCGGGGCGGTGATGGCGCCGAAGGTGGGCACCTTGGCGACCTCGCCCGGCTTGCCGGCGAACCCGGCGGCGGTGAGGGAGGCGGCGAGCTTGCCCCCGAAGGCGGCGTCGAGCGCCTCTGCGCCCGTGACGGGGAGGGGGGCCTCGGGGCCGGACCGGAACCCGACGATCAGCGCGTCGGTGTCGAAAGAGACTGGATCTGCTGAGTTCAGCCGCACAGTGGTCACGTAAACCGACTCTATCGAGGGTTCCGAGGTAGTCACAAACAGGGGTTCATCCTACCAATGACCGGTTGAAGGAATGGTGCTAGTGTTATTGGCACCATGTTGCTCACGCTCGATCTCAACGACACACGTCCCCTGCACGAACAGGTGGCGGCGGCCGTCCGCCGGGCCATCGGCGAGGGCTCGTACGCGGCCGGCGACCGGCTGCCGCCGGCCCGCGAGCTGGCACAGGCGCTCGGCATCAACACCAACACGGTGCTGCGCGCCCTGCGCGACCTGCGCGACGAGGGGCTGCTGGAGTTCCGGCGGGGGCGGGGCGTCAGCGTCGCCGGCGCCGCGGAAGGCCGCGCCCTGCTCGTGCAGCGGGCCCGCGAGCTGCTGGAGGACGCCCAGAGGCACGGCTACCGCCGAGAGGACCTCATCACCATCCTGAAGGAGCTGCCATGAACCCCGGCACGAACACCCCGGCCCTCACACCCCCCTCGCGCCGGACCGCCGCGCTGTGGGGCCTCACGGTCTCGGTCGCCCTCGCCGCGGGACCGCTCCTCCTGCGCCACCGGCTGCCCGACCCGATCGCCGTCCACTGGGACCTCGGCCTGGGCCCTGACCGGTCGATGCCGCTGGCGGCGTCCGCGACGATGGACGTGGCGCTCTGGGCCGCCGTCTGGGTGACGCTCCTCGTGATGGTCCCGGCCGTGTCGGGGCGCCGCGGCGCCCGCGCCGGGTGGTGGGGCGCCCTGGTGGGCTCCTCGGCGCTGTTCCTCGGCATGGGCGCCACCACCCTGCTGGCGAACCTGGACGCCCCCTCCTGGACCGAGGCGCGTCTGCCCGCCTGGCAGGCGGCCGCGGTGCTCGCCGCGGCCGTGGCGGCGGCGGTGTCGGCCGCCCGCCTGCGCCGCGGCGGTCCGGACGGGCCCGGCGACGCGGCCTGCGCGCCTCCGGAGCTGCTGCTGCGGCCGGGGCAGCGCGCCGTGTGGGTCGGCCGCGCCGGCAACCGGTGGCTGTCCGCGGTGACCGCCGCGGCGGGGACGGGGCTGGGCCTGCTCGGCCTGCTGTGGGCGCTCGGGCTGGTCGGGGACGGCACCGCGGCCGAGGTGCTGCCGGGGCTGGTGATCGTGCTGGCCGCCGGCCTGTTCACCTCGTCGCTCACGGCCCGGGTCACCGAGGAGGGGCTCGCGATCGGGTTCGGGCCGTTCGGCTGGCCGGTGCGCAGGATCCGCCTGGACCGCGTCCAGCGGGCGTGGGCCGAGACGCGCAGCCCCGTCGAGGTCGGCGGGTGGGGCTTCCGCGGCCTGCCGGGCGACGCCACCATCATGCTGCGGGGCGGGGAGTGCCTCGTGGTCGGCTACCGCTCGGGCGGGCGCCTCGCGATCAGCGTCGACGACGCCGAGCGCGCCGCGTCCCTGATCAACGCCCTGCTCGCGGAGCGGGTGGGCGCATGAGGCCCCTGCCGGTGTTCCTGGTCGTGGCGTTCGGGCTGGCCTGGGTGGCGGCGCTGCCCCTGTGGCTGGCGGGCGGCCTCACCTCGCCCATGACGCAGGTGTGGGGGATGGTGATGATGTTCACGCCCAGCGTGGGCGTGCTGGCGGTGTGGCTGCTGACGGGCCGCGCCGCGGGCTCCGGCACGGACGCGGGTGCGCGGGTCGGTACGGGCTCGGCCGCGGGCTCCGGTGCGGACGCGGGCGCGGGGGCGGCGCCGGGACGGCCGCCGTTCCGCCGGTTCGCCCGGGAGACCGGGCTGACGCTGGGGGAGCGGCCCGGCCGCACCCTCCTGCTGGTGCTGCTCGTCTGGTTCGGCGTGCCCCTGCTGGTCGCGGCGTCGATCGCGCTGAGCGCCGCCTTCGGGCTGGTCTCGCTGGACCTGACCCGGTTCAGCCTGTTCCAGCAGGGGCTGCGGGCGCAGGGCGCGCAGGTGCCGGGCGGGCTGTCCACGGTCGTGGTCGTCCAGATCCTGATCGCGACGCTGGCCGGCCCGCTGCTCAACGCGGTCCCGTCGCTGGGCGAGGAGTGGGGCTGGCGCGGCTGGCTGGCGCCCCGGCTCGTGGCCGCGCACGGCACGGTCGCCGGGCTGGCGCTGTCCGGTGTCGTCTGGGGGCTCTGGCACGCCCCGCTCACGCTGCTCGGCTACAACTACGCCCGCCTCGGCCCCTGGGCAGCCCTGTACTTCGTGGGGTTCTGCGTGCTGGCCGGGGTGGTGTTCGGGTGGCTGCGGCTGCGCTCGGGCAGCGTGTGGCCCGCCGTGGCGGCCCACGGCTCGGTGAACGCGGTGACGGGCGTCGTCCTGCTACTCGGCGACGCGGACGCGCCGCCCGACCCGGTCGTGGCCGGGTTCACGGGGCTGGCCGGGTGGGCGGTGCTGGCCGTGACGGCGGTGGTGCTGCTCCGCTTCTTCCCGGTACGGGCGCCGCGGCCCCCGTACTTCCCCGTGCCTCAGCCGGATCCCGCCGGGACCCCCTCCGCGGGCTGACACCGGCGCTCCTCGCAGCCCGCCATGACGCGTGCCTCCCTCGGCCGCCATGGCGCACGGCACCGGGCCCGGCGCGGCTCAGCCGCTCACGGCCCAGACCACCAGGGCGGCGGTGGTCGCCGTCTCCACCAGCGCGCCGAGGACGTCCCCGGTGACGCCGCCGAGCCGCCGCCTGGCCCGGCGCAGGAGCAGCAGCGCCGCCCCGAGCCCCGCCGCCATGGCCACGGGCGCGACGACGAGCGCGGGCGTGGCGACGACCAGCGCCGCCGCGGTCACCAGCCAGGCGGTCGCCGGCCGTACCGTGCCGGCGACCGTCGCCCCGAGCCCGCCGGGCCGCGCGGCGGGCACCCCGGACCGGCAGGCCCACACGAGCGCGAGCCGCCCCGTCACGCAGGCGGTCACCAGCGCGTACGGCCCGGCCGCGGCCAGCGCGGCGATCTGGACGAGCAACGTGATGACCAACGTCATCACCCCGAACGGCCCGATGTCCGACTTTTTCATGATGTCGAGCGCCTGATCGGCGGGCTTGCCGCTGCCGAGCCCGTCGGCCAGGTCCGCCAGCCCGTCCAGGTGCAGCCCGCGCGTCAGCACGGCCAGCGCCCCCACGGCCAGCGCGGCCCCCAGCAGCGGCGGCCCCGGCAGCAGGAGCGGCAGGCACGCCACCAGCCCCAGCACCAGCCCGACCACCGGCGCCAGGCCCATGGCCGCGCCCGCGGTACGCCGATCCACCCGGCCGACGCGTACCGGGAAGATCGTCAGCAGGCCCACGGCCAGCCGCAGCCCGTCCGTCCGGCCCGCACCGGCCGGGGACGAGCCGGGAGATCCCCCGCGAAGCCGCATAACGGTCGATGGTACGGCCGTTAGGGTGAGCGGATGCACGTGGTTCAACTCGAAGGCGTAGCGGTCCGGGTCGTCGGCAAGACGCTGCTGAGCGGCGTCGACTGGCGGGTGGAGTACGGCGAGCACTGGGCGATCCTCGGCCCCAACGGGGCGGGGAAGACGACACTGCTGTCGCTGGCCGCCGCCGTGCGGCATCCGACCGAGGGCGTGGTGAGCGTGCTCGGCCACCGCCTCGGCCGGGTCGATCTGCGCTCCCTGCGCCGCCACATCGGCCTGGTCGCGGCCAGCCAGCGCCTCGTCGACGAGGATCTCCTGGAGGAGGAGGGGGCGACCGCGCTCACCGTGGTGCTCACCGGCCACACCGGGACGAGCGCCCCGCTGTGGGACAAGTACGGCGACGCCGAGCGCGACCGCGCGCTGCGCCTGCTGGCCGACCTCGGCTGCAAGGACCTGGCCGACCGGCCGTTCCGGGTGTGCTCCCAGGGCGAGCGGGCCCGCGTCCGGGTGGCCAGGTCGCTCATGTCCGACCCGGCGGTGCTGCTGCTGGACGAGCCGTTCGCCGGACTCGACCTGCCCGCCCGCGAGGACCTGATCACGGCCGTCGAGGACCTGGCGGCCACGCGGCCGGTGCTCACCACGATCACGGTGACGCACCACCTGGAGGAGATCCCCGCGACCACCACGCACGCCATGCTCATGCGCGACGCCCGCCTCCTGGCGGCGGGACCGGTCTCCGAGGTGCTCACGCCCGGTCATCTGTCCGAGTGCTTCGGCCGCGCCCTCCACGTCGACCGCCTCGACGGCCGCTGGTACGCCCGCGCCATCCGCCCCTGACCATCACCGGTACCTGACCCCACCCGCTGAACCCGGCCGCCCGCCCTGTCGCCCCGCAGGGGTCAGCCCTCGTCTGACCGCGTGCGCCCTCCGAGGCGCGCCCGGCACCGCTCGCTCCGCTGCGAGTGAGAACCGTCTGCGGGAGGCAGCGGGAACGTCAGGGCAGTGCCAGGACGCGGCCGGCCACCACGAGGGCGACGTCCTCCGACTCGGCCGCCAGGCGCTCGTTGAGGCGGCCCAGGGCGTCCCTGAAGGCCCGCCCGCTCGGCGTGGCCGGCACCACGCCCATGCCCACCTCGTCCGACACCGCCACGATCCGCCGCCCCGCGCCGCGCCAGGCGGCCACGAGCTCGTCGCACCGCCGCCACACCGCAGCCCGGTCGCCCTCCCAGGCGCCGTGTTCGTCGAACACCGCCGCCAGCCACGTGCCGAGCCCGTCCACCAGCAGCGACGTGGCGGCGTCCCGGACGACCCGGGCGAGGTCGGTCGTCTCCAGCGTCGCCCAGTGCGCGGGCCTGCGCTCCCGGTGCGCGCGGATCCGGGCCGCCCACTCGGCGTCCCCCTCGCCGCCGGGTCCCGTGGCGACATAGGTGACGTACGGCTCGCCGGCCAGCCGGGTCTCCGCCTCGGCCGACTTCCCCGAACGCGACCCGCCCAGCACCAGCTCCCTCCAGGGCCCTTCCCCGGGCGGCCGCCCGGCGAGGAGGAGCGCCTCGGCGGAGGTCGTGTCGAGGGTCGTGCCGTCCGGTACGGCGTGCGCACCCCACAGGGACAGCCGCCGGGCCAGCTCCTCCTCCGACCGCGCCCGATGGTCGAGACCGACCGCCACCACGAGGGTGTCCCGGTCGGCGACCCCGTCACGCCGCAGCAGGCCGAGCCGTTCTGGCCGGTCGAGCAGGTCGATGAGGAGCAGGTCGCAGCGCCCTTCCACGCCGTCCGGGTACGGGCCGGGCGGGACGTACAGGACGCGCGTGCCGTCGGGGCCCTCCAGCCCGTGGCCGCCCGCGAAGGCGCGGTACCCGGGCGGCGGGGCGAGGAACGGCAGCCGCGCGACGCCGTCCACCACCATCTCGAACGGCCGGCGCCGTCCGGCGGGCAGGCGGCGGCAGGAGGCGCACCGGCAGCCCGGCTCCGGCCAGCCCGAGCCTCCCGCCGTACCAGGGAGAAAGACCTTCACCGCGCCGAGCGTACGCGCCCGGCACCCTTCACCGCGCCGAGCGAGCGCGCTCGGCACATCGAGGACGCCCCCGCCTGCGCCCCGCCGGCGTGACCTGGTCCCTGGGGCGCGTGCCATGCCGCCTCCTCGGCCGCCGTCTCACGGGACGGCGTTCGCGTGTCGGCGCCTGGAACGCCCGAGCCGCGAGCGCGGGGGTGTGAGGGTGGTGTGTGCGGCGTGAGGCCCCGTGACGGGGCGCGGGAGTAGGGTGCCAGTGCCGCCGGAGGGTGCGCCGGCGAACCCGCGGAAAAGGAGCGTATGCATGACATGGCGGTGGCGTTACGAGAACGCGCATGGCGGTGAGGTGACAGACCGCCCGTTGCCGCGAGAGGTTTTCCCCAGCCAGGCCGACGCGGAGTCCTGGCTCGGCGAGAACTGGCGTGACCTGCTTGAATCCGGTGTCGAGCAGGTCGCCCTGCTCGACGAGGACCGTGTCGAGTACCAGGGCCTGTCGTTGCGCGCCGAGTGACGGCCGGCATCTCCGTGACGGAACGACGGAACGACGGAACGACGCGATGACGAAGTGACGCGATGACGGATGACGGACGGCGGACGACCGGTCGGTCCCGGGCCTCCTGACCGGCCACGGAAGCCCTGCTGACGAGCGAGACCCCTTGAGCCGCGGCCACGGGCTCAAGGGGTCTCCTCCTGCGAGGACCGCGAGCACAGCGCTGGCCTCGGGGCAGCGGGGACCGGGCCCTCTCCTGCGCGAGAGGACCCCGGCCCGCCGGTCAGGGGCGCTTGGCGGGGCTGACGGTCTTGCCCGGGTCGCGCTCCACCACGGAGCCGAGGACGTCGTCGATCCGCTTGAGCACCTCGGCGTCGAGCTTGACGCCCGCCGCCTTGACGTTGTCGCGCACCTGCTCGGGCCGGGAGGCGCCGATGATCGCGCTGGACACGTTCGGGTTCTGCAGCACCCACGCGACGGCGAGCTGCGCCATGCTGAGCCCGAGGTCGGCGGCGATCGGCTTGAGCTCCTGGACGCGGGAGAGCACGTCGTCGTTCATGAACCGGGCGATCATGCCGCTGCCGCTCGGGTCGGTGGCGCGGGAGCCCTCCGGCGGCTGCTGCCCGGGCAGGTACTTGCCGGTGAGCACGCCCTGCGCGATCGGCGACCAGACGATCTGGCCGATGCCCTCGCGCTCGCACAGCGGCACGACCTCGCCCTCGATGACCCGCCACAGCATGGAGTACTGCGGCTGGTTGGACACGATCCGGTCGAAGCCCATCTCGTCGGCGATCTTCAGCGCCTGGGCGATCTGCTCGGCGTTCCACTCGCTGACGCCGACGTAGAGGACCTTGCCCTGCCGTACGAGGTCGTCGAACGTCTTCAGGGTCTCCTCGAGCGGCGTCTCGTGGTCGAAGCGGTGCGCCTGGTAGAGGTCGACGTAGTCGGTCTGCAGGCGGCGCAGGGACCCGTGGATCGACTCGGTGATGTGCTTGCGGGACAGGCCCCGGTCGTTCTGGCCCGGTCCGGTGGGCCAGTACACCTTGGTGAAGATCTCCAGCGACTCGCGGCGCACGCCCTTCAGCGCCCGGCCGAGGACCTCCTCGGCCTTGGTGCCGGCGTACACGTCGGCGGTGTCGAACGTGGTGACCCCCTCGTCGAGGGCGGCCTGCACGCACTGCTTGGCGGCCTCTTCCTCGACCTGGGAGCCATGGGTGAGCCAGTTGCCGTAGCTGATCTCGCTGACCTTGAGACCGCTGCGGCCGAGGTGACGGAATTCCATGCCTCCGACCCTAGGCGGTCACGTGATGTGACCTGATTCGGGATAGGGTGCGCGACGTGCTGAAGCTCGTACGGACGGCGCTGACCGCGGCGATCCTGACCGCGATCGCCGTCCGGCTGCGCCGCCGGTCGCGCCAGGAACACCCTGGTCAGGCGCCTGGCCACACCGGGGCGGCGCCGGCCGGGAGCGGGCGGCCCCGGCGTTCCGGGGGGATCACGCCGCTCCTGCTCACCAGCGGGGCGGTCGTGGCGGTCGTGCTGCTGGTGGCCGCCGCGTTCCTGACGCCCGCCGCCCCACCGGCGCCCACGCCGTCGCCGATGCCCACGCCCTCGATGCTGGCCGCCTCCTCACCGGCGGACACGCCGTCACCGGCCGGCACGTCACCCCTGGCCACCGCGCCGCCCACGACACCGGTCGGCGCGTCCCCGAGCCCGAGCCCCGAGCTCCTGGCGCCCTCGGACCTGGTCTGCCGTCCTGCCGCGCGTCCGGCGCTGGTACGGCCGGTCGATCCCCGCGTACGGCGGGCCGTCACCCACCAGTGGCGGCGCATCGAACGGTGGCTCAAGCGGAACGCGCCGCGGACGTACGCCACGCTCGGCGCCCCGGCCGGGCCCAGGCGGATCGCGCTCGCCGAGGCGCGCATGGGCGTGGAGTTCCCCGACGCCCTGCGCGCCTCCCTGCTGCGCCACGACGGGGCGGCACACTTCGGGCTGCTCGGCGAGCGGCTGTTCGGCGTCCGGGAGATCCGCGCCCTGTGGCGGGAGTACTGCCGCGACGGCGGCGGGATCGTGCCGGGAGAGGACTGGGACGACCGGCTCATCCCGGTCGGGGGCCAGGTGGAGGGTGTGCTGCTCGTCTCCGGCGAGGACGCCGGATCCGTCGTCGAGGTCGGCGACGAGTACCGCTCGACCCGGCCCGGCGGCCTGCGGGTCAGGTCGTATTACGGGCTGCTGAGGGCCACGGCCGACGGCCTGGAGCGGGGCCGGGTGGGGCAGTGGCGGCCACGCGTCGCCGACGGGGTGCTCACCTGGAGCATCCGCGCCTGAGGCCGCCGTTCGCGGCCTGCTACCTGGCGCGACCGGCTCACTGCCTCCTGGGCGCGACCGGCTCCGCTACTTCCTGGGGGCGACCGGCTCCGCTACTTCCTGGGGGCGACCGGCTTGCCGCCCGGCGCCACCGTGGGCGGCGGGAAGCGCAGCTTGCGGATCTGCAGGGCGCGCATCGCCGCGTAGAAGCCGACGCCGCGCATGCTCTCGTTCGGCAGCTTCTCCGCGCCCAGCTTCTTGACCTTCCAGGCCACGTAGAGCGAGGTGGCCACGACGCCGATCATCATGATCGGCCAGCCGATCGTGATGACGTAGCCGAGGATCAGGCCGCGCACCTGGATCGGCCACGGGATCCACGTCGCCAGCAGGATCAGCAGCGAGAACGGCAGGAAGTACTGGCTGGGCAGCCGTCGCGAGTCGACCCAGTCGCGGGCGAACTTGCGGGCCGGGCCCTTGTCGCGCGCCGGGAGGTAGCGTTCGTCTCCCGCGAGCATGCCCTTGCGGGCCCGATCGCGCTCCGCGGCCTGCTTGGCCCGCATCTGCCGGTAGGCCTCCTTGCGGTCCTTCGGAGCGCTGACCGGCTGGCGCCGCCTGCCTTCGGCGTCTCGGCGCTTGGGTGTGGGACGACCCTTGCCCTGAGGCTTAGGATCGTCAGCGGGGACGGGAGTGTCGTCCACGGAGGTTTGGGAACGGCGTCGCAACACGACGTCAACCCTACCTGGACTGCAACTTAGTGACGCCCTCGTGCGTTATGCGTAGGGTAATCCCAGGGCGGCTGCGCTGCACTGGGTGACCACCAGCACGACCTAAGAAGGGGACGGCCGACGCGCATGAGCGTGATGAAGAGACTTTCGATGATCTTCAAGTCCAAGGCCAACAAGGCCCTGGACAAGATGGAGGATCCACGCGAGACCCTCGACTACTCCTACCAGCGGCAGCTGGAGCTGCTGCAGAAGGTGCGCAGGGGCGTGGCCGACGTCGCCACCTCCCGCAAGCGGGTCGAGCTGCAGATCAACGGCCTGGAGCAGCAGGCCAGGCGTTATGAGGAGCAGGGCCGCAAGGCGCTGTCCGTCGGCCGCGAGGACCTCGCCCGCACCGCGCTGGAGCGCCGGGCCGGCCTGCAGACCCAGATGGCCGACCTGAAGGTGCAGCACGACAACCTGCAGGCCGAGGAGGAGAAGCTCACGCTGGCCTCCCAGCGGCTGCAGGCCAAGGTCGACTCCTTCCGCACGAAGAAGGAGACCATCAAGGCGACCTACACCGCCGCCGAGGCGCAGACGCGCATCAACGAGGCGTTCTCCGGCATCTCCGAGGAGATGGGCGACGTCGGCCTGGCGATCCAGCGGGCCGAGGACAAGACGGCCCAGATGCAGGCCCGCGCCGGCGCCATCGACGAGCTGCTGGCCAGCGGCGCGCTCGACGACTTCAGCGGCACCCGCGGCGACGACATCCAGGCCGAGCTCGACCGCATGGGCGGCGGCATGGACGTCGAGCTGGAGCTCGCCCGCATGAAGGCCGAGCTCGGCCAGGGCCCCGCGCCGCAGAGCGCGATCGAGCAGGGCGGCCCGCAGCAGCAGGCGCAGCCCCACCCGCAGCAGCAGGCCCAGCCCCAGCAGCACACGCAGCAGTTCCGTCAGCCGGGGGAGGGCGCATGATCGTCAGGATCATGGGCGAGGGCCAGGTCGAGATCTCGTCCGACGACATCGCCGTGCTGAACGAGCTGGACGGCGAGCTGGAGTCGGCGATCGAGTCCGGCGACGAGGCCGCCTTCCGCGTCAAGCTCCACGCGCTCCTCGACAAGGTGCGCCACGTGGGCAAGGCGCTGCCCGACGACAGCCTTGAGCCGTCAGAGCTGATCCTTCCCCCCGCGGACGCCTCGATCGAGGAGGTCCGGGAGATGCTGGGCGACCAGGGCCTCATCCCGGGCTGAGCCGTGCGCACGCGGTTCGCGCCCGACCGCGGCCTGACCAGTCGCATGGTCATGACGATGTTCCTGCTCGGGCTGCTGTACGTCGTGTTCGTCGGCGCCCTCGTCGCCCTGGGGGTCCGGGCGCTGACGGTGCTGCTGATCGCCGGGGGCCTGCTGCTGGCGCAGTACTTCCTGTCCGACCGCATCGCCTTGTACGGGATGGGCGGGCGCGAGGTGTCGCCGCGGGAGGCTCCCGAACTGCACGGGCTGATCGACCGGTTGTGCGCCATGGCCGACATGCCCAAGCCGCGGGTGGCCATCGCCGACTCCGACGTCCCCAACGCGTTCGCCACCGGCCGCGACCAGAAACACGCCGTCGTCTGCGTGACGACGGGCATCCTGCGCCGCCTGGACGCGCGGGAGCTCGAGGGAGTGCTGGCCCACGAGCTCTCGCACGTCGCCCACCGCGACGTGGCCGTCATGACGATCGCCTCGTTCCTCGGCCTCGTCGCGGGTCTCATGACCCGCTTCGCCCTCTACAGCGGGCTGGGCTCGCGCCGCTCCGACGGGCAGGGCGGCCTGCCGATCGGGCTGATCGTCATGCTGGTGTCGATCATCGTGTACGCGGTGAGCTTCCTGCTCACCCGGGCCCTGTCGCGCTACCGCGAGCTGTCCGCGGACCGGGCCGGAGCCCTGCTCACGCAGCGGCCGTCGGAGCTGGCCAGCGCACTCGTCAAGATCAGCGGCGACATGGCCCGGATCCCGACCCGCGACCTGCGCGAGGCCGCGCCGTTCAACGCCTTCTACTTCGCCCCGGCCGCGGCGCCCGGCGCGACGCTGGCGAACCTGTTCTCCACGCACCCGCCGCTCGAACGCCGCCTCCGGCAGCTCTCGGAGATCTCCGCCCAGCTCGGGAGGGGATGAGCGTGGGCTGGCTGGACGCGCTGCTCGGCCGTTCGAAACCGGTGAGGCCGAACCTCGACGCGCTGTTCGCGCTGCCGTCCGCCCTGGTGACCCTGGAGGCGGCCACCGGCCTCAAGGCGACCGGGACGGGCTCGGTCGCCTTCCGCGCGGCCGAGGGCGGCGCCTTCGCGGAGGCCGAACGCGACGCCAAGGCGCTGCTCGGCGACCGCGTCGAGGAGTCCGACGACGGCTACGGCTACACGTGGCTGCTGGTGCGGCGCCCGCCGGAGGCGGTGGGCGACCTGGTGACGGAGCTGCACGCGGTCAACTCGACGCTGGAGGGCGCCGGGTTCGGCCCGTCGCTGCTGTGCTCCATCGTGTCGCTCGCCGGGGAGGACGGGCGGCGGCTGTCGATCGTGTACCTGTACAAGCGGGGCGCGTTCTACCCGTTCGCGCCCCTGCCGGATCAGCGGCGCGACAACGCGCTCGAACTCCAGGCGCGCGGCGTGCTCGCGGCCGAGCTCCCGCTGGAGCCGGACCTCAGCCGCTGGTTCCCGGTCTGGGGCGCCCCCGGCCTCTGAGCCGCCGCGCCCGGTCTCTGAGCCGCGCCCGGCCCTGCGGACCCGTGCTCGCGCCGGGGGCGGTTCATGGCGGTCGATACGCTTAGTGATGTAATCGTCACGTGGAGCGACAATTGTCGGTGTTCGCGGCTTTTGCGTTCATCGTGGCCGCCGTACTCGCCAGCGCCTGGGTGACCGGGCAGTTCACCACCCCGGCCCTGAGCGGCGCCGGCGGCTACGTGAGCGAGCTGGCCGCCCGCGACCAGCCGTGGACGCGCCTGTTCCGGGCCACCGACGCGCTCGCCGGCCTGGCGTGCCTGGCGGGAGTGGCGCTCGTGCCCCGTACCGCCCGGGAGGGGGCCGGCTGGCTGGCGCTGGCCGCGTTCGCCGTGCTGGCGCTGGTGGGAGGGGTGTTCCCGCTGGACTGCGCGGTGCTCAGCGACCCGTCGTGCGCGCACCGGGCGCGCTCGCTGGCCCACCACGTCCACGCCGTGGCGCAGCTGCCGTCGGAGGCGTGCGGCGTGGCCGCCATGGTGCTGCTGAGCCTGCGCTGGCACACCTGGCCCGCCGCCCTCCTCGCGGGCGCCTCCCTGGGCGCCGCCGCCCTCGTCGGCGCCGTCTCCACCGGCGCCGTCACGCTCATGGCCGTGCTCCTCCCCGGCGGCCCCGCCCTCATCCCGTCGGCCGCCCTCATCCCGTCGGCCGTCCTCGCGCCGTCCGCCGTCCTCGCCTCGCCGTTCGCGCTCCCTTCCGGAACTCCGGCGGTCCCGCCACTCGCCCAGGCCGTCCTCGGGCACGGCCACGGCCTCCTGGGGCTTCCCGCGGGCGCGGGGGCCGTGCAGCGTCTCCAGGCCGCGCTCCTGGCCGGCTGGCTCGTGTACGCGGCGCTCAGGCTGCTCGTACGCCCCGGGCCGGAGCCCTCCGGTGCGCCGTCCCGCGTGGCGCGGTACGGGACCGGGCCCGCCGTGATCCTCACCGGCGGCCCCGGAGGGGCCTGGCTGCCCTGGGACCGGCTGACACGGGCATTGGCGCGCGGGCGCCGGGTGACCCGCTTCGACCGCCCCGGTCTCGGCGCGGACGCGTGCGCTCCGGGCGGGCCGGGCCCGTGTGCTCAGGGAGCGGCGCCCTCCGTGCCGCCCACCCTGTACGGCGAGGCGGCCCGGCTGGCCGCCCTCGCCCCCGCGCACCCCGAGCGCGTCACCGTCGTCGCCCACGGGCGGGCCGCCTGGCATGCGGAGGCGTTCGCCCGGCTGCACCCCCTGCGGGTGGCCGCGCTCGTGCTCGTGGACCCGGATCCCGGTGTGCGGGGCGCGCGCGGCACCTCGGCGGCGGGACGGGAGGTGGTCCGGTGGCTGCCCGCCCTGGGCGGCACGTGGGGCGCCGCGGCCCTGGCCCGCCTGGCCGCCCCGGCCCTGGACCGGCTCCACACCCCCGTCCCGCCAGTCCCGCCCGCCCGGCCACGACCCGGCGGCCCCGGGCGCGAGGGGAGTGGGGACGGCGGGCGTAGGAACGACGGGCGTGGGTTCGAGGGGAGTGGGGACGGCGGGCGTAGGAACGACGGGCATGGGTCCGAGGGGAGTGGGGACGGCGGGCATGGGTTCGAGGGGAGTGCAAACGGCGGGCGCGGAGGCGAAGGACGCGGGCGCGGCGGGCGTGGGCATCGCCGATGCGGGCGTGGGCGGTGCCGGTGTGCCGGGCGCGGGCACGCGGCGGCGGCGATCGCGGCGGAATGGCTGGCGCGCCGCGACATGGCCGCCGTCCTGCGTCTCCTGAGAGCCCGCCGGCCGATGCCCGCCGTCCCGGTCACCGTGGTGAGCACGACCCTCCGGCGGGCGCCGGGCCGGCGGGTGGCGGCGGCGCTGGGCGCGGAGCTGGTCCGCGTCCGCCGCCGCGCCCTGCTCCGCGACCCGACCCCCCTGGTGGCGGCCGTACGCGGCCCGGGGGAGACGGGCAAGGGCTGACGGCGGGCGTGACGGCCAGCACAATGGGGCAGCGGAACGGCCCATCCGTACCAGATCCGTCCGACGCCACACGAAGGACCCGGACCCGTCCACGAAGGGGTGCGCGTGACCACCGAACACGAGCAGATCGCGGTCGCCGGAGAGGGATCGGCGTCGGCCGCGCCCGACGTCATGCGCCTGAGCGCGGGGGTGGAGGCGCGCGGCGCCTCGGCCGCGCAGGCGTTCGCCGAGGTCAGAGCGGCCTCGGCGCGGCTGGACGCCGCCCTGCGCGAGGCCGGGGTCGCCGCCGATGACCTGCGCACGAGCGAGCTGTCGCTCGGTCCGGAGTACGAGGCGTACCCCAAGGTGTCCGGCTACCGCGCCGCCCAGGGGGTCGAGGCCGTGGTGCGCGACCTGACGCGCGCGGACCGGGTGGTGGACGCCGTCGCCGGGGTGGGGGAGGAGGCGCGGCTCGACGGCGTGTCCTTCGAGCTGTCCGACCCGGCCGCGACGCTCGCGCGGGCCCGCGAACGGGCGTTCCGCGACGCCGCGGCCAAGGCCGCCCAGTACGCGAGGCTGGCCGGGCGGGCGCTCGGCCGGGTCGTCTCCGTCACCGAGGACGCGCGCGGCGGCCCCCAGCCGATGCCGTTCGCCGCGATGGCGGCCGAGGAGCGCTCGTCGATCAGCCCCGGCCGCCAGACGCTGTCGGTCGGCGTGCGGGTCGTCTACGCCTTCGCCGACCCCGACCCCGACCCCGACCCCGACCCCGCCGACCCCGATCCAGATCGCGACGCCGCCGACGCCGGTGCGCCGGACCCGCGCCACGGAGGGCGGACGGAGGACTAGGGCAGGGCCAGCATGCGGTCGAGGGCCACGCGCGCCCAGTGCGCCGTGTCCTCGTCCACCGTGATCTGGTTGACCACCTCGCCCAGCGACAGCGACTCCAGCGCCCACACCAGGTGGGGCAGGTCGATGCGGTTCATGGTCGAGCAGTAGCAGACCGTACGGTCCAGGAATGAGACGTTCTTGTCGGGGAACATCCCGGCGAGCCGCTTGACCAGGTTGAGCTCGGTGCCGACGGCCCAGCTCGACCCGGCCGGGGCCTGCTCCAGCGTCTTGATGATGTGCTCGGTGGAGCCGACGTGGTCGGCCTTGAGCACCACCTCGTGCCGGCACTCCGGGTGGACGAGCACGTTCACGCCCGGCACGCGCCGCCGTACGTCGTCGACCGACTCGGCCGTGAAACGGCCGTGCACCGAGCAGTGGCCCTTCCACAGGATCATCCTGGCCCGCTGGAGCTGCTCGCGGGTGAGGCCCCCGCCGGGACGGTGCGGGTTCCACACCACGCAGTCGTCCAGCGACATGCCCATCTCCAGCACGGCCGTGTTGCGGCCGAGGTGCTGGTCGGGCAGGAACAGCACCTTGCCGCGCTGATCGAACGCCCAGTCCAGCGCGCGGCGCGCGTTGGAGGAGGTGCACACGGCGCCGCCGTTGCGGCCGCAGAACGCCTTGATGTCGGCGCTGGAGTTCATGTACGTGACGGGGATCACGTCATCGGCCAGGCCGGCGTCCTCCAGCGCCTCCCAGCACTCCTCCACCTGGTCGAACGTGGCCATGTCGGCCATCGAGCACCCGGCCGCCAGGTCGGGCAGGATCACCTTCTGGGCGTCGGAGGTGAGGATGTCGGCCGACTCCGCCATGAAGTGCACGCCGCAGAAGACGATGTACTCCGCCTCCGGCCGGGCCGCCGCCAGCCGGGCCAGCTTGAAGGAGTCGCCGGTCACGTCGGCGAACTGGATGACCTCGTCGCGCTGGTAGTGGTGGCCCAGCACGAACAGCCGCTCGCCCAGCGCCTCCTTCGCCTTGCGCGCCCGCTCCACCAGGCCGGGGTCGGAGGCCGGCGGCAGCTCGCCCGGGCAGTCCACCCCCCGCTCGGAGTGCGGATCGGCGCCCTGGCCGAGGACGAAGAGCGGCAGACCGGTCTGGGTGGCCATCGCCATCCCCCCTTATCGTCGGTTTGACGATACCGATGATGGCACACGGCTCGCCATGGTCGCGTCCCGGGTGGGCGGAGACCGAGCAGAACAGGGGAGGGGCAGGGGAATGCCGGGCATACCCCTGGTGTTGGTAGCGTCTTAGTAGGACGTCAGAAAGAGACAGCCGGGTTAGGGAGTCAGCAGATGACGGTTGAGAGCAGCGAGACCACAGCGCAGGGCCTGATCCTGACCGACGCGGCCGCCGCCAAGGTCAAGAGCCTGCTCGAGCAGCAGGGCGAGGAAGGTCTGCAGCTGCGCGTGGCCGTGCAGCCGGGCGGCTGCTCCGGCCTGCGCTACCAGCTCTTCTTCGACGACCGCCAGATGGACGGCGACGTCGTCACCGACTTCGGCGGCGTGAGTGTCGTCACCGACAGGATGAGCGCCCCGTACCTGATGGGCGCCTCCATCGACTTCGTCGACACCATCGAGAAGCAGGGCTTCACCATCGACAACCCCAACGCCACGGGTTCGTGCGCGTGCGGCGACTCCTTCAACTAGTCGCCTGACGGGTCGTCACCGACACGGTCCCGCTCGCCTTTGTGCGTGCGGGACCTTCGCGTATTCTCGTTGGGCTCAATTGGCTTGCAGACAACGAGGAAGAAGAATCCCGTGCGCATCGCCGTCACCGGCTCCATCGCGACCGACCAACTGATGACGTTCCCCGGCAGCTTCGGCGACCAGCTCATCGCCGAGCAGCTCGACCGGGTGTCACTCTCGTTCCTGGTCGACGACCTGCAGATCCGTCGCGGCGGGTGCGCGGCGAACATCGCCTTCGGCATGGGCTGCCTGGGCCTCAACCCGATCCTCGTGGGCGCCGTCGGCAACGACTTCGCCGACTACCACTCCTGGCTGGAGCGCCACGGCGTCGACTGCGGCTCGGTGCACGTCTCCGAGACCCGCCACACGGCGCGCTTCCTGTGCACCACCGACGAGCACCACAACCAGATCGCCTCCTTCTACACCGGGGCGATGGCCGAGGCGCGCCTCATCGAGCTGCAGCCGGTCGCCTCCCGCGTCGGCGGCCTCGACCTCGTGCTGGTCAGCCCCAACGACCCCGACGCGATGCTGCGCCACACCGACGAGTGCCGCCAGCGCGGCATCCCGTTCGCCGCCGACCCCTCGCAGCAGCTCGCCCGCATGGGCGACGACCAGATCCGCGACCTCGTCGACGGCGCCGCCTACCTGTTCTCCAACGACTACGAGAAGGGGCTCATCGAGCAGAAGACCGGCTGGTCCGACGCCGAGATCCTGTCCCGCGTCGGCGTCCGCGTCACCACGCTCGGCCCCAAGGGCGCGGTCATCGACCGCGCGGGCGAGCCGTCCATCCACGTGGCCCCGGCCCCCGAGCTCGGCAAGGCCGACCCGACGGGCGTCGGCGACGCCTTCCGCGCCGGCTTCCTCGCCGGCCTGGCCTGGGGCCTGTCGCTGGAGCGCTGCGGCCAGATCGGCAACCTGACGGCCACCCACGTGCTGGAGAACGTCGGCGGCCAGGAGTACGAGCTCGGCCAGAAGGTCTTCCTGGAGCGCTTCGCCGCCGCCTACGGAGCCGACGCCGCGGCCGAGGTGGCCGCCCACGTGCGCTGCCACCACCCGTAGCCCCGAGCGCCCTGCGGCGCCCCTCACGGGCGCCCCGGCACCCTCCAGCAAGAGGCCCTGGAACTGTGAGGGGCCCCTGGAACGCGGACGACCCGCGAGCCGCGCCTCGGCGCCGCCCGCGGGTCGTCCGGGTGCCGCCCGGGTCAGCCGCGCGCGTAGACGCGGTGGACGAACTCGGCGAGCTGCGCGTCCGGCAGGTGCCTGGCCAGGTCGGCCTCGCTGATCATGCCCACCACGTGGTCGCCCTCGACCACCGGCAGCCGCTTGATCTGGTGCTCCTCCATGCGCGACAGCGCCTCGGCCAGCGGGGCGTCCGGCGTCACCGACACCAGCCCCGCCGTGAGGTCGGCGGCCCGTACCTGGGAGGGGTCGCGCCCCTCCGCGATGCACTTCACGACGATGTCGCGGTCGGTGATGATCCCGACGACGCGCCCGTCCGGATCGCAGACGGGCAGCGCCCCAACGTTGTCGTTGCGCATGAGCTGCGCCGCCCGGTCGAGCGTCTCGTGGGCCGGGAGGCATTCGGCGCCCGGGTTCATCACGTCGCGCGCGGTCTCGTGCGGGTGTCCTGCGGTCATCTCTCTCCCCCTGGGGTGCTCGTCAGCGGTCGGTCCGCTCTGGCCCTACCCAGGTCGCGTCACATGCCACATCCCCGGACGAATCAGACGAAACAGGGGGAGAGGTCAGTAGTTGCGCCGCACGTGGATCGCCCAGCCGCCGCCCGGCAGCTCGTACGAGCCGACGTGGCGGTGGGACTTGAGCCGGCACCAGGCCGGCACGTCGGTGTAGGCCGCCGGGTCGTCGGCCAGGACGGCCACCACCGAGTTGAGCGGCACGTGATTGATCTGCTCGGCCAGCATGATGATCGGGATCGGGCACTTCTTCCCGAGCGCGTCGATCGTCAGTGCCGGTGCGGTGACCTCGGTCATGCGACTCCTGCGTCGTGGCGGATCCGGCGCACCAGCTCGGGCAGCACGGCGAGGAACCGATCGACCTCGTCCGCGGTGGCGCCCCTGGGCAGGGAGACCCGCACGTTCCCATGGGTGAGCACGCCCATCGCTTCCAGGACATGCGATGGACGAAGCGTACTAGCGGTGCAGGAACTCCCGGACGAGACCGCGAATCCCGCCTTGTCGAGTTCGCCGAGCAGCACCTCGCCGTCCACGTACAGACAGGAGAACGTCACGATGTGCGGGGCCCGCTCGACCGGCTCGCCGATCACCTCGACGTCCGGGACGACCTTCGGGATCGTCTCCCTGATCCGCCCGACCAGCTCCGACAGCCGCCGCTGCTCCTCGGGCGCCTCCTCCGCCATGGCGCGCAGCGCCGCGGCGGCGGCCACGATCGCCGGGACGTTCTCGAAGCCCGGCACGCGGCGGCGCTCGCGCTCGTCCTCGGGCAGGAACGAGCGGAACCGCGTGCCCTTGCGCACGGCCAGCACGCCCACCCCGGCCGGGCCGCCCCACTTGTGGGCGCTGGCCGTCAGAACCGACCAGCCCGCCGGCACCGGCAGCCGGCCGGCCGTCTGCGCCGCGTCGACCAGCAGCGGCACCCCGTGCCGCCGGCACGCCTCGGCCACTTCGGCCACCGGCTGCAGCGTGCCCACCTCGTGGTTGGCGCTCTGCAGGCACGCCAGCGCGGTGCCCTCGCGGGCCACGGCGGCCTCGAACGCGGCCGGATCGACCCGTCCGGTCAGGCTCACGCCGACCGTCTCGACCGTGCCGCCGTCGCGTTCGTGCAGCTGGGCAGCATGGAGCACGCTGGAGTGCTCCACCGCGCCGGTCACCAGATGGCGTCCGGCCCTGCGCCTGCCGTGTAGGGTGCCGAGGGCGCCGAGATGCACGGCCTGCGTGCCCGAGGAGGTGAACGACACCTCGTCGGGGCGCGCGCCCAGCACCTCGGCCACCTCCGAGCGCGCCTGCTCCAGCAGCAGGTGCGCCCGGCGGGACTGGGTGTACGGCCTCGCGGGGTCGGCCCAGCCGACGTCGACCGCCTCCAGGAGCGCCTCGCGCGCCCGGGGGTGGAGGGGCTCGGTCGAGGCCGCGTCGAAGTACGCCACGAGACCATCGTCCCACCCGCGCGGACCCGCTCGCGGCCGGCTGCCGGCCGTCCGGCCGTATCCCGGCCGGGAGAGGCGGGCCCCGTCAGGGCGCGCCATTCGAGGGGCCGCGCGGGAGGGCGGGGCCCCTGCACGCTAATGTGTCTGCAATCAGCTGTGCATTTGGAAATACGAGCGCCCAAGAGTGACTCTTGGGCTTCATCTGTGGGGTAGGCGATCCGTGAGTCCGACTCGCCGTTCGACACGGCGTTCGTTGGCCCGGCGCGGGGTGCCGCGCGCCGCCGCTTTGGCGTTGCTGCTGGCCACCGTGACGGCGTGTGCTAATGACGTGCCCAAGGCCGACTGGTCTCGTGGCCTCCTTCCGACGAGCATCACGACCCAGGGTGACACCATCACCAATCTGTGGAACGGTGCCTGGATCGCCGCGCTCGCCACGGGTGTCGTCGTCATCGTCCTGATCGTCTGGGCGTGCATCTTCCACACCCGGCGGCGGGCCAAGGCGGAGCTGCCTCCGCAGGTGCGCTACAACCTGCCGATCGAGATCTTCTACACGCTGGTCCCGCTCGTCATGGTGTCGGTGTTCTTCTTCTTCACGGCGCGTGACACCCGCGAGGTGGACGCCGTGTCGGGCAAGCCGGACGTGCAGGTCAAGGTCGAGGCGTTCCAGTGGAGCTGGCGCTTCACCACGGTCGTCGGCGGCAAGACGCTCAAGCCCGTCACCGGCACGCCGGTGAGCGACTACCACCAGGGCCCCCAGCTCGTCCTGCCGGTGAACAAGCGCGTGGAGTTCGACCTGAGCTCCCCGGACGTCATCCACTCGTTCTGGGTGCCGGCCTTCCTGTTCAAGCGCGACGTGATCCCCGGCCTGCTCGAGAACGACAAGGGCCGGAAGTTCGAGATCACCACGCTGAACAAGCCCGGCGTCTACGCCGGCCGCTGCGCCGAGCTCTGCGGCGTCGACCACAGCCGCATGCTGTTCAACGTCAAGCTCGTTCCGCAGGCTGAGTACGACCAGTACATCGCGACCCAGACTGGGAGCGCCCAGTGACCGCCATCCAAGAGCCCCTCCGGACGACGGCCAGGCCCACACCCAAGGGCCGGATCATCGCCAAGTGGCTGTCCTCCACCGACCACAAGATCATCGGTCATCTGTACCTGATCACGTCGTTCATCTTCTTCCTGATCGGCGGCGTCATGGCGCTGGTGATGCGGGCGGAGCTGGCACAGCCGGGCCTGCAGATCACCACCAACGAGCAGTTCAACCAGCTGTTCACCATGCACGGCACGATCATGCTGCTGATGTTCGCGACGCCGCTGTTCGCGGGCTTCGCCAACGAGCTGATGCCGCTGCAGATCGGCGCCCCGGACGTCGCGTTCCCGCGCCTCAACATGGTGAGCTACTGGCTCTACCTGTTCGGCAGCACCATCGCGGTGTCGGGCTTCTTCACCCCGAACGGCGCCGCCTCCTTCGGCTGGTTCGGCTACGCCCCGCTGTCCAGCGCGGTCTACTCGCCCGGCATGGGCGGCGACCTGTGGATCATGGGTCTGGCGCTGTCCGGTCTGGGCACCATCCTCGGCGCGGTCAACTTCATCACCACGATCATCTGCATGCGCGCACCCGGCATGACGATGTTCCGCATGCCGATCTTCACCTGGAACGTCCTCCTCACCAGCATGCTGGTGCTCATGGCGTTCCCGGTGCTGGCCGCCGCGCTGCTCGCCCTGGAGGCCGACCGCAAGCTCGGCACGCATATCTTCGACGCGGCCAACTCCGGGCCGATCCTGTGGCAGCACCTGTTCTGGTTCTTCGGCCACCCCGAGGTGTACATCATCGCGCTGCCGTTCTTCGGCATCGTGACCGAGATCCTGCCGGTCTTCAGCCGTAAGCCGATCTTCGGCTACATCGGCCTGGTGGGCGCGACCATCGCGATCGCGGGTCTGTCCATCACGGTGTGGGCGCACCACATGTTCCCGACCGGCCAGGTCCTGCTGCCGTTCTTCTCGTTCATGACGTTCCTCATCGCGGTGCCGACGGGCGTGAAGTTCTTCAACTGGATCGGCACGATGTGGCGGGGCCATCTGAGCTTCGAGTCGCCGATGCTGTTCTCGGTCGGCTTCCTCATCACCTTCCTGCTCGGCGGTCTGACCGGCGTCATCCTGGCCTCGCCGCCGCTGGACTTCCACATCAGCGACACCTACTTCGTGGTGGCCCACTTCCACTACGTGGTGTTCGGCACGGTCGTCTTCGCGATGTTCGCGGGCTTCTACTTCTGGTGGCCGAAGTTCACCGGCAAGATGCTCAACGACCGCCTCGGCAAGCTGCACTTCTGGCTGCTGTTCATCGGCTTCCACACCACGTTCCTCATCCAGCACTGGCTGGGCGTGGCCGGGTTCCCCCGCCGCTACGCCGACTACAGCGCGGCCGACGGCTTCACCGACCTCAACATGATCTCGTCGGTGGGCGCCTTCATCCTCGGCGCGTCCACGCTGCCGTTCTTCTACAACGTGTGGAAGACCTGGCGCTCGGCGCCCAAGGTCACGGTCGACGACCCGTGGGGCTTCGGCGGCTCGCTCGAATGGGCGACCTCCTGCCCGCCGCCGCGGCACAACTTCACCTCGCTGCCGCGCATCCGGTCGGAGCGTCCGGCGTTCGACCTGCACTATCCTCACACGTCCGCCAAGTCCGCCCAGGAGGTCGAGGCCTGATGAAGGTCCAGGGTTGGCTGTTCCTGCTGTGCGGCCTGTTCTTCGCCGGCGTCGACGTCGCCTACTGGTTCTGGACGAAGGCCGAGTCGGGCCGGGGAGAGCCGGTCGGCACCACCGCCATGGCGATCTCGGTCGGCTTCGCCTTCATGATCGGCTACTACCTGATGTTCACCGCGCGGCGCATCGGCGCCCAGCCGGAGGACAACAAGCAGGCCGACATCAGCGACGGCGCCGGTGAGATCGGCTTCTTCAGCCCGAGCAGCTGGTGGCCGCTGTTCCTCTGCCTGGCCGCGGCCTTCGCCTTCGCCGGGTTCGTCATCGGCCTGTGGATGTTCATCATCGGGGTCTTCCTGGTGATCATGGCCATGATCGGCTTCGTGTTCCAGTACTACCGGGGCAACTTCTCGCACTGACCCGAGCCGTCTGGTCCCAGTCTCGAAGCGGGCGTCCTCCTTGGGGGAGGACGCCCGCTTTTTGATGATCTTTACCACGTCGCGGAAGTGGCCAATCCATCACGCAGGGTAAGACAAGAGGCGAAGGGACCGAACAGGACGGGGGAGTACTCGTGGGGCACCTCGCGCATGGATCGGCCGCTCTGATCGCTGTGTCGCTGCTGACGGCCTGCACCGCCACCACCGCGACCAAGCAGACCGTCAAACCCGCGGCGGCCCCGGACGTCTCCGTGGCCGTGACCCCCCGTGACCGCGCCGGCGACGTGCCGACCGACGAGACCGTGGTCGTCGCCGCGGACTCCGGGACGCTCAAGAGCGTCCACGTCACCAGCGACCACGGCCGCCTGGCCGGCGTCATCAGCGACGACGGCACCCGCTGGCGCAGCAACCAGACCGCCCGGCCCGGCACCACCTACACGGTGCGGACCGTCGCGGTCAACGCCGACGGCAAGCGCAAGGAGAGCACCAGCACCTTCACCACGGTCAAGGCGAAGGACACCTTCGACATCGCCTACATCACGCCCAACAGCAACGACACCGGGCTCACCGTCGGTGTCGGCATGCCCATCATGATCACCTTCGACAAGCCGGTCACCGACCGGATCGCCGTCGAGCGCAACCTCACCGTGCAGACCTCCAAGCCCGTCCAGGGCGCCTGGCACTGGTTCGACGACCGGCACGTCGACTTCCGGCCCACCGAGTACTGGCCCGCCCGCACCAAGGTGCGCGTGGAGGCCCGCCTGGCCGGCGTGCGCGGCGGTGAGGGCCTGTACGGCAAGCGCGACGTGCGACTCGACTTCCGCATCGGCCGCGAGCAGATCACCCGTGGCAGCACGCAGAACCACGTCCTGACCGTCAAGCGCGACGGCAAGGTCATCCGCACCATGCCGATGAGCGCGGGACAGGGCGGCGCCTGGAAGTTCTACACGACCTCCGGCGTCCACCTGGCCATGTCGCGGGAGGCCGTCACGGTCATGACCTCTCCCGGCATCGGCCCCGGCGAGCCCGGCTACTACCAGCTCACGGTCTACAACACCGTCCGCATCTCCAACAGCGGCGAGTACGTCCACAGCGCGCCCTGGTCGGTGGGGGCGCAGGGCAACTCCAACGTCAGCCACGGGTGCGTGAACGTCAGCCCCGAGAACGCCAAGTGGTTCCTCGACAACACCCTGATCGGCGACCCGATCATCATCACGGGGTCGCCGCGGGTGCTGGAGCCCACCAACGGCTGGGGGCACTGGCAGGAGAACTGGAAGGAATGGCTGAAGTGGAGCTCGCTCAAGGACGGGCCCACGACGACCTTCTGACCCGCCCCTGACCAGTGGCGCCGCGTCGTGGCCGCCAGAGGGCCTCCTGGCGCTCTGTGACGCTCCCGGTACTCCGTTGTACGGGAACGGGCGTGCGGGCGGCTGAGGGCCGTCCAGGCGCCTCACAGGCAGTCGAGGGCACGAGCCCTGAGCCGGGGGTCAGGCGGCGCAGCTGACCTCGATCCAGCGGTCGAGGGTCGCGGCGGCCCGGCCGGAGTCGACCGCCTGCGTCGCGCGCGCGTAGGCGTCGATCATGGCGGAGTCGAGGTCGTCGCCCGGACCGTCGAGCGCGACCAGCGCGGCGGCGGCGTTGAGCAGCACCGCGTCGCGCACCGGCCCCGTCGCCCCGCCGACCAGGTCGCGCACCGCCTGGGCGTTGAAGGCCACGTCGCCGCCCCGCAGCGCGCCCGCGTCGGCGCGCGGGATGCCCAGCACGGCCGGGTCGAACACGGTCTGCGTGGCCGCGCCGTCGCGGACCGTCCACACCGTCGAGGTGGTGGAGATCGTCAGCTCGTCGAGGCCGTCGTCGCCGCGGAACACCAGCGCCGACACCCCGCGCTCGGCGAAGACGCCCGCGAGCACCGGCAGCATGCCGGCGTCGTAGACGCCGATCGCCTGGGCGGCGGGCCGGGCCGGGTTGGTGAGCGGGCCGAGGAAGTTGAAGACCGTCGGGACGCCGATCTCCTTGCGCGGCGGCCCGGCGAAGCGCAGCGCCGGGTGGTAGACGGGCGCGAAGCAGAAGGCGATGCCCGCCTCCCGGGCGACCCGGGCGGTCTGCTCGGGGGTGAGGTCGAGGCGGATGCCGAGGTGCTCCAGGACGTCGGCCGCGCCGCACGAGGACGAGGCCGCGCGGTTGCCGTGCTTGACGACCCGGGCGCCCGCCGCGGCGGCCACGATTGCCGCCATCGTGGAGACGTTGACCGTGTGGGCGCGGTCGCCGCCGGTGCCGACCACGTCGACCACCGGGCCCTCCACGCTCAGCGGCGTGGCGAACTCCAGCATGGTGCGGGCCAGGCCCGCCACCTCGGCCACCGTCTCGCCCTTGGCGCGCAGCGCGACGGCGAAGCCGGCGATCTGCGCCGACGTCGCGGAGCCGGACATGATCTCTCGCATCGCCCACGCGGTCTCGTCGGCGGTGAGGTGCTCGCCGGCGAGGAGCGCCGACAGCAGGGCGGGCCAGGTGGTCCGGGCATCCACGGCGGGCACCTACTTAGCGTTGAGTCGGGTGGAGGAGCGGCGGCGCATGAGGTCGGCCACGGTGTCGGCCAGAACCAGGGGCTCCAGCGGCTGCGGGACGACGGCGTCGGCCTTGGACCACTCGGCCAGCCAGCGGTCGTCGCGCCGGGCGATGATCAGGCACACCGGCGGGCAGTCGTAGACCTCGTCCTTGGCCTGACGGCACACGCCCATGCCGCCGGCCGGCTGGGTCTCGCCGTCGAGCACGGCCACGTCGATCTCCCCGGAGCCCAGCCACTGGTGCGCCTTGGGCTCGGTGGCGCACTCCACGATCTCCACGAAGGGCACATCGGCGGCCGGACGGCGGCCGAGCGCCTGCCGCACCTCCTCGCGGGTGGTGGCGTCGTCGCTGTAGACGAGGACCTTCATGGTGTCGTCGGTGCTCACGGTCGCGCTCACTATCGGTCGAAGCGGTATAGGGTCACCTGGGATCGTACCGGTGCGGCGGCGTGCAATCCCAGGCCGCCGCCCCTGGCGCGTGATTTGCAGGAATTATCCCAGCTTGATGGTCTCCGGACTCCCGCTAACGGGGGGTCGTGCGCCGGACCGACACCCGGAGCCGCAATAATGCTGCCCGTGGCGACAGCATCCGCAATAACTTCGACGACGACAGCACACCCGGCCCGTAGACCGAACCTGGTCAGCGTCGGGACCATCGTGTGGCTGTCCTCTGAGCTCATGTTCTTCGCGGCGCTGTTCGCGATGTACTTCACCATCCGGTCGGTGAGCGAGGGCCACGGCCTCGAATGGGGGCCTGCGCTGCTGCCGAAGGGCGCGACGGCCGAGGGCGCTCACCTGAACATCCCGTTCGCGACGGTCAACACGATCATCCTGGTGCTGTCGAGTGTGACGTGCCAGCTCGGCGTGTGGGCCGCTGAGAAGGGACAGGTCGGCAAGCTCCGCTTCTGGTACTTCGTCAGCTTCCTGATGGGCGCCGTCTTCGTCGCCGGGCAGCTGTACGAGTACGGCGAGCTGGCGAGCGAGGGCGCCACCCTGTCCGCCAACGCATTCACGTCGGTGTTCTACCTCACGACGGGCTTCCACGGCCTGCACGTGACCGGTGGCCTGATCGCGTTCCTGTTCATGCTGGGACGCACGTACGCCGCGAAGCGCTTCACGCATGAGCAGGCCACCAGCGCCATCGTCGTGTCCTACTACTGGCACTTCGTCGACGTCGTCTGGATCGGTCTTTTCGCGACCATCTACATCATTCGTTAAGGAACGGGATCTCTGTGACTAGGATCACCGCTTGGCGGCGGCATCCCCTCGCGAGATACGCCGTCCTGATTTTGGCGTTGGCGCTGGTCGGGATGGTATACACCGCGTTCGTGCAGGCCAGCCGGCCCGCGGACGCGGCTCTTGCCTCGGGCAAGCTCGACGACGTCGCCGCGGGCAAGAGCCTGTTCGAGGTCCACTGCGCCAGCTGCCACGGCATGAACGCGCAGGGCACCTCGACCGGTCCGACGCTGATCGGCGTGGGCGCGGCGGCCGTCGACTTCCAGATGAGCACCGGCCGCATGCCGGCGTCCAACCCCGGCGCCCAGGCGCCGCGCAAGCCGATGGCGGGCTGGGTCACGCCGGACAAGATCCGTCAGATCGGCGCCTTCGTGCAGTCGCTCGGCGGCGGTCCGCAGGTGCCCGGCAAGGAGCAGGTCGACCCCGCGCTCGGCGACGCCGGCAAGGGCGGTGAGCTCTTCCGCGCCAACTGCATCCAGTGCCACAACTGGGCCGGCGCCGGCGGCGCGCTCACGCAGGGCAAGTACGCGCCCAACCTGAACCAGGCCACCCCCACGCAGATCTACGAGGCGATGGCCACCGGCCCGCAGGCCATGCCGGTGTTCAACGACACCACGATCACGCCCGAAGAGAAGCGCAGCATGATCGCCTACATCACCCAGGTGCGCGAGCAGAAGGACCCGGGAGGCTTCGGCCTGGGCCGGATTGGCCCCGTGACCGAGGGTCTCGTAGGTTGGATCGTGGGCATCACCGCCCTCGTACTCGCCTCCATCTGGATCACCGCGAAGAAGCGACAGAAGTCATGACAGACATCGAGCACGAGATCGAGCAGCCGGACGAGCGCGTACCCAAGCGCGTCATCGGCACCCCCGCCCCGGGCACCTCGATGCTCGGCGACGGGGGACCCGCCGCACGCGACGCGGAGGTCGCCGGCGTCACGTACCAGGACGAGACCAAGGCCCGCAAGGCCGAGAAGATCGTGGCGCTGTGCTTCACGATCACCTTCCTGGCGGCGATCGCGTTCATCATCTCCTACGTGGTGTTCCAGGTGGGCAGCCCGGAGAAGACCGCGATCTCCAACCTCGCGCTGGGAGGCAGCCTCACGCTCGCGTTGCTGGGGCTGGCCGTCGGCATCGTGGTCTGGGTCCGCCAGATCATGCCGAAGTACTCCCTCATCCAGGAGCGCCACCCGATGGTCTCCGACGAGGACAGCCGCGAGGTGGTCGCCGAGACCTTCCTCCAGGGCGCGAAGGAGAGCGGGTTCGTCAAGCGCCCGCTGCTGCGCCGCACCCTGCTGCTCGCGGCGGCCCCGCTCGGCCTGATCCCGCTGGTCCTCCTGCGCGACCTCGACAACTCGAAGATGCCGGGCGCGAAGTTCAACGAGACGCTGCGCCACACCGTCTGGGGCGAGAAGACCAAGGAGGGCAAGCCGCTGCGCCTCGTCGTCGAGGGCACCGGCCAGCCGATCCGCGCGGCGGACTTCAACTCGCCGGGCGGCATCCTGTCCGTCGTTCCCGAGGGCTACCAGCACGACCTCAACGCCCTCGCCAAGGCCACGCTGATCCTGATCAAGTTCCGGCCGGACGAGATCAAGTCGGGCACCAACCTGAACTGGACGCACGACGGCATCGTGGCCTACTCCAAGATCTGCACGCACGTGGGCTGCCCCGCGGCCCTGTACGAGCAGACCACCCACCACATCCTGTGCCCCTGCCACCAGTCGACGTTCGACGCCGCCGACGGCGCGAAGGTCATCTTCGGCCCGGCCGCGCGGCCGCTGCCGCAGCTGCCGATCACGGTCGACGACCAGGGCTACCTCATCGCCAAGGGCGACTTCGCGGTGCCCCCCGGTCCCAGCTACTGGGAGCGCGGCGACGCCGAGGCCGAGGCCAGGGCCAAGGGAGGTCACGCATGAGCAGCGACCTGACATCGGTACCCAAGGGCATCGCCGGCCCGTCGAACTTCCTCGACGAGCGCATCGGCGGGGCCAACTTCCTCAAGCGCAACCTGAGGAAGATCTTTCCCGACCACTGGTCGTTCCTGCTCGGTGAGATCGCCCTCTACGCGTTCATCCTGCTGCTGCTGACCGGTACGTTCCTGACGTTCTGGTTCAAGCCCAGCATGGGGGAGATCGCCTACAACGGCTCGTACGCCCCGCTCAAGGGCGTCATGATGTCCGAGGCGTACGCGTCGTCGCTGGAGATCAGCTTCGACGTGCGCGGCGGCCTGCTCGTGCGGCAGATGCACCACTGGGCGGCCCTGCTGTTCGTCGCCGGCATGATGGTGCACATGCTCCGGGTGTTCTTCACCGGCGCCTACCGCAAGCCCCGCGAGCTCAACTGGCTGATCGGCGTCCTGCTGCTGACGCTGGCGCTGGTCGAGGGCCTCACCGGCTACTCCCTGCCCGACGACCTGCTCTCCGGCGCCGGTCTGCGGATCACCGAGGGCGTGGCGATCTCGCTGCCGCTGGTCGGCACGTACATCACGTTCTTCCTGTTCGGCGGCGAGTATCCGGGCGAGGACATCATCTCCCGGTTCTACTCGCTGCACATCCTGCTCATCCCGGGCCTCATCCTGGCGCTCGTGTCGGCCCACCTGGTGCTCATGTGGGTGCAGAAGCACACCCAGATGCCGGGCAAGGGCCGCACCAACAAGAACGTGGTGGGCGCGCCGTTCTACCCGGCCTTCATGGCCAAGGCGGGCGCGTACACGCTGTTCACGTTCGCCGTGGTCGCCGGGCTGGCGACGTTCACCCAGATCAACCCGATCTGGCTGTTCGGCCCGTACACGCCGGCGGACATCTCGGCGGGTTCGCAGCCCGACTGGTACATGGGCTTCCTGGAGGGCTCGCTGCGGCTCATGCCGTCGTGGGAGATCAACCTCTTCGGCACGTCCCACGCGGGCACGCTGCCGCTGAGCGTGATCATCCCGGCGCTCGTGCCGCTGGGTCTGGTGATGACCGGTCTCGCGCTGTACCCGTTCCTCGAACGCTGGATCACGGGCGACCACCGCGAGCACCACGTCGCCGACCGCCCGCGCAACAACCCGCACCGCACGTCGATCGGCATGTCGGCGATCGTGTTCTACGGCGTGCTGTGGCTGCTCGGCGCCAACGACGAGCTCTCGGCGAACTTCCAGATCTCGCTCAACTGGACCACCTACGCCGGCCGGGTGCTGGTGTTCGTGCTGCCTGCGCTGGCGTACATCATCACCTACCGCGTCTGCCTCGGCCTGCAGCGCTCCGACTCGGCCGTCGTCTCGCACGGCGTCGAGTCGGGCGTCATCAAGCGGCTGCCGCACGGTGAGTTCATCGAGATCCACACGCCTCCGGCGGACGACATCGAGGCTCACGTGCGCGGCAAGGAGGCGGTGCCGATGCTGCCCGTCGAGGCGGACGGCGCCGGCATCCCGCCGAAGGGCATGCGCGGTCCGCTCGGCAAGCTCCGGGCCCGCATGTCGCGCGCGTACGGTGGCGAGAAGATCGCTCTGGACGAGGGTCACGGCCACGGCCATGGCCACGAGGACGAGCACGCCGCGATCGGGTCGGGCGAGGACCGCTCGCTGACCCACTGATCCACCCGCCGCCGGTCTCGTGGGACCGGCGGCCCAGCCCGGGCCCGGACGGCACCAGCCGCCCGGGCCCGCGCTGTCTCCTCGTCCTATGGGCGGCGGGGGGAAGATCGTGCCGGACGTCACGAGGCCGGGGGACGCGGGCGGCGCGGTACGAGGCGGAAGGGCGCGGGCGGCGACGACCGAACAGCGCCGCACGAAAGCGGGCAGCGTAGAAGGCGCGTCTCAACAGGCGGTGCAGCAGCGGGCGGCGCGGCCGCTGGCGGTCGGCAGCGGGCGGTGCAACGGCGGGCGGCAGGGGAGAGCGCGGATGGGGGCGGGGGCGGAGGCGGCGCACGGTGGCGAGCCGCATCCGCGCACGGGGACGCACCCAAGCGGGTAGTGCGCGACAGGCCGCAAGCGACGGGCCGCACAGTGAGACTGCACGTCAGCGGGCCGCGCGGACGTCGGCGGCACAGGTGGAGCGCGCAGAAGGGCGGCCCGGCGGGGCGCACCTCCAGCGAGAGACACAGCAGAGGCCGGCCGTCGGGCCCTCAGCGAGTGGTGGGTCGTCAGTGGGAGGCGGACTGTCGGCCCCTCAGCGAATGCTGAGCCGTCAAGGGAAGGCGGACCGCTGGTCCTTCAGCGAGTGATGGGCGGTCAGTGGGAGGCGGAGCGCCGGGCTTCACCGAGTGACGGGCCGCCCGATCAGCCGAGTGAGACCGGCGGTCCAACCGGGATCGCCGGTTCAGGCTGAGATCCCAGGTTCAGGCAGCGATCGGCGGTTCGGGGGGAGGCCGGCAGCGCAGGCGGAGGCCGGCGGTTCAGTCGGACTCGGTGAAGCCGATCGAGAACGCGGCGTCCAGGTCGTGCTTGGAGTAGGCCCGGAACGCGATGTGGGTCTCGGTGTGCAGCACGCCCGAGACCTTGTTGATGCGGCCCGGGACCACCTCGGCGATCTCCTCGTAGGCGGCCACCCGCACCATGGCCAGCAGGTCGTACTCGCCGGTGATGGAGTAGACCTCGCTGACGCCGTCGATCTCGGCGATCGTCTGGGCGACCTCCGGGATGCGGTCGACCTCGGCGTTGATGTGAACGATAGCCGTGACCATGGCCCCAACTCTATCGGGTCAGCGCAAGGGCCGGCCCTCGCGGGAGCGGGAGCGATCGGCGGCGAGCGGCCGGTAGGCGAGCTCGATGCGGGCCTTGTGGCGGGCCGCCCCGTGGATGGGCAGCGCCCAGTCGCCGTCGACCTCCACCAGCCGCACCCCCGGCGACTCCAGCCAGCGCAGGATGCACTCCGTCTCCTCGGCGCTGGCCGCGTGGATCGGCCCCGCCCCCGGCAGGACGGTCTCGGCGCGGGCCGCCAGCGACTCGACGAACGGCACGGGGTGGGCGCCGCGCGGCATGACCCCGGCCGCCGCGAGCCGGCCGTACCGGATGACGTGGATGTCCCAGCCGCCGTCGAAGGCGGGGCTGGCGGCGATGAGCTGCGGGATGCGCGTGATCGCGGACAGGCGCTGCATGCGCGCGGCCGTGCGGACGAACGCGGCCAGCCGGTCACGGTCGATCGACGCCTCCTCGTAGCGCTGCTCGGCCGACAGCCGCTCCATGCGGGCGGTCACGGCGGCCAGGACGGGCGAGGCGTCGAGCGTCATGGCCCGGCGCGCCGCCTCGGCGTGCAGGGCGTACTCGGCCTGGCTCTGCCGCCCCTCGCAGGGCGCGCCGCAGCGGCCCATCTCCAGCAGCACGCACGCCGCCCGGCGGGTGCGCAGCGTCATCGGCTGGGTGCACTGGCGCAGCGGCACCGCCTCCTGCAGGGCGAGGCGGGCGTCGTCGGCGGAGCGGTTGTTGCCGAACGGGCCGAGGTAGGCGGCGCCGTCGTCCTTGATCTCGCGCACGATCGACAGCCGGGGGAACGGTTCCTGGGTGAGCTTGAGCCAGACGACCTTCTCCGGGAAGCGGGAACGGCGGTTGTAGCGGGGCTTGGCGCCGCCGATGAGGCGCAGCTCCCGCACCTCTGCCTCTAACGCCGTGGCGCAGACGATGTGGCGGACCCGTTCGGCGATGCCGATCATCTCGCGGATGCGCGGCCGGGTCTCGCTGGCGGTGAAATAGGAGCGCACGCGGTTGCGCAGGTTGGTGCTCTTGCCGATGTAGAGCACCTCGCCGCGCTCGTCCTCGAACAGGTAGACGCCGGGGGAGTGCGGCACCGACTCGGCGAGGTGGCGCTTGCGCTGCTGCTCGGGCGTGGGGGCGCGGACGAACGACTTCAGCTCCTCCAGCGTGTGGACCTGGAACGATCCCGCCCGCTCGATCAGCCCGTGCAGGACGTGCACGGTGGCCCTGGCGTCCTGCAGGGCACGGTGGCACGGGTCGGCGGGGCTGCGGAAGAACCGGGCCAGCGTGGCCAGCTTGCTGTTGGGCGTCTCGTCGCGGGTCAGCACCCGCCGGGCCAGGTCGACGGTGTCGACGACCGGGTTGGCCGGCGGCGGGTAGCCGTGGGCGGCGCAGGCCGCCTTGACGAAGCGGGTGTCGAAGCCCGCGTTGTGCGCGACCAGCGTGGTGCCCTGGATGAACTCGAGGAAGCTCGGCAGCACCGCCTCGATGCGCGGCGCCGCCACGACCATGGCGTCGGTGATGCCGGTGAGCACCGAGATGAACGGCGGGATCGGGCCGCCCGGATCGACCAGCGTGGAGAACTCGCCCAGCACCTCGCCGGCCCGCACCTTGACCGCGCCGATCTCGGTGATCTGGTGCTCGGCCGGCGAGCCGCCGGTCGTCTCCAGGTCGAAGACGACGAACGTGACGTCACTCAGCGGGGTGCCGAGCTCGTCGAGGGTGCCTTGTACCGCGTCCACGATCCAAGACCATAGAGTCGGCCACCGACAGTTGTGCGTCCGCCCGACGAATAACCCTTCATCATGATCATTAGTTAGTCTTCCGGGTATGTCTGGCGGAAGACTCGCCGGCCGCTACTCCCTGATCGTCCAGCTCGGCGCCGGAGGCATGGGGAAGGTGTGGCTGGCCAGGGACGAGATGCTCGATCGCGAGGTGGCGGTCAAGGAGCTGACGCTGCCCGAAGGGCTGCCCGCCGCGGAGCGGAACGAGCTGGTCACGCGGGCCGTGCGCGAGGCGCAGGCCACCGCCAGGCTGCGCCACCCCGGCATCGTGGCCCTGCACGACGTCATCGTCGAGTACGGCCGCCCGTGGCTGGTCATGGAGCTGCTGCGGGGCGGCAGCCTGGCCGACGTGGTCAAGCGGCACGGCCCGATGCCGCAGGAGCACGCGGCCCGGGTCGGCGCCGACCTGCTGGAGGCGCTGGCCGCCGCCCACGCGCAGGGGTTGCAGCACCGCGACGTGAAGCCGGGCAACGTGTTCATCACCGACACGGGCCGGGTGGTCCTGACCGACTTCGGCATCGCGCGCCAGGAGGGCCAGGCCGCGATCACCGAGCAGGGCCTGACGATCGGCTCGCCGGGGTTCATCGCCCCGGAGCGGCTGGACGGCGACCCGGGCGGCCCGGCCAGCGACCTGTGGTCGGTCGGGGCCACGCTGTACTACGCGGTCGAGGGCCGGCCGATGTACGGCGGCACGGCCGGCGAGCGGATCACCGCGACGCTGACCACGCCGCCGCCCGAGGTCGGCGGCCACATCGGCCCGGTGATCGCGGCGCTGACCGCGCGCCACCCGTTCGCCAGGCCGGACGCCCGCACCGCCCGCGACGCGCTCCGGCAGGTGGCGGCCGGCCAGTCGCCGCGCCTGACCGTCACGCACGAGATGACCGCCCCCGGCCGGGTGCGGCGCCCCCGCAAGGGCCTCCTGTGGGGGGCCGTGGCCGCCGTCGTCGCGCTCGCCGTCGTGGGCGCCGGCGTGTTCCTGCTGGTGCGGCAGCGGGGCGACGGGCTTCCCGAGGCGTTCACCGTGCCGATGGACGTGTGCGCGGTGCTGCCGGGCGAGGACGTCGCCCGGCTCCTGCGGGTCCAGAAGCCCCCGGCCGGTGAGCGCAGCTCCAACGAGGAGGGACCCACCTGCGGCTGGACCATCCCCAAGACGGGGATCGGCCTCCAGCTCCAGAACGACTCCGACACGGCCGACCCGTGGTCGATGACGCCGGCCTCGGCGCACATCCTGTTCGAGAACCAGAAGATCAAATGGGGGAAGTACCGGCAGATCGACTGGACCTGGCCCGAGGTCGGCGCGACGGGCTCCAACAAGGCCACCCTCACCCCCGTCCACGCCGTGACGGGGATCGGGGAGGAGGCGTTCGGCTACGAGATGAAGGGGCCGACGGGCCGGATGCACAGCGCCCACGTCTACTTCCGGCTGGCCAACCTCGTGGTGCGGGTCGAGTACACCACGCTGGGCGACCGGCCCACCGACGACGACATCAAGCGCACCGTGCTGGACGCGGCGCGGGCCACCGAGCAGGCGTTGCGCCGTGCGGGCTGACGCCTATCGGCTGGCCGGCCGCTACCGCCTGGTCGAGCGGCTCGGCGAGGGCGGCGCGGGCACGGTCTGGCGGGCGATCGACGAGACGCTCGACCGGCAGGTGGCGGTCAAGCAGGTCCGCGTGCCGCCGGGCCTGACCCCGCCGCAGCGGGCCGCGTTCGCCGACCGCGCCATTCACGAGGCCCGCTCCGCCGGGCGGCTGCGCGACCCGGCGATCGTCATGGTCCACGACGTGGTGCTCGACGGCGATCAGCCGTGGATCATCATGGACCTGGTCACCGGGCGCTCGCTGGACAAGGTGGTCAAGGAGCGCGGACCGCTGCCGCCCGAGGAGGTGGCGCGCATCGGGCTGAGCGTGCTGTCGGCGCTGGAGACCGCGCACATGAACGGCATGCTCCACCACGACGTCAAGCCGGCCAACATCCTGATCGACGCCGACGGCTCGGCCATGCTCACCGACTTCGGCATCGCCGTGCCTCTGTACGGCCAGAACGGGGCGGGCCCCACCTCGGGCGGCGGCTCGCTCGGCTACATGGCGCCCGAACGGCTGAACCAGCAGGCCGCCGGCTCCGCGTCCGACCTGTGGTCGCTCGGCGCGGCCCTGTACGTGGCCGCCGAGGGCAGGGCGCCGTTCGAGCGGTCGATGCCGGCCGCCGTCGCGGCGGCGGTGCTGCTGCACGACCCCCCGTTCCCGGAACGGGCCGGACCCGAGCTCGGCGGGCTCATCATGGCGATGCTCGCCAAGGACCCGGTCACGCGCCCGCCGGCGGGCCTCGTGCGGGAGCGGCTGAGCGCGCTGGCCGAGCCTGTCCGCCGCCGTCGCCGCTGGTGGCTCGCCCCGGTGGCGGCCGTGGCCGCCGTCCTGGTGGGCGTGGCCGGCTGGTACGGGGTCACGGCGCTCAAGGGGACGCCCGAGACCGGGAGGTTCGCCGCGGCGCCCGACCCGTGCGGGCTGGTCGGCGACGCCCTGGCCGTCGAGCTGCTGGGCGGGAAGGTGCTGCGGACGGCGCCCCGGTGGGGCATGTGCCAGTGGAAGCTCGACGGGGCCCCAGCGCCGCGCACGCTGACCGTCGAGGTCTGGGCCGAGCGGCCGGCCGACGACCTCGGCGGCCCCCAGGTGGCCGAGCGCAGGTACGCCAGCGAGCGCGCCGGAAGGGTGGGCGCGAAGGGCACGGTGTTCCGCACGGTCACCGGCGAGGGGCAGGATGTGAAGGAGGTGGGCGAGGCCGCGTACGCGCAGACCTCCTTCAAGCTCTCCACCCTGAAGGAGGGCATCAGCCACGATGTGGTGCTGTTCCGCCTGAGCAACCTCATCGGGCAGGTGACGCTGGAGCGCGGCGACGTGCCGCTCAAGGACGCGGGAGGCGGCAAGGAGACGGTGCTCACGGCCGCGCGGACGGTGTCGGCGGCGCTCGGGGGATGACCTGTCGCCGGGTCCCTGGTGCCCGCCCGGACCCTGGGGGCGGGGCCGTGGCGCTGGAGGACGTGGGCGCTCTGGGTGGATCGGCGAGTGCCGCATCACCGCTTTCACTAGCATGTTCAGTCGCATGTCAGGACGAATCCTCAGGAGTCCCTCGTGAATGCCGGTAGCCGGAACGAGCCCCCGCACAACCCCCGCCCGGGGCCGGGCGGCCCGTCCGAGCCACCGGCCGGGCCCGCGGCGCCGCCGCCCGGGTTCCAGCCGCCGTCCCCGCAGGCCGGGCCGCAGGGTCACCCGCCGTCCCAGCCGGGGCCGCAGGGCTCTCCGCCGCCTTCTGGGGGCCCGCAGCCGCCGTACGCCGGCCCGCCGGGGTTCCCGCCGTCGCAGGGGTCGCCGGTGCCTGGCGCGTTCGTTCCGTGGGAGCCGCAGGCGGAGCCGTACGAGGGCCGCCCGGTCCCTGCCCCCGCCGGCCCGCCGCCGGGTCCTCCCGCCGGTGCTCCAGCGGAGGCTCCGAACGGTGCTCCGGCCGGGCCGCCATCCGGTCCTCACTCCGCTGGTCCTGACTTCGCAGGTCCTGACTTCAGGGCCCAGCCCGGTCCTCACTCCGGGGCCCCTTCGGGTCCCGGTTTCGGGGCGCCGGTCTGGCCTCCCGCGTCACCGTCTCCCGCATCACCGTCTCCCGCGTCTCCGTCGCCCGCATCGCCGTCTCCGGGCTCGCCGGCCGGGCCGCCCTCGGGAGCGCCCGCCGGGCCGCCCGTCCGGCCGGACGCCGGTCCCTCCGCCTCGCCAGAGGGCATGCCCGCCCCGTACGGCGGCCCGCCTTCGGGACCGTCCCAGGGCCCCGCGCCTCAGCCGTACGGCGCACCGCCTCCCGGCATCCCGTACGGCCCGCCCGCCCAGAACGCTCATGGCCCCGGACCCGGTCGGCCGGCGACCACGGACGGCGGGCCGGTCACCATGCCCTCGTCCGTCGGCCTGGACCTCCCCACCGGAGGAGCCCCCACCCCCGCCCGCCCGAAGGCGCGCCGCCCCTGGGTGACGCCCGTCGTGGCCGCGGGCGTGGCGCTCCTGCTGGCGGGCGGCGCCGGCGGCGCGTACCTCGTGTACGGCAGGACGTCCGCCGGTGAGGAGCCCGCGGCCAAGACGTCCAAGCCGGCGAACGGCCCCGTGCCCGGCCCGGACGTGTGCGCCATGCTGCCCAAGGAGACGATCGACCGGCTCGTGCCCGAGGCGAAGGTCACCGGCGACTCCCGGTCCACCGACTACACGATCAACTTCGACTGCACCTGGGCGAACCCTCGCATCTCGTTCGGCGAGTACTGGCGCAGCCGCCAGATCGAGGTCAGGGTCGACCAGCACCGCGGCGACGGCGCGAAGACCGGCCGGTCGATGGCGCAGAACTCGTTCGAGATCGACCGCGGCGGCGCCAAGTACGCCGAGACCGCCAAACCCACCGCGAAGAAGGGCGACAAGGACTACACCTCCAAGGTCACGGACCTCCAGGGCGTCGGCGACGGCGCGTTCGCCCAGTACGTGTGGCGGCGCTCGGGCAGCGTGCTGTGGTACTCCTACGGCGAGGCCCACGCCCGGGTCGGTGACATGACCATCGAGGTCAAGTACCAGGCCGACCAGCGGCGCAAGGACGCCGCGGTGCTCACCAACAAGACCGTCCAGTCGATCACCGAGGACAACGCCATCCGCGAGGTCACCGGTCTCGTCGGCCAGATCGCCAAGGGCGTGGCCGCGTGGAAGGCCGCGCACCCCGACGTGCTGGCCCAGCCGCTCAAGATCTCCACGCCCTCGCCCTCGCTCCCGACCGCCACGCCCTCGCCGTCGCCGACGCCCCTGGCGGCCATGCCCGCCGACTGCGTGGCGGCGGGGAAGGCGGCGACCGCCCTGGTGCCGGACGCCGAGACCAAGGCGACGGGCAGCACGACGGGCGCGGAGACCCAGAACGAGTGCCGCTGGCTCAACCGCAAGATCGACGCAGGCGGCGGCGTCACGAAGGTCCGCAGCGTGCTGATCACCACGCACCGGTTCGTCAACCGGGCGGGGGCGCCCGATCCCGGCGCGGCCAGTACGTTCTACGCGAGCCGGCGCGGCGGCAACAAGTCCATGGAGTCCTTCTCCACGAAGGAGGTCGCCTGGGACGAGCTGACCGACATCAAGGGCATGGGCGACGCCGCCTACAGCCAGTACCTCACGTACCGGCGGGGCGTGGTGTTCGCCGGCAGCACGACCGTGATGATCCGCAAGGGCGCGCTGGTCGTCGCGGTGGACTACGCGGGGCAGCAGCACCGCGACGACGAGCCCACCAACTCGCCCAAGGTCCGGCTCATGGCGAAGAAGGAGGCGCGCGCGGGGGCGCTCAAGGTGGCCCGCGCGTACCTGGCGGGCCTGGAGGGCAAGCCGACCGGAAGCTGACCGGCCAGCCGGAGGCGTCCCCGGTCCCACCGCCCTGAGACGCCTGTCCCGGGACACGGTGTCCCGGGACAACGGGACACAAAACCGGCGACAATGCTCGAATGACGAAAACCGGACCGGTCGGGGCGCCGGCGAGCGCCGCCCGCCCGCCCGTGATCGTGGCGGTGGCGGTGACGCTCCTCGTGGTCGCGCTCACGGCCGGCACGGTCGTCCTCGACGTGGTCAACGCCGGCGTCGCCGTCCCGCCGGGCGCCGACCTGGACGAGGTGAGCTGGCCGTACGCCGTGGCCGGCCTGGCCCAGGTCGTGCCGGGCGCGCTGCTGCTGCGGCGGCTGCCCCGGCACCCGGTCGCCTGGGTGCTGGTGCTGTCCGGGGTCCTGTGGGGGCTGAACGGCTTCTCCGACGCCTGGTCCCTGCACGCCGTCTACGGGTCCCCGGGGACGCCGGGGGCGGCTCTGGCGTACTGGCTGTACGCCCGGTTCGGAGCGCTGCTGCTCGTTTGGCTGCCGCTGCTGATCCTGCTGTTCCCGGACGGCCGCCTGCCTGCCGCGAGGGGATGGCGGTGGCTGTCGCTGGCCAGCCTCGGCCTGACCGCGTTCCAGGCGGTGGTCTGGCTGCTCGTGCCGATGGACGTGCTGAGCCGGCACTGGGCCTCCGAGCTGCCCGCCGGGATCGCCCGGCTCGACCTCGACCTGCTCAGCGTCGGCCTGCCGTACGAGGTGTGGCAGCCGCTGATCGCGGTGGCCCAGGCGGCGGTGCCGGTGAGCCTGGTGGTGCCGTTCGCGGTCGTCGTGCGCCGCTACCGCGCCGCGGACCCTGAGCGGCGGGCGCAGATCCGCTGGCTGACGTGGGCGGCGCTGGTGGACATGTTCGTGCTGCTGCTGCCGCTCGTCACGCCGCCGGGAGTGCCCGCGGTGCTGCTGTGCGTCGCGCTCGGCCTCACCTCCTGCGCGGTGCTGGTCGCGGTGACCAAGTACCGCCTCTACGACATCGACCGGCTGCTGCCGGCCACCTTCCTGTACGGCCTGCTCGCGGCCCTGGCCGTCGTGATCGACATCGTCGTGTTCACCGTGGCGGGCAGCGTGCTCGGGGAGCGCGAGTCGGCGCTGACCGCGATGGCGATCGTGGCGGTGGCCTACGCGCCGCTGCGCACCTGGCTGTGGCGGGCGGCCCGGCGGCTGGCCCGCGGCGCGCGCGACGACCCGTACGCCACGGTCTCCACGCTGGCCCAGCGCCTCGAACTCGCCACCGACCCGGACGACCAGCTCCGCGCGCTGGCCACGACGGTGGCCGAGGCGTTCCGCCTGCCGTACGTGCGGGTGGAGATCGAACGGCCCGGCGGCGTGCGGTCGGTGGTCGAGCACGGCTCGCCGCGCGGGCCGTCGCTGTCGCTGCCCGTCGCCTACCGCGGCGAGGCGGTGGGCCGCCTGGTGCTGTGCCGGGCCGACCTCACCGAACGCGACCAGCGGCTGCTCGGCGACCTCGTCCGGCAGGCCGCCGCGGCGGCGCGCGCCAGCGAGCTGAGCACAGACCTGCAGCGCATCCGGGCCCGGCTCGTCCTCGCCCGCGAGGAGGAGCGCCGCCGGCTGCGGCGCGACCTGCACGACGGGCTCGGACCCAGCCTCGGCGCGGTGGCGCTGCGCATCGAGGCGGCCCGCAACCTCGCGGCGTCCGCGCCCGCGGAGTCGGACCGCATCCTGGAGCAGACGGCCGCCGAGGTCACCACCGTGCTGGCCGACGTCCGCCGGCTGGTCCACGACCTGCGCCCGCCGGCGCTCGACGAGCTCGGCCTGCTGCGCGCCGTCGAGCAGCTGGCCGACCGCCTGCGCTCCGGCGGGCCGCACGTGGCCGTCTCCGGCGACGGGCTCGCCGCGCTGCCGGCCGCGGTGGAGGTGGCGGCGTACCGTATCGTGTCGGAGGCGCTGGCCAACGTGGTGCGGCACTCCGGCGCGCGGCGCTGCGACGTCACGCTCGGCGTGCGCGAGGGCACGCTGGAGGTGCTGGTCCGCGACGACGGGCGCGGCATCGGCCCGGACGTCGTCGCCGGGGTCGGCATGCTGTCGTTGCGCGAGCGCACGGCCGAGCTGGGCGGCGACTGCGAGGTGAGCTGCCCTGCGGAGGGCGGCACGCTGGTCCGCGCGAGGCTGCCGCTGGCGCAGGTCTCGGAGCCGCCGCCGGCTCGGGCGCCGGCGCCGGGTCCGCCTTCGGTTTCCGCCACGGCGGCCGGCCCGGGAACGTCCGCCGGCTCGACCATGGCCGCGGCCCTGGAGAGGACGGATGTGGAGGCGACAGGTGTCCGATGAGCCGATCCGCGTGCTGCTGGCCGACGACCACCCGGTCTACCGGGACGGGCTGGCGGTGCTGCTGGGCTCGATCCCCGGCGTGGAGGTCGTCGGCACGGCCGCGACCGGACGCGAGGCGGTGGAACGCGCCGCCGCCCTCCAACCGGACATCGTCGTGATGGACGTCACCATGCCCGACCTCGACGGCATCGAGGCGACGCGGCGGGTGGTCGCCGACAGCCCGCACATCGGCGTGCTCATGCTGACGATGTCGGAGGAGGACGCCACGCTGTTCGCCGCCATGCGCGCCGGAGCCCGCGGCTACCTGCTCAAGGGCGCCAACCAGGCGGAGATCGTCCGCGCGATCCAGGCGGTCGCCCACGGCGAGGCCATCTTCGGGCCGACGGTCGCCCGCCGCGTGGCCGAGTACTTCTCCGCCCCGGCGCCCGCGACCGAGGAGGCCCTGTTCCCGCAGCTCACGCCGCGCGAACGGGAGATCCTCTCGCTGATCGCCGCCGGCCGGTCCAACCCGCAGATCGCCTCCGCGCTGTTCCTGTCGCCGAAGACCGTGCGCAACAACGTCTCCAACATCTTCGCCAAGCTCCACGTCGCCGACCGGACCGAGGCCATCGTCCGCGCCCGCGACGCCGGCCTCGGCCGCTGACCCCCATGCGGCCCCGGATCATCCTGTGCGAGGGCCGCCACGGACCAGGAACGGGTCGAGCAGTCCGGGCACGGCGCGTGCCGCCAGCTCCAGGCCGGTGTCACCGCCCACGTCCACCACGTCGTAGTGACCGTCGCCGGCGGCCGTCGTGGCCGAGACCGTCAGCAGCCCGGCGCGGCGCTGGAGGTACGACTGGGTGATCGTCCAGCCGACGATGCCGCCACGGTCGAGCGCGACGGTACGCCGGACCACCGCACCGGACCGGGCCAGCAGGTGACGCCCGCCCAGCCCGTGCCCCAGACCCCGGTACCCGGCCACGGCCACCAGGAGCGCGAGCGGCAGCACCAGGAGCGGCACCGCTGCCGCCGCCCCCCACGCCCACGCCTCCAGCGTGCCGTCCCCGATCCACGCCCGCACGGCGCCGTCGCGGGCCCACGCGCCGAGCCCACCGCCACGGACCCACGCCTCCGCACCGCCGTTCCGGATCCATGTGGCCGTCGCCGCGAGCGCCACGGCGGGGGCGCCCGCGACGATCAGCGCCCGCCGCACGCGCCTGCGCCGCGCTGCCGCCGGGTGCGGAACGGGTTCGGGCAGGCGCCCGCCCGCGACCAGCGCCGCGATGCGCGCCGCCTCCGCCCGGGGAAGGGGCGGGGTGAGCGCCGCCACGTCCTCGGTCTCGCCCTCCCGCGCCTTGCCCAGCCCGGTGGCCACCGCCTTGACGCGCGCGCCGCCGCCCAGCCTGAGCAGCAGCGGCTCGCGGATCTCCGCGCCGCGCAGCCGCGACTCGTCCAGAGTGAGGGAGCGGCTGGTCAGCAACCCGCGCCGCACCCGCCACCGCCCGTCCCGCGGCGCCAGCCGCCCACAGGGTTCAACCGCTGGTTCCACCGCGCCCCCGTACGGCCCCGCCGGACGTCCGGGTGCTCCGGGACGGCCGGGCTCGCGTTCCAGGCGGTAGCCGCCCCAGGACTCCACGAAGATCAGGACGGCCCCCGTCACGCCGGCCGCCACGTTGCCCGCGAGCACCACCGGGATCGTCACCCAGGGCCGCTCGGTCAGCCAGCCCCACACGAGGGCCGCCGTCCCGGCCGAGAACACCTCCACCCCGAGCGCGTCGAGCGGCTTGTAGAGCACGCCGAGCACCAGCGCCGCACCGGCGAACGACCACACGGTCAGCGGCGCGTACCTGACCCACGGCCACCGCAGCCGCACCACCACCTCGACCGCCCGCGCGGCCCCCGCCGGCCCGTCTCCCCAGGAACGCCCACGTTCCCCGGATGCCTCATCTTCCCTGGACGGACCGCTTCCCCGGGAGGTCTCCCCACCCCGGGAGGGACCGCTTCCCCGGGAGGTCTCCCCACCCCGGAGCGGCTCGCCCTCTCGGCTCGGCGCGCCCGCGGGCACGGGATCCTCCGCGAGGAACGCGCCGGCCGGGGCGCCCGACAGGAGGACGCGGCGCAGGGCCTCGGCCTCGGAGACCGGCAGCGGGTCCAGTGTCAGCTCGGCGCCCTCGTCCCCGTGGCCGCCCGTGCCGATCTTCACGACGGTCAGCCCGAAGGCCCGCCGTACCGGATCGGCGCGCAGGTCCACGCTGCGCACCCGGTCGCGCGGCACCGACCGGTGCTGCCGGGACACCACGCCGGAGCGCAGCTCCAGGCGCTCGCGGGTGAGCCGCCAGCGCGTCGCGCGCAACCGCGTCACGTCGTACGCCACGACGCCCGCCACGACCAGCACCGCGGTCACGGCCGCGACGGCCGCGATCGCCCCCCACGTCCAGTCGCGCCCGTGCAGCACGCGCACCACCACCACGTCCACCGGCACCACGGCGCCCAGGGACAGCACCGCGGACACCGCCAGGCTCCGCCGGGGCAGCCGGCGCCAGCTCATGTCGCGTCCCCGGGCGTGGCCTGCGTGATCGCGGTCAGCCTGGCCGCCAGCTCGGCGGCCAGCTCGTGGTCCAGCCCTTCGATCGTGATCGGCCCGGCGGCCGAGGCCGTGGTCACCGTCACGTCCGCCAGCCCGAACAGTCGCTGCACCGGCCCCCGCGCGGTGTCGACCGTCTGGATGCGCGACATCGGCGCCACCCGCCAGGTGTGGGTCAGCCAGCCCTTGCGCGTGTACACGGCGTCGTCCGTGACCTCCCAGCGCTCCACCCGGTACGACGCCCGCGGACCGGCGACCGCCAGCGCCAGGCAGCAGCCCGCGAACCCTCCCACCAGCACCCCGAGCCAGGCCGGGTGCCCGGTGAACAGCCAGTACGCCGCCACGGCGGCGCCCGCCACCGGGACGGCCAGCATCAGCGCCTGCGCCGTCCACCACGAGACCGCGCGCGGATCGGCCTGATGCCGCGGCGGCCGCAACGCCACACCGCCTCCACCGTCGCCCGCGCCGCCGCCCGCGTCGGGGGTGCGCGTCGCGCGCCGGAGGGCGGGGGCAGGCCGGGAAGCCGGGGCTGCTCCGCGCCGGGAAGCCGGGGCTGCTCCGCGCCGGGAAGCCGGGCCCTCGCCGGGCCGGGGGACCGGGCCCTCGCCGGGCCGGAGGACCGGGCCTCGGCCGGACCGGGAGCCCGGGTGCTCGTCGTGACGTTCCATGGTCCCGACCATGGCAGCGGCGGTGACTCCGGCGCGTCCGCCGGAGGTCGCTCGGTGTATCGACTTTGGTCGCTGTCCGCCCGCCCGGCGAACCCCTAACCTCGGGATTTGTGAGCGACCACGACGAGTACCGCTGGGCCCTGCCGGCCGTCCTGCTGGGCGACGGCTCCGCCGTGCGGCCGGTGCGGCGCTCCACCCGCGACTGGATCGTCGACATCACGATGTTCCTGGCCGCGTGCGGCATCACGCTCCTGACCGCGCCCGAGCTGGAGGGCCTGCCGCGACCGCTCATGCTGGTCGAGCAGGTCGCCGGGGTGCTGTCGTGCGTGGCCGTGTGGCTTCGCCGCCGGTGGCCGGTGTGGTTCGCGATGGTGACCACGGTGGTGTCGACGTTCCTGCTGATGGTGGGCGGGGCGGCGGTGGTGGGCATGTTCACGGTGGCGGTGCATCGGCCGTTCAAGGTGGCCGGACCGGTGGCCGCGTTCGCCATGCTGACGATGGGCCCGTACGTGATGCTGCACCCCGACCCCGACCTGGGACGGGCCGGCACGCTGACGCTCAGCGTGGCGATCCTGCTGACCGTGTTCGCGTGGGGCGTGGTCATCCGGGCCCGGCGGCAGCTCGTCTGGTCGTTACGGCAGCGCGCGGTCATCGCGGCCGAGGAGGCCAAGCGGCTCGAACGCGAGCGGATCGCCCGGGAGATGCACGACGTGCTGGCCCATCGCATCTCCATGCTGAGCCTGCACGCGGGGGCGCTGGAGTTCCGGCCCGGCGCGCCGCCCGAGGAGATCTCCAGGGCGGCGGGCGCCATCCGGCACAGCGCCCACCAGGCGCTCCAGGATCTGCGCGAGGTGATCGGGGTGCTGCGCCATCCGTCGTCCTCCGGCGACGAGAACGGCCCGGTCCCCGCCCCGCCCCAGCCCACGCTGGCCGACCTGCGCTCGCTCGTCGAGGAGTGCCGGCAGGCGGGCATGAAGGTGTCCTTCACGATGGACGGGTTGGAGGGGGCGGGGGTGCGGGGCGAGCCCGGCGGCGGTCCCGGCGACGGCGCCGCCGGGCCGGCGGGCGAGGCGGTGGTGTCCGACGGTCTCGGCCGCACCGTCTACCGGGTCGTCCAGGAGGCCCTCACCAACGCGCGCAAGCACGCGGGCGGCGCGCCGGTGTCCGTGACCGTCGCGGGACGTCCGGGCGACGGGGTGACGGTCGAGGCGCGCAACGCGGTGTGGGCCAGGCAGAGCCCGCGCATCCCGGGCGCGGGGGCCGGGCTCATCGGGCTCACCGAACGGGTCGAGCTCGCGGGCGGCCGGCTGGAGTTTGGCCCGGCGGCGGGCGGTGACTTCCGCCTGCGCGCCTGGTTGCCGTGGACCCCGTGATCCGGCCGCGCGAGTCGGGAACGGCCGGACGGGGAGGGCGGATGATTGGCGGCGGACGACGGTTACGGTGGACGGCATGACGATCAAGGTGCTCATCGTGGACGACGACCCGCTCGTCCGGGCCGGTCTGGCGATGATCCTCGGCGGCGCCGACGACATCGAGATCGTGGGGGAGGCGGGTGACGGGTCCCAGGTGCCGCGGATGGTCGCCGGACACCGTCCCGACGTCGTGCTCATGGACATCCGCATGCCGGACGTCGACGGGCTCACCGCCACCGAGGCGCTGCGCGCGGCCAAGGAGCCGCCCGAGGTGGTGGTGCTGACCACGTTCCACGCCGACGCGCAGGTGCTCCGGGCGCTGCGGGCCGGCGCGGCCGGGTTCCTGTTGAAGGACATCGCGCCCGCCGAGCTGGTCGGTGCCATCAGGAAGGTGGCCGCCGGCGAGCCCATCCTGTCGCCGGTCGTCACCCGGCAGCTCATCAGCCACGTGTCGGGCGGCGGGGCCGAGAGCCGCGCCGGTCGTGCCCGCGCGCTGCTCGACCGGCTGAGCGAGCGCGAGCGGGAGGTGGCGGTGGCGGTCGGCCAGGGCCGGTCCAACGCCGAGATCGGCGCCGACCTCTACATGAGCGTCGCCACGGTGAAGGCGCACGTCTCGCGCATCCTCACCAAGCTGGGGCTGAACAACCGGGTGCAGATCGCCCTGATCGTCCACGACGCCGGCTCCGCGGGCTGAACCGCCGGATCGGGTAGCGACGGTGAGGGTGAGGAGGCGCCCCGGGCGGTGACCCGGCTCAGTCCGCGATCATGCGTTCCAGGGTCGTGCGGTGCAGCACGAGGTCGTCGGGGTCGTCCGGCATGGCCTGTTCGCCGAAGTGGATCCGCCGCCGCCACACCCTCGCCATGATCACCCCGTGTCTGAGCGCCGCGTACGTCAGGTGGAAGTCCATGTTCGCGGGCGGATGACCCGTGAGGTCCCGGTACGTCCGGCAGACGTCGTCCCGGCGCATGAAGTCCGGCAGCCCAGGAAGGCCCATGGCCTCCGTGAGGTCCTGGAAGAACCGGTGCAGGAAGATCATCCAGGCCAGGTCCAGCTCCCGGGGTCCCACCGCCGCCATCTCCCAGTCCAGCACGGCGACCGGCCGGAAGTCCCGGTACATCACGTTCCCGATGCGGGCGTCGCCCCAGGTCAGGACGTCGGGCCCGGGGTCGTCCGGCCAGTGCGCCTCCAGCCAGTCGAAGGCGCGCTCCAGCAGCGGGATCGGGTGGTCCCCGTGCGCCCAGGCGTAGTAGGCGCGCTGCGCGTCCACGTGCGCCCGCAGCCCGTCCCTCCCGCCTGCTCTGCCGTGAGGGCCGGGCGATGGGGCCGATTCGGGCCGGGAGAGGACCGACAGGTCGTCCCGCGTGAACGGCGCGTCGTGCAGCGCGGCCAGCAGCCCCACGCTCGCGTCCTGGAGCTCCCGCCGCCTCTCGGGCGGCGCGTCGAGCAGCCACCCCTCGAACGTGTACGGCATGACGTCCGGCGGCACGTCCCCGTCCGCCCGCTCCATGACGAAGAACGGCGTGCCGAGCGCCCCCGGATCCGGCTCCAGCCACAGCGCCCTCGGCGCCGGGACTCCCGCCCGCTCCCTGGCCAGCCGCATGACCTCGAACTGGGCCTCCAGGTCGTAGCGGGGGAAGACGGGCACCGCCTCGGCCGCCGGGGCGAGCCGCGCCACGCAGCGCACCGGCGGCCGTCCCGCCCAGGAGGCGGTGAAGAAGAGCGTCTCGCTGGACATGCCGTTCGCCGAGGGCCGCGACAGCTCCGAGACCTCCACCGGGCCGCCGGTGCGGCCGGACAGCCACGCGGCCACCCGGTCGTGGAGGGCGCGCAGGTCACGGGTCGACGTCCGCATCTCCTCGGCCACTGCGGTCTCCTCCGGCTGTCGGGGTCCCGCACCAGTGGTATACCCCTAGCAAGCGCTTGTCTACGTGGGGCGAGCGTTACGGTCAGGTACGGGTCAGCCGTACCCTTGTCTGAAAGGGCATGTCACGAAGGGACAGTGGGATGAGCTCAGCGGGTGAAGGCCTGTCTCGCCCGCTTCCCGAGCCGGTGCGGCTGAACGTCGTCGACCTGGCGGCCCAGGTCCTCGGCTCGCTCCCTGCTGCGTCCGTTCCGCCCCCGTTGCGGGGCATCGCCAAGTTCGACCCGCGCAAGCGCGCCCGCCTGGGCAGCGCCCCCATCGCCGCGCAGCTGGAGAACGACAAGGAGTTCCGCGAGCTGGTCGCCGAGTCGGTCACGGCGGGCTGGCCCGAGCTGGTCGCCTCGCTGGCCGAGGGCCACGTCCCGCCCGCCGCCGACCCCGTGCTCGTGGCCGCCGCGGCCTACCTCACCCGCCCGCCCGGCTGGGCCGACATGGTCGAGGCGGCCCGCGCCGACCTCGAACGCTCCGCCGTGGCCGCCGAGGGGTCCGAACGCGAAGAGGTCGTGACGCGGCTGCGCGAGCAGCTCGCCACCCAGAAGAACGCCGCCAAGGAGGAGGCCGAACGGCTGCGCGAGCAGCTCAAGGCCGCCCGTACCGAGAACTCCGACCTGCGCCGCCGCCTGCACGAGGCGCGCGAGCGGGCCAGGGCGGCGCAGCGGCACGCCGAGGAGATGGCGCAGGCGGCCGAGGAGGCCCGGTCGGCGGCCTCGGCGGCGGGCAGCGCGGGCGAGACGGAGCTGCGGCGGCTGCGCGAGCGGCTGGCCGACGCCGAGAAACAGCTCGAAGCCTCCCGCCGGGCCGCCCGCGAGGGCCGCAGCATCGAGGACGCCCGCATCCGCGTCCTGCTCGACGCCCTCCAGGACGCCTCCGCCGGGCTGCGCCGCGAGCTGGCCCTGCCCACGATGATCAGCCGGCCGGCCGACTCGGTCGCGGCCGTCACCGGCGAACGTCCGAGCGTGCGCGGCGTGCCCGCCCGCGCGCTGGCCGACGACGACCCGCAGCTGCTCGACCAGCTCCTCGCCCTGCCCCAGGTGCACCTGATCATCGACGGCTACAACGTGACCAAGGCCGGCTACGGCACGCTCACGCTGGCCGACCAGCGCAACCGCCTCATGACCGGGCTCGGCGGGCTCGTCGCGCAGACGCGCGTCGAGGTGACCGTGGTCTTCGACGGGGCCGAGCTGAACGCGCCGGTCCAGGTGGTGGCGCCGCGGGGGGTTCGCGTGCTGTTCAGCGCGCCGGGGGAGATCGCCGACGACCTCATCCGCCAGCTCGTCCGCGCCGAGCCGCCCGGGCGGGCCATCGCCGTGGTCTCCTCCGACCGCGAGGTCGCCGAATCCGTGCGCAGGATGGGCGCCCGGCCCGTACCATCAGGACTGCTGCTGCGCAGGCTGGGCCGCGCGTAAACCCCGACCGGCGCCGGCGGCTCCGTTCGGGCTGGGCCCGGTGCGGCGATGCCGCCCCGGGCCGGACAGGTGCGGTCAGGGGCGCCGACGTGAACGGACGCGGTCGCGACCGCTCGAGCGGTAACGCGGCGGTAAAAGGAATCTGGCGTTTAGGTGAGATCACACCCGCCACTTCTGTACTATTTCGCCCCAGGTGTGTTCCCTGGGAGGCGACGCTGTGAGGTTGGGCCGGGTTCCGGTGGTCGCGGGTCTCGCGGTCGGGTTGATGATCGCGCCGACAGGTGGCGCCCAGGCCGCGCCAAAGCCGACGATCAAGCAGGCGAAGGCCAAGCTCGCCAAGCTCAACGACAAGGCCGACAAGGTCGTCGACCGCTACAACACGGCGACCGAGAAGCACAAGAAGGCCCAGTCCGTCTACGACGAGCTCAACGCCAGCTACAAGCGCAAGCTCTCCACCGTGGCCGACCTGCGCCAGCAGGTCATCTCCGCGGCGGTCAACAGCTACAAGCTCGGCGGCGCCGCCGCGGCCGTGCCCGGCGTGATCACCTCCGACGACCCCACGACCGTCCTCGGCAGCCTCGCCCTGGCCGACCAGGTGTCCAGGGAGCGGGCCCAGAAGCTGGCGGCCTTCGACCGGGAGAACCGCGGCCTCAAGGCCGAGCGCGACAAGGCCGAGGCGGCCCTGGCCGCCGCCGACGACGAGCGCGACGCGGTGCGCAAGGAGCGCGCCGAGGTCCTCAAGCTCATCGCCCAGCAGAAGAAGCTGCTCGACCGGCTCGGCGCCTACCGGGCCGGCGACCCGAACAGCACCGGCATCAAGTACACCGGCGCGGCCTCGGGCAACGCGGCGGCCGTCCTGAGGTTCGCCTACGCCCAGGTCGGCAAGCCGTACGTGTTCGGCGGCACGGGCCCCGGCGGCTGGGACTGCTCGGGCCTCACGCAGGCCGCCTGGCGCGCGGCCGGCGTCTCCCTGCCGCGCACCACCTGGCAGCAGTGGGCGTGGGGCGCCTCGCGCAAGGTCTCGCTGGACGCGCTCCAGCCCGGCGACCTGATCTTCAGCAACGGTCTCGGTCACGTCAGCATCTACGCGGGCAACGGCCAGATCGTTCACGCGCCGCAGACGGGCGACGTGGTCAAGGTCGTCACGCTCTCCTCGTACGGCGGCAGCATCGTCGGCGCCGTCCGCCCCTGAGACACCTCTCCACGGCGGCCCCGTCGCCCCTCTCGCGAGGGCGTGCGGCGGGGCAGTGTAGCAATTCTGTCGTTATTCCGTGACGGAACAACAGTAAAGAACCGAACGGATCTGGTGCCGGTCATGGTGCCGTGGCCTGTCATGATGCCCGGGACAAACCTGACAAATGCGACGAAAGAGTCCTGACTGGCCAGGGATGCGTCAAGTGTGACCAGAGTCACATTTGCGTAACGAATCATGGTGACAAGCTGGGATTCATCGTCTTACTGACACCTTATGTGGATCTTTACAGCTTGACGATGGCTTTGCCGTTTCATGACTTGTCGGCGTAACTTCTGGCGTCGCGGCGGACAAGCCATGGCGTCGCGAGCCAGCATCGGTCCTCCCGATGTGGACGAGATAGAGATCCAGCGGTCGCCGCCGTGAACATCCGTACTCACGTCGGCGGTGGCCTGCCGAGTCCGTGCAGCCAGGAGGCACGGAGCCGGGGACCCAGCGATCCCGAACCCGGGATCAGGGGTGAATCGGCGCGCGAGCGCGCCGTAGGGCGACTTCCAGGCCCGAATCCGTCAGCTAACCCGGTAGGCGTTCGTGGAAGATCCAAGGAGAAATCCTGTCTACCTCTTCGCACAACCCCCGTCTGTCCCGAATCGCTCTGAGCGGTGTCGCTCTCACCATGACCGTGACGGCCGGAGGCCTGGTTCTCCATGCCCCGGCGGCCCAGGCACAAGGGACGACGAGCACCACGGCCGGCTCCTCCACGGTTGCGGCGGGCACGGCCGCCGCGTCCGTGAAGCAGGCCACCCGTAAGACGGCGAAGGCGTCGAAAGCCGTCCGGCAGCAGGCGAAGGCCCGCACGGCCGTCGCCGTGGCGAAGGCCCAGATCGGTGACCCGTACCGCTACGGCGGCACCGGCCCTGGCGCGTTCGACTGCTCCGGCCTCGTCCAGTACGCCTGGAAGAAGGCCGGCGTGCGCATCCCCCGCGTGACGAACAGCCAGTACGCGCGCATCAAGAAGAAGGTCTCCTGGAAGCACCTCCAGCCGGGCGACCTGATGTTCTTCCGGGGGCTCGGCCACGTGGGCATGTACATCGGCCACGGCAAGATGGTCCATTCGCCGCGGACAGGTCTGACGGTACGCATCGAGAAGCTCAGCGGATGGCGCAAGTCGTCGTTCGTGGGTGCGGTACGTCCTGGCCTGTGAGCACTCACGAAGACCCCGTCCCGGGTTGGGGACGGGGTCTTCGTGCGTTCACGGGTGGGGTGTCCGTGCGTTCAGGCGCGGGCTCCTTGTGCGTTCACGGGCGGAGAGGGGGAGCGGGTCGCCGTCGCAGGGCGGCACTGCCGGACGGCGCCGGGCGGCGGCCGGACGGCGGCCGGACGGCCGGGTACGATCGGACAGCGTGGCCGCCCGGGTGAGTCGTCGTGCCGTGCTGGCGGGGGTTGCGCCCCTGCTCGCGCTCGCCGCCGCGTCCTCTCCTGACCGCACCGGCGCCGTGCTCCGGGACGCTCACGACCGTAAGCGGACCGCCCCCGGGAACGCTCGCGACCGTAAGGAAGCCGCCCTAGGGGACGCTCGCGACCGCAAGGGAACCACCCTCGGGGACGCTCAAGACCGTAGGAGAGCCGCCCTCGGGGACGCTCGCGACCGTAGCGGGGCCGCGCCCCGAGACGCGCGGACCACGGCGGCAGGCCGGCCCGGCGGCGCCCTGGCGGCCGAACCGTGGCCGGGCGAGACCCGGGCCGCCGCCGGCGCGCGGTCGCTCGTGCTGGGACACCGGGCCGATCCGGCGCTCCTGCGCGACCTGGCTCACCGCGCCGACACCGCCGGCGCGCGCGTCTCCGCCGTCCTCCGGACCCCCGTGCGGCCCCTCGTGCTCGTACCCGCCTCCTCCGCCGAGGCCGCGCGGCTGGCCGGCGTCACGGACGTCGCAGGGCTCGCCGCCCTGGCCGACGACGGGCGCGTCATCGTCGTTCCGGACACGTTCGGCCGCCTCACCGACGTCGGACGGGACGTCGTGCTCGCCCACGAGCTCACCCACGTCGCCGCCGGGACCGGGGGACTGCCACCCTGGCTGTACGAGGGGTTCGCCGACTACGTGGCCTACCGTGACGCGGGCCTGGCCGTGCCGGTGGCCGCCGCCGAACTGGCCGCCGAGGTGCGGGCCGGGAGGACGCCGCGCCGGCTGCCCGGGGCCGCCGACTTCGCGCCCGGTTCGTCCAGACTGGCGGCGGTCTACCAGGAGGCGTGGCTGGCGTGCCGGTTCGTCGCCGAGTGGCGCGGAGAGGAGACGCTGGTGAGGCTCTACCGTGATGCCAGGACACGGGGCGCCACCCGGGCGCTCGCCGCCGCCCGGCTCCCCGCCGCGAGGCTGACGGCGGGCTGGCGCGCGTACGTGCGTGAGAAGCTGGCGTAGGGGGACACGTGACGAAGGACGGGCAGGTGGGGGACACGGTCCCTCCGACGGACGCGTCCAGACCGGACGAGCGGGGGTCTGCCATGCCAAGCGCCTCCGGACCCGAGGGGCCGGGGCCTGACGTGTCCGGCGCCTCTGGACCCGAGGGGCCGGGGTCTGGAGTGTCGGGCGCGTCCGAAGACGAGGGGTCAGGACCCGGTGTGTCGGGTCCTTCTGAGGACGAGGGGTCGGGGTCGGGCGTGCCCCAGACGGACACGCGTGGCGATCAGGCCGGGGTCGGGTGGCGGCAGGCCGGGGTGGTGTGCGCCGTGCTCGGACTCGCCACCCTGGCCGTCGTGGTCGTCACGACGCCCTGGCGGGCGCTGCCGCCCTCCGCGCCGTACGTCGCCCCCGACCCCGCCCGTGACTTCACCCCCGCCGAGATCGCCCGCGCCGCCGCCTTCGACGCCGCCACCACCGCCCCCGGCTACCTGTCGCTGGGCCTCAGCCTGCTCTTCGCCGGCCTGCTCGTCCTCACGCCGTTCGGCGCCCGGCTGCTCGGCCGTCTGCGCGGCCCCTGGTGGGTGCGGGTCGTCCTCGGCGTGCTCCTCCTCACCGCGCTGGTCGAGGCGGTGCGCTGGCCGCTCGGCATGTGGGCCGAGACCGTGCTGCGCGCGTACGGGCTGTCCACGCAGGACTGGGCGTCCTGGTCGGCCGACCGGATCAAGGGCATCGGCGTCAACGCCGCCGTGCTGGCGGTCGCGATGGTCGCCGTGGTCGGCCTGGCCCGCAAGGTGCGGCGGTGGTGGATCCCCGCCGCCGTCGGCGCGTTCGCGCTGACCGTGGCGCTGTCGTTCGTCTATCCCGTGGTGGTCGAGCCGCTGTTCAACGACTTCCGTCCCATGCCGCAGGGCCCGCTGCGCACGAGCCTGCTGGCGATGGCCGCGCGTGACGGCGTGCCGGTCGAGGACGTGCTCGTCGCCGACGCCTCCCGCCGCACCACGGCGCTCAACGCGTACGTCTCCGGCTTCGGCGCCACCCGCCGGATCGTCGTCTACGACACGCTGCTGCGCGGGCCGGCCCCGCAGGTGGAGCTGGTGGTCGCGCACGAGCTCGGCCACGCCAAGAACGGCGACGTGCTCGACGGCACCCTCGTCGGCGCGCTGGGCGCCGCCGCCGGCGCGGCGCTGCTGTACCTGGCCTTCCAGCTCGTACGGCGGCGCACCGGAGTCGCCTCGGCGGCCGACCCGCGGGCCGTGGCCGTGCTGGTCGGGCTGATGTCCCTGGCCACCGTGCTGTCCGGCCCCGCCCTGAATCTCGTCAGCCGTCGCATCGAGGCCCGGGCCGACGTCCACGCGCTCGATCTGACGAAAGACCCGGTCACCTTCGTGGCCATGCAGAAACGCCTGGCAATAACCAATATTTCCGACTTGTCGCCCGATGCCGTGGAATACGCGCTCTATGCCTCTCATCCGTCGACGCCCGAGCGGATCGCCCTGGCGCGGGCCTGGGCGCGGCTGAACGGCGTCCCGGCGCCGTGACCGCCCGCGTCGTCATCGTCACCAACGACTTCCCGCCGCGGCCCGGCGGCATCCAGTCCTTCGTCCACGGCCTGGCCGCCCGCACCCCCGGCGTGGCGGTCTACGCGCCCGCCTGGCCGGGCTGCGAGGAGTTCGACCGCCGCCAGCCGTACCCCGTCGTGCGCCATCCGACCTCGCTCATGCTGCCCACGCCCGCCGTCGCCGGCACGGCGGCCCGGCTGGTCGCCGAGCACGGCGCCCGGACCGTGGTGTTCGGGGCGGCCGCACCGCTCGGGCTGCTCGCGCCGCGGCTGCGCGCCGCCGGGGCGCGGCGGGTGGTGATGCTCACCCACGGCCACGAGGCGTCCTGGGCCGCCGGGCCGGGGTTCCGGTCCGTGCTGCGCCGCATCGGCGGGCACGCCGACGTGGTCACCTACCTGGGGGAGTACACGCGCGCCCGGCTGGCCGCCGCCATCCCCGAGGACAAGCTCGTCCCGCTCGCGCCCGGCGTCGACACCGGGCGCTTCCGCCCCGAGGCCGAGCCCGGCCGGGCCAAGGAGGCGCTCGGGCTGGCCGGCCGGCCCGTGGTCGTGTGCGTGTCCCGGCTCGTGCCGCGCAAGGGCCAGGACCGGCTGATCGCGGCCTGGCCGGAGGTGCTGGCGGCCGTCCCGGACGCGGTGCTCCTGCTGGTGGGCGGCGGGCCGTACCGGCGGCGGCTGGAACGGCTGGCCGGCGGGCACGAGTCGGTCCGCTTCACCGGCACCGTCCCGGCCTCGGCGCTGCCCGGTTACTACGCGGCGGGCGACGTCTTCGCCATGCCCTGCCGTACTCGCTGGGGCGGGATCGACGTGGAGGGGCTCGGCATCGTGTTCCTGGAGGCGTCGGCGACCGGCCTGCCCGTGGTGGCGGGCGCCTCCGGCGGGGCGCCCGACGCCGTCCGCCACGGTGAGACCGGCCTGCTCGTCAACGGCGAGGACACCGGCGAGGTGGCCGCCGCCGTCGCCGAACTGCTCGGCGACCCCGAACGGGCCCGCAAGCTGGGCGCCGCCGGACGCGAGTGGATCGCCCGCGAATGGTCCTGGGACCTGGTCGCCACCCGCTTCCACACCCTGCTCTGACCTCCGGGCCCGCGCCGGTGAGGTCATCCCTTGGTGGCGCCCAGCGTCATTCCGGCCACGAACCACTTGTGGGGACGGGGAAGCCGGCCAGCGTCGGCGCGGCGGGCGATGACCCGCCTCTCAGCGCCATCGCCTCCGGTCCTCGTGTGACCGGCCGGGCGCGCGGCCGGTCACGCGACACGCCCGAATACGGGCTAGGGCCTGTACGGAGTTGAGATCAGCGGATCCGCCCTCGGCCTCGTCATGGCGTGTGGAAACCTTCGGGATGTTCCTCGCGTCTCACACATCATGCATAAGATCGCGACCGCAGCCATCGCCGGTGTCGGCATCCTCATCTTCTCGTCCGCCTGTGCCACGACAGAGGTGTCCGCTTCCCAGGGGGCGTGCACGTTCACCTGGTCCAACATCGACGACCGTGACGTCCTCACCGCGGTCTCCGAGGCGAGAACATTGGCGAAAGGTGAGAAGTGGGTCCCGTCCATGCGGGTGCTGCGGTCGGGCGTCGCGCAGGTGACCGGGGTGAGGCTCGACAACCCGCAGACGGCGATCACGTCGTTGGGCGAGCGGGTCGGCCACTCGTTGGCACCGATCGGCCAGACGTATCCGTCCAAGGGCCGTCACGGTGAGAACTCTTTCGGTGCCGCGGGACGGTACGTCGTCTACCAGGTGGCGCCTCACCTGGTGGACGCCGACTTCGTCGTGGAGTGCGGTGGGAAGCGGCTCGGCTCGGGACAGGCCACCTCCTGGGAGTACGGCGACTCCGGCGGGACGGCGGAGTGCGACGTCAAGACGGGGGACGACAGCCGCATCGCCCGCATGGCGGCCGAGGTGGCTTGCTAGGGCCTGTATGGAGTTCGGATCTCTAGGCCGGTCGGAGGCTTCGCATCCATAAGACGTCTCCGCGTAGGTGCAGGCCAGCTACATAGCTTTCGGGTGTCTTATCGAACCGGAAGGCCAGACCGCGCCACTCCTTCATCCGGTTGATGCAGCGTTCGGCCGTGTTGCGCTGCTTGTAGAGATCGAGATCATGAGTGACCGGCCGACCGCCGTGGGATCCGCGCTTCTTACGGTTGGCCGCTTGGTCTGCCTTCTCGGGGATGGCCGCCTTGATCCGGCGTCGGCGCAGGTAGGCGCGGTTGTCGCGGGAGGAGTAGGCCCTGTCGGCGGCCACCGCGTCCGGCCGGGTGCGCGGACGGCCGATGGGCACGCGGATCTTGATGCGCTCCAGCACAGCACGGAACTGCGGGCTGTCTCCGGCCTGGCCGGCAGTCAGGATGAAAGACAGCGGACGGCATCGATGGTCGGCCGACAGATGCACTTTGCTGGTCAGGCCGCCCCGCGAGCGGCCCAGTTTGGCCGCCTTCAGCCGGAGCTGGTGCCGGTGTCGTAGCTGCCTTCGTCCGTCGCCGTCGCCGTCGCCGTCGCCGTCGCCGTCGCGGGCGTTTTGCCCCTTTGGCGTAGCCCCTTTTCCTGCATGACGGCTTCTTCCAGCGCGGCGCTCAGCTCACCGTCCAAGACCATCCCGGCGGCATGATGGTGGGCGCGGGCGGTGGTGGAGTCGACGCTGACCAGGTCGAGGCTGGCCTGCCCACGGGCTGTGGCCTTGGCGATTATCGCCTGCATCAGGTGCTCAAACACGCCGGCCAGCGCCCAGGAGCGAAACCGATCGTAGGCGGTGGACCATGGCCCGTACTCGATCGGCCGGTCCCGCCAGGGGCTGCCGGTACGAAACCGCCACATCACCGCGTTGAACAGCCGCCGCAGATCCGGGATCGGACCTCGCTCACCCAGCGGTAAGTGAGGCTCGATCAAGGACCATTCCTCGTCGGTGAGGTCTCCACGGGCCATGCCCGATGGCCTACCAGGACCGCCGACCATACCGCAGGCAATCCTTCTGATCTCAACTCCGTACAGGCCCTAGTTGAGTTCGAGCTTGGCCTGGATGGCGACGAGGATGTCCATCATCTCGACCTGAGTCTTCTGAATGGAGCGCTGGCTGTCCTGCATCGCCGTCTGGGTCTTCTGCATGGCCTCTTGCGCCTGGCGCAGCTCCGCGAAGCCGGTGTCCACCTTGTGGTCCAGGGTCTCGACCGTGCGCTCCAGGCGCGTGAGCCTGCCGTCGAGGATCGTGACCTTACCGTCGAGGATCTTGACGCGCTCTGCGACGCCGTTGATGCGCTCGGTCAGTTGCTGGCCGAGCTCCATCTGGTCGGCGCGAACCTGGATCATCTCGTTCTCGATCGCCGTGGCGTATTCGAGTGCCGCGTCCTTGATGCTCATCGCGATCTCCCCTACCTTTCTAGGTAGGGACCGGGGATGTACAGGATCTCCGGTCCCGCTTTCTTTCTTGGGGCTCAGATTACCTGTGCGGTCTCGGCTGCCAAGGCCATTTCCGGCCGCGACTTCGAACAAATTTCAGGTCGCCCACCTGGGTAAATCCTCGAAATTTCGGGAAAAGGCATTCATAATGTTCGCCGGTCAATGTGGACATAAAGGGTGGAATGGCGGGGCTGTGAGCGGTGTTGGGAGCTCACATGAAGGGCATGAAGATCGGCGATCTGTCGCGTGAGACCGGCGTGAGCCCTCGGCTGTTGCGCTACTACGAGGAGCAGGGGCTCCTGGAGGCCGAGCGCGACGGCGGCGGGCAGCGCCACTACGGACCGGACGCGCCGGTCGTCGTGCGGCGCATCCGCACCCTGCTCGACGCCGGCCTGCCGACCAGGGTGATCAAGGAGGTGCTCCCCTGCGTCGAAGGGGACGAGCAGCTCGCCGCCTGCACGCTCACGCACCTGCGGGGCCGGCTCACCGGGCTGGAGGAGCAGCTCGCCGGGCTGCAGGCCACCCGTGACGCCCTGGCCGGCCTGGTCGAGGCCGTCGAGCGCACCAGCCGGCGGCTGACGGCCGTGGGCTGACCGCCGCCGGTCGAAACTCTGCCGACCGCGAAAAGGGGGAGCGCAAAAGCCGGAAAGGGGACGTCTTCCCGGCTGCGGGCCAGGACGTCAGGACGTGTACAGGGCCTCCACGTCGGCGGCGAAGTCGCGCATGACGATGTTGCGCTTGATCTTGAGGGTCGGCGTCAGGTGGCCGCTCTCCTCGGTGATGTCCGCGTCCAGGATCGTGAACTTCTTGATCTGCTCCGCCTTCGACACCGTGGCGTTGGCCCGGTCCACCGCCTGCTGGACCTCGGCGCGGATCTCCGGGTCGGCGGCCGGATCGGCGGCGGCCCCCGCCGGCCCGCGCGTGGAGCGCCACTGCTCCAGCGCCTCCGGGTCGAGCGTGATCAGGGCGCCCACGAACGGCCGGCCGTCGCCGACCACCACGGCCTGGGAGACCAGCGGGTGCGCCCGCAGCGCGTCCTCCAGCGGCCCGGGGGCCACGTTCTTGCCGGCCGCGGTGACCAGGATCTCCTTCTTGCGCCCGGTGATCCGCAGGTAGCCGTCGGCGTCCAGATCGCCCACGTCGCCGGTGTGGAACCAGCCGTCGCCGTCGATCACCTCGCCCGTGGCGTCCTCGTTGTTCCAGTAGCCGCGGAAGACGTTGCGGCCCCTGGCGAGGATCTCGCCGTCCTCGCCCACGCGCAGGGTGACCCCGGGCAGGGGCTTGCCGACGGTGCCGATCTTGTTGGCCCCGGGCATGTTCACGGTGCACGGCGCGGAGGTCTCCGTCAGCCCGTACCCCTCGAAGACCTCGATGCCGGCGCCCCGGAAGAAGTGGCCGAGCCGCTCGCCGAGGGCGCCGCCGCCGCTCACGGCCGCCGACAGGCGGCCGCCGGTGGCCGCGCGGAGCTTGCGGTACACGAGCCGGTCGAACAGGGCGTGCCGCAGGCGCAGCCCGAGCGGGGCGCCGCCCGCGCTCTCGGCGCGGCTCCAGGCCACGGCCGTGTCCACGGCGCGGGCGAAGATGGCGCCCTTGCCGCCCGCGATGGCCTTCTGCTCGGCGCCGTTGTAGACCTTCTCGAAGACCCGCGGCACGCCCAGCAGGAACGTGGGACGGAACTCCACCAGGTCGGGCGCCACGTTCTTCATGTTCGGCGTGTGGGCGAGGACCGCGCCCGCCTCCACCAGCGCCACCTGGATCATGCGCGCGAAGATGTGCGCCAGCGGCAGGAACAGCAGCCCCGCCGGGTCCTTGGTGGTGAACAGCGGCTCCAGGGGGCCGCGCACCACGTTGCGGCCGGTGAACAGCAGGTTGTCGTGGGTGATCCGGCAGCCCTTGGGGCGGCCGGTCGTGCCGGAGGTGTAGACGACGGTGGCGAGGTCGGCGCCGCACACCCGGCCGCGGCGCTCGGCCACGTCCGCCTCGGAGATCTCGGAGGCGCCGGGCAGGCCGTCCAGCGCGGCCTCGACCCGCCACAGGTCCTTCAGCCCCGGCGCGGCCTCGCGCACGGTCTCCTCGTGCCCGTCCAGCTCGACGAAGGCCGCGCGGGCCGCGCTGTCGGTGAGGATCCAGCGGACCTGCTCGGTCGAGGACGTCTCGTAGATGGGCACCGTCACGGCGCCCACGGACCAGATGGCGTAGTCGATCAGCGTCCACTCGTAGCGGGTGCGCGACATGAGCGCGACGCGGTCGCCGTGCTCGATCCCCGCCGCGATGAGTCCCCTGGCCAGGGCGACCACCTGGTCGCGCAGCTCGGCGGCCGTGACGGCCGCCCAGGCGCCGTCCACCTGGCGTCGCACGACGACCCGGCCGGGCTCCCGCTCGGCCCTGTCGAACACCGTGTCGGGCAGGCTCGCGGTGGGTGGCACATCCACCAGTACGGGAACGCTGTACTCGCGCACGGACAAACTCCTCCAGGCGGACGCTTCGGGGATTGCCTGGACGTTACCGCGATAAGTTACGCGCCGGTAGCTTTGTCATCCAGGCGTTATGAACCCCTTCCTCACGCTAGCAGCCACAGATCAGCGGGGACGCCCACCGCGTTCAGCGGACCGCCACAGGCAGCACCGCATCGGCGCCTATGGTGGGTCGCGTTCAGCGACCCACCACAAGCAGCGCCGCAGGCGCGCTTATGGTGGTCCGCGTTCAGCGGACCGCCACAGGCAGCACCGAAGGTGCGCCTAGGATTGCCCGCATGCGGGTCCACGTCATCAGCGATGTGCACGGCCGCGCCGACGCGCTGGCCGCCGCCGGGGAGGGCGCCGACGCGCTGGTGTGCCTGGGCGACCTGATCCTGTTCATCGACTACGCCGACCACGGCAACGGCATCTTCGCCGACCTGTTCGGCGCCGAACGGGCCGCGGAGTTCATCGGCCTGCGCACGGCTGGGCGGTTCGACGAGGCCCGCGCCATGTCCGCCCGCCTGTGGGCGACCCTCGACGGCGACCCGCGCGAGCACATCGAGCGCCAGGTGCGCGCCCAGTACGAGCGCCTGTTCGCCGCGATGCCGGCGCCCGCCTACCTCACCTACGGCAACGTCGACCTGCCGCGCCTGTGGGCCGACTACGCGCGCGACGGGCACCGGGTGCTCGACGGCGAGAGCGTGGAGATCGGCGGGCTGCGGTTCGGGTTCGTCGGCGGGGGCCTGCGCACCACGTACCGCACGCCGTACGAGATCAGCGACGAGGAGTACGCGGCGAAGGTGGAGGCGGTCGGCGAGGTGGACGTGCTGTGCTGCCACATCCCGCCGGCGGTGCCCGAGCTGCTCTACGACGTGGTGGCCCGGCGTTTCGAGCGGGGCAGCGAGGCCACGCTGGAGCTGATCCGCCGCACGCAGCCCCGTTACGCGCTGTTCGGCCACGTCCACCAGCCGCTGCACCGGCGCGTCCGCATCGGCCGCACCGAGTGCGTCAACGTGGGGCATTTCCGCGGGAGAGGCGTTCCGTTCGTCCTCGAGTGGTGAAGCTTTCCGAGGCTCTTCGGCGCTCCGCCGCAAGTGGCGGTTTCTGCACTACGGTGGTCGCATGGCTGATCGCACGACTTCGAGCATCGTCATCGACGCCGACCGGCCCGGCGTGATGGCCGTCATCGCTGACTTCCCCGCCTATCCCGAATGGGCGGGCCAGGTGAAGAGCGCCGAGGTCCTGACCACCGGCGCCGACGGCAGGGCCGAGACCGTGCGGTTCGTGCTCGACGCCGGAGTGATCAGCGACACCTACACCCTCGGCTACACCTGGCACGACGACGAGAGCGTCTCCTGGCAGGTCGCCGAGCCCGGCAAGATGGTCGCCGAGCTGGCGGGAAGTTACCTCCTGTCCGAGGTGGGCACGGGCACCGAGGTGACGTACGAACTGGCGGCCGAACTGAAGGTGCCGATGATCGGCATGCTGCGGCGCAAGGCCGAGAAGGTCATCGTGGACACCGCCCTCAAGGGCCTGAAGAAGCGTGTCGAAGGCCGCTGAGGTGAGCCCCCGGGTCCTGCTGTTCACCGGGAAGGGCGGGGTGGGCAAGACCACGGCCGCCGCCGCGACCGCGACCCTCGCCGCCCGGCGCGGCCTCAAGACGCTGGTCGTCTCCACCGACACCGCGCACTCGCTGGCCGACGCGCTGGCCGTCGAGCCCGGCGAGGTCGCCCCCGGCCTGCACCTGCACCAGGTCGACACGCAGAAGTCCCTCGAACGCCACTGGGGCGAGCTGCGCGACTACGCCCGCGGCCTGCTCACCGAGCTCGGCCTGGACGAGATCACCTCCGAGGAGATCACCGTCCTGCCCGGGGCCGAGGAGATCATCGCCCTGCTGGAGCTGCGCGAGCACGCGCAGTCCGGCGCCTGGGACGTCATCGTGGTCGACTGCGCGCCCACCGCCGAGACGCTGCGGCTGCTCGCGCTGCCCGAGGCGCTCGACTGGCACGTGAACCGGCTGCTGCCCGTGGGCCGCCGGATCATGAAGCTGGCCGCGCCGTTCGTGCGCGGCGTCGCGCGCGTCAGCACCCTGGGAGACGAGGTCGTCGGCGCGGGGGAGCGCCTGCACCGCGCCCTGCTGGAGGTGCGCGAGCTGCTCACCGGCGACGGCGCGTCCGTGCGGCTGGTGCTGACGCCGGAGGCCGTGGTGCTCGCCGAGGCCCGCCGCACGCTCACCTCGCTCAACCTGTACGGCTACCGCGTCGACGCGGTCATCGCCAACCGGGTCTTCCCGGCGGGCGGGGCCGACGAATGGCGCGCCCAGTGGGTGAACGCCCAGACGCGGCTGCTGGCCGAGGCTGAGGAGTCGTTCGCGCCGCTGCCCCTGCACGTCGTGCCGTACCTGCCGGCCGAGCCGGTCGGCGCCGACGCGCTGGCGGCCGTCGGCGAGCGGCTGTACGGCGAGGCCGACCCGTTCGGGCCGCCCGGGGTGCGGCCGCCGCTGCGGCTGTCCGCCGACGAGCTGGAGCTCGACCTGCCCGGCGCCGACCGCGGCGACGTGGACCTGGCGCGCAAGGGCGACGAGCTGATCGTGACCGCCGGCCCGTACCGGAGGATCCTGGCGCTGCCGGTGGCGCTGGCCCGCAGGGAGATCGGCGGCGCGGTGCTCCGCGACGGCGTCCTGCGGGTACGGTTCAGCTCGGGAGCCCGATCCGGCGCGACGAGCGGAGCCTCCGGCCACGACGACAGGCCGGCCGCGACGTGAGCGAGACGGCGGGCGCTCCGGAGCCAGGGAGGGCCAGATGAGCGAGACCAACGACAGAGACCCCCGCGACACCGACGCCCGCGCCGCCGACCCCCGCGCGGACGACACCCGAAGCACCGGGACGGGCCGGACCGGCCAGAGCAGCCGGACCGGCCAGAGCGGACAGAGTGGACAGAGCTGGCAGGGCGGGCAGAGCGGCCGTGACCCGATCGGCACGGTGGCCGACGAGGCGCGCAAGCTGTTCGACGCGATCCAGGGCCAGGCCACCCGCCACGTCGGCCGGACGGTGCTCAGCTCGTTCACCGGCTCCCTCGGCGGCGGCGGGCGCAGGGACCAGCAGGACGTGTGGAGCGAGGCCGTCTCCGAGCCCCACGAGGAGTACATCTGCCGCGCCTGCCCGGTGTGCCGGGCGATCGCGGCGCAGCGCGAGTCGGGCAAGGACGTGACCGGCCATCTGGTCGCCGCGGGCGGCGAGCTGTTCGCCGCGTTCCGGCAGACGCTCGACGCGCTCAGCAAGCCGGCCGCCCCCCGCGGGCCGCGCGAGGACCGGGAGCGCGGGCACGATACCGTGCAGCACATCGACCTGGGATGAGGGGGCTACGGCAATGCTCACGATCGGCGTGGACATCGGCGGCACGAAGGTCAGCGCGGGTGTGGTCGACGAGAACGGCGCGATCGTCGAGCAGGCGCTGAGGAAGACACCGGCCGACCGGCCCGACCTCATCGCCGAGACCGTGGCCGACGTCGTCCGCGAGCTGGCCGAGGGCCGCGACATCGAGGCCGTCGGCGTCGGCGCCGCCGGGTTCGTGGACGAGTCGCGGTCCGTCGTCCGCTTCGCGCCCAACCTCGCCTGGCGCGAGGAGCCGCTGCAGAAGAAGATCAGCGGCATGGTCGGCCTGCCCGTGGTGATCGAGAACGACGCCAACGCCATGGCCTGGGGCGAGACCCGGTTCGGCGCGGGCCGCGGGCAGTCGCACATCGTGTGCCTCACGGTCGGCACCGGCATCGGCGGCGGCCTGGTGTTCGACGGCGCCCTGTTCCGCGGCCACTGGGGCATGGCGGCCGAGCTCGGCCACATGCAGGTCGTCCCCGACGGGCGGCCGTGCGGCTGCGGCCAGCGCGGCTGCTGGGAGCAGTACGCCAGCGGCAACGCCCTGGTCATGGAGGCCAGGCTCATCGCCGAGGAGCAGCCCGAGCGCGCCGGGATCCTGCTCGGCCTGGCCGGCGGCAAGATCGAGGGCGAGGAGGTCACCGAGGCGGCCCGGCAGGGCGACGAGGCGTCGCTCGCGGCGTTCGCCAGTCTGGCGGACTGGCTCGGCCAGGGCATGGCCGACCTGGCCGCGATCCTCGACCCCGGCTGCTTCATCGTGGGTGGCGGCGTGTGCCGCGCCTCCGACCTGTTCCTCGACCGGGCGCGCGAGGCGTTCACGCGGCGGCTGACCGGCCGCGGGCACCGGCCGCTGCCGGAGATCCGGCTGGCCGAGCTGGGCGCCAACGCCGGGATGGTCGGCGCCGCCGACCTGGCCAGGCATCGCTGACGGGTTTACAGTCCGTCCGTGACGGTCAGGCTGGCCACCTACAACGTGCGGGGGATGAAGGACAGCGTCCCCGCGCTCACCCGCGTGATCGGCGCGCTGCGCGCCGACCTGCTCTGCCTCCAGGAGGCGCCCCGGCTGCTCGGCTGGCAGGCCCGGCGTGCGGAGCTGGCCGGCTCCTGCGGGCTGCGGGTCGTGGCGGGACGGCGGCTCGGCGGCGTGGCCGTCCTCGCCGCCCCCCGGGCGCGGCTGCTGCACGCCGAGAGCCACGTGCTGCGCGTCTTCGTCGGCCTGGAGGTGCGCGGCCTGGCGATCGCCGTCGTCGAGGTCGAGGGCGCGCGGCTGGCCGTCGGCTCCACCCATCTCGACCTGAACGGCGCGGCCCGGCTGCACCACGTGACCGAGGCGATGACGCTGCTGGAGGCGGCGGCGGCCCGCTTCGGCGCGGAGCCCGTGCTGTGCGGCGACTTCAACGAGCGGGACCACCAGCCGGCCTGGCGCTACGTCGCCGCCCGGCTCGCCGACTGCTACCCGGCGGCGCCGCGGGGCGACGGCCTGACCTTCCCCGCCGGGTCGCCCCAGGCCCGCATCGACGCGATCTTCATCGGCCCGGGCCTGCGGGTTCGCGACTGCGGAGGGGCGCTCGCCGCCCCGGCCGACCTGGCCGCGGCTTCGGACCATCTGCCGGTGGTGGCGGAGGTGGAATCGGGGGCTGGGCTCCGGGGACCGGTCGTGAACCCTTAGCATTTGTTCATGACCCGTCGCTTCCGGCGGCGTGCGTTCTCCTTGATCATGGCGACGTCCGTGGCCTGGTCCCAGGTCACGCATGCCGCGCTAGCCGAGCCCCCGCCCGCCTCGGTCGAGGCGTGGCAGCGTTCGTCGAGCGCGCGCCTGGTCGCCGACGGCTCCCTGTCCGACGTGGCCGCACTGTCCGCCGACGACGTGTGGGCCGTGGGGCAGCAGGAGATCTGGGACGTCTGGAAGAGTCGCGGCACGATCCGCCACTGGGACGGCTCCCGGTGGTCGGAGGTCGCGATCCGGGACGCGAGCGGCGCGGGCAACCTGCGCGGCGTCGCCGCGGCCTCGCCGTCCGACGTGTGGGCCGTGGGCGACGGCCACGACGGCGTGCCCTATCTCGCCCACGGCGACGTCAACGGCTTCGACCGCGTACGCGCCGAGGGCCTGTGGACCGGCGACTGGCTCGGCGGCGTCGACGCCCGTCCCGGCCGGGTGGTGGCCGTCGGCCGGGGCAGGAGCCGCGACCTCGACCCGAGGAAGAGCAGCTGGACGGTCGGGCTCATCGTCACCGGCCAGAACGGCAAGTGGACCGTCCAGGAGACCGAGGCCGAGGGCGCCCTCTACGCGGTGTCCGAGGGCATCGCGGTCGGCGACACCGGCACCCAGCCGCTGATCATGCACCAGTCCGGCGACACGTGGAAGGCCATGCCCGTGCCCGACGTGCCCGGCGGCTACCTGCGCGACGTCCAGGTCGACGGCGGCAAGCGGGCCATGGCCGTCGGCGGCGTCTACCACGGGCCCAGCGACGTCGAGCCGCTCGTGCTGTCCTGGGACGGCAAGCACTGGCGGCGGGTGCCGCTGCCCGGCACCGACGCCCGCCTGTACGGGGTGACCGGCGACGGCAAGGGCCGCTACTGGATCTCCGGCTACGACCCCACCCGCGAGACCGAGCCGTTCATGCTGCGCTGCGAGAAGGGCGACTGCGAGATCATCCGCGGCGCCCCCGCGCAGGGCCGCAGCAGCGTGCGCCTGCAGGCCGTCACCTACCTGCCGGGCAAGGGGGCGGTGTGGGCCGTGGGCCACGCCGTCGACCTGGCCGACCGTTACGCCGATGTGGTGGAGACCTTCGGGCCGGGTGGCCCGCCGCCGAAGGACTCCTGACCCAGGCCGGCTCCTCCCGCGGAGCCGCCCTGAGCAGCCGCCCTGAGCCGTCCTGGGCCGAGTCGTCCAGCGGACGAAGGGGCCGGGGCTACAGGACGGCCCCGTCGTCCCAGCCGGAGTCGTTGGGCGGGCCGTCGCCCATGCGGACCACCAGCGCCACGAACCCGCCGATGAACGCCGCGACCGCCGTGAACAGCGCCCAGCCCTCCATCCGCCAGTCGGCCATCGCGGCCAGCAGCAGATAGGCCGGGCCGCCGAACAGCGCCGTCCAGGCCAGCTTGGTGGTCAGGTCGAGCTTGGGCAGCGGAGGTGGCGGCGGCGGCTCGTAGTGGCCCTCGTCGTCCGCGTCGTCGTGTCCGTCATGGTGCGGCTCGGGACGCTCGGCGTCGCTCTCGCGCAGGACGGGCTCGGCGGGCTGGATCACCCGGCGCGTCTGGTCGAGGGGGACGTTCTCGCTGTCCGGCCATGGCTGATCGGCCGAGTCGCGCTCGGCGGTGTCGTTGAAGGACGCGACGATCTGCCGCCAGACCTCGTCCTCATCACTCTGGGGCGTCACCTAGCCGGCCCTCTCCGCAGCGATCGCGGCTTCCCCCTGGGCGCGATCAGTCCCTCTGCAAGGGTACCGAGGCATGCGTCCTGATGAAGCCGAGGCTACCGGCAAAGATCCTGTCGGCATCGTTGTCGAGCGTCGCAACATGGTAGCTATCCGTAAGCTCCTCGATCGTGGCCTGCGGGACCTTCTGACGGATGATGGCCACGCTGGTGGGTTTCACCACGTGGTCGTCGATGCTGTGGAACACCAGCAGCGGCTGCGTCACCCGGGCGAGGTCGGCCTGCACCAGCGACCACAGGCCCGGCAGCGAGGCGGCCGCCTTCACGGGGGTGCGGGGGTACGCGAGCTCGGTCACGCCCGGCTTCTTCACGTCGTTCGCCACGCCCGGCACCGACGGCAGGAACCACTTGAGCAGCGGCGCCAGCCTCAGCAGCGGCACGTCGTTGGCGATCGACGGGTTGACCACCACCACCCCCTTGATCGCCTCACCGTGCACCTCGGCCAGCCGCAGCGCCAGGCAGCCGCCCAGCGACAGGCCCGCCACGAACACCTCGGCGCAGCGCCCCTGGAGGTCCTCGAACGCCTTCTCGACCTCGGCGTACCAGTCCTCCCAGCGGGTGTGGTTCATCTCCTGCCAGGTCGTGCCGTGACCGGGCTGGCGGGGCAGGGAGACGCTCAGACCGTGCCCGGCCAGGAACTCCGCCCACGGCCGCAGCGACTGCGGCGTGCCGGTGAACCCGTGGCAGAGCAGCACACCGATCTGGCCTGCTTCGTGATGGTACGGCTCCGCGCCTGGCATGAGCGGCATAACAGCTCCTCGAAGGGATTTCATCCCGGAACTGCCCGATCGTCGCACGATCCCGGGGCTTTGTGCGAGAGGTGGTGTAGGAGCATCGAGTCTGAGATGCGAAGATGACGTTGCTCACACATGAAGCGCAGAGGAAGAGGTGGCCGGGTGTTCTACTGGGTGGTCAAGGCCATCTTGGGGCCGTTCCTCCATCTCATCTTCCGTCCCTGGACGGAGGGTGCGGACAACGTGCCCCGGCAGGGGCCGGTGATCCTCGCCGGCAACCACCTGTCGTTCGCCGACCACTTCTTCGGCCCGCTGCACCTGCGCCGCAAGGTCATCTCGCTCGGCAAGTCGGACTACTTCACCGGCCGGGGGGTCAAGGGCTTCTTCACCCGGCTGTTCTTCAGCGGCGTCGGCACCGTGCCGATCGACCGCTCCGGCGGAAAGGCCAGCGAGGCGGCGCTGCGCACCGGCCTGCGGGTGCTGCGCGAGGGCCAGATCCTCGGCATCTACCCCGAGGGCACCCGCTCGCCCGACGGCCGCCTGTACAAGGGCAAGACCGGCGTCGCCCGGCTGGCGCTGGAGTCGCGGGCCCCGGTCATCCCGTGGGCCATGGTCAACACGTTCGAGATGATGCCCCCGGGCCGGCCGCTGCCCAAGCTGGGGATCCGGCCGGGTGTCCGGTTCGGCAAGCCGCTCGACTTCTCCCGCTACTACGGCATGGAGGACGACCGGCTGGTCCTGCGCGCGGTGACCGACGAGATCATGTACGCACTCATGGAGCTGTCGGGCCAGGAGTACGTCGACAAGTACGCGGCCAGCGCCAAGGTCGAGATGGAGCGCGCGGCCCGCGCCGCCAAGCACTGACCCACCCTCGTCCCGGAGCCGGCTACTCGCGCAGGGCCCGCTCCGTCTTGCTCATGGCCGTGGTCATGACCTCCAGTTCGTCGCGGGTCAGCCGGTCGACGAGGTAGGCGCGCACGACCGCGAGATGGCCCGGCGCCACGCGTTCGAGGCAGCGCAGGCCGGCCTCGGTGAGCACCGCCAGCACGCCGCGGTCGTCCGACGGGCAGGTCGCGCGCTCCACCAGTCCCGCCTTCTCCAGGCGGGTGATCTGGTACGTCAGCGCGCTCTTCGACACGACGACGCCCCGGGCCAGCTCGGTCATGCGCATCTGCCGGTCCGGGGCGTCGGCCAGCCGGACCAGGATCTCGTACTGCGGATGCGTCAGCCCGGCCGCGGCCTTGAGCTGCTCCTCGATGCGCCTCTCCAGCAGGTGAGAGGTGGACAGGAAGGCGCGCCACGCCGCCATTTCCGTGTCGTCTAGCCACCGGGTGTCGGTCACGGCCCAAGTGTACTTGTTGTTCAGATTTGAACCATCCTGTTATATTCGTTCAAATCTGAACGAACGACATCTGAGGAGACCGCATGATCGACCAGGCGCGCCCCGTCGCCCTGCTGCTCGCCCGGGTGGCGCTCGGCGTCATCTTCCTCGTGCACGGCTACCAGAAGTTCGCCGTCATGGGCATCGGGGGAGCCACGAAGTTCTTCGAGTCGATCGGCGTCCCGATGGCGGGCGTGGCGGCTCCGGCCATCGCGGTGCTGGAGGTGGCGGGCGGCCTGGCGCTGATCCTGGGGGCGGCGCTGCCGATCGCGGGCACGCTGCTGGCGCTCGACATGATCGGCGCGATCGTGTTCGTCCACGGGGCCAACGGGTTCGGCGCGGACAAGGGCGGTTACGAGTTCGTGCTGTCGCTGGCGGCGGGGGCGCTGGCGGTGGGCTTCACCGGGGGCGGCGCGCTGGCCGTGGACACGCTGCTGCGCCGCCGTCGCACCCCGGCCGGCGCGGCCGTCTGACGCCCGGGGCCGAGACGTCTCCGGAAGAGAAACTCTCTGGTGGAGCGGCAAGACCACCTCTGAACCGACGCGTCCGGGGTCGACGCGGGAGCGACTCCGCGCTCACCTCGCGGTGGGGCGGCCCCGCGCGGGCCGGTCAGAGATGGCCTTGCCCTGTCATGCCAGGGGTCGGTTCCCGTTCCAGGTCGGGCTGGAGACCAGCTCTGACCAGGGGATCAGGACAGGTGGGTGCGGATCTGCCTGATGTGGTCGGGCGTCGTGCGGCAGCAACCGCCGATCAGCGACGCGCCGGCCCGCTCCCACTCCTTGGCCGCCTGGCCGTACTCCACCGGGTCGGTGAGGCCGAGCCAGCGGCGGTTCTCGGCGTCCCACGTCTCGCCCGAGTTGGGGTAGACGACCACCGGCAGGCCGCCCGACAGGGCGGCGATCACGCCGGGCACGTGGCGCGGCGCCGTGCAGTTCGCGCCCACGGCCACGACCTGCGGGTCGCCGGTGAACAGGGCGGCCGCCTCGGCGACGGGCGTGCCGTCGCTGATGTGCTCGCCGTCCCGGCAGGAGAAGCTCACCCACGCCTTGAGCCCCGGCGTCTCCTTCAGCAGCCGGGCCAGCGCCCGCGCCTCCGCGTACGACGGGATGGTCTCGCAGGCCAGCAGGTCGGCGCCGGCCGAGGCGAGGATCTCCCAGCGGGGCCGGTGCCAGGCGAGCAGGCCCTCCTCGCCGAGGTCGTAGTCGCCGGTGTACTCGGCGCCGTTGGCCAGGAAGGCCCCGTACGGGCCGACGCTGGCGGCGACCAGCCCGCCGCCCGCCTCGTCCCGGGCCTGCGCGGCCAGCTCGACCGAGAGCCGGATGAGGCGCTCGGCCTGCGCCACGCTCGCGCCCCGGCGGAGGAACCCCGGGATCGACGCCTGGTAGCTGGCCGTGGTCGCCACGTTCGCGCCCGCCGCGAAGTAGTCGGCGTGGACGCGGCGGATCAGGCCGGGGTCTTCCATCAGCAGCCGGGCCGACCACAGCTCGTCGCTGAGATCCGCGCCGAGCGCTTCGAGGTGGGTGGCCAGACCGCCGTCCAGGACAAGAGTGCTCACACGCTCCAGCCTATGGGCCGCGGCGTACCGGACCGGACGGTGCGCGGATTTTCCGGGATGCCGGTGGGGGCGGGATTTCCCTGACAACCGGGAAAGGCGATCCACCCTCTTTATCAGGAAATTTCGGTGATTATGGGTGCGGTGTGCGCCGCGGACCGATGCGGCCGGGGAAGCGCTTCTCCGCAGGTCGCACGGCGGACGGGCGGGAGCGTACGCGGCCACCGGATGTCGCCGGGCCGCGTCCGTGGAGTTCGCCGCCGCGTGCCGGGCCGTTTTCGAACGGTGTCGCAGAGTGCCGCCACGGCGGCGGATCGTATACGGCCTTCTTGCCGGAATTCACCGCATTCTCCAGGCGAAGAATGTGGTTTCGCGCGCCTCGTCATGGAGCGGCCACCGCTCATCGGGGGCCTCGGGACCGGGCGCGCGCATTCGATGGAGGGTGACCGGCCGCCGCGCCGCAGATCTCCCTGTGACCGGCCTGGGCCAGGCGTCCCGGGCACCCGGCCTCGACCGATCCGCCACATCAGCCTGTCGGAGGCTGGGCCGGAGACGATCCGCCGCGCCCAAGCCGTCCACCCGGTCACCGCCGTGCAGTCGGAGTACTCGCTGTGGACCCGCGACACCTGCGCCTGGCCGACGAGGTGCGGGCCGTCGCCGCCGACGGCGTCGAGCTGACCGGCGAGCAGCCGGCCAAGCTCGACGCCCTGCCTCCGGCCGCGGGTGACCACCACGACGAGGAGCAGCTGCGGATGATCGAACGCTGACGGACACCCCTCACCACGGAGCGGGGTGCCCGGAGCGTCAGCCGCGCTTCCAGAAGGGCCCGCGCCGCGGCTCGGCCGGGGAGCCGCCGCCCACCTCCGGGGCGGGGCCGCCCGTCAGCGACGTGAGGACCTCGATGGCGTGCCGCCGCAGCTGCGCCAGGTCCGTCCCCGGCCGCTCGGCCGCCTCCAGCTCCCGCGCCAGGGCCGACAGCTCCGCGTGATCCCCCAGGTACGCGGACAGGGCCGCCAGCCGGGAGCCCAGGTCGGCGAGGTACAGCGCGTCGGCCGTGGGCAGCGCCCTGAGTCGGTCGAGCTCGGCCACGAGCTGTCCCCGCACCGCCTCCAGCCCGCGCGGGGCCCGGCGGGCGGGACGCGGCACCGCGCCCGGCCTGCCGAACACCGGCCCGGGCGGCCCGGACGACCCGCCCGAGGAAGCGCCGAACCCGCCGGCGTCCCCCGCCCCGGAGCCTGGAGCGGAACCCGGAGCCGGCGGCGCCGGGGCGGCCGGCGGGCTCATCGGGACCCCCTGGTCCAGCGCCGCCTCGAACGTCGGCGACGCCGCGCGGAACCCGGCCGGCGCCGCCATCACGGCGGCCTGCGCCATGAACCCCGGCATCGGCGGCGCCGACGGCATCTCCCAGCCGCTCGGCGGCTCGACCGGCTGGATGACCCGGTGCTCGGGCCCGCCCTCGGCGACCGTCCTGGTGTCCACCGCGACGTACGCCGTGAACCTGCACAGGACGCCGTGCTCCAGCGAGACCCGGACGATCTCCGCCTCCAGCTCGTGCTCGCCCATCGCGTACCGGTCCTCCAGCGCGCGCAGGTGCGCCCGGGCCCACACGGCGCGCAGCGCGGGGTTGGCCACCGCCGTCGCGGGGACCCGCCGCTCCCACGGCTGTCCCGCCGCGAGCCCGCGCACGGTCACGGTCGCGCCGCCCGGCTCGACGCGCCGCAGGCGCCCGTACGCCCGCAGCGGCACGCCCGGGAAGATCGAGCCCAGGTGGGTGAGCGTGCCCGGCTCCGCGTCGAGGCCCTTGAGGGCCAGGTCCGTGACCAGGGGCGCGCCGATGCGCCGGTGGATCTGCTCCATGGCGGCGTCGAGCCGGTCCTCCGACTCGACCAGCTCGCACCGGCCCGCGCCGAGCCCGGCCAGCCTGCCGAGGAAGCCGGCGTTCACGGCGCGGTCGATGCCGACGGCGTGGACGCGCATGGCCGACAGCGCGCCGCCGGCCTGCTCCAGGATCTGGTCCTCGTTGCCCACCTGGCCGTCGGTGACGAGGACGAGCACGCGCTCGCGGCCCTCGGCGGGCGGCAGCAGCCGCACGGCCTCGCGCAGCGGCTCCAGCAGCTCGGTGCCGCCCCGGGCGTCCACGCGGGCGAGCTGCTCGACGGCGCGGTACCGGTTGCGGTCGGACGCCTCCACGAGCCCCTCGAACGGCTGCTCGACCACCGAGTCGAACGTCAGCACCGTGAACCGGTCGGCGGAGGTGAGCGTGTCGACGATGCGCGCGGCGGCCCGCCGGGCGGCGACCATCTTCCACCCGCTCATGCTGCCCGAGCGGTCGAGCAGCAGCACCAGGTCGCGCGGCGTGCGCGGGGCCTCCAGGGCGGGCGGGACGACGGTCAGCGCGAACGTCCCGCCGCCGCCTGTCTCACCGCCCGTCCCGCCGCCCGTCTCGCTGGTGTCGATCTGGAGGGAGGTCGAGGTGTCGAAGGCCAGCCTCAGGACGAAGTCCCGGTCCAGCCGCTCGCCGGGGCGCAGGCGTACGGTGTGGCCGTCCTCCTCGACCACGTGCAGGCTGGAGGAGACGTCGCGCAGGTCCAGGCCGGCGGGGTCGACGGTCACCGCCAGCGACAGCCGCACCGGCGCGGGGAAGCCGGGCAGCAGCACCGGCGGGGTGATCCGCGAGGCGTCGGGCACCGCCTCGGTGTCGGGCGCGGCGCCGTCACCGGCGGGGGCGCCGTCGAGCGGCGCGCCCGGGATGTAGCGGGGCGCCACCACCAGCGGGAAGCGGAACGTGGCTGCGCCGTCCTCGTACGGCAGCGGCTGGCTGAGCGACATCCGGACCGTGACCCGCTCGCCGGGCAGGATGTTGCCCACCCGGATCGTGAACACGTCCGGCCGCTCCTCCTCGGCGATCGCCGCGCGCCGGCCCTCGCGCAGCGCGCGGTCGTAGTCGGCGCGCGCCTGGCCGCGCTCCTTGAGCACGCCCTCGATGACCCGGTCGTCGGCCTCCATCCGGAACGCGGTCACGGCCGCCCGGTCGGGCAGCGGGAAGACGTAGGTGGCCTCCAGTGTGACGTCGAACGGATTCCGGAACTCCTGGGCCACCTCGACCCCGGCGACGAGACCGGAGACGGCGGCCGTGACGTCCACGCTCTCCAGCGGCAGGTTGCCCCGGTCCGTGCGCAGCGCGCCGAACCCGGCGTCCGGCACCGGCCGGCACCGTCCGGGCTCGAGTGGAACGATCTTCATGCGAGCTTCCTCTCTTCGAGCACCGCCAGCAGCGGGGCGGCCGCGCCGAGCACGGCCTGGACGTCGTCGGTGGAAGGGACGCGGCCGGAGCCGTCGAGCACCAGCGTCACGCCGGGCGCGAGCCTGATCCCGCGCACCAGCCCGCCGGGCGGCGCCGGCTCGGGAGCGGCGCCGGGACCGCGGAGACGCGGCTCGTCGTGGCCGCCGGGCCGGGGCGCGGCGGGGGAGGGGGCGCGGCCGCGCGGCGCGCGTGCCCAGAACCGGTCCGGCGCGTCCTCCGGCGCGGCGTCCTGAGGACGGGCCGGGTCGGTCTCCGGGTGGGCGGCTCCCTCCAGCATGGCGTCCGTCGCGCCCGCCAGGGCCACCTGGATGTCGGCGATCGACAGCCCGGCCGCCTGGAGGCGCTTGACGGCCACGAGCTGGAGCAGGTGGCGCCGCCCGTACCGGGCGACCCGGCCGCGCCGGGACAGCGGCGGGTCGACCAGGCCGATCGTCGTGTACCACCTGATCAGCCGCTCGCCCGGCACCTCGCGCACCCGGCCGTTGCCGTTCGGCCCGCCCGCGCGCAGCAAACCGGCAGCCCGCTCCGCCAGCTCGCCGATGGTCCAGGTCTCCTCCATGTCTCTCACGATGACACTGTCACTATTGCAGTGTCAATCCGCAGGATTAAAGCGCCAGATTCCGTGCAGAAGAGCAGAGATGTCGTACAACGGGGAGGAAAACATCATGGCTCCGATCACCGGACCCCTCTCGGGCGAGGCGAAGAGCACGGTCGCCGAGTGCCTGCAGGGCACCCTCGTCGACCTCGTCGACCTGTCGCTCGTCGCCAAGCAGATGCACTGGAACATCGTCGGCACGAACTTCCGCTCGGTGCACCTGCAACTCGACGAGCTGGTCGCGCTGGCGCGCGAGCACGCCGACACCGTGGCCGAACGCGCGGCGGCGCTGGGCGTCAACCCCGACGGCCGCTCCTCCACCCTGGCCAAGAGCACCAAGCTGGCGCAGCCCGAGAACGGCTGGATCGAGGACGGCAAGGTCGTGGCCACGATCGCGGACATCCTCGACGGGATCGGCCGGCGGTTGCGCGAGCGGATCGAGGCGACCGACGAGCCCGACCCCGCCACGCAGGACATCCTGATCGCGATCGCCCAGGACATCGACAAGGAGCGCTGGATGTTCCAGGCCCAGCGCTGACCCCGCCGGTGAAGCCCGGAGCCCCGCGCGGCCCCGGGCTTCTCCATGCCGGACCACGGGGCCGACGGTGAATGCCGGTGAACGCGGGGGAGCCGCGGGCGATATGCACGGATGCGACAGGCCGGTGGGCCGGGGTTCGCGTGCTGTTCGGCGGCCGGGATCCCGCCATTCATGTCCGTGCTGTCGACTAGCGTGGACCCAGAGGGAGGCCTGACCATGTCCCGCAAGACTCTCCTCCGCACGGGCCCGCTCCGCAGGGAGACGGCCGGCCCGTACGGCCCGCTCGCCCCGTACGGCGGCGACGGGCTGGTCCTGCCCGCCGGGTTCGCCGGCCGGGTCGTGGCCCGCTCGGGCCACAAGGTGGCGGGGCTGACCTGGCACGCGGCGCCCGACGGCGGCGCCTGCTTCCCCGACGGCGCCGGCTGGATCTACGTGTCCAACTCCGAGCTGCCGCTGCTCGGCGGCGCCTCGGCCCTGCGCTTCGCCCCGGACGGCACGGTCGCCGACGCCTACCGCATCCTGTCCGGCACCGACCTCAACTGCGCCGGCGGCGCCACCCCGTGGCACACCTGGCTGTCGTGCGAGCTGGGCCACCGCGGCCGGGTCTTCGAGTGCGACCCGTACGGCGCCCGCGCCGCCCGGCCGCGCCTGGCCATGGGGCGCTTCCGTCACGAGGCCGCCGCCTGCGACCCCGACCGCCAGGTCGTCTACCTCACCGAGGGCGAGCCCGACGGGTGCTTCTACCGGTTCGTGCCGGGCGACTGGGGCGACCTGACCGAGGGGCGGCTGGAGGTGCTGTGCGTCTCCGGCGGCTGGCGGCCCGTGCCCTCGCCCGCCGCGCTGCTCAAGGCCGCGCGCCACCAGGTGGAGGACGCGCGCCGCTTCGACGGCGCCGAGGGCTGCCACTACGCCGGCGGCGTCTGCTACTTCACCACCAAGGGCGATCACGGCCTGTGGGCCTACGACGCGCAGACCTCCACGCTGGAGCGGCTGTGCGGGGGAGTGCGGGCCGTCACCGCCGCGCCCTCCGGCGACCTGTACGTGACCCGCGACACGATGGGCGTCGACGTCATCACCCCCGACCGGGAGATCGCCCCGTTCCTGCGGCTGGAGGGGCACGCCGGCGCGGAGCTGACCGGGCCCGCGTTCTCGCCCGACGGCTCGCGCCTGTACTTCTCCTCCCGGCGCGGCCCGGCCGGCGAGCCGGGCGACGGCCACACCTTCGAGGTGAGCGGCCCCTTCCGCCACTGACCTTCGAGTCGCTCACCTTCGCGGCCGCTCAGCCCAGGTAGCGCACCAGCATCGTCTTCAGCTCGGCCACGAGGGCGTCCGCCCGCTCCGGCGCGGCCGTGGAGACGAGCGGCATGACGGCCTTCACGGCGGCCACCGCCATCGTGCCGAGGGTCAGCGCCCGCTCCGGCTCCAGGCCGGGGGAGCGCCTGCGCAGCATCTGCGCCACCTGGCCGGCGATCGCCTCGTGCAGCCGTCCCGCCGCGGCGGCCAGCCGGTCGCCGGTCGCCGAGCCGTACAGCAGCGCCCAGTAGGCGGGCGAGCGGGTCTTGAACGCCACGCTCTCGTCCACGAGCCGCCCGACCAGCGCCTCCAGCGGCACCTCCGGGGTGACCTCGGCCAGCCGGGCCGCCCAGAACTCCTCCCGCTCGTCGGTGTAGCGGGCCACCAGCCCGTCGAGGATCTCCTCCTTGTTGCGGAAGAACTGGTACAGCGAGCCCGGCGACATCCCGGCGCGGGCCGCGACCTGGTTGGTCGTCATCTCCGGATAGCCGACGTCGGCGATCACCAGCTCGGCCGCGTCGAGGATCTCCGCCATGCGCCGGAGCCCCCGCGCCTGCCTGCGCACCACGCGCTCGGTCACGACGGCCTCCGGACACGGCGGCATCCCGCGTTGACAAATGCGAGCATTTACTTGTATTCCTGAGCCTCGACGGACTGAACACGAGTAGATTACCGACTTTTCCGGGGAGCCCGCATGACCAACCCGACCGCGCCCGTGGTCCCGGACACCGGACCCGCGCCGGCCGCGCCCGAGGGCGGGCCGCCCCTGCGCCGGCTCGGCCGCCTCCTCGCCCGGCGCCGCCGCGCCGTGCTCGTCCTCGCCCTGGCGCTGCTGGTCGCCGCCGCGGCGCTCGCGGCCGGCGCGGTGCCGCGCCTGTCGCTGGCCCGGTTCGAGGCGCCCGGCTCCGAGTCCGACCGGGCGCAGGCCGAGCTGGCCGCCCGGTTCGCCACCGGGAGCCCCGACCTGGTCCTTCTCGTCACCCCCAGGACGGGCACCGTGGACGACCCCGCCGTCGCCGAGGCGGGCCGGCGGCTGACCGCCCGCGTCGCCGCCGCGGACGGCGTCGCCGAGGCCGCCTCGTACTGGACCCGCGGCGGCTCCGCCACCCTGCGCAGCGAGGACCGGCGGCACGCGCTGATCGTCGCGCGCGTCCCCGGGGACGCCGGCCACGTCCGGCAGGTGGTGCTGCCCCGCCTGCTCCCCGGCGTCACGCGGGGCGACGCGCTCCTGCAGGTGCGGGCCGGCGGCGGCGAGGAGGTCTTCCGCCAGACCGTGCCGCTGGCCCGCCAGGACTTCGTCCGCGCCGAGCTGGTCGTCTTCCCGCTGGTGTTCGTCCTGCTCTGGCTCTACCAGCGGCGGGTCGCGGCCGCCCTGGTGCCGATCCTGGCCGGGGTGTACGCCATGGTCGTCGGGCTGGCCCTGCTGCGCGGGGTGCTGGCGTTCACCGAGATCTCCACCTTCGCCCTGAACCTGACGCTGGCGATGGGCCTCGGGCTCGGCGTCGACTACTGCCTGTTCATGATCGCGCGCTTCCGCGAGGAGACGCGGCGCGGGCTCGACCGGGTGGAGGCCGTGGCCGCGGCCGTCGAGCACGCGGGGCGCACCGTGCTCTTCAGCGGGCTCACCGTGGCCGCCTCGCTGGCGGTGCTGTTCGTGCTGCCGTTCGGGTTCCTGCGCTCGTTCGCGTACGCGGGCATCGCCGTGGTCCTCGGCGGGACGGTGGCCGCCGTGCTCGTGCTGCCGGCCGTCCTCGCCTCCGCGGGCGGGGCGCTGCTGCCGCGCAGGCCCGCGCCGGAGCGGGACGGCGGGTTCTGGCACGGACTGGCGACGCGGGTGATGCGCCGGCCGCTGATCTTCGGGGGCCTGGCGGCCGGGCTGCTGCTCCTGCTCGCCTCGCCGTTCCTCGGGCTGCGCTTCGGCGTGGCCGACGACCGGATCCTGCCGGCCTCCGCCCCGGCCCGGCAGACGCAGGAGGTCATCCGGCACGGCTTCCCCGCCGAGGAGACCGACGCCATCCAGATCGTCTCCCGGTCCGCCGCCGTGGCGGCGGGCCGTGCCGCCGTACCGGTGGACGCCTACGCGGTGACGCTGTCGAGGCTGCCCGGCGTGGCCCAGGTCGACTCCGCGGCGGGCTCGTACGCGGCCGGGCGGCGCGTCGGCGCCGGCGATCCGGCCCGGTTCGCCGGCCGGGGCGGCACCTGGCTGTCGGTGGTGCCGTCGGCCGAGGCGCTGGCCGGCGACCCGGTGCGGCTGGTCGCGGCCGTGCGGGCCGTCCGGCCGCCGTTCCCGGTGCTGGTGGGCGGCTACCCGGCGGAGCTGGCCGACTACCGGGCCTCGGTCGTCGGCCGGCTGCCCCTGGTCCTCGGGCTGATGCTGGGCGTCACGTTCGTGCTGCTGTTCGCCATGACCCGCAGCCTGCTCATCCCGGTCAAGGCGAGCGTGCTGAACCTGCTCAGCCTCGGGGTCATGTTCGGCGCGCTCGTCTGGGTCTACCAGGACGGGCACCTGGCCGGCCTGCTCGGCTTCACGCCGACCGGCAGCCTCGACCCGAGCATCCCCATCCTCATGCTGTGCGTGGCCTACGGCCTGTCCATGGACTACGAGGTGTTCCTGCTGTCGCGGATCGAGGAGGAGTACGCGAGGACGGGCGACACCACGCGGGCCGTGGCGGCCGGGCTCCAGCGGGGCGCCCCGCTGATCACCGCGGCGGGCGGCATCCTGGCGCTGTCCTTCGCCGCGTACGCCACGGCGGAGGTGACGTTCGTGCAGATGCTGGGCGTCGGCATGGCGGTGGCCGTGCTGGTGGACGCGACCGTGATCAGGGCGGTGCTCGTGCCCAGCCTGATGCGCCTGGCCGGGCCGCTCAACTGGTGGCCGGGCCGGCGCCGCCGGCCCTGACTCACAGGTCGAGCGTCCAGATCTCGTCCACCACCTCGACGCCGTTCTCGACGCCCGTCTCGCTGGACTCGTGGACGAACCCCACGCGCGCGTAGATGCGCCGGGCGCCCTCCAGGCAGTCGCGGGTCCACAGCGTGATCCGCTTGTAGCCGCCCTCGCGGGCGTGGCGCACGCACTCCTCCACCAGCCGCCGCCCGAGGCCGAGCCCCCGGGCGGACGGCTCGACCAGCAGCATCCGCAGCTTGGCGGTGCCGTCGTCCACGTGCTGGAAGAACACGCAGCCGAGCCGTTCGCCGCCGGCCTCGGCGATCCAGCCCGTGTCGCGGCCCGCGAAGTCCAGGCCGCCCATGAGCCGGGCCACGAGCTGCTCGAACGCGAGGCCCCAGCCGTACTCGCGGCTGTAGATGTCGCCGTGCCGCTGGACGGCCCAGCCGAGGTCGCCGACGCGCGGCGTCCTGATCACGAACGGCTCGCGCTCCCGGTCCGGGCTGATCAGCTTCCTGATCGTGGCCATCGAGCTCACCAGCCGCTCCTGCTCGGCCTCGGGCAGGCCGGCCAGGAGCCGCCCGATCTCCTCGGCCGACAGGGCGTCCAGGCGCCGGTACGTGGCCACGCCGGCCTCGCTCAGCCGTACGACCTGCTTGCGCGCGTCACCGGGCGAGCGCTCGCGCGACAGCAGCCCGTCGCCCTCCAGCCGCGACAGGATCCGGCTGAGGTAGCCCGCGTCGAGCCCGAGCAGCCCCCGCAGGTCGCCGGTCTCCATCGGCTCGGCGTGGTGCGCCAGCTCGTACAGCACTCTGGCCTCGGTGAGCGAGTACGCGGAGTCGTGCATCCCCGCCTGGAGAACGCCGATCACCTTCGTATAGAACCGGTTGAAGGCTCTGATCTCCGAAACCCTTGCTTGGGTCAACGAATTCATTGCTTCAGTCAACCATGAGAGGACGCGTTTCGTGAAGCACCTGTACATCGGCGGATACGGCCCGGGCATCATCACGGGTGACGGCGAGCTGACCCGCATCGCCTCGCCGTCCTTCCTGGCCGCCCATCCCGCCCTTCCGGTGCTGTACGCGGTGGGCGAGCTGGCGCAGGGGTGGATCACCGCGTTCCGGGCCGAGGGCGGCCTGTCGCCGCTGGCCGAACGCCCCAGCGAGGGGCACACGCCGTGCCACGTGGCCGTCCATCCGTCCGGCGCGCTCCTGGCGGTCGCCAACTACGGCGACGGCACCGCGAGCATCCACCGCCTGGACGAGCGGGGCGCCTTCACCGGCCCGGCGACCGCCCTGCGCCACACGGGCTCCGGCCCGGTCGCCGACCGCCAGGAGGGCCCGCACGCCCACCAGGCGGTCTTCCACGAGGACGTCCTGCACATCAGCGACCTCGGCACCGACGAGATCCGCCGCTACACGCTCGACGGCGAGCCCCTGGAGCCGCTGCGCCTGCCGCCCGGCACCGGCCCGCGCCACATGGCCTTCGCCGGGTCGCGGCTGTACGTGGTGGGGGAGCTCGACGGGGTGGTCACCGCCATTGACGGGGACACGCGCCTCACGGGACCGGCCTCGCGGGCGGGCTCCGGCAACCAGCCGTCCCACCTGGAGGTGCGCGGCGAGCACGTCTACGTGGCCAACCGGGGGCCGGACACGATCTCCGTGCTGCGGGCGGACGACCTGACGGCGGTCGCGGAGGTTCCGTCCGGCGGCGCCTGGCCGCGCCACTTCGCCATCGACGGCGACCGGATGTACGTGGCCAACCAGCACGCGAACGTGGTGACGGTGTTCGCGCTGGAGGACGGGGTGCCCGTGTCGACCGGGGAGACGTACGAGGTGGAGAGCCCGGCCTGCGTCCTGCCGGTGTGACGGGCCGCGGCGGGCGGGGGCCCCTGTGACGGCCCACGGCGGGCCGGGGGTGGCCGCGAGCCGCGAGGGCCGCGACGGCCCCGACGGGCCGGGGGTGGTGGTGACGGGTCGCGGGTGGGCCGTGGGGCCGTAAGGAGTCGGTCAAGTGGCCGGCCCGCGGGGGCGGCGTCGTGACGATGGGGTTCCGTGCGTACCTCTCCGGGCGCTTCGGCGCCGTCGTCCCGCCGCGTCCCGCCGCGCCCGGCGCGGACCCTCAGGCTGCCGGCGGCCGGGCTCGCCCTGACGCTGGCCCTCGCGCCGGTCGCCGGCTGCGGCGCCGCCGCCGTGCCGCCCGGCTCGCGTCCCACGCCCGCCGCCGCCCCGCCCCCGACCGCCGCCGCGCCCCCGACCGCCGCCGCGCCCCCGACCGCCGCCGGGGCCGTGCCTCCGGGCGCGGCGGGAGCCGGCCTCGGCCCGGGCGACGGGGCGGCGGCCGGCAAGGGCGCGGACCCGGGGACGGGCGCCGGCGCCGCCGGCCCGGTTCCCGGACGCCGGCAGGTCCGGCGGGCCGCGTGGCGCATAGGCGCCGAGGGCGGCGAGCACGAGATCGAGGGGTACGCCGACCGGGTCAGCGTGCTGCCGGGCGAGCGGTTCCGGCTGCTGGTGTCCACGACCGCGCCCGGCTTCACCGCGCGGGCCTTCCGCATGGGGGCCCGGCCGGAGCTGGTGTGGCGGTCGGGCGACGTCCCGGGGATGCGGCAGGCCGAGCCGCTCACGGTCGGGGGCATGGTGACGGCCGCCCACTGGAAGCCGTCGCTGACCGTGGACACCACCGGCTGGCGCGAGGGCGCCTACCTGGTGCGGCTGGACGCGTCCACGGGCGGCGGCCGGTACGTGCCGATCACCGTACGCTCCTCGTCGGCGCGTGGCCGCGTGGTGCTCCTCAACGCGGTCACCACCTGGCAGGCCCACAACCGGTGGGGAGGGCGGGACCTCGCGCAGGGCGGGACGCGCGCGCCGAAGGTGACGTTCGACCGGCCCTACGACGGGACGGGCGCGGACTTCTTCACCGCCTACGAACGGCGCGCCGTCGCCGTGGCCGAGCGGAGCGGCGCGCCTCTGGCGTACCTGACCAGCGTGGACCTCACCCCCGGCGCGTTGCGCGGGGCGCTGGCGGTGGTGTCGCCGGGGTGGGACGCGTACTGGTCGCCGGAGATGCGCGCCGCCCTGACCCGCGCCGGACAGGACGGCGCGGACCTGGCCTTCCTCCACCCCGGCGCGGGCCGCACCCGCATCGGGCTGTACGGGCGGCTGATCCGTTGCGAGGGCCCGTGCCCCCGCTGGGGGACGCCGGGGCCGCCCCGAACCTCCCTCGGCCTGCACGCCCTCCTGCGCCGGGCCACCAGCAGCCCGGCGCCGGGCCCCCGCCTCCTCCCGGCCCCGGCCCGGACCCATGACACCGGCGCCGGGAGCGGCCGGCCGCGACGCGGCCACGGCACGGCGTAGGCCCGCCCGGCCTCCTCGTCGGCGGAGCCGGGCGGTCGCTCAGGTGCGGTCGCGGAGGATGCGGGCCAGGCGTTCCTTGATCTCGCGCTCGGCCGCTTCCTTGGTCACGCCGAGCCCTTCCAGCACCGTCACGACGGGATGCGCCGCGGGGCCCTCGCCGAGCGAGAGCACGCCCAGCAGCACGTGCTCGGTGCCGACGTAGTTGTGCCCCAGGTGCAGCGCCTCGCGCAGCGTCAGCTCCAGCGCCTTCCTCGACTGGGCCGAGAACGGCGGCCCGCCCGCCGCGGCCTCTCCCTCCGAGCCCGCGGGAGGCGCGGGGGGCGCGGTCGCGGAGGCGTCCCCGGACGCCTGGCCGGCGGGCGTGAAGGCCTCCATCGCCTGGCGCACGGTGTCCGCCGGCGCGCCGAGCGCGTCCATCGCCTGCACGGCGAGGCACTGCGGCTCGCTCAGCAGCCCAAGCACGAGGTGCTCCGGCTCGATGTGGCCCGCCCCGCTCTCCTGGGCGAGGCCCTGCGCCGCCACGATGACGGCCCGGGTCCGCTCGGTGAAGCGCCCGTACGAGCGCAGGTCCTCGGCGAGCGAGGTCTCCTTGGGCACGAAGCGCTTCTGCGCGGCCTGCTTGGTCACGCCCATGCTGCGCCCGATGTCGGTCCAGGAGGCGCCGGCGTGCCGGGCCTGGTCGACGAAGTGGCCGATCAGGTGGTCGGCCACCTCGCCGAGCTGCTCACCCAGCACGACGGCGTCGCTGAGCTGCCCCAGCGGGTCGCCGTCGGGGTGACGGCTCTTGATCGCGTTGATGAGTTCGCCCAGACGAACGATCTGATCCATGCGTCAACCATAAGTTGACGATAGCGCGCCGTCAACCGTCGGTTGACGGCGCGCTGGGCGATCAGGCCGGTGTGGCGAACGCCCGCTCCAGCGCGTCGAAAGCGGCGTGGACCCCGGCCACGTAGTCGTCGAGGACCTCGGCCGAGCTCTGCCCTGCCAGCATCCGGCGGGCGGTCTCCTGGTAGGTCGCGCGATAGGCGGCCACGAGCATGGCGGCGGCGAGCGGCGCGGGAAGGTCCTCGCCGGACTCGGCGATCAGTTCGGCCAGGACGGCCTCCACCTCCTCGATGATCTCCCTGGCGCGCGCCCGCAGGGCCGGTGAGGCGATCACCACCCGCCAGAAGTGCATGTACCGGTCGTCGACGCCGCCGAGCGGGTGACCGGCCTCCACGTGTCTGAGCAGCATGCGGCGGATCGCCTCCAGCACGGACTGGCCCGCCTCGCGTTCCCGCACCGTGGTGGTGAGCAGGTCGACCAGCTCCGGGATGCGGTCGAAGAAGATGTCCTCCTTGCGCGGGAAGTAGTTGAACACCGTCACCTTGGACACGTCCGCCGCCTCGGCGATCTCGCCGATGGTCACGTTGTCGAAGCCGCGCTCGTAGAACAGCATCGAGCCGTGGTCGGAGATGCGCTGACGGGTCTGGGCCTTCTTGCGTTCACGCAGGGAAGATGGTCTGTCCACAAGAAAAGTATACCGCACTCAAAATTTAGTCGGATATAGTTTTCGGCATGGACTACGACGTGATCATTTCCGGTGGCGGCCCGGTCGGCCTGATGCTCGCCTGCGAGCTGGGCCTGCAAGGAGTGCGCGTGGCCGTGCTCGAACGGCTCGCCGAGATCGACCAGACCATCAAGGCGGGCTCGGTCAACACCCCCACCGCCGAGGCGTTCTACCGCCGGGGCCTGCTGCCCGCGCTGGAGGAGGCGCAGGAGCACACCATGGTGGCCTTCCGGCAGTTCATGGCGCAGGGCGGCGAGAAGCCGAAGCCGCCCAGCTTCGCGGGGCACTTCGCCGCGCTCTGGCTCAAGGGCGACCACGTGGACGAGGACGATCCCGCCTTCGCCGACCGCGGCCCCGCGGCGCGGCTCGTCGGTGTCCGGCAGCAGGACATCGAGCACCTGCTGGGCGTGCGGGCGGCCGAGCTCGGCGTGGAGGTGCTCCGGGGCGTCGAGCTGACCGGGTTCGAGGCCGCCGCCGACGAGGTCACCGTGCATGCCGGGGACCGGGAGTTGCGGTGCCGATGGCTGGTGGGCTGCGACGGCGGGCGCAGCACGGTCCGGAGCGTCGCCGGGTTCGAGTTCCCGGGAACCCCGCCGATGATCACCGGGCACCAGGCCATCGTGACGATGGAGGGCGCCGAGCGGCTGGGGGTCGGCTGGACGCACACCGACACCGGCATCTACGTCCACGGGCCGGTGCCCGGGCGGATCCTCACCGTGGAGTTCGACGGGCCGCCGGAGGACCGCACCACGCCCGTCACCGCGCAGGAACTGCAGGCCAGCCTGCGCGCGGTGTCCGGAGTCGACGTCACGATCACCGAGGTGAAGACGGCCACCCGCTTCACCGACAACGCCCGCCAGGTCACCACCTACCGCCTCGGCCGGGTGCTGCTGGCCGGCGACGCGGCCCACGTGCACTCGCCGTTCGGCGGCCAGGGGCTGAACCTCGGCATCGGCGACGCCGTCAACCTCGGCTGGAAGCTCGCCGCGGTCATCCAGGGCCGCTCCCCGGAGGCGCTGCTGGACACCTACACCGCCGAACGCCACCCCATCGGCGCCTGGGTCCTGGACTGGACCCGCGCCCAGGTCCTGCTCATGCGGCCCGAGGCCCGCTCGCGCGCGCTGCGCGCGATCGTGTCCGACCTGGTCGACACCGTCGCCGGGACCACGTACTTCGTCAAGAAGATCTCCGGTGTGTCGCAACGGTACGACCTGCCCGGCGACCATCCGCTGATCGGCCGCAGCGCCCCCGACCTCGAACTCGCCGACGGCAGCCGCCTCGCCGACCACCTGCGCCAGGGCCGCGGCCTCCTGCTCGACCTCGGCGCGGGCCTCGACCACGCCCGGGTTCCCGTCCTGGCGGCCAAGCCGGTGGACGCCCGCGACTTCAGCGGCCTGCTCGTCCGGCCCGACGGCATCGTCGCCTGGGCGGGGAACGCCCCGGACGCGGCGCTGGAGGAAGCCCTGGCGACCTGGTTCTGAGCCACGCCGTCCAGGCAGCCGCCGCCCCGGCCCCGGCGACGGCGGCTGCCTGGACGGCGGCTTCGCGCGGGTTTCGGCCGGCGCCCGGCGTGGGCATGACCTGGGGTGGCAGGTATGGGCGCGAGGCCCCCTCCGGCTTGCCCGAAGGGCCGACACGCTCGTGGAGTTCCGCGCCGCGCGGGTCGCCGATCAGTACGCTCCCGTTTGGTCTAGACCAGTGCCCGCGGATGTGGGCACAATGCGATCCTGGTCGTGTGAAGCCCATCGGGAGGAACCCGCCATGCGTATTGGAGTGCTCACCGGAGGGGGCGACTGCCCCGGTCTCAACGCCGTCATCAGGGCCGTCGTCCGCAAGGGCGTGAGCGTCTACGGACACGAATTCGTCGGATTCCGCGACGGCTGGCGCGGGCCGCTCGAGGGCGAGACCATGCCCCTGGACATCCAGGCCGTACGCGGCATCCTGCCGCGCGGCGGCACGATCCTCGGATCCTCGCGCACCAACCCCATCAAGATCGAGGGCGGCGTCGACCGCATCAAGGACAACCTCGCCTCGGGCGGCGTCGACGCGCTCATCGCCATCGGCGGCGAGGACACGCTGGGCGTCGCCCGGCAGCTGTCCGAGCGCGGCGTCAAGGTCGTGGGCGTGCCCAAGACCATCGACAACGACCTGTCGGGCACCGACTACACCTTCGGCTTCGACACGGCCGTCAACATCGCCACCGAGGCCATCGACCGGCTCCACACGACCGCCGAGTCCCACCACCGGGCGCTGATCTGCGAGGTCATGGGCCGCCACGCCGGGTGGATCGCGCTGCACGCCGGCATGGCGGGCGGGGCCAACGTCATCCTCATCCCGGAGAAGCCGTTCGACATCGACCGGGTCTGCGAGTACGTCGAGTCGCGCTTCCGCACCCGCTACTCGCCGATCATCGTGGTCGCCGAGGGCGCCCACCCGGTCGAGGGGCAGATGGCGCTGCAGGCGGGCGAGCTCGACGCGTTCGGCCACGTACGGCTGGGCGGCATCGGCGAGATGCTGGCCAAGGAGATCGAGAAGCGCACCGGCAAGGAGGCGCGCACGACGGTGCTCGGCCACATCCAGCGCGGCGGCACGCCCACCGCGTTCGACCGGGTGCTGGCCACCAGGTTCGGGCTCCAGGCCATCGACGCCGCCCACGAGGGCGACTTCGGCACGATGGTCGCGCTGCGCGGCACCGACATCGTCCGCGTCAGCCTCGACGAGGCCACCTCCGAGCTCAAGACCGTCCCGGTGCAGCGCTACGCCGAGGCGGAGGTGTTCTTCGGCTAGCGGGCTCCGCGGCGCGCCGGAAGCCGCCGGCGGGCGCTTCGGCGGCCTGTAAGCCGCCTGCAAGCGGCGGGCCGTACCTTCGCTGCCAGGGGGTCGTCGACGACCCCCTTCGGGGTACGGCTTGCGCCGCGGCGAGTTGGCGGCCCACTACGCGACGCAGGCCGTACCCAGGGGACGTCCCACGGGGGTGGCGTCATCCACGGGGCGTGCCGAACGATTCCGGTTCCGGCGCGCCCCCTTCACCCCTCAGCATGCGCTCCCGGAACTCCAGCTCGGCGAGCACCTCTCGCTCCGACGGCGACAGCAGCACGGCCAGCAGCAGGCCCACGGTCACCACGCTCAGCCCGACGATGAGCGGCAGCAGGAAGTCGCCCGCCGCGGCGCCGCCGAGGGGCGTCTCGTCCGAGTGGACCTCCACGGCCATGGCGTACATGCCGGTGTAGTGCATCCCGGACACGGCCCCGCCCATGACCAGGGCCGCGACAGTGGTGCGCAGGGCGCCCCGGACGCGCAGCGCGAACCACAGCGCCGCCGTCGCCGCCGCGACCGCGATCAGCACCGACAGCGCCACGCCCACCGGGTCGTAGGAGACGTGCCCGGCCATGCGCATGCCCGCCATGCCCAGGTAGTGCATGCCGGCCACGCCGAGGCCGGTCAGGACGCCGCCGCCGACGAGGGACGGGACGCGTTCGCCGCCGTGGAAGACGAGGAACAGCCCCATGCCCACCACCACGACGGCGAGCAGGGCGGAGGCGGCGGTCAGCGGCAGGTCGTAGTGGATGTCCGTGCCCTCCACGGCGAAGCCCGTCATCGCGATGAAGTGCATGGTCCAGATGCCGGTGCCGCCGATGGCCAGCGCGGCCCCCACCAGCCAGTACCGGCCCTCCTTGCCGCCGATCAGGCGGGCCCGCGCGGTGAGCAGCAGGCCGAGCAGAGAGCCGACGCTGGACATGGCGTAGGCCAGGACGGGCGTGAGCCACCCGTACGAGAACTGGTCGATCGGTGACATGAGCCCCCCTCGGCAATTCCAGGAGTATCGGGCTCGGGTCGACCGAAATCAACTACCTACGGCGAGATCGTGATCTCTTTCCGGATTGTTGCTGCTGAGGGTCCGGAGCCTGGCCGCCCTGCTGGTGCTGCGCACCGGGGAAGGGGATGACGGGCGCGTTCTGGCCGGGGGCCGCCCGGCCGTCGGGATACGGCTGGCCGGAGTACGGGGCCCGCTGCGCGCCGGGGGTGAACGCGCCGGGGGCGCCGGGCACGGAGGCGTCGGGGGCGAAGGGCTGGCCGGGGACGGGGGCGGCGAGCACCGGCCCGCGCTGCGGGCGCCCGCCGGTGGCGAGGGGAGCGGCCTCGGCGAGCGGGGTCTCGGTGAGCTGCTGCCGGTTGCGCCGGCGCAGCTCCAGCCGGCGCGTGAGCTCGGCGTCCTCGCTCATCTCCTGCTCGGACGGCGACAGGATGACCATGAGCAGCATGGTCAGCGTGATCAGGCTGATCACGGTCATGAGGGGGACCAGGAAGTCGAGCGCGTCGGCGCCGGGCACGACGCCCGGCTCGGGGTCGACCGTGACCCGCAACGCGTACATGCCGGTGTAGTGCATGCCGGAGACGGCGACGCCCATGATCAGGGCGGCGGCGAAGATCCAGACCGGCCGCGTGACCCGCAGGGTGAACCACAGGGCGGCGGTGGCGGCCACCACCGCGATGACCACGGAGGCGATCACGGTGATGCGGTCGTAGGAGACGTGCGCCGACATGTTCATGGCGTACATGCCGAGGTAGTGCATGCTCGCCACGCCCAGGCCGGTCAGCAGGCCGCCGCCGAGCAGCGCGAGCACCCGGCCGCGGCCGTACGAGACGAGGAACAGGCCGGTGCCGACGACCACGATGGCGACCGCGGCCGAGGCGGCGGTGAGGGGCACGTCGAACCTGATCTGGGTGCCCTCGACCTGGAAGCCCATCATGGCGATGAAGTGCATGACCCAGATGCCCGTGCCTCCGATGGAGACGGCTGCCCCGAGCAGCCAGCGCATCCGCGAGGCCCCGCGGGAGGCGCGGGCCTGGACGGTCAGCCGCAGTCCGAGCATCGAGCCCATGCACGACATCACGTAGGCCAGGACCGGCGTGATGAGCCCATGGGTGAAGTGGTTAACAGCGGAAGACATTCGGTGGAGTTTCCTTGCATTAGGGGTCACCGGATTGTGCCAGTTGTCCTGTCCCATTCGCATGGATACCCCGACTATCTGTCAATCGGGCGTGTCGATAACGTGAGAACTCCTCACGCCTGCCGCCGGCCGAAGTGAGGGGGCCGGCGGCGGACTAAACTCGATGGGTCGCGGTGTTGCCCGCGGTGCGCGTCCCTGTCTTCCCCGGAGGTTCCACCATGACGATGTCCGCCCTGGGCGAGCCGTGCGTTCTGCTCAAGCTGGGCGAGATCGTCCTCAAGGGCAAGAACCGCGAGCTGTTCGAGCGGCGCCTGATCGCCAACATCCGCCACGCCCTGAAGGAGCTCGGCCTCGAGCTCGACGTGCGCAGGCGGCACGGCGTCGTCGCGATCTTCCTGCCCGCCGGCTCGACCCCCGAGCAGGCCGAGGCCGTCGCCCGGCGGGTCGCCGACGTCCCCGGCCTGGTGTGGATCCACCCCGCCTGGCGCGTGGCCAAGGACCCCGACACCGTGCTCAAGGCCGGCCTGGAGCTCGTGCGCGACACCGACGAGGTGCGGCGCCGCGCCCCGTTCGCGGTGCGCTCCCGCCGCCGCGACAAGCGCTTCCCGCTGCGCTCCAACGAGCTCGACCGGCTCGTCGGCGGCGCCATCAACGACGAGTACGGCCTGCCGGTCGACCTCAAGCGGCCCGAGCTGACGGTGCACATCGAGGTCGACCGCGACGAGGTGTTCGTCTTCACCGGCGGGCTGCCGGGGCAGGGCGGCCTGCCGGTCGGCAGCAGCGGCCGGGCCCTCGTGCTCATGTCGGGCGGCATCGACTCGCCGGTGGCGGCCTACCGCATGATGCGGCGCGGCCTGCACGTGGACTTCCTGCACTTCTCCGGCATCCCGTTCACCACCTCCGAGTCGATCTACAAGGCGTACGCGCTGGTGCGCAAGCTCGACCGCTTCCAGGGCCAGTCGCGGCTGTGGGTGGTGCCGTTCGGCAAGGCACAGCAGTCGATCCGCACCTCCGGCCAGGACCGGCTCGCGGTCATCGCCCAGCGGCGGCTCATGCTCAAGACGGCCGAGGAGGTCGCCCACCGCATCCGCGCCGCGGCGCTGATCACGGGCGACGCGCTGGGCCAGGTCTCCTCGCAGACCCTGGCCAACATCACCGCCCAGGACCACGCCGTCGACCTGCCGATCCTGCGGCCGCTGGTCGGCTGGGACAAGACGGAGATCATGGCCGAGGCGCGGCGCATCGGCACGCTGGAGATCTCCGAGCTGCCCGACGAGGACTGCTGCAGCCTGCTCGCCCCCAAGCGGGCCGAGACCCGGGCCAAGATCGAGGACCTCAAGCAGATCGAGAAGCGCCTCGACGCCGAGGAGCTGGCCGTCCAGCTCGCCGACTCCATCCAGGAGTACACCCTCTAGACCTCTCGTGACCCGTCCTGGGCCGGTACGGCGGCCTGCCCGCTCGTGGCGGGGCCTGTGCCGTACCGGGAGAGATCGCTCGCTCGTGGCGGGTGGTGAGCCGCTGGAGGTGGACCGTCAGACGGTCAGGGGCGTCGCGGCCGACTTGCCGAGCAGTGGCGGCAGGTCGCGCATCAGCGTGGCCAGCTCGTCCAGGTCACCGTCCACCAGCGCCTGCGGGCCGTCGCACAGCGCGAGCTCCGGCTGCGGGTGCACGTCGATGATCACGCCGTCGGCGCCCACGGCCACGGCCGCGCGCGTGAGCGGCAGCACCAGGTCGCGCCGCCCGCCCGAGTGCGACGGGTCCACGATCACCGGCAGGTGCGACAGGCGCTGCGCGACCGGCACGGCCGAGACGTCCAGCGTGTTGCGGGTGGCCGTCTCGAAGGTGCGGATGCCCCGCTCGCACAGCACGATGTCGAGGTTGCCGCGCTGCGCGATGTACTCGGCGGCCATGAGCCACTCCTCGATCGTGGCGCTCATGCCGCGCTTGAGCATCACCGGCTTGCCGGCCTCGCCCACGGCCTGCAGCAGCCCGAAGTTCTGCGCGTTGCGCGTGCCGACCTGGAGCATGTCGGCGTACGAGGCGACGAGCGCCACGTCGTGCGCGTCGACCACCTCGGTCACGACCGGCAGACCCGTCTCCTCCCGCACCTCGGCCAGGATCCGCAGGCCCCGCTCGCCGAGCCCCTGGAAGGCGTACGGCGACGTGCGCGGCTTGTAGGCGCCGCCGCGCAGCAGCGTCGCGCCCGCCGCCTGCGCCATCCGGGCCGCGGCCAGCGTCTGCTCGGGCGTCTCCACCGCGCACGGGCCCGCGATCAGCGTCACGGTCTCCGGCCCGATCGGCACGCCGCCCACGTGCACGGTCGAGCGCTGCGGATGGTTCTCCCTGCTCACCAGCTTGTACGGGGTCGACACGCGCATCACGTCCCGGACGCCGCTCATGCCGCGCAGACCCGCGGCGTCGAGCTGGGTGACGTCGCCGACCAGCCCGACGATCGTGCGCCGCACGCCCCGGCTCACGAACGCCTCGACCCCGGCCGCCTGGACGACCGTCACGATCGACTCGACGTCCTGCCGCGTGGCCTCCGGGCCCATCACGATGACCATCTGCTGCTCCTTGTCAGAGAAGTGCTCTTGTCGGGGAAACTTCCGGAAAACACGAAAGGCCCCGGGTCCTGTGAGGACCCGGGGCCTTTCGTTCGCCTGTCTGCTAGCGCAGCGTCAGATGGCGAACGGACTCGGGTCCGTCGCCATACCAAAACAGGAACGCGGTGCGCATAGGCCGCAATACTAGCGCACCTCCGGGGAAGAGGGACCGCACCCGGGCGCGGGCCACCCGCGGGCCGGTGGGAGGATGGCTCCGGACCACGAGACCGTGCGAGGGGAGTGCCCGTGGAGCAGTCGCGCCTGCCGCCAGGCCAGTACGTCCCGCGCGGCCGGCCCGTGATCCACTACGGCAGGGTGCCCGCGTTCAAGCCGGACAGCTGGGACTTCCGCGTCTACGGCGCCACCGCCTCCGGCGAGGAGCACTGCCTCACCTGGCCCGAGTTCGAGCGGCTGCCCCGCACGAGCGTGCTCGCCGACTTCCACTGCGTCACCAAGTGGTCGATCATGGGCAACGAGTGGTGCGGCGTGAGCCCGGCCGCCATCATCGCGGCCGCGCCGCCCGACCCCGGCGTGCGGCACGTGATGATCTGGGCCGAGTACGGCTACGGCGCCAACATCCGGATGTCCGACTTCACCGCCGCCGGCACGCTGTTCGCGATGGAGCTCGACGGCAAGCCGCTCAGCGCCGAGCGCGGCTTCCCGGTCCGGCTCGTCGTGCCCCACCTGTACGCGTGGAAGAGCGTGAAGTGGGTCCGGGCGGTGGAGTACCTGTTAGAGGATCGGCGCGGCTTCTGGGAGGAGCGCGGCTACCACAACGTGGCCGACCCCTGGCGGGAGCAGCGCTACTCCTATCAGGAGGAGCCGGGCGAAGGGCCCCCGTAACCCTCAAGGATCAGGCCGCAATATGGCTCATTGTGACCAGATCTTTACTCTGGGTTTGCGTATCGCTTGTGACCTTGGCGTTCTTGCGTCAGCGTAGATGGCATGCTGCGTCTCCTGGCCGTTGACGACGAACTGCCCGCACTGGAGGAGCTGGCATACCTGCTCCGCCAGGACGTCCGGGTCGAGCACGTGCTGACCGCGTCCGACGGCGTCGCCGCCCTCCAGGACATGGTCCAGATGATCGGGGCGGGCGAGCGGCTCGACGGGGTGTTCCTCGACATCGAGATGCCGGGCCTGAGCGGGCTCGACCTGGCCCGCCTGGTCGGCGGCTTCCCGAGCCCGCCCAAGCTCGTCTTCGTCACCGCCCACGAGCGGTGCGCGGTGCAGGCGTTCGAGCTGGAGGCCGTCGACTACCTGCTCAAGCCGGTGCGTGCCGAACGCCTGTCGGAGGCCGTCCGCCGGCTCCAGGCGGCGGCCATCCCCGTGGTGGACCCGGGCCACGACGACGTGATCCCGGTCGAGCTGGGCGGCATCACCCGGTTCGTGCCCCAGCAGGCGATCTGGTTCGCCGAGGCCAAGGGCGACTACGTGCGGCTGCACACCGTGGACGGCAGCTATCTCGTCCGCATGTCGCTGGCCGCGCTGGAGCGGCGCTGGGCCGAGGCCGGGTTCATCCGGGTCCACCGCAGCACGCTCGTGTCGTCGCGGCACGTGAGCGAGATGCGCTTCGAGGGCGGCCGGGTGACGTTGACCGTGGGCACCGAGACCCTGAAGGTCAGCCGCCGCCACAGCCGGCAGGTGCGCGAGCAGCTCGTCCACCAGCACCGGGGCGGCTAGGCCCCTCCGGCTGGCCGCGGGCCGCGGGCGCATGAGGGGCGCGCCCGAGTCCGGGGGTGCGGACGGTCCGGCGTGGTCTCGCCCGGGTGGGCGGGGTGCGGGATGCGGTCTCGCCCGGGCGGGCGGGGGTGCGCGGCGTGCTCTTGCCCGGGAAGGGCGGGGGCGTGCGGCGTGCTCTTGCCCTGGAAGGGCGGGGGCGTGCGGCGTGCCGGGGCTGGGCGGGGCGCGTGGGACGTGCCCGCGCCCGGGAAGGGCGGCGTGGGGTCGCGCTCGGTGGGCGCGGGGGTGTGCGCGGCGTGCTCGCGTACGTGGCGGGCGGGTGTGAACGGCGCGGGCCGCGCACCGGCGCGTGCGCCCCCCGCCGCCCGCCCATGCCCACCATCGCGCCATGGTTTTCCCTGGTCAAGGCCCGGTCGTCCGCCGGGCCCCCGCCGTGCCCGCGGGTCAGCGTCCCGCTCGGGTGCCGTTCACGCCCCTCGCGCCGGAGCGCGAGCCCCTTGGATGACCGTTCGTCGCACCGCAACGACCGCTCGTCCGACCGACACGCTCCGTATGGCGATGACTACAGACCGTTCATCGAGGCATGCGAAAACCGGGTGTCGGCCGGAAGATCGCGACCGTAGTGTTTCGCCATCGGACAACGCCCCGGCGCATCGGGGGACGAGCCGGGGGGCTCACCGCACGCCTGATGCGCCGGATTCACCGGTGACCGTCCAGGTCACCACGGCCGCCGGGCCCTTGCCGGGGGGTAGGGCCCGTCCGCCGGCCACGTGTAGGGGCGCCCGCCAGGGGGCCGCGGGCCTCTGGCCGCGATCCGCCAATCGGGGGCGCTGGATCGCGCTAGCGGGCGCCCCACACGAGCCTTTCCCGGACGACCGGCGACGCCGACCGGCCGCTCAAAGAAGCAGCCGCCACAGAGGCATCCGCCCCGGCAGGATCAGCCGCCGTCGCGCAGGCTCTTCAGCAGCTCGATGTCGGCCCGGTGCTTGTCGGCCTTGCCCGGGGTCTCGATGCAGATCGGCACGCCGGCCACCGCCGGATGGCGCATCAGCGCGGCGAACGGCGCGCTGCCGATCAGCCCGGCCCCGATGTTCTCGTGGCGGTCCTTCTTGGAGCCGCACGCGTCCTTGGAGTCGTTGGCGTGGATCAGCTTCAGCCGCCCCTCGGCCAGCTTGTGCAGCACGTCGAACGTCTCCCGCAGCTCCTCCTCGCTCGTCAGGTCATGGCCGGCGGCGAAGGCGTGGCAGGTGTCGAGGCAGATCCCGGCCCGCGGGTGCCAGTCGAGCGCCGCGAGGTACGGCTCGACGTCCTGGACCGTGGCGCACAGCATCGCGCCCTGCCCGGCCATCGGCTCCAGCAGCACGTCCGGCCCGCCGTCGGGGATCTCCTCCAGCAGCGGCAGCAGGTGCTCGTGGAGCTGGCGCATGGCGTCGTCGCGCGACTGCGACACCGCCGAGCCGGTGTGGACCACGACCCCCTTGGCCCCGATCTCCGCGCCGCGCCGCAACGTGTGGCGCAGGACCGCGACCGAGTTGGCGAGCGTGTCGGGGTTGGGCGAGCCGAAGTTCACGAGGTACGGCACGTGGACGAAGGTCTCGACGCCGGACTCGGCGAGCTTGGCGTCCTCCTCGGGCCTGCCCTCGGCGAGGGCCCAGCCGCGCGGATTGGTGACGAACACCTGGATCATCTCGGCGCCGATCTCGGCCATGTAGGCGAGGCCGCCCTTGGCCAGGCCGCCGGTGACGAAGACGTGTGCGCCGATGAGAGAGCGTGAGGTCATGGTGGACCCAGTTTAGGCGCGACGGCCGACCGTTCCCGACGCGTACGCGCCTTGGAGCATGCCACGAAAAGACCTGGCCAACGGGTCGCGCGGTTCGGAGTTCTCGGGGATGGACCGGGAATGACGGGCATGTGTGTACTGCTGGCATGCCCGAAACGCTCACCGCGCTGGCCCGGTTCGACGCGGCGCCGGAGGCCGAGGCGCGGCGGCTGCTGCTGTCCTGCTGCGCGTCCCGCGCGTTCGCCGCGGCCGTCGCCGCGGGCCGCCCGTACGAGGACCCGGAACGGCTCCTGGACGCGGCCGGAACCGCCGTGCGCGGGCTGGACTGGCCGGACGTGCTGGAGGCGCTGGCGGCCCACCCGCGCATCGGCGAGCGCCCCGCGGGCGCGGGCCGGGAGGCCGCCTGGTCGCGCCAGGAGCAGGCCGGGGTGGAGGAGGAGACACGGCGGGAGCTCGCCGAGGGCAACCGCGCCTACGAGGACCGCTTCGGCCACGTCTACCTGGTCTGCGCCGCCGGCCTGACCGGCGCCGAGCTGCTGGCCGGGCTGCGCGGCCGGCTGGGCAACGAGCCCGCGGCCGAGCGGGACGTCGTCCGCGGCGAGCTCGCCGCGATCACCCGCCTGCGGATTCGCAAGCTGCTCGGGGAGACCCCGTGAACCCCTTCCTGGAGGAGACGACCCGATGAGCTTCTCCACGCACGTCCTCGACGCGGTCACCGGCCGGCCCGCCGCCGGGCTGCTCGTCCGGCTGGAGCACGACGGCCAGGTGCTGGGCGAGGGCCGCACCGACGGCGACGGCCGCCTCAAGGGCTGGACCCCCAGGACCGGCGTCAACCGCGTCGTCTTCGACACCGGCGGCTACCTGGCCGACACCTTCTACCCGGAGGTCGTCGTCGCCTTCACCGTCACCGACCCCTCGGCGCACCACCACGTGCCGCTGCTGCTCAGCCCGTACGCGTACTCCACCTACCGAGGGAGCTAGATGGCGATCATCCTGGGGTCCAACCGTTACGGCAAGGCGGAGACCAGGCTCGTCCGCGTCACCAGGGACGGCGACACCCACCACCTCAAGGACCTCGACGTCAGCACCTCCCTGTCGGGCGACATGGAGGCCGTCCACCTGACCGGCGACAACAGCGCGGTGCTGCCCACCGACACGCAGAAGAACACCGTGTACGCCTTCGCCAGGAAGCACGGGGTGGACCAGATCGAGGACTTCGCGCTGCTGCTGGCCCGGCACTTCACCACCTCCCAGCCGGCCGTCCACCACGCCCGGGTGGAGATCGAGGAGTACGCCTGGGACCGGGTCCCCGTCACCGGGCACTCGTTCACGCGCCGGGGCGGCGAGGTGCGCACCTGCGTCGTCCACCACGACCGCGACGGCCGCGTCAGCGTCGTGTCGGGGTTGAAGGACCTCGTCCTGCTCAACACGACGGGCTCGGAGTTCCGCGGCTACGCGGTCGACGAGTACACGACGCTGCCGCCGACCACCGACCGCGTGCTGGCCACCGCCGTCCACGCCCGCTGGCGGCACGCCGGCGACACCCCCTCCTACGGCGACTCGTACGTCCGCGTGCGCGATCGCCTGGTGGCGGCGTTCGCCGGCACGCACAGCCGCTCGCTCCAGCAGACCCTGTACGCGATGGGGGAGCGGGCCCTGGCGGAGTGCCCCGAGATCTGCGAGGTGCGGCTGGTGCTGCCGAACCGGCACCACGTCGCCGTGGACCTGTCGCCGTTCGGCCTCGACAACGACAACGTGGTCTTCAACGCCGCCGACCGCCCCTACGGCCTCATCGAGGGCGCCGTGCTGCGGGACGACGCGCCCGACCCCGGATTCGCCTGGGAGTAGCGATGGACTTCTTGCGCCCCACGACGTGGCAGGAGGCGCTGGCCGCCAAGGCCGACCGGCCCGGCGCCCTGCCCCTGCAGGGCGGCACCGACGTGATGGTCGAGATCAACTTCGACGTGCGCAGGCCCGAGGCGCTGCTGGACCTGACCGGGGTGGCGGAGCTGCGGGAGTGGTCCGTGGCGGGCGGCGTGTGCCGGCTCGGCGCGGGTGTGACGTACGCGACCGTGATCGACGAGCTGGGCGGCGCGCTGCCGGGGCTGGCGCAGGCGGCGCGGACCGTCGGCTCGCCGCAGATCCGCAACCGCGGCACGGTCGGCGGCAACCTGGGCGCGGCCTCGCCCGCGGGCGACAGCCACCCGCCGCTCCTGGCCGCCGGCGCCGCCGTCGAGGTCGAGTCGCGCGGGCGGGGGGTCAGGACGATCCCGGCGCACGCCTTCTACCTGGGCGTCAAGCGGCCCGCGCTGGAGCCGGACGAGCTGATCCGGGCCGTGCGCGTCCCGGTGGCCGCCGGTCCGCAGTACTTCTCCAAGGTCGGCACCCGCAACGCCATGGTCATCGCGGTCTGCTCGTTCGCGCTGGCGCTGCACCCGGCCGAGCGGCGGGTGGGCACCGGCATCGGCTCGGCCGCGCCCACGCCGCTGCGGGCGCTGGAGGCCGAGGACTTCCTGAGCCGCGAGCTCGACTGGGACGCCGCCCTGGACGCCGGGCTGCTGCGGCGGTTCGGGGAGCTGTGCGCGGCCGCCGCCGCGCCGATCGACGACGTGCGCGGCACCGCCGCCTACCGCAGGCACGCCGTCGCCGTGATGGCCCGCCGCACGCTGACCTGGGCCTGGGACGACCACCGGGGAAGGAGGGCCGCCTGATGCGCGTCACGTTCACCGTCAACGGCCGCGAGGAGAGCGCCGACGACGTCTGGGAGGGCGAGAGCCTGCTGTACGTGCTGCGCGAGCGGCTCGGCCTGCCCGGCTCCAAGAACGCCTGCGAGCAGGGCGAGTGCGGCTCCTGCACGGTCTACCTCGACGGCACGCCGGTCTGCGCCTGCCTGGTCGCCGCCGGACAGGTCCAGGGCCGCCGCGTGCGCACCGTCGAGGGCCTGGCCGAGGGCGGGCGGCTGGACCCGGTCCAGGAGGCGTTCATGGAGTGCGGGGCCGTCCAGTGCGGCTTCTGCACGCCCGGGCTGCTCGTGCAGGCCCACGACCTGCTGAGCCGCGTCGCGCGGCCCTCCGACGCGGAGATCCGCGAGGCGCTGGCGGGCAACCTGTGCCGCTGCACCGGCTACGAGAAGATCCTCGACGCCGTGCGCCTCGCGGCGCGACGCAGGGCGGCGGCGGGGCAGGCGCGGGGAGAGGCGGGCGCGTGAGCGGGCTGCTCATCGAGAACGCCTGCGTCGCGCCCGTCGCCGGGCCCGAGATCCGCTCGGGGTACGTCCTGGTGGACGACGACCGGATCGCCGCCGTCGGCCCCATGAGCGAGGTCCCCGAGGCGCCCGGCGCGACCCGGGTCGACGGCTCCGGCTGCCTGGCCACGCCCGGGCTGGTCAACACGCACCACCACCTGTACCAGTGGGCCTCGCAGGGGCTCGCCCAGGACGCGACGCTGTTCGAGTGGCTGGTGACGCTCTATCCCGTGTGGGCGGCCATGGACGCCGAGGTGGTCCACGGCGCCGCCACGGCCGGGCTCGGGCACCTGGCCCTGTCGGGCTGCACGACCTCCAGCGACCACCACTACCTCTTCCCCCGGGGCCGCGGCGACCTGCTGGCCGCCGAGATCGAGGCGGCCCGCGCGGTCGGGCTGCGCTTCCACCCGTCGCGCGGCTCCATGGACCGCGGCCGGTCACGGGGCGGGCTGCCGCCCGACGACGTGGTCGAGCCGCTGGACGCCATCCTCGAGGCCACCGCCGAGGCCGTGGACCTCTACCACGACCCGTCGTTCTCCTCGAAGCTGCGCGTCGCGGTCGCGCCGTGCTCGCCGTTCTCCGTCAGCTCCGACCTCATGACCGCCGCGGCGGAGCTGGCCAGGTCCAAGGGGGTGCGCCTGCACACCCACCTGGCCGAGACGCTGGACGAGGAGGAGCTGTGCCTGAAGCAGACGGGCGTGCGGCCGGTGGAGTACATGGAGGAGCTCGGCTGGCTCGGCGACGACGTGTGGGTGGCGCACGCCGTGCACCTGAACGACGCCGACATCGGCCGGCTCGCCGCGACCGGCACCGGCACCGCGCACTGCCCGTCGTCCAACGGGCGGCTCGGCGCGGGCGTCGCCCGGGTGTCGGAGATGCTGCGGCGCGGCGCGAACGTCGGCCTCGGCGTGGACGGCAGCGCCTCCGCCGAGCTGACCGGGCTGGCCGGCGAGATGCGGCAGGCGCTGCTGTTCCAGCGCGCGGTCAACGGGCCCGCGGCGCTGACCGCCCGCCAGGCGCTGGAGCTGGCCACGCTCGGCGGGGCCCGCAACCTCGGCCGCGAACGCGAGCTCGGCACGCTGGAGCCGGGCAAGCTGGCCGACATCGCGCTGTGGCGGGTGGACGGGCCGTTCGCCACGGCGGTGGACGACCCGGTGTGCGCGCTCGTGCTGGCCTCCGCGCAGCCGCCGCTGGCCCGCCTGCTCGTGGGCGGGGAGACCGTCGTGGCGGACGGCGAGCTGAGGACCGTCCCCCAGGACGCCGCCGGGCAGGCGGGGGCGCGGGCGCGGCGGCGCCTGAGGCGGCTGGCGCGGGAGCGCGGGGCGGACCTCGCGTAGCGCCGCGACGTGATGGGCAGGCGCGGGGGCGCGACAGGGGAGGTGTGATGATGAGTCCCACGCCGGCACGCCGCGCCCGCCCGCGGGACGCGGCATGGTGGCCGGGCAACGTTCGTCGTCGCGTGGGAGTTCGCAGTGGTTGAGCACGTGCTTGTCGCGCCGGACAAGTTCAAGGGGTCGCTGACGGCCGCGGAGGTGGCCGCCAGGGTGGCGGCGGGGCTGGGCGTACCGGCGGTGGAGCTGCCGGTGGCCGACGGCGGCGACGGCACGGTCGACGCGGTCGTGGCCTGCGGCTTCACCCGGGTCACGCTGGAGGTGACCGGACCCACCGGCCTGCCCGTGCGGGCCTCCTACGCCTGGCACCCCACCGGCACCCCCTCCGGATCGCCGGACCAGGGCCGCCCGACCGCCGTGGTCGAGCTGGCCGAGGCGTCCGGGCTGCGCCGCCTGCCCGGCGGGCCCGAGCCGCTCACCGCCACCAGCCACGGCACCGGCGAGCTCATCGCCGACGCCGTCGCCCGCGGCGCCCGGCGCGTCGTGCTCGGCCTGGGCGGCAGCGCGTCCACCGACGGGGGAGCCGGCATGGCGCGGGCCCTCGGCGCGCGCTTCCTCGACGCGGACGGCAAGGAGCTGGAGCCCGGCGGGGCCGCGCTCACCGCCCTCGACCGCATCGACATCAGCGGCTTCACCGACATCTCGGGCATCGAGTTCGTGGTGGCGAGCGACGTGGACAACCCGCTGCTCGGCCCCCACGGCGCCGCCGCCGTCTACGCGCCGCAGAAGGGCGCCAACCCGGCCGAGGTCAAGCTGCTGGAGGCCGCCCTGACCAGGCTGGCCGCCGTGGCCACCCGCACGCACGGGCTCGTCGGCGCGGTCGAGCACGACGGCACGCCGCGCCCCATGGGCGTCGCGGGCGCGCCCGGCGCCGGCGCGGCGGGCGGCGTGGGCTTCGCCGCCCTCGCCTTCCTGGGCGCGGAGATCCGCCCGGGGATCGACTACCTGCTCGACCTGCTCGGCTTCGGCGAGCAGGTGCGCGGCGCGCGGCTGGTGATCACGGGGGAGGGGTCGCTGGACGGCCAGTCACTGCGGGGCAAGGCCCCGATCGGGGTCGCCCAGGCGGCGGCCAAGGCGGGTGTCCCCGTGGTCGCGGTGTGCGGGCGGCGCGCGCTCTCCGACGACGAGCTGCGGGCGGCGGGCATCGAGGCCGCGTACGCGCTGACCGACCTGGAGCCCGACCCGGAGCGCTGCATGGCCGACGCCGGCGCCCTCCTGGAGCGACTGGCGGCCCGCCTGGCCGCCGACCGCCTCTGAGACACGACGTAAGGACGGGCGCCGGCCCGTGCTGAGGAAGGGAGCGGCCATGTTCGACCTGGTGGTGCGGTCGCGGCGGGTGGTGACGCCCGAGGGCGAGCGGCCCGCCGCCGTGGCCGTGCGCGACGGGCGGATCGCGGCCCTGCACCCCTACGAGGCGCCCCTGGAGACCGCCGAGGACGTCGACCTGCGCGCCCTGCCCCTCCTGCCGGGCCTGGTCGACACCCACGTCCACGTCAACGAGCCCGGCCGCGCCCACTGGGAGGGGTTCGCGTCGGCGACCCGCGCGGCGGCGGCCGGGGGCGTCACCACGATCGTGGACATGCCGCTCAACTCCGTCCCGCCCACCGTCACCCCCGACGCCCTGGACGCCAAGCTGCGCGCCGCCGAGGGCCGCTGCCACGTGGACACCGCGTTCTGGGGCGGCGCCGTGCCCGGCAACGTGGAGCACCTGCGGCCGCTGCACGAGCGCGGCGTGCGCGGCTTCAAGTGCTTCCTGTCGCCCTCCGGGGTGGAGGAGTTCCCGCCGCTGCGCCCGGACGAGGCGCGCCGGGCGATGACGGAGATCGCCGGGTTCGGCGGGCTCCTGGTGGTGCACGCCGAGGACCCGGCGCTGCTGGCCGAACCGGCCGGGCCCACGTACCGGGAGTTCCTGGAGTCGCGGCCCGGCGCGGCCGAGCGCAGCGCCGTCGAGCTGGTGATCCGGCTGGCCGAGGAGACCGGCGCCAGGGTGCACGTCCTGCACGTCTCCAGCGCCGCCTGCCTCGGACCGCTGGAGGAGGCCCGCGCCAGGGGCGTGCCGGTCACCGCCGAGACGTGCCCCCACTACCTCACGCTGGCGGCCGAGCAGGTGCCGGAGGGCGACACGAGCTACAAGTGCTGCCCGCCGATCCGCGACGGGGCCAACCGCGACCGCCTCTGGGAGGGCCTGGCGCGCGGCGTCCTCGACTGCGTCGTCTCCGACCACTCGCCGTCCACCGCCGACCTCAAGGTGCCCGACTTCGCCGCCGCCTGGGGCGGCGTCGCCTCGCTCCAGCTCGGGCTGCCCGCCGTGTGGACGGAGGCGTCACGCAGGGGGTACGGGCTGACGGACGTGGCCCGCTGGATGTCCGCCCGCCCCGCCGCGATCGCCGGCATCCCGCGCAAGGGCGCCGTCGAGCCCGGGAACGACGCCGACCTGGTGGCCTTCGACCCGGACGCCGCCAACCCGGTGGACGCCCGCGCCCTCCACCACCGCAACCCCGTCACCCCGTACCACGGCCGCACCCTGAGGGGCGCGGTGCTCACCACCTGGCTCCGCGGCCGGCCCGCCGACGGCGAGCCGCACGGGGTCTTCCTGCTGGGAGACAAGTAGATGGCGCCCGAACGGCCGTCCGCCGGCTTCACCACGCTGCCCGACCTGGCGCTGCGCACACTGGGCGGCTCGGTCGTCGCCGCCAGCGACGAGTCCTTCGCCGAGAAGGAGAGCCTCATCAGGCCCGGCCGGCCCGCGTTCCGGCCCCAGACGTTCGGCGACAAGGGCCAGGTGTACGACGGCTGGGAGACGCGGCGGCGGCGCGGGCCGGGGCACGACTGGGCGATCGTCCGGCTCGGCCTGCCCGGCGCCGTGCGCGGCGTGGTCATCGACACGGCCTGGTTCACCGGCAACCACCCCACCCACGCGTCGGTCGAGGCGGCGGCCGTCGACGGCCACCCGTCGCCCGCCGAGCTGCTCGACGCCCGCTGGACCGAGATCGTGCCCAAGGTCGCCCTGCGCGGCGACGCCGAGCACCCCGTGGAGGTCGCCGGCGACGTCCGTTACACGCACGTACGGCTGAACATGTACCCCGACGGCGGCATCGCCCGGCTGCGGGTCCACGGCGAGGCGCGCCCCGACCTGTCGGTGTACGACGGGCTGAGCCTCGACCTGGCCGCGCTGCACAACGGCGGCCTGGTCACCGCCTGCTCCAACGCCTACTACTCCTCGCCCCTCAACGTCATCGCCCCCGGACTGGCCCGCCACCAGGCGGAGGGATGGGAGACCGCCCGCCGCCGCGAGGAGGGCAACGAGTGGCTGGTCATCCGGCTGGCCGGGCGGGGCGTCGTCCGGCTCGCCGAGATCGACACCACGAACCTCATCCACAACGCCCCCGCCGCCGTGACCCTCACCGGCCTCGACGGCGACCGCGAGGTCGAGCTGCTGCCCCGGACGCGGCTGCAGCCCGACACCCCGCACCGCTTCCGCCTCGCCCACGTCGACCCCGTCACGCACGTACGGGTCGACATCCACCCCGACGGAGGGCTGGCCCGCGTGCGGCTGCACGGCCACCTCACGGGCTGACCCGCGCGGGGGTCAGTGCCAGAGGATGACCTCCGAGCCCGGCGGGCGCTCGCTGTTGGGCAGGGGCCGCTGGAAGCGGACGACCCCGCTGCCCTTGCCCAGCTTGAGGACTCGCACCTTCCAGCCGAGCTGCTGGAGCTCCTGGCGGGCGTCGTTGACGTTCTTGCCCATGACCGCGGGCACGAGCTGGTGCTCCTGGTCTTCGCGGGCCTCGTTGTCGCCCTTCCACCAGTCCCAGAAGTCGCTCTGGCAGCGCGCCACCGTGACCATCGCCGCGGCGCCCCGGTCGACCTCCGCGCCGGCCTTGGGCGACTGGGCGATGACCGTGCACGGCTCGGCGTCGTCGTCCACCTCGTTGACCTGCACCTGGAAGCCCTGCTCCTGCAGGAAGGCGGCGGCCTGGTCCTTGGGCATCTTCGCGACGTCGGGCATGGTGAGCCCGGCGCTCACGTAGATGGAGACCTTGGTGCCCTCCTTGAGCTTCTCGCCCACGAGCGGCGAGGTGCGGATCACCGTGTCGCGGGCCACGTCGGGGTTGGCCAGCCGCCGGACGGTGCCCACGGTCAGGCCGGCCTTGGCGATGGCGGCGCGGGCGTCGTCGGCCGACATGCCCGCCACCTTGGGCACCACCACGAGCTTGGGGCCGAGCGAGGGCACGAGCGTCACGGTCGTGCCCGCCTCCACCTCCTGACCGCCCACCGGGTCGAGGCTGAGGACCATCCCCTCGTCGGTCTTGTCGTCGTGGCGGCCCTGCGCGACCTTCACCTTCAGGCCCCCGGAGGCGAGCTTCGCCTCGACCAGGGACACCGGCCTGCCGACCAGGTCGGCGGGCACGGTCACGTACTGGGGGCGGGAGACGTACCAGCCGGTCAGGCCGATCGCGGCCACCATCACGACGGCGAGCGCCACGATGATCCAGCTCGGCCGGAACCCGCGCCGCCGCCCGGAGGGCGGCTCCGCCGGCGTCTCGGCGCGCGGCTGGATCATCGTCGGGTTGGGGAGCGCCGCGCCGCCGGGCGGGACCTGCGGCATGGCCACCGTCATCCCCGGCGAGCCCGCACCAACCGGCTGGGAAGCGGGCTGCGGGCCGTAATTGCCCGGCTGGGAGGCGGGCTGCGGGCCGTAACCGCCGTGAGCCGGTCCGGTGGGCTGCGCCCCCGAATGGGGGCCCGTCCGGGGGCCCGGCAGGTGGCCCCCGGCGGGCGAGGTGTGGACGCCGGAGGGAAGCTGCGCCGTGGGCACCGGAAGCGAGCCCGAGGGGGCGTGCGGCCCCGAAGGGGCGTGCGGGCCGGTGCCGGGCAGCGAGTACCGGGCGCCCGTGTGCGGGACGCCCGGAGCGGTGAGCCGGGGGAGCTGGCGGTGCACCTCGACCGCCTCGACCAGCATCGCGGTCGCGTCGGCGGGCCGCGCGTCCGGCTCGCGCGCCGTGGCGTGCGCCACCAGCGCGTCGACCACGGGCGGCACCTCGGGGTTCAGCGACGACGGCGCCGGCACGGTGTCGTGGACGTGACGGTAGGCCACGGACATGGGCGTCTCGCCCTCGTACGGCGGCTGGCCCGTCAGCAGCTCGAACAGCATGATCCCGGCCGCGTAGACGTCGGTGCGCACGTCGGCCCGGCCGGTGGTCACCTGCTCGGGCGACATGTAGCCGATCGTGCCGATCATCATGCCGGTGCGGGTCTGGTTGGTCGCCTCGATGGCCCGCGCCAGGCCGAAGTCCACGACCTTGACCCGGCCGTCGGCCGTCATCAGCACGTTCTCCGGCTTGACGTCGCGGTGCACCATGCCGGCCTGGTGGGCCGCGCCCAGCGCCGCGAGCACCGGGATGAGGATCTCCAGCGCCTCGCGGGCCGGCAGCCTGCCGCGCTCGTTGAGGATGTCGCGCAGCGTCCTGCCGGGGACGTACTCCATGGACAGGTAGACGACGTCGCCGTCGGTGCCCTGGTCGAAGACGTGGACCACGTTGGGGTGGGAGAGGCTGGCCACGGACTTGGCCTCGCCGATGAAGCGCCGCACGAACGCCGGGTCCTCGGCGAGCGAGCGGTGCATGACCTTCAGCGCGACCGTGCGGTCGAGCCGGACGTCCAGCGCGAGGTAGACGGTCGCCATGCCGCCCCGCGCGATCCGGGACTCGATGCGGTAGCGCCCGTCCAGGGTCCGCCCGACCAGGGGGTCCGCAGTCGTCGTGTCCACGTCGCCGAGTTTACGGGCGTTTCGCGGCCCGCAGGGCGCGACCATCCGAAACGATGCGGACCCGTGGCCCTCGTCCGGCCCCCTCCGGCCGCCCCGATCCCGGCGGGACCAGGGCGCCGTCCGATCTCCGGCGCCCTCGCCGCCCCGGCGGGCGGGGCCGGGACCGCCCGCCTCGGAGCCCTCGCCCGGGAGCCCGCCGCCCGCCGTGCCGGCCCTTGGGGCTTGACGGCCGCCCCTTTGCGGACATCCGATACGCCCCGCTAGGCAAGGCTCGGGCGCGCGCCCGAGCCACGCCTACGGCGTCATCGGGGAGGACGCCTCGGCGTAGCGGCGGCGCGGGATGCGGCCGGCCTGGCGGGCGAGGCGTCCGGCCTGGACGGCGCTCCGCATGGCCGCCGCCATCAGGTCGGGCCGCTGCGCCCGGGTGACGGCCGTCGCCAGCAGCACCGCGTCGCAGCCCAGCTCCATCGCCAGCGCGGCGTCGCTGGCCGTGCCGATGCCCGCGTCGAGGATCACTGGCACGCCGGCCGCCTCCACGATGAGCTCGATGTTGTGCGGGTTGCGGATGCCGAGCCCCGAGCCGATGGGCGCGCCGAGCGGCATGACCGCCGCGCACCCCGCCTGCTCCAGGCGGCGCGCCAGCGCGGGGTCGTCGCCGATGTACGGCAGCACCACGAAGCCGTCGGCCACCAGCCGCTCGGCCGCGTCGAACGTCTCGATCGGGTCGGGCAGCAGGGTCCGCTCGTCGGCGATCACTTCGAGCTTGACCCAGTTCGTGCCGAGCGCCTCGCGGGCCAGCCGGGCCGTCAGCACGGCCTCGCCGGCCGTGAAGCAGCCCGCGGTGTTGGGCAGCACCTTGATGCCGCGCCGGCGCAGCACGTCCAGGACGGAGCCGCGCGCCGACGGGTCGAGCCGCCGCATCGCCACCGTGGTCAGCTCGGTGCCGGAGGCGGCGAGCGCCTGGTCCAGCACCTCCAGCGAGGGCGCCCCGCCGGTTCCCATGATGAGCCGGGACGAGAACTTCTCCCCGGCGATGATCAGATCATCCACCCTGCACCGCCGTCAGCACCTCGACGCGGTCGCTGTCGCCGAGCGCCGTGGTGTCCCACGAGCCGCGCGTCACGACCTCGTCGTTCACGGCCACCGCCACACCGGTGGTGGCGGTGGTCAGGATCCGTACGGCCTGCGCCACGGTGGTGCCGTCGGGCACCTCGCGCGGGCTGCCGTTGATCGTCACTTTCATCCCATCTCCTTGGAACCGGAGGTCTCGTCGTACGGGGGAGCGGCCGGGCCGCGGGGATCACGGTGGCCGGCACTCGCGGGGTCCGGGCGGTGGCGGGCCGGTGAGCACAGGGCCGCCAGCTCGGGCTCCTCCCCCTGGAGGAGGGCCGCCGTGAGCGGCGCCAGCAGCACCCCGCCGCGGTGGTGCCCGGTCGCCAGCGTGAGGCCTGGCGTGCCGCTCGGGCCGATGAGCGGAAGGTTGTCCGGGGTGCCGGGACGCAGGCCGGCGACCACCTCGGCCACCTCCAGCTCCGTCACCCCGGGCACCAGCTCCCGGGCGTCGCGCAGCAGCTCGTACACGCCGCCGGCCGTCACCCGCGTGTCGAAGCCCATCTCCTCCTGCGTGGCGCCCACCACGAGCTCGCCGTCGCCGCGCGGCACCAGGTAGACGGGGGTGCCGTGGACCATGCCGCGCACGCACCTGCTCAGCAGCGGCTCGGCCGAGCGCAGCCGCATGATCTGCCCCTTGACCGGCCGGACGGGGACGCCGGCCAGCTCCGCGCTCCACACCCCGGCCGCCAGGACGACCCCGTCGGCCCGGAGCTCCGCGGGGACCGCCCCGCCGCCGGCCGCCTCGTCCAGCTCCACGCCCACGACCGCGCCCTCCTGGGGGCCCTGTGAGGCCCGCAGGAGCCTCGACACCCGGGCCCGCACCACGGGGACCCCCCGCCGCTCCAGGGCGGCGAGCAGGGCGGAGGTGACGCGGCGCGGGTCCACCCACGCGTCGCCCGGCGCCAGCAGCCCGCCCCGCACCGAGGGGGCCAGCATCGGCTCCAGGCGCCGGCACTCGCGGCCCGTCAGCCGTTCCACCGGCAGGCCCAACTTGGTCATGAAGGCGGCCAGCTCGTCCAGCGCGGCGAGGTCGTCCGCGCCGAACGCCACGTCCAGGGTGCCGTCGGCGCGGAAGTCCAGCCCGTACGAAGGCGCCCCGGACCCGCCGTTCGAGGGCGCGCCGGTCCCGCCGTTCGAAGGTCCGCCGGATCCGCCGTTCGAGGGCGAGAGCACGCCGGGCGGCAGTCCCGCGTCGGCGGCCAGCTCGGCGGCGAACGACGGCCAGCGGCGCAGCGACGCCACCCCCAGCCGCAGCAGCGGCTCCTCGGTGTAGGAGACCTCGCTCACGGGCGCCAGCATGCCCGCGGCCGCGTGCGAGGCCCCGGAGGCCGGGGCCGGGTCGACCACGGTGACGGGACGCCCCGCCCGCGACAGCCGCCAGGCGATCGACAGCCCGACGACCCCGCCGCCCACGATCAGCTCCATGCGCGCTCCCTTCGCCGGCATGATCCGGATCAGGTGGATTGCGGTCGAAGGCCCGGTCAAGCCTTCCTCTCAGCCCGGTCACGGCCGGACTCCCGCGCGTCGTACGCCCCCAGCCTACGGCCTCGGTGCGAAACCCCGGCGGCGGCCCCGTTATGGTCTTGAACGTGAACCGTGTCGTGGTGGCCGGAGCCGGCCTGGCCGGAGTGCGCAGTGTCGAGGCCCTGCGGGCCCGCGGGTTCGAGGGCGAGATCGTCCTGCTGGGACAGGAACGGCACCGCCCGTACGACCGCCCGCCCTTGTCGAAGGCGGTGCTCCTGGGCACCAGCGACTCCAGTTTCGTCGACTCCGACCTCGCGACGCTGGAGGTGGACTTCCGCCCCGGCGTCAGCGCCACCGGCCTGCGCGCGGGCGTGGTCGAGACGAGCGAGGGCGACCTGCCCTACGACGGCCTGGTCATCGCGACCGGCGCCGACCCGATCACGCTGCCCGGCGACGGGCAGCAGCACGTGCTGCGCACCCTCGACGACGCGCTGGAGCTGCGCGCCAGGCTCGTCCGCGGCGCCCGCGTCGTCGTGATCGGAGCGGGCTGGATCGGCGCCGAGGTGGCCACGGCCGCGCGCCGCGCCGGCTGCGAGGTGACCGTGGTCGAGGCCGGCCCCGCGCCGCTGTCCCACGCCGTCGGCGCCGAGCTGGGCGCCCGCACCCTCCCCTGGTACGACGGGATCGACCTGCGGCTCGGCACCATGGTCGCCTCGGTGGACGAGGGCGGCGTGCGGCTGGTGGACGGCGAGTTCCTCGAGGCGCACGTGGTCGTCACCGGCGTCGGCGTCCGCCCGGCCGTCGAGTGGCTGGCCGGCGCCGACATCGACCTGCACAACGGCGTCGTCGCCGACGAGCACCTGCGCGCCTCCCTGCCGGGCGTGGTCGCGGTGGGCGACTGCGCCGCCTGGTGGTCGCGCCGCTACGGCACCCGCCTGCGGGTCGAGCACTGGGACACCGCGCTGGGCGCGCCCGAGGTCGCCGCGGCCACGCTGCTCGGCGAGGACGCGGTGTACGACCCGGTGCCGTACTTCTGGTCGGAGCAGTTCGGCCACATGGTCCAGTACGCGGGCCACCACCCGGCCGGCTCCCGCCTGCTCCACCGGGGCGGGCCGGAGGGCAAGTGGTCGGCCTGCTGGCTGACCGAGGACGACACCCTCGCCGCGGTCCTCGCCGTGGACCGCCCGCGCGACCTCGTCCAGGGGCGCCGCATCATCGACGCCGGCCACCGGATGGACCCGGAACGCCTGGTAGATCCCGATGTCCCTCTACGGGATTGTGTTGTTTGAGCAAGCGCGCCATGTGGTAGTTGTGGTTTCGTGACGCTTTCTGTTGCACAGATCGACCGGGACACCGAGCAGCTCGTCAACGAGTGGCTCACTCTTCCGGAGGTGGCCGAGCGCATGCAGCTGTCGCTCGGGCGCACCAAGCAACTCCTCAAGGACCACAAGCTGCTGGGAGTCCGGCGGGGCAGTGGCGGGCCGCACGTGCCCGCCGTGTTCCTCGACGGCAACGACGTGATGAAGGGCCTGCCCGGCACGCTCACCGTGCTGCAGGACGCCGGCTACGACGACGTCGAGGCGCTGCGCTGGCTCTTCACCCCGGACGACTCGCTGCCGGGCTCGCCCATCGAGGCGATCCGCGCGGGCCGCCACACTGAGGTCAAGCGGCGTGCCCAGGCCCTCGCTTTCTGACGCCCGGCTCTACCTCTGCACCGACGGCCGCCGCGCTCGCGGCGATCTGGCCGAGTTCCTCGACGCGGTCCTGGCCGGCGGCGTCGACATCGTCCAGCTCCGCGAGAAGGGCCTGGAGGCGCGCGAGGAGCTCGCGCTGCTGGAGGTCTTCCGCGACGCCTGCGACCGGCACGGCAAGCTGCTCGCGGTCAACGACCGAGCGGACGTGGCCCACGCCGCCCGGCCGGACGTGCTCCACCTGGGGCAGGACGACCTTCCGGTGAGGGTCGCACGGGAGATCCTCGGCGACGACGTCCTCATCGGCAGGTCCACCCACTCCGCCGCCGAGGCGTCCGCCGCGGCGGTGGAGGAGGGCGTCGACTACTTCTGCTGCGGGCCGACCTGGCCGACCCCTACCAAGCCGGGGCGCCCGGCGCCGGGGCCGCCCCTGCTGCGGCACGCGGCCGGGCTCGGCACCGACCGGCCGTGGTTCGCGATCGGCGGCATCGACCTCGGCAACCTCGACGAGGTCATGGCGTACGGGGCGACCCGCGTCGTCGTGGTGCGGGCGATCACCGAGGCCGACGACCCGGGCGCCGCGGCGGCCGAGTTCGCCAAGCGTCTGGGGGCGACGCGGTGACGGGGTCCACGGTCGTGGCGGCCGGTTTGGTGATCGCGTTCGCCGGTGTCGTCGTCTAGACGGTGTGGTCGCTGATCGCCGGACGCCCCTCCTTGCGGAGAGGAGCCGGCAACCCGGGCATCCCCCTTCACGGTGTGACGATGCCCGGCTCCGGCTCCTCCGACTGCGGCGGCTCCTCGGGCGGTGACGGCTCCTCGGGCGGCGCCTGACGGCTCACGCCTGGCGTGAGGTGGCCGCGACCGCCAGCTCGGCGAGCGCCGAGCGCGCCTCCGCCGTGATCGGCGCCTGGTCGAGGCAGGCCAGCGCCTCGGTCAGGTACGCCCCGATCAGCTCCTCGCACTCCTTCAGCGCCCCCGTGTCCTCGATGACCTCCCGCAGGGCCGCCACGCCCCGGTCGTCGAGCCCCGGGTCGCCCAGCAGGCTGCGCACCAGCGCCGCCTGCTCGGGCGTCGCGGCGGCCAGCGTGCGCGCCACGAGCATCGTCCGCTTGCCCTCGCGCAGGTCGTCGCCGGCCGGCTTGCCGGTGGCCGCCGGGTCGCCGAACACGCCGAGGATGTCGTCGCGCATCTGGAACGCGATCCCCACCCGCGTGCCGTACGTGGTGCACAGCTCGTCCATCCACGGCGTGAGCCCGCCCGCCGCCAGCGCCAGCCCGAGCCGCAGCGGCTGCTCCACGGAGTACTTGCCGCTCTTGTAGAGCGCGACCCGCAGCGCCGACTCGAACGTGTTCTCGCCGTGGGCCTGCTCCAGCAGGTCGAGGTACTGGCCGCACATCAGCTCGGTGCGCATGTGGTCGTGGACCGGCTGCGCCCCCGCGAGCGACTCGGGCGGCAGGCCGCTGCCGCGCCACATCTCGCCCGACCAGATGAGCAGCAGGTTGCCCAGCAGGATCGCCGCGCCCATCCCGAACTGCTCGGCCGAGCCGTGCCAGCCGGCGTCGGCGTGCATCGCCTCGAACCGGCGGTGGGCCGAGGGCATGCCGCGCCGCAGGTCGCTCTTGTCCATCACGTCGTCGTGGACCAGCGCGCTCGCCTGGAGCAGCTCCAGCGACGCCGCCGCCTGGTAGACGCCCGGCAGGTCGGCCCCGCCCGCGCCGCGCCACCCCCAGTAGCAGAACGCGGGACGCAGCCGCTTGCCGCCCGCCAGCAGCTCCTTGGCGGCCAGGCGGAGCGGCTCCAGCTCCGGCGCGCCCGTGAGGGGAAGCTGCCGGTCGACGAACTCCCTCAGGCAACGGTCCACCTGTTCGCGCAGGGTGTCCATGCTCGCGGCCTCAGTGTTCATGCCTTGAGACTAGTGGCCGCGGGGCGACGCCGGATCTCCAGGCCACCCGAGTGACGGCTGGTGCGGGCCGCGCCACGGTAACCTTGGACCATGGCCCTTGGTCGACCATCCGTCCTGCCCGATCGCGTCCCCACCGTCCGCGAGCTCCTCGCCTCAGGTGGCCGGTCGTTCTCCTTCGAGTTCTTCCCGCCGAAGACCGACGAGGGCGAGCGGCAGCTCTGGCGCGCGATCCGGGAGCTGGAGTCGCTGCGGCCGACCTTCGTCTCGGTGACGTACGGGGCGGGCGGCTCGACCCGCGACCGCACGGTCGACATCGTCGAACGGGTCGCCCACGACACGACGCTCACGCCGGTGGCCCACTTCACCGCCGTCAACCACTCGACCCGCGAGCTGCGCCACCTCGTCGGCCGCTTCGCCGACGCCGGGGTGCGCAACATCCTGGCCGTGCGCGGCGACCCGCCCGGCGACCCGACCGGCGAGTGGGTCCGCCACCCCGAGGGCGTCCTGTACGCCGAGGAGCTGGTGCGGCTCATCCGCCAGGCCGGCGACTTCTGCGTGGGCGTGGCCGCCTTCCCCTACAAGCATCCGCGCTCGCCGTCCATCGACTCCGACACCGAGTTCTTCGTGCGCAAGTGCCGGGCGGGCGCCGACTACGCGATCACGCAGATGTTCTTCGAGGCCGACGACTACCTGCGGCTGCGCGACCGGGTCGCGGCCCGCGGCTGCGACACGCCGATCATCCCGTGCATCATGCCGGTCACCCAGATGAGCACGATCGCCCGCTCGGAGCAGCTGTCGGGGGCGCCGTTCCCGCCGGCTCTGGCGGCCCGTTTCGAGGCCGTCGCCGACGACCCGGCGGCGGTGCGGCAGCTCGGCATCGAGCACGGCGCCGAGCTGTGCCAGCGGCTGCTCGACGAGGGCGCGCCGGGCATCCACTTCATCACGTTCAACCGGTCGAGCGCCTCGCGCGAGGTCTTCCAGCTCCTGTCGCGTCCGGAGCCGGTCGCGGTCTGAGGCCGCCGCCCCCGCTCATGCGAAGCGCCCGCCCCCTGACGGGGACGGGCGCTTCGACGTGTGCGTACCGGTGTGCGTGTCGCCTCTCGGCGAGTGGCACAACGCGGCTCCAGCCGAACGGTATTCCGCGAAGGCGATAGGTGAGGCCCGGGGACACTGGGCACACCGGCCACGTGTCATAGAACCGGCCGGCGCCCGCGGACATTCCCGGGCGCCGGAAGAATTCATGCCCGCGGGATGCCCGTGGGGCAATGGGGCACTGGTGTGCGCGCCGGGGCCGGTGTGGCCCGCCACCCGCCCGCAGGGGGACCCGGCGGGTGGCGGGTAGGGGTGGGACGGACGCGGGGTAGAGCGTCCATTACTTTGCGTAGTCATTCATCCCCGACCGTCACGTCCGCCAAACCCGCTGGTCAAGGCTTTGCCAGCAGGGCCGGTTCAGTTCAGCGGCAGCGGCCGGCCGGCGATCGCGTACTCTTCGTAGCCGCCGGGGAAGACGAACCGGGAGAGCAGGTCCGTGAAGCCCATGCTGCGGTAGAGGTGGCGGGCGGCCGTGGGCCGGTCGTGGGTGGACAGCACGGCCGAGCGCTCCGCGCGCCCCGCGCACAGCGTGGTGATCATGGCGCGGCCGATGCCCTTGCCCTGGTAGTCGGGATGGACGTGGATCTCGGCCAGCTCGAACGCGTCACCGAGCCAGGCGTCGGCCACCCGGGGCCCGGACCGCTCCTCCAGCGCCCGGTAGACCACGTCGTGCCACCACTGGCCCGGCGCGCCGTGGAAACCGTACGCGAACCCGACGACCTTGGCCGCCCCCCGCCGGACCGGCCCCGCGCCCGGCCCCGCGCCCGGCCACGGGACGGGGACGGGCACGGCCGGTTCGCCGCGCAGCTCGGCGAAGTAGCACTGGAACCGCGGGTACATGCCGTGGTTGCGCATGATGCTGCGCCGCCCCGTGATCTGGTCCGCGGGCGGGCGCATGGCGGCGGTGTAGATGTCGATCACCGTGTCCAGCCGCTCGTCGAACTCGGCCGGCCCCGCCCCGCGAAACTCGATCACGCTGCGCACATTACTCGACGTCGACCGGTGTGCCCCCGGTGATGCGCACCAGCTCGTCGAAGGTCGTCGGGAACACCGTGTGCGGATGGCCGCCCGCCGCCCACACCACGTCGTACTTGCTCAGCCAGGTGTCGACCAGGGTGCGGATCGGGGAGGGGTGGCCCACGGGCGCGACGCCGCCGATCGGCTGGCCGGTCGCCTGCCGGACGAACTCCGGTGTGGCCCGCCGCACCGACCGGACGCCGGCCGTGCGGGCGACCAGCTCGACGTCCACGCGGTGGGCGCCGCTCGTCATCACGAGCAGGGGCGCGCCGTCGGCGTCGAAGACGAGGCTGTTGGCGATCGCGCCGACCTCGCAGCCGAGCTGCGCGGCGGCGGTCGCGGCGGTCGGGGCCTTCTCCGGCAGGACGACGATCTCGCCGGCGGCGCCGAGCTCGCGCAGGGCGCCCTGGACGATGACGGCGTTGGCGGGCAGCCCGGTGGAGCGGGCCGCCAGCTCGGCCGCGGTGGGGGGCGCGGACGGTTCCGTGTGCTGTGCGTCAGGCGACTTCTCGGACATGGGGCCACTCTACGGGGATTGACCTCGCCCTTACCTGGTCATGGTGGTGGTGTAAGGTCCTTTGATTCGATTGTTGAGCTGAAGAGGTGATTCGGGTGAGGGCACGACGTCTGCCGGGAATGGCGGCTCTCGTCACGGCCGGCGTGGTCGTCCTGACCGGGTTCGGGACGGGGCCCGCGGCCGCCGCTCCCACCGGGACGCCGGCGCTCCAGGCCGCGACGACCACCCCCACGAAAACCCCCACGACCAACCCGACGACCACCAACCCGACGACCACCGCCGCGGCGGTCACGGCCGAGGCGCCGCGCAAGACCCTGCGGCTCGGCGCGAAGGGCGAGGCCGTCACGTGGCTCCAGCGCCGCCTGGCCGAGCTCGGCTACCAGCCGGGCCGGGCGGACGGCCGGTACGGCGGGACGACGCTGGCGGCCGTGTGGGCCTTCCAGAAGGTCAACGGCATCGCGCCGACCAGCACGGTCGCCGCCCGCACCTGGCGGGCCCTGGAGAGCCCCCGGGCGCCGAAGGTCCTCGTCCCCAACGGGCGGCCGACCCGCGCCGAGGTCAACCTCACCAAGCAGGTCATGGTCCTGTACGTGGGCGGGCAGCCCAAGCTGATCACGCACATCTCCTCGGGCAGCGGCGTGGCCTACTGCGAGGCCGCGGTGTGGCAGGGCAAGAAGCAGCGCTTCTGCGGCTCGGCCCGCACGCCCACGGGCGACTACAAGACCACCTGGCGCAAGTCGGGCTGGCACACCTCGTACCTGGGCCGGCTGTACAACCCGATCTTCTTCAACGGCGGCATCGCCTTCCACGGCGCGCTGTCGGTGCCGCTGTACCCGGCCTCCCACGGGTGCGTGCGGATGCCGATGAACGTGGCCGAGGTGCTGCCCGGGATGCTCGGCACGGGTGTGCCGGTGCACGTCCGGGGCGCCTTCCACCGCGCCTGAGCGGCTCCTTCTACCGAGCCTTCCCCGCGCCCGGGCGGCGTCCGTGCCGCTCAGGCGCGGGGACGGGGCTCCGTCCCGCGAGGTCCCGGCCGGCTCGCCGTCTCTACGCGTCGAGGCCCGACTCCTTGGCCGCCCGGTCGACGGCGGCCAGCTCGTCGCCGGTGAAGCCGAGCCGGTCCACGGCCGCAACGTTGGCCTCCAGCTGCTCGGGGCTGGAGGCGCCGACCAGCACGGAGGTGACGCGCGGGTCGCGCAGCGCCCAGGCCAGCGCGAGCTGCGCCACGCTCTGCCCGCGCGCGGCGGCCAGCTCGCCGAGCGCCCGGACGAACGCCAGCACCTCGGGCGTGACCTTGTCGGCCGTCAGGAACCGCCCCTCGGCCGCCCGGGAGTCCTCCGGGATGCCGTCGAGGTAGCGGTCGGTCAGCAGCCCCTGCGCCAGCGGTGAGTACACCACGCAGCCGACGCCCTCCTCCTCCAGCACGCCAAGGAGCGACCGCTCGATGCCCCGGTTGAGCAGCGAGTACGGCGGCTGGTGCACCAGCAGCGGCGTGCCGAGCGAACGCATCAGCGCGGCGATCCCGGCGGTGCGCTCGGGGGAGAAGTTGGACACGCCCGCGTACAGGGCGCGGCCGGTGCGCACCATGTGGTCGAGCGTGGCCGCCTGCTCCTCCAGCGGCGTCTCCGGGTCGTCGCGGTGCAGGTAGAAGATGTCCACGAAGCCGAGGCCGAGCCGCTCCAGCGACCGGTCGAGCGTGGCCAGCAGGTGCTTGCGCGAGTTGCCCTTGCCGTACGGGCCGTCCCACATGGGGTTGCTGCCCTTGGTGGTCACGACGATCTCGTCGCGCAGCCCCCGCAGGTCGGCGCGGAAGATCTGGCCGAACGCCGACTCGGCGGCGCCCAGCGGCGGGCCGTACCGGTCGGCGATGTCGAAGTGGGTGATGCCGAGGTCGAGGGCCTTACGGATGATCGCCCGCTGTCCGTCGAGGGGCTTGCCGCCGCCGAAGTTGTGCCACAGCCCGAGGGAGACGGCGGGCAGCAGCAGGCCACTTCGGCCACAGCGCCGGTACGGCTGGCGTTCGTAGTTCAAGACTCACCTTTCCACGATGGATCACCGACTCAAGGTACTGGTCGCGCCGCCGGCGGACGAGACCGGCATCACCGCGGCAGGCGGGCGTCCACCTCGATCTCGATCTTCATCCGGGGGTCGGCCAGCCCGCACATGAGCATGGTCGCGGCCGGGCGCACCTCGCCGAAGCACTCCCGCAGCACCGGCCAGCACGGCTCGAAGTCCGCGCGGTCCGGCAGGAGGTAGCGCACCCGCACCACGTCGGCGAACGAGCATCCCGCCTCGGCCAGGGCCGCCCCGATGTTGCGCAGGCACTGCCGGGCCTGCTCCACCACGTCGCCGGAGATGGTCATGGTCGCGTAGTCGAACCCGGTGGTGCCGGACACGTGCACCCGGTCGCCGTCCACCACGGCCCTGGCGTACCCGATCCGCTCCTCGAAGACGGACCCACTCATGATCGCGCGTCGCTCTGTCATGCCCCAGAACGGTAGGGGACCAGCGATGATACGTCCAAGACGCCCTGAGCCATGGTGTGATATCCCTGCGCGTATGGACCGGTCTGGCAGTGAACGGCCGGAGCTCGCGCTGCACCAGCTCCACGCCTTCGCCGTGCTCGCCGAGGAGTTGCACTTCGGCCGGGCCGCCGAACGCCTCGGCATCGCCCAGCCGCCGCTCAGCCAGCAGATCCGGCGGCTGGAGCGCAAGGTCGGACATGCGCTGTTCGACCGCGGCCCCGGCGGGGTCACGCTGACGCCCGCCGGGTACGAGCTGCTGCCCGCCGCGCGGCGCGCCCTCGGCGAGCTCGCCGGCGGCCTCGACGCGGCCCGCCGCGCCGGCAGGGGAGAGGCGGGCCGCATCCGGATCGGCTTCGCGGCCTCGCTGGCGCTGACCGTGCTGCCGCGGATCCTCGGCGCGTACCACGACCGGTATCCGGGGGTGGAGATGGAGGTGCGCGAGATGACCACGGCGCCGCAGGTGGCGGCGCTGTGCGACGGCTCGCTGGACGTGGGGCTGCTGCGGGAGCCGCCCGAGACGGACGGCCTGGTGGCCGAGCCGCTGCTGTCGGAGGGCTTCGTCGCCGTGCTCCCCGCCGGGCACCCGCTGGCCGCCCGGCGCGCCGTGCCGGTGGCGGCCCTGGCGGGCGAGCCGTTCGTGCTGCTGCCGCGCGAGGCGGCGCCCACGGTCCACGACCGGATCGCCGGGCTGTGCCGGGCGGCCGGCTTCGAGCCGCGCGCCGGGCAGCGGGCGGTGGAGTGGCAGACAGTCTGCGCGCTCGTCGGAGCGGGCCTCGGGGTGTCGCTCGCCCCGGCGAGCGTCCGGCGCATCCGGTCGGCGGGCGTCGCGTACCGGAGGATCAGCCCGGGCGGCGCGCGCACGACGGTCGCGGCCTGCTTCCGGGGCGAGGACCCGAACCCGCTGGTGGCCCGCTTCCTGCGGACGGCCCGCGAACAGACCTCGGCTCCGGACGGTCGTCCACGCCCCTGAGGCCGGCCCGCGGCGGCTTCCGCGCCGGGTCGCCCGACATAACGCCCGTATAACCACATGTGGTGACGGCCCGGTTAGCGGGCTTTTGCTGGACTGCCTGCTCTGAGCTCGGGAGACACCCGGGCGCCGAGCAGGGGGGAACATGCTGTCCACGCCCGTGGCCCGCACCGCGCACACCTCGCCACCGGTCAGGCGGACGTCCAGGCAGACGGCCAGGGGGCGCAGCAGGTGGCTGGGGTGGGCCCTGGCGGGCGGCTGGCTGGCCCAGGTGCTCCTGCGCCTGTGGCTGTACCGGTACCACACCGGTCCCGTCGCCAACCCGGACGAGACGGGCTACCTGGTCGCGGCCCGCTGGCTGGCCGGGGGAGCGGGGGCGGACCTCACGGGTTCGACGTTCTACCAGGGCGGCTACGCGTTGCTGCTCGTGCCCGCGTACTGGGTGACGTCCGATCCCGTCACGGTCTACCGGCTGGTGGCCGGGATCGGCTCGGCGGCGGCCGCCACGGCGTTCCCGCTGGCCTACGTCGTGCTGCGGCGGCTCGCGCTGGGGCGGCGGGAGGCGGTCGCGCTGGCGTTCGTGGCGGGGCTGTCGCCGGCGCTGCTGCTGTTCTCGGGGCTGGCGCTGGCGGACGCGGTGCTGCCCACGCTGGCGCTCGGCTGGCTGCTGGCCACGCACGACCTGGCGCGCACCGGCTCGCCGCGGGCCGGAGCGGCGGCGGGGGCCCTGGCGGGCTTCGCCACGGCCGTCCACCTGCGGGGGACGGTGATCCTCGCGGCGTACACGCTGACGGTGGTGGCCCTCCTGGTCGTCCGCCGTCCGGCGCGGCGCGCGGGCCGGCGGTTGCCGCTGCGGGCCGGGGCCGTCGCCCTGGGCGTCGCCGGGGTGGTCGCGGCGGCCGGCGGGGCGCTGAACCGCGCGCTGGCGTCGGCGGTGTACCCGGGCGGCGCCCGTGACCTGTCCGGGATGCTGGCCGAGCGCCTCACTGGGCTCGACGGCCAGGCGTGGGCGCTGTCGGGCGCCACCGGCCAGCTCTGGTACCTGATCGTCAGCACCTGGGGCCTCGCGGGCGTCGGCCTGGCGGCGGCGGCCGTCCAGCTCGTCCGGCCGGGCGGCCCGTTCGCCCGCCGCGTGCTCGCGGGCACGCTGCTGGCCGTCACCCTGGGAGTGGCGTACGCGTCGTCGGCGGCGCTGCCGGACGAGCACCGGGTGGGCAACTACGTCTACGGCCGGTACCTGGCGTGCGTGGCGGTCGTGTGGACGCTGGTGGGCCTCGCGACCCTGTCCAGGGCGGCCCGCGCCGCCCTGACCCGCCGCGCCGCCGCCCCGCGCCCCGTGCCCGCCGAGGACCGCGCGGGAGCCCTCCGCCGCCTCCATCCGGCCGTGCGGCGCATGGCGGCGTACGCGGGGGCGGCGGCCGTGCTCATGGCGGCCACCGGGGGAGTGGCGGCCTGGTACGCGGGCGACCGGCTCAGGCGGTACGCGTTCATCGCCTTCGACTTCCCCGAGGTGTCCTTCCTCAGCGGCGTACGCGACTCCCTCGACATGGTGCGGGCCACGGCGGCCGCCCTCGTCCTGCTGACCTGCCTCACCCTGGCGGCGTGCCTGGCCACGTTCCGGCCGGCCCGCCGTGCCGCGCGCCGTCCGTGGACGCGCGCGCTGGTGCCGGTCGTCGTCGTGCTGGCCGCCGTCAACGTCGCCTTCACCGCCGACCTCGCCCCCAAGGCCGCCCCTCCCGCCGGGCCCGACTGGCTGCCCGCCCCGCCTCCCGGAAGGGTGGCCCTGGATGACAGGGTGCGGTGGAACGTCTGGGTTCCCCTCACGTACCGGGTCTGGTGGACCCGGCTGGAGCGGTACGACGGCGCCCGCCAGGCCCCGCCAGCCGGAGCCTGCACGGCCGTGGTCCCCCCGGACGCGGGCCCGCCCCCGGCGGGCTGGACCGCCACGGGCCTGGGCGGCGAGCGCCAGGGATGGACGAGCTGGTCCGGCCCCGGCTGCCGCTGAACGGACCCGCGGCGACCGGGCGCGGGACCGCCGGCCCGCGGCGTTCAGGTCAGCGAGCCGAGGCCGCGCACCGAGATCTCCGCCGCGCGCAGGGCGGCGTCCAGCGCCTCCTGCATGGAGTCGCCCCGCTCGACGCTGGCCACGATCGCCAGCTTGGCCGCGCCCGCGAGCGCGCCCACCGCCGCCGCGGCCTCCACCATGCCGAGCCGTCCCCGGTAGGCCTCCTCCAGCGCCTGCACGAGCCGGAGCTGGTTGGCGAACACCATGCGCAGGGCCCGCGCCTGCAGGCCCGGGACGGTCGTCACGAGCCGGATCCGCAGCCGGGTCTCCTCGGCGTCGTAGTCCTCGTCCTCGGACACCTGGGCCAGCGCGTCGCGCACGATCCGCATCAGCAGGTCGGGAAGCGGCTCGTCGGGGGCATGGCTCGCCACGATCGCGATGGTGCGTTCCATGCGGATCTCGATGTCGTGGAGGAGCACGTCCTCCTTGCTCGCGAAGTAGCTGAAGAACGTGCGCGTCGACACGTCAGCCTCCGCCGCGATCTCCGCGAGCGTGGTCTCCTCGTAGCCCTTCTCGGCGAAGAGCCGGAGCGCCGCCTCGATCAGCGCCCGGCGCGTGCGCTGCTTCTTGCGCTCCCTGATGCCCGCCATGGCGGAACTGTACTGCACGCATTTTGGATTTACATCCATTGAAAGTTTGCATTCGATGATGTTTTCTGGGGGTGACCCGGAAGTTCTGTGCAAGGCGACCGCTAGGAGCCACGGATGTCAGAGCTCATCATGACCACCGACCGCGAACGCCCGTTCGACCCGCCGGAGCGGATCGCCGAACTGGGCGGGGAGGCGCCCCTCCATCGGCTGACCTTCGCCGACGGGCACGAGGGCTGGCTGGTCACCGGTTACACGGCCGCCCGCGCCATCCTCGCCGACCCCCGCTTCAGCAACCGGCCGGAGTACACCCATCCGACCATCCCCGCCCGCGCCGAGGTGGCCGAGAAGCTGCGCGGCAAGGAGTTCGCGGTGCCGGGGTTCTTCCTGCGCATGGACGCGCCCGAGCACACCCGCTACCGCAAGCTGCTCACCGGCCAGTTCACGGTCCGCCGGATGAAGCAGCTCGAACCCCGCGTCGAGGAGATCACGCGCGCCCGCCTCGACGCCATGGAGGCCGCCGGCAAGCCCGCCGACCTGGTCGAGCAGTTCGCGCTGCCCATCCCGTCACTGGTGATCTGCGAGCTGCTGGGCGTGCCGTACGAGGACAGGGAGCGCTTCCAGCGCGACTCCAGGCTGCTGCTCGCGCTGGAGAGCGGCGCCGACGAGGTCATCGACGCCATGAGGAGCATGACGGGCTACCTGTACGACCTCATCCAGCGCAAGCGGGCCGAGCCCCGGGACGACCTGATCAGCGGCCTGGTCCAGGGCGGCGAGCTGGCCGACGACGAGCTGACCGGCGTCGCGTTCCTCCTGCTCGTGGCGGGGCACGAGACGACCGCGAACATGCTCGGCCTCGGCACGTACGCGCTGCTGCGCAACCCGGACCAGCTCGCCGCCATGCGCGACGACCCGTCCGTGGTCGACAACGGCGTGGAGGAGCTGCTGCGCTACCTGACGATCATCCACATCGGCCCGATCCGCTCCGCGCTGGAGGACGTCGAGGTGGAGGGCGTCGTGGTCCGCAAGGGGCAGGCGGTCGCCTTCAGCCTGCCCGTCGTCAACCGCGACCCGGCCCGCTTCCCCGGCGGCGACTCCCTCGACCTCACCCGGCCCGCCGGCGGTCACCTGACCTTCGGCCACGGCATCCACCAGTGCCTCGGCCAGCAGCTGGCGCGCATCGAGATGCGCATCGGCTATCCGGCGCTGCTGCGCCGCTTCCCCGGGCTGCGCCTGGCCGTGCCGCCGGAGGAGGTGCCGATGCGCACGGACATGAGCATCTACGGGGTGCACCGCCTCCCCGTCACGTGGTAGGGAGATCACCATGAAGATCAAGGCTGACACGACGGTGTGCATCGGAGCGGGCATGTGCGCGCTCACGGTGCCCCAGGTCTTTGACCAGAGCGACGAGGACGGGACGGTGGTCCTGCTGGAGGCGTCGCCGCCAGCGGAACTCGAGGACGCGGTCCGGCGCGCGGTGACGCTGTGCCCGTCGGGCGCCCTGTCGATCGCGGAGTGACCCGGGAGGGGGTGCAAGGCCGCGCCCTGCGGCGCCCGAGGAGCCGTCCGCACGTCCTACGGTCGCGTTCTTCGCCATGCCGATCGAACCTGTGTTCTGAAACGGGTTGACACCGAGCGTGATCGAAATTATGTTCGACGTAGTGACGTGAGGCTCGCGGCTCACGTCGAAGGACCTGGTCGCGGGCCACGCTTCCCCCAAGCGAGACCCGCGGTCAGGCTCCACGGGCGAAGGGCGCGTCCTCGTCGTCGGCGGAGACGAGCAGGGCGTGTCCTGGCCGGACGGGGAGAGGGGAAGCTCCACGTCCGGCCGGCCCGGCGGAATTTGTCGGTGGCGCCTGGGATTCTGGCTTCACCGGCGGTGACGCCGGCCGCCCGCCACGACCCCAAGGAGGCGTGCACATGGCACCACGGTCCAGAGACCCGCAGGGTCCCCGGCTGTCGCAAGCCGTTCGGGCGCACTTGACGGATTCACGTTCCTGCCTGGCGGAGGCGTCTGTCGCGCGCACCCCGGCATCCCGATACGTGTCGGCACACCTGGCGGCGCTGCGCGCGGCCGCCGCGATCCTGGCCGCCCGGCCCCGGCCGATGGAGGGCCGCCGGCGCCGCCTGCGCAGCGCGTGGGAGCTGCTCCCGGAGGCGGAGCCCGAGCTCGCCGAGTGGGCCGCCTACTTCGCGGTGAGCGCCGCCAAGCGCGCCGCCGCCGAGGCCGGCATGGTCCGCGGGGTCTCCGCGGCCGACGCCGACGAGCTGCTGGCCGAGGCCGAGACCTTTGTGACGCGAGTGGAGGAGATGCTGGGGGTCCCTACCCAACCCCAGTTGCCCGTCGAGGTCCCTTTGGCCGGGTGAGCCGCCGCCGCGCCCAGCCACCCCAGGGCCCGGCCCTGTTCTGACGCGGCTCCAGAGACCTGACGGGGCCTTGCCCTGCCCGGCCGTCCTTCTGCGCTCGCCCGGCACGGCGCGCTCCGGAGGCGCCTGAGAGCCCGCTCCCGTGGCGCCACCTACGGCGAGTCGCCGGCCGTCCTCCGCGCTCGCCTGGCAAGGCGCGCTCCGGGGGGCACCTCAGCGCCCACCCCCGTTTTCCTGCCGCCGCCCTGATCCGCCGCTCCCGGGTCGCCCCGGGAGGCTCGCCCTGCCCTCGCGCGGCCGGGATGCGGCGCCGCCCACGGCGGGTCGCCCCGGTCGCGTCTTCCGGCCCCTCCTGCCCGCGCCCGTGCCCCACGCACACCTGTGACGGGCCCCGGACAAGCCTGAGGGGCGCGCAGTGCGGTGCGCGCCCCTCAGGTGGGAAAAACCATCTCGCCCCCGGCGAAAGGGCCGGGACGGGAGCCGGTGGGGCGGGGCCCCGGGGTCCGGGCGGGTCAGAACGACTCGACCGCCCTGCGGGCCTCCGCGTCCAGGACACCCCAGCTGATGAGCTCCTCCGTCAGCTCACTGGGCGACTTGTCATAGATGACGGCCAGGGAGCGCAGGTCCTCCTGGCGGATCGACAGCACCTTGCCGTTGTAGTCGCCACGCTGGCTCTGGATGGTGGCGGCGTAGCGGGCGAGCGCCCCGGCCTTCTCCTTCGGCAGCGTGGCAAGCCGCTCCAGGTCGATCACAAGCTTCGGCGTCGGCCCGAGCGGGCTGGGCGCGGCGCCGCCCGGCAGCAGCTCGGAGACGGGCACCCCGTAGAAATCGGCAAGTTCGGCAAGCTTCTGCACCGTGACGGCGCGGTCGCCACGCTCGTACGACCCCACGACCACGGCTTTCCACCTGCCACGCGACTTCTCCTCGACCCCGTGCAGGGACAGGCCCTGCTGGGTGCGGATGGCGCGCAGTCGTGCACCCAGCGACTTTGCGTACTCAGACGGCATCGTGTGGCCCCCCGGCTCTCGTATGTATCGCTATCAGTAGATTGTGCTCCCCCGCGGTGAACGCCGAAGCCACCGGGGGTCTGGTGCCGAACTCGGCACCATCGGTAGCCAAGGCCCTGGGTTTACCCCAAAAACCCCGCGCGGTGTGGTTACGCACAGTGACGGTAAAGGGGAGGACGCCCAAGGTCAAGCTGATTGGAAAAAAGATGCCGAATCCGATCCGGGAGGCTACGCCACATTAGTCCCAGTTGTCCCGGCAATAACGGTACTTCGTCACCGTTTGTCGAGTACGAGTTTTCCGTTTCACGGTTGTCGAGTGAGGATCATCACAGGGCACGGGGCAGCCTTGACGATCTTGACGGAGGTGTCCCCGAGGAAGACGCGGCGCAGCGGCCCGCCCGTGCTCGACGCGCACACGAGGATCTCCCCGGGCCGCCACGACGTCGTGACGAGCGCCTGGGCCACGTTCCGTCCCTCCAGCACCTCCACGTCCACGTCCAGCCGCCGCCGGTGCCCCCGCGCCGCCACCTTGAGGTCGGCCGCGGTCTGGTCGCGCAGCCGTTCCAGCATCCGCTCCTCGATCTCGACCCTCTTGCCGCTGCTGAGCACCATCGTGACCAGGCGCAGCGGGACCTCCAGCGAGGCCGCCGCCTTGGCGGCCGAGGCGACCGCCGCGTCGGAGCACGGGCTGCGCCGGTAGGCGACCGTGATGCGCTCGAAGACGCCCGGCGGGTCGTCGGCGTAGCCGCGCGGGGCCACCAGCACCGGCACCGGCGAGGAGTGCAGGAGCTGGTCGGCGGTGCTGCCGATCGCGATGCGGCCCTTGGCCCCGCCCGGCGCCGAGCCGATCACGACGACGTCCGCCGAGCGCCGGCGCGCGAGCTCCACCAGCCCGCGCCCGCTGCCCTTGTGCGCGTGGGCGACGTACTCGGCGTCCTCACCGGCGATCTGCCGGGCCTGGGCGAGCGTCGCCTCGGCCTGCTCCTTGAGGTAGGCGCGCCAGGCGGCCTCCTCCGCGCGCGCCGGACCGGGCGTGTGCCAGGCCGGCGGCTCGATGGCGGCCACCGTGAGCCGCCCGCCCGCCTGCTTGGCCAGCAGCGCCGCCAGCACGAGCCCGTCGCGGCCCCTCGGCTCCGGGATGGCTCCGGCCAGGATGTCGTCGAACCGCATCAGACCACCTCCGCGTTCAGGCGCGACTTGCGGAAGCCGTACAGGAAGTACCCGGCCATGCCCACCAGCATCCACAGGCCGAAGGCCAGCCAGGTGACGCCCGCGAGCCCGGCCATCACCAGGGCGCAGAAGATCGCGCCCAGCACCGGGGTGAGCGGGAAGAACGGCGTGCGGAAGCTGCGGGGCAGCTCGGGGCTGCGGTAGCGCAGGACGAGGACGCCGATGTTCACGATGAGGAACGCGAACAGCGTCCCGATGCTGGTGGCCTCGGCGAGCTGGCCGAGCGGCACGAACCCGGCCAGCACCGAGATGAACGCCGCGACGATGAGCGTGTTGGCGACCGGCACCTGGTGGCGCGGGTTGACCTTCTGGAACACCCGGGGGATGAGCCCGTCGCGCGACATCGCGAACAGGATGCGGGTCTGGCCGTAGATGACGGTCAGCACGACGCTGGCGATGGCGATGACCGCGCCGAACGACACGATGAGCCCCGCCCACGTGGAGCCGGTCGCCAGGTCGGCGATCTGCGCCAGGCTCGCCTCGGTGCTCTCCGGGTCGAACCGCGTCCAGTGCATGGCGCCCACCGCCGCCGCCGCGACGAGCACGTACAGGACCGTCACGATGACCAGCGACAGGATGATGGCCAGCGGCAGGTCCCGCTTGGGGTTCCTGGCCTCCTCGCCGGCGGTGGAGGCCGCGTCGAAGCCGATGTAGGAGAAGAACACCTGCGAGGCGGCGGCCGTGATGCCGGCGACGCCCAGCGGGGCGAACGGCGTGAAGTTCCCGGCCTGGAACGCCGAGAACGCCACCACGCAGAAGAACAGCAGCACGACCACCTTGACGAGCACGAAGACGGCGTTGGCCGTGGCGCTCTCGGAGGCCCCGTACAGCAGCACCCAGGTGGCCAGCACGACGATGAGGATGGCGGCCAGGTTGATCACGCCGCCGTCCTGGCCGGGGGAGGCGATGATCGCGGTCGGCAGCGTCCACCCGAACAGGCTGTGCAGGAACGAGTTGAGGTACTGGCCCCAGCCGACGGCCACGGCCGCCACCGAGACGGCGTACTCCAGCATGAGGCACCAGCCGCACACCCAGGCGATCAGCTCGCCCAGCGTCGCGTACGCGTACGAGTACGACGAGCCGGACACCGGGATGGTCCCGGCCAGCTCGGCGTACGACAGCGCCGAGAACAGGGCCGTGACGGCGGCGAGCACGAACGACAGCACGACCGCGGGACCGGCCTTGGGCACGGCCTGGCCGAGGATGACGAAGATGCCCGTGCCGAGCGTCGCGCCGACGCTGAAGAGCGTGAGCTGCCACAGGGACATCGTGCGGCGCAGCTCGCCGCCCTCGCCCCGGCCGCCCTCCGCGACGATCTGCGCGGTCGGCTTGGTGCGGAACAGCCGTTGGGCCAGTGTCACCGGAACCTCCTACGGACCTAGAGCGTGCTCGTCAGCGGCCAGCGGGCGTTGGGCGTGACGATGGTGCCCGCGGAGCCCTCCAGGATCTGCTCGGCCTGGTCGAGCCGGCCGATGGCGGCCATGTCGCCGGTCGTCTCGACGAACCTGCACGCCGCCTCGACCTTCGGCCCCATCGAGCCGGCCGGGAAGTCGAGGGCGCGCAGCTCGTGCGGGGTGGTGTGACCGATCTCGCTCTGCGCGGGGGTGCCGAAACCGCGCATCACGCGCGGCACGTCGGTGAGGATGAGCAGCGCGTCGCAGTCCAGGGCCTCGGCCAGCATCGAGGCGGTCGCGTCCTTGTCGATGACGGCCTCCACGCCCGACAGCCGGCCGTGCTCGTCGCGGATGACCGGCACGCCGCCGCCCCCGGCGCAGATCACGATGACCCGCTCGCCCAGCATCCGGCGGATGAGCCGGGTCTCCACGACGCGCTGCGGCGCGGGGGAGGGGACGACCCGCCGCCAGTAGTCGCCGTCCGGCTTGACGGTCCAGCCGTACTCCTCGGCCAGCTTGGCGGCCTCGTCGCGGTCGTAGACGGGGCCGACGAACTTGCCCGGGTCGTCGAAGGCCGGATCGACCGCCGAGACCAGCGTCTGCGTGACCATGGCGAGGACCTGGCGGCCGGGCAGCGCGTTCTGCAGGGCCTGGAGCATCCAGTAGCCGATCATGCCCTGGGTCTGCGCTCCGAGCGCGTCGAACGGGTACGGCCGGGTCAGGTGGTGGTCGGTGGCGCTCTCCAGGGCGAGCAGCCCGACCTGCGGGCCGTTGCCGTGCGTGATGACCAGCTCGTGCCGGTCGGCCAGGCCGGCCAGCGTCCGCACGGCGGCGGCCACGTTGGCGACCTGCGTGTGGGCGTCCGGCTTCTGCTGCCGTTGCAGCACCGCGTTGCCGCCCAGGGCGACGATGACCCGCATCCTGCCCCCTTCCCGTTCTCGTCTCAGATCCCGTCGCGTTCGAGCGGGCAGCTCATGCAGCGCGGCCCGCCGCGGCCCCGGCCCAGCTCGCTGCCCCGGATGGTGATGACCTCGATGCCGTTGTCGCGCAGGAAGTTGTTGGTCGTGGTGTTGCGCTCGTAGGCGACGACCACGCCGGGCTCGACGGCCAGCGCGTTGCAGCCGTCGTCCCACTGCTCCCGCTCGGCGGCGTACACGTCCTGGGTCGGCGTGAGCACCTTGATGTCGTCGAGGCCGAGCGCGCGGGCGATGGCCCGGTGCATGTCCTCCGGCGGGTGGTCGGTGACCTTCAGCTCCTTCTCGGTGTCGCCCGGCTCGATCGTGTACGACGGCAGCATGCCGAGCCCGGCGTACTTGGTGAACACGCCCACGTCCACCATGGTCATGACCGTGTCGAGGTGCATGAAGGCGCGCGCCTTCGGCATGTTCAGCGCCACGATCCTCGTCACGGAGCCGGCCTGGAACAGCCGCTGGGCGAACATCTCGACGGCCTGCGGGCGGGTGCGCTCGCTCATGCCGACCAGCACGGCGCCGCGGCCGATGACCAGCACGTCGCCGCCCTCCAGCGTGGCCGGCGCGACCGCGTGGCCGGGCAGCCAGACGTGGAAGCCGCCCTTCTGCGGCACGCCGAAGCCGTCGGCGAACGTGGGGTGGTACTGGTAGACCGCCTCCATGTTCACGGTCTCGCGCATGCGGGCCTTCTTGCGCATCGCGTTGATCGAGACCCCGTCGTACACCCAGCACGAGGTGTCGCGCGTGAACAGGTGGTTGGGCAGCGGGGGCAGCACGAAGCCGTCCTCCGGCAGCGAGTGGTAGGCGACCGACTTGGGGTCGCAGCCCATCGCCGCGAGCTCCCTCTTGGTGATCCCGCCCGTCAGGTACGTCTGCAGGGTGGCCGAGTCCATCGCGTCGAGCGTGTTGCGCACGTCGTCCACCGCCAGGGGACCCATGAACCGCTCGTCCACGATCGCGTCCAGGATGTGCTTGCGCGCCTCGGGGATCTCGACCGTCTCGCGCAGCAGGTCGGCCAGGATGTGCACCTCGACGCCGCGACGGCGGAGCGCGTCCTGGAACTCCTCGTGCTCCTCCATCGCCCGCTGCACCCACAGGACGTCGTCGAACAGGAAATCGTCCTTGTTGGTGGGCGTCAGCCGCTTGAGCGCCAGGTCGGGCTTGTGCAGCAACACCTGCCGGAGCCGGCCCACCTCCGAATCGACATGGAACGTCATTGTCTGTCTCTTCCCCGAGGAGCGCGGTGTCACGCGGATGGCCCCGCCCTGTTGTGGCTGGTGACGCCTGGTAATGTGAGTGCGGCCAACACCCTTTAAGACCCGTCCCGTGAGGCGGGAAAGGTGGTGAATTCCCCATGTCCGAATCCAGGGCCGTCCTCGAGGGCCCGGACATCCATCGGGCGCTGACCCGCATCGCGCACGAGATCCTCGAGCGCACGAAGGGCGCCGGCGAAGTCGTCCTTCTCGGCATCCCGACCCGAGGCGCCACGCTGGCGCGCCGCCTCGGCGACCGCATCGAGCAGTTCGAAGGGGTCAAGATCCCCGTCGGCTCGATCGACATCACGATGTACCGCGACGACCTGCGGCTCAAGCCCGCCCGGCCGCTCGGCCGCACCGAGCTGCCGCCCGACGGCATCGACGGCAAGACCGTGGTGCTGGTCGACGACGTCCTCTACTCCGGCCGCACCGTGCGCGCCGCGCTCGACGCGCTCAACGACCTCGGCCGGCCGACCTCCGTGCAGCTGGCCACGCTCGTCGACCGGGGCCACCGGGAGCTGCCCATCCGCGCCGACTACGTCGGCAAGAACCTGCCGACCGCGAAGAGCGAGAAGGTCAAGGTCTACCTGGAGGAGACCGACGGGCGCGAGGCCGTCCTGCTGATCAAGGAGGGCGCCAAGTGAACCGCCACCTCATCTCCGCCGGCGACCTCACCAAGGACGACGCGCTGCTCATCCTCGACACCGCCGAGGAGCTGGCGAGGGTCTCGGAACGTTCCATCAAGAAGCTGCCCACGCTGCGCGGACGCACCGTGGTCAACCTGTTCTTCGAGGACTCCACCCGCACGCGCATCTCGTTCGAGGCCGCGGCCAAGCGCCTGTCGGCCGACGTGATCAACTTCTCGGCGAAGGGGTCGAGCGTCTCCAAGGGCGAGTCGCTCAAGGACACCGCGCTCACCCTGGAGGCCATGGGCGCCGACGCGGTCGTCATCCGGCACGGCTCCTCAGGCGCTCCGCACCGCCTGGCCACCTGGGTGCGCGGCAGCGTCGTCAACGCCGGCGACGGCACCCACGAGCACCCCACGCAGGCGCTGCTCGACGCGTTCTCGATGCGCCGCCGCCTCGGCGGCCTCGACGGGCGCCGCATCACGATCGTCGGCGACGTGCTGCACAGCCGGGTCGCCCGCTCCAACGTGCTGCTGCTGGCCACCCTCGGCGCCGACGTCACGCTGGTGGCGCCGCCCACGCTGCTGCCGGTCTCGGTCGGCAGCTGGCCCTGCGAGGTCTCCTACGACCTCGACGCGGCGCTGCCGAAGTCCGACGCGGTGATGATGCTGCGGGTGCAGAAGGAGCGGATGAACGCCGCGTACTTCCCCAGCGAGCGCGAGTACTCCCGCCGCTACGGCCTCGACCGCGACCGGTTCGCCAAGATGCCCGACGAGGCCATCGTGATGCACCCCGGCCCGATGAACCGGGGCATGGAGATCGCCGCCGAGGTGGCCGACTCCCCGCGCTCGACCATCGTCGAGCAGGTCGCCAACGGGGTGACCATCCGCATGGCCGTCCTGTACCTGCTGCTCGGGGGAGAGACCGTAGCATGATCATCAAGAATGTGCGGGTTCTCGGCGGGGAACCCGTGGACATCCGTGTCGAGGACGGCCTCATCGCCGAGATCGGGCCCGGTCTGAGCGGCGGCGAGGTCGTCGACGGCCGCGGCGCGATCGCCCTGCCCGGCCTCGTCGACCTGCACACCCACCTGCGCGAGCCCGGCCGCGAGGACGCCGAGACCGTCCTGACCGGCACCCAGTCCGCCGCCCGCGGCGGCTACACCGCGGTCCACGCCATGGCCAACACCTCGCCCGTCGCCGACACCGCCGGCGTGGTCGAGCAGGTGTGGCGGCTCGGCCGCGAGCACGGCCACTGCGACGTGCAGCCGGTCGGCGCGGTCACCGTCGGCCTGGAGGGCGTCCGGCTGGCCGAGCTGGGCGCGATGGCCGACTCCGCCGCCCGGGTCCGCGTCTTCTCCGACGACGGCAAGTGCGTCAGCGACGCGGTGCTCATGCGGCGCGCCCTGGAGTACGTCAAGGCGTTCGACGGCGTCGTCGCCCAGCACGCCCAGGAGCCGCGGCTGACCGAGGGCGCCCAGATGAACGAGGGCGTCGTCTCCGGCCGGCTCGGCCTGACCGGCTGGCCCGCGGTCGCCGAGGAGGCGATCATCGCCCGCGACTGCCTGCTGGCCGCGCACGTCGGCTCCCGCCTGCACGTGTGCCACGTCTCCACCGCCGGCTCGGTCGAGATCATCCGCTGGGCCAAGTCCAAGGGCTGGAACGTCACGGCCGAGGTCACCCCGCACCACCTGCTCCTCACCGACGACCTCGTCGAGGACTCCCCGGTGGGCGCCTACAACCCCATCTACAAGGTCAACCCGCCGCTGCGCACCCGCGCCGACGTCGAGGCGCTGCGCGACGCGCTGGCCGACGGCACGATCGACGTGGTCGCCACCGACCACGCCCCCCACCCGGTCGAGGACAAGGAGACCGAGTGGTCGGCCGCGGCCATGGGCATGATCGGCCTGGAGACGGCGCTCAGCGTGGTCCAGGAGGCCATGGTCGACACCGGCCTGCTCGACTGGGCCGGCGTGGCCGAGCGCATGTCGGCCGCCCCGGCGCGCATCGGCCGCCTGCCCGGCCACGGCCTCGCCCTGGAGGCCGGCGCGCCGGCCAACATCACCCTCTATGACCCGTCCGTCCGCACCCCGGTCGATCCGTCCGGCTACGCGTCCAAGAGCAGGAACACGCCCTACGAGGGCATGACGCTGCCGGGCCGCGTGGTGGCGACGTTCCTGCGCGGCCGGCCCACCGTCCTCGAAGGGAAGCTCACGTGACTCAAGCGGTGCTCGTACTGGAAGACGGCCGCGTCTTCCACGGGACCCCCTACGGCGCCGAGGGCGAGACGTTCGGCGAGATGGTCTTCAACACCGGCATGACCGGCTACCAGGAGACCCTGACCGACCCGTCCTACCACCGGCAGATCGTCGCGATGACGGCCCCGCACATCGGCAACACCGGCGTCAACGACGAGGACCCCGAGTCGGGCCGCGTGTGGGTGGCCGGCTACGTCGTGCGCGAGCCGTCCCGCGTCGTCTCCAGCTGGCGGGCCAACCGCTCGCTCGACGACTACCTCAAGGAGCAGGGCGTCGTCGGCATCGCCATCCCCGGCACCCGCGCCCTGACCCGCCACCTGCGCGAGCGCGGCGCCATGCGCGCCGGCATCTTCAGCGCGCCGCGCGAGCCGGTGGAGGCCCTGGTCGAGCGCGTACGCCAGGCGCCGGTCATGGAGGGCGCCGACCTGGCCGCCGAGGTGGCCACCGCCGAGCCGTACGTGGTGCCCGCCATCGGCGAGAAGCGCTACACGGTCGCGGCCGTCGACCTGGGCATCAAGGGCATGACCCCGCACCGCATGGCCGAGCGCGGCTGCGAGGTGCACGTGCTGCCCGCGACCGCCACCGCCGAGCAGATCCTCGGCCTGCGGCCCGACGGCGTGTTCTTCTCCAACGGCCCCGGCGACCCGGCCACCGCCGACGTCGAGCCGCTGCGGGAGGTGCTGGCGAGCGGCACCCCGTTCTTCGGCATCTGCTTCGGCAACCAGCTCTTCGGGCGCGCCCTCGGCCTGTCCACCTACAAGCTGCGCTACGGCCACCGCGGGGTCAACCAGCCGGTCCAGGACGTGCGCACGGGCAAGGTCGAGATCTCCGCGCACAACCACGGGTTCGCGGTCGAGGCGCCGCTCGACGGGCCGTTCGACACCCCGTTCGGTCCGGCCGAGGTCAGCCACGTCAACCTCAACGACCGCTGCGTGGAGGGCCTGCGCCTGCTCGACGGCCGCGCCTTCAGCGTCCAGTACCACCCGGAGGCCGCCGCCGGCCCCCACGACGCCGCCTATCTGTTCGACGAGTTCTGCGAGGTCATGAACCGTGCCCAAGCGTGAGGACATCAGGTCGGTCCTGGTGATCGGTTCCGGGCCGATCGTCATCGGACAGGCGTGCGAGTTCGACTACTCCGGCACCCAGGCCTGCCGCGTGCTGCGGGCCGAGGGGTTCCGGGTGATCCTGGTCAACAGCAACCCCGCCACGATCATGACGGACCCGGAGTTCGCCGACGCCACGTACGTCGAGCCGATCACCCCCGAGTACGTCGAGAAGATCATCGCCAAGGAGCGGCCCGACGCGCTGCTGCCGACCCTGGGCGGCCAGACCGCGCTCAACACCGCGGTCGCGCTGCACGAGTCGGGCGTGCTGGAGCGCTACGAGGTCGAGCTGATCGGCGCCGACTTCGACGCCATCCAGGCCGGCGAGAACCGCGAGCGGTTCAAGGAGATCGTCGCCAAGGTCGCCCGCGAGCACGGCCTGAACGCCGAGTCGGCCCGCTCGGTCATCTGCCACACCATGGACGACTGCCTGGCCGCCGCGGGAGAGCTGGGCTACCCGCTGGTGGTGCGGCCGTCGTTCACCATGGGCGGCGTGGGCTCCGGCTTCGCCTACGACGAGTCCGACCTGCGGCGCATCGCCGGCGCGGGCCTCGACGCGTCGCCGACCACCGAGGTGCTCCTGGAGGAGTCCATCCTCGGCTGGAAGGAGTACGAGCTGGAGGTCATGCGCGACAAGGCCGACAACGTCGTCATCGTGTGCTCCATCGAGAACATCGACCCGATGGGCGTCCACACCGGCGACAGCGTCACCGTCGCGCCCGCGCTGACGCTGACCGACCGCGAGTACCAGAACATGCGCGACGTGGCCATCGCGGTCATCCGCGAGGTCGGCGTCGACACCGGCGGCTGCAACATCCAGTTCGCGGTGGACCCGCGCACCGGCCGCATGATCGTCATCGAGATGAACCCGCGCGTGTCGCGCTCGTCCGCGCTGGCCTCCAAGGCGACCGGCTTCCCCATCGCGAAGATCGCCGCCAAGCTGGCCATCGGCTACACCCTCGACGAGATCCCCAACGACATCACCCGCGAGACCCCGGCCTCCTTCGAGCCGACCCTCGACTACATCGTGGTCAAGGTGCCGCGCTTCGCCTTCGAGAAGTTCCGCGGCGCCGACCGCACCCTGACCACGCACATGAAGTCCGTGGGCGAGGCCATGGCCATCGGCCGCTCCTTCCCCGAGGCGCTGCAGAAGGCGCTGCGCTCGCTGGAGAAGTCCGGCTCGGCGTTCTCCTGGGCGCCCGGCGAGCTGCCCGCCAAGGAGGAGCTGCTGGACGCCTGCCGCACCCCGCACGACGGGCGGCTGCGCACCATGCAGCAGGCCATCCGGGCCGGCGCCACGGCCGCGGAGCTGTACGAGGCGACCAGCGTCGACCCGTGGTTCATCGACCAGCTCTTCCTGCTCGACGAGGAGGCCGCCGAGCTGGGCGCGGCGACCGAGCTGACCGCCGCCGTGCTGGAGCGGGCCAAGCGCCACGGCTTCAGCGACGCGCAGATCGGTGAGATCCGCGGCGTCGGCGAGGCGCGGGTGCGCGACCTGCGCCACGCCCTCGGCGTCCGCCCCGTCTACAACACGGTCGACACGTGCGCCGCCGAGTTCGCCGCGAAGACCCCGTACCTCTACTCGACCTACGACGAGGAGAACGAGGTCCCCGCCGGCGAGCGGCCGAAGGTGATCATCCTCGGCTCCGGCCCCAACCGCATCGGGCAGGGCATCGAGTTCGACTACGCGTGCGTGCACGCCTCGTTCGAGCTGTCGCGGGCCGGGTTCGAGACCGTCATGGTCAACTGCAACCCCGAGACGGTCTCCACCGACTACGACACCTCCGACCGGCTCTACTTCGAGCCGCTCACGCTGGAGGACGTCCTGGAGGTGGTCCACGCCGAGCAGCAGACGGGCCCGGTCGTGGGCGTCATCGTCCAGCTCGGCGGGCAGACGCCGCTGGGCCTGGCCCAGGCGCTCAAGGACGCCGGCGTGCCCGTCGTCGGCACCTCGCCCGAGTCGATCCACCTGGCCGAGGAGCGCGGCGCGTTCGGCCGCGTCCTGGCCGAGGCCGGCCTGCCCGCGCCCAAGCACGGCACCGCCACCACCGTGGCCGGCGCGCTGAGCGTGGCGGGGGAGATCGGCTACCCCGTGCTGGTGCGGCCGTCGTACGTGCTGGGCGGCGCCGGCATGGCGATCGTCTACGACGACGAGACGCTGAGCCGGTACATGGCGGCCCAGGAGGGCGGCCACCCCGTGCTGGTCGACAAGTTCCTCGACGAGGCCATCGAGATCGACGTCGACGCGCTGTTCGACGGCGAGGAGCTCTACCTCGGCGGCGTCATGGAGCACATCGAGGAGGCCGGCATCCACTCCGGCGACTCGGCGTGCGCTCTGCCGCCCATCACGCTCGGCAGCCACGACATCAAGCGCATCCGCGCCGCCACCGAGGGCATCGCCCGCGGCGTCGGCGTGCGCGGCCTGCTCAACGTCCAGTACGCGATGTCGGCCGGCGTGCTGTACGTCCTGGAGGCCAACCCGCGGGCCAGCCGCACCGTGCCGTTCGTCTCCAAGGCCACCGCGGTGCCGCTGGCCAAGGCGGCGGCCCGGGTCATGCTCGGCGCGACGGTCGCCGAGCTGCGCGCCGAGGGCATGCTGCCGGCCGAGGGCGACGGCGGCACGCTGCCCATGGAGGCGGCCATCGCGGTCAAGGAGGCGGTGCTGCCCTTCAACCGCTTCCGCGGCGTCGACACCGTGCTCGGGCCGGAGATGCGCTCCACCGGCGAGGTCATGGGCATCGACCGGTTCTTCGGCGTCGCCTACGCCAAGTCCCAGGCCGCCGCCTACGGCGAGCTGCCCACCAAGGGACGCGCGTTCGTGTCGGTGGCCAACCGCGACAAGCGTGCGATGATCTTCCCGGTGCGGGCGCTGGCCGACCTCGGCTTCGAGATCCTCGCCACCGAGGGCACGGCCGAGGTGCTGCGCCGCAACGGCGTCCATGCCAAGATCGTGCGCAAGCACAGCGAGGGGCCCGGGCCCGGAGGTGAACCGACGATCGTGCAGTGCATCCTCGACGGCGAGGTGGACCTGATCGTCAACACGCCGTTCGGCAGCCCGGGGCAGTCCGGCCCGCGTCTCGACGGGTACGACATCCGCACCGCGGCGGTGCTGCGCGGCGTCCCGTGCATCACCACGGTCTCCGGACTCGCGGCGGCCGCCGCGGGCATCCAGGCCATCGTCCGGGGCGATGTGGGCGTACGGTCCCTCCAGGAGCACGCGCAGGCGCTGCGGGGCTAGCAGGGGGCCCAGGGCGGCCCACAGGAGGTGAAGGAGACTGGCCGGCACTCCGGTGCAGGTGACGGGCACGGTGCTGACGACGCGCCGCGTCGACGCCTACCATGCGCTGACGGTGGTGGCGCCCGGCATCGCCGAGCGCCACCGGCCCGGCCACTTCGTGTCCGTCGCCGTCGGCGGGCCGCGCACGTCCATGATCACCCGCCGGGCGTTCACCGTCCACGACGTCAAGCCCGACTACGGCGGCACGGTGGAGCTGGTCTTCACCGTGCGCGGCCCCGGCACGGCCTGGCTGGCCGAGCGGCGCGCCCGCGACACGCTCGACCTGGTCGGGCCGCTCGGCCGGCCGTTCCCGCTGCCGCGCGACCCCGTCCACTGTGTGCTCGTCGGCGACGAGTACGGCGCGGCGGTGCTGTTCCCGGTGGCCGACGCCCTCATGGAGCGCGGCTGCCGGGTCGACTTCCTGCTCGGCGGCGCGAGCGCCGACCGGGTCTTCGGCGCCATGCGGGCCCGGCGCATGGCCGCCACCACCACGCTCACCACCGAGGACGGCTCGCTGGGGCTGCGCGGCAAGGTCACCGACGCGCTGCCGTCGGTGATCGCCGACACCCGCGCCGACGCCGTCTACGCCTGCGGCCCCATGGACACGCTGCGGGCGGTCACGGCCGTGGCGATGGAGTTCGACATCCCGGTGCAGGTGGCGGTGGAGGAGGCGATGGCCTGCGGGATCGGCGTGTGCATGACGTGCGTGCTGCCGGTCATCGGCGACGACGGGGTGACCCGGATGGTGCGCGCCTGCGCCGACGGGCCGGTCTTCCGGGGGGAGCGGGTGCGCTTCGAGGACGTCGGGACGATCCCGTTCGACGCCCTGGGCGCGCCCGGGGGCGGTGCCCGCCATGCCGGCTGAGCACCGGGGGGTCGTGCCCGACACGTCCCTGGAGCGCCGGGGATCGTGTCCGCCGCGCCGGTCGGGCGCCGGAGGGGCGTGCGCGACATGCCGGCCGGCGACCGTCCCGCGCGGGCGCGGGCGCGGGTGAGGTGACATGCCCGTCGACATGCGCACGTTCCTCGCGCACGTGGAGCTCGCCAACCCCGTCACCACCGCCGCCGGCTGCGCCGCCTCGGGACGCGAGCTGGCCCAGTTCTTCGACCTGCACCGGCTCGGGGCGCTGACCACCCGGTCCGTCACCATGGCGCCGCGCGCGGGCCGTCCCACGCCGCGCATGGCCGAGACCGCCTCCGGCATGCTCAACGCCGTCGGCCTCCAGGGCCCCGGCATCGACGCCTTCCTCGAACGCGAGCTGCCCTGGCTGGCCCAGCGCGGCATCAGGACCATCGTCTCCGTCGGCGGCGGCACCGTCGCGGAGTACTCCGAGCTGGCCCGCAGGCTCGCCGACGCGCCCGGCGTCACCGCGCTCGAGGTCAACCTGTCGTGCCCGAACATCGAGGACCGCGGCCGGGTCTTCGCCCGCGAGGGGGCCGCCGCGGCCGAGGTGATCGCCTCTGTGCGCTCCATCATGCGCTACGACGTCCCGGTGGTGGCCAAGCTGGCCCCGGACGTCGCCGACATCGTGTCCGTCGCCCGCGCCTGCGTGGACGCCGGCGCCGACGCCCTGTCCATGATCAACAATCCGCTCGGCATGGCCATCGACACCGTGGCGCTGCGGCCGTCGCTGGCCGCCGTGACCGGCGGGCTGTCGGGTCCGGCCATCCTGCCGCTGGCCGTACGGTGTGTGTGGCAGGTGCACGCCGCGCTGCCCGGCGTGCCGCTGATCGGCGTCGGCGGCGTCATGACCGGCGACGACGCCTTCCAGCTCATCCTGGCGGGCGCCTGCGCGGTCGGGGTGGGCACGGCGCTGTTCCACGACCCGTACGCGTGCCTGCGGATCGAGCGCGAGCTGGAGGACCTGCTCCAGGCGCGCGGATTCCAGCGGCTGGCCGACGCCGTCGGCCTGGCCCACCGTCCGCCGGGGAGCGCCCCCCGGCACCTGCTCGTCGACTCTGAGGAGAGCTCCCCGTGACGCCCGCACCCATCGCCGTCGCCCTCGACGCCCCTGACCTGGAGACCGCCGCCCGCTGGGCCGGGCTGGTGACCCCGCACGTCAGCACCGTCAAGGTCGGCCTGGAGCTGTACCTGCGCTACGGGCCCGACGTCATCGCCTCCGTACGCGGAGCCAGCGGCGTGCGCGTCTTCCTCGACCTGAAGCTGCACGACATCCCCAACACGGTCGCCGGGGCCGCCAGGGCCGTCTCCCGGCTGCGCCCGGCCATCCTGACCGTCCACGCGACGGGCGGCCCCAAGATGATCCGGGCGGCCGTGGAGGCCGCCCCGCACACCCAGATCGCCTCCGTGACGGTCCTGACCTCGCTCGGCGAGGCCGACCTGGCCGCCATCGGCCTGGCGGGGCCGGCCGACGACGCGGTGCGGCGGCTGGCCGCCATGTCGGTCGAGGCCGGCGCCACGGCGCTCGTGTGCAGCCCCAACGAGGTGGCGGCGGTCCGGGCCGAGGTGGGGCCGGACATCACGCTCATCACGCCGGGGGTGCGCCCGGCGGGGGCCGACGCGCAGGACCAGGCCCGGGTGGCGACGCCGGAGCAGGCGCTCGCGGACGGCGCCGACCTGCTGGTGATCGGGCGGCCCATCACGGCCGCCCCGGACCCGGGGGCCGCGGCCGCCTCGATCGCCGCCGCCCTGCGCCGCACGACGCCCTCCTGAACCGCGGGCGATCTCTCGACGCTCTCCTGAACCGTCGGCGGCCCCTCGACGCCTTCCTGAACCGCCGGCGGTCTCTCGACGTCGTCCTGCACCGCGAGCGGTCTCTCGACGCCCTCTGAGCCCGCGCCCTTGGCGAGCCCTGCGCCCCAGGGGCCCGTGCCGCGTCGTGCCGTGCCGTGCCGCGAGCCACGCGCCGCCGAGAGCCCCGCTTCAAGCCGCGCGCTGCCGGGCGCGCCGCGTCAGTGTGCGCCGCTTCAGTGTGCGCCGCGTCCGTGTGCCCGGAGGCGGCTCCAGGCCGACGCTCGGGGCCGTCGGGCCTCCGGGTGAGCGCGGGACGTCTCAGCCTCGCCCTGGGCCCTCTGAAGGCCGCTACCGGTGCCGCCGCACCTCGCCGACGCCGTCTCGGGTCGCCCCGGAGCCGCCGCCCCGCGTGCGGACGGCGCTCAGAGTCGCGTACCGGAGCGGAACGGTGTGTCGCGGAGGGTCGCGGAGGGTCGCGCCGCGGAGGACGCCGTGCCGGTCCCGGAGGGCCGGTCCGCCGCCCCGCCGGCGGCAGACCGCGCCGCGAAGCACGGTCTGCCGGACGCCGTCCCCACGCGCGGCCACAAGATCGACGCGAAGGCGTGACGAGGCCGCGCGGAGCCGGCGTCCCCCAGGCCGGGGAGCGTCCCCACGAACAAGATCAAATCTTGCCACAAGCCTCGCCGGAACGCGACTCCGGCGGGTTTGGGACGCCGTCCGACGTGGGGTTTCGGACATAGAGATCGCCAATAATGCGATCATCGTCCCTTTTCGCGCCGGAGCTCCCGAGCGTCGCGGGACGTCGGAAGTGCAAGCGATTTCATCAGCACACCGTAGTGTCATGGCCACACAAAGTGACGAAGTTGACTTTGTCAGGAGAGAAACTGGACTTGGCGTTGCTTAGGGGCTGATGACCAGCTAGTTTCCAGTGCCGTCCGAGTACGTCGACAAGAAATTCGAGGTGACCCGGCGTGGCTCTTCCTCCCCTGACCCCTGAGCAGCGCGCCGCAGCCCTGGAGAAGGCTGCCAAGGCCCGTAAAGAGCGTGCCGAGGTCAAGAACCGGCTCAAGCACGGCGCGGTATCTCTGGCTGAGGTGCTCAAGGATGGGCAGACCGACGACGTCATCGGCAAGATGAAGGTCTCGGCTCTGTTGGAATCGCTCCCCGGCGTGGGCAAGGTCCGCGCCAAGCAGCTCATGGAGCGGCTCGCCATCGCCGAGTCCCGCCGCGTGCGGGGTCTCGGCGCGAACCAGAGGGCTTCCCTCGAGCGCGAGTTCGGTGGCAACGAGAGCTAGTCTCTGTTCCACACGAAAGCGCAGGTTCGACGGGGGGTAGGAAGGTGACCGAGAGGTCCTGGTCCGGCGATGCAAGGGCCCGAGAGGCGGTCCGCGCCGGGACGAAGGTCGACTTCCTCCCCTCCGGTGACAGGCGCCTGACGGTTCTCTCGGGACCGTCGGGCGTCGGCAAGTCCACGGTCGTCGCCGAGATCCGGCGGGCACACCCCGAGGTGTGGCTGTCGGTCTCGGTGACCACCCGCAGGCCCCGGCCCGGCGAGGTCAACGGGCTGCACTACTTCTTCGTCGACGGGGCCGAGTTCGACCGGCTCGTCGAGGCGGGGGAGCTGCTGGAGTGGGCCGAGTTCGCCGGCAACCGCTACGGCACGCCGCGCGCGGCCGTGCTGGACAAGCTCGCCGCGGGCGTCCCCACCCTGCTGGAGATCGACCTGGAGGGCGCCAGGCAGGTCCGCCGGACCATGCCGGACGCGCTGCTCGTCTTCCTCGCCCCGCCCAGCTGGGAGGAGCTCGAGAAGCGGCTGCGCGGACGCGGCACCGAGCCCGAGGACGTCATCGCCCGCCGCCTGGAGGCGGGGCGGATCGAGATGGCGGCCGAGCAGGAGTTCGACCTCACCCTGGTGAACACGGATGTCAAAGACGTGTGCCATCGGCTGATAGCCTTGATGACCGACCCTCTGGGGGTCACGACAACCACCAACCGAGAGGTCTGACCATCGTGGCAAGCACGGCCCCGGTCGCCGAGGGCATCACCAACCCTCCGATCGACGCGCTGCTCGACATCGTCGACAGCAAGTACTCCCTGGTCATCATGGGCGCCAAGCGCGCTCGCCAGATCAACGCCTACTACTCCCAGCTCGGCGAGGGCCTGCTGGAGTACGTCGGCCCGCTGGTCGAGACGCACGCCCAGGAGAAGCCGCTGTCCATCGCGCTGCGCGAGGTCTCCGAGGGCCTGCTCAACGCCGAGCCCATCGAAGGCGCGGTCTGACCCCTTCGATGAAGGTCGTCCTCTGATGAAGGTCGTCCTCGGCGTCAGCGGCGGCATCGCCGCCTACAAGGCGTGTGAGCTCCTGCGGCTCTTCACCGAGTCGGGACACGAGGTGCGGGTCGTGCCGACCCGTGAGGCGCTGCGATTCGTGGGCGAGCCCACCTGGGCCGCCCTGTCCGGCCATCCGGTGTCGTCCGAGGTGTGGGACGACGTCCACGAGGTGCCCCATGTCCGCATCGGCCAGGGCGCCGACCTCGTCGTGGTCGCGCCCGCGACCGCCGACGTGCTCGCCAGGGCCGCCCACGGGCTGGCCGGCGACCTGCTCACCAACACCCTGCTGACCGCCCGGTGCCCCGTGGTGTTCGCCCCCGCGATGCACACCGAGATGTGGCAGCACCCCGCCACCCGCGCCAACGTCGCGACGCTGCGCGAGCGGGGCTCCATCGTGATCGACCCGGCCGTGGGTCGGCTCACCGGCGCCGACACCGGGCCCGGCCGCCTGCCCGACCCGGCCGAGATCTTCCAGGTGTGCCTGCGCGTGCTGCGCGGCCGCCCCCGCGACCTGGCGGGACGCAAGGTGGTGATCTCCGCCGGCGGCACCCGCGAGCCCATCGACCCGGTCCGCTACATCGGCAACCGCTCCTCCGGCCTGCAGGGCTACGCCCTGGCCCGCACGGCCGTGGCCAGGGGCGCCGAGGTCACCGTGGTCGCCGCCAACGTCGCCCTGCCCGACCCGGCCGGCGCCACGGTGGTGCGCGTCGAGTCCACGGCCGAGCTGCGCGACGCCGTGCTCACCGCGGCGCCCGGCGCCGACGTGGTGGTCATGGCGGCGGCCGTCGCCGACTTCCGGCCCGCCGTCCGGCACGACTCCAAGATCAAGAAGACGGACGGGGAGCCGGAGGCCATCGCCCTGGTCAAGAACCCGGACGTGCTGGCGGAGCTGGGGCAGTCACGGGGGGCGCGCGGGCCGTACCCGGAGGTGATCGTCGGCTTCGCGGCCGAGACCGACGACGTGCTGGCCAACGGCCAGGCCAAGCTCGCCCGCAAGGGCTGCGACCTGCTCGTCGTCAACGAGGTCGGCCCCGGCCTCGCCTTCGGCACCCCTGACAACGCCGCCGTCGTCCTCGTCGCCGGTGGAGAGCCCGTCGAGGTGCCGCGCGGCCCCAAGGAGGACGTCGCCGACGTCGTCTGGGACCTCGTCGCCTCCCGTCTCGCCTGAGCGTCGCTGGAGCCCCGCTTCCGGACCGGTCGATTACCGGATCGGCTGTTGCGGCACCCCTTCGGGCTGCGGATACTTGGCACGAGGGGGGACCCGATGCCGGTGAGTTCCGCTGTCAGGGATCGTTGCAGGACGCTGCTCGGCCAGCAGGAGCAGATCCTCTACGTCTTCCCCGCGCTGTCCATCGGCCCGCCCGGAGCCGCCAACTTCCTCATCGTCGTCACGGACAAGGCCATCTCGGTGCTCGCCACCCGCATGCTCAGGACCGACCGTCCCGTCTCCGTCCACGCCGCCTTCCCGCGCCACACCCGGCTCGGGCCGATCATGCAGGCGCCACGCCCCGTGATCGAGCTCGGGTCCATGGCGTTCGAGGTCGACGAGGAGTACGCGGCGGTCGTGGCCGCGGCCGACGCCGAGATCTTCGCCCCCGAGACCCTTCCTCCCGATCCCTTGCCCGATCTGTGAAGTCCCTGTTCGCGTGGCGGTTTCGCGACCGGAGTGCGGGTAGGGCTAGACTTTCGCGAGGCCCTGGCCCGTACAGCAGCCGGAGCCGCACATCCGTCAGCAGCCGCTGCATGAGGAGCCACTGAGTTGTCACGCCGCCTGTTCACCTCGGAGTCGGTCACCGAGGGCCACCCGGACAAGATCGCTGACCAGATCAGTGACGCGATTCTCGACACCATGCTCAAGGACGACCCCAAGAGCCGGGTCGCCGTCGAGACGTTGATCACCACCGGCCAGGTCCACGTCGCGGGCGAGGTGACGACCGAGACCTACGTCGACATCCCCGGCGTCATCCGCGAGAAGATCCTGGAGATCGGTTACGACGCCTCCCACAAGGGCTTCGACGGCGCCTCGTGCGGCGTTTCGGTGTCCATCGGCGCGCAGTCGCCCGACATCGCCCAGGGCGTCGACGACGCCTACGAGCACCGCGTCGGCGGCGACGGCGACGAGCTCGACCGGCAGGGCGCCGGCGACCAGGGCCTCATGTTCGGCTACGCCTGCCGCGAGACCCCCGAGCTGATGCCGCTGCCGATCACGCTGGCCCACCGGCTCGCCAAGCGCCTGGCCGACGTGCGCAAGTCCGGCACCGTGCCCTACCTGCGTCCCGACGGCAAGACCCAGGTCACCATCGAGTACGACGGCGACCAGCCGGTCCGCCTCGACACCGTCGTGGTCTCCACGCAGCACGCGGCCGAGATCGACCTCAAGGAGATGCTGACGCCCGACATCAAGGAGCACGTGGTCGACCCCGTGCTCGCGGGCCTCGACATCGACACCGAGGGCTACCGCCTGCTGGTCAACCCGACCGGCCGCTTCGAGATCGGCGGCCCGATGGGCGACGCCGGCCTCACCGGCCGCAAGATCATCATCGACACCTACGGCGGCATGGCCCGCCACGGCGGCGGCGCCTTCTCCGGCAAGGACCCGTCCAAGGTGGACCGCTCGGCCGCCTACGCGATGCGCTGGGTCGCCAAGAACGTCGTGGCCGCCGGCCTGGCCGACCGCTGCGAGGTCCAGGTCGCCTACGCCATCGGCAAGGCCCAGCCGGTCGGCCTGTTCGTCGAGTGCTTCGGCACCGAGAAGCTGGCGGTGGAGAAGATCCAGGAGGCCGTCCTCCAGGTCTTCGACCTCCGCCCGGCCGCGATCATCCGCGACCTCGACCTGCTGCGCCCGATCTACTCGGAGACGGCCGCCTACGGCCACTTCGGCCGCGAGGGCTTCTCCTGGGAGTCCACGGACCGCGCCGAGGCTCTGCGCGCCGCCGCCGGCCTCTGAGCCCGCGGCTCTTCCGCGACGGATGCCGCGTTCCGCTTCGGCGGGGCGCGGCATCCGCGCGTCCGGCTCCGCCGCCCCCGACCGGAGGGTCGGGGGCCGGCGCGGCCTCGTGGCGCCGGTACGTGGTGCGGGACGGTGTCGCGTGGGCTGGTGCCGTCTTCGGGTGATAGGCGGGTATCCGGTGGTCTCCTCCCCTCCCGGCGGCGACGGGCGCTCCTGGGGCGGGGGAGTGCGGTCACGGGCTGGGCCTGGAGCCGGTTCGTCCGGGCGGCCCTCACGCGCGGCCGGGCGGGCCGTGCGCCCGGGGTGGGCCGCCCGCGGGCGGACGGGGAACCCTGGCGTGGTCTTGCAGGTGGCGGGGTTCTGGTAGACGTAGTCCGTGACCGACTCAGACGACGCCCTGCTGCCGCTCGACGCCGTGCGGCCCGCGGTGGCGCCGTCCAAGGGGGCGCCGGTTCCCGCCCCTGACCTGCCGGTGGCCAGGGTGGCGGTCGACAACCCGCTGCCCCACCTCGACCGGCCCTTCGACTACCTGGTGCCCGCCTCGATGCACGAGAGCGCGCAGCCCGGGGTGCGGGTGCGGGTGCGGTTCGCCGGCAAGCTGGTCGACGGGTTCCTTCTCGAACGGGTCGGGCAGAGTGAGCACGCCGGGGCGCTCACCGCCCTGGAGCGCGTGGTCTCCCCCGAACGGGTGCTGACGCCCGAGATCGCGGGCCTGGCCAGGGCGGTCGCCGACCGGTACGCGGGCACCCTGGCCGACGTCCTGCGCCTGGCCGTCCCGCCGCGCCACGCCAAGGCCGAGGCCGAGACCCCGGCCCCCGTTCCCGCCTCCTCGGAGGTCCCCGAAGCACCGGCTCCTGTCTCGTCGGGGGTCTCCGAAGCACCGGCTCCCGACTCCTCGGGCTTCCCCGGGCGGCCCGCTCCGGGGACTTCCTCGGGCGTTCCCGACGTACCGGCTGCCTCTTCCTCAGGCGGCTCCGGAGCACAGGCGCACGCCACCTCAGTCATCCCCGAGGCGCACACCGCCTCAGACATCCCCGAGGCGCACGCCGCCTCAGGCGTCCCCGAGGCGGACGCGGGCGAGGCGGCGGGCCCCTGGGCCTCGTACCCCGCCGGCACGTCCTTCCTGGCCGCCCTGCGGGACGGCAGGGCACCGCGGGCCGTCTGGCAGGCCCTGCCGGGCGCCCGCGGGTGGGCGCCGGAGATCGCCCAGGCCGTGCGGGCCACCCTGGACGGCGGCAGGGGCGCCGTCGTCGTCGTCCCCGACGGCCGTGACGTGGCCCTGGCCGACGCCGCCCTGTCCGAGGCGCTGGAGCCCGGCGACCACGTGGCGCTCACCGCCGACCTCGGCCCCGCCGAGCGCTACCGCCGCTGGCTGCGCCTGCTCCGCGGCCAGGCGCGGGCGGTGGTGGGCACGCGGGCCGCGATGTTCGCCCCCGTGGCCGGGCTCGGGCTGGTGGCCATCTGGGACGACGGCGACGACCTGCACGCCGAACGGCTCGCCCCCTACCCGCACGCCCGCGAGGTGCTGGCGCTGCGCGCCCACCGCTCGGGCGCGGCCATGCTCATCGGCGGCCACACCCGCACCGCCGAGGCCACCCAGCTCATCGCCGCCCGCTGGGCGCGGCCGATCGTGGCCGACCGCCGGACCGTGCGGAGCCTCGCCCCCCGCGTACGTCCGGCCGGCGAGGACGCCGAGCTGGCCAAGGACCAGGCGGCGCGCGCGGCGCGGCTGCCCAGCCTGGCCTGGCGGGCGCTGCGCCAGGGCCTGGAGGAGGGGCCGGTGCTGGTGCAGGTGCCGCGGCGCGGCTACCTGCCCGCCGTGGCGTGCCAGCAGTGCCGCGCGCCGGCCCGGTGCGCCATGCCCCCCACCCGCCTCGCCGACCGGCCCGCCCAGCTGGGCGTCTCCGGCGACGCGCAGCTGTGTCACGGACCTCTCGCCCTGCGCGCCGGCCACGCGGCCCCGTTCTGCCGCTGGTGCGGGCGCGTGGATCCCGGCTGGAGGTGTCCGCACTGCGGCGGGGCGCGGTTGCGGGCCGTGGTCGTCGGGGCCCGGCGCACCGCCGAGGAGCTGGGCCGCGCCTTCCCCTCGACCCCGGTGCGCACGTCGGGCCGTGACGGCGTGCTGGCCTCCGTGCCCGCCGCGCGTGCCCTCGTCGTCGCCACCCCGGGCGCGGAGCCGGTCGCCGAGGGCGGCTACGCCGCCGCCGTCCTGCTCGACGCGTGGTCGCTGCTCGGCCGGGCCGACCTGCGGGCCTCGGAGGAGGCGCTGCGCCGCTGGATGAACGCCGCCGCCCTGCTCCGTCCCGCCGCCGAGCTGGTGGTGCTGGCCGACGCGGGGCTGCCGGCCGTCCAGGCGCTGCTGCGCTGGGATCCGATCACGCACGCCGAACGCGAGCTGGCCGACCGTGCCGAGCTGGGGTTCCCGCCCGCGGTGCGGATGGCGACGCTCACGGGCGCCTCCGCCGCGGTGCGGCAGATGCTCGACGAGGTACGGCTGCCCGCGGAGGCGCAGGTGCTCGGACCGGTGCCGATCGACGAGGCCGGACAGGAACGCGCCATGATCCGCGTGCCACGCCCGGGAGGAGCGGTGCTGGCCGCGGCGCTCAAAGGGGCCAGCGGAGTGCGCGCGGCGCGTAAGGCGCCGGATGTCGTGAGGGTGAGTGTCGACCCGCTCGACCTGATTTAGGCCGTTTCCCCGATTCGCTCATCCGTAAGTCAGCCGTTAGCGTGCCTTTGTGTCGATCGAATGGGTGAACCAGGCCATCGACGACCTGCGTGCTTGGGGACGGGCGCGGGGAGTCGAGGTGGACGCGGACGAGGTCCGTCTGCTCTGCGACTACGCCAGCGACTACCTCGACGTCAACGAGCCGGGCGACTTCACCCCCGCGACCTTCGACGAGCTGCTGCTGTCCATCTACCCGCGCAAGGTGATCACCCCGCCCGAGAGCGCCCCGCAGACCGTGGCCGCCGCCCGCACCCTGGTCGACTACCTCCAGGACAACGGCGAGGTGAGCGCCGCCACCGCCGGGGCCATGCGCGAGCGCATCGACGACATCGCGCCCCGCATGTCCGAGGCGCTGGCCGACGAGTCCAACTTCGGCATGGCCAAGAGCCTGTTCAGCTCCATCGGGCCCGAGTCCCTGGAGCAGTCGGTCGCGATCCCGTCCGGCGAGCTGCCCGACCTGGGGGAGGCGCCGTGCGACTGCCCGGGGTGCTCGCCGCTGCCCGGCGTCCGGCTCGCCGCGCCCGGCGAGCTGCTGGAGGCGCTGGCGCGCGTGCCGCTCTGGACGGCGCTGCGGCAGGACGCTCCGGAGGAGCCGTACCGGGAGCTGGCGGTCGGCCTGCGACGGCACCTCGACGCGTACTACGACGCCGGCCGCTTCGGTGACGAGGGCGACGACGAGGACGGGAACGGCGGCGAGGACGGGGACGAGGCGTTGCGGCTGTGGGCCGGCGCGGTCGCCTACCTCGTGGACCAGGACACCCGCGGCGCGGTCACCGGCAGCGCGGAGCTGGACGAGGAGCTCTACGACCTGTTCGACATGCTCTACCGGCTGCGCACCCGGGTGCCGGTCGCCGTCATCGGCGACTACCTCCAGGAGGTCGTGGACGACGGCGACGTGGACGTGCCCGCGACCCTCGACCGGCTGGCCTGGTGCGGGCTGATCGAGATGGCGCCCGACCCGCCCGGGACGCTCCCGCCCCGGGGGACGCGGGCGGGCGGTGGAGGCGCCGCCCCGCCGGTCGGCACGGGCACGGCCCCGGGAGGCCGGCCGATGGCGCCCGTCGCGGGCCGCATCGGCGTCGCCGTTCTCCCCGGGGCCGACGCCCCGCACACGGCCGGGGGCCGCCGGGTCCTCGGCTTCCAGCGTGGGACGTCCGCCCACCGCGGCCCCGGCCGCCCGCCCAGGAGCGGCGGGCAACCGGCCGGAGCGGGTGGGCAGGCGTCCGGATCGGGCGGGGAACCGGCCGATGGCGATGGACGTCGCACTGGCCTCGGCGCAGAGGAGGCCGCGTCGGGCGGACGGCCTGCCGGCCTCGGCGGGGAAGCGGCTGCATCGGGCGGACGGCCTGCCGGCATCGGCGGGGAAGCGGCTGCACCGGGCGGTCCGCCCGCCCGCTTCGGCGGGGAGGCGGCCGCGCGGGGTGGACGACCGGAGACGGCCCGGGGTGCGACCCGGTGGAGCGGCTCGGCCGGGCTGACGCCCCTCGCCGTGTGGGCGCTGCGCGAGCACTACCTGGCGCTCGGCATCGACGCCCCCGAAGCGCCCGACCTGGCCGAGTCCGACGCCACCGGCCTCGTCGGGGGCCTGCTCGACGGCGTGCCCACCGAGATGGCCGAGGACGACATCGCCCGCTGGCTCAGCCGCCGCACCCCCGGCGAGGCCGCCGCCCAGCTCCTCACGGCCGCGTCCGGCGCGCCCGCCGTGGCCCGCGGCATCGCCGTCACCATCGTCGACCGCCTCGGCGCCGAGGCCGAACCCGCGGTGCGCGCCTGCCTCGACGACGCCGAGCTGCGCCCGCACGCCATCCACTGGCTCACCTCCCGGGGCCTGCCCGCCCCCGCGCTCACCCAGGACGAGCTGCTCTGGGTCAGCGTCGACATGCTGGCCCTGGCCATGCCCGCGGCCCAGGAGGACCCCGACGTCTTCGCCGAGAACATGGCCGCCTCCGGCCCGCCCGCCCACCTCATCGAGGAGATGTGGCGGGTCGACCACCCCGACGTGGTGGACGTGCTCGAACTCCTCGGCCGTTCCATCCCCGACGGGACGGTCGCCAAGGCGGCGCGCAAGGCCGCCTTCAAGGCCCGATCCCGGGCCATCAGGTAGAACCCCGGCGAACCCGGCCGGGATCCGCGATGAGTACGTCCCTGTGACTCGTGTGCAGTAAGTTTCCTGGGTGGCCAACAATGTCTTCGACCTCGCCGAGCTGCGCAAGCTGATCGATGAGCAGCCCGCCATGCCGCCGCGGCCGCCGCAGGAGGCGGCCGAGGAGCACGAGGCCCTGACGTTCCCGCCCGTGACGCTCGTGCCCGACGCCCGGCTGGCCCGCCTGGTGCCCGCCGTGCCCCTCGTGGCCGACGCCATCCGCCTCACCGCGTGGACCGGCACCCGTCCCGTCACCCCCGAAGGGCTGCTCGCCGAGGCCGACGCCGCCGCCGCTGCCGAGACCCTCGGCGTCGACGCGGCGCGGCTGCGCCTCATCTGGATCGTCGCGGTCAACACCGGCCTGCTGCAGATCGTCCGCGGCCAGGCCCTGCGCGGCCCGCTGCCCGAGATGCTGACCGTCGAGGCGACGCTGGAGTTCTGGGACGGCGTGGTCATGGACGTCCTCGACCGCGCCGACGAGGGGCTGACCGGCTCGGCCGTGGTCGACGAGCACCTCGCCGAGATGCTGGCCACCATCTACTCCGTGCGCTCCGGCGTGGCCGTGGCCAACCTCGCCCGCGGCATCCTCCAGTCCCACGAGGTCGCCTGCGAGCCCGGCACGGTGCAGCTGCGCCGCCTGGCCGCCTCGCTGCCCGCCGAGCTGCTGGAGGCGCTGTCCCTGCTCGCGTACTGCGGCCTGGTCGAGCAGACCGAGGCCGGCCGTACGGCGCTCACGCCGCTCGGCGTGTGGGCGATCCGCCGCGACCTGGTGCGCGAGGGCCACGACGCGCCCACGGCCGCCGAGGTGGAGGTGTTCGCCGACCTGTCCGCCGCCGAGCTGGTGGAGGCGCTGGTCAAGGGCACGGCCACGCAGAGCGCCGTGGCGGGCTGGCTGGAGCGGCGTCCCCCCGAGGAGGCCGCCCGCGAGCTCATCGAGATCGCCGCCGAGGGCACGGCCGGGCAGCGTGGCGCCGTCGGCGCGATCCTGGAGGAGCTCGGGCCCGAGGCCGAGAAGCCCCTGCGCGAGGCCCTGGAGCTGCCGCTGATGCGCCGCTACGCCGCGTCCTGGCTGCACATCCGCGACCTCGACGCCCCGGCGCTGAGCGCCGACGACCACACCTGGATCGCGGTCGACTCCCTCGCGGCCCTCATGCACCTGTCCGGCCACGCCGCCGGGCGGCTCGACCCGCCCGAGCCCGGCGAGGACCTGATCCGGCTCGTCGGCGAGATGCCCGCCGTCGGCCATCCCGACACGATCGCCGTCCTCGACATGCTCGCCTCCGCCCACGACGACCCGGCGGTCGTCAAGGCGGCGCGCAAGGCGGCGATGAAGGCGCGATCCGTCGAGCACACTAAACTGGGCTCACCCCATCCAAGCGAAACGGAGTGACCCCTTGGCGATCCAGTCGATCCGGCTGTTCGGAGACCCGGTGCTGCGCACCCCGGCGGCCCCGGTCGTCGACTTCGACAAGGAGCTCCGCAAGCTGGTCAAGGACCTCACCGACACGATGATGGACGCGCCGGGCGCGGGCCTGGCCGCCCCGCAGATCGGCGTCGGGCTGCGCGTGTTCACGTACTACGTGGACGACCAGCTCGGCCACCTGATCAACCCCGACCTCGACCTGTCGTCCGAGATGGACGAGGAGGGCGAGGAGGGCTGCCTGTCCTTCCCGGGGCTGACCTACCCGACGCCGCGCGCCGTCCGCGCCGTGGCCAAGGGCTTCGACATGCACGGCGAGCCGGTCGTCCTCGAAGGCACCGACCTGATGGCGCGCTGCTTCCAGCACGAGACCGACCACCTCGACGGCATCCTGTTCATCGACCGGATGGACCCCAAGCAGCGCAAGCTGGCCATGAAGGCCATCCGCGAGGCGGAGTGGAGCGGCCTGTCCGCGCCGACGGTCAAGTTCTCGCCGCACGCCACCGGCGGAAAGGCGCTGTGAGCCGATGCGCCTGGTCTTCGCGGGCACGCCCGACACGGCGCTGCCGTCGCTGCGCGCGCTGATCGACTCGCCGCGGCACGACGTGGTGGCCGTCGTCACCCGCCCCGACGCCCAGTCGGGCCGGGGCCGCAAGGTCCACCCGTCGCCGGTCGCCGAGCTGGCCGAAGAGGCGGGCATCCCGGTGCTGCGCCCCGCCAAGGCCGGCGACCCCGAGTTCCTGAAGCGGCTGGCCGAGCTGGAGCCCGACTGCTGCCCCGTGGTCGCCTACGGCGCGCTGCTGTCCCAGTCGGCGCTCGACGTGCCCCGCCACGGCTGGATCAACCTGCATTTTTCGATCCTGCCCGCCTGGCGCGGAGCCGCCCCCGTGCAGCACGCCATCCTGCACGGCGACGAGATCACCGGCGCCTCGACGTTCCAGATCGTCAAAGAGCTGGACGCCGGACCCGTCTACGGCGTGGTCACCGAGGAGGTGCGGCCCGACGACACCAGCGGCGCCCTCCTCGACCGGCTCGCCCAGTCCGGGGCGGGGCTGCTCGCGGCCACGCTCGACGGCGTCGAGGACGGCACCCTGGAGGCCCGCCCGCAGCCGTCCGACGGGGTGAGCATCGCCCCCAAGATCAACGTCGTGGACGCCGAGATCGACTGGTCGGCGCCCGCCATGCGGGTCGACCGGCTCGTCCGGGCCTGCACCCCCAACCCTGGGGCGTGGACCACGTTCCGTGGCCAGCGGCTGAAGGTCGGCCGCGTCACTCCGGCGCCGTCCGCCGGAAGCCTCGCCCCGGGCGCCATCGCCGCGGGCAAGCATTCCGTGCTCGTCGGCACCGCCACCCACCCGGTCGAGCTGGGCGAGGTGCAGCCGCAGGGCAAGCGGGTGATGAGCGCGGGGGAGTGGGCGCGGGGCGCGCGCGTGGAGAGCGGCGACCGGTTCGAGTGACCGGAGCACGCCGCTGACCCCGTGGCCCTCGGGAGTGCCGCGCCGCCGCGCGTCGCGGGCGTTCGATGGTCATCGGCCCGCGCGTGAGGCGCTCGGCCTGAGCCGGCCGAGCGGTGACCGGTGGGCGGGGACGACGGCGGCAGGGCGTACCGTTGGCCGACATGTGTCCGGCGGGCCTGCCGGGTGGTGACGGCACACAGATGTGGTGACGGCACACAGATGAGGGAAAGCCGGAGGGGATGAGCACCAGCGGGGGCCGTGGGCCCGAGGACCGCGGCACCGGCCGCGAAGGCAGCGGCGGAGCGGGCCGGGACACGGGGCGCGAAGGCGGCCGCGGTTCCGGACGTGACGCGTGGCGCGACTCCGGCGCGGGCCGAGGGTCGGGAACGGGCCGAGGGTCCGGCACGGGCCGGGGAGCCGGTGCGGGCGGACGGGCCGGTACGGGCCGAGGAGCCGGTGCAGGTCGCGGGGCCGGTGCAGGTCGCGGCGCCGGTACAGGCCGAGGAGCTGGTACGGGCCGAGGAGCCGGTGCGGGTCGCGTGGGCGGCACCGGAAGCGGCGCGGGTCGTGACGCGGGTCGCGGGTCTGGCGCGGGTCGTGACGCGGGTCGCGGGTCTGGCGCGGTTCGTGATGCGGGTCGCGCGTCTGGTCAGACCGGTCGGCGGGGCGGTGCGTCCGGTCAGCAGACGCGTTCGTCCGGTGAATCGGGAGGTTCGTCGGGTCAGCAGGGTGATCACTCCAGGCAGCGGGGTGGTCTGTCCGGTGGACGGGGCGATGCGGGAAGCGGGCCGCGTGGGGGCGGGCGTGGTCGTGGCGGGGCCGGGCGGGCACAGCGTGACCCCGCGCGCAACGCCGCGTTCGACGTCATGCGCGCCGTGGACGAGCGCGACGCCTACGCCAACCTCCTCACCCCGCGCCTCCTGCGTGAGCGCGGGCTGAAGGGCCGCGACGCCGCCCTGGCCACCGAGCTCGCCTACGGCACCCTGCGCGGCCTCGGCACGTACGATGCGATCATCGCGATCTGCAGCGACCGCGCGCCCGACCCCGCCGTGCGCGACGCCCTGCGGCTCGGCGCCCACCAGCTCCTCCGCATGCGCGTCCCGCCGCACGCCGCCGTGGGCACCACGGTCGACCTGGTACGGCAGCGCGTCGGACCGGGCGCGGCCAAGTTCGTCAACGCCGTGCTGCGCAAGATCGCCTCTCGCACGCTCGAAGAGTGGCTGCCCATCGTGGCGCCCGACCTCGCCGACGACCCGTCCGGGCACCTCGCGGTCGTCCACAGCCACCCGCGCTGGGTGGTCAGCGCCTTCCGCGACGCGCTCGGCAGCGGCATCGAGGAGACCGCCGAACTCCTCGCCGCCGACAACGCCCGGCCCCTGGTCACGCTGGTGGCCCGGCCGGGACGCGCCACCCGTCGCGAGCTGCTGGACGCGGGCGCCGAGCCCACCCGCTATTCGCCGTACGGCGCGTACCTGACAGAGGGCGACCCCGGGCAGATCGCGGCGGTCGCCGAGACCCGCGCGGCCGTGCAGGACGAGGCCAGCCAGCTCGTGGCCCTCGCCCTGACCCGCGTCCCGCTCGGCCCGCCACCCTCGCCACGGCCCGGTTCGGCCGAGGGCGAGCTGTGGCTCGACATGTGCGCCGGTCCCGGCGGCAAGGCGGGCCTGCTCGACGCCGTGGCGGTGTACGGCGACACCGCGTACGGCGACACCGCGTACGGCGACACCGCGTACGGCGACACCGCGTACGGCGACACCGCGTACAGCGACACGGAGCACCGGCACACGGCGAGTGTTCCCGGCGACGTAGAGGACGTCGCCGGAAGCCGATCTGCCGAGGGCGCACAGGACGGGCGTCCCGCAGCGTCGCCGGCCGCTGGTGCCGAAGGCGGCCCGTCTGTGCCGGGCTCCGAAGGCGCCGAGGGGGGTGGGGCCGTCTCCGGGGTGGCTGAGGGCGGCCGGGGTGTGCCGTTGCGCGATGGTGCCGAGGGCGGGCGGCCCGTCGCGTTCCCCGGTGGGGCGCGGTTGCTCGCCGCCGATGTGCAGCAGCACCGGGCTCGGCTCGTGGCGCAGACCACCGCGCACGCCGGAGTGATCACCGCCGACGGCGCGCGGCCCGCCTGGCGGCCCGGCGCGTTCGACCGCGTCATGCTCGACGCGCCCTGCACGGGTCTGGGCGCGTTGCGGCGCAGACCCGAGGCACGGTGGCGGCGCGACCCCGCCAGCGTCGCCGAGCTGGGACGCCTCCAGCGCACCCTGCTGAACACCGCCCTGGACGCCACCCGTCCCGGCGGCGTGGTCGCGTACGTCACCTGCTCCCCGCACCTCGCGGAGACCCGGGTCGTGGTCGGCGACGTGATCGCGCGCCGCGACGACGTGGAGCAGCTCGACGCCCGCGACTACCTGCCCGAGGTCGACGGCCTGGGCGACGGCCCGCACGCCCAGTTCTGGCCGCACCGGCACGGCACCGACGCGATGTTCCTGGCGCTGCTTCGCAAGCGCGCGTGACATCGCCGCCCGGGTGGGGCCGCGGTACCAGGGGGAGCCGCGGTATGGGGGAGCCGCGGTATGGGGGCGCGGCGCCCCCACGGTGTGCGGCCCCCCGAGGTGAGCGCGGGAAGGGGCTCGGCCCCCCGAGGTGAGCGCGGGAAGGGGCTCGGCCCCGCGAGGTGAGCGCGGGAAGGGGCTCGGCCTGCGGCGTGTGCGGGAAGGGGCCCGGCCTGCGGCGTGTGGGGGAAGGCGCTGGAGGAAGGGCGGGGGCGCGCGCCGGGGCGGGGTTCAATAGACTCGGCACATCATGGCCGTACAGATCTCGCCCAGCATCCTGTCCGCCGACTTCGCCCGGCTCGCCGACGAGGCCGCGGCGGTGCCCAACGCCGACTGGCTGCACGTCGACGTGATGGACTACCACTTCGTGCCCAACCTCACGCTCGGCCTGCCCGTCGTGGAGTCGCTGCGCAAGGCCACGTCCCTGCCGCTCGACTGCCACCTCATGATCGAGGACCCCGACCGATGGGCGCCCGCCTACGCCGAGGCGGGGGCGGGCAGCGTCACCATCCACGCCGAGGCCGCCAAGGCGCCCGTGCGCACGCTGCGCCAGATCCGCTCCCTCGGCGCGCGGGCGGCGCTCGCCCTCAACCCGGGCACCGCCGTCGAGCCGTACGAGGGGTTGTTCGGCGAGATCGACATGCTGCTGCTCATGACGGTCGAGCCGGGGTTCGGCGGCCAGGAGTTCCTCGACATGGTGCTGCCGAAGATCCGCACCGCGCGCTCCCTCGTCGAGCGGCACGGCGGGCAGATCTGGATCCAGGTGGACGGCGGGGTCACCACCGAGACCATCGAGCGGGTCGCCGAGGCGGGGGCGGACGTCTTCGTCGCGGGCAGCGCCGTGTACGGAGCCAGCGACCCCTCCGCGGCCGTGGACGCCCTCCGTGCCCAGGCCGAGACCGTCACCGGCTGAGCCGAGCGCGCCGGCGCCCAGGCGGAGACCGTCACCGGCTGAGCCGAGCGCTCCGGCGCCCAGGCCGAGACGCCGGGATCGCGGCGCGCTGACGTGCGGGTGCTCGCGCCGCGACGGCTTCGTGACCCGCCAATGTGACCTACGCCATTGCGCCCGAGCCCGTACCCCCGGATCATCATGATCTCCGGGTGATCGGCGGCACAGTGGCTGCGGAGGTGCGCGAGTGGAGTACGTGCGGGTCGGGTGCGCCTGGCTGATCGCGGTGGTCTTCGCCATCACGGCGGTGTCCAAGGCGCGGGATCTGAGCGGGTTCGCCCGTTCGCTGCCGGATCTCGTCCCCGTGAGCCGCGCCCTGAGACGCCCTCTGGCGGTGCTGGTGGCGGCGCTGGAAGGGCTCGTGGCGCTCCTGGTGGCCGTGCCGCTGCTCGCCGGGGCGCCCGATGTCGCGGCGTTCGGCCTGGCACTGGCCTTCGTGCTGCTGGCGGCGTTCACCGTGGCGATCGCGGTGGCGCTGCGGCGCGGACGGCGCGCCCCCTGCCGCTGCTTCGGCGCGTCCGCCGCCCCGCTCGGGCCCCGCCATCTCGTCCGGAACGGCCTGCTGATCACCGCCACGCTGCTCGGCCTCGCCCTTCCCCTGGGGACGCCCGCGCTGGCCGGGGCCGTCGTGGCGGGCGTCGCGGGGCTGATCGGCGCCATCCTCGTCGCCGCGTTCGACGACCTCGTCGACCTCTTCGCCGGCGCCTGACACCCGGCGGCGCCTACCCCGTCACCGACGCGTCGGTGACGGGCGGCACGTGAAGCGTGACGCGAACGCCGCTGTCACCTGGCGAAGTGACATAAAGCCCTCCAGACCTGGGTAACTGCCCACTTATGGCGGATCATGGCCTTTTCGGCCCCCGTTCGGTGACCTGGCGGGTGATGGGGGAGCCGATCCTGCTCGTCGGCGGCCTGCGCGCGCTCCTCATGCAGGGGCTGCACCCCCGCGCCATGCGCGGCGTCCTCCAGCACTCCTCCCTCATGGACCCCTCCGAGGCGTGGTCGCGGTTCGTGCGCACCACCGAGTTCGTCCGCATCCGTACGTACGGGAGCCACGCCGAGGTGGAACGGGCGGCCCGGCGCGTCCGCAAGATCCACTCCAGCCTGACCGCGTACGACCCGGACACCGGGGAGGAGTACCGCCTCGACGAGCCCGAGGCGCTGCGGTGGGTGCACGTCGGCGAGGTGGACTCCTACCTGTCGGTGGCGCGGCGCGGCGGGGTCCGGCTCACCGACGCCGAGGCCGACACGTTCGTGGCCGAGTGGCGGCGCGCGGCCGAGGTGGTCGGGCTCGCGCCCGACAGCGTCCCCGGCACGGTCGCCGAGATGCGCGACTACATCGAGGCCCAGCGTCCGGGCCTGCGCTTCGTGCCCGAGGCCGCGCATCCCCTGCGCCTGTCGCTGAACGCCCCGCTCCCGCTCATCCTCACGCCCCTGCGCCCGGCGCTGCCGGCCCTCACCCTGCTCGCGTTCGCGACCATGCCGCGCTGGGCGCGCCGCCTGTACGGGCTGCCCGCCACCCCGGTCGGCGACCTGTGGGCGACGGCCACGCTGCGCGCCCTGCACACCGGGCTCGGAATCATCCCGGCCCAGGTCCGATACTCCCCGGCGGCCCGCGAGGCCCGGCGCATCATGGCCGCGTGAGCCCCTTCCCTTCATTTGACCAAGCGACCGCTTGGTTGCCATAGTGGGGGGTGGGCGCATGTCGCTTCGGCGGCATGGCAAACTGGTACAAGAACAGAGCTAGCGTGCTCCGGGGTCGGTGAAACTCCGAACCGGCGGTTACAGTCCGCGACCCGGCCGATGCCATCGGCCGGTTGACCCGGTGGAATTCCGGGACCGACGGTCAAAGTCCGGATGGGAGGAAGCGCGCGGGTGTCCGGCGATCGCCGGGCGCCTCTGTGATGCGTACGCGCATCGTCCGATCCCCCGGGGCCCGCCATGGCCGAGAGCCGATGGCGAGGAGGAGACCCGGGGTGGAGACCAGGGACACGGCGCGCACCACCGACCCCGCACGCGACCCCCATGTCGCCGAGTCCGCGACCCGTGAGCACGTCGCCGAGTCCGCGACCCGTGAGCATGCCGCCGAGCCGGCGACTCACGAGCATGTCGCGGATGCCGCGAATCCCGCGACCGATGCCGGCGTAGCCGCTCCCGCGACGGACGCCGGCGCCGTCCCGGCTGACGCCCCTACCGCCGCCGGTTCCGCCGGCGACGCCCGCCACATGGCGCGCGCCGTCGAGCTCGCCGCCCGCGGTCACGGCGCCACCAGCCCCAACCCCGTCGTCGGCTGCGTCATCCTCGACGCCGCCGGCCGGGTCGCGGGCGAGGGGTTCCACGCGTACGCCGGCGGCCCGCACGCCGAGGTCGTCGCGCTGCGGCAGGCCGGAGAGCGGGCGCGCGGTGGCACCGCCTACGTGACGCTGGAGCCGTGCGACCACACCGGACGCACCGGGCCGTGCAGCCGGGCGCTGCTCGCCGCCGGGATCGCCCGCGTGGTGGTCGCCGTGCCCGACCCCACCCCGAAGGCGGCCGGGGGGACGGCCCGGTTGCGCGAGCACGGCGTCGCCGTCGAGACGGGGCTGCTCGCCGAGGAGGCCGAGCGGGTCAACGCCGAGTGGCTGACGTACGCGCGGCTGGGCAGGCCCCACGTCACGTGGAAGTTCGCCGCCACGCTCGACGGGCGCTCGGCCGCCGCCGACGGCAGCAGCCAGTGGATCACCTCGCCCGAGGCGCGGGCCGACGTCCACCGGCTGCGGGCCCGGGCCGACGCCATCATGGCGGGCATCGGCACCGTCCTCGCCGACGACCCTCGCCTCACCGCCCGCCCGGAACCACCCCGAGCAAGCCCGGAACCGCCCCGAGCGAGCCCGGAACCGCCCCGAGGACGGCCGCCGCTGCGGGTGGTCGTCGACTCCGAGGGCCGCACCCCGCCCACCGCCCGCGTCCTGGACGGCGAGGCCCCCACGCTGCTGGCCCTGGCCCCCGAAGCCCCCGCACCCGTACCCGACGGCTCCCGGTCCGACGGCTCCCGGTCCGACGGCTCCCGGTCCGACGGCTCCCGGTCCGACGGCTCCCGGTCCGACGGCTCCCGGTCCGACGGCTCGCGGTCCGACGGCTCCTGGGCCGTCGGCGTCGTCCGCGTCCCCCGCCACCCCGGCGGCGGGCTCGACCTCGGCCTGCTGCTGCGCGAGCTGGCCCGGCGCGAGATCGTCAGCGTCTTCCTCGAAGGCGGCCCGGCCCTGGCCGGCTCCTTCCTCCGGCAGGGCCTCATCGACCGGGTCGTCGCCTACGTCGCGCCCGCCCTGCTCGGCTCCGGCGCCGCCGCCCTCGGCGACGCCGGCGTCACCGGCATCGCCGGCATCCACCGTCTCGTGCTGGACGACGTCACCCGCGTCGGCCCCGACCTCCGCCTGACCGCCCGCACCGCCGGGCCCGGCCTCCCCCGTAAGGAGCAGTGATGTTCACCGGAATCATCGAGGAGAAGGGCGAGGTCGCCGCCCTCGTCCAGGCCGGCGGCTCCGCCCGGCTGTCCGTGCGCGGCCCGCTCGTCACCTCCGACGCCTCCCACGGTGACTCCATCGCCGTCAACGGCGTCTGCCTGACGGTGGTCGAGGTCGACGGCGACGTGTTCACCGTGGACGTGATGCGCGAGTCGCTCGACCGCACCTCCCTCGGCGCGCTGGAGGAGGGCGCGGCCGTCAACCTGGAGCGGGCCGTGCGCGCCGACCAGCGCCTCGGCGGCCACATCGTGCAGGGCCACGTGGACGGCACCGCCGTGCTGCTGTCGCGCGACCCCGGCGAACGCTGGGACGACCTGCGCTTCTCCCTCCCGCAGGCGCTCGCCCGCTACGTGGCCGAGAAGGGCTCCATCGCGATCGACGGAATCAGCCTGACCGTCACGACGGTTGACGACGACAGCTTCGGCGTGAGTCTCATCCCGACCACGCTGCAGCTGACCACGATGGGCGAGCTCAAGGTCGGCGACCTGGTCAACCTCGAGGTCGACGTGATCGCGAAGTATGTCGAAAGGCTGGTGGTCAGGCAGTGAACTGGGCAGAGGCCGGATTCAACGTGTTCGGCACCCACGTGCTCTATACGGACCTGGTCGGCAACATCGCCGCCCTGGCCACGGTGGTGCTGGCGATGCGCAAATCCCTGTGGACCTGGCCCGTGCAGCTCACCGGCGCGGTGCTGCTGTTCGTCGCCTCGATCAACGCCCACATCACCGGCAACGCCCTGAAGCAGGCGCTGTTCGGGGTGCTGGCGATCTACGGCTGGTGGGCGTGGCGGCGCGGCACCCAGCAGGGCTCCGGCCTGCCGGTGCGGCCGGCGACCGCCAGGGAACGCACCTGGCTGGTCACCGTCATGCTGGCCGGCACCGCCGTCGTCGGCGTGCTGTTCTACGTGACCCACCTGTCGTGGGGGGCGGCCGTGCCGCTGCCCAAGGGCGCCTTCCTGGTGGCCGCCGACGCCTACATCTTCGTCGGCAGCGCGGTCGCCACCTGGGCGCAGGGCAGGGCCCTGGTCGACTTCTGGATCGTGTGGGTGGCCGTCGACCTCGTGGGCGTGCCGCTGGCGTTCAGCTCCGGGCTCGTGGTGTCCGGCGCCGTGTACGGGGTGTTCTTCCTGCTGGTGCTGTGGGGGTTCGTCAAATGGCTCAGGGAGTACCGGGCGCGCGTGGCGACCGGCGACGCCGTGGCGGTGGCGTCGTGAGCGGCATCAGGCTCGACCCGGTCGAGCGGGCCATCGCCGACATCCGCGAGGGCCGGCCGGTCGTCGTCGTGGACGACGAGAACCGCGAGAACGAGGGCGACCTCATCTTCGCCGCCGGCCGGGCCACCCCGGAGCTGTGCACGTTCATGATCCGGCACACCAGCGGCATGATCTGCGTGGCCATGGAGGGCCGCGACCTCGACCGGCTGGGCCTGCCGCTCATGGTGGCGCAGAACAACGAGCGCATGCGCACCGCGTACACGATCACCGTGGACGCCCGCGACGGCGTCACCACCGGCATCTCCGCGGCCGACCGCGCGAAGACCATCCGGACCCTGGCCGACTCCGCGACCGAGCCGAACGAGCTGGTCCGGCCCGGCCACATCTTCCCGCTGCGCTACGAGCGGGGCGGCGTGCTGGCCCGGCGCGGCCACACCGAGGCGGCCGTGGACCTCGCCCGGCTCGCCGGGCTGTCACCGGCCGGGGCGCTGGCCGAGATCGTCAACGACGACGGCACCATGGCCCGGCTGCCCCGGCTGCGCGCCTTCGCCGATGAGCACGGCCTGGCCCTCATCACCATCGAGCAGCTCGTCGACCACCGGCGCCGCGCCGAGAGCATGGTCACCCGGGTCGCCGAGACCAACGTGCCCACCGCGTACGGCATGTGGCGGGCCTTCGGCTACGCCAGCGCCGTCGACGGCGGCGAGCACGTCGCCCTCGTCTACGGCGACCTGGCCGGCGGCGACGACGTCCTCGTCCGCGCCCACTCCGAGTGCCTGACCGGCGACGTGTTCGGCTCGCTGCGCTGCGACTGCGGCCCGCAGCTCGACCACGCGATGGCCGCGATCGCCGAGGAGGGCCGCGGCGTGGTCGTCTACCTGCGCGGCCACGAGGGCCGCGGCATCGGCCTGCTGGCCAAGCTCAAGGCGTACAGCCTCCAGGACAACGGCAGCGACACCGTGGACGCCAACCTGGAGCTGGGGCTGCCGGTGGACGCCCGCGAGTTCTCCAACGCCGGGCAGATCCTCGCCGACCTCGGCGTCAAGTCGATCCGGCTGCTCACCAACAACCCGGCCAAGCTCGCCGGCATGGACGGCTACGGCATCGAGGTGCTGGGCCGCGAGCCCATGCCCGTGGCCATGAACCCCTACAACGAGCGGTACCTCAAGGCCAAGCGCGAACGCCTCGGCCACGACATCTCGGAGGCTTCATGAGCGGCGAGGGACGTCCCGCGGGCACGGCGGCGCCGGACGCGTCCGGACTGAGGGTCGGCGTGGTGGCCGCGAGCTGGCACGCCAAGATCACCGACCAGCTCGTGGCGCGGGCCGTGCGGGCGTGCGACGACAGCGGCGCCACCGCCACCGTCGTGCGGGTGCCGGGGTCGCTGGAGATCCCGGTCGTGGCGCAGGCGCTGGCCCGCCGCTGCGACGCCGTCGTGGCGCTCGGCGCGGTCATCCGCGGCGAGACAGCCCACTTCGACTACGTCTGCGACTCGGTGACCGCCGGGCTGACCCGGATCTCGCTCGACGAGAGCACCCCGGTCGGCAACGGCGTGCTCACCTGCGAGACGCTCGACCAGGCCCTCGACCGGGCCGGGCTGCCCGGCAGCAAGGAGGACAAGGGGTACGAGTCGGCGGTGGCGGCGCTGGAGACGGCACTCCTCCTGCGGGACCTCGCCTGAGCTGTTGTAGGTTCGACGCGTGCCCGAGCCCGTGCCCGTCCCGAGCCTGCCCGTCACCTGGCGTCCGAGCCGGGGAAGGATCGTCCCGTACGTCTTCGCCGTGGTCGTCGTCGTGGGGGCGGTGCTGATGGCGCTGTTCATCGCCGAGCCGTTCATGCTCGCCGACCGCGTCGCGTTCGTGGTGTTCGGTCTGGCGGTGGCGTGGGTGCTGCACCTGCTCGGGCGGGTGCGCGTCCAGGCCGACGAGGAGGGCCTGACGATCGTCAACGTCCTGCGCACGCACCGCTACACCTGGCCCGAGGTCATCGACGTCACGCTGCTCGTCGGCGACCCCTGGCCCCGGATCGACTTCTCCGACGGCCGCACGATCGGCGCGATGGGCATCCAGGGCTCGGAGAAGGCCCGCGCCCGCCGCGCCACGGCGGAGCTCGCCGCGCTCATCCGCGAGCGCGGCGAGGCCGGCGAGGAGTGATCCCTCCTCGCCGGGCTCAGCGCTCGTCGACGAGCCGGCCGTTCAGGGCGGTGGCGTCCCTGGTGAGGGCCATGGCCAGCGGCGCCTCCGGGAAGGTGGGGATGGCGGCGAAGGCCGCGCCCATCTGCTCGCCGGTCTCCCAGTGCCAGGTGTCGCTGTAGGTGCCGTCCTCCAGCCGGATCAGCACGGTGTGGGTGAGGCCGGGGTGTCCCTTCCGTACGGTGGCGATCAGCGAGGCGCGGCGGGCCAGGAACTCCTCGAGGTCGGCGTCGGCGACGGAGTAGCGGTGCGAGCGGACGACGGACATGGCGATGTCTCCTTCGGGTGCGGGGGGTGGGTTCACCAGCTGCCGGCGACCTGGCGGATCGGGGCGTTGAGGCGGTTGAAGAGGTTGGTGACCGCGGTCATGAGCAGGATCGAGGCGAGCTGCCGCTCGTCGAAGTGGTCGGCGGCGTTGTCCCAGATCTCGTCGGGGACGGCGTCGGCGCGGTCGGCCAGCCGGGTCGAGGCCTCGGCCAGCTCCAGCGCGGCCCGCTCGGCGTCGGTGTAGTACGGGGCCTCGCGCCAGGCGGCGACCAGGCCGACGCGCTCGTCGCTCGCGCCGAGCTTGCGCAGGTTCTTCAGGCCGGCGTCGACGCAGAAGCTGCAGCCGTTGATCTGGCTGACCCGCAGGTGGATCATCTCCATGAGCTCCTGGGGGAGGCCCTGCGACTGGGCGGCCTTCATCAGCTCCATGATCGGCTTCATCGCCGTGGGGATGATCGTGGCGGGGTTCTTCATCCGGGCTTCCATCGTGTGCTCCTCTGCCGTGTTCCCGGTCGTTCCGGTGGGACCAGAGTGTCTGCCCGGATTGATACATTCGCGATGCGCGCACGATGCGATGGTGATGGGGGGACGATGCTGCGCTTCACCCTTCTCGGTCCCGTCCAGCTGGTCGCCGGCGACGCGCCGGTGACGGGCGTCGCCCCACGTCACCGGGCCGTGCTGGCCTACCTCCTGCTCAACGCCGGCCGGGTGATCAGCATCGAGCGGCTCATCGAGGCGATGTGGGGGCACGACCGGCCCGACACGGCCCGTTCGCAGATCCACGCCTCGATCACCGCGATCCGCAAGGTGCTGCGGGGCGCGGGGGCCGGCGGGCTCCTGGAGACGCGGGCCGGCGGCTACGTCGCCCAGCCGGAGCCCGGCCAGGTCGACGCGCACGCGTTCACCGAGCGGGTGGCCGCCGGCGACCTGCGCGCGGCCCTGGACCTGTGGCGCGGCGAGGCGCTGGAGGACGTGCACGCGCACTACGTCACCGGTGTCCGCGACCTCTGGAACGACCGGCGGCTGTCGGCGTACGAGCGCCTGGTGGAGGGCGAGCTGGCCGCCGGGCGGCACGGCGACCTGCTCGACGAGCTCGCCGCCCAGGTGAGCGCCAACCCGCTGCGCGAGAGGCTCAACGGCCACCTCGTGCTGGCCCTGCACCGGGCGGGCCGGCAGGCCGACGCTCTGGCGGCGGCGCGCGCCTACCGGACGGCTCTGGCGGAGGAGCAGGGGCTGGACCCCGGGCACGCGTTCACCGAGCTGGAGCGGGCCGTCCTGGCCGACGACCCCGCGCTGCGCCCGCCCGCCGCGACGCCGCCCGCCGCGACGCCAGTCGCCCCGGCCCCGCCCGCCGTGGCGCCGCCCGCCTCCGGCCCGCCGCGCCGCTCCACCTACCTGCCGTACGACATCCCCGACTTCTCCGGACGGACCGCCGAGCTGGAGCGGCTCGTGACCGAGCGGTCGGCGGTCGTCACGATCGACGGCATGGCCGGGGTCGGCAAGACCACGCTCGCCGTCCACGTGGCCCACCGGCTGGCCGAGCGCTATCCGGACGGCCGGCTGTTCATCGACCTGCAGGCCCACACCGCCGGCCGGGAGCCGGTCGACGCCGCCGCCGCGCTGGAGACCCTGCTGCGCCAGCTCGGCGTGCCCGCCGACCGCATCCCGCCCACCCCGGCCGAACGCGGCGCCCTGTGGCGCGCCGAGCTGGCCGGCCGCCGCGTGCTCGCCGTCCTGGACAACGCCCTCGACGCCGACCACGTACGCCCCCTGCTGCCGGGGCACTCCGACACCCTCGTCCTGATCACCAGCAGGCGGCGGCTCGTCGACCTCGACGGGGCCCACGCGCTGTCGGTCGACACGCTGGGCGAGCAGGACGGCGCCGAGCTGTTCGAACGGATCGTGGGCGAGCGCGCCAGCCGCGAGCCCGGCGCCGTGCGCGAGGTGCTGCGGCTGTGCGGGCACCTGCCGCTCGCCATCCGCCTGTCGGCCGCCCGCCTCCAGCACCGCCCGCGCTGGAGCGTGTCCTACCTGGCCGACCGGCTGCACGACCACCGCCGGCTCCTCAACGGGGTGTCGGCGGCCTTCGCCCTGTCCTACGAGCAGCTCGACCCGGCCGAACAGCGCATGTTCCGCCTGCTCGGGCTGGTGCCCGGGCGCGACATCGACCCGTACGGCGCGGCGGCGCTGGCCGGCGTCCCGGAGGAGGAGGCGGAGGAGCTGCTGGAGGGCCTGCTCGACGCCCACATGCTGCTGCAGCTCGAACCCGGCCGGTACACCTTCCACGACCTGCTGCGCGAGCACGCCCGCTCGATCGCCGAGGACGACGGCGCGGTCCTGCGGCTGCTCACCTACTACCTGCACCGCGCCCGCGCGGCGATCGACCGGCTCTACCCGCACAGCGTCGCCCAGCGGGAGGGCATCCCGCAGCCGGCCACCCCGGTCGCGCCCGTCCGCGACGCCGCGCAGGCGCTCGCCTGGCTCGACGCCGAACGCGCCAACATCATCGCCACCGCCGTCCACGGCCCCGAGGTGTGCCTGGGCATGCTCGCCCTGGCGATGCGCCCCTACCTCGACCGGCAGGCGCACCACGACGACGCCCTGACGCTGCACACGCTGACGCTCCGCCGCAGCCGCAAGCTGGGCCAGCGCGAGGTCGAGGAGCGGGCCCTGACCGACCTGGCGTGGACGTACTGGCGGCTCGGCGAGTACGAGCGGGCCGAGGAGCACGCGCGCCAGGCCCTCGACGCGTGCGAGCGGGCCGGCGACCGGGCCCGGGCCCTGCTCACGCTGGGCAACGTGGCGCTGCGCCGGCGCCAGGACGCCCAGGCGGAGCGGTACCTCGCGCAGGCGCTCGACCTCACCCGGATCGGCGCCGACCCCTGGGGCGAGGCCCACGTGCTCGGCATCCTCGCCCTCGCCCTCGACCGGGCCGGCCGTCCGGAGGAGGCCCGCCGCCATCTCGACCTGGCGCTCGCGCTGCACCGCAAGGTCGGCAACCCGGCCGGCGAGGCGCTGATCCTCGACCACCTCGGCGTCGTCCTCCGCCGCCAGGGCGACCTGGCGCGGGCCCGCGCCCGGCACGCGCAGGCCGCGGCCCTGCACCGCGGGCTCGGCAGCGCCGGCGACGAGGCGTCCGCGCTCAACGGGCTGGCCGAGGCGGCGGGCGACCCGGCCCGGGCGGTCGAGGAGCACACGGCCGCGCTCGCGCTCGCCGACCTGACCCGCCACCGGCCGGAGCAGGCGCGCGCCCACGACGGCCTGGCCCGCGCCCACCTCGCCCTCGGCGACGAGGAACGGGCCCGCGAGCACGGACGGCTGGCGCTGCGCCTGTACGAGGAGCTCGGCGTCCCGGAGGCCGGGGAGGTCCGCTCCTTCCTGGAGGAGTCTTTGCGTGAGCGATGCCTTGCCGTGAGTAGTCGGGCCCTGTGACGAATATCGCCACGGCGGCTCGGCGCGTAGCCTGAAAGCGTGCTGGGGCGGACGGGTGAGGCGAAGGGCGCGGCCGGCGTGGCGGCGGGCATCGAATCGCCGGGCAGGCTCGCCGAGCTGCTCGACCGGCAGGCGTACCTCGCCGACGAGGGGCTGGCCACGGCCGCGTTCCTGGCGCTGCGGATGGGCCGGCCGCTGTTCCTCGAGGGCGAGGCCGGCGTCGGCAAGACCGAGCTGGCCAAGGCGCTCGCCGCGCTGCTGGAGGCGCCGCTGATCCGGCTGCAGTGCTACGAGGGCCTCGACGCCGCCCAGGCCCTGTACGACTGGGACTTCGCCCGCCAGCTCCTCCACCTCAAGGCCGCCGAGGCCGCCGGCGTCACCGACGTGGGCCGCCTGGAGGGCGAGATCTACGACCGGCGCTTCCTCATCGCCCGGCCGCTGCTCAAGGCCCTGGAGACGGGGCCGAGCGTGCTGCTGGTGGACGAGATCGACCGGGCCGACGACGAGTTCGAGGCGTTCCTGCTGGAGGTGCTGTCCGACTACACGATCTCCATCCCCGAGCTCGGCACCGTGCGCGCGGCGACGCCGCCGGTCGTCGTGGTCACCTCCAACCGCACCCGCGAGGTCCACGACGCGCTCAAGCGCCGCTGCCTCTACCACTGGCTGGAGCACCCGGGCTTCGACCGGGAGGTGGCGATCCTGCTGCGCCGGCTGCCCGGCTGCACCGAGACGCTGGCCGCGCAGGTCGCGCGGGCCGCCGCCCGGCTGCGGGGCGCCGACCTGGTCAAGCCGCCGGGCGTGGCCGAGACGCTCGACTGGACCGAGGCGCTGCTGACCCTCGGCGCCAAGGAACTGGACCCCGACCGGGCCGCCGCCACCCTGGGGGCCGCGCTGAAGTACCGCGAGGACGTCGAGAGCGTCCTGTCGCGTGGGCTGCTGCGCCATGAGTGAGGCCGCCGGCGGGCTGGCCGCCACCATGACCGGGTTCGCGCGCACCCTGCGGGCGGCCGGGGTCGGCGCCGACCACGAGCGGACCCGCGCCCTGCTGAGCGCCCTGTGCCACCTCGACGTGACCCGCCCGGCGGACCTCTACTGGGCCGGCCGCCTCACGCTGTGCGCCGGCCCCGACGACCTGCCCCGCTACGACCGCTGCTTCCAGGCGTACTTCGGCGGGCGCACCGCCTCCCGGAGGCCGGCCGGGACGGTGACCGTCACCCGCCACACCCTCGCCCTCGGCGAGGAGGCCGGCGACGACACGGGGGAAGGCGAGGACGCGGGCGCCCCGGGCAGCGCCAGCCGCACGGAGCTGCTGCGCCACCGCGACGTCGCCGCGCTCACCGAGGCCGAGCGGGCCGAGGTGCACCGCATGCTGGCGATGCTGAGCGCCGGGCGCGCGGTGCGCCGCTCCCGGCGCTTCGAGCCGGCCGCCCGGGGCCGGCTCGACCAGCGGCGCACCATCCGCGAGGCGCTGCGCAAGGGCGACGTGGCCCGCCTGCTGCGCAGGAGCCACACCGTGCGGCCGCGCGGCGTCGTGCTGTTCGTGGACGTCAGCGGGTCGATGGCCCCGTACGCCGAGACGCTGCTGCGCTTCGCGCACGCCCTGGTCAGGAGCCGGCCGCGGGCCACCCGCGTCTACTCGGTCGGCACCCGGCTCACCCCGATCACCGCCGAGCTGCGCCACCGCGACCCCGGCACGGCCCTGGACGCGGCGTCGCGGGCCATCCCCGACTGGAGCGGCGGCACCCGGCTCGGCGAGGAGCTGAAGGAGTTCCTCGGCCGGCGCCACGCCCGCGGCGACATCGTGGTGATCGCCTCGGACGGCTGGGAGCGCGGCGACCCGAGCCTGCTCGGCGCGCAGGTGGCCCGGCTGGCCCGCCAGGCGTACCGGGTGATCTGGGTCAACCCACACAAGGGGTACGAGGACTACGAGCCGCTGACGGGGGGCATGCGCGCCGCCCTGCCGTACCTCGACGACCTGGTGGCCGGGCACAGCCTGGCCGCCTACGAGGCCCTCAGCGAAAGGCTCGCCCATGCGTGACGTGCTGCCCGAGATCATGCGGTGGTGGAGGTCGGGACTCAGGTTCGGGCTGGCGACCGTGGTCAGCACGTTCGCCAGCGCGCCCCGGCCCCCCGGTGCCGCGATGGCGGTGCGGGGCGACGAGGTGGTCGGCAGCGTGTCGGGCGGCTGCGTCGAGGGCGCGGTGTTCGACCTGGCCGCCGAGATCGACGAGCCGGTCCTCCAGCGGTACGGCGTGACCGACGACGACGCGTTCGCCGTGGGCCTGACCTGCGGCGGCATCATCGACATCCTGGTCGAGCCGGTGTCCATCGAGACGTACCCGGAGCTCGGCGACATCGCCCGCTCGGTGGCGGCGCACGAGCCGGTCGCGGTGGCCACCGTCGTGTCCGGGCCCGGCCGGATGGGCGCCCGCCGCGTCGTCTGGCCGGACCGCTCGTCCGGGACTCTCGGGCTCGACCGGCTCGACGAGGCCGTGGACGACGACGCGCGCGGCATGCTGGCCCAGGGCGTCACCGGGATCAGGAGGTACGGCCCACGGGGCGAGCGGCGGCTGGACGAGCTGGCCGTGTTCGTCCACTCGTTCGCGCCGCCGCCCCGCCTGCTGGTGTTCGGCGCGATCGACTTCGCCGCCGCGGTGGCCCGGCTCGGCAAGTTCCTCGGCTACCACGTGACCGTCTGCGACGCCCGGCCGGTCTTCGCGACGCCCAAGCGCTTCCCGGAGGCCGACGCGGTGGTGGTCAAGTGGCCGCACGACTACCTCGCCTCGACCACCGTGGACGAGCGCACGGTCATCTGCGTGCTCACCCACGACCCGAAGTTCGACGTGCCGCTGCTGGAGGTGGCGCTGCGCACCCCCGCCGGGTACGTCGGGGCGATGGGCTCGCGCCGCACCCACGAGGACCGGCTGGCCCGGCTGCGCGAGGCCGGCCTGGCGGAGGAGGAGCTCGCCCGGCTGCGCTCGCCCATCGGCCTCGACCTGGGCGCCCGCACCCCCGAGGAGACGGCCGTGTCGATCGCGGCCGAGCTGATCCAGCTCCGGTGGGGCGGCTCCGGCCGGCCGCTCAGCGACACCGCGGGCCGCATCCACCACGAGGCGTCGTGAACGTGCGGGGCTCGCGCGTGGCCGGGCTGCTGCTCGCGGCCGGCGAGGGCTCCCGGCTCGGCACCCCGAAGGCGCTGGTCGAGCATGAGGGCGAGCGGCTGGTCGACCGGGGGGTGCGGCTGCTGGAGGAGGGCGGCTGCCACCCCGTGGTCGTCGTGGTGGGCGCGGCGACCGTCCAGGTGCGCGGCGCGGTCGTGGTGCGCAACCCCGGCTGGCGCTCCGGCATGGGATCGTCGCTGCGGGTCGGGCTGGCGGCGCTGCCCGAGCAGGCCGAGGCGGTCGTGGTGGCGCTGGTGGACCAGCCGTTCATCCGCCCGGAGGCGGTGCGCGCCCTGGTCGCGAGCGGCGCGCGGCTGGCCGTCGCCACCTACGGCGGGCGGCGGCGCAACCCGGTGCTGCTGTCGCGGGGCGACTTCGCCGAGGTGGCCCGGCTGGCGGTGGGCGACGTCGGCGCCCGGCCCTTCATCAAGGCGCACCCGGAGCTGGTGAGCGAGGTGCCGTGCGACGGCCTCGGCGACCCCGCCGACATCGACACCCCCGCCGACCTCGGCAGGCTGACCCAGGACGGCTAGAGGCGGAAGGACGCCGTGGCCGCGCGGTGGTCGCTGCCCGTCGCCGGGGCCACCCCCGCCTCGGTCGCCGTCATCCCCTTGTACAGGATGTGGTCGGGCCGGGTGATCGGGAACGACGACGGCCAGGTGAAGCCGAACCCCCGTCCCGCCTCCTGCTGCGCGTCCAGCAGCGGCGGCGTCAGCCCCCGCATGCCGCGGTCGGTGGTGGCGGTGTTGAGGTCGCCGAGCAGCAGGATCCGCTTGCTCGTGTCGGCGTCGATCAGCCGGCGCGCCGCGGCCAGCGACTCGTCGCGCGAGGCGGTCTGCCCGGGCCGGGCCGAGGCCAGGTGCATGACGTACACGGTCACGTCGCCCTTGGGGGTGTCGACCACCGCGCGCAGCGCCCGCACCCAGCCCATGCCTACGTCGAGCGGCTTGGAGCGGCGGATCGGGTGGCGGCTCCACAGCCCGACCGTGCTGACCGTGTAGTGGTGGGGGAACAGGGTGTTCAGCCGCTTGGCGGCCGGCCCGCCGGATGTCAGCTCCTGCGCGGCCAGCAGGTCGAGGCCCTCGGCGATGGAGCGGACGGCGGCGCCGGAGGAGTCGTTGGTGACGCCGACGTTCACCGTGCCGACCGACAGGTCGGAGCGCCCGCCGGGCGAGGACCGTAAGAGGGCCGGGCCGAACATCACCGCCCACACCAGGCCCGGCACCAGCGCCGCCACCGCGGCCAGGCGCGAGCGGGCCAGGGCCGCCGCGCCGAGCAGGACGGGGACGGCCCAGCCGAGCCAGGGAAGGAGGCTCTCCAGGACGGGCGTGAAGCCCCCCATCGCGGGGATCAGCCGATGCCCCGCCAGCACCACGGCCACCACGGCCGCCCCCGCCACGACGATCCGCCCGACGATCCTCTTCAGCATCGGCCCCTCTCCGAGATCCGCACCAGGCTAGCCGGTCGCCGCGCCGCGCGCGGACACGCTAATCTGTTGCCCTCGCAACGGAATAACATTCGGTATCGGGAGCCCGGCAATGCGCATCGGTATGGCACTCAACTACTCGGGCGGCTTCAAGGAGACGGTCGCCGAGCTGGCCGACTACGAGAAGGCCGGGCTCGACATCGTCTTCGTGGCCGAGGCCTACAGCTTCGACGCGGTCAGCCAGATGGGATACATCGCGGCGCGGACCGAGCGGCTGGAGATCGCCTCCGGCATCCTGCCGATCTACTCGCGCACGCCCACCCTGCTCGCCATGACGGCCGCCGGCATGGACTACGTCTCCGACGGGCGGTTCACCCTCGGCCTCGGCGCCTCCGGCCCGCAGGTCGTCGAGGGCTTCCACGGGGTGCCGTACACCGCGCCGCTCGGCCGTACCCGGGAGGTCATCGAGATCTGCCGCCAGGTGTGGCGGCGCGAGCGCGTGCGCTACGAGGGCCGCCACTACACGCTGCCCCTCCCGCCGGAGCAGGGCACGGGGCTCGGCAAGCCGCTCAAGCTCATCAACCACCCGGTGCGCCCGCGCATCCCCATCGTCGTGGCCGCCATCGGCCCCAAGAACGTCCAGCTGGCCGCCGAGCTCGCCGAGGGCTGGGAGCCGATCTTCTACCTGCCGGAGAAGGCCGGCGCGGTGTGGGGCGAGGCGCTGGCGGCGGGCAAGGCCCGGCGCGATCCCGAGCTGGGCGAGCTCGACGTCATCGCCCAGGCGTCGCTGGCCATCGGCGACGACGTGGCCGGGCTGCTGGAGTTCGGCCGGCCGATGGCGGCCCTCTACATCGGCGGCATGGGCGCCAAGGGCAAGAACTTCTACAACGACCTGGCCCGCCGCTACGGTTACGAGAAGGAGGCCGAGCAGATCCAGGAGCTGTACCTCGACGGCAAGAAGGACGAGGCCGCCGCGCTCGTGCCGGACGAGCTGCTGCGCAACATCTCGCTGATCGGCGACGAGGGCTTCGTGCGCGACCGCGTCCAGGTGATGCGGGAGTCCGGCGTGACGACGCTCAACGTCGCGCCGCTCGGGCGCACGCACGAGGAGCGTGTGCGGCTCATCGAGCGCATCAAGGACATCGCCGGCTGAGCCTGCTGACCGGCTGAGCCCGCTGAGCGGCTGAGCCGGCTGTGTGCGGCCAGGACCCGGCCCGCTGTGACGACGATCACCGCGGGCCGGGGAATGCGGCCGTGGAGGTGGCGTGTTGAACACGCTCGTGAGGTTTTCTGTGGTGATCGTGCGGCTCGTCGAGCGCCTGCACATCGACCTGTGCCGGGTCCTGGGGTCTCTCTGTCGCTGATCGCGCTCTGACGCGCTCGATCGCCGATCCCCCTTTGTGGCATCTCGTGCCACCTTGTGCCACGCCACCCCCGGGCACCACCTCCCTGACCGCATGAGGCGCGCGCCGCCGTGCCCGTCCGTACCTCCGGAGTCTTCCGTCGTGAAGAGATTCAGCTTCTCCCTTCAACTTCTGCTGGGCCTCGTGCTCGGCGTCGCCCTCGGCTTCGCCGCCAAGATCTGGGACGTCGCCTGGCTCGCCGAGACCCTGACCAAGGTCGGCCAGATCTTCGTCCAGCTCCTCAAGCTCGCCGTGCCGCCGCTGGTGTTCACCGCCGTGCTGGTCAGCGTGGCGAACCTGCGCAACGTCAACGGCGCCGCCCGGCTGGCCACCAAGACGCTGCTGTGGTTCCTCGCCACCGCCGCCGTGGCCGTCGGCTTCGCCATCGCGCTCGGCCTGGTGATCAACCCCGGCCAGGGCGTCACCCTCGACACCGGCGCCGCCAAGGCCGTCGACACCGAGGGCGCGGGCACCTGGCTCGACTTCGTCACCGGCATCCTGCCCACGAACGTGGTCACCGCCTTCAGCGAGATGAACGTCCTGCAGATCGTCTTCCTCGGGGCCGTCCTCGGCGCCGCCGCCCTCGCGGTCGGCGAGAAGGCCGAGCCGTTCCTCGCGCTCAGCCGCTCCGTCCTGGAGCTGGTGCAGAAGGCGCTGTGGTGGGTGATCCGCCTGGCCCCCATCGGCACCGCCGGCCTCATCGGCAAGGCCGTGTCCACCTACGGCTGGGAGCTGCTCGCGCCGCTCGCCAAGTTCAGCGTCGCCGTGTACGCCGGCTGCTTCATCGTGCTGCTGGCCGTCTACCCGGTGCTGCTGTCGGTCTGGGGCAAGGTCAACCCGCTGACCTTCTACCGCAACGCCTGGCCCGCCATCGAGCTGGCCTTCGTCTCCCGTTCGTCGGTCGGCACGCTGCCGCTGACCCAGCGCGTCACCATCGAGCGCAACGGCGTGGACGCCGACTACGCCTCCTTCGCGGTGCCGTTCGGCGCCACCACCAAGATGGACGGCTGCGCCTCGGTCTACCCGGCCCTGGCCGCCATCTTCGTGGCCCAGGTCTTCAACGTGCCGCTGGGCGTGGGCGAGTACCTGCTGATCGCGTTCGTCTCGGTCGTCGGCTCGGCCGCCACGGCCGGCCTCACGGGCGCGACGGTGATGCTCACGCTGACGCTGAGCACGCTCGGCCTGCCGCTGGAGGGCGTCGGCCTGCTGCTGGCGATCGACCCGATCCTCGACATGATCCGCACCGCGACCAACGTCACGGGGCAGATGGTCGTGCCGGTGCTGGTGGCCCGCTCGGAGGGCCGCCTGGACGAGGCGGTGTTCAACGCGGCGCCGCAGGAGCTGGACGCGCGACGGCCGGAGCGCCCGGCCGGCGCCCCGGAGCCGGCCGCGGCCTGAGGTCCGGTGCGACGTGAAGGGCGGGAAGCCATGGGCTTCCCGCCCTTCACGTTGTCTTGCCGGGTCATGCCGAGGGTGGGCGTGCCGCCGGGGTAGGCGTGGCCGGCCTGCGGGGATGTGGCCCGGGAAGGCCGAACCCGGCCACCGGGCGGCGGACACACCCGGCATCGAAAGGAACACCATGACCCTGCAGATCGTCAAGACCGACATCCAGCCCGGCGAGCGCGCCAGCTGGGGCTACTTCACCGGATGCGGAGACATGATCCTCGACGTGGGCGCGTCGTGGATCACCCCCGACTCGCAGGTGTCCGCCTCGATCGTGGAGGTGGACGACGACAACGTTCCCAAGATGGGAGCCGCGCGCATGACCGTCCGCAACGTCCAGCCCTACCAGGGGGGCATCCAGACCTGGGTCAGCATCGAGTGGGACAGCCCCCTGCGCGTACGGGTCAGCCACTTCTACGACTAGTGGTCACAGGACTTCGAAGCGGCCGCCGGGGACCAGCCGTTCCACGGCGGCCGCCGCCTCGTCAAGGATCGGGCTGGGCAGGGGGCCCGGGAGCTTCTACGCTCCGTTCGTGGCGGACATCAGCTATCTCGACGCGTGGGGCATGTGGCTGGACGGCAGGTCGGCGCTGGGCCACGACCTCCTCGGTCTGCCGGTGATCTGGTGGGGTCGCTTCGGCAAGATCCTCTCGTTCGTGTCGGGCGCGACGGTCGTCGTCGATCTCGTCGGCCCCGAGAAGCTGTCCCGCTACGGCGAACGCCTGGCGAGGTTCATGGCGCGCAGGCCCAGCCGGAAGACCTTCGTCGTCGGTCTCCTCACGGGGGGAGCCGTCATCGTCGTCACCGAGCCGATCGGGGTGCCCTGGCCGGTGGAGTTCGTGCTCGGGAGCACGCTCGGGGGCGCCGCGGGCATGCTCTCCTTCAGGCTCGGCTGCACGCTGCAGCGTCCCGACTTCCCGGTCGCCATGCGGTGGGTGTCCCTGGGGCTGTTCGTGGTCGGCTTCCACTTCGACCTGCTCGCCTCATGACCCCGCCTCGCGCGAGTGCCGGGGACGCGCGCGAGGCGGGGTCAGCGGATCACACGTCGATGACGTAGATCTGCAGGTCCCACTTCGGCGGCACCGATACGCACCTGTAGCCGCCGATGTCGCCGGCGTCCAGCAGGGCCTCTCCCGCGGTGATGCAGTTGCGCTGGGTCGAGTAATAGCCGAAGTGGTGCCAGCCCTCCGCGTGCGCGGGCGTGGCGGCCAGGCCGAAGGAAAGCGCGGCCCCGGCCGCGGCGGTCGCGATCACCGTGCGCATTCTCATTCTGCTGAACTCCTTCATCCGGTTGGCGTGCTCAGTAGTAGAGGTAGAAGTCGTAACGGGAGCCCGAGGGCTTGCACGAGAAGTCCAGGGCCGCGCCGTTCGCCAGGGCGTTGACGCCGGCCTTCACGCAGTCGCCGTAGTACGCGTAGCTGCCCATCAGGTGCCAGGCCTCGGTGGCCTGGGCGGAAGCGGCCGAAGCGGGACCGGCCATGGCGCCGGCCACCAGCCCGCCGGCCATCAGCGCTGCCGCGGCCAGACGACGAGGGCTCATCCTCTTCCTTCCTTTCGTGGAGAAGTCCGGGACAGCCCTCAGAATGTTTCCGCGCTCTTGGAGGTCACTTGTGGATCACTGGGAGCCCGGCGCGGGGAAGGACTCAGGGGGCGGCGGCGCGAAGGAACGCCTCGGCGAACGCGCGCGCGGCCTCCTCCACCGGGGGCAGGGCGTCGCCCAGCGCGTCCGAGAGCACGGGGCGGAACAGCATGTGCGCCGCCATCGGGCCGAGCATGAGCTGGACGAGCAGCGGCACGGGGAGCGGCCGCAGCCGGCCGGCCTCGATCTGCGCGGTGAACAGCGTGCCGAAGCTGTCGAACATCCGGGGCAGGCCGGCCTTCAGCATCCGGGCGGCCGTGCCGTCGGGACGGCTGAACAGGTCGCCGAAGATGGCCGGCAGCACCCGGGGCTCCCGGGTGAACGCCTCGGCCAGCGCGCGGTAGACGGCGTGGACCGTGTCCTCGACGCCCTCCGGGGGGTGGGCGGCCAGCGCCTCCAGGTCGAGGACGGGGACGTACCGGTCGAACACGCCGGCGATCAGGCCGTCACGGCCGCCGAAGACCGCGTGCAGGCTGGTCGGCGAGCACTGGGCGGCGGCCGCGACGGCGTCGAGGGTGACCGCGCCGAGCCCGTCGCGGGCGACCAGCGTGGCCGCCGCCTCGATGGCCCGCTCCCGGACCGGTGGGCGCCCGCCGGGATCGACCCCGGCCGCCCGCACCGCCTCGTCCAGCGTGGCCCGCGACCCGCCGAGCCTCCTCAGCAGGGTGCTGCGCGAGATGCCGGCGGCCGCCGCGATCGCGCTCAACGGCACCTCGGCGACGTCCCTGCCGTGCCGCTCGGCGGCCGCCAGCGCGGCTTCGACCAGCGCCCTGTCCATGAACCGTGATGGTATCGCTTCCTATCTGAACCTCATATGTGTATCGTCTCCAATAGGTACTCATCAGATGATGAATTCCGATGCAGGTTCAGGCACGACCCGCAGGAGAAGGGACTGTCATGACCGTCGAGAAGACCGGAGTCCTGGTGTGCGGCGGCGGACCGGCCGGGATGATGCTGGGACTGCTGCTGGCCCGGGCGGGCGTCGAGGTCACCGTGCTGGAGAAGCACGGCGACTTCCTGCGCGACTTCCGGGGTGACACCGTCCATCCCGCCACCATCCGGCTCATGGACGAGCTCGGCCTCGGCGAGGCCTTCCGCGCCCTGCCGCAGAGCCGCCTGGGCAACGTCTCGCTGCCCACCCCCGACGGCGACCTGGTGACGCTGGGCGACTTCGCGACGCTGCCCGCGCCCTACGACCACATCGCGATGGTGCCCCAGTGGGACCTGCTCAACCTGCTGGCCAAGGCCGCCGGCGAGGAGCCCGGGTTCACGCTGCGCATGGAGACGGAGGCCACCGGCTTGGTCAGGGACGGCGACCGGGTCGTCGGCGTCCGGTACCGCACCGAGGACGGCCGCGAAGGGGAGATCCGCGCCGAGCTGACCGTGGGCTGCGACGGCAGGCACTCCACGCTGCGCCGGGAGGCGCGGCTGACGCCCCGGGAGTTCCGGGTGCCGTTCGACGTCTGGTGGTTCCGCCTGCCCCGGCCGCCCGCCGAACGGAGCGTCCCGGCCGGCGTGACGCCGGTCGCGCGGGGTTCCGAGCTGCTGCTGTGCCTGACCCGCCCGGACTACTACCAGGTGGCCTACCTCACCGCGAAGGGCTCCGACGCGCGGCTGCGCAGGGAGGGCGTCGAGCGCTTCCGCGAACGGATCGTCCGGCTGCGCCCCGACTTCGCCGACCGGGTGGACCAGCTCGCGAGCATGGACGACGTCCACGTGCTCGACGTCAAGCTCAACCGGCTCCGGCGCTGGTACCGCGACGGCCTGCTGCTCATCGGCGACGCCGCGCACGCCATGTCGCCCGCCGGGGGCGTGGGCATCAACCTGGCCATCCAGGACGCCGTGGCCGCCGCCGCCCTGCTCGCCGGGCCCCTGCGGCGGCACGCCGTCACCGTCGCCGACCTGGCGGCCGTGCAGCGGCGCAGGCAGCCGCCCACCGTGATCGTCCAGGGCGCCCAGCGGCTGCTCCAGCGCGCCATGTTCGACATGGGGGCCACGGGCAGGAGGCCCGGCCCGCCCAGGTCCCTGCTCCTCCTCCTGCGCGCCTTCCCCTGGCTGCGCGCGATCCCGGCCCGGTTCGTCGGCTTCGGTCCCCGGCCGGAGCACGCCCCCGCCTTCGCCCGCAGGAGCCCCCGGCTCACCAGCCCTTGACCGCCTCTCACGGCGGCGCGCCTCGCAATCGGGACCTCGGAGGACGGCTGGGGCCCTATGGTTGGTCGAAAATGCCGTTTCTGGAGTTATTGGCGGGGATATGTCGGACGAAGCGCCGTCCATGGTCGCTGGCCGGTACCGGCTCGACGAGCGCATCGGCAACGGGCCGATGGGAGAGGTGTGGCGGGGGTACGACACGCGTGCCGACTGGACCGTGGCGGTGAAACTGCTCCGGTCCGGAGCCGCCACCCGGGAGGTGCTCCAGCGGCACGCCGAGGCCGTGGCCCGGGTCATCCACCCCAACGTGGCCATGGTGCTCGACGTGGGCGACGAGGACGGCACGCCGTACCTCGTGACGGAGTTCCTCGGCGGTGAGAGCCTGGGCGAGGAGCTGGCCACGCGCGGGCCGCTGCCCGTGACGGAGGCGTGCGACCTCGTCGGGCAGGCCGCCGCCGGGCTGGACGCCGCCCACCGCGTCGGCGTGGTCCACGGGCAGGTCGGCCCGGGCAGCTTCCGCCGGGCCGGCAGCGGGGTGCTCAAGGTCGTCGGGTTCGGGGTGGCGGGGATCGCCGTCCCGCCGACCCGGTACACCGCTCCCGAGCAGGCCGCGGGCCGCCCGGCCGAGGCCGCCTCGGACCTGTACGCCCTGGGCTGCGTGTGCTACGAGCTGCTGTGCGGACGCCCGCCGTTCGAGGACGCCCCGGAGGAGGGGCGCGTCGCCGAGCCGGCGCCGCCGAGCCGCCACCGGGCCGAGGTGCCCGCCGAGCTCGACCGGCTCGTGCTCTCGATGCTCGCCGCCGACCCCGCCGCCCGGCCCTCCGGCGGCGAACCGGTGCGGCGGGCGCTGGCGGCCATCGCCCGCCCCCGTCCCCAGACGCCCCCGCCCGGCGCGCAGTCCGCCGCCGAGTCCGCGGCGTCCCACGGCGCGCCTCCGGGCGGCCCGGTGACCGCCCCGCACGGCGCGGCCCCGCACGCGGCCGGCCCGCTCCCCGCGCCGCCCGGCGGGGGAGCGCACCAGCCGCCGCGGGCCGGCGACACCGCCGTCTACGACGCCCTCCCGCCCGACGGCCGCGAGCCCGCCTCCAACCGCAAGCTCTTCGTGCAGCTCGGCGTCGCGCTCGCGGTGATCGCGGCCGTCACCGTCGCGTTCGTGGTGTGGGGCGGCTCCAAGGAGACGCCCACCGCCGCCCCCACCCCGACCCCGGCCGCCACGCTGGAGACCCCCGAGTTCCCCACCTTCGCGCCGGCCACGCCCCCGTCGAGCACCCCTCAGGTCCTCACCCCGTCGGCCGGGCCCAGCTCCCTCCAGGAGACCGCCCAGCCCAAGGCCACGCTGAGCAGCGGCGCCGTCCCGCCGGGCGGGTGGTCGGCGTGGGTGTGGGCGTTCGAGAACTCCGTGACGGCCCAGCGGGCCGTCGGCGACATGAACCCGCGCCTGGCCGACAAGACCGTCAAGCAGATCAGGAAGGCGGCCAAGAGCTTCGAGCGGGGCCGCGAGGACCAGGGCCGCGCCCAGATCAGGGAGGTCATGGCCGAGCTCAGGCAGGCCCAGGCCCGGGGCGAGGTGCCGGCCTCCGGCCCCCTGCCCGACTTCCTGGGGGACTGGCGGCTCTGACGTACATTGACGCCATGACGATCCTCTCCGAGCGGCGGGCCAGGCTGGCCGCGGCCCTGCCCGCCCACGGCGTCGAGACCCTCCTCGTCACCTCCCGCGTCAACGTGCGCTACCTCACCGGCCTCGACAGCTCCAACGCCGCCGTGCTCGTCGCGGCCGACGGCTCGGCGCGGCTGGCCACCGACAACCGGTACGTGGAGCGGGCGCAGGCCCTCGACGTGCCGGTCGTCGAGGCCGTCGACACGGCCGGCGCGCTGGCCGTGCCGGGCACGGGCATCGAGGCCGCGAGCATGAGCGTCGCCACCTACCGGCGGTTGCTCGACCGCCTGGGCGGCGACGCGCTCGTGCCCCTGGAGCATGTCGTCGAGGGGCTGCGCGCCGTCAAGGACGAGGACGAGCTGGAACTGCTGCGCACCGCCTGCGCCATCACCGACCAGGCCTTCGCCGACGTCTGCGGCGCCATCCGGCCCGGCATGACCGAGCGCGAGGTCGCCCGCGTCCTGGAGGCGCGCATGGCCGAGCTCGGCGCCGCCCGCCCCTCGTTCGAGACCATCGTCGCGGCCGGCGAGAACGGCTCCGTTCCGCACCACGTCCCCACCGGCCGGCCGCTCATGGCGGGCGACCTGGTCACCCTCGACTTCGGCGCCGTCTACGAGGGCTACCACGCCGACATGACCCGCACCGTCTCCCTCGGCGAGCCCGCCGCCTGGCAGCGCGAGCTGTACGACCTGGTCGCCGCCGCCCAGCGCGCGGGCCGCGAGGCCCTGGCCCCCGGCGCCGACGTCCGCGAGGTGGACGCGGCGGCCCGCTCCGTCATCGAGCGCGCCGGGCACGGCGGCCACTTCCGGCACGGCCTGGGCCACGGCGTCGGCCTGGAGATCCACGAGGAGCCGTTCCTGGGCCCGTCACGGACCGGTAGACTAGAGGATCGAGTTCCGATCACCGTCGAGCCGGGGGTCTACCTGCCCGGTCAGGGCGGCGTTCGCATCGAGGACACCCTCGTGACACGTGAGGGCGAGCCGGAACTCCTCACGAAGACGACCAAGGAGCTGCTCGTCCTTTAGAGCGGCCGCACGCGGGAGAAAACGAGTGGCGACGACCAACGACCTCAAGAACGGCATGGTGCTGAAGCTCGACGGCGGAGAGCTGTGGGCCGTTGTGGAGTTCCAGCACGTCAAGCCGGGCAAGGGCGGTGCGTTCGTGCGCACCAAGCTCAAGAACGTGCTGTCCGGCAAGGTCGTGGACAAGACCTTCAACGCCGGCGTGAAGGTCGACGTGGCCAACGTCGACAAGCGCGAGATGCAGTACTCCTACCGGGACGGCGACGACTTCGTGTTCATGGACACCGAGACCTACGACATGGTCAACGTGTCCGCCCGCACGGTCGGCGACGCCGCCAACTACATGCTGGAGAACACCCTGGCCACGGTGGCCTTCAACGAGGGCGCCGCGCTCTACGTCGACCTGCCCGCCGCGGTCGAGCTCACGATCGCCAACACCGAGCCCGGCCTGCAGGGCGACCGCTCCACCGGCGGCACCAAGCCGGCCACGCTGGAGACCGGCGCCGAGATCAAGGTGCCGCTGTTCATCACCACCGGCGAGAAGGTCAAGGTCGACACCCGCAGCGGCGAATACCTCGGCCGGGCCTGAGGTGTCGGCACGGGGCAAGGCACGCAGGCGCGCGCTCGACATCCTCTTCGAGTCCGAGATCCGCGGCGAGGATCCGCTCAAGATCCTCGCCGAGCGGGTGGAGCGGCAGGAGCCGCCGGTCAACGAGTACACCTCGGCCCTCGTCGAGGGCGTCGCCCGGCACCAGGCGCGCATCGACGAGCTGATCACCACCTACGCCGAGGGCTGGACCCTCGAGCGCATGCCCGCGGTCGACCGCAACCTCCTGCGCGGCGGCACGTACGAGCTGCTCTGGATGCCCGACGTGCCCGAGGGCGTGGTCATCAGCGAGTGGGTCCACCTGGCCGGCGAGCTGTCCACGGACGAGTCGCCGCAGTTCGTCAACGGGCTGCTGGCCCGCTTCAAGCAGCTCAAGCCCAGCCTGACCCTGTAGGGGCCCGGCGCGCGGATTTGACCTTCACGCGACGTCAACGTGTCTCATGGAGACATGAGGATCGGCGAGCTAGCCGCGCTGGTCGGGGTCTCCACCCGGACCGTGCGCCACTACCACCACATCGGCCTGCTTCCCGAGCCGGCGCGGCAGGCCAACGGCTACCGCGAGTACCGGCTCGCGGACGCGGTGACCCTGGCCCGCGTCCGGCAGCTCGCCCGGCTGGGGCTCTCCCTCGACGAGCTGCGCGACGCCCTGGCCGACGACGACGGCCGTGACCTGCGCGAGGTGCTCCAGGAACTGGACGCCGACCTCGCCAGGGAGCAGGAGGCGATCGCGGCCAGGCGGGCCCGCCTGGCCGTGCTGCTCGCCCGCGTGGAGGAGGGGTCCGGCGCCGCGCTCATGTCGGCCGACATGGCCGGCCTGCTGCGCGACCTGTCCCTCGACGGGTCGCGCTTCGCCGAGCTGGACCGCCAGATGCTGACGCTGGCCAGCGCCATGGGCGGCCCGGAGGGCGAGAGCGCGGTGATGGAGCTGATGCGGCCCCTCACCGAGCCCGACATGCTCGCCCGCGGGCTCGACCTCTACCGGCGGCTGGACGACCTCGCCGCCGCCGACCCGGACGACCCCCGGGTGGCCGGGCTCGCCGCCGACCTGGCCGGGCACATCCCGGACGCGATGGCGTCGGCGATGATCGACAACAGCCGTGACGCGGCGGCGGGCGGCTCGCCGGCGGCGGACGGCGACCGGTGGCTGGAGACGTTCGCGGCCGAGATGACACCCGCGCAGGCCGAGGTGCTGCGGCTGTTCATGGAGCGGCTGCGCGAGCGGGCGTCATGACGAGGATCGCGCGCGGCGCGCTGTACGCCGTCGTGCCCGCCGAGTGCCTGCTGGCCGTGCTGCTCGTGTCGGGGATCCGTCCGCCGGCCCTGCTGCTCGCGGGCGCGGAGACGGTCGCCGCGCTGGTGCTCGCGCTGGAGGCGGTCGTCGCCGGCCGGCTGTACCTGGCCGGGCGCCGGGCGGGCGCGAGCCGGCGGGGCGCGCTGTCGGCCACCGTCCACGCCCTGGTGCCGCCGTTGGTGCGCAGGCTGGTCGAGCTGGAGGCGCGGGGCCTGGCCGCCCTCGTCCTGTTCGTGGCCCGGCGCGGCCGTCCCCGGGTGCCGGCGGGCGCCGTCGCCGTCCCGTACGCGGGGGAGCAGGCGGCGCTCCAACTCGTCCTCACCTTCGCGCTGGCCATGGAGACCGTGGTGGTGGACCTGCTGCTCGTCTCCTTCGGGGTGCCCGCCGCGATCCGGCTGCCGGTGCTGCTGATCGACGCGTACGGGGTGCTGTTCTGCCTGGCCCTGGCCGCCTCCTGCGCGTTGCGGCCGCACCTGGTGAGCCGCGAGGAGCTGCGCGTCAGGTACGGCGAGTACCTCGACCTCCGCGTCCCGCGCGAGCTGATCGCCTCGGCCGCGGTGGCGCGCTCGTACAACGAGAAGCGCATGGTCGCGGTGGAGGACGGGCGGCTGCGGGTCGCGGTGGGATCCCAGACGAACGTTGCCGTCGAGCTGACCGCCCCCGTCACCGTCGTGCGCCCGCTCGGCGGCCGGGCCGAGGTCACGTCGGTGCGGTTCTTCGCCGCCGACCCCGCCGCCGTGGTCCGCGCCCTGCGCCCGGCCCCGGTGCCGTGACGGACGGCCCGCGTCCCCGCCCCCGCGCCGTGACGGTCCGTGTCCACGGCACCCGTGGCAGCACGTGGGAGGCGCGGGACGGCGTAGGCTGGGGCGCGTCGGAGGAGCGAGAAGGAGGCGAGCCGAGGTTGCGTGCTGAAGGCGTCACGAGGCCCCCGGCGGTGCGGACCGCCGTCGTCTGGGACGCGCTGCTGGCCGAGCTGGCCCGGCTGGGCGAGACCACCGGGCGCGAGCGGCTCGACATCGTCGACGCCGGCGGCGGCACCGGAGGGTTCGCCGTGCCGCTGGCCGAGCTGGGCCACACCGTCACGGTCGTCGACCCGAGCCCCGACTCGCTGGCCGCGCTGGAGCGCCGGGCCAAGGAGAAGGGCGTCGGCGTGCGCGGACTGCAGGGCGACCTCGCCGACCTGGCCGACCTGCTCGACCACGGGGGCGCCGACCTGGTGCTGTGCCACAGCGTGCTGGAGTACGTCGACGACCCGATCAGCGCGATGACCGCCGTCGCGGGGCTGCTGCGCCGGGGCGGCGCGGTGAGCGTGCTGGCGGCCAACCCGGTCGCGGCGGCCGTCCACCGCGCGCTGGCCGGTCACTTCGACGAGGCGCGGGCCGCGCTGGCCGACCCCGAGGGCCGGTGGGGCGACCGCGACCCCACCCCGCGCCGCTTCACCGCCGAGGCGCTGTCGGAGCTGCTGGCGGCCACGGGCTTCGCGGTGGGGGCCGTGCACGGCGTGCGGGTCTTCGCCGACCTCGTGCCCAGCCGGCTGGTCGACGGCGAGCCCGGCGCGGCGGAGGCGCTCGTGGCGCTGGAGCAGGCCGCGGCCGGTCATCCCGTGCTGCGCGACATCGCCACCCAGCTCCACGTCCTGGCCCGCCGCGGCTGACCCGCCGGACGGGCGCCGCCCGGGCGTTCGTACGGGTGTTCGGATAGAATCGAGGACGTGTCCCGCAAGCAGATCACCGGCATCGGCCCCGCTCCGCGGACCGGGGTCGATGACAGCGGCTGTCCGATCCTGCACGTCGACATGGACGCCTTCTTCGCGAGCGTCGAGCTGCTGGAGCGGCCGGAGCTGCGCGGCCGGCCGGTGATCGTCGGCTCGCCCGCCGGCCGCGGCGTGGTGCTCAGCGCCACCTACGAGGCCAGGGCCTACGGCGTGCACTCGGCGATGCCCATGAGCCGGGCCCGCCGGATCTGCCCGCAGGCCGTGATCATCCCGCCGAGCCACGGCAAGTACTCCGAGGTGTCGCGGGGCGTCATGGAGGTCTTCCACGCGATCACCCCGCTGGTCGAGCCGATCGCCTCCGACGAGGCGTTCCTCGACGTGGGCGGCGCCAGGCGCCGGCTCGGCCCGCCCGCGGCGATCGCCGCGATGATCCGCGAGCAGGTGCGCGAGCGCTACGGCATCACCTGCTCGGTGGGGGTGGCCGGCAGCAAGTTCGTCGCCAAGCTCGCCTCCAAGCAGTGCAAGCCCGACGGCCTGCTCGTCGTGCCCGAGGCCGAGGTGGTGGCGTTCCTGCACCCGCTGCCCGTGTCGGCGCTGTGGGGCGTCGGCGAGCGCACCGAGCAGGCTCTCGTGCGGCTCGGCATCCGCACGGTCGGCGACCTGGCCCGCGTGCCGCCCGCCACGCTCCGCCGCGAGCTGGGTCACGCCGTGGGCGGCCACCTGGCCGAGCTGGCCTGGGGCCGCGACGAGCGGTCGGTCACCGCCCACACGCCCGACAAGAGCATCGGCAACGAGGAGACGTTCGCCGCCGACGTCGACGACCCCGAGACCATCCGGCGCGAGCTGCTGCGCCTGTCCGAACGCGTGGCGGCGCGCATGCGCGCGGGCGGCCACGTCGGCCGCACCGTGAGCGTGAAGCTGCGCCGGGCCGACTTCACCACCATCACCCGCTCGCGCACCCTCAAGGAGCCGACCGACGTGGCCCAGGAGATCTACGCCACGGCCTGCGAGCTGTTCGAGGCGGCCGGGCTGGAGCGGGTGCGCCTTCGCCTCGTCGGTGTCAGGATGGAGAACCTCAGGCCCGCCGACTCGGCTGCGCGGCAGCTCAGTCTCGGCGAGCGGGAGACGGGATGGCGGGAGGCCGAACGCGCGATGGACAAGGCGATCCGCAGGTTCGGGCCCGACGCGGTGCTCCCGGCGTCGCTTGTGCGCGGCAGACTTGATGAAATGGAAGCATGACGCCGATGTCGTCGCCGATGTCACGAGTCGGGGGGAGTGTGGGGAGTGGTGCCTAGATGACCCACAATGGAGCTATGACGTCACCTCCGGTTTGGTCTGCGTTGGACGTTTGCTTTCGCCTACGTCTACAGCCTCGTATTCTGGGGATAACCGACCGCGAGGTCCGGACACCCCGTGTTCGTTGCCGTCTTCCCCGTCCTGGGGCCGTCCTTGGGAGGCGCCGTGCCGCTCTCTGAGCACGAGCAGCGCTTGCTCGACCAGATCGAGCAGGCACTCTACGCCGAGGATCCGAAGTGGGCCAACACCGTCAGGATCAGTGACCCCCGCAGCCACTACAAGCGCCGCCTGATCAAGGCCTCCATCGGCTTTGCGCTCGGGGTCGTGCTCCTCATGGTCGGTGTGGTGATCAACCTGATCCCGCTCGGCGTCGGCGGCTTCGTGGTCATGCTCGCCGCGTGTCTGTGGGGCCTGTCGAGCTGGAAGCGCATGAACGGCTTCGTCGACACCGCCTCCGGTTCCGCTCCCGCGCCGGGCAAGCAGGCCCGTCGCGGCGGCCGGGGCACGTTCATGGAGCGCATGGAAGAGCGCTGGCGCCGCCGTCACGACGAGCGCTGACCCGGACCCTTCCCGGCACGACCGTGCGGTCATCCCCCAGGAACGACCGCACGGCCACCCGCCGGTCCGGGCGCCTCCCGACACGGTCGTGCGGCCGTTCCCCGGGACGTCCCCCGGGAACGACCGCACGATCACGCGTGTCCCGTCACGACCCCTTCGGGGCCGCCCGGCGCAGCCGCAGGCTCTCCAGCCGGTCGAAGCCGTCCAGCAGCCCCTCGCCCAGCCGGCGCAACCGGCGCAAGGTCGAGGGCGGCAGCAGCACGGCGCGCACCCGCCGCCCCCGCGACACCGTCGCCGCCAGCGCCCGCCGGATCGTGCGCAGGTCCTGCCGCATCGGCCCGATCTCCCCGGGCGAGCGGGCGAACAGCGACCGCTCCACCGCCGACGCGACGGCCGCCAGGGCCGCCGCCGAGTCGGCGTCGAACTCGTACCGCTCGGCCAGCCTGCGCGCCAGCGCGCGCGGCGTCTCGCTGGCGCCGCGCTCCATCCCGTAGTCCAGCAGCAGGTCGTCGAGCTCCGCCCAGACGGCCGCCACGTTCGGCCGCCGCCCGGCCACGGCTCTGACGCCCGCACCGGAGCCGCCCTGGGGCGCGTCGGCCCCGTCCAGCCCGGACGGCGCGCCGCCAGTCCGTCCCGCGCCGTCGAGGCGGCGCAGCCGCCGCCCGCGCGTGAGCAGCCGCAGCGCGGCCGGCACCAGCAGGAGCAGCAGGAGCACGCCCGCCCCGATGCCCACGTAGGCGGGCCACGGCGCCGGCTCCTCGGCCGGCAGCCCGACCGGCTGCAGCGTGGCCTCGCGGTCCAGCTCGCGCGGGTTGGCCCGGCCCTGCGGCGACAGCGGCTCGTCGGCGGAGCTGCTCGTCGCGCCGGGCGTCGGCGTCGAACCGTCGCCCGTCCGGTCCGGCGGCGGCACGGTGTACGCGGGGACCCGGGCGCTGCCCTGACCCAGGGAGCCCGTCGGCGTCGGCTCGAACGGCAGCCAGCCCACGCCCTCGAAGTACAGCTCGGGCCAGGAGTGGGAGTCGTTCGTCCCCACCGTCCAGCGGTCGCCGACCTTCGTGCCGCCGGTGTAGCCGATCGCCACCCGCGACGGGATGCCCGCCAGCCTGGCCAGCACCGCCATCGACGCCGCGAACTGCTCGCAGTACCCGGCCCGGCTGCGCAGCAGGAAGTCCTTCAGCGCCGAGTTGCCGTGGCCCTGCGTCTGCAGGGTGTAGGTGAAGTTGCCGGTCTTGGTGAAGAACTCCTGGAGCTTGACCGCCGCGTCGTAGCTGGTGCGGGCCCCCTTGGTGACCTCGTCGGCCAGCGCCCGGATCTCCGGGGGCAGGTCGTCCGGCACCTTCAGGTAGCGGTCGTCGAGGTCGGGCCGCGACTGCGGCAGCGACTTCAGCAGCTCGCTGGTCGGCGCCGGCTCGCTGGTCGACACCTTGTACTCCAGGCCCGCGGCCTCCTCACGGGTGGAGAAGACCATGAGCGTGCCCACGTCGGCCCGCCAGTCGCCGTCCACCTGGATCTGCCGCGGCGGGTACGGCAACGGCAGGAACGACAGCTTCGCGATCTCGTCGCTGATCCGGATGTCGGTCACCACGTTCGCGACCGGCACGCCCCGGGACAGGCCCGGCGGCGGCGGGAGCGGCCCGTTCTCGGTCCGGTTGTCCGGCGACCCCTTGGGCTCGGTCATGCCGAACTGGTCGCCGTCGAACGTGTCGAGCGCGTAGATGCGCAGGTAGCGCGGCTTGTCGTCGCTGTTGGTGTACGACAGCACGACCCGCTGCTCCGGCAGCTCCAGCTGGCCCTTCAGGTTGGCGATCGGGTTGGGGATGCTGATGGAGTTGCCGGCACCCGCACCCCGGCCGCCCACGCCGAAGGTGAAGAACGACACCGGCTCCATCACCGGCAGCGCGGCCGGCACCAGCACGGCCAGCACCACCGCCGCGAACCCGATCCGCTTGCCCGACAGCCGCAGGCCCCGCGTGTCGGCGGTCTCCCGCACCCGGTCCGCGTCCTGCCGTGCCCGGCCCGCCGCGCCCGGCGGCTGCGGGGCGGCCGCGCGGGTGGTGCGGCGTACCAGCACCGCACGTCCCCAGTGGCCCACCCGCTCGCGGCCGTCGGCCAGCAGCAGGCCGAGGAAACCGGACGCGGCGATCACGAACGCCGGCCAGCTGATCGGGTCCGCCAGGATCGTCGCCGGCACCGTGGCCAGCGCCAGCAGCGGCAGCCCGGCCAGCGCCGCCCGCCGCATCCGCGCCGCGAGCAGGTCCACCAGCAGCGCGATGAGCCCCACGCCGCCGCAGGTGAGCAGCGTGATACCGGCGTTGGCGGGCACCGGCGCGGCGAAGCGCTGGATGTCGGTCCACCCGGACCCGAACAGCCGGGCCAGCTCCACGACCGACGCCTTGGTCGGCACCACCCACGCCCACGCCTTGCCGGCGGCGAACGACGCGGTCAGGTAGACCCACAGCGCGACCGCGCCCACCGGCGGCGCCGCCCACAGGGGCAGCGACAGCCGTCCGCTCAGCATGCTCGCGGCGAGGACCGCGAGCACCGCGCCCAGCGTCCCCCAGAACCACGAACCGCCCTCGAACAGCGGATAGAGCAGGATCGCCGCGCAGAACGTGGCCACCGCCGCCGCGACCGACAGCCTCATGCCGTACCTCCCGCCGGGCTCAGCGCGTATCTGCCGCGGTTGGCGGCCGCCTGCCACACGGAGGCGATCGACGTGCCCGCGGGCAGCCGCACGATGCGCCAGCCGTAACCGCTGAGCACGGCCTGCACCGCCTGGTAGTCCTCGTTCGAACCGGGCTCGCTGCCGCTCCAGGTGTCCACGTCCAGCAGCACCGCCACGCCCGTGATGCCGCTGTGCCGCACCCTCCCCAGCTCCCGGGCCTCCTCCGGGTCGAGGGAGCCGAGCACGGCCACGACCAGCCCGTCGCCGCCGCCCTGCCGCAGCGCCGAGACCGCCATGTCCAGCGAGCGGACCGGGCTCTGCCGCACCACGGCGAGCGTGTCGAGCAGCGACCAGCTCAGGCCCGTGTCCGTCAGGTGCTCGGCGCCCTGGTCGGTGACCAGGCGCAGGCCGAGGCCCTCGTGAGCGAGATGCACGCCGATGGAGGCCGCGGCCGAGACCGCCACCTCGAACGACGAGCGCGGCCCTTCACCGCGGTGGGCGTGACGGCGCGTGTCGAGCAGGAGCGCGCCGCGGCTCTGCCACTGCTGCTCCTCGCGGCGCACCATCAGCTCGCCGCGCCGCGCCGTGGAGCGCCAGTGGACCCGGCGCAGGTCGTCGCCCTGCCGGTACTCGCGCGGGGCCACGTCGTCGTCTCCGGCCGCGGCCACGCTGCGGGTACGGCTGTCGCCGCCGCCCGTCCACTCGCCGGACAGCCGTACGTGCGGCAGCGGCACGACCTGCGGCGTCACCACCAGCGTGTCGGCGATCGTGAACGAACGCGACAGCTCCACCAGCCCGAACGGGTCGGTGATGCGCACCGACAGCGGCCCGATCGTGTAACGGCCGCGCAGGTCGGAGCGGACCCGGTAGTCGATCTCGCGGACGCCCCTGGCCTCCACTTTGTCGAGCACGAACCGGGGCCGCACGCCCAGCGCGTACGGCACGGTGTCCTCGATGAGCAGCAGCCCGGTGGGCAGGCGGGTGACGTTCTCCAGGCGCAGCGTCACGGTGGCCTCCCCGCCCACCTCGGCCCTGGCCGGGTCCAGCCGCCTGGCGCAGCTCAGCCGGTACCGGGTGCGCGCCGCCACCATGGCGGCCAGCAACGGCAGCGCCGCCACCAGCACCCCGATCCGGAACAGGTCGTTCTCTCCCAGCAGGACCGCCATCACCAGCGCCGCGACACCGGAGGCGAGGAACGAGCGGCCCCTCGCGGTGAGCGCCCGCAGCCCCGCTCTCACGACGCCCTGGTCTCCGGCACGGGCACGCGCCGGACGAGGTCGGTCACCACCTGCTCCGGCAGGCGGCGCTGGCCCTGGGCCTCGACGCTCGGCAGCAGCCGGTGCGCCAGCACGGGCACGGCCAGGTCCTGCAGGTCGTCCGGGATGACGTAGTCGCGGCCGGCCAGCGCGGCGTGCGCCCGCGCGGCGCGCACGAGCTGCAGCGTCGAGCGGGGCGAGGCGCCGAGCCGCAGGTCGGGGGAGTGGCGGGTGGCGACGACCAGGTCGATGGCGTACTTCTTGACCGGCTGCGACACGTACACGCCGCGCACCGCCTCGATGAGCGCCCGCACCTCGGCCGTCGTCGCGACCGGCTGCAGCTTGTCCAGCGGGGAGGCGCCGCCGTGGACGTCGAGCATCTCCAGCTCGGCGTGCGGCTCGGGGTAACCCATCGCGACGCGGGCGGTGAAGCGGTCACGCTGCGCCTCGGGGAGGGGATAGGTGCCCTCCATCTCGATGGGGTTCTGGGTGGCGATCACCATGAACGGGCTGTCGAGCTGGTACGTCACGCCGTCCACCGTGACCTGGTGCTCCTCCATGCACTCCAGGAGGGCCGACTGGGTCTTCGGGGAGGCGCGGTTGATCTCGTCGCCGACCACGATGTTGGCGAAGACGGGGCCGGGCTTGAACTCGAACTCGCGCGTCTGCTGGTTGTAGGCGCTGACGCCGGTGATGTCGCTCGGCAGCAGGTCGGGGGTGAACTGCACGCGGCGCACCGGGCAGTCGATGGAGCGCGCCAGCGCCTTGGCCAGCATGGTCTTGCCGACGCCCGGCACGTCCTCGATCAGCAGGTGACCCTCGGCGAGCAGGACGGTCAGGGTGAGGCGGACGGCGTCGCTCTTCCCCTCCACCACGGACTCGACGGCCTCGCGGATCCGGTGCGCTGTGGAGACCAGCTCGTCGAGCTGGGGAGGGACGTCATGGGTAACTGCCACCAGGCCTCCATGAGAAGAAGTGCGACGGTCGTCCCTAGTGGCGGGCAAGCCATTGCGGGAGCCATGCCGTTCCTTTTCCATTGTGTGTACGACCCTACGATGCTGCGGGTTGTGGGGCGACTTTTGCCGATTTTCCAGAGAACTTGGACGATGTCCTGTTCTTGTGCCATAGCGGTGCGAATCCAGTGACATCGCGGCTACCATGCGCGCCCCACTTTTCCCCACGCCCGTTCCTTCGCGCGTCCGGCTCCGCTTGCCTGCCGTTCCTGCGCGCGTTCCGACACGCCCGTGGCCGCCCACGCCCCCTCCGCGCCCCCCACCTCGCCCCACCGCTCTGACCTGCGGAAACGCGAAACGATCAGGCTGTGACATGGGGTTGAATCAGTTGACGGTGGGGAGAAGTGGAGTATGGTGGTGCGCAGTGGAGGGCCGGTGCGCCAGCGTCGAGCGCTTCACTAGGCACGGGAGGTGGGGCCGATGTTCCTCGGCACCCATCAACCGCGTCTGGACGACAAGGGACGGCTGTTCCTGCCGGCTAAGTACCGTGAGGAGCTGGCGGAGGGTCTTGTGATCACCAAAGGCCAGGAGCGATGCCTCTACGTCTTTCCCGTGGAGGAGTTCCAGCACATTACCGAGGCTCTCAGCACCGCCCCGGTCACCGCCAAGGCGGTGCGTGATTACAGCCGCGTCTTCTTCGCCAGCGCGTCCGACGAGACCCCCGACAAGCAGGGCCGCATCACCATCCCGCAGAGCCTGCGGCAGTATGCCGGCCTGCAACGCGACTGCGTCGTCATCGGGGCCAACACCCGGTTGGAGATCTGGGACGCGCAGGCGTGGGACACCTATCTCAGCGCTCAGGAGCAGGCGTTCGCCGACCTGTCGGAGGAGGTGCTGCCAGGGATCCTGTAGAAGCCACGGTAGATCCGTCGGAGATGTCGTTCGGCGAGGTCTCCACCCGCAACCACTGCCGGCCAGCTGATGCACCTTCCCCGGTGTCAGATGGCGGGCGTCCACGAAGAGGGTGCGGATGGGGACCTGGCCGGGCGGCGCCGGGTGGGGACCCAGGAAGGGCCGATAGGATCGCCGACCGCGTCATCCGCGAGCAAGGACGCGAGAGGGGGGTTGGAGATGAGCGACGCCACAGGCAACGGCGGTCACGTTCCGGTCATGCTCGACCGCGTACTGGAGCTGCTGGCTCCGGCGCTGGGCGGTGATCGTCCCGTGGTCGTCGACGCCAACCTCGGCCTCGGTGGCCACTCGGAGGCCCTGCTCGCCGCCCATCCGGCGCTCCACCTGATCGGCATCGACCGCGACCCTTTCGCGATCGACTTCTCCACGCGCCGGCTCGCCCCGTACGCGGAGCGGACCACCCTGGTCCACGCCTCCTCCGACCAGCTCGCCGAGGTGGTCGCCACCACCGGCGCCGCCCTCGGCCGCACCACGGTCGACGGCGTGCTGTTCGACCTGGGGGTCTCCTCGCCGCAGCTCGACGAGGCCGAGCGCGGGTTCGCGTACTCCTATGACGCCCCGCTGGACATGCGGATGGACACCGAGCAGGAGCTCACGGCGGAGAAGGTGGTCAATACCTACTCGGCCGGGGAGCTAACGCGCATCCTCCGTGATTATGGCGAGGAACGGTTCGCACCGCGTGTCGCGGGCCTAATTGTCAAGGAAAGGGCCAAGGAGGCCATAACGTCGACGAAGCGGCTCGCGGAGATCGTGCGGCAGGCGATTCCGGCCGCGACCCGGCGCACCGGGGGCAACCCCGCCAAGAGGACTTTCCAAGCGCTGCGCATCGAGGTCAACGCGGAGCTCGCCGCCCTGGAGGCGGCGCTGCCCGCGGCCCTCGACGCGCTGGCGCTCGGGGGGAGAGTCGTCGTGCTCTCCTACCACTCCCTGGAGGACCGGCTCACCAAGCAGGTCCTCACGGCGCGAACCAGGGACACCAGCCCACCCGGGCTCCCCGTCCCGCTGCCGGCGCACCAGCCGCGGTTCCGCCTGGTGACGAGGGGGGCCGAGCTCCCCAGCGAAGAAGAGCTGGCCCGCAACCCGCGGGCTGCCTCGGCCCGGCTACGGGCGGCAGAGAGGATCCGTGTTGACGACCACGACTGAGCAGGAGACCAGGCGGCGCGCGTCCGCCCGCGGCACCGTGCTCGAGCCCGCCGCGCCCGGCACCGCCACGCCCGACGGCGCGTCCGACACCGGCGCGCCCGGAGCGGGCGCGTCCGGTTCCGCCGCTTCGGGTGGTGGCGCGTCCAGGGCGGGCGCGTCCGGCCGCGGTGCCTCCGGTTCCGCCGCCTCGGACGCCGACACGCCGGTCATCACGCTGCCCGACTTCACCTCTCCCGACTTCAGCTCGCCCGACCGGCCGCCGGCCGGTTCGTCGCGGCCGGGCACGGCGAGGTCCGGTGCGCGCGGCGGGGTCAAGGGCGGGGCCGGCACGGGCCGGCGCAGGCCCGCGCCCGCCCAGCAGCCCAAGAACGGCACCCGCACGCTCACCGGCCCCGCCGGCACGTCACCCGCCGCGCCGCCCGCGCGGCCGTCCGCCGAGCCCACGACGAGACCGGGTCCCGGCACGGGCCCCGGCCAGGAGCCGTCGCCTTCGGCGCGCCCGGTCCCGCGTCCGCGTCCGTCCGCCGAGCCCGCCTCCCGCCGGGACCGGAGCGAGCGCGCCGCCCGTCCCGCGGCCCGGGGCGTCCCGGCCCGCCGCCGTCAGCGGGCGCCGTTCGTGCTGCTCGTCGTCGGGCTGCTCTGCGGCGGCCTGGTGAGCCTGCTGCTGCTCAACACCGTGCTCGCCCAGGACTCGATCACCGCCTCGCGGCTGCGTGGCGAGATCGCCGCCGCCCGCCAGCACAACGACCGGCTCAAGCAGGTGATCGAGGAGGAGACCCAGGCGGCCGTCATCGCCAGGCGGGCCGAGGACCAGGGGCTCCACCTCGACAACAGCATCAACCCGCTCACGCTCGGCGACACCGGCAAGGGCGCCGCCAAGCCCGGCACGGGCACGGAGACCGGCACCCCGGCCACCGACGGCACCGGCACCCCGGCCACGAAGGGCGCCACCACCGGCACCGCCACCACCGGCACGCCGACCGGCGGCACGGCCGAGACCGGCAGGACCGGCGCCACCACGGGCACCACGTCCGGCACGACGTCCGGCACCACGGCGGTGACCGGCGGCGAGGGCCGTCCGGCCGGCACGTCCGGCGGTGAGGCGCGTACGGGTGGCACATCCGGGGACGACGCCCGGACCGGTGACGCGTCCGGCGGTGAGGCCGGCGGCACGTCCGATGCCACGGCCGGGCAGGGCGCCGAGGGCGGCGTCCCGGCCGACGCCGGGCGGGTGGGCCGGACCCGGTGAGGGAGACAGGCGGCAGGGGCCAGGGGCCCGGCCGTGGCGGGGGCGGCGCCGGCTCTCAGGGAGGGCCCGGCGCCGCCCGTCGTACGCCCGGCGGTCCTGGAAGGCCGGGCAGGCAGACGGGTGCGTCCCGTTCGGAGGGGACGGGGCGCGCGCCGTCCGACGACCGGCACGATCCCCGGCACCGCCACGACCCGTTCGACCTGCCCTTCGATCTGTCCTCCGGCGGCTCGCCCGGCGACGACCCGGACGACCGGCCGCGCGGCCGCACCTCCCGTGACCGCACGCCCCAGGACCCGCCCCGTGACCGCACGCCCCAGGACCCGCCCCGCACCCGCGCGCCGCAGGACACGGCGGGCAGCCGTGCCCGCCGCGACCCGGACGACGAGCCGGGGCCGCGTGGCCGCCTGCGCCGGATCCACGACGACGACCCGCGCGACCTCGCCGCGGGACGCGCGCGCCGCGACCGTGACGGCGCCGGGCGGGACGCCGCGCCGCGTGCCCGCGCGGGCCGTGAGCGTGACGACGCCGCGCGGGACGCCGCTCCCCGGGGACGCCTGCGCCGTGACCCCGACGGAGAAGCACAGGGCCCCGCACGGGGCCGTACGCGCCGGGACTGGGAAGGTGACCCGCTGGACCTGCCACACGGCCGCGGGCCGGAAGACGGCGCGCGCGGGCGGTCGGGCGGCCGCTCGGCCGACGACCGGATGAACACCCGCCAGGACCGGCCGGGCGGCGGCGCCGGGCGCGACTCCGGCGGCGGCCGCCGCTCCCGCCAGGACGACGGCGAGCCGGCGGACTGGGACCCGCTGGCCGGTTCCGCCCGCTCCAGGCGCGCCGCCCAGGACCGCGACGACGATCTGCCGCCCCTCAGGGGACGCGGCGAGACCCCGTCGGCGCGCGCCCGCCGCCAGGACGACGGCGACGGCCCGCGTGCCCGCTCCCGCCAGGAGCCCCTGGGGCGGGTCATCCGCGGCCGTCAGGACGACGACTCCGCGCCCGGCCGTGGCCGCGCGCGCGGCGAGAGCCCCGCCTCCGGCGGCCCCGCGCGGAGCGAGACCGGCGAGCCGGGCGGCCGGCTGCGCGGCGGGACGGACGGCCGACTGCGCGGCGGAGCACGGGGCGAGACGGACGGCGGAGCACGGGACGAGGCGGACGACAGAGCACGGGGCGGAGCGGACGGCGGAATGCGGGGCCGGGCGGACGGCGGAATGCGCGGCGCGAGCGGCGGAGCGCGCGGCGCGAGTGGCGCGAGCGGTGGCCGGGCCCGCGACGAGGCCGAGAGGCCGTCCGGGCGCGGCCGCCTGCGCCAGGACGGCGCTCAGGGACCAGCAGCGGGCCGGGCCTCCTCACAGGACCCCGACCCACGCGACCCCCGCAGCCGCGACTCGCGCGACCGTGACCCCCGCGACCCCCGCGACCGCGACCCCCGTGACCCGCGCGACCGTGACCCGCGCGACCGCGTGCCTCGTGACCGCGACCCTCGTGAGCGCGACCCCCGCGACCGCGACCGCGACCCCCGTGACCGGGGCGGCGCGCGTGGTCGGGCCGCCGCGCAGGAGCGCGACCCCCGCGGACGTCCCCCCAAGGACGCCCCAGGCCGCGCCACCGGCCCGCGCAGGAGCGCTCCGCGCCGCGGGCCCGCGAGCCCGCTCGCCCGCGGCGTGGGCGCGCTGCTGTCCCGCATGCCCGGAGCCCGCGACGCCTGGAGCCACGACGGCCGGGACCCCGACGGCCGGGGCCCGGGCGGGGGAGGGCGCGGCGGCGGTCCCGGGTCGGGGCGCAGGCCGCCGTCCCGCCCCGCCAGGCCGCCCCTCGTGCTGCGCCTCGGCAGCCCGCGCCGGCGCATCAACGTCGGCCTCATCGGCATGACGTTCATCCTGTCGATCTTCGCCGGCCGGCTGATCCAGATGCAGGGCCTCGACTCCAAGGTGTACGAGGCGCGGGCCGCCAGCCAGCGCCTGCAGACCCAGCAGATCCCCGCCAAGCGCGGCACGATCACCGACGCCGGCGGACACCCGCTGGCCGTCACCGCCGAGGCGCGCGAGATCGCCATCGACCCCAGCGTGGTGCCCCCCACCGCGCGTGCCGCGGTCGCCCAGGCACTGGCCGCCCACCTCGGCAGGACCGAGCAGGAGATGGCGGCCAAGCTGGCCGTGACCGGCACCCGCTACCAGCTCCTGGCCAGGGACGTCGACCCCGTCGTGGCCGCCCGCCTGCTCAAGGGCGGCGTGCCGGGCCTGACGGCGAAGAAGACCTACCGGCGCCTCTACCCGGCGGGCGATCTGGCGGGCAGCCTCATCGGGTTCGTCGGCGACGAGGGCAAGGGCCTCGGCGGCATCGAGGCGGCCAAGAACTCCCTGCTGGCCGGCCGAGACGGCGAGCAGCGGGCCGAGACGGGCCGCGACGGCCAGCCCATCCCCATGACCAGCACCCAGCGCACCGCCCCGGTCGACGGCCGCGACGTGCGGCTGACCATCGACCGCGACATCCAGTGGGCCGCCCAGCGGGCCCTGGCCGCGCAGGTGAAGGAGGCGGGCGCGAGCAGCGGCACCGTCATCGTCATGGACGTGCGGACGGCGCAGATCATCGCCATGGCCAACGCCCCCGAGCTCGACCTGAACAACTGGGGCGACGCCCCGCCCGGCCTGTACGTCAACCGGGCCGCCGCCGACGTGTTCGAGCCCGGCAGCACCAACAAGGTCATCACCGCGGCGGCGACGCTGGAGGCCGGCGTGGTCAGCCCCGACACGGTCTTCCAGGTCAAGGACAACATCAAGTGCGCCGACCGGGTGCTGCGCGACGCCCACCCGCACCCGGCGGAGGCGATGACGTTCCGCGAGGCCATGGCGCAGTCCAGCAACGTCGCGACCATCATGGCCGCCCGCAAGATCGGCAGCGAGCGGCTCTACCGCATGCTCAAGGCGTTCGGTTTCGGTGCGACTCCCGGGGGCGGCGTGCCCGGCGCCAGCGCGGGCCTGCTGCCCGACTACAAGACCTGGTCCGGCAGCCAGAGCTGCACGGTCGCCTACGGCCAGGGCGTGTCGGTGACCGCGCTGCAGATGGCCAGCGTGTACCAGACGATCGCCAACGGCGGCGTGAAGATCGAGCCGCAGATCGTGGCCGGCACGACGGACGCGTCGGGGCGGTTCGTCCCCTCCGCCCCGGGCAGGAAGACGCGCGTGGTCAGTGAGCGGACGGCCGAGGAGATCACCACCATGCTGGAGGCCGCGGTGAGCGCCCAGGGCACGGGCGAGCTCGCCGCCATCCCCGGTTACCGGGTGGCGGGCAAGACGGGCACCGCGGACCGCTACGATCAGCAGTTGGGCCGTTACGACGGATACACGGCCTCGTTCGTGGGCTTCAGCCCCGCCGACGCGCCCCGGCTGGTGGTGCTGTCGGTGCTGCAGAACCCGAAGAACGGACACTTCGGCGGGCAGATCGCCGCGCCCGTGTTCAAGGATGTGATGACGTTCGCCATCAAGAGCAGGAAGATCCCGCCCACGGGTTCCACCGCCCCCGCGGTGCGGACGCGCGCGGGACAGTGACCAGGGAGGGTACGCTGCCGCCGTGCGTCCCCCGTCGTCTATGCGTCCAACGACCAGTCCGCCCCGCCCGCTGACCGGGCTGGCGACCATGCTCGACGCCGAGTCCGGCTCGGCGAGGTCGCCCCATGCCGCGCTGACCGGTGTCACCATCGACTCGCGCGAGGTCCAGCGCGGCGACCTGTACGTCGCCCTGGCCGGCAGCACGGCCCACGGCGCGGCCTTCGCGGCGCAGGCCATGGCGCGCGGCGCCGTGGCGATCCTCACCGACGAGGCGGGCCGCGAGCGGGCCGTCGCCACCGGGCTGCCGGTGCTGGTCGTGCCCGACCCGCGCGCCCTGCTCGGGCAGGTCGCCTCCTGGGTGTACGGCCAGCCGGCCCGCGACGTCCAGGTGCTCGGCGTCACCGGCACCAGCGGCAAGTCCACCACCACGTTCCTGCTGGAGGCGGGGCTGCGGGCGGCCGGCCACACCACGGGCCTGGTCGGCGGCGTCGAGATCCACGCGGGCGACCTGGTGTTCCAGCCGCGGCTGACCACGCCCGAGGCGTCCGACCTGCACGGCCTGTTCGCGCTCATGCGCGAGCGCGGCGTGACGGCGGCGGCCATGGAGGTCTCCAGCCACGCCCTGGCGCTCGGCCGCGTCGACGGCGTCCACTACGACGTGGCGCTGTTCACCAACCTGTCGCAGGACCACCTGGACTTCCACAAGGACCTCGACGACTACTTCTCCGCCAAGGCCCGGCTGTTCCAGCCCGAGATGTGCCGGGCGGGCGTCACCAACTACGACGACCCGCACGGCCGCGAGCTGCTGGCGCGGGCCAAGGTGCCGATGACGACGTTCTCGGCGCTCGGCAACCCGGAGGCGGCCTGGCGGGCGCTCGACACGCGGCTCGGCGCCGACGGCAGCGCCTTCCGCGTGGTGGGCCCCGGCGGGGTCGAGGCCGACGCGCAGATCTCGCTGCCCGGCCCGTTCAACGTCGCCAACGCGCTCGGCGCCGTCGTCACCCTCGTCGAGGCCGGCGTGCCGCTCCAGACGGCCGTCCACGGCGTCGGCACGATGACCGGGGTGCCCGGCCGCATGGAGCGGGTCACGGGCGCCGGCGACGACTTCCAGGCCGTGGTCGACTACTCGCACAAACCGGGCGCGGTGGAGTCGGTGCTGCTGTCGCTGCGCGAGGTCACCGCCGGGCGGCTCACGGTGGTGCTCGGCTGCGGCGGCGACCGCGACACGGGCAAGCGGCCCCTCATGGGCGAGGCCGCGGCCCGGCTGGCCGATGTGGCGATTTTCACCAGCGACAATCCCCGTTCGGAGGATCCGCTGGCCATCCTGGCCGCGATGATGGAGGGAGCGCTCCGCGTTCCGCGGCACGACCGCGCTCATGTGATCATTGAGCCTGACCGCGCGGCCGCGATCGAGCTGGCGGTCGGCCAGGCCGGCCGCGGCGACGTGATCGTGGTGGCGGGCAAGGGCCATGAGCAGGGTCAGTACATTTCAGGCGAGGTGATCCCCTTCGACGACCGCGAGGTCGTCGCCCGGGCGATCGACGCACGCAAGGAAAGCAGGAAGCACGCATGATCCCGTTGCCTCTGGCCAGGATCGCCGAGATCACCTCGGGGGCCCTGTCGGGCATGGCCGACCCCCGCGCGGTGGTCCGCGGTCCGGTGGTGATCGACTCGCGGGACGTCCGACCGGGATCGCTGTTCGTCGCCTTCAAGGGCGCGCGCGTGGACGGTCACGACTACGCCGCCCAGGCGGTGCGGGCCGGGGCCGTCGCGGTGCTCGCGAGCCGGGCGGTCGACGCGCCCGCGGTCGTGGTGCCCGACACCGCCGCCGCGCTGGCCGCCCTGGCCACCGTGCAGAGCGCGGCCCTGCCCGGCGCCACCGTGATCGGCGTGACCGGCTCGGCCGGCAAGACCACCACCAAGGACCTCCTGGCCCGGCTGACCGCCCGCATGGGGGCCACGATCGCGCCGGTCGGCTCGTTCAACAACGAGATCGGCCACCCGCTGACCGTGCTCCGGGCCGACCACGAGACCCGGTTCATGGTGCTGGAGCTCAGCGCCCGCAACATCGGCCACATCCGCGCGCTCACCCGCATCGCGCCGCCGCGCATCGGCGTGGTCCTCAACGTCGGCACCGCCCACCTCGGCGTGTTCGGCGGCAAGGAGGCCATCGCCAAGGCCAAGGGCGAGCTGGTCGAGGCGCTGCCGCGCGACGGCGTCGCGGTGCTCAACGCCGACGACCCGCTGGTACGCGCGATGGCCGAGCGCACCGAGGCGCGGGTCACGCTGTTCGGCCGCGCGCCGGAGGCCGCCATCCGGGCCGAGGACGTCACCTTCGACGAGCGCGGCCGGGGCTCCTACACGCTGACCACGCCGTCCGGCTCCGCCCGGATCTCGCTGCAGCTGTACGGCGAGCCCGCGGTCGAGAACTCGCTGGCCGCCGCCGCGGCGGCCTACGAGCTGGGCCTGCCGGTCGCGACCATCGCCGCGGAGCTGAGCGAGGCGACCCCGCGCAGCCGCTGGCGCATGGAGGTCACCGACCGGCCCGACGGCGTCACCGTGATCAACGACGCCTACAACGCCAACCCCGACTCGATGCGGGCCGCGTTCGCCGCGCTCGGCAACCTCGGCCGGGGCCGGCGGCGCTTCGCCGTCATCGCCGCCCTGCGCGAGCTGGGCGAGGACTCCACGGAGCTCAACACCGACCTGGGCCGCCTGGCGGGCGGCGCGGGCCTGTCCGGGCTGGTGGTCGCCGGCCCGGAGGCCGACCCGGTGCTGGAGGGGGCGTACGCGGCGACCGGCCGCGCCGGCGCCTCGTCCGCGGCGGGCCGCGCTGAGGGCGCCCCGTCCGCGGCGACCGGCGGCGACGGAGCCCCGGCCGCGTCCCAGGAGAGCCCCACCCACCCGGGAGACATGTCCCCAACCGAGGACATGTCCGGAACGGGCGAGATGCCGATCGTGCACGTGCCCGACGCGGAGGCCGCCGCCGCGCAGGTGTCGCGGTGGCTGCGGCCCGGCGACGTCGTGCTCGTCAAGGGACCCCGCGCGATGAGCCTTGAGAGGACGGCCGAGCTGCTGCTCGGGGGTGCCACCCAGTGAACAACATCATCATCGCCGGCGCGGTGGGACTCATCCTGTCGATGCTCGGCACCCCCCTGGCCATCCGGCTGCTCTCCCGTCGTGGCTACGGCCAGGAGATCCGCGAGGAGGGGCCGTCCGGCCACTACGACAAGCGCGGCACCCCCACCATGGGCGGCATCGTCATCGTGCTGGCCTCGCTGCTGGCCTACGGCGGCTCCCACCTGGCCATGCTGTCGCCGCCCACCGTCTCGGGCCTGCTGGTGCTGTTCCTCATGACCGGCCTCGGCGCGGTCGGCTTCCTCGACGACTTCATCAAGATCTACAAGCAGCGCAGCCTGGGCCTGCGCAGCGGCGCCAAGGCGCTGGGCCAGCTCGTCGTCGGAGCCGTCTTCGCGGTGATGGTGACGCAGCAGCCCAACGTCTACGGCATCACGCCCGCCGAGCCGCGCCTGTCGTTCCTGCGCGACTTCGGGCCGCCCCTCACCATCGTCGGGTTCACCATCTGGGTGCTGATCATGATCGTCGGCTTCTCCAACGCGGTGAACCTCACCGACGGCCTCGACGGTCTGGCCAGCGGCGCGACCGGCGTCGTGCTCGCCGCGTACGTGCTGATCGGCAACTGGCAGCTGCGCAACAACTGCATCGACCAGCTCGGCCCCAACTGCTACTGGGTGCGCGACCCCCTCGACCTGGCCGTGGTGGCCGCCGCCGTGCTCGGGGCGCTCATCGGCTTCCTGTGGTGGAACGCGCCCCCCGCCAAGATCTTCATGGGCGACACCGGCTCGCTCGCGCTGGGCGGCGTGCTGGCCGGTCTGGCCATCGCCACCCGCACCCAGCTCCTGCTCATCATCCTCGCCGGCCTGTGCGTGATCATCACCCTGTCGGTGATCATCCAGGTGGGCTTCTTCAAGATGACCGGCAAACGCGTGTTCCGGATGGCGCCGCTGCAGCACCACTTCGAGCTGAAGGGCTGGGCCGAGACCACGATCGTGGTCCGGTTCTGGCTGATCGCCATGCTGTGCGCCGCGCTCGGCCTCGGCCTGTTCTACGTCGAGTGGATGCCGCGATGACCCCCGTCAGGCCGTCGCGTCCGGCGGGCGGAGCCGGCGCGTGAGCGGGCTCACCTGCGTCGCCGGGCTCGGCGTGTCCGGCACCGCCGTCGCCGAGGTGCTCGCCGCCCGGGGGGAGCGGGTCGTGGTCGTGGAGGCCGTCGAGGGGGAGCGGCAGCGCCGCGCCGCCGGCGAGCTGGCCGCGCTGGGCGTCGAGACCCGCTTCGGCGCCATGGACCTGCCCGAGGGCGTCACCCGGCTGGTCACCACCGGCTGGGCGCCCCACCACCCGCTGATCGCCGCCGCGCTGCGGGCCGGCGTCGAGGTGGTCGGCGAGGTGGAGCTGGCCTGGCGGCTGCGGCCCGCCGGCGCGGCGCCCTGGCTCGCCCTGACCGGCACCAACGGCAAGACCACCGCCGTGCGCATGCTCACCTCCATCCTGCTGGCCGGCGGCCGCCGCGCCGCGGCCGTGGGCAACGTCGGCGAGCCCGTCATCCGGGCCGTCACCCGCACGGGGGACGAGGCGTACGACACGCTGGCCGTCGAGCTGTCCAGCTTCCAGCTGCACTGGTCGGGCTCCCTGGCGCCGCTGGCCGCCGCGGTCCTCAACGTCGCGCCCGACCACCTCGACTGGCACGGCTCCATGGAGGCCTACGCCGCCGCCAAGGGCCGCATCTTCGAACGCGCCGGCACCGTCGTCTACAACGCCGACGACCCCGAGGCGACCCGGCTGGCCGAGCCGTACCCGCGCGCCGTCGGCTTCACGCTGCGCGTGCCGCGGCCCGGGCAGGTCGGCGTGGTCGAGGACCTCCTCGTGGACCGGGCCTTCGTCGCCGACCCGGTGGAGGCGGCCGAGGAGCTCGCCACCCTGGCCGACGTGCGCCCGCTCGCCCCGCACAACGTCGCCAACGCGCTGGCCGCCGCCGCGCTCGCCCGCGCCGCCGGCCTGCCCGCCTCCGCCGTACGCCAGGGCCTGCGCGACTTCACGCCCGACCCGCACCGCCTGCAGCACGTCGCCCGCCGCGGCGAGGTGGACTACGTCGACGACTCCAAGGCCACCAACCCGCACGCCGCCGCCGCGGCCCTGTCGTCCTACCCGTCGATCGTGTGGATCGCGGGCGGCCAGCTCAAGGGCGCCGACGTGGACGACCTGGTGCGCCGGGCCGCGCCCAGGCTGCGCGGGGCGGTGCTGCTGGGCGCCGACCGCGGCGTGATCGCCGAAGCACTCGCGCGACACGCCCCGGATGTCCCCGTCGTGGACATCTCCTCCCAAGACACTGGTGCGATGGACGAAGTCGTCACCGAAGCCGCCCGTCTGGCCCGCCCGGGTGACACCGTGCTGCTCTCGCCGGCCGGGGCGTCGCTCGACATGTTCGCGGGGTACCCGGCCCGGGGGGAGGCCTTCGCGCGTGCCGTACACGGGCTGAAGGCCGCCACGTGAGCGCCACCAGCACCGAGGACCGGCCGCGCCAGAGCGCCGTCGAGGGGCCGTCGAGCTGGGCGCGCGATCAGCTCGCCGCGCTCCGGGAGCTGCTGGGCAAGCCGCTGACCACCTACTACCTGATCCTCGGCTGCAGCGCCCTGCTGCTCGCGCTGGGGCTGATGATGGTGCTGTCGGCCTCCAGCATCGAGGCGATGCAGAAGACCGGCAACCCGTTCTCCTGGTTCATCAAGCAGTCGTTCTCGGCCGCGCTCGGCGTGCTGGTCATGTGGGGCTGCTCCCGGCTGCCGCACCGGTTCTTCCGGTGGGCCGGCTACCCGCTCATGGCGTTGTCGATCATCGCGCTGGTCATGGTGCTGTTCATCGGCTCCTCCGAGCTGGGCGCGCAGCGATGGATCTACGTCGGCCCGCTGACCCTCCAGCCGTCCGAGCCGGCCAAGCTGGGGCTCGCGCTGTGGGGGGCCGACCTGCTGGCCCGGCGCGCCCGGCACGGCCGCATCGAGTGGCGGCACATGCTGATCCCGCTCATGCCCGGCACGGCCATCCTGGCCGTCATGGTCATGCTCGGCCGCGACCTCGGCACCACGCTCGTGCTGTTCATGATCTTCCTGGCGCTGCTGTGGGTGGTGGGGGCGCCGATCAAGCTGTTCGCCGGCATCCTGTCGCTGGCCGTGCTCGCCGCGATCATCATGATCAAGGTGGAGCCGTACCGGATGGCCCGCATCGGCGCGTTCCTCGACCCGTGGGCCGACGCGCAGGGCGCCGGCTACCAGGCCGTGCAGGGGCAGATCGCGATGGGCTCCGGCGGCTGGTTCGGGCTCGGCCTCGGCAGCAGCCGGGCCAAGTGGAGCTGGCTGCCCCACGGCGAGAGCGACTTCATCTTCGCCATCCTCGGCGAGGAGCTCGGCCTGATGGGCACGCTGGTCGTCGTGGCGCTGTTCGGGCTGCTCGGGTACGCGGGGCTGCGGGTCGCCACCCGGGTCAACGACGCGTTCGTCCGGCTGGCCGCCGCCGCGATCGTGGCCTGGATCGCCGGTCAGGCCATCGTCAACATGGGCGCCGTCCTCGGCGTGCTGCCCATCACCGGCATCCCGCTGCCGCTGGTCTCGTACGGCGGGTCGGCCCTGCTGCCGACACTCGCCGCGCTCGGCATGCTGCTGTCGTTCGCCAAACGCGAGCCCGGCGCCCGCGAGGCCCTCGCGGCCCGTGGCCCCGGACCGGCCGCCCGGGCCCTAAGCTGGCTGGGCCTCGGACGCGCCGCCAGGGCCGGATCCCGGGCCGGATCCCGGGCCGGATCCAGGGCCGGGCGCGGGGCCCGGCGCTGAGGCGCCGCGCGGCGGGGCATGACGTGAGAGACGGGACGCTGGGCACGACGTGAGGGAGTGGACATGAGGGTGGTCCTCGCCGGTGGCGGGACGGCCGGCCACATCGAGCCGGCGCTCGCCCTTGCCGACGCGCTGCGCCGCCTCGACCCGGGCGTCGGCATCACGTGCGTGGGCACCGAGCGCGGCCTGGAGACGCAGCTCGTCCCGGCCCGCGGCTACGACCTGGAGCTGGTGCCGGCCGTGCCGCTGCCCCGGGCCCTCACCCCGCGGCTGCTCACCGTGCCCGGCCGGCTGGCGGGCGCCGTCAACGCCGTCGCCGCCGTGCTCGACCGCGTGTCCGCCGACATCCTCGTGGGCTTCGGCGGGTACGTCGCCACGCCCGCCTACCTGGCCGCCAAGCGGCGCGGCCTGCCGATCGTGGTCCACGAGGCCAACCCGCGCCCCGGCCTGGCCAACCGGCTCGGCGCGCGGCTGGCCGACCACGTCTTCAGCGGCTTCCCCGAGCCGGCCCTGGCCGGCGCCGCGTACATCGGCACGCCGCTGCGCCGCGAGATCGCCACCCTCGACCGGCTGTCCACGGGCGACAAGGCCCGCTCCTGGTTCGGGCTGGAGAACGACCGGCCGACGCTGCTCGTCTTCGGCGGCTCCCGGGGCGCCAGGTCGCTCAACCAGGCGGCGCTGGCCGCCGCGCCCGCGTTGCGCGCCGCCGGCATCCAGGTGCTGCACGTGCTCGGGCCGAACAACGTCCCCGACCACGAGCCGCCGCCCGGCGACCCCCAGTACGTCCTGCTGCCCTACGTCGACCGCATGGACCTCGCCTACGCCGCCGCCGACCTCGCCCTGTGCCGCGGCGGGGCGCTGACCTGCGCCGAGCTGACCGCGGTGGGGCTGCCCGCGGCGTACGTGCCGCTGCCGCACGGCAACGGCGAGCAGCGTGTCAACGCCGAGCGCATCGTGGCGGGCGGCGGCGGTCTCGTGGTCGACGACGCGGACCTGTCCGCCGAGTGGATCGTCCACCACCTGCTGCCGATCCTGCGCGACCCCGAGCGGGTCGCCGTCATGTCGGAGGCGGCCGCACGCTTCGGCCGCAAGGACGCCGATATCATGCTCGCGAGGAAAGTCTTGGAGATAGCCGGATGAGTCTGGTCAAGCTGGTCGAGCCCATCGCCGCCGAGGACCTGGGCCGGGTCCACTTCATCGGCATCGGCGGCGCGGGGATGTCGGGCATCGCCCGCATCCTGCTCAAGCGCGGCGTGCGCGTGTCCGGCAGCGACGCGCGCAGCAGCGACCTGGTCGGCGAGCTGCGCCGGCTCGGCGCCACCGTGCACATCGGGCACGCCGCCTCCCACATCAAGGACGTCGACACCGTCGTCGTCTCCACCGCGATCCGCGACTCCAACCCCGAGCTGGGGGAGGCGCTCAAGCAGGGGCTGCGCATCATCCCGCGCGCCGCCGCGCTCGCCTCGGTGATGGCCGGCCGCACGGCCGTGGCCGTCGCCGGCACCCACGGCAAGACCACCACCACCTCGATGCTGACCGTGGCGCTGCAGAAGTGCGGCGCCGACCCGTCCTACTGCGTCGGTGGCCAGCTCGTCACCACCGGGCTCGGCGCCGACGAGGGCTCCGGCGAGGTGTTCGTCGCCGAGGCCGACGAGAGCGACGGCTCGTTCCTCATGCTGGCGCCCGACATCGCCGTGGTCACCAACGTCGAGGCCGACCACCTCGACAACTACGGCGACCCGCGCGCCGTCCACGACAGCTTCGCCCGTTTCGGCGAGCGGATCGGCTCGCTGCTCATCGCCTGCGCCGACGACCCCGGCGCGGCCGAGATGGCGCAGGCCGCCCGGGCGCGCGGCCTGCGGGTGCGCACCTATGGCGAGACGGGCGAGCTGCGCGTGACGGACGTGCGGCCCGACGGGTTCGGCACGCGCTTCACCGTCGAGGGACGCGGCGAGGTCAGGCTGGCCGTGCCCGGGGCCCACAACGCGCTCAACGCCACCGCGGTGATCGCCGTGGCCGACGAGCTGGGCCTGCCGTTCGAGGAGATCAGGGACGGGCTGGCGGCCTTCGGCGGGGCCAAGCGGCGCTTCGAGGCCAAGGGCGAGGCGGGCGGCGTCGCCGTGTTCGACAGCTACGCCCACCACCCGACCGAGCTGGCGGCCGACCTTCGGGCGGCGCGCGACGTGGTGGCCTCCTACTCCGGCGACGGGCGGGTCGTCGCGATCTTCCAGCCCCACCTGTACTCGCGCACCCGGTTCTTCGCCGACGACTTCGGCGCGGCGCTCGGGCTGGCCGACGAGGTGATCGTGCTCGACGTCTACGGCGCGCGCGAGGACCCCGAGCCGGGCGTGTCGGGGGCGATGGTCGCGGGCCGCGTGCCGCTGCCCGCCGAGCGGGTCGCGTACGAGCCGGACCGCGCCGCCGTCCCGGGCCTCGCGGCGTCGCGCGCGCGGCCGGGCGACATCGTGCTCACCATGGGCGCCGGGGACGTGACGGAGCTGGGTCCCCGGATCCTGGCGGAGCTCTCGGACCGCTGACGCCCGCACGGGTCACCTCCGGCCGCGCCGCGGGCCGCCCGGCGGAGTCCTCGCCCGGTGGGGCCCGGTCGGACACCGGGCGGCGCGGACCGCGGGCGGCGGGCGCGCCTCGGGCGGCGCGGGCGGGGCTCGGCGTAGGTTCGTGCCGTGATCGGGTCGGATGATCGTGCAGCCGGGGGAGTGATGAGGGCGCGGACGGCGTTGCTGGTGCTGCTGACCGTGGGCGTGGTCGGCGTCGCGGCGTGGCTGGTGTTCTTCTCGCCCGTCCTCGGCGTCCGCTCCGTGGAGATCGTGGGAAATCTCACAGTGCCCGAGGACCGGGTCAAGGAGAAGGCCGCGGTGCCCTCCCAGCACCCGCTGGCCACGGTCGACCTGGAGGGGGTCGAGGCCCGGGTCCTGACCCTGCCGCAGCTGGCCACGGCCAAGGCCGAGCGGGTCTGGCCGGGGACGCTGCGCATCCGGGTCACCGAGCGCCGTCCGGTCGCCTCCCTGCCCGTCGGCGGCCGGGCCGCGCTGGTCGACGCGCACGGCGTGGTGATCGAGGTCAGGGACCTGGCCCCGGCGTGGCTGCCGGTGCTCAAGGTGGACCGGCCGGCCGCGGGCGACCCGGCGACGATGGCCGCGCTCAAGGTCGTCCAGTCGCTGCCCGGCTCGCTGGCGGGCAAGGTGCGCCAGGTGAGCGCCACCACGGCCGAGGGCGTGTCGCTGGAGCTGACCGACGGCCGCACGGTCTTCTGGGGCGGCGCCGAGCGCGGCGCGGAGAAGGCGCGCATCCTCGCGCGGGTGCTGGGGCGCAAGGCCGACGTCTACGACGTCAGCTCGCCGGACGTCGTCACCCTCAAGTGATCTTATCGCGAGGCATCTGGTAATGATCCTTACCGGTCGCCGGGCGGACGCGTTTCCGCCGTCCGATCAGCGGGGGCGCGAGAGGTTCGCCGCGCCTGTGCGCGCCGGCGGCCCGGGCGTGAGAGCCTGTAGGCGGGACGTACGGCGGAGGGGTGCCCCGACCTGGCGAGATCACAGAGCGAAACGGACAGCCCGCGACACGCCGGACGCGCTTGCGGCGCGGTTAGTTGACCCGCCCGGAGCGTAACTCCTACTGTCCGTATCAATCCTCAGGTTGACATAAATCTGAATCTCAACTTGAGGTTGAGACTTACCCGAACTGAGAACGCGGAGACATCCGCACCGAAATGGCAAGTAAACGAGCGGAAAGGCCCCTCGTCGTGGCAGCACCGCAGAACTACCTCGCGGTCATCAAGGTCGTCGGCATCGGCGGCGGCGGAGTCAACGCCGTCAACCGGATGATCGAAGAGGGACTCAAGGGCGTCGAGTTCATCGCGATAAACACCGACGCCCAGGCGCTGCTGATGAGTGACGCCGACGTCAAACTCGACGTGGGCCGCGAGCTCACGCGCGGACTGGGCGCCGGCGCCAACCCCGACGTGGGGCGCAAGGCGGCGGAAGACCATCGTGAGGAGATCGAGGAGGTCCTCAAGGGGGCCGACATGGTCTTCGTGACGGCCGGCGAGGGAGGTGGCACCGGCACGGGCGGCGCGCCCGTCGTGGCCAACATCGCCCGGTCCCTCGGCGCCCTCACCATCGGCGTCGTGACCCGGCCGTTCAGCTTCGAGGGCCGGCGCCGCGCCATGCAGGCCGAGGCCGGCATCGAGACGCTGCGCGACGAGGTCGACACCCTCATCGTGATCCCCAACGACCGGCTGCTGTCGATCTCCGACCGGCAGGTGAGCGTGCTCGACGCGTTCAAGGCGGCCGACCAGGTGCTGCTGTCCGGTGTCCAGGGCATCACCGACCTGATCACCACGCCCGGTCTGATCAACCTCGACTTCGCCGACGTCAAGTCGGTCATGTCCGGCGCCGGCTCGGCGCTCATGGGCATCGGCCACGCGCGCGGCGACGACCGTTCGGTCGCGGCGGCCGAGATGGCGGTCTCCAGCCCGCTGCTGGAGGCGAGCATCGACGGCGCCCACGGCGTGCTGCTGTCGATCGCGGGCGGGTCCGACCTGGGCCTGTTCGAGATCAACGAGGCGGCGCAGCTCGTGTCGATGGCCGCGGCGCCCGACGCCAACATCATCTTCGGCACGGTCATCGACGACGCCCTGGGCGACGAGGTGCGCGTCACCGTCATCGCCGCCGGCTTCGACGACGTGCCGCCGCCGGTGGAGAAGCTGCCGCGCCCGCAGAGCCGCCCCGCCGCCCAGGCCGCGCCGCCGGTCTCCTCGCCGGTACGGCCCAGCGTGGCCCCGCCGACCGTGAAGGCCGAGCCCGCGCCCCGGCCGGAGCCGCGCGCCGAGGTCCGTCCCGAGCCGAGGCCGGACTTCCGGCCGGAGCCGAGGCCCGACTTCCGGCCCGAGCCCCGTCCCGAGCTGCGGCCCGAGCCGCGGCCGGAGCTGCGGGCCGAGCCGATGCGGCCGGTGGAGAGCGTCCCCGAGCCCGCGCCCGACCCCGAGCCGGTCGCCGTGGCCGAGGAGCCGCCGAGCCCCGTCTCGATCCCGCGGCCCACGCCCGAGCCGGCCAACCCGCCCACCCCGATCACCTCCCGCATGTCGGAGCCGGTCAAGCGCCGCCCGGTCGTCTTCGAGGAGCAGGAGGAGGAGCTCGACGTCCCCGACTTCCTCAAGTGACCGTCGCGCCCTCGCCGCTCCGCTCCCCATCAAGGGGACGGCGGAGCGGCGCCGCTGTGTGCGGGGGCGCCCCGGGCCGTACGGGACGGTCGCGATGATCGGCCCGGTCGGCGGGGACGGACGGGCACCGGGCATGATGGGGGCCGGCGGGAAGCCGCGGACGGCCCCGTGACTGAGACGGGACGAACAGGGCAGTCCCGAAGTCCTGAGGGAAAGGGACAGGCGCGATGAGGCGGGACGAGATCGCGGCCGGGCTGGCCGACGTGGAGCGGCGGATCGCGGACGCGTGCCGGGCGGCCGGGCGCGACCGCGGCGAGGTCACCCTCATCGCCGTCACCAAGACCCGCCCCGTCGAGGACGTGCGGATCCTGGCCGAGCTGGGCGTGCGCGACGTCGGCGAGAACCGCGACCAGGAAGCCGCGCCCAAGGCCCACGAGCTGGCCGCGCTGCCCCTGACCTGGCACTTCGTCGGCCAGTTGCAGACCAACAAGGCGCGCTCCGTCGCCGGCTACGCCGACGTCGTCCACTCCGTCGACCGCCTGCGCCTGGCCGCCGCCCTCAGCAAGGAGGCGGGGCGGCTGGGCCGGGAGGTCGGCTGCCTCGTCCAGGTGTCGCTGGACGACGACCCGGCCCGGGGCGGCGCCCTGCCGGCCGACGTGCCGGCGCTGGCCGACCAGATCGCCGCGCTCGGCCACGTCTGGCTCGGCGGCGTCATGGCCGTGGCGCCGCTGGGCGAGGACCCGGGCAAGGCGTTCGCCCGGCTGCGCGAGGTGGCGCAGGTCGTGCAGGAGAGCCACCCGCGCGCCACCATGATATCGGCGGGGATGAGCGACGATCTGGCGGAGGCCGTCGCGCACGGCGCGACACACGTGCGGATCGGTACGGCGTTGCTCGGCCGTCGCAAGCCCTTCGTCAGGTAATGTCCCCTCAAGTGGGCTTCAGGCCCGCGCATCCAGTAGAGGTCGATCAGCGGTGAGCTTCAAGGGGGTACGGCTACCGCCTCGGGCGCTGCGACAGGCCCGAGCGAGTGCGACCATGAGCAGGAGGACGACGTAGCGATGGCCGGCGCGATGCGCAAGATGGCGGTCTACCTCGGTCTCGTGGAGGACGACCGTTACGAGAGGTACGACACCTACCCGGACGAGTACGCCTACGAGGACGAGGCCCCGCGCACCGGCGAGGAGCGGCCCGTGGCGGTCCAGGACCGCGACGAGGAGACCGACCCGGGCGTCCCCGCGCCCCGGCCCGCCACGACCGTCCTGGAGCGCCGTACGACCGATCTGGCCCGCATCACCACGCTCCACCCCCGCACCTACAACGAGGCGCGGACGATCGGGGAGCACTTCCGCGACGGCACCCCCGTCATCATGAATCTGACCGAGATGGTTGACAGCGACGCCAAGCGCCTGGTCGATTTCGCGGCAGGTCTGGTCTTTGGCCTACACGGCAACATCGAACGTGTTACCAACAAGGTGTTCCTGTTGTCCCCTGCCAATGTCGAGGTGACCGCCGAGGACAAGGCTCGAATCGCGGAACGCGGGTTCTTCAACCAGAGTTAGAGTCTCTGTATGCCTATCGCACCCGACCGGGTCTCGCCGAGGCCCGCAGGGCACACCAGAAGGGGAGGCGCGGCCAGCCCGTGGCGATCGTAAGTCAGATCTTGGTCGTCGTCCTGTCGCTCTACCTGGTGCTGCTCATCGGCAGGATGATCTTTGAGACGGTCCAGGCGTTCGCCCGGCAGTGGCGGCCCACCGGGGTCGTGCTGGTGCTGGCCGAAGCCACATACACCGCAACAGACCCACCCCTCAAGTTCCTCCGCCGTTTCATTCCTCCGCTCCGGTTGGGTACGGTGGCCTTTGACCTGAGCTTCACAGTCCTCTTCATCGTGGTCCTGCTCCTGATCCAGATCGTGGGATGGATGGGCCGGTGAGGAAGACCGCGGGGCACCGGTCGAGATCCAACTCGTGTCCGCGCTGAAGTGATTCGGGATCCCCGTCCCTCCGGACAGACTCCAAGCGCGCCAAGGAGACCAAAAGATGCCGCTGACGCCCGCTGACGTGCGGAACAAGCAGTTCAGTACGACCCGGTTGCGACCGGGCTACGACGAGGAAGAGGTCGACGCCTTTCTCGACGAAGTCGAGGCCGAGCTCGACCGCCTGATCCAAGAGAACGAGGAGCTGCGCGCCAAGCTGGGCGAGTGCCTGCGCGGGAAGGTGCCGGGCGGCATGAGCATGCCCATGGCCTCCGCGCCGGTGCAGGAGCAGCCCAAGCCCGAGATGATGGCGCCCCCGCAGCCCGAGCCCATGCGGGCCCCGGAGCCGCAGCCCCAGCCCCAGCCGGTCCCCGTGGCCATGAACATGCCTCCCGCCGAGGACAACATGGACACCGCGGCCCGCGTGCTCGCCCTGGCCCAGCAGACCGCCGACCAGGCGATCGCCGACGCCCGGCGCGAGGCCGACGAGACCGTCACCCGCGCCCGCCGCGAGGCCGACGAGATCCTCACCAAGGCCCGCCGCCAGGCCGAGCAGGTCATCGGCGACGCCCGCGCCCGCGCCGAGACGCTGGAGCGCGACGCGCAGGAGCGCCACCGCCAGGCCATGGGCTCCCTCGTCCAGACCCGCGACGAGCTGGAGCGCAAGGTCGAGGAGCTGCGCAGCTTCGAGCGTGAGTACCGCAGCCGTCTCAAGCTGTACCTGGAGAACCAGCTCGCCGAGCTCAACGTCTCCGCCGAGGGCAGCGGTGCCTTCCCGGTGATGTCGGGTGGCCCGGCGGCCGCCGCTCCGGCCATGTCCCACGCCGTTCCCCAGGGCGCTCAGCAGCCGCTCCCCGGCGGCCCGAGCCCGTTCGGCGGCGACGGCCCGCAGGGCGCTTTCCCCGGCGGTGACGGTCCTCACAACGACCGCCGGTAAAGTAACGGGTCGACCACCAGGCCCGTCACTTCGAAAGAGCCCTCTGTGATCCTCATCAGCGCTGGTTTGGTGCTCGCGGCGGTCGTGCTGCTGATCGCGGGCTTCGTCGCGGCCAAGGTGTACCTCATCATGTGGTCCATCGTGGTCAGCGTGCTGTCCGCGCTGTTCCTGGTGATCGGGGCCTTCCTGCGGCGTCACGAGCTGTTCCCCAGTGGTGGGCGGGCCGCCGAGCCGGCCGTCCCCCCGGTGGGGCACGTGCCGCCCGGCATGCCGTACGGCCAGACCGGCCCGACGGTCGTGCCGCAGACCGGCCCGACGGGAGCGTCGCCGTCCCCGCGTCCGCGGGTGCAGCAGACGGCGACCGTCCCCGCGTCCGCCCCGCGCCGCACGCCGGCGACGGGGATCTCCCCCGACGCGCTCGTCCTGGTGATCCCGGGGCGCAAGCGTTACCACGTCGCGGGGTGCCGCCAGCTGGTCGGCCGGGATCACGAAGAGCTCACCTACGAGGAGGCGCGCGAGGAGGGCTTCACGCCCTGCACGACGTGCCTGCCCGACGCCGCCCTCGGCGGACGGCAGCTGCCTCCCGCCGCCGACCCCGAACCGGCCTCCACCGGATCCACGACGTCGTCCGCCCCCCCGGCGTCGTCCGGTCCGGCCGCCGCCGGCTCCAAGGTCTCCAAGGTCTCCACGGTCTCCACGGGCAGCCGCGCCGAGCCGGCCGGCTCCGAGGAGCCCGACGACTCCTCCGCCTCCACGCGGATCCTGCGCCCGCCGGCCCCCACCGGCACGGGCCGTCCGCCCGCCGCGCCGAAGCCCGCCGCGCCTGCCGCGAAGGCTTCCACCCCCGGCACGGATCCCGCCGCCAAGCCCGGCTCCGCACGGCCCTCCGAGCCCGCCTCGGGCTCCGGTCCCAGGCCCGGCTCGAAGCCCGGCACGACCGCCTCTGGTTCTGCCGCCGCCTCCGCCGTTTCCGGTTCCGCCGCCTCCCGCTCCGGTGGCGCGGGCTCGTCCGCCCCGGCCAAGCCCGGCGCGGAGCGCCCCTCCTCCTCTTCCTCCTCCGCCTCGCCGTCCTCCGGCCCCGGCCGCGCTTCCGGTGAGGCCGCCAAGGGTGAGGCCGCCGAGCCGTACGCGTGGTTCGCCCGTCCGGCGTCCGAGGGCACGGGCACGACCGGCAAGGACGCACCCAAGAAGACTTCCGGCGGCGCCTCGGGCGCCTCCGCCAAGGACGCCCCAGGTGAGGACACCCCTGGGGACACGTCCGGCAAGGACACATCCGGCAACGACGCGCCCGGCAAGGACACGGCCGCTGAGAGCACGCCCGGAAAGGGCTCGTCCGGCAAGGGCGCGCCTGGCAAGAGCGGGCCCGGCGCGGGCGGCTCGGTCGAGGCCAGGCCGGGCGCGGGCAGGCCGGCCGCGCGACCTTCGGCCGCCGCTTCCGGAGCGGGCTCCGGTGACGACGAGGACGACGACCAGCAGACCTCTCCTTCGGTGGCGTTCACCCCGCCGCCCGCGCGTGGCCCCAAGGCGTCCGCCGGCCCGTCCGCCCCGGCGGGCTCCCGGCCGGGCGAGGCGACCCAGATCTTCCCGGTCCGCTCCGAGGGGGTCGCCAGGCCCGCCACGGGCGCTGAGGCCAAGGACCGGGCGCTGGAGCGGCCTTCGGCGGCCGACGACGAGCAGGGGCCGGAGACGCGGCCGCAGCGCGCCGTGTCCGCCACCGGTGAGCCGATCGAGCCGCCCGCCCGCAAGCCGGGGGCACGGGACGTCCCGGTCCGGCCCGCGTCGGCCTCCGAGTCCTCCGCGAAGCCGAAGGGCCCGCTCCCGGGCGACGCGTCCTCGGGTGCGAAGGCCCCCGCGACGAGGAGCGCGTCCTCGGGCGAGAAGACTCCGGCCTCGGGTGGAGCGTCCTCGGGCGCCAAGACTCCCGTCTCGGGAGCTGCCTCCTCGGGCGCCAAGGCCCCGGCCTCGGGTGGGGCGTCTTCGGACGCCAAGACCCCGGTCTCGGGTCCTCCCTCCTCGGGTGCGAAGACCCCGGTGCCGGGGGCCGGTTCCTCGGGTGCGAAGAGCGGTCAGGGTGCCGCGGGTGACGCCTCCGGAAGCGAGCCGCCCTCCAAGGGCACGGGCGCGGCGGGCAAGACAGCGGGCAAGGCGGCGGGCACGGCCGGCGAGACGGCGACCGGCGCCTCGGGCGGCCCCGGTGGGCCATCAGCCCCCAAGACGTCCACGTCCGCCGCCAAGGGCCCGTCGTCCGCCGCCAAGAGCTCGTCGCCCGCCGCCAAGGGCTCGACGGCCGACGGCGAGAACTCCGCCTCGGACGCGGCGGAGCCCAGCTCGGGCGCGAAGGACTCCGCAGCCGGGAGCGCGGCGACCGGCGCCAAGGTCTCGAGCACCGAGAAGACCTCCGGCGGGCCGAAGGAGGCGTCCACCGGCGCCAAGGGCGGGTCCGGCTCCGAGGAGTCGTCCAAGGGCACCAAGGCGGCCTCCGGCGGGGCCGCGAACGGTTCCGCCCCGGTCAAGGTGATCGAGGGGACGAGCCGCTACCACGCCACCGCCTGCCCCCTCGTCCGTGCCATGGGCGGCTCGGGCGTCCTCACCATGACCCTCGCCGAGGCCGAGGAGGCCGAGCTGACGAGCTGCTCGGTCTGCCGCGAGGACGACGACACCGACGACTGACGGTCCCGGCACCCCGGCCCGCGTCGCGCGAGCCGGGGCACTCCTCGTAGCTGGCACACCCCCGAGACGCGAACGGCGGGACACCCCTGAGACGCAAACGGCGGGACACCCCGAAGGGGTGCCCCGCCGTCCCGAAGGCTCGGTCAGACGCGCCGCAGTTGGAAGGTCAGGCCCAGGTCCGCGTCCTCGTGGACCGGCAGGCCGTCCTGCGCCCCCTCCGTGACGGACGTGGCCAGCACCTCTTCGGCCACCAGCGACCCGCCCGACGTCAGGGCGGTCGCCAGGTCGGCGTTGGACGACGTCCACCACAGCGCGATCCGGTCCGTGATCGACAGGCCCGACGCCTTGCGGGCCTCCTGCACCAGGCGGATCACCTCGCGCAGCAGCCCGGCCCGGCGCAGCTCGTCCGTGAGCTCCAGGTCGAGGGCGACCGTCTCACCGGTGCCGGTGTCGATCGCGCCCGTCTCCACGGCCCAGCCGGAGCGCGGCTGCTCGGTGACGATCACCTCGTCGGGGCCGAGCGCGACCTCGCCCAGCTCGCCCGCCTCCAGCGTGACGGTGCCGCCGCCGCGCAGCGTGCGGGCCACCGACGCGGCGTCGGCCGCGCCGACCGCCGCCGCCACCACCTTGGTCTGCGAGCCGAACCGCTTGCCGAGCGCCCGGAAGTTCGGCTTCACCGTGTACGACACGAGGTCGGCGCTGAAGCCGGACATGTCCTCCAGGGCCTGGACGTTCAGCTCGTCGGCGATGAGGTCGCGCAGCTCGGCCGGGAGCGCCGGCCAGCCGTGCGCGCCGACCAGGGCCCGCCGCAGCGGCTGCCGGGTCTTGACGCCCGAGGAGGCGCGGGCCGAGCGGCCCAGCTCCACCAGGCGGCGCACCAGCGCCATCTGCTCCGACAGCGCCGGGTCCAGCAGCTCCTCGCGGGTGCCCGGCCACGAGGCCAGGTGCACCGAGGCGGGGGCGTCCTCGCCGCGCAGCACGTCCCACAGGTAGTCGGTGACGAACGGCGCGATCGGCGCCATCAGCCGGGTGACCGTCTCCAGGCACTCGTACAGCGTCGCGAACGCCTCCCGCGAGCCCTGCCAGAAGCGGCGGCGCGAGCGGCGCACGTACCAGTTGGACAGGTCGTCGAGGAAGTCGGCCAGGCGGCGGCCCGCCCGCTGCGTGTCGTACTCGTCGAGCGAGGCCGTCACCTCGGCGACCGTGCGGTGCAGCTCGGCCAGTGCCCACCGGTCGAGCAGCGGCCGCTCGGACGCCGGCGGCGCGGCGGCCAGCATCGCGGGCGACCACGACTCGGCGTTGGCGTACAGGGTGAAGAAGGAGGCGGTGTTCCAGTAGGTCAGCAGGACCTTCCGGACGATCTCCTCCAGCGCGTTGTGGCCGACGCGGCGGGCCGCCCACGGCGAGCCGGAGCAGGCCATGAACCAGCGCAGCGCGTCGGCGCCGTGCTGGTCCATCAGCGGGATCGGCTCCAGCACGTTGCCGAGGTGCTTGCTCATCTTGCGGCCGTCCTCGGCCAGGATGAGGCCCAGGCACAGCACGTTCTCGTACGACGACTGCCCGAACACCAGCGTGCCGACGGCCATGAGCGAGTAGAACCAGCCGCGCGTCTGGTCGGTGGCCTCGCAGATGAACTGCGCCGGGTAGACGCCCTCCGGCTTGCCCCGCGCGCCCCACTGGGCGAACGGCATCGAGCCCGAGTCGTACCAGGCGTCGATCACGTCCGGCACCCGGCGCGCCTCCGCCCCGCACTCGGGGCAGGGGAAGGTGACGTCGTCCACGTACGGGCGGTGCGGGTCGAGCGCGGAGACGTCGCGCCCGGCGAGCGTGCCGAGCTCCTCCATCGACCCGACGCAGGTGACGTGCGACTCGTCCTCGCCGCACACCCACAGCGGCAGCGGCGTGCCCCAGTAGCGGGAGCGCGACAGCGACCAGTCGACGTTGTTGCGCAGCCACTCGCCGAACCGGCCCCACTTGATGGTCTCGGGGAACCAGTTGGTCTTCGCGTTCTCGGCCAGCATCGCGTCCTTGACCGCGGTGGTGCGGATATACCAGGACGGGAGCGCGTAGTAGAGCAGCGGGGTGTGGCAGCGCCAGCAGTGCGGGTAGCTGTGCTCGAAGTGGCCGCCGCGGAACAGCAGGCCGCGGGCCCGCAGGTCCTCGGTCAGCTCCTCGTCGGCGTCCTTGAAGAACCGCCCGCCGACCATGGGCACGTCGTCGAGGAAGCGGCCGTCGGGCCCGATCGGGTTGACCACCGGCATGTCGTACCGCTTGATCACCGCCATGTCGTCGGCGCCGAACGCCGGCGCCTGGTGGACCAGGCCGGTGCCGTCCTCGACCGTCACGTAGTCGCCGAGCACCACGTAGTGGGCACCCGGGATGTCGACCAGGTCGAACGGCCGGGAGTAGGAGGTGTGCTCCAGCTCGCGGCCGGTGAAACGGGCCACTTCGGTGGCGCCGTCGCCCAGCACCGACAGCAGCGGCTCGGCCACCACCAGCACCTCGCCGTCGGCGGTGCGGGCGGCGACGTAGGTCACGTCGGGGTGGACGGCGACCGCGGTGTTGGACACGAGCGTCCACGGCGTGGTGGTCCAGATGAGCAGCGAGGCGCCCAGCTCGGCCAGCCGCCCGGAGGTGGCGGGCATGCGGACGTACACCGACGGGCTGGAGACGGTCTCGTAGCCGCCCGGCTGGCCCAGCTCGTGGTCGGACAGGCCGGTGCCGCAGCGCGGGCAGTACGGCGTGATGCGGAAGTCGCGGAACAGCAGGCCCTTGTCGAAGACGACCTTGAGCGACCACCAGACCGACTCGATGTACGACGGGTCCATCGTCCGGTAGGCGGTGGACAGGTCGATCCAGTAGCCCATGCGCTCGGTCATCTGCTCGAAGGCGTCGACGTGGCGCAGCACCGACTCGCGGCACTTGGCGTTGAACTCGGCGATGCCGTACGCCTCGATGTCCTTCTTGCCGGTGAGGCCGAGCTCCTTCTCGATGCCGACCTCGACCGGCAGGCCGTGGCAGTCCCAGCCGGCCTTGCGCGGCACGCTGAACCCCTGCATCGACTTGTAGCGGGGGAACAGGTCCTTGAAGACGCGGGCCTCGACGTGGTGGACGCCGGGCAGGCCGTTGGCCGTGGGCGGGCCCTCGTAGAAGACCCAGGCGGGGTTGCCGTCGTTCTGCTCGACGGAGCGCTCGAAGACCTTCCCGTCCCGCCACCGGTCGAGGACCTCACGCTCGAGCGCGGGCAGGTCGACCTGCGCGGGAAGAGAGCGGAAACTAGGGGAAGACATCTGGGGCGCGCCTCCACGCGGTCACTGTCCAACAGGGCTGCGTGAAGGGACGAAGCCGTGCGGCTCCGCGGTACCACCCTTCTTGACCCCGAGAGTGCGGGGCCCACTTCATTGGTCTGCTGCCGGGTCTAATGAGCTCCGGGGGAGCCGTTCTTCCGGCGGCTCCGGGGTGATATCCCTCACATTCGAGGGCCCCATCGACGCCTTGCAGATTCACACCATAACGCAGAGCGGGACCCGGGTCTTCCCGGTTTCCCTGGTGAGGCCCCTGGCTCCGGTACGGAACTCGTAAACGGCGACAAAGTTGCGGGAATGGACTGCCCGCCGGAGGAGTTGAAGGCGCGCGGCGGGATAGTACGGGAGAGGTAAACGGGGCGGCGGGTCGTTTGCCGTTCCGTTATAGGGCACCTAAGCTGCCCGCACCACTCATGGCCTTGATCAGCATGGAGGCACTCATGGCGGCAGTCACGCAGACCACCACTCCCTCGATGTGGTCGGACGAGGAGCTGGCCGAGGTACGCGGCACGCTGCAGCGCGAGATCGACGAGCTCAACGCGGACATCCGCCGTCATGAGTCCGAGATCGCCTCGGGTGATGTGACCCAGGGCGCCGGTGACGACCAGGCGGACGCCGGCGCCAAGACGTACGAGCGGGAACGCGAGATCGCCCTTACCCTGAATGCGCGCGACCTGGTCGCGCAGAACGAACGTGCGATCGCCCGGATCGACGCAGGGACCTATGGAGTGTGCGAATCGTGCCACAAGCCGATCGGCAAGGAGCGCCTGCAGGCGTTCCCGAGGGCGACGCTGTGCGTGGCCTGCAAGCAGAAGGAGGAGCGCCGGTAGCGACGCGGCGCGCCCGCCTCGTCGTCATCCTGGTGGCGCTGGCCGTCGTCGTCTACGTGGCCGACCTCGTCAGCAAGACGGTCGTGCTGCGGACGCTGGAGGGCAAGGCGCCCCTGGTCGTCGTCCCGGACGTGCTGCAGCTCCGGGTGATCTTCAATTCCGGTGCCGCGTTCAGCATCGGCACCGGAATGACGATAGTCTTCACCTTCATCGCCGTCGGCGTCGTGGTCGCGATCATCCGCACGGCCCGCAAGCTGCGCAGCCTGCCGTGGGCGATCACGCTGGGGCTGCTGCTCGGCGGGGCGCTCGGCAACCTGACCGACCGGCTGCTGCGCTACCCGTCGGGGTTCGGCAGGAGCACGCAGTTCCAGGGGCACGTGGTCGACTTCATCGAGGTCCTGCCCGGGCACTTCCCGGTGATCGACTACTTCCCGGTGTTCAACGTGGCCGACTCGTCGATCGTCTGCGGCGGGGTCCTGGCCGTGTTCCTGGCCTGGCGCGGCTACCAGATCGACGGGACGAGGGAGGGCAAGTGAGCGAGCACCGCAGCCTGCCCGTGCCCGACGGGCTGGAGGGCGAGCGCCTGGACGCCGCCCTGTCCCGGCTGTTCGGCTTCTCCCGCACCCGGGCGGCCGAGCTGATCGGCGCCGGCGAGGTGACGGTCGACGGCCGCGAGCCGGCCAAGTCCGACCGCGTCCACGCGGGCGCCTGGCTGGAGGTCACGCTGCCGCCCCCGGTCGCCACGCCCATGCCCGTCGCCGAGCCGGTGCCCGGCATGCGGGTGGTGTACGAGGACGACGACATCGTCGTGGTGAACAAGCCGATCGGCGTCGCCGCGCACCCCACGGTCGGCTGGACCGGCCCCACCGTGATCGGCGGGCTGCTCGGCTCCGGTCACACGATCGCCACCAGTGGCGCCGCCGAGCGCCAGGGCATCGTGCACCGGCTCGACGCCAACACCACCGGCGCCATGGTCGTCGCCAAGAGCGAGCACGCCTACTCCCACCTCAAGCGCGCCTTCAAGGAGCGCACGGTCGACAAGCGCTACCACGCGCTGGTGCAGGGCCACCCCGACCCGTTCCGGGGCACGGTGGACGCCCCCATCGACCGGCACCCGTCGGGCGACGGCCGGTTCGCGGTCGTGGCGGGCGGCAAGCCGTCGGTCACGCACTACGACACGATCGAGGCGTTCCGGGCGGCGTCGCTGCTGGACATCAAGCTGGAGACGGGCCGCACCCACCAGATCCGGGTGCACATGTCGGCGCTGCGCCATCCCTGCGTGGGCGATCTGCTGTACGGCGCCGACCCCACGCTGGCCGCGCGCCTCGGCGTCGGGCGGCAGTGGCTGCACGCGGTGTCGCTCGGGTTCGAGCACCCGTCGAGCGGCGAGTGGATCTCGTTCCAGACCGACTACCCCGAGGACCTGCAGAAGGCCCTCGACATCGTCCGCGCCGAGTCCTGACCGGGCCGCGCTCTCGGTGGCCGGGCCTGCGCCTGACCGCGCCAGACCTTTCGTGGCCGGGCCTGCTCCTGACTGCGCCAGGTCCTCCGTGGCGCAGCGTTCGTGGCGGGGCCTGCTCCTGACCGGGCCTCGGCCCTCCGCCGTCAGGCGTGCTTGGAGCCCTTGGCCTTCTTGGGCTTCTTGAGCGTACGGCCCGTGCCGGCCGGGTCCACCTGGCCGGGCTCACGCGACGCCTGCTCGTCGGCCTTCTTCGACGTGCCGGGCGTCGGCTTCTTCGTCGCCTTGACGGAGGGCTTCGCCGTGGGCTTCCTGGTGGGGGTCCGCGTGGGCTTCCTGGTGGGCTTCGTCGCCTTGGCGGTGGGCTCGGCCGTGGGCTCGCGCGTGGGTCTCGACGTGGGCTCGCGGGAGGGGCCGCCGGTGGGCGCGGTGCCCTGCCGTACGGGCCGCCTGCCGGAGGGGGTGGCCGGCGTGCTCGTCCTGTGCTCGGTGGCGGGCTCCGTGCCGGGCTTCGTGGCGGGCGCCGACGGCACCGCGGAGGAGACCACGGCGGGAACCGTCGCCGGCGTGCGGGCGCGGCCGGTCGGCTGGTTCGTCCACCAGGCGGCGCCGCCCGTGAGGACGGCGACGGCCGCGGCCCCCGCGACGAGCGCCGCCAGCGGCGGCCTGCGCCTGCGGACGGCCGCCGGGACGGGCGCGGGGCGACCCGCCTCGGCCGGCGGAGGATCGGTGGGATCGGCGAATGCGGAGAGTGCGCCGGGTGCGGCGCCCATGGCCTGCTCGCGCGGCGCGTCCTGGGCGGCGACGGCGCCAGGGGCGGTCAGGCCGCCCGCCGGGACGGCGACCGGGGCCGTCGGCTCCGGCGCGTTGCCCGCGACGACCGCGTGCAGCCGCCACCGCGCCTCGTCCAGGCTCATCCGCTGCGCCGGGTCCTTGCGCAGCAGCCCGAGCAGCACCGGCCCGAGCGCGCCCGCGCGGGCCAGCGGTGGCGGCTCGGAGTGCAGCACCGCCCCCAGCGTGGCCAGCGCGTGCGCCCGCTGGAAGGGGGAGTGGCCCTCCACGGCCACGTACAGGGTCACGCCGAGCGACCACAGGTCCGACTCCGGCATGGCCTGGCCGCCCGCGGCCCGCTCCGGCGCCATGAAGGCGGGCGTGCCGACGAGGATGCCGGTCCTGGTGACGGGCGCCTCGTCCTCCGTGGTGGCGATGCCGAAGTCGGTCAGCACCGCCCGGCCGTCCTCGGCGAGCAGCACGTTGTCCGGCTTGACGTCGCGGTGCAGGACGCCCGCCGCGTGCGCGGCGCGCAGCGCCTCCAGCAGCTGCAGGCCGATCTCCGCCACCCGGCCCGGGGGCAGCGGGCCCTCCTCGCGCACCAGCTCGCCCAGCGTCCGCGACCGGACGAGCTGCATGACGATCCACGGGTGGCCGCCCTCCTCCAGCACGTCGTAGACGGCCGCCACGCCGGGGTGCGCGACCCGCCCCGCGGCGCGCGCCTCGCGGAAGGTCCGCACGCTGAACACGTCGCGCTCCGGACCGTTGAGGTCAGGGGGCGGATGGATCTCCTTGACGGCCACGTCACGGCCGAGCACCTCGTCGTGGGCATGCCAGACCGTGCCCATGCCGCCCTGGCCTATGGTCCTGAGCAGCCGGTATCGTCCACCGACCATTACCGCTGAATCGGACATGCGGGCCGTCTACCCGATAAAGTCCCTCCCAAGCACGCACCTCGCCGGATTAAAGACCGGCCGTCAGAGGGCGGCGAAGGTGCCGGTGAAGGTGTCGAAGTAGCGGCGGTCGCGGCTCCACCTGGAGTCGGGGGCCTCCCAGTACAGCGCGTACGGCCGCCCGTCCGCCGTGCGGAACCCGCGGTTGAGGACGTGCACGATCGCGCCGTCGCGCCGCCACGTGTACTCCCAGTCGGCCGCCGGCCGCCCCAGGAACGTGGTCGGCTCGATGGCGATGCGGCGGTAGCCGGGGAACTCGCCCCGGCCGAGGATCTCCTTCTCCAGCCCCTGCCAGTGCCGCACGGGCCCGGGCCAGGCGCCCTCGGGCACGGTCCACTCGACGATGAACGCCCCCGGGACGCCGGGGCCGCGCACGGTCACGCTGTCGCGGGTGGAGCTCTTGACGACCGTCCAGCCCCGCGGGACGGCCATCGAGAAGCCCCCCTCCGCGTTCCGGTACGCGCGCCAGCCCGCCGGCACGGCCACGCCGTTCTCACCTTGGGTGGCGGTCGCGCTCGGCTCGGGCGTCGCGGTGGGACGGCGGGCCGGCCCGGTGGCCTTCCCCGTGGCGGTGGCGGTGGCGGTGGGGGTGGGGGTGGCCCGGCCCGTCGGGCCCGTCAGCGCGGACGAACCGCCGTCACCTCCCAGCAGGCCGTTCGCGCGGACCGCCAGCAGCGTGCCGCCCGCGGCGAGCACGGCGGCCAGGACGATCGCGGCGGGCACCATGAGCCGCCGCCGCGCGGGCGGCCGGACCCGGGAGGCGGAGACGGGGACCGTGCGGCCGGAAGGGGCGGGGGCGGAGGCGATCGCCCCCAGCAGGTGCGCCGCCTCGCCCGCCGGCATCCGGGCCGCCGGGTGGCGGCGCATCAGCCCCATGATCACCGGAGTGAGGGCGCCCGCGCGGACCGGCGGCGCCGGGTCGTCGCGCAGGACGGCCGCCACCGTGGCCGCCCACGAGTCGCGCCGGTACGCCGGCGCGCCCTCCACGGCCGCGTACAGCGTCGCGCCCAGCGACCACAGGTCGGACTCCGGCCGCGCCGGTTCGCCGTTGAGCCGCTCGGGCGGCATGTACGCGGGCGTGCCCACGAGCCCGCCCGTGGCGGTCAGCCCCGGCTCGGCGTCCAGGGTGGCGATGCCGAAGTCGGTCAGCACGACCCGGCCGTCGTGCGCGAGCAGCACGTTCTCGGGCTTGACGTCGCGGTGCAGGACGCCGGTGGCGTGGGCGGCGCGCAGCGCGCCGAGCACCCGCTCGCCGATGAGCGCCACCCGCTCGACCGGCAGCGGCCCCTGCTCGGCCAGCACCTGCGCCAGCGACCGCGACGGGACGAGCTGCATGACGATCCACGGCCGCCCGTCCTCTTCGACGACGTCGTGGATCACCACCACCGACGGGTGGTCCAGGCGGCCGGCCGCCCGCGCCTCGCGGATGGTGCGCCGGTTGAGGTCGGCCCGCTTGTCGTCGCCGACGCCGGTGTAGCGCACCTCCTTGACCGCGACCGTGCGGTCGAGCAGCCGGTCGTGGGCGCGCCAGACCACGCCCATGCCGCCCTCGCCCAGCGGCTCGATGAGGCGGTAGCGACCGCCGACCTCCCTGCTCACGCGGCGCAGCCTACTTCGCGGGCTTGAAGGTGGCGCAGAAGCCCTCGAAGAAGTGGTAGTCGTCCTCCCAGTGGTCCTTCAGCGTGTGCCAGTAGATGGCGTACGCCTTCCCGTTCTCGGTGACGAAGCCACGGTTGCGGACCCGGGTCGGGCCCGTGTTGGTGTTCCACGTGAAGTCCCAGTCGGCCGCGGCCTTCTGGTAGTCGACCTTCTTGATGCCGAGCTTGTGGTAGCCGCCGAAGTTGTTCTTGAGGGAGGGCTCCTGCTTCTTCCAGTCCTTGTAGGGGTCCCCGCCCGCCTTCTTCGCCGTCTCGATCATGAGGTACGCGTTGGGAGCCCCGCCCGGCCCCTTGAACAGGACCTGCCGTCCCCGGCGGTCCCAGACGTCCCAGCCCTTGGGCAGGCCGACGGAGAAGCCCCACTTCTTGTCCTTGTACATCTTCCAGCCCTTGGGCAGAGCGTCGGCCGGATCGGGCGTCTTGTCCTCGGTGGGTGCCGGCGAGGCGGTGGGGGTGGGCGTCGCCGACGGGGACGCGGGCTGCGAGGCCGAAGGGGACGCCGGGGCCGACGCGGACGGCGACGCCGCGGTGGAGCCCTTCGCGGACGCGGCGGGCCCCGTGGCCGAGGCGCTGGCCGTCTTCTCCGGGCGGTCGTCGGGGGCCGAGTTCAGGCCCAGGTAGCCGCCCACGCCGGCGACCAGCGCCACGGCGGCGGCCGCGGCGACGACCGGGCCCATGCGGCGGCCCGGCTCGGACCGCGAGGAGCCGACCGTGGCCTCGTCCGCCTGCTCCGGCTCGGGGCCGGCCGCGGTGATGCGCACGCCGGTCTCGGGCAGGGCCGGCTCGTGGCCGGAGCCCTTCGCGCCTCCTAACCCGGAGGCGCGGGGCGCGGGGGCCGCCGGCTCGGGGGCGAGCAGGTTGGGGTCGGTCGGCGTGTCGTCCTCGACGGGCGCCGCCGGCCGGACCGGCGGCGGCGCCTGGCGGCCGAAGCGGCGGCGGGGCCGCGTCCCGGCCTCGGCGGGCGGCTGGGCGGGCAGCTGCGCGGTCGCCGCCGGCAGCTGCGCCGTGGGGGCGGGGGCGGGCGGCTGCTGCAGCACCGGCGGCGTGATGACCTGGCGCAGCATCCGCGCCGTCTCCTCGTACGAGGGCCGCTGGATCGGCTCCTTGGCGAGCAGCAGGTCGATCACCTCGGCCAGCGGGCCCGCGTGCGGCGCGGGGTCCGGCGGGTCGGTGAGGACGGCGTGCATGGTGGCCAGCGCCATGCCGCGCTCGTGCGGCGAGCGGCCCTCCAGGGCCGTGTAGAGCGTCGCGCCGAGCGACCACAGGTCGGACTCGCGCCGCGCCGGCAGGCCCTTGAGCCGCTCGGGCGCGATGAACGCCGGGGTGCCGGCCAGGCCGGTCACCGTGAGCTGCGTCTCGGTCTCCAGCGTGGCGATGCCGAAGTCGGTCAGCACCACCCGGCCGTCGTCGGCGAGCAGCACGTTCTCGGGCTTGACGTCGCGGTGCAGCACGCCCGCCTCGTGCGCCCGGTGCAGCGCCTCCAGCACGGCCAGGCCGATCTCGGCGACCCGGCGCGGCTTCAGCGGCCCGTCCTGCTTGATGACCGCGCCCAGCGAGCGCGACGGGACGAGCTGCATGACGATCCAGGGCCGGTCGTCCTCCTCGATCACGTCGTGCACGACGATCACGTTGGGGTGCTCGAACCTGGCCGCCGCCCTCGCCTCGCGCATCGTGCGCCGGTTGAGGAGCTGCACCTCGTCGCCCAGCGCGGCGGCGTAGCGGACCTCCTTGACCGCGACCTCACGGTCGAGGAGCTCGTCATAGGCCCGCCACACGATGCCCATGCCACCCTTGCCGATGGGTTCCTGCAGCTGGTAGCGGCCGGCGATGCGGCGTCCGTCCCGTTTGCGATCCGACATCAACGGCCTCAAACCCTCCCTCTAGGCCAAGAAATACTCCCATAGCGAGGGATCAACGGCGACTCGCCTGAAGGACAGTCCGCCATGTGAGAAGCACAGTCCAGCAGGTGGAGGGCGGGTGTAGGGTTTCGGACATGACTTGTCGCCACGCGTTTACCGAGCCGGCTCCGGGAGAGCCGGTCGTGAGCTAGCGACCACCTGGAGTCGGCACCGGCAGAGACGCCTCGTCTCTGCCTTTTTCGTTTCGCCGGCTCCGGCGAGCCGGCCCTGGATGAGGAGCCGAGATGTCATCGACCTTGGAACGCCGCGTGGTCACGCTGGGCGGGGCGCGCGTGGGCGCGGGACCCGCGGTGGTGATCGCGGGCCGGATCAGCCTGCGCGCCCGCCCGGCCGCGGGCCCGCACGACGCCCGCGCGGACGGGTGGCCGCCCCGGGAGGCCGACACGGGCCGCACGGGACGCCTGGGCGCCGGCCGGGAGCACCGGCCGGCCGGGAGGGTGCCGCTCGTGGAGCCCGCGGACGCCGGCGACCTGCCCGCCGTCGCGGCGCGGGCCGACGGCGTGGTGATCGGCGCGTCCTGGACGCGCGACATCCCGCTGGTGCGGGCCGCCGCGACCCTGGGCCTGCCCGTGGTGGTGGAACGGCGGCCGTCGGCGTCCCTGGAGGAGTGGCTGGGGCTGGCCGACTACTGCGCGCTGGAGGGTGGCGGTGAGGTGATCCTGTGCGAGACCGGCCGGCTCGACCTGGGGCTGCTGCGGGCGGCCCGGGAGGCGTCGGGCCGCCCGGTGGTGGCCGACGTCACAGGACGGCCCGAGCTGTCGGCCGCCGCGGTCGCGGCGGGCGCCGACGGCCTCGTCCTGGGCGGGCTCCCGGCGGCCCAGGGGGCGCACGGGGCCGGCGGCGGCGACGCGCACGGGCTTGGCGGCGACGACGCGTACGGGCATGGCCGCGACGACACGCACGGGCACGGGGGCGACCACGCGCATGGACACGGCGGCGACGGCGCGTACCGGATGGAGGTCGTGGACCCGGCGGAGCTGCGGGCGGCGCGGGAGGCCGTGACGCTCGTGGGGGCGCTGCTGCGGCCCGAGACGCCCGCCACGCTGCCGGAGTGCCGTGAGGCGATCGACCGGGTCGACGCGGCCCTGGCGACGCTCCTGGAGCGGCGCGCCGCGCTGGCGGGCGTCGTGCAGACGCTCAAGCCGGTCGGCGGGTTCGCGGGCCGCGACATGGAGCGCGAGCGGTCGCTGGTCGCGCGCATGGCCCGCCGCGCCCCCACGCTGGGCGAGGAGCGCCTGGCGCCCGTCATGAACGCGGTCATCGAGGCGGGCCTCCACCTGGCCGAGGAACGCCGCCGCGCGTGACGCCGCAGCACCGGGCCGGCTAGGCGCCGCTCACGGCCGGGAGAGGACGACGTTGTTCAGCGGGCGCCCCGGCCCCGTGACGATCTGGCGGTCGACCAGCTCCGCGAGGCGCCGGTAGCCGGCGCCCGTCGGGTGGAAGCTGCGGCTGTCCACGCTCAGCTCCTTGACGTGCACGATGAGCCGGTTCAGGTACGGCTGAGCCGTGCCCGCCTCGTGGCCGTCGAACGCGTCGTAGGCGTCCACGAACTCCACGCTCCCCGGCCCGCCGAACGCCGCGACCGCCCGGTCGAAGCCCGTCGCCACCTCCCGCATGACGTCGTTGAGCCGCCGGGTGACGCGGTTGAGCCAGAGCTGGTCCTCGACGCCGAGGTTGTCCACGCGGTCGGCGGGGCGGGCCGGGAACGGCCTCGGGTAGCCGAGCACGACGATCCGGGCCTGCGGGGCGCGCGAGCGCAGCTCCCGCAGCACGCCGTGCAGGCTCGACCGCAGCCCGTCGACGCGCCGCGCCACCTCGGCGTCCTGGTCCACGCACGCCGACGACCAGGGCAGCTTGACGATGCAGGCGGTCAGCACGCGGGCGAACCCGGCGTCGTTGCCGCCGATGGTGACCGTCACCAGGCTGGTCGAGCGGTCCACCCGGGCCACCTGGGGGCGCTGGCCGTGCTGGCCGCGCAGGAGCTGGCCGGTGGTGGCGCCGCTGCACGCCCAGAAGCCCGCGCCGCCGCCGAAACGGTGGGCGCCCGCCACCAGCGGCACGTACGAGCCCCGCGCCCGGTGGCAGGGGGCCGCGCCCTCCCCGGCCGGCAACCGCCCCGGGTCGGGCTTCCCGCCGGTCCCGCCGCCGTCCTCGCCGTCCTGCCCGGCCGGGGCGTACACGCCCTCGCCGGAGGAGTACGAGTCGCCCAGTCCCGCGTACGAGCCGCTCAGCGCGGCCTGGACGGCCGTCAGCCGGGTCACCCGGGGAAGACTCCCCGCGGGCGGCGCCGTGGCCGGACAGCCGGTCTGGAGCGCCGCGCACGCCAGCCCGCCGTACCACCCGAGAGGAAGCCCCGCGACGGCGACGAGCACGCCCAGCAGGGCGGCCGTCACCATGGGAACGATGCCGACGATCCCGCGCCTTTCCAGCCTTGCCTCCCGAAAGCCCCCGCGGCGGCCGGAACGCCCGATCCGCCGGACCGCACGAGCAGCGTAACCGGCGCCGCGCCGCGCGGCACGCCCCCGAACGGAAGGCTGGCGGGAGGGTAGGCGGACTGTCGGTGGGGAGCACTAAAGTCGGAGCGCAAACCATCAGACCGGGAGGCGTCGCTCCATGTCGTCCAGCGACTCGTTCGTCCATCTGCACGTGCACACCGAGTACTCCATGCTCGACGGTGCCGCACGGTTGAAGCAGATGTTCAAACAGGTCGGCGAGCTGGGCATGCCGGCGATCGCGATCACCGACCACGGCAACATGCACGGCGCCTACGACTTCTACAAGCAGGCGACCGGCGCGGGCGTCAAGCCGATCATCGGCATCGAGGCGTACGTCTCGCCGGAGCTGCGCCACAACAAGAAGCCGGTCCTGTGGGGCGAGCCGCACCAGAAGAAGGACGACGTCTCCGCGGGCGGCTACTACACGCACATGACGATCTGGGCCCGCGACAAGACCGGCCTGCACAACCTGATGCGGCTGTCCTCGCGCGCCTACACCGAGGGCTTCGTCCGCAAGTGGCCGCGCATGGACGCCGAGATCCTCGCCCAGCACGCCGAGGGGCTGATGGCGACCACCGGCTGCCCCTCGGGCGAGGTGCAGACGCGGCTGCGGCTCGGCCAGTACGACGAGGCCCTGAAGGCCGCGGCGAAGTACCAGGAGATCTTCGGCCGGGACAACTACTTCCTGGAGATCATGGACCACGGCCTCGAGATCGAGCGCCGCGTCCGCGACGGGCTGACCAGGATCAGCAGGGAGCTGTCGATCCCGCCGCTGGTCACCAACGACTCCCACTACACCTACGAGTCCGACGCCGCCTCCCACGACGCCCTCCTCTGCATCCAGACGGGCAAGCAGCTGTCCGACCCCGACCGGTTCCGCTTCGACGGCACGGGCTACTACATCAAGAGCGCCGACGAGATGCGCGCGGTCGACTCCTCCGACCTGTGGGCCGAGGGCTGCCGCAACACGCTGCTGGTGGCGGAGAAGGTCGATCCGACCGGGTTCTTCCAGCACAAGAACCTCATGCCGACCTTCCCCGTCCCCGACGGCATGACGGAGGAGGAGTACTTCCGGCAGGAGGTCTGGAAGGGCCTGGAGCGCCGTTTCCCCGGCGGCGTGGACGAGGAGCACCGCGCCTGGGCGGAGAACGAGCTCGGCGTCATCATCCAGATGGGCTTCCCGAGCTACTTCCTCGTGGTCGCCGACTTCATCATGTGGGCCAAGAACAACGGCATCCGCGTCGGCCCCGGCCGAGGCTCGGCGGCCGGCTCCCTGGTGGCCTACGCGCTGGGCATCACCGACCTCGACCCGATCCCGCACGGCCTGATCTTCGAGCGGTTCCTCAACCCCGAGCGCGTCTCCATGCCCGACGTCGACATCGACTTCGACGAGCGTCGCCGCGCCGACGTGATCCGCTACGTGACCGAGAAGTGGGGCGCCGACAAGGTCGCCATGATCGCCACGTTCGGCACCATCAAGGCGAAGGCCGCCATCAAGGACGCCGGCCGCGTCCTCGGCTACCCCTACGCCCTCGGCGACCGGGTCTCCAAGGCCTTCCCGCCCGCCGTCATGGGCAAGGACATCCCGCTGGCGGGCATCTTCGACAAGGACCACCCGCGCTACGCCGAAGCGGGGGAGCTGCGCCGCCTCTACGAGGAGGACGTCGACGTCAAGGCGACGATGGACCTCGGCAAGGGCCTGGAGGGCCTGATCAGGCAGACCGGCGTGCACGCCGCCGGCGTCATCATGTCGTCGGAGGTGCTGACCGACTACATCCCGATCATGCGCCGCGACTCCGACGGCGCGATCATCACGCAGTTCGACTACCCGACCTGCGAGACGCTCGGCCTGCTGAAGATGGACTTCCTGGGCCTGCGCAACCTCACGATCATCGATGACTGCCTCAAGGCCATCGAGGCCACCACCGGCGAGCAGATCGAGCTGCTCGACCTGCCGCTCGACGACCCGAAGACGTACGAGCTGCTGGCCCGCGGCGACACGCTGGGCATCTTCCAGCTCGACGGCGGCGGCATGCGCTCGCTGATGCGCCTGATGCGTCCCGACAACTTCGAGGACATCTCCGCCGCCCTCGCGCTCTACCGTCCCGGCCCGATGGGCGCCAACTCCCACACCAACTACGCGCTGCGCAAGAACGGCCTCCAGGAGATCGTCCCGATCCATCCGGAGCTGGAGGAGCCGCTCAAGGACATCCTCGACACGACCTACGGCCTGATCGTCTACCAGGAGCAGGTCATGGCCATCGCGCAGCGGGTCGCCGGCTACTCGCTGGGCGGCGCCGACCTGCTGCGCCGCGCGATGGGCAAGAAGAAGAAGTCGGAGCTGGACAAGCAGTACGAGTTCTTCGAGAAGGGCATGAAGGACAACGGCTTCTCCGCCGCCGCCATCAAGGCCCTGTGGGACATCCTGCTGCCGTTCTCCGACTACGCCTTCAACAAGGCGCACACCGCCGGTTACGGCCTCGTCGCCTACTGGACCGCCTACCTGAAGGCCAACTACCCGGCCGCCTACATGGCCGCCCTGCTGACCAGCGTCAAGGACGACAAGGACAAGTCGGCCCTCTACCTCAACGAGTGCCGCCGCATGGGCATCAAGGTGTTCCCGCCGGACGTCAACGACTCCGACTTCGACTTCACCCCGCGCGGCACCGACATCCGCTTCGGCCTGTCGGCGGTGCGCAACGTCGGCGGCAACGTCGTCGACGGCATCATCGCGGCGCGCAAGGCGAAGGGCCGCTTCGCCGACTTCAAGGACTTCCTGCGCAAGGTGCCGGCGATCGTCTGCAACAAGCGGGTGATCGAGTCGCTGATCAAGGCGGGCGCGTTCGACTCGCTGGGGCACGTGCGCAAGGGCCTGGTCATGGTGCACGAGCAGGCCGTGGACGCGATCATCGACATCAAGAAGAACGAGGCCATCGGCCAGGACTCCCTGTTCGGCGCGATCGACGGCGGCGAGGACCAGACGTTCGACGTGCAGATCCCGGTCGGCGAGTGGGACAAGAACACGCTGCTGCAGTTCGAGCGGGAGATGCTCGGCCTGTACGTGTCGGACCATCCGCTGTTCGGCGTGGAGCACATCCTCGCCTCCGGCGCCGACTGCACCATCGCCGCCCTGCAGGACGAGAGCCGGTCCGACGGGCAGATCGTCACCGTGGGCGGCATCCTCAGCGGCGTGCAGCGAAAGATCACCAAGAAGGGCGACACCTGGGTGCTGACCCAGCTGGAGGACCTCGAAGGCTCGATCGAGGTGATGGTCTTCCCGTCGGCCTACCAGCTCTGCTCCACGATCCTGGCCGAGGACGCGATCGTCTTCGTCAAGGGCCGCATCGACAAGCGCGAGGACGTCGCCAAGATCATCGCGATGGAGGTGACCGCGCCCGACCTCACCCAGGAGGCGGGCGGACCACTGCTGGTGAGCCTGCCGCTCAACCGGTGCACGCCTCCGGTGGTGGGACGGCTGAAGGAGATCCTCACCACCCATCCCGGCACGTCCGAGGTGCACCTCCAGGTCCACAACGGGCCGAGGACCACGGTCATGCGGGTCGAGGACCGGCTGCGGGTGACGCCGTCGCCGGCCCTGATGGGTGACCTCAAGCAGCTCCTCGGGCCGGCCTGCCTCGGCGGCTGAACCGGGCGACGGCCGCTCGCCGGCGGATGCGGTCGAGCACGGACGGCCCACCCTTCGCGGGGCCGCCCGTGGGCGAGGCGTCCCTCGTCACGGACGCCTTCTCGGGCCGTCCGGGGAGGGCCCGCTCCTGGCCGGAGGCGCCTTCTCGGGTCGGCCGGGGAGGGGCCGCCCCTGGTCGGAGGCGCCTTCTCGGGTCGCATGAGGAGGGTGCTGCTCGTCACGGACGCCTTCTCGGGTCGCAGGGGAGGGCTCGTTGCTCCTCCGGGAGGCTTGCTCGGGCGCCCGCGGACGGCAAGCTCTCCGCAGGGGGCGCTGTCTCGGGGCGCCCCGGAGGGGGCTTCTTGGGGGTGCCTTCTCGGGGCGCCGCGTAGGACTCGAGCCTCTCGGGGCACCGGGCGGTGGCCGCCCAGGGGCACGTCCTGGGGGAGTCCGCCGTGGGGAGGCGCCTCGCGGGCGCACGCGCTGGGCGAGGAAGCGGAGCGCCGACGAGCCGGGTCTCTGCCTCGGACGGGGAGCGCAGGAGGCGGGGACGTCCGGGAGGCGGGGGCGTCCGGGAGGCGGGGGACTCGGCCGGCTGGGGTGGGGCGGCGGGGAGGCTGGACGTGGTGCGCGGCGTCACGGTGGGGCAGGATCGGAGGGTGAGCGAACCGTACTACCTCACCGCCGCCGAGATGGCCCGCCTGGTGCGCACCCGGCAGGTGAGCGCCGTCGAGCTGCTCCAGGTGTGCCTCGACCGGATCGAGCAGGTCAACCCGCGGGTCAACGCCGTCGTCACCCTGGCCGCCGAGCAGGCCATGGACGCCGCGAAGGCGGCCGACGCGACGGAGCCGGCCGGGCCGCTGCACGGCGTGCCCGTGGCGCACAAGGACCTGGTCGACACGGCCGGCATCCGCACCACGTACGGATCGCCCCAGTACGCCCGGCACGTGCCCGACGCCGACGACCTGATCGTGCGGCGGCTCAGGCGCGCCGGCGCGATCAGCGTGGGCAAGACCAACACCCCCGAGTTCGGCACCGGCTCCCACACGGTCAACGAGGTGTTCGGCGCGACCCGCAACCCGTACGACCTGTCCCGCTCGGCGGGAGGCAGCAGCGGCGGCGCGGCGGCGGCGCTGGCCGCAGGCATGGTGCCGCTCGCCGACGGCTCCGACATGGGCGGCTCCCTGCGCAACCCCGCCTCCTTCTGCAACGTCGTCGGCCTGCGCCCCACCCCCGGTCGGGTGCCCGAACCGTCCGACACCGCCGCCTGGTACACCCTGTCGGTCCAGGGCCCGATGGCGCGCACGGTCGGCGACGTGACGCTGATGATGTCGGCCATCGCCGGGTTCGACCCCCGCTCGCCGTTCGCGATCACGGAGGACTTCGCCCCCGACCCGGAGGAGGGCGTCGCCGGGCTGCGGGTGGCCTGGAGCCCCGACCTGGGGGGTCTGCCCGTGGACCCGGCGACGGCGGCGGTCACGGCGGGCGCTCCCGCCGTGTTCGAGCGGCTCGGGGCGCGGGTGGAGCAGGTGGAGCTGGACCTGTCCGACGCCGAGGACGCCTTCCGCGTCTACCGGGCCTGGTACTACGCCCTCGCGTTCGGCGACCTGACCGGCCTCGGCCCCAACACCCGCTGGAACGTCGAGCGGGGCCGCGAGATCACCGGCGCCGACCTGGCCCGCGCCGAGCGGCTGCGCAGCGGCCTCTACCAGCGCATGGCCGCCTTCTTCGACATCTACGACGTGCTGATCGCGCCGGTCAGCCAGGTGCCGCCGTTCCCGGTCGAGGAGCCGTACGTCAAGGAGATCGACGGCGTGCCCATGCCCGACTACCTGGCCTGGATGCGCTCGGCGTACTGGATCAGCGTCCTGCACGCGCCGGCCGCGTCGGTCCCGGCCGGGTTCACCGGCGAGGGGCTGCCGGTGGGCGTGCAGATCGTGGGGCGGCCGTTCGCCGACGCCAAGGTGCTGCGGGTGGCCGCCGCGTTCGAGAGCGCCACGGGTCACGGCCTGCGCCGCCCGCCCCTGTGAGGTCCCGGCCGGTGAGGCTCAGCCGAGCCCAGGCGGGTCCCCCACCCCGTATGGCGTCCGCAGCGGCGACTCACGGTAGCCGTGCATGCCCTCCATCAGCCCGAAGACCGCCACCGCGCACAGCGGCCAGGCCACCAGCACACCGCGGGCGGTCAGCTGCAGCGAGCCCGCCACCACCTTCGCGCCCGGCGTGGCGGCGGCCTCGACGGTCACCGCCCCCAGCGTGAACGTCGAACCCACCCACAACGTGACGAACGCCGCTACCGCTCCGCCCGCGCACAGGCCCAGCAGCACCGGCAGCCGGTCGTGGCGGCTGAGGAACCAGCCGGCGGCCCCGCAGGCCACGCCCAGCCCGCCGGTGATCACCGCGAACCAGCCGTCCGCGGCGATCAGCGCCTGCGTGGTCGGGTCGGCCAGCACCGGCCCCTGCCCCGTCACCTGGTACGGCGCGCGGGGAGCGAGCGCGGACCACAGCAGCCCGGCGAGCACGGCGAGGGCGGCGACGGCGAGGACGGTGACCGCGAACGCCCGCACTTGCCTCGCCACGCGATTCCCTCCCACATGCGCCACTGAACCGGCTCACCGGAACAGGTCGATGGTATCTCCCGGTTAGGCTCGCTTCGTGAATCACGATGAGGTCTGGCTGATCGATCCCTCCGGCCCGCTGCGCGGGGACGTCGAGGTGCGCGGCTCCAAGAACGCGGTCTCCAAGCACATGGTCGCCGCCATGCTCGGCGGCACCGAGAGCACGATCCAGAACGCCCCGGAGGTGGGCGAGGTCGGCATCACCGCGGCCATGCTGGAGTCCCTCGGCATCCACGTGGAGATCACGGAGAAGGAGATCCGCGTCGAGCGGGGCGCGGAGATCCGGCCGCGCGTGCCCGACGCGTTCACCGGCCTGAACCGGATCCCGATCCTCATGCTCGGCCCCCTGCTGCACCTGGCCGGCGAGGCGTTCGTGCCGCTGGTCGGCGGCGACCCGATCGGGCGGCGGCCGGTCAACTTCCACGTCGAGGCGCTGCGCGCGATGGGCGCCGAGGTCGAGGTGGGCGACGGCGGGATCTTCGCCAAGGCCACCCGGCTGCGCGGCGCCCGGCTGGAGCTGCCGTACCCGAGCGTCGGCGCGACCGAGACGATCCTCATGTCGGCCGTGCTGGCCGAGGGCAAGACCGTGGTGAAGAACGCCGCCATGGAGCCCGAGGTGGTCGAGCTGGCGCTGTTCCTGCAGCGCATGGGGGCCAGGATCGAGCTCTCGCCCGACCGCCGGATCGTCATCGAGGGCGTCGAGCGGCTGCGCGGCGCGTCGATCTGGCTGGCCGGCGACCGCATCGAGGCGTTCTCGTACCTGGCCGCCGGCCTGATCACCGGGGGAGAGGTGCGGGTGCACGGCTGCCCGCAGGACCGCCTGGTCACCGCGATCACCACGCTGGCCCGGATGGGCGCCCGCTTCGACATCAACGACGAGTACCTGTGCGCCACCGCGCCGCCCGAGGGGCTGCGCTCGGCGGCCGTCCAGACCGACACCCACCCCGGTTTCATGACCGACTGGCAGACGCCGCTCATGGTGCTGTTCACCCAGAGCAACGGCATGTCGGTGCTGCACGAGACGGTCTTCGAGAACCGCCTGGTGTACGTGCCGGCGCTGCAGCGGATGGGCTGCGAGATCGAGGTGTTCGACCAGTGCCTGGGCGGGCCCGCCTGCCGCTACCACGACACCAACGCCCGGCACTCGGCCGTGGTGCGCGGCGTGTCCAGGCTCAAGGGCGCCGACGTGACGCTGCCCGACATCCGCGCGGGCTTCTCCGCGGTGCTGGCCGCCGCGGTGGCCGACGGGACGTCCACGCTGCGCGGCGTCCACCACATCGTGCGCGGATACCACAAGCCGTTCGAGCAGTTCGTGTCCCTGGGTCTGAACATCCGCCGGGAAGAGTAAAGGTGTCGGATCCCCGGGTTTGCCGGGGATCGCGGCGCCGCAGACCGACTGCGTGAGAGTGTTGCGATGTGTGAGCGCCCTGGGGCTCGTGGGAGCGCTCTGCGGGGTGCTGGCCGCCTCGATGGCCGCGCCCGTCGTCAGCGGCGCCGGGCTCGCCGCCAAGAACGTCGCGCACACCTTCAGCCAGCTCCCGCCGGCGCCGCGCGAGGAGCCGCTGTCGGAGGTGACGCGGCTGCTCGACCGCAACGGCAAGCCGTTCGCCCAGTTCTACCAGGCCAACCGGCGGGCGATCCCGCTCACCCGGGTGGCGCCCGTCATGCGGCAGGCCATCGTCGCCATCGAGGACGCCCGCTTCTACGAGCACGGCGGCATGGACGTGCGCGGCACGCTCCGGGCGCTGCTCACCAACACCTCGGCCGGCGGCATCCGGCAGGGCGGCTCCTCGCTCACCCAGCAGCTCGTCAAGAACATCCTGGTCGAGAGCGCCCGCACCGAGGCGGAGCGCGACCGGGCGCGCGCCCCCAACCTCGCCCGTAAGATCACCGAGCTGCGCCTGGCCCTCGCGATGGAGAAGAAGTACAGCAAGGACGAGATCCTGGAGCGGTACCTCAACATCGCCTACTTCGGCGCGGGCGCGCACGGCGTGGAGGCGGCGGCCCGGCGCTTCTTCTCCACCACGGCCGCCGACCTCACACTGCCGCAGGCGGCCACGCTGGCCGGCGCCGTGCGCATGCCGTACTCGACGGACCCGTCGATCGGCCCGGCGCAGCGGGCGCGGCTGAAGGAGCGGCGCGACCTGGTGCTGGACCGGATGGCCGAGCTGCGCCTGGTGGACGCGCGGGAGGCCGCCGCCGCCAAGCGCAGCCCGCTCGGCATCCAGCTGCGGCCCGAGCCCGGCGGGTGCGCCCAGAGCAGGTACCCGTACTACTGCGTGTACGTGCAGCGCGAGCTGCTCACCAACGAGGCGTTCGGCGCCACCGCGCGCGAGCGGCGGGCCCGGCTCGCCACCGGCGGACTGGTGATCAAGACCGCGCTGGACCCGGTGGCGCAGCGGGCCGCCGAGCGGGCCATCCGCGCCCGGGTCGACGCCCGCGACACCCAGGTGGCCGCCGAGGCCATGGTCGAGCCGGGCACGGGACGCATCCGGGCGATGGCGGCCAGCAAGGACTTCGGCCGCAACCCCGGCGACCGCAAGAACGGGACGCGGACGACGTTCAACCTGGTGGCCGACATGGCCCACGGCGGCGGGATGGGGCTCCAGGCGGGGTCCACGTTCAAGGCGTTCACGCTGGCGACGGCGCTGCAGCAGGGCTGGCGCTTCGACCAGGGCTTCCAGACCCCCGGCGTGCTCGTGCCGTCGCAGGGCTACCGCGACTGCCGCGGCCGGGCCGTCAACGCGCCCAGCGTGCGGGTACACAACGCCAGCGGGGAGGGCGAGGGCGGCCCGTACAGCCTGTCCACCGGCACGTGGAAGTCGGTGAACATCTTCTACATGATGCTGGAGCGCAAGGTCGGCCTGTGCAACGTGGTGCGGACCGCGAGGTCGCTCGGCATCGCCCGCGCCGACGGCCGGCCGCTGCGCGAGGTGCCGACGTTCACGCTGGGCGTCAACGAGATGGACCCGGTGACGGTGGCGGCGGCGTTCGCGGGGTTCGCGGCGCGCGGCCGGTACTGCCGGCCGCTGGCCATCGTGGACATCACCGGCCGCGACGGCCGGACCGCCCACGTGCGGCCCACCTGCCAGCAGGCGCTGGACCGCAAGGTCGCCGACGCCGTCAACCACGTGCTGCAGGGCGTCTTCGACAAGGGCACGATGACCGGGCAGGGCATCGGCCGGCCCGCCGCCGGCAAGACGGGCACCAACAACGGCTACACCTCGGCCTGGTTCGCCGGCTACACGCCGGAGCTCGCGGCGGCGGTCAGCGTGGGCGACATCCGGGGCTCCTACCGGTATCCGCTGCGCGGGGTGCAGATCGGCGGCGAGTACTACGGGTCGGTCCAGGGGGCGTCGCTGCCGGGGCCGATCTGGGTGGACTCGATGGAGGCGGCGCTGCGCGACGTCCCGGCGGGCGACTTCCACCCCGCCGACATGTCCCGCTTCGGCGGCGGCTTCACGCCGGGGCTGAAGGAGGCCGAGGAGGCCGAGCAGATCCGGGCGATGCTGCGCAGGCAGCGGCAGTGGCTGCGGTGGGCGCGCCGCCACGGGCACCAGCTGTGGCCGCCCGGCGCCGACGTGCTGGGCACGCCGGGAGACCGCCGCCCGCGCTCCTCGGGGCGGACGGGGGTGGCGCCGATGGGCCAGGGCACGGCCGTGCCTGGTGCCGCGGTGCCGGGTGCCGTCGTGCCGGGCGCCGTCGTGCCGGGGACGGGCGCTGCGGGCGCCGCGGCACCGCGGGCCGCCGCACCGCGCGCCGGCGTGCCACGGGCCGCCGTACCGGGAGCGGCCCTGCCGCGGGCGGTCCCGCCCGGGACTACGGGACGGTAGGGCCCGGGACGGTCCCGCCCGGGACCACAGGTCGGCGGGGTCTGTCCCGTCCGGGGCCGCAGGGCGGCGGGGCCCGGGACTTCAGGGCGGCGGGGCCCGGGACTTCAGGGCGGCGGGGCTTGGGACTTCGGGGTGGCGGGGCCGGGGCTCAGCGTTTGGCGATGGGGGAGGTCACCGCGCGCGTGAGCGCGACGAGGTTGGCGGGCGCGGTCTCGATCTGGAGCCCGCGCCGGCCCGCCGAGAAGTAGATCGTCTCGAACTCCAGCGCCGACGCGTCGACCACCGTGGGCAACTGCTTGCGCTGCCCGAGCGGGCTGATGCCGCCCACGACGTAGCCGGTCACCCGCTCCACCTTCGCCGCCTCCGCCATGGCGGCGCGCTTGCCGCCCAGGGCCGAGGCCAGCGCCTTGAGGTCGAGCCGGCCCGCCACCGGCACGACCGCCACCGCGAGCCCGCTCTCGGTCTCGGCCACGAGCGTCTTGAAGATCCGCTCGTACGGCACGCCGAGGGCGTCGGCGGCCTCCTCGCCGTACGCCTGGGCGGCGGGGTCGTGGTCGTACGGGTGCAGCGTGAAGTCGGCCTTGGCCTTGGTCAGCGCCACCGTGGCCGGGGTGCCCCCCGGCGCCTTCGCCTTGCCCACGTCTCGACCTCCGGACGATCTCGGAATCTACTTTGTAAAGGCGCCCGGCCGTGAGGGCGCCCGGTCTCAGGCGCCGCGGTGGAAACGGCGGTGCAGCTCGCGTACCTCCTCGTCGAGCCCCGGCACGGGGCCCTCCACGACGACGCGCGGCGCGACCTCGGAGACCGGCAGCGGACGCACCGGGGGCTCCGGCACGCCGAGCTCGGCCAGCCAGCTCACGAGCTGCGCCGAGGAGGCGACGTAGACGATGCGGCCGAGCCCGACCCACCCGTGCGCGGCGGCGCACATGGGGCAGTGCTCGCCGGAGGTGTAGACGGTCGCGGCGGCTCGCTCCCCGGGCGTCAGGTGGGCGGCCGACCAGCGCGCCAGCTCGAACTCCGGATGCCTCGTGTGGTCGCCCCCGGCCACCCGGTTGTGGTCCTCGGCCAGGACCTTCCCCTCGCCGGACACCAGCACGGAGCCGAACGGCTCGTCACCCACGGACAGGGCCTCGGCGGCCAGTTCCACACAGCGGCGCAGATGCCGCAGCTCTTCCTCACGCACCACGACGGCCACCTCCCGTTCACGCCCGATCCGCGGGTCCGCCCGATCGCCGGGCCATCGTATCGGCGGTCGCCAGGCTTGACGGGATCCAGGTGTCCGCATGGTGGACCGAACAGGACCCACTGGTCGGACTCCGTAGACTGGGAGGGTGATTTCCCGTATCGACTTGCGCGGTTCCCTGCCGGGGGACCTGCGCGACGTGCTGCCCCGCGCCGAACTCGACGTCGAGGCCGCCCTGGACAAGGTGCGGCCCATCTGCGAGGCGGTCCGCCATCATGGGGCCGCGGCGGTGCGGGAGCTGACCGCCAGGTTCGACGGGGTGGAGATCGAGCGGGCGCGGGTTCCGCGCGAGGCGCTGCGCGAGGCGCTGGCCGGGCTGCGGCCCGAGGTGCGCGCGGCGCTGGAGGAGTCGATCCGGCGCGCCCGGCTGGTCCACCGCGACCAGCGCCGCGCCGACGTGACGACGCAGGTGGTGCCGGGCGGCACGGTCACCGAGCGGTGGGTGCCGGTCGACCGGGTGGGCCTGTACGTGCCGGGCGGGCGCGCGGTCTACCCGTCCAGCGTGGTGATGAACGTCGTCCCGGCCCAGGAGGCGGGGGTGGCGTCGCTGGCGGTGACGAGCCCGGCGCAGAAGGAGTTCGGCGGGCTGCCGCACCCGACGATCCTGGCGGCGTGCGAGCTGCTGGGCGTGGACGAGGTGTACGCGGTGGGCGGCGCCCAGGCGGTGGCCATGTTCGCCTACGGCACGGAGGAGTGCCCGGCGGTCACCATGGTGACCGGTCCTGGCAACATCTGGGTGACGGCGGCCAAGCGGCTGCTCAAGGGCCTCATCGGCATCGACTCCGAGGCGGGGCCGACGGAGATCGCGATCCTGGCCGACGAGACGGCCGACCCGGTGCACGTGGCGGCCGACCTGATCAGCCAGGCCGAGCACGACGTGATCGCCGCGGCGGTGCTGGTGACCGACAGCGTCGAGCTGGCCGAGGCGGTGGAGAAGGAGCTGCCGGCCCAGGTGGAGGCGACCAAGCACTCCGAGCGGATCGCCGAGGCGCTGCGCGGCCGGCAGTCCGGGATCGTGCTGGTGGACGGCCTGGACGAGGGCGTGGAGGTGGTCAACGCCTACGCGGCCGAACACCTGGAGATCCACACGGCCGACGCGGCCGCGGTGGCGGCCCGGATCCGCAACGCGGGCGCGATCTTCGTGGGCACGTACGCGCCGGTCTCGCTGGGCGACTACCTGGCCGGGTCCAACCACGTGCTGCCGACCAGCGGCTGCGCCTGCCACTCCAGCGGCCTGTCGGTGCAGACGTTCCTGCGCGGCATCCATGTGATCGACTACACCCGTGAGGCGCTGGCCGAGGCCGCCGCGCACGTGTCGGTGCTGGCCGACGCCGAGGACCTGCCGGCGCACGGGGCGGCCGTGCGGGCCCGCTTCGACTGGCGGGTCCCGTCATGACCCCGGGTGAGCTGACCTTGGACGATTTGCCGATCCGCGACGACCTGCGGGGCCGGACGCCGTACGGCGCGCCCCAGATCGACGTGCCGGTGCGGCTGAACACCAACGAGAACCCCTATCCGCCCTCCCCGGAGCTGGTCGCCGAGCTGGCCGAGGAGGTGCGGCGGGGCGCGGGTGAGCTCAACCGCTACCCCGACCGCGACGCGTCGGCGCTGCGCGCCGACCTGGCGGCCTATCTGGGGCACGGGCTCGACGCGAGCCGGGTGTGGGCGGCCAACGGCTCCAACGAGGTGCTCCAGCAGATCCTGCAGGCGTTCGGCGGTTACGGCCGTTCGGCGCTGGGGTTCGAGCCGTCGTACTCGATGCACCCGATCATCACGACGGGCACGAGCACCGAGTGGATCGGGGGCGTGCGGGAGGACGACTTCTCGCTCGACCCGGCCAAGGCGGCGGCCGCGGTGGAGGAGCACCGGCCGGACATCGTGTTCCTGACCTCGCCGAACAATCCGACCGGCACGGCGTTGCCGCTGGAGACGATCGCGCGGGTGCTGGAGGCGGCTCCGGGCATGGTGGTGGTGGACGAGGCGTACGCGGAGTTCGCGCGGGAGGGCACGCCGTCGGCGCTGAGCCTGCTGCCGTCGCACCCGCGGCTGATCGTGACGCGGACGATGTCGAAGGCGTTCGCGATGGCCGGCACCCGGCTGGGCTACCTCGCGGCGCACCCGGCGGTGATCGAGGCGCTGCTGCTGGTGCGCCTGCCGTACCACCTGTCGACGCTGACGCAGGCGGCGGCGCGTGTGGCGCTGCGGCACCGCGTGGAGCTGCTGGGCACGGTGGACGCGCTGCGGCGCGAGCGTGACGCGACGGTCGAGTGGCTGCGCGGCAAGGGGTTGACGGTCGCCGACTCCGACGCGAATTTCGTACTGTTCGGCCGGTTCCCGGAGCGCCGTGCGGTCTGGGAGGGCCTGCTGGAGAGGGGCGTGCTCATCCGTGAGGTGGGGCCGCCCGAGTGGCTGCGCGTGTCGATCGGCACCGGCGAGGAGATGGCGGCGTTCCGCGCCGCGATGGAGGGGGTTCTGTGAGTCGGGTCGGCCGCGTGGAGCGTGTGACGAAGGAGACGTCGGTCCTGGTCGAGGTGGGTCTCGACGGCACCGGGCGGGTGGACGTGGCGACCGGCGTGGGGTTCTTCGACCACATGCTGGCGCAGCTGGGCAAGCACGGGCTGTTCGACCTGACGGTCAAGACCGAGGGTGACCTGCACATCGACGCGCACCACACGATCGAGGACACGGCGCTGGCGCTGGGTGCGGCGTTCCGCGAGGCGTTGGGCGACAAGTCGGGCATCCGGCGTTTCGGCAGTGCGTCGTGCCCGCTGGACGAGTCGCTGGCGCAGGTCACGGTCGATCTGTCCGGCCGTCCGTACCTCGTGCACTCCGAGCCCGAGGGCATGGCGCCGATGATCGGCCCCGAGTACGACACGACGATGACCCGGCACATCCTGGAGTCGCTGGTCGCGCAGGCGGCGATCTGCCTGCACGTGCACGTCCCGTACGGGCGCAACGCCCACCACATCGTCGAGGCCCAGTTCAAGGCCCTGGCCAGGGCGCTGCGGGAGGCGTCGGAGCTCGACCCGCGGGCGAGCGGGGTGCCGAGTACCAAGGGCGTCCTATGAGTGACAACACGCTGTCGATCGCGATGATGTTCATCGGCCTGTTCCTGGTCGGTGGGGTGGTCTCGCTGGTCAAGCAGGGGCTCAAGGCGGGCGCCGCCATCTGCGCGGTCGGCGCGGCGCTGGCGATCACGGCAGGGGTGATGTGGTGGTGAAGCGCGTGGTGGTGCTCGACTACGGGTCGGGCAACCTGCGTTCGGCCGAGCGCGCGCTGGCCCGGGTCGGCGCCGACGTGACCGTGACGTCCGACCTGGACGCGGCCATGGAGGCCGACGGGCTCGTGGTGCCCGGTGTGGGGGCGTTCGCGGCGTGCATGGCGGGCCTGCGCGGGGTGCGCGGCGAGCAGGTCGTCGGCCGCCGCCTGGCCGGCGGGCGGCCGGTGCTGGGCATCTGCGTGGGCATGCAGATCCTGTTCGCCAAGGGCGTCGAGCACGGGGTGGAGACCGAGGGCTGCGGCGAGTGGCCGGGCACGGTCGAGCGGCTGGAGGCCCCGGTGCTGCCGCACATGGGGTGGAACACGGTCAAGGCGCCCGAGGGCAGCGTGCTGTTCCGGGGGCTGGACGCCGACACGCGGTTCTACTTCGTGCACTCCTACGGCGTGCGGGAGTGGGAGCTGCGGCCGGGCCCCGGGTTCGCCGAGCCGCTGGTGACGTGGGCCGAGCACGGGGTGCCGTTCGTGGCCGCGGCCGAGAACGGCCCGCTCATGGCGACGCAGTTCCATCCGGAGAAGTCCGGCGACGCGGGCGCCGCGCTGCTGACCAACTGGCTCGGCGTCCTGTGAGCGGCGGCCGCGCCGCCGCGGCGTCCCGCTGCCGTGAGTAAGGAGCGGGCGCGGCGTCGCGCGGAGCGTGAGGCGGCGCGGGAGCGCGCCGCCTCGCGCAACGAGGAGCGTCAGGCGCGTGCCGCCCGCCGGCGGGCCGTGGTGGCCCGTCTCACGCCCCGCCCCGTGCGCTTCGCCCGGCAGGGCGGCCTGCGCGCCCGTCGCCGCCGTGCGCAGAACGCCGTCGTGGCACTCGCGTTCGCGCTCGTCCAGGTGATGGTATGGCTGGTGTGGGCCTCCCTCGCCGTCAGCTTCGGCGTCCTGGTCCTGTCCCTGCTGCTCGTCCCTGTTGTGATGACCCTTGCCTTCGACCGGAGGATCTGATGTCGCTCGTACTCCTTCCCGCTGTGGACGTCGCGGACGGCCAGGCCGTACGCCTGGTCCAGGGTGAGGCCGGGACCGAGACCGGCTACGGCGAGCCGCTGGCCGCCGCGCTGGCCTGGCAGGAGGCGGGGGCGGAGTGGATCCATCTGGTCGACCTCGACGCCGCGTTCGGCCGGGGCTCCAACCGTGCGCTGATCACCGACATGATCGGCCGGCTGGACGTGAACGTGGAGCTGTCCGGCGGCATCCGCGACGACGAGTCGCTGGCCGCCGCGCTGGCCACCGGGTGCCGCCGCGTGAACATCGGCACGGCCGCCCTGGAGAACCCCGAGTGGTGCCGCAGGATCATCGCCGAACACGGCGACAAGATCGCGGTCGGTCTGGACGTGCGCGGCACCACGCTGGCGGCGCGCGGCTGGACCGAGGAGGGCGGTGACCTGTGGGAGGTGCTGGAGCGGCTGGAGGCCGACGGCTGCCCCCGCTACGTCGTCACCGACGTCACCAAGGACGGCACGCTGCGCGGTCCCAACCTCGACCTGCTGCGCCAGGTGTGTGCCCGCACCGACAAGCCGGTCGTGGCCAGCGGGGGAGTGTCCTCGCTGGACGACCTGGTGGCGCTGTCGCGGCTCGTGCCGGACGGCGTCGAGGGCGCCATTGTCGGCAGGGCCCTGTACGCCCAGGCGTTCACGCTCGAGAGCGCCCTGGTCGCTGTTCGCGGTTAGAGGGTAGGAGGGGCCGTGGTGAGCAGCATGAGTATGGAGAGCACCGGTTCGCGGGTGTTCTCCGGCGGCGTGTGGGAGGAGCGGTACGGCTACTCCCGCGCTGTCGTGATAGGGGACCGGGTCATCGTGTCGGGCTGCACCGCCACGATCGACGGCGAGGTCCGGCATGTCGGCGACGCCTACCGGCAGAGCCTCACGGCGATGGGCATCGCGCTCGGCGCCGTGGAGCTGGCCGGCCTGACCAAGGAGGACGTGGTGATGGTGCGCTACTACGTGGTGGACCAGCGTCACTTCGACCTGGTCGGCCGGGCCATCGGGGAGGTGTTCGGCGAGGTCCGTCCCGCCTGCACGGGCGTGCGGGTCGCCGGCCTGGTGGACCCGCGCATGCTGGTCGAGATCGAGATTGAGGCGATGCGCGCATGACCGTGGCCGTCAGGGTGATCCCCTGCCTGGACGTCGACGCCGGCCGGGTGGTCAAGGGCGTCAACTTCGCCAACCTGCGCGACGCGGGCGACCCCGTCGAGCTGGCCAGGCGCTACGACGCGGAGGGCGCCGACGAGCTGACCTTCCTCGACATCACCGCCTCCTCCGGTGAGCGGGACACGATGCTGGACGTGGTCCGCAGGACCGCCGAGCAGGTGTTCATCCCGCTGACCGTGGGCGGCGGCATCCGCTCGGTGGACGACGTGGACCGGCTGCTGCGGGCGGGGGCCGACAAGGTCTCGCTCAACACGGCGGCCATCGCCCGTCCCGAACTGCTGACCGAGGCGTCGCGGCGTTTCGGCGCGCAGTGCGTGGTGCTGTCGGTGGACGCGCGCCGGGCGCCCGGCACGCCGAGCGGGTTCGAGGTGACCACGCACGGCGGGCGGCGCGGCACGGGCCTCGACGCGGTGGAGTGGGCGGCGCGCGGCGAGGAGCTGGGCGTGGGCGAGATCCTGCTCAACTCGATGGACGGCGACGGCACGCGCGAGGGTTACGACCTGGAGATGCTGCGCGCGGTGCGGGCCGTGGTGCACGTCCCGGTGATCGCCAGCGGCGGCGCCGGACGGCTGGAGGACTTCCCGCCGGCGGTGGAGGCGGGCGCGGACGCGGTGCTGGCGGCGTCGGTGTTCCACTTCGGCACCCTCAAGATCGCCGACGTGAAGGAGACGCTCCGCACGGCGGGTTATCCGGTGCGCTAGACAAGGGCTTCGAAGCGCGGTGTTCGCATGATCGCGCTTGGAACGGTGCGGCTCGGGCTGTGCGGGGCTTCACAGCGCGGTCCTCACATGCGCGCGCTTCGCGCGATGAGGCTCGGGCTGTGACAGGGGGGGAGCCGAGCTCCCCCGCACCCCCTTTGCCGGGGCCTCCCGGCCAATGCCGGGACGTCAAGAGATCTGCGTGGTTGTCAAGGGGGAGCTGATAAGGGCGAAGCTCCTGTAAGACGAGGTCAGCGTCAGGCCGTACACGGCCTCGAGTTGCTCGCTCCTGGCCAGGGTTTCCGGCGTGAAAGGCATCTTGCCCTCGAAGGAGTGCAGTGCGATGCCCTCCACCAAGTGTGGAGATTTTCTCCAGGCGGTGTCGAATTCTGATGAAATCTGTCAAAGGATCTGGACGGAGAGTCCGGCGCGGGTCAGAATCCGACTGAAGATCACCGAAACAAACCCGGTACCCCCCATAGGCCGCCCTCCGAAGCCGCCACGGCGCCGTCGGAGCGGACCCGTGCGGCCGCATGCACCACGGCGTGCTGAACGCCCACCAGATCGCCCGATTCGTCACCCGTAGCCCTCCGTTCACCCCCCACATCGGGAGAGGTCATGGACGCACCGAGTGAGTTAGATCTGCCCGAAACCCACTGGAATCGTTTTCAGCAACCAGCGCGCCCCTCGCCGTGGCCGCGGCGGCTGGCGACCGTGCTGGCCGTCGTCATGATCGCGCCGCTGGCGTACGCGATGCCCGCGAGCGCGGCGCCACGTTCGGCCCCCGTCGTACGGAACGAGAGCCCGGTGCGCGGGCGGCCCGTACCGGTGCTGCCCAGGACGGTCGACCAGGCGGAGAAACAGGCGTGGAAGGCGCCGCCGGGCGTCACCTGGCCGAAACCGCAGGCCGTCGAGCTGGACACCACGGGCAGGACACGGACCCTGGCCGCCGGCTTCCCGGTGCGGGCCACCACGCCGAAGACAGCTGCCAAGACGACCGGCGAGCCGAGGACGGCCGCCCAGGAGACGGCCGGCGAGCCGAAGACGGCCGCCCAGGAGACGGCCGCTCCGAAGGCGGATGCCGCGCCCGAACGGGTCCGCGTCGAACTGCTCGACACCGCCAAGACCGGCATGCTCGGGCTCGCGATGCGGGTGACGCCGGGCCAGGGCATCGCGGCGAGGTCCGGCCGGACACGCCTGGAGATCGACTACTCGGGTTTCCGCTACGCCTCCGGCGGTGACTACGCCTCGCGGCTGCGCCTGGTGAAGCTGCAGGACTGCGCGCTGGCCCCCACCACGGGCGGCGCGGCCACCGGAGCCTGCCCGCTGCCGGAGCCGGTGCCGTCCGAGAACGACACCAAGGCCGGCACCATCAGCGCCGACCTGGACCTGCCGGCGCTGTACGCGGTGACGGCCGCGGCCTCGGGCCCGGCGGGCGACCACTCCGCCACCTCGCTCGCGCCGTCGGCCGAGTGGAGCGTCGGCGCCCAGTCGGGTGACTTCGGCTGGAGCTACGAGCTGCGGGCGCCGCCGGCGCTCGGCGGTGACGAGCCGGAGATGACGGTCGCCTACTCCGCGCAGAGCGTGGACGGCCGCACCGCCTCGACCAACAACCAGCCATCGTGGGTCGGAGAGGGCTTCGAGCTCAACCCGGGCGGCTTCATCGAGCGCCAGTACAAGTCCTGCATGCTCGACGGCAAGAAGACCGGCGACCTGTGCTGGGACGGCGAGAACGTCACCCTGTCCCTCGGCGGCTCGGCGGTCGAGCTGATCAAGGACGCCACGACCAAGCAGTGGCGGCCCAAGCGCGACGACGGTACCCGCGTCGAGTACCTCAAGGGCGCCGTCAACGGCGACAACGACGGCGAGTACTGGCGCGTCACCACGGCCGACGGCACCCAGTACACCTTCGGCCTGAACCGGCTGCCCGGCTGGGTGTCCGGCAAGCCGGAGACCAAGTCGGTGCAGACGGTGCCGGTGTTCGGCAACAACAGCGGGGAGCCCTGCTACAACAGCACCCCGGCCGACGCCTGGTGCCAGCAGGCGTACCGGTGGAACCTCGACCTGTCGGTCGACACCCACGGCAACGCGATCACGTACTGGTACGAGACCGAGAAGAACTACTACGGCCGCAACATGAAGCCCGAGCTGGGCACCGTGTACACGCGTGGCGGCTACCTGACCCGCATCGACTACGGCTACCTGCAGGGCGAGCTGTTCACCCGGTCGCCCGCGGCCCGCGTCGTCTTCGACGTCGCCGAGCGGTGCGTCCCCGGCGGGACGGTCACCTGCGCCGCCGACCAGTTCACGAAGGAGAACGCGAGTCACTGGCCCGACGTCCCCTTCGACCAGGTCTGCGACGCCGGCGTCAAGTGCACCGACCGGCTCGCGCCGACGTTCTTCACCCGCAAGCGGCTGGCCAAGGTCACCACGCAGATCGTCAACGCCACGGGCGGCTACAACCCGGTGGACTCCTGGACGCTGACCCACCAGTTCCCCGCCTCCGGTGACGGCATGAGCCCGGCGCTGTGGCTGGCGTCCATCCAGCAGACCGGACATGTGGGCGGCACGGTCACGCTGCCCAAGGTCACGTTCACCGGCGTCCAGCTTCCCAACCGGGTGGACGCCGACGAGGGCCGCGCCCCGCTGGTCAAGTGGCGGGTCCAGACGGTGAACAACGAGAACGGCGGAGAGCTGCGGGTCAGCTACTCGGCCGCCGACTGCAAGCCCGGCGACGTGCCCGCCGCCGACAAGAACACCAGGCTGTGCTTCCCGCAGCGCTGGGCGCCGCCGAACGAGGGCGAGGTCACCGACTGGTTCCACAAGTACGTGGTCACGCAGACCGTCGAGGTGGACCGGGTCGCCGGATCGCCGTGGGTGGTCACCGACTACGAGTACCTCGACGGAGCCGCCTGGCACTTCACCGACAGCAACCTGGTCAAGCCGGCCCACCGCACGTGGTCCGACTGGCGCGGGTTCGGCCGGGTGCGGGTGCGCCAGGGCGACGGGAAGGACGTCAAGCGCACGCTGACGGAGTTCCGGTACTTCCGCGGCATGGACGGCGACAAGCTGGCCGACGGATCCAAGCGCGACGTCCAGGTCGTGGACTCCGAGGGCGGCAAGATCGACGACCTCGACCAGTACGCGGGCCTGGAACGGGAGGAGATCCTGCACGACGGCGACGGCGGCCCGATCGTGACCGCGACGACAGAGGAGCCGTGGTCGCTCAAGACCGCCGAGTCCACGCAGGGCGGTGTCACCAAGGCGGCGTACATCGTCGAACCGAAGTCGATGGTCACCCGCACGGCCCTGGAGGGCGGGAAGTGGCGGCGCACCGGCGAGACCCGCGCCTACGACGAGCACGGCCTGCTCACCCAGGTGGAGGAGCAGAACGACCTGGCCACCACCGACGACGACCAGTGTGTGCGCTACACCTACGCCCGCAACAGCACGGCCTGGATGCTCGACTACGAGAGCCGGATCCAGAAGGTCGCCGCGGGGTGCGGCACCGCCGTGTCCACGCTGGCCGCGGGTGACATCATCTCCGACGAACGCGTGCAGTACGACAGCAGGCCGTACGGGCAGGGCCCGGTCAAGGGCGACATCACCACGATCCAGGAGGTGGTCTCCGGGGACGGCACGACCGTCACCAACTCCGTCCTGACCTACGACGCTTACGGGCGCACGACCAGCGAGACCGACGCGGTCGGCACCACGGTCAAAACCACCTACACGCCGGCCTCCGGCGCGCCGGCGACCGAGGTCAAGGAGACCAACCCCCTGGGCCACGAGGAGCGCACCCTTCTCGAACCCGCCTGGGGCCGGCCGGTGGCCGAGATCGACGCGAACGGCAAGCGCGTCGACATGGAGTACGACGCGCTCGGCCGCCTGGTCAAGGTGTGGCAGTCCGACCGGAGCAAGGCGGCGGGCCAGTCGCCCAGCACCGAGTACTCCTACCTGACCCGCCCCGACGGTCCCAGCGTCGTCACCACGAAAACCCTGAGGGCCGACGGCGGCTACACCACCAGCCACGAGCTGTACGACGGGCTGCTGCGCGAGCGGCAGACCCAGGAGCCCGCGCCGCGTGACGACCAGACGCAGGACCCGGCGCTGCGTGACGGGCGCACCGTCACCGACACCTTCTACAACTCTCTCGGCGAGGTGGCCAGGAGCAACGGCGGCTACTTCAGTCCCGGCGCCCCCTCCACCGACCTGCTCGCGGTGGCCGACACGGACGTGCCGAGCCAGCTCGGCTACGTCTACGACGGGACCGGCGAGGTCACCGCCCAGGTGCTGCGGGCCAAGGGCGTCGAGAAGTGGCGGGCCACGGCCACGACGCAGGGTGACCGGGTGCACATCACGCCCCCGCCCGGCGGCACCGCCACGACCCGCATCGGCGACGCCGACGACCGGCTCATCGAGCTGCGGCAGTACGAGGGCGCCACGCCGACCGGCGAGTACGACGCGACGAAGTACACCTACGACGCCGCGGGCCGGCTCGCCACGGTGACCGACCCGGCCGGCAACGTCTGGCGGCACCACTACGACCTGCGGGGCCGTGAGATCAAGACGGAGGACCCCGACAAGGGCGTCACCACGTTCACCTACAACGACGCCGACGAGCTGCTCACCTCCACCGACGCGCGCGGCAAGACCCTCGCCTACGTCTACGACGAGCTGGGCCGCAAGAAGGAGCTGCGCGAGGGCTCCAAGGACGGGCCGCTGCTCGCCTCGTGGGAGTACGACAAGCTGGCCAAGGGGCACCAGAACGCCGCGATCCGCTACGTCGGCGGCCAGGCGTACAAGGCGGAGATCAACGCGATCGACTCCGACTACCGCGCCCTGCGGGAGACCGTCACCATCCCCGAGCGGGAAGGCAAGCTCGCCGGGACGTACGTGCTCAACACCCGCTACACCCTCGACGACGAGGTCCAGTCGGTCAGCTTCCCCGCCGGAGGCGGCCTGGCCGACGAGCAGGTCGTCTACGACTACGACGAACTGGGCCAGCCCACCAAGGTGACCGGCTTGTCGTCGTACGTCACGGCCGCCCGCTACTCCAAGCTCGGAGAGGTGCTGCAGTACGAGCTGAGCACGGGCGGCAGGAAGAGCTGGCTCACCTACACCCACGACGAGGTCACCCAGCGGCTGACCCGGACGCGGCTGGACCGCGAGTCCGAGCCGGCGGCCGACCTGGACCTCAACTACACCTACGACCCCGCCGGCAACCTCACCAAGATCAGCGACAAGGGCGCGCGCGGCCCCGACACGCAGTGCTTCACCTACGACCACCTGCGCCGGCTGACCTCGGCGTGGACCGCCACCGACGACTGCGCCTCCGGCAGCCCGCAGCCGGACAAGATCGGCGGCGTGGCCCCGTACGCGACCAGCTACGCCTACGACGTCACGGGCAACCGGACGAAGGAGACGCAGCACGCGTTCGGCGGGCGCCAGGAGTCGGTCCGCACCTTCACCTACCCCAAGGCCGGCGAGAAGCAGCCGCACGCGCTGCAGACCGTCGGGGCGGACGTGTTCGAGTACGACCCGACCGGCAACACCACCAGGCGCAAGGTCGGCACCTCCGACCAGACCCTGACCTGGGACGCCGAGGGCAACCTGGAGTCGGTCACCGAGGCGGGCAAGACCACGTCGTTCGTCTACGACGCCGACGGCGACCGGCTGATCCGCCGGACGCCGACCGACACCACCCTCTACATCGATGACATGGAGCTGCGCCTCGACACCGCCAAGGACGTCGTCGAGCAGACCCGCTACTACACCATCAACGGCGAGCCCGTCGCGGTGCGCACGCCGGACAACCAGGTCTACTTCCTGGCCGGCGACCACCAGGGCACGGCCCTGGCCGCGGTCAACGCCGGCAGCGGCGACCTGGCGGTCCGCAGGCTGACGCCGTTCGGCGAGGACCGCGGCTCGCCACCGGAGTGGTGGCCGGGCCAGCGCGGCTTCGTCGGCGGCGTCAAGGACCAGTCGATCGGCCTGGTCCAGCTCGGCGCCCGCGAGTACGACGCCAGGAACGGCCGGTTCCTGTCGGTCGACCCCGTCATCGACGAGGAGGACCCGCAGCAGCTCAACGCCTACGCCTACGCCAACAACAGCCCCGTCACCATGAGCGACGCCGACGGGCAGTGGGTGTGGATCATCGTCGCGGTGGTGGGCAGGTTCGCGGCGCGGCAACTGGCGAAGAAGCTCGCCCAGCAGGCGGCACGCCGCGAGGCCATCCGCCTGGCCAGGCAGCGCGCCATCGCCAGGGCCAAGGCGCTGGCCCGCGAGCAGGCCAGGAAGAGGGCCCTGGCCAAGGCCAAGAAGGAGGCCGAGCAGAAGGCAAAGCGGAAGGCGAAGGAGCTGGCCAGGAGGAAGAAGGCGGAGGAGGCCAAGAAGAAGGCGGAGGAGGCGCGCAAGAAGGCCGCGGAGGCGGCCCGCAAACGCCGGGCCGCCAAGGCCAAACGCCAGGCCAAGCAGGCCGCGCGCCGGACCCTGCGGCACGTGAAGAAGAAGACCGGCGGGCGCGTGACCAGGCTCCCGCGCTATGAACGCCAGCGGCCGGGCCGCCGGCCGACCAGTCATAGGGCGGGGCAGCGGCAGTCGCCGCCCAAGTCGGCCCGCTCGCGCGCCGCGAGACCGGGGCAGGTGTACGGCAACAACGGCGTGGCACAGCCGACCCAGTCGGTGACGGTGTTCCGCAACGGCAAGATGTACCCGGACGGTGCGCCCCCGCCGAACCTGACCGGGCCCTCGGGCTCGGGGCAGGGCTTGAGGCAGGACTACAAACCGCAGGAACTGGAACCGCCGGAGACACGGACCGGCACGATCAGCGACGCCGGCTTCCGGATGATCCGTTACTTCGACCAGAGCGGACTGGACGACTTCTTCGGAGGCCTGTTCTGAGGTGTGAGGGGCTCCACGGCACGGACCTCGCACGGGCGCGCTCCGCGCGATGAGGCTCGGGCTGTGACAGCGGGGGAGCCGAGCTCCCCCGCACCCCCTTGCCGGGCCTAGCTGCCCGCCGGGCCTCGATCTCGCTGGGCCGGTCGAGACCAGAGGAACGCCAGCCGGCCTGCTGCCGGCCGTCGACGAAGGACCTGCGCGGGCGCTGCTGCCGGCGACAAGCCTTCTGACGTCTGCCTTGCATCAGCAGAGACCCGGCCGGCCAAGTTCTCCTCGCACCGGATCCATCCCAGACGTACACCTCACTGGCCCGCTGGCCGTCCTAGTCCCCGCCGGTACCGATACGCCCACTCCGACGCCGACCGGCGGGCCGTCCAGCGGCGATGATCCACGCTTCCGGACCTGCGGGGAGGCCAACGCCGCGGGGTATGGCCCGCACTATCGCGGCCGCGACCCCGAGTGCTCCTGGTATCAGGACCGAGACGGTGAAGGCGTGGTCTGCGAGCGGTAGATGTACGGTGTCGCCGACCTTTCTCAGGGGTGCGGGCCGGCGACAAGCTGCACGTGCTTCTCTCGTGCCTCGTCGGCGTCGTCCTGATGCTGTTGTGCCCTCAGTACGGTCGGCGACCGTGTTCAGGCGCGCTCGCGCTCGGCCCGCCGCCGGACCAGTTCCTCGATGGCGCTCGGCAGGGTCGTCTCGAAGTCGATCAGCTTGGCCCACGTCGGGGTGACCACGATGCGGACCATGCCGTCGTAGAGCGAGCGGATCTCGGCCTCCCACGCGACCCGCTGCTCGGGCGTCATCTCGTACGAGCCGTTCATCTGGAGGTACTCCTCCGGGATGCCGTCGACGACGTCCAGTTCGGCCCGGCCGCGGATGAGCAGGATCTTGGGCGGGTGCACCTCGGTGTCGATCGTCAGGGCGACCATCGGGTTCTCGCGCAGAGCGGGGAGCTTCGGGGCGTTCTTCGTCGTGCACATGACGATCTCCGAACCGTTCCAGGTGAACGCGATCGGGACGTTCCGCGGCGTGCCGTCCTTGGCCACGTACGCCAGCCGGGTCACGTCGCGCGCCAGCAGCTCTCGGCTGATCGGCCGGTCCAGGATCTCGGTGATCTCGTTCGCTCGCATGGCGGTCCCTTCAGGGTCGTTGTCGTGATCCGTCCCAGGGACGGAGCCGCCGGAGCATTCTCGACATCCGCCGCCCCCGAGTTCTCGATTTTTCCCCGGCCGCCACCGCTACTCATCACCATCCCGCACCGGGTCCGGCTGGTGGTCGACGCGGCCCGACGTCGCGTAGACGGCGGTCAGCGCACCGGAAGGCGGAGCGGCTCTGCCGATCTAAAGAACGGCGAAGGCTTTTTTGAGAGGCGTACGAAGCCCAGCCAGGCTGCTACAGCCTCTGACCTGCGGTGAGCGCTCGCACTTACCGCCCGGGTTTTTTTCGACGGTTCTCCGGCCGTCGCGAGAGCCGCCGCCCCAGCGACCGCCAGCACGCCGAACACCACCTGGGAGATCGTCGGCAGCTCGCTGAAATTGGCCGCCACCCCCGCGAACATGGTGCCCGCCGACAGTGTGACCAGCGTGCCCCGGTTCGATCGTCTCTCGGGGCCTCGCCGCCTCGCCCGCCCTCCCATGGGGACAAACTAACCGCCGTCCGTGGCTGACACGACGTGAACGCCGGAACCCGGCATCCTCCCCGAACGGCCGAACGGCCGGACGCCCGCACCTTCTCTGCTCGCTGACCAAGGCGGTCGGCAGGGGACTGCTCATCTCCCCGGACGGGCCCGGCGCTCACGGAGGGTGGGAGCGAGCAGGACGATCGCGGCCACCGAGACCAGGAGGAACGCGGCGACGGCCACCTTCAGCGGGCCAGGCGCGTCCCCGGCGGTGAGGCCGGGCACCGCGACCAGGGCGGACAGCGCCCTGCTGGCGACGACCGCCCGGACGGCGCCGCGGCTCCCACTCCGCCAGGCCGGTACCAGGCCGGCCAGGGTGATCAGGCCGAGCGGCACCGCGATGACGGCGGCGATCGGCGGCACGCCCGGCGTCCCGGCGGTGGCCAGGTCGGACACGCCCAGCAGGCCCGCCAGGGCGAGCCCCGTGGTGACGAGGCCGGTTCTCATCGCAGGCCCCCGTCCTCGCGCGTGCCGCCGGGGCGGATGGACCCGGCCCGGTGCCGGGCGAAGGCGAGCGCCGCGGCGCCGAAGCCCACCGCGGTCAGCCCCCAGGCCAGGCCGTCGAGCGCGGCGTTCGGTACGACGGCGGCGAACACGGCGTGCAGGGGCTGGGAGACGATCAGCACGATCCCTGCCCAGGCCGGGACGGTCCGGCCGCGCCACAGGGCGGCCCCGAGCAGAGCCACGCCGAGGATGTGGCCGAGCACGAACAGCGTGGTGGCCGCCGAGACGGCGGGCAGAGCGTGCAGGCCGTCGAGAAGTCGTGCGGCCGCACCGGGGTCGAGGCCGTCGCGGACCGCCGACAGCGCGAGGTGGTCGCCGATGCCCACGGCGTACAGCGAGGAGAAGCCGGCGACGGCCAGCACCAGCCCGGCCGTCCCCAGGGCGGGGGCGCGCCGGACGGCGAGCAGGCCGATCGCGATCGTCCCGGGCACCAGGGTCAGGGCGGCGGCGAAGGCGAGCCACAGCACAGCGCTCTGCGCGTCCTGGTGGGCGGCGACCTTGCCGACGAGCCGGGCCGGGCCGTCGGCCGTGGAGTAGGGCAGGATGGCGCGCAGGATCGCGACGGCCAGCGGGCCGACCGGGATGAGCAGGGCGAACGCGGCGCGCGACGGCGGGACGGCCTTCCGCGTGGTCGCGGACGTGGCGGTGGTCATGGAAGAGCCTCCGGAATCGTCGGGGGTGGAGGTCGATGTCCGAAGCGTCGGCTTTCGCCGTTCCCGGGCGCATGGGCCGGGGCCGCCGGCGGGCCGGGAGGATGTCCCGGCCGTCCAGGAGCGCACACCCACGACAAACGGGTCCGGGCGCCCCATCATGTGCTCATGACAGCGGGTGACTCCTCCGACTCGCGGGCGGGGGCACGGTGGCCGGGCGTGCTGTCGGCCGGGCTCTTCGGCCTCGCCGTCGTCGAGGTCGCCGTCTCCGTGCTCGGCGGGGCGGTGGCGGGGATGACCTGGACCGAGGCGTGGGACCGCTTCGTCGTGACGAACGCGGCGATGGGCCTGTCGTTCCCGGTCGGCGGTGTCCTGGTGGCCTGGCACCGGCCCCGCAACCCGGTCGGCTGGCTGCTGCTGGCCGCCGGGATCGGGCACGCCACGACGGCCGCGCTCGTTCCCCTCGCCGAGGCCGGTGTGCGCGACGGCTGGCCGATCGGCCTGAACCGCACGCTCGTCACCGTCGCCGCGTGGGCGTGGCCGTGGTCGATCGGGTTGTGCCTGCCGCTGGTCCTGCAGCTCTTCCCCGACGGCCGTCCCGTCTTCCGGCGGCTGATGTGGGCCACGGTGGTGACCTCGCCGCTCTTCGTGCTGGAGATGGGCGCCGGCCCGGACCCCGTGGTCGCCGGGCTGTCCGGCCACCTGGTCATCCACGCGGACCTCGACGCGCTCTGGACGGCGGTCGAGGTGCGCGGCGTGGTCGCCGTGGCGATCGGCCTGGTGGCGCTGGTGGTGCGCTACCGGCGCGGGGACGAGCGGCGGCGCCGTCAGCTGCTGTGGCTCATGCAGGCGGTGCTGCTCGTCCTCATCGTGATGGTGCCGTGGGGCGTCCTGCGGAACGCGCCGGTCCACGTGCTGCTCGCGATCCCGCTCGTCCCCGCCGCGATGACCGTGGCGATCCTGCGCCACCAGTTGCTCGACATCCGGCTGGTGGTGTCGAGGACGGTGCTGTACGCGCTGCTCACGGCCGTCGTCGTCGCCTCGTACGTCGCTCTGGTGGCCCTGTTCGACGGCGTGATGCGGCGTGAGGTGGGGCTGGGCGGTTCGGCGGCGGCCACCGTGCTGATCGCCGTGGGGTTCAATCCGGTGCGGGTACGGCTCCAGCGGGTCGTGGACCGGATCCTGTACGGGGACCGCGCCGATCCCGTGCGGGCGGTGTCCCGGGTCGGGGCGCGGCTGGACACCGGTCTTCCCGGGGTGCTGGAGGCCGTACGGGAGGCGCTGCGCCTGCCGTTCGCCGCCCTCCGCGTCGACAACACCGAGGTGGCGTCCTGCGGCGCCGCGCCCGAACTGCTGCACACGATCCCGCTCACCTACGGCGGGGTACGGGTGGGCGAGCTGGTCATCGGGCTCCGTGCGGGTGAGAAACGCCTCGGCGGCCCGGACCGCGCGGTCCTGGAGCTGCTGGCGGCGCCGCTCTCGGTGGCGGTGCACGCGGTCGCCCTCTCCGAGCAGCTGCAGCGCTCGCGCGAGGCCCTGGTGGCGGCCCGCGAGGAGGAACGGCGGCGCCTGCGCCGCGATCTGCACGACGGCCTGGGCCCGGTGCTGACCGGCGTGACGTTCAAGGCCGACGCCGCGGGCAACCTGCTGGCCACCGACCCCGGCTCGGCCCGGGCTCTCCTCGCCGAACTGCGCGCCGAGGCCACCCAGGCCATCGACGACATCCGGCGGCTGGTCCACGACCTTCGGCCGCCGGCCCTGGACGACCTCGGGCTGGCCGGCGCGATCCGGCAGCGCGCCGCCCAGCTCGAACGCCCCGGCATGACGGTACGCGTCGAGGCCGCCGACCTGCCCGCCCTGCCCGCGGCTGTCGAGGCGGCGGCGTACCGGATCGCGGTGGAGGCCCTCACCAACGCGGTGCGGCACTCCGGCGCGGGCCGGGTGCGCGTACGGATCCGCGCCGACGGGCACCCGGCCGCGGCCGGGCCGGCCACCCGCTGCCTGCACGTCGAGGTGGCCGACGACGGCACCGGTTCCGGCGGCGCGTGGCGGCCGGGAGTCGGCATGCGTTCGATGCGCGAGCGCGCCGCCGAGCTGGGCGGCACCTGCACCGCGGGCGCCGCGCCCACCGGCGGCGGCCGGGTGGCCGCCACGTTACCCTTGGGGGCACCATGATCAGGATCGTGCTGGCCGACGACCATCCGGTGGTGCGCAGCGGCCTGCGCGCGCTCCTGGACTCCATCAGCGGCCTGACCGTGGTGGCGGAGGCGGCCGACGGTCACGCCGCCGTCCGCGAGGCGGTGGCGCGCAAGCCCGACGTCCTGGTCATGGACATCCGGATGCCGCACCTGGACGGCATCGAGGCCACCCGCCGGATCGCCCAGGCGGCGCCCGGGGTCGCGGTGCTCATGCTCACCATGTACGAGGACGACGACTCGGTGTTCTCCGCGATGCGTGCCGGTGCCCGCGGCTATCTGCTCAAGGGCGCCCAGCAGGACGAGATCGCCCGCGCCATCCACGCCGTTGCCGGCGGCCAGGCCATCTTCGGCCCCGGTGTGGCCCGCCGGGTGCTGGGCTTCTTCGCCGCCCCGCCGGTCGTCCAGGAGCCCTTCCCCGAGCTCACCGACCGCGAGCGTGAGGTTCTCGACCTCATCGCCGCCGGCCGTCCCAACGGCGAGATCGCCCGCCGCCTGGCCATCGCTCCGAAAACGGTCGCCAACCACATCTCCAGCATCTTCACCAAGCTCCAGGTGGCCGACCGCGCCGAGGCGATCATCCGAGCCCGCGACGCCGGGCTCGGCCGCCTCTGACCCGCCGGCGCGGCCCTCGGTTCATCCGGTGGTCACCGACGCCGGGTGGCGCGCACGACGACGTCGTGCAGGGGGACCGCTCGGTCCCCGCGGCCGGTGAGCGTGCGGTGGTGCTCCTCGGCGGTGACGATCTCCCACGCCGCGCCGTCGAGGCGCGCGGTGACGGCCGCGGCGGTGGCCGACGCCTCGGCGGGAGGGTGGTGACCGTGGCCGGTGGAGCCGGGGATGTCCAGGTGCCCGACGATGAGCAGCGTGCCGCCGGGAGCCACCCATCCCGCGATGCGGTCGTAGAACTCCAGCTGGGGCATCGCCGGGTGGGCGTAGTGGGTCATGACCAGGTCGAACCGCTCATCGGGGCTCCAGACGCGCAGATCCGCCTCGACCCACCGCAGGCGCTCGCCCGCCCCGCCCGCCCCGCCGGCCCCGCTGGCCGCCGCGCGTGCGGCGGCGCGGGCGAGGGCCTCGGACGAGATGTCGGCCGCGGTGACGTGCCAGCCCCGGGCGGCGAGCCAGATCGCCTCGGCGCCGCCGCCGCACCCCGCGTCCAGTGCCGTGCCGGGGGTCAGCCCGCCGGTCTCACGCGCGAGGTACGGGTTCGGCGGGTTGCCGCCCATGGACCCGGCGCCCCCGTCGCGCCATCGCCGCTCCCAGAAGTCCTTGTCGAACGCGTGCGTCATCGGCCGTCCTCTCGTCGCCTCGGTACGCGCATCATGGTGCTGAGGGGCCGGGCGGATGAGCAAACGTTGTTGCCGATCGGCAAAAATGGGTGGGTGGACGACGCCATGGACCGCACCCTTGACGCCGTGGGGCCGAGGCTGAAGCGCCTTCGGCTGCAGCGGGACGTCACCCTCGCCGGCCTCGCGAAGGAGACCGGGATCTCGGTCAGCACCTTGTCCCGGCTGGAGGCGGGTCTGCGCCGCCCGACGCTGGAGCAGCTGCTTCCCCTCGCCCGCGCCCACGGGGTCACGCTCGACGAGCTCGTCGACGCGCCGCCGACCGGCGACCCGCGCGTCAACCTGCGTCCGATCCCCTGCGGCGACGGCTCGGTCGTGCTGCCGCTGACCCGCAGGCCCGGAGGAATCCAGGCCTACAAGTTCGTCATCCCGGCCGGGAGCGACGCCGCCGAGCCCCGGTTGCGCACCCACGAGGGCTACGACTGGGTCTATGTCCTCAACGGTGAGCTCCGCCTCGTCCTCGGGGAGCACGACCTCACGCTCCGGCCCGGGGAGGCCGCGGAGTTCGACACGCGTACCCCGCACTGGTTCGGGGCCGGCGGCGCCGGTCCCGTCGAGTTCCTGAGTCTCATCGGGAGACAAGGCGAACGCGCGCACGTCCGCGCGGCACCCAGGCGCGGCCCGGCCGAGGCGTGAGGCCCGGGCGCCCCTCAGGAGCGGTCCGGCGCCTGGCTGCCGGGTTCGTGCCGGCGCCCCGAGGCGCCGGCAAGGGAGCGCACCAGCGCCACGGCGTCGTCCAGGAGCCGTCTCTCGGCCTGGCTCAGCGTCGGGTTCGCGGCCCGTGCTCTCAGCGGCGTCTCCAGGTCGATGGCATGGTCGGCATCGCTGAGCAGGGAGCCCAGGACCGCGTGGGCCAGCGGCGCCTCCGCCCGCCGGCTCACCGCGGCCTCCGCCAGGATCAGCGCGGACATCCCCCAGTCCAGCGCGGGATCCCCCTCCCCGGCGTCGGCCCAGTCGATCACCATCGGCCCGTCGGGCGTGAGCATCACGTTCTCCGGGTGCAGGTCGAGGTGGAGGACACGATCCGCCGGATCGGCCGAGATCCGCGCCGGGAGAGCATGCAGACGACGCAGCAGGGTCGCCAGGGTCGCGCCGGCCTCCTCCGGGGTGATCACGCCGTGCTGGAGCGCCTCGACCATGGTCGGGCCGGACAACCGTTCCATGATCAGGTCTCTGTCCGCGGCCGATCTGACGCGCGGCACCGGATACCCCTGGCAGGAGAGGTGGCGCATGACGGCCGCCTCGGCGGAGGGGTCACCGCCGTCCCGGTATCGGCGCAGCACCCAGGCGTCGTCGATCACGAACACGTCGGCGGTGCGGCCTGAGCCGAGGAGGGAGCCGGTCTGCATGCGAGGAGCATAGGGCGCACGACGGTGCGAACCTCAACTGCCTCACGGTTCCGTGCGGACCGCCGGCCACGACGCTCCTCACCGGCCGTCCTGCCCGATGACGTCCGCGATCCACGACCGGTAGTGGGTGACGTCGGTCCAGATGCCGGCTCCCGGCCTGCCGTCGGGCGTGGTGGCGCAGCCGGCGGCGCCTCCGGAGCGCTGGTCCTCGTCGTCGCCGTCGCGCGAGGTGGCGCCGATCAGCTCCCACCGGCCGGCCACGCGCCGGACCTGCGGACCGCCCGAGTCGCCGTTGCAGGCGTTGGCCGCCGCGCCGGAGAGCGCGCCGGTGCAGACCTCGGTGCCGTGGTCGAGGGACGTGCACCGCTGGTCGGCCAGGCGTACGGTGTCGAGCTCCCGCAGCTGCTGAGGGCCTCCTCCGCAGGTCCGGCGGTAGTCGCAGGTCATGCCCCAGCCGATGACGCGGGTCGGCTCGCCCACCCGGCCGGGGCCGTCGGCGATGGGGACGGGCGTCTGGGGGACTCGCCGGTCGAGCTTGACCAGCGCGAGATCTCCCTCGGGGACCCTGCCGAGGCGGGGATCGTAGCGGTGGGGGTAGGTGATGACGCGCTCGACGCCGGCGACGGAGCCGCCCTCGTCGCGGTCGAGGGACCCGACGCGCACCCGGGTCTTGCCGGGCTTCAGCAGGCCTTCGCAGTGGGCGGCGGTGACGACCCAGTCGGGGGAGACGAGCGAGCCGCCGCAGTGGTGCGCGGGCAGCGACGGCAGCCGGAGGGAGACCATGAACGAGTAGGTCTCGCTCGCCGTTCGCCCGCCGATGATGGCGGCGTGGTCGGCGCCCGCCCCGGCGGCCTGGGGCGTCCCCTGGAGGGGGGTCGTGGCGGCGGCCGTACCGGCAGAGATCAGGGCGATCCCGGCGGCCATGCCCGTGGCGAGCAGCGCGGCTCGCTTCCTGATTGTCGTGAACACACACATCTCCATGGGGTACGTCCGGTGGGGGCGGAGGTGTGGCCAGGGGGTTGTGCGGGCCAGGCTACCTGCGGTTTTGCGCGGAAGCGAGGCGGGCGGGTCGCGGCTCGGTCCCGCTCGACGGCTCCCTGCGGACGTCCGAAGACGTACAGCTGCTTTTCGTCGGTCCCGACGGTCGCCCTGTCGTGGTGGTCGCCTGCCAGGGGTTAGGCGATGGCGGCCAGGCCCGCTTCGGCGATTCTGATGTCGTCGCTCCAGTGGCCGCCGCAGACCCCGATGCCACCGATCGGGTGGCCGCCCGCGGTGATGGGGATGCCGCCGCCGAAGGTGACGATCCGGTCGATCTGGGCGGGGACGCCTGTGGCCAGCGGGGCGTCGTCCTTGATGAAGTCGTGCCAGGCCTGGGTGGTCATGCCGAATCCGGCGGCGGTGCAGGCCTTGTCGGTAGTGACCTGGATGGTGATGTGCGGAGCGCCGTCCATGCGGGCGAAGGCGTTCAGGTGCCCGGCGGCGTCCACCACCGCGACGGAGTAACGCTGGTCGGTGACCTCGGCGGCGGCGATGGCGGCCTCGATGACGGCGCGGGCGGCCTGGTTGGTCAGGATCGCGGTGAACGCGGGGCCGTAGCCGACGCTCGCGATCAGGGCGCCCAGGATCGGCGGGGTGGCCGAGGCGACGGCGTTCTGGGCGGTGTTCTGAATGCCCAGCGCGCGCCCGGACCAGGCGCGTCCGGCATGTTCGGCCACGGCGGCGAAGGCCAGGCCGTTGGGGCTGACGGAGCCGTGAGCCGACCCGATCCGCCCACCAGCCGGCCGCCAGGCGGATGGCGGCTCCGCCGACCTGCCCGGCGGCCAGCAGGCGTCCGGCGGTGACGGGGTCGAAGTGCTGGGCGTCCACCAGGAACACCAGCGCGAAGGTGGCCACGGTGAACTGCGGCACGATCAGCAGGGAGCTGGCGGCGTGGATGCGCCACAGCACCGGGGTGCGATACGGCGAACCGGGACGTGCGCCTTGTCCTGCGGCCGCCCGCTGCGGGTCGCGGACCAGCGCCACCACCAGTGCGGCGGCGACCAGGCAGCGAGCGGCTGCCCGGACGTGTCGCCGTCGCCTGATCGGCCACCGGCGCGCCTATGCCGGTGCAGGCCGGTGTCGAGTCGGTCGGCTGGGTGGCCCGCTCGCCGGTTCGGTCAGGGTGCAGTCCACGCCGGGGCGGCACGGTCCGCTCCACCAGGCCGTTGCGCTCCAGCATGCGCGGGTTCTGGGTGAGCATCTTGTGGCTGATGCCGTCGATCTCGTCGCGCAGCTCGCTGAAGCTCGACGCCTACCGGCAGGTGTCGATCGCGACGGGGTCGAAACCGGTCTTCGTCGCCGGGCAGGTCGCCTGGGACGCCGACGGGGTCACGGTCGGCGCCGGCGACCTGGCCGCCCAGGTGAGCAGTGCCACCTCAGCTTCGCCACCGCCCTGCGGGGGCGGCGAAGCTGGGGGTCACCCCGGTGCCGCCGGCCACGCTGCTGGGCGTCGCGGCGCTGGACGTCCCCGAGCACCTGGTTGAGATCGAGGCCACCGCGGTCATCGACTGAGCGGGGCCGGCAGCCCTGCGGCGCCGGTCGTCACGGCGCCGCGCAGGCGGCGATCCTCGCGTGGTCCTCCTCGGTGAGCGGCCGCAGCAGTCCCGCGTTCTCCCGCGCGAACTTCTGCACGAGCGGCTGCAGGTTCTGGACGGACGCGGTGACGTAGATCGAGGACACGCCCGCGCTCACGTCGACGCCGGCCGGAATGGGAACCGTCATGCTCGACTGGTCCCCGTTGGCCGTCGCGGGGAGGAGGCGGCGGAGGTTGGACACCTGGGCCTGGGTGATCCCCGCCCCCCTGAGGGACAGCAGCACGATCCCCGTCAGGATCAGGCCGCCGACGACGGTGACGATCGCCACCCGGTCCGACCCGTTCACCCGGACGCGCATGAAGGGACCGAGCTCGAACTCCACGTTGTTGGGCTGGTTGTCGGCCTGCGCCTGAATGACGACGTCTTCCTCCTCGTTGCCGGCCTCCGCGGAATCATTGTGCTTCCACGGAGTGATGACGAATTGGTCCACGTCCGCCAGTGAATATGCGTTGAACGCCAATGTGACGTCGAACTTCTCCAGCTTCGGGATGAGGATGCTCGATCCTTTGAGTTTGTCGCCCATGGCGGGCGGGAAGTAAAGGCCGACCCCGTCCTCGAATGATTGATTGACCGCCCAGATGTGGCTGTTCTCGTCCTGCCAGAAAATCACCTGGCCGATCTTCTGGTTGGCTCCGGTGCCGGTCGGGCCGAAATGCGCGAACCCGTCGCGGCCCTGGATCGTCCCCGCGATCTTGCCGATCGTCGTGGCGACGGAGAGAGCAGTGTCCAGCCAGCCCATGATGAACTCCTCCAGTCATGATTTCCTTCGGCCGAGCCCGGCCGCCATGTGCGCCGAAACTATCAGCGCGGTCCGGCTCGGGGCCGGTTCGCCCCGGACGGCTTCTGCCTGTTTCGGCAAGATCTTCCTTTTCGTGGCGGTGATTGGCCATGGTGATGTCGTGACCGATTCCACCCGCTGTGCCTCCCGGATTCATGGAAGTCGGCGTGATTGGCTTTTCATCGTCAATCGACTCCTTTTCGTCAGGAGGGCGCCATGCCTCTGGATCCCACACTCGCCAGCATCCACGTCGCGCTCGACGCCGATGGGCGCCTGGAGGCGTTCGCCCGAGGCGTCGACAGCACGCTGCAACACATCTGGCAGACCAGCCCCAACGGCGACTGGAGCCAGTGGGAGAGCCTCGGCGGCATGATCGTCACGGCCCCGACCGTCTTCCGCGACGGCCAGGCGCGCCTGGAGGTGTTCGCGCCGGGCATCGACAGCGGCGTCCGCCACATCCGGCAGACCGGCACGGGCGGATGGAGCGGGTGGGACGACCTCGGCGGCAAGTCTCTCGGCGGCGAGGTCGCGGTGTTCCAGAACGCGCAGGGACAGCTGGCCGCGTTCGTGCGCGGAGCCGACAACACCCTTCAGTACATCTGGCAGACCAGCCCGGACGGCGAATGGGGCGGGTGGAAGGACCTCGGCGGCCGGCTGCTCAGCGACCCGGCGGTGTTCCAGGACGCCGACGGGCGGCTGCAGGTGTTCGTCCGGTGGGCCGACGACGCCCTGTGGCACCTGGGACAGAGCAACGCCAACGGCGGCTGGGGCGAATGGCAGAGCCTCGGCGGCGTCCTGGCCGCCGGTCCGGCGGTGTTCCGGGACGCCGAGGGATGCCTGGAGGTGTTCGCGCACCGCTCCGACGACATGCTCAACCCGTTGTGGCACATCAGGCAGACCAGCCCCGACGGCGGCTGGGGCGAATGGCAGAGTCTCGGCGGGGACGTCCTCGGCGTCCCGGCGGTCCTCCAGGACCACTGGGGTCGCCTCGTCGTCCTGGCCCGTGGCGCCGACTCCGCCGTGTGGGAGATCTCCAAGACCGACGGCGCCTGGGGCACGTGGAGGTCACTCGGCGGGCAGGCGGCCGGTGACCCGGTTCTGGGTCGCAGCGCCGACGGCCGGCTGGAGGCCTTCTACCTCGGCTTCGACTCGGCCGTGTGGCACACGTGGCAGGGGGCGGACGGCGGGTGGAGGCCCGGCTGGGTCTCTCGCGGCGGCACCATCGCCAACTTCTGAACCCGTCCGGGACGTCGTGATCAGAGCGCCCGCTCCGCCTCCTGGGAGCCCTCGAACGCGCAGCGGATGAGGGTGTCCGCGGCGGCGCGGGCGTGCGCCGCCGCGTCCGGTTCGCCGGAGATGGCGGCCGTGGTCTGGGCGCCCTCGGCGAGCAGGACCAGCTGCGGGGCGAGATGCCCGGGGCCGCCCGCCTCGCGGACCAGCTCGGCGACGCGCCGCTGGAAGGACGCCTTCTGCTCCCGTACGGCCTCGGCGACCCGGTTGCTGTCGCCGCCGAGCTCGCCGAAGAAGTTGATGAAGGCGCAGCCGCGGAAGGTGTCCTCGCGGAACCACTCCGCCAGGAAGTCGAAGACCGCCAGCAGCCGATCGCGCGGCGTCCCGGCCCCGGAGACGGCGCCCGTGACGCCGGTGTCCCACTGGCGCGTACGGCGCCGGAGGACGGCCAGGACCAGGTCGTCCTTGGAGGGGAACAGCGCGTAGATGCGTTTCAGCGAGACGCCGGACTCGGTGCGGACGGTGTCCATGCCGACGGCCTGGACACCGTGGGCGTAGAACAGCCGGTCGGCGGTGGACACGACCCGTTCGCGCGCCGTCTCCTCGTCGATCACGGAACCTCCAACTTGCGCAGAGAACCATCGTTCTCTACTCTAGCGACAGACAGCGAGAGAACGACCGTTCTCCGCAGAAAGGGAGCGCCGTCATGGGCCACATCAAGGTCGGCACCGAGAACAGCACCGACATCGAGCTGTACTACGAGGACCAGGGGTCGGGTCAGCCCGTCGTCCTCATCCACGGCTACCCCCTGAACGGGCACAGCTGGGAGCGCCAGACCCGCGAGCTGCTGGCCGCCGGGTACCGGGTCATCACCTACGACCGCCGCGGCTTCGGCCAGTCCAGCAAGGTCGGCGGCGGCTACGACTACGACACCTTCGCCGCCGACCTCAACACCGTGCTGGAGACCCTGGACCTGCGCGAGGTCATCCTCGTCGGCTTCTCCATGGGCACCGGCGAGCTGGCCCGCTACGTGAAGAACCACGGCCACGAGCGGGTCGCCAAGCTCGCGTTCCTGGCGTCGCTGGAGCCGTTCCTGGTGGCGGCCGACGACAACCCCACCGGCGTGCCGCGGTCGGTGTTCGACGGCATCGAGGACGCCGCCCGGAGCGACCGCTACGCCTGGTTCACGCAGTTCTACAAGGACTTCTACAACCTGGACGAGAACCTGGGCACCAGGATCAGCCAGGAGGTCGTCACCGCGAACTGGAACACCGCCACCACCTCCGCCCCGGTCGCCGCCTACGCGGTGGTGCCGGCCTGGATCGAGGACTTCCGCGAGGACGTGGCCGCGGTGCGCGCCGCGGGCAAGCCGTCGCTGATCCTGCACGGCACCAAGGACAACATCCTGCCGATCGACTCCACCGGACGCCCCTTCCACCAGGCGTTCCCGGAGGCGGACTACGTCGAGGTCGAGGGCGCGCCGCACGGCCTGCTCTGGACGCACGCCGCCGAGGTCAACGAGGCGCTGCTGGCCTTCGTCGGCAAGTGACCCGGGCGGGGGTCAGCGCTCGCGGCGGCGCGGGCGCTCCCCGGCCAGCAGCTCGGCCAGGTGCACGGCGCGCGCCCGTGACCTCCTGCGCCGCAGGCCCTGGTCGAGCTGGCGGTAGCAGCCGGGGTTGACCACGGCCACGTAGTCCACCCCGGCCGCCTCGATCTCGTCCAGCTTGGCGTCCAGGACGCGCCGGCTGTCGCGGGGCCGGACCAGGGCGTAGGTGCCGGCCGCGCCGCAGCACGCGCCGGCCGACGGCAGCTCCACGTACGTGCCGATCCGCTCCAGCACCGCCCGCGGCTCGCGCCAGACGCCCAGGCCGTTGCGCAGGTGGCAGGAGTCCTGGAGGGCGATGCGCGGCCGGTCGGCCGCTTCCCCCGGGTCCCCGCCGGGCGGCGTGCGCGTGGCGGGCCGCGAGGGTTCCTCCCCGGCCGTCCCGTCGAGCCCGTCGCGCTCGTACGCGTACTGCGACAGCTCCTTGACCCGGTCGCGGCCGAGGACCGACGACAGGTGGGCCGCGCAGCCGCCCGAGGTGGTCACGATCGTGCCCGGCAGCCGGCGGCCCAGCTCCTCGGCCATCCGGCGGCCCCGGGCCGAGTCGCCGTTGTGGGCGTGCAGGGCGCCGCAGCAGCCCTGCGCCGCCGGGGCGGCCAGCTCGGGGAACAGCCGCCGGGCCGCCCGGCTCACCCTGGGGAACAGCGCGCGTTCGAAGCAGCCCAGCATCAGCGACGGACCCTGCGGCCCGCCCCGGGTGCGGGCGTGGCGGCGCGGCAGCCCGAGGAGCCGCACGCGCCAGCGGGCGTCGACCAGGATCATCAGCAGCCGGGCCACCAGCGGCCGGCCGCTGCCCTGCCACTGCTGGTCGCGCCACTCCTCCAGCAGGTCCCCGTACCGCACGCCGGCCGGGCAGACCGTCTCGCACGCCCGGCAGCCGAGGCAGAAGGACGCCTCCTCGCGCACCCGCGGGTCGTCGAGGGGCAGGGTGCCCTCGTCGAGGGCGCGCATGAGGTCGATGCGGCCGCGCGGCGAGGACGTCTCGTCCTTGGTCAGCGCGTACGTGGGGCAGGCCGGCAGGCAGAAGCCGCAGGCGATGCAGCGGTTGAGCAGGTCGGGGGTGAAGCCGGTCATGAGCCTGCCTTTCCGGGGTTGAGGATGCCCGCCGGGTCGAAGGCGGCCTTGATCCGGCGCTGCAGCTCGACCTGGGCGGCGCCGAGCCGCTCGGTCAGATAGGGGAGCTTGGCGGCGCCGACGCCGTGCTCTCCGGTGATGGTGCCGCCGAGCCGCATCGCCGTCCGGAAGATCTCGCCGAAGGCGCGGTGCGCCCGCTCGGCCGCCTCGTCGTCGCCCTTGTCGATGACGCACGTCGGGTGCAGGTTGCCGTCGCCGGCGTGCCCGAACGTGGCGATCGTGACGTCGTGCCGCTCGGCGATGTCCTCGATGTGGCCGACCATCTCGGCGATCCGGGGACGGGGCACGCCGACGTCCTCCAGGATGGTGATCGTGCCGAGCCGTGACAGCGCGGGCAGCGTGCAGCGGCGGGCGGCCAGCAGGGCCTCCGACTCGGCGGCGTGGCCGGCCACCGACACCTCGATCGCGCCGGTGTCGCGGCACAGCCCGGCCATGCGGTCGAGCCGGTGGGCGACGGCCGCGGGCTCGCCGTCGTCGCCGAAGATGAGCAGCGCTCCGGCGTCGCTCCTGAGCCCGAGCCGGGCGTGCCGCTCGACCGCGTCGACGCAGCGGGCGTCGAGGAACTCCAGGGTGGCCGGGACGATGCCGGCGGCGATGACGCGGGTCACGGCCCGTCCGGCGTCGGCCAGGGTGGGGAAGTAGGCCAGGCCGTTGCCGGCGCTCTCGGGGGCGGGCAGCAGGGCCAGCGTGACCTCGGTGATCACCCCGAGGGTGCCCTCGGAGCCGGTGAGCAGCCGGGTCAGGTCGTAGCCGGCGACGTCCTTCCAGAGCCGGCCGCCGGTGCGGACGACCTCGCCGGTGCCGAGCACCGCCTCCAGGCCCAGCACGTAGTTGCGGGTCACGCCGTACTTGAGACCGCGCAGCCCGCCGGCGCAGGTGGCGACGGTGCCGCCGATGGTGGCCACGCTCCTGCTGCCGGGGTCGGGCGCGTAGAGCAGGCCGTGGGCGGCGGCGGCGTCGGCGAGCGCGGCGGAGGTGACGCCGGGCTGGCAGACGGCGAGCAGTTCCTCGGCGCTGATCTCCAGGACGCGGTCGAGCCTGGTCAGGACCAGCACGATGCCGCCCTCCAGGGGGACGGTGGCCGAGCACAGGTTGGAGCCGGCGCCGCGGGGGACGACGGGGACGCCCCGCGCGGCGGCCAGCTTGAGCACGGCCGCGACCTCCTCGGTGGAGGCCGGGTGGACGACGGCGCCGGGCCGGGCGCGGAACAGGGGAGTGGCGTCCCGGGCGTAGGGGGTCACGTCGCCGTCGGCGTGCCGTACGTGCTCGGCGCCGACGATCGCGCGCAGCTCGCGCAGCGTGGCGGCGTCCAGCGGCTTCCCGGTCGCGGTGGTCTTCACGGGCATGGACCGCAACCTAACAGCATTCTGTATAGCGGTCTACTGTTCCATTATATGGAACGCCGATCACCGTGCTGTTGCGCGCCCCGGGCGGGCCGGAGGGTTGACAGCCGCATGCCGGGATGGTGTCCTATTCCCAATTCAGAACTGCATTCTGCGATACGGAATAGGCGCCATGCGGGAGGGACGACTCCGCCGGGACGCCCGGCCACCTCGCCCGGGCCGCGCGTCACCAGCGGGATCACCGCGGACGGGACCGCGAGGGACGCGCGGAGGACGCGGCACGACGCACCTCCTCTCCCGACCGCCGTTCCGTTCAACGGAATGATCATCGACAAAACAGACAGAAGGCTATACTCGCCACTTCAGCGGGCCCTCGGGCCCGCCGTGCTCCGCAAGGGAACAGCCCCATGGCACGCATCGTGTTCATCGGCGCCGGCAGCGTCGAATTCACCAAGAACGTCCTCTCGGACATCCTGACATTTCCAGAACTGGGGGAGTCCACCCTCGTCCTGCATGACATCGACGCCGACCGGCTGGCCACGGCCGAGGCCATGGCCACCTGGATGATGGGCGAGCTCGGCCTCGGCGCGAAGGTCGAGGCCCACCTCGACCGGCGCGCCGCCGTGGACGGCGCCGACTACGTCATCAACGAGATCGCCGTCGGCGGCCACGCCGCCACCGTGCGCGACTTCGAGATCCCGCGCCGCTACGGCCTGCGCCAGACGATCGCCGACACCCTCGGCATCGGCGGCATCTTCCGCGCCCTGCGCACCATCCCCGTCATGGTGCGACTCGGCGCGGACCTGGCCGAGCTGGCCCCGCACGCGCTGCTGCTCAGCTACACCAACCCGATGTCGATGATCCCGCGGGCCGTCTACGAGGGCAGCTCGTTCGACCGGGTCGTGGGCCTGTGCCACTCCGTGCGCGACACCCAGGCCCGCCTGGCCTCCCTCGTCGGCGTGCCGGAGGAGGAGATCTCGTTCGTCACCGCCGGGGTCAACCACCAGGCGTTCGTGCTCACCTTCGAGCGCGGCGGCCAGAGCCTCTACCCCGTGCTGGACGAGGTCATCGCCAACGACCCCGAGCTGCGCCGGACCGTCCGGGTGGAGATGTACCGGCGGCTGGGGCACTTCCCCACCGAGTCCAGCGAGCACGGCTCCGAGTACCTGCCCTGGTTCCTGCACCACGACGCCGAGGTGGAGCGCCTGCGCATCCCGATCGAGATCTACCTGCGGTGGTCGCAGGAGAACGTCGACACCTTCGAGGAGACCCGCCGCCGGCTGGCCGCCGGCGAGGGCGTGGAGATCGAGCCCGCCATGGAGCTGGCCTCGGAGGTCATCCACTCGATCGAGACGGGCACCCGCAGGATCGTCCACGGCAACGTCCGCAACGGCGGCCTGATCGGCAACCTGCCCGCCGCCGCCTGCGTCGAGGTGCCGTGCGTCGTGGACCGGGCCGGCGTGCGCCCCACCCGGATCGGCGACCTGCCGCCCCAGCTCGCCGCGCTCAACCAGACCTTCCTCAACGTCGGCGAGCTGACCGTGCGCGCCGCCCTCGAAGGCCGCCGCGACCACGTCTACCACGCGGCCATGCTGGACCCCAACACCTCCGCCACGCTGACGCTCCAGCAGATCCACGACATGGTGGACGAGATGATCGCCGCCCACGGCGACCTGCTTCCCGAGGGGATCCGATGAGACGCGCAGTGACCGCCGCGGCCGCCGCCCTGCTCCTGCCCGCCGCGCTGACCGCGTGCGGCGGCGACGGGACGCAGCAGCGGGCCGGCGGGCCCGTGGAGATCCTCATGTGGCACGGCCAGGAGGACACCTCCGCCAAGTCCATCGAGCGGCTCGTCGCCACGTACAACCAGACGCACACGGACGTCAAGGTGCAGATCACCTCCGGCGGCGTCACGGCCGACGGCATGCTGCCCAAGATCACCGCGGCGCTCACCTCGGACGCCCACCCCGACATCGCCTACCTGTACGGCTCGTGGGCGCCCAACATCGCGCGCAACCCCAAGACCGCCGACCTCACCCCGTACATCAAGGACCCCGCGGTGAAGTGGGACGACTTCTGGGCCGGCGAGCGCGCGACGGTCACGGTCGGCGGCAAGGTCATCGGCTTCCCCGCGGTGGTCGACAACATGGTCGTCCTCTACAACAAGAAACTGCTGGCCAAGGCCGGCCTCGAGCCGCCGTCGAAGGACTGGACGTGGGACGACTTCCGCGCCATGTCCAAGCGGGCCACCGACGCCCAGAAGGGGGTCTTCGGCACCACGTGGCCCATCAGCGGCGGCGAGGAGGCGGTGTGGGGCCTGTGGCCGCTGGTGTGGCAGGCCGGCGGCGAGATCCTCACGGCCGACAACAAGAAGGCGGCCTTCAACTCCGAGGCCGGGCGGCGCTCGCTCGACCTGCTGCGCGCCATGGCGGTGGACGACAAGTCCGTCTACCTCGACTCCAGCCCGGCCGAGAAGGGTCAGAAGCTGTTCGAGTCGGGGCGGCTCGCGTTCTTCCTGTCCGGCCCGTGGGTGCTGCCCGACCTGCAGGCGGCCGGGGTGGACTACGGCGTGGTCCAGCTCCCGGGCACCGCCGGCAACCACGAGACCATCTCCGGCCCCGACACCTGGACGGTCTTCGAGCACGACGAGCGGCGGGTCAAGGCCTCGGCCGCGTTCCTCGCCTGGCTCACCGCGCCCGAGCAGCAGCTCCAGTGGATGAAGGACACCGGCTCCCTGCCGATCCGGGCGTCGATCTCGCAGCAGCCCGGCTACGGCGACTACCTGAAGAAGTACCCCGGCATCGACGTCATCTCCGGCAACCTGGCCAACGCCAAGCGGGTGCGCCCGCCGACCACGTCGTACCCGCGCATCTCGTCGTTCGTCGCCGACGCCATCGCCAGGACCCTGCTCGGCAGGGCCGACGCCAAGTCGGCGCTGGACGAGGCGGCTGCCAAGACGGACGCGGCGCTCGCCGTGCCGGGCTCGTGACGAGCACCGCGACGGCCCTGAGCCGCGCCTCACGCCACACCACGCCGCCCGACCGGCGCAAACTGGCCGACAACATCACCGGCTGGACGTTCGCCGGGCCCGCCACGCTGATCATCCTCGGCTTCTCGCTGGTCCCGATGGCGTGGGCGCTCGCCCTGTCGTTCACGGACTCCGACCTCATGTCGCCGGGGCGCAACGTGGGGCTGGAGAACTACCGGGCGCTGGTCGCCGACCCGGTCTTCCACCAGGCGCTGCGCAACACCGCGCTGCTGCTGTTCCTGTACCTGCCGGCCTCGCTGGTGGCGGGCCTGGCCGTGGCGGTGCTGCTCAACCGCAAGGTGCGCGGCATCGGGTTCTACCGGACCTGCTTCCTCGTGCCGTACGTCGCCTCGGCCACCGCGGCCGGCCTGCTCATGGGTTACATCTTCGACCGCGACTTCGGCCTGTTCAACGGCATGCTGGTCAAGCTCGGCCTGCCGGCCCAGGGGCTGCTGAGCAGCCCGTCGCAGGCCATGCTCGTGCTGACCGTGATCTTCTTCTGGACGCGGTTCGGGTTCTCGGTGGTGATCTACCTGGCGGCGCTGCAGGAGATCAGCAAGGAGGTCGTGGAGGCGGCCGCCATCGACGGCGCGGGACGGTGGGCGACCTTCCGGCACGTCATCGTGCCGTCGGTACGGCACATGACGGTCTTCCTGGCGGTCTGGGGGATGATCGACGTGCTGCAGTTCTTCGACCTGGTCATGACGACCACGAAGGGCGGCCCGGCCAACGCCACGGTGACCATCGTCTACTACGTCTGGCAGCTCGCCTTCACCTACTTCACCGCCGGGTACGGCGCGGCCGTGGCGTACGTGCTGTTCGCCGGCACGCTCGTGCTGATCGTGGCCGGCCTGCTGCTCGCCCGGCGCAAGGGGGCGATGCGATGAGACGGCGCAGGCTTCCCAGCGGCTGGCACCTGGTGCTGGCCCCCATGTCGCTGGTCACCGTGCTGCCCTTCGTGTGGATGGTGCTCAGCTCGCTGATGACCCAGGCGGAGCTCAACCGGTTCCCGCCGCCGATCTGGCCCGACGCCGTCGACCTGGGCGGCTACCAGCGGGTGCTGGAGGGGTCGGACTTCCCGCGCTGGTTCCTCAACAGCGTCCTGGTCTCCGGGGCCATCGTGGTGGCCCAGGTGGTGCTGTGCGGCATGGCCGGCTACGCCTTCGCCCGCATCAGGTTCGTCGGCTCGCGGCTCGTGCTCGTCCTGGTCATCGCCACGGCGCTGATCCCGTTCCAGCTCACCGTCATCCCGACGTTCCTCATCTTCAACAAGGTGGGGCTGACCGACACGCTGGGCGCGCTGATCGTGCCGCAGCTCAGCTCGGCGGTGGGCATCTACCTGATGACGTCGTTCTTCCAGTCGTTCCCCAAGGAGCTGGAGGAGGCCGGCCGCATCGACGGCTGCTCGCGTTTCGCCGTGTTCTTCCGGGTGGTGCTGCCGGTGGCCAAGCCGGCGCTGGCCGCGCTGGCCGTCATCACCTTCATCACGGCCTGGAACGACCTGTTCTGGCCGCTGGTCGTCATCAACTCGGAGGCGAAGTACACCGTGCAGGTGGGGCTGACCACGTTCCAGGGCCAGCACCGCGCCGACTGGCCCGCCGTCATGGCGGGCACGGTGCTCACCACGCTGCCGGTGCTCGGCGTCTTCCTGTTCGGCCAGCGCCGCTTCATCCAGGCGCTGACCGGCGCGGTCAAGGGCTGAGGTCCCGTGCGGGCGGCTCTCGCCGCCCGCACGGGCTCCCCTGCACGGGTCACCCGCACGGGCTCACATGACGGCGAGCTGGCCGCCGTCGATGACGAGCTCGGTCCCGTGCACGAACGCCGCGTCGTCGGAGGCGAGGAACGCGTAGCCGGCGGCGACCTCCTCGGCCAGCCCCGCCCGGCCGAGCGGGATGTGGTCGCGCTCGTACGCCGAGACGAAGTCGCCCTCCAGCCCCGCCGCGATGGCGGAGTTGAGCGGCGTGCGGATGTAGCCGGGGCACAGCGCGTTGACCCGGATCCCGTGCCGGCCCAGCTCGACCGCCATCGTCTTCGTCAGCAGCAGCACGCCGGCCTTGGAGGCGTTGTAGTGGGCGTAGTCGCCCTCCCCGCCGATCCCGTTCGTGGAGGACATGTTGAGGATCACCCCGCCGCGGCCCTGCGTCACCAGCAGCCGCGCGGCGGCCTGGGCGACGAGGAACATGCCGCGCAGGTTGACCGCGACGACCCGGTCCCAGTGCTCCGGCGTGATCTCCAGGAACGGCTCGCGCCAGGCGGTGCCGGCGTTGTTGACCAGCACGTCCAGCCCGCCGAGCGCGGTCGCGGCGCCGTCGACCAGGCCGGTCGCGTCGCTCTCGGAGCTGACGTCGCCGGCCAGCCCGCTCACCTCGCCCAGCGGCGCCAGCTCGGCCACGGTCCGCTCCACCTCGCCGGGGTCCAGCCCGCCGATCACGACGCGGGAGCCCTCCTGGAGGAAGCGCCGGGCGGTGGCGGCGCCGATGCCGCTGCTGCCCCCGCTGATCAGCACCCTCTTGCCCGCAAGTCCACGCATGACGATCCCTTCTCCTGCTCTGTGCCCTTCGCCTGCTCGGCGCTCAGCGCACGGCGCCGCGGGCGGCGACGCGCAGTTCGGTGACGACCCGGCCGTCCTCGACACCGCACGCCACGTCGAACAGGTTCGTGACGGTGCAGGCGTGCCCCGGGATGAGCTGTACCCGGGTGCCGACCGGCAGCTCGCCGTCGTGGGCGTGCTCCGGGTCGAGCCGGGCGACGGCGTGCTCCTCGTTGAGGAAGTCCATGCGCAGCCACGGGATGCCGGCGGCCCGGATCCAGCCGGGCGAGCCGGCGTTGTCGGAGGTGAGGCACTTGGTACCGGCGTCGAGCACGACCCGGTCGGGGGAGGGGCGGGCGATGACGGTGGCCAGCACGCGCGAGGCCGCGCTCCGCTCGGTGGCGACGCCCAGGCGGATCATGGCGGTGTCGTTGAAGATGTAGGTGCCGGGCCGGATCTCGGTCACTCCGGCGACCCCGGCGACGTGCCGGGCGGTGGGGGTGCTGCCGACGCTGATCTCCCGCAGCTCGATGCCGTCGCGGGCGCACAGCTCGGCGGTGGCGACCAGGTCGGCGCCCTCGCGGCGGGAGACCTCGGCCAGCTCGGCGGGCGTGCGCGCGTGGTAGGCGTGCCCGGCCAGGGTGAGCAGCCCGACGACCTCGACGCCGGGGATCGCCGCGATCTCGGCGACCAGGTCGGCGGTGGGGCGTCCGGGCGGGCGGCCCAGCCGGTGCTGGCCGGTGTCGACCTCCACCAGCACCTCGACGGGCGAGCCGGTGCGCAGGCCGAGCCGGCCCAGGCCGGCGGCGACCTCGGGGGAGTCCAGGCTGACGCGCACCGTGGCGCGCTCGCGCAGCGCCTCCAGGCGCCGCACCTTGGGCTCGCCCCAGATCGGGAAGGCGAGCAGGATGTCGTCGATCCCGGCGTCGGCCATGATCTCGGCCTCGCCGAGCTTGGCGCACGTGATGCCGCGCGCCCCGGCCTCGATCTGCATGAGGGCCAGCTCCGGCATCTTGTGGGTCTTGACGTGGGGGCGCAGCGCCACGCCGTGGGTGGCGGCCACCTTCGCCATCTCGGCCACGTTGGCGCGGACCGCGCCCAGGTCGATGAGGAGTGCCGGGGTGTCGAGCTCGGGATACATGGTGTCCTCTCGGCCGCACGGATACGGCATGAAGCTAGCACTTGTTCCGCTTCATGGTCCAGCGTTCTGTTATGCGGAACATAGTGGCCGAGGCCGCTTTCGATGGCTTCCGGCGGGTCGTCAGAGCCCCGCCGGGCCGGCGTCCGGCTCTCTTCGGGAGTGGACGAGGGTGTGCCGGGCGGCGCCTCCGGGGTGGCGTTGCCGCCTGAAAGGCGGGGTCCCCTTGACAGGCCGCGGACGCGGATGATGTCCTGACAGCAATTCAGAATAGCGTTTCGCCATACGGAATACAACTCATTAGGAAGCAGGCAGATATGAGGCTAGGAACGGTCCGCGTCGGGGACGGAGCCAGGCTCCCCGCCGTGGAGAGGGACGGGCTCTGGCACGCCCTGGACATCCCGGCGGGCGTCACCCTCGAGGCGCTGCTCGCGCAGGGTCCCGGCGAGACGCGGCGCGCGGCCGACGGCGCCGTCGGGCCGCTGCCCGGCGCGGTGCCGGTGGCGCCGCTACGGCCGGGCAAGATCGTCGCCATCGGCCTCAACTACCTCGACCACATCCGCGAGACCGGGATGGACAAGCCCGCCCGCCCGCTGATGTTCGCCAAGTTCCCCTCCAGCGTGATCGGGCCCGGCGAGCCCATCGTCATCGACTCCGGGCTGACCGGCAGCGTCGACTGGGAGGTGGAGCTGGCCGCCGTCGTCGGCACGCCCCTGCGGCACGCCGGCCCCGCCGAGGCGCTGGCCGCGGTCGCCGGCTACACCGTGGCCAACGACGTCTCGGCCCGCGACCTGCAGTTCTCCGACGGCCAGTGGACGCGCGGCAAGAGCCTCGACACCTTCTGCCCCCTCGGTCCCGTCGTCGTGACCCCCGACGAGCTGGGCGACCCCCAGGGGCTGCGCCTGCGCACCGTGGTCAACGGCGAGACCGTGCAGGACTCCAGCACCGCGGAGATGCTCTTCGGCGTCGCCGAGCTGCTGTCGTTCTGCTCGGCCTCCTTCACCCTCGAACCCGGCGACGTCGTGCTCACCGGCACCCCGTGGGGCTGCGGCGCCTTCATGGACCCGCCGCGCTCCCTCAGCCCCGGTGACGTGGTCGAGGTGAGCGTGGAGGGCATCGGCGAGCTGCGCAACCCCGTCGTGGACGGCACCCGATGAGGGCGGTGGTGTTCACCGCGCCGGGCGTCGTCGAGATGCGCGAGGTGCCCGAGCCCGCGCCCGGCCCCGGCGAGGTCCTCGTCCACGTGGCCGCCTCCGGCATCTGCGGCAGCGAGCTGCACGGCGTGCGCACCCCCGGCTTCCGCGTGCCGCCGCTCGTCATGGGCCACGAGTTCGCCGGCAGCACCGACGACGGGAGCCGGGTGGTCGTCAACCCGATCCTGTCGTGCGGGCGCTGCGACCTGTGCGCAGCCGGCCTGCGCAACGTCTGCCGGGAGCGGCGCATCGTGGGCGTCCACACGCCCGGCGCGTTCGCCGAGCGGGTCGCCGTGCCCGCCGGGGCCCTCGTCCCGGTGCCCGACTCGCTCGGCTGGACGGCCGCCGGCGTCGTGGAGCCCGCGGCCAACGCCGTGCACGCCTGGGAGCTGGCCGGCGCACCCGCGGGCGTCCGGGTGGGCGTCATCGGGGCCGGCGCCATCGGGCTGGCCTGCCTGCTGGTCGCCAGGTCCAGTGGCGCCGCCCGGGTCGAGGTGGCCGACCGCTCCGAGGAGCGCCTGGCCGCCGCCTCCCGGCTCGGCGCCGACGCCGCCGTCTCCCGGCTGTCGGGCGAGTACGACGTCATCTTCGACGCGGTCGGGGCCGCCGTCACCCACGAGCAGTCGCTGGCCCTGCTGCGGCCCGGCGGGACGGCGCTCTGGCTCGGGCTGGCCGACAGCGACGCCGGGTTCGACGCGGCCGCACTGGTCCGGGGGGAGAAGCGGGTGCTCGGCTCCTTCGCCTACCGGGACGCCGACTTCGCCGCCGCCGTGGACCTCGTGGGACGGTGGGACCTGAGCTGGGTGGACACCTTCCCGCTGGAGGAGGGGGCCGAGGTGTTCACCGCCCTCATGAACGGCCGCGCGACCCCGGTCAAGGCGTTACTCGCGCCCTGACCGCGAAGGCCCTCCCATCCCGCCGCCGGGCCGCACCCTTGGACAGCCGGCACCCTCGGGACAGCCCGCATCTGGGGGCCGGCCGCATCTCAGTGACATCCCTCCGTCCGGGAAGGGCCATCCTCATCCCAGCGACCGCTCTCATCCGGAAGCGGACTCCCCGTCCCAGAGAGAAGCGTCATCCCCGGGGAGGGCCCCTGCCACCAAAGGCCGCATCCCACGGAAGGGCCGCATCCCACGGAAGGGCCAGATCCCCTGAGGGGCCGCATCCCGCCGAAAGCCCCCGCCCTCCGCCACCCCCCAGTCACCGCCGGCCCGAGCGCTCTCCGGCCGGGTCTCCGAACGTCTCGCGTCCCTCCTGAGACTCCGGCCGCGGTTCTCCCGCGTCGGTCAGCGGCGCGGGGGCGCCGTCGCCCTCCCCGCGCCCTCCGGCCGTTCTCCCGGGCTCCTCCGCGTCCGCCACGCGTGTCGTCCGCGTGGCGGGCGCGCTCATGTGCCCGCCCGGCGCTGGAAGGGAGGGGCGCCGGGCGGAGCTCAGCTGGCGTCGCGATAGGGGTTGGCGGGGAGGCCCTCGACGGAGGTACGGCAGCGCAGCAGCTCGCCGCCCGCCGCGCCGTCCCACGCGGTCGTCACGTACAGGTCGGTGAGGCCGGGGCCGCCGAAGGCGCAGCTCGTGACGTTGCGGACGGGGATCTCGACGGCCAGGTCCAGCCGCCCGTCCGGGCGCAGGCGCAGCACCGCTCCGCCGTCCCACAGGGCGACCCACACGTGACCTCGCGCGTCCACCGTGATGCCGTCGGGCTTGCCGCGCGTGATCTCGGCGAACGTCCGCCGCCCCGCGAGCCGCCCGTCGGCGGGGTCGTAGTCGAAGACGTCCACCCGGTTGGTGAGGGTGTCCACGTAGTAGCACAGCCGCTCGTCCGGGCTCCAGGCGATGCCGTTGGAGATGCCGACCCCGTCCAGCACCCGCTCCGCGCGGTGATCGGGGCCGAGCCGGTACAGGGCTCCGGCGCCCGGGGTGTCGTCCTCGGCCTTGGTGCCGGCGAAGAAGCGGCCCGCCCGGTCGCAGGCCCCGTCGTTCATGCGGTTGCCGGGCCGTTCGGCGGCGGTCACCGGCGCCACCACCTCCAGGCCGTCCACCACTGCCAGGCCGTCCACCATCTCCGGGTCGTCCGTCGCGGGCCGGTCCCAGGCGGGCTCGTCCAGCAGCGCGAAGCCGTCGCGCACGGCGAGCGCCAGCCCGCCGGCGGCCCGCGGGACCGCCACCCCGACGGGCTGCCCCACGCCGATCGCGGCGTGGGTGCCGTCGGCCGGGTCCAGGCGGCGCACCAGGCCCTGCGGGATGTCCACCCACAGCAGCGTGCCGGTGCGCTCGTCCCAGCGCGGCCCCTCGCCGAGCCGCGAAGACGGCACCGCGACGATCTCGGGCTCGGAGACCCCGGTCATCGGATCCTCCGGGAACGGCCGGCCGCACGAGGACACTTCAGGACAATCATCGAGACCTCATTCCGTTATGCAGAACGATCTTCCGCGCAGATGAGACGCGGAGTCGGGTGAGAGAGTGGCGACGTGGCGGAGGCGGGCAGCGGTCGCGCGGGCCGCGATCGGAGCGGGGTCACGGCCGCGACCGGGGCTGGGGGTCAGGACTCGCCGCGGGCGTAGAGACCGGAACCCGGTGCCGGCCTTGCCGCAGGCGGGGGGCCGGAACGCGGCACCGGCCCCGCGCCGGGGCGTGTGATCGGAATGCGCTGACGGCCTCGCGACGGATCGGGAGATCGGGGATCGGAAGTGGCGATGACCTCACGCGGGACCGGGGACGGGGATCAGAACTCGGCGATGGCCTTGGTCAGGGCCGTGCCGATCTCCTCCATGCGGGCCGGCGGCATGCGGTCCTTCAGTGCCGTCACGCTCACCGCGGCCACCGGCGTGGGCTTGCCCATGAACACCGGGGCGGCCACGCACCGCACGCTGGGCTCGTTCTCCTCCAGGTCGAGGGCGTAGCCGCGCTCGCGGATCAGCGCCATGTGGGCGGCCAGCTTCGCCGGGTTGGTGATGGTGGACCGGGTGGGCGCGGCGAGCGGCCCGTGGCGTTCGGCCCACGCCTTGATCGCCTCGTCGGTGGGGTAGGTCCAGGCCAGCAACGCCTTGCCGACGCCGGTGGCGTGCGCGGCGTTGCGCCCGCCCACCACCGACGTCATCGTGATCGCCCGCATCGTCTCGACCTTGTCCAGGTAGACGACCTCGGCGCCGTCGAGCGTGGCCATGTGCACCGTCTCGGCGAACTCCTCGCTGAGGCGCAGCAGCAGCCGGTGGATGACGGCGCGGACGTCCATGGTCTCGTAGAAGCGGAACGCGGTCGCGAGCATCTCCGTGCCGAGGAAGTACGGCCCGCCGGGATCGGGCTGCGCGGCGAACCCGCGGTGCTTGAGCGCGCCCAGCAGGCGGTGCAGCGAGCTCTTGGGCAGCCCCAGCCGGGTGGACAACTCGTCGATGGTCATGCCTCTGCTGTGCCTGCCGATCTCCTGCAGGATCAGCAGAGCGCGATCGACGCTGGTCACAGGCGACTGCGTACCGCTCACGGTTCCTCCTCCGACGGCCCGGTGGCCGGAGTTTTCCGAATCATGGAATGCTATCGCGTTGGGCGGAATGATGCCACCGTAGATCACCGCCCGGCGAGGCGGGCGTCAGAAGACCCGCATGTGGTGGAACAGCTCGTACGCCTCGTCCCTGGCCCCGAACGCTGCCGCCTCCGAGCGTTTGACCGCCAGGTAGGCATCGCGCCGCAGCGGGCCCAGCGCCTCCATGAGCATCTCGTCGGCCTCCAGCGCGTCGAGCGCCTCCTCCAGCGACGCCGGCAGCCGCCGATAGCGTCCCGGCCGGGTGTCGGGGTCCACGTCGACCGGCTCGCCGGGGTCGAGCTTGCGGCGCAGCCCGTCGAGGCCGGCGTGGATGACCGCCCCGAGCGACAGGTACGGGTTGGCCGAGGAGTCGGACGGCTTGAGCTCCAGGTTGGGCTCGCCGCCCTCGCCCAGCGGCGAGCAGATCCGTACGGCCGCCTCCCGGTTGTCGGGCCCGTGGACGGCGTACGCGCCGGCCCACGAGCGCGGCGCCAGGCGGCGGAAGGAGTTGACCGTGCCGCAGGTGAGCGCGGTCAGGGCGGGCAGGTGGGCGAGCAGCCCGCCGACGAAGCACTCCAGCTCCTCGCCGCCGTCGGCGAAGACGTTGCGCGAGTCCCGCCACAGCGACAGGTGCAGGTGCGCGCCGTTGCCCGCCTCGCCGGCGAGGGGCTTGGGGGCCAGCGTGGCCCACATCGCCATGCGCATCGCGACGCCGCGCACGGTCTCGCGGTACAGGACGTGGTTGTCGGCGGCCCGCAGCGCGGGGGCGTGCCGGATGGACAGCTCCTGCTGGCCCGGCCCGAGCTCGGGGTGGTAGTGCTCGACCCGGAGTCCCTGCGTCTCCAGCGCGCGGATGAGCTTGATCGTGTAGTCGTGCGCCGTGTCGAACCCGGTGCCCGCGTAGCAGAGGGTGTCGTCGATCGGCACGACGCGGTCGGGGCCGCCCGAGGGGTCGGGCAGGCGCCGTCCCAGGGTGAATTCGGGTTCGAAGGCCGCCATCAGCGTGTAGCCCTCGGCGGCCAGGGCCTCGATCGCGTCCTTGAGGAAGGTGCGCGAGCAGGCGTCCCAGGGCGAGCCGTCCTGCCGCCGCAGGTCCGAGAGCATCGCGGCGGCGCCCGGTGCGTACGGGAGCGGGACGTACGTCGCAGGGTCCGGGACGATGCGTACCTCACCCACCGGACCCATGTGCTCGACGTCCTGCAACTGATCGAGCATGTTCATCGCCATCATGGCCACCGTGTGCCCGATGCCCGTGGTGAGGCGCTCGGCCAGCCGCGACCGGGACGCCGCCTTGCCGCGGATCACCCCGCCGTGGTCGGCGTACAGGAAGCGGATGAGCTCGACGCCTTCGAGCTCGGCCCGCTCCAGGATGCGCCGCACGTGGGGATCAGGCTGGTTGACCTTGGTGGCGGTGAGGCGATCTCTCATCCTGTCTGCGTAACACGTTCCGGGGGTACGGGGAAGCGTCTGACGCGGACAGGAAGGCAGCTCACGCTAGAACATTGGTAAAGAAGACGGCCAACTGATTGGCTCCATGAACGATTCCGTCGAACACGCCGTTGACCGCGGACGCGGCCTGGGCCGGCCGGGTGAACAGGTAGAAGATCACAAAGGCCACGAGCACGTACGTGGCTACCTTCTTGACCTGCATGGGGGCCTCCTGCAGTCCATTCCCAGCCGTATATACCCGGATCTGGGCGATCACTGGCATCTTCTATGAAGATGTTCTTGATCCTAACCGGGGGGCTTCCTTCTCACGCCATGGTACGGATCACGGGACTAGCCGAGGGGGTATCAGAGTTGTTGCCCCGGTATGCCAGGCGCAGCAGGAGGTACGCCGGGAGCCCGACGGGCGACAGCAGGATCGTCAGCACCATGACCGGGACCATGAGCAGAGGGTGCACGCTCCGCTCCCTGCTGTCGAGGTAGATCCACCGGCCGAGGAACAGGTCCCAGGCGATGATCTGCGCCCACAGGGCGGCCAGGGCCTCCGGGGTGGCGACCAGGGCCGTCAGCCCGGCCAGCGAGGGTCTGGTGACGACCGGCCAGACCAGGCCGAGCACCGGAACCAGCAGGACGAGGTTCACCGCCAGGGCGGGCAGCACGACGAGCGGCGAGGCCGCCACCCTGCGGGTGACCGACCAGGTGGGGGCCAGGATCATCAGGGCCCAGAACGGCGCGGCGGCGTAGAAGCTCAGGTCGAACAGGGTCGCGGTGCTCATCGGTGACTCTCCGGTCGGACGGGGGACGGGACGCCGGCCCCGCCGGTGACGGCGGGACCGGACGACGTGCGGCGGGCGGCCGGGTTCCTTCCGCCCGGGTGCGGACGGGTCATCGGGCGGCGGCTTCCGCGGAGGCGGAGGCGGGGGCGGAGGCGGGGGTGGGAGCGGGGGCGGGGACGGGGACGGCCATGGGGACGTGCCTCGGGGCGCGGGTGCGGGTGGACGCCACCACGCCGGCGATCATCAGCAGGACCAGGGCGCCCGCCGCGGCCAGGGTGAGCCCGTCGGGGTGGATCAGCGACTGCCCGCGCTGCGCCTGCCACAGGACCAGCCCGAACACGCCCGCGTACCCGACGCCGGCGGTGATCGTCAGGCCCTGCCGTACCCGCTCGGGGGCGAGGACGGGGAAGCGGTGGGACAGGGCCGCGAGGGCGAGGGGCAGCAGCGGCAGGAGCTGCAGGGCGTGCATGCCGACGAAGTGCGGGACGCGCAGGTCGCCGGCGACGGTGCTCCAGCCGAGCAGCGGCAGGCCGGGCCCGCCGTCGGGGGCGGCGACGGTGTGGGCCCCGATGACGCCGCCGTCGACGCTCTGGCCGGGCCGCGGGCCGAGCATGAGGCCGCCGCTCGCGAGCCCCAGGGTGGAGACCACCAGCCCGAACCGGACCGCCCAGGTGGAGGGCCCGTCGGCCTGCCGGTCGAGCAGGACGGCGACGGCGGCGACGATGTTCGCCACCATCAACCCGATGATCATCATGCCCATGACGCCGAACAGGACGGCGTCGAACGGCGTGGCGGCGTTGAAGTGGCTGCGGTGGCCGCGGGCCGCCTGGAAGGTGATGACCGCGACCTCGGCGACCCCCGCCACGGCGAGGACGGTGCCGGCCATGCGGCCCCAGCGGCGCTCGCGGCGCTGCAACGACAGCAGCCAGGCCCAGGTGAAGGAGTAGAGCGCGACCGACATGGCGAACTTGAGCGGCTTGGCCCAGACGGGCACGCCGTCGAGTGTGCGGTCGTCCAGGACGAGCGCCATGGCGGTCACCACGGCGAGGACGGACATGAGCCCCGTCGAGACCATCAGCGGGCGGTGCCAGCGTGACATGACGTCTCCTTGGTTGGATAGCGGATAGTGCTACTTACTACTATCTATAGCTAAACTCTCCACTGTCCACAAGAGGGGAGTCACGGAAGTGCGCATGGCCGAGCTGAGCACGGACACGGGAGTGCCCGTCCCGACGATCAAGTACTACCTGCGGGAGGGTCTGCTGCCCCCGGGCCGGCCGGTCGGCCGCAACCAGGCCGACTACGGCCCCGAGCACGTCCGGCGGCTCAAGCTGGTCCGGGCGCTGGCCGAGTACGGCGGCCTGAGCATCGCCGCCATCGGCGAGCTGGTCCGGCACCTGGACGACCCGGAGATCAGCGACAACAACCTGCTCGGGCTCGGCCAGCTCATGGTCACCGCCCGTCAGGAGCCGCTGCCGGGGCCGCACGTCGAGCGGGCGCGGCGGGCGCTCGACGAGTTGTGCGCCCGCCGGGGCTGGAAGGACATGAGCGAGCATCCCGCGTACGCGACGCTGGTGGGGGTGATGGCGAGCCTGGAGGACCTCGGCCACGAGGCCATGCTCGCCTCGCTGCCCGAGTACGCGGAGGCCGCCGAGCTGATCGCCGAGGCCGACATGAGGGTCGTCGGCGAGCTGGGCGACCGGGAGCGGACGCTGGAGGTGGTGGTGCTGGGCACGCTGATGGGCGACACGCTGCTCACTGCGCTGCGCCGCCTCGCCCAGGCCAACGTCGCCCTGCGCCGCTACGGCCCGAAGTGACCTCCGCGCCTCGGCGAGGGCGCGCAGGCGCGCCCCGCGGGGGGCTCAGATGCCGAGGTGGGCGTCCTTGAGGCGGGAGATCGCCTCGGGGGCGCCCGTGAGCTCCACCCGCGCGTGCTCCTGCCGCCCGAAGCAGAACAGCAGCAGCTCCGGCGCCGGCCCGGTGACCTCCACCTTGGGGCCGATCCTCGGACCGCCGAGCGCCACGCCGCCGCCCGTCCGGTGCAGCACCACGCCCACCGGCGAGCGGCGCAGCATCAGCCGCCCGCCGGCCGACACGCGCTTCCACATGAGCCGGTCCAGGTCCTCGGGCATGGCGCGCGGCTCCCAGGCGGGCTGGGCCCGGCGCACGTCCTCGTGGTGGACGAACATCTCCAGCGTGTTGACCGCGTCGTCGAGGAACGGCACCAGCCCGTAGACACCGCCCGGCCTGCGCACCAGCCCCACCAGCTCCGGGTACGGGTGGCGGGCCTTCAGCGACTCCTGGACCGCGGCGGTGTGGCCCGCCAGCGGCTTGAGCGCGATGCCCGCCGCCGCGTCCGGCCGCCGCTCGCGCAGCACGAGGTGGGCGGCCAGGTCGTAGGTGGTCCACCCGTCGCACAGGGTCGGGGCGTCGGGGCCCAGCCGGTCCAGCAGGTCGCACAGAGCCGCGCGTTCGCCACGAGCGTGAGTCACGTCCCCACCCTACCCGCGGGGAATAACGTGTTGATCGGGAGTGATTGGGTGTAACGGACAACTCTGTCGCGACGGAAGGAAACCCATCGAGTGGCCAGCAAGGTGACCTCGGCCGTCATGCGTCAGGGACTGCGCGTCCTCGGAGTGGCGATCCGCGCGGAGAAGGCGGTGTTCGCCTCGGCCGTCCTGGCCAGCGCCCTGTACGGAGGCATGACCGTGGGCTCCGCCTGGGCCCTGGGCTGGGCCACCGAGCACGTCGTGCTGCCCGCCTTCTCCACGGGCTCCGCGACCGCCGGCGCCCTGTGGACCGGCGTGCTGCTGATCATGGGCGCGGCGCTGCTCAAGTCGATCGGCGTCGCCGGCCGGCGCATCCTGGCCGGGCTCATGCAGTACCGCATGCAGGCCCGTTCCCGCCGCGAGGTGACCAAGCAGTACCTGCGGCTGCCGCTCGCCTGGCACCACCGGCATCCCACCGGACAGCTCCTGTCCAACGCCAGCTCCGACGCCGAGGCCGCCTGGGCGCCGCTCGCGCCGCTGCCCATGGCCGTGGGCGTGGTCGTCATGCTCGTCACCGCGGCCGTCGCGATGGTCCTCACCGACCCGGCGCTCGCCGCCGTGGGCTTCCTGATCTTCCCGGCCATCGCCGTGCTCAACCTCGTCTACCAGCGCCGGCTCAGCCCGCTCGCCACCCGCGCCCAGCAACTGCGCGCCGAGGTCAGCGAGATCGCCCACGAGAGCTTCGACGGCGCGCTCGTCGTCAAGACCCTCGGCCGGGAGGAGCTGGAGACCGACCGGTTCCGGCGGCGCGCCGAGGAGCTGCGCGACGCCAACATCGCCGTCGGCCGGGTGCGCGGCCTGTTCGACCCGATGCTGGAGGCGCTGCCCACGCTGGGCGTGCTCGCCGTGCTCGGCGTCGGCGCCGCCCGGCTCGCGTCCGGCTCCATCGACCCGGGCGACCTGGTGCAGGTCGCCTACCTGTTCACCCTGCTCTCCTTCCCCATCCGGGCGCTCGGCTGGGTGCTCGCCGAGCTGCCGCGCAGCGTGGTCGGCTGGGAGCGGGTGCGGGCCGTGCTGGAGGCCAGCGGCTCCATGGAGTACGGCGCCGCCGCCCCGCCCGCGACGGCGGAGCCGGCCCGGCTGGAGGCGTCCGGCGTGTCCTACTCCTACGGCACCGGCCCGGAGGCCGCCGCCGTGGTCCGCGACGTGTCCTTCGCGGTGGAGCCGGGACGCACCGTCGCCCTGGTCGGCCCCACCGGATCCGGCAAGTCCACGCTGGTGCAGCTCCTCGTCCGGCTGGTGGACCCGGCGGAGGGGCGCGTGCTGCTCGACGGCGTGGACCTGCGCGAGCTGCCGTACGGCGCCGTGGCCGAGTCGGTCGCGCTGGTGCCGCAGCAGACGTTCCTGTTCGACGACACCGTGCGCGGCAACATCACGCTCGGCCTGTCCGTCAGCGACGAGGACGTGTGGGCGGCGCTGCGCCTGGCGCAGGCCGACGGGTTCGTGGCCCGCCTGGAGTCCGGCCTGGACACGCGGGTGGGGGAGCGGGGCGCGACCCTGTCCGGCGGCCAGCGGCAGCGGCTCGCGCTGGCCCGCGCGGTCGCCCGCCGGCCGCGCCTGCTCATCCTCGACGACGCCACCTCCAGCGTGGACCCGCAGGTCGAGGCGCGCATCCTGCACGGGCTGCGGGACGCGGCCGCCGCCTCCAGCGTGGTGGTCGTCGCGTACCGGATGGCCACGATCGCCCTGGCCGACGAGGTCGTCTACCTCGACCGGGGCCGCGTGGTGGACCACGGGACGCACGACGAGCTGCTCACGCGCTGCGAGGGCTACCGCAACCTGGTCACCGCCTACGAGCGTGAGGAGGCCGAGCGCGCCGCCCTCTCGGCCGAGGAGGAGGCCGCCCGCGGGGCGGCCGGGCCGGGAGCGGCCGATCGGGAAGCAGCCGGGCGGGCCGCCGTCGCGGCCGCCGAGGAAGAGGGGATCAACGCGTGAGCGACGTCCGGGGGATCGGCGCCAGCGCCGAACGCTCCGCGCTGGCCACCATCCGCCGCGGGCTGTCCCTGACGCCCGAGTTCCGCAAGGGACTCGCCGGGACGCTCGCCCTCGCGGTGGTGGCCACGGCCGGCAAGGTCATCGTGCCGATCGCGGTGCAGCAGACCATCGACACGGGCCTCAAGGACTCCTCGCCCGACGTCGGGTACGTCACGCGCGCCGTCCTGCTGTGCGCGGCGGCCGTCGTGCTGACCGCCCTGGCCGGCTACGTCATGAACGTCCGCCTCTACAAGGCGACCGAGTCGTCCCTGGCCACCCTGCGCGTGCGCGGCTTCCGCCACGTCCACGACCTGTCGGTGCTCACCCAGAACACCGAGCGGCGCGGCGCGCTGGTCTCCCGCGTCACCAACGACGTGGACCAGATCAGCACGTTCATGCAGTGGGGCGGGCTGATGATCATCGTGTCGCTCGGCCAGCTCCTCGTGGCCAGCGTCCTCATGCTCTTCTACTCCTGGCAGCTCACGCTGCTGGTGTGGGCGTGCTTCCTGCCGCTGATGATCGCCCTGCCGCGCTTCCAGCGGTGGCTGTCGGGCGCGTACACCTCGGTCCGCGAGCGCACCGGCGACATGCTCGCCGCCGTCAGCGAGTCCGTCGTCGGCGCCGCGGTCATCCGCGCGTACGCGGCCGAGCGGCGCACCGCGGAGCGCGTCGACAAGGCCGTGGACGCCAACAAGGCGGCCCAGACCCGGGCGCAGACCATCGTCGGCTTCGTCTTCCCGCTGACCGAGATCGTCGCCGCCCTCGCCATCTCCGGGATCGTGCTGCTCGGCGTCAGGCTCGGCCTGTCGGGCGACATCACGGCCGGCCGGCTGGTGGCGTTCCTGTTCCTCGTGACGCTGTTCGTCTCCCCGCTGCAGACCGCCACCGAAGTGCTCAACGAGGCCCAGAACGCCGTGGCCGGCTGGCGGCGCGTCCTCGGCGTGCTCGACACGCCGCCCGACGTCGCCGACCCGGGCGCCGACGGCGTGGAGCTGCCCCGCGGCCCCATCTCCGTCGCCTTCGAGGGCGTCCACTTCGCCTACCCCGGCGGCCCGCCCGTGCTGCGCGAGGTGACGGCCGTGATCCCGCCGCGCTCCCGCGTCGCCGTGGTGGGGGAGACGGGGTCCGGCAAGACCACGTTCGCCAAGCTGCTCACCCGGCTCATGGACCCCGTCTCCGGGCGCGTCACCGTCGACGGGCACGACCTGCGCGGCGTGCGCTTCTCCTCGCTGCGCGAGCGCATCGTCATGGTGCCGCAGGACGGTTTCCTGTTCGACGGCACGCTGGAGGACAACATCCGGTACGGCCGCCCGGCCGCCACCCGCGAGGAGATCGAGCTGGCCATGACCGAGCTGGGGCTGGCCGACTGGGTGGAGGGGCTGCCCGCCGGGCTCGCCACGCCCGTGGGGCAGCGCGGCGAGTCGCTGTCGGCCGGCGAGCGGCAGCTCGTCGCCCTGGCCCGCGCCTACCTCGCCGACCCCGACCTGCTCCTGCTCGACGAGGCCACCTCGGCCGTGGATCCGGCCACCGAGGTGCGCATCGCCCGGGCGCTGGAGGGCGTCACGCGTGGCCGCACGGCCATCTCCATCGCGCACCGCCTCTCGACCGCGGAGAACGCCGACGAGGTGCTGGTGTTCGACGGCGGCCGGCTGGTCCAGCGCGGCCCGCACGCCGAGCTCGTCCGGCAGGAGGACGGCGTCTACGCGGCCCTGCACGCCTCCTGGGTCTCCGCCGCCCGCTCCTGACCCGGCCGGCGAAGGGGCCGCGGTCTCAGCCCGCGCAGGTGGAGAACGTCACGCTGGTCCCGGCGGGCGTGGAGACGATGGTCACGTGGTCGCAGAGCAGCCGGGTCAGCCACAGCCCCCGGCCGCCCGTGTCGTAGCGCGACGGCGTCCGCTCGGACCCCATCCACCCCGGCGGCAGCCCCGGCCCCTCGTCGGTCACCTCGCACCACAGCCGGCCGTCCAGCGACCACAGCCGCAGCCGGCCGCTGCCGCCGCCGTGCAGCACCGCGTTCGTGGTGATCTCGTTCACCGCCAGCACGAAGTCCTCCAGCCGGCGGCCCGCCAGCCCCTCCGCCGCGGCGAACTGCGCCACCGCGCGCCGCACCACGGTGATGCGGCCCCGCGCGAAGCTCCGCACCAGCGCCGGCCTACCCACCGTCACCCCGGCGGACCGTCAGCAGCGCGTCGGCCCGCACCAGCCGCAGCACCCGCGCCACGGCCTCCCCGCACACCACGACCGTCGGGCGGCCCTGCCGGGCCAGCGCCGTCGCCGTGAGCAACTGCGCCGACCCGGCGTCGATGAACCCCAGCGCCGTCAGGTCGACGACCACCTCGCCGGGCTCGCGCTCCAGCGGCGCCAGCACCGAGGCCAGCGCCTGCCTGTTGGTCAGGTCCACGTCACCCGACAGCCGCAGGCCCGGCGGCCGGGACGTCGCGGCGTAGCGCAGCGCCGCCCGCTCCGGCGCGATCGGGTGGACCGACGCCGCCCGCTCCACCGCCTCACCGGAGAACAGTCGCAGGTCGTACTGGCACACCGACGCCAGCCGCCGCTCCCCGAACAGCGGGTTGGACACCGCCTCGCACGTCGTCTGCCGCGCCGGGTCGCCGGCCCCCCACGCCGCGTCCACCAGCGCGTACAGACCGGCGTAACCGTCCTGCCCGGCCTGCTCGACCGCGGCGCTCAGCCCCTTGAGCACCCGGCCCGGGTCCGGCCGCCCGCCGGTCAGGCTGCTGCGGCCGGCCGGCCGGATCACGACCCGGCCCTCCTCCTCCGCCCGCGCCAGCCCCGGCACGGCCGGGGCCAGCCAGCCCCTGGTCTGCTCGGGCGTGTGGGCGCAGGTGACGATGAGCACCCGGGCCCCGCGCCGCAGGCCGTTGGCGGTGAGCAGCCGGGTCGCCGAGATCCGCTCGCCCTCGCCCGCGAACGGCAGGCACACATGGTCACCCAGCTCCGGGTCCAGGACGGACCCCGCGACGTCCATCACGACCCTCCCCGGCGTTCGGCGGGCGTCCCGCCCCCTGTGCCGCTCCGACGACGACCGTACCGGGCCAGGCGCGATCACGTAGTGCACTCTTCAACGAACTCAGGGTGACGAGTCGTCGAACCCGGTACGGTGCTGAACACGGGACCGGCCCGCGGGGCCGGAGGGCGTCATGGGGAGCAGGGCGTGGACGTGCTGCGGATGACGCGGCGCAGGCACGGCGACCTGACGGTCGTCAGCCTCGCCGGTGAGGTGGACGTCGACAACTCGGGCCGGATGCGCACCTGCCTCGACGAGTCGGCCAGGGCGCGCGGCTGCCGGCTGGTCGTCGACCTGAGCGCGGTGACGTTCATCGACACGACCGGGCTGGGGGTGCTCGTGCGGGTCCGCGCCGACCTGCGCGAGCGCGAGGGGAGCATCGCCCTCGTCGCGCCCGGCGGTCAGGTGCTGCGCCGGCTGCGCCGCACCAACCTCGCGCCGCTGTTCCCCATCTACGCCACGCTCTCCCAGGCGCTGGCCTGACCGGGCGCTCCGGTGCGCCGGGCGGCCGGCGCGGCTGGTTGAATGGCGGCATGTCCCTCGACCCGAAGGTCGCCGAGCGGCTCAAGCGCAACGGCGACGGGCTGGTGCCCGCGATCGTCCAGCAGCACGACACGGGCGAGGTCCTCATGCTCGCCTGGATGGACGACGAGGCGCTGCATCGCACCCTCACCACCGGCAGGGCGACCTACTGGTCGCGCAGCCGGTCCGAGTACTGGGTGAAGGGCGCGACGTCGGGCAACGTCCAGCACGTCAAGGCGGTGTCGCTCGACTGTGACGGCGACACGCTGCTGGTGCAGGTCGACCAGGTGGGCGCCGCCTGCCACACGGGCGACCGCACCTGCTTCGACGCCGCCCCGCTGGAGGTGTCGGCCGCGCCATGACCGGCCCGCAGGACACCCCGGGCCCGCGGGACTCCTCGGGCCCGGACGACGCCGCCGCCCGTCCCGCCGCCGCCCGTCCTGACGCCGTCGCCCGTCCGAGCCAGGAGCCCGGTGACGCCCGTGACGCGGGAGCCGCCCGTGCGGCGGGGCGCGGGCGCGGTCGCGAGTTGTGGAGGTGGGTGGGCCTGACGGCCCTCGGCTGCACCCTGGTGCTGTTCGCCGCGACCCGCGCGTGGATCACCGTGCGCGCCGGGCACCCCGCGGGCGTGCCGGTCGGCGCGGGAGCCGACCCGGCGGCGCCGACGGGCGGCGAGCTGGCCCCCGTGCTGACGCCCCTCGCGCTGGCCGGTCTCGCGGGCGTGGTGGCGGCGCTGGCCTCGAAGGGGTTCACCCGCCGGGTGGTGGGGGCGCTGCTGACCCTGTGCGGCCTGGGCGCGGGGCTCGCCACCTGGCTGGCGGTCGCCGGTGACACCCCCGCGGGCTGGCTGCGCGAGCACGACGCGCTGCGCGGCCTCGGCTCGTTCTCCTGGGACGTCGTGGTGGTCTGGCCCGTGCTGGCCGGGCTCGGCGCGGCGCTGATGGTCGCGGGCGGGGTGCTCGCCGCCGTGCGCGGCCCGCGGTGGGCGGGCATGTCCGACCGCTACGAGCGCGCACCGGCGGCGGGCCGTCCCGAGGCCGCCGGCGACCGCGCCCTGTGGGACGCCCTCGACCGCGGCGACGACCCCACCTGAAGCCCCCTCGCGTTAGCGGGGTTTCGTGGTGGAACGGACCGTACTGGGGCCTCTGTCCTGGTCGCGGCTGTCGCGTGGAGGTTACAACTCGCCCTCGGTCCCCTGGCCCACCGGACCGCTGTTCCTTTTGTCAATAAGCTGCCCCTGCAACGGGCCACGACGACGGAGGATCGACATGGGGTACGGGGACCAGAGCGGCAGCGGCGGCTACGGCGCGCAGCCGCCTGGGGGAGGGTACGGCCAGCAGCCCCCGAGCCAGGGCGGCTACGGCCAGCAGTCGCCCAACGGCGGCTACGGCCAGCCGCCGGCCGGTGGCCAGGGCTACGGCCAGCAGCCCGGCGGCGGATACTCCGGCCAGCCCGGCAGCGGCGGTTACGGTTACGGCCAGCCCGGCTCGGGAGGGCAGGGATACGGCCAGCCCGGCTACGGCCAGCCCGGCTCGGGGCCGCAGGGGTACGGCCAGCAGGGCTACAGCCAGCCGAACCACGACCAGCAGGCGTACGGCCAGCAGGGCTACGGCCAGGCCTACGGTCAGGCCCCCTACGGCGGGTACGGCCCGGCGCAGCCGCGCAGCACCAACGGCCTGGCGGTCACCTCGCTCGTCCTCGGCATCGTCGGCCTGGTGTTCTGCGGCCTGACCAGCATCCCGGGTGCGATCCTCGGCCACATCGCGCTCAGCCGCATCAAGCGCACCGGCGAGGACGGCCAGGGCATGGCCATGGGCGGCCTGGTCACCTCCTACATCACGATCGTGCTGTGGCTGGTCCTGTGGCTGTTCTTCGGCGGCATGTGGCTCGCCCTCATCGGCGTCACCACGGCCGCCAGCACCTCTGGCTCGTACTGACGCCCCGAAGGGTTTCCTGACCCGTTCGGCGCCGTTGAGTGAAGTCCGCCGGTTGGTCACGGAGACTTCCGGTCTGATCACAAATTGTCCGCAAAGTGGATGTATTTCCACGTCCCGGGTGGTTTCTCGCTAGGCTGCCGCGCGCAACTCGCCAGAGATGGACACATGAGGAGTCACAGCATGAGCTACGGGAACCAGGGCGACGGCGGGTACGGCGCCCAGCCCCCCGGCGGCGGTTATGGCCAGCAGCCGCCCAGCGGCGGTGGTTACGGCCAGCAGCCGCCGAGCGGTGGCGGTTATGGCCAGCAGCCCCCGAGTGGCGGCGGTTATGGCCAGCAGCCGCCGAGCGGCGGTGGTTACGGCCAGCAGCCGCCGAGCGGCGGCGGCTATGGCGGTGGTTACGGCCAGCAGCCCCCCGGCGGGGGTTACGGCCAGCCCGGCGGTTACGGCGCCCCGCAGACCCCGCCGGACAACCACCTGGTGGCCGCCATCCTGACGACGCTCTTCTGCTGCCTCCCCCTGGGCATCGTCTCGATCGTGAAGTCGACGCAGGTCAACTCCAAGTGGCAGGTCGGCGACTACCAGGGCGCGGCGCAGGCGTCCGAGGAGGCCAAGACCTGGTGGAAGCGCGCGCTGATCGCCGGCATCATCTGGTGGGTCCTCGTGATCATCGGATACGTGGTGCTGTTCGTGGTCGTGGCGTCCCAGGTCCCGAGCTCGACGTACTGATGGGTATGGCGAACATCGAGCGGCGCGGCTCCGACCGGCTGCGGTCGGTGCTCGCGCCGCTCGGCGTCGCCGCCGCCGCGGGCGTGGTCTTCGCCGTGGTGGGCACGATCGACCCCAACGAGCCGGGGCACTATCCGACGTGCCCGTTCCTGTGGGCCACCGGCCTGTACTGCCCGGGCTGCGGCACGCTGCGCACCATCCACGCGCTGGCCCACCTCGACCCGGTCGCCGCGCTGGGCCTCAACCCGCTCGCCATGGCGATGATCCCGTTCCTGGTGTTCTGGTGGGGACGCTGGCTGGTGCGCGCCCTGCAGGGCCGCCCGCGCCGCACGAGCCTGGCCCACCCGGCGTGGCTGTGGGCGTTCCTCGTGCTCGTCCTCGTGTACTGGGTCGTCCGCAACCTGCCCTTCGGGGCGTTCCTCGCGCCCTAGCCGGGGTCGGTGGCGGAGCGATGCCGCCGGGGCCGATACCATCGCAGGGACAGGCCGGGAGCGGACGCGACGCGAACTTCCTGCCATCCCCTACTGCCGACCGGAGGGATCCCAAGCGCGTGAGTGAGCGGACGGAAGGACCGAGCGTCCTCGACGACATCCTCGACGGGGTGCGTGCCGACCTCGCCGCACGCCAGCAGGACGTGTCGCTCGACGACCTCAAGCGGCGGGCCGAGCGGGCTCCCGCCCCCCGCGACGCGCTCGCGGCGCTGGGCGGCGACCGGGTCTCGGTGATCGCCGAGGTCAAGCGCTCCAGCCCCTCCAAGGGCGCGCTCGCCGCGATCGCCGACCCCGCGGCGCTGGCCGCCGACTACGAGGAGGGCGGCGCGCACGTCATCAGCGTGCTCACCGAGCGCCGCAAGTTCGGCGGCAGCCTCGACGACCTCGCCTCCGTCCGCGCCCGGGTCGACATCCCGATCCTGCGCAAGGACTTCGTCCTCACCTCCTACCAGCTGTGGGAGGCCCGCGCCCACGGCGCCGACCTGGCGCTGCTCATGGTCGTCTGCCTGGAGCAGGAGGCGCTGGTCTCGCTGATCGAGCGGGCCACCTCCATCGGGCTCACCCCGCTGGTCGAGGTCCACACCGAGGAGGAGCTCGACCGCGCCCTGGCGGCGGGCGCCCGCGTCATCGGGGTCAACGCGCGCAACCTCAAGACACTCGAGGTCGACCGGGATGTCTTCGCCAAGATCGCGCCGAAGATCCCCGATAATGTCATCAAGATCGCGGAGTCGGGGGTGCGAGGGCCGCACGACCTGCTCGCCTACGCCCGCGCCGGGGCCGACGCGGTGCTGGTCGGCGAGAGCCTGGTCACCGGCAAGGACCCGCGCAGGGCGGTCGAGGCGCTGGTGACCGCCGGCGCCCACCCGGCCACGCGCCCCGACCACGGAGCAGAGGGACAGCAGTGACAGACGAAGGCTCCATCCTGACCGCCGCCGACCTGGCCGGCAACGGCGTCCACGGCGACGACCCCGACCGGCACGGCAAGTTCGGGATCTTCGGCGGGCGCTACGTGCCCGAGGCGCTGATCCCGGCGCTCGACGAGGTGGCCTCGGTCTACGAGAAGGCCAAGAGCGACGAGCAGTTCCTGCGCGAGTTCGACCACCTGCTGCGCACGTACGCGGGGCGGCCGACCACGCTGACCGACGTGCCGCGCTTCAGCGAGCAGGCCGGCGGCGCGCGGATCATCCTCAAGCGCGAGGACCTCACCCACACCGGCGCCCACAAGATCAACAACGTGATCGGCCAGGCGCTGCTGACCAAGCGGCTCGGCAAGAAGCGCGTCATCGCCGAGACCGGCGCCGGCCAGCACGGCGTGGCCACCGCCACCGCGGCGGCCCTGCTCGGCCTGGAGTGCGTCATCTACATGGGCGCGGTCGACTGCGAGCGCCAGGCGCTCAACGTGGCCCGCATGAAGCTGCTCGGCGCCACCGTGGTGCCGGTCCACAACGGCTCCCGCACGCTGAAGGACGCGATCAACGAGGCGTTCCGCGACTGGGTGACCAACGTCGACACCACCCACTACCTGTTCGGCACCGTGGCCGGGCCGCACCCGTTCCCCGAGATCGTGCGCGACTTCGCGCGGATCATCGGCGTCGAGGCGCGCCGCCAGATGCTGGAGCTGACCGGGCGGCTGCCCGACGCGGTCTGCGCCGCCGTCGGCGGCGGCAGCAACGCGATCGGCATCTTCCACGCCTTCATCGAGGACCGCGACGTCCAGCTGCACGGCTACGAGGCCGCCGGCCACGGCCTCGACAGCGGCGAGCACGCGCTCACCCTCACCGCCGGCTCCGTCGGCGTGCTGCACGGCTCGCGCACGTACGTGCTGCAGGACGACGAGGGCCAGACCATCGAGTCCCACTCGATCTCGGCCGGCCTCGACTACCCGGGCGTCGGCCCGGAGCACGCCTGGCTGAAGGACACCGGCCGCGCCACCTACCACGGGGTCACCGACGACGAGGCGATGGCCGCCTTCTCGCTGATGGCCAGGACCGAGGGCATCATCCCGGCCATCGAGTCGTCCCACGCGCTGGCCGGCGCGCTGCGGCTCGGCCGGGAGCTCGGGCCCGAGGCCACGATCCTGGTCAACCTGTCCGGCCGCGGCGACAAGGACATGGGCACGGCCATGAAGTACTTCAACCTCTGACACCGAGGCCCTTCGACGACGGGCCCTCCGGCACCGGGGCCCGTCCATCGGGGCCCTCCGGCACGGCGGGCCCCTCGCCGGGGACCGCGTGACGGCCCCGGCGAGCGGAACGGCCCAGGCCCGGGCGCACGCGTCGGCGGCGGCTCGATGACGGCACGACGGGTCGATGACGGCATGATGGGAAGGGCGGCGGCGAAGAGGCCACCGACCACCGAGAACGGACGATCATGACTACTCTTCAGACGGTGTTCGCCAAGGCGAAGGCGGACAACCGGGCCGCGCTGGTCGGCTACCTTCCCGCGGGCTTCCCGTCCAAGGACGGCGCCATCGCCGCCGCGGCCGCCCTCGTCGAGGCCGGCTGCGACGTCATCGAGATCGGCCTGCCCTACTCCGACCCGCTCATGGACGGCCCGACCATCCAGGACGCCGTCCACCGGTCGCTGACCAACGGCACCCGCATCGCCGACGTCATGCGCACCGTCGAGGGCGTGGCCGCCACCGGCGCGGCGACGCTCGTCATGACGTACTGGAACCCGATCGACCGCTACGGCGCCGAGCGGTTCGCCCGCGACCTGGCCAACGCGGGCGGCGTCGGCACCATCACGCCCGACCTGACGCCCGAGGAGTCGGGCCCGTGGCGCGAGGCGTCGGCCGCGGCGGGCATCGACACGGTGTTCCTCGTGGCGCCCAGCTCCACCGAGGAGCGCATCCAGGCGGTCGCCGACTGCTGCACCGGGTTCGTGTACGCCGCCTCCCTCATGGGCGTCACGGGCGCCAGGGAGTCGGTCAACGTCGCCGCCGAGGGACTGGTCAAGCGCACGCGCGCGCACACCGACCTGCCGGTGTGCGTGGGGCTCGGCGTCGGCACCGGCGCCCAGGCCGCCGAGGTGGCCGGCTACGCCGACGGCGTCATCGTGGGGTCGGCGTTCATCCGCCGCATGCTCGACGCGCCGGACGAGGCCGCGGGCCGCGCCTCGATCGCCGAGCTGGCCCGCGAGATGGCGCAGGGCGTCCGCTCCCGCGGCTGACGTCCCTCTCAGGACCGGCGCGCCCGGGCTCCCTCGCGGGGCCCGGGCGTGTGTCGTTCTCATGCCGGCGGCGATGCGTATTGACGCATAGGTGTTGCGAGATGTCAGTATCGCGGAGAGAGTCGGAGTTCCCGACGAAGGACACGTATGCGCCTTCCCGCCGCGCTCGCAGCCTCCCTCGCGTTATCCCTGCTGACCCCGTTCGCCCCCGCGCCCTCCGCCCTCGTGCCGCCCGCCCTTGTGCCACCCGCCCTCGTGCCGCCCGCCACGGCCGCGCAGGCGACCACGCCGCCGCCCACGACGGCACCCCGGCCCGACCCCACCCCGGCGCCCCGGCCCGACCCCACTCCGGCGCCACCCTCGTACGACCTGGCCTCGCCGGACCCGCGGCCCACCGGCGCCCCCGCTCCCACGCCCACCGCGCAGGCCATCGCCCCCGAGCCCGCCACCGTGGCCGAGCCCCTCACGATCTCCTCCGACCGGCTCACGGTCGATCTCGACCCCGCCTTCCCCCGGATCCTGCGCTACACCGACCGCGGCACCGGAGCCACGCTCGGCGGCAGCACCGGCGTGCCCGCCGTCGTCCTCAACGACCGGCCGTACGAGGTGACCGTCCGGCCGGCCGGCCGCGACGCCGCGAGCGCCCGCTACCGCCTCGCCTTCCCCGCCCTGCCCGGCGTGAGCCTGGAGGCGAGCGTCCGCGTGCGGGGCCGGGTGACGACGTTCGCCGTGGACGAGGTGGCCGACACCGCCGCCTTCCGCGTCACCACGATCGACCTGCCCGGCCACGGCCTCGTCTCCGTGGCGAGCGACGAGCCCGGCGCGGCCACCGCGTTCACCCGGCTCGACCCCAACTCCACGCGCACCGCCGACGTGTTCGCCGCCGTCACGCCGCGGACCGCGCCCGACGCCGCGCCGGTCGGGGCCACGTACGCGATCGTGAACACCGCCCGGCTGGCCGCCGCCGTCGAGTCGAACTCCACCTACGACCGCCCGGCCGGCCCCACCGACAAGGACGCCGCCCGCTTCTGGCACCAGGCCACGAAGGAGCCCGGCGGCACGGTCAGGGTGGGCGTGTGGAGCGGCCAGTGGACCCACCGGGCCACCGGCTCCCCGTTCACCGAGGAACGCCCCTGGGCCAAGGTCGTCGTCACCCCCGACGCCAACGGCGACGGCACCCTCGACTGGCAGGACGGCGCGCTCGCCTTCCACGAGATCGGCGTCAAGGCGCCCGGCGCGGACGCCACCAAGGACCGCGTCGTCACCCACATCCCGTTCAACTTCTCCAGCCAGGCCACCCACCCGTTCCTGCGCACCCTGGACGACGTCAAGCGGGTCTCGCTGGCCACCGACGGCCTCGGCCAGCTCGCCATCCTCAAGGGCTACCAGTCGGAGGGCCACGACTCGGCGCACCCCGACTACGGCGGCCACCACAACGAACGCGCCGGCGGCCTGGCCGACCTCAACACCCTGCTGAGGGAGGGCCGGCGGTGGAACGCCACGTTCGGCGCCCACGTCAACGCCACCGAGGCCTACCCCGAGGCGCACGCCTTCAGCGAGCAGCTCGCCGACCCCAAGGCCAAGGGCTGGGACTGGCTCGACCAGGCGTACCTCATCGACCAGCGCGGCGACCTCACCCGGGGCACGCTCGCCGCGCGGCTCAGGCGGCTGCGCGAGGAGACCGACCCCAACCTCGCGCTGCTGTACGTGGACGTGTTCCGGCCGTTCGGCTGGGTCGCCGACCGCACCGGCCGCGAGCTGGCCGCGCAGGGCTTCCAGGTCGCCACCGAGTGGTCCGACAAGCTCGAACGCACCTCCCTGTGGGCGCACTGGGCGAACGACCTCAACTACGGCGGCGCCACCAACAAGGGACTCAACTCGCAGATCATCCGCTTCATCCGCAACGGTGAGAAGGACGTCTGGAACGCCCACCCCATCCTGGGCAACGCCCGGATCGTCGAGTTCGAGGGCTGGACCGCGGAGAACGACTACACCGCCTTCCTCCGCAACATCTGGCAGCACAACCTGCCCGCCAAGTTCCTGCAGCGCCACCGCATCCTCGACTGGAACGCCGACGAGATCGTCTTCTCCGGCGGGGTGCGCGGCACCTCCTCCGGCGGCACGCGGCGGCTCTACGCGGGCGGCCACAAGGTCCTCGACGGGGGCGCGTACCTGCTGCCGTGGGACGGCCGCCTCTACCACTACAACGCCGCCGGAGGCGAGACCACCTGGGACGCCGACCGGCCGCTGACCGTCTACCGGCTCACCGACCAGGGACGGGTGCGGACCGGCGTCGTCACCCCCGTCGGCGGCCGGATCACGCTGCGCGCCGAGGCCGGCGTGGCCTACGTCCTCCACCCCGGCGCCGCGCCCGCCCCGCGCGACCCGCGATGGGGCGAGGGCAGCGGCGTGCGCGACCCCGGCTTCGGCGACGACCGGCTGCGCGGCTGGACGACCGCCGGCTCCGTGAGCGTCGAGACCGACGCGCTCGGCCGCCGCGTCGCCCTGCTCGGCGACGGCGCCCCGGCCGGCCTGGAACAGCGGTTGACGGGGCTGCGGCCCGGCCGGCCGTACACCGTGTCGGCCGCCGTCGAGGTCGAGCCCGGCCGCTCCCGCGCGACCACGCTGGAGGTGAGCGCGCCCGGCCTGCGCGAGAGCGTGACCCTCAGCCGCTCCACGGCCAGGAACTACATCGCCTCCGACGAGAAGCACGACACGTTCTTCCAGCGCGTTCCCGTGCGGTTCACGCCACGGGGCTCCACGGTGACGTTCCGGATCACCGCCGCGGGCGGGACCGGGCGGGTGCGCGTGGACGACGTGCGGCTCATGCCGACCGCCGCGCCGGAGACCGTGGGAGCCTTCGAGTCGCCGGAGCCCGGCTGGGGACCCTTCGTCAAGGGCGACGCCGGGGGAGCCTTCGACGCGCGCACCCACCTGGCCGAGCGGCACGAGCCGTACACGCAGGCGGGCTGGAACGGCAAGGCCGTCGACGACGTCATCGGCGGGCGGTTCTCGCTCAAGTCGCACGAGGAGCGGCGCGGCCTGGTCTACCGCACGCTCCCGTGGACGGCGCGGTTCGAGCCGGGCCACGCCTACGAGGTGTCGTTCCGCTACCAGAGCAGCCTGGCCGGGGCGTACGCCTGGGTGACCGGTTACGACAAGGGCGGCGACAGCGTCGAGACCCGCGCCACGCCGCTGCCGGAGCGGCGCGCGACCACCCGGTTCGCCGAGCGGGTGGACGCCGGCTGCGGCGACGTGTGGGTGGGGCTGCGCTCCCTCCAGGCCGAGCAGGAGGGGGCCGACCTGGTCCTCGACGACTTCGCCGTGCGGGACCTGGGGGAGCCGGCCGAGGCCCGGGCGTGCGCGTCGCTGACCGTCACGCCCGCGTCGCCGGTGTTCGAGCAGGGGGTGGCGGGCGACGTGGACGTGAGCTTCGTCAACCGCGAGGACGTGCCGGCCGTGGACGTCCGCGTGACGCCCGCCGTACCGGACGGGTGGACCGTCGCGGGAGGCGACGGACCGGCCACGGTGGAGCCGGGCGGCACGCTGAGGACCTCGTGGAAGGTGACGCCGCCGGCCGGCGCGCCGTACGGGAGCTACGAGATCGGGGCGACCGCCTCCTACACCGCCGCCGGGAGCCCGAGGACCGTCGCGGCGGCGGCCTCCGTGCGGACCCTCCCGCCGCCGCCCTCCGGCGACGCCTGGGCGAGCGACCTCGACTGGGTCGGCGCCGACAACGGCTGGGGACCGGCCGAGCGCGACCGCTCCAACGGCGACTCGGCGCCCGGCGACGGCCCGCCGCTGACGATCGGCGGCCAGGTGTTCGCCAAGGGCCTCGGCACGCACGCGCCCGCCCGCCTCCGCTACTTCCTCGGCGGCTCCTGCACGGCGTTCACGGCCTCCGTGGGCGTGGACGACTCGCAGGGCGCCCGGGGCTCGGTCCGGTTCACGGTGCTGGCCGACGGGGTGGTGAAGGCGGCCAGCGGGGTGCTGCGGGCGGCCGACGCGCCGTACGCGCTGGCGGCGGACGTCAGTGGTGCCCGATATGCCGAACTTGTCGTGGACGACGGCGGAGACGGCGTGGGAAACGACCACGCCGACTGGGGAGGCGCCCGTTTCCGCTGCTAGCCTGGATCTCGCCCGGGAGGACGCGAAACGCCAGGCGGGGCGCCTTTCCCGCCTTAACCGACGCTTATCGGCTCCGTGATCGGATGGTCTCCGGGTAACTGTGCGCATCCCAGCGCGGAGACAAGGAGAAGGCCCGTGATCGCGTCGTCTGCGTCACTGCCCGCGAGATCAGCGATACCCTTGGTGACGACCGTCGCCCGGCTCGTGCTGGGCGGGGTGCTGATCGCGGCAGGCTGGCTCAAGATCGGCAATCCGTCCGACAGCGTCGTGGCGGTCAAGGCGTACCAACTGCTGCCCGACTCGGTCGCCACGACCGTGGGCTACGGCCTGCCGATCATCGAGATCGTGGTCGGCGTGCTGCTGGTGGTCGGCCTGATGACGAAGGTCGCCGGGGTGATCGCGGCGCTGCTGATGCTGGCCTTCGTGTTCGGCATCGGCTGGGCGTGGGCCCACGGCCTGCGCATCGACTGCGGCTGTTTCGGGGGCGGCGGCGAACTGGGCGTCGGGCAGGAGCCGTCCTACCTGCTCGACATCCTGCGCGACTTCGGCCTCGTGCTGCTCGGCGTCTGGACCGTCCGCTTCGCGCCCGGCGCCTTCGCGCTCGACTCGACGCTCGGCCTGGCGGGCGACACGGGCGGCGACGGCCCGGCCGACGATGACGACCACGGCGAGGACGATCAGGACAAGGGGACACGGGCATGAGCAAGGGGGAACGGATGAAGACGACCGCACGTGAGAAGATCAAGCAGCAGCAGGCCGCCCAGCGTCAGCGCGAGAAGCGCCGGCGCGTGGTGACCTACGCGGCGGTGGGCGTCGTCGCGCTGGCCGCGATCGGGGGCGGCTGGCTGTACGCGGCCAGCAGGTCGCAGTCGGAGGAGGCGGCCGGCGGCGACCAGGCGCCGGTCACCGTGCAGTCCGACGGCTCGGTGGTGATGGCGAGGAGCGGCGTCGAGAAGCCCGTCCTCGACGTCTACGAGGACTTCCAGTGCCCCGCCTGCAAGCAGCTCGAGACCGTCAGCGGGCAGACGTTCAAGAACCTCGCCGCCGAGGGCAAGGCCAAGGTCGTCTACCACCCGATCTCGATCTTCCAGCGGGAGCCCACCCGTGGCAACTCCCTGCGGGCCGGCGCCGCCGCCCGCTGCGTCGCCGACGGCCGGCAGTGGCTGGCCTTCCACGACATCCTCTACAAGAACCAGCCGTCCGAGACCGTCGAGGGCTTCAAGACCAACGACCTGGTCACCTGGGGCAAGGAGGCCGGCGTGACCTCGCCCGACTTCGAGCAGTGCGTCACCTCGCAGAAGCACGCCCAGGCGCAGCTCTCCTACGCCGACAAGGTCATCAAGGAGCAGAAGATCGAGGGCACGCCCACCGTGAAGCTGAACGGCGTGGCCCTGGAGGGCAATGTCGCCTTCACGCCTCAGCAGCTACGCGATCAGGTCACGAAGGCGGCCAAGTAGCCTGACGTCCGCTACCCTCACCGACATGCCCCTTGCCTCGATTCCCAGCCCTTCCCAGGGGGTCTGGTACCTCGGAATCATCCCGATCCGGGCCTACGCCCTGTGCATCGTCACGGGCGTGATCGTCGCCGTCTGGCTGAGCGAGCGCCGCTGGCGCGCCCGCGGCGGCCAGAAGGGCACGATCATCGACATCGCCGTGCCCGCGGTGATCTTCGGCCTCATCGGCGGCCGGCTCTACCACGTCATCACCGACTGGCAGATGTACTTCGGCCCCCGGGCCATCAAGCCGGCCTACAAGGCGCTGTTCATCTGGGAGGGCGGCCTCGGCATCTGGGGCGCGATCGCCCTGGGCGCCGTGGGCGTGTGGATCGCCTGCCGCCGTCGCGGCCTGTCGCTGAGCGCCGTGGCCGACACGGTCGCGCCGGGCATCGCGTTCGCCCAGGCCATCGGGCGCTGGGGCAACTGGTTCAACCAGGAGCTGTACGGCGGGCCGACCACGCTGCCGTGGGGGCTGCAGATCGACCAGCAGCACGGCGGGGAGCCGGGGGTGCTCTACCACCCGACGTTCCTGTACGAGTCGCTGTGGAACGTGGCCCTCGGGTTCCTGCTGCTGTTCGTGGGCAGCAGGTACAAGTTGCGCCACGGGCGGCTGTTCGCCCTGTACGCGGCCGGCTACACCCTGGGGCGCTTCTGGGTCGAGGGCCTGCGCATCGACCCCGTGGGCGGCGTGGACCACGCCGTGACGTTCCTGGGCATGCGCCTCAACCAGTGGACCGCCCTCGTGGTGTTCGTCGGGGCGGTCGTCTACTTCTTCGCGACGCGTCACAAGGACACCGTGGAGCACGTGCTCCCGCCGGGGGTCCAGCCCCTGGCCGGGGGCGACGGGGCGGTCGCCGACCCGGCCCACCCCGCCGACCAGGCCGACGAGGCGGAGACCTCCGGCGAGGCGGGCCCGGAGAGTGCCGAGGCGGGCCCCGAGAGTACGGTGAAGACGGAGAGCACCGCGGAGGCGGAGGGCGAGCCCGAGGCGGAAGGGGCGGCCCGGGAGCCCGGTGAGCACGCCACGGCAGAGGAGAAGCACGCGCGATGACCGGACGCGCGGAGATGCACCACCAGCATCGCGACGTCACCGGCGGCTGGCTGCGGCCGTCGGTGTTCGGCGCGATGGACGGGCTGGTGTCCAACTTCGCGCTCATCGCCGGCGTCGCCGGTGGTTCCTCCGACGCCAAGGTCGTGCTCCTGGCCGGCGGCGCGGGCCTGGCGGCGGGCGCGTTCTCCATGGCCGGCGGCGAGTACGTGTCGGTGGCCAGCCAGCGTGAGCTGGCCCTGGCCGAGATCGCCGTCGAGCGGCGCGAGCTGCGGCGCAACCCCGAGGCCGAGCAGGCCGAGCTGGCCCAGGCCCTCGTCGACAAGGGCGTCCTGCCCGAGACCGCGGCCGAGGTGGCCGCCCAGATCTCCCGCGACCCCGAGCGCGCCCTGGAGGTGCACTCCCAGAACGAGCTCGGCGTCGATCCCCACTCCCTGCCCTCGCCCAGGCTGGCGGCCGTCTCGTCGTTCCTGTCGTTCGCGGCCGGCGCGCTGCTGCCGCTCGTGCCCTACCTGCTCGGCGCCACGAGCCTGGTGCTGTCGGCCGTGGTGTCCTGCGTGTCGCTGTTCGCCGCGGGCGCCCTGGTGTCCACGGTGACGGCCCGCAGCTGGTGGTTCTCCGGCCTGCGCCAGCTTCTCGTGGGCGCCCTGGCCGCCGCGCTCACCTTCGCCCTGGGCAACCTGATCGGAGCATCCGGCCTGTGACCACCACCAGGCAGGCGCCGCGCAAGCGGCGCCGTCCCCCGCGTTCGGACTGGCAGTTCCCCGTGCTCACCGACCTGGGGCTGGCGCCGAAGCACCAGAAGCTCATCGTGATCGTCGCCAGCGTCGTCGGGGTCGTCGCCGGCGCCTGCGGCCTCGTCCTCGCCATCGCCTCGCTCGGCACCTTCACCCCCGACCGGGAGCCCGGCGGCACGGTCGGCGGCGGCGCCGTGCTGCCCGCCACCTACGACGCCTGGTCCTCGCCGAAGCTGTTCCAGCCCGTCCTCGACCGGGCCAAGGACGCCAAGCCGCTCACCGACAAGGAGGTCTTCGCCCAGAAGACCCTCACCGGCGGCAAGAAGCTCACGCTCAAGCTCGCCGCCCGGAAGATCGACGCCGACTGCTCGGCCGCGGTGTGGGGCGAGGAGCTGCGCGCCAAGGTGGCCGACGCCGAGTGCAACCAGGCCGCCCGCGGCCTCTACACCAGCTCCGACGGCCGCTACATCGGCCAGTACACCCTGCTCAACCTGCGCGACGGCCAGGCCGCCGCCGACCTCGTGGAGTCGCTGAAGCTCGGCTACCGGGGCGGCTGGGTGCAGGCGCTGCCCGCGGGCTCGGCCGCGTTCCCCCGGGGCGGCTACTCCGAGGGCGCCGGCTACGCCCTCGGCCACTACGTCGGGCTGGTGTGGCTGGGCAGGACCGACGGGGCCGAGCCGACCGCCCGGGACGACTTCGTGGGGCTCGCGCTGACGCTGCGCGGCGCCGAGAAGGCCGTCTACCGCCGCGTCGTCACGATCACGGGACCGAAGTCCTGATGCGGCCCACCACAGGAACGGAGGCCTGATGCCGCGCCGTCTCATCGTCGCGCTGGCGGCCGTGGCCGGGCTCGCGGTGGCCGCCGCCGGTGCGTGGTTCTGGCTCGGCGGCGACGAGCCCCGGCCGGCCACGCTCCGCAGCGAGCGCACCTCGGCCCTCTACTCCCTCATCGACACGCGCCAGGCCGACTCCCGGCCGCTGACGGTCGACGAGGTCTTCACCGGCGGCACCGCCACGCTGGGCACGCTGCGGCGGGTGTCGGCCGAGCAGCTCGACGGCTGCGACGACGCGCTGTGGGGCGCCACGGCCACCGGCTGCACCCAGGCGTTGCGGGCCACGTACGAGGGGCCGGCGGGGGCGGCGGGCCAGTTCGTCATCTTCAACCTGGCCGACGGGCGCGCCGCCGACGCGCTGGTGGCGGCGCTGGGCAAGGACGGGTTCGTCCGGCCGGCGGTGTCCCTCGACGCCGCCCACAGCCGGGCCACGGCACGCGCGATGGGCCACTACGTCACCGTGAGCTGGGCGAGCACGCCGGGCGGCCGCGGTGCCGACCTGGTGCCGACGCTGATCGAGCTGGACAAGCTCGGCCAGGTGGTGCAGGCCCGGGTCGTCGCGGCGACCTGAGGCCGAACCGCGTACCCGCGGGCATCGGGTCTCAGGAGAGGTCGGGGGAGAGGTCGCGGGTGAGGGCGTCGAGGTCGGCGAGCCGCTGGGAGGCGTCGAGGCGGGCGGCCGTGGCGACGAGGACCAGCTCCGTGACCGCGATCTCGTGGGTGAGGGGCGCGATCGGCCCGGCCGCCTCGCGCGGCAGCCGTACCAGCACCTCGGCCTCGTCGGCCAGCGGCGACTCCCACGCGTCGGTCACGAGGATCAGCCGGGCCCCGCGTCCCCGCGCGGCCCGGACGAACCTGGCCGTGTCGGGGGAGTAGCGGCGGAAGTCGTAGGCGACCACCACGTCGGACGGCCCGAGGTCGAGCAGGGCCCGGGCGCGCTGGGGCGGCGTCCCGGGCACGCGGCGCGCCCCGGGGCGGAGACCGGCGAGCTGGCGTGCCAGGTAGTCGGCGGCCAGCTCGCTCAGCGGCCCGCCCAGCGCCCACACCGCGCGGGCCTCGGCCAGCCGTGTGGCGACGGCGTCCAGCAGCGGCGCTGTCATCGCGGCCAGCGTGCCCGCCAGCCCGGCCCGCAGTTCCTCGGCCGCCTGGCCGGTGTCGGGCGGCCGGGTGACGAACTCCCGCAGCCGTGACTGGTCCGCCTCGCGGGCGCCCGCCCGTACCGCTGCCTGGAAGTCGGCGAAGCCGGCGAACCCGAGCCGCCCGACCAGCCGCGAGGCGGTCGGCGGGCTCACACCGGCGCGCTCGGCGAGCGAACGCAACGACCCGAGCGCCGCGAACGGGTAGTCGTCGAGGATCACCCGGGCGATCGCCCGCTCGCCGGGGGGAAGCTCGGGATAGACCGCGCCGAGGCGGGCCGCCAGCGTGTCGGACTCCATGCTGACAGATGTTACACAATCTCGGATTTGGCCGTAACGATGAAACGAATGTTATGGTCCGTGGCATGAGCACCTGGCATGGTCTGATCGACAGCGCGTACCGGCGCTGGCTGCCCGTCACCGACGACACCCCCGCCGTCTCCCTCCACGAGGGCAACACACCGCTGCTCCGCTCCGCGCACCTGTCGGAGCTGACCGGCTGCGACGTGTGGCTGAAGGTCGAGGGCGCCAACCCGACGGGGTCGTTCAAGGACCGCGGCATGACCATCGCGGTCAGCCGGGCCGTCCAGGCCGGCGCCGAACTCGTCGTCTGCGCCTCCACCGGCAACACCAGCGCCTCGGCCGCCGCCTACGCCGCCCGCGCCGGGCTCGCCGCCGCCGTCCTCATCCCGCGCGGCGCCGTCGCGCTCGGCAAGCTCGGCCAGGCCGTCCGGTACGGGGCGCGCGTCGTGGAGATCGACGGCACCTTCGACGACTGCCTGCGCGTGGCCCGCGAGCTGGCCGCCCACCATCCCGTCGCGCTGGTCAACTCGGTACGCAACGAGCTGCGGCTCGCCGGGCAGCGGACCGTGGCGTACGAGATCGTCGACGCCCTCGGCGACGCGCCCGACATCCACTGCCTGCCGGTCGGCAACGGCGGCAACATCACCGCCACCTGGCAGGGCTACCGGACCTACGCCGCCGAGGGCCCGGCCACCCGCCTCCCGCGCCTGTGGGGCTTCCAGGCGGCCGGCGCCGCCCCTCTCGTCACGGGCGCGCCCGTCGCCGAGCCCGCCACGGCCGCCAGCGCCATCCGCGTCGGCAACCCCGCCACCTGGGACGGCGCCGTCGCGGCCCGCGACGAGTCGGGCGGCCTGATCGCGGCGGTCACCGACGAGCAGATCTTCGACGCCTACCGCATGATTGCCCGCCACGACGGCGTCTTCGCCGAACCCGCCTCCGCCGCGGGCGTCGCCGGCCTGCTCGACCAGCACGGGCGGGGCGGCGTCCCGGCGGGCTCGCGCGTCGTCATCACGCTCAGCGGCGACGGACTCAAGGACCCGGACGCCTCCCTGCGCGACGGCTACGCCTCCACGCGGACGGGCGCAGCCACGGGCGAGGTGGCCAGGGCCCTGCACCTGGCGGCCTGACCCCCGGCGCCCGCCGGCTGCCCGGCTGACGCACCCCGCTTGCGTTCGACAGAACATGACGGGAAGCGCATTTTAGGCACCGCTCCGCGTGTCGCGGATGCCGCGGGGGAGGATCCCCCCGCAGCGTCGCACGCGCGAAAGGAAATGCCGCGATGGGCCAGAACGCCGATCCGCAGATCATCGTCCCCGTTCCCACACCGTTCGGGGACGCCATCGGCATCTCCTGGTGCACGGTCTCCGACAGCGACTCCCGGCTGGTCATCTCCGGATTCAGCGAGGACGGAAAGGCGGCCGGCAGCCTGACGGCGGGGTTCTCGGGCGGCATCGAGCTGGACATGGCGGCAGGGTCCGAGCGGGTCACGCTCAAGGGCGGCATCTCGGCCTCGTCCAGGTACCTCTACGAGATCGTCGGTCAGGAGGACGGGCATTCCGGGCGCTTCATCATCCATGACGACGACTCCACCGGCAATCCGGACTTCACCCAGCTGACTCAGGCGTGGGCCGGCCTGGCCGACTCGTTCATCACCGTCGGTTACGCCCTCGGCAACGGGGCCGGAGGCGGTGATCAGCGGCGCGCCTCCTGCCGGATGCTCGCGGCGGGTGTCCTCCTGGAGGGCGTCAACTTCACCATCGACTCCGGTCCCGGGGGATGGAGCAGACTGGGGGACGCCGCACTCGCCTATCTCAGCGACGACTGCGGCTCCGCTTCGGCGTGAGACGGGGCGGGGACCAGCGATGAAAGGCTACGACTTCGAGGGGCCCGCGCTGGAGCTCGGGGCCCTGGTGCGTGCGGACGGCGCCGCCGACCCCTCCGAGCCGATCCGGATCCCCCTCGGCATGCTCAACCGGCACGGGCTGGTGGCCGGCGCCACCGGGACCGGCAAGACCAAGACCCTCCAGCTCATGGCGGAGCAGCTCGCGGCCCACGGAGTCCCGGTCTTCCTCGCCGACGTCAAGGGCGACCTGTCGGGACTGGCCTCGCCGGGCGCCGCCTCCGACCGGGTCACCCGGCGAGCCGCCGAGGTCGGGCAGACCTGGACCCCGGCGGCGTGCCCGGCGGAGTTCTACTCCCTGGGCGGGCTCGGGTCCGGCGTCCCGATCCGCGCCACGATGACGGCCTTCGGGCCGGCCCTGCTGGCCAAGGTCCTCGGGCTCAACGAGACGCAGGAGTCGTCACTCGGGCTGATCTTCTATTTCGCCGACAAGAACGGCATGCCGCTGCTCGACCTGAAGGACCTCATCGCGGTCATCCGGTACCTGACCGGCACACCCGAGGCGCTGCGCGGGATCGGCGGGCTCTCGGCGGCCACGGCCGGGGTCATCCTGCGCGCCTTGACCAACTTCGAGGCGCAGGGCGCGGACGCGTTCTTCGGCGAGCCGGAGTTCGACGTGCGCGACCTGCTCCGGGTGACGCCGGACGGCCAGGGCACGGTCTCCATCCTTGAACTGCCCGCCGTACAGGACCGGCCGCAGCTCTTCTCCACCTTCCTGATGTGGCTGCTCGCCGACCTCTTCCACGAGCTGCCCGAGGTGGGCGACCTCGACAAGCCGAAGCTCGTGTTCTTCTTCGACGAGGCGCATCTGCTGTTCGACGACGCCTCCAAGGCGTTCCTGCAGTCGATCGCGCAGACCGTGCGGCTCATCCGGTCGAAGGGCGTGGGCGTGTTCTTCGTCACCCAGACGCCCGACGACGTGCCGGCCGACGTGCTCGCCCAGCTCGGGGCGCGCGTGCAGCACGCCCTGCGCGCCTTCACCCCGCAGGACGCCAAGGCGCTGCGGTCCACCGTCTCCACCTTCCCCGCCTCCTCCTACGACCTGGAGCGGCTGCTCACCGAGCTCGGCATCGGCGAGGCCGTCGTCACGGTCCTGTCCGAGACGGGGGCGCCCACGCCGGTGGCCTGGACGCGCCTGCGCGCGCCTCGCACGCTCATGGCCCCGTCGAGCCCGGACGTGGTCGCGGGCCTCATCGCCGCCTCGCCGCTCCAGCGGAAGTACGGTACGGCGGTGGACCGGGAGTCGGCGTACGAGCTGCTGTCGGCGAAGCTGACCGCCGCGACCTCCGCGTCTCCGCCCTCGCCGTCACGGTCGCCGTCACCGTCGCCCGACACCCGCCGCGAGCGGGAGGCGCGCGAGGAGCCGGAGCCGAAGCCGTCGATGCTGGAGAGCGTGCTGGAGTCGAAGGAGTTCCGCTCCATGGCGCGGTCGGCGGCCTCCGCGTTCGGCCGGGAGATCACCCGAACCCTCTTCGGCACGGCCCGCCGCGGCCGACGACGCTGAACGCACGCTGCCTCGCGGGTGATCTGATGTCCGATGAATCGCCGGAGCTGCCGCATACGATCATGCGCATATGAGCGACATCACCGAACCCCCGATCGCCCGGGTGGACGTCGTGCGCGAGACCCTTCACGGCATCACGATCGAGGACCCCTACCGCTGGATGGAGACCGAAGGCGAGGAGTTCCGCCACTGGCTGGACGGCCAGGCCAGGCACGCCCGCGAGCACCTGGACGCCCTGCCGCACCGCGCCGGCCTGCTGACCCGGATCCGCGAACTGGGCAGTGCGCTCACGCGGTACTTCGGCCTCGCGATGGCAGCGGACAAGGTCTTCGCCCTGGTACGCGAGCCGGACGCCCGTGTGCCGGTGCTGACGGTGACCGAGGCCGGCGGAGCGAGCAGGGTCCTGTTCGACCCCGGCACGGTGCCCGGCGACGGGCACCACGCCATCGACTGGTACGTGCCCTCCCCCGACGGCCGCCACATCGCCTGCGCCGTCTCCGCCTCCGGGTCGGAGGACAGCTCCATCCACGTGATCGACGCCGGCTCCGGAGCCCTGCGGGAGACGATCCCGCCCACGACGCGTTTCGCCTTCCTGAGCTGGCTGGAGGACAGCCGGTCGTTCGTCTATCACCGCTACGCAGAGCAGCACCTGTTGGACAGCCGCACCTTCCTGCACCACCTGGGCGCCGACCCGGCACAGGACACGGTGGTGCTGGCCCGCGGCCTCAACCCCCGCATCGAGCTGACCCCGCGAGACCGGCCCTTCCTGGTGGTGCCGCCACACGGCGAGTGGATGCTGGCGATCATCTCCCACGACGCGCTCAGCCCCTGGCCCTGGACCAGCGAGCAGCTGAGCGACTGCACGATATACGTGGCGCCGCGGACCGGGCTGGCCGACCCGGCCGCCTGCCCGTGGCGGCTGGTCGCGGGCGTGGCGGACGGCGTGACCACCTTCGCCACCAGCCACGACACTCTCTACCTGGTCTCCCACCGGGACGCGCCGCGCTCCCGCGTGCTGGCCGTTCCCCTTGCCGCACCCGATCTGTCCCGAGCCCGGGTGGTCGTGCCCGCGGGTGAGCGGGTGGTGGAGTCGGTGCGGGTGGTGGGCGACCGGCTGCTGGTGCGCGATCTCGACGGCGGCGTCAGCCGGGTACGGCACGCGCCCCTGTCCGGTGGCGAGCCCGCCGACCTCACGATGCCGGTGGACGGCACCATCCTGGAGTGGACCACCCACCCGACGCGGCCCGAAGCCCTGCTGCTGGTGGCCGGCTGGACCGACGCGCCGCGGCTCTACCGCTACGACGGCCAGTCCCTCCAGGACACCGGGCTGGCGCCCCGCTCACTGGTGGACTTCGGCGACGTGCACGTCCGTATCTGCACGTGCCCGCGAGGGACAGGACGCCGATCCCGCTCACGGTCATCCACCACAAGGACCTGGAGCTGGACGGCGACAACCCGGCCGTGCTCACCGGCTACGGCTCCCACGGGTTCATCGACCTGCCGGAGTTCCGTCCCGAGATGCTCGCCTGGTACGAGCGTGGCGGCGTCTACGCCGTCGCGCACCTGCGCGGCGGCGGCGCCTACGGCCGCGAGTGGCACGAGGCCGGGCGCGGCGCGCGCAAGGAGGCCACCATCACGGACTTCATCGACTGCGCCGAGCATCTCATCGCCCTCGGCTACACCCGCCCGGGACGACTGGCCGCCGAGGGCGCCAGCAGCGGCGGCATCCCCACCGGCGGCGCGCTGGTGCGCCGCCCCGATCTGTGGGCCGCCATGGCGATCCAGGTGCCCACGGTGAACGCCACGCGCAACGAGTTCACCGAGAGCGGGCCGATCAACGTTCCGGAGTTCGGCAGCGTCACCACCGAGGAGGGCCTGCGTGCCCTGCTGATCATCGACGCCTACCTGCGGGTTCGGGACGGTGTGCCGTACCCGGCGGTGCTGCTGACCACCGGCCTGCGCGACGCGCGGGTACCGCCGTGGCAGCCGGCGAAGCTGGCCGCCCGCCTGCAGGCGGCCACGGCCTCCGGCCGGCCGGTGCTGATGCGCGTCGAGGAGAACGGCGGCCATGGCGCCGGCTCGACCAGAGACCAGGAGCAGGCCCTGCTCGCCGATGTGCTGGCCTTCATCCTGCACGCCTCCGACGGGTCATGATGCTGTCGCCTCGCCCACCAGGCCGTATCCCATGTTGGTGCGGCCGGCGGGAGTGCTGGGCCTAGATCGCGATGGGCAGCGTCTCGATCCAGCAGTCGGCGACATGGGCCGCGAGCGTGGCTTTCGCCTCCTCCGCGTCCTCGGGGGTCAGGAACACTCCGGAGCCGGAGATCTCGGGCTCGTCGCCGAGCTGGACACGGGTCATGACGACGTAGACGTGGCGATACCGCTCCCGGCGGACCCGCTGGTGGTCTTCGCCGCCGCGGAGGGCTTCGATCAGATCGGTGGCCGAGGCGACGCCGAACCCGGCGTCGGCGCCCGGCAGGGGCGTGGTGGGCCACCGCGTGTCGCCGGCGAAGACGTCGTTGAAGAAGCTTCGGCGCGTGGGAGCGAGGACGTCTTCGTGCCAGCCGACCGCCATGCTGATGATGTAGTCGGTCTCTCCCCGGCTCTCCAGCAGGAAGACGCGGTCACCGGGACCGAACGTGATGGTGGGGTAGGTGGCCTTGACGCGTTCGGCCACGTCCGCGGGGGCGACTCTGATCAGCAGGCCGTGATATCTGTCCCGGATGCGCATGACCTCCGCGGGCTTGAAGAGCACCTCGACGGTGGTGTTCCGCGGAAGCCCGCCGGCCCCGTCGGAGCTTCCGCTGCTGCGGAACAGCGCCTGGCCGTGGCTCACGGTGTAGGCCCACAGCGTGAACTCACGCCGGCTACGGAAGAGCTCCTCGCCGGGCGGAAGCTGCTGGTCGGTGTCGAACCAGGCCTTGATCGTCATGCGGGTCAGGATCGCGGCCCGGAGGATCGGCGGTCAACCGCCGCTGTACCTCCGAGGAGCCGGGCGCGGCTGGGCCGGTGGGCGCTGTCAGCCCGCAGCGGACAGGCGGGACGGGGTCCCCCGATGCTGACAGCATCACCGGCATGAAAGGCGTCGCGGCCCTCGCCAACCCCCGCTTCCGGCTGCTGCTGCTCGGGCAGACGGCCGCGGTCGTGGGCGAGCAGATGTTCGCCGTCGCGATCACCGTGTCGGTCCTCCGCGCCGGTGGCGACGCGGTCTCGCTCGGGCTGGTCCTCGCCGCGCGCGGCGTCACGCTCGTCGCGTTCCTGCCCGTCGGCGGCGTGTGGGCCGACCGGGTGCCGCGGCGACGCCTGGTGATGGCGGCCTACGGCGCCCAGGCGCTCCTGGCCGGAGCGCTGGCCCTGCCCGCCACGCCCTCGATCTGGGGCGCGGCGGCCGTGGTCCTGCTGGCCGGCGTCGCGGAGGCGTTCGTCCGGCCCGCGTTCAACGGGCTCCTGCGCGGCGTTCTCACCGACGACGAGCGCGTCTCGGGCAGGTCGCTGGTCGGCGTGTCGATCCGCACCGGCGTCATGGCAGGTCCGGCCGTGTGCGTGGGGCTGGTCGCCGTGGCCGGGACCCGGGTGGCGTACGCGATCACCATGGTGGTCTTCGCGGCCACCGTCGTGGCGCTCCGCCGGGTCAGGGAGCCGCGGCGGACCCCGGCGCCGCGCGCGTCGTTCGCCGAGGACGTCCGCGCCGGCCTCGCCGAGGCGCGGCGCCGCCCCTGGGTGCGCGCCATCCTGGTCTTCTCCGCGGTCAACCTCGTGTTCGTCGTGGCTCCGACACAGGTGCTGCTGCCCGTCGTGAGCACCGCCGCGTTCGGATCGCCCGCCGTGTACGGCGTGGCGCTCACGTGCTACGGGATCGGCGGCCTGGCCGGCGGCCTGGTGACCCTGGCATGGCGGCCCCGCGCCGTGGGGGTCGTGGCGTTGGCCGCGATCGCCCTGTACGCGGCGGCGCCTCTGTCCCTGCTGCTGGCGCCGTCGCCGCCGCCGGTCTTCGTGGCGTACGCGGTCGCCGGGGCGGGGGTGGAGATCTACGCGATCCACTGGGAGGTCGCCCTGCAGCGCGAGATCCCCGACCGGCTGATCGGACGGATCAGCTCGTTCGCCTGGCTGTGCGGTTTCGGGCTCATGCCGTTCGGCCAGGCGCTGACCGGGCCGCTGGCCGGGCTCGCGGGCCCCGGCGCGGTGCTCGCGGGCGCGGCGGCCGTCATCCTCCTGGTGCCCCCGGCGCTGCTCCTGGTACGGGGCATGGCGCGGTTCCGCACGCCCGGCGACATCCCGGACGCCGATCCCGTGAGCAGGTGACGACGGTCATCCGGGGCGTCATCGCCTGGCGGAGGCGCGGCTGCGGTACTCCCGCAGCAGGGTCAGCAGGACGGCGACACCCGTGACGATCGCGAGCGCGTGCTCGGCCACGGCCACGCCGCGATACTCGTACGGCCGGTACACGCCGGGCAGCAGCACCCACAGCAGCTTCCACGACCCCCAGGCGAACAGCGAACCCGAGGCGACGAAACCGGCGGCCATGGGCAGCCACAGCGGCGTCCGCGCGCCGCCCCGCCGGCTGAGCGCCCACCCGCTCCAGGCCGCCAGAGCCGCGCACAGCGCGCCGTCGCCGACCAGGACCCGCGCGTTCGCGTCCCACCCGCCCAGGGCCGCCGGATCCAGGCCGGCCGTCCCGCCCGCCGCCCAGTACGACCACACCACGGCGAGCGCCGCCGCCGGGAGCGCCGCCCACGCGCGACCCGCCTCCGGCCCCGGCCGGCCCACCCGTCCCGCGAACGCGTGCGGCCACCGCTCCGCCAGGTAGAGCGGCAGGGCGACGACCAGCCCCACCGCCATCCCGGCGAACCCCACCGAGAGGAACACCGCCTCCCACGCCGGCATGGCCGCGCCGTCGCCCGGCGCGGCCGGTTCCCGCTCCAGGAAGCCGCTGACCAGCATGTACGGCAGCAGGGACACGAGGAAGCCGCTGCCGATCCAGGCGAACGGCAGCACCAGCCAGGCCGGCACCCGCATGCCCCACGGCTGCCCGAGCGCCAGGCCGAGGGTGATCCCGGTCAGCGCCATCACGACCGTGACCAGGTTGAGCAGCACCCAGTCGGCCGTGCCGTGACGCAGCTCCAGGACGATCCAGACGATCTTCACCATGAGGTAGAGGGACATCGAGCCCGCCGCGGTGTACGCGGCGACGCGGCGCAGCGCCGTGCGCCTGCGGCTCCCGGCGTCCCGGATGCCGGCGCCCTGGATGCCGGCGTCGCGGCGGCCGGCGCTTTCGCTGGTGACGCCGCGGCTCCTGGCGCCGCGGTCCCCTGCTTCGGCGTGCATGGTCATGAGCATGTCGGCCGGACGGCCATCCGCGCCTCCCCGGGAAGGGGCATGCGCTTCCCCCGCCGGGGGGAGGGCCGTCGGCCCCGGGGCCGAAGGAGAAGTGCTGCTACGTCACTCGCGTGTCAAAGGGTCGCTGGTCCGTGGCAGGCGTCCCGTCCGTCAGGGGGCTACCGGCCCGTCGTAGGCGTCACTCGTCCGTCAGGGCGGTCTCGTCGACGAGGCCGCGCAGGCGGGCGTTGGCGTGTTCGAGGGCGAGGAGGGCGGTCTCGCGCTGCTCGTCGCTCACCCCGCCCATCGCCTCCTCCGCGAGCTCGGCCCAGGCCCGCTCGATCCGGGGGACCAGCGCGTGACCGGCCTCCGTGACGACGATGCGCACCTGGCGGCGGTCCGTGGGCACCGGCTCGCGGCGGAACCAGCCGCCGCCCTCCAGCCGGGCGAGGCTGCGCGTGGCGGTCGGGGGTTCGATCCCGAGCCGGGCCGCGAGCTCCGAGACCGTGATCCCGTCCGGCTCCTGCGCGAGGAACCACAGCATGACGTCCTGCCCCGGGTGCAGCCCGAGCGCCGCCAGCTTGCGGGCCTTCGCGGCGCGGTAGAGCTTGCTCATCTTGTTCAGCGCCCGGTTGACGCGGATCGCCTCGGTCGTGTCCACGAGGCCATCCTATAGATGTATAGTCGGCTAATAAGTAGTCGGCTAAATATATGGAGGGCACATGGATCTGGGACTCGCAGGACGCGTGGTCCTGGTCACCGGGGCTTCCGGCGGCATCGGCCCGGCGATCGCCACGACGTTCGCCCGCGAGGGCGCACTGGTCGCCGCGGGATGGCACAGCGACGAGGAAGGCGCCCGCGGCCTGGTCGAGGAGATCGCGAGCTCCGGCGGGAAGGCCGTCGCGGTGCGCGTCGACCAGAGCGACCCGGGGTCGATCGCGTCGGCGGTCGCCGAGGTCGAGCGTGAGCTGGGCGCCGTGGCGGTCCTCGTCGCCAACGCGGTGGCCTGGCCGGAGAGAGGCCCGGAGACCTGGCAGACGCTCAACGACGGCTTCGCCGCGAACGTGACCGGGACGCTGATGCTGGTCGACGCGGTGCTCCCCGGAATGCGGAACGCCGGGTGGGGACGGCTGGTGCTGATCTCGTCCGACGTGGTGGACCAGCCGGTTCCGGCGGGAGTGACGTACCCGGCGGCCAAGGGCGCGCTGGAGACGGCCGCGAAGGTGCTCGCCGTCAGGGAGGCCGGGCACGGCGTGCTCACGAACGTCGTACGGCCCGGCTTCACCCTCACCGACCGGGTGCTGTCCACGCCGTGGCTCGGCCAGGACGCCGTGGACGCCGAGAGCGCGCAGACGCCGACGGGCCGGATCTGCACGCCGGAGGACGTGGCGTCGGCGGCGGCCTACCTCGGCTCGGCGGCCAACGGGCACGTCAACGGCGAGATCCTGTCCGTGGCGGGCGGGCGGCACCTCACCCGCTAGGACGCCGGACCGCCTCGCCAGGACGGCGTGAGGCCTCGGTAGGACGCCGGACTGCCTCGGTAGGACGGCGCACGGCCTCGGTAGGACGGCGCACGGCCTCGGTAGGACGGCGGACGGCGCGGGCCGCGGTCAGCGCCGTATCGGCTGGATGTAGGCGGTCGCCGTCGCCGTGGCCACCAGCCTCCCGTCGGGGCCGGTCAGCTCGCCCGCGAGGAAGCACACCTCTCTGCCGCGCCGTACGACCCGGCCCCGCCCCACGAGCCGTCCGGGGCGGGCCGGGCGGAGGAACTGGACCTGGAGGTCGAGCGTCGGCGCGAACTGGCCGGCCGGGAGCGTGAGGACGAGCGCCGGACCCATGGTGTCGTCGAGCATCGCGGCCAGGAAGCCGCCCTGGACCACGCCCACGGGGTTGGTGAACTGCTCACCGGCCTCGAACGCCACCTCGATCGTGCCCTGCTCGGGGTCCACCGCGACGAGCTGCCACCCCAGGGTGGCCGCCGCGGGCGACGGTGGGAGGCGCCCCGTGATCATGTCCCAGATCGGTCCACGCCGGTCGGCGTCCGTGTCCGTGCCCGTGCCCGTGGCGGGTCGGCCGGTGTGCGTGTCCATGGGACGCATTCAACAGCGCCCCACCGACATTCTCCGGCCGGCACCCGAGGCGGCTCACGGGGGGCGGCTCACCCCTCGACCGTCAGGACGGCGCAGGGCTCGGGTGAGTCCGGCGTGAGGACGCCCAGGGTGAGAGGGGCGTCCTCGATCCGCCGCAGCCGCGCGGCCTGGCCGCAGAACAGCGGCCTCCGGATGCGGTGCCGCATCCGTTCCACCCGGCCGCCGTGCCCCTCCAGCCGGAGCATCTCCGCCAGCGCGAGCGTCATCAGCGGCCCGTGCACCACCAGGCCGGGATAGCCCTCGACGCGGGTGGCGTACGGCCAGTCGTAGTGGATGCGGTGCGGGTTGGAGGTCGCCGCGCTGAACCGCATGAGCAGCACCGGGTCCGTGGCGAGGTCCCAGGCCCACGCGCCGGTCCGGGTGAGGGGCGCGCCGGAGGGGGGCGCGGGCTCCCGCCGGGCCTCCGATGGCGGGGCGGCTGCGCGATCCCGGTAGACGAGGTCCTGCCGCTCCTCGATCGCGAGCCGGCCGCCCTCGTCGTACAACCTGGTGGCGACGGACACGACGACGAGCGGACCGGAGCGCCCCGGCTTCTCGGCGACCGACTCGACGGACGACTCCCGGCGCACCGTCGCGCCCACCGCAAGCGGGGCGTGGAAGGCGACCTCGCCGCCCGCGAACATCCGCCGCGGCAGCTCGACAGGCGGCAGGAACGTCCCGCGCGCCGGATGGCCGTCCGGGCCCAGCGTGGAGGAACGGGGCCAGCGGGCCAGGGCGAGCCAGTGCCACAGGGGCGGCAGGGGGTCCCCGGGGCCGATCGGCGGCGTGCCGTCGTCGAACAGGGCCACCAGCGCCGCCACGGGACCCGGGTCGACCGTCTCCGTCGTCGTGACCGTGTGCGGCTCCCATCGGGACAGGGGGTCCGGGCTCATCGGCGCCCGCCGCCGGAGACGACCGCCATCCTGCCGCTGCCCAGCGTCACTCCGCCTCCCCCCCGTCGTCGCATGGCCCGATGACGCCGTCGTCCCTCAGCGTCGCCAGCTCCTCGGCCGACAGGCCCAGCTCGGCCCGCAGCACCTCGCCGGTGTGCCGGCCCACCGGTGGAGCCGGGGCCGGGGGCGCCTGCCGGCCGTCCATCACCACGGGTGAGCCGGGCGCCCAGTGCCGGCCGACCCCCGGCTGGACGAGCTCCGCCATCAGCGGATCGTCCCGCAGCGCGTCGCCGGCGGCAAGATCGGCGAAGCTCCGGTACGCCGACCACAGCACGCGCGTGGGCCGCAGGGCCGCCTCGGCCTCGGCCAGCGTCCGCGCGCCGAACCAGCCCGCGAGCAGCTCGGCCAGCAGCCCGCGATGCCGGTGACGCTCGGCCTCCTCGCCGAAGTCCGCTCCGAGCGCGCGGGCCAGCGCCGCGACCGCCTCGGTGAGGCCGGTCGTGGCGACGAGGTCGCGCCAGTGCCGGGCCGTGAGCGCCACGATCATGAGCCGGCCGCCGTCCGAGGTGGCGAAGTCGCGGCCGAAGGTGCCGTGGACGTGGTTGCCGCAGCGCTCCCGCGGCGTGCCGTTGACCTGCGCCTCGGCGAGGTAGCCGAGGTTACCGGCGGTCGCCAGGGCGACGTCCTCCAGCGCGACCCGCACCTGCTGCCCCTCACCGGTCAGCAGCCGGTGCCGTTCGGCGGCCAGCAGCCCGGTCGCCAGGTAGAGGCCGGCGGCGACGTCCCAGGCGGGCACGACGCTGTTGACCGGCCGCGGGTCGCCCTCCGGCCCGGTCAGCAGGGGGAACCCGGTGGCCGCCTGGACGGTGTAGTCCACCGCGGCCCCGCCGTCGCGGCGGCCGGTGAGCAGCACGTGGATCACGTCGGGGCGGCGCTCCCGCAACCGCTCGTGGCGCAGCTCGGGGAACCCCTCGACGTTCATGATCACGATCCCGCCGCGTGCCCCGCCGCTGACGACCAGGTCGGCGACGAGCCGGCGCCCCGCCTCGCGCGACAGGTCCACCTCGACGGCGCGCTTGCCCTTGTTCAGCCCCGACCAGTACAGGCTCGTCCCGCTCGCGGCCCGCGGCAGCCGGGTGCGGTCGGGCGCGCCGCCGATCGGCTCGACCCGGATCACGTCCGCGCCCAGCTGGGCCAGCGTCATGCCGGTCAGCGGGGTGGCCACGTACCCGGAGATCTCGACGACCCGCATGCCGCGCAGCGGCTGTGAGGGCCGCCCGGCCGGACGGTCCGGTGCCGCCTCTGACGCTTCGCTGTCCACTCGTCTGCTCGTCTCCTGACGTGGTCGGTCGCGGCTCGGAGCCACGTACGGCGTACGACGTCCAGGAGTGTCGTGCCCCGCTCGGTGAGCGCGTAGTCCGGCGGGCGTGTCCAGGGCCGGTCAGAGGGCGGCCGCGGCGGCGGCCAGGGCGGCGCCCGCGTCCGTGATCGGCTCGCCGTGCCCGACGCAGGCGACCTGCACGTCGAGCCGCGCCAGCCGGGCGAACGAGCGCAGCGTCGCGGCGCGGTCCAGGTTGAACACCCCGGGCATCACCTGTCCGCCGACGTGCGCCACGGTGTCCCCGGTGAACAGCACCCCCGGGCCGGGCAGGTGGACGGCGACGCTCCCGTCGGTGTGGCCGGGCGTGGCGACCACGCGGGCGCCGCCGCCGAAGTCGATCACGTTCCCGTCCTCCAGTTCGCGGTCCACGCGGCAGGGCGGCGCGGGCGGCAGCAGGTGGGCGCCCAAGTGGCGGTGCAGGGCGCGCTCCTCGTCGGTGAACGCGGGCGGCGGGCCGGGCACGTCCCCGCGGATCACCGGGGCCTCCCGCCGGTGCGCCATCACGGTCACCTCGCCCCAGCCCGCGATCTCGGCCGCCGCGCCGCAGTGATCCTCGTGGAAGTGGGTGAGCACGACCTGCCGCACCTCGTCCGTACGGCGGCCGAGCCGGCGCAGCGCCTCGGCGATGTCCGGCCCTGAGGTGGCGATGCCGGTGTCGACGAGCGTCAGCGCGCCCCCGTCGTCCCACACGTACATCTGCCCGAACTCCAGCACCACCATGTGCAGCTCCGGGCGGATCCCCACGATGTCCATGCCCTGTCCTCTCTCACGCATGACCGGGTTCCCAGCGAAGCGGCTCGCCGGCCGGGCCGTCCAACAGCGGTCGCGCCCGCATTGACAACCGGTGGTTGTCGGTCCAGGCTCGTCCGCCATGGACGTGGACATCCATGGCCTCCGGGCGTTCGCCGTCGCCGCCGAGGAGCTGCACTTCGGGCGGGCCGCCGTGCGGCTGCACCTCAGCCAGCAGGCGCTGTCGAAGCGGATCCGCAGGCTGGAGGACGCGCTCGGGACGCGGCTGTTCGAGCGGACCACGCGCAGCGTGGAGCTGACCGCGGCCGGGCGCCGGTTCCTGCCGCGGGCCGTGGAGGCCGTGTCCGCGTTCGACCGGGCCGTGGACTCCGTGCGGACGGGCGGCGAGCCGCTGCGCGTGGACGTCTACGACGAGCGGTTCACCCCGTTGCGGATGCTCCGCGAGGCGAGCGCGGCGGCCGAGCCGCCCCTGCGGATCGAGCTGAGCATGCGGCAGGGGCTGTCCGCGGCGCTGCCCGCCCTGCGGCGCGGGGAGATCGACGCCGCGTTCGGCCGGGTGCACGACACGCCGCGGCCCTGGCCGGCCGAGCTCGCCTGCCGGCTCGTACGGCTGGAGCCGCTGGACGCGTTCGTGCCCGCCGACCACCTCCTGACCGGCCGGGAGGCGCTGCGGCCCGCCGACCTGAGGGAGCACGGGATCGCCATGCCGGACCCGGCGGGGGCCGAGGAGTGGCGCGGTTACCTGACGCGCCTGTGCGAGCGGTTCGGCCTCCCGCTCCGCTTCACCGAGCCGGCCATCGGGCAGTGGCACCTGGTCGAGCTGTTCCTGCGCGAGAAGGCCGCGGTGGGGCTGGGGGAGCGGAGCATCGACGCGGGAGGCAGCGGGCTGCGCCGCGTCCCGATCGTCGAGCCGGAGATCCTCATGCCCTGGTGGATCGTGTGGCGGCGCCGCGATCCCCCGCCCCCGCTGCGCACGCTGCTGCGGCGGCTGGGCCGCGGCCCCCGGCTCCCCGCGCCCGCCGACCCGCTGCGGTGGGTGCCCGACGCCGACCGCCGCCCCGTGGACGCCTGACCGGCCCGCGCCCGCGCCCGCCGCCTGGCCGCGCTCACCCGGCCCGCGCCCGCCCGGGCCCGCCGGGCGTCACGCGACGGTGATGACCAGCTTGGCGCGGGCGTGCTCGACCTCCATGTGCCGGATCGCGGCGGGCGCCTCGTTCAGCGGGTACGAGCGCTCGATCACCGGCGTGACCTTCCCGGCCTCGGCGAGCTCCCGCAGCGCGGCGAGGTTCTCCCAGCGCGGCGCGGGCCCCATGACCGGCACGAGCCGCTGGCGGACGAACGGCCTGACCGCCATCGCCTTGAAGAGCAGCCCCATCGCCCCGAGGACGCCGCCCGGCTCGCCCCCGCCGGCCAGCAGGAGCGTCCCCGTCGGGGTCACCGCGCGGCGCAGGTCGGACAGTCCGCGGGTCGCCACTCCGTCGAAGACGACGTCGTAGCGCCGCCCCGTCCGGGTGAAGTCCTCGCGGGTGTAGTCGATCACGTGCTCCGCGCCGAGCGACCTGGCCAGGTCGGCGTTGCGGGCCCGGCACACGGCGGTCACCTCGGCCCCGAGCGCCGCCGCGACCTGGACGGCGAAGGTCCCCACGCCGCCCGACGCGCCGTTGATGAGCACCTTCTGCCCCGGCCGGACCCGTCCGGCGTCGCGCAGGCCCAGCAGCGCGGTGTTGGCCGCCAGCGGCATCGCCGCCGCCTGCTCGAACGTCAGGTTGGCCGGCTTGAGGTCCACCGCGCCGGCGCGGGCGCACACGTACTCGGCGAACGTCCCGTCGGCCTCCCCGTACACCTCGTCACCGGGACGCAGCCGCGTCACCTCGCGGCCGACGGCCTCCACCCGCCCGGCGAAGTCCCTGCCCCGGATCGGCATCCTGGGTCCGCGCAGCCCCATGACCACGCGCGGCACGTACGGGTGGCCGCGCATGAAGTGCCAGTCGTAGGCGTTGACCGAGGCGGCGTGGACCCGCACCAGCACCTCGTCGGCGGCGGGCGACGGCTTGTCCACCTCCCTCAGCTCGAGGACGGCGGGCGGGCCGTAACGGTCCTGGACGATCGCCTTCATCGGGCCTCCACGGGCGCGCGAGACAGGTGCGGCATGAGGTGGGGCCGTCCCCGAACATCGGTCCCAGCGGCAGCGTAGGCGGGCGGTCTCCGCCCGGACATCGGGGACGGCCCCCGGGCGACCCTGGGGCGACCCTGAGGCGCGCCTCACCCCTGCCCGGACGTCTCCTCCTGTCGCCGCGCGGCCAGGGCGCGGACGGCGTCGACCACGGCCGAGCGGCGGCGGGCCAGGGCCGTCCGCTCGTCGTCCTCGTCCAGGACCAGGCGGCAGAGCTGCGGCACCGCGAAGTTCCACGCCACCAGGCCGAGCAGCGTGAACATCCAGTCCTGGGCCGCGCGGGTGCGCGCCGGCTCGGCCAGGTCGGCGGCGACGCCCGCGCCGACCAGCTCGCGCACGTTGTCCCGGTACGCGGCGCGCCGCTCGTCCTCGCCCAGCACCGCTCCCGGCCCGCTCTCCAGCGCCTCCCACAGCAGCAGCCGGATCAGCTCCGGATGCTCCTGGTACCAGTCGAAGAGCTGCCCGACGGACTCGCCCAGCGCGTTCGGGTCGATCGAGCTGCTGTGGCACACCTCGTCCACCTTGGCGCGCACGACCGCGCCGAACAACTTCTCCTTGCCGCCGAAGTAGAGGTAGATGGCCTGCTTGTTGGCCTTGGCGGTGGCGGCGATCCGCTCGACCCGCGCCCCGGCCAGGCCGTGGGCGGCGAACTCGTCGGTGGCGGCGTCGAAGATGCGCCGCCGGGTGGCCTCCGCGTCGTAGCTCATGCCCTGAATTAAACCATCCAGTTGACTTGAGCGCGGCGGTGTGCGCAGAATCTAAACCAACCGGATGGTTTACTTGCTGAGAGGGCCTGATGATGTCTGCTGTCACCGCCATTCCCGTGCGTTCACCCCTGCCCGACGGGCTGGCCGGCTCGACCGCCGTGATCGTGGGCGGCACCTCGGGGATCGGCCTGGCCGCCGCGACCCTGCTGCGCCGCCTCGGCGGCCGGGTGGTGCTGGTCGGCCGCGACCCCGGGCGGCTGGCCGCCGCCGTCGCCCGGGTCCGCGACGAGAACCCGGACGCGGGCACGGACGTGCTGGGCGTGGCCGCCGACGGTGCCGACGAGGCGGCGCTCGCGGAGGCGTTCGACCTGGCCGGCTCCGTGGACCACGTGCTCGTGACCAGCGGCGGCCTCACCGGCGCGGGGCCCGTCACGGACGTGTCGGCCGGCGACCTGCGCGCGGCCTTCGAGGAGCGCGTCGTGGGCGCCTTCACCGCCGCCCGGCTGGCCGCCGCGCGGCTCCCGGAGGGCGGCACGCTCACGCTCACCTCCGGCACGTACGTGATCCGTCCCGTGCCCGGCATGGCGGGGCCGCTCGCGTCCATCGGCGGCGTCGAGACCTTCACCCGGGCGCTCGCCGTCGAGCTGGCCCCCCGCCGCCTGCGGGTGAACGCCGTCCGCTACGGCGTCGTGGACACGCCGCTGATGCGCGGCGCCTCGGGGCTGGCCACCGACGCCGCCATGGCCGCCGCCGGGGCCGGCACGCTGCTCGGCAGGTACGGCACGGCGGAGGAGGCCGCCGCCTCCGCGCTGTTCCTCATGGCCAACCCGTACGTCACCGGCCAGGTGATCACCGTGGACGGCGGCCAGAGCCTGGTGTGACCGAGGCGCGGGGGTGCGTCAGCCGTTCTCGCCGGCCCGGCGCACCGCCTCGTCGATGATCTCCTCGGCGCACGCCCGGGGCTCCCAGCCCCGGGTGTTGGTGCTCTTGCCGGGCTCCAGGTCCTTGTAGACGTCGAAGAAGTGGCCGATCTCGTTGAGCACGTACCACTGGACGTCCTCCAGGTCGCGCACGTGGTCGGCGCGCGGGTCGCCGGCGGGGACGCAGAGGATCTTCGCGTCCGGGCCGTGCTCGTCATTCATCCAGAACGCCGCGATCGGCCGCGCGCAGATCACGCACCCGGGGAACGTGGGCGTGTCCAGGAGCACCATGGCGTCCAGCGGGTCGCCGTCCTCGGCCAGGGTGTGGGTGACGTAGCCGTAGTCGTAGGGGTAGGCGGTCGAGGTGAACAGCAGCCGGTCCAGCCGGATCCGCTGCTTGGCCTGGTCCATCTCGTACTTGTTGCGCGAGCCCCCGGGCGTCTCCACGACCACGTCGACACGCATCCCGGCACCCCCTTACGGCGCTCCTCCCATGATAAGTCGGCCCCGCGAGGGCGAGCGGATCAGGGCTGGGGTCCCTACCATGAGCGGTATGGACGATCTCCCGGTGTACGACGTGGTGCTCCTCCCGCCACCGGACGTCAACGCCCGATCCGCCGACCTGAGCCGGAGCTGCGCCGAACCGGCGCCCACGGAGTTCGTCCTGCGCGAGGACGGGCCCTATCCGCACATCTCGCTGTACATGGCCAACCTCACGCCCGGCGATCGCGCCGAGGCGGTCCGGCTGCTGCGCGGCATCGCCGCGCGCACCCCCGCGCTCCACCTGGCGGGCGACCGGTTCGCGGGCAACGAGCACGGCATGTTCGAGCTGTTCTACGTCAAGACGGACGCCGTCACCCGGCTGCAGGAGGACGTCATCGCCGCCGTCGCCCCGCTGCGCACGGGGCTGCGCCGCCTCGACCCGGTCGGCCGGGTGCTCGCCGAGCACCGGCGCACCGCCCCGCCGCCGGCCCGCGACAACCTCGACCGGTACGGCTACGACGAGGTGGGCGAGCTGTTCCGCCCGCACATCACGATCACGCGGTTCCGGGACCGGGCGTGGCGGCCGGGGGACGGGGCGCTGCCGCCGGCCGCGGAGTTCACCGCGACCTACGACACGCTGGCCCTGTGCGTGATGGGCGGGCACGGCACCTGCACGGAGCTGGTGGAGACGTTCGCCCTGGCCGCCGATCCGGCGCCCGTGGCGTCGTAGCGCCGCCGCCGCTCCCCGCCGGGAGCCGGGCCCCCTCCTGCGGAAGGGGCCCGGCGGGCTTCGGTCAGTGCCCGGCGGGCGCCGGTCAGTGCCCGGCGGGCGCCGGTCAGTGTCCGGCAGCGGCGATGCGGTAGGCGCGGATCACGGTCTGCTCGACCGCGTCGCCGGCGGTGTCCACGGCCCTGGCCCGCAGCGACACGAAGCCGTCCCCGGCCGGATGGCGCAGGACGGCCCGCCCGTGGCGGAACTCGGCGGCGGCCCAGGTGGCGCCGTCGTCGTAGGAGACCTCCACGGCCAGCTCGCGGTTCCGTCCGGCGCCGCTCCCCGGCAGGGCCCGCACGGAGACCGGCACGGTGAAGCGGCGGCCCGCCGGCGCGGTGTTCGCCGCGTCGAGGGCGGGCGCGAAGGTGACCACGGACACGGGCAGGCGCGTGAGCTCGCCCGCGGTCGCCGGGCGGCCCGAGCGGAACGTCCACGCCGCCGACACGCGGGTGGACAGCGTGGCGGGCTCGCCGCGCACCGCCTCGGCGAGCAGCCGGTACGACGCCTGCCCGGCGGGCACCGCGAACCGCGCGGCCAGCGACGGCGCCTCGCCGACCAGGCCGCCGTCGCGGTAGAGGGCGGTGTGCTCCGTGGCCCGCGAGGACCAGCCCGTGGAGCCGCGCCCGTCGCCGAACAGCCACAGGTCCGCCGTGATCTCGTCGCCGGTGCGGGAGACGCCGTCGCCGTCCGCGCGCCCGTACGGCAGTGACGGGCCGAAGACGCCGCGGTTCCAGCGCTCCTCGGTGACGCGGCCCGCCGGGTAGCGGGTGGGGGCGGAGCGGAAGGTGTTGAGCCGGCCGTCCTTGCCGTACTCGTCCAGGACGTGCCGCCAGCGGACGCCGTCGTCGGTGTTGACGTGCTCGGTCCGTACGGACGGCGTGGCGAACGTCTCGGCGAACCGGGCGGAGAAGACCTCGCCGTCGCGCGGCCACGGCACGCTCGCCGCCTCCGCCTCCGCGTCCGGCAGGTGCCGGGCGTAGTCCCTGCGGACCACGGCCAGCTCCTCGTCCGTCACGGCCCGGTCGAAGCCGGTGATCATGCCGCCGCGCCGGACCCAGGCCAGCCGGTAGGCGTCGGTGCCGAGCCAGCTCGCCGTCACCAGGGTCAGGGCGCCGTCGTAGGCGCGGTCGGGCCCGAGCTGGGCGGTGAAGATCCGGTCGAGCCGCTTGCCGATCCAGCCGCGACTGAGCACCTGGCCGCCGGGGCCCTGGGTCTGGAAGACGACATGCGCACCCGCCAGGGTGGCGTCGGACGCGGGCGGCCGGATCGAGATCGGCCGGCCGAGCCGGGCGTCGGCCCGGACGGTCCGGTCCCGGTCCAGGGCCACGCCCGGGTGCACCAGCCGGGTGACCCCGTCCGCGCCGAGGACGGCGGTGTCCACGAGCCAGGTGCCCTTCGGCAGCCGGAACGTGGAGGTGGGCGTGCCCGTCCCGCCGAACACCACGACGACCGGGTGCGGGGCGTCGAGCCGGGCGAGCGACATCTCGAAGTCGGCCGTCGGCGCGCCGCTCCGGCCGGTGTGCTCGATGGTCAGGTCGTAGCTCTCGACCTCCTTCTCCACGCCCACCGGCGTGCTGACGGGCAGCCCGTCCGGCCCGGTGGCCACGACGTGGCCGCCCGTGAACCCGTCGGGCGCGTCGGCGCGGGTGTCGGACGTGACCGTGGCCTCGGCCGTGCCGCCCGCCGGCACGGTCAGGGTGCGGGGCGTCACGGTGAACGCGGCGCCGGCCCGCGCCTCCAGGGTGAGCGTGACCGGCCGGTCGCCGTGGTTGCGGTAGGTCAGCGTCCTCGTGACGGGCTGGTCGTCGCCGTGCGGCCAGGACTGCACGCCGTAGCCGAGGCCCGCGGGCCACGCGGTGACGGTCTGGGTGGTGGCGTGGTCGGCGTCGACCCGCCCGGCGCCCTGGCCGAAGACGCCGGTGCGCGGGTCCGGCTTGGCCGAGGCCATCAGCGCGGCCTTGAGCTCGCCGGCCTTCCAGCCGGGGTGGGCGCCCGCCACCAGGGCCGCCGTGCCGGCGACGTGCGGGGTGGCCATCGAGGTGCCGGACATGGTGACGTACGGGCCGGTGCCCGGGCTGTCCTTGCCCCGGGCGGCGGTGATGTCCACGCCGGGCGCGGTGATGTCGGGCTTGAGACCGCCGTCGCCGACGCGGGGCCCGCGGTTGGAGAAGGGGGCCAGGGCGTCCGCGCCGTCCACCGCTCCGACGGCCAGCGCGGCGTCGGAGCTCGCGGGGGAGCTGACCGCCCGGTCCGCGCCGTCGTTGCCCGCGGCCACCACGAACAGCGTGCCGTAGCGCTCGGTGAGCGTCCGGACGGCCTGCTCCAGCGGGTCGTCCTCCGGCGTGTCGGCCCGGCCCAGACTCAGGTTGACCACCTGGGCGCCCTGCTCGGCCGCCCACTGCATGCCGGCCAGGATCGCCGAGTCGGAGCAGAACCGCGACGCGCACACCTTGCCGTCGAGCAGGGTCGCGTCGGGGGCGACGCCGCGGTACCTCCCGCCGGAGGCCGCCCCGCTGCCGGCGATCGTCGAGGCCACGTGGGTACCGTGGCCGACCACGTCCCGCTCGTCGGGCTCCTCGGTGAAGTCGGCCCGCGCGGCCACCTTGCCGGCCAGGTCGGGATGGGTGGCGTCGACGCCGCTGTCGAGCACGGCGACCTTGACGCCCGCGCCGGTGAGACCGCGCGCCCAGGCGGCGGGCGCGCCGATCCGGGGGACGCTGGTGTCGAGCGCGAGGGGGTTGAGCCCGTCCAGCCAGACCTTGCTCCCGCCCCGCACGCTCTGCCCCGTCGCGCCCAGTCCGGCCCTGAGGTCCTGCCAGAAGCGGGCCGCGTCCTTGCGGTCCTGCTGGACGGCGTAGCCGCCGATCGCGGCCAGGCTCCTGGCGTTCGCGCCGCCGCGCAGGGTCCGCGGCCGGGCGGCGCCGGTGACGATGAGCGGCAGCGCCGCCCGCCGGTCGTCGTAGCCGTACTCCAGCAGCGTGGACACCTCGAACAGGCGCGGGTCCAGCCGGCCCGCCCCGAGCAGGGGGACGACGTCGGACGGCACGACGCTCAGCCGCCCGCCCGACGTCCCGGTGCGGAACGCGACGTCCTCGCGTCCCGGGGCGGGTCTGATCGTCGCGGTGAGGCCGCCGGTGACGGTGACCCTGTCACCCGTGATCAACGTCACCGTACGGGTGCCCGACACCGGTGCGGAGACCGGTGAGAAGGCCGGTGCCGTGGCCGAGGCCGGTGCGGCCGAGGCCGGTGAGGAAGGGAGTATCGCGGCGGCGAGGATCAGGACCCCCGCCGCCTTCGTTCTGTCGCGCACTCTGGGTCGCTCCGGATCATCGACAGTGGATCACTGGATATCCACCGATGCCGGAAAAAACTTCACGGCCCGCCCGTACGGCGGGCGGCCGGTCAGCCCGGAAGCGTGCCGGACAGCGCGGCGACCGTGGCGGCGACCTCGCCGGGGAGCGCCGAGAGCCGGTGCAGCGGCGCCTCCAGCGGCGTCAGCCCCTCGGCCCACGGGGCGGCCTGCCGGATCAGCGCGCGCGCCTCGTTCTTGGTGAGCGTCGTGCCCTGCTCCCTGGCCAGGGCGATGAGCGCCTCGCGCCAGGTGTTGGCCAGCCGCCCGTGGGCGTTGTCGAGGACGCGCCGCAGCACCGCCCTCGCCGCGTCGTCCGGCTGCGGCCGGCGCGTGGCGTCCACGGTCTCGCCCGTGACCGTCGTCGCGTACACCTCGGACAGGAAGCCGGGCAGCGGGCCGGGCGGGGCGGACAGGACGGCCCGCACCTGCTCGGCCCGGGTGGCCAGGAGCAGGCGCGGCAGCGCCGCCTCCAGGCCGGGCGGCACCGCGACGGCCACCCGGCGGACGGCCGCCGCGTACGGCTTGGCCAGCCACGTGGTGAGCTTGACCCGCGGCTGCGGCAGCTCCTTGGGCCAGTCGCCGACCAGCAGGTCGGCGCCCTCCGCGGCCCCGGCCGGCACCGGCGAACCGGCGGCGGCCGACTCGACCGACTGCGGGCCCTGCGTGTAGATGGCGGTCGAGAGCCGCTCGACGCGGGCGGCCACCGCGGGCCGGGTGCGGGAGGTGGGCCGCAGCACGTACAGGTCGGCGGCCGAGCCGATGGCCTCCGCGCCGTCGTAGCGGTTGAAGTCGGGGTAGATCGCCTCGTTGACGAGGTTGAGCGCGGCCAGCGCCCCCTGCACCTTCAGCGCCAGGGCGGGCGTGCGCTCGCTCGCCCCGTACGCCAGCAGCACCCGCCCGTCGGGCTTGAGCCCCTCCAGGGCGCGCGCCACGAACAGTCCGATCCCCTCCGGCGTGTACGGCGGGTCGGTGACGGCCAGGTCGTGGTCCAGGGCGGACGGCGGCAAGCCGAGCCGCAGGTCGGCCCAGCGGGTGCGCACCCCGAGGCCCTGCGCGTCGATGTGGCGCAGGATGCGCTCGTCGATGTCGACGACCGTGACGTCCGTCTCGGGGTGGACGAGCTTGACGGCCAGCGAGGTCAGGTCGTGGTCGCCCACGCACAGCAGGCGCGCCCCGGGCAGCCAGAACCGGGCGCCCAGCAGCAGCGCCCGGCGCAGCACGGTCTCGGGCGTGGCCGCGACGTGGTCGAGCGCCTGGCGCGAGCGCGGCCCGGAGGCGACGAAGGCGGTCAGCCGCTCCAGCGCGTGCTCGTAGTGGGGCAGCAGGTGAGCGACCGGGTCGGCCGGCGGCGGCGCCATGGCCAGCAGGTCCTGGTAGGCGGGGGAGTCGGCGGGCGGCACCCGGAACCGGTCGCCGGAGCGCTCCAGCCGCACCTCGCGCAGCAGGGCCTCGACCGTGCGCCGGGAGGTGGCGCTGTCGCGCACCAGGTCGGCCAGGGTCCACCACTGGCCGTCGCACAGGAGGGTGAGGGCGTGCCTGAGCCGCCTGCTGTCCACCCCGGCCTCGCTGAGCAGCCGTTCCAGCCCGTCACGGTCCATGAGTGCAACCCTATCGGCCCGCGTGCATGGGAATGCGGCCATGGTTTACGGTGTTGCGTCAGTGGAAATGCCCAGCTCCAGATAGGGGCAATGTTCGCAATGCGGACAGAGCGGGCACCATGTGAGATGGGTGCGGTAACCTCTACGCACAACGCAGCAGGGCCAACGTCGTCCCCGCCTGTTGAGCAGTACTGAACAGACGATGACGACGGGAGGGATTCAATGCCTGCTGCCCGCCTCGGGTTCCCCGAGCCCCAGGGCCTCTACCACCCCGCCAACGAGCATGACGCCTGCGGTGTGGCCATGGTGGCCGACGTCGCCGGCCGCCGTGGGCACGGGATCGTGGTGAAGGCGCTGACGGCCCTGCTCAATCTCGACCACAGGGGGGCCAAGGGTAGCGAGCCGGACACCGGTGACGGAGCCGGCATCCTCACGCAGATCCCCGACGCCTTCCTGCGCGCGAACGTGCCCTTCGAGCTGCCCGAGGCCGGGCGCTACGCCGCCGGCATGGCGTTCCTGCCGGCCGGCGAGGAGGAGCGCGCCGCCGCCGTGCGGCTGATCGAGGAGATCGCGGCCGAGGAGCGCCTGACCGTGCTCGGCTGGCGCGAGGTGCCGGTCGACCGGGCCCTGCCGGGGCCCAGCGCGCGGGCGGTCATGCCGCACTTCGCGCAGCTGTTCGTCGCCGGCCCGGCCGGCGAGTCGGGCATCGAGCTCGACCGGCTGGCCTTCTGCCTGCGCAAGCGCGCCGAGCACGAGGCCCGCGTCTACTTCCCCTCGCTGAGCGCCCGGACGATCGTCTACAAGGGCATGCTCACCCCGGAGCAGGTCGAGCCGTTCTTCCCCGACCTGAGCGACGAGCGGTACGAGACGGCCATCGCGCTGGTCCACTCCCGCTTCTCCACCAACACCTTCCCGAGCTGGCCGCTGGCCCACCCCTACCGCTACATCGCCCACAACGGCGAGATCAACACGGTCAAGGGCAACCGCAACTGGATGCGCGCCCGCGAGGCGATGCTGGCCTCCGCCCACATCCCGGGCGACATCTCGCGGCTCTTCCCGATCTGCGACCCGGACGGCAGCGACACCGCCAGCTTCGACGAGGCCCTGGAGCTGCTGCACATCGGCGGCCGGAGCCTGCCGCACGCGGTGCTCATGATGATCCCCGAGGCGTGGGAGAACCACACCGAGATGGACCCGGCCCGCCGGGCCTTCTACGAGTTCCACTCCTCGATGATGGAGGCGTGGGACGGCCCCGCCTCGATCACCTTCACCGACGGCACGCTGGCCGGCGCCGTCCTCGACCGCAACGGCCTGCGCCCCGGCCGCTTCTGGGTCACCGCCGACGGCCTCGTCGTGCTGGCCTCCGAGGCGGGCGTGCTCGACTTCGCCCCCGGCGACGTGGTCCGCAAGGGCCGCCTGCAGCCCGGCCGGATGTTCCTCATCGACACCGCCCGCGGCAAGATCATCGAGGACGACGAGATCAAGGCCGAGCTCGCCGCCGAGCTGCCGTACGAGGACTGGCTGCACGCCGGCCTGGTCCGCTTCGAGGAGCTGCCCGCCCGCCAGCGGGAGATCCCCACCCACGAGGCGCTGATCAAGCGCCAGCAGACCTTCGGCTACACCGAGGAGGAGCTGCGGATCATCCTGAGCCCGATGGCCAGGACCGGCGCCGAGCCGATCGGCTCGATGGGCACCGACACGCCCGTCGCCGTGCTCAGCGAGAAGCCGCGGCTGCTGTTCGACTACTTCACGCAGCTCTTCGCCCAGGTCACCAACCCGCCGCTGGACGCCATCCGCGAGGAGCTGGTCACCTCGCTGGCCAGCGTTCTCGGCCCCGAGGGCAACCTGCTCGACCCCGGCCCCACCTCCTGCCGCCAGCTCGTCCTGCCGTACCCGGTGATCGACAACGACGAGCTCGCGAAGATCATCCACATCAACGACGAGGGCGACCTGCCCGGCTTCCACCCGCACGTCGTCTCCGGCCTCTACCAGGTCTCGGGCGGCGGCGAGGCGCTGCTCCACCGCCTGGAGGAGATCCGCGCCGAGGTGTCCGAGGCGATCGCGGACGGCGCGCGGATCATCGTGCTGTCCGACCGCGGCTCCTCCGCCGAGCTCGCCCCGATCCCGTCGCTGCTGCTGACCGGCGCGGTCCACCACCACCTGATCCAGGAGAAGACCCGCACCAAGATCGGCCTGGTCATCGAGACCGGCGAGGCCCGCGAGTGCCACCACATGGCGCTGCTCATCGGCTACGGCGCCGGCGCGGTCAACCCGTACCTCGCGATCGAGACCGTCGAGGACCTCGTCGAGACCGGCGTGATCCCGGGCGACCGGCGCAAGGCCGTCCGCAACCTCATCAAGGCGTACGGCAAGGGCGTCATCAAGGTCATGTCCAAGATGGGCGTGTCCACCGTGGCCTCCTACACCGGCGCGCAGATCTTCGAGGCGCTCGGCCTGAGCCAGGAGGTCATCGACTCCTGCTTCACCGGCACCACCTCCCGGCTCGGCGGCGTCGGCTTCGACGTGCTGGCCCGCGAGGTCGCCGAGCGGCACCGCCACGCCTACCCGCGCGTGCCCAACGCGCACCGCAGCCTCCAGATCGGCGGCGAGTACCAGTGGCGGCGCGAGGGCGAGCCGCACCTGTTCAACCCCGAGACGGTCTTCAAGCTCCAGCACGCCACCAGGACCCGCCGCTACGAGATCTTCAAGGAGTACACCGACCTGGTGGACTCCCAGTCCGAACGGCTGATGACCCTGCGCGGCCTGTTCAGGTTCAAGTCGGACCGGACGCCGATCCCCATCGAGGAGGTCGAGCCGGTCTCCGAGATCGTCAAGCGGTTCTCCACCGGCGCGATGTCGTACGGCTCGATCTCGCGCGAGGCGCACGAGACGCTCGCCATCGCGATGAACCGCCTGGGCGGCAAGTCCAACACCGGCGAGGGCGGCGAGGACCCCGAGCGCCTGTACGACCCCGAGCGCAGGTCGGCCATCAAGCAGGTGGCCTCCGGCCGCTTCGGCGTCACCAGCGAGTACCTCGTCAACGCCGCCGACCTGCAGATCAAGATGGCCCAGGGCGCCAAGCCCGGCGAGGGCGGCCAGCTTCCCGGCCACAAGGTCTACCCGTGGGTGGCCAAGACCCGGCACTCCACGCCCGGCGTCGGCCTCATCTCGCCGCCGCCGCACCACGACATCTACTCGATCGAGGACCTCGCCCAGCTCATCCACGACCTGAAGAACTCCAACCCCGAGGCGCGCGTGCACGTCAAGCTCGTCGCCGAGGTCGGGGTCGGCACGGTCGCGGCGGGCGTGTCCAAGGCCCACGCCGACGTGGTGCTCATCTCCGGCCACGACGGCGGCACCGGCGCCTCCCCGCTGACCTCGCTCAAGCACGCGGGCGCCCCCTGGGAGCTCGGCCTAGCCGAGACCCAGCAGACGCTGCTGCTCAACGGGCTGCGCGACCGCATCGTCGTGCAGGTCGACGGCCAGCTCAAGACCGGCCGCGACGTCGTCATCGCCGCCCTGCTCGGCGCCGAGGAGTACGGCTTCGCCACCGCTCCGCTCGTGGTGTCCGGCTGCGTGATGATGCGGGTCTGCCACCTCGACACCTGCCCCGTGGGCGTCGCCACGCAGAACCCCGAGCTGCGCAAGCGCTTCAGCGGCAAGCCCGAGTTCGTGGTGAACTTCTTCGAGTTCATCGCCGAGGAGATCCGCGAGTACCTCGCCGAGCTGGGCTTCCGCTCCCTGGACGAGGCCATCGGCCACGTCGAGCTGCTCGACGTGTCGGCGGCCGAGAACCACTGGAAGGCGAGCGGGCTCGACCTGTCGCCGATCCTGCACCGGCCCGAGCTGCCCGAGGGCACCCCGCTGCGGCGCACGGCCGAGCAGGACCACGGGCTGCGGCACGCCCTGGACAACACGCTCATCCAGCTCGCCGAGGGCGCGCTGGAGCACGGCACCCCGGTCACGCTGGAACTGCCCATCCGCAACGTCAACCGCACGGTCGGCACCATGCTCGGCCACCAGGTGACCAAGCGGTACGGCGGAGCCGGCCTGCCCGACAACACGATCGACATCTCGTTCACCGGCTCGGCCGGCAACTCGTTCGGCGCCTTCGTGCCCCGCGGCGTCACGCTGCGGCTGTCCGGCGACGCCAACGACTACCTCGGCAAGGGCCTGTCCGGCGGCCGCCTCACGGTCCGCCCGCACGACGAGGCGCCGCTCGACGGCCACATCATCGCCGGCAACGTCGCCCTGTACGGCGCGACCTCCGGCGAGGTGTTCGTCCGCGGCGTCGTCGGCGAGCGGTTCTGCGTGCGCAACTCCGGCGCCACCGCGGTCGTCGAGGGCGTCGGCGACCACGGCTGCGAGTACATGACCGGCGGCCGGGCCGTCGTCCTCGGGCCCACCGGCCGCAACTTCGCGGCCGGCATGTCCGGCGGCGTCGCCTACCTGCTGGACCTGCGGCCCGAGCGGGTCAACCGCGAGATGGTGGCCATCGAGGAGCTCACCGAGGAGGACGCCGAGTTCCTGCGCGAGACGGTCGAGAAGCACTTCGCCGAGACCGGCTCGCCGGCGGCCAAGGAGCTGCTCGCCGACTGGGGCTCCGCGCTCGGCCGGTTCGGCAAGGTCATGCCGACCGACTACAAGAGGGTCCTGCGCGCGGCCGAGGCCGCCCGCATCGAGGGCCGCGACGTCGACGAGGCGGTCATGTCCGCCGCGGTGCAGGGTTAAGGGAGGCGTAACCGATGGCCGACCCCAAGGGGTTTCTCACGTACGACCGCGAGCTGCCGGCGCGCCGCCCCGTGGACGTCCGCATCAGCGACTGGCAGGAGGTCTACCAGGACTTCCCGCAGGACAAGCTGACGAAGCAGGCGGCCCGCTGCATGGACTGCGGCATCCCGTTCTGCCACAACGGCTGCCCGCTCGGCAACCTCATCCCCGAGTGGAACGACCTCGTCTACCGCACCGACTGGCGCGAGGCGATCGAGCGGCTGCACGCCACCAACAACTTCCCGGAGTTCACCGGCCGGCTCTGCCCCGCCCCGTGCGAGGCGGCGTGCGTGCTCGGCATCAACTCCGACCCGGTGGCGATCAAGCGGGTCGAGGTCGAGATCATCGACCGGGCGTTCGCCGAGGGCTGGGTGACGCCCCAGCCGCCGGCCCGCAAGACCGGCAAGCGCGTCGCCGTGGTCGGCTCCGGCCCCGCCGGGCTGGCCGCCGCCCAGCAGCTCACCCGGGCCGGGCATGACGTGGTGGTCTTCGAGCGGGCCGACCGCATCGGCGGCCTGCTGCGCTACGGCATCCCCGAGTTCAAGATGGAGAAGCGGCACATCGACCGCCGCCTCGCCCAGATGCGGGCCGAGGGCACCGAGTTCCGCACCGGCGTCAACGTCGGCGTGGACGTCACGGCCGCCGAGCTCCGCGAGCAGTTCGACGCGGTCGTGCTGTCGGGCGGCGCCACCCAGTGGCGCGACCTGCCCGTCCCGGGCCGCGACCTGAACGGCGTCCACCAGGCGATGGAGTACCTGCCGCTGTCCAACAAGGTGCAGGAGGGCGACTTGGCCGAGTCGCCCATCACGGCCGAGGGCAAGCACGTCGTCGTCATCGGCGGCGGCGACACCGGCGCCGACTGCATCGGCACCGCCATCCGCCAGGGCGCGCTCTCGGTCACCCAGCTGGAGATCATGCCGAGGCCGCCGGCGGCGCGGCCGGGCAGCCAGCCGTGGCCGACGTTCCCCATCCTGTTCAAGATGGAGAGCGCGCACGAGGAGCTGGCGGAGGGCGGCGGCGACCGTGTCTACGCCGTCTCCACCACCGAGTTCGTGGGCGACGAGGCCGGCAACGTCCGGGCGCTGCGCCTGGTCGAGGTCGAGGGCCCGCAGAACGGCTTCCGGCCGATCCCCGGCACCGAGCGGGAGATCCCGGCCGAGCTGGTCACCCTCTCCATGGGCTTCGTGGGCCCGGAGAAGGGCGCCCTGCTGGAGGACCTCGCCGAGGTCGCCGGCGACGGCTTCTACGACGCCAGGGGCAACGTCACGCGCGACAAGACGTACATGTCGAAGGTGGACGGCGTCTTCGTGGCGGGCGACATGGGCCGCGGCCAGTCGCTCATCGTCTGGGCCATCGCCGAGGGCCGGGCCGCCGCCTCCGGCGTCGACCGGTACCTGACGGGCGAGACGGCGCTGCCGTACCCGATCCTGCCGACGGCGCGCCCGCTCGTCTGACGCGCCGCCCCGCACGAGGAGCGCCCGCCCGGAACCTGTTCCGGGCGGGCGCTCCTCGTTTGTCGGGCCCTCGTCACCGCCAGGTCTTGTCAACCTATCGCTTGGTTGGTTGAGTGGTGTCGCACGGGCACCGGCGAAAGGACGAGCGGTGACGGATCACCCGGTCAGGCACGTCGTCGACCATCCGGTCAACGACGCCATCGATCTCACCAGCGGCGCCTTCTGGGGCCGCGACCCGCACGAGGAGCTGCGCTGGCTGCGGGAGAACGCCCCGGTCTACTGGGACGGGAACGTGTGGGGCGTCGCGTCCTACCGCGACGTCCGCCGGGTCTCGCTGAACCCCCGCGCGTTCTCCAACGCCCAGGGCATCCGGCCGGACTCCGGCCCCCTCCCCATGATGATCGACATGGACGACCCCGCGCACCTGCTGCGCCGCCGGCTCGTCAGCCGGGGCTTCACGCCCCGCCGCGTGGCCGCCCAGGCCGAGCGGATCCGGCGGCTGTGCGACCAGATCCTCGACCGGGTGTGCGAGCGCGGGGAGTGCGACTTCGTCTGGGACATCGCCGCGCCGCTCCCGCTGATCGTCATCGGCGACGCCCTCGGCGTGGCGCCCGAGGACCGCGACGCGCTGATGCGCTGGTCCGACGACATGCTGCGCGGCCTGGTCGGGCAGGCCGACAGCGAGCTGCTCGTCCGGGCCGGCGAGGCGTTCGAGCAGTACGAGGCGTACGCGACCCGGGTGATCGACGACCGGCGCGGCTGCCCCCGCGACGACCTCATCAGCACGCTCGTGCACGCGGAGGTGGACGGCGACCGCCTGGACCGCGACTCGCTGCTGTACGAGTGCCTGCTCATCCTCATCGGCGGCGACGAGACCACCCGCCACGTCCTTTCGGGAGGCGTGTACCAGCTCCTCGTCCACCCCGACCAGCGGCGCGCCCTGGCCGAGGACCCGGACCGGATCCCGGCGGCGGTGGAGGAGATGCTGCGCTGGGTCTCGCCGATCAAGAACATGAACCGCACCGTCGTCGCGGACACCGAGCTGGGCGGGCAGCGCCTGCGCGCGGGTGAGCAGGTCCTGCTGCTCTACCCGTCGGCCAACCGCGACGCGTCGGTGTTCGCCGACCCGTACCGCTTCGACGTGGCCCGCACCCCCAACGACCACATCGCCTTCGGCTTCGGCAGCCACTTCTGCCTGGGCAACAGCCTGGCCCGGCTGGAGGTCCGGACCATGGTCGAGCGGCTGCTGCGGCGGATGCCCGACATGGAGCCCGTCGGCGCGGGGGAGCCGGCGAGCCGTCCGGCCAACTTCATCTCCGGTTACGAGTCGATGCCCGTGCGCTTCACCCCCTCGGCGCCCGTCGGCGGATGAGTTGCATCCCGCGCCGTGTGCCGGAAGGATGCAAAATCTGCGTATGCGGGCGAATGGGGGAAATATGCGGGGACTTGTCGCTGGCCTCACGGCGCTCACCACGGCGGCCGCGATCGCCGCCTGTGCGCCCGCCGGCGCGCCCACCGCCGCCACCGCCGCCGCGCCGATGGCCTCCTACCTCGTCTTCTACGCCGGTGGGCACCAGAGGGACGCCCGCTCCGCCGTGGACCGCGCGGGCGGCAAGGCCGTCGGGGGCGACCCCAGGCTCGGCTACCTGATCGCCGAGGGCGGGGGTGACGCCTTCGTCGGCGCTCTGGGCGACGACCCGGCCGTCGTCGGCGTGTCCACCGACCGGGCCATCGGCTACGCCTCGTCCACCGGCGCCTCCTGGCGCGGCTTCCCCTCCGCCCTGTCCGACCCCGGGGCCGCCCTCACCGCTCCCGCCGCCTCCGCGGGCGGCGCGAGCCGCCTCGGCCCGCGGGCCTTCCCCGACGGGCCGTCGATCGCGGCCGGCGACTCCTCCGGCGAACCGCTGGCCTCCCGCCAGTGGGACATGCGGATGATCGGCGCCGACAAGGCGCACGCCAAGACGAACGGCACCAGGAAGGTGCTCGTCGGCATCATCGACACCGGCGTCGACGGCACCCACCCCGACATCGCCCCGAACTTCGACCGCGCCCTCAGCCGCAACTTCGTCACCGACCGTCCCAAGGACGGGAACGGCGACACCCTCGACGGCCCCTGCGAGGTCAGCGGCTGCAAGGACCCCGCCGACCGCGACGACGACGGCCACGGCACCCACGTGGCCAGCACCATCGGCTCGCCGATCAACGGCATCGGCGTCGCCGGCGTCGCCCCCGGCGTCAGCCTGGTCAACATCCGGGCCGGCCAGGACTCCGGGTACTTCTTCCTCAAGGCCAGCCTCGACGCGCTCACCTACGCCGGGGACATCGGCGTGGACGTCGTCAACATGAGCTACTACGTGGACCCGTGGCTGTTCAACTGCGCCCACAACAAGGCCGACAGCAAGAAGGAGCAACTGGAGCAGCGCGCCGTCGTCACCGGCATGCAGCGCGCCCTCGACTACGCCCGCAAGAAGGGCGTCACGCTGATCTCCGCCCTCGGCAATGGCGCCACCGACCTCGGCAAGCCCAAGCTGGACAAGGACAGCCCCGGCTACCCGCGCGGCGACGAGAAGATCCGCAAGGTCGACAACTCCTGCCTCAACGTGCCCGCCGAGTCCAAGGGCGTCATCTCGATCTCCTCCGTCGGCCCGTCCGGGCGCAAGGCCATCTACAGCGACTACGGGACCGAGCAGACGGACCTGGCGGCGCCCGGCGGCGACACCCTCGACGGCAAGGGCACCTCCGCCACCCGCGGCATCCTGGCCGCCGCCCCGGAGTCGGCGCTGCGCGCCGCCGGCAAGCTCGACGGCTCGGGCAAGCCCAAGTCCGCCGAGGTGGTCCGCGACTGCTCCAAGGGCGCCTGCTCGTACTACCAGTACATGGAGGGCACCTCCATGGCCGCGCCCCACGCCACCGGCGTCGCGGCCCTGCTCGTCAGCCGCTTCGGCAAGCCCGGCAAGGGCGGCCTCCAGCTCGACCCCGCCGAGACGCAGCGGCTGCTCTACGGCACTGCCCGGCACAAGGCGTGCCCGCGGCCCCGCGCGTACGTCTACAAGGTGTACGGCGAGAGCGAGACGCAGACCTGCGAGGGCGGCGAGTCCAAGAACGGCTTCTACGGCCACGGCGTCGTGGACGCGCTGCGGGCGGTTACCGTGAAGAGGTGATGTATCGCCTGGTCGCGGACCTGGCGATGGTGGTGCACTTCGCCTTCCTCGCCTACCTCGCCGTGGGCGGCTTCCTCGCCTGGAGGTGGAGGCGGACGATCTGGGCGCACGTGGCCGTCGTATGCTGGGCACTGCTGTCCGTCGTCGCGGGCGTCGACTGCCCGCTGACGGTCCTGGAAGACTGGGGCCGCCGCGGAGCCGGCCTGCCGGCTCTGCCTCCCAGCGGCTTCATCGACCACTACATCGAGGGAGTCGTCTACCCGGAGCAGTACACCGACGTGGCGCGCGCGGCCATCGCGGCCGTGATCGCGGTGAGCTACGGCGGCTACCTTCTCCGTCGTCCATGACTGCCAAGTGGTCTGTACCAATTAAGGTAGGACTCGTGACTCGTCGCGCGAAAATCGTCTGCACCCTAGGCCCCGCCACATCGTCCCCCGAACGCCTGCGCGAGCTGATCTCCGCCGGCATGGACGTGGCCCGGTTCAACCTCAGCCACGGCACCCACGAGGTGCACCGGGAGATCTACGACCGGGTCAGGGAGGTGGCGGCCGACCTCGGCCGCGGCGTAGGCGTGCTCGCCGACCTGCAGGGCCCCAAGATCCGGGTCGGCAAGTTCGAGGAGGGCCCGGTCCGGCTCGGCTTCGGCGACGTCTTCACCATCACCACCGAGGACGTGCCGGGCGACCGCGACCAGGTCTCCACGACGTACAAGGGGCTGCCGGGCGACGTGCGCCCCGGCGACACGATCCTCGTCGACGACGGCCGCCTCGTGCTGGAGGTCACCCGCGTCGACGGCGACCGGGTGATCACCCGCGTGGTCATCGGCGGCATGATCTCCGACAACAAGGGCCTCAACCTGCCGGGCGTCAACGTCAGCGCGCCCGCGCTCACCGACAAGGACGAGGCCGACCTGCGCTGGGCGCTGCGCACGGGCTTCGACATGATCGCCCTGTCGTTCGTCCGCCGCCCCTCCGACGCCGACGTGGTGCGCAACATCATGGAGCAGGAGGCCGTCCGCCTGCCCCTGCTCGCCAAGATCGAGAAGCCGCAGGCCGTCAACCGCCTGCCCGAGATCGTCGAGGCGTTCGACGGCATCATGGTCGCCCGCGGCGACCTCGGCGTGGAGCTGCCGCTGGAGCAGGTGCCGATCGTGCAGCGCCGCATCATCGAGCTGTGCCGCGAGAAGGCCCGCCCGGTCATCGTCGCCACCCAGATGCTCGACTCGATGATGAGCGCGCCGCGCCCCACCCGCGCCGAGGCGTCCGACGTCGCCTACGCGGTCATGGACGGCGCCGACGCGGTCATGCTCTCCGGCGAGACCTCGGTCGGCAGCTACCCGATCGAGGCCGTGTCCACCATGGACCGCATCGCGTGCGCCGCCGAGAAGCACTCGCTGCACGCCACCCACACCCTGGAGCGCATGCCCGAGACCACCGGCGGCGCCATCGCCCGGGCCGCGGCCGAGGTCGGCGCCATCGTCGGGGCCAAGGCCCTGGTGGCGTTCACCATGTCCGGCGAGACGGCCCGCCGCCTGGCCCGCTACCGCTCGCCGATCCCGCTGCTGGCCTTCACCTCGGCGCCGCACGTGCGCGGCCAGCTCTCGCTGACGTGGGGCGTGGAGACGTTCCACGTGCCGTTCGTCCACCACACCGACGACATGGTGCGGCAGGTCGAGGCGTCGCTGCTGTCGCTGGGCCGGCTGGAGAAGGGCGACAAGGTCGTCATCGTCGCCGGCTCCCCTCCCGGCACGCCCGGCTCCACCAACGCCCTGCGCGTCCACACCATCGGCTCCGCGGTCTCCCACGCCAGCTGAGCGCCCGGCGCTGCCGGGGCGGCCCGCCTCCTGGCCGGGCCGCCCCGCCGTCACGAGGGCGACAGTCCCGGGGCGCCCGGGCGGTGCCGCGGTGCGCCTACGGTAGGGGTATGCGGCTGACCGCCTTCACCGACATCTCCCTGCGCATCGTCATGCGGCTGGCCGTGGCCCGCCACGAGGAGCTGATGACCACCCGCGCCGTGGCGGGCCTGCTGGCCGTCCCGTACGCCCACGCCGCCAAGGCCGTGGCGCGGCTGAGCGAGCTCGGGCTGGTCGAGGCCCGGCGGGGGAGGGGCGGCGGCCTCCAGCTCACCGAGAAGGGGCGGCGCGCGTCGGTGGGCGCGATCGTCCGGGCCCTGGAGACCGCCGGGGACGTCGTCGGGTGCGAGGACACCCCGCCGTGCCCGCTGCGCGCCGCCTGCCGCCTGCGCACGGCCCTGCGCCAGGCCCAGGAGGCCTTCTACGCCTCGCTCGACGGCGTCACGGTCGCCTCGCTGGTGGAGTCCCCGACCGGACCGGCCCTGCTGTCCCTCACCGTGCCCGCCGTCCCCGGCGCCCCGGACCCCGCGCAGGCGGCTCCGGCCCTCTGACACGCGTTCCGGCGGTCCCGCCGGAGGGACCACCACCCCGGCCCCTTAATATGAATCTCAGATACCAATTATTTCTCGGGTCGGTCCTGTGCTGCCCGGAGCCGGAGGTCCCCCATGCTTTCCGCGGAAACCGCCGCGATCATCCGTGCCACGCTCCCCGTCGTCGGCGCGTCCCTCGACACGATCACCGAACGGTTCTACGCGACCATGTTCGCCGAGCGTCCGGAGCTGCTCGACGGGCTGTTCAACCGCGGCAACCAGCGCAGCGGCGAGCAGCGCAGGGCGCTGGCCGGCTCCATCGCGGCCTTCGCCGGGATGCTCCTGGAGCGCCCCGACGAGCGGCCGGACGCGCTGCTCGCGCGCGTCGCCCACAAGCACGCCGCGCTCGGCGTCACCGACGACCAGTACGTCATCGTCCACAAGTACCTCTTCGGCGCCATCGCCGAGGTGCTCGGCGACGCGGTGACGCCCGAGGTGGCCGCGGCCTGGGACGAGGTCTACTGGCTGATGGCCGGCGCGCTGATCGCCATGGAGTCCCGGCTCTACGCCGCGGCCGGCGCGAGCGGCGGCGTGACCTGGCGGCGCTGGCGGGTCGTCGAGCGGCGCGAGGAGACGGCCGACGTGATGTCGCTGCTGCTGCGCCCGGCCGACGGCGGACCCGTCCCGCCGGCCCTGCCGGGGCAGTACGTCAGCGTCCGGGTGACGATGCCCGACGGCGTCCGGCAGTCGCGCCAGTACACGCTGTCGGGGTGCGGCGCGGACGGGCTGCGCCGGATCACCGTCAAGCGGGTGCGCGCGGGAGAGCTGCCCGAGGGCGAGGTGTCCACGCTGCTGCACGCCACGGTCAGGCCGGGTGACGAGCTGACGCTGTCCGCCCCGTTCGGCGACGTGACGCTCCCCGGCGACGGGGGCGCGCCGGGGCGGGAGGACGCGCCGCTGGTCCTGGTGTCGGCCGGCATCGGGTGCACGCCCATCGTCGCGATGCTGGAGGCGCTGGCGGGCGCCCGTTCCGGCCGCCGCGTCCTCGTCCTGCACGCCGACACCTCGGAGCCCGCCCACGCGCTGCGCTCCGAGATGGCGCGCCTGGCGGACGAGCTGCCCGCGGGCGAGCGCGTCTTCTGGTACGAGAACCCGGCGGACGGCGGCGCGGGCGAGGCCGGCCGTGCTGACGGCGCGGACGGCGCCGGAGGCGCCGGGGAGGGCGTGCGGGCCGGGCGGATGGACCTGACCGGCGTCGAGATCCCCGAGGGGGCCGTCGCCTACCTGTGCGGGCCGCTGCCGTTCATGCGCGATGCCCGCGCCCAGCTCGTCGCGGCCGGCGTCGCGCCCCGTGACGTCCACTACGAGGTCTTCGGCCCCGACCTGTGGCTGGCGGCCGCCTGAGCGCGGGTTCGAGGCGGACGGCCGGGCCCCTCCGGAGGCCCGGCCGTCCGCGCGCCGGCGGGCGGCCGCGTCAGTTCTGGTGCAGGGCCGCGTTCAGCTCGATGCCCTGGCCCGTGCGCGGCACCGCCTCGACCGCGCCCGTCCGCGAGTTCCTGCGCAGCAGCAGGCCGTTGCTCCCGGACAGCTCCCTGGCCTTGACCACGCGCCCGTCGGGCAGGCCCACCTTGGTGCCGGCCGTCACGTACAGACCGGCCTCCACCACGCAGTCGTCGCCCAGCGAGATGCCCACCCCGGCGTTGGCGCCCAGCAGGCAGCGCTCGCCGATGGAGATGACCTCCTTGCCGCCGCCCGAGAGCGTGCCCATGATGGACGCGCCGCCGCCCACGTCCGAGCCGTCGCCCACGACCACGCCGGCCGAGATGCGGCCCTCCACCATCGAGGCGCCCAGCGTGCCGGCGTTGAAGTTCACGAAGCCCTCGTGCATCACGGTCGTGCCGCTGGCCAGGTGCGCGCCGAGCCGCACCCGGTCGGCGTCGGCGATGCGGACGCCCGCCGGGAGCACGTAGTCGACCATCCGCGGGAACTTGTCCACCCCGTACACCGTGACCGGGCCCCTGGCCCGCAGCCGCAGCCGCGTCTGCTCGAAGCCCTCGACCGCGCACGGCCCGTGGTTGGTCCAGGCCACGTTCGCCAGCACGCCGAACAACCCGTCCAGGTTCAGTCCGTGCGGCCTGACCAGGCGGGCCGACAGCAGGTGCAGCCTGAGGTAGGCGTCATGGGCGTCCGCGGGCGGCTCGGAGAGCTTGGCGATGCCGGTGCGCACCGCCACCACCTCCACGCCCCGCAGCGGGTCGGGCCCGACCAGGGAGGCGAGGTCGCCGGCCTCGGCGGCGTCGAGCCGCTCGGTGCCGGCCGCGGGCGGCTCGCCCAGCTCGGGGGCCGGGAACCAGGTGTCGAGAACGGTGCCGTCGGCGGCGACGGTGGCCAGGCCGATGCCGTACGCGCCGGTCACGGTGGGGTCGATAGCAGTCACGGGCACAAAATACCGTCACACGGCGCCGAGGTCGGCGGAGAGCCAGTGCTCGGGCCGCATCCGGAACGTCACCAGCGCCCGCGTGTCGGAGCCGCCCACGTAGCCGGGCAGCGCGTCGGCCGCCAGGTACCGGGCCGCGATCAGCGTGAGGTCCTCCGGCGTGCTGGGGCTGGACCCGACGACGGGGCCCTCGACCGACACGTACCGGTAGGTCGGGCTGGACCGCTGGACGAGCAGCGAGAAGCGGCCCGCCTTGCCGATCAGCCTGGCCTTGTGCGAGTCGCCGCCGGTGAGCAGGGACACCTCGCCGCCGGGGCTGTAGGCGTACCAGACGGGCACGACCAGCGGCGCCCGCCGCGTCCCGGCCTCGACCGACAGCGCCGCGATGTGCGCGCCGGCCAGGAACGCCTGCCGCTCGGCCTCGCTCAGCGCCATCGTCCCACCTCCTGCCGGGATACATCACCGCCGGCGACATTCCCTACGCCTGTCACACATGCCGCAATAGCCCCATATCGGGACGTCCCAAGGAGGTTTTACCGAAACTTGGGGCGATCCCACCCTGCCGGCCGGGCATGGGCCGTGCTCCCGACTGGCGGCTCCTCCGCGCACTGCCGACCTCGACCGGGGCGCCGCGCCTGTGGTCCACGCGCCCGGTCCGGGCCGGCGCCTCCCGCGACCGGCTGCCCGGCGTCGAAGGCGGCACCCGACGTGCTCATCGCGCAGCACGCCAAGGAGTTGCGGGAGGAGGGGATCTCGGTCAACGCCGCGACGCCACGGGCCGTGCGCCACGGACCTCTCCCGCCGCCTCGCGACGAACATCGCCCGCACGGCGGCGAACGGCCCCGGATCGCCGTGAGCGCCTGACCGCACTTCCTGCGGACGGCCCGAACGGCGGCTGCTTCGGCGAGACCGGCCCCGTGCCCCGATGGCGGGCCCTGTGCCCCGATGACGCGGTCCGTGCTGCGGTGATCGGGCGCCCTGAAGACGACCGAACCGCCCGGCGGTCGCGCCGAGCGGTTCGTCAGGTGCCTCGGGTGGGACTCGAACCCACACTGCGCGGGTTTTGAATCCGCTTCCTCTGCCAATTGGGATACCGAGGCAAAGACCCGGAAAAGCCCGGATCAACAGTCTCGCACGGCCAAAGCGTAGCCCAACTCGGCGGCCGGCCAGCACCGACGTGGCTCTAATCTAGCGGACATCTGTACTCTTCTGCTCGTGAGTACGCAGCGGCGAGTGGTGATCGCGGAAGACGAGGCGCTGATCCGCCTCGATCTCAAGGAGATGCTCGAGGAGGACGGCTACGTCGTCGTCGGGGAGGCCGGTGACGGTGAGCAGGCCATCAGGCTGGCCGCCGAGCTCAAGCCCGACCTCGTGATCCTCGACGTCAAGATGCCCGTCCTCGACGGCATCTCCGCCGCCGAGCGGATCGTGGCCGACCGGATCGCGCCGTGCCTCATCCTGACCGCCTTCTCCCAGCGCGACCTGGTCGAGCGGGCCAGGGACGCGGGGGCCATGGCCTACCTCGTCAAGCCGTTCACCAAGGCCGACCTCGTGCCCGCCATCGAGATGGCCGTCAGCCGGCACGAGGAGATGGTGGCGCTGAGCGCGGAGGTGTCCAGCCTGTCCGAGCGGCTGGAGACCCGCAAGCTGGTCGAGCGCGCCAAGGGGCTGCTCATGGCGGCCCACGGGTGGACCGAGCCGCAGGCGTTCCGGTGGATCCAGAAGGCGTCCATGGACCGCCGGCTGAGCATGCGCGAGGTCGCGCAGATCGTCATCGACGACGCGGCGCCCCGCGACTGACAGGCCGCGGCGCCCCGCACCTGACAGGCCGCGACGCCCTGTCCGGGAGACCGCGGCGCCCGCCTGAGCCGGTGCGCGGCCCCGGGGCTCACTTCTTCAGGCCGCACACCTCCAGCGCGTAGTCGATCAGCTCCTTCTGCCGGGCGGCCGGCGGCTGCACGATGACCACGCGCTCCTCGCCGCCGTCCACCGAGGCGCGCACGGGGAACAGGAACGCCTTCTTGGCCTCGGCGAACGCGTGCGGGTCGCAGCGGCCGGGGGAGAGCGCGATCGGCGCCTCGGCCCGCGCGGCCCCCGCCTCCAGGACCACCAGGGGCTTGGCCCCGCGGGCGGGCGTCACGATGTAGTGCGTCGTGCCGTCCACCGAGCCGACCGCCACCCGGCCCGCCCCGCGCCTGGTCAGCACGAGGGTCGCGCGCATCAGATCGCCGTCGCGCTTCCAGTCCGGGCCGAAGGAGATGTCGGCCGCCTGCTTGACGAGGAACGCCGAGCACTCGTCGTGCAGCAGCCGGGCCAGCAACGGGTCCGGGTGCGGCACCGGGAAGACGACCCTGCGCAGCGGCTCGGAGCCGACGCGGACGCGGGCCGCGACCGTGGCGGGCCGCACCTCCGGCAGTCCCTGGGGCGAGCAGTTCGCCTCGCCGTAGGGAATGCGGAGATCGGTGCGCTCGGTCCGCCCGATGGTGGAGTCCTTGCTTTCCGGTGGAAGGGTTTTGAATGACGGCGAGATCAGCTGGACATCGGCGAAATGCACAGGAGTGTCCGTGGTATTGCGGACAGCGACCTCGATGGCGTGCGCGGGCTCGTCGGAGCGCCATTGGGCCAGCGAGACGGACACCCCGTAGGGTGGGCGTGACGAGGGTTCGGCCGGTCTGCCGGGGCCACCGCAACCCGACAGCATAACCACCATGACCAGGGGGACCCTAATGTGCTTCACGGCACGCACATTAGGCAACCTTGAGCGGCTCTCGTAAGTTGAGGACTGGTTACGACTCCGCATCCAAGTGCCGACAGTTCAGGACGGCATCTGGTTCCAGGCCATGGCGGTTTTGTACGTTTCCGTCATTCGATCGGGAACGTCGGCGGTGCTGACCGATCCCGGCCTGGAGATGAAGGAGACACTTCATGGTCCGCATTGCTCCCGTGGGGCGGGCGCTGGCAGTCGCCGCTGCCGCCAGCCTCGCTCTTACGGCTTGCGGTGGTGGCAGCGACACCGCCACTCAGCCGTCCGAGTCCGCGGCGGCGCCGTCTTCCGCGGCCCCCGCGGCTAAGGGTGACGGCACGCTCACGCTTGGCACGCTACTGCCGCAGACGGGCTCGCTGGCCTTCCTCGGCCCGCCCGAGATCGCGGGTGTGGACGCTGCGCTCAAGGAGATCAACGAGGCCGGCGGCGTGCTCGGCAAGCCCGTTGTCAAGTACGACACCGACTCGGGTGACACGACCACCAACATCGCGTCGCAGTCGGTCGACAAGCTGCTCGCGCAGAAGGCCGACGCCATCATCGGCGCGGCGTCGTCCTCGGTGTCGGAGTCGGTGATCGACAAGATCACCGGTGCCGGTGTGATCCAGTTCTCGCCCGCCAACACCTCCGACAAGTTCACCACGATCGAGGACAAGGGCCTGTACTTCCGCACGTCCCCGCCGGACAAGCTGCAGGGCCGCGTGCTGGGCGACCTCGTGGTGGCCGACGGCAACGACACGGTCGGCATCCTCGCGATGCAGGACTCCTACGGCACCGGCCTGGCCGACCAGGTCTCCAAGACCATCACCGACTCCGGCGGCCAGGTCGTCGAGCGGGTCGACTACGACCCGAAGGCCGCCGACTTCTCCGCCGACGTGGCGAAGATCAAGGCCAAGAACCCGAAGGCCATCGTCCTCATCGGCTTCGAGGAGACCTCGAAGGTCGTGCAGGAGCTGGTCAAGCAGGGCATGCCGGCCAGCAAGCACAAGTGGTACATGGTCGACGGCAACACCTCCAACACGAACTACGTGAAGATGCCCAAGGGCACCCTCAAGGGAGTCAAGGGCACCATCCCGGGCGCGGCGGCTCCGGAGGAGTTCCAGAAGAAGCTCATGGCCACCAACCCGAAGCTGCAGGACTTCAGCTACGGGCCCGAGTCGTACGACGCGACCAACCTGCTCGCGCTGGCCGCCGAGGCCGCCAAGAGCGACGCCGGCACCGACATCGCCAAGAAGCTGGCCGAGGTCAGCAAGGGCGGCGAGAAGTGCAACGACTTCAAGTCGTGCGTGGAGCTGCTGAAGGCCGGCAAGGACATCGACTACGAGGGCGTCAGCGGCCCGGTCGAGTTCAACGACGCCGGTGACCCGGCCGTCGCCACGATCGGCATCTACCAGTACGGCGACGACAACAAGTACGCCACCAAGGCGCTCGAGTACCGCACCGGCAACATCGCCGGCTGACCGCTCGCGCGAAGCCTTCGAAGGGGCCCGGTCCGCGCGGACCGGGCCCCTTCGCCGTCTTCCGCGGGCTCTCCGCCGTCGTCCGGAACCCCCGGCCGTCCGCCGTCGTCCGGAACCCCCGGCCGTCCGCCGGGGTCAGGCGCAGCCGGCCCTGATCCGGTCCGCCGCGGCGCGGTACCTCTTCAGCAGCTCCACCTGCCGGGCGCGCGGCACGTCGGCGCGGGACAGCCCCGCCGTCGCGGCCTCGACGTCCTTCACGGCAGGCGCCAGCGAGCCGGGCAGGGCGGGGCCGTACTGCAGCGTGATGCCCCGGGCCTCGGCCAGGCGCCCCAGCACGGCGTCCTCGAAGTACTGCTCGTCCTCCTGCCCTCTGGGCCTCAGCAGGAGGTCGGCGTACCCGATGGCGGAGACGACCCGGGCGCACGGATCGTCGGTGGGGTCCCCGCCCGTGCTGTACCTGCCGGCCGTGGCGGCGGGCGTGTTCTGGCAGGCGGCGAGGATCGACAGGAGCGGCACGAGCAGCGTGGTCACCACGATTCGTCTCACACCCGTCATTGAAACGGCGGAGGAGCCCCCGTGGGGAGCCCCTCCGCCGTTGTGCGAGAACCGTTATGTCGCTTACGCGACTGTCACGCCTTGGCCAGGGTGCCGAGGTACAGCTCGATCACCTTGGGGTCGTTGGCGAGCTGCCGGCCGGTGCCGGTGTAGGCGTTGCGGCCCTGGTCGAGGACGTAGCCGCGGTGGCAGATCTGCAGGCAGCGCCGGGCGTTCTGCTCGACCATGATGACCGTGACGCCGGCCTTGTTGATCTGCTGGGCCTGGATGAACACGAGGTCCTGCAGCTTGGGCGACAGGCCGGCCGACGGCTCGTCGAGCAGCAGCACCGACGGCTCGGTCATGAGCGCGCGGGCCATGGCCACCATCTGCCGCTCGCCGCCCGACAGGGAGCCGGCGCGCTGCTTGCGCCGCTCCTTGAGCGCGGGGAACAGCTCGGCGACGAACTCGAAGCGCTCCTTGAACTTGCCGGGCACCTGGAAGGCGCCCATCTCGAGGTTCTCCTCGATGGTGAGGCTCGGGAAGACGTTGTTGGTCTGCGGGACGTAGCCCACGCCGCGCGAGACCAGCTGGTGCGCCTTCATGTTGGTGATGTCCTCACCCTTGAGCTTCACCGTGCCGCTGCGGATGGTGACGAGCCCGAACATGGCCTTGAGCAGCGTCGACTTGCCGGCGCCGTTGGGGCCGATGATGCCGATCAGCTCGCCCTCGCCGACGTACAGGTCGGAGCCGTTGAGGATGTTGACGCCGGGCAGGTAGCCGGCGATCAGCTCGTCGCAGCGCAGCAGGGCGCTCTGCGCGCCCTCCAGATGCGCGGTGCGGTCCGTGACGGCCTGCTGGGACGTCGCGGGCGCCTCGGCGGTCGCGGTCGTCGCAGAAGGAGTCTCGGGGGCCTCGGCGCCCTCCTGAGCGGGCTGCTCGGCCTTCGAGGACTCGGGGACGGTGTTCACTTCTGAGTCTCCTCCTCGATCTCCGCCTCGAGCTCCGCCTCCGCCTCGTGAAGCTGCTCCTGCAGCTCCGTCTCCGACAGCGGCGCGTCGTGGTGCGCGCCCAGGTAGGCGTCGATGACGCGTGGGTCGGACATGATGGTGTCCGGCGGCCCCTCGGCGATCACCGCGCCCTGGGCCATGACGATGACCCAGTCGCTGATGTCGCGGACCATGTCCATGTCGTGCTCGACGAACAGCACGGTCATACCCTGCTCGCGCAGGTCCTTCACGTGGCCGAGCAGCGACTGGGTCAGGGCCGGGTTGACGCCGGCCATGGGCTCGTCGAGCATGACCAGCTCGGGCTGGACCATGAGCGCGCGGGCCATCTCCAGCAGCTTGCGCTGGCCGCCCGACAGGGCCCCGGCGAAGTCGTCGCGCTTGGCGGCGAGCTTGAACCTGGTCAGCAGGTCCTCGGCCCGCTCGGTGATCTCGTCCTCCTGGCCGCGCCACAGGTTCGGCAGGAGCGCCCGGAAGAAGCTCTCGCCCTTCTGCCGCTGGGCGCCGAGACGCATGTTCTCCATGACGGTCAGCCGCGACAGCGCCTTGGTGAGCTGGAAGGTGCGGACCATGCCGGCGCGGGCCACCTTGTGGGCGGGCACGCCGTTCATCGGGCGGCCGTTGAACGTCCACTCGCCGGAGTCGGCGGTGTCGAAGCCGGTGAGCTGGTTGAAGAAGGTCGTCTTGCCGGCGCCGTTCGGGCCGATCAGCGCGGTGATGGAGCCGCGCTGGATCTCGACGTGCTCCACCTCGACGGCGGTCAGGCCGCCGAAGCGGCGCACCACCTTGTCCACCACGAGGATCGGGTCGGGCTTGGGCACGCCGGGGTCGCGGGCGAGGTCCTTGAACGCGGCCACGGCCGCGGCCTTGCGCTCGGTCGTCGCCGTCACGGTGTTGGTGCTGTCAGCGTGCATCGATTGCAATCTCCCTCTTGTCACCGAAGATGCCCTGTGGCCGGTAGACGAGCAAGAGGATGAGTCCGATGCCGACCAGGAGGAAGCGCACCGGGCCCACCTGGGTGGGCGCCATGAAGGGCAGGTAGCCGGCCTCGACCGCGCCGCTCAGGATGCCGTTGACCAGGACCAGCAGCACCCAGAAGATCATCGAGCCGACGACGGGGCCGAGCACGCGGGCCGCGCCGCCGAGGATGACGATCGTGTACGCGAAGAAGGTGGTCTCGGTGCCGAAGATGTCCGGCTGGACCGAGGCGAAGGCCAGGCCGTAGATGAAACCGCCGAGCGCGCCGATGACGCCGCCGAGGATGAGCGACTGCATCTTGTACGAGAAGACGTTCTTGCCGAGGGCGCGCACCGCGTCCTCGTCCTCGCGGATGGCCTTGAGCACGCGGCCCCACGGGCTCTTCATCAGCAGGTACACGATGAGGCACGACAGGGCGATGAGGAGCCAGCCCACGAACAGCACCCAGGTGACCCGGTTGTTGAAGGTGAACCAGCCGAAGCCGTAGTCGCCCTCCGGGAAGGGGTTGAGCGCGTAGAAGCCCTCGGAGAAGCCGCGCTGGCCGTCGGAGCCGCCGAAGACGTCCTTGAAGGCCACCGACCGGAAGATGAGCCGGATGATCTCGGCCGCGGCGATCGTGACGATGGCCAGGTAGTCGGCACGCAGGCGCAGGGTCGGGATGCCCAGGACGACCGCCAGCAGCACGGCGGCCAGCAGGCCGACGCCGATGCCGATCCAGAACGGCAGCCCGAGGACGGTGACGGTGACCGCGAGGCCGTAGCCGGCCACGGCCATGAACGCCGCCTGGCCGAAGTTCAGCAGGCCCGTGTAGCCGAAGTGGACGTTGATGCCGATGGCGGCGAGCGCGTAGAGCACCGTCTCGACGCCGACGGCGGCCTTGACGGTGGTGGAGATGATTGTTACCCAGTCCATGGTTCCCCCCGTCAGCCGATCCGCTCTCGGCGGCCGAGGATGCCCTGCGGCCGGAAGAGGAGCACGATGATGAGCACGGCGAGCGCGCCGACCGACTTGAGCTCCGGCGGCACCCAGAGGGTGGACAGCTGGATGAACAGGCCGACGATGAGGGAGCCGACGAGGGCGCCGAACGCGGTGCCGAGGCCGCCGAGCGTGACGCCGGCGAAGATGAGCAGCAGGATGTCCTGGCCCATCGTGTACTTCAGGTTCTGCGACAGGCCGAGCATGATGCCGGCCAGCGCGGCGATGGCGCCGCCCATGGTCCAGATGATGCGGATGACCCGGTCGACGTTGATGCCGGACGACGAGGCCAGCGCCGGGTTGTCGGCGACGGCGCGGGCCGCCTTGCCGGTGCGGGTGCGCAGCAGCGCGACGCCGACCACGATGAGGACGAGCAGCTCGATGCCCATGGCGACGAAGTTCTTGGGCGCCGCCGAGATCGGGCCGATCTCGATGCCGGGCTGGGCGGTGTACTGGGCGAACGCCTCGTTCTGGCCGCCGAAGAAGATGAGGAACACGTAGCGCAGGAACAGGGCCACGCCGATCGAGATGATCATCATTGCGATGGTGCCGGTGCCCCGCTTGCGCAGCGCGCCCCAGAAGAACCGGTCCTGCGCGTAGCCGAGGCCGCCCGCGAGGATCACCGCGATCACCGCGGCGGGGATGAGGTGCAGGCCGACGCCGACGTTGAAGGCGTAGGCCAGGATGGCGCCGAGCGTGACCAGCTCTCCGTGGGCGAAGTTGGTCAGGCCGGTCGTGCCGTAGATGAGCGACAGGCCGAGCGCCGCGAGGGCGATGATGAGGCCGAGGTTAAGGCCCTCGAAGGCGAGCTGCGCCGCCTGGGTCCAGAAGCTGCTCTCACCGCCCTCCTCCTGCGCGGGCTGCCCCGGGGCTCCCTTGGGCTGCAGGGCGAACAGCACGGTGGACATGTTGCCCTCGTACACTGTCGGGGTCCGGACGTTGCTCCCGCCTCGGACCGCCGCGTCCTTGGGCAGCGTGGCGACATCCAGCGTGACCTTGTACTTGCCGGGCTTGTCGACCGGCACCTGCCATGTACCTTGCGCGTTGGTGGTGGCCTCCGCGACGGGTTGTCCGCTTTCGGTGGTCACGACGATTTTCACGCCATTCACTGGCTGGCCTTGGAATGTGAGCGTTCCTCTGAGGCCCTGGTCCGCGGTGGCCGCCTGGGCCGGAGCGGTGAGCAGGAGGACGAGTCCACTCAGAAAGGCCGTGAACGCGATCACGGCTCTGCGCAATGGTGCTCCCTCTATTAGGTCAAGGCGGGGTATGGGTGCCCCTCCATCTCGACACGCGCGCATCGCAGGCAGAACTGGATGCTGTTGCGGGAGCTTATTGCGGGAAGGAGTGCCTTATCTATCGTCCGTCACCAATTAGTGACATGTGCGTGTCGCAGGTGTGAGCAAACAACGCAGCAGGTCAGGCGGTGAATCGTCGCTAACGCCGACGCCTCTGCTGTGACAGGCCGGTGACGGCCGGCCCCGCGCGCCGCGCCCGGCGCCGAGGCCGCGGACCCGTAACGAGAACGAGCCCGAGGGGCGACCTTTGGGACCGTGCGGGGCTTCCCCGGCCTCACACGTTATCTACTCGGTCGCCCCTGCGGGCTCTGCTCGGGAACAACGGTAGCGACCCACGGGGGCCCTGTGCAAAGGGAGACGTGAGCGCGTGGCGTTCAACGATCGCGCAACATACAGGTCAAACGAGACGTGCAGATGAGTCGTCCCTGGTCGTCGGTGATCTCGATGTGGTACGTCGCCAGCGTCCGGCCGCCGTGCAGCCGCGTGGCCACGCCCGTCACGTGACCGGAGGTGGCCGAGCGGTGATGGGTCGCGTTGAGCTCGATGCCGACCGCGATCCGCTCCGGGCCCGCGTGGATCGCCGCCCCCACCGACCCCAGCGTCTCGGCCAGCACCGCCGAGGCGCCGCCGTGCAGCAGCCCGTACGGCTGCGTGTTCCCCTCCACGGGCATGCGGGCCACCACGCGCTCCGCACCGGCCTCCACGAACTCGATGCCCATGCGCTGGGGGAGCGTGCCTTCGTGGAACGCCTCGAACATGCCGACGTCCAGGGGGTCCGTCTGTGTCAAGAGGTGGCCTCCAGTCTTCAGGGCAGCGGTTTTCTGTCGCAGTCGCAGACTAGGCTGCGGGTGTGCCGAAAGTTGAAGTGACCCCCAGCCGACCGTGCCTGCTGCTGCTCGACGGGCACTCGTTGGCCTACCGCGCCTTCTACGCGCTCAAGGACGCCAACCTGATGACCACCGATGGTCAGCACACCGAGGCGGTCTACGGGTTCACCTCGATGCTGACCAACATTTTGCGCGACGAGCAGCCCTCGCACGTGGCCGTGGCCTTCGACCGGTCCGAGCCCACGTTCCGGCACGAGGAGTACGCCGCCTACAAGGCCAACCGCAGCGAGACGCCCGAGGACTTCCGCGGCCAGATGCAGCTCATCCACGAGCTGCTCGACACGCTGCGCATCCCGCACCTGTCCAAGGCCGGCTACGAGGCCGACGACCTCATCGCCACGCTGGCCACCCGCGCCTCGGCCGAGGGCATGAACGTGCTGATCGTCACCGGCGACCGCGACGCGCTCCAGCTCGTCGACGAGCACGTCACCGTGCTCATGACCCGCCGCGGCATCAGCGACATGACCCGCTTCACGCCCGAGGCGGTCCAGGAGAAGTACGGCCTGACGCCCGCCCAGTACCCCGACTTCGCGGCGCTGCGCGGCGACCCCAGCGACAACCTGCTCAGCATCCCGAGCGTGGGCGAGAAGACCGCGGCCAAGTGGGTGCGCGAGTTCGGCTCGCTCACCGCGCTGATCGACCGGGTCGACGAGGTCAAGGGCAAGGTGGGCGACAAGCTGCGCGAGCACGTCGCCCAGGTGCTCATGAACCGCCGCCTCACCGAGCTGCTGCGCGACGTCGCCATCGACGTCGACCTGGCCGACCTCCAGCAGGGCGCCTGGGAGCGCGAGGAGGTCAACAAGCTGTTCGACACCCTCCAGATCCGCGGCGAGCTGCGCGAGCGCGTCTTCAAGACGCTCGGCACCGGCGAGCGCGAGCCCGACCAGGGCTTCGAGGTCGAGACCGTCCTGCTCGGCCCCGACCGGGTGGCCGGCTGGCTGGCCGCGATGCCCGCGGGCCGCGCCGGTCTCGCCTTCCGCGGCGCCTACGGCCGCGGCACCGGCCGGGTCGACGGCATCGCGATCGCCTCGCCCGACGGCACGGCCGCCCACATCGACCCGGTCAAGCTCACCGAGGCCGACGAGAGCGCGCTGCGCGCCTGGCTGGAGGACGAGGCCCGGCCCAAGGCCGTCCACGACGCCAAGGGCCCCATGCTGGCGCTGTGGTCGCAGGGCCTGACGCTGCGCGGGCTCGCGTGCGACACCGCGCTGGCCGCCTACCTCGCGATGCCGGGGCAGCGCACGTTCACGCTGGAAGACCTCGCCCGCCGCTACCTCAACCGCGACCTGCGGGCCGAGGAGGAGTCCGACGGCCAGGCCGCGCTGTTCGGCGATGACGAGGACGCCCCGGCCAAGGACCTCGCGCTGCGCGCGCACGTGGTGCGCGAGCTGGCCGACGCCCTGGAGAGCTTCCTGGCCGGGCGCGGCGGCACCCAGCTCCTGGCCGACGTGGAGCTGCCGCTGGTGACCGTGCTGGCCGAGATGGAGCGGGCCGGCATCGCCGTCGACAGCGCGTACTTCTCCGGCCTGGAGGCCGAGTTCGGCGCCGCGGTCAAGCACGCCGTGGAGGAGGCCCACCGGGTCGTCGGCGAGCAGTTCAACCTCGGCTCGCCCAAGCAGCTGCAGGAGATCCTCTTCGTCCGGCTCAACCTGCCCAAGACCAAGAAGATCAAGACCGGCTACAGCACCGACGCCGACCAGCTCGCCTGGCTCGCCACCCAGACCGAGCACGAGCTGCCGACCATCATGCTGCGCCACCGCGACCAGCAGAAGCTGCGCACCACCGTCGAGGGCCTCATCAAGGAGGTCGCCGACGACGGGCGCATCCACACCACGTTCAACCAGATCATCGCCGCCACCGGCCGGCTGTCGTCCGAGAAGCCCAACCTGCAGAACATCCCCATCCGCACCGCCGAGGGGCGGCGCATCCGGCAAGGCTTCGTGGTGGGCGAGGGCTACGAGACGCTGCTCACCGCCGACTACAGCCAGATCGAGCTGCGCATCATGGCCCACCTGTCGGGCGACGAGTCGCTGATCGAGGCGTTCGAGTCCGGCCACGACTTCCACCAGGCCACCGCGGCGCGCGTCTTCGACCTGCCGCCGGAGCAGGTCGACGGCGAGCTGCGGGCGCGCATCAAGGCCATGAACTACGGCCTCGCCTACGGCCTGTCCGACTTCGGGCTGTCCGGGCAGCTCAACATCCCGGTGGCCGAGGCGCGGGCGCTCAAGGAGGAGTACTTCCAGGAGTTCGGCGGGGTCCGCGACTTCCTGCAGGACATCGTCCGCCAGGCCCGCAACGACGGCTACACCGAGACCATCATGGGCCGCCGCCGCTACCTGCCCGACCTGACCAGCGACAACCGCCAGCGCCGCGAGATGGCCGAGCGGATGGCGCTCAACGCCCCGATCCAGGGCTCGGCCGCCGACATCATCAAGGTCGCCATGCTGCACGTCCGCCAGGCGATCGCCGAGGAGGGCCTGGCCTCGCGGATGCTGCTGCAGGTCCACGACGAGCTGGTGTTCGAGGTGGCGCCGGGCGAGCTGGAGGCGCTCAGGCAGCTCGTGTGCGACCAGATGAACGCGGCCTACCACCTGCGGGTGCCGCTGGAGGTGTCGGTCGGCGTGGGTCGTACGTGGGAGGACGCGGGGCACTGACGGTCGCGGCCGTGCGTCGCGGTTGTCCGTCGTAGGCGTCGGGACGGTTCGTGGCGCGCTCGTGATGGTGGCGGTCGTGACGGTGTGAGGTCGCGACGATTCGCGACGCTCGGGCGGCACGCCGGTCCGTCGGGTGACGCTATGCCTGGCCGGACCGGCGTGAGCGCGCCGCGGTCCGCCGTGCTCGCGCGCCTCTGTACGGCATGCCGTGGTTCCAGGGCCAGAACGCCAAGGGGCCAGAACGCCGAAAGGCCAGGACGTCAGGGGGCGAGAGAGCGACCGCCCGAGCCCCTGACGCCACCGACACCATCTGTCGCGCCCTCATGATCCGCGCTCTTCCATAACGCCTTGCCACGCCGAGAAGGCCCCCGCGACGCCGAGAAGGCCCGCGACGCCGAGAAGGCCCCTGCCACGCCACGAGAAAGCGCCCCTGCGACGCCGAGGCGGTGCGGTCCGCCACGCGCTCCCGCCTTCCTGACGCCTGGCCCTCCCGTGACCCAGCCGCGTTTCGCGACCCGCGGTGTTTCGTGGCCCGCCGCTCTTCGTAACCTGCGGTGTTCCACCACCCGCGCCCTTCCACCACCCGCGCCCTTCCACCACCCGCGCCCTTCCACCACCCGCGCCCTTCCACCACCCGCGCGCGCGTGCCGAGAGCGGGGGAAAAGGGGCCCAGCGGTCGGAGAGGTGGGCGCCGAAAGTGGGGGAGAGGTGTCCGGTTGTGTGCCGTGACGGGTGTTCTTCGCTGCGTCGGGCGGTTTTCTCGCGCTATAGCCGGGCAGATGGGCCTCCGTACGGAGGGCCGCTCTCCGGGTGGCCCTGCACTACTCTGAAGGCTAGGTCCCCCGAGTGCACGGGAGTTCTGTGCGGTCAGCGTCGTCCCTCCCCCCTGTCGTCGGCCCTCTCATCGGCGTCGCGAACGTCGTGGTGGTGGCCGTGGCCATCGTCGGCCTGACGGTGGTCCCCTCCAGCGGGGAGCCCGTCCCGCGCCCCCAGGCGGCCCTGGCGGCGCCACCGACCGCGAAACCGCCCCACGACCCCGCCCCGCCCCAGGGAACCCCCTCACCGGGCCCCTCGGCGTCCCCCGCGGGGCAGCCGCCCGGCGTGGCGGCCACGCCCGAGTTCGCCCGCCAGGTCAAGGCCAACGAGGCCGGCGTGGTGCCGGTGCTGATGTACCACCGCATCATCAAGAAGCGCTACGCCTCCATCGACCGCACCCCCGAGCAGCTCCGGAAGGAGCTGGAGGGCCTCGCCAAGCGCGGCTACGTGCCGATCACCGCGGCCGAGTTCGTCGCCGGCGACATCCGGGTGCCCGCCGGGAAGTTCCCGGTGGTGCTGACCTTCGACGACGGGCACGAGAGCCACTTCCGGCTGGACGCCTCCGGCAACCCGGCGCCCGACACCGCGGCGGGGGTCATCCTCGACGTGGCCCGGCGCTACCCGTCGTTCCGGCCCACGGCCACGTTCTGGGTCAACCAGGAGCCGTTCGGGCTGCGTGACGAGGCGTCGCAGGCGGCGGCCGTGCGCTGGCTCGTCGGCCACGGGTTCGAGGTGGCCAACCACACCTGGTCGCACCCCAACCTCGGCGTGCTGCCGAAGAAGACGGTCCAGAAGCAGATCGTCAAGGTCCAGCGGATGCTGGAGAAGCTCGGCGCCGGCACCCCGCGGACGCTCGCCCTGCCCTTCGGCGTGGCGCCGCACCCGCGCCAGCTGGCGCGCAAGGGCACGTGGGACGGCACCCGGTACGACTTCACGGGCGTCTTCCTGGCCGGGGCCGAGCCCTCGGTTTCGCCCTACGCGAAATTGTTCCGTCCCGGTGCGATCCAGCGCATCCAGAGCAATGGCAAAAAGGGCGAGTGTCGCAAATGGTGCTCGCAGTACTGGCTGGAGTGGCTGGACAAGCACCCCGGCGACCGCTACGTCTCGGATGGCGACCCCGGGCGGATCTCCATCCCGTCACGGCTTCAGGGTAATATTGACGCCAAGTGGCGCGGCCGCGTCAACGCCTACTGATGCTTGTCGATCAGGTGGCGTGCGTGACTTGGATTGACCCCGTGGCCGACGTCTCATATGCTGATCGCTGCGCTGTGGGCTCGCGCGCGCCTCAGACGGAGCGGGCTCGCGCTCGGTCACGTCGATGTCGTAACTCCTCGGCTTGATGCGGAAGAGGGCCTGCCGCGCATCCGCCACATCGACATCCTGTCCGCGTTCGGAGCACTTCCACACATGACGTCCAGCACTGAGGCCACCTCGAGCACCCCGCAGGTAGCGGTCAACGACATCGGGTCCGAGGAAGCCTTCCTCGCCGCGATCGACGAGACCATCAAGTACTTCAACGACGGTGACATTGTTGAGGGCACCGTCGTCAAGGTCGATCGAGACGAGGTCCTTCTCGATATCGGCTACAAGACCGAGGGTGTCATCCCCTCGCGCGAGCTTTCGATCAAGCACGATGTCGATCCTGCTGACGTCGTGGAGGTCGGCGAGCACGTCGAAGCCCTGGTTCTCCAGAAGGAGGACAAGGAGGGCCGCCTGATCCTGTCCAAGAAGCGCGCTCAGTACGAGCGGGCCTGGGGCACGATCGAGAAGATCAAGGACGAGGACGGCATCGTCACCGGCACCGTCATCGAGGTCGTCAAGGGTGGTCTCATCCTCGACATCGGCCTCCGTGGCTTCCTGCCGGCGTCCCTGGTCGAGATGCGGCGTGTCCGCGACCTGCAGCCGTACGTCGGCCGCGAGCTCGAGGCGAAGATCATCGAACTCGACAAGAACCGCAACAACGTGGTCCTGTCGCGTCGCGCCTGGCTTGAGCAGACGCAGTCTGAGGTTCGCCAGACGTTCCTCAACACCCTTCAGAAGGGCCAGGTCCGCAAGGGCGTCGTCTCCTCGATCGTCAACTTCGGTGCGTTCGTGGACCTCGGCGGCGTCGACGGTCTGGTCCACGTGTCCGAGCTGTCCTGGAAGCACATCGACCACCCCTCCGAGGTCGTCGAGGTCGGCCAGGAGGTCACGGTCGAGGTCCTCGACGTCGACATGGAGCGCGAGCGCGTCTCCCTGTCGCTCAAGGCCACCCAGGAAGACCCGTGGCAGCAGTTCGCCCGCACCCACCAGATCGGCCAGGTCGTGCCGGGCCGCGTCACCAAGCTGGTGCCGTTCGGCGCGTTCGTCCGGGTCGAGGAGGGCATCGAGGGCCTGGTCCACATCTCCGAGCTGGCCGAGCGCCACGTGGAGATCCCGGAGCAGGTCGTCCAGGTCGGCGACGAGATCTTCGTCAAGATCATCGACATCGACCTCGACCGCCGTCGCATCAGCCTCTCGCTGAAGCAGGCCAACGAGGGTGTCGGCACCGAGGTCGAGTTCGACCCCACGCTGTACGGCATGGCGGCGACCTACGACGACCAGGGCAACTACATCTACCCCGAGGGCTTCGACCCGGAGACCGGGGAGTGGCTCGAGGGCTTCGACAAGCAGCGCGAGGAGTGGGAGCGGCAGTACGCCGAGGCCCAGACTCGCTTCGAGGCTCACAAGCGGCAGATCGAGGAGGCCCGCCGGGCCGAGGCGGAGGCCGGCGAGGCCGCTCCCTCGTCCTACAGCGGCGAGTCCGCGGCTCCGTCGTCGAGCAGCTCCTCCGCTCCCGCGGGTGGCGCCCTCGCCTCCGACGAGGCGCTCGCCGCGCTTCGCGAGAAGCTGGCCGGCGGCCAGAGCTGAGGTAGCGGCTCCACACAGGCACGTCCTGAGGGAAGCCCCGCACGGATCATCCGTGCGGGGCTTCCCGCGTTCCACCCCAGCTTTTCGCCCGGTTCCCCTTTCATCGGGGTTGCGGATGCTTCACCTCGTTGGTCCGGCCGCCGCATCCCGCATCCAGTTCCTTGTTCGCGGGCGCGGCGCGTCCGGTGTTCCCGTACCGCCGGGTGCTTCCGTGTCGCGGGCGTGTCGTGCCCGGCCGCCCCGCGCGGGGGCGACACGGAGAGCGGCACGGCCGGCCACGAGAAAGCCGCCGCGGAACGGGGAACGCGGAACGGAGTCTTCCGCTTTGCTTTCTACCGTGGCAGGCATGAAGTCCTTCGTGATCGACATTCCCCGGACCGACCTCGACGACCTGCGTGACCGCCTCCGCCGCACCCGCTGGGCCGGGCAGCTGCCCGGCGGCTGGAGCCGGGGCGTCCCGGTCGACCACCTCCGGGAGCTGGCCGCGTACTGGGCCGACGGCTTCGACTGGCGGGCCCAGGAGGCGCGGCTCAACGCCTTCCCTCAGTACACGACCGACATCGACGGCCAGAGCGTCCACTTCGTGCACGCCCGATCGCCCGAGCCCGGCGCTGTGCCGTTGATCGTCACGCACAGCTGGCCGAACTCGGTCGCCGAGTTCATGAACGTCATCGGGCCGCTCAGCGACCCGCGCGCGCACGGTCTGGACCCCTCCATCGCCTTCCACGTGGTCGCGCCGTCGCTGCCCGGGTTCGGCTTCTCGCCGTTCCCCGAGCCCGCCGACGAGCGACCCTGGAGCATCGAGCGCGTCGCCCGCACCTGGGCGGAGCTGATGAGCAGGCTCGGCTACGAACGGTACGGCGCGCACGGCAACGACGCCGGGGCGCTGGTCACCCCGCGGCTGGCCGCCCTCGACACCGAGCACGTCATCGGCTCGCACATCACCGGCGGCCTGGGCATACCGACCGGCGACCCGGCCGAGCTGGCGGACGCGAGCGACGAGGAGCGGGAGACGGCCCGCCAGATCGGCGAGAGCTGGGCGGGAGGCAGCGGCTACGGCCCGTACCTGTCCAACCGGCCGCAGACGCTCGCCTTCGGCTTCGCCGACTCGCCCGTCATGCAGCTGGCGTACCTGGTCGAACGGTTCAAGGAGTTCGACGGGTGGCCCGGCGGCAAGGGGGAGGTGGCCGAGCCCGTCGACCGCGACCTGCTGCTGACCAACGCGAGCATCTACTGGTTCACCGGCACGGGCGGCTCCTCGTCCTGGACGTACTACGAAGGGGCGGCCGGTCTGCCGATCGACCAGACCGGTGTCCCGACGGGCGTCTCCCACGGCGGTCCCGACCTGTTCCGCCGGCTCGCCGAGCGCCGCAACCACGTCGTCCACTGGGCGGGCGAGCACAGCCCCAGCCACATGGTGGCCATGGCGAGCCCGCAGTCGCTGGTACGGAGCCTCCGGACGTTCTTCGCCCTGATCGCCTGAGGTATCCGGTTCGACCGGACCGGTGTGCCGGGACGTGACCCCTCCGCTAGGGTGCTGGGCGTGGAGATCCAGCGGGCCGAGGAGGCCGACGCGGGCGAGATTCTCACGGTGCAGCGGGCGGCGTACGTCACCGAGGCCCAGCTCTACGGCGATCCGTTCATCCCGCCGCTCGTCGAGTCCGTCGAGCAGGTCCGCGAGGCGATCCGCGACGGCGTCGTGCTCAAGGCTGTCGACGGGGGACGGGTCGTCGGCTCCGTCCGCGGCCGGATCTCCGGCGCCACCTGCCTCGTGGGCCGGCTGGTCGTGGCGCCCGACCAGCAGGGGCGGGGGCTGGGCACGGCCCTGTTACGGGCGCTGCACGAGCAGGTGCCGGAGGCGTCGGCGTTCGACCTGTTCACCGGCCACCTGTCGGAGGGGAACCTGCGGCTGTACCGCCGCCTCGGCTACCGGGAGACCCGCCGCGAGCGCATGGACGACCACCTGACGCTCGTCCACCTGCGGCGGTGAGCATCGAGGAGGAGGCCGATAGGCTTTGCGGGTGCTGAAGATCGGACTGACCGGCGGCATCGGATCCGGCAAGAGCGAGGTGTCGCGGCGGCTGGCCGCCCGCGGCGCCGTGGTGATCGACGCCGACAAGATAGCCCGCGAGGTCGTCGAGCCGGGCACGCCCGGCCTGGCGCGGGTGGTGGCGGTGTTCGGGGACGAGGTGCTGCGCGCCGACGGCTCGCTCGACCGCGAGAAGCTGGGCTCCATCGTCTTCAGCGACCCCGAGCGGCTCGCCGCGCTCAACGCGATCGTCCACCCCCTCGTGGGGGAGCGGGTCGCCGAGTTGCAGGGGCAGGCCGCCGACGACGCGATCGTGGTGTACGACGTGCCGCTGCTGGCCGAGAACAAGCTGGCCCCGATGTACGACGTGGTGATCGTCGTGGACGCCTCCGACGAGACGCGCGTCGCCCGCCTGGCCGAGCACCGCGGCATGGCCGAGAGCGACGCCCGGGCCCGTATCGCCGCCCAGGCCACCCGCGAGGAGCGGCTCGCGGTCGCGCACATCGTCATCGACAACGAGGGCACGCTCGACGCGCTGGAGGCCCGGGTCGGCGAGGTGTGGGACGAGCTCCTGCGCCGGGCGGCCCGCGGCTGACGGGGTAGGCGTTCCTGGCCCGGACGGACATGTCCGCCGCTCGGCGGGCTATGTAGAGTTCGAGATATGCCGAGAAGGCCCCGCATGACGACGTCCGTCCGCGACGTGCTGCGCGTGTTCCTCTCCGACCCCGCCCGCGAGCGGTACGGCCTCGACCTGTGCGCGGAGGCCGGGCTGGCGAGCGGCACCGTCTACCCGATCCTGGCGACGCTGGAGGAGATCGGCTGGGTGGAGAGCCGGTGGGAGGACCCGGACGTCCACGTCCGCGAAGGACGTCCCCGGCGGCGTTACTACCTGCTGACCCCCGGGGGCGCCGAGCAGGCCCGCGACGCGATCGCCGCGGCCTACCGCTCCCGCCGCCAGCTCGTCCCCGACTGGGCGCGTCCGCTGGGCACGACGGGGGGTGCGTCGTGAACCGCCGTGACATCGGGAAGGGCGGCCTCGCGGTGTCTCCTCCCAGGGGCTTTCATCGATCGCCGCCCGCCAGGAGGGGCTGTGGGACGCACGATTCGTCGCCGCGTGCGGGAGGGACGGCCACGGGCGGCCTCACGCGCCGTCACCGCGCCTTGGGGGGCGTCATGAGCATCCGTGGCGGCGCGTCAGGTGACGCGGTCATGGGCGTCCACGGTCGCGTGCCAGGTGACGCCTCGTGAGCGCCCTGGTGATCCGTCGTGGCGGTGGTTCCGCCCGCGAAGGGTCGTTCGAGCGGTTACGGGCCCTCCTAGCCGGCCGGTTGGGCGCCGAACAGCTCCGCGTGGTCGAGCGGGCCCACGCGACCGCCGCGTTCTGGCACCGTGACCAGAGCCGCCACAGCGGCGACCCGTACATCACCCACCCCGTGGCGGTGGCGGCGATCCTCGCCGACCTCGGCGCGGACCACGAGCTGCTGTGCGCCGCGCTGCTCCACGACGTGCTCCGCGACACCGCCTGCCCGGCGGCCGACCTGGAACGGGACTTCGGCCCGCGGATCGCCGCGCTGGTGCGGGACCTCGGGCGGCTGGAGGAGTGCGCGGAGGGAGAGCACACGGCCGTGGAGTGGGAGCGGTGCGCCGACCGCCGGGTGCTGACGCTCAAGCTGGCCGACCGGCTGCACAACCAGCGCACGATGCGCTGGATCTCCCCGGCCAAGCAGCACGCCAAGAGCCTGCAGACCTTGCGGGTGTTCGCGCCTGCCGCCGCGCGCCTGGGGATGCGCGGGGTGGAGCGCGAGCTGCGCCGGCTGGCCGAGGCGAGGCTGTCGGCCCTGGCCCGCGACGGCGTCCGGGTCTCCTTCGGCGTGGTGGAGGCCGCCGCGATCATGCTGCCCTCCGGGGTGCGGGGCCGGTGGCTGGAGGAGTGGCTGGGGGAGCTGCGCCGGGCGGACGGGCGCGTGGAGCGCGCGCGTTTCGTCGCGGGCCTGCTCGGGGGCATGCCGCGCATGGCGATCGCGCTCCGGCGCCGGACGACGGCCCAGGGCCGGACGTTCGCGGGCCGGACGTTCGTCGGTACGACGGCCGAGGGTCGGATGGCCGAGGGTCGGATGGCCGTAGGTCGCACGTTCGTGGGCCGGACGGTCGCGGGTCAGCGGATCGCCGCGGTGGTCGCCTGGGTCGGGGCGGCCGGGCGCGGTGTCGGCGCCAGGGCCTCGCGCGTGCTGCGGTGGGTGCTCGCCACCGACGCCCGCGTCTGCGCGGTGCTCGGCCCCCCGCTGCTCTGGTTGACGGCCGACGCGGCGGCGACGCGGCTCGCCGACGCCGTGACCCTCCTGATCACCGTCCCGCCCGTCCTGGCCTCCGGGGTCCGGGCCCTGCGGGAACGGCTGGGCGTCCCCCCGTCCCGCCGTCCACCGGGCGGGTAGGATCGCGGGAGTTCGGATCGGGGGGCGAGGCGCAACATGACGGTCGGGCACACGGGCGGCGAGCACACCGGGGCCGGGGGCGTCGGTCTGGAGCTGCGGGACCTGCGGGCCGACTGCGGGAGCTGCTTCGCCCTGTGCTGCGTCGCGCTGCCGTTCTCCAGGTCCGCCGACTTCGCCGTCGACAAGGACGCGGGCCGGCCCTGCCACAACCTCCAGGACGACTTCCGCTGCGGCATCCACCGGCACCTCCGCGAGGAGGGGTTCGCGGGGTGCACGGTGTTCGACTGCTTCGGCGCGGGCCAGAAGGTTTCCCAGGTCACCTTCGGCGGGCACGACTGGCGGAGCGAGCCGGGCACGGCGGGGCGGATGTTCGCGGTGTTCCCGGTCGTACGGCAGCTTCACGAGCTGCTGTGGTACCTCACCGAGGCGCTGACGCTGCCCGCGGCCGCGCCGGTGCGCGAGGAGGTCCTGCGGGCCAGGGACGAGATCGACGCCCTCACCAGGCTGGGCCCGGAGGAGCTGGCGGGGCTCGACGTGGCCGAGCGGCGGGGGCGGGTCAACCCGCTGCTGCTGCGCGTGAGCGAGCTCGTACGGGAGCCCGCGCGGGCGGGCGGCCAGGGCGGGCGCGACCGGAAGAAGGACCGCCGGGGCGCCGACCTCATCGGGGCGCGCCTGCGGGGAGCCGACCTGTACGGCGCCGACCTGCGAGGCGCGTACCTCATCGGCGCCGACCTCAGGGGAGCGGACCTCCGGCTGGCCGACCTCATCGGGGCCGACCTCAGAGGGGCCGACCTGTCCGGGGCCGATCTGACGGGCAGCGTCTTCCTCACGCAGTTCCAGCTCAACGCGGCCCGCGGCGACGCGGCCACGCGCATCCCGCCGGGGCTGACCCGTCCCGCCCACTGGAGCGCCACGGCGACCGCCCCGGCCCGGCGCGCCCCTCAGGGCGGCAAGCAGGCCCAGGACCGCACCCGCGCCGAAGGGCGGGCAGCCCGCGGCGGGGCGCGCCGGGACGCGCCCGCCGGACGGCGCGGCGGCCGTCCGAAGGGCCGGGGCCGCGACGGGAAGTGACCCCGCCGCCCGGCACCCGCCGGGCTGCGGCGAGCGGGTCAGAACGGGGCGTCGAGGGGGACAGGCCGTACGTCCGGAAGATACGGATCAAGCTCCCCCGGCTCGAACCGGGACATCCCGATCACATGCCAGAACTGCCCCGCCACCTCCCCCTCCACCTTGTACCGGCCGCTCGGCGACAGCGCCGCCCAGCCCTCCGGTAAACCGAGGAGCGTGGCGTGGCGGTCCTTGCCGCGCCAGAGGATCACCACGCCGTCGTCCCCGGCCGTGGCCAGCAGGTCCGGGTCGGACGGGCTGTAGGCCACCGACCACACCCGCCGCGTGTGCCCCTTCAGCGAGTCCAGCAGCCGCCCCGTGACCGTGTCCCACACGCGTACGGTCAGGTCGTCGCCCGCGGTCGCCAGGCGCTCGCCGGTCAGGTCGAAGGCCACCGACCAGAGCCGCCCGGTGTGCTCCTCAAGGGTGTGCCGCAGCACGGGCTGCCACGGCTGGCCGGGTCGCAGCTCCCACACCCGGGCCGTCCCGTCGTTGCTGGCGCTGGCCAGGTAGCGGCCGGACGGCGAGAAGACCACCGCGTACACCCGGTCCTTGTGCCCTTCCAGGGTGGCCACGAGGCCGCCGGACTCGACATGCCAGACGCGGACCGTCCGGTCGTCGCAGCCGGTCGCCACGTGGCGGCCGTCGGGGCTGAACGCGATCGAGCGGACCCGGCCCCGGTGGTCGGCCAGGTTGCTGACCAGGCGGCCCGTCGCGCGGTACCAGACGCGCACGCTGTCGTCGTCGTTGGCCGTGGCCAGCAGGGTGCCGTCGGGGCTGAACGCCTCCGCCCACACGTGGTCGGTCTCGGCGTTGAGCTCGCGCTCGTACTCGCCGGTGGTGGCGTTCCAGAAGTGGACGCCGCCGTCGTTGCTGGAGGTGGCCAGCACCGGCCCGGCGGGGGAGAACAGCGCGGAGACGAGCCGGTCGGAGGCGCCGGTGAACTCGCGCAGCCGCCGCCCCGTGGCCGCCTCCCACACGCGCACGACCCCGTCGTTGCCACTGGTGGCCAGCATGGTGCCGTCGGCGCTGAAGCGGACCGACGAGATGCGCCGGCCGTGGCCGCGCAGGATCCGCTGGCACTTGCCGCTCACCGGGTCCCACAGCCGGACGGTGCCGTCGTTGCTGCTGGTGGCCAGCTGCTGGCCGTCGGGGCGGAACGCGAACGGCCAGACGGAGCTGCGGTGGCCGGTCAGCTCGACGCGGGTCGTGGAGCCGGCCTCCTGCAGGCGGACCACGCCGTTGGAGTCGCCGCTGGCGATGGTGCGGCCGTCGGGGCTGAACGTCACCTGGTAGACGCTCGCGGAGTGGACCGTGTGCGGCCCGCGCGGCTCGGCCGCGACCGGGTCCCACAGGCGGACCGCGCCGGCCGTGTCGCCGGTGGCCAGCAGGGTGCCGTCCGGGGAGAACGCGACGCAGTAGATCGACCCGGCGTGACCGGTCAGGGCGCGGCGCAGGGTCCACGTCCCGGTGTCCCACAGGCGCACCGTGCCCGCCTCGTCGCCGGTGGCCAGCAGGGTGCCGTCGGGGCTGTGGACCGCCCGGTAGACCGCGCCGTCGTGGCCGTCGAGGGTGGCCGCCACCTCACCGGACGCGAGGTCCCAGACCCGTACGACGCCCGCCGAGTCGCCCGTCACCAGCTCCGCGTGCCCGAACGAGGCCGTGTAGACGGGCGCCCGGTGCCCGGCCAGGCGGTGGACCTCGCGGCCCGTGGCGGTCTCCCAGACGCGGACGACGCCGTCGCCGCCGCCCGCCGCCAGCAGCTCGCCGGTGGGGCTGAGGCGGACCGGCCAGACGCCGTCGGGATGGCCCTCCAGCCGCCGCAGCAGCGTGCCGGTCACCGCGTCCCACAGCAGCACGCTGCCGTCGCTGGCGCCGGAGGCGAGCAGGTCGCCGGCGAAGGACACGGCGTAGACGCGGCCGTGGTGGCCCTGGAGGGTGCGCACGGGCGCGCCGCCCACGCAGAGCAGCACGCCGCCGTCCTCGTTGCCGATGGCGATCGTGGTGCCGTCGTGGCTGTAGGCGATGGGCTCGGGCAGGCGGCTGGTCTGGAAGTGGTAGCCGTACGGGACGCCGATGGCGGCGGGCGCGAGCTGCACCTCGACCGGAGTGCCGGGCACCACGGCGGCGCCCGGCAGGTCGGGCAGCGTGCCGCTGACGTGGATGAGCGCCGCGCGGTGCCAGCGGGCGCCGTCGGCGGTCACGTCGCTCAGGTCGGTGTGGACGAGGCGGGTGCCGGACAGGTCGGCGCCCCGCAGGTCGGCCCCCGCCAGCGAGGCGCCGTCGAGGCGGGCGCCGGTGAGCCGGGCGTCGCGCAGGACGGCCCTGGACAGGTTGGTGCGGGCCAGCGTCGCCTCCGACAGGTCGGCGCCGGTCAGGTCGACCTCCTGCAGGTCGCGTTCCGACAGGTCCTCGCCCTTGAAGTTGGCGCCGCGCAGGTCGGACTGCGCCGGGGTGCGCAGCCGGCCGGCGATCTTGACGGCGTTGGCGCCGGCGTGCCGCCCGGGCGGCGGGTCGTTCACCCACGCCCGCAGGGCCCGCACGTCGGCCAGGTCGCACAGGAACTCGACGCTCAGCGGCGTCAGCGGCCCCCGCGCCAGGGTCACCGGGTCGTCGAGGGTGTCGGCGACGTGCTTGGCGACCAGCCACTCCATCACCGAGGAGTGGATGAACCCGAACATGCCCTCCTCGGTGCGCACCAGCAGGCTGCCCGAGCCCATCGCGTACGCCGCGTGCGCCGCCGACAGCTGCCCGCCCGCCAGGTCCGTCAGCGTCTCGGCGAACTCGGTCAGCTCCTCCACGCCGAGCAGCGCCTCGTTCGACTCCCACAGGCGCAGCGCCAGGGCCGTGACCGCCTGCCACAGCTCCTCCAGCGTCAGGCCCGCGGCCGAGCCGGGCAGCGCCGCCCGCCGCGCCTCGAACGTCAGCCAGGAGGTGAGGATCTCCTGGTAGAGCTGCGCGGGGCTGGTGGTGTGGCGGGCCCGGGCCACGGTGCGCAGCCGGTCGGCGTCGAGGTCGGCGATGAAGCTCAGCATGCGCGGGTTCTGCGCCAGGCCGAGCAGGTCCTCGATGCTCTCCAGCAGCGACATGCGCGCCGCCGCCTCGTCGCCGTCGTCGTACCGGTTGACCAGGTAGGAGTGGATCTGGTCGCGGGAGAAGTCCTCGACGGCCAGCAGCCGCCGCTGCGGCAGCACGCCGACCATCTCGCCGAGCGAGCGCAGCACCTGGCCGTGGGAGCGGAAGTGCTGGGTGCGGCTGGCCACCACGATCTTCGCCTTGTCCTCGGCCGCGGCGAGCAGGGTCGCGAGGTGGTCGGCGGCCCGGTCGTAGGTGAGCCGGGCGACCAGCTCGTCGAAACCGTCGAACAGCAGCACGATGCGCCCCTGCCGCAGCAGGTAGCGGAACGCCTTGAGGTCGATCAGCTCCTCGCCGTGGGTGGCGAGGTGGGCGGCCACCAGCGCGTCCACCGAATGGGCCTTGTCCAGGGCTCGCAGCTCGATGAACAGCGGCGTCAGGTGCGGCAGCTCGGCCGGCAGGCGCCGGGCGAGCTCGCGCAGCGCGAACGTCTTGCCGTGGCCGAAGTCGCCGAGCAGCAGCAGGAAGCGGCCGTGGTCGCTGGCGAGCAGCCGCATCAGCTCGTCGGTGAGCCCGTCCTTGACCGGGTGGCCGGGGCGGTCCAGCTCGCGGTAGCGCTGGGGCACGTACAGGCCGGGAGGGTAGCGCCGGTCGCCGGTCAGCCGGGCGGTCTGCTCGGCGACGTACCCGGACAGGTCGAGCAGCCCCTGGAACTCGGTGAAGCTGCGCAGCAGCACCCCCCGGCGCACGAGCGCGTCGCGCAGCGCCCGCTCGGGCGGCGGCCCCTGGTAGACCAGCTCGCCCTGGAGCCCGGCCGCGTGGGCCTGCCGGGCGAACGCCTCGGCGGCGGCCTCGTCCACCCGGCCGACGTGCGCGCCGACCATGGTCAGCCGGACGAACCCGTCGTCCGGGTGGGTGACGACCAGGTGCGTGGGGAAGCGGCGGATCCGCGCGCGCTCGTGCCGGGCCTCGCAGACCTCGCTGATCCGGTCGAGCAGCAGCTCCACCGGGCTGGGCTCGCGCTCGGGCGGCTCCCGGCGGGGGCGCGGCACCTGCGGGGCCTCGCCGGCGAACGGCGCCCGGGCGGCCCGCCAGCTCCGCGTGGCCTTCGCGGGCTCCTGGTCGGGCAGCCAGGTGCGGACGCCGCCGGGCGTGATCTCGACGACCTGGTGGCGGCCCGCCCGCGGCGCGGCCATGGCCGCCTCGCCGTCGCCCTCGCCGGCGGGGTCGCGTCCGGTGCCGTGGAAGAGCAGGTTGAGCCGGTGGGCCAGCAGCCGCTCGAACGTGGGCGCGTCGCGCAGCGCCGACGGCGGGTGGCCCATCACGCCGAGCCGCAGCCACTCGCTCTCCTCGTACGGCCGCAGCCGCTCGGCGAACCAGGCCGCCTGCGCCTCGCCGAGCTGCGCGTACGCGTCGCGCTCCAGATGGCTCATGGCCATGGTCGAGTTCAGCCCGGCCACGACCACCTTCAGGTCGGGCACCTGGAAGAGCGTCCACGGCTGCCCGCCGTCGAACACCCGGTCGTCGAGGCCCTGGTAGACCTCGTCGAACAGGCCGGCGAAGTGGCGCCACTTCGGCCAGTACGGCGGCTGCGGGCTGACGTCGTCGGCCTCGCAGGTGAGGAAGTAGGCGCTGGCCGCGGCCTTGGTGACGTCGCGCGGCCCGGGCACGAGGACGAGCCGGTGCGGCTCCAGCCCGAGCAGCAGCCGCAGGTCCGTCACGAACCGGGTGGCCTGGGCGAACTGCCCGAGGCTGCCCGACTCGGTCAGGTCGCCGCTGACCACCATGAGGTCGGGCCGCGGCATGCCCCGGTCGTACATGGAGGTGAGGTCGGCCCAGATGCGCGCCTGCATGTCCTCGGGCGTGAACGGCTCGCCGGGGTCGGGCAGCGCCCGGCCGAACCGGGGCCCGCCGATGTGCAGGACGCTCAGCGACTCGCGCCGGTGCCCGGGCCCGGCCGCGGGCGGGAACTTCGGCGCGGTCACCGGCGTGCGGCGGGCCCGGGAGCGCTCGGCCGGGGCCGGCAGGGTCGGGTCGGGCGCCGGCGCGCCGGCCTGGGCCGAGGTGGGGAAGGCGGGCGGCACGTCGGGCTTGGCCCGGCCGGCCAGCGCCTCGCCGACGCGGCCGAGCAGCCGCGCCCGCGCCTGGTCGGGGTCGGTCACGCCGAGGAGGTCGACCCAGGTGATGGTGGACAGCAGACCCTCCAGATGGACGTCCTCCAGCCGGATCGTCACCAGCTTGCGCGACGGGTCGTCGGGGTCGGCGCGCAGCGCGGCCTGCCACTCCAGGCGCCCGTAGCGGGAGGTGAGGTAGTTGCGCGACAGCACGGCGACGACGAGGTGCGCCTCGCTGACGCCGCGGTCCATGAAGTCGATGAAGTTCGTGCCGGGCACGAAGTCCCACGCCTGAATCATGGTCTTGTACCCGGCGGCTTCGAGTTCCCACGCGATCCAGGTCGCCCAGGCCGTGTCGGCGGGGGAGTAGCTGACGAAGATCTCGGTCGGCCTGCCGTCGCGTGACATCTGCTCAGTATCCCTCGCGGCGTCGGCGTTTTGGAGGCGATGTGCGATCATCGTCGGGTGTGGCGGCGTCTCGGCGTGCTCGACTGGATCAGGATCGGCCTGCTGGCGCTCGGTGTGCTGTTCGTGGCGACCGGGCTGCTGCCGCTGCGCGAGGCGGCCGAGAGCATGGACGACATCGGACCCCTGCTGGTGTTCCTGGTGGGGATCATCGTGCTGGCCGAGCTGACCAAGGAGGCGCAGGTCTTCGACGTCATCGCGGCGCGGATGGCGGTGCTCGGCCGCGGTAACTACGCCGCCCTCTTCCTGCTCTGCACGGCTTTCGCCTCTTTTGTCACGATATTTCTGAATCTTGATACGACTGCGGTGTTGCTCACCCCGGTCATGCTGGCCCTGGCGCCCAAGGCGCGCATCGCCCCGCTGCCCCTGGCCATGACCACGATCTGGCTGGCCAACACCGCGAGCCTGCTGCTGCCGGTCTCCAACCTCACCAACCTGCTCGGCATGCAGAAGATCGGCCTGAACGCCCAGGAGTTCGCCGCCCGCATGTGGGCGCCGCAGCTCGCCTCCATCGCCGTGACCATGGTGTTCCTGTGGGTGTTCTACTGGCGCCGCGGTCAGCGCCGCGACCTGCGCTACACGCCGCCGCTGCTGGAGCCCGTCGGCGACCGGGTGCTGTTCGGCGTCTCCTCGGCGGCCTGCGTCCTGTTCATCGTGGCGCTCCTGCTCAAGGTCGAGGTGGGCGTCGCCGCCCCGGCCGCGGCGCTGGTCGTCGTGGCCGCCTACGCCGTGCGCGACCGCCGCCGGCTCACCTGGAGCCTGATCCCCTGGCAGCTGCTCATCTTCGTGACCGGCCTGTTCCTCGTGGTGCCCACCCTCAGCCGGTACGGCCTGGCCGACCTCATGAGCCGGCTGCTGGGCGACGGCCAGGACCCGTACCGCACGGCCGCCGTCGGCGGCGCGCTGGCCAACACGATCAACAACCTGCCCGCCTACAAGGCCGTCGAGCAGGTCATCCCCTCCGGCGCGCAGGGGCAGCTCCTCGCCCTGCTCATCGGCACCAACGTGGCCACCGTCATCACGCCCTGGGCCTCGCTGGCCACGCTGCTGTGGTTCGAGTCGTGCCGCCGGCACGACGTGCCCGTGCCGATGCGGCGCTTCCTGGCGACCGGCGCCGGACTCGCCGTCGTCGGGCTGCTTGTCACGGTCTGGGCGCTCGTGCTGACTTCCTGAGCAGGTGTTAAGTTCGCAACAATAGCCCCATGAGTCACACCATGCCGCAGAGGAATGTCGGGCTGCTCGTCGCCGGAGTGGCCGCGGTCGCCGGCCTGGCGGGCTGCGGCGGCGCGACGTCGCCCGCCAGTGGGCGGGAGACGGCGCCGCCGGCGGTGTCCTCCTCCGAACCCGTCGCGAGCGCGCCGGTCGAGGGGACGACGGCCGTGCGGACCGTCAAGCTGGAGGTCCTCGGCGAGGGCCGGGCCGTCCAGCCCATCATGTACGTGGGCGACTTCAACGGCACCGAGACCGGCGGCATGACGCTGCCCTGGTCGAAGACCGTGACGCTGGAGCTGACCCCGGCCGAGCAGAAGGTCGGCAAGCTCGTGTCCGTCGTGGCCGGCGGCGTGCAGACCACGGACGGCCAGATCGCCGAGGGCTCCTGCCGCATCAGCGTGGACGGCAGGAAGGTCGTCGCCGCCAAGGGGCTGTGCGAGTACAAGGTCAAGTAGGCTCAGCGGACCAGGTCGAGGAGGGCGGGCAGGGCGCGCGGATGGGCGGCGACGAAGCTGCGGTCCTCCGGCGCGGCGTCGAAGCCCTCCTCGAACGGCCCGCCGTCCAGCGCCCGGATCTCGATGCCCGCCTCGCGCGCGAGCAGCGCCCCCGCCGGCAGGTCCACCGCCTCGGCCCGGTAGCCGACGAAGCCGTCGATGTCGCCCCTGGCCAGCATCGCCCACTGCAGCAGCGGCGCCCAGAGCTGCAGCATCCGGCGGGCGTGCCCCTCCAGCCGCGCCTTCAGCTCCCGTACGGCGGCGTCGCCGCGCGAGACGGTGTAGCCCTGCGTCCAGGCCAGCAGCGGCCCGTGCGGCGACGGCTGGTACGGCGCGGCCAGCCGCGCCCCCGAGGAGGCGAGCGCGCCGCCGCCCCGGACCGCCGACCACGTCTGCCCGGCCACCGGGTCGTGGACCACGCCCACCACCGGCCGCCCCTCCCGGCACAGGGCCAGCCCGACCACGTAGGCCGGCAGGCCGATCGCCACGTTGTTGGTGCCGTCGAGCGGGTCGACCAGCCAGGTCCACTCCCCGTCGCGCGCCCCCAGCAGCCCCGACTCCTCGGCGATCACCGAGTGCGACGGGAACGCCGCCAGCACCCGCTCCAGCAGCAGCTTCTCGGAGGCGAGGTCGAGGTCGGTCACCACGTCGCCGGAGCCGCCCTTGGCGCGGACCCCCAGCGCGCCGCCCGCTCCCGTCCGGATCAGCCGCCCCGCGGCCTCGGCGGCCTCGACGGCGACCGCGCGCGCGTGCTGTAGGTCCATCGGCACCCCTCAGGTCAGGTGGGCGGCTATCAGACTGACGGCGCGGGCCGTCTCCTCGGCGTCGAGCGGTTGCCTGGCGACGTGATGGCCGCGCCCGGCGAGAGGGCCGAGCGACAGGTCGCGGCTGCCCGGCCGGCCCCGGCCCAGGGCGATCGTGGCCGCCTCCCCGCCCTCGGGCACCACGCTGCTGTGGAAGCGACCCGCGCTCAGCGTGTAGCTGTCGCCGGGGCCGAACGCCTCGACCAGGCCCGTGGCGTGGCGCACGGTGCGGCCGGTCGGGGTGAGGTGGTCGCCGCCGGCGTCGCTGACCACCTCGAACACCCGGTGTGTGGCGTCCGGGCCGGCGTCGGTCACGTCCACGTGGACGTTGCGGATCTGGCCGTACAGGACGTGGCTGAACAGGTCCCAGCTGTGGCAGTGGATCTGCGAGGTGGTGCTCTCGGCGTGGGCCAGCGCCCCGGACCACAGGTGGACGCACACGCCGTCGCCGCCCCGGCGCTCCAGCGGCAGGCAGACGAAGCCGAGCGGGTGGCGCACCGCCCGCACCGCCCCGGACAGCGCCCGCAGCGTCCACTCCCGGGCCCGGCCCCCGGTCAGCTCCTCGTAGACCTCGTCGTGGCGCACCCCGCTCACCCCGCGTACGGGTTGAGGGCGCGCAGCGCCTTGCGGGCGATGTCCACCACGTCGTGCTCGTTGTACGAGCGCGGCAGCGGCACCCCGATCCGCTCGAACAGGTCCTGGACCTCCTCGACCGTCGGCTCGTCGCTGAGCGGCACCTTCTTGTACTTCTCCAGCGGCACCCGGCGCGCCTGCTCGAAGCTGAGCCGCAGCTCGGTGTCGCAGTTCTCGTAGAAGAACGTGCCGGCCAGGGCGGTCATCGCCCGGTTGGGGTCCTCGACCGTCATGATGAGGCGGGTCGCCGAGATGTCCCAGCGGAACGTCGTCATCGTGGCCGACAGCCCCACCCCGATGTCGAGCAGGCCGTAGCGCTGGCGGTGCCAGAAGGCGGCCAGGATCGTCGCGTACGACTCCTTCCTGACCCGGTCGGTCGTCCACGTCTCACCGGTGCCGTCGGGCGCGTCGGACAGGGAGCGCCGGTAGTGGGCGTAGGTCTCGCACACCTCGGCGTTCGTCGGGTCGACGATCTCGATCCGCACGGTGAGGTGCCGCTTGACGCGGCGGGCCGCGGCCACGCACTCGGGCAGGGTGACGGCCCGCAGGTAGGTGCCGGTGCCGCCGCGGAAGCTCCACCGGGTGGTGTCCTTGCGCGCCTCGGCGTGGGCCTGCGCGATCTCCTGGCGGCTGCCCAGCACCCGGACGAGCTGCAGCGCGTCGAGCGCCTTGCGGGTGCCGGCGACCAGGCCGTCGATCTCGTCCAGGCGGGCCAGGCGGACGGGCAGGTCGGCGAGCGCGCCCGAGGTGATGGTCTCCTCGACGGGCGCCTGCCGGACGCGGTCGCGCAGCAGCGCGGTGGCCACGAGCGCCAGGATCACCAGGGTGGCGGCGCTGACGAGCTGCTGCTGCACCTTGTCGCCCTCGGGGGGCTTGCCGAACATGTCGTCGGGCATGATGCCGAGCACGCCGACGACGACGGCGAGGACCAGGGCGATCGCGCCGTCGGCGTTCTGGGCCGCCCATGGCGCTACCCGGCTCCACGCCGACCTGAACCGTGACATCGCTGGCCCCGCATCCGACGATCGTTCAGTTCCCCGAGCGCCATGGTAACGATCGTCCCAAGAGCGTGCCACCGCGTGAGGGATACCCTCGCCGCGCGCCGGAGGGAGGGTGCCGTGCCCCTCCCTCCGGGGGGCGGCTCAGAACCAGCCGCGGTGCCGTGCCATCTGCTCCAGGCCGTGGTGCAGGGCCGCGTCGGCAGCCCCGGGCCCGGTGTCGTAGCGGACCGTGAAGCGGTTGTAGGCGTCGTGGCCGGAGGTGAGGAAGCCGCCCCGCTTGTCGGCCTCCAGGATGACGTCCATCTGCTGCGGTCCCGCGATGAAGGTCAGCTCCAGCTCGTTGAAGTAGCGCCGCCACTGCCCGCCGGCGTGGTACTCGATCTCCTGGAAGAACGGCATGGTCGAGCCGTACAGCGTGCCCCGCTCCAGGTCGGCCTTCTTGAAGTGGAAGCCCATCCGGTCGAGGGCGCCCAGCAGGTGCTCCTGCGCCGGCAGCGGGTTCACGAACAGGGGGTCGAGGTCGCCCTTGTCGAGCGCGCCCGCCAGCGCCAGCTCGGTCTGCACGCCGAGCCGCATGCCGTGCAGCGGCTGCCCGCCGACGGCGCTGATCGGCGTCTCCCACGGGATCTGGATCTCGAACGGCTGGCTGTGCTGCGCCCCCGCGGCGAGCTGGAAGGCCCCCGCGACCTGGCGGCGCAGGAAGCTGTAGGTGGTCTTGTACTCGTTGTCGCCGCTCTCCACCTCGACCACGGCGGTCAGGTCCAGGTGGATGCCCTCGACCTTGTAGTCGGAGCCGCCGCCCCGGAAGTTGACGACGCCGCGCAGCGGGTCTCCCGGGCGGACGGTGGTGCCGGACAGCACCGTGTCGACCTCGACGCCCGCGCCGAACGCGGCCATCAGCTTGCGGAACACCATGGGGTTCTCTCCTATGCGGTTCGGTTGCCGGTCGGGTCAGCGCTGGGCGGACGGCGCGGAGCCGTTGGGCGAGGGCTGGCCCGACAGCCGGGGGAGGAGCTGGGCCAGCAGCAGCGTGGACAGAGCCGAGGAGTCGCCCGAGCCCTGCTGCGTGCGGACCACCAGCGGCTGCGGGGCGCTCTCGGCGAGCTTGGCGCCCACGTCGAGGCGCCGGCGGGCCAGCTCGTACTGGAGCACGGCCCGGTTGTCGCGGTAGGACTCGGCGAGCCGGCGCAGCGCCTTGGCCTCGTTCTCGGCGGCGGTCAGCTCGGCCCGGCCGCGCGCCTCGATCTCCCAGCGCACCCGCTGCGCCTCGGTCTCCTGCTCCTCCAGCATGCGCGCCACGTCCTTGCGCGCCTTGTTGTAGGCGGCCTTGACCTCGACCACGCGGGCGTCGCGGGTCTTCTTGGAGCGCTCGATCTCCATGAGCAGGGTGTCGATGCGGCGCTTGCGGGTCAGCTCCCACTCGCGCTCGTAGGCCGACAGCTCCTTGGCGACCTTCTCACGGGTGGCCAGGTGCTGCTGGTACTGGTCGGGAAGCTGGACGTCGGGGATGTTGGAGCCGGTGACGCGCACGCCGTAGCGGCCGAGCTGGCGGTTGAGCGCCTCCTGCATGTCGCCCACGTCGGAGCCGCGCAGGTCGTACGCGTGCTCGGTGTGCACGCGGCGGCTGCGCTGGCGGATGGCGTCCTGCACGGCGCTGGCCAGCACCAGGTCGAAGTTGCCCGCGCCGATGGTGCGCACGAACGCGACCGGGTCGACGATGCGGAACTTGAGGAAGAACTCGATCGACTTCAGCGGCACGTTCTCGGCGGTCGGGCAGGCCACGATGGGCGCCGTGTACGGGATCTCGGTGGAGGTGTCGACCACCGCGTCCACCCGGTCCCACGGCAGCCACAGGTAGTGCCGTCCGGGCGGCAGGGTGCCGGTGATGGCGCCCCAGCGGCTGCGCACGCCGGTCGTGCCCTCCTCGATCTCGATGATCGCCTTGCGCCACATGAGCACGGCGGCGATCACCAGCAGCAGCACCGCGGCCAGCGCCGGCAGCGCCTTGAGGTCGGTCACCACCGCCATCCCGGCGCAGTACACCGCCAGGAACACCAGCGTCATCCAGGCGAACCCGCGCCGGTCCTTGGGGATCACGACGGGCACGAGCTGGCCCTGCTCACCGCCGCGCAGGAGCTGGCGGATGTCCGACCAGGAGGCCAGCGACTCCTTGATCTTCGAGAACTCGCGGCCGCTCATCGGGCCCCACCCTCCGTCGTCGCGTCCGGTCCGGCCACCGCGGCGGGGCTCACCGCCGCCCCGTCGAGCCCGGTCACCTCGTCGGCCGGCCCGCCCGGCTCGGCCGCCGTTCCCGCTCTGCCGAGCAGGGCGGCGATCTCCGCCTCGCGGGCGCGCACGCGCTCGCCGATCTCCGCCAGCCGGCCGCGGATCGCCGCCATGTCCTCGGCCGAGAACAGGGCGGCCCCCCGGCCGCCGACGAGTTGCTGTGCGAGCTCCAGGAAGTCGATGTCGGTCTGCTCGCCCACCTGCACCACCTGCGGCAGCCGCGAGGAGACCGACTCCAGCTTGTCCAGCAGGTCCTGCTGGAAGCGGTAGTCGAGGATCTCCGGCGCCTCGGCCGCGCTCAGCGCCCGGATGTCCAGGGCCTGCGCCTCCAGCAGCGCCGCGTTGGCGTTGGCCGTGGACTCGGCCTCGACCAGCCGCTGCCTGGCCTGCGCCTTGGCCTGGTGGGAGGCGCGTTCGAGGGCGGTGTCCATGCGGGCCTGGTAGCCGGCGATCTCCGCCTGGATGGCGCTGAGCGTCTCCTGGAGCCCGGCCAGCTCCTTGATCAGGTCGCCCTCGTTCTGCTCCTTGCGCAGCTGGAGCTCGTACTCGTAGGTGTAGGCCTCCTTGGCGACGCGCACCATCTCGGGGGCAGCCAGGTCCATCCGGTACTCCTGGCTGGACGGCTCGGCGTGGGTGATGTTGACGTCGGTGAGCCGGACGGCCGGCAGGAACTGCTGGTTGAGGCTCTCCAGCATGCCGAGCGTGCTCTCGCCCACCAGGTCGTAGATGTCCTCGGCGCGCTGGGCGTAGATGAGGGAGCGGGTGACCTCGCTGATGGCGTTCTGCAGCTTGGACTGGAAGCCGCTGACCGAGCCGAGCACGAAGATGAACTCCGCCGGGTTCTCGATCCTGAACTGCAGGAACAGGTCCACGCTGGCCTTGACGCCCTGCTGGGTCGGCGCCTCGCGGATGGGGGCGTTGAAGGGGTACTCGCGGGTGGTGTTGACGATGTAGCTGACCCGCTTCCAGGGGTTGAGCAGCGTGACCCGCCCCGGGTCGGCGATCTGCACGAGCTTGCCGAACTTGGTGATCAGCGCCTTGCAGCCCTCGGGCACCATGACGACGCTGCGCCGCCACCACAGGAACGCCGCGGCCAGCACGAGCACGAACCAGTAGTGGGGGCCGAAGACCAGCTCGGTGCGGGGGATGACGTTGCCCAGAGCGCCGATCAGGCCGAGCGCCACGAGGATGCCCAGCGGCACGACGACCTTGGCGGTGCTGCCCTTGGGGATCACGACGGGCGATATGACGTGCATGCCGTTCTCGGCGAAGCTGCGGTTGACGATCTCGCCGGCCTCGTTCAGCGACGCGGATCTCGCCTCGATCAGCGTGCCCACCGACCCGCCGCCGTCACGGGCGGCGGCGAAGTCCCGGGGGTCGAGGGCGAACCCGTGCTGGCCGGCCTGACCCGCCTGGTTCATCAGCTGACCGGCCGCCTGACCGGCCGCCTGCCGGAGGTCGCCCCCTTGCATGACGGCCTGGGCCATGCCCTGGCCGGCCTGGATGAGCGCCTCTCTGGGTCGTGACATAGCACCTTCCTTTTCCGCTACAGGCGGTTTCGACCGTATCGGGTACGACTTGCTATTCGCTTGCAGCGCTGGCACCCCGTACGCCGGGGCCGGGCGCGTGGCGGTTCTGTCGGTGGCGCGACCTACAGTGGCAGCATGCGACCGGTCACTGATTTGCAGCGGAAGGTGGCGCCCTTCGAGGTCGTCACCGAGATGACTCCCTCCGGCGACCAGCCGACGGCCATCGCCGAGCTGGAGCGCCGCGTCACGGCCGGGGCCAAGGACAGCGTGCTGCTGGGCGCCACGGGCACGGGCAAGACCGCCACCATCGCGTGGCTGATCGAGCGGCTGCAGCGCCCCGCGCTCATCATGCAGCCCAACAAGACGCTGGCCGCCCAGTTCGCCAACGAGCTGCGCGAGATGCTGCCCAACAACGCCGTCGAGTACTTCGTGTCGTACTACGACTACTACCAGCCCGAGGCGTACGTCCCGCAGAGCGACACCTACATCGAGAAGGACTCCTCGATCAACGACGAGGTCGAGCGGCTGCGCCACTCGGCCACCAACTCCCTGCTCACCCGCCGCGACACCATCGTGGTCGCCTCGGTGTCCTGCATCTACGGCCTGGGCACGCCGCAGGAGTACGTCGACCGCATGACCCGGCTGCGCGTCGGCATGGACATCGACCGCGACCGGCTGCTGCGCCGCCTCGTCGACATGCAGTACACCCGCAACGACCTCGCCTTCACGCGGGGCACCTTCCGGGTGCGCGGCGACACGATCGAGATCATCCCGAAGTACGAGGAGCTCGCCGTCCGCATCGAGATGTTCGGCGACGAGATCGAGAAGCTGTCCACCATGCACCCTCTGACCGGCGAGGTCATCACGGAGGACGAGGAGCTCTACATCTTCCCCGCCTCCCACTACGTCGCGGGCGAGGAGCGGATGGCGGCGGCCGTGCGCGGCATCGAGAGCGAGCTGTCCGACCGGCTCGCCGAGCTGGAGCGCCAGGGCAAGCTGCTGGAGGCGCAGCGGCTGCGCATGCGCACCACCTACGACATCGAGATGATGCGGCAGATCGGCACCTGCTCCGGCATCGAGAACTACTCGCGGCACATGGACGGCCGCGAGCCCGGCAGCGCCCCCAACACGCTGCTCGACTACTTCCCCGAGGACTTCCTGCTCGTCCTCGACGAGTCGCACCAGACGGTGCCGCAGATCGGCGCCATGTACGAGGGCGACGCCTCCCGCAAGCGCACCCTGGTCGAGCACGGCTTCCGGCTGCCGTCCGCGCTCGACAACCGGCCGCTGAAGTGGGAGGAGTTCCTGGAGCGCATCGGCCAGACCGTCTACCTGTCGGCCACGCCCGGCCCGTACGAGCTGGGCCGGGTCAAGGGCGACGTCGTCGAGCAGGTCATCCGCCCCACCGGCCTGGTCGACCCCGAGGTGGTCGTCAAGCCCACCAAGGGGCAGATCGACGACCTGGTCCACGAGATCCGCGAGCGGGCCGAGCGCGACGAGCGCGCCCTGGTCACCACGCTGACCAAGAAGATGGCCGAGGACCTCACCGACTACCTCCTGGAGCTCGGCATCCGGGTGCGCTACCTGCACAGCGAGGTCGACACGCTGCGCCGCATCGAGCTGCTGCGCGAGCTGCGCTCCGGCGAGTTCGACGTGCTCGTCGGCATCAACCTGCTGCGCGAGGGCCTCGACCTGCCCGAGGTGTCGCTGGTGGCGATCCTCGACGCCGACAAGGAGGGCTTCCTGCGCTCGGAGACCTCGCTCATCCAGACGATCGGCCGCGCGGCCCGCAACGTCTCCGGCCAGGTCCACATGTACGCCGACAAGATCACGCCGTCGATGGAGCGGGCCATCGACGAGACCAACCGGCGCCGGGCCAAGCAGATCGCCTACAACGAGGCCAACGGCATCGACCCGCAGCCGCTGCGCAAGCGCATCGCCGACATCCTCGACTCGCTGCAGCGCGAGGACGCCGACACCCAGCAGCTCATGGGCGGCGGGCGGCAGCAGTCGCGCGGCAAGGCGCCGGTGCCCGGCTTCGCCGCCAAGCAGGCCGGCCAGCACGCCAAGGCCATCGCGGGCGAGATGCCGCGGGCGCAGATGGAGTCGCTGATCGAGTCGCTGACGGAGCAGATGCACCAGTCGGCCGCCGACCTGCAGTTCGAGGTGGCGGCCAGGCTGCGCGACGAGATCAAGGAGCTCAAGCGGGAGCTGCGCGACATGAAGGAGGCCGGGATCAGCTGACGCGGGGCCCGGGCGTCTACGCGCTGGTGCGGGCCCGGCCGGGGCGCAGGCGGCGGCCGAGCCCGGCCAGCCACCGCCGGGGGAGCGCCAGCGCGAGCACGGCGAGCACCACGTGCACGACGATGAACGCGTACGCCTCGCCCCGGGTGGCCGGGTGGCCCAGCCGCACCGTCATGTGGTGCGCCCAGTCCCAGACCTCGGGGATCCCGTTCAGCCGCCGGTTCATGAGCACCGCCATCAGGTCCTCCAGCCCCGACATCTGCAGGATCGTCATGGCCGCCCCGAGCCGCAGCACGCCCTCCCGCGAGCCGCCGCCGGCCCGGTACGCCAGCACCAGCCCGATGATGAGGAACGGCACGAACACGACCACGTGCAGGTAGAGGTCCTCGAACTCGGCCGTGCCGTCCACCATGTCCAGCGCGGTCATGAACGTCTTCGGCACGAAGTAGCACAGGAAGCCCAGGAAGATCGCGGGCAGTGCCACCAGGTGCAGGCGCAGCCACCGCGCCCAGGCCACGTCCAGCCAGGCCACGGCCAGGCAGGCGGCGAGCTGCGGGGTCAGCTTGACCAGGAGCATCCAGACCGAGGTGATGTCCCGCTCGTAGGGGATGACGAACCGGACCAGCCCGGCGAGCGCGAGCGCCACGGCTCCCATGAGCAGCGCGGCCCCGTTGTCGCGCCAGAACGAGGTGGACGGCCTCGGGGTCGGAGTGAGCAGCATGGGGTCCCGTCAGTGTGTCGTGATGGAGATCTGTGGATGGTGAGCGCGAGTGCCGCGGGCCGGGGGATCCGACCGGCTAGGCCGGGGGTGTGACGATGGGGGTGCCGTGCGCGGGGCAGAGGGCGGTGGTCAGCGAGCCGGCGTCGCCGGGGACCACGTTGACCAGCGCGGGTCTTCGCCGGCGCAGCGCGGTCAATCCCACCGTCCGGTCGCCGTCCGGTCCCTCGAACGGGCGGGCGTGGACGTGCCGCCACAGCAGGTGCACCTGCCCGCAGCCGGCAACCACCGCGGCCAGATAGCCGAGGTGCGGGTCATGAGCGACCACCGCGCCCACCTCGCCCATGAGCGTGCCCGCCGCCGCGGCCTGACCCGCCGTTGTCACCTCGCCCATGAGCGTGCCTGTCGCCGTCAGGTCGTGCTCGGCCGGGTCCGCCGCCACCGCGTGGCCGGGTGACACGCGACCGGCGACACGTGCCCGAGCCGTCGGGGTCGCCGCCGCGGCCCGCGCCGCCCGTACGGCCTGCCCCAGGGACACGCGTTCGACCACGTGGACCCGTACCCCCGCCAGCCGCGGCAGGACCGCGTCCAGGGCGGCCCGTTCGCCCACCACGATCGCCCGCCCCGCCTCGGCCGCCAAGCCGAGCGCGGCGGCGTCGAGGGCACGGCGGCGCGCCTCGTCCACGACCCTGGCCCCGGGCGCGAGCAGCACCCCGTACCGCCGGCCGCCGCTCCAGGGCAGCACGCCGCCGGCCAGCGTGCGCCGGTCCAGGACCGCGGGCCGCACCTCCAGCACGGGCGCCCGGCGCGGCGCGCACGCCAGGGCGAGGGCGTCCCGCAGGTCCCGCCCGTCGCCGATCCACGGCGACGGCTCCCGCGACGGGTCGAACGGCCGCGCGAACGGACACAGGCGATGGAGCTGGTCCGCGAGCGCGGCGGACGGCGTGGGCTCCGGCTCCTCCAGGGCCCGCCCCGCCGCCGCCCACTGGTCACGGTAGAAGGGCACCCGCAGGAAGGCCGCGGCGATCACCCGGCGACGGGCCCGTTCCCAGCGCCGCGCCGAGAAGTCAGCCGGCATCGACGCTGACCCGGACCGTGTCCTCGACGGCCGCCAGCACCTCCGCGACCGCGGTGGCCGATTCCCCGGAGGCCAGCACGTACCCGAGCTTGGCCCGGCACTCCGTGTACGGCACGACCGGCTCGCCCGGCCGGGTGGTCACCACCACGTCGGCCACCCCGGGCAGCGCCAGCGCCTCGCGCAGCCCGTCGAGCGCCACGAGGGTGCCCGCGGACTCCGAGCGCAGCATGCGGACGGACGCGTGCCGGCTCCACCGGGGCGTCAGGTCCGGGCGCTCCCCGATGGCGAGCAGGACGGCGGCCGCCACGGTGTCCACCCCGTACATGAGGCCCAGCGCCTCGCCCATGCCGTTGCCGCCGATCCGCGCGCCCATCTCGATGAGCACGACGGCGTCGCCGGTGACGAAGAGGTCGAGGTTGAGCGGGCCGTCGGTGTAGCCGACCGCGGCGCAGACCGCTTCGAGCTGCCGGGTCACCTCCGCGGTCAGCGCCGCGTCGCGGGGGGCCATGTCGTGACCGACGGCGACGACCCGCGGAGCCGCCACCACGCGGTCGCTCAGCCCGAGCAGAGCCACCCGGCCGTCCTGGAGGAACGCCTCCCCGCACAGGTCGCGGCCGGTCACCAGCTCCTCGACGATCACGGTCGCGGAGGGGGAGACGGCGGAGGCGGCCTCGACGGCGCCGACCAGCCCGGACGGGCCCGCGCACACCGTGATCCCCCGCGAGCTGCCGGAGTCGACGGGCTTGACGATGGCCGGGAAGGTGAGCCGCCCGGCGTCGCGCATGACCTCCCGGGCGGTGCCGCTGACGTACGCGGGCCCGCCGAGGCCCAGCCGTTCGCACACCTCGCGGAAGTACGCCTTGTCGACCGACACCCGCAGGGCGGCGTCGGACAGCCCGCACGGGACGCCGAGCCGCCGCGCCACCTCGACCAGGGCCGGCAGGTTGATGTCGGTGCCGGGGGCGAGCACGCCGACCACGTCGTCACGGCCGAGGAGCGCGGCCGTGACCGCCTCCACGTCCCGGGTGCTGAGGTGCAGGAACTCGTCGGCCTCGCGCGCCCCGGGGGCGTCGGCGCGCATGTCGACGCACACGGTCGCCAGGCCGAGCCGCCGGGCGGCCCGGAAGGAACTGATCGTCCCGTCCGAGCCGCCCAGGATGACGAGCCGCTTCACGCGCCGGCCACCGTGCCGGTCCCTGTGCCGGTCCCCGCGCCGGCCGCTGTGTCCGGGACGTCCCAGTGGATCCCGCGGTTCTCGATGAACCAGTCCACGGTCCGGGCCATGCCCTCGTCGAGGGAGACGAGCGAGCTGGGATCGATGCCCACCGACAGGAGGGTCTTGGTCTGCGCCGTCACCGCCGTGCCGGGCGTCTCGCCGGGACGCATCGGCAGGTCGGCGATGGGCACGCGCGGGTAGCCGCGGGCCACGCAGAGGTCGATGATCAGCTCGGCGACCTCGCGGATGCTGGACGAGGTCGTCGGGCCCACCTCGACGACGTGGTCGAGGACCTCTCCGGCGGCGGCCGCCTCCAGGGCGGCGACGAGCGCCCGCGCCACGTCCCCGACCCACACCATGTCCGAGACCTGGGTGCCGCCGCCGTACAGCTCGACGGGCAGGCCGCTCAACGCGCGGCAGACGACGGCGGGCGTGATCTTGCGGACCTTGCCGGGGGCGAACGGCGGCGCGGCCTGCTGGCGGGGGCCGTAGGCGTTGACCACCCGGACGTTGTTCACCTTCGTCCCGCGGTGGGCGTTAAACATCCGGACAAACCGCTCAACCGCGGTTTTGGAGATGGAATAGCTGTTGTCCATCCAGTGGTTGCCGACGCAGATGTAGACGCCGGGCAGGTCGTATTGGGCGATGGCCTCCAGGAAGTTCAGCCCGCCCATGAGATTGGTCTCGGCGGCCGGCCGCGGATTGGTGATGGTCTCCTGAGTGCCGAGAACAGCCGCCAAATGTACGATTGCGTCACAATGTGCCGCTAATTCCGTCATGGCGGTGGCGTCCCGAATGTCGCCTCGCATGACCTCCCAGGGCAGGTCGCGCTCCGCGCGCCCTCTGTGATCGAACACGAGCGGAACGTGCCCACGCGACGCGAGTTCCTCGCACACATACCGGCCGATGAAGCCGTTTCGCCGGTTACTCCAACCTTCATGCCGTCCCTTGAATATGAGTGCACGGTTTTGGACGCGCATCATGGGTGTCGGACGCGCACGACGGTGATCACTGGAGACATATTCTGCGACAATCATGTCCGATCAATGCTTCGTGTCCATGTTGTGATCATTTCGCCATCGAGGGCCATCGCGTGCACCTGGAACTGCTGGACCCCTGCCGTGACCCCGAGCCCCCCGGCTGGGAGGACTTCCGGCAGGCGGAGGGCCTGACCGCCGTCTGGGCCTACGACGTCATCGCCGCGTCGTCCGAGGGGTCGTGGGCGCGCCCCCTGCTGGCCGTCTTCCGCGACGGCCCCCGCGTCGTCGGGACGGTCGGGGCCGTCTGCGTCGGGCTGCGATTACCGAACTCCACCCGCCCGCCGCGGCCCAGGCGGGAGCCGATCCTCCTCGACGTCCGCCTGCCGGCCCACTCCAACGGGCCGACCTGGCACTTCGCCGAGGACGTCACGCCGGAGACCCGGGCGCGGCTGCTGCGGCAGTTCGAGCGCGCGGCGCGGCAGCACCTCGGATGGGGGCTCGTCGGCGCGCTGTACCGCATGGTGACCGGCCCGAGCCTGCCCCTCGTCGCCCGCCGGGGCGCGCTCACCCGGGAGTCGCCGGGCAGCGCGGTCCTGCCGCTGCGCTGGTCGACGGTGGAGGAGTGGCTCGCCTCGCTCGGCAAGAACCGCAGGAAGTCGCTGCGCCGCCAGATCGCCGCCATCTCCGCGGACACCGATCTCACCATCCACGAGGGCAGGGGACGGACCGACCTCGACCCGGTGGAGCTGGCCGAGCTGAACCGCAGGCACACGGCCCGGCTGGCGAGCCGCCTCGACCCCCGGGCGCCGCTGCCCGCCTCCTACTTCGCCAGTCTGCTCCGGCGCGACGACGTGCGTGTGATCTCCTATCGCGAGGGCGGACGGCTGCTGGCCTTCACGATCGTCTACGAGCATCCGACCTCACCGGTGAGCGGCCCGTGGGCGGCGCTGCGGCCGGAGGAGGGCGGCCGCAAGGACCTCTACTTCGAGACCCACGTGCGGATCGTCCGGCAGGCGATGGAGGCCGGCGTCAAACAGGTCCTCTTCGGCAGGGGCCGGCTGGAGATCAAGCGGTCGTTCGGGTTCGAGTACGTTCCGATGTCGTTGGTCGCCGTCCCCCGGTGGGCGATGGGATGAGCCTCACCCTGCAGATCCTCGATCCGCGCGAGGACCCCGAGCCCGCCGGCTGGGAGCGGCTGCGCGCCGCGGCCGGCCAGTGCGTCACCTGGCGCTACGACCTGCTGCGGGCCTACGCCTGGGCGGCCCAGGCGCCGGTCCTCCTGACGGTGCTGCGGGAGGACGGCGTCGCGGTCGGCGCCGTGTCGGCGTCGCTGCGCGGCATCCGGCCCAGCAGAGGGACCTACGCCGCGGCCCGCCGCGACCCGGCGGGGATCCTCGACGTCCATGCGCCCGGCAACCGCTCCCAGAAGGGATGGTGGTTCGCCGGCGACCTCGAACCGGAACGGCGGCGGGAGCTGCTGCGCGGCTACGTCCGCGGCGTCCGCCGCGAGCTGGGCCCGGGCTGGCGGAGCGTCGTGTGGCGCGAGGTGTCGCCCGGCGAGCCGGCGCTGCTGCCCGGGCTGGTCCGGGTCGGCCTGCCGACCGCGCCGCTCGCCCGGCTGGCCACCCCGTGGACCGGCCTCGACGGCTGGTACGCCGGCCTCGACCGCGCCCGCCGCGAATCCCTCAGGCGGCGCGCCAGAAGCTTCGCCGCCGACCCCGGCCTGTCGATCGGCGTCGGCCCCGCCCGCGAGCTCGTCACCGCCGCCGAGGCCGCCGCCCTGCGCGCGGCGAACGACCTCAAGCACCGCAACCGGCTCTTCCCCCTCGCGCCCCTGCCGCTGCCGTACCTGGAGGCCCTGGTCGGCGGCGACGAGGTCGTGGCGGTCGCCTACCGCGACCGCGGGGGGCGGCTCCTCGGCCTGTCCCTGATCCTGGACCATCCCCGCTGGCCCGTCTGCCTGAGCTGGGGCGCCGTCACGCCGGAGGACGGCGGGCGCAAGCACCTCTACTTCGACGGCTACGTCCGGATGGTCGAGTGGGCCGTCGCCGCCGGGAAGGCGGGGCTGGTGCTCGGCAAGGGCCAGGCGGAGGCCAAGAGCTCCCTCGGCGCCGAGCTGGTCCCCTCCTCGGCGCTGGCCGTACCCCTCTGACCTTGGACGTTGCTGACCGTGGACGTTTCTGACGTGGACGTCGCCGATGCGGACGCCGCATCGGCATGTGTGCAGTGCGGGCACCCGCACCCCTCGCTGATCCGGCGGCCCCTGCGGCCGGTCCGCTGCTCCTGCCGCTCCTGCGGCGCGGTGTTCCGGCCCGGCCCGCCGCCCGCGCCCGGCCGCGACGGCGGGCGTGGAGCGCCGGCGGCGGACCCCGATCCGGCGCACGCCTCCGCGGCCGACGATCCGCGGCCGGCGGACGCCGGCCGTGATCCGATGGACGCCGGCCGTGATCGGGACGACGCCGGCCGTGATCCGGCGAGGGCGGACCTGGACGGCGATCCGCTGGCGGCGTTCATGCCGGGCCGCATGGTCCGCTGGGTACGCGCCCAGGCGGGGCCGGAGCCGGTTCCCGACGCGCCCGACCGGGCCACGCTGGCGCGCTGGTACAAGGACTTCGACGCCCTCGTCGCCGCCGCCCGCAGCTCGCCCGAGGCCCGCGCCGCCGTCGAGCGGGTCAGTGACGTCCCCCTCGACCGGCTGCCGGTCAAGCCGCCGGCGTTCTCCAAGGTGTGCGCCGCGCTCCACGCGACCTGCTACGACGCCGGGCTGGCCGCCTCCAGGCTGGCCGGGGCGGATCCCGCCGTCGTCGCCGAGCGGATCGGCCACCTGCGCCGCTGGCTCGCCACCGCGGGCCGCTCCACCACCTGGCTGGAGGCCGCACCCGCTCCCGACCCGGATCCGGCGGTCGTCGAGGAGCTGCTGACGCCGCCCCGCTCGTTCACCACCGATCAGGTCAGGGCCCTCTTCGGCGCGCTGTTCGGCGTGGACAAGGGGCCGTCGGTGCCCGGGGTGCGCGAGCGGTTCGGCGACGAGCGGGTCCGGGAGGCCCTGCTCGCCTACCTGAGGACGGGCGAGCGGCCTCTGCGCGAGGCCGTGGCGGCGGACCTGGCCGCAGGCTCCGGCCCGGGCCTGGACCCGGACCTGGGCCCCAGCCCCGGCCCCGGCCCTGCCTCTGGCCCCGGCTCGGACCCGGGCCCGGGCTCCGGCGCCCGGGCGGACGCCTCGTGACCGCCGCCGCGCTGCACAGGATCAGCCCGCGCCGCCTGCTGACCCTGCTGGGCGGCCGGGCCACGTTCCGCCTCCTGCTGTACGGCTCCGCGGCCGTGCTGGTCGCCGCGTGGAGCCGGGAGGACTTCAACGCGTACGCGGCGGCGGTGGGCGCCGCGGGCTGGCTGAGCATGGTCGTGCAGTCGGGCCCCGAGAAGGCCGCGCTCACGCTCATCCCGCGCGCCCGCCGGACCCGTGACCAGATCGCCGGGATGCTGCGCACGGTCGTGGCCCGCGTCCCGCTGCCCTTCACCGCGGCGGCTGCGGCCGGGCTGCTCCTCGCGCCCCACTCCACCGCCACGACCTACCTCCTGAGCGTCGCCTACTACGTCGCCCTCGGCTGCGGCATGCTCGGCGTCGCCCTGCACCGCGCCCTCGGCCGGTACGCCCGCGACACCGCCCACTTCGCGCTGCTGGGCGTGGGCATGATCAGCATGGCCGGGCTGGCGTTCACCGCGCACATCAGGCCGGCCGGCTACCTGGCGGGGCTGCTGGCCCTGGTCACGGCGCTCAACCTGGCGCTGCTGCGCGGCCTGCCGCGCGCGCCCGCCGCCGGGCCCGCAGCGCGCGGGCACGAGGGCGGGCCGCGCCGGACGTTGCGCGGCATCGTGGCCGGCACCGTGGTGCTGATGGGCGCGGTGGACGTCATGGGCAACGCCACGGTCGGCACGCTGTTCGTGGAGCTGTCGCTCACCGCCCACGCGGACCAGAGCGGCGACTTCTACATGATGATCCTCGGCTGGGGCTTCGCCACGTCCGTGGTGTACACGCTGCAGCGGATCTACCAGCCCCGGCTTGCGCTGCGGATGGGCTCGTCCGGAGCCGGTCAGGTCCGCGCGCTGGCCCGGCGGCTGGCCGCGCTGTCGATCACGGTCAGCGGCGTCTGGCTGGTCGTCGCGGGGGCCGCGCTGGCCGGCGGCCTGGCCGGCACCCGCTCGCTGGTCGCGCTCGGCGCGCTGCTGGCGTCGCTGCTGCCCGCCAACGCGCTCGCCGGCCTGGTGGTGTTCGTGCTGGAGAACACCGGCCAGGCCGGGCTGCGCGCCTGCGCCAAGGCCGTCGTCCTGTCCTGGGCCGTGGTGGCCGCGCTGGGCGCGCTGGTGATCCCGTTCGCGGGCGCCGCCGGAGCGGTGTACGCGCTGGGAGCGCAGGGATTCGTCCTCGCAACGGTGCTGAGGAGGCACATGTGAACACCGGGCTGACCGTGCTGGTGCCCTGCTACAACGAGGGAGCGCAGGTGGAGGCCGCCCACGCCGAGCTGACCGCCGCGCTCGCGGAGATCGGCGACCTGGAGATCCTCTTCGTCGACGACGGCAGCACCGACGACTCCCTCGACCGGATCCGCCGCCTGGCCGAGGTGGACCCGCGGGTGCGCTACGTGTCGTTCACCCGCAACTTCGGCATCGACGCGGTCATGGCGGCCGGTTTCCGGTACGCGGGACGGCCATGGACGGTCCAGTGCGACGCCGACCTCCAGGTGCCGCCCGAGGAGATCTGGACGCTGCTGGCGAAGGCCGGCGAGGGCTACGACGTGGTGTTCGGCCGGCGGCGCGGGCGGCGCGACCCGCTGGTCCGCAAGGCCGGCTCGGCCGGCCTGCACTGGGCGGCTCGGCGGGTCTTCCGCATCGACATGCCGCGGGGCGCCTCCACCTTCCGGCTCGTGCGCACCGGCGTGGCCCGCACGATCACCGAGCTGCGGCTGCCCTGGTTCATCCCGGCCGTCCCGCTGGTCGGCGCCCGGTACGCCGTCGTGCTGGTCACGCACCGGCCGCGGACCGCGGGCCGTTCGCGGCTGCGCCTGACCCGGCTGGCCGCGCACTCCTTCGAGCTGTTCTTCGGCTTCTCCTGGCGGCCGCTCAACGCGGTGTACGCCGCGGCGGCGCTCGGCGGCGTGCTCGCGCCCGTGCTCGCGGTGGCGGCGCTGTTCGGGTACGGCCTGCCGCTCCTCGCCCCCGCCCAGCTCCTGCTCGCCGGGCTGACCCTCGCGGCGGTGGCCCTGGTGGGCCGCTACCTCCACCGGCTGCTGCGCGACTCCGGCCGCCTGCGGTCGTACTGGATCAGGGACTCCAACCTGGCCGTACGTCCCGAGGACACGCTGAGCGGCGGCCTGCCCGCTCCGCCCCCTCCGGCCCGCGCGGCGCGCCCGCCGGTGGGGGAGGAGCGGATAACCGGATGACCACCGTGGGGACCCCGGATACGGTGACCGCATGCGGCAATGCGAGGAGTGCGCGCACTGGGAGCCCGCCGGTGCGCCCGGCTGCGCCCGCTGCGCGCGGCTGGTGGACGAGATCGTCGAGGAGGGCTGGCGGGCGTTCCTGGAGCGGGAGTTCCCGGGGGCGGGGCCGGAGGAGGAGCGGGCGGTCGCCGAGATGGTCGTCGACGAGCCCGACCGGCACCAGTGGCGCGTCGTGGACGCCGCCTACGACCGGCTGACCTGCGGCGAGTGCGGCGGCGGGCTTGGCCGCGGCCCGGTCGGCTGCGGCCCCTGCGACCTGGCCAACGGCTTCCGCTTCGTCGCGGTGGAGACCGACCGGCCGCACGTGCCGCCGGGCAACGAGCACGCGCTGCGGGTCAACGTGGCGGCGGTGCGCCGCCCGCACTGGGTCTCGGCCGGGGAGCTGCTGCGCCGGCTGTCGCTGCCGGTGCTGCTGGAGGGCCGCCTGCCCACGACCGCCCAGGCCCAGGCGGTCCGGGCGCTGTACGACGACGGCGCGAGCATGGAACGCGTCGTGGCCGCCGTGTACGACTGGGGCACGTAGGGGCCCTTCCTCCTCCACCCGCCAGAAGTGCTTGATGCCCGCCTGGGCGTACTTGGCGGGCTTGGTGGTGCGGTCACGATCGATCGACGGCTCCGACGTCACCTCGACCACCAGGTGGACGTCTTCGGGAACGAAGGTCCTGGTCGCCAGGGTGAGCGCCGCCCTGCGCACGATGAGGAGATCGGGCCGGGGCCGTCGATCAGTTCGACACCACGGGGGGCGTCAGCCGGGAGCCGGGAGCCGGGAGCCGGTCGAGCATGTCGGCATCCCAGCCGCCGGGAGGGCCCGGATACAGCCACTCGGGAAGACCGTCCACCACGCGCCTCTCTTCACGATGACCCGTCGTGGTGAGGATGCCACGCGACGCGGTCGTCAGGAGGGCTCTTTGCGCTGCTCCATGGTGCGCCGGTAGAGGTGGTCGATCTCGTCCAGCGGGTCGGGGACGGCGCTCGTGCGCCGCGCCTCGATCTCCAGGTCCGTGCGGGCGCGCAGGTCGTCGATGCCGGCCGAGGCGTGCTGGACCTGGTGGCCGAGCAGGTCGGCGCGGATGCGGGCGCACATCGCCGTCAGCTTGGCCTGGTGCTCGCGGAGCCGGCCGAGCGTGGCGTGGTCGATGTAGGCCGAGACGCGGAGCTGCTGGGCGTACATGCCGAGCTGCGCGTCGTGGACGTCGGCCTGCCGTGACAGGTCGGCGAGGAGCTGCGGCAGGTCGCCGAGCCCCCAGCCCTGCTGCTGCGCGGTCTCGACCGCCTGCCGGGTCAGCGACACCTCGCGCCGCAGGTCGAGCCGGAGCCGCTCGACCTCGGCCGCCTCGCCGGGGCCCATGGCGTTGACGTGGGTGGTCAGCCGGGTGGTGGCCTGCTTCGCCTTGACCGCGGCCTTGCGCCCCACCTTGACCAGCACGTACACGCCCACGCCGGTCAGCAGCAGGAGGAAGGCCAGGATCGCCAGCACGATCAAGAGGACCTCGCCGATTGCGCCCACCTCCCGGTTCGCCGTTACGCCTTCGAGGATAGTGCGCCGGGGACGCGCGCGTGGCGGGGCGATTGCCAAGCAAGCTCTTGATCGGGTAGTGGTCGCCGTGGTTCCCTCCTCGGGAGAGCGGACGCGAGGAGGCGAGCCGGTGCCGTACACGACGGTCGAGACGGACCAGGGCGCGGTCAGGCTGTTCCACACCGACGACGGGGCCGGCGGGGGACCGCCGCTGCTGCTGGTGCACGGGTGGGGGGCCGACTCCCACCAGTGGTCCTGGCACATCGACGCGCTCGCCGCCGAGCACCGGGTGATCGCGGTGGACCTGCGCGGTCACGGCTACTCGTCGGTCCCCGCCGAGGGCAACACCCCGCACGCCATGGCCGCCGACCTCGTCGCGCTGCTGGACGCCCTGGGCGTGCCCGAGGTGTTCGCCGTCGGTCACTCCATGGGCGGCCAGATCGTCACCATCCTCGCCGTCGAGCATCCCGACCGGGTGGCCGGCGTCGTCGCCGTCGATCCCGGGTACGGCATCGGGCCGGAGATCGCGCGCGGCTTCCCCCGGACGATCGAGGGGCTGCGCGGCGAGCGGGCGACCGAGGCGGCCCTGCGGCTCGACCAGTGGTGCACGAACGCCGCCACGCCCGCCGTCATCCGCCGCTGGCACCGCCGCCGGCTGGAGGCGATGCCGGCGCACGTGCTGGCGCAGGCGTTCGAGGCGATGTTCGCGCTGCCCGGCTCGATGGGCGTCAGGCCGGCCAGCGACGACTACCTGGCCCGCCGTCGCTGCCCGGTGCTGTCGATCTGGGCCGACCCGGCGCGGGCGGTCTGGGAGGCGGGGCTGCTCAAGCACCCCGGGTCGAAGGTCGTGTGCTGGGAGGGCTCCAGCCATCGGCTGCACGAGGAGCGGCCCGCGGAGTTCGTGGAGGTCGTGAGCGGATGGGTGCGGGAGATCCTGGCCGAGCACCTGACGCCGGAACGCTGAGACTCGCGCGTCCGGGGGCCGCCGGTCCGGCGGGGAACGTGTGGGCGCCGAGGCGGGGCCACTGAGCGCCCACACGGGTCCTCCCGTCACTTACGCACGGCGATCGTACGGCCGGGCGGACCCGCCGGTCGTCATCCGCGCGGCGGAGACCCCGTCACCCCAGGGGATGACGCCGGTCCCGGAGACGCGAGGCCCGCCGACGACGCGCGCGCGGCCCTGCGCCGGGCCCGTACGCGCCGGGCCTTGCGGATGCCCCACCAGGCGAACAGCCCGAACAGCAGCACCCCGACGAGCGCCAGGACCGGCGCGAACACGGCGGCCAGGCTCATGCCGAGCGAGCCCGCGTCCTCGACCGTGCTGACCACCGGGGCGCCCACCCCGGCCGTGCCCGCGTTGATCACCGGGCGGGCGGCCGCCTTCAGGGCGTGCACGGCCAGGGCCAGCACGATGCCGAGCACCCATCCGGCCCACGGGTTCTCGGCCATCCACGTGGAGTGGTCCAGCTCCGCCGCGGCGCTGGTGGCGCTGAAGACCACGCCGCCGGACGCGGGCCGCACCACGGTCTGGATCATGTCGTTCACCGTGTCGACGGCCGGCACCTTGTCGAGCACCATCTCGGCGACGAGGAGCACCGCGATGACGGCGAGCACGCCCCAGTTGGACAGCCAGGCGTAGCCGTCGGGCAGCTTCACCGCGTCGGTGAGGTTGGCGAGCACCCCCACCACGAGCAGGGGTATGTAGGCGTTCAGCCCGGCGGCCGTCGACAGTCCGAGCCCGGTCAGAGCAGCGAGCATGGCTCCAGTCTGCCCCGCTGACGCCGATCCCGCGCCCGCCGGACGGAGCTCGGCCGGACGGAGCTCGGCCGGACGGAGCTCGGCCGGACGGAGGTCGGCCGGGCCAAGCTCAGCCGGACAGCCGGCCGAGCCGCTCCACCGCGTCGGCGAACTCGCTCACCATCGCGTACACGACCTCGCGCGCCGGCCGCACCTGGTCGAGCTGGCCCACGACCTGGCCGACGAAGTAGTTGGCCAGCTCCAGCGCGCCGGGCTCGCCCCGTTCGGCCGCCGCGCCGATGCGGGCCATCGCCGACTCGGCGACGAGGAGCTGCAGCGGCATCCCGAGCGGTCCCGGGCTCTCCTGACCGGAGTCCCACTCGTCCGTCCACGCCGACCTGAGCTGGCGGGCCGGCTTGCCGGTGCGCGAGCGGGACCGGACGGTGTCGAGCGAGGAGGCGGCCAGCATCTTGCGCTTGACCGCCGGAGCCGTCTCCGCCTCCTCGGTGGTCAGCCAGACCGAGCCGCACCACACGCCCTCGGCGCCCAGCGCCATGGCGGCGGCCATCTGCCGCCCGGAGGCGATCCCGCCGGCCGCCAGCACCGGCACCGGCCCGACCGCGTCCACCACCTGCGGCACCAGCACCATCGTGGAGATCTCGCCCGTGTGCCCGCCGGCCTCGGTGCCCTGGGCCACGATGACGTCCGCGCCCGCCTCCACCTGCCTGCGCGCGTGCTCGACGGTGCCGACCAGCGCCGCGACCGGCACCCCGGCCTCCCGGGCCCGCGCGACCAGCTCGGGCGGCGGCGGGCCGAGCGCGCTGGCGACCAGGCCGACGGGGTGCTTCAGCGCCACGTCGATGAGGCCGGTCGCGCCCGCCGCGGTGACCCGCCGGCCGAGCTCGTCGGGCGACCCGATCGCGGGCCCGCCGACGGGGCCGCCCGCCCCGCCCACGCCGTACTTCGCCATCAGGTGCGCGACGAAGTCGCGGTGCCGCTCGGGGACGGCGTCGGCCAGGCGCGCCTCGCGGTCGAGCACCTGGGCGTCGACCTTGCCGGGCAGCAGCACGTCCACCCCGTACGGCCGGCCGCCCACCCGCTCGTCGAGCCAGGTGAGCTCGGTGTCGAGCTGCTCAGGGGTGTACGCGATGGCGCCGAGCACGCCGAAGCCGCCGGCGTTGGTCACCGCGGCCACGACGTCGCGGCAATGGCTGAAGGCGAACAGCGGGAACTCGACGCCCAGACGCTCGCAGATGGCGGTGCGCATGGACCGACGCTAACCGTCAGAACGATGTTCGGTCCAGCCCCTGGCGATCCGCCACCGCGCCGTCCGCCACCGCGCCGTCCGCCACCGCGCCGTCCGCCCCGGGACGGCCGCCCGGCGCGTGCCAGCCCAGCTCCGGGTCGTACGTGCGCACCAGCCGCGCCGGCACCCCCGCCACCACGCTGTGGTCCGGGAACTCGCCGCGCACCACCGCGCCCCCCGCCACCACGCAGTGCCGGCCGAGCCGCGTGCCGGGCAGGACGATCGCCCCGGCCCCCAGCCACGAACCCGCGCCGATCGCGACCGCGGCGTTGCGCGGCCACTGCCGCCCGATCGGCACGTCCGGGTCGTCGTAGACGTGGTTCTGGTCGGTGATGTAGACGTACGGGCCGGTGAAGACGTCGTCGCCGATGTCGATCGACTGGTGGGCGACGATGTGCGAGCCGCGGCCGATCGAGCAGCCGCCGCCGATCCGCAGGATCGAGCCCGGCCCGAGGTCCGCTCCCGGCATCATGCCGCACGACAGCGACACCCGCTCGCCGACGAGCGTGTGGTCGCCGATCTCGATCCACCGCTCGCCGAAGATCGCCCCCGGCGGGAAGGCGATCTTGACGCCCTCGCCCAGCCTGCGGAACGCGTGGCCCGCGGGACTCGCCGGGGTGATGGCCCCGGCTTCGCGGATCGCCGTGTAGGCACGGTGGATCAGCGTGCCCATCGCCCGCCGTACGCATGACATAGCGCCCAAAGTTACCGCTAGGTCATACCGTTCGGGCATGTCGGGGACGTTGTTTGATATCCTGAGAGCCCGTGGACAGTTCGACCACGCCTCGAGCCACGGGAGCCCCTTTGCGCAGCGCATCGCAAACCAAGCATCTGTTCGTCACCGGCGGTGTCGCCTCCAGTCTCGGCAAGGGGCTCACGGCATCCAGCCTCGGCCGCCTGCTCAAGGGTCGCGGTCTCCGGGTCACCATGCAGAAACTCGACCCCTACCTCAACGTCGACCCCGGCACCATGAACCCGTTCCAGCACGGTGAGGTGTTCGTCACCGACGACGGCGCCGAGACCGACCTCGACGTCGGCCACTACGAGCGGTTCCTCGACACCGACCTGCACGGCTCGGCCAACGTGACCACCGGCCAGGTCTACTCCAACGTCATCGCCAAGGAGCGGCGCGGCGAGTACCTCGGCGACACCGTCCAGGTCATCCCGCACATCACCAACGAGATCAAGGACCGCATCCGGGGCATGGCCGGTCCGGACGTCGACGTGGTCATCACCGAGGTGGGCGGCACGGTCGGCGACATCGAGTCGCTGCCGTTCCTGGAGGCGGTGCGCCAGATCCGGCACGAGGTCGGCCGCGACAACGTGTTCTTCCTGCACGTGTCGCTGCTGCCCTACATCGGCCCCTCCGGCGAGCTCAAGACCAAGCCCACGCAGCACAGCGTCGCCGCGCTGCGCAGCATCGGCATCCAGCCCGACGCGATCGTGCTGCGCTCCGACCGTCCCGTGCAGACGGCGATCAAGCGCAAGATCAGCCTGATGTGCGACGTGGACGAGGACGCCGTCGTCTCCGCCGTCGACGCCGCCTCCATCTACGACATCCCGAAGGTGCTGCACACCGAGGGCCTCGACGCGTACGTGGTGCGCCGGCTCGGCCTGCCGTTCCGCGACGTGGACTGGAAGGAGTGGGACCAGCTCCTGCGGCGCGTCCACCGCCCCGCCAAGGAGGTCACGATCGCGCTGGTCGGCAAGTACATCGACCTGCCCGACGCCTACCTGTCGGTCACCGAGGCGCTGCGCGCCGGCGGCTTCGCCAACGACGCCCGCGTCAACATCCGCTGGGTCAAGAGCGACGACTGCGAGACGCCCGACGGCGCCGCGCGCGAGCTCGACGGCGTCGACGGCGTGCTGATCCCCGGCGGGTTCGGCGTGCGCGGCATCGAGGGCAAGATCGGCGCCATCCGCCACGCCCGCGAGAACAAGGTCCCGCTGCTCGGCATCTGCCTCGGCATGCAGGGCATGGTCATCGAGGCCGCGCGCCACCTCGCCGGCATCGCCGAGGCCAACTCCGCCGAGTTCGACCCCGAGACCAAGCACCCGGTCATCTCCACGATGGCCGACCAGGAGGACGTCGTCGCCGGCGAGCGCGACATGGGCGGCACCATGCGGCTCGGCAGCTACACCGCCAAGCTCGGCGAGGGCACGCTGGCCCGTCAGCTCTACGGCGGCAAGGCCAAGGCCGACGAGCGCCACCGCCACCGCTACGAGGTCAACAACGCCTACCGCGAGCGGCTGGAGAAGGTCGGGCTGGTCTTCTCCGGGCTGTCGCCCGACGGCCGCCTGGTCGAGTACACCGAGCTGCCCGCCGACGTCCACCCGTTCTTCATCGGCACCCAGGCCCACCCCGAGTTCCGCTCGCGGCCGACGCGCGCCAACCCGATGTTCAAGGGCCTGATCGGCGCCGCCCTCGTCTACGCCGACAGCCGCGTGACCTCCAAGGTCGCCAAGTGAAGGTGCAGGACACGCCCGAGGCGTGGGAGGTCGTCGCCTCCGTCGAGCGTTTCAAGGGCCGGGTGTTCCAGGTCGTCACCGACACCGTCCGGATGCCCGGCGACACGGTGGCCGACCGCGACTACGCCCGGCACGTCGGCTCGGTCGCGGTGGTCGCCCTCGACGAGGACGACCGCGTGCTGATGATCCGCCAGTACCGCCACGCCGTGCGCCGGCTGCTGTGGGAGCTGCCCGCCGGCCTGCGCGACGTGGAGGGCGAGCCGCTGGCCGAGACGGCCGCGCGGGAGCTGGCGGAGGAGGCCGGCCACCGTGCCGCGACCTGGCACACGCTGGTCGACCTGCTCGTCTCGCCCGGCATGACGGACGAGCGCATCCGGGTCTTCCTCGCCCGCGGCCTGACGCCGATCCCCGAGGAGGAGAACGGCTTCGTCCCGCAGCACGAGGAGATCGGCATGGCGGTCGAGTGGGTGCCGCTGGCCGAGGCCGTCCAGCACGCGCTCACGGGAATGATCCACAATTCCCCGGCCGTCGCCGGTATCCTCGCCGCGTACGCGGCATCGGCCGAGGGCTTCACCGGTTTGCGCCCCGCCGACGCCCCAGAGGCGTGACGGAAGGACCCGAGTCGTGGAGGCGGTGCTCTCCAGCTACCTCGCCCATCTGGCGGTGGAGCGGGGTCTGGCTGCCAACACGCTGGCCTCCTACCGTCGTGACCTGAGCCGTTACGTCCAGCACCTGCGCTCGCGCGGGCGCGCCACGCTCGGCGAGGTCGGCGAGGACGACGTCCTCGGCTTCCTCGCCGCGCTGCGCGAGGGCGACGGCGAGCACCCCGCCCTCGTGGCCAGCTCGGCCGCGCGGGCGGTGTCCGCCGTGCGCGGGCTGCACCGCTTCGCGCTGCGCGAGGGCGTCACCGCGCACGACCCCGCCCACCAGGTGCGCCCGCCGCGCCAGCTGCGCAAGCTGCCCAAGCCGATCGCCGTCGACGAGGTCGAACGGCTCATCGCCGCCTCCGGCCCCGACGGCGCGCCGCTGACCCTCCGCAACCGCGCCCTGCTGGAGGTCCTGTACGGCACGGGCGCGCGCATCTCGGAGGCCGTCGGCCTGGCCGTCGACGACCTGGAGGAGGACCAGGTGCGGCTGCGCGGCAAGGGCGGCCGCACCAGGATCGTCCCGCTCGGCCGCTACGCCCGTTCGGCGCTCGACGCCTACCTCGTCCGGGCCCGGCCCGGCCTGCTCGCCCACGGCCGGGGCACGCCCGCGGTGTTCCTCAACGCGCGCGGCGGGCGCCTGACCCGCCAGGGCGCCTGGGAGGTGCTGCAGGCCGCCGCCGAACGAGCCGGACTCCGCGGGATCTCCCCGCACGTTCTCCGCCATTCCTTCGCAACCCACCTCATCGACGGCGGCGCCGACGTTAGGGTGGTGCAGGAGCTGCTCGGCCACGCCTCGGTGACGACCACCCAGGTCTACACCCTGGTCACGGTCGACAAGCTCCGCGAGGTGTACGCCGCCGCGCACCCCCGCGCCCGGCAGTGATCTATAGTCTTTTGCGGCGTGCCACGGTTCGGCGTGCCGCCTTGCCGCGTTTAGTGATGACGCCATAGTGTCCGTCCGGACGGTCCGGTTCGGGATCGTCAGGGAGGTTCGAGCTGGTGACTGTGACGACCAACGGTTCGACCCCGGGGACCCCCGACAACCCCTGGGGTGACACGAAGACCGACACGCCCTCCACCGGCGTGAACCTGGGCCCCACCCGGCGCCCCCGGCCGGTGTTCCCGGAACCCGTGCCGCCGGAGGTGCACGGGCCGGCCCGGGTCGTCGCGATGGTCAACCAGAAGGGCGGGGTCGGCAAGACCACGACCACCATCAACCTGGGCGCCGCGCTCGTCGAGTACGGCCTCAAGGTCCTGCTCGTCGACTTCGACCCGCAGGGCGCCCTGTCCGTCGGGCTCGGCATCAACCCGCTCCAGCTCGACCTCACGGTCTACAACCTGCTGATGGAGCGCAACGTCACCGCCGAGGACGTGCTGCTGGAGACCGGCGTCGAGGGCCTCGACCTGCTGCCCAGCAACATCGACCTGTCGGCCGCCGAGGTCCAGCTCGTCACCGAGGTCGCCCGCGAGCAGGTGCTCGGCCGCGTGCTCAAGCCGCTGCTGCCGCACTACGACGTCTGCCTCATCGACTGCCAGCCGTCGCTCGGCCTGCTCACCATCAACGCGCTCACCTGCGCCCACGGCGTCATGGTGCCGCTGGAGTGCGAGTTCTTCGCGCTGCGCGGCGTCGCCCTGCTCATGGACACCATCTCCAAGGTCCAGGAGCGCCTCAACGACGAGCTGGAGATCGAGGGCCTGCTGGCGACCATGTATGACGCCCGCACCCTGCACGGCCGCGAGGTGCTGGCCCGCGTCGTCGAGGCGTTCGGCGACAAGGTGTTCCACACCGTGATCAACCGCACCGTCCGCTTCCCCGACGCGACGGTCGCCGGTGAGCCGATCACCACCTTCGACCCGTCCTCCCTCGGCGCCAGCGCCTACCGTGAGCTGGCCCGCGAAGTGCTCTCGCGCTGGCCGGCGCCTGCCACAATGGCCAGGTGACGTCAGAGCGGGGGAGCGCCGTCCAGGACGAGGAGCAGGCGGGCAAGTCCGGGTTCCAGGTCCACCTCGACGTCTTCGAGGGACCGTTCGACCTGCTGCTCGGGCTGATCGCCAAGCACAAGCTCGACATCACCGAGGTGTCCCTGTCCAAGGTCACCGACGAGTTCATCTCCTACATCCGCTCGCGCGGCCCCGAGTGGGACCTCGACCAGACCAGCCACTTCCTGCTGGTCGCGGCCACCCTGCTCGACCTCAAGGCGGCCCGGCTGCTGCCCAGCGGCGAGGTCGAGGACGAGGAGGACCTCGCGCTGCTGGAGGCCCGCGACCTGCTGTTCGCCCGGCTGCTGCAGTACAAGGCGTACAAGGAGGTCGCGAAGGTCTTCGCGGCCCGCATGGCCGACGAGGCGCTGCGCCACCCCCGCGCCGTGCCGATGGAGCCGCGCTTCGCCGACCTGCTGCCGGAGCTGATCCTCGGCATCGGCCCCGAACAGCTCGCCAGGATCGCCGCCAGGGCGTTCACTCCGAAGGCGCCGCCCACGGTCGCCGTCGGCCACATCTACCAACCGCTGGCCAGCGTCCGCGAGCAAGCCGCTATCCTGGTCCAGCGCCTCAGGCGCATGCGCCGGGCCACCTTCCGGGCCCTGGTCGCCGACTGTGACGGCACCTTCGAGGTCATCGCCCGCTTCCTCGCCGTCCTGGAGCTGTTCCGCGAGGCGGCGGTGAGCTTCGAGCAGGTCGAGCCGCTGGGTGACCTGCACGTCACCTGGACGGGCAGCGACGAGGGCGACGTCGCGGTGGGCGACGACTACGAGGAGAGCGCGCTCAGCGCGGAGAAGGCGGAGAAGGCTGCTGATGAGTGACGACCGCCCCGGCGAGCACGCGGACGACCACCCGGGTGACCACCCCGGCGGGCCGGCGGGGGACCACTTCGGCGCATCGGCGGGGGAGCACGCCGGGGACGCGCCGCCACAGCCCCGCAGGTCGCCGGAGGCGACGCTGCCGGCCTGGATGACCCTGCCGGGCGCGCTGGCCGCCGCCGCCGACACCCGGCCGGCCACCCCCGAGGTTCAGCCGGTTGTCCCCGAGGTACGGTCGGCCACCCGCGAGGCCCCCGAGCCGTCCGAGCTGTACGAACCGTCCGAGCCCGCCGAGCCCTCCTCGTCCGGCGAGCCCCTCTCGGGCCCCGCCACCGAGCCGGTGTCCGAAGCCGAGCCGGTGTCGGAAGCCGAGCCGAGGCCCGAGTCCGAGCCGGCTCCCGTACCTCAGCCGGCGCCCGGACCCGAGCCGTTCAGCGGCGTGGCGGACACGCCGGAGGAGTCCCTGGCCGAGCCGGAGGACGAGGCGGCGCCCGCACCCGACCTGCACGCGGCGCTCGAAGCGATCCTCATGGTCGTGGACGTCCCCGTCCCCGAGGTGACGCTGGCGCAGGTGCTCGAACGCCCCACCCACGAGGTGACCGCCGCCCTCAGATCGCTGGCGGCGGAATACACCGAAGCCCGGCGGGGTTTCGATCTGAGACAGGTCGCGGGCGGCTGGCGTTACTACACGCGCGCCGACTGCGCACCCCTGGTCGAGCGGTTCGTCCGCGACGGCCAGCAGACGCGGCTCACCCAGGCCGCGCTGGAGACACTCGCGGTCGTGGCCTACCGGCAACCGGTGAGCCGCGCCCGCGTCGCCGCGGTCCGCGGCGTGAACAGCGACGGCGTCATGCGGACGCTCGTCGCGCGGGGGCTGGTCGAGGAGGCCGGCACCGACCCGGAGAGCCAGGCAGTGCTCTACCGGACAAGCTCATACTTCCTTGAACGTCTGGGACTGAAGGACCTCAGCGAGCTCCCCGAGCTGGCTCCGTTCCTCCCGGACGACGTGGAGAATCTCGAGGAGACGACAAAGTGATCAACAGGCGCAGCACCCCGTCCGGTGATGGACGCGGTCGAGGACGTACCGGCGGCTTCAGTGGCCGCGGCGGGCGTCCCGCCTTCCGTTCCGACGACAGCCGCGGCGGTTCCGGCCGCGACTCCCTCCGTGCCGATCGCGGCGGCGCCCGCGCCCGGTACGGCGACTCCCCCTCCCGTGACCGCTCCGGCGGCGAACGCGGCGGCTTCCGCTCCGAGGGCCGCGAGGGCGGCTTCCGCTCGGAGGGCCGTGACGGCGGCTTCCGCTCCGAGCGGCGCGACGACCGCGACGGTTTCCGCTCCGAGCGTCGCGGCTTCGGCTCCGGCCCGCGCGACGGCCGGGGCGACTCCCGTTCCGACAGGCGTGACGACCGGCGTGACGACCGCGGCGGCTACCGTCCGGACCGGTCCGAGGACCGCGGCGGCTACCGTTCGGACCGCTCCGACGCCCGCGGCGCCTACCGGCGCGACGATCGCACGGACCGCCGTGACGACCGCCGTGACGACCGTCGTGACGACCGTCGTGACGAGCGCCCGTCCTACCGCTCCGCCGGCCGCGACGACCGTGGCGGCTACCGTTCCGACCGGCGTGACGAGCGCGACGGTGCTTCCCGCTCCGGCTTCCGCTCCGACCGTCGTGACGGCGGCTACCGTCCCGAGCGCCGCGACGACCGCGACGGCGGTTTCCGTTCCGACCGCCGTGACGACCGTGACGGCGGTTTCCGTTCCGACCGTCGTGACGACCGCGGCGGCGCTTCGCGCTCCGACCGGCGTGACGGCGGCTTCGGCGCCGAGTCGCGGCCCGGCGCCCGTCCCTCGTTCCGCGCCGACCGGAGCGGCCGGCGTGAGGAGGCCCCCGGCGCTTCCCGCGCCCGCTACGGCCGCCGCGAGGAGCCGCGTGGCTCCCGCCGCGACGGCGTCCAGACCATCGGCCGCCCCTCCGGAGGCCGCTCCTCGTCCGCGGGCGGCCCGCGGCGGGACGGCTACGGCGGCCAGGGCGCGTACGGAGGGTCCTCCGGCGCCGGCCGGGGCCGGTGGAGCGCGGACCGGGGCCCGGGCGGCGGCGCGCAGACGGCGGGCCGCGGCGGCGAGGCGCCCCGCGACCGGTTCAAGACCTCCCGCCAGCCCCTGCGCGACCCCGACCTCTACCCCGAGGGCTACACCGACGAGCGCGACACCACCGAGGTCCCCGGCGGCGTGCGCCTGCAGAAGGTCCTCGCCCAGGCGGGCGTGGCCAGCCGCCGCGCCTGCGAGGAGATGATCGGCGACGGCCGCGTCACCGTGAACGGCCAGGTCGTGCGCAGGTTCGGCGCCAAGGTCGATCCCGCGACGCAGATCATCCACGTCGACGGCAAGCGCATCCCGACCGCTCCCGACCTCGTCTACTACGCCCTGAACAAGCCCATCGGCGTCGTGTCCACCATGAGCGACCCGCAGGGCCGCCCGTGCCTGGCCGACTACGTCGAGGAGCTGGCCCCGCGCCTGTTCCACGTGGGCCGGCTCGACACCGAGACCGAGGGCCTGCTGCTGCTCACCAACGACGGCGAGCTGGCCAACCGGCTGACCCACCCCAGCTACGGCGTGCAGAAGAAGTACTGGGCCAAGGTGCCGGGTCCCATCCCGCGCGACCTCGGCCGCCGGCTCAAGCAGGGCGTCGAGCTGGAGGACGGCCTGGTCAAGGTGGACAGCTTCACGATCGTTCAGGAGCACGGCCAGCAGGCGTTGGTCGAGGTCGTGCTGCACGAGGGCCGCAAGCACGTGGTGCGGCGCCTGCTGGAGGAGGCCGGCCACCGGGTCATCGACCTGGCCAGGATCGAGTTCGGGCCGGTCAAGCTCGGCCGGACCAAGCCCGGCACCGTCCGCGCGCTCACGCTGAAGGAGGTCGGCGACCTCTACGCCGCCGTGAAGCTGTAATCTGATCAGAACGCAGGAGCCCGTGCGGAGGTCCGCACGGGCTCCACCGCTTATCCAGAGGGGACAGATCACCATGGTGCGGGCGATCCGCGGCGCGATCCAGGTGGACTCCGACGACCGTGACGCCATCATCGAGGGCACGACCGAGCTCGTCGCCACGCTGATGGAGCGCAACCAGCTCACCACCGACGACGTGATCAGCGTGCTGTTCACCGCCACACCCGACCTGACGTCGGAGTTCCCGGCGCTGGCGGCGCGTAAGCTGGGCTTCCACGAGGTGCCGCTCATCTGCTGCACCGAGATCGACGTGCCGGGCGCGCTGCCGCGCGTGGTGCGGCTCATGGCGCACGTCGAGACCGACAAGCCGCGCTCGGAGATCCAGCACGTCTACCTGCGCGGCGCCGTGGCCCTGCGCCAGGACATCGCCCAGTAGCGGCGCCCTTCCACCGGCCCGCACCACCAGACCTTCACCAGGACATCGACATGGCCTCCGAACTGCGCACCGTGCTCGTCGTCGGCACCGGTCTCATCGGCACCTCCGTGGCGCTGGCGCTGCGCGGGCAGGGGGTGCGCGTGCTGCTCGCCGACCGCGACCAGGGCGCGATGCGCCTGGCCCGCGAGCTGGGCGCCGGTGAGGAGTGGCGCGCCGCCCCCTCCGCCGGCGCGGACGGCGCGAACGCGCAGCCCGCCGGCTCCGCCGGGTCCGCCGGCTCCGCCGGGGACGCCGGTCCTGACGCCGCCCCGGCCGGCGGCGAGCGGGCGGACCTCGCGGTGATCGCGGTGCCGCCCGCGCACGTCGCCACCGAGCTGCTCGCCCTCCAGCGGGCCGGCGCCGCCGCCCACTACACCGACGTGGCCAGCGTCAAGGCCCTGCCCATCGACGAGGCCCGCCGCCTGGGCTGCGACCTGGGTGCGTACGTCGCCTCGCACCCGCTGGCCGGGCGGGAGAAGTCCGGCCCCGGGGCGGCGCGGGCCGACCTGTTCCTGGGCCGGCCGTGGGCGCTGTGCCCCACGCCCGAGAGCTCCCCGGAGGCCAGGGCGGCGGTGCTGCGCCTGGTGGAGCTGTGCGGCGCCAACCCCGTCGAGGTGGACGCCGGCGACCACGACCGGGCCGTCGCCGTGGTCTCCCACGCGCCCCACGTGACCGCCTCCGCCGTGGCCGCGCGCCTGGCCGACGCCTCCGAGGTCGCGCTCGGGCTGGCGGGACAGGGCGTGCGCGACGTCACCCGGATCGCGGGCGGCGACCCGGGCCTGTGGCTCGGCATCCTGTCCGGCAACGCGGCGCCCGTCGCCGAGGTGCTGGAGGCCGTCTCGCGCGACCTGGCCGAGGCCGCCTCCGCGCTGCGCGCGCTGGCCGGGGGCGACGGCACCGCCTCGACCGACATCACCCAGCTCCTCAAGCGGGGCGTCGCGGGCCACGGGCGCATCCCGGGCAAGCACGGCGGCCCCGCCTCCTCCTACGTGGTGGTCCAGGTGGTCATCGGCGACCGCCCCGGCCAGCTCGCCAAGCTGTTCCAGGTGTGCGACGAGGTCGGGGTCAACGTCGAGGACGTGCGGCTGGAGCACGCGCCGGGCCTGCCGCTGGGCATCGCCGAGGTGTCGGTGCAGCCGGACGCGGCCCCCGTCCTCACCAGGGCCCTGCACGAGCGCGGCTGGCAGGTCCCCTGACCCGCCGCCCGTACGCCGTGACGCGGGGCCGCATGCCGTACCCGCCCGGAACGGGCGGGTCAGGAGACGTAGCGGCGGGCGCGTGAGGTGGCCTGCGACTCCTCCAGGCTGGCCAGCCGGGCCTCCACCCGCGCCGGCACCCTGCGCCGCTCGGCGAGCACCCACGGCAGGCCGCGCAGCGCGTCCAGGGCCGCCAGCGCCGAGACGCGGTCGCGCGGCACGGTCCGCGCCAGCCGCAGCGTGCGGCGCAGCGCCGCGCCCACCGGGCGGCGCAGCCACGTGAACCACAGCGTGTTGCGCAGCCCCACCCGCCGGCGGGCGTGGGAGTCGCGGTTGCGGGACGCCTCGTGGTGGACGGTCAGCTCCTCCAGGTAACACAGCTCCCACCCGGCCGTGGCCAGGTCGACGGCCAGCAGTTCCTCCTCGCCGCCCAGCCACAGCCGCCGCGAGAACCCGCCGCACCGCAGGAACGCGTCGCGGCGCAGCACGGACGCGCCCGCCAGGAAGCTGCCCAGCGCCGGTCCCGGCAGCCAGGACGGCCCGCGCACGGGGGAGTCGCGCAGCTCGGGCACGATCGGGTCCTCCCGCGCGCCGGGTTCGGCGAGGATGCGGGCCGTGACGACGGCCAGGTACGGATGCGCGTCGAGCACGTCGGCGGCGCGGGCCAGCGAACCGGGCTCCCACCAGGTGTCGTCGTCGGCGAAGGCCACGTACGGGGTGTCCAGCCGCTTGACGCCGACGTTGCGGCCGACCGCGCCCAGGTTCTCGCGCAGCGCCACCACGTCGGCCTCCGGGTAGGTGGCGCGGACCGCCTCGGCGGTGCCGTCGTCGGAGCCGTTGTCGACGACCACCACCCGCGGCCGTTCCGGCAGCGCGAGCAGCCGGCCCACGGAGCGCAGGGCCTCCTCGCGCCGGTTCCACGTGATGACGACGGCGCCGACCCGCGGGTCGCCCTGGGGGTCCGGGGTCACCGGCCGTCCTCCAGCAGGCGGCGCGCCCGTTCGACCGCCGGGGGCAGCCCGCGCCGCTGCGCCAGCGCCGGCCGCAGCCTCGGGACGGCCGTGCGCAGCCCCCGCCAGCCGTTCGGGCCCTGCCGCAGGGCGGCCAGCGAGCGGCGCGCCACGACGCTCCACGGGCGGCGCAGCACGGCCGTGAGCACGGAGTTGCGCGTGGCCAGCTCCTTGCGCCCGCGCGGGTCCCGGGACGGCGACGGGTGGTGGTGCGCGACGACGTCGTCCACGTAGGCGAGCCCCCAGCCCTTGGCGGCCAGGTCCACGGCCAGGCGTTCCTCCTCGCCGAAGAAGAAGATCACGTCGTCGAACCCGCCGGCCTCCAGGAAGGCGTCCGCGCGCACCACGGCCCCGCACGCCAGGAAGCCGAGCACGCTCGGGCCGGGCAGGTCCGGCTCACGGCCGAGCGGCGAGCGGGCCATCTCCTCGCACACCGGGTCCAGGCGCCGCTCCGGGCCGACCAGGACGCGGGCCGCCAGCACGGCCAGGCGCGGGTACGCGTCCAGCACGTCGGCGGCGCGGGCCAGCGCGCCCGGCGCCCACCAGGAGTCGTCGTCGGCGAAGGCCACGTACGGGGTGCCCGCCATGCGCACGCCCACGTTGCGCGCGGGGGCGCCCAGGTTGCGCCCGGCCTCGACGACCGTGACGTCCGGGAAGTGGCGGCGCACGAAGCCGGGGCTTCCGTCGGTGGAGCCGTTGTCGACGAGGATGACGGGGCGCGGGTGGTGGGGGAGGGACCCGGCCAGCGCGCGCCGCCGATCCCTGGTGGCGACCACCACCGTCACCCGTTCATCCATGTACGGTCCCTTTCCGAAATGCCCGCCCTTAGTCGTCCCCTGAGCTGGGGCGGAGGGCCGGGGCGGAGGCGCGCGCGGACGCCGGAAGGGGCGTGAGGCGGTAGCCTCTTCAGGTCGAGTGAACAGCATGGAGCGCCGCGGGCCGCAGGGGCCGTCCGGGGCGGGACAGCGTGGAGAAGGAGAGGCCGTGGCCGGTCTGGTCGTCGCCATGGACGGCCCTTCGGGGTCGGGCAAGTCGAGCGCGTCGCGCGGGGTCGCCAAGGCCCTCGGGCTGCGCTACCTCGACACCGGCGCCATGTACAGGGCGATGACCTGGTGGGTGCTGGAGCAGGGCGTCGACCCCGCCGACACCGACGCGGTCGCGGCGCGGGCCGTCGAGCCCGAGATCGTCTCCGGCACCGATCCCGACGCCCCGTCCATCCACGTCGACGGCGTCGACGTGGCGGGCCCCATCCGGGGCGCCCGGGTCACCGGGGCCGTCTCGCAGGTCGCGGCCGTGCCCGAGGTGCGGGCCCGGCTCGTGGCCCTGCAGCGGCAGATCATCGGCGACGGCGGCATCGTGGTCGAAGGACGTGACATCGGCACGGTCGTCGCGCCCGACGCCACGCTCAAGATCTACCTGACGGCCAGCGCCGAGGCCCGCGCGCAGCGCCGCCACGCGGAGCTGTCCGGCGGCGGGGCCGAGGCCACCACGGTGGAGGCCCAGCAGGCCGAGCTGGCCCGGCGCGACAAGCTCGACTCGACGCGCAAGACCGATCCTCTCTCGCTGGCGGATGGCGCCATCGAGCTCGACACCACCGCGCTCGACCTGGAGCAGGTCATCGCGGAGGTGCTGAGACTGGTCGAGGAGCGGGGCGGTTCCGCGGCGCGGAGCGGCCCCGGCGGCCACCACTACGAGCGCGCCTGAACAGGTGCGGGACTCACTAAGGATGAAACAACGTGTCTACGGGGGACTGGGTCGAGGCTGACCTCGACGACCTCGCATTGTCCGAAGACCACGGCGACAGCGGCCCGCTGCCCGTCGTCGCCATCGTCGGCCGCCCCAACGTGGGCAAGTCCACGCTGGTCAACCGCATCATCGGCCGCCGTGAGGCGGTCGTCGAGGACGTGCCCGGCGTCACCCGCGACCGGGTGACCTACGAGGCCAACTGGCGTGGCCGGCGCTTCACGGTCGTCGACACCGGCGGCTGGGACCCCGACGCCACCGGCATGGGGCTGCGCATCGCCGAGCAGGCGCAGGTCGCGGTCGAGCTGGCCGACGTCATCGTGTTCGTGGTCGACGCGACCGTGGGCGCGACCGACGCCGACGAGATCGTCGGCTCGGTGCTGCGCCAGGCCGGCAAGCCGGTCATCCTGGCCGCCAACAAGGTCGACAACCAGCTGGTCGAGCTGGAGGCCGCCGCGCTGTGGTCGCTCGGCCTGGGCGAGCCGTACCCCGTCTCGGCCCTGCACGGCCGTTCCAGCGGCGACCTGCTCGACGTCGTGCTCGACGCGCTGCCCGAGACGCCGCGCGAGACCTTCGCCGTCGAGCGCGGCCCGGCCCGGGTGGCGCTGCTCGGCAAGCCCAACGTCGGCAAGTCGTCGCTGCTGAACAAGCTCGCCGGTGAGGAGCGGGTGCTGGTCGACCCGATGGCCGGCACGACCCGCGACCCGGTGGACGAGCTGATCGAGCTGGGCGGGCGCACCTGGCGCTTCGTCGACACCGCCGGCATCCGGCGGCGCGACCGCGAGCTGCAGGGCGCCGACTTCTACGCGGCCATGCGCACCCGCTCCGCGCTGGAGCGCTCGGAGGTGGCGGTCGTGCTCATCGACGCCAGCGAGCCGCTCACCGAGCAGGACCTGCGGATCATCGGCCTGGTGATCGAGTCCGGCCGGGCCATGGTCGTGGCGTTCAACAAGTGGGACCTCGTCGACGAGGACCGCCGCTACTACCTGGAGAAGGAGATCGACCGGCAGCTCGTGCGCACCCCGTGGGCGCTGCGGGTCAACATCTCCGCCCGCACCGGCCGCCACGTGGACCGGCTCGTCCCGGCGCTGGAGAAGGCGCTGGAGTCATGGTCCACGCGGGTGCCCACGGCCAGGCTCAACGCGTTCCTGACCGAGCTGGTGCAGCAGACGCCGCCGCCGGTGCGGGGCGGCAAGCAGCCGAAGATCCTGTTCGCCACCCAGGCGTCGGTGGAGCCGCCGAAGTTCGTGCTGTTCACCTCGGGGTGGCTGGAGGAGACGTACCGGCGCTTCATCGAGCGGCGCATCCGCGAGGAGTTCGGCTTCGCCGGGTCGCCGATCGAGGTGACCATGAAGATCCGCGAGAAGCGCAAGGGCGGCGCTTCCTCCTCCTCCCAGCAGCGCAGGTAGCCGGTCCGGGGGCGTGGCCGCGTCCTTATCGCGTTGCCCCGCCCCCCGTCCGGACGCTAACATCCACGGCTAACACGTCGACGGAGACGAGTAGCCGGGAGACCCGCGCGGGCCGAGAGAGCCGCCGGCAGCTGTGAAGGCGGTCCCACGCCTCCCGGTGAAGACACTCCCGAGTGCGGGGAGGAAATGCCCCGCCGGCCTGACCCCCGTCACAGGGTCGCCGAGGCCGTCCCGTCGCGGGCGGCGAAAGTGCGGTGGCACCGGGAGCTCCCTTCTCCCCCGCACTCCCAAGGGATCACGCACATCCTCCAAGGAGTTGTGATGATCTCTCGTGTCCTGTCGGCGGAGCTCAAGGAGCACGCCGGCCAGCGAGTGACGATCGCCGGATGGGTCCATCGCCGCCGGCGGCTGAAGTCCGTGTCCTTCCTCCTCGTCCGCGACCGTCGCGGCGTGTCCCAGGTCGTCGTCCCGCCCGGGACGGCGCTCCCGGCCGAGGAGAGCGTCGTGCGGGTCACCGGGCTGGTCCGGTCCGGCACGCAGGCGCCCGGCGGAGCCGAGCTCACCGGCCCCCGCATCGAGGTCCTGGCGGAGCCCGCCCAGGCGCCGCCGTTCGGCCTCTACCGGCCCGTCGTCCCGGCCGAGCTGCCGGTCGTCCTCGACCACGCGCCCGTCGCCCTGCGGCACCCGCTGCTGCGCGCGCCGCTGGAGATCTCCGCGGCGAGCGTGGCCGGGTTCCGGGCGGCGCTCGACCGGCTCGGCTTCACCGAGATCCACACGCCGAAGCTGGTCGCCTCGGCCACCGAGTCCGGGGCGGACGTCTTCTCCGTCGACTACTTCGGCCGCCCCGCCTACCTCGCCCAGTCGCCGCAGTTCTTCAAGCAGGCGATGGTGGGCGTGTTCGAGCGGGTCTACGAGGTCGGGCCGGTGTTCCGGGCAGAGCCGCACGACACCGCCCGCCATCTCGCGCAGTACACGAGCCTGGACGCCGAGCTGGGGTTCGTCCGCGACCACCGCGACGTGATGGCCGTCCTGCGCGAGGCCCTGGCGGGCATGCTGGAGGCGGTACGGCTGCGCGCGGCCCGCGCCGTCGAGGCCCTGGACGTCGCCCTGCCCGAGGTGCCGGCCGAGATCCCGGCCGTCCACTTCACCGAGGCCAAGCGCCTCAGCGGCGAGGACGGCGAGCCGGACCTGTCGCCGGCGCAGGAGCGGTGGCTGTCGCGGTGGGCGCTGCGCGAGCACGGCTCGGAGTTCCTGTTCGTCACCGGCTACCCGATGGCCAAGCGGCCCTTCTACACGCATCCCGACCCGGCGCGGCCCGGCCACTCCAACGGCTTCGACCTGCTGTTCCGGGGGCTGGAACTGGTGACGGGCGGGCAGCGGCTGCACCGGTACCAGGACTACCTGGACGCGCTGGCCGCCCGGGGCGAGCCGGTGGAGCCGTACGAGGGGTACCTGAAGGCGTTCGAGCACGGGATGCCGCCGCACGGCGGGTTCGCGATCGGGCTCGAACGCTGGACGGCCCGTCTGACGGGCGCGTCCAACATCCGGCAGGCGGCGCTGTTCCCGCGCGACCTGCACCGCCTGTCGCCCTGACCCGCCGCCCGGCCGCCGCCTCTCGCCCCGACGTGCCGCCCGCTCAGGCGCCGCGTCGGGGCAGGAAGAGGGCGGCCGCGGCGCCGAGCAGGCACAGCACCGCCGTCACCAGGAACATCTCGGTGTACTCCAGGTGCAGCGCGGCGTCGATCCGGGCCAGGTAGTCCGCCATCCTGCGGGCGTACACCGCCGGGTCGACGCCGAACGGCAGCGGCGTGTCCAGGTGCGCCGTCAGCGACTGGAACCGGTAGAACCCCCAGGCCGACACGCCCGCGATGCCGATCAGCATGCCCATCATCCGGGCCACCACCACGGCGGCCGAGGCCACGCCGTGCTGGACGGCCGGCGTCACGCGCAGCACGGCGGCCGACACCGGGGCGATGACCAGGCCCAGCCCGAGCCCGGCGACCACCAGGTCGACGTCCATCTGCGTCCGGGCGGCGGCCAGGTCGAGGGGCCAGCGGCTCATCAGCGCGTAGCCGGCCGTGGCCACCAGCAGCCCGGCCACGGCGACGATCCGGTCGCCCAGCCGGCGCGCCAGCAGCCCGCCCGCGAGGGCGCCCACGGGCAGCGCGACCAGGAACCGGCCCAGCACCTGCCAGGCCGCGTCCAGCGCCTCCATCTCCAGCAGCGTCTGCGCGGCGAACTGGACGAACACCATGGTCACCAGCAGCGCCGCGCCGGTCAGGAAGCTGACGCCCAGCGTGGCCAGCAGCGGGCCCTTGCGGGTGCCGGACAGGTCGAGCAGGCGTACGGGGGAGCGGATCTCCCACCAGACGAACACCGCGCCCGTGAGCAGGCCGACCCCGATGAGCGGCAGCCCCCAGGGCGGCAGCACGGCCTTGGCGGGGTCCGGGTTGTACAGGCCGGTCACCAGCAGGGCGAGGGCGAGCGCCAGCAGCGCCCCGCCCTTCCCGTCGATCCGCGCCCGGGCCGAAGCGGCCCCTGGACCGGCTTCCGGACCCGCCGTGACGTCCTGCGGGAGGCGGCGGGGTGAGGGGACGGCGAGCTGGACGGCGACGGCGGCCAGGACGGCGAGCGGGACGTTGATCCAGAAGATGGCGTGCCAGCCGCCCAGCTCCACCCCGAGGAACGACGTCCGGGAGATCTTCGCCAGCGCCCCGCCGTACAGGGGGCCCAGGGCGCTGCCCAGTTCCTGAGCCGCGCCCACGGCGCCCAGCGCGGTGGCCCGCTCCCGCTCCTCCCACAGGTCGCCGATGAGCGCCATCGTGATCGGCAGCAGTGCCCCGCCCGCCACGCCCTGGACGGTCCGCCCGGCGACCACCATGACCTCGCCGGCCGCCAGCGCCGTCAGCACCGAGCCGATCGCGAACGCCGCCAGGCAGAGGTGGATGAGGGGCTTGCGGCCGTACCGGTCGGAGAGCCGGCCGAGCAGCGGCATCGCGGCCACGTACCCCAGCAGGAACCCGGTGACCACGGGCGTGACCCGCTCCAGGCGGTTGACCGGGATGCCGATGTCCTCGGCGATGTCGATGAGGACGGTCACGACCACGTAGGCGTCGAGCGCCGCGAGCAGCACCACCGCGCCGCCGACCCCCAGGGCGGCCCCGCGGGCCGTCCGCGCCGGCCGCTTCCCGCTGTGGAGGAGACCCATCAGCTCATCCCGCCGAGGGCGGCGGCGTGATCGTGACCGGCGCGTCGTAGTCGCTGAACGCGACCGTCACCGTGCCGTCCTGCAGCGGCAGCACCACTTTGGTGAGCCTGCTGGTGGCCTTGTCCACCCAGACCGTGCCGTTGACGCCCTGGGTCACGCCGGGCACCAGCGTGCCGAGCACCGGGCCGGAGAACGTCGTGGCGACCCGGTAGGCGCCGTCCTCCTCCGCCTCCACGCGCGGGTCGCCGGCGCTGGCGAGCAACTGGGGGACGCCCTTGTCGGGGCTCAGGATGAGCGACGGGTCGTAGAGCTGCGCCAGCTCCTTGCGGGTGAGCTTCTGGAACCCGCCGGTCGGCCCCTTGAAGTGCACGGTGTCGCCGACCAGCGCGAACGTGATCTCCTGGAGGCTGCCGAGCACCTCCAGCGTGATCGTCCCGTCGGCGTCGCCGGCGGCGGTGAGGCGGCCGTCGGCCTGCTTCAGCGGCACCTTCGGCTTGCCCTCGGTGCTGATGGAGAACGAGGCCGACTTGACCGTCCTCATGGCCTGCGACGCCTTCTTCATCAGGTCGGGGCCGGCGGGGAGCTCCGCGCCGCCACCCGACGAACAGGCCGACACGAGCGCGACAAGAACGACGAGCAGCAGCTTTCTCAGCATGAGCGGATCGTAGCGAGCGGCCGGATCCGCGCGCGCGGCTCGCCGGTATCGGTTGGGTGTCGGCGCCCGTCCGGACCCCGGCGCGGCGTCAGCGCAGTTTCTTCAAATGCTCGACGATCGGCCGGTACGCCTGCTCCAGGGCATCGAGCTGGTCGTCGGTGAGCCGGTCGATGAAGTGCTCGCGCACGCTGGCCACGTGGTGGGGCGCCACGCGCTGGATGGTCTCCCAGCCCTCGTCGGTCAGCACCGCGAACGTGCCGCGCCGGTCGTCGCGGCACTCCTCGCGCGACACCAGGCCCTTGGCCTCCATGCGGGAGATCTGGTGGGACAGGCGGCTGCGCGACTGGATCGTGGCGTCGGCCAGGTCGCTCATCCGCATGCGTCTGCCCGGGCTCTCCGAGAGGTTGACCAGGATCTCGTAGTCGTTCACGGACAGTGAGTGTTCCTGGAGCTCACGGTCGAGCCGATGCATGAGCAGCTTGTGCAGGGCCAGCTGGGTGCGCCAGGCACGCTGCTCGGCGGGGGAAAGCCAGCGGGGCGCGCTCATGATCTCCAATCTAGCGCACGCTGAGTGATGCCATCCCGGTGACCGCCGAGGGCCTCCCGGACAACGTTCTCCCGTTCATCGGACGAGGGGCATCCGGCGGCAGGGCGCGTCGGTGACGACGGCCACCACGACGTCCCCCTCGGCCGTCCATTCGAGCACGTGGCGCCCCGTCCAGTCGACGTCGGCGGCGCGCATCCGGTCCAGCGCCAGCTCGCCCCGCTTGATCAGCGCCTCCTTGCGGGCCCACAGGCGGATCAGCGCGTCGTTGCCGGTGACGCGCCGGCGCTCGGCGGGGGTCAGCGCGATCTCCGCCAGCGTCGCGTCGAACGGGCCCGCCGGCACGCGCTCGGCGTCCACGCCGACCCGGCCGTCGCCCGCCGCCGCGCAGACGTAGCCGCGCGTGTGGCTGAGGCTGACGCCGAGCGAGGGCGCCTGCTCGATCGACGGCCGGCCGTGGCCGGGGCCGTGGACGTCGCAGTGCTGCACCAGCGTCAGCTCCTCCGGGCGGGCGCCGAGAGCGGCGGCCGCGCACTGCCGTACGAGGAGATGGGCGGCGACGAACGCGGCGCGGTCGACCTCGAAGGCGAACCGCGCGGCCCGCTCCCTCTCGACGGGGGTGAGCCAGTCCTCGGGGGCGCGCACCTGGTCGGGGCGTCCCCCCATCGCCACGGGGCCGATCGTCACCCTCGCGATCCTACGACCCCCGCGGGAACGGCGGTCCCGCGCGCATGACCAGGATTTCACCGGTGGGCGGCACCCGGCTGATCCCGGGAAAATTAGGATGGGGATGTCCGCCCAGCTCCGGGGGACGGCCGGGGGTGCGCCATGGTTCGGCTGATCAGGCGTGAGCTGGAGGCGTTGCGCGAGCGCTGCGCCGGGCGCGTGATCACGGAGCAGGACGTCCTCTACGACTCCGCCCGCGCCGTCTGGAACGGCGCCGTCGACCGCCGGCCCGCCGCGATCGTCCGCTGCGCCGGCCCCGGCGACGTGTCGGCGGCCGTCAGGTTCGCCCGCGAGGAGGAACTGGAGATCTCGGTACGCGGCGGCGGCCACAACTTCGGCGGCTCCGCCGTGACCTCCGGCGGCCTCATGCTCGACCTCAGCGCGCTGCGCCGCGTCCGCGTCGATCCCGGCACCCGCCGCGCCGTCTGCGAGGGCGGCGCCACCTGGGCCGACCTCGACGCCGCCACGCAGGCGTACGGCCTGGCGACACCCGGCGGCACGGTCAGCCACACCGGCGTCGGCGGGCTGACGCTGGGCGGCGGGTTCGGCTGGCTGACCCGCACGCACGGGCTCACCGCCGACAACCTGATGTCGGCCGACGTGGTGCTGGCGGGAGGGCAGTACGTCCACGCCTCGCCCGGCGACCACCCCGACCTGTTCTGGGCCCTGCGGGGCGGGGGCGGCAACTTCGGCGTGGTCACGGGCTTCACCTTCCGGCTGCACCCGGTGGGGCCGGAGGTCCACGTCGCGCTGCTGTTCTGGGAGATCGAGCGCGGGACGGAGGCGCTGGCGGCGGCCGAGGAGACGATCGCCGGGCTGCCCCGGCGCGCCGGGGTGCTGACGGCGTGCGGCCTGACGGCTCCTCCGCTGCCGTTCGTGCCGCCGGAGCACCGGGGGCGGCTCGGCCACGCCCTGCTGATCGCCGGCTTCGGCTCGGCGGAGGAGCACGCGGCCACCGCCGCGCGGGCGGCTCGGGCGCTGCCGCCGCTGTTCGCGTTCGCCGAGGCCATGCCGTACACGCGGCTGCAGAAGCTCCTGGACGACAGCGCCCCCTGGGGCGTCCACGCCTACGAGAAGGCCCTGGACGTGACCGGGATCGGCCCCGAGGCGGCGGCCACGCTGAACGAGCACGCGGCGCGCAAGACGTCGCCGATGTCGTTCGTCCCGTCGTTCCGGCTCGACGGCGCGTTCTCCGACATGAACGACGGCGCCACCGCCTACGGCGGGTCGCGCGCGCCGCACCACACGCTGTCGTTCATGGCGCTGACGCCGTCGCCCGAGGCGCTGCCGGCCGAGCGGGCGTGGTCGCGGGCCGCCTGGCAGGCGATGCTCCCGCACGCCACGGGCGCCGGGTCGTACGTGAACTTCCAGGTGGAGGCGGACGCGGACCGGGTGCGCCGCGCGTACGGGCGGGACAAGTACGCCCGGCTGGCGGCGGTGAAGGCGGTCTACGACCCCGGCAACGTCTTCCACCTCAACGCCAACATCCGCCCGTCCTGATCCTCGCGCTGCTCAGAGCACCGTGCGGTAGGTCGTCTGGAACGTGCCGTCGTCGCCGAGGATGTGGACGGCCAGGGACGGCGGGACGTCGAGGTCCACCAGGTCCGCCTCCCACGGCAACCGCAGGCTGTTGACCACCCCCGGCGCCGAGCGCAGCGGGCGGCCGCCCAGGGTGGAGGCGACCGCCGCGTGGCAGTGGCCGAACAGGACAGCGGCGACGTTGGGACGCCCGGCCACCAGGGCGGCGAGGCGCTCCGGGGCGCGCTGCCCGATGCCGTCCAGGTACGGGTGGTGCAGGACGATCGGCTGGTGGTGGAAGGCGACGAACACCGGCACGTCGCCGGGCGTCTCGTCCAGCGCGGCGGCCAGCCAGTCGAGGGTCTCGTCGGCCAGGTGGCCGCCGTCCTCGCCGGGGATGGTCGAGTCGCACAGCGCGAACACGGCCCTCGGGGTGCGGTGGAGCTGGTTGACCGGGCCGCCGCTCGGCGCCTCGCCCAGGAGCACGCGCCGGAACTCCGCCCGGTCGTCGTGGTTGCCCGGGCAGAAGAACGTGGGATGGCGCAGGTCGAGCAGCTTGCGCGCCTCCTCGTACTCGTCGGCCCGGCCGTGGTCGGCGACGTCGCCGGTGACCAGGACCGCGTCGAAGTCGTACGGCAGGCCGTCGAGGAACTCCGCGACCTTCCGCGTCCGCAGGCTGCTGCGCGGCTCCCCGTCGATGTGCGTGTCGCTGAGGTGGGCCACCACGATCATGGCTGTCGTCCTTCCGTCGTCTGGACGGGACCCTACCGACACACTGGCCCAGCACTAAGATCCGGTCACATGCCGGAACATTGGGCCAGTTGGGACCTCCACGTCGAGCTGGGAGGGCAGGGCGCGCGGCGGCGGCGCCTGGAGGACGCCCTGCGCGACGCCGTCAGGACGGGCCGGCTGTCCCCGGGCACGCGCCTGCCCTCCACCCGCGGCCTGGCCCACCAGCTCGGCCTGGCCCGGGGCACCGTCAGCGCCGCCTACGACCAGCTCGCCGAGGAGGGCTACCTGACGGTCCGCGCCGGATCGGGCACCACCGTCGCCGACCTCCCGCAGCCGGTCGCGCAGTCCGCGAGCCGGCCCGGCCCGCCCACTGCGCCCCGCCATGACCTGCGTCCCGGGCTGCCCGACGTCAGCGCCTTCCCCGCCCGCGCCTGGCTCGCCGCGACCCGCCGCGTCCTCGCCGCCGCCCGGCCGGACGTCTTCGGCGCCGGCGACCCGCAGGGCCACGTGGAGCTGCGCACCGCGCTCGCCGGCTACCTCGGCCGCACCCGCGGCGTGGTCGCCGGCCCGGACCGCGTCGTGGTCGTCTCCGGCTTCTACCAGGGGCTGAGCCTGCTCAGCGGCGTGCTCGCCGCTTCCGGAATCCGTACGGCCGCCGCGGAGGACCCGGGCCACAACCTCTTCCGCGACGCCGTGCGCCGCGCCGGGCTCACCGTCCTGCCCCTGCCGGTCGACCACCACGGCGCCCGGATCGACGCGCTCGGCCCCGACACGGGGGCGGTGCTCCTCACCCCCACCCACCAGTACCCGACCGGTGTGCCGCTGCACGCCCGGCGCCGCCAGGCGCTGACCGCCTGGGCCAGGGCCACCGGCGCGGTGATCGTCGAGGACGACTACGACGGCGAGTACCGTTACGACCGCCAGCCCGTCGGCGCCCTGCAGGGCACCGCCCCGGACCACGTCGTCTACTGCGGCACCGCCTCCAAGACCCTCGGCCCCGCCCTCCGCCTGGCCTGGATGGTCCTGCCGCCCCACCTCGTGCCGCCGGTGGTGCGCGCCAAGCAGGAGGCCGACCTGTACACCGAGACGCTGGGCCAGCTCGTCCTGGCCGACCTGATCACCGGCCACGCCTACGACCGGCACATCCGGGCCGCCCGGCTGCGCTACCGCAGGCGCCGCCACCTCCTGCTCGACCGCGTCGCGGCGCTCCCGGGCCTCACCGCGCACGGGGTGCCCGCCGGCCTGCACACCCTCGTCACCCTCGACCCGGGCGGCTGCACCGAGGAGGGGCTGCTGGCGGCCTGCGCCCGGCGCGGCGTCGCCCTGCGCGGCCTCACCGAACTCCACCACGACCCCGCGGGCCGCCCCCAGGGCGTCCTGGTCGGCTTCGGCGCCCCGGCCGAACGCGCCTACCCGGCGGCCCTCGACGCCCTGACCGCGGCCTTCGCCCAGACCCTCGGCGGGGCCCGCCCCGCCACGTGAGGCGGACCGGCCCCCGGCTCAGCGCAGCAGCGACGCCATCCAGGACTCGACGTCGTCCGCCCGGCGCGGCAGAGCGTCCGACATCAGGCGGGCGCCGTCCGCCGTGATCACCAGGTCGTCCTCGATGCGGACGCCCAGGCCGCGGAACTCCTCCGGCAGCGTGAGGTCGTCCGGCTGGAGGTACAGGCCCGGCTCGACGGTCAGCACCTGACCCTCCTCCAGCACCCCGTCCAGGTACGTCTCGGCCCGCGCCCGCGCGCAGTCGTGGACGTCCAGGCCCAGCATGTGGCCGCTGCTGCACAGCGTGTACCGCCGGTACAGCCCGGACTCCATGAGCGCGTCCACCGGGTCCTTCAGCAGCCCCCAGTCGCGCAGCCCCTCGGAGATGACGCGCATGGCCGCCAGGTGGAAGTCGCGGAAGCGGGCGCCCGGCCGGAGCGCCGCGATGGCGGCCTGCTGCGCCTCGTACACCAGGTCGTACACCTGCCGCTGGACCGTGCCGAAGCGGCCCGACAGCGGCAGCGTGCGCGTGACGTCGGCCGTGTACAGCGTGTCGGTCTCGACGCCCGCGTCGAGCAGCAGCAGGTCGCCGTCGCGCAGCCGCCCGTCGTTGCGGATCCAGTGGAGCACGCAGGCGTGGGCGCCGGAGGCCACGATGCTCTCGTAGCCCACCGCGTTGCCCTCCAGCCGCGAGCGCAACCCGAACACGCCCTCCAGGTACCGCTCGCCGCGCGGGTGGCCGAGCGCCGCCGGCAGGGCGCGCACCACGTCCTCGAAGCCGCGCGCCGTGGCGTCCACGGCCGCCTGCAGCTCGCCGACCTCCCACTCGTCCTTGACCAGCCGCATCTCGGCCAGGAACGACTCCAGCTCCGCGTCGCCCCCGCCGGACGGCACCAGCGCGTCGACGCGGGCGTCCACGCCGCGCAGCACCCGGGCCGGCCCCTTGAGGTCGAGGTCGCGGATGTGCGCGCACTCCATCTGGTACAGCGCCGACGCCTCCGCGAGGTCGGGCCGCCGTCCCACCCAGAACTCGCCGTAGCGCCGGTCGCGGTAGAACTCCTCGCCCTCCTCGCGCGGCGAGCGCGGCCGGAGGTACAGCGTGGCCTCGCCGGACGGCTCCACGACGAGCACGTCGTCCGGCTCGCCCGCGCCCGTCAGGTACGCGTACGCGCTGTGCGGCCGGAACCGGTGATCGCAGTCGTTGCTGCGCGTCCTGAGCGTCCCGGACGGCACGACCAGCCGCTCGCCCGGGAAGCGGGCCGCCAGCGCGGCGCGGCGCTTGGCCGCCCACGGCGCCACCGGCAGCGGCTCGACGCCGGCGCGCCGGGTGTCGGCCCACCCCGTGCGCATGAACGCGGCCAGCGCCTCGGTGACGGGCAGGTCGTGGCTTCCGGTGTTGAGCTGTTCGGTCATGGGTGAGGGTCCTGACGGCTGGTGCGGGCGGCCCTTCCCGGGCCTCGGTACGCAGGCAGCCTACGGGAACCCTTGACGGTGTCCCCACCGGGTTGCTTGCCTGGTAGACACCCGGCCGGACGGTTGGCAGCGGCGCCCGGCGGGTACCTGAGAGCCGAGGTGGTGCACATGCTCGTCAAGACGATCCTGCGCAACAAGGGCAGCCAGGTGACGACCGTGCCCCCTGAGGCGACGGTCCGCGAGCTCCTGGGGGCGCTGGCCGAGCACAACATCGGCGCCGTGGTGGTCTCCTCCGACGGCGCCACGATCACCGGGATCGTGTCCGAACGCGACATCGTGCGTCACCTGCACGACCGCGGCGCCGCCATCCTGGACCTGCCCGTCTCGTCGATCATGACGTCGGAGGTGCGGACCGTCGGCATGACCGACAACGTCGACGAGCTGCGCAAGACGATGACGACCCACCGCTTCCGGCACGCGCCGGTCCTGGACGAGGGACGGCTCGCGGGCATCGTGAGCATCGGCGACGTGGTCAAGAGCGCGATCGAGGAGCTGGAGACGGAGAAGGCGTCGCTGGTCGACTACCTTCACCGGTGACCGCCCGCCCGGCCGTTGACACGGGTGGGACGCTTGTCCGGTGATGTACGGACCTGACCGCCCGCCGGACTATCCGCGGGCCTCCAGCAGCCCTGTCGTCATCCTGCTGGTGTCGGGGCTGACCGGTCTGGTGGGGTTCCTCATCGGGTTCGTCGCGGGGTTCGGCGCGACGGAGACGGCCGCCGAGCCGCTGCCGCGCATGACGATGCGGATGGATCCGCCCGCCGAGCCGGCGACACCCCCGGCCACGGCCCCGGCGGGGGACGCGGCGCCGTCCATCGGCGCGCCGCCCGGCGGGGGGCCGTCCACCGGCGGGCCGTCCACCGGCGGGCCGCCTGTCGCGCAGTCGCCCGGAGCGCAGCCGCCTTTCGTGGCGTTGCCCTCCGGCCCGTCGACCGCCTTGTCCCCGTCAGGGGCGCCTCTGACCACTGGAGCGCCCGCCGCGCCGACCCCGTCCGGCCCCGTCGTGACCGCGCTCGCCGAGGGCCCCGCGGGCGCGCGCCGCACGCTCCTGGTCGGCGTGGACATCCAGCCGGGCACCTACCGGACCTCCGGCCCCGTCGAGGGCCAGCCCATGTGCTACTGGGCGCGCCTGCGGGGCACCGCGGCGCGGGCCGCCGACGTCATCGCGGCCGACATGCCGCGCGGCCCGGCCACCGTCGTCATCGCCCCGACGGACAAGGCGTTCCAGACCTACGGCTGCACCGGGTGGACCCGCGCCTGAGGCGAACCCGCCGCGCCGCGGCTGCTCGACCCGGGGCGGGGCGGCGTAGGAGGATGCACCCAGGCGACCCCGAGGAGGACGACATGCCGGTGCTGCGGAGTCTCATCGAGAGCGTGCGCGACGGGCGGATCGAGGTGATCGACCTCACCGCGCCCCTGTCCGAGGAGACGCCGATCCTCCGGCTGCCGGAGCCGTTCGGCAACACCATCCCGTTCCGGCTGGAGGAGATCAGCCGCTACGACGACCGCGGCCCCGGCTGGTACTGGAACGACATCCACACCGGCGAGCACACCGGCACACACTTCGACGCGCCGATCCACTGGGCCACGGCCCGCGACGGCGAGGACGTCTCCCAGGTGCCGCCCCGCAGCCTGCTCGCCCCCGCCGTCGTCCTCGACTTCTCCGCCGAGGCGGGCAAGGACCCCGACTTCCTGCTCCAGATCGCCCACGTCAAGGAGTGGGAACGGGCCAACGGCCCGCTGCCCGAGGGCGGCTGGCTGCTCTACCGCACCGGCTGGGACGCCCGCTCGGGCGAGCAGGCCGCGTTCCTCAACGCCGACGAGACCGGCCCCCACACGCCGGGCGTCTCGGTGGAGTGCGCGCGCTGGCTCGCCGAGCAGACCCCGATCCTGGGGATCGGCGTCGAGACCGTCGGCACCGACGCGGGCGCCGCCCACTCCTTCGACCCGGCGTTCCCCTGCCACTCGTTCCTGCTGGGCGCCGGCAAGTACGGGCTGACCCAGCTGCGCAACCTCGACCGGCTGCCGGTGACCGGCGCCGTGGTGATCGCGCCGCCGCTGCCCATCGTCGGCGGCTCCGGCAGCCCCGTCCGCGTCCTCGCCCTCGTCGAACACGAGACCGGGCTGTCCGGATGATCGTCGCCGAGGCGGTCGGGCGGACGCTCGCCACACTCGGCGCCGAGGCCGTCTTCGGCGTCGTCGGAAGCGGCAACTTCCACGTCACCAACGCCCTCGTGGCGCACGGCGCGCGCTTCGTCGCCACGCGGCACGAGGGCGGCGCGGCGACGGCGGCCGACGCCTACGCCCGTACCAGCGGCAAGGTCGGGATCGTGTCGGTCCACCAGGGGCCGGGCCTGACCAACGCGATGACGGGCGTCGCCGAGGCCGCCAAGAGCCGCACCCCGCTGGTCGTGCTCGCGGGCGAGGCCACCGACGCCCGCTCCAACTTCCACATCGACCAGGACGCCCTCGCGCGGGCCGTCGGCGCGGTGCCGCTGCGCGTCTCCGCCGGCGCGGACGCGGTCGAGCAGACGGTCACCGCCTTCCGGACCGCCTGGGACGAGCGGCGCACCGTCCTGCTCAACCTGCCGCTCGCCGCGCAGGCCGACGCCGTGCCGTGGCGGGGACCGCTGGGCGAGTTCCTGGACCAGATCGTCGCCGCCGGCCGGGCCGCGGTCGCGGCGCCGCACCCCGCGCACACCGTGCCCGACCCCCGCGACGTCGCGGAGCTGGCCGGGCTGCTCGCCACGGCGCGGCGGCCCGTGTTCGTCGCCGGGCGCGGCGCCCGGCACGCCCGCCGCGAGCTGGAGGAGCTGGCCGGCCTCACCGGCGCCCTGCTCGCCACCTCCGCGGTCGCGCGCGGCCTGTTCCGGGGCGATCCGTGGGACCTGGACGTCAGCGGCGGGTTCGCCACGCCCGTCGCCGCCGAGCTGATCCGCGGCGCCGACCTCCTCGTCGGCTGGGGCTGCGCCCTGAACATGTGGACCACCCGCCACGGCGCGCTCATCGGGCCGGACACGACGCTCGTCCAGGTCGACCTCGACGACGCCGCGATCGGCCTGCACCGCACCGTACGGCTGGGCGTCATCGGCGACACGGCGGCCACGGCCCGCGCGGTGATCGCCGCCGTCACCGCCGACGGGGCCCGGGAGCCCGACGGCGAGCGCGGCTACCGCTCGCCCGGGACGGCCGCGCGCATCGCGGCCGAGGGCCGCTGGCGCGCCGTGCCGTACACCGACGCGAGCGGCGGCGGCCGCATCGACCCCCGCACGCTCACCATCGCCCTGGACGACCTGCTGCCCGCCGAGCGCACCGTGGCCGTCGACTCGGGCAACTTCATGGGCTATCCGTCGATGTTCCTGGACGTGCCCGACGAGCGGGGCTTCTGCTTCACCCAGGCGTTCCAGTCGGTCGGGCTGGGGCTCGCCACCGCCGTCGGCGCGGCCGTCGCGCGGCCCGACCGGCTGACGGTCGCCGCCCTGGGCGACGGCGGGGCGTTCATGGGCGCGTCCGAGCTGGAGACCGTCGTGCGGCTCGGGCTGCGGATGGTGGTCGTGGTGTACGACGACGAGGCGTACGGGGCGGAGGTCCACCACTTCGGTCCGCACGGGCACCCGCTCGGGCTGGTGACGTTCCCGCCGGCCGACCTGGCGGCGATCGGGCGGGGGTACGGGTTCGACGCGGTCACCGTGACGGCGCCGGGCGACCTGGCGGGCGTCTCGGAATGGCTGGAGGGGGCTCGCGAGCGGCCTCTGCTGGTGCACGCCCTGGTGACCCGGGACCGGGCGTCGTGGTGGCTGGAGGAGGCGTTCAGGGGGCACTGAGGCGAGTCGCGGGCGGCTGCGGCCAGGTGCGGGAAGCCGACGTCAGCTTCCCGCAGCTCGCTCACGTCAGCTTTCTGAAACCGCGGGCCTCCTCGGCCGCCTCCAGGACCGCCTCCAGCGGGAGGTCCGCGCTCGCGGCCACCGCCGCGGCGATCGCCCCCTCCACGAACGGCACGTCGGCCAGCACGACCCGGCCCGGCTCCTCCACCAGGCGGGCCGTCAGCACCGAGCTGCCCAGGTCGGCGATCAGCACCAGGCCGTCGCCCTGGTCGGCGGCGCGCATCGCCCGCTCCACGAGGTCCACGCTGGTGCCCAGGCCGCCGTCCTCGGTGCCCCCGGCCGCCGTCACGGGAACCGTCTCCCCGGCGATGCCCCGCGCCAGCGCGGCCGTCTCCTCCGCCAGCCCGGCGCTGTGCGCCACCAGCACCACCCCGACCATCAGCCGGCCGCCGTCCGTGAGGCGGCGGTGGTCAGGGCGGCCACGATCAGCGCCGACGACGCCGCGCCCGGGTCCTCGTGCCCCACGCTGCGCTCGCCCAGGTAGCTCGCCCGTCCCCGCCGCGCCGTCATCGGCACCGTCGCCCGCGCCCCGTCCGCCGCGGCCCGGGCCGCCCGCGCCAGCGCCTCGCCGGTCCCCAGGCCGTCCCGTACGGTCTGGGCCAGCGCGCGGGCCGCGGGGGCCAGCGCGTCGATCATCGTCTTGTCGCCCGCGGCGGCCTTGCCCAGCCGCTCCACCGCCACGACACCCGCCCCGAACGCCTCGGCGAACGCCGCCGGCGTCACCGCCGTGCCCGGCGCCTCGCCGCTGTCCAAGGCCTTGCCCATCTGCCGGAACGCCGAGCCGTACAGGGGGCCGGATGCGCCGCCCACGCGGCGGATCAGCGTCGCGCCCGCCGCCATGAGCGCCTGCGCGGGTGAGGCCGGCGGCGTCTCCCGCAACGCCCGCAGGACCTCGGAGAAGCCGCGGTCGAGGTTCGTGCCGTGATCGGCGTCGCCGATGGCGGCGTCCAGCTCGGTCAGCCGGTCCCGCTGCCGGGCGATCTCACCGGCCGCCTCCTCCAGCCAGGCCACGAAGAACGCGGTGTCCAGCCCGCCGCCGCCCCCGGCCACCGTCTCCGCGCCCATCGGGCCGTCCGCTCCCGAGCCCATCGGGCCGTCCGCTCCAGCGCCCATCGCGTCGTCCGCTCCTGTGCCCATCGCGTCGTCCGATGCCGCGTTCATCATCGACCCCAGCGCAGCGCCGGAGTCTCGACCGGCGCGTCCCACAGCCGCGTCAGCTCGTCGTCCAGCCGGCACACCGTCACCGAGAAGCCCTGCATGTCCAGACTCGTGACGTAGTTGCCGACCAGCGAGCGCGCCACCCGCGCCCCCTTGCCCCGCGCGTACGCCTCCACCTCGGCGAAGACCACGTACAGCTCCAGCAGCGGCGTGCCGCCCATGCCGTTCACCATGACCAGCAGGTCACCCTCCAGCGGCAGGTCGCCGTGGATGGCGTCCATGGCCACCGCGGCCAGCTCCCTGGCCGGGGCGAACGGCGCCCGGGTGCGGCCCGGCTCGCCGTGGATGCCGATGCCCAGCTCCACCTCGCCCGCCGGCAGGTCGAACGTCGGCCTTCCGGCCGCGGGCGTCGTGCAAGAGGTCAGCGCGATGCCGAACGACCGGCTGCGCCGCCCCGTCTCCTCCGCCACGCGCGCCACCTCGGCCAGCGGCGCGCCCTCCTCGGCCAGCGCCCCCGCGATCTTCTCGACGAACACCGTCGCCCCCGTGCCGCGCCGTCCCGCCGTGTACAGCGAGTCCTGGACGGCCACGTCGTCCTCGACCAGCACGCTCGCCACCGTGACGTCGTCGCACAGCTCGGCGGCCATCTCGAAGTTCAGCACGTCACCGGTGTAGTTCTTCACGACGTGCAGCACACCGGCGCCGCCGTCGACCGCCCGGGTCGCCTCCATGACCTGGTCGGGCACGGGGGAGGTGAACACCTCGCCCGGGCAGGCCGCGTCCAGCATGCCGTACCCGACGAAACCGGCGTGCAGCGGTTCGTGGCCCGAACCGCCGCCGGAGACCAGCCCGACCTTGCCCGGGCGCGGCCCCTCGGCGCGGAGCACCACGCGGTCGCGCACCCGCAGTCCCGGATGCGCCGCGGCCATGCCGGTCAAGGCGTCGTCGACCAGCGACTCGGCGGCGTTGATGAGCTTCTTCATGGTCTCGACTTCTGCCCGTTTTCAGCCCGTCGCAAGCGTCGTAGCGTGGTGTGGCGTGGAGCCTCCCAGCCTCGCCTACGATCCGTACGACCCGGACGTGAACGCCGACCCGTTCCCGGTCTACGCGCGGCTGCGCGCCGAGTCGCCGCTGTACCACAACCCGGAGCGCGGCTTCTGGGCGCTGTCCCGCCACGCCGACGTCTCCGCCGCGCTGGCCGACAGCGCCCGGTACTCCAGCGACCACGGTCCCATGCTCGACCGGGGCGCGTGGGGACCGGGGGCGCGTGCCTACCTGTCGTTCGTGGCCATGGACCCGCCCGACCACACCCGTATGCGGGCGATCGTCGCGCGCGGCTTCACGGCCCGCCGCGTCGCCGCCCTCGAACCGATGATCCGCGACATCGCCCGGGGGCACGTCGCGCGGGCTGTCGAGAAGGGCTCCTTCGACTTCGCGCAGGAGCTGTCGGCCCGGATCCCGCTCGACGTGATCTCCGAGCTGATGGGCGTGCCGCCGTCCGACCGGGCCGGCGTACGCCGCCACTCGGCGCCGCTGACCGGCCGCTCCGAGGACGGTGCACGGCTCACCGCCCGCTCCGGGGACGGAGCTCGGGGGCCGGGGGCGATGACGGAGGAGGCCGTGCGCGACCTGCTCTCCCTGGGCGGCTATTACGCCTCGATCGTGGCCGAGCGCCGGGCCGCGCCGCGCGACGACCTCGTCTCCGTGCTCGTCGCCGACGGCGGGCTGAGCGACGAGGAGATCGTGGCGTTCCTGACCCGCGACACCTCCAGGGCGATCAGCTTCGGCGCGGGCCGCCACCACTGCCTCGGCGCGCCGCTGGCCCGGCTGGAGGCGCGGGTCACGCTGGAGGAGCTCGTCCGGGCCGTGGATCCGGACTACGACGTGGACCCCGGCGGCATCGCCCGCACCGCCCACGCCAACGTCCAGGGGATGGTGCGGCTGCCCACCAGGGTGAAACCTAGGCTACCTTCGGCACATGGCTGAGATCGTGTACCCGCCGGTGATCGCCGCCGCGCGGACCCTCTTTCGCGTGCTCGACTACCGCTTCCACCTCGAGGGGACCGAGCACGTGCCACGGACCGGCGGAGCGGTGCTGGTGAGCAACCACATCAGCTACCTCGACTTCATCTTCGCGGGGTTCGCCGCGCTGCCGTCCAAGCGGCTGGTGCGCTTCATGGCCAAGCAGGACGTGTTCGAGCACCGGATCTCGGGGCCGCTCATGCGCGGCATGCACCACATCCCGGTCGACCGGGGCGCCGGGGCCGGTTCGTACGCGACGGCGCTGCGCAAGCTCAAGGCGGGCGAGGTGGTGGGCGTCTTCGCCGAGGCGACGATCAGCCGGTCGTTCACGGTGAAGGAGATCAAGAACGGGGCCATCCGCATGGCCCAGGCGACCAACGTGCCGCTCATCCCGGTGGCGCTGTGGGGCAGCCAGCGCCTGTGGACCAAGGGCCGGCCCAAGGCGCTGACGCAGCGGCACGTGCCCATCACGATCATCGTGGGGGAGCCGATGCACCCCAAGCGCGGCGAGGACGTCAACGCCCACACGGCCGACCTGCACGGCCGGCTCACGGCCCTGGTGGACCGGGCGCAGCGCACGTACCCGGAGATCCCGCAGGGCGTGTGGTGGCAGCCGGCGCACCTGGGCGGCACGGCGCCGACGCCGGAGGAGGCCGCCGCGATGGACGCCGCCGAGGCCGAGGCCCGCGCGAAGAAGGAGGCCTAGCGCACGCCCCGGCCGATTCAGGGGGCTGGGTTCGGGCGTGTTCAGGCGTGTTCAGGCGTAGAGGTACCAGCGATCGTTCTCGTAGGAGCAGCGGAAGGACGTCCACCAGCCCCACTGGATGCCCAGGTTGCCGCCGTTGTAGCAGTCTGACTGCAGGTAGTAGACGTACCGGATGCTCTCGGCCTGCGCCGGCGCGGCCGTCATGGACAGGAGCACGCCGGTGGCCACGGCGGCGGAGACGAGTAGGGCCCGTACCTTGCGCATCCGATTCCTCCCAGGGGCATCGCACGAGGGACGCGCCGCGGATGTCCGCGGACCGGCTCACGGGGTGGCGAGCGGTGATCGCACTATCGCACCCGCCACCCGCGCGCGACAGGCGCGCGACCCTCCGGGGGAGTGGGGCCGGTCCTGACCAGGGCCGACGGGGGGACGGCGGTGGCGGGGCGTGAAACGTTCATCGCACGATCACGATCGGGGGCCGGTGAGGCTCGCGACGTGCGAACCGTGGGAACCATGCGAACCGTGCGCGTCGGCCGGGGGCCGACCGACGTCCGGGCCGCTCGACGATACGCATCGACCGGCGCGCTCGACGGCCGGACCGCGGCAAGGTCCGCATCGGCCGGCGCCCGGTCTGGGACGCCGTCTATGAACACCGGTCTGGGAACGCTCGCCCGCCTGGATATGTCTGGATCTGCCCGGATCCGCCTGGGGCAGCCTAGATCGCGGCCTGGTAGCTGCTGGCGCGCATGCCCGCCAGCAGGCCCGCCGTCTGCTCCGGAGTGAAGCGGCGTACCGGGTCTGGATGCAGCAGCCCCTCGATGAGCGGCCGCAGGACTCCGGCGCGGCGGGGCGGCGGGTAACCGCCGCTGCGGGCCATGCCGAGCACGGTGGCCGCGTCCTGCCCCGGGTACGGCGGCTGCCCCTCCACCGCGCTGTACAGCGTCGCGCCGAACGACCACATGTCGGCCTCCTTGCTGGCCGGCCCGCCGTGCAGCCGCTCGGGCGCCATGAACGCGGGAGTGCCCCGCAGCCGGCGTGAGGTCGTCATCCGGATGTCGCCCTCCGCGGTGGCGATGCCGAAGTCGGTCAGCACCACGCGGTCGCCCGTCAGCATGACGTTCGCCGGCTTCACGTCACGGTGCAGCACGCCCGCCTGGTGGGCGGTGCGTAACGCGGCGAGCAGGTGCTGGCCGATCGCGGCCACGGACTGGGCGGGCAGCGTGCCGACCTGCGAGAGCAGCTGGTGGAGGGAGAGCCCGTCGAGGTACTCCATCACGATCCAGAGCTTGCCGCCCTCTTCGATGAGGTCGTGAACGGTGATGATGTTCGGGTGTGTGAGGCGGGCGGCCATCCTGGCCTCCCGGAGGACACGCCGGCGGACCATCTCGGCCTCGCCGGTCAGCGTCAGCTCCTTGAGCGCGACCTCACGATGGAGCAGCTGGTCGAATGCCCGCCAGACGACTCCCATACCGCCACGACCGGCCTCCTCGGTCAGGAGGTACCGTCCGCCGATCTCCCGCATGCCATCCCCTCGTTGCCCGAGGTAATCATGTCATCTCGCCACCGGTCATAGTGTGCCTAAACAGACGCGGATGTGCGGCGAACTGAATGATCGCTGGTCAACGGCATGGAAATTGGGCCGCGTGCGACACGCCACACCAGCCCCACGGCGGCCAGGGCGACGCCCGCGGCCCCCAGGAAGACCGCCGGCAGCCCGGCGATCTCGCCCAGCACGCCGCCGAGCGCGGCCCCCACGGGCATCCCGCCCATCCCGACCAACCGGTACGCGGAGTTCACCCGGCCCAGCAGCGTGGACGGGATGACCCGCTGGCGGATGGAGACCACGAGCACGTTCCCCGCGCCGCCGGCGACTCCCCACAGGACAGCAGTCGGGTAGAGCACCCACGCGACGGGCACCAGCACGGGCACCAGATAGAGCAGGGCGGACACCAGCCACGCGACGAGCAGGGTCCGGCCCTCACCGAGCATCCCGGTCAGCCGCTCGGCCACCAGCGACCCGGCCACGGAGCCCACGGCCAGCGCGGACATCATGAGGCCGTAGCCCTCGGGGGCGAGCCCCACCCGGGATCCCGGGCCGACGAGCCAGAGGACGAGGACACCGAAGTAGGCGGCGCTGGCGGTGTTGAGCATGCCGGCGGAGATCGCCAGGGTGCGCAGGAACCGGTGCGCCCAGAGGTAGCGCAGCGCCTCCCGGATGTCCCGCCCGAGGCCACCGGCGCGCGCGGGCTGCGCGCTCTTTCCGGTGCGTTCTCGAGCGCCTCCCCAAGTGTCTTCGGGCGTACCTTCGCGAGAACCTTCCTCGGTACCTTCGTGAGAACCTTCCTCGGTGCCTTCGCGAGAACTTTCCTTGGCGCCTTCCTGCGCACCCGCCTGAGCGCCTTCTCGCGCACCCTGCGAGGTGCCTTCACGGACGTCATCCTGGGCACCCTCCTGGGCACCTTCACGTACACCTTCCCGGGCGCTCTCGATGCTTTCGAGGGCGCCTTCCCGGGCGTAGTCCTCGGTGCTTTCGCGGGCGCCTTCCCTAGGGACGTCCTCAGCGCCTTCCCGGGCGAGTTGCGGAGCGCCGCCCGCGGCACCGTTCTCCGCGCTTTCCTCGGTGCTTGCCCGGGGCCTCGTCGGGCGCGGGGCGTAGTCCCCACGCATGCCGAGCAGCAACACCCCCGCCGCCCCGTACAGCAGCGCGGGCGCGCCCAGTACGGCGACCGGCAGCAGCGTGACCAGGAAGCCCGCCAGCGGCGACCCGAGGAACTCGTTCCCGATCATCTGGGCGCTCACCACGCGGCCGTTGGCGGCCGTGAGCCGGTTCGCCGGCACCGTCATGGGGAGCACCGACTGGGCGGAGGTGTCCGCGAAGACCTCCGACACCCCCGAGATCAGCAGGATCGTCAGCATCCCCCAGAGGTCCAGCGCCCCGGACAGGGCCAGTACCCCGCCCAGCACCAGCACCCCGGCACGGGCGGCGTTGGCGAGCACCATGATCCGCCGCCGGTCCGTGCGGTCGGCGATCGCCCCGGCGTGCAGGGCGAACAGTAACCACGGCAACGTGACCGCGGCTCCCACCAGCGAGACCTGCGTCGGCGATCGGGTCATCGAGACGGCCAGCAGCGGCGCGCCGACCTTCAGCACGCCGTCCGCCACGTTCGACAACGCCGTGGACGACCACAGGAACGTGAACGCGCGCCCGAGACTCGGCATGGTTCGCTCCGATAGTGTGTAAGGGAAAGTGTGCATAGATTTCTTTGCAAAGATAGGTGTGCACAGTGATGCGAAGCAAGAGCTATTCCGCGCGGACCCTCGACGCCAAGGCGCTGAAGTCGTTCGCCCATCCGTTGCGCCTGTGCCTGTACGAGCTGCTCGACGAGCACGGCCCCTCGACGGCGACCCGCCTGGCCGTGCTGCTGGGACAGAACACCGGCGCCACCAGCTACCACCTCAGGGAGCTGGCCAGGCACGGCATGATCGAGACGGCGCCGGAACTGGGCAAGGGCAAGGAGAAGTACTGGCGCATCGTGCCGGGCGGCTTCACGTACGGGGAGCCGTCACGGGACGACCCGGAGGCGGCGAGCGCGTTCTCGTTCCTGCTCGACGACCTGATCCGGCAGCGCGGCGCCGAGCTGGCGCGCTGGCGCGCGGAGGCCACGACGGCGCCCGAGGAATGGGTCCAGGCCAGCGGCTTCGGCCGCCGATCGCTCCGGCTCACGCCGCAGGAGGCGGAGGACATGAGGGACGAGGTCCTGGAGGTGCTGGACAGGTACCGCGTGATGGCGGATCAGAGGCAGGAACGCTCCGGGGGGAGGCCGGATCCGACGCTTGGCCACGTGGTGGTGCACTTCGACACGTTCCCGGTGGGGCTGTCCGATGCCGCGGACGACGACGTGGTGGTGGAGGAAGGCGCTGAAGGACCGGGAGGTTCGGACGAGGGCGCTTGATGGAGAGGGACTCCGTCATGGCACGCGTCGCGGCTCGTGGGCGGGTTCTGGGGGCGTCGTGGCTGGTGAGTGTGCTGCGGCGTATCTCCGATGCGGTGGTGGCTGAGCGCGCGGGATCCCGTTGGTCGCGTTCACTGGGGAAGGATCTCGCTGGTGAACGTGCTCTGCGGCGTGTCCCGCTGATAGGTGGCCTGTGCGGCGTATCCCGATGGGTGGGGCTGGTCCGGGGCTGGCCGATCTCGTTTCTCGTTGGTAGCGCGCCTGGACGGTGGCGCCTGGCATCGCGGTGGGGCGGAAGGTGGGGCGGATCTCGCCGTCGCGCATGCCGTCTGCCCCCCATCCCACCCCGAACGACCTCCGCGCGATGCGGAGGCAGCGGTGGCAGCGGACAGGGGGATGCCGGTCCCTGGAGGTGCTCCCCGTCCACCACGAACGCGACCCGCGGCGGCCACTCATCCATGTAGCTGGGGGTCTGTTGCGGTGTGTTCTGGCTGGTGGGCGGCGCGGGTGAGCATCTCCGGCTGGTGGGACCGCTTGGCGGAGTGTTCCGGCTGATGGGGGTCTGGACGGAATGTCTGTCGGGTTTGTCCGAGAGCTGCATGGGGCATCTCCGCTGAGCGGCGGCGCCGGGGGCTTGGTGTGCCGCGCGGGGGAGGGGGACCCATGCCAGTCGTCAACGTGAAGGTCATCGAGGGCGTGTTCAGTGACGCCCAGAAGGCCGAGATGGTGCAGAAGCTGACCGACGCGATGGTCGAGATCGAGGGCGAGAACATGCGCTCCCTGACCATGGTCATCGTCGAGGAGGTCAAGAGCGGTGACTGGGGCATCGGTGGGAAACCGATGTCGACCGAGGACGTGAAGGCGGCGGCCGCGGGCATGTAGCGCGGCTCATCCGACCCGGCGATCCGGGCGACCCGCCATGCGGGTCGGGCTGACCGGCGATGTCCCGCGCCCGCGCGGCGATGCCAGGAGCAGTAGGACCGGACGGTCGCAGAGATTCGCTGACGCCGCCCATCCGTCAGCGAATCTCGGATGCTCTGTCGGTGCCGGCGCGTACCGTGTGCTGATCAGCAAGGCCTCGACCATCGGAGAGGCGCCTGGTGACCATCCCCCGCCCCTCGGCAAGCACGACGGCAGGAGCATCGGCGCGAGCGGCCTACCGCGCCAGCCTGACCGCCACGCGAACGCGGCGATGGGCAACGCGGGTCACCCTGGCCCTGCTCGCCGGCATCGCGGCAGGGTGGCTGCTCACCCTTGGAGCTGGCCGGCGACACGGTGCTGCACGACCGCGCACTGCCCGGCACCCGGGCTGATGTCGATCATCTGGTGATCGGCCCGGCTGGTGTGTTCGTGATCGACTCCAAGAAGTGGCATCGCCGCACCACCATCAGGCCGTCAGGCGGCAAGTTGTGGGTCGGTCGCACGCCGATCGACAAGATCGTGCGTCCCGTGCTCTTCGAGGCGCGAACGGTGAGCGAGGTTTTACGGCGCGCGACAGGACGGCGCGTTGAGGTCGTCACGGTGATCGCTTGAGGTGGTCGACGGTGCGCCGGTACGCGTCTTGCTCGGCCTGGATGAGGACGACGTCGTCGGCGGGGTCGGCTGCGGCCAGGCGCTCGCGCAGTAACTCGGTGTCGGCGGTGTCGTCCAGGTCCAGCAGTCCGCAGGTCGAACGAGAGGTCAGTAGGCGAGTTCCCCGATGCCGCCGTCGACGCGCAGGACGGTGCCGGCGGTGTAGGCGGACTCGTCCGAGGCGAGGTAGACGGCCGCCTTCGCCAGTTCGGTGGCGGTGCCGATGCGATGCAGGGGGACGGTCTGCCGGAGCTCGTCGTAGATGGCGGCCTGGCGCTCGGGGCCGAGTGAGGCGAACGTGCCGGTGATGGTCGGCCCCGGGCTCAGCCCGTTGACCCGGATGCCCCGGTCCTTCAGCTCATAGGTCAGCCCCCGGGAGAAGGACAGCAGGCCCGCCTTGGCGGCACCGTAGACCGCCGCGTTCTCGTGCCCGATGTAGGCGGAGACGGAGCCGACGACGATGACGGAGGCCTGCCGTGACAAGAGCGGCAGCAATGCTTTGATCAGGAAGAACGGTCCTTTGAGATTGGTGGCGACGAGCCTGTCGAACGCCTCCTCGCTCCATTGCTCGATCGGGAGATGGGTGACGTCGGCGGCGTTGCTCATCACGATGTCGAGCTTCGGCCACTCCCGCTGCAGCCGCGCCGCGAGCGCCGCCTGACCGGGCACGTCCCCGGCGTCGCTGACGATGGGCAGCAGCGGCCCGTCCAGCTGCCGGACGGCCTCGTCCAGCCGTTCCCGCGAGCGGCCAGTGATCGCGACGGCCGCTCCCTCGGCGAGGAACTGCCGGGCAGTCTCCAGCCCGATGCCGCTCGTCCCGCCCGTGATCAGTGCGTGCTTTCCGTTGAGACGACCCATGGGACTCCTTTCCTCACTCGCGCCGAGCGCGAGATGCCGGTGACGATGACGGGCCATCCCCGTCATCACGAGACACCCGGCGGAGGCCGGCTTCCTCACTGCGGACGCGGCCCTGGCCGGGCGTTCGGGGTCAGATGGCGGTACGGCCGCCATCGGCGGCCACGACGGCGCCGGTGACATAGCCGGCCTGGTCACCCGCGATGAAAGCGATCACCTGGGCGACCTCGGCGGGGTCGGCGGCGCGCTTGAGCGCGGTCGTCAGGCCCATGCCGCCGAGGTCCGGTCCCAGGGCCGCCAGCACCTTGGAGGTAGTCATGGGACCGGGCGCCACGGCGTTGACGCGCACGTTCGAGGCGGCGAACTCGGCCGCCCAGGCGCGGGTCAGGGACTCCAGCGCCGCCTTGGTGGCGCCGTAGACCGCCATCGCAGGCATGCCCAGGCCGGCCGCGGTGGAGCTGACGTTGACGATGCTGCCGCCCCCGCCGGCGGCCATCCTCGGCGCGAGCCGGGCGACCAGGATGAACGGCGCGCGCACGTTGACCGCGAAGGCGGCGTCGTAGCCGGCGAGGTCCTGCTCGGCGGTCGCGCCGAGCGGGACGACGGCCGCGTTGTTGACGAGGATGTCCACCGCCCCGGCGTCCTCGGCCAACCGCTGCACCGCCCGCGGGTCGGCCAGGTCGGCGGGGATGAAGCGCACGGTCCTGGCGGTGCCGGCCGCGCTGGTCCGTACGTCGTGGACGACCTGGGCGCCGCGGTCCGGGTCGGTGCCGGTGATGATCACGTTGGCCCCGCCTTTGGCGAGGATCCTCGCCACCGCGTGCCCGAGCCCGCCGATGGCACCCGATCCGGTGATCAGCGCCGTCTTGCCGGTGAAGTCCATGGAGTCCTGCCTCTCGTCCGTCAGGGCGCTCACGCGCCGCCGACTTCTATGCGGCCGTTCAATAAGTCGTTCGGCCGTCACCGTACGGCATTTCGTGCGAGCGGTCAAAAAGTCGTACCCTGGGGACATGGCACGGACAGGACGCCCCCGCGCATTCGACAAGGACCAGGCCCTGGAGCGCGCGCTCCTGCTGTTCTGGTCCCGGGGCTACGGAGAGACCTCCATCCAGGACCTGGTCGACGCGCTGGCCCTGGAGCGGGGCAGCCTGTACGGCGCCTTCGGCGACAAGCGGCAGTTCTACCTGGCCGCCGTCAAGCTGTACTGGGACACCTACGAGCGCGAACTGGTCGCGGCGCTGGAGACCGGGCCGGTGCTGCCGACGTTGCGCGAGGTGCTCGCCAACCCGACCCGGGCACAGGAGCACGCCTCAGACGCCGGCGTCCCGCAAGGGTGCATGATCGGCAACACCACCGCCGAACTGGTCCCGCAGGATGCCGAGGCCCGCGAGATCGTGGCCCGCTCGCACGCCCGCTTCACCCAGATCGTCGCCGACGCCCTGCGGCGCGCGCAGGCCGACGGCGAGGTCACCCGGGCCGCCACCCCCGAGGCCCAGGCGCAGCTCCTGCTGTTCATCGTCCAGGGCCTTTCCCTGGTCTCGCGCGCAGGCCTCGACACCTCCGCCGCACTCGCCGCCGTCGACGCACTGATCGACGCCCTCCACGCCTGATCCGCTCCGGATGGCGGCTGCGTTCCAGGAGCTGTCGCGACGCGCTGCCGCCGTTCACGGGCGGGCGCAGAGTCTCCCTGGGTAGGGGGAGCGGCTGAAGCAGTAGGGGACTCACCAGGGGATGACGTCGTCCAGCGAGACCGGGCCGCGGAAGACGCCTGTGTGTCCGTCGGCGGCGATGGTCGCGAGCAGGGTCGGCGCCCTGTCCGGCCGCGCGCTGCTCGACGTCCGCGACCAGGTCGACCAGGTGGCGGCGGTGCTGGTCGACCTGGCGGCTCAGACCCGTCGCGACGGTCGCGAGCTGAGCGAGGCTGACCTCGCCGAGGTTCTGCACGCGCGATCGCTCAGGTCTGTACGCCGCCCGACCACCGGCCAGCGATCCTCGGGTCCGCGAGGGCAGGGCCATCGTGGAGCAGCTGTACGCGAGCGCCGCCGAGGTCGGGCGGATGTGCTGCGCGCGCGACCTATCGTCGCTACGCGATCACCGGGAACTGGCCCTGCCTCACCGGCACCCTGTGACCTGCCTTGCGGCTCGCCGTAGCTGGGGAGCACTTAAGGTCATCAGCTCTGTCCACGGGTCGTCCGTCCGTTGGGCGCCCCTACGCGTGCAGGCGCGCGGAGCGGACGCGGACGTTGCCTGTGACGGCGCGCACGCCTTCACAGAGCGGGTAGCCGTACAGGCCGACCTCGGTCAGGGTGCGCAGGTCCATGCACACCCGCTGGAAGGCGTTCCCAGCCGAGCGCGACCATGTCGAGGTTGAACGTCGGCCCAGGCGGGCCCTGTTGGGGGGTGGTCGACCTCGACTGGCCCGCTTGGGTGGGCGGGCGGAGGAGCCCAGGGTAATCATCGGGCGGCGCGGTGACTGAAACGGCGCGGTGACCTAGGACGGCGTGGTCCCCGGGACGGCGCGATCACTAGGACGGCGCGGTCGCCGGAATGGCGCGATCACCCCAGGGCGGCGCCTTCACCGGGACAGTGCCGTCTGGGCGGCGACCAGGTGCGCGTACGGGCCGCCCATCGCCATCAGCTCGTCGTGGGTGCCGCGTTGCGCGATCCGCCCCGCCTCCATGACGAGGATCAGGTCGGCGTCCCTGATCGTGCTCAGCCGGTGCGCGATGACGATCCGGGTCTGGACGAGCCGCCCCAGGTTGGCCTCGATCGCGGCCTCCGTGGCGCTGTCGAGGTTGCTCGTGGCCTCGTCGAGCAGCAGCACCTTCGGCTGCGACAGGACGGCGCGGGCCAGGGCGAGTCGCTGTCGCTGGCCGCCGGACAGGCCGAGGCCGTCGGTCAGCATCGTCTCGTACCCCATCGGCATCTCCATGATCTCGTCATGGAGCGCGGCCAGCCGCGCCGCGGCGACCACCCGGTCCAGGGAGGCGCCGGGGTCGTTGAGCGAGATGTTGTCCCTGATCGTCCCGTTGAAGAGGGACGGTTCCTGGGTGACCACGCCGAACTGGCGGCGCAGGGTGCGCAGGTTCAGCTCGCCGGCCGGGACGCCGTCGTAGCGGATCTGCCCCTCCACCGGGCTGTGCAACGCCAGCAGCAGCCGCGCCAGCGTGCTCTTGCCCGACCCGGAGGCGCCGACCAGGGCGACCTTCTGTCCCGGCCGGATGGCGACCGAGACGTCCCGCACGGTCCACGGGCCGCGGGGGTCGTGCCGGAAGCTCACCCCGCGCAGCTCCACCGCGCCGCGCAGCCGCAGCACCTCGATGCCCGTGCTCGGCTCCGGCTCGGAGGCCAGGATGTCCGACAGCCGGTCGAAGTGCGCGCCGGCCTGCTGCAGGCTCTGCAGGCCGGTCATCAGCGAGCTCAGCGGGGTCAGCGCGCCGACCGCGACGGCGTTGAGCGCGATCAGCGTGCCGACCGTGAGCTGCCCGTCCAGTACGCGCCAGGCGCCCAGCCACATGAGTCCCAGCGGCGCCGCCATCCGGATGGCGGACAGCGCCGAGTCCAGGAAGCCTCTCGTCAGGCCGGTGCGCACATCGGCGTTGAGCTGCCGGGCGAAGTGGGCCGACCACTGCTCGACCGCCTGTCTCTCCGCGCCGGACGCCTTCAGCGTCTCGATGCCGGTGATCGTCTGGATCAGGCTGCCCTGCGACGCGGACAGCGCGTTGAGCTCCTGCTGGGTCAGCGCGGCGATCCGGTGGGTGGTCGCCAGCAGCAGGACGCTCTGGAGCAGCGCCACTCCGGTCAGCGCCACGCCGAAGACGGGATCGTACAGGTACACCAGGACGAGGTAGCCGAGGGCGAGCGGGCCGTCCAGCAGCGCCGCCACGATCTGGCCGGTGAGGATGTCGCCGAGCGCCGAGACGCTCGCGGCGCGGGTCATCAGGTCGCCCTTGCCGCGCCGCGTGAAGTACCGGTACGGGAGCGCCACCAGATGGCCGACCAAGCCTTCGGTGAGCTCCTGGTCGGCCCGGGCCCGTACCGCCACCAGCATCGCCGACCTGAGGTAGCCGATGACGAACTGGGCCGCCCCCGCGAGCAGCGCCGCGCCGCCCAGCAGCGACAGCACGCCGGCGGCCCGTGACGGGATGACGGTGTCGATCAGCAGCTCGGACAGCAGCGGCAGGCCCAGCCCCAGCAGTTGCAGCAGCAGCGAGGCGGCGATCACCTGCGCGAGCAGGCCGCGGCGGCGCCGGAAAAGGGTGCGGACGAACTCCCTGCGCCAGGCGCCGGCCATGGAGGACGTGCCGCGGCGGAACCCCGCGTCCGGTTCGAAGACCAGCAGCACGCCGGTGAACCCGGCGCCGAACTCCTCCGCGGTCAGCCGGCGGCGGCCCCGCGCCGGGTCGACGACGTCGACGCGGTCGGGCGCCCAGCGTTCGACCACCAGGAAGTGGCCGAACTCCCAGTGCGCGATCGCGGGCAGCGGAACGCGCGCCAGGTCCTCGGGCGCCAGGGAGAACGCCCGCGCCTTCAGGCCGTGGTCACGGGCGCCCTCCACGATGGCCTTGGCGTTCAGGCCGTCCCGCCCGACCTGGAGCCGTTCGGAGACCTCGTGCAGCGTGGTGCGCATGCCGTGGTGGCACAGCACCATGGCCAGGCAGGCCGCCCCGCACTCCGTGTCGTTGTTCTGCAGCAGGACGGGAGGCCGGCGCGGGATCACGGCGCCGCCTCCAGCGCCAGCGCGGCCAGCACGGCCGCGCCCGCGAGCAGGGCGGCCGCCAGCGTCCACAACACCAGGAACGAGGGGCCGCTGATCACCAGCGGCATCCGGGTACGGCCGGCGCGCGAGCCGGACCGGTGGCGCAGCGCCTCCTCGCGGTAGAGGGGGCGCGCCTGGGGGTCGCGGGGCCGGATGGGGGGCCTTCGGTGGCTCTGGGTCTGATGCCTTTCGGGGCTCAGGGGCTCACGGGGGAGAGATTCCTGGGCGGGGTCGGGCCGGCGGGCCGCGGGTGGGCGGGGGAGAGACCGTGGGTCGTGCCCCGGGGCGGTCATGACCAGTGCCATTCGACGGTGGCCGCGGCGCGGCGCTCGGCCAGCCAGGCGGCGAAGGCCGCACGTCCGGCCGCCTCCAGGGTCGCGGCGTCCGCGACGGCGGGTGTCCGCGACAGGACGGCCCCGGTCAGGAACCCGCCGCCGGGCGCCTTCTCGGGTCCGATCACCTGGCCGGGCGGCGCGCCGCGGAGGGCCTCGGGCAGGTCGCTCTCCCACCGGACGCCGACGGTCACGACGACGTCGCCGACCGGGCCACACCCGCCGACCGAGCCAGGAACATCGGCTGAGCCGAGACCACCGGCCGCGCCAGGACCACCGGCCGAGCCCAGGGCGCCGAACAGCTCCGCCACGTCCCCCACGACCACCTTCTCGCCGCCGGTCACCCAGACCGCCCTGACCCGGGCGAAGTCGCCCGGGTTGGCCGCCAGGTGGCCCGGCGCCAGCTCGGCCTCCTTCTCCTTCCGGAACCGGCGGCGGCGGGCGATCCCCTCGATGTACGCCTCGAACTGCTCCCCCGACATGCCGGCCGCCGCCATCCAGGCCAGGGTCGAGGCGCGGTCGCGCAGCCCCCGCCCGCGACGGAACGCGTCCGCCGTCGCCTGGAGGTCTGCCGCGCCGACCGGCGAGCCGTCGTCGCCCGCCGCGGCCAGGAGGCACTGGTCGACGATCTCCTGGTACGGCGAGGCGTCGCGCCCCGACAGCGAACGCAGCATGGTCAGCGCCTGGGGCACCGACACGTGCACGCCGTCCACGCTCACCAGGTGCCCCGCCGCCCAGTGCGTCGAGTGGTCGATCAGCCACGGCACGCCGTCCTCGGGCGGGGCGCTCAGCGCGATCGTGCCCCCGTCGGGATGGTCGAGGAGCAGGTCGTAGTCCACCACCGGGGATCCCGGGCGCTGGTCCACGACGAGCTGGGCGTGGGCGTCCGGATGCCGCGCGGCCCACGCGTCCGCCGCCCGCCGCGCGCCGGCGACGCCGGAGCGGCGGCGCGGCAGCGAGCGCAGCAGCTCCGCCCCGGACGCCAACGCCGCGCCGAAGGACTCCGGCGGCAGGTCCTCAGCGCGAGGTCGCGGGGTCTCGGGGGAATCGGTCACTGTTCCTCTCCGTCCATGAGCCAGTCGGCGATCGCGTCGCTGACCGGCAGCCCGGCCCACAGCTCGACGAACCCCCACGCGCCGTTGGAGTTCAGCTCCAGGAAGACGTACTCGCCGCCGGGCGTGACGATGAGGTCCAGGGCGGCGTAGGTGAGCCCGACGTCGGCGACGAGGCGCGCGCAGCGCCGCGCCACGTCGGCCGGCAACGCGTGCGGCGCGTACCTGACGCGGTCGTTGTCGTAGTGCCGCCAGTCGTCGCGGGCCGCCCTGGAGCCGGACGCGTCGATCTCCGCCGCCAGCACCCGCTCGCCCACCACGATCACCCGCAGCTCGACGGCCTTCGGGACGTACGGCTGCAGGACGACCGGCTCGTGCCGCACGCGGTGCCGGGAGGTGAGGTGGCGACGGGTGACCACGGTCGTGTACGCGCGGTGCTGGACGCCGTCGACCTCGAAGCGGTCGGAGGCGATCTGCTTGGCGACCAGCCGGCCGTGCGCCGCCTCGTAGGCCTCGGCCAGCGCGGCGGGGTCGTTGGTGTAGGTGGTGTCGGGCACGGTGAAGCCGAGCTCGACCGCCCGCGCCAGGTGGAAGACCTTGTTGTGGGCGCGCAGTTCGTCGGCGCGGCGCCCGGGCAGCCAGCGGGCGTCCAGCAGGCTCCACACGCCGTCCAGCATGACCTCGGCCTGGAGCCTGGCGTGCGCGCGGTGGCTCGGGTCGGTCACGGCGGCGGCGGCCCGCGGGCCGCTCGGCCGGCTGCGCCACACCGCGGTGATCCGCGACAGGTCGACGGTCCGCCCGCCGGTGTCCAGGACCAGGCGGCGCTCGCCGCCGGCGAACGTCGCGGTGACGCGGCTGCGGCCGGGGTAGTCGCCGTTGTCCCACCACAGCACCGGCGTGCCGCCGGCCGCGGGCTCGTCCGCGCCCACCAGGTGGGCGCCGCGCCGGCGCAGCGCGGCCAGCACTCTCTCGGCCGCCCCGTCCCCGCGCGCGCTCATGATCATTATCACTGCTCGGTCCCGTCTCGAACGGCGCGGCGGGACGCTCGTCGCGTCCCGCCGCGCCGTGGTCATCCGATGGCCGTCAGCGGGCTGCCGGCCGGCCGCTGGATCAGACGAGCCACCACTCGTAGGGCACGTCGTCGAGGGTCCAGGCGCTGACCTCCCACTGCGGCTTCGCCCCGCCGGCCACCTGGCCGAGCTCGGCGTCGGTCAGCTCCGCCCCCTCGAAGGGCAGATCGTCAATCGTGATCTTGGACATGTCGTTCCTCTCATCCGGCGGGGGCACACTGTCGCCCCCGGCCGCATGGAGGACCCTAGAAAAGGACACTTGTCGACGACTTGGGATTTACTGGTAGAGGCTTGCGGAAAAGTCCCAACCGAAAACTGGCCGGGCCAGTGGCCGTCAAGAAGGCGAACCAGCACGTTCCGTAATGACAACGCAAAGTGTTTGCTACAGTACGGTGCGTATCCACGCCCTCTCCCGTAAGGAGTCCGCGTGCCCGACGCCCCCGCCTTCCCCGACGCCGACCTGGAGCTCGTGCTCCGGCTCGACCTCGACGTCGTCCAGACCAGCGACATCGCCGCCGCGGTCAGGGCCCAGGAGTGCGCGCTGCCCGATCCGATGCTCGCCGACCCCTACGCGCACCTGTTCGTCGACGAGGCCACCGTGCGCAGGGCGCGGGCGCTCGACCTGATCGGCATGACCCGCGGCGCCGTGGCCATCCGGGGCAGGTTCGGCGACGAGGCACTGGCCGGGGCCGTGGCGCGCGGGGTGCGGCAGGTGGTCGTGCTCGGCGCCGGCTGCGACACCCGCGCCTGGCGCTGCGCCCTGCCCGCCGATCTCGTCCTGTTCGAGGTGGACGGCGACCCCCGGCGGCAGCGGGCCAAGGTGCGCATGCTGGCCGCCGCCGGGGCGCCGGCGCACCGCCACCACCGCGTGGTCACCGCCGACCTGACCCGCCGCTGGTGCGGGCGGCTGCTGGAGGCCGGGTTCGACCCGGGGGCGCCGACCCTGTGGCTGGCCGAGGGTCTGACCTACTTCTTCGGCGGCACGGCCCTGGACCGGTTGGCCGCCGACCTGTCGGCCGTGTCGGCGCCGGGCTCCGCGCTGGCGGCCGACGTCACGGGGCCCGGCTACTACACCGCCGGCTACGGCGACCGGTTCCTCACCTACATGCGTTCCCTCGGGGCGTTCGGCGGCCCCGTCGACCCGCGCGCCTGGCTGGGCCCGTACGGGTGGCGCGTCGAGACCTACGACAGCGGCATGCTGGCCGACGGCCGCTGCCCCTGGCTGCCCGGTCCCGTCCCGGAGCGGCTGCTGAGCTCGCAGCGCGGGTTCCTCTACGTCCACGCCCGCCTGGAGAAGTGACTGCGGGCTTCCCTCAGGAGCCCGGGCGGCCTTCGAGCTCGGCGAACACCGCCAGGGCCTCGGCGTCGGAGTGGACGTTCGTCACGTAGTCGGCCACCCACTCCCGGATCCCGGGGAAGCCGCTGTCCGCGACCAGCCGGCCCGCCGCCGCGCCGGCGTCGAACGGGGTGCGGCGCAGCGTCACCCCGCCGGTCTCGGAGTCCAGCAGCGCCCAGTGCGCCCCCGCCGTGCCGTACGGCATGCCGACCGAACCGGGGTTGACCACGAGCCTGCGGTCCACCAGGCGGAGGAACGGCATGTGGGTGTTGCCCAGCACCACCGTGTCGGCGGTGACCCCGTCCAGGACCTCGGCCCAGCGGCCGAGGGCGCTGTCGACGAGGATCATCTCGTCGTCCCGGCGCGGCGTGGCGTGGACGAACAGCGTCACGCCGAGCCGGCCGAGGTCGAGCACCTGCCGGTCGGGGAGCTCGGCCAGCAGCGCGACCTGGTCCTCGCGCAGCTGCTCGGCGGCCCACTGCGAGACGGGATACGGGCACGGCCCGCCCCGGACCGCCTCGACCAGCTCGCGGTCGGCGTTGCCGTTGAGCCAGAGCGCCCGATCGCCCAGCGACGCCAGCAGGTCAAGGGTCTCGACGGGTTGCGGGCCCGCGGCCAGGTCGCCGGTGAGGACCAGCAGGTCGGCCGCGGCCACGTCGGGCTCGGCGAGCACCGCTTCGAGGGCGGGCAGGACTCCGTGGATGTCGGACAGGACGGCTACGCGCATGCCCCTCACTATGGCCGGGCACCGAGGCCGCCGTGCGCCGCGTTCGCCAGCGGCGATCACCGTGCGCCGCGTTCGGGAGCGGCGATCTCCGTGCGCCGTGTTCGCGTGCGGCGATCAGCGGGGACCGCCCGCGACACACCGCGCCCCGGTGTCCGGCGCCGGTCGGCGCGGTTCCTAGGGTGCTGACATGGCGTTCTTCGTCGTCACCTTCCTCGGCCTCGTCGCCGGCGCGCTGCTGCACAGCCTGCTCGACCGCGCCCCGGCGCGGCGCACCGGGCCCCGCGTGGTCGAGCTGTGGCTGCTGTGGTTCGTGGCCGGCGGCGGGGTGCTGTCGATGCTCGGCGGCCTGTCCCACATCGGCCCGTACGCGCCCGAGGTCGCCGACAGCATCGGGTTCGCGCACAGCGCCTTCCAGTGGGAGGTCGGCTGGGCCGACATCGCCGTCGGCCTCATCGGCTTCCTGAGCATCTGGAACCGGGGGTCGTTCATGAACGCCGCCGTGATCGCCATGGCGGTGCTCTACTGGGGCGACGCCGCCGGCCACGTCATGCAGCTCGTCGCCCACGGCAACACGGCGCCGAACAACGTCTGGACCATCCCCACCGACATCCTGCAGCCGCTGGTCGCCGTCGTGCTGCTCGTCCTGCACCGCGGACACCAGCGGTCAGGACGAGCGGCCGCCGTTCAGTGACGCGCGCAGGCACTCGGCCGTCAGCGAGTTCTCGGCGGCCAGCAGCGCCCGCGGCGTGCCCTCGAACATGATCTGCCCGCCCGAGCTGCCGCCGCGCGGGCCGAGGTCGATGACCCAGTCGGCGTTCTTGACGACGTCGAGGTTGTGCTCGATGACGATGACCGAGTTGCCGGTGTCCACCAGGTGGTTGATCACCGCCATGAGGCTGTCGATGTCTGACATGTGCAGGCCGGTGGTCGGCTCGTCCATGACGTACACGGTGCCCTTCTTGCCCAGCTCGGTGGCCAGCTTGATGCGCTGGCACTCGCCGCCCGACAGGGTGTTGAGCGGCTGGCCGAGCTGCAGGTAGCCGAGCCCGACGTCCACGATCGAGCGCAGCGTCTCGGCGATCCGCGGCTCGCGGGCGAAGAAGTCGGCCGCCTCGGCCGCGCTCAGCCCCAGCACCTCGCTGATGTCGCGTCCGTGCAGCTTGTAGCTCAGGACCTCCTCGGTGAACCGCTTGCCCGAGCACACCTCGCACAGCGTGATCATCGGGTCCATGAACGCGAGGTCGGTGTAGATGACGCCCTCGCCCTGGCAGGCCGGGCACGCCCCGGAGGAGTTGAAGCTGAACAGCGACGCGCTGACCTTGTTGGCCCGGGCGAACAGCCGCCGGATCTCGTCCATGATCCCGGTGTAGGTCGCCGGGTTGGAGCGCCGGTTGGTGGTCACGGCCGACTGGTCGATGATGACCGCCGAGGGGTGCTGCTCGCGGAAGACCTTGTGGATCAGCGTGCTCTTGCCGGAGCCGGCCACGCCGGTGACGACCGTCAGCACGCCGGTCGGGATGTCCACGGTGACGTTCTTGAGGTTGTGCATCGTGGCGTTGGCGACGGTCAGGTGCCCGGTGGGCCGCCGGAAGTCCTCCTTGACGGGCAGCAGCTTGCGCATGCAGGCCCCGGTGAGCGTGTCGGCCCGGTACAGGCCCTCGACGTCGCCCTGGTAGACGATCTCGCCGCCGTGGCGCCCGGCCTTCGGCCCGAGGTCGATCACGTGGTCGGCGATCTCGATGACGTCGCGGTCGTGCTCGACCACCAGCACGGTGTTGCCCTTGTCGCGGAGCTGGCGCATGAGGCTGGTCAGCTTGTAGACGTCGTGCGGGTGCAGGCCGATCGTCGGCTCGTCGAAGATGTACGCGACCTCGACCAGGGAACTGTTGAGGTGGCGGATCATCTTGATGCGCTGCGACTCGCCGCCCGACAGCGTCGAGGTCTCGCGGCTGAGGGTGAGGTAGTCGAGCCCGAGGTCGACCATGTGGCCGAGCCGTTCGAGCAGGTTGTCGCGCAGCGTCGTCACCCGGGTCGAGGTGACCTCCCGGACGGCCTGCATGAGGTCGCCGATCTCCAGGGCGGAGAACTCGGCGATGTTGCGGCCGTTGATCTGGCAGGCCAGCACCTCCTTGTTGAGCCGCTGGCCGTTGCAGGTGCGGCAGGCCGACACCGACACGACGCGCTCCAGCGCGGTGCGGTTCTTGGCGCTCATCTCCTCGGGGCTCTTGCGGATGTAGAGCCGGTCGAACTTGGGGACGAGGCCCTCGTACTTGGAATTGATCTGGCCGCCCTGCCATTCGAGCGGGACGGACCCCTCGGCGCCGTAGAGCAGCGCCTCCCATTCCTGCTTGGTGTAATCCCGGAGTTTCTTGTCGTTGTCGAACAGGCCGGAATTGGCGTACAACTTCCAGAACCATCCGCCGACCGCGAACGCCGGATGGTCGATGGCGCCCTCGTTGAGCGAACGCGACTTGTCGAGGAGTTTGTCCAGGTCGAGCTGGACCCGCCGGCCCAGGCCCTCGCAGTCCATGCACATGCCGGCGGGGTCGTTGAAGGAGAAGGAGTTGGAGTAGCCGACGTAGGGCTCGCCGGCGCGGGAGAACAGCAGCCGCAGCAGTGCGTACAGGTCGGTGATGGTGCCGACCGTGGAGCGGGAGTTCCCGCCGATCCGCTTCTGGTTGATGATGATCGCGGTGGACAGGCCCTCGATGGTGTCCGCGTCCGGCTGCCCGTACTTGGGCAGCCGGTTGCGGACGAACGCGGTGAACGTCTCGTTGAGCTGCCGCTGCGACTCGGCCGCGATGGTGTCGAAGACCAGCGACGATTTCCCGGACCCGGACACACCGGTGAAAACGGTGATCTCGTGTTTCGGCACCTCGACCGACAGGTTCTTCAGGTTGTTCTCGCGGGCTCCGAGAATCGTGATGTACTTCGGCTGCATATCGTTCCCCGCCTTTGGATCCGAGTTATCTGGCCTCCGTGTTCACGCTAGAGGAGAACCCGGTCACTTTCTGACCGCATATTTCACCGGGGCCGTAACCAGGCGGGCAGCTCGGTCAGCCGCGCGGTCTGCGAGCCCTTGCGGCCCCAGCGCAGGTCGTCGAACGGCACGGCCAGCCGCGCGTGCGGGAAGTCGTCCCGCAGCACCTGGATCATGACCCGCGACTCGAGCTGCGCGAGCTGCTCGCCGATGCAGTAGTGGGCCCCGTCGCCGAAGGTCAGCCGGCGGCTCGCCGGGTCCTCGCGGTGCGCGTTGATGCCCTCGATGTCGATGAGCACCGGCGCGCCGGGCGGCAGCACCGCCCCGCCGAGCACCACCTCCTGCGCGGCGAAGCGCCACAGCGTGTACGGCACCGGCGGGTGCTCGCGCAGCATCTCCTCCACGAACTCGCCCGCGTCGGCGTCCGGCGCGAGGTGCCCGGCCAGCGTCTCGGCCAGCAGGAACCCGAGGAACGAGCCCGTCGTGTCGTGCCCGGCGAAGATCAGCCCCATGATCATGTAGACGAGCTTGTCCGGCGGCAGCTCGCCGAACTCGGCCAGGCCCCGCTCGTACAGCACCCTGGTCATGGTGTCGGCCGTGCCCTCCATGGCCGACCCGACCGCCTGGGAGAGCAGCTCCTCCAGCGACGAGGTGTCGTACTCCGCGTCGCTCGCGGTGCCCAGCGCGAGCTGCTTCATCGCGCTGACGGCCTTCCTGGCCATGATCGGGTCGGTCACCGGCACCCCGAGCAGGTCGGAGATCACCAGCAGCGGGAAGTTGTAGGCGAACCCGTCGATCAGCTCGGCCGGCTGCCCGGAGGCGTCCGAGGCGTCGGCCAGGTCGGTGAACAGGTTGCGGGCGATGGTGGTGACGCGGTCCGTGGACGCGGCCAGCCGGCGCGGGTTGAAGGCGGGGGCGTGCACGCGGCGCAGCCGCCGGTGGTCCTCGCCGTCCACCGCGATCAGCGTGTACGGCCGGTACTCGGGCTCGGGGTTGTCGAGCCCGTCCTCGATGCCGTGCCACGCCTCCGGCGCCAGCCCCGGGTCCTTGACGAAGCGCGGGTCGGCCAGCACCGACTTGGCCAGCGTGTAGTCCGTGACCACCCACACCGGGCCGCCCGCGGGCGCCTGCGCCCGCACCAGCGGCCCGCCGGCCCGCAGCTCGTCGTGCACCTGCGGCTTCTCCCGCATCGACTGCATCGGGCACTCGAACGGGTTGACCTCGACCACGGGCTCGGCGCTCATGACACCACCGAGAAGCCCGCGCCGTGCGGGTCGAGCAGGTCGGCCCGGCGTCCCAGCGGCGTGTCGGCGGGCGCGTTCTCCACGGAGCCGCCCAGCTCGACGGCCTTGCGCGCCGTCGCGTCGCAGTCCTCCACGCCGAACGTGACCGCCCAGTACGGCCGCACCGCCCCGGTCTCGCCCAGCTTGCGCACGCCGCCCACGGTCTTCCCGCCGACCTGCCAGACAGGAGTGCCGTCGCCGGGCGCGGTGGTCAGGCCCAGCGTGTCGCGGTAGAACGCGGCCGAGCCCTCCACGTCCGTGGTGACCAGCTCCACCCAGCGCACCGAGCCCGGCTGCCCGATCAGCTCGGCGCCCTTCATGGCCATCGGCTCCCACACGGCGAACGCGGCGCCGGCCGGGTCGGCGTAGACGGCCATCTTGCCCAGGCCCATGACCTCCATCGGGGTCATGATGGTCTCCCCGCCGGCCTTCGGCGCCCGCTCGTTCAGCGCCTCGGCGTCGTCGGTGGTGAAGTAGACGGTCCAGATGGCCGGCATGCCGTGCTGCTGGTCCGGGCCGTACGGGCGGTGGTACGGGGTGTCGATCTGGTGGTAGGCGACCGCCGCGACGAGCTTGCCGTCGCGGTGGAAGGTCGTGTAGCCGCCGGCCTCGGGCTCGCTGATCTCGGTCGCCGTCCAGCCCAGCAGCCCGGTGTAGAAGGCCACCGAGGCCGCCACGTCCGGCGAGCCCAGGTCGAACCAGGACGGCGAGCCGGGAGCGTAAGTGGTCACGTTGATTCCCTTTCACTGATGGCGGCGGCGCTGGCGTCCCAGAGCCGCGCGGCGAGCGCGGGATCGGCCGTCGGCCCCTTGACGGGGTGCGGCCGTCTGTCCATGTAGTAGCCGCCGGGCTCGATCCGCTCGGCCGGGGCCGTGGCCAGCCACAGCAGCGTGTCCGCGGCCCGGTCGGCGGTGCGCAGCAGCGGGTTGAAGCGGAAGTACCAGGACGCGATCGTGCCCCGGCCGATGAGCGTGCGGACCTGCCCCGGATGGAAGCTGGCGGCTAGCACGTCGGGCCAGCGCCGCGCCGCCTCGGCGGCGAACAGGATGCCGGCCTGCTTGGACGTGCCGTACGCCCGTCCCGCGCCGTAGCGGCCGCGCTCGGCCCTGAGGTCGTCCGGGTCCAGCCGGCCCGTGGTGTACGCGTCGGAGGAGGTGACGACGATCCGCCCGCCGGACAGCCGCTCGCGCAGCAGGTGGGCCAGCAGGAAGCCGGACAGGTGGTTGACCTGGATCGTGCTCTCGTACCCGTCGGCGGTGAGCGTGCGCGTCCGGAACATCCCGCCCGCGTTGCTGGCCAGCACGTCCACGTGCTCGAAGCGGCCCCGCAGGTCCTCGCCGGCGGCGCGCACGTCGTCGAAGCGGGCGAAGTCGGCCCCCACCCCGTACGGCTTGGCCTGGCCGACCTCGGTCAGCTCGCTGAGGACGTCCTTGAGCCTGGCCGGGTCGCGGCCGACGGCGACCACCTCGGCGCCGCGCCGGGCGAAGCCGACGGCGGCCGAGCGCCCGATCCCCGAGGTGGCGCCCGTGACCACCACCGTGCGGCCGGCCATGTCCCGGGGGGTCACGCCCGTTCCAGCTCGCCGACGAACTCGACGAGCTCCTTGGGCGTGGTGATGTCGCCGAGCTCGCTGTCGGGCAGCTTGCGCCCGCACGCGCGCTCCACGTGGTGGACGATCTCCAGCAGCGCCAGCGAGTCGTAGCCGAGATCCTCGAAGGTCCTGGTCTCGAAGCCGTCGACCAGCTCGATCGTGTCGTCGTCGCCCGCGACCTGCCGCATGATCTGCTTCAGCTCGCCGAGACTGAACTGGGTCATCTTCCCGCCTCTTCGTCGTCGGCTGTTGCGTTCCGGGTGCTCCGGGGACGGCGCCCCGGTCGCGATCAGCTTGGCGACCCCCCGTGCAGTCGCGCTGGAACGGCGATGGACTATCGCTTGTCAGGCGCCCCTCTAGCCGCGGACGGGATCGTGGGCCCGCACGACCGACTCGCGGAGGGCAGGCCGAGGTGGACGCACAGCACGTTGACGCTCAGTACGCGCAGGCGCAGCACTTCTACGCGCGCCAGATGCAGCTCCTGGACGCGGGATCGACCGACGAGTGGGCCGCCACGTTCACCGAGGACGGCGTCTTCGAGGTCGGCGACAGCGCGGTCCACGGATCGCAGGACATCGCCAGGGCGGCGCGCAAGGTCGCCGACGAGTTCGCCGCCGCCGGCGTCCAGCGCCGGCACTGGATCGGGATGCTGACCGTGACCCCCGGCGACGACGGCGAGCTCACCGCCCGCAGCTACGCCCTGGTCCTGGAGATCCCGACCGGCGGCGAGGTGGTGGTCAGGCGCAGCACCGTGTGCACCGACCGGCTCGTCAGCTCGGACGGGCAGTGGCGGGTCAAGCACCGCAGGGTCACCCGGGACGGGCTGGACCCGGCATGAGCGGCGCCCCGCCCACCTACGCCATCCGGTCGCGGCCCAACGGGCGGCTGACCGCCCGCATCGCGCGCTCCATGCTGGCCGGCGACGGGCTGGAGGCGTTCTGGTCCTGGTACACCGAGCGCGCCGCGCGCAGCGCCCACCGCGTGACGCGCATCCCGCTGGAGGAGCTGACCGGCTGGAGCACCGACCCGGAGACGGGCGACATCGGTCATGACAGCGGCAAGTTCTTCAGCGTCACCGGCATCGACGTGCACATCCCGGGCGCCCCGGTGCCGCGCTGGAGCCAGCCCATCATCGTGCAGCCCGAGGTCGGCATCCTCGGCATCCTCGTCAAGGAGTTCGACGGGGTGCTGCACTGCCTCATGCAGGCCAAGTTCGAGCCGGGCAACGCCAACGGGCTGCAGCTGTCGCCGACGGTCCAGGCCACCAAGAGCAACTTCTCGCGGGTCCACCGCGGCAAGGCGGTGCCGTACCTGGAGTTCTTCCGCGACAGCGCGCGGCACGGGGTGCTGGCCGACGTGCTCCAGTCGGAGCAGGGCGCCTGGTTCTACCAGAAGCGCAACCGCAACATGATCGTCGAGGTGGACGGCGACGTCCCCGTGGGCGAGAACTTCATCTGGCTCACCTTCGGCCAGCTCCACCGGCTGCTGGGCGTGGAGAACCTGGTCAACATGGACACCCGCACGGTCCTGTCGTGCCTGCCGTTCACCAGCCAGGACAGCCATCCGCTGATCGTCGTCCCCCAGGACGACTTCCACCAGGCGCTGGTGCGCTCGTGCAGCGCCGTCGAGGGCAGCCTGCACTCCATGCCCGAGATCCTGAGCTGGATCACCGGCATCAGGGCCCAGTCGGAGGTGGTCACCCGCGTCACGCCGCTGGCCCGGGTGCCCCGCTGGCACCGCGAGGGCGGGGCCATCGCGCACGAGGACGGCCTGTTCTTCCGGGTGATCGGCGTGGACGTGGCCGGCGGCTCGCGCGAGGTGGCCTCGTGGAGCCAGCCCATGATCGAGCCGTCCGGCAACGGCATCGTGGCGTTCGTCGCGCGCCGGATCGACGGCGTCCTGCACGTGCTCGTGCACGCCCGCGTCGAGCCGGGCTACGTCAACGTGATGGAGCTCGCGCCGACCGTGCAGTGCACCCCCGGCAACCTGGGGGCGCTGCCGCCGGAGGCGCGCCCCCGCTACCTCGACGTCGTACTGAACGCCCCGGCGGAGCTGGTCAGGTACTCGGTGGCGCTGTCGGAGGAGGGCGGCCGCTTCTACAACGCGGTCAACACGTACGCGGTGGTCGAGGCCGACGTCGACGTGGAGGACGGCGCCGACTACCGGTGGATGACCCTGCACCAGCTCGCCGAGCTGCTCAAGCACAGCAACTACCTCAACGTGCAGGCCCGCAGCCTGGTGGCCTGCCTGCACAGCCTGTCCTCGTGAAGGTGAGATGCCGATGCGTGTCCTGTTCACCACGTTCGCCGCGCCGTCGCACTTCTACGCCCAGGTCACCGTGGCCTCGGCGCTGCGCACCGCCGGCCACGAGGTCGTCGTCGCCAGCCAGCCGGACCTGGCCGAGACCATCGCGGCGGCCGGCCTGACCGCGGTGCCCGTCGGGCCGCCGCTGGAGATCGAGCCGGAGACGCAGAAGGCCACCTCCAGCTTCGCCGACGACCGCAACCTCGGCGGCCTGGCCATGAGCAACTCCCGCTACGACCCGTTCCCGTGGGAGCACGCGATCGGCATGTTCAGCGCGATGACCGCGTTCGTGTTCCAGAACGTGTGCGCCGAGCCGATGGTGGACGACCTCGTGGCGCTGGCCCGCGACTGGGGGCCGGACCTGGTGATCTGGGACCCGCTGACGCTGGCCGGCCCGGTGGCCGCCCGGGTCGTCGGCGCCGCCCACGCGCGGCTGCTGTTCGGGCCCGACCAGATGGGACGCAACCGGACCCGCTTCCGCGCGATGCTCGACCAGCGGCCCCCCGAGCTGCGCGACGACCCGCTGGCCGAATGGCTCGACTGGACGCTGGGCCGCCACGGCGAGCGGGTCCGCGAGCGCGACGAGGAGCTGGTGCTCGGGCAGTGGACGATCGACCCGACGCCCGTCTCCCTGCGCATCCCGCTCGACCTGCACTACGTGGGCGTGCGCTACGTGCCCTACAACGGCCGCTCGATCCTGCCCGGCTGGCTGCGGGAGCCCGCGCCGTACCCGCGGCGGATCTGCCTGACGCTGGGCGTGTCGCTGGGCGAGGTCGAGGACGGCGGCACGGTCGCCGCCGGCGACCTGATCGCCGCGGTGGACGGGCTGGACGCCGAGGTGGTCGCCCTGCTGCCCGCCGACCTGCGCGCCCGGCTCGGCACGCTGCCGGCCAACGTGCGGGCCGTCGACTTCGTGCCGCTCAACGCGCTGCTGCCGTCGTGCGACGCGATCGTCCACCACGGCGGCTCGGGCACGTTCATGACGGCCCTCGCCCACGGCGTCCCGCAGCTCCTCGTGCCCGACATGATGTGGGACTCCATGGAGAAGGCCACCGGGCTGGCCAGGAACGGCGCCGGCACCTACATCGAGGAGCACGACAAGCTGTCGCCCGACCAGCTGCGCGAGCGCGTCGTCGGCCTGCTCGACGACCCGTCCTACGCCGCCGCGGCGGCGCGGATGCGGGCCGAGGTGGTCGGCATGCCCAGTCCCAACGAGATCGTGCCGGTCCTCGAACGGCTCACCATGCTGCACAAGGAGGGGAAGGCCGGATGACCAGGACGGCGATCGTCACCGGAGGCGGGTCGGGCATCGGCCGGGCCACCGCCCACGCCTACGCCGAGCGGGGCTGGGGGGTGCTCGTCGTGGGCCGCGACGCCGGCGCGCTCAAGGACACCGCGGCCGGCCACGACGGCATCGAGCCGTTCGCCGCGGACCTCACCGAGCACGGCGCGCCCGAGGCCGTGGCCGAGGCCGCGCGCCGGCGTTTCGGCCGCGTGGACGTGCTGGTCAACAACGCCGGGGCGGGCGTCTTCGGCCCGCTCGGCGGGCTCGACCGGGCCCAGGTGGGGGCGCAGGTGGCGATCAACCTGGTCGCGCCGGTCATGCTCACCCAGGCCGTGCTGGACGACCTGGCCGCCGCCGGGGGAGTGGTGGTCAACGTCAGCTCCGCCGGCTCCCTCGGGCTGCGCTCCTGGCCGCACAACGCGGTGTACGGGGCCACGAAGGCGGCCCTGGACCTGCTGACCCGGTCCTGGGCCGTCGAGCTCGGCCCGCGCGGGATCCGCGTGGTCGGCCTGGCGCCCGGCGTCGTCGACACGGCCGCCGGGGTCCGGGCCGGGATGTCCGAGGAGGACTACGCCGGGTTCCTGGAGGCCATGCGCGGGCGGGTGCCCGTGGGCCGGGTCGGGAGGCCCGAGGAGATCGCCTGGTGGATCGTCCAGATCACCTCACCGGAGGCCGCGTACGCCAGCGGCACGGTGTTCGCCGTCGACGGCGCCCTGTCCGTGACGTGACGAAGGGTCCGTGACGTGACGAAGGGTCCGTGACGTGACGAAGGGCCGCGTCCCCTGCGAGGGGACGCGGCCCGCCCGCGTGCCGCTGTCAGACGCGCGCGGAGCGGCGGCCCTCGGCGTACTCCTTGGCCGCCTTCAGCGTCGTCATGCTGTTGCGGCTCAGCGCCTCGCGCGCGAACGCGTGCGCGTCGGCCATCGTGGCGCCCTCGCCCAGCACGCTCGTGATCGCCTCCGGGGCGATCGCCACCGTGTGCCGGGAGGTGACCGCGGCGCCGCCGCCCTCCGGCCGCACCGTCCAGCGGCCCGTGTGCACCGACAGCAGCTTCGGCGTCCGCAGCTGCTTGTAGACGATCAGGTGCTCGGGGAAGCAGACCCGCACCGAGGCCGTGGTGTGCGTCGAACCGTCGGCCGTGCGGGTGTCCATCTCCATGAGCTGCACGTCGGGCGTCTCCGACTCGACCACAATCCGGGCCACGTGCGGCAGCCGCTCCGGCCACAGGTCGGCGCGGAAGAGGAAGTCGTAGACGTCGGCCGCCGCGCCGTCCACCCGTACCGTGTCCTCGAACGTCGCCAGCCGGCTCACCCCGCCGGAGTCCTCGACGGCGGCCCGCAGCGACGCCAGCTCCGCCTCGCTGTTGCGGTCGACGGCCTTGGCGATGAAGTCCACGCCGTCCTCGTCCACCGCGCTGAAGTCGTGCGTCAGCCGGACCCGGGTGGTGGCGGCGTCGACCGGCTCGACGATCCACTCGCCGCCCATGGCGGCCACGGGATGCGCGGGCACCTCCTGCCGGAAGCGGATGCGCAGCCGCTCCGGGTCCAGCTCGCGCCGCGAGGTCCACGTCTTGGGCCTGCCGTTGGCGGTGGCCCAGATGCGGATGCGCTCCTCCCGGCCGTTCTCCTCGATCCGCTCGACGTGGACGGAGGGCGGGAAGACCGCCGGCCACGCGGTCGCGTCGGCGAGGACCGCGTAGACGGCCCGCGGGTCCGCCGACAGGGTGATCTGGTGCTCGGTCTCGTGCGTGGGTGAGGTCGCCACGGGTGCTCCTGTCAGGAAGGGGGCTCAGAAGGTGCCGAGTCCGCCGCAGACGTTGATCGCCTGCGCGGTGATGGACGCCGCCGTGTCCGAGACGAGGTAGCTCACCATCCCGGCGACCTCCTCCGGCGTGGAGTAGCGGCCCAGCGGGATCTTGTCCTGGAACTTGGCCAGCACCTCGTCCTCGGTGACGCCCCAGAAGGCCGCGTACCGCTGCCGCACGCCCTGCGCCATCGGCGTCTCGACGTAGCCCGGGCAGACGGCGTTGACCGTGATGCCGGTCTTGGCCAGCTCCAGGGCCAGCGCCTTGGTCAGGCCGACGACCCCGTGCTTGGAGGCGGAGTACGGCGCGCCGAGCACGACGCCCTGCTTGCCGGCGGTCGAGGCGATGTTGATGATCCGCCCGCGCCCCCGCTCCAGCATCCCGCCCGTCGTCAGCACCGCCTTGATCATCCGGAACGGCGCGGTGAGGTTGGTGTCCAGGATGTCCTGCCACAGCTCGTCGGGGATCTCCGCGGTCACGCCCCCGCCGCCGCGGCCGGCGTTGTTGACCAGCACGTCGATCGGGCCGTACCGGTCGACGGCGGCCCGGACCAGCTCCTGGACCGCGGCGGCGTCGCGCACGTCGCACACCCGCCCGTCGGCCTCGGCCCCGGACTCGCGCAGCCCCTTGACGGTCAGCTCGACGGCGTCCTGCGTGCGCGCGCACAGGAACACGCGCATCCCGGCGCCTCCCAGGGACCGCGCCACGGCCAGCCCGATGCCGCTGGTGCCACCGGTGACGAGGGCGACCCGGCCTTCCTCGGACATGGGGTTCTCCTTTCGGTCGGCGCAAGGGTCACACCGGCGGCTCGAATGGCGCTAGACGACCTGAGTTCGAGCGGGCCGCGAGAACCGTGCCGCAGCGTCGTGCTGAGAGCTGTCGAGCGACTCGGCGGCCTACGACCGAGGAGTACGGATGCCGCACACGGAGTTCGGGGGAGCCGTCACGTTCGTGAACCGGTTCCTCCTGCACGGCCCGGCCGAGGAGTTCGAGCGCGTCTTCGCCGCCACCTCGGAGTTCATGGGATCCAGGCCCGGCTTCCTGTGGCACATGCTGCTGCGTCCGCTGGAGACCGGGCAGGACCGTCACTACGTCAACGTCGCCGCCTGGGAGGACGAGGCCGCCTTCCGCGCCGCCGTCCAGCACCCGGACTTCGCCCCGCACGCCGGCGCGCTGCGGGCGCTCAGCACCAGCGAGCCCACCCTGTACGAGACGCGGCAGACGCGGGCCGCGGAGACGGGACGGTCATGAGCAGGCGGGTGGTCGTCACCGGGCTCGGCGTGATCGCCCCCGGCGGCATCGGGGTCAAGCCGTTCTGGGACCTGCTGATGTCCGGCGCCACCGCCACGCGCCGGATCACCGCGTTCGACCCCGCGCCGTTCCGCTCCCAGATGGCCGCCGAGGCCGACTTCGACCCCGGCCAGGCGGGCCTGCCGGACGGCGCCGCAGAGAGGCTGGACCGGGCGGCCCAGTTCGCGCTGGCCGCCTGCGGCGAGGCCATGGCCGACAGCGGCCTGCGGGTCGAGGAGTCCGCCGCCCACCGGGTCGGCGTGGCCCTCGGCAGCGCCGTCGGCTGCACGCAGAAGCTGGAGGCGGAGTACGTGGCCATCAGCGGCCGGGGCGCCACCTGGGAGGTGGACCACACCCAGGCCTCGCCGTACCTGTACGACTACTTCGTGCCCAGCTCGATGGCGGCCGAGGTGGCCTGGGCGGTCGGCGCGCAGGGCCCGGTGTCGATGGTGTCGGCCGGGTGCACCTCGGGCATCGACGCCATCGGCTACGCCTGCGAGCTGATCCGCGAAGGCAGCGCCGACGTCATGGTCACGGGCGGCACCGACGCGCCGATCGCGCCCATCACCGTGGCCTGCTTCGACGCCATCAAGGCCACCTCCAGCTACAACGACACGCCGGGCAGCGCCTCGCGGCCCTTCGACCGCACCCGCAACGGCTTCGTGCTCGGCGAGGGCGCGGCCGTGCTCGTGCTGGAGGAGGCCGAGGCCGCCCGGCGGCGCGGGGCCCAGGTGTACGCCGAGATCACCGGCTACGCCTCGCGCGGGAACGCGTACCACATGACCGGCCTGCGCTCCGACGGCGCCGAGATGGCTGCGGCGATCACCGCGGCGCTGGACGAGGCGCGCTGCGACCCGTCCGAGATCGGCTACGTCAACGCGCACGGCACGGCCACCAAGCAGAACGACCGGCACGAGACCGCGGCGATCAAGACCGCGCTCGGGGAGCACGCCCACCGGGTGCCCATCAGCTCGATCAAGTCGATGATCGGCCACTCGCTGGGCGCCATCGGCTCCATCGAGGTGGCGGCCGCCGCCCTCGCCGTGACGAGGGGCGCGATCCCGCCCACGGCCAACCTGCACGAGCCCGACCCCGAGCTGGACCTGGACTACGTGCCGCTGGTCGCGCGCGAGCAGCGCGTGGACGTCGCGCTGACCGTGGGCAGCGGCTTCGGCGGCTTCCAGAGCGCCATGCTGCTGCGCCGTTTCGAAGGGTGAACGCATGCATGACACGGACGTCGTGGTCACCGGGGCCGGCGTGGTAGCCCCCGTCGGCCTGACCCCCGAGGAGTACTGGGCGGCGCTGCTGAGCGGGCGCAACGGCATCCGCCCGCTGCGCCGCTTCGACCCCGCCCGGCTGCCCTCGCCGCTGGCCGGCGAGGTCGAGGGCTTCGAGCCCCGCGACCATCTGCCGGCCCGGATCCTGCCGCAGACCGACCTCATGACGCAGTACGCGCTCTACGCCGCGGACCGGGCCATCGCCGAGTCCGGGTTCGAGCCGAGCTCGCCGCTGGACGTGGGCGTGATCACCGCCAGCGCCTCGGGCGGCTTCGACTTCGGGCAGCGGGAGCTGCAGCACCTGTGGCACGACGGGCCCGACCACGTCAGCGCGTTCATGTCGTTCGCGTGGTTCTACGCGGTCAACACCGGCCAGATCTCCATCCGGCACGACCTGCGCGGACCGGTCGGCGTCATGGTGACCGAGCAGGCCGGCGGGCTCGACGCGATCGCGCACGCCCGCCGCAAGGTGGCGCGCGGGACGCCGATGATGGTGACCGGCGGGATGGACTCGTCGCTGTGCCCGTACGGGCTGGCCGCGCTGACCCGCTGGGGGCGGCTCAGCACGGCCCGCGACCCCTCCGCCGCGTACCTGCCCTTCGACCGCCGGGCCGGCGGGCACGTGCCGGGCGAGGGCGGCGCCATCCTCACGCTGGAGGAGGGCGGGGCGGCCCGCGCGCGGGGCGCCCGGGTGTACGGGCGGATCGCCGGCTACGGGGCGAGCTTCGACCCGCCGCCCGGCTCCGGACGGCCGCCGGCGCTGATCAGGGCCGTCGAGGCGGCGCTGGCCGACGCCGGGATCGCCGCCGCGGACGTGGCCCTGGTGATCGCCGACGCCGCCGCCGACCCCGGTCTCGACGCGGAGGAGGCCCGGACGCTCGCGGCCGTCTTCGGGCCGCGCGGGGTGCCGGTGACGGCCCCCAAGACGCTGACCGGCCGGCTCTACTCGGGGGCCGCCCCGCTGGACGTGGTGACGGCGCTGCTGGCGCTGCGCGACGGCGTGGCCCCGGCGACGGCGAACGTCCGCGACGTGGACCCGGAGCTGCCCGTGGACCTCGTGCTCGGCGACCCGCGGCCCATCACCGGGGACGCGGCGCTGGTGGTGGCGCGCGGGGCGGGCGGCTTCAACAGCGCGATGGTCGTGCGCCGATGACGCGCGGCGACTCCGAGCCGCCCGCGCACCCGGCGCGGGAGAGCGGCGGGCCGGTCGCCCGGCATGGCGGCCGGGCGGCGGAGAGCGGCGGGCCGGGCGCGCGGCATGGCGGCCGGGCGGCGGAGAGCGGCGGGCCGGGCGGGCGGCATGGCGGCCGGTCGGTGGAGACCGGTGGGCCGGCCGCGCGGAGTGAGGCGCGGGCGGCGGGGACCGGGGGGCTGTTCATCGCCGGGTGCGCGGCCTGGTTGCCGCCCGCCGTGCCCACGGAGCGGGCGCTGGCGGCGGGCGAGTGCGACCCGCCGCTCGCCGCGGCCACCGGCATGCTCGCGGTGGCCGTCGCCGACAAGGAGAGCGGCCCCGAGATGGCCGCCCGCGCGGCCCGGACGGCCCTGGCCCGCGCCGGCGCCGGCCCGGCGGACATCGACCTGGTCCTGCACGCCGGCCTCTACTTCCAGGGCCACCACCTGTGGGCGCCCGCCTCGTACGTGCAGCGCGCCGCGGTGGGCAACGCCTGCCCCGCCATGGAGGTCCGGCAGGTCTCCAACGGCGGGATGGCCGCGCTCGAACTGGCCACCGCCTACCTGGCCGCCTCCCCGGCCCGTACGGGGGCGCTGATCACGACCGGCGACCGGATGAACCCGCCCGGGTTCGACCGGTGGCGCAGCGACCCGGGCACCGTCTACGCCGACGGCGGCACGGCGCTCGTGCTGTCGCGCACGAGCGGCTTCGCCCGGATCCGCAGCCTCGTGACGGTCTCCGACCCCGAGCTGGAGGGCATGCACCGGGGCGGCGACGCGTTCGGCGCGCCGTCGCTGGAGGAGCTGCCCACGGTGGACCTCGACCTGCACAAGCGCTCCTACGTGCGCGAGGTGGGGCGGGCGGCGACGGCCGCCAAGGTGAGCGCCGGGCAGGAGGCCGCGCTGACCGGGGCCCTGGTGGAGGCGGGCGTGGCCCTGGAGGACGTCAAGGGCTTCGCGCTGCCGCACATGGGCCTGCGCCGGCTCAGGGCGGGCTTCTTCGGCCCGTACGGGATCGACCCGGAGCGCACCACCTGGCCGTGGAGCCGGCACGTCGGCCACCTGGGCGCCGGCGACCCGATCGCCGGGTTCGACCACCTGGTCGCCACCGGCGCGGTCGGGCCGGGCGAGCTGTGCCTGCTCGCCAGCGTGGGCGCGGGCTTCACGTGGTCGTGCGCGGTCGTGGAGCTGCTGAGCCGCCCGGCGTGGGCGGCCGACAAGGGCTGAGCCGCCCGGGCACGGGCGGGGGAGAGGGGCGAGACGTGACCGTCACCATGGTGATGTTCCCGGGGCAGGGGTCGCAGCACCCGCGGATGGCGTGGGGCCTGTACGGCAGCGAGCCGCGCTTCACCGCCGCCCTCGACGAGGTGCTGGCCGCCTTCGACGACGGCGACGCGATGCGCCGCGACTGGCTCAGCGACGACCCGCGGGTCCCGCTCGACCACGTCACCCGGTCGCAGCCGCTGCTGTTCGCGCTGGACTACGCGCTCGGCCGCACGCTGATGGACTACGGGGTGCGGCCGTGGGTCATGCTCGGCCACAGTATCGGCGAGATGGCCGCCTCGGTGCTGGGCGGCGTGTTCACCCTGCGTGACGGCGCGCGCCTGGTGCAGGAGCGGATCCGGCTGCTGGCCGAGGCGCCTCCGGGCGGCATGCTCGCGGTCTCGGCCTCGGCCGCCTCTCTGGAGGAGGCGCTGACCGACGAGGTCGTGGTCGCCGCGGTCAACGCGCCCCGGCAGACGATCCTGGCCGGGCCGTCCGGCCCGCTCGCCGAGGTGGCGGAGCGGCTGCGGCGCGACGGGTTCGTCTGCGCCCCCGTGCCCGCGATGACCGCCTTCCACAGCCCCATGCTGGCGGGCGTGGCCTCCGCCGCCGTCGACGGCTTCGCCGCCACGCCGGTGCGCGCGCCGCGCATCCCGCTGCGCTCCTGCTACACGGCCGCGCCGCTGACCCGGGAGACGGCCGCCGACCCCGACTACTGGGCCGGTCACCCGGTGCGGCCGGTGCTGTTCTGGCCCGCGCTGGACGCGGTCCTGTCCGCCCGTGACGACGTCGTGTGCGTCGAGGCGGGGCCGGGGCAGGGGCTGAGCACCATCGCCCGGCGGCACCGCGCGGTGCGCGCCGGGCGGGGCGAGGTCGTGGCGCTGCTGCCCGCGCGGGCCGGCGGCCCCGAGGCGGACCGCGCCGCCTTCGACGCGGCCCTGGAACGGCTGTCCGCCCTGTCCTCGACCGCCCTGTCCGCGACCGGTCCGACCGCGGGCGGCCCGACCGCGACCGGCCCGACCGCGGGCCGCTCGACCGCGGGCGGGCCGGGCCCGGGTGATCTAGCCGCGGGCGACGCGGGCGGTGACGAAGCGGACCGGGACCTCGATGACCACCGGCCCGCTCCCGCCCCGTAGCCGGTCGAGCCCCTCGATCAGCCGCTCGCGCAGGTCCTCGCGCTGCGGCGCGGGCAGGTTCTGCCACAGCAGCCGCATCCCCTGGGTGTGCGACCACTCCACCCACCGCTCGGGGGACTCGGCGGTCATCCGCACCGGCTCGTCCAGCACCCGCACCTCGCGGTAGCCGGCCCGCTCCAGCGTCGCCGTCAGGTCCCCGGCGTCCTCCAGCCAGCTGTTGAAACGCCGCACCAGCGCCTCCGGCCGCCATTCGGCGGGCAGGTGCTCCAGCAGCGAGGAGGGAATGAGCGGAGTGAACTCCGGCGGCAGGAACGGGAAAGTCCCGGCCCGGAAAACCGGGCTCGTAAATGCGATCCGCCCGCCGTCGGCGAGGAATTCCGTATAGCGGGAAAGTGCTCCCGGGGCGTCCGGCAGAAAAATGATGCTGTAACCGCCGAGCAGCACGTCGAAAGCGCCAGCGGGAAGTTCCGGATTTTCCGCGTCCATCACCCGCGCCTCGACCTGGGAAAGGCCTCGGGCGGCGATCTCCTTGCCGACCTCCTCCACCATGGCCGGGGCCAGGTCGATGCCCAGCGCGCGCCCTCGCGGCCCCACCAGCTCCGCCGCGGGAAAGAGGCTGGCGCCCCGGCCGCAGCCGACATCCAACACCCTCTCACCTGCGGTGGGAGCCGCCAGCTCCACGAGCCGGCGGCCCATCGGGGTGAAGAACTCCACCCCCATCCGGTCGTAGCGCGCGGCGGAGTCGTCGAAGACCCCCGCGACCTGTCGCTTGTACGCCGAGCTGTCCACAAGCCCTCCCTTCTGCGCAATCACCAGTATTCGAGCGCCTCTGGAGAACCGGTCGAGAATCGGTGCACAGCCGCTTTTCCCGCTTGTCCCGCGCGCGTACCGCGGCGAACAATCGACGCGGAGACACACCCATTCAGGGAGCGCCGATGAGCAAGCAGATCGAAATCGTCCGCCGCATGGTGGCGGCGTACAACAGCGGCGAAACCGGAGACGTCGAGGAGTTCATTCATCCGGAATATCTCAACCCCGGCGCGCTGGAGCACAACCCCGACGGGCGCGGCCCCGAGGCGTTCGCGGGCGCGGTCAAGTGGCTGAAGTACGCCTTCTCCGAGGACGCCCACCTGGAGGAGATCGGCTACGAGGAGAACGGCGAGTGGGTGCGCGCCCACCTCGTGCTCTACGGCCGCCACGTCGGCAACCTCGTCGGGATGCCGCCCACCGGCCGCAGGTTCGCCGGTGAGCAGATCCACCTGATCCGGATCGTGGACGGCAAGATCCGCGACCACCGCGACTGGCCCGACTACCTCGGCACCTACCGGCAGCTCGACATGCCGTGGCCCGCGGACGGCGGCTGGCGTCCCTGATGGCCGAATCACGCGACGACGACCCGCTGTGGGGCCTGATCCGGCTCGGCAGCCTGCACACCCCGATGGCGGTGCGCGTGGCGGCCACCCTCCGCCTGGTCGACCACATCAAGGACGGCGCGACCGGCCCCCGCGAGCTGGCGGAGCGTACCGGGACGAACCCGGACGCGCTGGCCCGGCTGATCCGCCACCTCGTCGCGGTGGGCGTGCTGGCCGAGCCGGAGCCCGGCCGCCTGGCGCCGACCGCGATGGGCGAGGTGCTCGCCGACGACCACCCCGCCGCCCAGCGCGCCTGGCACGACCTCGGCGAGATCGTGGCCCGGGCCGACGTCGGCTTCACCCGGCTGCTGGACGCCGTGCGCACCGGCCGGCCCACGTACGCCGACGTCTACGGCCGGCCCTTCTACGACGACCTGGCCGCCGAGCCGCGCCTGCGCGAGTCGTTCGAGTCGCTGATGGCCTGCGACCAGCACGTGGCCTACGACGCGCCCACCGCCGCCTACGACTGGAGCGGCGTGCGCCACGTGTGCGACGTCGGCGGCGGCACGGGCGGCTTCGTCGCGGCCGTCGCGCGGGCCGCGCCGCACGTGACCGCCACGATCCTGGAGCTGCCCGGCACCGCGCGGGTGGCCCGCGAGCACCTGGCGGCCGAGGGCCTGGCCGACCGCTGCGACGTGGTCGAGGGCGACTTCTTCGCGCCGCTGCCGTGCAAGGCCGACGTCATGCTGCTGTCGTTCGTGCTGCTCAACTGGCCGGACGAGGACGCCGCGCGGATCCTCGCCCGCTGCGCCGACTCCCTCGAACCCGGCGGCCGGATCCTCGTCTACGAGCGCGACGACCTGGCCGAGAACGCCGGCAACGAGCGGTTCACCGAGCTGGACCTGCGCATGCTGGTCTTCCTGGGCGGGCGGCTGCGCACCCGTGACGAGTGGGCGGGGCTGGCCGCCCGCGCCGGGCTGGCCGTGGAGTCGGTGCGCCGGCTGCCCAACCCGACGATCCCCTTCGACCTGTCCCTGATCGTGCTCGCCCCGGCCGAGGAGGTCTCGTGACGACCCGTGTCATCGCCAACGGCGAGGTGTCCCTGTGGAGCGAGGACTTCGGCGACCCCGCGGCCCCGCCGCTGCTGCTGATCGCCGGCGGCAACCTGTCGGCCAAGTCGTGGCCCGACGCGTTCGTGGCGCTGCTCGCCGAGAAGGGCCACCACGTCATCCGCTACGACCACCGCGACACCGGCCGCTCGACCGCGACCGGCTTCCAGGCCTTCCAGGAGCGGCCGTACGGCTTCGACGAGCTGGTCTCCGACGCGCTGGCCGTGCTCGACGGCTGGGAGGTGCCGGCCGCGCACGTCGTCGGCATGTCGCTCGGCCACACCATCGGCCAGCTCCTCGCCATCGACCACCCCGACCGGCTGCTGAGCCTGACCCTCATGCTCGGCGGGGCGCTCGACGTCGACTTCGACGCCAACATCGAACGCGCCATGAGCGGCGCGCCCTCCGCCGACGGGCTGCCGCTGCCCACCCGGCGCTTCCTGGACGTCATCACGCTGATGTCGGAGCCGGTGGACGGGCCGGAGGCCGAGCTGGAGCGGCGGGTGGAGAAGTGGCGGCTGCTCAACGGCGAGGACCTGCCGTTCGACGCCGACGAGTTCCGCCGCGGCGAGCTGCGCGCCGTCGCGCACGCGGGCACCTTCCAGGAGCCGATCAACCACCACATGATCCCCCAGCCGCCGGTCTCGCGGGGCGCGGAGCTGGCCGGGGTACGCGTGCCCACGCTGGCGATCCAGGCGATGCGCGACCCCGCCGCGCCGCCGCCGCACGCCCGGCACGTCGCCGACCTCATCCCCGGGGCGCGGGTCGTGGAGCTGGCCGAGATGGGGCACGCGCTCGCCTCGGCCGTCCACGAGCCGCTGGCCGCCGCCATCAGCTCGCACACCCTCCGCACGCCCCACCGCGTCACCACCTGAGGAGCACCACGATGCCGACCACGCCGCAGACCCTGCCGCCCACCTCCGTGACCCCCAGCGAGCTCGGCCGTCACCTGCTCACGATCCGCGGCTTCCACTTCGTCCTGGGCGCGCTCGGCGACCCGTACGCCCGGCTGCTGCGGGGCGAGGGCGACGACAGCGCGGCGCTCGGCGACGAGATCAGGCGGGCGGGCCCCCTGTTCCGCAGCCACCTCGGCACGTGCGTCACGGCGAGCGGTGAGGCGGCCGCCGCGCTGCTGCGCGACCCGCGCCTCGACACCCGCCACCCGGGCGGCGACCGCGCGCACCTGGGCGAGAACCTGTGGGAGACCTGGCGCACCTGCCACGTCACGCCCATGGACGACGCCCTGCTGACGCTGCCGCTGGCCGACTACCGGCGGCTCGACCGGGTCAACCGGCCCGTGCTGGGGCCGGTGACGGCCGGGGCGTGGCGGGACGACGTCCGGCGCGCGGCCGGGCGGGTCGCCGACCGCGCCGGAGAGACGTTCGACCTGGTCGCCGACCTGGTCAGGCCGGCGGTGGCCGCCTCCCTGTCCCGGGTCCTCGGCCTGTCCGGCCCCGCCGGTCCGCACGCGGGCCCACGTGTCTCCGGCCCCTTCGACTTCGACGCGGGCTCGGGCGCGAACGGCCTGAGGAGGCAGGGGCCGCGTACGGAGACGAGCGACCTGAGGACAGAGGGACCGCGTACGCAGGCGAGCGACCTGAGGCGAGAGGAGGGCGAGGGCGTTCTGCTCGGAGAGGGGCCGGGAGCCGGGGACCCGGGACCCGCCGAGCGGGAGCTGGCGGAGCTGCTGCCTCGGCTGGGCGTCGCCCTGGACGCCGTGCTGTGCCCGCCGCGGCTGCCCGTGGTCCGCGACCTGGAGGAGGCCGTGGCCCGCGCCCGCGTCCTCGTCCACGACCTCGTGACGGCCCGCGCGGCCGAGCCCGGCGACGACGCCGTCAGCGCCATGCTGGCCACCGGTCTCGGCGAGGCGGACGTGGCGGCGGTCTGCCTGCTCCACCTGGTGGCCGGGGCCGAGATCGCGGCCGCCACCGCCGCCGACGCGATCGTGGCGCTGCTCGACCACCCCGGCCAGTGGGCGGCCGTGTGCCGCTCACCCGAGCTGGCCGCGGACGCCGTCGAGGAGACTCTGCGCTGGTCGCCGCCGGTGCGCCTGGTCAGCAGGACCGCCCAGGAGCCGCTGGCCATGCACGGCCAGGACATCGACGCCGACGCCCACGTCGTGATCGTCGTGGACGCCGCCAACCGCGACCTGGCCGGCGTCGCCGACCCGGACCGCTTCGACCTCGCCCACGCGGGCGCCCCGAGCCTCTCCCTGACCGGAGGCGGGCCCGAGGAACTCGTCGCGCCGCTCGCCCGCGTGGTCGCCACCGAGATCGTCCGCGCCGCCGCCGATCGGTGGCCGGGCCTGCGCGCGGACGGAGCCGTCGTGCGCCGCATGCGCTCGCCCGTCGTGCGGGCCGTGGTCAGGCTTCCCCTGTGCCGTTAGGAGACCCGGGTCCTTCGCGGGACCCGGGGCGTGAGGAGATTCGACGATGCGCGTGCTGGTCACGTCTTTCGCCATGGACGCCCACTTCAACGGCATGGTGCCGCTGGCCTGGGCGTTACGCACCGCGGGGCACGAGGTCCGGGTGGCCAGCCAGCCCGCGCTGACCCCCAGCATCGCCCGGGCCGGGCTCACCGCCGTGCCCGTCGGCGACGACCACCAGGTGGAACGGGTGATGGCCGCCGCCGCCCCCGGCGTCTTCGCCCTGCACCAGAACCCCGACTACCTGGAGGGCCGCCCCGAGCTGCTCGACCTGGACTTCCTGGAGTCGTCCACCACGATGCTGACGGCGATGTTCTACGCCCAGATCAACAACGACACCATGGTCGACGAGATGGTGGCCTTCTCCCGCTGGTGGCGGCCCGACCTCGTGATCTGGGAGCCGTTCACCTTCGCCGGGGCCGTGGCCGCGCACGTCACCGGCGCCGCGCACGCCCGCCTGCTGTGGGGGCCCGACCTGTTCCTCCAGGTGTACCAGCGTTTCCAGCGGCTGCTCGCGCCGCTGCCCGCCGAGCTGCGCGACGACGCGGTGCGCGACTGGCTCACCTGGACGCTCGGCCGGCACGGCGCCGAGTTCAGCCCGGAGGTCGTCACCGGCCACTGGACCATCGACCAGATGCCGGCCAGCGTCCGCTTCGAGCTGGACCAGCCGCTGGTGCCGATGCGCTACATCCCGTACAACGGCCCGCTGCCCGCCGTCGTGCCCCTCTGGTCGCGGACCGACCCCGACCGGCCCCGGGTGTGCGTCACCGGGGGCATGACCGAACGCACGACCGGCTTCTCCGGCCTGGACGCCGTCGCCGAGCTGCTGGAGGCGATCGCCGAGCTGGACGTCGAGGTGATCGCCACCGTCAAGACCGGCGAGCGGATGCGCCCGCTGCCGGGCAACGTCCGCGTGGTCGACAGCGTGCCGCTGCACGTGGTGCTGCCGAGCTGCGACGCGGTCGTCCACCACGGCGGCGCCGGCACGTGGGCCAGCGCGGCGCTCTACGGCGTGCCGCAGCTCGCGCTCGCCTGGCAGTGGGACGACGTGTTCCGCGCGCTGCGCCTGGAGAAGCTGGGCGCCGGCAGGTACCTGCCGCCCGGCCCCGCCCGCCAGGCGAGCGCGGTCCGCGACGGCCTGGCCCATCTGCTGGAGGACTCGTCGTTCCGGGCCGGCGCGGCCAAGATCAGGGAGGAGATGCTCGACTGCCCCACCCCCAACGAGGTCGTGCCGGCGCTGGAGGACCTGACCGCGGCGCACCGCGGCGCGCCCTCGGGCATCCCCGCCGGTACGGCGTCAGCGCGCCGATGAGCCGCGCGTACCGCGACCGGGCGGTCGGCGAGGAGGAGTTCCGCCGCGCGCTGTCCGGCCACGCGGCGGGGGTGGTCGTCGTCACCGCCTCGGTCGGGGGAGTGCCCGTCGGGGTGACGGCCACCTCCTTCTCCTCGGTCAGCCTGCGTCCGCCGCTGGTGGCCTTCTACCTCGGCCGTACGTCCTCGACCTGGCCGTGGCTGCGCGAGGCGGACCGCTTCGCCGTCAACATCCTGGCCGGGGACCAGGGGGACACCGCGGCCCGCTTCGCCCGCACCCACGTCGACCGGTTCTCGCCGCCCACCCGGTGGAGCCCGGACGAGTTCGGCACGCCGCTGCTGGACGGCGTCACGGCCCACCTGACCTGCTCGCCCTACCGCACCGCGGACATCGGCGACCACGTGCTGGTCGTCGGCCTGGTGACCGGCACGCGCATCGACGAGCAGGGCCGCCCCCTGCTCTACCACCAGGGGCGCTTCGGGCGGTTCGTCCCGGAACACGAGCCGGTCCACGGGACGGCGCGCGGGGAACCGCAGTAACCCCGGCGCCGCCCCGCGCGCTCAGCCTCCCCGGTCCTGGCCGCGCGTCGGCATCCCCCTGGCGCCGACCCGCGTGCCCGGCATCCCGTCCAGCGCGGCCCTTGTGCCCCGCATCCCGTCCAGCGCGGCCCGCCCGCACGGAGGATCGGGCGCGGCCCGCCGGTTCAGTAGATCCAGCCGGACTTGCGGGCGATGCGGATCGCGTCGATGCGGTTGCGCGCCTTCAGCTTGCTCACCACGACCGTCAGGTAGTTGCGCACGGTCCCCGGCGACAGGAAGAGCGCGCTCGCGATCTCCCGGATCTCGTCCCCCTCCGCCGCGAGCTGGAGCACCTCCAGCTCGCGGTCGGTGAGCGGGCACCCGGTCGAGCCCCACGCGACCAGCGCCAGGTCGGCGTCGAAGACGCGGTACCCCGCCGCCACCCGCCGGATGGCGTCGGCGAGGCGCTCGGGCGGCGAGGTCTTCAGCATGAGTCCCCCCACGCCGGCCGACAGCGCCTGGCGCACCGTGGCCGGCCGGGCGAGGCTGCTGAGCAGCAGGGTGTCGCAGCCGGGCAGCGTCTCCTTCAGCTCCACGGCCGCCGCGAACCGGTCCTTCCAGCACAGGTCGGCGTCGATCACCGCGACGTGGGGCGCGCCGGTCCGCGCGGTGGCCAGGATCTGCCTCCCGTCGGACACGGCGCCCACGACCTCGATGTCCGCCTCCTGCCGCAGCAGCGCCACCAGCGCGCCGCGCACCATGTCCAGGTCCTCGGCGATGACGACGCGGATCGTCCCGTTGCCCGGCTCGGTGGCCGACACCCGAGCGGAGAACGCCGCCTTCACTGGGGAAGGTTGTCGTGACGGAACCGGGGGCGGACCGACCTGGCCAGCGTCCGCAGGGTCGCGGCCAGTACGGACCTGGTCTGCTCCGGCTCGATGACCTCGTCCACCGACAGCCGCTCGGCCGGCAGGTGCGGGGCCATCACCTCGCGCTCGTAGCCCGCCACCAGGTCGGGGCGCACCCCGGGGTCATCGCGCAACTCCCGCCGGTAGACGATGTCGACCGCTCCTTCCGCACCCATGACTGCCATCTGCGCCCTCGGCCAGCAGAACACGGCGTCCGCCCCCAACGACTTGGAATTCATGACGATGTACGCGCCGCCGAACGCCTTGCGCAGCACCACGGTCAGCCGCGGCACGGTCGCCTCGGAGAACGCGTAAAGCAGTTTCGCACCCTTGCGTATCACTCCATTTGTTTCCTGTTTCGTTCCGGGAAGAAAACCCGGGGTGTCCACCAGGGTCACCAGAGGCAATCCGAACGCGTCGCACAGCCGGACGAAACGCGCCCCTTTCTCGGACGCGGAGATGTCCAGGACGCCCGCGAGCGCCAGCGGCTGATTGGCCACCACGCCCACCGGGCGGCCCTCGATCCGCGCGAAACCGATGACCAGGTTCCGCGCGAAACGCGACTGCAGCTCCAGAAAACTGTCGGAGTCCACGATTCCCGCGATCACCTGCCGGACGTCATAGGGGACGCGGGGGCTGTCCGGCAGCCGGGGCATCGCCCCGGGAGGCGCCGGCATGCCCATCGGCACCTCGTCCCAGCACGAGTCGGGCAGGTAGGACAGGACCCGCCGGGCCAGGTCCATGGCCTCCGCCGGGCTGGAGGCGACCAGGTGGGCGACGCCCGAGTGGCGGGTGTGGACCTCGCTGCCGCCGAGGTCGCTCGGGCTGACGTCCTCGAAGGTGACCGCCTTGACGACCTGCGGGCCGGTGAGGAACATGTGGGCGTTCTCGCGCAGCATGATGATGATGTCGGTGAGCGCGGGCGAGTAGACGGCGCCGCCGGCGCACGCCCCCAGGATGAGGCTGAGCTGCGGCACCCGGCCGGAGAGCTGCACGTTGGCCCGGAAGATCGCGCCGTAGCCGTCGAGGGCCGCGAGGCCCTCCTGGATGCGGGCGCCGCCCGAGTCGAGCAGCCCGACCACCGGCATCCTGGCACGTCCGGCCTGCCGCAGCACCGCCACGATCTTGGCGGCGTGGATCTCGCCCAGCGAGCCGCCGAGCGCGGAGGGGTCCTGGGCGAACACCCCGATCGGGCGGCCGTCGACCGTCGCGTGCCCGGTGACGACGCCGTCGCCGGCCGGGCGCTTGGCCTGCATGCCGAAGGCCGTGACCCTATGTCGGGCCTGGCTGCCGAATTCCACAAAGGAGTCCGGGTCGGTCAGCGTGTCGATGCGGTGCCGGACGTCCGCGGGCCGGGACCGCGACACCAAGGAGGATGAGGAAAGCGGAGGTCCAGTCATTGTCACTCCATTATTTCGAACATTCCTTCTTTCGTGCCCCACATGAAAGAAGACGATTCAAAATTGAATCGTCCTCAGCTTTCCATGATAGGCTAAATATGTGCCGTCTCACCTGTCAAGCCCATCCGGTAAGGCTCAAGTGCTAGTATGTAAGTGATCGCTTACTTAACGTGTTCAGCGCCCCATCGCGAATATCCACGACGGGGCGCTGCAATGAACGGCGTCCCGCCCGCTCAGCGGGTGTTCTTGTTCCGGTACAGGCGCACGGCGAGCGGCGCGAACACCACCGTGATGAGCGCCGAGGTGATCAGCGCCCACATCACGTCCCAGAACCCGGCCGTGCCGTGCATGAGCGTGCGCGACGCCGTGGCCGCGTGGCTCAGCGGGTTGACCTTGACCAGCACCTGCATCCACGACGGCATGGTCTCGGGCCGGACGAAGATGTTGCTCATGAACAGCAGCGGATAGATCACGATCATGCTGGTGCCGGAGACCCGCTCCGGGACGCTGGCGACCACGCCGATCGCGGCGAAGATCCAGCTCACGCTGAACGCGAAGACGATCAGCACCGCCATGGCCGCGAGCACGCCGAGGACGCCGCCGCCCGGCCGGAAGCCCAGCGCCAGCCCCATGCCGATGGTCATGGTCAGCGCGATCAGGTAGCGCAGGACGTCGCCGACCAGGTTGCCGGCGATCGCCGCCGGCTGCCAGAACGGCAGCGTGCGGAAGCGGTCGAAGACGCCCTTGTTGATGTCGGTGTTGATCGCGGTGCCGGTGTAGACGGTCATGAGGATGACGCTCTGCACCGCGATGCCCGGCAGGAAGAACTGGAGGTACTGGCCGGGCGAGCCGGCGAAGGCGCCGCCGAACAGGTACGTGAACAGCAGCAGGAAGATCGCCGGCAGCAGGATGATGTCGATGAGCTGGGCGGGGAAGTGCTTGAAGGCCATGATCCCCCGCCACAGGTGGGTGATCGTCGCCGACAGCGGGCTGGCCTTCGGCGGCCTCTCGTGGGTGGCCAGGACGGCCATCACCCGGTCGTCGACTCCCTCGATGGAGGAGGTCATGCGGCGTGCTCCTCTCCGGCTTCCCCGGCGGACTGGTCGTCGGCCTTGTGGCCGGTGAGCGTCAGGAACACCTCGTCCAGGCTCGGCCGGGTCACGGAGAACTCGGCCGGCTCGATCGAGGCGCGGGTGAGGGCGCCGAGCCCCTGGAGCACCCGCGAGTTGTCCTCCACCCGGGCGGACATCTCGGCGGGGTCGGCCTCCAGGTGCACGGGGACGCCCAGCTCCTGCGTGAGCAGGTCCTCGGCCTTGTCGCGCTGCCCGGGGTCGCGCAGGCGCACGTGCAGGGCGACCTGGCCGACCGAGGCCTTGAGCTCGTCGGTGGTGCCCTCGGCGATGACCTTGCCCTGGTCGACCACCGCGATGCGGTCGGCCAGCTCGTCGGCCTCCTCGAGGTACTGGGTGGTGAGCAGGATCGTGGTGCCGCCCGCCAGCAGCGCCCGCACGATGTCCCACACCTGGTTGCGGCTGCGCGGGTCGAGGCCGGTGGTCGGCTCGTCCAGGAACAGCAGGTCGGGGCTCACGACGATGCTGGCCGCGATGTCCAGCCGCCGCCGCATGCCGCCGGAGTAGGTGCTGACCAGCCGCCCGGCCGCGTGGGTCAGGCCGAAGGCGTCCATCAGCTCGCCGGCCCGATGCCTGGCCTGCGGCCAGGTGTAGCCCTGGAGCCGGCCCATGAGGACGAGGTTCTCCAGGCCGGTCAGCGCGTCGTCCACCGAGGCGTACTGCCCCGTCACGCTGATGCGCCGGCGCACCGCGTCGGAGTCGCGCACCACGTCGTGGCCGAACACGCTGGCCGTGCCCCCGTCGGGCCGCAGCAGCGTGGCCAGCATGCGGATCAGCGTCGACTTGCCGGCCCCGTTCGGCCCGAGCACGCTGTACACGATCCCGGGCGGCACCTGCAGGTCGACGCCGTCGACGGCCTTGGTCTGCCCGAACATTTTCCGCAGGCCGGAAGTCTCTATCGCGAGTGTGGGTGGGGAGCTCATCGCAGGCTCCCGTCGCTCCCGCCGTTTTTCGTCATGGCCAGGACGATAACGAGCAGCGCGGTCACCTCCTGACCGCATTGGCCGTGGACCGCGAAATTGTCCAGCCGTTCTCAGTGATTACTTGATTCGCGCCTCAGACCATGAAATTCCGCACGAGTCAAGGAGGCCGCAGTGATGGAACCGGACGTTGACGTGGTGGTCGTCGGTGGGGCACTCGGCGGACTGTCCTCGGCGATGTTCCTCGCGCGGAGGGGCGTGCGGGTGCTGCTCGTGGAGCGGCACGGCAGCACCTCGATCTACCCCAAGGCGGCCGGCCAGAACCCGCGCACCATGGAGCTGCTGCGCATCGGCGGCGTCGCCGACGAGGTCATGGCCGCCACCGACATCCGCGGCCGGCAGGGCGACTTCACCATCAAGGTGGCCGAGACCGTGGGCGGCAGGACCCTGCACACCTTCGCCGAGAGCTTCGAGGAGCTGGTCGGGGCCACCGAGGACTGCACGCCCATGCCCTGGGCCCTGGCCTCCCAGGACCGGGTCGAGCCCATCCTGCTGGCCCAGGCCGAGAAGCACGGCGCCGACATCCGCTTCGGCACCGAGATGACGGACTTCGCCCAGGACGACGACGGCGTCACGGTGCGGCTGCGCACGGTGGCCGACGGCGCCGAGACCACGGTCCGCGCCCGCTACCTCGTGGCCGCCGACGGCCCGCGCAGCGAGATCAGGGAACGGCTCGGCATCCCGCGCCACGGCCATGGCTCGCTGGCCCACTTCGTCGGCATCATCTTCGAGGCCGACCTGTCCGCGGTGCTGCCCCCCGGCTCGACCGGCTGGTACTACCTGCAGAACCCCGCCTTCACCGGCACGTTCGGCCCCACCGACCGGCCCGACCGGCACACCTTCTACGTCCAGTACGACCCGGCGCGCGGCGAGAGGCCGGAGGACTACCCCCCGGAGCGCTGCGAGGAGCTCATCCGGCTGGCCGTCGGCGCGCCGGACCTGCGCCCGGTGCTGCTCGACGTGCAGGCGTGGGAGATGGCCGCCTACATCGCCGACCGCTGGCGCGACGGCCGGATCCTGCTGGTCGGCGACGCGGCCAAGGTCACCCCGCCGACCGGCGGGATGGGCGGCAACACGGCCGTCGGCGACGGCTTCGACGTGGCGTGGAAGCTCGCCGCCGTGGTGGCCGGCGAGGCGGGGGAGGGGCTGCTCGACAGCTACGGCCTCGAACGCGCGCAGGTCGCCCGGCTCGTGGTGGACGAGTCGCTGAGCATCTACGGCGAGCGGATGGCCCCGCACCTGGCCGACAGCCTGCCCCGCGCCCGGGGCATGGCCGAGGTGCTCATGGGCTTCCGCTACCGCTCCGGCGCGGTGGTGGCCGAGGACGACGACCCCGAGCCGGTCGAGGACCCGCTGCGCCCCACGGGCCGCCCCGGCTTCCGCGCCCCGCACGCCTGGGTGGAGCGGGACGGAGCCCGCGTGTCCACGATCGAGCTGTACGGCGACGGCTGGGTGCTGATCGCCGGGCCCGAGGGGAAGGCGTGGGGCGAGGCCGCCGCCGGTGCCGCACGCGACCTGGGCGTCCGCCTCGACGTCCACGTCCTGGGCGCCGGGCTGCGCGACCCGGACGGCGAGCTGACGCGCCGCTACGGGCTCGGGCCCGCGGGCGCCACCCTGGTGCGGCCCGACGGGGTGGTCGCCTGGCGCTCGGCGGGCGCCGCGCCGGACCCCGGGGCCGCCTTCCGCGCCGCCCTGGCCACGGTGCTGTCACGGGTGCCCGCGGAGGCCGCGCATGGCTGACCCACGGGGCGCCACCGCGTCACCAGGGGACCGGCGGAGCCGGCTCGGCGGGCGCGGCCACCGCGCGGCCGAGGCGCGCCGACAGCTCCAGGACGTACTCCTTGAGCTCGGGCGGCTCGTGCACCTCGAACTCGATGTCGAACATGCCGATGGTCAGCGCCAGCCACTGCAGCGAGTCGGCCGCGGTGCGCAGCATGCACGTCTTGTCGTCGACGACCGTGAGGATGCCGTCGCGGGGCCGGATGCGCTCGGCGACCACCGAGACGGGCGCGTGCAGGGTGACCAGCGCCCGGTAGCGGGCCAGCGACGTGGTGATGGACTCGGCCACGTAGGCGGCGACGTCGTCCGACGGCAGCTCGCGCGGCTTGAACCGCTCGCCCGTCGCGTACGGCGAGGACAGCCGGTCCACGCGGAAGGTGCGCCAGTCCTCGCGCTTGAGGTCCCAGCACATCAGGTACCACTTGCGGGCGACGTTGACCAGCCGGTACGGCTCGACGTGCCGGTTGCTCTCGGCCCCCTCACGCGTGCTGTAGGCGAAGCGGAGCCGCTCGCGGTCGCGGCACGCCTGGGCCAGCAGCGTGAGGACCTCGGGATCGACGGTCGGGCCGTTCGCGATGAGCGGCACCGTGTAGTTCTGCAGCGCGTTGACCCGCCGGCGCAGATGGCCCGGCAGCACCTGCTCCAGCTTGGCCAGGGCGCGCACCGAGGTCTCCTCGATGTCGGCCACCGTGCCGCCGGCCGCCGTGCGCAGGCTGATCGCGATCGCCACCGCCTCCTCGCCGTCCAGCAGCAGCGGGGGCAGGGCGGTGCCCGCCTCCAGCCGGTAGCCGCCGTGCGCCCCCGGCGTCGCGTGCACCGGGTAGCCGAGCTCGCGCAGCCGGTCGATGTCCCGGCGCAGGGTGCGCGGGCTCACCTCCAGCCGCTCCGACAGCTCGGGACCCGACCAGTTCCGGCAGTTCTGCAGCAACGACAGCAAACGGAGCATGCGCAACGGCGTGTTGGCCATGCTCGCATCGTGTCATGTGAAGCGGCCAGATTGTGGCCGCATTGCCACCGGGTTAAGGAGGCGGGGCATCACGATGATGTCTTCACGAAGAGGTATGAATAACGCTCTTGACCGAAATCAACAGCGACCAGTAAAAGCTGTCCGGACAATACCCGTCGAGAAGGGGCGAATCCCGTGAAGGGGCTCGTGCTGGCCGGGGGATCCGGCACCCGATTGCGCCCGATAACCCACACATCCGCGAAACAACTCGTCCCGGTCGCCAACAAACCCGTCCTTTTCTACTGCCTGGAGGCCATCGCCGCCGCCGGCGTCTCGGAGATCGGCATCATCGTGGGGGAGACCCACGCCGAGATCGAGGCGGCCGTCGGCGACGGCTCGCGCTTCGGCGTCGAGGTGACCTACCTCCACCAGCACGCGCCGCTCGGCCTGGCCCACGCGGTGCTCATCGCCCGCGACTACCTGGGCGACGACGACTTCGTCATGTACCTGGGGGACAACTTCCTGCTCGGCGGCATCGACGACCTCGTCGGGCGCTTCACCCGCGACCGGCCGTCGGCCCAGATCATGCTCACCCGGGTCAGCGACCCCCGCCAGTTCGGCGTGGCCGAGCTCGACGCCTCCGGCCGGGTGATCGGCCTGGAGGAGAAGCCGCGCGAGCCGAAGAGCGACCTCGCCCTGGTCGGCGTCTACCTGTTCACGCCGGACATCCACGAGGTCGTGGCCGACCTCAAGCCCTCGGCGCGCGGCGAGCTGGAGATCAGCGACGCCATCCAGCGGCTGATCGACGAGGGCCGCCGGGTCGAGTCGCTGGTCGTCTCCGGCTACTGGAAGGACACCGGCAACGTCAACGACATGCTGGAGGTCAACCGGCTCGTGCTGGAGTCGCTGGAGGGCCGCACGGACGGGCGGGTGGACGAGGACAGCGAGCTCATCGGCCGCGTCGTCGTCGAGGACGGGGCCGTGGTCGAGCGCTCCCGGGTGCTCGGCCCCGCGATCATCGGCGCCGGCTCGCTGGTGTCGGGCAGCTACGTCGGGCCGTTCACCTCGATCTCGCGCGACTGCGCGATCGTGGACAGCGAGATCGAGTACTCGATCGTGCTGCCGCGCTCGTCGATCACCGGCGTGTCGCGGGTCGAGGGCTCCCTGATCGGCCACGACGTGCAGGTCACCCCGGCCGCCGGCGCGCCCCGGGCCCACCGGCTCGTGCTCGGCGACCACAGCAGGGTCCGGATGAGCTCATGACGTCCTCCCGCATGACGTTCTCCCGCGTCCTGGTCGCCGGCGGGGCCGGGTTCATCGGCTCGGCGTTCGCCCGCGCGCTGGCGGGCGACGGCGTCGAGGTGACGGTCCTCGACAAGCTCACCTACGCGGGCAACCGCGCCAACCTGGCGGGCGTCCCGCACGCGTTCGCGCACGGCGACATCTGCGACGCGCGGCTGCTGGCCGACGTCGTGCCCGGGCACGACCTGGTCGTCAACTTCGCCGCCGAGTCGCACGTGGACCGCTCGATCGCGGACGCCGGGCAGTTCGTCCGCACCAACGTCCTCGGCACGCAGACGCTCCTGCAGGCGTGCCTGGACGCGGGGACGCCGCGCGTGGTGCAGGTCTCCACCGACGAGGTGTACGGCTCGATCGCGTACGGCTCGTGGGACGAGAGCGCCCCCCTGGCCCCCCGCTCGCCGTACGCGGCCTCCAAGGCGGGCGGCGACCTGATGGCCCGCGCCTACGCCGTCACCCACGGCCTCGACGTCTCGATCACCCGCTGCGGCAACAACTACGGCCCCCGCCAGTACCCGGAGAAGGTCGTCCCGCTGTTCGTCACCCGGCTGCTGCAAGGTCAGAAGGTTCCCCTGTACGGCGACGGCGGCAACGTCCGCGACTGGATCCACGTGGACGACCACTGCGCGGCGATCCGGCTGGTGGCCGAGGCCGGCGAGCCCGGCGAGGTGTACCACGTCGCCGGCACGGCCGAGCTGACCAACCGCGAGCTGACCGGGCGGCTGCTGGCCGCCTGCGGCGCCGGCTGGGACATGGTCGAGTTCGTCGAGGACCGCAAGGGCCACGACCGGCGCTACTCCCTCGACGACTCCCGGCTGCGCGCGCTCGGCCACGCCCCCAAGGTCGACTTCGAGGAGGGGCTGGCCGAGACCGTCCGCTGGTACGCCGCCAACCCCGGCTGGTGGTCCTCCTGACCCGACCGTCCCATCCATCCCCGCTCACGAGGAGTCCCGTGGACGACATCACCCGCACCGCTCCGGCGCCGTGGCCGGAGCCCGTCACCATCGACAAGGCCGACCCCCGCTACCCCGACCTGGCCGGCCGGGGCATCAACGCCCGCTTCCCCGCCGCCCCGGCCGCGATCGGCCTGCCCGCCACCCCCCGGCACGTCGCCGAGCTGGTCCAGGACGCCGTCGGCGCGGGCCGGCGGCTGGCCGTGCGCAGCGGGGGGCACTGCTTCGAGTCGCTCGTCGACCACCCCGAGGTGGACGTGGTGATCGACCTGTCGGAGATGAAGGCGGTCGGCTACGACCCCGAGCACCGGGCCTTCGCCGTCGAGCCGGGCGCGAGCCTGGGCGCCATGTACCGGACGCTCTTCCTCGGCTGGGGCGTGGCCGTCCCGGCCGGGCGCTGCCCGGAGATCGGCGTGGGCGGGCACGTGCCCGGCGGCGGGGGAGGGGCGCTCTCGCGCCGGCACGGCCTGTCCGTCGACCACCTGTACGGCGTGCAGGTCGTGGTGGCGGACGGCTCCGGCCGGGCCCGCCTGGTGACCGCGACCCGGGAGCCCGGCGACCCGAACCGCGACCTGTGGTGGGCGCACACCGGCGGCGGCGCCGGCGCCTTCGGCGTCGTGACCCGCTACCTGTTCCGCTCCCCGGACGGGGCGGCCGGGGACGGCCGGCTGCTGCCCGCCGCGCCGGCCGCCGTCACGAAGAAGACCGTGCGCTGGTCGTGGGACGACCTGGACGAGTCCCGCTTCGTCGCGCTGGTGCGCGCCTTCGGGCTGTGGCACGAGCGCAACAGCGCGCCGGGCGATCCCGGGGCGCAGCTCGACAACAGCCTCACCCTGCCCCGGGCGGGTGGCGGCGAGGTCACCCTGGAGACCGCCTACGACGCCGGCCGCCCGGACGCGGCCGAGCTGGCCGACGCCCTCATCGCCGACCTGGGCCGGGCCGCCGGGTCGTCGCCCGAGGTGGCGGCCGAGACGCGGCCCTTCCTCGCGGCGGTGCTCGTGCCCGACGAGTTCGCCGGGGTGAAGGGGCGCTTCAAGTCCAAGGCGGCGTTCCTGCGCTCCTGCTGGCCGGAGGACGTCGTCGCGCGGCTGTACCGCCGGCTCACCGACGGGACCGGCTACCGGAACCCGGCCGCGGCGTTCTACCTGCTCTCCCACGGCGGCGCGATCAATGCGGTGGGCCGTGAGGAGACGGCCATGGCGCACCGCGACGCGGTGCTCAAGGCGTACGGGTCGGTGTTCTGGTGGGACCCGCGCGAGGACGAGACGCACCTGGGCTGGATCCGGGACACCTACCACGAGCTGTTCGCCGACGCGGGCGGCGTGCCCGACCCCGATCGCGGGTACGGGGGCGCGTTCGTCAACTACGCCGACGCCGACTTCGCCGATCCGGAGCTGAACCGCAGCGGGGTGCCGTGGCACCGGCTGTACTTCCGCGGCAACTACGCGCGGCTGCAGGAGGTCAAGGGCCGCTGGGACCCGGGCGAGGTGTTCCGGCACGCGCTGTCGGTGCGCCCGCCGGGCGCATAGGGCGTCCGGGCGTCCGGGCGTCAGGGCGTCAGGGCGTCCGGACGGACAGGACGGAACGCCGGACGACCCCGTCGCCCGGCGTTCCGTCCCGTCATCCGCCCGCCGTCACAGGACGCGCACACTCGGCACGTAGACGATCCACCTGCCGCCCTGCTCGGTGAAGCCCGTCTCCCGGGCCAGGATCTCGTCGGTGTGGTTCCAGGCGAACAGCACCGCGTAGTCCGGGTACGGCCGGCCGAACTCCGCCGCGGACCGGATGGGGATGTGCGACCCCGGCATCAGCCGGCCGATCTTGGCGGGCGTCGTGTCGTACACGCAGGGCAGCAGGTCCGGGCCGATGCCCGCGTAGTTGAGCACCGTGGCGCTCTTGGCGGTCGCCCCGTAGCCGGCCACCCGCGCCCCCTGGTCGCGCAGGTCGCGCAGCAGCTTCACCAGGTCCTCGCAGATCCGGTCGATGCCGGCGCCGAGCCCCTCCAGGGTCTCCAGGTCGTGCAGGCGCCGCTCGCTCTCCTCGGCGACGAGCCGCTCGACGGCCGGTGAGGGCGTCCTGGCCCCGGCGCGGGCGATGGTGTAGCGCACCTCGCCGCCGTGCACCGGCAGCCGCCGCACGTCGACCAGGTCGAAGCCGAAGCGCCGCGCCACCTCGCGCACCGACGTCGCCGTGAACAGGTAGAAGTGCTCGTCGTAGATCTGGTCGAAGGTGTGCCGCTCGACGATGTCGCCCAGGTACGGGTCCTCGAAGACGAACACGCCGCCCGGGGCCAGCAGGGCGTCCACCCCGCGGAAGACCGAGTCGAGGTAGGGGATGTGGCAGATCGTGTTGGCCGCGTAGATGACGTCCGCGTGGCCCTCCTCGGCGGCGATCTGGGCCGCGGTCGACTCCTCGAAGAAGTCGGTGCGCACCCGCACGCCGTCCTTCCTGGCCAGCTCGGCGACGCCGCCGGACGGCTCCACCCCGAGATGGCGCACGCCCGCGTCCTTGACCACGCCGAGCATGACGCCGTCGTTCGACCCGATCTCCACGCAGAACGGGTCGGGCCCGGTCAGCTCGGTGGCGAGCAGGTCGCGCGCGGTCTGGGCGAAGTGCTCGCGCATGCGCTGCGAGCCCGAGGAGTGGTACGGGTAGTCGTAGTTGAACATCCGCTCACGGGGCACCTCCTCCAGGAGCTGCACCATGGTGCACGACGCGCACACCCCCACGGCGAGCTGGAAGTAGAACGCGCCGGCGACGTCCTCCTCGGCGCGGAAGTCGTCGGACAGCGGCTGCCTGCCGAAGTCGAAGAACTTCCTGACCTGGCCACCACAGATTCGGCATCTGGTCACATCGGGCTCTTTCTACTCGGCCTACTCGGCTAGTCGGCTACTCGGCGAAGATGGCGACCGCGCGGGCCCAGCCCGCCCCGGCGCCGGTGATCTTGATGGGGAAGCACGCGACCTGGAAGCCGTACGGCTGCTCCAGCGCGTCGAGGTTGGCCAGCCGTTCGATCTGGCAGTACTCGCGGCTGCGGCCGATGACGTGCGCGGGCCACAGCACGGAGCGGTCGCCGCTCTCCCGGTAGCGGGCGATGACGTCGCCGAACGGCGCGTCCAGGCTGAAGGCGTCGGTGCCGATCACCCGCACCCCGTGGTCGAGCAGCAGGTGGACGGCGGGGCCGTCCAGCCCGGTGAACTCGGTGAAGTAGCGCGGGGTGCCCGCCCACGCGGACGCGCCGGTGTTGAGCAGCACGATGTCGCCCGGCCGCGGCCGGCGCCCGGCCCGCTCCATGGCCTTCTCCAGCTCGGCGACCCCGGCCACCGACGTCTCGCACCCGGTCAGGTCGAGCAGCAGCCCGGGGCCGTAGAACCACTCCAGCGGCAGCTCGTGGACGTCGCGCGGCCGGCCGTCGCCGTACGACGCGCGCGACCCGTAGTGCGAGGGGGCGTCCACGTGCGTGCCCGTGTGCGAGGTGAGCTTGATCCTGTCGAGCGACAGGAACTCGCCGTCGGGCAGCTCGGCCGGGTCGAAGTGGACGCCGAAGTGCTCGCGCATCTCCTCGGCCATGTGCGCGGCCCCCTGCGCGGGGGTCAGGATCTCGTGCTCGACGGGGTCGGGCTCCCACGCCTTCGCGTCCACCGCGCTGCTGATGTCGACCAACCGCACCGGATCTCTCCTCCCGTCCCGCCCGGTCCCGCGGACCAGCGGGATCGTCGCCTACGAGCACACCGGCGGGCTCTGGAGGGCGGCCCGAGCGCGGGTGGACCAAACAGGCCGAAGCGCTTCTCCAGCGACCTTCCGGCGACGATCAGCAGGCTGAACCCAACGGTCCACCCGACGAGCCACGGAGCGACCATGTCACCTGATCTGCGAACACCGGTGTCCGCCGAGGGGCGGCGCCTGCTCGAACTCCTGCGCCCCTACCTGCCCGTCCTCAAGGAGGAGGCGGCGGCGAACGACCGCGCGGCCGCCCTGCCCGCGCATCTGTTCGCCCGGATGCGCAAGGACGGCGTCATGGGCGCCACCGTCCCCCGCGACCACGGCGGGATCGGGGTCACGCGGATGCACGACGTCGCCGTGGCGCTGCGCGAGCTGGCCCAGGCCGACGCGGGCGTGGCCCTCGCCCTGCACATGCAGTTCAGCCGCGGCCTGACCATGACCTACGAGGCCCGGCACGGCGCCCCGAACGCGCGGCGCCTGGCCAGCGACATCCTGCGCCAGATGGCCGCCGGCGAGGCCGTGGTGTGCGGCGCCGTCAAGGACACCAAGCAGGTGACGGCCCTCACCCGCGGCGACGACGGCACCTACCGGCTCACCGGCCGCAAGACGCTGGTCAGCATGGCGCCGATCGCCACCCACTTCGTCATCTCCGCGCAGCTGCACGAGCCGGGGCAGCCGGTACGGCTGGCCGCCCCCGTGGTGCCCCGGCACACCCCGGGCCTGACCGTGGAGGACAACTGGGACGGCATGGGCATGCGCTCCTCCGGCAGCGTGGACATCGTCTTCGACGCCTGCCCCGTCCCGGAGGAGAACGTGCTGCCGCGCGGGCTGCTCGACGAGCCCAGCGACGCCGCCCTGGCCGGCCAGACGGTGTCCTCGATCACCATGCTCGGCATCTACGTGGGGCTCGCCGAGGCCGCCCGCGACCTCGCGGTGGCCGCCACCCGCAGGCGCGGCGAGCCGCAGTCCGGCGTGCGGACGCTGCTGGCCGAGATCGACACCCGCCTGTACGCGCTGCGCTGCGCCGTCACGCACGCGCTGGCCGAGGCCGACCGGCTGTCCGAGGACCTCAGCGGCGACCCGGACGAGCGCGGGCGTGGCATGATGACCCCGTTCCAGTACGCCAAGTTCCTGGTGAACAAGCACGCGGTGGGCATCGTCGACGACTGCGTGACCGTGGTCGGCGGCGCCGCCTACACGGGCAAGCACCCGCTGTCGAAGCTGTACCGCGACGTGCGCGCGGGAGGGTTCATGCACCCGTACAACCACGCCGACGCGGTCGACTACCTCAGCGCCCAGGCGCTGCGGTGAAGGCGCGCGAGCTGGCCGTCGCCGGCGCCTACGAGTTCATCCCCGAGATCTTCCCCGACGACCGCGGGCTGTTCGTCTCGCCGTTCCAGCACGCCGCCTTCGAGGCCGCGGCCGGGCATCCGCTCTTCCCGGTGCGCCAGACCAACCACAGCCGCTCGCGGCGCGGCGTGGTGCGGGGCGTCCACTACACCGTCACCCCGCCGGGCACGGCCAAGTACGTCTACTGCCCCCAGGGGCGCTCGCTGGACATCATCGTGGACGTCAGGACCGGCTCGCCCACCTACGGCCGGTGGGAGGCGGTGCTGCTCGACCCGCGCGAGTTCCGCTGCCTGTACTTCCCCGTGGGCGTGGGCCACGCGTTCGTGGCCCTGGAGGACGACACCGTGATGTCGTACATGCTGTCCCAGGAGTACATGCCGGAGCACGAGCTGGCGCTGTCGGCCCTGGACCCGGAGCTCGGCCTGCCCGTCCCGGAGGAGCTGGGGGAGCCGATCGTGTCGCCCCGGGACGGGGCGGCGCCGACGCTGGAGGAGGCGCGGCGGGCGGGCCTGCTGCCGTCGTACGCCGCCTCCCTGGAGGTGGAGCGGGCGTTGTGGGGCCGGTGAACGGGGAGGGCGCGCCCGGGCGGGTGATCGTCCTCGGCGGCTCGGGAAGCGTCGGCAGGCAGGTGTGCGCGGCCTTCGCCGGCCGGGGCTGGGACGTGCTCGCGGTGGCCCGCCACGCGGCCCCGCACCTGGAGCCGTACCCGTTCGCCGCCCTGGACGTGACCGCGACCGAGCCGCGGCGGATCGCCGAGCTGGTCTCCACGGCCCGCGCCGTCGTCAACGCGGCCGGCGGGTGGGGCGACACGACCGAGGAGATGACGTACTCGCACATCAGGCTGGTGGACCGGCTGCTGGAGGGGCTCGCCCGGGCGCCCCGCCGGCCGCGCCTGGTGCACGTGGGCTCGGTCCACGAGTACGGCCCGGTGCCGCACGGCACGCTGCTCACCGAGGACGTCGAGCCGGCGCCCGTCACCCCGTACGCGCGGGCCAAGCTGGCCACCTCCCAGGCGGTCCTGACGGCCGTGGAGCGGCACGGGATCGACGCGGTGGTCCTGCGGGCGGCCAACATGTCGGGGCCGTACCCGCCGCGGGAGAGCTTCCTCGCGGCGCTGGCCGGCCGCATCCGGCGGGCCCTGGAGACGGGCGGGACGCTGGAGCTGAGCGTCGCCGACGCGCGGCGCGACTTCGTGGACGTGCGCGACGTGGCCGAGGCGATCGAGCGGGCGGCCCGGGCGCCGGTGGGCGGCCAGGTGATCAACGTCGGTCTCGGGGAGGCGCTGCCGATCGGATGCCTGGTCGAGTGGCTGATCGAGGCCGCGGGCTTCCCCCAGGACCGGATCAAGCACCTCGACCAGGAGGTGCGCAGCAAGGGCGGCGACTGGACGCTGATGGACATCCGGCGGGCCCGGGAGCGGCTGGGGTGGCGGCCGCGCATCGCGCCGCGCGAGTCGATCCGCGACCTGTGGCGCTCCACGGAGGCCGCCTGAGCGGTCGCCCCACGGGGACGTCCGGAGGGCCTTCGGGGGGCCTCCGGAGGGCGGAGGCGGTCCGGCCGCCTCCGCCCTTCGTCATGCGTCGAGCACCGAGCGCAGCGCCGAGATCACCTTGTCCTGGGTGTCGGCCGGCAGCGACGGGTACATCGGCAGCGAGAAGATCTCCCCGGCCAGCCGCTCCGTCACCGGCAGCGACCCCTTGCCGTAGCCGAGGTGCGCGAAGCCGGTCATGGTGTGCACCGGCCAGCGGTAGCTGACGTTCAGGTGGATGTCGTAGGCGTTGAGCGCCTCGATGACGCGGTCCCGCTCGGGGTGCCGCACGACGTAGACGTAGTGGACGTGGTCGTTGCCCTCGGCCAGGGCGGGCAGCACCAGCCCCGGGACGTCGCCCAGCCCCTCCTCGTAGCGCCGGGCGACCTCACGCCGGCGGGCGATGTAGGCGTCGAGCCGCCGCAGCTTGCGCCGCAGGATCTCCGCCTGCACCTCGTCGAGCCGGCTGTTGTGGCCGGGCGTCCTGACGACGTAGTACTGCTGCTCCATGCCGTAGTAGCGCAGCCGGCGCAGGTTGGCGTCCACCTCGGCGTCGGCGGTCACCGTGGCGCCGCCGTCGCCGTACGCGCCGAGCACCTTGGTCGGGTAGAAGGAGAAGGCCGCCGCGTGCCCCATGGTGCCCGCGAGGGTCCCGTGGTGGCGCGCGCCGTGCGCCTGGGCGCAGTCCTCCAGCACCCGCAGCCCGTGCCGCTCGGCCAGCTCCAGCACCGGGCGCATCTCGACGCACTGCCCGTACAGGTGCACGGGCAGCAGGCAGCGTGTACGCGGGGTGATCGCCGCCTCGATCAGCGTGGTGTCCATGAGGTAGTCCTCGGCCCGGACGTCCACGAACACGGGTGTCGCGCCCACCGCGTCGACGGCCACCACCGTGGGCGCCGCCGTGTTGGACACGGTGATCACCTCGTCCCCCGGGCCTATCCCGAGCGCCTGCAGGCCCAGGACGATCGCGTTGGTGCCGTTGTCCACACCCACGCAATGGGGCAGGCCGTGGTACGCGGCGAACTCCCGCTCGAACGACGCCACGCTCCCGCCCAGGATGAGCTGGCCCGACTCGAAGACGGTCTCCACCGCGTCGAGGATGTCGGCGCGCTCCTCGCGATACTCCTGCAGGTAGTTCCACACATAGGTCGACAATGCAGTCGCTCCTTATCCGGCGATCCTCACCAGGTCGAGCTTCGGGTCCGAGCGCAAGATGGCCTGCTGGAGGTGCTGGAGGCGGGCCGACGGCTCGACGCCCAGCTCGCTCACCAGCGTGGTGCGCAGCTTGATGAAGTTCTCCAGGGCCTGGCTCTTGCGGCCCGACCGGTGCAACGCGATCATGAACTGGGCCCAGAAGTTCTCGTGCATCGGGTATCTTGCGGTCAGCGCGGACAGCTCGGCCAGCAGCCCGACGTGCCGGTTCAGCCTGAGGTCGGTCTCGATGCGCGCCTCCAGCACGCCGAGCCTGCTCTCCTCCAGCCGGGCCACCTCGACCCCGATCCGCAGCCCGGCGTGGACGTCGACGAGCGCCTCGCCGCGCCAGATGTCCAGCGCCTCGCGGAACAGCGCCGAGGCAGACTCCCACTGACCGGCCTCGAAGGCCTGCTTGCCGGCGGCGGAGAGCTGCTCGTACCGGTGGACGTCCACGTCACCGGGGTCGATGTCGAGCAGGTACCCGCCGTAGCAGGTCCTCAGGACGTTCTTCGCCGCGTCGGTGCGGGTGGCGCCGAGCGCCGCGGCGATGCCCCTGCGGACCTGGAGGATGTAGGTCTGCAGGGTGGACAGCGCACTCGTCGGCGGATGCATGCCCCACAGCTCCTCGACGAAGGACGACACCGTGACCACGGTGCCGGCGTGCAGCGCCAGGAGCGAGAAGACCTGGCGGGGCTTGCGGGGGATGGGTGTGATCGACATCCCGTTCTGGCACGCGACGAGCGGTCCTAACAGCTTGACTTCCATTGGGAGAGCGTCCCCCTTAACGCACATGTGGAAATTCGGTCACGATCTGGCGGGTCTTCACCCCCCTCGACCCGTCTGATGGGACTCTCCCATTGTGACCATGTCAAGGACATTCCCTCCACAAAAGCGTGAGCCCGACATATCGCTCCGTGAAGAATTCACGAAAGACGCGTGGATCTTTCATGTTCGGTGGGCCGTATCGCGGTGAGGGATAGGGGGCGGACTCTACGCTCCGGCCGCCCGCGACCCTCCGGAGCGGCCCTGATGGCTCGCGAGTGGATCCCCGGAGGCGGCCGGGCGAACTCTTCGCGTACGGCCGGAAGCGGTCCGGATGGGCGAGGCCATGCCGCCGGCCCCGCCGGTCACCGGTAAAGCGTATTGATCGCCGAAGGGCGCCGGCGCGAAATTCAGCGGCCGGTGAAGGAGAGCGCACGGGAAATGCGGAAGGGAGTGGCCGTTTTGCGATGATGACAAATCGGCGGGCCGAATAAAGGTGAGTTCTGCCATGGCTGGAGCGCGATTCAGGCGCTCACCGGGAACGCGCGGACTGGGTCGAGCGATACTGCGACGGCGGCACCCCGTACCGGTCCGTGAACGCCTGCCGGAGCGTCTCGGCGTTGCCGAACCCGCAGCGCGCCGCGACGGCCGTCATCGGCAGCCGGGTGGTCGCGAGGAGCTGGGCGGCGGCCTCGGTGCGGGCCCGCCGCACGAACCGGGCCGGCGTCAGGCCGAGGTGCCGCAGGAAGAGCCGCGACAGGTGCCGCTCGCTCACCCCCGCGCGCTCGGCCAGCCGCGCCGTGGACAGGTCGCCGGCCAGGTCGCCCGTGACGTGCTCCACGACCCGCCGCACGACGCCGTCGCCGGGCGGCGGCCCGGCCGTGAACATGCTCATCTGCGCCTGGTTGCCCGGCCGCTGGAGGTAGGTCACGAGCTGGCGGGCCACCGACCGGGCCACGTCGCCGCCGTGGTCCTCCTCGATGAACGCCAGCGTGAGGTCCAGCGCGCTCGTCACCCCGGCGGCGGTGGCCACGGGGCCGTCCCTGACGAAGATCGGGTCGGGGTCGAAGCAGACCGCCGGGTAGCGCACGGCGAACGTCCGCGCCCACCCCCAGTGGGTGGTGGCCCGCCGCCCGTCCAGCAGCCCCGTGGCGGCCAGGACGCCCGCGCCCGTGCAGACCGACGCCACGCGGCGGCTCTCCCGGGCCAGGCGGCGCACGTGCGCGACGATGCCCCGGTCGGCCGCCGCGGCCCCGTGCCCGATGCCGCCGGAGACGAGCAGCGTGTCCAGCGGCCCGGTGACGCGTTCGAGCGCGCCCTGCGCCTGGATCGTCAGCCCGGTGCCGCAGGTGACCGGCCGCCCCCCGGGCGTGACCACCGTCACCTCGTACGGCGGTGGGGGCCCCTCCAGGTTGGCCATCACCAGCGGAGTGGTGACGCACGCGATGTCGAGCAGCTCCGCCGCCTCGTAGCCCACGATCACGACCCGCCGGACGTCCATGTCTGGAATCTAGGCCAGAAGGACCGCTGTCCCAAGTTTCCGGACACATCCGCGGCCGCGAGTTCCGCCCGGCCGCCCGCGGCCCCACAGTCGGGCCATGACGACCTCACTCCCCCCGCAGGCGATCGGGACCGTGAACCGGTGGCGCTTCCTGGGCCACTTCGCCGAGATGCTCGCCGCGATGATCCTCGGCATGGTGCTCCTCGGCCCGCTCTGGGAAGCGCTGCCGGGCGGGCCCGCCCTGCTCGCCCGCCCGGACCTCGCCGTCCTCGTGATGGCCACGGACATGACCGTCGGCATGTCGCTCTGGATGCGCTACCGCGGCCACGGCTGGGGCGCCATCGCGGAGATGGGCGCGGCGATGTACGCCCCGTTCGCCGTGCTGCTGGTGCCGTACTGGACCGGGCTGCTGTCCGGCCACGCCCTCATGATGGCCGGCCACGTGCTCATGGTCCCGGCGATGCTGCTGGTGATGCTGCGGCGCCGCGCGGAGTACGGCGTCGCGCACCACCACCACCGGACGGCGCGGCGCGGCCTGCTGGAGCGGCGCTGGCCCACGCTGCTCGGCCTGGTCATGACGCTCGCCTGCTGGGTGGACCCGATGCTCCCGCCGGCGCCCGTCCTGCTGGTGCTGCCCGGCACGTACCTGGTGATCGGGCTGTTCCGCCGCACGCTGCGCGGCCCCGGCGTCGTCGCGCTCCAGCTCGCCGCCCTGGCCGGGTACGCCGCCCTCATGGTCGCGGCCCTGGCGGCCGGCCCGGACACGGCCCGCTACCTGATCGCCGCCGGCTGGCTGGCGCACGCCGCGTGGGACGCCGCCCACTTCGTCACCCGCCGGGTCGTCCCGCGCGGCTACGCCGAGTGGTGCGGCGTCGTGGACCTCGTGGTCGGCGTGACGATCCTGCTGGTGCTGTAGGGCGTGCGGTCGCGTCAGACGCGGCGGGGCTCTCCCCGGTACGAGCCGAAGGACCACAGGTTGCCCTCCGGGTCGCGGACCGCGAACTCCCGCGACCCGTAGTCCGTGTCGCGCGGCCCGTACAGCACCTCCGCCCCGGCCTTCGTGGCGCGCTCGAACAGCGCGTCGGGGTCGTCGGTGACGGCGTACGCGCCGAACGTGCCGGGCGGCAGCCACCAGGGGCTCTCCTCGTCGCGCCCGCGGTCGGAGCCGAGCATGATCCCGCCCCCGGGCGGCCAGTCGAGCTGGGCGTGGTCGACGCGCTCGCCCTCGCCGTACACGACGGTCTCCTCGAAGCCGAACGCCTCGACGAGGAACGCGATGAGCCCGCGGGCGTCACGGGCGCGCAGTGTGGGCCAGACCTGGGGTGCCGGTGTCGTCGTCGTCATGGCTGCCATCCTGCGCCGGGGGAGGCCGTTCGGGCTTGGACGTTTCGGAACCCCGCGGAAAACGTCCGGTCAAGCTCTCCCCCGAGGCCCGACTCCTTCGCACAGGCCGGGCTCCTCCGCCGGCCCGGCCTCCTCGGCCAGCCAGCGTGAGGGCGGGCACCCGGCGAGGTCGCGGAACTCGCGGGCCAGGTGCGCCTGGTCGTAGTAGCCGCACGCCGCGGCCAGGTCGGCCAGCCGCGGCGGCAGGCCGCCCGCCACCCGGCGCTGCAGGAGCCGCCGCGCCCGGTCGAACCGGATCACCCGGGCGGCCGCCTTGGGCGACAGCCCGACCTCGGCGGCGAACCGGGAGCCCAGATGGCGGGCGCTCCAGCCGACGTCGCGGGCCAGCTCGCCCACCGGCACCCCGCCGCCGCCCGACAGCAGCGCCTGCCAGGCCCGCCGCACCTCGGCGGGCACCTCCGCGCCGCGCCGCGCGGCCCGGCGCAGCAGCAGCTCGTCCAGGACCGCGAAGCGCGCCGCCCAGTCCGGCGCCGCGTTCAGGCGCTCGTGCAGCTCACGCGCGGCGCGGCCGAGCAGGTCGGTCCCGTCCACGTCCAGCCCGCTCAGCTCGCCCGCCGGCACGCCCAGCAGCGCGCGGGCGCCCAGCGGGCTCAGCGCGAGCTGGACGCCGGCCTGCCGCCCCTCGTGCGTGACCAGGGCGGGCGCGGTGTGCAGGCCGCCGGCCAGCGTGTCGTAGCGTCCCGGGGCCTGCGCCGGGTCGGGGTGGGCGGCGATGACGAGCGGGTCGCCGATGGTCACGATGAGCGTCAGGAACGGCGACGGCAGCCCCCGGTGCACGGCGGGGACGGCGCCGCGCTCGCGGTAGCCGTGGTAGTGCGCGATCAGCGGACGCAGCGGGGGAGCGGGCGTCCCGTACGCCATCTCCATACCGGCACCCTACCCGCGCCGCCGGGCGGCGGACCTATCGTGAGGGCATGCTGACCGTCGGCGTCGACCTGGCCGCCGAGGCCGTGCGGACCGCGGTGGCGTGGCTCGACTGGCGCGCCGGCCGGGCGCGGCTCGTCAGGGCGGAGACCGTGGCGGACGACGCCCTCGTGGCCGAGGCGGTGGCCGCGGCGGCGACGGCCGGCGGCAAGGCGGGGATCGACTGCCCCCTCGGCTGGCCCGACCGGTTCGTCGACTTCGTCACCGCCCACCGGGCCGGGCACGTCCGGGTGCCGGAGGGGCGCGCGGGCCGCGACTGGCGCCGGGACCTGGCGTTGCGGGTCACCGACCAGGTGGTGCGCGAGCGGACCGGGCTGACGCCGCTGAGCGTGTCGGCCGACCGCATCGGGCACGCCACCATGCGCTGCGCCGCCCTGCTGGCCGAGCTGGCGCGGCGGGGCAGCCCCGTGGACCGGGACGGCGGCGGCGCGGTCGTGGAGGTGTACCCGGCGGCCTGCCTGAAGCTGTGGGGGCTGCCGCACCGGGGGTACAAGCGCGCCGCCAACCTCGCCGAGCTGGGCCGGCTCGTGGACCGGCTGCTCGCCGAGGCGCCGTGGCTGGACCTCGGCCCGTACGAGCGGCTCTGCCGGGCCTCGGACGACGCCACGGACGCCGTCGTGTCCGCGCTCGCCGCCCGGGCCTCGGCCCTCGGCCTGGTCACCGTCCCGGAGGCGCGCCAGGCCGGCCCGGCCGCCACGGAGGGCTGGATCGCCCTGCCCACCGCGCCCCTGGACCGCCTGGCCCCGGCCGGGTGAGGCGTCAGGCTGCCGGCTCGCGGAACAGCTCGACCATCGCGGCGTAGCCCTCGCCGCCGTGCCCCGCGGCCGCGTGTGTACGAGCCGTGCGACGCGTGACCGCCGCCGGGGTCAGGGATAGTACGTGGCGATCCGCTTCCTGATCGCGGCGACGGTGTCGTCGAAGGGCACGGGCCGCGGGTCGCCGTTGCGGTAGTCGAGGAGCTGGACGGCGTACACCACGGTGCCCTGGCGCACCACGGCCACCCACCAGTGCTGGGTCTGCGGGTAGGGGTTGAGGCCGGAGGTGACGCGCAGGACGTCCACGCCGTCCGCCTCGCCCGCCTTCGTGACGTCCAGGACGAACGAGCCGGACTCGCCCGGCGGGTTGCGGTCGACACAGGTGGCCAGGTCGGCCCGCCACTGCCGCTCGAAGGCGGCCGCCGCGTCCGCGCTCGGGAAGACCCACACGTCGTCGTAGGCGTGGAACCAGGTCGGGGTGGAGAAGCGGGCGCTGAGGCCCGCGCTCGCGCCCGTGGGACGCCCGTACTGCCAGCAGGTCGGGCCGGTGACGCCGGGCTCGAAGTACGGGTTGATCCACGGCTCGCCGTACGCCTCGCCGACCGGGGGCTGCTCCGCCTTGGTCAGCAGGACCCGGCGGTCGACGCCGTCCTGCGAGACGGCGCTGTGCGTGACGGGGGCGGCGCCGGCGGGGGAGGCGGTGACGAGCATCGCGAGGGCGGCTGCGGCACCGGCCAGGGCGGCACGGGATACGGATAACGGCATGAAAGCGTCCCCATCTCTCGACGACTTGACCCTTTTGATCATCTAATTTCATGACCGGGAGTCAGGTCAATGCGGCGGCACACGAAGATCCCCGGGAGGGCAGGCTCCCGGGGATCCTCGTGTGCCGCGGTCAGATGGCTAGTAGCCGAGCTTCTTGAGGTCGGGCTGCTCGAAGCCGGACTGCGGCACGTCGCCGCGGTACGGGCCGGAGACGACCGGCGCCACGAACGTCTCCTTGATCGTGCGGGCGTTCACCCAGCGGATCAGGTTGAAGATCGAGCCCGCCTTGTCGTTGGTGCCCGAGGCGCGGGCGCCGCCGAACGGCTGCTGGCCCACGACCGCGCCCGTCGGCTTGTCGTTGACGTAGAAGTTGCCCGCCGCGAAGCGCAGCCGCTCCGAGGCCGAGGCGATCGCGTACCGGTCGTTGGCGATGAGCGAGCCGGTCAGCGCGTACGGCGTGATGGACTCCATCTGGTCGAGCACCCGGTCGAAGTCGCCGTCCTCGTAGACGTGGACGCCGAGGATCGGGCCGAAGTACTCCTTGACGAAGACCTCGTCCGTGGGGTCGGCGCACTCCACGATCGTCGGCCTGACGAAGTAGCCGGTCGAGTCGTCGTAGGAGCCGGTGAGCACGTTCGCGTTCGCGGCCTGGCGGGCGCGGTCGATGGCGGCCTTGTGCTTGGCGAAGGCGCGCCCGTCGATGACGGCGCCCATGAACGTGGACAGGTCCTCGGTGACGTCGCCCACGGTCAGCGACTCGGCCATGGCCACGAAGTCGTCGCGCATCCGCGTCCACAGCGAGCGCGGGACGTAGGCCCGCGAGGCGGCCGAGCACTTCTGGCCCTGGTACTCGAAGGCGCCGCGGATCAGCGCGGTGCGCAGACCGGCGACGTCGGCCGACGGGTGGGCGAGCACGAAGTCCTTGCCGCCGGTCTCGCCGACCAGGCGCGGGTAGCCCCGGTAGTTGCCGATGTTCGTGCCGACCGTCCGCCACAGGTGCTGGAACGTCGCGGTGGAGCCGGTGAAGTGGATGCCCGCCAGCTCGGGGTGGGCCAGCGCCACCTCCGAGACGGCCTGGCCGTTGCCCGTGACCATGTTGATCACGCCCGGCGGCAGGCCCGCCTCCTCCAGCAGGCGCATGGTGAAGTGCGCCGCGAACTGCTGCGTGGGCGACGGCTTCCAGACCACGACGTTGCCCATCAGGGCGGCGGCCGTCGGCAGGTTGCCGGCGATGGCGGTGAAGTTGAACGGCGTGATCGCCAGCACGAAGCCCTCGAGCGGCCGGTACTCCATCCGGTTCCACACGCCGGGCGACGACGCCGGCTGGTCGGCGTGCAGCTGGCGCGCGTACGCCACGTTGAAGCGGAAGAAGTCGATCAGCTCGCAGGCCGAGTCGATCTCCGCCTGCTGCGCCGTCTTCGACTGGCCGAGCATGGTCGCGGCGTTCAGCGTCGCCCGCCACGGCCCCGCCAGCAGGTCGGCCGCCCGCAGGAAGACCGCGGCCCGCTCGTCGAACGACAGCGCCCGCCACGCCGGGGCGGCGGCCAGCGCCGTGTCGATCGCCTCCTGGACGTCCTGCGCGGTGGCGTCGTGGGTGACGCCGAGCACCGACGTCTTGTTGTGCGGCTGCACGACGTCGATCGGCGCGCCGCCGCCCATCCGCTGCCGGCCGCCGATCGTCATCGTGAGGTCGATCGACGCCCCGGACAGCTCCTTGATCCGGTTCTCCAGCGTGGTGCGCTCGGCGCTGCCCGGCGCGTAGGAGTACACCCGCTCGTTGGCCGGCGTGGGCACGTTGGTGATGGCGTCCATTTACTTACCCCCAAGGGCACGAAGGAAGAAGGCGACGTTGGCCGGGCGCTCGGCCAGGCGGCGCATGAAGTAGCCGTACCAGTCGTCGCCGTACGGGATGTACACGCGGACGGTGTGGCCGGCCCCGGCCAGGGCCTCCTGCCGGTCGGTCCGGATGCCGTACAGCATCTGGTACTCGTAGTCTCCGACGGAGCGGCCGAAGCGGTCGGCGAGCAGTTCGGTCACGGCGATCAGCCGGTCGTCGTGCGTCGCCACCATGGGATACCCCTTCCCCGCCATGAGGATCCGCAGGCATCGCACGTATGCCCGGTCGACGTCGCCCTTGCTCTGGTGGGCGACCGAGGCGGGCTCCCGGTAGGCGCCCTTGACCAGGCGCACCCGGCTGCCCTCGACGGCCAGGTCGCGGCAGTCCTGGACGCTGCGGAACAGGTAGGCCTGGATGGCCACGCCCGTCGACGGGAAGTCCTCGCGCAGCGTGCGCAGGATGCCCAGCGTGGAGTCGACGGTGGTGTGGTCCTCCATGTCGAGGGTGACGGCCGAGCCGTTCGCGGCGGCGGCGGCGCAGATCTCGCGGGCGTGGGCCAGCGCCAGCGCCTCGTCGAACTGCTGGCCGACGGCCGACAGCTTGACCGACACCTCCGCGCGCGAGCCGAGGCCCAGCGGGCGCAGCGACTCCAGCAGCGTCACGTACGCCTTGGCCGTCGCGGCGGCGGCCCCCGCGTCGCGGGTCTCCTCGCCGAGATGGTCCACGGTCACGGTCAGCTTGGCGTCGGTGAGCCGTTCGATGGCCTTGCGGGCCTCATCGACGCCCTCGCCGGCGACGAACCGGTCGACGACCTTCCGCGTGAGCGGGAAACCGGACACGGAGCGGCGCACCAGAGCGCTCCGGGACGTGGCGAGCAACACTTGACCGAGCATGTATCCAATCTAAAACCCCAGCTCAAAAGGGGCCATCGACGCTCGTAACGCTCGATGTGGCAGGCTGTCATACACATGGACAATTCGGCTGATCTGCAGGACATCGTCGACGAGCTCGCCCGGCTGCTCGGGGCCTCCGCGACGCTGGAGGACCGTTCGTTCCGGCTGCTCGCGTACGGGGCGCAGCACGGCGACATCGACACCGTGCGCCAGGAGTCGATCCTGCGCCGGCGCGCCACGCCGGAGGTCCGCGACTACTTCGAACGCTACGGCATCGCCCGCGCCGGGCACCCCGTCCGCATCCCGGCCGACGCCGACCTCAAGGTGCTGGCCCGGGTCTGCTGGCCGCTGCGGCACCAGGACGTCACCTACGGCTACCTGTGGCTGCTCGACTCGGGCAGCCTCACCGACGACCTGCTGCGGCGCGTCGAGCCGCTGGTCGGCCGCGCCGCCGCCGCGCTGGCCCAGGAGGCGCGCAGCCGCCGCGACGCCGGCCGCGGGCTGCGGGCGCTGCTGTCCGCCGACCCCGAGGAGCGCTCGGGGGCCTCGCTGGAGGTGCCCGGCCCGGTCGCCGCGATCGCGGTGCGCGAGTCGGACAACCGGGTGGCCGCGCTGTGGACGCTGCCGCGCGGGGTGCTGGCCCGCGCCGGCTCGCCCGTCGCGCTGCTCGCCCCCGCCCACCTGGCCGCCGAGGTGGCGCGCACGGTCCAGGCCGCGTACGGCACGGCGGCCGGCATCGGGGCGGTCCGGCGCGACCCGGGGGAGGCGTGGCAGAGCTGGCGGGAGGCGCGGCAGGCGCTGCGGATCGCCGAGCACTTCCCGCGCTTCGCGCCCGTCGCCCGCTGGGAGGACCTCGGCGCGCACCGGCTGCTGGCCCGGCTCGGCCAGGCCGACCTGGCGGAGCTGGCGGCCGAGACCGCCGCGCTGGACGGGGAGCTGGCCCACACCGTCGAGACGTACCTCGACCTGGGCGGCCACGCCCAGAAGACGGCGGCGGAGCTGGGCATCCACCGCCAGACGCTGTACTACCGGCTGGGGAAGGCCGAGCGGCTGCTGGGCCGCGACCTGGGCGACGGCGACGACCGCCTGGTCGTCCACCTCGGCCTCAAGGCCGCCCGCCTGGTGTGACGGCTCAGGACAGGTGCCGCAGTGCGGAGGCGTCGCCGGGGCCGCCCCGCTCCGCCAGGTGACCCGCCACCCGCTCCCGGTGCGCGGCGTCCTTGTGCCCGTCGTACTTGAACTTGCCGCGGACCTCCTCGACCCTCAGCCGCAGCCCCTGGATGCCCGACAGCAGCCGCGGCATCGCGGCGGGGTCGCCCGCCGCCGGGTCGAGGTCCCCGAGCTGGGCGCGGAGGATCTCCAGCTTGCCCTCGGCGTCCTTGACGATCTCGGCGTGGCAGACGAGCTGGACGGCCGAGTAGTAGGTGGTCGGCACACCGAGGTCCGGGTCGGTGCCCGGCTCGGCCCGCCACGACCCCGGGATGTACGCCCAGTGACCGGCGACGGACAGCAGGACCTTCGGGTTCTCCTCGACGGCCGCCCACACGGGGTTGGGGCGGGCCAGGTGGAGCAGGACCGTCCGGTCGTCCTGGAGGAGGAACTGCGTCGGCACCACGACGGGGAGGTCGCGGTCCCGGCCGGCGGCGACGAGCTGCCCGAACGCGTGGTCCCTGACGTAGGCGAGGGCCTGCTCACGCTCGGCGGCGTCCCACGGGTGAATCAGCATGCCGGGACCCTACATGCGCCCGGCCGGACACCGGGGAACCGGGTCCGGCCGAGAGGCACGGGGAATGCTTCGGGTCAGGCGCAGGCCGCCTCGTACACGCGGACGAGCTCCTGGCTGACGCGCTCCCAGGAGTAGCGGGAGCGGGCGCGGTCGGCGCCGGCGTAGCCGAGCGCGGTGCGCAGCGTGCCGTCGGCGAGCAGCTCGCGGGCCAGGCGCGCGGTCTGGGCGGGGCGGTCCGGCGGCACCAGCAGGCCGGTGACGCCGTCGATGACGGAGTCGAGGTGGGCGCCCACGGCGGAGGCGATCACCGGCACGCCGCACGCCATGGCCTCCAGGGCGACGATGCCGGTCGCGGCCTCGCGGGGGACGGTCACGACGGCGTCGGCGCCGCGCATGAGCTTGGGGACGGCGGTGCGCTTGACCTGGCCGAGGAGGGTCACGCGGTCGGCCACGCCGAGCTGCTCGGCCAGGGCCCGCAGCCGGCGCGCGTCGCGGTCGTCGCCCAGCCCGTCGGGGTCGGGCCCGCCGGCGATGACGAGCTCGACGTCCGTCAGGCCCTGCAGGGCGCGCACGATGGTGTGGGCGCCGCGGTCGGGGGACAGGGCGCCGACGTGCAGCAGCCGCTTGCGCGCGCCGCGCGTGGCGGCGGGGCCCTGCCGGTGGAAGCGCTCGGTGTCGACGCCGTAGGGGACGATCGCGATGTTGTTGCGCGGCACGCCGAGCCGGATCAGCGCCGACTCCTCGTCGTTGGAGCCCGCGATGACCGCGTCGGCGCGGCGGCCGAGCGCCCGCTCCAGCTTGATGTGGGCGGCGTCGACCGAGTGGAAGGTCTGGGTCACCGGCACGTCCAGGCCCTTGGCGCCGGCGACGGCGGCGAGCCCGCCGGTCCAGGAGTGGGCGTGGATGACGTCCGGTCGCTCCTGGCTCCACCGCTTGGTCAGGTGGCGGCCGATGTCGTTGAGGTACGGCACGACGTCGTCCGGCGTCAGGTCACGCGCCGGCCCCACGTCGATGTGCTCCACCGTGACCCCCGGGGCCACCCGCGTCCTGGGCTTGCCTTCGGCGCTGTCTCGGCGGGAGTAGATCGTGACGTGGTGCTCACGCCCCAGCTCACGGGCCACGGCGTGGATGTGGTGACGCTTGCTGCCGTTGACGGATGCGACGATCGCGATATTCATGGCACACCTCAGCGTGGAAAGCAGTGTGGAAACAGCCTTCAAGGTGTGCCTGCGTCTTAGGCACGGATATCTGTGCTGAAGACTTTACCCGGAACAGCCCCAGACGCAAACCCCGACAGAACCGACTTCTCGCACAAAAAACGCGAACGGCCAGATGGAGCTCCAAGAAATCGTGACCGAACTCTGAGAGTTGCGGGTGATTGTCCAGGTCGGCGGCCTGGCGCCAGGAGCCGCTCAGGCGCCGCGCAGGGCCAGGATCACGATCTCGTCCCACACCTGGCCGCCCGAGAACGCGCTGCGGTCGGCCTCCACCGCCTTGACCACGGTGGCCGGCGACTGCCCCGCGCACCGCCCCAGCACGTCCGCCAGCCGCTCCTCGCCGTACGGCTCGCCGGCCTCGTTGCGGGAGGAGATCAGGCCCTCGGAGTAGAGGACCAGGGTCTGGCCCAGGCCGACCGTGATCTCCTCGACCCCCGTCTCGGCCGCCGGCGCGATGCCCAGCGGCACGCCGCCGCCCGAGGTGAAGCGCACGCCGCCGTCCGGCTGCAGCAGCGCCGCCGGATGGTGCCCGGCCGACGACAGCCGGATCGTGCGCCCCCGCACGAACCCCGCCACCGCCATCACGAACATGCCGGTGCCCTGCTTGACCAGCGCCTCGTTCACCTTGCGCATGACCACGTCCGGGTCGGACTCCCAGGCGCCCAGCACCCGCAGCCCGCCCCTGACCATGGCGCTGACCGAGGCGGCCTCCTCGCCCTTGCCCACGGCGCCGCCCAGGGCGAAGCCCCAGCCGCTCTCCACGGGGAACACGTCGTAGAACTCGGCGCCCACGGAGGCGCCCGGGTGGTAGATGGCGCTCGCCTCGTACCCCGGCACGTCGGGCAGGTTGCGCGGCGCGACGCTGGCCGACAGGGCGTCGGCCGCCCGGGAGCGCCGCTGGAAGCTGTGCTGCGCCCGTACGGCGAGCCCGAGGTGCAGGCCCACCTCCTGCATGACCCCGAGGTCGGCCAGCGTGAACGGCGGCCTGTCGTGCCCGCGCACCAGCGTCAGCGCGCCCTCGCGGGCGCCGATCGGCACGCACAGCAGCGAGCCCGCGCCCATCGCGGTCAGCAGCGGCCCCTCCGCGGAGAAGCCGAACAGCGTCTCGTCGTCCAGCATCTCGTGCAGCAGCCCCGAGCCGCGCTCCAGCACGTGCGCCACCACCTGGCTCGCGGCCGGCTCCGCGCTCTCCACCTGCCGCACCAGCCCGCCGAGCGGGTGGTCCTTGGGCGCCACCACGACCGAGCGGCGCGGCATCCCGTCGCGCACGACGTCGGCCACCACCCAGTCGGCCCATTCGGCGGCGAGCAGCCGCGTGGCGCGGGGCAGCGCGACCGGCTGCCGCAGCGCCTCCTCGTCCAGCAGCAGCGCGGCCATGCGGGCCAGCAGGTCCTGGCGCCGGCTCGCGGCCATGAGCAGCTCGCCGTCGGACTGCTCCGGCCGCTCCGCCGCCGGGCCGGGGAGCTGGACCTCGGTGGGCAGCGCCACGGCCGCCACCATCTGCTGCGGCTCGCCCGGCATCGTCAGCCGGGTCAGCGCGAGCTGCACCGTGTGCGTGCGCCCCTGGTGCGCCAGCCGCGTCTCGAACGCCGCCGGCTGCCCCGTCTGGAGCACCGACGTCAGGTGGGAGCGGAACGCGGCCCGCCGCGAGACGTCCACCAGCAGCGGGAACGAGCGGCCCACCAGGTAGCCGTCCGGGCTGCCCAGCACCCGGGAGGTCTCGCCGTTGACGCGCCGCACCACGCCGCCGCCGTCCAGCACGATCACCGGCACGGGGAACGCCCGGAACACCTGGCGCAGCAGCTTCAGCTCCCGCTGCGGCCCGTCCTTCTTGCCCTGACGCCGGTCGGTGGCCTTGCGCAGCTCCACGCGCGCCTCGGCCAGCAGCTCGGAGGCGGTGTCCAGCTCGGCCAGCGCCGCGTCGAGAAGGGGAGCCAGCTCGGACGGGTAGGCCGTCCTCGCCTCACGCAGAGACGTGACGCGCGCCGAGAGCGCGTCCAGAGCGTGTTCGAGGTCCGGCACAGTCATGCTCTGACGCTACGCCACATCGGATAATGCTAGCTATAAGGGGTAGGGAGGGGAACTTATGGAATCGACAGTGACGATGATCACTCCCGGTCTCGCCCGTGACCTCGCGGCGCTCGGCCGCCTCGGCGAGGCCACCTCCACCGAGAGCGTGCTGCGCGGCCTGACCACGGCCCTGGCCGACGGGGTGCCCGGCTGCTCCGGCAGCTCCGCCGAGCACTGGCGCGACCAGCGCGTCGTCGTCTCCGGCTCGCACAGCGAGCTGATCACGCTGGTGGACGAGGAGCGCCGCCTGGGGGAGGGGCCGTCCGCCGAGGCCCGCCGCACCGGCGGCCGCGTGATGGTCGGTGACGTGCTCAGCGAGGGCCGCTGGCCCCGCTACGCCGCCCTGGCCAACCGGTGGGCGGTGCGCTCGATCCTCGTCCTGCCCATCCAGGTCGGCCCCGCGCTGCTGCTCGTCGGCCTCTACTCTGTACGGCCCGGCGCGTTCTCCCCGGTCGGCGCGCACACGCTGGCCGACATGCTGACCCAGCAGGTCGGCGTCGCCATGAGCAACATGTGGGACTTCGAGGAGGTCCGCACCGACGCCGCCCAGCTCCAGGAGGCGCTCAACGGCCGCGCCGTCATCGACCAGGCCAAGGGCATCATCATGCAGACCAGCGGCTGCACCGCCGAGGCCGCCTTCGAGGAGCTGCGCCGGATCTCCCAGCACCACCAGGTCAAGGTGGCCGACCTCGCCCGGCTCCTGGTGGACGAGCACCAGCGCAAGTCGCGCCGCTGACGTTCCGGGGGAGCTCAGCCGATCGCGGCGAGCGCGTCGTCCAGCGTGTCGTACAGGGGCAGCCGCTGCGCCAGCCCGGTGATCCACATCACCTTGGACTTGGAGTACTCGACCCCGACCAGCGCGAACCGCGAGCTCGTGGCCAGGCTCGTCTGCCACTGGTGCACGATCAGCCCCAGCGCGCGCGAGTCCATGAACGTCACCCCCGCGAGATCCAGGATGAGGTCCGGCCCCGCCAGGGACAGGTAGTCGGCGAACTGCTCGCGCGTCGTCGCGTCGAGCACCCCGTCGACCTTGACCACAGTGATCTCGTTAACGGTCGACGAGGTCAGGCTCAGGGCTGCCACAGAGCCCTCACCGTTCTCCGGCATTGTCACGAAGCAACCCTACTGTCACCGCGGCAGGGAGGAATACGTCCCGCGGGATGGGGCATACTTGATCTGAAGTCCAGCAGAGGGCTTTCGTCTCGAAGGTAGACGCGAGGCGTGCTTCTGCATGGGCTTTTTCCTGTGGAAGCCGCCCTGCGACCCGTATGAGGAGCAGCGAGATGGCTGTGCAGGACATCGTTCTCGAGGAGCTGACCGCCGAAGAGCTCCTGGCCGAGATGGTCAGGATCGACACCCCCGACAGTCTGCGGGAACGGCTGCGCGAGCGCATCGTCGAGATGCACCGCCCGCTGGCCATGGAGATCGCCCGCCGCTACCGCTACCGCGGTGAGCCGCTGGAGGACCTTCTCCAGGCGGCGTACGTGGGCCTGATGAAGGCCATCAACGGCTTCGACCCGACGCTCGGCCACGCCTTCCGCGGCTACGCCGTCGTCACGATGACCGGCGAGGTCAAGCGGCACTTCCGCGACCGCACCTGGGCCATCCGCGTGCCCCGCCTCTACCAGGAGCGCCGCTCGGAGCTGAACCGGCTGGTCGCCGACCTCAGCCAGACGCTCGGCCGGTCACCGACGGTCGCCGAGCTGGCCGCCAAGATGAACATCAGCGAGGAGGACGTCCTGCTCACGCTCGATGCCTCGGCCGCGTACAGCACGTTGTCGCTGGACGCGCCGCTCGGCACCGACGACGACGCCGCCTCGCTCGGCGACGTCATCCCGGAGGACGACGACACGCTCAGCACCATGGTCGACCGCGAGGCGGTCAAGCCGCTCATCGACGCCCTGCCCTCCCGCGAGAAGCACATCCTGCTCCTGCGCTTCTTCGGCAACATGACGCAGGCGGAGATCGCGGCGGAGTTCGGCATCTCCCAGATGCACGTGTCCCGGATCCTGCGCAAGGTCCTCGACCAGCTGCGCGCCGAGCTTGTTGGCTGAAAGGGCGGGTCGCCGGGTGCGCGAGGACGGGCATCCTCCTGACGCGGGCCTCACCGGCCCGCCGCCCGGCACGCCCGCAAAGAAGATCGTCTACCGGCTGCCGGACCTGCCACGGGTCCGGCAGTTCGCCGAGAACGAGGCCCGCCGCGCCGGCATGCCCGACGAGGCCATCGGCGACTTCGTCATCGCCGTGAACGAGGTCGCCACCAACGCCGTCACCCACGGCGACGACGAGGCCAGGGTGCGGCTGTGGGTCGAGGACGGCGACGTCGTGGTCGAGGTGCACGACCACGGCACCTGGAAGCCCGGCCCCATGCCCGGCTCCGTCGGCGGCATGGGGCTGTGGGTCGCCCGCATGCTCTCCTCCGACCTGCACCTGCGGGTGGGCGACGGGGGCAGCACGGTCGTGATGCGCTTCCCGGCCAAGTCCTCGTGAGCCGTCGCAGGAGAAAGGCCCCCGCTCCGGGGGCCTTTCTCCTGTCCCCTGCTGTGGCTCACCTTCTCGTGCGTCCGCGCCAGCCGCTGTAGCCGCCGCGGATGCTCGCCGTCCCCACGCCCGCCTGGTGCAGGGCGAGGAACATCAGCCCCAGGAGCATGAACGTCGTACCGGAGATGCCGCCCGGGATCCGGACGTTGACCAAGTCGAGCAGGAACCCCAGCCCGAACACGATCGCCGCGACAACCGCGAGCATGAGCCTCTCACCTCGTCCCTGTGATGGTGCCGGTGGCCGTGCCGCCGCCCGTGCTGCTGGCCGCGCCCGTGCCGGCGGTGTCGCCGGTGAGGGCCAGCAGGCGCTCCAGCACCGTCCGGTATTCGCGCAGCGCCAGGCGGAGCTGCTCGGTGTCGTGGTCGTCGGAGCCGCTCCAGCGCTGCCGCAGCTCGCCGGTGCGGGACGTCAGCGCGCTCGTGAGCGCCTCGACTACCTCGCCGACCAGCCCGTCGGCCCGCCTGACGGCCTCACCCGGGTCGTCCACGAAGCCGGCCTGCAGCTCGCGCCAGCGCGCCTGCACCTCGGCCGGGTCCCGATCGAACAGCACGATGTCGGCCGGGGCGGCGTGGGACGGCTTGGCGCCACCGTCCGCGCCGGTGCCGGGGGTGTCGTCGCCGGTCGCCGGGGGAGCGTCGTGGGCGGTGCGAGCGGGGCCCGCCACGTCCTCGTCGACGGCGGGGCCGGGGCCGGTGGAGACGCCGGTGGCGTAGGGGTCGCGCCGCGCGTTCGCGTCGTTCGGCCCGGTCAGCTCGGTCGAGCCGTACACGTCGTTCGAACCGCGCACGTGTCCGGGACCGGCCAGATCATCGGTGTGATGGTCATTGCTGCGGTGGTCATTGCTGCGGTGGTCATCGGTATGGCGGTCGTCGGCGCGCCCGTCATCGAGGTGACCGTCACCGTCGCGGTCGTCACGCAGGTCGTCACGCAGGTCGTCGCGCGAGGCGTCACTGCGGCCGGGGCCGCCCGTGAAGCCGCCGTCATCGGGACCGTCGCCGTCGCCGCGCGTACGGCGGACATCCTCACCGCCGGCCACCAGGACGTCGTCACCGGTCGTCGCACCCCGCGCCGGGTCGTGGGCCATGCCCGTCAGCCCGTCACGGTCGCTGTCGCGATCACGGCCATGGTCATGACCGCGGTCGTGGTCGTGGTCGTCATCGACGATCACGCGAAGGTCGTCGTCCTCCGGCCGCGCCGCCCGTACGTCGTCGTCGCCGCGTACGTCGTCGAGCGCGCCGCGACGACGGTCGTTCCACCGGTCGTCAGGGTGGTCGCCGCGCTGCGACGGCACCCGCATCTCTTCACCCACGTCCTTCACCGTCCTCGCGTCGTCTCTTCGAGCAGTTCCTCAAAAAGCGCTCGGTAGTGGACCATCGCCTGCCGGAGCTCCTCGGTGGAGGCCTCCTTGCGGGCCGCGCGCCCGCTGATCTCATGGGCCTTGCGGTAGTGGTCGAGCGTCGAGGCGTGGGCCACGGACAGGTCGGACAGCCGCTGCTCGAAGTCGTCCGTCGGGTAGCCGCGGTCGGACATGACCGACGTCACGAGCTGGTCCGCCTCGGTCACCGCGAAGCCGGGCGCGTCCACGAAGCGCTCCTGCACCTCGGTCCACCGCTTGGCGTAGCTGTTGCGCGTCTGCTCGGAAAGGGGCCGGATGTCGAGCTCCGCGTGCCGCTGCTCACGGGCCAGCAGTTCCTGCTCGGCCTCCTTCTTGCTGTCGTGCTCGGCCATCAGACGTTCGTACTCGGGGCCGAAACGGGCGCGGAGGCGGCTGCGGCGCTGTTGCTGAAGCACCACGTAGCCGACTGCGGCGAGCGCCACCACCGCGACCACGACGACGGCCACCCAGATCAAGGTGGACATGTTCTTCGCCTCCGGTCTCTGTGTTGAGACCAGCGTCTGCCCCCGAACGGGCGCTCGAAACGCTCAGGGACGGCGTACAGGCCCCTGTCAGCCACGACGCGGCCAGGGAGGGCATCGGGCCCCGGACCGCGGGGGAGAGGCTGAGCGGGGCCCTCAGGCGCGTTCCGAAGGGGAGATCGCCAGAGAGCCGCCGCGTGAGACGAAGCTCGCCGCCCGGCGGATCGCGATTCACTCGACGTGGAGCGCTTCCCGCGCCTCGGCCAGCACCATCGCCACATGGGATCGACCGCTCGGGTCGGCGGGCACCTCCCGGAACCCCTCCTCGGGGTCGTACGCCACGTCGAGCCCCGCGTCGACGAGCCGCTGCGCCCACCGCAGCGCGGTGTTCAACCGCTCGGACGCCGGCGGCTTCCCCTGGGCGGCGGCGGACAGGTTGCGCAGGTTCGTGGCGGGCCCGGACTGGATGTGCGCCCGCGCCACCTTCCACGGCACGGCCCGGCTGTGATCGAGCGTCGGCTTCACCAGCCCGGCGGCACGCTTGGCCTGGAGCACCCCGGACTCGCTCACGCCGAAGTGCGCGGCCAGATCCCGCACGTTCCACCCCTCGGCCACGAGCCTCGCCAGCTCCCCGCGGTCGATCGCCGGCCTACGCCCCAAGGTCCCCTCCGCTCCCGCCCGCGATGTGCACGGGCGCCTCCGATGTGCGCTAAGGTTATGACGTCTCGCCCCGCAGGGACGGACACACACCGGGACGTAGCGCAGCTTGGTAGCGCACTTGACTGGGGGTCAAGGGGTCGCAGGTTCAAATCCTGTCGTCCCGACCAGTTCGACACTGGTCGAGCAGGGTGTCATCCATCAGGATGGCACCCTTTCGCATTGGTGAGTGACTAACTGAGTGACTACCGGGCGAAGAGGGTGTCCATCGCCGCCGCTCCTTGCAGGAGTACGGGGCGGATCTGCTTGCGGTAGACGGCTTCGGTGACCGCTGTCCCGCTGTGGCCGACGAGGCGGGCGATGTCCTCCAGCGGGACGCCGGAGTCGGAGAGCAGCGAGACGAAGCTGTGCCGCATCTCGCGGGGTGTCCAGTAGTACGCGGGCATCCCGGCATCCTTGACGATCTTCCGGAACGCGCGTCGGACATTGTGGGCGTCGAGTGGTGTGCCGACGAGCGAGGCGAAGACGAGCCCGTGATCCTGCCACTTGTCGCCCGCCGCCTTCCTGTCCTTCCGCTGTTGCTCGCGGTGCGCCTTCAACGCTTCCACGCAGCGCTTGGGCAGCGCCAGGGAGCGCCGTGAGCGCTTGGTCTTGGTGTCGCCTCCTTCGCGTACGGAGCGCCACACGGCGATCCACGGTGGGATGTCCCTGTCCGGGTCCCCGACAAGATCGACCTCCTTCCAGGTGAGCGCCCGCAGCTCCTCCGTACGGGCACCGATCAGCAGCGAGAGGACGACGTAGGCGTACAGGCGCGTCCCCTCGGCCGCGTCGAGGAGGGCCGTCGCCTGGTCGAGGGTGAGGGACTTGGACGGACGGCCTTCCTTGCCCTCGGGGATCTCGCAGAGGCCCACGACGTTGCGCTTCACCTTGTCGCGGGCCTGGGCGAACTTCACCGCGCGGTTCAGGCACGAGTGGAGCAGCCGTACTGTGCGGGCGCTGAGTACCTTGGCCTTGCCGACGAGCCATCGGTCCACGTCCTCGGCGCTCAGTTCGCGCAGCTTGCGCGCGCCAAGGTCGGGGATGATGTGCTTGTCGCACAGGGTTCGGTAGTTGATGACCGTGTTCTGATTACGGCCGTGGAGGCCGTAGGCGAGCCAGCTCGTCACGGCATCCGCCACGGTGTAGTTCGCCGGGCCGCTGGCAAGTCCGTCCTCGTGGTCGCGGATGATCTCTTTGAGCTTGGCCTTGGCTTCGGTCTTGGTCTTGCCGCTCGCCTTCTTGACGATGCGCTTGCCGGCCGGGGTGTAGCCGACCGTCACCGAGGCGATCCAACGTTGCCGCTTCTCGTCCCAGTGCAGGCCGCCGTCTCCCCGGCTGCGTCGTTCGGTCATGAAGCCTCCTGTTCGAGTAGGGAGATGTAGTCCTCTATGGCTGAGGCGGGGATGAGGCGCGTACGCCCCTGGGTGACGGAGCGGAGCCGTCCTGAGCGGATGAGCTCGTAGATCACGCTCCGGCTGAGGCTGAGCAGGTGCATGGCGTCGGTGACGCGGTAGAGCCGCCGATCGTGGGCGGATGGGGCTGGTGTCATCCGTCCTCCGCCTCTGCCGCGATCTTTCGGGCGGTCTGGACGCGCTGCCGGATGTGCTCGGCCATGATGGCTTCACCTGGTGTGTAGCCGATCCCGGCGAACCGCCAGTGCCCGAGCACGAGCGTGGTCGCATCGCCGACAGCGGGCAGGCCATGATGCTCCCGCGCTTCGGCGGCCCGATGCTGGGCGCGTGCGCTGCGCAGGTCCCCGAGGGTGGTGGAGTAGCGGCGGCTCTTGGTGGAGAAGTGTCCCCGGAACCCGAGCATGTGCGCCCAGGGGCGGAGCCGGAGGGCGGCGAACTCGGGGCGCGCGCCGAGGTCCCAGCAGGTACGGATCATGCGTCGGGCGTGCTCGGTGACGGGAAGGGCGTCGAGGTGGAGACCGGGCTTGAGGCCGGTGCCGTGGCATAGGCCGCAGGTGGCCATCAGACTCAGCCGTCCTCGCCCTGCGCAGGCCGGGCACGACAGGCGATGGTCAACGGTGCCGGAGGCTTCGGCGCCCTTGGTGGCGTACTTGGCGATGTAGCCCGCCACTGCTCGTTCGCTCAGACCTTCGGCGTTCGGGTCGAGCAGGATAGGCCGGATATCCAGTTGGTCACCCCACCGCAACTCCCACCGGCCAAGAGGACTTGGGGGAGTGACAAGCCGGACCCTCTGGACGGCAGCCGAAACCGCGCGGACGAGGAGAAGGTGATCGGCCCAGTCAGGGGGCGGTTCCTGTGAACTGCCGGGGCCGTCCAGGCGGATGACGGCGTGGAAGTGAACCAGGCCGCGCCGTTGGTACTCGGCGACCTTGGCGAACGACACCCGAACGAGACGGCTGAACTCCCGGCGGCTCATCCCTGCTCCGCTGGCCAGGCTGCGGCGCACTTCCAAGGTGAAGCGATGCCACAGCCCGCCCGCGTGCGCCTGCCAGAGGACCGCGCCGGTGTAGTCGTAGCAGTCCGGGCAGAGAGGCTGGCCGAGCCGTGGATCGTGCCGATCGTGGCGGACGTGGCACCCGACCGGGCGCTGGTGCTCGCAGAGCTTGTCGCGCCTGCGGGGACGGCATGGCTTGCCGTCCCGTTCCGAGTGGACTGGTCCGAACGACGGGGCGGTGAGAGTGACGAACGCCCGAGGATGGGCGCTGACCGTCTCTGGCGCGCCCTTGCCTCCAGACAGCCCGGCGCGGATGAGCTGGAAGGTGTCGGCGCGATAGACCTCTGAGCAGGCCGGGCAGACCGAAGCACGGCGATTGCCGCAGGCGACCAGGAGCCGCCCGGACGGTTCGTCATCGGTGCGGTAGGTGTGCAGGACCTCGCCGGTTCGCGCGTCCACGATCAGGGATTCGCCTGCGAGGTGGATCGGGTGGGAGCAGCCGCCGATGGCGGCGACCATGGCCTTCCACCTGCGGTAGCCAGGGGAGTTGACGACCCGAGCCAGATCGACCAGCCAGTCCGGCTGGTCGTGTGCGCTTTCCTCCTTGCTGATGATGACCTCCTTCGCCTCGTCGCCTACATGTGCTTCAACACGTGCTACGTCTTGGCTCACATGGACATGGTAGCCAAGACGTGCTACGTCTTGTAAAGAGCAAACGTGGGAAGGGAAGCAAAGAAGCATGACAGACGAGAAGGCAGCCGCCCGGTGGCGCATCATCGCCGACCTACTGCGCACCGACGTCCTGCAAGACCACTACAAACCAGGCCAGGCCCTACCGGGTGAGGCATTCCTGGCGGCTGAGTACGCAACGTCTCGCCCCACGATCCGCAAGGCCATCGCCCAACTCGTCGGCGAGGGACTTCTAACCGTCGCCCATGGCCGAGGCACCTTCGTCCGCCCTACGCCCGACCGGCGCCTGATCCAACTCGGCGGCACCGAGCGCGAAGATCTACTCAGCCCCGGATACGATCCCGCACAGCAAGGGTGGGAGCACGTCACCGTCGCCAGCGACGCCGAACGCATTGCCGCAGGGCTCCCCGCCATCGCGCCGATCTTCATGAGCATCGAAGGCTCAAGAGCCGACATCCTGGGCGTGCGCCGAGGCCGCATGAGCATCTACCGCTACGCCCACTGGCAGCACAGCAAGACCCATGCCCGGATCCACCTCAGCTCCTATGTCATCGCAGACCACGTGGGCACCGTCACCGCTGACGAGAACGGCCGGCCCTACCTGGATGACGAGATCCCATGCGAGGAGTACTACGCCCACCTGGAACGTACTTACGGTCCGCTGCGCTGGATCACCACCGTCCACGCGCAGATGCCCTATGGCGAGACCTGGGAAGACCTCAACATGGAACCCATAGGGACTCCGCTCCTGATCGTCCGCCGCGTCATGCTCAGCAACGACCGACGGCCCCTGGAGTACACCGAGATCGAAGCCCCCGCCGACCGCTTCGAAGCCCTCCCCGCCGCCGAGATCGAACAGGCCGGGGGCGACAGCCAGATCATCCTGCGCGTCTGATGGGCTCAAATCTTCTTCACTGGTTCAAGGGCTCGCTTCGCTCGCCGCGCCGCCGCCCGCTCCGGGCGGCCAGCGCGCCGGGCTGCGGCCTGGGGGCCGGTCCCGGCGCGCACCGCCCCGCTCTACGGCGGCGAGGCGTCAACGATGGAAGCTTCAAAGCCTAAGGGCGTCTGCCTTCACGAAGTCATCGAGCTCCAAGATCGCTCGGCGAATTGCTCTCAGATCCTGCGTGGGCACCTCAACGTAGCCGCCATCATCGTCGGGGTCGTTATCGCCGAACTCATCCAACGGCAACATTCCCTGCGGCTCGTATTTGGTGTGGATTAGATCGACATATGCGCCGTAATCGGTAACGTAAACGTCATAGTGTTCGCCCGGCTCGTCTTGTTCAGAATAGCCTCTGCGAACGATATGAAGGACTCTTGCATCGAAGGGGGCCATTAGTAGCGATGGGCTATTAGAACCGATCATTCGTCATGACACGCAGCGACCCACCTTTGAGTGTGAGCCATTCTTCGAGCGCGGCACCGGAGAGTTCGCGGGAAATCACATTTTCAACGATCACCGCAGGCCCGAAAACGGACCCAGATGCACCAACGAGCTTGGTGTTGTGGTCCAACGTGACCTTGAATGAATTTTCTTGAAACACAGCATTACTGAGATCTGCGCAACGAAGATTTACCCCCAGCAACGAAGAGCCCATGAACTGCGTTCCGCGACAACTTGCCCCTGATGCGTCAACACCATAAAGAGACGCCTTCGCCAAATTCGCTCCGTCAAGGATAGCCCCTCGCATGACCGCGTCATCAAGGTTGACTCGCACCAACGAGCATTCCGTCAGATCTGCTCCGCTGAAGTCGGCACCGTGGGCGTCCGAGCGGTACAACTCCGCTCCTCTCAGCCGCATGTTCACCAGCTTTGCGCCGGTGAACCATGATTCGGAGAAGTCGCCGTGGGAGAGGTCGGCGCCGGAGAGGTTGAGCCCTACGGCGTCCAGTCCCCCCTCGCCGGCATCGATCCACTCGCGCACGCGCTGGGCTGCGATGCCGTCCTCAGGGGGCCTGGCAGGAGTCCAGTGATTACGGGTACCAGATGACATTGTCTTCTCAGCCGTTCTTGTCGACGATGCATTTGATGGCGTCAATCGCTGCCTGTTTCGCGTTTCTGGCATCCAGGATAACAGTGCGCTGTTTTTATGGCGATCTGCTCGGACAATATTTTGATCCATCGACCATTGAGTCTTTTCATCCCGCCTCGCAGAGCTGAAGGACGAGGATGGCCTTGACGAGCTCACCTGCGAGAAGAGGGCAGCACTCCTGAAGATGCTTTGCTTTTGGTCGACAACGCATCTACCAGGGGCTTCTCTGCTTGCGGGTCCTTGCCGTGCCGATCGCACATGGGCGCGGGCTGAGGTCCGTACCCCGCCCCCGATATCGCATTGTTCGTGTCCCTCGGTCGGCGTCAACCCCGTCTGTGCGGCATGGCGTGGGGTCGCGTGGAAGCCGCAAGGGCACGGCATCGGAAGACGGGGTTGACACCTCGGTCGGGCCACACAATCGGGCAGCTATCGGGGGTGGGGGAAGAGTGGCCGTGGGATGCAACGGCCACTGGGGGAGGCGACAGCATGAGCCGGGGAAGCTCGGCGCACCCGGTAGCGCCGAGAGGTCGATCATGCCGCCGCCTCGTCTATGAGGCCGTCCTGACCAGGTGGGAGCACTCCGGGCACGCCCTGGCCGCCGTCGCCTTGAAAGGCAGAGACCAGCCGCACATGGGCAGCGGATGGGCCAGCGCTCCACATGCACCGAACACCGTGCCGGGTCGTACGGCGTGATGGATCGCTTCGCGGCCGCTACCAGTCAGCCCGAGCCGATAGTCCTCGGCGGGCTCGTCAGGGCCCGGCTGAACCGTGTATACGAGCAGGTCATCCCAGTGGACCGGCCAGCGCCGTACTCCGCCTGGAAAGACGCTCGGCCCGTCGTCCAGTTTGAGCAGCGCCAGTGTTCCGTTCCTGAGCACGCCCACCACGGTTCCGCGCTGGCCCAAGAGCCATTCGGCCGAGGCTCGTGTCCGCGCTGGGCTGTGCAGCATGTCCACGATCTTGGCGCGGCAGCCCACTCGGGACGGAGGGGCGTTCATGGGGCCTGCTCCGCCGCTTCCTGTTCCCTCAACTGCTCGGCGAGTTCGGCGACGTCGTCGGCGTCGAGGGTCTGGCAGAGGCCGTGATCTATCTCTGTCTTGGATAGGCGCCGGCCGTTTCGAGTTGCCCATAGACGCCCAGCAGAACTTCGCCAAATACACCAACCGGGAAAGGCTGCTTGGAGGTCTTCGAGAATCACCGGCGTTGACATGAGATCAGCGTGCTTACTTACCCGTGACGAACCCACCGCGTTATCGAGACGTCCAGGACGTTACGGCGTTACGCTCAAAACGTCCCTGACGTCCTTCGCCCCCCCGAGGTGTACCGTGGCCAACGTCGCCCTACGCCGCGCCATGCTGAACGCCCAGGTCACGAACCAGAACTTGGCTGATCGGTGTGGGGTGGACGTCAAGACGGTAGAACGCTGGTTGCAAGACGAGACTCGCGTTCCGCACCTGCGGCACCAGTGGGCCGCCGCAGAGGCACTAGGAGTTGAGACAGCCGTGTTATGGCCAGACGCAATTCGCAATACGGTAAAAACGGGACCCGACAAGGAAGTGTTGACCGTTTATCCGTATCGTTCCGCATGTCCGAAGTCGATCTGGCGGAACCTCATCACCGCGGCGCGCAACGAGATCGTGTTCGCCGGTTACACGAACTACTTCCTGTGGCTGGAACACCCCAATCTCGCCAAGGTCCTCAAGCGGAAGGCTCAGCAGGGCTGCAAGATACGGTTCCTCGTCGGCGACCCCGAGAGCGAGGTCACCCGACGCCGTGAGGAGGTGGAGAACGTCCCGTTGACGGTCTCCACACGTATCCGGATCACCCTGTCGGAGATCGAGCAACTACGCGACGTCCCAGGAGTCGAGGCCAGGTACGGTGACGAGCACATCGCCATGAGCGTCTTCCGGTTCGACTCGGAGATGCTCGTCACGCCTCATCTGGCCAAGCTCGTCGGACACGACTCGCCGATGCTGCACCTGCGGCGGTACCAGGATGACGGCCTGTTCGACCGGTTCGCGTACCACGCCTCCGAGCTGTGGAGCAACGGGCGTGATGTGTGGCAGCAGCCCCAACCGGCAGCCCAAATGCTGGGTGACTAACTGAGTGACAACCGTCCCGGACGGTCATGGACTCCTGAGGACCGTACGGGACCGTAAGCCCAGGCGGGGGCGGGTATCGTCCATGATCCCGCCCCCTCATGATGTGCCTGGGGGTCAAGGGGTCGCAGGTTCAAATCCTGTCGTCCCGACGGTGAAACAAGGCCGGTCGGCCTGGGTGAAAGCCCAGGTAGGCCGGTCTTTCTGCTTCTCTCCGCGATCATGCTGATCATCTACACCACCCGGAGCTTGGGACCAGCCCTGGTTGAGATGGGCGCTCAAGGCGTTGCTCGCCGCCACGAGGGAGTTGCTGTCCAGGGGGAGATAGCGCTGAGTGGTGGTCAGGGGCCCGTGACCGGCGATCTTCCACAGCACGTGCACCGGGCCCCCGGCATCGGCCATCCAGGTGAGACCGGTGTGGCGGAGATCGTGCCGGCGGAGGTGTTCGTAGCCGAGCTTCGCCACGACCTCGTCCCAGTGGGTAGCGTCCCGCAGGACCGCGGTGGTGATGCGGCCCTCTGGGAGCAGTGAACAGCCGAGCGGTCGGGGCGTTGCCGGCGGCCTCAAGACGCCGCAGCACCAACTCTCGGACCTCGGCGATGATCGGGACCTTCCTGGCCCGCTTGCCCTTCGTCCCTTTGTCGGCGAGACCACCCGGGCCTGGCGTCGTCTGCCTGCGGACGGTCCAGGTCCACGTCGTGGTGTCGATGTCTCCGACACGGACTCCGGAGACCTCGCCGATGCGCGCCGCCGTGCGCGCCACGAAGATCACGACTTCACCCCACCCTTTGTAGCAATCAGTGGAACGTTCCACAGGCGCCTCCGCCGGTCGCTCCAGCGACGCCCAGTTGGGCAGCGCGGAGGGGCTGTCCCCACTCGCCGATCGGGCCAGGCATTCGAGCTGATGGTGGAGTTCGTCGTCTCGGAGATCGCGTGGGAGGCCGACGACGCGCGCGTCACCCCCGACATGACCTCGCACCACGTGGGGCTGTGGGCGATGGCGTGGCGGGCGCAGTCGGCTCGCTGGCTGTGCGTAACCGCAGGACGCTGGTCAACGCGCTGGCCTGTCGGACAACCGGGAAGCGAAGCGTGCGTTGGCCTCGCAGATCTGCCCGGTGCGTGATCGCTATCTTGCCGGATAACGACGGTTATCCAGGAAGCAATGCTGGGTGAGCGCACGGCGCTGGACCATGCCGGCGCCACTTGGGTGGCGCCGATCTCACCGGTTGCGGCCAGAACGGCTCCGGACTCGCCGAGAGCCACTGTCACGCCCAGCTCCCTTGCACCGGACACAGATCAGGGCCTCGCCCAGTCACATCCGCTGCGGTCAGCCCGAGCAACTCGCTGGCGGGCGTCACCGTCCTGATGGCCAGGCACAGCTCGCCATCACTGCCACCATGCACATTGTTGCCGCCTTGGCCCGCCGACGCATCCGTCGTCGGAAGCTCAGGTGCTGCGCGCCGCAGCACAACTGTCAGCGACGAGGCGCGATGGGTGTGGTACCAGAACGTGCCGGTGCAATTGGGCACGAACCGGTAGACGTGCTTCTGGCCAGGCATGACGGCTTCCTGGGTGACGCCGGGCACGCCGTCTTCGGCGTTGGGCACGTCGACGCCGTGCCAGTGCAGCGTCACGCCCTCCTTGACGTCGGTGTTGAGTAGGGTGACCTCAAGCAGTTGGCCCTTCTTGGCCCGGATTTGCGGGCCGGGGGCCTGGCCGTTGAAGGTCAGCGCGTCGATCTCGCGGCCGGAGGCCAGCTTGATCTTGCTGTGCGCGGCGGTCAGGGTGACCCGCACATCGGGCGTTCTGTCTCCAGGGCCGGTCAGGTCGGCGACGCTCGTGCCCATGTGGTGGTGTCCGGCCATCGTGTCCGACGCGGTCACGTTGCCCTGGTAGGCCAGGGTGAGGACGACTGCCGGAGCGGCGAGGAAGCCGAGTGGGCGTAGGGGAAGAACAGCCATAGAGCGGATAGCCCCGCGCCCACCGCTGCGGGACGCCGAGCTTCCGACCGGAAGAAGGCCAGGGCAAGGGGGATCGCCGCGAGGGGCACCTGGAGGAGAAGCCGTGGACCGGCCAGCGGCAGCCCGCCGGTGAGCAGCAGGGCCGCCACGGCGAGCCGGGCCAGGACGAGAGCCGCTGTGCTGTACAGGATCGGGCGGGACCGGCCGGCCCGGAGGCCGAGGGCCGCCGCGGCGGCCATGACCGCGAGAGCCAGCAGCATGTCGGTGAGGAAGAGGGGTTCAGACATGGGGCGTGTCAGTCCCACAGGGTGATCGCGGCGAGCAGGGCGGCCGCGGGGAGCAGCAGCCACGGCTCGGCCAGCACGAGCACGGCCGTGAGGAGCAGCGCGAACCACGCCAGCCCTTTCGCCGTACGCCGCCTGGCCTTGTTCTTCTTCGCAGGCTTGGGGTCGCTGGTCTGCTCGCCGGAAAGCGTGGACGAGATGGTGTCAGTCGTTGTCATGACGCTCACTGTGGCCGCGCGGCCCTGCCGCTCGCGTCGGTGAAACCTGCCTATGCGGGAGAGGTAGGCAGTCATCGCCGACGCGGTTCCGACGGGGTCGTCGGCACTGTGGGGCCATGGACGGATGCGCCGAGGCAGTGGAGATCGTGATACGCGTGCAGCACGCGGACGGAAGGTGGTCGGCCAGGCCGATCTGGGTGGTGGCGATCGACGGTGCGGCGTATGTCCGCTCTGCCTTCGGTCACCGGAGCGGGTGGTACCGCAGGGCGCTGGCGGGCGCGGATACGGAGATCGAGCTGGACGGTGTGACCGTGCTCGTACGGCTGGCGCCCGTGGACGAGCCCGCGCTGATCGAGCGGGTCTCCGGCGCCTACCGGGCCAAGTACGGGCTGAACTGGCCCGGCCCCGTGCTGACGATTACGGGGCCGGAGGCCGCGCGGGCCACTATGCGGCTAGCGGATGCCGGGGAGGTCTTTCAGCTGCCTGCGCGAGGTGAGGCCGAGCTTACGGAAGATGTTGCGCAGGTGCGCGTCCACCGTGCGTGGGCTGAGGAACAGCTTGGCCGCCACCTCCTTGGAGCTGGCACCGTCGGCGACCAGCCGGGCGATGTGCAGCTCCTGCAGCGTGAGCTGGTCCGACGCCTGCGAGGAGCGGCTTCTCGCGTGCTCGCCGGTGGCGCGCAGCTCAGCCGCCGCGCGGTCGGCGAACGCCTGCGCGCCGAGGTCGGACAGCAGCTCATGGGCCGTGCGCAGCCGCTCGCGGGCCTCGCGCCGCCGTCCCTGACGGCGCAGTGACTCTCCGTACAGCAGGTGCGCGCGGGCGCGGTAGATCGCCATCGGGGTGGCGTCGAGGTGTTCGACGGCCTCGTGGTAGGCGTTCTCGTCCTCGGTGACCAGGGCGCGGGAGTACGCCTCGACGCCGAGGCCCCACGCCTGCCTGCCGGCTCGGGTGCGTTCGGAGAGCGTACGCAGGGCAGAGGCGGCCAGCTCGGTCTCGCCGCAGCGTACGGCAGCCTCGACCAGCTCGGGCAGCGCCAGCCCGGACAATCCGAGGTCGCCGTGCGCGACGGCCTGCCGGGCGGCCTCCAGCGCCGCCCGGTAGTCGGCCAGTCCGTTGTTGAGCACGCTCGTCGCCCACTGGACGCTGAGGCTCATCCGCTGGCTCGCCGCGAGCACGCTGTCGAACAGCTTGACCGCCTCCTCGCGGCGGCCGCGCATGGCGGCCAGGTGGAGGCGCGGGTAGACCAGCGGCGCGGCGCCGGTGGCCGCGGCGATGGCCTCCTCCTCGGAGATCATCTCCGTGGCGGCGCCGAAGTCGCCCGCGTGCACGGAGGCCGTGGCCAGCATCGCGAGCCCGATCGGCAGCAGGTGGAACGAGCCGGATTCGCGCCCGGCCGCGACGACGCGGGCGGGGACGCCGTGCAGGGCGTCGTGGTCCCACAGCTCCACGGCCAGCATGAAGCCCATCGACGGCCAGCGGGCCCACACCTCGTCGCCCGCGTTCCCGACGACCGGCCCGAGCACGGGGGCCGCGGCCAGGTGCCCGTCGGTGACCAGCGTGACCAGGCCGTCCAGGACGGCGTCGGCACTGGAGGGCGGCTGAGGCGCGGGCGGGGCCTCGCGGGCCGCCGCCGCCACCGGACCGAGCCCGCCGACCAGGATGCCGGTCTCCATCGCGTCCAGATAGCAGGCCCGTGACCAAGCCGGATCGAGATCGGCCAGCCGGGCGGCCGCGCTCAGCAGGTACGTCGTGGGCCCCTCGCCGCCCCGGCGCCGGGCGAACGACAGCTTCCCGTGCAGCAGGTCGATCCTGGCCCGTTGCCGCTGGTCGAGCGGGGCGGTCTCGGCGGCGGTGAGGAGCTCGGCGGCCACGTCGTACGCGCCGACCGACAGCTTGGCCTGGGCGGCGGCGAGCACACGCTCGGTCCGGAGATCGGGGGTGAGGGTGAGCGCGGCGGACCGTTCCAGGAAGGCCGCGGCGGCGGCCACGCCGCCCCTCGCCTGGGCGCGGGCCGCCGACCGTTCCAGCTCGGCCGCGACCTCCTCGTCGGGGCCGGTGCTGGCCTCGGCGCGGTGCCAGGCCAGCCGGTCGGGGTCCGCGGCGGGGTCGGTCACCGCGGCCAGCGCCTCGTGCGCCCGTCGCCGGTCGTCCGCCGAGGCGGCGCGGTAGGCGGCCGACCTGGCGAGGGGATGGCTGAAGCGGATCCTGGTGCCGAACTCGACCAGCGCGGAGGCCTCGGTGCTCGCCGACGGCTCGATGCCCAGGAGTTCGGCCGCCCGCCACAGCAGCCCCGGATCACCGACCGGGTCGGTCGCAGCGACGGTGAGCAGCAGCCGGGCCTGCGGCGACAGTAGCTCCAGCCGGGCACGGAAGCTCTGCTCGATCACGCCCGGCGCGGACGGAGGCAGGGCGAAACCGCCGGCCATCCCGGCCAGGCCGGCGCTCCTGGGCAGCTCAAGCAGCGCCAGCGGGTTGCCGCGGGCTTCGGCGAGGATGCGGTCGCGTACGCGCTCGTCCAGCGGGGCGCGGATCGCGGCTGCCAGCAGCGCGCGGGCATCGAGCTCGCCCAAGCCCTTGAGTGTCAGGCTCGGCAGCTTGTCGAACTCGGGAAGCCGGTACGGCTCGCGTACCGACAGCAGCAGGGCCACCCGCTCGCCGGCGACCCTGCGGGCCAGGAAGGCCAGCGCCCTGGCCGAGGCGTGGTCGAGCCACTGCGCGTCGTCGACCAGGCAGAGCAGCGGACGTTCCGGGGCGACCTCGATCAGCAGGCCGAGGGTCGCGACGCCGACCAGGAAGGGGTCGGGGGTGCCGGTGTCCAGACCGAAGGCGATCTCCAACGCCTTGCGGTGGGGGACGGGCAGCGCCGTCACGTTGCTCAGGATCGGCGCGCAGAGCTGGTGCAGGACCGCGAACGGCAGCTCCATCTCGAACTCCGCGCCGAAGGCCCGCATGACCAGGAAGTCGCCTGCCGCCTGTTCCGCGTGCCGCAGCAATGAGGTCTTGCCGATGCCGGGCTCGCCGCGCAGGACCAGGGCTCCGCCTTGCCCCTGCCGGGCCGCGTCGAGCAGCGCGTCCACGCGTGCGATCTCTTCTTGTCGTCCGACCAGCGATGCATCCATATGCTGGCAATCCTTCCGTAATGACGTAGGTCATACGTAGGCGGCGCGGCCCCCGGATAGGTGAGAACCACCGACGCGAGCATTCCCCGGCCGCTGCGAGTGTCATGGCCATGAGCAGCGCTTCCGTCTCCCCGGCCACCACCACGACGGGCTGGACGCCGCTGGCGGTCCTCGCCACGGCTCAGTTCCTCGTGGTGCTGAGCACCTCGATCGTGAACGTCGCACTGCCGCAGCTGCGCACCGGGCTCGGGCTCGATCCCGCCGGGCTGTCGTGGGTGGTCAACGCCTACGTGCTGGCCTTCGGCTCGCTGTTGCTGCTCGGCGGCCGCTCCGGTGACGTGTACGGGCTGCGCCGCGTCTTCCTGCTCGGTACTGCCCTGTTCGCCGCCTCCTCGCTCGGCGCGGCGCTTGCGGACGACGTCGTCACGCTCATCGCGGCCAGAGCCGTCCAGGGCGTCGGCGCGGCGCTGCTCGCGCCCACCGCGCTGGCCATGGTGCTGACCCTGTTCCACGACGGGCCACGACGCGGCGCCGCGCTCGGCGTGTGGGGCGCTGTCTCCGGCGTCGGAGGGGCGGCGGGCGTGCTGCTCGGCGGTCTGCTCAGCGACACCTACGGCTGGCGCTCGGTGTTCTGGGTCATGGTCCCGGTGGCCGTGGCCGTGCTGGTGGCCACCTGGCGGCTGCTGCCCGCCGACCGGCCACGCGGCGGCCGTCTCGACCTGCCGGGCGCGCTCGCCGTCACCCTGGGGCTGACCGCCCTCACGTACGGGGTGTCCGGCGGCGTCTGGCCCGCCGTGGCCGCGGGGATGCTGCTGCTCGGCCTCTTCCTCCACCTGCAACGCCGGTCGGCCGACCCCCTGGTGCCCCCGCGCGTCTTCAAGGTCGGCTCGGTCGCCGCGTCCAATGTGCTGATGGCGTTGCTGGGCGCGGTCTGGCTCGGCCTGTTCTTCTTCCTGCCGCTCTACCAGCAGCGCATCCTCGGTTACACGCCGATGGAGGCGGGGCTGACCCAGCTCCCGCTCGCGCTGATGATCACCCTGGCCTCCTGGGCGACTCCCCGGCTGACCCGGCGGTTGTCTGGCCGGGTCGTGCTGGCGGGCGGGCTGCTCCTGCTCGCCGCCGGGCTCGCCTGGCTGGCGCGGGCCCCGTCCGACGGGACCTTCCTGAACGCCCTGCTCGGCCCCTCGGTGCTTATCGGCGCCGGGCTGGGAGCGGCGTTCGTCCAGCTCACCGCGCTGTCGGCGGCGGGCGTGCCGGCCGCCGACAGCGGTCTCGCGGGTGGGCTGGTCAACGCGACCCGGCAGATCGGCGGCGCGATCGGCCTCGCCGTCCTGACCACCGTCTCGCTCACCGGCGGCTACCGCGGAACGTTCGTAGCCGCCGCCCTCATCACCCTCCTGACCGTATTGATCACCCTTGTCACGATCCGAAAGGACGACCTTTGATGACGGAACTGCCCAAGCCGTACCTCACCGGCCATTTCACCCCGGTAACCGATGAGATCACTGCTCGCGAGCTCACCGTGCACGGCACGCTGCCGCCGGAGCTGAACGGCCGCTACTTCCGCAACGGCCACAACCCCAAGCCGGGCATCACCCCCAGCCACTGGTTCAGGGGCGAGGGCATGATCCACGGCGTGCGGCTGTCCGGCGGGCGCGCCGAGTGGTACCGCAACCGCTGGGTACGCACCCCGTTCCTGGACGGCGTGCCGTTCACCGGCACCGAGCTGGAGGTCAGCGCCGCCGCCACCAACATCATCTTCCACGGCGGTCGCTACCTCGCCCTCCAGGAGGCCAACCTGCCCTGGGAGGTCACCGCCGACCTCGACACCGTCGGCGTGTACGACTTCGGCGGCAAGCTCACCAGCGCGATGACCGCTCACCCCAAGGAGGACCCGGTGACCGGCGAGCTGCACTTCTACAGCTACAGCCCGTTCCCGCCCTACCTGACCTACCACGTCGCCTCCGCCTCCGGGGAGATCGTCCGCTCGGAGGTCGTCGACGGGTCGGGCCCGTCGCTCATGCACGACTTCGCCATCACGCGCGAGCACGTCGTGTTCCTCAACTCGCCGGTGGTCTTCGACCATGCCGAGCACTCGGGCATCCCGTACCGGTGGCACGACGACGTGCCGTTCAGGATCGGGGTCATGCCGCGTACCGGGCCGTCGCGGGTGACCTGGTTCGAGGTCGAGCAGGCCGCGCTCCTGCACGTCACCAACGCCTACGTCGACCGGCACGGACGCGTCGTCGTCGAAGGCCCGCGCTACGACCGGTCGTCGTGGGAGAGCTCCTGGAAGTGGTGGATCGGCGCGCCGGGGTACGGCGTCAGCCCCGACGCGGGCTCGACCCTCCACCGCTGGATCCTCGACCCCGCCACCGGCAAGGCCACCGACGAGCCCCTGGACGACCTCGCCACCGAGTTCCCCTCCATCAACGACGACCTCACCGGCGCGACCAACCGCTACAGCTACGCCGTCGCCTTCCCCGGCGCGGGCCTGTCCGGCTACCACACCATCAAGTTCGACACCGCCACCGGACGCCGGCAGCTGCTGTCACACGGCGAGCACCGCATGCCGGGCGAGGCCGTGTTCGTCCCCGCCGAGGGCGCGACCGGCGAGGACGACGGCTACCTGCTCACCATCGTCAGCGACCTGCACGCCGACGCCTCCCAGCTGCTCGTGCTCGACGCCACCGACATCGCACGCGACCCCATCGCCATCGTGGAACTCCCCCGCAGGGTGCCCGCCGGCATCCACGGCCACTGGATCGAGGACAACAAGTGATCACCGGAATCGACACCTCCGCCCCCGTCGTCGCCCGCCACTCCATCACCATCGACGCGCCTCTGCGGCGGGTCTGGGACCTGCACACGGACGTGTCCGGCTGGACCTCCTGGCAGAGCGACATCACCGCCGCCTCCGCCGACGGCCCTCTGGTCCCCGGCTCGGTCTTCCACTGGACCACGTTCGGGATGGAGATCGCCTCCACCGTGTACGCGGTCGAGGAGCCGTACCGCATCCTCTGGGGCGGCCCCGCGCACGGCATCGACGGGATCCACCAGTGGACGTTCACCGAGGCCGACGGCATCGTCCAGGTGCACACCGAGGAGTCCTGGGACGGCGACCCCATCCGCGCCGATGCCGAGAGCATGGCCGCCGCGCTCGATGCCTCGCTGACGGCCTGGCTGGAGCGCCTGAAGAAGACGGCCGAGAACGCCTGAAAACAGTTTCCAACGCCGCGCCGTTCACGAACGACGCGGCGTTCTGCTTCCTGTGTAGTGCGTTTCGCGGAGCGGCTGCCCGGAGTCGCCCTCACCCCGCCGGCACAACCGTGGAGCCGACGCATGTGCCGGAATTCCCGATCATGGCGCTCAACAATCTCCGCGTTGGGCTGTCCGGCGTGGCGTTCACGCCGACACCGCAGGCGGGGGCTCCTGCCTCCCCACTCAGGCGAGGCAGAACTCGTTGCCCTCGACGTCCTGCATGACCAGGCACGACTCGTTGTCCTCATCGGCCGGTAGGAGCCGCACGCGGACCGCACCGAGCGAGATCAGTCGCGCGCATTCGGCCTCAAGGGCCGCCAGGCGCTCTTCACCCACCAGCCCGGTGCCGACCCGCACGTCAAGGTGCAGCCGGTTCTTAACAACCTTGCCTTCCGGAACGCGCTGGAAGTACAGGCGCGGACCCACGCCCGAGGGGTCGGTGCACGCGAACCATGAATCCCGCTGCTCAGGCGGCAGCGTGCGAGTGAAGTCGTCCCAGTTGGCAAACCCCTCCGGTGGCGGCGGCGCGACGTATCCCAGCACTTCGCACCAGAAACGACCGACGCGCTCAGGTGATGCGCAGTCGAAGGTGACTTGAACCTGCCTAACTGATGCTCCCATGCATCAATCTTCCCATAAATAGACATATGGCACGATCGCCGCGGGCTGATGAGGGACCGGCCCGTTGATCGAGCTTGCGACGTCCTATTCGGCGATCATGACGGTTGACGTACTCGCTGCACACGGCACTTCGATCGCGGCTCTCGCCCGCGCGCATGGAGTGAGCCGGGCCGCCATCCGAACTGCGCTGACCGGGCTACTGCCCGGCCGGCCGAGTCCGCCCGCGCTTATCCCGACCGAGGGCCCTGCCGAAGCGTCCAGGCGGCGGGTGGCCGACTGATGAGCTGGCCGCGGGTGCCTTGGTCCATTGCTGTCTCTCTCACGGTGTCTCTGTTTTAGATCTCTCCTGTCGCAGGATTGGTACGGATGTCGCAGCGGCGATCGCAGGATTGGTCCGGACGTCGCAAGGTTCGCGCGGAACAGACAATGAGACCCAGCCCGGGCGGGTGGAGCCTCGTGCATCGCGTAGCGATACCTGGGTACTCAGCGTGATCTTGACCTTGAGAAAGGGTGGCATCGCCGCCGGGATGCCGCCGAGTGGACCGCGATCAAGACCCGCTGGCAGCTGAGCATGGCTCAGCTGCGTCACCCGGGAGGTCTTCGATCGCGTAGGGCCGCCTGCAGTCGCCCTGGCAAGCCTCTGACTGCTCTCCCCTCAGTCGGCCAGGTAGGAGATCGAGCGAACCTCGTAGCCGGCGTTCCTGGAGCCCCGTACGTGCATCAGCATCGCACCGCCCTCATAGGAGTAGGCGCACGAGTAGCCCCGCGGCTCCTTGCTGCAGCCCTGGAAGAAGTAGGTGACGCCGCGCGGGTCGTAGGTGACCTTGAACAGCTTCTGCACCGTGGCGGAGGTGGCGACCTCGAGCCCGCCGTACTCATCGCCCCGCTTCCAGGCGGCGAAGAGATGCTTGGCCACGGTGGGCGGCTCGGTGATGTGCCGCGACAGGTAGACCTTGCTGACCTTCGAGCCGGTGACCACCATCGCGATGCCGTCAAGCCCGCCGGGCACGCGCACGCTTGTGTGCACGAACCTGCACACGTTGCCGGAGCAGCCGTCGAAGCGATCGGGCGCGCGGTAGGCATAAGTGAAGATCGTCTTGACCGCGGCAGGGGTGGCTGCCTTCGCCGCGGCCGCGCGGTCGGCGGCCAGCCAGGCGCGGAACAGCTTGTTCGCCACCTTGCCGGGCGCGGGCGTCCCGGCCGAGGCGCGAGCGGCGAAGGCGGGTCCGGCGGAGGCGAGCGTCAGTGTCGTAGCCGCGGTGAGAGCGGCGCCGAGGAGCAGTCGTTTGAACACGCTGCGACGCTAAGGGCGGCGCCTTGCGCGGGAATTGATCCCGGCTTGCAGTGGTCCGGGCGCCTTGCGGCGGTTGCGATCATCCAGCCGGCACGCGCTGACTGTGCGGCTCAGCGTGGCGTCGAGTCCGGCGAGATCGCACCTGCGGATCAGCGCCGCCACCCGGATCTCCACGTCGTCGATCGTGGCGTGGCCGACCTCCGATGACCTCGTCCGGCTGCGCCAGGCCTGGGGGCTGCCGCTCCTCGTCCGAGTCGCGGCCGCGACCCGGCGTCTGGGCGAGCGGCGCTGCACCGGCTGCCCCCGGCAGACACGCTGCCCTTCGTCAAGAGATCAACGGTGCCTGGTGGAGAGGCGGATCGAACGCTCAGAAGTGCGGGCAGGGGTGCTGGTCGCCCGGGTGGCGGGTCTCCGGTTCGCGCAGGGCAAGAGTGCCGAACCCGCAGCAGTGCCACTCGGGCGAGAAGCTGATCTTTTTCAGTAGGCCGACGCCGCAGTGCTTGCAGATCGCGTACTGGACGCGCCCGAGTGAGTAGTCGCCATCGGCGGCGATGGAGAACTCATACGACACGGTCGGAGCGTCGTCCGCTCCTCGACGGCGGCTGGGCGTGGCGTTGGCACGCGCGATCGTCTCCGATCTGGCCTGGCTGGCCGCGGCGTACAGACTCCACCCGAAGCCAGGCGAGCCTTCCACGCATCGGCGAACTCGGCCGGCCCGCGATGCTCGCTGTCCTGCTCGGCGACCGTCTGCTGGAAGGCCTCGCGGACGATCGCCTGCGTCGCCGCCCGCCGCACCCGCCGCTCGACATCGTCGCGCTGCGGTGCACCCGCGGCCATAGCCCGCAGCCGGGCGACCAGGCCGCGCAGCCCAGTAAGCCGCTCGGGCGCTGTTGCCGGCCACGACTCGGGCAGAGGCTTCCACAGCAGGCGCAGCAGCATGCCGGCACCGTAACCCACGCGGGGTCCTGGAAGCCCTCATGTGCACTCACCGTGAAATGCCATTTCACCTCCGAGAAAGCGCCCGGCGGCGCTTTCTCGGAGATATAGCGCCATCTTCCACACGGCCGGCAATGACATTATGACACAGTGCATTCATTGCCGAAATTCCTCCGATTCTGTAAGTTCAGTGGCGATACTCCTCACCGTTCACTTATTAACCGGCACTATTCCTGATTTGGTGTCGTCCTTGCCGCCGTCACCGCGTACCGGCAGGCGGCGGGCGTGCGCGTACACCCGAGATCACGGATGCATGGGCAGGTGGGAATGACGACGGTCGGAGAACCGGATCGGGCCGCTCCCGGCGGGACACGGCCGTGGCCGCACGGGGCGGCGCGGTGGTATCGGCGGGACCCCCTGGGGTTCGTCGAGCACGCGGCCCGCGAGCGGGGCCCGGTGTTCCGGTTGCCTGACGACGGGTCGCTGTGCGTGGCCGACCCGGCGGAGGCCCTGCGGGTGCTGCACGACGATGAGGGCCACTACGACGACGTGTCGGACTTCTTCCACGTCCGCGGCGGCCGGCTGGAGCCGCGGGAGACGCAGGTCGCGATCGGGCGGGCGGCCCGCGCGACGTTACGCGCCCATCTGGCCGCGCATCGGGAGCGGCTGCCCGCCGTGGTGGCGGAGCTGGGAGAGGTCAGCGAGTGGCCTTCGGCCGGGCGGGCCGCCGCGTACCGGTTCCTGGCCGAGGTGCTGCTGCGGCCGGACAGCCCGCCGCTCTTGCGGGAGCTGATGGAGCAGGTGGTGTGGAACGATGTCCTGATCCGTCCCAGCGGCCAGCTGGCGAGCGTGATGCGGCGGGCCCTGTGGGCACGCGTGGTGCGGGCGCTCACCGGCGAGGTACTCGCCCGCCGGGCCGGCCCGCGGCCCGGCGGGCAGGGCGACCTGCTGGACGCCGTACTCGAGGCCGCCCCGCCCGATACGCCTGCCGCGCACCTCGCCCAGGTGTATCTGCTGCTCTTCCGAACCTCGGTGGCGCCGGTGGGCCACGTGGTCGCCTGGGCGCTGCTGGCAGCCGCGACCGACGGCGTCGACCTGGCGGCCGTGCCCGCGGAGTCGGCCGTACGGGAGTCGCTGCGGCTGTGGCCGGTGGCGTGGCTGCTGGGCCGCCCCGTACTGCGCGCCCATCAGGTCGGCGGCGTGCGGCTGGAGCCGGGGGACAGCGTGTCGGTCTGCGCCTATCTGCTGCACCGCGACGAACGGCACTGGCCCGAGGCCACCCGGTTCCGGCCCGGCAGGTGGGACGGCCCCGGCCCCCGCGGGCCCTACCTGCCCTTCGGCGGCGGCCCGTTCACCTGCGCCGGCGCCGTCGTCGCCCGCGACCTGGCCTGCGACCTGCTCGCCGCCGTGACCGACAGCGCCCGTCTTGAAGTGCGCGGCGGTCGCGGACAGCCCCACGTGGCGGGCATCATCACCCCTCCTCCGTTCCAACTGCACCGGACCCCCTTCGCTCGTTGAGAAAGGAGGTGAACTCCATGAGGAAGCTGCTGCGCCGCGTCACCGGCCGCCGGATCAACCGGCAGGCCTGGTACATCTGGTAGTCCATCTCCGGCAGCCGTGGCGGGCCCCCCGGCCCGGCCCCGCGCCCCGCACCCCGAGGGGGGGCCACCCCCCCCCCGGGGCGGAGAGGACGCGGGGGGGTTTGTAGCTGGGGGCCGAGGG
>NZ_JABWGO010000001.1:1022086-1187211 GCF_013363995.1 Nonomuraea rhodomycinica | reverse complement strand
CGGGCCCGACGGCCCGGCACGGCTCCGCTCCCGACGAGGCGGGGCACCCGCCCCCAGGAGGCAGACATGTCGCAGGTGGATGAGACGCTGGCCGCCTACGAGAGCATCGCGGCCCGCTACGACGAGCTGAACGCGCGGATGGACACCTCCAGCCTCGTGGCCCGCTTCGTGGAGGCGGTCGATCGGTACGGATCAGGCGGTCGGCGGCTGCTGGACGCCGGCTGCGGAACCGGCCGCAGCAGTGTGGCCTTCCGCGAGCGCGGGTTCGAGGTGACCGGCTACGACCTGTCCCCCGCGATGGTCGCGATGGCCCGCCGCCGGCCCGGGGCCGAGGAGATCGGGTTCCTGGTGGGACGGCTGCAGGAGCCCCCACCCGGGCTGACCGGCTTCGACGTGGTCGCCTGCGTGGACGTGCCGATGGCGTACCTGACCGGCACGGACCAGCTGCGACAGGCGCTGACGGCCGCTCGCGACCAGCTCGCCGAGGACGGGGTGCTGGTCTTCGACCTGAACACCATCGGCTACTACCGCCGCATGTTCAGCGTCCCCACGGTCGCCGACCGGGGCGACCGGTACGTGGTCTGGTTCGCACAGTCCCCGCGGATCGAGGCCGACGCGGTCGTGGTCACGCAGTTCGACCTGTTCGAACGGAACGGCGCGGGCTGGGAGCGGCTGTCGATGCGCCACGTGCAGCAGCACCATTCCGACCGGACGGTGCGCAAGGTGGCCGAGCAGTCCGGACTGCACGTCGTGGCCGCCCACGGGCTGGTGGGGACGTCGACGCGGGACCCGGCCGACGAGACCGACCACGAACGCATCCTGTACGTCGCCCGCCGGGCCGGCTGACGTCGGCCGGCAAGGCCGTCGCCGACCAGGACGAGAAGGCCGGGCTCACATCGGATCAGCTACTGCCTGCTCTCTTGACGAGGCGTCCCCAACGTGGTGAGCGGCCGAAGTTTTGAGCTATTGCCAAGCCGCTTGGAATCCTGCCTTGCTGATCGCGATTCGCCTGCGCCCATTGCCAGGCCGTGAGCTGGAGTGTGCGAGCGGGCTCCGCGCGGGATGGGGGAGTGCGTTGATGACAGTGCTTTCCCGCGTCCGTATCTGACCCACGTTGCGTGAGCATCCTGACCTGGCTCATCAGTATTTCGTACGCGCGCCGATGAGGGCGAAGCTCGGCCAGCCGGCGATCAGGCGGGCGACGAATGACGAGCATGATCCATGGCAGTGCGCCGCCACGGCGGCCGGCGCGGCTGGCCAGCAGAAGGGACATGGAGGCGACGACGATGGTTCCGTCGACCGGGAGGGGGACGAGGGCTGCTGCGATCTCGTCTTCGCCGTGCTTCAGGGCCGGCTCATGCATGTGCCGGAACGAGACGACTGCAGCTGTCGCCGCCAGCAGAAGCACGCTTGCCGTAGTCGTCTGTCGTATCCGTGACTCGAACCGGGAAGAGAGCGCACTCTTCGAGCCACCAGCCGAGGACGGAGTTGGCGCGTTCTCCGAAGTGATCTCAGGCATCCCGAGATCGCCTGCCTGCTGTGAGCCGCCCACAAGTACTGGGACCAGTTTGGGACCACACGCGCTTCACGCACCGGTACGAACGTGATGCGCTACCGGTGCTAGGCGTTTGACCAGCGGAAACCCATCGCGATCTTGAACTGGGATCGACCGCGTGTTCGGGTGCAGGCAGCGCTGGGTCGTGCTCAGCAACCCGTGACCAGCGATCTTGCGGAGCACGCGTACGGGGACACCCGCCTCGGCCATCCACGTCAGTCCGGTGTGAGGCAGATCGTGACGCCGCAGGTGCTCGAACCCGAGACTGGTGACCACCTCGTCCCAGTGCGTGGCATCCCGCAGCACGGCGGTGGCGCTGCGTCCGCCGCGAGGGCCGGTGAACAGCCTGGCGGACGGCTCGTGGTCCACCTCGGCCATGCGGCGGGCGTCGAGGTCGCCGACCCGCACGCCCGAGGTCTCACCGATTCGGGCCGCGGTGGCGGCGGTGAAGATCACGACATCACCCCAGATATGGCGTGGGACCGGGACGCTGAGGTCATCCGGACGGTGCTGCGCGAGGCAGGGCGTCGGGAGTTCAGCGAGCGCCATGGCAGATTCATGCTCCGCGAGCTATATGAGGCCTGGCAGCAGGATTCGGTGCCGGCTCTCGTAGACTCGGCGGTCATGACAGAACGATGGCCCTTCATCCACCACGTGACCTTCATCGCCGCGGACCTCGAGGCGAGCACGCGCTTCTACACCGCCGCGCTCAAGCCTCTGGGGGTTGTCGGAGAGGCGGCTGACGGCGGAACGGAGTTCTGGGAAGAGGAGGTGGACACCCCTTCCTTCGGTCTGTATCCCGTTGGCGACGCCACGGTGACACGCGGTGCGCACATCGCGTTCACCGCCCGCGACCGGGCCGCGGTCGACGCCTTCCACGAGGCCGCGCTGGCGGCAGGCGGCAAGTCCCGGCACGAACCCCGGCTCTGGCCCGAATACCGCGCCTATTGCGCGTTCGTCGATGACCCGGACGGCAACAACGTCGAGGCGGTGTACAAGGAGCAGGCGTAGGGCCGGCACCTGGCGGTATCGCGGTAGTGGCGCGGTTGGCCGAGCGGCCGAGACGAGACCGCACCAGGTACCGGCGTCACTGGAGGTCGAAGACCGCCTTCCCCTCGCGCGGCGGCCGCGCAGCGCGCCGGTCGTCTCGGTGAAGCGCTCCCAGGAGGCGCGCCGGCCGATCTCGGGCGCCAGGGTCCGGTCGGCCGTCAGCCTCCGCGCGCGACAGGCTGGGCGTGGTGGCGTGGTGGCGTGGTGGCGTGGTCGCGGTCGACCGGCGGGCGTGTGAGGCCGGCCAGCGGGTTGCGGGTGCCGACGTCGTGCGGCAGCAGGTAGCCGTACCCGGACGACACACGCGGCTATGGCGAGGTCTCTTTCGCTGGCGCGAAGTTCTCCGGTCGGCGACGTCTTCTTCACCGGCGCGACGTTCGCCGACAGCCACGTCTCCTTCACCGGTGGACGTTCTCCAGGGGCTTGCTGGACCTGTCCGCGGCCGCCGCTCGGCAGGTACCGCCGATGGGATTGCCGCAGACAGCACCGCCTGGACCGGTGCTTCCCCAGAAGCGGCCCAACGGCGGCGGACAGCAGGGCCCGGCCGGCGCCGGACGAGCGGGCGGAAATCCGGGAGAGCCAGGCAGAAATGTGCGCCAGCCGTAGTTCGGGCAGCACCCATCGAGGGCTGCGTACAACCTCCGGCATGCGGAAACGGGACCCTCGAAAGCCGCTGCTCGATTCTCACCTCCCGTAGCGCCCGATCATCGCCGGCACTGCCTCTTCGCCGCCGGCTTGGTGGAGCGCCGCGGGCGGCTCCGGCGTCGGCGTCCGGCCGCCCAGCCGACCAGAGCGGTGGCGAAGTTCAGGGCGCTGACGGCCAGGGGGATCCAGTGGGGCAGGTCCTGCATGGCGGGCTCCTTCGCTGTGGACCGTTGGAGCCTCAGGGGATCGGGGATGGCGGGGGTCCGGCAGCAGATGCGTACCGATCCGGACAAACGCCTGCACCGCTGTGATCGGAGAGAGAGGCTGAGCAGCAGAAGGTCGGCAGCGCTGGTCGTCTGCGGGGAGGCGTTCGGCATCGTCCGGAGAGGGAGCCGGACGGCCTCGCGCCGCGCATGTCAGGGGAAGGAGAGGCGATGGCCCCCGATCCGGGCCAGGTGCACACGGCGGCCGAACTCGCGCTCGCGTTGAAGGAGATGGCCGGCGGGCGCTCTTACGCCGAGCTGCACCGGGCCGCACGGCCGGACAGGCTGCCGAAGGCCACGCTGACGGACATGTTCGGCAAGGGCCGGCCCAGCGAGGAGACGCTGGAGGTGTTCCTGCGGGCCTGCGGCGTACCGCGCGAGGACCGGGCGGCCTGGCGGCAGGCGCGCCGGCGCGCCCTGACCGCGGACCCGGATCTCGACGGGCTGATCAGGGTGGCGCAGGCCGATCCGCGACGCCTGGGTGTGCATGCGCCGATCGATGCCCCGGGCGCCGCCGAGGACCTGCCGGCCTACATCCAGCGCGACGTCGACGACGGCCCGCGCGGCGTGCGAGAGCTGGTCGACCAGGCCGCACAGCGGGGCGGCCTGGTGGTCCTGGTGGGCGGCTCCTCGGTGGGCAAGACCCGCTGCGCCTACGAGGCGATCCGCGACCTGCTGCCCGAGTGGTGGCTGCTGCATCCGGCCGGCGCCCGCCACATCGAGCAGGCCGCGGCTGCGGGGCCGGAGCGGCTGGTGGTGTGGCTGGACGAGTTGCAGCGCTACCTCGACGGCTCCCGCCCGTTGACCGCCGCCACGGTCCGCACCCTGTTGCACCGCCGCGCGGTGCTGATCGCCACTCTGTGGCCCGACCGGTACACCACCTACACCCAGCCGCCCAAGCCCGACCGGCCCGACCCGCACGCCGACGCCCGCGAGCTGCTCGGCCCGGCCGAGGTCGTCCACCTCGACGCCGAGCTGAGTCCTGCTGAGCACGAACGCGCCCGTACCGCAGCCGAAGCTGGAGACGCGCGCATCACATTGGGACTGGAGTCGGACGACTACGGCCTGTTCCAGGTCATCGCCGCTGCCCCGCAGCTGATCGACCGCTGGCGCGGCGCCGACCCGTACGCGGCCGCGGTGCTGACCGCGGCCGTCGATGCCACCCGCCTGGGGGTACGCTCGCCACTGAGCGCCGAGCTGCTGCGGGAGGCCGCCCCTGGCTACTGCGACGCCCGCCAGCGCGGCAACGCCCCAGCCAACTGGTTCGAGGCGTCGCTGGCGTACCTGACCCAGGAACTCCACGGCGCGGCCGCTGTGCTGGCCCCCATCGCTGCTCCGGGGACGATGGGCCGCCCGGTGGGCTACCAGCTCGCCGACTACCTGCAACAGCACCTCGGAGAACGGCGCCGCACCGCCAAGGTACCCGCCACCACGTGGCACGCTCTCGCTTCCCACTTGACCGATCCGGACGACCAGGTCAGAACATGTGTGGCGGCCCTCAATCGGCTGTTGTACGACTACGTCCTTCAGGTCCTGCCATCGTCGCCGCACACCGGTGACTTGCCCGCCGTCGACCGGCTGGCCCACCTCTTGGCCGAACACGGGCGCATGGAAGAGGCGATAGCCCTCTTGACCAGTCAAGCCGACGCCGGTAATCGGTACGCTGCCCAGGATCTGGCCGACCTTCTGGTCCGATACGGACGGGAGGACCAACTACGTGCCCGCGCCGACGCCGGCGACCGGTTCGCCCTTCACCGACTCGCTGACCTGGTAGCCGAACAGGGACGGGAAGAAGAACTCCGAGCCCGTGCTGACGCCGGCGACCGGCACGCCGCCGAGCGGCTGGCCGAACTGCTCGCCGAGCACGGGCATGTGGAAGAGGCCATCACCATCCTGCGCACCGCCGACCCCGACGACGGGGGAGCCGCCGCGCAGTTGGCCACTCTGCTCGCCGCGCACGGCCGCGAGGCCGAACTTCGTGCCCGCGCCGACACCGGCGACAGTTCCGCCGCCCAACGTCTGATGGAACTACTGGTCGAGCAGGGACGGGAAGGAGAACTCCGCGCCCGCGCCGACACTGGCGACCAATACGCCGTCAAGCGGCTGGCCGAGCTGCTGGCCAAGCAGGGGCACGCCGAAGAGGCCATGACCGTCCTGCGCACCGCCGACCCCGACGACATGGACGCTGCCACACAGCTGGCCGGTCTGCTGCTCGCGCAGGATCGGGCAGAGGAGGCGCTTGCTCACCTGCGCGCACAAGCAGACGCCGGCCGCTGGCTCGCCCATGGACCGTTGGCAGGCCTCCTGGCCATCTGCGGACAGGAGGAGGAACTGCGTGCCCGCGCCGACGCCGGCGACTGGGCTGCCGCCGCACATCTGGCAGACCTGCTGGGCAAGCACGGGCGGTTCGAGGAACTGCGCGCCCGAGTCGACGCGGGGGACGAGCCCGCCGCCCGAAGGCTGGCCACCGCCCTGGCGAAAGCAGGACGGACAGCGGAGGCCGAGCGGGTGCGCCGCTTCGGGCTGCCGCTGGAGGACGGTTGAGACAGGCTTGTGACCGCTTGCGGGAACGAGATGTGCACGACGTCGATGGCCGAACGACGAGAGCGGGTTCATCAGCACGTACTGGGCGCCGACCTCGACGGCGAAGGAGCACAGTGCGGCGAGCTCCTCGACGTCGGTGAGTGCGTTCGGCGTCGACGGCACCCAGTCGGTCTCCAGTCCCTGCGGTGGTGCATCGACGGCAATCGGATGGCCCACCGCACGCCCGTAGGCGGTGTGCCCGTCCAGTTTCGGCGCTCGGCGGGCGACCGGAAGCCACTCCTTGGGCAGGTAGCGCGCCCAGGAGGCGACCCGCGTTCCCGACCCTCCGGCGGCGACCACGACGCGGGCCGGGCGGATGGCCGGCTCTGCCACGGCGGGCTGCGGTACGTTGCCCGGGTGCTGAAGGTACGCGTCACCGGCGTCCTGATCGAGGACGATCGCATTCTGCTGCTGGACCAGGACACCGACACCGGCCGCACCTGGTCCCTGCCCGGCGGGAAGGTCGAGCACGGCGAGCCTCTCAATGCGGCGCTGGCGCGGGAGATGCGGGAGGAGACCGGCGTCGAGGTGAACGTCGGCCGGCTGCTGTACCTGTGCGACCACCTGCCGGGCGGCGACACCCACGTTGTTCACATCACCTTCGAGGCGACGCGGACCGGCGGCAGCCTCGGCGCCATCGACGAGGGCGCGGACACCAGACCGATCCGGGGCGTGCGGTTCGTGCCCATCGGCGACCTGCCGTCGCTGGGATTCAGCCGCCGCTTCACCGAGCTCGCCCAGGCCGGATTCCCCGAAGCCGGCTCCTACATGGGCGCCAAGTCCAACATCGGGCTGTGAACCGAGCACGTCAAGAGCGCTGACGATACGGCCGTCCAGAACGGGCAGGGGCTGCTCACGCTCGGCCAAGCCGGCCATCCACGCGCGCAGCACCATCGCGATCTGATGCATCCCGCGGTCGTGCGGTTGTGGTGGCGCTCGTTCTGAGCTATTCGGTCTGGTCGCGTACGTGGGCGGCGCGCGCTCGGCCATGCTGGTCACCTAAGGCGTCGAAAATCTTCCGTGCCTCCTCGGCGAGCTCACGCGCCCGACCGGAGGCGCCCTCGGCCAGGCTGACCTCGGCCAGCGTCATCAGTGATCGCGCGTCCAGCAGGCGGTCGCCCAGGCGTGTCGCGATCCCTCGCGCCTCCTGGCTGCTCTGTCTGGCGTCGGCGATCCGGTGTTGTGACAGCCGTACCGCGGCCAGATCGAGCAGCGCGTCGGCGCGCCTGTGCCGGTCGCCGAGGTCGGCGAGCAGCGCGGCGGCGGTCTCCAGCTGGGTCGCCGCCTCGTCCAGACGGCCGGCCCTGCGCAGGACGGCGCCCAGAGCGCCGCGGGCGTCGGCGGAGCCACGCGCGTCGCCGCCGAACGCGGCGAGGCTGGCGGTGAGGCTCCGCTCGGCGTCGGCCAGCCGGCCTTGTTCCAGGTAGACCGATCCCAGCCGGCGCCTGGTGTGAGCGGCGTCCGAAGCGCTGCCCTGACGCAGGAACATGCCCAGCGCCACTTTGAGCCGGTCCTGCGCCCGCTCCCACTGCCGCTCGGCGCGGTGCAGGTCGCCCTGGTCGCGCAGCGTCAACGCCTCGCCTCGGGCGTCACCCGCTCGGCGGGCGGCATCGAGCGCGAGTTCGGCGGTCGAGTTCCAGTCGTCGAGGAACCGGTGGCGCTCGAAGAACGGCGTGAGCAGGTGCGCGAGCCGCCAGGCGCCGTCCCACAGTTCGGCCTCGTGGAGGTCCGCGACGAGGCGTACCAGGAAGGCGCGTTCGGCGAGCAGCCACTCCACCGACTGCCTGATGTCCGTGGTCGCGAAGGGAAGGGCCACGGCTGGATCGCCGGAGACCAGGGGGAAGCGCGATGCGCGCACCCGGGTCGTCACCACAGCCAGCAGATCCGCGAGAGGCCTCCTGATCCCTTCCTCTTCAAGCAGCCGCTCCCGCGCGTACAGGCGGGTCAGATCGTGCAGCCGATAGCGGAGCTGACCCGCCACGTCGACCACGTGCGTCTCCAACAGGCCCGCCTCGACCAGCGCCTCCGCCTGGGCGCCGAACAGCTCGGCCACCCAGTCGGCGAGGTCGGGCGCGGAGTGCGCGGCAAGCAGGCGCAGCGCGCGCCTGGCCGGTTCCGGCAGCCCTTCGTAGCCGATCGAGTAGACGCTGCGAACTGTCTGATCGCCGGAGTGCAGGTGGTCGAGGCGCCCGTGTTCGTCCTCCAGCAGACGGACCAGGTGGTCGACCGTCCAGCTGGGGCGCGCGGCCAGGCGGGATCCGGCGATCCGGAGGGCTATCGGCAGGCCGCCGCAGAAGCGGGCGAGCCGCTCGGTCGCCAGCGGATCGGCCTTCGCCCGCTCGGCGCCCACCAACCTGACGAGCAGATCGACGCCGGCGTCGTCGTCCAGCACGCCCACGTGCAGCCGGGTGGCGTCGGTGAGCCCACCCAGGGCGGACCTGCTCGTGATGACCGTCGCGCACGAGGTCAGCAGGGGACGGGCCTGCTCCTCGTCCGAGACGTTGTCGAGAAGCACGAGCAGCCGCCGGTTGGCCGTGTAGGCGCGCAGCAGCTGTTGCCGCTGGTCGGCGCCGGCCGGGATCGTCTGGGCGGGGCAGCCGAGCCAGCGCAGGAAGTCCTGGGCAACCGCGGCCGGAGCACTGGATTCCCCGCGCAGGTCGGCGTAGAGAATCCCGTCGGGGAAGCGTTCCTTGTGACGCCAGGCGGCGTGCACGGCGAGCGCCGACTTGCCCGCTCCGGCCTGGCCATGGATCACGATCCTGGTCCCGTCGAGCATCGCCTCGTCCAGGATGCCGAGCAGGTCCTGACGGCCCGTGAAGTCGGAGACGTCGTGCGGCACGAGCACCGGCGGCCCGACGGAGACGTGCAACGAGACATCGTCGTGGAGCATGCGGTGGTAGAGGTGTTGCAGCTCGGGATCGGGGGCTATGGCATGACCCTCGTCGAGCACCTCACGTAACCCGTGATACATCTCCAGCGCCTCGACCCTGCGCCCGCTGCGGTACAGGGCGAGCATGCACTGACCGCGAAAGCGCTGCCACAACGGGTGCTGCCCGACCAGCCGCCGCAGCTCGGCGATGACTTGACGGTGACGCCCCTCCTCCAGGTCGAGGTCGATGCGGCGCTCCACGGCGAGCAGGCGTAGCTCCTCCAACTCCTCGCGCAGCCGCGCCGTCTCACGCCAGCGGGTTCCGTCCGGATCGACGTCCTCGAACACCACCCCCCGCCACAGGGCAAGCGCCTCGCTCAGGCTCGCGCGGCGCTGAGCACCGGATCCGGTCACGCCGCGCTCCACCAGCCGCCTGAAGCGCTCCACGTCCACCTGGTCGGCATCGACGGCCAGGGTGTACGTGCCCGACACCGTGGTGATGACGTCCTTGCCGAGAAGTCGTCTGAGATGGCCGACGTACCCGCGCACAAGCGAGTCGGATCGCTCGCCGTCCTCGTGCGGCCACAGCAGCTGCCGCAACCGCGCCACCGTCATGGGCCTTCGAGCGTTGAGCACGAGCACCGCGAGGAGATCCCGATGCTTGGCCGCGGTGGGGGTACGGTTGCTCGTACCGTCACGCACCTCCAGTGCGCCCATGATCCGAAATTCCATGGCTAAATCCTCGGACGGCAAGCGGAAGATCAACGGACGACCCAGAATTTCACACATGTCGCCTGTTCCGCTCACCCCTTCGGATCCGCACCGGCTCGGCGGCTACTGGCTGGCGGGACGGCTGGGCGCGGGCGGCCAAGGCGTGGTCTACGAGGCCTACGGCGAGGCCGGCCAGCGGGTGGCGGTCAAGGTGCCCAGGTTGAGCGACGCCGCCTCGCGCGCCCGGCTGAGCAAGGAGGCGGCAGCCGCCCAGCGGGTGTCGTCGTTCTGCACCGCCCGGGTGATCGAGGTCAGAACCGACGTCGCCGAGCCGTACATCGTCAGCGAGTACGTGCCCGGACCCACCCTGCGCCAGGTGGTCGGGGAGGCCGGGCCGTACGGAGGCGACGCGCTGCGGCGGCTGGCCATCGGTGTCGCCACCGCGCTGACGGCCATCCACGAAGTGGGCGTCGTCCATCGCGACCTCAAGCCGGACAACATCATCTTGGGCCCTGACGGACCGAGAGTGATCGACTTCGGGGTGGCCCGAGAGGTCGGGCCACTGACGACGACCGGTCCGATCATGGGCACGCCCAACTACATGGCGCCGGAGGTCTTCGCGGGGAGCGGGGTCGCGGCGGCCGCCGACATGTGGGCCTGGGCACTGGTCGTCCTCTTCGCCGCACTGGGCCGCGACCCGATCCCGGGGCAGGAGCCGCTGTCGGTGGTCAACACCGTGCTCGGCTTCCGGCCCGATCCGGGCGTCCTGCCCGAGCCGCTCGGTGGGCTGGTCGCGGCGGCGACCTCCAGGAATCCGGATGAGCGGCCCTCGGCCAGAGCGGTTCTGCTCGGCCTGCTCGACGTCCGCGACGACGACCGGCTGCTGGTGGAGGGCGGCAGCGTCGCCGCGGCGGTGCGGGCGCCGCTACCGACCGAGCCAGACCTGGGCACCATCGCGGAGGAGCTGTTCGAGGAGCTCTCCGACGGGGAGCGGACCGTCGCACCCGATCTCTTCCTCCGGATGGTGGGTCTCACGGAGGAGGACGACGAGACCATCAGGCACGTCACCCGCGACGAGCTGGAGGCGACCGGCCCTGTCGAGTCACTGCTGTCCGTGTACGTCGCCGCTGGTCTCATCACCGAGGCCGACTCCGCTTACACCCTGGCCAGCCCAGCTCTGATGCAGGCATGGCCGCGGCTGCGGCACTGGGTGGCGGACAACCGCGCGGGCCTGCACATCCATCGGCGGCTCAGCGCGGCCGCCCGGCTCTGGGACGAGCACGGCCGCAAGCCCGCCGACCTGCTGCACGGCTCCAGCCTCGACAGGACGCTGCGCTGGGCTGCCACCGAGCGCCGGGACATCACGCTGCGGGCGCTGGAGCGCGAGTTCCTCGATGTCGCGGCCAAGCAGGCCAGGCGGCAGTCCAAGCGCCGTGGCCTGATCGCCGCCACGCTCGTCGTGCTGCTCGTGGCGACGCTCGGCGGGCTCGGCCTGGCGGAGCACCTGCGGGACGTCTCCAGCCGCCAGCGCGACGAGGCGACGGCTCGATCGCTCCTGCTGCGCGCGGCCGACCTGCGCCGGCGTGACCCCCGGCTCGCCATGCGGCTGAGCGTGGCGGCATGGCGGCTCAGCCCCTCGATCCCCCAGTCGCTCGGCGGCCTGTACGACTCGCTGTCGGACGGTGGACTCGACTCGTTCACCGATCCCGATGTGACCGCCGACACCGTCTACGCGACCAGCCAGGACGGGCGCACGCTGGTGAGCATCAGGGCCGGTCTGGCGAGGCTCTGGGACGTACGCGAACACCGAAAGGTCGGCGAGTTCTCGGGCGTGAGCCCTACGGCGGTGATGGGGGCGCTGAGTCCCGGTGGACGGGTCCTGGCGGTCCAGGATGACCGCCAGGTGCGGTTGTGGGACGTCCCGACCGGTACGGCGATGGGGGACGGCTTCGCGAGCGGAGCGAGCCGGGGCAACACGGACAGACTGGCTTTCGACCCCACGGGGCGGTTTCTCTCCGTCCCCGACCTCTCACGCAGCCGCACCGGTGCGCACTGGTGGGACCTGGCCACCCGTCGCCAGATCCGTGCCGGATCCGGCGCGGGCGTGGACGCGGTGAACGCCGACGGCACCCTGGGCGTCGTCTTCTCCACCGGAGACGGACGGGCGGAGCTGTGGGACCTGAAGACGAACCGAGTGCTCCCGGCGGACTGGCTGCCTCAGAAGAAGAACGTCCAAGATGCCGTGTTCGGCGATAGCGGCCGGACACTGGCCGTCACGGCATCGGTCCCTCCTCTGCCTGGTCAGGGTGGTGTGGCGGGATACAAGCTGTTGTTGAGACAGGTGCCCTCGGGAGCCGCGCTCAAGGGGGACGGAGCGGGACCGGCAGGGAAGATCTACGCCTTCGGCTACAACGACCGGTTTCTCGCCTACGGAGGTGAGGGCTCGAAGAGCCTGACCGTGCGGCGACTCACGGACGGCCAGGAAGTCGTGCGGCGCGAACTCGGCGCGCCGATCGACCAGGTCCGTTTCGATGAGCCGGACCACGTCATGAGGATCCGCCTGACGAGCACCGTGTCGACGATGGATCTGAGGAGCCTGCAAGACCGCCCCGCCCTGCCCGGAACAGCTGGGGGCAAAGCCCTCCTCGGACCGGGGGGTCGGATAGTCGCCCTGTACGGAGCCGGCCAGGTGCGGTTATGGGACGTGGCCGGTCGGAGAAGTATCGGTCAACCGATCAAGGTGGACGAAGGGGCGTTGTACCGTCCTGCGCTCGCTTTCAGCAGGGATGGGAGAAAACTCGCCATAGGCGGCATGATACGCACGGCGGAATCCCCCGGCGCCCACGCCGGGGTGGTGGTCGTGGACACGTCCACAGCCCTGCCGATCAGCTCTGTCCGGGTCGCGAGCAAGCAGGCGGACAGCGTCGCCGGTCTCGCCTTCAGTCCTGACGGCACCACGCTCGCAGTCGCTCCCGCTCATTGGACGGTGGACGGGGCCATGTCCTCCCCGCTCGAACTGTGGACTCCGGCCTCCTCCACGGTGAGGACGGTGAAGGATGTGAACGGATCGGAGAACATGGCCTACCGTCCTGACGGAAAGCTGCTGGTGGCCGGATCCGCACCCGAGATCACGCTGGTGGACCCGCTGCGCGGCGCCCGGTTGCCGCGGCCGGAAGGGGCGGGAAGCCTGCCCAGCGGGCCGTACGCGTTCAGCCCTGACGGCGGACGCGTGGCCGTCAGCATGGACGGCGAGCCACTGTCGCTCTGGAATCCGGACTTCACCGGCACCAGCGGCCTCCGGTTTCCGGCTGTGGGTGAGGGTGGGTTCTACACCCTCGTATGGTCTCCGGACGGACGGACCATCGCCACGTACGCAGCCGGCGACAGAATCCGGCTGTGGGACGCGGACACGCGGCAACCCCTCGGGATGATCTTCGACGGCCATACCGACGTGGGCTTCGAGAGCAGCGCGACGCTGGCGTTCAGCGCGGATGGCCGGACGCTGTTCAGCGCCACGCCGGACGGCGTGGTGCGCGCGCATGTCCTCGACGGTGAGCGAGTCGCCACGGCGGTCTGCGACCGGGCACGCGGACCGTTGAGTCCTGACGAGTGGAAGAGATACCTCCACGAGGTCGAGTACTTCAACACGTGCGAACAGGCCGCCGGCCGATCAGAGTAGCCGCATGCGGGCTTGACGTCGGGTGAGTGGCTGCCGGACCGCGGAAGAGCGGTCCGGACGAGGCCGTCGGGTGTGCGTACCGCTGTGCCGCTCGATGGGAGCGTCGAGGTCCGCTGCGTCGAGGTCGAGGTGGCGGACCCGTGGCGTGGCCTTGTTCCGCTGTCGCAGGCCAGGGCGAGCATGGCAAGGGTGATGTGTCGGGTGGCGCTCGCCTGAGCCGACAAGCACATGCCGAGTTCAAGGCCGGTGTCGTTCTCGAACCGATCCCATGAATCTCCCGCAGGAATTTGACATATTCGCCGTTCCGTGCTCTCTTCTTTTACCCTCAGAGCGCCTCGAATTAATTTGTCAAATCGGCTCCATGGAGGCGTGGACGCTCGAAATAGGGGGCTACCGTAAATGCATGGAATTTCGTCGACTTGGCCGCAGCGGCCTCTCCGTCAGCGCGATCTCCTACGGGCACTGGCTCTCTCACGACGCCGCGGACCAGGAAGAACGGGCGCGGGCGTGCGTCGCGGCGGCGCTGGACGTGGGCATCACCACGTTCATCACCGCGGACGCGTACGCGAACACCGCAGCCGAGTCCGTGCTCGGCCGCGCTCTTAAAGGACAGCGGCGGGAAAGTCTGGAGATATCCACGAAGGTGTTCTGGCCCACCGGGCCGGGCGGGCCGAATGACAAAGGCCTTGGCCGCAAGCACGTCATGGAGTCGGCGCGCGCGTCGCTGCGACGGCTGGGCACCGACTATCTCGACGTGTACCAGGCGCATCGATTTGACCGGACGGTCCCGCTGGAGGAGACCATGCTGGCGTTTGCCGACCTGGTCCGGCAGGGCCACGTGCTCTATGTCGGCGTCTCCGAATGGACGGCCGAGCAGATCACCAGGGGCGCCGCACTCGCCCGGGACCTGCACGTGCCGTTGGTCTCCAACGAGGCGCAGTACAGCGCGTTGTGGCGGGTGATCGAGGCCGAGGTCGTACCAGCGTGCGAACGAGAAGGGATCGGGCAGCTCGCCTGGTCCCCTCTCGCGCAGGGCGTGCTGACAGGCAAGTATCGGCCGGGGCGACCACCGCCCTCGGGATCGCGCGGCGCGGACGTGAGCGGTGCGGGCAGTTTCGTCCAGCCCTTCCTGCGTGAGGACGTACTGGCACGGGTGCAGCGGCTCTGTCCCCTGGCCGACGAGGCCGGGCTCTCCCTGGGACAACTCGCGCTGGCCTGGGTGTTGCACAACCCCAACGTGGCCTCGGCGATCATTGGGGCGTCGCGGCCCGAGCAGGTGCGGGAGAACGCCGGAGCGGCCGGCGTCCGGCTCGACGCCGGACTTCTGGGCCGCGTCGATCAGGCGCTCGACGGCGTCGTCGAAACGAACCCGGCGCTGACGACGAGCCCGTAAGGGGACGGGGGAAGATCGAGAACGGCGGCCCGATCTCCACGATCGGGCACGCGGGCCACGCACGCGCCAGCTTCAACGCCTCGTCCAGGTGCGCCATCTCGAGCTCGACGAACCCGCTGACCACCTCCTTGCCGTCGACGAAGGGACCGTCGGTGACCACCGGTTCCCCGCCGCCCAGCGGGACGGTGCTGGCGGCTTCGGCGGGTGTCAGGTGCACTCTTGTCCCGTGCCGGCCTCGGTGCCGGCGGCGCGGAGGCCGTCGATGATGAGAGCCGCGAAACGGCGTACTGCTGCGTCGCGCGTGGAGGCGGGTGCGGCGGTGAGTCCGCGGCCGGCGAGGAGGATGACGGCGAAGTCATCGAACACGAAGTCCGGACGTAGCCGACCTGCAGCCTGCGCGCGGCGGATGATGGTCGAGACGACACGGCCCAGCTTCTCGCGGTGTGCCGCGAAGTCGACGACGTCGGGGTGCGCCGACATGAACGCGTCCGTGAAGCCCTGGTTGCGCGCGTTGAGGAGCAGGACGCGCTCGACGACGTCGCAGAGCCCGCGCCACGGATCCGGGTCGGCGCTGCCGTCGTAGACGATTGAGCTGCACTCGGCGAGCTCGTCCTCGAACGCCTCCAGCACCAGGTCCTGCTTCGTCGGGAACCGGCGGTACAGGGTCGCGGGCCCGACGTCCGCACGCCGGGCGATCTGTCGCATCGTCACCTCCAGCCCGGACTCCGCGAACAGCTCCCGGGCCGCGGCGAGCACACGGTCGCGATTTTCCCTCGCGTCGGCACGCAACAGGTGAGTCATCTTTCCGGCAATCTCTCTCACATCAGCAAGTGGACGCATGCGTCCGTTACGTTCGATCGTACGGGAGCCAACCGGCTCGAACCAGTCAGGAGCGATGCATGCGAGCAGTCTCGATCCGTACCTTCGGCAGCCCGGACGGCATGGAGGTCGTCGATGTCCCGGTCCCCAGCCCGAGCGCGGGCGAGGTCGTCATCCGAACCGCGGCGATCGGGGTCGGCGGAGTCGACGCGGTGATCCGGCGCGGCACGCTGGGCGCGCTCGGCCCGGCCATGCCTCGCGACGGTCTGGTGCCGGGAAGCGAGGTGGCTGGGACGATCACGGCCGTGGGAGCGGGCGTCGAGGCGTCGTGGCTCAACCGACGTGTCTGGGCGTTCACCGGCCTCTCTGGCGGCTACGCCGAGCACGCGGTCGCGCGGATCGAGAACGTCACGCCCCTTCCCGCCGACCTGACGCCCGTCGACGCGGTGACACTCGGCAGCGCGGCCCCGGTGGCGCACTTCGCCCTGCGGCAGGCGCACTTCGCCAAGGACGAGACCGTGCTGGTACGTGGCGCGGCCGGCAGCATCGGCATCGCAGCCGTCGAGCTCGCGGCCCGAGCCGGCGCACGGGCAGTCGCGGTGACCACGTCGTCGGCCGAGCGGGGGGAGCGGCTGATGAAGTACGGCGCGACACACGTGCTCGACCGTGAGGGGAACAGTACGCGCGGTCTCGAGCCGGCCGGCTTCGATGTGATCGTCGACATCGTCGCCGGGCCGGCGCTGCCCTCGTTCCTCGCGCGGCTCGCACCCCATGGTCGACTGGTGCTGGTCGGCCTCGTCGCCGGGCCTCCCCCGGCGGACTTCGGATCGGCGCTGCTGAGCCGGTTCCGGCAGTCGGTGTCGGTCGCGACCTTCAGTCTGGACACGGTGCCGCGAGCTGACCTGGCCCGGGTACGCGCCGACCAGTTCGAAACCGCGGCGCGGGGCGACCTCAGCGCCGTCGTCCACGCCGTCCTCCCGCTCGAAGCCGCAGCAGACGCCCACCGGCGGATGGATGCCGGCGAGGTCTTCGGGCGTGTCGTCCTGACACCGTGACCTCCTGCCGCCCGGTCTCGGTCTGGTGCGCAGCCGATCGACACCGCGGTGCCGCCGGGCGCTGGGTGAGCACCGAAGTCGTCTGCCGGGCACATGCGCGCGAGCTCCTGGAGCGTGGAGCGGCTGGGCAGGACACGCGGTCGGCTACCGCTGTCGAGATCGTGATCGGTCTCCTCGATGCCGCCGGCCACGCGCCGCTCAGGCGGCCCATCCAGAAGACCTCGACTGGTCTGACGCCATCTTCGCCTGTCCCGGCCTGACGAAGTTCGCCCGGCTCGACGAGCTCGGTCTGGAAGTCACCGGGCAGCGAGTTGAGTTCGATCGTGCTGTTCTCGCCGGCCGGGTCGTCGGGGCCGATCAGTGGTGCCGCCGCTGCGGCTGCGAGGGCGTACCGCGCGACCCGGTCACTTGCCGTTCGGCGCTCCAAGCAGGGGAGAAGGTGGAGGTCGTCGCGATGGACGGGTTCACCGGGTTCAAGACCGCGGCTGCCGAGGAGCTGCCCGACGCCGCACCGGACCGGTGCCGGTACCGTCCCGGCATCTCCAGCGGCCCAACGGAGGCGATCAACGGCAGGCTCGAACACCTCCGCGGCTCTGCGCTGGGTTTCCGCAACCTGACCAGCTACATCGCCAGATCCCTGCCGGAGAAGCCAACTGCACTTCCTTCACCTGGTTGATCATGGCTCTCCATGTTGCGATCAAGGAGTGTAAGTGGTGTTCGGTCTCGTTCGACCCGAGGCATGTCTCACCGATCATGCAGCATTCGCATGGGTACCTCAGAGGGCGCCCTAGTAGTCTCAGGGAAATATCTGTCGGACGGCGCGGAGGCCATGAATGATGCGGTTGGAGCGGGGTTCGAGTCGGCTGTACGCCATGATGCTCGTGCTGGCCGCGGTGGTCCTTGTCGTGGATCAGCTCACCAAGCTCTGGGCGGTCTCCACGCTGTCCGGGAGTGAGCGCGTCGCCGTGATTCCCCCTCTGATTCACTTCCGGCTGTTCTACAACGCCGGAGCCGCGTTCTCCGTAGGTTCCGGCGCGACATGGCTGTTCGCCCTGGCGGCGACAGCCGCAGTGGTCGGCGTTCTCTACATCGCGCGTCGGCTGGCCTCCCCTGGCTGGGCGCTCGCACTGGGGGCGCTGCTTGGTGGGGCGGTGTCTCACCTGGGCGATCGGCTCTTCCGCGAGCCCGGCTTCGCCCGCGGGCACGTCGTGGACTTCATCGACTACGGCGTGTTCGTGGGTAACGTCGCCGACATCGCGCTCACCTGCGGGTGTGTTGCGATGGTACTGCTCAGCCTGCGGGGTGTGCCGCTCGCCAGGGTGCCCAGGGAAGAGCCCGCCTAGCTTCTGGCCCAGGACCATCTGCCGGCTTTGTTCGCCTGGAGTAGCAGGCATGAGGCTGTTACGCAGAACGTCGGCCCGCTCATGTCCAGCACCAGCCCGTGGACGCCGCACTCCGCCGCCGCGTCCCCATCGTCACCGGCCGGCCCTTCGCGACGGGGGCGCGCGCCGCCTCGACCGGCTGCGCCGCGACGAGTTCGAGGGCCGCTTCCCCGGTCTGCTCACTCTCGTCCTGGCCGAGGAGCCGGCCGAGACCGGCGATGGGGAGGCGGACGGCTGACGGTCTCAGAGGGGGCGGTGGTCCGGAGGAGCCTGGGAGGCGGGTGACCCGTCAGACGCCGCCGGCGGGGGAGGCAGGGTTCCCTGGCGCCGCGTGCGCGAGACCATGAGGCGGAGCGCCGGAATCGCGCCGAGGCCGCCGATGGCCGCCGCCGTGAGGAGCATCGCGCCCAGGCCGTCCAGCTGGTACGGGACGCCGAGGACGGCGACGCCCGCGGCGACGCCGACCTGCTTGGCCGTGTTGGCGATGCCCGCGGCCACGCCCGCGCGTCCGGCGGGCGCCGACGCCAGCGCCGTTCGGCCGGTGACGAGGTTGCCGATCCCGATGCTCGTCCCGCCGACCACGAATCCGGGCACCATCGCGGGCCAGGAATGCAGCTCGTAGGTGGCGGCCAGCAGGAGCGAGGAGACGGCGGCCAGCGCCGGTCCGGCCGCGACCAGCAGGGCGGAGGGGAGCCGGTGCATGATCCGTCCGAGCAGCACCGGCGCGGCCAGGGCAGGAACGCTGAAGGTGAGGAACCAGAGTCCCGCCTGGGCGGGGCGGGCGCCCATCGGCCCCTGGACGTACAGCGAGAAGTAGGCCAGGGCTCCGGCGCCGGCGGCGTGGAAGGCCAGCGCGGCGGCGGTGTTCGCCGCATACAGCCGGTCGCGCAGCAGCGACAGGTCGATCATGGGGTCCGCGACGCGGCGCAGCGCCAGGACGGCCGTGGCCGCCGTGGCCACGGCGACACAGGTGATCGTCCCGGGCGCCGTCCAGCCGATGCGCGGTCCTTCGATCAGCGCCCACATGACTCCTCCGAGTCCGGCGGTCAGGCACGCCGTCGCGACCGGATCGAGGGGGCGGGGCCGGGCATCGCGGGACTCGGCCAGCACCCGAGGGGCGATGACGAGGGCGAGCACGCCGACCGGCACGTTGAGGAAGAAGATCGCACGCCAGCCGAACACCTCGGTGAGCGCGCCGCCGAGCAGCGGGCCCGTGGCGATGGCCGCACCTGAGGCCGCCGCGAACATGCCGAGGGCATGGTCGCGCCGGCGGCCCGGTGGGTAGGCGGCTGCCAGAAGAGGCGAGGCCGTCCCGAACAGGATCGCCGCTCCGCAGCCTTGCGCGGCCCGGAAGAGGTCCAGCGCCAACGCGCCGGGCGCCAGGGCGCACGCCAGGGACCCGGCCGTGAACACGCCGAGGCCGGCCAGGAAGAGGCGGCGGCGACCCCACCGGTCGGCCAGCGCGCCGGCGGTCAGGAGCAGCACGGCCAGCGTCAGGGCGTAGGCGTCGACGGCCCACTGCACCTCGCCCAGCCCCGCGCCGAGATCGTCCCGCATGGCGGGCAGCGCGACGTTCACCCCGGTGAGGTCCAGGACGAGCAGGTAGCCGGCGGTCGCCGCCATGGCGAGGGTCCAGCCGGGACGGCGGGCGACAGGGCTGGGCAACTCCGGGCTCCTTCGGTGAGGCTCGTTAATATACGGCGTAGATATACGGCGTATATTAACGGTTAGACTGGGATCCGTGAAGACCCCGGCCCAGCGCGGTCGCGGCACCCGCGGGCTGACCCGCGACGAGGTGCTCGACGCCACCCTCGAACTCGCCGAAGAGCGCGGCCTGCCCGCGGTCAGCATGCGCGCGGTCGCCGACCGGCTCGGCGTCACCCCGATGGCGCTCTATCGCTATGTCGGCGACAAGCAGGGGCTTCTGGACGGCCTGGTGGAACGGCTCCTGCAGGAGATGCCGGACGACGATCCCGCGTTGCCGTGGCAGGACCGGCTGCGCGCGTTCGGCGCGGGTGCCCGCGAGGTGGCACGGCGTCATCCGGAGCTGTTCCTGCTGCTGTTCACACGCCCGACGGTCACGCCCGAGGCTCGGCGCCCGCGCAACTCCGTCCAGGCGATGCTGCGGGACGCCGGCGTGCCGGAGGAGATCGTCAGCCCGCTCCAGCGCCTGCTGGACACGGTCGGCATGGGCTTGGCCGCCTCCGAGGCGGGGGGCCGCTTCACCGCCGCCCCGCAGGAGATCGACGAGCTCTACGCCCTGGCCGAGGACATGTTCATCAGCGCCATCGAGGGCTACGCCGCACGCGGCCGAGATCTGCCGAGCATCGGTTCCCCAGCGGATCGGTGACTCGGTCGCGTACGGCGTCGGCGACGGCGTCGGCACCCCGCCAGGCCGCGACGCCCTCGCTCAGGCGCGGGGCCGGCACGCCCGCCGTCGAGGCGGAGGGGCTGGGGGACGGCTGGTCTCCCGGGACGGGCTTGGGCTCACCGCTGAGCCGGCTCAGTCGATGACCGCGGTGACCTCGGCCTCGACGAGGATGCCGGGCTCGAAGAGGATGTCGACCCCGATCAGCGCGGCCGGTGGCGTGGCGAGGTCGAACTCGCGCGCCGCCTGCTCGACGCCCGCGTTGAAAGCGTCGTACATCTCCCTCTTCCAGCCCGCGGCGTACCACGTGAAGCGGACGACGTCGTGGAACGTCGCCCCCGCCGCGCCGAGCGCCCTGGCCACGTTGCGGTAGACCTGGGCGACCTGCCCGGCCAGGTCGCCAGGCGCCACCAGTTCGCCGTTCTCGTCCCAGGCCACCTGGCCCGCGATGTGGACCTGTCTGCTTCCCGTCGCCACCGCGACGTGGTGGTAGATCGGCACGCGGACATGCCCGTCGGGGTTGATGAGCGTAACAGCCACGATCTCCTCCATCGTTACTCTCTTGTAGTTACTCCGGAACTGTAGGAGAGTGTTCGCTGACGTGGAAGAACGCACTTTTCAGTGACTGGGGAACCTGATGGTGACCAAAGAGCTCAGCAACCTGTCCGACGAGGCGGACCTGAGGCGCGCCGACTCCCTGGCGCGGGAGATCTTCTCGGACGTCGCCAACAAGTGGGCGTTGCTGATCATCGAGGCGCTCGGCGAGCGCACCCTGCGTTTCAGTCAGCTGCGCAGCGAGGTGGAGGGCATCAGCCACAAGATGCTCACCCAGAACCTGCGGATGCTGGAGCGCAACGGCCTGGCCGAGCGGAAGGTGTACCCCACGGTGCCGCCGCGGGTCGAATACACCCTCACCGAGCCCGGCCGGGCCCTGCGCGCCACGGTGGATCTGATCTGCGGCTGGACCCACGAGTACTTCGGTCACATCGAATCCGCCCGCCGCAGCTTCGACACCTGACGGGATCGGTTCCCCGGTCACACACACCGACAAGGGGGGTGCGGAGGATGTCGGGTGACCGGGGCCGGTGTCGCCGCACCAGGGGGCATGGATGGCACGACCTTGGTATCCCGTTTCCTGCGCGACGGCTTCGTGAAGCTGGAGGGCGCCGTCGCGCCGCGCGTGGCCGCGGCCTGTGCCCGGCTGCTGTGGCGGGAGACGGGCTGCGACCCGGACGACCCGTCGACGTGGACGCGGCCCGTGCACTGGGTGGGCGTTCGGCACGGGCCCGGCCCCGGACCCGGATACCGTCGCCCGGTTCGTGGCCGCGGTGCGGCACTTCGGCGTTCAGGTGGTGGCGATGAACCTCTTCGCCGGTGACATGCCGAAGGGTGAGCGCGGGGTGCTGTCCCACCCCCGAGAATGTCACCGCCCTCCGCCGCAGCGTCGAGACGGCCATGGAGATCGGCGAGCAGTTGGGCATCCGCCTGTTCAACGCGCCATACGGCCATCGACGGCCCGGCGAGTCCATCGAGATGCAGGACGAGATCGCCGCCGGGAGCATTGCCTTCGCGATGAAAGCCGCTCGCCATCTTGGGGGAACCATTCTTCTGATGGAGCCGCTGAGCGGTATGCCGCGGTACCCGCGGAAGAAAGCGGGCTGGACAACCCGTGTTTCATAAGGCGTTGAGCCACTCGCCGGCGAAGATCGGGGGAGACAAGGGCAGTATGTGAAGACGCCCGTACTTGACCAAGATGGGAGCTGGGATGGGCATACGTGCGCAAGTGGAGTGGGTGGACTCCCGGGAGAGATTGCCAAGGGACGGAATACCTGTGGCCGCCGCGATCACCGGCCGTTTCCCATCCGACGATGCGGACGAGCGCGATCCACATGCGGGGCAGGATTTCTGGCTGGTGAGGCCGATGTACTTCACGACCCGTCACTTCGATGAGGACGGGCGTGAGTACCACGACTGCTTCGTCGATTCCGACGGCGTCGTCCGTCCGCCCTACGGCCGAGATGGTGACAACCTGCAGGACGATGACGACCCGATCACCCACTGGGCCTATCTGCCTACTTTGCCGGGTACGACCGTGCACTACCTGACGGGCGAGGAGGCGAAGACCGCTCGCGCGAACGCCCTGGGTGATGGGGCATGACGGAAACCGCCGATTCCGGCATCCCGGACGCAAGCGGCTCGATGACCGGCTGGCTCTTCAGGGCATCTTGCCGGCCTCCGCTCGGGTCTGCGTCACCAGCCGCAGAGTAACGCGCGCTGGCGACACGTCAATGCCCCCTCGGTGCCTCGGGAACCGCACATCACCGGCATCTATGGAGCTGTCTCACGGCTGCCATGCCCAACTGTCGGCCGAGCCCGGAGGTCGCGCCCGCGAACGGGGCCGCCGCGCCATGAGGGAAGGGCGCGGCGGCCGTTGGCGGTGTCGAACGCGGCGCCTGCCAGGAGGCGAGTGGAATCGAGGGTGGGCAGCGGGGAGACGTCCGGCGTCACCAGGAGCGGAATCCCAGTGCACGCCTATGAACTCACAGGTGCCACGTCCGGTGAGTGCACATGAGCGCCTCCCAGCCAGGGCCGACAGATCCGGTTGAGGACCCGAGGTCGGTCAGCCGATGGGTCGGACGCCGGCGGGAAGCGCTCACCTACATCATCCTCTTAGGATCAGGCGCGTGGACTTCCTGCGGGTGCGTGCGGACGGGCCGCTGGAGGCGCCGGTGGCCGTGTTCGAAGAGCAGCGGCCGCGCTTGTTCGGGCTGGCCTATCGGTTGCTCGGTTCCGCCGCCGAGGCTGAGGACATGGTGCAGGAGACGTTCCTGCGCTGGAACCAGGCCGGCCCGGTCGACGTACCGGCCGCCTGGCTGACCACGGTGCTCACCCATCTGTGTCTGAATCAGCTCGCCTCGGCGCGACGGCAGCGGGAGAGCTATGTGGGGCCGTGGCTGCCCGAGCCGGTGCTCACCGGCGACGGCGCCCTCGGTCCGCTGGAAACCGTCGAGCAGCGTGAGTCGGTGTCGCTGGGCCTGCTGGTCCTGCTGGAGCGCTTGACTCCGACCGAGCGGGCCGTTTTCGTGCTGCGCGAGGCTTTTGGACATAGTCATGCCGAGATCGGGAAGATCGTCGGCATCGACGAGGCGTACTCTCGCCAACTTCACCGCCGAGCCAAGGCGCACGTCGGCGAGGCCCGCAAGCGTTTCGACGCCGACCGCGAACAGCACCGGCACATCGTCGAGAGGTTCCTGGCCGCGACCCTGCACGGCGACGTGGCAGGGCTGGAAGAGCTGCTGGCCGCAGATGTGGTCGCCTGGGCGGACGGCGGCGGATCGACCGTGGCACGACGGCCCGTGCTCGGGCGCCAGAGGGTCCTGCGCTACGTGCGCGGTCTCAGCGGCCGGCCGGAGGCGGCCGCCGTGACCGCCGCGATCGCCGAGATCAACGGCGAGTTCGCCGTGCTCCTGCGATACGGGGGCGACCTGCGCGCAGTCATGGCCGTGGAGATCAGCGACGGCCGGATCAGCGCTGTACGGACCATGGTGAATCCAGCCAAGCTGGCTTTCGCCGCCACTCAGCTCATGTGAGCACGATCACACTCATGTGAGCACGATCACATACGAGCGGTGTCACGAATCGGCCGGCCTGCCGGTTCACATGGGGACTCGATCGGAGGACCCCATGACAAAGCGCATCGTAGTGCTGGGCGCCGGCTACGCGGGGCTGGGCGCCGCCAAGCGCGCCGCGCGGCGCCTGCGCGGCACCGACGCCCAGGTGACGCTGGTGAACGCGAGCGACCGGTTCGTGGAACGGGTGCGACTCCACCAGCTCGCAGCCGGGCAATCGCTACCCGACCTGCCCCTTTCCACGCTGCTCGATGGCACCGGCGTCGACCTGGCGGTGGCCCGGGTGACGGGAATCGATCTCGGTGCACACGTTGTACGGCTCGACGCCGTCCCGTACGAACTGACCTACGACGTACTGATCTACGCCCTCGGCAGCGGCGCCGACCTGGACGTCGTACCCGGAACAGCCGAGCACGCGTTCACTCTCGCCACGGCGGGAGAGGCGACCCGCTTGCGGTCCCGTCTGGCCGAGGCCCGGTCGGTCGCCGTGGTGGGTGGCGGGCTGACCGGGATCGAGGCCGCGACCGAGATCGCGGAGGCGTATCCGCGGCTGGATGTTCGACTGATCTCCGGCGGCCGGATCGGGAACGGGCTGTCCGACAGGCCCCGCCGTCACCTCCACAAGGCTTTCGCACGGCTGGGCGTCGCCGTGCGCGAGCACACACCGGTCGCCAAGATCGGCCCTGACGGGCTGCTCCTGGACGACGGTCGCGAGGTGTCCGCCGATACGGTGGTGTGGGCAGCCGGCTTCCGCGTCCCCGGCCTGGCCGCGGCCTGCGGGCTGGCCACCGACGAGGACGGCCGCATGCTGGTCGATGCGACTCTTCGCTCCCTGTCGCATCCCGAGGTGTTCGGCGTCGGGGATGCCGCGGCGGCGCGGACCCCCGGCGGGCGCTCGCGGATGTCCTGCCAGACCGGCCTGCCGATGGGCCTGCAGGCGGGCGCTGCGGTGGCCGACCTGCTGGCCGGGCGAAAGCCGCGCCCGGCCCGAATCCGCTACGTCTGGCAGAACATAAGCCTGGGCCGCCGCGACGGTGTCACCCAGTTCACGCATGCCGACGACAGCCCGCTCGGCGTCGTACTGACCGGCCGCGCCTCAGCGCTCTTCAAGGAGGCGATCACCCGCAGCACGGTCTGGCGAATGCGTCATCCCGGGCCCTAGCCGGAGTCTCGCTTGCCGGAGGTACGGGTGACGGCTCCGCCAAGACCCTTTCCGAGATCGTTCGTCGGAGGCCGAGAACACCTTCTCAGCAGCGCGCACCTTCGTGCATGTCCAGGAGAGGCAGGCCCGCCGCGTACCGCCGGAAGAAGCCGGCGGTCGGGGTGTCCGCGGTCGCGACGGCGTCCGGGGTGCCCTCCGCGACCACCGCACCCCCGTCCGGACCGGCTCCCGGCCCAAGGTCGATCACCCAGTCCGCGGACGCGGCGACGGGGATGTCGTGTTCGGCCACGACGACGGTGTTGCCCGAGTCCAGCAGCACGTCGAGCGCGTCCACCACACGCTGGATGTCAGACGGGTGCAGGCCCGAGACGGGTTCGTCGAGGACGACGAGGCCCGCCTTGCGGCCTGCGGCGCCGCGCTGGATGGCGGAGGCCAGCCTCAGCCGCTGCGCCTCACCGCCGGACAGCTCTGTGGCGCTCTGGCCGAGCTGGAGATAGCCGAGTCCGACCTGGTTCAAGGCTCCGAGGGTTTCCGCGAGTTGCCGGGGCTGGGAGAACTGCTCCACAGCCTCGGCGACGGTCAGCTCCAGCACCTGATCGATGGCCAGCCCCTGATATCTGATCTCCAGAGCCTCCGGCTTGTAGCGCCGGCCCTCGCACGCGTCGCAGACCACCCACACATCTGGCAGGAAGTGCATGTCGACCAGCTTGCGGCCATAACCGGTGCAGGTCTCGCAACGGCCGCCGCCCGCGGTGTTGAAGCTGAACCAGGAGGCATTGACGCCGCGTCCGCGCGCCGCGTCGGTCTCGGCGAACAGCTTGCGGACCATGTCGAACGCCTTGCTGTAGGTGGCCGGGTTGGAGCGCGGCGTCCGCCCGAGTGGTTCCTGATCGACGACGGCGACCCAGTCGAACCCCTCCAGGCCGATCACCTGCCGTACCGTGTCGGTCATCGTCCCGTTCAGGGCGGCCTCCACACTCACCGCGAGCGCGCCGAGCAGGCTGCTCTTGCCGCTGCCGCTCACCCCGGTCAGGCAGGTGAGCCGACCGGCGGGGAAACGCACCAGGTCGGCGGTCACGTTGTGAGCGCGCAGGCCGTGCAGCTCCACCCAGCGGGTTCCGTCCCCGATCGGACGGCGGGTCCGACGCAGCCGCGGCCCCTCACCGGCCAGATAGCGTCCGGTCAGCGACGTCGGGTGGGCGGCCACGTCGGCGGGAGGCCCCGACACCAGAACCTCACCGCCGAGACGGCCCGCACCGGGCCCCATATCGATCACCCAGTCGGTCCGGGCGATCAGTTCAGGGTCGTGCTCGACCAGGAGCACCGTGTTGCCGGCCTTGCGCAGCTCCAGGGCGATGTCCAGCAGGTGCGCCTTGTCCGCCGGATGCAGCCCGGTCCCGGGCTCGTCCAGGACGAAGACGAGGCCGCTCAGCTCGGTGCTGAGCTGAGCGGCGAGCCGGGTTCGCTGCAACTCACCCCCGGACAGCGTCGCCGCACTCCGCGACAGCTGGAGATGGGCCAGGCCGAGCCGGTCGAGGATTCCCAGCCTGCGGCCCAGGTCCTGGAGCAGCGGCTCACCCACCTCGCGCTGCCGGGCGTCCAGGTCGTCCGCCACGCGCTTCGCCCAGCTGCGCACCTCCCGTACTTCTACCTCGATCAGGTCGGGATAGGTAAGCCCGCCGAGCCGCACGGATCGGGCCACCTGGTCGTACCCGCTGCCGCCGCAGGTGCCGCACGGCTGCTTGCGCATGTACGGCAGGTAGCGCTGCTTGGCGCTGGAGGTCTGGGCGTTCACGAACACCCGCTCCACCTCGGCGAGCGCGCCCCGCAGCGGCTGGCTCGAGGTGTAGGTCACCGAGACCGTCTCCTTCTTGTTCGACATGTCGACGGTGGCCTCGACCTTCTCCTCCCCGGTGCCGTACAGCACACAGCGGCGGAACTCCTCAGGCAGCGACTGCCACGGCCGGCCGAGGTCCACTCCCCGCTTCTTGGCAAGGGCCGGCACGAACGCGTGCTCCCCCGACCGCCACTTCGCGTACCAAGGGGAGGCCCCCTCGAAGAGCGGAAGCTCCGGATGGGTGATGACCAGGTCCTCCTGCGCCTGCCACCGCCCGCCCACCCCGTGGCAGTCCGAACAGCTCCCTTCCGGCGTATTGCGGTCGAAATGAGCGGTCGTCAGATGGCCGTCCCCGTTCTCCGCCGCCGGGTCCGCGCCGATCGCGGGAAGGCGCGAGTACAGCAGCCCCAGATGCCCGTCGATGCCGGTGATCGTCGCGACCGTGGACCGGGGGTTGCGGTTCAGACGGCGCTGGTCGACCGCGAGCGTCGGGCCGAGTCCCAGGATGCGGTCGACCTTCGGCCGATTGCGCTGGGTGATGTACTGCCGCACGAACGGCGAGAGTCCCTCCAGGTACCGCAGCTGGGCCTCGTTGTGCAGGGTTTCGATGGCCAGCGAGGTCTTGCCGCTGCCGCTCACTCCGGTGAAGGCGATGAGCCGCCCCTTGGGGATGCTCACCGACACGTCCCGCAGATTGTTGGTACGAGCTCCCACCACCTCGATGGCGTCGTACTCCATACTCACAACGTCCCGTACGAACGCAGTCAACCTTCGTCCTTCCTCTCGCAACACAGCAGGACATGGGCGGACCCGCATCCCGCCCATGCCGAACAAACCGATCAAGCCGCGGTGAGCCTGTCGACGTCGGGGGCGTAGACGGTCATCCCGTGCGGACGCAGCCGGTCGACCACGTCGTTCTCCCAGTCGAAGAAGTAGTCGTCGTCGTAGAAGTCCTTGAGGCTGCTCCGCCGTCAGTGTGCGCTCGGTGTTGACGATCGAGCGCAGGTGCGAGGTGGAGCGGGAGAGCGAGGCGTCCAGGAGGGCCTGAAGCTCCTTGAGATCTTCTGGTGTTTCGCGCATTGCGGTCCTTGTCCGTCCGTGGTGCCCGGCCCGCGCCCCGTCGGTGCCGACCGGTGAGCCCATGATCGGTCTGAAACCCGACGTCCTATGTCATGTTTTTCATTCGTCCTGGGGACGCCGCCGAGCCGCCCACCGGCGTCCTCGCCTGAGCTCGTCCTCAGCCGCACAGATTGGCGAGCGGTCGGTCACATGGCCTCGATGACGGTTCCCCGGTCTTGTGGCTCGTCAGCAACGCCGGCTCGACCTGCACCTGATCGGCCACGCAGTCCACCCCTCACCCTGCCGTGCCGGGGCGTCAACCAGGGCGACTTCACCGCCGACGGATCCCTCTTCCTGGCCGGCCGCGAGCTCTCCGGGCAGCTCGTGGCGATCGGCTGGAGGCGCGCCCGGGTGCGGAAGGTGATCGGAGTCGGGGCGGGGAACATGCCGAAGGACGTCAAGCTCTCGCCGGACGGCCGGGCTCTGCCGAGGCCCCGACCCTGCTGAGACCTCGTCGCGCAGGAAGATTTCCTGGGCGTTGATGGTATTCCTCGCGTGGCCGTCACCCCAGGCGCGCGAAGATGCCGCATGCCGAACACGCAGGCCACGAGCCGTTTCATGGCCGAACTAGGGCGAACCGGGCGGTTGATCGTGGCGGCGCGGGCGGTGCGCACCTTCGGGTACGGCTGCACCAGCGTGCTCCTGGCCGAGCTGCTCGCCCAGGACGGCGACAAGCCCTGGCAGACCGGCCTTCTGCTGTCCCTCGCGTCCGCGGGATCGGTGGCAGCCAGCCTGACGCTCGGCCTGTTCGCCGACAGGTGGGGGAGGCGGCGCACACTGATCGTCTGCGGCTGTCTGATGGCAGTCGCCGGCGTCGCGTTCGCGCTCAGCGAGTCCTATCCCGTCCTGCTCGCCGCCGCCTTCATCGGCACCATCTCACCGTCCGTCAACGACAACACGCCGTTCTCGGGCGTGGAGCAATCCATCCTCGCCCAGACCTGCGCCTCCGACCGGCACACCGCCGTCTTCACCTGCTACAACGTCACGGCGATGGCGGCCGGTGCCCTGGGCGGGCCGGCCGCCGCCGCGCTCGCGCTCCAGCCGTGGGTGTCGGCCGCCGACGCCGCCTTCGCGTTGTACGCATTCCTCGCCGTGTGCACCGTACTGCTGTTCCGGCGCCTCTCGCCCGAAGCCGAGGCGCCTCTGTCGCCACGCCAGTGCCAGGGCGCTCACCGCGTACGGGTGCCTGGACCGGTCCGCCGCCTGGCCGCCCTGTTCGCGCTGGACGCCTTCTCCGGAGGGCTCGCCGTCCAGTCCCTGCTCGCCTGGTGGCTCGCCCAGCGCTACGGAGCCACCAGCGCACAACTCGGCCTGGTGTTCTTCGCCGCCAACCTGCTCCCGGCCTTGGCGCAGCTCGCCGCCCCCCTCCTCGCCTCCCGGCGCGGGCCGCTGGCAGCCATGCTGCTACCCCATCTCGCCGCCAACCTGCTGCTGGCCGGCATCCCGTTCGCCCCGACCCTCGGCAGCGCGGTCACCCTGCTCCTGCTCCGTCAGGCCCTCTCAAAGATCGACGTCCCGGCGAGGCAGGCATTCACCGCCTCAGTCGTGCCCCCGGCGCACCGGACAACCGCGGCCAGCATGACCAGCGTGGCGCGAAGCGTCGCCGTGTCCGTCAGCCCTCTCGTGGCCACCACCCTGCTCACGGGCGCCCTGCTGACGCTCGGAGCGCCTCTCCTGGTCGGCGCCGCCTTGGGCATCGGCTACGACATCACCCTATGGCGCGCGTACCGGACCGCACCCATGGACGGCTGACCAACATCCAGCTCATCCACGTCTGAAGTCTGCTGCGCCGTGTCGGTGTGCGGGCACCCGCCCGCACCGTCGCCGAAGCCGCCGGCCGCCAGATCGGCCGCCCTGTCGCCCACCCCGAAGACAAGATCGAGTACGCCTGGCTCCTCAAGGCCCAAGGCGACTCCCTCGGCGTCGTCGCCGCCAAGACCGGCCTTCCCAAGACCTCCCTGCGCCCGCGCTTAGGGTTGGCTCACCCCCCGGACGCCAACGACGACGGGCGGGCCGGATGTCCTTCACCGCGCTGCACCCGACGCACTGAGCGGCAGGAGAGCGGCCGCGTGTATGAGCGACAGCGTGATCTTCGTCGCGGCGAGGGCTCCCAAGCGTCTCCGCCGTCATCACTCGTGAGCGGGCCACTCCTCGGCCAGGAGCGCGTAGGAGAGACCGTCGAGCCATCCCTTGGTGCGGTGGAGGGAGTCTCTCACCGTGTGCTGTTCGCGGCGCATCCCGACCCGCTCCATCAGCCGCCATGAGGGTTCGTTGTCGTAGAAGCAGTCCGCGTGCAGGCGGCGCAGGCCAAGACGTTTGAAGGAGATGTCGATGAGGGCGCGTACCGCTTCGGTGGCGTAGCCCTTGCCGCCGTAGGAGGGATCGAGCGTCCACCCGAGCTCTCCTTGGACGCCTTTCGCCTGGTCAGCAACCTCTTCCTGGGCCCAACAGTCCTGGACCTTCAGTGACAGGTCGCCGATCACCCGGCCGTCCAGTTCGATGATGAGCAGGTCTACGAGCCGCTCCTCGCTGAGGAAACGCTCACGGTAGTCGTCGTAGGTCTTTGTGGCGGCCGTGACCCATTCGTGAGTCTCCGGCAGTTGCCGGAAGGTCCAGGTCGCGTCCACGTCGTCGGGGGTGGCCCGGCGCAACAGCAGCCGCTCGGTGGAAATCGGCCAGTCCAGCGTGTCAAGAGGGTGACGCATGGGCCCTCATATTGACAGCGGGCTGTGGTGATGCACAAACGGATTACTGCGGACGACGCCTCCGACAATGGCATCGAGCCCCTTCGGCCAGGAGGGGCGATCGAAGATCCGCTGACGCGCTCCGTCATTCGCTTATCGGCCGCCGTGACAGGCGGATCTCCTCGATGTCGAGGGTGGCTTGGATCTTGGCGCAGCACGATGTCGTCGATGCGGTGTTCGTCGCCCAGCCGTAGCACGGTGGCGCGGTTGTGGGCGATGTGCGCCAGGCGCAAGGAACCCGGACACGCCGCTGACCACCCGGGCGCGGGTGCTGACACGCAGCTGTCGTGGCTGCGGGCGGCGGTCCAGTAGCCGGATCGTGTACGCCGCGGCGAACAGGAAGACGAAGCGCCCGGCGACGAGCACCGCGACGACCAGGGCGACGGCGGTCAGGGCCACGGTCAGGGCGAGCCTGGTCAGGCCGCGCACCGCCGGTTGCAGTTCGAGCCCGACCAGGACGAACAGCGAACCCCTTCGACTCACCGCTGCGGCGCGGCGGCTTCGTCGAGATCACCGGCACCGAGGCGACACTCGCCACGCCCGAGCTTCGACGGTGACGTGCGCGTGCAGAGTGCCGACAACTGGACGGTCATCCCCGCCACCGGAGCGGACGCTGGCCGCGGCCTCGGCGTCCTGGACCTGGCCGGGCGATCCGCAGTGGCGGTCGGTCGCGCGCCGGCGCCCGAACCGCGCGCATCACGCGAGCTGGCGCAGCACGTCCTCGACGTGGTGGAGGCGATGACGGCCCCGCCGACACAGGGAGCTTCGTGCCGGTCCGGACAACCTTCACCGCCCCCGACGTGCTGGAGGCAGAGTGCGATCCGCCGGCTCGCACCGTTTGAGCAGGAGGATGAAGACGAGTGTCACCCAAGACGGAAAAACCGGTCCTCGCGTGGGCATGGCCGGCTACGCGTTCATGGGCGCCGCTCACTCACAAGCCTGGCGTACCGCGGCGCACGCCTTTGTGCACCCGGGGTGACTCGCACGCTGAGATCACGGTCGCCGCCCCGGACGCCGGCGAACACGTCCTGTGCCGCTCGATGGCCGGATTCAACTACCGCAGGTGCCCCCCAGGTCCATGGGCGGATCGAAGCGGCGGTGAGCGCCTCGGGCGTGCACGCCACCTGGGCTGGGTTCTGCCGGCTCTGACCGTGCCTGTTCTGACCAAGGCGGGGGCAGACGAAGGGCCAGGGAGTCGACGGGGAACGAAGCGGATCTATGCCGGTATGGAGACAGCGGCGACGCCGGGTAAGCGGCTATGAGCAGCTCTTCGTTCTCACCGAGCAGAGCTTGACCTCGGGGTAGCGTGCCGAGGGCTTGTTCAAGGAAGGCTGGGGCTTGTTGCGCAGGTGCTGTTCGAAGAAGGCTCGGGTGTAGGCGCGGGTGATCTCCACCGCGCGGGTCGCGGTCAGGTGGGGGTTGCGGTAGATGCCGAGTTGTTCCACCAAGAGTGCGGTGTCGGTGAAGGAGGCATGTTCTGCTCCGGCCACCACGAGCCAGCGCTTCCATCCCGTCAGGTGCGCCCAGTCGCGCTCCCAGGTGGTGTCCTTGCCGCCCGGGCTGTGCATGGCCTGGGTGCCCAGGAACAGGAACGGGTGGGACAGCCCGCTGTCGGGGATCGGGGTGAGGGTGGTGCCGTCCATGTCGACCCCGGCGTGTATGCGGGTGTCTTTCAGCATGGCGGTGATGGTGCTCCCGCCTCCGGCGGACTGGCCCGCCATCGCGATCCGCTCCTTGTCGATGAAGGAGGCGCCTCTCCACTTGGGGTGGGCGCCGGTGAGCTCGTCCAGGACGAAGGAGACGTCGGCCGCCCGGCTCTGGCCGAGCTTGGTCCAGAACGCCTCGCCCTTGCCGTCCTGGCAGGCGGCGCAGGTGGCGACCCGGCCGCCGGGAAAGCTGGTGGCCAGGCTCTCATAGGTGTGCTCGATCCCGGCCACGACGTACCCTCTGCTGGCCAGGTCCTCGGCCAGGGCGGTGAGGGAGCTGCGGGGCTCGGTGAAGCCGGGTGAAAGCACCACCAGGGGCAGGCTGCGCTTGCGTCCCGCCGGCTTGGCGTCGAGGAAGGCGTTGGTGCGCGTCCTGCTCAGCGCGTCGTACGGGACGCCGGTGATCTCCGCTCCTTTCAGGATGAGCTCGGACTCCTTGGCCGTCATGTAGGGCGCGCGCCGCCCGCTCGGCGTCTTGGCCGGGTACCACAGCGAGACCATGAGCTCTCTGTTCTTGGCCGTTGAGACCCAGGGGTCGGGGCGAGAGGCGTCCTGCAGGTGCAGGGAGACGGTGCCGACCGGATGGGGGCCGGTCGGTTCGGGCAGCTCCGGTGTGCTGTTGGACGTGGTCGCGGCGCTGGTCACCGGGCCGGTGGACGACGCGGTCCCTGCCGGGGCGTGTACGGTGCAGGCGGACAGGGCGAGGATCAGGATCCCGGTGACAGTGGTCGTGCGCTTCATGGAGATGTCCGTTTCTGTTTCCGGCAGCGCGAGATGGCCGCCGAGGGGAGGGCTTCGACTGGCGTGGGCCATGGGGCCGACGGCCGTCGCAAGAGGGCGAGCCGGCAGCGGCCGGTCAGGTCAGGCGGTGGCGGGTCCACCAGAAGCACAGCCTGGCCAGCAAGGCGGACAGCGCGAGGAAGAGCGTGGTCTCAACCCCTTGCAGAACCCAGAAGCGGTCGGCGGGCTGGTATGTCACCCGTTGCCGGTATCCGAGGTCGGCGAACTTGGCGAAACACGCCTGGGCGGCAGGCGCGTTGGGCCGCGAGCGGGCCTGCCCTGGTGGCGGTGGCATGCAGTCGGCCGTCCATGCGGGCAGGACGGCGACGGCGTGGCCGGTGGAGTCGATGGTCTCGTTGGACAGGACCCAGGCGCCGGGAGGGCCGGCCACGGTCAGTTCCTGCGGTTGGCCGGAGTTGTTGGCCCTGAAGGACTGGACGTTCGTCCGGCCGATCGTGACCGTTTGCTCGGCCGCGGGGATGATGTGGGAGCGCACCGCGAACGGGACGGCGAACTGGACGGCGGCGAAGACGGCCAGGGTGATGGCCATGGCGGCCACGGTCCGACGCGCCAGGAGCCCGATGGTGACGCCGAGGATGAAGGCGAAGGCGGCGTAGCCGATCGGGACGATCCCGCGTGCGCCGAAGATCAACGGTGAGATGAGCGCGGGGAAGGACTCGCCTCCGCTCGCGCCGGCTGCGGCGTCGATGGGGCCGGCCCACCAGGTGACCGCGAGGCTGAGCAGCCCGGACGCGGCCATGGCGGCCAGACCGGCGATGCCGAGCTTGGTGGCCAGCCACCGGGTACGGGTGATCGACTGGTTCCACACCAGCCGATGGGTGCCCAACTCCAGTTCGCGCGTGACCAGCGGCGCGCCCCAGAAGACGCCGATGGCGGCGGGCAGCAGGTGGACCAGCGCCGTGCTGCCGTAGTACAGCACGCTGTCGGCGGCGCTGACGCGGGTCAGGAATGGATTGGCCCCAGCGGAGGAGAGGACGGCCAGGCGCGGGCCGGTGATCGCCAGGATCGCGGCGACGACGACGAGGGCGGCAGCCACCGTGGCGGCCTGGGTACGGAACTGGCGCCAGGTCAGCCAGATCATCGAACGACCTCCCGGGCGGGACGGTGGTCGTGGCCGGGCTCGGCGGGCCTGCTCAGGTAGGCCAGGACGAGATCTTCCAGGCTGAGCCTGCCGACGCTCCAGGCGGGATCCAGGATCGGGTCGTCGGTGCGGACGAGAAGGGTCGTCTGACGGTCGGTGTGACTGGCGGAGATGACGTGCTGGTTCGCGGGGAGGGTGGACAGGTCGCGGCGCGGGCCGCTGAGCCGGTGGTGGACGGCCAGCAGGTCCTCGACCTCTCCGGCCACCTGAACCTTCGAGCCGACCAGCACGATGAGGTGATCGCAGACGCGTTCCAGGTCGGCGATCAGGTGGGAGGAGAGCACGACGCTGAGCCCGTATTCGGCGACGGCGTCCATGAGGTCCTGCAGAAACTCTCGGCGGGCGAGCGGGTCGAGTGCGGCGACCGGTTCATCCAGCATCAGCAGCTCCGGGCGTTTGGCGATGCCCAGGGTCAGGGCGAGCTGGGCGCGCTGGCCGCCCGACAGCTTCCCGGCCGGCCGGGCGGGGTCGAGGGCGAGCCGCTTGATCCGGTGCCGGGCCAGGGCGTCGTCCCAGCCCGGGTTGAGCCGGGCGCCGAGCTGCAGGTGGTCGGCGACGGTTAGCCCGGGGTAGGTGGGGGTGTCCTGGGCGACGAAGCCGACCTTGGCCAACTGGGCGGGGCCGCTGCCGGGGCGGCCGCCGCACACCTCGATCGTGCCGGACGTGGGTGTCAGCATCCCGGCGGCCAGGTTCAGCAGCGTCGACTTACCGGCGCCGTTGGGGCCGACCAGGCCGGTCACGTGGCCGGCCGGGATGTCCAGCGTGCAGCCGGTCAGCGCCCAGCGCTGCTTGTACATCTTGCCCAGAGCTCGGGCCCGCAGAACCGGGGTCACGCTATGTCCTCCTGAGTGGCGCTCTGAAAAGTGGTCATGAACAGGGCTTCGATGTCCTCGTCGGCGAGCCCGGCCAGCCGGGCCTTGGCCAGCCAGCGCCGCAGGTCCTGGCGCAGCGGGCCGTAGGCGGCGGTAAGCGTGGCGTCGGCCAGCGTCGCCGTCACGAACGTCCCGGCGCCCGGACGGGCGGTGACCAGCCCAGCGTGTTCCAGCTCCCGGTACGCCTTGAGCACCGTGTTGGGATTGATCGTCACCTGGGCCACCACGTCCCTGACCGTCGGAAGCCGATCCCCCTCACGCAGCAGCCCCAGCCGCAGCGCTCGGCGTACCTGCTGGACCAGTTGCAGGTACGGCGAGACGCCCGACCTGTCATCCAGATGGAACTCGATCACACTTGCTCCATTCATCTAATGTCATAAGACAATAGCCTAAGGAACGGTCGTTGTCTGGCGGACGTCCACCGCTCGGCTGCGGCCGCGCCTGCTGGGCGGGCACCCGTGGACGCTGCACCGACTGCGTCACAGCACGCTGACCCACGCCGCCGAAGACGGCGCGGTGCGCCGCGAGCCACCCCAGTGGCCACCGGTCATCGCCGATCGGATGCCCCGGTGCGGCCGGCCGGGTGCCGCCCCCGTGGGGATCTCGTCCTGGTCGTTCAAGATGAGAGAGGCGGTGTCCCAGGGGACACACGCGTGACCCTTGGAGGAACCCGAGGGGGCCGACCACGAAGACCAGCCGTCCCGAGCCGGGAGAAGCTACGCATCAAGGCTGTCCGTCGCTCATCAGGCGTCCGTGGGGAATCTGGCCGAGCAGGATATGCCTGAGGGACGGAGGTCGAGGCGGAAAAACTGGGAGACGGCTGGTCGCCCGGGACGGGCTTGGGCTTGCCGGACACACACGAGTCGACGAAGCACCCCTTCACCTGCGCTTGCCACTCGATGGTCTTCGAAGCATCTGTCGGCTGCCGTCGACCAGCTGCGGGCCCAGGGCGTACCGGTCAAGGGCTCGGCGAGGTCCCCGACCTGCCCGATGGCGAGGGCGCGGTGGAGGAGGAGGGTGTTTCGGCATCGCCGGCCCACCTCACACCGCCGACGACATCGGCAGACGACTGGCCACCGGACGGCACGGGGCCTTTCGCATACGGCCCTACACCAGCATCGGCGCGGCCGAACAGGCAGTGCGGAACCGAGAGGTGGTCGCTGCCCTTCGCGCAGGTTCCAACCGCCCTCACCGCCTTCATCGCCGGCGGCGAAGGGCCAAGGACACTGCTCGGGTCGCTGCTCATACCGGGCATCGTCGGCATCATCACGGTCGCCGTCATAGCCGAAGCACTTCCCCTGACGGCGCGAGCTCTGCTCGTCCCGGTAACGGCCATCGTCGCCGGACTCGCGGCCTTCACCATGCTCGGCCCCGGGTTGAACATCCTTTCGGGCGGCTCCTGGCAGGTAGCCGGGTTGTCGATGCTCTACCTCGTCGCGATCATCGGCGCGGGGCTTGGCCTGGTTTGCGCGTTACTCCCGCCGAACGCGTTCATGGCCGCCGGACGCAGCGTGCTGTACTTCGACGGCGCCGGCGTGACCCAGCCGATCGCCGTACTGCTCGCGTGGGCGGTGGGAGGGTATCTGCTGATCGTGTTCGGCAGGGTGCGTCAAGGATGGCGTTGATCCCGCTCACCCGGACCGGGCAGCCAAGCGGCAACAAGCGTCTCGACATGCTGGTCGTCGCCCGATGTCGCGGCCCCGGGCCGCCCACGTCCACGACCGTTGTCGCAACCGGCCCAGGACCGCTGGCGGCCCGCCGATGGGTCGACGGGCCTTTCCGCCGCCTGAGAGCTCCTCGCAGGTGACGACCTGAGCGAGGACCTACTTGGCCAGGTGCCTGCTGATGACGAGGCGCTGGATCTGGTTGGTGCCCTCGAAGATCTGCATGATCTTCGCCTCGCGCATGTAACGCTCGACGCGGAAGTCCCGCGTGTATCCGTAGCCGCCCAGCACCTGCACGGCGTCCGTGGTGACCTTCATGGCGGTGTCGGTGGCCACGAGCTTGGCGACGCTCGCCTGCCTGCCGTACGGAAGGCCGGCGTCGCGGCGGCGGGCGGCGTCGAGGTACGTCGCGCGGGCCGCGTCCACGCCCGCGGCCATGTCGGCGAGCAGGAAGCCGAGCCCCTGATGGTCGATGATCTTCTTGCCGAACGTCTCCCGCTCCTTGGCATAGGCGACGGCCTCGTCGAGCGCGGCCTGGGCCAGGCCGGTGGCGCAGGCGGCGATGCCGAGCCGTCCGGAGTCCAGGGCGCTGAGGGCGATGTGCAGGCCCTGCCCTTCCGCGCCGATCAGGCGGTCGGCTGCCAGGAACGCGCCGTCCCAGTGGGCGCTGGTGGTGGGGACGGCGTGCAGGCCCATCTTGTCCTCGGGCCGGCCGAAGGTGAGGCCATCGGCCGCGCCGGGCGCGAGGAAGCAGGAGACGCCACGTCGCCCCTCGCCGGTGCGGGCGAACAGGGCATAGACGTCGGCCTTGCCGCCGTGGGTGATCCACGCCTTGGTGCCGGTGACGCGGTAGCCGCCGTCGGCCCGGTCCGCCCGGCACGTCAGGGCGGCGGGGTCGGACCCGGCCTGCGGCTCCGAGAGGCTGTAACCGCCGACGAGCCGGCCCGCCAGCATGCCGGGCAGCCACCGCTCCCGCTGCTCCGGCGTCCCGTGAGTGGCCAGGGGGAAGCAGGCCAGCGTGTGCACGCTGGTGGCCACGGCCACGGCCGCCCAGCGGGCCGCCAGCTCCTCGATCACCTGCAGGTACACCTCGTACGGCTGCCCTCCGCCGCCGTACTCCTCCGGGTAGGGCAGTCCGAGCAGCCCGGCGGCGCCGAGCGTGGCGAACAGCCCTTCGGGGTAGGTCTCGGCCCGCTCGTGCTCGTCGGCCCGGCGGGCCAGCTCCTTGTCGGCGATCTCCCGGGTGAGGGCGATGAGGTCCCTGGCGTCCTGGTCGGGCAGCAGGCGTTCGACGGTCATGGCGTTCTCCTGGGTACGGGTCAGGCGGGCTTACTCCTGGGTACGGGTCAGGCGGGCTTGCCGAGCCCGGCCGGGCCAGCCCCGGCGGGTTCGGCGGACAGCCGGGCGAGTGCGGTCGCGGCGCGGTCGCGGAACTCCGCGACCCGGGCGAGCTTGATGTCCTCGTAGCCGCGGATCAGCTCCGGCAGCGCCGCGACGGCGGCCACGTCGTCGGCCGTGCCGGGGGTGAGCCGGTCCAGTGCCTTCCGCACCAGGTCGCGGTACTCGCCGACGAGCCGGCGTTCGACCCGGCGCACCTCGGCGTGGCCGAACACGTCGAGCACGGTGCCGCGCAGCACCCTGGCCGCCCGCAACCCGCGGAACAACGCCCCCGCGCCGCGGCGCAGCCTGATCTTCCGCTTCATCCCCAGGGCGCGCAGCAGCGGCGGGTGCAGCAGCACCGACACGACGGCGTCCGGGCCGAACTCCCGTTCACGGCGGGCCCGCTCGGCCGGGTCGAGGTGCAACCGGGCCACCTCGTACTCGTCCTTGTAGGCCATGAGCTTGTGCAGCCCGCGGGCGTAGGCCAGGGCGATTCGCTCGCCCGCTTCCTCTCCCGCGCGCTCGGCGGCGAGCGCGGCGACGCGGCGCACGTCCTCGGCGTACGAACGGGCGTAGGCGGCGTTCTGGTAGCCGGTCAGGTCGGCGATCCGGACGTCCAGCGCGCCCTCCAGGTCCGCGGCGGCGGGACCGGGGGCCGGGGGGAGCACGGCGCCCAGCACCGCCTCACGGTCCAGGACGGCCGCACGGCCCCACCGGAAGGCGGCCAGGTTCTGCTCGGCGGCGGCCTTGTTCAGCCGGATGGCCCGCTCGATGGAACCGGCCGAAACGGGCAGACAGCCGTGCTGGTAGGCGGCGCCGAGGAGGAGCATGTTGGCCGGCATGTGGTCGGCGAACAGCGCCTCGGCCAGGCCGTGGGCGTCCAGGTAGAGGTTGTCGGCGCCGCGGGTGGCCGACTCGACGCGCACGATCGCGTCGGCGGGCGAGCCGGGCAGCGTGGCCCGGCCGGTGACCATGGCGGCGGTGGGCACCAGGGCCGTGTTGACCACCGCGATCGTGCGTTCGGCGGAGGCGACGGCGAGGTTTCCGTCGGCGGCGGCTCCGAGCAGGTCGAAGCCGATCAGGACGTCGGCGGCGCCGTTCGAGGCGCGCACCGCCCCGGTGACGGGCCGCGGCGAGATGCGCACGTCGCTGACGACGGGGCCGCCCTTCTGCGCGAGCCCCGTCTGCTCCAGCCCGGCGGCGTGCAGGCCGTCGAGGTGCGCGGCCATCTGCAGGATCTGCGAGACCGTGACGACACCGGTGCCGCCGATGCCGGGCATCCGCAGCAGCACCGGCCGGTCGGCGAACCTGGGCACGGGTTCGGTGAGCTCCACCGGCAGCGGCGGCACGGGGCGGGCTCGGCGCGTGCCCGGCTCGACGAGCAGGAACGACGGGCAGTCGCCCTTGAGGCAGCTCAGGTCGGAGTTGCAGGACGGCTGGTGGATGCGGGTCTTGCGGCCGAACTCGGTCTCCACCGGCTGCACCGACAGGCAGGACGAGACGTCCCCGCAGTCGCCGCAGCCCTCGCAGACGCGCTCGTTGACGACGACCTTGGCCGTGGGGGCGGGAAGCTCGCCCCGCTTGCGCAGCCGCCGTTCCTCGGCGGCGCAGCGGTCGTCGTGGACCAGCACGGTGACCCCGTCGAGAGCGGCGAGCTCCCTCTCCGCCTCGGGCAGGTCGTCGCGGTGCCGCACGGTGGCGATCGGCGCGAGCCGGACACCCCGGTAGGCCTGCGGCTCGGCCGTGGTGACGATGACGCGGCGGACACCCTCGACGGCCAGCGCCCGCGTCAGCGCGGGCACGTCGAGACGGCCCTCGGCGCGCTGGCCTCCGGTCATGGCGACGGCGTCGTTGTAGAGCAGCTTGTACGTGATGGACACGCCGGCGGCGACGGCGGCGCGGATGGCAAGGGAGCCGGAGTGGTGGAACGTGCCGTCGCCGAGGTTCTGCACGAAGTGCCGGTCGTCGGTGAACGGCGACAGGCCGATCCACTGAGCGCCCTCACCGCCCATCTGGGTGATGCCGACCTGGGTGCCGCGTCCCGCCCCGTCGAGGGCGATCATGGTGTGGCAGCCGATGCCGACGCCGACGAGCGTGTCGTCGGCGGTACGGGTGGAGGCGTTGTGCGGGCAGCCCGAGCAGAAGTACGGGGCGCGCGCGGCGACCACCGGCAGCAGGCGGCGCGCTTCCTCGGGGCGTGTCAGGCGCACGGCCGTGCGGGGCAGCCGGCCGGGCGCGACGCAGGCGGCCAGGGCCTTGGCCACGTCGTCCGCGCCGAGGGTGCCGCGGGCGGTCAGCAGCTCCCGCCCCACCACGGCGGGCCGGCGTTCGGCGGCGTACAGGGCCTGCTTGAGCTGGCCCTCCAGGAAGGGCACCTTGTCCTCCACGACGAGCACGCGGTCCAGGTCGCCGGTCATCGCGGCCAGTTCGTCGTGGTCGAGGGGGAACGGCATCGCGATCTTGATGAGCCGCAGCCCGAGGTCGTCCATCGCCGCCTCGTCCAGGCCGAGATCGTCCAGGGCGCGCCGGACCACCGCGTAGCCGGTGCCTGAGGCGAGGACCCCGAGCGTGGCCCGCCCGGCGTCGAACGTCACCCTGTTGAGGCCGTGCGCGCGGGCGTAGGCGCGGGCGAGGTCGAGCCTGCGGGTGAGCATGTCGTGCTCGGCGTCGAGCGAGTTCGGGCCGACCAGCACGGCCGCCTGCCCGCGCCCGCCGCGGCCGGTCCGCTCGGGCGCGGGGACGCCGTCGCGCAGCGGGCCGAGGTCGACGGTGGCCGAGGCGTCCGCGACGTCGGCGACGATCTTCAGACCGGTCCACAGGCCGGTGGCCCGCGACAGGGCGACGGCGTGCAGGCCGAGCTCGACGATCTCCGCCACGGAGCCGGGAGAGAGCAGCGGCATCGACAGGCTCTGGCACATCGGCTCGCACGAGCTGGGGACGGTCGAGGACTTGCTGCCCGGGTCGTCGCCGATCCAGGCCACGGCGCCGCCGAGGGGCGCGGTGCCCGCCAGGTTGCCGTGCCGGATGGCGTCGGCGGCCCGGTCCAGGCCGGGGTTCTTGCCGTACCAGAAGCCGGTCACCCCGTCGTGCCGCCGCCCGGGCACCCGGTCGAGGAGCTGGGTCCCGGCCACCGCGGTGGCGGCCAGCTCCTCGTTCAGCCCGGGGCGGAAGACCACGCCCGCCGCGTCCAGGAACGCCGCGGCCCGGCCCATCTCCAGGTCCACCCCGCCCAGCGGCGAGCCCTGGTAGCCGGACACGAAGACGCGGGTGTCGAGGCCGCGCTCCCCGTCGAGCCGCCGCTGCTCCAGCGTCAGGCGGACGAGGGCCTGAATGCCGGAGATCAGCACGCGGCCGTCCGGGGCCGTGTACTTGTCGTCGAGCGACACGGTGGCGGGATTCGCGCTCACGCGGCGCACCTCCTGGCTGGTATGTGTGACCCCAAGCACAGCAACGACGGCCGAGCAGGCGCAAGCATCGAAGGACAAACTGCGACTCCTGCGCAAAAGCTTTGCACGAAATCCGCGACAGGATAGTTTTGTTTGTGTGCCATGGAGGAGGATCCCATGAACGAGCCGGCCGTGGACGCCACCGATCACCGGTTGCTGCGCCTGCTGCGCGAGGACGGGCGCAGGACCTTCTCCGAGATGGCCACGGAGGTCGGGCTGTCGGTGGCGGCGGTCAAGCGGCGCGTGGACCGGCTGCGCGAGATCGGGGTGATCACCGGATTCGCCGTGCAGATCGACTACGCCAAACTGGGATGGGGCATCGAGGCGTTCACCGAGCTTCGCTATCCGGGCACCACCCCGGTCAGCGAGATCGTCCGCACGGCCACCGACGCGCCGGAGGTGCAGGCCGTCTACACGATCGCCGGCGACCCGGACGCGCTCATCCAGATCCGCGTCCGTGACCTCGGCCATCTGCAGCAGGTGATCGACCGGCTGCGCCGGGCGGGCGACGTCACGGGGACGAAGACCCTGCTGGTGCTCGGGTCGTGGACCCGCGACAGCCTCACGTCGCCTCGCCGCCGCACACCATGACGGCCGCAGATTCGAGGTGGGCGCGACGCTGACCAGCGCCTGCTCGGCCCGCCGCCTGCGTTCGAGCAGTCAGTCCGGAAAGTACGAGCCCTGACGCAGCTTCGGGAGTGCCAGGTTTCTTGTCTCGATCTGCTTCGCCGGCCACTGCCCAGGCGCCACACTGTTGTCCACGGCCATCGCCTCTCCTTTGATCTCGGATAGCACTCAAAGGATCACGCGATGGCCGTCCCTCTTTCACGGCCGTCACATCGCTCGCCGGCGGCGGCCAGGGCTTGCGGCGCCGGCTGTTCTGCTGATCCTCGGTGCGGCGTGTACGTGCTGATCGGCATCGGCGGGGTCGTTCTCCGCCTCCAGCTCGCCCGACGGGCACCAGCCCCGCCATCAGAGGATCAGAGAAGGAACCTGAACAGCGGGCTCCCGGTCTCGATGCGCTCGATCCGCGGCGGTGCCTCGTCCATGCGGGCCAGCAGGCCGGGCAGGTCGGCGGGGCTGGCCAGCTCGATGCCGACCAGCGCGGGCCCGGTCTCGCGGTTGCTGCGTTTGATGTACTCGAACAAGGTGATGTCGTCGTTGGGGCCGAGGACCTCGTCGAGGAAGCGGCGCAGTGCGCCCGGCTCCTGCGCGAACTCCACGAGGAAGTAGTGCTTGCGCCCCTCGTGGACGAGGGAGCGTTCGACGATCTCGGCGTAACGGCTGACGTCGTTGTTACCCCCGGACAGCACACACACCACGCTGGCCCCGGCCGGGATGTCGACCGCCTCGGGAGAGCCGAGGACGGCCGTCGCCAGCGCCCCGGCCGGTTCGGCGATGATCCCGTCGGACTGGTAGAGCGCCAGCATCTCGCTGCACACCCGGCCTTCGGACACGGCGACCATCTCCACCTCTGCGGCGGCCACGATCGGCACGGTCACGTCGCCGGCTCGGCGCACGGCCGCGCCGTCGACGAAGGTGTCGATCTCCGGCAAGGTGACCGGGTGGCCGGCAAGCAGGGCCGCCGCCATGCACGCGGCTCCGGCCGGCTCCACCCCGATGATCCGGGTCTGCGGGTGATGCTTGCCCAGCCAGGCCAGTGTGCCGGCCAGCAGACCTCCTCCGCCGACGGGGACGATCACCACGTCGGGGGCATGGCCCAGTTGAGTCACGGCCTCGTGGACGACCGTGCCCTGGCCGGCGATGGTCCGCGGGTCGTCGAAGGCCGGGACCAAGGTCGCGCCTGTGCGGGCCACGTCCGCGGCGGCGGCGGCGGACGCCTCGTCATAGGTGTCGCCTTCCAGCACGATCTCGATCGCCGAGCCGCCCAGAGCCGCGATCCGGTCCCGCTTCTGCCGGGGCGTGGTGCGCGGCAGGAAAACCCGGCCGTGGACGCCCAGCGTCGCACAGGCATAGGCGACGCCCTGGGCGTGGTTGCCCGCGCTGGCGGCCACCACGCCCGCCGCGCGCGCGGCGTCATCGAGCTGCGCGATCAGGTTGTACGCGCCGCGGACCTTGTAGGAGCGCACGGTCTGCATGTCCTCGCGCTTGAGCCATACGTGCGCGCCTCGCAGCGCGGACAGCCGCGGACTGCGCTCCAACGGCGTCGTCGTCACCACGCCGGCCAGCCGCTGCGCCGCCGCTTCCACCGCCGCCGCGTCGACCAGCGAAGCCTCTACCGTCATGTTTCCTGTTCTCCCAGTTCAGAGCCCACGCGCCGGAGCGGCAGCGGTCAGGGTGTCCCGCAGCGTTCACCGAACCGCACCTGAAGGAACGCAGACAGTCACAGGCCGGACGTCATCAGCAGCCCAGACCAACCCTATTAGCCCGGAACAACTGCTCTGTTGAGCCGAAGGCCGTAGTCGCAAGGTGCTCACGACAAGGGGTGGCATGACGATCGTCCCGGGCCGCCCTGTCCTCCTCGATGGAGGAGCATGCGCGCTTCGGCGGGGTGGGCTTGAGATCGAGGAGCTGATCGAGCTGGTCGAGCCGTTCCGGGTCCATGCTGTCCGGCGGGGTGAACAGGAGGTCGGCCCGGTGGAACGGAACGGATGTTTTAAACGGTTGTTGGTGGCCTTGGTAGGATCGCCCGCGTGGGAGTTCCTGAGGATCTGCTGGCCGCGGCCAAGCAGTGCCTGTCCGAGCGTGGGTACGCACGCACAACCGTCCGGGACATCGTGGCCGTGTCCGGCAGCAACCTCGCCGCGATCAACTATCACTTCCGCTCCAAAGACGCCCTGCTCACCCAGGCGATGATCGAAGTGACCGGCGAAGCCGTCGCGGAGGTCCTCAAGGCGTTCCCGGACGACTCCACAGCATGGTTCGAGACCTTCTGGGGGGAGCTGATCGCATCCTTCCAGGCCAAGCCGATGGTGTGGCGGGCCAACGTCGAGACGCTGGCGCAGGCGCCGCATCTCCCCGACGTGCGAGCCGGCCTGGCCGAAGGGCAGGCGCTGGCCCAGCGCGAGCTGGCGCAGCGCCTGCCGCGCCAGGACGAGGCGGGCGCGCAGGTGCTGCTGACGCTGTTCATCGGCCTGCTGGTGCGGTGGCAGATCGATCCGGACCACGCCCCCACGGCTCACGAGCTGGCCGCCGGTATCCGGTCGGTGGCCGCGGCGGCCGCCGGCTAGCGCATCGCGTGCCGCCCGGAGCGATCCGGGTCAGGTCGCGGCCGGCTCGCCCGCCGTACGGAACGCAGCAGGACGGGCGCGACCAGCGCCATCAGGCACAGGCCGGCGGCCGCGGCGATCATGGCGTGGTGCTGGCCCTGCGTGAAGGCCGCGCGGGCGGCGGCGGCGAGGGCGGTCGCGTCCGGTTCCGCCAGCTGCCGCGCCGTCTCCAGGGCGCCGCCGAGGGTGTCGCGGGCCGATGCGGGGGCGCCGGCGTCGCTGAGGTGTCCCCGGTAGACGGCGGTGCCGATACTGCCCAGCAGCGAGATGCCGAGCGCACCGCCGAACTCGGTGGCCACCTGCGACAACCCGGCGACCGACCCCGCGCTCTCCGGCGGCGCGGTGGCGATGATCAGGTCGGCGGAGACGGTCAGGACGAGGGTCACACCGCCGGCCATCAACATGATCCCGGCGATGAGCAGGCCGCCCTGGCCGGTCACGTCCAGCCTGGACAGCAGTGCGAAGCCGCTCGCGCCGACGAGCAACCCGGCGCAGACCACCAGCCCGGGACGGATCCTGCGCACCAGTACCGGGGCCAGCCCGGCGGCGAGCATCGCCGTCCCCGCCGAGGGCAGCGCGTACAGGCCGGCGATCAGCGGCCGGGCGCCCATGACCATCTGCAGGTACTGGGTGGTGAAGAGGCTGGAACCGACCATGGCGAAGACGCCGAGCGTGTTGGTGCCGATGGCGGCGGTGAAGGCGCGGCTGCCGAACAGGCGCACGTCCAGCATCGGCCGGGCCGTCGCGCGCTGGCGGCGGACGAAGGCGACGCCGAGGCAGAGCCCGGCGACGACGCCCAGGACGGGCGGCAGGCCGAGGCCGTCCTGGGCGATGTGCTGGATGCCGTAGATCGTGGGGAGGATCGCGCCCAGCGACAGGGCCACGCTGAGCAGGTCGAACCGGCTCGGGTGCGGATCACGGAATTCGGGCAGCAGGAGCGGCGCCAGGATCAGCAGCAGCGCCATCACCGGCAGGTTGGCCAGGAACACCGAGCCCCACCAGAAGTGTTCCAGCAGCGCGCCGCCCATCAGCGGCCCCAGCATGGCGCCGCCGGCGAACGCGCCGGTCCAGATGGAGATGGCGATCCGGCGCTGGCCGTCGTCGTGGAACATGTTGCGGATCAGCGACAACGTCGAGGGCATCAGGGTGGCGCCGCCCACCCCGAGCAGGGCCCGGGTGGCGATCAGCAGGTCGGCGCTGGGGGAGAACGCGGCGACCGCCGAGGCCCCGCCGAACGCGGCGGCGCCGGCCATCAGCAGCCGTCGCCGTCCCACCCGATCGCCCAGCGCGCCCATCGGCAACAGCAGCCCGGCCAGCATGAACGGGTAGATGTCAATGATCCACAGCAGCTGGGAGCCGCTCGGCGCCAGGCCGGCGCTGATGAACGGCAGCGCGTACGACAACACGTGCAGGTCGACGGAGATCAGAAGTACGGGCAGGACCAGGACGGCCAGCCCGATCCATTGCTTGCGTCCGGCTCTCATGGGCGGCCTTTCTCGCGGAGGGGAGCACCGGCGTGGTGCAGGTGGCGGAGGGCCTCGCCGTGCGAGGCCAGGAAACCGACTTCGTGGTACGGCAGGCCGAGCCGGCGGCAGTAGGCCCGCACGATGGGTCGCGCCTTGCGCAGGTTGGGGGTGGGCATATGGGGAAACAGGTGGTGCTCGATCTGGTAGTTGAGTCCGCCCATGGCGAGGTCGACGAACCGGCCGCCGCGCACGTTGCGGGTGGTGAGCACCTGCTTGCGCAGGAAGTCCAGGTCGGCCTTCCCGGTCAGCGTCGGCATGCCCTTGTGGCCCGGGGCGAAGACGCAGCCCATGTAGAGGCCGAAAAGTCCTTGGTGTACGGCGAAGAAGACCAGCGCCTTGCCCGGCGACAGGACCCAGGCCAGCGCGCCCAGATAGAGGACGAAGTGGGCGAGCAGCAACGCGCCCTCCACGACGCGGTGTCTCAGCCAGGGCCGGCGCAGGGCGCGGAGGCCGCTCACGTGCAGGTTGAGCCCCTCCAGCAGCAGCAGCGGGTAGAACAGCAGCGCCTGCCTGCCGCCGATGAGCCGGGCCAGGCCGCGGCTGACGCGTGCCTGCTCCTGTGAGCACACCAGGACGTCGGGCACGACGTCCGGATCGAGGTCCTCGTGGTTGGGGTTGGCGTGGTGGCGGGTGTGCTTGTTCATCCACCAGCCGTAGCCGAGCCCGATGGCGAGGTTGCCGCCGAGGAGCCCGAGGACCTCGCTCGGGCGCCGGCCGGTGAAGATCTGCCGGTGGGCCAGATCGTGCAGGACGAGCGCGACCTGCGCGAAGACGATCGCGAGGAGGGCGGCCAGCGGCACCTGAAGCCAGGAGTCGCCGAGCAGGAAGAACGCCGCCACACCTGCCAGGTGGAGACCTGTCACGGCGCTGAGCCGTACCAGGTAGTAGCGGGGGCGGCGGTCGAGGAGTCCGGCTTGCCTGATGCGTCTGGACAGGCGGCTGAAGTCGCTCACGGCCGTGGCCGTTGCGGGTGCTTGTGCCATGCCGCCGAACATACACACGTTTGGCACGATCGTACAAAACACTTGTTTGTGACGCTTGTTTGGATAGAGTGACCGCATGAAGGAGCGAGACAAGCTGATCGAAGGCGCCAAACGCTGCCTGCAGGAACGCGGCTACGCCCACACCACGGCACGCGACATCGCCAGGGCCAGTGGCGCCAACCTGGCATCCATCGGTTACCACTTCGGCTCGAAGGACGCTCTGCTGGTCGAGGCCATGATCGAGGCGACCGCCGATTGGGCCGACAAGCTGCGCCAAGCCCTGGTGGAGGACGTGCCGGAGTCCGTGTGGCAGCGGGCGATCGAGCTGCTCGACCTGCACCGCCCCGTCTTCGTGGCCGGCATCGAGGTCTTCGCCCAGGCCGAGCGCCGGCCACAGCTGCGGCAGGCACTGGCCGACGCGCAGGAGACCGCCCGCCTGGAGCTGTCTCACTGGCTGGCCGAGGCGGCGTTGCCGCAAGCCACGCGGCGGGCGATCGGGGCCTTGTGCCTGACTCTGCTGACGGGGCTCGTCCTGCAGCACCTCATCGATCCCGACCGCGCCCCCACCGCTGAAACGCTGACGGAGGCGCTGCGTGCCGTACGGGTCGGCGCCGGCGGATGACCACGATGCCGCCGCTCACCCTGCGTCAGGGCCTGCTGATCGTGGATGCGGTGAACGGGCTGGGCGCCGCGGAACGCACGGCCAAGGCGCGGCTGCTGGAGCGGGAAGTGGCCGCGGTGATCGCGCTGGGCTCACCGGAGATCTGGGCGGCCGAGGGGCGCGCCTTGCTGGACATGATCGCAGCCTGGACCACAGGCCGGCGGCTGGTGGTCGTCGATGCCGCCGAGCGATTCTGGACCTGCACGGAGGGCGGATACGAGGAGGGGCTCAGGGAGGTGGGGCTGCTTTCGGAGGGGGCTTCCGCGCCGGTCCTGTCCCGCCGGCGACGATTCCGCACGACTCGCCGCCGGTGTGACAGTCGCCGTTCGGATCATGCCCCTCCGAGGTAGGCCTCGACCACACGGGGGTCGGAGCGCAGCGCGTCAGCGGTGCCCGACAGGGTGCCCTGGCCGCTCTCCAGCACGTAACCCCGATGGGCGATCTTCAGCGCGGCGGAGGCGTTCTGCTCCACCAGCAGCACGGCGGTGCCCGAGGCGTTGATGTCGGCGATCAGCTCCATCACCTGGGCGACGACCAGGGGCGCCAGGCCCATCGACGGCTCGTCGAGCAGCAGCAGGCGAGGGCCCGTCACCAGCGCACGGCCGATGGCGAGCATCTGCTGCTCGCCGCCGGACAGCGTGCCGCCCTGCTGGGCGCGGCGCTCCGCCAGGCGCGGCAGCAGGTCGTACACGCGGTCGATGCGCTTCCTGACCTCCGCCTGGTCGCGCACGAGGTAGCCGCCGAGCAGCAGGTTGTCGTGCACGGTCAACGTGCTGAAGATCCTGCGGCCCTCGGGGCAGTGGACGAGCCCGCAGCTGGTGATCTTGTGCGCGGCGAGGCCGGTGATGTCCTTGTCCTCGAAGACGACCTTGCCGCCGCTGGGCCGTACCAGGCCCGAGATCGCCGACAGCGTCGTCGTCTTGCCCGCGCCGTTGTTGCCGAGCAGAGCGACGATCTCGTGGGCGGCGATGGTCAGCGACAGGCCGCGCAGCGCGTGCACGCCGTCGTAGTGGACGTCGAGGTCACTGATCTCAAGCATGGGTATCGCTCCCCAGGTAGGCCTCGATGACGGCGGGGTCGCGGCGCACCTCTTCGGGGCGGCCGTCGGCGATCTCCTTGCCGAAGTTGAGGACCACGATGCGTTCGGAGACCTGCATGACCAGCCCCATGTCATGCTCGATCAGCACGATCGCGATGCCGAGGTCGCGGATGCGCCTGATCAGGTCGAGCATCTCGGTCTTCTCCGCGTGGTTGAGCCCCGCGGCGGGCTCGTCGAGCAGGAGCAGGCGCGGCTCGCGGGCCAGCGCGCGGGCGATCTCCACGCGGCGCTGCTCACCGTACGGCAGGTTGCGGGCCTCGGAGTAGCGGTCGCCGCGCAGGCCGACGAAGTCCAGCCAGTGGTTGGCCTCGGCGGTGCATGCGCGCTCGGTGCGGCGGTAGCGCGGGGTGTGCAGGAGCGCGTCGAAGACGCTCTGCTTCAGCCGCAGGTGGCTGCCCGCGCGGACGTTGTCCAGCACGGACAGCTCGCCGAAGAGCCGCAGGTTCTGGAACGTCCGGCTGATGCCGGCCGCCGCCACGGCCGAGGGCCGCTTGCCGAGCAGCGACTGACCGTCGAAGGCGATGGTGCCGCCCGTGGGCCGGTAGAAGCCGGTCACGCAGTTGAAGGCGGAGGTCTTGCCCGCGCCGTTCGGGCCGATGACCGAGACGATCTCAGCCTCGCCCACCGAGAAGCTGAGGCCGTCGATGGCCACCAGCCCGCCGAAGGCCAGGCGGAGCTCGCTCACCTCCAGGAGCGTCACTTGAGGGCCTCCTTCGATCGAGCGGGCCACAGCCCCTGCGGCCGGACGAGCATCACGATGATCAGCAGCACGCCGAAGACGAAGTACCGGTAGTCGGCCACGCCGCGCAGCAGTTCGGGCAGCAGGCTGATGACGATCGCGCCGAGCACGACGCCGGGCACCGAGCCCATGCCGCCGAGGACCACGGCCATCAGGACGAGGGCCGACTGCAGGAAGGTGAAGCTGTTGGGCGAGATCGCCGACAGGTGGCCGGCGAACAGCACGCCCGCGAGGCCGCCCCAGACCGCGCCCGCGATGTAGGCGGCCAGCTTGACCCGGTAGGTGTGCACGCCTGTCGCCTCGGCGGCGTCCTCGTCCTCGCGCACGAAGCGCATCGCCCTGCCCAGTCGCGACCGGCCCAGGCGCGAGGCGCCGATGATCGCGACCGCGACGATCACCACGGTGACGTAGTAGAAGGTCACCGGGCTGTCGGTCAGGCTCGGGATGCCGTAGATGCCGGAGGGGCCGCCCGTGACGGGCAGGTTGTTGGCGGTGATGCGGATGATCTCGCCGAAGCCCAGCGTCACGATGGCCAGGTAGTCGCTGCGCAGCCGCAGTGTCGGCGCACCGATGATGATCCCGGCGATGACCGTGACCACGATGACGGCGGGCACGGTGACCAGCAGCGGCAGATCGAAGCGGGTCGCCAGGACGCCGCTGGTGTAGGCGCCGACCGCGAAGAAGGCCGCGTAGCCCAGGTCGAGCAGGCCGGTGTAGCCGACCACGATGTTCAGGCCCGAGGCGAGCATCGCGAAGATCGCCGCGCTGGTCATGATGGACAGTGCGTAGTTGCTGGCGTTCACGAACGGTGCGAGCAGCGCGATCAGCAGTCCCGCCAGGCCGGCCCAGCGGTTGTCGAACAGCTTGGACAGCCGGGTCCGAGGAGCTTTGGCGCCGAGCTTGCGAGGGGCTTCGGGGGCTTTGGTCTCGTTCACACCCGCTCCGTCACGCGCTCGCCGAGCAGACCCGTCGGTCTCACGGTCAGGAAGAGGATCAGCACGCCGAAGGCGAACACGTCCCGCCACTCGCCGCCGAGCCAGTAGGTGCCGAACGACTCCAGCAGGCCGAGCACAAGGCCGCCGAGCATGGTGCCGGAGATGTTGCCGATGCCGCCGATGACCGCCGCGGTGAAGGCCTTCAGCCCGATGAGGAAGCCCATCAGGAAGTCGATCTTCCCGTAGTAGGCGCCGGCCATCACGCCCGCGGCGCCGGCCAGCGCGGAGCCGATGAAGAAGGTCCTGGAGATGACGGCGTTGACGTCGATGCCCATCAGCGAGCTGGTGCGCGGGTCCAGGGCGATCGCGCGCATGGCCCTGCCCTCGCGGGTCCTGGTGACCAGGAGGTTGAGACCGACCATGAGGACGACGGCGACGCCGATGAGCACGAGCTGCTGCAGGGTGAACCAGGCGCCGAACACCTCGATCGCGGTGCCGCTGAGCCGTACGGGGTAGACCTGGGGGTCCGGGCCGGCGACGATGCGCATGCCGTACTCGATGGCGAAGGACGCGCCGACGGCCGTGATGAGCAGCGACAGGCGGGGCGCGCCGCGCAGCGGGCGGTAGGCCACCCGCTCCAGGACCACGCCCGCCAGGCCGGTGCTCACCATGGTCATCAGCAGGACGGCCAGCAGCACGGGCAGCGTCATCGCGGTGGCGACCCCGCCCAGCGCCGACAGAACGGCGAAGCCGCTGAAGGCGCCGAGCATGTAGAGATCGCCATGAGCGAAGTTGAGCAGCTTGATGATGCCGTAGACCATGCTGTAGCCCAGCGCCACCAGAGCGTAGAACGAGCCGACGAACAGGCCGTTCCAGACGAGCTGGGTCATGACAGGGCGTCCTGCAGGGCGAACTTGCCGTCCTTCCACACCAGGATCTGGAAGCCTCCGGCGGAAAGCGTGTGCTCGGGGGTGAACTTCAACGGGCCGGAGAACATCGCGAAGCCGTTGATCCCCTCCAGCGCCGAGATGACCTTGGCGCCGTCGGTGGAGCCCGCCTTGGTGATCGCCTCGGCCGCGAGCCGCACGGCATCGTAGGCCTGGTTGGAGTACGGGCCGGGAGCCGAGCCGAACTTCTTGGTGTAGGAGTCGATCCAGCCCTTGGCGTCGGGCAGCGTGTCGGGGATCGGCGTCATGGTGGCGAAGACGCCGTCGACCTCGGGCCCGGCGATCTCACCGAGCTTGGCGGAGACCGAGCCGTCGCCGACCATGATCGAGCCCTTGAACCCTGCCTGGCGCAGCTGCCTGATGATCAGGCCGCCCTCCTGGAAGTAGCCCGTCCAGTAGACGAAGTCGGGCTTCTTCTGCAGGACGTTGTGGATGTTGGCGCTGTAGTCGCTCTCCTTGGGGGTGACGGCCTCGGTGATGACGGCCTTGTCGCCCAGCATCGGCTGGGTGCGGACCGCGATGTCCTTGGAGTAGCTGGTGTTGTCGTGCATGAGCGCGACCCTGGTGGCGCCCTGCTTGGCGATCCACTTGCTGGCCGCCTCGGCCTGCTGGGTGCCGGTGCCGTTGATCAGGAAGACGTGCTTCAGCTTCTGGTCGACCAGTTCCTGCGAGTTGGCCGCAGGGATGATCATCGGAATGTTCGCCTTGCCGAACACCGGCAGCGTGGGCAGCGTGGCGCCGGAGCAGTATCCGCCGATGGACACCTCGACGCCCTCGGTGACCACCTTGTTCGCGGCCGCGACGGCCGTCTGGGCGTCGCAGGCGTCGTCAGCGGCCTTGAGCTGGAGCTGCCTGCCGAGGACGCCGCCCTTGGCGTTGATCTCGTCGATGGCCAGCTGGGCCGCGTTCGTCATGTAGGGGCCGATCGCGGCCTCGCTGCCTGACTGCGGGACGAGCATGCCAAGGCGGATGGGGCCCTTGGCCTCGTCCTGGGCGCCGCCCCCATTGCCAAGGAGACCCTGTCCACAACCCGCCAGCATCATCGCGGTCGCGGCCAGGGAGAGGATGTGCGTCTTACGCATGAAACTCTCCTCGAGTGGGTGATGTGTGATATTTCACATATGCCTTCGGGAGCAGGTCAAGGGTCGAGACCATACCGTTAACGTCCGATCTGTCCGATTCGTAAAGTTTTGGGAAAGTCCGCGACGCTCTTTTGGAGCTGTCCCAATCGAAGGCGGGGATGGTGGCGAGCCCAGGGATGGCGGTGGGATACGTCACACATGCCGGCGCTTGGACCGGTGTGGCTGTGCGGCATGACGCTGGTGAAATTGCACTTGATCGCGCCCGCGCACTCGGCTTGACGGGGTGCTGGGCGGGAGCGTCCGGATCGCCGCAGGCGTGGTCGGCCGGCCGGCCGAGGAAGTGGCAGGACCGCCTTCCCGGGGGAAGGCGGTCCGCGGGGTGCAACTACCGGATCAACTTCGCAAGAGTGGGTCCGGAGACACCCTCCATCACCCACTCAGTGATGTGACGGGTGTTCGCCAGGGAGGGGCGCCGGTGCGGCGGCCTGACCTGGGGCGAGGACGAGGAACTGGCCCATCATTCCCTCGTCCTCGTGGTACAGCATGTGGCAGTGGAACATGTAGGGCCGGTGGGGGTCGGCGTAGTCGGCGAAGCGCATGATGAGCCGCATCCGCGACCCCGGCGGGAGCAGGACGGTGTCCTTCCAGCCCGACAGTTCCGGAGGCGGCCTTCGGTCGTCGACCGCCAGGACCTGGAACTGCACGTCGTGCACGTGGAAGGTGTGCAGGGTGCCGTCGCCGCTGCGCACCTCCCAGATCTCGGTGGTGTCCTTGCCGACCTGCGCGTCGATCCGGCGGAGATCCATCTTCCTGCCGTTGATGTGGTGTTCGGCGAGTTCGAAGGTCCGGGTGCGGACGGCCGTGTGCGCCGGCAGCGGCGGTATGGTCGCCAGGCGGTCGGGCAGTTCGGGCGAGCTGGTCAGGTTCGGCGCCGCGCGCAGCTCCAGGACGTCGAAGCGGTCGTCGCCGCCGTCGCCTTGGACGAGGCCCGCCCCGCGGGCCGGGGAGGCGCTGCGCAGCACGATCCGCTCACCCGGTGTGAGGGTGACCACGATCTCGGCGCGTTCGCCGGGGGCGAGCTGGACGTGGTGGGTGACGTGCGGAGCGCTCAGCAGGCCCCCGTCGGAGGCGATCTGGGCGAACGAGCGTCCGTCGGCGAAGGAGAAGTTGTACACGCGTGCGTTGGAGCCGTTGAGCAGCCGCAGCCGGATCCTCGTCGTGGTGACCACCAGGTAGGGGTCGAGGACCCCGTTGACCAGCAGACGATCGCCGAGGAAGCCGGTGGTGCCGGACATCGGCTCGTCCGGATTCAGCTTTCCGCCGTCCAGTCGCCGGTCCTGCACGATGAGCGGGACGTCATCGATCCCGTACCGGTGCGGCAGACCGGGAACGGTGTCGTCGTCGATCAGGAACATGCCCGCCAGTCCTCGGTAGAGGTGCCGGGCGGTCCGTCCGTGGGGGTGCGGGTGGTACCACAGGGACGCGGCGGGCTGGTCGATCGTCCAGGTGGGGGACCAGGTGGCACCGGGTGCGATCGGTTGGTAGGGGCCGCCGTCCATCTCCGGCGGCAGGTGCATGCCGTGCCAGTGCAGGGTGGTCGTCTCGTCCACCCCGTTGGCGACGTTGACGAGCACGCGTTCACCGCGCCGTGCCCGCAGCGTGGGGCCGAGGTAGTCGCCGTTGACGCCCCAGGTGGGTGACGGACGGCCGGGCACGAACTCACGCCGTCCCGCCCGGATTCCCAGGTCGAACACCCGGCGCCCGGTGGGGTCCAGCCGCGACGGGGCGAGCGGTGGCGCCTGGAGCCGGTTGGTGAAGGCGACCCGGCCGACGGTGTCGACCCGGTCGCGTCCGGCGGCCACCAGCAGTCCTGTGGCCGGCACCGCCACGGCGGACGCCCCGAGCAGCCGCAGCACATGCCTCCGGGTGAGGTTCACGACACGGCTCCGGAGCCGACGGCGGGGCGCGCCGGTTTCGCGGATCTCACCTGCGTCAGCAACAGGACGCTCGCGGCGAACATCAGGACGCCGATGGGCACGTGCAGCTCTCGCACGTGGGCGTAGCCGAGGGCGGTCTGCACCAGGGCGAACACCAGCATGGGCAGACTTCTGAGGATGAACCGCGCGGATTCGCCGCCTGGCCGCCAGGCCAGGACGGCGGCCAGGAGGTTGAGCAGCACGGCGAGGATGACGACTCCAGCCAGGACGCCGTGCGCCGTCCGGCCGGCGGGCACCGAGGCCAGCAGCAGACCGGCCGTCACCGCCTGCGCGAGGAGGGCGGCCGATTGCAGAACTGTGGTGACGCGCATCAGCCGTAGTGGATCACGGGTGTGCCAGTCAAACATGAAGGTCACTCCAGGACGGGTACGGGAGGTGGTCAGCGGGACTGCCTGACGCCGCGCCGCCAGACCTCGGTGATGGCGGCGATGGTGGCGATGTCCTGTGTGGGATCACCTTCGACCAGAATCAGGTCGGCGCGGAGACCGGCGGCGATGCGGCCGCGGTCGGACAGGCCGAAGTGGTGTGCGGGAAGGCTGGTCGCCGCGGCGAGCGCTTCTTGCGGGCTGAGCCCGGCCTCGGTGAGGAGGCGCAGTTCCTGGTGCATGCCGGCGCCGTGGGCGGGTGCGAACGGAGTGGCGTCGGTTCCGGCGAGCAGCGGTGCGCCGGCGTGCCGCAGGGCGCGCACCGCGCCGGCGGCGTTGGCGGAGCTGCCGGGCCGAGCGCAGTCGGCGGTCTGGACGTGCTGGGCGGTGATCGCCTCGAAGTAGGCGAGCGTGGTGACCACGAAGACCCCCTGGGCGCGAACCCTTTCGGCCAGCAGCCGCGAGGCGGGGTCGTCCGGCGCCAGGTCGGTCCACACGTGGGCCAGGCCGTCCACGCCGGCATCGAGCGCGATCGCCGCTTCGGCGGCGGTGATCGCGTGGGCGATCACCTGCAGCCCCGCCTTGTGCGCGGCCGTGGTGAGGGCGGCGGCGATCTTCGGCGTCATCACGGGAAGGTCGGCGCCGTGCACCGCGCCGTCGTCGATGACGATCTTGAGGTAGTCGGCTCCTTCGGCCAGCCTGGCTGCCACGAAGGCCGGCGCCTGCGCCGGATCGGCGACGAAATCGATCGCCGTCGCGTCGAGGCCGTCCAGGACGGTGCCGGCCAGGGCCGCGAGGAGTTGCGTGGGGTGTCCGCCGGGCGCGGTGGCCAGGGTGCCCGCGCTGCGGAAGTCGGCGACGTCGTCGTTCTCGGCGGCCAGTCGCCGCTGCCGCGGCAGCGTCTGCGGAAGGCAGAACATGTCGAGCTCGGTGGTGACCCCGTACCGCAGGGCTTCGGCCAGGCTGCCGTCGAAGACGTGCGTGTGTGCGTCGATCAGCCCCGGAAGCAGCGTCCTGCCGGTCCCGTCGACCTCGACGTCGGCCTGAAGGCCGGCGCCGGCGTCGGCGCCGAACGAGGCGATCCGGTCGTCCTCCAGCACCACGTCGGCCGGCGCGATGGTGCGCTCGCCGTCGAACACGTTGGCGTTACGGATCAAAGTACGCATCGAACATCTCCTGTGGATCGTCATTTCGGACGCCACCAGAGAGGGATGCCGGCCGCCGAGTGTGACATCGCCGCGGCAGATCGTGTCCTGGATCACATGGGGGGCGTCCATGTCACACTCGCGGGGTCAGGGAACTCTTCGGTACGAGAGATGAAGAGGGGACACCATGACACCGGCTCCACAGCACCCGACCGACGAAGCCGTCACCGAGCAGTTCCTCGGCCATCGCGAACTCCTGTTCTCGGTGGTCTACAACATGCTCGGCAGCCTGGCCGACACCGAGGACGCGCTGCAGGAGGTCTGGCTGGCCTGGTCCGCCCGGCACCGGACGCCGGACGCCGCACCGGTCGAGAACCCCCGGGCCTACCTGGTGCGGATCGCCATGAATCAGGCGCTCGCCCGCCGCGCGGAAGTCGTCCGCCGGCAGGAGACCTACGTCGGCCCCTGGCTGCCCGAACCGCTGGTCACCCCTCAGGAGGACGTCGCCGACGCCGCCGAACGCGCCGAATCGCTGTCCATGGCGATGCTGGTGGTGCTGGAGACGCTGTCGCCGCTGGAACGGGCGGTGTTCTTGCTGCACGAGGTGTTCGGCTTCGGTCACCCGGAGACCGCCGACATCCTCGGCCGTTCCCCGGCGGCCGTCCGGCAGCTCGCCGCCCGCGCCCGCCGCCACGTCCAGGCCCGCCGCCCCCGGCATCGGGCCGCGCCCGACGTGCACTCCCAGGTCACCGAACGGTTCGCCGCGGCGGCCCTCGGCGGCGACCTGCGCGCCCTGCTGGAACTGCTCGCCCCCGACGTGACCCTGTGGACCGACGGCGGCGGCAAGGGTCCCGCCACCAGCCTGCGCCCCGTGCACGGCCGCGACCAGGTGGCCGCGCTGTTCATGTCGGTCGCCGCGACGCTGCCGGCCGGTGGGCTGCACATCCGCTACCGGCGCGTCGCCGGCGACCCGTGCGCGCTGGTCTTCTCCGGAGACAGCCCGATGGCCGTGGTCATCGTCGACCTCGCCCCGGACGGCGACCGGATCGCGAGCATCTACTCGATCACCAATCCCGACAAGCTTCCCAAAGCCCAGCGGTGACGTTGTCTCATGCGGCCTACCTGACGCGACGGCTGGACGATCGTTCCCGGGCGGTGGAGACAGGCGACGACCTGGCCGTGGTGGGCGAGGACCGACCCGGCGCCCCAGCCCCAGGGTCGTGGTGCACCGGTCACCGAGGGGCAGGGGCGACTCGACGTTCAGCGGCGTGCCCCCCGCTCCGCGGGAGTACCGGAGCCGGGGGCACGCCGCCTCAGCGATCGGCGCGGCGGGCAGCCGCGAGTGGTGCGGACGGGACGACCGGCGTGGGCCGGTCGGTGGAGTGCGTGACGCGGGTGGACGTGCTGCCGGTCAGCGCCGCCCGCACTCCGTGCCGCCCGCGGGAGCCAAGGGCCGGCCCTCGATGCGGGCTGCCAGGCTCTCCAGCGGCCGGCGGGCGTGGACATGAGGTCCTTCCTTTCACGCGCGGAGCGTCAGTCGCGGGAGGCGGCGACCTCGTCGGCGGGCGCGGGCGAGCGCAGGGTCGCCGCGGCCAGGAGCGCACCCACCAGGGCGACGCCGGCGGCTCCGACGAACGCGGCGGAGAAGCCGCTGGTCATGGCCGGGAGGTCGCCGAGCTGGGCGGCGCCGTTGGCGGCGGCCACGGCGGTCATCGCGGCCAGGCCGAGCGCGGAGCCGACCTGGTAGCTGGTGTTGACGATGCCGGAGGCCAGGCCGCCCTCCTGCGGCGGCGCGGAGGAGATGGCGGTGCCGAGGGAGGGGATGAAGGCGAGCGACATGCCGAGGGCGGCCACCAGGCTGGCGGGCAGCACGTCGGCGGCGAAGCTGCCGTCCGGGCTGATCAGTGACAGCCATCCCATGCCGGCGGCCAGCAGGGCCAGGCCGATGACGGTCGTGGTCTTGGGGCCGAACCGGTTGATGGCGCGAGGCGCCAGGACGATCATGCCGATCATGATGAGGACGGTCATCGGGAGCAGGGCGGCGCCGCTGGGGAAGGCGCTGTAGCCGAGGACCTGCTGCAGGTAGAGGTTGAGGAAGAACCACATCGGGATCCAGGCCCCGCCGAGCAGCAGCTGGGTGACGTTGGCGGCGGCGAGGTTCGGGGTGCGGAAGATGGACAGCCGCATCAGCGGCTCGCGGCGGCGGGCCTGGACGGTGACGAACGCGCCCAGCAGCACCACGGCGGCGGCGAGCACGAGCCAGGTCTGCGCGGAGCCCCAGCCGATCTCCGGCGCGCGGACGACGGCGTAGACGGCGGCGCCGAGGCCGAGGGTGACGGTGAGGGCGCCGGCGACGTCGACGGAGCCGCGCCGGGCCTGGGCGGCGGGCATGAGCGGGCCGGTGGCCAGCAGCGCGACCAGCGCGATGGGGATGTTGATGTAGAACACCCACGGCCAGCTCAGGTACTCGGTGATGACGCCGCCGAGGAACACCCCGGCCGTGCCGCCCGCCGGTGCGGCGGCACCGTACAACGCCAGGGCCTTGGTCAGTTCCTTGGGGTCGTGGCCGAACAGCATCATCAGCAAGGTGAGCGCGGAGGGAGCGATCAGGGCGGCGCCCACTCCTTGCACGGCGCGGCCGGTCAGCTCGACCCACACCTCGGGCGCGACGCCGGCGACGAGCGAGCCGACCAGCAGGATCAGCCAGCCCGCCCCGAACAGGCGACGGGCGCCGAACAGGTCGGACAGGCGGCCACCCAGCAGCAGCAGCCCACCGAAGGCGACGACGTAGGCGTTGAACACCCAGGACAGGCTCTCCTGGGTGAAGCCCAGGTCCTCCTGGATGCGGGGGAGGGCCACGCCGATGATCGACGTGTCCATGATGACGATGAACTGCGCGGCGGCGATCAGGGCGAGGGCGGTCCATCGCCTGGGGGATGGTGCGGACATGAGTACTCTCCACGATGAGCCCTACGGGGGTAGGGTATAGCCCAACTGGTTCCTCGATACCTATGAGGGGTATCGCGGTGACCGGTAATAAATACCACCCAGGGGTATATGTCAAGGCGGATGACGAGCGCCGTCGTCGCAATACGGTAGGGGGGTATAGTGTTTTCTGGGTGAGGAGCCCGAGGGAGGAACGACATGCCCGGACATGCCACCATCAAGCACGACAGCGCGGTGCGACTGCGCCGCGTCGAAGGCCAGATCCGCGGCCTTCAGCGCATGGTGGACGAGGACAAGTACTGCATCGACATCCTGACCCAGGTGTCGGCGGCCACCAGCGCGCTGCGGTCGTTCTCCCTGTCGCTGCTCGAAGAGCACCTGGCCCACTGCGTCGCTGAGGCGACGCTGAAGGGCGGCCCGGAGGCTCAGGCGAAGGTCAAGGAAGCCACCGACGCCATCGCCAGACTCGTCCGTTCCTGACCGCGCCGGACCGGCCCGATGTCTCAGCGGACGTGCGCGCCGGGCAGACGCAGTCGTTTGAGCGCCAAGGCGTTGACGGCGACGATGAGGCTGGAGCCGGACATCGACAGCGCGGCGATCTCCGGCCGGAGGACGAGCCCGAACGCCGGCTGGAACACTCCGGCGGCGACGGGCAGCGCGAGCGCGTTGTAGCCGATCGCCCAGCCGAGGTTCTGCCGCATCTTGCGCAGGGTGCCCCGGCCGATCCGGAGCGCCGTGGGGACGTCCAGCGGATCCGACCGCATCAGCACCACGTCGGCCGTCTCGATGGCCACGTCGGTGCCGGCCCCGATGGCGATGCCCAGATCGGCCCGGGCCAGAGCCGGCGCGTCGTTGACGCCGTCTCCCACCATGGCGACCTTGCGCCCGCCCCCCTGAAGCTCGGCCACCTTGGCCGCCTTGTCTCCCGGCAGCACCTCGGCGATCACGGTGTCGATGCCGAGCTGCCGGGCGATCCGTTCGGCGGTGGCGGCATTGTCCCCCGTGAGCATGACCACCTCGACGCCGAGCTCGTGCAGAGCGGCCACCGCCGCCGGTGAGGTTTCGCGGGCCGCGTCGGCGATGCCGACGACCCCGGCCGCCGTGCCGTCGACGGCGACCATGACGGCCGTACGGCCGCCCTCCGCCAGCTCCTGCCTCCTGCCCGCCAGCTTCCCGAGCGGCACACCCTCGCGCTCCATCAGCCGGCGGTTGCCGACCGCCACCTTCCGGCCGCCGACCTCCGCGACGGCGCCATGGCCCGGGACGTTCTCGAATCGCTCGGCTCTCCTCGGCTCCAGGCCCAGATCGCCGGCGTGCCGGACGATCGCCTCGGCCAGCGGATGCTCCGACTCCCGCTCCACGGCCGCGACCAGGCGCAGCAGCTCCTCCTGCGTCACGGTGTCGCCGACGACGACGTCGGTGACCTCCGGCTCGCCCTTGGTCAAGGTGCCGGTCTTGTCCATGACCACGACCTGGACGCGGGCGGAGGTCTCCAGCGCCATCGCGTTCTTGAACAGCACCCCGCGCCTGGCTCCGAGGCCGGTGCCGACCATGATCGCCGTGGGGGTCGCCAGGCCCAGCGCGTCCGGGCAGGTGATGACCACGACCGTGATGGCGAACAGGATCGCGACGCCGAACGGCTGACCGGCCGGCAGCAGCCAGACCGCGAACGTGAGAGCGCCCCCGGCCAAGGCGACCAGCACCAGCCAGAACGCCGCCCGATCGGCCAGCCGCTGTCCCGGCGCCTTGGAGTTCTGAGCCTGCTGGACCAGCTTGACGATCTGTGCCAGCGCGGTGTCCGCCCCGACCTTGGTGGCACGTACCCGCAGGGTGCCGTTGCGGTTGATGGTCGCGCCGACGACCGCCGAGCCGGCCTCCTTGTGCACCGGCAGGCTCTCACCGGTGACCATCGACTCGTCGACCTCGCTCTGGCCCTCCTCGACCGTTCCGTCGACCGGGATCTTCGCGCCGGGGCGTACCAGGAGCAGGTCGCCGACCGTCACCTCGGCCGTCGGCACCTCGACGGCCTGGCCGCCGCGCATGACGGTCGCCTTCGGGGGCGCCAGGTCGAGCAGGGCGCGGATGGCGTCGTTGGCGCCACCCCGTGCCCGCATCTCGAACCAGTGGCCGAGCAGCACGAAAGCGGCGAGCACGGTCGCGGCCTCGTAGAACACCTCGCCGCCCCCGGTGAGGGTCACGATGAGCGAGTACAGCCAGCCCGCGCCGACCGCGACGGCCACCAGCACCATCATGTCCAGGGTCCGTGCCCGAAGCGCCCGTACCGCTCCGTCGAAGAAGATCCAGCACGAGTAGAAGATCACGGGCAGGCTGAGCAGCAGCGCCCACACGTCTTGGCGAAGCCCGAACGGGACGGGCAGGTCCAGCCCGAACACCTCGGTGCCGATCGGCGACCACAGCACGATCGGGATGGAGAAGAGCGCGGCGACCAGGAAGCGGTTCCGCATGTCGGCCACCATGGAGGCCATCGACATGCCGGCATGCCCGCCGTGCCCCATCCGGTCGTGGGGGGAGGCCTCCTCTTCCGTGTGAGCCGGGTGACCGGCGTGCGGAGCCTCCGCCGGAGCCGTGCCCGGCGGGTCGGGCTCGGCCATCGGATCGCAGATGTGGGAGGGGACCGACTGCCCGGCGCAGTGATACCCGCACTCGATCACCCATGCGCGCAACTCGGCGAGAGAGGTCCGGCGCGGGTCGAAGCTCACCGTCGCCGTCTGGGCGACGGGGTTGGCCTCCACGCGCAGCACACCGGGGCGGCGGCCCAGCCGGGCGGCGACGACGTTCTGCTCGGAGGCCCACTGCAGCCCGCTGACGTCCAGGATCGCGGTGCTGCGTTCCTTTCCTCGGTCATGGTGCCCCCGGGTGTGGTCGCTCATGAACGGTCCCCCCACACGCCTGGCTCTAGCTGTCCCTACCCCTTGAGGGGGTGGATATCGAGGGGGGCGCGCGGCGGTTCAGCGCTTGGTCACCCGGCTGCGCACCCGCTGCAGCAGCGGCAGCAGCACGTAGACGACGATGGGCACCACCACGGTGGCGACGACCGGGGGGCGCAGGAGCGGCGGGACCGCCTCCAAGAGGCCGCTGAGGGCGAGCTGTACGACGGTGAGGGTCGGCAAGACTGCGACCCACACCATCAGGGCCTGGTGATGACGGGACATCGGCCGCCTCCCTGGACGGATCGGGACGGTTGGGTGTGGCTACACCCTGCCGTTCTCCGTCGCACAAGTCCAAGATATGGTTCCTCTGCCCTCTCATAAGGGAGCCTTATGGAACTGCGTCAGTTGCACTATCTGCTGGCCATCGTGGAAGAGGGCAGCTTCACCCGCGCCGCCGCTCGCGTCCACGTCGCCCAGCCCGCGATCAGCCAGCAGATCGCGCAACTCGAACGCGAGCTCGGAGAGCGGCTCTTCGACCGGTCCGGGCGCCGGATCCGGCTGACCCCGGCGGGGGAGGCCTTCCTTCCGCACGCCCGTGCGGCCGTCGATGCGGCAGCCTCTGGACGGGACGCGGTCACCGCGCTGCACGGCGTCCTGGCCGGGCAGCTCATGGTGGGGACCGTTTCTTCGCCGCCGTCGTCGCTGCTGGATCACCTCGCATGCTTCCGGCGCCGTCATCCCGGCGTCCGGCTCACCCTGCGCACCGGCGCTCCGGAGGAGCTGACGGCGCAGGTGGTGGCGGGCGCCTTGGACGCGGCCGTCATCGGTGTTCTCGGCACCCGCCTTCCCGCAGGACCGGCCGGACAGCGTCTGCCGGCCGGCCTGGCGACCCGCGACGTCGCCGAGGAGCCACTCGTGATCGTGGTCGCCCCCGGGCATCCGCTCGCCGCGCAGGCATCAATGAGCCTGTCCGACCTGCGTGGCGAGCCGATGGTCACCCTCACCTGGGGCACCGGGCTGCGCGCCGCACTCGAGGCCGCCTGTGCCGAGGAAGGCTTCCTCCCCGAGGTCAGGGCCGAGAGCGACGAGCTCACCGTGCTGGTCGATCTGGTCCGGCACGGTTTCGGAGTGGCCCTCATGCCCCGGTCGGCCGCAGAGCGGGCCCACCCGCACGTGGTCGCCGTCCCCCTGCGGCCGCCCGCCCCGAGCCGGCGACTGGCGCTGGTCTGGCGCCGCGATCGCCTCTCCCCGCAGGGCCGGGCCTTTGTCGACCTGGCCGGACACGACTAGGGCGATCCGGGTCGGCCGTCCGCCTTCCTCAGTCAGAGGTCACGTGAACGGGGATGGTCACCCACCCGATCGCGGGCGATGGCCATGCGGTGAACGGCCTCGGTGAGCCGGTCCGGCGCGGTGGCGAAGTTGAGGCGGACGAACCCCTGCCCGGGCGGCCCGAACCTGGTGCCGGACGACAGGCCGACCCTGCCGTGACGCAGGAAGATCTGAGCGGGGTCGGCGCCCCAGCCGAGCGCGCGGCAGTCGAGCCAGGCCACGTAGCCCGCCTGGGGCAGGTGATAAGCGATGCCGGGCAGGCGGTCGGCGAGCTGGGCGGCCAGGCTGCGGCGGTTCTCGTCCAGGCCGGCGATCACCTCCTGGAGCCAGGGGCGACCATGGGTGAAGGCCGCCTCGGAGGCGAGCACGCCGAACAGGCCGGCGCCCTCGCTGACCTCCTCGTGGATCGCCGCCACCTCGGCGCGGGCGTCCGGCCCGGGCACCGCGAGCGCGGCCTTGAGCCCGGCGATGTTCCAGGCCTTGGAGGCCGAGACGAGGGCGACGGAGCGGGCCGCGGCCGGGCTGTCCAGGGACGGGAACGGGACGTGCCGGTGGCCGGGGTAGGTGAGAGGGGCGAGGATCTCGTCCACGACGACCCGCACGTCGTGGCGGTCGGCCAGCGCGGCCACCTGCGCCAGCTCCTCGCGGGTGAGGACCAGGCCGGTGGGGTTGTGCGGGTTGCAGAGCAGGTACGCCCGCGCGCCGGCGGCGAAGTCGCGCTCCAGCCGGTCCAGGTCCAGGCGCGGCCCGTCCGGCCCGGCGGCCAGCGGGCTGGGGACCACCTGGCGGCCGATGCGCTCGATCCAGTAGAAGAACGGCGGGTATCCGGGGGTGTTGACGACCACGCGGTCGCCGGGCTCGGAGATGATCCGCAGGATCTCCACGATGCCGGACATGACGTCCGGGACCAGGCGCGCGGCGGACGGCTCGGGGTTCCAGCCGTAGTGTCGTGCGGCGAAGCCGGCGAAGGCCTCGGGGAGCCGGCCGGCGAGCGCGTAACCGGTGTCGCCGCGTCCGACGGCGGCGATCAGCGCCGAGGAGATGGGCTCGGCGAGCGGGGTGTCCATCTCGGCGATGCGCAGGGGCAGGACGTCCGGCGGGAACTCCCGCCACTTGACGCTGCGCCGCTGGAGGAGCTGCTCGGTGCTGCAGGCGGTGAGGACGGTGTTCGGGTCCGTGGTCAACAGGGGACTTCTTTCGCGAATGGATGCGTCACGACTGCTCGGCCTCGGCGGCGGGGCCGGTCGCGGGGATGTGGCGGAGCTTGGCGATCGCCAGGATCGCCGCGCCGGCTGCGATGGCCGCGGCGATCACGGCGGCGGTGTTGAGCCCGCTGGTGAAGGCGTCGCGGGCCGGGGTGAGCAGCGCCGTGGCGGCTTCGGCCGGCAGGCTCCGCGCGGCCGAGACCGCGCCGTCCAGGCTCTCGCGGCCGGCCGCGGAGGCCCCGGGCGGCAGGCCGGTCGGGATCGTGGTGGCGACCTGGGCGCGGTAGACGGCGGCGGCGATGCTGCCGATGATCGCGATGCCGAGCGAGATGCCCAGGTCGCTGCAGGTGGTGGCCAGCCCGGAGGCCGCCCCCGCCTTCTGCGGCGGCACGGAGGCGACCACCAGGTTCGTGGTCAGGGCCATGGACGGCGCGACAGCCGGATACAGCACGACGAAGCCCGCGACCAGCAGCGGAAGCCCGCCGGCGGCGTCGACCTGAGTGAGCGTCAGGTAGCCGATCACCTGCACGGCCAGCCCGGCCGCGATCAGGTGACCGGGACGGACACGCCGTACCAGAGCGGGGGAGAGGGTGGAGACGACCACCAGCAGCGCGGCCCCGGGCAGCACCCACAACCCGGCCCTGAGCGGGGAGAGCCCCTCGACGAGCTGCAGGTACTGGGTGAACAGCAGGTAGACGCCGCCGAGCGCGGTGGCCGCCAGCAGGAAGACGCCCAGCGCGCCGCCGACCGTGCGGTTGGCGAACAGCCGCACGTCCAGCAGCGGCTCGGGCAGGCGCAACTGCCGCAGCACGAACCACGCGCCGAACGCCAGCCCCGCCGCGATGCCGGCCAGCGCGGGCGGCAGCGAGTCGGGCCGGGCCAGCTCCTTGACGCCGTAGACGATCGGCAGCAGCGTCGCCAGCGACAGCAGCACGCTGAACAGGTCCAGGCGACCGGCGGCCGGGTTGCGGGGGTTGGGCAGCAGCAGCGGAGCTCCGATCACGACGACCGCCATGACGGGCACCGCGACGAGGAAGGCCGCGCGCCAGGAGAACGCCTCCAGCAGCGCGCCGCCGATCACCGGGCCGAGCCCGGTGCCGACGGCGATGCCGCCCGACCAGACGCCGACGGCGATGCCGCGCTGCCGCGGGTCGGCGAAGGTGGAGAAGATCAGTCCCAGGGTGGCGGGCATCTGGGTGGCCGCGGCGATACCCAGCAGCGCCCGCCAGACGATCATCAGGGCGGGGTCCGAGGTGTTGGCGGCGACGACCGACACGACGGCGAAGACGGCCGCGCCCGCGATCAGCAGCCGGCGGTGACCGATGCGGTCGCCCAGGGTGCCCATGGTGACCAGGAGCCCGGCCATGAGAAAGCCGTAGATGTCGATGATCCACAACGTCTGGGTGCTGCTCGGCTTCAGGTCCGCGGACATCTGGGGAATGGCCAGGAACAAGACGGTCAGCATCATGAACAACAACATGGCGGGCAGGACCAGCACGGCCAGCCCGAGCCAGGCTCTGGCGCCGGTGCGCGCCCCCGGGATTGTCTCTGCGGACGACACGGACGTCCTCCTTCAGCGGGTTCTGACAGTCCTGACGCGAGGACCATGACGTCGCCAACGGTAGGAAGGCGCCGGCGGTCGCCGAATCAGTGAAGTCGCCGGTCTCAGCCGGTCTCAGCCGATCGCAGTCGGTCTCAGTGGTCTCAGACGGTGTCAGGCGGTGTCAGGCCGGGCGCTCGGCGAGGACCAGCCGCATGAGCTCGGCCCGCGAGGTGATGTCGGTCTTCTGGAAGACCTTGCGCAGGTGGTAGTCCACCGTCCGCGGGCTGAGGAACAGCTGGGCGGCGATCTCCCGGTTGGTCAACCCTTCGCCGACGGCCAGCGCGATGCGCAGCTCCTGCGCGGTGAGCGTGCTCAACGCTCCCGCTTCGGGGGTGCGTACCGACTCCCCTGTCGCGCGTAGCTCGCTCAGCGCACGGCCGGCCCAGGCGAGCGCGCCGATCCGGCGGAAGGTCTCCACCGCGCCGCGCAGGTGATGCTGTGCCTCCGAACGTCGCCGGTCACGCCGCAACCGCTCGCCGAGCAGCAGCTGGGTCCTGGCATGCTCCAGCGGGGCGTCCAGGGCGGCGTGCACCCTCAGGCTCTGCGCGTAGTGGTCGTCGGCGGTGCCGTCGGTGCTGATCAGCGCCCGGCAACGGGCCGCGAGCGCGGCCGGCTCCGGCGAGACCGCGTGCCCGGCCCACCCGACGTAGCGGGCCGTGGCCGTGGCCGCCCGCTCGTGCTCGCCGGCGCGGACCAGCGCTTCGACGAGGTCGGGGACGACTCCCACGACCAGGTCCGGGGGTGTGTCGGTGTCCCAGTCGCCGACCGCCTCCAGGTGCCGCGCGGCCTCCCGATATCTGCCCGCGCCCAGCTCGATGAGGCCGAGCGCGCGCAGGGCATAGGACCTCGCGTCGGCCAGCCCGCGGCTGCTCGCCTCAGCCAGGACGTCCGCGGCGAGTTCGGCGGCGTCGGGACGGCCCTGGAGGGCCGCGCACAAGGCCAGCAGCCCCCGATTACGGCAGGCCGTACTCGGCTGGCCCACCTCCCTGGCGAACTGGTAGCCCTCCTCCGCATACGCCTGGGCCAGGCCGAATCTGCCACGCGCGATCTCGTCGGCGGCCTGATACTCCAGGTTCCAGGCGAGCGCGCCCAGCGATCCGTCGGTACGCGCCCGCCGGCCGGCGTCGCGGTACAGGCGCCTGCTCAGCTCGTGCTCGCCGAGTCCGCGAGCCAGGGCTCCGGCCAGAGTCATCAAGATCGGATCGGTGAGCGACCCGATCGCGGCGCCCTCCTCCGCCGTGGCGGGTGCCGCGTCGCGGCCGGAACGGGCCCGGCAAGCACGGCGCAGGAGCAGCAGCACCGCGTCCTCCGGGTCGTCCGGCGCCAGCGCGAGGTTCTCCAGCCAGCCGGCGAGCTCGGACCATGCGCCGGGCCGGTTGGCGCGGCTGCCCAGGTCGGCGTACATCGCGACGGTGGGCGTGAACCGGCGCCGATCGAGGCGCAGCACGCGGGGCATCCACGGCCTGATGAGGTCCATCGCGTCCTCGGGCGAGCCGGCGAACTCGGCCACGATGGCGCGCATCACGGCCAGCGGGATCCGGTCCTCCTCGTCGAGGTGGGGCTCGCGCTCCGCCCGGTCGAGCAGTTCGGCCGCCTTCCCGGTGAACCCGCCCAGGGCGGCGGCGTGCGCGGCGGACCACAGCCGCCGTCCCCGCCGCGGACCGTCCGCGGTGAGCTCGGCCGCCCGCGCCAACGCGGCCATGGCCGCGGCGGGGCCACCGCGCAGGGCGGCCTGCTCAGCCGAGCGCTCCAGCTCCTCGGCGGCCTGCTCGTCGGGTCCCACGGCGGCCTGGCCGAGATGCCAGGCACGGCGATGCTGGTCGGCCAGGCTGTCGAAGGCCGCGGCGAGGGCCCGATGGATGGCGGCCCGCCGGTCAGGCGTGGCGCTGTGATAGATCGCGGACCGGATCAGCGGGTGCCGGAACACCAGCCGCGTCCCGTCGTAGGTCAGGAGCTCGTCGAGCTCGGCGCGGTGCAGCGGGCCGGTGTCCGCCCGCAGCGTCGCGGCCGCCTTCTCCAGGGTGTCGACGCCGCCCGTGCCATGGGCGGCGATGAGCTGCAGCAGCGGCAGCGACTCGGCGTGCCGCGCCCGGACCCTGGCCAGGAACGACCGCTGCAACGCGTCGGTCATGGCGAGAGGCTCGTGCGTGCCCTCCGGGGGCGGACGTCTTCCGGCGAGCTCGATCAGGGCCAGGGGGTTCCCGCCCGTGGCGGTCAGCAGGTGGTTCTGCTCGCTGTCGGTCAGCCGCCGCTCGCCCAGGCGCTCGGCGAGCAGCGCCTCGGCCGCCGCACGGCCGAGGCCCATGAGCGGGACGCGGCGCACGTCGGGCAGGTCGGCGTCGTGCCCCTCGTCGGCCCGCGCGGCCAGCGCCAGCGCGACGGGCTCGTCGTCCAGGCGGCGGGCGACGAACGCCAGCGTCTTCAGCGTCGGCTGGTCCGCCCAGTGCGCGTCGTCGACGACGCACAGCACGGGGCGGGCGCCGGCCAGCAGCGACAGCAACGACAGCGTCGACAACGCCACCAGGAACGGATCGGGTGGTGCTCCATGCGCGCGTCCGAACAGGATGTTCAGGGCCCGCGCCTGGGGGCCCGGCAGCTCGTCCACCGAGCCGAGCACGGGGAACAGCAACTGGTGCAGGGTCGCGTACGCGAGATCGGACTCGGGCGCGGCGCCGACGGCGCGCAGCACCAGGAAGCCGGCCGCCCGCTCCTCCGCGTGGGACAGCAGGGTGGTCTTGCCGATTCCCGGCTCTCCGAGGAGGATCAGCCCGCCGCCGCGTCCCTCGGCGGCGTGCCGCAGCAACGACTCGAGCAGATCCGTCTCGTCGTCTCTCCCCAGCACACGCCGAGCATAGGAACCCCCTGGTACTCGTGACAAAGCGCCCCGAGACCGGCGACTTCGCCGATGCGCCCGCCGCGGTGCCCCTCCTGACCTCGGACCGCATCACGGGAGAGCCGCGAAGGAGCCCGAGGGCGAGGACGCCATGCGACGTGGGGCGATGAGTGGTCGCATCGCGATGGTGGCGGGGGCCGGCGGTGGTCCAGGTGGCCAGCCGAGAGCGGTCGCCGGCGCGGAGGATTCGTTGCTCCCTTCGACTCGGGCAGGCGGGGACCTGAGGGTTAGATTGGCCTTAGGGGCTTCGCTGGAAGTGCCGTGCGGTCTCCGGGGGTGACCGTGATGTGCGACATGGGGCGTGATGGGAGCAGCCGAGCGGCCGTGCTCCCCTGGACCGCGAGTGCTCTGGCGGTGCTCGTGGAGGAACCGCGCCGCCGGTACGCGGCCGGTCAGATCGCATGCGAAGCGTTCCCGCAGCGCAAGGTGACCTGGAGTCGTGAGGAGAGTCGCGGTGCGCGGATTCGGTGAGCTGGAGGCCGCGATCATGGACGTGATGTGGGCCGCCGAGGCGGCGCTGCCCGTGCGCGAGGTCCTGAACCGGCTGCGCCCCGACCGCGAGCCGGCCTTCACCACGGTCCAGACGGTCATGGACATCCTGTACCGCAAAGGGTGGGTGGACCGCCGGCTCGAGGGGCGTGGCTACCGCTACTGGGCCACGGCCGGCCGGGACGACTACGTGGCCGGTCTGATGTCCAGCGCCCTGAAGTCCAGCCCGGACCGTGCCGCCGCGCTCGCACGATTCGTCGAGCGGATGAACCCGGCCGAGGTCGAGGAGCTGCGCGCCGCCCTGGAGGCCGCTCGGACGGGGGAGCCGCCGCCATGAACACGGCGATGCTGCTGCTGACCTATGCGGTCGTGCTGGGCGCGGTGGCACCGGCGATGCTCCAGCGGGCCTCGTGGGTGGAGCGGGCGCCGCGGCTGGCGATGGCCGCCTGGCGTTCCCTGACGGTCGCGGTGCCCGGCGCGGCGCTGCTGGCCGGGCTGACGATGGTGGTGCCCGCCAGCCCGCTCGGCGCCCCGCTGGCCCGCGCGCTCGACGCCTGCGTGATGATGATGCAGGACTCGTACGCCACCCCCCAAAGGGTGCTGATCATCATGGTGGCCCTGCTGCTGTCCGTCGCGATCATCACGCGGGTGGCGTACGGCGTCGGCGTGGAGCTGGGCCGTGCCTGGTGGGAGCGGCGCCGGCACATGGCCGTGCTGCGCATGGTGGCCCGCCGCGATGTCCGGCTCGACGTCCTGGTCGTTCATCACCGCGCGGCCATCGCCTACTGCCTGCCAGGTCGTGGCGGCTCCATCGTGCTGAGCAGCTCCGCGCTGTCCGCTCTCGGCGACCGGCGGCTGGCGGCGGTGCTCGCCCACGAACGGGCGCACCTACGCGGCCGTCATCATCTGCTCACCGCCACCGCTCGGGGACTCAGGCGGGCCTTTCCGCTCATCACGCTGTTCGCCACGGCCGAACGGGAGATCGACCGACTGGCCGAGCTGGCGGCCGACGACGCCGCCGTCCACGCGTCCGACCGGCTGACCGTCGCCGATGCTCTGCTCACGCTGGCCGACGATCACGTGCTACCGGGGCCCGCCCTGGGGACCACCCCTCATGACACAGGGCAGCGGGTCCGCCGGCTGCTGAAGCGAACGCCACCGCTGCACCCGGTCGTCACCCTCGTCATCGCTCTCCTGGCCTGGACGGCGATGGCGGCCCCTCTGGTGGCCGCGGCCATGCCGGCGGTGGCGACGATCGGCGTCGACTGCTGCCCTACGCGCTGACGCACGGGACATGGAGTCACGGACTCACCGAGGTTCGTCGATTCGCCTAAGAAGCTTAGGTGTGACGAGGGTGCACGGGGGCATACCGCGAGGAGGCGCCTGATGAGCGTGAAGCAGGCCGGCCGGGTTCGGCACAGCCGGACATGGGTGCGCTCACCACACCAGCCACCGCGGCGGCGGCGTCACTGTTCGCACCCCGGGTTGGGAGCCGCCGCCGCGGCGCTCGTCCTGATGGGATGGGTCCACGGCCATGCGCCGGACCCGCGGAGCGCGCAGGCGGCCTCGGCAGGTCACTCCGTGGCGGCCGTCACGGTTGCCGCGACGCGGCCCCCCGATGGCGGGTCGCCTCCGTGGCCGGCCCCGGCCGATCCCGCCGCCGGCGTCAGAGCGGCGGGTCTGAGCCTCGGGCCGGAGGAGGGCATGGCCGAGCATTACCACGCCCATCTCGACGTCTTCGTCGATCGGAAGCCGGTCCCCGTGGCGGCCGGTATCGGGGTGGATCCGAAGACCGGGAACCTGTCCCCGCTGCACACCCATGACACCCGCGGCGTGATCCACATCGAGACCGACGAGCCGGGTGCCACCTACACCCTGGGCCAGCTCTTCAAGGAGTGGGACGTCGCTCTGACCGCCGGCCAGATCGGTGCGCTCAAGACCGGAGGAGGCGAGGTGCTGGCCGCCTACGTCAACGGGAGGAAGACGGGCGGCGACCCGGCCGCCATCGTGTTCAAGCCGCACATGGAGATCGCCCTCGTCCATGGGACACCCGACCCCTCCTTCACTCCTCCGGCCACCTATCGGTTCGCGCCCGACGAATAGCGCCGTGCCGCGGCTCCTGAGCCCGACGCCGTTCTCGCGCTCCGCACGCCCGCCCTCCTACCGCGGGATCACCCCGCAGCCCGCCGCCTCCATCGCCGTACGGATCGCCGCCTCGTCGACAGGGCCGTCGGTGAGGACGCTGATCCGTGAGGTGGCCGGTGTGACATCCACTCCGACGACACCGGGCACCTGGATGAGCTCCGCCTTGATGTCGGCCACACAGTGGTCGCAGGCGTCCGGGAGGAGGCCGGTGACCTGGTACGCGACAAGACTGTAGGCAACAGTGATCATGAGAGGTCTCCTTCGACAACGTGAGTCGCTCGGTCACGATCGTCGTGGAGCGCGCGGCCGGATGGAATGCCGGAGCGGTGTCCACAGTGCGCCATGGCGCGAACCGGAAGCCCCCGTGCCGGGCGGGGGACAGGCGTCTGCCATCGTTCGGAGAGGCCGGAAGAGGTGGGGGACAGGTGCCGTACGCAGCCGATGACGAAGCCGCCAGGACGCTCTACGCCCGCATGCGGGAGCGGAACGAGTCACTGCCCGAAGCGGCCGCGGCCATGGACCTGACGGCGGCCGAGGTGGCCCGGGCCCGGGAGACGCTCGATCGGCTGCACCTCCTGCACACGGAGACCGGCACGTCCGTGGAGGCCGTCGCGGCGCTCGGACGCAGTCTCCAGGAAAGCCACCGCCTGCTGGACCGCCTGGTGGAGCAGCAGGTCAAGGCGGCTGCGCTGGCAGGCGGGTACCTGACCCTGCCCGGCCGGCCGGATGAGAACGCGCACGTCGAGTTCTTCCCCCGCCAGGACACGCGCGGACGGCTCAGCAGGCGGATGCACGAGCTGAGCGAGCTGGCCAGGGACGAGATCGTGGGCATGCACCCGGTGTCCGCCTGGACCCAGGAGTCGCTGGGGGAAGCGCTGGCACGCAACGAGTTCGTGATCGCCAAGGGTGTCCGGGTGCGCAGCCTCCATGCTCAGCGCGCCTTCGGTGATCCGTTGTTGCGGGACTTCGCGCGGAGGTGGGTACGGGCCGGCATGGAGGTGCGAGGGACTCCGGTGATCCCGACGCGGATGCTCGTCTACGACAGGCACACCGCGATCATCCAGGCGGACCCCGACGACCTGGAGGCCGGAGCCGTGCTGATCCGGGGCGGCGCGGTGGTGCGATCCCTGGCGGCGATCTACGACTACTGCTGGATGACCGCCTCGGAGCTCAGCGACGTGCCCCACTCCTCCGACTTCGGCGCGCTCACCGACCAGCAGCGCGCCGTCCTGCGGATGCTGGCGGCCGGGGCCAAGGACTCCGCCATCGCCCGCAGCCTCGGCGTTTCCACCCGTACGGTCACCCGGGTGGTGGGCGAGCTGACCGCGATGCTCGGGGCGACCAGCCGCTTCCACGCCGGTGTACGCGCGGCGCGGCTGGGCTGGCTCGACTAGAGGCTGAGCGGGGCCGGTTCCACGTCGAGCTCCCTCATCGCCTCGGCGTAGAGCCGGTAGCGTCGACGAGCCTCACCATGGCGGCGGGCCCCGGTCAACGTTCGGACCAGGTCCAGGTGGGCCGCCTCGTCGTAGGCGTCCCGTTCGAGCAGCCGGAGCAGGTAGCGAACCGCTCGGTCGGGGTCGTCGTCCTTCTCCGCGCGCGAGGCCAGTTCCCGGAGCAGGGCCTGGTGCACGGCACGGGCCTCTTCACGAAGGGGCTCCAGCCACTCGGCGTACGGGGAGTCCTCGCAGACATCGCCGGTGTAGCGAGCCTCGGCCGCGACAAGGAGCTCCTCGTCCTGGGAGGCGAGCGCCTCAGCGGCGGCGCAGAGGAACTCCTCGACATCGGTACGGAGTCCGACCAGCTGGATGCTGTACTTGTCGGCGCGGACGAACTCCCCAGGGCCGAACTTGCGTTGCGGATCCAGGACCGAGCGCACGGTGGACAGGGCGACCGACAGCCGGTTGGAGCAGGACGCGGGGTCCTCGCCCGGCCAGAGGATCTCCATCGCCGCTTCCCGGGCGACAGCGCGGCCGCGCTGGCACGCCAGCCAGGTCAGCAGGTCGCGCGCCTTACGGGACTGCCATTCGACAGCGCTGCCGCGGCGGCTGAGCCGTACCGCGCCCAGCATGCAGAACCGCGCAGCGCCGTGGTCGAGGAGCGTGATCGCGCGGACCAGGCCGGCGCCGGAGCTGTGCGGCCCGCGGATGCCGACGCGGCGGAGCTCCTGCTCCGCCTCGTGAACGCCGGAGCCGGTGAGCCGCGCCCGGGCGAAGGCGTTCCGCGCGAGGCCCACCGGGCTGCCGATCTGCGCCCAGATCTCCGCTGCGGACGCCAGCAGATCCGCTCGCTCGCCAGCGGATTCGGCCACAGTGAAGGCCGACAGCTCCAAGGCCTCCGCCATCATGGCCCGGTCGCGGCGGCCGACAGCCGCCTCGCGGGCGGATCGGGTGTAGGCGCCGGCCTTGGTCCGGTCGCCGGCCTCCGCCCAGACCCAGCCGGCGGCCAGCAGCGCGTCCACCCGGCTGGAGCCGCCCCCTGCCGCGACCGCGCGTTCGGCCAGTCGTACGGCTGACGCCGGATCGTCGACCGCGTGGACCCGGGCCAGCCCGGCCAGGGCTGTCTGGGTCAGATGGGCGTTCTGGAGCTGTTCGGCGTGCTTCAGGGAGTTCTCGAAGCTGATGCGTGCGTGCATCAGCTCCCCGCGCTCCAGATGGACCTTGCCGAGTCCGGCCAGGGGGTGGCCGAGCTTGTCGCTGCCTACCCGGCTGAAGATGTCGCGTGCCCGTTGGAAGTCGGCCAGGGCCTCGTCGAGCCTGCCCAGGCCCATGAGTGCCTCGGCGCGGTTGTGCAGGGCGATCGCGGCGCTGACGGGGGCTCCGACCAGGTCCGCTCGCCGTACCGAGAGGTCGGAGTCGGCGATGGCCTCTTCGTAGCGGGCCTCCTCCACGCGGCTCGCGGCCCGGTTGGCCAGGACGCGGGCGGACAGCAGCAGGTCTCCCGAGCTCTCCGCGGCGGCGAGGGCGAGGGCGCTGTGCCGTTCGCTGCCGGCCCCGTCGCCGGCGTCGTGGGTGACCATGGCCAGCGCGGTGTGGGCGCAGGCGGCAGCGCGTTCGTCCGTGCAGAGGGTGGCCATCGCCAGGGCCTGTTCCGCCAGCCGGGTCGCCTCCGCGCTCTCGCCGACCAGCCAGCGAGCGCTGGCGGACCAGGCGAGCAACATCGCCCGGTCGGAGGAGCGGGAGGAGGGCGAACGCGAGGCGGGAAGGGGGAACGCCGAGCCGTCGAAGCCGCCGGCCCGCTCAAAGGTCGACAACGCCGTCTTGTAGTCCCCCCGCTGGTAATGGATCATCCCCATCCGCCAGGCCACCGCAGGGTCGGTGGCGTCGGCACGGCCGAGGCACTCCAACGCGCCGGCCCAGTCCCCCTGGACCTGGCGAGCCTGACCCTCGGCCAGATCCACGGCACACGTCCGCGACCCCTCCGGCACGGCGGCGCAAGCCCGGACAAGCTCAGCTGCGTGACCCTCGGCGAGCAGCGACGCGTGCCACCTTTCGATCATCGCCACCCGATGGCCGGGATCCTCGCAGACCGCCAGCGCCTCCCGGACGAACCCCTGCGACTCGTACCAGTGGGCCGCCACCGACGTCCGGCCGACATCGCCCATGAACTCCCGGACCAAGGTCGACACCACATAACCTTGATCGCAGGGCATGATCAGGATGTGCTGAGCGGCCAGCGCGCGGAGCTCCTCGCGGGAGACGGCGACCCCCATCGCCCGGCACAGCTCGTACGTGAACCAGGGCAGCCGAGCGGTGGCGCGGAGGAACTCCTCGTGCTCGTCCTTCACCACCTCCTCGACCAGGTAGTCGAACAGGGGCGTGGCGGCGATCCGCCTGGCACGGTCCGACGAGGGCAGGCCGCTCAGCCAGCTCAGCGTGAGCCGTACGGCGACCGGCCACCCCTCGGTGAGCTCGTGAACCTCCTCCGCCAGGTCGTGCGACCCGAGAACGATCGAGGTGAGTGAGCGGGTCTCGGCAGGGGTGAAGGCCAGGTGTTCCGCCGACACCTGGAAGACGTGCCCCAGGCCGCGCAGGCGTTGGATCGGGAAGGGCACGGCGGAGCGTGAGATCAGCACCAGGTGAAGGTCGTCGCCGCCGTGGTGACAGAGCTCTTCGAGCAGGCGCGCCCCAGGGGTGCCCGGCTCGATCCGCTCCACCTCGTCGATGACGAGGACGGTCGGCCGGGAGACGGCGGCGGCCAGCTCGGCGGCGAGTCCCGCGGAGCGGATCCATCCAGCCGGCGCGCCCAGGGCTTGGCACATCTCTTCGACGAGGGTGGCGTCGTCGGCCCAGGTCAGCCACGCCACCGGACGATCAGGCCTGGCTCGCGTCCAGCCGCGTACGGCCGAGGTCTTGCCGCCACCCGGGCCGGCGGTCACCACGGTGAGCCGGTGCCGCGGGATCTGATCGAAAAAGGCGGTGAGTTGCGCTCGTGCCAGCAGAGGCTCGGTCGCCGTCACAGCCAGAAGTATCCGCCGAGCTGGACTTTAAGGCAACTGAAAGATCCATTTTTACCGTTGTGCTCAGTCCCGAACAAAGAAGAGAAAGAGGGGAAATTCGTGAGACTGATTCCAGCTCTGCTCGCGGCGAGCGCCGGCGCCCTCCTGCTCACCGCCCCAGCCACCGCCACCGCCACGACGACCGCCACGACGGAGGCCACGACGAAGGCCATGACGGAGCCCACAGCGGAGGAGCTGAGGGCGGCGCCGATCGCCGACGAGGCGGAGGTCGAGGTGAAGCTCGCGCTGCTCCGCTACGGCAACGGGCTGACCGTGGAGTTCAACGACAGCCGGCCCTCCGGCGACGTGGGCATCGTCCAGACCGCCCCCATCGGCCGCGCCGGCCTGTTCGCCCGCGACCGTGGCGACAGCTTCCTGGAGACGTACCTGAAGATCACCCCGGCCTCGGTCGCGGTCCCGCAGCGGCTCGTGGAGGCCCATGGCAGCGAGCCCCTGCCGGCTGAGCTGCAGCGCCGGACGGTCACCACGGAACCGGTGGAGGCCGACGGCCTCGCCACTCCCGCGGTCCCGACCATGTCCGGCGAGGTCGACTGCAACAAGACCTACTACCCCTGGTACCACTGGCGCGACGTGGGCCACCCCGGCATGGCGCCCAGGGACTCCTACTCCTCCAACTACGGCGGCAAGTACATCAACGCCGACAGCTGGCTCCACAATTGCCTTCCGGTCGGCAGCCCGTCCCACCTCGCCGCCCGCCATCGGCTCTTCTACTACAGCGGCGCCCTGAACAAGTGGGTGGAGCAGAGCGACACCCTCGTGCGCCCGGGGGAGGAGCAGCACATCGAGAAGGGCATCGCCAACCGCTACCGCAGGATCATCCAGAGCGACACCTGGGACTCCCACCCTGACTGCACCCTCTGCATGTACACGCGTGAGGGCCGCTTCCACGACTAGGAGCAGTTGGTGCTTGCGGCCGGCCCTTCCTCGATCGACCGGGGACGGGCCGGCCGGGAGCCGGAGGCCGGTCAGGCACAGTACGTCTCTCCATTGACCGGCTGATGAATCCGGCGATATTCGAGGTCGTCTGAGACGAGAGGGCTCTGTGCCCCACCGCGGAGATCGAACTCCGCCCACTGGACGCCGTAGCAGACGATGTGATCCTCGAGCGAGCCGTCGCGAAGCAGAAACACCTTCTGGCCGGCTCGAAGGCGGCCGATCCTGGCGACCAGGTCGGCGAGGTCGTCGCCCGACGCCTCGCGAAGGTGAAGGGCGCCTACATCCTTCCAGCAGGACAGCCGGCTCGCTCCGGCGAACGCCACGTCCATGACCCGGAGGGGAGAATCTCCTGGAGCATCGTCGTCGATCTCCGGGTATCCGCGCAGCAGCGCGTACCCGTGACCGTAGCGATAATCCATCAGGCGGAACGTCCGGGAATCCCGGAGTTCGACGGTCTTCTTCGTCACAGTTGCCCCCACGTGCCCAGCCGGCCATTCATCCGGTAGAAATTCACGGTATCCATCAAGCCGTGGTTGGCGACCTGGATCAGTTCCCACTGGGTGGCCAGCAGGCTGCCATCGTCGGCGGCGGCCGCCTCGCGTGCTCTCTGGAGCGCCATCGCGGGGCCGCGGTTGGCCCCCGGAAGACCGTCGAGCAGGAAGGAGATCTCGCCTCCGCCTTCGACCGTGCGGCGAAGGACTTTGTAGACCTCCTGTTTCCAGTCGCCGGTGACGCCCATCAAATGGCGCGCGCCGACGTGCCTCGCGAAGTTCGTGACATCACTGCTCTCCCTTCCGAGAGCGACGTGGTCCTTCGGACCGATGAAGCCGCAGTTATGGACAAGAACAGACTTGTCTCCGGCCTCCACGTAGAACGTATGGGTGTCGGCGACCGTGAGGTCGTGGACCGTGGGGTGGTTCGGCTGCTTCGTGGTGCCGACCACCTGGACGGTGGTGCCGGTCGGGGTGCGGAGGTGGTCGGCACGCGTCAGATGGTCGGCGCGGACCCACGCGCGGTCCTTGGTGTCCCAGAACAGGTGGTGCTCGGTGGCGAGGATGACGCCGGTCTCGTCGCCCCTCTTGCCGTCGGTGTCGACCGTGATCTGGACGAGGTTGAGGTAAGCGGCACCGGAGAAGGCGGCGAGGACCAGTTTCGGCGCGGTCCTGCCGGTCAGCGGGTCGGTGGCCAGGACCTTGTCGCCAGGTCTGATCTGCTCGATCGCCTTGCTGGTGCCGTCCGCCAGCTTGACCATGGTGCCCGCCGCGAAGCTGTTGCACCTGGGTCCTGACCCGGACGTGGCCCGTGCCTTGCCCGCTGCCCGGCCCGCCCCTGCCCTGCCCGCCGCGGCGCCCGCGGATTCGCCGCCTTCCGCCGCCGCGCCGCCGCCGCGGCCCAGGACGTTCCTGGCCTTGCCGGCTGCCTTGCTCGCCGCTCCGGCGACGGTCCTGCCGGTGGCTGTGGTGGCGAGTTTGCCGAGTGCCGCGCTCACGCCCTTGCCGACGACGCCGCCTGCCGCGCCGGTGATGGCGCCGACCGCCGCGGCCTTGAAGGCGCCCCCGGCGCTCCACTCGTCGCGCGGTGTCGAGACCAGGTAGCCCGCCAGGTTGCCGGCGGCTCCGCCGGCGGCGGCGCAGCCGATGCTGCCGGCGCCGGCCGTGGCCGCCTCGCAGCCGACCGTGACGACGACCGCGACGGTGACGTTGACGATGGTGGCCTTGTGCTCGTGCCAGATCTTCTTGGCCTTGCAGCCGAAGCTCCAGCGGCCGCAGTGGGGAGGGCTGGTCGGCGGAGGAGGCGGCGAGTAGGAGCTGCCTCCTCCGCCCCCGCCGCCGCCCCCTCCGCCTCCGGAAGGCGGGTTGCACGGGTTCGACGGGATGATCCCGCACTGGGTGCCGCCGTCGTACATCAGGCCGGTGGGGTCGGAGCCGGTGACCGGGTTGTTGTCGGCGTAGGCGTAGCCGTTCCAGCTCTGCGGGTCGGAGACGTCGAAGACGGGGTCGACGGAGATGAAGCGGCCGGTCTCGGCGTCGTACTCGCGGGCGCCGAGGTGGGTCAGGGCGGTGGCCTCGTCGATGACGCCGCCCACGAACCCCTTCTGGCCGGGCCAGGACACCGGTGCGAGACCGCGCTGCCGGCCGAACGGGGTGAAGCGGCGGCGGCTCGTCGCCTGCGTGGAGGTGTCGTCCACGGAGGTGTCGGCGGTGCCGTGGTGGTCGGCGCCGAGCCAGGTCACGCCCTTGCCGGTACGGGCGGCGATGGTCTGCCCGCCGAAGTCGTAGTACCGGGTCGCGCTCTTGGCGCCGGTCTTGGCGTCGAGCCGGATCTCCATGCCGGCGACGTACAGGGTGGTGGAGGTGGGGTCGCGGCGGATGAGCCGCTCGCCCCCGGCGTCGTAGACGAAGGTGCTGACGCCGGAGGGGTCGGTCGACTTCGCGAGGTGGCCTTCGACGTCCCATTCCAGCAGGCGGCCCGAGCCGCGTTCGGTGGTGTTGCCGGACTTGTCGTAGGTGTAGGTGTCGATCTGGCCGTCGCGCGGGCCGCCGTCGTAGGCGACGGAGGTCAGCGTGTGCGGTTGCGGTCTGCCCGGTCCGGCGTAGGTGTAGGTCTTGGTGATGTCGCCGGTCGCCTGGTGGTCGATCTCCTTGGTGCGGTTGCCGACGCTGTCGTAGGCGAAGGACTGCCAGTACGGTGCGGGCCCGCCGACGATGTCCGGCGAGGGTCCGGTGGCGCAGTCGTCGGTGGAGGTCCAGGCGTCGGTGAGGCGTTGCAGCCAGTCCTGACGGAAGCACTGCACGTCGGGGGTCTGGCCGGAGGGCGTGTCGGCGATCTTGGTGATGTTGCCGGACTGGTCGTAGGTGTAGTGGGTGTCGGCCACCGAGATCGGGGCGGTCTCCCGTTCGAACACCGAGCGGGTGAGCCGGTTGGTGCCCTCCTCGTAGAAGTTGGTCTGCTTGACCCGCTTGAGGCCGGTGCTCAGCGTCATGTCGAGGACCTGGCCGAGCTTGCCGTAGGTCGTCGAGGTGACGTAGTTGGTCAGGCCCCGCATCGTGGTCGGGTTGCCGAGCTGGTCGTAGTCGTACAGCAGGGTCTCGCCGAGCAGGCCGCCGGCGGCGGGCAGCACGGTGCGGTGGACGGTGCCGTCGGGGTTGTAGTCGGTGGTGGTCTTGTACGTGCCGGCCAGGGCGCCCTCGGCGGCGGGGATGACGGTCTGGGCGCCGGTGGGCCGGTAGGCGTTGTCGTAGCCGGTCACCGAGTCGGTGTACGCGTCCATGGCGCCGGTGGCCGCGTTCTTGACGTACCGGGTGGAGCCGGTCGGCTGGCCGTTGACCACGGTGCCGTCGGCCAGCTTGTCGAAGGTCCACTCGGCGAGCTTGGTGCCCGCGGCGGAGGTGCCGGCGTATTCGGCGGTCTTGCGGCCGAGGGCGTCGTAGGTGAGGAACAGGCTGGAGCCGCGGGCGTCGGTGACCGTCGTGAGCAGGTCGTTCTTGTCGTCGTAGGTGAGCTTGGCGGTGCCCTTGTCGGGGTCGTCGACCTGGATCATCCGGCCGCGCAGGTCGTAGTGGTAGGTCCAGACGTTGCCCGCGGTGTCGGTGACGGTGGCCGGCTTCCCGGCGCGGGTGTAGGTGTACGTGGTGGCGTCGTAGTCGCCGCTGGGGGCGTCGCCCTTGTACTGGCGGACCTCGACGGTCTCGCCCTGACCGTTGGTGATGGTGGTGGTGGGGGTCGCGCCGGCGGGCGGGTCGACGCTGACGCGGTCGCCGCCGTACGTCGTGGTGGTGCGCCACTGCTCGGTGCCGCGCCTGCGGAAGATCTGCGCGGTCGGCCACTCCATGCCGTTGTGGACGGTGACGTTCTGGCCGGGGACGTCGTCGTCGCTGGCCGGGACCCACAGCGTGCTGCCGGGATCGCCGTCGGTGTAGTAGTCGGCGTTGGTCTTGTCGACCAGGCCACGGGTGTCGTAGAGGGTGTCGTTGATCAGCCGGCCGCCGCCCGGCGCGGGCTCCTGCTTCTGCCGGGGGCGCAGGAGTCCGTCGTAGAGGGCGTACCCGGTGGTGTAGGTGGCGTTGTCGGCGCGCAGCGTCGAGGTGGAGACGGTGGTCGGGCCGTCGGTGCGGATCTGGTAGCCGAACTTCATGTTCGGGGTCGAGGCGTAGCTGCCCTTGGCGTGGCCGGGCAGCCACACGCCGGTGAGCCGGCCGAGCGGGTCGTAGGCGAGGTCGGCGCGCTTGCCGTTGGCGTCGGTGGTCGCGGTGGCCAGGCCCCAGGCGGGCTCGATCTCGGTGGTGGTGACGTGGCCCAGCGCGTTGGTCTCCCGCTTCGCGGTGACCAGGCCGGTGGCCGGGGTGTAGGAGGTCTTGGTCGTGGTGCCGTTGACGTCGGTGACCACCAGCGGGCGGCCGTAGCCGTCGAAGGTGGTGGAGCCGGCGGTGACGTACTGGGGGCCGCCGTTCCACGAGCCGAGCCTCTCGGTCCTGGTGACGTCGCCCGCGGACGGCGCCACGCCGAACGCCTTGCCGTCGTAGTACTTGCGCACGTCGGAGACCACGTCCGCCGGACGTTCGGGCGTGAGCGTGCACGCCTTGGTGACGGTCTCCACCCGGGTGGCGTAGGAGATCATCCAGCGGGTGTCGTCGCGGGCGTAGGAGGTGCGGACGCACTGGTCGTCATCCGCCGTGGCCTCGTCTCCGAGGTCGTTGATCTGGGCGGGCAGCCCGTCGGCGTTGTAGTCCGTGTCCGTCGTGGTGTACCGCCAGCCGCCCGAGGCCAGCGCGGTACGGGCGCGTTCCTTGTCGGTGCGGACCATGTGCGCCGTGGTGGTGCCCCAGGAGCGGACGCGTCTGGCGGTCTGCCTGGACCAGTAGCCGGTGATGGTGCCGGTCAGAGCGGGGCCGGAGGGGCCGTCGTAGCGGATCTCCTCCCGCAGGCGGCCCTGCAGCGGTTCGGCGTCCGCGACGGCCGTGCCCTGCGAGTCGGTGACCTTGACGTCGCGGGTGCCGCCGCCGGACAGTTCGTCGCCGTCCATGCCGCGGAAGTAGGTGAACTCGGCCTTGGAGCGCTGCTCGCCCGGGGCGCCGCGCAGCACCCGCACCTTGCCGTAGCCGCGCCACTGCGACCAGGTCTTGTACTTCTCCTTGGTCAGCCCGTCGTCGTCGTCATGGTGCCAGGCGCCGCCGCCGAGGTATTCGTACGTCTCCAGCGTGTCGGGGGCGCCGCCGGTGCGGTCGATCTGCTGGATCTGGGTGACGACGTACTTGTGGAACCAGTCGAGCTTGGGCGAGGTGGCGCCCTCGGGCGACCAGTACTGCGGGTAGCAGCGGCGGGTGTTGGAGTCCGGCGCGGGGGTGTTGCCGGCGGCGCAGTCCTCGTCGGAGTACGTGACGGACAGGGCGCCGCCGGTCTCGTTGTCGATCGCGGAGATCCGCCACTTGGTCAGCGGCGGGCGTCCTTCCAGCGCGTCGACCCGGTTGGGCCGCTGCACGCCGGCGAACTTCACCGGCGGCAGGGACGCGGTCCCGCCGACCTTGCCGGTGTGCTGGATGCCGGCCAGCCACAGCGCCGGCGCCGTGCCGTCGCCGGGCGCGCGCATCTGCTGGTCGAGGGTCCAGGTGTCGACGTCCTTGTACGCGCTCCCGGACAGCACCTGCGTGGTGACGGCGGCCAGCCGCTTGCGCGTCCAGAACGTGGGCGAGTACCGGTCGAGGCACTTGTCGCCGGAGTCGCAGTTCTGGTCGTAGGGGACGTCGGGCCAGTACTTGGCGTTGTCCTTGGTGAACTTGCTCTCCGCGCAGTCGAAGCTCGACGTCGCGATGCACCGCTCCTTGACGTCGAAGACCACCCGGGCCGGGGCCGAGGAGGAGAAGATCGCGTTCGAGCGCTGCCCGTAGTCGACGCGCTTGAGGTAGCCGCCCCGGTCGTAGGCGGTGGGGGTGCCGTTCGGGACGCCGTCGGTCAGGGTGGTGACGTCACGGCGGTAGTAGTTCGTCTCACGGCCGTACCAGAAGGTGCTCACCGTGCCGTGCGGGTCCACGACGTGGTCGAGGTTCCACCGCCACGCCTGCCTGCACCAGGAGTCGGAGAAGGAGTCTTTGTGGCAGGGCTCGCCGTCGTCGTCGCCGAACACCGGGACGGTCCACGTCGACTGCGTCTCGGCCCCGCCCTCGGTCCAGCCGGGCAGGTGGTTGCGGCCGAAGTAGTACTGGGTGCCGTCGGGGGTGGTGACCCGCCAGTACTCGCCGTCGTTGTCACCGTTGTCGGCGCCGGTGAGCCGCTCGACCTTGGAGCCGTCGTCGTCCTTGGGTTGCCAGGTGCCGCTCGCGTCGTCCAGCACCAGTTCGGTGGCCTGGCCGTTGAGCGAGAGGGTGGCGTTGTGGTTGCCCCAGCACTGGTCGTTGCGCTTGGGGGTGACGCCGTCGTCGGCGCACGCCTTGTACCGGCGCTCGATGAAACCGGGCCAGTAGTCGAAGCCCTCGCCGATCCAGGACGCCTGGTTGTTGGTGGCGACCGTACGGCCGTCGACGCCGCCCGAGGAGTAGACGAAGCCGATGTTCGGGGTCGGGCCGCCCGGCGTCGGGGGCAGGCGCAGCGGATAGGACCAGGAGAACGCGCCGCTCTGGTTGCTCACGTTCCACGTCGCCGACGGCGACAGCGACGTCGCCTCGTACGTGCCGGCCGAACCGGACGGCGCGGCCTCGGCGGCCAGCGTCATCGTCTCGGCGGTGGCGAAGCCGACGTCGGCGGACAGGCGGCCGGTCTTGACGTCGTTGCGCGTGGGCAGCGGCTTCCGGGCCTGGCACTGAGGCAGGTCGGGCGTGGCGGCCGCGCACGGAGGCAACTGGACCAGGCGCAGCCGGGAGGCCCAGTCGCCGCCGTAGGCGTACCGGAAGCCCGAGTAGTCGACCTCGACCGTCATGCGGGACCCGGCGGCGGGCGCAGCCTGCGGGGTGAGCTGGATGCCGAGGCCGGTGATGCGGGACCTGCCCGCTGTGGCGGCGTCCAGCGCGCGCACCTGGACGCCGGTGACGGCGGAGGTTCGCAGCGCCGGACCGCCGTCGTTCCGCGGTGCGCCCGGGCTCAGCCAGATCGGCAGCGCTCCGGCCCGCACCCTGGCGGTGCCGTCCGCGCGGGCCGCCACGTCCTGCGTGCCGCCGTCGCGCGCCGCCACGTCCGGCGTGCCGCCGGCGGGTGCCGCCGGGAGGGTCACCGTCGCGGTTCCCGGCCGGGGCCAGGTCACGGCGGGCGCGCCCTTGAGGTCGTACGCGGCGCCGGGGTCGGCCGAGGGCCGGCGGGCCTTGACGGCGTGGCCGGGCACCGCGTGCTGTCGCTGAGCCTGGTGCCAGGCCGGGTCGTCGCCGCTGGCCCGGGCGGCGATCGGTGCGGCCAGCGTGGCCGGGACCACGACGGCCAGGACGGCGGCGATCTGGGTCCAGCCTCGCCTTGAACCGGGCACGGCTTCCTCCGAGGGGGCGTCAGTGAACGTGGGGGTGTCGGCGGGTCTAGCCGTCGATGGGCAGGTTCATCGCGATGTTGACGACCTGGCGGTCGGTCAGGGTGCCGGTGTAGGCGCGGACGTCGTCGATGTCACCGCCGAAGTAGTCCACGGCGGCGCTGTTGTACCTGGCGCGGCCGATCTGCAGCGCGCCGGCCGCCCAGCCGCCGGTGACGGGGCGCTGGTCGTTGAGCTGGCCGTTGACGTAGAGGCGGATCTGCTTGGCCTGCTCGTCGTACACGCCGGCCAGGTGCGTCCAGGTGTTGAGCGCCGAGCAGTCGACGCGCTCGGCCGAGACGGCGTGCGTCAGGGTGCCGCTGGCGGCGTTGGGGCTGGTCGAGAACGACCAGTGCGGCACCGCGACGCCGTTCTCGGCGATGAGCCGGTAGCCGAGGTAGAAGGAGCTGTAGGTGGCTCCGTCCTGGGCGAGGACGGTCATCGCGTGGCTCGGCAGCACGCAGGTGTCGTCTCCCGACAGGCGCACCCAGGCCGACACGGCGTAGCTGTGGTCGGTGCGGAGCGGCGCCGACGGGGTGGCCGCGTAGCCGGTGGCGCCGTTCAGGCTGAGCGCGCCGCCGCCGTCGAAGCCGTCACCGGTCCAGGCGGCGCCGCCGCCGAGCGTCGCGGGCCAGCGGCTGTCGGTCGTGTTGACCGCGGTGGTGCCCGCCGTCTCCTCGAACTTCCACCAGCCACGCTGGATGGGCGGCTGCTTGGCCATGGCGGCGATCTCGTTGCCGAGCGCGGGATCGTTGACGGTGCGCGGGTCGTCGGACAGCTCCCGGTTCCAGACCTTCAGCTCGTCGATGTCGCCGGCGAAGTTCTCGATGAACGTGCTGCGCCACTTCATCCGCCCCACCTGCAGCGGGCCGGTCGCGTCCCACGGAGCGTACGGGAAGGCGGCCGGCGCCGACTGGCGGATGCCGTTGACGTACAGGCGCAGCTGCCGGTGCGGCGCGTCCCACACGCCCACCAGATGGGTCCAGATGCCGGTCACCGGTTCGGCGTCGCTCACCGCGCGGACGGCGGTCTCGTTGTCGGTGTCGGCGTCGTACTTGCTGAAGATCCAGCGCTTGGAGCTGGCGGAGTAGTAGAGCTGGAAGCCCGAGGAGCGCGTGGCCGACTGGCTGGCCACGGTGGAGTTCTTGCTCTTGTCGGACAGCAGCACCCAGGCGCCGACGGACATGCTCCTGTCGGTGTGCACCACCGGGCCGTCCGTGCTTCCGTACCCGGTGGCGCCGTCGAAGTGCACGCCGCCGGCCACGCGGCCGCCGCTCCAGCTCGCGCCGCCGGTGAACGTCACCGGGTGCGGCGTCGCCGCGGAGTCGCCGGCCGTGAACCCGCCGCCCTCGTCCATCCGCCAGTGCCCCACCGGGTCGAAGCCCGCCCTGACGTAGAAGCTGTAGACGGCCGGGGTCTTGCCGACGTTGCCGGCCCGGTCGACCGGGTAGACGTACAGGGCGTTGAGCCAGTCGTGGCGGGGCGCGAGCCGCACGTTCACGGAGGGCTGCCCGGCGGGGATCGTCACCTGGGTGGCGGCGGTGGCCAGCGCCGGGTCGTCGAGCGCCCATCGGAAGGCCGTCACGTCGGTCTCACCGTCGCCGGGGGCCAGCGTGAATCCGCCCGCCCAGCCCACGCTGCCCTGCCAGGCGTCCGGAGTGTCGGCCGGGTAGTCGAGGGAGCTGACCTTGGGCAGGGTGGCCGGGTCGATCGTGTCCACGGTGAACTCGCACCACTTGCTCCACGCGCTGGAGTCCGTGCCGTCGTACGCCCTGACCTTGTAGCCGTAGGTGTGGCCGGTGGTGAGCCCGGCCAGCTTGACCGAGTGGTCGGTGGCCGAGGTGGTGTACTTGTAGGCGGTCTTCCCGTCGCCGGGCATGGTCGAGGTGATGTCGTCCCACCCGCCGGTGGCGGCGTTGTAGTGGTGCAGGACGAACTCGGCCCGCACGCCGTCGCCGGCCTTGTCCGGGTCGTAGATCCGGGCCTTGAGCTGGAGCGGGCTGGCGGCGTCGCCGGCGTTGACCGCCGGTCGGGCGGCGCCCGTGACGCAGGGGGTGGCCGGGTAGGTGCCGATGCCCGAGGGAGCGGCCGGCGGGGTGTTGTAGTCGATGACGAGCTTCGGAGAGGCGCTGAAGCCCTTCCACCCCCACACGCCGCTGCTGGTGTCGTTGGAGTCCCGCAACCCGAACGTCGTGTTCGACCAGCCGGCCTTGGCGGCCTTGACGATCGCGCCCGTCACGTTGAACTCGATGCCCTTGTCCGGGCAGGAGGAGCTGTAGCCGGCGTCGGAGGCCACGCTGTCCTGGTGGTCGCTCCAGGACGGCTGATGACTCCAGTTCGTCGAGCTGGAGATGCCGCCGGTGAGCCAGAGCTGCACGGCCTGCGGGCTGGAGGTGCAGCCCCAGGACTTGACCTGCGTGATGCGGAACGTGGCCTTGAGGATGTGCTTGCCGTTGACGTTGTCGGAGTCCATCCGGAAGAACGACCGCTTCAGGCCGCTGCCGTAGTTGCCGGCCTCCGGCATGTGGCTGGAGTTCCAGTACTCCTGGGAGGGGTAGGCCTGGTCCACGTACGTCCAGGCCAGCTTCGAGCCCGACCACTGCGGGTCGATGTAGACGGGGTAGGTCGTGGCGGGGGAGGTCAGCAGGCCCTTGTCCGGTGTGATCGCGATGCGGTCCCGGTCCAGGTCCACGGCCATCACGGCCTGCCGGCCCTGGCGGGAGGGCCCGGCCGTCAGCGAGGCGGGGGCCGCCGCCGTGCCCGACGAGTCCCACATGCGCGGCGCCGGGGCGTGGAACAGCTCGGTTCCCGACTCGGTGACGGCGCTCAGGCCGCCGCTCGCCGTCCTGCGCACCGTCAGCCCGGTCGCGCGCATGCCGAAGCCGATCCTGTCCAGTGCGGGGTCGGCGGCGGCGTCCCGGTTCTTGACCACGAGGACCTCGGAGAAGCCGAGCACCGACGCGGTCACCTTCAGGTCGACGCCCGGCAGCACCTCGCCGTAGGTGGCGGTGTCCCCGTCGAGCACCGGCTTCGGCAGGCTCCCCGGCCAGCTCATCGCGACCGAACGTCCCCCCTCGCCGATCGCCGCCAGCGGGCCTCTTCCGCCGCCCGAGAAGGTCAGGTCGAGCGGCGTCGCCACGGTGCGCACGCTTCCGTCCTCGGCGAAGACCAGGGTCGGATCGACGTCGGCCCAGCCGCCGCCGCGCCGTACCCGCTCGGGCAGCGCCGAGGTCTCGGAGGTGTACGAGCCGTCGGGGTTGGCGAACACCTGGCGGGTCTCCGTGCGCAGCGGCAGCACCTCGACGCGCCGCCCGCTGCCGCGCGCCAGCTCCTGGGCCTCGCGTTCGGACGGTGCGGGCGGCCCGCCCGTCGCCGCCCGCGCGGGGAACCCACCCGGCGAGGCGGCGACGGCGTCCGGACAGCGGACCAGCAGGGACATGACCAGTGACAGGACCAGCGACATGGCCATGGCGAGGACACGGCTGAGGACGCTGCGGGGGGTGCGGCGGCGCATCGAGTCTCCTGGAGGTGCGGCTGAGTGTGCTTGCGTGAGCTGCTCATCGGTTCCACCACGTACGGGACGGTCCGTCCCGTACGGGCGTGCCGCTCGCTGCCAGTGCCGGCGACTCGAACCGGCACCATTTATAGGAAAAAGCGGTCATCCTCGGCGTCAAACTCTGGGGTAGAGATCATTCCGCCATCCGCGGTACGGCCCGGCCTGAGAGGTAAACCTCTGCTGTACATGATGGGCGTCCCTACCGCCGAAGTCGCAGTGGCGGACCAGGCGCTCAGGCGATGAGGAGCGCCGCTCGCGCCGGTTAGCATGCGCTGATGCGCGCGAAGATGCTGTCGTCGCTCCGGTGGCTCGCCGGGATGAACCCCTTCGTCGTCGACCTGATCTTCAGCGTGGTGGTCGCCGTCACCACCGTGGTGTTCGGCTTCGTGCTGGCCGAGGACGCGGTGCCGTCCGGCTACGCGCAGCGCCCCTGGGACGCCGCCGCCGTGGGGCTGACGCTGGCGGCCAACCTCGTCCTGGCCTGGCGGCGGCGCGCTCCGCTGACCGTGCTGGGCGTCGCCCTGCTCCTCGCGATCGTCTTCCACCTGGCCGGCTACGACACCCGGCTCAACGAGGCGGCGCCGGTGCTGGCCCTCTACACGGTCGCCGTGCGCCGGCCCCCGGCCGTGTCCGTCGCCTGCGGCCTCGCCGTGGCGGCCTCCTGGTGGCACGCGGCGTTCCTCGCACCCGACGACTTCACCTGGCCCAACATCGCGCAGGTCAGCCTCATCGTGGTCGTCGTGTGGTCGTTCGGCAACCGGACCCGGACGGTCGTCGAGCGCAACGGGCAGCTCGCCGCCCTCACCGAGCGCTTACGGCGCGACCAGGAGGACAGGGCGCGGCGTGCCGTCACCGAGGAACGCGTGCGCATCGCCCGGGAACTGCATGACGTGGTCGCCCACCACATGTCGGTCATCGTGATCCAGGCGGGGCTGGCCCGCTACGTCTTCGGCTCCGACCCCGCCACCGCGCGCGGCGCCCTCGCCACCATCGCCGACACGGGCAGCGAGGTCATGGGCGAGATGCGGCGGCTGCTGGCCGTCCTGCGCATCGACGCCGGCGACGACGCCGGCGACGGCGCCGACGAGTGCGCCGACAGCTACGACCCGGCGCCGGGCCTGGGCCGGCTCGATCAGCTGACGGAACGGGTGCGCTCCGCCGGCGTCCCGGTGGAGGTGTCGATCACCGGCACCGTACGCCCGCTGCCGCCCGGGATCGACCTGTGCGCCTACCGCATCGTCCAGGAATGCCTCACCAACGTGCTCAAACACGCCGGCCCCGCCACGGCGCGGGTCTCCCTCGACTACGGCGCCGACCTCGAACTGCGCGTCAGCGACGACGGACGCGGGGCCCCGCCCTCCCCGGAGGGGGACGGCCACGGCTTGATCGGCATGCGCGAACGCGTCAAGCTCTACAAGGGAACGGTCAGAAGCGGGTCGAAGCCGTCAGGAGGATTCGAGGTCGTGGTCACTCTGCCGCTGCCCTCCCCGGGCACGGACACCCCGCCCCTCGCCCCGGCCGGTGAACCGAGCGGATGATCAAAGTACTCGTCGTCGACGACCAGGTCCTCGTCCGCGCCGGCCTGGCGGCGCTGATCCGCGCCGCCCCCGGCCTCGACGTCGTCGGCGAAGCGGCGAGCGGCCAGGAGGCCATCGCCCTGACGGCCGCCGCCCGGCCCGACGTGATCCTCATGGACGTCAGGATGCCGGGCATGAACGGGGTCACCGCCACCGAGCGCATCCTGTCCGCGCACCGCGACCAGCCACCCCGCGTGGTCATCCTGACCACCTTCGACCTGGACGAATACGTCTACAACGCGCTGCGCGCCGGCGCCTCGGGATTCCTGCTCAAGGACACCCCGCCCGAACGGCTCATCGCCGCCATCCACACCGTCGCCTCCGGCGACATGCTCTTCGCGCCCACCGTCATCCAGCGCCTCGTCAAGGCCTACACCCACCGGCCGGACCCCGCCGCCCCCCGGCCCGCGCCCCAGCTCGACGTCCTGACCGCCCGCGAAGCCGAGGTCCTCAAGCTCGTGGGCCACGCCCTGCCGAACGCCGAGATCGCGGCGCGCCTGAACGTCAGCGAGGCCACCGTCAAGACGCACCTCAACCGCGCCATGGCCAAACTCGACCTCGGCAGCCGGGCGCAGGCAGTGGCGCTGGCGTACGAGACCGGGCTCGTCACTCCCGGCACGGAGACCACCCCCGACGGCGTGCGTCATTAGCCGCGCGGCGGCGGCGAACGACGCGCGTCCGCCGCGGCAATGCGCGTACCTCCTGAGTCCGGCCGTACGGTCGGAGTGGCATGTGAAGGAGAGGAGGCCGAGGTGGCGGAGACGGCGCCGACGGAGAGCGAGGTGGCCGAGGTGATGGCCGAGCTGGCCGCACTCCAGGACCCGAGGACCCGCGAGGTGAACGAGAGACACGGCGACGATCACGGGGTGAACCTCGGCGAGCTGCGCGCGCTGGCGAAGCGGCTGAAGACGCGGCAGGAGCTGGCGTGCCGGCTCTGGGAGACGGGCGACACCGCGGCGCGGCTGCTGGCGATCCTGATCTGCCGCCCGAAGGCGTTCGAGCGCGACGAGCTGGACGTCATGGTGCGCGAGGCGCGCACCCCCAAGGTGCACGACTGGCTCGTGAACTACGTGGTGAAGAAGAGCCCGCACTCCGAAGAGCTGCGCCTGGCCTGGTCCGCCGACCCGGACCCCGTGGTCGCCGGCGCCGGCTGGGCGCTGACCACCGAACGCGTGGCCAGGAAGCCCGCAGGGCTCGACCTCGCCGGACTGCTCGACGTCATCGAGGCGGAGATGAAGGACGCCCCGGACCGCCTGCAGTGGGCGATGAACCACTGCCTGGCGCAGATCGGGATCGAGCACGCCGAGCACCGCGCCCGTGCGATCGACATCGGTGAACGGCTGGGGGTGCTCAAGGACTACCCGACTCCGCCGGGCTGCACGTCCCCGTTCGCGCCGGTCTGGATCACCGAGATGGTACGCCGCAGCACGACAGGACGGTGACTCAGGCTCCGCCCCACATGGGCATCTCCACGATGTCGTCGTGCTTCCAGCTGAGCTCGTCGTGCACGGCCACGACGCCGTCGACGTTCTCGGCCAGGCGGACCGCCCTGATGGCGTGGCTGTGCTCGTCGAGCACCCCGGACAAGGTCACCACCCCTTCGGACACCGCGATGCCCGGCTCACCCGGCAGGGCGTCGCGGATCCGGCGCTCGATGTCGCCGTCCGAACGGAGGAAGACCTTGATCAGGTCGCGGCGGCTGACGATGCCGACCAGGCGGCCGCCGTCGTCGACCACGGGCAGGCGCTTGACGCCGTACCGGTCCATCCGCCGGGCGGCGAGCACGACCGAGGCGTCCGGGGTGGTGGTGCGGGCCGGGGAGGTCATCAGCGCGCCGGCGGTCTCGCCCTGCGCCTTGCGGTAGCCGCTGCCCTCGCTGCCGGCCGTGTGGCGCAGGCGGGCGCGCAGCGGCGGCCGGTAGGCGTCACCGTAGTAGCGCTCCTTGAACTCCTCCTTGGCCAGCAGGTCGGTCTCGGACACGACACCGAGCACCCGGTTGTCGTCGTCCACCACGGGCACGCCGCTGACGCCCCGCTCGATGAGCAGGTCGGCCACGGTGTGGAAGGAGGCCTTCTCGTTGACGGCGGCCACGTCGGTGGTCATCACGTCCTGGACGGTGGTTCTCATGGTCATCTCCTGCAGGGGAGACCCGGACGACGCCGGGCACGGGACGGAGGAGCAGGCCGGCGAGGTGGCCGGCGTGGACCTGGAACGGCTTACACCACCGAGGGTTTCCCAGAAACCGGCGCGCCGGCAGTGCCGGACGGCCCCGCCCTTGAGGCCCAAGGTCCCTGCCGGGCCGCCCGCGCGGACCGGGAGGGTGGGGGACATGACAAGCGTGTCACGGGCCGGGTCCGGGCTCACCGCCGCCGAAGCCGCGGCCCGGCTGGCCGCCGACGGGCCGAACACGCTGCCCGCCGCCCGCCGCACCCGTCCCGTGGTGCTGCTGCTGCGTCAGATGGTGCACTTCTTCGCCCTGCTGCTGTGGGGCGCGTCCGGGCTGGCCCTGCTGGCCGGGATGCCGCAGCTCGCCGTCGCCATCGTCGTCGTGGTGCTGCTGAACGGGGTGTTCGCCTTCGCCCAGGAGTACCGCGCCGACAGGGCCGCCCAGCGGCTGGGCGAGCTGATCCCGGCCAACGCGGTGGTCCGCCGGGACGGCAGACGGCTGCAGATCAGCGCGGCCGAACTCGTGACAGGCGACGTGGTGCTGCTGGAGGCGGGCGACCGCGTGTCGGCCGACCTCGAACTGGCGGACGTGCACGCGCTCGCCGTCAACGAGTCAATGCTCACCGGGGAGAGCCGCCCGGTCCGGCCCCAGCACGGCGACCACGCGTACGCGGGCACGTTCGTGGTGGAGGGCCAGGCGGAGGCCGTCGTGCTGGTCACCGGACCGCGTACCCGGCTGGCCGCGATCGCCGAGCTGACGCGGGAGGCGAGCCGGCCGCCGAGCCCGCTGGCCGTCCAGCTCGGCAAGGTGGTCAGGATCGTCGCCGGGATCGCCCTGGTCGTCGGCGCCGCCTTCTTCGGACTGGCCCTGCTGCTGGGCATGGACCCCGGGCAGGGCTTCCTGTTCGCCATCGGCGTCACCGTGGCCCTGGTCCCCGAGGGCCTGCTGCCGACCGTGACCCTGTCGCTGGCCCGCGCCGCGCAGCGCATGGCGGCCAAGAACGCGCTGGTCCGCCACCTGGAGGCGGTCGAGACGCTCGGCTCGGCCACGTTCATCTGCACCGACAAGACCGGCACGCTGACCCGCAACGAGATGGCCGTCGCCGACGTGTGGGCTCCGGGCCGTTCACCGGCCGAGGTCATGCGCTCGGCCGTGCTGAGCTCCACCGGCCGGATGAGCGACGGCAAGCCGGTCGGCGACCCGATGGAGGTCGCCTTACACGTGGAGGCGCTGAGGCTCGGCGCCGACCTGTCCGGGGAGATCACCCGCCGCTTCCCCTTCGACCCGGTACGGCGCCGCGCCTCCGTCGTGGCCGACGGTCACCTGCACCTCAAGGGCGCCCCCGACACCGTGCTCCCGCTCTGCGGCGATGTGCCCGGGGTGGAGGAGGCGCTGACCCGGATGAGCGCGCAAGGGTTGCGCGTGCTGGCGGTCGCCGGTGCGGACGCGGCGGAGGAACGCGATCTCGACTTCCTCGGCCTGGTCGGCCTGCACGACCCTCCTCGGGACGACGTCGCCGAGGCCATCGGGAAGTGCCGGATCGCCGGCATCAAGCTGGCCATGATCACCGGCGATCACCCCGGCACCGCCCGCGCCGTCGCCGAGGAGGTGGGCCTGCTCGGTGCGGAGGAACTCGTGGTCACGGGCGCCGACCTGCCCGCCGACGACGCGGCGCTGGGCGAACTGCTCGACCGCGACGGCGTCGTCGTGGCCCGCGTGACCCCCGAGGACAAGCTGCGCATCGCCCGCGCTCTGCGCTCACGCGGCCACGTCGTCGCCATGACGGGCGACGGCGTCAACGACGGTCCCGCCCTGCGCGAGGCCGACATCGGCATCGCCATGGGCGCGTCCGGCACCGACGTCGCCCGCGAGGCCGCCGACCTGGTGCTGCTCGACGACCACTTCGCCACCATCGTCACCGCCGTGGAGCTGGGCCGCGCCACCTACGCCAACGTGCGCCGCTTCCTCACCTACCACCTGACCGACAACGTCGCGGAGCTCACGCCGTTCGCCGTCTGGGCGCTGTCCGGCGGCACCGTCCCGCTCGCGCTGAGCGTGCTGCAGGTGCTCGCCCTCGACATCGGCACCGACCTGCTGCCCGCGCTCGCCCTCGGCGCCGAGCCCGCCAACCCCCGCACCATGCACGGCCCCGCTCGCACCGGCAACCTCGTGGACCGCCGGCTGATCGGCCGCGTCTTCGCCGTGCTCGGTCCCGCCCAGGCGTCGGCGGAGATGGGCGCCTTCATCGCCGTCCTCCTGCTGGGCGGCTGGCACCTCGGCGCCGCCCCGTCCCCCGCTCTGCTCGCCGCCGCCTCCGGGACCGCCTTCGCCGCCGTCGTGCTCGGCCAGTTCGCCAACGCCGTCGCCTGCCGCAGCGAAACGCGCTGGGTCGGCCGGCTGCGCTGGCGCACCAACCCGCTGCTGCTCGGCGCGCTCGCCTTCGAGGCCGTCATGCTGGTGCTCTTCCTCGGCCTGCCGCCGGTCGCCGGCGTGCTCGGGGGCTCCTTCCCGCCGCCGGCGGGCTGGGCGCTGGCCGCGCTCGCGATCCCGGCCATGGTGCTGGCCGACGCCGCGCACAAAGCCTGGCGAGCCCGGCGCGCGTGACGCGGGGGGAGCCGCCGGAGCCGTCGACCGCCTCGGCGGTACGGGACGGCACATCCTTCAGACGCCGGGGGAGAGGCTCTCAACCGCTCGTACGAGTGCCATGTTCGCGGCGATCAGCGTGCGGACCTCCTCTTCCAGGGCGCCTACCCGCTTCTTCAAGGCCAGCAGTTCGGCGTCGAGGGCCGGCGACGCCATGATCTGTTGCCCACCGATCATGATTTCTTCACCTCCACGGAGCGGACAAGTCCATGGTCGTCCAGGGACACCATGGTCCGGCAGCGGCGAATGTCCTCGGACGCGCGGACCAACGGCACTGCCTGCCCCGGTCCGTGATGCGGCGCTGGTCTCGCGGTCATGTGCTCGTCACGCCGTGCGCCTGGAACCGGGCGTGGACCCGGTCCAGCGACGCCTGGTCGGGGGGCGCGACATGAGCCAGGGGGAAGCGCAGGCCGAGGCGCTCGTATTTGGCGGCGGCCATGCGATGGAAGGGCAGGACGTCGACCCGTTCGACGTTGCCCAGCCCGGCCACGAAGCGGGCCAGGCCGTCCACGTTCTCGGGGGCGTCCGTCAGCCCGGGGACCAGGACGAAACGCACCCAGGTGGGCCGGCCCAGCTCCGCGAGCCGGCGGGCGAAGCGCAGCGTCGGCTCGACCGGTCCGCCGGTGACCCGGCGATAGGTGGCCGGGTCGTAGGACTTGATGTCGAGCAGCACCAGGTCGGTGTCGGCCAACATGGCGTCGGTCGCGCGCACGCCGAGCAGGCCGGAGGTGTCCAGGGCGGTGTGCAGGCCGCTGCCGTGGCAGCGGCTCAGCAGCTCGGCGGTGAAGCGGGGTTGCAGCAGCGGCTCGCCGCCGCTGATGGTCACCCCGCCGCCGGCGACGGAGATGAAGCGCCGGTACCCGGCGATCCTGTCCATGATCTCGTCGGCGGTGGACGCGCGGCCGTCGCGCATCCGCCAGGTCTCCGGGTTCTGGCAGTACCGGCAGCGCAGGGGGCACCCCGCGGTGAAGACGACGAAGCGGGTGCCGGGGCCGTCCACGCCGACCGACAGGTCCCAGGAGCTGATGACGCCGGTGCCGGGCGCCTGGGTCAGGGGCCCGGCCGGGGTGGCGGCGTTCACAGCGAACCGTGGAAGGTGCGGTTGACGACGTCGCGCTGCTGTTCGGGGGTGAGGCGGACGAAGTTGACCGCGTAGCCGGAGACGCGGATGGTCAGGTGCGGGTAGCGGTCGGGATGCTCCATGGCGTCCAGGAGGACGGCGCGGGTGAGCACGTTGACGTTCATGTGGAAGCCGCCGGCGTCGAAGTAGCCGTCCAGCACGCCGACCAGGTTGGCGACGCGTTCGTCCGGGGTGCGGCCGAGCCCGTCGGGGGTGGCGGTGCTGGTCAGGGAGACGCCGTCGAGGGCCTGGTCGTAGGGGATCCTGGCGACCGACAGGGCGGAGGCGATCATGCCGTGGCGGTCGCGGCCGTTCATCGGATTGGCGCCGGGGGCGAAGGGCTCGCCGGCGCGGCGGCCGTCGGGGGTGTTGCCGGTGTGCTTGCCGTAGACGACGTTGGAGGTGATCGTCAGGACCGACTGGGTGGGCTCGGCGTCGCGGTACGCGCGCTGCCGGCGGATCTTGGCCATGAAGGAACGGACGAGCTCGACGGCGATGGCGTCGGCGCGCTCGTCGTTGTTGCCGTAGGCCGGGTAGTCACCCTCGATCCGGTAGTCGACGGCCAGACCGGTGGCGTCGCGCACGACGTGGACGCGGGCGTGCTTGATGGCCGACAGGCTGTCGGCGGTGACGGACAGCCCGGCGATGCCGCAGGCCAGGGTGCGCTTGACCGGGTAGTCGTGCAGGGCCATCTCGAGACGCTCGTAGGCGTACTTGTCGTGCATGTAGTGGATGATGTTGAGCGCGTTGACGTAGGTCCGGGCCAGCCAGTCCATCATCCGGTCCAGCGCCTCGGTGACCTGCCCGTAGTCGAGCACGTCGCCCGTGACGGGTGGGTGGGCGGGGCCGACCTGGACGCCGGTGAGCTCGTCGCGGCCGCCGTTGATGGCGTACAGCAGGGTCTTGGCCAGGTTGACGCGGGCGCCGAAGAACTGCATCTGCCGGCCGACCGGGGCGGCCGACACGCAACAGGCGATGGCGGTGTCGTCGCCGGTGCGGGGGCGCATCAGCTCGTCGCTTTCGTACTGCAGGGCGCTGGTCTCGATCGACAGGGCGGCGCAGAAGCGTTTGAACGGCTCGGGCAGCCGCGGCGACCAGAACACGGTCAGGTTCGGCTCGGGCGCGGGGCCGAGGTTGCGCAGCGTCTGCAGGTAGCGGTAGCTGGTGCGGGTGACCAGGGGGCGGCCGTCGGCGCCGAGGCCGCCGATCGACTCGGTCACCCAGGTCGGGTCGCCGGAGAACAGCTCGTCGTACTCGGGTGTGCGCAGGAAGCGCACGATGCGCAGCTTGATGACGAAGTCGTCGACGAGCTCCTGCGCCCGTTCCTCGGTGATGCGGCCCTCGGCGAGGTCGCGCTCCAGGTAGACGTCGAGGAAGGTGGAGGTGCGGCCCAGCGACATGGCGGCGCCGTTCTGCTCCTTGACCGCGGCCAGGTAGGCGAAGTACAGCCATTGGACCGCCTCCTGCGCGGTGCCGGCCGGACCGGACACGTCGTGACCGTAGGCGGCGGCCATCGCCTTCAGCTCGCCGAGCGCGCGGATCTGCTCGGCCAGCTCCTCCCGGTCGCGGATCACCGGCTCGGTGGCGTCGGCGTCGTCCAGCGAGCGCAGCTCGGCCCGCTTGGCCTCGACGAGCCGGTCCACGCCGTAGAGCGCGACGCGGCGGTAGTCGCCGATGATGCGCCCGCGGCCGTAGGCGTCCGGCAGCCCGGTGATGACGCCCGAACGGCGGGCGGCGAGGATCTCCGGGGTGTAGGCGTCGAACACGCCGTCGTTGTGGGTCTTGCGGTACTTGCTGAAGATGTCCTTCACCGTCGGGTCGAGCTTGTAGCCGTAGGCGGCCAGGCCGCTCTCCACCATGCGCAGCCCGCCCGCGGGCATGATCGCCCGCTTCAGCGGCGCGTCGGTCTGCAGGCCCACGATCAGCTCATGGTCCCGGTCGATGTAGCCGGGCGCGTGTGCGGTGATCGACGAGGGGGTCGCCGGGTCCACGTCGTGGACACCGCGCCGTCGTTCCTCCGGGAACAGCGCCGTCACCTTCGCCCACACGGCCCGCGTCCGTTCCGTCGGGCCGGACAGGAAGCCCTCGTCGCCCGTGTACGGCGTGACGTTGTCCTGGATGAAGGCGCGGACGTCCACGTCGGTCCGCCAGGTCGTGCCGTGGAATCCGTGCCATGCCGCGCGCTGCACCGCCGTGACCGTCATCGTTACCCCTTCGCGTCGGATGTCCGTCCTCAATCTCGCCGAAAGGATGCGCGGCCACCGCGGCCGAAGGACGGCGACAGGCGGGACGAAGGTCCCTGTCGCGCTGAGCCCCTCCACTCGATCATCGAGGCATGGGATCTCATCGCATAGTGGCCGGCGCCGACGGCACCAGGGACTGCGAGGACGCCCTGCTGTGGGCGGCGGAACAGGCGGTCGGCAGCCGGGGGCGACTGCTCATCGTGCACGCCTGGGAACCGCGTCTCGCGCACCGGGCGCCGTACGCGCGGCAGCCGGCGAACGACGGTCCGGCGCACGGGCGGGTGTCCGGCGATGCCGCCCTCGATCGTGCGCTGACCCTGGTGGGGGACCGGTTCCCCGGGATTCGCGTCGAGGGACGGGTCGTCCGCGGCAGGCCCGAGTCCGTGCTCGCCGAGCAGGCGCGCGGGGCCGATCTGCTGGTGCTCGGCTCGGCCGCCCAGCTCGCCGGGGACGGCAGGCTGGGCTCCGTCGTGCTGTCGTGTCTGCGCCGGCCGCCCTGCCCGGTGGTCGTGGTCCCGCCGACGGGACCCGGCGCTCGCCGGCCGGCCGCCACGGAGCTGGCCGCCGCGGAGCCGCCCGCCGCGGAACTGGCCGAGGCGCGGTGACGGCGACCACCGTGAACACGCCGGGCGGGCGGCATGGCTAGCCGAAGTCCCACGCGCTGTCGTCGATCTTCCAGGTCAGGCCGTCGACGACGTCGACCACGCCGTTGACGCGGCCGGTCATGCCGACCGCGATGCCCGCCTCGCTGCGGCGGTCCATCCGCCCCGACAGCGTGACCACGCCGTGGTCCACCGCCACGGTGACGTCGGCGGTGTCCACCCACAGGGAGCGGCCGAGGACGTCGTCGCGGATCTCGGCGGCGATCTCCGCGTCGCTGCGGACGAACAGCTTGACCAGGTCACGGCGGCTGACAATGCCGACCAGTCGGCCGTTGGGGGCGACCACCGCCAGCCGCTTGACCTCGTGGACGTCCATCAGGCGGGCGGCGGTGACCGCTGACGCCGTGGGGGAGACGGTGATCGCAGGGCTGGTCATGAGCTCGGCGGCGGTGTCGCCGTCGGCCTTCCGCCGGCCCTTGGGGTGGCGCAGCCGGGCGCGCAGCGGCGGCCGGTAGCCCTCGCGGTAGAACTCCTCGCGGAACTCCTCCTTACGCAGCAGGTCGGCCTCGGAGACCATGCCGATCACCCGCCCGTCGTCGTCGACGACCGGGACGGCGCTGATGCCGCCGGCGACCAGCCTGCGGGCGATGTCCTTGAAGGGGGTGGCGGCGGTGACGGAGATGACCTTGCCGGTCATCACGTCGGCGACGGTCATGCGCATGGCGGCCAGCTCTCTGGAGAACGAGGTTCTTCGGGGCACCTCCATCACACCTCGCGCGTCGGAGGTGGATCAGGGACGGAAGTCCCCAGCGGGGTGGTCGTTGGTCAGCGCGCCCCGTCATGAAGTCCGCCGGCCCACGAGAAGAGGACCAAGGTCCCTGGGGGGCGGGGGCGGATCCAGACATGATCGGCGCATGACGACGACGCAGCACATCGACGCCTACTGGCGGGCCGCGAACTATCTGTCCGTGGGACAGATCTACCTGCTCGACAATCCGCTGCTGACCGAGCCGCTGCGGCCGGAGCACGTCAAGCCGCGCCTGCTCGGCCACTGGGGCACCACACCGGGCCTGAACTTCTGCTTCGCCCACCTCAACCGGGTCATCGCCGAACGCGGCCAGGACATGATCTACATCGCCGGCCCCGGGCACGGCGGCCCGGCGGCGGTCGCGCACGCCTGGCTGGAGGGCACCTATTCGGAGAGATACCCGGAGGTCTCCCAGGACGCCGCGGGCATGCGCAGGCTGTTCCGCCAGTTCTCCTTCCCCGGCGGCATCCCGAGCCACGTCGCGCCCGAGACGCCCGGCTCCGTCCACGAGGGCGGCGAGCTCGGCTATTCGCTGGCCCACGCCTTCGGCGCGGCCTTCGACAACCCCCGTCTGGTCGTGGCGTGCGTCGTCGGCGACGGTGAGGCGGAGACCGGGCCGCTGGCCGCCAGCTGGCACTCCAACAAGCTGCTCGACCCGTACCGCGACGGGGTGGTGCTGCCGATCCTGCACCTGAACGGCTACAAGATCGCCAACCCCACCGTGCTGGCCCGCATCCCGGAGGAGGAGCTGCTCAAGCTCATGGAGGGGTACGGCTACCGGCCGCACGTCGTCGGCCCCGACCACGAGCAGATGGCCAAGACACTGGATGTGGTCTTCGACCAGATCGCCGCCTACAAGGACGGCCGCGCCGACCGGCTGCCGATGATCGTTCTGCGGACGCCGAAGGGCTGGACGGGGCCGCGGGAGGTCGACGGGGTGCCGGTGGAGGGCACCTGGCGGGCCCACCAGGTGCCGCTGTCGGGGGTGCGCGACAACCCGGAGCATCTGGCGATGCTGGAAGCCTGGATGCGCTCCTACCGGCCGGAGGAGCTGTTCGACACGGACGGCCGCCCGGTGCCCGCCGTCCTGCGGACGGTGCCCGAAGGGCCGCTGCGGATGAGCGCCAGCCCGCACGCCAACGGTGGTGAGCTGCTCTGCCCGCTGGCCTTGCCGGACTTCCGCGACTACGCGGTGGAGGTCGAGGAACCCGCGCGGCAGTCCACCGAGCCCACCCGGAGGCTGGGCGCGTTCCTGCGCGACGTGATCGCCGCCAACCCGCACAGCTTCCGGTTGATGGGGCCGGACGAGACCGCGTCCAACCGGCTGCAGGCCGTCTTCGAGACCACCACCCGGGCCTGGCACGCCGGGCTGGAGCCGACCGACGAGCACCTGGCCGCCGGCGGGCGGGTGATGGAGGTGCTCAGCGAGCACCTGTGCCAGGGCTGGCTGGAGGGCTACCTGCTGACCGGCCGGCACGGGCTGTTCAACTGCTACGAGGCGTTCATCCACATCATCGACGCGATGTTCAACCAGCACGCCAAGTGGCTGGAGTCGTCGAAGAAGATCCCGTGGCGGCGGCCGGTGGCCTCTCTCAACTACCTGCTGTCGTCGCACGTGTGGCGGCAGGACCACAACGGCTTCAGCCACCAGGACCCGGGCTTCCTCGACGTCGTGATGAACAAGAAGGCCGAGGTCGTCCGGGTCTACCTGCCGCCGGACGCGAACACCCTGCTCTCGGTCGGCGACCACTGCCTGCGCTCCCGTGACTACGTCAACGTGATCGTGGCGGGCAAGCAGCCGGTGCTGGACCTGTTCACCATGGACGAGGCGATCGCGCACTGCACCCGTGGCCTCGGGATCCTGCCCTGGGCCTCCACCGACCAGGGCGCCGAGCCGGACGTGGTGCTGGCCTGCGCGGGCGACGTGCCCACGCTGGAGACGCTGGCCGCCGCCGCCATCCTGCGCGAGCACCTGCCCTCGTTGCGGGTGCGCGTCGTCAACGTGGTGGATCTGATGCGGCTGCAGCCGCGCTCGGAGCACCCGCACGGCATGCCGGACGCCGAGTTCGACGCGCTGTTCACCACCGACAAGCCGGTCATCTTCAACTTCCACGGCTACCCCTGGCTGATCCACCGGCTCACCTACCGGCGCACCGGCCACGCGAACCTGCACGTGCGCGGCTACAAGGAGGAAGGCACCACCACGACCCCCTTCGACATGGCGATGCTCAACGACATCGACCGCTACCACCTGGTCATGGACGTCATCGACCGCGTCCCCGGGCTCGGCACCACCGCCGCGCACCTGCGCCAGCGCATGAGCGACGCCCGCCTGCGCGCCCGCGCCCACACCCGCGAGCACGGTGAGGACGCCCCCGAGATCAGCGGCTGGACCTGGCCCTGAGCGAGCTGGACCTGGCCCCAGGAGACCGGCCCCAGGAGACCCAAGAGACCGGCCCGAGGAGAAAGGACTGCGCCGATGCGCTGGAACGAGATGTCGAACAGACAGCAGGCCACGCTGCTGACGCTGGCGTCGGTGGAGCTCGCGCTGACCGCGACCGCCGTGGTGGACCTCGCCTGCCGCCACCGGGACGACGTGCGCGGGCGGAAGGGGCTGTGGTGGGTGGGGATCTTCATCCAGCCGGTCGGGCCCGTCGCCTACCTGCTGTGGGGACGGCGGCGGCCATGCTCGTGACCACGCCCCTGAAGGCGCCGGCCTGGAAGGCGCTGGACCGTCTCCAGACCCGCCTGGTCAACCCGGTCGTCGCCTGGGCGCTCCGGACGCCGCTGCACGACCTGCTGTCCCAGAGGATCGTGCTGCTGACCGTCACCGGCCGCAGGAGCGGCGCCCCCATCCGGCTGCCCGTCCAGTACGAACGGCGCGGCGACACCTTGACGGTGACCAGCAGACCGGCGCGGCTGTGGTGGCGCAACCTCCAGGGCGGCGCGCCCGTGCGCCTGGTCCTGGAGGGTGTGACGTGGACCGGTCACGCGGTCGTCAGAGACGAACCGGCTCCGGCCGACGCGGGCGGGCGCCGAGGCCGCGGCGGCGGGCCGCCCGGCGGCGCCGTCGTGGTGGACATCCGCCTGGGTACGCGCGAGCCCGGGCCGGCCACGGGCGCGGAGCACGTGTGGTGGCGGTGGACGAGAGCGGTCACGCTGGGGGAGCTCGCCGGTTTCACCGTGCCCGCCCTGACCGGGGCACTGGTGGCCGGCCCCGGCTCGGACATGCCGGGCGTCGGGCCGCTCCTGCAGGGCGCGGCGATGGTCATGGCGGGGGCCGTGGAGGGGACGGTCCTCGGCCTGGCGCAGGCGTACGCGCTGCGGGCCGCGCTTCCCGCCGTCGCGACCCGCGACTGGGTGCGGGCGACCGTGGCCGGGGCCGTCGTCGCGTGGCTCGTCGGCGCGCTGCCGATCGTCCTCGGCGCGGGCGTGCTGCGCTGGCCTCCCGCGATGCTCGCCCTGCTGGGGGTGACCCTGCTGGGCGGCATGGGTCTGCTGCAGTGGAGGGTGCTGCGCCGGCACGTGCGGGGCGCGTTCCGGTGGGTGATCGCGACCGCGGGCTCCTGGACGGTGGCGCTGGGCGCGTTCACGCTGGTGACCACGCCGTTGTGGCAGGAGGGCCAGCCCGGCTGGCTGGTCGTCGCCATCGGCCTGCTCGGCGGGGCGGTCATGGCGGCCACGGTCGCGGCTCTCACCGGGTCCGCGCTGGTGCGCCTTCTTCGTTCCGCCGGGCCGCGGCTCCGTCGGGAGGTGTCCCCGTGATGCGGCGGCCGGAGACGTGCTCCGCCTCGACCACGATGTAGTGGTCCCGGCTGCCCGGCGCCCACGTCGTCAGCGGCAGCGCCGCCAGCCGGTCGAGCTCGTCGGGATCGGTGACCTCCCGGGCCTGTCCCACCGCGGTCACCGACCAGCCGACGCGCAGCTCACGATCGAACTCGTCGGCTTCGAACGCCACCACGGCCCGCCGGGTGGCGGCCGCCAGCTTCGACCCGATCGAGGTGCGGATCACGATGGTCCGGCCGTCGAGGTGGAAGTTCACCGGCTGGACGGCCGGCAGGGCGTGATCGGTGAACACGATCCGCCCGATCGGTGCCGCGGACAGCAGGCCGAAGCACTCCTCATCGGAGAGCACCTGTAGTCCGGAGGAATCGAGCTGCATAACCTTCGAGATTTCTGGTCGACGACACACGGGCGAGATCTCGACGGTATCCGGCGCGCGGCCGGCCGGGTAGGGACCAAAGACCCGAGAAGGTCTCATGCAGGGTCAGGACTTTCGGCCCCGCACGTGCGGACGTTCGCCTCGATGACCGGCCTGAGCCGGGCTCCTAGCCTGGTTCGGGCGCCGCGATCGCGGACCTGGCCCGCCATCGGCGCTTCCGCCCCTTGGCGTGGCGGTCCCGCGGGCCCTGCGTCCGCCACCGGCGGCGCACCCCGCTCGGCGCGCGCCGATGACCGGCATCCATCGTTTCACGGCAAGGAGCAAGACATGAGGGTGGTCCGAGTGGCGGCGGTGCTGCTGCTGGCCGGTGCGGGCGCCGCGATGACGGTCGCGGGCCCGGTCATGGCCGTCCAGGGCAGGAAGGCCCGCGCCGAGATCCGGGCGGAGCTGCGCGGGCAGTCGATCACCTTCCCCGGCGCGGGGCTGCCCGCCGAACTCGCCGCCCACGCGGGCCGGCCGGTCCTGACCGGCCCGCAGGCGCGGGCGTACGCCCAGGTGATCGGGGACAACGTGCTGACGGCCACGGGCGGCCGGACGTACGCCGAGGTCAGCGCCGAGCTGTTCGCCGCGGGCGGCGACGACGACAAGCTGCGGGAGCTGCGGCAGACCGCTTTCACCGGCCAGATGCTGCGGGCCTCGCTGCTGAACGCCTACCAGGCCTGGCAGCTCAGCACCCTCGTCATCGGCCTGGGCGCCCTGCTGACCGCCACCGGCGCCGCCCTGCTGGCGACGAGCACCGCGCTGGATCTCGATGGCGTGCCCGCTGCCGCCCCCGCGCCCGGAACGTCCCGATGACCGGACCCGGCGCCGTCCCCGAGACCGGTGCTCCCGCGGCCCGGCCGGGGGAGAGACCCTTCGCCACGCAGGCCGGCGTCCACCGGGTGATCGCCGCCGCCGTCGCGGCGCCCTCGGTGCACAACACCCAGCCGTGGCGCTTCCACCGCGTCGACGACGCCACCATGGACCTGTACGCCGACCTGGACCGGCTGCTCGCCGTCACCGACCCTTCGGGCCGCGGGCTGGGCGTCAGCTGCGGGGCCGCGCTGTTCAACCTGCGGCTGGCGATCCGGATGACCGGCCACGACCCTCGCGTCCTGCCGCTGCCCGACCCGGGCGGCCGGCCGGACCTGCTGGCCACCGTCCACGCCGCGCCCGGCGGCCCGCCCGGCGCCGACGAGCGGCTGCTGCACGACATGATCCCGCACCGGCGCACCAACCGTTCCCCCTTCGACGGCCGCCCGCTGCCGAGGGACGTCCTGGTCGCGCTGGTCGCCGCCGCCCACGGCGAGGGGGCCACGCTCGTCCCAGTCACGGGGCGGTCGGCGCGGCGCGTCCTGGACAGGGTGGCCGAGGCCGAGGCGACCCTCGCGGCGGAGCCGGCCTACCGCGCCGAGCTGGCCCACTGGACCCGGGCGGGGACGGGCGACGACGGCGTGCCCGGCCATGCCTTCGGCCCGCGCCCGAGGCATGGCGGGCCGCCCCTGCGCGACTTCGGCCTCGGCGGCGCGCCGAGCCCGCACGACGGGGGTGCGGAGCCTGCGGACTTCGAGCCGGATCCGCAGCTCGCCGCCCTGTTCACGGCCGGTGACGGGCCGCGCGACTGGCTGCGCGCCGGGCAGGCGCTGCAGCGGGTCCTGCTCACCGCGACCGCGCACGGCGTGGCGGCGTCGCTGTTCAGCCAGCCGCTCGACCTGCGCCCGCCCCAGCACCGGGGCGACCGGGTCGGCCCGCTCGGGCACGTGCAGATGCTGATCAGGCTCGGCTACGGCCCGCCGGTCCGGCCGGTCGCCCGTCGTCCCGTGGCCGAGGTCGTCGACAGCCGAGAAGCACGCCGCGTGAGGGCGTGACCGAGGGTGGCGACACAGCGGATCCCCGGCGCGCGACCGCGGACACCACAGCGCGGGCGATCGGGCCGGCCGGTGGCCTGGCGGCGGATGCCGCTGCTGGCAGGGGCCGGCGTCGCGCTCGTCGCCGGCATCGTGGGCGGGCTCACGCCGCTGGTCGCCGGGATCCCGGCGCCGGTGTCGTTCACCGAGCAGCACGGGCCGCTGATGGTGCTCGGCTTCCTCGGCACGCTGATCGCGCTCGAACGCGCTGTCGCGCTGCGCCGCCCCTGGGGGTACGCGGCGCCGGCGCTGGCCGCGGCGGGCGCGGCAGCCCTGGCCGCGGGCGCCGAGCGGGCGGGTCAGGTGCTGGTGACCGCCGCCGGGGGCTGGCTGGTGGGCGTCTACCTGGCGCTGCTCGGCCGGCGGCTGTCGCGGGAGACGTCGCTGCAGCTCGGCGGGGCACTGGCGTGGCCGGTGGCCGGGCTGCTGTGGCTGGCCGGCCGGCCGGTGCCGGAGCTGGTCGTCTGGTTCGCCGCCTTCCTCGTGCTGACGATCGCCGCCGAACGGCTGGAGCTCGCGCACGTCGTGCTCCTGCGCCCCGCGGCCTGGGCCGGCCTGCTGTTCGCCGCCGCCGTGGTCGGCGCGGGAGCCGTCGCGTCGTCCGCCTGGCCGGTGGCGGGCGCGCGCACGGCCGGGTGCGGGATGCTGGCGGTGGCCGGGTGGCTGGCCGTCCACGACGTGGCCCGCCGCACCGTGCGCGGCTCCGGCCTCCCTCGGTACACGGCCACCTGCCTGCTGGCCGGGTACGGCTGGCTGGCGGTGGCCGGGGCGCTGTGGGTGGCCACCGGGACGGCGTCCGGACGCCACCTGTACGACGCCGCGCTGCACGCGCTGTTCCTCGGGTTCGTCATGTCCATGGTGTTCGGGCACGCGCCGGTGATCCTGCCCGCCGTGCTGCGGGTGCGGCTGCCGTACCGGCCCGTCCTGTACGTACCGCTGGCCGTCCTGCACGCGGCGGTGACGGTGCGCGTGGCCGGTGACCTGGCCGCCGCGGAAACCGTGCGCGCGCTCGGCGGCGTGCTCGCCGCGCTCGCTCTGCTGATGTTCGCCGGATGCGCGATCGCTCTGACGCGCCCCGGCCGCGATAGGGAGGTGTCCGGCGTGGGTCCGGTCGACATCCGCATCGAGAAGGGCAGGCCCGAGGCCGCGCCCCCGCCGCCGCCGGCGCATCCCCGCGCGTCGTGGCACCTGAGGGCGAACGCGATCGTCGTCGCCTGGCTGGGCCTGACCGTCGCGGTGGCCCTGGCGGGCGACGTGCTGCCGGCGCCGCGCTGGCTGCTCGTCCACGTGTTCCTGCTGGGCGCGGTCAGCACCGCGATCCTCGTCTGGAGCGAGCACTTCACCGTGGCGCTGCTGCGTGTCCGCACGCCGCCGCAGCGCGGCAGCCTGACCAGGCTCGCCCTGCTCAACGCGGCGACGGTGGCGGTGCTGGCCGGAGTGTCGGCGGGGCCGTGGCCGCTCGCCGCCGCCGGCGCGGGCCTGGTGGCGGGCGTGGTGCTGTGGCACGGCACGGTCCTCGTCCTGCTGGTGAGGCGGGCGCTGCCGGGCCGGTTCGGGCACGTCGTCGGCTGGTACGTCGCCGCCGCCGGAGCGCTCGCCACCGGCGGCGTCCTGGGCGGGCTGCTGACGGCCCACCTGGGGCACGGCGCGGCGCACGAGCGGCTGCACGCCGCCCACGCCGAGGTGAACGTGTTCGGCTGGGTGGGCCTGACCGTGCTCGGCACCCTGTTCACGCTGTGGCCGACGGTCCTGCGGACCCGCATGTCGGAGGGGACCCGCCGGGCGTCGCGCGTGGGCTTGGGACTGGTCGCGCCCGGTCTGGCGGTGGCCGTCGCCGGGCTGCTGGCGGGCTGGCGGTGGGTCGCCTTCGCCGGGCTGGTGGCGTACGCGGCCGGCGGGCTCGCGGTGCTCGCCCCGCTGGCGGAGGCCCTGCGGCGCAAGCGGCCGCACACCGGGGCCTCGTGGACGCTGGCGGCGGCGATCGTCTGGTTCGAGGTGGCGCTGGCCGCCGATCTGGTGGTCGTGGCCACGCATCCGGCCCACGAGGTCGCCGCGGCGCTGGACCCGCTGCTGCCGCTGGTGGTCGTCGGGTTCGTCGCCCAGACGCTGCTGGGCTCCCTGCTGCACCTGCTGCCGGCGGTGCTGGGCGGCGGGCCGGCCCGGTTCAAGGAGAACGCGGCGCTGCTGGAGCGCGGCTGGGCGGTCCGGCTCGCGGCGCTCAATCTGGGGGTGCCGCTGCTGGCGCTTCCGGTGCCGCGGCCGGTGACGGTGCTGGGCTGGGCGCTGGTGCTGGGCTCGGTGCTGGCCTTCGTCGTCCTGGCGGTGACGGCGCTGACGCGAGCCCGGCTGGTCGGCGCTCGCCCGCCGGGCGCCGAGGACGCGAGGCGCGGCGGGAGGTGGCGGAGCTCCCTGCCGGCCATCGCCGGGGTGGCCGTCGGCTGCCTGGTGACGGCCGCCGCGGTCGTCGTCGCCACGTCCGGCGGGTCCGGGCCGGCGGCGAGGGTGACCGCGACGGGTTCGCGGACGGTCGAGGTGACGCTGTCCGGGATGAGGATCCGTCCCGCCGTGATCGAGGCGCCCGTCGGCACCGTGCTGACGTTGCGCGTCACCAACGCCGACGCGCAACGGCACGACCTGCGCCTGGCGACCGGCGAACGCACCCCGCTGCTGGCCCCGGGCCAGAGCGCCACGCTGACGCCGGCCCCGCTGGGAGAGCCGGTCGAGGGGTGGTGCACGGTGGCGGGGCACCGCGCGGCGGGCATGACCATGCGCGTCGTCCCGGTCGGCACGGCGGCGTCCCCGCCCCGGCCGGGCACCGGCCACGCCGGTCACGACGGCCAGGCCACGGCCGCCGCCGGACCAGCCGGGCTGGACCTGTCCGCCCCCATGTCGCCGGGCTGGACACCGTACGACGCGACCCTGCGGCCCGCGCCCGGCGGCACGGAGCACCATGTCGAGCTGCGCGCCGAGGACACCCGCGTGCAGGAGGTCGCGCCCGGGACGCGGCAACGCGTGTGGACGTTCAACGGCACCATGCCCGGACCGGTGCTGCGCGGCAAGGTCGGCGACGTGTTCGTCGTCACGTTCGTCAACGCCGGCACGATGGGACACGGCATCGACTTCCACGCCGGGGCGACCGCGCCGGACGGGCCGATGCGCACGATCCGGCCCGGCGAGCGGCTCACCTACCGCTTCCGCGCGGACTTCGCCGGCGCGTGGCTGTATCACTGCTCGACCATGCCGATGACCCAGCACATCGCCAACGGCATGTACGGGGCCGTCGTCATCGACCCGCCCGGCCTGCCGAAGGCGGACCGCGAGTACCTCCTGGTCCAGGGCGAGCTCTACCTCGGGGAACCCGGCAGCGACGCCCAGGTCGCCAAGATGCGGCGGGGCGAACCGGACGGCTGGCTGTTCAACGGCGTCGCCGCCGGCTACGACCACGCCCCGCTGCGGGCCGAGGCGGGTGAGCGGGTCCGTATCTGGGCCGTGGCCGCCGGCCCGAGCTCGGGCACGGCGCTGCACGTGGTCGGGGCCCCGTTCGACACCGTCTACAAGGAGGGCGCCTACACGTTGCGGACCGGCGACCCGGGCGGGGCGCAGGTGCTCGACCTGGCGCCCGCGCAGGGCGGCTTCGCCGAGCTGGTCTTTCCCGAGGCGGGCACGTACCCGGTGGTGGACCACACGATGCGCCAGGCGGAGGCGGGCGCGCACGGCCTGTTCAAGGTGGGCGGGGGCGATGAAGGCCCGCGCTGATCGCGGGAGCACCGCTCCCCGGCCCCGGCAGCGACGTCACGACACCGTGAAAGCCGAGAGGTGAACGATGGCCGGCCCCTTCGCCAGTCTCTCCGGCGTGCGCCGGATCGTCGAGGCCGCGGTCGCCGCGCCCTCCGTGCACAACACCCAGCCGTGGCTGTTCCACCACCTCAAGGACAGCGTGACCGTGTACGCCGACCTTGGCCGGCAACTGCACGTCGCCGACCCCCGAGGGCGCTGCCTCGGCATCAGCTGCGGGGCCGCCCTGCTCAACATGAGACTGGCCATCGGGATGACCGGCCACGAGGCCCGGGTCCTGCCGTTGCCCGCCCCGCGCGGAGCGCCCGATCTCCTCGCCGTCGTGCGGGCCGTCCCGGGCGAAGCGCCGTCGGCGGAGGAACAGCGGCTGCACGCCGTGATCGCGCGCCGGCGCACCAACCGCTTCCCCTTCGACGACCGCCCCCTGCCCGTCGAGGTCGCCGGCGACCTGGTCGCCGCGGCCCGCCGCGAAGGGGCCACCCTGGTCATGCTCGACAGCCGGGTGGGGCGCAAGGTCCTCGGCCTGGTCGCCGCCGCCGACAGGGCGCTCTCACGCGACGACGCCCATCGCCGCGAGCTGTCGTGCTGGACCGGGGACGGCGCCCGTGCCGACGGCGTCCCCCGCCACGCCTTCGGCGCCCGGCCGGCGGACACGGGGCTGCCGCTACGCGACTTCAGCCTGGGAGAGGGCGGGCAGGTGGCCGGATTCGAAGCGGATCCGCAGATCGCCGCGCTGTTCACCCGCGGCGACGGACCACGTGACTGGCTGGTCGCCGGCCAGGCGTTGCAGCGGGTGCTGCTCACCGCCACCGCTCAGGGTGTGTCGGCGTCGCTGTTCAGCCAGCCGCTGGACCTTCCGGACCGGGGGCACGGTGACGAAGCCGCCGGGCGGCTCGGGCACCTGCAGATGCTGCTGCGGCTGGGGTACGGCCCGCCGGTCCCCGCCGTGCCCCGCCGTCCCCTGCACGAGGTCCTCAACACCCGCCCGTGAGGGGACGGCCGACCGGGTGGCTCATGGCCTCCTGGAGGCGGTCACAGCTCGAAGACGAGGCGGGCGGGCACGGTCCCGGCGAGGACGTCGTCGAAGGACTGGTTGATCTCCTCCAGCTTGCGGGTCTCGTAGACGACCTTGGTGCGTCCCTGCGCGTGCAGCTGGAAGACCTCGGCCAGATCGGCGCGGGTGCCGACGATCGAGCCGATGACGCTGATGCCGCCGAGCACGGTCTCGAAGACGGGCAGGCTCATCGTGTTGTCCTTCGGCAGGGAGACCAGGACCAGGCGGCCGCCGCGCCGCAGCGAGGCGTGGGCCTGCTCCAGCACGCGGGGATTCGCGGCCAGCACGACGGCCACGTCGGCACCGCCCAGCCCCCTGATCGCGGCCACCGGGTCCTCGGCGGCGGCGTTGACCGTGTGCGCGGCGCCGAGGTCACGGGCCAGCCGGAGCTTGTCCTCGGTGACGTCGACGGCGATGGTCCGGCCGCCGAAGATCTGCGCGTACTGCTGGGCGAGATGGCCGAGCCCGCCGATGCCGAAGATCGCGGCACACTCGGCGGGGCGCAGGCCGGAGACCTTGACCGCCTTGTACGTGGTCACGCCGGCGCAGGTCAGCGGCGCGGCCTCAGCGGGCGGAACGCCGTCGGGCACGGGCACGACGTAGGCGGCGTGGGCGACGGCGTACTCGGCGTGACCGCCGTCGAGCGCGTACCCGGTGTTCTGCTGGGACGCGCACAGGGTCTCGCGGCCGCTGACGCAGTACGCGCAGACGCCGCAGGCGTACCCGAGCCACGGGATGGCCACGCGCTCGCCGACGGTCCGGCCGGTCACGGCGGAGCCGAGCTTCTCGATGACGCCGACGCCCTCGTGGCCGGGGGTGAACGGCAGCGCCGGCTTGACCGGCCAGTCACCGTGGGCGGCGTGGATGTCGGTGTGGCACAGGCCGCTGGCCTCGATGCGGACGAGGACCTGGAACGGCTCCGGCTCGGGGACGGGCACCTCCCGCACCTCGACGGGCCTGTCGAAACCGGTGACGACGGCAGCGCGCATGGCTCTTCTCTCCTTCGGTCGGGCCCTCACCCTCCCGCGCGGGACGACACCGTGATCAGGGCCGAACGTCCCGCGCGACCCTGCCGTCGGTCACCCGCTTCGCGAGCACGTCCCCCGTCGGGCAGGCGGCCTGACCAAAGCCGCGGCCGGCGGGACCTCCGGCCCTGGAGGGCGGGCCGGGCGAGGCGGTGGCATGGCAGGCAGAAGGGGAGGACCCATGTTGCGGATCAACGTGAGGGACGTCATGACCACGCATGTCGCCTCGGTCGAGGGCGGCACGCCGTTCAAGGACGTCGCCGAGCTGCTCGTGCGGCGCGAGGTCAGCGCCGTGCCCGTCCTGGCCGCCGACGGCACAGTCGTCGGCGTGGTGTCCGAGGCGGACCTGTTGCGCAAGGAGGAGTTCCGGGAGCAGTACTACGGGGAGGACTACCGGCCGCGGCTGCGGACCCGGTTGCGCCACAGGCTGGCCGGGCACGGCGAGGACCCCGGCCACAAGGCCGAGGGCGTCACGGCGGCGCAGCTGATGTCCTCGCCGGCGGTGACGGTCGCCCCGGACGCCTCGACGGTGACGGCCGCGCGACTCATGGACGCGCACGGCGTCAAGCGCCTGGTCGTCGTGGACGACGACGGACGGCTGATCGGCATCGTCAGCAGGCGCGACCTGCTCAAGGCGTACGTGCGCGACGACGGCGAGCTCAAGCGCTGGGTCGAGGAGGCCATCCCCGAGCAGGCCCGGTGGAACGACCGGACGGGCATCGTCGTCCAGGTGCGGAACGGCATCGTGACGCTGTCCGGGCACACCTCCACGCGCGCCGACGCGAGGGCGGCCGTGCACATGGCCAAGGGACTCGGCGGGGTCGTCGGCGTGCGCGAGGAGCTCGTCCGGGACCGGGACGACCGGGGCGGTACCCCCTGACGCGGGACCGGCCCGGGGCCGCGGTCAGGCCGTTCGGTCGCGCTTGTCGGCGCGCAGGCGGGCGGCCAGCGCGGCGGCCTGGGTGCGGCGCTGCATGCTGAGCTTGGCCAGCAGGTTGGACACGTAGTTCTTGACCGTCTTCTCGGCGAGGAACATCCGCTCGCCGATCTGCCGGTTGGTCAGCCCCTCGCCGATCAGGTCCAGGATGTGCCGCTCCTGCTCGGTCAGCGCGGCGAGGGGATCCTTCCGGTCCGCCTGCTCGCGTATCCGCTGCAGCATGGCGGCGGTGGTCTGCGGGTCCAGCAGCGACCGCCCGGCGGCGACCGTGCGCACCGCGCCGACCAGGTCGGAGCCGTGGATCTGCTTGAGCACGTAGCCGGACGCCCCGGCCATGACCGCGTCGAACAGCGCGTCGTCGTCGGCGTACGACGTCAGCATCAGGCACGCCAGCCCCTGCACCCGGGAGCGCACCTCGCGGCACACGTCCACGCCGCTGCCGTCGGGCAGGCGCACGTCCAGCACCGCCACGTCGGGCCGGAGCGCCGGGATGCGGGCGACCGCCGACTCGGCGGTGCCGGCCTCGCCGACGACCTCGATGTCGTCTTCGGACTCCAGCAGGGCGGCCACGCCCCGGCGGACGACCTCGTGGTCGTCGACGAGAAAGACACGAATCATGTCCTCGACGTTATCGGAGCATCGGCACCGGCAGAAGGATCACCCCATTCGTGGATCTTGGTGGCGAAAGGCCCCCCGCAATGAGGCCGTTCGGCGCTGTGCCGGTGACCTGCCTCTGCGGTGTTCTGGAGGGGAGAACCTGGAGGGATCATGATTGTCGTCGGTGTGGACAGCTCGCGGGCCGCTCTGGAGGCCGCCGCATGGGCCGCACGGGAGGCGGGACTGCGCGACGTGCCGCTCCTGGTGGCGCACGCCATGCCACGGTGGGCGTACGAGGGCGGCACGGACCGCTACGCGGAGGTGGCCGCCTGGATGCGCGACGGCGGAAGGGCGGTGCTGGCGGCGGCGGAGGAACGGGTGCGCCTGGAGCGCCCCGGGATCAGCGTGACCACGACCTTCCTGCCCGACGACCCGCGCACCGCGCTGATCGACGCCGCCAAGGACGCCGACCTGCTGGTCGTCGGCAGCCACGGGATCGGCGGCTTCCGCGGCATGCTGGTCGGATCGGTCGCCTACGGTGTGGCCGGGCACGCCGCCTGCGACGTCGTCGTGGTCCGCGAGGCGCCCCCGTCGTCCTGCCCCGAGATCGTCGCCGGGGTCGACGGTTCGCCGGCGTCCGGCCGGGTGCTGGAGTTCGCCCTCACCGAGGCCCGGTTGCGCGGCGCCCGGCTGCGCGTGGTCACCGTCATCCCCGAGGGGTTCCCGCCGGCCGAGACCGATGAGCCGCACCCGGCGGACGCGACCCTCGCCGAGCGGCACCCGGACGTCCCCGTCATCGAGGAGATCGCCCACGGCCACCCCGTCGAGGTGTTACGGCAGGCCGCCGACGGCGCCGACCTGCTGGTGGTGGGCTCTCACGGGCACCGCGCGTTCGCCGGCATGCTGCTGGGCTCGGTCAGCCACGAGCTGCTCCACCACGCGCCCTGCCCCCTGGCCGTCGTCAGGAACGCGGGGTGACCCGGCCTACGTCCGCGCCGGCAGCGCCACGTGCGCCACCGTGGTGAAACGGCCGTGGGTCACTCGTGTGTGGGCGTGCGCGGCCGCCCGGCGTACCTCGTCGGCGAGGACGGCGCCGATCTCGCCGGGGAACGACAGGTACACGTGCACCGTGCCGTTCACCTCCACGAGCTCCACCTGCGGATACGCGCCCGCGCCCGGCAGCAGCGGCCGGACCGCGTCGACGACGGCCCGGCGGGCCGCGGAGCCGGTCGGCGTGACCGTCTCCGCGCAGGCCTCGACCAGCTCGCCGGGGTCGCATCCGGCCACGACCTCGTCCAGTCCGGTGCCCACCGGCGGGGGCCCGGCCACCAGCACCGGAACCTGCGCGCGAAGGGCGCACATGACCCCGGCCTCTCTGAGCGTGAACGGGCCCGGCGCCAGCCGGACATCCACCAGCAGATCCGCGCCGCCGTCCGCCAGCGGGCAGCGCCCGCCCGGCGCCATCCCGCCGCATGGCGCGGCCGACGCCTCCGCGCCCGGAGGGTGGCAGTAGGCCACGTCGTGTCCCTCGAGGGTGAGCAACGCCCCGGCCACCGCGCCGCCGGAGGGGTCCGACTCGGTCATCACGATCCGCATGTGACCAGCCTGTCGTCAGAGCTCACGGGCCGGCAGGGGCGAAAGTCCGTCCGGTGGCGGGCCGGAGACCTCGGATCGTCCCCAGCGGTCCCATCGGTCACTTCCGCCACCCTGAGCACAAGGTCCCCACGCGGTGAGGGCCAAAGCCCCTGGCAGCGCGTCCGGACCGGTCGGAGAGTGGGATCACCATCAACGGATGCGAAGAAGGTGCTGACGCATGAGGCACAGGACCATCGCCCTTGAGGCCGCCGACGTGCACGTCAAGACCCGTGGCGGGATCCCGTCCGCCGACGTCCGCCGCGCCCGGCACACCGTGGCCGAACTGACCAGGCTCGCCCACGCGCCGGTGCTCCGGGCCACGGTCAAGCTCTCCACCGGGCCGGGGCTCGCGCAGGAGCGACGTACGGCGGAGGCCGTCCTGGACGTCCAGGGGCGGCTCGTCAGGGCCCGGGCCGGCGCCGCCTCCACCCGCGCCGCGATCCACCTGCTCGGCGACCGGCTGCGGACGCGGCTGCTGGACGTCACCAGGCAGGGGGACAGCCGGCGGGGACGCCGCCAACGGCAGCGCCCCCCGGCCCGGCTCGCCGGGGAGCGGCGCGTCGTCCGCACCCTCGCGGCGGCCCGTGTCCTGCCCGAGGAGGCGGTGGCGGACATGGAAGAGCTCGACTACGACTTCCTGCTGTTCACCGAGGCCGTGACGGGCCAGGCCGGCGTCGTCTACCGCACCGGCGACGGCTACCGGCTCGCCCGGCTCACGCCCCGGCCGGACCTGCCGGCGCCGGCAGGCGCGGCCATCTCGGTCAGCGCGGTGCCCGCCGCACGGCTCACCACGGACGAGGCCATCGAGAGGCTGGAGCTGACCGGCTTCCCGTTCGTCTTCTTCGCCGACGCGAGCACCGGCGCCGGCTGCCTCCTCTACCGCCGGTACGACGGGGATCACGGACTGGTCACCAGCGTCCACGACACCGGGCGACAGCCGTAAGGCCGCTGGCGGCTCACTTGACGTCGCGTAGGACGAGTGTCCCGAGATCCCTCTAGGACAGTCGGCAGGGTTACGAGCACACGTCCTTCGCGGCGATCGCGCAGGCCGTGCGCATCTCCCGGGGCAACTTCTCCTACCACTTCAAGTCCAAGGACGACATCCTCGACGTGGGAGGCCGAGGAGGCCGACCCGGCCGGCCGCATCCGCAGGTTCGTCGAGATCGTGGTGACCAACCGCGCCGACATCCAGAACTACGGCTGCCCGGTGGGCACCTTGACGACAGAGCTGGGCAAGCTCGGCCATCCCGCCCTGGACGCGGCCCATGGTCTGTTCACGCTCTTCCGCGCCTGGCTGCGCGAGCAGTTCGAGCAGCTGGGGCACCACGAGCGGGCCGACGCGCCGGCGATGCACGCTGGTCGGCGGCATCCAGCCGGGGCTGGGCGGCGCGATCCTGGCGGCCGACACGTCCCGGGAGGAGCTGGAGAGCCGCGTGGCGGCCGACCCGTTCGTCGCCGAGGACGTCGTCAGCGCGGAGATCGTCGAGATCGCTCCCTGGCTGGCCGACGACCGCCTGAAGTTCCTGCTCGCCTGAGCCTGCCCCTGCCCCTGCCCGGGGCCGCGGGTCACCAGGTCACGGGCAGCGCGGTCAGGCCGCCGGTCAGCACGTTCGCGTCGAAGGTCAGCTCCTCCACCGCGCAGCCCAGCTCCAGGGCGGGGAAGCGGGCGACGAGCCGGGAGAAGACCACCTGGAGCTCGACGCGGGCCAGGGGCGCGCCGATGCAGTAGCGGGCGCCGTGACCGAAACTCAGATGCGGCACGGCGGGGCGGCCGATGTCGAAGCGGTCGGGGTCGGCGAACGCGCCGGCGTCGTGGTTGGCCGCGCCGACGTCCAGCAGCACCAGGTCTCCGGCGCGCACCCGCGCTCCGGCGATCTCCAGGTCGGTGCGGGCGTAGCGGGGGATGCCGCCGCCGCCCAGGCCGGGCGCGCGCAGGATCTCCTCCACCGCCGCGTCGACGCGGGACGGGTCCTCCACCAGCGCCTGCCACTGCCCAGGAGCGGCCAGCAGCCACAGGGCTCCCTCGCCGATCGCGGCGACCGTGGTCTCGTGGCCGGCGAACAGCAGGAACATGCCCATCGTGGCCGCCTCGTCGTCACTCACCCCGTCGGTCGCGGCCAGCCGGGAGATGACGTCGGCGTCCGGGTCCCCTTCGGCCCGCTTGCGCGCCACCAGCCGCTGCCCGTAGCCGAACAGCTCGGCCAGCCCCTGCTCGGAGCGGGCCCGATCGGTGATGTCCGCGGCGGCCCGCGTCCATTGCCGGAACCGGCCGCGGTCGGCGAACGGCACCCCGAGCAGCTCGCAGATGACCGCGATCGGCAGGGGCAGCGCCAGCGCGGTGTGCAGGTCGGCGGGCGGTCCGGCGGTGGCCAGCTCGTCCAGCAGCTCCTCGGTGAGCGTCTCGACGCGCTCGCGCAGCGCGCGCATCCGCTTGGGGGAGAAGTGCGGCTGCAACAGCGAGCGCATCCGCCGGTGGTCGGCCTGCTCGGTGTCGAAGTCGCCCAGCGGCCCGCCGAACATCGCCGACTCGCCGGTACGGGAAGCGCGTTCGGGCTCGCGGTGGGCCCGGCCGAGGCGGTCGTCGTCCAGCAGGCGGCGCACCTCCTCGTAGCCGGTCACCAGCCAGGCCGGGTCGCCGACCGCGGTCCGGACGGCGTGGACGGGGCTCCTCGACTGCAGCTCGCGCAGCAGCGGCGCGGGCCGCAGGGGATGAGGCTGCTCGAACGGCAGCTGAACGGGGCCTGACGGCACGGCTCCTCCATGAAGTAGACGAGCATTTGTATACTCAGACGTATAAGAAGCTACATGTACACTTTGCCTTCTACAAGGGAGGCGGGATGGGCGACGTCGAGCAAGACGACGGCCAGGTCGTGGCGGCCCAGCCGATACGGCGGCTGCGGCGCGCGGAGCGGCGCGAGCAGATCCTCGACGCGGCCACCCGCGCCTTCGCCCGCGCCGGCTACAATGCCACCGGCCTGGACGACATCGCCGACGAGGCCGAGCTCACCCGCGCCATGCTGTACAGGCACTTCGACTCCAAGGCCGACCTGTACCGGGCCGTGCTCGACCGCGCCTGCGTCCGCCTGGAGGAGGCCACCGGGGCCGACGACTTCGACGACAGCGCCATCCCCGCCCTGCTGCGCGCCGCCGCCGCCGACCCCGACGGGTTCAGGCTGCTGTTCCGCCACGCCGCCCGCGAGCCCGACTTCCGCGAGCTGATCGACTCCATCACCGCGGCCTCCCGCGAGGTCGCCCACCGCAACCTCGCCCGCCGCATCCCGGCGGGCCCATGGCTCGACTGGGCCGCCACCCTGATCCCCGCCTTCACCCTGGAGGCCGTCATCGCCTGGCTGGACGCCGGGCAGCCCGACCCCGACCAGGCAGCCGCCCGCATCAGCCAGGCCGTACGCGGGGTCATGGCCGCCGCGCACGCCTCTCACTGAAGGGGCTCCGCCGGTCATTCCGGCCGGGTGACCCCAGGCCGGTGCTCCTGAGAGAACGTCCGTGCCGGTGGCCCGGGTGCGCTGCCGGAAACCGGACGAGGACTGATGTCCGGTGACGGCGTCGCTCCACCCCGCACGACCGAGCGGTCAGAGCCGGCCCAGCACTGCGCGCACTCCCGGCTCGACGGCCGCGCGGAAAGCGGCGTCCAGCTCGGCGGGCGAAGCGGCGGTCTCGCCGTCCACCCACGCCCGCAGCAGCCCCATGAACGCGCCCACCACGCAGACCACCAGCAGGTCGAGCGCCGCCGACGCCCGCGCGCCCGCCGCGAGAAGCTCGTCCCTGACGAGGCCGGCGAGCAGCCGCTCCCCGTGCGCGTGCACCGGACCGCCGCCGCGCCGCCCCAGCAGGGCCCGCACGAGCCGCTCCTGCTCGCGCACGTGCTCCAGCATCGGCAGGCTGAACGCGAACAGCCTCCCCGGCTCGCCGCCGGCCGGTGCGGGGCGCAGGAACGCGAGGTCATGCAGGTTGCTGAGCAGTACGTCCTGCTTGTCGGTGAAATGGGAGTAGAACGTGGACCGGCCCACGTCGGCGCGGGCGATGATGTCGGTGACGGTCACCGCCTCGTAGCCCTTCTCCAGGATCAGCGCCACCAACGCCTCCTGGACCATGCGCCGTGTGCGCCGCACCCGCCGGTCTCCGGACACTTTCGCGCTCCCTGTTCGGTACGGCACAACACGGCCTGTCTGCTCGTTGATCCTCTCCCATTATGAACGCATCATTCATAAGCGAACACATTGTTCGGAATTCAGGAGGTCAGGCCATGGGACTCGGAAAGCTGCTGCATCGCCATGACGAGCACGCCGACGAGGGCGGGACCATCGACCGCCCGCGGGCCTACGAGGTCTTCGCCTCGATCGGGTTCCTCGGCGGGCGTCGCGCCGCCTTCACCCGCCTGGCCGCCGCGGCCAGGCCGCGCGCCGGGGACCGCGTCCTGGACGTCGGCTGCGGCACCGGTTACCTGAGCCGGGTCCTCGCCCCGGTCGTCACACCCAGCGGACACGTCACCGGCCTCGACCCGTCACCCGCGATGATCGAGTACGCCACCCGGCGCGCCCCGGCCAACTGCACCTATGTCGTGGGCGCGGGGCAGGACCTGCCGTTCCCGGACGGCTCCTTCGACCTGGTCGTCTCCAGCCTGGCCGTGCACCACATGCCCGTCGAGGCGCGGCCCGGAGCCGTGCGGGAGATGTTCCGGGTGCTGCGGCCGGGCGGGCGGCTGCTCATCGCCGAGTTCCGCCCGCCGGCCGGCCACCTGGCCCGGCACCTCGTCGGAGCGTTGTCCGGCCCCGCCATGCGGCACGACCCCCGAGACCTGCTCGGCACCGTGGTCCCGGACGCCGGATTCGAGGTGGAGGCCGAGGGCGACCTGCCGTACCTCCTGTACTACGTCCGGGCCACCCGCCCGTAGCACGGCGACAACGCCTGCTGCCGGGCGGCGACCTCGCGCGAGTGGGTGGACAGCGACATTCAGGGACTCGGTTACCCCTATTGGGCCAAGGCTCTAGGAACTAAGATGGTTAGGTGTAACCGACTTGGGCGCGCGTCCCGTGGGAGGCGACCGGACCAGGTTCAGCGCATCTCGGCACCGGCGCGCGCACACCAGCCGCCGCGGCGGCGGCACTGTCAAAGACCCGTAGTTGGACCCGCCGCCGCGGTGCTCATCCTGTCGGGGTGCGGTCACGGCCTCGCGCCGGATGCCCACAGCACGCTCGCCGCCACGAGCCCCCGGCATCACACAAACCTCCGACCCTCGCATGAGGGCCGGAGGCTGATTTCTCTGTCTGCCGACTCTGTGACCAGAGCTAGAGGCGAGGCCGGTCTACCACCACCAGCCGCCGCCCCAGCCTCCGCCGCCCCACCAGCGATGGCCGCAGCCGCCGCCCCACCAGCGGCGACGGCGCCACCATGGGTGCTGCTCGAAGTCGACGTGAGACATATACCTAGCCATGTTTCCTCCCCCGTGGGCTAGGCAACCCAAATTCGAACATTACTCCCATGCAGGGACATATAGCGATGTCAAGGGACATTTCTGACGGTCAGCGTTCTGACTCCTGTCTCCGCGCTAGTCCGCCCTTGACGAAGACGGGACGTGAGGAGGCGAGCAGCAGGTGAGGGACCGTGCCGTCATGTGGCGGCGGCCCCTCTCACGTGGGTCTCGTACATGCGCAGGGCGACCACCAGTCCGGAGGCGGCGGTGAGGGCGGCGACGGTCCAGATGGCGGCGGGGATGCCGAACAGGTCGGCGGTCACTCCGGCGACCAGGGCGCCGGCCGCGAAGCCGCCGTCGCGCCACAGGCGGTAGACGCCGACCGCGCGGGCTCGCCACGAAGGGTGCGCGACGTCGCCGATGGCGGCCAGGAGCGTGGGGTAGACCATCGCGGTCCCGGCACCGAGCAGCACCAGGGCGGCGGCCCACAGGGGGAAGGACGAGGCCGCGCCGATGAGGGCGAGGGCGAGGCCCTGGGTGAGCATGCCCCAGACGATCAGCCGTTTGCGTCCCCACCGGTCCGACAGGGCGCCGGTGGCGAGTTGGCCCAGGCCCCAGACGGCCAGGTAGAGCGCGGACAGGAAGCCGATCCGGCCCAGGGACAGGCCGTGCGCGGCGAACATGATCGGCAGCAGTCCCCAGGCGAGGCCGTCGTTGAGGTTGTTGACCAGCCCGGCCTGGCTCACCGATGACAGGGCGCGTTCCTTGAAGCTGGTCAGGAGGAAGATCTGGCGGGTGGTGTGCGGGCTTGGCTCGGATCCGGCCTCGTGGCGGGCGTGATCGTGGGTCTCCTTGACCGCCACTGTGGACAGGCCCAGCCCGAGTGCGGCGTAGGCGGCGCCGAGCAGGAAGGGGGCGGGGCGCAGGCCGTACCGCTCGGCCAAGTAGCCGGTGGCCACGGTCGTGACGGCGACCGCGAGATAGCCGGCGGCCTCGTTGAGCCCCATGGCCAGGCCACGGCGTTCGGGGCCGGCCAGGTCGATCTTCATGATCACGGTGGTGGACCAGGTCAGGCCCTGGTTGACCCCGAGCAGCACGTTGGCGATGATCACCCAGCCCCAGCCGGGCGCCCACATCAGCAGCAGCGGGATCGGCAGGCCGATGAGCCAGCCGGCGACGAGGACGGGCTTGCGGCCGTAGCGGTCGGACAGGGTGCCGGCGAAGAAGTTCGTGGCCGCCTTGACCAGGCCGAAGGTCAGGATGAAGGTGAGGGCGCTGGTGGCCGTGGTCAGGCCGAAGGTCTGCTCGGCGAGCAGGGGCAGTACCACGCGCTCCTGGCCGAGCATGCCGCCGACCAGGGCGTTGACCGCGACGAGGAGCGTGAACTGGGCCAGGTTGGCGCGCAGACCGAGCCGTACCGGGCCGGTCATGGTCCGGCTTCCAGCTCGCGTCCGGTGGCGGCGGCCCAGTCGGCGGCGCCGCCGTTCAGGACGCTGACCTGCCGGTGTCCCGCGCGGGCGAGCAGGCTCGCGCCGGTCATGGCGCGCTCGCCGTGCCCGCACATGACCACCGTCGGCTCGTCGGGGACGGCATGGCCGCGCAGCTCCCCGAGCTCCACGTGCACGGCTCCCGGCAGATGTCCGCTCGCGAACTCGCTGCTCTGGCGGACATCGAGCACGGTGCCGCTGATCTCGGCCGGAGCGACCAGCGGGATGCGGGCGAGCGGGCCGTCCCATGCTCCGGCGAGTTCCCCGGCGAGGTTCTCCTGGCCGATCTTGAGCGCCTGCCAGAGGATCTCGGCCGGGTCCTGGTCCGGGTCGCGGACGATGACGTACGGCGTGGCCGGGTCGACCAGCCAGCCGAGCCAGGTGGCGAACTGGGCGCGCAGCGGGATCGAGATCGCGCCGGGGATGTGACCGCGGGCGACATGCTCCTTCGGCCGCACGTCGACCACCATGGCTCCGCCGTCCAGGAGCCTCCTGGTCCGTGCCGCGGTGAGCGGTGTGAGCGCCGGCTCGCCGACGGGGGAGGGGCCGTGCCGGTTGGCTTCGGCCAGCCGCAGGAAGTACGGCGGGAAGCTGCCCGCCCCGTCCAGCAGCTCCTTGACGAAGGCGTCCTCGTCGGCGGCCTGGAGGAGGGGATTGGCGGCCTTCTCCGCGCCGACGGTGGAGACCCGGCCGGCGGCGGGACCGGCCAGGCAGAACGAGCCGGCGCCGTGCGTGGGCCAGACCGGCGTCGCGTCCGGCAGGGTGGCCAGGCGGCGCAGCGAGGTGTACTGGGCGCGGGCCAGCGGCTCGGTCCGCTCGGAGCCGGTCAGGTCGGTGCGGGCGGCGCCGCCGACGATCAGCGACCCGCCGGTGAAGACGCCTTGGACGGAGGTGCCGTCCAGCAGGAGGAAGGCCAGGTGCTCACCGGTGTGGCCGGGGGTGGCCCAGGCGCGCAGCGTCAGCCCGCCCAGGTCGACCTCGTCGCCGTCGCGCAGCCCGCGGTGGTCGAAGAGCCGCTCGCCGGCCGCCGAGGCCAGGACCCGCGCCCCGTCGTCGCGGGCGAGCTGGAGTGAGCCGGACAGGAAGTCGGCGTGCAGGTGGGTGTCGGCGGCGAACGCGACGCGCAGGCCGCGCCGGGCCGCGTGGGCCTTCAGCGCCCGCAGGTCCCGCGAGGCGTCGACGGCCAGCGCGCGGCCGTCGCCGAGGTCGACCAGGTAGGAGCTGTTGCCCAGGCCGTCGTCCGGGATGGTGATGATCATCGCCCCTCCACGTAGCTCTCTTACAATATTCCATTAAGTATTGGAATGCGATCGAGCGTGGCCGGCCAGGAGCACGGCCGGCGGAAGGAGCGCGACGAGGGCCAGGGCGGACAGCAGGGAGAAGCCGCTGACGGCCAGCAGCGGCCCGGACGCGAACGCCGCGGCCGCTCCGCAGAGGTTCGACAGCGCGTCCACCCCGCCCTGGGACGAGGCGCGGGTCTCGGCGGAGACGACCGCGTCGAACAGCGCGGAGCCGGCGACATTGACCAAGGACCAGCCGACGCCCAGCAGCATCAGCGACGCGATGATCCAGCCGGTGCCGTCGGGTTTCACGGCGCCGATCACGAGGGAGGCGGCGAGGACGCCGAGCCCGGCGCCGATCGCCGGCCGGTGACCGTACCGGTCCGCGAGCAGGCCCACGAGCGGGGCCGGGGCGTACATGCCGACGATGTGCAGGCTGATCGTGACGCCGACGACGGTGACCGAGCCGCCTTGGTGGGTGAGGTGGACCGGCGTCATGGTCATGATCGCGACCATCACCCCTTGGGCGGTGAGAATCGCGATCACCGCCAGCCGGGCCCGCCGGTTGACGCGCAGTTCGGCGAGCACCTGCCGGATGCGGCCCGGCTGCTGCCTGCCGCCAGGACCCGGCGGTGAGGCGGGCGTGGCCGGCCCGAGGAACAGCAGCGGGTCGGGACGCAGCCACACGAACACGATCAGACCCGCGACGGCCAGGCAGGCAGCGGCGATGAGGAAGGCGCCGGCGTACACGGTCAGGCCGGTGGCCGAGCCGATGATCTCGCCGGGTACGCCGAGGTTCGGGCCGAGCACGGAGCCGAGGGTGCCCACCCAGACCACCAGGGCCAGCGAGCGGGCTCTGCGGTGCGGCTGCGCGAGGTCGGTGGCCGCGAACCGTGACTGCAGGCTCACCGCCAGGCCGACGCCGATCAGCAGCAGGCCGGCGAAGAGCGGCACGACCATGCTCCACTGCGCCGCGGCGACCAGCACCGCGCCGCCCGCGGCCGCCGTCCACCAGCCGCCGGCGAGGGCGACGCGGCGTCCGCGGCGTGCGGCCAGCGCGCCCAGCGGCAGGCCGAGCAGCGCCGCGCCGAGCGTGCTCGCGGTGCGGGCCAGGCCCGCCCAGGCTTCGCTGTCGGTGACGGCTCCGGCCAGCAGTACGCCGATCGAGGGCGCGACGCCCACCCCCACGGTGCCGATGATCTGCGCGAGGACCAGCACAGTCATCGTGCGCCGCTGGACGGCGTCGGCGGCGAGCCCGGCCGGGGCGGAGGGTACGGCGCCGGTGCCGGCGAGGTGTTCGAGGTCAGGCACGAGAATCCTTGGTCAGGCGCTCTCGTAGACGCGCACGTCCGGAGCCGCCTTCAGGTAGGGCCGCAGAGCGGTGACGACGTCCTGGGTGAACAGCTCGGTGGACAGGTACGCGTGCGCGTCGGCGGTGCTGGCGAACCCGTGCAGGACCTGCACGTCCTCGTCGCGGACCAGCAGTTCCTTGCTCCTCGCGCCCGCGATCGTGTCCAGGAACGGCTGCTTGTAGCGCTGGTAGACGCCGGCCGCGGCGGCACGGTCCTCCGCGCTGACGTTCAGGGTGATCTGAAGGTAGGCCATGGGGTTCCTCGTTCCGGGTCCGAGCGTGATGGCCACGACGTGAGCCGTGGCCATGCGCCGAAGCTATGCCCGGGAACGAGCGGCCCGGTAGCCGGGCGACGCGAATACGGCTATAGGCGGCGGTTATCGCCGAGCGAGGCGACGAGCCGGCTCAGATCGGCCGCGTGGCGGGAGGTGGGGTCCCACACGGCCTCGTAGAACAACTCGACCGGCCGCCCGTCGTCGATGAGCGGGCGGGCGGTGAGGCGGGCGTCCGACAGCTTGGACTCGGGCAGGATCGCCGCGCCCAGGCCGAGGCCGACCCACTGCTCGAGGACCTGGTAACCGCCGGCCTCGCCCGGGTAGGTGCGCAGCGGCAGGTCGTGCTCACGGAACAGCTGCGTGGTGAACCGGGTCAGGCCGCACGCGTCGGGAACCAGGATGAACTGCGCATCGGCGGTGTCGCTCAGCTCCACGGCCGACGACGCTTCCGCGTGGGCGTCGATCACGACGACCCGTTCGGAATGGATGACGCGGTGCTCGAAGCGGGGCAGCGGGTTCACCGACGGGATCAGGATGACGTCGAGCTCCCCTGCGGCGAGCGCCTCGTGCAGGTCGGCCATGTTCGCCTCCCGCAGCACCAGGTCCCCCGGGACCGGCAACCGGCGCACCGCGCCGAAGGCCCGCGCCACCAGGTCCGGACTGATGAGCGGGGACACGCCCAGACGAATGCGGGGCGCCTCCGGGCCGGCCATCCGCCGCGCCTCGGCGGTGATCGCGTCCAGCGCCGACAGCGCGGTGTCCACCAGCGGGATCAGCCGCACCGCTTCGGCGGTCAAGGTCACACCCCGGGTGGACCGCTCGAACAACCGCACCCCGAGGCGCTCCTCCAGCCGGGCGACCGCGTTCGACAGCGCCGGCTGCGTGATGCCGTGAGCGCGCGCGGCGGCCGAGAACGACCGGGCGTGCGCGACCGACCGCGCGTACCGCAGCGCCTCGAGGTTCAACCGCTCGGCCATAACCGGAGGCTATCACCCGATTCGCGCCGCACACCTACCCGCGCCGACCGGCCCGGCCATATCGTCCCTGAATGCCTGCCGGCGCGTGAGCACGCGCCGCCCCGCAGGAGAGGGAGAGAGCGTTGTCGACCATGTTCCGCCGCATGGCGGTCACCGAGCCCGGCGGCCCGCTTCGCCCCGTCGAGGCGGCGATCACCGATCCGGAACCCGGCTGGGTCCGCGTGCGGGTGGCCGCCGGCGGGGTGTGCGGCGCCGATCTCGGCACCGTGAGCGCCTCCGATCCGGCCGGCGGCTTCCCGATCACTCCGGGGCATGAGATCGCCGGCGTGATCGACGCGACCGGCGCACCCGCCGCCGGCTGGAGAACGGGCGATCGGGTCGCGGTCGGCTGGTCCGGCGGCAGCTGCGGCCACTGCCACGCGTGCCGCACCGGCGACCAGGTTCACTGCCGGCGACGCCTGATCCCGGGCCTGTCCTATCCGGGCGGCTGGGCCGACATGGTGACCGTTCCCCTGGAGGCGCTCGCCCGGATCCCCGACGGATTGAGCATGGCCGACGCGGCGCCGATGGGCTGTGCCGGCGTGACCACGTTCACCGCGATCCGCGCGGCCGGCCTGCCGCCGGGCTCGCGGGTCGCCGTGTACGGCCTCGGCGGCCTCGGCCATCTCGCCGTGCAGTTCGCCGCCCGCATGGGCCACGAGGTCGTCGTGGTGGCCCGCGGCACCGGCCGCGAGCACGACGCCGCCGCGCTGGGCGCCCGCCACTACATCGACGCCACCACCCAGGACGCGGGCCGGACGCTGGCGGAGCTCGGCGGTGCCGACCTCATGCTGTGCACGGCCTCCAGCTCCGAGCCGGTCAGCGCACTGCTCGCCGGGCTGCGCGTGCGCGGACGGCTCACGCTGATCGGCGTGGACGGCGGAGCCCTCCGGGTGCCGGTGGCGCGGCTGGTGATGAACGCGCAGACCGTCACCGGCCACCTCACCGGCACGCCCGCCGACATCGAGGACACCATGCGCTTCGCCGCCGCCCACGACGTCCGGCCGCGTCTCGAACGCCTGCCGCTCGAACAGGCCGGCCTCGCGGTGCGCCGGCTGCGTGACGGACAAGCCCGGTACCGGTTGGTGCTGGAGCCCTGACCTCGAACGACGGACTTGGCTCCGCAGGGCGGTGATTGCCCCCGGCGGGGACGCCTCATACACTATTCCAGAAAGTAGTGGAGGACTGTCGTGGGCGACAAGACATCGTTGTTCGAGGCGTTCGCTCAGGTGGCCAAGGCCCTGGCCAGCGCGAAGCGCCTGGAGCTGCTCGACCTGCTGGCCCAGGGTGAGCGATCCGTCGAGGTGCTGGCCGGCGCGGCCGGGCTCGGGCTGACGAGCGCCTCGAACCACTTGCAGGTCCTGAAGCAGTCCGGCCTGGTGGCGACGCGCAAGGAGGGGACGAGGGTCTTCTACCGTCTGGCCGGGGACGACGTGGCCGACCTCTGGGCCCGCCTTCGCCATGTCGCCTCCGCCCACCTGGCGGAAGTGGATCGCGCGCGTGCCGCCTATCTCGGTCCTGCGGACACCGAGCAGCTGACCCGGGCCGAGCTGCTGCGCAGGATCCAGGACGGGGACGTCACGGTCATCGACGTGCGCCCCCGTGAGGAGTACGCGGCCGGGCACATCCCCGGCGCCCTGTCGATCCCCGTGGACGAGCTCCTGGACCGGCTGGCCGAACTGCCCGAGGACGGCACCGTCGTCGCCTACTGCCGCGGCGCCTACTGCGTGTTCGCGCACGACGCCGTCAGGGCGCTGACCGGCCAGGGGCGCCGCGCCGTCCGGCTGGAGGACGGCATGCTGGAGTGGCGCCTGGCCGAGCTGCCCGTGGCGACGGGCGCATGATTCCACCTCCGGACCTGGTGGTCGACGGCGGCGACCGGCTGTGCGTGCGGTTGCTGATCGAGTTGCGCGCTCACGTGGCGGCGGCGCGCCCCGGGGCGGTGATCCACCTCATCGCCTCCGACCCGGCGGCGCCGATCGACCTGCCTGCCTGGTGCCACCTGACGGGCAACGACTATCTGGGACAGGTGCCGGGCGCTGCGCGTTCGACGTACGCCCTTCGGGTGGGCGGCGGGGCCCGCGAAACCGAGCCGAAGAGCCCATGGCGGACCCGGGTGGACTGACCTTCGGCCGCCGGTCTTTCGACAGGCCCGCCAGGCCGGGACGGCGGCCCTCCTCGTGCTCCGCCGCGGCTGATCCGTTAGAGTCACGGGAGCGTTTGCCGGGAATGATGGGGCTGAGGAGACATCGCCGCGGACGATCTGCCGCCTGTGGGCGCGGCGCAGTTCACCCCGGAGATCTGGGTCAGCGCGGGGAGAGGCGTCCGGGAGACCGCTGACGATCTGGCCCGGGGCGTGGACGCGTTCTGCCGGGCGATGGATGAGCGGCCCTTCGGTCAGGATGATCTGGGCCGGGCGCTGTTCGAGGGCCATCCCGAGGCGGGCATGCCCGGGTTCGCCCGGCTGCGTAACGACCTGCTGGCAGATCTGGTCGTGGCGGTGAACCTGTTACGCCGGATGGCGGCCGGGCTGGTCGTCGCCGGGGACTCCTATGCCGAAGCCGAGGCGGCGAGCATCGGGATCCCGTACGCGCCATCACGCCCGACCTGGCTGACGGACCCGGAGGAGTACCGGCCTGAGCCGGGACCGAGCGGCCTGCCGACGACCACGCCACCGCCTGACTTCGTGAGCCAGGCGATCTGGTTCCTCGAGTCCGTGGGATGCGGCGCCGCGTGGCCGGACGCCGATCTCGACGGTGTGACGCGGCTGCGCGATGCCGCGACGGCGCTGGGACGCGTGGTCGGCGACGTTCAGGAACAGATCGCGGGACAGGCCGGGCGGGTGACCAAGGCCGGGCTCGGGCCGGCCACGGCCGCGTTCGGACAGGCCACGCGGGCGGTGCACGGCGAGCCGGGGCAGCTGGCGGACCTGCGGCGGCGGTGCGAGCATCTCGCCTGCTGCGCCCAGATCGCCTATGACGCGATCGTCAAGGCCCGATGGCGATTCGTGGCCTCCGCCGGGTTCGTGCTGACCCTGATGCTCGTCGCGAAGCTCCTGGCGCCCCGGCTCGGCCCGCTCCTCGACGTGGTGGTGCGAAGGCTTCTCCGGGCGGAGGGCCTGGCGCTGCGGATCATCTTGCTGATCATCCGGCAGGCCGCGCTGGGCGCGATGTTCTCCGGCGGGCTGAGCGCGATCGACCAGTTGTTCGCCACCGGCGACATCGATGCGGCGCGGCTGACCCGGGATCTGTATCACGGAGCCCTCGCCGGCGGTCTGATGGCCGGCGCGCACGCCGGGCTGCCCGCGCTGCTGCGCCGAGGCGGACCCGCGCTCACCGGCCTGGCCGAGGCCATGGAGTCGGCCACATGGGAACGGGCGTTCACCCGGATCCTGGCCGGCGGGACGGTGAGCACCACCGTGCTGGCGACCGCGGGATGGGCCGGCGGTGCCGGCTGGAACTGGAAGCACTCCGCTGAGATGGGGTTCGGCATGGCCGTGCTCAGTACCGGCGCGGCGCTCGCCTCCCGGGCCTGGCCCGTCCCGAGCTATGCGGGCCTGACGGGCAGAGCCTGGAAGCAGAGCCCGGCCAAGCGGTGGCATGACGTCAAGTGGGCCCTGGGGATTCTCCTGATCACCGCTCCCGCGGTCTCCGCCTTCGCGCTCGCCAAGTTCGTCGAGGACAGGAAGAACCCCTTCTTCCTGCAGAAACGGGTCGGCCAGTTCGGCCGCGTGTTCGACCTCGCCAAGGGCCGTTCGATGAGGACGACCAAGGGTGAGGACAGCAGTCTCGGCGGATCGGATGCGCGGCGTACGCGGGTCGGCAAACTGTGGGCGAAGACCAGTCTCGATGAGTTCGTCCAACTGGCGTACAACGTCCTCTACAAGGGCGACATGTCAGTCGTGAACGACCGGCCGCTCCTGGCCGCCACCAGACAGGAGACCATGGAAGCCCTCGGCCCCACTCTGGGCCCGCGTTGGGACGAAGCGGATCTGGCCGGAAAGCCGGGGCTGTTCGGCCCGTTCCCCAACAAGATCGTCGAGCTCGGTCTCCAGCCCAAGACCGCCGCGTTCGACCTCCAACGGGGCTACACGGGCATCTGGCACGACAGGACCGCGAGCCTGCGTTCCGACCGCAACATCCTCTGGGAGTTCATCACCACGTACGTGCGTCGCATCTCCTAGACGGGATCAGCCCGCCGCCCGCCTCGTCGCCGCCGCGTAGGACCGGATCGTCTCCAGGAACAGCCCGACCACGACGGCCCCGAGCACCCCGTGGTACCAACGCCAGCCCACACCGATGCCGACGAACCCGTCCAGGATCATGATGCCCGCGCCGCCGCCGACGGCCAGCAGCATGCCGGCCAGTACCAGCAGTATCAGCATCCTCGGCACCCTGCGCCCCAGCGGCGTGACCGTGGCGACGGCGACGCACGCGCCCAGCACGCCCGACGCGGTCGCCAGCCACTGCGCCGTGGCCGCTTCCATGAAGTAGCCGCTGCTCTCGGCGGCCGATACGGGCGGACCGCCCGGGAAGCCGAGGCGGGCCTGCAGGGCGAAGACGGCCTTCCCCGCGGCGTAACCGAGGAACAGCACCGCCAGCGCGTACGCCGGCCAGCGTCGTGGGCGGTCGAGGGCAACCATGGCTCCGACCGTAGACGTCGCGGCGCGGCCGGCGCTCCTCCCCGTGGGGGAAGCGTCTCCCCCGGAGGAGGGAGCACCAGCCGCTGATCAGGCCGGTTGGTAGTGTGGGTGCAGATAGGCGGTCACTGCGCGGGGGAGGTGAGCGCCGTGGGCGTGACGGCACCGCTGCGCCGGGAACACCAGGAACTGCTGCCGCACATCGAGGCGCTGTGCGCCGTCGCCGAGGCCGCCGAAGGCGACCGCGACACGCTGGTGAAGGCGCTCGACGACACGCTGACGTTCCTGGAGCGCCACCTCATCCCGCACGCCCAGGCCGAGGACGCCGTCCTGTACCCCAAGGTGGAGCAGGTGATGCGGGCGCCGGGGGCCACCGCGACCATGCGGCGCGACCACGAGGAGGTGGTCGAGCTGACCCGGCGGCTGCGGCGGCTGCGTGACGGCCTCACCGGCCCGCCGTCCTCCGGCCCGCTGTCCTCCGAGCAGCGTCGCGGCCTGCAACGTCTGCTGTACGGGCTCCACGCGGTCGTCCGCCTGCACTTCGCCAAGGAGGAAGAGGTGTACCTGCCGCTCCTGGACGCCGAGCTCACCGCCGAGGACGCGGCCGCCATGTTCCAGGCGATGCACGGGTCCGCCTCCCTGCCGTCCTGACGCCGCGCCTCGCGCAGGGGAGGAGTACTTCTCCCTGGTGGGGCAGAGGGAGGGGTGACGGACCACGTCCTCGGGCTCGTCCCGGGCGCTGGACCGGTCACGGGGGGATGGATGATGACTGGACCGATCGTGGCAGGTGTGGACGGATCCGCACCGGCGACCGCGGCGGTGGAGTGGGCCGCCGCCGACGCCGGAAGACGTGGCCTGGCGCTGCGCCTGGTTCACGTGTGCGAGCACTGGGCGCGCGACATGGGCGCCACCCAGTACTGCGAGGGAGCCCTGGAGGCCGCGGCCGACCGGGCGCGGGCGCTGGCCCCCGGGCTGGAGGTGAGCACCGAGATGCTCTCCGGCCGGGTGACGGAGGAGCTCGTGGCGCAGTCCGCCACCGCCGAGAGCATGGTGGTGGGCAGCCGAGGGCTCGGCGGGTTCCGCGGGATGATCCTCGGCTCGGCGAGCCTGACCCTCGCCGGTCACGCCGCCGGGCCGGTCGTGGTCGTACGGGAGCACGCCGCGGAGCGGCTCGGCGAGATCGTGGTCGGCTACGACGGCTCGCCGTTCTCGGACGCGGCGGTGGAGTACGCGATCCAGCAGGCCCGGGCCCGGGGCGTCCAGCTACGTGTCCTGTACGCCTGGTACCTGCCGCCGCTGTCGCCGTACGCGTCGGGTTACGTCGCCTCCGACGAGGGCTTCAAGGAGGCGGCGCGGGAGGCGGCCGAGCGGGTGGCGCCGTTCCGGGAGAGGAACCCGGACGTACGGCTGGTCGACGAGCAGGTGTGCGACCATCCCGTCGCCGCGCTCATGAAGTGCGCGGCCACGGCGGACCTGGTGGTCGTCGGCTCACGCGGCCACGGCGGGCTCGCCTCGGCGGTGCTGGGCTCGGTCAGTCACGGAGTGCTGCACCACGTGACGCGCCCCGTCGCCGTGGTGCGGCCACGGCCGGCGAAGGGCTGAGCGGGCGGAAGGACGAGGTGCCCGGCGGGTGAGCCGCCGGACACCTCGCACGCCCCCCCATCGAGTGCCGGTCAGCGTGTCCGGAGCCCGCCGAGCTGCGCGACGTCGCCGGCGGCGTCGCCCATCAGCCGCTCGGCGAGGGCCATCAGCGCCCGTCCGGCGGCGAGCTCGTCGCCGATCTCCGGCACGGCGCGGTCGGCGGGGTTGCGCCTGGCCAGACCCACGCTCTCGCGCCACTCGCGCCCCCGCGCGTGCAGCACCGCCCGGGCCACCGTTCGCTGGTCGTCGTCGTCCTCACTGATGGAGATCTGGACGGTCCATCGCTTGGCCTCCATGACGCCTCCTCGCGGTCGGTTCGATCCTCTGCGGCCGGTCAGCGGCCGGTCTCGACCTGGATCCGCCTGCCTTCCCGCCTCTCCTCGGCCAGCTTGACGCTGATCTCGAGGATGCCCTTGTCGTAGACGGCCTTGACGTCCTGCTCGTCCGCGCCCGTGGGCAGGGTGATGGAACGTGAGAAGCTGCCGTACCGGAACTCGGTGCGGTGCTGCTCCTTGAGCTCCTCGCGGCGCTCGCCATGGATGGTGAGGACGCCGTTGCGCAGCGTGATCTCCACATCCTTCTCCGGGTCGAGGCCCGGCAGTTCGGCCCGTACGGTGTACCGGCCGTCCTTGACGTAGTCCTCGAACCTGACCATCTGCTGGGCGTGGACGCCTGGCGGCCATTCCAGCCAGTCGAACAGGTCGGGGAACAGGCCTCTGTGCTCTCGGCGTGCCGGCGTTCCCATGTCCACCTCCACGGTCTTCGACTGTCTCCCTCCCATCCCAGCGACCGGCGGCGTGGAGGTGCAGAGGCGGAGGTCCTCCTGGCCCGGGGCCTTGGGCCCGAACCGTGCGACCCCGACGCCGTGACGGCTCCGAGGGCCTTGGTCCCCGCCCTGTGGGCCGATGGGCCCTGGGTCCGCCGGGGATGCGCGCCCACCGTGAGAGGTGAGGGAGCGAGCAAGTCGCCGGGAGGGACCATGAGACTTCGGGCAGGACCGCGGGCGGCGGCCGCGGCGATCCTGATCGCCGCGGCGTTGACGGGCGTCGACGCCGCGGCCGCGGACGACCAGGCGCGGCCGGCTCCGGCTCCGTCCCCTTCCGGGTGGCGGCAGACCTGCCCGCCGGGAGGCTCGTGGATGGGGCCGGGCGGCCCGATGCACGGCGTGCGGGTGGACGACGAGTTCGGCTACCTGGCGCAGATGGTGCCCCACCACCAGGAGGCCGTCATCGCCGCGCGGCAGCTGCGCCGCTCCGAGCGGCCGCAGATGCGCCGCCTGGGTGCGTCGATCGTGGCGACGCAGAGCGCTGAGATCGCGACGATGAGGGCGTGGCTGGACCAGTGGTACCCCGGACGCTCCCCGGCGGTCGGCTACCGGCCGATGATGCGTGACCTGTCGAGACTGTCGGGCGACGCGCTGGACGAGGCGTTCCTGCGGGACATGATTCCGCACCACATGGGCGCGATCATGATGTCGCAGCAGCTGCTCATGCGCGGGCGGGTGGAGCACGAGCAGGTCGCGGCGTTCGCCCGCACGGTGCGCGACGACCAGCACGCCGAGATGGTGCAGATGCGGCGGTGGCTGGCGGGCTGGTTCGGCGAGACGGGCATGCCGGGAATGCCGGGCATGCCTGGCGGGCCGTGGCCGACCGGCGACGGGCGCGGGAGTCCGTGCGGCTGGTGACACCAGGGCGGCCGGTTCGCGGTGACCCCGCCGCCGGAAACGGGCATGAAGGATGGTGTGAAGCGACCCTTTCGCTGGATTCCGCGCCCTCGCTGAGCGGCGCGGGCGGCCGGGCGCCCGCCTGATCGAGGCGCTCGCCGACGCGGCCACGGAGCAGGGGGGAGGGCCCGAGCGCTGGGCGCCCGAGGTGGCCCGGCGATTCGGGCTGCCCGCGGCGGCGGGCCTGGGCCCGGCCACCTTCTACGCGGACCTGGCGGTCCCGCACGGGCGTCGCCACGTGCGGGTCTGCGGCGCGACCGCGTGTTTCGCGGCCCAGGGAGGCCGGCACCTGTCCGCCGTCGAGGACGTCCTCGGTGTCCAGGCCGACGCCGGTCCGGGGCCGGACGCGGCGGTCTCCTTGCGGACCGTCCGCTGCCTCGGCTACTGCTACGCGGGGCCTGCCTGCCTGGACGGTGAGACGGTCTGTACCGGCCCGGACGTCGCGGACCAGGTGGCCGGGCGGGTGCCCGCGCACGCCCCGCCGATCCGGGCGGCCGACACCACCGGAGACCCCGTCGTGCTCGCCGGGATCGTGGCCGGCGACGACGCCTGGCGGACCTGGGTGGAGACCGTCGGACGGCGCCCGCCCGAGCTGGTCCGCTCGCAGGTCGCGGCCGCCGGGCTGCGCGGCCGTGGGGGCGCGGGATTCCCCGTGGCGGCCAAGTGGGCGGCCGCGGGCGGCTCGCCCGACACCGTGGTGATCGCCAACGGCGACGAGGGTGATCCGGGATCGTACGCCGACCGGCTCCTGATGGAGGCGGACCCGGCCCGGGTGCTCGCCGGGCTGGCGCTCGCCTGCCTCGCCTGCGGGGCCCGCCGCGGCCTGGTGCTGGTGCGCTCGGAGTACCCGCGGGCGGTGGCGCGCCTGCGGGAGGCCGTGGAGCGGGCCCGCGCGGACGGCCACCTCGGCCGGAACGTCCACGGCAGCGGCGTGGACGTGGACATCGAGGTGGTGGTGGGCGCCGGCTCCTACGTCGCGGGCGAGGAGACGGCATTGATCGCCGGGCTGGAGGGCGGCCGCGGCTGCGCGCGGGCGCGCCCGCCCTACCCGGCGAGCCAGGGCATGTGGGGTGCCCCCACCGTGGTCAACAACGTCGAGACGCTCGCCGCGGTGCCCTGGATCGTCCGGCGCGGCGGCCAGGACTACGCCCGCCGCGGCGCGCCCGGCGAGGCGGGCACGAAGCTGGTCTGCCTGTCGGAGCGGTTCGCCCGGCCCGGCTGCTACGAGGTCGAGCTGGGCGTGCCGGTGCGGTGGATCGTCACGGAGCTGGGCGGCGGCCTGCGGGAGGACGGCCGGCTCGGCGTCCTGCAGGTGGGGGGCCCGCTGGGCGGTTTCCTCCGGGAGGAGGACCTGGACGTGCCGCTCAGCGAGGCGGGACTGTCGGGCTGTGGAGCCGCGCTGGGCCACGCCGGGTTGGTGGCCGTCGAGCGGCGGCTGGAGCCGCTGGACGTGCTGCGGCACGTGTGGGCGTTCGCCGCGGCGGAGAGCTGTGGCGCCTGCTCCCCGTGCCGGGTCGGCTCCCGCCGCGGGCTGGAGCAGGCCAGGGCCGGTGCTCCTCCCGGCGACGCGTACGCCCGCATGCTGCGGGTGATGAGCGAGGCCAGTCTGTGCGCGTTCGGGCGCCGGCTGCCGCACGCGGTACGGAGCCTGGCCCGGGCCTACGGGGACCGCCTGCCGGGGTGGGGCGGATGAGGGTCACGGTGGACGGCCTCCTCGTGGATCTGCCCGAGGACGCGACGGTGCTGTCCGCGGTACGGGCCGCGGGCCTCGAACTGCCCACGCTGTGCCATGACGACCGGCTGACGCCCGTCGGCTCGTGCCGGGCCTGCCTGGTCCGGGTCGGCGGGCGGGTCGTGGCGGCATGCGTGACGCCCGCCGCGGACGGCGCCCAGGTGCGCGTCGACGAGGAGGACCTGCGCCGGCTGCGCCACGACGCCGTGGAGCTGATCGTCTCGGCGCTCCCGCCGTACGCGCTGGACGGCGACGGGGAGCTGGCGCGGGTCTGCCGGTCCTCGGGCGTCGGCCCGGAGAGCGCCGGCGGCGGCGCCGGGAGGGGGCGCGACGACTCGCACCCCTTCGTCCGCCTGGACCGGGATCTGTGCATCGCCTGTGGCCGCTGCGTGCGCATGTGCGCCGAGGTCCAGGGCACGTTCGCGCTCACGCTGGTGGGGCGGGGCGCCGAGACCGTGGTCGCGCCGGGCACCGGGGGTCCCTGGGCGGAGTCCGACTGCGTGGCGTGCGGCGGATGCGTGGACACCTGCCCGACCGGCGCTCTCACCGAGCCCGGGCTGCCGATCGGGACCCGCCGGGCCTCCCTCACCAGCACCCGCACCACCTGCGGGTACTGCGGCGTCGGCTGCGCCCTCGACGTGCTGACCCGGGACGGCGACGTCGCCGCGGTACGGCCGGCCGCGGACGGCCCGGTCAACCGGGGTCACGCGTGCGTCAAGGGCCGCTTCTCCCACGGGTTCCTGCGCTCTCCGGAGCGGCTCACCCGGCCTCTGCTGCGCCGCCGTTCCGGCCTGGAGCCCGTGAGCTGGGGCGAGGCGCTCGACCACATCGCCCGCGGGCTACGGGCCGCCGTGGGGGAGGCGGGCCCCGACGCGGTGGCGGCGATCTCCTCGGCCCGGGCCACCAACGAGGAGAACTACCTGATCCAGAAGTTCATGAGGGCCGTCATCGGGACCAACAACGTCGACAACTGCTCCAGGCTGTGCCATTCGCCCTCGGCCGCCGGGCTGACCGCCGCGTTCGGCCTGCCGGGGGGCACCGACGGCTTCGAGGACGTGGAGCGGGCCGACTGCCTGCTCGTCGTGGGCGCGAACCCCGTGGAGGCGCATCCGGTCGTCGGAGCGCGGCTGCTCCAGCAGGTGCTGAAGGGCGCGCGACTGGTCGTCGTCGACCCGCGTGCCGTCGGGCTCGCCGGCCACGCGGACGTCCACCTGCGGCCCCGGCCGGGGACCAACGTCGCCGTGTTCAACGGGCTCGCGCACGTCCTGCTCGCCGAGAACCTGATCGACGAGGAGTTCCTGCGCCACCGCGCCGACGGGTTGCCGGCACTCGCCGCGCTTCTCGACGACTACGCGCCCGACCGGGTGTCCACGATCACCGGGGTGCCGGCGCCGGATCTGGTCGCGGCGGCGCGGCTCTACGGGCGGGCCGAGCGGCCGGCCATCGTCTACGGGCTCGGCGTCACCGAGCACCTGCACGGCACCGACGGCGTGCGGACGCTGGCCAACCTGGCGATCCTGCGCGGCGCGGTCGGCACCGAGCGCGGCTTCGGCGTGAACCCGCTCCGAGGGCAGAACAACGTTCAGGGCGCCTCCGACATGGGGGCCCTGCCCGACCTGCTGCCCGGCTACGGCAGGGTCGGCGATCCCGTCGCGCGCGCCCGTGCCGAACAGGTGTGGGGCACCCGGCTGCCGGCCCACGACGGCCTGCGCATCGCGCAGATGTTCGCCGCGGCACGCTCGGGAGACCTGCGCGTCCTGTGGGTCGTCGGAGAGGACGTGTGCGCCACCGACCCCGACGCCGATCGGGTCGTCGAGGCGCTGGAGGCGTGCCCGCTCGTCATCAGCCAGGACCTCTTCCTGTCCGAGACCGCCCGCCACGCCGACGTGGTCCTGCCGGCCGCGTCGTGGCTGGAGAAGGACGGGACCTTCGTCAACTTCGACCGCAGGTTCCAGCGGGTGCGCCCCGCCCTGGCCCCGCCCGGCGAGGCCCGGACCGACTTCGCCGTCGTGCACGCGATCGCCGCGGCCTGCGGCGCCGACCTGGGCTGCCCGACACCGGCGGCGGCGCTCGCCGAGTGCGGGCGGGTGGCGCCCGTGTTCGCCGGGATATCCCATCAGCGGCTGGACCGCGAAGGCGCCATCCCGTGGCCGTGCCCCGATCCCGGCCGCCCGGGCCAGGTCAAGCTCCATCGGGACCGGTTCGCCACCCCGGACGGGCTGGCCCACCTGGCCGCCCGCCCGTACCTGCCGCCGGGCGAGAGCGCCGACGACGACTACCCGCTGATCCTCATCACCGGCCGCCGGTGGGCGCACTACAACTCCGGCAACATGACCCGGCGATCCGGCAACATCCGGCTCGACGCCGCCGACCGGCTCGACATCCACCCCGCCGACGCCGCCCGTCACGGCGTCCGCGACGGCGACCGGGTGCTCGTGCAGAGCCGGCACGGGCGGGCCACACTGCCGGTGCGGGTCACCGAGGAGCTCCTGCCGGGCCAGCTCTTCTGCGCCTTCCACTTCCCCTCCAGCCGGGTGAACGCCCTCACCTCCGGCCACGCGGACACCGTGACGTCGTGCCCGGAGTACAAGGTCACCGCCGTGCGCCTGCGCGGCTCCCCGCCGCTCTCCTGACTCCCCGCCGCCCGCCGCTCCGTCAGGGCCCGAGTCAGGGGCGGTGGGCAGGGGAAGGAGCCAGGCATGGGGGAACAGCAAGCGGCGTGGAGACCGTGGGCGCAGGTCCGGGAGACACACGCCTCCGCGGTGATCTTTCTCGGGGACCATGTCGTCAAGGTCAAGAAGCCGGTGAATCTCGGCTTCCTGGACTTCACCACCCGTGAGGCGCGGCTGGCCGTCTGCCGGAACGAGGTGGAGCTGAACCGGCGGCTGGCGCCCGATGTCTACGAGGGAGTCGCCGACGTGCTCGGCCCTGACGGCAAGCCCTGCGAGCACCTGGTCGTGATGCGGCGGCTGCCGGAGGAGCGCCGCCTGGCCACGATGGTCCGCGCGGGTGAACCGGTGGACGCGCACGTGCGGCAGATCGCCCGGACGCTCGCGAGCATGCACGGCCGCGCCCGCCACGGCCCGCAGATCGACGCGCAGGGGGCGAGGCCGGCGCTGCGCTCGCGCTGGGCCGAGAGCTTCGAGCAGGTCCGCGCGCTGCGCGACGCGGCTCTCGACCGCGGCACCCTCGACGAGATCGAACGGCTCGCGCTGCGTTTCCTCGACGGCCGCGACCGCCTCTTCGACTCCCGGATCGCCGGGAGGCGCGTCGTGGACGGCCACGGCGACCTGCTCGCCGACGACATCTTCTGCCTGGACGACGGCCCGCGCATCCTGGACTGCCTGGAGTTCGACGAGCGGCTGCGGTTCGTGGACGGGCTGGACGACGCCGCCTTCCTGGCCATGGACCTGGAGCGGCTCGGCGCGCCCCGGCTGGCGGAGCTCTTCCTGCACTGGTACGCCGAGTTCTCCGGCGATCCCTCGCCGCCCTCGCTGTGGCACCACTATGTCGCCTACCGGGCCTTCGTCCGGGCCAAGGTGGCCTGCCTGCGCCACTGGCAGGGAGATCCCGACGCGGGGTGGCAGGCCCGCGACCTCGCCGGGCTCGCGCTGCGCCACCTGGAGGCCGGGGCGGTCACGCTCGTCCTCGTCGGCGGGCTGCCGGGCACCGGCAAGTCGACGCTGGCCGCCGCCGTCGCCGACCGCTCCGGGTTCACGGTCCTGAACAGCGACCGGGTCCGCAAGGAGCTCGCCGGCATCGCGCCCGAGCAGCCCGCGCCCGCTCCTTTCGGCGAGGGCATCTACGGCGAGGACTGGACGGAGCGCACCTATCGCGAACTCCTCGCCCGGGCCGAGGCGCTCCTCCGCCACGGCGAGTCGGTCGTCCTCGACGCCTCCTGGACCGGCGCCGCGCACCGGACGGCCGCCGCCGACGTGGCCCGGCGCGCCTTCGCCGACGTCGTGGAGCTGCGCTGCACCGCTCTGCCGCAGGTCGGCACGGAGCGTCTGGCCCGCCGTGAACGCGGCGTCTCCGACGCCGACCAGGCGATCGCCGCGGCCATGGCGGCCAGGACGGCGCCCTGGCCGGGCGCGGTCGAGATCGACACCAGCGCGGGGCGGGACCAGGCGCTCGACCGGGCGCTGCGGGCCATCCACGCCAGGTGGACCACCACTCCCTGGCGGTTCCGGCGTCCGCGGATGGAACCCGGCTGATGGGGCCGGGCCTCGTACGGCGCCGCGTGCCGCTCAGCTCAGCGGCTGCCGCGGCCGTACGACGGCGACCGGACAGGTGACATGGTGCAGCACCCCGTGGCTGACCGACCCGAGCACCGCCGAGGCGAACCCGCCGAGCCCGCGTGAGCCGACGACCACCAGGTCCGCGGCCGGCGCCGCCTTGATCAGGGCCGCGACCGGGTGGTCGCACACCTCGTCGTGGACGATCGGCACGTCGGGGTACCTCTCGCGCCAGGGGGCCACCCGCTCGGCGGCCGCCTGCGACTCCCGCTGGAACTGCTCGTCGAGCAGGCCGCTGTAGGCTTCCGCGAACGGTGCGGACAGGGGCGGCTGCCAGGCGTAGAGCACCCGCAGCCGCGCGCCGCGGGCCCGCGCCTGATCGATGGCGTACACCATGGCGGTCCGTGAGTGGGCGGATCCGTCATGACCGACCACGATCTCGCCGTGCCGCACCGCGGCGGGCCCGCGCACGATCACGACCGGCCCGGCGGCGTGCCCGGCCACGGCCAGACCGACCGAGCCGAGCAGCATCGCGGCGAACCCTCCCAGCCCTCTGCCGCCCAGCACCACGCTGTCGGCCTCCGCCGACTCGCGCACCAGCAGATCGGTCACCTCGCCGGCCGGCATTCGGGTGTCCACCTCGACGCCCGGCGCCACGTCGCGCGCCCGGCCGGCGGCCGCTCTCAGGACACCGGCGCAGTACTCCTTGGCCGCGTCGCCCGGCCATCGCTCACACACCCGCACGATCCGCAGGCCCAGTCCACGTCGCCGCGCGTCGGCGGCGGCCCATTCCACCGCCGCGGTGGCGGGTTCGGACCCGTCCACGCCGACCACGATCCATCCGGCCATCGCCCGCCCTCTCCACGCGTCGCGTCACCGCTATCGTCCGGCCCACCTGGGCGTGTCGTCCTCCTTCCACTCCAGCTCGTCGATCACGTCGACCACGCCGTTGACCCGTTGGGTCATGCGCGCGAGGATCTCCGCGTCGCTGCGGAACCTCACCGCGCCCCCGAGCGTCACCACGCCGTTGTCCACCCGGAGCCGCACCTCGTCGGTGTCCACCCCGATGGTCGCGTCGAGCACGTCCTCGCGCACCTCGCGCGCGATGTCGCCGTCCTGCCGTACGAAGACCTTGAGCAGGTCGTGGCGGCTGACGACGCCCACGAGCCGGCCGTCCTCGTCGACGACCGGCAGTCTCTTGACTCCGTGCCCGTCCATGAGCCTGGCCGCCTCGACCGTCGTGGCGTCAGGCGTGGTCGTGACCGCCGGGCTCGTCATCAGCTCGGCCGCCGTGTCGCCGTGCGCCGTCTCCGCGGCCCTGCGCCGCTCGCGGCCCACGCGGTCACGCAGCCGGGCGCGGAGCGGCGGCTGGTACCCCTCGCGGTAGAACTGCTCCCGGAACTCCTCCTTGCGGAGCAGGTCCGCCTCCGAGACGACACCGACCACATGCCCTTCGGCGTCCACCACGGGGACGGCGCTCACCGCGTGGGCGATGAGGACCTCGGCGACGTCCTTGAAGGGCGTGCTGCCGTTGACCGAGGCGACCTCCCTGGTCATGACCGTGTCGATCTTGACGCGCATGCTGGGCTCCTCACGTCCGCGACCTCCTGCACTTCCATCCGATGCGCCACCGGAGGGAACGGGTAGGGACGGAAGTCCTCACCTCCACCGTCGTTGGTCCGCGCGGCTCGCGGTGCGGGCCGGCCGGGGACGCCTATCCGGAGGTGTGCGCGTCCGCTCCGGTCCGTAGCAGCGCCTGTCCCAGGGCGCGGCCCAGGTCGGCCCCGGTCACCATGCCGACCAGGCGCCCGTCCTCGACGACGGCGGCGACCAGCCGGCTCTGCGGCGACTGGTCGAGCAGGAGGACCGCTCCGTCACCCGGCGCGAGTGTCCGCACCGGCCGCTGCGCGGTCGTGAGCGTCTCGACCCGCGTGGAGCTCCGGCGTTCCGCGGGCACGGCCGCCAGGGTGTCCAGCGAGACGGAGCCCACCGGGGTTCCGGTGAAGGTCACCACGGGGAAGATCGTCTGGCGTGAGTTCAGCACGACCTTCTGGATGAGTCCCTCCACGTTCATCCAGGCGGGGGCCAGATCCGGCATCGGGGTCATCACATCACGCACCGTCAGGCCGCCCAGCCCGGCCCGGGCGAGCTTGAGGGTGAGCTCCTGGCGCGCGCTCGTGGCGATGTACCAGCCCAGAACCGCCAGCCACAGCCCGTTCAGCCAGTTCCAGAGCAACATGATGACGACGCCGGTCGACAGGAGCGTCGTCCCGAGCACGTGGCCCGCTCGCGCCGCCGCCCGATCCGCTCGGGAGGCGTCACCGGAACGCCACCACACCAGCGCGTGCAGCACCCGCCCGCCGTCCAGCGGGGCGCCGGGAAGCAGGTTGAACAGGCCGAGCAGCAGGTTCATGGTGCCCAGCCACGCGGCGCCGGACGCCGGCAGAGCGGGTCTGGGCAGGAAGAGGTAGGCGAGCAGCGAGAGGACGGCGACGCCCAGGCTGACCAGCGGGCCGGCCGCGGCGGTCGCCAGCTCGACACGCGGGCTCTTCGCCCCGGCCTCCACCTCGGTGTAGCCCCCGAGCACCCACAGCGTGACGGAGCCGACGTCGAGGGCGCACCGGCGGGCGACCAGCGCGTGAGCCAGCTCGTGGGCCAGCAGGGACGCGATGAACAGCACGCCGGTGACCACGGCCACCAGCCAGTACTCCGGCTGGCCCGAGCCCGGCACGGCCCGCGGCAGCACGGTCGTGCCGAGCAGCCCGACGATGACCGCCGTGATGGCGAGCGCCGACCAGTGCGCCCGGACCGGAATGCCGGCCACGCTTCCGAGGGGAAGAGCCTGTTTCACCTCTTCATGGTGCAGCGGCGACACCCTTCGCGTGAGGGCCGAAACGCCCTGCTCGGGGGGACCTTGGTCGCATCTGCGCCTGCCCTCAGGCGGACTGCCGTGCCTGCCCGTGGCTCTCCCGGCTGGGGGGAGCGGGCTGCGGCGGACGGTGCAGGACACGGTCCAGGCGGACGGCGGCGTAGCCCAGGACGGACAGAGCGCTCACGATCAGCAGGTCGCCGGGCGGGAGCGGCTCGGTGCCGAGGAGCTCCCGCAGCGGCGGCAGGTACAGCCCCGCCAGCTGCAGGGCGAGCGCGCCCGCGACGGCGAGCAGCAGCATCGGGTTGGCCAGCGAGCCGGGCCGGGACCGTGAGCCGATCGCCACGCCGAGCTGTGCGGCGCCGAGGGCGAAGAAGGCCATGCTCTGCCAGGGGCGCCCGCTCTGCTGGCCCCAGACGGCGACGCCGAGGGTGACCGCGGTCAGGACGACGGCGATCCGGATCACGCGTTGCCACAACCCCGCGCCGAGGATGCTCTGGCCCGGCGGACGGGGCGGGCTGTCCATGGTGCCCGGCATCGCGGGCTCGCCGCCCAGGGCGACACCGGGCAGCCCGTGGGTGAGCAGGTTGATCCACAGGATCTGCGCGGGCAGCAGCGGGAGCGCCAGCCCGGCGAACGGGCCGAGGAGCATCACCGCGATCTCCGCCGCGCCGCCGGAGAGGGCGTAGACGAGGAAGCGGCGGATGTTGGCGTAGACACGGCGGCCTTCCTCCACGGCGGCCACCACGGTGTGCAGGTCGTCGTCGGCCAGCACCAGGTCGGCGGCCTGCCGGGCGACCTCGGTGCCGCGCCTGCCCATGGCCACGCCGATGTCGGCCCGGCGCAACGCGGGTCCGTCGTTGACCCCGTCGCCTGTCATCGCCAGGACCTCGCCCCGCGCCCGCAGACGCTGGATGAGGTCGAGCTTCTGCTCCGGCGTGGCCCGCGCGTAGACGGCGGCGTCGCGCCCGGCCTGGCCCGGGGCCCGGCAGTCGACGACCGGGTCTCCCGGCCCGGTGATGCCCAGCTCGACGGCGACGGCCCGGGCGGTTCCCGGATGGTCACCGGTGATCAGGACGGGTCTGATGCCCGCCCGCCGGCAGGCGGCGAGGGCGCCGGCCGCCGCCTCTCGCGGCGGGTCCAGGATCGCCGTCAGGCCGAGCAGCCGCAGCCCTCGCTCCTCGACGGTGTCCGGCACGGCGTCGGCGTCCGCCTGGGCGACGGCCAGTACCCGGTAGCCGTCTCGGGCCAGCCGCTCGGCCTGCTCGGCCGCGCGGGCGAGCAGCGCCGGGTCGTCGGCGATGACCGACGGGCGCAGCAGCGCCTCGGGCGCGCCTTTGCAGATCACGCGGGCCCGGCCGTCGGGCAGGCGATGGACGGTCGTCATGCGCTTGCGGTCGCTGTCGAAGGGACGCTCGGCCACGCGGGGGAGGCGGCGGTGCAGCAGGTCCCGGTCCAGCCCGTGTCTCGCGGCGGCGGCGAGCAGCGCGGCCTCGGTCGGGTCGCCGAGCGCGTTCCACCGCCCGTCCGCGTTCTCGACGAGCCGGGCGTCGTTGCACAGCGCCGCCGCCGTCAACAGCTCGGCGATGCCGCCGGAGTCCGCGGGGTCGCCGTGGACGATCTCACCCGCCGGGCTGTAGCCGGAGCCGGTGACCGTGGCCTGCCCGGCGGGAGTCCACAGCAGCCGGACCACCATGCTGCCCTCGGTGAGGGTGCCGGTCTTGTCGGTGGCCAGCACGGTCACCGAGCCCAGCGTCTCCACCGCGGGCAGCCTGCGGACCAGGGCGTGGCGCTCGGCCATCCGGCGCGCGCCCAGCGCCAGGCTCAACGTGACCACCGCGGGCAGCGACTCCGGCACCGCCGCGACCACCAGGCTGATCGCGGTCACCACCATCAGCTCGACCGGCTCGCCGCGCACCAGGCCGAGCGTCAGCACCAGCACGCACAGCAGCACGGTGACGCCGGCGAGCATGCGGCCCACTCCCACCAGCCGCCGCTGCAACGGCGTCAGCCCCGCTCCGCGGCCCATCATGGAGGCGATGCGGCCGGTCGCGCTGGCCGCCCCCACCGCGGTGACCTTGGCCAGGCCGCGTCCGCGCACCACCACGGTGCCCGCCGACACCGGCTCCCCGGGGCCCCGCTCCACCGGCACCGACTCGCCGGTCAGGGCCGATTCGTCCACGAGCAGCGCCGCCGCCTCCACCATGACGGCGTCCGCCGGGACGATGTCGCCCTCGCCCAGCACCGCGACGTCCCCCACCACCACCTCCGCCGCGGGCACCTCCGCCTGCGAGCCGTCGCGGACCACCCGCGCCGCGGGAGCGGTGAGCCGGGACAGCGCGGAGATGGCCCGGTCGGCGCGGACCTCCTGGCCCACCCCGACCGCGGTGTTGACCACGATCACCAGCAGGATGACGGCCATGTCGGTCCAGTCGCGCGTGACCATGGTCAGCGCGGCGGCCACGAGCAGGACGATGATCAGCGGATCCCGGAGCTGCCCGGCGACCCGCCGCCACAGGGGGACGGGTGGGCGCTGCGGCAGCCGGTTGGGCCCGTCACGGTCCAGCCGGGCCGCCGCCTCGGCCGACGACAGCCCCCGGACCGGAGCGATCGTCCCGGACGGCTGCCGTTCACCGCGCGACATCTCCATGTACGCCTACTTTCCGCGTGACTTGTCGTTGAATCAGGGTGTTGCGCCGCTGAGCAGGCGAAACCGGCCGCATGACGGGCCCGCTACCGGCCGAGGGTGGCGGTGGTGGTGAAACGGTGGGCCCTGCGGTGCGTGCGGTGGGCGGAGGTACGCTCGCGGCCCGCTGGAGTCACGGGCGCGGTCCGGTAGAACCAGCGTTTGCCGATCTCGATGAGGGCGAGGTAGCAGGCCACCAACAGGAGCAGGACGAGGAAGAACGGGCCGGGCAGCGGCTGGAAGCCCAGAGCCGGGGCGACGGGGGTGAGCGGGATGATCGCCCCGGTCGCGACGACCCCGAGGGCGGCCAGCAGCAGGGGGAGACTCGGACGGCTGCGGAAGAACGGGACGCGCCTGGTGCGGATGACGAAGATCACCAGCACTTGGGTGGCGAGGGATTCGACGAACCAGCCGGTACGGAACAGCGGCGGCCCGGCATGGAAGACCCCGAGCATGATCGCGAACGTCGCGAAGTCGAACAGCGAGCTGATCGGGCCGAAGAACAGCATGAAGCGGCGGATCAGCCGCACGTCCCAGCGGGAGGGGCGGCGCAGCTGCTCCGCGTCGACGGAGTCCGTGGGGATGGCCAGCTGGCTGGAGTCGTAGAGCAGGTTGTTGAGCAGGATCTGCGAGGGCAGCATCGGCAGGAAGGGCAGGAACGCCGAGGCCGCGGCGGCGGAGAACATGTTGCCGAAGTTGCTGGACGTGCCCATCAGGACGTACTTCATGGTGTTGGCGAAGATGCGCCGGCCCTGGGTGACGCCGTCGGCGAGGATGTCGAGGTCCTTCTCCAGCAGGAGCACGTCGGCGGCGTCCTTGGCCACGTCGGTGGCCGTGTCGACGGAGATCCCCACGTCGGCGGCGTGCAGCGCGAGGGCGTCGTTGACGCCGTCCCCGAGGAAGGCCACGTCGAGACCGCTGCGCCGCTGGGTCCGCACGATGCGCGCCTTGTGCTCGGGACTGACCCGGGCGAAGACGGAGCTCTGCTCGATGAGCGCGGCCAGCCGGGAGTCGTCGGCGGCGTCGATGTCCCGCCCGGTCAGCACGCGCCCGTCCGGCAGGCCGAGATCGGCGCAGACTTTCGCGGCGACCGCCGCGTTGTCGCCGGTGAGGATCTTGACGGTGACGCCGAGAGCGGAGAGCCGTTCCAGCGCGTGCCGCGCACCGGCCTTGGGCGGGTCCAGGAAGACCAGCAGGCCGCGGAAGGTCAGGTCGTGCTCGTCGGCCGGGCTGAGCTCGGCCTGGGAGGCGGTCTCCGGGAGCCACCGGGTGGCCACCGCCACCACGCGGTTGCCCGCGGCGAACTCGGCCTCCAGCACCGCCCTGGCCTGGTCGCCGATGGCGGCGCACCGCTCCAGCACGGTCTCGGGAGCGCCCTTGGTGACGATCAGGCGCCGGCCGTCGTCGTGGCGGAGCAGCACCGACGCCATCCGCCGCTCATGGTCGAAGGGCACGAGGGACAGGCGGCGGTAGCGGCGCAGCCCGTCCTGCGCGGCCGCGGCCGGCGCGTCCCACAGCGCGACGTCGAGCGGATTGCCGCCCGTGGCCCGGCCCCGGCTGCCGTCCGGCCCGTCGTCCCGGCCGGCCTGGCTGTCGTCCCGGCGGGCCTGGCCGTCGTCCCGGCCGGCCTGGGGGTCGACGACGGCCTCGTTGCACAACAGGCCGAGTTCCAGCACCTCGTCCGCGGGCCGGCCGTCGGGGCCGAGCGAGCGCATGAAGCTGATCCGCCCCTCGGTGAGGGTCCCGGTCTTGTCGGTGAACAGCACGTCGATGTCGCCCAGATCCTCGATGCAGACCAGGCGTTTGACCAGCACCTTGTGCTGAGCCAGCCGCCGCGTGCCGGCGGCCAGGCTCGTGGAGACGACGGCGGGCAGCAGCTGGGGAGAGATGCCGACGGCGATCGCCAGCGAGAACAGCAGCGCGTCGAGCACCGGGCGGTGCAGGACGAGGTTGATGACGAAGATCGCCGCGGTCAGGACGGCGGCGACGCGCACCAGCAGCAGCGAGAACCGCCGCAACCCGACCTGGAACTCCGTTTCCGGATGGCGCTCGCCGAGCTGGAGCGCGACCCGCCCGAACACGGTGCGTCCGCCCGTGGCCACCACCACACCCGTGCCCGAACCGGTGTGCACCACGCTGCCCATCAGCGCGCAGTCGGACAGCTCGGCCAGCACGGCGTCCGCGCCGACGGGCCGGGTGGACTTGGCGACCGGCATCGACTCGCCGGTCAGCACCGACTCCTCGCACTCCAGCTCCGCCACCTCCAGCAGCCGCAGGTCGGCCGGCACGATGTCGCCGAGCCGCAGCTCCACGACGTCGCCCGGGACCAGCGCGGTCACGTCGAGCAGACGGGGACGGCCGTCACGCCGTACCAGGCAGCGGTGCCGGATCTGGGAGTGCAGCGCCTCGGCGGCCTTCTCCGCGCGGTACTCGTTGAAGAACCCCAGCCCGACCGACGCCGTCAGGATCGCGCCGATGATCAGCGCGTCCGTCGGCTCGCCGAGGAAGAACGACGCCACGGCGGTGACGGCCAGCAGGATCAGCAGCGGCGAGCGCAACTGGCGGGCGAGCACCGCGAGCCGCCGCGCCCGGTGCCTGCGCAGCGCGTTCGGCCCCACCGCCGCCAGGCGGCGCCGCGCCTGCTCCTCGCTCAGCCCGCCGTCGGCGCTGCCCAGACGGGCCAGCGCCGCATCGGCGTCCAGCCGGCTCGCGACGGTGACATCGAGCCCCGCCTCGCCGCTCACCTCGGCTGTCAGCGCCATCGCGTGCTCCCGTCCCCGTTTCCGCTCACCTCTCGATCCTGGCCACCAGCCCCGGCGCCAAGAAAGGGGCGAAGGTCCTCAACCGCCGCCTTCGGCCGAGCCGGTCACCGGCCGCGATCGTCACGGGGGGACGGATCTTCGGCGACGTCGTGGGTAGGGTCTGCGGCATGGCAGGCGCCAGCCGCACCGTCACGATGGGGGACACCGACATGGAAGGAACCGGAGACTTCGGGCACCGCCTCACGTACCACCGCGAGCGGTCGGGCCTCACCGTCGAGCAGCTCGCCGCCCGGGCGGGCATGTCCGCCGGCTACATCCAGTACATGGAGAGCCACTCGGACAACCCCGAGCGAGGCACGATGGCCCGCCTGGCCGACGCCCTCGGGACCACGGTCCAGGACCTGCTGGGCGGCGGGCGGGACCGCCCGCCCGGCGGCGGCCCGGCCATGGCGAATCCGGTGCTGAAGGTCCTGGAGCCGGAGGAGTGCCTGCGGCTGATCGCCCCCGGCGGCATCGGCCGCGTGGCGTTCAACGGTTCGCACGGGCCGACGGTCCTGCCCGTCAACTACCGGCTGCACGGCGGCGCGATCGTCTTCCGTACGGCCTTCGGCGGCCCCATGGACCAGGATCTGCGCACCGGGCTGGAAGGCGTCGAGATCAAGGTCGGTTTCGAGGTCGACCGGATCGACGAAGCCCACCGGCAGGGCTGGAGCGTCCTCATCCAGGGGCCCGCCCACCACATGCGGGACGACGAGGCGGCCGAGATGGCCGACGCCGGCATCACCCCGTGGGCCGGTGGCGAGCGCCGCCTCTACATCCGCATCGTCCCGCACCGGATCACCGGCCGCCGCATCCACGGCCTGTGAGGCGACGCCGGCGCCGGCCGGCGGCTCGTCCTCGGACGGCCGCGGCCTACCGGGGAGAGGTCCTGCCCTTCCGGGCGCGGCGGTCGGGAACGGGGGAGCGGCCGGCGGCATGGTCGGCGAACGCCTCGGCCGCCTTGGCGTGGTCGCCGTCGCGCAGCAGCGCCACCAGACGGCCGTGCTCGTCGGCCATCGCGTGCCAGTCACCCTCGAAGAGCGGGTCCGCGATGGCGCGCAGCGCCCGGAGGCTCGGTTCGAGGACCTCCCACATCCGGGTGAGGAACGGGTTTCCCGCGATCTGGCTGACCTGTGTGTGGAAGGCGATGTCGACGTCGCGGAACCTGCCGACGTCGTTGATCGCCACAGCCTGGTGCATCTGCTCCACGAGGTCCTCGAGCTCGCGCAGCTGGTCGTCGGTGATGCGTTCGGCGGCGAGCCCGGCGGCCAGCCGTTCGAGCGGCTCGCGCACCTGGCGGGCGTACTCGGCGTCCTGGGTGGAGATCTCGACCACGAAGTTGCCGCGCCGCGGCACGTGCACGAGCAGCCCTTCGCGGGCCAGTTGCTTGACGGCTTCGCGGACCGGCGCCTGACTCACGCCCAGCCGGCGGGCGATCTCCGACTCCACCACGCGGTCGTTCGGCGCGAGGTCGCCCTCGACGATGGCCTGGCGGAGCAGCTCGTACACCCGATCGGAGATCAGGGTGGGGCGAACCGACTCCTTGCTCGTGGCCAGCCTGGAGGCGAAGCCACTGTTCGCTTGCCGTGTCGATGCCATGAAGTCCTCATCATGCGAGTTCGCGCGTCCCCGGTCCCCGGATGCCATGATACGCGATCATCGCCTAGCAGGTATCGATGAGAGCTCTGCCAGCCGGTCCGCCAGCCACGCGAGCTTGACGGCCTCGTGCGCGGGCCCGCCGCCCTCGTGGTCGTTGAACGGGTAGACGCTGATCCGCTTGCGTGCCGCGGGCATGGCGCAGAGCGCGCCGTAGTGGTTGAACGCCGCGTAGACCGTCGAGGGCGGGCAGATGCGGTCCATGAGGCCGACGGAGAAGAGCGCCGGCGCGTTGGCCCGGCGGGCGAGCGTCGCGCCGTCGAAGTACGACAACGTCCGCATCACCGTGTCCGCGTGTTCCCGGCGCAGCTTCACGAACCGGGTGACCTCCACGTACGGCGGCTGGTCGGTGAACGTGGTCGCGCGCGGGAAGTGGCAGAGGAACGGCACGTCGGGCATGACGGCCACGAGGTCGGGGACGAGCCCGGCCGCGGCGAGGGCGATCCCCCCGCCCTGGCTGGTCCCGGTCACCGCCACCCTCGAGGGGTCCACGGCCGGATGCGTCCGCACGGCCGCGATCGCACGCACCGCGTCGGTGTACAGGCGGCGATAGTAGTACCGCTCGGGGTCCAGCACGCCGCGGGTCAGGAAACCGGGGGCCGCGACGTCGCCGGTCGCGGGGTCGGGGTCGGCCGTCTCGGCGCCCTGGCCACGGGTGTCCATGACGAAGTGCGCGTATCCGGCGCACGCCCAGAGCCGTTTCTCGTGGGCCACGCCGCGGCCGCTGCCGTACCCCAGGTACTCCACGACGGCGGGAAGGGGAGCGGTCCTGGTCACCGGCAGGTGTAGCCAGCCCTTGACGGGATGGCCGCCGAAGCCCGCGAACGTGACGTCGAAGGTGTCGATCGTCGCCAGCCCGTTCGGCACCGGCTCGGCCGTCATGGCGAGGTCGGCGCCGCTGTTCGCGGCGAGCGTCTTCGCCCAGAACGCGTCGAGGTCCGCCGGTTCCGGCAGGGTCGGCAGGTACCGTTCGAGCTGGTCCTGGGGAAGGTCGAAATGGGCCATCGATCAACCAATCATCGCTTATCGATCAACTGTCGCATCGAAGCAGGGGCGCCTGATCGTTGTCAACCACGGGTGCCAGGCGGTAGGCGCGTTCGGCGGTGGTGCTCAGCACCCGTACGCGCTCGCCGGCCGTCAGCCCGGCGAGCCCGAGCCGGGAGAGCCGCAGCGACTCCGCCCGGGACCCGCGGGGCAGGCAGATCGGCCAGTCGGACCCGACGAGGCACCGGTCGGGGCCGAACGCCTCGACCGCGTGAGCGACCAGGCCGGCCACCCGTTCCCGTGGCACGCCGTGCTGCTGGGTGAGCAGGCCGGAGATCTTCATGATCACGTTCGGCGTCCGCGCCGCCCGCCGTACGTGCTCGCGCCACTCGCCGGGATCGGTCGTCAGCAGGTTCCCGGGGTTGCCGAGATGATCGACGATCACGGTCAGCGCGGGGTGCCGGGTGGCGACCTCGGCCGCGAGGCGGACGGCGGCGGCGTGGAGGTTGAGTTCGAGCGCCACCCCGCGTTCGGCCAGCACGGGGACCAGCGCGCGGGCCGGGGCGGGCGTGGCGTCCCACGAGGCGCCTCCGAGGCGCATCCCGTTGGGCCGGGCCCGGTCCATGAGGTCCCGGAAGCGGGACGGTGCGACGCCGGCGTGGACGTTGAGGTTGCCGACGTAGCCGCGGATCAGCTCCGGGTGGCGCAGGCGCAGCTCGCGCAGCCGCCCGGTCTCGCCCCTGTCCCCGCGGGAGGCCTCGACCAGGATCGTGCCGGTCAGGCCGAGCCCGTCGCCCGACTCGGCCAGGTCGCCGACCGTGAACGGCCGGTGGTGGGGCGACCCCGGCGTGATCCATGGATATCCGCCGTCGAGGTCCCAGAGGTGGGCGTGGCAGTCGATCACCTGGTCTCCTTATGTTTGGCCAGTATTGACACGTTGATCCGGGCTCATGAAGATTCTAGGCATCGGCTATCGATCAGCGATTACAGGTGTTCTCATGCGCATGGCAGCAAGACTTCCCGGCGGCTCGGCAGAGGGGGCGGCGAGACGGTGACGGCCTTCGACATATCGCGCGTACCGGAGCTGCGGGCGTCCCGCGGCCTGACGACTCCGCCGCGGTGGGCCGTCCTGGAGCGGGAGCTGTTCGCCGTCCAGGACAAGGCGTGGCGGATCTTCTCCGACCGCTACACCGAGGACGACGGCCGGTTGGTCTTCCGCGACCGGCTGGGAGAGGGCCTCGACGGCCGCGACGGCGTGGACGACTTCTACGAGGCGTTCTTCAACTGGCCGACGCTCTACCTGCTCGGCGGCAGCGACGACGTGCTGGCCGCGGCCCGCGGGCATTGGCGGGGCGTCACCGCCCAGCTCGCCGAGATGGGCATGCTGGTCGACGGCTTCGAACGCGGCTACGACTGGTTCCACCAGGGCGAGGGCATGCTGCTGTTCTACGGGCTCTGCCTGGCCGAGCCCGGGGACGGCGAGCTGAGAGAGCTGGCCGCCCGCTTCGCCGACCTCTACCTGCCCGGCGGCCCCAACTACGACCCCGAGCACCGGATCATCCGCGCGCCGCACAACGGCGCCGCCGGGCCCCGCTGGGGCTTCAGCGATCACGATGTGTACTTCCCGTGGAGCCTGGCCCTGCGCCCCTACGGACTGCCCCTCGACTGGATCGACGAAGCCGCGCCCTTCGACGAACTGGCCGCCGACCCGCGGCGGGCACGCGCCTACGGCCGGGTCATGTGGGACCGGATGGGACGCGGCGACACGATCGTCAACCTCGCCGCGACCAGCCTCGTCACCAACGCCTACCTCCTCGGCGGCGAAGCCCGCCACGCCGACTGGGTGGTCGAGTACGTCAACGCATGGCGGCAGCGACTGGACGGCCGCGACGTCGTGCCCGACAACGCCGGCATGCACGGCGTGGTGGGAGAGCACCTGGACGGCCGCTGGTACGGCGGGCACTACGGCTGGTCGTGGCCGCACGGACTGCCGCCGGTCGGGACCGCGGCGATCGTCGGCGCGTCCAACGCGATGCTGCTGACGGGCGACCCGTCCTACCTGGAATTGGCACGCAACCCGCTGGACGTGGTGCTCCGCCAGGCCGTACGACGTCGCCCCGCCGAGGTCCCCACCATCATCAAACGCTGGCGGCCCCACCTGCGCGGGCTGGAGCACGAGCCGACCCTCATGGCGCCCATGCGCCGCGACGACTCCGGATGGTTCGACCACACCATCATGCCGACCCAGCTGCCCGTGGCCCTGTGGCAGTTCAGCCGGGCCGCCGCCGACCGGGAGCGGATCGACCGGCTCCGCGAGGAGTCGAGCTGGGACTGGACGGCGGTGCACACCCAGCGCACCAAGGAGGAGTCGGGGCACGAGGAGCCCTGGTACGAGTACCTCGCCGGCCGCAACCCCGGCTTCCCCGAGCGGATGCTGCGCAGCGCCATCGACACCTGCGCCCAGCGGGTCGAGTCGATCGCCGACGACCCGGTGGACCCCGCCGTCGGCCCCGACGCGCTGGGCATCCACGACTGGCAGGACCGCAACCCGGTCGTCACCGAGGCGCTGCTGCAGCTGACCACGGGGTCCCCGCAGGTGCTCTACAACGGCGCGCTGGCGCAGATGCACCTGCGCTACTTCGACGCCGACCGGCGCCGTCCCGGCCTGCCCGCCGACGTCGCCGCGCTGGTTTCCAGCATCGACGCCGGCCACACCGTGGTCGAACTGGCCAACCTCGGCGAGGCGCCGCGGTCGCTCGTCGTGCAGGCCGGCACGTACGCCGAGCACGTCATCCACACGGTCCGCGTCGACGACGAGCCGCCCCGGCCCGTCGAGGGGCCGTACGTCACCGTGCGGCTGCCGGGCTCCACGCACGTACGGCTCACCCTCACGATGACGCTGCGCGGCGGGAGGCCCACCTACGCGGCCCCACCCTGGGAGGGGACGCGATGAGGACCGGACTGCCACGGCTGGGCCTCGGCACCGCCCCCATCGGCAACCTGTTCCAGGACGTCTCCGAGCAGGACGCGGCCGCGACGGTGGCCGCCGCCGTCGAGGAGGGGATCGTCTACTTCGACACCGCACCGCGCTACGGTCACGGGCTCGCCGAGGAGCGGCTCGGCCGCTCGCTCGCGGCTCTGGACGGCGCCGCCGAGCCGGTGATCTCGACCAAGGCGGGATGGCTGCTGCGGCCGGGCTCCACGGTGGCCACGGACTGGACGGAGCGCGGCGTCCGGGAATCGCTGGAGTCCAGCCTGGAGCGGCTCCGGCGGTCCTCCGTCGACATCCTGTACCTGCACGACCCCGACGACTTCCGGGAGGAGGTACGCCGCACCGCCTACCCGGCCGCGCGCAGGCTCCGCGACGAAGGACTGGCCGGCGCCGTCGGCTTCGGCATGAACCACAGCGAACCGCTGGCCGCGTACGTGGCCGAGTTCGACGTGGACGTCGTCCTCATCGCGGGCCGCTTCTCGCTGCTCGACCACGAGGCGCTGACGACCCTGCTGCCGCTGTGCCTGAAGACCGGTACCGCGGTGGTCGTGGGCGGCGTGTTCAACACCGGGCTGCTGGCGGACCCTCGTCCGGGGGCCATGTTCGACTACCGGCCGGCATCCGGCGGTGTGCTCGCCCGGGCGGAGCGTTGCCGCGCGATCTGCGCCGAGTTCGGGGTGCCGCTCGCCGCGGCGGCCATCCAGTTCCCCTTCCTCCATCCGGCCGTACGGTCGGTCGCGGTGGGCTGCCGGTCGGCGGCCGAGGTGAGGGGGAACGCGGCCGCGTCGCGGACGGAGATCCCGCCGGAGCTGTGGCGCCGGCTCGCCGAGGAGGGCTTCGTCCCCCCGGAGCTGCTGGACGGTTAGGGCAGGCCCCGCCGGGACGCCTGCCGCGTCCCGGCGGGGCGAGGTCCTGCCCCGTCCCGCCCCGTCCCGCCCTCAGTCGGCCTCGCGGGCGGCGAGGTACTCGGCCAGACCGGCCCCGGTCAGCGGGTAGTAGTCCGAGAGCCGCCCGCCCTCGTCCAGGCGGCGGCGGGCGAACTCCTCGCGGTCCTGGTGCAGCAGGGAGTCCTCGGCCACCGCCATGGCGCTCTTCTGCGGGACGACGACCGCTCCGTCCTCGTCGGCGACGATGAGATCGCCGGGCGTCACCAGTGCTCCGCCCACCCCGACCGGGACGTTGAAGGCCGAGGGGAACAACTCCGTCTGCGAGGCGTAGTGCGGCGTCACCCCCGTGCACCAGATCGGCACGCCGAGGGCGCGTACCCGCGCGGCGTCGCGCACGCGTCCGTCCACGACGATGCCGGCTCCACCGCGCAGCTTGAAGTAGCGGACCAGCATGTCACCGAGGCAGCCGGTGAAGTGGCTGGCCTGCGCGGAGACGACCAGCACGTCGCCTGGCCGGATGGACTCCAGCACCGCCCACAGCGCGGTCTTGCGCTCGGCGTCCTCCTGCCCCGTGCCGGAGAAGACGTCCTCCCGCTGGGGCAGGAACTGCAGCGTCACGGCCCCGCCGGTGATCCGTACGCCTGGCTCCCTGTGCAGGGGCACAGGGCCGTCGATGAAGGTCCGGGTTATGCCCATCTGGTGGAGCTTGGCGCAGGCGGTGGCCGCGCTCACGTCCGTGAGGGCCTGGACCAGGCTCGCGCTGGGCCGGACGAAGGGCGAGGAGGCCGCCGGTCCCAGCATCGTCTCGTAGATCTCCGTCTCCGGTGCTCCGACATGCCCGTTCGTACGCATTCCTGCCCCATCCCACGTCATCGACAATTATCGCCTATCGATGGTAGATGTAACTGCCGGCCGATGAGGGCTGTCAACCATGAGAGGAGACCGGGGTGCCAGCGGGGCCAAGGGAGTGGTTCGTAGAAGCGCGTTTCGGCATGTTCGTTCACTTCGGGCTTTACAGCCTCGCCGCCCGGCACGAGTGGGTGCGCAGCCGGGAGACGATGCCGGACGAGGACTACGACCGCTATCTGGAGCAGTTCGATCCCGACCTGTTCGACGCGGCGGAGCTCGCCAGGACGGCCCGTGCCGCCGGGATGCGCTACGCGGTGCTGACCGCCAAGCACCATGACGGGTTCTGCCTCTTCGACTCGGAGCTCACCGACTACACCACCGCCCGCGCGGTCGGCCGCGACCTGGTCGCCGAGTTCGCCGCCGCCATGCGGGCGGAGGGCCTGCGGGTGGGGCTGTACTACTCGCTGCTCGACTGGCGCCACCCCGACTTCGCCATCGACCAGTACCACCCGCTGCGCGACAGCGCGCCCCCGGACGCGAACGCCACGCGGGACATGGCGCGCTACCGCGCGTACCTGCACGGGCAGGTACGCGAGCTGCTCACCGGATACGGACCGATCGACCTGCTCTTCTTCGACTTCACCTATCCGGCGAAGGGGCCCGCCGACTGGGGTTCGGAGGAGCTGACGGCGATGGTGCGCGCCCTGCAGCCGCGGATCGTCGTGAACGACCGTCTCGGCATCCCCGGCGACTATGTGACGCCCGAGCAGTACCAGCCGGACCGGCCGCTCACCCGCGACGGCGTCGAGGTCATGTGGGAGGCGTGCCACACGCTCAACGGCTCCTGGGGCTACGACCGTGACAACCACGACTACAAGGACCCGGCCCTGCTGATCCGGATGCTCGTCCAGTCCGTCGCGTGCGGGGGCAACCTGCTGCTCAACGTCGGGCCCACCGGCCGGGGCTCGCTCGACCCGCGGGCCCGGCACACGCTGGCCGCGATCGGGGACTGGATGTCCCTGCACGCCAGGGCCGTGCACGGCGCGGGACCGAGCGCGTTCCGGCCGCCGCCCAACGCCCTCTACACGCAGCGGGGGAGCCGCCTCTACCTGCACCTGCTCTCCTGGCCGCTCAAGCACGTGCACCTGCCCGGGCTCGCGGGACGGGTGCGCTACGCGCAGCTGCTCCACGACGGCTCGGAGGTGCGCCTCCACCAGGTCGACGGTGGCGCGCACGAGCACAACAACCTCGCCCTGCCAGGGCAGCCGCCGGGCACGCTCACGCTGGACCTGCCCGTCGCCGCGCCGGAGGTGGCGCTCCCGGTCGTCGAGCTCATGCTGCGCGACGATGGTCCCTGACGTCACCGCGCGGTCGCTGTGGGACGCGGTGCCCGCCGAGGCCCGCGACGCGGTCCTGGCCGCCGCCGCCGGGGAGCTGGCCCGGCCGGCCCCGCACCTGTCCGCGGGCGACTGGGCCCGGACGTTCCGCGACGGGGCGCGCACCGTCCACGAGGACAAGGTGCGCCGGCTGCGCGAGCGGGTGGACGTCCTCGCCCTCGCCGCCGTGCTCACCGGTGAGGTGGCCGCCGCGACGGCGCCCCCAGGAGCGTGCCCGCACCTGGACGCCGCGGTGGACGGGCTGATGACGCTGGCCGAGGCCAGCACGTGGTGCTGGGCGCCGCACGATCGCGGGGCGGCGGCTCGAGGCGAGGTCGTGCCCGATCCCGACGACCCCTTCCTCGACCTGGGCGCGGCCGAGATCGCGGCGCTGTTCGCCTGGGCCGACCACGCGCTGGGCCCGCACCTGGACACCAGGGCGCCGGGGCTGCGCCGGCGGTTGCGCCGCGAGGTCGACCGGCGGGTGCTCACGCCGTTCGAGCAGGTGCGTGACTGGCACTGGATCGGCCGCGACGGCGGCGCGAACAACTGGAATCCCTGGATCCACGGCGCCGTCCTCGCGGCCGCGCTGCTGCTCTGCGACGACGCCCGGCGGCGCGAGCGCGTGGTGCGCCTCGTCGCCGAGGGGCTGGACCACTACCTCGCCTGCCTGCCCGACGACGGCGGGATCGACGAGGGGATCGCGTACTGGTGGCAGGGGGCGTGCCGGCTGCTGGAGGCGCTGGACCTGCTGGGGGCGGCCGGCCCGCCGGTGCTGCCGGCCCTGCTCGCCTATCCGCAGCGCATGCATCTCGGTGCGGACTGGTACGTCAACACCGGTGACGCCCCTGCCCGGCTGGCCGGCGAGCGGCCGTGGCACGTGCTCTTCCGCTGGGGTGAGCGCCTCGGCCGACCGGCGACCGTGGCGTACGCGGTGAGCGCGGCGCGCGAGTCCGGCGGTGCCGTCCAGCCACGGGCCGGCCTCGGCCGCGCCATGGCCGCGCTGGCGGATCGGCGGTGGTGCCGGGCGGTCGCGGCGGCCGGCACGGCGAGCGCCGCGCCGTGGCTGGCCCGCGAGTGCTGGTTGCCGCGCATCCAGGTCATGGTCGCGCGCGAGACGGCCGGGAGCGCGGACGGGCTCACCGTGGCGGCGAAGGCGGGCCACAACGGCGAGCACCACAACCACCTGGACGTCGGCTCGTACTGGGTGGCGCTCGACGGGCGGCCGATGGTCGTGGACGTCGGCCAGCCGACCTACACCGCCGCGACCTTCGGCCCGCACCGCTATGAGGAGTGGCCGTTCCAGAGCGCGTGGCACAACGTGCCCGAGCCGGGGCGGGGACAGCTCCCCGGCGCGGGGTACCGTGCGTGCGACGTCGCCGTGCGGTTCGAGGAGAGCTCCGCCGTCCTGCGGGCCGACCTGAGCGCCGCCTATCCGGCGGGACTGCTCACCCGCTGGGAGCGCGCCGTGCGGCTGGTGCGCGCCGGCGCGCAGCCGTACGTCACCGTGGAGGACGAGTGGGCCGGATGCCCGGAGCCGGTGCTGTTCCGGCACGTCCTCGCCGGTGAGGTCGAGTGCGGGGCGGGCCGGGCCGTCGTCATGGCGGCCGGGGGGCGGTGGCTCGAGCTGCGGTGGGATCCCGCGGTCGCCACCGCCTCGATCGAGCACCGGGACATCGACGACCCACGGCTGGCGCGCAGCTGGGGCGCGCGGCTGACCCGGCTGACGCTGGCCGTCACCGGGCCGGTGAGCGGCGGCCGGTTCGCCGTGAGCTTTCGCCGGTACTCGGGAAATGACTCTTGAACAAGAGAGGTATGCCACATAACATCACCTATCGATAGGCGATGGAGTTACCGGCGGTCGACGTCACCGCGTCGACCGTGTCGGGCCGCCACACCGTCCGCCGCGCCGGCAGACGCCGCCGGACGCGCGGAGCGGCACCAGGACCATCACGACCATCACGACCGTCCGCGCGACCTCGCCCCTCAGCTCGTCCTGGGCGGGCGGTCGCCGAAGACGGCCGGTCCACCCCGACCTTCTACCCGTCATGACAATGCAAGGGGAGCGTGTAGCGGATATGGGAACACAGTTGCGCCGGGCGTGCGCGGCCGCGGTCGCCGTCACGACCGTGGTGGCCGCGGCCACCGCCTGCGGTGGTGAGGACACGGCGCAGGCCGGCGTCACGACTCTCCGGATCATCGTCAACATCAGCCCGAACCTGACCGAGCAGTACTGGAAGGGGCTGTTCGCGAAGTACGAGCAGAGCCACCCGAAGGTGAAGGTCAACCTGGAGCTCACCGGGACCATCTCCGCCACCGCCAAGCTCACCCAGGACCTCGCCGCGGGCGATCCGCCGGACATCGCCCAGCAGATCACCCCGACGAAGGAGAACGCCGGCCTGTTCGCCGACCTGTCCGGCCAGGCGTGGACCGGCCAGACCCCGCTGGCCGACCAGTACGCCGTCGACGGGAAGCGCTACCTGGTCGGCGTCGGCCAGCAGATCCAGTCGCTCGTCTTCTACAACAAGTCCGCCTTCGCCAAGGCCGGTCTCGACGCGTCCACCATCAGGACGCTCGACCAGTTCCAGGACGCCATGGCGAAGCTGAAGGGCGCCGGGTACACGCCGCTGCAGACCTCCGGGCAGTGGGTCCCGGGAGCGCAGTTCTCACTGATCGCCGACTCCGGCGTCCTCACCGCGGACCCCGACTGGACCGTCAAGCGCAAGCAGGGCAAGGTCTCCTTCGCCACCGGCGACTACCTGAAGTACTTCCAGCGCTACCGCAGCTGGATCGACCAGGGATATCTCGACAAGAGCGCGCTCGGCCTGACCTACGCCGACGGGCAGACGGCCTTCCTCGACGGCAAGTCCGCCATGTACATCATGGGGTCCTTCTTCGTCCCCGCCGCGGACGCCGCGAAGAAGAGCGACGAGATCGGCGTGTTCTCCATGCCGACCGACGGCGCCTACCCCTCCGGACAGTTCGGCAACATCGCCAACCCGTACGTGGTCGTCAACGCCTCCAAGAACAAGGCGGCCGCGATCGACTTCGTGAAGTGGCTGGTCACCGACCCGGCCGCGATCGAGAGCCAGCTCGCCGCCGACGGGAACCTGCGCAAGGGCTTCACCTACCCGATGTCCTCCCTCGGCGCGCAGGTCCAGAAGATCCTCGAGGAGGCGCCGTCCGTCCTGGTGAAGTCCGGTGAGCGCCAGCCGGTCGAGGGCTACCCGGCCGAGCTCAACACGCAGGTGCAGAAGCTGTACACAGGCGCCACGGCCGAGCAGGTCGCCGCCGGTTTGGACAAGTGGTGGAACTCGCAGAGCTGACGCGGCGACGGGAGCGGCAGGCGCCGCAGCCGGGCGAGCCGCGGCGCGGGTCCCCGCGCGACGGGTGGCTGCCGGCACGCTACCGGGCGAAGGCCGTGACCTTCGGGCTCGTCGCGCCGTCCGTGCTGGTCTACACCGTGATGACGGTCGTGCCGGTGGGCGTGGCGATCTATCTCAGCCTGACGGACTGGAACGGCTTCTCCGACGCGGTGTTCATCGGTTTCGAGAACTACCTGCACCTGTTCGACGACCCGAGCTCGACCAGCGCCTGGTACGTGACCGCCGTGGTCGCGGGCGCCGGCACCGTGCTCATGATCGGCGGCGGCATGGTGTACGCCCTGCTGCTGAAGGAACGCTCGCGGACGAACTCGTTCTTCCGCACGCTCGCCTACTACCCGCACGTGATCAGCGCGCTGATCCTCGGCTTCCTCTGGGCCGCGATCCTCGGCACGAACGGCGCCGTCAACAGCACGCTCCAGCATCTCGGCATCGGCCCCGTCGGCTTCCTGTTCGAGGAGAACCTCGCCCTGGTCTCGCTCATCGGGGTGATCGTGTGGGCCGGCTTCGGATTCAACGTCGTGCTGTTCGTCGCCGCGCTCCAGACGGTTCCCGCCGAACTGCTGGAGGCCGCGGCGATCGACGGTGCGAGCCGGCGCCAGACCAACCTGCGCGTGGTGATCCCGATGATCTCCCCGGTGGTCACCGTGGCGACCGTGCTGAACCTCGTCGGGCTGATCAAGACCTACGACCTGGTCGTGAGCCTCACGAACGGAGGACCCGCGGGCGCCACGCAGACGTACTCGTTCCTCATCCTGGCCCGCTCCTTCGAGGGGACGAAGGTCGGATACGCCAACGCGCAGGCCGTCTTCCTCATGGTCGTGTGCGCCGTCCTCGCCCTGCTGGTCACCGCCGCGCGCAACCGGCAAGACCGGGCCACGACGAGTTAGGGGCCCGTGATGACCGAACAAGCGGAAACCGGCCGCGCCAGGCGCCGCCCGATCGTGCGCCCCGTCATGCTGGCGCTGCTCCTGCTCGCCATGACCATGCCGGTCTACCTGCTCGTGGTGAACAGCTTCAAGTCGCAGGACGACATCCTCGGCAACCCCTTCTCCCTCCCGCTCGGCGACCTCACCCTCGACCACCTCGCCGACGCCGTCAACAGCCCCCAGTACAACGTGATCCGCAGCTACGGATTCACGCTCTTCCTGGTCGTCGTCGTGGACGTCCTGTGCATCCTGCTGGCCGGGCCGGCCGCGTACGCGATCGCGCGCAGCACCAGCCGCCGCGCCCAGTCGCTGCTGCTGTACTTCCTCGCGGGCACCTTCATCCCCGGCGCCGCGCTGGTGATCCCGGTCATCTACGTGCTGCGCTCGGTCGGCCTGGCCAACACCGTGGCCGGCCTGGTGGCTCACGACGTGGCCTCGACCCTTCCGGTGAGCATCTTCCTGTTCGTCGGCTTCATCCGTACCATCCCCGCCTCCATCGACCAGGCAGCGATGATCGACGGCGCGGGCAGGCTGCGGACGTTCTGGACGATCATCTTCCCGCTGATGCGGCCCGCGGTGGTCACCGTCCTGATCCTCAACTCGATCGGGATCTGGAACGACTTCGTCAGCCCGCAGATCCTGCTCAGCCCCGGCTCCGGCAGGTACACGGTGACGACCGCCATCTATGCCGGGATCAGCCAGTACTCGACCGACCTGACGAAGGTGTTCCCCAACCTGCTGCTGGCCGTGGCGCCGGTCGTCATCTTCTTCGTCTACATGCAGCGCCACATCATCAGCGGCCTCACGGTCGGCGCGGTCAAGGGCTGAACAGCCCGTCAACCGAACGGAGACAAGGACAGTGACATTGTCACGCACGTGGCGGCCGCTCGCGGCCCTGGCGCTCGTGGTGCTGTCGGGTGCCGCCACAGCCGTCCCGGCGGCGGCTGAGCAGGACCGGAGCGCGGCCGGTGCGACGTACTACGTCGCGCCGTGGGGCAGGGACTCGGCCGACGGACGCTCGGCCGGGACGGCCTACCGCCGCATCCAGCGGTGCGCCGACGTCATGGTGCCCGGCGACACCTGCCTCATCATGTCGGGCACGTACGAGGAGACGGTGGTGCCGGCCCGGTCGGGCACCGCCGAGCTGCCCATCACCTACCGGGCGGCCCCGGGCGCGCGCGTGACGGTGAGCGGCGCCACGCGGGTCAGGGGCTGGTCCCGGGTCACCGGCGCGGACGTGAAGCGCATCGCGGAGAAGGACCCGTACGCGCCGGACTCGCCCTTCGGCCAGGCGGTGCGGGACGGCCACGTCTACAGCACGCGCGTCGACCTCGGATCCGACGTCACGACCGTGCAGACCTTCACCGACAAGAGGATGAACGTCGAGGCGCAGTGGCCGTACCCCGGCCTCGACCTGCTCGACCCCGTGGTGCAGTACGCCGACGCGGGCAGCGCGGCGGCCACCGTCGTGGACGACGCGCTGACCCGCCCGGCCGGCTACTGGAACGGCGCCCGCGTGTCGACGAACTACTGGTACATCACGGCGACGTCCACGATCAAGAGCTCCGACGTGGGCTCCGTGGAGCTCGACGCGGCGCCGCCGTGCATCCACAAGGTGGTGCCGAAGGACACCCGGTACGCGCTCCACGGCAAGATCGGCGAACTCGCGCACCCCGGCACCTGGTTCTACGACCCGGCCGGCGAACGGCTCTACCTCTACAGCGAGGACGACCCCAACCGGCACGTCATCGAGGCCAAGACCCGCACCCTGGCCTTCGACCTGCGCGACACCAGTCACACGACGATCGCCGGCGTCGGCCTGTTCGCCGCCACCATCGAGACCGGCGCGGGCAGCAGCCACGTGGTGATCGACCGGGTCACCGGCAGGTACCTGTCGCACTACACCGACATCACGCGCGGCGCCACGGACTGCGGCTCCACCGTGACCAGGGGCGTCGCCGACACCGGCATCGTGCTCAACGGCACGGACAACAAGGTCGTCAACAGCGACCTGTCGCTGAGCGCCGGCAACGGCATCGCGCTGCGCGGCATGCGGAACACCGCCACCAACAACGTCATCCACGACGTGGACTACCTGGGCACCTACGCGGCCGGCGTCGCCGTGCAGGGCAACAGCCAGACCGTCACCCACAACACCATCTACCGGGTCGGCCGCAGCGGGGTCAACCTGCAATGGGACAACGCCGTCGGCGGCACGCCGGGGCCCGACCGCATCGCCTACAACGACATCTCGCAGTACGCCCGGCTGAGCCTGGACGTGGCCGCGATCTACACCTGCTGCGGCTCCGACATGCTGCGGACCTCGATCGACCACAACGTGCTGCACGACCCCGCGCCGAGGTGGGGCGCCACCAAGTTCGGGGTCACGGGCGTCTACGCCGACAACGGGCAGAGCAACATCACCATCGCGAACAACGTGGGCTGGGGCAACCCTGAGGGGACCGTCATGCTCAACGGCCTCGGCGGCGGCTCGCACAACAACGGCGTCTACAACAACACCGGCGGCATGACGATGTTCTACGTCAAGGAGCCCGGCAACTCGACCGGCACCAAGGTCTACAACAACATCGGCCCCATCCGCGGCCTGGACGGCGCCACGAACGGCGGGATGGAGCTGTCCAACAACCTGCCGGCCGGCGTCGACCCGCTGTTCGTCGATCCGGCCGCGCACGACTATCGCCTGTCGGAGGCATCGCCGGCGCGGAACCAGGCGATCCCGCTGCCCGGCGTCAACGACGGCTCCACGGACCCGGTCCCGAGCCTCGGCGCCTACCAGTACGGCGCCCCCAAGTGGGAGGCCGGAGCGACCCGGTAGCACAACCGGCCACGGCGAGGTGGCGCCCTCCTGGGAGGGAGCCGCCGAGCCGAGCCGGGCGGCCCGGCCGCGGGATGAATGTTTCATCGCTCTCGTTGCGGCGCGACCGGCCGTGCGTCCAGATCAGAGCGCTGCGGCGCGCGGCGCGTCCCGGGCGGGGAGGGCGGACCCTTGACGGGTGTGCTCGCGTCCTGTGTGCTCCGCCACACCACCTCAGTCGGCCTCCGTGCAAGGAGCTGCTAGATGCGCCGCATTGTTAACGCTAACAGCATCCCCGCCGCCCAACCCGCCATTCCTTCCCGCAGGGAGGTTCGCCTGCGCGGGCGGGGACGACGGTGGGCCGCCGCGCTGACGGCCGTGGTCCTCGCGGTGGCCGGCACGGTGCTGGCGGCCGGGGCCGCCGGCGCGGAGTCCAACGGCGGGGTGCGGGTCATGCCGCTGGGCGACTCGATCACCGAGGGCACCCAGGTGCCGGGCGGGTACCGGATCGGCCTGTGGCAGCGCCTGGCCGCCGGCCGCTACACGATCGACTTCGTCGGGTCGCAGGTCAACGGACCTGGCAGCCTCGGCGACCACGATCACGAGGGCCATCCCGGGTGGCGGATCGACCAGATCGACGCGAACGTCACCGGCTGGCTGCGTACGTCCGCACCGCGTACGGTGCTGCTGCACCTCGGCACCAACGACGTCCTGCAGAACTACAACCTGTCCGGCGCCCCGCAACGGCTGTCCACGCTGATCGACCACATCACCGCGGCCGTGCCCGACGCGGACGTCTTCGTGGCGACCATCATCCCGCTGTCCAACTCCGGCCAGGAGGCGGCCGGTCGCACCTTCAACGCGGCCGTCCCCGGCATCGTGCAGAGCAAGGCGAACAGCGGCAAGCACGTCCACCTCGTCGACATGCACAGCAAGCTGACCACCGCCGACCTGATCGACGGCATCCACCCCACCGCCGGGGGCTACGACAAGATGGCCGCCGCCTGGTACGACGCCCTTCGGTCGGTGCCCGGCAGCATCGGCCAGCCCGGAGGCGGCGGCACTCCCGGGCCGACGCCCCCGCCCGCGGGGGCGATCAAGGGGGTGGGGTCGGGCAGATGCCTGGACGTCTCCGGTGCCTCGCAGGCGAACGGCGCGCAGGCGCAGATCTGGGACTGCAACGGCCAGGCGAACCAGCAGTGG
>NZ_JABWGO010000001.1:0-1021992 GCF_013363995.1 Nonomuraea rhodomycinica | reverse complement strand
GCCGACGCCCCCGCCCGCGGGGGCGATCAAGGGGGTGGGGTCGGGCAGATGCCTGGACGTCTCCGGTGCCTCGCAGGCGAACGGCGCGCAGGCGCAGATCTGGGACTGCAACGGCCAGGCGAACCAGCAGTGGACGCCGACGGCGAGCGGTGAGCTGCGGGTCTACGGCACCAAGTGCCTGGACGTGTACGACCGGGGCACGGCCGACGGCACGAACGTCATCGTCTGGGACTGCAACGGCCAGGACAACCAGCGCTGGCGGCTCAACGCCGACGGCACCATCACCGCCGTCGGGGCGAACAAGTGCCTGGACGTGCCGAGCAACTCCACCGCCAACGGCACCAGACTCCAGATCTGGTCCTGCAGCGGCGCCGCCAACCAGCGCTGGAGCCACGCCTGACCCATGACGCGGCCGCCTGGCGGCTCGCCCCGAGACCTTCCCGCTCCCCGTATCCGGAGGTATCACATGCGCACCCTTCTTGGCTTAGCCCTGGCGGCGGTACTCGCGGCCGGCTCAGTCGTCGCGGTCGGCGGTGCGAGCTCGCCCGCCGCCGCCCTGGACAACGGCCTGGCCCGCACCCCTCAGATGGGCTGGAACGACTGGAACAGCTTCGGCTGCAACGTCAACGACGGCCTGATCCGTCAGACGGCCGACGCCATGGTCTCCAGCGGCATGGCGGCGGCGGGCTACGCCTACGTCAACATCGACGACTGCTGGTCCACCAAGAGCCGCAACGCCAACGGTGACCTGGTGCCCGATCCGCAGAAGTTCCCCAACGGCATCAAGGCCCTGGCCGACTACGTCCACTCCAAGGGGCTCAAGCTCGGCATCTACTCCTCCGCCGGAACCACGACGTGCGCGGGGTACCCGGCCAGCCTCGGCAACGAGCGGCGGGACGCGGCCCTGTGGGCGTCCTGGGGGATCGACTATCTGAAGTACGACAACTGCGGCGACCACAAGGGCCTGAACGGGCAGCAGCGGTACACCGCCATGCGCGACGCGCTGGCCGCGACCGGACGTCAGATCCTGTACAGCCTGTGCAACTGGGGGCAGGAGAGCGTCTGGACGTGGGGGATGGCCGTGGGCAACTCCTGGCGCGACACCGGCGACATCGCGGCCAACTGGGGCTCCATCATGGGAATCCTGGACCAGCAGGTCGGACGCGAGGCGTACTCGGGCCCGGGCGGATGGAACGACCCCGACATGCTGGAGGTCGGCGTCGGCGGCGTGACGGGGACCGAGGGCCGTGCGCACTTCAGCCTGTGGTCGCTGCTGAACGCGCCGCTCCTCGCCGGGAACGACATCCGCACGATGAGCGCCGACACGCGCACCATCCTCACCAACACCGAGGTCATCGCGGTCAACCAGGACTGGGGCGGCAGGCAGGGCCACAAGATCAGCGACAGCGGCGACCTGGAGGTCTGGCGCAAGCCGATGTCGAACGGCTCCGTCGCGGTCGTGCTGCTCAACCGGGGCACCGCCACCTCGACGGTCTCGACCACCGCCGCCGCCCTGGGGCTGGGGTCCGCCGCCTCCTACTCGGTGCGCGACCTGTGGGCGCACACGACGTCCTCCTCCTCCGGGACGATCAGCGCGTCGGTCCCCGGGCACGGCGCCGCCATGTACGTCGTGACCGGAGGGGGCATCGTCACGCCCCCGCCCGCGGGGGCGATCAAGGGGGTGGGGTCGGGCAGATGCCTGGACGTCTCCGGTGCCTCGCAGGCGAACGGCGCGCAGGCGCAGATCTGGGACTGCAACGGCCAGGCGAACCAGCAGTGGACGCCGACGGCGAGCGGTGAGCTGCGGGTCTACGGCACCAAGTGCCTGGACGTGTACGACCGGGGCACGGCCGACGGCACGAACGTCATCGTCTGGGACTGCAACGGCCAGGACAACCAGCGCTGGCGGCTCAACGCCGACGGCACCATCACCGCCGTCGGGGCGAACAAGTGCCTGGACGTGCCGAACAACGCCACCGCCAACGGCACCAGGCTGACCATCTGGTCGTGCAACGGCGGCGTCAACCAACGCTGGACCCGTACCTGAACCGACAGGGCCGGCCCAGGGCCACGGGCATGCGGGGGAATGATCCGCTCTAGTCGATCTCGTCTGGTCGAGTTCGACCATGGAGTCGTCGATGCCGCCACGCCCGTTGCGTACCCCCATGACCGTGGCCGTGCTCGGCCTGCTGGCCGAGCGCGCGCGTCACGTCTACGACATGCGCCTGGAGATGCGCGAACGCGGCCACGACCGCACCCTGAAGATCAAGAACGCGTCGTTCTACGACGTCCTGCCCCGGCTGGCGGGCGCCGGCCTGATCACCGAGGGGGAGACGGTCCGCGAGGGCGCCCGGCCCGAGCGGACCGTCCACCACATCACGGAGGCGGGGCGGGCGAGCCTGCGAGCGTGGCTGCGCGAGTTGCTCGACGGTCCCGAAGACGACACCTCCGGTTTCACGGTCGTGCTCATGTTCATGTTCGCCCTGCCCCGGACCGAGGTGATCGCCCTGCTGGAGCGCCGGGCCGAGCGGATGGCGCGGTACGTCGAGGAGACCGGCCGGGCGCTGGACGCCGCGGCCCGGGACGGGGTCGAGCCGGTGTTCCTCGCCGACCACGCCTTCCCCCTGGCCCTGCGCCGCGCCGAACGCGACTGGCTGCGCGCCTTCACCACCCGGCTCCTGGCCCGCACGATCAGCATCGGCGCCGACCTCGGCGTCGAGCTGGAAGGAGGATGGACCGTCCCCGTCGGCCCGCACCAGCTCGACCTGTGCCGGGAGGCCGGATTCACCGCCGTCCGGAGCCCTCGGCCTCGGGACGTCCGGGCACGTAAGCTGTCGATCATGAGCGTTCACCTCAGCGACTCCGCACGCGAGATCCTCGACGCCCCCAACATCGGCATCCTCGCCACGCTCAACCCCGACGGCAGCCCGCAGACCTCGGTCGTCTGGGTCGGCACCGACGGCGACGACGTGGTCATCTCCTCCGAGGCCGGCAGGCGCAAGGTCCTCAACCTGGAACGGGACCCGCGCGCCAGCCTGAGCGTGTTCGACCTCGCGGACCCCGAGAGGTACGTCGAGGTTCGCGGGTCGGCGACGGTCACCGAGGACGAGGGAAGGCGACTGGCGGCGGCGCTGGCGGAGAAGTACGAGGGCGCCGGCGGCGGGGAGGAGTACCTCCGGCTCCCTCCGGAACGGGTGCGCGTGACGATCCGGATCACCCCGCACCGCGTGCTCGGCTACGCGGCCTGAACCCGCCCCGCCCCGCCGCGCGGACGCCGGGCCACGTGCGTGAAGCGCGGCGGCGGGAAGTGGCTCATCGGTCCGGGGCGGGGAGGAGGAGCCGGCCGGCGGGGCGGTGGAGCAGCCGGCCGGCGGGGCCGTGCTCGATCAGGCGGCCGTCGTGGACGACCGCGACCCGGTCGGCGATCCGCGCGGCCAGGGCGAGGTCGTGGCTGATGACGATCAGCGTCACGTCGAGGGCGGTGAGCAGGTCGAGCACCTCGGCCTGGGTGACCGGGTCGAGGCCGGAGGTGATCTCGTCGCAGATCAGCACGTCGGGGCGGGCGAGCAGGGCGCGGGCCAGGGCGGCGCGCTGGAGTTCGCCGCCGGAGAGCGCGTGGGGGCGTCGCCGGGCGGTGTCGTGGTCCAGGCCGAGCGCGGCGAGGGTCTCGACGGCCTCCCGGCGGGCGGCGGGCACGGGCAGGGCGCGCAGGCGTACGGCGGTCCTGGCGGCCTGGTCCACGACGGCGCGGTAGGGGTCGAACGAGGCCAGGGCGTTCTGGAAGACGTACTGGACGCGGGCCAGGTCGGCGCGGTCGCGCCGCCGGGGCAGGGGGCGGCCGGCCAGGCGCACGGCGCCGGAGGACCAGGGGCGCAGGCCGGCGACGCACCGGGCGAGGGTCGTCTTCCCGCTGCCCGAGCGGCCGACGACGGCCAGCCGTTCGCCCCGGGCGACGTCGAGCGTCACCTCGCGCAGGATCCCGGCGCCGAGATCCTCGATCTCCAGGAGGGCGACCGGTTCCGCGCGGGGCTCCGGCACGCGGGGGCGCGCGGTGACCAGAGCCCTGGCGTACGCGGTACGCGGCCGGTCCATAACCGTGGGGCCGGACTCGACGACGCGGCCGTCCTTGAGCACGACGACCTGGTCGGCCAGGTCCCGTACCAGGTCGAGGTCATGGCTGAGCAGGACGACCGCGATGCCGAGCCCGGACAGTTCGGCGGCGACCTCGGCCCGGGTGACGGCGTCCTGGCCGGTGGTGGGCTCGTCGGCGACGATCACGGAAGGGCCGGCCAGCAGGGTGTGCGCCAGGACGAGCCGCTGTTGCTGCCCGCCGGACAACTGGTGCGGGAAGCGGCGCAGGAAGTCCCGGTCGCGGGGGAGGCGGGCCTTGCGCAGGGCCTCGGGCACGGAGGTGCCGTGGCGCGCCGCGATCTGGCGGAGCACGGTGCCGACGCGCAGCACCGGATTGAGCACGGTCGCGGGATGTTGCGGGATGAACCCGACGGTTCCGGGCGGCGGAGGCTGGACGGCGCTGACGTGGCGCCCCGCCACGGTGACGCGGCCGGTGACGCGGGCGCCGGGCGGGTGCTCGCCGAGCAGGGCGAGCGCGGTGGTGGTCTTGCCGCTGCCGGACGCGCCGACCAGGGCCAGGGTCCGCGCGGCGGGAAGGGTGAAGCCGACCCTGTCCACCAGGGTCCGCCCGGCCACGGTGACCGTGAGATCGTCAACGTGGAGCATGACGGGCCCCCTTCAGGACGCGGTCCACCGTGAGGTTCAGCCCGACGGCGAGCATGACGATCATCAGGCTGGGGGCGAGCACGGCCCACGGGTTGAGGAAGAGCCCGCCCCGGTTGCGGTCGACCATCACCGCCCAGTCACCCGCGTCCGGCGGCACCCCGACGCCGAGGAAGCTCGCGGCGGCGATGAGATAGAGCGAGCCGGTCAGCCGGGTGCCCGCGTCGGTGGCGAGCACGCGGGCCATGGAGCGGGCGACGAACCCGGCGGTGATCCGCCACCAGCCCTCACCCTGCAGCCGCATGGCCTCCACGGCCGGGCGGCTGCCGGCCTCCAGGGCGCAGGCGCGTACCAGGCGGGCGATGTCGGGCAGGTGGACCAGCATGACGATCCAGCCGAGCGCGCCGGCGGGGGCGAGGGCGGCCACCACCAGGAGCAGCAGCAGGGAGGGCACCGCCATGAGCAGGTCGAGCGGCCGCATCATGACCTCGTCGAGCATCCTGGGCGCGCTCGCCGCGGCCAGGCCCCACAGGCCGCCCAGCAGGTACGCGCCGGCGGTGGCCAGCAGCGCCGTCACCACCAGGGTCCGCCCGCCCAGGAGCACCTGGTGCCAGACGTCGCGCCCGGCGAAGTCGGTGCCGAGCACGCCCACGTCGGCGAAGGAGGCCGAACGCGCCACCTCGTACGGGATCAGCGGCCCCGCGAAGGCCACGACCAGCGGCACGGCGAGCAGCAGATACCTCATGCGCGGGGCGCCAGCCGGAAGGACACGACGTCGGCGAGCAGGTTCACCAGGACGGTCGTGGCGGCGAACAGGAGCGCGAGCCCCTGCAGGACCGGCAGGTCCCGGTGGCCGACCGCGTCGGCGAGGGTGCTGCCGAGTCCGGGGATCACGAACACGGCCTCGACCACGATGACGCCGCCGAGCAGCCAGTCGACGGTGCGGGCCAGGTGCTGCACGGCGGGCGCGAGCGCGTTGGGCAGCGCGTGCGCGAACCAGTTCAGCCCCAGGCGGCGGGCGTGCCGCACGTACGGCGAGGCCAGGACGTCGATCATCGCCGAGCGGATCAGCCGCCCGGTGGAGCAGACGGGCCGGACCAGCAGCACCGACACCGGCAGCACCAGGGCGGCGGCGGTGAGCCCGCCGAGCCCGGTCGGCGGCAGCCACGCCAGCGCCACGCCGAAGACCGCCACCAGCACGATGGCCAGCGCGAACTCCGGCACCGCGTAGAGCGCGGCGCTCACCGTGGTCAGCGCGCGGTCGAGCCGGCCGCCCTCGCGCCGGGCGGCGGCGACCCCGAGCCCGACCGAGAGCGGCACCAGGAACAGCACCGTGAGTCCGGCCAGGACGGCGGTGGGGGCCAGCGCGTCCAGGACGATCCCGGTGACCGGGCGGCCCGAGACGAGCGAGGCGCCGAGGTCGCCGTGCGCCAGGGCGGCTGCCCAGGCGGCGAGACGTTCGGCGAGGGGGCGGTCCAGGCCGAGGGCGGCGCGGACGGCCGCGATCCTGGCCGGGTCGGGCTGGTCGCCCGCCAGCACCACCGCGGCGTCGCCCGGCAGCGACTCCACCATCAGGAACACCAGGCAGGCGACCCCGGTGACCTGCAGGACGCCGACGGCCAGGCGGCGCGCGGCGTAACGGGTCAGGTTCACGCCAGTCTCACCTTGTCGAACCTGGCCCAGTCCAGGGTGTTGGCGGGCGCGGGACGTACGCCCGTCACGTGGGGCGCGGTGGCGACGATCCAGTCGGCGAACCCCCACACCAGCAGCCCCCCTTCGGCGTGCAACATCTGCTGCATGCTCAGGTAGGCGGCCTCCCGGTCGGCGGCGGACGGCGCGGAGACGGCCTTGTCGTACAGGGCGTCGAACTCCGGTCTGGCCCACCGGGTGGCGTTCGTGGTGGAGCTGGAGAGCAGCCGCTGGGCGATGTGGGTCTCGATCGGCATCGCGCCGGAGCGGAAGCTGACCAGGGAGCCCTTGGTGAGGATGTCCGACCAGTACGTGTCCTTGCTGCCGTTCACGACGGTGGCCTTCAGCCCGGCGGCGCGCAGCTGGTCGGCGAAGACGGTGGCCGCCTCGACGAAGCCGGCCGCGGCCGTGGAGGTGGTCAGCTCGATCGGGAGTCCCTCCGCGCCCGCCTTCCTGATCAGCGCCTTGGCCCGGTCGAGGTCGAAGGCGCGCTGGGGGATGCTTTCGGCGTAGTGCAGGTAGCCCTTGCCGAACAGGTCGTTGCCGATCTGCCCGGCGCCGGGCATGACGGTGTCGACGAGTTGCCGCCGGTCGGTGAGCAGGAACAACGCCTCCCGCAGGCGCGGATCGTCGAACGGCGCGCGGTCCACCTTCATCGCGAACGCGTTCATCGAGCTGCCGGGCGCGCGGATGACCGTGACGCGTCCCGCGTGCCGGCGGGCGGAGGCCGGGGTGAGGTCGTGGGCGTACTCGACCTGGCCGCCGAGCAGCGCGTTCACCCGCGCGGACTCCTCGTTGGCGATGAGGAACTCCAGCTCCTCGACGGACGGCGCGCCCTCCCAGTAGTCGGGGTAGCGCTTGAGCAGCACCGAGCTGCCCGGCTTCCAGGACACGAAGGAGAACGGCCCGGACCCCACCGGCCTGCTGAAGTCCGTGGTGCCCTCCGGGACGATGTACGCGCCGAAGGCGGCCAGCACGTTCGGGAACTCGGCGAACGGCCGCCTGAGCCTGAACTCGACCGCGCGGTCGCCGACGGCCCGGCTGTCGCGCAGGTCGATGAGGGCGAGGCTGGACCTGGCGCGGAACGCCTTGCCCGGGTCGGTGATCCTGGCGTAGCTGGCCAGGACGTCCTGGGCGCGCACCGGGCGGCCGTCGTGGAAGGTCGCCTGCCGCAGGGTGACGCGCCAGCGGGTGAAGTCGGCGTTCGGCTCCCAGCTCTCGGCCAGGCGGGGCCGGGGGGAGACGTCCGAGCCGAGGTCGGCGAGCTTGTCGTACAGGGCCTTGGCGCGGGCGGCCTCGTTGAACAGGTTGGCCAGGTGCGGGTCGAGCACCTCGGTGGCGCCGCCGCCGGCGAACACGGCACGCAGCCTTCCGCCGCCGCCGGAGGAGGACGAAGAGGAGGAGGACGAGGAGGCGCCGCCCGTGCCGCATCCGGCGAGCAGCGCGGCTCCGGCGGTCAGGCCGAGGAAGCCGCGGCGGCTGAGGTGGTCACGCATGATGGGGGTCCTTCGCGGATCGGGCGACGACGTGGAGTCGGTCGGCGGACAGGGGCGGGCCGTCGTGCGGCTCCGCCCGCGGCCCTGGCTGGTCGAACAGGTCCAGAAGCTCGAAGCCGGCCACGGCCAGGAAATAGGCGAGCTCCCGCGGGAAGAGCAGCCGCCACGCCGAGCGCTGCTCCAGCGGCCCGCCGCCCGGCCAGGACCAGACGCGGCGGCGGCGCAGCAGCTGGGCGGCGTGGTCCAGCCACAACTCGGTGCGGGAGGTGTAGGTGACGCCGCCGTGGGTGACGGCGCGGGTGAACGGTTCGGGTACCGGGTGGGTGAGGAAGTGCGCGCCGTTGCGCATCTCGGCGATCAGCAGGCCGCCGGGGCGCAGGTGCTCGCGGCAGCGCTCCATGAAGGCGGCCAGCTCGGCGTTGGTGTGGCAGTACAGCAGGGCGCTGTCCAGGCACGTCACCACGTCGAACCGGCGGCCGAGCGCGAAGTCCCGCATGTCGGCGTGGACGAAGCGCACCCCGGGGTGGCGCTCGCGCGCGTAGGCCAGCATCGGCCGCGACACGTCGACGCCGGTGACGTCGTAGCCGAGGCGGGCCAGGTGGCCGGCGTCACGGCCGGTGCCGCAGCCGACGTCCAGCAGCCGCGGCCCGCCGCCGAAGCGGCGAACCTGGTCGTCCACGAAGCGGGCCGCCTTGTGGTCCGGGTCGGGGAACTGGGTCTCGTACAGGGCGGGGTGGTCGGTCAGGAAGTTCACGCGGGCACCGCCGCGCGGCGTTCGAGGAGCAGGACGGCGGTCGCGCAGGTCAGGCCGATCGCCGCGCACACGACGAACCCGGCCGGGCCCGCCCAGCCGATCAGCGCGGTGCTGACGGCGGCGACGGCCCCGGAGACCAGGTAGAAGACGCCGAAGTAGGTGCCGGCCAGCGACTCGCCGCCGAAGGCGCCGATGCGCTCGTACACGAACGGGTGGGCCATCATCACGCCGAAGGCCAGCGCCAGCACCGCGACCAGCACCGGGACGACGCCCGGGAGCAGCGCGGGGACGAGGAAGCCCGCACCCATCACGGCCAGGCCCCACGCCATCGCGCGGTCCCGGGTCGTCGCCGCCTCCAGCCGCTTGGTGATCCGCACCTGGAACAGCAGGGTCGCCACCGTGGACACCAGGAACAGCAGCGCCACCGAGCCCGCCGTGCCCGTCGCCCGCTCGGCGGCGAGCGGCAGGACCAGGTAGAGCTGGTTCTGCAGGGCGTACATGCCGCTGAGGGAGAGGGTGAAGGCGAGGAAGCGGCGGTCGGCCAGGCAGCGCCGCCAGTCGCCGAGCACGGACGAGCCGCTCGGCGTCACCTCGCGCGCGGGCAGGACGCACGCCTGCGCGACGGTCAGCACCGCGAAGATCACGGCGGCGGTGATCGCGGCGGCGCGGAAGTCCACCAGCAGCAGCGCGCCGCCGAGCACCGGCCCGCACAGCGCCCCCGCCTGGGCGAACACGTTGAACAGCGCGAACGCCCTGGCCTTGTCGGGGGCGGCCACCGCGATGTACCCGCGGACGGCCGGGTTGAACAGCGCCCCGGCCAGCCCGCTGAGCACGGCCGCCGCGAGCAGCAGCGGCAGCGTGACGCCGAACGCGAACAGCCCGAATCCGACGGCCCGCAGCGCGCACCCCGCGATGATCACGCGACGCGCGCCCAGCCGGTCGGAGGCCGAGCCGCCGACCAGGAACAGGCCCTGCTGGCTGAGGTTGCGCACCCCCAGCACGACGCCCGTGACCGCGGCCGACAGGCCCAGATCCTTGGTGAGGTGGCCGGCCAGGTACGGGACCAGCAGATAGAAGCCGGTGTTGACGCCGAACTGGTTGACCAGCAGCAGCCGTACGGCCCAGGAGAGCTCTCTCATGCCGGCCGCACCCCCAGCCCGGGCTCCCCGCCGAGCCGCAGCACGCCGTCGTGCCCGCCGATGCCGGTCCACGGGTCGTCGGCGAGCAGCAGGTGCCCGTCCAGGTCGACCCAGCGGGCCGACGGCGCCAGGTGGACGGCGGGCGCGATGCCCAGACTGCTGGCCACCTGGCAGCCGAGCATGAGCTCCAGGCCGCGGCCGGCGGCGTACGCGGCGATCCGCCGGGCCGCCGACAGGCCACCGCATTCGGCCAGCTTGACGTTCACGCCGTGGACGGCGTCCGGCAGGTTCACGACGTCCTCCAGGGTCCCCGCGTCCTCGTCGGCGACGACCGGGATCGGCGAACGTCCGGCCACCCAGGCGAGGTCGTCCAGGGCTCCGGGGGCGATCGGCTGCTCGACCGCCTCGACGCCCAGCGGGGCGACCGCGTCGAGGATCCGGACCGCCGCCTCGGGCGTCCAGGCGCCGTTGGGGTCCAGGAGCAGCCGTGCGTCCGGCGCGGCGCGGCGGATCGCGCGCACCCGCGCGACGTCGTCACCGCCGCCCAGCTTGATCTTGAGCATGGGCAGGGCGGGGACGTGGTCCTGGCCGATGCCCACGGTGAACGCGGTCACGGTGTCGGACCAGCGCGTGCCGAAGAGCGCGTGGACCGGCAGGCCGCGTCGTCTGCCCGCCAGGTCGTGCAGGGCCGCGTCCACGGCGGCGAGCACGCCGGGAGCGCCGGCGAGCAGATCGGGCACCGCCTCCAGCGCCTCCTCCGGGCTCGCCTGCTCCGCCAGCGCCGGGCGCAGCCGCCCGAGCAGGCCCGTGATCCGTTCGACGTCGAGCCGGTGGTGGACGCTGCTCACCGCCTCCCCGTGGCCGCGCAGCCCCTCGTGCTCGACGGCGATCACGACGGCGTCCCTGCCGGTCATCACCGACCGGGAGATCCGCAGCGGCTCGCGCAGTGCCAGCCGCGTCACGCTCCAGGTGAGCCTCACGCCGGCACCTCCGCGAGCAGCGGGTCGGCCACCGTGCGGCAGCGGGCCCAGCCGGACACCTCGACCGCGCGCGGATGCGCGATCTCCACGGGCTGGTCGTGGGGCCGCCCCAGCAGGCCGCGGTCCCGGCAGTAGTCGTCGTCGAAGATCGACCCGAGGTACCGGTCGGGCCCGTCCGGGAAGATCGAGACCACGGTGGCGCCGGGCTCCCTGCGCGCCGTCCACGCGGCGACCCTGGCGACCGCGCCGGTGCTCCACCCGCCGGTCACGAACGAGCCGCGGGCCAGCCTGCGGCAGGCGTCCACGGCCTCGACCGGACCCAGCCAGTGGACCTCGTCGAACAGCTCGTACGCCACGTTGCGCGGATGGATGCTGCTGCCCAGGCCGCGCATGAGCCTGAGCCGCGCGGGCTGCCCGAACACGGTGGAGCCCACGGTGTCCACCCCGACCAGGCGCAGGCCGGGCCAGTAGCGGCGCAGGCCGCGGAAGACCCCGGCGCTGTGCCCGCCGGTGCCCACGCTGCACACCAGCACGTCGGCGTGCGGCAGCCGCTCGGCCAGCTCCCGGGCCAGCGAGGCGTACCCGTCCGGGTTGTCGGGATTGTTGTACTGATCGGGCCAGTACGCGCCCGGCAGCCGCTCCAGCACCTCGCGTACCCGGTCCAGCCGTGCCCGCTGCCAGCCGCCCCCCGGGTGGGGACGGTCCACGACCTCGAGGCGCACCCCGTACGCGCGAAGCAGGGCCCGCATCCCCGGTTCGAGCTCGTCGTCCACCACCAGGACGACCGGATGCCCGAGGCACTGCCCCGCGAAGGCCAGGCCGATCCCGAGCGTCCCGCTGGTGGACTCCACGACGGGGGCGCCGGGAGCCAGGTCGCCGCGCGCGCGGGCGGCGGTGAGCATCGACACGGCGGCGCGGGCCTTCATCCCGCCGACGCCGAACCCCTCCAGCTTCGCCCAGAACCCGCCGTGCGGATGGGGGAGCGGGGCGGTGATCCGGGCCAGCGGCGTGCCGCCGGCCAGGGACAACAGCTCGTTCACGGCCGCTCCCTGTAACGGAAGACGACGGTGTCGCCGCCGTCGAGCCAGAAGAACGGGTACGGCTCGGCCGACACCGCCGTGACCCCCGCGCCGAGGAAGTGCGGCAGGATCGCGCTGCCCGTCTGGGCGTACATCACCAGCGGCTTGCCCCAGGAGCGGGCATGGTCGAGCAGGACCGGGAAACCCCCGTTGCCGAGGGTCATCCCCGAGGCCAGCACGCAGTCGCAGCCGTCCAGGGCCTGGGTGAGGTCGGTGACCACCGGCTCGCCCCACTCGGTGGCGCCGCCCTTGAGGTCGCACGGCACGTAACGCAGGCCCCGCTCGCGCAGGCGGTGCAGCAACGAGTTGACCACGCCGACCACGAGGACCCGTTCGGCGTGAGCGGGCAGCAGGTCCGTCACGGCCGCCGCCCGTGCCAGGGACTTGTCCAGGGACGTTCCCGCCGGCACGGTCACCCGCTCACCCCAGTGGGGGCGGGACGCCATCAGGTAGGCGTCGAGCGCGGCCACGCGGATCGCCGGCGCCCGATGCGCCAGCAGGTCGGCGACGGACGCGCCGACGCACTCCTCGACGGTCGCATCGGCGATCTCGTCCGGTTCGACGGCGCAGGAGCCCACGGCCCGGCCCACCCGCAGGCTGACCACGTGGTTGCGGTAGGCGCGGCCACGCGAGTCGTGCCGTACGCCCTGCCGGGTGGTGAAGGCGGTGCTGACCCGCTCCGTCGCGGGCTCCGGGCCCAGCTCGCCGGCGAGCGCCCGCTTGGTCAGCGTCGTCAGGTTCATCGTTCGTACTCGACCTTCAGCGCGGCGACCAGCGCCTCCGCCCTCGTCCCGGCGTCGCCGCCGGCGAGGTCGGTCACCATGACGTGGCCGAGGTAGCCGTTGTTGCTCGTGGGCTCGCCCGCCTGGTGCCCGGCCGGCCGGACCGACCAGTCGACGACGTCGGGGGCGGCGGCGAGCTCGCCGGTCCCGTGCACGGTGGCGATGCGCCCGGCGCGTTCGGGCAGCAGGAAGGCGATGGCGGCGCTGCGCACCCCGGTCTCGGCGGGAGTGAGGTCGGGCCGCTCCCCGGCGGCGAGCCTGGCGTGGACCATCGGCAGGTCGATGCCGGTGACCCGGCGGACCAGCTCGGTGATCTGGTTGCCCGCCGGGCGCGGGTTGACCTCGATCAGCGCCGGGCCGGCCGGGGTGAGGCGCAGCTCGGTGTGCGCCACCCCCAGCTCCAGGCCGAGCGCCTCGACCGCGGCCGCCGCGGTCTTCGCCGCCTGCCCGGCCAGTCCGGCGTCGAGGGCGGCGGGGAACACGTGGCCGCTCTCGACGAACCACGGCTCGCCGGCCAGGCTCTTGCCGGTCACCCCCACCACGTGGACGTCACCGCCGAAGCTGACCGTCTCGACGCTCACCTCCGGCCCGGTGAGCAGCTCCTCCAGCAGGACGAGCGGCACCCGCCGCTGGCCGCGCGCGTTGACGGGGAACCCCGCGAGGTCGAGGAAGGCCGTGCGCAGCCCGGCCTGGTCGTGGACCTTCCGTACGTACATGCCGGCGCACAGGTCGACCGGCTTGACGACCAGCGGGTAGCCCAGGCCGTTCGCCGCCTCCACGGCCTCCTCCCAGGTGGCGGCCAGGGCGAACCGGGGGCCGGGGAGCCCGGCGTCGCGGAGCGCGGCGCGGGCGAGGTCCTTGCGGCAGGCCCGGCGTACCGACTCCGGCGAGGGGCCCGGCAGGTCCAGGCGCGCCGCGACCTCGGCCACGGCGGGCAGGTAGTAGTCGCACGAGGAGAGCACGCCGTCGAAGCCGAGCGCCTCGTGCAGCCGCTCCACCTGCGCGAGCAGCTCGGCGAGGTCGTTGGTCTCCGCGGTCAGCACATGGTCGGCCGCCAGCAGCGGATGCGACCGGGCGCCGGGCGAGGCGCGCAGGTAGTGGTGCAGGTCGCGGGTGAGGAAGGTGAAGCGGTGCCCCGCGTCGCGGATGGCGCGCGGCAGCAGCGCGCTCATCGCCCCGACCCAGCTTTCGATCATTAACAGATGTGCCATGCCATCCCCTCTGGCCCGATGTCTTGAAAATGATTACCATTGTCACCATGGCATGGCAATCCGGACATGGGCCGCGCGGAGTCGTGTTGACAACCGGGTGGAGAGGAAACCTATAATCCGAACTAGAGGTTTCCTCTCAACGGACAAGGAATCCCGGGTGATCGGGGAGGCCCCGGGGATCTTCGGAGGTGGAACACGATGCTGCTCACGTCGATCGATCCGTTCGTGCAGGAGTTCGAGCGTCAGTTCGACCGACTGGCCCGCCAGGCCGCACAGGGCAGTGGAGCGGTCATGCCGATGGACGGGATCCGCCGCGCCGACGACGTGGTGCTGCGGTTCGACCTGCCCGGCATCGACCCCGACTCCATCGAGGTCACCGTCGACCGCGGTGTGCTGTCGGTGACCGCGCGACGCGAGGAGGAGTTCGACGAGGACGAGCGCGTCTTCGTCCGGGAGCGGGTGATGGGCGCCTTCACCCGGCGCGTCTACCTGTCGGAGCACCTCGACGCCGACGCCATCGAAGCCGCCTACAACAACGGCGTGCTGGCCGTCCGCATCCCGGTGCTGGAGCGCGCCAAGCCGCGCAAGGTCGCCGTCCAGCAGAGCGGCGACACCTACAAGGCCATCAAGAGCTGACAGTCTCGGGACGCAACAGGTGCGGCCTCGTCGCGGTGCGCGGCATCGCGACGAGGCCGCCCGTCATTGCCCGAACGCGCCTCGCCCGCACTCTGCCCGCGCCCTGCCCGGACCCTGCCCGCGCCCTGCCGGCGCCAGGAGGAACGACCATGAGCCTGCCCTTCGACGACGAGCACGCGGCACTGTTCACGGTGGGGCAGGTCGCCTCGATGCTTCAGGTGCAGCAGGCGTTCCTGCGCCGCATCGACGACCACCAGGTGGTCTCTCCTCAGCGTTCGGCCGGCGGCCAGCGTCGCTACAGCCGCCATGAGATCGGCCTCGTCCAGCAGGTCGCGACGATGATGGACCAAGGGATGACGCTGCCGGCCATCCGCCACATCCTCGACCTGCAGCGCCGGCTCATCGAGGTGACGCGGGAGCGCGACGAGCTCGCCCGCCTGCTGGCCGAGCAGCGGCCCGAGGGCGGCCGCCGGAAGTCTCCCTGAATGCACCCGGGCCCGCGCCAACCGATCGATTGATTGACCGTTCCAGGCATCGCGAGATAGAAAGGCGGCAGTCTGTCAATCGATCGATTGGTAATCGATGTCCAGCTTGATCGAGATCCACCGTGCGGCGGTCCGCCTGTTCGCCCGGCAGGGTTACGCGGGCACCGGGATCCGCGACCTCGGCAAGGAGGTCGGGATCAACTCCGCGACGCTCTACCACTACGCCGGCGGCAAGGAGGAGATCCTCGTCGCGGTCATGGCGCGCTGCCTGGAGGGGTTGCTGGCCGGGGGCCGCCGCGCCCTCGGCCACAGCGCCGATCCCGCGGTCCAGCTGGTCCGGCTGGTCCGGCTGCACGTGGCCATGGAGGCGGTCAATCCCCTGACCGCGTACGTCACGGACCGGGAGGTGCGCGCGCTGTCGGCTGCCAACCGCGCGGCCGTCCTCGCGCTTCGTGACGACTACGAGTCGATGTTCCAGCAGGTGCTGGAGCGCGGGAAGCGGACCGGACGGTTCCAGATCGACGACCTCCCGACCACCCGGATGGCGCTGCTGGAGATGTGCAACGGAGTCTCCAACTGGTACCGCCCCGGAGGGCGGCTGTCGGTGCCCGAGATCCAGGACCGGTTCGCCGACCTCGCGACCCGGCTCGTCGGCTGCCCGCCGGTGCCGCCGGCGGAGTGCGGCACGGATCTGGCGGTCGCGGTGCTCGACTCAGAGCCGCTCGACCATCGTGCCGACGAGGAGGCCCTCGCATGACGACGATCATCGACGCGCGGGTGCGGCTGCCGCAGGAGCTTCGAGCCCGCCCCGGCTACCAGGTCCCGGCCAGGCAGGCCGAACAGTACGACCGGGTGCTCGACCTGGCCAGAAAGCTCGACGAGGGCACCCTGCACGACCTGTTGACGATCATGGACGGTGAAGGGATCAGCCATGCCGTCGTCCACGCCGAGTCCGAAGGCGGCGAGTCCGCGCAGGCGCTGAACGACGCGCTGCTCGCCCTGCTGGCCGCACACCCCGGCCGGCTCAGCGGCGTCGGCGCGGTGGACCTGCGACCCCTGTGGCCGACCCGGGCCGCCAGGCAGGTCGCCGCGGCGGCCGCGTCCGGCCTGCTCGGTGTCTCCGTCCAACCGGCCTTCTTCGGCCTGGACATCGACGACCGCGCGCTGTACCCGATGTACTCGCGGGCCGAAGAGCTCGGCCTGGTCGTCGCCCTGCACACCGGGGTGACGTATTCGCGCATGCATCCCATGCGTCACGAACGGCCCGAACTCCTCGACCAGGTCGCCTGCGACTTCCCGGACCTCAAGCTCATCGCCTGCCATGCGGGGTGGCCGTGGGTCACCGAACTGTGCGCGGTCGCCCGCCGCCATCCGACGGTGTACCTGGAGTTCGGCGGGCTGGCTCCCAAGTACGTGGCCAGAGCCGGCACCGGCTGGGACACGCTGTTCACGATGATGCCGAACGTGCTGCGCGAGCAGGTGCTGTACGGCAGCGACTGGCCGGTCATGCATCCGCGCCGGGCGCTGGCGGAGTGGCGGCAGTCGGGCCTGCCCGCTCCGGCGCTCCAGGCGTTGTTCGCCGGCAACGCGGCCCGGCTGTTCGGTCTCAAGGCCGGCGATCCCGAAGGCGCGCGATGATCGTCGAACTGCTCCAGGAGCAGGCGGAGCGCGCCCCCGGCAAGGTGTTCCTGCGCACCGAGCAGGGCGATCACACCTACGCCGAGGTCCAGCGGCGGGCCGGGGCGCTGGCGGCGGACCTCGGCGGGCACGGGATCGAACCCGGCGAACCGGTGGTCGCGCTCATGGAGAACAGCGCCGAGCTGGTGTTCACCTGGTTCGCCGTGAACTGGCTGGGCGCCGTCCACGTCCCTGTCAACACCGCTCTGATCGGCCGGGGCCTGGCGCACACCTTCCAGGTGACCGGGGCGCGGGTCGCCGTCGTCGACGCCGGCCTGCTGCCGAACCTCCTCGCGGTCGCCGCCGACCTTCCCCGGCTGACGACGATCATCGTCCACGGCGCGTTCCGGCGGCCCCCGGACGGCGCCGACCTGCCGGTCCTCGTCGCCTATCCCGGCGCCCCGACGAGCGCCGGTCATCCCGTCCCCGTCCCGGTGGACGACCTGGCTCCGGCCATGATGCTGTTCACGTCCGGGACGACCGGCCCCTCCAAGGCGTGCGTGCTCTCCCACCGCTACGTCGTCAGGCAGGGCCAGCTGCACGCGGGCAACCTCGGGTTCACCGCCGATGACGTCCTCTACTGCCCGTTCCCCCTGTTCCACGTCGACGCGGCGACGCTGACGGTCATGGCCGCCCTCGCCACCCGTGCCACGGCGGCGATCGGCCGCCGCTACAGCACCTCGGGCTTCTGGGCGGAGGTCCGCCGCTTCGAGGCCACCGTCATGAACTTCATGGGCGCGACCCTGGCCATGCTCTGGAAGCAGCCGGCCGCCGCGAGCGACCGCGACCACCGGATCCGGCTCGGCTGGGGCGTCCCGATGCCCGACTGGAAGGCCGGCTGGGAGGAGCGGTTCGGTTTCCCCCTCTACGAGATCTACGGTCTGACCGACGGCGGGATCTGCGTCTACGACCCGCTCGACGCCCCCAAACGCCCCGGATCCTGCGGTCGCCCCATCCCCGAGTACGACCTGGCCATCGCCGACGAGAGCGGTTCGCCCCTGCCCCCCGGCGAGATCGGCGAGATCCTCATCAGAGCGCGCGAACCAGGTCTGATCATGTCCGGCTATCACGCCATGCCGGACGCCACCGCCGCGGCCTTCCACGGCGACTGGCTGCGCACCGGCGACCTGGGACGCCAGGACGCCGACGGTTTCCTCTACTTCGCCGGCAGGGCCAAGGACGCGATCCGCCGCCGTGGCGAGAACATCTCCGCGTACGAGGTGGAGCAGGTCCTCGAGAGCCACCCCGCCGTCCTGGAGGCCTCGGCCGTCGGAGTCCCCAGCGAACTCACCGAGGAGGACGTCAAGGCGTGCGTCGTGCTGCGGCCCGGCGCGAGCGTCACCGCGGCGGAACTCGTCGACCACTGCGCCCGCGCCGCCGCCAGGCACATGGTCCCCCGCTACGTGGAGTTCCTGCCGGCCCTGCCCAAGACCCCGACCCAGAAGATCGAGAAATTCCGCCTCAAGCAACGCGGCATCACCCCGCAAACCCACGACCTGCAGCAGGACCGCGCCTAGACGCGCCGCCGCCCGGGGCCGGGCTTCAGGGGCCGATGAGCGCCCGGATCACGCGACGCATGCGTTCGCGCAGCTCCGGGGCCTGCGGGCCGCGGGTGAGAAGGAACTGGTGGGTCGCGCCGACCAGGGCGAGCGCCAGTGAGGCGGCGTCGGCGCCGGGAGGGACGCGGCCGAGCCGCTGTTCGGCCTCCAGATAGGCGGTGAACGTCCGTTCGCTCGCGTCGAGTTCGACGGCGCCCTCGCCGAACGCCTCGCCCAGGCGGGGCACGAGCGAGGGTCTGGCCAGCGCGAGCCCGGCCAGCGCGAGAAGGTTTCCGGCGGACAGCGCCTCGACGCCGGCCATCAGGTTGTCCGCCACGGTGGCGGCGCCGGCCCGGGTGGGGAGGTCGTCCAGCCGGCGCGCCGCCGCCCGCGCCCGGTCGATCAGGAGCGCGGCCAGGAAGCCGTCCAGGTCGCCGAAGTGGTTGTGGAGCAGCCCGGTGGCGACCCCCGCCTCGCGGGTGATCGCCCTGCCGGTCAGCCCGGAGGGACCCTCGCGCAGCAGGACCCGCTCGGCGGCGTCGAAGAGCTGCTGCCGTACTTCGGGGATGGTGACGCCGCGCGGTGACATGTCTCGAACCTTACCGGCCTTGCCAGAATGAACACTCGCTCATACTGTATGAGCGAGTGTTCATTCCGGGTCTTCGCGGTGCCGCGCGTGTGACGGCTCTCTCGCGACGGCTCTCTCGCGAAGGGGACAACCATGGCAGCCAAACGGGTGATCATCGTCGGCGCCGGCATCGCGGGCCTGGCCGCCGCGCTGCGGCTGAGCCAGGCCGGCTGGGAACCTGTCGTCATCGAACGTGCGCCGGCGCGCAGGGAGGGCGGTTACCCGGTCGTGTTCTCCGGCGTCGGGCGCGCCGGCGCGCAACGCATGGGCGTGCTGCCCGCGCTCCGGGAACGCCAGGTCAGCGCCTTCGACCTCGCCTATCTCCGCGCTGACAGCCGCCCGCGCTTCACGGTCCCGCACACCGCCGTGCGCCGCCTGTTCGGTGACGGCGGCATGGCGCTGCTGCGCGGCGACATCGAGGACGTGCTCCACGAGGCGGTGGCCGATCAGGTCCGGATCCGGTTCGGCGCCACCGTGACGGCCGTGACGCAGGACGACGAGGGTGTCGATGTCACGCTCAGCGACGGCTCGGCGGAACGGGCGGACCTGCTCGTGGGCGCGGACGGCCTGCACTCGACGGTACGCGCGCTCGTCTTCGGGCCCGAGGACCGCTACCGGCGCGACCTCGGCCACGTGGTGGCCGCGACGATGCTGGACCAGCGGCCCGACGGGGCGCCGGAACGCGCGTTCAGCACGGTCACGACGGTCGGCAGGACGTTCACGGTCGCCGACCTCGGAGACGGCCGGGTCGCCGCCTTCTTCACCTACGGCACCGCGGCTCCCGACGCCGAACTGGCCGAGGGGCCGCGCCGCGCCCTCCAGCGGGCCTTTCCCGGTCCGGCCTGGGCCGTCACGGAACTGCTGGCGGACCTGCGCGAGGAGGCGGTCTATTTCGACAGTGTCAGCCAGATCGTCATGGACCGGTGGAGCCAGGGCCGCGTCGTGCTGCTCGGCGACGCCGCCTGGTGCGTCACGATCTTCGCCGGATACGGCTCCTCGCTGGCCGTGGGCGGCGCGGACCTGCTCGGCGCCGAGCTCGAACGCCGGCCCGCGGACATCCCCGGCGCGCTGCGGGCCTGGGAGCAGGCCCTCCGGCCGGAGGTGCTCGAACGGCAGCGCAAGGGGCGCGCCAACACGGGTGTGCACGCGCCCCGCAACCGGTTCGAGATCGCCCTGCGGGACGTGCCCCTGCGCCTGGCCGCCGTCCCCGTGGTGACCCGCCTGCTCGGCCGTCACCTCGGCTGAGACCGCCGAGTCGGATGCCGATGCCGATGCCGATGCCGTGACCCGCCGGTCGGGCGCGTGGTCCTGTGCGTGTGCGTGGTTGTGGTTGTGGTTGTGGTCGCGTGCGTGGTCAGAGCGTCTCGCGCGCCGTGATCGCCCGCTTGAGCCTGATCAGGTCCTTGGGGGAGTCGACCGCGACCGCGCCCACCAGCACGCCGTCCCGCGTGAAGGCCACCGCGAAGCGGTCCTCTTCGAGGGAGCCGGTGACGATGCTCGCCGAGTCGGCCAGATGCGGCAGCCCGGCCGTCTGGATGCGGGCGCCGTGCACATGGGTGGCGAAGTTCGGCACGTCCAGGAAGGGCGTGGCGTTGCCGGGTCCGGCCAGCAGGTTGCGGGCGGCGACCGCGCCCTGCTCGTTGGCGTTGGCCCAGTGCTCGACGCGCACCATCTCGCCGCCGAACAGACCGTGCGGCCAGCGGGCCACGTCTCCCGCGGCCACGATGTCGCCGGCGCCCTGGGCGAACAGCGTCGGCGCGCACAGGACGCCGTCGTCCGTGGCCAGGCCGCTGCCGTCCAGCCATTCGGTGTTCGGCCTCACGCCCATGGCGCCGACGACCAGGTCCGCGGTGAGGGAGCGGCCGTCGTCGAGCTGTACCCGGCCGCCGTCCACGGCCGTGACCCGGACGTTCGTGACCAGCTCGACCCCGTTGCGCTCGTGGTGCGCCGCCAGCCAGCGCGAGGCGTCCTCGCCCAGTCCGGCACGCATGGGGTACGGCGCGGCGTCGACCAGGGTGACCTTCCGGCCGAGCTGCCGAGCGGTGGAGGCCACCTCGCCGCCGATGAACCCGCCGCCGACGACCAGCACGTGCTCATGTCCCGCGTCGAGCTCCGCCCGCAGCGCCAGCGCGTCCTCGACGGTGCGCAGCCGGAGCGCGCCGTCGAGCTGTCTAGGGCGCGCGCCGGTGGCGATGACCAGGCCGTCGTGGCCGACCTCGGTGCCGTCGTCGAGGCCGACCGTCCGCTCCCGGACGTCGAGGTGTACGGCCTGCCGCCCGCGCAGCCACTGGTCGCCGAGCTCCTCCGCGCCGGGGAGCGTGACGTCGTCGTCGCCGCGCAGCACGCTCTTGGAGAGCGGTGGACGGTTGTAGGGGATGTGCGGCTCGGCGCCGACCAGCGTGACCTCGCCCTCGAAGCCCTCCCGGCGCAGTGTCTGCACGGCCCGGAGTCCCGCCAGGGAAGCGCCGACGACGGTGATCCTGTTGAGTGTGCCCATGCCCCGACAATACCCATACGGGGTATACGACTGGCAATGTGACATGGGTCTCGCATACCCCGGCCCGGTACGAGTTGCCTTCGGGGGCACGGCGGCGTACCGTCTCTCTGCGTATACCAGGTAGGGGTATCAATGAGGGGAGACATGACGATGAGCACGAGCACGAGCACGTACAAGGTGTCCGGGATGACCTGCGGCGGCTGTGCCGGCAAGGTGACGACCGAGATCGGCAAGGTCGCCGGGGTCTCCTCGGTGGATGTCGAGCTGGCGACCGGCCAGGTGACGGTGACCTCGGAGGGTCCGCTCGACGAGGCGCGGATCAGGGACGTCGTGGAAGAGGCCGGCTACGAGCTGGTCGCCGTCTGAGACGCCGAGGTGCTGCCGGCCGGCCGGGGCCGACTTCGAACTTCGCGACTTCGCGATCGAAGCGGTCACGGCCGGCCGGTCCCTTGCGGAGACCGCGGACCACAACGGGCTCGAAGGGGGAGCCGTCCCCCATGATCAATGACCGCCCGGGGTGACAGGCGGCTCGCGGGCGAGGCCGGTCCGCCCGAGCTCTGCCGCCGCCACGGCGTGCGGCGGGATCGGCCGTCTCGACCTGCGCTGCGGCCGCTGCGGCGAGCCGATGCGCGCCGGCGACGTCGATCCGCTCCCGGCCCGGGCGCGGCCGCCTGACCGCGGCGGGTCCGGTGCTCCCCGGCGACGGCTCCTGAGGGACCCGGCGGGCCGGTCGAGTTGCCGAGCCGGGCGCCCGGTTGAGGGGTCACTTGAGGTAGGCGGCAAGGCCGAGGCGCTGGTCGCGTACCGCCGTGGTGACCAGGCCCGCGATCCGGCGGGCCCCCGCCGCCTCGACGTGGGTGTGGTCGTCGGCGAAGAACGCGCCGACGTCGAAGGTCTCGGTCAGGAATCCGCGGTTGGGCGTCGCCGTGCTCCCGCTGCACGTCAGGCACGGCGCTGTTGACCACGGTGGCGGCCGTCGTGGCGGTCGGCGTCCCGCTCAGCGCCATCACCGCCGATGCGTCCGCCGTGACGGCCGGCCGTCGGAACATGCTCATCTGTGGCCCTCCCTTGCTCGGACCGGGTCTGCTTCTCGGGGGGCGTCGGCGCCACGGAGCTCAAATGACCGCGGGGCTGAGGCGGGTGTGGGGCAAAGGCGGGCGTGGGGTCCTTCCGCCGGGGCTCCAGCTGCGGGGGAGAAGGACTTCGCCTCGGACACTTGAGCAGGTCGGCGGCCATCCGCCGCGCGGCTGGATGTCCCCTGACGCCGGATGAGGTCCCGTGGCGCCAGGCGGCGGCCGGTGGCGGCGTGCTGAGCCGTTCCGCCTGGCCATAACGAACCGGTATGAAATGCCGACTGCCGGCGAATCAGTTTTGTCCCTTCCCGTTATTCCGGGTCGTCCCGGTCCTGTCGATCGGCTGGAGCGGAAAACTCTGGAACACTCCGGAACGATGCGGATCGACAAGGGACGATTCTTGTCCGAGCAGGGCCGGCCAAGCAGGGGAAGGTCTGGTTCCGGCAGGAAACGACAATGAGCGGAGGCTGCTGCCTCCGCTCACGTCCGAGGAGTTCCGGTGCGAGACGGACCGTCCTCTGTGGTGCGCGCCCGATGTCTTGTCGGTGTTCCAGTCCAGCAAGGAGAGCGGTACGCACGCCCGCGTGGTTGTGCTCACCTGTCGCGGTCGTGGTCCGAGTATCGGCCACCGACCTTCTACCCGAAAGTAGCTTTTACGGGCGGAGACAGTGGTTGACGCTTCTGGACGGTTTTTCCCGCCGGTACGCGTAATGACACAGGGATAAAGGCGATCGCTTCTCGGTCAGGGTATCGGGATGTTTTGCCCACATCTGGAAAAACATCGTGACGACTTTGCGCCCGAGCGTTACTAAGGCCACTATTGGGGGTTGTAGCGGGCGCAGACATTCCGCGTTCAGGGTCGGCTGTGCGAGGCCGGCCCTGTCGCATACGCGGACACGGTTTGCGCCTGAGGTGTTCCAGTCGCACAACTGTGAGGTGAAGTACGCATGAAATTCCTGCTCAAAGCGGAGTTCAACCCACCGCGATGGCTCATTCCCGTCGCCCACACCACCGTGGCCGGCGGCGGCATGGTCTACACGCAGCTCGCCGAGCCGCCGGCGAGCCTGACCACCGCCGTGGTGTTCGTCATGGGCGTGTCCTACGGCCGCATCCTCAACGCCTGGGGCGGGCGCAAGACCACCACCGGCCCGGTGGACCGGACGTGAACACCGACCCCTACCCCAGCAGGCCGCGCCCCGTGTACACGGCGCCCGCCGCCGCGGCGTCGCCGATCGCCGCCTCCGAGGTCATGGCCACCTTCGAGGAGCTGCTGCGCGCGCTCGTCGAGAAGCACACCAAGGGCCTCGACTGGCGGCAGCACATCTGGCCCCCCGGCACCAACACCACCGTGCTCAAGCTGGCGCTCAACCCGAGCGGCCAGCTGCCCGCATGGCGCATGGTGCACACCCTGCTCAAACAGCTCGGCGCGGCCGAGTCCAGCTACCCGGCCTTCCACGCCGCCTATGAGCGGGCCAAGCTCTACCGGCCCTGGTCCGACACCATCCGCATCCCCCAGAGCGACGAGCTGTCCGGCAGTTACGTCATCCAGAACACCGGCGGGACCATCTACCTCCAGTCCGAACGCCGCGCTCCGCGGCGGACCGAGCGCGCGGTCGAGCCGGTCATCCAGGACGCCCCCGGCTTCGACCTCAAGCCCGACCCCTTCACCGCGCGCAGCATCACCGAGCTGGAGGAGCTGGTCCGCGACTTCTGGCGATGGGCGGACAGCCCCTCCTCCCGCGAGGTCGCCGAGCGCTCCAGCGGCGCCTTCTCGCACGCCACCGTCGCGAAGATCCTCTACGACAAGCCGAACAAGCCGCGCCTGACCATGCGCTACCTGATCGGCCTGATCCGCGGATGCGGCGGCGACAAGGACGAGCAGCAGCGCTGGGCCACCGCCTGGCGGCTGCTGGACCGCGGCGTCACCATCCCCCGGCCCGCCAAGGTCCACGAGTGGCCGGCATGGGGGTCGACTCAGATGGGTTAGCCACCTCGTTCAGGTGTGGGGGGCTGGTGGGGCGCGTTCCAGCCCCCCGATGTCGTGGTGGTGGGGCCGCGGGGCGGCCGCCGGTGCCGATCGAGGTCGCCGTGGTGGCCGGCCGCCTGAGCGGCGACGGCACGTGGGTGGAGAGCGGCAGGTTCACCTCGCTGATGCGGCCGCCCGCCGACGTGCCCGTCACCGGGTTCGACACGGCCCAGACCGGCATCACCGCGGCGATGCTCGCCGAGGCGTCGCCGGCGGAGCGGGTGATGGCCGCGCTGGACGCCCGAGGAGGGCCGGCGCAGCGCACGCGCCACGCCTGCAGGCCGCCGGCGGGGTGTACGTCAGGCGCGAGCCCAGCCGCCAGGCCGCCGGTGCCGTGCAGGACGAGCTGTTCTGACGTCCGTTGCCCGAGCCGTGGGTGCTCGGCGCGCGGGAGCCGCCGCTGCGGTGAAGCGGCGGATCGGCTGGGGGACTTTCGGCCCTGCATGTACGGACGTTCGCCTCGGTGGGCGGAATGCGCCGGGCTTCTAGCTTGGTTCGGGCCCGCAGTCGCGGGTCCTGTCGCACCCCGCCCTGTCTGGAGGCTCCATGCTGTCCGCCGAGTCAGCCGCGATCGTCCGTGCCACGCTGCCGGTTGTCGGCGCCTCGCTCGACGCCATCACCACCCGCTTCTACGCGACGATGTTCGCCGAGCGGCCGGAGCTGCTCGACGGCCTGTTCAACCGCGGCAACCAGGCCAACGGCGAGCAGCGCCGGGCCCTGGCCGGCTCCATCGCCGCGTTCGCCACCATGCTCCTGGAACACCCCGGCGAGCGGCCCGACGACCTGCTCGCCCGTATCGCCCACAAGCACACCGCCGTCGGCGTCACCGACGACCAGTACGTGATCGTCCACAAGTACCTGTTCGGCGCCATCGCCGAGGTGCTGGGCGAGGCCGTCACCCCGGAGGTCGCCGCGGCCTGGGACGAGGTCTACTGGCTGATGGCCGGGGCGCTCATCGCGCAGGAGGCCCGCATCTACGCCGAGGCCGGCGCCCGCGACGGCGACACGTGGCGCACCTGGCGGGTCGTCGCCCGCCGCGAGGAGACCTCGGACGTGGCTTCGTTCCTGCTGCGCCCGGTCGACGACGCGCCGCTCCCGCCCGCGCGCCCCGGGCAGTACGTCAGCGTCCGGGTCCGCATGCCGGACGGTGTGCGCCAGTTGCGCCAGTACACGCTGTCCAGCGCCGGCGGCGACCGGCTGCGCCGGATCACGGTCAAGCGGGTGGACGGCGACCCCGCCGGGGAGGTGTCGACGCTGCTGCACACCACCGTGCGGGCGGGCGACGAGCTCACCCTGTCGGCGCCGTTCGGCGACGTCACGCTGGAGGACGGGGACGCGCCGCTGGTGCTGGTGTCGGCGGGCATCGGCTGCACGCCCATCGTGGCCATGCTCGACCACCTGGCCGCGACCGGCTCCGGCCGCCGTGTCCTCGTGCTGCACGCCGACCGCTCGCCGGCCGCGCACGCGCTGCGCGACGACATGCTGCGCCTGGCCGCCGAGCGGGTCTTCTGGTACGAGAGCGGCGCGGTCGCCCCCGACCGGGCGGGCCTGATGGACCTGGACGGGGTGGAGATCCCGGCCGGCGCGGTCGCCTACCTGTGCGGTCCGGTGCCGTTCATGCGGGACATGCGCGCCCGGCTGCTGCGGGCCGGTGTGGCGGCCCGGGACGTCCACTACGAGGTGTTCGGCCCCGACCTGTGGCTCGGGGCCGCTTGACGGCCCATCGGACCAGCGGCGAGGGACTTTGGTCCCTGCCGCCGGCGGGCGGCGCGCCCGAATCTTGAGGCATACCTGCTGTTACCCCTGTGGCGAGGAAGACAAGCGTGACCGATATCGACTCAACCCCCGGCATGGGGCCGTTGCTCGCAGCCCGTGCGTTCTTCACCAAGTCCGAAGTGTCAGCCGACGGCCGTACCCTCCACCAGATTGACCCCAGCGGCTGGGACCGCTTCTACCGGGACCGGTGGGCGCACGACAAGGTGGTGCGCTCCACCCACGGTGTGAACTGCACGGGCTCGTGTTCGTGGCAGGTGTTCGTCAAGGACGGGCTGATCACCTGGGAGCACCAGGCCACCGACTACCCGTCCGTGGGGCCCGAATCGCCCGAGTACGAACCGCGCGGCTGCCCGCGGGGCGCGTCGTTCTCCTGGTACACCTACTCCCCGTCACGGGTGCGCTACCCGTACGTGCGAGGCGTCCTGCTGGACATGTGGCGCGAGGCCCGGGCCAGGCTCGGCGATCCGGTGCTGGCGTGGGCGGAGCTGACCGGCGACCCCGAGCGCGCGCGGGCCTACAAGCGGGCGCGCGGCAAGGGCGGGTTCGTCCGCGCCGGCTGGGACGAGGTCCTGGAGCTGATGGCCGCCGCCCACGTGCACACCATCAAGGAGTACGGCCCCGACCGGGTGGTGGGGTTCTCGCCGATCCCGGCCATGTCGATGGCGTCGTTCGCGGCCGGCACCCGGTTCCTGTCGATGATCGGCGGCACGCTGCTGTCCTTCTACGACTGGTACGCCGACCTGCCGATCGCCAGCCCGCAGGTGTGGGGCGACCAGACGGACGTGCCCGAGGCCGCCGACTGGTGGAACTCCCGCTACCTCATCATGTGGGGCTCCAACATCCCGGTCACCCGCACCCCGGACGCGCACTTCATGACCGAGGCCCGCTACCAGGGCACGAAGGTGGTGGCGGTCAGCCCCGACTACGCCGACAACGTCAAGTTCGCCGACGACTGGCTGGCTCCGCATCCGGGCACGGACGGCGCGCTGGCCATGGCGATGGGCCACGTGACCCTGACCGAGTTCTTCCGCGACCGCCAGGTCCCCTACTTCACCGACTACGTCCGCAAGTACACGGACCTGCCGTTCCTGGTCACGCTGGAGCCCCGCGGCGACGCGTACGTGCCGCGCCGCTTCCTGACCGCCGCGGACCTCGCCGACCACAGCGAGAACGCCGAGTTCAAGACCGTCTTCCTGGACGAGCGGACCGGCGCGGCGCACGTGCCGAACGGGACGCTCGGCCACCGCTGGGGCCAGGAGGGCGAGGGCCGCTGGAACCTCGACCTGGACGGCGCCGAACCCGCGCTGACCCTGCTCGACCGGTCCGGGCGGGCGGTCGAGGTCGACCTGCCGCGCTTCGACGAGGGCGCCACCGAGGGCGGCTCCGTGATGCGCCGCGGCGTTCCGGTGATCGAGATGGCCGGCAAGCTCGTCACGACGGTGTTCGACCTGCTCATGGCCCAGTACGGCGTGGCCCGCGACCTGCCCGGCGAGTGGCCGGCGGGCTACGACGACGCGGCGCAGCCGTACACCCCGGCCTGGGCGGAGGAGATCACCTCGGTGCCGGCCGCCACGATCGCCCGGATCGCCCGCGAGTTCGCCCGCAACGCCGAGCGCACCGAGGGCCGCTCGATGATCGCGATGGGGGCGGGCACCAACCACTGGTTCCACTCCGACCAGATCTACCGCGCCTTCCTGACGCTCGTGCTGCTGACCGGCTGCCAGGGCGTCAACGGCGGCGGCTGGGGCCACTACGTGGGCCAGGAGAAGGTCCGCCCCGTCACCGGCTTCCAGCACCTGGCCTTCGCCTTCGACTGGCAGCGGCCCACGCGGCACATGGCCGGAACCGCGTTCTGGTACCTGGCCACCGACCAGTGGCGCTACGAGCAGTTCCAGGCCGGCGAGCTGGCCAGCCCGCTGGGGGAGGGGCTGTTCGAGGGCCGCTCGTTCGCCGACTGCAACGCCCAGGCGGCGCGCCTGGGCTGGCTGCCCTCGCACCCGACGTTCAACCGCAACCCCCTCACGCTCGCCGACGAGGCCGCCGCCAAGGGCGTCACCGCGGCCGAGCACGTGGTGGCCGAGCTGACCTCCGGCCGGCTGCGCTTCGCCGCCGAGGACCCGGGCGACCCCGCCAACTTCCCGCGGGTGCTGACCGTGTGGCGGGCCAACCTGCTCGGCTCCTCCGGCAAGGGCAACGAGTACTTCCTGCGCCACCTGCTCGGCGCCGACGCCGAGACCCGCAACCAGGAGGGCGTCCGGCCGGTCGAGGTGACCTGGCGCGAGGAGGCCACCGAGGGCAAGCTCGACCTGCTCACCGCGGTCGACTTCCGGATGACGTCCACGGCGCTGTTCTCCGACGTGGTGCTCCCCGCCGCCACCTGGTACGAGAAGCACGACCTGTCCTCGACCGACATGCACCCGTTCGTCCACGCCTTCACCCCGGCCATCGCCCCGCCCTGGCAGACCCGCGCCGACTACGACGTCTTCCTCGGCCTGGCCGACGCCTTCTCCGAGCTGGCCGCCCGCCATCTCGGCACGCGCACCGACGTGCTGGCCGTCCCGCTCGCCCACGACACCCCCGACGAGCTGGCCCAGCCCGGTGGCCGGGTACGCGACTGGAAGAACGGCGCATGCGAGCCGATCCCCGGCAGGACCATGCCGAAGATCGTCACCATCGAGCGCGACTACGCCGACGTCGGCCGGCGCGTGCGCGCGATCGGCCCGCTCTTCGCCGACCTCGGGCTGACCACCAAGGGCATCACCTACCAGGTGGGGCCCGAGCTGGAGTACCTGCGCAGCCAGAACGGCGTCACCCCCGAGGGCCGCGTCTCGCTGGAGTCGGCCGACCGCATGTGCGAGGCCATCCTCGCGCTGTCCGGCACCACCAACGGCCGCCTGTCCACCCAGGGCTTCGAGACGCTGGAGAAGCGCACCGGGACCAGGCTCGCCGACCTGGCCGCCGAGCACGAGGGCAAGCGCATCACCTTCGCCGACACGCAGGCCCGGCCGCAGCCGGTGATCACCTCACCGGAGTGGTCCGGGTCGGAGACCGGCGGGCGCCGCTACTCCGCCTTCGTCATCAACGTCGAGCGGGACAAGCCCTGGCACACCCTGACCGGGCGGCAGCAGTTCTTCCTCGACCACGACTGGATCATCGAGCTGGGCGAGCAGCTGCCCGCCTACCGGCCGCCGCTCAACATGCGCCGCCACTACGGCGAGCAGCGCGACGGCACCGACGGCACCGACGGGGCCGAGGTCACCGTGCGCTACCTGACCCCGCACTCCAAGTGGTCCATCCACTCCGAGTACCAGGACAACGCCTACATGCTCGCCCTGTCGCGCGGCGGCCCCACGATCTGGATGAGCGTCGAGGACGCCCGCGCGATCGGCGTCGCCGACAACGACTGGATCGAGGCGTACAACCGCAACGGCGTGGTCGTGGCCCGCGCGATCGTCTCGCACCGCATGCCGGCCGGAACCGTGTACATGTACCACGCCAAGGACCGCAACGTGAACGTCCCGCTCACCGAGAGGTCCGGGCGGCGCGGCGGCGTGCACAACTCCCTCACCCGGCTGCTGCTCAAGCCCAGCCACCTCATCGGCGGGTACGCGCAGTTCACCTACGCCTTCAACTACTACGGGCCGACCGGCAACCAGCGTGACGAGATCACCGTGATCCGCCGCCGCGCCCAGGAGGTGACCTACTGATGAGGGTCATGGCACAGGTCGCGATGGTGATGAACCTCGACAAGTGCATCGGCTGCCACACCTGCTCCGTCACGTGCAAGCAGACCTGGACCAACCGCGACGGCGTCGAGTACGTCTGGTTCAACAACGTCGAGACCAAACCCGGCGTCGGCTACCCCAAGCGCTACGAGGACCAGGAGCGCTGGCACGGCGGCTGGCAGCTCGACCGGCGCGGCCGGCTCAAGCTCCGCGCCGGAGGCCGCGTCAAGCGGCTGCTCAACCTGTTCTCCAACCCGGACCTCCCGGACCTGGACGACTACTACGAGCCGGCCACCTACGACTACGACACCCTCGTCAACGCCCCCGCCGGGCCGCACACCCCGGTCATCCGCCCCAAGTCGGCCATCACCGGCCGGGACATGGCGATCACCTGGGGCGCGAACTGGGAGGACGACCTGGGCGGCGCCCCCGAGCACGCGCCGGCCGACCCCAACCTGGCCGCCATGGCGGAGCAGGTGCGGATGGAGTTCGACAAGACCTTCATGTTCCACCTGCCGCGCATCTGCGAGCACTGCCTCAACCCGGCCTGCGTCGCCGCCTGCCCGTCCGGCGCGATGTACAAGCGGGAGGAGGACGGCATCGTCCTGGTGGACCAGGACCGCTGCCGCGGGTGGCGCATGTGCGTGTCCTCGTGCCCGTACAAGAAGGTGTACGTCAACCACAGGACCGGCAAGGCCGAGAAGTGCACGTTCTGCTTCCCCCGCATCGAGGCGGGACAGCCGACCGTGTGCGCCGAGACCTGCGTCGGCCGCCTGCGCTACCTCGGCCTGATCCTGTACGACGCCGACGCGGTGCTGGAGGCCGCGCGCGTCCCCGACCCGCGGGACCTGCTGGAGGCCCAGCGCCGCGTCTTCCTCGACCCGTCCGACCCGGAGGTGGTCGAGGCGGCCCGCGCCGCGGGCATCAGCGAGGACTGGATCGCCGCGGCGCGGCGCTCGCCGATCTACCGGCTGGCCATGGAGTACCGGGTGGCGCTGCCGCTGCACCCGGAGTACCGCACGCTGCCCATGGTCTGGTACATCCCGCCGCTGTCGCCCGTCCTCGACGCCGTCACCGGCGCGGGCGCCGACGCCGACGACCCCGACAACGTCTTCCACGCCATCACCGACCTGCGCATCCCGCTGGAGTACCTGGCGAGCCTGTTCTCGGCGGGCGACACCGAGGTCGTGGCCGGGGTGCTGATGAAGCTGTCGGCGATGCGCGCCTACATGCGGGCCCGCACCCTCGACGGCACCGTCGCCGAGGACCTGCTGGAGTCGGTGGGGATGCGGGCGGCCGAGATGGAGGAGCTGTACCGGCTGCTGGCCATCGCCAAGTACGACGAACGCTACGTCGTGCCCGCCGCGCACCGCGAGGACGCCGCCGCCCTGTCCGCCCAGGCGGGCGGGTGCAGCCTGGACGGCGACGGCGGTCCCGGCATGAGCGACTTCCACCCGGCCGGCGTCACCGGCCGCCGCGGCGACGGGCGGCTCGGCCTGAAGCTCTTCGTGCGCGACGGAGGCACGGCATGAGACTCCTGACCCGGCGTGAGCCCGCCGCCTTCGCGGCGCCGCGGAACCGTGCGCGGTTGTTCCGGCTGATCTCGCTGCTGCTCCAGTACCCGGACGCCGAGCTCCTCGCCGCCCGCGACGAGCTGGGCCGGGCCGCCGCCGCGCTGCCGGAGTCGGCCACCCGCGACGCCCTCGTCGCGTTCACCGCCTGGTACGCCGAGTGCGAGCCGACGCGGCTGGCCCGTGCCTACGTCGAGACCTTCGACCTGCGCCGCAGGTCGAGCCTCTACCTCACCTACTACCTGCACGGCGACACCCGCCGCCGCGGCATGGCCCTGCTCACCCTCAAGCAGCGCTATCGCGTGGCCGGGCTCGTCCCGCCCGAGGGAGAGCTGCCCGACTACCTGCCGGTGGTCTGCGAGTTCGCCGCGCTGGCCGGGCCGTCCACCGGCGAGGCGCCGCTGCGCCAGCACCGCAAGGGGCTGGAGCTCATCCGCACCGCGCTGCGCGAGGCCGGCTCGTCCTACTCGCTGGTGCTCGACGCGCTCTGCGCGGAACTGCCCGACCTGCCGGCGGCCGAGCGCGCCGCCGTCGCCGAGCTGGCGCTGACCGGGCCGCCCGCCGAGGACGTCGGCCTGGCCCCCTACGGGCCGCCCGCCGGGAACTTCGGACCATCCCCGTACGGGCCGCCCGCCGAACACGTCGGTCTGGCCCCGTGCGGGCCGCCGCTGAACGAGACGGAGGTGCGGCCGTGAGCGTCGCGCTGTGGGTCGTCGCCCCCTACATCGCTCTGACGATCTTCGTGGTCGGTCACGTCTGGCGCTGGCGGGTCGACCAGTTCGGCTGGACCACCCGCACCACGCAGGTCCTGGAGAGCCGGCTGCTGCGGCTGGGGTCCCCGCTGTTCCACCTCGGCGCGTTCGCCGCCATCGGCGGCCACGTGCTGGGCCTGCTCGTCCCGAAGAGCCTGACCGAGGCGGTCGGCGTGGACGAGCACCTCTACCACCTGGTGTCGGTGAGCGCCGGGACCGTGGCCGGGCTCATGGTGGTGGCCGGCCTGGGGCTGCTGCTGGCCCGCCGCCTCACCAGCCCGCGCGTGCGCCGCACCACCACCCGCGCCGACAAGGTCCTGTTCGCCGTGCTGACGCTCACGATCGCGCTCGGCCTGGCGGCGACCGTGGGCCAGAACCTGCTCGGCGGCGGCTACGACTACCGCGCCACCATCGCCGTCTGGTTCCGCGGCGTCCTGACCTTCCACCCCGACCCCGGCCTGATGGCCGGCGTGCCGCTGGTCTTCCAGCTGCACGCGCTGTCGGCCTGGGTGCTCGCCGCGATCTGGCCGTTCACCAGGCTGGTCCACGTCTGGTCGGCGCCCATCGCGTACCTGTGGCGGCCCTACGTCGTCTACCGGCGGCGTGCCCCGCTCGGGGCACGCCGATGACCGGCGGGCCCGGGGCCGCGCTCCCCGTCGTCATCCAGGGCGGCATGGGCGTCGGGGTGTCCGGGTGGCGGCTGGCGCGCGCGGTCGCCCGTACCGGGCAGCTCGGCGTCGTGTCGGGCACGGCCCTGGACGTCACGCTGGCCCGCCGCCTCCAGCTCGGCGATCCCGGCGGCCACCTGCGCCGCGCGCTGGCCTGCTTCCCGGAGCCGGCGATCGCCGGACGGGTGCTCGGCCGCTACTTCGTGCCGGGCGGGATCGCGCCGGGCACGCCGTACCGGCCGGTGCCCCGGCTCGGCCTGCGGCCCAGCCGCGCCCGCGACGAACTGGCCGTGGTCGCCAACTTCGCCGAGGTCTTCCTCGCCAAGCAGGGGCACGACGGCCCGATCGGCGTCAACTACCTGGAGAAGATCCAGCTCGCCACGCCGGCCGCCGTGTTCGGGGCGATGCTGGCCGGGGCCGACTACGTGCTGATGGGGGCGGGCATCCCGACGGAGATCCCGCACCTGCTCGACGAGTTCGCCGCGCACCGCCCGGCCGAGATCGCCGTCACCGTGGCGGGAGCGGGCGACGACCGGCACACGGTCGGCCTCGACCCGGGCGCGTTGCTGCCCCGCCCCGCCGAGCCGTGGCGGCGGCCGAAGCTGCTGGCGATCGTCTCCTCCCACGTGCTGGCCGCCTACCTGGCCCGTTCGCCGCGGACCCGGCCGGACGGGTTCGTCGTGGAGACGCCGGTGGCCGGCGGCCACAGCGCGCCGCCGCGCGGCCGCCCGCTGCTGGACGCCGCCGGTGAGCCGGTGTACGGGCCGCGCGACGAGGCCGACCTCGGCAAGATGAGCGCGCTGGGCCTGCCGTTCTGGCTGGCCGGCGGCTACGGCGGGCCCGGCGGGCTGGCCCGGGCGCTGGCCGCGGGGGCCACCGGTGTCCAGGTGGGGTCGGCGTTCGCGCTGTGCCGGGAGTCCGGGTTCGACGACGCCCTCCGGCGCCGCCTGCTGCGCGCCGCCTCCGCCGGGACCCTGGAGGTCCGCAACGACCCGCGCGCCTCGCCGACCGGCTTCCCGTTCAAGGTCGCCCGGATGCCCGGCACCCTGTCCGAGCCCGAGGTCCACGAACGGCGGCCCCGGCTGTGCGACCTGGGCTACCTGCGCACCCCGTACGTCAGGCCCGGCGGCGCGATCGGCTACCGCTGCCCCGCCGAGCCCGTCGAGGCGTACGTGCGCAAGGGCGGCACGGTGGGGGAGGCCGAGGGACGCCAGTGCCTGTGCAACGGCCTGACCGCCGCCATCGGGCTGCCCCAGCACCGCGCCGACGGTTACCGCGAGGCCGCCCTGCTCACCCTGGGCCAGGACATCGCCTTCCTCCAGGGCCTGCCCGAGGACCACTCGGCCGCGGACGTCGTCCACCGCATCCTGCGAGGAGCCCCCGGCCCCACCCCCGGCCGTGCGCCCACGACCGGCATCCCGCGCGACAGCAGTGAGGAGAGACAACAGTGATCGACGACAAGGGCCCTGCCCCCGCCGGCGGCAGGCCCGCGCTGATGCTCGGCCTGGCGACCCTCGGGTTCGCGCTGAATTTCTGGGCCTGGGCGCTGCTCAGCCCGCTCGGGCCGCGCTTCAAGGACCTGCTCGGCCTGTCACCCGGCCAGCAGGCCCTGCTGGTCGCCGTCCCGGTGATCGTCGGCTCGCTGGGCCGCATCCCGGTCGGCGCGCTCACCGACCGCTTCGGCGGCCGGGTGATGTTCCCGCTGATCTCGGCCTGCAGTATCGTGCCCGTCGTCTTCATCGGCGTGGCCGGGCAGAGCTCGCTGCCCATGCTGCTGGCCGGCGGCTTCTTCCTGGGCATCGCCGGAACGGTGTTCGCCGTCGGCGTGCCGTTCGTCAACGCCTGGTTCCCGCCGCACCGTCGTGGCCTGGCCATCGGCGTCTTCGGCGCCGGCATGGGCGGCACCGCGATCAGCGCCCTGACCACGGTCCGGCTCGTCAAGGCCGGCGGGGCGGCCGCCCCCTTCCTCATCACCGCGGTGGCGCTGGCGCTCTACGCCGCCGTGGCCTGGCTGGTCATGCGCGACGCGCCCGGCCGCGCCGTCGCGGCGCAACCACTCCTGGGACGCCTGGCGGCCACCGCCCGACTGGCGATCACCTGGCAGGCGTGCGTCCTGTACGCCGTGGCGTTCGGCGGCTACGTCGCCTTCTCCGTCTACCTGCCCGCCTACCTGCAGACCGGCTACGGTCTCGACCAGGCCGACGCCGCCAACCGCATGGCCGGTTTCGTGGTCCTCGCGGTCGTCATGCGGCCGATCGGCGGGTGGCTGTCCGACCGGACCGGCTCGGTCCCGGTCCTGACCGGCGTGTTCGCCGTGGTCGGCGTCATGGCGGCGGTCCAGGCCCTCACCCCCGGCCTGATGCCGGTGGGCACGGTCGCCTTCCTGACCATGGCCGCCGCGCTCGGCGCGGGCAGCGGCGCCACCTTCGCCCTGGTCGCCCAGGTCGCCCCCGCGGACAAGGTGGGCTCGGTGACCGGGCTCGTCGGCGCCGCGGGCGGGCTCGGCGGGTTCGTGCCGCCCCTGCTGATGGGCTTCCTCTACGGCCGGCTCGGCTCCTACGGGCTCGGCCTGGCGCTGCTGGCCGGAACCTCGGCGCTGGCCGTGGTGCTGACGCTGACGGTGGTGCGCCTGACGGCGGCGCGACGCCTCACCCCGGCGGCCCACGGCGCGCTCCAGGTGCGCGCGCGGTGACGTGGTGGTCGGCGGTCCGGTTCCTGCACGTGCTCTCGGCGGCGCTGTGGGTCGGCGGGCAGCTCACCGTGTCGCTGGTCGTGCTGCCCCTGGCCCGCGCGCTGCTGGACGAGCGGCGCCGGGCCGCGGTGCTGAGCGCGGTCGGCCGCCGTTTCGGCCTCTTCACCGCGGCGGTGTTCCTGCCCGTCCAGCTCGGCACCGGCGTGGCTCTGGCCTGGCGCAAGGGCGTCACCTGGTCCTCGCTGGCCGACCCCGGCTACGGCCGGATCCTGGCCGCCAAGCTGCTGCTGTTCTGCGCCGTCATGGCCGCCGCCGCCGTGCATGGCTGGGCCAGCGGCGCGGGGCGGCGCGGGCTCGCCCGGACGATGGCCGTGAGCTCCCTGGTGGGATCGCTCGGCGTCGTCCTGCTCGCCACCGCCCTGCCCGCGACCTGAACCGGCCGCGAACGCCCCGTCGGGCGCGCTCGAAGGGACCGGCGAGCGGCCCGCGCCGCGAGTCCGGCTAGCCGGCCGGTGTCGCGGACTGGCCGGGCGTGATGCGGTCCCAGGCGGCCAGCGGCAACATGATGACGGCGGCGGGGAACAGGCCGTGCTCCTCGTGGTCGATGTGCTGGTGCAACGCGTCCAGCGCCCGCAGCACGGCGGGCCAGTCCGGTGCGGCCCGGTCGATCGCCCCGAGCACGCCGTGGATGCCGGCGTGCTCGGCGCACAGCCGCTCCACCTCCTCGGCCAGTGACCCGTCGGCGCGCAGCTCGGCGAACAGCCCGCTCTCCTCGGTGGCGGTGTGCGGGACGAGCCGGGCGAGCAGCTCGTCGAGGAGCGTCGTGGCCTCGCCGTGCCTGCCTTCGCCGATCGCGCGGCGCAGCGCTCCCGCGCACTCCTTGATGTCCCAGTGTTCCTGGGACAGCCGGCCGATCAGCGGGAACTCCCGGCAGCCACAGTAGTTGCACATGATCTCTCCCTCGGTCACACCTTCACTCAATCTCCCGGACGGCGCGGCGTCCTGATCAGAGGCGAAGGTCCTCGGCCGGCCGGCCATCGGTCCCCGTCCGCCACCGAGGCGACCGAAGGGGAGAGCCCCGGCCGGGGGGAGAGTCGGCCGGGGCTTTCGCTCGACGGGGGTCAGACGGTGATGCTCCAGGAGTCCAGGAACCCGGTGTCACCGAGGTAGACGTCGCTGACCTCGAGGGTCCAGGTGCCTGCGGCCTGCTGGCTGACCGGCACCGAGTAGGTCCTGGTGCCGTAGGAGGTGCAGCTCGTGCCGCCGTACCGGTCGACCGCGTACCACTGGCCGCTGGGTCCGCGCAGCCAGATGTCGAGGTCCTCGGCGCAGGTGTGGCTGATGGTGACCGACAGCTTGACCGGGGAGGTGGCGGTGCCGGTGGCCGTGGAGGTGATCGGGCTCTGCACGGTGGAGTAGTCGGAGATGGTGTAGTTGGTGCCGTTGGTGAAGGTCCGGCCGCCCGAGGTGCCCTGGACGGTCAGCGCGTAGGTGGCGGTGTGTGTGGCCGTCTCGCCGGTGCCGGTCACCGTGACGTTGTAGGAGCCGGCCGGGGTGGTCGGGGCGGTGGCGATGGTCAGGGTGGAGGAGCCGCCGGAGGTGACCGAGGCGGGGTTGAAGCTGGCCGTGGCGCCGGTGGGCAGGCCGCTGGCCGACAGGTTGACCGCCTGGGCGTTGCCGGCCGTGGTCTGGGTGGCGATGGTGGTGGTGGCCGGGGAGCCCGCCTGCACCGTGCCCGAGCCCGGGTTGGCCGAGATCGAGAAGTCACGGCTCGGTGTGTCGCCGCCGACGGCCCGCTTCCACAGGGCGTACAGGGCGGCGTCGGAGGCCCGGTCCAGGATCGTGTCGTTGATGTTGGAGCTGGTGTCGCAGGAGGAGTGGTAGCAGGAGTCGTAGGCGCGCCCGGACGTGCCGCCCCACTTGGCGGCCTGCGCCGAGGTCTTGGTGTAGCTCGCTCCCGCGGCCACGCCCGAGGTGGCGATGCCGGCGTTGCGGAAGGAGGCGTCGTCGGAGCGGTTGGCGCCCTCGGTGTTCTCCTCGGGCTGGAGGTTCAGCTTGTCGTAGAACTCCTTGAGCGGCTGGGCGGCCGTGGTGGTGATGTTGTTGATGAAGTAGCCGCCGTTGGGTGAGCCGACCATGTCGTAGTTGTAGTACACCTGGATCTTCGAGCGCCCCGTGGAGCCGAGGGAGTTGACGTAGAACTCGGAGCCGTTGAGCCCCTGCTCCTCGTCGGTCCACCAGCCGAACCGGACGTGCTTGGCCATGGTGGGCCGCTGGGCGGCCAGGGTCAGCGCCACCTCCAGCAGGGCGCCGGAGCCGGAACCGTTGTCGTTGATGCCGGGACCGGCCCCCACGCTGTCGAGGTGGGCGCCGGCCATGACGACCTGGTTCTCGTCGCCGCCGGGCCAGTCCGCGATCACGTTCGGGCCCGCGCCGCCGGTGCAGCCGGAGGTGCAGCTCTGGCGGGTCACCGTGTAGCCGGCGTCGCGCAGCTTCTGCTCCACGTACGAGACGGACGCGGTGTAGCCGGCGCCGGTGGACCTGCGGGTGCCGCCGTTGGCCGTCGCGATCGTCTGGAGCTGCGACAGGTGGGCCTTGACACCGCTGAGGGAGACGTCCGGCGGATCGGCGGCGGCGATGAGCGTCCGCCCGCCGGAGTCCTGCTGGGCGGGGGTGGCCCCGGGCGGGGCCGCGTAGGCGGGGAGGGCGGGTAAGGCGGACAGCACCATGGCCGCGGCCGCGATGAGTCCCGCGGTCGCGGCGGCCAGGCCCTTGCGTTCCACGCTTGTGCTCCTTTCGGCTGTCCCCGGCCGGCCGCCCGGGTGGGCGCGCGCGGGCCCGCGTCGCAGGGGTCACCTGTGAGCACGGGCCGGCCGGGAATCGGGGGGTGTGTCGCACGTGCGAAGGATCACTGCGAGCCAGACGGTAGGCGCTCGTCACCGTGCTGGGAATCCGTATGCGTATCGGTAGACATGCTGATAATTCCGGGCCCTTCGCCTGGGGGACGGGGCGATGGCCATCGGCCCCGCGGGGCAGGCCGAAAGGCCCTGGAGGGGTGGCCGTGGTTCCCGCAGCCTGAGAAGGTGAAGCGTTTCGGGCTCGCCGCGTTCCTGGGCGTCACGCTCGTGGCTCTCACCGCCGGTGGCGTGCTGCGCCTGGCCGGGCTCGGCGAGGCGGCCGAGGTCTGCTGGGCGGCGGGCACGGTCGTGGCCGTGGTCCCGGCGCTCTGGTGGGTCGTGTCGGCGTTGCGGGCCGGCCGGCTGGGCGTGGACGCGATCGCGGTGCTCGCCCTGGTGGGGGCGCTCGCGGTCGGGGAGTACCTGGCCGGCGCCCTGATCGCGGTCATGCTGGCGACCGGCCGGGCGCTGGAGGAGTACGCCCTGCGCAGGGCGCGGCGCGACCTGACGGCGCTGTACGAGCGGGCGCCGCGCTGGGCCCATCGGCACGGCTCGGACGGCGGCGCGCGGGTGGACGTCTCGGAGGTGCGGCGCGGCGACCTGCTCGTGGTCCCGGCCGGCGAACTGGTCCCGGTCGACGGGGTGGTCGTGCGTCACGAGGCGGTGCTGGACGAGTCCGCGCTGACGGGCGAGCCGCTGCCCGTGGAGCACCTCGCCGGCGAGAGCGTGCGCAGCGGCGTGGTGAACGCCGGACCGGCGTTCGACCTGCGGGCCACCGGGACCGCCGAGGAGAGCACGTACGCGGGCGTGGTGCGGCTGGCCCGCGAGACCGAGGCGGACACGGCTCCGGTCGTGCGGCTGGCCGACCGGTTCGCGGCCTGGTTCCTGCCCCTGACGCTGGTCGTCGCCGGGCTGGCGTGGGCGCTGTCGGGCGACGCCGTGCGGGCGGTGGCGGTGCTGGTCGTCGCCACACCGTGCCCCCTGCTGCTGGCCGCCCCGGCGGCCATCGCCTCCGGGCTGTCCCGGACGGCCCGCACCGGCGTCGTCGTCAAGGGCGGCGGCGCGCTGGAGACCCTGGGCCGGGCCCGTACCCTCGTGCTGGACAAGACCGGCACCCTCACCCGCGGGCGCCCCGAGGTGGTGGACGTCGTTCCCGCGCCCGGTCACCCGGCGGAGGAGGTGCTGCGGCTCGCGGCCGCGGTCGACCAGGTGTCCTCGCACGTGCTGGCCGCCGCCGTCGTCCGGTCGGCGACCTGGCGCGGGCTCGACGTGCCGGCGGCGGCGGAGGTCCAGGAGGAGCCGGGCCGCGGCACCGCGGGCGTCGTCGAGGGGCGGCAGGTGCAGGTGGGCAAGGCGCCCCCGGGCACCTCCTCGCCCTGGACGGCCACGCAGCGGTCCAGGGCGGCCCTCGACAGCGCGATGACGGTGTGGGTGTGCGTGAACGGCGAGCTCGCCGGAGTGATCTTCCTGCGGGACGCGGTGCGCACGGACGCCGCCCGTACCCTGCGCAGGCTCCGGACGGCCGGGATCGAGCGGATCGTCATGCTCACCGGGGACCACGTGGAGGTCGCCGAGAGCGTCGCGGCCGTCCTCGACGTGGACGAGGTGCTCGCCGAGCGCACGCCCGCCCAGAAGGTGGCCGGGGTGCGGGCGGAGGCCGGGCGGGCGACCACCGTCATGGTGGGCGACGGCGTCAACGACGCCCCGGCCCTGGCCGCCGCCCAGGTCGGCGTCGCGATGGGCGCGCGCGGGTCGGCGGCCTCTACGCAGGCGGCCGACGTGGTGCTCACCACCGATCGGCTCGACCGCCTGGCCGACGCGATGGACGTGGCCCGCCGGGCGCGACGGATCGCCGTGCAGAGCGCCGGCGCCGGCATGGGACTCTCCCTGCTCGCGATGCTCGCGGCGGCGCTCGGCGCCCTGCCGCCCGCCTCGGGCGCGCTGCTGCAGGAGGCCATCGACGTCGCCGTCACCCTCAACGCGCTGCGGGCGCTGAGCGGCGGGCACGGCACGCGCGTGCCCGTGGACGCGCCCACGGGGGACCTGCTGCACCGCTTCGACGAGGAGCACGCCCGCCTGCGCCCGGCCCTCGACCTGCTGCGGGAGACCGCCGACGCGCTCGACCGGCCGTCCGCGGTGGTCCTTCCCCGGCTGCGCCGCGTCCACGACGTGCTGGTGGACGAGGTCCTGCCGCACGAGCGGGCCGAGGAGAGCCGGTTGTACCCGGCGCTGGGCGGTCTGCTCGGCGATCCGGAGGCGACCGCCCCCATGAGCAGGGCCCACGCCGAGATCGGGAGGCTGGTGGCCCGGCTCGGGCGGCATCTGGAACTGGCCTCCGCCCGCGGACTGCTCCCCGAGCAGGTGGACGACCTGCGTGCCTGCCTGTACGGGCTGCACGCCGTCCTGACGCTGCACTTCGCGCAGGAGGAGGAGGCGTACTTCTCCCTCGTGGGGCAGAGGGAGGAGTGACGGCCCGCGCCCCCGGGGCCTCGCCCAGCCTCCCCCGTGATCAGGTCACCGCGGCGGGAGACGGGAGCGAGGTGGAGAGCATGGGGGGACAGCCCCGAGTGGTCGTCGGCTACGACGGCTCCGACTTCTCCGTACAGGCCCTGCTGTGGGCCGTGGACGAGTGCGAGCTGAGGGGCCTGCCCCTGACCATCGCGCACGCCTGGCGCTGGCCGTACGGGGCGGCGCCACCGGAGGCGAAGGCGCACCTGCGCAAGGCCGCCGAGCACGTGCTCCACCACGGCGCGGACTGCGCCCGCTCGACCGGCTCGGTCACCGACGTCGCCACCGACCTGTGCGAGGGCTCGGCGGCCGAGCGGCTCGTGGAGCTGTCGGCCGGCGCCGGCCTCGTCGTGGTCGGCTCGCGCGGGCTGGGCGCGCCGGCCCGCTCCGTCGTCGGCTCCGTGGCCGCGTCCGTGGCGGCCGGCGCGCGGGCGCCCGTGGTGGTGGTGCGCGGTCCGGGCCCGGTTCCCGCGCAGACGCACCGCGGGCCGCTCGTGCTGGGGCTGGCGCCCGCCACTCCGGACGAAGCGGTGGAATTCGCCTTCACGGAGGCCGCCCTGCGGTCACTGCCGGTGATCGCGCTGCACCTCATCCACGTCAAGGGCATGGCCTGGGGCGTCGAGATCGACCCGCTCCCGGACGCCGACGCGCTGAGGACGGCGGCGCGAGCCCGCATGGACGAACGCCTGGCGGCCCGGCGGGCCGGGCACCCGGACGTCCGCCTCGAACTCCGCGCGCTGATCGCGCCCGCGCGTGAGGCCCTGCGCGTCGCCTCCGAGGGGGCCGGCCTGCTCGTCGTCGGCGCGGACCGCACGCGGCCCGGCGGCGCTCTCGGCACGGTGGCCAGGGCGATGACCGAGACCGCGCTGTGCCCCGTGGCCGTCGTCCCCGAAGGGGGCGCCGGCCCGGCGGACGCTCGGTGACGTGGTCAGAGCGCCGCCTGCTCCCGGGTCCACTCCTGGTCCTGCCAGGCCGGGTCGAGCGGGGTGTGGGCTATGTGGTTGGTGTAGTTCGACAGCGTCTTCATGCCGACGCCGAGCACGATGTCCAGCACGTGGCGGCGGGTGTGGCCGGCGGCCAGGAACGCCTCGATCTCGCTCTCCTCCACCCAGCCGCGCTGGGCCACCACCGTACGGGTGAGGCGGCGGACCGCCTCCAGCGCCTGGTCGGGGAGGGGCCGGCCGGCGCGCAGCGCCTCGACGACCTCGGCGGGCACGCGTGCGCGCAGCGCGAGGGTGGAGTGCGCGGCCACGCAGTACTCACAGCCGTTCTCCACGCTGGCCGTGATGAGCACCACCTGCTTGGCCGCCGCCGGCAGCGACGACCTGCCGAACTGCTCGGCCAGCGCGTTGTAGCCCGCCAGCAGTTCCGGCGACTCGGCCATCACCCCGTTCAGCGTGGTCACGAAGCCCATCCGCTTCCTGGCCGCCTCCAGCATCGGGCGGGCGGCCTCGGGGGCGTCGCTCTCGTCGTACACGCGGAAACCGTTCATCATCTCTCCTCGGTAGTGGTGAAACCGTCCAGGACGGCGCGCACGGCCGCCAGCAACTCGGCCGCCTCGGCGCCGGCTCGCGAGCGCAGGTTGACCGCGTACGCCTGCAGGGTCAGGGCCTCGGCGGCCGCCTCCAGGTCCAGGCCGGGCCGGAGGCCGCCCTCGGCGCGGGCGGCCTGCAGAGCGGTGCGCATCGCCGCCCGGAGCGCGTCGTGGTGACGGTCCAGGTGCTCGCGGATCTCGGGAAGGGCGCCGCCGGCCGTGGCGTGGGTGTTGGTGACCAGGCATCCCCACCGGGCGTGCTCGCCCGAGCAGCGCGCCGCCACCAGTCGTTCGAAGAACGCGGTGATGGCGGGCAGGCCGCGGGTGTCGGCGGCCAGGGCGTCGAACACCGGCCGTGACTGCCGCTCCAGGTAACGGCCCAGGGCGGCCGCCTGCAACCGCGTCTTGCCGCCGAAGGTCGCGTAGAGGCTGGAGCGGCTGAGACCGGTCGTCTCCACGATCTCGGCGATGCCGGTGGTGTCGGCGCCGCGCCGCCAGAACAGGCGTACCACCTGGTCGAGGACCGCGTCCGGATCGAAGTGCTTGACGTCGGGCATTACCGCCACCCCCTAACTTGGAACGACCGGTCCAAGATAGGCCGCGCCGGGATCCCGGCGCAACCCGGTGTCGCGCACGCGCGGTTCGACCTCGGGGCGCGGGCCGGCCTCCCGGACGCTGACCGACGTCTCCGCCTGGGCGAGCTCGAAGGTCGTCGACGGCGACCTCCTCGACGCCGTCGGACGCGAGGAGCGCGACGTGATCGTCGCCGGCAGCCGGAGCGTGGTCCATGCGCTGATGACCGAGGACCTGGTCGACGAGTACCGGCTGCTGGCCTTCCCCGTGATCCTGGGCGCGGGCGAGCGGCTCTTTCCGGGCGGCAGGCCGCCCGCCTACCTGGAGGGCGGGGGCGGTCCGCCGGCTGATCACCAGGTCACGGGCAGCGACTCCACCCCGTAGACGGTCGACTGCAGCCGGAAGCGCAGGCTCTCGAACGGCACCCCGAGCTTCAGCCCCGGGAAGCGCCGCAGCAGCGCGGGGAAGGCGACCTGCATCTCCAGCCGGGCCAGCGGCGCGCCCAGGCAGTGGTGGACGCCGTGCCCGAAGGCGATGTGCCCGGCGGCGTCGCGGGTGACGTCGAGCTCGTCGGGCTCCTTGACGAACGCCTCGTCCCGGTTGGCGGCCAGCAGCGACGGGATCACCAGGTCGCCGGCCTTGATCTGCCGGCCGCCGAGCGTGATGTCCTCGGTGGCGTGCCGGGGCGGCCCGGCGCGGTGCGCCACGGTCAGGTAGCGCAGCAGCTCCTCCACGGCCGGGGTGACGGCGTCGGGCTCGTCGCGGATGACGGCGGCCTGGTCCGGCCGGTGCAGGAGCAGCAGCGTGCCCAGGCTGAGCATGTTGGCGGTCGTCTCGTGCCCGGCCACCAGCAGCGTGTTGCCGATCCCGAGCAGCTCGTCGTCGGTGAGGTCGTCGCCGTGCTCGCGCACCAGCAGGCCGAGCAGCTCGTCACCCGGCTCGGCGCGCTCGCGGGCGATCAGCCCGTACATGTACGCGTTCATCTCGGCGGTGTTGGCGGCGTGCGCCTCCCGGTCCAGCGTCATGTCCAGGAGCCGGTTGCTGCGCCGCTGGAAGTCCTCGCGGTCGGCGTACGGGACGCCGAGCAGCTCGCAGATCACCAGCGAGGGGACCGGCAACGAGAACGCCTGCACCAGGTCGGCGGGCGGCCCGGCGGCCTCCATGGCGTCCAGGTGCTCGGTCACGATCTGCTCGATGCGCGGCCGCAGGTGCCGCATCCTGGCCACGGTGAACTGGCCGGTCAGCAGGCGGCGCAGCCGGGTGTGCTCCGGGGGGTCGTACATCAGCGGGTTGCCGATGACGAAGCCCTTCAGCGACTCGTCCGAACGGTCGGCGAGGCGGCCGTCCGGGCCGCGGGCGGCGTTGCTGAAGTGCGCCGGGTCGCTGAGCACCTTGCGCACCTCGGCGTACTGGGTGACGAGCCACACGTCGGGGCCGCCCGTGGCGAGGGGCAGGCGGACGACCGGCCCGTCGGCGCGCAGCCGCCGATAGTCCTCGGCGTCGTACGGCCCGGGGTCGCCGAACAGCGGCGGCAGCGGAAACGTCGGGATCTCGGTCATCAACCGGCTCCTTCTCACTTAACTGATACCAGCCTCTCATTTCCACCGTAACACAGGAAGTGAGACCCAACTCTCACCTGTTACGCTGGGTGCATGAGCACCGACGCGCCCCGCCGCCGGCGCGCCGACGCGGCTCGCAACGCGGAGCGGATCACCCGTACGGCCAGGGCGGCGTTCGCCGAGGCCGGCGGCGGCGTCACGCTGGAGGAGATCGCCCAGCGGGCCGGGGTGGGGCTGGCGACGCTCTACCGCCACTTCCCGAGCAAGGAGAAGCTCGTCCGCGAGGTCGTCGAGGAGCTGATGCGCGAGGAGATCGAGCCGGCGATCACCCGTGCGCTCGCCGAGCCCGACCCGCTGCGCGGCATGTCCGTCATGCTGGAGACCGTGCTGGCCCTCGGGTCGGGGCAGCCGGGCATCCTGGCCACGGCCAAGGACGCGGGAGCGCTCACCGCCGACCTGGCGTCCCGCTTCATCGAGCCGCTCACCCGGCTCATGCGCAACGCCCAGGCCGCCCGCCAGGTGCGCGCCGACCTGGAGCCGGACGACCTGGTGCGGATCCTCGGCATGCTGCTCAGCACGCTGCGACCGGCCGGCGAGCCGGACGAGGGCTGGCGCCGCTCGCTGGTGCTGCTGCTCGACGCCCTCCGCCCGGACGGCGCCACCCCCCTGCCTCCGGCCGCGCCGCCCGCCCGCTGCTGATCACCCCACCGCCCGGCCACCGCGCCAGGGCGGACAATGGTGACCATGACACGAGCGGTGTACGTCGCGGCGGCCGAGGCCGCAAGCAACAAGGGCACGATCGCCCTGGGCATGGTGGACCTGCTGTCCCGGCAGGTGGGGACCGTGGGCGTGTTCCGGCCCGTGGTCAGGGCGGGACGCGAGGACAACCTGGTCAACACCGTCCGGAGCAGGTTCCAGCTCGGCTCGCCGTACGAGACGTACACGGGCGTCACCTACGACGACGTGCACGCCGACGCCGACCGCGCGGCCGGCGACATCGTGGCCCGCTACCGGGCGCTCGCGGGACGGTGCGACGCCGTGGTCGTGGTCGGCACCGACTACACCGACGTCGGAGCGCCGACCGAGTTCGAGTTCAACGCCAGGCTCGCCGCGGACCTGGGCACACCCGTGCTCAACGTGGTGAGCGGACGGGGCAGGACGGTCGCGGAGATCGCCGCGGCGGTCGAGCTGTCGTCCCGGCAGCTGGCCCAGCACCACGCGCAGGAGCTCGCCGTCGTGGTCACCCGGGCGGCCGGCGAGCCCGTCGCGATCCCGCACCCCACGCCGGTGTTCACGCTGCCCGAGGACCCCTCCCTGCGCGCGCCCACCGTCGCCGACCTGCTGGACGCCTGCGACGGCCGGCTCTTCCTCGGCGAGCGCGAGGGGCTCGGACGGGAGGCCAGCGCGCTGATGGTCGGCGCGATGTCGCTGCCCAACATCCTCGACCGCTACACCGAGGGCGCCGCGGTGATCATCCCGTCCGACCGGGCCGCCGCGCTCCTGCCCGGGCTGATCGCGGCGCACGCGGCGCCGGGCTTCCCGGCTCTGTCGGCGGTGATCATGACGGGCGGCGCGGACCTGCCCGTCCCGGTGGACCGGCTGCTGCACAGCATGGCCGTCCCCCTGCCGGTCATCGTGACCGAGCACGACACCTTCGACACCGCGACCCGCCTGTCGGCGGTGGAGGGCCAGTTCACCCCCCAGGCCGGCGGGAAGATCGACACGGCGCTGCGGCTGTTCGCCGAGCACGTCGACGGCCGGCTGCTGCTCGATCGGCTGGCCATCGCCAAGACCGACGTCGTCACGCCGCTGATGTTCGAGTACGAGCTGCTGGACCGGGCGCGTGCCCGGCGCCGGCACATCGTGCTGCCCGAGGGCGAGGAGCCGCGCGTCCTGCGCGCGGCCGACGTCCTGCTGCGCCGCGGCGTGGCCCGGCTGACCCTGCTCGGCGACGAGGCGCGCATCAGGGCGCAGGCCGCCCAGCTCGGCCTCGACCTGGACGAGGCCCGGGTGCTCAGCCCGTTCGACGGGGAGCTGCGCGAGCGTTTCGCCCACGAGTACGCCGCGGTCCGGGCGCACCGGGGGATGACCGTCGAGCTGGCCCGCGACACCGTCACCGACGTGTCCTACTTCGGCACGCTGATGGTCCACACCGGCATGGCCGACGGCATGGTCTCGGGCGCCGCGCACACCACCGCGCACACCATCAGGCCGGCGTTCGAGATCCTGCGCCTGGGGCTGGTCTCCAGCGTGTTCTTCATGTGCCTGGCCGACCGGGTGCTCGTGTACGGCGACTGCGCGGTCAACCCCGATCCGAGCGCCGAGCAGCTGGCCGACATCGCGATCTCCTCGGCCGGCACCGCCGCCCTGTTCGGCGTCGATCCCCGGATCGCCATGCTGTCGTACTCGACGGGGACCTCGGGCGCCGGCGCCGACGTCGACAAGGTCCGCGCCGCCACCGGCCTGATCCGCGAGCTGCGCCCCGACCTGCCGGTGGAGGGGCCCATCCAGTACGACGCCGCTGTCGACCCCGGCGTGGCGCGGACCAAGATGCCCGACAGCCAGGTGGCCGGCCGCGCCACCGTCTTCGTGGTGCCCGATCTCAACACCGGCAACAACCTCTACAAGGCCGTCCAGCGCAGCGCCGGAGCCGTCGCGGTGGGGCCGGTGCTCCAAGGGCTGCGCAAGCCCGTCAACGACCTGTCCCGCGGCGCCACCGTCGCCGACATCGTCACGACCGTCGCCATCACCGCCGCCCAGGTGCACGACGACGCACCGGATCCCGGCCGCGCGGACGGAGCGCTCCGGGCTCAGGCCCCTGTGGTCAGGTGAGCCGTCATGAGAGGAGCGCGTGGGCCTGCCGGGCGATCTCCCATTCCTCGTCGGTCGGGATGACCAGCACCGCCACCTCGGCGCCGGGCGGGGAGACGGCGCGTTCGCCGTCCGGGCCCGCCTCGTTGAGCGCCGGGTCCACGGCGATGCCGAGCCGCTCCAGTCCCCCCAGGCAGGCGGCGCGGGTGGCGGCGTCGTGCTCACCGATCCCGCCGGTGAGCACGATCGCGTCGACCCGGCCGAGCAGCGCGTAGTAGGCGCCGACGTACTTGCGGATGCGCCGGGTGTAGACGTCCAGGGCGAGCCTGGCCTCGGCGTCGTCGCGGGCGCGCACCTCACGCATGTCGCGGGTTCCGGCGAGGGCGAGCAGGCCGCCGCCGTTGGTCAGCGCGTGCTCCACCGCCCGGGCGTCCAGGCCGTCCACCCGGGCCAGGTAGCCGGCGAGCGCCGGGTCGACGTCGCCCGAACGGGTGCCCATCACCAGCCCCTCGAGCGGGGTCATGCCCATGGAGGTGTCCACGCTGCGGCCGCCGGAGACCGCGGTGGCGCTCGCGCCGTTGCCCAGGTGCAGCACGATCAGGTTCAGGCCGGCGAGATCGCGGCCGAGGACGGCGGCGGCGCGCCGCGAGACGTACGCGCAGGAGGTGCCGTGGAAGCCGAAGCGCCGCACGCCGAGCCGCTCGCGCCAGTCGCGCGGCACCGCATAGGTGTGGGCCTCCGGCGGCAGCGTGCGGTGGAAGGCGGTGTCGAACACCGCGACCTGCGGGACGTCGGGGAACGCCTTGCGCGCGAGATGGATGCCGGCGAGGTTGACCGGGTTGTGCAGGGGGGCGAGCGGGGCCAGCTCCTCGATCGCGGTGACGACCTCGTCGTCGACGAGCACGGCCTCGGTGAACCGGGTGCCGCCGTGCACGACCCGGTGCCCGACCGCGACGGGGGACAGCCGGGGCCCGGCCTCCTCGAACGCCCTCATCATCGCCTCCAGCCCGTCGCCGTGCCCGGGGAAGGGCTGTTCGCGCACGTACGGCGGCCCGTCGCCGGTGCGGTGGGTGAGCCGCCCGACGGGCTCGCCGACGCGCTCGACCAGACCGGCGGCGGGGCGTTCGCGGGTGGTGACGTCGACGAGCTCGTACTTGATCGAGGAGGATCCCGTGTTGAGGACGAGAATGCAGCCGGCCATGACCATGACCCTATTTCCCGCCGGACCCCGCCGCACCTCGTTGCCGGAGAGGCTGCAGAGGCTGGAGGCGCGGGTGTGCGGGGATCACCGCCGACCGGCGGCGGCCCCGGACGCGGTCAGCCGTCCGGTACGGCTCAGCGCCCCCACCGCGACCGCGCACGCCGCGCCCAGCAGGAACAGCGCCGTCCCCGCCAGAGCGGAGGAGCCGGCGCCCACGAGCGCGCCGACCAGCAGGTTGCCCAGCGTGACGCCGATCCCGGCGACCGTGTTGTACAGCCCGTAGTGGGTGGCCACCAGCCGTTCCCGGGACAACGCCACCACGGTGTCCATCTCGAACGGGTACGTCAGCGCGGTCCCCGCGGCCAGCAGCGCCGTGCACACCAGCACCGCCGCGACCCGCGCCGCGCCGGACGGCGCCGCGCCGGCCGGCACCAGCGGCAGGAACGCGACCGCCATGAGCGCGAGCCCGCGGACGACGGCCTGCGGCCCGCTCCAGCGGCGGCGCGCCCAGTCGGTGATCCTGAGCTGGCCGGCGATCGCCACCAGCGCCGACACCACGAACAGCGAACCGACCGCGCCGGCGTCGCCGAGCAGCAGCGGCAGAGCCAGGTACACCTGGAACGACAGCACGTAGGAGCCCGCCATGGCCGCGGAGAACAGCAGGAACGGCCGGTTGGCGACCACGGCGCGCCATCCGGCCGGCCCGCCCGCCCCGCCCGTGGCCCGCGCCCCGCACGGCGGCAGGGCGAGGAGCTGGAGCAGCGTCAGCACCCCGAAGACGGCCGCGGCCACTGCGCACACCAGCCGGAAGTCCACGCTCAGCAGGGCGAGCCCGATCATCGGGCCGGCCAGGATGCCGGTCTGGTAGAAGACGTTGAACAGCGCGAACGCCTCAATCCGGCGTTCGCCCGAGTCGTGTGCCAGGTATGCCCGTACCGCAGGGTTGAACAGGGCGCCGGCGAAGCCTGTCATCGCTGAGGCGGCCACCAGGGCGGGGAGCGCGTCCGCGACTCCCAGCAACGCGAAGGCGACCGTGCGCAGCAGGCAGCCCGCGATGATGACGGGCCGGTAGCCGAGCCGGTCGGCCAGCGCGCCGCCCAGCAGGAACAGGCCCTGCTGGCTGAGGTTGCGCACCCCCAGCACGAGCCCGACCGTCCACGCCGCCAGGCCCAGGCCGTCCGACAGGTGCCCGGCCAGGTACGGCATGAGCATGTAGAAGCCGGTGTTGATGGCGAGCTGGTTGACCATCAGCAGCCGCACGCTGCGGTCGAAGGAGGCGAAACGGCGCCACGTCACCGCGTCACCATCCGGGTCCAGCGGGTGACCTCGGCCTCGGCGGGGTGCCCGATCCGGTCCGGCTCGCGGGCGGGCGGCCGGCCGAGCAGGTCGTGCTCGGCGCAGTAGCCGTCGTCGTAGACGGTCGTGTAGTACCGGGCGGGTCCGTCGGGGAAGACGGCGGCGATCCGGCGGCCGGCCGGCTCCGTCCTGGCCAGCCACGCGGCGACCACGGTGACGGCGCCGACGCTCCAGCCGCCGGTGGTGTAGTGGGTGGCGGCGAGCGTGCGGCAGGCCCACACCGCCTCGTGCGGCGCCACCCAGTGCACCTCGTCGAACGCGTCGTGGTCCACGTTGCGCGGATGGATGCTGCTGCCCAGCCCGCGCATGAGCCGCGGCCTGGCGGGCTGGCCGAAGATCGTCGAGCCGGTGGCGTCCACCCCCACGAGGCGGAGCCGGGGGTTGTGCTCGCGCAGCGTCCTCGCCACCCCGGCGGAGTGGCCGCCGGTCCCGACGCTGCACACCAGCACGTCGACCCGGCCGAGCTGGGCGAGCAGTTCGCGCGCCAGACCGGCGTAGGCGGCCACGTTGTCGGGGTTGTCGTACTGCCGCGGGCAGTAGGCGCCCGGATGGGCGGCGAGCAGCTCGGCGACCCGGTCCAGCCGGGCGCGCTGCCAGCCGCCGTCCGGATGCGGACGCCGCACGGTCTCCACGCGCGCTCCGTAGGAGCACAGCAGCCGCTGGACGATCGCCTCCATCCCCGGGTCGGTGACCACGGTCACCGGGTGGCCGTGGACGATGCCGGCCAGCGCCAGCCCCAGGCCGAACGTGCCGGACGTGGACTCGACGATCATCGCGCCCGGGGCGAGCTCTCCTCTGGCCCGGGCGCGGCCGACGATGTGGAGGGCGGGCCGGTCCTTCAGCCCGCCGGGGTTGGCTCCTTCGAGCTTGGCCCAGAAACCGCGGCCGGGTGGGGCGAAGGGCTCCCCGATCCAGCACACGGGCGTGTCACCGGCCAGCCGCGCCAAGGCGGACGAGGGCCGGGACGGAGACGAGATCACTGACATGGTTCACACGCTTTTCTCCCGCGCGGCGGCGGGACGCTACCGACAAGGATCGAGGCCAGACGTGGTGCGGGCCCGACCTCAGGGCCGGTAGACCTCGAGCGTGTGACGGCGCGCGGCCCGGTCGCGATGGCCGCGTCCGGGGTGGTGCTCGGGCGGTCCCCCCTCGTGGAGCACGGCGGGCACGGCGGGCATGACGGGCTGCAGCGACGGCGTCGTCCGCTGCGCCACCGGCTCGCAGGGCACGCGCTCCGGGACGGGAAGCACGAACCCGTCGCCGTGGGGATGGTCGACGTGGTGATCGTGATCCGTGCCGTGCAGGCAGGCCGCCCACCCGGCCGGGTCGGGCATCGCCCGGTGCTCGTCCGTGGACAGGCCGTGGGCCCACAGGTGCGCGATCACCAGGGCTCCGAGCAGCACGGAGAGCCACGCCAGCCGGCGCGGCCGTCCTCCGGGAGAACACGGAGCATGCATAGTCAACTACGGACAGTACATGCCCCGGAGTGTGCGTTCGCGGTCCGGCGCGCGGTGGCGGAGGCGGTGCTCCGGGGGTCTGCGGGAAGCCCATGCCGGACTCCCCGTGTCCATCCGCCCGCGCGGCGAGGCGGGGAACGCCCCGCGACGCGGGTGCGCTCAGGCCGGGTCCGCCGGGGTGCGGCGCCCCGCCTGGACCTGCCGGCGCTCGCGGTGGGCGGCGGCCTTGACGCGGCTCCGGCAGGTGGAGGAGCAGAAATGGCGCACGCCGTTCCGGGAGCTGTCCACGTAGACCCGGTCGCAGGCGACGGCCTGGCAGACGCCCAGCCGGCCGCCGAGGTCGCTGCCGATCGCCAGGGCGAGCGCCGCCGCGCAGCCGGCGCTCCAGCCCACCGCCAGGGTGTCGTCCGGGCCGTGGAAGTGGACCTGCCACGGCTCGCCGGGAGCCTGGTCGAGCTGCGGGCGGGCGCCGGTGGACAGCAGCAGGGCGTTCACGACGGCCGCCGCCTCGTCCGTCCGCCCCGCGTGGACGGCTTCGAACACCTGGCGCATGCTCGCGGCGGTCCGGGCGAGGTGCTCCGCCTCCTCGACGGTGACCGTACGGGGGCCGGACCCGGACGAGGGCAGGGCCGCGTCCACGGCGGCGGGCAGCAGGCCGGCCCGGGGCGCGGTGTAGGGCCGCCCGCGGGCGGAGCCGTCGGTGAGGGTGTTGACCAGGGACACGGCCGCCTCCAGCAGCGTGGCGACATGACCATCGAACATCACTTGACTGGTCACTCCTTCGAGTCCTAGGTTCGTGACCGGCGTCATTCCTTTGGTCGGTCACGGAGGTCAGTGTATGCGTTTCCCGGGCCGTGGTCGGCGGCTGCCCCGTACCGTGTGGCTGCTCGTCGCGGCGCGCGCCGTGAACCGGCTCGGAGCGTTCTCCCTCTCGTTCCTGACGGTCCTGATCACCACCGAGTTCGGGGCGAGCGCCGCCACGGCCGGGCTCGTCTCCTCGGCGTTCGGCCTGGCGACGATCCCCTCGCGGCTCCTCGGCGGCCTGCTCGCGGATCGGCTGGGCCGGCGCCGCACGATCGTGCTCGGCCTCTGCGCCTGCGCCGTCGTCCAGCTGGCCGTCGCGACCGCCGGATCGCTGGCCGCGGTCGCGGTGCTCGCCGTGCTGCTCGGCCTGGCCTTCGAGCTGTACGAGCCGCCCAGCCAGGCGCTGATCGCCGACTCCGCCGGCCCGGACGACCGGACCCGGGCCTTCAGCCTCTTCAACGCGGCCCTGGCGGCCGGCGGCATGGGGGCGGGGCTGATCGCGGCGGCCGTGGGGCGCTGGGACCTGCGCTGGCTGTTCGTCATCGACGCGCTGACGTGCCTGGCGTGCGCGGCCGTCGTGCGCCTGGCCCTGCCGGCCGACCCCGCCGGCCGCCGGCGCGCCGAGGCCGGGAGCTCCGGCCGCACGACGCCCTGGAGCGATCCGGCGCTGGTGGCGATGTTCGCCTGCGGCACGCTGTTCGCGACCGTGTTCATGGGCATCATGGTCGCCCTGCCGCTCGCCCTGCCGGGGCACGGCCTCCAGGCCGCGGACGCCGGGCTGCTGTTCACCGTCTCGGCGGTCACCACCGTGGCGGGGCAGCCCCTGCTGCGCGTGCGTTCCGTGGCGGCGCTGCCGGCGCCCGTGGCTCTGGCGGTGGGGTCGGTCCTCGTCGCGGCGGGGCTGGCCGGCTACGCGGTCGCCCACGGCCTGCCGCTGTTCGTGGTCGCGACCGTGGTGTGGAGCCTGGGCGACCTGTTCATGATCGGACGCGCGTACGCGGTCGTCGCCGGCCTCGCCGCGCCGGACGCCCGGGGCCGCTACCTCGCCGTCTACGGGACGAGCTGGGGCGTCGCCGCCGTGGCGGCGCCCCTCGCCGGCACCCAGCTCCTCGAACACGTGGGCGCGGGAGGCATGTGGGCCGCCGCCGCGTGCGTCTGCCTGGTGCTGGCCGCCGCGCAGCTCGGCATCGGCCCCCTGCTCGTGCGGCGCCCGTCCGCGGGCCCGTCGGCCATGGAGCCCGAGCGCCCGTCGGCCGCCGAGCCCGCGGGGCCGGTCAGCGGTGGCTCGTCAGCAGGGCATGGTGGTCGACGTCGTGGGGGCCGTCCGGGTCGGCGTGGACGGTGGCCGCGCGCAGGCGCGGCAGGTCGTGAATGAGCCGGTGCTCCGCCTCGACGGCGACGGCGTGCGCCTCGACCAGCGACAGCTCGTGGCTCACCATGATCTCCACCTCGGCGTGCAGGGCGTGGCCCACCCAGCGCAGCCGTACCGAACCCACCCGCTCCACGCCGCGCGTGCCGGCGAGGATCCGCTCGGCCCGGTCGACCAGCCCCGGGTCCACGGCGTCCATGAGCCGGTGATAGATCTCCCTGCCCGCGTCGCGCAGCACGAAGCAGATGGCGGCGGTGATGAGCAGGCCGATGACCGGGTCCGCGAGCGGGACGCCGAGCGCCGCGCCGCCCGCCCCCAGCAGGACGGCGAGCGAGGTGAACCCGTCGGTCCGGGCGTGCAGCCCGTCCGCGACCAGCGCCGCCGAGCCGATCTCCCGGCCCACCCTGATCCGGTAGCGGGCCACCCACTCGTTGCCGAGGAAGCCGACCACGCCCGCGGCGGCCACCCACCAGAGCGCCCGCACCTCCTGCGGCTCGATCAGCCGCCTGACGGCCTCGTAGCCGGCCAGGCCGGCCGAGGCGGCGATCACGAGGACGATGGCGATCCCGGCGAGGTCCTCGGCCCTGCCGTACCCGTAGGTGAAGCGGCGGGTGGCCGCCCGCCGCCCGAGGGAGAAGGCGATCGCGAGCGGGACGGCGGTCAGGGCGTCGGCGAGGTTGTGCAGCGTGTCGCCCAGCAGCGCGACCGAGCCGGAGAACGCCACGATCACCCCCTGGGCGGCGGCCGTGACCATGAGCACGGCGAAGGAGACGGCCAGCACGCGCATGCCGCGCGAACTGGACTCCAGGGCCTCGTCGCTCTTGTCGGCGCTGTCGTGGCTGTGCGGCGTGAACGCGTGTCCGACCTGATGCACCAGGCGCTTCAACCCGCTCGCGCGATGCTCGTGGCCGTGCCCATGTCCATGCCCGTGCCCGTGCCCGTGCTCATCTGACGGTGACATCGCATTCCTCACTTGCGGTCAGCAACCTCTCAAGCGAGTATATGTAGTCATGTACGCACGCGACAACGACTCAGGTGCGAGTCAGACGCAGGAGCAACCCACTTCCGCGCAGGTGGACGCGGCCGTGGACGCGTTCCGCATGCTGAGCGACGCCACCCGGCTCCGCCTGATGTGGGTGCTGTCGAGCGCCGAGTACGACGTCGGCTCCCTGGCGGAGAGCATCGGCGTGGCCCGGCCCTCCGTCTCCCAGCACCTGGCCAAGCTGCGCCTGGCCGGTCTGGTACGTACCCGCAGGCAGGGCCGCCGCGTCCTCTACCGCGCCCGGGACGCGCACGTGCGGGCGCTCATCGCGGAGGCCCTCTTCCATGCCGATCATGAGGTGTCCGGCATTCCCCGTCACGACGACTGAGCCCCCCCGCACGGGCCGGCCGGGGACGCGGCGGCCGGCTCCCGGCAGCGTCGCGACGGGCCGCTACCTGGGCCGCGCGTCGGCGGCGCGCCGGTGCCCGCCGCGGCGGAGGCGGTCGAGAGCCAGCCCGCCGAGGACCATGGCGATCAGCCCCACCCCCATGGCCATGAAGCCGCCCACGATTCCGTAGCCGGTGCCGGGACCGCCCTCGGCGGCGGCCACGACCAGCCCGCCGATGACCGAGCCCGCCGCCCCCGCCGCCAGGGCCGCGATCGACCCCCTCCGGCCGGGGCCGGTGCCGATCCGCCCGGCGGAGCGGGCCAGGGCGAGCCCGCCGACGACCAGACCGGCCAGCCCCAGCGCCATGCCCACCAAGGACCAGAGACGCCCGGAGGTCATGGTGTAGGCGCCGACGGGATCGGGCTGGACCAGGGCCTGCGCGGCCGCCGGGGTGGCCGCCCAGACGGCTCCGAGCAGGGCGGCCGCCGCGGCGGACAGCAGGTGACGGACGGGCATGAGGTGCTCCTTCTCCTCCGGCGACGGGTGCCCCGGTGACGGGGTGTCGCCCGATCCTGTCCGCCGCGCCCACCGCCCGTCGTCGGCCGGACGTGGGGGATGCGCGCTGCCGCCGATGCCGCAGCCGCCTACCGTGGACGCCGCAGGAACCGCGAAGCTACCGCGGGCGCGGTAGACGCCGGTCATCCGTGCGGAGGAGTCGCCCGCGAGCGCGTCCGGCTAGGGTGCGCGCATGAGCACAGCGCGCCCCGGCGTCCGGGCAGGTGTCGTGGACTGGGCGATCGCCGCCGGCGTGGCGGCGACGCTGCTGTTCACCGGAGTGTCCGGGCGGCACTCCGCCGCGTACGCCGACGTGCTCGGCTACGCGCTGCTGGCGGCCGGCGGCCTGGCGCTGGCCGCGCGCCGCCGGGCCCCGCTCGTCGTCCTGGCCGTCACCGGGCTGTGCGCGGCGGGCTACCAGGCGGCCGGTTTCGACGTGCCCGCCGTCGCGTACCTGTTCGCGGTGTACGCCGCCGTGCGGGCCGGACACCGCGCCGCCACGGTGGCGGCGAGCGTGGTCATGCTGGCCCTGCTGCCGCTCGCGGCCCTGGCCGCGGGCCTGCACGACGCGGGCGCGGTGTTCGCGCGGGCGCGCGGCGCCCTGGAACTGGCCTGGCTGATCGCGGCCGGCGCCGCGGGGGAGGCGCTGCGGCAGGCCGAGCGGCGGGCGGAGGAGGCCGAGCGCAGCCGGGAGGAGACCGCGCGGCGCCGCGCCGACGAGGAGCGGCTGCGCATCGCGCGCGAGCTGCACGACTCGCTCACCCACCAGATCTCGATCATCAAGGTGCAGGCGGAGGTCGCCGTCCACGTGGCCCGCAAGCGAGGTGAACAGGTGCCCGAGGCGTTGCTGGCGATCCAGGAGGCCGGCCGTGAGGCGACCCGCGAACTGCGGGCGACCCTGGAGGCGCTGCGCGAGGAGGACACGCCCCCGCCCCGCGGGCTCGACCAGGTCCCCGAACTGCTGGAACGGGCTCGGGCGGCCGGCCTCGACGCGACGCTGACGGTCAGGGGGCCCCGCCAGGACGTGCCGGCCGCGGTCGACAGGACCGCGTACCGGATCGTCCAGGAGTCCCTGACCAACATCGCCCGGCACGCCGCCGCGGCGACGGCGTCGGTCCGGATCGACTACCGTCCCGACGCCCTCGCGGTGCGGATCGACGACGACGGCGCGGCGACGCCGGACACGCCTCCGGTTCCCGGCGTCGGGCTGCTCGGCATGCGCGAACGGGTCACGGCGCTCGGCGGCCGCCTGCAGGCGGCGCCGCGCGAGGAGGGCGGGTTCACCGTCCAGGCCGAACTCCCCGTGGACGGCACGGCGTGATCCGGGTCCTCCTCGTCGACGACCAGCCGCTCATCCGCGGCGGGTTCCGCGTCCTGCTGGACCTGGAGGACGACATCGAGGTGGTGGCCGAGGCCGCCGACGGCGCGGAGGGCGTGGCCCTGGCCAGGGAGCACCGGCCCGACGTCGCGCTCGTCGACATCCAGATGCCGGTCGTCGACGGCATCGAGGCGACCCGGCGCATCGCCGCCGATCCGGCCCTGTCCGGGGTGCACGTCGTCATCCTCACCAACTACGGCCTGGACAGCTACGTCTACAACGCCCTGCGCGCCGGCGCGGCCGGGTTCCTCGTCAAGGACATCGTCCCGGAGGACTTCCTGCACGCCGTACGCGTCGCCGCGCGGGGCGACGCGCTGCTCGCGCCGTCGATCACCCGCCGGTTGATCAGCCGGTACGTCACGGAGCCGCCGCACCCGGACGCCGGCGCCGGGCTGGAGGAGCTGACCGGCCGCGAGCGCGAGGCCGTCGCCCTGGTGGCGAAGGGCCTGTCCAACGACCAGATCGCCGCCCGCATGTCGATCAGCACCATGACCGCGAAGACCCATGTCAACCGGGCCATGGCCAAGCTCGGGGCCCGTGACCGGGCCCAGCTCGTGGTCCTGGCCTACGAGTCCGGCCTGGTGGCCCCGCGCCGCTCCTGACGGGCCGCGTGCACGCGGCTCCCTCCCGCGCGCCGCGACGACCTCGCACACGGCACGGCCGTCCTCAGGGGTGCGCGTGCCGGTCGATGCCGAGCGTCGCGATGAGGTCCTCGTGGAGCTCGAACCACACCCGATGGCAGGAGTCGACGTCGGTGCGGTCGACCCAGGCGCCGTCACCGGCCCGGGCGCGCGCCAGGGCCGCGGCGAACCGCGTGTCGTATCCGCGGAAGCGCGTGAGAACGCCGCCGAGCCGGTCCACGAGCGGCGCCAGTGCGCTCCCGACCCCGGCCAGCTCATCGAGGATCCGGGCGTCCCACGCGGCGTCGGAGTGGTCGTTGGCGGCGAGCCGGTCGCCGGCGACGGGCCGGAGCTGCCAGTCGGTGCAGGCCCGTAGCAGCAGGGCGTTCAGCGGGAGGAACTCCCGGTAGACGTCCCGGACCTCCTCGGCGCCGCCGGTGCCCGCCAGCTCGGCCGCGAGCTGCCGCTCGTTCTCGGCCCGGCCGGATTCCGTCAGCGACCAGCCTCCACTGCCGGCGAAGGCGGAGTACTGGACCCAGCCGCGAGCCTCGGCGTCGTGCAGCGCCTCTTTCGTCCCGGCCGCGTCGAGCCCGTAGCGGTCGGCGATCGCCGGGGTGTCCGCGAACCCGGTGATGCGCACGGCGTGCAGGGCCAGCAGACCGGGAGGGGAGTGCCGGGTCACGAACCGGAGTCCTGTCGTGCCGCCAGGCGGTTGTAGTGCTGCTGGCACGCCTGTGGGGAGTTGAAGCCCAGCGCGTCCGCCATCTGCGCCCAGGTCAGCCCCGCGCCGCGGGCCATGAACAGCAGGGCGGACTCGAGTCCCTCGACCTCGGCGCGGGCGGCGGGCAGCAGCGCCAGCGCGTTCAGGACGTCCTCCGGGCCCAGGTCGGCGTGGCGCCAGACGGCGAACTGCACGAGGTCCACGGCCGACGGCGGGACGGGCGCGGGCCGCCAGGGGCGGGGGTCGAGCGCGTCGGCGCCCAGGCTCTGGAGGCGCCGGCGCGCGTCCTGCTCGCGTTGGGCCTGGGCGTGGTCGGGGTGCGCGCTGCGGGCGATCTCCTGCTTGCGGGACATGGCCTCATCATGCACAATCAACAAAATATTGTCAATAATTTGTTGAAAGGGTGGGGCGGGTGATCGTACCCCTGAGCGGGGCCGTCGCCGATGCGTGCGGGGGCAAGGCGGGCGCGCTCGGCGCGTTGCTCCGGGCGGGTCTGCCGGTTCCCGACGGCTTCGTCGTCACGTTCGCCGCCTACGTCGCGGCGGTCCGCGACCTGGACCTCGGCCGGCCGGCGGCCGATCCGGACGACCCCGGCGCGATCCGGCGGGCGATCGAGGGCCGGCCCGTCCACGCCGCCGTCGCCGCCGCGCTGGGACGCGCGCTCGACGAGCTCGGAGATCCGCCCGTGGCGGTTCGGTCGTCGGCGTCGAACGAGGACACCGGTCACGCGTCGGCCGCCGGCCAGCACGAGAGCTTCCTCGCGGTACGCGGAGCCAGCGCGGTCGCCGATGCCGTCCGGGACTGCTGGGCCTCGCTGTTCTCCCCGCGCGCCATCGGCTACCGGGACGCCTCCGGCCACGACGGCCGCCGATCCGGCGATCTCGCCATGGCCGTCATCGTCCAGCGCCACGTGGACGCCGAGGTGTCCGGGGTCATGTTCACCCCCGCGGACCCGGACGGCGTGACCGGGATCGAGGCGTCCTGGGGGCTCGGTCCGAGCGTCGTCGGGGGCACGGTCACCCCTGACGCCTACCGCGTCGCCGCGGACGGGTCGGTCGTCCGTACCATCGCCGACAAGCGGACCCGCCTCGACCGGCACGGCGCGCGGCTCGTCACCCGCGACGTGCCCGCCGCCGCCCGGCGCCGGCCGGCGATCGACGACGCGACCGCCACGCGGCTCGCCGCCCTGGGCCGGGACGTCGCCGCCGTGCTCGGCGGGCCGCAGGACATCGAGTGGGCGATCGCCGACGGCCGCGTCTGGCTGCTCCAGGCGCGGCCGGTCACCGCCGAACCTCCGCCGCCCCCTCCCGCCGCCTCGGGCGGTGCGGCCAGTGCTCGTACCGGAACGTCCGCGGCTTCGGGTGGTGGTGGCGCTGCTCGCTCCGGAACGTTTGCGGTTTCGGGTGGTGGTGGCGCCGCTCCCGCCGGACCGTCCGCCGCCTCGAACGGCGCAGCCGTCACGCTCACCGGGACGCCGGGCAGCCGCGGGACCGCGACCGGCGCCGCGAGGGTCGTCCGCGGCCCCGGCGACTTCTCGCGGGTACGCCCTGGCGACATCCTCGTCTGCCCGTTCACCGACCCCGCCTGGACGCCGCTGCTGCGCATCGCCGCCGGCGTCGTCACCGAGACCGGAGGCGTGCTCTCCCACGCCGCGATCGTGGCCCGCGAACACGGCATCCCCGCCGTGCTCGGCATCCCGGACGCGACGCGCAGGCTCCGCGACGACACCGTCATCACCCTCGACGGCACCACCGGCACCGTGACGGCGACGGACGCGTGACCGCGACGGGCGCGTGGCGGCGCAGGCCCGCGGAGTGAAGCACCCACACATCCAGGCACCCGCACATCCAGGCACCCGCACATCCAGGCACCCGCACATCCAGGCACTCACAAACCGGAAGGAGGCGGGAGGCGGGCCCGCGTGGGCGCCGCGTCCCCTCACCCCTCATGTCCACCCGACACCTCTACCTCGCACGCCACGGCGCGGCCGACGCCTTCGGTGAGCTCACCGACATCGGCCGCCGGCAGGCGGGCCTGCTGGGCGAACGGCTCGCCCGCGTACCGGTCGACGCCGTGTGGCACTCCCCGCTGCCACGCGCCGCGGCCAGCGCGCGCGAACTCGCCCGGCACCTGCCGGACGTGCCCGTGGCCGAGGCCGCGGAACTCGTCGACCACGTCCCCTACGTCCCCGGCGCGGCCGAGACGCCCCCGTCCTGGGCCGGCTTCTTCGACGGCTACGACGCCGCCGAGGCGGCCTCGGGCCACCGGCTGGCCGAGGCGCTGGTCGCCCGGTTCGCGAAGGTCCCCGGCGCGACCCCGGCGGGCGACCGGCCCGACAGGCACGAGGTCCTGGTGACGCACGCGTACCCCGTCGCGTGGCTGGTGCGGCACGCGCTGGACGCGCCGCCGTCCCGGTGGCTCGGGCTGAACAGCGGCAACACCGCCCTGACGGTCATCGAGTACCGCGACGGTCTGCCGCCCACGATCGTGATGTTCAACGACATGAGCCACCTCCCGCCGGACCTGCGCTGGACCGGGTTCCCCGCGGGCACCCGGCCGTGAGCCGCCCGTCGCGTCCACCGGCCCCCCGGCCAGGCGGGATCGAGCCCCAACCCAGGAGCCCCACGAGCCCCACGCCCCGGCGAGGAGGGCGACCTGCTCGGCGCGGTGCCGGACGAGCTCGGGGCCGCGGGATGCCCGGAACGCCCCTCCAGCCGGGGGAGAGCCTCGCGGACCTCACCGAGCGGCGCTGCGCCGACCTCGTCCGCCGCGCCACCGGCATCGCCCATCTCGACGTCACGCTGGTGCCGCCCGTGCCGGGCTTCGCCGGCGTCGCGGACGCGCACAACCTGGCGTGGAAGCTCGCCGTCGTCGTCAAGGGCCAGGCGGGTCCGGCGCTGCCGTCCCGCTAGCGGGGGCTCAGCACGCAGAACTCGTTGCCGTCGGGGTCGAGCATCTCCACCCGGCCGCCCCCGGCCCGGCCGTCGCCGACGCGGGTCGCCCCGAGGGAGACCAGACGCTCGACCTCGGCCTGCTGGTCGCCGTTCAGCGGGGGAGCCAGGTCGAAGTGCAGCCGGTTCCTCCCCTTCTTCGGCGCCACGGGCGGGCCACCCCAGGTGATCTTCGGGCCGCCGTGCGGCGAGCGGATCGCGGTCTCCTCGTCCTGGTCCCAGACCAGCGGCCAGCCCAGCGCCGCGCTCCAGAAGTACCCGACCTGCTGCGAGCCGTCGCACGAGAGCGCCCCGATGAACCCGCACTCGGCGAGGAACTTGTTGCCCGCAGGGATGACGCAGAACTCGTTGCCCTCGGGGTCGGCGAGCACCACATGAGGAGCATCCGGGCCCTGCCCGATGTCGAGGTGCCGCGCGCCGAGCTCGAGGGCCCGCGCCACCGTCTCCTGCTGGTCATGGAGATTGCTGGTCAGGTCGAAGTGGATCTGGTTCTGGCCGGTCTTCTCCTCCTGGGTCGGGAGGAACCGGATCGGGAAGCCGGTGTCGTCGTTCGGCAGGAGCACGACGCCGTCGCCGGGGTCGCCGGCCGTCTCCCAGCCGAGGACCCCGGCCCAGAAACGCGCCAGACGGTGTGGGTCGTTCGCGTCGAAGCAGAGCGCGACGAGCTGAGAGGTCATCCCGGATCTCCTATCCGCTGAGTCACCGGCGCGGGCGGGGCCGTCCCGGCGCATGGCGGAAGGAACGCTAACCCACCCCCGGACGGCGTCGTCAACGCATTTTCCGGGCGCCCCGAAGCGCCGCGGCGCCCTGAGGCGCCGGCCTCACGGGCGGGCGGCGAGCGAAATGAGCCGGACGCACCACCTCGGGCCGACTACGCTCCCTTGGAGCGGCATGCGTGGGGGTGGAGGGACGAGTGACGGTCAACGGGGCAGTCAACCACGAGGCGTCGACGGGGACGCCCGCGGCCGGTGAGGCCGTCGGACGGGTGCTCGGCACCCAGGCGGCCTCACCCCTGTCGTTCTGGGTCGGCCTGGAGCCGGGCAAGGTCGTCCAGCTCGACGACGTGGTGGTGACCAGGCGGGAGGTGCCGGGCCACGGTCCGGTGCTGGTGGCGGGCGTGGTGACGACCGTGGAGGCCAGGCACGAGGGCGCGGCGTACGACTCCGACGTCTTCCTGATCGCCGACGGCGCGCTGCCGGCCGCCGTGGTGGAGGTGGCCGAGGTGCGGGTGACGAGGGTGGAACCGGAGGTGTTCGTGCCGCCGCTGCCCGGCTCCAAGGTCTTCCTGGCCGGCGCGGGCGACCGGGACCAGGCGCTCTACTTCGACGTGATGGACCGGCGCATCCCGCTCGGCATGGGCCGCGACGGCCAGCCGCTGTACGTCAACTTCGACTTCCTCGACGGCACCCGGGGCGCCCACGTGTCGATCTCCGGCGTCTCCGGCGTGGCCACCAAGACGTCCTTCGCCACCTTCCTGCTCTACTCCATCTTCCATTCGGGCGTCCTGGAGGGCGAGGCGGCCAACACCAAGGCGCTGATCTTCTCCGTGAAGGGCGAGGACCTGCTGTTCCTCGACCACGACAACGTCCGGCTCGACGAGCAGGCCAGGAGCGTCTACGCCCGGCTGGGGCTGCCCGCCCGGCCGTTCGGCAGCGTCCACGTCTTCGCCCCGCCGCGCCCCGGCGACCCCAACGGCGTGCCGCACGTCTCGGCCCGCACCCACGGGGTCAGCTCGTTCTTCTGGACGCTGGTCGAGTTCTGCGAGGAGGAGCTGCTGCGGTTCGTCTTCGCCGACGCCGACGACGAGCGGGCCGGGTACGCGCTGCTGGTGGGGCAGGTCGCGGCCCGGCTGAAGGCGTGGGCCGAGCCGGTGGGGGAGGGCGGCGCGGTCATGGTGCGGGGCACGACCTGCCGCACGTTCGCCGACCTCGTCGAGATGCTGTCCGACCAGCTGCAGGACGAGGCCAGCCGTATCGACTGGACCGGCGCGCAGACCCCGCTCGGCACCGTCAACGCCTTCCTGCGCCGGCTGCGCAGCGCCGTGCGGCCGCTGTCCCCGATCGTCCGGGGCGACCTGCCGTTCTACCGCAACCACGTGATCCGCACCTCCGACGCGCAGGTCTCCATCGTGGACCTGCACAACCTGCCGGAGCGGGCGCAGCGGTTCGTGGTGGGCGTGGTGCTGCGCGGCGAGTTCCACCGCAAGGAGTCCTCCGGCACGGCCCGGCCGCTGCTGTTCGTGGTGCTGGACGAGCTCAACAAGTACGCCCCGCGCGAGGGCGACTCGCCGATCAAGGAGATCCTGCTGGACGTGGCCGAGCGCGGCCGTTCGCTCGGCGTCATCCTCATCGGCGCCCAGCAGACCGCCTCCGAGGTGGAGCGGCGCGTCGTCTCCAACAGCGCCGTACGCGTCGCGGGCCGCCTGGACCCGGCCGAGTCCGCCCGCTCCGAGTACGGCTGGCTGCCCCCGGCCGTCAGGGAACGCGCCACGATCGCCAAGCCGGGCACCATGTTCGTCGCCCAGCCGGAGATCCCCGTGCCGCTGGCCGTGGCCTTCCCGTTCCCCGCGTGGGCGACGCGGCCCGCCGAGGCCGCGACCCCGCCGGCGAAGGCCGCCGCCGACCCGTTCCAGGGCCTGCCCGGCGTCGAGGACGACATCCCGCCCTTCTGACCGGCCCGGCCCCCTCCCTCTCCGACCCGCGCTCTCTGACCCGCCCTCTCTGACCCCAGGTGGTTTCGTGAAGATCCTGCACACCGCGGACTGGCACGTGGGCAAGGTGCTCAAGGGCCGTCCTCGCGTCGACGAGCACCGGGAGGTGCTGCGCGAGCTGGTCGCCGCCGCCCGCGCCCACGACGTGGACGCCGTCATCGTCGCCGGCGACCTCTTCGACACCTCGGCGCCCACCCCCGAGGCGCAGTCGCTCGTGCTCAACGCGCTCATGGCGCTGCGCGGCGACGGGCGCGACGTGGTGGTGCTGGCGGGCAACCACGACAACCCGCAGCTCCTGGAGGTCTACCGGCCGGTGCTCGGCAAGCTCGGCCTGCACGTGCTCGGCTCGTTCCGCCGTCCCGACCAGGGCGGCACGCTGGCCTTCACCGCGCGATCGGGCGAGCCGGTGCGGCTCGGCGTGCTGCCGTTCCTGTCGCACCGGTACGTCGTGCGCGCCGCCGAGGTCCTCGGCGGGACGGCCGCCGAGCACAACCGCGACTACGCCGCCCGCATCGGCGAGCTGATCGGCGCGCTCACCGCGGGCTTCCACAACGACACCGTCAACCTGGTCACCACCCACGGCACCCTGCCCGGCGGGGCGTTCGGCGGCGGCGAGCGGGAAGCCCAGTCGATCTTCTCGTACTACTTCGAGCCGACCGCCTTCCCGCCCGCCACCCAGTACGCCGCCCTCGGCCACCTGCACCGCCGCCAGCAGATCCCCGGCCCCTGCCCGATCTGGTACAGCGGCTCGCCCCTCGCCGTCGACTTCGGCGAGGAGGGCAACACCCCCGGCGCGCTGCTGGTGGAGGTCTCGCCGGGGCGGCCCGCCGTGGTGCGGGAGCTGACGTTCGCCTCGGCCCGCAGGCTGCGGACGGTACGCGGCACGCTGGAGGAGCTGGAGGGCATCGACCCGGGCGACGACTGGCTCAAGGTCATCGTCGAGGAGAAGCCCCGCGTGGGCCTGGCCGACGACGTGCGCGAGCTGCTGTCGGGGGCCGTGGACGTCCGGCTGGACGAGCGGTTCCGGCCGGTGCCCGCGACGCGGCGGGCCAGCTCGGCCGGCCGCAGCCCGCGCGAGCTGTTCCGCGACTACCTGGCCGCCACCGGCCGCGAGGACGAGCAGGTGGCGGCGCTGTTCGACCGGCTCTACGACGAGGTGAGCGGCTGATGCGCCCCCTTCTGCTGCACCTGGACCACTTCGGCAGCTTCCGCGAGCCGGTGAGCGTGGACTTCTCCGACACCGAGTACTTCGCGCTCGTCGGCCCGACCGGCGCGGGCAAGAGCACCATCATCGACGCGATCTGCTTCGCCCTGTACGGCACCGTGCCGCGCTGGGGCCGGGAGGGCGCCGTCGCCCACGCCCTGGCGCCGTCCGTCACGGCCGGCAAGGTGGCGATGGTGTTCGACAGCGACGGACGGCGTTACGGCGTGGTCCGCGCGATGGTGCGCGACGCCAAGGGCGCGGTGCGCACCAAGGAGGCCAGGCTCGACGAGCTGGACCCGGCCGCCCCGCTCCCCGAGGCGTTCGAGGCGGTGGTCAGGCCGCTCGCCGAGGGCGAGAACGTCACCGCCGAGGCCCAGCGGGTGACCGGGCTGGAGTACCGCTTCTTCACCCAGTGCGTGGTCCTGCCGCAGGGCCGCTTCGCCGAGTTCCTGCACGCCGCGCCCCGCGAACGGCAGGACCTGCTGGTGCAGCTGCTCGACGCCGACGTCTACGAGCGGATCCGGCAGCGGGCGGCCCGCGAGGAGGAGAGCGCCAAGCAGGACGCCTCCTTCGCCCGCGACCAGCTCACCAAGCTGTCCGGGGCGACGGCCGAGGCCGAGCGGGAGCTGACCGAGCGGCTGGCGGCGCTGCGACGGCTGGCCGGCACCATGGGCGCCGACCTGGACCTGCTGCGCGCCCGGGAGTCCGACATCCGCCTCGCCGAGCAGGAGCGGGCGGCCGTGGCCGAACGGCAGGCCGTCCTGTCCGAGCCGCGCATGCCCGCCGCGGTCCCGACCCTGGCCTCGGCCCGGCGCGCCGCTGCGGAGTCCGTCGAGACGCTGACCGCCGACGTGGCCCGGCTGGAGGCCGACGAGCACGAGGCGTACGAGGCGCTGGCCGCGCTGGGCGACCGCGGCGCTCCCCGGGCGGCGCTGGCCGCGCTGGACGCCCGCGAACGCCTCGCGGCCGGCGCCGCGCGGGCCCGCGCCGCCGCCACGTCGGCCGCCGCGTCCCTGGAGGCCGCGGCCGGCGAGCAGGTCGCGGCCGAACAGGCGCTCGCCGTGGCCGAGGACCGGCGCGAACGCCTGCGCGACGCGCACGCCGCCGCCCACCTGGTCAACCGGCTGGAAGTGGGGCTGCCGTGCCCGGTCTGCCGTCACCCGGTCGCCGAGCTGCCCCGCCACGAGCCGCCCGCCGACATCCGCGCCGCCGACCGCGCCCTGGCCGGCGCCCGCGAACGGGCCCAGCGCGCCAGAGCCGCCTGCGCCAAGGCGGAGACGTCGGCGTCGATGCACGCCACGGAGGCGACCCGGCTGGAGGCGGAGTTGGCCGCGCTGCCCGCCCCCGGCGACCGGGCCGAGCTCGAAGCGCGGCTCGCCGCCGTCGCCAAGGCCGACGAGCTGGCCGCCCAGGCGCGTGACGCCGTACGCGCCGCCCGGGGCCGGCTGGACCGGGCCCGCGCCGAGGCCGACAAGGTCGCCCGTCAGGCGGAGTCGGCCTGGCGCACGCTGGAGGCCGCCCGCGACCGGCTGCTCGTCGCCGGCGCCCAGGACGACCCGCCGCCGCCCCTCGCCCGTGAGGACCTGCACCGGGCCTGGAGCGAGCTGCTGGCCTGGCGCGACCGGGCCGCGCAGGCCGCCCGCGCCGCGCTGGCCGAGCGTGAGGAGCGGCTGGCCCAGGCCCGCGCCCGGCTGGCCGCCGACCGCGGCAGGCTGGCCGAGCGCCTGGCCGAGCACGGCGTCCACGCCCCGCGCGACGCCTCCCCGGACCAGTTCGGCGCCGAGGTCGCCGCGGCCGTCGCCCGCGCCGACAGCGCGCTCGACCGCCTCAAGGAGGAGCGCCGGCGCGCCGCCGACCTGGAGAACCGGATCACGATGAAGGAGCACGAGGCCAAGGTCGCCCACGAGCTGGCGCTGCGCCTGCGCGCCAACGCCTTCGAACGCTGGCTGTGCGCCGAGGCCCTCGAGGTGCTCGTCGCCTCGGCCTCCGACACGCTGCGCGAGCTGTCCGACGGCCAGTACGAGCTGGCGCTCGCCGACAAGACCGGCGACATCGAGGTCATCGACTACGGCGAGGCCGGCATGCGGCGCAGCGCCCGCACACTGTCCGGCGGCGAGACCTTCCAGGCCGCGCTCGCCCTGGCGCTGGCGCTGTCCGGCGCGGTCGCCAGGCGGCTGGACTCGATCTTCCTCGACGAGGGCTTCGGCACGCTCGACCCGGCCACCCTCGACACGGTCGCCACGACCCTCGAACGCCTCGCCGCCGGCCAGGAACGCATGATCGGCGTCGTCACCCACGTGCCCGCGCTGGCCGAGCGGGTGCCCGTGCGCTTCGAGGTCAGGCGCGACGGGAAGGGCTCCCACGTCCGGAAGGCCGGGATCGCATGACAGGCTTCACCGTCGACCCGTGGGATCCCGGCTACGCCGCCGCCCTGGCTGTCGAGAACCTCTCCGAGATGGGCGCCACCAGCGCCGAGCTGGTCCTCGACGTCGAGCGGCCGGCCGCCGACTGGAAACCCGTCACGCCCGGCGCGGACGCGTCCGCCCCCGAGACGCTGCTCGTCGCCGACGGCGTGCGCAGGATCGACGCCCGCGTCTGGGTGCACGACCCGGACACGCCCATGCCCGTGCCCGGCATCGCCGCCTCCTATGCGGCCGGGATCGTCCGTTGCGGGCCGGACGGCGCCGACCTGGCGGCGATCGAGGTCAACCGGTCGCTGATCTCCGCCTCGCCGCACGCGCCCGAGGTGAAGACCACCCACGCCGTCTACCAGCCGACCAAGGCCGCCGACGCGAGCTTCGAGGAGCTGTCGCTGGCGCTGCAGCGGCAGGTCACCCAGCTGGAGGTGGACCTGGCGGTGCGGCACCGCGCGCGGGGCGACGACCTGCTGCTGGTGGACGGGCCGCTGCGGGGCCGCACGCATCTGCCGCGCACCGTCGGCTACATCAAGACCCACCACACCGCCTATCTGCCGCCGCCGCAGTCGGCCGTGGTGGCCGCGCTCACGCCCGGCCAGCGCACGCCGGTGTTCCTCATGGGCACGAGCTGGCGGCGGCACTCCTGGTACGTGCGGCTCCCCGTCCAGTCGCCCGCGCCGTGGGCGGGTGTGGCGCGCTGCGAGGCCAGCGCGGACCTGGACCCGGCCCAGGCGGTACGGCTCGCCGACGAGGTCACCCTGGCCCTGCCTCCGCTGGCCGGCGTGGACTACAAGGACCCGCGCGCCCCGCAGAACCTCGTCCCGATCGGGGGACTGGAGAAGCTGCTGCGCCACCACCTGGGCGACGCCCGCCTGCTCTACCGCGCGCTCCGCACGGCCGCCGCCGCCGGATGAGGGCCCGCCGCCCACCGCTCGCGCGGGCCGCCCGAGCCGTTCACGGCTCCTCGGGCGGGCCGTCCGGGCCGCCGAGCGACCGGGCGGCGGCGGCCAGGCGGGCGGAGAGGACGAGGAGGCGGCCGGCCAGCTCGGGCGGCTCGTGCACGTCGAAGTCGACGTCCATCAGCGCCACCCAGACGGCGAGCTCGTCGAGGTCGTTCGCGCCGCTGGTCAGCGTGCAGGACCGCGCGTCGATCGGCTCGATCGCGGCGACGGTGGCCGGCATGCGCCGGGCGACGACCTCGGCCGGGGCGTGCATGGTGAAGCGGCCCCGGTACCGGTAGGGCGCGCTGGAGATCGACCGGGACAGGTAGGCCGCCACGTCGGGGTCGGGAGGGTCGCGGGGCACGAAGCGGGGGCCGTTCGGCGTCCGCAGGCTCAGGCGGTCGACCCGGTAGGTGCGCCAGCCGGCCCGGCCGGTGTCCCAGCCCAGCAGGTACCAGTGCCGCCCCGAATGGACCAGCCGGTACGGCTCGGCGGCGCGCGGACCCTCCCGCCCCTCGTGCGTGCGGTAGTCGAAGCGCAGGGTCTCGTGGTCGCGGCAGGCGGAGGCGATCGCGGTCAGGCACGCCGGGTCCACCGCCGAACCCGCCCCGCCCATCGGCACGGTCATCGACCGCAGCGCGTGCACGCGACGCCTGAGCCGTGACGGCAGCACCCGCTCCAGCTTGGCCAGCGCCCGTACGGACGTCTCCTCGATGCCCGTCACCGAGCCGCCGGCCGCCGTCCGCAGCCCCACCGCGACCGCGACCGCCTCGTCGTCGTCCAGCAGGAGCGGCGGCAGGTCCGTGCCGGCGCCGAGCCGGTAGCCGGGCGCGCCCGCGGTGGCGTGCACGGGATAGCCGAGCTCGCGCAGCCGGCCGACGTCACGGCGGACGGTCCGCGTGGTCACGCCGAGCCGTTCCGCCAGTTCCGCGCCGGACCACTGCCGGTGGGTCTGCAGGAGCGAGAGGAGCCTGAGCAGCCGGGCCGATGTCTCCAACACATCCTCCAGACTGCCCTACCGCTAGGACCGGCCCTGTCCTAGCCGGTCCCTAGCGTGTCTCCCATGACGTTCACCCCGCAGATCCGGCCGTTCCGCATCGACATCCCGCAGTCCGAGCTCGACGACCTGCGCGACCGGCTGGCCCGCACCCGCTGGCCCGACGAGCTGCCCGGCGTCGGCTGGTCGTACGGCATCCCCGTCTCGTACGTGCGGCGGCTGGCGGAGTACTGGCGCACCGGATACGACTGGCGGGAGCACGAGGCGGCGCTCAACGCCTACCCGCAGTTCACCACCGAGATCGACGGCCAGGACATCCACTTCCTGCACGTGCGCTCGCCCGAGCCGGACGCGCTGCCGCTGATCCTCACCCACGGCTGGCCCGGCTCGATCGCCGAGTTCATGAAGGTCATCGGCCCGCTCACCGACCCCCGCGCCCACGGCGGCGACCCCGCCGACGCCTTCCACGTCGTCGCCCCGTCCATCCCCGGCTTCGGCTTCTCCGGCCCCACCCGCGAGGCCGGCTGGGACCTGGGCCGGGTCGCCCGCGCGTGGGCGGAGCTGATGAGCCGCCTCGGCTACGAGCGCTACGGCGCCCAGGGCGGCGACAGCGGCTCGGTCATCTCGCCCGAACTCGGCCGCGTCGCCCCCGACCGGGTGGCGGGCGTGCACGTCAACGGCGCGCTCGGCTTCCCGGCCTTCGACCCGGCCGAGACGGAGGGCCTCAGCGAGGCCGAGCGGGCCCGCCTGCGCGTCTACGCCGACCACGACCGCTCCGGCTACGCGGTGATCCAGGCCACCCGGCCGCAGACCGTCGCCTTCGGCCTGCACGACTCGCCCGCCGCCCAGCTCGCGTGGATCGCGGAGAAGTTCAAGGAGTGGACCGACCCGGCCCACGACCTGCCCGAGGACGCGGTCGACCGGGACCAGCTGCTCACCGACGTGTCGATCTACTGGCTGACCCGCACCGCCGCCTCGTCCGCCCGGCTCTACAAGGAGGGCTCGGCGCAGTGGGGCAAGCCGGTCGAGCGCTCCGAGGTGCCGCACGGGGTCGCGGTCTTCCCCGGCGACGGCGGGGTCCGGCGGGTGGCCGAGCGCGAGCACAACGTGATCCACTGGTCGGAGTTCGACCGGGGCGGCCACTTCGCCGCCATGGAGGCCCCCGACCTGCTGGTCGGCGATGTCCGGGCCTTCTTCCGCAAGGTCCGCTGACCACGGGCTCGCGGGCGGCCGGTCACGACGGGACCCTGACGGTGCCGGGGCGTCCCGGAGGGCTCGGGGGCGGTGTGAAAGGATCTGTCCGCGATGGGTCCGTTCTCGGTGATGAGGTGGGTGCGCGCGGCCGGCTTCGCCGCCACGTGCGCCGTCCTCGCCACGCTCGGGCACCTCGCCGGTGGCGGCTCCTTCGACCCGAAGGCGGCGCTGGGCGGCGTGCTGCTGCTCATGGTCCCCGCGCTGGCGTTGACGGGCCGGGAGCGGGTGCTGGGCGAGATCGTGCCCGCGACCGCCCTGTCGCAGGTCGTCCTGCACGCCCTGCTCGGCCAGGGTGCCGCCGAGCACCCGATGCCCGCCCTGCCGGACATGGCGCACCTGCACCACCAGCCGCAGCCGATGTCCATGAGCACCGGGATGCTGGTCATGCACGCGCTCGGCGTGCTGGTGACCTCCGCCTGGCTGCGGTGGGCGGAGGCGGGCCTGTGCGCCCTGGTCCGGCAGCTGGCCGGCTGGGTGCTGCGCCCCCTGCTGGCCCTGCTGCTCCTGGCGGCCGGATGGGCGCACCCGCGGCCGGAGCCCGTCGCGTACGCGCGCGAGGACGAGACCGCCCGCGTCCGGCTGTTCCTCAGGCACGCGCTCGTCCGGCGCGGACCGCCCGGCCGCCGGACGGGACCCGCGGCGGTCGCGTGACGACCGGGTGACCACGGGCCGGCCCTCCGGCCCCTCCCAGACGTGCCTCCGGGGCGCGGCGCCATCGCCGCACGCCCGGGAACCGGCCGTCTCCCTCGGCATGCGCTGATCGCCTTTCTCGGCATGCGCTGACCGCCTGTCTCATCGCTGCTCGCCGCGGTCCCCTCCCACGACAAGCCGGGCGTCGCCGCGCCGGTCACCTCCGTGGCCGGCGCCGCGACGCGTACCTCCGAACCGTGGAGAGCACGAGAACCGATGAGACCTACCCGTTCGCCTCGCCTCGTGGCCGCCGCGCTGAGCGCGCTCGCGGTCCTGGCCGCCGCCGGCTGCGGCGCCGCCCCCGAGGCGTCCTCCGCCGGCGCGGCGCAGAGCGCCGCCTCCGGCGGCCGGACGAGCTACCCCCTGACCTTCGACAACTGCGGGACGAAGGTCACCTTCCACCGGCCGCCCCGGCGGGTGCTGATCCTCAACGGGACCAGCGTGGGAGAGGTGGAGAGCTTCATCCTGCTCGGCCTGGACAAGAGCGTCCTGGCCAACGCCCAGAGCTACGGCGTCTCCGACGACCCGTCGATGGTCGCCAGGATCAGGGCGCTGCCGACCGGCGGCCTGACCATGAACAAGAACTTCGACGTCCCCGCCGAGCAGGTGCTCAAGCTCAAGCCGGATCTGGTGGTGTCCACCTGGTCCGGCGGGTTCGACGCCAAGAAGGGCTTCGCCACCCGCGAGCAGCTCGCCGCGGCGGGCATCACCTCCCTCGTCAACCCGGTCAACTGCGCGATGGGCAAGCCGGAGGCGACCCCGGAGGAGCGGCGCGCCTACCGCAACCAGTCGATCAACTCCTCGCTGGAGTTCATCGGCCTGCTCGGGCGGGTGTTCGACGTGCAGGAGCGCGCGCTGGGCCTGATCGGCGAGCTGCGCGCCCGCGTCCAGGCCGTACGGGCCCGGGTGGCCGACCGGCCCGCCAGGAAGGTGCTCGTCGCCTATCCCGGCATGGCCATGATGAACGCCAACGGGCTGCCCGCCGTCATGACCGGCGGCATCTACGACGACGTCATCAGGGCCGCCGGCGGCGTCAACGCGTTCGCCGGCCAGACCGCCGACATGACCCGCACCCTCAACAAGGAGCAGCTCGCCACCGCCCAGGTCGACGTGCTCGTGGTGGGGCTGTTCACCCCCGAGGAGGACGCCGAGCGGGAGGCGGCCAAGCTGTTCGCCGCCTACCCGCACTGGGCCGCGTCGAGGTCCAGGACGTACACGGCGGTCTCCGACGGCGTGTACCTCGGCCCGCTCAACGCCTGGGCCGTGGAGAAGATCTCCAAGGTGGTGCACCCCGGTGACTGACACGCTGACCCGCGTCCAGGTCCGAGCCGCCCCGCCGCGGCGCCCGCACCCCGTCTCCGGCCCCGCGACCGGCCTGCTGCTGGCGGCCCTGGCCGCCGGGCTGGTCACGGCGCTGGTCGCCGGCATCTCCGCCGGCTCCGTCACCCTGCCCCTCGGCCAGGTCTGGGGGGTCGTCCTGGCCCACCTGAGCGGGCGGGGCGCGCAGGCGGACCCGCTGCTCAGCCAGGTCGTCTGGGACATCCGCACCCCCCGGGCGCTGCTGGCGGCGCTCGCCGGGGCCGGCCTGTCGGTGGCCGGGGTCGCGTTGCAGGCCCTGGTGCGCAACCCGCTGGCCGACCCGTACGTGCTGGGCGTGTCCTCGGCGGCCTCGCTCGGGGCGGTGCTGGTGCCCGCGCTGGGCGGCACCGCCCTGGCCGGGCTGACCGGCGCGCTCGGCGTCACCGGCGCCGCCTTCGCCGCCGCCATGCTGTCGGCGCTGCTGGTGTACGTCCTGGCCCAGCGTTCGGGACGGCTGCTGGACTCGTGGCTGGTGCTGACCGGGGTCGCCATCGGCTACCTGTGCACGGCGGCCACCACGTTCGTGCAGCTCCAGCTCAACCCGACCGAGCTGCAGGGCATGATGTTCTGGCTCATGGGCAGCGTCGCCGGCGCGTCCTGGACCGACCTCGGCGTGCCCGCGCTGCTCGTCGGCTCGTGCCTGGCCTGGCTGTGGCTGCAGGCCCGCTCCCTCAACGCGCTGCTGGCCGGCGAGGAGGCGGCCATCGCCATCGGGGTGCCGGTGGCGACCCTGCGGATCGGGCTGCTGGTGGCCGGGTCGCTGCTGACGTCCACGGTGGTGAGCGTCGTCGGCGGCATCGGTTTCATCGGGTTGATGGTCCCGCACATGGTCCGGTTCGTGGTCGGCGCCGACCACCGCCGGGTGCTGCCCGTGTCGCTGCTGACGGGGGCGCTGTTCCTGGTGCTGGTGGACCTGGCGGCGCGGGTCGCCGACCGGCCCGACGAGCTGCCGGTGGGGATCTTCACCACGGGGCTCGGCGTGCCGTTCTTCCTGTGGCTGCTGCGCCGCCGGGCGCGTGGAGGCTCCGATGCGGCTTGACCTCACGGGCGTCAGCGCCCACATCGACGCCCGGCCCATCGTGGACGGGGTCGACCTCACCGCCGGTCCGGGCGAGTTCGTCGCGCTGGTCGGCCCGAACGGCAGCGGCAAGTCCACGCTGCTGCGAACCGTCTACCGGTCGCTGCGGCCGTCCGGCGGCGTGGTCCGGCTCGACGGGCAGGACCTGTGGCGGATGCGGCCCCGCCAGGCCGCCCGCCACCGCGCCGTGCTCCCGCAGCACAGCCAGGTCGCCGAGGGGCTGTCGGTCGCGGAGGTCGTCGCGACCGGCCGCCACAGCCGCAAACGGCCGCTCGAACGGGACAACGACACCGACCGGGCGGTGGTCCTCACCGCTCTGCGGCGGGTCGGCATGGAGGGGACGGCCGACCGCCTGCTGACCGCCCTGTCGGGCGGCGAGCGGCAACGCGTGCTGCTGGCCCGCGCGCTGGCGCAGGAGGCCCCGCTCCTGGTGCTGGACGAACCCACCAACCACCTGGACGTGGGATCGCAGCTCCTCCTGCTGGACCTCATCCGCTCCCTCGGCCTGACCCTGCTGGCCGCGCTGCACGACCTCGACCAGGCCGCCGCCTACGCCGACCGGGTCGTCGTCCTGCGCGACGGCAGGGTCGCCGGGCACGGGCCGCCCCTGGAGGTGCTGACCCCGGCCTTCATCGAGGAGGTCTTCGGGGTCCGCGCCCACGTCGGCCCGCACCCGATCACCGGCCGCCCGCACATCGCCGTGGCCTCGGTCATCGGGACGTGAGCGGCGGCACCGCGGCCACACCGCCGCCACACCGCCGCTCCGTAGATTCGGATCCGCCAAGCGATCCGAGCGAACGGAGAACGACGCATGCCGACCCAGAACGTGGAGATCCCGCAGTTCACGCTGGCCGACAAGAGCGCGCCCAGCGTGACGACCGACGCCCCGCACGAGCGGGCCTGGCAGCCGGAATTCCTCTCCCCGCGCGGCGAGTGACGCGCTGACCGGGTGACGGAGTGACCGCCGGCCGGCGGCGGACGGTCCGCCGCCGGCCTCCCCCCTGGCTGAACCGAGGAGACGCCACGTGACCGCCGTACCTCCCGACGACCTGATCTCCCGCATCGACCTGGCCCTCGGCTCGGACCCCAGGTTCGCCGACGCCCCGGCCATCGAGGCCAGGAACCTGGCACGGTACCGGCTGGGCCTGCGGATCCTCGCCCGGCACCACCCGGGCGCCGCCGACCGGCTGGAGCTGCTGAGCCGGGCCGGGGACGACGAGCTGCGCCCCGTCATGTACGACCCGGTGCTGCGCAACGCGTTCGAGAACGACATGGTCGCGCTGGAGACCGGCAAGGGCCCGTCCGACGCGCTGGCCGGCTACCTCGTGAGCGGCGCGGCCGACCCGTCCGGCGGCGCGCTCGACGGCCTGGGGCCGTGCGAGCGCCTGTCCCGCCCGCACGTACGGCCGTGGCCCCGGCACTCCGGCTCGTGGGTGTGGACCGACCTCGACGGCGCCGCCCGCCCGCAGCAGGCGCTCACCGCCCGTCTGGAGGAACTGCTCGCCGGGACGCTCTCCAAGGACGGCTCGGACAACCGGGTCGTCCCGGACGCCGCGCTGCTGGCGGCCCTCAGCCGGGGTGCCGGCCTGCTCACCGAGCTGCTGCCCAGCGCGGGCACGGGCGTGCTGCCGCACGTCTCGCTCATCGGGTTCGCCCGCTACGACGACGGCGACGAGACCCTGAACTCGGTCTCCGGCGGCGACCCGCTCCCGTCGGCGCTCTTCCTGGCGCCGGCCCGGCTGGACGACCCCTGGACGGCCGCCGAGACGCTCTTCCACGAGGGCCTGCATCTGAAGCTGTTCGACGTCCTGCGCACCGGCTCCATGGTGGCGGACCCGGACCGGCTCGTCCCGATCCCGTGGCGGACGCGCTCGTGGACGCTGACGCGCGTGCTGTTCGCCATGCACGTCTACGCCCACCTGCTGCTGTTCCGCGCCGCCGCCGCCGAGGCCGGCCCCGGCCTGCGGGCAAAGTACGGGCCACCGCCCGCGACGGAGGACGTCGACCAGGCCACGCCGGGCAGCGAGGCGGCGGCGCGCGGCGGCTACACGACCAGCCTGGAGCGGGTGACGTACCTGGCGCGCCAGGCGGCCGAGGTGCACGGCGACATGCTGACCGCCGAGGGGCGGGACTTCATCGGCTGGCTCATCGGCGCCGTGACGCCGCTCGCGCCCGGCATCCTCTCCGAGGGCGGCCCCGTGGCGGGCCCGCCCGCCGCCGTCCCGGCCGTCGAGCCGCCGGCGCCGCTGGAGCCGCGCGGCTACCGGCAGGCGCGCCCCGTCCACGTGTGCCCGATCCCCGAGCAGCGCCGGCTCGTGGCCGTCTCGCCCGGCACGCCCAGGTTCCGCTGGCTGAACGACCACGCCTGGCTGATCTACGCCCTGTGCGACGGCCGGGACCTGGCGGCGCTGCGCGAGGGTTACCTGCGGGCCGCCGGGCAGGGCGCGGAGGACGGGCTGCGGCACGGGGTGGCCGGCCTGCTGTCGGCCGGCCTCATCGAACCCGTCGGCGCGTGAGCCGGCCCGCTGAGGCAAGCTCCCGAGCCGGGGGCTCGGCGTCGCTCCCAGATGGGCCGGTCAGGCGGTCACCCCCAGCTCGGTGAAGATCCGCCCGGCGGCGCCGCCGTGGTGGCGGGCGGCCACGTCGTCGCCGCGGCGAGCGTGCAGCTCGCCGAGGTCCCGGTGGGTCTCGGCGAGCCCCCTGCGGTCGCCGATCTCGGAACGGACGCGCAGCGCCTCGGCGTAGTGCGCGAGCGCCTCCTCCTCCCGGCCCAGCAGGTGGTACAGGCCGCCCAGGTCGTGGGCCACCTGGCCCTCGCCCCTGCGGTCGCCCGTCTCGCGGTGCGCGGCGAGCGCGCGCCGGAGGTGGCCGAGCGCGCGGTCGCGCCGGCCGAGATGGATCTCCATGAGGCCGATGTTGTTCAGGGCGCGCGCCTCGCCCCGCCGGCTGCCCGCGGCCCGGCGCAGCGCCAGCGCCCGCCGGTACAGGCCGAGGGCCACGGCGTGGCGGCCCCGCTCGGCGTGGATCACGCCCAGGTTGTTCAGCGCGTTGGCCTCGCCGTCGCGGTCGCCCGCCAGCCGGTGGGCGGCCAGGGCGCGCTCGTACCAGGAGACGGCCTCGTCCATGCGGCCCAGGGTGCGCAGCACGATGCCGATGAGGTTGTACGTCCGCCCCAGAGCGCCCTCGTCGCCGGCCGACTCCATGACGTCGCGGGCCTCGTACAGGTGGGCGAGGGCGTCGTCGTAGCGGCCGAGCAGCCAGTGGACGGTGCCGACGCTGCGCAGGGCGGCGCCCGTGCCGCGCCGGTCGCCCAGCCGCCGGTGCAGTTCCAGCGCCGCACTGTGCTCGGCGAGTGCTTCGGGGTAGCGGCCCAGGCGCTCGTACGCCTCTCCCAGATGGTTGTGGGCCGTGGCCGCCTCGCGCGGGCGGCCGGCCCGCCCGGCGGCGGTGACGGCGAGGGCGTGCAGCTCGGCGGCCCGAGCCGGGCTGTGGGCCAGCGCCAGCGTACGGGCGAGCGCGGCGGGCAGCCGCCAGGCCGCCTCCGCTCCGTCCTCGGCGGCGCGGCGGGTGACGGCCAGCACGTTGTCCAGGTCGTCGTGCAGGGCGAGCGGGTCTCCGATCGTGGCGTACCAGCTCAGCAGCCGGTCCACGGCCCGCTCCCTGACCGGCGCCGCGTCCTCCGCCTCGGCCCGGTGGCGGGCGTAGTCGAGGAGGAGGTCGTGCAGGTGGTACCGCTCGGCCCGCGCCCGGCCGGGGCGTGCCTGGACGAGGCTCGCCGCCAGCAGGGCGTCCAGCCGGGCGCGGGCCTCGGCGGGCGGCACGCCGAGCAGCGCGGCCAGCGCCCCGGCGGTGAACCCGCCGCCCGGCGCCAGGCCCAGCCTGCGGAACGCGGTCCGTTCGGCCGCGCCGAGCGCCCGGTACGACAGGTCGAAGGTGGCCTGCACGGCCGCGGCGGAGGCGTCGTCGTCCACGCCGCCGAACGCGTCGCGCAGCCGCAGCGCGGCCAGCCGTCCCCGCTCGGCCAGGTCGTCCAGGTAGACGGAGATCCGCCGGTGGGCGTTGCCCGCCAGGTGGGCGGCGGCGATCCGCAGGGCCAGCGGCAACCGCCCGCACTGGCGGGCCAGCTCCGCCACCGCGCCCGGCTCGGCGCGGGCGCGCGGGCCGATCACCTCCGTCAGCAGCGCGACCGCCTCCGGCTCGGACAGGACGTCGAGGCCGACGGCGCGCACGGCGTGGCGCAGCGCCAGGCCGGACAGCCGGCCGCGGCTGGTCACCAGCACCAGGCAGCCCTCTCCCGCCGGCAGCAGCGGCTCCACCTGCGCCGGTCCGGCCGCGTCGTCCAGCACGACGAGCACGCGCCGGCCCGCGAGCAGGGTCCGGTACGCGGCGGCCAGCTCGTCCTGCCCGGCTGGCACCTGCCCGGCGGGCAGGCCCAGGGCGCGGACGAACCTGTCGAGCGCCTCCCTCGGCGTCACCGCCTCCCGCGGCCGGTGCCCCCGCAGGTCGGCGTAGAGCTGGCCGTCGGGGAACCGCCCGGCCATCCGGTGCGCCCAGTGCAGCGCCAGCGCCGACTTGCCGACGCCCGGCATGCCGCTGACGACGGCCACCCGGGGCGCCCCGGGCTCGGTCAGCGCGGTCAGCTCCCGGAACGTCGTGGCGCGCCCGGTGAAGCAGGCCGGGGCGGGCGGCAACTGCCGCGGCACCACCGCCCCCGCGGGGCGCTCGCCGTCCCCGAGCCCCGGGGCCGCCGCCGCGGGCCGCTCCTCGCCACGCCGCAGGATGCGCTCGTGGACGTGGCGCAGCTCCGGCCCCGGGTCCAGGCCCAGCTCCTCGGCGAGCACCCGGCGTGCCCGGTCGTAGGCCGCCAGCGCCTCGTCGGGCCGTCCCGAACGGTCGAGGGCCACGATCACGCGCGTCCACAGCGACTCGCGCAGCGGATGCTCGGCCAGCACCTCGCCCAGCCGCGCGGCGACCTCTGCGGGCCGGCCCGCCTCCGCCAGCGCGTCGGCGTACTCCTCCCACACCGCCAGCCGCAGCGCCTCCAGCCGGGCCCGTTCCGCCGCGACCGCCGGCGAGTCCGGCACGTCCACGAGGGCGGCGGCCCGCCACAGGTCCAGCGCCTCCCGGTAGTGCCGCGCGGCCTCGCCGGGCGTCCCGCTCTCCGCCGACTCGCGGGCCCGCCCGGCGAGCCGCTCGAAGGCGTGGGCGTCCACGGCGGCGCCCTCCAGGCCGAGCCGGTAACCGCCCGGCTCCTTGGTGATCGCGCTCACACCCTTCGCGCGCAGCCTGGAGACCAGCGAGTGCAGCGTGCTGTCCACGCTGCGCGGCGGGCTGCCGCCCCACAGCTCGTCCACCAGCCGCCGCGCGGGGACCGGCCGTCCGGCGGCGATCAGCAGGACGGCGAGCAATGCCCGCTGCTTGGGCGCCGTCAGCCGCACCGGCGAGCCGTCGAGCCGCAGCTCCAGAGTCCCGAGGACGCGGAACTCCACGTCACCCCCTTCAGCTCTCCAGCCCGTCGGCGCTTCGCCGCGCAAGATCGGCGCAAGCCCGGCCTGGAAGTCTAGATCGCGTTTCGACCTGTCCGGTAGCGGTGTTTTCGCCGATCCAGTTCTGGAGGTGGTCGTCGATGGTCGTGTCCGTGTCCGGCGCCCGGGTGCGTCTCGGTCTGCTCGGCCCGCTCCAGGTGGTGCGCGGTGACGGCCCGGTCGCCATCACCGCGCCCAAGCATCGCGCCGTCCTCGCCATCCTGGCGATCAACGCCGGTCGGCCGGTCTCGGCGGAGCGGCTCACCGAGGAGCTGTGGCAGGGTTCGGAGCCGGCGTTCGCCCGCAAGACCGTGCAGGGCTACGTCTGGCGGCTGCGCAAGGTGGTCGGCGACGTCCTGCGCACCCGGGCGGGCTCGTACGAGCTGGACGGCGACGCCCCGGAGAGCGACGCCGCCCGCTTCGAGCGGCTGCTGGCCGACGGGCGGCACGCGCTGCACGAGCGCCGGCCGGAGCGGGCGCGGGCGTCACTGGAGGCGGCGCTGGCCCTGTGGCGCGGTCCCGCGCTCGCCGACGTGCCGGCCACGCCCGTGGTGCGGGCCCACGCCGACCGGCTGGAGGAGGCCCGGCTGCTGGCCCTCGAAGCCGTGCTGGAGGCGGACATCGAGCTGGGCGCCACCGCGGCGGCGCTGCCGCGGCTGCGCGAGCTGACCCGCGTCCACCCGCTGCGCGAGTCGCTGCACGCGCTGCTCATGCTCGGCCTGTACCGGTCGGGACGGCAGGCCGAGGCGCTGGCCGTGTACGGCGCGCTGCGGGCGACGCTGGTCGCCGAGCACGGACTGGAGCCCACCCCGGCCGTCCGCGACCTGCACCGGAGGATCCTCGCGGCCGACCCCGCCCTCACCGGGGCGCCCATAAGGTGATCGTCATGAAGATCCTGGCCGCCCTCGCCCTCCTCCTCGCGGTGTGCGGAGCGGACGCGCACGCGGTCCGGCCGGCCACGTGGCGGCTGACCTACGCGCTGCAGGGACCGACCGGCGAGGTGAGCTCCACGGACTTCGGCGCGATGGGCGTCACGGGACAGGGACAGGCGTGGGCCCTGCTCCAGGAGAACCGCGGCCGCCGGTGGACGATGCTCCACTGGGACGGGGCCTCCTGGCGCCGTGCCGCGCCGCCGGAGGGCGTCAGCGGCGGCGACGCCGAGTTCGCCGCCTCCCCGGCGGGCGACGACCTGTGGATGTTCGCCGGGAACCGGCCGTTCCAGCTGACCGGCGGCCGGTGGGTGCACCGTCCGTGGCCCGGCCGGTTCGCGCGCGGGTCCGTCGCCGCCGGGGCGAGGGACGACGTCTGGATCGCCGAGTACGGCGGCCCGGACGACTATTCCGAAGCCGGGCTCAGCCACTGGGACGGCCGCTCGTGGAGCCCGGTTCCCGGGCCGGGCTCCCATGACCACGAGCTGTCGCGCGTGGCCGCCTCCGGAGAGGGCGAGCTGTGGGCGGTGGCCGAGGCCATGGGACAGGCCAGGGTGACGCGGCGCGACGGCTCCGGCTGGGCCGCCACCCCGCTTCCGCCCGCGCCCGGCTGCCCTCCCGCGCCCGCCGGCGGCTTCCACGGCATGGCGGCCCGCGCCCGCGACGACGTGTGGCTGATCACGCAGGGCGCCGCCCGGAGGTCCGGGTCCTGCGCGGTGCCCGACCGCGGCCTGGTCGCGCGCTGGGACGGCGCCGCGTGGAGGTGGCTGGACCTGCCGCTGGCCGGCACGTGGCTGCCGACCGTGCGCGCCGACCGGGTCGGCGGCGTGTGGATCGCCGCCAACCCCGCCCACGGGCAGCCGTACGTGCTCAACTTCCGCCACGGCCGCTGGACCCGGTCGGCGCTGTCCGCGGACGGCGGGTGGGCGGGGTTCGTGGACGTCGTCCCCGTGCCCGGCACCACCCGGCTGTGGGCCCTGGCCCGCCGCGGCGACGGCACCCTGCTCATCTACGAACTGTCCTGAAGGGGGCTGGACTCAGGAGTGCGGGCGCTCGTCCACGACCTGCACGAGCTTGCCCGTGCGCGGGTGCGTGGCCAGCCCGGACGGCCGTACCCACTCGATGACCAGCGGGTGGACGAACCCCTGCTCCACGCAGTCCGGGTAGAGCGGCCGGGCCGCGTGGACCGCTTCGACCAGCCGCTCGGTCAGCCCGGCGGGCGGCTCCCCGGCGCAGGCCAGGCGCAGCACGAGCCCGTCCTTGCCGTCCCAGCGGCGCTCGACCATCTGCATCCCGGTCATCGTCCCGCCCGGGTCGGCGGCGGCCAGCGCGGCGCGGACGTCCTCGTAGGACATGGCGACGTTGGCCACCCTGGCGCCCTCGACGGTCCGGCCGACCAGGCGGAAGCGGCGGCACCCGGCGTCCACCCACTCGGCCAGGTCGCCCACCGGGTAGCGGATGATCGGCATGAGGGTGCGGAACAGGTTCGTGACGACCACGCGGCCGCGCACGCCCGGCCCGGTGACCGGCTCGCCGGTCACCTCGTCGACGAGCTCCACCACGGTCCGCTCGGGGAACGCCTCGTGCACCCGCACGTCGTCACCCGGCACCGGCCCGCCGACCAGGCCGGCGTCCACCGTGGCGTACCCCAGCGACGCGATCGCCGCGCCCGGGAAGGCCTTGGCCAGGCGCGGGCGCAGGTCGTCGAAGAGCAGGTCGCCGGCGAACAGCAGCAGCTCGACCGAGCACGCGTCCACCTCCCTGGCGAGCACCGCCTCGGCCACCCCGCCGAGCTTCATCGGCGTGCCGGCCAGCACGTTGACGCCGAAACCGGCGATCAGGTCGGCGACGTCCTCGTCCGGCGTGTGGCCGGCGACCGGCAGCCGCACGTTCTCCACCGGCGCGTTGTGCAGGGCGGCCTCGATGTAGAGGAAGCCGCCGTACAGGTGGCCGGCGAAGAACAGGTTCGCCACCCGGTGCCCGGGCCGGAGCCCGGCCCGGACCATGCCCGCGCCGAACGCGGAGGTGGAGTCGAAGTGCTCGGTGCGGGTCCACGGGGACACCTTGGGGGCGCCGGTGGTGCCGCCGGAGGTGTACACGCCGGCGTCGGTCAGCGGGCCGGTCAGCAGGCGGTTGTCCGGCCAGGTGTTGGCCGCCCAGAAGGCCGCCTGGTCGATGATCGGCAGCTGGGCGAGGTCCGCGACGCCCTCGGGCACGTCACGGTAGAGCTCGGCGTAGAAGGGCGAGTTGCGCCGGGCGAAGTCGATCAGGTCACGCAGTGGTCTTGCGGGCATCTGGTTCTCCTCGATGAGTTTCAGGCCGGATCCGGCTCCACGGCCTGCGGAAGGCGGCGCTACGGCCGGCCGGACACGGCGACGCTCTGGCCGCGGAACTCGGCGACGACCTCGCCGCCGGGACGGCGCACGGTGACGTCGTAGACGCCGTGCCTGCCGTGGCGGACCCGCTCCTCGGCCTCGGCCAGCAGGTCCTCTCCCGGCGCCGCCGGGCGGACGAAGGTCACCTGGGCGCTGTGCGCGAGGGTGACCGGGCCCCGGTTGTTGCAGGCGTGGGCGAAGGCGGCGTCGGCGAGCAGGAACACGTAGCCGCCGTGGGCGACGCCGTGCAGGTTGACCATGTCGTCGGTGATCCGCATGCGGGCCCGGGCCCGTCCGGGGCCGAGGTCCTCGAGCGTGATGCCGAGCGAGCGGCAGGCCGGGTCCTCGGTGGGGCGGCTCATTCGGCGGCCCCGATCCAGGTACGGGCCAGGGCGCGCACGGCCGAGCCGTCGGCGTCGGCGAGCTTGGCGGCCAGGTAGCCGGACACCCAGGCGCTGGTGGCGATGCGGAAGGGCGGGTCCTCGGCGGTCAGCGCGCCGACGATCACCTCGGCCACCTCCTGCTTGGACTGGCCGGCCCCCTCCCAGCCCGCGCCGCGCACCCAGTCGATGTAGCCGGCGAAGGTCCGGGCGTAGGGGCCGGAGGCGGCCTGGATGGTCTTCCGGTTGATGTCCGGAAAAATCCCGAACCGGGTGTCGGAGACGTAGCCGGGCACGACCACCGACACCCGCACCCCCTGGGAGGCCGCGACCGGTGCCAGGCTCTCCATGAACCCCTCGACCGCGAACTTCGCCGCCGCGTACGCCTCGTTGAACGGCTGCCCCACGACGCCGTGCACGCTGCCGACGCTCACCAGCCGCCCGCCCGAGGCCCGCAGCAGCGGCATCGCCAGCCGGCTGACGGCGATCACCCCGAAGAAGTTGACCTCCAGGTTGGCCCGCAGGGCCTCCATGGTGGACATCTCCATCGTGGGGTCGAAGTTGGACACGCCCGCGTTGTTGACCAGCGCGTCCAGCCGTCCGTAGTCCTCCCGCACGCCGCGCAGGCAGGACTCGGCCGACCCGGCGTCGGTGACGTCGAGCCGCCGGACGTCCACCTCGACGCCCGCCTTCCCGGCGGCCTCCAGCAGCTCGCCGGCCCGGCCCGGGTCGCGCATGGTCGCCACCGTGGCGAACCCGGCCCGCGCCGCGGCGACCGCGGTGGCCAGCCCCACGCCCGACGACGTCCCCGTGATCAGCACCGTCCTCATGAGGCGCTCCCCGCCCCCGCCGGCTCGCCCTCCCGCTCCGCCCGGTCGAGCAGCGGCTGGATGCCGAGCGCGGGCAGGAACGACAGCGCCGCGAGCAGCGTCCCGCCCGCCATGACGACCCGGGCGGCGTCGAGCACGCCCAGACCGGGTGTGAGCAGGGTGACCGCCGAGCCGCCCGCCAGGGCCGCCAGCGGGATCACGCCCCAGGTCGCGGTGCGGAACGCGGCGTGCATCACGCCCTGGTTCTCCGCCGGCATCCGCGACTGGCGGATGGGCGCGCTGCAGACGTTGATGCAGGACATGAAGAAGCCGTAGCAGCCGATCGTCACGCCGATCACGAGCGGCGGCGGCAGCGCGGGCGCGGCCAGCACGCCCAGGCCCACCAGGCAGTGCAGCAGCAGCGCCCACGCCATGGTGCGGCCCAGCCCCAGCCGGCCGCCGATCCTGGGCGCCGCGAGGGCGCCCAGCACGGCTCCCACGGCCGCCGCCGACATCGCCGCGCCGTACGCGGCGACCTGGACGCCCAGCCCCTGGTAGGCCAGGACGGGCAGGACGGTGACGAAGACGGGGCCGCCCGAGTTCAGCGTCACGGCGGCGACGACCACCCGGCGCAGCACCGGATCCGCCCAGTTCAGCCGGAACCCCAGCGCCAGCCGCGAGCGGACCGAGCCCTGGTGGACCGTCGCGGCGCCCCACGGGCGCATGGAGGTGAAGCAGGCGGCCGAGACCAGGTAGGTGGCCGCGTCGACGAGCAGCGCCGCCGCGCCGAGCGCGTGGTAGAGCCCGGCGGCGATCGACGGCCCGGCCACCTCCGACACCGTCCGGCTGCCCTCCAGCCTGGAGTAGGCGTGGACGAGCCGGTCCTGCGGCACGGTGGCGGGCACGGCGACGAGATAGCCGACGTTGAAGAAGATCGTCGCCCCGCTGACCAGCGCCACGCAGACGAACAGCAGCGGCGTGGTCAGCGCCCCCGCCCAGTAGGCGATCGGGACGGCCGCGATCGCCGCCAGCCGCACGAGGTCGCAGACCAGCATGGTGACGCGTTTGTCCCACCGGTCCACCAGCACGCCGGCGATCGGCCCGAGCAGGGGGATGCCGAGGTACTGCGCCATGGAGACCACGCCCACCTCGAACGGCGAGGCGTCCAACGCGAAGATCATCAGCGTCGGCACGACGAACACGGTGATCCGGTCGCCGACGAGGCTCACCGTCTGGCCGGACCAGAACAGCGCGAACTCGCGCCCCAGGGACAGCCTCACTCCGCCTCCCTGACCACGAAGCTCGCGGTCTTGCCGGTGCGCTCGTTGCTGACCAGCGCGTCGACGACCCGCACGCGGAAGGACTCCGGGTCGTGCTGGAAGGCCGTGCTCAGGGTGAAGGTCGCGGCCATCAGGTCGCGCCGCAGCCGCTCCGCCAGGCCGGGAGGCGCGTCGCCGCCGGCCAGCAGCAGCACCTCGACGGCGGAGACCCGGCCGCGCTGCTCGGTGATGACGATCTGCGCCCGCGCGACGCCGGGCTCCCGCTCGGCCTGGGCCACGATGTCGTCCACGTGCAGGCCGAGGCCGCGCACCTGCACCACGGAGTCGCGGCGGCCGAGGATCCGCAGCGCCCTGCCCCCGGCCCCGCACGGGCAGGCGACGAACCGGCCGGCGTCCCCGGTGCGGTAGCGCAGCACGGGGTTGAGCATGTCCGGGTTCAGCGTGGTGAAGTCCAGCAGCTCGTCCTCGCCCACGTGCACGAGCTGCTCGGGCAGCGGGTGGAACACGTCGGCCGGGCAGTCCGGCGTGTTCGTGCCCGCCACCCAGGTCTCGGTGCTGCCGAACATGCCCCACCGGCGCGCGTCCGGCGCGACCACGGCCAGGTCCTCGTCGAGCTGCGGATGCCACGCCTCGCCCAGCCAGAGCACCTTGCGCAGGCTCGGCAGGCGGACGCCGGTGGCGCGGGCGTGGGCGAACCACAGCCGCAGCACGCTGGGCGTGCCCCCGAACGCGGTCACGCCCCGGGCCGCGAGGAACGCCAGCCAGTCGCCGTACTCGTCCCGGGTGACCGAGCCGAGCGCGATGACCTGGCAGCCGGACAGGTCGGCGAACGCGGCGGCCAGGAAGTGGGCGCCCCACATGCGCCCGGCGCCCCAGCCGTTGACGAAGACGTCGTCGCGGTCCAGCGGCCGCCACTGGGCGTGCACGCCGGCCATGTAGAAGCCGGTGGGTGCATGGCCCACCTTGGGCGCGCCGGTGCTGCCGCCGCTCTGGAACAGCCAGGTGGCGCCGCGCTCGGCCCTGGGGTTCAGGTGCGCCAGCGCCACGTTCAGGTCGTCCTTGACCAGCGTGGGCAGCGCCGCCAGGTCCCGCAGCGAGAGGATCTTGTCGTGGGCGGCGTAGCGGAGGGCGAGCGCGGGGACGGTCTTCAGGCGCTCCAGCGCGCGCTGCGCGACGCGCAGGTCGGGGTCGTGGGACAGCGAGAAGTCGGTCATGATCTCTCCAGCCATCGGGTGTGGGCGTCGCGGTAGGCGCTCCAGCGGGCGCGGGTGACGTCGCGCTGGAGGGTGCGGGCGGGATCGCCCCAGTCGGGCGCGATCACGCCGTCGGGCTCCAGCTCCGAGAACCAGAACCGCTCGCCGTCGAAGAGGAAGTCGACGCAGAAGAACGGGATGGGCAGCCGGTCGGCGAAGTACGCGGTGGCCGCGGCCAGCTCGGCCGGGACCTCCGGGAACTCCATCGCGCCGCCCCTGCTGGCGTTGGCGACCGGCGAGCCGGGCTGCGGGATCCGTTTCATGACGGCGTACGGCTCGCCGTCCACGACGTAGACGCGGTAGTCGACCGTGCCGTCACCCAGGTAGGGCTGGACGACCAGCGCGGTGTCGCCGCCCTGCGCCAGGCTGGCCAGGCCGCGAATCTCCTCGGCGTCGCGCGCCAGGTTCACCCCGCCCCCGCCGCACCACCCGGACGGTTTGACGATGACGGGGTACGTCAGCTCGCCCAGCGCCGCCTCGTACAGGTACTTGCCGGTGTCCCGGCCGGTGCCGATCCGCACGGTGGGGACGGGCGGCACGGGGGAGTCGCGCAGGAACAGCACCGTGGCCAGCTTGTCGTTGGCGATGGGCGACAGCCACGCCGGGAACGGCAGGTAGAAGCCGGCCTGCTCCAGCACGGCGTAGAGCGCGTACTGGTTGAAGACGTCCATCGACTGGTACGGCAGGGAGTACAGGGCGGTGATGAACAGCGTGTCCTCGGGCGTGACCCGCTCCTGATCCACGTAGACGCGCGGCTTGCCGGTGTCGAGGCCGTCGACCGTCACCGCGTCGGGCGCGTGCCGGCACCAGGTCAGGCCGAGCTCCGCGGCCACGTCGGCGTACAGGTCCCAGAAGAAGGGGTGCCACATCGCCTGGGCCCGCGTGGACTCCCGGTCGGGGAAGATCCAGCACATGCGGCGCAGCGAGCTCATCGTTGTCCTTTCCACCAGAGGCGGCCGGGCTCGGGCAGCGTGTCGATCGGGTCGTAGAAGGGGAAGCGACGCCCGGGGCCGGGCGGCTCGCCCAGGCCGATGCCGTGGTTGACGGTCCAGTAGGAGATGCCGCGCGCGCGGTCGTAGCCGGTCACCTGGTGCACCCATCGCTTGCCGACGTACGGCACGTCGCACACGACGCGCGGCGTCGCGTACCCCGGCAGGTAGCCCATGATCGCTTCCTGGAGGCGCTGGCCCTGGTGGAGCGGGATCCGCCAGTGCTCGGCGTTGGGGATCATGTCGCAGAGGTAGAAGTAGTACGGCAGGATGCCGGCCTCCCCCTGCAGGGCGAAGCACAGGTCGAGCAGGTCGGCCGCGGTCGTGTTCACTCCCCGCAGCAGCACGCCCTGGTTGCGCACGTCCCGCACCCCCGCCTCGAACAGCGCCCGGGACGCCTCGGCCACCAGCGGCGTCACCGACTGGGCGTGGTTGGCGTGGGTGTGCACGGCGAGGTTCACGCCGCGGCGGCGGGCGAGCCGGGCCACCCGGCCCATCCCCTCCACGACGCGCGGCTGGAGCCAGTGCTGCGGCAGCCCGACCAGCGCCTTGGTGGCCAGCCGGACGTCGCGCACCGACTCCAGGTCCAGCAGGCGCAGCAGGAACGACTCCAGCCGCGGCCAGGGCACGTTCGCCACGTCGCCGCCGGAGACCACCACGTCGCGCACCTGCGGGGTGCGCTTGAGGTAGTCCAGCATCAGCTCCTCCCGGTCCACCGGCTTGAGCGTCAGCCGCGCCTTGGTGACCTGCGGGGTGGAGGAGCCGACCAGGTCCATCCGGGTGCAGTGCCCGCAGTACTGCGGGCAGGTGGACAGCAGCTCGGCCAGCACCTTGGTCGGGTACCGGTGGGTCAGCCCCTCCACCGCCCACATCTCGGCCTCGTGCAGGGAGTCGCGCCGCGCCCGCGGATGGCTGGGCCACTCGGGGTGCCGGTCCGAGGCCACCGGCAGCAGGTACCGGCGGACCGGGTCGGCCAGGAACGCCTCGGTGAAGGCGGCCGGCCGCGTCGGCGCGCCGGGCGCCATCACGTTCAGCAGTTGCGGCGTGACCAGCATGGACATGGTCGCGAAGCGCTCCGCGTCGGCCTGGAGGTCGGCGTAGAAGGAGTCCTGGAGCAGGTCGCCGGCCACCGCGCGGAGCTGGCCGGCGTTCTTCACGCAGTGGGCGCGCTGCCACTGGGCGTCGCGCCACTGCGTCTCGGTGACGCCGCGCCAGCCCGGCAGCCGCCGCCAGTCCGGCTCCACGAGGGGGCGGCGCGCGTACCTGTAGAGCGGGACGGCGGCGCCCTGGAGCCGGCCGCCGGCCTCGTGGAGCGGGTCGCCGGCCTCGCGGGGCGGGCCGGCGGCGCCGGCAGGCATCGGGTGGCTCATGCGGCGAACAGCGCCGCGTGCCGGGTGCGGAGCTCGCGCTTGAGCACCTTGCCGGTGGGGCCGAGCGGGTAGTCCTCGCCCGTCCTGGCGATGACCACCGCGGCCAGCGTGGCCAGGCCCGCCTCGGCCAGCGCCTTGTTGGCCCGGTCCCGCACCTCCTCGGCGGTGGCGTCCGCGGCCTGCGCCTGCGGCCGCACCACGGCGATCGGCCGCTGTCCCTCGCCCGGCGGCCCCGGCACGCCGACGACCGAGCAGTCCTGCACCAGGTCCGCGCAGTCGGCGATGAGGACCTCCTCCAGGGGCAGGCTGTAGACCGGCCCGGCCAGGGTGTCGATGACGTCCACGGTGCGGTCGAGGTGGTAGAACCTGCCCTCGGCGTCCCGGCGGGCCACATCGCCGGTCAGCCAGAAGCCGTTGAGCTCGAAGCTCTCGGTCAGGCGCCGGTCGTTCCAGTAGCCCGGGGTGCGGGAGGGGGTGATCACCCCCAGCAGCCCGACGGTGCCGTCGGGCACCTCCTCGCCGTTCTCGTCCAGCACCGCGGCCCTGATGACGGCCTCCTGCGCCCTGCCCACGCAGCGGTCGTCGCGCGGCGTCTCGGGCGTGAACACCATGCCGAACAGCGCCATGCCCATCTCGGACGAGCCCAGCCCGTCGATGAACTGCGAGCCCGGCAGCGGCCCGTCGGCCGAGGCGCCGGCGGGCAGCAGCCACGGCTTGATCAGCCCGGCCGGACGCTCGCCGAGCTGCACCAGGCGCCGGATGTGCCCGTAGTGGGCGGCGTCGCCGGTGTTGAACCAGGAGTGCACCCGGGCCGCGCCCTCGACCGGCGGCTCGCCGGTGGCCAGCTCGACGAACGTGCGCGGGAACGAGGCGACCATGGTGGGCTGGAACGCCTCCATCACCGGCTCCACCACGGCGCGCCGCCAGTCCGACATGACCACGGTCGGCAGGCCGAGCAGCACCGCGGTGAGGAAGTAGCTCAGGCCGCCCGCGTGCGTGTGCGGCATGAGCGACATGAGCCGGTCGTACGGCTCCGCCGGGAAGCGCTCCATCCTGGCCTGCTTGCCGTCCCAGAAGGACCGGTGGCCGATCGTCGTCGACTTGGGCACCCCGGTGGTGCCGGAGGAGTGGATCAGCCCCACGATGTCGTCCGGCTCGTGCCGGTGGGGATAGGAATCCGGCAGCGTGCCCGAGGCGGCGTCGAAGGCGCGGACCTCGGAGGCGAGCGCGACGAACCGCGGCCGGTTCTGGGGGTCGTCGCGGTAGGCGAGCTGGAGCCGGGTGGTGTCGTCGGCGACGACGCCCACCACGCCCACGTGGTTGAGGTAGCGGACCATGACGTCCGGCCGCATCGCGTCGTTGACCATCGCGGGCACGGCGCCGAGCGCGGTGAGCGCCAGGAAGTGGATCAGCGGCTCCAGGCCCTCGGCCACGACGATCCCGACCGGGTCGCCCGGCCGCACGCCGTTGGCGTGGTACCAGCGGGCGTAGCCGTCGCGCATCCGGGCCAGGTCCAGCAGGCTGTGGCCGCGCAGCACGACCCGGCCGCGGTGGTCGGTGCGGTGGGTGTGGACGAAGGGCACGTCCCGGTGGGGGTTGCCCTCCAGAGCGTGATCGAGGAAGTTGCCCGCGCCCAGGCCGGGCTCGGTCATGAACCGCCGGCGGACGGGCAGGGGGGCGATCGAGGTCATGGTGTTTCCCTCCAGGTGATCTCTGCGGCCACGCGGTGACCTGACCGGATGGCGCCTTCCATGAGGCCGAAGAACTCGGTGCTGGTCTCGGTGCCGGCCCAGTGCACGCGCCCGTGCGGCGCGGTCAGCCCGGGGCCGAGGCGCAGCCAGTCGCCCGGGCCGAACAGGGCCGCGTAGCAGCCCCGGCTGTACGGCTCGTGGACCCAGTCGGTGAGGTGGAACGCGGTCGGCGGCGGCAGTTCGGGGAACAGCCGCGCGGCCTGCGCCACCGCCAGTTCGCGCTGCCCGGAGGCGGGCAGCGCGGCGTAACGGACGGCCTCGGCGCCGGTGACGAAGCCGGTGAGCACGCCCGCCCGCCCGCCGGCGGGCGAGTCGTCCACGGTGGACAGCAGGGGACCCTCGGCGCTGACCGACCAGCCGGACAGGCCCAGCCCCCGCCAGAGCGGCGACGGGTAGACCAGGTGCACCTTCACCGCGCAGCCCGGGCCGGTCACCGGGGTGGAGCGGGGCGCGGGCGGCCCGGGCCGGTGGTCGATCGCGTCGGCGAGCACCGGGGGGACCGCCACCACGGCGTGGGCGCCCCGCACCCGGCCGCGCGGGGTGACGGCGGTGACGCCGCCGGCGTCCTGGTGGAGCGCCAGGACCGGCTCTCCCAGGCGCACCCGCTCGCCCAGCCCGGCGGCCAGCCGTTCGCAGAGCTGATGCGCGCCGCCGGCGATCCGCCACTCCTGCGCGCCTCCCTCGAACGCGTTGAGGTAGCGGATCCCGCCGCCCGAGCGCAGGTAGAAGGCCATGTGCAGGACCGACACGCGGGCCGGGTCGGCGGCCATCATCTCGCCGAGGAACAGCGGGAGGAACAGCCGCGCGTCCGGGTGGCGCAGGCGCTCGGCCGCCCACCGCTCCACGGTCACGCCGTCGAGCCGGGCGGCGTCCTCCGTCAGCCAGGGGGCGTCCGGCCGGACGAGCCGGGTGACCTCCTCCAGCGCGTCGAACATCTCGCCCAGCGCCACCGCGGACAGCGGCGGGAACCGGCCGGGCCGGGTGCGGCCGGCGTCGCGGAGGGCGAACCGGCTGGCTCCCGCCACGGTGGCCGGCGTCGTCTTCAGGTCCAGCTCGGCGAGCAGGGCGGTGAGCGCGGTGTGCCGCTCGCCCAGGTACGCGGCGCCCGCGTCCACCCAGCCGCCCGGCTCGACCTCCAGGCCGCGCGTCCGGCCGCCCACCCGTTCCCGCGCCTCCAGCACGGTGACCTCGGCGCCGCGCGCGACCAGCTCGGCCGCCGCGGTCAGGCCGGCCAGACCGGCTCCCACGACGACGACGTTCACGCCGCCCCCGCGATCTTCTTGGAAAGGGCGCCGGGAGTGGGCGCGTCGAGGAGGTCGTCGAATTCCAGCTCCACGCCGCTCGCTCGCGCGACGGCGCTCAGCACGCGGGTGGCGAGCAGCGAATCCCCGCCCATAACGAAAAAGTCAGAATCAGCGTTGATCTCGGAAATTTCCAGAACTTCGCGGAATACCGCGGATACGGCGTCGACATTCATGGAAGGGGTCTCCTTAAACGGCGGCCGACCGGTATCGCCGGTGCGATCCGGCGCGGTCGACTTTCCCGCTCGCCGTGTGGACGAGCTCGGGTACGACGGTGATCCGGTGCGGAACGAGATGAGCCGGGACGTGCTCGCGCAGGTAGTCCAGGACCTCCCTGGCCAGGGACCCGGTCATGGCGGGGGACGCCGGCCCGGCGGGGGAGCGGGGCACCACGTAGGCGGCGAGCGTCGTGTGGCCGGCGACCGGGACGCCCACCACGGCCACCGCCCCGACCCGCGGATGGCTGGCGATCTGGGCCTCCACCTCGCCCGGGTCCACCCGGACGCCGCGGACCTTGAGCTGGTGGTCCAGCCGCCCCTCGTGGACGAGCGCGCCGTCCGGGCGCCGGCTGACCCGGTCGCCGGTGCGGAAGTACCGGCGCGGCCCGTCGCCGCCTGGGGTGAGGTCGTCCAACTCGACGAACCGCTCGGCGGTGGCCTCCGGCCGGTCCCGGTACCCCAGGGCCAGCGCGGGGCCGCCGACCAGCAGCTCGCCCTCCTCGCTGATCCGCTCGACGACGTGGGGGAGGGGCCGGCCGATCGGCACCCGGTCGTCCGGCGCGCCGGCCGCGGCGTGCGGGCCGTGCAGGTCGACGGCGTGCGTGATGAGCGTGGTCTCGGTGCACCCGTACGTGTTGAGCAGGCGGACGCCGTCCAGGCCGAGGGCGCGCCAGTCGGCCAGCCGTACCGGACTGACCGCCTCCCCGCCGACGACGACCAGCCGCACCGACGGCGGCAGGGCGGCGCGCTCGGCCGTCAGGTGATGGACCAGCTCGTGCCAGAACGCGGTGGGCAGGTCCAGGACCGTGACGCGCTCGGCGTCGATCATCCGCAGCATCCGGTGGAGCGACCCCGCGTACGCGTGGTCGTGGAAGACCAGCGTCGCGCCCGAGGTCAGCGCGGGCAGGATCTCCTCCAGGCAGGTGTCCCAGTTCAGGGAGGCGAACTGGAGCACCCTGTCCTCCGGGGTGATCCCGAACAGCTCGCGCAGCCCGGCCGTCACGACCGAGATCGCGCCCCGTGGCGTCACCACCGGCCGGGGCTCGCCGGTGGAGCCGGAGGTGAACAGGATGTACGCGGGGTCGTCCGGCGAGACCGCCACGCGGCCGGCGACGGCGCTGCCGCCCGGCTCCTCGCCGCGCCCATCCGCGTCGAGCAGGCCTGCCGGGCCGGGGAGCGGCGTCAGGCCGACCCCGGGCGGCACGGCGGAGCCCGGCTCGCCGATCACCACGCGGCAGCCGCTCGCCGCCATCAGCGCCTCCCGCCGCGGCCACGGGTACGCCGGGTCGATCGGGCAGTAGACCCCGCCGGCCGCCAGCGTGCCGAGCAGCGCGGCGACGGTGCCCGCCGAACGCGACGTCAGCACCCCGACCACCCCGGGGTCCGGGCCCAGCCGGCGCGCCGTCGCCCGGACCCAGGCGTCCAGCTCCGCGTACGTGACCGTCCGGTCATGCCGCGTCACGGCCGGGCGGTCCGGATGAAGGCGGGCTGTTTCGGAAAACGCTTCCATCACGTCACGAAATGGATAGGACACGCTTACCCCTTTCCAGAGATGGCCGCATACGGCGCGATACGCAATCCGAAGGCTGTTGCGGTACGAATGCGGGGAAATCGTGTTCATGGTGTTGGAGAGCACTGGATGCGAGCTTGTTTTGGACAGGATGCGCGCTGGACTTCGTCCGGTATCTCCCGCATCACGCGCTGTTACAACGATGTTTCAGACGGAGAGCGATATGTCAGCTGAAACAGACCTGGCAGGTCTGGAGCAGGCCGTGAGAATCGGACTCCTGGGAACGGTCCGGGCGTCGCGGGGACGCCACGAGATCCCGCTCGGCACGCCACGCCAGCGCGCCGTGCTGGCGCTGCTCGCCCTCGACGCCGGACGCACGGTGTCGATGGAGCGGCTGATAGCGGCGTTGTGGGGGGAACGGCCGCCGGCCGGCGCGCGGGGCCTGGTGCAGGGCTACGTGTCGCGGCTCCGGCAGGTCCTGGCCCGGGCGGGCGTCACGATCGTCCACGGCCCGCAGGGCTACCTGCTGGGCCTCGCGGCCGAGCAGGTCGATCTGCACGAGTTCCGGCTGCTGGTGGCGCGGGCGCGCACCATGGAGACGGACGAGGCCCAGGCGGCCGGGATGCGCAGCGCGCTGGCGCTGTGGCGCGGTGAGCCGCTGACCGGCATCACCGGCGGGGAGCTGCTGGACCGGCTGCGCGACACGCTGAGCGAGGAACGGCTGGCCGTCACCGAGGAGTGCCTCAACGCCGAGACCCGCGCCGGACGTGACGCGGTGCTCATCCCCGAGCTGATCGCCCTGGTGGCGACGCACCCCCTGCGCGAGGGGCTGGTGGGCCTGCTCATGGTGGCGCTGTGCCGGGTCGGACGCCGCGCCGACGCGTTGGAGCGTTACGAAAGCACCCGGCGGCACCTCAGCGAGGAGCTGGGCCTGGACCCGGGGCCCGAGTTGCGCCAGCTCCGCCAGCGCATCCTGCGCGGTGACGTGCGCATGGCCCGCGTCCCGCGCCCGGCGGCCGCGGCGCACGCGGCCGTGCCCGCCCAGCTCCCGCCCGAGGCGGGCCCGTTCACCGGCCGCCACCAGGAGCTGAGCGTGCTCGACGAGATCGCGGTCCGCGGCGAGACGGCCGCCGTCGCCATGGTCACCGGCGCGGGCGGCGTCGGCAAGACCGCCCTGGCCGTGCACTGGGGCCACCGGGTCCGCTCGCTGTTCCCCGACGGCCAGCTCTACGTCAACCTGCACGGCTGCTCGCCGGAGCGCCCTCTGCCGCCCATCGAGGCGCTGGGGCGGCTGCTGCGCGCGCTCGGCGTGCCGCCGGAACGGGTGCCGGACACCGTGGAGGAGGCGAGCGCCGCCTACCGCAGCCTGCTGGCCGACCGGCGCGTGCTGGTGGTGCTGGACAACGCCGGCGGCGTCGACCAGGTCCGCCCGCTCCTGCCCGGCGGCCGGCGCTGCGTCACCGTCGTCACCAGCCGCGACCGGCTGACCGGCCTGGTCGCCCGCGACGGCGCGATCCCGGTGCCGCTCGGGATGCTCATGCCCGACGAGGCGGTCTCGCTCTTCGACGCGATCCTCGGCAGCCGCCGATTAGCGGCCGAACCCGCCGCCGCGCTGGAGCTCGCCAGGCTCTGCGGGTACCTGCCCCTGGCGCTGCGGATCGCCGCCGCCGCCATCGTCGCCGCGCCGGGCAGGGACATCGCCGGACAGGCGCGCCGGCTCACCCGGGCCCGGCTGTCCATCCTCGACCTCCACGACGACCCCCAGGCAGCGGTCCGCGGCGCGTTCGCCCTGTCCTACCGCCGCCTCGACCCGCCGTCCCGGCGGCTGTTCCGGCTGCTGGGCCTGCTGCCCTGGCCGGCCTTCACCCGCGAGGAGGCCGCCGCGCTGATCGGCGCCGGCGCCGAGGCGGCCGACCGGCTGCTGGGCCGGCTCGCCGCCGCCCACCTGATCGAGGAGTGCGGGCCCGGCCGCTACACCTTCCACGACCTGATCAGGGAGTACGCGCGCGAACGGGCCTTCGCCGAGGACAGCCCCGTCGCCCGGGACCACGCCCTGGCGGCCCTGCACGCCCTGCTCGGCGAGGAGCCGCCCGCGCCCCGCGCCGGCGACGGCCGGCTCACCGTCGTCGCGGGCATCGCGCCGGAGGCACCCGTACGGCCGCCCGCCCTGACGGACGGCGCCCTGTCGCTCGCGGAGGCGCCGCCGGCGGTTCGGGCGGACGGCGCCCTGTCGCTCGCCGAGGCGCCGCCCGCCGCCCGGGCGGCCGGGCATCACGCCGGCGGGAGCGTGGACCCGCTGGCGCGGTGGGTCGCCATCCGGCGGGCCGGGGTGAGAATGGTCTTCTAGCCGATCAGCGCACGGCCCGTCCGGCGGCGGCGCCGCTCGTCCGAGGGGACGGGCGAGACCGGGCGGGCCCGCCGCTAGATTGCAGGAGTGACGTCCCGGCTGCGGGAGTGACGTCGGTGGTGCGGTGATGGGGGGAGACGGTGCGCGACTCGGCCGCCGGACGGCTGTCCGTGGACTCGGCCGCCGGACAGCTGTCCGTGGACGATCCGGTGGTGGAGGCGGTGCTGACCGCGAGCCGGGCGCTGGTGGCCGTGGCGGCGCGCTCCATCGCCGCCGCCGGCGGCGAGGTGACCCTTCCCCAGTACCGCACCCTGGTCCTGATCGCCGCGCGCGGGCCGCAACGGCTGGCCACTCTGGCCGAGGCGCTCGACGTGAACCAGTCGACCGCCTCGCGCATGTGCGACCGGCTGGTGGCCAAGCGCCTGGTGCGGCGCAGCCGGTCCGCCACCGACAGGCGCACGGTCCGCATCGCCCTCACATCGGAGGGACGAGCCCTGGTCGACGGGGTGACCCGGCACCGCCGCGGCGACCTGGCGCGGATCCTGGCCCAGCTCACCCAGGAGCAGCGAGACGCCATGGTGGCGGCCCTCAACACCTTCAGCCTGGCGGCGGACGAGCAGCCCATCGCCGACAGGCAGTTCCTGGAGGAGCTCTGAAGCCGGGCCGCCGTCTAGGGGAGGTCGCCGCGGCGGGGCGGCCGGGCCAGCTCGCTCAGCGCCTCGTCCAGGGTGGGCGTCATGGCGTCGGCGACGTACGCCTCGACGTGCTCGCCCCCGCCCGCCACGACGAGCCGGCCGCCGGCCTGCGCGGCGTACCGCACCGCGTGCGCGAGCAGGTCGCCGCCCGCCGCGTCGACGGCGCTCAGCCGGTTCGCGTCCACCACGACCAGCGGCGGGACGCGCCGGGCGAGGGCGCGCACCAGGGGCCGCTCCAGCGCGTGCGCCGTCGCCTGGACGAGGGCGCCGCCGAGCGTGAGCACGATCACGGGGCCGGCCTCCCACTCCTGGACCCGAAGGGAGGGCGGCTCCGGCGGGCGTGGCGGGTTCGGGCTCACGGTTGTCCTTCGAAAGGGCGCGACACGACGATGCCGACCAGACTTCCCGGCTCACCGTCGCCGACGGTAGCAGATCCTTGCCCTGTGCAAGAAATGTAGTGGGACATCACCAAGGGCGCGGGCACGGGTAGAGACGGGGGACGACTTCGCCGAAGGAGGCCGCCATGGTGGCTCACGCCGGGGAGAAGGCCCAGAAGACGGGCGTCTTCCACTGCGCGACATGTGACGCGAAGGTCTCGGTCAAGGAGGGGGAGAAGATCCCGAAGTGTCCGAACGGGCACACCCGGTTCGACACCCGCACCCATGAGCCGGGCAACAAGTAGCCGCCGTTGGGCCGGCTGGCGAGTAGCCGCCGTTGAGGCCGGACGGCGAGCAGCCGCCGTTGAGCCGGACAACTAGTAGCCGCCGTTGGGCCGGGCAACGAGCAGCCGCCGCGGGGATCCGGCGCCGCGGCCCCGTCCGGTGGCCGCCGTACCGTGATTGCTCCGTGCAAATCTTGCACACTGCGCTGAACCCTCGGCTGCGGCGCGGGCGTATCCCGGAGTGACCAGCATCACTCGGCAGGGCCTCCCGCGAGGCCCCGGAAGGGATGACGCGCATGAGACTCGGCCGAAGCCGCGGGGTCCTCGTCAGCTGCGCCGCCGTCGCGCTGTGCGCGCTGGCCGCCTGCGCCCAGTACACGCCTACGCCGCGCTCCGGCGCCGCGGGGCTCGGCACGGCGCCGCCCGCCGCCGGGACCGGTCCGGCCGGCTCGCCCGTCCCCGCCCCGGTCGCGGCGGAGGCCGCCGCCGACGCCGGCACCCGGGAGACCAGGTGGGGGCCGTTGTCGGAGACCGACCGCGACCTCATCAAGAAGGTCCGGCTGGCGAGCCTGTGGGAGATGCCCATGGCCCAGGACGCGATGCAGCGCGCCAGCAGGGCGAAGGTCCGCGAGGTCAGCAGGCGGATCGCGGCCCAGCACCACACGCTGGACGAGCAGGTCCGCGACCTGGCCGCGAAACTGGACGTCACGCTGCCGGTGAAGCCCACGGACGAGCAGCAGACATGGATGAGCGACATAACCGGCAGATCCGGATCCGCCTATGACGTGACCTACGTCAAGTGGCTCCGCCTGGCCCACGGCAAGATCTTCACCCTGATCGGCACCGTGCGCGGCACCACGCAGAACACCCTGGTCCGCCGCTTCTCCGAGCAGGCCAACGCCGCGGTGCTCAACCACCAGCGGCTGCTGGAGAGCACCGGCCTGACCACACCCGAGAGCTTTCCCGCGCCGCCCGCCTGACGGGGCCGCGCGGCCGGTGATCGTTCCGGCTCGCCAGGGCGGCCCGTTGTTGGCATAGTGGACAACAACACTGTTGGCAGAGTGGACAACAACTCTCGCCCGTCCTGGAAGGGAGCGACGTGGCCGAACGACGGCGCCGACGGCGGGCCCCCGAGCAGTCACGCGAGGAGATCCTCGACGCCGCGACCGAACTGATCGCCCGGCACGGGCCGAACGGCGTGGGCCTGCGCCGGGTCGCCGACGCGGTCGGCGTCACGCACGGGCTGGTGACCCACTACTTCGGCACCTACGACGCGCTGGTCCAGGCCGTGCTGCGGCGCGAGAACGAGCGTCAGCGCGAGCGGTTGCGCGAACGCATGCGCGCCGACCAGGGCGTGCCGTACTCCGAGGGCATGACGCGGGTGCTGTTCGAGACGCTGGCCGACGAGCGCTACGTCCGCCTGTGGGCCTGGTCGATGCTGCACGCGGAAGGCCCGGGCAGCGTGTCGGAGGGATTGTCCGGTTTCGTGGACGCGATGGAGGCCGGCATCCGCATCGTCCTGCCCGCGGACCGGATGCCGGACCGCGCCCGGATCGAGGCGGTGGTGCTGCTCGGGCTGTCGGCGTCCTACGGGTTCGCGCTCGGGAAGCGGTCCTGGCTCACCGGGCTCGGCCACGACCCGGCCGAACCGGCGCACGAGGCCGCATTCCGTACGGCGCTGGCCTCGGTGCTGGCCGGCCACCTGGAAGGGAAGTCCTGATGGCGGGGTTCGCGGCGTTACTCGCGGCCGGAACGGCGGTGGCCGGATCGGTGGCCGAAGACGCGGACGGCGCCGGGCGGCTGCCGGTGTTCGTCGGCCTGTTCGTGGTCGTGGTGGTCGTGGTGACGAGGACGCGCGGACGGGAGCTCCGGCCCGTCAAGCTGCTGGCGCTGCCGATCATCCTGCTGGCCGCCGGTCTCGCGCCGGTCCTCCCGCTCCTGCCGGAGGTGGAGCTGCACGGCATCGACTACCAGCTCATCGCCGCCGACCTGGCGGTGTCGGTCGGCCTGGGGGTCGTCCGCGGGTTCACCGTGCAGATCTACCCCAAGCTCGCCGCGACGTGGTACCGGTACGGGCCGGCGACCGTCGCCCTGTGGTGCCTGTCCATCGGCCTCCGCTTCCTCCTCGGGGGCTACGGCGCCGGCCACGCCGCCACCGCGCTGTCGACGAGCGCGAGCGTCATCTTCATGCTCGGCCTGACCTTGTTGTCGCAGAACGTGGTCGTGATAGCCAGGCGTCGATCCGGCGTGGGCGTGGGCGTGAGCGTGAGCGGGTAGCGAGGTCGGCCCGGTACGGGTGCGGGGCCCGTCCGGAAATGGCATGGCCGCCGGCGACGCCGTTTCCGGACGGGCCGCCTCGGTGGCGTCGGCGGCCTCGGTGGTGTCGGCGGCCTCCCGCCGGGAGGCCGTCTCCCCGGCCTCGGCCGGCGCCTCCCTGCGGGCGAACCCGCCAACTACGCCCACGCCCGCATGACGGCCCTGTGGTTCATGCCGGCGGGAGTCGCCCCTTCGGCCTCGGACCGCTCGCCAGGAGAACGGTGATCAGCGCCGGTGCGCCGCCCGCCGACACCGGGGTGGGCTGCCTAGCCGACATCCGATGGACTCGCCTGGTGCTCGGCGTCCAGATCTCACCCCTGGATCCCGTGTCAGGGAGGCCGGCCGTTGATCGTCCTGGGAACGCCGGCGCCGGCGGCCACGCGAGACCGGTCGTCCTGATCCGGACGATCCACGCCGCCCGTCCGCGCCGCTGTGCCCGTCCGCGCCGCTGTGCCCGTCCGCGCCCGCTGTGCCCGTCCGTGTCCGCCCGCGCCCGCCCCCGCCGGTCCGCGCCCGCCGTGCCCGTCCGCGCCAGCGCTCGCCCGCGTCGGCGGCCCCCTCGGCCGACCCGGGACCAGTGCCGGTGCCGGTGCCGGTGGCTGTCAGGTCTCCGTGGCGGGGCAGGTGGCGCAGCAGGCGTCGCCGCGCCAGCTGTCGCGTCCCTCCTTCACCGCCACCGCGGCGATGACCAGCGCGGCGACGGGATCAGCCCAGCTCAGGCCGAAGAGGCTGTTGAGCGCCAACCCCGCCAGCAGCACGGCGGACAGATACGTGCACAGCAGGGTCTGCTTGGAGTCGGCCACCGCCGAGGCGGAGCCGAGCTCGCGGCCGGCGCGACGCTGCGCGTATGACAGGAACGGCATGACGACCAGCGAGAACGCGGCCAGGATGAGGCCGGGCGTGGAGTGCTCGACCGTGGCGGCGCCGAGCAGGGCGCGGACGGCGTCGAAGGTCACGTACGCGGCCAGAGCGAAGAACGACAGGGCGATGACGCGCAATGCCGCGCGCTCCCGGCGCTCGTGGTCGGTTGCCGAGAACTGCCAGGCCACCGCGGCTGCCGAGGCCACCTCGACGACGGAGTCGAGCCCGAAACCGATCAGCGCGGCGGACGAGGCGGCCGCGCCGGCGGTGAGGGCCACCACGGCCTCGATCACGTTGTAGGTGATGGTCGCCGCCACCAGCAGCCGGATCCGGCGGCGCAGCGCGGCCCGCCGGGCCGGGGCGGGGCCGAGAGTGATGCCGGGCAGGTCCGAGGCGCTCATGACACCGGCTCCCCACCGACCGGGGGCTGCTTGTCGGCCAGCGACTCCCCAGCGGCGAGCGGCTCCCCAGTGGTGAGCGGCTCTCCAGGGGCCAGCGGCTCCCCACCGTCGAGCGGCGCCCCGCTGGTCAGCAACTCGCCGCGGTCCCCGCCGGACACCGCCTTCTTCGCGCCGCGTCCCCGCCGGACACCGCCTTCCCGCCTGGCACGGTGCACGGCCTTCCCACCAGACGCCATCTCCCCGGCGGGCGCCGGCTCGGCTCTGTCGCCAGTGAGCACGTGGACGGGGCGCAGAGCGACCGTGTGCCCGGTGGCGGCCAGCAACTGCTCGGCCGAGGCGAGCATGTCCAGCAACTCCGGACGCGTGAGGGAGTAGAACGACTGGCGTCCCTCGGCGCGGTAGTCGATCAGGCCGCAGTCGCGCAGGCAAGCCAGGTGCTTGGAGACCGTGGACTGGGCGAGGCCGAGTTGGGTGGTGAGGTCCACCACGCGGGCCTCGCCACGGGCCAGCCGCCGCACGATCCGCAGCCGGGTCTCGTCGGCAAGAGAGTGGAACAGCGCCGCCGCGGGCAAGACCCCGGCCGCGATCTCCGCACTGACACACCGGCCGCCGTCGTCGGTATTCATCGCCATATGGCGATGATAGCCCGGGTTTGTGATTTATAGCGGCACCGCGCACATGTTCACTTTTTGTCACGGATTTCGTAACGCAAGGCGCTTTGCCCCGAACGGGAGCGCGCTTACTCCCCTGATCGCAGCTCTATGATGTGTTTATGATGTACACGCAAGAGCTCGGCGGGCGGTGCTGATGCACGAGACCGTCATCCCGATCCTCCCGTGCCGGGACATCGACGAGGTGGCCGCGTTCTACGGCATGCTCGGCTTCGACACGACCCACCGTCAGACCCGCCCGAACCCGTACCTCGCTCTCCGGCGCGACGGCATCGAACTGCACTTCGCCGGCATCGCCGGCTTCGACCCGGAGCAGTCGTACGGCTCCTGCATCGTCGCCGTGGACGACACCGCGGGCCTGTTCGAGGACTTCGCCGCGAGCATGCGGGCCGCCCACGGAAAGCTGCTGCTCACCGGCATCCCGCGCATCACCCGGCCGCGGAAGCGGAAGAACACCGGCGACGTCGCGGGGTTCACCGTCGTGGACCCGGGCGGCAACTGGATCCGCATCTTCCGCTCCAAGGCCGAACCCGCCCCCGCGGACTCCGGCGACGCGGCGAGCGGGCCGTTGGCGCGGGCGCTGGAGAACGCCATCGTCCAAGGGGAGGCCAGGGGCGACACCCGTCAGGCCGCGAAGATCCTGGACGGCAAGCTCGCCGGGGCCGACGACGCCACCCCGGTCACCACCCTGGTCGAGGCCCTCGTCTACCGGGCCGAACTGGCGGTCCGGCTCGGCGACCTCGACACGGCCGAGCGCCTGCTGGCCCGCGTCGCGGCCACGCCCCTGGACGACTCACAACGGGAGCGCCTCTCTGACGCCCTGGCCAACGCGGCGGACCTGGAGCTCGCCGTACGGCCCGCAGTTCTCTGACCTGGTCGCCGCCTTCCGCCACCGGCTCCGTTGCGGGGGTCTGTCGGCTGGCGGACCGGGAAGTGCCCAGACCGGCGAAGAAGCGGTGGGTGTCGAGCATGGCGAGCATGTGGTCCGCGGTGGGGCCGCGCTCGGTCATCCGGCGGCCGGTGGTGAGGTCATGCGCGTCCAGACGGTGCCCGTGGTGGGGGCACGGGCACCGGTGCGGTACGCCGTCCCTGCGCGGCGGGGTGCAAGACGGCCAGATAGCGGCCAGATATACGATGTGCCTCTCTGAAGCGTCATTCGCCGCAAAAGCCGCAAAGGAGGGCAGTGGATCTCGTCGAGCAGGGCGACGCCTTCGCCGCCTTCTGGCAGGAGCGGCATCTGTGCACGCTCTCCACCGCCCGTCCCGGCGGCCCGCCGCACGTCGTCCCGGTGGGTGCGACGCTCGACCTGCGGACCGGTGTCGCCCGGGTGATCACCTCGGGCGCCTCGGTCAAGGCGCGGCTCGTCGGTGAGGAGGGCGCGTCGGTGTCGCTCTGCCAGGTGGACGGCCGCCGCTGGTCCACGCTGGAGGGCAGGGCGGTGCTGCGTACCGGGGCGGAGGAGGTGGCCGACGCCGAACGGCGCTACGCCGCCCGCTACAAGCCGCCCCGCCCCAACCCGTCGCGCGTGGTGCTGGAGATCAAGGTGACCCGTGTGCTGGGCAACGTGTGACCACCGTCGTCGCGTCGGGGCGGACGGCTGAGACGGGCACGGGCCTCCGACTTCAGGAGTACCGCTCGCACACGGTGAAGCTGGTGCTCTTGGCGGCCTTCGTAGGGGTGAGCAGGCGGAAGACGACGGTGTGCCTGCCCGGCTCGAACGCGCCGAACGGGTTGCGCTGGTTCTTGGCCGTCCCTTTCACCCAGTCCGTCTTCCAGCCCTCGTCCTGGCCGTCCACGATCCACCGGTAGCCGTACTCGGTCAGTTTCCCGGACGGCCCCTGGAGCACGGCGACCGGGAAGAGACTCGGGGACCAGCAGCCCTTCTCCGTCTTCAGGCCGTCCAGCGTCAGGGACACCAGGCGGACGCCGCCGCTCGCGGCCGCGGTCGCGCTCCTCGTGGGAGTGGCCCGCTGTCGGGAGGCCGTCGGCGCGGGGGTGGTCGGTTCAGCGGTGGTGGGCTTGGCGGTGGTCGGCTTCGGGGTCCTGGAGGTCGGCCTGGGGGTCGGCTTCCGTCCGGTGGGCGTGGTCTTGGGGCGGACGGCCGGGGTGGAGCCGGTCGTCGTGGCCGTCCCGTCCTTCGTCCCGGCCGTGGCGGTCGGGGTCTTCGTGCCGGTCGTGGCGTTCACGGACGCCGTGGCGCCGGACGGGCGGGCCGGGGACGCGGTCGTCGCCGGAGCGGGCATCCAGATGATCGCCCCGGCCACCAGGGCAGCGGACACCGCCAGCGCCCCGGCGCCCGCCAGGATCGCCCTGCCGGGCCGGCGGTTCACGCCACGGGTCGCCGCACCGTCATGACGTCCGGCCGCGAGGGGCGCAGGAGCGTAGCCTCCGGCCGTCAGCTGCGGGGGAGGGTGGCCTCCGGCCGTGAGGTGCGGGGGAGGGTGGCCTCCCGCTGCGAGCTGCGCGTCGGCGTGGCCTGCCGCCGCCGGGTGCGGGCGAGGGTGAGGTCCCGGCGCCGGGCTCGCGGGAGGGGCGGGCCGGGACCCGATGAGCCAGAGCAGCACGTCCTGCATGGCGGGCCGGGCGGACGGGTCCTTGGCCAGGCACGCGAGCACGACCGGGCGCAGCGGCGCGGGGAGGTCGCCCAGGAACGGCTCGTCATGCAGGATGCGGCGGATCACCGCGGGCAGCGAGTCGTCGCCGAACGGCGGCGACCCGGTCGCGGCGAACACGATCACCGACGCCCAGGCGAAGACGTCCGCCTCCGGACCGACCGGCGCTCCGGCGAGCTGTTCCGGAGCCATGTAGGCGGGCGTGCCCACGACGCTGCTCGTCACGGTCAGCGACTGTCCGGCCGTCCGCGCGATGCCGAAGTCGATGACGCGCGGGCCGTCGCGCCCGAGCAGGACGTTGGCCGGCTTGAAGTCACGGTGCACCACCCCGGCGCGGTGGATGGCGGCCAGCGCGGTCGCGGTCGCGACCGCGAGCCGTTGCAGGTCGGCGCCGGCGTGGCGGCCCGCCTGCCGGAGCGTGGGTCCTTCGACGTACTCCGTCACGATGTACGGCCGGCCGCCCAGCGACGCGTCGAGAACCTGCGCGACGCAGAACGGCTCCACCCGGCGGGCGGCGTCGATCTCCTTGGCGAAGCGGTGGTCGCCCGTCAGCCCGTCCTGCAGGACCTTGACGGCGACCCGCCGCCCGTCGGGCGCCTGGGCCAGGTAGACCACGCCCTGTCCGCCCGCCCCGAGCCGTCCGAGCAGGCGGTAGGGGCCGACGGCGGCCGGGTCGTCGGGCTGGAGCGGCGGGGCCGTCACTGGTCGTCGTCCGGGCAGATGGTGAACCTGAGCGTCTTCGACGAGGTGGTGGGCCCGGTCACGCGCAGGATGACGGTGTGCGGCCCTTCGGTCTTGACGAGCGGGCCGACGAGCTGAAAGGTGTGGGACTCCGCGATGGGTGCCTCCGAACGCTCCTTGACCTGGCCGTCGAGGACCCATTCGTAGCGGAACGTGGTGGCCAACCTGGTCCCCTCCACGACGCCGAAGGTGTTGGTGTCGTTGATGTGGCAGCCGCGGGCGGTGTCCGTCCCGGGGCTCTGGGCGCGGATCGACAGGACCCTGAACGACCCGCCGCCGCTCGGCCCGGCGGACCGGGTGGGTCTCCCCGTGGAAGCCGTCGAGGTGGCCTTGCGCGTCGGCTGCCTGGACGGTTCGAGGGTCGGCCGCCGTGCCGCTGCCGACGTGGACTTGCGACCCGGCCGGGGAGTGGACGGCTTGCCCGTCCGTTTCGCGTGCCCGGGGGTCGCTGTCGGAGCCGGTGTCGTGCCGGTGGAGAGCGCGAGCGCCTCCGCGGGCGGGCGCCGCCGCTCGATGACCCAGCCGTTCATGGCGGCCCAGACGACGCCGCCCGCCACCGCCAGCGCCACCGCGGCGGCCCCGGCGACCCACCGCCCCTTGCTTACCCGGCGCCCCGGCCTCCCGAGAGCCGATCCCGGCCCGCCGTCGCCGGGATCCGCCGCCGGGCGTGCCGCTGCATGCCCGGGACCGGCGGCGGCGACCGCCCGGCCGCCCAGCAGGCGCAGCAGCACCTGCTCCATGGACGGGCGGCGCGCGGGATCCTTGGCCAGGCACTCGAGCACGATCGCGCGTAACGGCTGCGGCAGCTCGCCGAGCTGCGGCTCGTTGTGCAGGATCCGGTTGATCACGGCGGGGAGCGTGTCCTCGCCGAACGGCGGCGACCCGGTCGCGGCGAACCCCATCGCCGAACCCCAGGCGAACACGTCGGCGGCGGGCCCGACCGGCGCCCCGGCGAGCTGCTCGGGCGCCATGTAGGCGGGGGTCCCCACGATGCCGCCGGCCCCGGCCGCCCCCGCTTCGGCGGACCGGGCGATCCCGAAGTCGATCACCCGGGGGCCGCCGTGTCCCAGCAGCACGTTGGCGGGTTTGAAGTCGCGGTGGACGATGCCCGCCTGGTGGATGGCCGCCAGCGCGGTCGCGGTCGCGACCGCGAGCCGTTGCAGGTCGGCGCCGGCGTGGCGGCCAGCCTGCTGGAGCGAGGGCCCTTCGACGTACTCGGTCACGATGTACGGCCGGTCCCCGGGCGAGGCGTCGAGCACCTGCGCGACGCAGAACGGCTCCACCCGGCGGGCGGCGTCGATCTCCTCGAGGAAGCGCCCGCCGGCCTGCCCTTCCCGCAGGACCTTGACCGCGACCGGCCTGCCGTCGGGCGCCGACGCGAGATAGACGACGCCCTGCCCGCCCGCGCCCAGACGGCCGAGGAGCCGGTAGGGGCCCACGGCCGCGGGGTCGCCCTCCCGGAGGGGTTCGGCTCGCGGCATGGCACTCCTGTGACGGCGGATGGATCATCAGCACCCTAGCGAGGATGTCTGACTCGCATTGACCACTCACGGCAAACAGCGCCATCCGGGCGGTCCGCTTGTTTCCCCGGCATGCGCGACGACACCGCAGAAAACGCCGCCGTTGCCCGCGCCGATCCTTGGTGCCGGAACCGTCGCCGTGGCCGGGTGCGCCCGGCCGTTCGGGGAGATCGCAGGAGTCCGTGTCGTACGACCTCATCCGGCGCGACCGGCCGGCCTTCCTCGTGGCCGGCGGCACGTGGCTCGCCCACCACAGGCTCTTCCGCTTCATGGCCGCCGCCGACGCCTGGTGCCGTGGTCGAGCAAGACGTTCCTGACATGGGGGATCTTCACCGCCGTTGTCATGATCTTCGCGCTGCCGCCGTTGTATCGTGCTGCCCCTGATCTGCCGTGGTCGTCGATTGGAGCACTGTGCGAGGAAGATCCTCTCTGCTCGCCGCCGCCTTCGTGGCGATGGCGACGCTGTTACCCGTCTCGTCGGCCGCCGCGGCGGGCTCTGGAGAGGGAGCCACGGCGACACCGACCCCGACGACCACCCCGACGCCCTCGGCGAGCCGGAGCCCCAGCGCGAGCCCGAGTCCGAGCCCGAGCGCGAGCCGGACTCCCGCGCCCGGGAAGGGCCGCATCGCCTGGGCGCCCTGCGAGGAGGAGCCGTCCGCCGAGTGCGGCAAGCTGACGGTGCCGATCGACTGGTCGCGTCCGAACGGGCCCACCGTCGACCTGGCCGTCGCCCGCCGCAAGGCCACCGACCCCGCGGCCCGCGTCGGATCCCTGGTGATCAACCCCGGCGGCCCCGGCGGTTCGGGCGTGGAGGCCGCCTACGGCGCGCCCGGCTTCTTCACCGAGGAACTGCAGAAGCACTTCGACATCGTCGGCTTCGACCCGCGCGGCGTCGGCCGCAGCCACCCCGTCATCTGCTCGGCGTCGGTGTACAACCAGATGCCGTACGCCGTCATGAAGAGCCAGGCCGACTTCGTCCGGTGGAGCGCCTACGCCAAGCGGCTGCGCGCCGACTGCCGGGCCCGTACCGGACCGCTGTACGACCACGTGGACTCGGTCGACGTCGCGCGCGACGTGGACGCCCTGCGCGCCGCGCTGGGCGAGGAGAAGCTCACCTACTACGGGATCTCCTACGGCACGCTGATCGGCCAGATGTACGCCGAGCTGTTCCCGAACCGGATCCGGGCCATGGCCCTGGACAGCAACATGGACCACAGCCTCGGCGTGAAGGCCTTCCTCGACTCCGAGGCGGCGGCCGTCGAGGACGCCTTCGACGAGTTCGCCGGCTGGTGCGCCCAGGACACCGCCTGCGCCCTGCACGGCAAGGACGTCCGGGCCGTGTGGGAGAGGATCCTGGCCAAGGCACGCAGTGGCACGCTGTACTACCCGGGCGTCACCGACCGTCCGATGACCGAGATCCAGGTGCTGTGGCAGGGCGTGCTGGGCACCGAGGGGCCCGCCTGGCAGCTCCTGAGCGAGCTGCTGCGCGCCCTCGACGGCGGGGAGCCGCCGGCGTGGGTGCCTCCGCTGCCCGGCCGCGGGCCCGTCTCGGGTGACGTCGCCCAGCTCCCCACCGCGATCCTCTGCCAGGACTACCGGCTGCCGGTGCGCGACTACCGCGAGTACGCCGCGCTGCTGCGCAGCTCCAACCGCCGCGCCCCGGACATGCGCTTCAACCCGATGCCCATGGAGGACCTGCCCGTCTGCCTGAACCACCCCACCACCAACCCGCAGCACCGGCTGCGGTACACGGGCAGCGCGCCGATCCTGCTGGGCACCTCCCTGCACGACCCGTCCACCCCGTACTCCTGGTCCGCCGACGCGGCCCGTCAGCTCGGTCCCAAGGCGCGACTGATGACGTACGAGGGCTGGGGTCACCGCATCTACGGCAAGGACGAGTGCAGCACGGTCCCGATCGACGACTACCTGATCTCGCTGACCGTGCCCCCGCGGGGTTTCCGCTGCCCGGTGGGCGGCCGGGTCGAGACCCTGCGCAAGAAGTCGCAGCGTGAGCTGTGGCCGACGGACGGGCTGCCCTGGGGCGGTTCGCTCCTGAGCTCCGGCCGGCGCTGATCAGGCCGGCCTCACGCAGGGGGGAGGGGCGGCGCCCGCAGACGCGCGGGCGCCGCCCCTCCGGTTCTTCAGTTGCGCTCCGCGCCGGGACGGGCGCGCAGCTCGCGGCGCGCCTGGCGGCGGCCGCGGCGGCGCGTCTCACGCCGGAAGTGGCGCCACTCCCGGTTCCCGCCCTTGGTGAGCGATCCGAGCACGTAGTGGGCGGGGGAGCCCCAGTGGCAGGTGCCGGTGCGGCGGCTCCATACGCACCATGATCACCTCCGGCCTGGAAGACCCGGGCGTCACTGGACGGCGCCGGACTGGGTGAGCAGGTTCTCGTACCAGGCGTCGTACGGGTGGTTGGTCGCCGGGTAGTTGGCCGGCGGGGTCGTCGCCCGGGAGGCCGAGTCGAAGTCCCAGCCGCGCACCAGCCGCCCCGCCTGCCGGGCCGCGACGATGAAGGCCGACTCGGTCGCCGGCGCCCCGTAGAACAGGGCGCCCTGCTGGAGCTCGGCGCTGTCGCCCTTCTGGTACTCGACGAAGGCCGTCTGCGGGTAGCGGATGCGGTCGCCGGCGAACCGGTCGGTGTCCACGCGCAGGGTCTGCGCCGGGGTCGGGCCGTCCGCGCCGGTCCACACGTGCACGCGCGCGGTGCCGCGCACGGAGGTGGTCTTGTCGAAGCGGGGGTCGGAGGTCTTCGCGTTCCCGGTCCACGACACCGCCGAGGCGCCGGTGTCCAGCACGCCGTCCCACGTCCAGTTCTGGCTGTTGCTCTGGCTGCGGTGGATCTCGCGCAGCCGCGTGCCGGCCGGGTCGGTGAAGGCGACCGTCGGCTGGACGCCGTCGTCGTACTGCCGGCTGGACGACCAGGTGATCTCGCCGTCCGCGTCGAGGCGGCCGACGCGGTACCACAGCGTCGTCGCGCTCTGCGACTGGTGGACCTCGACCAGGTCGCCGTTGTCGTTCAGCGCGACGGCGGGCGTCTGGCCCGTGTCGTACCTGCCGTGGCGCCGCCAGGTCACCCGGCCGTCGGCGTAGGTGCCGGTCCAGTACCAGAGCACGCCCGCGCCCGAGTCGTGCACCTCGACGACCTGCCCCTTCGCGTTGATCGCGATCGCCGGGTTGTGGCCGAGGTCGCGCTTGTACTCCGCGCGGCTCTTGCCGTCGCCGGACAGCAGGGGCAGGACGCGGCCCCGCAGCGTGTCGACCGTCGGCGGGCCGGCCGGGTAGTCCTCGGCCCGCAGCAGGCGCGGCCCGAAGGCGGAGGTGAGCTCCCGGTTGAGCGCGGCGAGGTTGCCGGCCGCGTACGACGGGTTGTCGGTCAGGTTGTCCTTGAGGTCGAGCATGACGACGACCGGCGCGGCGGTCGGGTGCTGCGCCGACCAGGAGTCGATCACGCCGAGCCAGTCGCGCAGCAGGTTCGACGCCGGGTTGCCGGAGTGGTCCACCTGGTCGCCGGGGGAGTCGTGGCCGACGGCGTAGTCGCGCGCGCTCGCGTACCCGTTGTCGTGCACGTCGAGCTCGATGAAGCGGACGCCGTGGTCGAGCTGGTAGGTGAGGGACTGGCGGGCGCCGTCGATGCCGCCGGAGTAGCTGTTGTGCGTGGCGCGGAAGATCGCCGACGGTAACGGCACGTCCGCGTCGGCCTGGGCGGCGCCGCCGGTCAGCAGCACGGACACGGCCACGGCGGCCATGGGGAGCAGGGCCCTGGAACGGGTCATCCTCGGATCCTCACGTCGGGGGGTGGTGGTGACGAGGGAGTTCCCGATCATGATCCGGAGCCGTCCGGGGTTTGTCCAGCGTTCCTGCCGCGGAGCGGCCGGCCGCTCCCGGCGGCGGGCTCACTCGTTGAGGCCGGACTCCAGGCGCGCCAGTGCCTTGTCGATCTCGGCGGGCCCGTCCATGGCCGGGTCGCCCGCCCACTGCCACCACACGAGGGTCACGACGCCGAAGACCGCTCCGAGCGCGTCGCGGATCCGGGGGTCGTCCGCGTCGCGCCCGGTCTTGTCCGCGAGGAGCCCGGCGACCTCCCGCAGGAGGCCGGGCGTCCTGCGCAGGTTGGCCGCCACCAGTTCGGGGACGGTCACCGCGAACACCTCCCGCGCGTGCCCGGCGGCGATCTGCTCCGCGGTGAGGGAGGCGAAGGCCGCGCGGAACGCGCGGCGCAGGACGGTGACCGGCGCACCCGGCGGCTCGGCCGCCAGCGCCTCCACGAGCGGGGGGAACCGGTCGAGGGTGACCAGGTCCTCCTTGGTCGGGAAGTAGCGGAAGAACGTGGCGGGGGAGACCTCGGCGGCCTCGGCGATCTGCTCGGTGGTGGTGGCGGCGTAGCCGCGCTCGCGGAACAGGCGGAACGCCTCGCGCAGGATCGCCTCCCTGGTCCTGGCCTTCTTGCGCTCGCGCAGGCCGCCGCCGTTGGTCATGCGCTCATTCTGCCGCATCCGGAAAATCGACGATGTACTCTCAAATGAGAGTGAACTCTCAAAGGAGACGACCTGTGAGCGATGAGCGGCCCGTGACCCTGCCCACCCGGCGCGACCCCCGCTGTCCGTTCGCCCCGCCGCCCGAGCTGGAGCGGCAGCGCGCCGCCCGGCCGCTGGCCCGCCTCGCGTTCCCCGACGGGCACGCCGGCTGGCTCGTCACCGGCTACGACCTGGCCCGCGCGATCCTGGCCGACCCCCGCTTCAGCGCCCGGCCGGAGCTGCGCCACTCTCCTCTGGCCCGCCCGAACGTCCGTCCGGGCGGCCACGACCGGCCGCCCGCGCCCGGCTGGTTCCCCAGCATGGACCCGCCCGGCCACACCCGGTACCGGCGGCTGCTCACCGGCCAGTTCACCGTCCGCCGGATGAGACGGCTCGAACCCAGCGTCACGGAGATCGTCGCCGACCGGCTGGACGCCATGGCGGCGGCCGGGCCGCCCGCCGACCTGGTGGCGGCCTTCGCGCTCCCCGTCCCCTCCCTGGTGATCTGCGAGCTGCTCGGCGTCCCGTACGCCGACCACGCCTTCTTCGAGGCGCAGACCCTCGTGATCGTCGACATGGACCACGACGAGGCCCGCGCCATGAGCGCCATGGGCGCCCTGTCCGGCTACCTGGGCGACCTCGTCCGCCGCAAGCGCGCCGAGCCGGCCGACGACCTGCTCGGCGACCTGATCGCCGACGGCGACCTGACCGACGAGGAACTGGCCAACATCGCCCTGCTCCTGCTGGTCGCCGGGCACGAGACCACCGCGAACATGCTCTCCCTCGGCGTCTACGCCCTGCTGCGGCACCCGGACCAGCTCGCCGCCCTCCGCGCCGACGCAACGCTGACCGACAACGCCGTCGAGGAGCTGATGCGCTACCTGACCATCGTCCACCTGGGCGTGCCCAGCCGCGCCGCCCTGGAGGACGTCGAGATCGGCGGCAGCGTGATCCGCGCGGGCGAGACCGTGGTCGTGGGGCTGCCGGCGGTCAACCGCGACCCCGGGCGCTTCCCCGACCCGGGGACGCTGCGGCTCGACCGCGCCGGGGCCGGGCGTCACCTGGCCTTCGGTCACGGCGTCCACCAGTGCCTCGGGCAGCTGCTCGCCCGGATGGAGCTGCGCATCGGCTTCCGTGCGCTGTTCGAACGCTTCCCCGCCCTGCGCCTCGCGGTCCCGGCGCAGGAGGTGCCGCTCCGTGAGAACGCCCTCGTGTACGGCGCGTGGCGCCTCCCGGTCACCTGGTGAGACGCCGCGCCCTCGCGATCGGCCGCTCGGTCAGCCGGACAGCCGCCGGCGCAGGTGCTCCTTGCCCTGCTCGGCGCCCTTGCGGCTCTCGCCCTGAGCCCTCCGGAAGAAGTCCGCGAGCTCGGTGTCGCCGTTCCGCTCGGCGTCGGAGATGTAGGTCTCCAGCCGGAGCGTGTTGCTCAGACACTGCTCGACGAACCAGATGAGGTTGTAGTCCTTGTCCTTGGTGCCCGTGACCGCACCGGTTTCCTGAGTCGACGGATCCATCAGTGCCTCCACTCCAAGACTCGGAGATACCCCGCGGCACCTGACATACGGACCCGTACCCGGGCCGCGGCGGATGTACCACCCGGACGCTGCCAGCCGGCCGCTCCAGGGCACGACCGACGACTCAGGCGGCGGTCCGCCGGCGTCTCAGGTGGCGGCGGACCAGGAGGGCGGCGCCCGTGGCCAGGAGCGCCAGCGCCCCCGCCGCGGCCAGCCCCCACGCCAGCGGTGAGTCCAGGCTGGCGGCCAGGCCGATGGCGCCGGCCTGGGCCGGGAACGACAGGGTGCCCGTCGCGGTCCGCCTGAGCTCCCCGCTGCGCAGCGTGAGCCGGAACCGCCACGGGCCGTTCGGCAGGTCCTCGCCGAGGGTCACGGTGATGCGGCCGCGGTCGCCGGGCGCCAGGGTCGTGCCGCGCTCGATGGGGAACGGCCCCGCGCTCAGCGCGCTCGGCCCGCCGGACAGCGCCACCTGCCCTTCGAGGTCGACGGCCCGGTGGCCGGTGTTGGCGACGTCCGCCACGATCGCCGGGCGGCCGTCCGCGGTCCTGCGCGGCACGATTTCGCCGATCTCGAAGTCGGACGGCAGCTCCCCGCCGGGGCCGACGTCCAGGTACGCGCGGATGCCCACCCGGTTGACCAGGGCGACGTTGCCCTTCGGGCCGGGGTCGGAGGACGACACCTCCGCCCAGATGACGGCGTACCGTTCGCCCTCCGTGGCCTGCTCCGGCACGCGGACGGTGGCCTTCACCTCCGCGTGGCCGCCCGGCCCGAGGCGGACCCTGGAGCGGTCCAGCGTGATCCACGAGCTGAGCTCGTTGGTGGCGCCGAAGGGCGCGAACGTGAAGCGCCCCTTCTCGATGCCGGCGGCGCCCGTGTACAGCCGCGCGCGGACGGGCCGGGTCGCGTTGGTGACGACCTCGAAGCGCCTGGTGAAGGTGGTGCCGGGATTGACGTGGTCGACGATGTAGCGCTGGGCGCGTGGGTCGGCGACGCGGCTGGCGGGCACCTCGACAAGCCTGATGCCGATGGTGCTCCCGCCCGCCGCGTCGTTGTCTCCCGCGCTCCCGCGGCCGGCCGCGGTGGCCGGCGGCGTCGCCCACGTCCCGAGCGAGGCGAGCGCGAGGAGGGTGGCCAGCGCTGCTCGGAGGAGGGGGCGGCTAGGCAACGGAGTGTCTCACCGTCCCGGTGTAGGTGCCGGCCACCGCCTGGGCCGGGACGTCGACCACGATGGTCGGCGCCCAGGCGGCGGAGTTGTTGCCCGACCCGGTGGTCTTGCTGAACGCGACGCGGACCTGGTCCAGCACGACCGCCGAGGCGGCGTTGGCCTGGCCGGGGACGAAGGTGCCCGTGCCGGTGGTGGCGGTCGCGGGGCCCGACCAGTAGCTGATCCGGCTGTTGGCGATGGTCTCGGCCGGTGTGCCGCCGCCGGTGGTGAAGTCGGTGGCCGACACCTGGGCCACCCACGTGGCGGTGAGCGCGGTCCGCGCGTCGGACACGGTGACCGTGCCGATCTGCCCGCTGATGCTGCCGCCCGGCGAGCCGGTGCCGACGCTGACCGGGCCGTCGGGCACCGTGATCTGCAGGCCGGCGCCGGCGCTCACGGTGAAGAGCACCGTCGTGGAGCACGTCGTCGACGCGGCACAGGTATCGGCCCGGGCGGGCTGCGCGGCCACCGTGGCGACGGTCACCACGGCGGCGGCTGCCCACAGGGCACCGTAACGGCTGTTGAACACTGCCGATCCCTTCGAAGAAGCGCCCCAGAGCGCGGGGCCCCGACACACGGAGCCACATTCTGCGCGTGACCCGAGAGTCCGGAACGTGACCCCACGCGGCGACTGGCGACTTTTTGCCGCGATCTGGCAGTTCTCGAAAAAGATCCGCCGGGGGTTCGGAAAGGTGCCGACCGGGCCGGTCCGAGACCGAAACAAGGGCGATACCCCATTCTCCGGCGGCCACATCGATAATGTGCCGCGTTGGCGGTGAATTTGCCACCGGAAAACACGGCCCGCCGATGTGCCAAACCGTTTCCGATCTAGGATTCCCTCGGCCCTTCCAGCCCCGCCGGACGAGAGACCCGAGGAGTCGCCACGTGAGGAAAGCGGCCGCCGTCATCCACGCGCTGATGATCCCCGTCGCCCTCGCGCACGGACCGGCCGTTCCCGGCGCCCATGCCGACGTGAGCACGGCCGTCCACGCGACGGTCGCGGCGCGCGCGTTCCCGCTGGAGATCATCGTGCCCAACACGGCCGACCTGGGCACCGGCAGCAGGGGAGGGACCCTCAGCGCCTCGCTCGGCACGGTCACCGTCAACGACACCCGGTCGGGCAACCGCACCTGGACCGCGACCGTGTCGGCCACGGACTTCACCACCGGCAGCGGCTCGGGCCTGGAGACCATCACCAAGGCCAACATCGCCTACTGGTCCGGCCCGGTCACCTCGCAGACCGGCACCGGCACCCGCACCCCCGGACAGGCCACGGCCGCGCAGCGCGTCGCCCTGACCGTCCCGGTCGTCGCGTTCCGGGCGACCAAGGGCCCGACGAACACCTCCACGAGCTGGCAGCCCACGATCGTCGTCAGCGTTCCGCAGGGCGCGATCTCGGGCTTCTACACGGGGACCATCACCCATTCGGTGGCCTGACCACATCGCGGGCCGTTCAGCCGATGAATTGAGGGAGACGTGACCCGCCACTGGCGAAAAGGCCGTCAGGGGGCGGTGGCGCGCACAGGATCATTCGGATCGCCGGGCGGAATTCTTTTCCCCGGCCGCCGGGCCGTCGGCGGGACGGCTCGTCACCACGCGACCGTCCTTTCCGCCGCCCGCGCTCTGTCTTCGATCTGGAAGGATGTCATGCCTTTCCGCAGTCGATTCGTCGCCTCCCCGCTCGCGGCCCTGGCGCTGCTCGCCGGGTCCGGCCTGCCCGCCTCCGCGTCGGCCGACCCACCGGACCAGGGCGTCCACCTGCGGCCGTGGGTGAAGCTGTGCCTGACGCTCAAGCGCATGCCGGGACATCGGCACATCCGGTGCAAGTACCCGCCGGCCAACCGCGACCCGCGCGCCGAGCGGCGCGCGCACGCCCTGCGCACGCCGTCGATCAGCGAGATCTCCATCCCGACGTACCCGGCCACGCCGGTCGGCATCACCGGCGGGCCGGACGACAACCTGTGGTTCACCGAGAACTACGCCAACAAGATCGGCAAGGTCACCACCGGCGGGTTGTTCACCGAGTACTCGCTGCCGAATGCCGTCTCCGAGCCGGCGCACATCACCACCGGCCCGGACGGCGCGCTGTGGTTCACCGAGGCGATCGGCAACCGGATCGGCCGCATCACCACCAGCGGCAGCATCACCGAGTACGAACTGCCCACGGAGAACGCCTATCCCTGGGGCATCACCGTCGGCCCCGACGACGCCCTGTGGTTCACCGAGATCGACGCCAACAAGATCGGCCGCATCACCACCAGCGGCAGCATCACCGAGTACAGCCTGCCGACCTCCGGCGCGTACCCCTGCCTGATCACCACGGGCCCGGACGGCAAGCTCTGGTTCACCCAGGCGCTGGCCCAGGGCGTGGCGAAGATGACCACCTCCGGGACGGTCACCGAGTACACCGCGCCGAGCAACGACGCGATGCCGATCGGCATCGTCACGGGCCCCGACGGCAACCTGTGGTACACCGACGGAGCCGGCCGGGTCGGCAACGTGACCACCTCGGGCAGTTTCACCGAGTACTCGGTCACCGACCCCAACAGCTTCCCGTGGGGCATCACGCTCGGGCCGGACGACAACCTGTGGTTCGCCGAGCAGGTCGGCGGCAGCATCGCCAGCGTGACCACCACGGGGACGATCAGCGAGTACTCGACCCCGACCTCTAACCCGGGGCCGTTCCAGCTCGCCGTCGGCTCCGACGACAACCTGTGGGCGACCCTGGACTACGTCGACAAGCTCGCCGTCATCACCCCCTGACGCCCGCCGTCCCGCGAACGCCCGTCGTCCGCCGCCCCTTCAGAGGTCCTGACGCGCCTGCGCGGCGAGGAAGTCCTCCCAGGTGCGGCGGCCGACCGCGCGGTCCGGGGCGAGGTTCGCGCCCTCCCGGAACGCGGCGGCGGCCCGGCCGGGCGTGCGCATGGGCACGACCAGCCGGCGCCGGCCCGCCGCCCGCAGGTAGTCGCGGGCCAGGTCCTCCATCGCGTGCACGCGCGGCCCCGCCAGGTCGGGCACCAGCCCGGCCGGCTCGCCGAGGGCCAGCTCCGCCAGCCGGGCCGCCACCTCGCCGGTGTCGACCGGCTGGAAGCGGACCCCGCTCCAGGTCGGCAGCACCACCGGCAGCTTCGCGAGCTGCCGCAGCGTCATCAGGACCCAGTCGTGGAACTGGGTGGCGCGCAGCGTGGTCCACGGGATGCCCGACTCGGCCACGATCCGCTCGGCGGCGCGCTTGGCGGCGAAGTAGCCGAACATCGCCCGGTCGACGCCGCTGACGACGGGCACCCGGTCCACGCCGACGACCGAGATGTACACCAGGTGCCGCGCACCCGCGGCCGTCGCCGCCCGCACCAGGTGCCGGGCCTTGTCGTCGTCGCCCTTGGCGCTTCCGGCGCAGTGCACCACCGTCCCGGCGCCGCGCATCGCGGCGTCGAGCCCCTCGCCGGTGGACACGTCGCCCTTCACGTACGCGACGCCGTCGCGGGGCTCACGGCCCGCGCGGCTGAGCACCCGCACCTCGCGGCCCGCCGCGCGCAGAAGGGGGACGACCAGGCGTCCCAGCGTGCCGGTACCGCCGGTGACCAGGATGGATGACGTCATGACTGCCCCGCTCTCGTGTCGTTGTCTCAGGTCTCTGCCTGCTCGACACGCGGCGGCACGCGAATGTGACACGGGCCCGGCCGGGCCCGCCCGCGCTACCCGCTCACGCAGGTCAGGACCGGGGCGGTGTCGACGCCGTTCCACGACGCCAGGAACCCGGACGTGGCCGTCCCGCCCGCGGCGAGCGAGCCGTTGCAGCCCGCGTCGCGCACGGTCACGGCCGCGCCGTCGGCGCTCGGCGCCCCGTTCCAGATCTGGGTGATCCGCCGGCCGTCGGTGAGAAAGCCCGTCCACTGGTCCACGACCACCACCGGCGACTGCTGCGTGGAGATGCCCGCCGCCCAGCCCGGGATCGCGGCGTCGAGGTCCACGACGCGCTGCCCGCACGCGGGGCAACTCGCCGGCGCCACCGGGATGATCTTCGCGACGAGCACCTTCACCCCGAGCGGCGGGTCGCGGCGCGGCTCGGCGAACTGCGCCGCGAACGCGGGCTGACGCTGACCGTGCTCGCCGAGTGGACCGGCATCTCCGCCGCCCACCTGTCCCGGATGGAGAAGGGCGAGCGACAGCCGTCCATCGGGTCGCTGTTCCAGCTCGCGCGGGCGTACGGCATCTCGGTGGGGGCCCTGCTCGGCGACGAGCACCCGCGCGAGCACCACGTCGTGCGGGGCGCCACGGCGCCCGTGCACGAGGGACTCGATGGGCCCTACGCGACACTGAGCGGTCTCGGCCCCCGCTCGGCCTTGGAGGCGGTGCGGCTGGAGCTGACCGCCGACCGCCTCCAGCGCACCGCCGTCCACACGGGCGAGGAGTGGGTGTACGTCGTGAGCGGCGGTGTCGTGGCCCGCGTCGGGGACGAGGAGATCGCCCTGACCGCGGGGGACGCGCTGCACTTCGACGCGGCGGCCCCCCACGCGTTGTGGTCCCGGGGCGGCCCCGCCACCGTCGTCATCGTCTCCGTCGCGCTCCCGCCCGCCCGCCCCGCGCACGGCACGCCCTCGGCACCGGGCTAGCGCCGGCCGGGTCACGGGCGGCGGCGGGTGGCGAGCGCCCGGCGCGCGGCGGCGGCCAACGAGGCGTCGTCCGTCTCGGTGCCGGCCCAGGCGACATGCCCGTCGGGGCGGATCAGGGCGGCACGCACCCCGGCCCAGACGGCCGGGGGCCGGTCGAGGGCGGCAGTGAGTACGGTCAGCCGTCGCCCCGCCAGGCCGGCGAGTGCGCGGTCGGGCGTCAGGTCGAGCAGGACGTACCCGTCCGCGCGCAGCCGGGCGAACAGGCCGTTCGCGGAGCCGGTGAAGGTCAGGTCGGGTGCGCGGGTGCCGGTGAGCGGGTGGGCCACCGGGTCCGCCGGAGGGTAGGCGACGGCGAGCGCGGTGAGGCGTTCGGACAGCGCCCTGTTGAACGCCGGCTGGGTGGCGATCATCCCGCTGAGCAGCGAGCGCAGGTCAAGGCCCTCGGGGGTGAAGCCGGTCATCAGGGCGGTCTGCGCGCGGCTGTGTTCCATCAGCTGCGCGCCGACGGGGTGCCGCTCAGTGTGGTAGGTGTCCAGCAGGCCGTCGCAGGCCCAGCCGCCGAGGGCGGCGGCGAGCTTCCAGCCGAGGTTGTGCGCGTCCTGGATGCCGACGTTCATGCCGACGCCACCGGCGGGGAAGTGTTGGTGGGCGGCGTCACCGGCGAGCAGAACCCGCCCGCGCCGGTACTGCGCGGCGAAGCGGGTGGCGTTGCCGAAGCGGGAGAGCCACTCGGGATCGCGCATGCCGAAGTCCTGGCCGGTGACGGCGACGACCTTGGCGCGCAGCTCCTCCATGCCGAGGTCGCCGGGCCACTCGGTGGTGAGGCCGTCGGGGCTGACGCCGACCACGCGGTGCCGTCCGCCGGGCAGCGGAACGGCCATCACCCCGCCCTGGGGGCCGAAGGCGCTGAAGCCCGGCCGGGGCGGGTCGTCCAGGACGACGTCACCCAGCCAGCCCACGACGGTGGCAGGAGTGCCGGGGAAGTCGATCCCGGCGGTGGTGCGCACGGTGCTGCGGGAACCGTCGCAGCCGACGATGTACGCCGCCCGCAGCTCGTAGGGCACGCCGTCCCGCCCCTCCACCCGCACGGTCACGGAGTCCGCGTGCTCGGTGAACCCGGTGACGCGGTGCCCGCGCGCCATCCGCGCGCCGAGCGCGAGCGCGCGCTCCTCCAGCAGCTCCTCGGTCCGGGCCTGCGGCAGAGAGAGGGTGTAGGGGAACGGGGTGTCCAGCACCCGGAAGTCGAGCCGGTCGTCGAGCATGGCGAAGTGGCCGCCCGGAATCGGCGTCCCCTCGGCGAGGAACGCCTCGTGCGCGCCGCGCGAGGCCAGGACCTCGATGGTGCGCGGGTGGACGGTGAGCGCCTTGGAGCGCCGGTCGATCTCCATGCGCTCCTCGACGACGGTGACCGACACCCCGCCCAGCCTCAGCTCGGCGGCGAGCCACAGCCCGACCGGGCCTCCTCCCGCGATGACGACCTGCTGTTCCACGTGACCCCCTTGGTCGGTGACCAATTGCTGTTGCCGGCAGTAAACTAGGTCAATGACCAATACGCAACCGCGTGGAGACCGTGGCCCTCGGCTGGACACGGGCACGGTGGTCCGTGCCGCTCTGGAGCTGCTGGACGAGAAAGGCCTGGAGGCCCTGTCCGTCCGGGCGGTCGCCGACCGGCTCGGCGTGCGGATGAACACCGTGCTGTGGCACGTGAAGACCAAGGCCCGGATGCTGGAGCTGATGGCGGACGCCGTCGTCGGCGAGATCCCCCTCGACGACCTGCCGGATCCTTGGGACGAGCGCGTCCGTGAGCTGGCCCGCCGCTACCGGGGCGCCCTGCTCGGCCACCGTGACGGCGCCTCGCTCGTCGTCGGCACCTACGCCGCCGAACCGCACACCCTGCGCTTCGCCGACGCGCTGGTCGGCGCGCTGCTGGACGGCGGGCTGGAGGAGCGCGCGGCCGCCTGGACCACGTGGTCGATCGTCTACTTCACCCTCGGCCTCACCCAGGAAGAGCAGGCGACCGCGCGCCATCCCCTGGACGGCCGCCTGGCGGGCGCGGTCTCCGAGACGCTCCATCCGGCCCTGCACCGAGTCCTCGGCCACCTCGACGCGGATTCCTTCGGCGGGCGGTTCGAGTTCGGCCTGTCCGCGATCCTCGCGCGGAGGTGAGCGAGCCGGAACCGGCGACGGCGAGGGCAGGGTCACGCACGGCCGGGCCGCGCCGGAGAGGCTCCGGCGCGGCCACGCAGGTCACGGCATGCCGGAGACGCGCGCAAGCCAAGATCGCTGTCCGGTACGGCACCAACACCGTCCACGGTTCCCCGAACGCACGCTGTGCGGCGTGACCGGCACCCTGGCCGAGGTCGTGGTCCGCACGATGCATCACAGTGCGGGCAGGGGCTTGGACCGCTCGTTGTCGGCAGTCGCCCAGAACGCTGCCCGCCACGCCGCGGCGAGACCGTCGCGGCTCGCCTCGACGGCAGCGGCGGTGTTGCCGCCGGGAACCGCGACGCGGTCCACGATCTCGGCCAAGGGCGTCCCGTGCTCCAGCAGCCGGCTGACGGCGTCGATGCTCTGCGCGAGGAGTTGTTCGGCCAGACCCGGGGGTAACGGCGCGCCGCGCTCGATCTGCGCTGCGATCATCGATTGGGCCGCACTGGCCAGAAGTGCCGGACCGCACGATGCCAGGTCGGTGGCTGCCCGGCCCTGTCGCTCGCTGATCACGAACGGCCGAGAGAACCCCTGCAGCAACTCCGTCAACTCGGCAACGGCGTCCGCGCTCAGGCCAGGGCCGGGCATGAGCAGCGTCGCGCCCGCACCGATCTCGTTACCGACGCTGGGAATCAGCTTGGCAACGGGACAGGGAACCGAGTCCGCCAGCCTCGGCAGGGGCAGTGCGTTGTTGATCGTGACCACGATGTGCTCCGCCGAAAGTCGAGGACGCACAACGGCGAGCACGTCAGGAAGGTCCACGTTGCGCACACACAGGACAACCAGGGTGGCCCGGTCAGCCAAGTCGGCTGGTGGCAGCACCGTGGCGGTAGGTACAGCAGCGCGTACGCGCTCGATGCTGGATGCCGATCGACCTGCGACGAACAATCGTGCCGGTTCGACTGCTCTGCTGAAGCCGGCGGCCAGAGTCAGCCCCATTCGGCCCAAGCCCACGATGCCCACGGTTCGTGTCGTCACGAGCCCCAGCGTCCCAGAATCTGGCTGCCGCCGTGGACCCGCTTGCCGCCTTGGACATCGATGCCACGATGCTTCCACGGGAATCCGGCTGACCTACTGTGCGATCTCATGAGGGCGGAGGAGTTCGGCCGGACCCACCACCTGCCCAAGGCACGACTGACCGCCGTGGTCGACGGGCTGCGCGACCGCGGCCTCGTGGACGCCGCCGGCGGGTTCACCCACGCCGGCCGGAAGATCAAGCAGCGGATCGAGGCGCTCACCAGCGAACTCGCTGCGCCGGCGTACGACGTGCTCGCTGCGGACGAGCTCGACGAGCCGGCCGCGGCGCTCGAACCGATCGCCGCCGCGGCACACGCCGTCGACCACTGAGCGGACGCATCAGGCGACGGCCGGGACCTCCAGCCCGGCCACCGAGGTGAGCAGGTCGTCATGGTGCCCGGCTCAGCCGGAAGCAGGGTCTGGGTAGCCCTCGATGCGCGCGAGCACCTGTGGGCTGAGCACGACGTCGTGCGGCAGTCGCCGGAGCGTGGCCGCGTCGACGACGACTCCCTGCCGTTGGGCGATCCGCTGGAGCAAGGCCCAATGGTCTGCTTCCATGTCTTCCTGGGAACGGCCGCCGAACGGCTCATCGGGCCCGACCACCGTGCGCGTCGTGTCTTGGACGTCTGCTACCGACGTCGCGGCCCAGCCCTGCGATGAGCCCCACCCTCTGTCATGCAGCAGCAGCACCCGGGTTCCGTCGGCGAGCTCCACCTCGTGACGCGCCGACACCGAGACGGTGTCGGCCGCCTGACCATCGACGTCGACGAACGTCACCAGACGTTTGGCAGCAGTCATACACCTCATCCTCCACGATCTCCCGCCGTCGACTGTCTCGTCGCGCGGCGCAGTCGAGGACATGCGCGCCCGGGTCAGCGGTGCCCTGCCGGTCGGCGGCGGGTCTTCGGTGCGCCGGTGCGGTTGGCGAGGACGACCCCGGCGGCGATCAACGCGGTGCCGGCCGTCACGACCACGGTCAGCGTCTCACCGAGCAGCGGCACCGCGGCGGCCGCGGTGAGCACCGGGCTGAGGCTGCCGACAGTGGTGCAGCGCGACGACCCGAGTCGCCGGACGGCGACGGCGTAGAGCAGGCCGGAGCAGACGCCGGTGCCGATCCCCTGGACGAGCGCGAAGACGAGGACGTCGTGCGGGGCGGCGTGCGCGAGGGTGCTGGGGAGCAGCCCGGTCAGGATCAGCAGGGCGACGCCCACGAAGGTGGGCGCGCACAGCAGGCCCATCGAGGCCACGGCGTCCAGGTTCGTCTCGCGCAGGCCCGCGGTGTAGAGCGCCCACAGTCCGCTCGCGAGCAGCAGCAGGCCGGCCCCGGTCAGCGTCCGCTCGTCGACGGCTGCCACCTCGGGGGCGACCAGGGCCGCCACCCCGAGGCTGATCAGTCCCAGCCCTGCGGTCTGCACGCGCTTCGGCGTCGACCCGCCGAGCGCTGCGAGCAGCGCGGCGAAGAGGGGGACCATCCCGGGCACGAGCGCTCCGACGAACGCGGCGGAGGTCAGTGAACCGCCGTAGGTCACCGCGAGGTAGAACGGGACGCCGCCACCGAGGATGATCTTGATGGCCGGGCCGGGGCGCATGGCCGCGTACTGTCTGCGCCGCTTCCACAGCGCCGGGGCGAGCAGTGCCACCGGTAGGCCGAATCGGATCAGCGCGGCGTCGGCCGGGCGCAGGGTGGAGGAGGCGAGTGCCCGGTCGCTCAACGCGAAGGCGCTCCACAGGCACACCGTGGCGACCAACGCCGCCCCGCCGAACACGTCGAGCCCGGGCTTCCGGGAACCGGCGCCGGGCCCGGCCGCACCGGTGGGGGCAGCGTCCGTCGCCGGCTCGCGGACGGTGGACAGCGGCGTCGACATGACATCTCCAGCAACTCGGTGGGTGATGCTGCAACGCTATGCCGTTGACCAGGGCAAATGATTGCTAACTATGCCTTATCCGACTACTCTCGGGGCAGAATCTGCCAATTCCGGGAGGGGAATGGACGCCATCGACCGGGCGATAATCCGTGAGCTGCAGCAGGACGGGCGGTTGACCAACCAGGATCTCGCCGACCGCGTGCGCCTGTCGCCGTCCCCCTGCCTGCGCCGGGTGCGGCGGCTGGAGGAGGCCGGGGTCATCCACGGCTACACGGCGCTGGTGGACCAGAGCTCGTTCGGCCTGCCGGTGACGGCCTTCGTCCGCATCCGCCTGGAACGGCACACCACCGAGAGCGTGGGCGTCTTCGAGGACCATGTGCGGGGGATCGACCACATCCAGGACTGCTACCTCATGGCCGGAAGCACCGACTACCTGCTGCGCATCGTGGTCGAAGACCTTCAGGCCTATGAGCGCCTGGTACGCGGGCCGCTGCATGCCATCCCCGGAATCGCCTCCATCGACACCGAGTTCGCGTTCGGCATCGTCAAGCAGTCCCGGGTCTTCCCCCAGCCCGCCGGCCACCGTCCCGGCCGCACCGGCTGATTCTGTCGACCGAGGCGGACCCTCAGCGGCTGGGCGGGTACTGGTTGGCCGGGCGGCTGGGGGCCGGCGGCCAGGGGATCGTCTATGAGGCGTACGCGGAGGACGGCAGACGGGCCGCGATCAAGGTCCTGCACGGGGACCAGGCCGCTTCGCTCGCCAGGGAGGTGGCGGCGGCGCAGCGGGTCGCGGCGTTCTGCACGGCGCCCGTCATCGAGGCCCGGCTGGACGGACCGCGGCCGTGGCGGTGGCTCAAGCCATAGCGGTATGCGACAGCGCCCCTCTCACTACACGAGCAAGAGGGGCTCTGCTGTGTGCACCTTCTTTGCGTCTGGTCAGATGCAGGACCGATTCGGCGGTGCTCCAGTCGCGTTGAGGGCGCCGCGCGTGCATGTCGGGTCCGGGAGCGGCTGGCCGTAGTCATGGCGGTAGTGGCACGGCCCCGGCCGCGGCAGGGCCTGCACGGTGTAGGTCACGTCCCCTTCACATCCAGTACCGCCTTGCCCTGCAGACGGCGGTCGGCCAGGGCCTCGGCCGCCTCGGCGATCCGATCCCACCGTCCACGCCAGGAGATCTTCGGCTTGAGCCGACCGGCGGCGACCAGGTCCAGCAGCGCCTTCAGCTGTGCGGGCCGGTCGGTCAGGCCCGACCCGTTATAGACCGAGGTGATGAACGTGGGAGCCGGGCGGCCCAGAGTGGAGCCGGGCTCGAGGACCGCCGCCTCGCCGGAGGCCCATCCGACGCTCTGCAGGCTTCCTCCCGGCGTCAGCAGACCGTACGCCGTGACCAGCTGCCGGCCGCCGACCATGTCGATGACGACGTCCACCGGCTCGCTGACGTTCTCCGGTCCGAAGACCACCTCGTCGGCGCCCAGCTCCGCCAGTCCCTTGCCGCTCTCCGCCGAGCCGACAGAGGCGATCACGTGGGCGCCGCCGATCGCGGCGAGCTGTACGGCGAAGGAGCCGACGCCGCCGGAGGCACCGGTCACCAGTACCCGCCGACCGGCGATCGGCCCTGCCTGCCACAACGCCCGCAGGGCTGTTCCGGCCGCCACCGGCAGCGTCGCCGCCTCCGCCAGGTCCACCGAATCCGGCACCACCGCCAGATCGATCGCGTTGACCGCACGTCGCTCGGCCCACCCGCCGCCGGAGGCGAACGACACGACCCGGCTGCCGACCGTTGGGCCGGTCCCGTCAGCGGCGGTCTCGACCACCACCCCGGCGGCGTCGAACCCCAGCACGGTGCCTGGCGTGGAACGTCCGGCGAAGAACAGTTCCGCGGCGTTGAGGGAGGAATGGCGCACCTCGACCACCACCTGTCCCGGGGTGGGCACCGGCTCAGGCACCTCACCCAGGCGAAGCCGTGCGGGTGCGTTCGGATCGACGACCAGTGCGCGCATGAATGCGTTCTCCACTTCTTGTGATCTTCAAGGACAGGGTTTCGGGGGCCGTCGCCTCAGGCGGAATCGCGGATGTAGATGACGCGGTCCACCAGGCGTTCCGCGTGGCCCGGTGGGGTGAAGGAGATCTCGAATGTGTGCCGGTCGTTCGACCGGATCTTGATCACGGTGCGCATGCGCCGGTCGCTATGAGCCACAGGCATGGATGAGGCCGGCTGCCAGGGCGACGAGGCCGTACCCCCAGCCGGTGTCGGTCGGTGGTGATGAAGCGCAGCAGCGCGTGTGCGCCGAGCCCGACGGTGACGATCGGCAGGGCTTCGGTGGGTTCCATTAGGCGGTATCTCCTTGTTCACCACAATTTAGGGAGATGGTGGCAGGAGGCTGGAAAGGACGGATAGTGTCCCGGTCATCAGGCGAATATGCATTTTTCACAGCCCTGCGCTGTCAGTGGGGCGCGGCGATGAGGATCACCCGCCACGGCTCGCCGTGCGGCCGCGCGTAGAACGCCTAGGGAGGCCCTCCGGTGGGTCCGTGCGATGAGCCCCGAAGTAGCGAGTCTGTGCACGTCAGAGCCCTTACCGAAGGCGGGTTCGCGGCCCCCTGGAGCACAAGCCCCTCACTCTGTCGGCGGGTAGACGGGAGACCCTTGCCCGTTTCCGCAGCCGGACGCGAGCGGAGGGCCGGGTAGGCCAACTGCTCATCCACCGACACGAACGCGTAGCACTCTGCGTCGGGATCACTGAGTTCGATGCCGACGCCGAGGCCGACCAGCGCAATGATCGCGTTGTCCTCCCGCTCGGAGAGATCTTCGTGACGAGCAGCGGCATGATCTGGACGGTCGCCGCGCCGGCCGGGGGTGCGAGCTGCGTCAGCGTCGCGGCCGGCAGCGCGAGCGTCGCCGCGACCGCGGTCGCGATCCTGGACCTGGTCATGCGCATCGTCCGGCTCCCCTCGGAGGCTCCCCGCCGCGGTCTCGCGCAGATCGTAGGAGCGGCTGATCGGCGGCGGAACGGGGGAGCGGAGCGGCGTGGGCGGGCCGCCTGGCGAGCTGCGGGCGGGCCGCCTGGCGAGCTGCGGCTCTCCGCGCGCCGGAGTGCAACTTTCACGATCGTCCGGCGGCGGCGCCCGGCGGCGCCCGGCGGCGTCCGGGGGTGCCCGGGGGCCGGGGCGACCGCCGAGCGACGTCGCGCGCGCTGTCGTGATCGGCGCGCGCGGCATAGCCTGACGGAGTGACGCATCCCCCCGAACGCCTGCCGCCCCGGTTCTGGGCGGCGCCCGCCGTCGCCGCCGCGCTCGCCGAGGGCGACGTGCCGGCGCTGCTCGACGAGATCCGCCGGGCGCGGGGGTGGACCCAGGCACAGCTCGCGGACGTGGTCGGGTACTCCCAGAGCTGGGTGTCGAAGGTGGTGCGCCGGCGGCAGCCGCTCACCGTGGACCAGGTGCGGGAGGTGTCCGTTCGGCTCGGGGTGCCGCTCCAGCTGCTCCGTTTCGGGGCGCCGGGAGGCGACGACCCCGCGGCGGTCCGGGACCCCGGCGGCCCGCCGGCGGTCCTCACCCCACCGACCGGACCCGGCCGCGCCCGGCCGGACGAGCCGCCCCCGCAGAGCCCGCCCGGCCGGGCGTGGATCCGGCCGGACGAGCCCGCCGCGCAGAGCCCCACCGGCCGGGCGCGGATCCGCCCGGACGAGTCCGCCGCGCGGGGCCCGGCGGGCAGCGCCCGGATCCGGCTGGACGAGTCGGCCGCGCAGAGCCTGACCAGCGTCACCCGAGCCCGGCGGCGCCAGGAGCCGGGCACGCCCGCGCGGGAGCTCGCCCGCGAGGCCGTGGCCCACGTCGACCTGGCCGGCCGCGTCCTCGGCCACGTCCTCGGCGACCAGGTCCCCGGCCGGGCCGACGCCCGCACCGCCGGCCACCTGCGGGCCGGGCTGAGCGAGGCGGCCGGGTTCGCCGCCTGGCTGCACGGCGACATGCAGGACCTCGGCACCGCCCGCGGCTACTACCGGCTCGCCGTCCAGAGCGCCCGGCAGGCCGGGCACCCGCTGCTGGCCGCGTACATGATCGGCAGCCGGGCCGCGTTCGAGGTCGAGGCCGACGACCCGGTGCTGGCGCTCACGCTGGTCGCCCAGGCGCGGCGCGAGCTGGGCGAGCGCCCGCCGGCCACCGCCGGCGCGTGGCTGGCCAGCATCGAGGCGCTCGGCCACGCGGCCGGGCGCGACGCCGAGGCCGCCGGCACGGCGCTGCGCCGCGCGGAGAGCGCGATCGCGGCCGGCGAGCGGTCGGGCGCGCCGCCCTGGCCGTGGGTGTTCCCCTTCGACCAGGCCAAACTGGCCGGCTACCGCGGCCAGGTGTCGGTACGGCTGGGCCGCGCCGAGGAGGCCCGCAGCGCGCTGTCGGAGTCGCTGTCGGCGGGCAGGCCGGCGGTCAAGCAGCGCGGCGTCCTGCTGACCGAGATGGCGGCGGCCCAGGCGATGGCCGGACGGCACGAGGAGGCGTTCCAGTCCGCCTCCAGCGCGCTCACCGTCGGCGTTACGTACGGCTCCGAGCGGATCATCCACCGCGCCCGGCGCTTCCGGCGCGCCTACACGGGCCCGGTGACGGCCACCGTCCGCACCTTCGACGAGAGACTGCTCGCGACGATCACGTAGGAAGAAGGCAGCGCCATGTCCCGCATCGCGTTCACCGGCCACCGCGGACTCCCGCCGCAGACGGCCGAGCTGGTCGACGGCGCGATCAGGGAAGCGCTCGCGGGGGAGGGCCCGCCGCTCGTCGGGCTGTCATGCCTGGCCGACGGGGCCGACCAGATCTTCGCCCGCGCGGTCCTGGACCTCGGCGGGTCGCTGGAGGCCGTCGTGCCCGCCGAGCACTACCGCGAGGCGCTGCCCGAGGGCGCGCACCGGGCCTACGACGAGCTGTACGGGCACGCCGCCCGGGTGCACCGGCTGCCCTTCGTGGAGTCGACCTCGGAGTCGCACCTGGCCGCCGGGCGCCGCATGCTGGACGGCGCCGACGAGCTGCTCGCGGTCTGGGACGGGCTGCCCGCGCGGGGCGTGGGCGGCACGGCCGACGTGGTCGCCGAGGCCCGCCACCGCGGGATCCCGGTCCACGTCGTCTGGCCCCGCGGCGCCCACCGCGACTGACCCCGCGTGCCCGGGGCGGGCGGTCGGGCGGGCGGTCCTTGACCCGGCACAGGGCCGGGGGAAGCCGGTCGCGGGCCGGGAGCTGGGGTCGGCGCGCGATGTGGAACGCTACATATCCCCATAACAGACCAGTTTCAGCTATAGGGCCGAAATGAGTCTCATGCGTACACTCCTGCCTCGTACGTAAAGATCACATGGGGGATTCTTCCGGCTGTCCTGTGCCGTGCGGTTGAGCGTGTTCGGGGGCTTGTTCACAGCTCACCGCCGTTCCCGGCGCAGGCGGGCCGCGCCGTCCGTTGGCGTCCCACGTCCCTCAGGCCCGTCCGGAACCGGACGGTCGACCCCCTCGGAGGAACCGTGAGACTACGGTCTCTGCTGGCCGGCGCCATGGCGCTGGCCGCGACCTCGGCCGCGCTCGTCGCGGCCCCGGCGGCCCAAGCGGCCACCGCCGCCGACCCCGACGTCAGCCCCGCGCTCGTCGCGGAGCTCGCGGACAAGCACGAGGTACGCTCGATCGTCGAGCTCAAGCCCGGCCAGAGCGTCGCGCTCGTGGCCGACAAGGCCGAGAAGGCGTCCAAGGGCATCGACGTCGTCGAGCGGGCGCCGAAGGGCTTCTTCGTCGTCGAGCTCGACGGCAAGACCCTCGACTCCCTCAAGGCCGACGCCCGCGTAGAGGCGATCTACAAGGACGAGCTGTCCGCCGCCTCCCTCGACGTCAGCACCAAGGTGATCGGCGCCGACAAGGCCCACGAGGCCGGATGGACCGGCAAGGGCGCCGAGATCGCGATCCTGGACACGGGCATCGACCGCGACCACCCGTTCTTCGCGGGACGCATCGTGGAGGAGGCGTGCTTCTCCTCCATCGACCCCGAATACGGCGCCACCTCGCTCTGCCCGAACGGCGGGCAGACGCAGACCGGCGCGGGCGCGGCGGACGCCGAGACCCCCAAGTGCATGGTGGCCGGGGCCAACCAGTGCTACCACGGCACCCACGTGGCCGGCATCGCCGCCGGCAAGAAGACCACCGGCGCCCCGTCCGACGGCGTCGCTCCCGAGGCGAAGATCATCCCGATCCAGGTCTTCAGCCGGTTCGACGACGACGACGTCTGCCTGCAGTCCGCGGGCCGCGACGCTCCCTGCTTCCTCAGCTTCACCTCCGACCAGATGCTCGCGCTCCAGCGCGTCGCCGAGCTCGCCGCCGCGCGTGACGTCGTGGCGGTCAACCTGAGCCTCGGCAGCGGCCGGTACAAGGCGCACTGCGACGCCGACGCGAACAAGGCCGCGATGAAGCAGCAGTTCGACCTGCTGCTGCAGCTCGGCGTGGCGCCCGTCGTCGCCGCCGGCAACAACGCCTACCAGGACTCCGTCTCCACCCCGGCCTGCCTGTCGAGCGCCGTCGCCGTCGGCGCCACCGACGACCAGGACGGGATCGCGACGTTCTCCAACCGCGGCGCGCTGCTCGACCTGTTCGCGCCCGGCGTGCAGATCCGTTCCTCCGTCCCGGGCAACACGTACGGCGACCTGGGCGGCACCTCGATGGCCGCTCCGCACGTGGCCGGCGCGTTCGCGGTGATGAAGCAGGCCTACCCCGGCATGAGCGCCGCCCAGATCCTCGCCAAGCTGAAGGACACCGGCAAGGCGATCACGTACGGCGCGGTCACCACCAGGCGCGTCAACCTGGCCGCGGCCACGCCGCCCAAGGGCACGCCGACGCCCACCCCGACGCCGACGCCCACGGTCACGCCGACGGCCACCCCGACCCCCACCGCCACGGTGACGGCCACCCCGCAGCCGAGCCACACGGCCCAGCCGAGCCACACGCCGTCGCCGACGCGCACCACCCCCGGCACGAGCGACCCCGGCGTCATCAGCATCGACCCCGACCCGGAGCCCGTGCCGGACACCTGCGCCCGCGGCCACGGCACCAAGCCCCTGAGCGCCAAGGGCTGGGCGAGGGAGATGCTGAAGGGCAAGGGCGGCCTCTCGGACCGGACGCTCCTGTGCTACCTGTCGATCGCCCAGAACGGCAGCACGGTCTTCCCCGAGCTGACCGACGCCGGCACGCTGTCGAAGGCGTACAAGGTGCTGGCCACGAAGAGCAGGAGCGCCTCGGCGCTGCTGGACCGCGAGCTGCTGGCCTCCTGGCTGAACTACGCGCACGGCGTGTACAACGCCTCGGCGAAGGTGCGCGGCTCGACGACGCTGAAGCAGGCGCTGACGGTCGCGGAGAGGCAGCGCGCCAAGGGCGGCGCCGCGCAGCAGAAGAAGACGGCCGTGTACCTGTACCAGAACGTCAACCGGTAGGGGCCTGACCCCTCGAAGGGCCGGCTCCGCGTCCGCGGGGCCGGCCCTTCAGCGCTTCCACGGTGATCGCCTCACAGCACGGGCCGCACCGCCGGGGCCTGGACGCTCAGCGCAGCAGCAGCTGGCCGAGGGACACGGTGCCGACCACCAGGATGAGGAGGCGGAGCACCCGCGGGCTGAGCCGGCGGCCCACCGTGGCGCCCAGCCGGCCGCCGATGGCCGAACCGGCCGCGAGGAGCCCGACGGCCGTCCAGTCGAACTCGCCGGCGACGAGGAAGAACAGGGCGGCGGCGGAGTTCACGACGGCGACCAGCACGTTCTTGACGGCGCTGAGCCGCTGCATGCTCTCCTCCAGGAGCGCCCCCATGAGCGCCATGTAGATGATGCCCTGGGCGGCGGCGAAGTAGCCGCCGTAGACGCTCGCCAGCGTCAGCCCCGCGAGCAGCAGCGGGCCGCCGTCGGGGCGCGCCGGCCGCCCGGACGTCTCCCGGCGGCGTCTCACGCGTGCGCCGATCCAGGGCTGCAGGGCGATCAGGACGAGGGCGAGCGTCACCAGCACCGGGACGATGGTCTCGAACGCCGTAGCCGGCAGCGCCAGCAGGAGCGAGGCCCCCGTGACGCCCCCGGCCAGGGAGCCCGCGCCCAGCCGGACGAGCCGGCGGCCCTGACCGCTCAGCTCCTTGCGGTAGCCGATGGCGCCGCCGACGGAGCCGGGGATCAGGCCGAGCGCGTTCGAGACCGTCGCGGTGACCGGCGGGAGCCCGACGGCGAGGAGGACGGGGAAGCTGATCAGCGTGCCGGAGCCGACGACGGTGTTGAGGCCGCCGGCGGCGACTCCCGCCGCGAAGACGGCGAGCAGGTGCGCCAGGGTCACGCCGTGCGGTCCCGCACGGCGGCGTCGGTGGCGATGGGGAGATCGGGGTGGGAGTTCATCCCCGGATCATAGGAGGACGACCCTTCGACCGAGGCCGAAGGGTCGTCGCCCTGAGCGGCGACGGGTGCCCCGCGAGCGCGTGGCCCGCGGGGCACCCACCGGTCACCGTTCTGGTGCGGGTCAGTGGCTCCACCAGCCTCCGCCGCCGCCTCCGCCGCCGCCCCAGTTGCCCTTGCACCACTGGAGCTCCCAGGCGCCGTGGTGCCAGCAGTACTTGCACTTGCGGCCGTGCCACCAGCGCCACGTGCACTTGCTGGCCGTGGACGAGGTGACGTGCTGGGACGAGGGCGTCGCGCACTTGGGGGCGGCGCTGGCGGCCGAGGTGGTGGCCGCGCCGCCCACGACGAGCGTGGAACCCGCCAGAGCGGCGGTGATGACGAGACGCTTGAGCATCAGAGATCACTCCCTGAGATGAGGATCGCCTTCCGGACATGACCGGCGATCTGGCTGAGCGTCGAATTCGGTTTTTCCCGGGATACGCCGGATGCGGCGCACTGAACTCAGGCTAAGGGGGGCGGTGGGCGCAGTCTCCCGGCAAGAGGCAAAGCCTTATTTCCGGATATATCACTGCACGTCGTGAAATATCTGATATGTGCGGATTGGCGGATCGTTCAGGGAATTCCGTGACCGGCCAAAAGGACGTCCCGGGCCCGGTAAACTCCTCCGGCCTGCGGGTTTGCGGCCGTTCCGGAGCATTCGGCGTCGTCGTCGCGGCCTTTCCCGAGCGCCTCACGTCCCCGTCCGGGGAAAAGTCCGCGAGGCCGGGGAAAGGCGAACCTCCTCCTCGGTGAGGGTACGCGAAAAGGATCCTTTCCGGCCGGTCATGGAACGTCCGGCCCGGATCGGGCGGCCGGGTCAGGTCGCGGTGCCCACCAGGTGGCTGTCGTCGTGCGGGTCGTCGAGCCGGTCCAGCCGGGCCCGCCCCCGCAGGCGCATCAGCGTCACCGCCGCCACCGCCATCAGCGCCCCCGCCCCGCACACCGCCCAGCGCGGCCCGGCCCAGTCGGCGACGACGCCCTGCAGCAGGCCGCCGACCGGCAGCGACGCCGTGTAGGTCATGATCCGGCACGCCATGACCCGTCCCCGCATCCCGTCGGCCACGATGACCTGGATCGAGGTGTTCACCGACGAGATGACCGCCAGGAACGATCCACCCACGACGATCAGCGCCGCCACCCCCCACGCGTACCCCGGCGCCGCCCCGAAGGCGATCATGGACAGCCCGTACAGCACCAGCCCCCAGCGCACCACCAGGCCGAGGCGCAGCTTGTGGTGCCAGCCCGAGACGAGCGGCGCGGCCACGACCGCGCCCAGCCCGAGCGCCGCGTTGAGCAGCCCCAGCCCGACCGGCCCGGTCGCGAAGACGCTCCCCGCGAACACCACCGTGAACTGGAAGATCGGATGGCCGAGCACCCCGACGAGCACCGAGACCACCAGCGCCATGACCAGCCCCGGCTGGCGCCGGATGTAGCGGGGCGCGGCGAGGAAGCGGCGCGTCATGCTCGCGGGCGCCGCCTGCTGGGGCCGTCCCGCGCGCGGGTGGATCGCCGCCAGGGCCGCGAGCACGAACAGGAACGACACCGCGTTCAGCAGGAACGTCCACGAGGGCCCCAGCACGGCCAGCAGCAGCCCCGCGATGGCCGGGCCGAGCGAACGGGCGGTGTTGAACTGGAGGCTGTTCAGGGTCACCGCCGAGTGCAGGTCGCGGCGCGGCACCAGGTCGCTGACGAACGACTGCCAGGTCGGCATGTTGAACCCCGCGAAGACGCCGCCGAGGCTGACCAGCACGAGCATGACCGCCGGGTCGCGCTGCCCGGAGGTCCACCCCAGCCACAGCAGCAGCGCGGAGACCGCCATGCCCGACTGGGTGACCAGCAGGATGCGCTTGCGGGACAGGCGGTCGGCCAGGGTCCCGCCCACCGGCGACAGGAACACGCTGGGCAGGAACTGCGCCAGGCTGACCAGCCCCACCCAGAAGGCGCTGCCGGTGATCTGGTACAGCACGTACGGCACGGCCAGGTTGCTCAGCCAGCTCCCGGTGCTGGACACCAGGGCGCCACCCCAGAAGATCGTGAAGTCGCGGTGGCGGAAGGCCCGCAGGGAATGCCGCAGGCCGCGCGGCGCGTCGGCCCGCCCGCCCTCGGCCGAGGGCGGGCCGTCCGGTGAGGGCGTGCCGCTGCCGGGGGCGGGTGAGGGGGGCGCGGGGGCGCTCGGCTCGGACGGCTGAGACGGGGGGAGGCGTTCCTGCTTCACGCGTGCATTCCTCCCCCGTCAGACGGGCGGGTCAGCGCCGCCACGCCGAGGATTGCGGTTTCCGCGCCCCGCGCGACGGGATGCGCACCGAGAGCGAGCACGCGGCGCCCGCCCGCGTCACTCCGCCGGAGGCGCGCCGGTCTCCAGGAGCCGGCCGCCGGACAGCTCCAGCCACCGATCCACCCCGATCTCGGCGAGGAACCGCTCGTCGTGGCTGACCACCACGAACGCCCCCTCGTACGCGGTGAGCGCGCCCTCCAGCTGTCCCACGCTGACCAGGTCGAGGTTGTTGGTGGGCTCGTCGAGCAGCAGGAGCTGCGGCGCCGGCTCGGCGAAGAGCACACAGGCCAGCGTGGCGCGCAGGAGCTCGCCGCCCGACAGCACGCCCACCGGCAGGTGCGCCCGCGCGCCGCGGAACAGGAAGCGGGCCAGCAGGTTCATCCGCTCGGCGTCCGGCATGGCGGGGGCGAACGCGGCCAGGTTCTCCGCCACGGTGCGCTCGGCGTCGAGCAGGTCGAGCCGCTGCGACAGGTAGGCGACCCGGCCGTCGGCGCGGACGGTCCTGCCGCCGTCGGGCTCCAGGTCGCCGCTGATCAGGCGCAGCAGGGTGGACTTGCCGGCGCCGTTGGGGCCGGTCAGCGCGATGCGCTCGGGCCCGCGCACCGTCAGGTCGACGCCCGGCTCGGCGAACAGGCCACGTGCCAGCAGGTGTTCGCCGAGGAAGACCGTGCGCCCGGCGGGCACGTTGGTGCCGGGCAGCTCCAGCGCGATCCGCTGGTCGTCGCGCAGCGCCCGCCCGGCCTCGTCGAGCCTGGCCTTGGCGTCGCCGACGCGGGCGGCGTGCATCTGCCCCGCCCGGCCGGCCGACTCCTGCGCGCCCCGCTTCATGTTCCCGGCGAAGATCCGCGGCAGGCCGGCCGACTTCAGGTTGCGGGCGGCGTTGCCCGCGCGCCGCTCGGCCCGCTCCCGGGCCTGCTGCATCTCGCGCTTCTCGCGCTTGAGCTCCTGCTCGGCGCTGCGCACGGTCCGTTCGACGGCCTCCTGCTCGGTGCGCACGGCCTCCTCGTACGCGCTGTAGTCGCCGCCGTAGAAGCGGACCTCGCCCCGGTGCAGTTCGGCGACGCGGTCCACCCGGTCGAGCAGCGCCCGGTCGTGGCTGACCACGAGCAGGCAGCCGTTCCAGTCGCCGAGCACGTCGTACAGGCGGCGGCGCGCGGCGAGGTCGAGGTTGTTGGTCGGCTCGTCGAGCAGCAGCACGTCGGGCCGCCTGAGGAGCTGCGCGGCCAGGCCGAGCGAGACGATCTGGCCGCCGCTCAGCGTGCGCAGGGCGCGGCCGAACGCGAGGTCGCCGAGCCCGAGCCGGTCGAGCTGGGCACGGGTGCGCTCCTCGATGTCCCAGTCGTTGCCGATCGTGGTGAAGTGCTCCTCGCGGGTGTCGCCCGACTCGATGGCGTCGAGCGCGGCGATCAGCGGCGCGATGCCGAGGACCTCGGCCACGGTCAGGTCGCCGGCCAGCGGCAGGCTCTGCGGCAGGTAGCCGAGCACGCCGCCGACGGACACGCTCCCGGCGCGGGGCCGGTACTCGCCGGCGATCAGCTTGAGCAGCGTGCTCTTGCCGGCGCCGTTGGGGGCGACCAGGCCCGTACGGCCGCCGCCCACGGTGAAGGACAGGTCGGTGAACAGGGGGGTGTCGTCCGGCCAGGAGAAGGACAGGCGGGAGCAGACGATGAACGCGTCGGACATGTGGGAGACCTCGTACGTGACCCGGGCGCGCGGCAGCCGCCCGGCAAGGGAAAAGGATCAGGGAACGACGACGGGGGCCACGTCGGCGGCGTCAACTGCGCCTGCCGGGGCCGGCCGGTCTCCGGTATCACCCGGAGATGTCGTCGTCACCTGCCATGTCTGGTCTCCTGTTGCCTGCGGGGGCCGCGGTCTCCGGCCACCCGATCACGAAAGGGTCTCCTACTTTAGCATCCCGGCCCGCGCCCCGCGGCCGGGAAACCGGCGCGGCTAGGGTGGGGCCATGGGAATGGTCGGAACGGTCGGGCTGGTGCTGCACCCGCGACGCGACTCGGAGGAGGCCATCAAGGACATCCTCCGCTGGGCCGACGGGCGCCACGTCACGGTGCTCGGCCTGCCCGAGGAGGTGGGCCGGATCGACTGCAGCGCGGTGGCCGTGGACGCCGACGCCCTCGTCGAGCGGTCCGACCTGCTCGTGAGCCTGGGCGGTGACGGCACGATGCTGCGCACCATGCGGCTCATCGCCGGGCGCCGCACGCCGGTGCTGGGCGTCAACCTGGGGCGGCTCGGCTTCCTCGCCGAGATCGACGTGCGCGACCTGCCCGCCACGCTGTCGGCCATCGACTCCCACGCCTACGCCGTCGAGCCGCGCATGGCCGTGCGGGCCAAGCTGGGGGAGGAGGAGGTCACCGCGTTCAACGACATCGCGCTGGCCCGCATCCCCGGCGAGGGCCTGGCGGCCATCAGCGTCACCCCGGCCGGCGACCCGTTCGTGCGCTACGCCGCCGACGCGGTGATCGTGGCCACCTCGACGGGTTCCACCGCCTACAGCTTCTCCGCGGGCGGGCCGATCGTCTCGCCGCGCGTCGAGGCGGTGCTGGTGGTGCCGGCGGCGGCCCACTCGGTGTTCAACCGCGCCCTGGTGCTGCCCGCCGACGAGGAGGTCACGCTGGAGGTGCTGCCGTCCAGCGGCCGGGTGGCCGTCGAGGTGGACGGCGCGGTGCACGCCCACCTGTGCCCGGGCGACCAGGTGTCGATCGTCGCGGTGCCGGGCGCGGCCAACGTGGTGCGGATGGGCAGCACGTTCTACGAGCGGGCGCGGCGCAAGCTGGGCGTCGAGGGCAGCACGGCCGCCGGCTGACCCCCGGGGTCGTCGCGGCGGGTGGCCACCAGCGCGGCCAGGGCCGTGGTGATCGGCACGGCCGAGATGAGTCCCAGCGTGCCCACGACGCTGCGGATGATCTCCTGGGCGATGACCGGCGTCGTCAGCACCTCCTCCAGTGGTTGGGCGCCCACGCTGAACAGCAGCAGCAGCGGCAGCGACGCCCCCGCGTACGCCAGGATGATCGTGTTGATGACCGAGGCGATGTGCGCGCGCCCGACCCGGCTGCCGGCCCGGTAGAGCCGCCGCCAGCCGTACGACGGGTTGGCGGCGGCCAGCTCGGTGACCGTGACCGCCTGGGTGACGGTCACGTCGTCCAGGACGCCGAGCGCGCCGATGATGACGCTGGCCAGCAGCAGCCCCTGCGTGTCGATCCTGGTGCTGAAGCCCAGCATGAACGAGCTGTCGTCGGTGACCCCGGTCAGCTCGGCGAACGTGATCGCCCCGTACGCGAGCAGGCCCGTCACCGTGAGGCTGGCCAGCGTGCCGAGGACGGCCATGGACGTGGTCAGGGTGAACCCGTGCGTCAGGAACAGCACGGTCAGCATGATCGCCGCCGCGCCCACGATGGCCACCAGCATGGGCGGCTCGCCCTCCAGGATGCCCGGGATCACGAACGCCAGCAGCAGCACGAACGTGATCGCGAGCCCGGCCAGGGCGGTGACGCCGCGCCAGCGCCCGAACGCGATCACCGCCAGCGCGAACGCCACGGCCGACAGCCACAGGGCACTCGTCCTGTCATGGTCCGAGAGCTGGTACGCGGCCTCGTCCCCGGCGGTCTCGTCCCCGGCCGTCTCCTCTTCGGCCGTCTCGCCCCCGGCCGCCTGGTCCGCGGCGGACCCGTCCCCCTCCTCCGCGCCGCCGACGCGGATGAGCACCACCGCGTCGCCCGCGGTGAAGCGCTGCGCCCCCGGCCCCCTGGGCAGGGCCAGCCGCACGTCCCGCCCCACGTCCGGCCCCTCCTCCACGCGCACGGTCGCGTGCCCGCAGGTCGCCGGGTCCGGCGCCGCCGCGCCCTCGGGCACCTCACCGCACGGCCCCGGGTGGACGGCCACGACCGTGCCGTCGAGCTGGTCGAGGCCCGCCCCGGCCGGCACCTCGGTCCGCCCGGACGGCCACAGCCACACCAGCAGGACGACCGTCGCCACCGCCAGCGGCACCAGCACGGCCAGCGTCGCCACCACCGCCCGCCGCGGGGCGCCGGCCCCCCTGCGCCGGCGCCCCTGCCCGTGCCCCGGTCCCTGTGCATGCCCGTGTCCATGCCCGTGCACGTGCCCGTGGCCGTGACCGGCGCCCATCGCACCCCTCCCCACTGTCGCGATCAGTGACAGTAACGCACCGCGGGCCGGGTACTCGCCGCCTTCGCGGGTAGGCGGACCCCATGACGACCTGGGTGGGCACCTCGGGGTGGCAGTACAAGGACTGGCGCGGCGTCCTGTACCCCGAGGGCGTGCCGCAGCGGCTCTGGCTGGAGACCTACGCCGGGACGTTCCCCACCGTCGAGAGCAACAACGCCTTCTACCGCCTGCCCTCACCCGAGTCGTTCGCTGGCTGGCGCGACCGCACCCCCGACGGGTTCGTCATGGCGGTCAAGGCGAGCAGGTACCTCACCCACATCAAGCGGCTCGCCGAACCCGAGGAGCCGGTGCAGCGGCTCATGAACGCCGCCTCCCGGCTGAAGGAGAAGCTCGGCCCGGTGCTCGTCCAGCTCCCGCCGACGTTCAGGGCCGACCCCGAACGCCTCGACCGCTGCCTGGCCGCCTTCCCCGGCGGCGTGCGCGTCGCCGTCGAGTGCCGTCACCCGTCGTGGTGGACCGACGAGGTCCGCGCCGTGCTGGAGGCGCGGGGCGCCGCCCTGTGCTGGGCCGACCGCCTCGGCCGGCCGGTGGCGCCGTTCTGGCGCACCACCTCCTGGGGGTACGTGCGGCTGCACGAGGGACGCGCCACGCCCAGGCCCTCGTACGGCGACACGTCGCTGCGCACCTGGGCGGGCCGCGTCCGGGACGCGGGCTGGCAGGACGCCTACGTCTACTTCAACAACGATCCAGGGGGCGCGGCGGTGCGCGACGCCCTCCGCTTTGGGAGACTGCTTTAGGTGCACACACGCCTGTACCGCAACGGAGTCCTCGAAAAGGAAGGCTTCCCCGTCGAGGACGTCTCCGAGTACGTCCAAGACCCGGACAACACGGTCTGGTTCGACCTGTGCCGCCCGACGCAGCGGGACCTGCGCGTGCTGGAGGAGGAGCTGAGCCTGCACGAGCTGGCCGTCGAGGACGTCGTCTCCGGCCACCAGCGCCCCAAGGTGGACCTCTACGACCGGCACCTGTTCATCACCGTCTACGGCGTCCACGTCGACGACGGGCGGCTCGCCCCGGTCGAGGTGGACCTCTTCGTCACGGCCAACGCCCTGGTCACGATCCGCGAGGACGAGCGCTTCGACATCCGCCAGGTGATGAGGCGCTGGGACGCCACCGACGAGCGGCTCGGCGTCAACGGCGTCTCGTTCCTGCTGCACGGGCTGCTCGACTACGTGGTGGACGGCCACCTCGACTACGTCGACGACGTCGACGGGCGCGTCGACGACCTGGAGGAGCAGATCTTCGACGAGGACAGGCCGGTCGACGGCCGCGCCCTCCAGCGCACGATCTACGAGCTGCGCCGCGAGATCGCCCGCTTCCGCAAGGTCGCCATGCCCATGCGCGAGGTGCTCGGCACCCTGCTGCGCCGCAACCAGGGCCTGGTCGCCGGCACCCCGATGGCCCCCTACTACGAGGACGTCTACGACCACGTCATCCGCGTCGACGAGTGGCTGGAGTCCATCCGCGACCAGCTCGCGAACCTGCGCGAGACCCGGCTGGCCCAGCAGGGCATGCGCCTCAACGAGATCATGAAGCGGCTCACCGGCTGGGCCGCCATCATCGCCGTGCCCACGCTCATCACCGGCTTCTACGGGATGAACGTCCCCTACCCGGGCTACGCGCGCGGCTGGGGGTTCTGGCTGTCGGCCGTGCTGATCGCCGGGATCTCCGTGGGGCTGTACGCCGCGTTCAAGAAGCGAGACTGGCTGTGACGGCGCGGAAGGGGGGCGGGCACGGCCCGCCCCGGTCGTCCAGGGCGGGCCGTACCGTCAGCGTGATCCGGCGGGCGCCCGAGGCCGGGTAGAGCGGCAGGCAGCGCCCGCCCGCGACGAGCGTCCTGCGTCCGATCGGGGTGGCGATGAGCGGCAGCTCGCCGTACGTCACGGGCACGGCCAGGCGCAGCAGCCGGCCGCCGTCCGGGGTGCGGGAGCGCGTCCCGTCCAGGGCGTAGTAGTCGAGGACGCCGTCGCTGGTGGAGACGACGGCCCACATGGTGAACCGGCCGCCGCGCGCCGTGAACACCTCCGCCGACGGCGCCCGGTAGACCGAATGGACGTACGCGAGGGCGAAGACCCCGGACGGCGGCAGCACGAGCCCGGCCACCGCCGGCCGCCCTGCCCCGGCGGCCGGGGCGAGCGCGAGCGTGAGCACGAGCGCCCCGGCCAGGACCGGCCGGCCGCGGGTCAGCCCTTCTCCTTGTAGTAGCGGGCCGCGCCCGGGTGGAGCTGCACCGGGGCGGTCTGCTGCCCGAGCCGGGGGTCCAGCTTGTTGGCCTCCGGGTGGACGGCCGCGAGCTGCGCCTTGCGCTCGTACAGCACGCGGGTGACGTCGTAGGCGAGCTGTTCGTTCATCGAGTCGGGCACGAGCAGCACGTTGGCCACGCCGACCGTCTTGATCGTGCCCTTCAGCTTGTAGACCGACAGGTCGACGTCGAGGCCGACGTACTCCTGGCCGTACTTGGCCCGCATGGCGGCCAGCGCGTCCGAGGTGTCGAGCATGCGCATCTCCGGGCGGCTCGTGGCGAGGTCCACGATGCCCGCCGTGGGCAGGCCGCCGACCCAGAAGAACGCGTCGATGGTGCCGTCCTTGACGGCCTGCACCGACTCGTTGATCGACAGTTGCTGCTTGCTGACGTCGGTGTCGGGGGCGAGGCCGACGGCCTCCAGCATGCGCCGGGCCACGACCTGGGTGCCGGAGTTCGGCGGCCCGAGGGAGACGCGCCTGCCCTTGAGGTCGGCCACCTTCTCCGCCTTGACGCCGGGGGCGACGACGACGTGCGCGTAGTTGTCGTAGATGCGGGCGATGGCCTTGACCGGCTGCTTCGCGGTGAACGTGCCCGTGCCGTTGACCGCGTCGGCGGCTGTGTCGGACTGGGAGAAGCCGATGTCGGCCTTGCCGGTGGCGAGCAGCTTGATGTTCTCGACCGAGGCGGAGGTGACCGAGGCCGTCGCCTGGGTGTCGGCGATGCCGGTGCTGAGCTGCTTGGCCAGGCCGCCGCCGTACACGTAGTAGACGCCGGTCGTGCCCCCGGTGGCGATCGACAGCCGGTTGCCCCGCCCGCCGCCCGCCCCGCCGCCGCAGCCGGCCGCCGCGGCGGCCAGGACGACGGAGGCGAGCACCGCGATGATCCGCTTCACGTTCGGTGTCTCCTTTGCCTGATGAGGTGGACGGCCGCCGCGACGGCCAGCACGGCGAGGCCGGCGGCGATGGGGACGGGTTCGAGGAAGAGCAGCAGCACGGCCGCGACCGCCGCGAGCAGCCGCTCGGGGATGCCGGGCAGCCCGCCGGTCGCCATGGCCAGCGCCGCGACGGCCACGGCCGAGACCGCCGCCATGAGCAGCACGGTGCCGATCGGGCCCTGCCCGAGCAGCGCCTGGCCGTTGGGGGTGAGCACGAACGCGAACGGCACGAGGAACGCGGGCAGCGTGTAACGCCAGGTCATCATCATGGTCCGGTAGGTGTTGCCGCCCGTGATGGCCGCCGCGGCGACGGCCGACAGCGCGGTCGGCGGGCTCACCTCCGACAGCACCGCGTAGTAGAACACGAACATGTACGCCTCGGCCGGCGAGACGCCCAGCTGCGTGAGCGCCGGCCGGATGATGACCGCGGCGATGATGAAGCTCGCGGTCACCGGCACGGCCAGCCCCAGCAGCATCACGGCCACGCCCGCGAGCAGGGTCGTCAGGATCAGGTTGCCCGCGGCGACGTCCACGATGATCGAGCTGAGGTTCAGGCCCAGGCCGGTCTGGGTGATGACGCCGACGATGATGCCCGCCGCCGCGCACACCGCGGTCACCGGCAGCACCTCCAGCGTGCCCTTGGCCAGCGCCTCGCCGACCCGGCGCGGCCCCATGCGGTGCGCCGGGTCGAGGAACGACAGCGCGAAGGCGATCGCGGTGGCGATGACGACGGACTGGAAGGCCGAGCGGTCCAGCGCCATCAGCACGATGATGAGGATCAGCGAGCTGAAGTGGTAGCCGAAGCGCAGCAGCAGCCGGCCCGCGCCCGGCGCGTCCACCTCGACGGCGCGCGTGCCGAAGCGGCGCGAGTCGACCTCGATGGCCAGGAAGATGCCCAGGTAGTACAGCAGCGTCGGGATCGTCGCGTAGAGCAGTACCTGCAGGTAGCTGACCTGGAGCAGCTCGGCGATGATGAACGCCGCCGCGCCCAGCGTCGGCGGCGACAGGATGGCGCCGATGCCGCCCGCCGCCAGGATGCCGCCGGCCGGCTCCCTCGGGTAGCCGGCGCGCCTGAGCACCGGCCAGGCGACGCTGCCCAGGCTGACCGTGGTCGCCACGCCGGAGCCGGACACGGTGCCGAGCAGGAACCCGGCCAGGGTGACCGTCCGGCCGGGGGCCGAGCGGGAGCGGCGGAACGCGGCGAAGCTGAGGTCGATGAAGAACCTGCTGGCGCCGGAGAAGTCGAGGACCGCGCCGTAGACGGTGAACAGGATGATGTAGCTCGCGGCCACCTGGAGGGGGACGCCGAAGAATCCCTCGGTGCCGGTGTAGAGCTGTGACACGATCTGCGAGAGGTCGAATCCGCGATGCCCGATCGGCCAGGTGATAGGCAAATACGCCCCGAAATAGGCATAAATTAAGAAAACTATGCAGATGATGGTGAGCGCCCAGCCCACCGTGCGCCGTACGGCCTCCAGGAGCAGCACGGTCAGCGCCACGCCCGCCACCAGGTCGAGCGGCGTCAGCGCCGACCCGGAGCCGCGGTCGCGGAAGGCGTCGATGTCCAGCAGCGGGTAGAGCAGCACGGCGAGGGACGCCGCGGCGAGCAGCCAGTCGGCCACTCCGGGGCGCTCGCCGCGCCCGCCGGCCTGCGCTCCCGCGGCCGCCGGGCCGGAGTCGTCCTCCTGACGCGGGCGTCCCCGCGCCCGCCGTACCGGCGACGACCAGCCCGACCGGTAGCACAGGAACACCAGCGGCAGCGCCACCGCCAGGAACGTCATCCGCTGCTCCAGCGCCTCCACCGGCCGGAACACGACGACCAGCGAGTAGACGGACAGCAGGCCGCCCACGATCCGCACGCCCAGCCAGAGGCGGCCGGTGAGCACCCGGGCGGGGCGTTCCTGCTCGTGCGCCGCCGCCAGCTCCGGCGCGCGATCGCTCAGCTCGGTCACAAGGCCCTCCCCGCAACGGCGTTGCGGGGAATGTATGTGGCCTTTACCGGCCGAGGGAAGAGTTCGTTACCCTTCCTTGACAAGAAAGATCATGGGGCTTCCGGAAAAGGGCCGCAGATAACTGCGCATTACCGTCCGAAAATGGCGATGGCGGCCGACCGGAAAAGCGTCCGCCTCGCCCGGGAAACGGGCGGCTCCCCGCGGGACGCCGGCTCAGCCCTTGCCCGCCGCGTTCACGATGCGGGTGGTCGAGCGGTCGGGGATCGCCTCCAGCTCCCAGCACTCGGCGCCCAGCAGCGCGGCGGCGGCGCGCCGGCCACCGGCGTGCGGGTCGCCCGCGGTGTGCGCGAGCGCGCCGGGCCGCATGGGGGCGAGCAGGTCGATGTAGTCCTCCGGGCCGTGCGCGTCCGGCGCGCCCGTCACGATGAACACGCCCTCCACGAACCGCAGCGCGGCCATCACCTCGGCCCGCTCGGCGGCCGGGTTGAGCGGCCGGCTCGGCCCCTTCCAGGCGCGCACCCGCGGGTCGTCCTCCACCCCCACGACCAGGGGCAGCCCTCGCGCGGCGACCGCTCCCAGGTAGCGCACGTGGCCCACGTGCAGGATGTCGAACACGCCGGTGACGACCGCCGCACCGGGTCGCGCGTACGGCTGCACCCAGACGGCCTCCAGGCTGCTCACGTGGGGACTCCTCCTCGTCGATGCGTCGATCGCAGACTACTCGGTCATGCGGAGGGGCCGTGCGGGTGACCATGGGAAAGGGCGTTCCTACCTTTTGGCGGTATCTCCCACCTCGGTGTCGTGCGTCTTATGACGTCGCCGTACTGGGGGAGGCCGCCGTGACACCGCCGCACTCGCACGACACCGACCAGGGGAGGGAGCCCCGCACCTGCGCCACCCGGGACCTGATGCTGCGCTTCCCGGGAGTCCCGTCGCAGGTGCCGAGGGCCAGGCGGCTCGTCGCGGCGGTCCTGGGCCGCGACCACCCGCTCTACGACGACTGCGCGCTGCTGACCACCGAGCTGGCCACGAACGCCATCCTGCACTCCCGCTCCGGGGCGGGCGGCTGGTTCACGGTGGCGGTGCGCGCCTCGGGGGCGGCGGTGCGGGTCTGGGTGGCGGACGCGGGCTCCGACGAGCCGCCCTGCGCCTGCCGTACGACGGGGGACCGGCGCGACCCGGACGGCGGGCACGCCACGCACGGGCGCGGACTGCCGCTGCTGGAGGCGCTCAGCCACCGCTGGGGCCTCAGCCGCGCCGGCGGGGCCACGACGGTCTGGTTCGAACTCGCCCCCGCCGCCGGATGACGCCCGGCCGTCGGGCGGATCCCCGCGCCGTCAGAGGTCGAGGCGGCACAGGCCCTCGGCCAGGGCCTTGGTGGTGAGCCGGGTGCGGCTGTCGCAGCCCAGCTTGGTGAAGATGTGCTCCAGGTGCGTGGTGACCGTGCGCACGCTGAGCACCAGCGCGGCGGCGATCTGCGGGTTGGAGTCGCCGGCCGCGACGCGGGTGAGCACGTCCACCTCGCGGCCCGTCAGCTCGTACGGCAGAGCACACGGCCGCTCGGCGACCACCGCGCCCTGGATCGTCCCCTGGAAGCCCACCCCGGCGCGCAGCAGCCGCAGCTCGTGCCAGCGGCCGTCGCGCCCGAGCCACAGCCCGTGCCGGCTCAGCTCCCTGGCGTCGATGAACGCCCGGGCCAGCGCCGCCAGCCCCGGCTCCCCGGTCAGCGCCGCCGACGCCGCGAACCCCGGCACGTCCCGGCGGGTGCCCTGCCGGTCGAAGGTCACCGCGTTGAACCCGGCCGGCAGCCCCACCGGGTCGATGACGCACCGGGTCAGGTCGGTGACGTGCGCCAGCATCGGCGCGACGGCCGTGATCAGCGGCTCGGCCAGCTCCGGGAAGGCGTCGCGCGAGGCCAGGTGCAGCAGGCCCGTGTACCGGCCCTCGGCCAGGAACAGGGGGGCCGTCAGCCCGGCCGTCCAGCCGTAGGGGGCGAGGTGGCGGCGGAAGTAACGCTCGGTGCCGGGCTCGGGCATGCTCACGGGGCAGCGGGTGGCCATCGCCCGCCGGTAGGCGTCGAGCCCGGTGTACTCCTCGGCGGCGTCACCGTCGATGCGGTGATGGCCGTCGGAGACCACGCTGTGATGCCGGCCGGTCGCGGGGTCGAACGCGACGAACTCGTAGGCGTCGAGCGGCACCACCCGGCGCAGGGCCGCCATCGCGCCGTGCGCGCCGCCCCCTCCGGCGACCTCGTAGCCGACCTCGGCGAACGCCTGCAACTGGCGGACGTTCAGGGTGATCTCGGCCACGGTTCTTTATATCCCACAAGGCCCGGCCTTTCGCTCAGCCACGCTGCCGATGCCCGCGCACCACCTGGCACAGGCGAGACGCGCGGACGCGCCCGCGACAGGCACGTGGCCGGGGCGTGGAACGGCCGCCATGATCGCGTAATGTGTGCTGCCATGATGGCCGACCAGGTGGCGCGCAGGGTGACGGACGTGCTGGCACCGCAGGTGCTGGTCATCGCCATGCCGCCGCTCGTGGGGCTGCTGGCCGAGGGCTGGGCGGGCGCCGCCTGGGGCCTGCTGGCCTCCGCGCTGTGCGGCGGCGTGCCCGCCGCGGTGATCGCGCTCGGTGTGCGGTCGGGGCGGCTGGACTCCCACCACATCGTCGACCGGGCCCGCCGCACCGGCCCGCTGCTGTCGGCGGTGGGGGCCGTGCTGGTCGCGCTCGTGCTGCTCGTGGCCCTCGGCGCGCCCACGCTGCTGGTGGCGACCGTCACGGCCATGCTCGTCGCGCTGGCCGTGACCGTGCCCGTGACGCTGCGATGGAAGATCTCCTTCCACGCCGCCGTGTCGGCGGGCACGGTGGTGGTCCTGGCGCACGTCCTGCCGCCCGTGCCGACCGTGCTCGCCGGCGGCGCCGTCGTGGCGCTGGTGTGCTGGGCCCGGGTACGGCTGGCCCACCACACGGCGGCCCAGGTGGCGGCGGGCGCCCTGGTGGGCGTCGCCAGTACCTGGGCCACGCTGGCGGCCTTCGGCGTGGGCTGACGCGCCGCCCCGCGCGCGGCCGGGCGTCAGGCGGCGCGGCGGTCCTCGCCGAGGACGTCCCGCACCACGTCCGGCCGGTTGGAGATGACGCCGTCCACGCCGTGGCCGAGCATCCGCCGCATGACGGCCGGGTCGTCCACGGTCCAGGTGAGCACCCGCATGCCGCGCGCGTGCACCCGTCGCACGTAGTCGGAGGTGATGTCCCGGTACGGCGGGTTGATCTGGTCGGCGAAGCGGGCCAGCTCGGCCAGCCGCCCGAGGGACGGCGTCCCGAGGATCCCCACCGCGACGTCCGGCATGAGCGCGTGGAAGCGGCGCATCGAGTCCCAGTCGAACGACTGCACCACGAGCCGCCCCGGCTCCAGCCACACGGGGAAGCGGCGCAGCTCGGCGGCGACGCGGGCCTCGATGCCGGGGTACAGGTGCGGGGCCTTGATCTCCAGCAGCAGCCCCATCCCGCTGCCGCTCATGGCGCTCAGCGTCTCGGCGAGCGTGGGGACCCGCTCGCCCGCGAAGTCTCCGCCGAACCAGGAGCCGGCGTCCAGCTTGCGGATCTCGGCCAGCGACAGGCCGGACACGCGCCACGGCGCCCGGCCGGGGAAGACCCGCTCGGCGTCGGTGGTGCGGGCGAGCGTGGTGTCGTGCATGAGGACGAGCCGGTGGTCGCGCGTCTCCTGGACGTCCAGCTCGTACAGGTCGGCGCCCTGCTCGGCGGCCAGCTCGAAGGCGGCGAGGGTGTTCTCGGGCGCGTACGCGGAGGCGCCCCGGTGGGCGACGGCGACTGGTGCCTCCCCACGGGAGGCAGCGGAGGCGGGCGGGGCGGTGAGAGCCGCCAGGACGATCAGCGTGGTCGCGATGACGAGGCCGGGTCGTCGGGACATGGGTCTCCTCGGGTCCGGGGGAGCGGTTCCGCCCTTGAACCTGACAATCGTGCATGACCATGGGTTGAGATTCGGGTTACTCCGGGATGTCGAGTGGGAGATGTGGCGTCGAGGTGGGCGTAGCGTGTCCGCCACGCCACTCACCAGGTCATGACATGTCAGGAAAGCGGCGGGCTCCGCGTAACCAACCCGCCGATCGCGGCGATGTCCGGAGCGAGGGCCGAGGGTGGCGGGGGCTCCAGGTCTGCGGAGGGGCGGCCGAGGAGGTGTGGTGTCGGGCCAGGTGAAACGCCACACCGAGGAGCGCATGGCCAGGATGATCGCCTACACCCGGGCCGGGACCACGCCCTTCGTCTACATCCCGCTGCTCGGCTGGAACGACCTGGCCCACCCGGTGCTGTCCGTCGCCACCGCGCTGGCGGCCACCGCCGAGGCGACGTGGTTCTTCCGCCGCGCCTGGCGCTCGGGCGACCTGCGCGACCCGGTGCTCATCTGGGGCGACGTCGTGTTCTGCGTCGTGGTCATGCTCGTCGGCACGCGCGCCGCGTTCCCGGCGGAGCGCAACGTGATCACGACGGAGTTCCTGCCGTACAGCCTGGTGGCGTCGGCGGCGATGGGGTTCGGGCTGGGGTTCGGCCGGCGGGCCGTGCCGGGGCTCGCGGCGCTGTGCCTGTCGTGGCCGGTCGCGCTCTACCCGCACTACGCCATCAAGGTGGTCTCCGACCTGCTCGGGTTCCTGCTCTGGTACGCCATCGCGGTGCTGATCGGCCGGGAGCTGCGCACGCTGGCGGACGCGGCGGAGAAGGCCCAGGACGCCACCCGGCGGGCCGAGCGCCTGCTCGCCGAGCAGGAACGCCTCACCATGATCACCCGGCACCGGGAGCGCACCCACCGGGAGATCCACGACCACCTGCTGCCCATCGTCGACCACGTGGCCGCCGGGCAGCACGTCGATCCCGGGCTGGCGCGGGCGGCGCGGCTCGGGGCCAACCGGGCGCGCCGCTTCATCATGGACCCCCGCGCCGCCGACGAGCTGCCGTTCGAGCGGCTCATGGAGGAGGTCTGCGACGCCTACCTCGCGCGGGGGCTGGCGCTGACGTCGGTGATCCTCGTGGACGGCGACCCGCCCGAGGAGGTGGGCGAGGCGGTCGCCGCGGCGGCCCGCGAGGCGCTCACGAACGTGCTCAAGCACGCGGGCGAGGAGGCGCGCGTGAACCTGTTCGTGGAGGCGGCCCCCGACCGGCTGGAGGTGGTGATCCGCGACCGGGGACGCGGGTTCGCGGCGGGGCGGGTCCGGCCGGGCGGCGGGTTCCTGCGCACGTTCGCCGCCGTCGCCCGGCACGGGGGCGTCTGCGACGTCACCTCCGAACCCGGGGCGGGCACGCGCGTCGCGATCCGCTGGCCGGAGACCGCCCATGCCGGATGAGGACCCCGGCGGCGGCCCCGGCGCGGTCCCCGGCGCGGTCCCCGGCGCGGTCCCCGGCGCGGTCCCCGGCGTGGGCTCCGGGGCGGGCTCCGCCAAGCTGATCATCGTCGACGACCATCCGTCGGTCACGGAGTCCATCACGCTGCGGCTGCTGGACGCGGGCTTCGCGGTCCTGCCCCCGGTCACGGACGTGGAGGACATCGACTGGGCGCTGGCCCCGGACGTCGCGATCTGCGACCTGCGGCTGCTGCCCGGCCTGTCGTGGGGCGGCGCGATCCGGCACCTGTCCGCGCACGGCTGCCGGGTGCTGGCCATGTCCGGGGTGGCCACGCCCGAGCAGGTGCTGGACGCGATCGAGCAGGGGGCGCGGGGGTTCGTGGAGAAGACGTCCGTGCCCGCGGAGTTCGTCTCGGCGGTCGCGGCCGTCGTCGAGGGCCACCACCACGTCTCGGCCCGCCTGGCCGGCTACGTGCTGGAGGACGTCCGCCGCCGCCCGCTGGCCGACGGCGAGCTCGGGCCGGTGGAGCTGGGCGTCGTGCGGGCCTTCGCCCAGGGCGACAGCGCCGCGGAGGCCGCGCGGCGCGCCGGGGTGCCCGAGGCCGAGCTGCACGCGCTGGTCGCCCGGGTCTTCGAGGTCGTACGACGCCGCCGCAGGGACCGCCGCTACCGGCTGACCGCGCGCGAGCGGGAGGTGGTGCGGCTGGTCGGCCATCTCGGCATGACCCGGCACGAGGCGGCCCGTGAGCTGCGCGTCGGCGAGGACCGGGTGTCGGACCTGCTGGCGGGCGTGCGCGACAAGTACGTGGCCTGCCATCCCGGCGAGAGCCGCAACCTGGCGCCGCTCAGCGCGGCCATCCGCTGGGCCAACGAGCTGGGCATGCCTCCCTAGCACAGGGCCGCCCCGGCGGCAATCCCCAGCTTTCCGGGGATACCGGACCGTTCCAACGGGCGGTACCCATGAGGTGACGACGGCTGCACCGGAGGGGAACATGGGCACTGAGCATGTGATGGGCGGGCGGCGGTTCCTGGCGGGGGCGGCGCTGCTGGCGGGCCTGGGCGCGCTGCTGGTCGCGCCGGCCCCGGCGAACGCGGCGACGGCGACGGGGACGGGGACGGGGACGGCGACGGCGTACCGGGCGCAAAGCCTCCAGGCGGCGGTCAGGGCGCGGGCGGCGGTGGTGCTGCGGGTGGGGCGGCTCCTCGCCTTCCAGCAGGTCAAGGGCGCACCCAGCGCCCGCGCGCGGGCCCGGGTGGCCAACGCCGTCTTCACCTTCTTCGACAACGGCACGTTCGCCTTCACCACCACGGACGTCCGCACCGACCTGTACCCGCTGCGCGGCCGCTACCAGATCAACGGCGACCGGGTGAGCCTGAGCGCCCACGGGTCCTCGGCCATCGGGGGCAGCAGCGCCTTCACCGAGATGGTCGCGAGCATCGACTTCTCGTCCCGGCCCGGGGTGATGACCCTGGACTGGGCGAACGGGGCGGGCTACGGAGCGGTGGTGAACGGCACGCGGTTCGGGACGGGGGCCTCCTCCAAGATCCACGCCCGCTTCACCGTGGTCCAGGGCTGACCGCGACCGGGCGGCGCGCGTGTCGGGCACGCGCCGCCCGGTGCGGGCCTCGCGGGCGCGGGCGGGCGGAGGGGACCGCCCGCGCCCCTCCCCTCGGCGGGCGTCCAGGCCGCCTTCCTCCATCCACCCGTCCCGGAGTGAGCGCCGTCCCCGGCGGCGCGCCGCATCTGCGAAGTCGCGCGTGGCGCGGCGCCGGGCGGTCTAGCATCCCGTGAGGTGAGCACGGACCCCGACTTGCGCACAGCGCTGGACCACCTCTACGCGACCTTCTCCCGGCACCCGCTCCCGGAGGACACCGTCGTCTGCGACCACTGCGTCCCCCCGGAGCTGGTCCGGGCCGCCCGGACCGGGCCGCTGCGCTCCCTCGGCGCCGAGGCCCTCGAACCGTACGCCTGGAACCACTCCGCCTGGGGCGGCGAGGCCGACTTCAAGCACTACCTCCCGCGCCTGCTGGAGCTGCTGATCACCGAGGAGATGGACGGCTGGTTCGTCGGGCCGGTCCTGGCCCGCGTGGCGGCCTCGCACTGGGCGAGCTGGCCGGACGACGAGAGGCGCGCCGTCGTGGCGGCCGTCGGCCTCTGGTGGCGCGAGACGCTGAGCGCCTACCCGCGCGAGCTCGACGCCCCGCACCTGCTGGAGATCATCGGCGGCGAGTTCCGCCTGGACCCGGCCCCGTACCTGGCGGTGTGGGAGGAGACGGCCGGCGAGGAGGCGGCGGCCCGGCACGTGGCCGCCCTCGTCCGCGACTGGCGCAGCCGGACGGCCGGCCACGACCCATGGTACGCCGCCGTGGACGCGTGGCTCGCCGGCCCCGCCCCGGCCCGCCTGCTCAGGCAGGGCCTGGCCGGCACGCGCTCGCCCCGCGCCGAGCGCGAGCTGCGCAACGCCCTGGACCTGTGGGAGGAGCAACGTCACCGGGAACTGTCGGTGGCGCCTGCCAGACTCGGCGGTCATGAGTGACGGCATGAACGGTCCCCGGGCCGTGGACGTGATCCTGCGGGACGTGGTGGACGACGACCTGGAGGTCTTCTTCGAGCAGGAGCAGGACCCGGAGGCGACCCGGCGCTCCCGGTTCCCGGCCCGTGAGCGCGACCGGTTCATGACCCACTGGCGCACCGTGGTCCTGGGCGACCCCACGGTCTTCGTGCAGGCGGTCGTCGTGGACGGCGTGCTCGCGGGCAACGTCGTCGCCTGGTGGGAAGGGGAGCGGCGCTTCCTCGGCTACTGGTTCGGCCGCGCGTTCTGGGGGCGGGGTGTCGGCACCCGGGCGCTGACGCTGTTCCTGCGCGCCGAGAAGGCCCGCCCCCTGCACGCCGACCCGTTCGGCGGCAACACCGGGTCGGTGCGGCTGCTGGAGAGGTGCGGGTTCCGGCGTGCGGGCACGGTCACGCACGGCGAGGACGAGCACATCCTGTTCGTGCTCGACGAGCGCTAGGCGGGGCGTCTCGGCACCTGCGGGATCTCCGTCAGGGGTTCGGACTGCTGGTCCAAGACGAGGATCAGGCCGCCGCCCGGGTCGTGCCCGCGTCGATCCGCGGGCACGGGCGCCCTTCGGGGGCCGGCTGTGCGTGGCGTCAGCGTGCGAACTTCTCGATGGCCGCCGGGGTGACGGGGGTGAAGAAGTTGACGAGGTTGCCGTCGGGGTCGCGGAGCAGCAGCGACCGGTTGCCCCACGGCATCGTGGTGGGCCCGGTGACGAAGTCGGTGACGAAGCCGGTCAGGTCGCGGTGAACGCGGTCCACGTCGTCGACGAGGAACTCGGTGATCACGCTGTGGTTGTCCGCCGGGCGGGCAGAGCCCGGGGCGAACAGCGGGACGGTGCGGGTGCCGGCGATCGCGAGGGTGGCGCCCGCGGTCCTGAGCTCGGCGAAGTCGTCGGTGGCCCACGTCGCCCGCGCCCCTGTGGCTCGCTCGTAGAACTCGACGAGGCGCGCGACGTCGCTGGTGATGACGCGGATCGAGACGAAGTCCATGGGAATCTCCTTGGCTGTGCTGGAGGCGTGCACGTCGCAGGCTAGGCGAAATAGTGGACAGAATCGGTCCAGTATTCGCATTAGGCTGCGAACATGCCTCGACCGACCGCCCGCGTGCTGACACTCCTGGAGCTGCTGCAGTCGGGCGGCACCCGGACGGTGGCCGAACTCGCCGACCGGCTCGGCGTCGAAGGGCGCACCGTGCGGCGCTATGTGGACCAGCTGATCGACCTGGACGTGCCCGTGGAGTCGGTGCGCGGCCGCTACGGCGGGTACCGGCTCGCCCCCGGGTACCGCCTGCCTCCGCTCATGCTCAGCGACGACGAGGCGCTGGCCGTGCTGCTCGGCCTGGTCGCCGGCCGCCGAGCGGGGTTGACGACGACGGAGCACACGGCAGGCGAGACGGCCTCGGCGAAGATCCGGCGGGTGCTGCCCAAGCACGTCGCCCGCCGGCTCGACGCCCTCCTGGAAGCTCTCGCCTTCACCGATCAGCCCGGCGCGTTCGACACCCCGGACGCTGAGGTCCTGCTCACCGTCGCCGATGCGGTGCGCCACCGCCGACCGGTCTCGATCCGCTACACCGACCGCGACGGACGGCGCAGCGAACGCACGCTGCACGTGTACGGGATCGTCGCCCATGCGGGCCGGTGGTACGTCACGGGCAAGGACGATCGGATCGGCGAGGACCGGACCTTCCGGCTCGATCGCATCGCGGACGCGCGGACCCTGCCCGGCTCGTTCGCGACGCCCGTGGGCCCCGGTCCGGCGCAGCGGGTGTTGTCGGCGTTCGCCACGGCCGCGTACCGGCATGAGGTGACCTTGCGGATCCACGGCACGGTCGAGCAGATCCGCGCCCGCCTTCCCGCCGGCGTGGCGAGCCTGGAGGAGGACGAGTCCGCGGCGGGCGAGGACCGGGCGGCCGAGCGCTGGCTGCGCGTCGAGCTGCGGGTGGAGCGGCTCGACTGGCTGCCTCCGGTGCTCGCCTCACTCGACCGGCCGTTCGTCATCGAGCGCCCCGACGAACTGCGCGACCTCGTCGTCGCGCTCGCCGATCGCCTCGCGTCCTGCGCCCGCCGAGCCTGACGGCGGGCGGGCTTCAGGACGTCGCGGGGGTCAGGTGGCCGGGGTCCAGCGGGGGTCGCGGCCCAGGTAGCGCAGGAGCGCCGCCACGTCGTCGTCGCCGTCCTCGGCCGGCAGCACCGCCGCGTACGCCCCCCAGGCGCGCAGCGGCTCGACGAACCGCCGGGCCGCCTCCAGCAGCTCCCGCGCCACCTCGCCGGTGAGCGGCGACGGCTGCCCGGTGGCGAGCGCGATGTCCCACGCGTGGACGGCGGCGTCGAGCGCGCAGGCGGCCGCGCCGAGCGACGGCTCCATCGCGTTCGGCGGCACCGGGACCGGCACCTGCTCGGCGGCGCGGTCGACGCCGGCCCAGGCCGCGGCCGAGCGGCTCAGGGCCGCCTCGGCGTACGCCTCCGGGTCGCCGGCGAGGGTGCCGGAGGGCGCGAACGGGTCCTCGGCCGGACCGGGCTCCCCGGTGAGGAACGCGGCGAAGCCGATCTGGTCGCCGGCGGCGTGCTGGAGCACCTGGGTGACGTCCCACTGCGCGCAGGGGGTGGGCAGGTGCCACGCCTGCGCGGGCACCCCGCGCACGACCTGGCGCAGCGCCTGGTGGGAGAAGTCCAGCACGTCCCAGCCGGTGTTCGCGATCTCGCTCATGTTCCGCAGCCCTTCCGTCTCGCTGATGAGTCCAGCATATCAGAACGGAATGCTTTGTTCCACTACAATGTCCCGGTGAGCAGGCGGGTCAGCACGCGGGTGCCGAACTCCAGCCCCTCCACCGGCACCCGCTCGTCCTTGCCGTGGAACATCCCGAAGTAGTCCAGGTCGGGCCGCAGCATCAGCGGCGCGAACCCGTAGCCCTCGATGCCCAGCCGGGCGAACGACTTGGCGTCCGTGCCGCCGCTCATCACGTACGGCACCGGCCGCGCCAGCGGGTCCTCGGCCACCAGCGCCCCCGCCAGCTCGTCGAAGAACGGCGACGGGAACGGCGCGGCCGGGGCGTCCTCCAGGTTCACGAACTCGCGGGTGATCTTGGGCCCGAGCAGCTCGTCGATCGTGGCCAGGAACTCCTCCTGCAGCCCCGGCAGGTAACGGCCGTCCACGTGGGCCTCGGCCGTCGAGGGCACCACGTTCACCTTGTAGCCCGCGTCCAGCATGGTGGGGTTGGCGGAGTTGCGGATCTGCCCCTTGAACAGCAGGCCCAGCGCGCCCAGCCGGGCCGCCTCCTCGTCCAGCCGGTCCAGGTCCACCGGCTGGCCGGTGATCTCCGACAGCGCCTGGATGAGCGCGGCGACCGACGGGGTGAGCCGTACCGGCCACTGATGGGACGCGACGCGGGAGAGCGCCTGGACGAGCGTGGCGACCGGGTTGTCCACGGCGGGCCGCGAGCCGTGGCCGGCCACCCCGTGCGCGGTCAGCTTCATCCAGGCCGTGCCGCGCTCGCCCACCGCCACCGGGTACACCCGGTGCTCGCCGGAGCCGACGCTGAACCCGCCGGACTCGCTGATCGCCTGGGTGACCCCGTCGAACAGCTCGCGGTGCTCGGTGACCGCGTGCCGCGAGCCGTAGTCGCCGGTCGCCTCCTCGTCGGCGAGGAAGGCGAGCACGATGTCGCGCCGCGGCCGCTCGCCGCGCGCCCGCATGCCGAGCACGGTCGCGAGCGTCATCGCGCACGAGCCCTTCATGTCCACCGCGCCCCGGCCGTGCACGCAGCCGTCGGCGATCTCGCCGGAGAACGGGTGGGTCCGCCACTCCGCCGGGTCGGCCGGCACCACGTCGAGGTGGCCGTGGATGAGCAGCGCGTCGGGCGAGTCGCCCTCCATGCGGGCCACGACGGTCGTGCGGCGCGGGGCCGACTCGAACACCTCCGGCTCCAGGCCCGCCTCCGCCAGCAGCACGGCCACGTACTCGGCGGCCGGCCGCTCGCCCGAGCCCGGGTTGGTGGTGTCGAACCTGATCAGGTCCGAGCAGATCTCGGCAACGCTCTTCACGGTCTTCCTTCCAGTTTCAGCTGCGGCACCTCGGGCGTCTCGAACCCGAAGAGCAGCCCGTAGAACGCCAGCTCGGCCTCCAGCACGGAGACGATCGTCTCCTCCCGGCGCCAGCCGTGCTGCTCGCCGGGGTAGGTGAGCAGCGCCCACCGCCTGCCGTGCCGGTCCAGCTCGGCCACGAACCGCTCGGCCTGGCCGACGTCCACGATCGCGTCCTCCAGGCCGTGCAGCATGAGGCACGGCCCCGAGGCGTGCGCGGCGCGCAGCAGCGGCGAGCGCTCGGTGTAGCGGTCGCGGGTCTCCGGCAGCGGGCCGATGAGCCCGTCGAGGTAGCGCGACTCGAAGTCGTGCGTCTCGGCCGCCCAGCTCTCGGGGTCGGTGATCGCGTAGTGCGCGACCCCGCCCGCGAACACGTCGCTGTGCACCAGCGCCGCCACCGTCGTCCAGCCGCCGGCGCTGCCGCCCCGGATCGCGATCCGCGCGGCGTCGGCCCGGCCCATCGTGACCAGGCCGCGCGCCACCTTGGCGCAGTCCTCGACGTCGACCACGCCCCACTGGTGGCGCAGCCGCTCGCGGTAGGCGCGTCCGTAGCCGGTGGAGCCGCCGTAGTTGACCTCGGCCACGCCGAGCCCCCGGCTGGTGAAGTAGGCGATCTCCAGGTCGAGCACCATCGGCCTGTTGCCGGTCGGCCCGCCGTGCACGAAGATCACGTACGGGGCGGGGCCGGCGGGCGCCCCGGCCGGCGGGTAGAGGTGCGCGTGCACGCCCTCGATCGTCACCGCCTCCGGGTCGGGCAGCAGTTCGCGGGCGGGCAGCGGCTTGGGCGCCGACACCACCTCGCGCGCGCCGCTCGCCAGATCCACGAGCGTGACCTCCCGCGGCGTGTACGGCGTGGCCGCCACGCCCACCGCCAGGCCGCCGGCCGCCGACACGGTCGGTCCCCAGTACGTCGCCTCGCCGCCCACGTCCCGCAGCTCGCCGGTTTCCGGGTCGAGCACGGACAGCGACCAGCGGTCGGCCGTGCCGCGGACCACGACCAGCCCGGCCTCCGTGACCGCGAACCACGACATGCCCGGCTTCCACGGCGCGTCGCCGAACTCCTCCTCGCGCGGCGTGAGGTTGCGCGACGGGCCGCCCTCCCGGCTCACCAGGTGGACGTTCCACCAGCCGGTCGGGTCCATGACGGCGTACAGGCTGTCCTCGTCGCGCCACTCCGCCTGCACCACCGACGCGGCGGGCCCGCCGGCCACGACCGCGTGCGGCCCGGCGACGCCGTCCGCGTCGAGCTCGGCGACGCACAGCTCGGTGCCGTCCCACGGCATGTTCGGGTGGTCCCAGCCGATCCAGGACACGTGGCCGCCGCCGGGCGACAGGCGCGGGCACATGAGGAAGTGCTGCGCGCGCACGATCACCCGCACCGGCCCGCCGGACAGCGGCACGGCCACCAGGTCGCGCTCCGTGCCGACCTCGCGCACCGCCCACACCTCGTCGCGGCCGGGCGGCAGGTAGAGGTCGGCGTAGCGGGCCGGGCCCTCCGGCGTCAGCGCCACCGGCGCCCCGCCGGTGCCCGGCGCCCCGCCCGTGCCCGGCGCCCCGCCTGTGCCCGGCGCGCCGCTCGTGCCCGATGCGCCGCCGTCCAGCCGGTACAGGCGCTGGTCCGCCCAGTTCGTGAACACCAGCCCGCCGTCCGGCAATGGCCGCCACGACCGCCCGCCGTACTCGATCACGCGGTTGCGGGCGTTCCAGCCGGCCGGGAGCGCGTCCACGCGCGACCCGTCCGGCAGGCGCCGCACCACGCACCGCCGGCCGCCCTCGTGCGGGCGGGGCTCGTCCCACCACACCTCCACCCCGGCGGGCGTGGCGACGGCCTCCACCCACAGGGGGCCGCCGTCGGTACGGGCCACGTCGATCGGTCGAATGCTCATCTGCTCACCAGTTGCCGTCGGAAGGGGGAAGGGGGTGCCCGGGCGGGTGGAGGACGTAGACGATGCCGCCGCTGCCCGAGCCCCGCAGCCACACGTTCTCGAACGCGGCCCGCGGGTAGACCCTGCGCACGTCGGCGTCGCTCGGCGCGGCCGGGTCGTTGACGACGACGTCGCCCCCGGCGGTGAAGCCGATGACGACCATGATGTGGCCCTCCGTCGAGTAGCCGGAGCCCGGCAGCTCGTGGGCCTTGAACGACTGCGAGGTGACCACGGGGATCCCGGCGCGGACGAACGCCTCCAGCTCCGCCGCCGAGCGCAGCCGCGTGACGAACCCGCTCAGCCCGTACCGGCAGGCGTAGGCGACGTTGAACGGCCAGTTGCCGGTGCCCTGGTAGCTGGTGTCGTAGGTGCCGCGGGCCGCGTGGTCCACGAGCGGCGACGGGTCGCCCTCGCCCACCCAGGCCAGGTCGCCGGCCTCGGGGCCGCGCCCCCAGTAGCCGAGCACCATCGCCACCGAGGCCGGGCCGCACCAGTTGGCGCCCCCGCCGTCCAGGTGCGGGTGGTGGCCGGCGTGCTCGTGCTGGGAGTGGCAGGGGACGTCCAGCCGCACCTCGCCCGCGCCGTCCCGGCCCGGCTCGTACGCGGGGACGATGGGGAACGGCGGCACCGCCGAGGCCATCACCCCGAGCGAGCCCACCTCCACCCCGGGCCCGCACGGCGTCACCCGCACCTGGAAGGCCGTCACCGGCCGCCGCGCCACGAACGTGTCGACCGCCACGTCGCCGTCGTCGTCACCCTGGCCGGCCACGGAGGTGCGCGGGTCGCCGTGCTCCGACCAGCGGCCCATCACGTACCACTTGGTCAGCGAGCCGGACGCCGTCCTGGCCCGCAGCTCGATCTCGACCCAGGAGCCGGGCGGGGTGCGCGCCGTCCACGACGGGACGAGCTGGGTGGCGGGGAAGCCGATCGGCACCTCCTCGCCGGTCCACGGGGCGAGCCCGTCCGGGACGCCGTCCGCGGCCGCGAAGGACACGGCGAGGCGGTGGAAGGCGACGCGGGCCGGATCGACGGTGAGCACCAGGCCGATTGTGCTCCCCGGCCTGGTCGCCCGCATCGGAAGGTTTACGTACGCGCCGGAAATGTCAGAAAAAGGCGCCTTCGAGAGGTCGTCACAGGTACAGGCCGGTGGACTCGTCCGCCGCCGGGACCGGGACCGCCCGCCCCGAGCGCGCCGCGTACAGCTCCGCCAGCGTCGCCCCCGCCGGCCCGATCCCGTCGGAGGAGCCGAGCCAGCCGATCGCCTCCTCGCGCGTCAGCGCCCCCACCTCCAGCTGCGCCAGGCAGCGGCCGGGACGGACGACGGCCGGGTGCAGGCGGGCCAGGTCCTCGTTCGTGGTGATCGCCACCAGCACGTCGCGGCCCTGGCCGAGCAGCCCGTCGGTGAGGTTGAGCAGCCGCGACAGGCCCTGCCCGGTCTGCGACTTGGCCGCCGCGCTGATCAGCTCGTCGCAGTCCTCCAGCACCAGCAGCCGCCAGCGCTGCCGCTCCTCGTCCGCGTCGTAGCCGACGGCGACCTCCATGAGGTAGCCGGGGTCGTTGAACAGCCGCTCCGGGTCGAGCACGCAGTCCACCTGGCACCACTCCCGCCACTGCCTGGCCAGCGAGCGCAGCAGCGTCGTCTTGCCGGTGCCGGGCGGGCCGTGCAGCAGGATGAGCCGGCCGTGCACCTCCGCCGGGGTGACCGCCATGAGCGTGCTCAGGGAACGGCGGACCTGCGCGGAGTAGTTGCCGCTGATCTCCTCCCACGACTGCGCCGTGATCGGCCTCTCCGAGCGGGTGCCGCCGTGCGCGCCGCGCCACCAGAAGCCCATCTCCACGTGGTCGGTCTCCGGCTCGGGCTCGACGGCGCCGTCCGTGCTCTCCTTGAGCACCGAACGGGCCAGCTCCTCCGTCACGGCGGTCACGCTCACGGTGGCGCTGCGGTTGCGGTAGCGCACGACGCGCAGGGTCCAGCCGTCACCGCAGATCAGCCGCGACTCCTGGCCGTCCTGGATCTGCGCGGTGCGTACGAGCCGGCCGCCGGCCGGGCTCAGCGTGGCCTCCGGGCGGACCCGCTCCAGGTTGGCCTGGCGCGACCAGGGCTGCACCCCGGTGGCGAACGGCGACAGCGCCAGGGCGTCGATGACGTCGATCGCGTTGTCGCTGTCGTCGATCCAGATGTTCATCGGCAGGCCGGGCGAGTCAGGGCTCGGGAACGGCACCTCCTTCATCACGGACATGAGGATAATGATCCATTTCCGGCGGTGTCCTGTCGAAGGATTTTGCGATATGGCATGGCATCGGCGCCATAGCGATCCGTCATAGGTCCGGCGCCATCCCGCTGAACAGGACATTTCGCCAGGTCATCGGTATCGCTGCGGACGGGCCGATCCACCTGTACCTTGTTGCGTCGGTCAAGTGTGCGAATGGTGGAGGTAAGACGGCGTGGCTGGGGTGAGCTTCCGTGAGCGGGCGCGCTACTGGTTCGACAACACGATGTCCAGGGGGACCGCGTCGCTCGTCGGCCTGCTGGGCGTCCTGTCGGCCGGGCTCGTCGTGGCGGTCGCGGGGCTGACGCTCTGGCTGGCGCCGCACGAGCCGGAGGGCGTGGGCGGCGCGGGCGAGGTGCTGTGGATCGCGCTCATGCACGCCCTCACCCCCGGCAAGGTCGCCGGCGACAAGGGCTCCACCGCGTACATGGCCGTCATGTTCGCCGGGTCCCTCGGCGGCCTGTTCATCGTCAGCATGCTCGTCGGCCTGCTGTCCAACGGGCTGAAGCTGAAGGTCGACCGCCTGCGCCGGGGCCGCTCCCGCATCGTGGAGAAGGGCCACACGGTCGTGCTCGGCTGGTCCGACCAGGTGTTCACGATCGTGGGGGAGCTGGTCAAGGCGCACGCCAGCCAGCCGGGCTCGGTCATCGCCGTCCTCGCCGACCGTGACAAGCTCGACATGGAGGAGGAGATCCGCGAGCACGTCGAGCTCGGGCGCACCCGCCTGGTGTGCCGCACCGGGCGGCCCACCGAGCCGCGCGACCTCACGCTCATGAACCTGCAGAGCGCCCGCTCCGTCGTCGTCCTGTCGCCCGACGGCGTGGACCCCGACGCGCACGTGATCAAGATCCTGCTCGCGCTCGCCAAGCGGGCCGGGGCGCACCCGCCGGTCGTGGCCGCCATCGCCGCCTCCGGCAACATCCCCGCCGCCCGCCTGGCCGGCGGGAGCGAGGTGCACGTCGTCGACTCCGACGACACCGCCTCCCGGCTCATCGTCCAGTCCTCCCGCCAGTCGGGCATGTCGGTCGTCTGCATGGACCTGCTCAACTTCGACGGCGGCGAGATCTACCTGCGCTCCGGCGCCGACCTGGTCGGGCGCACGTACGGCGAGGCGCTGCACGCCTACGAGACCGCCGCCGTCATCGGCCTGCGCCGGCGCTCGGGCGTCGTGCTCAACCCGCCCATGGACACCGTCGTCTCCGAGCACGACCAGGTCATCGTCATCGCCCACGACGACTCCCACATCCGGGCGGCCACCGGCGAGCCCGTCGTCGCGGAGGAGGCCGTGGTCTCGGCCCCGCCCACCGCGCTCCAGCCGGAGCGCACGCTGGTGCTCAACTGGAACGGCCGGGCCGAGCACATCGTCCGCTACCTCGACGGCTACGTCGCCCCCGGCTCGGTCCTGGAGGTCGCCGCCGACCACCCCCGGGCCGGCGAGGGCCTGACCGGACTGACCAACCTCACGGTCCACGTCAAGGAGTGCGACACCACCGACCGCTACCAGCTCGAAGCGCTCAGCCTCGGCCTCTTCCAGCACGTCATCGTGCTGTCGGACGACCGCTTCGACCCCCACCACGCCGACACCCGCACCCTCATGACGCTGCTGCAGCTGCGCGACATGCAGGCCGCCCGGGGCGAGCGCTACTCGATCGTCAGCGAGATGCACGACGAGAGCAACCGCGTGCTGGCCGAGGTCACCGAGGCCGACGACATCGTCATCAGCGACACCGTCATCGGCCTGCTCCTCGCCCAGCTCGCCGAGAACCGCCACCTGGCCGACGTCTTCAGCTACCTGTTCGACTCGCACGGCTCGGAGATCTACCCCCGGCCCGCGGACGACTACGTGAAGACGGGCACGGAGGTGACGTTCTCGACGGTCGTCGAGGCGGCGCGGCGGCGCGGGGAGACGGCGATCGGCTACCGCCACGCGGCCGAGCGCAACACGCCGCCGCACTACGGCATCGTGCTCAACCCGGCGAAGTCGCAGTCGGTCACGTTCGCCGAAGGCGACAAGGTCATCGTCCTCGCCGAACGCTGACCCGCCCGCTCCGCTCCCCACCGTCCCCTGCGCTGGGCGGAACGGAGTGCGGGGCGTCCGGGAGCCCGGCACGTCGGGTGCTGCCCGGACATGGCGGTATTCGCGCGGTATTCGCCGGAAGAGTGGTGGATCGACCGAAGTCGGTTACCGTGCGGAAGGTGAGGACCATTGACTGGGTGGACGGCGCGGTCGAGCTGATCGACCAGACGCGGCTGCCCGACGAGTGCGTCGCACTCCGGATCACCACCGTGGACGAGCTGATCGACGCGATCCGGCGGCTGGCCGTGCGCGGCGCGCCCGCGCTGGGCGTGGCCGGCGCGCTCGGCGTCGTGCTGTCCGGCGGCGATCCGGAGGCCGTCGCCCGCCTGCGGGCCGCCCGGCCCACCGCCGTGAACCTCGCCTGGGGCGTGGACCAGGCCGCCGCCTGGCTGGCGCAGGGCCGCGAGGCCGTTCTGGAGGCCGCGCTGCGCATCCGCGACGAGGACATCGCGGCCTGCCTGGCCATGGGGGAACGGGGAGCCGACCTCCTCACCTCGGGCGTGCTCACCTCTGAGGTGCTCACCTCGGGCGTGCTCACCTCTGAGGTGCTCACCCCGGGCGTGCTCACCTCCGGTGGGCCGGGCTCGGGCGGGCCCGGTCCGGGCGCGCGCTCCTCCGGTCCGCCGGTCCCGGACCGCGCGGACCGCGGGCTGCGGATCATGACGATCTGCAACACCGGCGGGCTCGCGGCCGTGGAGCGCGGCACGGCGCTCGGCGTGGCGCAGACGCTGCACGAGCGCGGCCGGCTGGCCGAGGTGCTCGCGCTGGAGACCCGGCCGCTGCTCCAGGGCGCCCGGCTCACCGCCTGGGAGCTGGGCCGCATGGGCGCGCCGCACCGCCTGGTCGCCGACGGCGCCGGCCCGTACCTGCTGGCGAGGGGCGACGTGGACGCGGTGCTCGTGGGCGCCGACCGCATCGCCGCCAACGGCGACACCGCCAACAAGATCGGCACGTACGCCCTGGCGCTGGGCGCGGCGCGGGCCGGTGTGCCGTTCGTGGTGGTGGCGCCCGAGACGACGATCGACTTCGCGACCCCCACGGGCGCCGGGATCGAGATCGAGGACCGGGGCGCCGAGGAGATCGTGACGCTGCGCGGGACGCGGCTGGCCCCGGAGGGCACCGACGCGGTCAACCCGGCCTTCGACGTGACCCCGCACGACCTGATCACCGCCATCGTCACCGACAAGCGAGTGATCCGTCCGTAAAGCGAATAATCGTCAATTCACTGATCTGTCCGGATAGGCCGCGTTACGCTCGGTTGCCGTACATTCGACCCTCCGGAGAGACGCAACGGTGGCCATCGACCTCGTGACCCGACGTGACTGGGGTGCCCGCGCACCCCGTGGAAGCTACACGCAGCTCGCCTCCACGAGGGGGGTGAAAGTTCACTACACGGGTGGTCTGGTCAATCCCGGCATCGTCGACGACCACAACGGCTGCGTGTCGCTGGTGCAGTCGATCCAGCGGGGGCACCAGGACGGCAACGGCTGGCTGGACATCGGGTACTCGTTCGTGGCGTGCCCGCACAGGAAGGTGTTCGAGGGGCGGGGCCTGCACCACCTGCCCGCCGCCAACGGCCCCGGCCTCAACTCGGGGCACTACGCCGTGCTCGGCCTCGTCGGCAACGCCGGGCTGGTGGAGCCGCCCGACGGCGTGCTGCACGCCATCCTCGACGCCGTCGAGTACGTCCGTGAGCGCGGCGACGCCGGCCTGGAGATCAAGGGGCACCGAGACGGGTACGCGACGGACTGCCCCGGCGAGCCGCTGTACGCGTGGGTGCGCGCGGGAGCGCCCCGGCCGGGCGGCGACGGCGGCGGCGATGACCCGGGCGATGACGACCCGGGCAATGGGGAGGGCGGCGGCGGGCCCGAGGCGCCGCCGTTCCCGGGCCGGCTGCTGCGCTATCCGCCGGTGACCCGCGGGGAGGACGTGCGCACCTGGCAGCGGCAGATGAAGGCGCGCGGGTGGGACCTCGACGTGGACGGCGCGTACGGCGCGCAGTCGCGCGACGTCTGCCGCCGCTTCCAGCGCCAGCAGGGGGTGGCGGACGACGGCGTCGTCGGCCCCGTCACCTGGCGCCTCGCCTGGGAGGCCCCTCTCTCCTGACTTGCCGGGCCTGACCCGCCGGGGACGGCCTCCCCGGGGCAGGGGGAAGGGGGCCGGCGGGTGGAAAGCGAGCCGGGGGGACACGCCGGGGAGCGTCCCCCGGGCCGGGCGACTCGTGGTGGTCCGGCTGGGGGACCCCTGGGGTTACCCGGTTCGCGGCGTTCCGCCTACTATCCGAATCATGGACCTGGCAGCCGGCTTCCCCGCGACCACCCGCGACGAGTGGCGGGCGCTCGCGCTCGCCGTCCTGCGCAAGGCGGGGACGGAGACCGGCGACCCGGAGGAGGCGCTGTCCAGCCCCACCTACGACGGGGTGACGCTCGCCCCGCTCTACGACGCCGACGACCTGCCCGCCGCGCCGCCCTTCGACCGGGCCGAGCACGCGGCGCGGGCCGCCGGCGGCTGGGACGTGCGGCAGCGCCACGCCGTCGCCGACCCCGAGGCCGTCCTGGCCGACCTGGAGAACGGCGTCACCTCGCTCTGGCTCGTCGTGGGCGACGGCGCGATCCCCGCGGGCGAGCTGGGCCGGGTGCTGAAGGACGTCTACCTCGACCTCGCGCCGATCACCCTGCAGGCCGGGCGCCGTACCGCCGAGGCGGCCGAGGCGCTGCTCGCCCTCGCCGCCGGGCGCGGCACCCCCGCCCGGGGCAACCTCGGCGCCGGCGCGGAGGACCGGGACACCGCCGCGCGGCTCGCCCTGCGCTGCGCCGCCGAGCATCCCGGGCTGCGGGCGATCACCGTGGACGCCACGCCGTACCACGACGCCGGGGGCGGCGACGCCGACGAGCTGGGCTGCTCGATCGCGCTGGGCGTGAGCCACCTGCGTGCCCTCACGGACGCCGGGCTGGGCGTCGAGGAGGCGTTCGGGCAGCTGGAGTTCCGCTACGCCGCGACCGACGACCAGTTCGCCACCGTCGCGAAGCTGCGGGCCGCGCGCCGGCTGTGGACGCGGGTCGCCGAGCTGTGCGGGGTCGAGACGGGCATCACGGGAGCCCCCGGCCTCCACGGTGGCGTGGGCGCCGCCGGTCCGCCCGGGGCGCAGCTCCAGCACGCGGTGACGAGCTCCGCGATGATGACCGCGCGCGACCCGTACGTGAACATGCTCCGCGTCACCGTGGCCTGCTTCGCCGCCGGGGTGGGCGGCGCCGACGCGGTGACCGTGCAGCCGTTCGACGCCTGCCTCGGACGGCCCGACGCGTTCTCCCGGCGCATCGCCCGCAACACGCAGGCGCTGCTGCTGGAGGAGGCCGGCCTTGGCCGGGTGGCCGACCCGGCCGGCGGGTCCTGGTACGTCGAGCGGCGCACGGCCGACCTGGCCGAGCGGGCCTGGGAGTGGTTCCAGGAGATCGAGGCGGCGGGCGGCATCGGCCGGGCGGCCGGCCTGGTGTCCGCGCGCGTCGCCGCGACCCGGGAGCGCCGCGCCGCCGACGTCGCGCACCGCCGCTTCCCGATCACGGGCGTGAGCGAGTACCCCGACCCCGGCGAGAGGCCGCCGCGCCGCGCCCGCGAGAGCGGCCCCTGGCTCGCCTCGGCCGCCCACGACACCGGCGGCGGGCTGCCCGTCATCCGGTACGCCCAGGAGTACGAGGAGCTGCGCGACCTGGCCGACGCCCTGCCCGAACGGCCCAAGGTGTTCCTCGCCACGATCGGCCCCGTCGCCGCCCACTCGGCCCGCGCGGCGTTCGCCGCCAACCTCTTCCACGCCGGAGGGCTGGCGACCGAGACCGCCGGACCGGGCACCGACCCCGACCAGATCGCCACCGCGTTCGCCGTCAGCGGCGCCACCGTCGCCTGCCTGTGCTCGACCGACCGCCTGTACGCCCAGCACGCCGAGGCCGTGGCCACGGCGCTCAGGAAGGCGGGCGCGCGGCTGGTCTGGCTGGCCGGCAAGGGCTCCTACGACGGCGTGGACGCCTGCCTCCACACCGGGTGCGACGCGCTCGGCGTGCTCCGCACGACCTTCGACGCCCTGGAGGTGGCCCGATGATCCCCGACTTCACCGGCGTGCCGCTGGAGGGCGAGGCCCGCCCCGACGCCTCCCCGCGGACGGCGGGGGCCGCCTGGGAGACGCCCGAGGGCATCGGCGTCAAGCCGCTCTACACGGCCGCCGACCTCGACGGCCTCGACTTCCTGCGCACCTACCCGGGCGTGGCGCCGTACCTGCGCGGCCCGTACCCGACCATGTACGTCAACCAGCCGTGGACCATCCGCCAGTACGCCGGCTTCTCCACGGCCGAGGACTCCAACGCCTTCTACCGGCGCAACCTCGCGGCCGGGCAGAAGGGCCTGTCGGTGGCCTTCGACCTGGCCACGCACCGCGGCTACGACTCCGACCACCCGCGCGTCCAGGGCGACGTGGGCATGGCCGGGGTGGCGATCGACTCGATCTACGACATGCGGCAGCTGTTCGACGGGATCCCGCTGGACCGCATGTCGGTGTCGATGACCATGAACGGGGCCGTGCTGCCCGTCCTGGCGCTCTACATCGTGGCCGCCGAGGAGCAGGGGGTGGAGCCGGAGCAGCTGGCCGGGACCATCCAGAACGACATCCTCAAGGAGTTCATGGTCCGCAACACCTACATCTACCCGCCGGCCCCCTCCATGCGGATCATCTCCGACATCTTCGCCTACACCAGCGAGAAGATGCCGAAGTTCAACTCGATCAGCATCTCCGGCTACCACATCCAGGAGGCCGGGGCCACGTGCGACCTGGAGCTGGCGTACACGCTGGCCGACGGCGTCGAGTACCTGCGGGCCGGGGTCGCGGCGGGCATGGACGTCGACCGGTTCGCGCCCCGGCTGTCGTTCTTCTGGTGCATCGGCATGAACTTCTTCATGGAGGTCGCCAAGCTGCGCGCCGCCCGGCTGCTCTGGGCGAAGCTGGTGTCCGGGTTCGGGGCGAAGAACCCCAAGTCGCTGTCGCTGCGTACGCACTGCCAGACGTCGGGCTGGTCGCTGACCGCGCAGGACGTCTTCGTCAACGTCGCCCGCACCTGCGTCGAGGCCATGGCCGCCACCCAGGGCCACACGCAGTCGCTGCACACCAACGCGCTGGACGAGGCCCTCGCGCTGCCCACCGACTTCTCCGCCCGGATCGCCCGCAACACGCAGATCCTCCTCCAGCAGGAGTCCGGCACGACCAAGGTCATCGACCCGTGGGGCGGCTCCGCGTACGTGGAGCGCCTCACCCACGACCTCGCCGCGCGCGCCTGGGCGCACATCGAGGAGGTCGAGGCCGCGGGCGGCATGGCCCGCGCCATCGAGGCGGGGCTGCCGAAGCTGCGCATCGAGGAGGCCGCGGCCCGCACGCAGGCGCGCATCGACTCGGGCCGCCAGCCGGTCATCGGCGTCAACAAGTACCGTCCCGACGCCGACGAGCCGATCGAGGTGCTCAAGGTCGACAACAGCGCCGTACGGGCCAGCCAGCTCGACAAGCTGCGCCGGCTGCGGGCCGAACGCGACCCCGACGCGGTGAACCGGGCGCTGGAGGCGCTGACCAAGGCCGCCGCGAACCCCGAGCCGGGCCTGGACCACAACCTGCTCAAGCTGGCCGTGGACGCCGCCCGCGCGAAGGCCACCGTGGGGGAGATCTCCGACGCGCTGGAGCGGGTGTTCGGCCGGCACGCCGGTCAGATCCGTACCATTTCCGGCGTGTACCGCGATGAGGCAGGCCCGGGGGCGAACATCGAGCGGGTGCGGCGGGCGTGCGCCGACTTCGAGCGCGCCGAGGGCCGCCGCCCCCGCATCCTGGTCGCCAAGATGGGGCAGGACGGCCACGACCGGGGCCAGAAGGTGATCGCCACGGCCTTCGCCGACCTGGGCTTCGACGTGGACGTCGGCCCGCTGTTCCAGACGCCGGAGGAGGTGGCCCGCCAGGCGGTGGAGGCCGACGTGCACATCGTCGGCGTGTCGTCGCTGGCGGCCGGCCACCTGACGCTGGTGCCCGCGCTCCGGCGGGCGCTGGCCGACCTGGACGCGTCCGACATCATGATCGTGGTGGGCGGGGTGATCCCGCCGGACGACTTCGCCGAGCTGCGCGCCGCCGGGGCCGCCGCGATCTTCCCGCCGGGCACGGTGATCGCCGACGCGGCCCTCGACCTGCTGCGCGACCTCCAGGAGCGGCACGCCTAGCACCCGGACCGACACGCGCCTCCCGCGCACCCGCCCATGCGGATGGAGCGCCCGGACCGGCGCGCCCCCCGCGGGTCTCCCGCCCGTTCGGATGGAGCGCGAGCGGGAGGCGAAGCGCGCTAGGGTGCGACGATGATCAAGGTTCCGGCCTTACGCGTCGCGCTCGCGTCGGTGCTCGTCGCGGCCTGTGCCTCGGGCAGCGCGGCCGTGCTCGCCGACACCCGCGTCGTGACCTGCGCCTACTCCTGGGGCGGCGGCATGGAGCTGCACTGCGGCGATCCCGAGGCGGAGGCCGCGCTGCGTGCCGGGATGCTCACCGCCGAGCAGGCGCGCGAGGCGGGCTGCCCCGGTCTGCTGGCGGCCGAGCCCGCGCCCTCGGCCGACCCCGGCCCCACCGCCTACATCGGCATGGATCCGCCGTCCGGCTCCCCCCTCCCGCCGAGGGGCACCGACCCGGCCGTGACCGCCCGCGTGAACGCCGCCTGGGACACGATCGAGCGCTGGCTGGCCGCCCACGCCTCCGCGACGCTCCGCAAGCTCTCCGCCCCGGCCTCCCCTCGCGACATCGAGGGATGGGAACGCGCCCTCGGCATGAGGATCCCCGACGCGTTGTACGTGTCGCTGATGCGGCACGACGGCGCCGACGGCAATTTCGGCGCCGGTTTCCGGCTGCCCCTCGACCTCGGCCTCGCCGGCTTGTCGAGCTACTCCAGCTTGCACGACTACAACTGCATAGACCTGATCATGGCGGGGGTGGAGGAGGACGCCGACCCGGATGACGGGTTCTGGCACGGGAGCCTGCTGCCGTTCGCGTCCTCCGGCGGGGGCGAGGAGCTGTTCATCGACCCGCGGACGGGCCGGGTGGGCCAGAAGAGCGGCGGACGCCTCCGCTACGACGGCCCGATGAGCTGGCGGTCCTACCCGGACCTGCTGGAAGGCGTCGCGGCCGCACTGGAGTCCGGCGGGCCGCTGCGCGAGTGGTATCCCACGGTCACCGCGGGTTGCGAGCTGCGCTGGGCCGACCGGCCCGCCGCGTCGCCGCCGTCCGGCTGCGCGGGCGGGCCGCGCCCTTCGCCCACCCCATGAGCCCCGCCGTGACCGTCCGGGCTCCGGTGATCAGCCGCTGTACGAGATCCAGCCGTACTCGTACTGGGTCCACCCGTTCTCGTCCCCGGTGTGCCTGCGGCCCGTCATCACCTGGTTGGTGCCGGCCATCGAGGCGTGGTTGTTCTCCCTGACCCAGCCTTCCAGCTGCCTGGGCGTGATCTGCACCGCCTTGCCCTGCCAGAACAGCGCGCCGCTGTAGTAGATGGTGTCGCCGTTCTCGTCCCCGTCGTGCCGGATGCCGGTGATGGCCTCGTTCGCCGGAGTGTGGTAGTCGTGGTTGTTCTCATCCGTCGTGGTGCCCCAGATGTCCAACCTGAGCACCGTGACCTGGACACCGTCGATGTAGATGCGGCCGCAGGAGAACGTGGTGTCGCCGTTCTCGTCGCCGCGGTGCCCGCGGCCGATCAGCACTTCGTTCGTCGGGCACATGAACTTGCTGTTCGACTGTTTCAGGGTCGAGACCTGCCCGGGACGGATCTCGATCGTGGCGGCCGAGGCCGGGCCGGCGGGAACCAGGGTGAGGGCGGCGACGGCCGCCGCCGCCAGCGCGGCCGGCAGAGTGTTCTTGAGCATGTCCGTGTCCTTCGACGAGAGCCTGCGGTGAACGGACTTCATGGTCGCCGTCCCGACGGCGCCCGTCGTCCGCCTGCGGGGTGAGCGCGGATCCACCTGTACGGTGATCCACGCGCGCCCGGGAGCCCCGCCGCTGCCTCAGGGCCGGCAGAACGTGATCGAGAGCGAACGCTGGCGGCTCACCGGGGTGGTGATCCTGAACGTGACGAGGTGGGTCTCGCCGTCGGCCGTCAAGGCGCGCGGGGCGTTCACGGCCAGCCGGCCGTCCTCCTCGACGACCGTGGAGCCGCGGCCGGTGATCCGGCCGTCCACCGTCCACACGTAACCGAACGGCAGCCGCTCGCCGCCGCGTTCGACCTGCGCGGTGAGCGTGACCTGGTCGCCGGCCCAGCAGGTGCCGTTCCTGGTGCCGAGGGCGCGCACGGACGAGAGCCTGAGCCGTCCCGTGACCGGCCCGGCGGTGGGGGAGGCGGTGCCGTCGGGCTCGGCGGAGCGCGTGGCGGACGGCTCCGTGGAGCCGTGGTCGGCCGGGGCGGGGGTGCGGGTCCTGGTGGGCCGCTTGCGCGACGGGGTCGGCGACGCGCTGGGGGAGGCTCCGGACGACGCGCTGACCAGGCTCTGCGACCGCGGCTGCGGGGAGGACGGGGTCAGCCACACGATGGCGCCGCCCAGGGCGACCGCGGTGAGGCCGGAGGCGACGGCGATGACCACCTTCTTGCCGCGCCGCCCGCGCGGCCTGACGGATGCGGGCTCGCCGGCGGGATCCTCGTCCCACTGCTCCACCTGGGGGTGCGCGGGCCGCGCCTCGCCGCCCGGCCACGGCTCGGCCGCCGGGGGCCGCGTCTCGTCGCGCGCCCACTGCTCGGGCCGCGCCCCTTCCTGGTGCCGCACGTCGTCGGGTCGCTCGACCGGCGGCCACACCTGCTCGCCATGCACGGAGCCCCCCGCAGCCGGGGCGAAGGCCCGCTCGTCGAACGCCTCGCGGGCGCCTGCGCCGGGGGTGAAGCCGCGCTCGTCGAACGCCTCGCGGCCGGGGGCGTCCGGGGAGAAGGCGCCCGAGTCGAAGGGCTGGCCGGCCGCCGCGCCCGGTCCGCCCGCCGTGACCGGCCCGGTCGCGCCCTGACCGAACGCCGGGGCGTCGAAGACCTGCTCCTCGTACGCCTCACGATTGCCCGCGCCCACGCTGAAAGCGCCCATCCCGAAAGCGCCCGAGTCGAACGTGTGCCCGCCGGTCGCCGCGCCCGGCACGCCATGCCCGCCCGGCCCGCCCGGCCCGCCAGGGCCGCCTGCTGCTGGTGAGCCGAGGCCGCCTGCCGCGCCCGGCCCAGTCGCGCCCCGGCCGGAGGCTCCGTCCTCGAACGCCCACTCGTCGTCCGCCTCACGGCCGCCCGCGCCCGCGCCCGCGTCTCCCGCGCCGGACGCGCCGGTTCCGAACGCGCCGGCTCCGAAGGCGCCCGTTCCGAACGCGCCCGTTCCGAACGTCCCGGGGCCGGATGACTGCGTGCCGGGCGCCCCCGGGCGGGCGGGCCCGGGGGAGGGCGGGGCGGCGGTGGGCTGGGGCGTGTCGTAGTCGTAGTCGTGGGAGTCCTCCCAGCCCCCGGCGGCGGGCGGCCAGGTGGCGCCCCGCGGTCCCGTCGCGGGCCGGACCGGGTCCGTGGACTGCGAGACCGGCGAGGCGTACGGCGTGGCGGGCGAGGAGTACGGCCCCGCCGACGGGACGTGCGGCCCGGCCGGGGCCGGAGGCGGCGCGGCAGGGAAGGCGTGCGGCGGCGTCGAGGACGGCGCGCCCGGGAATGGTGCGCCCGGGGACGCTGCGCCCGGGGATGCTGCGCCCGGGGACGGCGCGGTCGGGAACGCCGGGGAGCCCGGGGGCCCCGGGGACGACGACGGGGACGCGGGGGAGGCCGGAGACCCGAGAAGGTGGAGCAGCACCTCGTGCATGGCGGGACGCGCCGCCGGGTCCTTGGCCAGGCAGCGGGTCACCGCCGCGCGCAGCGACTGCGGCAGCTCCCCGAGGCGCGGCTCGGCGCGCAGGATGCGGTTGATCACGGCGGGCAGCGAGTCGTCGCCGAAGGGCGGCGTCCCCGTGGCCGCGAAGACGATCACCGAGCCCCACGCGAACACGTCCGCCGCCGGCCCCACCGCCTGCCCCGCGAGCTGTTCGGGCGCCATGTACGCCGGAGTGCCGACGATGTTGCTCGTGGCGGAGAGCTTGGAGTCGAGCGCGCCCGTCACGCCGAACCCGATCACGCGCGGCCCGCCCGACCCCAGCAGCACGCAGGCCGGCTTGAAGTCGCGGTGCGCGAGCCCCGCCCGGTGGATCGCCGCGAGGGCCGTGGCGGTGGCGACGGCCAGCCGCTGGAGCTCCGCGCCCGTCGGGCGTCCCGCCTGCTGCAGCGACGGCCCGTCCACGTACTCGCTCACGAGGTACGGCCGGCCGCTGACGGAGGCGTCGAGCACCTGGGCGACGTTGACCGGCTCGACCTGCCGGGCGGCGGCCATCTCCCGGGCCAGGCGGTCGCCGCCGGCCAGCCCCTCGTGCAGGACCTTGACCGCCACCGGCGCCCCGTTCGGCGCCTTGGCGAGATAGACGACGCCCTGGGAGCCGGCGCCGAGGCGGCCGGCGAGCCGGTAGGGCCCCACCGCTGCCGGGTCGCCCTCGCGCAGGGGTTCGACGTGGGGCATGAGGGGAGTGACTCCTGTGACGGCTGGGACGACTACGCTCTGCACCTTAGCGTCAAAAGTTATGACTTGGCGGGAGTTAATCTGATCAAGTGGGAAACTCCTAGCAGGCTGGGAGGGGAGGGCTCGTGCGGTCGCTGGAGGACTACGCCAAGGGCGTGCGCGACGGCTCCCGCACGTGGATCGCCCGCGCGATCACGCTGGTCGAGTCCACCCGCCCCGACCACGCCGCCCTCGCCCAGCGTCTGCTCGTGGAGCTGACCCCGCTGTCCGGCCGGGCCTGCCGCGTGGGCGTCTCGGGCGTGCCGGGTGTGGGGAAGTCCACATTCGTGGACGCCCTCGGCACCATGCTCACCGGCCGGGGCCACCGGGTGGCCGTCCTCGCCGTGGACCCGTCCTCGACCCGTACGGGCGGCAGCATCCTCGGCGACAAGACCCGCATGTCGCGCCTGACGGCCGACCCGGCCGCGTTCATCCGGCCCTCGCCCGCGTCCGGCACGCTGGGCGGCGTCGCCAAGGCCACCAGGGAGGCCATGGTCGTCGTCGAGGCGGCCGGCTACGACGTCGTGCTCGTCGAGACCGTGGGCGTGGGGCAGTCGGAGACGGCGGTCTCCGACATGGTCGACACGTTCCTGCTGCTGACGCTGGCCCGTACCGGGGACCAGCTCCAGGGCATCAAGAAGGGCGTGCTGGAGCTGGCGGACGTCATCGCGGTCAACAAGGCGGACGGCGAGCACGCGCTCGCCGCCCGCAAGGCGGCCCGCGAGCTGGCCGGGGCGCTGCGCATGCTGCGCTCGGACAGCGTGCCGCCGCCCGTGCTGACGTGCAGCGGCCTGACCGGCGACGGCCTGCCGGAGCTGTGGGACCAGGTATTGCGGCACCAGGACGGCCTCGACCTGGCCGCCAAGCGCCGCCGCCAGCAGGTCGGCTGGACGTGGACGCTGGTGCGCGACCGGCTGCTGTCGGAGCTGCGCCACGATCCCCGGGTCGCGGCCATCGCCGAGGAGGTGGAGAAGGAGGTCCTCGCGGGCACCCTCACCCCGTCGCTCGCCGCCGACCGCCTCCTGGCCGCCTTCACCCGCCCCTGAGCATTTTCCGCCCCACCTGAGCGCCCCCCTGAGCGCCCCCCTGAGCGCTGCTCCACCCTTTCCGCCCCCACCTCCGCACGCCCATGATCTCCGGCTTTCTGTCCACATGTGCTAAATTTTGGCCATGCGGTCAGAAATCAAGCCAGACGGCCAGAAGGCGCGGTCGTTCATCGAGGAGGCGAGGCGCGACCAGATCGTGCGCGCCGCCGTCGAGGTGATCGCCGAGGTGGGCTTCGCCCGGGCGTCGCTCGCCCGGATCGCCCAGCGCGCCGGCATCAGCAAGGGCGTCATCTCCTACCACTTCGCCGGCAAGGAGGAGTTGATGGAGCAGGTCGTCGACCGCGTCTACGCGCAGATCGGGGAGTTCGTCCTGGCCCGGATGGAGGGCGCCGAGTCCGCCGCCGACCTGCTCAGGACGCACGTCATGTCCGTCGCCGAGCACATGCGCGGCAACCGCGTCCAGCTCACCGCGCTCGGCGAGATCTTCAACAACCTGCGCGCGGCCGACGGCGAACCCCGCTACGGCGTGCACACGAGCGAGGGGCTCTACCAGGCCCTCGAGTCGATCTACCGCCACGGGCAGGAGCGCGGCGAGTTCCGCGCCTTCGACGTCCGCGTCATGGCCGTCACCCACCAGGCCGCCATCGACGCGATGTTCGCCTACTGGCAGGCCCACCCCGAGCACGACCTGGAGGCCCACGCCAGGCAGCTCGCCGACCTCCTCGAAAGGGCGTGCTCGTGACGACCGGACACCCTCGGACCGCCACCCGGCTCCTCGCCGTGGACAACCTGCGCGTCGTCCTCACCGCGCTCGTCGTCTTACACCACGTCGCCGTGACCTACGGCCACATCCCGATGTGGTACTACGTCGAATCCGCCCACGACGCCTCCGGCCTGGCCCTCGACATCTTCGTCGTGATGAACCAGGCGTTCTTCATGGGGTTCTTCTTCCTCATCTCCGGCTTCTTCACCCCCGCCTCCTTCGACCGCAAGGGCGGGCGGGCGTTCGTCCGCGACCGGCTGCTCCGGCTCGGCGTCCCGCTGCTCGTCTTCGTCGTGCTCCTGCGGCCGCTGGTGACGCTCCCGCAGTACCTGGCCCAGGGCCGGGGCGTGCCGTACGCGGAGTTCTACCTGCGCACCTGGGACCCGGGGCCGATGTGGTTCGCCGAGGTGCTGATCGTCTTCGCGGTGGCGTACGCGGTGTGGCGCGGCCTGCGCGACGGGCGTGCGGAGGGGGCGCCGTCCGCGCCGCCGCGGCTCCGGTCGCTCGCGCTGTTCGCCGCCGCTCTGAGCGTGGCCACGTTCGTGTGGCGGCTCGCGGTGCCGACGGGCACGTACGTCCCGGTCCTCGGGCTGCCCTCGCCCGACTACCTGCCGCAGTACGTCGCCATGTTCGCGGCCGGGGCCGTGGCGTTCCGGCGAGGCTGGTTCGAGACCCTGCCGCGGGCGACCGGCCGCGCCGGTCTGGTCACCGCCGCCGTCGCCGCGGCCACGCTGCTGCCGCTGGCGGCGACGACCGAGGGCGTGCTGTCGCAGGCCGCCACGGCGGCGTGGCAGTCGTTCTTCGCGGTCGGCGTCATCGCCGGGCTCGTGGTGATCTTCCGGGAGCGGTTCGACCGGCAGGGACCGCTCGGCGGGTTCCTGTCGGCCCACGCCTACACCGTCTACATCGTCCACCCGATCGTGCTCGTCGCCGTGGCCCTGGCCTTCCGCGGCCTGGAGGCGCCGGCGGTCGTCAAGTTCGCCGTCGTGGCCGTGCTCTCGCTGCCGCTGTGCTGGGGGCTCGCCTACCTCGTCCGGTCGCTCCCCGGCGCCCGCCGGATCCTCTAGCGGGGATCCGGTACGGGCCGCCGGGGCGCGTCCGGGCTCACGCCCCGTCGTAGAAGGCGTCGAGGACGTCGCCGTGACGCTCCTCGACGACCTTGCGCCTGATCTTCAGGCTCGGCGTCAGCTCGCCCGACTCGACGGTGAAGTCCTCGCTCAGGATGGCGAACTTCTTGACCGTCGCGTAGCTGGCCTCGCCCGCGTTGACCTGGTCGACGGCCTTGGCGACCTCCTCGCGCATCCGCGGGTGCTCCCGCAGCGCCTCGGCCTCGGCGGGCAGGCCCTCGGCCTCGGCCCAGGGCCTGACCACGTCCATGTCCAGCGTCACCAGCGCCGTGCAGTAGTTGCGCCGGTCGCCGTGGACGAACACGTGCGACACGTACGGGCAGGCCGCCTTGATCCGGCCCTCCAGGTACGTGGGCGCCACGTACTTGCCTCCGGAGGTCTTGATCAGCTCCTTCTTGCGGTCGGTGATCGCGAGCCGGCCCTCGGAGTCGATCTCGCCGATGTCGCCGGTGTGCAGCCAGCCGTCCTCCAGCGCCGCGGCCGTCTCCTCCGGCAGCCCGTGGTAGCCGCGCATGACGCCCCGGCCGCCGATGAGCACCTCGCCGTCCTCGGCGATGCGCACCCGCGTGCCCGGCAGCGGCGGGCCGACCGTGCCGAACTTCACCGTCTCCGGCCGGTTGAGGAAGCTGCCCGCCGAGGTCTCGGTCAGGCCGTACCCCTCCAGGATCGTCAGACCGGCGGCGTCGAAGAACTCGGCGATGTCGCGCGACAGCGGCGCGGACCCCGAGATGAAGAAGCGGATCCGGCCCCCGAACCGCTCGCGCAGCTTGGCGAAGACCAGCCGGTCCGCCAGCGCGTACTCGACGCGCGTGGTGAGCGGGACGGCGACGCCGCGCTGGCGCGCCCGCACCACCCGCAGGCCCGTCCGCCGCGCCCACTCGAAGATGCGCAGCTTGACCCCGCCGTCGTTGCGGACGGTGGCGGCGACCGTGTTGTGGATCTTCTCGAAGATGCGCGGCGCGGCGGCCATGAACGTCGGCTTCAGCGCGCCCAGGTTCTCGGCGATCCGGTCGAGCCGGCCGTCCACCGCCGTCGGCACGCCGATGTCGATCATCACGACCTGGAGCAGCTTGCCGAACGAGTGCGACAGCGGCAGCCACAGGAAGTGCAGGTCGTCGCCCGAGATCAGGTCCAGTTCCCGGACCGCGGCGCCGGTGTAGAGCCAGTTGTCGTGGGTCAGCTCCACGCCCTTGGGCCGGCCGGTCGTGCCCGAGGTGTAGATGAGCGTGGCCAGGTCGTCCTGGGCGATGGCGTCGACCATGGCGTCGTAGTCACCGGCGGGGCCGCCGTCACCGTCACCGTCACCGTCACCGTCGCCGCCGAGCGAGGCGAGCGGCACCACCCAGCCGTCGTCGCTGGGCGTGCCGTCGATGACGACCACGCGCGTGACGTCGGGCAGCTCCTTCTGCACCGACCGCAGCTTGGCGACCTGGTCGTCGTCCTCGGCGATGACGATCGCGCTGCCCGAGTCGGTGATGATGAACGCCGACTCGGCGGCCGTGTTGGAGGGGTAGATCGTGGTGGTGGCCGCGCCGGTGGCCAGCACGGCGAGGTCGGCGAGGATCCATTCGAGGCGGGTGGAGCTGAGGATGGCCACCCGGGTGCCCGGGCCCGCGCCGATCTCCGCCAGGCCGAGGGCCAGCCGGCGGACGCGCTCGCCCACCTCGCGCCAGGACAGTGAGGTCCAGCCGTCGTCCGAGGGCGTCCGGTACGCCTCGGCGTCAGGGGTGGCGGCGATCCGGTCGCGCAGCAGGGAGGGAATGCTCGACATGCCTGTCCTCCTGGGTGTGATGCAGCCGACTCTAGGCGGAGGGCGCGGCGGGAGTCGATATTCGTGATCGTCTCGTGTCACCCGTCGCCGGCGCGGCCGTCACCGGGCGCCCGCGAACGAGGGAAGGGCTGCGGGCGGACCCGGGACCGGGGTGAGATTGACGGTAAGGATCAAGCGGGCGATAGTGTGACAGGTGGCAGCCCCCCGGATGATCTCCTGCGTCCTCGCCCTGGCGACCCTGACGCTCGGCGCCTGTTCGGCCGCCACCGACCGGCCCTCCGGCGGGCAGCCCGTGGTCAGCGGCGTGGCGGGCGGCTCCGGCGCCGCCCCCTCCGCCGGCGCTCCGTCCGGCACCGCGGCTGCGCCCGCCGGGACCGCCGCCCCCAGCGCCTCCGCGCTGGACCCTGCCGCGTACAAGGCCGAGCTGGAGCCGCGGCGCAAGGCCATGGCCGGCGCCATCGGCTCCATGGCCGCGGCGCGCACGGTCAAGACGCTCGGCCAGCGGGCCCGCAAGGCCGCCGAGACCGTCGAGAGCGGCGCCGCCGCGCTGGCCGCGGTGACGCCGCCCGACCAGGTGCGCTCCCAGCACGACGCGTACGTGGCCGGCCTGCGCGACTTCGCCGCCGCGCTGGACGGCGCCGCGGGCAAGGTCGGCGCCCACGACCTGTGCACCTCCTCGGCCGCGCTCACCGACGTCGGCGGCGCGCTCAAGACCCTCGACCAGGCCGGCCAGGCCCTCCAGCGGGCCGGCGACTACCCGGCCGACGTGGTCACCGTGAAGGCCGGCGGCAAGAAGAACCGGCGTCTGAAGAACGGCTCGTTCATCCGCAGGAGCTCCCTCACCGGCCGCAGCTCGCTGCAGATCGACAACGGCGGCACCAGCGACGCGGTCGTCACGCTCGTCAAGGGCGGCTCCAAGGTGCTCAGCGTGTACGTGCGCAAGAAGGCCAAGTTCAAGGTCAGCGGCGTGCGGGACGGCACGTACAAGATCTACTTCACGCACGGCGTCGACTGGGACGGCAAGGCGCGCGCCTTCACCCGCCGGTGCAGCTTCGAGCGCTTCCAGAAGTCGGTGAAGTTCAAGACCACCTTCACCGCCACCCAGATCCGCTGGCACGACTGGCGCATCACGCTGCACGCGATCGCCGGCGGCAACGCCCGCACCGCCGACGTGGACCCCGACGACTTCCCGGGCTGAGACCCCCGGAACGGCAAGGGCCGCGCACTTCTCGTGCGCGGCCCTTGCCGTTCCGCGGTCGTGCCGTGTCGCCGGCACGACCGTCGGCTCGTCAGCTCGTCAGCTCGCCGGTCCGTCAGGAGGAGAACAGCATGCCCACCCAGCTGCGCTGACGGTGGTGGCCGTAGTGGTGGCCGCCGTGCGGGGCGCCCCAGGCGGGGCCCGGCGCGGGCGGAGGCGGAGGAGCGGCGTGGTAGCTGGCCTCCATCCGGGTCAGCGTCTCCAGCTCGCCGTAGTCGAGGAAGATTCCCCGGCAGTTGTCGCACTGCTCGATGTGAACGCCGTTGCGCTCATAAGTCCGCATGGTGCCGCGGCACTTGGGGCACTGCATCTCTCGTCGGTCTCCTTGGCCTCGGATCTCTGAGGGAAAACCTACCGCGCGCAACCCCGTCACGCTCTGACGATTCTGTTGCACGCCTCCACTAACGACTGTTCGACCTCGTCGAGTTCCCGGCCCTCGCGACCGGCGTTGACCACGGCCGCGGCGGCCAGCTGGATGGCCACCGCGCGGGCCGGGAGGTCGAGCCGCCGCCACGGGTCGGCGCCGTCGCCGAGCGCCGGCCCGCCGAAGGCGAGGTACGCCCCCAGGAACCGCTCCCACACGGCCGGGTCGAGCAGCCCCGCGGCGTACCAGGCGGCCGGCCGGGCCAGGTCCCACGCCGGGTCGCCGACGCCGAGGTCGTCCACGTCGATGAGCAGCCAGCGGTCGCGGCGCACGAGCTGGCCCAGGTGCCAGTCGCCGTGGGTGAGCAGGCCGGGCACCGGCTCGGGCTCCGGCAGCTCCGCGAACGCCCGCCGCAGCAGCCGCTCGACCGGGCCGTCGCCCGGCATGCGGCGCACCGCGCGGGCCGCCCGCGCCGGTCCGCCCGCCTCGGGGAGCGGCGGCACCAGCGTCAGGGGCACCGCGTGCAGCCGCGCCAGCAGCCGGGCCCCCTCCTCCCAGGGCGCGGTGTCGACCTCGTCGTGCGCGACGGGCGCGCCCGCCGGCCAGACCGTGACCGCGCGGCCGGCCACCGTGAGCACGTCGGGACGCAGCGGCGGCAGCAGGACGCCGCTCAGCGCGGCCGAGGCCGCGGCGCGCACCCGCAGCCGCAGCGCCTCGGCGTCGTCGCGCCGCGAGTGCGCCTTGACCACGACCTCGCCCCGGCGTAACACCACCACGTCGGTGCGGGTCGGGTGGAGCACCGGCTCCCCCGTGCCGCCGTGCGCGGCGGCGACGACCCCGAGTTCGCCCTGCAGATCCACTCGTACAGACTATTCGGCAGGAACACGGTCAACGCACGCGGTGCGCGCCCGCCGGACCGCCCGAGGCGAAGGCGAAGGTGCTCATCAGATGATCGGGCAGATCCTCAAGGTCGCGTCCGGTTCGTTGTCGCCGCCGCCCCGGAAGTAGATCTGGTTCACCCAGCCGATCCTGCCGTTGTCGGCCGTGGTCAGCGCCCACCAGTAGTTGGTGGCTCCGTGAGCGGTCTGCTGCGTGCCCGTGTAGCCGCATTGGTACCAGTCGTCCCCGGGGGCGTAGATGTAGCCGACGATCGGTGAGGTCTGATCGCGATTCGCGTGGACGGGGATCGAGTCGTCGGGTGCCCAGTCCGGGCAGAACTGCACGTAGACGTTGGGGCCGGGCTTCCAGAACTGGGGCCCGCAGGGATAGGCGTCGGCAAGAGCCCTGGTGGTGGATGCCTGTGCCGGTGGGACCGTGGCGAGGGACAGGAGGATCGCGGCGACGAGCACGGGCAAGATCCGCCGAAGGCCGGTCATGCTGCTCCCTTCCGGGGCGAGATGGATAGCCGTCGGCTCGATCATCGTTGAGCGCGAGCCTCCGCACCATGGCAGTAAGGAGACATTGACAAGACATGTCAGGGTGCGGTCGGCGCGCCGGAGTGCCGCTGGGATGTGTGCGGGGATTCGGGTGGGCCAGACTGAGGGCATGAGAATCGGTTTCGCCGTGCCGCAGTCGGGCCCCTGGGCCACACCCGCCAACATGCGCCGGATCGCCGCCCGGGCCGAGCGACTCGGCTACGCGGAGCTGTGGACGTTCCAGCGGGTGCTCTACCCCGTGGGCCACCCGATGGGGCCCGTGTACCGCAGCGTCCACGACCCGGTGGTCACGCTGTCGTACCTGGCGGGGGTCACCGAGACGATCAGGCTCGGCGTCGCCGTGATCAACGCGTACGTGCAGCCGGTGGTGCTGGCCAAGCAGCTCGCCTCGCTGCAGATCGTGTCCGGCGGGCGGCTCACGGCGGGGCTGGGGCTGGGTTGGCTGCGCGAGGAGTTCGAGGCCGCGGGGGTCGGCTTCGAGCGGCGCGGCCGGCGCGTGGAGGAGTTCACGCAGGTGCTGCGCGAGGCGCTGACCGAGGACGTGATCGAGCACTCGGGCGAGTTCTACCGGGTCCCGGCGTCCCACCTCGACCCGCGCCCGGAGCACGCGCCCCCCATCCTGCTGGGCGGCGCGGCCGAGCCGGCGCTGCGCAGGGCGGGCCGGCTCGCCGACGGCTGGATCAGCTCCAGCAGGGAGGACCTGGCGGGCATCGCGCCGCGGGTGGCCGTGATCAAGGAGGCGGCCCGGGAGGCCGGCCGCGACCCCGAGGCGCTGCGCCTCGTGTGCCGCGGCGTCACCCGGGTGCGGCCGGCGGGGGCGAGGGAGGAGGCGGACGGTGGGCGTTCGCCGCTGACGGGCACGTACGAGGAGATCCGGCGCGACGTGGACGACCTCATGGCGCGCGGCGTGACGGAGGTCTTCCACGACCTCAACTTCGACCCCGAGATCGTCACCGCGGAGCCGGAGGAGGCCATGCGCCGCGCCGAGGAGGCCCTGGAGGCCCTCGCCCCGAACGCCTGAGACACCTCCCGCCGCCTCCCGTCCCGGGCGCCCGAGGTCACCGGGCGCCTGAGGGCCTGTCCGCGCGAGGTCACCGGGCGCCCGATGGCCTGTCCGCGAGGTCACCGGGCGCCCGTCCCGCTCACACGCCTCTGGCCCCGTCGATGCGTTCGCGGAGCAGGTCGGCGTGCCCGTTGTGCCGGGCGTACTCCTCGATCATGTGGATGAGCACCCAGCGCAGCGAGACCCGCCCGCGCCAGGCGTCGTGACCCTCGACGTCGAGGTGGGGCGCCTCGGCGACGTAGGCGTCGGCGAAGGCCACCTCCTCCCGCCACGCCAGCCAGGCGCCGGCGACGACGTCGGGGTCCGGCACGGCGCCGTCGAAGTCGCCGTCGGGGTCGTCGGCGGAGGAGAAGCGTCCCGGTGCGTCCTGGCCGGCCAGGACGCACCGGAACCAGCGGCGCTCGACGTCGGCGAGGTGCCGGACCAGTCCGAGCAGCGACAGCGTGGAGGGCTCCACCGACTGCCGGGCCAGCTCGGTGTCCAGGCCCGCGCACTTCAGCTCCAGCGTCGCCCGCTGCGCGGCGAGGACGTCGGCGAGCAGCGTCCGCTCGTCCCCGACGGCGGGGAAGGTGAAGCGGCGGTCCTCGTCGCCGCCGAGGATCTCGCTCCGTCTCCGGGGGGTCTCATTGCTCACGGTGTTCGTGCCTCTCTGAAAAGAAGGGAATCTCTGGGGGAGGGGCCGGTGCGCGTGGTCACGCGGCCGGGGCATGCCGTCAGTTCGCCGGCGGAGGCGGTGCCTTGACGGCGGTCAGCAGGCGCATGCCCCGAGGGCCGAGCTCGTCGCGGCGCACGGTCAGCCCGGCCGCCGCGCATCGCTCGGCGAGCCAGCCGGCGCCGAGCCGCAGCTTGGGGTAGCTGCCGGCCTGCCGGCTCCAGGTGTCGCCGGAACGGGTGTACAGCAGGTCGTGGACGACGACGACGTCGTCGTCGCGGTAGTCCAGGAAGCAGGTGAGCAGCCGGTCGGCGCTCCCGCGGACCAGGATGAACCGGTCGGTGCCGGTCAGCGGCCGGCTGAGGTCGCGGTAGGTGACGACCAGCGTGCCGCCCTCGGCCAGGGCCCGCGCGATGTCGCCGATCAGGGCGGTCACCTCGTCCTTGCCCGGCAGATGGGTCAGCGTGTCGCCCATGCAGACGACGAGGTCCGCGCCGCCGGGCGGGGTGATCCGCGGCAGCACGGTGCGGATGTCGGCCTGGACGGTCCGGATCGCCGGGTCGCCGCCCGCGGCCGTGAGCAGTTCGTCCAGCAGCGCCTTGCTGGTGTCGACGGCCAGTACGGTCGAGTAGCCGAGCCGGGCCAGGGCCAGGCTCTGGCTGCCCGGCCCGCAGCCGAGGTCCACGGCGGTGGCGCCGGGGCCCGCCGGAGCGGCGCCGGCGTCGCGCAGGAGGTCGGCCTGCTCGGCGGCGAGGGCGGCCAGGTCGCCGCCGAGCATCCAGGTGTAGTGCCGGGCGAGCAGCCGGTCGTAGTGGTCGATGGCCTCAGTCATGGATCTTCCTCAGGGTCGGGGACGGGGCCGGGTGCTCCGGCCGCCGCGTGGCGGCGGCGCGCCGGGGCACGGCCAGGCAGGACAGCAGCAGCCCGGCGGCGCTGAGCACGGCTCCGGCCAGGCCCGTCCAGCGCAGTCCGGCGGCGGTCACGACGCCGGCGCCGATCACCGAGCCCACCGCGTGGGCGAGCATGAACGCGGCCACGTTGACCGTGACCGCCAGGGTCGGGGCGGCGCCCGCACGTCGCAGGATCAGGCTCTGCAGCGGAGCGACGGTGGCGGTGGCCAGCAGCCCGAGACCCAGCACGGCGGCCGCCGCCGCCGGCTTGTGCACGACGGCCAGCGGCAGCACCGCGAGCAGCGCCGTCAGGCACGCGAAGACGCCGCGCAGCGTCGCCCCCACGGACCGGTCGGCGAGCCGTCCGGCGACGAGGTTGCCCAGCAGGCTGCCCACCCCGTAGGCCAGCAGCAGCCAGGAGACCATGGCCGGGGTGAAGCCGCTCACCTCGGTCAGCGTCGGCGCCAGGTACGTGAACACCGCGCCCACCCCGGCGAAACCGACGGCCGTGGTCGCGACCGACACCAGCACGGGCCGCCGGGCCAGCACCGACAGCTCCGTGGTGACGCTCGTGGGCTGCGCCGGGACGCGCGGCAGCGCGAACGCCAGCAGCGCCAGGCACGCCAGCGCCAGCGCGGCCAGCACGGCGAACGGGAAACGCCAGCCCAGCTGCTGGCCGAGTGCCGAACCGAGCGGCACGCCGAGCAGGTTGGCCACGGTCAGGCCGGAGGTCACGGCGGCGATCGCGGAGCCGGCCCGCCCGGGACCGGCCACGGTGGTGGCCGCGATCAGCGTCAGCGCGAAGAACGTGGCATGGCCGACCGACGAGACGACCCGCCCGGCGAGCAGCACCGGATAGCTGGGCGCGAGCGCGCTCACCACGCTGCCCGCCGCGAAGACCGCCATCAGAGCGAGCATGAGACCTTTGCGCGGCAGCCGCACGGTGGCGACGGCCACCAGGGGCCCCGCGACCACGGTGCCGAGCGCGTACGCGGTCACCACCTGCCCGGCCACGGCGACCGAGACCCCCAGATCGGACCCGATCCGCGGCAGCAGGCCGGCGGCCAGGAACTCGGCGGTGCCGACGACGAACACGCTGACGCAAAGAGCGGCGAGTACCGCAAACGTCCTTCTCATGCGGGGGAGGCTAAGCTCTGACATCCATGTCAGAGTCAAGGGGAGGCGCCGTGCGCATCGGGGAACTGTCGCGTCGTACCGGGGTTCATGAGCGGTTGCTGCGGTACTACGAGCAGCAGGGGCTGCTGTGGCCGGAGCGGGCGGCCAGCGGCTACCGCTCCTACCAGGAGTCGGACGTCGACACCGTCGTGCGCATCCGCCGCCTGCTGTCGGCCGGGCTCAACACCGAGACGATCGCGCAGGTGCTGCCCTGCGTACGGGTCAAGGCCGGGAACCTGGTCCCGGTCTGCCCGGAGATCGTCGACGACCTGCGGCACCAGCGGGAACGCATCACCCGCGCCATCGAGGAGTTGCAGGAGTCGCGTGACCTGCTCGACGCCGTCATAGACGCGGCGCCGCGGACGCTCTCGTCGCCGGCCGCCCGCGTCCCGGCCTGACCGCGCCGGCCCCGCCGAGGCGGCCCGCCGAGGGGGCTTTCGGTGAGGGCGGCTCGCCGCGTACGGGCGGCGGTCAGCGGCCGGACAGGCGGAGGGCCTCGGCGGCGACGGCGCGGCGCACGTCGCGGATGCCGTCCCGGCCGCGCAGCGGGTGCACGGCGTTGGTCAGCAGCACCACCGTCAGCCCGCGGGCCGGGTCCACGACGAGCGACGTCCCCGTGAAGCCCGAATGCCCGTACGCCCCCTCCAGCGGCCCCACGATGCCCGGGTCACCGATCCGCACCCCGAGCCCGTGGCGGAACGGCGCCCCCTCGGCCCCCTGGTCGCGGACCATCTCGGCCACGCTCTCCGGCCGCAGCATCGCGCCGCCGCCGCGCCGCAGCGCCTCGCCGAAGGCCAGCAGGTCGTCGGCCGGGGCGAACAGCCCCGCGTGCCCCGCCACGCCGCCCAGGCCGTGACAGGTCTCGTCGTGCACCTCGCCGCGCACGCAGCCCGGTGACGACGGGGACGGCCCCGGTCGTTCCGGTCTCCACTCGGTGGCCGCCACGCGCGCCAGCTTGCCCGGACCGGGCCGGTAGCCCGTCGCGTCCAGGCCCAGCACGCCGGTGACGCGGGCGCGGACCAGCTCGTCGAGCGGCGCGCCGCCCGCGAGCTCGGCCACCCGGCCCATCGTGATCATGCCGACGTCGGAGTAGAGGTACGGCCCGCCGACGGGGCCGGTGACGGGCGTGTCGATGATCGCGTCCAGCCGGGCGGCATGCCCGGCGTGGGGCAGCTCCAGGTCCACCCGGCGGGTGGGCGGGAGCCCGGCCGTGTGGGTGAGCAGGCGGCGCGGCGTGATCCGCGGGTCGCGCCCGGGCAGCCAGGCCGCCACCGGCTCGTCCAGGCCGAGGCGGCCCTGCTCGGCCAGGGACAGCACGACGGCCGTGGTGAACAGCTTGCTCACCGAGGCCAGGTCGAAGATCGAGTCGCGGCGGGCCGGCGGGCGCTCGCCGGCCAGGGTGCCCTCGCCGTCGGTGTACCTGACCAGCTCGCCGGCCACCGCCGCCGCCGCGACCTCGCCGTCCACGGCGACGAGCGCGACAGCCGCCGAGCACACGCGCGGCACCGCGTCGGCCAGGACCTCCTCGAGTCCCTCCGCCACCTTCCCCCCTCCGCTCTTCCGTTCTTCCGTCCGTCCGGGCACCAGTGGCGCCGTCCGCCGCGCCCCGGGAACGCCGCCCGGCGCGTCAGCCGCTCAGCGCGTCGCTCTCAGCCGCTCAGCGCGTCGCTGAGCCGCTCGCCGTGCGACTCCAGCAGCGCCCGGGCGCCCTCCGCGTCGAGCCCGTGCTGGATCATCACCACGGCCGTCTTGGCCTGCCCGCCGGCCTCGTCCACGGCCCGGGCCGCGGTCTCCCGGTCGGCGCCGGTGATGTCGACGACCATGCGCACCGCCCGGTCGGCGAGCTTGCTGTTCATGGCCGACATCTCGATCATCCGGTTCCCGTACGTGCGGCCGAGCCGGACCATCACGATCGTGGAGATCATGTTGAGCACGAGCTTCTGGGCGGTGCCCGCCTTGAGGCGGGTCGAGCCGGCCACCACCTCGGGGCCCACGACGACCTCGATCGCGTGCTCGGCGGCGGCCGACAGGGGCGCGCCGTCGTTGCACGACAGGGCGGCGGTCAGCGCGCCGCGCCGCCGCGCCTCGGCCAGGGCGCCCAGCACGAACGGGGCACGGCCGCTGGCGGACACGCCCACCACCGAGTCGAGCGGTCCCACCTCCAGGCGCTCCATGTCCGCGGCGCCGGCCTCGGCGTCGTCCTCCGCGCCCTCCACGGAGCGGGTCAGGGCGTCCAGGCCGCCGGCGATGACGCCCTGGACGAGTTCCGGGTCCGTGCCGAACGTGGGCGGGCACTCCGAGGCGTCGAGCACGGCGAGCCGTCCCGAGGTGCCCGCGCCGACGTACAGCAGCCGGCCGCCCGAGCCCATCCGCGCGGAGATCGCGTCGATGGCGGCCGAGATGGCGGGGATCGCCACCGCGACGGCGGCGGGCACCGCGGCGTCGGCCTGGTTCATCAGGCGCGCGATCTGCTCGGTCGGCAGCCGGTCGATCTGGGCGTAACGGGGGTCGCTCTGCTCGGTGGCCAGCTCGCCGGCCGGCACCGCCGGCGAGCCGGCGGTCGGCGCGGCGGACGCGCCGTCGAGGGCTGGCAGGGCCGGCGAGCCGGTGGAGGACCCGGTGGACGCCTCGGCGGAGGGCTCGGGTAGCGGATCAATCATGACGCTAATTTCCACCTTCTCCTTCTCTCTTGTAAATATCTTTCAGACTATGGATTCATGACGTACGTACGAACCGGAGCCGAACGGCTGGCCGCGGATGCCTCTCTGGCGGGTGGACGGCGGCTCGGCCTCATCACCAACCCCACCGGGGTCCTTCCCGATCTGACCCCCACCGCCGAGGCGCTGCTGGCCGGCGGCGCGCCGCTGGTGGCGCTGTTCGGGCCGGAGCACGGCGTGCGCGGCACCGCGCAGGCCGACTCCAGCGAGCCCGACACCACCGACCCGAGGACGGGCCTGCCCGCCTACGACACGCACAAGCTCTCCGGCGAGGCGCTGGACGAGGTGGTCGCCCGTTCGGGGGTGGACACGCTGGTCTTCGACATCGCCGACGTGGGAGCCCGCTTCTACACCTTCGTGTGGACGATGTACGACCTCATGGCGTCGGCGGAGCGGCTGGGGCTGCGGTTCGTGGTGCTCGACCGGCCGAACCCGCTGGGCGGCACCGTGACCGAGGGGCCGGAGCTGGACCCGGCGTTCGCGAGCTTCGTCGGCCGCTTCCCGATCCCGGTGCGGCACGGCAGGACCGTGGGGGAGCTGGCGCTGCTGTTCGGCTTCGACCTCGACCTGGACGTCGTGCGGATGGAGGGCTGGCGGCGCGACATGGACGCCGCCGCGACCGGGCTGCCGTGGGTGATGCCGTCGGTCAACATGCCCACCCCCGACACCGTGCTCGCCTACCCGGGCACCGCGCTGTTCGAGGGCACCACGTTCTCGGAGGGGCGCGGCACGACCCGGCCGTTCGAGCTGGTCGGCGCGCCGTTCGTGGACGAGCGCCTCGCCGCCGAGCTCAACGCGCTGGACCTGCCGGGGGTGCGCTTCCGTGACACCTGGTTCACCCCCACCTTCCACAAGCACGCGGGCACGACCGTGCGCGGCGTCCAGCTGCACGTCCTCGACCGGGCCGCGTTCCGGCCGGTGCTGACCGGCGTGTCCATGCTGCACGTGGCCCGCACGCTCTATCCAGACGGCTTCGGCTGGTGGGGGCCCGAGAACTTCGAGGACCACCTGTGGGGGTCGGACACGCTCACGGCGTGCCTGGACAAGGGCGAGGACCCGAGGGCGCTGTGCCCCGAGCCCGCGCCCCCGGCGGGGCCGCTGCTCTACCCGTGACCTCAGGCGTGACATCACGCCAGGTCGCGCCGGTAGAGCCAGAAGACGCGTTCGGCGCGCGCGCCCACGGCGCGCGCGTAGAACCGCAGCGGCCCCACCCAGCCGATCTCGGCGGTGTCCTGCCCGGCGGCGCGCTGCTCGGCCAGGCAGCGGCGCAGCAGCACCCGGCCCACGCCGAGTCCGCGCGCCTCGGGCGCCGTGCCCATCGGCCCGAACCACGCAGGCCGCGCGCCCCACGCCGCGAACCCCAGCACCCGGCCGTCGCGCTCGGCGTAGTGCAGGCCGGCGGCGTTGGCCGCCTCCCAGGCCCAGCGCTCGTTCCAGTGCTCGGCCACGAACGCGGCCACCCGGTCGCGGTCGTCGCCGGCCCGGCGCACCGCCACGCCCTCCGCGGCCAGCAGCGCCTCGTCGGCCTCGGTGGACAGGTCGGCGCCGGGGCCGAGGGGGGCGGTCATGTTCCAGGCGACGTGGTAGCGCTCGTAGCCGAGGCTCTCGGCCAGGCAGGCGGCCGCGGTGTAGCGGACGTCCACGCCCGGCCAGGCGTAGCACGGCGGGTTGCCGGCCATGCGGGCCTGCGTCGCGCCGTGCCCGCGCAGCCACTCCTCGGCCGCGCGGACCAGCTCCCGGCCGGCCCCGCGTCCCTGCCGCTCCGGATGGACGGCCAGCAGGTCGAGGTGGCCCACGGTGGGCTCGCGCGTGGACAGGGACGCCATCACGACGCCCCCCTCGCTCACCAGCGCGCCCCAGGTGCGGTCCGCCGGAGGGGCGGCCAGCCGCCGCACCAGCGCGCCCGCCTCGGGGGTGTCCAGCGTCAGCGCCGCCTCCGCGATCCGTACGGCCCGCTCCAGGTCCTCCCCGCCCAGAGCGGAACCCTCGCGCACGCGGGTCACACGCCGCTCAGCGGACGGGCGATCACGCTGCGGCTGCGCGGGTGGAAGCACGCGTGCTCCTGCGGGACGCCGTCGGTCACCTGGAGCAGCGGCAGCTCGCTCTCGCACCGCTCGTCCCGGAACGGGCAGCGGCGGGCGAACAGGCAGCCGGCGTCGGCCTGCGACTCGTCCAGCGACTCCAGCGGCACGACGGGCTGCTCGCCCGGCTCCTCCAGCCCGTGCAGGACGGGGATGGCCGACAGCAGCGACTGCGTGTACGGGTGGACCGGGTCGGCGATGACGGTGTCCACCGGCCCGCGCTCCACGACCTGGCCCCGGTAGATGACGAACAGCTCGCCGTCGTCGCCGATGTAGCGGGCGGTGGCCACGTCGTGGGTGATGAACAGCACGGCCACGCCGAGCCGCTCGCGCAGGTCCTTCAGCAGCGCGAGGATGCCGAGCCGCAGCGACACGTCGATCATCGAGACGGCCTCGTCGGCGACGAGCATCTCGGGGTCCACGGTCAGCGCGCGGGCGATGACGACCCGCTGCCGCATGCCGCCGGAGAGCTGGTGCGGGTAGCGCGACAGCACGCTGCCCGGGTCGAGCCCGACCAGCGACAGCACCTCGGCGGCCCGCTCCTCCATCCACTGCTTCGAACGGCCGGTCTGGCGGGCCCGCAGCGCCAGCGGCGCCTGGAGGGTCTGGTGGATGGTGCGGGTCGGGTTCAGGGCCGAGTAGGGGTCCTGGTGGATCATCTGGATCTTGCGGAAGTGCGGCTGGCGCTGCTTGGGCCTGAGCGGCGTCATCGGCGTGCCCGCGATGGCGATCTCGCCGCCGTCGTACGACTCCAGCCCGGCGATGATCCGGCCCAGCGTGGTCTTGCCGCAGCCCGACTCGCCGATGAACGAGGCGGCCCCGCCCTTGGCGATCGAGAAGTCGACGCCGCGCAGGGCGTGGACCTCGCGTCCGGCGAGCACGCCGCCGCGCTGCTTGAAGGTCTTGGTGATGCCGGTTGCCGTGATCACGTGCGCTCCTTCGCGCCCACCGCGTGGCAGGCCACGATCCTCGGCCCGTCGGCGAGGGCCGCCGGATCGTCGGTCTCACAGATGTCCATGCGCAGGGCGCAGCGTTCCCGGAACACGCAGCCCCGCTCCGGCACGGTCGCCAGCGTCGGCGGCCGGCCGGGCAGCGCCCGCGCCTCGTCGATGTCGCCCACCAGGCGCGGGATGGCCTGGATGAGGCCCCGGGTGTACGGGTGGCGGGGCGCGCCCAGCACCTCGCGGGTCGGGCCCTGCTCCACCAGCCGCCCGCCGTACATGACGGCCAGCCGGTCGGCCACCTCGGCCACCACGCCGATGTCGTGGGTGATGACCAGCGTGGTCAGGCCGCGCTCGGCGTGGACCTCGCGCACGATCTTCAGGATGTTGGCCTGCGTGATCATGTCGAGGGCGGTGGTCGGCTCGTCCAGGACGACGAGGTGGGCGTTGAGCACCAGGGCCAGCATGATGCCGACCCGCTGCCGCATGCCGCCGGACAGCTCGTGCTGGTGGGAGTCGAGCACCCGCGCGCCGTCCAGGCCCATCCGGCCGAGCAGCTCCTTGGCCTCGCGGACCAGGCCGCGCAGGTCGTCCACGTCGTGGGAGCGGCCCAGGTCCAGGAGCTGCTTGCCGACCGTCTTGAGCGGGTTCAGGGAGTTCTGGGCCGCCTGGAAGACGTACCCGATGTGCGCGCCGCGCGCCTTGCGCAGCCGCTCGCCCGCGAGCCCGACGACGTCGCCGAGCCCGTCGATCTCGACGCTGCCGGCCGCGATCCGGCCGGGCGGCTGCACCGCGTTGAGCAGCGACAGCGCCAGCGTGGACTTGCCGGAGCCGGACTCGCCGACGATGCCGGTGATCGAGCCGGGCTCCAGGGTGAGGCTGACGTCGCGGACGGCCGGCAGCTCGCCCGCGGAGGTCTTGTAGACGACGGTCAGGCCGTCGATGCGCACCCCGGGCGCGGGCGTGACCGGCGCCGGGACCGGCGCGGGTGCCATCTGCGGGGGTGCCGTCTCTGGCTGGGCCACCGGTGGTTACTCCTCACGCAGCCGGGGGTTGAAGATCTCGTCCATGGCGTCCACGACGAGCACGATGCCGAGCGTCAGCAGCAGGATCGCGAGCAGCGGCGCCAGCAGGTAGCCGAGCGCGTACGGGGTGATCATCGCACCGGCCTGGAAGACGGCCAGGTTGAGCATGACGCCCCAGTTGTTCGACTCGTACGGCAGCACGCCGAGGAAGAACAGGCCGACCTGCGCGTAGACGGCGCCGGTGACCGCGATGAGCATGTTCATCGCGATGTACGGCGCCATGCTCGGCAGCAGCTCCTTGCCGATGATGTGGCCGGTGGACAGGCCCAGCCCGCGCGCGGCCTCGATGAAGCCGCGCTCGCGCAGCGACAGCGTCTGGGCCCGCACCGCGCGGGCCACGCCGCCCCAGCCGAGCAGGCCGAGCACGAGGCCCATCTGCAGCGGGCTGCCGAACTTCCAGACCGTCGCGAGGACGAGCAGCAGGGGCAGGCCGGGGATCGTCAGCTTCATGTCGGTGACCCGCATGAGCACGGTGTCCCAGCGGCCCCGCTTGAAGCCGGAGAACAGCCCGAGCCCGGTGCCGAAGACCACGGTGATGAGCGCGGTCACGGCGGCGCTGAGCAGCACGTACCGGGAGCCGGTGATGACGAGCGCGAGCACGTCGCGGCCCTGCGGGTCGGTGCCGAACCAGTGCTCCCAGCTCGGCGGCCGGGTGATGGCGTCGGCGTCGCCCGGCAGGTTGTCCGGGTAGAACATCGGCCCGAAGACGGCCATGAACACGAAGCCGACCAGGATGACCGCGCCGGCCAGCCGGCTGGGCTTGCGCCTCATCACCCGCCACACGCCGCGCCAGAAGTTGCGCCGCATGGCCGAGGCCGTGGACAGGCCGCCGCCGGAGGTCTCGGGGATGACCGTGGCGCTCATGCCGCCTCCTCGCCGCTGCGCACCCGCGGGTCGATCGTGCTGTAGAACAGGTCGGCCACGATGTTGGCCACGATCACCGCGGCCGTGATCAGCAGGAACGCCCCGCTCATCAGCGCGTAGTCGCGGTCGTTGACGCCGTTGATGAGCATCAGGCCGAGGCCGGGGTAGTTGAAGATCTTCTCGATGAACACGGCGCCGCCGAGCAGCAGCCCCAGCGACAGCGCCAGGATCGTGAACAGCGGCAGGATCGCGTTGCGCGCGATGTAGCGGAAGACGATCGAGCGCTTCATCCCGCGCAGCTCGGCGGCCAGGATGAAGTCGTCGCCCAGGACGGTCACCACACTCGACTTCATCGCGAGGACCCAGCCGCCGTACGCCGACAGGGCGTAGGTGACGACCGGCAGCACGGCGTGCTCGGCGAGCGAGCCGATGTAGCCGGCGTTGAACCCCGGTTCGAAGAGGATGTCCACCGGCCCGTCGGCGGGCAGGATCGGGATGAGCGTCGCGAAGATCACCACGAGCAGCATCGCCAGTACGTACTGCGGGATGCCGTGCAGCAGCGAGCCGGAGATCGCCAGGGCGTCGCCCAGCTTGCTCGTGCGCTTGATCGCCGCGAACACCCCGAGGATGACGCCGACGAGGAAGCTCAGCAGCGTGCCCACCAGCACGGGCAGCACCGTCCACTTCGCCGCCTCGCCGAGCACGTCGAGGACCGGGGTGCCGGGCCTGCTGACGGAGACGCCGAGGTCGAGGTGGAGCAGGCCGCCCATGTAGTCGGTGTACTGCTGCCACAGGGTGCCCGTCGGCTGGAAGCCGTAGAGCACCTTGACGGCCTGCGCGGCCGCCTCCGGGGACATGCCGCCCTCGACGAGCTTCTCGTAGCGGGCGGCCATGGGGTCGCCCGGGATGTTGTTGACGATGAAGAAGCTGATCGTGGCGACCACGAGGATCATGACGAGCCCGCGGGCCAGGTGGCCCGCGAGTCGCCGTGCGATGACCGTCATAAGGGCCTTACTGCTTCGCCTTGACCATGCCGAGCTGGATCCACACGCCGGCGGGGAGCACCCCGGTGCCCAGGCGGAGGATCTCGTCGTCGTGCGGCCAGCCGGTGAAGCGGGTGTTGTTGACGAACTGGTTGTTGACGTAGTCCCAGAGCTGGATGACCGGGAGGTCCTGGTTGGCGGCGGTGGCGAGCTGGGCCATGATCGGCTTGGCCTGCTCCGCGGTGGCCGTGTTGAGCTTGCCGGTCAGCTCACCGGGGTTGATCTTGGCGCCGTCGACCTCGATCTCCTCGGGGCCGCCCATCCAGTTGCCGTTCTTGCCCGGCGCGGCGTGCGTGACCTTGCCGGCGACGTTGGTCCAGCCGTTGGAGGCGCCGTAGAGGCGCTGGAAGATGTCGTACGGCGCGGGGCCGAGCGCCATCAGCCAGAAGCCGACGTCGTACTTGCCGGCCGCCAGCTCCTCCAGGTAGAGCGGGTAGTCGGTGGTGGTGACGACCTCGGCGTCGATGCCGTTCTTGACGAGCTGGCTCTTGATGTTCTCCTGGGCCGACAGCCAGTCGGAGAAGCCGGAGGGCGCGTGCATGGACACCTTCCACGGCGTGCCGTCGGCGAGGGCCCACTTGCCGTCCTTCTTGGTGAGGCCGGCCTGCTTGAACTCGGCCTCCGCCTTGGCCGGGTCCGGCTTGTACGGGTCGAGCTTGGGCAGCGTGTCGGGGATCCAGGCCTGGGCGGCCTTCTGGTGGATGCCGCTGGTGGTGACGGCCGGGGTGCCGCCCTCGGGCGAGGCGACCTTGGTGACCTCGTCGCGGTTGATGAGGTAGGCCAGGCCGCGGCGCACGTGCACGTTGTCGTACGGCTTCTTGGACTGGTTGAAGGCCATGCTCACGGCCACCGGCGAGTAGCCCTTGATGACCTCGTTGCCCGGCGCCTGCTTGATCCGGTTCATCACGTCCGTGGGGGCCGCGATGAAGCCGGACTGGTCGAGCTTGCCGGCGGTGAGGTAGTTCCAGATCTGCTCGTTGCCGGTGTAGTTGAGGAACTTCACCTGCGCCGGGGCCACGTTGGCGGCGTTGTAGAAGTTCTTGTTCTTGACCAGCAGCGCCTCGCCGGGGTTGACCCGCTCCAGCACGAACGGTCCGGCCGAGACGTCCTTCGGCGGGGCGAAGGTGAGGACCTTCTGGCCGAGGGCGGTGATGTCGGCGCGGGCCTTCTCGGCGGCGGCGTCGTCACCGCGGGCGGCCTTCAGCGTGTCCCAGAAGTTCGCCGGCAGGACGTCCTTCCAGACGTGGGACGGCAGGACCGTGGTGTCCAGCACGCCGCGCACGAACTTGGGGCTCGGGTTGGCCATCTCCTGCGTGATCTTCAAGGTCTTGTCGTCGACCACGGTCACGTCCGAGGCGACTCCGGCGGCGCCCGGGGTGACCGAGAAGGCGGTGCTGCCCTGCGTGTACGCGATCCCGATGGACATCTTGACGTCCTCGGCGGTGACCGGCTGGCCGTCGGACCACTTCGCGTTCGGCTGCAGCTTCAGCGTGATGGCGGAGTTGTCGGGGGCGACCTCCCAGCTGGCCGCGATGCCGGGCAGCGCCTGGTTCGGGTCCGTCAGGTGGTTCTTGACCCATCCCAGCTTCATGGAGTTGAAGGCGGGGAAGGAGTTCCCCTTCGGGTTGTACGGGTTGGCCGGGGCCGACGCGTCCAGACCGGGCCTGTTCACGTCGATCGTGGTGAAGAGCCCGCCACCTCCGCCCGAACCGGACTTGGTGGGGGAACCACCGCTGCACGCTGTCACGGTGGCTGCGAGGCCCAGCAACGCCGCTGCGGCTGCTAGTCGCTTCATGTTCCGCTCCGGGGGATGTCTGACCTGTTCAGGATCTGCAGGATTGACCGGACCCTACGGTCGCGCCAAGGGCGCGTCAATAATCTCCAGGGGTTGTGAGGCTAATGTAACTTTCCTTCATGGGTGTCCGCAATGGCGCTCGGCTCCATTCCGTCCCAGGTCGGGCGTACGGGTCAGATCACATCCCAGGGGACGCCCTCGTAGGCGTCCCGCACCCGGGCCAAGGCGGCCTCATCCGAGCGTATCCGCAGGTCACCGACCTGGGAAACCGGCACGACGCCCCACGAGTTGGTCAGGAAGACCGCCGGACGGCCGGCCAGGTCGGCGACCTTCAGCGGCCGGCGCTCGCTCGGCAGCTCGCCCTCCTCCAGCAGCGCCATGGTGATGCCGCGCAGCATCGGGGCATCCGGCCAGAGGAGCCGCTCGCCGTCGAAGCAGCCCAGGTTGGCGATCGACGACTCGGAGACGAAGCCGTCCGCGTCCGTGAACAGCACGTCGTCGAAGCCCGCGGCCGGCGCGCTGCGGGCCAGGTGGGCCTGCGGGAAGCCCCCGAGGTGCTTGACGTGCGGCAGGTAGCGCGCGTAGCGCACCGGCAGCAGCGAGAGCGGGGTGTCCGGCCAGGCGTGCGGAGGCGCGGCCGTGGCGATCACCCGTACCCCGTCGCGCTCGGCGACGATCACCCGCACGCTCGCGTCGGGCGCGCCGCCCAGGGCGTGCCGCGCGGTGGCCAGGACCAGCTCCTCGTCCAGGGCCGCGCCGAACAGCTCCTCGTTGGCGGCGCGCAGGCGGGCCAGGTGCAGGGCCAGGCCCCGCACCCGGCCGCCGCGCACCTGCATGGCGGTGAAGTGCCCGTAGCGGGCCGCCGCGGCGAGCCCGAGGTCGCCGGCGCCCGCGGGCCGGCCGTCGACGGCTACACGATCGATCACGCGTCCCAGCCTAGGGAACGCGGGCGGGCGCGTTCGACCCTCCGGGCGCCCGCACGTCGCCTCGTGCGGGGCTCGGGCGCCTCTGCGGCGCTCAGGTGTCCAGGCTCGCCGCCGCGGCGAGGCGGTCGCGGGCCAGGGTGGCGAGCAGCGCCGCGCCGTCCGGCACCACCGCGTCGTCGAACAGCGCCTCCGGGGAGTGGTTGTACGGCGCCGTCGCCGGGTCGCGCTCCGGCGGGCACGCCCCGAGGAACAGGAACGCCCCCGGCACCCGCTCCAGCACGTACGAGAAGTCCTCCGACCCCATCACCGGCTGCGGCGTGACCAGGAACCGGCCGGGCCCGAACAGGTCGCCGGCCGTGCGCTCGGCGAAGCCCGCCTCGTCGGCGTCGTTGACCGTCACCGGGTAGCCCATGCCGAACGAGGTCTCCACGCCCAGCGCGTGCGCCGCCGCGACGCCCTCGACGACCTCGACCAGCCGCCGCTTCGCCACGGCCCGCGCCTCCGCGCTGAACGTGCGGAGCGTCGCCTCGAAGTACGCCTCGTCCGGGATCACGTTGTCGGTCGTCCCGCCGTGGAACTGGCCGACCGTGACCACCACCGGGTCGAACACGTCGAACGTGCGCGTCACCATCGTCTGCAGCTCGGTCACCATGGCGCAGCCCGCCTGCACCGGGTCCAGCGCCCGGTGCGGGCTGGAGCCGTGCCCGCCGCGCCCCTTGACCCGGACCTGGAACACGTCGGCCGCCGCCATCATCGGCCCCGGCCGCGAGGTGAACAGGCCGGGCGGCAGCATCGAGGAGATCACGTGCAGGCCGTACGCGGCGACCGGCCGGGGCCCGGCCGCCTCCAGCACCCCCTCGTCGATCATGACCTTGGCGCCCTCGAACCCCTCCTCGCCGGGCTGGAACATGAACACGACGTCGCCGGCCAGCTCCTCGCGCCGCCCGCACAGCAGCCGCGCCGCGCCCGCCAGCATCGCCGTGTGCAGGTCGTGGCCGCACGCGTGCATCCGGCCGTCGATCTCCGACCGGTACGGCAGGTCGTTGCGCTCGGCGACCGGCAGGCCGTCCATGTCGCCGCGCAGCAGCACGACCGGGGCCTGCCCGCCGATCGGCCGGCCGCCGCCGCGCAGCACCGCGGTGACGGAGCTGAGCGCGGTGCCCGTCGAGATCTCCAGGGGGAGCCCGTCGAGCGCCGCCAGGACCTTCTCCTGGGTGCGCGGCAGGGTGAGGCCGAGCTCGGGGGTGGCGTGCAGCGAACGGCGCAGCGCGACCAGCTCGTCGCGCAGGTCCTGCGCGGCTTCGGTGAACAGCGTGGGCGACATAGCCCCTATTCGCTCATATACCTGTCGCGAAGTCGACAAGACTCCCTCGGTACGATGACCGGGTGACCGAGCGTAAACGGATCGATTACTGGCTCTCCGACATGGACGGCGTCCTCGTGCACGAGGGCCGCCCCGTTCCCGGCGCCGACACCTTCATCAAGCGCCTCAGCGACTCGGGCAAGCCGTTCAGGGTGCTGACCAACAACTCGATCTACACGCCCCGCGACCTGTCCGTACGGCTCGCGGCGGCCGGCCTGGAGGTGCCGGAGCAGTCGATCTGGACCTCCGCCCTGGCCACCGCCGAGTTCCTCGACGACCAGCGGCCCGGCGGCTCGGCGTACGTGATCGGCGAGGCCGGCCTGACCACGGCCCTGCACGAGGTGGGCTACATCCTCACCGACCTCGACCCCGACTACGTCGTGCTCGGCGAGACCCGCACCTACAGCTTCACCCAGATCACCCGCGCGATCCGGCTCATCGAGAACGGCGCCCGCTTCATCGCCACCAACCCCGACCCGATCGGCCCCTCCACCGAGGGCTCCCTGCCGGCCTGCGGCGCGGTCGCCGCGATGATCACCAAGGCGACGGGCGTCGACCCCTACTTCGTCGGCAAGCCCAACCCCCGGATGATGCGCAGCGCGCTCAACGCCATCGAGGGCCACAGCGAGACGACCGCGATGATCGGCGACCGCATGGACACCGACGTCGTGTGCGGCATGGAGGCCGGGCTCTACACGATCCTCGTCCTGACCGGCGTCACCCAGCCCCAGCAGATCGAGCGCTTCCCCTACCGGCCCTCGCTCGTGGTCGAGTCGGTGGCCGAGCTCGTCGACCTCGTCTGAGGTCCGCCGCCCGTACCTGACGCGTTCTGACAGGTACGCGTGGCAGGGTGAGCGTCATGACCCGTGTCTACCTGGAGCTCGGCCCCAAGAAGGTCTTCGCCTGCTCGCTGGAGTGGCCCGGCTGGTGCCGCGTGACCAAGGGCGAGGAGCCGGCCCTCGACCTGCTCATGGACTACGTGCCGCGCTACCGGGCGATCGCCCGGCGGGCCGGTCTCGCGTTCGAGCCCGGCGAGCCCGTCGTGGCGGAGCGGGTGACCGGCGACCCGACGACCGACTTCGGCGCGCCCTCCGCCATGCCCCGGCTGGACCTGGAGCCGCTGGACGCGGACGAGGCGCGCCGGCAGGTGGCGCTGCTGCGCGCTGCGTGGGAGCTGTTCGACGAGACCGTGGCGGCCTCGCCGGAGGAGCTGCGCAAGGGCCCGAGGGGAGGCGGGCGCGACACGTCCAGGATCTACGACCACGTCGTCGAGGCCGAGCGCTCCTACGCCCGCAAGCTCGACGTCCGGCACAAGCCGTACCGCTCGCGCGAGGACCGCGACGCGATGCGCGAGGAGCTCGCCGAGGTGCTGTCCCGGCCGTGGGCGCCGCCGGGCGACACGCGCTGGACGCCGCGCTACGCCGTCCGCCGCCTGGCCTGGCACGTCATCGACCACCTGTGGGAGATCGAGGACCGTCGCGAGGGATGAGCCGGGGGAGGGCGGCGATGTGCTCCGACAGGTAGCCGGCGACCGCCTCCGGCACCACGTGCCGCGAGGTGATCTCCGAGCGGAGCAGCGGCAGCCGCTCCACCTCGTAGCGGCCGCGTGTCGCGTCCTCCACCTCCGGGCCGTGGCGCAGCGCCCAGTCCATGCCGACCAGCCGGCAGCCGTAGAGGTGCTGCACCTTCACCTCGCCCTGCCACGGATGGCGCACCGTGGTGAGCGGCGTGACGGCCGACACCGTCGCGCCCAGCTCCTCCATCAGCTCCCGGCGCAGCGTGTGCTCCAGCGTGGCGTCGTCCGGCTCCACGTGGCCGCCCGGCACCGACCAGTAGACCTCGCGCCCCGGGACCGTGCGGCGGAACAGCAGCAGCCGCTCCTCGCGGTCGAGCAGCAGGCCACGCACGCTGGGACGCACGGCGGCTCCTTACGGGACGGAGATGACCTTCGGGTACCCTAACCTACGGTCCCGTAACAAAGGAGAACGTTCTTATGGCGATGACGCAGACGGAGCTTCTGCACGAGCTCGAACCCGTGGTCGCGGGAGAGCTCGACCGCCATCACGCGATGGCCAAGGAGTGGTTCCCCCACGAGTACGTACCGTGGAGCGAGGGACGCGACTTCGACGGTGTCTACGGTGGTGAGGCCTGGCAGGAAAGCGACTCCAAGCTGCCCGAGGCGGCGCGCGTCTCCCTGATCGTCAATCTGCTCACCGAGGACAACCTCCCGAGCTACCACCACGAGATCGCCACCACGTTCGGCCGCGACGGCGCCTGGGGCACGTGGGTCCACCGGTGGACCGCCGAGGAGGACCGCCACGGCACCGCCATCCGCGACTACCTCACGGTCACGCGCGCGGTCGACCCGGTCGCGCTGGAGCGCGCCCGCATGGTGCACATGGAGAACGGCTTCACCAGCGAGTACGGGACCATGCTCCAGCAGCTCGCGTACGTCTCCTTCCAGGAGCTCGCGACCCGCATCGCGCACCGCAACACCGGCAGGGCGTCGGGCGACGAGGGCTGTGAGCGGCTGCTCGCCCGCATCGCCGCCGACGAGAACCTGCACATGCTCTTCTACCGCAACCTGCTCAAGGCGGCCTTCGAGCTCGACCCCAACCAGACGATGCGGGCCGTGACCGACGTGGTCACCACCTTCCAGATGCCCGGAACCGGCATCGAGGGCTTCGCCCGCAAGGCGATGATCATCGCCCACGAGGGCATCTACGACCTGCAGCTGCACCTGGACGACGTGCTCATGCCGGTGCTGCGCCAGTGGTCGGTCTTCGACAAGACCGGGCTCGACGCCGAGGGCGAGCAGGCCCGCGAGGAGCTGTCGGCGTTCCTCGCCAAGACCGAGGCCACGGCCGCGCGCTTCGTGGAGCGCCGCGAGGAGCGCCGCGCCCGCGCCGCCGCCCGCTGACCCCGCCGCGACGACCCCGTACCGCCCGCCCGGCCACCCCCCGCCGGGCCCGGCGTGATCCGTCTCCTTGCGGCTTCCTGAGCTTCCCGCTGCGGCTCTGCGGGCGGTGTGGGGCGATTTGTCTGGGATGATCCAGAGCCATGGACTTCCCCGTGACGCTGGTCGTCTCCGTCGCCGCCCTGGTGATGATCCTCCTGCTGGCGGGTGCCGCCCGGCGGCTGCTGGGAGTCAGGTTCGGGGCGATCCGGACGTTCCTGGCCGGCTTGCTGGCCTTCGCCCTGTCCGCCCCGCTGCTCTCGCCGATCCTCGACTCCTTCCCCCGGACGCCCGCCGGCGGCGAACCGGTCGATCCCGGCATCGGCGCCGTCTGGGTGCTCCTGCTCGTCGCCATGTGCGTCGTGCTCATCCCCATGGTGCTGCTGGTGCTGGCCGAGGCGCTGGTCCCGCCCGGCTCCATCCCCGGGCCGCTGGAAGTGGTCCGCTCGATGCGTGGCCGGATCTCCCGGGCCAGGCGGTACTCCCAGATCACCCGCATCGCGATCCGCCACGGCCTCGGCCCGTACCTGCGCGGACGCGGGGCGCGGGTCGAGGACCGGCCCGGCCGGCGGCGGCTCGCGGCGTCGCTGCGCCAGGCGCTCGACGACGGCGGCGTCACGTTCGTCAAGCTCGGCCAGGTGCTGTCCACCCGCCGCGACCTGCTGCCGGCGGAGTTCGTGGAGGAGCTCGGCCTGCTGCAGGACCGGGTCCAGCCCGCGCCGTGGGAGCAGATCGAGCCGGTGCTGACCGCCGAGCTGGGCGGCCCGCCGGAGAGCGTGTTCGCGGAGTTCGACCGCACGCCGCTGGCCGCCGCGTCGATCGCCCAGGTGCACGCCGCCCGGCTGCGCACCGGTGAGAGCGTCGTGGTCAAGGTGCGCCGGCCCGGCATCGACCGGGTCGTGGCCAGGGACCTCGACATCGTGCGCCGCCTGGCCGCCACCCTGGAGACCCGTACCCGCTGGGGCCGCTCGCTGGGGGTGCGCGAGCTGGCCGAGGGGTTCGCGGTGGCGCTGTGCGAGGAGCTCGACTTCCGCGTCGAGGCGGCCAACATGGCGGCCGTGATCGCCTCCAGGGCGTCCGGCGCGCCGCCCGCCGTGTCCGTGGCGGCGGGCGGGTCCGGGGGAGTGGCGGTCACGTACCCGGGACCGGTCCCGTCGCTGTGCGGCGAGCGCGTGCTCGTCATGGAGCGGCTGACCGGCCGCCCGCTGGCCGCCGCCGACGACGGCGCCCGCGGCCTCGAACGCGCCCGCGCGCTGCTGGACTGCCTGCTCAGGCAGGTGCTCGTGGAGGGCGTCTTCCACGCCGACCCGCACCCGGGCAACCTCATGCTGCTGGACGACGGCACGCTCGCGCTGCTCGACTTCGGCTCGGTGGGGCGCCTGGACGCCGCCGTGCGCTCGGCGCTCCAGCGCTTCCTGCTGGCCATGAACCGGCAGGACCCGGTGGCCGTCACGGACGCGCTGCTGGAGGTGATGCCGAGGCCCGAGGACGTCGACGAGCCGGCGCTGGAGCGCGCGCTCGGCCAGTTCATGGCCAGGCACCTGGTGCCGGGATCGGCGAGCGTGCAGATGTTCACCGACCTGTTCAGGATCGTCTCCGGGCACGGGCTGTCCGTGCCGCCGGAGGTCGCCGCGGTCTTCCGCGCCCTCGCCACGCTGGAGGGGACCCTGCAGCGGCTGGCGCCGGGCTTCGACCTGGTCGGCGAGGCGCGCGCGTTCGCCGGCCGCCACCTGTCCGAGCGGCTCGACGCCGGCGCGGTCAAGGAGACGGTCGTCCAGGAGGTGGCCACGCTGCTGCCCATGCTGCGGCGCCTGCCCCGCCGGATCGAGCGCATCGCGAGCGCCGCCGAGCACGGCCGCCTGGGCGTCAACGTCCGCCTCCTCGCCGACGACCGCGACCGCCGCTTCCTGACGGGGCTGCTGCACCAGGTGCTGCTGACGGTCCTCGGGGCGACGGCCGGGCTGATGGCGGCGATCCTGCTCGGGCTCGACGGCGGGCCGCGGGTGACCCCGGCGATCAGCCTCTTCCAGCTCATCGGCTACAACCTGCTGGTGATCAGCGCCATCCTGGTGCTGCGCGTGCTGATCGTCGTCTTCCGGCGGCCTCGCGACGCCCGCCCGTAGCGCCGCTCACGGCGGGTGACGAGGCGGTCTCCCGATCGTCACGCCGATCCCAGCAGTCCCAGAACATTCTTCTGTCGATCTCGCTGCGGCGGGCGTTCGCGCAGATCATGACCCTGCGCGTACGGCCCTGCGGCCCCGGCGGCAACTTGACCCTCAAGTGGTGTTGGACATCCCCGACATCGGGCAGGTTCCCGCCCATGGGCACCACATTGAGATCCTTCGGGAGTAGAGGGTGAGAATCATCGGGATCGCCGCGAGCCTCCACGCAGGATCCTTCATCACTAGATTGCTGGCGGCGGTGGGCGGCGAGCTCCCGTCCGGCGTGGACTTCATGCCCTGGACCGGACTCGCCGACGTGCCGCCGTTCACCGCCGGACCCGTGCCCGACCCGCCCTCCGAGCTGCTGCGCCTGGTGGACGACGCCGACGGGCTGCTGCTGATCGCGCCCGAGCACAGCCTGCTGCCCGTCGAGCTCGGCGACGCCCTGCGGTGGCTGTCCGCCTCCGGCGCGCTGACCGGCAAGCACGTCGCGGTGATGAGCGCCAGCGCGCGTCCCTGCGGCGCCATGTGGGCGCAGGCCGAGCTGTACCGGCAGCTCACCGAGGCGGGGGCCGTGGTCATGGGGGCCGAGCTGGTCATCTCGCCGCTCAGCCCGCACTTCGACGAGCGGGGCCGCCTCACCGTGGGACGGCTGCGCGAGCAGGTGCGGGACGTGGTGAGCCGCCTGTGCCCGGCCGCGGTCGGCGAGCCCGTGCCCGTCATGGAGGCCGTGCCGCTCAGGCAACCCGCGGTGAAGCGGGAGGCCGCCCTCACCGCCTGACGGCCCGGACTCACCACTCGCCTCTCCGGCCCGACCGTGTCCCGGTCGGGCCGGACCTGTGTACGGGCGAAAAGCCGTTGGCCGCCGCGCCCGTCCGATCGGTACCGTTGAGGAACAGAACGGACGACAACGACAGGAGCCCACCACGATGCCCGGCCCGCTGGTCGTCAACGACGCGGTCGTCATCCCCGACGCCGAGCTCGTGTGGCGCTTCTCGCGCTCCTCCGGCCCGGGCGGACAGGGCGTCAACACCACGGACAGCCGGGTGGAGCTCAGCTTCGACCTGGCGGCCAGCACCGCGTTCCCGCCGGCGCTCAAGGCGCGCGCCCTCGACCGGCTGGGCACGGCGACCATCACGATCGCCGCCTCGGAGTACCGCTCGCAGCTGCGCAACCGCGAGGCGGCCTGCCAGCGGCTGGCACAGCGCCTGAGGGAGGCGATCGCGCCCCCGCCCAAGCGCCGCCGCCCCACCAAGCCGAGCCGCGGGTCGGTCGAGCGGCGCATCGCCGCCAAGAAGCAGCGCGCCGACCTCAAACGCCTGCGCCGCGACCCCTGACCCGCGCCGCCCCCGAGCGCCCGTCAACTCTTGGCCGCCGCACGCGGGCGTCCGCGCCACCCCCGGACCGCGGCCCGCGGCCCGCAGGCTTCCCCCGCGCCCCGCCCGTTTCGCGCTCTGATGGTGTGATGCAAGCGACATGTGCGACCATCGCCGGGAATCCGCGGGTCTAGTGGGGAGGCGCTGTGGCGGGCATCGTCGGCGTGCACGGAATCGGGAAGTACGACTACTACCTCAACGCCGGGAACTCGGCGAGCGGGGCCGCCGAGGCGATGCGCCTCAAGTGGGACCGCTACTTACACGTGGCGCTCGGCGGCGAACCCCGGCCGTACTTCACCGAGGTCGCCTACTTCTCCCACCTCCTGCGTGACCGCGCCCCCGAGCAGGGGCCGAAGGCGTTCGCCGCCATGGGCGCCGACGCCCACCACGTCCTCGCCGAATGGGCCCGGCAGCGCGGCTGGGGCGAGCACGTCACCGGCGCGCTGCGCACGTTCACGGGATGGCTGCTGACGCGGCTCGACGCCCGCTCGGCCGCGTTCGCCGGGCTGTTCGCGCCCGAGGTGGCCGCGTACCTCACCGATGCCGTCCGGCGGGAGCGGGTGCGGCAGGCCGTCGCCGCGACGATCCGGCGCAACCGGCCGCGCGTCGTCGTCGCCCACTCGCTCGGCAGCGTCGTCGCCTACGAGGCCCTGTGGTCCGACCCCGCGCTCGAGGTGGACCTGCTGCTGACCCTCGGCAGCCCCCTCGGCATGCGCAACGTCGTCTTCGAACGCCTCCTGCCCGCGCCGATCAACGGTCGCGGGGGCCGCCCGCCCGGCGTCCGGCGCTGGGTGAACATCGCCGACAAGGACGACATCGCGGCCATCCCGCCGGACCTGTGCGACAGCTTCACCGGGGTGGACGTCGAGGAGCTGGTCAACCTCGACTGGATCGACTTCCACACGGCCGAGAAGTACCTGGGCTGCCCCGCGCTCGACCCGCATCTGCGACCCTTTCTCGTATGAAGTGGATCGTGTTCGACTACGGCAACGTCCTGTCCAAGTCACCGCCCGAGGCCGACGTGGAGGCGATGGTCCGGGAGTCCGGCGCCGACCCGGAGACGTTCCGGGAGGGCTACTGGAAGCACCGCCACGACTTCGACCTGGGCACGCTGACACCGCGGGAGTACTGGTCGGCGGTCCTGGGCCGGGCTGTGGCCGCCGACGAGGCCGCCCGCCTGGACGCCCTGGACGTGGCGGGCTGGTCGCACCCGGAGGCCGGCACGGTCGCGCTCCTCGGCGAGCTGCTCGCCGCCGGCCGGCCGGTGGGCCTGCTGTCGAACGCCCCCGCCTCCCAGGCCGACGGCCTGGACCAGCTGCCCTGGATCGCGGCGATCCCGCACCGGGTCTACAGCGGCCGGATCGGCATGGCGAAACCCGATCGCGCGATCTACGACCACCTCGCCCGCGAGATCGGCGCAGACCCCGCCGGCGTGGTCTTCGTGGACGACCGGCCGGACAACGTGGCGGGGGCCCGGGCGGCGGGCATGACGGCCGTGGTCTTCACCACGGCCGCCGCGCTCCGCGCCGACCTCGGCCTCTGACGACCACACCCACCGCCCCGAGCCGCTGACCACCGCCCCGGGCCTCCGGCCACCGCGCCCGCCGCTCCGACCGGAGCTGTTCACTCGTACGTGGCGCCGCTGTCATGACCGGGTCAGCGGCGCCGGACATACCTGAGGCGTGAACCGCAGATCCTTCCTCACCGCGGCGGCCGCCGGCCTGGTCACCCAGGCCGCCGACCCTCTCACCTCCCCGGCCCGGGCCTCCGCCTCCCTGGCGCTCAAGAGCGACCCGTTCACGCTCGGCGTCGCCTCCGGCGACCCCTCCACCGGCGGCTTCGTGCTCTGGACCCGTCTGGCCCTCGACCCGCTCGGCGGCGACGGCCGCGGCGGCATGCCCGCCCGCGACGTGGACGTCGACTGGCAGATCGCCACCGACGAGCGCTTCCGCTCCGTCGTCCGCACCGGCACCGCGACCGCCCGCGCGGGCGCGGCGCACAGCGTCCACGTCGAGGTGGACGGCCTGGAGGCGGGCCGCGAGTACTTCTACCGCTTCCGGTCGCAGGGCCGCCTGTCGCCCGCGGGCCGCACCAGGACCACCCCCGCCGTGGAGCGGCCGCTGAGGTTCGCCGTCGCCGCGTGCGCCCACTACGAGCACGGCTACTACACCGCCTACCGTCGCCTGGCCGAGGACGAGCCGGAGCTCGTCGTCTTCCTCGGCGACTACATGTACGAGTACGGCCCCAGCGGCTACACCGCGCTCGCCGGCCGGGTCCGCACCCACACGCCCGGCAAGTGCGAGACGCTGGCCGACTACCGGCTGCGCCACGCCCAGTACAAGAGCGACCCCGACCTCCAGCACGCCCACGCCACCGCCCCGTGGCTGGTCGCCTTCGACGACCACGAGGTGGAGAACAACTGGGCGGGCCCCGTCTCCAGCACCGGCGCGCCCGGGTTCGCCCGCCGCCGCGCCGACGCCTTCCGCGCCTACTACGAGAACATGCCGCTGCGCCGCGCCAGCCTCCAGGGCGCCGTGCTGCGGGTCAACCGGCGCGTCTCCTGGGGCCCGCTGGCCCGCTTCCACCTGCTCGACACCCGCCAGTTCCGCGACGACCAGGCGTGCCTCGACGGCGTACGGGCCGGCTGCGACGACCGGCTGTCGGCGAAGCGGACGCTGCTCGGCTCCGGCCAGTGGAGCTGGCTGGAGAGCGGCCTGCGCGGTTCCGACGCCCACTGGAACCTGCTCGGCCAGCAGATCATGGTGACGCAGCGCGACTACAAGGTCGGGCCCGGCCGCGAGGTGAACCTCGACTCCTGGGACGGCTACGCCCCCGAGCGCACCCGGCTGCTCGGCTCGCTCGCCGCCACCTCCAACCCCGTCGTCCTGACCGGCGACGCGCACATGCACCACCTGGCCGACCTCAAGACCGACTTCGACGACCCCGACGCGCCCGTGGTCGCCAAGGAGCTGATCGCCTCCTCGATCGCCAGCGACGGCGACGGCTACCGCGACAAGGCGTGGATCGCCGAGGCGGTGGCGGAGAACCCGCACATCTCGTTCATCGACCAGCGGCGCGGCTATCTCGTGGGCCGGCTCACCCGCGACGAGCTGTCGGTCGACTACCGGACCCTCGACTACATCTCCCGCAGGGGAGCCCGGGCCAGGACGGCGCACCGCGTCACGATCCCCTCCTCCGCCCAGGCCCGCGCCTGACCACCCTCATCAGGTTCCCGTCGCGTCTGACCACCCTCATCGTCCCCGTGCTCCGCCCAGGCGCCCGTGCCTGAGCGTTCGCTGGGAGGAGGCTGAGGGTTCGCTCAGCGGCCCGGCCACGACCCGTCGGGGAAACCGCCCGCCGAGCCGCCCTCCAGCACCACCTGGTCGCTCTCGCTCAGCCCGGTGGTGACCTGCACGTACTGGTCGCCGCGCACGCCCGTGCGCACCACCCGGGTGGCGTCCCGGCCGCCCGAGCGCACGGTGACCACCGACGTGCCGTCCGCGCGCCCGCGCACCGCCGCGACGGGCACGTACACGGCGTCCGCCGCCGTGCCGGTCGTCACCACCACCGACGCCGTCTGCCCCAGCATGATGCCCGCGGGCGGCTCGTCGAAGGCCAGCGCGACAGAGTAGCGGACCAGGCTGCCGTCCGTGGTGGCGGTCGGGGCGATACGGGTCACCCGGCCCGCGTACCGCTGCCCGGGGCGCGTGGCGAGCGTGATCTGCGCCTTCTGGCCGATCTTGAGCCGGTTCACGTCGGACTCGGTGACCATGGCCTCGACCTGCTGCTCGTCCAGGTCGCCGAGGCTGACGAACGTGCCGCCGCCCGCGGCGTCGCCCGCCCGGCCCGCGACCGACAGGACCGTGCCGGCGGCGGGCGCCACGATGCGGGTGCCCCGCACCGCGTCGGCGGCCTGCTCCAGCGCGGCCTCGGCGCGGTCGACGTTCGCCTGCGCCTGCTCCTCGCTGATTCCGCCCTTCGCGCCGCCGCCCGGCTGGCACGCGCCCTGTGAGGGACGGGCCCCGCTGGAGGGCCGCGCTCCGCTGGAGGGGCGTGCTCCGCTGGACGGACGGGCGGAGGGCCGGCCGGACGGCTTGCCCGTGGGTTCGCCCGTCGTCCTGCCGGTGGGGGCGGCGGTGGCCTTGCCGGTCGGCGTGGCGGTGGGACGGCCGGTGGGTGCGGGGCTCGCCCCGGGGTCGGCGGGGCCGGCGGTGGGTCCGGTGGTGGGTCCCGCCGTGGGCTCGGTGGTCGAGGGCCTGGTGGGGGTGGCGGTCACGGTCGCGGTGGCCGTGACGGTGGCCGTCACCGTGACGGTGACCGTGGGCCGCGGCTCCGGGAGCGTGGGGCCCGGCTCGGGGTCGCCGGAGGGCCCCGACGTGGACGAAGGCGTGGGGGAGGGGGCGCCCTCGGGCGAGGCGGGAGCCCGGGTCGCGACGGCCGCCCGCACACTGAACGCCCCAGCGCCCCCTAGCGCGGCCGCGTCCTGGACGGTGGCGGCCGTGGATCGTGGGGATGGGGGAGTGGCCTGGGGGGCCGCCGTGTCCTGGACGGAAGAGGGGGTGGGTCCTGGGGACGGGGCGGTGCCCTGGAGGGCGGCCGACGTGCCGGCAGAGGTGGTGGGGGAGCAGGTCGAGGGGGTGGCCGTGGACGAGGACGCCTCCTCCAGCGCCTCCCGCGCCGCCGCCAGGTCCGCCTTGGCCGCCTCGTACTGCTCGCGCGCGGCACGCCCGTCGATGCGGGCCAGCACCTGGCCCTTGCGCACCTTGGCCCCGACCTTGACGTACACGCGCGTCACGGTCCCCGAGCCGCCGAAGGCCAGGTCGCGGCGGGAGCCGTCGACCGTGCTGCCCGCGGCCGTCACCGAGGCGGTCACCACGCCCCGCCTGGCCGCCGCGAGCTGGACCCGGACGGCGGCCGGGGCGTCGTCGCGCAGGGCGACGGCCAGGCCGGAGCCGGCCGCCAGGACGGCCAGCGCCAGCGCCCCCAGCGCGAGCGCCTTCGGCCGCGAAAGCCCCGAGAGCCCGGAACGCCCTGAAAGCCCCGAACGCCCCGAAAGCCCCGAGAGCCCCGAGAGCCCCGAGAGCCGCGAAAGACGCGAAGGACGCGAAGGCCCCGAGGGCCCTGAGGGCTTCGAGGGCTCCGAGGGCTCCGAGGGCTCCGAGGGCAGCCCGGGCCGGGAAGTCGGTCTCATGGCCGCCCATCCTGGCGCGGCAGGTTCACGCCCTCCTGCGAGCCGGCTCCGAGTTGGCTGTGTGCCGAGCGGACGGCGGCCGTTGTCAGCGAACCTTCAGCAAGCTCCCGGCTCGGGCGCAGGCTGGTGTGCCAGGGTCACCGCCTGTGAAGGTGTCCCCCCGGCGCAGAGCGCTGACGACCACGACCAGCCGCAGGACGCTGGTGACCAACGGAGCGCTCGCCGTGCTCCTCCTGGGCGGCGCCGCGTTCGCCTACGCCCAGCTCGGCACGGACGAGGCGGCCGGCGAGACGGCCCTGCGGACCGCGACCGCCGCCCGGGGCGGCGTGACCGCCTCCGTGACCGCGTCGGGCTCCGTGGAGAGCGCCAAGAGCAGGGCGCTGACGTTCGGCACCAGCGGCACCGTCGAGCGCGTCAACGTCAAGGCCGGCGACAAGGTGCGCAAGGGCGACATCCTGGCCGAGGTGGACGACGACGCCGCCCGCGAGACGCTGTCGGCGGCCCAGGCCACGCTCGCCTCCGCCACCGAGGACGGCACCTCGACCGCGCAGCTCTACGCCGCCTACGTCAAGGCGCGCAACGCCTACCGCGAGGCCAGGCGGGCCGTCGACGGCACCGTCATCCGGGCGCCCTTCGCCGGCACGGTCACCGCCGTGAACGGCAGCGTCGGCGGCTCCTCGTCCGGCACCGGCTCCGGTCAGACCCAGACCGGCCAGACCGGCCAGACCGGTCAGACAGGTCAGTCCGGTCAAAGCGCCCAATCTTCCCAGCAGAGCACGACCGGGTTCATCGAGCTGGCCGACACCCGCAAGCTCCAGCTCGTCGGCTCGTTCACCGAGTCGGACGCCGGCCGCCTCAAGGTCGGCCAGAGCGCCACCGTCACCTTCGACGCCCTGCCCGGCGTCACCGCCACCGGCAAGGTCAGCCAGATCCAGCCCGTCGCCTCCACCAGCAACAACGTCGTCCAGTACCCGGTCACGATCACCTTCGGCAGCGTGCCCGCGCAGGTCCGCCTCGGCCAGACCGCGACCGTCGAGGTCGTCGTCGGCAGCGCCGAGAACGCCGTCACCGTCCCCACCGCCGCGATCTCCACCAGCGGCGGACGCAGCACGGTCACCCTCCTGCGCGACGGCGCCCAGGTCAGGACCCAGGTCGAGGTGGGCGTGCGCGGCACCGCCACCTCCGAGATCACCTCCGGGGTGTCGGAGGGCGACGTGGTCGTCCTGCCGTCCGTCACCACCGGGACGGGCACGGGCAACGGCCAGCAGCAGCGCGGCTTCGGCGGCGGCTTCCCGGGCGGCGGCCCCGGTGGCGTGCCGGGAGGCGGCCGATGAGCGCCCCCGTCCTGCGCGTGCGCGAGCTCGTCAAGGAGTACGGCGAGGGCGACGCCCGCGTCCGCGCCCTGCGCGGCGTGGACCTCGACGTCGACCAGGGCGACTACGTGGCCGTCATGGGCGCCTCCGGCTCCGGCAAGTCCACGCTCATGAACATCCTCGGCTGCCTCGACGTCCCCACCTCCGGCAGCTACCAGATCGACGGCGCCGACGTGGGCCTGCTCGACGAGCACCAGCTCGCCCTGCTGCGCAACCGCCGGGTCGGCTTCGTCTTCCAGTCGTTCAACCTGATCCCGCGCATGAGCGCCCTCGCCAACGTCGAGCTGCCGCTCGTGTACGGCGGCGTCGGCCAGGCCGAGCGCCGCTCCCGGGCGCTGGCCGCGCTGGAGCAGGTGGGCCTGTCCGACCGGCTGCACCACGAGCCCAACCAGCTCTCGGGCGGCCAGCAGCAGCGCGTCGCCGTCGCCCGCGCGCTCGTCACCGCCCCCGCCCTGCTGCTGGCGGACGAGCCCACCGGGAACCTCGACACCGCCTCCACCCGGGACGTGCTCGACATCCTCGACCGGCTCAGCGCCGCCGGCCGCACGATCGTGGTCATCACCCACGAGGACGACGTCGCCGCGCACGCCAAGCGGGTCATCCGGCTCGTGGACGGCGCGATCGTCGAGGACCGCAGGCAGGCGCCGGTGGACGGCCCGCCGCCGAGGCTCGCGGAGGCGGCCAGGTGAACCGGCTGGAGATCCTCCGCTTCGCGCTGCGCGGCCTGCTGGCCAACAAGATGCGCAGCGCCCTGACCACGCTCGGCATCCTCATCGGCGTCGCCGCGGTCATCCTGCTCGTCGCCGTCGGCGAGGGCTCCTCCCAGAGCATCCAGAAGAACATCCAGCGGCTCGGCGCCAACACCCTGACGATCTCCCCGTCCTTCACCGGCGGGGGCGGCGGCCGGGGCGGCCCCGCGGGCGGCGGCCAGAACACCGGCCCCCGCACCCAGGCGCGGCAGCTCACCCTGGCCGACGCCGAGGCCCTGGCGGACAAGGCCGCCGCCCCGTCGGTGGCCTCCGTCTCGCCGGTCGTGACCGCCGGCTCGGCCACCGCCACCTACGAGGCGGCCAGCCACGGCATCGGCCAGCTCGTCGGCACCTACCCCAGCTACTTCGAGGCCATGAACAGGCAGGTGGCCCGCGGCACGTACTTCTTCAACGACGACGTGCTGGCCGCCCGCAAGGTGATGGTGCTCGGCACGACCGTGGCCGAGGAGCTGTTCGGCGACCTCGACCCGGTGGGCAGGCAGGTCAGCGTGTCGGGCGTGCCGTTCACCGTCGTCGGCGTGCTCAAGGAGAGCGGCTCCACCGGCATGCAGGACGCCGACGACGTGGCCCTCGCGCCGCTGCCGGCCGTCCAGCAGAGCCTCACCGGGTTCGGCTCGCTCGGCTCGATCGTCGTGCGGGCCACCGGCGCGTCCGCCACCGCGACGGCGCAGGCCGAGGTCACGGCCATCCTCAACCAGCGGCACGGCGTCACCGGCACCGCCGCCGCCGACTACCGCATCCTCAACCAGGCCACCCTCCAGGAGACCGTCAGCGCGGCGACCGGCACCTTCACCGTGCTGCTCGGCGCGGTCGCCGCGATCTCGCTGCTGGTCGGCGGCATCGGCATCACCAACATCATGCTCGTCACCGTCACCGAGCGGACCAGGGAGATCGGCATCCGCAAGGCCATCGGCGCGCCCCGGGGCGCCATCCTCGGCCAGTTCCTGATGGAGGCCACGCTGCTGAGCCTCGTCGGCGGGCTGTCCGGGGTGCTGGTGGCCTTCGCCGGCACCCGGTTCACCATCGCCGGCATCGAGCCGGTGCTCGTCCCGTCGTCCGTGGTGCTGGCCCTCGGCGTGTCGGTCGGCATCGGGCTGTTCTTCGGCAGCTACCCCGCCAACCGGGCCGCGAAGCTGCGGCCGATCCAGGCCCTGCGCCACGAGTGACGCCTTCCCCATCCCCGTATCCCCCTCTAGGAGACTGACATGGCCGAGCGTGACAACCCGCTCGACTCCTCGCTCGACTCCTCGCCGTTCCGCGACGACCTGCGCGAGGAGCTGGCCGTCCAGCCCCGCAAGGGACCGTCCAGGGTGACGCTCGCGCTCGGCGCGGGCGTGGCGCTGGTGGCCGGCGTGCTCATCGGCATCCAGGCGCACAAGACGCTGGGCGGCGACGCCGCGCCCGCTGCCGCCGCCGCGGGCGGCCGGCAGTTCGGCGACGCTTCGCAGGGGTACGGCCAGCGCATGGGCGGCATGCCCGGGAACGGCATGCCCGGCTACGGCGGCCAGCCCGGCGGGCAGCCGGGCGGCGGGCAGCCCGGCCAGCGCATGGGCGGCGGCACGGTGGGCACCGTCGAGAAGGTCGAGGACGGCAAGGTATACCTGAAGGCCATGGACGGCTCCACCGTCACCGTCACGACCACCGGCTCGACCACGGTGCAGATCTCCCAGCCCGGCAAGGTGTCCGACCTGGCCACCGGCTCCACCGTCGTGGTGCGCGGCCAGAAGGCCGCCGACGGCTCGCTCGCCGCCGTGTCCATCAGCCAGGGAGGCGGCGCCCGATGAGGGTGCCCGAGGCGCGGCTCCTGGTCGTGGACGACGAGCCCAACATCAGGGAGCTGTTCTCGGCGAGCCTGCGCATGGCCGGCTTCGAGGTGTTCACCGCCGCCGACGGCAGGAGCGCCCTGCGGGTGGCCGAGGAGCGCGCCCCCGACCTCGTCATGCTGGACGTGATGCTGCCCGACCTCGACGGCCTGACCGTCGCCGCGCGGCTGCGCTCGCGCGGCCGGCGCGTCCCGGTGCTGTTCGTCACCGCCAAGGACACCCCCGAGGACCGGCTGGCCGGGCTGGGGCTCGGCGAGGACTACGTCACGAAGCCGTTCAGCCTGGAGGAGGTCATCGCCCGCATCCGGGCCGTGCTGCGCCGCACCAGGCGCGGCGCGCCGCTGCCCAACCGGCTGCGCGCCGGCGACCTGGAGCTCGACGTGGAGACGCACGAGGTGTGGCGCGACGGCCTGCCCGTGCGGCTGTCGCCCACCGAGTTCCGGCTGCTGCGCTACTTCATGCTCAACACCGGCCGCGTGTTGTCGAAGACGCAGATCCTCGAGCACGTCTGGAACGGCGACTGGCGCACCGACGTCGGCCTCGTCGAGTCGTACGTCTCCTACCTGCGCCGCAAGCTGGACACCGGCGAGCGCCGCCACCTGCACACCTTGCGCGGCGTGGGCTATATCCTTCGCCCGCCCAAGGACTGACCCGGGGAGCGTGAGGCATGAGGCGCGGGCGTGAGGCCGTCCGGCAGGTGCGGCGGCGGCTCGCCCGCACCCCGCTGTGGCTGCGGCTGGTCTCGGCGACGCTGCTGATGGTCACGCTGGCCATCGCGCTGACCGGGCTGTTCGCCGTGCGGCTGCTGCGCGGCTACCTCGTCGAGCGGGTCGACCAGCAGCTCCACTCCGCCAGCCGCCCGCCGCGCGTGCCGCCGCCGCCCGACCCCACGCCGGGCAGCCGCGCGCCGGAGCGCTTCTACGGCCTGTTCCACGGCGTGCTCGTCGACGCGGGCGGCGCGGTCGTGCGGCGCTACTCCGAGTCCACCGACGCCTACACCCCCGACCTGCCCCGCCTGACCAGCGCCGACGTCGCCCGCCTCGCCGGCCGGCCGTTCACCGTCGAGTCGGTGCCCGCCGACGGGCCGCTATGGCGGGTGATCGCCGTGCCCGCCCGCGACGGCGCCAGCCGCGTCATCGCGATCAACCTGGGTGACGTGGACGCCACCGTCAGCCAGCTCATGCTCATCGTCGTCGTGGGCGGCGGCGGCACGCTGGCCGTCCTCGGCGTCGCCTGTCACTGGCTCGTGCGGCGCAGCCTGCGCCCCCTCGGCGAGATCGCCCGCACCGCCCGCGACATCGCCGGCGGCGACCTGTCGCGCCGGGTGCCGCTGTGGGCCGCCACCACCGAGGTGGGCCGGCTCGGCCGGGCGCTCAACGGCATGCTCGGCCGCATCGAGGTCGCGGTGCGGGAGCGTGAGGCGGCGGCCGAGGAGGCCCGCCGCTCGGCCACGGCCGCCCAGCGCTCCGAGGAGCTGATGCGCAGGTTCATGGCCGACGCCTCCCACGAGCTGCGCACCCCGCTCACCTCCATCCGGGGCTTCGCCGAGCTGTACCGGCTGAGCGAGGAGCAGAGCCTGGACGAGGCGGTGCGGCTGCTCGGCCGGATCGAGGGCCAGGCCGCCCGCATGGGGCTGCTCGTGGAGGACATGCTGCTGCTGGCCCGGCTCGACCAGCGCCGCGCCCTCGACCGGCGGCCCGTCGACCTGCTGAGCCTGGCCGCGACGGCCGTCATCGACGCGCAGACGCTCGCCCCCGACCGGGTCGTCGAGCTGGTCCGGCTCGACGGGGGAGAGGGGCCCGTGCCGGTGGTGGGCGACGAGCCGCGCCTGGCCCAGGTGCTGGGCAACCTCGTCGGCAACGCGCTCGCCCACACGCCGCCCGGCACGCCGTTCCGCGTCGGGGTCGGCCTGCTCGGGGACCGGGTCGAGCTGGAGGTGGCCGACGAGGGGCCGGGCTTCCCGCCTCGGGTGGCGGAGCTGGTGTTCGAGCGGTTCTACCGGGCCGACCCGGCGCGCGGCACCGGCGGGTCGGGGCTCGGCCTGTCGATCGCGGCCACGCTCGTGGAGGCGCACGGAGGCACGATCACCGCCGCGTCGGAGCCGGGGAAGGGCGCGGTGTTCCGCGTCGTCCTGCCCGCCGCCCCGCCGGGCGCGTACCCGGACGAGTAGCCGCGCGGTCCCGCCGGTGCGTGCCCGGACGAACCGCCGGGCGGCCCACCCGGGTGCGTGCCCGGACGAACCGTCGGGCGGCCCACCCGGGTGCGTGCCCGGACGAACCGTCGGGCGGCCCCGCCGGGTGCGTACCCGGACGCGCGGCCGGGTCGCCCTTCGCGGGGCTATCCCAGGGCGTAGCCGTACAGGCCGGGACCCTCGCCCAGCTCCCGCGCCCGGCCCGGCCGCACCCCCGGGTACGGCCCCGGCCTGCGGGCACCCGGCACGAGCCAGACCGCGCCCTTCTCCGGCTCGGCCACCACCAGCCCGTCCACCCGCCCCTCCATCGGACGGGCGTCCGCCGCCACGGCCGCCGTCGCGCCCTTGGCCGGGGGCGCGGACAGGGCAGGGCCGCGCCGGACCGCCGGCAGCACGGCCGGGACCGCGCCGCGCCCCTTGACCAGCACGTCCCCGTGCCGGGTCAGGCCGCCGGACCGGTCCGAGGCCAGCACCTGCACCGCGTTCTCGCCGGGCACACCGACGGCCAGCTCGTCGTCGCCGTCGCCGTTGAAGTCACCGGCCGCCAGCGCCGCGCCGAACCGGTCGTAGTAGCGCGGCTCGCCCTTCAGCAGCCGCTGCGTCCACGTCTCGCTGCGCGCCCCCCGCAGCCCGGAACGGCCCCCGTAGATCACGTGCACGGCCCCGTCGCCGTAGTCCATCGCCCGCTGGTTGGCGCTCAGCCCCTCGCCGGGCACCCCGACGGCCAGGTCGTCACGGCCGTCGTCGTCGAAGTCGCCCGTCGCCAGCGCCGCCCCGAACGCGTCCCACTTCTCCGCCGCCCCCTTGATCCCGGCGCTGCTCTGGGTCAGCGCCAGGGCCCGGCCGCGCGCGACGTCGAGCACGGTCACGGAGCCCTGGCCGTCCTGGGTGACGCTGTCGGCCGGGGCGCCCACGGCCAGCTCGTCGCGGCCGTCGCCGTCGAAGTCGCCCGTCGCCAGCGCCGCGCCCCACTGGTCGGTGACGTTCGCGGCCTGCCGCACCCACCGGGTCCGCTGGGTGATCTCGTACGGGCCGCGCCCCTTCAGCCAGTAGACGACCACCGAACCGCCCCGCCCGCGCGTGGGCGCGCCCACGGCCAGCTCGTCGCGGCCGTCGCCGTCCAGGTCGCCCGCCGCCAGCGCCGCGCCGAACCGGTCGCTGGACGGGTCGCGCGGCGCGAGCCGCCCGCCCGCGCGCAGCCCCTCCGGCGAGCCGTGGAAGACCTGCACCACACCGTTGCCGTCGCCGCCCGGCACCCGCCGGCCCGCGAACTCCTCCGACACGCCCACGGCCAGGTCGGCGCACCGGTCGCCGTCGAAGTCGCCGGTGGCCAGCGCCGAGCCGAACGCGTCGCCCGGCTCGGCGTCGTCCTGCGTGAGCTTCACCGTGCGGCCGTCGCCGTACAGGACGGTCACCGACCCGGCGCGGCGGTCGTCGTACGGCGCCGCCACGGCCAGGTCGGGACGGCCGTCGCCGTCGAAGTCGGACGGCCCGCCGGCGCACGACCGGGCGATCGCGGCGTGCGGCGCGGCGTGGGCCGCCCCGGAGGCCAGGGGGAGGATCAGACAGGCGGCGAGCAGCGCTTTCATGCCTCCAGTGATGACCGTCCAGGAGGAACCACGCCTGAACGTGACGGGAACGCCCCGAGAGGTCCGGATGCACATCGCCCCCCGCCGGACGGCTCGCGGACGTGACCCGGACCAGCGGCGCGCCGGCCTGGCGCGCCGAGACGCGGGAACCCCGGCGGTGACGGGGATCCATGAGTGGACCGCCCCGGGAACGTGCCAGGATAGACGCGTGGCTATCGACGTGGCGGACATCGATCTCGCGGACCTGGACTTCTGGCGCAGACCCCTCAAGGAACGGCACGAGGCGTTCGCCAGGCTCCGGCAGCTGGAGCACCCGGTGTTCTTCGAGGAGAAGCGGGTGCCGCTGCTGCGTTCCGGCAAGGGCTTCTACGCGTTGGTCCGCCACGCCGACGTGGTGGAGGCCAGCCGCAACGCCAAGGTGTTCTCCAGCGAGCCGGCCGTCACCAACCCCGAGCCGCCGGGCTGGGTCAAGCAGGTGTTCGGCGAGTCCATGGTCAACATGGACGACCCCCGCCACGCCCGCCTGCGCCGCATCGTGACCCGCTCCTTCAGCCCGCGCATGCTGGCCGGGCTGCAGGGCGACATCGAGGCGGCCTGCGCCCGGATCGTGGACGACGTGGTCAAGGACGGCCCCCGCGACTTCGTCCGCCAGGTCGCCGCCCGGCTGCCCATCCACGTCATCTGCGACATGCTCGACATCCCGCAGGAGCTGCGGGAGAAGGTCCACGAGCACGTCGACGTCTCCACCGCCTACACCGGCGTGCGGCCCAGCCTGGCCCGCAGCATCCAGCTCGCCGGCCAGAACATGCTCGCCCTGCTGGCCCTCCAGCGCATGGTGATCAAGCTCGGCCACGAGCGCGCCGCCGACCCCAAGGGCGACCTGATCTCGCTGCTGGTCACCGCCAACCCCGACGGCGAGAAGCTCACCGACAAGGAGCTCGGTTCGTTCTTCGCGCTGCTGCTGGTCGCCGGCAACGAGACCGCCCGCAACACGATGGCCCACGGCATCAAGCTGCTCACCGACAACCCCGCCCAGCGCGAGCTGCTGATGAGCGACTTCGACGGCCACATCAACAACACCATCGAGGAGATGGTCCGCCACGTCTCCCCGATCATGCAGTTCCGCCGCACCGTCACCCAGGACTACTCGCTGCGCGGCCTGGAGCTGAAGCAGGGCGACAAGGTCGTGCTCTTCTACGGCTCCGCCAACCGCGACGAGAGCGTCTTCCCCGACCCCGACACCTTCGACATCACCCGCGACACCAAGCCGCATGTCGGCTTCGGCGGCCCCGGGCCGCACTTCTGCCTGGGGGCCAACCTGGCCCGCCAGGAGCTGCGCACGATGTTCCGCGAGCTGCTCACGCGGCTGCCCGGCGTGCGGGCGGTGGGGGAGCCCGAGCTGCTGCTGTCCAACTTCGACAACAGCGTCCGCAGCCAGGCTTTCACCTTCTAGCGGTCCGGCACCTTCGGGCGGTTCGGCACTTCTGGCGGTCCGGTCTCACGTGTCTTCGGCGATGCGGTCGAGCAGTTCGGTGAGCAGGGCCTGTTCGCCCGGGGTGAGCACCTTGGTCCGCGGGAGCAGGGCGCGCAGGGCGAGTGCCGCGCCGGCCGGCCCCGGCGTCTCGGCGGCGGGGGTGCCGGTCGTGATCGCGGCGATGACCGCCTCCCTGGCCAGGTGGGACACGCTGACGTCCCGGCGGTCCTCGGGGGCGGCGATGAGGGCGAGCGTGGTGCCGCCGCCGACGGCATGGACCAGCCGGGTGGCGCGCTCCTCGTCGATCCGCAGCCGCCCGGCCTCGGCGATCCGGCGGATGTGGGCGCCGAGGATGTCCAGCGCGGCCGAGGTGGCGGGCGGCTCGACACCGGGGCGCGGCTCGGCGTACAGGAGGGCGTACAGGGCCGGGTTGGCGAGACCGAACTCCAGGTTGAGGTTCCAGCCGGTGCGCAGGTCCTCGACCGGATCATCGGTGGGCTGAAGGCCGGCCTTCGCGCCGAGATGCGTCGCCAGGCCGCGCGCCGCGACCGCGTCGAGCAGCCCCTGCTTGTCGCCGAAGAGCCGGTAGATGGTCGGGGCCTGGACGCCCGCCGCGGCGCTGACCGCGCGGGTGGACACCGCTTCGCGTCCGCCTTCCGCGAGCAACCGGGTGGCGGCGGCGATGATCCGTGCGCGGTTGTCCTCCATGTTTCCAATGATAACGGAACATTGTTAGCAGTTTGCGTAATCGGTGGAAACATGCAAGCGTTATCAGTGGAAACAGCGCGTCACCGCGTCACAGGAGGCTTTCTTGATCGTCGTCACCGCTCCCACCGGCCGGATCGGCCGCCAGGTCCTCGACGCCCTGCTCACGGCCGGCCGGCCGGCGCGGGTGATCGCCCGCGAGCCGGCCCGCCTGGCGCCGGGGACACGCGAGCAGGTGGAGGTCGTGCGGGGCTCGCACCGGGACCCCGCGGTCCTCGCCGAGGCGTTCCAGGGCGCCGACGCCGTCCTGTGGCTGGTCCCGCCGAACCCCCGCACGGCGGACCCCGAGGGCCACTACCTCGACTTCACCCGCCCGGCCTGCGACGCCTTCAAGGCGCACGGCGTCACGCGCGTCGTCGGCGTCACCAGCCTGGGCCGCGCCTACGGCAAGCACGCCGGGCTGCTGTCGCCGGCGTTCGCGATGGACGACCTGATCGAGAGCTCCGGGGTCGGCTATCGGGCCCTGGCCATGCCGTTCTTCATGGAGAACCTGCTCGCCCAGGCGGAGGCGGTCAGGACGCGGGGCACGTTCGCGCTGGCCAACGCGGCGGACCGCCCGCTGGCGACCGTCGCCACCCGCGACATCGCCGCCACCGCCGCCGCCCTGCTGAGCGACGACTCCTGGAGCGGGCAGGAGACCGTCCCGGTGATCGGCGACACGCTGTCCCCCGACGACATGGCGCAGGTCATGTCCGAGGTGCTGGAGCGCCCGGTCCCCTTCCAGCAGCTCGACGCACGGACCTACAAGGAGACGATGCTGCGGTACGGCATGAGCGAGGCATGGGCGCAGGGCCTGGTGGACATGGCCGCCGCACAGGACGACGGCATCTACGACGCCGAGCGGAAGGCCCTGGCCGCACCCGCGCCCACCGGCTTCCGCCAGTGGTGCCAGGAGGTGCTCAGGCCCGCCGTCCTGGCCCGCTGACGCGCGGGCGGGCGCCGGAGCCCGCGGGAGCCGTGACTCAGCGGTCGGCTCGTTCCGCGGCGAGCACGTTCGTCCTGATCGCCAGGAACGTGATGGCCGCTGAGACGAACATCATCACCGCGCTGACCACCATCGCGGCCCGGAAACCCGCGTCGAACACCGCCGGCCGCTCGAACGCGTCGCCGACCAGGCCCACCAGGGGCGGCACGGCGGCCACCGCGAGCAGGCTGCCGGTACGGGCCACCGCGTTGTTGACGCCGCTGGCCGTGCCCGCGTACCGCTCCTCGGCGGTGGCCAGCACGGTCGCCGTCAGCGGCGCCACCGCCGCCGACAGGCCGAGGCCGAAGACCGCCACCGCGGGCAGCACCTGGAGCGCGTACGACGCGCCGGTGGAGATCGTGCTCATCCACAGGAAGCCCAGTCCCGCCACGACGATGCCCAGCGTCATCGGCAGGCGCGGCCCGTACCGCTTGGCCACCTCACCGGCCGCGGGCGAGAGCACCAGCATCAGCACCGTCGTCGGCAGCAGGGCCAGGCCCGCCGCGACCGGCTTGAACCCGGACACCACCTGGAGCTGCACCACCAGCAGGAAGAACACCACGCCCATCGCCGCGTACATGATCAGCGTCACCACGTTCACCGCCGTGAACACCCGGTCGCGGAAGATCCCCACGGGCACCAGCGCGTCCGGCGAGCGCCGCCGTTCGACCAGCACGAACGCCACGCTCAGCGCCACGCCCACGATCAGCGGCACGGGCGCGCTCAGGTCGATCAGCCCGTACGTGATCCCGGCCAGCGCCAGCGCCGCGAGCGCCGCGCCCAGCACGTCGAAACGGCCGGCGGCCTGCTCGTCCCGGCTCTCGGGCACGTGCCGGACGGCGACCAGCACCACCAGCGCCGCGAACGGCAGGTTGAGCAGGAACGCCCAGCGCCAGCCCGCCCACTCCACCAGCCAGCCGCCGAGCAGCGGTCCCACGGCGGCGGCCACCCCGCCCAGCCCCGACCAGGCGCCCACGGCGCGCGGCCGGTCGGCCTTCTCGAACGACGCCTGGATGATCGCCAGCGACCCCGGGGTGAGCAGCGCCCCGCCCACGCCCTGCAACGCCCGCGCCGCCACCAGGAAACCGACGTCGGGCGCCAGCCCGCACATCGCGGAGGCGACCGCGAACCACACCGTGCCGATGAGGAACACCTTGCGCCGGCCGTACCGGTCGCCCAGCGACCCGCCCAGCAGGATGAGCCCCGCCAGCGTCAGCGTGTACGCGTTGACCGTCCACTGCAGGCCGGACATGCCCGCGTCCAGCTCCTTGCCCAGGAAGGGCAGGGCGACGTTGACGATCGTGCTGTCGAGCATCGTCAGGCCGGAGCCGAGAACGGTGGCCGCGAGGATCCACCGCCCCCGGGCGCTGCCGAGGCTGATGTGGCCGTTCTCCATGCGCCCATCCTGTCACCGCTCTCTGGTAGACCTTGATCTCCCCCTACCTGGAGACCCGATGACCATCCACGCCCACCTCGACACCTTCCACGGCCTGCCGGTCCGCTGGGTCGGCCTCGACCCGGCGACGTCGTCGGCCGCCCCCGACACCGTGGCCTGGCGCGTGCAGGCCCCCTACGCAGAGGACGAGCCGACGCTCCAGCAGCGGTTCGAGGAACTGCTCGCCAGGGTCGAGCCCACGCGCATCCGGGCGCTGGTCATCGGCTGGTGGGGCCCCGGCTGGGACGGCGCGCGCGGCGACATCCCGATCCGGATGCTCGCCGAGGCGGCCGACCGGCTGCCGGCGCTGGAGGCGATCTTCCTCGGCGACATCGTCGCGGAGGAGTCCGAGATCTCCTGGATCGAGCAGGACGACGTCACGCCGCTGCTCGACGCCTACCCGCGCCTGCGCCGGCTGGAGGTGCGCGGCGGCACCGGGCTGCGCCTGCGGCCCGTCACCCACGACGCGCTGGAGGTGCTCAGGTTCGAGACCGGCGGCCTGCCCGCGTCGGTGGCGCGCGCCGTCGGCGAGAGCTCCTTCCCCGCGCTGCGGCACCTGGAGCTCTGGCTCGGCAGCGAGGACTACTCCGGCGACTCCCGGCCCGCCGACTGGACGGGCATCCTCGACGGCTCCGGCCTGCCCGCCCTGCGCCACCTCGGCCTGCAGGACAGCGATATCCAGGACGAGGTGTGCGCCGCCGTGGCCGCCGCCCCGGTGGTCGCCCGCCTGGAGTCCCTGAACCTGTCGATGGGCGTCCTGACCGACACCGGGGCCGAGGCGCTGCTGTCCGGCCGGCCGCTGACCCACCTGAGGAGCCTCGACCTGAGCCACCACTACCTGAGCGAGGCGATGACGCAGCGGCTGCGCGCCGCGCTGCCCGGGGTGGAGCTCGACCTGTCCGGCCGCCAGGATGCCGGCAAGAAGTGGCGCTACGTCGCGGTGTCGGAGTGACCCGGGCCCCGGTGGCGCCGCCGGTCGCCGTCGTCGGCACGCCGGGCGACCGGCGGGTCACCCTGTTCGCCGCCGCGCTGCGCCGCCGGGGTCTGCCGGAGCCGCACGTGGTCGCCTGGCGCGACGTGCTCGGCGGGGATGACGTGGAGAACGCCTGGGCGCCGCGCCTCCCCGGCCTCCCCGAGGGGGCGCTGGTCCGGGTCGAGTCGCCGGGCGAGGACGCGGCGGCCGACGCGCTGCTGCGCGGCCCCGGCGACCCGACCCGCGTCGGCGGCGGCGCCACCTGGCACACCCGCTTCGTCCGCGCGCTGGAGGCGGTCCGGGACGCGGTGGACCGCACCCCCGGAGCGCGCCTGGCGGGCGACGTCGGGGAGATCGCGGTGATGTTCGACAAGCGGCTGTGCCACGCCCGGCTCGCGGCGGCCGGCGTGCCGGTCCCGCCCGCCCTGCCGGGCCCGATCACCGGCTACCCGGGGCTGCGGGCCGCGATGCGCGCGGCGGGCTGGGCCCGGGTGTTCGTCAAACCGGCCCACGGCTCGTCCGCCTCGGGTGTGGTGGCGTTGCAGGCGCGCGGTCCGCGGATCAAGGCCACCACGTCCGTGGAGCGGGGGCCCGCGGGCACGCTGCACAACTCCCTGCGGGTGCGCTCGTACGAGCGGGAGGCGGACGTCGCGGCGATCGTCGGCGCCCTGGCGCCCGACGGGCTGCACGTCGAGCGCTGGTTCCCCAAGGCGTCCGTCGGCGGGCGCGTGTTCGACCTGCGGGTGGTGGTGATCGGCGGCCGGCCCACCCACGCGGTCGCGCGCACCAGCCACGCCCCCATGACCAACCTCCACCTCGGAGGCCGGCGGGGAGACCTCGCCGCGGTCCGCGCCGCCCTGGGGGAGCCCGCATGGGCGCGGGCCATGGACGTCTGCTCCCGGGCCGCCGCCTGCTTCCCCGGGAGCCCGGCCGTCGGCGTGGACCTCATGGTGGGGGCCGGCCGGTGGGAGCCGGCGGTGGCCGAAGTCAACGCGTTCGGCGACCTGCTGCCGGGCCTGACCGGGCTGCCCGGCGGCGGCGCCGAGGGCCTGGACACGTACGAGGCGCAGGTGGAGCTGCTCCTGGGGTCCGTACCGACGGCGGGCCGTCGATGACCGGCACACGCGGGGAGGGCTCCACGGGGAGCAGCCGTGAGGACCGCGCCGGCGCGGTGCCGACCGCGAGGGAAGGGTCCGGAAGCGGGACGCCCATGAGGGACATGCACGCGGTGATCGGCACGCACGACCTGCTGCTGGTCACGCTCGACACGTTGCGGTACGACGTCGCCGCCGGGGAGCTGGCCGCGGGCCGGCTGCCCACCCTGGCCCGGGTGCTGCCCGGCGGCCGGTGGGAACGCCGGCACACGCCCGGCAGCTTCACCTACGCCGCCCACGCCGCGATGCTGGCCGGATTCCTGCCCACGCCGGTCACCCCCGGCCCGCACCCGAGGCTGTTCGCCGCCGCCTTCCCCGGCAGCGAGACCACCGCGCCCGGCACCTGGCGCTTCGACGCCGCCGACCTGCCCAGCGGTCTCGCCCGGGCGGGCTACCACACGATCTGCGTCGGCGGCGTGGGCTTCTTCAACAAGCTCACCCCGCTCGGCTCGGCGCTGCCGGCGCTGTTCGCCGAGTCGCACTGGGAGCCGGGGTTCGGCGTGACCGCGCCCGACTCCTTCGAACGGCAGCTCGACCGGGCCGAGACCGCCGTCAGGAGGGCCGCCGGGCCCGTGTTCCTGTTCGTCAACGTCTCGGCGCTGCACCAGCCCAACTGGTTCCACCTGCCGGGCGCCACCGGCGACGACCCGGCCACGCACGCCGCCGCCCTGCGCTACGTCGACCGGCACATCGCGAGGCTGTTCGCCCTGATGAGCGAGCGGCGGCCGTGCCTGGCCATCGTCTGCTCCGACCACGGCACCGCGTACGGGGAGGACGGGCACACCGGCCACCGCATCGGCCACGAGGTCGTGTGGACCGTCCCCTACGGCGAATTCGTCCTCGAGAAGGGATCCTGGCGGTGACCTCGCCCTACCAGGGATACGTCTACTCCTACCCGCACAAGACCGCCTACCGGCCGCTGGAGCCGCGGCCCGCGTTGCGCGAGGTGTGGGCGCGGGAGCCGGACCAGGCGCTCTTCCTGTACCTGCACGTGCCGTTCTGCGAGATGCGGTGCGGGTTCTGCAACCTGTTCACCCGCACCGGCGCGCCCGCCTCCCTGGTGGCGGCCTACCTCGACGCGCTCGGCCGCCAGGCGGCCGTGACCCGCGAGGCGCTCCCCGAGGCCCGGTTCGCGGCGGCGGCGATCGGCGGCGGGACACCCACCTACCTGGAGGCGGGAGAGCTGGCCAGGCTCCTCGACATCGCCGAGGACGTCATGGGGGCCGATCTGCGGGCCGTCCCGTTCGGCGTGGAGACCTCGCCCGCCACCGCGACGCCCGACCGGCTGGCCGTCCTCGCCGAGAGGGGCGTCACCCGCGTCTCGATCGGCGTGCAGAGCTTCCTCGACGCCGAGGCGCGGGCCGCGGTGCGCCCGCAGCGGCGCGCCGAGGTCGAGGCCGCGCTCGCCGCCATCAGGGCGGCCGGGCCGCCCGTACTCAACCTCGACCTGATCTACGGCATCGACGGCCAGACGGAGGAGTCCTGGCTGTACTCGCTCGACGCGGCGCTGGCGTGGCGGCCGGAGGAGATGTACCTGTACCCCCTGTACGTGCGGCCGCTCACCGGGCTCGGGCTGCGGCCGGGCGCGTGGGACGACCAGCGGCTGCGCCTGTACCGGGCGGGCCGCGACCACCTGCTGGGGGCGGGCTACGAGCAGGTGTCGATGCGCATGTTCCGCCGCCGCGCGGCCACCTCCCCCGCGCCGGGAAGCCCGTACGGCTCCTCGCCGGAGGGCTCGCACGGCTCCTCGCTGGAGGGCTCGCACGGCGCTTCACCGGGGGGCTCGCACGGCGCGTCGCCGGGGGAGGAGTACAGATGTCAGCGCGACGGGATGGTCGGGCTCGGCTGCGGCGCCCGTTCCTACACCGAGCGGCTGCACTACTCGTTCGAGTACGCCGTGGCCGTCCGCCACGTCCGCGCGATCATCGACGACTACGTGCGGCTGCCGCGCGAGGAGTTCGCCCGCGCCAACGCCGGCTTCGCGCTCGACGCCGCCGAACGCCGCCGCAGGCACCTGCTCCAGTCGCTCCTGCAGGCGGCTGGCCTCGACCGCGCCGCCTACGCGGAACGTTTCGGCACCGACGTGCTGGACGACTTCGACCTGGAGGGCTACGCGGAGCGCGGCTGGCTCGACCACGACGCCGAGCGCGTCCGGCTCACCGCCGAAGGGCTCGCCCACTCCGACGCCGTCGGGCCCGCGCTGTTCTCCGCCCGCGTCCGGGAGTTGATGGACACCTATGACCACCGCTGACCTGACCACCGCTGACCGCCTCCCGCACCGTCCAGCCGGCGGCCCGCACGAGCAGTCCTCCGCCGCCGGGCCCGCGCGTTTGACGATCCTCTACCGAGGCCCCCTCGCGAGCTGCGACTACGACTGCCCCTACTGCCCGTTCGCCAAGCGACGCGACACACCCGAGCAGCTGCGGGTCGACCGGGCGGCGCTGGAGCGGTTCGTCCGGTGGGTGTCGGAGCAGGATTTCAGCGTCTCCGTGCTGTTCACCCCGTGGGGCGAGGGTCTCGTGCGGTCGTGGTACCGGCGCGCCATGCTGCGGCTCAGCCGTCTCGCCCACGTGCCCCGGGTCGCCATCCAGACGAACCTCAGTGGCCGGACGGACTGGCTCGACCAGGCGGACCTCGACACGCTCGCCCTGTGGGCCACCTACCACCCGGGCCAGGTGTCCCACGACCGCTTCATCCAGAAATGTCATGACTTGTCCGGCAGGGGGGTGCGGTACAGCGTGGGCGTGGTCGGCCTCCCGGAGCACCTCGACGCCGCCCGCCGCCTGCGCGCCGACCTGCCCGGCGGCGTCTACCTGTGGGTGAACGCCGCCGAAGGCCGCCTCTACACCGACGAGGAGGCGGCCGACTGGGCCGCGCTGGACCCCCTCTTCGCCGTGAGCCGCGACCCGCATCCCAGCCTCGGACTGCCGTGCCGTACCGGAGAGAGCGTGATCTCCGTGGACGGGGAGGGCGACGTGCGGCGCTGCCACTTCGTGCGGGGACGCCTCGGCAACCTGTACGACGGAACGGCGCTGGCGGCGCTCCGCCCGCGCCCCTGCCCGCTGGCGGTGTGCGACTGCCACATCGGCTACGTGCACCTGGAGCCGCTCGGTCTGTACGACACCTTCGCGGGCGGAGTCCTGGAACGCATCCCCGCGGGCTGGCCGCACCGGCCGCGGGACTCCGCCCCCTCCCGGCAGCGGACCGCGCCCTGAGCCCGCCCACGCCCCCCGACCCTGCCCCGTCCGGCTCCGGGCCCCGGTCCCGATCAGGCGCCGGACCCGCCTCCGACCGCCTTCGGGGAGCTCTAGGACCGTGCGGTCCGTGCGAAACGGCCGTCCGGAGCGGGCGGCGGTCAGCGCGGAGGGCGGCTGCCGAGTGCGCGCAGGACGAAGTCCGACACCAGCTCGGTGGCCCTGTCCACGGTGATCGCCCCGCTCACCAGGGGCACCCGCTCCGCGCCGATCACCGCGAGCACCATGCGCGCCGTCGCCGTCACGTCCGGCACCTCGAACTCGCCCGACGCGGCGCCGCTCTCCAAGATCTCCGTGAGGATCCGCTGCATCGGCGCCACGTGCTCGGCCAGCCGCTGGTAGGCGTCCGGGCCGAGGGCGGCGCCGAGGTCGGCGGGGCCGGGGTGCGGGTGGGCGACGAGGCCGGCGAGCTGGAGCCGCACGTACGCGCGCAGCCGTTCCGCCGGGGTGGCCCCGTCGGCCAGTTCGCGTTCGTAGCTCTCGATGAAGTAGCCGGTGACCTGCTCGGTGAAGGCGAGCAGCAGCGCCGCCTTGTCGGGATAGTAGTTGTAGAGCGCGGTCCGGGTGATGCCCGCCTCGTGCGCCACGTCCGTCATCGAGAGCGCGTCGATGCCCTGCTCACGCGACAGTCGTGAGACCGCCTGGAGGATGCGCTCGCGCGTGCGGGCGCGGTGCTCACCGATGGTGGCGGCGGAGATCCGGGGCATAGGGCCATCGTAGGCCGCGCGTACGCCACGGGAAGGGGCGAACGTACGGCCGGAGACGTGCCGCCGTCAGGCGACCGCGCGGACGGCGTCGAGGAGCTCGGCCAGGACCTCGGTGTTGAGCTGGTAGGCCAGCTTCACCTCACGGATGACGCGCTCCCGCTCCCGCTCGTCGAGGGTCTCCCCGAAGGCGTCCAGCCGCGACCGGTACTCCCGCTTGAACCTCGGCAGGCTGCCCACCTGGTCGAACAGGTAGAAGTCGACCCCGCCGCCCTTCGCGTACCCGTAGATGCGCTGGAGCTCCATCCGGATGAACTGCCCGCCCGACAGGTCGCCCATGTAGCGGGTGTAGTGGTGGGCGACGTACCCGCCGGGCCAGCCGGCCATCTGCTCGATCCGGGCCACGAGGGTGCGGGTCGCCTTGGACGGGGCGATCCGGTCGCGCCATCCGTCGCCGTAGATGGTGGCGAGGTCGCGTTCCAGCGCCGGTTCGCGGTACAGCTCGGGGAACACGAACCTGCCCGCCACCGGGTGGTCCGCCAGCTCGCGGGACACGCCGTCGAGAGCCGCGTACGCGAAGTGGTGCTGCGCGACCATCTCGCCGTACTCGGCGGCGCTCAGCCGCCCGCCCATGAGCTCCTTGAGATAGCTCTCGCCCTCGGCCGCCTCGTGGTCTCCCCACGTGGCGTTCCTCAGCGCTTCGGAGAACGACGTCACACTTCACCCCACCGTGTACCAGTGTTTCATGACACAGTGTCACAAACCTGCGGCCGTCTCGTCAAGAGGATGACGACACAGTGTCGTGAAACCTGTGGCTCCCTGCTGCCTGCCCCGCCAGCCGCGCCTGAAACCGGAAATTTCCCGATAGAAGCGGTGTTGGTATTGCGCAAACCGCCTTTTTCTTGAAAGCGGATAATCGCCGCGTTTCTTTAATTCGGTGCGCGCGTTGTTGGACGGCGAAGCGGGTCGGGACCAGTACGATCCTGGGAGAAAATTGATCCGAGCTTGATTCACGAGTACGTGCGCGAGGCGGTGTTGATGTTATGTACGCTTCGATCGAGAGGGCGCCCCATGCTCTCCGAGTCGAACGTGAACGCAATTCATATTCGCGTTCGATGAATGACGTGAAATCGGATGATTGATCATCTTGCGCCGGGTCTCCCGGCTCCCCGGCGGGGAGGCGAGGGGGACGGCGGCTTCCTGTTGCAGCAGGAGTCGTCCCCCTCGTCCCGTCGGCGCCCCGTCACGCACAACGAAGGCGACTCGACATGACTCAACACCAGTTCCCCATGTTCGTCACCCCTCATGAGGCCGGCGCCTCCTCGATGGCGAACAGCTACTCAGCGTATCTGCTCGGTCACCGGCATGCCGGGCGAACTCCTGCGCACGACCAGACCGGCGAACCCGCGGCCGAAGGTGACGTGGAGGAAGCGCGGGAGGAGGGCCCAGCCTAGAGCCGCGGCTGAACACCGGCCTGCCCGGGACGAAGTCCTCCCAGCGGCTGCTCCGGCCGGGCGGGGCTCCTTGAACGGCCGCTCCGGCCGGGCGGGGCTGCTTGAACGGCCGCTCTGGAGAGGCGGGAGTTCTTGGACGGCTGCTCCGGCCGGGCGGGAGTCCATGAACGGCCGCTGCGGTCGGGGGGAGTCCTTGAACGGCCGCTGTGGCCGGGCGCGGCTCCATTGAGGGCCCGTGCCGGCGGGCCTTGTTGGAGCCGCCCCCCTCGGCCGGGCGCCGCCCGTTCGGACCGCTGCCCCGTTCGGACCGCTGCCCCGGCCGGGCCTGTCGCGCCTGAGACTGCGTTGGGCGGAAACTCGGTCTCCTTGGGAGCGTGCTCCACGGACGTGGGGCACGAAGCCATGGTCGCTGGACGGGGGCCGTGGCCGCGTTTCATGGTAGGTACCTTCGGCATGGAATTCTTCTGCTATCACCGTGATCGTCCAGGCTCCGGCGCGCTGCGCGACGCGTTGCTCGAAGAGCACTGGTCCTACATGGACCGCTTCGCGGCGGAGATGATCGCCCGTGGCCCGACCTTCTCCCGTGCGGACGACACGGCCACCGGCAGCGTGCACATCCTCGACCTGCCGGATGTCGCCGCCGCGCGCGCCTTCGTCTTCGACGAGCCCAACTACCAGGCCGGTGTCTACCGGGACGTGATGGTGCGGCGATGGCGCAACGTGCTGGGCCGCACCATGTGGGACTTCCCCGGCGGCCGCGAAGGCGGCAACCGCTATCTGGTGCTGGGCCTCGGCTCCGGGCAGGCCGCCGACGTCGTCCCGCCGTCCGGCGGGGAAGAGTTGATCGCGTACGGGCCGCTGCTGTCCGACGACGGCGCCGCCTGGCTGGGTACGGCGGCGCTGGTGCGGGCGCCGGACCCGGACGCGGCCCGTGCCGTGCTGACCCCCGACCGGTACGCCGGCATCGAGGTCCACGACTGGGAGTTCGGCGGGCGGCGCTGACGGGCGCCTGACCGGCGCCGCCGAGGCGAGGGTTCGCCCGGCGGCGCGCCGCGCATCCACGCTCGTGCTTACATGATTACGATCGCTGTGAGCGAACATCGGCAAGGAAGGGAACATCGGTGGGCTCCAATGAATTGAGTCTGTATAACTCAACCCTTGGGAGTTCGCATGAGTGAAAGCTTGACCCTGCCGGTCCTGCCGCTGGACGACGAGGTGGTCCTGCCGGGCATGGTGGTCCCGCTGGACCTGTCCGACTCCGAAGTGCGTGCGGCGATCGACGCGGCCGAGTCGTCGAGCCGCGCATCCGGACGCAACAAGCCGCAGGTCCTCCTCGTTCCCCGGATCGACGGCCGCTACGGCGCCGTGGGTGTGCAGGCCGTCGTGGAGCAGGTCGGCAGGCTGCCCGGTGGCGAGCCCGCCGCCGTGGTGCGTGGCGTGAACCGCGTGCGCGTCGGCACGGGCACGACGGGCCCCGGTGCCGCGCTGTGGGTGGAGGCCATCACGGTCGACCCGGTTCCCGCCACCGAGCGCGCCCAGGAACTGGCCAAGGAGTACAAGGCCCTGGCCACCACGATCCTGCAGAAGCGCGGCGCCTGGCAGGTGGTCGACCAGGTCAACCAGATCGACGACCCGTCGGTGCTCGCCGACAGCTCCGGCTACACCCCTTGGCTGACCACGGCCCAGAAGGTCGAGCTGCTGGAGGCCGCCGACCCGGCCGACCGGCTGGCCAAGCTGGTCGAGTGGTCCCGTGAGCACCTCGCCGAGCTCGACGTCGCCGAGACGATCCGCAAGGACGTCCAGGAGGGCATGGAGAAGCAGCAGCGGGAGTTCCTGCTGCGCCAGCAGCTCGCCGCCGTCCGCAAGGAGCTCAAGGAGCTCAACGGCGACACCTCCGAGAGCGAGGAGGAGGACTACCGGGCCCGCGTCGAGGCCGCCGACCTGCCGGAGAAGGTGCGCGAGGCCGCGCTGAAGGAGGTCGACAAGCTGGAGCGGACGTCCGACCAGTCTCCTGAGACCGGCTGGATCCGCACCTGGCTCGACACCGTCCTCGACATCCCCTGGAACGAGCGGACCGAGGACAACTACGACATCACCGGCGCGCGGGCCGTGCTCGACGCCGACCACACCGGCCTCGACGACGTCAAGGACCGCATCATCGAGCACCTGGCCGTGCGCAAGCGCCGCCAGGACAAGGGCCTCGGGGTCGTCGGCGGTCGCCGCAGCGGCGCCGTCCTCGCCCTGGCCGGCCCTCCCGGCGTGGGCAAGACCTCGCTCGGCGAGTCCGTGGCCCGCGCGATGGGCCGCAAGTTCGTCCGCGTCGCCCTCGGCGGCGTGCGCGACGAGGCGGAGATCCGCGGCCACCGGCGCACGTACGTCGGCGCGCTGCCCGGCCGCATCGTGCGCGCCGTCCGCGAGGCCGGCTCCATGAACCCGGTCGTCCTGCTCGACGAGGTGGACAAGGTCGGCGCCGACTACCGCGGCGACCCGACGGCCGCCCTGCTGGAGGTGCTCGACCCGGCGCAGAACCACACGTTCCGCGACCACTACCTGGAGGTCGAGCTCGACCTGAGCGACGTGCTCTTCCTCGCCACGGCCAACGTCCTGGAGGCCATCCCGGGGCCGCTGCTCGACCGCATGGAGGTCGTCACCCTCGACGGCTACACCGAGGACGAGAAGGTCGCCATCGCCCGCGACCACCTGCTGCCCAAGCAACTGGAGCTGGCCGGGCTGACGGCCGAGGAGGTCACGGTCGAGGAGGCGGCGCTGCGCAGGCTCGCCGCCGAGTACACCCGCGAGGCCGGGGTCCGCTCCCTGGAGCGGTCGGTCGCCCGCGTCCTGCGCAAGGTGGCCGCCAAGGACGAGCTGCCGGTCACCGTCGGCGCCGACGACCTGGTCGGCTACCTGGGCCGGCCGCGGTTCGTGCCGGAGTCGTCGCTGCCCGAGTCCACGCAGCGCACCTCGGTGCCGGGCGTGGCGACGGGCCTGGCCGTCACGGGTGCCGGCGGCGACGTCCTCTACGTGGAGGCGTCGCTGGCCGACCCCGAAACCGGCGAGACCGGCCTCACGCTGACCGGCCAGCTCGGCGACGTGATGAAGGAGTCGGCCAGGATCGCCCTGTCCTACCTCCGCTCGCACGGCGCGGAGCTGGAGCTGCCGGTGACCGCGCTGAAGGACCGCTCGGTCCACGTCCACTTCCCGGCGGGCGCGGTGCCGAAGGACGGCCCCTCGGCGGGTGTCACGCTCACGACGGCGCTGGCCTCGCTGCTGTCGGGCCGCCAGGTCCGCGGCGACGTGGCCATGACCGGCGAGATCTCGCTCACCGGGCGGGTCCTGCCGATCGGCGGCGTCAAGCAGAAGCTGCTCGCGGCGCACCGGGCGGGCATCACCACGGTGCTCATCCCGGCCCGCAACGAGCCCGACCTGGACGACGTGCCCAAGGAGGTGCGCGACGAGCTGACCATCCACGCGGTCAGCGACGTGCGCGAGGTGCTGGACATCGCCCTCACCCCGGCCAAGGTCGCCTCCACGGCCGCCGCCTGACCCCCGGCTCCCGCGGCCGGGACCGTCCGCCGCCCTCCGGGACGTCGCTCCTCTCGTGGCCGAGGGGAGGGCGTCTCCCGGTGGCGGGGACATCTCGATCGACGCCCGCCGATCCCTCAGGGGACGGCGGGCGTCGTCATGTCCGCCTCAGGGCGGGATGCCCGAGGGTCGGCCCGCGAGTGGGGGCAGCCCTCGGCGCCCCGGTCGCGGGGAGAGGAAGGGCAGGCGAGCCGGAAGATGTCGCGACGGATCCTGAAGGCCGGGCGCCTCACGGGGAGGGGCCGCCCTCGGCCTCACGGGCCCTTGCGCTCACGGGTCCGCCTCATGGGCCCTTGGGCTCACGGCGCGCAGGGGTCCTTGCGCTCACGGGCCCGCGGATCCGCAAGGTCACGGGCTCACGCGCCTTCGGGCTTCTGAGTACGGCGCGGGGGCGGGCCGTCCGGCTGGTCGGTGAGGAGGCGGTCGATCAGGTCGGCCGCCACCCCGAGGACACGGCACTCCTCCGGCGTGAGCGCCCGGGACATCGCCTCCGCCAGCCGGGCGTCGCCGCCCCTCACCTGGTCGGTGAGCGCCCTGGCGCCCGGGTCGGTCAGGACGATGAGGTGACGCCTGCGGTCGCCGGCGTCGCGGGAGCGCCGGACCAGGCCGCCCTCCTCCAGGGACGCGAGCGCCCGCGTGATCGACTGTGGTTGCAGGTGCTCGGCCGCCGCCAGCTCGCCCGCCGTCATGGCGCCGTGCCTGCGCAGGTGCCCCAGCAACGACAGCGCCAGCCTTCCCGGCGCCTCGGCGGTGCGTTCGTCGCGCAGCCGCCGCGCGAGCCCGACAGCGGCCCGCCGCAGCGAGGCGGCCGTCGCGTGCAGCTCGGTCTCTTCCATGGTCGCTACGCTATCACTTACCAATTTGGGCCAACGCAGCAGCAGAACGCCCGATAATTGGTACGCTCTGCGTATGATCTGGATGCGGATGGCCGTCGCCGCGCTCGGCGTGGGCGGGCCGGTCGCGCTGGGCGTCGCCGCGGGCCGACCGGCGCTGGGCGCGCTCGCCGCCGTCGGAGCACTGGCCGCCACCGGCGTCCCCTCGGCCGCGAGCCAGGGAGACGGCACCGCATCCGCCGGGGCGATCCTGCGGGGAGCAGCGAGCACCGTGGGCGCCGTCGCCGCCGCCGGTTTCGCGGGCGCCGCCGTGACCGGGCACGGATGGGGCGGAGCGGTCGCGCTCGTGCTGATGGCGGCCGTGTCGGCCCTCGCGGGCGGGCTCAGCCGTCCCATGGCGGAGCTCACCACCCGCTTCGTCACGTTCATGGTCATCACGACCGGCCCCGCCCGGAACGGCCACCCGGCGGCGGTCGCCGCCGTCGTGGCCGCGGGGGTGGCGTGGGGAGTCCTGCTGGCGCTGCCCCTGGCCCTGGCTCTGGCGCGCAGGGCGGACGACCCTCCGCAGCGGGCCCTGACACACGCGACGGGGGACACGGCGCGCCGGAGAGGCGCGTCGTTCGTGAGGCGCGTCCGGCGGGGAGCGTGGAGCGCCACGAGCCGCCGCTACGCCGTGCGCCTGACCGCCTGTCTCGGCGCGGCCCAGGGGATCGCCCTGCTCTGGCCGCACCCGACCGGGTCGTGGATCTCGGTCACCGTGGTGATCGTGGTGCGGCGGCAGCTGACCGGCGCCGCCCGGCGGGCCGTCGAGCGGGCCGCCGGCACCGCCGCGGGCGCCCTCGCGGCGGCCGCCCTGCCGCTGTGGGCGCTGACCGCCTGGCCGTTCACGCTCGTGGTGGCCGGGCTGGCCGGGCTGCGCCCGGCGGTCAAGGAGCATCACCCGGCCCTGTACGCCGCCGTGATGACCCCCCTGGTCCTGCTGCTCACCGGGGGTGCCCCCGCCGGCCTGGCGGGCCTCCGGATCGCCGACACGGCCATCGGGTGCGCGCTCGCCCTGGGTTTCGGCTACCTTCCCTGGGCAGTACGCCGCCGAGAGCAACCGCACCAGCAGGACCAGCGGCAGGCCCACGAGCGCGACCAGGAAGACGACCGCGCGGATCGGGCCGCGAGCCGTCCCGACACAGTGAGGAGCACCCGTGCCGACGTGGAGTGACCACGCGATCCTCTGGCAGGTCTACCCCCTCGGCTTCACCGGGGCCCCCGCCGTCGCCCCGCCGCCCGGCGAGCCGGTGCGGCACCGGCTGCGGCGGCTGCTGCCGTGGCTGGACTACGCCGTCGAGCTGGGCTGCTCCGGCCTCCTCCTCGGCCCCGTCTTCGCCTCCGAGACCCACGGCTACGACACCGTCGACCACTTCCGCGTCGATCCGCGCCTGGGCGACGACGCCGACTTCGACGCCCTGGTCGCCGAGGCGCGCGGGCGCGGGCTGCGGATCGTGCTCGACGGCGTCTTCAACCACGTCGGCAGGTCCTTCACCGGCGGCCCGTCCTGGTTCAGGAAGGGCCCGGACGGCTACGACACGTTCGAGGGCCACGAGCGCCTGGTCGCCCTCGACCACGACCAGCCGGCGGTGCGCGACCACGTCGCCGCCGTCCTCGGCCACTGGCTGGCCCGCGGCGCGGCCGGCTGGCGGCTCGACGCCGCCTATGCCGTGCCCCCGGCGTTCTGGCGCGAGGTGCTGCCGGGCGTCCGCGAGCGGCACCCCGACGCGTGGTTCGCCGGCGAGGTCATCCACGGCGACTACGCCGGGTACGTCAAGGAGTCCGGCCTCGACTCCGTCACCCAGTACGAACTGTGGAAGGCGATCTGGAGCTCCCTCAACGACCGCAACCTGTTCGAGCTGGCCTGGGCCCTCGACCGGCACAACGACCTGCTCGCCACGTTCACCCCGCTCACCTTCGCCGGCAACCACGACGTCACCCGGCTCGCGACCCGGCTCGACGACCGGCGCCACCTGGGCCACGCCCTGGCGATCCTGCTCACGGTGGGCGGGGTCCCGAGCCTGTACTCCGGTGACGAGCAGGCGTTCGAGGGGCTGAAGGAGGAGCGCGAGGGCGGCGACGACGCCATCCGCCCCGCCTTCCCGGACACGCCCGCCGATCTGGCCCCGTACGGGCTGCCGGTCTACCGCCTGCACCAGGACCTGGTCGGCCTGCGCCGCCGCCACCCGTGGCTGGTGCGGGCCCGCACGGACGTCGAGCACCTGACCAACCGGGCCGCCGCGCTCAGGTCGAGCGCCGGCGGGCAGGCGCTGGTCACCCTGCTCAACCTCGACGACCGGGCCTACCGCTTCCCGCTCGACGTCTCCCGGCTGACGCCGCTGGCCCCGGACCGCGGCGCCCACGACCCCGCCGTCGTCGGCCCGCACGCCTGGCGGATCCTCGCCGAACGACCGGCGTGACGGAGAGCCCCGAGACCGGCGTGATATAGATCACCAAAAGTGTCGGGAATATAGGGAAGTAAAGGGGGCGTTAGCGCTCATCGTGGACGAGGTACACGCGAGCAACCGAAGCGCTCCCATCGGCGGGCGCTGTTGTCGCATGCGCACCCGGCGAATGCGCACCGCGCGAATGCGCTGACCGAGCAGCTGATCGCGCGAACGCGCCGGCCGAGCCGCCCTCCGCGGGCCAAGGCCCCGCAGGCGTGAAGACCCGTCCGCCCTCCCACGAAGGTTCCCCGATGATCGCACCGAGCTACGTGCTGCGCAGGCTGAGCCACCTGCCCTTCCACCCCGGCACCCGCTGAGCCGCGCCCCGAGTCCGCGCTCTCTCCTGACGTTCGTCCGTTCCCAGCGGCGTGGCCGCTGCCAGTGTGGGGTTTTCTCGTGATCCAGGTGTCCGGCCTGCGCAAACTGTACGGTGACACCGTCGCTCTCGACGGTGTCGACCTGCGGGTGCGCGAAGGCGAGATCTACGGTGTGCTCGGTCAGAGCGGCGCCGGCAAGAGCACGCTGCTGCGCTGCGTCAACCTGCTCGAACGGCCGACCGCGGGCACGGTGACGGTCGCCGGCCAGGACCTGACCGCGCTGCCGTCCCGCGAGCTGAACCGGGCGCGCCAGCGCATCGGCATGATCCACCAGCACTTCGCGCTGCTGTCCTCGCGCACCGTCGCCGGCAACGTGGCGTTCCCGCTGGAGGTCATGGGCGTGCCGCGGGCCGAGCGGGCCCGGCGCGTCGCCGAGCTGCTCGACCTGGTCGGGCTGTCCGGCCGCGGCGGCGACCACCCGCACCAGCTCTCCGGCGGCCAGAAGCAGCGCGTCGGCATCGCCCGCGCGCTGGCCGGCAACCCGTCGGTGCTGCTGTCGGACGAGGCCACCTCGGCGCTCGACCCGGCGACCACCCGCTCGGTCCTCGACCTGCTCAAGCGGCTCAACGCCGAGCTGGGCCTGACGATCCTGCTCATCACGCACGAGATGAACGTCGTCAAGAGCGTCTGCGACTCCGTCGCCATCATGTCCGGCGGCCGGATCGAGGAGTCGGGTGCCATCGCCGACCTCATCCGCACGCCGGGCTCCCGCCTGACCCGCGAGATCTTCCCGCTGCCCGAGCCCGCGCCGTCCGGCTCGGTCACGCTCACCTTCACCGGCGACCCGCAGCGCCCGGTCGTGTCGGAGGCGGTGCGCAAGTTCGACGTCGAGATCAGCATCCTGGGCGGCTCGATCGAGGAGCTGGCCGGCGGCTCGGTCGGCCGGCTGCGCGTCTCGATCACCGGTGACACCGCCCCGGCGCTCGCCTTCCTGCGCGAGCGCGGACTGCTCGTGGAGGTGACCCCATGACCTGGGACGAGATGACGCCGCTGCTGTGGGAGGCCGCCGGGCAGACCGCGCAGATGGTGGGCTGGTCCACGCTGTTCACGCTGCTGTTCGGGCTGCCGCTGGGCGTGGCGCTCGTGGTCTTCGACCGCGGCGGGCTGCGGCCGCTGCCCGCGCTGCGGTCGGTGCTCGGCGTGCTGGTGAACGTCGGCAGGTCGCTGCCGTTCATCGTGCTGATGATCGCGATCATCCCGTTCACCCGGCTCGTGGTCGGCACCACGATCGGCACCGCGGCCGTGGTCGTGCCGCTCACCGTGGGCGCGGTCCCGTTCTTCGCCCGGCTCGTCGAGACCGCCCTGCGCGAGGTCGGCTCCGACGTGGTCCAGGCCGCGCAGGCCATGGGCGCGAGCCGGACGACGATCGTCCGCAAGGTGCTGCTGCCCGAGGCGTTCCCCGGCCTGGTGGCGGGGCTGACCGTGACGGTCGTCGCGCTCATCGGCTACTCGGCCATGGCCGGGACGATCGGCGGGGGAGGGCTCGGCGACCTGGCGGTCCGGTACGGCTACCAGCGCTTCGAGACCCTGCTCATGATCGTCACGGTCGTCGTGCTCGTCGTCATCGTGCAGGTCGTGCAGAGCCTGGGCGACGCCCTGGCCCGCCGCCTGTCCCATCGCTGACTTACGTACACCATCCCTGAATAAGTAAGGAAAAATCATGAAATTGCGGAACATTGTGGGTGTCGCTGCCCTTTCGGTGTTGCTCGCCGCGTGCGGCTCGTCGCAGACCGCGACGACGAACGCGGGCGCCGAGTCCGCCGACACCGTGATCAAGGTGGGTGCCTCCCCGGTGCCGCACGCCGAGATCCTCAACTACGTCAAGGACAACCTGGCGCCCGCCGCCGGGCTGAAGCTGGAAGTGGTCGAGTTCACCGACTACGTGCAGCCGAACGTGCAGCTCAGTGAGGGCAAGCTGGCCGCCAACTTCTTCCAGCACAAGCCGTACCTCGACGACTTCAACGCCTCCAAGGGCACGAAGCTGAGCTTCGTCACCCCCGTCCACCTGGAGCCGCTGGGCCTGTACTCGAAGAAGGTCACGAGCCTGCAGGCGCTGCCCTCCGGCGCGAGCGTCGCCGTGCCGAACGACGCCACCAACCTCGGCCGCGCGCTGAAGCTGCTCGCCGACAACGGCGTCATCACGCTCAAGCAGGGCGCCGGCACCACCGCGACCGAGCGCGACGTGACGGGCAACCCGAAGAACCTGGCGTTCAAGCCGCTGGAGGCCGCGCAGCTCCCGCGCTCGCTCGACGACGTGGACGCCGCGGTCATCAACGGCAACTACGCCATCGAGGCCGGGCTCAAGCCCGCCTCCCAGGCGCTCGCGCTGGAGAAGAGCGAGGGCAACCCGTACGTCAACGGCCTGGTCGTGCAGGCCGGGCACGAGAAGGACGCCGCGATCGTCACCCTCGGCAAGCTCCTGCAGGACCCGAAGGTCAAGGAGTTCATCAAGCAGAAGTACCAGGGCTCGGTCATCCCCGCGCAGTGACCGCCCGGCGCGCCTGACGGAGCCGCGGCCTCGTGCGGGGCCGCGGCTCCGTCACGTCCGGAGCCGTGATCACGGGTGCTGGCGCGGCGGCCGGTGACCGAATAGTGTTCGGTTCATGTACCCGGGAGTGATCGCGGCAACGCACCCGGACAAACCCGCTGTGGTGATGGCGGGCTCCGGGGAGATCGTCACCTATCGGCGGCTGGACGAGGAGTCCAACCGGCTGGCCCACCTCTTCCGCGCCGCCGGGCTGCGGCCGGGCGACCACGTCGCCTTCATGCTCGGCAACCATCCCCTCTTCCTGGCCATCGCCTGGGCCGCCCACCGCTCCGGCCTGTACTACACGGCCATCAGCTCCCGGCTGCTCGCCGACGAGCTGGCCTACATCGTGGACAACTGCGGCGCCCGGGTCTTCATCGCCGGCGCGGACCTCGCCGAGGTCGCCACGTCGATCACCGGCGCGACGCCGCGCGTCCAGCGCCGGCTCATGCTGGACGGCACGGCGGAGGGGTTCGAGTCGTACGAACGGGCGGTCGCCGGCCTGCCGGTCACGCCGATCCCCGACGAGCGCCAGGGCGCCGACATGCTCTACTCCTCCGGCACCACCGGCCGCCCCAAGGGCGTCAAACCGCCCCTGCCGCGGGCCCCGCTCACCGAGCCGACCATGCTCTACAAGCTCGTGGCCGGCCTGTTCGCGCCGTCCGCCGACAGCGTCTACCTGTCGCCCGCGCCGCTCTACCACGCCGCCCCGCTGCGCTACTGCATGACCTTCCAGCGGCTCGGCGCGACGGTCGTGGTGATGGAGCGCTTCGACCCCGAGGAGTACCTGCGGCTGGTCGAGAAGCACGCGGTCACCCACACGCAGCTCGTGCCCGCCATGTTCAGCCGGCTGCTCAAGCTGCCGGAGCAGACCCGCGCGGCGTACGACCTGTCGTCCCTCACCTGCGCCATCCACGCCGCCGCGCCGTGCCCGGTGCCGGTCAAGCAGCAGATGATGGAGTGGTGGGGCCCGATCATCCACGAGTACTACGCGGGCACCGAGGGCAACGGCTTCCTGTACGCCTCGCCCCAGGACTGGCTGGCGCACCCGGGCACGGTCGGCCGCTCCCTGCTCGGCCCGGTCCACGTCTGCGACGAGCAGGGCCGGGAGCTGCCGCCGGGGGAGACGGGCGTGATCTACTTCGAGAGCGGCGTCCGCTTCGAGTACCACGGCGACCCCGGCAAGACCCGCTCCGTCCAGGACCCCCAGGGGCGCGGCTGGACCACGCTCGGCGACATCGGCCACCTCGACGCCGACGGCTTCCTCCACCTCACCGACCGGCTCTCCTACATGATCATCTCCGGCGGGGTGAACATCTACCCGCAGGAGGCGGAGAACGTCCTGTCCGTCCACCCCGAGGTCGCCGACGTCGCGGTCTTCGGCGTGCCGGACGAGGAGATGGGCGAGCAGGTCAAGGCCGTGGTGCAGCCGGCGTCCATGGAGCGGGCGGGGCCGGAGCTGGAGGCGGAGCTGATCGCGTACTGCCGCTCGCGGCTGGCCTCCTACAAGTGCCCGCGCTCGGTCGACTTCCGCGCGGAGCTGCCGCGCCACGCCACCGGCAAGCTCTACAAGCGGCTGCTCAGGGACCAGTACTGGCCGTCCGGCGCCACGACGGCAAAGTGAGGGAAGATTTTTTCGCGGCTCCTCACTTGCGTGACCGAGCCCCCACCAGCGGTGATAAGGCCCGTGTCAGACGTCTCAGAAACCTCCGATCACGGTCTTAAGCTGCACTTACGCGCGACTTGGCACTCTTGAGTCATCGGGACTTGAGGAGATGACAATGAACGCGAACGAGCCTCGCGAGCAGGGAAACGGCGGCTGGAGCCAGTTCGGTGACACGCCGCCCTCCGCCGGGGGGTTCCCCCGTCGAGAGACCATGGTCATGGGGCAGCCCGTCCCTCCGCCTCCGCCGCCCGCGTCCGCCGTCAAGCCGGGCCTGTCCACCCGTCAGAAGGCCATCGCCGGGCTCGCCCTGGCCGCCATGGCCATCGGCGGCGGTGCGGCGGGGGCCGCCGTCGCCACCGCGATGCAGCCGGACACGATCGCCGCGGCGGCCCCGGCGCCCGCCTCGTTCAAGCAGGCGGCCAGCACCCTGACCGTCTCGGACGTCGCCGCGAAGCTGCAGCCGTCCGTCGTCATGATCGAGGGCAGCACCGGTGAGGGGTCGGGTGTGGTGCTGACCGCCGACGGCCTCATCCTCACCAACAACCACGTGGTCGTGGGGGCCGGGCAGGGCGGCCAGATGTCGGTGAAGTTCAGCGACGGCAAGAGCGCCAAGGCGTCGGTCGTCGGCACCGACCCGGCCACCGACCTCGCGGTCATCAAGGCCGACGGCGTGTCGGGGCTGACCCCGGCCCAGCTCGGCGACAGCGACCAGCTCAGGGTCGGCGCGCCCGTCCTGGCCATCGGCAGCCCGCTCGGGCTGCAGGGATCGGTCACGGCCGGCATCGTCAGCGCCCTCGACCGCACGCTCACCGTCGGCGGCGAGCAGCAGCAGCAGGTCCCGCCGGGCTGGGGCCAGCAGCCGGGCGGCCAGCCGTCCGAGGTGACCACGATCGGCGGTGCCATCCAGACCGACGCGGCGATCAACCCCGGCAACTCCGGCGGCGCGCTCGTCGACGCGGCGGGCCAGGTCGTGGGCATCAACAGCGCCATCGCCACCAACGGCGGCAGCAGCGGCAACATCGGGGTGGGCTTCGCCATCCCCATCAACACCGCCAAGCAGGTGGCCGACCAGCTCATCAAGGGCGGCAAGGTCAGCCACGCCTATCTCGGCGTCAGCGTCACCGACGCCACCGGCGACGTCTCCGGCGCCCTGGTGCGCCAGGTGATCCAGGGAAGCCCGGCCGCCAAGGCGGGGCTCCAGGAGGGCGACCTCATCACGAAGATCGCCGGCAAGCCGGTTGACGGCGGAGATACGGTAGTTGGGCAGGTCAGAGGTTTCAAAGTGGGCCAACAGGTTCAGATCACATATATGAGGGACGGGAAGACGAGTAACGTCACCGTCACTCTCGAAGAGAAGAAATAACAGGACCCCCTCACGGACGGGTGTGCCGTCGAGATCGCTGCGGACTCGGCGGCACACCCCCGTTCAGGTTTCCGGCGCGAGGGCCGTCAGGAGAACCGGCGGCCCTCGTCGCGCCGGTAGGCCCAGGCGGCGGCCAGCGCCGCCGCGACCGTCCACACCACCAGCATGACGATCCCGGTCGTCCCCGGGGTCGCGCCGGTGGCCGCGCTCCACACCAGCTCCGCCGCGCCGCGGCTCGGCGCGTACGGGGACAGCGCCTGCAGGAACTCCGGCATGACCTGCGGCGGCATGAACAGCCCGCCCACGATCGCGATCGGGAAGAACACCACCTGCGACACGCCGATGGCCGCCTTCGACGGCAGCAGGAACCCCAGGAACAGCCCGATCAGCATGAACGGCAGCGACCCCGCGAGCAGCGCCGCCATCCCGAGCGCCAGCCTCGGCGCCGTGACGCTCGCCTTCGTCAGCAGCGCCGCGATGACCAGCACCGGCACCGCCGCCACGAGCATGACCGCCATGGTGGTGAGGATGCGCCCGGCGAAGCGGGGGAACGGACCGGCGGGCAGCGTGCGCAGGTAGGGGTTCCACGGCTGCTCGCGGTCCTGCGCGACCGAGATGCTCAGGCCCATCAGCGCCGCCGACATCGCGCCGATCAGCATCATCGACCCGGTCGCCCGGGTCGCGCCGGCCGGGTCGTCGCCCGCGAACGGCACGACGAACGCCAGCATCGACGCCGCGGGGAAGAACGCGCTGGCCACCAGCCCGAGCGGCACCCGGATCTGCTCCAGGAGCTGGTAGCGGGTGTGGGCGAGGACGAGGCTAGACATCGGCGGTCTCCTTCGAGGTGATGGCGAGGAACGCCTCCTCCAGCGTGGTGGGCCGGATCTCCAGCCCCGAGAACGGCGTGCCGCTGCGCACCAGCTCCACCACCAGCCGGTCGGGGTCGGCGGTGAGGAGGTGGATGCGGCCGTCCTCGCGCTCGCTGCTGAGGACGCCGGGCAGCTCGGGCAGTTCGGCGGCGGTCAGCGAGACGCGCCGCGTGCCGACCACGTCGCGGATGGCGGTCACGGTGTCGTCGGCCAGCACCCGTCCGTGGCCGACGACGATGACGCGCCGCGCCAGCGCCTCGATCTCCTCCAGGTAGTGGCTGGTCAGCAGGATCGTGCCGCCCTGCTCGTGGAAGCTCCTGACGCCGTCCCATAACGCGCGCCGGGCCTCCACGTCCAGGCCGGTGGTCGGCTCGTCGAGGAAGACCATGCGGGGCTCGCCGGCGAAGGCCAGCGCCACGGCCAGCCGCCGCCGCTGGCCGCCCGACAGGCCGCCGATCTGCCGCCTGGCCAGGTCCTGGAGGCCGAACCGTGCGAGCAGCTCGCCCTTGTCCGCCCGGCGCGGGTAGTGGGCCGAGACGAAGTCGACGATCTCGCCGACCCGCAGCGCCTCGGGCAGGCCCGTCTCCTGCGGGGTGACGCCGATGCCCTGCCGTACCAGGGGGTCCTGGGGGGAGCCGCCGAGCAGCTCCACCGTGCCGGACGTCGGCCGGCGCAGGCCGACGAACAGGTTGATGAGCGTGGACTTGCCGGCCCCGTTGGGGCCGAGCAGGCCGACCAGCTCGCCGGCCCGGATGTCGAGCGACACCCGGTCGAGCGCGAGCACGTCGCCGTACCTGCGGGACACCTGCGCCGCGCGGGCGAGGACGGTCATGACGATCCTCCAGCATGGTCGAGGAGGGCGCGGATGGCCCTGGTGTACTCGTCGAAGGCCAGCCGCCCGCGCTTGGTGAGCCCGACGTAGGTGACGGGGGTGCGGCCCTTGTGGGTCTTGGTGATCCGGACGTACCCGGCGTCCTCCAGCTTGGTGAGGTGGACGGACAGGTTGCCCGCGGTCATGCCGAGCAGGTCCTTCAGCGCCGGGAACGCCATCTCGTCGCGGTCGCCGAGGGTGTTGAGCGCCGCCACCACGCGCAGCCGGGCCTGGGCGTGGATGACGGGGTCGAGCTCGGGCGGCGGGGTGGCGCCGGCGGTCATGGGCGCCGCCTGAGCCACAGGCTCGCCGCGATGAACCCCCCGCCGACGAGGACCGCGACGAGCAGGGCCTGCCAGCCCGCGCCGAGCATGACGCCGGTGGCGTCGACGGCGATGGTCCAGGCGCCGAGGAAGAACATCGGCCATTCCAGCCAGGCCGCCGCCGACATCATGTACATCAGGCCGACGACGAGCAGCGACGCGCCCGTCCAGAGGATCTGCACCTCCTCCTCCGGCAGGACGACGGAGAGCCGGACGCACAGGACGATCATGAGGGCCATCCCGGCCGCCCAGCTGTAGCCGGTCATGGCGCCGCGCGCGGAGGCGTCGCCGCGCACCTGCCGGCTCCGCCGCGCGATGCCGAACCCGGCGAAGGCGCCCGCCAGGACCTGCGCGCCCTGGAGCACGCCGACCGCCTGCATCTGCGAGATCGGGGCCAGACCCCGGCCGTCCAGCCCGAAGTGCAGGAAGACCGCGCCGAAGCCGATCAGCCAGGCGACGCCCCAGGGGAGGTAGAGCAGCAGCGGCTCGCCCTTGAGCCGCCGGACGGTGGCCGCCTGCTGTTGCTCGATGAGCCGCAGGGTCTCCTCGGGTGTGGGCGGAGCCTCTGGGTCGTCTGTCATCTCAACCTCTCTCACCACCAAACTGGTTTGAACTGTAAACCAGATGGCGGCGCCAACTCAACCCCCTTCGCGGAGTGGGAAGGTCAGCCGGCCGGCAGCCGCCTCAGGGGAGCGCCGGACAGGAAGGCGGAGATGTCCTCCACCGCCTCCGTGTAGTAGGTGCGGTAGTTCCCCTCGGTGACGTAGCCGAGATGGGGCGTGGCCAGCACGTTGGGCAGGGTGCGCAGGGGGTCGTCCGCGGGGAGCGGCTCGGTCTCGAAGACGTCGAGGCCGGCTCCCGCGATCCACCCCTCGCGCAGCGCGCGCACCAGCGCCGCCTGGTCGACGAGGCCGGCGCGGGAGGTGTTGACGAGGTGGGCGTGCGGCCGCATGGCGCGCAGCTCGGCCTCGCCCAGCAGGCCGCGGGTGCGCTCGGACAGGACGAGGTGGAGCGAGACGACGTCGCTGCGGCGCAGCAGATCCTCCTTGCCGGCGGCCGCCTCGGCCCCGGCCTCGGCCGCCCGCTCGGGGGTGAGGTTCGGGCTCCACGCGAGGACGTCCATGCCGAACGCGGCGGCGACGCGGGCGACCTTGCCGCCGATCTTGCCGAGGCCGATCAGGCCGAGGGTGCGGCCGTGGAGGTCCTGACCGACGCTGGACTGCCACGGGCCGCCCTCGCGCATAGCCCGGTTCTCGGCCGGCACCCGCCGGGCCAGGCCCAGGATCAGCGCCCAGGTCAGCTCGACGGGCGGGGTGGAGCTGCTGGTCGTGCCGCAGACCGTCACCCCGGCCGCGGCCGCCGCGGCGAGGTCGATCGAGGCGTTGCGCATGCCCGTGGTCACCAGCAGCCGCAGCCGGGGCAGGCGGCGCAACAGGTCCGCGTCGAACGGCGTGCGCTCCCGCATCGCCACGACGATCTCGCAGTCGGCGAGGGCGGCGACGAGCTCGTCGCGGTCCGCGAGGTGTTCGCGCAGCGCGCGTACCTCGACCTTCCCGGCGAGGGGACTCCAGTCGGCGAGGGTCAGGGCGACGCCCTGGTAGTCGTCCAGCACGGCGCAGCGGAGGGTCATGCGGGGATCCTGGTTCTCGTCGGTGTTCCGTCGGTCAGCGGGAGCGGGTGAGCACCTCGGACTCCCACAGGTCACGGTAGTAGCCCGGCCCGGCGACCAGTTCGGCGTGGGTGCCGCGCTGGATCACCCGGCCCTCCTCCAGCACGACGATCTCGTCCACGCCCTCCAGGCCGCGCAGCCGGTGGGTGACGAGCAGCGTGGTACGGCCCCGCGTCGCGTCGAGCAGGTCGGCCATGAGCCGGTCGGCCGTCTCCTCGTCCAGCGCCTCGGCGGGCTCGTCCAGCAGCAGCACCGGCGGGTCGTACAGCAGGGCCCGCGCCAGGGCCAGCCGCTGGAGCTGCCCGCCGGACACGGTCCGGCCGTCCTCGCCGAGCTGGGCGTCCCAGCCGGTCCGCTCGACCCACTGCTCCAGCCGCGCCTCGCGCACGGCCCGGGACAGCTCCTCCTCGCCCGCCTCGGGGCCGGCCAGGCGCAGGTTGTCGCGCAGGGTGGTCTGGAAGACGTACGGGTCCTGGGTCAGGCCCGTCATGAGGGTCCGCACGTCGTCGGACGCCAGGGCGCGGATGTCGGCGCCGTTGACCAGCACCCGGCCGGCCTCCGGCTCCACCAGCCGCATCAGCGCCGACAGCAGGCTGCTCTTGCCGGCGCCGCTGGGGCCGACGAGCGCGACCCGCCGGCCCGGCGTCAGGGTCAGCGACACGCCGTCGAGCGCGGGCCGGGCGGCCTCCGCGTGCCGCACGACCAGGTCCTCGACCTCCACCGTGTACGGCGGGGCGGGCACAGGCGCGGGGTCGCGCGGCTCGGCGACCGCGGCCGGGGCTGTGCGGACCTCCTTGAGGCGCCGCAGCGCGGCCGTGATGCCCGCCATGCGCTCGCCCGCCGCCGCGAGCGGCAGCACCGGCTCGAACGACACCAGCGCCGTCAGCGCCAGCACGGCCGTGGCCACCGGACCCGCGCCCGCGCCCTGGGCGAGCAGCACGATCGCCGCCACGGTCAGGCCCTGCACGAGAGTGCCGACGGCCAGGGCGACGGCCTGGACGCGGGCCTGGCGCCGTTCGAGCGCGGCCAGGTCGTCGTCCGCGGCCAGCGCCGCCGTCAGCGCCCTGTCCTCCGCCCCGTACGCGGCCAGGTCGGCCGAGCCGTGCACCAGGTCCGCCACCGAGCCCGCCAGCGCGGCCCGCGCCGGGGCGATCCGCGCCGACCAGCGGCGCGCCGCGGCGGCGGTGAGGGCGGGCAGCAGCACGCCGGCCACGGCCAGCCCGGCGACCAGCACCAGCGCCGTCACGGGCAGCACGAACAGCCCGACGACGACCGCGGCCAGCCCGGTCAGCGCCGCGGCGGCGGCCGGGAGCAGGGCGCGCACGAGCAGGTCCTGGACCGCCTCGGTGTCGTCCACCATGCGGCTCAGCAGGTCGGCGCCGCCGTGCCGGGGCGGGCGCGGCGGGATCAGCGCCTCGTACAGCTCCTCACGGGTGGCCGCCTGGGCGCGCAGGGCCACGTCGTGGCCGGTGAGGCGCTCGGCGTAGCGCAGCACGCCCTTGCCGGTGGCGAACGCCCGCGTGGCCACGATCGCCACGCTCAGCGCGGCCAGCGGCGGCTGCTCGGCGGCCCGCGTGATCAGCCAGGCGGCGGCGGCGATCAGGCCCAGCCCGGCCAGGTCGGCGCCCGCCCCGGCCAGGACGGCCCAGGTCAGCCGGAGTCCCATCCGCCGGTTCACCGGTCACCTCCGAGGTCCTGGCCACCGGCCCGCACGGCCTGCTCGCCTTCGGGGCCGGCCTGGGGGCGTCCGTCGTCCCCGGTCAGGCCCTCTCGCCGCGCCCGTTCCGGCTCCGGCTCCGGAGGCGGCCCGTCCGGCGACTGGACACGTGAGGAGGGGGCGTCCGTGGAGGCGGCGCCGGTGGAGGGAGCGGCCGTGGAGGCGGCGTCCAGGGGTGAGGGGGCCCCGCGGCGGGCGGTGGTGTCGGAGATCACCCGGCCCTCGTGGAGCCGGACGACCCGGTCGGCCAGCTCGATCATCGCGGGCCGGTGCGCGACGACGACGGCCGTGCGCCCCTCGCTCAGCTCGGCCGTCGCGGCCACCACCGCGGCCTCGCTGCGCCCGTCGAGCCGGGCGGTCGGCTCGTCCAGCAGCAGCACCGGGGCGTGCGGGCGGCAGAAGGCCCGCGCCAGCGCGATCCGCTGCCGCTGGCCGGCCGACAGGTTGGCGCCGCGCTCGCCCACCGGGGTGTCGTAGCCGCCGGGGAGCCGTTCCACGAACTCGTCGGCGCGGGCCGCCGTCGCGGCCCGGCGTACGTCGTCGAGGGTGGCCTCAGGGGCGCCCAGCCGGATGTTGCCGGCCACGGACGTCGCGAACAGGTGGGGCCGCTGCGGCACGAACGCCAGCCGGTCGCGCCACGCGCGCGGGTCGAGGTCGCGCAGGTCGGCGCCGTCCACGAGGACGCGGCCCTCGGACGGCTCGACGAAGCGCAGGAGCAGGTGGAGCAGCGTGCTCTTGCCGCCGCCGCTCTCGCCGACGAGCGCCACCCGCTCGCCCGGCTCGATGGTCAGGGACACGCCGGACAGGGCCGTGTCGTCCCGGCCGGGGTAGCGCACGGTGACGTTCTCCAGCTCGATCCGCGGCGCCCCGCTCACCGTGGCCGGGGTCGTGGCGGGCTTCGGGGCGGCGGGCTCCGGGCCGGCCGCCCGGTCCAGGACGGCGAAGGCGGCGTCGGCCGCCGCGACCCCCTCCATCGAGGCGTGGAAGCGCGTGCCCATCGCCCGCAGCGGCAGGTACGCCTCCGGCGCCAGCAGCAGCACCAGCAGCGCCGTCGTCAGGTCCAGCGTGCCGCCCAGCAGCCGCAGCCCGATCGGCACCGCCACCAGCGCCAGCGACAGCGACGCGCACAGCTCCAGCACCAGCGACGACAGGAACGCCACCCGCAGCGTCCGCATGGTGGCCGCGCGGTGGGCGTCGGCGACCTGCCGGATGACCGTCGCCTGGTAGCGGGCGCGGCCGAACGCGCGCAGCGTCGGCAGGCCGCGCACCACGTCGAGGAAGTGCCCGCCGAGCCGGGACAGCGCGTGGAACTGCCGCTCGGTGACCGCCTTGGTGGTCATGCCCACCAGCGCGCCGAAGACCGGGATCAGCGGCAGCGTGACCAGGACGATCACCGCGCTGGCCAGGTCGGCGGCGAACAGCCGGACCAGCACCGCCACCGGCACCACCCCGGCGACGGCCACCGCGGGCAGGTAGCCGGTCAGGTAGGCGTCGAGCCGGTCGAGGCCGCGGCCGGCGAGCGTCACGAGCTCGCCCGAGCGGTGGCCGCTGAGCCGGGCCGGGCCGAGCTCCTGGAGCCGTTCCAGCAGCCGCCGGCGCAGGGCGGACTTCACGCCGGTGGCGGTGCGCCCGGCGAAGGCGCCCTGCGTCCAGGCCAGCAGGCCGCGCAGCGCCACGACGGCGACCAGGCCGGCCAGCGCCGTCGCGGCGAACCTGCCCGACAGCACGCCGGCCAGCAGCTCGGCCTGCGCCAGCACGAGCAGGCCGGCGACGACCGCGGCCGCGAGGGTGACGGCCAGGTGGCGGCGTACCGACCGCTCGGCCCGCATGAGCCGGAGGAGATCTCGATGCACGTGTCCTCAGAAGAACTTCAGAAGAACGAGGGGGTCCGGACGGCGCTCCTCCCGGGTCGGAAGAACCGCCACACCCATACTTGCGCGAGCACCATGACGGGCGCGAACGGCAACGCCATGACACCCATCACACCCAGCGTGGAGGCCGGGGCGCTGTGGTCCAGCAGGTACGGCAGGGCGCCCCCGAGGACCGCCAGCGCGGGCAGGGCCGCGGCCAGCCCCGACAGGGCCAGGGCCCGCCCGGTGCGGGTGATGCCGGCGGTCTCGGGCGCGCGCCAGCCGAGGAACGTCCAGCCGTGCCAGGCGAACAGCAGCGTGACCACCACGCCCAGGAGCAGCCCCAGCGGGTGCAGCAGCGAGGAGCCGAAGCCGGTCGCGGCGGCGTACAGCGCGACGCCCCAGCCGAACGACAGCCCCAGCGACCCGGCCGTGATCGTCACGTCCCAGAACCGCCGCCAGCCGGGCCCGTCGATCCGGCGCCGGAACCACAGCCCGGCGTCACGGACGACCCACGCCAGCAGCATGGCCACCACCAGCGGGTAGAGCCCGAACAGCGCCTCGCCCTCCAGGTGCGGGTAGACGCCGAAGAGCGCGCCGGCGACGGCGACCAGCCACACCTCGTTGGCCAGCACGAAGGGCGCCATGGCGGCGACCATGCGGTCGCGGGTCTCCTGGGTCCGGCCGATCACCGGCATGAGCAGCCCCACGCCGAGGTCGAAGCCCTCCAGCGCGAAGTAGCCGGACAGGAGCAGCGTGAAGACGGCGTACCAGATGAGTTCCATGGGGGAGGGCTCCTAGAGGCTCAGCGCGGGGGCGGGCCGCTCTTCGGCGGCGGCGCCCAGGTCGAGGTCGCGCGGGCCCCGGCGGATCAGCCGGGCGATCAGCGCGTAGTCGGTGAGGGCGAGCAGCCCGAGCACGGCGGTGAAGCCGACCAGCGAGACGGTGATCATGCCCGGGGTGAGGCCGGGGGACATGGCGTCGGCGACGGTCAGCTTCTTCCAGACCATCCAGGGCTGGCGTCCCAGCTCCCTGGCCAGCCAGCCGCAGACGGCCAGGACGAACGGGACGGGCGTGAGGATCATCAGCAGCCGGTGCGTCCACCGCCAGCGCGGCAGGAAACGGACCAGCGGCAGCATGAGGAACACCGCGAGGAAGAACATCAGGTTGCCGACGTCCATCATCAGGGCGAGCGGCGTGGCGGCGGTGTCGCCCTTGAACTTGCCCTCCTGGATGCCGCCGAACTGGGCGTAGCCGAAGCCGACGGTCAGTGTGATGCCGAGGGCGGCCGTCACGATGCCCGTGCGCATCGAGCGGGTGAAGAACGCGGCGTCCTCGCCGCCGCGGCGCAGCCGGTAGGCGCTCGCGCCGACCAGCATCATGCCGGCCGTGAACAGGCCCGCGCTGATCACGTGCGGGAAGGAGAACACGAGGGTCTTGTTCGTGAACAGGGCCGCCGCGTCGACCAGCTCCATGCGGCCGCCGCGCTCGACGGCGCCGGCGGGGTTCTGCAGGAAGGAGTTGGCGGCCATGATGAACCAGGCGCTGGCGTACGCGGTGAGGGTCACGGCCCAGATGCAGGCCAGGTGGAGCCACTTCGGCAGCCGGCCCCACCCGAAGATCCACAGGCCGAGGAACGTGGACTCCAGGAAGAAGGCGACCAGCGTCTCCATGGCCAGGGGGGCGCCGAAGACGTCTCCGGCGTAGCGGGACAGCCCGCTCCACGACAGCCCGAACTGGAACTCCATCACCAGGCCGGTGACGATGCCCACCGCGTAGTTGGTGACGTAGACCTGCCCCCAGAACCTGACCGCCCGCTCGTGCTCGGGCGCGCCGGACCGCGTCCAGCGGGTGTGCATGATCGCCACCAGCGGCGCCAACCCCAGGGTGAGCAGGACGAACAGGAAGTGCAGGCTTCCCGTCACCGCGAACTGCGTTCGCGCCAGGTCCAGCGCGTCCATGCGCGTCAACTCCCTTATCTAGACCACCTACATATAGAGAGCCTACATGTAGACTGTCTACATGACGCACGGTTGCCTAGGATCGAGGGCATGAACCCCGACGCGCTCCGCGGCCACATGGACGCTCTGCTGCTGTCCGTGGTCGAGGCCGGGCCGCTGCACGGTTACGCCATCATCGAGGCGCTGCAGGAGCGGAGCGGGGGTGCGCTGTCCGTGCCGACGGGCACCGTGTACCCGGCGCTGCGCAGGCTGGAGCGGGTCGGCCACCTGTCCAGCGAGTGGGCCACGGTGGGCGGGCGCAAACGCCGCACCTACCGGCTCACCGACTCCGGGCGCAAGCAGCTGGAAGGCGAGCGGTCGGCCTGGCGCGAGTTCACCAGCGCCATCGGCAGCGTCCTGAGCCCGGGCCCGGAAGCCCCCTGACGACGCCTCACGCGCTGGTTTGGGCCGGTTCGGGCCGGTTCAGACCGTAAGGGACGGTCTGCCGGTACGGGTCAGGCGCAGGCAGCGGACGGCGCCGTACAGCAGCAGTCCCCAGAAGGCCGACGTCACCAGCTCGGCCAGCGCGACCGGCAGCATCCGGTCGAACTCGCGCGGCAGCCCCGAGGTCAGAGTCAGCGCCGAGCTCAGCAGCCCGCACACCGGCAGCGCGATCATGACGGTCATCCCGAGCGAACGCGTGACCGCCCGGGGCCGGCGGATCCAGCGGGCGCCGCGACCGAGCGCCAGCAGCGCGATCCCGCCGTACACGCCCGCCCCGGCCTGCACGTAGTCGAGCGCGTGCGAGACCGCTCCGTACCAGGCCGGACGGTCCTCCCAGGGCGTGCCGGAGCTGGGGTAGAGCCGCCAGATCGCCGACCAGACGAGCACGCTGACCGGCAGGCTGAGGAACAGCAGCGCCGCCAGCCGCCGGCCCGCCGCCGCGGTCAGCTCGTCCTGGAAGCCCGGGGCGATCTCCGTCACCTCGCCGAACTCCGCCACGGCCAGCCGCTCGGCCTCGGCGCGGTCGAACCCCTCCGCCTCCAGGGCGTCGGCGGCGTCGGCCAGGCTGTCGCGTGCCTCGACGACCAGATCGCGCTTGGGCCCGGCCGGCCCGGCCAGCGCCCTGCTCAGATCGGCCACGTAGTCGTCGATCAGCATGCCCCAAGTGTACGGGCCGGGCCGCCGGCGGCCCATCGGGGATCTCCCGGATGTCCGGCCCGGGCTTGATGCGTAGGAAAAATCCTACATATAGTGTCCGGCATGGACATCTCCTCGATCCTCACCGTGACCGTGCCCGTGGCCGACCAGGAGCGCGCGCTCGCCTTCTACACCGGCGTCCTCCGCATGGAGGTCCGCACCGACGACCCGGCCCCCATGGGGCGCTGGCTGACCGTGGCCCCCAAGGGCGCCGAGACCGCCCTGCTGCTCGCCTCCTGGTTCCCGGACATGGCGCCGGTCGGCGGCCTCGTGGTCGCCTCGCCCGGCCTGGACGAGCTCGCCGCCCGCCTGCGCGAGCACGACGCGCCGTGCGAGGGGCCCGCCGACGAGCCGTGGGGGCGGCAGCTCGTGTTCAAGGACCCCGACGGCAACGGGTTCGTGGCGGTGGCGGCGTGACGGCCGACCACGTCTTCGCCGCGCTGGCCAGCCCGGCCAGGCGCCGGCTGCTGCGCCTGCTGCTGGACGAGGGCGCGCAGCCGGCCGGGCGGCTGGCCGTGCGCTTCGATATGAGCCGGCCGAGCGTCTCGGAGCATCTGAAGGTCCTCAAGGACGCGGGCCTCGTGGCCGAGAGCCGCAGGGGACGCGAGCGGCACTACCGGCTGGAGGCGGGCCCGCTCATGGAGATCCGCGAGTGGCTGACGCCGTACGAGCGGTTCTGGCGCGAACGCCTGTCCGCCCTCAGCACGCTGCTGGACGAGATGGACGACCTCGGCCCGGACGACGAGCACGGTCCCGACGGCCTGAACGGAAGGAACGGTGAGCAACCCCATGTCTGACCCGACGCCGCCGCCCGGCGCCACCGACGTGGACGACGACCTGCGCTCGATCCACCTGGACCAGTTCCTCGCCCACCCGCCCGCCAAGGTGTGGCGGGCGATCACCGATCCGGGCCTGATGGCCCGCTGGCTCATGCCGAACGACTTCAAGCCCGTCGTGGGACACCGCTTCACCTACACGACCAAGCCCATGGAGGCCGTCGGCTTCGACGGGATCGTGCGCTGCGAGGTGCTGGAGGTCGTACGGGAACGCCTGCTGCGCATCAGCTGGCGCGGCGGCCGGAACGCCGACTGGACGGTCACCTGGCGCCTGGAGCCCGAGGGCACGGGCACCCGGCTGTTCCTGGACCACGAGGGCTTCGACCCGGACGACGCGACGCAGCAACTGTCGCGCCGCATCATGGGCAGCGGCTGGCGCTCGGGCCACTTCCGCGCGATCGCCGCGATCCTGGACGAACTCCCAGCCTGACCCCCAAAAGCAAGGCCCTCGCTCCGCTCGGACGCTCTGAGCGGGGCTTGCGCCCCGCACCCCCGACCGGGGCCTCCCGGCCCCGCACCCCGACCGGGGCCTCCCGGCCCCGGACCCCGGGCCCTGCCCGACGCGCTCATGGCGCAGAGGGGAGCTGCCGGGATCGGAAGAGGATGCCGACGCGCGGACCGGCGTTCAGTGGCTGTCAGCAGGCGGGTCGAGGCTCGGAGAGAGTAGCGAGACGAGGGCCGGTATCGCCGACGGGCTTGGACCTCGGCGCCGCGACCCGGGAGACGTGCGGCCCTGAGCTCGTCGCGAGCCGAGGCGATCCCGGACGTCTTCTCTGCCGAGGCGTAGCCGCCGCCGGTCGGTTCGTTCTGCCCTGAGCACGGCGGCGTGCGGGTCGTCAGTCGTCCAGCAGGCGCTGGACGTCCTCCAGGAGCTTCGCGTCGGCGGCCAGGTGCGCCTCGGCGTTGTCGAACAGGGCGTCGGCCAGCGGCGACAGCCCCGCCTTCGCCTCGCGCCCCGCGCGGAGCATCGCCCGCCGAGCATCCAGCGCCTGCCGTGAGGCTGCCACCAGGTCCCGCGCCTCGCCGGACTCCAGGAGCGCATGCCAGCGCAGTGCGAGCGCGAAGTCGGACCTGGTGGAGTGCGGCGGCGCGGCGAGCGCCTTGCGCAGCAGGTCGTGAAGCGCGCGCCGGCCCTCGGGCGTGATCGCGTAGACGCGTCGCAGCCGGTCGCCGGTGCGCTCCTCGGAACGGGTCTCCGCCAGTCCTTCGCTCTCCAGCTTGGCCAGAGCGTGGTAGACCGATCCCGGTTTCACGTCGGTCCATTGCTCCAGAGCTCCGGCCGTGACCAGCTGATTGATCTCATAGCCGTGCCGCGGCCCCTCATGGAGCAGTCCCAGGACGAGCAGCCGGGTCGAGGACACTCAACACCTCCACGCGATAGTCAAGCTTGACCATATCAGGCGCGCCATGTTCAGATAGTCAAACTAGATTATTCAAATTGGAGGTTGTTCGGTGTTCTCCCGCTTCTCGCGCCGGATGGACGCGCTCGTCAGCGCGTACGCGGAACTGGGCAGGTTCAGCGGCGCGGTGCTGGTGGCGCGCGGCGACCGGCGGCTGTTCGCCAAGGGGTACGGCCACGCCGACCACGAGCACGGTGTGCCCAACACGCCCGCGACGCCCTTCCGCATCGGGTCCCAGACCAAGACGTTCACCGCGATCGCGCTCCTGCAACTGCAGGAGCGGGGCCGGCTGCGCGTCACGGACCCGATCGCCCGCCACCTGCCCGGCTATCCGCACGGCACGCGGATCACCCTGCACCACCTGCTGTGCAACACCTCGGGCATCCCGGACTACGTCACGGCGGACGGCTTCACCGGCGTCATGGGGACACCGCGCACCCGGCGGCAGCTCATCGACGACTTCAAGGACCGGCCCCTGCTGTTCGAGCCGGGCACGCGGATGAGTTACAGCAACTCGGGATGGATCCTGCTGGGCGAGGTCGTCGAGCGGCTGTCCGGCTTGACCTACGGCGAATACCTGCGCCGCAACGTCTTCGCCCCCTTGGCCATGGAGAGCAGCGGCCTGACCGACGGCGCCGGGTCAGCCGTCGGCTACATGTCGGCCGACGGCCGTCTCGCCAGGACCCCGTACCTGGACAACTCCAACCAGGACGCCGCCGGAGCGCTTCACTCGACGGTCGAGGACCTGCGCCGCTGGAACCGGGGCCTGCCCCGGCTGCTGCGGCGCGAGTCGCTGGCGGAGCTGGTCAGGCCACACGTCGAAGCCGACGGCGGTGGGTACGGGTACGGCTGCGTGGTGAAAGGGGACCGGGTGGAGAGCGCGGGCGGCACGATCGGATTCGTCAGCGTCTCGGCTCACTACCGGCACGACGACCTCTTCGTCACCGTTCTGTCCAACTTCGAGAATGCCGCCTTCTCCGAGATCGAGTCCGCGCTGGCGGCGATCGCCCGCGGCGAGCCGTACGAGCTGCCGAGCCGGCGCGTCTTCGTCACTGTCACTCCCGACATCCTCGACCGGTACGTGGGCCGTTACACCATGCGGTACATGGGACGTACCTCCACGATGGACGTCACGCGGGAGGACGAGCGGCTCATGGTGGAGGTGAGCGGGCTGGTGAGGACGGAGCTGCGTCCGATGTCGCGGACCCGCTTCTTCGCGAGGATGAAGGGGGAGGTCGAGCTGGACTTCCTGGCAAACGGCGAGATCGCCCTCGATTGGGCGGGTCACGACGTCATCGCCCGGCCCGTATGAAGCAGCAGCAAGCACCTCCGTCCACTCGGACGTCCGGAGCGGGCCCTGCCTGGCTCACTCCTCGGACTTGAGGATCTCCCGCCGACCAGAGGCACCTGGCGCCCGGCCACCAGCAGCAACCGTCGTGCGATGAGGTCGTTCAGCCAGCCGCCGTGGGCCGGCCGCCACGGGTCGACCTCATCCAGCGGTGCCGTGCAGGTCACTGTGACAGTGAACATGATCGGGCCCTAGGGGAACACCCGCGACCGCCGCGACCGCATGTCCTGCTCCGGGGACAGGCCCTGCAAGGGCGCAGGACGGCTCGAAATGGTGAACACCATAGGACCTCAAGAGGCTCCCGTGGGGTGACCGCCGCGTGTGTATGGGCACGTGATGCGGCCTTTGTCATGGTCGACATCGGCCGTACGGCGATGAAGGGATGGCGATCATGTTCACTTCAGTCGGTTCCGGGCCGACGGCTGGTCTGGCGGCGGTGCTGGCCGCCGCCGCGCTGACGCTGACGGTCGGCGCTCCAGCCGCGACGGCGACGCCCCAAGTCCCCGCCGGCACCAGCGGCACAGCCGTCGTGCCGGTGAGGGAGGGGAACTTCTTCATCGCGCTCCCGAGGCAGGGCTTCAGGACGGGCACCGTCCAGTTCAGGATCAAGAACGTGGGCTGGCACCGGCACGCGCTCTCGATCGCCGGGCCCGGAGTCCACAGCACCTCCGCGCTCATCCCGCCCGGGGGAAGGGCATCGCTCACCGTGACCCTGAAGCACGGCCGCTACATGCTGTGGTGCCCGGTGGACCACCACCGCCAGCGCGGCATGTGGACGTGGATCTGGGCGAGGTAGCGCACCCGGGACGCCCGCCGTCCGAGGGGTGATGCCGCTCTACGGGCAGGTCAAGGTGGGCACGGCGCCGCCGTCGGCCCGTTCGACCGTGACGCCGGGCAGGTCCGCGGCCCACCGGCGGGTGATCTCGCCGAGCCGCCCGGCCCGCGGGGGAGTGCGGCCCAGGCCGATCGCGTAGCGCACCTGCCGTGGGCCGCTCTCGAACGGGCGCGGCCAGGCGTGGACGTCCGGAACCCCGTACTCCTCCAGAGCCGTGACCAGCTCCAGCATCCGTCCCCGGACGCGGCCGAGCGCCGCGTCGAGCCGCTCGGGGCGCTCGGGGCGCTCGGGGCGCACGGTCACCACCGCCCAGGCCGCGTGACGGCGGTGGAGGGGCGGCGGGGCGGGCAGCTCGGCGCAGCGGCCGTCGTCCGTCAGCTCCCAGGCCCGGTAGAGCTCCCGGCCGAGCAGGTCGAGGAAGCCGGGGGTGACCTGGCGGGCGCAGTTGCGTACGGGGGCGCTGGGCGTCAGCACCACCGCAGGGGCCGGTTCGGGAACGGCGGGGGTGACGTCGAGGGCGATCGGGTCCCGCCAGTTCCAGGCGGCCCACGTGCTGAAGAAGCGGCCCAGCAGGTCGTCGCAGGCGGGCAGGTCGCCGCTCTCGCGTACGGTGCGTGCGGCCATGACCGTCCAGGCCAGCCCGGGGAGTCCGCCGAACGGGGCGGAGTCCAGGCCGCGGGCCCGCGCCCACGCCTTCACCCGCCTGGCCAGGCCGGCGAAGCGGTCGTGGTCGTGGCCGGCGGCGGCGCGGACCGCGTCCGCGTCGCTGACCGCGCTCAGGGCGACCGCCGCCGCCGGGCCCAGTTCGGCGCGGCGGGTCACGGCCTGCCCGGGCGGGAGGGGGCCGGCGGGGACCACGGTCAGGTCCACGTCCAGATCGGCCGTACGGAACCGGAGGCCCGGCACCCGGGCGCCCACCACCCTGCGCAGCCGGGCCGCGTCGGGCAGCGCCGCGCGTACCCGGGCCTCGACGTCGTCCATGTCCGGTCCGCCGGGCAGCGCCGCCACCAGATCCAGGTCCGCGTCCGGGAGCTCGCAGCCCATGCGCCTGGATCCGACGACATGCACGGCCCCCGGCGCCAGCGCCTCCTCCAGCCGCCGCGCCACGCCCGCCGCCGGCCCCGCCCGGTCCGCCTGCCCCGCCGAGCCGGTCACCGGGTCGGGGGGCCAGTGGATCTCGCCCGTTCCCAGGGTGATCCGGGCCCGGGGACGCATGGGCTCGTCCGCGCGGCGCGACAGCATCACGAGCTCCCCGACCCGCGCCGTCATCCCGGGCAGGCGGATCGGGTCCTCGGTGCGGCCGAGCGTCAGGTGCGGGGTGAAGCCTTCGGGGCGTCCCACGCAGCGGGGGAAGCGCCGTTCGAGCGCCTGCCGCAGCCGCGCCCAGGGTGCCGGGTCGTCGGCGGCCGGGTCAAGCCAGGCCGTCACGTGGTCGCGATGCCGGAACGTCCGCACCCCTTCCAGCCTGGCGACGAACGGCTCGGCCTCGGCTGCCGCCGCGGCCAGCAACGGCGCCGCCGCCTCGAACGCGGACTCCGGTACGAAGCCGAAGAGCAGGTTCACGTGCGGCGGCCAGCGGTCGATCCGCGGGTCGTGCGCGCGGCGGACGGCCTGGATCGGCGGCCACAGCTCACCCGGCGGTATCCAGGCCACCGCCGTCCGCGCCGTCGGCGGCACGTCGAGCACACCGCCGGCCGCGTCACCGAACAGGTCGAGCACACCGCCGGCCACGTCACCGAACAGGTCGAGGACGGCCTCCACCCCGTAGTGGTCGGAGACGAACAGCCCCTCGGAGGTGGGCGTGTCGCCGAGCAGAGCCGCCGACACCACCCGGGGCCGGCCCCGGAGCAGCACCCGATCCAGGCGCGCGGCCCGGCCCGACCGTGATGAGATCGCCGCCAGCGGGTTGACGGCCGGGTCGAACGTGGGCGTCTGATCGGATCCGTACGCCTCCGTCCAGGCGTCGCGGAGCCCGAGCGCGGACCCGGGGGTGTCCGTGCCGTCGTTGAAGTCGCCCACCAGGACCAGATCACCGTCCACGCCCGCCAGCCCCTCGGCGATCCTCGCCAGCTCGGCGCGCCGCCTCCCCGCCCCGTCACTCGCATGGTCGCTGGTCAGGTGGGTGACGGCGACGACGAGCGGGCCGCCGGCGGTGTCCACGGCGACGGCGGCGAGCGACTTGTGCGGGCCGAGCCCGTGCCGGGCCGCCTCCTGGACGGGCAGCCGGCTCAGCAGCAGCAGGCCGTCGTCCTCGACGTCGGGGCCGTACGGGTCGGTGCCGAGGGTGTAGCCGTCGCGTACCCACGGGGCGGCCAGCAGCATCGACAGCAGCGCGGGCTCGACCTCCTGCAGGGCGATGACGTCCGCGTCGGCCTCCTCCAGGGCCGCGAGGAGGAGGGGGCGGCGCCGGGCGGTGTCGATGCGGTCGCTGTCGTAGCGGTCCCACAGCGTGTTCCACGTCAGCACGCGCACGGCCGCAGGCCCGGCGTGTGCGGGCCCGGGGTGCGCACGCCCGGCGTGTGCGCGGCTCGCGGAGGGCCCGGGGTGCGCGCGCCCCGCGGAGGGACGCCATCCGCCTGCCGCGTCCCAGACGTACGGGGTGCCGGCCGTGAAGAACGGGGGCCGCAGGCGGCGCGGGTCACGCGCCCGGCCCGCCTCGCAGGTGTCGACCCGGTCCAGGCCCGTGGCGCGGTCCCAGACCCGCTCGCCGTCCGCCTCGACGAACAGCACCCGGTGCCACGGGATGTCGCCGCCCGGATCGAAGGCGGGCAGCGGGACGCGCTTGGGTTCGGCGCCGCGCTGGCCGACCCCCAGGACGAAACGGGACGGATCACACCGCGGATCCCAGCGGACCCGGTGGTAGATCTCCTCGCTGGTACGCATCACGCCTCCCCCTCCAGGCTGCCGTCCTCGTCGCCGACGGTTCCGTCCGCCCCGATGTACCAGATGCGATGGGCCTGACCGGGATACGGCGGGACGAACCGGCGCGACTGCGCGGCCAGCACGTGCGCGGGCACCGGATGGGCACGGCGCGCGTTGCGCCGACGCAGCTCGTCCTCCTCCACCAGCGTGACCGCGTACGTCGTCAGCGCGTCGCGGCGGCGCGCCACGGCGTGGACCAGGGAGCGCCGGCGCTGGTCGAGCGAGGTGGCGTCCCAGACCACGGCGCCGCCGGCCGCCAGGGCGGCGTCGAGCCGGTCCAGCGCCTCGCCGAGCACCTCACGGTTGGCCCGCTGGTCGGCCCGCGAGCCCCGCGCCTGGCGCAGGTCGTCCAGCGACAGGTACGCGTCGATCCCCGCCAGGCCGGCCCCGAACGTGCTCTTCCCGCCGCCCGACGGCCCGACGAGGTGCACCAGCCGGGGGAACCGCCCGGACCGCCACCGCCATGTCGCCGCCACGGCCTCCTCGGCCGTGGCGACCCGCCCCCTCGCCCAGGCGTCGCGCGCCTCCGCCCAGCACCGGTCGGCCGCCTCCGCCCCGAGCCCGGCCAGCGCCTCGCGCAGGCCGTCCCGCAGCGGCTCCAGCGGCGCCGGCCCGAGCAGGCCGGCCTCCTCGGCGTGCAGGGCCGACCATTCGACCTGCTCACGTCCCTGGCTCGCCTCGTCGTCCGCGCGCCCGGCGAGCACGGCGGCCGCCACGGCGTGCAGCACGCCCAGGTCGGCGGCCGGCGCCATGCGCGCGAGCCCGGCACGCCGTTCCTCGTCCGGGTACGGCCGGCGCAGCGCGCCGTGCAGCCCGACGAGGTCCGCGATCCGCCGCGCCGCCCGCATGCCCAGCGGCCCCGCCAGCCGGGCCGCGACCCGGGCCCGCGGCATGGAGTGCAGCGCCGCGGCCAGCACGCCCCACAGGCGGGCGTCCCCGTCCCGGCCGATCGCGTCCAACCGGGCGGACACCTCCGCCACCGCCTCCACCCGTGCCTCCATGGCCAGGGGGAAGCCCACCGCCGCCAGCAGGGCACCCACGTCGGGGTCCGCGCCCGAGCGCACCGACCACAGCGCCGCTCCCGGGCCGAGCGCGTTGGGCACGACGGCGGAGTGCATCCAGTGCGTGCCGGTCCGTACGTGCTGTCGGCGCACCCACTTGGCCACCCGCCCCGCGAACTCCTCCCGCCCGAACCCCTCGGCGGTCCGCACCACGTAGCCCTCGTGCCGCTCCACGTCCAGCCGCAGGGCCCGCAACGCCCGCTCGTCGAACACGCCGCGCCACAGCACCGGCGGGACCGGAACGCCGAGCCCGCGCAGGAACGCGACGGTGCGGTCCCAGTCCAGGCACCGATCGCCGTCCCAGACCGAGAACCCGTAGAACCAGCTCTCCAGCTCCCGGTACGCGAGGGAGTGCCGGGCGTACACGTTCTCCCCGCACACCCGCCACCCGGCGGGTATCCGCCGGCCGATCCGTCCCTGCAGGCCCTTGACCCATGCCCGGGAGGGATGGTGCGCCGAGTCGGGCGACCGGGCGTGCATCCCGTCCGCGTACAGGGTGGTGTTCTCCCCGTCGAGCTTCTCGGTGACCACGACCTCGCGCCCGCGCAGCCCGGACAGATCTCCCGCGCGGACGTCGTCGGGGGTCGCTCCGGGGGACCAGGGCAGGTGCGGGGTTCGCGGATAGTGCACGCGCATGATCCCTCCCCTTGGCCGGAGTCACTGTACAAGCGGCGCATCGGCGCCTCCATCCAATAAACGGGGCGGCACGTACCTGCTCACGGCGCTGCTCCGCGGGCCGCGGCGGCTGGTGTACCTGAGCAGCGGCTCGCATGTCGACGGGCGTCCCTCGCTCTGGGTGCCGACGAGGATGGGCGGACCGGACGCGCCGGACGATCTGGAGCTCGGCCACCGTACGCAGGAGTGGCTCGCGTCGAGTGCCGACCCCCAGGCCCTGACCAGTGGCGGGCACAGGTACCACGGCCGGCGGCAGCAGCCGCACCCCGCGGTCCTCTGGCGTCCTCGACGGGTGGTGCACATCACAGGACCGTGCTGTCACAGGGGGCGGCCCGCCGGCATCTGGTGTTCGTCAGAACGCCACGAGACAGACCCTCTCGGAACAGGAGTTTGGTCATGAACGAACCCACCACCCAGAAGGTGGCGATGATCACCGGAGCGAACAAGGGGATCGGCCGCGCGACCGCCGAGCAACTCGCCGGGCTGGGCATGACGGTCCTGATCGGGGCCAGAGACCTGCGGCGCGGGCAGGAAGCCGCTGCGGCGCTGCGCGCGGCGGGCGGCGACGCCCACGCGGTGACCCTGGACGTGACCGACCCGGCCACCGTCCAGGAGGCCGCGAAGTGGATCGAGGAGCGCTTCGGTCACCTCGACGTGCTGGTCAACAACGCCGGCGTCACCGGCTCCGGACAGGTCTCGCCGCAGGATGCCCACGACCAGGTCCCGAGCTCGGTCGACCTGGACATGGTGCGGGCGGTGTTCGAGACCAACGTCTTCGGAGTGATCTCGGTGATCAACACCATGCTGCCGCTGCTGCGGCGGTCGCCGGCGCCGCGCATCGTCAACGTCAGCAGCCACGCCGGATCGCTGGCTCTCACCAGTGACCCGAACGGTCCGTTCACAGCGCTGCTGCCCTCGGCCGCGTACACGCCCTCCAAGACCGCGCTGAACGCGCTGACCGTGCAGTACGCCAACGAGCTGCGCAAAGACGGGATCCTCGTCAACGCCGCCGCTCCCGGCTACGTCGACACCGACAGCAACAACCACACCGGCCACCTCACGCCCGCGCAGGGCGCCGCGGTCGTGGTGCGCCTGGCCACCCTCGGCGCGGACGGCCCGACCGCCGGGTTCTTCAGCGAGGACGGCCCGCTGCCCTGGTAGCGGCCGGACGAAGAGACCCGGGCTCGACTGCGCGAGAGTGACCGGCGGGGGCGCGGCCGGTGCCAGGAAGAGGGCTCAGCGCTCCGTCCGTCTGGCGATCAGTACCTCGGTGACCAGGTCCTGCTCCCACCGCCCCGCCGGATCGGCGGCGAGCAGCGCCGCCCGGAACGCCGCGACGAACGCGCCCAGCCGATCACCGAGCGCGGCGGGTGAGCTGTAGGAGTAGGAGAGCTGGAGCCCGACCAGCCCGTCCACGTCCCAGACCAGCCGCCGCCTGAACGTCCGCGACTCCAGGCGGCGGAACGGCGAGGCGGCCAGCACGGCGCGGTGGGGCTGCCCGGTGGCGTGGAAGCAGGTGGCCGCCGCGTCCATGTCGAGGCCGAAGTCGGCGCAGACCCGCCGCTCGACCGCCTGCCACGGCTGGGCGTCCGGCTGCCACGGCTCACCCGGCTGCGCGGCCGGGCCGAGCAGCGCCACCGCGCCGCCGGGCGGCAGCAGCTCGTCCAGTTCCGCCAGCACCGCCCCGCGGTCCATCCAGTGGAACGACCGTCCCATCACCACGTGGTCGAACGGCGGCAGCGCGCGCAGCGTGGCCGAGTCGCCGCGCAGCCACGTGATGGCGGGGACGCCTTCCGCCAGGCGCCGGCCTTCCGCCAGCATCTCCTCCGCCGGGTCCACGGCGAGCACCGCCCTCACCCGGTTCGCGAGCGGGATCGCGATCGTCCCGGGACCGCAGCCGAGGTCCAGCACCCGGCTGTCCGCGCCGAACGCCTCGGCCAGGTGGTCGATCGCCGCGTCCCCGTACGCGGGACGATACCGGGCGTAATAGGGCGCGGCGCCACCGAACAAGTCCTCCACGCACGGGCACCCTAGACCGAGCCCGTGCCCCCCGACCAGTGATCAGATCGAAGCCTCGGCGGTCGGCGACGGCACGGCGCACAGGCGGAGCACCATGAGCGAGTCCTCCAGGGCCGCCACCATGGCGAAGGGGAACCGGTCGAGTTCAAGACAGAGTGCGACGTCATCGGGATGGGCTCCTTGGCGCACGCCCTCCGCCAACTCGGCGGCGGCGCGCGACGCGCCGGCGCGGCGGAGGAACCCGGCCGCATCCGCCCCGTCCCCGGCGGCCCTGCGGGCGATGTACTGAGCGCACGCCAGGTCTTCGTCGGCGCGCCCCTCGTCGCCGGTGACCACGAACGTGACACTGCCGCACTCGCGTGCCCGCAGGAGCCGGGCCGTCGCCTCCGCCACCACGAAACCGGCGCACAGGACCAGCGACGCCTCCTTGACGGCGAGCGCGCCGACCGTCCCCGCCGTGGTCTTCTGCACGACCGTCCGCCCGCCGAGGTCGACAGAGCGCAGCAGGGCCGGCGAGTTGACGGCGTCGAACCCGGCCGCGGGCGGACCGTCCTTGAGCGCCACCCAGTCCGGGTGGCGGGCCTTCAGCGCCAGGGCTTCGTCCAGCGACTCAGCGAGGACGATCCGCTCCGCCCCTTGGGCGAAGGCCCACGCGGCCACGGTGAAGGCGCGCATGACGTCGACCACGACCGCCGCCGGCGGAGTCTCGACCAGCTCGGCGATGCCAAGGAAACGCGTGTCCATCCGGACATCATCGCGGGTCGCGCAGCGGCCGGCCCGCGTCGTGCAGGTGGCGCAGGGCCTGCCCCCATGACGCGAGCAGCCCGCACTCGGTGTACTCGACGCCCAGCGAGCGGCAGTAGTCGCGCACGATGGGCTGCGCCCTGCGCAGGTTCGCGCTGGGCATGCCGGGGAACAGGTGGTGCTCGATCTGGTAGTTCAGGCCGCCGAGGGCCACGTCCATGAGGCGCCCGCCGCTGACGTTCCGGGAGGTCAGCACCTGGCGGCGGAGGAAGTCCAGCTCGTCCTCCGCCGTCAGCACCGGCATGCCCTTGTGGTTGGGAGCGAACGTGCAGCCCAGGTAGACGCCGTAGCACGCCTGGTGAACGGCGAGGAAGGCCAGCGCCTTGCCGGGCGGCAGCACCACGAACAGCGCTCCCGCGTACAGCAGCACGTGCGCGACGAGCAGCAGCCCCTCGGCCGGGCGGTTCCTCAGCCCGGGGCGGCGCAGCGCGCGGAAGCTCGACACCTTGAGGTTGACGCCCTCCAGCGTGAGCAGCGGGAAGAACAGCCACGCCTGCCAGCGCCCGACCAGCCGCGGCAGCCCGCGCGCGGCCTCGGCCTGCTTGCGCGACCAGATGAGGATGTCCGGCGCGACGTCGGGATCGCGGTCCTCGTGGTTGGGGTTGGCGTGGTGGCGGGTGTGCTTGTCCATCCACCAGCCGTAGCTCAGGCCGACGGCCAGGTTGCCGACCAGCAGCCCCGCGATCCTGTCGGTACGGCGCGAGCGGGAGATCTGGCCGTGCGCGAGGTCGTGGGCCAGCAGCGTCACCTGGGCGAAGGCCACGGCCAGCAGCACCGCCACCGGCATCTGCCACCAGGAGTCGCCCACCACGGCGAACGCCGCCCAGGTCCCCGCGAACAGGGTCGCGACCAGTCCGATCCGGACCGCGTAGGAGCCGGGCCGCCGCTCCAGCAGTCCCGCCTCCGCGATGCGGCGCGACAGCTTCGCGAAGTCGCTGCCCCGCTGCGGGCGGGACGCCTCCACCACAGTCACATCTGTCTCCGATGCTGACGAAGTCGGTCATACGTGATCGCTTGTCAGCATCGCCGTCGCCGGTGGGGGAGCGGACCCCCGCTGGCACCCGTTCCTCAGGTGGTGACAGCCCTACCATCGCCGCGGACACGGCGAGCCTGAGGCGCCGCCTCGCCTCAGACCGGGGGCGGGCCGATCGGCAGGCCGGCATCACGCAGGACGCGCCGCACGGTCTCCTCCAGCGAGGAGTCCTCACCGACGACGATGTCGTGCCCGTCCAGCGCGTCCCGCTCGACGTACCACCGGCGCATCTGCTCGGCGCTGAACAGGTCGCGCTGGGGGCGCGTGTCGTGCCGGCGCAGGGTCTCCTCCAGGGAGATGTCGAAGTAGTAGAACCTCGTCGTCCCCAGGTGGTCGCGGCGGAGCGCGTTCAGCATGGCGCCGTACCGGCTCGCCGCGAGGATCCCCTCGAGGACCACGTGGTGGCCGGCGTCCAGCGCGTGGCGGCACATCACGTCGATCAGCCCGATGTTCACCCCGCCCGCTCTGTCCGGCTCGCGCAGGATGTCGCGCCGCACCACGTCCTGGCTGATGAGCGCCATCCCGCGTCGGCCGTACGCGTCACGCACCGCGTGCGCGACGCTGGTCTTGCCGGACCCGGAGTTGCCGCGGATGACGATGAGGACCGTGCCGGGGGAGCCGGTTCGCATCTGCGCAGGTTACCGGGCCGCCCCCGGCGGATGTGGCCTCTTCGCGCCGGTGCCGCCCGGCTGGGCGGTCAGCCGCGGACCACGATGACCGGCGCCCGCGCGTGGTGCAGGACCGCGTGGGCCGTGCCGCCGAGGCCGAGCAGCGCCCCCGTCGCCCCGTGCGCGGCCCCCACGATCACGACGTCGCACTCCGCCGAGGCGGCGGCCAGCGCCTTGCCCGGATGCCCGCGCACCACCTGCGCGCTGAGCTCCACGTCCGGGAACCTCTCGGCCGTCCGGATGAGGAACGCCGTCAGCCGCTGCGCCTCGTCCCGTCCCGTCGCCTCGGTGTCGAAGACCACCGGCTCCACGGTCCAGGGCTCGACCGTGCCGGGGTGCGTCCAGGCGTGGACGGCGCGCAGGACGGATCCCCGCAGCACCGCCTCCCGGAACGCGTAGTCCACCACGGCGTCCTCGCCCGCCAGCCCCGACACGCCCACGACGACGACTCCGTGCCGAGCGGCGGGCTCGCCGTCCGGCGTCTCCCGGACGACCGCCACGGGACGCGGCGCGCGGGTGGCCACGTGCCTGCTCACGGAGCCGAGCAGCAGCTCGGTGAACCCGCCGCGGCCCCTGCTGCCCACCACCACCAGTTGCGCGGTTTCGGCGGCGTGGACGAGCGCGTCCCCCGGCCGGTCCCCGACCACGTCCGTGGCGACCTCCAGCCGCGGCCTGCGCGCCCGGATCTCGGCCACCACCTGCGTGAGCTGCTCGCGCGCGGCCTTGTTCGCCTCGATCTCCCAGCCGGAGGGCTCGGGGACCAGCAGGACGTCGGGTGACCAGCGCGGCATGGCGTGCAGGACGCGCAGCGGCGCGTCACGGACGGCCGCCTCCTGCTCCGCCCAGGTCAGGGCCTGCCGCGAGGATTGCGATCCGTCGAATCCGACGACGATCGGCTCTGTCATGGTCGTCACCTCACCCGCTCCCGCGACCCCCCGTCGCGCCGGAGCCCTGTCATGGGTATCGCCGTTTCGCCCCCTTCGAACCCCCAAGGCATGGCCCTCACTCCGCTCGGACTCCCTGGGCTGGGCTCGCGCCCCGCACCCCCGGCCGGAGCCTCCCGGCCCCGGACCCCGGGCCCTGCCGAGACACACCGGGCGGCCTGCCGAGCTTCACTTGGGGCGAAGGCTCCCGGGTGGGCGGCCCGAGGGGAGCGGAGGTCCACGAGCACGCAGACCCAAGAGCGGGAAGACCCAAGAGCGGGAAGACCCAGAAGGGCAAGATCGAAGAGGAGTTGACCCACCGAGAAGAGGAGTTGACCCGCTGATGAGACCCGGCTTCGGTGAGCGTCACCCGACCTGGCCCACCTCCTGGAGGTCGATGCTCCGGTGGAGAGCCATGAGATCGCGTGGTTGGGCGGCTGCCGCTCCGCGCCGGCGCCCACGTCTCCCACCGTCACCTCGAAGCTGCAGCGTGACGGATCCGGCCCGGACCGTACCCGTCCCCAGAGCTGGACGCCCTGCTCGGCGAGGATGGCCGCCCCGGCCTGCTCGACGGCCGCCCTGGGGGCCGGCAGGTGGACGTGGAAGATCGGCGTCTGCGGCGGATCGGGATGGACCCGCGCGGCGCCGTCGGCGTTGACGGCGGCGGCGATGGCGATCGCGTGGTCCCGGAAGGCGGCCATGCGGGGCGGCAGCGTGTCGAGACCGGCCATGGCGGCCAAGGCGAGCGGCCAGGCGTCCGCGATGCCGCCGCCGAGCCGCTGCCGCCACACCACGGCGGCGCGCACCGTGTCGGCGTCCGCGGCGAGCACGGCGCCGCGGACGCCCTGCAGGCTCTTGTTGCGACGTTCATTGCCCCGGCGCCCCGCCCGGCGAGGGTTCTGCCTGGTGGGACGCTGCCTCCGCGATGCGGCAGATCCTCGCTGCCGCCGTCCTCGTCCTCGCCGTGGCTCTCACCGGCACCGCAGCCGCCGCCAGGCAGATGGAGGACCTCGACGTGGACCGGTTCCTGGCCGGTACCGCGTACCTGGACGGGACGCGGCCGTCGCTGATCATGGCGCGCGCCTCCTGCACGCGCTCCGTCATCGTGGCCTGGGACTTCCGCGCCGGCGCGCTCACCAAGCGGTGGGCGTTCGACTCGAACCCCCGGCTTCTTCATCGGCGACGGCATGCCGGCCCCGCCCCGGCCGGACATCTACGTCCGCTGGCCCCTCAGACGGCGCACGGGCACCGCCGGGCGAAGATGAGCCCGCGCCGGCGGTCGATGTGCTGCACCGCGCCGTGGCCCAGGCAGTAGCGGCAGGTGAAGGCGGCGGCGACCATCGGGTCGAGCCATCGCGGGTCCTCCCACACCGGCGGAGTCTCCGCGAGCTCGGGCGCCTCCAGCTCGGGCTCCTCATCGTCGTCGTCGCCGCCCACCCAGCCGAGCCCCCGGCAGGCGACGCAGAGCAGGAATATCCGGCCGAGCCGCTGCACCCTGCGGCCCGAACACTTGTAGCACAGGTCCCGTCCCGTCATCGCGGCCTCCCGGCCCGGTCCTCGTCCGTCTCGCCCATGCCGGAACCGTAACCGGGCGAGCGCGGTCGGTGGGGGCGTTCAGGAGGATCCGTCGCCCGAGAGGCCGAACCGGCGGGCGAAGTCGGACATCTCCTCGCGCTGCTCGTCCAGGTCGATGGAGGCCGGCGAGACGACGAGGCGGGTCACGCCGGCCGCCGCCAGCTCCTCGGCCCGCTCGTGCGTCATGTCGATCGCCCCCCACCGGGTGTATTCGAGCGCGTCCGGGTCGCGGCCCGCCTCGGCGGCGGAGGAGCGGACGAGCTCCCACTGGGCGGCGCGCTCGGCCGCGTCCAGTCGGCCGCCGGGGAAGTAGCCCTCGCCGCGCCGCCCGGCCCGGCGCGCCGCCGCGTCGCTCGACCCGCCGACGTGGATCGGCAGGCCCGCGTCACCGAGCGGCTTGGGGAAGCTGCACAGGTCCTCGAAGGCGAAGAACTCGCCGCTGTACGAGACGCCTTCCTCGCCGCCCGCCCACAGCAGCCGCAGCACGTCGATGGCCTCGTCGGCGCGCCGCCCGCGGGTGGCGAAGTCGACGCCCATGGCCCGGGCCTCGCCCGGCAGCGCGCCGACGCCCACGGTCAGCAGCCGCATCCTGCCCCCGGACAGCAGGTCGACGGTGGCCAGGCGCTTGGCCAGGGTGACGGGATGGTGGTACGGCAGCAGCAGCACGGCGGTCCCGAGCAGGAGCCGCCGGGTGGCCGCGGCGACGAACGTCAGCGTGTCGAGCGGGTCGGCGTACGGCAGCGACGTCGGGATCTCCCAGGGCCCGAGCTTGGCGCCGCGGTACAGCACGACGTGCTCCGGGACGTACAGCGCCTCGAAACCGCACGCCTCGGCGTGCCGGGCGAACGCCGCGATCGCGTCCGGGTCCACCCCGCAGTGAGGGGTGCTGTAGCTGATGGCGAACTTCATGGGGCATTCCTCTGGGGCCGGCCGTTGACGACGGCGACAGGGTAGAACGTTGTCACCGGCGTCAAGGCAAACGCGCTCCAGAGGAAGGCCGCGATGCGGGGGGCGGGGGCCGGGTCAGACGTCGAGCGGCACGGCGTGGATCTCGTCGGCCGGGTGGCCGGCCCGCTCGTGGATGCGCTGCACCGCCTCGGCGCTGGGCGCCTCCGACAGGCAGTAGACGACGCCCGTGTCGGGGTCGGCCCAGGCGTGCTCGAAGGTCACCTTCTCCTCACCCTGGATCGCGAGATCGGCGTCGTGCGCCTGCTGCAGCTGGTCCGCGGTGATGCCGACCATGCCGTGATGGACGTCGATGAACTTGCTCATGGGTCCTCCTCGGGCCATCTCCACCCAGCGTAAGTGGGATAAAAGCCCCTAAACACCCAATCCACCCCAAAGTGCTCACAGTGAACGGCCTGCCGGCGCGGCCCGCGCGTCAGTCGAACAGGTCCGGGTCGGAGCGGACGATCTGGTCGTACAGCGGCTGGAAGTTGATCCAGCCGACCAGGTCGTTGCCGACCTGCCCGTGGGTGAGCTTGGCCTGCTCGTGCTCGATGGGCACCGTCGGGCCCGCGGCCTTGGCCAGCAGTTGCGCCTGGCACGAGCGCTCCATCGTGATGAACCACCAGGCGGCGGCGTCCACGGAGTCGCCCACGGTCAGCAGGCCGTGGTTGCGCAGGATGACGGCCTTGTGCGAGCCGAGCGCCCGGGCGATGCGCCTGCCCTCCTCGACGTCCACCACCACGCCGGTGTAGTCGTCGAACAGGCCGTGGTCCTCGTAGAAGGCGCAGGCGTCCTGGGTGAGCGGCTCCAGCATGACGCCGAGCGAGGACAGCGCCTTGCCGTGGACCGAGTGGGAGTGGGCGGCCGCCACCACCTCGGGCCGGGCCTGGTGCACCATCGAGTGGATCGCGAAGGCGGCCTGGTTGACGTGGTACGAGCCGTGGACCACCTGGCCCTCGTGGTTGACCAGGATGAGGTCGCTCACCCGGATGTGCTTGAAGCTCATGCCGAACGGGTTGACCCAGAAGTGGTCCGGGTGCTCGGGGTCGCGGGCGGTGATGTGCCCGGCCACCCCCTCCTCGAAGCCGAACCGGCCGAACAGGCGCAGCGCGGCGACCAGCCGTTCCTGGCGGTGGCGGCGCTCGTCCGCCACGTCCTCGAACGTCTGCGGCAACCGGAACGTCAGCCGGTCGGTGGGGATCGGCTCCAGGTTCATCGTGCCTCCAGCTCTGCAGGGACGCGTCCCGTCCCCGGGACGCGGGACCCGTCAAGGGTGCCGCCCGCGCCCGCCGGGAGCAAGCCTCCGGGCGGGCGCGGGGCGGGTGGGCGGATCTGTGGGTGGGCGGATCAGTGGGTGGGCGGATCAGTGATGGACGGCCGGGGGCTGGTGCGGGGCGCCGTGGGCGGCGTGCTGGGCCGTGGACAGCAGCATGGCGCCCGCGGCGATGGCCGTCATCAGGACGAGCCAGCCGGCCGCCCGCCCCAGGCGGACCCCGGCCGTGACCAGCGGCCAGGAGCCGGCGCCCCACCAGCGGTGTCCCGCCAGGCGGCGCATCTCCGTGGCGGCGAAGGCGAAGTCGAGGGACAGGCCGCGGTCGTCGACGCGCCGGCCGAGCTCGGCGTACAGGGTGGCGAGCCAGCCGGCCCGCAGGTCGGGGGCGTCGCGCGGCTCACCGGGCACGAGCGAAGGCCCGGACTCCTCCAGGCCGGGACCGCCGCGTAAGGCCCGTTCGTCGGCCAGGACGCTGCGCCGCGAGAACCAGCGCAGCATCGGCCGGCGCATGCTCACCCGCACGCCGCGCCCGGTCAGCGCGAACCGGCAGTCCTTCAGCCGCACCCCCGCCGGGTGCGCCAGCCCGGCGAAGCGGCAGGCCGACAGGTCCAGCCCGTACAGCGCGAGGCTGCGGGCGTCCACGTGCCGCAGCGAGGTGAGCGCCGCGCCGCCGCGCCCGGTCACCGTCGCCGGGCCGCGCAGCACCGCGCCCTCCAGGTCGGCGTGGGAGCCGGTCAGCCGCAGCGTGGTCGCCCCGGCGACGTCCACGCGCCGCAGGTCCACCCCGCAGCCGGTGACCGACACGTCGAGCGAGGCGTCGGAGCGGGCGCGCGCGGCCGACAGGCGGCCGGTGGCCGACAGGTAGGCGTTGGCGGCGAAGTGCGCGGCGTCGAACCCGGCGGCGCCGACGACCTTGCGGAACGACAGCGTCCGCCCGAACCGGGCGCCCCGGAACGTCGCGCCGTCGCCGAGCCGCGCCCCGTCGAAGGTGGCGTACCCGTCGAACCTGGCCCGCTCGCACGACAGGCCGCGCCCGAACGACGCCTGGCTGAACAGCGCGTCGCGCGCCATGACGGCCCGGTCCAGCGAGGCGTGGCCGCGCACGGTCACGCCGTGCATCGACAGCTCCCGGGAGAAGCGGGCGTCGGCGAGGGAGAGGTTGCCCTCGAAGCGGGCGCCGAAGAACGACGCGAGGCGCTCGAACACGGCGCCGTCCAGCGACACGTCCCCGGCGAAGGTGACGCCCGACAGGCGCACGTCACCGGTGAACCGCACCCGGTCGAGGCGGGCCCGGCCCGGCCGGGCGCCGGTGGCCTCGATCAGCCGGGAGAGCAGGTCGCCGCCGACCACCGTCCCCCGCAGGTCGAGCAGGCGGCCGGGGGCCAGCTCGCCGATCGCGGCGGCGAGCTGGTCGGGGGGCAGATGCGCCAGGCAGAGGTTGTACGGCCGGCGTGCGATGCCCGTGCAGGCAGCAGAGTGCGCGCAGGTGACCCAGTCCATGGAGTCGTCATACCCCGGCCGCCCACGTGTCAAGATTTACTAATTTCATCCTCTCTCCACATTTATGTCGAAATATGCAAGCGCTGTCCCTCTAAAGTGCGGGTCATGCGCGTTTTACCCCGGGCCACTCTCGCCGCCCTCGGCGCGGCCGTCCTGTCCGCCGTCCTGGCCGTCCCCGCCGTGGCGGCGTCCCCCGCGCCCGCCACGCCGGACGCCGCCGCCGCGCCGCAAGCCGCGGCCACGTCCTGCGACACCCCCGCCACCCACCGGATCTCCCAGGTCCAGGGCAGCGGCGACGCCACCCCGCTCGCCGGGCGGACCGTCCGCGTCGAAGGCGTCGTCACGGGCGACTTCCAGCGCTCCGACCAGCTCAGCGGCTTCTTCCTGCAGGACCCGGAGCCCGACTCCGACCCTGCCACCTCCGAAGGACTGTTCGCCTTCGCCCGCGACACGCTCAAGGACGTCAAGCCCGGCGACCGGGTGCTCGTCACCGGCAAGGCCGTCGAGTACAACGGCTGGACCGAGCTGTCCCCGGTGACCGCCGTGGACGTCTGCGGCACCGGGACCGTGCCCGCCCGGCCGTACACGCTGCCCGGCGACGGGCTGGAGCCCGTCGAGAACATGTTGCTCACGTTCCCGCAGCCGCTCACCGTCACCGACCACTACAACCTCGGCCGCTTCGGCGAGGTCACCGTCTCGGCCGACGGCCGGCTCTTCCAGCCCACCGACCGCCCCGGCGTGGACGCCGGCCAGCAGCGCGCCCGCACGCTGCTCATCGACGACGGCTCCACCCGGCAGAACCCCGCCACCCTGCCGCCCGTCGTGCGCACCGGCCAGGTGGCCATGGGCCTCACGGGCGTCCTCAGCTACGGCTTCGACACCTACCGGCTCCAGCCCACCAAGCCCGTCACCTACCTCGACGCCAACCCCCGGCTGCCCAAGCCGTTCCCGGTGGTCGGCAACGTCAGGGTCGCCTCGTTCAACACCCTCAACTGGTTCACCACCGTCGGCTCACGCGGCGCGAGCAACGCGGAGGAGCAGCGGCGCCAGCTCGCCAAGCTGGTGGCGGCGCTCAAGGGCATCGACGCCGACGCCGTCGCCCTCATGGAGGTCGAGAACAACGGCCAGACCGCCCTCCAGACGCTCGTGGACGCCGTCAACGCCGAGGTCGGCGCCGGCACGTACGCGGCGCTGACCCACCCCTACCCGGGCACCGACGCCATCCGGGTCGGCCTCATCTACAAGCCCGCCAGGCTGGAGCCCGTCGGCGAGCCGCAGGCCTCGCAGGACCCGGTGTTCAGCCGGCCGCCGCTCATCCAGACGTTCCGCCGCCCCGGCGGCGGCCAGCCGTTCACCATGGTCGTCAACCACCTCAAGTCCAAGGGCAGCTGCCCCGCCGGCGGGCCCGACGCCGACCAGGGCGACGGGCAGGGCTGCTGGAACGCCACCCGCGTCAAGCAGGCGCAGGCCCTGCTCGGGCTGGTCGAGGACCTGCCCAACCCGCTCGTCCTCGGCGACCTCAACGCCTACGGCGAGGAGGACCCGATCGACACGCTGGAGGTGGGCGGCCTGACCAGCCTCACCAAGCGGTTCGTGCCGGCGCCGCTGCGCTACAGCTACCTGTTCGACGGCATGTCCGGCGAGCTCGACCACGCCCTCGCCGGCCGGCAGCTCCTCAAGCGGGTCACCAGCACCACGATCTGGCACATCAACGCCGACGAGCCGCGCATCCTCGACTACAACACCGAGTTCAACCCGCCGGACCTCTACCGGCCGGACGCCTACCGCTCCTCCGACCACGACCCCGTCGTGATCGGCCTCACCCTGCCCGGCGGCAAGGGGTAGAAAAGGGGGAGGCGTACGACGGACGCGGGCCCCGCCACCTGAGACGTGGCGGGGCCCGCGCGCGTGCGGCTGGAATGACGGAGGACGGGTAGGAGTTCCTATCCGTTGGCAGTTTCAACGACGAGCGAGGAGCCACTTGTGGCGACCATCGAGGTAACCGAGACCAACTTCAACGACATCGCCGACAAGGGGATCGTCCTGCTCGACTTCTGGGCTGAGTGGTGCGGTCCGTGCCGGATGTTCGGCCCGATCTTCGAGAAGGCGTCGAACAAGCACGACGACATCACCTTCGGCAAGATCGACACGGACGCCCAGCAGGCGCTCGCGCAGGGCTTCGAGATCTCCTCGATCCCCACGCTGATGGCGATCCGCGACGGCATCGTCGTCTACGCCCAGCCCGGCGCCATTCCCGAGCCCGCCCTCGAGGACCTCATCAGGCAGGTGCGCGCGCTCGACATGGACGCCATCCGCACCGAGCTGAGCGAGGAGCTCAAGCAGGCCGAGCAGGGCAACAACTGACCCGCCAAGCCCCGCCCGTGGTGGCGGGGCTTTCGCACGTCCGCGAGGCCGGCCGGGGACCTCAGGCGTTGCGGTAGAGCTCCGCGACGCGGAAGGCCAGGTCGAGCGACTGGCCCCGGTTGAGGCGCGGGTCGCAGGCCGTCTCGTAGCGGGTCGCGAGGTCGCCCTCGGCGATCTCGTGGCCGCCGCCCACGCACTCGGTCACGTCGTCGCCGGTGAACTCGATGTGGATGCCGCCCGGGTGGGTGCCGAGCGAGCGGTGCACCTCGAAGAAGCCCGCCACCTCGTCGAGCACGTCGTCGAGCCGCCGCGTCTTGTGGCCGCTCGGCGCCTCGAAGGTGTTGCCGTGCATCGGGTCGCACACCCATGCCACCTGCACGCCGGCCGAGGTGACCTCCTTGACCAGGTTGGGCAGCAGCTCGCGGATCTTCGGGGCGCCCATGCGGGTGATGAACGTCAACCGGCCCGGCTCGTTGTCGGGGTTGAGCTTCTCGACCAGCTCCAGCGCCTCGGACACCGTCGTGGTCGGGCCCAGCTTGACGCCGATCGGGTTGCGGATGCGGGCGAAGAAGTCGACGTGGGCGCCGTCGAGCTGGCGGGTGCGCTCGCCGATCCACACCATGTGCGCCGACACGTCGTACGGCAGGCCGGTGCGGGAGTCGATGCGGGTCAGGGCCCGGTCGTAGTCCAGGATCAGCGCCTCGTGCGAGGAGTAGAACTCGACCGTGTGGAACTCCTCGGGGTCGGCCCCGCAGGCGCGCATGAACGCCAGCGCCTGGTCGATCTCCCGGGCGAGCTGCTCGTAGCGCCGGCCGGCCGGCGACTCGGCGACGAAGTCCTGGTTCCAGGCGTGGACCTGGCGCAGGTCGGCGTAGCCGCCCTTGGCGAACGCGCGGGCCAGGTTGAGCGTCACCGCGGAGGAGTGGTACGCCTTCAGCAGCCGCCACGGGTCGGGCCTGCGCGCCTCGGGGGTGAAGTCGAAGCCGTTGACCATGTCGCCCCGGTAGGCGGGCAGCTCGACGCCCTCGCGGGTCTCGGTGCCCTTGGAGCGCGGCTTGGCGAACTGCCCGGCCAGCCGGCCGATCTTCACGACCGGCACCTTGCCCGCGTACGTGAGCACGATCGCCATCTGCAGCAGCGTCTTGAGCTTGTTGCGGACGTTGTCGGCGGTCGCGCCGGCGAACGTCTCGGCGCAGTCGCCGCCCTGCAGCACGAACGCCTCGCCGCGCGCCACGGCGGCCAGCTCGTCCTTGAGCTGGTCGCACTCGCCGGCGAAGACGAGGGGAGGCAGGCCGCCGAGCTCGGCGACGACCTTGTCGAGCTCGCCGCGGTCGGGCCAGTCGGGCTGCTGGGCCGCGGGGAGGGCTCTCCAGGAATCCAGATTGCTGTGTGCGCTCACGACATACGAGGGTATTCCACCGGCGCCGCCCGGCAGGACCCGATGTCCACGTTGTGAGAAGGTCGTTTCACGGGGACGACGGCACCTCCACGTGCTCGGGCCGTACGCCGAGGCCGATGAAGCGCCGCGGAACCCGGTTGAGCAGCGGGATCCGCGCCAGGTCGGGCCGGATGGGCGGCGCCGGGACGCGGCTGCGCGGCGCCGGGCCGATCAGCAGACCCTGCACCACCCGCTGGGCGGCCTGGGTCACCCGGGTCGGCCACATGCGCCGCCAGGCCGCCGGCGATCACACAGGTCATGGTCCGTCCCCAGGTGCGGCTTCTCGCCGGGTCCTTCCCCGTACGGGCACGAAGATGCGGTGGACGCCGGGCGGTCCGGTGGGTGGCCCGGGTGCCGGGCGGCCGGGACATCCGGCGGGCCGGAGCAGCCGAAGCACTGGACGAGAGTCGCCGACCGACGTGGGGAGCCGACCGTGACCGATGAGCTCCACAGCCTGTCCGGCGCCTACGCGGTGCACGCGCTGCCGGAGGACGAGATGGCGCCGTTCGAGCGCCACCTGGCGGGGTGCGCGGCGTGCGCGGCGGAGGTGCGGCGGCTGCGGGAGACGGCCGCCCGGCTGGCGCTTCCGCTGGCCGAACCGCCCCCGGGGGGCCTGTGGCCCCGCATCGTGTCCGCCGCCCGCCTCCTGCGCGCGCCGCGCCCGATCTCGCCGGCCTCCTGGCCGTCGTCTCCTCCGCCGCCCCCCGCCGCGCATGTCTCCCCGGAGGACGCGACCGTACGGCTGCGCCGCCCGCCCAGGGGCTCCGGAGGCGTGGAGGAGGGCCGCGCCGGGGGGCGCCGGGACGGACGGCGGCGCGCGGGCACGGTGGCGCTGCCGAGGGTGACGGCCGCCGCGATGGCGGCCACGGCGGCGGCCACGGCGGCGGCCGTCCTGCTCGGGGTGGCCGCCCGGGACGCGCGCGGCGACCTCGCCGCGTCGCGCGCCCGGGAACGCGAGGTGGCCGCCGTGCTGGCCGCCCCGGACGCGCGCACCGTGCGGAGGCCGGTCGCCTCAGGAGGCGTCGGCACGCTCGTCGTCTCCCGGGCACGGGGGAGCGTGGTGTTCGCCTCGGCGGGCCTGCCCCGACTGCCCGCGTCGCGCGTCTACGAGCTGTGGCTGATGGGTCCCGGTGGCTCCCGCCCGGCGGGCCTCCTCGACACGGGCCCCGGCGCCGGTCCCGTCCCTGGCGCCGGGGACGGGCAGGCCGGGCCGGTGCCGATCCGCGTGCGGGAGGGTGACACGCGCATGGGGCTCACGGTCGAGCCCGCCGGGGGCTCCCGGCGTCCGACGACGCGCCCCCTCCTCCTCGCCGACCTCCCTTCGTCCTGATCGCCGCCTACGCCGGCGACCTCGCTCCCCGAGCGGGCCGGTTGGCCTCCAGCCACGCCGGGAACGACAGCGGCTCGCCGAACTCGGCCCAGACCGCGCCGGAGTCGACGACCTGCGGCTGGGTGTCCAGCAGCGCCCCCATCCGCATCCGCCGGGCGAGGACCTCGTTGAACGGCCTGGTCAGCGTGCTCATCACCCGCAGCATCCCGGCGGGCATCCTGTTCTCGCCCTTGACCTGGACGCCCAGGGAGGCCGCGATGAGCTCGTTGACCTTCGTGAGCGGCAGCGCCTCGGGGCCGCCGAGGTCGGCGGACCAGCACTCGCCGGGGCGGGCGGCGATCGCGGCGGCGACCTTGGCGACGTCCTCGCCGGCCACCCACGAGACGGGGCTCGCGCCCGAGCCGAGCACGGTGGCCTTCCCCTTCGTGACGATCGACTCGGCGAGCGTCTCCACCCACGTGTCCATCAGGTGGGTGGGGCGCAGGATCGAGTACGGCAGGCCGCTGGCGCGCAGGACGCGCTCGGCCTCGAACTTGAGCCGGAAGAACTCGACGGGGCTGTCGGGGCGGGCGCTGGCGGAGGAGATGTAGACGAAGTTCCCGACCGCGGCGTCCCGCGCCACGCCGATGAGCCTCGGGATCCCCGCGCCCTCGATGCGCCGGGGGCCGTCGATCCCCTTCCCGTCGCCGCCCTGGACGGTGCAGACGACCGCCTCGGCCCCGGCCACGGCCCGGACCAGCGTGTTCCGCTCACGCAGGTCACCGGCGACGACCTCGACGTCCTCACCCGCGCGCGCCGAGGTCGGATCACGGGTGACGACCCGCACCGCCTTCCCCTCCCGGCGGAGCCGGTCCACGATCTGGCGGCCGACCCTGCCGGTCCCGCCGAACACGACGATCACGATGATCTCCTAACGAAGTTCAAAAAGCTAACATTGTTAGAGATTAGACCGGGGATAGGATGTCGCGGTCAAGAGGAGGACGGATCGTGACGACGAAGGCCGGGCCCGAGCCGAGCGCCAGCAAGAAGCGGCGCGAGCGGGAGCGGCAGGAGATGCGCGCCCGGCTGCTGGACGCGGCCCGGCTCATCGCCGCCGAGGAGGGCTGGAACGCGGTCACGATCCGGCGCATCGCCGGCAAGCTCGAATACAGCGCGCCGATCCTGTACCAGCACTTCTCCAGCAAGGAGGACCTGCTCGTCGAGCTGATGACCGTCGGTTTCGCCGAGCTGGCTGAGCGGCTGCGCCTGGCCGCCGAGGACGCTCCCGGCCGGCGGCTGGTCGCGATGGCCGAGGCGTACTGGACGTTCGCGTTCGCCTCGCCGGAGCTCTACCAGGCGATGAACGGCATGGACGGGGTGCCGTTCGGCACAGCCGAAACCCCGAGGGAGGCCAGGGACGCCTTCCGCGTGTTCCGCGTCGCGCTGCAGGACATCGCGTCGGCGCGGGGCGCCGAGCTGGCCGATCCCGCCGGCGCGGTCGACACGATCTGGGCGTTCCTGCACGGCAGCGTGTCGCTGGCGATGGCGGGCAGGATCGCCGGCGGGACCGAGCGCGCCCGAACGCTCATGGTCGACGCCGTGGAGCCCCTGTTCTCCGCCCAGCTCAGGGGAGGCGAAGGCGGCCCAGCACCTCGGTGAGCGCGACCGTGGCCAGGTCGCGGACGCGGCGGTACTCGTCCTCCGGGTACTGGCGCGGCCCGTTCTCCACCAGCAGGATCAGGTACAGGTACGCCCGGTACAGGTCGAGCCGCACCAGTGCCCGGGGCGTCAGCTCCAGCGGCGTCACCTCGCGGTAGCCGGCGAGCAGCGGATCGTCCTCGCACAGCTCGCCGAAGATGGTCGGCGTGACGAACTCCGCCAGCGGGTCGCCCCAGAACGCCCGCTCGTGGTCGATGATGGCCTGGATGCGCGGCGTGCCGGTCAGGTCGAGGAACACGTTGCCCTGCCACACGTCGAAGTGGACCAGGTGCGGCGTCGTCACCTCGTCCAGCGCGGGCGCCGCGCCGGCGAGCACGGCGGCGATCCGCTCGGCGGGCATCGGCAGCGGCGTCGGGTAGCGCAGGGTGTCGGCCAGCAGCGCCCCCGCCATGGCGAGGTACGCCTCCCGCCAGGTGGCCCCGGTGATGCCCGCGTGCGGGTAGCCGAACACCTCGCCGGTCACCGCGTTGAACCGGGCCAGGTGCCGCCCGAGCTCCCGCCGCAGCTCGTCGTGCCCGCCGGCGGCGAGCGGGCCCCCGGAGGCGGGCACGGCGTTCCAGGAGACGCCGTCGAGCGCGCCCAGCACGAGGTAGTCGCCGCCGAGCACCGGGTCGTCGAACCCGGTGGCCACCAGCCCCGCCACCGGCACCCCCGCCGACGCGGCCAGCTCGCACACCGCCGCCTCCATGCGCAGCAGGTGGCGCTCGTAGCTGAGCTGCTCCAGCTCGGGCGGCGGCGCCACCTTGAGCACCACGGCGCGGCCGTCGTCGAGCGTGAGCCGCCACACGGCGTTGGCGTAGCCGTCGGTCAGCTCCGCCGAGGCGGCCACGCCCGTGCCGAGGGCCCGCCGGGCCAGGTCGTCCAGCTCGGCGGGGGACAGGCGCCGCTTGGTCCTGCTGTCCATCGAGGGGGGTCCTCCGGGTCTCAGGTCAGGCCGACGCGCGCAGCACCAGGTGGGTGTCGAGGATGACCACCGGCTGGCGCACCTCCTCGCCGTTGATGCGGGCCACCAGGAGCTGCGCCATCTGCCGGCCCATCGCCTCGGTCGGCTGGTGGACCGTGGTCAGCGGCGGGTCGGTGTGCGCGGCCGCCTTCGAGTCCTCGAAGCCGACCACCGCCACGTCGTCCGGGATGGCGCGGCCCGCGGCCTTCAGCACCCGCATCGCGCCCACCGCCATGAGGTCGGAGGCGGTGAACACCGCGTCCAGCCCCGGGTGCTCCGCCAGCAGCTCGCGCATCGCCGAGGCGCCGCTCTCCTCGGAGAAGTCGCCGTAGGCCACCAGCTCCGGCATGCCGGAGCTGAGCAGCGCGTCGCGGTAGCCGGCCAGCCGGTCGACGCCCACCCCCATGTCCTGCGGACCGGCGATGGTGGCGATCGAGGCCCGGCCGAGGCCCAGCAGGTGCTTGACCGCCTGCCGGGCGCCGGCCCGGTTGTCCATGTCGACGTAGCTGTAGGGGGCCGGGCCCACCGGCCGGCCGCCGAGCACGGTGGGCACGCCCATCGCCTCCAGCCGGCCGGGCAGCGGGTCGTCGCCGTGCAGCGACAGGAGCAGCACGCCGTCGACGTGCTGCCCCGTCAGGTAGTGCTCCAGCCGCTCGTGCTCCTCGTCCGACTGCGCCATCGCGAGGATGAGCTGGAGCCCGGTCTCGGACAGCGCCGAGCCGATGCCCCTGATCGTGCCCGCGAAGTACGGCTCGTCGAAGACCCGCAGCTCGCTCTCGGACACCACCAGGGCCACCGTGTCGGTGCGCCGGGTGACGAGGGCGCGCGCGGCCCGGTTGGGCACGTAGCCCAGCTCCTCGATGGCCTGGCGGACCGCCTCGCGCGCCTTCTCGCTGACGTTGGGGGACCCGTTGATGACCCTGGACACCGTGCCCCGGCCGACCCCGGCCCGGGCCGCGACTGCCTCAAGAGTCGGTCGGTTCATGGCGCCTATTCTGCCGGATGATCTGGCTGTACCAGCGTGCGCTGTCCTTCAGCACCCGTTCCTGGGTCTCGAAGTCCACGTGGACCAGCCCGAAACGCTTGCCGTACCCCCACGCCCACTCGAAATTGTCCATCAGCGACCAGGCGAAGTAGCCCTGCAGCGGCACCCCCGCGTCGATCGCCTCCCGGCAGGCGCGCAGGTGGCAGTCGAGGTAGGCGGTGCGCTCGGCGTCGTGGACCCGGCCGTCCTTGAGCACGTCGTCGAACGCGGCGCCGTTCTCGGAGACCACCAGCGGGATCGCCGGGTAGTCGCGCGCCACCCGCTGCAGCACCTCCAGCAGGCCGGCGTCGTCGATCTCCCAGCCCATCGCGGTGACCGGCCGCCCGCCGTTGACGAACGACACGTGCTCGCTGCCGACCCACGGCGAACCCGTCTCCGTCGGGGCCGCCGCCGCCGACGCCTTGCCGCCTCCGGCTCCCGAAACGGTGAAGCGGCTGTAGTAGTTGACGAGCAGCACGTCGAGCGGCGCGTTGATGGTGGCCAGGTCGCCGTCGTGGATGAAGCCGGTGTCCATGCCGAGGTCGGCCAGGACGTCCTCGGGGTAGCGGCCGAGCAGCAGCGCGTCGAGGAAGAAGCGGTTCTGCAGCCCGTCGATGCGCCGCGCCGCGTCGAGGTCGGCGTCGCTGCCGGTGGCCGGGGTGATCGCGTACAGGTTGACGCAGCCGCCCACCCGTCGCGCGTTCATGGCCCGTACGGCCAGCCCGTGGGCGAGGTTGAGGTGGTGGGCGGCCCGGATGGCGCTGTCCGGCTCCCGCCGGCCCGGGGCGTGCTCGCCCGAGGCGTAGCCGAGGAAGGCGGCGCACCACGGCTCGTTGACCGTGCTGAACGTGTGCACGTGATCCTTGAGCGCGTCGTGGACGCACAGCGCGTACTCGGCGAAGCGGTAGGCGGTGTCCCGCTCGGGCCAGCCGCCCGCGTCCTCCAGCGCCTGCGGCAGGTCCCAGTGGTAGAGGGTCAGCCACGGGTCGATGCCGCGGGCCAGCAGCTCGTCGCAGAGCCGCTTGTAGAAGTCGAGCCCCTTGTGGTTGAACGCGCCCGAGCCCGCCGGCTGGATCCGCGGCCACGACACCGAGAACCGGTAGGCGCTCAGGCCGAGGTCGGCCATGACGGCGACGTCGTCGCGGTAGCGGTGGTAGTGGTCGATGGCCACGTCCGCGTGGTGGCCGCCCACCACCCGTCCGGGCCGCTTGGTGAAGGTGTCCCAGATGGAGACGCCGCGCCCGTCGTCGCTCACCGCGCCCTCGATCTGGTACGCCGAGGTGGCCGCGCCCCAGGCGAATCCCGGTGGGAACCGCAGGTGGGAGCTCATCTGCTCCTCTTGAGTCGTCACGCCTTGACCGCACCTTCCATCAGTCCGCCGACGATCTGCCGGCCGAACAGCACGAAAACCACGAAGAGAGGGAGGACGGAGGCGGCGGTGCCGGTGAACAGCATCACGTAGTCCGTGCCGTGGGCGGAGTTGAGCGCCGCGATCGACGTCTGGACCACCGGGTTGTCCGGGTTCAGCACGATGAGCGGCCACATGAACTCGTTCCAGGTCTGCATGAACACGAGCAGCGCCAGCACCGCCATCCCGGGCCGCAGCGCGGGCAGGACGACCCGGCCGTAGATGCCCAGGGTGGTCGCCCCGTCGACCCGGGCCGCCTCGACCAGCTCGTCGGGCACGGCCTGGGCGGTGTACTGGGTCATCATGAACACGCCGAACCCGTTGACGAGGAACGGCAGGATGACCGCCTTGAGCTGGCCGGTCCATTCGAGCTTGACCATCATCTCGTACAGCGGGACCATGCCCATCTGCTGGAGCGGCACCATCATCGTGACGAGGATCAGCCCGAGCAGGACCTTGGAGCCGGGGAAGCGGAGCTTGGCGAACGCGAAGCCGGCCAGCGTCGAGATGAGCACCACCGACGCCGTCACCGTGACGGCGACGATCGCGGAGTTGACCAGGCCGGTGACGAAGTTGGCGTCCTCGGTGGCGAGCAGCCGCTGGATGTTCTCGCCGAGGTGGCCGCCGGGCAGCAGCGGCGGCGGCGTCTCGACGGCGTCGTCGTTGGTGCGCGTCGCCATGATGAACATGTAGTAGATCGGGAACGCCGACAGCAGCAGCGCGAACCCGAGCACGACCTTGGTGATGAGGCCGGCGTCCCAGAGGCGGTTGTTCACTTGGCCCCTCCGATGCGCCGGGTGAACCAGTAGTTGATCATGGTGCCGACCAGGATGAGCACGAACAGCAGCCAGGCGGCCGCCGCGGCGTAGCCCATCTCGAAGTCGCGGAAGGCGGACTTGACGATGAACATGGCCACCGTCTGGTACTGGCCGGTGGTGCCGCCCGTCATCATCGGGTTGCCCTCGAACATGACCGGCTCGGCGAACAGCGTCAGCCCGCCGATCGTGGAGATGAACACGACGAAGACGATCGTCGGCCGCAGCATCGGCACCGTGATGCGCCAGAACTGGGTGCGGGCGGTGGCGCCGTCGATGGCGGCGGCCTCGTACAGGTCGCGCGGGATCGTCTGCATCGCGGCGAGCAGGATGATGGCGTTGTAGCCGGTCCAGCGCCAGTCGATCATCGTGGAGATCGCGATCCAGGACGACCACTTCTCGTTCTGCCAGGTGATCGGGTCGACGCCGAACCAGGACAGGATCCAGTTGAACAGGCCGTAGTCGCGGCTGTAGAGCTGGCTGAAGACGACGGCGACGGCGACGACCGAGGTGACGAGCGGCAGCAGCACGCCCAGGCGCAGCAGCAGCCGGCCGCGCAGCCTCTTGTTGAGGGCGTTGGCCAGCATCAGCGCGAGCACGATCTGGGGCACGGTGGCCACGACGAACATGCCGAGCGTGTTGACGACGGCGTTCCAGAAGGATCCGTCCGTGATCAGCTCGCCGTAGTTGGCCAGGCCGGTGAACTTGGTGTCGCCGGCCAGCTCCCAGTCGTGGAGCGAGACCCACAGGGTGTACCCGAGCGGGAAGACGCCGAAGATCGCGAACAGCAGGTAGTAGGGCGACACCAGCAGGTACGGCACGCCCTTGAGGTCGAAGCGGGCCATCCGCCGGGACGGGGCGGTCCGCCTGCCCGGCGCCTTCCGGGGCGGCGACGCGAGTTGGAGAGTCATGGAAGCCTTTCGAGCCGGGGCGGGGAGGGGTGGCGCCCGCAGAGGGGAAGGGGCGCCACCCGGTCCTGGGGCGGGGTCAGCCCGCCGCCTTCACGGGGGTCAGCCCGCGGCCTTCACGCCCGCCGCGACGAACTTCGACCAGGCCTCGTCGTACTTGATCGCGCCCTGGTCCATGCCCTCGATGACCTTCTCGACGGCCGTCTTGACCTGGGCGTGCTTCTCACCGAAGAAGACCGGCTGGAGCTTCGCGACCGACTCGCTGAAGATCTTGCCGGTCGGCGCGTCGTTGAAGTAGGCGTTCTTCAGGTTCGCCACCTCGGGGTCCTGCTGCGCGGGCAGCGAACTCGGGAACGCGCCGGCCTCCTTGAAGGCCGCGATGTGGCCCTCCTTGCCGGTGAGGTAGTTCACGACCTCGGCGGCCTCCTTGGGGTGCTTGCTCTGCTTGGGCACCGCCAGCCAGGAACCGCCCCAGTTGCCCGTGCCGCCGGGCACCGCCGCGACGTCCCAGTTGCCCTTGTTGGACGGACCCGCCTTGCCCTCGATCACGCCGAGCATCCACGACGGGCAGCCCATGGTGGCGAAGCCGCCGCCCTTGATGGCCTTGTCCCACGCCGGGCTCCACGCCTGCAGCTTGGCGGTCAGGCCGGCCTTGCTGAAGGTGGTCACCCAGTCGAAGGAGGTCTTGACGGCCGGGTTGGACTCGATGACGAGCTGGTTGTTCTTGTCGAAGTAGGACAGGTTGCCGTTCTTCGGCGCCTCCTGGAAGAGGATCACGTTGTAGATCGTGTTGGGGCCGTCCATGAACTTGGCGCCCGTCTTGGCGGCCTCGAACTTCTTGCCCGTCTCCAGGAACGCGTTCCAGTCGGGCCAGAGCTTGCCGACCTCCTCGCGGTCCGTGGGCAGGCCGGCCTTCTTGAACAGGTCCTTGCGGTAGCACATGGTCATGCCGCCCATGTCGGTGCCGAGCGCGAACAGCTTGCCGTCCGCGTTCACGCCCGCCTCCCACTTGGCGGCGGGGAAGTCCGCCTTGCGGCTGTCCAGGCCGTACTGACCGAGGTCGGTGAAGAACTGCGGGCGGGCCGCCATGAGGCCCATCGCGCCCTCGTCGATGCCGACGACGTCCCCGGCGCCTGCCCCCGCCTGGAGACGCTGGAGGAGCTGCGGCAGGTACACGTCCTCGAACCGGTCCGTGAGGTTGGTGTACTTGATCTGGATGTTCGGGTGCTCGGCGTTCCACTTCTTGACGGCCTCGTCGTAACCGAAGTTCTCGCCGCCGCCGAAGGTGTGCACGTTGATCGTGACCGGCTCGGCCGGCGCCGTGCTGCTGCCGGAGCCCGACGACGTGGTGCCGCCACCGCCGCCGCTGCACGCCGCGATGGCCAGCAGCGCCGTCATCGCGGCTCCGGTCACGACGAAGCGCTTGTGGTTCTTCATTCCGTACCCCTCTTGGGTGGTGAATGTGGGAGGTGCATCGCGGCCCGCCGCCGCGATGGGAAGGTCTTGGGAGCGCTCCCACAAAGAGTGCCCTCATCGCGTGGGGGCCGTCAACGCCCCGAAACGCAACCGTTACCTCGGGGGCGATTCACCGCCGCTGAAGGGGATAGAGCACCATAAACGACGCGAAAAGGCCGCTGGGAGCGCTCCCATACCATCTGTCCCCTTAATGCCACAGGACCGGACAAGCCGGAGCGAGATCCTCCCGGAATGCGACGAGCGCGCGCCTCGGGGGATGGCGCGCGCTCGCTCATTGGGGAGAGGGGGAGAGGGGGAGAGGGGGAGAGGGGGAAGGGGGGAGGGGGAGGCCGACCTGGGGGAGGTCAGGCCTTGTAGTTGGGGTAGCCGTAGCCGACGACCTGGGAGGTCGGCCGGACCCGGGCCTCGACGCGGCCGTTGCCGGTGTTGCCCTCGATCGTCGAGATGGTGCCGTCGCCGTTGTCCTTGACGACGAAGCCGACGTGGTTGATGGCGTCGATGCTCTTGCTGCCGCTCCAGGAGAAGAACACGACGGCGCCCGGCTTGGGCGTGCTGCCCCAGCGGTGGTTGGCGGCGAACCAGCGGGCGTGCTCCACGGTGTAGGCGTCCCAGCCGACCTGCGGGCGGGCGCCGGTCTGCTCGCCGACCCAGGAGACGAACATCGAGCACCAGGCGGCGTTGAGGTACTCGGTCGGCGCGCCGCCGTCACGCTTGACGGTCTCCATCGCGCGCTGCGAGGTCGCGTACCACTTCTGGAACTTGGTGCCGCCGCCGGCGGAGTTCTCGGACGTGCCGATCTGGGCGCGGGCGACGTCGAGGACCTGCTGCGCGGTCACGTTGACCCGCTGGTTGGCGGCGGCGTGCTCGGCCGTCTGGACGACGGAGGACTTGGCGGCCGGGCCGACCTGCTCGGGAGTGTCCGCATGGGCCGGCGCGACGGCGCCGAAGGCGGCCGAGGCGAGGACGGTCGCGCCGAGGGCGGCGCGGATCGAACCGGGCGTGAGGGCACGGATGAGACGGTGCTTGGCCATCGAGAAGGGATGCTCCTTGCTTCCATGCCGCTTACCGGGTTAGCTGACGGGTTCGGGCGTGGAAGCTGCCCTACGGCACGCAGACGTGCCGATTCACCCCAAGGGAAGTGGGTCCCCGGTTCCGCGCTCAGGCGGATTCAGCGGTCACAGGGGGGTCCTGTGATGATTTCAGAGGGAGTCGGCAACGAACCGGCAAAACGGACGTAAGCCGACGAACAGGACTTAAGGTAATACATCCGGCAAGAGGATTACAAGTGGATAAATGCCCAGTCAGGAGAGCTGGGCCCGCGCGGCCTCCAGAAGCCCCATCATGGCGAGGCTTTCGTCGAGCGGCATGACATGGCTCTCAGTCCGTCCCTCCGCCAGCGCGTCCCGCACCTCGCGCAGCTCCCCGGCGTATCCGTTGTCGGCCGGGTCGAGCTCGTGGACCTCCGTCTCCATCGAGGGTCCGGTGAGCACCAGGCGGCTCGGCGCCCAGAACGGCGCCTGGATGTCGGCCCGCATCCCCGTGCCCACCACGTACGCGCTGTTCGGGTACGGCGCGAGTAAAGACGTCTCCACGATCGCCCGCCGCCCGCCGGGGTAGACGAGCACGCCGCCGGCCTCGGCGTCCACGCCCGACGGCGCGAGGCTGCCCGTCATCCGCACCTCCGACGGCGCCCCCAGCAGCAACTGCGCCAGCCCGAACGGGTAGATCCCCAGGTCGAGCAGGGCCCCGCCGCCCAGTTCCGGCGCCCACAGCCGGTGGGCGGGGTCGAACGGCAAAGCGAAGCCAAAGCTGGCGTGAACCGAACGGATCTCGCCGAAGCGCGGGTCGGCGGCCATCCGCCGGATGAGCGGGTTGAAGCGCATCCACATCGCTTCCATGAGGAACACCCCGGCCTCGCGGGCCAGGCGCACCATGCGCTCGGCGTCGGCCACCGAGGCGGCCAGCGGCTTCTCGCACAGCACGGCCTTGCCCGCCGCGATGGCCGCCTCGGCGACCGCCAGGTGCTGGGCGTGGGGCGTGGCCACGTACACCGCGTCGACCGCCGGGTCGGCGCACAGCTCCGCGTAGGAGCCGTGGGCCGACTCGGCGCCGAGCTCCGCGGCCAGCGCGGCGGCGCGGCCGAGGTCACGCGACCCGACCGCGGCCACCCGCATGCCGGGCTCCGCCGCGATGACCGCGCCCACGGTCCGCGCGATGCCGCCGGTGGCGGCGATGCCCCATGCCAGATCCCTCATGGCGAGGGATCATAGCTTTTTACCCAAAGGTGGCGGGATCGGGGCCAAGGCGGCGATTGGCGTTGAGCGCCCCGATGGCTGCCAGGTCCTCGTCGTCCAGGACGAAGCCGAACACGTCGAAGTTCTCCCGGATGCGGGCGGGGGTGACCGACTTGGGGATCACCACGTTGCCGAGCTGGAGGTGCCAGCGCAGCACGATCTGGGCGGGGGTGCGCCCGTGCTTGGCGGCCAGCGTCGCCAGCGCCGGCTCCTCCAGCAGGCCCTTGCCCTGGCCGAGCGGGCTCCACGCCTCCGTGAGGATGCCGTTGGCCTCGTGGAAGGCCCGCAGCTCGTGCTGCTGGAGCCACGGGTGCAGCTCGATCTGGTTGATCGACGGCGTGACCCCGGTCTCGTCCATCAGCCGGGTGAGCGCCTCGGCGGTGAAGTTCGACACACCGATGGCCCGTACGCGGCCGTCGCGGTGCGCCTTCTCCATCGCCCGCCAGGCGCCGACGTAGGCGTCCTGCTTCGGCGCCGGCCAGTGGATGAGGTAGAGGTCGACGTGGTCGAGCCCGAGCCGCGCCAGGCTCTCGTCGAGGGCCTGCTCGGCGCGCCGGTGGTCGTCGTTCCACAGCTTCGTGGTGACGAACACCTCCTCGCGCGCCAGCCCGGAGGCGCGGACCGCCCGGCCCACCCCCTCCTCGTTGTCGTAGATCTTCGCGGTGTCGACATGCCGGTAACCGGCCTCGAAGGCCGTCGTGACGGCCCGCTCGGCCTCGTCGGCGGGAACCTGCCAGACGCCGTACCCCAGCTGGGGGATCGTGACGCCGTCAGTGGTGAGATTGAGCGAGTTCATGGCCTCCATTGTTCACGCCGCGTTCTTCGCGCCGTCAGGCACCCGGACTACCGTGACCCCGTCGTTCGATGTCAGAGCACCGAAACAGCGAGGCCGGTGAGCCCGGAGTGGGGAGAGCAGGGGTGGCGGAACGGGCGTCGGCCTGGGTGGAATCTCCCCTTCAGATGCTCTGCGCCGTCGAGGCGCACCATGCCGGGCTGCTCGGCCCCGCCACCGTCGTCGTGCCCCGCGCCGGTCAGCGCGCCCTCAAGGCGACCCGCCGCGAGCTGCGCCGCCTGGCGCTGCCCGACGGCCTGGAACTGGCCCAGCCCACCGAGGACATGCCGCGCCGCGTCGACGTCGCCGGCGACGCCTTCTCCGGCAAGGTGCAACTGCGCTGGCTCACCTCCCGGCCCGGCCGGCTCGTCGTCGTGGACGACGGCCTGGCCACGCTGCGGCTGCTGGAGCTGCTGGCCGCGGGGCCGTTACGGCCGCTGCTGCGGGCCCGCGCCCATCCGGGACGGCTGCGCACGCTGCTGGGGCTGGCCGCCGCGATCCGGCTGCGCGCCGGGCGCGTGACCGTCTTCACCGCCCTGCCGGTGCCCGACGACCTCGACCGCGCCGTCCGCGCCGCCGGGTTCGACCTGGTACGCCATGACTTCGCCTGGCTGCGCTCGCAGCCGCCCACCGAGCCCGGCCCGGCCGAGCGGACCGTCGTGCTCGGCACGTCCCTGGTGCGCAACGGCCTCGTGCGCCGCGACCGTTACCTGCGCTGGCTGACCGACCTGGCCGGCGAGGAGCCGCTCGCCTACTACCCCCACCGGCGCGAGGACCCCGTGGACGTCGCGCACATCCGCGAACGGCCCGGCATCACCGTGCACGACGGCGGAGCGCCGGCCGAGCTGACCCTGCGCGGCCTCGGCGCCGGGCAGCGCGTGCTCAGCCTGCCCTCCACCGCCATCGCCTCGCTGCGGGTGCTGCTCGGCCCGCGCGGCGTCGCGGTGGAGCCGGTGGCCGTGCCGGACGACTGGTGGACCAGCGGAGCCGCCCCGGCGCTGCGCTCGCATCTGACAGGAGTGACCGGGTGAGAGTGCTGGCGGTCGCCGACTCCGACTCGTACCTGAAATGGGCGGCCTGCCTGCTCGGCGACCTGCCGGCCGGCTGCGAGAGCGACCTCGTGGTGGTGCGCACGCCCATCGCGCCCTCACCGCAGCAGATCGCCGCGGCCGTGGGCGGCCGTCCCGCGCCGCCCGTGCTGTCCGCCCGCGCGCTGCGGCGCGCGGCCGAGCGCGACCGCCCGGACGTGATCCTCGTCGCCTGCACCGGCCCGGTCGTGGACGTGCTGGTCGCCGAGGTGCTGGACGGGCTGCGGCCCCGGCCCGTGTTCGTGACCGGCCTGCCCGGCATCTCGGTGCCCGCCACCGAGAAGGCGTGGCTCTTCCGCAGCGGCTGCGACCTGTTCGTGCTGCACAGCCGCCGGGAGGTGGCCGAGTTCGGGGAGATCGCCGCCCGGCTGGGCGGGGGAGGGGCGATCGGGCTGGCCCGGCTGCCGTTCCTGCGTCCCGGCCGGACCGCGTCCGGCGGGAACCGCGTGGTGTTCGCCACCCAGGCCAAGGTGCCGGTCGGGCGGGAGGAGCGCGAGCGGGTGCTGCTCGCGCTGGGGCGGCTCGCCGAGCTGCGGCCGGACCTCGACGTGGTGGTCAAGGTGCGCGCCTTCGAGGGCGAGCGGCAGACCCACCGCGAGCGTCTCCCCTACCAGCGACTCTGGCGCGAGCTGGGGGAGCCCGGGAGGCTGGCCTTCGCGGCCGGGCCCATGCAGGAGCACCTGGAGCGGGCCGCCGGCTTCGTGACGGTCAGCTCGACCGCCGCGCTGGAGGCCATCGCCCAGGGCGTGCCGTCGCTGGTGCTCGCCGACTTCGGGGTCAGCGCCGAGATGATCAACCTGGTGTTCGAGGGCAGCGGGCTGCTCGGGACCCTCGACGACCTCGCGGAGGGCGACTTCCGCACCGCCGACCCGCGGTGGTGCGCGGCCAACTACTTCCACCCGGCGGAGCTCGACGACTGGACGGGCCTGCTGGCGGGGCTGGCCGCCGGGCGAAGGACGCCGGCCCGGTCGCTGCTGGACGGTCCCGAGCACGCCGCCGCCCGCCGCCGGGCCCGGCTGCGGCTGGAGGTGCCGCCGACCATGCTGCGCTACGGCTACCGCGCCAAACGCCGCGTCCGCCGCTACCTGCGCGCCATCACCTGACGGACCGCGGTCAACCGAGCCGGTCGTGGGTCACCCGGCGGGCCGCGGTCATCCGACGTGCTGCATACGCCGCCGCCTTGCCCGGCGTCGTGCGGCCGTGGTCGGGGGGCGCATGGGCGGTGGACACCTCGGCGCCGCCTCTCGTGCGCGGCTGGGACGCTGACCCGCCCGCGTCTCACCTCACGCCCCCCGGCGCCCGACCCGGCCGGCCCTCCCATGAAGGCCGTTCCGGAACGAAGGCGGCGAGGCCGAGACGGGGAGGGGTCGGAAGGGACTCGGGTGGGGGTCAGCGGGTGGCGCTGAGTTTGCGGCGCAGCCGGGCCAGGGCCGTCGGCCGCCCGGCCAGCCCCAGCGTCTCCAGCCGCTTGCGCTTGAAGTAGCGCGGGTCGAACGTCATCCCCGACGGCCGCAGCTCCGGGTACGCCTCGGCCTGCATGCAGTAGCCCACCGCCCGCACCAGCGCCTGCAGGTCCACGGCCGGGGGCGCCGTCACCGAGCCGTCCTCCGACAGCCGGGGCAGCAGCGCGTCCACGAGCGTGACCGGGATGCGGTTGCTGTTCTCGTACGGGGCCAGCCGGTCCAGCACCAGGCCGGTGCCGTACGAGGCGACCGGCAGGCTGAAGTACCGCTGCGCCGTGACGAGCCCGGTCGAGAAGCAGCCGACGACCAGCTCGGGTCGCAGCGCCGCGAAGCACGCCTCGGCCGGGGTGCTCTCGTCGGCCACCACCAGCCGCACCCCGAGCCGCTCGGCCGCCGGGCGCAGCAGCCGGGCGTGGGCGCGCCCCGCCGACGGGTGCGGCTTGAACACGACCGTCTCGTGGCCCCGGGCGGCCAGCGCGCGCAGCATCGCCTCGTGCAGCGCCGCCTCCTCCTCGGGCGTGACGATGTCGAGCGCCGACAGGTACTGCCCGAGGATCATCGCCCGCGCGTCCATCATGTCGGGCGCGGTGGCCGTCACCTCCCGCACCACCGACAGGAACGCCGCGTCCGGCAGCACCTCGGCGGGAACCCCGTACTCGCTCAGCAGCAGCGGCTCCAGCCCCGGCACCAGGTCCAGGTGGAGCAGGCGGGTGATCCGGCGGAAGATCTCGGCCGGCAACGGGTCGCGGGTCGGGCCGTGGCTCATCAGCCCGTCGGAGTAGACGGTGATCGGGCAGTCGCGCACCAGCCCGGCGATCGTCCGGGCCGGCGGCACCGCGATCGACTCCAGCACCAGCTCGGCCACCTCGCCGAGCCCCAGATGGGCGCGGATCAGCCGCTCCATCATCGGCACCTCGATCACCCGGGCCTTCCAGTCCGACGGGTGCAGCGGCGCGATGAGCTCGTTCCAGGAGTGGATCTCGTCGAAGCGGGAGCGCAGCGCGGCGAAGCCGGGCGCCCGGTCCAGCGGCACGGCGATCTCGGGGATCGCCGCGTTCGTGGACACGATGAGCACCCGGCGGCCGTCGCCGAAACGGCCGTCGTCGATCGCGGCGGCCAGCGACATGGCCCCGAACAGCGTCGAGGCGTAGCAGAGCGTCGTCATGAATCCTCCCGATCCCGGCGGGGCCGGACGAGGGGGCTGGGGGGCAGGTCCGGCAGCAGCGCCCGCAGCGCCGTCTCCCGCTGGAGCGACATCCGCGAGACCGCGTCCACGACCAGGCCGGCGGGCAGCGCCCGCACCGCCTGCGCGCCGCGCTCCTCGAAGCGGGCCCGCAGCCGCGGCGTGAAACGGCCGGCCAGCTCCAGGTGGTGGGCGAGCAGCGCGCAGAAGTTGCGCACCGCCTTGGGCAGGAACTCCTCCTCCAGGTCCTTGAAGACCAGCTCGAAGGCGTCGAAGAAGTGCAGCTGCCGCTCGTCGCCGACCTGCGTCAGCGACCCCGCCACCTGCCTCCGGTAGAAGACGCCCGCGATCGACACCACGGCGAACGTGGCCGCCTCGCGGTGCAGCCGCCAGATCCACGGCCGGTCCTCGGCGGTGTGCAGCGACCCGGGGAAGTGCAGCAGGTCCCGCAGCGAGCGGCGGTAGACCCCGGCCCACGCGTACGGGTAGTCGACCATGGTGCGCACGTTCGCGGGCAGGATCGCGCTCCTGGGATCGAGCACCACGCCCCGCCGCGCCAGCGGAGCGCGGTGCACGACCCGTTTGCGTCCCTCGGCCTGGACGTGGTCGGCCCGCACGAAGTCGCAGCCGAGGCCGTCGATCGCCGCGACGAGCCGTTCCAGGTAGCCGGGGGCGAGCCAGTCGTCGCCGTCCATGAACGTGACGTACCGGCCCGACGCGGCCGACAGCCCGGCGTTGCGCGCGTCCGCGAGCCCCAGCGGCACGGGGTTGCGGATCACGGACAGGCCGGGCAGGTCGCCGCGGAAGTCCTCGACGATGTCGGCGGTGGCGTCCACCGACCCGTCGTCCACCACGATGAACTCGAAGTCGCGCCGGGCGTTGCGGCGCAGGGAGGCGAGCGCGTCGGCGATGAAGCGCTCGCCGTCCCGCACCGGCACGACGACCGAGAGAGTGATCAAGTCTTTCCTTGCGAGGACGAGGGGGGACGGGTCAGGCGGTGACGCGGCGCAGGCGGGCCTTCGGGGCCTCCTCGCCGGGGAAGACCCGCTTGACGCCGTCGCCCAGGGCCTGCTCGATGATCCGGATGTCGCGCACCAGGTGCTCCAGCCCGGACGGCTCCAGCGAGGCGGCGTGGTCGGAGCCCCACATGGTGCGGTCGAGCGTGATGTGCCGCTCCACGCAGACCGCGCCGAGCGTCACCGCGGCCAGCGAGATCTGCAGCCCGCGCTCGTGGCCGGAGTAGCCGACCGGCACGCCGTAGCGGTCCTTGAGCGTGGTGATCGTGCGCAGGTTCGCCTCCTCCGGCGGCAGCGGGTACGTGGAGGTGGCGTGCATCATGATCAGCTTGCTGGTGCCGAGGATCTCGACGGCCTTGTCGATCTCGGTCAGCGTCGACATGCCCGTGGACAGGATGACCGGCTTGCCGGTGGCGGCCAGGGCGCGCAGCAGCTCGTGGTCGGCCACGCCGGCCGAGGCGACCTTGTGCACCAGGACGTCCATCTCCTCCAGGAACTCCACGGAGGGCACGTCCCACGGCGAGGCGAACCAGTGCAGGCCCCGCTCGTCGCAGTACTCGGCGATCTGCCGGTACTCGTCGAGGCCGAACTCGGTGCGCTCCTTGTACTCCAGGTACGTCATCTCGCCCCACGGCGTCTGCCGGATCTGGCCCTTCTGCTCCTCGGGCACGCAGATCGCGGGGGTGCGCTTCTGGAACTTGACCGCCTGGCACCCGGCGTCGGCGGCGACGTCGATGAGGCGGCGGGCGATGTCCAGGTCGCCGTTGTGGTTGATGCCGATCTCGCCGATCACGTACACCGGCATGCCGTCGCCGACGAGCACGTCACCGATGGCGACCGGCGCCGGGGCGGTCCTGGGCCGCGCCTGGACGGGGCCGCCCGGGGCGGCGGAGGACAGGGTCGGCGCCGCCGACGGGGCGGGCGTGCCCGGGACCAGCGGAGTCACGGGCACGGCCGGGGCCGGGGCGGGGCGGGCGGCCAGCACCCGGTCGCACAGCTCGCGCACCGCGCCGGCCCCGCCGACGCGGGTCAGCACGACGCGGGCGGCGGCCCGCACCTTCGGGTTGGCGTCCGGCACCGCGACGGGCCAGCCCACCTCGGCCATCGGGCCGAGGTCGTTGACGTCGTTGCCGACGTAGGCGACGCGGGCCGGGTCGAGGCCCTCGATGGCCAGCCAGTCGCGCAGCACGGTCCGCTTGTCGGCGAGCCCCTGCAGGACGGGCACGCCCAGCTTGCGGGCCCGCGCCGCGACGACCGGGTTGTGCTCGGTGGACATGACGAGCACCTTCACCCCGGCCCGGCGCAGCAGCGCGACGCCCATGCCGTCGGAGCGGCTGACGAGGACCATCTCGCGGCCCTCGGAGTCGACGTAGGCCCGGTCGTCGGTGTGGACGCCGTCGAAGTCGGTGATGACGGCGTCGACGTCGATCGGCTCCGGCTGGTCCACGAACGGGGCCAGCGCCCGGACCAGCTCCAGGTCCTCGGGGTCGTCGATCTCGATGCCGTGCCGGGCCGGGACGGGCTGCACGCCGACGGTGCCGAAGAAGCGGTGGCCGTGCTCGCGCAGGCCGGCGGCGCGCATGACGTAGAACGCGCCGTTCTCGCGGAACTGCGGCTCGCGGTCCTGCCGGCGCGGCCGTACCGCCGGGTCGTGGTTGACGCCGGCGCCGGCGGCCGTCCACAGGAACTCGTGCGTCGGCAGCCCCGACACGACCGAGTCGGCCTCGCCGTCCAGGACCCTGCGCACGGCGGCCGACAGGTCGGCCGGGTCGATGAAGGCGCTGGTGCACTGCACGAGCACGACCACCTCGGGGTCCGCGCCGAGCGTGTCCAGCGCGTGCAGCACCGCCGACTCGCTGGAGGCGGTGGCGCCGCTCAGCTCCTCCGGGCGGTCGACCACGAGCGCCCCCGCCCGCCTGGCGGTCTCCGCGATGCCGGCGTGGTCGGTGCTGACCACGACCTGGTCGATCAGCTCGGCGCGCAGGCAGGCGCGCACCGCGCGGGCCACCAGCGGCACCCCGCCGACCGTGGCGAGGTTCTTCAGGGGGACGCCCGCCGAACCTCCGCGGGCGGGAACTACGGCCAGGACTCGCAAGGTGTCTCCTCAGTGCTGTGGGATGCACCCAGAAGCTAGAGGCCCGGATTGAACGACCAGCGTCAGCGTCATTAACGTTCCATGGGGATCCGGTAGAGCAACTCTGGACGGCCGACCCCGCCGTACTGGGGGAAGCGCACCGCGACGCCCCGCTCCACCAGGTACTCCAGGTAGCGGCGGGCCGTCACCCGGGACACCCCGGCCGCCGTCCCCACGGCCTGCGCCGACACGCCCTCGGGCCGGTTGCGCAGCTCCGCCGCGACCGTGTCGAGCGTGTCCTGCGTCATGCCCTTGGGCAGCTCGCCGCCGGTGCCGCGCAGCGTGCCCAGCACCCGGTCCACGTCGCCCTGGCCGACGATCTCGCCCGCCTCCCCGCGGAAGGCGGCGTAACGGGTCAGCTTGTCGCGCAGGGCCGCGAACGCGAACGGCTTGAGCAGGTACTGCGAGACGCCCAGCGACACCGCCGAGCGCACCATCGCCAGGTCGCGCGCCGAGGTGATCGCGATGACGTCGCACAGCAGGCCGCCGGCCCGCACGGCCCGGCACACCTCCAGCCCGTGCATGTCCGGCAGGTACAGGTCGAGCAGGATGAGGTCCACCGGCGTGTGCCGCAGGAAGCGCAGCGCGTCGCCGCCCGAGCGGGCCACCCCGGCGACCCGGAAGCCGGGCACCCGCTCCACGTAGATGCGGTGGGCCTCGGCCGTGATCTCCTCGTCCTCGACGACCAGCACGGTGATCATCGGACCCGCTCCGGCACCGGGAGCCGCACGGTGAACACCGAGCCCGCCACGTCGATCACGCCGCCCAGCCGCCGCACCGCCTGGCCCACCAGCGCCAGGCCCAGCCCGTGGCCGTCGCCCTTGGTCGTCCAGCCGCGCCGGAACGCCTCGGCGGAGGTGAGCCCCGGCCCGTCGTCGGCCACCCGGATCAGCAGCTCGCCCTCGTCGGCGCGCAGGCAGACCTCCACCCGCGTGGCCGCGTCGATGGCGTTGTCGATGAGGTTGCCGAGGATGGTGACCAGCTCCCGCGGGTCGATGCCGGGGTCGTCCAGGTCGCTGTCCGGGCTGATGACCAGCTCGGCGCCGCGCTCGGCCGCCTCCGAGCTCTTGCCGAGCAGCAGCGCCGCCACCACCGGCTCGCGCACGGCGGCCATCACCTGGTCGGTCAGCTCCTGCGCGGCCCGCAGCTCCGCGGTGGCGAACGCCACCGCCTGCTCCGTGCGGCCCAGCTCGACCAGGGTGATGACGGTGTGCAGCCGGTTGGCCGCCTCGTGCGCGGCCGACCGCAGCGCCTCGGCGAAGCCGCGCTCGGCGTCGAGCTGCCCGGCCAGCGCCTGCAGCTCCGTGTGGTCGCGCACCGTGACGACCGTGCCGAGGCGGCTGGCCGCGCTGTTGACCGCGAGCACGCGCTCACCGACCAGGTGGACGCGCTCCTCCCGCGCGGTCAGCACGTCCCCGAGGCCGAGGTCGGCCACGTGCCGCCCCTCGGCGTCCTCCGGCAGGTTCAGCAGGTGGCGGGCCGCGTCGTTGCAGAGCGTCAGCGTGCCGTCCTTGCCGACCAGCAGCAGCCCCTCCCGTACGGCGTGCAGCACGGCGTCGTGGTGCTCGTGGATGCGGCTCAGCTCCAGCGGCCCGAGCCCGTGGGTCTGGCGGCGCAGCCGCGAGGTGACCAGCCAGGTGCCGCCGGCGCCCAGCCCGAGGGCGAGCGCGGTGATGAGGCCCGTCCACACCAGGATCACGACCAGCTCGGCGCTGACCTTCTCCATCTTGATGCCCACGCTGACCAGCGCCGTGACGGAGCCGCCGACGCGGACCGGCACGACGGCGCGCACCGACGGGCCGAGCGTGCCGGTGTAGGTCTCGGTGAACGGGTGACCGCGCAGCGCCGGCTCGGTGTGGCCGAGGAAGCGCCGCCCGATCTCGGCCGGGTTGGGATGGGTGTAGCGGGTGCCGTCCGGCTTCATGATGGTGACGAAGTCGACGCCGGTGTCCAGGCGCACCCGTTCGGCGTACGGCTGGAGCCGGGTGGTCGGCGAGGGGCCGGCCAGGGCCGCCCGCACGTCGGGGGAGGCCGCGACGCTGAGCGCCACGGCCTTGGAGGTGGCGGCGGCCTGCCCGCTCACCACCTCGCGCGCCAGCACCGACTCCAGCACGGCGCCGCCCGCCACGGCCACGGCGATCACGACCAGCTGCAGGAGCAGCATCTGCCCCGCCAGGCTCCACCGTCGCATCCGGACCACCTCGTCACTCATCACCTCGTCCGTCGCGGATCCGGTGAACGAAACTTACGCAATGGTGACGTGGATCACCACGGCCCGCATAGTCACGCAGTGAGAACAGTCGCCCACAACGCTTGGAGAGCCCCCCATGCGTGACCGCACCCGCTACCTCTATCTGGCCGTCATCGTGGCCGTGCTCGCCGGAATCGTTGTCGGATTCGTCTGGCCGGACGTGGGCCAGGCGCTCAAGCCTCTCGGCACGGGATTCGTGGCGCTGATCAAGATGATGATCAGCCCGATCATCTTCTGCACGATCGTGCTCGGCGTCGGCTCCGTCACCAAGGCCGCCAGCGTGGGCAAGGTCGGCGGGCTCGCGCTCGGTTACTTCCTCGTCATGTCGACTGTAGCCCTGGTCATCGGCCTGGTGGTCGGCAACCTCATCGACCCGGGCAGCGGCCTGCACCTGACCGCCGCCGCCAAGGAGGCGGCGGCGGCCGAGGCGGCCAAGGGGGAGGCGACGAACACGGTCGACTTCCTGCTCGGCATCGTCCCGACCACGCTCGTGTCGGCGTTCACCGAGGGCCAGGTGCTCCAGACGCTGCTCGTGGCGCTGCTCACCGGCTTCGCCCTCCAGGCGATGGGGCCCAAGGGCGCGCCCATCCTCACCGCCATCGGCCACATCCAGCGGCTGGTGTTCCGCATCCTCGCCATGATCATGTGGGCGGCGCCGGTCGGCGCGTTCGGCGCGATCGCGGCCGTCGTCGGCGCCACCGGCCTGGACGCGCTCAAGAGCCTGGCCGTGATCATGGCCGCCTTCTACATCACCTGCGCCCTGTTCGTCGGCGTCGTGCTCGGCGCGCTGCTGTGGCTGGTCGCCCGGATCAACCTGTGGTCGCTGCTGCGCTACCTGGGCCGGGAGTTCCTGCTCATCCTGTCCACCTCGTCGTCGGAGTCGGCGCTGCCGCGGCTCATCGCCAAGATGGAGCACATGGGCGTCAGCCGCACCGTGGCCGGCATCACCGTGCCGACCGGCTACTCCTTCAACCTCGACGGCACCGCCATCTACCTGACCATGGCCACGCTGTTCATCGCCTCGGCGACGGGCGACCCGCTGCAGTTCGGCGAGCAGCTCGGGCTGCTGCTGTTCATGATGATCGCCTCGAAGGGCGCGGCCGGGGTGACCGGGGCCGGGCTCGCCACGCTGGCGGGCGGGCTCCAGTCGCACCGCCCCGAGCTGGTGGACGGCGTGGGCCTCATCGTCGGCATCGACCGGTTCATGTCCGAGGCGCGGGCGCTGACCAACTTCGCCGGCAACGCCGTGGCGACCGTGCTGGTCGGCACGTGGACCGGCGGGTTCGACCGGGAGCGGGCGCTGCGGGTGCTGGCCGGGCACGACCCGTTCGACGAGGCGACGCTGCTGGACGAGGACGAGCGGGCGCCGGAGCCGCCGGCGGCCCCGGCCGACCGGGAGATGTCGCCGGTCTGACCCCGGTGGACCGCACCGGCCGGGCGCCCGCCGTGGGCGCCCGGCCTCGCCCGGGTCAGGCCGGCTTGCGGCCGATGCCCGCGTACCCCATGCGGGCGATCTCCTCGTCGATCAGGGGAGGGCTGGCCGGGTCGATGAACGGCCAGCCGGTCTCCTCGCCCAGCCCGGTCGCCAGACCGGGCGGGATGAGCTCGAAGTCGCCGAAGAACGCGGCGATCTCCGCCCCGGGACGCGGGCAGAACGGCGCGTTGGCCTGCTGGTAGAAGTCGCTGACCCGGCGCACCTGCTCCGGCGCGCTGTCGCTGCCCACGTGCGAGATCGCGAGGTAGCTGCCCGGCGCCAGCGCCTCACGGTAGCGGGCCACGAACCCCTGCGGGTCGTCCTCGTCCGGCACCAGGTGCAGGAAGAACATCATGAGCAGCGCCACGGGCCGCTCGAAGTCGATCAGAGCGCGCACCGAGGGGTGGTTCAGGACCTCCTCCGGCCGCCGCGCGTCGGCCTGCACCATCGCCACCCGGTCCGGCGCGGCCAGCAGCGCCCGCCCGTGGGTGGCCACCACCGGGTCGTTGTCCACGTAGACCACGCGGGCGTCGGGGACGTGCCGCAGGGCGGCCTCGTGCACGTTCTCCCGCGCGGGCAGCCCCGACCCGAGGTCCAGGAACTGGGTGATCCCCTGGTCGCACAGGTGCTTCACCACCCGGCCGATCAGGGCGCGGTTCTCCTGGGTGCCGACCCGGATGTCGGGCATCACCTTGAGCACCATCTCCGCCAGGTCCCTGTCGGCCTGGAAATTGTCCTTACCGCCGAGGAAGTAGTCGTACATCCGCGCCGCGTTGGGAACGTGCGGATCGATGCCCACCGGCGCCTGCTCCATCATGGCGTCCATGATTCCGGATATGAGGGAGTGGAGGCCACTCGATCCCCTGATGTCACGGGCTTTTCGGCTGCTCTCACTCCGCCAGGGCCGCCGACGGAAGGCGCAGCACGAAGCGGGCGCCGCCCTGGCAGTCCTCGACGGTCAGCTCGCCGCCGTGGGCCACCGCCACGTCCCGCGCGATCGCGAGGCCAAGCCCGGTGCCGCCGGCGTCGCGGCTGCGCGCCGCGTCCAGCCGGGTGAACCGCTCGAAGATCCGCTCGCGGTCCTCCTCGGCGATCTCCGCGCCGTCGTTCTCCACGGCCAGCACGGCGGTGCCGTCCTCGCATCCCACCGACACCCTGACGTACCGGTCGGCGTGCCGTTCGGCGTTGTCGAGCAGGTTCGTCAGCACCCGGGCGAGCTGGAGCCGTACGCCCTGGACGAGCACGCCGTCCTCGACCGCCAGCCGGATCGGGACCCGGTCCTTGCGGACGGACAGCTCCTCGCGGACCATCTCCCCGAGGTCCAGCCACTCCTTCGCCGCGTCGTCCACGCGCGAGCCGATCCGGGCCAGCAGGAGGAGGTCGGTGATGATCGCCTCCAGCCGGTCGGTGTCGCGCAGCGCGCTGGTGACGAGGGCCTCGAGGTCGGTGTCGTCCGGGTAGAGCTGGGCGCTCTCCAGCTGGGCGCGCAGCCCGGCGATGGGGGTGCGCAGCTCGTGGGAGGCGTCGGAGGCGAACTGGCGCTGCTGGCGGGACGAGCGCTCCAGGCGGGCGAGCGTCCCGTTGATGGAGGCGGCCAGCCCGGACAGCTCGTCGTCCCCGGCCGGCTGTGCCACGCGGCGGCTCAGGTCGCTGGCGTTGATCTCGTCGAGCTGGGCGCGCATGGCCGCCACCGGCCGCAGCGCCCGCCCCATGATCATCCAGGTGGCCCAGCCGGTGATGCCGATGAGGATCGCGATCTCGATCGCGGCCACCGTCTCCAGGGTGTGGTCGTTCAGCACGGCGGGGGCGCGGCGCCCGGCGTACACGACGCTGGAGTCCGGTTCGAGGGACACGCGGACGGCGGTCAGGTACAGGCACATCCGCGACACACACGGCCGTGCGGTGATGACGCGGTCGTCGGGGGCCGGCCACAGGTCGCTCAGGCGGGGCATGGCGGCGGCCCCGTCACTGGCCGCGCTGACCGTGCCGTGGGGGTTGACGATCTGGATGAGCGGCACGGTGGGGTCGAGCACCGGGATCCGGCCGCCCCGCCACAACGCCCCGGCGTGGGTCTCGGTGGCGATCCGCTCGGCGACGTTGCGGGTGTCGCGGGACACGCTCGCCGCGACCCAGGCGCGCGTCACGGTGACCGCCCCGATCCCGAACGGGATCAGCAGCACCGCCGCGATCAGCGTCGTGACGAGCGTGACACGCCCGCGTAGGGAGCGCGCCCAGATGCCGGACACGCCCCGAGGTTACTAACCGTGACATTCGCCGTTAGTCGCGTGCAGGGAAAGATTCACCCAACGCCCGTCACACCCGCGCCCGCCCCCGCGCCGCCCACCCCCGCGCCGCCCGCGCGCCCGCGCTCTGCCCCCGCCCCCGCGTCCGCGCCCGCGACGCCGAGGACGCCCGGGAACGAGGGCGACCGGTGATCAGGGAGGACCGGCGAGCGGGGACGGTGCGGTCAGCGGGTCTCGGAGTCGAGCTGGAGCCAGATCGTGGTGTCGGGAGCCACCGCCCCGGGGGCGGGCTGCGGGCCGCTCGACAGCAGGACCTCGCCGGACAGCCCCAGCTCGGCCAGGGACACCGGCTCCTCGCCCGTGTTGAGCACGACGGCGAGCCCGGGGGAGCGTTCCAGCGCCAGCACGTCCTCGCGCAGCTCCGGCGCGGGGACCTCCAGCCACCGCAGGGTGCCGCCGCCCAGCGCCGGGTGCTCCCTGCGCAGCCGCAGCGCCGCCCGGTAGAGGTTCAGCGTCGAGCCGGGGTCGTCCTGCTGGGCCTCGGCCGACAGCTCCCGCCAGTCCTCGGGGATCGGCAGCCAGGGCTCGCGCCAGCCGCAGCCGGGCTCGGCGGTCCACGGCAGCGGCACGCGGCAGCCGTCGCGGCTCTCGCCGCTGCGCTTGAACGCCGGGTCCTGGCGCAGCTCGTCGGGCAGGTCGAGGACCTCGGGCAGGCCCAGCTCCTCGCCGTTGTAGAGGTAGGCGGAGCCGGGCAGCGCCAGCATGAGCAGCGTGGCGGCGCGGGCGCGGGCCAGGCCGCCGTGGCGGGTGACGTGGCGCGGCTTGTCGTGGTTGGACAGCACCCACGTGGTGGGCGCGCCGACCAGCTCGGCCTCGGCCAGCGACTTCTCGATGACCGTGCGGAACGACTTGGCGTGGTAGTCGGCCATCATGAAGTCGAACGAGAACGCCTGGTGCAGCTCGTCGGGCTGCACGTAGCGGGCGAGCCGCTCGGGCGAGGCCACCCACGCCTCGGCCACGGCCATCCGGCCGCCCGGGTAGGAGTCGAGGATCGGCCGCCACTCGCGGTAGATGTCGTGCACGCCGTCCTGGTCGAAGTACGGCACCCGCTCGTCGCCGAGCAGCTCGACCTGGCGGCCCTCCTTCGGCCCGACGTCCGGCAGCCCGGCGTCCTTGATCATGCCGTGGGCCACGTCGACGCGGAAGCCGTCGACGCCCCGGTCGAGCCAGAAGCGCAGGATGTCGCGGAACTCGGCGCGCACCTCGGGGTTCTCCCAGTTGAGGTCCGGCTGCTCGGGCGCGAACAGATGGAGGTACCACTGCCCGTCCGGGGTCCGGGTCCAGGCGGGGCCGCCGAAGACGGACTCCCAGTCGTTGGGGGCGTCGCGGAAGATGTAACGGTCGCGGTGTTCGCCGCGCAGCGCCTCCTGGAACCAGGGGTGCCGGTCGGAGGAGTGGTTGGGCACCAGGTCGACGATGACCCGGATGCCGAGCGCGTGCGCGTCGGCGACCAGCGCGTCGAAGTCGGCCAGCGTGCCGAACATGGGGTCCACGTCGCGGTAGTCGGCCACGTCGTAGCCGGCGTCGGCCTGCGGCGAGGTGTAGAAGGGGCTCAGCCAGAGGGCGTCGACCCCGAGCTCGCTGAGGTAGCCGAGCCGGGCGCGCACGCCGGGCAGGTCGCCCATGCCGTCGCCGTCGGAGTCGGCGAAGCTGCGCGGATACACCTGGTACACGACGGCGTCGCGCCACCAGTCGTCGTTGGTCGCGGCGCCGGGCAGCGTCCCGGCGGCGGGCCGGGTGCCGGGCAGCGGGTGCGGCGAGGTGGCCATGTCGTCCTTCTTCCCCCGTGGGTGGTTCACGTTCCGATGCAGGATGACCCGTGCGCTCGGCAGCGGTCAAGCGCAAGTTGCGGAAACTTGCATGGACGCACCTCGGGCCGGTCATAGCCCTGGTTCTCGGGTCAACCTGGGGTCATGCCGGGTCTGAATCAGGTAACGCTTTCTGCAAGTTCTTCCAATTCTTGCAAAGTCTCGCTAACGTCGCGGAAACACAAGCCGCCGCTGGGGCGGCCCAAGGGATCTACCGGCGGCGGCGCCTCCCCGCGTCGCCGCTCCCTCCGTGACCTCAGGAGGTCCGATGCGCAAGCGAGCCATGGGTGCGGCGGCACATCTGGCGGCCCTTTCCGCACTGGCGGTCGCCGTGACGGCCTGCGGCGGTGGTGGCGACAAGGCCGCGCCCTCGGCGGCGCCCACCGGGTCGAGCGGCGCCACCGCGCCCGCCGCCCAGGGCGGCAAGCTCGTGATCTGGGCAGACCCCAACCGGGTCAAGGCCCTCAAGCCCTTCGCCGAGCAGTTCGGCACCGATAACGGTGTGACCGTCGAGGTGAAGGAGATCAGCAAGGACAACCAGCAGGTCTTCCTGACCGCCTCGCAGCAGGGCAGCGGCCCCGACATCATGGTCGGCGCGCACGACTGGATCGGCAACCTCGTGCAGAACGGCGCCATCGACCCGGTCAACCTCACCGAGGAGCAGAAGGCCGCCTTCCCCGAGATCGCCATGAAGGCCGTCACCTTCAACGGCCAGGTCTACGCCGCGCCGTACGCGGTGGAGAACATCGCGCTGATCCGCAACACCGACCTCGCGCCCGACGCCCCCGCCACGATCGAGGACCTCGTCGCCAAGGGCAAGGCGCTCAAGGAGGCGGGCAAGGTCAAGGAGGTGCTCTGCCTGCCGGTCGCCCAGAAGGGCGACGCCTTCCACGTCTACCCGATCTTCGCCTCCGGCGGCGGCGCCCTGTTCGGCGCGACCTCCACGGGCGACCCCGACCCCAAGAAGGTGCTGGTCGGCTCGGCCGACTCGGTCAAGGCGTTCGACCGGCTCAAGGAGCTCGGCGAGAAGGGCGAGGGGGCGCTCAAGACCTCCATCACCAACGAGAACTACATCGCCACCTTCGCCGCCAAGAAGTGCGCCTTCCTCATCTCCGGCCCGTGGGCCATGGGCGATGTGAAGAAGGGCGGCTTCCCCTACGACATCACGCCCGTCCCGTCGTTCAAGGGCGGCAAGCCGGCCACCCCGTTCGTCGGCGTGCAGTCGTTCTTCGTCGCGGCCAAGGGCAAGAACAAGGCGCTGGCGCAGGAGTTCGTCGCCAACTACGTCACCAACAAGGACGTCGCCAAGGCCCTGTACGCGGCCGACCCGCGCCCGCCGGCGCTGACCGCGGCGCTCCAGGAGGTCCAGGCGGCCGACGCCGACGCCGGCAAGTTCATGGAGGCCGGCAAGAACGGCTTCCCCATGCCGGCCATCCCCGAGATGGCGGCCATCTGGGAGCCGTTCGGCATCGCCGAGGCCGCGGTCGTCAAGGGCGGCGACCCCGCCAAGTCCGCCGAGGCGGCGCAGAAGGCCATCGACTCCTCGATCAAGAACTGACGCCATGGCGCACGACGCGCACGCGGCCGCGGACACCCGCAGGGGTCCGCGGCCGCGCCGGGAGGTCACCACGGCGTTCGTGGTGAGCAGGGTCGCGGTGCTGGCCGTGGCCGCCGCGCTGCTGCTCTACGCCGCCCCGCCGCTGGTCGCCGACGGGTCGTGGGTGTCGCTCACGCTGCTCTGCGCGGCGAGCGCGGGCATCGCCTACCTGTACCTGACCCGGCGCTTCGTCCCGGCGAAGTACCTCATCCCGGGCACCGTCTGCCTGCTCGCCTTCCAGGTCTTCCCCGTCCTGTACACGGTGAGCACCGCGTTCACCAACTTCGGCGACGGGCACCGCGGCGACAAGCAGGCGGCCGTCAGCGCCATCGAGACCGGCTCCGTCCGGCAGGCCCCCGGCTCGCCCGAGTACGCGCTGACCGCGGCGCTGCGCGACGGCGAGCTGGTGTTCCTGCTCGTGGACCCCAAGACCAAGCAGGTGCAGGCCGGGTCCGGGCAGGGGCTCGCCCCGGTGACCGGGGCGCAGGTCGGCGTCACGGGCAAGGTCCTGCGGGCCCCCGGCTTCACCGTGCTCAAGGCGCCCGAGGCCGCCGCCCGCGGCCAGGAGATCTCCAAGCTGGCCGTGCCGACCAGCGGCGGGGTGATCAAGGCCAACGGGCTGAGCCGCGCCGTCGAGGGCCGCGCCGCCCTCGTCTACGACGCCGCCTGCGACTGCGTCAACGGCGAGGGCGGCCCCTGGAAGGCCGACGAGGCGCGCGGCTACTTCGTCAACGCCCGGGGCGATCACCTGGCGCAGGGCTGGCAGGTGAACGTCGGGTTCGGCAACTTCACCCGGGTGCTCACCGATCCGACGATCTCCGGGTACTTCCTCGGCGTCTTCGGCTGGAACCTGGTGTTCGCGCTGGCCTCGGCCGGCGGCACGTTCGTGCTCGGCATGGCCGTGGCCCTGGCCCTGCACCACCCCCGCATGCGCGGCACCAAGATCTACCGGATCGCGCTGATCCTGCCGTACGCGATGCCGTCCTTCGCCATGCTGCTGGTGTGGCGCGACATGTTCAACCGCGACTTCGGCCTGATCAACCAGCTTTTCGGGACGAACGTCGACTGGCTCGGCCAGAGCGGCACCGCCCGCGCCGCGGTCATCCTGGTCAACCTCTGGCTCGGCTTCCCGTACATGTTCCTCGTCACGACCGGCGCGCTCCAGGCGATCCCGCGCGAGCTGACCGAGGCGGCCTCCATCGACGGCGCCTCGCCCTGGTACGGGTTCCGCAAGGTGACGCTGCCGCTGCTGCTGGTGGCGCTCACGCCGTTGCTGATCTCGTCGTTCGCGTTCAACTTCAACAACTTCAACGCCATCCAGCTCACCAGCGAGGGCGGCCCGTTCCCGGCCGAGAGCCCGCAGGTGGGCGCGACCGACCTGCTCATCACCTACACCTTCCGCCTGGCCTTCGGCGCGGGCGGCGCGCAGTTCGGCTTCGCGGCGGCGATCTCGGTGTTCATCTTCGCCCTCGTGGCCGTCATCTCGGCGGTGGCCTTCCGCCGCACCCGCAAGCAGGAGGAGGTCTACGCGTGAAGCTCGCGCTCCGGCACGGCTTCGTGCTGCTGATGTGCGTGTTCGCCCTGGTGCCGATCCTCTTCGTGGTATCGGCGGCGATCAACCCGCTCGGCACGCTCGCCTCCACCGACCTCGTGCCGCACGGGGCCAGCCTCGGCAACTTCGCCGACCTGTTCAGCAACGACCGCTACCCGTTCGCCCGCTGGTTCCTCAACTCGGTGTTCATCGCGCTGGCCGCCTCGTTCGCCAGCCTGCTGCTGTCGATGATGGCCGCCTACGCCTTCAGCCGGATGCGTTTCCGAGGGCGCCGGGTGGGACTGCTGGCGCTGCTGCTCATCCAGATGTTCCCGCAGTTCCTGGCCATCGTGACGATCTTCATGATCTTCACGCGGGTCACCGAGCTGTACCCGGCGATCGGCTTCGACACCGTGTGGGGCCTCCTGCTGCTCTACCTGGGCGGGGCGCTGGGCGCGAACACGTGGCTGATGAAGGGCTTCCTCGACACCGTGCCGAAGGAGCTGGACGAGGCGGCCACCGTGGACGGCGCCACCCACGCGCAGATCTTCTGGCGGGTGATCCTGCCGCTGGTCACCCCGATCCTGGCGGTGACCGGGCTGCTCGCGTTCATCGGCATCATGAGCGAGTTCATCATGGCCAGCGTGTTCCTGCGCGACCCGGAGAGCAAGACGCTCGCCGTCGGCATGTTCGGCATGATCGCCGGTGACCAGCGCAACGCCAACTTCGGCATGTTCGCCGCCGGCACGCTGATCACCGCGATCCCGACGGTCGGCGTGTTCCTCTGGCTGCAGAAGTTCATCGTCTCCGGCCTGACCGCCGGGGCCGTGAAGGGATAGGCGCATGCTGCTGTTCGCCGGGGAGCCGCACCACGACGGCTCCGCGCTCTACGTGTCCGACCTCGCGCCGTCGCTCGGCTCGCGGGTGACGGTCCGGCTGCGCGCGCCGCGCGCCGCCGGCGTCACCGCCGTGCACGTCCGCACGGTGGAGGACGGCGAGCCCCGCTACACCGAGGCCGCCGTGGACGAGCTCAGGACGTCCTCGCACGTCACCGGGTACGGCCCCGACGACGTGTGGTGGCACGCCGAGATCACCGCCGTCAATCCGGTGACCCGCTACCGGTTCCTGCTGCTCACCGCGCGCGGCCAGGTGTGGCTGACCGCCGGCGGCCTCGCCGGACACGACGTGACCGACGACACCGACTTCCGGCTCGTCGCCCACGACGCGCCGCCGGCCTGGATGGCCGACGCGATCGTCTACCAGATCTTCCCCGACCGCTTCGGCCGCTCCGGCGCGTCCCGGCCGCTGCCCGACTGGGCGCTGCCGCGCGACTGGGACCGCGACCCGGTCATCCCGAGCGGCCCCGGCACCTCGCAGCAGTTCTACGGCGGCGACCTCGACGGCGTCGTCCGCCACCTGGACCACGTCCAGGCCCTCGGCGTCGACACCGTCTACCTCACGCCGATCTTCCCGGCCCGCTCCAACCACCGCTACAACGCCGCCGCGTTCGACCGGATCGACCCGCTGCTCGGCGGCGAGGAGGCGCTGCGGCGGCTCGCGGACGCGCTGCACGCGCGCGGCATGCGGCTGCTCGGCGACATCACCACCAACCACTGCGGCGACACCCACCCGTGGTTCACCGCCGCCGTGTCCGACGTGAACGCCCCCGAGCGCGAGATGTTCTTCTTCGACCCCGACACCGGCGACTACGAGGCGTGGTTCGGGGTCAAGACGCTGCCGAAGCTCAACTGGCGCAGCGACCTGGTGCGCTCCCGCGTGCCGGCCGTCCTCAAGCGGTGGCTGGGGCCGCTCGACGGATGGCGCGTGGACGTGGCCAACATGACCGGGCGCCGCGGCGCGGACGACCTCACGCACGAGGTCGCGGCGCTGCTGCGGCGCGAGCTGGGGCCGGAGGTGGCGCTCGTCGCCGAGCACTCCCACGACGCCACCGGCGACCTCGACCGCGGCGGCTGGCACGGCACCATGAACTACGGCGGCTTCACCCGCCCCGTCTGGACCTGGCTGCGCGGCCCCGGGCTCGACCTGCCGCAGTTCCTCGGCGTCCCCGGCGGGGTGCCGGCCCGCGACGGCACGGCCGCCCTGGCCACGGTCCGGACGTTCGCCGCGCGCATGTCGTGGCGCTCGCTCGTCCACTCGTGGCAGCTCCTCGACTCCCACGACACGCCGCGCATCCGCACCGTGACCGGCTCGCGCGCCCTCCACCTGGTGGCGCTGGGCCTGCAGGCCACGCTGCCGGGCACGCCGATGGTGTTCGCGGGCAGCGAGTTCGGCCTCACCGGCGTGAACGGCGAGCACGCGCGCACCCCCATGCCGTGGGACCGCCCGGCCGACCAGGACCTCGCCACCCTCGCGGCCTACCGGGAGCTGTTCGGGCTGCGCCGCGCCGAGCCGGCGCTGCGGCACGGCGGCCTGCGCTGGCTGCACGCCGACGCCGACCATCTGGTGTTCGCCCGCGAGTGCGAGGCCGAGACGCTGCTCGTGAGCGCCCGCCGCGCCCCCGGAGCGCCGCTGCCGCTGCCCGGTCCGGCGACCCCGGTCCACAACGCTTCGGACACGAACGTGATCCCGGGCGACGGACCCGCGCTGAGGATCTGGCGTCTGGCGCGGTGAGCCGATACGTTAACGCCCTGCCTCCTTGAGCGTTCAACTTGATGACCGGGCGTGGTGAGCGTGAACCTTCTGTCAGCGGCTGTCCTGACGTCGTCCCTGCTTCCGTTCGGCGCGGGAACGACGCACAGCGCGGGAACGACGCACAGCGCCGGCACGACGTACTACGTCGACTCGCGGAAGGGCGACGACTCGGCCGCCGGCACCAGCGCCACCGCCCCGTGGCGCTCGCTCGACAAGGTCAACGCCGCCGACCTGAAGCCCGGCGACGCGGTCAGCCTCAAGCGCGGCAGCCGGTGGACCGGCACCCTCACCCTGTCCGCCAACGGCACGGCCGCCCGGCCCATCGTCGTCCAGCCGTACGGCAAGGGCCCGCTCGCCACGATCAGCGGCGAGGAGGGCAACTGCGTGGTCGTCAGCGGCGACCACTGGCGCGTCAGCGGCCTGCGCGCCTCCGGGTGCCTGTGGGCCGGCTTCGAGGTCGGCGGCGACGGCAACCACCTGGCAGGGGTGCGGGCCGACCACAACGTCGCCGGCGTCTGGATCACCCCGACCGGCTCGCGCAACGTCGTGCGCGACAGCGTCCTCGCCGACAACGACAAGATGAGCGTCAACGACGACGCCCCCGACAACGACTCCGGGGCGTTCGGCGTCCTGCTCAACGGCGACGACAACCTCGTCACCCGCAACACGATCACCGGCAGTGACGCGGCGAGCCGCGACTACGGCCGCGACGGCGCGGCCGTCGAGGTCTTCGACGGCGACCGCAACCTCGTCACCTACAACCGCGCCCACGACAACGAGACGTTCACCGAGCTGGGGGCGACGAAGGGCAGCACCGCCACGGGCAACGTGTTCGCCTTCAACGTCGTCACCTCGTCGCTGCGGCAGAGCTCGTTCCTCGTCACCCGCGGCCCGCGGCACGTGGTGGGGCCGGTGCTGGGCACGATCGCGGTGCACAACTCGGTGTACCTGACCGGGCGGCGCACGGTCGGCTGGACCTGCCACGGCGGCTGCTCGCCGGCGGTCCTGCGGCTGCGCAACAACGCCGTCGAGGTCGGCGGGCAGGCCGGCTACGAGGACGGCAGGGGCGCCGACGAGGCGGGCGGTGTCTACAAGGCCCGCTCGGCCCGCTTCCGGCCCGGCCCGAGGACCGCCATGACGGACCCGCGCTTCGTCTCGCGCACCGACCTGCGGCTGCGCCCGGGCTCCCCGGCGCTGCGCAACGGGCTGCCGCTGTCGGCGGCCTGGTTCGGCGGCACGGCCCTGACCTCCGACATCGCGGGCAGGCCGCTGTCCTCGCCGCCGTCGGCGGGCGCCTACCAGCCCTGACGGTCAGGGCCGGGGGAGACCGCGGATGATCATGTCGATGGCCGTCTCGTAGACGCGGTCCGCCTGCGCCGGGTCGTCGCGGCCGAGGTGGCCCTGGCGCTCGGTCACCACCAGCCCCGCCACGAACCCGTGGAGCACGTCGGCCGTGGTCGTCCGCTCCTCCTCCGGAACGCCCGCGTCGGCCAGGATCGGGAACAACACGTCCCAGATCCCGCCCTGGTGGTCGGCGACGGTCTCCGGGTGGGTGTGGATGTACGCCCACAGCGACGGATACCGATGGACCATCCGCCGGTAGGCGTGGGCGAGGTCGCGCAGCCGCTCCTGCCACGGCGACCCCGGCTTGTCGGGCAGCGCCAGGCGCCCGGCCATGGTCTGGCAGATCTGGCTGATCAGCGCCGTCTTGTTGGCGACGTGGTGGTAGAGCGACATGGGGTTGACGTCGAGGACCGCGGCGAGCTTGCGCATCGACAGCGCCTCGACGCCGCCCTCCTCCACCAGCCGCAGCGCCGTCGAGTGGATCTCCTCGGGAGTCAGGGGGGCACCCCTGCGCGCACTGACAGCCATACAGCGTATGCTAGCGATAGCCATACGGTGTATGGCTACGTACGGGCCATCGTTATGGCTGCTCGAGAGGCGATACCAGGGAGCGTTCATGAAGCAGATCCCCTCTCCGTCCGGTTTGCCGATCCTCGGCAACACCCTGCAGATCCCGGCGCACTCGCCCATGGCGCACTTCACGGAGCTCGCCGGCAGGTACGACGAGGGCCTGTTCCAACTCGACCTCCTCGGCCGCAAGGTGGTCTTCGTCTACGACCCCGACATGGTGGCCGAGCTGTGCGACGAGACGCGCTTCCGCAAGCGGATCGAGCCGCCCCTGTCGATCGTGCGCGACTTCTCCGGCGACGGGCTGTTCACCGCCGAGCTGGACGAACCGGTCTGGGGCCAGGCGCACCGCATCCTCATGCCGGCCTTCAGCCAGCGCTCGATGAAGGCGTACTACCCGCAGATGCTGGAGATCGCCGAGCGGCTGACCGCCTCCTGGGCCGCCCGCCAGGGCGAGGACCTGCCCGTGTCGGACGACATGACCCGGCTCACCCTCGACGTCATCTCCCTGACCGGCTTCGGCTACCGCTTCGAGTCGTTCCGCTCGCCCGAGTTGCACCCCTTCCTCAAGGCCATGGGCGGCGCGCTGACCGAGGCCATGGTCCGCAACCAGCAGCTCCCCGTGGTCACCAAGCTCAAGCGCAGGAGCGAGGAGACCTACCGCCAGGACATCGCCACCATGCGGGAGCTGGTGGACGACGTCATCAGGCGGCGCCGGGCCGAGCCGTCCGGCGGGGCCAAGGACCTGCTCGGGCTGATGCTGGAGGCCTCCGACCCGCTCACCGGCGAGCGCCTGCCCGACGCCAACATCCGCGACCAGGTCCTCACCTTCCTCATCGCCGGCCACGAGACGACCAGCGGCCTGCTCTCCTTCGCGCTGTACAACCTGCTGCGCCACCCCCACACCCTGGCCCAGGCCTACGACGAGGTGGACCGGCTGCTGCCCGGCGACGAGCCGCCCACGTACGAGACGATCATGAAGCTGGACGTGATCCCGCGCGTCCTCGACGAGACGCTGCGCACCTGGTCGCCGATCCCCGCCTTCGCCGTCACCGCCCTGGAGGACACCACGGTCGGCGGCTACCCCTTCCCCGCGGGCACGCCGGCCGTGATCGTGCTGCCCGCGTTGCACCGCCACCCGAAGGCGTGGGAGCGGCCCGAGGAGTTCGACATCGACCGCTGGCTGCCCGAGCGCAAGCAGGAGCAGCACCCGGCCGGCTACAAGCCGTTCGGCAACGGCGAACGGGCCTGCATCGGCCGGCAGTTCGCGCTCACCGAGGCCCGGCTGACGCTGGCGATGCTGCTGCGTCGCTTCGCGCTCTCCGACCCCTCGGCGTACCGGATGCAGATCAAGCAGACGCTCACCCTCAAGCCGGAGGGCTTCACCCTCCAGGTGCGCGAGCGGCGCCCGCACGAGCGCTTCACCGCCGCCGCGGTCACGCAGAGCGAGGAGCAGGGGGACGGGCAGGAGATCGCGGTGACCGGCGTGCCGCTCACCGTCGCCTACGGCTCCAACCTCGGCACCGCCTCCGACATCGCGGAGCGCTTCGCCGAGCGGGCCGGCCGGTCCGGGTTCGCCACCACGCTCACCACGCTCGACGACCTCGAACCGCCCCGCGAGGGCCTGCTCGTCGTCGTCGCCTCCTCCTACAACGGCAAGGCCCCCGACAACGCCCAGCGCTTCGACGCCCTGGACACCCTGCCCGACCTGTCCGGGGTGCGGCTGGCCGTCCTCGGCTGCGGCAACACCCAGTGGCCCACGTACCAGGACTTCCCGCGCCGCGCGTACGACAAGCTGACCGCCGCCGGCGCCGTCCCGCTGGTCGAGCGGGGCGAGGCCGACGCGGACGGCGACTTCGACGGCGACGTGTCCGCCTGGACCGCGAAGCTGTGGGCGGCCCTCGCCGAGGAGTACAGCGCCTCGGCCGCCGACGCCGGCCCCCGCTACGAGGTGGAGGTGCTGACCGAGGCCGAGGTGCGGCCCGCCGTCGTCTCCGAGCGCGCCTTCCCGCTGACCGTCGTGTCCAGCGAGGAGCTGACCCACGACCCGTCAGGGCTCTGGGACTTCTCCGTCGAGGCGCCGCGGCCCGGGGTCCGCTCGATCGTGGCCGAGCTGCCCGAGGGCGTCACCTACTCCGCCGGCGACCACCTGGCCGTCTTCGCCAAGAACGACCCCGAGCTGGTTGAGTGGGCGCTGCGCTGCCTGCGCGTGCCGCGCGAGCAGGTCGTCCGGCTGCGTGCCCGGGGCGGCACGCACCTGCCGGTGGACCGGCCCGTCACGGCCGGGCTGCTGCTGACCGAGTTCGCCGAGCTGCAGGAGGTCGCCACCCGCGCCGACCTGGAGGCGCTGGCCGCCCACACCGGCTGCCCGTGGACCCGGCAGCAGCTCGCCGCCCTGTCCGCGGACTACGCCGACGAGATCCTCGCCAAGCGGGTGTCGCCGCTCGCGCTGCTGGAGCGGTTCCCGGCCGTCGAACTGCCGCTGGCGGCGTTCCTGGAGATGGCCGGCCCGATCAGGCCGCGCTACTACTCGGTGTCGTCCTCGCCGCTGGCCGAGCCGGGCCGGGTGCGGATCACCGTCGGGCTCGTCGAGGGTCCGGCCTGGTCCGGCAGCGGGCGCTACCAGGGCATGTGCTCGGCCTACCTGGCGGCCCTCGCCCCCGGCGAGACGTTCTACGGCTACGTCCGGGTGCCCGCGCCGCCGTTCCGGCTGCCGGACGACCCCGAGACGCCGGTGATCCTGGTGGGGCCGGGCACCGGGTTCGCGCCCCTGCGCGGGTTCCTGGAGGAGCGCGCGCTGAGCGGGGCGGGCGGGCCGGTCGAGGTGTTCACCGGGTGCCGCCACCCCGGGCACGACTTCCTGTACCGGGAGGAGCTGGCGCGCTGGGCCGAGGCGCCGCACGTCCGGGTGCACGAGGCGTTCTCGGCCGTGCCGGGGCACCCGTACCGGTTCGTCCAGGACGCGGTGGCCGCCGAGGCGGACCGCGTCGGGGAGCTGCTGGAGGCCGGCGCGCACGTGTACGTGTGCGGCGACGGGCTGCGCATGGCCCCTGCGGTCCGCGCGGCGCTCGCCGCGATCCACCGGGACCGCACGGGCGGCGACGGGGAGGCGTGGCTGGCGTCCCTGGAGGAGCAGGGGCGCTACCAGCAGGACGTCTTCGCCTGACCGTGGCCTGGGTCGCCGGGCCTGCGCGGAAAGGCGCAGGCCGCAGGCGGCAAAGGCTCTGTGACGGACCTGCTGCGCGATCAAATATTGGGATATAACCGCAGCATGCGCGACATATGCCTAAAACATTCTCGAAACGTTGTGGCGGCACTGTGGGAGCCCTCGAAAGGAGGGCGCCGATGCTGTTGCGACTGAGGGTGTCGCTGCCGGACCGGCCGGGCGGGCTCGGCCAGGTCGCCCGGGCGCTCGGCGCGCTGGGCGCCGACATTCTGCAGGTCACCGTGCTCGAACGCGAGTCCGGCCGGGCCGTGGACGACTTCACCGTCTCCTGGCCGGGCGCCGCCACGACCGACGAGGTCCGCGACCGGCTGTCGGCGGTGCCCGGCGTCCGCATCGAGGGCGTCTGGGCCACCAGGGAGGTGCCGGGCTCGGCGCCCGACTACGACCTGCTCATGCACGTCGCCGCCGACCCCGGGCGGGCCTTCCCGACGCTGGTGGACGCGCTGCCCGCGCTGTGCTGGGCCGAGTGGTCGCTGGCACTGGCCGGCGGCGAGGTGCGGCACGCCAGCCTGTCCGCGCCCGCCGTGTTCGACCTGGACGAGCCGCCCCTGCGCGCCACCACGCGCGTCTCCGAGAAGCTGCGGCTCATGCTGCTGCCGGTCGCCGCCCACGACATGCACGTGGTGGTCGCCCGCTCCGAGGGCCCCGGCTTCCACCGCGCCGAGGTCGAGCGGGCCGCGCGCATCGTGGACGTCGTCTCCGCGCTGTCCAGGCGCTGAGCCCCCGCCGCACGCCGGGTACGTCGGCCCTGACGTTGACCCGGAAAACGGCGGATCACTAGCGTGATCGGCGGAGCCGTGCGCGGATCCGCCCCCGCGCGGCGCTGACGGAGGAGCGGCAGATGGACTTCGAGCTGACCGACGAGCAGCGGGCCTTCCGGGAGACGCTCCGGGCGTTCGTGGACAAGGAGATCGTGCCGGTCGCGACCGAGTGGGAGCACTCCGGCCGCTATCCCACGGAGATCGTCGGCACGATGCGGCGGATGGGACTGTTCGGCCTGTCCGTGCCCGAGGAGTACGGCGGCCTGGGCGCCGACATGGTCTCCTTCGCGCTCGTCTTCGAGGAGATCGCGCGCGGCTGGATGGGCGTCGCGGGCATCCTGGGCTCCCACTCGATCGCCTGCTGGATGATCGCCCGCCACGGCACCGACGAGCAGAGACGCCGCCACCTGCCCGACCTCGCCGCCGGCGCCCGCCGCACCGGCATCGCGCTCACCGAGCCCGCCGCGGGCACCGACCTCCAGGGCATCCGCACGCGGGCCGTCCGCGACGGCGACCACTACGTCGTCACCGGCACCAAGACGTGGATCACCAACGCCCGCCACGCCGACCCGCTGCCCGTGCTCGTCAAGACCTCCGTCACCGAGCCCGCGCACAAGGGCATGTCGGTGCTGCTGGTCGACCCGTCGGCCGAGGGCTTCACCGTCAGCCGTGACCTGCCCAAGCTCGGTTACAAGGGCACCGAGACGTGCGAGGTCGTGCTCGACGGCGTGCGCGTGCCGGTCTCGGCGCTGCTCGGCGGCGTCGAGGGCCGGGGCATGCAGCAGGTGCTCGGCGGGCTGGAGATGGGCCGCGTCAACATCGCCGCCCGCGCGGTCGGCGTCGCCCAGGCCGCCTACGACGCCGCCCTCTCCTACGCCCGCGAGCGCACCGCGTTCGGGCAGCCGATCGCCGACTTCCAGGCCGTCCAGCTCAAGCTCGCCGACCTGGCCACCGAGATCCAGGCCGCCCGCCTGCTCACCTACTGGGCCGCCTCCCGGGCCGACGGCGGCGGGCGGATCGACATGGAGGCGGGCATGGCCAAGTACTTCGCCTCCGAGGTGGCGCTGAAGGCGTCGCTGGAGGCCATGCGGATCCACGGCGGCTACGGCTACTCCCAGGAGTTCGTGGTGGAGCGGCTGTACCGGGACGCGCCGCTGATGGCCATCGGCGAGGGCACGAACGACATCCAGCGGCTGGTCATCGCCCGGGCCCTGGTCGCGGGCAAGAACCGGATCGGCTGGTAGACGCGTCGAGCGCGGGCGAGGACGCCGGGCACCGTGCCCGTTCGCCGCCGCATCGCATCACCCGAGGCACTCCGGGTAGGTTGGGGCGGGTGTCGCCCGCCCCCGCCCGTCCCCCCGGCTCCCGTCCCGCTCCCACGGCCGCGCCGCGCGAGGAGCGCAGGCTGGCCTGGCTGGACGCGTTGCGCGGCGTCGGCGCGATGGCCGTGGTCGCCGAGCACATGCTCCCGTGGTTCCTGCCGTCGCTGCGCCCGTACTGGTTCAGCCTCGGCGTCTACGGCATCCTGGTCTTCTTCCTGGTCAGCGGGTACATCATCCCCGCCTCGCTGGAACGGCACGGCGACCTGCGGCGCTTCTGGGTCAGCCGGGCCTTCCGCCTCTACCCGCTGTACCTGGCCGTCGCCGCGCTGGTGGTCGGCCTGGCCTGGTGGGTGCCGGTGCGGGCGGAGGTGCCGCGCGACGGGGCGGCGGTGGCGGCGCACGCGACCATGCTGCTCGACGTCGTCGGCGTGGGCGGCGTCGCCGACACGATGTGGACGCTGTCCTACGAGATGGTGTTCTACCTGCTGGTGACGGCGCTGTTCGTGATGCGGGCGCACGAGCGCAGCGGGGCGCTGAGCGTGCTGTTCGCCGGCCTGTCGGTCGTCGTCGGACTGGTGCTCGCGGGGGCGGTGGTGACGGACGGCTGGCTCGCGTACGCCACGGGCGCCGTGTTCGCCGCCGGGCTCGCCGCCGTCGTCTCGGGCCGGTTCCGCACGGCCGGCGCCTGCCTGCTGGGCCTGATGGCTCTGGTGCTGCCGGTGCTGGGCGGCCGGGTGCCGTGGCTCGGGGTCGCCGTGCTCGGCGTGATGTTCGCGGGCACCGCCGTCCACCGCTGGGAGCGCGGCACCGCCCCCTTGTGGCCGGTGGCGGTCACGGGGGCGCTGGTCGCCGCGGCGCCCCTGGGGGCGATCGGGTCGGGATGGTGGTGGGTCCAGCCCGACGTGTGGATCACCACGGTCGCGCTGGCCGCGGCCACGTTCGCGGGCGCGATGGCGCTGCGCGGGCGCCGCCTGCCCCGGGCGCTCACCTGGATCGGGCTGATCAGCTACTCGCTCTACCTGGTGCATCATCCGCTGCTGAAGTACTTCGTCCAGGTCACGGGCGATCTGCGGCGGGCGCCGCTGCCGGTGCAGCTGTCCATGGCGGCCGCCGCGCTGGCCCTGGTGCTGCTGGTCAGCGCCCTGGCGTACCGGTTCGTGGAGCGGCCGATGCAGCGCCTCGGCCGCCGCGCGGCCCGCCCCGCCGCGAGCTGACCACGGCCGGCGTCCAGCAGGAACGCCAGGTGCCGCACCGCGTGCGCCGCGACGCCGCTGATCCGCCGGGCCGCCTCGTCGGGCGGCTCTCCCGGCGCCGGGACGGCCGAGGCGCGCCGCTGGGCCCGGCGCCCGCGGGCGTCCGCCCGTAGCATGAGCGTCTCAACCGAGACCGCGTGTCCTCCCGCCACCCGCACGCCATGCGGAGTGTCGGCCGGGAGAGCCGGGGTGCGAGAGAGAGGCGGCAGGCCGATGCCCGGGGTGCTGGTGCTGATGGGGTCGGGGGAGACGAGCCCGACCATGGTGGAGGTCCACCGCTCCGTGGCCCGGCGGCTCCCGGCCGGCGCGCGCGCCGTCCTCCTCGACACGCCGTACGCCTTCCAGGAGAACCGCGCCGACATCAGCGCCCGCGCCCGCCGCTACTTCGCGCGCAGCGTCGGCCTGGAGGTGCGGGTGGCCGAGGGCGTCGCGGGCGCCGACTGGGTGTTCTCGGGGCCGGGCAGCCCCACGTACGCGCTGGAACGCTGGAACGACGGGCCCGTGGGCGGCGACCTGCGGGCCCGCGTCCGGGCCCGGCGGGGCGCGACGGTCCTCGCCTCGGCGGCGGCCTGCACCGCCGGGGTGGCGACGGCGCCCGTGTACGAGATCTACAAGGCGGGCGCTGAACCGCACTGGCGGCCGGGGCTCGACCTGCTGGAGCCGCTCGGGCTGCGGGTCGTCGTGATCCCCCACTTCGACAACGCCGAGGGCGGCACCCACGACACCCGCTACTGCTACCTGGGGGAGCGGCGGCTGTCGCGCATGGAGCGGGAGCTGCCCCCGGGCACCGCCGTCCTCGGCCTCGACGAGCACACCGCCGTCCTGGTGGACCTCGGCACCGAGGAGGTGGAGGTGGCCGGCCGCGGCGGCCTGACGATCCGCCGGCCGGACACGCGGGCGGTGCTGCCCGCGGGCACCCGGCTCACCCTGGGGGAGCTGCGCCGCCTGGCCGAGGGCGGCGGCGCGGCCGCCACGCCGCCCTCGTCCCTGTCGTCGGCCTCGGCTCAGGGAGCGCGCCAGGTGACGCTGGCGGAGACGATCCGCGCCTGCGAGTGCCGCTTCCAGGAGGCGGTGGCCGGGGGCGACCCGTCGGCCGCCGCCCGGGCCGTGCTCGACCTGGAGGCCGAGCTGGTCAGGTGGTCGGCCGACACCGAGGAGGACGACGGCGGCGTCGACCAGGCCCGCGACCTCATGCGGCTGCTCATCGCGCGGCTGGGCGAGGCGGCGTCCGAGGCCGGGGTGCGCCGCCTCGCCGGGCCGCTGCTGGCGCTGCGCGACGAGCTGCGCCGGGCCGGCCGCTACGCCGACGCCGACGCGCTCAGGGACGCGATGGGCCGGGGCGGCGTCCAGGTCGAGGACACCCCTGACGGCCCTCGCTGGACCACCCGCCCCGACTGAGGCTCATCGCCGGAACGTCGCGGGAACGCGCCGCGCGGGCCGTCCGCTCGCCCGCACGGCGCAGGTCCTCGCGGTGTCCGGCGGCGCGCCTCGCGGTGTCCGGCGGCGCGCTTCGCGGGACCCGGAGGGCGCCGGCCGGGTCACCAGTCGTCGCCGCCGCCCTCGTCGTCGCTCTCGAAGATCTCCTCGATCGCCTCGCCCGCGAGGTAGCCGCCCACAAGACCGGCCGCGCCCGCCGCCGCCACCGCGCCGAGACCCGCACCGCCGCCGTGGTGACCGCCGTGATGGCCGCCGTGGTGGTCGGAGTAGTGGCCGCCGTGACCGAAGCCGTGACCGGAGTCGTGACCGCCGTGCCCGTAACCGTGGCCGCCGAAGTGCGCCAGGCCACTGAGCCAGCGGTCGATCTCGCCCGCCCAGTCCATGGCCTGCGCCTCGTCGTGGCTCACGCGGAAGCGGCCGATCGCGTCGCTCGAACCGCCGAACCGTCCGCTGCGCTTGTCGGCCTCCAGGATCACCTCCAGCCCGTGCGGGTCGGCGACGAACGTCAGCTCCACCTCGCCGACCTGACCGGCGTACCGGGGCGGCGGATAGAACTCGATCTCCTGGTAGAACGGCAGCTCCTGCCGCACGCCGTAGATCTGCCCGACCTCCACGTCGGCGGACCGGAACTGGAAGCCCAGCTCCAGGAACGAGCGCAGCACCCGCAGCTGCGACGGGAGCGGCTCCACCGCGACCGGGTCGAGGTCGCCCTTGTCGACGGCCTTGGCGATGGCCAGTTCGGTGCGCACCCCCACGGCCATGCCGGCCAGGGGCTGCCCCTCGACCTCGTTGAGCGGCGTCTCCCACGGCAGCGTGATCTGGAACGGGATCGTCCGCCGCTCCTTCTCCGCCAGCCGGAACGGGCCGGACACCTGGACGCGGTAGAACTCCGCGAGGCCGCTCGCCTCGCCCTCGCCGCCCTCGATCTCGACCCCGGCGACCAGACCGAGCGTGATGTGCTCGATGTCGGCGTCGAAGTCGCCGCCGGCGAGGCGTACCTCGCCGCTCAGCGCACCGCCCGGCCGGACGAGCGGCGTCGCGAGGACGGTGTCCACCGAGGGCGCGCCCACGCCGAGAGCGCCGAGCATGCGTTTGAAGACCACGGGTTGCACTCCTGTCGATCAGACCGATGACTGATGTCGAACGGCAAACGATCACCGCTGGGCGGTGGTTCCGGAACGCGCCGCGAGATTATCAGCCGGCACCCTCGTCCGAGGGCAGGTCAGGAGGTAACGCCGCGGCCGAGCCGGACGGACGAACCTCTGGCGGCGTTCGGTTGATCACTGAGGGGGTGGACATGTCAGGGTTCGCCCGTGCGCGCGGAGCCTCTCCTGCCGCGTCCCGGTCGCCACGGTGGAGCAGCGGAAGGCGGGGGACAGGCGGACGATGACCTCCGCGTCGAGCTCATGCCCGGCGCCCGCCGGGAGCGGCCCCGCTGAAGAACCTCACCCGGCGTGGGTGAGGCGCGGCAGGGGAGCGGCGGACGGGGCCGACGGGAGGGCGCGGGCCGCCGCCAGCAGCTCCTCCACCGCCTCCGCCCGCAGCGCGCGTCCCGCGTTCGAGCGGAACTTGACCTCCAGCTCCTCCCGCGTCAGCGGCCGTTCGGGGCCGCCCCGCGAGGAGTCCACCCGGTGCTCCCGCGTGGAGCCGTCGCGCAGCCGCACCCGGAGCACCGCCGCGAACGCCCGCGGGAACAGCTCCGAGGCCCGTTCGTCCGCCACGCACCGCACCCGCGCCGCCAGCGCGAGCGCGTCCTCGTCGAGCGCGGCGAAGTCGTCCAGGTCCAGCCCGAGCCCGCCGCCGCCGAGCAGCGCGGCGGCCACGACGTACGGCCCGGAGAACTTCGCGTGGTACGGCGAGCGCGGCCGGGCCTTGTCCCGCGGCGGCTCGGCAATGGTGGCCAGCACCGGGGCCGCCACTCCCAGCTCGGCCTCCGCCACGCTCTCCGGCGCGAGCCCGCCGGCCCGCAGCGCCAGCGCGCAGTCCACGGCGGGATGGGTGAAATGGTTGGCCGGATACGGCTTGTACACCGTGCGCGGCAGTTCCCACCGCTCGCCGAGCCCCGACAGCAGCGCCTCGGCGTCGTACCGGCCGTCCAGCCACGCCCGGAAGAACCCGAACCGTCCCTCCAGCACGGTCGGCGGCCCGGTCACGCCTTCGAGCGCCAGCACCGCCGCCGACACCCCGGCGTGCGCCGCCCACCCGCAGTGGGCCCGTTTGACCGTGCCGCCCGTCCGGTTGGCCTCGATGAGCCCGGACCCCATGCTGGCCGCCACCCCGGCCGCGTGCGCCACCCCCTCCGCCGGCAGCCCGAACAGCAGCCCCGCGGCCACGGCCGCCCCCAGCGTGCCGCAGATCGACGTGGCGTGCTGGCCCCGCTCGAAGAACAGCGAGGTGCGGGTCTCCGGCAGGTACGAGGCCATGCCCAGGCGCGCGCACACCTCGATCCCCGCGGCCACGGCGTCGACCAGCTCCGAACCGGTGGAGCCCGCGGCCTCGGCGGCGGCCAGCGCGGCGGGCACCACGGACGCGCTCGGGTGCAGCACCGACGGCAGGTGCGTGTCGTCGTAGTCGAGGGCGTGCGCCAGCGTGCCGTTGACCAGCGCCGCCGACGGGGCGGGCAGCCGGTCGCCGGAGCCGATCGCGGTCGCCTCGCCGGCGCCGCCCCACCGGCGCGCCGCCCGCAGCACCGCCGGTCCCGCGTCGGCCGCCGGGTCGGCGTACGCGGCCAGGCAGTTGCCGAGGACGTCCAGCACCCGCCCCGTCACGTCCTCGCGCACCGCGTCCGGCGCGCCCCGGTCCCGGCAGTCCGCCGCGAAGGCCGCCAGCCGCTCCATGTACGTCGTCACCGCACCGCCTCCCGGCCGGACACCAGCTCCCGGCCATCGACTCCCGGACGTGCCGAGGCTCTGCGGCGTGCCGAGGCTCTCGGACGGGCCGCGGCTCCGGGCCGGCCGAGGCTCCCGGACATCAGCTCTCGGGCGGGCCGAGGACGGCGAGCGGCCGGACCGGCGCTCCCGTGGCCCCCACGATCGGCAACGGGTTCAGCACCAGCAGGAACTCGCGCGCCCCCGAGTCCAGCAGCTCGTCCAGCCGCATGGTCTCCACGATGTTGACACCCGACTCCACCAGCATGATCCGGTGGACCGGCAGCGTGGCGTGCCCGCGCCCCGGCGGCACGTGCTCGAAGGCGATGGTCTCGCCGCCGACCACCCGCGGCCGGCGCGCGGCCAGCCAGCGCGCCGCGCCGACCCCCGGCCCCGGCGCGCCGCCCCGCGCCCCCGCGAAGTCCACCTCCTGGGAGGAGGCGGTCCAGTGCCGTGACCAGCCGGTCCCGACCAGCACGGCGTCCCCCTCGCGGATCTCCAGCCCGGCCGCGGCCCGCTCCAGGTCGTCCGCCGTGACCTCGTACCCGGGCGGCAGCGCCGCCACCCCGTGCGCCGCGGCCACGTCGAGCAGCACGCACCGCCCCACGTACGGCTCGAACGCGTCGATGCCCAGCTCGGCGAACCCGTCCTGGGACGTGACCTCGGCCGCGGGCCGCCCGCCGTGCAGCAGGCCGTCCTGCGAGACGTGCGCGAGCGCGTCCACGTGGGTGCCGACGTGGCCGCCCGTCACGATGATCTCGTTGGCGGCCGAGCCGCCGCCGGGCCGCACGACGTCGCCGTGCCGGCGCTCCAGGGTCATCCGGAACGGCGGGTGGTTCGGGGACTGCGGCATGCCCTTGCGCATCGGCTGCGCGAGGTCGAGCACGCGCGCCCCGTCCAGGTCCTTCCACAGCGGCATCGGCGGCTCCGGGGGTCGTCAGCGGCGGGGAGGGTCGATGCGGGCGCCGTCCAAGGTGAAGATCATCAGGCGGGTGGTGTCCACGGCGACCTTGGCGGCGTCGCCCGCGCGCCAGGCCGGCCGGCCGCCGACGCGGACGATGAGGTCGGCGCGCCGGTGGTGGCCGCTGCCGGGGTGCTGCCCGGCCTGCTCGTGGTCCTGGCGCTCCTCCTCGTGGCCGAACATCCGCTTGACGAACGCGCCGATCCGGCCGGAGGCGTTCTGGCGGGCGTTCGCGCGGGCCCTCGGGTCCGGCGGTTCGGGCACGGGCACGGCGGGGGCGCCGCACTCGATGTAGGCGAGCCACTCGTGACCGTGGTACTCCAGCGCCCGCACCCGCCCGAAGAACGACGGCCCCTCGTACGACTCCGGCACCGGCGCGAGGCCGTCGGGGCGCATGCCGACCAGCACCTGCCCGCCGGTGTGCTGGGAGATGGCGTACGCCCTGGGATCGCTCCAGGGGATGATCAGCCGGTGCGGCCCGAAGTCGAGCATGACGTACTCGTTCTGCGGGGTCCTGACCGTCGCGGCGAGCAGGTTGAGCTGCTGGGAGTTGAGGAACGCCGCCACGAACGCCGTCGCCGGGTCGTTGTAGATCTGCGAGGGGGTGCCGACGTCCTGCAGGACCCCGCGGTTCATGATGGCGATGCGGTCGGCCAGCGTGAGCGCCTCGATCTGGTCGTGGGTGACGTAGATGGTGGTGACGCCGAGCGACCTGACCAGCGCCGAGATCTCCATGCGCAGCTCGGTGCGCATGCCCGCGTCGAGGTTCGACAGGGGCTCGTCCATGAGGAACAGCTTGGGCTGGCGGACGATGGCCCGGCCCATCGCGACCCGCTGGCGCTGGCCGCCGGACAGGGTGCCGGGCCGGCGTTCGAGGGTCTCGTCGATGTGCAGCGCCTTGGACAGCTCGGTGACGCGCTGCCGGACGAGCTCGGGGTCGGCCTTGGCGATCTCCAGCGGGAACGAGATGTTGCCGCGGACCGTGCGGTGGGGGTAAAGGGCGCCGTTCTGGAACACCATGGCCACGTCGCGCTCGCGCGGGGCGAGATGGTTGGCGAGCTGGCCGTCGAGCCACAGGTCGCCCTGGGTGATCTCCTCAAGTCCCGCGATCATCCGTAACAACGTGGACTTGCCGCACCCTGAGGGCCCGAGCAGGACGAGGAACTCACCGTTTTCGGCCCGCAAGCTCAACCGGTCCACCGCCAGGTGGTCACCGGGGTAAACCTTGGTCACTTTGTCGAGAACGACCGAGCTCATGGGCCCACACCTTGCGCACGTGTCACCTGTGACGGGGCTGATGGAAGAGGTAGTACATCGCGCCACAACCCTGATGTCCACCCTTGGCATGAAACATCTCGCACAATCGTGATTTCGTCTGGAAGTGCTTGCGGAAATTTGCGGTAAGCCTTTCAAAGTGTGGGGTGGCCGGAGGTAAAGTGACTGCCATGAACGGTCACGCCCGCCTCGCCGACATCGCCGCCCAGGCCGGCGTGAGCGAGGCCACGGTCAGCCGGGTGCTCAACGGCAAGCCAGGTGTCTCGGCCGCCACCCGCCAGGCCGTGATGACGGCGCTCGACCTCATGGGCTACGAGCGCCCGCCCCGCCTGCGACAGCGCAGCAACGGCCTGGTCGGCCTGGTCACGCCCGAGCTCGACAACCCGATCTTCCCCGCGTTCGCCCAGGCCGTGGAGAAGGCGCTCACCCAGCACGGCTACACGCCCGTGCTCTGCACACAGCTCCCGGGCGGAGCGCCCGAGGACGAGTTCACCGAGCTGCTGGTCGACCGGGGCGTCAGCGGCATCGTGTTCGTGTCCGGGCTGCACGCCGACACCACCGCCCGCATGGACCGCTACACCCGGCTCACCGACCGGGGCCTGCCGATCGTGCTGGTCGACGGCTACAGCGAGCGCATCGAGGCCCCGTTCATCTCGCCCGACGACCGGCTGGCCGCCCACCTGGCCGTGCGGCACCTCGTCGACCTGGGTCACGAGCGGATCGGGCTGGCCCTCGGGCCGCGCCGGTTCGTGCCCGTGATCCGCAAGATCGAGGGCTTCCGCCAGGCCATGGCCCAGCTCCTCGGCGCGAGCGACGTGGACGACCTCATCGCCGACTCGCTGTTCTCCGTCGAGGGCGGCCAGGCCGCGGCCGCCCAGCTCCTCGCGCGCGGCTGCACCGGCATCGTGTGCGCCAGCGACCTCATGGCGCTCGGCGCGATCCGCGCCTGCCGCGAGAAGGGGCTGGCCGTGCCGGGCGAGGTGTCGGTGGTCGGGTTCGACGACTCGCCGCTCATCGCGTTCACCGACCCGCCGCTCACCACCGTGCGCAAGCCCATCGGCGCGATGGCCTCGGCGGCCGTGCAGACGCTGCTCGAAGAGGTGAACGGCGCGCCGGCCAAGCACGTCGAGCTGATCTTCCGTCCCGAGCTGGTGGTGCGCGGCTCCACCGGCTCGGGCCCCCTGGTCAACCGGTGACGAGTCCCGCCCCGGGCGGGACCGAGGAGGTTCCCGCCCATGGTTCATGACGTGCTCGTGCTCGGCGGCTCCGGGGTGGACGCCACCGTCTACGTCCCCGAGCTGCCCCTGCCGTACGCCGACACGTACGGCGTGCCGCCCATCCAGGAGCGGGTCGGCAACACCGGCGCCGGCGTGGCGCTCGGCTGCGCCGCGCTCGGCCTGTCGGTGGCCTTCGCCGACCTCGTCGGCGACGACCCGCAGGGCGCGATCATCCGTGAGGCACTGAGCGGCGTCGACGCCCGCTGGGGCCGGGCCGCGGCCGGCACCCGGCGCAGCGTCCTGCTCGTCGGGCCCGACGGCCGGCGCACGTCGCTGCACGACCCGCGCGACACGCCGGGCGAGCGCCTGCCGCGCGAGCTGTACGCCGGCGTGCGCGCCCGCCACGCGCACGTCTCGATCACCGGCTACTGCCGCGACGTGTACGACGACCTCGACGGCGTCCCGACCTCCACCGACCTGCACGACTGGGACGGCGTCAACGACCACCACCGCGACTTCGCCTACCGCTCGGGGCTGGTGTTCCTGTCGGCCGCCGCGCTGGAGTCGCCCGAACGGGTGATGCGCCACATCCTCGACCGGGGCCGCGCCGAGGCGGTCGTCTGCACGCGCGGCGCCGAGGGCTGCCTCGTGCTGCCGCGCGGCGGGGAGCTGCGCGCCTTCCCCGCGGCCCCGCTGCCCGGGCCGGTCGCCGACACCAACGGCGCCGGCGACGCGTTCGTCTCCGGCTTCCTGTACGGCCGGCTGCGCGGACGGCCGCTGGAGGAGTGCGTACGGCTCGGCGCGCTGGCCGGGGCCCACGCCTGCACGGTGGCCGGCACCCACGAGGCGCCGATCACCGAGGCCGCCCTGCTCGCCCGCCACGACCGGATCGCGGCGGACGCCTGACGTCCCGACGGCGGCGAGTCGTGGTCAGGCCAGGCTGAGGCGGCGGACTCCCGTCATGGTGGGTGTCGGGATGAACCTGACCGGGTCCTCCGGGTCGGTGCGCAGCGGGTCGAACCGGTCGAGCAGGATGTCCAGCGCGACCCGCCCCTCCAGCCGGGCCAGCGGAGCGCCCAGGCAGAAGTGGATGCCGCGGCCGAAGGCCAGGTGCGGGTTGGGGTCGCGGCCGGGGGCGAAGGCGCCGGGGTCGGGGAACTGCCGGGGGTCCCGGTTGGCCGCCCCGAGCCAGACCATGACCAGCTTGTCGGCCGGGATGGTCACGCCGCCCAGCTCGACCTCGCGCGTGGTCGAGCGGCCGAGCGCGGCGAACGGGGTGAACAGCCGCAGCGACTCCTCGATGGCGGCCGGCACCAGGGCGCGGTCGGCCCGTACCTTCTCCTGCTGCTCGGGGAAGGCGTCCAGGCAGAGCACCGTGTTGCCGAGCAGCATCGTCGTGGTGATGTGCCCGGCGAGCAGCAGCACGATGGCGAAGTTGACCACCTGCTGGTCGGGCAGGCGCTCGCCGTCCACCTCGGCCTCGACCAGCCGGGTCAGCAGGTCGGCCCGCGGCTGGCGCCGGCGCTCGGTGGCGTGGTCGGCCAGGTAGGCGCTCATCTCCTTCCACGGCCCGAGCGTGGCCTGGATGTCCGCGTTCCGTTCCTCGGCCGGCTCGTTGAGCGAGAACTTGGCGTCGCGCTGGAACAGCGCGTCGGCCCACTTCTTGAACAGGGCGCGGTCACCGGCGGGCACCCCGAGCAGCTCGGCGATCACGATGACCGGCAGCGGGTAGGCCAGGTCGGTCACCAGCTCCAGCCGGCCGCGCTCGCGGGCCGCGTCGAGCAGCTCGTGGGTGAGGGCGGCGATCCTCGGCTCCAGGTCGGCGACGACCTTGCGGGTGAAGGCGCTGCTGACCAGCTTGCGCAGCTTGCCGTGCTCCGGGGGGTCGATCTGGGTGATGAACCCCTCCAGCGAGAACTCGCCCTCCGGGATCATGCCCTTGGGGATCACGCGCATGGTGTCGGAGGAGAACGTCGCGGGGTCGCCGAGGATGTGGTGGGCCTCGGGGTAGCCGTAGACGTTCCACATGCCGGTCGCGGAGTCGTACTCCACCGGCGGGCCGGACCGCGTTCCGCGCAGCCAGAAGAAGTGTTCGGGGATGTCGTACCGTTCGACGATGTCGGTCATCGCCTCTCCTTTTCGGTTCCCGAAAGGGTGGAGCCCGTCAGAACGTGAACCGGAATTCCCGGTAGGCGTTCCGCAGCGCGGGCACGGCGTGCATGAGCCGGTAGAGGACGCGGTAGCGCCGTACCGGGATCCTGCGGTGGTGCGTGGTGAAGGGCGTCTGCTCGGCGCACCGCAGACGCGGGTTCCAGCGCTCGATCTCCCGCGCGTCGCGGGGAGCCCAGCGGAAGGGTTCGACCAGGCGGGCCATCCAGGGGGCCGGCGCGTCGAAGATCAGCTCGCCGCCCGCGGTGAAGTGACCGGTCAGCCGCGACAGCAGCGTGCGCGCCTCGTCCGGGGTCAGATACGGCAGCAACCCCTCCGCGACGATCAGGACGGGGCGGTCGGCGGGGACGCCCTCCAGCCAGCCGTCGTCCGTCACCGAAGCGCCGATCATCGTGTACCGGCCGCGTTCGGGGTAGATCCGCCGGCGCAGCTCGATGACGTGCGGGACGTCCACGTCGAACCAGCGCAGCTTGCCCAGCGGGTCGAGCCGGAGCATGCGGCTGTCCATGCCGCAGCCGAGCTGGAGCACGACGGCGTTCGGATGCCGGGCCAGGAAGGCGCGGCTCCAGTCGTCGAGCTGCCTGGCCCGCAACGCCACCAGGAACTGGTTGCTCGCCGGCCGCACCCGCCGCCGCAGCGCGGCGAAGTCGTAGTCGATGCGCTCGACGGCCTCGGCCGCGTAGCGGTCACCGAGGATGGGCTCGGGTAATCGGCTCTCCCACGCCCGCAGGTACAGGGTGGCCAGCAGCGTCCAGGTCACCCCCTCGCCGGCGGCCCCCCTGAAGTCGACCTTCGCCCCGTTCATGTGCCACTCCGATCGTCATCGATCCGCGTCGTCGCGCGAGTCGCGCCAGCGCCGGAGCATGTCGTCCGCGTCGCGCTCGGTCCAGAGGAAGAAGTCGCGGGTCTCCTCCAGCCGCGCCCGCTGCTCGGGCCGCTCGCCGCCGACGGCCGCCAGCCCGAGGTCCAGCGCCTCGACGGCCTGCCGCAGCGCGGCGAACTGGACCTTCATGACGTGCTCCCAGCCGCCGGCGGCGACCTGGTAGCGGTGCTCGCGGCTCGCCGTGGGGACGCGCTCGATCATGCCGGTCAGCTCCAGCTGCCTGGCGACCGTGCTGACGGCCGTCTTGCTCACGTCGAGGCGCGCGGCCAGCTCGGTGAGCGACTGGTGCGGCGGATCGCAGATCATCAGCCACGCGTACAGGCGCCCCATCGTGCGGGTGCCCCCGAAGCGCTCCATGACCAGCCCCATCCGGTCGACGAACTCGCCCTCCCGTGGATCCATCATGCCACCTCCGCAAACTACGTCAAGTACGTACTTGACGAAGTATACGATGACGTGCCGTGACCGTCTCCTCCCTGGGCGTACCCGCGCGAGGGGCGCGCGGCGGCGGCGCGGTCAGCGCGCGTCGTAGGTCTCGCGGGCGGTGATGACCTGCTCGATGTTGGACTCGGCCCAGTCCTTGATGGCCCGCATGACGGGTTGCAGGCTGTGCCCCAGCGGGGTCAGCTCGTAGTCCACCCGTACCGGCACCGACGGCGTGACCGAGCGCGAGACCAGCCCGTCGCGCTCCAGCGTGCGCAGCGTCTGGGTGAGCATCTTCTGGCTGACCCCGGCGACCGTGCGCGACAGGTCGCTGTAGCGGCGGGGGCCGTCGGCCAGCGCGTTGAGCAGCAGGCTGACCCACTTGTCGCTGATCCGGTCGAGGAGCTGCCGGGCCGGGCACTCCTGCAGGTAGGCGTCGTAGGCGGCGCGCGCCTCCTCGCGCCGCTCGGCGGCCGTCCGCGTGGTCATGGGTCTCCTGTTCGCCGCACGTCTGCGTGTGTTACGCACTCTCAGGTACGTACTTCCTGGAGGAGAGTACCTCTCCTACGGTAAGTCGTGGCGGCGCGAGGACGCCACCACCCCGAACGAGCGAGAGGAAGAAGATCATGCGTGCTGTCGTCATCCGTGGCTTCGGCGGCCCGGAGGTGCTGGAGATCGCCGACGTGCCCGTGCCGTCCGTGGGAGCGGGCCAGGTGCGGGTCAGGGTCGAGGCCGCGGCCGTCAACCCGGTGGACGTGGCCACCCGGTCCGGCGCCCTGACCGAGGCGGGGCTGCTGCCCGCCCGCGACCTGATCGGCATCGGCTGGGACGTGGCCGGGACCGTCGAGGAGACCGGCCCCGGCGTCGCCGGGCTCGCGGCGGGCGACCGCGTGGTGGGGCTGTCCGACCGGCTCGACGTGCCGCTCGGGACGCATGCCGAGCAGGTCGTGCTCGACGCGGACGCGGTGACCCGCGCGCCGTCCGGGGTGGGGGCGGTGGAGGCGGCGACGCTGCCGCTCAACGGGCTGACCGCCGTCCAGGCCCTCGACCGGCTCGGCCTGCGTCCCGGTGAGACCCTGCTGGTGACGGGCGCGGCCGGCGCGGTAGGCGGCTACGCCGTCCAGCTCGCCGTGGCACGGGGGTTGCGGGTCGTGGCGGTGGCCGGGGCCGCGGACGAGGCGCTGGTCCGGGAGTTGGGCGCGGAGCTGTTCGTGCCCCGGACGGCCCGCCTCGGGGAGGCCGTGCGGGCGCTGGTGCCGGGCGGCGTCCACGGCGCCCTGGACGCCGCCGTGACCGGCGCGGCGGCCCTCGACGCGGTGCGCAACGGCGGCTCCTTCGCCGCCGTGGTGGCGGGCGGCGAACCGCTGCCGCTGCGGGGGACGCGCGTGTTCACGCACTGGATCAGCGCGGACGGGGCGCGGCTGGCCGGCCTGGTGACGCTGGTCGAACAGGGGAGGCTGACGCTCAGGGTCGCCGGCACGCTGCCGCTGGAGGAGGCCGCCGAGGCCCACCGCCGCCTGGCCAAGGGCGGCCTGCGCGGCCGGCTCGTCCTCGTCCCCTGACGCCGCCACGCCGCCCGGCTCGTACGACGGGTCGCCGGCCGCCACCGACGGTCCGCGTTCCCGGGGCGGGAGTGGCGTAGGCCCCCTGGCTGGTCCATGACGCCTTCTCCCTCGACCTCGTCACCGTCCCGGACCCTGAGACGGTGAAGCACCGCGTCCACCTCGAGCTCGCCACGACCTCCGCCGCCCGTCAGGCGGACCCGTGTCCTCGGACGAGGCTGAGGCGGAGCTTCTTGCAGACCCCTTCACAGGAAGCGCCCCACCATCTGGGCGAACTCGTCGGGGGCGACGATCCGCACGCCCAGCCCTTCGGCCTTGGTGCGCTTCGCCCCGGCCTTGTCGCCCGCGACCAGCAGTGACGTCTTGGCCGACACGCTGGAGGACGCCTTGCCGCCGGCGCGTTCGATCAGCTCGTTGACCTCGTTGCGCGACAGGGCTTCCAGCGGGCCGCTCATCGCGCCGGTGACGACGACCGACATGCCGGCCAGCGGCAGCTCGGCGGAGGCCGGCTCCGCGGCGCCCGCCACCGCCGTGACGGCACCGGGCTCGGTCATGTTCACCCCCGCCGCGATCAGCTTGTCGATGAGCTCGCCGAGTTCGGCGAGCTCGGCGACCACGAGCGGCGCCTTCTCGGGCCCGATGCCGTCGACCACCTGGAGCGCCTCGGCGTCGGCGTCGCGGATGGCCTGCATGGCGCCGAAGTGGCGGGCGATGCGGCGGCTCATGGACCTGCCGGTGCCGCGTACTCCGAGGGCGCAGAACACCCGGCTGAGCGGCCGGTCCTTGGCGCGCTCGATGGCGGCCAGGAGCTTGTCGGTGCTGGTCTCGCCCATGCGCTCCAGGCCCAGCAGTTGCTCCCGGGTCACGGTGAACAGGTCGGCGAAGTCGGTGATCAGGCCCGCGTCGAGGAGCTGCTGGATGCGGTTGTCGGCCAGGCCCTCGATGTCGAGCTGGTCACGGCCGACGGCGTAGCTGATCGAGGCGATCGCCCGGCAGGCGCGGCCGCGCACGCAGCGCCACCGTTCCTGGGACTTGTCGATGGCGTCACCGCAGGACGGACACACCTCGGGGAAGGCGATCGGCTGCTCGCCGCCGGTGCGCAGGTGCACGACCGGGGACTCGACCCGGGGGATGACGTCGCCAGCCTTGTAGACGACGACGCTGTCACCGAGCATGAGCCCGCGTCGGGTGATGTCGGCCACGTTGTGCAAGGTCGCGTAGGTGACGATGCTGCCGTCCAGCGTGACCGGCTCCAGCACGGCGCGCGGGGCGATGACGCCGGTGCGGCCGGTGTTCCACTCCACGCCGAGCAGCTTGGTGATCTTCTCGACGGCGGGGAGCTTGTAGGCGATCGCCCAGCGGGGCGCCCGTGAGCTGAACCCGGCCTTCTCCTGGTCGGCGGCCAGATCGCACTTGATCACGATGCCGTCGATGCCGAACGGCAGCTCGGCCCGCTCGGCGGCGATCTGCTCCACCCGCTCCTGCACCTGTTCGAGGGAGGTGGCGACGACGCCGGCCACCGGCGTGGCGGCCGTGGTCTGCACACCCTGTCCGGCGACCCAGGTCATGATCTCGCTGTGCGGGAGCTCCCGCAGCCGCGCGGCCGGTTCCGAGTCGTCGTCGGGGCCGGGCAGGGCGCCGTAGCCGAAGAACGTCAGCTCGCACACGTACGGCCGGTCCTGGGCGCGCAGCGTGCCGGCGGCGGCGCTGCGCGGATTGGCGAAGGTGCTGCCGTCGTGCGCCTGACGCTTGGCGCACGCCTGCTCGAACTGCTCGGTCGTCATCATGACCTCGCCGCGCAGCTCCACCGTGACGGGGTCGGCCAGCCGGTCGGGCAGGCCGACGACGGTGCCGATGGCGTGGGAGACGTCCTCACCGGCGGAGCCGTCGCCGCGGGTGACGAGCTGGACCAGACGGCCGCCGCGGTAGCGGGCGGAGATGGCCAGGCCGTCGAGCTTGGGCTCCACGCTCCAGGCCGTCACCGTCCGGCCGAGCCTGCGTTCCAGCGAGGCGGCCCAGTCGGCCAGGTCCTCGGGGCCGAAGACGTTGTCCAGGCTCAGCATCGGCACCGTGTGCGGCACGTCGCCGACGACCGCGCCGCCGGCCACCTTCCCGGTCGGCGAGGCGGGGAGCACCTGCTCGGGGTGTTCGCGCTCGTACGCGGCGATGCCCCGTACCAGCTGGTCGTAGGCGTCGTCGTCCAAGGGGGAGTCGCCCTGGCCGTAGTACGCGGCCGCGGCGTCGGCCGCGAGCTGCACGGCCGCCGCGTAGGCGGCCTGGTCGGAGAGCTCGGCGTGCGGAGGAGCATCGATCATGCGCTCATCGTGCCGGGCGGCTCCGACATTTCCTTCGACCCGAGCAGGTCACGTTCGCGACCCGGCCGCATCCCACCCGGCGCCGCCGCCGCGACGAGCGCTCTGGAGGACCGCATGACAGGATGCGACAGTTCGGCACGCCGGTGCACCCGATCCGGCGGACACGGTGGCCGGGGGTCGCCGCCGGAGGTCTTCGGCACCGGCGCGACCAGTGAACCGAGGTCAGTCTCCGAGGGCGACGCGGACGCCGTGGCTCAGGGCGGAGTCGTGCAGCTCCAGCTCCGCCGGCCGGGCCTGCTTCGGCAGCTCGAACACCAGCGACCCGCTGAACGACTGGCCCGGCCCGATGCGCACCGGCGTGAGCTCCTTGCCCGCCTTGTCGAGCAGCCGCGTGGCCGCGTGCGGCACGTCGTCCTCGTCGCAGAGCTTCTGCTGGCCCGGGTAGAGGACCCGCCCCTCCTTGCCGACGTTGTCCACCTTCAGCGACACCGTGCAGGTGCGCTGCGCGGCCGACTTGGCCGGTTTGGGGCACGTGGTGCCGGTCACCGCGAAGCGCAGCCTGCCGTCCTGGGCCGGACGCTCCGCGCCGACGGCCGCGGGGGAGCGGCCGAGCCAGGCGACCAACGCCACCAGCAGCACGAGCAGCACCACGGCGATCACCACGGCCGTCAGGCAGCCGGTGAACGTGGCGCGGCGCGCCCCGCCGGGCGGCGGCATCGTGGTGGGCGGCAGCGGCCCCCGGCCCGTGAGCCGCGACGAGCGCCCCGGGCCAGGCAGCGGGCCCTGCGCGGTAGGCCCATGCGCCGACGGCCCAGGTGCCGAGGGACCGTGCGAGGACGGGCCGTGCGGGGACGGGCCGTGAGACGAGGGGCCGTGAGACGAGGGGCCGTGCGGGGACGGGTTATGGGACGTGGGGCCCTGCGGCGGCGGCCCCTGGGTGCCCGGGGACTGCCGGCCCGGGAGCGGGCCTTGCCCGCTGTGGTGGTGGGGCGGCTGCTGAAGGTGCCCGGACGGCGGGGGACCCTGCGGCGGCGGGCCGCCCGAGGGCAGGGGGATGCCCGTGAGCGACGGCCCGTCCGCCGGCGGACCGGCCTGCGGCAGGCGCAGGCCCGTGAGCGACGGCCCGTCCGCGGACGGACCGGCCTGGGGCACGCGCATGCCGGTCAGCGATGGGCCGTCCGCGGACGGGCCCGGTCCCGGATGGCCGGGCTGGGCCTGGTGGGACGGCGCCGAGACGGACGGCGCCTGATGGGCGCCGGGCCCGCCCTGATGCGGCGCGGCCGGGTGCCCGGACGGCGAGGCGGGCCCCTGAGGGCCGGCGGTGTGGCCAGGCTGAGGCCCCGCAGGCATGGAAGGAGCCGCGTGCGGCCCAGGCTGGGAACCAGGAGATGCGGCCGAAGCCGCATGCGGCCCCGGCTGCGGTCCGGCGGCCGCCTGCGGTCCGGGCTGCTGTCCGGGGGAGGCATGTGGCCCGGCGGACGGGTGCGGTCCAGGCTGGGGTGGGGCCGACGCGTGTGGTCCCGGCTGCGGTGCGGCGGACGCGGCAGCGGACGGCTGGGAACCCGGGGGCCCCGCAGCGGGACCGTGCGGTGATCCGGCACCGGGCATCTGCGGCCCGGGCGCACCCTGGGGACCCGGCGGTGGCCCAGAGGGCCCATGGGGGGCCGCGGCCGATGGCGCTTGAGAGGCCGGGGGCGCGGCGGCGGGACCGTGCGACGACCCGGGGCCGGGCATCTGCGGCCCGGGCGCACCCTGGGGACCCGGCGGTGGCCCAGAGGGCCCGTGAGGGGCCGCGGCCGACGGCGCCTGAGAGCCGGGAGGCGGGGACATCTGAGAGCCGGGAGCCGGAGGCACCTGGGAGCCGGGAGAGGGCGGCGCCGGGGAGCCGGGAGGCGGGGGCATCTGGGAGCCGGGAGAAGGAGGCGCCTGCGGACCGGCGGGCGCCTGGGTGCCTGGACCGGGGGACGGTTGGGGGCCCGGGGGCTGGCCGGGGTGGCCCGGGGTGTTCGCGGGTGCGCCCGCCAGCGGCGGGAACTCCGCCGGGTCCCACGTGTTCGTGAGGTGGCGCGTCGCCGCGAGCTGCGCCGCCGGCTCGTCCGCCGCCCCCACCAGCTCCAGCAGCAACTGCCGGGCCGCCGGGCGGCGCGCCGGGTCGGGGTGGATGGCCGCCGCCACCAGCCGGTCGAGCGGCGCGGGCAGCCCGCGCAGGTCGGGCGGCGCGGTGCGGGCGCGGGCGGCCATGACGTACGCGTCGCCCTCGCCGAACGGATGCCCGCCGAGCCCCGCGTACGCGATGAGCGACCCCCACGCGAACACGTCGCCCGCCGGGCTCGTCCTGCCCTCGAACACCTGCTCCGGAGCGATCCACCCCGGCGTGCCCATGACCATCCCGGCGTTGGTGTGGCGGGAGGACAGGTGCGCCGAGCGGGCCAGCCCGAAGTCGATCACCCGGGGCCCGGCCAGCGTCAGCATCACGTTCGCCGGCTTGAGGTCGCGGTGGACGAGGCCCGCCGCGTGGATGGCGGTCAGCGCCGCCGCCACGCCCACGGCCGCCGAGTGCAGCACGGACGGCGACAGCGCCCCGTGCTCGATCAGGTGGTCCTCGAGGGAGATGCCGTCGATGTACTCGGTGACGAGGTAGAGGACGCCGTCGTCCTCGCCGTGGTCGAGCACCCGGGCGGTGCAGAACGAGGCGACCTTGCGGGCGTTGGACACCTCTTCGTGGAAGCGTGCCCGGTAGACGGGGTCGGCGGCGTAGTCGCGGCGGATCGCCTTGAGCGCCACCCGCGGGCCGTCGGCGGCCCTGGCCAGGTAGACCGTGCCCATCCCGCCCGACCCCAGCCGGCCGTACAGCTCGTAGGGGCCGATCGACTGGGGGTCCTCGGGTGTCAGCGGAGTGCCCGCGGAGCGGCCCTGCAGCCCCAACGTCGCTGTCCTCTCGCCGTCGTCATCCCGCCGCCTGAACCGGCCGGGCCTTCGCCCGGCATGCCCTTTTCCACCCCAGACTCTAACGGTAAACGGCACCCCGCGGTGGCGACCCGGCCCGCTCGGCCTGGCTCGCCCCCGTACGGTGCGGAACGGCTGCGGCGCCGGGTCAGCGCAGGGCCGCGGCCTCGGCGGCGAGGGCCTCGACGCGGGCCCAGTCGCCCGCCGCGAGCGCGTCGGCCGGGGTGAGCCACGTCCCGCCCACGCAGCCGACGTTGGGCAGCGCGAGGTAGTCCGCCGCCGTGTCCGGCCGGATCCCGCCGGTCGGGCAGAAGCGCATGTCCGGCAGCGGCCCCGCCAGCGCCTTCAGGTACGGCCTGCCGCCCGCCGCCTCGGCCGGGAAGAACTTCAGCTCCTTCAGCCCCCGCTCGGCCAGCGCCATGACCTCCGACGCCGTGGCCGCGCCGGCCAGGAACGGCGCGCCGCCCGCCAGCATCGCGTCCACCAGCGACGACGTGGCGCCGGGCGACACCAGGAACGACGCGCCCGCCTTGAGCGACGCCTCGACGTCGGCTCCGGTGCGCACCGTGCCGGCGCCCACCACGGCGCCGGGCACCTCGGCGGCGATCCGGCCGATCGCCTCCAGCGCCACGCTCGTACGGAGCGTCACCTCGATGACCGGCAGGCCGCCGGACACCAGCGCCCGCGCCATCGGCACGGCGGTCTCCACATCCTCGATCACCACGACGGGGATCACGGGGGCGAGGTCGAGCAGGCTCGTCATCTGCGGTTCTTCTCCTTGCCGGCCTTCGGGGCCGTCGTCGATCTCGTCGGCCCGGAGGCCGTTCCACGTCTTCACGTCACGGGCCGGGGCAGCGCGCCGCCCGGCCGGAGCGGGCCGGCGCGCCCAGGCTACCGGCCCGTGCTCCAGGCCACGGCCCGGAGCACGGCCGGTGCCGCGGCGCGGTCGTCACGCACGGCCCGCCCGGGAGGCGAGGTGGGCCAGCCACGCCGCCGCCCCCGTCAGCGCGGGCTGCGGGGCGACGATCAGCGACGTCGCGATGGCCGACAGGTACTCCGTCATGTCCGGGTTCGCGGCGAACCGCGCCCGGAACGGCCCCGTACGGACCCGTTCCGCGATCCGCGGCAGCACCCCGCCGCCCAGGTAGACCCCGCCCCGCGCCCCCAGCGTCAGCGCGACGTCGCCCGCGAACGACCCCAGCAGCCCGCAGAACACCTCGACCGTCTCCGCGCACAACCCGTCGTCGGCCCGCGCGACGATCCCCGACGCCGTGTCCTCGACCGGCGGTACGCCCCTGACCTCCGCCAGCGCCCGGTGCAGCCGCACCAGCCCCGGTCCCGACAGGACGTGCTCGGCCACCACCTGGCCGCCCGGCCCGCCCGAGTCTCCCGGCGAGCGCGCGTGCCGCAGCGCCCGCAGCACCTCCAGCTCCCGCTCGTCCTGGACGGGCAGCGTCACGTGCCCGCCCTCGCCCGGGACCGGCACCCAGCCGCCGTCCACCGGCACCAGCCCGGCCACGCCCAGCCCGGTGCCGGGGCCGAGCACCGCCTTCACCCCGTACGACGGGGCGGGGCCGCCCAGCGCGGCCAGGTCGTCGCCCTCCAGGTGCGGCAGTGACAGCGCCAGCGCCTCGAAGTCGTTGAGCAGCGCCACCTCCGGCAGGCCGAGGTCGCGCGCCGAGCCGGACCACGGCAGGTTCGTCAGCGCATAACGGTCGCCGTCCACGGGCCCGGCCAGGGCCAGGCACGCCGCCCCGGGCCGGGCGCCGCCGGCGTGGTCGGCGAGGTAGGCGGCCACGGCCTGCGGCAGGCCGCGGTGCTCGGCCCCGGCCAGCACCGCGACGTGCGAGGGCCGCGCCCCCGGCGAGGTCACCAGGCCGAACCTGGCGTTGGTGCCCCCGACGTCGGCGACCAGCCACGGATAGGCGAAAGAGCTCACCCGGTGACTCCGGCGCGGACCGCGTCGCCGAGACCCGTCTCCAGGTGGGAGGAGCCGGCCTCCACCGGGAAGCCGAGCCCCGGGCCGTGGTGCGGCGACTCGGCGCCGCTGACGCCGAAGACGCCCGCGCCCTGCTCGGCGTGCCCGGCCATGCGGCGGAACGCCGCGAACAGCTCACGGCCCGTGCCCACCCACTCGGCGTCGCTGAGCGGCCGGCCGGCGGGCGTGCGCCGCGCCAGCTCCTCGGCCGGCACCAGCAGCTCCAGCGTCCCGGCCGCCGAGTCGAGCCTGATCACGTCGCCCTCGCGGACGAGCGCGATCGGGCCGCCGTCGGCCGCCTCCGGCGACAGGTGGATGGCCGCGGGCACCTTGCCGGACGCGCCGGACATGCGGCCGTCGGTGACGATCGCCACCCGCTGGCCCCGGTCGAGCAGCACGGCCAGCGGCGGGGTGAGCTTGTGCAGCTCCGGCATGCCGTTGGCGCTCGGCCCCTGGTAGCGGATGACGGCGACGAAGTCCTGCCCGTCCAGCTCGCCGGCCTCGAACGCGCGCAGCAGGTCGAGCTGGTCGTCGAACACCTTGGCCGGCGCCTCGATCACCAGGTGCTCCGCCTTGACGGCCGACACCTTGCTCACGGCCCGGCCGAGGTTCCCGTCGACCATGTGGATGCCGCCGTCGGCGGAGAACGGGTCGGCGACGGGACGCAGCACGTCGAGGTCCGCGCTGCCGCCCGTGACCTCCGACCACACCAGCGCGCCGTCCTCCAGGGCCGGGGCCGAGCGGTAACGGCCGAGACCGCGTCCGGCGACCGTCATCACGTCCTCGTGCAGCAGGCCCGCGTCGAGCAGGTCGCCGATGAGCACCTGCATGCCGCCGGCGTCGCGGAAGTGGTTCACGTCGGCCTGGCCGTTGGGGTAGATGCGGGTGAGCGACGGCACGACCTTCGACAGGCACGCCAGGTCGTCCCAGGTCAGGACGATGCCCGCGGCGGCGGCCATGGCCACGAGGTGCAGCGTGTGGTTGGTCGAGCCGCCGGTGGCCAGCAGCGCGACGCAGGCGTTCACGATGGCCTTCTCGTCCACCAGCTCGCCGAGCGGCGTGTACTCGGAGCCGTGCGCGGTGATCTCCACGGCGCGGCGGCCGGCCGCCTCGGTGAGGGCGTGCCGCAGCTCGGTGTGCGGGTTGACGAACGTCGAGCCCGGCAGGTGCAGGCCCATGACCTCCATGAGCGCCTGGTTGGAGTTGGCGGTGCCGTAGAAGGTGCAGGTGCCGGGGGAGTGGTAGGACTTGGCCTCGGCCTCCAGCAGCTCGCCGCGGCCCACCTTGCCCTCGGCGAACAGCTGCCGGGTGCGGGCCTTGACCTTGTTCGGCAGCCCGGAGGTCATCGGGCCGGCCGGCACGAAGATCGCCGGCAGGTGCCCGAAGTGCAGCGCGCCGATGAACAGCCCCGGCACGATCTTGTCGCAGACGCCCAGCAGCAGCGTGGCGTCGAACATGTCGTGCGACAGGGCGATCGCGGTCGCCATGGCGATCACGTCACGGCTGTAGAGCGACAGCTCCATGCCGGCCCGGCCCTGGGTGATGCCGTCGCACATGGCCGGCACGCCGCCCGCCACCTGCGCCACGCCGCCGGCCCGCCGCACGGCCGCCTTCAGCTCCGGCGGGTACGTCTCGTACGGCTGGTGCGCGGACAGCATGTCGTTGTAGCTGGTCACGATGGCCACGCCGGGCTTGGCGGCGCCCATGAGGGCGGGCTTGTCCTCGGCCGGCGCGGCGGCGAAGCCGTGGGCCAGGTTGGCGCAGCCCAGGTGGGCGCGGGCCGGGCCCTTGGCGCGGGCGGCCTCGCCGGCGCGGCGGACGCGGTCCAGGTAGACGGTCCGGCTGGCGCGGCTGCGCTCGGCGATCCTGCCCGTGATCTCCTGGATGACGGGGTTCATGGACGCTCCTTCGTCGGGCACACGGCCGCGTTCGGGTTCTCGGTCGCGTTCGGCTTCGGGGTCGGGCTCGGGTTCGGGGTCGGGCTCGGCTTCTCGGTCCGGCGGCGGTCGCGGGCGGTCATGAGACGTCCTCGTGCCAGGCCCGGCCGCTGCGGGCGAGCAGCTCGTGCGCGCCGGCCGGCCCGGCCGAGCCCGCCGGGTACGGCTCGGGCAGCTGGTCCGACGCCTCCCAGGTGGCGAGGATGGGGTCGATCCACCGCCAGGCGGCCTCGACCTCGTCGCGGCGCATGAACAGGGTCGGGTTGCCGGCCAGCACGTCCATGAGCAGCCGCTCGTACGCCTCCGGCACCCGCGCGGTGAACGTCTCGCCGAAGCTGAGGGTCAACGGCACCGGCTTGAGCGTGACCTCGCCCGCGCCCGGCTCCTTGGCCATGATGTGCAGCCGGATGCCCTCCTCGGGCTGCAGCCGCAGGACGAGGCGGTTGGGCGTGCCGCCCGGGAAGATGGAGTGCGGCACGTCCTTGAACTGCACCACGATCTCCGAGACGCGGCGCGGCAGCCGCTTGCCGGTGCGCAGGTAGAACGGCACCCCGGCCCAGCGCCAGTTGCGGATCTCGGCGCGGATCGCGGTGAAGGTCTCCACCCGCCGCGACTCGTCGGTGGGCGGGGTGGAGGCGGGCTCGTCCAGGTAGCCGGGCATGTCGCCGCTCTCCACGTACTGGCCGCGCACGGTGAACCGCTCGACCTCGCCGCCGGTGATCGGCCGCAGCGCCTGCAGCACCTTGACCTTCTCGTCGCGGATCGCCTCGCGGTCGTTGCGGGCCGGCGGCTCCATCGCGGTCAGGCAGAGAAGCTGGAGCAGGTGGTTCTGCACCATGTCGCGCAGGGCCCCCGCGTGGTCGTAGTAGCCGCGCCGGCCCGGCGTGCCCACGGTCTCGGCGGCGGTGATCTGGACGTGGTCGATCCACAGCGAGTTCCAGATCGGCTCCAGGAAGGCGTTGGCGAAGCGGAGCACGAGCAGGTTCTGCACGGTCTCCTTGCCCAGGTAGTGGTCGATGCGGAAGATCTGCCGCTCGTCGAAGATGGCGCCGACCTCGTCGTTGATGCGCTGCGCGCTGACCAGGTCGTGGCCGAGGGGCTTCTCCAGCACCACGCGGGAGCGGGGCGTCACCAGGCCGGCGGCGGCCAGCTCGCGGCAGAAGACGCCGAACGTGCGGGGCGGGCTGGCCAGGTAGAACACCCGGTCGCGGTCCTCGTGCCCGGCCAGCAGCGCCGACAGCGCGTCCCAGCCGGACCGGTCGGCGCCGCCGTCGGCCACGCGGCCGCCCACGTCGATCGACACGTGGTGCAACCGGCCCAGGAAACGCCGCCACACCTCGGGGTCGCCGCCGGGGATCCGGTCGCGTACCTCGGCGTCCACCTTGCCGCGGAAGTCCTCGTCGGTCAGGCCGCCGCGGGACATCGCGATCACCCGCGTGCCGGGGGCGAGCCGTCCCTCGCGGTCGCCGTGGTACAGCGCCGGCAGCAGTTTGCGCATGGACAGGTCGCCGGTGCCGCCGAAGACGATCAGGTCGGCGGTGTGCGCGGTTTCGGGGACGGCGGGTGCGGTGGCGCCGGGTGACGAGCTCAGGGGGGACACGACGAGGCTCCGTTGATCTATCAAGAAGGACAGAACGGACACTAGCCAGAGTTCGGGTCGTAGACAAGCAGAGTTTTGACATGTGAGATAAAAAAGTCGCGACTTTTCATTACCTAATGTCCTGTGATTCACTTAGCCGATGCCTCGACGTACCGCCGCGACCCTCGCCACGAGTGGCGAGGTGCTGCGCCTCATCCGCTCCGGTGAGGCGGTCACGCGGGCCGACCTGGGCCGGGTGACCGGCCTGTCGCGTCCCGCGGTGCAGTTGCGCGTCGGCGAGCTCATCGAACGGGGCCTCGTCGTGGAGCGGGCCGACGCGCCCTCCACCGGCGGACGCCCGCCCGTGCGGCTGGAGTTCAACGCCGCGGGCGGGGTGGTGCTGGTCGCCGCGCTGGGCGCGAGCCGCACCCGCGTCGCCGTGTGCGACCTCGCCGGCCGTGAGCTGGCCGGCCGCGACTTCGCCATCGACGTCGAGCAGGGCCCCGACGTGGTGCTGCCGCTGCTCCTCGACACCTGGGACGACCTGCTCGGCGACCGCCCGCGCGAGGACGTCAAGGGCGTCGGCATGGGCGTGCCCGCCACCGTCGAGTTCGCGCGGGGCCGCACCGAGAGCGTGCGGGTGATGGCGTCGTGGACCGGCGTGCTCATCCCGCCGATCGTCCGCGAGCGGTTCCCGGTGCCCGTGCTCGTCGACAACGACGTGAACGCCCTGGCCATCGGCGAGCACCGCGGCGTCTACCCCGACCTCGACGACCTCATGTTCGTCAAGGTCTCCACCCGGATCGGCGCCGGCGTCATCGCGGGCGGCGGCATCCTGCGCGGCGCGCTCGGCGCGGCCGGCGAGATCGGGCACATCCCGGTCCGCGACGGCGGCGGGGTCCTGTGCCGCTGCGGCAACGTCGACTGCGTCGACTCGGTGGCGAGCGGCACCGCGCTGCTGCGCGACCTGCGCGCGGCCGGCAAGGACGTCAAGACGATCGCCGACGTGACGGCGCTCGTGCGGGCCGGCGACGCCGAGACGATGGCCACCGTACGCGAGGCGGGACGGCGCATCGGCGAGGTGCTGGCCGGCGCGGTCAACATCCTCAACCCGTCGGTGGTGGTGCTCGGGGGAGACGTGGCCGAGGCGTTCGGCCCGCTCGTGTCGAGCATCCGCGAGGTCGTCTACCGCCGCTCGACGGCTCTGGCCACGCGCCGCCTGCGCATCGAGCCGAGCCGCCTGGGCGCGGGCGCGGGGATCAGCGGGTGCGCGGTGATGGTGCTGGACAGCGTCCTGTCACCGGAGGCCGTCGACGAGAGCCTCGCCCACCGCGCCTCCTGACACCACCCGCCGCCCAGGGGCCCCGGCCTGCGCCCGGCGCTCGGCATCCGGGCTCCAGGCTCGCGCTCGGGTCTCCGGGCTCCAGGCTCGCGCTCCGGTGTCCGGGCTCCGGCTGCAGGCCCCCTCTCCAAGCCCCGGCTCCCGGGTCGCCCGCGAGGTGGCGGGGACGTGGTCCGCGTCGCCCCATTCGGCCCCCGGAAGGGGCGCGCCTGACGACTCTCGCGTGGTTGCAGCGCGGCACGCGCCTGCGTCCCGAACGCCTGGCTCCGGACCTCCAGGTGAGGAGGCAGGACGGCGAGCGGAAGGTCCGCGGTCAGTCCGCGGCGTTTCCGTTGCCGTTTCCGTCGCCCGGGCGCCGGGTGTGGCCGGGCGGTGTGTGCCCGGCGGGGTTTCCGGGGGTGCCCGAGACGACGTCCGAGAGCGTGGGCACGGGCGTCGGCGGGACGGTGGCCGGCCTGCGGGAGCGCACCGGGGTGACGGCCGCCTCGCCGGGCGTCACGGGCGGCGCGGTCGTGGTGTGACGGCGCGGGGCCGGGGTGACCCGCGCGGTGCGGGGCGGTGGGGTGACGGTGGGCGGGGCCGTACGGGTGAACCGCGGCGACGGCACGGCCGTGGGCGCGGGACCGTGGTGCGCGGGGCGGGTCACCGGGGCGCTGGCCGTGCTGACCCGCGTGGCCGCGGCCGTGACCGGCGCCGGCGGGCGTCCGCCGCCGTCGGGAAGGCTGACCGGGGACAGCGACGCGCCGCCCAGCTCACCGAGGCCGAGGATCGCCGCCGCGCTCAGCATCACCACGCCGGTCAGCACACCGGCGGCCATCAGGACACGTCTGCGCGGCTCGGTCTCGGTCACAGCCGCCGATGATAGTGAGTGGGGGAAGCCGGATGGGCCGCCCCGCGACAATCGTGATCAAGATGGTGGCCGGTGCCTGGTGCGCGGCCCCGCCCGGCTGGGTGCCGATGCCTGGTGCGCGGCCCCGCCCCGCTGGATGCCGACGCCTGGTGGGCGGCCCGTGCCCGGCTGGGTGCCGGTGCCTCGTGGGTGGCGCGCGGTGGGCGTGCCCCTGCCCGGTGTCGTCGCCGGTCGGGTCGGGTCGGGTCGTGTCCGGCTTCAGCAGGTGCACATCAGGCCGCGCAGCGCGGCCTCCAGGTCGTGGCCCGTCGCCACCGTGGCCGGCCACGGGAAGCGGACCAGCGACTCCTCCACGCGCACCGTCGCGCCGTACCTGTCGAGCTCCCACAGCCACACCTCGCCGCACCGCGAGCCGCCGGGAGCACCGGGGCTGCCGCAGCCGCCCGCGCCCGCCCCGCTGCCGACCCGGTCGTCGTGGAGAGCGCCGGCGTGCCCGGTGCCGCCGCGCGGACCCTCGCCCGCGATCCAGCTCTGGTCCGCGAGCCGGCCTTCCTCCGCGAGAAGGCCCTCGCCCGCGAGGGCGGGCTCGCCGAGCAGGGCCGCCACGCCGTTCGCGAGCTGCGCCCGGTGTGCCTCGTTGACGTGGGCCAGGACGCGCTCCGCCGTCTCCGTCAGCGGGTCGGCGACGGCGTCGAGGTACTCGCCGGCGTCCAGGACGCCCGACTCGTGCCCGGTCAGGTAGACGACCTGCGCCACGTCCAGCCGCAGCAGCCGGGGCGCGGACGGCTCGCCGAAGCGCTCCAGCGCCGTGAACAGCGCCTCGTCCGCGCTGCGCGCCGCGACCGCGACGGCCGCCGCCCGCGCCTCCTCCGCCGGCACCGCCATCGCCCAGCCCTGCACCTCCAGCAGCCCGCGCGGGTGCTCGGCCGCGCCCAGGCGGCGCGTCGCGGTGAGGTTGACCGCGACCACGGCGTCCTCGCGCAGGCCGTGCAGCGGCTCGCCGGGCCGCACCAGCAGCACGGGCCGGCCGCGCTCGTCCACGCCGCCGGTCGCGGGGCAGGGGACGCCGTCGAGGGACACCCGGGCGACGGAGGAGGTCGCGGCGAGCGTGCGGACGCGTTCGGCGATGGGCGGCATGGCGGCTCCTTGAGATCAACGCGAAGACTAGGTTAGCCTTACCTAAGTAAGGATTACCTAATCACATGAGGTGAACGTGCGCTACACCGGTCCCAAGGTGCGGCTGTCCCACCGCGCGGGCGTGCCGCTGACCAGGAAGGCCCTCCGCTACTTCGAGCAGCGTCCCTACCCGCCGGGCGAACACGGCCGCAAGACCAACCGCCGCACCACCGGCGACTACGGCCTGCGCCTGATGGAGAAGCAGAAGCTGCGCTGGTACTACGACGTGTCCGAGCGCCAGCTCCGCCGCTACTGGGACCTGGCCGTGCGCAAGCCCGGCGCGTCCGGCGCGGAGCTGGTCACCCTGCTGGAGAGCCGCCTGGCCTCCCTCGTGCTGCGCGCCGGACTCGCGCCGTCCATCTACGCGGCCCGCCAGTACGTCACGCACGGCCACATCGCCGTGGACGGCCGCAAGGTGGACATCCCCAGCTACCTCGTCAAGCCCGGCCAGGTCGTCTCGGTCCGGGAGCGGTCGCGGCGCATGCAGCCGTTCGTGGCCGCGGCCGAGGGGATCCACGCCGACGAGCGGATCGCGCCGTACCTGTCGGTGGACCACGCCGAGCTGCGCTTCACGCTGACGGCCCGGCCGGAGCGTGAGCAGATCACGGTGCCGGTGGACGAGCAGCTCGTCGTGGAGTTCTACTCCCGCTGAGCTCCCGCCGGAAGCCCGCCGGCCCGGGCGGCCCCGTCGAGGACGCCGTCGCGCCGCAGGGCGGCGACCTCGCGGCGCAGCGCCGCCAGCTCCTCCAGGACGGCGCGGTGGGCGGCGGCCGACTCCTCCAGGGCGGCGCGGGCCGAGGCCGCCGGCTCGTCGCCGGCCCCGCGCGGCTCGGCGCGCTCGCCGGCCGACTCCTCGTCCATCGCGCTCACCACCACCGCCATGAACAGGTTGAGCACGATGAACGTCGAGATCAGGATGAACGCGGTGAAGAAGATCCAGGCCGACGGGTGCAGGGTCATCACCTGCCGGGCGATGTTGCCCCAGTCGTCGCCCGTCATGGTCTGGAACAGCGTGAACAGCGAGGCGGGCAGACTGCCGAAGCGCTCGGGCGCGGCCCCGCCGTACAGCTTGGTGGCCATCACCCCCGCCACGTACAGCACCAGGGCGAGCAGCACCACGATGGAGCTCATCCCCGGCATGGCGCGCAGCAGCGCCGACACCACGCGGCGCAGGCTGGGCACCACCGACAGCAGGCGCAGCGCCCGCAGGATCCGCAGCGAGCGCAGCACCGACAGGCCGCCGGTCGAGGGGACCAGCGCGATGGCGACGATCAGCGCGTCGAAGATGTTCCAGGGGTCGCGCAGGAAGCGGGCCCGCTCGGCGTAGACCTTGGCGAGCAGCTCGGCGACGAAGACGTAGAGCGCGGCGTGGTCGATCACCTTGAGCGTCGCCTCGTGCCCCGCGGCGATCGCGGGCACGGTCTCCAGGCCGAGGGTGGCGGCGTTGATGAGGATGACGACGACGATGAGCTGCTGGAAACGGCGGCTCGTGACGACGGCGTGAACGCGTTCGCGCACGGGAGGGGGCTCCTAGGGATCTCGGTGGTACCCCACCATCATCCCGCAGACGATCACGCTGTTGATCATCTCGGGGTCAGGCGGAAGACCCGCAGCTCCCTGCCGCCCGCCGTCTCCACGTACCGCTCGTAGAGCGGCCACTGCTCCACCAGCCCGCGCCAGGCCGCCTCGCGCTCCTCGCCGGTCAGCAGCCTGGCCGTCACGGGGATCTCGCGGCCCTTGTAGGTGACGGCGGCCTGCGGCGTCTTCAGCAGGTTGCCGGTCCAGGCCGGGTGCTTCTCGCGGCCGAAGTTGCTGCCGACGACGAGGAAGCCGCCGCCGGGCTCGGGCCGGCAGGCCAGCGGCGAGTGGCGCGGCTGTCCCGTCCTGGCGCCGGTCGTGGTGAGCACGAGCGAGGGCACCACGTGGTCGCTGCTGATCACCTTGCCGCGGGTCAGCCGGTACAGGGCGCGGTCCAGCTTGGGGACGAACCGGGGGCCGACCCTGAGGAACCAGTCGGTCGAGGCCATCCACTGGGCGAAGGGCTTGAGGACCTGGATCATGCCGCGAGTGTAGCCGTAGCAAGCGCTAGGTCAAATGCCTGGGCGGTCGTCTTCGTGGTATAAAAAACCGGCTGTCAGGCGACCGACGAGGGGCGTGCGCAGATGTCCTATCCCAACTACGGCCCTTCTCCCTACGGGCCGCCGCCCCAGACCCACCCCAACGGCACGACGATCCTCGTGCTGGGCATCCTCAGCCTGGTCGTGTGCGGCCTGCTCGGCCCGTTCGCGTGGGTGATGGGCAACAAGGCGCTGCGCGAGATCGACGGCAGCGGCTACTACTTCGAGAACCGCGGCATGGTGCAGGCCGGTCGCATCTGCGGCATCGTGAGCACCTGCCTATGGGCGGCCATGGTCGCCCTCTACGTGATCATCTTCGTGGTCGCCGGCGGCCTCGCCGTCATCAGCAACAACTAGCGGGCGCCGGCCGTAGTCGCCGATCCCCGACTCCAGCAGGTCGAACAGCGCTTCGGCCTGCTCGCGCAGCCACGCCTCGGTCTCGCGCGGGCTCTCGCCCGCCGCCCGGCGGCGCAGCGCGTGCCGTGACAGCAGCCGCGTCGTGCTGAGGATCTGCGCCGCCACCAGCTCCGGACGTACGTCGTCGGGGTCGGCGCCGGTCTCCTCCGCGATGGCGGCGGCCACGCACGCCATCACCTGACGCTCGATCTCCAGCGTCCGCGCCCGCAGCGCGGGGCTCTCCGCGATCACGCGTCCGAACACCTCGGCCCCCTCGTGGAAGCCGTAGCGCCAGTCGCCGGTGTCGAGCGCGTCGAGGAAGTCGCGCCGGAAGGCGTCCGCCACGCTCTCGCCGGGCCGCCGGTCACGGACGACCCCCCGGTAGATCTCCTCCAGATCGGCCTGCCGGTCGAGGAACAGGTCCTCCTTGGTGCCGAAGTAGTTGAAGACGGTGTTGACGGACACGTCGGCCGCGCGCGCCACCTCCGCCACCGTGACCTGGTCGAAGCCGCGCATCAGGAACAGGCCCGTGGCCATGTCGGAGATCCGCCGGCGGGTCTCCCGCTTCTTGCGCTCGCGCAGTCCTTCCTCCATGGGGCCATGCTACCCAACTTGCAGTCACTCCAAAATTGTGGCTACTGTAATTTTGGAGGCGATGAAATTGATCGAGACCCAAGGTCTGACGAAGACCTTCAAGAACGGCGTGCAAGCCGTCAAAGGCGTGGACATCACGGTCGAGGCCGGCCAGATCGTGGGCTTCCTCGGCCCGAACGGCGCCGGCAAGAGCACGACCATGCGCATGCTCACCACGCTCCTGGCCCCCACCTCGGGGAGCGCCACGGTCGCGGGCCACGACCTGCTCGCCGACCCGGCGGGCGTGCGGCGGCGCATCGGCTACGTCTCGCAGTCCGGCGGCGTCAACCTCGCCGCCCCACCGGCCGGCGACCTGGTGCTGCAGGCCATGCTGTACGGCATGGACCGCGCGCGGGCGCGCGAGCGCGTCGCCGAGGTGCTGGCCCTGCTGGAACTCACCGGCATGGAGCACCTGCCCGGCGGAGCGTTGTCGGGCGGCCAGCGCCGCCGCTTCGATCTGGCGTTCGGGCTGCTGCACCGCCCGCCGCTGCTCTTCCTCGACGAGCCCACCACGGGGCTCGACCCCCAGAGCCGCGCCCACCTCTGGGACCACATCCGCGCGCTGCGCGCCGACCACGGGATGACGGTGTTCCTCACCACGCACTACCTCGACGAGGCCGACGCGCTCTGCGACCGCCTCCTGATCATCGACGACGGCCGGATCGTCGCCGAGGGCGCCCCGGCGGAGCTGAAGGCCGGCGGGCGCACCCTCGACGACGTCTTCCTCGACATCACCGGCCGCTCGCTGCGCGAGGAGGTGCCCGCGTGATCGGGTCCGCGGCCCGCGACACGTGGCTGCTCTTCCGCCACAACCTCGCCACCACGTTCCAGCAGAAGTTCGGCCTCGTCTTCGGCGCGATCCAGCCGATGGTGTTCCTCGTGCTGTTCGGGCCGATCTTCGCCACGATCGGCACCTGGGAGACGCTCGTGCCCGGCCTGATCGTGCAGCTCGGGCTCGTGAGCACCGGCATGGCCGGGTTCGGCGTGGTCTTCGAGCGGCGCTTCGGGGTGCTGGAACGGCTGCGCGTCACCCCGGCCAGCCGCCTGGCGCTGCTGCTCGGCCGGGTGCTCAACAACGTCGCCGCGCTCGTCGTGCAGACCCTGGTGCTCGTCGCCGCCGGCTACGCGTTCGGGCTGCGGGCCCCGGCCGCCGGCCTGCTCGCGGGGCTCGCGCTGGTCGTCGTGCTGGGCGCGAGCCTCGCCTCGCTGTCGTACGCGGTGGCGCTCACCATCGACGAGAACCTGTTCGCGCCCGTGATGAGCACCGTCGTCATGCCGCTGGCGCTGCTGTCGGGCTCGTTCCTGCCGATGTCGATGGCGCCCGGCTGGCTCGACGTGCTCTCGCGGATCAGCCCGTTCCGGTACGTGCTGGAGGCGCTGCGCGACCTGTTCGCCGGGCACTACGCCACCGGCACCGTGGGGCTCGGCGTGGCGGTGACCGCGGCGCTGGCCGTGGTGAGCGTCGCCGTCGGCACCCGCGTGTTCAGCCGCGCGAACGCCTGAACACGCGGGCGGCCCCACCAGGGGTCAGGCGGCGGACCGGCGCTCAGGCGGCGGACCGGCGCCGCAGCGCCGCCACGATCCCGTCCGGGTCGATGACCCCGTACCCGTAGTCGAAGTCGAAGCCCACCGCGCTGCGGTCGTCGGCGGTGCGGCGCAGCAGCGCCCGCAGCTGCGACGGCGACAGCCGGGTGCACGGCCAGCGGGTGCGGATCGCCGCGACGAGCCCGGCGGCGACCGGCGTGGCCGCCGAGGTGCCCGAGTCGGGCTCGGCGTCGCCGAACGCCCGCGAGCCGGAGAAATGCGTGTAGGCGCACACGTCCGGCTTGCGGGCGGTCAGCCGCCCGGGCCCCTGCGACGAGTAGCCGACCCGCTCGCCGCTGATGTCGACGCCGCCGACGGACAGCGCCTTGGCGTGGGAGTTGGCCCCGACGATCGGCCGGTCGGGGTAGGCGCAGCGGCCGTCACGGCACTGGCGGCCGCAGTTGCCCGCCGCGAACAGCACGTCGGCCCCCGCCTCGTCCAGAGCGGTGACCATGAGGTTGAACGGATGCGCCGGGTTGTCGGAGTAGTTGCCCGGATGGCCGACCGGGAAGTCCCACTCGGGGGAGAACGACCCCCACGAGTTGGACACCACCAGGGCCCGCGTCTCGGCGGGCTGCGCCGCCAGCACCCCGCGCAGGTGCGCGAACGCGGCCACCGCGTCCGACAGCAGCCCGTCGAGCGCCGAGCCGCCGGGACGGCGCGACAGCAGCACCGGCACGTCCACGAGCGTGGCCCTGGGGGCGCCGATGAGCGTGTCGAAGGCGCACATCGTGCCGTGGTTCACCGCGAACTGGCCCGGCCGCCCGTCGACCCCGGCCGGAATCCAGCTCCGCGCCGCGTCGAGGATGACGTCGCGGCCGAGCTGCCGCTCGGTGTGGGCGAGGTTGATCCCGGTGTCGAGCACGGCCAGCGCCACGCCGGCCCCGTCGAGCCCCTCGGCGCGCAGCGCGTCGGCGCCGAGCAGCCGCTCCACGTCGTGCCAGGTGCCGACGGGCGGGTCGCCGCCGCAGGTCAGCGTGGTGTGGATGACCGGGTCGGCGAACACGCCGGTGACGTCGGGCCGCAGCGACGACAGCATGGCGACGCGGGCGGCCACCTCGTCGTCGGCGATGACGCCGCGCACCAGCACCGAGGCGTCCTCGGCGGCCAGCGAGAAGCCGAGCGGCTGGTTGAGCGACAGCGGGTCGCCGCCGGGCGGCGGCACCGGGCGCGGCAGGGCGACCGGCGCGTACGCGTGGTCGAGCGCGACGCCGGGCAGGCCGTCGGCCACGTCGGCCACGGTGGCGCCGCGGCCGGGATCGGCGGGCCGGTTGACGACGGCCTCGACGACGTCGGGGGAGGGGCGGAGCTGGATGAGCACGCGCATGGGGTCACCACCCGGGGGATCGAACGAACGGACGCCCCCACATTCCTGCATCCGCGGGGGCGCGTCCAGCGGTTCACGCACGGCTGACCTGCTGAAACACCGCGAAGCGGGCGAACCGGCCGCGGTGGGCTTCCGCGTGGCCGATCAGTTCACTACGGTGAGGCGGCATGACGCTCCAGGCCCCCCAGGCGCGCACCGGCGACCACTGGCTGGCGGTGCGGCCGAGACTCGTCCTCGCCAGCGCCTTCATGCTCTTCCTGGAGCTGGCCCTGATCCGCTGGACCGGCTCGAACATCGTCCATTTGAGCTACTTCACGAACTTCGTGCTGCTCGGCTCGTTCCTCGGCATCGGGCTCGGCTTCCTGCGCGTGGGCCGGGCCAAGGGCCAGCCCTACTACTCGCCCGTCGTGCTGTTCGGGCTGGTCGTCCTGGTCATCATGTTCCCGGTCACCGTCGACCGCGACACCGAGGGCGTCCTGTACTGGACGAGCCTGGCCACCAAGGGGCCGCCCGCGTGGCTCATCCTGCCGGTGATCTTCTGCGCGGCGGCGCTCGTCCTCATGGGGCCCGCCGAGCTGGTCGGCCGGTGCTTCCCCGAGCTGCCGCGCCTGGAGGCCTACCGTTACGACCTCATCGGCAGCCTCACCGGCATCGCCGCCTTCACCGCGCTGTCCTTCCTCGGCGCGCCGCCCGTCTTCTGGGGCGTCGTCGCCGCCCTGGCCTACGGGGCGCTGCTCACGCCGCGCCCGCTCGTGTCCTACCTCGGGCTCGTCACCGTGCCGTCCCTGGCCGTCGTCGCGCTGCTCCTGGCCGAGACGCTGACCGCCGGCGCGCTGTGGTCGCCGTACTACAAGGTCACCTTCCAGCAGAAGAACGTGCTCGGCGTGCCGGTGACCGACATCTCCGTCAACGGCATCCCGCACCAGCAGGCCGTCCCCGCCGCCGCCCGGCTCCAGTGGGAGCGCCAGTACGGCCTGCCGTACGAGCGGGCCGCCACGCCGCCCCGCGACGTGCTCATCGTCGGCGCGGGCAGCGGCACCGACGTCGCCATCGCGCTGTCCAAGGGCGTCTCCCGGGTCGACGCCGTCGAGATCGACCCCAAGCTGCGCGAGCTGGGCGGCTCCAAGCACCCCGACCACCCCTACGACGACCCGCGCGTGACCACGCACATCACCGACGGCCGCGCGTTCCTGGAGCGCACCTCCGCCAAGTACGACCTGATCCTGTTCGCGCTGCCCGACTCGCTCACGCTCGTGTCGGGGGCCAGCTCGCTGCGCCTGGAGAGCTACCTGTTCACCGAGGAGGCCATGCGGGCCGCCCGCGACCACCTCAAACCGGGCGGCGCCTTCTCGATGTACAACTACTACCGCGAGAGCTGGCTGGTCGACCGGCTGGCCTCGACGGTGCGGGCGGCCTTCGGCCACGCCCCGTGCGTCGACGTGGTCAGCACCGCCGGGCAGCAGGCCGTCATCACGGCCGGCCTGACCCCCGCCGCGCAGCGCTGCGCCGCCCCCTGGGCCGGGCCCACGGCCGGCACCCCGCCGCCCGCGGGCGACGACCGGCCGTTCCTCTACCTCAAGGACCGCACGATCCCGCCGATCTACCTCATCACCCTGGGCCTGATCCTCGCGGTCAGCCTCGTCGCCGTGCGCGCCGTGGCCGGCCCCTACCGGCGGATGCGTCCGTACGCCGACCTGTTCCTGCTCGGCGTCGCGTTCATGCTGCTGGAGACCAAGAGCGTGACCGGGTTCGCGCTGCTGTTCGGCACGACGTGGGTGGTCAACGCCGTGGTGTTCGCGGGGGTGCTCGTGGCGGTGCTCGCCGCCGTCGAGGTGACGCGCCGCTTCCGCACCCCGCCGCTGCCCGTCATGTACGGCGTGCTGCTCGCCGGCCTGCTGCTGGCCTGGCTGGTGCCCAACACGTGGCTGCTGTCGCTGCCGCTGCCGCTGCGGGCCGTCGCCGCGGTCGTGGTCGCGTTCCTGCCGATCTTCGCGGCGAACGTCGTCTTCGCCAAGCGGTTCGCCGACACGGCCGACGCGACGACCTCGTTCGGGGCCAACCTGCTGGGCGCGATGGTGGGCGGCTGCCTGGAGTACCTCGCGCTGGTGATCGGCTACAAGGGGCTGCTGATCGTCGCGGCCGTGCTCTACCTGGGCGCGTTCGCGCTGCTGCCCCGCAAGGGCGCGGTCCCCGCCTGAGACGGGACCGGCCTCCCCTCTCGCCGATCACGGGAGGGGAGGCCGGGAGGCGTCACAGGCCGCAGAGCTCCTCGAGTGTCTTGGCCGTCTTCTGGGAGCCGTTGCGGGTCGGCGTCTGGCTCGGCCGCGCGGCCGTCGCCGGGCTGGACGAGGTCGGCGCCCCCGTCGAGGGCGCGTCGGGCGAGGCGCTGACGTTCGCCGCCTGGGCGCGGCGCGGCTTGACCGAGTCGGAGATCGCCTTGGCCGCGTACCGGCGGATCTTGGCCCAGTCGGCGGAGCCCGGCCAGAAGTCCGGCGGCACGAACTGCATGCTGGTGATCTTGGCGCTCTTCACCTTCAGCGCCAGGTCCGCCAGATGCGGGAGCAGATCCTGAGGGATGTTGGTCTGCGCCAGGCGCTTCGCCCCTGCCATGATCTTGCTGAAGTTGGTCAGGATCTTGTTGGGGGTGGCCTGCTTGGCGAAGGCGCCGATGACGCAGCGCTGGCGGCCCATGCGGGAGAAGTCGTCGCTGTCGACCCGGGACCGGCCGTACCACAGGGCCTGCTCGCCGGTCAGCTTCCGGTAGCCAGCCTTGATCGTGCCGGCGGTGCCGAAGTGGCCGCCCCACTTCACGTCCTGCTCGACGCGGATCTTGAGGCCGCCGATGGCGTCCACCAGGTCCGCGAAGCCGAACATGTTCATCAGCATGTAGTAGTTGATCTTGAGGTTGAGCGTGTAGCCGATGGCGTCCATCAGCGCCCGGGGGCCCCTGTTGCGGCCGCCCATGAGCTGCGGGTGCTCGTTGGCGTACTGCCAGACCTCGTTGAGCAGGCCGCCGTTCGGCAGCTCGGCCATGTAGCCGTTCGGGAACTGCTTGTGCAGCGGGGACGTCGGCGGGAAGCGCACGTGCTGGAGGTTGCGCGGCAGGCTGAACAGCACCGTGTTGCCCGTCCGGATGTCGATGCTGGCCACGTTCATGCTGTCGGTGCGCACGCCCGTCCGGTTGCCGGCCGCGTCACCGCCGATGAGCAGGAAGTTGACCCGGTCCGCGCCGTTCCACGGATCCGACTGCTTGATCGGCGCGATGGCGGGATCGTCCGGGGTGCTGCGGAAGATGGTCTGGACGGCGTCCCTGGCCGACAGCACGGTCTGCGCGGTCAGCGCGAACGGAGCCATGACCACCACGCACAACATGCCCACCGCGATGCCGGAGACGATCTGGCCCTGCTGGTTCAGCCGGTTGGGACGGAGCGTCACGTACGAGGTCACGATCAGGGCGAACCAGCTCAGCGCGCCCAGCGAGGCGATCACGACGACCTTGAGCATCGCGTCGGTGCTGACCAGGCCCGTGAGGCCCTCCAGGCCGTTGGCCAGGTAGTAGGCCAGCGCGCCGAGCAGCAGCAGCGCGTACACGCCGATCAGCGTCAGGCCCGTGCGGCGGTGCCCGGCGCGCAGGTGCGCGACGCCCGGCACGATCGCGGACAGCGCGGTCCAGCCGAGGATCGAGCCGGCGTTCAGCGGCCTGGCGAAACGCGGCGCGGCCCCGCCCGGACGTCCCGGGCCCCGGCTCCCCTTGCCGCCGCCCTTGCCGTTCGGTCCGCCCTTGCCGTTCGGCCCGCCTTTGCCGGCTTTGCCGCCTTGGCTGCCCGAGGTGGGGGCGGCCTCCTGCGCGGCGGCACGCGGCTCGTCCGCGTCGGGGCCGACCGGCGGCCCGTCCAGGGCTTCGGGGCCCTCCTGAGCGGAGGGGCCCGGCCGGGCGCCGGACGCCGCGCGAGGCCGGCGGGGGCGCCGTTTCCCGCCCCCCGCCGCGGTGTCTACCCCATCGCGCTTGCTCACACCGGCTCCTTCACGCCTACCAGGCAAAACTCGGTTTTGCCCCCCGTTGGGCACAAGATTGCCAGGATTCTAGTCCCCATATAGGGACAACCGAGACATGTGCTCAACCTGAGATGAACGCCGTATGACGTCAGGACGTCGTCGAGGACGGGGCCATCCAGGTGTTGCACTGGTACGTCTGGCTGCGCTCCCAGCCCTGCCGGAACCACCGGTTGTTGTTCGGCGGCGAGCCGTGGTCGCGCGGGTAGCCGGGGTAGTCGCCGACCTTGCTGTAGAGCCAGAACAGGCGGGCCCGGTTGGAGGTGTTCACCGGGTACGACGTGGCGACCGAGCGCATCCACATGCCCGCGAAGCAGGTGGCCTGGAGCTCTAGCCGGCGGCTCAGCGCGAGTTTCCCGGCCCGGTCGCGGGTGTCCAGGGTCTTGTCCCACCAGGAGTCCATCAGGCCCGTCAGGTTCTGGACGTGGTGGCCGTACTCGTGGGCCATCATGCTGATGATCCCGCCGTTCCACGCCAGGATCTGCCCGTACCCCTGGGACCTGCCGTTGCCCCGCGCCATCGCCGACGTCGAGGCGTAGATCGTGTTGTTGCGCGGGCAGTAGTACGGGACCATGTTGCCCGGCTGCGGGTAGTCGCCGCACGCGCCCCGGCCGCGCTTGGCGGCGATCGCGTAGTTCGGCGCGCTGAACGGGATGCCCTGCTTGTCCAGGACCGGCTTCCACGCCCGGTTCATGCACGCGCCTGTCTTCAGGATGAGCGCCTTGAGCTGGGCGTGGTCGAAGACGTTCGCGTTGCCGGCCGGGCAGTTCAGCCGGGGCAGCGAGCCGCCTCGGTAGACCGTGTTCGTCTTCAGGCCGCGGTCCAGCTTGACCTGGGCGGGCGGCTCGGCGGTCTCCTCGGGGGCGCTCGTCTCCGTCGTGCTCGTCCGGGTGGGCCGGTCCCGCGTGGCCGACGGGAACGGGTCCCTGGTGTGCCCTGAGGCCGGCGGCTCGTACGTGGGGATGGCGACGGGTGTGGTCGTGTCGGTGCCGGACGAGCTCCTGAGCGCCACGGTTCCGACGACGAGCAGCACGAACATCGCCGCCACCGAACCGAACACCAGGCCCACGACGCCGGCCGCCGACATGCCCCGCTTCCTGCGCGGCTGCTGCGGCCAGCCGTGCGGGGGCGGGGGAGGGGGCGGCGGGTGCCCGCCGGCGTGGCCCGGCGGGTAGGGCTGCTGGGGCCCCGGCCACGCGGGCCCGCCGGGAGGCGGCGCCTGCCAGGCGGGGCCCTGGGGCGGCGCGGGCGTCCCGCCGTGCGGCGGCATGCCCTGGGACGGCGCCGTGGGCTGTCCGTAGGGGGACGGCGCGGCGGGCGGGCCGTAGGGGCCGGGGCCCTGGGGCGGCGCGGGCGTCCCGCCGTGCGGCGGCATGCCCTGAGGCGGCGCCGTCGGCTGTCCGTAGGGGGACGGGGCGGGGGGCGCCGGTTGCCCGTACGGCGGCTGGGGCGGCGCCGACGGCCGCCCGTGCGGCGGGCCCGGCTGCGGCCCAGGGCCGTACGGCGGGCCGCCCGGGGACGGCGGACCGTAGGGCGCGCCCGGCGGCGGGGGAGGGGTCTGTCCGTCCGGGCGGCCGCGGCCGGGCGGCGGCCACGGCAGCGAGGGTGGCCGCTGGGGCCCTCCAGGCTCCTGGGGCGCAGGGGGATACTGCCCGTTGCCTGTCACGCTGTCTCCCCCAGTGGTCAGTTGTCCGTATTGCGCGACTTGGGACGTCACTTGCCGGAGCTTTGCCAAATTTGGGGCAGAAGCATACTCATTTCTCACCCGTCACGGATGTGACAGCACTCGGTTACGGTCCGAAATCATTCGAGGTGATCTCCGTCATGTTCCCTACCAGTCGGCGGGTGGTGTCCTAGCTTCTTTGCCATGAACCTCCAGCAGCTCCGCTATGTGGTCGCGACTGCGGAGCACCGCACCATGACCGATGCGGCCAGATCGCTCTACATCGCACAGCCTGCGCTTTCGCGTGCGATAAGGGACCTGGAACGCGAACTCGGCCTGACGCTCTTCGCCCGGTCCGGACGCGGTGTCGTCGTCACCGCCCAGGGCCGCCGGGTGGTGAAGCTGGCGAGGGAGGCGCTCGACGCCGTCCACGAGATCGAAGGTCTCGCCAGTCACGCCGGCTCCGCAGAGACGGAGCTGCGCATCGCCTCCACCCCCACCCTCGAACCCGGCCTCGCCGGGCGCCTCCTGCCGGCCTACACGGCCGAGCATCCCGGCGTCCGCGTCCAGATCGTCCGCTGCGAGGGACGTGAGGCCGTGGTCAACGCCATCCGGGAGCAACGCGCCGACCTCGGGCTCACCGACCTGCCCGTGCCGGCCGACCTGATCACGCATCCCCTGGAACGCCAGGAGATCGTGCTGATCTCGCCCCCCGGCATGGAGCTGCCGAACCCGGTGCCGATGGGCCGGCTCGACGGCATGCGCCTCGCGCTGCCCGCCCGCGGGAGCCTCCGGCGCAGGGAGCTGGACGCGATGTTCGGCAAGTACTCCGTCAACCCGGTGGTGGTCCTGGAGACCGACGAGCGCAACGGCTGGCTCAACGCGGTGCGCAGCGGCCGGGCGTCCCTGCTGTGGTACCGGGGCATGGCCGAGCAGGCGGCCCGGGCCGGGCTCGTGGTGCGCTCGCTCGAACCCGCCGTCCGGCGCGTCATCGCCGTCGTCCACGCCCGCCGCCGCCTGCCGCTCATCGCCCAGGACTTCCTGTCCACCGCCGAGAAGGGCTCCGCCGCCTGACGGCGCCGGCCCGATCCCCTCACCCCTCACCCCTCACCCCTCAGCCCGGCGGCTCCCGCAGGGCCCCGGCCCCGCCGCCTGCACCGACCTCCTCCGGTGCCGCCTCTCCTCCGGCCCCGTACCTTGCCGGTACGGCGCCTGTCCGGCCTCGCACCTGCCGACGTGTGGCACCTTCCCCGGCCACCCGCCGCCACGGGTGCGGCGCCCTCCGGAACGGCCCCGCCCGACCCGCGCGGCCCTTCCCGCTCACCACGGCCGGCCGGCAGCCTCGGCCGTCCCGTCCTTCCTGAGGGCTCAGCCCTTCGGCACGGCTCCCGTGACGTCCGTCCGCGCCGGCCTCCCCTGGAACGGTCCTCAGGGCTGCGGGCGGGGGGAGGGAGGGCGGCCGGCGTCGGGCGCCGGCGCCCCGGTGCGCGGTACGCTCGCCCCTGATGAGCACTTTGCGGCTGCGCCACCGGACGTTCGGGCCGGGGGAGTACGCGGTGATGGCCGTGGTCAACCGAACGCCCGACTCGTTCTACGACAAGGGACGCACCTACGGCTTCGGCGCGGCCGTCGAGGCGGTGGACCGGGCCGTCGAGGGCGGCGCGGACATCGTGGACATCGGCGGCGTCAAGGCGGGCCCGGGCGACGAGGTGGACCCCCGTGAGGAGATCCGCCGGGTCGCCGGGCTGGTCGAGGCCGTCCGCCAACGGCACCCCGAGCTGATCATCAGCGTCGACACGTGGCGGGCCGAGGTGGGCGACGTCGTCGCCCGCGCCGGCGCCGACCTGCTCAACGACACCTGGGGCGGCCCCGACCCGGGCCTGGCCGAGGTGGCGGCGCGGCACGGCGTCGGGCTGGTGTGCGCCCACGCCGGCCCGGCCGCCCCGCGCACCCGGCCGCACCGGGTCGCCTACGCCGACGTGGTGGCCGACGTCGTCGCCCACACGGTGTCCCTGGCGCGCGCCGCCGTGGCCGCCGGGGTGCCGCGCGAGTCGATCCTCATCGACCCGGCCCACGACTTCGGCAAGAACACCTACCACTCGCTGGAGGTCAGCCGCAGGCTCGGCGAGATGACGGCGACGGGCTGGCCGGTGCTCGTGGCGGTGTCCAACAAGGACTTCGTGGGCGAGACGCTCGGCGGGCTGCCCGTCGAGGAGCGGCACGCCGGCACCATCGCCACCCTGGCGGTGTCGGCGCTGCTCGGGGCGCGCGTGTTCCGCGTCCACGACGCCGCCTCCGCCCGTACGGCGCTGCGCGAGATCACCCGGCTCGTCCCGTACGCCGGAGACGGAGACGGAGACGGAGCCGGAGACGAGACCGGGGGCGGGGGCGGGGGCGGGTCCCAGGGCTAGTCCGGCGTGGCTCCGTGGGGACGAGCCGCGTCCTCGTCGCGGACCCGCGACCGTGACGGCCGGGCGCGGCGGCATGCGCCGAGCCGCAGGACGCCCACGGCGGCCGCGACGGTGAACAGGGCCGACATGAAGGGAACGGCGGGCCGGTCGTAGTCCGGCAGGTAGGCGACGGTGACGTTGAGCATGGCGTGCATCAGGATCGCCGCCGACACCCCGCCGGTGGCGTTGCGCAGGCCGACCATGATCACCCGAGTCGCGACCGTCCCTGCGAACCAGCCGCCGATCCAGGCCGCGCCATGGCCGACCTGCAGGAGCGGGATCAGATGCCAGACGGCCCAGAAGACCCCGAGGAGCAGCCCCGTCCCCACGGTGCCGAACCGGCGCACCATCGGATCGCAGGCGTAACCGGTCCAGCCCAGCTCCTCGCACGCGGCCCCCACCAGCGCCGCGGCCAACAACAGCGGCAGAACCGCCGGCGCTGCCGGAGGCGCCGAACCGACCTGACCGGTGAGCCACCCCAGGGCCCACGTGAGAGCGCCGATGGCGGCGGGCAGCAGCGCCGCCGCGACGTACCAGCGGGTCCGACCGGCGGGCCGGTCGACGACCCGGGCCAGCAGGCTCACGACGGCGGCCCGGCCGCCCGCGCGGTGGGCCAGAATCGCGGCGGCCAGCCCCGGCACCACGAACATGGCGGCGCTCGCGGGCAGGTCGAGCGCGCCGATGCGGACTGTGGGAGACACGGCCCCCAGGACGAAGAACGGCACCGACAACGCGGTGACGAGCACCAGGAACCGCATCGGGTGGCCGGCGCCATCGCGCGCCGGAATGCCGGCCGCCGGATCTCTCACGGGTCACCGCCTCATCTGTTGAGACACGATATCCCAAGTACCATATACTGGCCGCATGGCAGAGGAAACGCCGGAGAGCGGCCTGGCCCGGCGCCGCAAGCGGCTGTCCGACGACGAGACCGCGCGGCGGATGCTCGCCGCCGCGGTCGCCAGGGTCGAGGAGGCCGGGCTGACGGTGAGCCTGGAGCACATCAGCTTCGAGGAGGTCATCCGTGACGCGGGCGTCGCCCGCAGCGCCGCCTACCGCCGCTGGCCCTACAAGGACCTGTTCTTCGGCGACCTGCTGCGCGAACTCGCCAGAGGCGCCAGCCCCGCCATCACCGACACGAATCCGGGCGCGGTGGAAACCGTGGCCCGCACCCTGCTCGCCTCGCTGCACTGGGCCCGCACGCCCGGCCTGCGCCGCGCACTGGCCGGAGAGGTGCTGCGGGAAAGCGCGCTCGGCGAGTTCGAGGCCTTCCACCGCTCGTCGGCCTGGCGCACCTACCTCGCGCTGCAGGCCACCTTCCGCGGCCTGCCCGACGGCGTCCTGCGCGCCGAGGTCCAGCAGTCCTTCGCCGAGTCCGAACGCTCGCTGGTCGCCGGCGTGGCAGCCGCCTACGCCCGGATGGCGACCCTGATCGGCCTGCGGCCGTGTGCCGGCGTCACCTTCGAGACCGCGGCCCGGACGGCGATCGCCACGTTGCGCGGACTCATCCTGATGGCGCCCGGCGACCCGGACCTCACCGTCCGGCGATTCCGGGCCAATCCGTTCGGCGCACCCGAGCCCGCCGAATGGTCGGAGCCCGCGCTGGCGATCGCGTCGGTGGTGCTCGCCCTGGTGGAGGCCGACCCCGACGTCCCATGGACCGACGAGCACGAGCGCTCCGTCGCCACACTGCTCAGGAGCGGCCGGTGGGCGGCGCGGGGCTGAGGGGCGCGCTCAGGCCAGTGCTCTGCGCCTCAGCGCGGCCATGCCGGTGGCGATGAGAGCGGCGGTGACGCCGACCATGATCAGGACGGGGGTGGCGGCGAAGGGCTCGCCCGACAGCACCATGGGCAGGTTGGGGAAGGGCACGGCGTACTTGGCGATCCAGTAGTCGAGGCCGAGGATCGGGCCGAGCACCTCGCCGAAGAGGTTGACGAACAGGTACGCGGCCCAGCTGATGGCCGCGGCGGCCCGGGGGAGCAGGCCGAAGGCGGCGACGCCGACGCCGGCCAGCACCCACACCGCGGGAATCTGGATCAGGGTGCCGCCCAGCACGCCGAGCACGTCACCGGCTGCGATCCCCATGGCCAGGCCGGCGACGGCGAGGATCCCGGCACTGCCGGCCAGGGCCAGCAGCAGGTGCCCGGCCGCCCAGCGCAGCCGGGCGACCGGCTGGGCGAGCAGCAGCTCGGCGCGTCCGGACTGTTCCTCGGCGCGCAGGCGCAGCAGCGCCAGCAGCGGGTACAGGGCGGCGACGTAACCCAGGCTGAGCGCCATCAGCCACAGGTAGGCGTCGGTCATGGTCGCCTCCGGCGAGGCGGTGTAACGGCGGAAGAACTCCTCCACCGCGGCGCCCTGACGCGAGACCTCCTGTATCGAGCCGGCCAGGGCGCCGAAGACCAGCCCGGCGACCGCGTAGCCGGCGACCCAGCCGATCAGCAGGCCCTTGTGCAACCGCCAGGCCAGCCTCAGCGGGGTGCGCAGCCATGTCGAACCGGCCGGGCCCGGACGCTCGGGGATCAGGCCGTGCCCCAGGTCGCGGCGGGCCGCCAACCGGTAGGCGACGGCGATGGCGGCGACGGTGCAGGCGAGGCTGAGCAGCAGGACGCCCACGTCGTTGGCGCCGTACGGTTTGACCAGGTGCGACCAGCCCTGCGGGGACAGCCACTTGAGCGCTGTGACGCCACTGCCGTCGGCGGCGAAGCGCAGCACGTAGCTGACGCCGAGGCCGAGCCCGGCCACGCCGATCGCGGTGCGGGCGGTCTGGGTGAGCTGCGCGGCCACGGCGCCCAGGGCCGCGAACACCGCGCCGGCGGCGGCGATCGCGGCGCCGAAGGCAGCCGAACCCGCGGCGTCGGCGCCGGTCGCGGTCATCGCGACGGCCGTCAGCGCACCGGCCAGCACGGCCGAGCCGCAGGTGACGGTGAGCGCCGCGGTCAGCGGTGCCCGACGGCCGACGACGGCCGCGCCGACCAGTTCCGCGCGGCCGGACTCCTCCTCGCCGCGGGTGTGCCGGATCACCGTGAGGATCATGATCAGAGCGAGGATGGTGTAGATGGCGTCGGCGTTCTTCCAGACCGCCATGCCGGCCGGAGTGGCGGAGGGAATCTCCCCGGCGAACGCGCTCAGCGCCTTGTTGGCGGCCATCTCCCGGGCGAAGGCGCCGATGTCGCCGATGCCGGTGGCGTAGCGCTTGACCTGCCCGGCCGCCAGTGCCACCAGCAGCAGCATCCAGAGCGGGGCGATGAGGCGTTCCCGGCGCAGGACGAGCTTGGTCAGGGTCCAGGTGCCGTTCATCGCTCCGCCTTCGCGCTCTCGTAGTGGCGCAGGAACAGGTCTTCCAGCGAAGGAGGGGCGCAGGTCAGATCGCGTACGCCGACGCGGATCAGCTCGGCCAGCGCCGCGTCCAACCGCGTGCGGTCCACCTCGAACTCGATGCGGTTGCCGTCGACCTTCACCCCGTACAGGTCCGGCATCCGGGCCAGGCCGTTGGGCGGCGAGGCCAGCTCGGCGCTGACCCGGCTGCGGGCCAGTCCGCGCAGCTGAGAGAGCGGACCGGCCTCCACCGTGCGGCCTCGCCGGATGATGGTGACGCGGTCGCAGAGCGCCTCGACCTCCGACAGGATGTGGCTGGACAGCAGCACGGTACGGCCGCGCGCCTTCTCCTCGGCCACGCACTGCTGGAAGACCGCCTCCATCAGCGGGTCCAGGCCGGCGGTGGGCTCGTCCAGGATGAGCAGCTCGGCGTCGGAGGCGAACGCCGCCACCAGGGCGACCTTCTGCCGGTTGCCCTTGGAATAGCTCTTGGCCTTCTTGCGCGGGTCCAGCTCGAACCGATCCAGCAGTTCCGCGCGTCGGGCCGGGGCCAGGCCGCCGCGCAGCCGTCCGAGCAGGTCGATCACCTCCCCGCCGGTCAGGCCCGGCCACAGGTTCACGTCGCCCGGCACGTACGCCAGCCGCTTGTGCAGCTCGGCCGCCTCACGCCACGGGTCGCCGCCCAGCAGCACGGTCCGGCCGGAGTCGGCGCGCAGCAGCCCCAGCAGAATCCTGATCGTGGTGGACTTGCCGGCGCCGTTCGGGCCGAGGAAGCCGTGCACCTCCCCCCGTCGCACACTCAGATCCAGCCCGTCCAACGCCCGGGTCCGGCCGAAGGACTTGGCCAGTCCCGCCACCTCGATGGCCGCTTCCATCACGCACCACGCTCCTCGTCTCGCGTTCTGTCGCAGATCCAGAACGGTAGGAGCGTGGATCATCACGCGGTATCGGGCACGTGACCCATCCGATGCCCAAGCCGTGCTCCGTCAGCCGAGCCGCAGCCGCGCCAGCTCCGCCCGGCTCGAGACACCGAGCTTGGGGAAGGCGCGGTAGAGGTGATGGCCGACGGTCTTGGGGCTGAGGAACAGCCGCGCGGCGATCTCCTTGTTCGTCGCGCCGGTCGCGGCGAGCCGGACGACCTGCAGCTCCTGCGGAGTGAGCTGCGCGATCGCGTCCGTCACGGCGTCAGGAGCGGAGCTCTCCCCCGCCGCGCGCAGCTCCGCGCGGGCGTGCTGCGCCCAGACCGTCGCACCCAGCCGCTCGAACCTCTCCAGCGCCTCGCGCAGGTGTGCGCGCGCCTCCGCCTTGTGGCGTTCGCGGCGCAGCCACTCCCCGTACAGCAGTTCCGTACGGGCCCGTTCGAACGGTCGCGCCTCGCCCTGCAGTGCCAGCGCCCTCGCGTACGCCGTGCCGTCCCCGCTCACCAGCGCGCGGCAGCGCTGCACCAGCCCCTCCTCCCAGGGCAGGCGCACGGCGTCCGCCCATCGCTCCAGCCGGGACAGCGGTCCGGCCGCCTGCTCGGGCCGCCCGAGCCGTACGGCCGCCTCCACCTGGTCGGCCGCGAAATGCACGCCAGGTCCCACGTGCCGGATCGGGCCGTTCGCGGCGGCCTCCAGCCGGTCCAGCACCGCCTGGTAACGGCCTCGTCCGAGATCGAGCAGCGCCAGCGCCCACTCGCACCACGCGGCCACGAGCGCGTTGGCGTGCGCGGGGAAGCGCTGCAGATTGCGCTCGGCCAGCCGCCTGCACCGCGCGTCGTCGCCGGCGACGGCGGCCAGGTACGCGAGCAGCGCCTCGGCCTGAGCCATCCGGCTGGGCTGGCCGATCTCGTCGGCGATCCGCAGCGCCTCGGTGGCGGAGGCCGTCGCGTCACGATAGCGGGCCAGGTTCGTCTCGGCGGTCGCCAGCGTGCACAGCACCGCGGGCAGCCGTCCGACGGCGCCGCTCGCGCGCAGCTCGTCCGCCAAACCGGCCATGATGTCGCAGGTGTCGTCGTAGTCGCCGGTCAGCAGCGCCTGCAGCGCCACGTTCAGCCGGAGCCCGGGCGGCCCGGTCCGTCCCTGCGCGATGTGGTCGCGAAGCAGCGCCGCGCCCTCGGCCGCCTCGTCCGAGTACAGCTTCAGCGCGCCGCCGATGGACTCGACCAGCTTCCGCCTGTACGGATCCGGCGGAAGCTCACGCAACATCCGGTACGCCTGCGCGACCCTCCCCGGGGCGCCGGCCGACCAGGACGCCCGCGCCGCGTCCGTCAGCATCGACGCGGCCACGTCCGCTTCGAGCGGCGCGACCCGTCGCGCCGCCGCGACGAGCACCTCGTGCACCGTGCGCAGTGAGCCGTGCTCGAATTCCACCCGCGCCCGCACCGTCGCGATGCGCGCCAGCGCGCGGGCGTCGTCGGTGAGCCGCAGCGCCTGACCGGCGAGGTGCCGGGCGCGGTCGGGGAGTCCCGCGTCCACGGCGACCTCGGCGGCGAGGGCCAGCCGTCGCGCGCGCCCCGCCTCGTCCGAGGTGAGCCGGGCGGCCCGTTCCAGCGCCGCGACGGCCGTGGCGTGGCCGGAGCGGCGGCTGGCCCGCAGGGCCGCCGCCTCCAGATCCGCCGCCACCTGCTCGTCCGGACCGGTGGCGGCCGCCGCCCGGTGCCAGGCCGCACGGTCGGGGTCGTCGGCCAGCGCGTCCGCGAGGGCGGCGTGCGCGGTCAGCCGGTCGGTGAACGGCACGCCGCGGTAGGCCGCCGTGCGGATCATCGGGTGCCGGAAGACGACCTTCTGCTCCTCCACGATGATGAGTCCTTCGTCCTCGGCCGCCGCCAGCGCGCCCGGCGCCAGCCCCAGCCCCGCCATGGCACGCAGTGTGGTCGCGAGTGCGCCGCTCTCCTCCGCCGCCGCCAGCAGGAGTGCCGTACGGGTCGGCGCGGGGAGCCGGGAGATGCGCCGCCGGTAGGCGTCCTGCAGACGCAGCGGCAGGGGCAGCGGCCCGGGGGCGCCGGCATCGGTGCGGGGCAGTTCCAGCAGAGCCAGCGGGTTGCCGTCCGCCTCCGACAGCACCCGGTCGCGCACGTGGGCGGGCAGATCGGGAGCGTGCTCGGCCAGCAACGCCCGCGCGGCCACCGGGGTCAGCCGCTTCAGCTCCAGCTCGGGTACGCCGGGAACGGCGACCCCCTCCCGGGCCGCGAACAGGAGGAACACCGCCTCGGCCGCCAGGCGGCGGGCGGCGAACGCCAGGGCCTCGGACGAGGGGCGGTCCAGCCACTGGGCGTCGTCCACCAGGCACAGCACCGGCTTGTCCGCGGCCAGCTCCGCCAGGAGCGACACCGTGGCCAGACCCACCAGGAAGCGGTTGTCGCCGCCAGGCGCGGACAGCCCCAGCGCCGACCGCAGAGCCTCCGCCTGAGGATCGGGGATGCCGGGCAGGTGCCGCATCGCGCCGGACAACAGGGCCTGCAGCGCCGCGAACGGCAGCTCGGCCTCGCTCTCCACACCCGTGCAGCTCAGTACCCGGAAGTCCTTGGCCGAGCCCGCCCACCGCAGGAGCGCCGACTTCCCACCGCCCGGCTCGCCCAGGACCACGACGGCGCCGCCCCGGCCGGACGCGGCCTCCTCCAGGAGCCGGTCGAGCTCCCCCTGCTCCCGCTCCCGCCCGTACAGCATCAGGCTCTCCCTGCACTCACATGTCCGGTGATCTGACGCCCGGGCAGCATACGCGCCCCCGTCGCCCGGACACCGCCGCGGGCCTCCGGCCCGTCCGCTCCGCGGTGCAGCGCTAGGCGGCCGGTGGCAGGCGCACCACCGCGCGCAGCCCCGGCCCCGCGTCCTCCAGGTGGACCGTGCCGCCGTGGGCGCGCACCGTCTCCCGCACGATCGCCAGCCCCAGCCCCGCCCCGCCCTCGTCGCGGCTGCGCCCCGAGTCGAGCCGCGTGAACCGGTTGAACACCCGCTCCCGGTCCGCCTCCGGGATGCCCGGCCCGTCGTCGGTCACCGTCAGCACCCCGTCGCGCGTCAGCGTCACCTCCACCGTGGAGGAGGTGTGCCGGACCGCGTTGTCGACCAGGTTCGTCAGCACGCGGCTCAGGTCGAGGGCGTCGCCCCGCACCACCACCGGGTCGCACACGGTCAGCCGCGCCTCGCCGTACCGGTCGACGGTCTGCCGCACCACCGCGTCCAGGTCGACCGGTTCGCTGCGCGCGGGCACCCCGCCGCGCTCGTCCAGCCGGGCCAGCGCGAGCAGGTCCTCGGCCAGCCGCGACAGCCGCATCGCGTCCTCCAGCACGCCCTCGGCCGTCTCCGGCCAGTCCTGCCCCTCCGGGTGGCCGAGCGCCACCTCCAGCTGCAGCCGGATGCTGGCCAGGGGGCTGCGCAGCTCGTGCGCCGCGTCGGACACCAGCGCCCGCTGCCGCTGCTCGGCCTCCTCCAGCCGGGCCAGCATGCCGTTCAGCGTGACGGCCAGCGAGTGGACCTCGTCGCGCGACTCCGGCACGGGCAGCCGCCGCGAGCGGGCCGTGTGGGTGATCTCGGCCGCGCCCCGGCGCAGCGCCGCGATCGGCCGCAGCGTCCGGCCGATGATCAGCCAGCTCGCCAGGGCCAGCACCACGACGAGCAGCGGCGTGCCGACCAGCAGCACGCGCCCCGCCGTGCCGACGCTGGTCTGGATCTCGCCCACGGGCCGGGCCGCCAGCACCGTGCGCCCGTGGTCGGCGCTGACCGCCACGACGCGCAGCGGCCCCGGGATCGCGTACGGCCGGCCGTCCATGAAGCGGGCCGTGCCCTCGCGCAGCACCCGCGCCCGCTCGCGGACGCCCAGCAGCGGCACCAGCCGGTCGGTGCCGTACGTGGCGTGCGTGATGCGGCCCGAGGCGTCGATCACCTGCACGATCGTGCCGTCGTTGGTGGTGATCGGGTTGGTCAGGGTGCCCGCGTCGGCGTGGACGCGCACCGTCTGGGCCTGCTGCCACGTCGTCCCGTCGATGGTGTCGACCAGCGCCCGGTCGAGCACGTTCAGCAGCACCGACGCCGACAGCGCGAGCGCCGCCGCGAGCACCGCGGCGGCCACGACGGTCAGCCGGAAGCGCAGCCCCTGCCGCCGCCACCACGCCAGCGGGGTGTCAGCCACCGTCGCCGGCCAGCCGGTAGCCCGCGCCGCGCACGGTCTGCAGGGAGTTGCGGCCGAACGGGCCGTCGAGCTTGCGGCGCAGGTAGCCGACGTACACCTCGACCACGTTGGGGTCGGTGTCGAAGGTGTCCCAGACGTGCTCCAGGATCTCCGCCTTCGACACCACCTCGTCGCGCCGCCGCATCAGGTACTCCAGCAGCGCGAACTCGCGGGGCGTCAGCTCCACCGGCGTCTCGCCGCGCTGCACCTTGCGCCGCGCCGGGTCGAGCGACAGGTCGCCGGCCGTCAGCACCGCCGGCCGCCGCCCCGCGTCGCGCCGCAGCAGCGCGCGCAGCCGCGCCACCAGCACCACGTACGAGAACGGCTTGGTCAGGTAGTCGTCGGCGCCCAGGTCGAGCCCGTCGGCCATGTCGTACTCGCCGTCCTTGGCCGACAGCATGAGGATCGGCACCCAGTTGTCCTCGGCGCGCAGCCGCTTGCACACGTTGTAGCCCGACAGGCGCGGCAGCATGATGTCCAGCACCACCACGTCGTAGTCGCCCTGCCGGGCCAGGTGCAGCCCCTCCTCGCCGTCGTGGGCGAGGTCGACGGCGAAGCCCTCGGCCTGCAGCCCGCGCTGCAACGCCGCCGCCATCCGCCGCTCGTCCTCGACGACCAGTACTCTCATGCGCCCCATCCTCCCGTGCCCGTCCTGTGACGCGGCTGAGAAGCCTGAGAGCCGTCTCAGCCGGTCTCAGGCTCCTCAAAGGATGCATGACGCAGGCTGCGGTCATCGACATACCGTTGAGGAGTGAGATGCGTAAAGGCACGTTCGTGAGGTGGGGAGTCCCGATCGCGGCGGCGGCCGTCATCGGGGGAGCGCTCGGCGCCGGTCCCGTCATCGCCGCCGTCAGCGGCGAGCCCGCGCTGCCGGAGCGGACGGCGCAGCAGCTGCTCGCCGACGCCGTGGCGGCCTCCCGGGGCAAGGACGGCCCGCCCCCGATGTCCGGAACCGTCCAGCAGACCGCGTCGCTCGGGCTGCCCGCCCTGCCGCAGACCGGCGGCGAGTCGCCGCTGACGCTGCTGTCGGGCTCGCACGAGATCAAGGTCTGGTACGGCTCCAGGGACCGGTTGCGCGTGGCCATGCCGACCCAGATGAACGAGACCGACCTGATCGTCAACGGCGGCCAGACCTGGTACTGGGACAGCGCGGCCAACACCGCCACCCGCGTCAAGCTGGAGGCGGGCCAGGACGGCCGGACCGCGCCCAGGCCGCACGACATGGCGGCGTCCACGCCGGCGGCGACGACCCCGCAGGCCATGGCCGAGCAGCTGCTGGCGCGGGTCGGCGAGTACAGCGTGGTCAGCGTGGCCAACACCGACAAGGTGGCCGGCCGCCCCGTCTACCAGCTCGTCGTGGCCCCCAAGGACGCGGCCTCGCTGGTGAAGGAGGTGCGGCTCTCGCTCGACGGCGAGACGTATGTGCCGCTCCAGGTGCAGGTGTTCGCCAAGGGCTCGCCCGAGCCGGCGTTCCAGCTCGGCTTCACCCAGGTCACGTTCAGCCCGCCGGCCGACGAGAACTTCACCTTCACCCCGCCCGCCGGGGCGAAGGTCAAGGAGACCACGATCGGCGCCGGGCAGCGCGTGGAGGAGCGCGAGCAGGCCGAGAAGGCCCGCAAGGCCGCCGCCGACCGGCTGAACGTCGTCGGCAAGGGCTGGACCAGCGTCGCGGTGGTCAAGCTGTCGCCGGACGACCTCAAGGCCCTGCAGAACGGCCTGCGGCCCGGCCAGGACGCCCGCGACGGCCAGGGCTCCCAGGACGGCCAGGACAGTCAGGGCCTCCAGGACAGTCAGGGCCTTCAGGACAGCCAGGGCCTTCAGGGCCGTAAGGGGCCCGACGCCGGAGAGGCCGCCGCGATCGCCGACGGGCTGCTCAAGGCGGCCAAGCCCGTGAGCGGCACGTGGGGCTCCGGCAGGCTGATCACGACGAAGCTCGTCACCGCGCTGATGACCGACGACGGGCGCCTGCTCGTCGGCGCCGTCACCCCGGAGGAGATCATCAAGGCGGCGGGAGTCAAGTGACCTCCGTCATGCTCGACGCGGGGGCGCCCTTCGGGGCGGCCCCGCCCTCCGCCCGGCCCGCGATCGTCACGCGCGGGCTCACCAAGCGGTTCCGCGGCGGTCAGGTCGCGGTCGACGCGCTCGACCTGAGCGTGCCGCGCGGAGCGGTCTACGGGTTCCTCGGGCCGAACGGCTCCGGCAAGACCACGACCATCCGCATGCTGCTCGGCCTCGTCGCGCCCACCTCCGGGGAGCACGAGCTGCTGGGGCTGCCGCTGGGCGAGGCGCTGCCCCGGGTGGGGGCACTGGTCGAGGGGCCGGCCTTCTACCCGTACCTGTCGGGCGAGGCCAACCTGCGCCGCTTCGACGCCGCCGACCCGGCCGCGCCGCGCGCCACCGTGCGGCGGCGCGTCGCCGAGGCGCTGGACCGGGTCGGCCTGACGGCCGCGGCGGCCAAGCGCTACCGCACCTACTCGCTCGGCATGCGCCAGCGGCTGGCCATCGCCGCCGCCCTGCTCGGGCCGCGCGAGCTGCTCATCCTGGACGAGCCGACGAACGGGCTCGACCCGCAGGGCACCCGCGAGGTGCGCTCCCTGGTCAAGGAGATCGCGGCCGGCGGCACCACCGTGTTCGTCTCGTCGCACCTGCTGGCCGAGGTGGAGCAGATGTGCACGCACGCGGCCGTCATGCGGGCCGGCCGGCTCGTCGCCCAGGGGTCGATGGCCTCGCTGGGCGGAGGCCAGGTCCCGCGCGTCCGCGTGCGGACGCCCGACACGGCCGACGCGCTGCGCGTCCTGCGCTCGCTGGGCCTGGCGGACGTGCGCGCCGACGGCCCGGAGCCGGGCGACGGGGTGAGCGCCGAGCTCGGCGGGGTCGCGCCCGAGCGGGTGAACGCCGCCCTGGTGGGCGAGGGCGTGGCCGTGCGGGGGTTCGCGGTCGAACGGCCGAGCCTGGAGGACGTGTTCGTGAGACTGACGGGAGAGGGATTCGATGTCGACGGCTGAGACGCGCGAGACGCGCCCCCGGCGCACCCCGGGCCTCGTCCCGGTCTCCGAGACGCTGCGCACGACCAGCCGGCCGGCTCCTTCCGACACGGCCGACCCCGCCCCGGCTGGGACCACCGCCCCCGCCGGGACCGCCGATGCCGCCGGGACCACCGCCTCCGCCGGGACCGCCGATGCCGCTGGGACCACCGCTCCCGCCGGGACCGCCGATGCCGTTGGGACCACCGCTGCCGCCGGGACCGCCGACGCGACCGGATCGACCGGATCGACCGGATCCGCCATATACGCCGCATCCGCCGGGGGAGGCCGTGCCCCCGAGACCGCCGGAGTCGCTGAGGGAGGGCGCGCCCGCGAGGCCGCCGGAGTCGCTGAGGGAGACCGCGCCCCTGGGGCCGCCGGAACCGTCGGAAGCGCGGACGTCATCGACCTCGCCGGGCCGCCGCCGGTGCGCCGGTTCGGTTCGTTCTGGCGGTTGCTCGGCTCCGAGCTGGGCCTGACCTTCCGCCGCCCGCGCAACCTCGTGATGCTCGCCGTGCTGGCCAGCGTGCCCGTCATCCTGGGCGTCGCGCTGCGCCTGGTCACCGACGACATGGACGCCTCGGGGCGGGGCGGCGGGATGGGCGGCCTCGTCGCGTCCGTCGCGGGCAACAGCCTCATGCTGGCCTTCGCGTCGCTGTCGTTCCTCGTGGTGCTGCTCATGCCGGTCGCCGTGAGCGTGGTGGCGGGCGACGCGATCGCCGGCGAGGCGGGCGGGGGCACCCTGCGCTACCTGCTGGCGGCCCCGGCCGGGCGCACCCGGCTGCTGACGGTGAAGTACCTGAACGCGGTCGTCTTCTCCTTCGCCATCGCCGCCGTCGTGGCGCTGTCCGCCCTGGTGACGGGCCTGGCGCTGTTCCCGGTCGGGCCGGTGACGCTGCTGTCGGGCACCACCGTGTCCGTGGCCGACGGGCTGCTGCGCGTGCTCATCAGCGTCGGGTACGTCGGGGCCGGGATGGCCGCGCTGGCGGCCGTGGCGCTGGCGCTGTCCACGTTCACCGAGGTGCCGATCGGGGCCATCGCGGGCACCGTGGTCCTCGTCATCGTCGCGCAGGTGCTGCGGGCCGTGCCGCAACTGGAGGCGATCAACCCGTACCTGCTGCCGACCTGGCTGACGCGCTTCGACGGGGCGCTGCGCGACCCGGTCGACCTGGGCGCGATGCGCGACGGGCTGCTGGCGTTCGGCGCGTACATCCTGCTGTTCGGCTCGGTGGCGTGGGCCCGCTTCACCGGCAAGGACATCACGTCCTGAACCGCCCTCGGGGACGGACGGCGGGGCGCGCGACGCGCGGCGGGGCCGGAGAGCCTGCCCCCGCGCGGCTCTCCGGCCCCTGACCCGGTGTCCGCGCAGCTCGCGCGCGGTCCGGGCACGAGGTGTCGATGCCCGATAACGATCCGCGTATGGGTGGTCACGTCCCGATGTGGGGGACGTCACACCGGCGAAGAGGGCGTACCCGGGTGTTTCCGGCGGCGTCCTCCGGATAGAGGGAGGGCCTCGGGGACGGAGCCCGGGCGCCTGGCGCCGAGCCGGCGTCCGCCGGACCCGACCAGACCTTCGGAAGGACATCGACATGGGAACGGACGACAAGATCTCCAACAAGGCGGAGGAGTTGAAGGGCCGCGCCAAGGAGAACGTCGGCGACCTCACCGACGACGAGGATCTCCAGGCTGAGGGCCGCGCCGACCAGGCGGAGGGAAGCCTGAAGCAGGCCGGCGAGAAGGTGAAGGACGCCGGCCGCAAGGTCAAGGACGCCTTCAAGAAGTGACCTGACCCGGCCGCCGCCATCACGAGGTGACCGGCCCGGCGGGCGCCGTCGCGACGTGGTCCGGCCCGGCGGACTTGTCCGCGACGCGACCGGCCCGGCGGACGCCTTCGTGACGTGACCGGCCTGGCCCAGGCGGACGACCGTGCCCGCCCCGCGGCGCCGATCCCCGGAAAGCGATCGGCGCCGCGGGAGCCGGGCACGGCGTCGGTTACGGCGCCGGTCGCGGCGCCGGTGACAGCGTCACGGCATCAGCCGGATGAACTCCTCCAGCGAGAACCGCCCGTCGCCGTCCGCGTCCCCGGTGTCGCGCAGCGCGGGCATCGCCTCGGCCGGCAGCTCGGGGAAGTGCGCCCGGAACTCCGCCTCGGTGATGTAGCCGTCGCCGTCGCCGTCGAGCGAGGCGAACTCCCTCTTCAGCCGGGCCAGCCGCTCATCTGTCACGTCCTCGGACATGGTCCATCGCCTTTCGGTCGGGGGCCGCCTTTCCGGACAACCTAGCGACCCCGCCGCGGCCCGCCGCCACGAGGGCGGCCGGGCGGCGCGGCGGCAGCGCGCCAGGGCCGTCCAGCAGGACGGCGGCGGCGCGAGGAGGACAGGAGGGACAACGGCAGCGCGCCGGCCCCGGTCAGGAGGGACGGGGGCAGCGCGCCGGCGCGGGTCAGGAGGGGCGGCGGCGCAGGGCCAGGACCGCGACCACGATCCCGATCACGCCCACCAGCAGCCCCGCCCCGCCCAGCAGGCGCGCCGTGCCGTCGGAGGCCGACGACGCCGCGACCAGCCGGGGCGCGTCCGAGGGGGCGCCGGCGGGTGAGGCGGCCGCGTGACCGTCCGCCGGAGCGCCGGACTTGGCGGCGGCCGGGGTGAGCTTGAGCACCGGAGCCGGGTGCTCCGCCTCCGTGCCGTCGCTCTTGGGGGCGTCCGCCCAGTTCACGACCTCGCCGCCGGAGTACGTCTGCTTGGTCGGGAACGCGAGCTGGTCGACGCCCTCGGGCAGCTTGCCCATGGACACCTCGAACTCCTGGAACTCGCCCTTGGAGATCTTCCCGCCCGACCAGACGACCGTGGAGACGGCCTCGGTCAGGTCGCCGTACTCGGTCTTGACCGGGGTCGGCAGCTTGCTCTCGGTGACCTTGACCGTCCAGCCCGGCACGGGCTTGACCGAGACGAACGCCAGCGGGTGGTCGGTGGGGAAGGTGACCTCGACGCGCACGGTCGAGGCGTCGTCGCGCTCGTTCGGCACCCGGAACGCGACCTTGGTGAACCCGCCCTGCTCGGCGCTGGCGGGGTTGATCGTGACGTGCGCGAGGGCGGGCAGCGCGGTGGCCACGGTGACGGCCGCCACGGCGGCGAGCATGGTCGCGGCACGACGGCCGAAGGACCGCCCGGAGGGCATGGCGAAGGACATGACGAAGCTCCACGTGTGAAAAGGGGAATGGGAAAGGGATGTCAGAGGTCAGGCGGTACGTGGAGGACCGCGCCTGGCCAGACAGTGCCGCAGGGCCGGGTCGGGGGGAACGGCGCGTACGCGCACCACGGGGGGCGCCTGCCGCGCGGACGGCGTCGCCGGGAACACCCCGGCGAGCAGCACGCGTGCGAGGCGGCGTCCCAGGCCGTCGTGGAGGCGGCGCAGCAGCGACCACAGCGCGGCCTCGCCGCGCGCCAGCCACCAGCCGGTGAGGAGCGTGGCCGTCAGGTGCGCGGCCAGCATGCCGGCGTCGACCGCGAGGCCCCGGCCGGCGGGCGCTCCGGCGCCGACGGCCAGGCTCATCCCGCCGGCGGGGGAGCCGTGCGGGTGGACGGAGACGTAGCCGGTGGGGCCGCCGGCGCCGAACAGCTCGTGCAGGACGGCCTGCGCGGCGACCAGCGCGAGATTGATCGTCAGCGGCTGCCGCTCCCTGCCGCCCAGCGCGAGCGCCAGGAGGCAGGCCGCGCCGAGCCCGAGGGCCGCCGTGCCGGGTGCGGGCGCCGTCCCGCCGCCCGCCACGTGCGCCACCGACGCCAGGACGACGCAGACGGCGGCGAAGACGGCCGTCCGCGCGAGTCTGAGGGGAAGGCGAGCGCGCATGCGGCCTCCATGCTCTCACGGGGGGTGCCCGCCGCACCCCCTAACCGCGAACGGGGGCCGGTCACGACATAGGGGGCTCTGCCCTCTCAGCGTGCTATCCGCGTCCGCGGATCTGCGCGACGTTCCCCGAACCCGGTCGGCGAGGCGTCCTGTATCCGCGCCCGGACGTCCTTCAGCGCCCAGGCCGGTGCGGCCCGCCGACCGTCGAGGCCGCGCAGAAGAGTCCCCTTGAAGATTCTCACCGCTGGGCATTTCCGCTGGTGCTCACGCCAGGATTCCGTTCACGCCGGTCGAGCCTTCTCACGGTCCGTCCTCGGCTCACTTGACGGCTTGCGTCTTCGGAAGGCGTCCGGGCGGAGCGAGGGCCTTTGGCCACAGGGCACGGTGGTTCAGGGTGCCCAGAAGCGGTCGGCGACGAGGCCGAGGCGGCGGAGGCCGGCCGCGACCAGGTCGGCGAAGATCGTGGCGCCGTGCTCGGAGGTGTGCGTGTCGTCCTGCTTCTCCCGGGTGAGGTAGAGCTCCTCGGCCGCCTGCGGGCCGAGCGCCTCGACGAGCCGGCGGCTGTCGTCCGTGAGGTCGATCAACGGCACGCCCTCGGCGGCGGCCACGGCGCGCATCTCGGCCGGCAGGTCCACGCCGCGTTCGTTCACGATCAGCCCGGTGGGGCCGAGCGCCGCGCCGTCGAACCGCCGCCGCACGATCGGCGTGACGAGGACCGGCGTGCCGCCCCTGGCGGTGATCCCGCGCGTGATCCGGGTGAGGTTGTCCCGGTACGCGGCGGCGGTGGCCTGCTTGTCGTTGTGCCCGAACTGGATGAGCGCCACGTCGCCGGGCCGTACCTGGGGCTCCATCGCGGCCCACAGCTCCGGCTTGGCGAGGAAGGACGCGGCGCTCTCGCTGGAGCCCGAGTGGTTGACCACGGACAGGCCGCGCCCGAAGTGGCGGGGCAGCCGCTGTCCCCAGCCCGTGTACGGGGCGTGCGCCTGGTCGGTGACGGTCGAGTCCCCGGCCAGGAAGAGCGCCACCGGGCCGCCCGGCGCCCTCCCGACGTCCCGCACCTCGACGGCCCGCACCTCGACGTCCCGCACCTCAGGGGTCGCGCCGGTGAAGGTCAGCGTCAGGCCCGGCGTCCCCGGGCCGTCCCAGCCGTTCTGCTGGGCCTCCGGGGTGCGGACGTTGACGGTGAACGTACGGCGGTGCCAGCCCCCGTCCGGGGACGCCCGCGCCATGAGCCGCCGCGCCTCGGCCAGCACCTCGGTGCCGCCCCTGACGACCACGGTCACGTCGTAGTGGCCGGGCGGCACGTCGAAGGTGCGGACGGTTGCCTCGTTCGCGGGTTCGGGCATGCGGCGACTCCCCTTCCGGAGGGAAAGCTGTGGTAAGCGCTTTCCGTCTTGATGTCGGATTATGCCGTGCGATGCTGGCCAATGCGTGGCCGATTCGCGTCCGATGTCGCTAGGGTCATCCCGATTGCGTCGACATGAGGTGAGTACGTTGCGGCATGTGGGTGGTTTATTGCTCGGCCTGGTCGTGACGGCGGCCCTGGTCGGGGGTGGGGGATGGGCGATCCAGCAGGCGCTGGGCGCCGCGCAGCCGCCCGCGGGCCAGAAGCTCTGGATCGCGCTCGGCGCGATGGCCGCCGTGGGCCTGGTGACGGGGCTGGTGGTGGCGGGACGGGTCTCGCCGCTGGCGACGTTCCTGCCGTCGATGGCGCTGCTGGCCTGGACGGTCGTGTACGCGCTGGACATGAACCGCGCCCTGTCCTACATCCCGGCGGAGCCGTCGGTGAACGAGATCGTGCGCGAGGCCGGGCAGGGCGCCAGGATGCTGCTCACCTCGGGGGTGTTCGCGCTGCTGGGCGTGGCGCTGTTCATCCCGGTGCTGATCCCGTCGCGCTGGGCGCGCCGCTACGACGATGACGACGACGACGAGTACGAGGAGAGCCGGCAGGGCGGCTACTACTGACGGACCGACTGAGGGCCCGGCCCGGAACGGGCCCTCACGGCGCTCACACGGGTTCGACCGGGGGCGGGGCGGCCCGTCCGCGCGTGTAGAGGCGGGTGACGACCTCCTCGATCGTGGCCGGCCCGGGAGCGGTGGCCATGAGGTCGCCGACGCTGCCGTCGAAGGCCAGCCGGCCGTGGTCGATGAGCAGGACCCGGCGGCACAGCCGCTCGACGTCGCCGAGGTCGTGCGTGGTCAGCAGCACGGTGGTGCCCCGCTCGGCGTTGACCCGCAGCAGGAACGACCGGATGCCGGCCTTGCTGACCACGTCGAGGCCGATGGTCGGCTCGTCGAGCACCAGCACCTCGGGGTCGTGCAGCAGCGCGGCGGCCAGGTCGCCGCGCATCCGCTGGCCCAGGCTGAGCTGCCGCACCGGCGTGCGGGCGAACCCGCCGAGGTCCAGGGCCTCGGTCAGCTCGTCCAGCCGGGCCGCGAACAGCTTGCGATCTACTTTGTAAAGGAGCCGGACCAGCTCGAAGCTGTCCCGCAGCGGCAGGTCCCACCACAGCGTCGTCCGCTGCCCGAACACCACGCCGATGCGCCGCGCCAGGGCCGTCCGCGCCCGCGACGGGTCGAGCCCGGCCACCCGCACCCGCCCGGAGGTGGGGGTGAGGATGCCGCACAGCATCTTGATCGTGGTGGACTTGCCGGCGCCGTTCGGGCCGAGGCAGCCGACGAACTCGCCCGGCTCGATCCGGAACGACAGGTCGCGCACGGCGTGGACGACGGAGCCCCGCACCTTGAAGGCGCGCCCGGCCCGCTCTGTCTCGATCATGGTCAACTCCCCGTGGATCGGTAGTGCCTGATGCCCTGCCGCCAGGCCAGCCCGGCCAGCAGGGCGAGGACGGCGGCCGCGACCGGGCCGAGGAACCGGACGAAGCCGGGCGTGCCGAAGGGGTCGTCCCGGTCCAGCACGTACAGGGCGGGCTGCCAGTTGACGAACGCCAGCGGCAGCACGTACGTGACCCCGCGCACGAGGTCGCGGCCGTACACGCTGAGGGGGTACTGGGTGAGCTGCCCGCCGCCGTACGTGAAGGAGTTGATCACCTCCGGGGCGTCGGTGAGGAGGAACTGGGCGGCCCCGCCGAGCGTCCAGATCGCGGCGAAGATGACGGTGCCGGTGGCCAGCATGACGGGGACCATCCACAGCCTCCCCGCGTCCAGGTCGAGGACGGCCAGCGCGTAGCCGAGGACGGCGGCGGCCTGGAGCACCCGCCCGGCGCGGGTGGGGGCGAAGCGGTCGGCGGCGAGCTGGATCCAGGTGCCGACCGGGCGCACCAGCATCGTGTCCAGGGTGCCGGCCCTGATGTGCTGGCTGACCCGGTCCACGTTGCTGACGAGCAGGTCGCAGAGCGCGAACGGCAGGCCGGCCGCGCCGTACAGGAACAGGACCTCGTCGCGGGTGAAGCCGGCCAGCGCCGTGGTGTGGGAGAAGATGACGAGGATGACGGCCACGTCGGTGGCGGTGACGCACACCCCGAGCACCACCATGAGCGCGAACGAGGCGCGGTAGGCCATGGCGGCGCGGGTCCACGTCCAGGCGAGCAGCGCGTACGTCCTAACCACCCTGGATCACCACCCGGTGGCGCACGGCGCGGGTGGCCAGGGCGCCGAGCGCGAGCAGCGCGGCGCCCCACGCCGCCTGGAAGGCGAGGGTGGGACCGGCGGGGGCGGTGCCGAGGTAGACGTCGGCGGGCGCCTGCGCCATGGCCGCCCACGGCAGCGCCCGCACCAGCTCGCCCAGCGCGCCGGGGAACAGCGTGAGGGGCACCATCATGCCGCTGAGCAGGGTGGTCAGCAGCATGGAGCAGACCATGACGCCCCGGTCGTCGGCCAGCCAGCACACCGACAGGCACACGAGGTAGCGCCAGGCGAAGCTGACGACCACCCCGGCCGTGACGCAGGCGAGGACGCCGGCCCAGCGTGCCGGGTCCCGCGGCACGGTGATGCCGAAGACGGCGGCGCCGGCGAGCATCGGCGGCAGGCCGCGCAGGAGCAGCTGGTAGGCGGCCCGGCCGAGGTCCTCGGCCAGCAGCCAGAGCTGGAGCGGCGCCGGGCGGACGAGGTCGAGCGCGATGTCGCCGGTGCGGATGCGTTCGGGCAGGGTCAGGCCGCCGCCGAGGAGCTGCATCGGCCCGATGAACGCCTGGGTGACGAAGCAGAACGTGACGGCGGCGGTGACGTCGTAGCCGGCCAGGCCGGGCCTGGCCTGCCAGAGCGCGATGAGGATGTAGGCGCGCAGCACGCCGAAGACGCTGTTGGTGAAGGCCCCGGCCAGGGCCGCACCGACATAGGTGGCGTGCTTGCGGAAGCCGTACCCGGCGAGCCGGGCGTAGAGGGAGAAGGAGACGCACCTCCGGAGGGTGATGGCACGGTGACATGCCGTGCCCGGGCCCGCGCGCGGGCCGGCCAGTGGGAGCCCTGGATTATGGTCCGCACGCCGCGGCGACGGCAACGGATTTACCGCCCGGCATCGAGAGCCCGGGGAGGGCGGGTGGGGGACGAGTTTCTTACTCGTTGGTAGATCGGTGTTCCGCGGGGAAGGGACTTCCTCGGAGGGCCGAACATGCACATCGACAGGGACGTCACTCCGGACTATCCCCTCAGCTGGCAGGCGCGCGCGGTCATCGGCGTGATGCACGGCACGCTCAAGCCGGCGTCCATCCTGTTCCTGCGGCACGCGCTGGCCCTGGACTGCGCCGCCCGCCTCGGCGACGTCGTCAACCTGCTCCCGCTGCGCCTGCCGGGCCACGTCACGATCACTCCGGCGGGCTTCTCGGCCTGCGGCGGCGAGTGGGTGCGGGCCGGTGAGGGGCTGGACGAGCGCAAGGTCGTGCTGTACTTCCACGGCGGCGGCTACTTCTCCTGCTCGCCGGCGACGCACCGGCCGATCACCTGGCGGCTGTCGCGCGTGGCCATGCGGCCGGTGCTGGCCCTCGACTACCGGCAGGGCCCGGTGCACACGCTCGCCGACTCCCTGTCCGACGCGCTGGACGCGTACCGGTGCCTGCTCGATCAGGGGTACGCCGCCGAGGACGTCATCCTCGCGGGCGACTCCGCCGGCGGGCACCTCACGCTGGCCAGCCTCCTGGCGCTGCGCGACCGGGAGCTGCCGCTGCCCGGCGCGGCCGTGTGCCTGTCACCCTGGACCGACCTGACCGACTTCCCCCGCCGCGCCAACCGCTGGCAGGACCCGTTGCTGCCGGCCGGCCGGGTGCGCTGGCTCGCCCGCCGCTGGACCGCCGGCCTGGACCCCTGCGACCCGCTGGTGTCGCCGGTGCTCGGTGACTTCTCGGGGCTGCCGCCGCTGATGATCCTGACGGGTTCGACGGAGGTGCTGCGGGACGAGGCCCGCCGGGTCGCCGTCCGGGCGCGGCGGGCCGGGGTGCCGGTGCGCTACGAGGAGTGGCGGCGGATGCCGCACTGCTTCCCGATCCTGGCGGACGTGGTGCCGGAGGCGCGGACGGCGTTCCGGCACATGGGCGAGTTCCTGGCGGCGGTGGGCGCCCTGGAGGAGAACCCGCCGGCCGAGGACGCCGGCGCCGCCGCCTGACCCCCGCACCTCCGGACTGTGACGCCGCCGGTCGGGTATGGGTTAGGGTTACCTAAGTAAGAGCGGAAGGGTAGGTGTATGTCCGGCAAGCCGAGAGACCACCATCGCGGCGTCGTCCTGCGCACGGAGCGGCTCACCCCGCACATGATCCGCGTCGTGGTGGGCGGTGACGACCTGCGCGACTTCGCCACCTCCGGGCTCACCGACCACTACGTCAAGCTGGTCTTCCCGCACGAGGGCGTCGAGTATCCCGAGCCGTTCAGCGTCCAGAACGTCCGTGCGAGCATGCCCCGGGAGCTGTGGCCCCGGCTGCGCAGCTACACCGTGCGCGCCTGGGACCCGGACGCGGGCGAGCTGACCATCGACTTCGTCCACCACGGCGACAAGGGCCTGGCCGGCCCATGGGCGGCCCGCGCCGTGCCCGGCGACGAGCTGCTCATGCTGGGGCCCGGCGGCGGCTACGCCCCCGACGCGGCGGCCGGCTGGCACCTGCTCGCCGGCGACGAGAGCGCGCTGCCCGCGATCCTCGCCTCGGTCGAGGCGCTGCCCGCGGGCGCCCTGGCGTACGTGCTGGTCGAGGTGGAGGGGCCGGACGAGGAGCAGAAGATCGAGACGGTGGCCGACGCCCGCGTGACCTGGCTGCACCGCGGCGGCCGCCCGGTCGGCGAGGCGCTGGTCGAGGCGGTGTGCCGGCTGGAGTTCCCGGAGGGCGACGTGCACGCGTTCGTCCACGGCGAGGCGGGCTTCGTCCGGCGGCTGCGCCACCACCTGCGCATCGAGCGGCGGGTGCCGCTGGAGCGGCTGTCCATCTCCGGCTACTGGCGCTCCGGCGTGGACGACGAGGCGTGGCGGGCGGTCAAGAAGGAGTGGAACCGGCAGATCGAGGCCGAGGAGGCGGCCGCCCTGGGCTGATCGCCTCCCCGGCATCCGGTCACGGGATCTTGGTGAGGTCCACGAGACGCATCCGGCCCTGGACGGTGTAGTGCATCAGTCTCTGCCCCATGTTGGGCACGAGGCCGAGCATGGAGGAGCGCGCGATCCCCAGGACGGCGGACCTGCCGGTCCTCCTGTCGCGCAGAACTTCCAGCGCCTGTCCGCTCCCCTTCACCAGCTCGGCGCAGAACCGGCCGGGCGTCACCGTCTGCGGTCGGTCCGCGCACGGGTCCGGCCGCTCCTGCGAGCCGTCACGCAGCCGCGTGAACCCGCCGCGGACGGTCCAGCCGGCGCAGACCTCCAGACCGCACCGGATCGACTCGTCCCCCGGCCGGGTGAACGCCGTGTCGGTCTCGCCGGTCTGCACGTTGCGGATGGTGCCGAACATCGGCTCGCCCTTGGCGCTGGCCATGCCGGGCCGGCCGATCCACGGCCATGCCAGCAGGTGACTGTCCGCACCGCCCTTGACGGGTTTCACCGTCCCGCCCCGCAAAGGAACGGTGAACACCCCGCCCTCCTGCACCGAGAACACGATCCGGTCGCCGGCCACGGCCATGGCGTCGACGCCCCCGTCGTCCATGGGGAGGCCGGCCACGACGCGGGCCGGGCCGCCCGACAAGGGAGCCGACCAGAGCTGCCCCCGGCCGTTCCCCGGCACCGTCCACCACATCACCCGGCCGCCACCCGCCACCAGGCCCTCAGGGAACAGCGCTGTCTCCTTCGGCAGGTCGGTGATCTTCCGGGCGTCCCCGGCCCTGACGTCGTAGGCGTAGACGGCGTCCGGCAGCTTGGTCCTGTCCTCCGGCGTCACCAGGAGCGTCCGGTCGTCGATGAACTGGTACGGCCGGAACGCGCGCCCGTCCGGCAGCGTGGCCGGCAGGTCGTGGATCGCCTGCGGCCACACCTTCTCGATGGCGGGCGGAAGTGTCGCCGTGGGCGGGGCGGCGGGCATCGCCCGCGGCGTCCCGTCCTTCAGCGCGAACGCCGTCCCGCCCAAGACAGCCACGACCGCCGCCGTGGCCAGCATCGCCCGGGTCCGGTTGCGGCGCCTGCGGTAGCGGGCCTCGACCGTGCCGGTCAGCGTGGCCGGCGCCTGCGGGGCCTGCCCGGCCGCGCCGGCGAGCGTCCTGCGCAGGGCTTCCTCGAGCTGGCTCATCGCGCCTCTCCTCGGGTGGTGGGGACGGCGGATTCCGCGGGCACGGAGTCGCGGAGCTTGGCCAGGGCGCGGGCGGCCTGGCTGCGCACGGTGCCGCGCGAGACGCCCAGCACGCGGGCGATCTCCTCGTCGGTGAGCTGCTCGTAGTAGCGCAGCACGATCACCGCCCGCTGCCGGCGCGGCAGTCCGGCCAGCGCGTGCCACAGCCGCTGCTCGTCCCCGTCGGGCAGCGTGTCGTGGTGCGCGCGTTCGGGCGGGTCCCAGGCCAGCTGCTCGCGCCGGCGCCGGCGCCAGGCGCGAAGGTGCAGCCTGGCCATCGTCGTGCGCGCGTAACTCTCCGGGTTGTCCTTCAGCCGTACCCGCGCCCAGGAGGCGCGCAGCTTGACCAGCGCCTCCTGCACCAGGTCGGCGGCGTCGTGCGGGTTCCCGGCGAGCACGTATCCGTACCGCAGCAGCGCGTCGCCGCGTTCGGCGACGAACTCCGCGAAACGGGGGTCTCGGTCCACGTGCGTCAGCCCTTCGTCGTCTTGGTCACCTCCCAGAGACATCAGGTGCGGAAACTGTTGCACGGTTCCGCGCGGAAGATCGGGCACGCGAAAGGGCCGCGCCGATCCGGGGGGAGATCGGCGCGGCCCTTGGTCGCCGGGGAACCCTCCCATGCCCTGGAGGTGGCCGGCGAGTCAGGAGGCCCCTGGACGGTCAGTGGGCCGCGGCGAACTGCTCCTCTTCCGTCGAGCCCTTGAGCGCGGTCGTCGAGGAGTCGGGCGCGACCGCCGTGCTGACCAGGTCGAAGTAGCCGGTGCCGACCTCGCGCTGGTGCCGGGTGGCGGTGTAGCCGCGGGCCTCGGCGGCGAACTCGGCCTCCTGGAGGTCCACGTACGCGCTCATGCCGTGGTGGGCGTACCCCTGGGCGAGGTCGAACATCGAGTAGTTGAGCGAGTGGAAGCCGGCCAGCGTGATGAACTGGAACTTGTACCCCATGTGGCCCAGTTCCTTCTGGAACTTGGCGATCGTGGAGTCGTCGAGGTGCTTCTTCCAGTTGAACGACGGCGAGCAGTTGTAGGCGAGCATCTGGTCCGGGTATTCGGCCTTGATCGCCTCGGCGAACTCGCGGGCGACGTCGAGGTCGGGCGTGCCGGTCTCCATCCACAGCAGGTCGGAGTGCGGCGCGTAGGCCAGGCCGCGGGCGATGCACGCCTGGACGCCGTTGCGCACCCGGTAGAAGCCCTCCGGCGTGCGCTCGCCGGTGGTGAAGCGCTGGTCGCGGGGGTCCACGTCGCTGGTCAGGAGCGTCGCGGCCTGGGCGTCGGTCCGCGCGATGATCAGGGACGGGACTCCGGCCACGTCGGCGGCGAGCCGGGCGGCGTTGAGCGTCTTGACGTGCTGGCCGGTCGGGATCAGCACCTTGCCGCCGAGGTGGCCGCACTTCTTCTCGGAGGCGAGCTGGTCCTCCCAGTGCACGCCCGCCGCGCCGGCGGCGATCATGCCCTTCATCAGCTCGAAGGCGTTCAGCACGCCGCCGAAGCCGGCCTCGGCGTCGGCCACGATGGGCGCCAGCCAGTCCCGCTGCTCGCCCTCGGACCAGGAGATCTGGTCGGCGCGCAGCAGGGCGTTGTTGATGCGCCGCACGACGGCGGGCACCGAGTTGGCCGGGTACAGGCTCTGGTCGGGGTAGGTGTGCCCGCCGAGGTTGGCGTCGGCGGCGACCTGCCAGCCGGACAGGTAGATGGCCTTCAGTCCGGCGCGCACCTGCTGGACGGCCTGGTTGCCGGTCAGCGCGCCGAGCGCGTGCACGTAGTCCTCGGTGTGCAGCAGCCGCCACAGCTTCTCGGCGCCGAGCCGGGCGAGGGTGTGCTCCTCCTGGACGCTGCCCCGCAGCCGGATCACGTCCTCGGCGCTGTAGGTCCGCTCGACGCCCTCCCACCGAGGGTCGTTCTCCCACTCTTCGCGCAGCTGCTCCGCAGCTCCCTTGAGGCGATCGTTCATGTTTCCACTCCTTTGTCGTCCCCTGGGGCCTGTGTCGAGTCTGTGCCCCGGAAACGCTTGATCGACAGGCCGGATGCGTCAGAAAAATCGCGAAATTTCACGTATTGCTGATTACTGATGGGTATTCGGGACAGAAGAAATCACGACTTTTCCCGTTGGACTAGACCAATCGGGTGCGCACGCGCGGCCGAGCGGCCGGTGTCCGGAAGATCGCCCGGCTGCTAGAAAATGGGCAGAAATTCTGTCTAAGATGCCGACATGGCGTCCTTGATAGGGGAAGAACCGCTGCTTTTGACGCAGGAGCTGGATCTCCTCGCCTTCGGCCAGCGCCTGCGTCACCTGCGCAAACAGCGCGGCCTGACCTTGTCGGACCTCGGCGCGCGCGTCAGCAGGGCCCCCAGCCAGCTCTCGCTGCTGGAGAACGGCAAGCGCGAGCCCAAGCTGTCCCTGCTCAAGGCGCTGGCCGCCGCGCTCGGCGTGCCCGTCGAGGAGCTGCTGCGCCGCCAGCCGCCCAACCGCCGGGCCCAGCTGGAGATCGCCCTGGAGGAGGCCCAGCGCGACCCCATCTACGCCGCGCTCGGCCTGCCCAAGCTCAAGGTCTCCGCACGCGTCCCCAACGACGTGCTGGAGCACATCCTCGGCCTGTACGGCGAGCTGCGCGCGCGCCAGGCCCGCGGCACGGCCACCCCCGAGGAGGCCAGGGCCGCCAACGCCGAGCTGCGCCGCCGCCAGCGCGAGCTGGGCAACTACTTCCCCGAGATCGAGAAGGCCGCCGGCGAGGCGCTGGCCGCCGTCGGCTACCGCACCGGCGCCCTGTCCCAGAGCATGATCCAGAGCCTGGTGACGCACTTCGGCTACACCGTGCACACCGCCCAGGACCTGCCCCGGTCCGTACGCTCCATCACCGACCTGCGCAACCGCCGCATCTACGTCAAGCACGAGCAGCTCGGCATGCACACTCCGCGCACGATCCTGCTCCAGACGCTCGGCCACCTCGCCCTCGGCCACGGCAAGCCGCGTGACTTCGCCGACTTCCTGCGCCAGCGCACCGAGGCCAACTACTTCGCCGCGGCCGTGCTCGTCCCCGAGAAGGCCGCCGCCGTCTACCTGCAGGAGGCCAAGGCCGACCGGGCGCTGTCGGTGGAGGACCTGCGCGACGTGTTCGCCGTGTCGTACGAGATGGCCGCCCACCGCTTCACCAACCTGGCCACCCACCACCTCGACCTGGTCTGCCACTTCGTGCGCAACGACGCCGGAGGCACGATCTACAAGGCGTACGAGAACGACGGCATCGTCTTCCCCGCCGACGAGCAGGGCGCGATCGAGGGCCAGCGGATGTGCCTGCAGTGGTCGGGACGCCAGGTGTTCGCCTCGCCGGACCGCTTCTCCGTCTACTACCAGTACTCCGACTCGCCGACCGGCACGTACTTCTGCGTCGCGCACGTCGACCCGTCGCGGGAGCGGGACTTCGCGATCACCCTCGGCGTGCCGTTCCGGGAGTCGCGCTGGTTCCGCGGCCGGGAGACCACGCATCGCACCCGCAGCAACTGCCCGAGCGGCGACTGCTGCCGCCGTCCGCCCGCCGACCTGGCCGAGCGCTGGGAGGGGTACGCCTGGCCGTCGGCCCGCGCCAATTCGCACGTGCTGGCGGCGCTGCCGCCCGGCTCGTTCCCCGGCGTGGACGAGGCCGACGTCTACACCTTCCTCGAACGGCACGCCATCACCGCCTGACCTGCCCTGGAGCCGGGCGGTGGAGGGGCGCGGAACGGCGCACCCTAAGCTTGGGGCCATGGGGTGGACGGGGGAGGACTGTGTGCCTGCTGAGGTGCGCGCCTGGACGCGCCGCCGCAGCTCACGGGCCGCTGACTGGCCGGCGCGCGCGCTGGCCGAGGCCAAGGGCGACACCACGGTCAGCGTGGTGCTGCCGGCGCGCGACGAGCGCGAGACCGTGGGCGACATCGTCCGGGTGATCCGCGGCGAGCTGGCCGCCCTGGTGGACGAGGTCGTCGTCATCGACTCGCGCTCCACCGACGACACCGCCGCCGTCGCGGCCCGGGCCGGCGCCCGCGTCCACGCGCAGGACGACATCCTGCCGCACCTCGAACCGCTCGGCGGCAAGGGCGAGGCGCTGTGGAAGTCGCTGGCCGTCACCGAGGGCGACATCCTCGCCTTCGTCGACGCCGACATCCGCAACTTCCGGTCCGAGCTGGTGACCGGCCTGCTCGGGCCGCTGCTGTCCGACCCCGGCGTCGTCTACGTCAAGGGCTGCTACGACCGGCCGCTCGGCGGGTCGCCGACCGGCGGCGGGCGCGTCACCGAGCTGGTCGCCCGGCCGCTCATCAACCTGCACTGGCCGCAGCTGTCCGGTTTCGTGCAGCCGCTGGCGGGCGAGTACGCGGGGCGGCGCTCGGCGCTGGAGCGGGTGCCGTTCATCACCGGCTACGGGGTGGAGCTGGGGCTGCTCGTCGACCTCGCGGAACTGGCCGGGCTCGACGCGCTGGCGCAGGTGGACCTGGGGGTGCGCGAGCACTCGCACCAGTCCACCGAGGCGCTCGGGGCGATGGCGGCGCAGATCATGCTGGCCGCCTGGTCCCGGCTGGAGCGCCAGGGCAAGATCCAGGCGGTCCACCGGCCCGGCTCGCGGCTGACGCAGTTCCGGCGGGGCGAGCACGGCCACGAGGTGGTCGTCCAGGACGTGTCCATCGCCGAGCGCCCGCCGATGAGCACCGTGCGGGCGCCCCGGCCGGGGCGGGCCACCGGCCGCTAGGAGCCCGTGGCCGCCAGAGGCTCTGGCCGCAGCGCCTACTGGCCGGTAGGGTTCTGGCCCGGATGGGCTACCCGCCGGTAGGGTGTGGCCCGGCCTCCTCTCGGGTACCTCAGGGCGGGTCTCTTCTCAGGGAGCGTGTATGAGCGGGTTCGGTCTGGAGCTCGGCGACGACGTCATCGAGGTGCGCGACTGGGTGCGCGCGTTCGCCCGCGACGTCATCCGTCCCGCCGGAGCCGAGTGGGACGAACGCGAGGAGACCCCCTGGCCGATCATCCAGGAGGCCGCCAAGATCGGGCTGTACTCCCTCGACTTCTTCTCCACGCAGTGGTTCGAGGAGAGCGGGCTGGCGCTGCCCGTGGCGTTCGAGGAGATCTTCTGGGGCGACGCCGGCATCGGCCTGTCCATCGTCGGCACGGGCCTGGCCGCCGCGGCGCTGGCCGCCAACGGCACGCCCGAGCAGATGGGCGAGTGGCTGCCGCAGATGTTCGGCACGCCCGACGACGTCAAGCTGGGCGCCTTCTGCGCCTCCGAGCCCGACGCCGGCTCCGACGTCGGCGCCATCCGCACCCGCGCCGTGTACGACCGGGGCGACTGGGTGCTCGACGGCGTCAAGACGTGGGCCACCAACGGCGGCATCGCCGAGGTGCACGTGGTGGTCGCCTCGGTGGACCCCGAGCTCGGCACCCGTGGCCAGGCCACCTTCGTGGTCCCGCCGGGCACGCCCGGCCTGTCCATGGGACAGAAGTTCAGGAAGCACGGCATCCGCGCCTCCCACACGGCCGAGGTGGTGCTCGACGGCGTCCGCGTGCCCGGCTCGTGCCTGCTGGGCGGCAAGGAGAAGCTCGACGCCCGGCTGGCCCGCGTCCGCGCCGGGGAGCGCGCCGGCGAGCAGGCGGCGATGCGCACGTTCGAGACGACCCGCCCGTCGGTGGCCGCGATGGCGGTCGGCATCGCCCGCGCCGCCTTCGAGTACGCCCGCGACTACGCCCGCGAACGCGAGCAGTTCGGCCGCCGGATCGGCGAGAACCAGGCCATCGCGTTCCTGCTGGCGGAGATGGCGACCCGGGTGGACACCGCCCGCCTGCTCACCTGGCGCGCCGCCTGGATGGCCCGCAACGGCAAGCGCTTCGAGCAGGCGGAGGGCTCGATGTCGAAGCTGGTCGCCGGGGAGACGGCGGTGTGGGTGACGGAGCAGGCCATCCAGATCCTCGGCGGAGCGGGGTACACGCGGGAGCACCCGGTGGAGCGCTTCCACCGCGACGCCAAGATCTACACCATCTTCGAGGGGACGTCGGAGATCCAGCGGCTCATCATCGGCCGCGCGGTGACGGGCCTGCCGGTGAAGTGAGCACGCCGCAGGACGGATACGTGCGCTCGATCAGGTGCAGGGCGTGATCCCGCGCCGGAGCCCCCTGACGGAGCCCGGGTAGGTGGGAACGGCGACATCGTCAGGCAGGGCGCTGCAGGACGTGGACGTAGGCCCGCTGAGAGTTCGCGTTGCGGACATACCACGACGGGAACGGACAGGAGCCCGGCGAGGACGCTCATGAGCGCGGCCCACCATGGGACCGACCAGTGGACGTCACGCAGCCTGCGGCGCTCGCGCGGCTTGAGGTGCTGGCGTTCACCCGCCTTCGCCGCGACCCGGGCCGGCGCGGCCGTGGCCGCCGGGGGCCGGCCGACACCGGACCGGTACCTCCAGGGCCCTGCCAGACCCTGGCCGACTGCGACCTCGCCTACGAGGACGCTGCGGCGGAGCGGCCTGTACCGCTCCCTGTGGTTCATCCACCAGTCAGTGATGATCGGGGTCGCTCGTGCGACGAGCCGGGATCACGGTGCCGGCGCGCCCGTCCACGAGACCACGCGCGTACTGCCGCTGTGCGGCTTCGGTCTGCCCGCCTCCCGCATGATATTTCGCACTTTGTCGGGGTAGCGGGACGATGTCGCCCCCTGAGACAGGAGTCACGCATGAGCACCGTGGTGGGGAAGTGGAAGATGGCGATCGCCGACGGGTGCATGCCCGGCGACCGGCTCGTCCTGTTCAACGCCGGCGCCGGGAACGCCCACGTCGAGCTGACGTTCTGCGCGGAGGGCGGCCGGCCGCTCGGGCCGTTCCGCGTGGTCGTTCCTCCGCGGCGCGCGCGGTTCGCGACGCTGGAGGAGCTGGCCGGTTCCGGCCTTCCGGGCCGGCGCGTGCCGTACGGCGTGGTGGTGCTGTCGGACGTGCCGGTGCTCGTGCAGCACCCGGCGGACCAGGACGCGCCGCAGGCGCGGCGGTCGGCGGCCTGACCGCCGGCGCGCGGCCATCGCCAGGGCGATGGCCGGCCGTCGGGAAGGCGGCTACTTCCACACGGCCTTGCCGAGGATGGCGTCCAGGCCCGGCGTCTTCCAGTGGTCGACGACGATCACCTTCTTGGCCTGCACGTACCAGACGCGCTGGGTGTAGGAGGCGACGTTGGTCTTGCTGCCGTCGCACGACACCTTCCACTCGGTGAACTGAGCCCGCTGCCCGGTCCCGAACGCCGCCTTCGCGGTCCTGACGCGCGTGGCCTGCCCGCTGTTGTACTTCTTCGCCGGGACGCACTCGGTCACGCCGCTGCTGGGGTGGTAGGGCTGGTCGGGCCGGTACGCGTTGCCCTCGGAGGCGTGCTTGACCGCCTGGGGGCCGCCCAGCAGGAAGCCCGGGCACTCGGCGGCCTGAGCGGAGCAGGCGCCGGTGATGACGCGCAGGTTGACGCCCTCCTTCTTGGTCTTCCACTGCGCCGGGACCTGGAGGGTGAACCCCTGGAACGTCACCGGTTTGGTGGCGGCGTGAGCGGGCGAACCGGTGAGGGCGAGGGAGGCGCTGAGCGCGAGAGTCATGATCACGGGCGCTGATCCTAGGACGAGCACGCCCGGCACGGTCAAGGTTGTACGGATGTGCGAAGAACCACGCCCGATTCCCAGAACTGTCGGGGCCGTCCTCGCGTCCAAAGTCCCGTGCGCACTCTCGTCACGGGCGGCCTCCCACGGTCAGGGGAGTGCCGGCGCGCGGGTGCACGTGCCGCGGTTCACGTGCCGCGGTTCACGTGCTGCGGTCCAGGTCGGTCGCCGCCTCCCGGAGGCGTTCCATCGCCGCCAGGACGGCCGGGTCGGAGAACTCCAGGCCGGACCGGTCGCAGGTGTCGATCACGGTCAGGGCCGCGTCCTCCAGGTGGTCCACCTCGGCGTCCGCCGCCAGCAGGGCCGCCAGGTGCCGTACGGACTCGATCAGCGGTGTCAGGGCGGGCGGATGGTGGCGCATGACCTGCGCCAGGCGTGCCGCGGCAGCCCGGAACTCGGTCTCGGCGTCGTCGGGTGTCACGACCGCCGTCCCCTCTCGAACATCCGGCTCTCGGCGGGAACCGTCCCTTCAGTGATGATATCCACCTTTTCGCGAAGTGCCTGGCCGGGCGGGGCCCCGACCCGGGCGCAGCCGGGGAGCCGCGTCGTGCGGGGGCGGTGGGGCCAAGGTCCCGGGTCGCGATGCCGTATGGCCCTGCCGGGCCCCCGGCCCCCGCCGCGAGGCTGGACGAAGAGGCGCGCGAGGCTGGGACCAGGACCGGTGGGGCCGGACCGCGAGGCGGCGGGCCGGAGGCGGTGGCGCTGGTACGGGTGGCCCGCGAGGCCTGAACGAGCGGCGGCGGGGGTGCGCGATGGGGGACATGATCCGGTGGGTGGTGCTGCGCGTGCGCCTGTACCGCCCCGACCGCAATCCGGTGCGCCGCCGCACCGACCGGCTGGAGGCGGTGGGCGTGATGGTGGCGCTGGCCCTGCTGCTGCTCAGCGTCTGGCCCGCGGTCGTCGTGGGACGGATGGCCTACGAGAACGGGACGCGGTCCGAGCGGGCGGGGGCGGGCGCCCGCCGGGCCGTGACGGCGACGCTCGTACGGGACGCGCCCACCACGCTCGCCGACGAGCACGTGAGCCCGGGGGCGAAGGTCGAGGCGGTGGCCCGCTGGACCGGCCCGGCGGGCAAGCCGATGACCGGACCGGTCACCGCGCCGGCCGGGGCCAGGGCGGGCACGCGGGTGTCCGTGTGGGTGGACGCCCGCGGCGAGCCGGCCCCGCCGCCGCGGCGCCACGGGGAGACGGTGTTCGACGCCGTCACGGCGGCCCTGCTGATGCTGGCGGGAGGCGCGGCGGTGTCGCTCTCGGCCTTCCGGGGACTCAGGTGCCTGCTCGACCGGAGACGGTACGCGGCGTGGGACGCCGCCTGGGCCGAGGCGGCCCGGCGCTGGCGCCGCGCCTGAACTCCTCTTCGCGGTCCCCGCCGGGGCGCGCCGGCTGCGTCGGGTTCGCCCTCGTGGCCGACGCGCCCTTCTCCGGAGTCCTGCCGCTGGGTCCGCGATTCTGTCGTACCCGCGGCTCACACTCACCCTGACACCGTCCGCCCGTCGAGGACAGGAGGGACTCATGGCGAGGGGATCCGGACGTGGGAAGGGCCGGCGCGCGTCGCGGGGCAACGGCGACCGGTGGTTCCTGGCGCTCGTCGGCGTGCTGGCCGTGGGGGCGCTCGTGACGGAGTTCGTGCGCGCCCACCCGGCCTGGGCGGCGGTGATCGCCTGCCTGGCGGTCGTCCTGGTCGTGGGCGGTCTCGTGCTGCGCCACCGCGCCATCCAGGCGGCCCGGTTACGCTTCCTGGCCGGGAACGCCCAGCTGGAGAAGGTGGACCGGATGACCGGGACCCAGTTTGAGCACCTGGTCGCCGAGCGCATGAGCGCCGACGGGTTCCGCCAGGTACGGGAGCGGGGCGGCCGCGGCGACGGCGGCGTGGACATCACGGCCGTCGCCCCCGGCCACGGGCGGTACGCCGTCCAGTGCAAGCGCTACAGCAAGTCGGTCGGCGCGCCCGAGGTGCGCGACTTCCTCGGCGCGCTCGCCAACACCTTCGCCGGTCACACCGGCGTCCTGGTCACCTCCGGCCGCCTCACCCGGCAGGCCCGGCAGGAGGCGCTGGGCGCCAGGGAGCCGCTCATCGTGATCGAGCGCGACCTGCTGGCGGACTGGCTGCTCGGGGCGTACTCGCTGCTGCCGGCCGGCCGGCCCGCCTCACGGCTCGTCGAGGGCGAGGAACCCGCCACCTGAACAGTCCCGGGCACCGGCGCGGGCGTGTCACAGCTTGCGGATGTCGAGGGCCACGTAGTCGAAGCTGTCCTGCTTCTGCTCGACCAGGTCGAACTCGACCTCGTCCCCCTCCTCCAGCGTCCGGTAGCCGGTGGCGACGACCTCGCTGACGTGGCCGAAGGCGTCGCGGCCCGGCGGCAGGGCGGCGGAGGAGATCGCGCCCCAGCCCTTCTCGGCCTTCCAGAACTTCACGATTCCTCGTGTCATGGCCTCACCTTGGCAAACCCGGAGGATCGGGCGCCAGCCATTTACGGCGAATAACCGGGTGAACGACGCGGAGCGCCGGACGTACAGTCGCGATCATGCGTGTGGGGTTCCTGTTCTGCGCCGACCCGCTCCGCCCGCGCCGGGTCGATCCGCACTTCGCCGCCGAGGCGGACGCCGCGCGCGAGCGCGGCGCGCCCGTGGCGCTCGTGGACCACGACGCGCTGGTGGCGGGACGGGCGGAGGAGGCTGTGTCCCGGGTGCCGCGGGGATACGGCCGGTACTGGTACCGCGGATGGATGCTCACCGCCGACCGGTACGAGCGGCTGCAGGAGGCCCTGGCCGAGCGGGGAGGCGTGCTGCTCACCGACGCCACCGGCTACCGGCGCGCCCACGAGCTGCCCGGCTGGCTCGGCCGCTTCTATCACCTGACGCCGCCCACGGGCGTGGTGCGCATGGCGCCCGGGGAGAGCGCGCCGGACGGCGAGCGGCTGGCCCGGCTGGCGCGCGGCCTGAGCGACGACGGCTTCGTGGTCAAGGACTTCGTGAAGTCGCGCAAGCACGAGTGGCTGGAGGCGTGCTACGCGACCGACCCGGCATCGCTGGGACGGGTCGCCCGCCGCTTCGTCGAGCTCCAGGGCGCGGACCTGGTGGGAGGGCTGGTCATCCGGGGGTTCGAGCGGTTCACCGGCCCGGAGGTGCGGGTGTGGTGGGTGGACGGGGCGCCGGTGTTCACGGGGCCGCACCCGGACCACGCGGGCGAGCCCGTCGAGCGGCCCACCGGCCTGCGGGCGGTCCGGGAGGCCGTACGGGACCTGGGGGAGCGGTTCGTGACGACCGACCTCGCGCGGCGGGAGGACGGCGTGTGGCGGGTCGTCGAGGTCGGCGACGGCCAGGTGAGCGACTGGCCCGTCACGGCCGACCCGGGGATCCTGATCCGGGCACTGCTCCGCGCCAAGGCGTACGGCTTCCGGCTGAGCAAGTACGATCCCGCGCTGCGCGACGCGTGCGGGCGCTTCCGCGGCGACGACTGGACCGGCATGAGCGACATCGGGCAGGTCTTCGACGGCGTGCGCCTGACGCGCGAGCGGTACGAGGAGGTGGAGAACGCCTACCTGCGGGCGGTCGAGCTGCTGGCGCGCGACGCCGGCGTGGCCCGGCTCAGGATCCGCCGCCCGGACACCCGCCGGCGCAGGAGACTGCGCGAGGGGCGGTCCGTCCCGCTGGGCAGGGCGCTGGAGATCGTGCGGGACATGCTGCGCGGCAAGGGGTGGTGCGTGCTGGAGAACCGCGACCGCTTCTTCGTCCACGCGGGTTACGACTACTACCTGCACGTGGCGGGGGCCGCCGTGTCGGAGGAGACCATGGCCGAGATCGGCCGGCTGGGCCTGTTCGCCGAGGAGGAGCCGGCCATGCTGCCGGTCTTCGACGGCTAGGCCGGGGTCGCCCGGGACAGGCGGGTGGTCAGGGTGCGGATGTAGGCGATCAGCTCCTGCGGCTCGTGCACCTCGAAGTCCACGTCGAACATGCCGATCGTGAGCGCCAGCCACTGCAGCGAGTCGGCCGCCGTGTGCAGCCGGCACGTGTGCTCGTCCACCACCGTCAGCACCCCGTCCTGCGGGCGCAGCCGCTCGGCCACCCGGGCGAACGGCGCGTGCAGCGTGACCACCGCCCGGTGGCGGGCCAGCGAGGAGGTCACCGACTCGGCGACGTAGCGGGCGATGTCGGGGGCGGGCAGCTCGCGGGGGCGGAACCGCTGCCCGGCCGGCGTCGGCGAGGCCAGCCGGTCCGCGCGGAAGGTCCGCCAGTCGTCGCGGTCGACGTCCCAGGCCACGAGGTACCACTTGCGCGCCAGATGGACCAGCCGGTACGGCTCCACCAGCCGCGTCCCGTGCTGCCCGTCGCGCCTGCGGTAGGCGAACGTCAGCCGCTCCCGGTCACGGCAGGCCTGGGCGATCACGGTCAGCGCCTCGGGGTCGGCCGCCGGGCCCTGGGAGGCCAGCGGCACTGTGTAGCTCTGCAACGCGCTCACCCGGCGGCGCAGGTGTCCGGGCAGCACCTGCTCCAGTTTGGCCAGGGCGCGCACCGACGTCTCCTCGATGCCGGCCACCGTGCCGCCCGCGGCCGTGCGCAGGCTGATGGCGATCGCGACCGCCTCCTCGTCGTCGAGCACCAGTGGCGGCAGCGCCGTGCCGGCCTCCAGCCGGTAGCCGCCGCCCATGCCCGGGGCGGCCCGCACCGGGTAGCCGAGCTCGCGCAGCCGGTCGACGTCGCGGCGCAGCGTGCGCGGGCTGACGCCCAGCCGGGCGGCCAGCTCGGGGCCCGGCCAGCCGCGGCAGGTCTGCAGCAGGGACAGCAAACGGATCATGCGGGACGGCGTACTGGCCATGGCCCGAGGATGGCAGGTAAAGCGGCCAGGGCCCGTCCGCAATGCGCCCTGTTCGTCCTCTGAGGGCGAACAGGCGACTCGGCGCCGGTCAGTCGGTCAGCCGTTCAGCCGTTCAGCCGGTCAGCCGTTCAGCCGGTCCAGGTGACGCGCTCGCCCGAGGGGTGCTCGCGCACGTACCCCGGCGTGCGGCCGAGTCGCACCTCGATCCGGCCGCCCTCCGTGTCCTTCCAGGTGAAGCCGTCGCTCACCGGCTCCACCACGGGCGGCGGCGCGGACGGCTCGCCCGGCCCCAGCCACACCGCCGAGGCGAACAGCGCCCGCCCTCCCGGGTGGTCGCCCACCAGGTACGGCGTCGCCGAGTGCTCGCCGAAGGCGTTCTCGCCGGTACGGGCCTGGACCCGCGCCCCGTACCAGCCGTGCAGGCCGGTGATGGAGCTGACCAGCGCGCCCGAGGAGACCCGGGACTCCAGGCCGTCGAGCCGGGTGCCGCACGGCTCGTCGCCGGCCAGGGCGTGGCCGCCGTCGCGGACGTGGCTGCCCTCGGGAGCGGCGACCCGGTGGACGCGCACCTCCCACGGCCCGTCCACCACGGACGCGGTCTCGACCACGACCTCGCCGTCGAAGTAGCGGGAGGCGGCGAGCCGGTCGATGACCACGAGCCGGTCGATGCGCCGCCGCCGCGTGCTCCTCCCGTCGGGGCGGACGACGGTGAGGCTGTTGTCGAGGTCGGCGGCCCGGCCCTCGGGGCCGGTCTCGGGCGCGGTGTGGGTGGAGTAGGCGAGCTTGACGTAGTGGGGGTCGTCGCCGGAGCCGTCGCGGTCGTTGCCGTCGCTGCCGTGGTTGAGCAGGCGCACCACGCCGCCGGAGCGGTGCAGCAGCCAGCCGGGCGCGGGCATCGCCAGCGTCAGGTCCCCCTGGTCAGCGGAGTCGCCGGAGTCGTCGGCGGGCTCGGTCCACACCGGGTGGTCCGGGCCGAGGAGCAGGCCGATGAAGCCCTTGCTGGCCCAGTACGGCGAGGCGGGCCCCGAGTACGCCTGCGTGACCGGCAGGAACGGCCGGTGCCAGCCGAGGCTGAGCAGCCCGTCGGCGTCCGGGACGCCGTGCCGTTCGAAGTGGGCGAGGGTGCGGCCCGCCAGCAGCCGGGTCCCGCCGGGCGACAGGGGCGTGGCGTCGAAGATCGCGCCGAGCCAGAGCGGCGCCACGGCCGCCATCCGGTACGTCAGCGACCGGCCCTGGTGCATCGGCGCCCCGTCGGGCGCGAACAGGTGCCGGTAGGACTCCAGGAACGCGCGCAGCCGCTCCCGGTAGACGCCCGCGTCGGCCCCGGACATCCTGGTCCACCACAGCGTGTACAGGTGCATGGCCCAGCCGCAGTAGTAGTCGTAGTGCTGGCCCGCGCCGTCGGTGTACCAGCCGTCGCCGACGTACCAGCCCTCGACGTCGGCGAGGTGCCGCTCGATCTCGGCGGGGTCGTGCGGCCCGCCGACGTTGGCCAGGAACTGCTCCACGATCACCTTGAACAGCACCCAGTTGCACGGCCACGCGTGCTTGCCGACGATCCCGCCCAGCCAGGCGACCACGCGCTCGCGCACGGCCGGGTCGAGCCGGTCGAACAGCAGCTCTCGCGTCTCGTGCAGGGCCAGCGCGATCGAGGCGGCCTCCACGATCGTCTGGTGGCCGTCGGCGATGGGCTGCCAGGCGTGCGCGTGGCCCGGGTCGGTGCCGTGGGCCAGGCCCTCGGCGTACCTCTCCAGCAGCCCGCCGGGCGCGGCGCCGGGATCGCCGGCGGCGCGGAACGCGGCGAGCAGGAACGTGCGCGCGAACCCCTCCAGGCCGTCGGAGTCGGGGCCGGAGGCGCTGGCGCGTCCGGGCAGCCGGTACTGAGCGAAGCCGGGGGTGGCGTACGGGACCACGGCGTCCAGCAACCGGTCGGCGACCGACACCCAGTGTTCGCGGGATCCCACAGTGCCCCCTCAGGCTTGGTAAGCGCTTTCCACCTTCAGAAGACCCTAGGGATCCCGCACCCCGCCCGTCAAGGCCCAGGTCAGGTCGCGATCTCCACGACGCGCCCCCAGGCGTCGCGGTCGCCGAGGTGGTGCAGCAGGTAGTGGGCGAGGTCGGCGCGCGAGATCCGGGACATCCCGTCCAGGTGCCCTCCCACCGCCGTGCGGTACCGCCCGGTCAGCGGCCCGTCGGTGAGCATCGGCGGCCGGACCACCGTCCAGTCCAGCCCGGACCCGGCCACCAGCCGCTCCATGACGGCCATGTCCGCGTACGCGTGCCGGTACAGCCGCTGCACCACGTGGCGCGTGACGAGCCGCTGCGCGAGCGGCGTGCCGGGAGGGATCTCCAGGCCGGCCGACGACAGGCACACCAGGCGCCGGACGCCGGCCGCGAGCATGGCGGAGACGACGGTGGCCGTGCCGCGCGAGTAGACGGTGGTCGGGTGGCGGCGATCGCGCGTGCCGAGACAGGAGGCCACGGCGTCCTGGCCGAGCACGGCGTCCTGCCACGCGCCCGGCCGCAGGACGTCGCCGCGGACCGCGGTCAACCGGTCGTGCCCGGCGCCGGGCAGGCGGGCGGGATCGCGGGCGACGGCGGTGACGTGGTGGCCGGCGTCGAGCGCCTGCTCCACCAGCAGGGCGCCGGTGGGGCCGGTGCCGCCGAAGATCAGCAGTCTCATGCCGCGGCGCGCCCGCCGGTCAGGTCCAGGGTGGTCCCGGTGACCCAGGACGACGCGTCCGACAGCAGGTAGAGCGCCGCCTGCGCGACGTCCTCCGGGCTGCCGGCCCGGCCGAGCGGGTACGACGCCGCCATCTCGGCGAGCTGTTCCGCCGGGATCGCCCGCCGCATCCGCTCGACGAGCACCGCCGACGGCGCCAGGCAGTTGATCCGCACGCCCTGCCGGCCCAGCTCGGCGGCGAGGTGCGTGGTCAGCATCGACACGCCGGCCTTGGCCGCCGCGTACGCGGCGTTGGCGCCGCTCGGTCCGCGCCCGGCCGAGGAGGACATGGTGACGACGGCTCCCGCGCCGCGCTCGTACATGGCCGGCAGGAACGTGTGGAGCGTCAGGTAGACCGACGTGAGGTCGGTCTCGACGACCTCGCGCCACCGCTCGGGTCCCAGCTCGGTGACCGGCGCGGGCGCGCCCTTGCCGCCGGTGAACGCCGCGAGCAGCTCGACCGGCCCGAGGGCCCGCTCGACCGTCTCGCGCACGCGGCGCAGCGCGTCCTCGTCGGTGGCGTCGCCGGGCGCGGCCACGGCGGTGCCGCCGGAGTCCTCGATCGCCCGGACGAGCGCCTCGACGGCGGCCGGGTCGCGGCCGTTCACGGCGACGCGGGCGCCGTTGGCGGCCAGGGCGCGGCAGGTGGCCGCGCCGATGCCCTGGGAGCCGCCGGTGACGAGGGCGACCTTGTCGGCGAGGTCGGGATAGCGGGGTTGCGTGGCGGGGGACATGGCCGCACTCCGTTCTGTCGAGTGAATCATTCATAGCACAGAACTATTGGACGACGCTACCATCGCCTCATGAGTACGGACATCGCCCCGCCGGGCCGGCCGAGAGGAACCGCGTTCCTGCTGTCACAGGTGGGCGCCCACGCGGCGGCGCGCTTCGCCGAGCGGGTGGGCGAGCTGGGGGTCGCGCCGTCCGACATCGGGCTGCTGCGCATGATCGCCCTCCAGCCGGGCCGCAGCCAGCAGTCGCTGGCCGGGGAGCTGGGCGTCGTGCCCAGCCGCGTGGTCGCGCTCGTGGACGGCCTCGAACGCAAGGGCCTGGTCGAGCGGCGGCGCAGCCCCCGCGACCGCCGCAACCACGAGCTGCACCTCACCGACGAGGGCGGCCGGGTGATGGCCGCGATGCGCACCCTCGGGGCCGCGCACGAGGACGACATCTGCGCCGCGCTCGACGAGGACCAGCGCAACCAGCTCGCCGCGCTGCTGGAGGCCATCGCCGCCCAGCAGAACCTCACGCCCGGCGTCCATCCGGGCTACCGGCAGACGTCCGCGCCGCCCCGCTGACGCCTCGCGCCCGTCCCGCAAGGCATTGACTACTCATGGTGATATGCGCAGGTAGGACGGGTACGCCTGTGACGTGAGCCGAGCGGCGAGGAGGAGACGGGGGGCCGCGGCCGCGCTGGCGGCCGGTACCGCGCTCCTGCCCGCCGCGTGCGCCGGGGGCGGCCAGGCGGGCGTCCCGCTGGTCAACCTCTACAACGCGCCCCAGGAGAACCTCGCCGCCATCGTCGCCCGCTGCAACACCGAGGCCCGTGGCCGCTACCGGATCGTGCTCAACACCCTCCCGCGCGACGCCGACGGCCAGCGCGAGCAGCTCGTGCGCCGCCTCGCCGCCGCCGATCCCGGCCTGGACGTGCTCGGCCTCGACGTCACCTGGACCGCCGAGCTGGCCGAGGCCCGCTGGATCCGCGAGTGGACCGGCGAGCACGCCCGGCAGGCCCGCGCGGGCACGCTGGCCAAGCCCCTCGACACCGCCACCTGGCGCGGGAGGCTGTACGCGGCGCCGTACAACACCAACGTCCAGCTCCTGTGGTACCGCTCCGACCTGGTGCCGCGCCCGCCGCGCACCTGGGGCGAGATGGCGGCCGTCGCCGCCGGCCTCGCCGCGCGCGGCCTGCCGCACTACGGCGAGGTGACCGGCGCCCAGTACGAGGGCCTGGTCGTCTGGTTCAACAGCGTCGTCGCCTCCGCCGGCGGCCGCATCCTGGACCCCGGCGGCACGCGCGTGGCCCTCGGCCCGCCCGCCCTGGAGGCGCTCACGGTGATGCGCGACTACGCCCGCTCCAAGGCGGCCGACCCGTCGCTGCCCAACACCCAGGAGGACTCGGCCCGGCTGGCCATGGAGGGCGGGAGGGCCGCGTTCGAGGTGAACTGGCCGTTCGTGTACGCCTCGATGGCGGCCAACAAGCCGGACCTGCTGCCGCACTTCAAGTGGGCGCCCTACCCGGGCATCCACGGCCCGGGCGCCTCGCCGCTGGGCGGCGCCAACTTCGCGGTCAGCGCGTACTCCGAGCATCCCGAGCAGGCGTTCCAGGCGGCGCTGTGCCTGCGCGACCCGGTCAGCCAGCGCACCGCCGCGGTCAAGGACGGCCTGCCGCCCACCATCGAGGCGGTGTACCGGGACCCGGCGATGGCCGAGCCGTACCCGATGCGCCAGGCCATCCTCGACGCGCTGAAGACGGCCGCGCCCCGGCCGAAGACGCCCACGTACCAGAACGTCTCCACGACGATCTCCGCGGCGCTGTCGCCGCCCGCCTCCATCGTCCCGCCGGTCACGCTGGCGAAGCTGCGCGAGCAGATCGCCCTCGCCCTGCGCAGCCAGGGGGTTCTGCCGTGAACGGCGGGAAGGGCCGGGCGCTCACCGAGGGGCAGCGGGCCGAGCGGCGGCTGGGACTGTGGCTGTGCGCCCCGGCCGCGCTGATCATGGTGGTGGTCACCGGCTGGCCCATCGTCTACTCGGTCCTGCTGTCGCTGCAGCGCTACGACCTGCGCTTCCCCGAGGACAAGGCGTGGATCGGGCTGTCGAACTACGCCACCGTGCTCACCAGCGAGGTGTGGTGGAACGCCTTCTGGGTGACCCTGCTCATCACCGTCGTCAGCGTCGCGATCGAGCTGGTGCTGGGCATGCTGCTGGCGTTCGCGATGTACCGGGCGATCGTCGGCCGCGGGCTGATCCGCACGGTCGTGCTCATCCCGTACGGGATCGTCACGGTCGCCGCCGCCTACGGCTGGAAGTACGCCTGGACGCCCGGCACCGGCTGGCTGGCCGGCCTGCTGCCGGAGGGCTCGGCGCCGCTGACCGAGCGCGGCCCCGCCATCGCGATCATCATCCTGGCGGAGGTGTGGAAGACCACCCCGTTCATGGCGCTGCTGCTCATGGCCGGCCTGGCCGTGGTGCCCGAGGAGCTGCTGCGGGCCGCGTCGGTGGACGGGGCGACGCTCTGGCAGCGGTTCACGCGGGTGACGCTGCCGCTGATGAAGCCGGCGATCCTGGTCGCGCTGCTGTTCCGCACGCTGGACGCGTTCCGCATCTTCGACAACGTCTACGTGCTGACGAACGGCTCCCAGGGCACCGGCTCGGTCTCGATCAGCGCCTACCACAACCTCATCGGCGGCCTGAACCTTGGCATCGGCTCCACCATGTCCGTCCTCATCCTCGTCACCGTCGCGATCATCGCGGTGGTCTTCATCATCGGGTTCGGCACGGCCGCGCCCGGAAGCGAGCGGTGATGGAGGCCGGGCGCCGGAGCGTCTCCGGCTGGACCGTCGCCAACGTCGTGGTCGTGCTGTACGCGATGGTGCCGGTGCTGTGGATCGCGTCGCTGTCGTTCAAGGACCCCAGCACGTTCACCGACGGCTCGTTCGTCCCGCGCAAGTGGACGCTCGGCAACTACGCCGGCATCTTCACCAACGCCGACTTCGTCCGCGGCCTGGTCAACTCCATCGGGATCGGGCTGATCTCGACGTTCGTCGCGATCGTCTTCGGCACCATGGCCGCCTACGCCGTGGCCCGGCTCAGCTTCCCGGGCAAGCGGCTGCTCATCGGCGTGTCGCTGCTGATCGCCATGTTCCCGCAGATCTCGCTGGTCAGCCCGCTGTTCCAGATCGAGCGGGCGCTCGGCCTGTTCAACACCTGGGCGGGGCTGATCCTGCCGTACATCACGTTCGCGCTGCCCCTGACGATCTACACGCTGTCGGCGTTCTTCCGCGAGATCCCGTGGGAGCTGGAGAAGGCCGCCAAGATGGACGGCGCGACGCCGTTCCAGGCGTTCTGGCAGGTCATCGTGCCGCTCGCGGCGCCCGGCATGGTGACGACCGCGATCCTCGCGTTCATCTTCTGCTGGAACGACTTCCTGTTCGCGATCTCCCTCACCTCCTCCGACGCGGCCAGGACGGCTCCGGCGACGATCTCCTTCTTCACCGGCAGCACCCAGTTCGAGGACCCGACGGGCTCGATCTCGGCGGCGGCCGTGGTCATCACCATCCCCATCGTGATCTTCGTGCTGTTCTTCCAGCGGCGGATCGTCGCCGGGCTCACCTCCGGGGCGGTGAAGGGATGACGCCACACCATGGCTGAGATCGTGCTCGACCACGTCACCAAGAGGTACGCCGACGGGACCGTGGCCGTCGACGACTTCGACGTCCGCATCGCCGACCGCGAGTTCGTGATCCTCGTCGGCCCGTCCGGCTGCGGCAAGTCCACCACCCTCAACATGATCGCGGGGCTGGAGGACATCACCGAGGGCGAGCTGCGCGTCGACGGCCGGCGCATGAACGAGAAGGCGCCGCGCGACCGCGACATGGCGATGGTCTTCCAGTCCTACGCGCTCTACCCGCACATGACGGTCCGCGAGAACATCGCCTTCCCGCTCAAGCTCGCCAAGATGGGCCGGGCGGAGATGGACGAGCGGGTCGAGCGGGCCGCCGGGCTGCTCGACCTCGCCCCCTACCTCGACCGCAAGCCCGCCGCCCTGTCCGGCGGCCAGCGGCAGCGCGTGGCGATGGGCCGCGCCATCGTCCGCGACCCCAAGGCGTTCCTCATGGACGAGCCGCTGTCCAACCTCGACGCCAAGCTGCGCGTGCAGATGCGCACCTCCATCTCGCGGCTGCAGAAGAGCCTCGGCACCACCACCGTGTACGTCACCCACGACCAGACCGAGGCGATGACCCTCGGCGACCGCATCGTCATCATGCGGGCCGGGCTGATCCAGCAGATCGGGCCGCCGCAGGAGCTCTACGACCATCCGCGCAACCTGTTCGTGGCCGGCTTCATCGGCTCGCCGTCGATGAACGTCCTGCCCGCGCGGCTGGAGGAGGGCCTGCTGCGCACGCCCATCGGCGACATCCCGCTGCGCGGCCGGCTGCGGCGCGCCACCGAGGGCCCGGACGTGCCGCGCGACGTCATCGCCGGCATCCGGCCGGAGTCCTTCGAGGACGCCTCCCTGGTGCACGACACGGACCAGGGCGGCACCTTCACCGGGACCGTGGACCTGCTGGAGTCGATGGGACCGGAGAAGCTCGCCTACTTCACCCTCGACACCGGCGCCGTCCGCTCGGAGCACCTGGCCGAGGCGGGCGGGGAGGAGGCGGGGGAGGGGTGCCAGCTCGTGGCGCAGCTCGACCCGAAGTCGGGGGCGCGCCGGGGCGCGCCGGTGCGGCTGTGGTACGACACGCAGGCCGTCCACCTGTTCCACCCGAAGACCGGCGAGAACCTCACCGAACGCTGAGCGCCACCGTCAGGCCCGGGCCGCGAACCGGCGCGCCGAGACGGCGCCGACGACCGGGGCGAGCACCCACAGCAGCGGCACCCCCTCCACCAGCCAGGTCAGCCCCGCCGTGAGCAGCCAGAACAGCCCCGCCGCCAGGAGCGTCGCCGCCTGCGCGCGCAGCGCGGCCACGTCCGTGCCCGGCCTCAGCACGTCGTCGCGCAGGATCGCCCGGAGCAGCGCCGCCTGGGCCAGCAGCAGCGCCGCCACCGCCGTGGCGAACAGGCAGACGGTCAGCGGGTTGGACACCGACTCCCCGATGAGCCCCGTGGCGTACGGCAGCAGCACGACGACGACCAGCAGCGGGACGTGCCTGGCCATGATCCGCGGCGACACGCGCGTGACCATGTCGAGGGTGCGGTGGTGCTCCCGCCAGACGCCCCACAGGATGAGGAAGGCGATGAGGAAGGCCAGCCACGTGGTCCAGTTGTCGCCCAGGAAGCCCCACAGCCGGGCCGCCATGACCAGGCGCGGCTCGTCGCCCTCGACCAGGTCGGCGGGCGGGCGGTGGATCTCCACGACGAGCAGCGTCATGGCGATGGCGAACACGGCGTCGACGAACGCGCCCACCCGCTCGTGCGTCGTCCCCGGCGCCACCCGCTCCGGCTCGCCCATCGGTCCCACCTCCGGTCACCGAGCGTAACCAGGGATCAGGCGGCGCCGCCGCACGCGGGCCGCCGTGCGGCGTGTCCGCCCCGCCGCCGTGCGGCGTGTCCGCCGTGCCCCGGGCGCGGCCGGGGGGCGGCCGGGGTGCGGCCGGGGCACGGCCGGGGCGGTTTCGGCGGGAGAGCCGCCGACCGGGACGGGCCGGGCGTCCTCTAGAGTGCGGGCGTGATGTCGCAGACGTACCTCTCCCAGCTCTTCTCCCTGGACGGCAGGGTCGCCGTCGTGACCGGCGGCAGCTCCGGCATCGGCCGGGCCATCGCCGGGGCCCTCGCGCGCGCCGGGGCGAGCGTGGTGATCGTGGCGCGCCGTGAGCCGGAGCTCGCCGCCACGGTCGAGGAGCTGACCGGCGACGGCTGCCGCGCCGCCTGGGTCAGCGCGGACCTGAGCACGCGCGAGGCCGTACGGGCCGCGGCCGAGGAGGCGGCCGCCGTCTACGGGGAGCCCGACATCCTGGTCAACAGCGCCGGGATCAACCTGCGCCCGCCCATGGACGAGCTGACCGACGACGTCTGGGACCGCACCATGGCGGTCAACCTGGAGGCGCCCCACCTGCTCGGCCGGCGCTTCGGCCCCGGCATGGCCGAACGCGGCTACGGGCGGATCATCCACGTCAGCTCGCAGCAGGCGCACCGGGCGTTCGTGCAGAGCGGCGTGTACGGCGTCTCCAAGGGCGGGCTGGAGTCGCTGGCCCGCTCGCAGGCCGAGGCGTGGTCCTCGCGCGGCGTCACCAGCAACACGCTCGTGCCCGGGTTCGTGATGACGCCGCTCAACGCGCGGCTGTCGGCCGACCCCGGGAAGGTGGCGGAGCTGGCCGCGCGCACCATGGTCGGCCGCAACGGGCTGGCCGAGGACTTCGCCGCGGCCGCGGTGTTCCTGGCCGGGCCCGGGTCCGCGTACGTCACCGGGCAGTCGATCTTCGTGGACGGCGGCCTGTCCGTCCACTGACGGCCCTCAGCCGACGACCCTCAGCTGACGGCCCTCAGCAGGCTCGGCCGAGGCGCAGCGGGAGCGTGCGCGGCCCGCGGACCTGGCCCGGCGCCCACCGCACCGCCGCCGGGTCCGCCAGCTCGAACACCGGCATCCGCTCCAGCCACACCTCCAGCGCCAGCCGCAGCTCCATGCGGGCCAGGTGGGAGCCCACGCAGCGGTGGATGCCGAGGCCGAAGGCGACGTGCCGGTTGACCTCGCGGTCGATGACCACCTCGCCGGCCCGGTCGAACTGCTCCGGGTCACGGTTGGCCGCCGGGAACGACAGCAGCACCCAGTCGTCGGCCTTCATCTCCACGCCGCCCCAGCGCATGTCCTCCTTGACCAGGCGGGCCATCGTGACCGGCGCGTACGCCCGCAGGAACTCCTCCATCGCGGTCGGCAGCAGCTCCGGCTCGGCGACCAGCCGCTCGCGGTCGGCGGGGGTGCGGGCCAGGTGCCACAGCGACGCGCCGATCGCGCTCCACGTGGTGTCGATCCCGGCGATGAGCAGCAGGGCGATCGTCCCGGCCACGTGCGAGGGTTCGAGCTTGCGGCCGTACAGCTCGGCCTCGATGAGGTACGTCGTCAGGTCGTCGCGCGGGTGGGCGACGTGGTCGCGGATCTGCTTGAGCAGGTAGTCGAACAGCTTGTCCATCCGCTCGATGCGCTCCTCCGGGGGCAGGTTGACCCCTTCGAGGGAGCTCTCGATGAACTCGCGGAAGCGCGGCCCGTCGTCCGCGGGGAAGCCCAGCATGTCGGCGATCACCCGTACCGGGATGTGCTGGGCGTAGTCGCGGGCGGCGTCCACGACGTCGCGGCCCTCCAGCGCGTCGATCAGCTCGTGGCACAACGCCCGCGTGGCCGCCTCCCGCTTCGAGACCGCGGTCCGGGTGAACGCGGGCAGCAGCAGCTTGCGCGCGTCGTGGTGGAACGGCGGGTCCGAGGAGATCGGCGGCACGCCGCCCACCGGCGCGATCTCGCGGGGCGGCCGGAAGTTGCTCATGACGATGGAGCGGGAGGAGAAGCGCTCGGTGTCGTAGGCGATCGCCGCGACGTCCTCGTAGCGGGTCGGCAGCCAGCCGCCGCCGAAGCGGCCGGTGCGCGCGATCGGGCAGCGCCGCCGCAGGTCGTCCTGGATGGGGTACGGGTCGGCCGTCCACTCCGGCTCCATGTGGGAGAAGTCGGTCGCCCAGTCCGAGACGGGACCGATGACGGGCTCGGTCCGCGTGCCCTGGAGCGGCGCGTCGCCGCGCGGCTCGCGGTAGTCCTCGGCGAAACGGTCGTCGGCCGTCATGTCACGCCCCCTCGCCCAGGTCGACGGCGCGCTCAGGACAGTTGGCCGCCGCCAGGCGCGCGGCGTCCTCCTCGCCGGCCGGTACGGCCCCGTCGCGGGCCACCCGGCCGTAACCCTCGTCGTCCTCCTCGAACAGGCCGGGGGCCAGCGTGTAACAGCGGCCGTGCCCCTGGCAGCGCCCGGAGTCGATCTGCACTTTCACCGCGATGCTCTCCTCGGTCCTTCGCTGGGTCCTTCGACGGGTGTCGGGTGGGGCGAGCGCGGTCACGACCCGGGTGAGCAACGCGGCCCACTCCTCGTCGCCGACCGCGTGCAGGTCCGGCGTGACGAGCGCGCTGCCCATCGCCAGCAGGAGGCAGAAGTGGGCGAGCGCGTCCGGCGACAGCGCGGGGTCCAGTTCTCCGCCGTGCTGGGCGGCGCGTACGAGGGCGGCGAGCCAGTCGGCGCGCTCGCCCACGTAGTCGCGCATCGGCCGGGCGACCTCCTCGTCCCGGCGGGCTGCGACCAGCGCCTCGACGATCAGGTGGCCGTCGGGGTCGCGGCGGCGGGGCAGCCACCGGCCTACAACGAGCAGCAGGTCCGCGACCGACCGGTCGGGGTCGGCGGCGAGCAGGTCGGCCAGCAGCCGCCGCCCGTGGGCGCGCAGCGCCGCGACGAGCAACTCGGCCTTCGAGCCGAAGTGCGCGTACAGGGCGCCGTTGCTGACGCCCGCGGCGGCGGCGATGTCGGCCACGCGCGTGCCGTCGTACCCGCGCCGGGCGAAGACGTCGGCGGCGGCGCGCAGCAGGCGCTCGCGCGTCTCTGCGGCCGTGACGCCGGGGATGCGCCCCATGAACGAATTAAAAGATCATTCATTTAACGCGTCAAGGGCCGGCCGGTCCCAGGGAGCTGTCTGAGGCGCTTGCAGATGTCAGTACGGCACGGGAGATGTCAGCGGACTCGGCAGTAAGCCATCGGGGTGAGCGTATGAGCGATAGATGGCCAGTGGGAGCAGTAGCTGGCCACTTTGAGAGTGGTAGTTGGCCACCCCCGCCCCCGTCACGAGAGACAGAGCCCTCACAGGCCCGTGTTCTTTGCGGAAACCGATGGTACGGCTGGTTCCTGGGTGCTGTGGTTGAGTGGTGACGGTTGGCGACTTACCTGAAGTGCGGTCGGAGACCTGTGGCTTAGAGGAGCTGTTCTCTGCTCGTACCGCCGGCGAGCGATCGCTGGGGTCGCTGGCGCTGGGCTCGCAGTGGCCCCGGCGATGGAGCGCGATGTGGCGGACATCGGCGGGGGAATTCTGGCCTGGCCGCAGCAGGCCCGCCAGGCGGCAGAGGAGATCGACGCGGAGCGGCGCCGCCGTCGCGAGGCTGTGGTCACCTCACCACCGCAACCACCTCCGCTTCTGCATGACGCGCTGCGCCGCAAGAGCATCTTCCTCATACACGACGACGATGACGAGGCATTGCCGACCCAGCCCGAGCACGGAGAAGACAGCCCATGACGTCCGTTCGAAAAGCGGACGGCCGAGGCCCGGAGTCCTTCGTGCTGCCCGATGAGGTCCCATTCCGGGACCCCTTGGCCGGGAGGGAGCACTACCGGACCAGCCGCGGCCTCTTCATCCCCGCCCCGCAGCTCGGCCTCGCCGAGTGGTGGCTGCTGTCGCCGCGCCGACGGATGCTCCACGACCTGCACCGCGCTGCGACGCACGCCAACCTGCCAGTGATCGCGACGCCAATGAGCACCGCGGTGGAAAAGCTGCTACGTGCCCGGATCGAGTCCCACGCGCTCAAGCACAAGCCGGCCACCCGATCCGGGATCATTGTCTTCGGCGGGGGATTCCAAGGCAAGACGGAGACGGTCTGCGAGGTCTGCGCCGCCTTTGAGGACTTCTGGCTGGACGCACACCTGCACCTGCCCAGTGCCACGCCGGCACCAGGGATCTGCACGCCCCGGTCGCCTACGTCCAAACGCCCATCACCGCCAAACCGAAGTCCACCTGCAAAGCCACCATGCACGTCTACGGCGCCGACACCGGGAACATGGAGCTGCCCGAGCTGATCCGCCAGGTCGCCCAGTCCCTCAACGACCACGGCACGAAGGTGCTCGTGCTGGACGACATCACCCGGTTACGCACGCACCGCGCCGATGACCAGGACGTGCTCGACCTCATCCGCGCGTTCATGAGCATGCACGTCACCCTCATCCTCATCGGTCTCGACACCCCTGGCTCGGGCCTGTTGCAGGAAGGGCGCCTGCTCCGGGCTGTTGTCCATCGCCGACCAGATACTCAGCCTTCCCAGCCCTGCCGACGTCCGGGCCCGACTGCGACCGCTCGTCCCCGAAAGCACAAGACAAACCCGCTTCACCCCATGGGGCTATCTCATCCAGCGCATGCGGCCTCGCTGCTCCGATGGGCTGAACGATGCTTGCGATCCGTTACTCACAGGCTTTCGCCGAGGCGAGGGCGCTCTCCGAGGTCGACGCCTCGCCAGTCACTCGACGACGACGCTGAGGCTGGAACTCATTCCGGCGTTCTTGCCTGAACCCTGGTATAACCAGAACTTCCGCCACCTGGGCGAGATCAACCCCGCACTCCTGCGACGAACCGTCATGCTCCGACCTGTCCAGATGATCTCGGGCGGTTCGCTCGGGGACGCAGCTGCGTTTCTCGGCATCGTTTCCGACTCGCGCAACGGCAGCGTCTATGCCGCAGCAGGAGCAGTTCACTCCTGGGCGAGACGGTCGCCGGACCCGCAGGCGTTCAACGACTCGGTGCTGCGAGTCCTGAACACTATTGAGGCCGCACCGAACAAGGTGAACTTTCAGCGCCGCCGCTCTGGTCTTCGGCGCTGGTCCTTGGACCAGGACACGTGGAATTCCATGGTCGCCGAACTCCCACCAACCCCGGGCCCCGTCCAGCCAGATCTGGGAGATCGCAAGCGCCAAACCGCGTCCGTGCTGGTCTCGGCCCAAGTCACCTAAGGTGAACACCTCTTCGTCCCGCGACCGATCGAGGCCGCACAGCCCTCAGGCGTCCGGAAAGCTTGGCGCCACGAAGACACCTGGTATCACTTTCAAGCCGTCCGCCCAAAGCGGCACTATGCGCACGTGAAGGAGATCCTCCTGCGCCACGCCCGTCAGCTGGCGGAACACATCGACAGCACGCTCGACAATTAATCAGTCCGAGCCGAGATCTCGCAACCAGTGCCTCAATAACCGGGCCAGCCACCTATCCCATGGAGGGCCACTTCCTCCCAGGGAAGGGAGAAGAGAAGGTAGACGATTTCGATTGCTTACGCCTTGGCTACCGCAAGGTGGCTGCTCACACTGTTTGTCACACGGACAGGACAGATGGGGAGGAGTGCAGGATGAGCTGGGATGCTCTCGGAGCGATAGCTGGCGCCATCTCGGTCGTACTGGCCGTGGTAGGGGTGGCGCTTGCTTACCTGCAGGTACGTGGCCAGATACGCACGCTGCATCCAGACTCCACGACCGCCGCGGCAGACGCTTCTCTTCCGATTGGCCGAATCCGGGAATCGTTGCGGCCGATACTTTCCGCGCTAGGGCTCTGGTTCATGGCCGCCATGTTGCAATTGCCAGCCCGCTCTTGGTGGGGCTGGGCCATGATCGTCATGATGATCGGTCTCTATAGTCTTGAGGTCTTCGTCACGACCGTTGGCTGGAGGCCAGCGATCCGAACGTTTCGCATTCTGCGCTGGCTGCTCCCCCCGCGTCTTCGACGTACGTTGAAAGTGCCTGATCTGCCGCGACCCCCCAGCTCTTGGCAACGCCTGATAGCAGCAGGCCAGGTTGTGGGGATCCTCATCATCTTGCAGATCGCCGGAGTCCCTACGGCGCACTTCTTCGTGAACGTCCTTGTGCACCTCGGTCGTAACGTCCTCAAGGGGCCGCCAACGCATTGCCCCTCGGCACCGGACGCCTGGATCTGTTGGTGAAGCGCTAGATGCCCGAATTCCAAGGCAGTGTTCGGGTTCCTTACGTCTCGCGGTCTGCTGGCGGGGGTCCGGCTCCGGACCAGCGGTCGCAGCAGGGCAGTAACCCGCTCTTGCGATGGGCCAACAATCGCTCCCCATGACCATCTATCGCTCCCACGCTCACGGGGATGTCAGTAGGCGCGTGTACGGCAGGAGGTTCAGCCAGGATGGTGGCGATCAGGCCTCGGCAGTTGGCGCTGGTAGTTGCTCCAGTGCCTGGCGAGGCGTTCGCATCCTGGGTGGATCGGTTGGCGGTACGCAATGGATGCCCGCCGTGGGCGATCGTCGAGGCGTTAGGGCTGGATGTCCGCGGGACCTCTGGTGATGTCCGCACGTTGGCATACGGCATCGTCGCGACTGCGGAAATGTGCGAGGCGGTTGAGGCCGCTACTGGGATGGGCGCCCAGCCGCCCGCGATTCTCGATAGCCGCAGCCGGCGATCGCCGCAGTCAGCGATCGCCGTGCGCGCCGACGAAGGTGGTGCCGATCTCCGCCATCCGCTCGGCCGCGTACCCGGGATCGATCAACGCCTCGGGGGTGTGGAGTCCGGGCGGCACGGGGGCGCCGCGCAGGCCGAGCAGTCGCTCGACGCCGAGGGCGACACCGAGCGCCGTCAGGGAGCGCTGCCCCTCCGGGTGGAAGAGGTAGCGGCTCGTCCTGAGCGGCGCGCCCGCGCGGTCCACGCCTTCGAGGTCGATCCTGACCTCCGCGGACGCGGGCCCGCCGCGCCGCCTGCCCATCGACTCACCGACCGCGAACGCGAAGCGGACGTTGGGCGCGCCCGTCGCGAGGGCCAGGCTTGGCACATCGAGGATGGGGACGATCTGGCCAGGTAGCACGGTGCCGTCGACGCCGGTTACCTCCACCTCCGCGTCGGGGCCGCTGACCCAGTGGAAGACGCCGTCGCGGCGGATGTGCCCCGCTGAGGTGGCGCCCAGCAGGCGTTCCATGTCCGCCATGGCCGCGGGCCCGCCGCCGTCCTGTTCGTCCAGCACGCCGCTGACCTCGATGGTGTCGAGCCGGTCGAACTCCCTGGCGAGGCCGAGCACCGCCAGGACGACGAGCCCCGCGTACCAGTGGCTGGCCAGCAGGATCGGCGTTGCGCCGGTTCTCAGGCCGGCGGCGACGACCTCGGGTCCGATGTCGACCAGGCCGCTGGAGATGCTGACGTACGGCAGGCCGCGGTCCTGTGCGAAACGCAGTCCGTTCAGGTGGCTGTCCCACACCGTTGCCACGACCGCCGAGTAGCCCTCGGTCTCCTGGAGGCCGAGGTCGCCTCGCCGCAGATCGATGGTTGCGGCTGCCGCGCCACCGAGCTCGTCGGCGACCCGCTGGGCGCGGCCGAGATCGCGGCCCGCGATCGTCAGCCGCAGCTTCGGGTACCACCGGCGCAGGAGGGTCGCGGTCCCGGCGCCCACCTGGCCGGATCCGCCCAGTATCAGTACGGAGTGCTCCACGGTGATCCCCTCTCCTTAACCTACATTCTGTAGGTTTCATTTTGTAGCTTAAGCTGAGAGGTGACGCAAGGGAGGACGATGGCCACGGGATCGACTCGCCTGTCCAAGCCGGCCAGGCGGGAGCAGTTGCTCGATACCGCCATGGCGATCGTGCGCGCCCACGGCACCGACAGCCTCACGCTGCTCAGCCTGGCGGAGGCCGCCGGGGTGAGCAGGCCGATCGTCTACGACCACTTCGGCACCCGCCCCGGCCTGCTGATCGCGCTCTACCGGCGGCTCGACGAGCGGCACCGGGCCGCCGCGGAGGAGGCCCTGCGCGACGCCCCGGCCGTCCCTCGCGAAATCGCCCGCGTCCTGAGCGTCGCCTACTTCGCCTGCGCCACCGACATGCCGGAGTGGACCGCCATCTCGGCCGCGCTCAAGGGGAGCCAGGAGATGGAGGAGATCGAGCGCGAGCTGCTGGACAGCTACACGGACCTGATGGTCACCGCGCTGCGGCCGTACACCGGGCTCACGCAGGAAGCCCTCCGGCTCCGCTGCGTTGGCGTGCTGGGCGCGGCCGAGGCGATCGCCGCGGAGCTGAACCGGGGGCGTACCACCGTCGGCGCGGCCATCGCGGCGCTGACGGACCTGACCGTCGACGGCATTGACACCGGAGCTCAGGACTGACTCTGTCGCGGTCCGTTGTGTGGTGATGCTGCCGAAGGCCATGACCCCGCCCGGGGCCGCGTTGCGCCTGGCCGGCGAAGAACTACGCCCCTGGGGGAGCGCCACAGCCCCGGGGCCGGCCTCAACCCTGGGCCAGAATAATCATGAACTTCGGAGTCATGGCCCTCGCTCAAGAGGAATGATCTTCGACCGGATACTGCCAACTTCGATGACAGGAGCGCCGGTATTTCGACACCCATCGAAGCGACAGCGCTCAGCTTGGGAGCGGGCTCCACTGTCATCTTCGCTGCCTCCAGACAGGAGCCTTGTCCGACAGGGCGAGCCGGCGCCGCAGCGTGTCGATCTCGATGATGATCACCGTGACCACGTCACCGACCTGAACCGCGACGCCTGACACCTCTGAGGTCCGGGAGGTGAGTTCGCCGAGGCGAATCAGGCCTTCAACGCCGTCTGCCACCCGGACGAAGGCACCAAAGGGCGCCACTTTGGTGACCGGGCCGTGCAGGATCTGCCCCACGTGAACGCGGCGCGCGAACTGCTGGAACGGGTCCGGCCGGGTGGCGCGCAGCGACAGGCGGGCTTCGCCGTCATGGGTGTCGGAGGCGAGGACTTCGCAGGTGACGCGCTCTCCCACGGAAACGACCTCGGATGTGTCCCCGAAGCGGTGACACCCACTTAGGTAGGGGGTACTCAGGCGGCGGGCCTCGCCCTCGGCGGACGCTTCCTTGTGGCAGCGCTCCAAGGGAGGAAACCATGGGCTTCAGTCGGTTCAGGCGTGACACGCGACAACCTTTATCGTTCGCCGTGATCCTGGTGCTGCTGCTGGCCTTGGTCCCGGCGCTCGCCGCCCCCGCGGCCGCGGCCGCCCCCGGCATCAAGGTCACTTTCAAGATCGAGTACCTCCGCCAGATCGAGGACCCCGACAGCGGCGGCGTGGGCGACGGCGACTACTACCCCAAGGTCCGGATCGCCGACGGCCCCTTGGAGATCGGCCCGAGAATCGAGGACGACGAGTTCGAACCGTTCGGCCTGCCGGAAGCCCCCAACGGCTGGACCTTCACCAAAGACGACCTCCCGGGCGACAAGCCGACCGTGGACATCACGGTCACGCTGTGGGACTACGACGGCGGGCTCAACACCAACGACGACCGGATGGACATCAGCCCCCGCGACCAGGACCTGGAGCTGAACCTCGTCTACGACCTGCGCTCCGGCACGTTGTCGGGCGACGACATCGTCTTCGGCACGCCCTGCGTGAGGTCCGACGGGCAGACCGCCAAGGGGGAGACCTGCGTCGAGGGCGACGGCGACCACGGCTTCCCCCGCGACAACGACGGGCGGATCACCAGGATCGGCATCACCGCCACCGCCGAGATGCCCGACACCGACGGCGACGGCATCCCGGACATCGTCGAACTGACCGGCGTCAGGAACCGCGGCGGCGGCGTCATCGCCGACCTGCCCGCGCTCGGCGCCGACCCGTGCCGCAAGACGATCATCCTGCAGCTCGACTACATGGCCGACACCAACCCGGCCACCCGGCACTCCCACCAGCCCAAGCCCGGCGCGATCACCCTGGTCCGCGACACCCTCGACGCCGCTCCGTTCCCGGCCACGAATCCATGCCCCTATCCGGGGACCCATCGCGCCGGCATCGACTTCGTCTACCTGCAAGGAACGCAACTCGCCGAACAGCAGCAGATGGGCCTGAACAGCAACGACTACCGGAACGCGCGAAACGCCGACTTCCCCGTCGAGCTGGCCCGTTACGCCCACTACGGGATCTTCGCCCACGACCTCCTCGGCGACCCGGGCACCTCGGGCCAGTGCTGCGAACCGACCCGGGACAACAACAAGGACTTCATCGTCACCCTCGGCTCATGGCGGACCATGTGCGTGGCCGACTTCACCCGCGACTACGGCGGCGACGACACCCTGCAGACCACGGCAGGGGGTGACGACGTCACCGTCGGCACCCAGATCCACGTCGGCGACAACCGCCGGTGCGACACGACCAGCGCCCACCGTACCGACATCCAGGTGCTCACCCCCGGCACGGGCGACGCCGACGCCAAGGTCGGCACCGAGCAGGACCAGGCCGGCACCATCCTGCACGAGCTCTTCCACGCCCTGGCCCTGCGGCACGGCGGCGACAACAACGACAACTACAAGCCCAACTACCTCAGCGTCATGAACTACTTCTTCCAGACGGGCATCCCGAACAGCCCGCCGCCGCTGCTGGTCAACCAGCTCCGCGACTGGAAGGTGGGCGCGGTACGCCTGGGCCTGTCCAACGGCAAGCTGCCCCCGCTGAACGAGGACCTGAAGGACGGCGGGCTGAACGAGTCCGCGGGAATCGGCGACGGCACGGACTGGACGTTCTGGTGGACCGACAACCTCGCCAACCCGGGCAGCGGTTTCCGTCCGCTCCGGGCGGGCGCCGGGAACGGGCCGCTCAACTGGAACGACAACCGCACGCCCGGCACCAACGTCCCGATCATCGACACCGGCAACGTGAGCGTGGACCTCAACGCCGAGAAAGGGCTGACCACCCTCAGGGACCACGACGACTGGCCCGCGATCAGGTTCCGGGCGCAGTCCCCGGACCGCCTGGGCTGGGCGTGCAGCAGCTGGCCCGCGTCCGCGCCCACCTGCGCCGGGGCCAGCGGCGGCGTGGAGAAGGAACTGGACTTCGCCGCCGTGATCCGCCAGGAGATCTCGTTCTTCAACTCCTACGACCCCGACATCGCCACGAAGAAGACCGTCGACAAGGCCGACGCCGAGCCCGGCGACACCCTCACCTACCCGGTCAGGCTCGATAACATCGGCACCGGCCAGGCGACCGCGATCGTCGTGACGGACACCCCGCCGACCGGCGACGCGCGAACGCGCCAGGTCGGACAGCTGGGCGCGGGTGGTACGAGCACGGAGACGTTCACCTACACGATCCCCTGCGCCACCGAAGACGCCGCCGTGCTGACCAACAAGGCCGAGGTGACCGCGAAGGACCTCGCCGGCGGAGCCGAGGCCAGAACAGACAACAACACCGCGACCGCCACGACCAAGGTCCACGCCCCCAGGCTCACCCTCGACAAGCGCGCGACCGCCACGGTCGACGCTGGCGAGGCGATCACGGTCGACCTGAAGGTGGCCGACGTCGGCAGCGCCAAGGCCACCGGCGTCGCCTTGACCGACACGCTCCCGAAGGACGTCTACTACAGCCAGGCCCTCGACCAAGGCACAGGCCCGCGTCCGACCGGGGTCACCCGCAACGCCGACGGGACGACGACGCTGACGTGGTCGCTGGGCGAGCTGGCCGCGGGCGCCACCCGGTCGGTGCAGTTCACGGCGCGGCCCGGCCTGCTGTTCTCCGCCGGGGACAAACTGGCCGACCAGGCCTCCGTGACGTACGGCAACGTCAACGGCTGCGCCTACGAGCCGGTGACCGCGACGGCCACCACGACGATCACCGAGGTCACGCCGACCCGTGACCCGCGCTCGCACGGCTACTGGAAGACCCACCCGGACGAGCGCACCGCCGAGCTGCTGGCCCGGGTTCAGGCCACCTATCAGCAGTTCGACAGCTCGGGAGACGGGGCGCTGGACAACGCGGAGGCCGGGGCCGTGCTCTCGGCGGGCGGGCCGCAGCCGGGTCCCGCCAGGTTCCAGCTGCTGGCGACCTTGCTCGACCTCGCCGCGCGGCAGGTCAACGCCTCCACGCGGATCGACAGCGAGCTCACCCGCCGGCTCGGGACGCGCACGGTCGGCGAAGCCGTCCGGTACGGCTTCGCCACCCTGGCCCTGCCGGTCGACAGCTCGACGGCCCAGCGGTACTCCGACGCCACCGCCCTGCTCGACGAGATCGTCACCGACAAGAGCGAGGTGTACTGAGGACAGAGGGGCCGCGCCGGACGCGGGACGAGCCCGGCCGATCATGGTGACTCGGCCGGGCTCGTCGGGTGGAGATCGGTGGAGATCGGTGGAGATCGGTGGAGAAAGGTCAGGCGAGGTCGAAGCGGTCGAGCTCCATGACCTTGGTCCAGGCCGCGACGAAGTCGGTCACGAACTTGTCGCGGGCGTCCCGCCCGGCGTAGACCTCCGAGAGGGCTCGCAGCTGCGAGTTCGAGCCGAAGACGAGGTCGACCGCGGTGGCGGTCCACTTCACCTCGTCGGTGGCCGCGTCGCGGATCTCGTACACGTGCTCCTCCGACTCCGACGCCTTCCACCGGGTGCCCGGGGAGAGCAGGTTGACGAAGAAGTCGTTGGTGAGCACGCCGGGCCGGTCGGTGAGGACGCCGTGCCGCGAACCCCCGAAGTTGGCCCCGAGCGAACGCAGGCCGCCGATGAGGACGGTCATCTCGGGCGGCGTCAGGTTCAGCATGTACGCGCGGTCGACGAGCAGCACCTCCGGCTGGGTCTTCTCGCCGGGACGCAGGTAGTTGCGGAACCCGTCGGCCCGTGGCTCGAGAACCCCGAAGGACTCGACGTCGGTCTGCTCCTGCGTGGCGTCGGTGCGCCCCGGGCGGAACGGCACCGTCACCGTCACGCCGGCCTCGCGGGCCGCCTTCTCGACGGCGGCCGAACCGGCCAGCACGATCAGGTCGGCGAGCGAGATCTTCGCGCCGCCGGCCTCGTTGAACTCGCGCTGGATGCCCTCGAGGGTGTCCAGGACCGTCGCGAGCTGCTCGGGCTGGTTGACCTCCCAGCCGCGCTGCGGCTCCAGGCGGATCCGGGCGCCGTTGGCGCCGCCGCGCTTGTCGGTGGACCGGAAGCTCGCGGCCGAGGCCCAGGCGGTGGACACCAGCTGGGCGGTCGTGAGGCCGGACTCCAGGACCTTCGTCTTGAGGGCGGCGATCTCGGCGTCGCTCACGAGTTCGTGGTCGACGGCGGGCACCGGGTCCTGCCACAGCTGGGGCTCGGGGACCCAGGGCCCGCGGAAGCGGCTGACCGGGCCCATGTCGCGGTGCAGCAGCTTGTACCAGGCCTTGGCGAAGGCCAGCGCGAACTCGTCGGGGTGCTCGAGGAAGCGGCGGGAGATCTTGTTGTACACCGGGTCGACGCGCAGCGACAGGTCGGTCGTGAGCATCGTCGGCTTGTGCTTCTTCGACGGGTCGTGGGCGTCGGGGATGATCGCCTCGGCGTCCTTGGCGACCCACTGCTTCGCGCCGCCGGGGCTCGTGGTGAGCTCCCACTCGTAGCCGAAGAGGATCTCGAAGAAACGGTTGCTCCACTGCGTCGGCCGGTCGGTCCACGTCACTTCGAGACCGCTGGTGATCGTGTCGGCGCCCTTGCCGCTGCCGTGAGTGCTCAGCCAGCCCAGGCCCTGCGCCTCCAGCGGCGCGGCCTCGGGCTCCGGCCCCACGTGGCCGTCCGCGACGCCGGCGCCGTGGGTCTTGCCGAACGTGTGGCCGCCGGCGATGAGAGCGACGGTCTCCTCGTCGTTCATCGCCATCCGGGCGAAGGTCTCGCGGATGAAGTGCGCCGCCGCGGCCGGGTCCGCGTTGCCGCGGGGACCCTCCGGGTTGACGTAGATGAGACCCATCTCGGTCGCGCCGAAGTTCGGCACCATCTGGCTGTCGTCGACGTAGCGCTCGTCGCCGAGCCAGGCGTCCTCCGGGCCCCAGAAGATCTCCTCCGGCTCCCACACGTCCTCGCGGCCGAAGCCGAAGCCGAAGGTCTTGAACCCCATCGACTCCAGCGCGACGTTGCCGGCGAGCACGAGCAGGTCGGCCCACGAGATCTGCTGGCCGTACTTCTGCTTGACCGGCCACAGCAGCCGGCGGGCCTTGTCGAGGTTGGCGTTGTCGGGCCAGCTGTTGAGCGGCGCGAAACGCTGGGAGCCGTCGCCCGCCCCGCCGCGACCGTCGTGGATGCGGTAGGTGCCCGCGGCGTGCCAGCTCATCCGGATCATGAGACCGCCGTAGTGGCCGAAGTCGGCCGGCCACCAGTCCTGCGAGGTGGTGAGCGTCTCGATGATGTCCTGCTTCAGGGCCTCGACGTCGAGCTTCTCCAGCTCCTTGGCGTAGCTGAAGCCCTCGCCCAGCGGGTTGCCCTTGGACGAGTGCGCGCGCAACACCGAGAGGTCGAGCTGGTTGGGCCACCAGTCCCGGTTCGTGCGCGGACGGCCGCCGGTCTTGGGAGTCGGCGAGTCGATGGCCGGGTTCTCGCTCTCACTGCCGTGCGCGGTCACGGAGTCATGCGCGACCGGGCAGCCGGCCGCCGCCTTCTGGTCCACTCCCTGCGCGCTGGAAGGGGCGTTGTCCTGAGGGTCGCTCATCTGTTTCCTTCCGAACTTCCGGATCACTGGTCAACATGCCTTTGAGGAGCGTGGCCGGTGGCGCGGCCGACGTCCGCGACCGCGCCGCGGGAACGGCACCCGACGTGGCGGTGGTTGTCTCCCACGCGTGCCTCGTGGCGGGCGCTCGCACCGGCGGGCTCGACACGCCGCGCCGGACCGGCGTTGCTCAGCGCACGCACAGCGCGGCGCGCGCTGCCGGCAGCGGCCGGGTCTCACGCGGCGAGACGGCTCGTAAGTGCGCCTCGAAATCGGACGCCATACGGCCAACATAGTCCTCTAATCTGGAACAGTTCAAGTTTGGCTCGCCCGGGATCGGGAGGATTCGGGCGGGGGGACCGGACGGCACGGGGTCGCCGCCGGGCGGGTGCGCCCGCTTCCGGCGGGGTCGGCCAACCGGGTCTACCTGCTCGGGGACGGCCTGGTCCTGCGCGTCCCGAGGGCCGAGCGGTTCCTGCCCGACCTGGTCAAGGAGGCCGTGGTCATCCCCGCCGCCCGGCGGGCGGGGGTGCGCACTGCGGAGGTCGTCTTCTTCGACGACACGTGCTCGGTGGTGGACGTGCCGTACCTGCTGCTCACCCGGGCGCGGGGGAGCGATCTCGCGGACCTGGCCCTGCCCGCCGCCGGCACGGAGCGGGTCCTGCGCCAGGTGGGGCGCGAGCTGGCCAAGCTGCATCGGCTGTCCCCGGCCACCGCCCCCGCCCTCGCCGCGCTCCCCGTGGACGACGGCGCGGCCGACCCCTGGACGCTCACCCACCGCCTCCGTACGGAGGGCTGGCTCGACGCCGAGCACGCCCGCTGGCTCACCGGCTGGTTCGACCGGCTCTCGGCGCGTCTCCCGGCGGACCCTCCCGTGGTCCTGGTCCACGGCGACATCGCTCCGCAGAACCTGCTCATCTCCCCGGGGACCGCTCGGCTGGAGGCGATCGTGGACTGGGGCGACGCCCAGTGGGCCGACCCCGCCGCCGACTTCGCCAAGCTGCCGCTGACCGGCGTCCCGGCCACGCTCGACGGCTACCGGCAGGAGAGCGGCGAGGAGACCTCAGGCTGGGAGGCGCGCGTGCTGTGGTTCCATCTCACCTGGGCCCTCGGCCGCCTGGCGGACCCGGTGCCGCGCCCGGGCGAACGCCACTGGACCGCACCGCCCGCCAGCTGGCTGCTGGGCCTGCTCCGCTTCTTCGCCTCGGCTCCACCGGCGCCCTGGGCGTCCCTGACCTGAGCCGGCCTCCCTGACCTGAGCCGGCCTCCCTCGCCTGAGCCGGCCTCCCTCGCCTGAGCCGGCCTCCCTCGCCTGAGCCGGCCTCCCTGGTCTGAGCCGCCGCGCCGATCGGCGGTGCGGGGTCAGGCGAGCAGGTGCGCGGCCAGCCGCTCCCACTGCCGGACGGCGGGGACGTGGGGGTCGGCGGTCACGACGTGCAGGCTGACGTGGTCGGCGCCGGCGTCGAGGTGCTGCCGGACGCGGTGGGCGACGTCCTCGGCGCGGCCGTGGGCGACGATCGCCTCGACGAGGCGGTCGTCGATCGCGTCCGGGGCGGGATGTCCGAGCCCGCGCAGCAGTTCGCGGCGGTTGGGCAGGGCGGCCGCGGCCGTGGCGCGGGCCGGTTCGGCGGTGCGCGCGCGATCGTCGCCGAGCACGCACAACTGGGTGACGGCCAGCAGGCGGTCGCCTCCGAGCGTGGCGCGGGCGGTACGGGTGTACTCCACGGGCATGCCGAGCACGCACGCGCCCCGGGCGCGCTCGGCGGCTAGGGCGAGCATGCCGGGGTCCAGTGCGGCCAGGACGCGGTGGGGCGAGGCGGTCGTGCCGGGCGGCCCGAACGGGGCGGCGTCCAGCGCGTCGAGGTAGGAGCGCATGGTGGCCAGGGGCGGGCCGAAGCGGTGTCCGCGGACGTCCTCGGCCAGGCTCGGGTGGCTGTCCCACAGGCCGAGCAGGAACCGCCCGGGGAAGGCCTCCTCCAGGGTGCGTTGCGCGGCGGCGGCCGTGACCGCGTCGCGCGCGTAGACGTCGGTCATCCCGGCGGCCACGGTGATCTCCCGGGTGCCGGCCAGCAGGATCGCGGCCTGCGCGACGGCCTCGCGGCCCGTGGTCTCGGGGATCCACAGGGCGCCGTAGCCGAGGTCCTCGATCGCGGCCGCGGCCCGGCGGACCTCGGCGGCGCGGAGGGCGTCGAAGTCCCCCGCCCAGATCCCGACGCGGCCGAGGGCGGGGGTGCGGGCCGTCACCACGCGCCCTGTCCGGCTGCGCGCGCGGAGTCCAGGAACGCGGAGATCTGGGCCGCGCCGGTGCGCGCCAGCCAGGTGCCGAAGTCCATGGCGGCCGGGAGGATCCGCCGGGTGGCGGCGATGTTCGCGCGGTAGCCGTGCTCGTCGAGCCACCGCATGGCGTACGCGAAGTCCTCGCTCACGCTCCTGATCACCTCGTTCGGGATCCGCGCATAGGGCAGCGAGATCCCCAGCGCCGCCCCGATGGCCTCGGCGACCTGGACCGGCGTGAGCTCGTCGGCGGCCAGCGAGACCGCCCGCCCGATCCATTCCGCCGGCCGCGCGAAGGCCAGGGCGGTGACGGCGCCGACGTCGTCGACGGCCACGAGCTGCTGGACCGTGTCCGGCGCGACCCCGGTGGACAGGGTCCCGTCGCGCAACGCGTAGCCGCCGGTGAAGTTCTCCATGAAGGAGACCGGCCGCAGGATCGTCGCGGGCAGGCCGAGCTCGGCGATGCGCCGTTCGATCCGCCACTTGCTGACCAGGTTCGCCGGCACCTTCTCGCCGGGGTGACGGTCCGCGCCGGCGACCGAGCTGTACACCAGGTGCCGGACGCCGGCGGCACGCGCGGCCTCGGCGACGTTCACCCCCCAGCGCACCTCGTCCTCGGTGGTGAAGTCGGGCGCGGTGCCGGGGGAGCCGACCGTGGGCTGAACGCTGAACAGCCCCCAGGCGTCCCCGGCGGCGGCGGTCAGGGAGCCGACGTCCTCCATCCGGGCCCGTACGGGCTCGGCGCCGGCCCGCGCCAGCGCCCGGGCGCCGGCGCCGTCCGGGTCGCGGGTGAGCGCCCGCACCCGCCAGCCGTCGCGCAGCAGGTGCCGGGTCACGGCCCTGCCCTGCAGACCCGTCGCGCCGACCACCACGACGGTCTTGTTCGTCAGCGTCACTGTCTCGTCTTCCTCTGCGCTCGTGCGGGCCGATTAAATGGGGTGGCCCTCCATTTGGTTGTCGCGATCATATGGGGGGGCACCCCACTTAGCAAGCTCGCAGCGGTGACACCGCGCGTGAGCTGGAGGTGCCGCGCTCGGCGGGGCAGGGGCCGTCCGGCGGCGACGTCTTGCCGGGCGACGGCGACAAGGCGTTTCTTCGGCGGTTCTCCGGCGTGTCTTCCGCGTGCGGCCCGGGAAGGCGGTCCGTCAGTGTGTGACCGCGAGGAGGGGTCCGTCAGTGTGTGACCGCGAGGAGCCGTCCGTCAGTGTGCGACCGCGAGGAGATGGGCACTGCTGTTGATCATTGACGGGTCCTGCTCGGCGATGCGGGCGCACCGGAGCGCCGCCTCCACGAGCCGGTCGAACTCTCCCTCCCCGGCGGCGTCCAGCGCGGGCCAGGCGGGTCCTTCGACTCCGTAGACCTCCACGTCCGTCAGCCCCGCGCTCTCCAACTCGGCCCGCAGGCCCGCCGCGGTGTGGAAGTGGGTGGGCAGGAAGCCGAGATGCCCGTCGTAGTCGCCGGTGGCGATCAGGTGCTGCACCGCGGAGGCCATCTCCTCGGTGAGCCTCCCGGTGGTGCCGGCCTCCAGGAGCGACAGGTGACGGCTGATGGCGGCGGCCACCACGACGCCTCCCGGGCGCAGCACCCGGCGGGCTTCGGCGAGCGCCCGCGCCCGGTCGGCCGCCTCGGTCAGGTGGTAGAGCGGGCCGAGCAGCAGGACGACGTCCGCGCTCCCGGCCGGGGCACGCAGCCGACGGGCGTCGCCCACTTCGGCGGTGACGCCCGGCAGGGCCGCCGCGGCCTCGACGTGCGCGGGCACCGGGTCGACCAGGTGCACGTCGTAGCCGTCCGCGGCGAGCCATCGCGCGTGCACGCCCGTGCCGCCGCCGACGTCGAGGACGCGCGCCGGAGGCGGCGTCAGGACCCGCCGCAGCAGTTCCTGGGTGCGCCGGAACTCCAGCATGCCGTGCGGTGATCTGGTCAGGCGGGTGCTCTCGGAAGCCCCCGTCGTGTAGTGCTCGACGAGGTCCGTGGCGGTGAGCGGCCGTGTGTAGCGGTCGAAGCCGTCGGCGCCCCGTCCCGCGTGGGCGAATCCGGCCCGTACGGCCACGGCCGCCGAGGCGGTGTTGTCCGGGTCGACCCTGATGACGGCGACGGTGGCGCCGGCCGACGCCGCGTACAGGCAGGCCAGCTCGACGGCCCGGGTGGCGATGCCGCGTCCCCGCCAGCGCGGGTACAGCCCGTAGGCGAGGTTGACCTCCCCGGCGGGCAGGTAGGGCCGGTCGAACTGCACCTCGATCGTCCCGGCCGGCACCGGCGGCGTGCCGGCGCGCACGCCGAACGCGTGGACGGGCCCGCCGGCCCGCCACTGCTCCTCGCACCATCGCAGGTGCGCCTCGACCGTGGCGGGCGTGCCGGGGCCGCCGTTGAGGTGGCGGACCAGCTCGGCGTCCTCGCCCGCCAGGTGCGCCTGCGCGTCGTCCATGGTCAGCGGGGACAGCGTGACGGCGCCGTCGGCCGATCGCAGTTCCCTTCGCATCCGGCGAGTCTCACCGGGCGCCGGGAAGCCGCGCCACCGAATATTCGCGCGCCACCCGACGGTCAGCCGTCTCCGGGTTCCGGCTGGAGCAGGCGGGCGCGGCTGTTGGCCAGGTGGACGCGGGCGGCCGCGCGGGCCGCGTCCGCGTCGCCGCGCGCGATCGCGGCGTAGATGTGCTCGTGCTCCGCCACGATCCCCGCGAACCGGCCGCCCGGGTCCAGCCGCTCCCGCGGGACGACGATCATGGACGGCCCCAGCGAGGAGATCAGGTCGGCGAAGTGATGGTTGCCCGTCGCGAGGGCGACGCGCAGGTGGAAGCGGTAGTCGGCGTTGACCGCCGTGCTCGGGTGCTCCGCCGCGCCCGCGAACGCGTCCAGGGCCTCGCGCAGGTCGGCCAGGTGCGCGTCCGTGCGGCGCCGGGCGGCCAGCGCGGCGGCCTCCACCTCGAACGCCGTCCGGAACTCCAGCAGCCCCGTCACCTCCTCCAGCGTGACCTCCCCCTGGGGGCCGGCCGGGAAGCGGGTGGTGGAGGGGCGGGCGAGGACGAAGGTGCCCCGACCGTGGTGCGTCTCCACCAGGCCCGCCGCTTGCAGCCGGGAGATCGCCTCGCGCACCACGGTCCTGCTCACGCCGTACGTCTCGACCAGGCTGCTCTCGGTCGGCAGCCGCTCGCCGGGGCGCACGACTCCTTCCCTGATGCGCGCCGTCAGGGTGTCGACCAGGCGTTGCGTGCGGCTCGTCATCGGCTACCGGCCGCCGAACTCGCACTGGTCGGTGGTCCAGCGGCGGGCCTGCTCGCTCGGGGTGACGCCGAGACCGGGCCGCGCCGGCACCAGCATGCGGCCGTCGCGGATCTCCAGCCGCTCCTCGAACAGCGGCTCCAGCCACTCGAAGTGCTCCACCCACGGCTCCAGCGCGTACGCGGCGGCGAGGTGCACGTGGATCTCCATGGCGAAGTGCGGGGCCAGCTGGAGCCGGGCGTGCTCGGCCAGGCCGGCCAGGCGCAGGAACGGGGTGATGCCGCCGATGCGCGGCGCGTCGGGCTGGATGACGTCGGCGGCGCCCGCCCGGATGAGCTCGGCGTGCTCGGCGACGCTGGTCAGCATCTCGCCGGTCGCGATCGGGGTGTCGAGCGAGGCGGCCAGGGCCGCGTGGCCGGCGCTGTCGTAGGCGTCCAGCGGTTCCTCGATCCAGACCAGCCCGTACGGCTCCAGCGCCCGGCAGAGCCGCTGCGCGGCAGGACGGTCCCACTGCTGGTTGGCGTCCACCATGAGGGGGACGGCGTCGCCGAGGTGCTCGCGCACGGCGCTCACCCGGGCCAGGTCCACCCGCGCGTCCGGATGCCCGACCTTGAGCTTGATGCCGCCGATGCCGCGCTCCAGGGCGGCGGTGGCGTTGTCGAGGACCTGCTCGACGGGCGCGTGCAGGAATCCGCCGGAGGTGTTGTAGCAGCGCACCGAGTCGCGGTGGGCGCCGAGGAGCTTGGCGAGGGAGAGGCCGGCGCGCCTGGCCTTGAGGTCCCACAGGGCGATGTCGAGGGCGGCGATGGCCTGCGTGGACAGGCCGCTGCGGCCGACGGACGCCCCCGCCCAGACGAGCTTGTCCCACAGGCGGGCGATGTCGCTGGGGTCCTCGCCGAGCAGCTCGGGGGCGATCTCCCGGGCGTGGGCGTACTGCCCGGGGCCGCCGGCGCGCTTGGAGTAGCCGAACCCGAAGCCCTGGTGGCCGCTCTCCGCCCCGATCTCGGCGAACAGGAACGCGATCTCGGTCATCGGCCGCTGCCGCCCGGTCAGCACCTTGGCGTCGCTGACCGGGGTGTCGAGGGGGAGGGTGACGGACGACAGCCGCACCCAGGTGACGCGGTCGGAGGGGGAGGTCATACCCGTCATCGTACAACCTCGCCTGTTGTCATACGAGTATGGCTAGACGGCGGACCACCCGTTGTCGACCGCGAGGATCACGCCGTTGACGTTGGCCGCGGCGGGGGAGGCGAGGAAGACGATCGCCGCGGCCTGCTCGTCCGGGTCGCAGACGCGGCCCGCGTTGGCCAGGTACGACATGACCACCGACGGCCCGAGCGCGTCCTGGTCGACCTCGACCCGGATGTTGGTGGCGGTGCCGCCGGGGGCGACGGCGTTGGCCCGCACGCCCTTGTCCCGGTACATCACGGCCAGCGACTTGGTCAGCCCGGCGATGCCGTGCTTGGACACGGTGTAGGCGGTGCCGGCCGCGCTGCCGCGCAGCGCCGCCTCCGACGCGGTGTTGACGATCGCCCCGGACCCCGAGGCCATGAGGTACGGCAGGCACGCCCGCGTCAGCAGGAACGGCGCGGTCAGGTTGACCCGCAGCACCGTCTCCCACTCCTCGTCGCCGGTGTCGCCGGCCGCGGACATCCGGTCCATGACGCCCGCGTTGTTCACCAGCACGTCGATGCCGCCGAACGCCTCCACCGCCGTCGCCGCCACCCGCTGCACGACCGCCGGATCGCCGAGGTCGCCGACCACGCTGACCGCGGTGCCCCCGGCGGCCTCGACCTCGGCCACCACGGCCCGGGCCCGCTCGCCGTCCAGGTCCGCGATCAGCACGTTCGCCCCCTCGGCCGCGAAGCGCAGAGCCGCCGCGCGGCCGATGCCGGAGCCGGCTCCGGTGACGATGACGCTTCTGCCGCGCAGACCCGTGGCGGTGCTCATGGGGGGCTCCTTCGCTCGACCGGCCGGGCCGTCCCCGGCCGCCGAGGCAATGATCACTCCGCTGGAACGATCTCCACAATGGAGCGGGGCTCACGTCCGCAGCAGATCGGCGATCGGCACCCGCCGGAAGGCGATGGTCTCGTACGGGGAGAACTCGCCCGTCTCGAACAGCAGCCCGACCGTGGCGGCGTCCACGCGCACCAGGTCGGAGTAGGCGGCGGGCAGCCCCGACACCGTGTGCGCGGCGCGCCAGGTGACGCCGTCGTCGTGGCTGACCCGCACGGTCATCACGGCCCGCGCGTCCGGGACGCCCGGGCCGGACAGCAGCAGCACGGAAGGATCGTCCCACGCCAGGACGCTGCACTCCACGACCGGGCAGACCACCCCCGCCTGCGGGCGGAAGGGCCGCTCCAGCGTGCGCCCGCCGTCGGCCGAGTACGCGTCGGCGCGGGTGCCGGGCGCGGCGGAGTCGGTGCGGCAGTTGAGGTAGAGGCGGCCGCCGGGCAGCTCGGCGGCCGTCGTCTCGTTGACGTTGACGTACCCGTCGGGCCGGTCGTCGGCGTACCCGATGCTCCAGGTGCGCCCGCCGTCGTCGCTGAGCAGCGCGTGCCCGCCGTCGTACTTGCCCTCCGTGCCGTTGTCGGTGCCCGCCGGCGGGAGCGAGTGGTCGGCGGGCACCACGATCCGGCCCGCGGCCGGCCCCTGCCGCAGCTCGACGGCGTGACCCGGGCCGGTGGCGTACCAGCGCCACTCCGGCTTCTTGACCGCGGAGGTGATCTCGCGCGGCTCCGACCAGGTCGTCCCGTCGTCCTGGCTCGTCTGGACGTACACGCGGCGCCCGTCGGCGGCGGCGACTTGGCCGCGCCGGATCCGCTCCTCGGTGGCGGAGGCGGCGTTGCGCACGTGGACGAGCACGACCCGGCCGTCGCGCGTGACCACCGGGGCGGGGTTGCCGGCGGTGCCGCCGCGCGGCTCGCGCGCCACGACCTGGAGCGGGCCCCAGGTCGCGCCGCCGTCGGACGAACGCCTGAGCACCAGGTCGATGCGGCCCGCGTCGCCGGCGGAGTCTCGCCGCCCCTCGGCGAAGGCGAGCACCGTGCCCGCCGGGGTCGCCACGGCGGCGGGGATGCGGAAGGTGTGGTAGCCCTCGGTGCCGGCCCGGTACGGCACGGACGTGGGGTAGGCGGGCATCGGCGTCCCTCTCCTGTCGCGGCTGCTCCTCGTGCGGACCCAGCATGATCGCCGCGCCGCGCGGCCTCCGGGTGGCCGCCGGGGAACGCGCGCGTGAACTCCCGCCTGAACTCCTGCCTGAACCACCCGCGCGTGAACCACTCGCGCGTGAATCACTCGCCCGTGAACCACTCGCCCGTGAACCACCCGCGCGAGGACCTCCCGCGCGGAACTCCCGGTGAACCTGCCGCGCGGGGACCCGCGTCCCCGTTATGCGGAAGGGTCGCCCGTCGCCTGGCGGCAGGCCCGCACATAGTCCTGGACCAGCGGCCGCCGGTCGCCGGCGCGCCAGGCCAGCGCCAGCCGGGACGGCGACAGGCCGCGCACCGGCCGGGTCACCACCCCGCCCAGCGTCAGGAGCGGGGCGTTGCCGCTGGCCAGCAGGCAGACGCCGCGGCCGTCCACCAGCGCCTCGTACGTCTCGTCCGTGCCGGCGATCTCGGCGCCGACGCGCACCGGCCGGCCGTCGCGGGCGTCCAGCGCGAGCCAGTGGTCGCGCAGCGGCCCGGCCGCCTCCGGCAGGGCCAGGAACGGCTCGTCCAGCAGCTCGGCGAAGTCGACGACCTCGTGGCCGGCCAGCCGGTGGCCGTCGGGCATCGCCACCAGCCGGGGCTCCTCGGCCACCACGGTCCAGGCGTACCGCTCGGGGGCCGGGAGCGGCAGCCACACGAACGCCACGTCGGCCGCGCCGTCGGCCAGCCCCGCGGTCGGGTCCTCCCAGCCGACCTGCCGCAGCCTGACCGTGGCCTCCGGGTGCAGGGCCGTGAAGCGCGACCGGATCGCCGGCAGCAGCCCGCCCCGTCCGGGACTGGTGCTCATGCCCACGACCAGGGTCGCGCGCTGCTCGCTCCGGGCCCGGACCACCGCCGCCCAGGACTCGTCCCACGCCGCGAGCACCCGGCGGGCGTGCGGCAGCAGCGCCGCCCCCACCGGGGTCAGCCGCACGCCCTGCGGGTCGCGCTCGAACAGCGGCGCGCCGAGCTGCCGCTCCAGCATCCTGATCTGCTTGCTCAGCGCCGGCTGCGACACGAACAGCCGCTCCGCCGCGCGCGTGAAGTGCAGTTCCTCGGCCGTCGTCACGAAATACCGCAGGTCTCGCCCGTGCACGTCCATAACCATGGGTTATCACGGCAGATCTTGGACACGTGCCCCGGCCCCCGGGCAGGGTGGGTCACGGAAAGAGCACCACCCGGAAGGGGAATCGGGATGAACAAGGTCTGGCTGGTCACGGGCGCCGGCAGCGGTTTCGGCCGGGCGATCACCGAGGCGGCCGTCGCCGCCGGGGACGTGGTGGTCGCCACCGCCCGCCGCGTGGCGACCCTGGACGACCTGGTGGCCGCGCACCCCGGGCAGGTCGAGGCGCTGCCCCTGGACGTGACCGATCCGGCCGCGATCGACGCGGCGGTACGCGACGTGGTGGACCGCCACGGGCGGATCGACGTGCTGGTCAACAACGCGGGCCGCAGCCACGTCGGCGCGGCCGAGGAGACCACCGACGCCGAGCTGCGCGGCCTGTTCGAGGTGCACGTGTTCGGCCCCGCCGCGCTGACCCGGGCCGTGCTGCCGCACATGCGCGCCCGCCGTTCCGGCGCGATCGTGCAGTTCAGCAGCATGGGCGGGCAGATGTCGTTCGCCGGCTTCTCGGCCTACAGCGCCACGAAGTTCGCGCTGGAGGGGATGTCGGAGGCGCTCGCGCAGGAGGTCGGCCCGCTGGGGATCAAGGTGCTGATCGTCGAGCCGGGCGCGTTCCGCACCGCACTGTTCGCCAACATCACCACCAGCGAGCCGATCGGCGACTACGACGCCACGGTAGGCCCGACGCGGCGGATGGCCGAGACCGGCGACGGCACGCAGCCCGGCGACCCGGCCAAGGCGGCGGCGGCCGTCCTCGCGGCTCTGGAGGCCGAGGACACCCCGCTGCGCCTGCCGCTGGGCGACGACGCCGTGGACGCCATCGTGGGCCACCTCGACGCCGTCCGCGCCGAGATCGCCGCCTGGGAGAAGGTGAGCCGCGACACCCGTCTTGACTGACCGGCGGGACTATGATCGCGCTCTGCGGGAAGCCTGCCTCCATGACCGATGAGGGGCTGGTGTTGCTCATGGCCTGGGGGCAGTTGTTCGTGCTGCTCGGCGTGCTGACCTACTTCCTGCTGCGCGGGCGGGCATGAGAGCCCTGCTGGCCGCCGTCGCGCTGGTGGTCATGCTCGGCGGATGCGTGAGCCCGGCCTGGGACGACCACGACTACGCGCTCAAGGCGCAGGAGACCACCAAGACGGCGCACTCCGTCGTGGAGATGGCGCGGCTGGCCGTCCAGCACTCCACCGAACTGCACGGGCCGTACCTCAAGACCGTGCTGACCGACGCGGCGGTGGACCTGGGCAACGTCGCCCAGCAGTTCGGCGGCGTGCAGCCGCCCTCCGACGCCTCCGACCAGGTGCGCGACCGCACGCTGGAGAAGGTGCAGCAGGCCGAGGACGAGATCGACGCGCTGCTCATCCAGCTCCGGCGGGGCGGGATCGAGCAGCCTCGGCAGGCGGCGGCGCGGCTGGAGAAGCTGGCGGGGGAGCTGCAGTGAAGAAGGCGTTCGCCGTCACGCTCGGCATCCTCACCGCCTTCGGCGGCTTCGTCGACATCGGCGACCTCGTGGCCAACTCGCTGGTGGGCGCGCGGTTCGGCATGTCGCTGGCCTGGGTGGTCGTCGTCGGGGTCGTCGGGATCTGCCTGTTCGCCGAGATGTCCGGCCGCATCGCCGCCACCTCGCAACGCCCCGTCTTCGACCTCGTCCGGGAGCGGCTGGGGCCCAGGGCCGGTGTGGTCAACCTCTCGGCGTCGTTCTTCGTCAGCCTGCTCACGCTCGCCGCCGAGGTCGGCGGCGCGTCGCTCGCCCTGGAGCTGGCCACCGGCGTCAACTACCTGCTGTGGGTGCCGGGCGTGGCGTTCGTGGCCTGGCTGGTGATGTGGCGGGTCAAGTTCGAGAACATGGAGCGCATCTTCGGGCTCCTCGGGCTGGTGCTGGTGGTGTTCGCGGTCGCGCTGTGGGCGCTCGGGCCCGACTGGGGAGAGCTGGCGGGCCAGCTCACCTCCCCGCCGCAGGCCGAGGGCGCGCCGACCTACTGGTACTACGCCGTGGCCCTGCTCGGCGGGGCGATGACGCCGTACGAGGTGTTCTTCTTCTCCTCCGGCGGCGTGGAGGAGAAGTGGACCCGCCAGGACCTCGTGGTCGCGCGGGCCAACGTGTTCGTCGGCTTCCCCCTCGGCGGCCTGCTGTCGCTGGCCATCGCGGCCTGCGCGGCCACCGTCTTCCTGCCGGTGCAGGCCCAGGTCGAGTCGCTGGCGCAGATGGTGCTGCCGGTCGGGCTGGGCCTGGGGAAGATCGGGCTCGCGCTGGTCATCCTCGGCGTGTTCGCGGCCACGTTCGGCGCCACCCTGGAGACCGCGCTGTCGTGCGGCTACACGCTCAGCCAGTACTTCGGCTGGCAATGGGGCAAGCTGGTGCGGCCCGTCGAGGCCGCCCGGTTCCACACGGTGCTGCTGGTGACGGTCGTCCTGGCCGCCGCGCTCATCCTCACCACCGTCGACCCGGTCATGGTCACGGAGTACTCGCTGGTGTTCTCGGCCGCGGCGCTGCCGCTGACGTACCTGCCCGTCCTGATGATCGCCAACGACCCGGACTACATGGGCGACCACGTCAACGGCAGGTTCACCAACGCGCTGGGCACCTTCTACATGGTGCTCCTCTCGGTGGTCGCCGTGGCGGCGATCCCGCTGATGATCGCGACGAAGGCGGGGCAATGAGAGCCAGAGAGATCCACGCCGCGCTGCACCTGCTCGACCGGCAGGTGGTGCGCGCCTCCACCGGCAAGCTCGTGTGCAAGGTGGACGACCTGGAGCTGACCGGCGACCCGCCCTACGTGACGGCCATCCTGGCCGGTCCGCTGGCGCTCGGCCCCCGCATCGGCGGCGTGCCGGGCCGGCTCATGGTCGCCGTCGCGAAGCTGCTCAGCCCGCAGGAGGACCCGCGGCCGTGGCGCATCCCCATGCACCTGCTCACCGAGCTCGGCAGCGCCGTCGAGGTGGGCGGCGATCCGGAGGAGCCCGCGCTGGAGACCTGGACCAGGCGGAACATCATCGCCAGGATCCCCGGCAGCGGCCAGGAGGAGGAGTCACGGGAGCGGCCCGTCAGCCACGAACGGCATCCGGCCGCGCGGCTCGGGGCGTACCTCGACAAGCCGGTGCTCGACGCGCAGGGCACGCGCGTCGGGAACGTGGCCGACGTCCGGCTGCGCCAGGACGGGCCGCTGCTGATGGAGGTGCAGCAGGCGTTCACCGTCGCCGAACTGATCGTGGTGCCCCACTGGCACTCCCGCCTGTTCGGCTACGAGCGCGGCCCGGGTGGCCGGGCCCCGAAGCTGGTCAGCGCCCTCGTGCGCGGCCGGTTCGCCGCCGCCCGGCTGGTGAGCCGGGACCAGGTGGAGTCCTTCGGTCCGGACGGGTTCCGGCTGAACGTCCCGGCCTCCCGGCTGGCTCCGCTCACCGACCTGTACGAGCCCGACCCCCGCCACCGATAGCCTCACCAACTCTTGGGCCCCCCGAGGGCACCGGCCGGTCGACCGGGTCCGGCGCCCGCTCCTAGCGTGGGACCTACGGGGACAACCCGGAGAGGGGAGGCGGCGATGTTCGTCCAGGTCTTCCAGGGGCCGGTGGCCGACACGGGCGAGGCGCGCGAGGCGCTCGACCGGTGGGCGCGCGAGCTGGCGCCCGGTTCGTACGGCTGGCTCGGCACGACCGCCGGCGTGACCGAGGGCGGCACGCTGGTGGCCGTGGCCCGCTTCGAGTCGCGGGAGGAGGCGCGGCGCAACTCCGACCGGCCCGAGCAGACCCAGTGGTGGATGGAGACGGCCAAGCTGTTCGCCGGCGAGGTGACCTTCCACGACTGCGACCAGGTGGACGTGTACCTGCGCGGAGGGTCCGACTCGGCGGGGTTCGTCCAGGTGATCGAGGGCCGGGTCGGCGACCCGGCGCGCGTGCGGGAACTGCTGCGCCGCTGCGAGCCCGACCTCGCCGGGTTCCGGCCCGACCTCATCGGCGGCCTGGCGGCCGTGTCGCCCGACGGGGACTACGTCGAGACCGCGTACTTCACCTCCGAGGGGGAGGCCCGGATGGGCGAGCGCGCGGAGCCGCCGGCCCGGCTGCGCGAGGAGTTCGAGGAGCTGATGAGCCTGTTCGAGCTCTCACCCGTCTACCACGACCTGCGCGACCCCTGGCTCTACTCCCCGGGGCCGCGGTAAGGCGGCCCCCGAGGCCCGCCACGGTGATCGGCCCGGACGCGTACCGAACGAGGTTTCGACCATGAGCACCCGGAAAGTCGTACCGCGTCGGATCGGCATCGCAGGCGGAAGGGCGGCCCAGGTGGACCAGGGGTTGAAGCGGAGGAACGAGACGGAGAGCGCGCGCGCCGACCGCAACTTCGTCGAGCTGCTGCAGGGCGCCCGCGTGGCGGTCACCGGGGTTCAGGTGCTGTTCGCGTTCCTGCTCACGGTGCCGTTCTCGCCCGGCTTCGACCGGCTGGGCGAGGGCGACCGGCGGCTGTTCTACGTCGCGCTGGTCAGCGCGGCCCTCGCCTCCATCTGCTATATCGCGCCGGCGACCCAGCACCGCGTGCTGTTCCGGCAGGGGCTGAAGGAGACGCTGGTACGGCGCTCCAACAGGTACGGCATCGCGGGGGCGCTCGCGCTGGCCGTGTCGATGACCGCGGCCACCATGCTGGTGGTGGACTTCCTGTTCCACAACGCGATCGCGATGATCACGGCGGGGATCGTGGCGCTGGTGGCCGCGTGGGCGTGGTTCGGACAGCCGGCGCTCGACCGCAACCGGGCGCCGGAGGACGGCGGCGGCGCCGACAGCCCGAGCTGACGTGTCCTCCATGGGCGTGCCGGGGGTGACGAACGGTCCCCGGCACCGTATAAGGGGGAGGACGCGTTTCGCCCGCCCGCCGAAGGGCCGGCGGCGAGACGAGCCGAGGGCGGTCTCGCCGCCGCGCACCGGGCCGGCGCGGCGGCGGCCCCCAGCCCCCGCGCATGCCGTACGGGATGCGGGGTAACGGACCCGGGAAGGCATGTCACCAGGGGAAACTCATCGGGGGGAATCGTGGCAGAGCAGGACCGGCCCGTCGAGGGCGAGCACAAGTACCAGCAGCACATCGGCTCGCCGGACGAGCATGAGGAGCGGCCCGGACGCAGCCTCATCACCACCGACCACGACGTGATCCGCCAGTGGGCCGAGCACCGCAAGGCTCGTCCCGCCACGGTGCCGGGCACGGAGCACGAGGGACGCGCCGGCGTGCTCAGGTTCGACTTCCCCGGCTACGGCGGCCAGGACCTCCAGGAGATCTCCTGGGACGACTGGTTCGAGACGTTCGACGCGCGCAAGCTGAACTTCATCTACCAGGAGCACACGAAGGACGGGAAGGAGAGCAACTTCTTCCGCCTGGAGAACCCGGACCGCGAGGACGCCTGACCCGCACGGGGTCGCGCGACGCCTGACCCGCAGGAGGTCGTGCGCGCCTGACCCGCACGGGGTCGCGCGGGCGCCGGTCAGGAGCGCCGCGCGACCTCGCCGGCCAGCCGGTCCAACGACTCGTCGAGCATGGAGCGCACCTGCTCGCCGCGCTCCCGCGCCGTCCCGTCCTCGGGCTCGTCGAGCAGCGAGATGTGCACGGTCACCTCGCTCGCCCCGTCGGCGCGGTCGGCCACCTGGAGCCAGCCCGCGTACTCGGGGTGGTCGCGACCGCCCCACTCCACGCGCAGCTGGTCGCGCGACGCCCCGAACAGGCCCTCGTGCTCCCCGCCGCCCGGCACCACGTCGCCCGCGGCCTCGACGACGCCCTCGCCGCCGCCGCGCACGTGCAGCCCGTGCGGGAGCCACCGGTTGACGAGGTCCACGTCGGAGGCCACCTCGAACACCGTCGCGCTGTCCGCGGGCATCTCTCTTGTCGCTTCGTACTCGGCCATCCCCCTCACCTCCGGCCCGGCTCTACCCACCGCCGCCGCAGGCAAACGATCATTCCCGTGCCGTTGAGCGCCCGCGCTTGCGGGCCCGGCCTCTACGCGCTGGCCCGGTCGTCCAGGTCGCGCGCCCACGGCGGGTTGGCGCCAGCGACCGCGCAGGTCAGCGCCGCCACCCGGGCGGCGAACGCGGCGGCGTCCACGGCGGTCGCCAGGTCCAGCCCGTCCAGCCGCCCGCCCAGCAGGCCGCGCCGGTCGAGCCGGTGCAGCAGCCCGGCGGTGAACGCGTCGCCCGCGCCGACCGTGTCGACGACCGTCACGCGGGGCGCCGCGACCTCGGCCCGCTCGCCGTTCAGCGAGACGAGGGCGCCGGCCCCGCCCCGGGTGACGATGACCAGCGGCGCCCCGGCGGCGTGCCAGAGGTCGCAGACCCGCTCCACCGGCTCGTCCGGGGCGAGGAAGGCGAGGTCGTCCTCGCTGAGCCTGAGGATGTCGGCGAAGGCGCACCAGCGCGTCACGTCGTAGGCGACGCGCGGCGCCAGGCTGGGCCGTACGTTCGGGTCGATCGACACCGTCGCGCCCCGCGCGGCGGCGGCGGCGAACGCCTCGACCGCGTCCCGGCCCGGCTCCCTGACCAGCGCCAGCGAGCCGGTGTGCAGGCACGACGCCCCGCCCAGGTCGCGGGAGGCCAGCTCGGCGGCCGTCCACGCCCAGTCGGCGGCGCCCTCGGCGTGGAAGCCGTAGGCGGCCTGCCCGCGCTCGTCGAGCGAGGCGACCGCGAGCGTGCTGGGCTCGGCCGCCTCGACGCACGCCGACAGGTCGACGCCCGAGGAGGCGAGCCGGTCGCGGAACAGCCGGCCGAACACGTCGCCCGACAGCCGCCCCAGGAACCTCGTGGGCGTGCCGAGGCGGGCCAGCGCCACGGCCGTGTTGGCGGGGCCGCCGCCCGCGTGCACCCGCAGCGTCAGCTCGCCGGCCGGCCCGCCGGACCCGGCTCGCGAGGAGGCGGGTTCGGCGAAGGCGTCGGCCACGCACTCGCCGAGGACAGCGATCATCGGTTCTCCCTTTCCGCCCTCTTGCCCGACGGCCGGGTCTCCCCCTGTTGCCGATTCGTTACGGGGCGAAAGCATTGACGTTTCCAGGCCCGGAGTTCATCATCACAACACGGCGCATGTCAACGATGACATGTGTCAACGATGACATCGTGTTCTCCCTGATAGTACGATTAAATCCGAGACCACTCTGTTAGGAAGCCACCATGAATGCAAGGCTCTCGGCCGGTCTCCTGGCTGTCGCTCTGCTGGCAGCCGGATGCGGCGGCAACAGTGGAGGCGGCGGCGGGCAGGCCGGCGCCGCGAAGGTCGGGCTCATCACGAAGACCGAGACCAACCCGTTCTTCGTGAAGATGAAGGAAGGGGCCGAGAAGGCGGCCAAGGCCGACGGCATGGAGCTCATGACGGCGGCCGGCAAGTTCGACGGCGACAACGCCACCCAGATCACCGCCATCGAGAACATGGTGGCCGCCGGGGTCAAGGGCATCCTCATCACCCCCAGCGACACCAAGGCCATCGTCCCCGCGATCAAGAAGGCCCGCGACGCCGGCGTCGTCGTCATCGCGCTCGACACGCCGACCGAGCCGCAGGACGCCACCGACGCCCTGTTCGCCACCGACAACTTCAAGGCCGGCGAGCTGATCGGCCAGTACGCCAAGGCGGTGATGGCCGGCAAGCCCGCCAAGATCGCCACCCTGGACCTGGCCCCCGGCATCACGGTCGGCAAGCTCCGCCACGACGGCTTCCTCAAGGGCTTCGGCATCGCCGAGGGCGACCCGCAGATCGTCTGCTCGCAGGACACCCGCGGCGACCAGTCCAAGGGCCAGACCGCGATGGAGAACTGCCTGCAGAAGGCGCCCGACATCAACGTCGTCTACACCATCAACGAGCCCGCCGCGCTCGGCGCCCACACCGCGCTCAAGGCCGACGGCAAGGACAAGAACGTGCTCGTCGTCTCCGTCGACGGCGGCTGCACCGGCGTCAAGGCCGTCCAGGCCGGCCAGATCGCGGCCACCTCGCAGCAGTACCCGCTGAAGATGGCCGAGCAGGGCGTCAACGCGGTCGCCGAGTATGCCAAGAGCGGCAAGAAGCCCTCCGGCTACACCGACACCGGTGTCACGCTGATCACCGACAAGGCGGCCCCCGGCGTCGACGCCAAGGACACCGCCTTCGGCCTGGCGAACTGCTGGGGCTGACATGGCCGTCATGCAGGCGACGCTCCCGCGCCGCATCCTGACCACGCCGACCGCGGGGCCGCTGGCGGCGCTGGTGCTGGCGTGCGTGTTCTTCGCGTTCAAGAGCGACCAGTTCCTGACCGGCGGGAACTTCTCGCTGATCATCCAGCAGGTGATGGTCGTCGGCACGCTGGCCATCGGGCAGACCCTCATCATCCTGACCGCGGGCATCGACCTGTCCAACGGCGCCATCATGGCGTTCGGCGGGATCGTGATGACCAAGCTGGCCGTGGAGAACGGCCTGCCGCCGCTGCTGGCCATCGCGGCCGGCCTGGCCGTCTGCGCGTTCTTCGGCCTGGCCAACGGCCTGCTGGTGATGAAGATCAACCTGCCGCCGTTCATCGTCACGCTCGGCATGCTGAACGTGGTGTTCGCGCTGACCCATATCTACTCGCAGGACCAGACGGTGACGAACCTGCCGCCGGAGATGACGTTCCTGGGGCAGACCTTCCGGGTCGGCGGCACCAACGTCACCTACGGCTCGCTGCTCACCATCCTGCTGTTCCTGCTGTTCGCGTACCTGCTGGGCTACACCGCGTGGGGCCGGCACGTGTACGCGCTGGGCAACAGCCCCGAGGTGGCCCGGCTCACCGGCATCCGCACCGGCCGGCTCATCGTGGGCGTCTACGCCCTGGCCGGGCTCGTGTACGGCCTCGCGGCGCTGCTGCTGGTCTCGCGGACCGGCGTCGGCGACCCGCAGGCCGGCCAGACCGACAACCTCGACAGCATCACCGCGGTCGTCCTCGGCGGCACGAGCCTGTTCGGCGGGCGCGGCACCGTGCTCGGCACGCTGATCGGCGCCCTCATCGTGGGGGTCTTCCGCAACGGCCTCCAGCTCATGGGCGTACCGTCGATCTATCAGACACTCATCACCGGCATCCTGGTGATCCTCGCCGTCACCGTCGACCAGCTCTCCCGCAGGAGGACCCGATGACACCCGTGCTCCAGGCGCGCGGCCTGGTCAAGCGTTACGGCCACGTGACGGCGCTCGACGGCGCCGACTTCGACCTCATGCCCGGCGAGGTGCTCGCGGTCATCGGCGACAACGGCGCCGGCAAGACCAGCCTCATCAAGGCGCTGACCGGCGCCCTGCAGCCGGACCAGGGGGAGATCCTCCTGGACGGCAAGCCGGTGCGCTTCCGCGACCCGCTGGAGGCGCGCAGGCACGGCATCGAGACCGTCTACCAGGATCTCGCGGTCGCCGCCTCGCTCGACATCGCGACCAACATGTTCCTCGGCCGCGAGGTGCGCAAGCGCGGGCCGCTCGGCACGGTGTTCCGCATGCTCGACAAGAAGCGCATGCGCGAGGAGTCGGCCCGGCACATGGAGGACCTCAAGATCGGGCTGCGTTCCCTGACCCAGCCGGTCGAGTCGCTGTCCGGCGGCCAGCGGCAGGGCGTCGCCGTCGCCCGCGCGGTGGCCTGGGCCTCGAACGTCGTCGTCATGGACGAGCCCACCGCCGCGCTCGGTGTCAAGGAGTCGGGCCAGGTGCTGGACATGATCCGGCGGGTCCGCGACCGCGGCACCCCCGTCGTCCTCATCAGCCACAACATGCCGCACGTCTTCGAGATCGCCGACCGCATCCACGTCCAGCGGCTCGGCCGCCGCGTCGCCCAGCTGAAGCCGGCCGACCACAACATGGCCGAGGTCGTGGCCATCATGACCGGGGCGATGACCGTCACGGACGGCAAGGCCGTGGTCGCGGACAAGGGCGCCGCGGAGGCCATCGGCCTGTCCTGACGCCACTACCATGGTCGGAATGCGGCGCCCCACGATGGCAGACGTCGCCCGCGAGGTCGGTGTCACCGCCAAGACCGTGTCGCGGGTGCTCAACGACGACGGGCCCGTCGCGGTCGAGACGCGCGAGCGCGTCATGGAGGCGGTGCGCAAGCTCGGCTACCAGCCCAACCTCATGGCCCGCAACATGCGGGTCGGGGCGCGCGACGCGGCGATCGGGCTGGTCATCCCCGAGATGGGCAACCCGTTCTTCGGCACGGTCGCGGGCGGGGTCGAGAGCGTCGTGCGCCCGCGCGGGCTGACCCTCATCGTCGGCTCCTCCAGCGAGACGGCCGAGCTGGAGCGTTCCCTGGTCGCGACGTTCCTGGCGCGCCGGGTCAGCGGGCTCATGATCGTGCCGTCGGCCGCCGGCGACCACCGGTACCTGCGGACCGAGCGGGCCGCCGGGCTGCCCATCGTCTTCCTCGACCGGCCCGCGGTCGGCATGGCCGCCGACCACGTCGTCAGCGGCAACCGCGAGGGCGCCCGGGAGGGCGTGGCCCACCTCGTCGCCCACGGCCACCGCCGGATCGGGTTCGTCGGCGACCTGCCCGCGGTCCTCTACACCCGGCGCGAACGCTTCCAGGGCTACCGCGACGCGCTGGCGGCGGCGGGCCTGCCGTTCGACCGGGCACTCGTGGAGAGCGGCCACGACCAGGAGGCGGCCAGCGCGGCCGTGGTCCGGCTGCTCGCCCTGCCCGACCCGCCGACGGCGCTGTTCGCGGCCAACAACTTCGCCTCCATGGGCGCGGTCGTCGCGCTGGCCCGGGCCCGGCGGCGCGACGTGGCGCTGGTCGGGTTCGACGACCTGCCGCTGGCGGAGGTGCTGGAGCCGCCCCTCACGGTCGTCGCCCAGGACCCGGCCGCGATCGGCACGGCGGCGGCCGAGCTCGTGCTGTCGCGCCTCGACGGGCGGCCGTCGCGCGCCGCCCACCGCGAGCAGATCCCGACCCGGCTCATCGCCAGGGGGTCGGGCGAACTGCCCCCGTCCCGGTGAGGCGGGGCTGCGGTGGGATGGTCGGGGAGCGGGCGCGCCGGGTGGGAGGTCGCTGACGTGGGGGAGCGGTTCCGGGACCCGGGGTGGCGGCTGTGGCACTTCGCCCGGGAGATCCTCGTGCGGTGCCCGCGCTGCGACGGCCGCGCGCTCGTGGCGGTCCACCCCGACCACCGGGAGCGGCACGCGTACGCCGTGGGCTGGCTGACGGCGCCCCACCGGCTGACCTGCGGCGGGTGCGGGCGCTGCGCCGACCGGGCGCCCTCCCGCTGGGAGCCCGGCCGTGGCGACCCGTACTTCACCTCGGGCGGCCCGTACGCGGTGCCGCGCCTCGGCGGCCCGGACGACCCGTACTTCGGGCTGCCGCTGTGGTTGCGGCGGCCCTGCCGCGGCGGGACGCTCTGGGCGTACAACCTGGCGCACCTGGACGTGCTGGAGGCGTACCTGGCGGCGCCGCTGCGGGAGCGGCCGGTGACGGCGGGGTCGCAGACGATGCTGGAGCGGCTGCCCGCCTGGATGAAGGCGGCGGGCAACCGCGAGGAGGTGCTGGCCGCCGTCCACGCGCTGCGCGCCTCGGCGTCCTGAGGCGCCGGAACCGGGGGCCCGGCGTCAGGACATCGGGCCGGAGGGCTTCGACGCGGCGCCGGTGCCGGGAGGCGGGGCGGAGACGGCGCGCAGGAGAAGGCCGGTCAGCTGCCGCCCCACCGGCTCCCCCAGAGGGGCGTGGTCCAGCATGAGCCGGTACCACAGCAGCCCGTACACCATGTCGATGAGCAGCTCCCGGTCCACGTCACCGGGGATCTCGCCGCGAGCGGCGGCGCGGTCGAGGATCTGCCGCAGCGCGGCGCGGCGGCTGAACAGGAACCGGTCGCGGAACGCCACGGCGAACTCCGGGTCGAGCAGCGCCTGCGCCATCAGCCCGGTCAGCACCCGCCGCAGGCCGTGCTCGCGGAACGTCGCCGTCAGGAACGCGTCCAGGTCGGCCTCAAGCGTGCCCGCGTCCGGTGCGACGACGATCTTCTCGGCCCGTTCGATCAGCGCTTCCAGCACGACGTCCGCCTTGGAGGACCACCAGCGGTAGACCGTCTGCTTGCCCACCCCGGCGCGCGCGGCGATGCCCTGCATGGTCAGCGCCGCGTAGCCGTGCTCGTCCAGGTCGAGCATCGCCGCGTTGAGGACGGCCTGCCGCGCCGCCTCGCTGCGGGGCCGCCCCGGGCCCCGTTGATCCGTCATGGCCTCACTTTACAAGACGTCGTGTCTCGGATTAGTCTGACGACATATCGAGACGCTGTGTCTACAAAAGGGGGCGCGCGATGCGCGTTGTCATCATGGGTGGGACCTCCGGCATCGGCCTGGCGACGGCCGAGCGGCTGACGGCCGACGGCGCCGAGGTGATCGTCACCGGCCGTGACCCGGAGCGCCTGGCCGCCGTGAAGGACCGGGTGGCCCAGGCCGAGGCGGTGGACGGCATGGACGAGGAGCAGGTCGCCGCCTTCTTCGACCGGACCGGCCCGGTCGACCACCTCGTGCTCGCGTTCAGCTCCGGCGGTGGCGGCATCCGGCCGGTCACCGAGACCGGGGCGGAGGACGTCCGGGCGGCGTTCGAGGGCAAGCTGTTCGGCTACCTGTCGGCGATCCGGCACGCCAAGGTGACCGAGTCGATCGTGCTCGTCTCGGCGGCCTCCGCGCGGGCGGCGCTGCCGGGCACGGTGACGCTGGCCGCCGTGAACGGGGCGATCGAGCGGATGGTGCCGCCGCTGGCCGCCGAGCTGGCGCCGGTCCGGGTCAACGTGGTGTCGCCCGGGGTGATCGACACGCCGTGGTGGTCGTTCCTGCCGGAGGAGGCCAGGCGGGAGCAGTTCGCGGCGATGGCCGGCGGGCTGCCGGCCAAGCGGGTCGGCCGCGCGGACGACGTGGCCGAGGCGATCCGCTACCTCATCGGCGCGACGTACGTGACGGGCACGATCCTGCCGGTGGACGGCGGCTTCACGGTCGCCTGAGCGCCGGTGCCCATGGCCGGTCCGGCGGCGCGCTCACCCGGCGGGCGGATACGTGGCGAGCAGCCTTTCCAGGTCCGCGTCGTCGTCGGCGCTGCGGCGGAGCCGCGGCCCCTGGCCTGTGCCGAGAATGAGCTCGTCGGCCAGGAACTGCCTGACGACGTGGGCGACCTCGGCGGGCTCCGGCACCAGCCCCAGGCCGAGGGCGTAGTAGGTGTACGCGGTCGAGTGCAGGTGGCCGACGGTGTGGACCTCGTGCAACGCCCACCCGCGCTCCTCGTCCCATTCGAGCCGGAGAGCGTCGGCGTCCGCCAGGCTCGCGGCTTCCCAGTGGAAGTCGCTGTCGAGACGGATCACCAGAACCCGCCTGGGCGGACCCGGCCGCTCGACGGCGACGGCGCCGCCGTTGCCCAGGCCCGTCTCCGCCAGTTGGGCGGCGACGGCCTGGACGTAGCCGCGCGGGTCGGCGCGGTGCTCTGACCTCACGTCGTGATCATGACACGACCGGCCGGGTCCGCGTCGCGGCGGGCCGGAGCCCGCCGGGCACGTGCCGCGACCGCGCGGGGCACGCGCCGCGACCGCGCCGGGGCACGCGCCGGACGCGGGTTACGGGCGCAGGCCGGCGAAGAGGTCGTCCTCGTGGTCCGGGGTGTCGACGCGGCTGCGCACCAGGGTGAACGACTCGTGCGAGAACGCCTCCTGCTGCGTCTCCTCCGGCATGCTGAGCAGGAAGATGTTGTCGCCCTGGCTCTCGTGCGCCTGCAGCGCCTTGAACTTGCGCTCCACCCACGGCGCGACCTCGACGACGGTCGTCACCAGCTCGTCGGGGGTGCCGAAGTCGTCGGACGGCTGGAAGTCGCCGAAGTCGACCCCGGACTCGGCCATCAGCTCGAACATCCGCTTGATGGCCGCCCGCGGGATGGCCGTGTAGTAGAGCTTGTCGGGGATGCCGGTGGCCTCGACGGCGGCCACGGCGACGCGGTGGGTCTGCACGTGGTCGGGGTGGTTGTAGCCGCTGCCGCCGGTCTCGTCGTACGTCACGACGACCTGCGGGCGGTAGCGCTCGATCAGCTCGGCCAGCCGGGCCGCGGCGGCCTCGACCGGGACGTTGGCGAACGCCTCGGGGTGCTGGTTGGTCTCCCAGCCCTCCATGCCGGAGTCGCGGTAGCCCAGCAGCTCCAGGTGGTCGATGCCGAGGTGGGCCACGGACTCGCGCAGCTCCTCCAGCCGCCGCTCGGCCACCGCCGCGTCGTCGTGACCGGCCTCGCCCGGCTTGACGCCGCCCGGTCCGTCGCCCTGCTCGCCGTTGGTGCAGGTGACGAGGACCGTGCGGATGCCCTCGTCGGTGTAGCGGGCGAGCACGCCGCCGGTGCTCAGACACTCGTCGTCGGGGTGGGCGTGCACGGCCATGAGGGTGAGTTGCCGATCCATGGGAGCGACCCTACTCCCCGGCACCGACAACCCGCGGCCGAGTCGTCCGTCCCGGCCGCGAAAGATCACCGCTCCCCACGCCGGCCCGCCCGGCCGGTCGTCACAGGACGGTGGCGCGGAGCTCGCGCTTGAGGACCTTGCCGCTGGCGTTCTTCGGCAGGGCCTCCACGAACGTCACCCGCTTGGGCGTCTTGAACGGCGCCAGCCGCTCCCGCAGGAACGCGATCAGCTCCTCGGCCGTCAGCGCGGCTCCCTCGCGCAGCACCACCGCGGCCGTCACCGCCTCGATCCACCTCTCGTCCGGCACCCCGAACACCGCGGCCTCGGCCACCGCCGGGTGCCCGTAGATGGCCTCCTCGACCTCGCGGCTGGCGACGTTCTCGCCACCCGACTTGATCATGTCCTTCTTGCGGTCCACGACCGTGAGGTAGCCGTCGGCGTCCATGACACCGAGGTCGCCGCTGTGGAACCAGCCGCCGCGGAAGACCTCGGCGGTCTTGCCGGGGTCGTTCCAGTAGCCGAGCATCGCGTGCGGGCTGCGGTGCACGATCTCGCCCACCACCCCGGGCGGCACCGGCCGGTCCTCCTCGTCCACGACGCGCGTCTCCACGTTGAGCGCGGGGCGGCCGGCCGAGCCGAGGCGGGTGAGCTGCTCGTCCGGGCCGAGGATGGTGGCCACCGGCGCCATCTCGGTCTGGCCGTAGAAGTTGAACAGCCGCACCTCCGGCAGCCGCGCGGCGATCTCCTTCAGCACCTCCACCGGCATGATGGACGCCCCGTAGTAGCCCTTGCGCAGCGACGACAGGTCGCGCCGGTCGAAGTCGGGGTGGCGCAGCAGGGCGATCCACACGGTCGGCGGGCAGAACAGCTTGGTGGCCCGCTCCGCCTCGATCGCGGCCAGGACGGCGGCCGGGTCGGGACCGGGCAGGACGACGTTCGTGGCGCCCAGGTAGACGCCGGGCGTGAGGAAGCAGTGCAGTTGCGCGCAGTGGTAGAGCGGCAGAGCGTGCACCTCGACGTCGTCGTGGCGCATCTCGCCGTCCACCACGCACGTGACGTACTGGGCGATCAGGCTCCGGCTGGACAGCGCCGCGCCCTTGGGCCGCGACTCGGTGCCGCTGGTGTACATGAGCTGCACCGGGTCGTCGTCGGCGATGTCCACGTCCGGCTCGGAGTCGTCGCCGTGCGCCACCCACGCCTCGAACGGCTCCCAGCCGCCGGAGGACGTCCCGGCGCCGATGACGCCGCGGACCGCGACCCGATCGGTGACGGCCTCCCGCGCCACCGGCAGCAGCGCCTCCTCCACGAGGATGCCCGTGGCCCCGGAGTGCTCCAGGATGTAGCCCACCTCGGCCGCGCCGAGCATGAAGTTGACCGGCACGGAGATCGCCCCGAGGCGGGCCAGCGCGAAGTAGGCCACCACGAACGCGTGGTTGTTGTGGCTGAACACCGCGAACCGGTCGCCCTTGCCCACGCCGCGGGCGGCGAGGGCGTTGGCGGTGCGGTTGACCACCCGGTCGAGGTCGGCGTAGCTCTGCCTCAGCCCGCCGTACACGATCGCGGTCTTGGCGGGGTGCCGCGCGGCCGTGCGGCGCAGGAGGTCTCCGATGGCATGCCGGCGAGTGGTCATCCGCGCACATCCTCACATGGGGCCAGAACGATGTTCGGCGATCCTAGCCTCCCGCGCGGGCCGCGTCGCGGCCTACGGCCCGGCGCCCGGGGTCACGACGGGTCCTCCGTGGCGGGCCGGTCGGCCAGGAGGCGAACGCTGACCTCGGTGAGCCGGCGTTCGGCGCCGGTGACCTCGTACACCGGCCCCGTGATCGTGACCGGCCGCTCGGCGACGACGTCGGCGGCCGAGCGGCGCACCGAGACCACCACCTCGCCCGGCTCGACCACCCGCCGCCCGTCCCGGCCGGTGAACGCCAGCAGCCGCAGCGGCACGTCGAAGCCGACGCGCGCGGCCTGGCCCGGCTCCAGCTCGACCCGGGCGAACCCGACGAGCTGGGCGAGCGGCCGGGTGACCGAGGCGACGGTGTCGGAGGCGTACACCTGGACCACCTCCGCGCCCGGCCGCCCGCCCGTGTTGCGGACGGTCACCGCGCAGCGGATCGACCCGCCGGCGGCGGGCGCGCTCTCGTCGGCGGTCAGGCCGGAGTAGGCGAAGGCGGTGTAGCTCAGGCCGTGGCCGAACGGCAGCGCCGGCGCCGGGTCGATGTTGCTCACGGAGCTGGCCGCGCCGAGCCGCGGGTGCAGATAGCTGTACGGCTGGCCGGCCGCCGAGCGCGGCATGCTCATGGGCAGCCGGCCGGAGGGGTTGACCGCGCCGCTGAGCACCCGGGCGACGGCTCCCGCGCCCTCCTCGCCGGGGAAGAACGCCTGCACCACCGCGGCGGCCCGGCCGAGCAGGCCGGGCACCGCGTACGCGCGGCCGGTCAGGAGCACCACGACCACCGGCGTGCCGGTGGCGAGCACGGCCTCGGCCAGCTCGGCCTGGGCGCCGGGCAGGTCCAGCGACTCCACGTCGCAGCCCTCGCCGGAGGTGCCCCGGCCGAACAGCCCGGACCGGTCGCCCAGCACGAGGATCGCCACGTCGCAGGAGGCGGCCAGCCGGGCGGCGGCGGCGATGCCCGTGCGGTCGCCGTCGTCCACGCCCGTGCCCCGCTCGTGGAGCACCTCGGCCTCCGGCAGCTCGGCGCGCAGCGCGTCGAGGAGCGTGGGGGCCTCGATGCCGGGCGCGACGTCCGGGAACCGCGGCAGGACGTGGTTGACGAACGCGTAGCAGCCGAACAGCGCGGCGACGCTGTCCGCGTTCGGCCCGAGGACCGCGACCCGCCGCCCGGCCGCGCCGCCGAGAGGCAGCACGCCGTCGTTGGCGAGCAGCACGACCGACTCCTCGGCCAGCCGGCGCGCCACCTCGCGCGACGCGGGCGGGTCGAGGTCCACGGGGCCGGACGGCTCGGGCTGGTAGTCGTCGTCCAGCAGGCCGAGCGCGGCCTTCTGGGCGAGCACGCGGCGCAGCGCCCGGTCCACCAGGTCCTCGGGGACGTGCCCGGCCAGCACGGCCCGCTTCAGCGGCTCCAGGTAGGCGACGCCGGTGGGCAGCTCCACGTCGATCCCGGCGGTGAGCGCCTGGACGGCCGCGTCCCCGGCGTCGGCCGCCACCGCGTGCAGGGTGTGCAGGAACGCCACCGCGAAGTAGTCGGCGACCACGGTGCCCTCGAACCGCCACGCGTCGCGCAGCACCGCGGTCAGGTACGTGGGGTCGGCCGCGACGGGCACGCCGTCGATCTCCGCGTACGAGTGCATGACCGAGCCGGCGCCCGCGTCGCGCACCGCCACCTCGAACGGGAACAGCAGCGTGTCGGCCACCTCGCGGGGGCCCGCGTGGACCGGCGCGAGGTTGCGGCCGGCCCGCGAGTTGCTGTAGCCGACGAAGTGCTTCAGCGTGGCGATCACGCCCGCCGACTGGAGCCCCCGCACGTACGCCGCGCCGACCACGGCGACCTCGTACGGGTCCTCCGAGACGCACTCCTCGACCCGGCCCCAGCGCTGGTCGCGGATCACGTCGAGCACCGGGGCGAGACCCTGGTGGACGCCGAGCGCCGCCATGTCCTCGCCGATCCGCCGCGCCATCCGCTCCACCAGGCCGGGGTCGAAGGACGCCCCCCACGCGGGCGGCACCGGGTAGGTCGTGGCCCGCCAGGCGGCCAGGCCGGTCAGGCACTCCTCGTGGGCCAGGGCGGGGATCCCCGGCCGGGTGCGCTCCATCAGCCAGCGCTGCCGCTCGGCGAGCCGCGCGCTCGCCCACCCGGGGTCGACGGGCCGGGTGCCGAAGTGGCGGGTGACGTGCCCGAGGCCGTGGCGGGCGAACGTCTCGAACTCGACGTCCTCGCCCTGCATCGCGTCCTGGAGCGGGGCGACGACGCCCTCCTCGCGGTCGACGTCCAGCCAGACGCCGACGAGCTGGGCGAGCTTCTCGTCCAGCGACAGCCCGGCCACCAGCTCCTCTACCCGCCGCGACCGGCGGCCGTGCAGGCTCTGCGGGTCCGCGGCGTTCACCGGTGTCCGTCCTCGTGGAACCTCATGGTGCGGCCATCTCCCATCAGGCGGGCGCGACCCGGCGGCGGGGACGGGGACGCGCGGAGGTGCGAAGGGTTTCGGGAAGAGGCAGAGGGTTCGGAAAGTTTCTGGCCAACTTTCTGAACAATTTCCGTGACTTTTCCGTCGCGTCACGCTAGGCTCCCGCTCGTCAGCGTGTCAATACTCGCGGCCCGCCGCGCCCCACGCCGACCGGCCTCGCTCCGCGGGCAACCTCGCCCCAGCGGACTTTTCCCGAAATATTTCGGTCACAGGAGGTCCCGTGCCACGAGCCACGCTCGCCGACGTCGCCGCCGCCGCCGCCGTCTCGGTCCCGACCGTCTCCAAGGTCCTCAGCGGCAGGAAGCACGTCTCGGCCGCCACGCGGGAGAAGGTCCTCGACGCGGTCCGGGCCCTCGGCTACGAGGCGCCCCGCCCGGCCGGCGCGCCCCGGGCCGGCCTGGTCGACCTGCTCATCGGCGGCCTGGGCTCGCCCTGGGCGCAGGCCCTCATCAGCGGCGCCGAGCGGGCCGCGGCCCGCTGGGGGTTCTCCCTCGTCGTCACCTCCTCCGCGCGGCCCGACTTCGACCTGCGCCAGTGGCTCGGCATCCTGCGCAGACGCGGCACCGACGGCATCGTGCTCGTCCTGTGGCGGGCCGGCCAGGAGGAGGTCACCGCCATCCAGGAGCTGCTGCGCGTGCCCCTGGTGCTGCTCGACCCGGTCGGCCAGGGCGACCCCCGGCTCTCGACGGTCGGCGCCACGAACTGGTCCGGCGGCGTCATGGCGGCCACCCATCTGCTGGAGCTCGGGCACACCCGCATCGGCTTCGTCGGCGGGCCCCGCGACGTCCGGTGCACGCTCGACCGGCAGGAGGGCTACCTCGCCGCGCACCGCACGTTCGGCATCGAGCCCGACCCCCGCCTGACCCGCTTCGGCGACTTCCTCGTCGGCGGCGGCAAGGAGCGCGGCGGCGAACTGCTCGACCTGCCCGAGCGGCCCACCGCCGTCTTCGCGGGCTCCGACCTGATGGCCGCCGGCGTGTACCAGGCCGCGGCCGAGCGCGGCATCCGGGTGCCCGGCGAGCTGTCGGTCGTGGGCTTCGACGACGCGCCGGTCTGCGAGACCATGTCGCCCCCGCTCACCAGCGTCCGCCAGCCGCTCGGCGACATGGCCAACGAGGCCATCCGGCTGGTCGCCGACGAGCTGTCCCATCCCGGCGAGTCCACCGGCACCCGGATCGAGCTGGCCACCACCCTGGTCGTCCGGGCGAGCACGGCCAGGCCGGCCTGACGTCCGGTGTCCGGAACGCCCCTGCCGTGCTGGAGCCGCCTCACAGGCGGCGCGCCTCACCCGGGGCAGGACGGCGGGTGCAGGGCCGCGGCGCCTCCCGCAGATCCTTGACCAGGATGTGGCAGACGTCGGCCAGCGCCTCCACGCGCCCGTCCGGCCGGAACACCTCCCGTGTGGTCGGCACCGGCGGGTACGGCCAGTCGCGGTAGCCGCGCCGCCGGTACAGCGCCCGGGCGCGATGGTTGTCCAGGTCCACCCCGAGCGCCACCCGCGCGTGGCCCAGCTCGCTCAGCCGCCGCTCGGCCACGTCCATCAGCCGGCTCCCGATCCGCCGCCCGCGGTGCTGCGGCGCCACCCGCAGATGGACGATCAGCGGCACTCCCGGCAGCCGGTCACGGACCTCGGGCTCCTCGGCGGGCGCCAGCCACAGGTACACGTGCCCGACCGGGGTGAAGGCGCGCCAGGCGACCAGGAGCACGCCGTGCCCGGCTCGCTGCCGGGCGAGGTGGGTGACGAAGTACGGCTCCTCCCCGAGGGCGCCCGCGAGCAAGGGAAGATCCTTCTCCGCGGCCGCCCGAATCCGGACATAGCTCATACGTTCACGATCGGCAGGTCAATCGGTTCACAACAAGCGCCTAGCGTCAATCTGTCAGGTCACGCCGAAGGCCGCTGATCGCGCTTGGCAGATTTCGCGGGAGTGGCGCGACCGTCAGTATTTGCCTGGAATCTTATGGCTGAGCGGGAAAGTTCGGTATAACGTGTTGCGTTGAGATCAAATGAATCGCGGGGCGCGGGTACAGGCCAGGGTCTATTGCCCAAGACGGGTGATGAGTGATGGACGACCTTCGTGATGTGGCGATCAACCTGACGGCGGCCCTCATCTTCTCACTTCTAGGTTTCTTGGCGGGCGTATCCCGTGGACTGGTCAGGCACTACCGGAACAGAGTCGCGAACAGCTTCTGGAGGCGGCTCGGGGATGGCGGGGTCCGCGTTGTCATAGCGCCGCATCGTCGGCGATCCCATGTCGCCTGGGAGCCCTCTGGACTGTATGGGGCCGGTGACGTAGAGGCCCTCGCCGAATTGCAGCGGATCAGGGCGGTCCTGCACCTCCCTCTGGCGCGTCCAGTGTACGGGGCCGATATCGGCAGGAACGACATCCACGGGAATCTCATCCTCATCGGCGGCCCCGATGTGAACCAGGTCACCCGCGACGCGCTCGACGGACTTGGCCGGATGAGGCGCGTAGGGCTGGCCTTCCAGGGAGGCGGTCGGACCGCCGTGCGTCTTCACGACACCCGAAATCGTCGTACGTACATCGCGAAGCGAACGCCGGGACATTTCTTTCGCCGTGGAGAGGTCGTCGTCGACTACGGCATCATTGTATTCGCCGAGAACCCGTTCAACCCGCGCAGGCGCATGCTCATTGTTGCCGGAGGATATGGGTACGCGACGCTCGCCGGCCTCAGGATCCTCGACGACAAGCGTTTTCTCGCTCACCCCGTCGTAAGGTCGGGCAAGCCTTTCGAGTGCCTGCACGAGGTCAATGTGGTGTCGGGTGAAGTGGTGAAACCCGAGGTCGAGCAGTGGGACGTCCGGTCCTTGCCCCTGCTCCATGGCTCTTCAGGGCCCGCAGCGTCCAACAGATGAGGCGCGAGAAGGCGCCCGCCGCAGCGCGGCAGGCGCCTTCCCTCACGGGTCACCCCGGCGTCACGGCTGCGCCGCGCCGCCCGGCTGGGTGACGCCGTTCACCTTCAGCGTGTACGGCGCGTACTGCCCGACCTGCTCGGTCGGATCGTCGTAGGCCACGATCGCGACCACCTTCGGGAACGGCGTCATCACCGCGAGCTGCAGCCGGTTGAGCGTGATCGTGCGCCGCCCGTCGGACTCCAGCTGCAGCGCCACCTGGTGCTTGTCGTCCAGGCCGACGAGGCGGACGTTCCAGTTGGCGACCGGCGTCGGGTAGATCTCCGTCGGCGAGTCGAACGGCTCCAGGCTCGACCCGTCGCTCACCGCCGTCCCGCCGACCGTGACGTCGTCGATCTTCCAGCCGCCCTCGTTGACGCCGCCGTCGCTGACGTACCGGAAGCCGAGCAGGACCTCCTTGCCCGCGTAGGCGGCCAGCGAGTAGGTGTGCGGCTGGAAGCCGGTGGTGGTGCCGTTGACCGCCGGACCGAGCGGGCCCGTCACCGTGCGGTCGCCGGCGATCGCGGTGTAGGTCGCCCCGCCGTCCGTCGAGACGACCACGTAGCCGTAGTCGAACCCGGCCTCCGCCCCGTACTTGGCCAGGAAGCGCAGCGTCGGGTCCGCGGCCGGGACCGTCAGCTTGGTCACGGCGGCGGCGTCGAGGTTGCTGGCGTTGCCCGACCAGAGCACCGGGTTGCCCGAGCGGTCCGGGTCGTCGGAGACGACGGTCCAGGCCAGCGGCTGCGGCGGCAGCGTCTTGGCGCCCTCGAACGACAGCGACCGCAGGTCGGCGCCGCGCAGCACCTTGCCGTCCGCCTTCTGCAGCGGCACGTGGTCGGCGCCGTTCGGCGCGGCCCCGGCGGTCTTGTACGCGGCGGGGTTGTCCAGGTTGACCGTGGAGCGCAGGCTCGCGGTCGTCACCCGCTTCTTCGGCACGCCGAGCATCACGCCCCGGGCCGACTCGCCGACGACCTTGTCCACCAGCGTCATCGTCTGGTAGTCGTGGATCACCTGGTACATGTTCTTCACGCCGCGCGCCTCCAGCGCCGCCCGCAGGCTGGCCAGTCCCTGCAGGTCGCCGTCGCGGTGCAGCCGGCTCATGAAGTCCGTGCCGTACCTGTCGTACAGGAACAGCATGAACGAGTACGCGTTGCCGTAGTCGGCGAGCACCCCGCTGGCGTCGGCGCCCTCGCCCCACAGGTTCAGCGAGTTCTCCGGCCCGCCGCAGTCACGCGGGTTGGTGTTGTACGGGCTCTGCACGGTGCCGAAGCCCTGGAAGCAGAAGATGTGGCTGTCGGCGCCCCGGTCGAAGACGGTGGCCTGGGCGTCGGCGTACCCGGTGATGGTCTGCGCGAAGTCCGACAGGCCCTCGTTCATCCAGGTGGTCTCGAGGGGGTCGGTGTAGTAGTGGGCAAGGTGCTGCCACTCGTGCGCGAACGTCTTCTCGTACTGGCGGGGCCGCGCCGGCCGCGAGGTGCACAGGTCGGCCGTGGGCTCGTCCGGCGGGTTGGCGCCGGTGCGGTGCAGCCAGTCGAACGCGTCGATCGTCATGACGTTGCGGTCGAGCAGCTCGTTGAACTGCGCGGAGAAGAATCCGGCGATGTAGGTCGGGGCGGCCGGGAACTGGTAGTAGTTGTCGTCCCTGACGTTGTCGACGAGGGTCACGGTGCGGTTGCCCGCGCCGGTGTAGACGCCGCCGTTGCCGTTGGCGTCCGGGCCGAGGACGGCGTTGGTGCCGTCGCGGTCCGGCGGCCGGCTGAAGGCCGCGGTCTCCTTCGGGTACATGTTGGTGTCGAACTCGCGCGCGAGGTCGGCCACCTGGGCGTCGGTGATCTGCGTGCTGCTCGGGATCTGCGCGCGGCAGTCGCCGGCCGGGAAGGCCAGGTCGTTGGCGACCCAGACCTCGATGTTCGCGCCGACGGCGCGCAGCGTGTAGTCCTTGCGGTAGAGCCGGCCGTTGAAGTCGTCCATGCCGAGCCACTGCCGCACGGTGCCGACCGGCGGCGTGTCCGCGGCCTCGGCCCTGACACTGGGCTTGGCCTTGTACGCGGAGGGCACCTTGACGGGCTTGCCGTCGAGGGTGAAGTCCTTGCGGGTGAGCTCCCGCACGTCCGACGGCGCCGGGGCCTTCGGCGCGGCCTCCGCGGTGGCGGGAAGGGCCGTGAGGAGGGGTAAGGCGAGGAGCGTGGCTGCGAGCCCGATGATCCGGTGGCGCGCCATGGAACCCCCTTTTGTGGGTGTTGCCCGGGTTTGTTGGGGTGACATGCCGTTATCACCCGGGGCCGTGGGGGCGCGCAAGCCGATCAGTTGCCAACAACCGCCGGGTGATTTCGTGCTCGCGCGCCCTCCACGCCGCTCGCCGGGACCGCTCCAGGGGCCCCTCCCCGCGCCGCGCCTAACGCCGGAAGAGCCCCACCGACCAGCGGACCGGCCGGCCCTCGGCCGGCGACTGCATGGACAACGTCACGGTGATCGTCACCGTCTTCCCCTTGGGGACCTCGAACAGGCTCAAGGCCATGGGGAACGGGCCCTTCTCCCACACGCCGCACGCGCTGCTCGAGCCGGTGCTCTTGCCGTCGATCGCGTAGCTGAACCACAGGCGGCCGGCGAGGTCGCCGGTGCAGACCGGGTCGAGGCCGACCGGGCGGCCGTCGCCGCGCACGCGGAACGTCAGGGACTTCTCAGCCGGCCAGGTGCCGCTCCGGGTGTCCGCCAGCTTCCAGCCGGCGCTCTTGCGGGGGAGCGGCCTGAGCGCGGCGGGCTCGGCCGGCGGGTCCGGGGGCGTCCACTCGTAGACGGCCAGGCTCCAGGGGACACGGAACTCCTTCACCTGGCGGCAGGCGCCCTTGGGGTCGGGCCGCGTGCACCCCCAGCCGTGCGTGGTCGTGTCGAAGGTGATCGTGACCCGGTCCGCGCCCGCGGGCAGGACCATCGCCTGAAGCTGGAGCTGGTGCGGGAACCCGCGCCGGCAGGAGAGGCCGCTCCTGCCCGTCGGCCGTCCGTCGACGCGGATCTGGACGCCGGGGTTCGCTTCTCCCTGGGGGGTGCACACCCCGGCCACGTCCAGCGGCTTGCCCGTGACGGGGACGGTGACCGTGGCCTTCCTGCTCCCCGTCATCCCGATCGAGGTCAGGGCCAGGCGACGGTAGACGGTGCCGTCGGGCGCGGTGAAGGTCTCCGGCAGCTTCGGCGTGGGGGTGCCCTCGGGCGCGGCCGAGGTGGCGGCGGGGGCCACAGCCACCGTCGTGTCGCCGCGCTGATCGGGCCCGCCGGGCACGACCACGACGCCCAGCACGGCGACCACGGCGGCCGCGGCGGTCCCGGCCGCCATGAGCCGCCGGCGCAGCCGGATCCGGCCGATGCGGGCCCGCACCTGGTCGTGGCGGGCGGGGTTGGGCGGGGGAGCGGCGTCGCCGTGCTCGCGCAGGACGTCCCGCAGATCGCGTACGGTCATCGGGAGACCTCCTCCAGGATCGATTCGTCCACACGCAGCTTGGCCAGGGCCTTCGCGGTCTGGCTCTTGACCGTCCCGGTCCCGCAGCCGAGCGTGTGCGCCACCTCGGCCACCGGCAGGTCCTCGTAGAAGCGCAGCACGATGACCGCGCGCTGCCGGGCCGGCAGGCGGCCGACCGCCCGCCACAGCGACTCGCGGTCGCCGGCGCGCTCGGCGCCGCCGTCCACGGGCGTGTCCGGCAGGTCGTCGCTGGGCAGCTCGCGCCGCCACCTGCGCCGCCACCACGAGGTGTACGTGGTGACCAGCACCCGGCGCACGTACGCCTCCGGGTCCTGCACGCCGGGCCAGGCGAACCACGCCTTGGCCAGGGACTCCTGCAGCAGGTCCTCCGCCAGCGCCCAGTCGCGGGTCAGCAGGTAGGCCGTGCGTAACAGGCGGTCCGACCGCGCCTGCACGAATGCCTCATAGATCGCCCTGTCCGCCACCAGTCCGCCTCCCGCCGGCGCGGCGCGCCGTACGTGTGTCCTGCGGCCCTCCGGGTGAGGGCCACTGCGGCTAGTGACGCATCGACGCGCCCGCCCGGTTGCCCGGCCGGGCACCGCGGAGCATCAGCGGGCGCGGCCCGCGCGCGCGATCGCGAACGGCGCCAGCTCGCCCAGCCCGCGCACCGACAGCCGGTTGACCGGGCGCAGCTCGAAGGCGCGGTCGCCCTCCAGCTCCTCGGCCATCTCCGGGTCGGCCAGGATGGTGCCGGGCCGGGCCAGCGCCGTGAGCCTGCTGGCCAGGTTGACCGTCGTGCCGAACACGTCGCCCATCCGCCAGATCACCGGCCCCGCGGCCAGCCCGACGCGCAGCTCCGGCATGCCGCGGACCTTGGCGTGCGTCTCCAGCAGCCGCAGCCCGATCTCGGCGCTCTCGTGCGCCTTGCCCGAGACGAACAGCACCGAGTCGCCGAGCGTCTTGACCACCCGGCCGCCGGAGGAGGTCACGACGTCGGCCGAACGGCCCTCGAAGCGGTCGACCAGCGTGGCCAGCTCCCGCTCGGTGATCTGCCGGCTCAGCCGGGTGAACCCGACGAGGTCGGCGAAGCCGACGGCCAGCCGGACCGCGCCGTGGTCCTGGTCGACCATGCGCCCGGCCGCGGCGGCGAGCTGGCGCTGCCACGAGTAGACGAGCAGCCGCGCGAGCGGGGGCACCACCCGGTCGGCCCGGCGGCGCCAGGCGCGGGCCCGCTCGGCCAGCGGCACGCCCGCCTGGTCCAGCTCCTCGACGCCGAGCTGCGCCTGCGACTCGGCCAGGCGTGTGGTGGCCCGGCCCAGCGAGCGGGCGATGAGCAGCACGTGCTCCTCGTCGTAGGCGCCGGAGGAGACCATGCCGAGCAGGGTCTTCAGCGCCTCCACGTCGGAGTCGGTGAACTCCACGGCGTCGTCGGCCACGTTCGGGAAGCCGAGCGCGCGCCAGAACCGGCGCGCGCGGTAGACCGGCACCCCGGCCATCTCCGCGACCTGGTGGCTGGTGTAGCGACGGGGCTCGCGCAGGAACGCCTCGACGAGCCCGTCCGAATCCTCGCGAGCCACGGCTGCAAGATACACCGTTAACGGCAGATAGCGCGTCCAAATCCCAAGGTGATCGGACGTGTCCCGCTCCATCCCGATCGCCCGAGGAGGTCGGTCCGGCGCGGCGCGGGCCTCCTCCGGCGCGGCGCCGGCCCCTCCGGCGGGGGGTGGGCCTACTCCGGCGCGGAGTGCGGCTGGTCCAGCAGGGCGCGCAGCGCGGGGCGCTCGGCCGCCGGCACGTACCCGGCGTAGTAGTCGTACATCGTCCGCCGCGCCAGCCGCGCCGCGAGCGGGCCGTCGCCGTCGCGGACGGCGGCCAGCACCTCCTCGTGGTGGCGGATGCTGCGCCGCATGAGCGCCTCCCGGTCGGGCGCGTCGGCGAGCCGGTCGGCCACCAGGCCGAGCACGATCGAGCGCACCACCTCGACGCAGATCTGGATGAGCTTGTTGCCGCTGGCGCGCGCCACCGCGTCGTGGAAGGCCAAATCGGCGGCGCTGAACTCGTCGTAGCCCCGCGTGACCGCCTCCCGCATCCGCTCGATGGCCGCCTCCATCTCGGCGAGCTGGCCGGGGGTGCGCAGCCGGGCCGCCAGCAGGTTCGCCGACCCGTCGAGCACCATCCTGAACTGCACCAGCTCACCCAGCGACAGGCCCTCGACCCGGGCCAGCGAGGCCATGGACCTCTGCAGCGCGTCCGGGCTGAACGGCAGGACCTCGGCGCCGTTGGGGTCGCCGGGACGCGAGCGCACCAGGCCGCGCGCCTGGAGCACGCGCAGCGCCTCGCGCACCGTGGACCGGCTGACCGAGAACTGGCCCATCAGGTCGCGCTCGCTCGGCAGCCGCTGCCCGGGGGACAGGGCGCCGCTCTCGATGGCCTCCTCGACCTGCTCCACGATCCGCTCATAGGCGCGTACGGTGCGCACCGGCTCGAAGCGTGGACCACTCATGAAGCCCCCTTGACCTGAGCCGTCGTCGGCTGGCAGTGTGCGTAGCCTACTGGTCCGACCAGTGCACTAGCCAGGGCTATCAGCCAGGAGGCTTGAACATGAGGCGCATCGGCATCTGGATCGCCCTGGGCGGTCTCCTGCTGGGCACAGCGGCGTGCGGCGGCGGCTCCGGCGGCCGTTCCGGCGGGACGGCGGCGAAGGAGTCGCTGTCGGTCGGGTTCGTGGCCGAGCCGGCCAATCTCGACTTCACCTCCACCGAGGGCGCCGCGATCCCCCAGGCGCTGCTCGTCAACGTCTACGAGGGCCTGGTCAAGCTCGACCAGGACGGCAAGATCCAGCCGCTGCTGGCCGAGAAGTGGGACGTCTCGCCCGACCGCAGGACCTACACCTTCACCCTCCGCAAGAACGTCACCTTCACCAGCGGGGCCCCGTTCACGGCCGACGACGTCGTCTTCTCCCTCGGCCGCGTGCGGACGGACTGGAAGCTGAAGATCAAGACGCAGCTCGACGTCATCGACAAGGTGGACAAGAAGGACGACACCACGGCGGTCGTCACGCTCAAGCGCCCGAGCAACGGCTTCCTGTACGCGCTGGCCACCCGGCTCGGCGCGATGTTCAGCCGCACCGGCGTCGCCGACCTGGCCAACAAGCCCGTCGGCACCGGCCCCTACCAGCTCGGCGTCTGGAAGCGGGGCGACTCGATCCGGCTCGACGCCAACCCGAAGTACTGGGGGACCAAGCCGGCGGTGAGCGCCGTGACGCTGAAGTACTTCAAGGACGCCACGGCCATGAACAACGCGCTGCTGACCGGCGGCATCGACGTCATCTCCAGCGTCCAGGCGCCCGAGTCGCTGCAGCAGTTCGCCGACCCCAACCGGTTCACCACGGTCGAGGGCACCACCAACGGCGAGGTGGTGCTGTCGATGAACAACGGGCGGCCGCCGTTCGACGACAAGAAGGCGCGCCAGGCCGTCCGGTACGCGATCGACCACAAGGCGCTGCTCGACACGGCCTGGGCCGGGCGCGGCAAGCTGATCGGCTCCATGGTCCCGCCCACCGACCCCTGGTACGAGGACCGCACCGGCGACTACCCGTACGACCCCGCCAAGGCCAAGGAGCTGCTCGGCGGCAAGACGTACACGGTCAAGATGCGCATCCCCAACCTGCCGTACGCCGTGGCCTCGGCCCAGGTGGTCAAGTCGCAACTCGCGCAGGTGGGCATCACGGCCGACATCGAGCCGCTGGAGTTCCCGGCCCGCTGGCTGGACGTGGTGTTCAAGCAGGGCGACTACGACATGTCCATCATCAACCACGTCGAACCCCGCGACATGGGCATATTCGCCGACAAGTCGTACTACTTCAGGTACGACAACCCCGAGTTCGGCAAGCTCCTCGCCTCCGCCGACGAGGGCAGCGAGCAGCAGCAGAGCGACGACCTCAAGCAGGCCGCCAAGCTGCTGTCCGACGACGCCGCCGCCGACTGGCTGTTCCTGTTCCCCAACCTGATCGTGGCCAGGAAGGGCGTCACCGGGCTGCCCCAGAACGCCATCGCCGAGTCCTTCGACTTCACCGGGCTCGCCAAGCAGTGATCGTCTACCTGCTCAAGCGGCTGGCGGTGCTCCTCGCGAGCGTCGCCGCCGCGGGCGTGGCGGTCTTCGCGTTCATGGCCGTGCTGCCCGGCGACCCGGCCGAGATCGCGCTCGGCGTCAACGCCACGCCCGAGGCGGTCGCCGAGCTGCGCGCCCGCTTCGGCACCGACCGGCCGCCCGTCACCCAGTTCCTCGACTGGTTCGGCGGGCTGGCCCACGGCGACTTCGGCACCTCCTACGTCACCAGCTCGCCCATCGGCCCGCAGATCGCCGACCGCCTCGGCGTGACCGTGGTGCTCGTGCTCGGCGGCATGGTGGTGGCGCTGCTCGTCGCCGTCCCGGCCGGCACGTTCGCCGCCGTCCACCACCGCGACCCGCTCGGCGCGGCCATCAGCGCGGCCAGCCAAGTCGGCATCGCGATCCCCGCGTTCCTCGCGGGCATCCTGCTGGTGTTCGTCTTCGCGGTGAAGGCGCAGGCGCTGCCGTCGGGCGGCTACGTGCCGATCGCCGACGACCCCGCCGAGTGGCTGCGGAGCCTGCTGCTGCCGTGGCTGTCGCTCGGCCTCGTGCAGGGCGCCGTCCTCACCCGGTACGTGCGCAGCGCCGTGCTCGACGTGATGCGCGAGGACTACCTGCGCACGGCCCGCGCCAAGGGCCGCGGCCGCATGGGCGCGCTGTGGCGGCACGGCCTGCGCAACGCCTCCATCCCCGTGGTCACCGTGCTCGGCCTCCAGCTCGCCACCCTGCTGATCGGCGCCGTGGTGGTGGAGCGGGTGTTCGTCATCCCCGGGCTCGGCGACCTGCTGCTCAACGGCGTGGCCGGGCGCGACCTGCTGCTCGTCCAAGGGGTGGTGATGGTGCTGGTGGCCGCCGTCCTGCTGATCAACTTCGTGGTGGACGTCTGCTACGCCGTCCTCGACCCCCGGCTGCGGGGCGCCCGATGAGCGGCCGGCGGCTCAACCTGGGCCTGGTCACCGGCGGCGCGCTGGTCGGCGTCGTCGTGGCCGCCGCGCTCGTGTCCTTCGTGTGGACGCCGCACGACCCCACCCTCGTCGACGCGGCCGGCAAGCTGCGCGAGCCCGGCGGCGGCTACCTGCTCGGCGCCGACAAGTTCGGCCGCGACACGCTCAGCCAGCTCATGGTCGGCGCCCGCACCACGCTCTACGTGGGGGTGGTGGCCGTGGGCATCGCCGCCGTCGTCGGCACGCCGCTGGGCGTGGCCGCCGGCATGGCGCCCCGCTCGCGCGGCTGGCTGTCGGAGCTCATCATGCGGGTCAACGACCTGGTGTTCGCGTTCCCGGCGCTGCTGCTGGCCGTCATGCTCGGCGCCGTCTACGGGGCGGGCACGCTGACCGCGATGATCGCGATCGGGGTGGCCACCGTGCCCGCGTTCGCCCGGGTGGCCAGGGCGGCGACGATGCAGGTCATGGTGACCGACTACGTGCTCGCGGCGCGCGCGGCCGGCCGCCGCGGCCCGGCCATCGCGATGCGGCACGTGCTGCCGAACATCGGCTCGCTGCTCATCGTCCAGGCGTCGGTGTCGTTCGCCATCGCCATCCTGGCCGAGGCGGCGCTGTCGTTCCTCGGCTTCGGCACCCGCCCGCCCACGCCGTCGTGGGGACGCATGCTCCAGGAGTCGCAGGAGCTGCTGTTCTCCACGCCCCGCCTGGCCCTGTGGCCGGGCCTGGCCATCGCGCTGGCCGTCCTCGGCTTCAACCTGCTCGGCGACGGCCTGCGCGACCACCTCGACCCGAAGCTGAGGAGTGCCCGTGGTCAGGAGGAGCCGTGCTGACGGTTGAGGGCTTGAGCGTGCGGGCCGACGACCTGGAGCTGGTGCGCGAGGTGTCGTTCGGCATCGGGCCGGGCGAACGGGTCGGCCTCATCGGCGAGTCGGGCTCCGGCAAGTCGCTGACCGCGCTCGCGCTCATGGGGCTGCTGCCCGACGGCGTCACCGCGTCCGGCACGGCCCGGCTGGGCGGTCGCGACCTGGTGGGCGTGCCCGAGCGGCGGCTGAAGGACCTGCGCGGCCGTACGGTGTCGATGGTCTTCCAGGAGCCGATGACCGCGCTGAACCCGCTCATGCGGGTCGGCGCGCAGGTCGCCGAGGTCATGACGCTGCACGGCGTCGCCGCGGGCCGCGCCCGCGAGCGCGCCGCCGAGCTGCTCGGCCGGGTCCGCCTGCCCGACCCGGAGCGGATCGCCCGCTCCTACCCGCACCAGCTCTCCGGCGGCCAGCGCCAGCGCGTCATGCTCGCCATCGCCCTGGCCAACGAGCCCGACCTGCTCATCTGCGACGAGCCGACCACCGCGCTCGACGTGACCGTGCAGAAGCAGATGCTGGAGCTCATCGCCGAGGTCGCGCCCGCGCTGCTGTTCATCACGCACGACCTCGCCGTCGTCGCCTCGCTCTGCGAGCGGGTGCTGGTCATGTACGGCGGGCGGGTCGTCGAGAGCGGGCCCCTGCGCGAGGTGTTCAAGCATCCCCGCCACCGCTACACCGAGGGCCTGCTGGCCGCCTCCCGGCTGGCGCCGCGCGGCACCCGCCTGGCCACCATCCCCGGCGCCGTGCCCGCCGCCGGACGCTTCCCCGGGGGCTGCGTGTTCCGCGACCGCTGCGCCCACGCCACCGAGACCTGCGCGACCGCCCCGGCGCTGACCGACCCCGACCTGACGGGCCCGGAGCCGAGAGGAGACGGCCATGCCTTCGCATGCTGGCACCCCCGCCGCTGACCCCGCGCGCATCACCGCCGGCGCCCCAGCCACCGCCGGCGCCGCTGACCCCGTCCGCGAGCCGCTGATCGAGGTGCGCGACCTCACCCGCGTCTACCGCCGCCCCCGCACCTCCCTCACCCGCCCCGGCGAGGCCGTGCACGCGCTCAAGGGCGTCTCGCTGACCGTCCACCGCGGCGAGCGGTTCGGCATCGTGGGCGAGTCGGGCTCGGGCAAGTCCACCCTGCTGCGCCTCATCTGCGCCCTCGACCGGCCCACCAGCGGCTCCGTCGCCTTCGCCGGCCGGGAGGTGGCGGGCCTGCCGGAGCGGTCGCTGCGCTTCCTGCGGCGCAGCCTCCAGATCGTCTTCCAGGACCCGATGAGCTCCCTCGACCCGCGCATGCGGGTGCGCGACCTCGTCGCCGAACCGCTCGTGGCGCTCGGCGAGCCCGTCGGCGGCCGGGTCGCCGAGCTGCTGGACGCGGTCGGCCTGCCCGCCTCGGCGGCCGGCCGCTACCCGCACCAGTTCTCCGGCGGGCAGCGCCAGCGCATCGCGATCGCCCGCGCGCTCGCCCCCCGCCCCGAGGTGCTCGTCGCCGACGAGCCGGTCAGCGCCCTCGACGTGTCGGTACGCGGCCAGATCCTCAACCTGCTCGCCGACCTGGCCGACGAGCTGGGGCTCACCCTCGTCTTCGTCTCGCACGACCTGGCCGTGGTCCGGCACCTGTGCGAGAGCGTCGCGGTCGTCCACGACGGGCTGATCGTGGAGTCCGGCCCGGTGGACGACGTCTGGGAGGCGCCGGGCCATCCGTACACGCGGGCGCTGCTGGCGGCCGTACCGACCCTGGAGGGACTGCTGTGATCGACGTCGACGCCCGGGGAGTCGTGGAGTTCACCCAGGCGCTGGTGCGCATCCCCAGCACCAACGACCCGGCGCGCGGACGCTGCGAGCGGCCGGCCGCCGAGCTGGTCGAGGCCAGGATGCGCGAGTGGGGCTGGGAGCCGCGCGTCTACGAGGTCGAGCCCGGACGGCCCAACGTGGTGGCCGTCGTCGAGGGCGGCGGCGGTGACGGGCCGACCCTCATGTTCGAGGGGCACACCGACGTGGTGACCGAGGGCGACCTGTCGAGCTGGACCGTGGACCCGTTCGGCGGCGAGATCCGCGACGGGAAGCTGTGGGGCCGGGGCAGCGCCGACATGAAGTCCGGCCTGGCCGCCGCCCTCTACGCGACGCGGGCGCTCCAGCTCGCCGGGCCGTTCCCCGGACGGATCAAGGTGTGCGCGCTGGCCGACGAGGAGGGCCTGATGATCGGCGCCCACCACTTCGTCGCCGAGGGGCTGGCCGCCGACGTCGACGGCGCGATCGTGGCCGAGCCGGAGGCGGGCGAGATCTGCGCGGTCGCCAAGGGCGCGCTGCGGCTGCGCGTGGACCTCACCGGCAGGATGGCGCACGGCGCGATGCCCCAGCACGGCCGCAACCCCATCCAGGCCGTGGGCGAGCTGCTCGTGGGGCTGCGCTCCCTGGAGAAGGAGCTCCAGGCGGCGCATCCCGCGCACGAGCACCTGGGTGAGGTGTACGTGACGCCGACCGTGGTGCGGGCGGGCACCGAGGAGCAGGTCAACGTCATCCCGGCGGTCGCGTCGGTCTTCGTGGACGTGCGGACCGTCCCCGGGCTGGCGCACGAGGACGTCGCCGCCCGGGTGCGGGAGCTGGCCTCCCATGACGGGATCGCGGCCGAGGTGTCGGTGCTGGTGGACCGGCCGCCGGTCGAGGTGCCCCTGGACGACCCCGTGGTCGTGGCGCTGGCCGGCGCGCACCGGGCCGTCACCGGCGAGGAGCCCGTCTACGGGGGTGTGCCCGGCTCGACCGACGGCACCGTCCTGACGCACTGGGGCGGCGTGCCGTCCGTGGTGTACGGGCCGGGCGGCAAGTGGATCGCCCACCAGGCCGACGAGTACGTCGAGGTGGAGGAGATCGTGCGCTGCGCCCGCGTCTTCGCCGAGGCCGCCCGCCGCTTCCTGACCGGGAGCGCCTCGTGAGCCGGGCTCCGGGAGCCGCGCGGCCCGCCGCCGGGAGGCGGCCGTGAAGGCGGGGCGGGCCAACGCCCTGGTGGACGTCGCCGGGCTGCGCGTCGGGCACGCCGAGCGGGTCGGCGGCGGCTACCGCACCGGCACGACCGTCGTGCTCGCGCCCCCGGGCGGCATGGTCGCCGGGGTGGACGTGCGCGGCGCCGCGCCGGGCACCCGCGAGACCGAGCTGCTCGACCCGCGCAACCTCGTCGAACGGGTCCACGCGATCACGCTCACCGGAGGCAGCGCGTACGGCCTGAGCGCCACCTGCGGCGTCATGGAGCGGCTGGCCGACGCCGGGATCGGCTTCCCCGTCGAGGGCGGCGTCGTGCCCATCGTGCCCGCCGCCGTCATCTACGACCTCGGGCGCGGCGGCCGGTTCCGCGCCGTGCCGGACGCCGCGCTGGGCGCCGCCGCCTACGACGCCGCCTCGGCCGCCGAGGCGCGCAGCGGGTCGGTCGGCGCGGGCGCCGGCGCCGTGGCGGGCGGGCTGGCCGGAGGCGTCGGCACGGCCAGCGCCGTGCTGCCCTCGGGGGTGACCGTGGCCGCGCTGGCCGTGGTCAACGCCGCCGGTTCGGTGCTCGACCCGGGCCGCGCCTTCCTGTCCGGCACCCGGTACGGCCTGCCCGGCGAGTTCGGGCCGCTGCGTGAGCCGTCGGCCGCGGAGTCCGACGCCTGGCGGCCGGCCGCCGTCACCTCGTTCAACACCACGATCGGCGTCGTCGCCACCGATCTGACCCTGACCAAGGCGCAGTGCGGCAAGCTGGCCGGCGTCGCCCACGACGGGCTGGCCCGGGCGATCCGGCCGGCCCACACCATGGTCGACGGCGACACCGTCTTCGGGCTGGCCACCTGCGGCGAGCCCGCGCCGGACCCCGGCGGGCTGCAGGACGTGCTCGCCGCCGGGGCCGACGTGTTCAGCCGGGCCGTGGCGCACGCCATGCTCGCCGCGACCGGCCGCGAGGGCGCGCCCGCGTACCTCGACGTGTTTCCCAGCGCTCTAGGGGGAGTGGCGTGACGGTGGACGAACTCGACGGGGCGTGGCCGTCCGGGCTGCCCGTGGGCGACGGATGGGTGGAGACGGACCAGGCGCGCGAGGTCGTCTTCCCCTACGACGGCTCGGTGGTGGCGAGCTCGCCGGTCGGCACGCCGGAGCTGGCCCGGCGCGCCGTGGAGGAGGCGCTCGCGGTGGCGCCCGCCATGGCCGCGCTGCCCTCGCACGCCCGCCGCGCCGCGCTCATGGGCGCGCACGACGCGCTCGCGGCCCGCCGGGAGGAGGTCGAGCGGCTGCTCGTGCTGGAGACCGGCAAGCCGCTGGTGGACTGCCGGGTGGAGGTGGCGCGCACGCTGGTCACGCTCGCGACGGCGGCCGAGGAGGTGGCCCGGCTGCACGGCGAGACGGTGCCGCTCGACCTGCTGCCCTCGGGCGAGGGGCTGGTCGGGTTCTGGACGCGGCGGCCGATCGGCGTGGTGGTCGGCATCACCGGCTTCAACTACCCGCTGCTGCTGGCCGCCCACAAGATCGCTCCCGCGGTGGCCGCGGGCTGCCCCGTGATCGTCAAGCCGGCCCCCGCGACGCCGCTGGCCACGCTCTGGCTGGTGCACCTGCTGCGCGCGGCGGGCGGGCTGCCCCCGGCGGGGGTGCAGCTGGTCACCGGTGACGTCGAGGTCGGGCGGACGCTGGTGGAGGACCGGCGGATCGGCGCGGTGTCGTTCACCGGCTCGGCCGCCGCCGGCCACGCCATCGCGCGGGCCGCCGCGCCCACCAAGGTGCTGCTGGAGCTGGGCTCGAACGCCGCGCTCGTGGTGGCCGCCGACGCCGATCTGGAGGCCGCCGCCGACGCGGTGGTGCGGGGCGGCTACTACGCCTCCGGCCAGGCGTGCATCTCGGTGCAGCGGGTGCTGGTGGAGGAGCCGGCGCGCGAGGCGTTCGTGGCGCTGCTGGCCGAGCGGGTCAAGGACGTCGTCGCGGGCGACCCGCGCTCGCCGGAGACGAGGGTGGCGCCGCTGATCGACCCGGCCGCCACCGAGCGCGTGCTCGGCTGGGTGCGGGAGTCGGGCGGCACGCTGGTCACCGGCGGGGTCCGCGACGGCCGGGCCATCGCGCCGACGGTGCTGACGGACGTGCCGGACGGGGCCGCCGCGTGGGACGAGGAGATCTTCGGCCCGGTCGTGTGCGTGCGCTCCGTGCCGGACCTCGACGCCGCCTTCGCCGCGGTCAACGCCTCCCGGTACGGGCTGCACGCCGCGGTCTTCACCCGTTCCCTGGCCACCGCGTTCGCGGCGATCGACCGCATCGAGGCCGGGGGCGTGGTGGTCAACGACGTGCCGGGGTTCCGGGCGGACAACATGCCGTACGGGGGCGTCAAGGACTCGGGCGCCGGGCGGGAGGGCCCCCGCTTCGCCATCGAGGAGCTCACGGTCACCCGCATGGCGATCATCCGCCCCTGACCGGGCCTTCCGCGGTCGTCCCCTCCTCCGGCGCGGGCTCCAGCACGGCCCGGCAGGCGCGGGCCACCAGCTCGTCGACCAGCGGGGGAGGGGGCTGCCGGGCCAGCAGGTGGCGCCGCACGGCGCCGTAGGGCAGGTCGACCACGGCGAAGACCAGCCGCTCGCGCCCCACGCCGGGAAGGCGGGCGGCGCACACGTCGAGCGCCGCCGACAGGCCGGTGTTGACCCCCTCCAGCTCGCCGGCCAGCTCGCCGGGCCACCGGGCGACCAGCTCCCGGCGGTGGAGCAGCACTGTCGCGGCCTCGGCCAGGTGGTCGCGGCACCAGCGCGGGGTGTGCAGGGCGGCCGCCTCCACGTCCCCCGCCGCCAGCGCCTCGATCACGCCGTGCTGGAAGCGGCGCACGCCGCGCAGCCACAGCGCGGCCATCAGCAGGTCGCGCGAGGCGAAGCGATGGTAGATCGAGCCGGTCGGGGCGCCCAGCCGCCCGGCGATGGCGGCCATGGTGGCCGCGGCGGGCCCCTCCTCGGCGGTGATCGCCGTCGCCGCGTCCAGGATCAGGTCCTCGGTGAACTTGCCCGGCCTTCCCACCCGCCGCCTCCCGTGATATTAGATGACTGATTCTAGAATCTACCATCTAAAAAGGGAGAGTGGCATGAGCCGGTCCACCGAGATCGTCCAGCGCTTCTACCAGGCGACGCAGGCGCGTGACGGAGCCGGGATCCTCGCGATCCTGCATCCCGCGTTCGAGGCCCGTACCGCCCCCGGCCTGCCGTGCGGCGCCGGCGGCTGCTTCCACGGCCCGCGGGAGGCGATGGCGGGGATCTGGGGCCCGATCGACGCCGCGTTCGACACCGCCCCGTACGCCGAGACGTGGCACGAGGCCACCGACGGCACCGTCGTCGTCACGGGCGCCTACCGGGGCGTGGCCCGCTCCACCGGCCGGGCGTACGAGGCCGAGTTCGTCCACCTGTGGGAGGTCGCCGACGGCCGGATCAGCCGCCTGCACCAGTACACCGACACGGCGCGCTGGCACGAGGCCCTCTCCCCGGCCGCCTGAGGCCGCCCCGGGAGAGCGCCTGGGGCCGCCTCCGGAGAGCGGGCCCGGCCGCTCCTTCCCGGTCCGGCCGGGCGACGTCACAGGCCGGAGCCGCCCGTGGCGTCCACGACGCGGCCCGTCACCCAGCGGGCGTCGTCGGAGGCGAGGAACGCGACGACGTCCGCGATGTCGTCCGGCCGCCCCACGCGGCCGAGCGCCGCCACCGACGCGGCGCGCTCCCACGCCTCCGGGTCGCCGCGCAGCCAGCTCGCGTTGACGTCGGTGTCCACGATGCCGGGCGCGACCGAGTTGACCGTGATGCCGCGCGGCCCGAGCGCCTTGGCCAGGTTGAGGGTGAACGTGTCGAGCGCCCCCTTGGTGGAGCTGTAGGCGATGATCTCGGGCATCGCGATGCGGGCGGCGCCGCTGGAGACGTTGACGATCCGGCCGCCGTCGCGCAGCCGGCCGAGCCCTTCCTTGACGATGAAGAACGGCGCCCGCACGTTCACCGCGAACACCCGGTCGAACTCCTCCTCGCTCAGCCCGCCCAGGTCGGAGCTGGTCGCGACGGCCGCGTTGTTGACGATGACGTCCACGCCGCCGCCGGGCGCGAACTCCTCGACCGCGGCGTCGAACGCCTCCCACAGCGCCGCCGCGTCGCCGTGCCGGCCCAGCTCGGCCCGGATCGCGAACGCCCGGCCGCCGTCCTTGCGGATCCGGGCGACCACCTCCTCGGCGGAGGCGGTGTCCCGGGCGTAGGCCACGGCCACCACCGCGCCGTCCCGGCCCAGCCGCTCCGCGACGGCCCGGCCGATGCCCCTGCTGCCGCCGGTGACCAGCGCGACCTTCCCGGCAAGACTCCTGCTCATGGTGCTCTCCATTTCTTGAGTAATCGCTCAAGAAAGAACCTAGCACGATTTGTTGAGTGGTCGCTCTACAATGGAGGCATGACGACGGGCACAGGGGCGGCCCCCGGCCGGCGGGCGGCGCGGGGCAGGCCGCGGGGGTTCGACCGCGACGCGGCGCTCGCCGCCGCCACGCTGCTGTTCTGGCAGCGCGGGTACGAGGCCACCTCGGTCGGCGAACTGACCGAGGCGATGGGCATCCGGCCGGGCAGCCTGTACGCCGCCTTCGGCGACAAGAAGGCCCTGTTCAGGGAGGCCGTGGCCGCCTACGGCCGCTCGCCGGTCGGCGCGTTCATGGGCGTGGCGCTGGAGGAGGAGCCCACCGCGCGGGGCGCGTTCGCCCGCATCCTGCGCGAGGCCGCCGCGATCTACTCCGACCCGGCGCACCCCGCCGGGTGCCTGACCATCTGCGCCGCCACCAACGTGGGCGTCGAGGACGAGGAGGTGGCGGCGTTCCTGCGCGAGCTGCGCAACGCCAACCTGGTCACCTTCGAGGCGCGGCTGCGCGCCGCCCAGCGGGACGGCGAGCTGCCGGAGGAGGCCGACCCCCGCGCCCTGGCGGCCTACTTCGCGACGATCATCCAGGGCATGTCCCAGCGCTCCCGCGACGGCGCGACGGCGGCCGAGCTGGCCGCCACGGCCGAGCTGGCCCTCGCGGCCTGGCCCGCCTGAGACGGGCGGCCCGGCGGGTTCAAGGGCGGGGCGACCGGGGGAACAGTGGAGTCATGGATCATGTCGCCCACTTCCACCGCGAGATCACGGCGTTCCGCGCCGCGGCGTCCCGAGCGGCCGCCATGGACGAGGCGCCCCTGGTGCCGTCCTGCCCCGGCTGGTCCGTGGCGGACCTGGTCGTCCACCTGGGCGGGGTGCACCGGGGGCTGACCCGCGTCATCGAGGACAGGCTGCCCGGCTTACCCGACCTGGGCGACCTGTCCTTCCTCCGGTTGCCCGCCGACCTCACGGGCTGGCCGCTCCCCGAGAACGCGCCCAACCGCGGCCCGATCCCGCGCGGGCTCCTCGAGTGGTTCGCCGAAGGGGCCGCGCTGCTGGAGGAGTCGTTCAGGGCGCACGACCCCGGCACGCCCGCGTGGACCTGGTCGGCGGAGCGGAACGTCGGCTTCTGGGCGCGGATGCAGGCCATCGAGGCGGCCGTGCACCGGTGGGACGCCGAGAACGCGCTCGGCGCGGCCGGTCCCGTGGACCCCGAGCAGGCCGCCGACGCCGTGACGCAGACCTTCCAGATCATGGCGCCGGCCCGGCGCGGCTGGACGCAGGCGCCCCCGGGCGCGGGGGAGCGGTACCGCTTCCGGCGGACCGACGGCTCCGGGGTGTGGACGGTCCGTTTCGACGCCGACGACCTCCATCTGAGCACGAGCCCGCCGGGGACCGCCGAGGCGGGGCCCGCCACCGACGGTGCCGGGAGCGACGCCACCGCCGCCTCTGCCACCGCCTCTGCCACCGTCGGTCCTGACACCGACGCCGGCCCGGTCGGCGTGGAGCTGGCGGGGACGGCGTCGGACCTCATGCTCTACCTGTGGCGGCGGATCCCCGCCGACCGGCTGGAGGTCCGCGGCGACCCGCGGCTCCTGGAGCGCTACTTCGTCCTGGTCCCGCCCGTGTGAGCGAGCGCCGTCACGCCCGTACGGCGAGCACGTGGGTCAGGGCGGCCACCCGGCGGTACGGGTCGGTGGCGCCCGCCCGCTCCTCGCAGGCCAGCAGCGCGGCCAGCTCCGCCTCCCCGGGCACCTCGGCCTCGTCCGGCGCGGTGTCGGTGAACACCCGCACCCCGTACCACGCGGCCACGTCCAGCCCCCGCCCGGCGAGCGAGGCGGTCAGGACGTCCAGACGGTCGGCGCGCGCCGTCACGCCGATGCGGTTGCCGTACGACGGCTCCTCGAACGCCCGCCACGCCGCCGCCCAGTCGCCCGTCAGCCCCGGCCGCATCGCCAGCCCGTCACCGTTGCGGACCAGCAGCGACACGACGCCCCCTGGTCCCGGCAGCCGGGCGAGGTCGTCCAGCACCGGCTCGGGGTCGGCGAAGTACATCAGGACGCCGTGGCACAGCACCACGTCGAAGCTCCCCGGCTCGAACAGCGACGCGAGGTCCCGCACGTCGCCCTGGACGGTCCGCACGCGGCGCCGCGCCTCCTCCGGCTCGCCCGCCAGGGCGCGGCCGAGGTCGGCCAGGAGCGCGGGGGAGGAGTCCAGCCCCGTCACCTCGTGGCCGCGCCGCGCGAGACGCAGCGTCTGCGTCCCCTGCCCGCACCCCACGTCCAGGACGCGCAGCGGCGCCCGCCCGGGGAGGTGGGCCGTGAGCTGGCGGGTGACCAGCTCCTGCCGGACGACCTGCCGCAGCGTGCCCAGCCGCGCCCGCCACCGCCCCTCGCCCGCCGCGAAACCCGTCTCCATCGCGCTCACCAGCGGCCGGCCACTTCGGGGGCGATCAGCTCGTCGTAGACCTCCCGCACGACGCGCAGCGACTCCGGCGGCAGCGGGGCCAGCCCGGCCGCCGCCGCGTTGGCGCGGGCCTGCTCCGGGTTGCGGGCGCCCGGGATGACCACGCTCACCCCCGGCTGGTCGGCGATCCAGCGCAGCGCGAACTGCGCCATCGTCACCCCCTCCGGCACCAGCGGCGCGAGCCGCCGCACCGCCTCCAGCCCGGTCGCGAAGTCCACGCCGGAGAAGGTCTCGCCGACGTCGAACGCCTCGCCGCGGCGGTTGAAGGTGCGATGGTCGTCCGCGGCGAACGTGGTGCGCTCGTCGTACTTGCCGGACAGCAGGCCGCTGGCCAGCGGCACCCGCGCGATGACGCCCACCCCCGCCGCGCGGGCCGCGGGCAGCACCTCCTCCAGCGGGCCGAGCCGCAGCATGTTGAGGATGATCTGCACGGTCGCCACGCCCGGCCGGGCGATCGCCGTCAGCGCCTCCTCGCGGGTCTCCACGCTCACCCCGTACGCGGCGATCCGCTCCTCGGCGACCAGCGTGTCGAGCGCGTCGAACACCTCGTCGGAGGAGTAGACCGGCGTGGGCGGGCAGTGCAGCTGCACCAGGTCGAGCACGTCCACGCCGAGGTTGGCGCGGGAGCGGTCGGTCCAGGCGCGGAAGTTGTCCAGTGTGTAGGCGGCGGGCTCCTGGGGGACGCGGCGGCCCATCTTGGTGGCCACGGTGACCTCGCCGGCGGGCCGCGTCCTGAGGAAGCGGCCGACCAGGCGCTCGCTCAGCCCGTCGCCGTAGACGTCGGCGGTGTCGACGAACGTCACCCCGGCGTCGGCCGCGGCGGTGAGCGTGGCCAGGGCGTCGTCCTCGGGGACGTCGCCCCAGTCGGCGCCGAGCTGCCAGGCGCCCAGCCCGACGACTCCCACCCGGCGGCCGGTCCGGCCGAGAACTCGCTGCTCCATGGTGTGCTCCCCGTCCCGGCGCCGTTGGTGTGTGTGAACGCTAACAGCCGGTACGGGCGCGTCGCGACCCGCCCCGCCAAGCGGCTCAGTTGGGCGGGTCGAAGCGGCCGTCCACGGCCGTCCAGCCGCCGTCCACGTACAGCACGGACCCGGTGACGAAGCTCGCCGCGTCGCTCGCCAGGTACACCACCGCCCCGGCCATCTCCTCGGCCCGCGCCCACCGGCCGAGCGCGCTCTTGGCCGCGTACGCGTCGTACCAGGCGGGGCTCTCCTTGATCTGCCGCGTCAGCGGCGTCTCCACCACGCCGGGCGCGACCGCGTTGACCCGCACCCCGTACGGGCCGAACTCGGCGGCGGCGGTGCGCAGGAGCTGCACCAGGCCCGCCTTCGTGGCCGAGTAGACGCTCTGCCCCGGCTCGGTGACCGATGCCCGGATCGACGCGAAGCCGACGATGGAGCCGCGCCGCCGCTCCACCATCCCGGCCCCGAAGGCGCGCACCACGTCGAACGAGGCCCGCAGGTTGAGGTCCACGACCCGGGCGAACTCCTCGCCGGAGTAGTCCAGCAGCCGCTTGCGGACGTTGGTGGCGGCGGTGAACACCAGCACGTCCGCCGGCTCCGCGCCCGCCGCCTCCCGGACCGCCTCGGTGTCGAGCACGTCGAGCAGCCGGGCCCGGCCGCCGGCCCGCGCCGCGGTCTCCTCGGCGGCGGGCAGGTCGCGGTCCGCGCACACCACCTCGGCGCCGTGCGCGGCCAGGGCCAGCGCCGCCTCCCGCCCGATGCCGCTCCCGGCCCCGATCACCACAGCCCGCCGCCCGTCCAGGCGGAACAACGCGTCGTATCCCGTCATAGGAGGAACCCTAGCGACTGGTCTGACCAGTACACCAGGTGTACGGGGATGGAGTCTCCGCCGAACCGGTACGCGCGAGACGGCTACCGCTGATCCGCGCGCCGGGCCTTCCGCTCGGCGCGGCGCAGGAAGGCCTGCTCGGCGGCGTTGGCGGTGCGGGCGATCGCCGCCTCGTACGCCCGCGCCGCCTCCGCGTCACGTCCGAGGCGGCTCAGCAGGTCGGCGCGGACGGCGTGGAAGAGGTGGTAACCGGCCAGGTCCAGACCGTCGACCAGGGCGAGAGCCGCCCGCGGGCCGTCGGTCTCGGCCACCGCGACGGCCCGGTTCAGCGCCACGACCGGCGACGGCGCGACCACCATGAGCTGGTCGTACAACTGCACGATCTGCCCCCAGTCGGTCTCCGCCGCCGTGCGCGCGTCGCCGTGCACCGCGTTGATCGCCGCCTGGATCTGGTACGGTCCCGGCCGGCCGCGGCGCAGGCACCGGCGCACCAGCGCGTGCCCCTCGGCGATCAGCTCCCGGTCCCACAGCGTGCGGTCCTGTTCCGGCAGCGGCACGAGGTCGCCGCCGGGCGTGGTGCGCGCGGCGCGGCGCGCGTCCACGAGCAGCATCAGCGCGAGCAGCCCGAGCGCCTCGGGCTCGTCGGGCATCAGCTCGGCCAGCAGCCGCCCCAGCCGCACCGCCTCCGCGCACAGGTCGTCGCGGACGAGCCGGTCGCCGGCGGCCGCGGTGTGGCCCTCGGTGAAGATCAGGTAGATGACGGCGAGCACGGAGCGGAGCCGGTCGGGCAGGTCGGCCTCGCGCGGCACGCGGTACGGGATCCGCGCGTCCCGGATCTTGGCCTTGGCCCGGACCAGCCGCTGCGCCATGGCCTGCTCGCTCACCAGGAACGCGCGGGCGATCTCGGCGGTGCCGAGCCCGCCCAGCAGCCGCAGGGTCAGGGCCACCTGGGCGTTCACGGCCAGGGCGGGATGACAGCAGGTGAAGATCAGCCGGAGCCGGTCGTCGTGCACGGGGCCCTCCTCGACGGGGGAACCGGGGTCGTCCCAGGCGTGCAGCAGGGCCGCGGCGGCGTGCCGGCCGGCCCGCGACGACTCGCGGCGCAGGCGGTCGATCGCCCGGTTGCGGGCGGTCGTGATGATCCACCCCGCCGGGCTCGGCGGCGTGCCCTCGGCCGGCCAGCGCTCCAGCGCCACGGCGAAGGCGTCCTGTACGGCCTCCTCGGCCAGCTCGATGTCGCCGAAGTGCCGGACCAACACGGCCACCGCCCGGGCGTACTCCCGCCGGAACACGCCCTCGACGTCCACGTCCGGGTGCCGGTCCGGGCCGCCGGGCGCGGGCGGCGGCCCGGCGCCGGTCAGGGCAGTTCCTTGAACGGCCGCACCTCGACGGGGAGCCCGCTGGCCGCCGAGATCCTGCGCGCCCACTCCAGCGCGCCGTCCAGGTCGTCGGCCTGGACGATCACGAGCCCGCCGACGTGCTCCTTGCCCTCGGTGAACGGGCCGTCGGTCAGGAGTGTGTCGCCGTCGCGCACCTGGACCACGGTGGAACTGCCGGCGGGGTGCAGGCCTCCGTTGAACACCCACGCGCCCGCCTCCCGCATCTCCCGGTCGACGGCCGCCAGCTCCCTCATGATGGGGTCCAGCACCTCGGGCGGCGGCGGGTCGCCGTCGGGCTGGTACAGGTTGAGCAGGTACTGCTGCCGCATCGGTGCTCTCCTCGCTGTCGTGGCCGGCGTCGTCGCCGTCCTCTCATCCTCCACACGAACGGGAGCTCGCGGGATCGACACCCGGCGGCGCCGGAATTCACGGTTCGTTCGCCGTCCTCGCCTCCCACTCGGCCCGCAGCATCTCGTACTCGACCACGCCGTGCTCCGCCCCGTCGGCCGGGTGCGGCCGGTCCTGGAGATCCGTCCGGACGAAGCGCAGGCCGCACCTCTCCATCACCGCCCGGGAAGCGTGGTTCACGGTCAGCGTCCGGGCGAACACCCGGCGGGCCCCCAGCTCGCCGAACGCCTTGCCGATCAGCGCCAGCGAGCCCTCCGTCGCGTACCCCCTGCGCCATGACGCCCTGCGCAGCCGGTAGCCCAGCTCGGGCTCCGCGGGGTCGCCGTCACGGGCGGGCCGCAGGTGGAACCAGCCGACGAACTCGCCCGTGTCGCGTTCGATCGCCGCGAAGAAGCCCGAGCGGATGAACGCCGGCAGGGTCTCGCCCGTGATCACCTCGCGCGGGACCGGCCTGCCGCCGTTGAGGTGACGCATCACCTCGGGATCGTTGTGCAGCTCGAACAGCAGGTCGGCGTCGTCCTCGGTGAAGCGGCGCAGGAGCAGCCGGTCGGTCGTGAGATAGATGTCCACGGGTGAACGCTAGCCAGCCGCCCGCGCCCGCCTCGACAGGTTTCCCTCCGCCTGTGGTTGCATGCGGGGGACCGCCGAGGAGGGCGGACCTTCCGGAAGGGGGCGGGGTGGGCAGGCGCACGCAGGCCGAGCGGACGCGGGCCACCACCGGTGAGCTGGTGGAGGCGGCCAGGCTGCTGTTCGGACGCGACGGGTACACCGCCACGTCCATCGACGACGTGGCGCGGGCGGGGGGCCTGACCAAGGGCGCGGTGTATCACCACTTCGCCGGCAAGGCCGACCTGTTCCGCGCGGTCTTCGTCCGGCAGCAGGAGCGCCTGACCACCGTGATCGCCGAGGCCGCCCTCCGCCCCGCGGCCGTCGCGGAGAGCGTGGGAGGCGCGGAGAGCGCCGTGAGCGCCGTGAGCGCGGAGATCGCGGAGGGCGGGGAGGGCGGGGAGGGCGGGGAGGGTGCGGATCCGCTGGCGGCCGTGCGGCGCGGCGCCCGCGCGTTCCTGCTGGCCTGCGCCGAGCCGGAGACGCGGCGGATCGTCCTGCTGGACGGGCCGGCCGTGCTGGGCTGGGACGAGGTGCGGCGGATCGAGTACGGGCACACGCTGCGGCTGCTGCGCGAGGGGCTCGCCGCCGCGGCGGAAGCCGGCCGGATCGAGCCCGGCGACGTGACGGTGCGGGCGCATCTGGTCTTCGGGGCGCTGTGCGAGGGCGCCATGCTCGTGGCCCGCGCCGCGGACCCCGGCACGGCCCTCACCGAGGTCCTCGCCCGGGCGGACGCCCTCGTCGCCTCCCTCGCCTCCCGTCCCTGACCCCGTCCCTGATTCCGCCCCTGATTCCGTCCCGCCGCTGAACGCGCGAGGCCGGGGCCGGCGGGGTCAGGGCAGCAGCGCGGCGACCGCGCGGGCGAAGCCCTCAGGGTTGTCGAGCATGATGTTGTGGCCCGCGTCCGCGACCTCCACGAGCCGCACGCCCGCGGCGGCGAGGTCGCCGGCCGCCGCCGGGGCCGCGCCCTGCGGGTACAGGTAGGCGCGCGGGATCGGCAGGGACACGAGCAGCTCGCGCATGGCCGGGTCCGTGCCCTTCGCCAGGCTCGTCGCCGTGCGGTGCAGCCCGCGGCGGTCGGCCAGCCGCATGGTCGCCCACCAGTGCGGCCCCACCCGCTCGCGGACCTCCTGCCAGCCGTGGCGGACGAAGTCGTCCTCCGTGTAGCTCGCGATGCCGCTGCCGCCCGGCTTGACGAGCGCGGGAGGGTACGGGTCGAGGTTGGCGTCGACGAGGACCAGCCGGCCGGCCAGCCCGGGATGGCGGGCGGCCAGCGCGATGGCCACCGCGCCGCCCATGCTGTGGGCGACCAGGGACGCCCCCTCCGCTCCCGCCTCGCGCAGCACCGCGGCCAGCGTGTCGGCGTGGGCCTCCAGTGTGTACGCGAAGTCGGCGGGCCGGTCGCTGACGCCGAAGCCGAGCAGGTCCACGAGCAGGGAGCGGCGGCCCCTCAGCAGCGGATGGGCGGCCGCCGCCGCGTAGTAGGGGGCCGAGGCCGCTCCCAGCCCGTGGACGTACACGACGGCCGGGCTCGCGCCCGGCAGCTCGACCCAGCGCATCCGGGCGCCGCTCGGATGGACGATCGCGTCCCGCATGGGTGACCTCCTGCTGCTCGCGTTCATACATCGGAACCGAGATATCTCGGTGTCGATGTAGAGTAGAGCACATGCTGGAGTTGGCGATACTCGGGTTCCTCAAGGACGGGCCGTCGCACGGTTACGACCTGCGCACGAAGGTGGCCGCGCTGACCGGCCACGTCCGCCCGGTGGCGGACGGCACGCTCTACCCGGCGATCAAGCGGATGGCCGGCGCCGGGTGGCTCACCCGCAAGGACGAGCCCGGCGCCGCCGCGGCGCCGCGCCGCGTCCTCTACCTGACCGAGGCGGGCGAGCGCGAGCTGGAGCGGCGGCTGCGGCACCCCGATCCGCTCGACCTCAGCGACGAGAACCGCTGGTTCACGCTGCTCGCCTTCCTGCGCCACCTGGACGACCCCGCCGCCCAGGCCGAGGTGCTGCGCCGGCGGCTGGCCTTCCTGGAGCAGCCGGCGAGCTTCTTCTACGACGGCGACCGGCCGATGCGGGCCGAGGAGTTCGGCGACCCGTTCCGGCAGGGGCTGCTGAGCATCGCCCGGGCCACCAGCCGGGCGGAGCTGGCGTGGCTGCGCGCCACCATCGACTCCCTCGACCGGGGCGACGCGCCCTGACGGCCACGTCGCCGCCGTGGCCGGCGCATCCGCCGGCACCGGCCCGGCCATCACCCGGCGGCTCCTCCCTACAATGGCCGGGTGAATCGGGATCGGGTCGTGAGCGGCACGTGCTGAGCGCGGCGGGGCTGGGCGCGGAGGAGGAAGCCGCCTACCGGCTGCTGGTCAGGACCACCGAGGCCGAGCCCGACGCCCTGGCCGAGGAGCTGGGCGTGGCGGCCGAGGTCGCGCGGCAGACGCTCGGCTCGCTGCTGGCAAAAGGACTGGCGCGCGCCGTGCCGGGAGATCCCGGCCGGTTCACGGCGGTCGCGCCCGACGTCGCGCTCGCGCCCCGGCTGCACCGGCGGCAGGCCGAGGTCGACCGGGCACGGCATGCCATGGAGCAGCTCACGGGGGAGTACCTCGCGCACGCGCGGCGCCGCGAGGCGGCGCAGCTCATCGAGGTGATCACCAGCCGCACGGCGCTGCGCGAGCAGCTCCGGCTGCTGCAGGACGGCGCCCGGCACGAGGTGCTCAGCCTGTGCCGGGCCGGGCACGTGGCGATGAGCTCGCAGGAGAACACCGAGGAGCTCGCGGCGCTGCGGCGCGGCGTCGGCTTCCGCGTCATCTATGAAGGGGCGTTGCTGGAGGAACCCGGCATGCTGGTCAACCTCGCCGAGGGCATCACGCTGGGGGAGCAGGCTCGCGCGCTGCCCGCCCTGCCGGTGCGGATGCTCATCGCGGACGGCGAGCTCGGGGTGCTCCCGCTCATCCAGCACACCGACGGCCTGACCCAGCTCACCGCCGCGCTGATCAGGCCCAGCAGCCTGCTCGACGCCCTCAAGGCCCTGTTCGAGAGCCTGTGGGAGCGGGCCACGCCGGTCAGCCTCACCAGCCCGGGCAGTCCGCTCGACACCGACCACCTCTACCTGCTGTCGCTGCTGGTCGCGGGCGTTCCGGACAAGTCGATCGCCACCCAGCTGAAGATCTCGCAGCGTACGGTGCAGCGCCGGATCGCCTACCTGATGGAGCGGGCGGGTGCGCAGACCCGGATGCAACTGGCCTGGCACGCCGCCCGCGAGAACTGGCTCTGACCGATCAGAAGGCCCTGATCACCGTCTGCCGGACCGTGTTGCCGGCCGAGTCGGTGGCGGTGACCCGCAGCGACGGGTGCGGGCGCAGGACGAGCGCGCTGTAGCGTCCGCCGCCGAGCGCGACCACCGGCTGCCTGCCCCACGTCGCGCCGTCGTCGTACGACAGCTCCAGCTTCAGGTCCTTCGCGCGCGCCCCGCTCACACCCTCCTGGTGCCGTACGGCGAAGCCCACCAGGCCGGGGCGCTCCGGGCGTACGTCATAGTCGACCTGCAGCAGCGGCAGCACCTGATCGCCCGGCTTGGAGCGGAACGTCCAGGCCGTCTCGGTCGCGGTCGCCGTGGTCCACTCCTCCGAGGTGCGCCTGGTGGACAGCTCCAGCCGGTAGGCGGCCTCCTGCGGCGAGGCGGGGAACGCGCCCCAGGCGGCGTCGCGCTCGGCCACCAGCGTGCCGTCGCGGAACAACCGGGCCGACGCGGTGTCGTTGTCCACGCCCGCGCGGGAGACGTGACCGGAGGAGTCCACGAACTCGGGAATCCGGATCTCCATCGTGTCGCCCTCGCGGGTGGAGGGCTTGAGCCAGGCGGGGATCGCCGGGCGGACCACCGGGGCGTGCCAGCTCTCGCCGGTCCGCGTGCCGGGCCGGTAGGTGCGCGGCTGCTCGGTCATGCCGTCGAGCAGCCGGCCCATCTCGTCCCAGACGTACTGGTGGTTGACGAGGTGCTGCCAGAAGGAGCCGTCGGCGCTGACGTACTCGGCGCGGCGCAGCGGGGTCTTCACGATCCGCTGGGTCTCCATCTGCTGGCCGAGCGCGTACGACTGCCAGGGGCGCCAGCCGAAGCGCTGCTCCTTGGCCCAGGCGAACCCCCCGTTGTCGGTATATGTCGTGTCAACGCGTGCGGTGTTGCTGTCGTTCACCTCATGCACGATGCTGTCCGGCACGCGGCCGTCGGAGACCTGCATGACGTCGTAGAGGTAGGGCGAGTTCATCAGCCCGGTGACCTCCAGCTTGGCGTCGCCCTTCGTCATCCGCTCCAGCAGGCGCTGACCGTCGTCGTTCGCGACCACCAGCGCCGGGATGGGCAGGTCGGCGCCGACCGGCTTCCAGTCGTGCCCGAACGCGTCGTCGGGGGACAGCACCAGGATCACGGCGACCGCTCCCGCCTTGATCGCGGCCGCGGACGGGTCGGCCCAGTCGATGTCCTCGCTGCGGATGACCGCGGCCTTGCCCCTGGACCCGGCCGCCCCGTCGGCGAGCCGCCACAGGTGCCGCCCCTCCACGCCCGGCGACCCGCCCAGGAACCCCATCGGGTACGGCTGCCCCGCACCGGGCACGCGGGCGGTGAGCTTCGGCGCGACGAGCTGCCAGCGCGACGCGAACTCGAACGAGCCGTCCCGCACCGGCTGGGTCGGTGAGACGTTGAGCCCCTCGATGACGTCGAAGTTCATGACGCCCTGGGAGATCTTGCGCGAGCCGAACGCGCGATGGGTGAAGTAGGTGTAGATGCCCACCTGTTCGGCGGGCTCCCTGGTCCTGATGGTCACCGGGGTGGTCCTGCGGAAGTCGAGCACCACGTCCAGGTCGCGGTCGACCTTGAGCTCGGGGATGACGACCATGCCGTCACGCGGGTGCGTCCGGCCCCAGCCGCCGCCCAGGTTGAGCGACTGCGTCATGTAGGTGCCCTCGGACACCTCCACGGTCAGCCCTTCCTGGGGCAGCCAGGTGAAGAGGTCGTCCTGCTGCGACGCGCCGAACATCGACAGCGTGTCGGCGCTGGTCGGCTTGCCCGCGGCGTCGAGGGCGGTGAAGCGGACCGTGTGCTGCGGTCCCTTCCAGGTCAGCGCCAGCGTGGTGTGCACCTGCTCCGCCCCCGCCGTGGCGGTGACGAGCCCGCCGTACCGGCCGAAGGAGAGCCCGGCCAGGTCCACCGTGACCTTGACGTCGGCGGTGCCGCCCGCCGGGACCGTCACGGTCCGGGCGCTCAGCTCGGCCTTGTCGAGGCCGGCGGCCAGCTCCAGCGTGACGGGGGTGGCCGTGCCGTTGGTGTAGGTGATGGTGCCCTCGGCCGTGGCCGCGCCCTCGTCCTGCTGGTGCTTGCCGAGGTCGACCACGCCGGTGGCGGTCACGCCCTGGCGCACCGCGCGGGCCACGTCCAGGCGGCCGGCGCCGGCGTCGTCGATCCGCTGGCCCGGGACGGGCTTGGCCGAGCCGATCAGCGCGTCCTTGATCTGCTTCGCCGTCCAGCCGGGGTGGCGCTGCTTGACGATCGCGGCGGCCCCCGCCACGTGCGGCGTGGCCATCGAGGTGCCGGAGGCGGCCGTGTAACGCTCGTCGACCGGCTCGCCCATGGCGGTGCCCGCCGCGCGGGCCGCGACGATGGCCACGCCGGGGGCGGTGAGGTCGGGCTTGGGCGCGTCGTCCAGGCGCGGGCCCCGGCTGGAGAACTCCGCGAGCGCGTCCTTGCCGTCGACCGCGCCGACGGTCAGCGCCGACGTCGCCGCGCCCGGAGTGCCGATGGAGTAGGCCGAGCCGTCGTTGCCCGCCGCGACCACGAACAGGGCGCCGGTGCGCTCGGTGAGGGTGTCGACGGCGACGCTGAGCGGGTCGGTGCCGTCGCTGGCGCCGCCGCCGAGGCTCATGTTGATCACCGACGCGCCTTCTGCGGCGGCCCACTCCATGCCCTCGATGACGCCGGACAGGGTGCCCGAGCCGTCGTCGCCGAGCACCTTGCCGACCATCAGCTCGGCACCGGGCGCGACGCCCTTCCTGCCGTCGCCGCCGGCGATGGTGGCGGCCACGTGCGTGCCGTGCCCGTTGCCGTCCCGCACGCTCGGCTCGCCGGTGAACACCTTGGTCTGCTTGACGCGTCCGGCCAGGTCGGGGTGGGTGGCGTCGACGCCGGTGTCCAGCACGGCGACCTTGACGCCCTTGCCGTCGAACCCGGCCTGCCACGCCTCCGGCGCGCCCACCTGCGGCACGCTGTGGTCGAGCGTGGCCTTGACCTTGGCGTCCAGCCAGATCTTCGTCACGCCCTGCGCCAGCGTGGCCCGCGGCTCGTCGAGCGACTTCCACAGCCGGCCGATCGTGCGCTTGTCGGCGGCGACGACCCGGCCGTTGACGCTCTCCAGCTCGGGCCCGGTCGCGCTCTTCGGCGCGGCGCCGTCGTAGAGGAACAGCAGCGGCAGCTTGTCCGTCCGCGCGTCGTCGTACCCCTGGGCGATCAGCCGGGTGACCGAGAACAGGCCGGGGTCCAGCCGCCTGGCCGCCAGGAAGGGGACGATGTCGCTGGGCAGCACCCGCAGCTCGCCGTTCTCCTCGGTGGTGGTGAACGCCATCCGCTCACGGCCCGGCCCCGGCTTCACCTCGACCGCGTGCCTTCCCGGTCCGGCCTGCCTGACGGTCACCACGTCGCCGGTGATCAGCGTGACCCGGTGGACGCTCCCGTCGGCGGGCTCGCCGGCGGGCTCGGCGGCGGCCGCGGGTAACGGGGAGCTCAGCAGGGCGGCGGTGGTGACTCCTGCCACCGTCACATGGACGGACCAGTGCATGGGGGGCCAAACCTCTCGTAGCGGTAACCAGTGGACACGAGAGTGGGTGATGGGGTGATCGGCACACCAGGTGTCTCAGGTGCCGTTTGTCTGCCATGTCGTGATTGCGACACCGGGGCGCGAGGCGATGTGACTGTTCATATCGAATTTCTGCGATACTTCGATATGTGGATGCCGCGAAGGCCGGCTCCACGTCGTCGCCGTTCGGCAGGAGGAGACATGGGCGCGATCGACGGGATGGACCTGGGCCGCTTCGGGGTCTGGACGTTCGACTTCGAGGACCAGCCGGCGAGCATGATGCGGGAGTCCGTCCAGGAGCTGGAGGAGCTCGGCTGGCCGGCGATCTGGATCCCGGAGCGCGACGGGCGCGAGGCGCTGACGCACGCCGGGTTCCTGCTGGCGAGCACCGAGCGCATGACGGTCGTCAACGGCATCGCGCGGATCGGCTCGCGCGGGCCGCGCTGGACCAGGGGCGCGGCGCTGCTCCTCGCCGACGCCTACCCCGACCGGCACGTGCTCGGACTCGGTGTCGGCGGCGCCCCCACGGCCCGGCCGCTACGGGAGATGAGCGACTACCTGGACGAGATGGACGCCACCACGAGCGCGAACCCCCTGCCCCGGGCGCCGATGCGGCGGCTGCTGGCCGGGTACGGGCCGAAGATGCTGGAGCTCGCCCGCGACCGGGCCCACGGCGCTCACACGTACCACGTGACGGTGAGCCACACGGCGCAGGCCCGCGAGGTGCTGGGGGAGCGGCCGTTCCTCGGCGTCGAGCAGGCGGTCCTGTTCGAGACCGACCCCGCCAGGGCACGCGCGATCGCGCGCGAGCACCTGTACGGGTACTTCACGTCCCCGTACAACGTGGCCAAGTTCCTGCGGCTCGGCTACACCGAGGCCGACCTCGACGGCGGCCGGGGCAGCGACCGGCTCGTCGACGACCTGGTGTACTGGGGCGACCTCGACACGATCGTCCGCAGGCTGCACGACCACCTCGACGCGGGGGCGGACCACGTCGGCGTCCAGGTGCTCGGCGTCGAGCCGGGGCGGACGGCCATGCCGCAGTGGCGGCGCCTGGCCGAAGCGCTGGCGCCCCAGCGGGCCGCCCGGTAGCGAGCGGGCTTCCGGCCCGCACTCCACGGCGTGGCGGTCGGCACGGCGGCTGCGGGGGAGGCGTACCTCCACTCAGACCTCACGGCGGGACGTAGATCTCACGACAGAGGACGATATGTCACTATCGCTGACGCTGTGAGGTGAACCGTTTGTGAACCGCCACCTGCGATGATCTTGCCGCGTTCGTCCCGCACGAGGGACGCCTTCGTCCCGCACGAGGGACATGGAGAAAGGACCGGCACGTGGTCAGGAAGTTACTCGGGGTCGCGGTCGCGGCCACCGTCGCGATGTCCGTAGCCCCCTCCGTCGCGTACGGCGCCACCGCGCAGTCCGGGGCGGCCGGGCGCGGCGACACCCCGAAGCCCGCGGCCGTCGCGCAGGACGGCACCACGGACGTGCCCGAGGAGAGCGGCCCGGAGGAGACGGCGGAGGACACGGCCGGCGTCGGCGACGTCGACGCCGCCGAGATGGAGGACCTCCAGCAGGCCGCCACCGAGGAGGGCATCACCCTGGAGGAGGCCATCGCCCGCTACGGCTGGCAGGACGACTTCGTCAGGGTCGCCAACGAGGCGCGGGACTCCTTCCCCGACACCTACGCCGGAGCGGTGATCGCCGAGGACGGTTCGAGCGCCTCCATCGCCTTCAAGGGCGAGGCGCCCGCGACGGTGACGAATCTCGCCAAGACCGTGCGCCACCCCGTGAAGGTCTTCGGCGGCCGGCCGTACTCCGAGGAGGAGCTGCGGCAGGCGCTCAGGACCACGCACTACGAGATCCTCGCCCGCCCCGGCGTCGCCACCAGCGCCGGCGAGTACGACGTCGAGACCGGCGTCGTCACCATCGAGGCGCAGCCGAAGGAGCCGATCACCGACCCGGCGGCCAAGGAGCGCTTCCGCGCCGCGCTCCAGCCCGCCCGGCTGGCGACCGCCAACCCCGCCATCAAGGTCGACATCGAGGTCGCCGACCAGGTGGAGTCCCAGCCGCAGGCGTACCTCCGCGGCGGCGGCCTGCTGAACACGACGGGCGCCGAAACGGTCTGCACCACAGGGTTCACCGTCAAGAAGGGCAGCACGACCGGGATCTCCACGGCGTCGCACTGCAGCGACGACTCGAAGCTGCGCTACCACAACCACGACACGAACGAGTACACCATCGTCACCCGCAAGGGCCGTCACAGCGGCGGCCACGGCGACGTGGCCTGGTATTCGCGCGGCAGCTACACGGCGGCGAAGACCTTCTACTACAACAAGGGCAAGACCCGGTACGTGGACGAGACGCGCTGGGCCGTGCAGGGCGTGCGCCTGTCGAACTACGGCCGGACGAGCGGCTACAAGTCCAGCGCCAAGATCTACCGGATCAACCTGTGCGTCGACCGGGAATGCGACCTGGTCGCCATGGACAAGATGGTCACCAAGGGCGGGGACAGCGGCGGCCCCTGGTTCAACGGCACCTCCGCGTACGGCATCCACAAGGGGTGGGTCAAGCTCGGCGGGAAGAAGCGCTCGGTGTACAGCGAGGTGCGGTACCTGCCGCAGGCGCTCGGCGTCACGGTCCTGGAGCGCTGACCCGCCACCCGCATTCATGATCACTACCTGGAGCCCCATGTCGGATCCGAATTGACGACTAGTGAGGGAATGTGGTCGGGTCGTAACTCTTGTTAGAGATGTGATGATTGAGACCGCTTCGGGGGTAAGCGTTAGATGTCGCGGTATCCACGGCACGCGTTCGCGCGCGTGCTCGCCTCCGCGTCCTTGGCCGGTGCCGTACTGACGGCGGGTTCCCCAGCGGCGGAACCCGCGTCGGCCGCGGGGCCGGCGGGCGCGGCGGCGATGGATGGCGCGGCGCCCCACCCGATGCGGGGTACCGTCCGGGCGGCGCAAGTCTCCGGCGCCGCCCGGACGGGACATTCCGCCGCCTCCGCCGCCTTCGGCGCCCCGACGGCGCGTTCCTCCGCCTCCGCCTCCGCCGCGGTCGCCGGGGCGAAGGTGCGGGCGGTGCCGTCCGTCCGCCGGCCCGCTCCCGCCACCGTGAACGTCCCCATGGAGCCCTCGCCCGCCCTCCGCCAGGCCGGAGGCCGGCCCGACGGCCCCGCCGCGCCGGAGATCACCGTTCCGGCGGGTTCGCGGCTGGTGAGCGAGGTCGAGCGTGAGGCGTCCCGGCTGGTCGGAGCCAAGGGCCCCGACGTGCGGTCCGTGCTCCCCGACACGAAGGACGCCCGTCCCCTGACGCTGAAGAGCCCGCCGGCCGCCCTGTCCCGCGCCCTCGCCGACACCCTCACGGGGGCGCTCGGCGGAGGGGGAGGCGGCGCGGTGGGAAGCGGAACGGGAGGAGCCGGCTCTGCGGCCGAGGCGACGCCCGGGTTGACGTATCGGCTGTGCGTGGAGAGCGCCGAGGTGCCGGTCTCCTGCTCGGCCGTCCGGCCCGTGGCGGTGCCCGTGGCGGCCGACGTGACCGGCGACGGCCTCCCCGACCTGGCCGCCGACCTGGTGCCCGCCGCCCGTCCTCAGGAGGGCGCCGTGGGGCTCGCGTTCGCCGTGCGGCGGCTCCCCGGCGCACCGGAGAAGGCAGGGACGGCGGGGAAGGCGGGGAAGCTGAGGGCGCGCGTGTGGGCGGAGTACGACGGGCGCGTCTCGGTCGGGTTCGACGGGCTCCGGAAGGGGGCGTCCCTGTCGGCGGCCGACCGCGGGACGTTCACGGTGGACCTGTCCGGCAAGCAGGTACGGGCCGAGGTCAGGCGGACGGACCCGGGCGCGTCCGCGGCCGTCATCGCCGGTCTCACCGGTCGTACCGCGGTGAGCCTCACCCAGACGCCCGCGACCGGCCGCCTCACCGTGGACGCCGCGCTCGGCACTCCCGCGCTGGAGGTCTCCGCGTCCGCCCCCGCCCGGGTGGACGCCGTGGCCGTGGACGGCGGCAGGTACGTCCGCGCGGTGCTCGACCGCATGCCGACCCGCGCCCGGGTCGAGCTGGCCCGGCGTGACGGGGCCGCCCGGCTGCGCTTCTCCGGGTCGAGCCCGGCCGGGCGGGCCGAGCTGCGCAGCTACTCCTACCGCGACGGCCGCCTCTCCCGGGCGATGAGCGCGGAGCTGCGCGACGTCCCGCGGGCGCTGTCGGCCTCGTACGACACCGACCAGGGACGCCACACGCTGGAGGTGACGTCCGGCGGGGGCCGGGCGGGCTCGGCCGAGCTGGTCTGCTTCGACCGGGACGCCGCCGAGACCGTGCTGCGGGCCGAGCTGGCCGGGCTGCCGGCCAAGGTGCGCCTGGAGACCGACCCGGCCGCGCGCCGGGTCACCGAGACGTCGGCTTCGGCGATCGGCAGGCTCGCCGTGGTGCTCCAGCGGGGCGGCGGCGCGGTCTCCAGCCCGCGCGGCGGTCACGTCACCATGATCAAGAACGGGGCCGCGCTGGGCGTCTCGGCGCTGCTGACCGGGGTGTCCGGGCTCGACGTGACGTACGGGGCCACGCCCCGCGCCAGCCTGAAGGGCGCCCCGGGACGGTCGTTCGTCGCCGCGGCGAGCCTCGACGGCACACGCCTGGCCCGCATGGAGCTGTCCAACACCCCCGGCGACGTGGACGTGACCCTCGCACCGGCCGCCCGCAAGGCCGTCTACCGGGGGACGGGCGTGATCCGCGAGGCCCGGGTCGCGTACACGGACCTGAAGCAGGGCCCGACCCTCGACGCCACCGTGTTCGGGATGCGCGGAGAGGTGGCGGCGTCGTGGACGCTGGGGGAGAGGTCCGAGGTCGAGGTCACGGGGAGCTCCCTGCTGCCCCGGGTCCTGTTGTACGCCGCCAGAGGACCGGCCGCCCCCGGGACATCCGGGGCCGACGCCTCGAAGGGAGCCGCCGCCCCCGCCTCCGGGGCCGTGAGCGACGGCGGCAAGGGCGACGACGTGCGGGCGGAGATCTCGGGCGCGGGGCGGCGCGTGCGGCTGGTGGCCGACACCGCGGACCGCACCCTCACCTGGACGTCCGACCGGCCCGTAGCCTCCGTCGCGGCGCTGGCGCGCGCCCAGGTGGACGGCCGGTACGTCAGGGCCTCCGCCCGCGTCACCGGCGTGCCGGCCGGCTTCGACGCCTCCTGGGCTCCCGGGGCGTACCGGTTCCGTGGCCTGTCGGGGCCGGTGGGGTCGGCGGAGCTGGCCTTCGCCAACCACGACGGCGTCCGCGTGCCCACGGGACCGCACCTGGCGGCCCACTACGACGAGGCCACCGGCGACCTGGACGCGAGCGTGCGCGTCACGGGCCTGAGGAGCGTGGACTTCACCCCGGAGGAGGCGGGCTTCACGGCCGGGCTGGGGGCGGCGCGGCAGCGGCTGGCGCTCGACGCCGACGTCACGCGGGGCGACCTGCGGTTCGGGCTGCTGGGACACGTCGGCCCCCTGCCGGGACGGCTGTCCGTCACGTCCGCGAACGGGGTGATCACCTACACCGGCGGCCCGGCCGACTCCCGCGACAACACCGGCGGCGCCGAAACGGGCACGGGCACGGGGGCAGGAAAGGCCACGGGGACAGGCACGGGGACAGGCACGCGCACGGGGAAGGGCGCGCGGACGAAGGAGGGCGCCGGCGCCGGGCTGGACCTGCGGGCGCGGGCCTGGGCGGGCAAGGCGGGCGCTCTGCGCGGCATGGCCGCCGCCCCCGCCGTGAGCGGCGGCGTCTCGCTGGTCGACGGCCGTTGCGACCCCGGAACGCCCGGCTGCCAGGAGGGGGCGTTCTGCGTCGCCGGGCGCGGCTGCTTCGGCGTCCAGGCGTACGTGGACCTGAACGGGCTGCCGGATCGCGTCACCCTGGACCCGGCGCGGAGGGCGGTCACGTTCGACGGCTTCCGGCCGCGGGGCGGCGGCCTCGACGTCTACCTCGCCAGCTCCGTCCTCGCGCCCGTCCCGGTGCAGGCGCGCGCCACGCTCACCGGCCTGCCGCGCACCGTGACGAGCATGGCGATCGGGCCGTTCGAGGTGGGCGGGCACGGCGTCGTACGCGCCGCGTACCGGGTGCGTCCGGCCGTGACGCTGGGGTCGCTCACCGTCCACGCCGAGGCGGGCGGCGTGCGCGGGCGGCTGGCGGTCGACCCGGTGCCCGCGGCGCTGGACGTCCAGGGCACGTACGGGGCGCGCACCCGCGTCCGGGTCACCGACTCCGCGCCGGTCAGGAGGCTCAGCGCGGCGGTCACCGTGCCGGGGGCGGGCAGCGGCGAGCTGGAGCTGGGCGACGTTCCGGCCGTCTTCGGGCTGGACACCGACGCGTCCGGCGGCGCCCTGCGCGTCCCCGCCCTGACCTACAAGGCCGTCCCCGCCCCCGGGGGCGGGACAGGACAGGACGCGGTCGGGAAGACGGGCCGTGCCGCGGGCAAGGAGTTGAACGGCCTCGACGGGCGGCTGGCCGTGGAGGGCGGGCTCGTTGACCCGAGCGGGCGGCTCGGCGGCGTGGCGCTCTCCGTCACCGACCTGGCCGCCGACACCACCATCCGCCCCGGGCCCGGCGGTCAGGGCGCCGACCTCATGTCCAGGCCCGTGCCCACCGGACGGCTCGCGGTGCGCGCCGGGCTGACCATCGACCCGGTCGCCCGCCAGCGCCTCGCCGTCGCCAAGGACGTCCCGTACACGACCGGCTTCCTGTCCTACCGGGTCAGCGGCGAGTTCGGGCTGGAGCGCAGCGCGGTCGAGGACGTCTCGATCGCGGCGCGCCGCGTGTCGTGGCTGCGGGTGCGGCCGGGCAGGGTGCCGTTCGGGCTGAAGGCGCCGGCCGCGGCCGGTTACCTCGCGCCGGGCTTCGAGGGCGCATACGACCGGCTGGACATCGCGGCCAAGGGCGTGGACCTGCGGCCCGACGTACGGCTGGACGTGCGGCTGAGCCGCAAGGTCGGCGCCGACGTCTTCCACGACTCGGTGCGGCTGGGCCGCGCCACCTCCCTGGCGCTGCGCCGCTACGACCAGCGGATGCGGCGCATCGGCGCCCGGCAGTCGATCAGCGCCGCCGGGGTGCGGCTGGCGTGCCTGACGGTGGACGCCCGGCCGGGGTTCGCGGCAGGGCGCGAGGGCGACTCCATCACGCTGCGCGGCGCGGACGGGCCGCAGATGGTGTCGCTGCTCGACCCGGGCGGCCAGGTGCCGGACTACGCGGTGGACCTGCTGACGCACTTCATGTCGCCGTTCCCGGACGCCGGCTGGAAGGTGTCCGGGGTCAAGGCGGGCCACTGCGCCGCCCCCTCCACCAGGCCGGACACCCGCTGACCGCCCCTCTGATCGCGTGCCGGTCAGGGACGGATGGCCGACTCGGGCGGGCGAGCGGGTCAGGGAGCGGGTGGCCGACTCTGGCGGGCGAGCGGGTCAGGGATGGGTGGCCGACTCCGGCGGGCGAGCGGGTCAGGGATGGGTGGGCGGCTCCGTGAGGAAGCGGGTCAGGGATGGGTGGGCGGCTCCGTGAGGAAGCGGGTCAGGGATGGGTGGGCGGCTCCCTGAGGAAGCGGGTCAGGGGGCGGATGGCCGACGCCGTGAGAGAGCAGCGGGTCAGGGGCGGGTGGCCGACTCGGTGAGGGAGCGGGTCAGGCGGCCCAGGGTCCGGTGCAGGTCGGCCAGCTCCTCCGGCCCCATCCCGGACGCCTCCATGATGCGCCGGGGCAGCGGCTCGGCCCGCTCCCGCAGCAGCGCCCCCTCCGGCGTCAGCCGTACCAGCACCGATCGCTCGTCGCCCGGGTCGCGCTCGCGGCGCACGAGCCCGGCCGCCTCCAGGCGCTTGAGCAGCGGCGACAGCGTGCCGGAGTCGAGCCGCAGCGCGACGCCGAGGTCCTTGACCGACACCTGGCCCCGCTCCCACAGCACCAGCATCACGAGGTACTGCGGGTAGGTCAGCCCGAGCGCCGCCAGCTCGCGCCGGTAGACCGCGTCGAGGGCGCGTGAGGCGGCGTGCACGGCGAAGCACACCTGGTCGTCGAGGCGGAGGGCGTTCATGCCCCCATGCTATCCGATTTGACTGGCATCAATTCAATTGTGCACAATCGAGTTGTCCTCAACCGAAAAGGAGCGCAGCCATGAGCGTCCTCTACACCGCGATCGCCACCGCCACCGGCCGCGACGGCCGTGCCGTCACCTCCGACGGCAGGCTCGACGTGGCCCTCGCCCCGCCCAAGGAGATGGGCGGCACCGGCACCGGCACCAACCCCGAGCAGCTCTTCGCCGCCGGCTACGCCGCCTGCTTCGCCAGCGCGCTCGGAGTCGTGGCCAGGCGGGCCAAGGCCGACGTGTCGGAGGCGTCCGTCACCGCGGAGGTCGGCATCGGCCCGGACGGCGACGGCGGCTTCGCCCTGTCGGTCGTGCTCCGGGTCGAGCTGCCCGACCACCTCCAGGGGGAGGAGGGGCGCGCCCTGGTGGAGGCCGCCCACCAGGTGTGCCCGTACTCCAACGCGACCCGCGGCAACATCCCGGTCGAGCTCGTCGTCGAGTGACCCGGGACGCCGGAGGGCTGGCGCCGGGGTCATGCAGGGCGCCGGGGGCCTGGCGCCGGGTCAGGTCAGGGCGCCGGCGGCCTGGCGCCGGATCACGTCAGGGCGTCGCCCAGCCGGATGACGGTCAGGCCCGGCCGCCGCACCAGCTCGCGCACCGTCCAGAGCTCCTCGTCGACCACCGTCCCGTCCAGCCGCATCCGGGCGCCGACCCGCAGCACCGGCCGTTCCGTGTCGTCGCGCACGAGCCGCGCCCGCGCCTCGGTGTCGTCGGTGAACAGCAGCAGGAAGTCGCTCGGGTCGACCGGCGCCTCCATGGCCAGGCCGGGGTGGAGGCGGGGGTGCGCGATCTTGACCAGGTGATCGTTCATTCCGTCGCACCTACCCGGGAAGGGCTCGGGAACGCTTTTCCCGCCTCCGGGATAGCGCTTACCTGGCCGGATGCGGTGAAATGGCCTCGCCCCTGTTCCCTGGTCCCCAGGTTGGAGATCTTCGTGGCCCTGTTCGACCTGCCGCTTGAGCAGCTCCGCACGTATCGCCCCGAGCGCGACGAGCCCGCCGACTTCGCGGACTTCTGGACGCGCACGCTGGAGGAGGCCCGCGGCTTCGACCTCGCGCCGGAGTTCACGCGCTACGACCTGCCGTTCGCCTCCGTGGACGTGTACGACGTGTCGTTCGCCGGCTGGGGCGGCCACCGGATCAGCGGCTGGTTCATCACCCCGCGCGACGCGGAGGGCCCGCTTCCCTGCGTGATGCACTACATCGGCTACAGCGGCGGGCGCGGCTTCCCGCACGACCACCTCATGTGGCCGGCCGCCGGGTACGCGGTGTTCGTCATGGAGACCCGCGGCCACGGCGGCGCCAGCGTCGGGCACCCGGGCGCCACCGGCGACCCCCACGGCGCCACGCACCCGCACGCCCCCGGCATGATGACCAAGGGCATCCTCGACCCGGAGGAGTACTACTACCGGCGGGTCTTCACCGACGCCGTGCGCGCCGTCGAGGCGGCCGCCACGCACCCGGCCGTGGACGCGGACCGGATCATCGTCTCGGGCGGCAGCCAGGGCGGCGGCATCGCCCAGGCCACGGCCGCCCTGTGCCCGTCGGTCGCGGGGGCGCTCATCGACGTGCCGTTCCTGACCCACTTCCGCCGGGCCGTCGAGATCACCGACCGCGACCCGTACCAGGAGATCGTGCGCTTCCTCGCCAGTCGCCGCGGCGACGAGGAGCAGGTCTTCCGCACCCTGGGCTACTTCGACGGCCTGCACTTCGCCGCCCGCGGCCAGGTCCCCGCCCTGTACTCGGTGGCGCTGATGGACGACGTCTGCCCGCCGTCCACGGTCTTCGCCGCCTACAACCACTGGCAGGGGCCCAAGGAGATCACGGTCTGGGCGTGGAACGGGCACGAGGGCGGCCAGGGCTTCCAGCGCGAGGAGCAGCTCCGCTACGTCCACAAGCTCCTCTCCGGCGCCTGACCCCGTCCGCCTCGGGCTCCTGGTCCCGGGACGTCTCGGGCTCCTGGTCCCGGGACGTCTCCGGCTTCTGGTCCCGGAACGCCGCCGGCCCGGTACGGGTGAACGTACCGGGCCGGTGGGCGGGTCCGGGCGCGGCCGGACCCGTGCGAGGTCAGGTGGTGGTCTGGTCGGTCACCAGGAACGACACGGCGCCCTTCTCGTCGGCCCCCGCGTCCAGCGACTTGTCGTCGAGCACGGTCGCCGCGACCGGGTCGAGATAGACGCGCGCCCCCTGCTCCTCGACGACGGCGTCGGTCGGCTCCGGCTGGCTGGCCAGCGAAAGGGTGAGCGTGCCCGTGTCCTGCCCCTGCGACGCGATGCGGACGCCGCTCTGCGACGGCTCGGGCGTGGACGCCGTGAGGTCGCGGATGGCCTGGGCAGCGTTTTCTGTCAGGGTGAGCACTAGGCCCCTCCTTGTGGTTGACGTGCAGGAATGTCGTGCCATGCCCGCATGTCATGCCCTCAACCCTCCTTTCACATGATTTTTCGGGTTCTGGGGGGCGAGCTGGTGTTAGGCTATGACCCAATATCCGATCCGGTCATAGGTGGACAGCATGGCTGTGGCCTTCACCGCCGAGGACAGGGAACGCATCACCGCCTCCCTCCTCGACACCGCGGAGCAGCTCTTCGCGACCCAGGGGCTGAAGAAGACGTCGCTGGAGGAGCTCGTCGCGCCCTCCGGCATCGCCAAGGGCAGCTTCTACGCGTTCTACGACTCGAAGGAGGCCCTCTACAAGGACGTGATGATCCGCAGGGCGCCGCTCGTCGGCAGGCGGCTGGCCGAGGCGCTGAGCCGGCCGCCCAGCACCGAGGCGCTGGCCGCGCTCATGCGGGCGGCGACCGAGGTGCTGACCGGCGATCCGTTCTACCGGCGCCTGCTCACCCACCCCGACGAGCTGGCGGCGGTCGCCCGCCGGGTGGGGCCCGAGGAGATCGCCCGCGTCACCCCGCACCTGGTGCAGCCGCTGATCCGCTACTTCGCCCAGGGCCAGGCCGACGGCGTGATCGTTCCCGGCGTGCCGCCCGAGATCCTCGTGGGCGTCGTCCGCACGGCCGGGCTCGTCGTCGTCAACCGCGACCGGTTCGGCGCCGACTACGAGCAGGTGCTGGACGCCACCATCGACGCGCTGGCGAGGGGGCTCACCGCATGAGCGTGCTGAAGAGATACGCCGCCGCCGCCGGCATGACCGACGAGGCGTGGAAGCGCCACGCCAACCCGTGGAGCGTCTGGACCCGGTTCGCGGCCATCCCGCTCATGATCCTGGCCGTCTGGAGCCGGGCGTGGGTCGGCTGGTGGTGCCTGGCCGGGGTGGCGCTGGTCGTCGTGTGGCTGGTGGCCAACCCGCACGTCTTCCCCGCCGTCGAGCGTCCCGAGAGCTGGGCCGCCAAGGGCATCTACGGCGAGAAGCTGTGGCTGTACGACCGGTCACTCGTCGACGGCGACCACCGCAGGGTGCAGCGGCTGCTGGTCGCCGTCGGCGTCACCGGGTTCGCCCTGCTGGTCTGGGGGCTCGTCGCGCTGCAGGTCTGGCCGACGGTCTTCGGCGCCACGCTCGTGGTGCTCGGCCAGCTCTGGCGCATCGACCGCCTCGGCCAGCTCTACGAGCGGCACCGCGCCGCCGGCTGAGCGGACCCGCCGGGCGTCAGAGCAGGTAGCGCAGCCACAGGTACGGCGTCGCCAGCGCGACCGTGGTGACCGTCGCGACCAGGCCGTACCGGGTGAACCCCCAGAAGCTGATCGGAGTCCCGTTGCGGGCGGCGATGCCGATCACCACGACGTTGGCCGCCGCGCCGACCGCCGTGGCGTTCCCGCCGAGGTCGGCGCCGAGCGCGAGCGCCCACCACAGCGCCCGCGCGTGCTCGCCGCCCCCGGCGGCCTGCACGAGCTGCTCGACGATGGGGCTCATGGTGGCGACGTACGGGATGTTGTCCACGATGGCCGACAGCCCGGCCGAGCCCCACAGCATCGCCATCACGGTGGCCTCCGGCCGCCCCTCGGCCGCGCCGGCCGCGGCCCGCGCCACCTCGCCGATGACACCGGTGTGGACCAGCGCGCCGACCATGACGAACAACCCGGCGAAGAACACCAGCGTCGGCCACTCGACCTCGGCGATCGCCTCCTCCGTGGTGATCTCCGTGAGGGCGACCAGCGCCCCGGCGCCCAGCAGCGCCACGACCGAGGGCTCGTAGTGCAGCACCGGGTGCAGCACGAACGCCGCCATGACCAGCGCCAGCACGGTCAGGCTCTGCCACAGCAGCCGCCGGTCGGCGATGGCCTCCCGCTCGTTCAGCGCCATGATCTCGGCGGCCCGGCCGGGGTCGTAGCGGAACGCGTCGCGGAACAGCACCCGGCACAGCAGCGCGAACGCCGCCACCAGCACCACGACCAGCGGCGTCAGGTGGACGAGGAAGTCGTTGAAGGTCAGGCCGGCCCGGCTGGCGATGATGATGTTCGGCGGGTCGCCGACGAGCGTTGCGGTGCCGCCGATGTTGGAGGCCATGGCCTCGGCGATGAGGTACGGCGCCACCGGCAGCGCCAGCCGCTCGCACACCAGAAACGTCACGGGCGCGACGAGCAGCACGGTCGTCACGTTGTCGAGCAGCGCCGACGCCGACGCGGTGATCACCACGAGCAGCACCATGAGCCGGTACGGCCGGCCCCGGGCGCGCTTGGCGGCCCAGATGGCGAGGTACTCGAACACGCCGGTCCGCTTCAGCACCCCCACGATGATCATCATGCCGAGCAGCAGGAAGACGACGTTCCAGTCGATGCCGGTGCGCTCGGAGAAGAACGCCGGCCCGGCGGCGGTGGCGTGGATCACCAGCATGATCGCCGCCCCGCCCAGCGCCGCGGCGACGCGGTGCACCTTCTCCGTCGCGATCAGCGCGTACGCGCCGAGGAAGGCGGCGACCGCCAGCCACGCGGTGAGCGTCACTGCTCGACCAGCCGGTCCACCAGCGCCTGGAGCGTCACGGCGCCCCGCAGCCCGCCCGCGTCGACCACGGCCACGAGCGGGCTGTGGGTGCGCGCCATCAGCGCGGCCAGCTCCAGCACCGTCGCGTCCGGGTCGGCGACCGGCAGCTCGCGCGGGCGGGGCGGCATCGCCTCGCGTACCGTACGGCCGGAGATCGAGCGCATGAACACGTCGGCGTGCGCCTCGTCCACCACCCGCGCCAGCGCCGGATCGTCGAGGCAGTAACCCGGAACGGCCAGCCGCAGCACCTGGGTGCCGGGCAGGATCCCGGCGGGGAGCCCGCGCTCGTCCACCACGATCAGGCCCGGCAGGTCGTGCTCGGCCAGCAGCCGGGCGGCGTCGGCCACCGGGGTGTCGAGGCCCACGGTGGGGAAGTCGGCGACGAGGTCACGGGCACGCATGGCGGCTCTCCCGGGGCATGACGACAGGACCGCCGACCAGCCTTCCCGGCACACCGTGGATCAACCTATCGTCCCGCCTCCAAGATCAGAAGTGCGTGTCCCCGGCTGCGGCGGCGGTTCGACCCTCACGTCGCGTGAGGCCGTAACGTCTCGTCAGGCGCGGCGCCGGGCCGGAAGCCGGTGGCGGGCCGGAAGACGGTGGCGCGCCGGGACGTCGTGGTGACCGGAGGAGGGCACGAGGGTGAGCGCGGTGATCTGTCCCGGGTGCGGGCTGGAGGCCCCGGCCGGGGGAGGGGTGCGGCCCGACGGATACGGTGCGTCGGCGGAGTGCTGGGAGCGCTACGGAGAGCTGCTGGCCCGCTCGTACGGCATCGCGGAGTATCGCCCCGTCCACCAGCTCGTGGTGGACGCGTACGTCGCCCAGCACCCCGGGGGCGACGGCCGCCGGGAGGTCCAGCGCATGGCGTTGTGCCTGATGACGCTGTGCCTGTTCGTCGAGGACGGCGCCGACCCGCGTGAGGGCCCGGCGCTGCACAAGCGGATGATGGCCGGCCGCCCGGACTACTTCCACCCGCTGCGGCCGCCGCGGCTGCACGGCCTGATGACCGTCGCCGACGTGCTGGCCGCCCGGGACCCGGCCGAGCACCGGCGCCTCGTCCGGGAGTGGGGCCGCGACGTGTGGCGCGCCTGGGAGCCCTGCCACGCCACGATCCGCGCCTGGAACGCCCGCGCCCTGTCCTGACCCGCCCTGCTCCGGGATCCGCCCTGCTCCGGGAGCCGCCCTGCTCCGGGAGCCGCCCCGCGCCCTGTCCTCACCGGCCTCACGCCAGGGACCCGCCGCATGCCGCGTCGTAAGATCGGGATCTTGCCCGCGGCGGGCCGAGCCGCCGGACCTCGACCCTGGAGCAGGACATGACCTCGCGCACGTACGCCGAACCACGCGACCCCGGACCCGAGATCCCGCTCGCCGGCGGGGACGTCACCGAGGGCGTCGTACGGGTCGGCGACACGGTACGCCGTCCGGTCGGCCCCAACGCACCGCTCGTCCACGCGCTGCTGCGCCACCTGGAGGACGTCGGGTTCGCGGGCTCCCCGCGGTTCCTCGGCATCGACGCGGCCGGGCGGGAGGTGCTGACCTTCGTCCCCGGCGAGGTCGCCGGGCGGCCGAGGCCGGCGTGGGTCGCCGACGAGGGACGGCTGGCCTCCGTCGGGCGCCTCGTGCGCGACTACGACGACGCCGTCGCGGGCTTCGTCGTGCCCGACGGGGTGCGGCCGGGCTACGAGATGGCGGAGCCGCCGGGCATGCCGCCCAAGCCCCCGTACCCGGCCGAGCTGGTCGGGCACATGGACTACACGCCGGACAACATCGTGTTCCGCGCCGGCGAGGCGGCCGCGTTGATCGACTTCGACATGGCGAAACCGGTCGCCAGGGTGGAGGAGGCGCTGAACGTGATGCTCTACTGGGCGCCGCTGGGCGACCCCGCCGACGCCGACCCGCCGCTGCGCGAGGTGGACGTGCCGCGCCGCTGCCGCATCGTCGCCGACGCCTACGGGATGACGGACGCCGACCGCTCCCGCCTCGTCGAGGTCGCCGTGCTGCGTACCCGGCGGGCGTGGTTCTCCATGAAGCAGATCGCCGAGGAGCGGGGCGGCGGCTGGGCGCGCATGTGGGAGGAGGGCGTCGGCGACAAGATCAAGAGGCGCGAGGCGTGGCTGGAGCGCCAGGCCGCGGCCATCGACGCGGCACTGACCGCCCCCTGACCACCCGACCGCCCTGGCCGTCCGGCCCGGCCGTCTCTCGACGAGGCCGACCGCCCTGGCCGTCCGGCCCGGCCGTCCCTCGACAAAGCCGACCGCCCTGGCCGTCCGGCCCGCCTCGACGAGGCCGACCGCCCCGTGACCGCGTGACCGGACTGAGCGCCCCCTGGGCCGCCCGGGTCAGGGCTGGTCGCGGGGTGTGACGATCATCCGGCCGCCGTCCTCGCGCACGTGGTAGCCGGCCTCGGCCAGGATGGTCCGTAACGCGAGCCGCACGGCGCCCCGGATCAGCCGGTAACGCGCCGCATGCTCCTCGCCGGGCGCCGCGTCCGGCTCCCACGAGACGACCACGCCGCGGCCCGGCTCGTGCCACACCCGCAGCCCGCCGTCGCCGTCCGCGTCGTGGCGTTCCACGGCGAATCCCGCCTCCGCGAGCCGCCGGCGGACGCGGCTCTCCAGCGCGGCGGCGTCGATGGGCGGGGGGCTCACGACGATCATGTTCCCGCCGTGGCCGCGTCCATTCCTGGCGCCCGGTCACGCATACCCCCGGCCGCACCGGCTAGAGGATCTTCCGGACACCGCCGACGACAGACGAGGAGCCGGATCGATGACCTCCGCGACCGTGGCGCCCACCGGGACGTCCCCCGACCCCGGCGGGATCGCCGGCTGGGCCATGGGGATCATGGACGCGCTCGGCGCTCCGGGCGCCGGGCTGGTCGTGGCGCTGGAGCACGTGTTCCCGCCGCTGCCGAGCGAGGTGATCCTGCCGCTGGCGGGCTTCTCGGCGGGCAAGGGCCGGATGGCGCTGTGGGAGGTGCTGGTCTGGACGACGCTCGGCGCGGTGGCGGGGGCGCTGGCCCTGTACGGGCTGGGCGCGCTGCTCGGGCGCGAGCGCATCCACGCCCTGGCCGGCAGGGTGCCGCTGGTCAAGCCGTCGGACGTGGAGAAGGCCGAGGACTGGTTCGACCGGCACGGCCGCAGGACGGTCCTGTTCGGGCGGATGGTGCCGGTCATCCGCAGCCTCATCTCCGTCCCGGCCGGCCTGGAGCGCATGCCGCTGGCCACGTTCTGCGCGCTGACCGCGCTCGGCAGCCTCGTCTGGAACACCCTGCTCGTGGTGGCGGGCTACCTGCTGGGCGACAACTGGTCGCGGGTGGAGCAGTACGTCGGGACGGGCACCAACATCCTGCTCGGCCTGGCCGCGGTGATGATCCTGGTGTGGGCGGGCCGCCGCGTCGCCGGGAACCGCCGGTCGGCGGACGGCGAGAGGAAGAGCCCGTCGTCCGGCAAGTCCTGCTGAGTCAACGCATCGTCGCGGGTTCGTGGATCGCGGCGGGCCGCGCGGGAAGCCTGACCCGCCGGGGAGGTTCGCCCGAACGAGGGGACGGCCGCCATGGGCGAGGCTTTGCCGCCGCGCGGGCGACCCCGCCGCGAGCCTCTGGCTACGTTGAGAGGTGTTCCGCGCCGCATGGGCGATTCCCGGGAACCCAGTCGACGCTCCGTCCGGTCCGGACCATCCGGACCATCGAACACCCACGGAGTGATCCACGATGCTGAAGCACCTGCTCGTCGCCGCCGCCGTGGTGGCCGGAGTCCTCACCGTCTCGGGCGCCGTCGCCGCCGCCGTGTCCGCGCACCCGGCTCAGCAGAGCGGAAGCGCCACGGTGCACGTCCCGGCGAAACCCGACCCGACCGAGTACTACAACGAGGACGACGAGGACCGGGCCCGGTAGAAGATGTCCACGCCCGGCGTGCCCGGGGGCGGGCCGCACCTCTGACGGGGCGGCCCGCCCCTCCGCGTCACCTCTCGCCTCCGGCCCTTCTCACACCGGCGGCGCCGGCCGTCAGAGCCCGTACGTCTCCAGCAGCCGCAGCCAGATCTCGCTGACGGTCGGGAACGACGGCACGGCGTGCCACAGCCGCTCCAGCGGCACCTCGCCCGTGACCGCGATCGTCGCCGCGTGCAGCAGCTCGGCCACGCCCGGCCCGGCGAACGTCACCCCCAGCAGCACCCGGCGGTCCTCGTCCACCACGGCCTTGGCCCGCCCCCGGTAGCCGTCGCCGAGCAGGTACGCGCCCGACACCGAGCCCAGGTCGTACTCCACGGTCCGGATCCGGAAGCCCGCGTCCCGGGCGGCGGCCTCGGTCCGGCCGACCGAGCAGATCTGGGGGTCGGTGAAGACCACCTGGGGCGCGCCCCGGTCGTCGGCCGTGTCGCGCAGCGCCGGCAGGTCGTCGGGCTCGCCCTTGGCCCGGGCGGCGATGACGTCGCCGCAGACCCGCGCCTGGTACTTGCCCATGTGGGTGAGCAGGTTGCGGCCGTTGGCGTCGCCGACCGCGTACAGCCAGCCGCCCTCGACGCCGGTGGCGCGCATGCTGTCGTCCACCTCGACGTACCGGCCGGGCTCCAGGCCCACGGTGTCGAGGCCGACATGGGAGGTGGCCGGCTTGCGGCCGGTCGCGACGAGCAGCTCGTCGGCCTCCAGCGGCGGCCCGTCGGGCAGCCGGATCGTGACCTTGGCGCCGGCCTCCGGCCGCTCCACCGCGACGGCGCCGGTGCCGAACCGCACGTCGATCCCCGCGTCGGCGAACGAGGCGGCGAGCAGTTCGCCGGCGAACGGCTCCATCCGGGGCAGCAGCCGGTCGCCGCGCACGAGCATCGTGGTCTGCCGGGCCCCGAGGCCGTGCATGGCCTGGGCCATCTCGCAGGCCACCACGCCGCCGCCGATGACGGCCAGCCGCTCGGGCACGGACGTGGCGGCGGTTACCTCGTGGCTGGTCCAGGGGTTGGCCTCGCGCAGCCCGGGCACCGGCGGGACGGCCGCGGTGCTGCCGGTGGCCAGCACCACCGCGTGGCGCGCGGTCACGGTGCGCTCGGAGCCGTCGGGGGCGGTGACCCGCACGCGGCGCGGCCCGTCGAGCCGTCCGGCGCCGCGCAGGAACGTGGCCGGCACCCCGTCCAGCCACCGCACCTGCCCGGAGTCGTCGTAGTGCGCCACCGCCTCGTCGCGCCGGGCCAGCACCTTGCCCGCCTCGATGGGGCCGATCGTCAGGCCCGGCACGCGCCCGACCTCGGCGGCCAGCTCCACCGGGCGCAGCAGGGCCTTGCTCGGGATGCACGCCCAGTACGAGCATTCGCCGCCGAGCAGGCGGCTGTCCACGACGGCTGCCGTGAGCCCGCCGCGCACGGCCCGTGCCGCCACGTTCTCCCCGGCCGGCCCGCCGCCGATCACGATCACGTCGAACTCGTCGCTCACGTCCGCCTCCCCAGACTCACCGTCATGCCGACCCCACCAGCCTGTCAGAACCGCGAGCCGTGGGGGCACGGCGGGGCGGCGGGCGTCCCGGGAACCGGATCGTCTTCCGGACGCGCCGCGGTGTCCCGCGACAGGACGTGAAAGGCCCGGCGCCCGGGCGCGAAGGCGACCGTGATACCGGGCGTTCTGGCTGTTCTACGGGCGGTGCCTGTGCTTCTGGCTCTGCCGGTGTCCCGCACTGCGGCGACGGCCAGGCCCGAAGAACCTGTCGGAAACGCTGCACACGGGCAGCAGCGTGAGAATCGTCATGTCACGACCTCCGCGTCGGTGAATTCCCTTGCTTTCAGCTCGCCACGTTACTGGGCCGACGCGGCATGTTCCCCCAAACCTCCGTCAACCAATCCGCGCTGCTTTTGGGCGGGATCTACGTCCGGAGCGGCGGGGCGCCCCGCCGTGGCGCGGACGCGCGCCGAGCCAGGGGATCGCCGAGTTGGCGGTGTGTTGGCGAACGCGTCAGCGCACGTCGAGGCCCAGGGCGGTGGCCACGACCGTCGCCTGGGCGGCGTCGATGATCGCCCCGCCGATCTTGGTGGTCAGCGGGTCGAGCCCGCCGAGGTCGCTGCCCCGCAGGTCGCACCGGGTGAGGTCGGCGCCGTGCAGCCAGGCGCCGGACAGGTCGCAGCGCAGCAGCGAGGCGCCCTCGAGCCGGGCCCCGGTGAGGTCGGCCTCGCGCAGCCGGACGTCACGGAAGCTGCTGCCCCGCAGGTCGGCGCCCGGGAGCCCGGCGAACGACCAGTCGCCCCCCTCGACCTTGAGCAGCCCGTACGAGCAGCCGTCGAACATGCTGCCCGTCAGCTTGCACCCCCGGAAGGTGGCGTCGAAGAACGAGCAGCGCACGAACGTGCAGCCCGCGAACCGGGCGTCCTCGTGGACCGACACGTTGAACCGGACGTCGCGGAAGACGCACTCGTCGAACACGGACCCGCGGTCGGTCGCCTCCGTCATGTCCACGCCCGAGAACAGGACCCGCCGGTGGACCTCGCGGTCCAGCTCGCGGCCGTCCCAGTCGGCGGAGTCGATCGACGTGTCGGTCGGCGGAGGGCGGTGCCCGTGCTCGCGTTCGGCCATGCGGGCAGGCTAGCCGCCCCCACCGACAGAAAGCCGGGCCCGGCGGCCGGCGACCCGCGCCCGGCGAGCAGCCCGGCCGTCAGGCGCTCTCGCCGGCGGCGCGCCGGGTCAGCGACGTGATGAGGGGCTGCACGAGCTTGGCCGCCAGCGGCCCGAAGGCCGCCAGGATCAGCACGTACGCCGCCGCCAGCGGCCCGAGGTCCGGGTGGATGCCGGCCGCCACCGCGAGCCCCGCGATCACGATGTTGAACTCGCCCCGGGGGATGAGCGCGATGCCGGCCCTGGCCTGACCGGCACGGGCGATGCCCGCCCGGCGGGCCGCGTACATGCCGGTCAGCAGCTTGGTCGCCATGCTGACCACGGCCAGCAGCGCCGCCAGCCCCGCCACCGGCAGGATCTTGCCGGGGTCGGTCTGGAAGCCGAAGAAGACGAAGAACACCGCGGCGAACAGGTCGCGCAGCGGCTCCAGCAGCGCCCGCGCGTCGTGGGCGAGCTGCCCCGACAGGGCGATGCCGACGAGGAACGCCCCGACGGCCGCCGACACCTGGAGCTGCTGGGCCAGCCCCGCCACGAGCAGCGCGAGCCCGACGACCTTGAGCAGCAGCACCTCGGAGTTCGGGCTGGAGACGAACGCCTCGATGAAGCGGCCGAAGCGCAGCGCGACCAGGAGCACCACGCTGACCGTGGCCAGCGCGATGGCGACGGTCAGCGCCCCGCTCAGCAGGCTCAGCCCGGCCAGCAGGGCGGTCAGCACCGGCAGGTAGAGGGCCATCGTCAGGTCCTCGAACACCAGCAGCGACAGCACCGTCGGCGTCTCGCGGTTGCCGATCCAGCCGAGGTCCGACAGCACCTTGGCGGTGATGCCGGAGGAGGTGGCGTAGGTGACGCCGGCCATGGCGACCGCCGCCACCGGCCCCCAGCCGAGCAGCAGCGCGCAGATCGCGCCCGGCGCGGCGTTGAGCACCAGGTCCACGAGCCCGGCCCGGGCGTTGCCGCGCAGGCTGGTGACGAGCTCGTCGGCGTTGTACTCCAGGCCGAGCGTGAGCAGCAGCAGGACGACGCCCAGCTCCGCCCCGGCGGAGATGAAGTCCGTGCTGGTGGCGAGGGGCAGCACGCCGCCGGTGCCGAAGGCCAGCCCGGCGATCAGGTAGAGGGGGATGGGGGAGATGCCGGCCCGCAGGGCCAGGGCGCCGAGCACGCCGAGACCCAGCAGGACCGCACCGATTTCGAGCAGGAGGATCGCGGTATCGTGCACCCGCGGCCCTACCCGTGCGCCAGGATGTCGGCCACCTCGGCGGTGCTGTCCGCGCCGCCCACGACCACCACGATGTCGTTGGCCGCGAGGCCGAAGTCGGGGCCGGGGCTGGTGACGACCTGCGGCCCGCGCACCACGGCGACGACGGACGCGCCGGTGCGGGTGCGCACGCGGGCGTCGCCCATGGGCCGCCCGGCGTACGGGGAGGTGGGGGGCACGGGGAGCTGGACGCTGACCAGGCCCTCGACCTGCTGGTGGAGCTGGTTGAGCCGCTGCACGATGCGGGGCGCGCCGAGCAGCTCGACCAGCGCCTCGGCCTCCTCGTCGTTCAGCTTGACCGTCTCGCAGGCGCGGTCCGGGTCGCCCTTGTCGTAGATCACGAGGTCGCGGCGGCCGCTGCGGTGGGAGATCACCGCCACCCGTCTGCCGCTCTGCGTCGTGAACTCGTGCCGCAGTCCGATGCCCGGCAGCGCCGTCTGCTCGACCTCCACCCGTCTCCCCGCTCGTTCGATCCGCCGATGAACACGAAGACCGTACCATTTGGCGGCTTCCGTCCCAGTTGGGAGAAATCAGGCGAACGGGGGGCAAACGAGCGGGGAGTCACAGGAGGGCGAGCGTCTGGCGGGCGATCTCCCACTCCTCGTCGGTGGGGACGACGAGCACCGCCGTCGCCGACCCGTCCGCCGACACGAACCGCTCCCCGGAGGCGTCCGCGGCGTTGCGCTCCTCGTCCAGGGCCAGGCCGAAGCGGTCCATCCCGGCCAGCGCCCCGGCCCGGGTGGCGGCGTCGTGCTCGCCGACGCCGCCGGTGAACACGACCGCGTCCACCCGGCCGAGCAGCGCGCAGTAGGCGCCGACGTACTTGCGGATCCGCCGCGTGTAGACCTCCAGCGCCAGGCGCGCCCGCCCGTCGCCGCCGGCGGCGCGCCGGCGCACCTCCCGCATGTCGCCGGACCCGGCCAGCGCGAGCAGGCCGCCCCTGCGGCTCAGCGCCTGCTCGGCCTCCTCGACGTCCAGCCCGCGCGCCCGCTTCAGGTAGCCCAGCAGCGCCGGGTCCACGTCGCCGGAACGGGTGCCCATGACCAGCCCCTCCAGCGGCGTCAGCCCCATGGAGGTGTCCACGCTGCGCCCGCCCTCGATCGCGGTGGCGCTCGCGCCGTTGCCGAGGTGCAGCACGATCAGGTTCGTCTCCTCCGGGGCGCGGCCCAGCAGCTCGGCCGCCCGCCGCGACACGTACGCGCACGACGTCCCGTGGAAGCCGAACCGCCGCACCCCCCACTCCCCGGGCACCGCGTACGTGTACGCCTCCGGCGGCAGCGTCCCGTGGAAGGCCGTGTCGAACACGGCGACCTGCGGCACGCCGGGGAAGGCGTCGCGGGCCACCCGCACCCCGGCCAGGTTCACCGGGTTGTGCAGCGGGGCGAGCGGCGCCAGCTCCTCGATGGCGGCGATCACGCCGTCGTCCACGAGCACCGCCTCCCGGAAGCGCGTCCCGCCGTGCACGACCCGGTGCCCGACCGCGACCGGGTCGAGCTCCGGGCCGGCCTCCCCGAACGCCTCCAGCACGGCCGCCAGGGCCTCCGCGTGCCCGGGGAACGCCCGCTCGCACCCGTACGGCCGGCCCCGCCCGGCGTCGGCGTGGTGGGTCAGCCGCCCCTCCTCCTCGCCGATGCGCTCCACCAGGCCCCGGGCCGCGCGCTCGCGGGACTCGACGTCGATCAGCTCGTACTTGATGGAGGAGGAGCCGGTGTTCAGGACGAGGATCCGTGCGGCCATGTCCACCCGCTGATCTCGGGGGAGTCCTCGCCGTGCTCGCGGGTGTACGCGCGGGCCCGCAGCCGGGCGTCCGACATGCGCTGGCGCAGGTGCGCCTGCGTGGAGCCGAGGCCCGGCACCCGGTCGACGACGTCCATGACGAGGTGGAAGCGGTCGATGTCGTTGAGCATCGCCATGTCGAAGGGCGTCGTGGTGGTGCCCTCCTCCTTGTAGCCGCGCACGTGCAGGTTCGCGTGGCCGGTGCGCCGGTAGGTGAGCCGGTGGATGAGCTGCGGATAGCCGTGGAAGTTGAAGATCACCGGCTTGTCGGTGGTGAACAGCGCGTCGAACTCGGCGTCCGGCATGCCGTGCGGGTGCTCCGAGCGCGGCTGCAGCCGCATGAGGTCGACCACGTTGATCACCCGGACCTTCAGCTCCGGCAGGTGCTCGCGCAGCATCGCCGCGGCGGCCAGCGTCTCCAGCGTGGGCACGTCGCCCGCGCAGGCCAGCACCACGTCCGGCTCGGCGCCGTCGTCAGTGCTCGCCCACGGCAGGATGCCGAGCCCGCGCGTGCAGTGCGCGATCGCCTCGTCCATGGTGAACAGGTCCAGCACCGGCTGCTTGCCCGCCACGATCACGTTGACGTAGTCGCGCGAGCGCAGGCAGTGGTCGCCCACCGAGAGCAGGGTGTTCGCGTCCGGCGGCAGGTAGACCCGCACCACCGACGGCTTCTTGTTGACCACCACGTCCAGGAACCCCGGGTCCTGGTGGCTGAAGCCGTTGTGGTCCTGCCGCCACACGTGCGACGACAGCAGGTACGTCAGCGAGGCCACCGGCCGCCGCCACGGGATCTTCTTCGACGACTCCAGCCACTTGGCGTGCTGGTTGAACATCGCGTCGATGATGTGGATGAACGCCTCGTAGCAGTTGAACAGCCCGTGCCGGCCGGTCAGCAGGTAGCCCTCCAGCCAGCCCTGGCACAGGTGCTCCGACAGCACCTCCATGACCCGGCCGCCGGGCGCCAGGTGCTCGTCCGTGGGCTTCAGCTCGGCGTTCCAGGCGCGGTCGGTGACCTCGAAGACCTCCGACAGCCGGTTCGAGGCGGTCTCGTCCGGGCCCATCAGCCGGAACGTGCGCGGGTTGGCGGCGATCACGTCGCGCAGCAGCCCGCCGAGCACGCGGGTCGGCTCACTGCTCGTGGCGGCCGGCGACTTGACCTCCACCGCGTGCTCGCGGAAGTCGGGCAGCCGCAGCGGCGCCAGCAGCTCGCCGCCGTTGGCGTGCGGGTTCGCGCTCATCCGGCGCGGCCCCTCGGGAACGGTCCGCCTGATCGCCTCCACCGGGCCGCCGTCCGGCGCGAACAGCTCCTCGGGCCGGTAGGAGCGCATCCACTCCTCCAGCATCGCCAGATGCTCCGGGTTGTCGCGGACGCCCGCCAGCGGCACCTGGTGGGCCCGCCACGTGCCCTCCACCGGCAGCCCGTCCACCTCCTTCGGCCCGGTCCACCCCTTGGGGGTGCGCAGCACGATCATGGGCAGCCGCTCGGAGTCGCCCCCCTTGTACGCGGCGATCCCGTCGAAGACCGTGTCCAGGGTCGCGGCCATCTCCTGGTGGTCCGGGCCGACCACGTACGGCTCGTAGCCGTAGCCGCGCATGAGCTGGAGCAGGTCCGCCTCGGGGATCCGGGCCAGCACCGTCGGGTTGGCGATCTTGTAGCCGTTGAGGTGCAGGATGGGCAGGACCGCGCCGTCATGGCGCCGGTCGAGCAGCTTGTTGGAATGCCAGCTCGCCGCCAGCGGGCCGGTCTCCGCCTCGCCGTCGCCGATGACGCACGCGACCACCAGGTCCGGGTTGTCGAAGGCCGCGCCGTACGCGTGCGCCAGGCTGTAGCCCAGCTCGCCGCCCTCGTGGATCGAGCCGGGCGTCTCCGGCGCCACGTGGCTCGGGATGCCGCCCGGGAAGGAGAACTGGCGGAACAGCCGCCGCATGCCCTCCGTGTCCTGGCCGATGTCGGGGTATTTCTCGGTGTAGGAGCCCTCCAGCCAGGCGTGCGCCACCGCCGCCGGCCCGCCGTGACCGGGCCCCGCGATGTAGATCATGTCCTGGTCGCGCTGCCGGATGACCCGGTTGAGGTGGGCGAAGCAGAAGTTCAGCCCGGGCGTGGTGCCCCAGTGGCCCAGCAGCCTCGGTTTGATGTGCTCGGGCCGGAGCGGCTCCGTCAGGAGCGGGTTGTCGAGCAGATAGATCTGGCCGACCGACAGATAGTTCGCCGCCCGCCAGTACGCGTCGATATCGTCCATCCCATGGTGATTCCTTCTCTCCGACAGCTCACACGCGTTGATTAGAACGGCCCTCCTGTGGCAGGGGACCAGGCAACCGGCTGAGTGAGGCGTCATGGACATCCGGTCATCGAGAACACAGGCGTTCGCCATGACATTCACCGAGGCGGACGTGGCGGGGGCACGCGGAGCCGTGGAGCGGTTCGCGCTGGCTCACGGCCTGGCGGACGAGCGCGCGGTCGACCTCGTGCTCGCCGTCAACGAGGCGGTCGTCAACGCGATCGCCTACGCCGACGGAAGGGGGGTGCTACGGCTGTGGAGGGACGGCGACAGCGTGGTGTGCGAGATCCGTGACTACGGGAGCGGGATCTCCGGGCGCACGCTGGACAAGGAGGACCCGCCGCCCATGACCTCGGCGGGCGGATGGGGCATTTGGCTCATCCGGCGCCTGGCCGATAAGGTCGCCATCACGACCGGCCCGGACGGCACCGCCGTGCGCATCGCGATGTCGCTCCCCGGCCGCGAGCGTGGCGCGACCTGACGGCGCAGCCCATCCACGCAGGCCAACCACCCCAGGCAGGCGACCCGTGAACTCCGATCGCGGCCAGGCGGACACTCCTCCGCTGCTCGACACCTTCTTCGAGAAGGACACCCTCTCCGGCACGCGCGCCGACGCGCAGCGCCTGGCCGAGGCCAACGGGCTGGAGTCCACCCGGCTCCTCGACTTCGTCATGGCGGTCAACGAGTGCCTGGTCAACGTCGTCGCCCACGCGGGCGGGCGCGGCAGGCTGCGCCTGTGGCACGACGGCGACCGGCTGCTGTGCGAGATCCGCGACTTCGGCCCCGGCATCCCGGCCTCCTACCTGGAGGAGGCCGACCTGCCCGCCCCCTCGCAGGTGGGCGGGCGCGGCATCTGGCTGATCCGCCGCCTGACCGACGGCGCCGCCTTCGCCACCGGTCCGGGCGGGACGACCGTCCACATGGTGATGAAGACCACACGATAGGCTCCGCCCCATGGGGCTCCGAAGCGCGCGCTGGTACTCCGGTGACGACCGGAACTCCTACATCCACCGGGCCTGGATGCGCCGCGGGCTGCCCGCGTCCGCGTTCGCCGGCGACCGGCCGCACATCGCGATCGCCAACACCGCCTCCGACCTCACCCCCTGCAACGCCCACCTCGACGAGGTGGCCGAGAGCGTCGGGCACGGCGTGTGGGCCGCGGGCGGCGTCCCGCTCGACCTGCCCGTCGTCTCCCTCGGCGAGACCAACGTGCGGCCCACCGCCATGCTGTGGCGCAACCTCGCCGCCATGGCCACCGAGGAGATGCTGCGCGCCAACCCGATCGACGGCGTGGTCCTGCTCGGCGGGTGCGACAAGACCATCCCCGCGCTGCTCATGGCCGCGGCCTCCGTCGACCTGCCCGCCCTCGTCGTGCCCGGCGGCCCCATGCTGACCGGTCACTTCCGGGGCGTGCCGCTCGGCTGCGGCACCGACGTGTGGCGGCTCAGCGAGGAGGTGCGGGCTGGCACCCTGTCGCGCGAGGCGTTCCTGCGCTCGGAGACGTCGATGATCCGCAGCCGCGGCCACTGCAACACCATGGGCACCGCCTCCACCATGGCCTGCGTGGCCGAGGCGCTCGGCATGACCATCCCCGGCACCGCCGGCACCCCCGCCCCCGACAGCAGGCTGCTCGAACACTCCCACGCGGCGGGCGAGCTGGCCGTCGAGCTCGTCCGGCGCGAGCGCCGCCCCAGCCGGGTGATGACCCGCGGCTCGTTCCTCAACGCGATCGTCACCCTGGCCGCGATCGGCGGCTCCACCAACGCCGTCATCCACCTGCTGGCCATCGCCGGGCGCCTCGGCGTGCCGCTCGACCTCGACGACTTCGACCGCGCCGGCGCCGGCGTCCCGCTGCTCGCCGACCTCCAGCCGGCCGGCCGCCACCTCATGGACGACCTGTACCGCGCGGGCGGCCTGCTCGCCCTGCTGCGCGAGGTCGAGGACCTGCTCGACCCGCACACCGTCACCGTCACCGGCCGGCCGCTCACCGACTACCTCGCCGAGGCCGAGATCTGGGACGACGAGGTCATCCGGCGCCGCGCCGAGCCGCTGCTGCCCGACGCGGGCATCGCGGTCCTGCGCGGCAACCTCGCCCCCGGCGGCGCCGTGATCAAGCCCGCCGCCGCCTCGCCCGAGCTGCTGCGCCACCGCGGCCGGGCCGTCGTCTTCGACAGCGTCGAGGACCTGCACGCCCGGCTCGACGCGCCCGGCCTGGACGTGGACGAGACCTCCGTCCTCGTGCTGCGCGGCTGCGGCCCCAAGGGCTACCCCGGCATGCCCGAGGTCGGCAACCTGCCGCTGCCCGCCAAGCTGCTGGCCAAGGGCGTGCGCGACATGGTGCGCGTCAGCGACGCCCGCATGAGCGGCACCGCGTACGGCACCGTCGTCCTGCACACCTCGCCCGAGGCCGCCGCCGGCGGGCCGCTGGCCCGGGTCCGCACCGGCGACCCGATCGTGCTCGACGTGGCCGCGCGGCGCATCGACGTCGACCTGCCCGACGGCGAGCTGGCCGCCCGCGACCCCGTCCTGACCGGCCACGCCCGGCCCGTACGCGGCTGGGAACGCCTCTACGTCGACCACGTCACCCAGGCCGACCGGGGCGCCGACCTCGACTTCCTCGTCGGCTCCGGCGGCGACGCGGTGGGCCGCGACTCCCACTGACCGCGTCCCCCTCCCGGGGGCAAAGAGTGGCCTGCGCCACGCGCGGAATCCGTCCCCCTGGGTACGGGGTTACGGAACCATGTGAACCGTGTGATCGGATTGACGGCACCCTCGAACGACGACGCAGGAGGACACGTGAGCGGCGACATCACCCAAAGCCAGGAGTGGGCGGCGCTGGGCAAGCACCACGAGGAGCTGGCCGGCAGGCACCTGCGCGAGCTGTTCGCGGAGGATCCGGGGCGCGCGGAGCGGATGACGCTGACCGCCGGCGACCTGTTCCTCGACTACGCCAAGCACCGCGCCACCGGCGAGACCATCGACCTGCTCGTGGCGCTGGCCGAGCGGGCCGGGCTGCGCGAGCGGATCGACGCCATGTTCTCCGGCGAGCACATCAACGTCAGCGAGGACCGCGCCGTCCTGCACACGGCGCTGCGCGTGCCGCCCGGCACCGACCTGACCGTGGACGGGCAGGACGTGGCCGGCGACGTCCACGCCGTGCTCGACAAGATGAGCGCCTTCGCCGAGCGGGTCCGCTCCAAGGAGTGGCGCGGCGCCACCGGGCAGCCCATCGCCACGGTCGTCAACATCGGCATCGGCGGCTCCGACCTCGGCCCCGCCATGGCCTACGAGGCGCTGCGCGACTACGCCGACGCCGGCGTCGAGGCCCGGTTCGTCTCCAACATCGACCCGGCCGACATCACCGGCACCCTGGCCGGCCTCGACCCGGCCACCACGCTGGTCGTGGTCAGCTCCAAGACGTTCACCACGCTGGAGACGCTCACCAACGCCAAGGTGGCCCGGCAGTGGCTGGTCGGCGCCCTCGGCGAGGAGGCCGTGGCCAAGCACTTCGTGGCCGTCTCCACCAACGCCGCCAAGGTCGCCGAGTTCGGCATCGACACCGACAACATGTTCGGCTTCTGGGACTGGGTCGGCGGCCGCTACTCCTACGACGGCGCCATCGGCCTCTCCCTCATGATCGCCATCGGGCCGGAGCGGTTCCGCGAGATGCTGGCCGGCTTCCACGCGATCGACGAGCACTTCCGCACCGCCCCGCTGGACGCCAACATGCCGGTCCTGATGGGCCTGCTCGGGGTGTGGTACACCGACTTCTTCGACGCCGAGACCCACGCCGTCCTGCCCTACAGCCAGCGCCTGCACCGCTTCCCCGCCTACCTCCAGCAGCTCACGATGGAGTCCAACGGCAAGTCGGTGCGCGCCGACGGCGAGCCGGTCACCACCGACACCGGCGAGATCTTCTGGGGCGAGCCGGGCACCAACGGCCAGCACGCCTTCTACCAGCTCCTCCACCAGGGCACGCGGCTCGTGCCCGCCGACTTCATCGGCTTCGCCGAGCCGTTCGAGGACCGCGAGGGCATGCACGACCTGCTGTCGGCCAACCTGTTCGCGCAGAGCTCCGCGCTGGCCTTCGGCAAGACCGCCGAGGAGATCGCCGCCGAGGGCACGCCGGCGCACATCGCGCCGCACAAGGTGATGCCCGGCAACCGGCCCAGCTCCACCATCCTCGCGCCCAAGCTCACGCCGTCCACGCTGGGGCAGCTCGTCGCCCTGTACGAGCACATCGTGTTCGTCGAGGGCACGATCTGGGGGATCGACTCCTTCGACCAGTGGGGCGTCGAGCTGGGCAAGAAGATGGCGCTCGACCTCGCGCCCGCCCTCACCGGCGAGCAGCCGCCGGCCGGCCTGCCCGACCCGTCCACGGCCACGCTCGTCCGCCGCTACCGGGAGCTGCGCGGCCGGCGCGTCTGAGCCTTCAGGCCGCCCCGCCCGCTCCCACGGGGTCGCGTGGGAGCGGCGTCTGACCCGATTGACGTCGCGTGCCGGGGCACCGGAGGATCTCTCCCATGCCAGTCATCCCGGTTCCCGGCCGCCGTCACACCTGGGCCGCCCTCACCCCGGCCACCGCGTACGTCTTCGGCGTCGAGAGCGCCGACGACACCCGCGTCGTCCAGCACTACTGGGGGCCGAGGCTGCCCGGGGCCGCGCTGGAGGAGGTCGCCGCCGACGCCACGGCCTGGTTCGTCACCAGTTTCCACGACCCGGCCGACGCCACGGAGCTGCTGCCCGTCGACGGCGGGCGCCGCTGGGGCGTGCCGTCGCTGCAGGCGGTCTACCCGGGCGGCGTCCGCTCGGTCGAGCTGTCCTTCGACCAGGCCGTCGAGCACGGGCCCGGCGAGCTGGAGCTGGTGCTGCGCGACCAGGTCTACGGCCTGCGCGTCGGCCTGCACGTGCGCGTCCACGACGACACCGACGTGATCGAGCGCTGGACCGAGGTGACCAACGAGTCCGGCGAGCCCGTCCACCTCCAGCGGCTCGACTCCGGCGCGTGGGCGCTGCCCGAGCACGCCGGGCACCGCTGCACCGGCGTGGCCGGCGCCTGGGCCCGCGAGACCCGCCTCCACCGGGGCGAGCTGCCGGTCGGCGAGACCACGTTCACCAGCAGGACCGGCACGACCTCGCACCACGCCAACCCGTGGATCATGATCGGCGACGCCGGCGAGACCGCCGGCGAGGTGTGGAGCGTCGCGCTGGCCTGGAGCGGCTCGTGGCGGCTCACCGCGCAGCGCCGCCCCGAGGGCGACGTGGCCGTCACCGCCGGGTTCGGCCACGAGGGCCTGTCCTGGCCCCTCGCGCCGGGCGCCGCCCTGCGCACGCCGTCCGTGCTCGGCCTGCACACCACCGGCGGGTACGGCGCCGCCAGCCGCGCCTGGCACGCCTACGCGCGCGGGCACGTGCTGCCCACCCCGGCCGAGGAGCGGCCCGTCCTGTACAACTCGTGGGAGGCCACCGGCTTCGACGTCACCGAGGACGGCCAGCTCGCCCTCGCCCGCCGGGCCGCCGAGCTGGGCGTGGAGCTGTTCGTCGTGGACGACGGCTGGTTCGGCGCCCGCACCGACGACACGCGCGGCCTCGGCGACTGGTGGCCCAACCCCGACCGCTTCCCGCAGGGGCTCGGCAAGCTGTTCGACGGCGTCCGCGACCTCGGCATGCGGGCCGGGCTCTGGGTGGAGCCCGAGATGGTCAACCCCGACAGCGACCTCTACCGCGAGCACCCCGACTGGACGCTGCACTTCCCGGGCCGCCGCCGCGACACCATGCGCAACCAGCTCGTCCTCAACTTCGCCCGCGAGGACGTGCGCGCCTGGGCGCTCGCCTGGCTGGACGGGCTCGTCACCGAGTACGGCCTGGCCTACCTCAAGTGGGACATGAACCGCAGCTTCAGCCAGGCCGGCTGGGCCGAGGGCGGCGACCTGCTGTGGATCGAGCACACCCGCGGCGTGTACGCGATCATGGACGAGCTGCGCGCCCGCCACCCCGGCCTGCGGATCGAGTCGTGCTCCGGGGGCGGCGGCCGGGCCGACCTCGGCATCCTGCGGCGCACCGACCAGGTGTGGACCTCCGACAACACCGACGCCCGCGACCGCCAGGCCATCCAGGAGGGCTTCTCCTACCTGTACCCCGCGAGCGCCATGTCGTGCTGGGTGACCGACAGCCCCAACCCGATCACGGGGCGGGAGGTGCCGCTGCGCTACCGCTTCCACGTGGCCATGGCCGGCACGCTCGGCATCGGCGGCGACCTGACCCGCTGGAGCGAGGAGGAGCTGGCCGAGGCGCGGGAGCTGGTCGCCGCCTACAAGGAGGTGCGGCCGGTCGTCCAGCACGGCGAGCTGCGCCGCCTGGCCGGCACGCCGGGCGTCACCGCCTCGGCCGTGCAGTACACGCTGGGCGACCGGGTCGTGGTGCTGGTCTACAACCCGTACAAGCTGGACGAGCGGCCGCCCCGCAGACTGCGCCTGGAGGGGCTCGACCCCGACGCGGTCTACGAGGACGGGACGGGCGCGCGCCGGCACGGGGCGGCGCTCATGCACCACGGTCTGACCCCGTCCGTGTGGTCGCCGTTCGGGCCGGACTACCGCAGCGAGATGGTGGTGCTCCGCCGCGTACAGGGCGGATCATGACGAGATGGACATCATGCGACTGATGGAGAAGGCCGGCGACGAGGCGGTCGTCAGGCGGGTCTTCGGCGAGCCCGTGCAGCGGGGGGACGTCACCGTCGTCCCGGTCGCCCGCGTCATCCAGGGCGGGGGTGGCGGGGGAGGACGGCGCCAGGGGGAGAAGGGCGAGCAGGAGGAGTCGGGAAGCGGCGGCGGCTACGGGTACAGCGCCACGCCCGTGGGCGCCTACGTGATCAAGGATGGTGAGGTGAGCTGGCAGCCCGCGCTCGACGTCAACCGCGTCGTGCTGGGCGGTCAGATCGCGTTGGTCGTGCTCCTGCTCGTGCTGCGGTCCATACTCAAGAAGCGCCGCCGCCGTTAGCCCGGCGAGGGTCCCGTGCGTTTTCCGGGCGTACGGGACCCTCCGCCGTTCACCGGACGGATCAGGGACGGGTCAGGGCCGGATCACGAGATGGTGACGCCCAGCACGTGGCCGATGCCGAAGGTCGCGGCCGCGGCGCCGACGCCGAGGGCGAGCTGGCGCAGGCCGCCCAGCCACCACGGCCGGGCCGTCATGCGCGCCACCACCGCGCCGAACCCGAACAGCGCCAGCACGCTCAGCACCACCGCCACCGCCAGCCCCGACGCCCCGAACAGGAAGGGCGCCAGCGGCACCAGCGCGCCCGCGGCGAACGCGCCGAAGGACGAGGCGGCGGCCAGCCGCGGAGAGGGCAGGTCGTCGGGGTCCACGCCCAGCTCCTCGCGCACGTGGACGCGCAGCGCCTGCTCCGGGTCCGCCGACAGTCCGGCGGCGACCTTGCGGGCCAGCTCGGCGTCCAGCCCGCGGGCCCGGTAGAGGGCGGCCAGCTCGGCCTGCTCGCCCTCCGGGTTGCGGGCCAGCTCGCGCCGCTCCACGGCGATCTCGGCGCGCATCAGCTCCGTCTGCGACTTCACGGAGGTGTACTCGCCGGCGGCCATGGAGCACGCGCCCGCGACCAGCCCGGCGAACCCGGCCAGCACCGCCCCGCGGCCCGCGCCCGCGGCCCCCACGACGCCGGCGATCAACGCGAAGTTCGAGACGAGTCCGTCCATGGCCCCGAACACCGCCGGCCGCAGCCATCCGCCGGTCACGTCGCGGTGGGTGTGGTGCAGCTCGGGGGAGTGCGGCTGGGCGAGCTCGACAGTCATGACAAAGCCTCCAAATGCCTATTACTACGTGAAATTTAGGCATAATTCCGGAGGTGTCGCAACGAAGGCGAGGCTTGCCTGAGCTGCGGCGTTACCGCGAGAACGGGCCGGACGACCGGCCGGGAGACGCCGCGTACAGCGTGGTGACCTTACCTTCCGTAGCGTCGTCGAGCTACGGTCTCCCGGCGGGAACGCGAGGGGGGCTCGCCCGCCGGGTCCGGCCCGGCTTCCGGCGTCGGCCGCTGCACGGGTCCGGGCGGGCGCCCCGGCCTTCCACGGCGACGTCGCCCACCCGGTGGCCGACGCCGTGAGTCACCGCGACAGCGCCCCGGGCAGGCGCGTCGCCGGCACGAGCGGGTTCGTGGCCGGTCCCGCTCCGGTGGGCGTCAGGCGCCCTTCCGGGCCGCCGTCCGCACCACCGCCTCGCCCCCGGCCGGGACGGCGGGGACCGGCGCCGGTCCGGCCGCGAGCCGGGGCGCGGGCAGGGCGGGGCCGCGGACGAGCGCCGCGCAGTCGGCGATCGCCTCGGTCAGCAGCTCCCGCAGCAGCGCGTCCGGGTCAGGGATGCACGCCTGCACGATCCCCACCACCGACAGTTGCACCGCGTTCGGGGCGGCGTAGCGGCGGAAGCCCTTCTCGGTGATCTTCGCCGCCCGGCTGAACTTCCTGGCCTGCTCGGCCGCGCGCGGCACCTGGGCCAGCGCCTGTTCGCTGCGCTCGCTCAACCGCCCCGACGGGGCGCCGTCGAGCCGGCACATGACCTCCTCGGCCGCCAGCACCGAGACCGCCAGCGCGAGCTGCCGCTCCGCGGCGGCCACCGGCAGCGCCGTCGTCGCGCACCGCAGGGAGATCTGGGCGTCGAGGCGCAGGTCGTCGCCCGCCAGGCCGATGATGGACGGGACCAGCCCGATGAGCCTGCCCCGGTTGTCGTCACTGGTGTTGTCGTTGACCAAGCGGGCGAGCGCGGCCAGCAGCGGATGCGTGCAGGCCGGGTGATCGCTCCACCGCTCGCCGGCGAGATAGGACGCCAGCTCCATGAAGCAGGCACCGCGCTTCGGGTTGCGATGTCTCCCTCGGGACAGGACCGGCATGTGATCAAGGTGATTGTCCACGGGTGCTCCCACTCGACGGATCGCCGTGATTCCAGTCTGCGCCGCCGATCGCGCGAGCGCCAGTGATGGGAGGTCCCGCGCCTGCTCACGCCATAGGCCTGCCGTCGGGGCCGTGCAGGACCGCCAGACATCGGAGGAATGGCCGCTTGAGAGCGACGGCGCACCCCTGTCGGTTGGCACCTGGATCGTCGGGTACGTAGCTGTTCGGAGACCTCGGTCGCACGGGGTCAACGGCATGATCAAACGTGATCGAAAAGGAGAGCGCCCGAGGACGGGCACGTGCTAGGTTTCCGACACTTCCCGACTCGAGCGCCGGGCGGCGGCCGGGGTGTCACAGCCGCGCGGAGCTCCTCATCCGGATGGGGGCACCGACGGTGAGGTGGGCGCTGCTGCTCGCGGCCGCGACGACGCTGTGGCTGGCACAGCCCGCCGCGGCCCATGCCATGGACACGGCCCGGACCACGGCGCAGGCCGCCGGCACAGCCGGGACGACGGCGCAGGCCGCCGGCACGGCCCCCGTGACGCGCGCGGCCGGGACGGCGGGCGCGGACGCGGTGACGCGCGCGAGCGCGGACGGGCGGGTCGTCTTCATCGGCGTGCCCGGCCTGCACTGGAACGACCTCGACCCGGCCCGCACCCCCCACCTGTGGCGGCTCGCGGGCCAGAGCGCGCTCGGCTCGGTCTCGGTCAAGACCGTCGGCACCGTCGCGTGCCCGTACGACGGCTGGCTGACCGTCTCCGCCGGTGTCCGCTCCGCGGTCGGCCACGGCTGCGGCCTGCCGCCGGAGCCCGAGACGCGCGGCGCCGGCGCGGTCGTGCCCGGCTTCCAGGACCTGCGCGGCCTGCGCGACGGCACCTACGCGGGCACGCTCGGCCAGGCCGTCCACGCCGCCGGGCAGTGCACCGCCGCGGTCGGCCCGGGAGCGGCGCTCGCGCTGGCCGACCTGGAGGGCAAGGTGGACGTGTACGCCGCCGAGCCCGCCGCGCTGGCCGACTGGACGCGCTGCCGCGTGACGGCCGTCGACGTGGACGAGCTGATCACCCCGTACCTCTCCGGCGGCGGGCTGCCCGCCGAGCCGGAGGCGCTGGCGCCGGCGCGGCGCGAGGAGGCGGCGCGCGCCGCCGACGCGAAGGTCGGCGAGACGCTGGCCAAGGTCCCCGCCGGAACCGACGTGGTGCTGGCCGGCATCGGCGACCACGGCACCATGCCCCACCTGCGGGTGGCCATGTGGAAGGGCACGCAGGCGACGCCCGGGGCGCTGCTCGGCACCACCTCGACCCGGCGCGACGACATCGTCATCCTGCCCGACATCGCCCCCACCGTGCTGGCCGCCGCCGGCATCGCGGCGCCGCCCACCGTCATCGGCGTGCCCTGGCACCCGGGCGCCGTGCTGACGCTCGACGAGGGCGTCGCCCACCTGCGCGAGTCCGACCTGACCGGCACCACCGTGCGCTCCACGACCGGCCTGTTCTTCACCGGGTTCGCCATCCTGCAGGTGTCGTTCTACGTCACCGCCTACCTGCTGCTCTCGCGCCGCAGGCGCCCCTACGCCGTGGGCGTCGCCGCCCTGGGGGTCGCCTCGATCCCCGTCTCCACGTACCTGGTGAACCTGCTGCCGTGGGTGCGCGCCGGCGTGCCCGCCGCGGCCCTGGTCGGCGGGGTGCTCGGGATCGCGGCCCTGATCGTGCTGGCGGCCCTGGCGGGCCCGTGGCGGCGTCATCCGCTCGGCCCGCCCGCCGTGGTCGCCGGGGTCACCGCCGCCACCCTGGTCGGCGACCTGCTGAGCGGCACGACCCTGCAGTTCAACAGCCTCATGGGCTACACCGCGGTCGTGGGCGGCCGCTACTACGGGCTGGCCAACATCCCGTTCGCGCTGCTGGCCACCGCCGTGCTCATGGTGACCGCCGTCGCCGCCGACCACCTCGTGCGGGTCGGCCGCCGGACGGTCGCGGTGGCGCTGGTCTCGACGCTCGGCCTCGTCGCCATGCTGCTGGCCGGCTGGCCGGGCGTGGGCAGCGACTTCGGCGGCGTGATCGCCTTCGTGCCCGGGATCGCGGTGACGGCGATGCTGGTGGCCGGACGGCGGGTGTCGCTGGTCAAGCTCGCCGGGTTCTGCGTGCTGGGCGGCGTGGTGGTGACGATCATCGCGGTGCTGGACCACACGCGGCCCGTCGCGTCGCAGACGCACCTCGGCCGGTTCGTCGGCCAGGTGATCGACGGGACGTTCCTGCCCATGATCGGCCGCAAGCTCGGGGCGATGCTCAACACCATGCTCTCGCCCAACCTCATGCCGATCGTGATCGTCGGGCTGGCGTTCCTCGTCTTCGCGCTGCTGCGGCCGGCCAAGGTGAGCGCCGGCCTGGTGCCGCAGGCGTTCGCCCGCGCCCCGATGCTGCGGGCCGGCCTCGTCGGTGCGCTGGTCAGCGGCGTGGTGGGCATGCTGGTCAACGACTCGGGCACGGCGGTGCTGTCGATGGCGGTGTCGCTGGCCGTGCCGCTGGTGCTGTACGCGGGCCTGCGCTCGCCGATGCCCGAGCCCGAGCCCGGCGACCCTCGGCCCGACACCCTCGAACCCCACGGCGCGGCCCGCACCCCCGCCTGACGACCCTTCCGCGTGCGCGTCCCCACCCCACGGGCCTTCCGCGTGCGCGTCCCCGCCAACGGGCCTTCCGCGTACGCGCCCGCGCTTGAAGTTTTCTTTTAGTTCATCGCGAAGTCTTGAAAGTTATAGCCACGAGCGATTGAGTTCGGTCGTGCAGACCCTCCGTCATGTGGCCGCCGCCGCGTCCGCGCTCCTGTTAGGAGTCGCGCTCCCGGCGCAGGCCGATCCCCAGCCCCCCGCCGAGGACGCGCTCCAGGCGTCCTCGTACGCTCCCTCCTCCACGCTCCTCGCCGACACCGGCGCCGCGGCCACCGCCGCCACGCAGCGGCTGGAGACCGACAAGCGGACCCGGCCCGTCGCCCCCGGCGTCTCGCTGACCTCCTTCGACCGCTACGACGCGCTCGGCTGGCTGCGCGGCGACGCCGTCACCGCCGACCTCAGCGGCGGCGCGAAGGCCGACTACGTCTACTCCGGCGAGGTCACCAAGACCGAACCGCTGTCCGGCCCCGCCAGGCGCGCCCGCGCCGTCGTGGCCGTCAACGGCGACTTCTTCGACATCAACGCCTCCGGCGCCGCCCAGGGCGTCGGCGTCCAGAACGGCACCCTCATCCAGTCGCCCGTCGCCGGCCACGAGAACGCCGTCGCGATCACCGGCGACGGCGTCGGCCGGGTCCTCAAGGCGTACTTCGAGGGCACCGCCACCCCCGCGGGCGGCACGCCGATCAGGCTCACCCAGTTCAACCAGGTCATCCAGAAGGACGGCGTCGGCCTGTTCACGCCGCTGTGGGGCTCCTACACGCGGGCCCGCGCCGTCGAGGGCGCCTCCGCCGTCACCGAGGTCGTCCTCAAGGACGGCGTCGTGGCCGAGGTGCGGCAGGCGGCCGGCACCGGCCCTGTCCCGGCGGGCACGACCGTCCTGCTGGGCCGCGACGCCGGAGCCGCCGCGCTGGCCGCGCTCAAGGCCGGCGACCGGATCGACGTCGCCTACCGGCCCAAGACGTCCGACGGCAGCGCGCTCAAGGCCGCCGTCGGCGGCAACTACGTGCTGGTCAAGGACGGCGTCGTGCAGAACTCCGCCGACCCGGCCGCGCACCCGCGCACCGCGGTCGGCTTCTCCGCCGACGGCCGCACGATGTACCTGCTGACCGTGGACGGCCGCCAGGCCGACAGCCGCGGCGTCACCCTCAACGAGCTGGCCGCGATGATGGCCGAGCTGGGCGCCGCCGACGCCCTCAACCTCGACGGCGGCGGCTCCTCGACCATGCTCGCCCGCGAGCCCGGCCAGGCCGACGTGCAGGTCGAGAACAGCCCGTCCGACGGCGGCGAGCGGCACGTCCCCAACGGCCTCGCCCTGTTCGCCCCCGAGGGCAGCGGCAAGCTCAAGGGCTTCTGGCTGGAGACCGCCGGCGACCCGTCCCGCGTGCCCGGCACCGGCCCGGTCGCGGGCGGCCGGCCCGACCGGGTCTTCCCCGGCCTCACCCGGCGGCTGACCGCCGCCGGCTACGACGAGACGTACGGTCCCGCCGCCGGCACCCCGGCCTGGCGCTCCGAGCCGGCCGTCCACGGCGTCGTCCGCGACGGGAGGTTCCACGCGCTCGTGCCCGGCCAGGCCACCGTCACCGCCTCGCGCGGCGCCGCCAAGGGCACGCTGGAGCTCACCGTCCTGCAGCCGCTGCAGCGGCTCGGCCTCACCACCGACCGCGTCGGCCTGCCCGGCGCAGGCGGCAGCGCCGCGTTCGGCGTCGTCGGCTACGACCGCAACGGCAACTCGGCGCCGATCGAGCCCGCGGACCTGACCCTGTCCTACGACAAGGACCTGTTCGAGGTGGCCCCCGCCGACCAGGGGTACTTCACGGTCAAGGCGAAGAAGGAGACCGGCTCCGGCCTCATCACCGCCAAGGTCGGCTCGATCAGCGCCGCCGTGCCCGTCACCGTCGGCTTCGAGGACAAGCCGGTCGCCGGCTTCGACGACGCCGCGTCCTGGACGTTCGCCGCGGCCCGCGCCACCGGCTCCCTGTCGGCCGCGACCGGGCAGAGCGGCGGCGGCCTCAAGCTGGCCTACGACTTCACCCAGTCCACCGCCACCCGCGCCGCGTACGCCAGCCCGCCACAGCAGATCGTCGTGCCGGGACAGCCGCAGGCGTTCGGCATGTGGATCAACTCCACCGGCAAGGGCGAGTGGCCCAGCCTGGAGTTCTACGACGCGCTCGGCCAGTCGCAGATCCTGCGCGGGCCGTACCTGACGTGGACCGGCTGGAAGTACGTCGAGTTCGCCGTGCCGGCGGGCGTCAACTACCCGCTGAAGCTGCGGCGCTTCTACGTGGCCGAGACGCGCGCCGACCAGAAGTACACCAACGAGATCGTCATCGACGGGCTCGTCGCCAAGGTGCCGCCGTCGGTGACGGCCCCGGCCGCCGCCAAGGTCACCGACCCGGTGGTCCGGCCGGACGTGGCCGCGATGCCGTGGCGGTTCGCCGTCATGTCCGACGCCCAGTTCGTCGCCCGCGACCCTGACAGCGACATCGTCCGCAACGCCCGCCGCACGCTGCGCGAGATCAAGGCCGCGAAGCCGGACTTCCTGCTCATCAACGGCGACCTCGTGGACGAGGCGTCGCCGGAGGACTTCGCGCTGGCCAAGCGCATCCTCGACGAGGAGCTGGGCGGCGAGCTGCCGTACCACTACGTGCCCGGCAACCACGAGGTCATGGGCGGCAAGATCGACAACTTCAGGGCCGTCTTCGGCGACACGTACAAGACGTTCGACCACAAGGGCACCCGCTTCGTCACGCTCGACACCTCGCGCCTGAACCTGCGCGGCGGCGGCTTCGAGCAGGTCGCGATGCTGCGCGAGCAGCTCGACGCGGCGGCCCGCGACGCCTCGGTCGGCTCGGTCGCCGTGCTGTTCCACGTGCCGCCGCGCGACCCCACGCCCGGCAGGGGCAGCCAGCTCGGCGACCGCAAGGAGGCCGCGCTGGTCGAGCAGTGGCTCGCCGACTTCCAGCGGACCACCGGCAAGGGCGCCGCCTACATCGGCGGGCACGTCGGCACCTTCCACGCCTCGCGGGTGGACGCGGTGCCGTACTTCATCAACGGCAACTCCGGCAAGAACCCGGCCACGGCCGCGGACGACGGCGGGTTCACCGGGTGGTCGCTGTGGGGCGTGGACCCGGTGACGGCGAAGGAGGCCGAGCGGGTCCGGCGCGACTGGTTCGTGGACGCGCCGGCCTGGATCGGCACGCAGGTGCGCCCGCACGTGGACGAGCTCACGCTCACGGCCCCCGCCACGCTCGCCGCCGGCGCCACCGGCCGGGTCGCGGCCGAGGTCAAGCAGGGGACGCGGACCGTACCGGCGGCGTACCCGGTGTCGGCCGCCTGGTCCGGCTCGCCCAACCTGCACGTTGGCCCGGCCCGTACGGCCAAGCCGTGGCACGTGGCGGTGCTCGACCCGCGGACCGGCACGCTGACGGCGCGGCGCGCCGGACAGGTGACGGTCGCGGTCACGGTCAGCGGCGTCACCCGCCAGGCCACGGTCGCGATCAGCGCCAAGGCCGCCGCCTGACGTCCAGCGTCTCGCTGTGCCGCCTCGAGGGCGCCTGCCCCGACCCGGGCGGGCGCCCTCGTCCATGCGGGCGGTCCGCCGTCCCCGGCGTGCCGCATGAGGGGGACGGCGGGCGGGTACGGCGGCATCGGACGCGTGCCGGAACCCGGGGAGGAACGCCCATGGCCGCCGACCTCACCGAGTTCATCGACGAGCTGCCCCTCGTGGACCACCACGTCCACGGCGCCACCGCGCACGACCTGTCCCGCCGCGCGTTCGAGGAGCTGATCACCGAGTCGGACCGCCCGGTGCCGGCCTGGATGACCACGTTCGACTCCCAGCTCGGGCACGCCATCCTCCGGCACTGCGCCCCGGAGCTGGGGCTCGACCCGCACGCCTCGCCCGAGGAGTACCTGGCGCGCCGGGCCCGGCTCGGCGCCGACGAGGTCAACCGGCGGCTCCTCGGCGCCTCCGGCGTCGAGCACTATCTGCTGGAGACCGGCTACCGGGGCGAGGAGATCCTGGGCCCCGGCGGCATGGCCGAGGTCACCGGCGTGCCCGTGGACGAGGTGGTCCGGCTGGAGCAGGTCGCCGAGCAGGTGGCGGCCTCCGGCTGCGGGGCGGGCGCGTTCGCGCGGCGCTTCGCCGAGGCGCTGTGGGAGCGCACCCGTACGGCGCGCGGCCTGAAGACCGTCGTGGCCTACCGCCACGGCCTCGACTTCGACCCGTCACGGCCCTCGGCGGCCGAGGTCACGGAGGCGGCCGGCCGCTGGCTGGGGGAGCGCGAGACGGCTCCGTCCGACGAGCCCCCCGAAGGAATCGAGGGCGGAACCCGGGACGGAACCGAGACCGGTGCGGACGGCGGATCCGGCAGGAGACCGGACAGACGGCTCGGGCTGGTGCAGGACGCGGCGCCGGCGACGGCCGCCGAACCGGGGCGGCGCGGGTGGCGGCTCACCGACCCCGTCCTGCTGCGGCACCTCATCTGGACCGGCCTCGACCGGGGGCTGCCGCTCCAGTTCCACACCGGCTTCGGCGACCCGGACGTGGACCTGCGCCGCGCGGACCCGCTCCTGCTGCGCGGGCTCATCGAACGGGCCGAGCCGACCGGGGTGCCGATCATGCTGCTCCACTGCTATCCGTACGTCCGCAACGCCGGCCATCTCGCCCACGCCTACCCGGCCGTCCACCTCGACGTGGGCCTCGGCGTCACCCACACCGGCGCCCGCGCCGCCGCGCTGGTGGGGCAGAGCCTGGAGGTGGCGCCGTTCGCCAAGCTGCTGTTCTCCTCGGACGCGTGGGGTCCGGCCGAGCTGCACCATCTCGGCGCGAGGCTGTGGCGGCGCGCGCTGGCGCGGGTCCTGGGCTGGTTCGTGGCCGAGGGGGAGTGGTCGGCCGGGCAGGCGGCGCGGGTCGCGGCCATGGTGGGCGCCGGCAACGCCCGCCGCGTCTACGAGCTGACCGCCCCCCGGCCCTGACGCCGTCCCGCTCCAGGACCGAGGGGCGCTCTCACGCTCTCAGTCCTTGGCCGACAACCGCTGCACGTCGGTGTCCTCGAGCTTGACCGGGTTCTCCGGCATCGCCGAGTAGGTGCCCGCCGAGGTGACGACGTACTTGGCCTGCTCCGGGTTGAGCAGCGAGGCCGGCGAGTCGGGATAGGTCTCCAGGAACAGCATGTAGGTGACGCCTGCCTTCAACGGCGTCGCGTCCTGCTCCTCGTACGTCACGCCGTCCAGCGTGCCGCCGAGCTCCTTCACCTGGATGACCTGCCCGACCCGGGCCAGGCCCTTGCGCACCTTGAGCACCTCGACGGAGCTGACCGTCATGACGGTGGGCGGCCCGGCGGGCGGGGTCGCCGGGTCGGGCGTGGCCCCCGCGTTCGGGTTGAGCTGGGGATCGGTCTCGGTCTCGTCGTCCGCCGGTTCGACCTCGGTCATGACGTGCTTGGTGCCGGTCAGCCGGCCCTCGATCACCAGCTTCGCCCCGGCGAACAGCGCGTCGGCGCTGTCGTAGGCCGGATAGTCGGCGGCGTAGACGACCGTCTTCTCCTCCGCCGCGCACGCGGACATGAACAGCACGGCCAGGGCGACCACCCCGAGCCGCCGCATTCGAGCCTTCATCGGCTTCTCCTCCCGTTGTCCTGATGAATGTCGTCGGGCGGAGCCGGTCAGTAATAGGCGTTGACGTCGGAGACGTCGTGCGCCTGCGGTTTGGTCATCGTGTCGCGGTTTCTGCTTCTGTTCATGATGGAGGTCGTGCTGTTGTGCGCGAGATTGAGCGCGTGCCCGAACTCGTGCACGAGGACGCCGGTCACGTAGTTGGAGAAATTGTTCGCGTCGCGGTTGATGGTGCGGGTGTTCAGTTTGATGTACAGGCAGCTGTCGCCGCACCGGGTGTAGTGGCCGTACCACGTGTTCCGATACGACTTCACGGTGATCGTCGAGCCGGAGTTCCGGTTCTTGTAGAGGTCGGCGGGCGAGGACGTGGCGTTCCAGTTGGCCAGCGCCTTGTTCATCGGCTTCTGCCAGGTGTCGTTGTAGTTGTAGGGGTAGATGCCGATGCGGGCGATGAGCTGGCCGGTCCCGTTCCAGTGGGCGGACGCGGGGGTCGCGCTCACGCTCACGCACAGGATTCCGGCGAGAGCGGCGGCCAGCGTGCGCGTGACTTTTCGTTTCGCGCTCCGGGCGCGGGGTGCTGACAATGCCACGATCCACTCCGATTCTTTTCGGGCAGGGCGGAACAGCGTGACGGGCGAAGGAATGGCGGGGTGACCGGTCACGCCCGGACGGGCGGCCGGCACGGTTTTCACCGGGACGTTGTGCGGATTATCGGTTCACATCGGCGGAAACCGTTTGCACGCTGCGACGGTACTCGACGCCCAGTTATGCGCACAAGATCAACGCAGAGTTCCGGGAACCATCGTCTCCGTCATATCGGCCGGTCCTCCCGTACGGCCGGAGCGGGCCCGGATATCGATCCTGAAAAATCGCTGTGAACCCGGGGCGCGGGGCGTCCGGCCGGGCGCCCCGGGGGCCCGGAGGATCTAGAGGAAGCTGACGTTCTGGGCCAGGGTGAGCCGGTCGGAGTAGTTCACCGTGGCGGTCGAGCGCCGCATGTAGGCCCGCCACGCGTCCGAGCCGGACTCGCGCCCGCCGCCCGTCTCCTTCTCCCCGCCGAACGCCCCGCCGATCTCGGCCCCGGACGTGCCGATGTTGACGTTGACGATCCCGCAGTCGGAGCCGGTCGCCGAGGTGAACAGCTCGGCCTCGCCCACGTCCCGGGTGAAGACGCTGGACGACAGCCCCTGGGGGACCGCGTTGTTCAGTTCGATCGCCTCGTCCAGCGTGCGGTACGTCTGGACGTACAGGATCGGGGCGAACGTCTCCTCCCGCACGATGCCGTTCTGCCCCTCGACGCGCACGAGCGCCGGCTCGGCGTAGAAGGCGGCCGGCGCGGCGTCGGCCAGGCGGCGCCCGCCGCCGGCCAGCAGCTTGCCGCCCTCGGCCCGCGCGGTGTCGAGGGCGCGCCGCATCGCCTCGTGCGCCTGCCCGCTGATGAGCGGTCCGACCAGCGTGGCGTCGGCGAACGGGTCGCCGATGGGCAGCCGGCCGTACGCGGAGGTCAGCCGGTCGAGCAGGGCGCCGGCGACGTCCTCGTGCGCGATGAGCCGCCGCAGCGTGGTGCAGCGCTGCCCGGCCGTCCCGGCGGCGGCGAACACGATCGCGGACGCGGCGAGGTCCAGGTCGGCCGACGGGGCGACGACGGCGGCGTTGTTGCCGCCCAGCTCCAGCAGCGCGCGGCCGAAGCGCGCGGCGACGCGGGGGCCGACCTGGCGTCCCATGCGCACGGAGCCGGTGGCGCTGACCAGGGCCACGCGCGGGTCGTCGGCCAGCAGCTCGCCCAGAGCGCGGTCGCCGAGCAGCAGCCGGTGCACCTCGCGCGGCGCGCCGGTCTCGTCGGCCGCCCTGGCGAGCAGCCGGTCGCAGGCCAGCGCGGTGAGCGGGGTGAGCTCGGACGGCTTCCACACCACGGTGTCGCCGCAGACCAGGGCGACGGCGGTGTTCCACGCCCACACGGCCGCCGGGAAGTTGAACGCCGAGATGACGCCCACGACGCCCAGCGGGTGCCAGGTCTCGGTGAGCCGGTGGCCGGGCCGCTCGGAGGCGATGGTGCGCCCGTAGAGCTGGCGCGACAGGCCCACGGCGAAGTCGCAGATGTCGATCATCTCCTGGACCTCGCCGAGCGCCTCCGAGCGGATCTTGCCCGCCTCGATCGTGACGAGGTCGGCCAGGTCCGCCTTGTGCTCGCGCAGCAGGTCGCCGAGCCGGCGCACCAGCTCGCCGCGGCGCGGCGCGGGCACGGCCCGCCAGGACCGGAACGCGGCGTGCGCGGCGGCGACCGCCTCGTCGGCGGCGTCGGGGGTGGTGGCGGCCAGGTCGAGCAGGTTCTCGCCGGTGACGGGCGTGCGGGCGCGCACGCCGTGGCCCTCGGCGGGGACGGCGTCCAGGCGGGCCAGGACGTCGAGGGCGCGCCGCCGCAGCGCGTCGGTGGAGGGGAGTGCGGTCGTGGTCATGGACGGTCTCCGTGAGTGGGGGCGGTGGTCGTTCAGGGGATGGCGGGGAGGCCGAGGGCGCGGGCGGCCTGGTCGAGGGAGCGCTCCTGCTGGGCCTCGTAGAGCGCGAACGGGTCCAGCACCTCGCGGCCGATCGCCTCGGACAGCAGCCCGAGGTCGTAGCCGGCGCCGGTGAGGCTGTCGTCCTTGATGCCCTCGCCGCTGAGGTTGGACTGGAAGATCCCGGCCGCCGAGCGGGGCAGGAAGTCCTCGTACACGATGGGCTCGGCGCGCAGCCAGCCGGCGTCCAGCAGCTCGGCGAGGTCGGCCACCGGCGGGCGGCCGTCGCGCGGGCGGTCCTCGACCGCGTGGTAGGTGAAGAACCCCATGCGGCGCACGGCGAGGTCCCGCTCGGAGGCGGGGAACTCCCGCTCCCACAGGTCGCGGGCCACCGCGTCGCGCCGCGCGGACGCACCCCGCCCGGCCCCGTCCGGCGACCCGCCGGACCCGCCCGAGCCGCCGGAAGCGCTCGCGGCGGCCGGGACGGTCTCGCGGGCCAGGTGGTCGGCGCGGGCCAGCAGGTCGTCGTAGAGGCGGCGCCCGTCGCGGGTGAGCGCGATCCCGCGCGCCTCCACCTCGCCGAAGCGCACCCGCAGCGACCCCGTCGTCACCCTCCCGTCCGGCTCCCGCAGGACGCGCGGCTCGGCCAGCGCCCGGAACGACGTCTGCCGGAGCAGCACGTCGGGGCCCGGCCAGCGGGGCGGCCCCTGGATCGCGTCGATCATGGTGATGCCGTGCCCGGTCATCCGCCGGTACAGGTCGTCGATGTCGAGCACGCGCGGCGTCAGGTGGTTGATGTGCGTGCTCGCCACCCCGCCGATGTCGGCCGCGACCGCCGACACGCGCTCCAGCTCCTCGTACCAGGCCCGGTCGATCGGCTCGGTGGACAGCGCGAACGCCTCGACGGCCAGCCGCAGGAAGCGCTCGGCCCGCTCCTCCGGCAGCCCGCCCGCGGCCTCCGCCTCGTCGGCCAGCTCCAGCAGCTCCGGCGGGAACAGCCGCCTGGCCGACAGGAACGCCTCCAGCCGCCCCCGCAGGCCCGCGTCGAAGAAGCGCGGATCGCCGGGGGTGAGCATCGAGGTGAACACCCGGAACGGATTGGTGGCCAGCTCGTCCTCCGTCACCGGCCGGAAGGCCGTCGAGACGACGGGCACGGCGCTGGAGGCCGTGTCGCGCAGGTCGTAGAAGCCGACCGGCCGCATCCCCATCGCCCCGAAGATCCGCGCCACCTGCCGCAGCTCGCCGGGCGTGCCGACGCGGATGGCGCCGTGCCGCTCGGCCGTGACCCGGCCGATGGAGCCCAGCCGTTCCGCCCCGGCCCCGGCCCGCCGCAGGACGTCGAGGTTGACCTCCTGCGAGACCTCCACGAGCGTGCGGTACGCGGGGACCTCCCGGCCGTACATCTCGGACAGGCGGCGCGCGAACGCGGCACGCAGCCGCCCCTGGGTGATCGATGACATGCGTTGCCTTTCCCGGTGGTACGCGAGGACGATCGGGGTCAGAGGGCGTCGGCGATCAGCTCGGCGAGATGGGTGGCCCGCCGCCCGGCGCCCTGGGCGATCTGGGTGCGGCAGCTGAAGCCGTCGGCCAGCACGGCGGTGTCCGGCCCGGCGGCCCGCACGGCCGGCAGCAGCACCTGCTCGCCCGCCGCCACCGACACCGCGTAGTGCTCGCGTTCGAACCCGAAGTTGCCGGCCAGCCCGCAGCAGCCCGACTGCAGCAGGGTGTTGTCCACGCCCATGCGCCGCAGCAGCTCGGCGTCGGCGTCGAAGCCGCTCGTGGCGTGCTGGTGGCAGTGGGTCTGGCTGATCGAGCGGCCCCCGGCCCGGGGCGGCTGCCAGCCGGAGCGGACCAGCAGCTCGGCCAGGCCCACGACCGACCCGGCGAGCAGGCGGGCCCGCCCGTCCTGGTGGAGCAGCTCGGGCAGGTCCGTCCGGAGCGCGGCCGTGCAGCTCGGCTCCAGCCCGACGACCGGCACGCCGGCCTCCAGCGACGGCCCGAGCGCGTCCAGGGTGCGGCGGCCGAGGCGGCGGGCCGTGCCGAGCTGGCCGGTGGTGAACCAGGTCAGGCCGCAGCACTGCGTGCCCGGCGGCACGCGCACCTCGTAGCCGGCGCTCTCCAGCACCCGCACGCCGGCGCGCAGCACCGACGGCGCGAAGTGGTTGTTGAAGGAGTCCACCCAGAGCGTCACCGGCCCGCGCGGCGCCTCGCCCTGCGGCGCGGGCCGGCGCCGGAACCACGACAGGAACGTCCGGTCGGCGAAGCGGGGCAGCTCACGCTCGGCCGCGATCCCGCCGAGCCGCTTGACCAGCGGCGACAGGCGCGAGGACAGCACCGCGTTCACCAGGCGCGGCATCCGCGAGGCGGGCCGGGCCAGCAGCGGCAGCCAGCCCATCGAGTAGTGCGAGGCGGGCCGCGGGCGACGGCGGTAGTGGTGGTGGAGGAACTCCGACTTGTAGGTGGCCACGTCCACGCCCACGGGGCAGTCCACGCTGCACCCCTTGCACGACAGGCACAGGTCGAGCGCGTCGAGCACCTCCGGCGAGCGCCAGCCGGTCGTGATCACCTGCCCCTGCGTCATCTCGTACAGCAGGCGGGCGCGCCCGCGCGTGGAGTCCTTCTCGTCGAGCGTGACGCGGTAGCTGGGGCACATGACGTCGCCCCGCTGCTCGGCGGTGCGGCACTTGCCGACGCCGACGCAGCGGCGGGCGGCCCGGGCCAGGTCTCCGCCGTCGGCGTGCAGCGGCAGGACGGTGGCCAGCGGGATCGCCGGCCGCCGCGGGTCCACGCGCAGGTCGCCGTCCACCGGCCGGGGCCGCACGATCATGCCCGGGTTGAGCCCGCCGTCGGGGTCCCACAGGTCCTTGAACCGCTCGAACAGCGCCATGACCTCCGGCCCGTACATGAGCGGCAGCAGCTCCGAGCGGGCCTGGCCGTCGCCGTGCTCGCCGGACAGCGAGCCGCCGTGCTCGGCCACCAGCCGGGCCGCGTCCGTGACGAAGGACCGGAACGTCGCCACGCCCTCGCGGGTGCCGAAGTCGAAGTCGATCCGCACGTGCAGGCAGCCCTCGCCGAAGTGGCCGTAGACGGCGCCGCGCAGCCCGTGGCGGTCCATGAGGGCGGTGAAGCCGCGCAGGTACGAGCCGAGCCGCGCGGGCGGCACGGCGGCGTCCTCCCAGCCGGGCCACGCCTCCGAGCCGTCGGGCATCCGGGTCGCCAGGCCGGCCCCGTCCTCCCGGATCCGCCACAGGCGCCGCGCCCGCTCCGGGTCGGTGACGGTCAGCGCGCCGGTGAACCCGGCCGCCCGCCCCGCGCTCTCGCCCAGGGCCAGCGCCCGTTCCGGCAGCTCCGCCGGCTCGCCGCCGAGCTCGGCGAACAGCCACGCCTGTCCCGGCGGCAGCGCCTCGATCTCGGCCCGCGTCGCCGGGCGGGTCACGATGCCGGTCAGCGCCCGGTCCAGGCCCTCCAGGGCCAGCGGGCGGTGCTCCAGCAGCGCGGGGACCGCGTCCGCGGCCTCGCCCGCCCCCTCGAACCCGAGGACGACCAGGGCGCGCGCCGGCGGCGGAGCGACCAGGCGCACGGTCGCCGACAGGATCACCGCGCACGTGCCCTCGCTGCCGGCCAGCGCGCGCGCCAGGTGGAAGCCATGCTCGGGCAGCAGGTGCTCCAGCGCGTAGCCCGACACCTGGCGGGGGAAGCGGCCGAGGCCGGTCCGCAGCGTGGCGAGGTTGCCGCGGGCCAGCTCCGCCAGCGCGCCGACCAGCCGGCCGCGTTCGCCGCCCTCGGCCACCGCCGCCGCGACCTCCTCCCCGGTCATCGCGCCGATCCTCAGCACGGTCCCGCCGTAGGTGAGCACCTCCAGCTCCACCAGGTTGTCGGCGGTGCGCCCCCAGGCCAGCGAGTGGGAGCCGCACGCGTTGTTGCCGATCATGCCGCCGAGCGTGCAGCGGCTGTGCGTGGACGGGTCGGCGCCGAAGAGCAGGCCGTGGGCGGCGGCGGCCGCCTGCAGGTCGTCCAGGACGACGCCGGGCTCGACGGTCGCCGTGCGCGCCTGCGGGTCCACCGCGAGGACGCGGTTGAGGTGGCGGGAGAAGTCGAGCACCACGCCCGAGCCGACGGCCTGGCCGGACGTGCTCGTCCCCGCGCCGCGCGAGGTGATCGGCACGCCCAGGCGGCGGCACACCGCGACCGCCTCGACGACGTGCCGCCGCTCCCGGGGGAAGACCACGGCCATGGGGACGCGCCGGTAGTTGGAGGCGTCGGCGGAGTACTGGGCGCGCCGGCCGGCGTCGGCCGCCACCTCGCCGCAGCCGGCCTCGCGCAGCGCGGCGACCAGGCGCCCGAGCTGCGCGGCCGCGCCGCCGCCCTCGTCCCCGGCGGTCGTACGGGTCTCGCCGGCGGCCGTGCCCACCATGTCCCCCTCGTCGTGCCTCGTCGTCCGGATCCCTGCGTCCCACCTTGCGGGGACGTCCGGCCGAAACCAAGACCCGGCAGACCGACAGATTCCCGCCCAAGCCCAAGCAACACTTACGCTCAGCCCCGACGCCCCGATCAGCTCATCGCTGACGAAACAGGCCGGAACCTCTAGGCTGGGGCGGCGATGGATCTCGCACACTTCACCCCCGGCTCGGGCCGCCTGGCGCCCCGGGCGGCCCTGCGTTCCGACGCACCCTCCCTCGTCCTCGACGGCATGTGGCGCTTCCGCCTGTCGCCCGCGGCCGACGTGCCGGAGGACTTCGCCGACCCCGACCACGACGACTCCGCGTGGGACGAGCTGCCCGTGCCGTCGCACTGGCCGCTGCACGGCCACGGCGCGCCGGCCTACACCAACGTGTCGTACCCCTTCCCGATCGACCCGCCGCACGTCCCCACCGACAACCCCACCGGCGACTACCGCCGCGCCTTCGACCTGCCCGAGGGATGGAGCGGCGGCCGGCTGCGCTTCGAGGGCGTCGAGTCGTACGCCCGGGTCTGGCTCAACGGCCACGAGCTCGGCTTCACCACCGGCAGCAGGCTGCCCGCCGAGTTCGACGCCGGCCCGTACCTGCGGCCGGGCCGCAACGTCCTGGCCGTCCGCGTCCACCAGTGGTCGGCCGCCAGCTACCTGGAGGACCAGGACATGTGGTGGCTTCCCGGTATCTTCCGGGACGTCACCCTCACCCGCTCCACCGCCGACGTGTTCGTCCGCGCCTCCTACGACGCCGCCACCGGGCGGGGGACGCTGAGCTTCGACGGCCCCGGCCGGCTCAGCGTGCCCGAACTGGGCGTCGACGGCCTGGAGCCCGGCACGCCGGTCACCGTGGACGTGGAGCCGTGGTCCGCCGAGACGCCGCGCCTGTACGACGCCGTCGTGGCCTGCCCGGAGGAGACCGTGCGGCTGCGCGTCGGCTTCCGGACCGTCGCCATCGAGGACGGCGTCCTGCTCGCCAACGGCCGGCCGCTGCTGCTCAAGGGCGTGAACCGGCACGAGTTCCACCCCGAGCACGGGCGCGCCGTGCCGTGCGCGACCATGCGGCAGGACATCCTGCTGATGAAGCGGCACAACGTCAACGCGGTGCGCACCAGCCACTACCCGCCCCACCCCGCGTTCCTCGACCTGTGCGACGAGCTGGGCCTGTGGGTCGTGGACGAGTGCGACCTGGAGACCCACGGCTTCGGCCAGGTCGGCTGGCGCGCCAACCCCACCGACGACCCGCGCTGGGAGGAGGCGCTGCTCGACCGCATGCGCCGCATGGTCGAGCGCGACAAGAACCACCCGAGCGTCGTCATGTGGTCGCTCGGCAACGAGGCGGGCGTCGGCCGCAACCTCGCCGTCATGGCCGCCTGGACGCGCGAGCGCGACCCGTCCCGGCCGATCCACTACGAGGGCGACTGGTCGTGCGCGAACGCCGACGTGTACTCGCGGATGTACGCCGGCCACGCCGAGGTGGAGGCGATCGGGCGCGGCGTCGAGGACCCGCTGCCCGACCCGGAGCTCGACGCGCGGCGGCGCGCGATGCCGTTCCTGCAGTGCGAGTACGCCCACGCGATGGGCCTCGGCCCCGGCGGCCTGGCCGAGTACCAGGAGCTGTTCGAGCGCTACCCGCGGCTGGCCGGCGGCTTCGTGTGGGAGTGGATCGACCACGGCCTCACCCACCCCGAGCACGGGTACGCCTACGGCGGCGACTACGGCGAGCCGGTCCACGACGGCAACTTCGTCATCGACGGGCTCGTCTTCCCCGACCGCACGCCGTCGCCCGGGCTGCTGGACCTGAAGAAGGTGTTCGAGCCGGTCCGCTTCGCCTTCGAGGACGGCGTCGTCCACGTCCGTAACGGGTACGGCTTCCGCGACCTGTCGCACCTGGAGTTCGTGGCCACGGTCGAGGCGGACGGCGAGCAGGTGGCGCGCTTCCCGCTCGACGTGCCCGCCGAGGGCGGCGAGGTCAAGCTGCCCGCCGCGCCGGGTGGCGAGGGGGAGCGGTGGATCACCGTGCGCGCCGTCCTGGCCCGCGACGAGCCGTGGGCCGAGGCCGGGCACGAGGTGGCGTGGGGGCAGACCCGCCTCTCCCCGCCCGCGCCGAACGCGGGTGCGGGCACGGGAGCAGGTGGCGCCGTCGCGAAGCTCGCCGTCACGGAGCTCGCCGGCGGGGGGTTCGCCGTCGGAGGCGGGCGGTTCGACGCCCGCGGCCGGCTCGTGCGGCTGTTCGGGCTCGACGTGGACGGTCCGCGCCTGGAGCTGTGGCGGGCGCCCACCGACAACGACCGCTACGGCGGGCTCGTCGCCGCCTGGCGGGCGACCGGCCTGCACCGGCTCACCCACCGCGTGGACGAGGTCACCTCCGGGGACGCGGGGACCGGCCTGGCCGTGCGCACCCGGGTCGCCCCCGCGGCGACCGACCTCGGCATGCGCGTCACCTACCGCTGGGACGCCGACGGCGACGGCCTCGTCCTGACCGTCGAGGTCGAGCCGGAGGGCGAGTGGACCGGCCCGATCCCCAGGCTCGGCGTCGTCATGGCGCTGCCCGGCGAGCTGGGCGACGTCACCTGGTTCGGCCGCGGCCCCGGGGAGGCGTACCCCGACACCGGGATGGCGGCCCGGGTCGGCCGCTGGTCGGCGACCGTGGACGCCCTGCAGACCCCGTACGTGCGCCCCCAGGAGAACGGGCACCGGGCGGAGGTCCGCTGGGCCACGCTGACCGGGCCCGGCGGGCGGGGCGTGCGGGTGTCGGGTGACCCCGTGTTCGGGCTCACGGCCCGGCGCTGGAGCACGGCCGACCTCGAACGCGCCCGCCACCGGCCCGACCTCGTGCCCGGCGACCGGATCCACGTCAACCTGGACCTCGCCCAGCAGGGCGTCGGCACGGCGAGCTGCGGCCCCGGCGCGCTGCCCGCCTACGACCTGCGGGCCGAGCCGGCCGCCTTCCGGCTGCGCTTCGACCCGGCCTGAGGCCCGGTCCGACACCCGGCCCGAGGCCCGGTCCGACACCTGGCCTGAGGCCCGCTCCCAGGCGCGGCCCGAGCCCTGACCGGTGCGGTACGGGACCCGGGGCCCTCACGGGGGCCCCGGGGACTCCCGGCTCAGTGGCGCTTGGTGCGCAGCTTGTCCAGGAACCGGCGGGCCTTCTCCTGGTTCTGCGGATCGCTCGCCATCCGCTTGGCCTTCTCGATCGTCTGCTGACCCTGAGGGCTGCGCAGGTACCCGCGCAGCTTGTCCATGAGCGTAGCCATGCGCTCCCCCTACCCAGGACGGACGCCAGGAAGCGGCCGGGGCCGGGGACCGAGGCCGTGGCGGTGAGTAGGGGCTACTCATGACGGGGCGCCCCCGCGGAGGCGATGGTGGCCTGGTCCGGCACCACCGCCGGCAACGGAGGCACTGGAGGACCCATGAACGGCGCACGACTCGCCCTCGCCGCAGCCGCCCTGCTCACCGGCATGCTCGCCGCCCCCGGACCGGCCGAGGCGGCGGCCTCCTCGCCCGGGCCCGTCCGCTGGTACCAGATCATCGCCCAGCACAGCGGCAAGTGCCTGGACGTGGCCTACGCCAGCCAGGCGCACGCCGCGAACGTCGTCCAGGGCACCTGCGGCGGCCCGGGCGCCGGCTACAACCAGCAGTGGCGCGTCGTCTTCCGCAACGGCGTCGACGGTCCGGCCCGCATCATCGCCCGGCACAGCGGCAAGTGCCTGGACGTGGCCTACGCCAGCCTGGCGCACGCGGCGAACGTCGTCCAGGGCACCTGCGGGGGCCCGGGCGCGGGCGACAACCAGTTCTGGACCCAGGTGCCGGTCCCCGGGCGCGCGTGGCAGGGGACCGGCGGCCCGGTCCGCCTCGTGGCGCTGCACAGCGGCAAGTGCCTGGACGTCGCCTACGCCAGCCTGGCGCACGCCGCGAACGTCGTCCAGGGCACCTGCGGGGGCCCCGGCTCCGGCGGCAACCAGATCTGGCGCTTCAAGGAGGTCGCCGTCACCTGGAAGAGGTAGGGGAGCGGGACGTCAGAGGGGGATCCACTCGGTGGACGTGGTGACCTCGTCGAGGATCGACGGGACCGGGTCCACGCCCAGGCCGGGCCCGGTGGGCACGTCGAGGTGGCCGTCGCTCAGCTCGAACGGCGCGGTGATGTCGGTGGCGTAGTAACGGCGCGAGGCCGAGGTGTCGCCCGGCAGCGTGAAGCCGGGCAGCGCGGCCAGCGCCACGTTCGCGGCCCGGCCGAGCCCGGTCTCCAGCATGCCGCCGCACCACACCGCGACGCCGTGGGCCCGGCACAGGTCGTGGATGCGCCGGGCCTCCAGGTAGCCGCCGATCCGGCCCGGCTTGATGTTGACGATCGAGCAGGAGCCCAGCTCGATCGCCGCCGCGGCGTGCTCGGCCGACTCGATCGACTCGTCCAGGCAGATCGGGGTGCGCAGCCGCCGCGCCAGGCGGGCGTGCTGCACGAGGTCGTCGTTGGCCAGCGGCTGCTCGATCAGCAGCAGGTCGAACGCGTCGAGCTGGGCCAGGCGGGGGGCGTCCGCCAGCGTGTAGGCGGCGTTCGCGTCCACCTGGAGCAGCAGGTCGTCGCCGAAGCGCTCACGCACCGCGCGGACCGGCTCGACGTCCCAGCCGGGTTCGATCTTCAGCTTGATCCGCACGTACCCCTCGGCGAGGTAGCCCTCGACGGCGTCGAGCAGGCGCGGGACGGAGTCCATGATGCCGACCGACACGCCGCACGGCACCCGGTCGCGCGCCGCGCCGAGGAAGCGGCCGAACGACTCGCCTGACGCGCGCAACTGCGCGTCCAGCACGGCCGTCTCCAGGGCCGCCTTGGCCATGCGGTGCCCCTTGATCGACTCCATGGCCCGCCCGACGGCGTGGACGTCCGGGGAGGGCGGCAGCGCCGGCAGCAGGAAACGGCGGATCACCTCGGCGGCGCCGTCCACGTACTCGGAGGAGTAGAGCGGCTCGGACATCGCCACGCACTCGCCCCAGCCCTCGGCGTCGGGCGTGACGACCCGGACCAGCAGCACGTCGCGGGCCGTCTCGGTGCCGAACGACGTGCGGAACGGCGCCACCAGCGGCATCGCGATCCGCCGCAGCTCAACTCCAGTGATCTTCACGCTGACTCCCTGCTCCACGGGTGCTGGTCCTGGTCAGAGGGCACCCGGCGCGCGGGGCCACCCCGTCCTACCGTAGGCGCTGCGGCCGGGCGCCGGGCCGCCGCCCACGCCGGTCCCGCGCTAGCGGACGTGGGCGGGCTCGCCCGCGCAGGGGGCGATGCGGACACGGTACGGCGCCTCCTGGCTGAGCCGTACCGACTCGAGCAGGACCGTCACCACCGGCGTCGGGTAGCGGCCCGCGCGGAAGCGGGCGGCCAGGCAGGCGAGCACCGCGTCCACCTTCACCTCGCCGTCGAGCGCGGCGCCGCCGTCGCGGCGGATCTCCATGACGCAGGGCGCGCGCTGCCCCGCCAGGGCCAGGCCCGCGACCGTCGCGCCCGCCAGCGCCCCCACGTCCTCGCTCGTCCAGCCGTAGTGCCACATGCCCGCCGCCACGACCACCGCCGCCGGGTCGCCGGGCGCGGTGAGCACCACGTCCACGCCGTCACGCAGCTCCCGGGCGATGGCCTCCGCGCCGCGGGCGATCCGGGTGCCGGTACGCAGCCCCGGCAGGCGCGGGACCACCCCGCCCGCCTCGAAGACGAGCTTGACGCCGGTGCGGAGCCGGCCCGGCCGGCCGTCGCGCCACCCGCAGATGACCATGTCCGCCGAGCCGTGCATGCCCGAGACGCCGATCCGCAGCATGACCTGATCATTACCCTGCGCGTTCGGCGATTACACACCGTGAGGCCGAGGTGGGTGTCGCTTGACCTGCGCCATCGATGTCCGTTATGGCGGTGGGCGCATGTGCGGTCGCGGAGAGTGCGTGAAATGTCCGGTCTTGGGTAGTGCCTTTGCTGCGTTGAATCCTCGAAGGAGGAAGCCGTGAACATCAACTTCGGCCAAGCACTGACGGACGTTCTCCGGCAGATAGCGACGTTCGTCCCCAGGCTGGTCGCCTTCATCGTCATACTCGTCGTCGGCTGGCTGATCGCCAAGGGGTTGGCGAAGGTCGCCGACAAGATCCTGGAGCGGGTGGGCTTCGACCGCGCGGTGCAGCGCAGCGGCATGGGGCGAGTGATGGAGCGCAGCCGCTACGACGCCAGCACCCTGGTCGCGAAGATCATCTACTACGCGATCATTCTGGTGACGCTGCAGATCGCCTTCAGCGTGTTCGGGCCGAACCCGATCTCGGCGCTGCTGACCGGCGTGGTGGCCTGGCTGCCCAAGGCGATCGTCGCGATCATCATCGTGGTGGTCGCCGGTGCGATCGCGGCCGCCGTCCGCGACCTGCTCACCAGCATGCTGGGCGGGCTGTCGTACGGCCGATGGATCGCGACGGCCGCCTCCGTCTTCATCTGGGCGCTGGGCATCATCGCCGCCCTCAACCAGATCGGCGTCGCCACCACGGTGACCACGCCGGTGCTCATCACCGTGCTCGCCACCATCGGCGCCATCCTCGCGATCGGCGTCGGCGGCGGCATGGTGCGGCCGATGCAGGAGCGGTGGGACCGCTGGCTCGCCCGCATGGAGAGCCAGGCGCCCCAGGCGCGGGCGCAGGCCGAGGCGTACCAGCGCGGCCGTGAGGACGCCATGCGGATGGCCCCGGAGACGGAGGCCGCCAGGGCGCCCGAGACGGCCGGTGCGCCGCGGCGCGCCGAGCAGGCGGGCGGCACCCCTCCCTCGGGGCAGGCCATGCCGCCGTCTGGTCAGGGCATGACTCCCGGCGAGCCCATGCCGTCCGGCCAGCCCATGCCTCCCGGCCAGCCCATGGACCCGGGCCGGCCCACCGGCCAGGGCCCGACCGGCCGCGGCGGCGAGGACCGTCCGTGGACCGAGGGCGGCCCGAGAGGCGGCCTCGGCCCCGACCCCGGCCGCGACGTCTGACACGAACACCCGGGCCTCGGGCGCGACGTCTGACACGAACACCCGGGCCCCGGGCGCGACGTCTGAACGAACACCCAGGTCCGGCGCCGGGTCCGGCAGGAATCCCGGCGCCGGACCTGGCGGCGACGTCGGGCACGCGCCCCCGGGCCTGGGCGCGCCCGCGTGGCGCGCCCAGGGCCCGATGCCGACGGGCTCAGGTGGGGGAACCGGCGGGCTCGGGCGGGGAACTCGTCCGGCTCAGGCGGGCGACTCGTCGGCCAGCAGCCCGAGCTCGTGGGTGAGCCAGCAGATGGCGGTCAGCCGGAGGGAGACGGCGTCCGGCTCGCCGCGGAAGGTCCACCCGAGGTGCCGCAGCTCGTCGGCGAAGCCCAGGAGGTAGTCGCCGAGCGTCTCGCGGTCGAGCGCGACCGTGTCGCGCAGCGCCGCCGCGTGCTGGTCCACCGCCGCCAGGAGGCCGGGCTCGCCCGCCATCCGTTCCAGCTGGGCGCGCCCCAGGGTGTCCATCAGCCACCGCAGGGGAGTCTCCGCCCATCCCTTCTCAAACAACACCCAAACAACCTTAAAGATGATTTATCCGGCATGGTTGCATAGAACCGTACATCAGGGTCAGGGGCGGCCACGAGCCCCGGGGCCGAGCACCGTCAGCGGTCCAGCACCCACAGCGTCCCCGCCCCCGCCGGCACCCCCGCGTCACTGCAGGTCCAGGCCCCCGCCTCCGCGCCCGCGTCCAGCGGCGCCGCCCCGTCCGGCACGCACGCCACCACGTCCGCCACCCGAGCCCCGAACAGCTCCGGCACGTAGATCGCCGGCTCCACGCACAGCGTCATCCCCGCCTCCAGGAGCGTGTCGTCGCCCGCCCGCAGCCACGGCCCCTCCTGGTGGCTCAGGCCGACCCCTCTCCCCGCGTGCGGGGCGGCGAACCGGCCGTAGCCGCTGCCGTCGATCACCTCACGCGCCGCCGCGGCCACCTCCGAGGCCGCGACACCCGGCCGTACCGCCCGCCGGGCCGCGGCGTGCGCGGCCAGCACCACCGAGTACATCGCCTCGAAGTCGTCCGGCGGCTCCGCCACCGCGTAGACCCGCGCCACCTCCGCGCAGTACCCGTCCCACCGCCCGCACAGCGACACGTGCAGCGCGTCACCCGGATTGATCACCCGGTCGCCGGGCCGGTGCGCCGGCCGGGCGGTGTGCTCGCCCGCAGCCACCACCACCGACACGACCTCCTCGCAGCCGGACTCCAGCAGCATCCCGGCCAGCCGCCACGCCATCGCCCGCTCGGTCGCGCCGAACCAGGCCAGCTCCCGCGCCCGCGCCAGCACCTCACCCGCCGCGCGGGCCGCCCGCGCCACCGCCGCGACCTCGTCCGGCTCCTTGCGCAGCCGCAACCGGGCCAGCACGGCCGCCGCCGGCACCAGCTCGGCCTCCAGCGAGAGCCCGAACAGCTCCCGCACCCGCATCTCCGGGTCCACCCCGACCCGCCGGGCCCCGGCCGGGACCAGCAGGTCCGGCTCGCCCGTCTCCTCGCACACCTCCGGCGTGACCACGAGGAAGGCGCCGCCCGATCCGCCGAGGAAGCGGAAGTCGGGCGACGGGCGCAGCACCAGCGCGTCCACCCCCGCGGCCGCCATGGCGGCCCGCACGGCCGCGAGCCGCCCGCCGCCCGTACCCTCCGCGGGCCGCACATCGCCGCCCGCGCCGTCCGCGAGCCGCCCCCCGCCGGTCGTCACGCGGGCTCGTGCAGCCAGCAGGCCACCGGGCCCGGCTCGGGCTCCTTCACCCGGCACACGTCCATCGCGAACGGGCAGCGCGGATGGAACCGGCACCCCTCCGGCGGCGCGGCCGGGTCCGGCACGTCCCCGGTCAGCTCCTCCGGGAGCACGCCCATGCCGTCGGGCTTGGGGATCGCCCGCAGCAGCGCCTGCGTGTACGGATGGCGCGGGTCGTCCCACACCTCGGCCGTGTCGCCGATCTCGACGATCCGGCCCAGGTACATCACGGCGATCCGGTCGGCGATCAGCCGCACCACCGACAGGTCGTGGCTGATGAACAGCAGCCCCGCGCCCGAGTCCACCGCCAGGTCCCGCATCAGCGTGGCGACCTGCGCCTGCGCCGAGGCGTCCAGCGCCGAGATCGGCTCGTCGCCGATCAGCATCCGCGGCCGGGCCGCCAGCGCCCGCGCGATCGCGATCCGCTGCCGCTGCCCGCCCGAGAACTCGTGCGGGTGCCGCCCGGCGAACTCGCGCGGCAGCCCCACCCGCTCCAGCAGGTCGGCCGGGTCCGTCTCGCCGTCGCGCGCGGTCCGCAGGCCGTCGGCGATCTGGTCGCCGACGCGCCGGCGCGGGTTCAGCGACGCGTACGGGTCCTGGAACACCATCTGGACGCCCGTCAGCGTACGGCGGCGCAGCCCCAGCGGCGTGACCGGCACGCCCTCGAACGTGATCGACCCCTCGGTGACCGGGTTCAGCCCGCACACCGCGCGGGCCAGCGTCGACTTGCCGCACCCCGACTCGCCGACCAGCCCGACGACCTCGCCGGGCCGCACCGTGAGACTGGCCCCCGCCACCGCCCGCACCACCGGACGCCCGGGGGAGCGGTGCTCGACCACCAGATCCTTGATTTCCAGCGTCATGCGGTCTCCCCAGGCAGCGAGTCCAGCAGCGAGCGGGTGTAGGCGTGCGACGGCTCCCGCAGCACCTTGCCGCGCGGCCCCGTCTCGACGACGAGCCCGTCCTTCATCACGCTCACCTCGTCGGCGATCGCCGACATGACCCCGAGGTCGTGGGTGACCAGCAGCACCGCCAGCCCCAGCTCGTCGCACAGCCCGCGCAGCAGCCGCAGCACGCCGGCCTGCACGGTCACGTCGAGCGCGGTCGTCGGCTCGTCGGCGATGAGCACCCGCGGCGAGCAGGCCAGCGCGATCGCGATCGCGATGCGCTGGCGCATGCCGCCCGAGAACTGGTGCGGGAAGCGGCCGTACGCCTCCTCGGCGCCCGGGATGCGGACCTTGCCGAGCAGCTCCACCGCCCGGGCCCGCGCCTCGCGCTTGTCCAGCTTGAGGTGGTGGCGCATGTGCTCGGTGAGCTGCCTGCCCACCGACAGCATGGGGTGCAGACTCGTGGCCGGGTCCTGGAAGACCATGGCCACCTCGCCGCCGCGCACCTTGTTCAGCTCACGGGGCGGCAGCGTCAGCAGGTCGCGCCCGCCGAGCGCGATGCGGCCGGTGGCGCGCGCGCCGTGCGGCAGCAGACCCAGCACGGCCAGGCCGGTCATGGTCTTGCCGGACCCGCTCTCCCCGGCCAGGCCGTGGACCCGGCCCTCCTGGAGCGACAGGTCCACGCCGCGCAGGATCTCCCTGCCGCCGATCGTGACCTTCAGGCCGGTGATGTCCAGCGTCGTCTTGCCGGTGCTCACAGCGCACGCTCCTTGATGGCGCGGGCCGTACGCGGGTCGAGGGCGTCGCGCAGGGTGTCGCCGAGGAAGTTGAACGCGAGCACCACCGTCAGGATCGCCAGGCCCGGGAACGTCGCGACCCACCAGCTGTCGAACACCTCGACGCCGCCCGCCACCATGGCGCCCCACTCGGGCGACGGCGGCTTGGCGCCCAGGCCGAGGAACGACAGACCCGACAGCAGCAGCAGCGCGGTGCCGATGTCCAGCGTCGCCAGCACCAGGACCGGGCCGGTGACGTTCGGCAGCACGTCCACGCGCAGCGAGCGCCAGGCCGAGAAGCCCAGCAGCCGCCCGCTCAGCACGAACTCCCGCTCCCGCACCCCCAGCACCAGGCCGCGGGTGACGCGGGCGTAGGCCGGCCAGGCGACGACCAGCACGGCCAGCACCGCGTTGACCAGGCTCGCGCCCAGCGCCGCGGCCACCACCATGGCCAGGATGACCGTGGGGAAGGCGAACACCAGGTCCGCCACCCGCATGATCGTCTCGTCGGCCCACCGGCCGAAGTAGCCGGCGCAGGCGCCGAGCAGGCCGCCGATCAGCACCGACAGCACCACCAGCAGCAGCGTCAGTGGGATCGACACCCGCGCGCCGTACAGGACCCGGCTGAGGATGTCGCGGCCGAGCTGGTCGGTGCCGAACCAGTGCCCGGGACCGGGCGGGGCCAGGCGCGGCAGCTCCTGCGCCAGCGGGTCGTGGGGCGCCCGCAGCGGCGCCGCGAGCGCGACGACCAGCCAGGCCAGCGCCACCACGCCGCCCACGACGGCCAGCGGCTGCCGCCACGCCTCGGGCAGCCGCCCGAGCAGGCCCTTGCGGGCCAGGGGATCGCGTTTCACTGGAGCCTCACACGCGGGTCGATGACGCCGTACAGCACGTCCACGATCAGGTTGATGACGAGGTAGACCACGCCCACGACCAGGCCGACGCCCATGACGGCGGGCAGGTCGAGGGTGGTGGCGCTCTTGTAGGCGTACTGACCGATGCCCGGCCAGGCGAAGATCGCCTCGACCAGCACGGTGCCGGACAGCAGGCTGCCGAACGCCAGGCCCGCCACCGTGATGACCGGCACCAGCGCCGAGCGCAGCACGTAGCGGAACAGGATCACCCGGCCGGGCAGGCCCTTGGCCCGCGCCGCCCGCACGTAGTCCTGCCCGAGCACCTCCAGCACCGCCGAGCGGGTGAACCGCGTCAGCAGGCCGATCGTGTAGAGCGCCAGCACCAGCGCCGGGGTGATCAGGTGGCCGACGGCGGAGACGAAGACGTCCCACCGGCCGGCGATCAGCGCGTCCACCGTCTGCAGCCCGGTCACCGCCGGCGCCTCGCCGATCGCCGGGTCCACCCGGCCGCTGCCGGGCGTGATCTGCAGCCGGTAGAAGAACACGTAGAACGCCACCAGCGCCAGCCAGAACGTCGGCACCGAGATGCCGATCAGGCTCAGCACGCGCAGCACGTGGTCCGGCAGCCGGTCGCGGCGCAGCGCCGCGACCACGCCGAAGGCCACGCCCAGCACCAGCGACACGGCGATCGCCGCGCCCGCCAGCTCCAGCGTCGCCGGCACGAACTGCGCCAGGTCCTCGGCGACCGGCCGGTGGCTCTGCTGGCTGACGCCGAAGTCGCCCTGGACGACGCCGCGCAGGTGCAGCACGTACTGCTCCCACAGCGGCTTGTCCAGGCCGTGCTCGGCGCGCCACTGCGCCACGATGGCGGGGTCGCCGAGCGCCCGCTGACCGAGGTTGGCGGTCACCGGGTCGCCCGGCACCAGGTTCGTCAGGACGAACGTCACCAGCGTGATGCCCCAGGCCAGCAGCACGGCGGTCAGGATCCTCCGGAAGAGGAACCGGGCGAGCGGGTGCACGCCCCGCCTGCTCCTGACCCGGGGCGCGGCGTCCGCGCTCTCCTTGGCGGACGTCATGGCCGACACGTCACGAGCCTCACTTGCCGGCCAGGTCGGCGACGTCCACCGTCCACACCGGGTGGTACTCCAGGCCGGTGACGGAGGTGGCGGTCACGATGTTCTGGCTCGGCTGGATCAGCGGCACGAACGGGCTGGAGGCGTTGAGCTGCTTCTGCAGGTCGGCGTACGCCTGCTTGCGCGCGTCCTCGCCGACCGCCGCCGCGGCCTTGTCGCCGGCGGCCGAGGCCGCCTTGTCGGCGTCCTCCTTCCAGCCGGCCCGCAGGCCGACCGTCTTGCCGGGCAGGAACGCCAGGTAGTCGCTCGGGTCCGGGTAGTCCGGGCCCCAGTACCACAGGCCCATCTCCTCCTTGCCGTTGCGGTAGTTGTCCAGGGCCGTGGTGACCGGCGCCGGCTGGAGGTCCACGGTGATGCCGACCTCCTTGAGGTTGGCCTGGATCCGCTCGGCCAGCGGCTGGAACGACAGGCCGTTGACGGTCAGCTCGCTCGGGTACTCCAGCTTGACCGTCGGGTTGGACAGGCCGCTGGCCGCCAGCGCCGCCTTGGCCCCCGCGACGTCCCGCTTGGTCGCCTGGTCGGCGCCGAGCGCGCCGAGCAGCTGCGACGGGATCACGCCCGGCGTCTGCGTCGCGCCCTCGCCGGCCAGCTCCAGCAGGCCCGCGTAGTCGACGCCCTTGCGCACGGCCTCGACGAACTTGGGGTTCGGCGTGGTCTTGCTGATGCCGGAGTCCTGGTTGGCGAACAGGAAGATGACGTTGGCGGAGGCGGTCTTCTTGACCGAGAGGTTCGCCGGCATGCCGGTGACCTGGTCGCCCGACAGGTTCAGCGCCACCTGGCTGTCGCCGCGCTGCACGTTGAGCTTCTGCGTGGCGGCCTCGACGTTGCGGATGACGACCTTGTCGTAGAACGGCTTGGTCCCGTAGTACTTGTCGTTCTTCTTGAGCACCACCTGGCTGCTCACGTTGAACGACTCGATCTGGTACGGGCCCGAGCCGGCGGAGGAGGAGTTCAGGTACTGCTCGGCCTTGTCCTGGGAGTCGGCGGTGGCGCCGTGCGACTTGGCGAGCTTGCTGTTGAGGATGCCGAGCGCGGGGTTCGGCAGGATGTACGGCAGCGCCGGGTTGGCCTGCTTCGAGGTCAGCGTGACGGTCGAGTCGTCGGTCTTGGCCACCTCGACGCCGTCCAGCAGGAACGACGGGGTGCCCTTCATGTCGCGTACGCGGGTCAGCGAGAACACCACGTCGTCGGCCGTGACGGGCGAGCCGTCGGCGAAGGTGGCGCCCTTCTTCAGCTTGAGCGTGAGGACCTTGCCGTCCTCGGACAGCTCGTAGGACTCGGCCAGCGCCGGGACCGGCTTGGTCACGTCCGAGCCCTCGAAGGTGAGCAGCGTCTCGTACGCGGCCTTGCCGATGATCAGCCCGGTCGGCTCGTAGGTGCGCCCGGGGTCGGCGGTCTTGAGGTCGAACGAGGTGTCGATGACCAGCGTCTTGCCGCCGCCCTGCGCGGTGGAGCCGCTGCCGCTGCTCTTCCCGGAGCCGCCGCTGCCGCAGGCGGCGAGAGCGAGTGCACCGGCGAGCAGTACGGCCGCCGTCTGCGAGCGGGTCGCCATAGGGTCCTCCAGTTGGACGATCAGTCGAAAGGTGTCCAGGATTGTCCGGCAGAACGTCCAGGACCTGTGTGGTCCCCGAGACGTATATAAATAGTCAAGGGGTAACAATGAGTGATATTTCCAGGAATGGTGGCGGGCCTGGCGGCCCGCCTGGACGGATCGGCATCGGCCTCGAGCTCGACTCGGTCCATATGAAGATCCTCGAGGTCCTGCGCGAGAACGGCCGGATCTCGGTGTCGGCGCTGGCCGAGCGGGTGGGCATCTCCCGCGCCAACGCCTACACCCGCTTCGAGGCGCTGCGCGCGGACGGCGTCATCAAGCGGTTCACCGCCGAGATCGACCACGTCCGCACCGGCCTGGGCATCACCGCCCTGATCTTCGTCACCGTGCGGCAGCAGATGTGGCGGCAGTTCCGGGCCGAGCTGGCCCGCATGCCGGAGGTCGAGTACTGCGCGATCACCACCGGGCAGCACGACGCCATGATCCAGGTGCGGGTGGCCGACGTGGCCGAGGTCCACACCATGGTCACGGACCGGCTGGCCAACATCCCGGCCGTCAAGGCCACCGAGACGGTGTTCATCCTGGACGAGGTGCTCAGGCGGCCGTACGTGCTGCCGAGCGACCGCGACGCCCGCGCCAACCGGCCCGTCCGCCGGATGCCGCAGGAGGCGCAGGGGGACGTGCCCCTGGGCAAGATGCGCTTCGTCGGCGCGGCGGAGGGCCGTGCGGCCCTCCGCAAGGACGACTGACCTGATCAGGAGGCGGACGGCACCTCGGTGCACACGCTCACGTGCCGCGTGTCGTCCCCCTCGAACTGGAACTCCTCGACCAGGCGCAGCCGCCCGTCGTCCTCGCGCTCGACCCGGCTGACGCTCTGGCCGCCGGCCCTGCCGCCCGCCTTCAGGGCGTGGACGTACGAGATGGTCACGACGTCGCCCTCGCGGCTGCCGACGAAACGCCCCACCGTGACGGTGTCGCCCTCGTAGTCCCCCCACACCACCCCGTCGGACTCCCAGTAGCGGAACGCGGTGGGCTGCTCGGGGTCCACCGCGCTCGCGGTCGAGCTCACCATGACGAACCTGCGGCCGTTCAGAAGGTTGTTCTCCACGCGCGGCATGATCCTGCTCTTCTTCTGACAACGAGGGCGCGCCTGGACGAATGGCACAGTCAGAACGGCGTCGCGGTCGATCCGTCCAGCCGCGCGCCGCGCACGACCCCGCCGGGCGCCGATCCTTGCTTTCCGGTTATCACGACTTCATCTTTGAACGCGGACTGTGATAGTCAAGTGACGTTCCGTATCCGGCAGGCGACAGGAGATCGTTATGGTGGCGTACGCGCTCGCGATCGCGGCGGCGGTGGGTGTGGTGGCGCTCACCGCGCTCGTGTACAGGATGACGGGCCGCGGTGAGGACGACCGCCAGCCCGACGGTCCTTCGGCGGGCCACGCCGGCGCGATGCTGTCGGCGCTGTTCCTGCTGGTCTTCGCGATCGCCGTCATCGTGCCGTGGACCACCGCCGACGCCGCCCGGCAGAACGCCCAGGCCGAGAGCCAGGCCGCGGTCGACGCCTACTGGGCCGCCGCCGCGCTGCCCGGCACCGCCCCCGGCCTCGTCCGCGCCGGGCTGCGCGACTACGTCACGTTCGTGGTCGGCGACGAGTGGCCCGCCATGGAGCAGGGGCGCATGCACCCGGTCGGCACGGAGCGGCTCGACGCCCTGCGCGCCCGGGTCGCCGCCATCGCGACGGACGACGACGACGCCAAGGACGCCAAGGACGCGGTCCTCGACCACGTGGCCGCCGTGTCGGCCGCCCGCTCCCAGCGCGCCGCCGACGCCGCCGCCACCCCGCCGCCCGGCCTGCTGCTCCTGACGATCCTGACCGGGATCGTGGTCATCGTCTTCCCGTTCCTGGCCGGGGCCCGGCCGCGCGGCATGGCGCTCGCCCCGCTCGTGGCGATGGCCGCCCTGCTGGGCTTCGGCACCTACCTGACGTGGGACATCTCGCACGTCTTCGCGGGACCGCTGGCGGTGGGGCCGGACGCGTTCAAGGCGGCGCTGCAGGAGTTCGCCCGCATCGGCGGAGGCGTGTGACCGTGGGCGCCCGGCGCACGCAGCTCTTCCTGTCCGGCACGCTGCTGGCCTTGTACGTGGGCGTCCCGGCCGCGGCCGCCCCCTTCACCGCGCAGACGGCCGCCGGGGCCCCGCCCGCGGCCGCCTCCGGCACGACCGGGCTCGCCGGGACGCGCGTCCTCGCGGGCGGCGCTGCCCCGGCCGGTCGCGCCGGCATTCCGCGCGCGCGAGCTTGGGGAGACGCCGTGCCCGGGAGCGCCATGACGGCCGGCGGCCTGCCCGGGGGAGGTTCTCGGACGGGCGGTCTGTCTGCGGGAGGTTCTCCGACGGGCGGCCTGCATGCGGGAGTCTCTCCGACGGGCGGCTCGGAGTCGCCGAGGGGCTCCTTCGCGGCGGCGGCGGCCCTGGGTCCGCTGGCGGCGCCGCTGTTCACCCGTGCCGCCATGCGCGACGACGACGGCCGGGGGAGCGGCCCCGCGGCGGCGGGCGGGCCGGCGGACGGCGACGGCCGGGGCGACCCCGGCGGCCTCGCGCAGGCGACGGACGGCAGCCGGGGCGACGACGGCGACCGAGACGGCGCGGAGGCGGCGACCGGCAGGCGGGGCGGCGCGGAGGCGACGACCGGCAGGCGGGGCGACCCCGGCGGCCTCGCAGGGGTGACGGGCGGCAGCCGGGGCGGCGGCGCCGCCGAGCCGAGGGCCTTGGTCGACGTCCACACGTCGGTGGGCGGTTCAGGCCGCGAGCGGGACCCCGGCGACCAGACCGGAGCCCGGCGCGCGAGGAGCGGCGGGGAGCCGCTCGTCGACATCGCCGGGGTACGGGTCGGGGCCGGCACTCGGGAAGACGACCGGGACGACGACCCGGGAGACGGCCGGCGAGGCGGCGGCCTGGCCGTGTGCGCCGACCTGCCGGTGGCCTTGGTCCACATCGGCTCCTGCGGCCCGCCTCCCGGGCCGGTCTGCGTGGACGTGCCGCCGGTGGTGAGCGTCGAGATCGGCTCCTGCGGCCGGGCCCGTGCCGTGCCCGCCCCGACGGTCACCCCGTCGCCCACCGCCACGCCCGCCCCGACCCGCGCCCCCACGCCCCGGGTGACGCCGACACGCCGCCCCGCGCCCACGCGGAGTGCCGCCCCGGTGCCGAGCTCGGCGCCGGTCCGCACCCCGGCACGGCACACCGTACGCGCCGCTGCGCCGGAGCCGTCCGCGACCACCTCGCCGAAGGCGGAGCCGACACCGGAGCCCACGCCCGCCCGCGTGGCGGCCCATCCGCCGCGCGAGCCGGCCGCCGCCCCGGCCCGCAAGCGCCACAGCCCCCTCGGATCGGTGCTCGTCATGGTGGTGGTGACGACCCTGATCGCCTCCACGACAGCCGTCGCCTTCTCCACCCGCTGACGAGACCCGCAGGTCTCGAGTAGGGGAACGGGCGACCGGCCGCTGAAGGTCCGGGAACGCGGATGAAGGTCCGGGAACGCGGATGAAGGTGCGCGGGAGCGCGGGTGAAGGCGCGGGAGCGCGTGTGAAGGTGCGGGAGGGCGGATGAAGGTGCAGGAACGCGGGCGAAGGTGCGGGAGCGCGGCGAAGGTCGGGGAGGGCGGGTGAAGGTTCGGGAACGCGGGTGAAGGTCGGGGAGGGCGGATGAACGTGCTGGAGCGTGGTTGAAGGTTCGGGACGCGGGCGGCGAACGCGCCCCACCCGGCCCCGGGACGGCGGGACCCGTGCGGCCACGCCGTCCCGAGGAAGTCAGGAGGCGACCGGAGCGACCGATCGCATGCGTTCGAAGTTCGCCACGTACTGCTGGTAGATGGTTCTGTCGTTGAGCCGCAGCAGCGTCTCGTCGTTGCGGCGCAGCGACGTCTCGATGTAGTTGTGGCTGCCGGTGAACACCCAGTGGGCGTCCCGGTCGCCGTCGTAGGAGCCCTCGACGAGCAGGTACTTGGAGTGGACGCGGCCGGGCAGCGCGCCGCCGTCGCCGAGCACGCGCAGCTCGACGCGTGGTTCGGCCAGCAGGAGCCGCTTGACCTCGTCCGCCATGATCCCGTAGACGATCCGCACGGTGCAGCCGCGGACCGCCAGGTCGCGCAGGCGCTCCGGGATCGCGACGCGGTAGGTGTCCCACTCCGACATGCCGACGCGGATCGTCGTGCCGCCCTCGCAGGAGACCTTGTCGAGGTGTTCGACGATGGGGTCGGTGGTGGCGTCCGTGCCGGCGCGGGGGAAGAAGTGGGCGCGTACGGAGCCGCCCGGCCCGCCGGTCGTGGTGACGCGGTAGTAGTCGGGGTTCTTGCGCTCGGCCGCCAGGTCGGCGAAGTAGCCGGCGTACGCCGCGTACAGGCGCTTGTTGCCGGGCAGCACGACCGCGTTGTTCCAGTACGTCGTGGAGTTGAGGTCGGTCAGGTTGGCCGACGACTGCACCACCACGTCGGAGGCCGTCCCCGTGCGGGAGAACAGGTAGAACTTGTTGTGCTGGCCCTTGTTCCCGATGCACGCGGCGGTGCCGCCGGACGGCGGGCCGGTGCAGACGTGCGTCCACGAGCCGGCCGAGGTGTCGGTGCCCAGCTCGGCCGTGAGCTGCCGGGCCACGGCGGCGCCGCGCGTGTCGCCGTCCAGGATGACCTGAACGCCGACGCCGCGCCGATGGGCCTTGACCAGTTCGCCGGCGAACTCGGTGCCCGCCCTGCCCGACATGACGAAGTGGGCGACCTGGATGCGCCCTCCCGCGGGCGTCTGCTTGACGAGCCCGCAGAGCATGGTCACGATGGCGGCCCCGTCGCCGCCCGCCGGATCGTTGAACACCGCGCCGGTGGTCACGGGGGTCGCCGGCGCGTCCGCGCAACTGGTCACGGCGTTCGCGGCGGCGGTGCCGGTCGCGGTCGACGCGGCCGCGGCCAGGACGGCTCCGGCCGCCAGCACCGACAGGATCTTGCCTTGCATGGATCACTCCTTCACGCGGCGGCCGTGTCGCCCGCCGTCGTCATCGCGGTCGGGACGGCTCCGGGGAAGCGACAGGCGACCGGGTGACCCGTGTCCCGGTCGATCGGTGCCGGTTGCTCGTCCCGGGCATGATCCTGGGGCCGCCGGCGGCGCGTACGGAAACGGCAGCCTGAAGGGGGAGACAACGGTGAGGGAACATCGCCGTCGGCACGGTCTCCCCACGCTCGGCACCACACCGGCTGTCCGCTCTTGGCACCAGGCCGCCCGTCCACTCTCGGGGCCGCGCCGGGCGTCCACGCTCAAGGCCGCGCCGGGCGTACGCGCTCGGGGCCGCGCCGGGCGTACGCGCTCGGGGCCGCGTCACCCGTCCAGGCTCGAGGCCCCGCTGGGAGTCCAACGCCGAGGGCGCCAGTCATCCACGATTGGGGAGGTCGGCATCAGGACCCGCGTTCACGAGCCGAAGGCATCGCCGTGGACCTCTACGGGCCGGAGGCATCGCCGTGGACTTCTACTGGTGGGGGATCGCGGTGGACCTCTACGGGTGGGAGGGTCGCCCACACCTCGTCCATGGCGCCGCTCACGACGACCTTGCCGAGGCACATGACCGCGGCCTGGGGGCGGCGGTTCCGGGATCGCGGTGAGTCGCGGGAGTGTGGTGGTGGGTTGGTGGCTTGTCAGGGGTGTGGTGGCCGTCAGGTGGCGGGGATGGGCAGAATCCAGGCGGCGGTGGCGTCGTCGTGGACCTTGGCCGGTCGCGGCGGTCCGTAGGCGAGCTCGGCCTCGCGGACGTCGGCGAGCAGGCTCGCCGGGCCGCGCTCGGTCAGCGTGTCGAGCACCTGCTCCCACGACCGGCCGTACCACTCGACCAGCCTCGTCACGCCGTCCGTGAACATGCCGATCCCCGTCACGTCGGCCACCGGCACGGAGCCGGTCAGGGCCTCGGCGGCGGCGTGCGGCGCGGTGGAGGCCACCCAGAACCCGTCTGGCTGGTTGCGCAGCGACCGGATCAGCTCCAGACGGTAGGGATGTCCGCCCGGCAGATGATCCAGACGGTCGTCGGCGACGACGGTGACGGACCCGTCCCGACGCCGGATGGCGATGGGGGAGTCGCACAAGACGAGGTAGTCGACGTGGTCGCCGGTGCGCCGGACGATGGCGATGGTGGCCGAGGGCGAGTCGGGGTTGAGAAGGTCGCAGCCGCCGCCGTGGGCGCGCATGGTCGCATGGATGGCCTCATCGAGGACCCGCGTCAGCGGCCAGGGCTCCTCGATGCGTGCGGCGACGGCCATGGCGAGGGTGCGGACCAGCCAGCGCACATCGTGGACGCACCCGGAGTCGACGCCCCGCGGCGCCGTCGCTCCGTCGAGAACCGCGATCCAGGCCGGCCCGGTGACGAGGTAGTCCTCGTTGGCGCCACCGGGCGCGGCGGTCGTGGCGTGGTTGACGTGCAGCACCGGTCTCCCCCGTCGGTCGTACGACATCTCTGCTCATGGGTACGTACAGCCTGACATGGAGCCCGGCCACGCGCCTCCATCAAGATCGACGCGACGTCACCATTTGCGCCCCTTGCCCGACCCCAGGCGTGCTGCCCCCCAGGCGTGCTGCCCAGCCACGCGCTGTCCCCGCCACGTGCTGCCGCGCCACGCGATGCCCCTCCTGCGGGCCTGCTCCTGCGTGGCCGGTTTGCTCCTGCCCGGCTGGCCTGCCCCCGCCCGGCCAGCCTGCCGCGCCAGACGCGCTATTCCGCCTGGCCAGGCTGTCGCGCCGGGCTGGGCTACCGCGCCGGGCGGCGGATGCCCTTGAGCCGTTCTGCCACGGCGACCCAGACAGACTGCTCACAGCGAGCTGGCGGTGCCGGTCATGACGTGGCGGGGGAGGCGGCCGCGCTCCGTACGCGCCGGCCGCTCCTCGGTGTGTACGCGCCGCCTGCTCTTTGGTCCGTACGTGCCGCCCTCTCCTCCCTCTGTACGCAGCGCTCTGTACGCAGGGGGCTGGGTCTGGGGCCCGTACGCACGGCTGGGTCTCGGTACGTGGGGGTCGGCGTCGCGTAGGCTCCCGGCCATGCGCACGCTGGCCGGGGTGGATGTCGGGACGACGCACGTCAAGGTGGGGTTCCACGACGAGAACGGCCGGTGCCTGGCCGAGGTCCGCCGGCCGACCCCGCGTCAGTTGCCCGCCCTGGTCGCGGCCGTACGCGAGGGGCTGGCGGAGTGCGCGGCCCGGACCGGACACCGGCCCGACGCGATCGGCGTCACCGGCATGGCCGAGACCGGCGTGCCGCTCGACGCTGAGGGCCGGCCGCTGACCCCGTTGGTGTGGTGGACCGACCCCCGGGGCGCCGAGGAGGCCTCCGAGCTGGCCCGCGACGCGGTGACGCTGTTCGAGGTCACCGGGCATCGCGCCACCGCCAAGACGCCGCTGGCCAAGTGGCTGTGGCTGCGCCGCCACGAGCCCGCTGTGCTGGACCGGATGCGCTGGTGGGCGGGTGCGCCCGACGCCGTCGCCAACGCTCTCACGGGCGCGTTGCGTACCCACGAGACGCTGGCCGCCCGCACGCTCGCCTACGACCTGGGCCGGCACGCCTACGACCCGGACCTGCTCGCGCTCGCGGGGCTCACTTCCGAGGTGCTGCCGCCGGTGGCGGGGGCGGTGGAGCCGGTCGGCCGGGCGGTGGCCGGCCTCGACGGTGTGATCCCCGGCACGCCTGTGGTGATCGCCGGCCACGACCACATGGTGGGGTGCTGGGCCGCCGGCGTCCGCCGTCCCGGCGACGCCGGCGACTCGCTGGGCACGGCTGAGGCCGTCATGGTGCCGGCCGCGGCGCCGCCGGACGCCCGGACCGGCCTCGCACTCGGCATCACGGCCGACCCGTCCCTCGACGGGCGGCACGTCGTGCTCGTCGGCGGCCTGTCCAGCAGCGGCGCGCTGCTCGACTGGCTGCTCGATCTCCTCGCCTCCGGCTCTGACTCTGGGTCTGGGTCTGGGTCTGGCTCAGCGTCTCTCTCCGGGACCGCGGCAGGGGACAACCCCGGCGCTGGTTCCGGCTTGGGCTCAGGTTCGGGCTCGGGCTTCGGATCGGGGTCGGAGTCTGACTCGAGCTCTGGCTTCGGGTCTCGGATGCGGGACAGGTACGCGGTGCTGCCACACCTGCTGGAGGGCGTGCGGCTGCCCACGGGTATCGTCGCCGAGCCGTACCTGCGCGGGCGCGCCGCCCCGGCACCCGACCCGCGAAGGCGACTGACGCTGGCCGGGCTGGACGCCGATCACGGGGCCGGCGACCTGCTGGCCGCCGCCATCGAGGGCACCTGCCTGCACACGCGCTGGACGCTCGCCGAGCTCACCGCCGTGGCGGGGACGGCGGTGGAGCGGCTGGTGGTGTTCGGCGGGCAGGTCAGGATCCCGCTGTGGATGCGCATCAAGGCCGCGGTGTCCGTGCCGCCGGTGGAGGTGGTGCGGGCGCGCGACGCGGTGTGCGCGGGAGCCGCGCTCGTCGCCGGGCAGGCCGGCGGTTCCCTCGACGACGTGCCGGTCCTGCCCCACGAGGCCGAGCCGCGCGACCCGGCCCTCGCCGCCGCCTACGACGCGGTGTACGAACGCTTCCTCGAGGCGGCGAGGACGACGGGCACGCCAGGCGCCGCCGAGGACGCCGGCTAGCGCATGACATCCGAGCCAGCGGCGAACAACAGGACGGCCCAAGGACGACACGACGGCTTGTATGACTAGGCCGCTCGCGCAGGACTGCGATACGGCTTGCGCGACGAGGCCATGCCGGGGACACGGAGATGGCCAGGGCGGCGGGCGGCATGACGCTCCCCCGGCCCGCGAGATGGCCCGCCGCGTCCGCCCCGAGCTCGCCCAGCACGACGGGCACGGGTGGGAAGGACGGCGCCATGACGCTGGCGGGCGTGGCTGCCCGGGTCGGCTCCAGCGGGCTCGCCTCGGCGGAACTCTGCCCGTCGGCGGCACGCTCCGCCAGGTTTCCTGACGGGCTCGTCGAGGCGGGAAGAGGTGTCGCGGGCGCGTGGTTGGAAGGGGACGTGGAGAAGATCGACGTCGTGGTCATCGGCGCCGGGCAGGCGGGCCTGTCCAGCGCGTACTTCCTGCGCCGCTTCGGCCTGGATCCCCTGGTCCTGGACGCCGCCGAGGGGCCCGGCGGGGCGTGGCGGCACCGGTCACCGACCCTCACCATGGACAAGGTCCACGGCGTGTTCGATCTGCCGGGCAGCAGACGTGAGCAGGAGGCCGACGGCGAGCGCCCGGCCGCCGCCGTGGTGCCCGCCTACTACGCCTCCTACGAGCGCGACCTCGGCCTGGAGGTGCTTCGACCGGTCGAGGTGTCCGCCGTCACGCGGGGCCCCGGCGAGCGGCTGACCGTCACCTCCGGCGCGGGGGAGTGGGCGGCGCGCGCCGTGGTCAACGCCACGGGCACCTGGACCCGTCCCCACTGGCCGTACTATCCGGGCGCCCGCGACTTCCGCGGCCGGCAGCTCCACTACGCCGCCTACCGCGGGCCCGAGGAGTTCCGCGGCCGGCGGGTCGTCGTGGTGGGCGGCGGCAACTCCGCCGCCCACGTCCTGTCGGAACTGGCCGGCGTCGCGGCGGCCACGCTGTGGGTGACCCGCCGGCCGCCGGTCTTCCGTGGGGACGACTTCGGCGAGAGCGCCCGCCGGGAGGCGGTCGCCCTGGTCGAGCAGCGGGTACGCGCCGGGCTGCCGCCGCAGAGCGTCGTCGCCGTGACCGGGCTCGGTTACACGACGGTCGTCCGCGAGGCCCTGGAGAAGGGCGCCCTGGAACGGCTGCCGATGTTCGCCCGGCTCACGCCTGACGGCGTCGCGTGGGCCGACGGTGCCGAGGCCGCGGCCGACACCGTCATCTGGGCCACCGGGTTCCGGTCGGCGCTGAGCCACCTTGCGCCGCTCCACCTGCGCGAACCGGGCGGCGGGATCGCGGTGGACGGCACCCGGGTCCTGGCCGAGCCGCGGCTGCAGCTCGTCGGCTACGGCCCGTCGGCGAGCACGATCGGCGCCAACCGTGCGGGCCGCACCGCCGCCCGCAACGTGCGCGACCTGCTCGCCACCGCCGCCGAGGCCGCCTGAGACCGTTCCTCGATATCACTTCTTCCGAGCGTCTCGTCCGGATCGTCGTCCGGCATGCCGACCCCGCACGACAACCCCGCATGACGATTGCGCATGCCCTCCCGCATGCCGATCCTGCATGGATCGCGACTCCGGCGGGTTCGCATCTCGACACGCCGCGTCACTGCGGGGTAACGTCCCGGCGGAAGGATCTTTATCCATCTAAAGGGCCGTTTTTCGGATTTATCCGAGCAGGAGGTGCCCCGCCATCGTGACGGAGCCAACGGACGCAGCCGTACCGTACCGCTCGCTCCCGGATCGGGCGGCGCCCTCGTCCGAACGCGACGACACCCCAGCGCAGGATGCCTCGGCCCCTGGCCACGACACGCCCGCGCATCAGGCCCTGGTCCCCGGCAGCGACGCCTCCGCGCATCAGGCCCCGGTCCCCGGCAGCGACGACCCTCTCCCGGTCCGCGACGCCCCCCTGCCAAGCCGCGACGTCCCCCACGCACCCGAGGACGCCGCACTTCCTCACGGCGCACTTCCGCACGACGGCGCTCGCCCGTACGACGTTCCTCTCCGGCAGGACAACCCTCTCGCGCGCGACGAACCTGTCCGGCCCGGCGAACCTCTCCCGCCCGATGACCTTCTCGCGCCCGACTGCGCCGTCCCCGCCGTCCCGCCTGACTCGTCGCGCAGGCCGTCGGCGCGGTGCCGTGACCCGTTCCAGTCCGCGCTGAGCCCCGTCGTCCGCCGGGCGGTCGCGGGCGGGCTGCTCCTGGCCACCGCCGCCGCGATGGCGGCGGCCCTCGCCATCTGGAACGGCCGGCCCTCCGACGGAACCGGCGCCCTCGCCCCCGCCACCCCGTCAGCCGCAAATATGCTGATTCCCGGCGAAGCGGTGTGATCCCCTACTATCTACCCTCGGTAAGAGGGTGCTCGCCGGACCGTAACGGAATCCCCCCGGCGCGACCCTGCGGCACGGCCGAAGGAGAAGCGTGGCGGTTGCGTCCCCCGCCGACCGGCGGCGCGGCCCGCTCAGACCTTTCCGCCTCCCCCTGGCGCTGGTTCTCACCCTGACGGGCACGCTGGGCGGGGCCGCGATCACGGGCGCCGAGCCCCGGCCCGCGATGGCGGCGCCGAAACCCACGGTCGAACAGCTCAAGAAGGAGCTGGCCGCGCTCCAGAAGGAGTCGGACCGGCTCATCACCGACTACTACAACGGCCGTATCGCCCGCGAGAAGGCGGAGAAGGCCGAGAAGGCCGCCAAGGAACGGCTCGCCGCCGCGCAGGAGGTCTTCGACCGGGAGTCCACCGAGCTGCGCGCGATGGCCGTCGCCCAGTACATCGGCGCCGTGCCCGTCGGCCAGGTGGTGCTCTCCGGGGCCGAGGACTCGAACACGCTGCTGAGCAGGCTGGCCCTCGCTCAGCACCTCGCCGACCGGCAGCACGCCCGGCTGAGCGGGTTCGCCCAGGTCAGGGACGAGCACGCGCGCGCCGAGGCCGAGGCGGCCGCCCGCGCCGCCGAGCTGGCGGACCAGGTGGCCGACCTCGCCGAGCGCAAGGGCAAGGCGGTCAAGCAGATCGACAAGATCAAGGACAAGATCGACCAGCTCTACCAGGCGCCCGGGGTGCGGCGCTCGGACGGCACCTGGGTGCCGCAGCTCCCCGAGGGCTCCGACCACATCACGCCCCGGATGCGGCTGGTCAAGACCCTCATCCAGGAACGCTTCGACGTGCCGTTCGGCATCGGCTGCTACCGCACCATCCAGGACGGCGGCGAGCACCCGCTCGGCCGGGCGTGCGACTTCATGCTGAGCCGCGGCGGCTCCATGCCCACGGCCGGCGAAGTGGCGCGCGGCAACGAGATCGCCGCCTGGGCCATCAAGAACTCCAAGCGGCTGGGCATCATGTACATCATCTACCGGCAGCGCATCTGGCACTCGCGCACCGGGACGTGGCGGACGATGTCCGACCGCGGCGGCACCACCGCCAACCACTACGACCACCCGCACATCTCGGTCTACTGAGGCCCGACAGCACTGCGGCCCTGCTGCCGGGACCGGCATCCCGGCAGCAGGGCGCCCGTCCTCCGAACCGGTGGGCCGGCAAAGCCCGCGGAGGCAAGCGTCCTGCAAGGAAAATGACCATAATCTGGGCATGCCGTCTATCAGCAGGCTCAACCCGGGCGATCCCGCCACTCTCGGAGGCTACGAGATCAAGGGGCGGCTCGGAGAAGGCGGTCAGGGAGTCGTCTACCTCGGTGAGGACCGGGAGGGCGGCCGGGTGGCCGTGAAATGGCTGCGGCCCCACCTGGCGGGGGACGCGGTCGCGGCGGAGCGCTTCGCGAGGGAGGCCGCGGCGGCGCGGCGCGTGGCGCCGTTCTGCACGGCGAAGGTGCTGGCCACCGGCGTCCACGACGAACGTCCGTACATCGTGAGCGAGTACGTCGACGGGCCGTCCCTCCAGGAGGCGGTGGCCCGGGACGGGCCGCGCACGGACGCGGCGCTGCACCGGCTGGCCATCGGCACCGTGACGGCGCTGGCCGCCATCCACCAGGCCGGCATCGTCCACCGCGACCTCAGCCCCGGGAACGTGCTGCTCGGCGCCGATGGGCCGCGCGTCATCGACTTCGGCATCGCGCGGGCGCTCGACGCCACCTCGACGATCACGTCCATGCCGGTCGGCACGCCCGCGTTCATGGCGCCCGAGCAGATCCTCGCCCAGGCCGTGGGGCCGGCGGCGGACATGTTCGCGTGGGGCAGCACCATCCTGTTCGCCGCCAGCGGGGCCGGGCCCTTCGCCGCCTCGTCCGTGCCCACGATCATCCAGCGCGTCCTGTACACGGAGCCCGACCTGACGCCGCTCGCCGAGCCGTTGCGCGAGCTCGTGGCGGCCTGCCTGGCCAAGGATCCGGCGCGGCGGCCGACGGCCGAGCAGGTGATCATGAGGTTGCTGCAGAGCCCGTCGTCCGCCGAGGCGCCGGAGCTGGAGCAGGCGGCGGCGGTGGTGAACGCCGGCCCGCCGGTGCCCCCGCTTCCCGGCCCGCCGGAGTCCTCACGGCCTCCTGGGCCTCAGGTCTCCTCCGCTTCGGGCCCGCAGGCAGCGCCGCACCCGGGCCCGCAGGGGTCCTCTCGTCCGGGGCCCGAGGTGCCGTCGCACTCGGGGGCGCAGGCGTCCTCCCAGGTGGGGCCCCAGGTGGCAGGAGGCTCGGGGCCGCAGCCGCCACAGGGTCCTCCCCACGGCGGGACGGCCGACCAGGCCGGGACGCCGTCCGCCGGCCCTGGCGCGGCACCGCAAGGACCCCACGGCCCGCCTCCCTCCTACGGCCCACCACCCAGCTCGGGTCCGGGCGCCCCGCAGGGTTCCCCTCAGGGCGCTGGTCCGGGCGGTCCGCAGGGTTCGCCTCAGGGCGCTGGTCCGGGCGGTCCGCAGGGTTCGCCTCAGGGCGCTGGTCCGGGCGCCCCCCAGAGTCCCCCGCACGGCGCCGGTCCGGGCGGGCCTCAGCGTTTTCCGCAGAGCTCGGGTCCTGGGGGCCCGCAAGGCTCCCCGTACGACGCGGCCCCAGGACGTCCCCAGAACTGGCCCCCCTACGCGCCCCCGGGCGGCCCGCAAGGTCCTCCCCCCGGCGCGCCCCTCGCCGGGAGCGCGCCCCTTCCCCCGTACGGCGGTCCGGGAAGCCGCGCGCCGCGCCCCCAGGGGCCGCGCAGGGGAATGGTCGTGGCCGGTGTCGCCGCCGCCGTGGCCGTGGTGGCGACCATCGCGGTCGTCGCCGTCGCCGTCGTCCGGATGCGCGACGACCCCGGCCCCGCACCCACCCTGGCCGCCACCGCGACGGCCACCGCGACCCCGAGCCTCGCCCCGGTCCCCACCACCGGCCTGGGCCGGCTCACGTTGCCGGGGACGACCGCCACCCTCTTCGAGTCGCCCGCCGACAAGGTGCGCCTGACCACGTACATGCTGCGCGACCCCAAGACGCAGAACTGGGTGTACTACGCACGCGACTCGCTGACCGGAAATTTCGTGAAGTATCCGGAGGCGTGGGAGGCCCTCCTCTCACCGGACGGCCGCTACCTGGCCAGCCGCGGCAAGCAGTTCGTCGGCGGCTACGACACCGTCGACATCACCGACAAGGCCACCGGCGAGAAGTTCTCGATCCGCACCTCGCGTCAGCCGCTCAGCGCGTACGTCCAGACCTGGTCCCGCGACGGCAACCGCCTCCTCCTCAACGTCGGCAGCGCCGCCGGCACGGAGTGGCAGTCCACCGGGTTCGCCATCGTGGACGTCGCCACCCGGCAGGCCAGCGTCGCCACCCTCAGGGAGGGCGCGCTGCGCGGCATCCGGTACGGCTTCGACGAGCGGGACACCGGCGTCGTCGCCCTCTCCAGCGTCGCCAAGCAGCAGGCGCTGCGCTTCTTCGACGCCGGCGGCACGCGGGTGCGCCGCGTGCCGAACGTCGGCGCGGCCATCGCCGACTCGCTGTTCTCGCCCACGGGCCAGAAGTTCGTCACCAACTGTCCCGGCCTGGTCAGCGGCGACAACTGCGTCTACGACACCGCGACCGGCGCCGAGCTGACCCGCTTCGAGTCGCCCTGCTCGGGCCTGGCCACCTGGTACGACGACCTGCACCTGGTCTGCTGGACGAACCCCGACGGCGGCCGCTACGAGATCCACGTGATCGACTTCACGGGGACCCCGGTGCGGACGCTGCTCACGGTGCCGACCGGCGGCGAGAACATGGACGTCGTCTTCTCGCACCCCCGCCGGTGAGCTCAGCGGCTGCGGCCCCGGGGCCGCAGCCGCGTGCCGGGCAGGACGGGCGCGGGCAGCGGCGCGCCGTCGAACCCCTCGACGGCGCCGAACCCGTCGCCCTCCATCCACTCCTTGCGGAACGCGACGATCTCGTCGTGGTCGCGGCCCACGAAGTTCCACCACATCACGATCTCCTCGGCGAACGGCTCGCCGCCGATCACCAGCACCCGCCCGTCGCCGTTCAGGGACAGGCCCGTACGGCCGGGCGGCAGGTACAGCAGCGGCCCCCGCTCCAGCGGCTCCACCTCGCCGTCGAGCAGCAGCAGCCCGTGCTCGAACGCGGGATCGAGCGGCAGCTCGGCCGCGCCCGAGACGGCGACCTCGGCCCCCGCCAGCGGCGTGAGGGCCGTCGCCGGCGACGTCGCACCGGCGAACGACCCCATGATCACCGTCGCGGTGAAGCCCGGCCCGGACACCCGCGGCAGCTCCGCGTGGTGCTCGAAGCCCGGCTCCATGCCCCGGGCGCCGTCCGGCAGCGCCACCCAGAGCTGCACCCCGTGCAGCAGGTCCTCGCGCGACTCCTCCGAGTGGGAGATGCCGCGCCCGGCCGTCATGAGGTTGAGCTGCCCCGGCCGGACCACCTGGAGGCTGCCCAGGCTGTCGCGGTGCAGCACCTCTCCCGACAGCAGCCAGCTCACGGTCTGCAGGCCGGTGTGCGGGTGCGGCGGCACCCGCATCGCGGCCACCTCGGGCCCGTAGGCGTCGACGAAGCACCACGCGCCGATCATGCGGCGGTGCACGCCGGGCAGTGTCCTGCTCACGCGCATCGCGCGCGGGCCGCCCAGCGGCACCTCCCGCCCGGCGAGCGACTCGGCGGCGCCGCCGTCCGCCGCGCCGCACCGGATCTCGCCGGGGTCCCGCTCCAGGTTGCTCATGCTGCGACTGTACGACTGCCGCGTCACCGGCTCAGCCCGGGGTCTCCACGAGCCGTCGTCGGCTCAGCCCGGGGCCTCCACGAGCCGTCGCCGGCTCAGACCAGGGTCTCCCACCAGCCGTCCACGGCCGGCACCGCGTCGGGGTCCACGGCCTCGCCGGGCCGCGGCACCGCGATCGACACCTCGCGGGCCTTGGCCTCCCGCCACAGCCGCTCCACCGGCTCCGCCCACGGGTGCAGCGCCAGCGTGAACGTCGCCCAGTGCACCGGCAGCAGCACCCGGCCGCCCAGGTCGAGGTGGGCGTTGACCGCCTCCTCCGGGTTCATGTGGATGTCCGGCCACGCCGGGCTGTAGGCGCCGATCGGCATCAGCGTCAGGTCGAACGGCCCGTGCTGCGAGCCGATGCCGCGGTAGCCCTCGAAGTAGCCGGAGTCACCCGCGTAGAACACCTTGCGGGTGGGCCCGGCCACCACCCACGAGCCCCACAGCGTGTCGTTGCGGGCGAGCGTGCGCCCGGAGAAGTGACGGGCGGCCGTCGCGACGAAGCGCAGCCCGCCGACCTCGGCCTCCTCCTCCCAGTCGAGCTCGATGATCCGGTACGCGGGCACGCCCCAGCGCTCCAGGTGGGCGCCGATGCCCAGCGGCACCAGGAACGGCGCCTTCTGCGTGGCTGTCAGCCCGCGGACCGTCGCCATGTCGAGGTGGTCGTAGTGGTCGTGCGAGATCGCGATGGCGTCGACCAGCGGCAGGCTCGCCAGCGGCACCGGCACCGGGTGGTGCCGCTTCGGCCCGACGAGCTGCGAGGGGGAGGGGCGCCGGCTCCACACCGGGTCGAACAGCACCCGCCGCCCCTCGATCTCCACCAGCGTGGAGGCGTGGCCGTACCAGATCGCGCGCACGCCCGACGTCGGCGCCGCGCCCGCCGGGGGCACGCGCAGCGGCACGGGGCCGGCCGGGCGCCGCTGGTCGCGGTCCTTGGCCAGCTCGCCCAGCATGCCCGCGGGCGGGGCGCTGACCAGCGTCGTCGCCTCCGGCATGGTGTTGACGAACGCGCCGTCCCTGAACTGCGGTGAGCGCCGGATCCGCTCCGCCCGCACGGGCCCCGACCGCAGGGGCCGCACACCGAGTTCCGCGGGCACGTCCCGCAGCGCCCATCCCGCCGCCGCGAGGGCCGCCCCGCCCATGAGGATCCGCCGTGCCGTCCGCAGTGCCGCCATCGTTCACTCTCCCCAGGATGTCTGTTCCGTCCTGCTCAACCGAGCGGAGCGGCCGTCCTGTTCCCGTTACGACGATATATCGCGATAGGTTCAGACCGTCTTGACGGCTCCGCCGTCGATGACGTAGTCGGCGCCGTTGACGCTCGCGGCGCGCGGCGAGGCCAGGTACGTCACCAGGGCGGCGACCTCCTCCGGTCCGACGAACCTGCCGGTCGTCATCCCCATGCCGGACGGCAGCCCCGCGAGCAGCTGCTCGTGCTCCAGGCCCAGCGAGGCCGCGAGTGCCGCGCCGTACCCCTGGGGATCTTCCCACATCGCGGTGCGGACCGGTCCGGGGGAGACGGTGTTCACGCGCACGCCCTGCGGTCCGAACTCCTCGGCCAGCGCCTTGCCGAACGCCGTCAGCGCCGCCTTGGTGGTCGTGTACGGGATCGGGCCGGAGTGCGGCATCCGCGCGCCGATGGAGGAGATGTTCACCACGGCGCCGCCCCGCCGCACCAGGCTGGGCAGGGCGGCCCGGGTGGCGCGGACGGCGCTGAGGAAGTTCAGGTCGAACGCCTGGAGCCAGTGCTCCTCGCCGAAGCCGAGGAAGCCGCCGGCCTGCTCCTGGCCTCCTTCGCCGCCGCCCACGTTGTTGACCAGCAGGTCGAGCTCGCCCACCTCGGCGAGCGCCCGCTCGACCAGCCCGGCGGGCCCTTCCGGCGTGGACAGGTCGGCGGTCAGGGTGATCACGCCGGTGGCCTTCAGCTCGGGGGTGACGGTGCGGGCGCCCGCGACGACGCGCACGCCCTCCTCGGCCAGCGCGGTCACGACGGCCAGTCCGATGCCCCTGCTGGCGCCGGTGACCAGGGCGGTCGTCCCGCTCAGTCGAAGATCCATGAGGTGTCCTCCATCACTAGTCGCTTCATCGGTGATGCGGAAACCGTAGAACATGCAACATCAATGATGCAACTCCATCGTCAATGAGGACGATGGTGTAGCCTTCTCTGTCGTGACAGAAGCGACGCGGGCGCTGCGGTCGGACGCCGAGCGGACCGTCCGCCAGATCCTCGAGGCCGCCGAACGCGTCCTCAGCCGTAACCCGGCGGCCACCATGGAGCAGATCGCCGAGGAGGCGGGCGTGGCCCGCACCACCGTCCACCGGCGCTTCGCCTCCCGCGACGCGCTGGTCGGCGCGATGGCCGCCTGGGCGACCCGCCGCTTCGCCGACGCGGTCGAGGCCGCCCACCCCGAGACGGCGCCGCCGCTCGTCGCCCTCTACCAGGTCACGGCCAACGTGCTGCGGGTCAAGCTCGACTGGGGCTTCGCGATGAGCCGCGCCCTGACCGCCGACCCCGAGGCGGCACGGGTCCACGCCGAGGTGGAGGAGAAGTGCGAGCGAGTGTTCCGGGCCGCGCGGGAGGCGGGGCTGCTGCGGGCCGACGCCGACCTCGGCTGGGCCCGGCGGGTGTACTACGCGCTCATCCACGAGGCCGCACAGAGCGGCGACGGCGACGCCGACGCGCTGGCCACACGGGTCGTCGACACGCTGCTGCGCGGCGTGGGCACCGCCCAGGGCCTCACGGCGCCGCGCTGACCGGCCGAGGCCCTGGGCCCTCAGGCGTCGTCGGCGACCAGGTCGCGGGCGGCCTCGCCGAAGGCGCGCACACGCGCGCTGGCGCCCTCGGCTCGCCACATCAGCCCCCACCGCAGCGGCGGGGCGTCGTCGATCGGGACGTACGCGACGTCGGGCCGGACGTAGTAGCGCCGGGCGTGCGCGCCGACCGGGAAGACGCCGTGACCGGCGCCGACCAGCGTGAGCATCTCGTTGAAGGTCGAGGCCGACGGGCCCGGCTCGATCGGCCGCCCCGAGGGGGTGAGGGTCGGGGTGCGGTCCGCGCGCATGGACGCGGGGAGCGTGCCCGGAAGCTGGAGCAGCCTGACCCGGGCCAGGTCCTCCAGGCAGACCGACGTCCGGCGGGCGAAGGGATGCCCGGCCGGGACCGCGAGCATGCGCGCCTCGGACACGAGGACCGGCCCGGTGGCGATGTCCGGCTCGTCGACGGGGAAGGTGCCGAGCGCGAGATCGATCTCGCCGGCCCGCAGCCAGGGCATCAGGTCGACCATCTGCGCCTCGCGGAGCCGCACGTCGCAGTCCGGCCTGCGCCGCCGGAACAGCTCGGTCACCCCGGAGAGGAGCTGGCCGCCCGCCGCGCCGACGAACGCCACGCTCAGGGTGCCGGTGAGGCCGCGCCCGGCGGCGACGGCCCGCTCGTACGCGGCGGCGATCCGGTCCCAGGCGGGCCGGGTCTCCTCGTACAGCTCGCGCCCCACCGACGTGAGCTCCACCCGGCGGCTGGTGCGGTTGAACAGCGGAACCCCGACGCGGCGCTCCAGCTTGGCGATGGTCTGGCTGATGCGGGCGGTGGACACCCGCAGCCGCTCGGCGGTCCGGCCGAAGTGCAGCTCCTCGGCCAGCGTGAGGAACGCCTCCAGCTCGTGCCGCTCCAGCATGGCGTCCCCCGATCGTTAATCCTCGCTTGACAATCGTTGCACAGAGCCGCATTGATCGGCTCGCGGCCCCGGTCGAGAGTGGAACCGCTCGAAACCCCTCCGACCCGCATGGGAGCATGCGATGTACGTCACCTCGGCACAGGCGCTGTCCGCGCCCGCCCATGACCAGGACGCCGCGGTCCGGGAGCTGCGGGACCGCGCCGAGATCGTGGACGCCCTCCACCGCTTCGGCCTCGGCCAGGACCTGAAGGACAAGGAGCTGTTCGCCTCGGCCTTCGCGGCCGACGCCGAGCTGGACTTCCGTCCCGCGGCGGCGAAGTGGGGCGGCCGGCCGCCCCTGATGAGAGGGCGGGACGCGATCGTCTCCACGATCCTGGCCCTGTTCGACGGCCGGGTGGACACCACCCACCAGGTCACCAACCCGCGGGTCACGGTGGACGGCGACACGGCGCGCCTGACCGCGCTGGTGGAGGCCCAGCACCTGCTAGCCGCCGACCACGGTGTCTTCGCCCTGCTCAAGAACCCGTACGACGTCGAGCTGGTCCGCGACGGGGAACGCTGGGTCGTCCGCCGCATGACCATCGACAACGCCTGGTACACCGGCGACCCCGTCGCCATCTTCGGCTGACCCCACCTACACCTGAGGAACCTCATGGAGACCTTGCGATCGGCCGTCCGCGGCCAGGTCCTGCTGCCCGGCGACCCCGGGTTCGACGCCGCCCGCCGCCCCTGGAACCTGGCCGTCGAGCAGCCCGTGGCCGCCGTGGTCGAGGCCGCCGACGCCGACGACGTCGCCGCCCTCGTCCGCCACGCCCGTCAGGCCGGGCTGGGCGTCGCGACGCAGCCGAACGGGCACGGCGCGAGCGGCCGTACCGAGGGCGCGATCCTGCTGCGCACCCGGCGGCTGGACACCCTCGACATCGACCCCGCGGCCCGGAGCGCCCGCGTCGGCGCGGGCGTGGCCTCGGGCCGGGTGCAGGCCGCCGCGGCGCCGCACGGCCTGACCGGGCTGCCCGGCAGCTCGCCGGTGGTCAGCGTCGCGGGCGTCGCCCTCGGCGGCGGGCTGAGCTGGTTCGGCCGCGCGTTCGGCTGGGTCGCCGACAGCGTGACCGCGTTCGACGTCGTCGACGCCGCCGGACGGCCGCGGCGCGTCACCGCGGACGCCGACCCCGACCTGTTCTGGGCGCTGCGCGGCGGGGGAGGAGACTTCGCGGTCGTCACCGCGCTGGAGCTGTCCCTGCGCCCCGCGCCGCGCCTGTACGGCGGGCGCGTCCTGTGGGCGGCCGAACACGCCCCCGCCGTCATGGACGCCTACCGGCGGATCACCGCCGCGGCCCCGGACGAGCTGACCGTCTGGCTCGACCTGCTCCACTTCCCCGGCGCCGATCCCATGGTCGCCGTCGACGCGACGTACCTCGGCGGCCCCGACGAGGCGCGCGACCTGCTGGCCCCGCTGGACCGCCTGGCCGCGCCGCTGTCCGACAGCCGGGGCGTCATGTCGCCCGCCGAGCTCGGCTCCATCACCGCCGAGCCCACCGACCCCGGCCCGGGCTGCTCCCGCGCCGAGCTGCTGGCCGAGCTGGACGACACGGCCGCCAAGGCGCTGCTGGCCGACCCCATCGCGCCGCTGCTCAGCGTGCAGATCCGGCACCTGGGGGGCGCGCTGGCCCGCCCGTCCGACAGCCCGCACGGCGCTCTGGCCGAGCCGTACGCGGTGTACCTGTTCGGGATCCCCGCCGACCCGGCCACGGCCGAGGCCGTCACGGCCCGGCAGCGCGACATCGCCGGCGCCCTCCCGGTCAGCGGACGCAAGCCGTACACCTTCCTCAACCCCGGCGAGAGCGCGGCCGACGCCTTCACGCCGGAGGCGCTGGCCCGGCTGCGGGCCGTCAAACGCCGCCACGACCCGCAGGACGTCCTGCGCGCCAACTTCCCGGTCGGCGGCTGACCCCGCGGGGCCGCGGCGGTCCCGGGCGGCGGGGGGTCAGGAGGGGAGGCGGTACGGCGCCAGGTCCAGCGGCGAGGGCTCGCCGAGCGCGAGCCGCGCCGCGAGGAGCCCCGCGAACGGCCCCGCCGTCAGCCCGTACGCGCTCAGCCCCGTGGCGAGCACCACCCGCTCGCCCACGCGGCACAGCAGGGGCGGCCCGCCCGCCCGTACGGGCCGCAGCCCCACCCGGGTCTCCGTCACCGTGGCCCCGGCCAGCCCGGGGGCGAGGCGGAGCCCGGCGCGCAGCACCTCCTCCAGCCCGCCCATCGTGACCCGCGGCACGAACCCCACGTCCTCGACCGTCGCCCCCACGACCACCCGCGAGCCCGGGAAGCCGAGCAGGTACGGGCCGACGTGCGGCAGCACGATCGGCCATCCGGCGGTGTCGACCCCGTCGAGGGCCGCGTGCACGATCTGGCCGCGGCGCGGGAAGACGGGGACCTCCACGCCGAGCGGCCGGCACACGGCCCCGCTCCACGCCCCGGCCGCCACGACCACCATGTCGGCCGCGATCGTCTCCCTAGTCGCGACCGTCTCCCTTGTCGCGAGACTCTCCCTTGTCGCGACCGTCTCCGCGGGCGCGCCGTCACCGGCGGGGTCTTCCGGAGCCGGCCCGCGTGCCTCCCGCTCCCACGCGCCCGTCCGCGACCCGGTGTCATCGCCGGAGAGGGGCGCCGCCTGCCGCCACGACCCGTCACCGCCGGCCACGTCCGCCCGCCCCGGCCCGCCCGGCGCGGGGTGAGCGCCGGACGTGCCGGCCGCGTCGCCGGCGCTCAGCAGCGCCTCGTCCCCGGCGCTCAGCGGTACCTCGCCCCTGGCGCTCAGCAGCACCTCGCCCCCGGCCGTCAGCGTCGCCACGCCCGTGCGCAGCGCGGCCCCCTGCCGCACCGCCGCGCGCAGCAGCGCGTCACGGACGGCGCGGCCGTCCACCCGCGCCGCCCCCGGCACGTGGATCGCGGTCAGCCCTTCCGCCAGCGGCGGGAACAACCGCGCCGGGTCCGGGACCACGGTCACCTCGCCCATCTCGGGCGCCTCGGCGTGCCGCCGCGCCAGCAGCGCCCGCACCGGCTCCAGCTCCGCCGGGTCCCCGGCGACCAGCAGCGCCCCCACCCGCTCGTACCCGAGGTCCTCGCCCAGCGCCTCCACCAGTTCCGGGTAGTGCCGCGCGCCCGAGCGGGCCAGGGCGTACCAGGCGTCGTCCTCGGGATGGTCCACCCACGGGCACACGATTCCCGCCCCGGCCGCCGTGGCCTGCCCCTCCAGGTCCGCGTCCACCACCACGACGTCCGCTCCGCGGCTGCTCAGGTGGTACGCGGCGCTTGCCCCGACGATCCCGCTTCCGATCACTGTGACCCGCATGCCGCCATGATTCCAGCCGGGTGCGGGCTCCTCACCGGCGGCCGTGGCGGAAATGTTTGGACATGATCGGGAGGGGTGACTAGGGTGAGGGCCCATGTCCAGCCCCGAGGCGTCAAGACGTTAGCCACCGGCCGTCCGGTGGCCTCCTCCGACGTCGCCCCGCTTGCCTCCCGTCGCCGTTGACGGCCGGAGGGCGCTCGGGCGCGCGTCCGTCGCCGCCATCGGACCGCCGCACGCGCGGGGCCGCGTCCGCCTGGACCGCCGCCACGTCACCTCGGTGACCGTGGCCGGGATCCGGCGCGCCGGCGCGCCGACTCCTCTCCGACACCCTGACGCGATGACGCCCTGACGCGTGACGCGTCGGCTCCTCGATGCCTCGATGCCTCGATGCCTCGATGTCTTGATGCCGGGGAGGGGGGAGGGCGAGCACGGCAGGCGACCCCGCATCCGTTCGTCCGACGATCCGATCCACGACATCGTTGCGGAGCCTCACCGTGCCCTTCGCCCTGTACCTCCTCGGACTGGCCGTGTTCGCCATGGGAACGTCCGAGTTCATGCTGTCCGGCCTCATCCCGGACATCGCCTCCGACCTGCGCGTCTCCGTCCCGGCGGCCGGAGCGCTCACCTCGGCGTTCGCCGCCGGGATGGTCGTCGGAGCGCCACTGACGGCCGCGCTCAGCATGCGCTGGCCACGCCGCCGGGCCCTGCTGGCGTTCCTGGTCTCGTTCCTGCTCCTGCACGCCCTCGGCGCGGTCACCACGAGCTTCGAGGTGCTGCTGGCCACCCGGTTCGCGGCGGCCGTGGCCGACGCCGGGTTCCTCGCGGTCGCCGTGGCCACCGCCGCCGCGATGGCGCCGCCGCGGGCCACGGGACGGGCCACGTCCATCCTGCTCGGCGGCGTCACCCTGGCCTGTGTCGCCGGCGTCCCGGCCGGTGCGGTGCTCGGCAACCTGTGGGGATGGCGGTCGGCGTTCTGGGCCGTCGCCCTGCTGTCGGTGCCCGCCGTCGCGGCGGTCCTGCGCTCCGTCCCGGCCGCGCCGGCCGGCACCGGGGACGGCGGCGCCCGGCGTGAGGCGAGGGCTCTGCGCGACCCCCGGCTCCTGGTGCTGCTGCTGCTCGCCGCGCTGGTCAACGGCGCGACCTTCTGCACGTTCACCTACCTGGCCCCGCTGGCCACCTCGGCCGCCGGGATCGCTCCGGGATGGGTGCCCGGGCTGCTGGTGCTGTTCGGGCTCGGCTCGTTCGCCGGGGTGAGCGCCGCCGGGCGGCTGGCCGACACCCGGTCCCGTCTCCTCCTGAGCGCCGGCGGCGTGACGCTGGCGGCCGGGTGGGCGGTCCTGGCTACGGTCGCGGGCTCGCCGGTGGCCGTGTCGGTGCTGGTCTTCACGCAGGGCGCTTTGTCGTTCGCCGTCGGCTCGACGCTGGTGTCCCAGGTCCTGTACGCGGCGACGCTGGCGCCCACGCTGGCCGGGAGCTTCGCCACGGCCGCGTTCAACGTCGGCGCCGCCGCCGGCCCCTGGCTCGGCGGGATCACGATCGGCGCCGGGTTCGGTTACCGCTCGCCGGTCTGGGTGAGCGCCTCGCTGGTGGCGGTCGCGCTCGCCGTCGCGGCGCTCGCCCACGTCACCGGCCGGGGCCCCACGTCGCGGGACGCCTCACGGCTCCAGCAGACGCTCCCGTAGCGCCTCGACGACGTCGCCGTCCACGCCCAGGTGCTCCGCGACGTACCGCTCCACCGAGCCGTGGGCGGCGGCCAGGTCCGCCAGGAAGAACCTCATGATGTCCGCCGGCGCCCGCCCGTACCCCGGCCACAGCAGGGTGCGGTCCGGGTGCGCGGCGCGCCAGTCGGCGACCAGCCGGTCGGCCGCCAGGTCGGTGAGGGCGAAGTCGGCGACGACGGCCTCCTCGTCCACGCCCACCAGCGTCAGCACGAGCGCGGCCAGCAGGCCGGTGCGGTCCTTGCCGGACGCGCAGTGGAACACCAGCGGCGCGCCGGCGTCCGAGGCGATGACCTCCAGCGCCCTCCGCAGCTCCTTCGCGCCGTCGTGGGCCACCTCGGCGTACCGGTCGGCGAGGTAGCGCGCCGTGTCGACGTCGGGGGTGAGCGCCGCCTGGTCGTACGGGCGGTGCTCGATGCTGAGGTTGTGGTACGCGAGCCCGTCGAGGTGCGGCACCCGCCCCTTGGCCGCGATCTCCCACGGGTAGCGCAGGTCGATGACCGTGCGCACGCCCAGCCTCACGAACCGGTCCCGGTCCGCGTCCCGCAGCTTCGACAACGAGTCGGAGCGGTAGAGCCGCCCCCAGCGCGTCGAGCGCCCGTCGCGCGCGCGGTAGCCGCCCAGGTCCCGGAAGTTGTGCAGTCGCTCGAACGCGATGTGCCGTGTCCTCACCCGCCGGACCCTACAGCCCCCGGCCGGTCGCGGGCCGCGCGCCCTCCGCGGTTCAGCCCGCCTGCCAGCCGTACAGCTTCATCAGCCGGGCCGCGACCCGCGTGAACCGGTCGACGTCCAGCACCGCGCCCTCGCGCCGGATGTCGTCCTCGTCCAGCTCGAACACCCGGTCCAGCCGTACGTGCGAGACCTTGCCGTCGCGGCCCCACGCGCCGATCTCCAGCCACTCGGGGCCGTCGTCGCCCCTGCTGGACAGCATGACGCCGAGCAGCCTGCGACCGGTGCGACCGACGACCAGCAGCGGACGGTCCTTGCCGCGCGACGGGTCCTCCTCGTACGGCACCCACGCCCAGACGATCTCACCGGGGTCGGCCAGGCCGTCGAGGTCGGGGGAGTAGGCCAGCGTGGCGGCCTGGGCGAGCGAGTGGACCTCACGCACCGCGCCGCGCGCCGGCCGCGGGTCTTCACCTTGTCCGAACACGTGAGCATCCTAGATCGCCGGGCTCCCGAGGACGACCGGGATCGCCGGGACGGGCCCGGCGGAGCGTACGCCCGACTCCCGATGAGCAGCTCCTTGCAAGAGATCGGAAGATTCTGCAAGATGCTCACCGGATCTCGACGGGTCATGGCGCTGAGGCGGGGTCGCCAGTGCCTGCAAGTGCTGAAAGAGCTGTGCTCGCTGGATACGCTAGAGCGCGGCCTGATGCCGAGGTCGTCCACGGACAAGAACTGGGCGTATGGGCAGGGAAAGGTAAATTAGCCACTATGACAATGCGCCTCGCCGACGTCGCCGCCCAAGCGGGCGTGAGCGAGGCGACTGTGAGCCGAGTGCTGAACGGCAAGCCGGGGGTGGCTTCGAACACCCGGCAGGCGGTTCTCACGGCTCTCGACGTCCTGGGGTTCGAGCGCCCGCCCAAGCTGCGGCAGCAGAGCGCCGGCCTGATCGGCATGATCCTTCCCGAGCTGACCAACCCCATCTTCCCCGCCTTCGCCCAGGTGATCGAGAGTGCGCTGGTGCCGTCGGGCTACACGGCGGTCCTGTGCACGCAGACGCCCGGAGGCATCACCGAGGACGACTACACCAACCTGCTTCTGGAGCGGGGCGTCGCGGGCATCATCTTCGTCAACGGGCTGCACGCCGACTCGCGTTCCGACCCCGCCCGCTACGCCCGGCTGAACGAGCTGGGCCTGCCCATGGTGCTGATCAACGGCTACCGGTCCGACATCGACGCCCACTACATCTCCAACGACGACGCCGCCGGCCTCGACATGGCCGTCAGCCATCTGGTCTCCCTCGGCCACCGGCGCATCGGCCTCGCCGTCGGCCAGGAGCGCTTCACCCCCACGATCCGCAAGACCGAGGGCTTCCGGCGCGCGCTGGCGCGGTACGCGGGCATCACCGACATCGAGCACCTGGTCGTCAACACGCTCTACACGGTGGAGGGCGGGCAGTCGGCCGCTCAGCAGCTTCTCGACCGTGACTGCACGGCGATCTGCTGCGGCAGCGACATCATGGCGATCGGCGCGATCCGTGGGGTGCGCCAGGTCGGGCTGCGCGTGCCGGAGGACGTGTCGGTGGTCGGCTTCGACGACTCACCGATGACGGCGTACCTCGACCCGCCGCTCACCACGGTCCGCCAGCCGGTCCGCGACATGGGACTGGCGGCCGTGGCCAGCCTCCTTGACGAGATCCGCGGGATCCCGGCCCCGCGCACCGAACTGCTCCACCGGCCGGAACTCGTCGTCCGCCGCTCCACGGCGCCCGTGCCCGCGGACCTGTCCGCCGCGGGATAGCCGTTAAGGCCGGCGGCGGGAACCCGCCGGCCTCGTGACGCCCTCAGACCTGCACGTTCATGCCCGCGGCGTGGCAGCCGTCGATCATGGCCTACCCGGCCGGGCCGGGGGTGGGGCCGTCGGAGGCTGAGCCGTGCGGAGGGGTTGCCTGGAAGTTGCTCAGCGGCCACCCGATGGGCAATGCCTTGCTGCAAGATTCCACACCTCCTTGGGGCCTTGATAGCAAGAACCCATCGATCACAGCCCGTTTCGTCCGTATTGTCGGACGCAGTGCTCACGAAGCGTAGGGAATCGATCGCTCTGCGTGCGAATATAACGAAATGACCGCCATAGTTTTGCAAGAGCTTTCATAGATTCTTGCAGCCGCGTAACGTCCTCCTCGCCGGCCCACCCACCCCCTGAACGTCCGATGAGGAGACAGATATGCGGCGAGCCATCTCGACCGTGACCGTCGTCGCCGCTCTCGCTGTGGCGGCCTCCGCGTGCGGCGGCGGCGCGTCGACCGGGACCGCGAAGCCCGCCCCCGCCGATCCGGCCCAGATCGCCGGTGAGATCACCTGGTGGGACACCACGAGGCCCGACAGCGAGGGACCGACCTTCCAGAAGCTCATCAAGCAGTTCGAGGCCGAACACCCCAAGATTAAGGTCAAGTACGTCAACGTGCCGTCCGACCAGGCGCAGAACCAGTTCCAGACCGCCGCCCAGGCGGGGAGCGGCGCACCGGACGTCATCCGCTCGGAGGTCGCCTGGACCTCGCAGTTCGCCTCGCTCGGCTATCTCCAGCCGCTCGCCGGGACGCGCGCCGTGGACGACGAGAGCGACTACCTGGCGGGGCCGCTGAGCAGCACCAAGTACCAGGGCAGGACGTACGCCGTGCCGCAGGTGACCGACACCCTGGCGCTGATCTACAACAGGAAGCTCCTCAAGAAGGCGGGCTACGACCAGGCGCCCAAGACCCTGGAGGAGCTCAAGAAGGTCGCCCTCGACGTCAAGGCCAGGACAGGCGTCAACGGCCTGGCGCTCAATGTGGACTCCTACTTCCTGCTGCCCTTCCTGTACGGCGAGGGCGGCGACCTGCTGGACGTGATGACCAAGAAGATCGTCGTCAACTCACCGGCGAACGCGAAGGCCCTGACGGAGGTGGCCGACCTGGTGACGTCAGGAGCCGCGCCCAAGCCCGCGCTCCAGGACAGCTACGCCAACGCCATGACCGCCCTGAAGGACGGCAAGGCCGCCATGATCTACAACGGCCCGTGGGCGCTGTCGGAGATCTACCAGGGCAAGGAGTTCAAGGACAAGGCCAACCTCGGCATCGCGCCCGTCCCGGCCGGTTCGGTGAAGGCGGGAGCGCCGACCGGCGGGTGGAACCTCGCCGTGTACGCCGGCTCCAAGAACCTCGACGCCTCCTACGAGTTCCTGCGCTTCATGAGCTCGGCGGACGCGCAGGCCACCGTCTCCAGCGACCTGGGCCTGCTCCCGACCCGGGCCTCCAGCTTCGACGACCCGAAGGTCAAGGGCCGCCAGGACGTGGCGATCTTCAAGCCGATCCTGGACACGGCCGTCCCCCGCCCGTGGATCCCCGAAGGGGGTCAGCTGTTCCAGCCGCTGCTCGAGGGCTACCAGGCGCTGCTCGGCGGCGCCACGCCGCAGGACGCGCTCAAGCAGGTCGACGCGAAGTACCACAGCATCATGAAGGACTGGAGCTGACCTGTGGCGATCACGACTGGGCGTGCGTCCCGCACCTCCAGGGGCAGGGCCGCGGGCGGCGACAGCGCCCGCGGTGACCGCGAGCGGCCCGGTCCGGTCCGGCGCGCCCTGTCCCGGCACTGGTACGCGTGGGCGATGACGGCTCCCGTGGTGATTGTCGTCGGCGTCCTGGTCGGCTGGCCACTCGCCCGCGGCGTCCACCTGTCCCTGACCGACGCCACCGAGGCCAACGTGGGCCGCACCATCGGCGTCAACGTCATCCCCTCCACCTACGAGTTCGTCGGCCTCGGCAACTACGTCGACATCCTGACCAGCGGCCTGTTCTGGGAGCGGCTGACCTGGACCGTGCTGTGGACCGTCGCCTGCATCGGCCTGCACTACGGGATCGGGCTCGGCCTGGCGATGATGCTGCACCGCAGGCTGCGCTTCCGCTCCGTCTACCGGGTGCTGCTGATCCTGCCCTGGGCCATCCCGGGGTTCGTGGCCGCCTTCATCTGGCGCTACCTGTTCAACAGCGACTACGGCGTGATCAACGCCATGCTGAAGGCCGCGGGGCTAGGTGCGGTGGGCTGGCTGGACGAGCCGTTCACCGCGAAGATCGCGGTCATCGCCGTCAACGTCTGGATCGGTGTGCCGTTCATGATGGTGGCCCTGCTCGGCGGCCTCCAGGCGATCCCGGCTGAGCTGTACGAGGCGGCCGAGGTGGACGGCGCCACGGCCTGGCAGCGCTTCCGGCACATCACGCTTCCCGGGCTGCGCCCGGTGTCGAGCACCGTGGTGCTCCTCGGCACGATGTGGACGTTCAACATGTTCCCGATGATCTATCTGATCACCAGGGGCGGGCCCGGCGACTCCACGGAGATCCTGGTGACCTACGCCTTCCGCGAGGCGTTCACCGGCGTGCGGAACTACTCCGGTTCGGCGGCCTGGGGTGTGATCATCCTGGCGCTGCTCGTCGTCCTCGCCTCGGTGTACCGCAGAGCGCTGCGCAGGCAGGGGGAGGTCTGGTGAGCGACATCACCACGGGCGCCAGGACGCACGGCCGTCACCGGCGAAGCCTGGCCGGTTCGGTCCTCCTGCACGGGACGCTTCTGCTCGCCACCGCCATCTCGCTGTTCCCGGTGCTCTGGCTGCTGCTGACGTCGTTGAAGCCGCGCGACGGCTGGCTGTCGTCCGAGCTGGAGATCTTCAACCAGCCGTCACTGACGAACTACACGCGGGTGCTGACCGAGACGGCGTTTCCCACCTGGCTGCTCAACTCCGTCCTCGCCGCCGCGCTGACCATGATCGTCGGCGTGTTCGTGGCCGCGACCACCGGCTACGCCATCAGCAGGTTCCGCTTCCCCGGCCATCGGGGCGTCATGTGGCTGCTGCTGATCACCCAGATGTTCCCGGTGGCGATCCTCATCGTGCCGCTGTACAACCTCATGGCCGGTCTCGGGCTGCTCAACCAGATCGCCGGGCTGGTCGTCGCCTATCTCACCGTGGCCGTGCCGTTCTGCGCCTGGATGATGAAGAGCTACTTCGACACCATCCCGCGGGAGATCGACCAGGCGGGGCTGGTCGACGGGCTGACCCCGTTCGGCACGTTCTGGAGGATCGTGCTGCCGCTGGCCAGGCCCAGCGTCGCGGTGACCGCCTTCTACTGCTTCATGACCGCGTGGGGCGAGGTCGCCTACGCGTCGGTGTTCATGTCCCAGGAGGAGAAGCGCACGCTCGCGGTCGGGCTTCAGCAGTTCGTCGGTCAGCACTGGTCCGACTGGGGGCTGCTCACCGCCTCGGCCGTGCTGATCGCCATCCCCGCCGCGATCGTCTTCCTGCTCGTGCAACGCCATCTCGTGGCCGGTCTGACCAGCGGCGCCACCAAGATGTGACGGCTCGCCGGCCACCCTCACCCGTACCTCATGACATGTCCTCCTCACTCACGACGATCGGGAAAAAGCAGTGACCGAACTCATGGAGAACGCCATCGCCACGCGAGTCGCGACCCGGTGGTGGCGGGACGCGGTGATCTACCAGGTGTACGTCCGCAGCTTCGCCGACGGCAACGGCGACGGGATCGGCGACCTGCTCGGCGTGCGCAGCCGCCTGCGGTACCTGTCCGGCCTCGGCGTGGACGCCGTCTGGCTGACACCGTTCTACCCGTCCCCGATGGCCGACTTCGGCTACGACGTCGCCGATTATCGCGACGTGGACCCCGTCTTCGGCTCGCTGGCCGACGCCAAGGAGCTGATCCACGACGCCCACCGGCACGGGCTCAGGATCATCGTGGACGTGGTGCCGAACCACACCTCCGACCGGCACCCCTGGTTCCAGGCCGCGCTGCGGGCCGCCCCGGGCAGCCCGGAGCGGGAGTACTACATCTTCCGCGACGGCAGGGGCGCCCAGGGGGAGCTGCCGCCCAACGACTGGCAGTCGATCTTCGGCGGACCGGCGTGGACCCGGCTGCCGGACGGGCAGTGGTACCTGCACCTGTTCGCGCCCGAGCAGCCGGACCTGAACTGGGAGCACCCACCGGTGCGCGAGGAGTTCGCCGACATCCTGCGGTTCTGGCTGGACCTCGGGGTGGACGGCTTCCGGATCGACGTGGCGCACGGCATGATCAAGGCGCCGGGCCTGCCCGACGTCGGCCGTCCCGACCAGGTGCGCATGATCGGGTCGGAGGTGGTGCCGTTCTTCGACCAGGACGGCGTGCACGAGATCCACCGGGCCTGGCGCCGGATCCTCGACTCCTACGCGGGGGAGCGGATCGGGGTGGCGGAGGCGTGGGCGCCCTCGCCGGAGCGGCTGGCCGACTACGTCCGGCCGGACGAGCTGCACCAGGCGTTCAACTTCCACTTCCTGTTCGCCCCCTGGGACGCCGAAACGTTCAAGGAGGTGATCCGGAAGTCGCTGCACACGGCCGGACTCGTGGGCGCGCCCTCCACCTGGGTGCTGTCCAACCACGACGTGAAGAGGCACGTCACCCGGTACGGCGGTGGCGAGGCCGGCGCCCGCCGCGCTCGCGCGGCGGCGCTGCTCACCCTGGCGCTGCCCGGTTCGGCGTACGTCTACCAGGGCGAGGAACTGGGGCTGCCGGAGGTGCTCGACCTGCCGGAGGAGTACCTGCAGGACCCACAGCGGCTGCGCGACCCGGACAGCGGCCGCGACGGCTGCCGGGTGCCGCTTCCCTGGACGAAGGCCAGGCCCTTCGGCTTCGCCCCGCCCGGTGCCGACGCCTCCTGGCTGCCCATGCCGGACTCCTGGGGCGACCTCAGCGTGGAGGCACAGGAGCAGGACCCCGGGTCGGCGCTGCACCTGTACCGGGCGGCGCTGCGCCTCCGCCGCGAGCTCCCCGGCCTCGGTGACGGCTCCCTCACCTGGCTGGACTCCCCCGAGGGAAGCCTGGCCTTCGCCCGTGGCGACGGTTTCGTCTGCACCGTCAACATGAGCGACCGGCCGCTGGAGCCGGCGGTCGACGGCGAACTCCTGCTGGCCAGTGCGCCCCTCGTGGTCAGCGACGGGGTGGCCCGTCTCGCCCCCGACTCCGCCGCCTGGTGGCGGGAACGCTGACGGCTGCGGCGCCCCTGGTGGTGCGGTCACCCCGGCAGCCTCCGCCTTGGGATCGCCCTCCCGCACCAGCCGCTCCACGAGCTGCGCCTTCAGCACCAGCCGCTCCACGAGCTGCGCCTTCAGCACCAGGGCCGCCGGCCGGTGCCTCATCAGGTCGTGCAGGGGCCGCCGGCCGGTGCCTCACCAGATCGTGCAGGTCGCGGGTGAACCGACGGTCGCCGGCACCGCACCCTGGCCCGACCTGGCGGACCGGCGCGGCCGGGATCATGCCGATCCGGCCTCCGGCGGTGTGCGGGGCCCCACGCCCGCGCGGCTCAGCAGGCGGCGCAGGACCGCCGGAGTGTGGCCGCAGTGGTGGCGGATCGTGCGGGTCAGGTGCGCCTGGTCGGCGAAGCCGAGGTCGGCCGCGAGCCGCGCCAGGCTCTCCTCCCCGGCCTCCAGCCGGTCGAGCGCCCTGCCGACCCGTACCCGGTTGCGGTAGTGGGTGAGCGACACGCCCAGCTCGCTGGTGAACGCCCTGCTCAGCCGGTACGGCGACACGGACAGCAGCTCGGCCAGCGTGACCAGCCCGCCCGCCGCCTCGTGACCGGAGGCGATGGCCTCCCGCGCCGCGTCCACCAGCGTGCCCGCAGTCGGCCCCGTCCGGCGGGAACCCCCGCTGACGGACGGGGGAGGGGCCGCGCGGTCGAGGGCGGTGGCCAGCAGGGGGAGCAGGGCCTCGGTCAGCTCGTACGCGGGGTCGCCGCTCCCCGTCGCCGCCAGCAGCCGACGGTGGGCCAGGTCGAGCCGGGCGTCCACGTAGAGCGTCGAGCGCGCCGGACGTCCCCGTCCGCCCGCGAGGATGTCCCACAGGCGGGGCGTCAGGCGCAGCACGGTGCACACGTCGCCGCCCGCCGGGTGCGCGAACCGCTCCTCCTGGCCGGGCAGCGACAGGTAGGCCATCGCCGGGTCCACCACCGCGCCGCGGCCGTCGGCCATCCGCCGGAACCGGCCCCGCCGCACCAGCACGAGCTGGTGCGCGGACCCCACCTCGACCGGCGACCACCCCCGATGGTCGTCGACGCAGGTCACCGCGTGGACCACGAACCCCGGCCCGCTCGCGAGCCGCACACCAGAACGCACGTGGCGCACCCTACCCGGCACCTACGACAATTCCGCCACCCCACCACCACCGGGCCGCCGTGTCACCACGCCACTGGGCCGCCGTGCCGCCGTGCCGTCGTGCCGTCGTGCCACCGGGTCGTGGGGCCGCCACGCTGTCACGTCGCCACGTCGCCACGTCGCCACGTCGCCACGTCGCCACGTCGCCACGTCGTCTGGGCGTCAGGCGGCCGGGCCACTGGGACGCTGGGCTGCCACGCCGCCGGGTCGTCGGGGTCGCCACGCCATCACGCCGGCACATCGCCGGGCCTTCGGGGCGCTAGGCGGCACGCCACCCGGGGGCGTCGCGTCAGCGGGCCGTCGCGCGAGCGAGCCTCCGGGGCTCTGCCGGGCGCGTGGTCAGGAGTGGTGACACCGCCTGGCGGGCGTCGGAGGTAGGCCCGCCAGGTGTGGGGGTGAGAAGGGGACGGCGGCTCTGCCCCGTGGGCCTCGGGCGGGAGAAAGGGGAGGGTGGCTCTGCCCCGTGGGTCCGGGCCAGAGCCGGAGGCCGGGAGAGGCGGCCCCGCCCTGTGAGCGCGGGGTGCAGAAGCCCGGCCGGGGCGCAAGGATGTTCAAGACCGACGTCCCCATGCCGACCAGGCTGGACCGCATGACGACACTCTCCACGATCATCTTCGACTGCGCCGACCCGGTCGCGCTCGCCGCCTTCTACGCCAAGGCCACCGGCTGGCGGGCCGGCGAGGGGGACGCCGACTACGCCACCGTCGAGGGGGGACCCGTCACGCTCGCCTTCCAGCGGGTGGACGGCTACCCCGGCGGTCCCGGCTGGCCGGGCGGCGAGAAGCACCTCCACCTCGACTTCCAGGTGCCCGACCTCGAGGTGGCCCGCCGCGAGCTGGTCGCCCTCGGCGCGGTCATGCCGGAGTTCCAGCCGGGTGAGGACTCCTGGACCGTGTTCACCGACCCCGAGGGCCACCCGTTCTGCGTCTCGGCCGCCTGACGAGCCCACACAGGCGCCCCGTACGGCACGAACGCGTGCGGGAGACGCCCGGCTGGGCGGTCCGCGCAGTCCGGGCGGTTCAGGCGCCTCCCGCCGCGTCACCGCCCGGGCGGCCGGTGCCCCGCCAGGCCCGCCGCCCGGGACCCACCCCCCCGCCGGACCGGCGGGACGACCGGCCCGCCGGGACGACCAGACCGCCGGGACAATCAGACGGGCGGGGACGACCGACCGGCGGGGAGGGCCGGACCGGCGGAGACATACGGACCGGCGGGGAGGGCCGGACCCGCAGGGACGGCCGGACCGTCGGGGAGGACGAAACCGCCGGGACGACCACGACCGGATCGCCAAGGGCGGTCAGGCGGACGGACCGTCAGGCCGAGTGCTCCGACCGGTCGCCCGACCAGTCCGTGTGGAAGGCCCCCTCACGGTCCACCCGGAGGTAGGTGTGCGCGCCGAAGAAGTCGCGCAGCCCCTGCACCAGCGCCGCCGGCAGCCGGTCGCGGCGCAGCCCGTCGTAGTAGGCCAGCGCCGACGAGAAGCCCGGCGTCGGCACCCCGATCTGCACGGCCGTGGTGACGACCCGCCGCCACGCGCCCTGCGCCACGTTGAGCGCCGCCGCGAACGTCGGGTCCGCGAGCAGCGTCGGCAGCGCCGGGTCGGCGTCGTACGCGGCGCGGATCCGGTCGAGGAACTTGGCGCGGATGATGCACCCGCCCCGCCAGATGGTGGCCATCGCGCCCAGGTCGAGGTCCCAGCCGTACTCCTTGGAGGCGGCGGCCATCTGGTCGAAGCCCTGCGCGTACGCGACGATCTTGGACGCGTACAGCGCCTGCCGCACGTCCTCGATCAGCTCGCGCCCGCCCACGCCCGACAGCTTCGGCCCCTCCAGGCCCGCGGCGGCGGCGCGCTGCTCGGGGTGGCCGGACAGCGCGCGGGCGAAGACCGCCTCGGCGATGCCGGTGACCGGCACACCCAGGTCGAGCGCGCTCTGCACGGTCCAGCGGCCGGTGCCCTTCTGCTCGGCCTGGTCGACCACCACGTCCACGAACGGCTTGCCGGTGGCCGCGTCGACCTGGTCCAGCACCTCAGCGGTGATCTCGATGAGGTACGAGCCGAGGTCGCCCTGGTTCCACTCGCGGAACACCTCGGCCAGCTCCGCCGGGGTCGCGCCGAGCGCCTGCCGCAGCAGGTCGTACGACTCGGCGATGAGCTGCATGTCGGAGTACTCGATGCCGTTGTGCACCATCTTGACGAAGTGCCCGGCGCCGTCGGGGCCCACGTGCACCGCGCACGGCACGCCGTCGACCTTGGCCGAGATGTCCTGCAGGATCGGCCCGAGCGCCTCCCACGACTCCTTGGAGCCGCCGGGCATGATGCTCGGCCCGTTCAGCGCGCCCTCCTCGCCGCCGGAGATGCCGGTGCCGACGAAGTGGATGCCCTTCTCGCGCAGCGCCGCCTCGCGCCGCCGGGTGTCGGCGAAGTGCGCGTTGCCGCCGTCGACGATCATGTCGCCGGGCTCCATCAGCTCCGCGAGCTGGTCGATCACCGCGTCGGTGCCCGCGCCGGCCTTCACCATGATGATCGCCCGCCGGGGCCGCTTCAGCGAGGCCACGAAGTCCGCGAGCTCCTCGGAGGCGACGAACGTGCCCTCGCCGCCGAACTCCTTGACGAGGTCGCGGGTACGGCTCGCGGAACGGTTGTGCACGGCGACCGCGTAGCCGTGCCTGGCCAGGTTGCGGGCCAGGTTGCGTCCCATGGTCGCCAGACCGGTGACGCCGATGTCTGCCAAGTCCATTTCAGCTCCTCTATCAGGGATACGCACGATCAAGCCGCGCGAGTTCGGCCGGATATTCCCGCCTCGTGGATCATCGTCGCGGTCACTCGGTGCCGCGCACGCCGAGCTCGTCCAGCCGGCCCAGCATGTCCGCCGGATCGGCGTACACGCGGAAGGCGCCCGCCCGTTCGAGTTCGTCCCGGCCGTAACCGCCCGACAGCAGCCCGATGCCGAGCGCGCCCGCCCGGCGGGCGGCGAGCAGGTCCCAGACGCTGTCTCCCACCACCATCGCATGCGCGGGATCCACGCCGACCAGCGCCGCTCCCGCCAGGAACAGGTCGGGGTCCGGCTTGGCGCGGCGCACGAGGTCGCGGGTGACCATGGGGGTGTCCTCAGGCAGGCCGAGCATGCCCAGGGCCAGCCGCGCCGTGCGGGCGTACCCGCTGGTGGCGATCGCCCACGGCACGCCCCGCGACGACAGCTCGGCCAACAGCTCGGCCGCGCCGGGCAGCGGGCGGACCGAGTGGACCTGCTCGGTGTAGGCGTCGGCGTGGGTGTTCTGCAGCTCGTCGATCTGCTCCTGGGTGAGCTTCAGCCCGGTCTCGCGCAGCAGCGCGCTCACGAACAGTCCGCCGCTCATCCCGATGCGCCGGTGGATCCGCCACACCGACAGGTCGATGCCCATGCCGGACAGCGCCTGCCGCCAGGCGATGACGTGCTGGTACACGCTGTCGATGAGGGTGCCGTCCAGGTCGAACAGGAACGCCGGGGTGGGGGCCTGCGGGAAGTCGGTCATGGCTCCATGACACCATGTGCGCATGAGGATCATCATCGCGGGCGGTCACGGGAAGATCGCGCTGCGGCTGGAGCGGCTGCTCGGCAGCGCCGCCGTCGGCCTGGTGCGCAACCCGGCGCACGTGTCCGACGTCGAGGCCGCCGGGGCCCGCGCCGTGGTGTGCGACCTCGAACGCGCCTCCGCCGAGGAGCTGGCCGCCGTGCTCGACGGGGCCGACGCGGCCGTGTTCGCCGCCGGGGCCGGGCCGGGCAGCGGGGTGGCGCGCAAGGACACCGTCGACCGGGCCGCGTCCGCGCTGCTGGCCGACGCGGCCGAGCGGGCGGGGGTGCGCCGCTTCGTGCAGATCTCCTCCATGGGCGCGGGCCGGCCGCCGGCGGCGGGCCGCGACGAGGTGTGGGCCGCGTACATCACCGCGAAGACCCAGGCCGAGGTGGACCTGCGCGGCCGTGACCTCGACTGGACGATCGTCCGGCCGGGCGGTCTGACCGACGACCCGGGCACGGGGCGGGTCCGGCTGGAGCCCGAGGTGCCGCGCGGCACGGTGCCCCGCGACGACGTGGCGGCGGTGCTGGCCGGGCTGCTGCGGGAACGGGCCGCGATCCACCGGACGCTGGAGCTGGTCTCGGGCGACACGCCTGTCGCGGAGGCGATCGCCGCCCTGCGCTGAGCCGTCCGCCGTGGGGTCGGGGGAGTCGCGCGGCGCCGGCCGATCGGCGGCCCAGCCCCGTACCGCGGGATTTTGCCGTCCGGCGACGCCGGCTTGACTTTGACGGCAGGCGTCTACGGCAAGGGGACCCCTCAGTGCGTGAGGAGGAATCCGTAATGTCGAATATGTCGGATATGCCACTGTTTGGGGGAGACCCGTTCAGGCGGCTGGAGGAGCTCACCGGACGGATGTTCGGCGACGCGTGGCCGCCCGCCCGGCCCAGCGTGCAACGCGTCGACATCGGCCGGCTGCTCAGCGAGCAGGCCCGCCAGGTGCTCACGGACGCCCTGCGGACCGCCGGGCGGCGCGGGGCCGACGACCTCGGCGACCTCGACCTGCTCGACGCCCTCACCCGCAACGAGCAGATCAGGGCCCTGCTCCTGTCGGCCGGCGCCGGCGTGGACCGGCTGCGGGAACGGGCCGAGGCCGCCGCCACGCCCGGCGAGCCCGCCGACGAGCCGCCCGCGACGCTCTCCCCGGCCGTCAAGCGGACCCTCCTCGACGCCCAGCGCGTCGCCCGCGCCCTCGGCTCCTCCTACATCGGCCCCGAGCACCTGCTGCTCGCGCTCACCGTCAACCCGGACTCCACCGCCGCCCGGCTGCTCCAGGACGAGGGCGTCACCGTCGAGCGCCTCCAGCGCGCCCAGACGCACGGCGAGGAGCCCCGCCGGGCCGACCGGATGTCCGCCAGCGACACCCCGTCGCTCGACCAGTTCGGCAGGGACCTGACCGAGGAGGCCCGCCAGGGCCGGATCGACCCGGTCGTCGGCCGCGAGGACGAGATCGAGCAGGCCCTGGAGGTGCTGTCCCGCCGCACCAAGAACAACCCGGCGCTCATCGGCGAGCCCGGCGTCGGCAAGACCGCCATCGTCGAGGGCATCGCCCAGCGCATCGTGAACGGTGACGTGCCCGACCCGCTCAAGGACCGCCGCGTGGTCGCGCTCGACCTGACCGGCATGGTGGCCGGGACGAAGTACCGCGGCGAGTTCGAGGAACGCATCAAGAAGGTCGTCGACGAGGTGCGCGCCACGGCCGACCGGACGATCGTGTTCATCGACGAGATGCACACCCTCGTCGGCGCGGGCTCGGCCGAGGGCGGCATGGACGCCGCCAACATCCTCAAGCCCGCCCTCGCCCGCGGCGAGCTGCACGTCATCGCCGCCACGACCATCGACGAGTACCGCAAGAACGTCGAGAAGGACGCCGCCCTCGAACGCCGCTTCCAGCCCATCCTCGTCGCGGAGCCCACCGTCGAGGAGACGATCGAGATCCTGCGCGGCCTGCGCGACGCCTACGAGGCCCACCACCAGGCGCGCATCACCGACGAGGCGCTGCACGCCGCCGCCATCCTGTCCGACCGCTACATCTCCGACCGGTTCCTGCCGGACAAGGCCATCGACCTCATGGACCAGGCCGCCGCCCGGGTACGGCTGCGCGCCCGCACGCCCAGCACCGACGTGCGCGACCTGGAGGAGCGCCTCGAGGCGTTGCGCCGCGACAAGGACCAGGCCGTCGCCGGCGACGACTTCGACAAGGCCAAGGAGCTGACCGCGGAGATCGGCAAGCTGCGCCCCGAGCTCGACCGCGCCCGGCAGGTACGCGACGAGGCGCCGCAGGTGACGGCCGAGGACGTCGCCGAGATCGTCTCCCGGCGCACCGGCATCCCGGTGCGCCAGCTCACCGAGCAGGAGCGCGAGCGGCTGATGCGGCTGGAGGACCACCTGCACCTGCGGGTCGTCGGCCAGGACGAGGCGGTCGTCGCGATCGCCGAGGCGGTCCGCCGCGCCCGCGCCGGGCTGTCCGACCCGCACCGGCCGATCGGCAGCTTCCTGTTCCTCGGGCCGACCGGCGTCGGCAAGACCGAGCTGGCCCGCGCGCTCGCGGCGGCGCTGTTCGGCTCCGAGAACCACATGGTGCGGCTCGACATGAGCGAGTACCAGGAGCGCCACACCGTCTCCCGGCTCGTCGGCGCGCCGCCCGGCTACGTCGGCTACGAGGAGGCCGGGCAGCTCACCGAGGCCGTCCGCCGCCACCCGCACTGCGTGCTGCTGCTCGACGAGATCGAGAAGGCCCACCCCGACGTGACCAACATCCTGCTCCAGATGCTCGACGACGGCCGCCTGACCGACGGCCAGGGCCGCACCGTCGACTTCACCAACACGATCGTCATCATGACCAGCAACATCGGCGCCCAGCTCATCCTCGACTCGGGCGACGACCCGGCCCTGGAGGAGCGCCTCATGGACCTGCTGCGGCACTCCATGCGGCCCGAGCTGCTCAACCGCATCGACGAGACGATCATCTTCAAGCGGCTGGACCGCACGCAGCTGCGCCAGATCGTCGAGCTGCTGCTGGAGCGCACCCGGCAGCGGCTGCGCGGCCAGGACATCGACCTCCAGGTCTCGGAGGCGGCCGTGGACTGGCTGGCCGAGCGCGGCTACCAGCCCGAGTTCGGCGCCCGGCCGCTGCGGCGCGTCGTCCAGCGGGAGCTGGACAACCGGCTGTCGTCGATGCTGCTGACGGGGGAGGTCGCCGAGGGCGGCCGGGTGATGGTGGACGTGGAGAACGGGCGGCTGTCCCTGCGCTGCCAGAACCCCGAACCGGTCGGCGCCTGACCGCCGTCAGCCGGCCGTCAGCCCGCCGTCACGTCACTTCCGGCGCGCGAGGGTGACGCCGTCGCGCACCGGGAGCATCACCGACTCCACCCGGTCGTCGCCGGCGATCAGCTCGTTCACGCGGCGGATCGCCACCTGGTTCTCGCCCTGGAAGGCGGGGTCGAAGACGCGTCCGGCCTGGAAGACGTTGTCCAGGACGACCAGGCCGCCCGGCCGCAGCCGGGAGACGATCTCCTCGTAGTAGGCCGGGTAGCTCACCTTGTCGGCGTCGATGAAGGCGAAGTCGTAGACCTGCTCGGCGGGCAGCGCCCGCAGCGTGTCGAGCGCCGGCCCGATGCGCAGCTCCACGCGCTCGGCCACGCCCGCGCGCTCCCAGAACTCCCGGGCGACGGAGGTCCACTCGTCGCTCACGTCGCAGGCCAGCAGGTGGCCGTCCGCGGGCAGGGCACGGGCGATGCAGAGCGAGGAGTAGCCGGTGAACACGCCCACCTCGATCGCCCGGCGCGCCCCCGTCATCCGCACCAGCAGCGACAGCAACGCGCCCTCGTCGTGCGAGATCTGCATGCCGGCGGCGCCGCCGGTGGCCTCCCGCGTCCGCGTCACCAGCTCCAGCAGCAGCTCGTCGGGCGGGGTGCAGTGCGTGAGCAGGTAGTCGCCCGCGACGGGGGAGAGGACCTCCAGCTCGTCGCCCGCGACGGGCTCCGTCCACTCGGTACGCAGGTCCTCCTGGGCGGCGAAGCGCAGCAGGTGCCGGGTCACCACGTCCTGGACCGCGGCCAGCGCCTCGGCCCCGGCCGCCGTCGCGATCATCTCCAGGGCGTCACCGGACGGCGCGAGCACGCATTCCCCGTCCGGGAAGGTGATCGTCGCCCGGCCGTCGGCGGACAGGGCCGTGGTCGCCTTGTGCCCGAGGTGGGAGACGAGCTGCTTGATGTAACGCTCGGGGCGGTCGGTCGGGACGTGGGCCGTCGAGATGGGCATCGGGCTCCTTCGGTGAGAGGTGGCTCCGGGCTCGTACCCGAAAAACCTACTCCCCGGGACGCCGGAGCCGGACAACCGGTCCCGGACGCCGGGCCGACCGCGACGGCACCGGCGTCCGGGAGTCATTCCGCCGGGGAGTCGCCCCGCCGGGGAGTCGCCCCGTCCGGGAGCCGTCACTCCGTCCCGGCGTCGTCGGTCCCGTCCGGCACGATCCCGTCCGGGACCGTGCCTTCCGGCGCGGTCGCCTCGGGCGTCGTCGTCGGAAGGGCGCCGCCCCCCGGCAGGTCGGCGATCTGGGTGTCGTCGATGACCCCGTCGTCGTCCTCGGGCGCCTGCTCGTCGTCCGGGCTCTGCTGGCGCACCGGCGCGCAGGCCGAGCCGCAGCCGCCGAAGCGGGCCTGGTCCACGGGCGTGAACGGCGTGGCCGGCGTGCCCTTCAGGGCGGCCAGCATGGTGTCCTTCCAGATCGGGCCGGGCACGGAGGCGCCCTGGACCGAGCCGAAGTACTGGCCGCCGATCGTGATGCCCGTCAGCTTGTAGCGCTGCGAGCCGCGCGGGTCGCCGATGCTGACCGCGCCCGCGAGGTCCGGGGTGAAACCGGCGAACCAGGCGCTGGCGTACCCGTCGGTGGTGCCCGTCTTGCCCGCCGCCGGCCGGCCGATGCCGCCCACGCCGCGCATCGTGCCCTGGGTGAACACGCCGGACAGCACGTTGGCCGCCGCGTCGGCCACGGGCGCCTCCACCGCCTGCTTGCACTGCGGCGCGAACGAGGTGGACTTGCCGGTCGCGACGTCGGTGACCTTGGTGATGGCCAGCGGCGCGCAGTACTTGCCCCGGGCCGCGATGCCCGCGTAGGCCGCCGCCACCGTCACCGGGTCCATCTCGTTGATGCCCAGCGTGAACGTCTCCACCTCGTGCAGGGGCTTGCCGTCGGCCCGCCGGATGCCCAGCGACTTGGCCGTCTGCACCGTCTCGCACAGGCCGACCCGCTGCTCCAGCGCCACGAAGAACGTGTTGACCGACCCCCACGTGCCGGTCGCCAGCGTCTTGAACCCGCCCGAGCCCTCGTCGTTGGTCACCGGCCACGACGGGATGCCCATGTTGTTGCCCTTGCAGTCCTTGAAGGCGGACGCGGAGGGCGCGGTGTAGGTGCCGCCGACGCTGATGCCGTCGCCGATCTTCATGCCCTTCGCCAGCGCCGTGAGGAGGGTGAAGGTCTTGAACGTCGAGCCCGCCTGGAACCCGATCAGCCCGCCGTGCTTCATGTCGGCGACCGGGTTGTAGGAGATCTCGTTCTTCTTGGTGTTGGATCCGAACGGCCGGCTGGCCGCCATCGCCCTGATCATGCCGGTGCCGGGCTCCACCAGCGCCTCGGAGGCGAGCGCCCGGTCCGAGGCGTGCACGAACTTCCTGATGGCCCGGTCGGCGGCGGCCTGCGCCTTCGGGTCGAGCGTCGTGTAGATCCGCAGGCCGCCCCGGCGGAACGCCTCCTGCCGGGCCCGCTGCGTCTTGCCGAACGCCTTGTTGGTCAGCAGCTCGTAGCGGACGTACTCGCAGAAGTACGGCGCGGAGATGGTGGCCTGGCAGCCGTTGGGCTGGCGGACGCCCTTGTAGCCGAGCTTGACGGCCTTGGCCTCGGCGGCCTCCTCGGGCGTGATGACCTTGAGCTGCGCCATCCGGTCGAGCACCGTGTTGCGCCGGTCCAGCAGCCGCTTGCGGGCCTTGGCGCCGGTCTCGGGGTCGGTCAGGTTCGGGTTCTGCACGGCTCCGGCGAGGGTCGCGGCCTGCGGCAGCGTCAGCCGGGCCGCGGACACGCCGAAGAAGCGCCGGGCCGCCGCCTCCACGCCGTTCGCGCCCGCCCCGAAGTAGGCGATGTTGAGGTACTTCGCCAGGATCTCGTCCTTGGTGTACTTCTTCTCGACGCCCATCGCGTAGCGCAGCTCGTTGAGCTTGCGGGCGTAGCTGGCCTCCAGGGCCTTCTCCTTGCCCTCCTCGGTGGCGGCCGAGTTGAGCAGCACCTGCTTGACGTACTGCTGGGTGATGCTGGAGCCGCCCTGGCTCACCCCGCCCGAGCTGAGGTTCTTGGCCAGGGCGCGCACGGTGCCCTCGATGTCGATCGCGCCGTGCTGGTAGAAGCGGTCGTCCTCGATGGCGACGATCGCCTTGCGCATGATCTCGGAGATCTGGTCCAGCCGGACCACCTTGCGGTCCTCGGCGTAGAACTGCGCGATCCGCTTGCCCTTGGCGTCGTACACCGTGGACGCCTGCGGCAGCGGCGGCTCCTCCAGCTCCATCGGCCGCAGGTTGAGCTCCTCGGCGGCGGAGACCACCGCGGCGCCGGAGCCGCCCACGGCGGGCAGCGCGATGGCCGCGACGAGCACGCCGGCGGCCGCGGCCGCTCCGAGCAGGCGGACGACGCCCGTCAGCCGGGCATGGCTCCGCGTGGGGTTCGCATCGGGCATGGCGGCCATCCGACCACACCCGGCCGCGCCTGTCCAAGACTGCGCCGCCGGGCCGTTCATACGGAAGCCGATATCGGTCCAGCTCGAATGGGGTGATCTTCGGGCGGTCCGCGCGTTCTGGTAGGTATGGCGGATGCGCATCAAGCCGTGGGCCGCCGTCGCGGCGGCCGTCCCCCTCGCCGCGGGCTGCGTCTCCGGCCCTCCCGCCGTCCCGGCGTCGCAGGCGCGCCCGTCCGCCGCGTCCGGCCCGTCCGGCGCTTCGGCTGCGTCATCCGGCGCGTCCGCCGCGTCCGGCGCTTCTGACGCTTCGGGTGCGTCGTCCGGCGTTTCCGGGGCGTTGGCCGCCAAGCCGCCCCAGGTGCCGGCCGGGACCACGGCCGCGTGGGTGGTCTTCGACCGCCAGGCCGGCGGCGGCGGGCGCGTCGTGGCCACCCGCAACGCCCACCGGGCGTTCCGATCCGCCTCGGTGGTGAAGATCCTTCTCGCCGTCGACTACCTGGAGTCGCGCGCGACCGTCCCGCCGGCCGACGCCCGGCTGCTGAAGATCATGCTGCGCTCCAGCGACGACGACGCCGCCTCGACGCTGTGGGACCGCGCCGGCAAGGGCGCCGTCATCACCCGCATGGCCCGCCGGCTCGGCCTGTCCGACACCGTCCCGCCGCCCGCCTCCAAGCCCGGCTTCTGGGGGTACACCTCGCTCAGCGCGTACGACGTGGTGCGCGTGTACCGCTACCTGCTGGACCGGGCCGCGCCGCGGGTCCGCGACACGATCCTCGGCCATCTGCGGGCCGCCACCCCGTGCGGCACGGACGGCTTCGACCAGTACTTCGGCATCCCGCGCGCGGTGCCCCGGCCGTGGGCGGTCAAGCAGGGCTGGTCCGGGTTCGGCACGGTGCCGCCGGTCCGCTGCCGCCCCGGCTCGGCGTCCACGGGCGCGGTCTCGACCGGCTCGGCCGCCACGGGGGCGGGGGGCACGCAGGGGGCGTCGATCTCGGCCGTGGCGCTGCGCGCCCGCGGCTCCGGCGTGCCGGACCTGGGGCGTCCCGTGCTGCATACGACCGGCCTGGCCGGCAAGGGCGACAGGTACGTGCTGGCGGTCCTGACCGCGCACCCGGCGGGCGGCACGTGGAGCGCGTCGGTACGCCGCATCACCACCCTGACGGCGGAGCTGTACCGCGGCCTGCGCTGAGCCGCCGCACGCAGCGGCGCGTCAGCGGACGCCCGCGGCGTAGGCGGCGTAGACCTTCTTCGGCACGACCATCCGCCACGCCTCGACGACCAGTTCGCGCGCCTCGTCGAGGTCGAGGGCCGACATCCGGACGAGCACCCAGTTGTAGCGCAGGTCGCGCTCGTCCGGCATGAGGAACTTGTCCGGCTCGGCGGCCACCAGCGCCGAGCGCTCCTCCTTGGGGAACGCGAAACCCATCACGGTCTCGTCGCGGGAGAAGGCGACGTAGACGATCGAGCCCACCCGGAACTTCACGCGGTCCCTGATGAGGTGCTCCGACGACCGGGGGAGGGGGGACGCGATCCGCCGCACGTCCTCGACTGTCACCATCCCGCCACCGTAGCGACCGTCACCGACATTCCCGTGCGGCCCCGGCACGCGTCGGCGCCGCGTCCGCTTTCGGCTCCGCGTCCGCCTTCGGCGCGCGCCTGTCCCGCGCCCGGCCCCGGCATGCGGCCGACTCCGCGTGCGCCCGTCCCGCGCCTTGCCCTGGCATGCGTCCGGGCCCGGCCGTCGGGCCGGGCCCGGACGGGTGTGCCGGGACGGGGCGGCTCAGTCGTTGCCGGCCGCGGCCGAGATGTCGCCGAGCGCCGACTCCGGGTCGCGCTCCATCGCCAGGTCGCCCAGGCTGACGATGCCGACGGCCTGGCCGCTCTCGACGACCGGCAGGCGCCGCACGGCGTGCGTGCGCATGAGCTGGACCGCCTGGTCGAGGCTGGTGTCGGGCCCGACGGCCTCGACGGACGGGCTGCACGCCTCGCGCACCCGCGTGTCGGGGCCCTTGTCGGCCGCGACCACGCGGACCGCGATGTCACGGTCGGTGATGATGCCGCTGACCCGGCCGTTGTCGTTCACGATCACGGCTCCGGCGTCGTTGTCGCGCATCAGCGCCGCGGCGACCGAGACGGGTTGCTCCGCCTCCACCACCGCGGGCCGGGCCGTCATGATGTCTGCCACGGTCTTCGCCATGGGGGTTTCCTCCTCATCGAGCGTCGTCCGGCCGGCGTGGGTCGCCGGCCCGCACCCCCTACCCGCCACCCCCGCCCTGTCACCGCCGATCGGCCACCCCTCCGGTCTCTCGTATAATGAGACGAATCTTCTCTCATGATGAGACACGAGCTAGGGTTGCGCTGTCGGTCACGGGATGAGGACAAGGGAGTTCTGATGGACGCCGTATACACGCACGGCCACCACGAGTCGGTGCTGAGGTCGCACCGGTGGCGCACCGCCGAGAACTCGGCTGCGTACCTGCTGCCCCACCTCAAGCCGCACATGACGCTGCTGGACGTGGGCAGCGGGCCGGGCACCATCACCGCCGACCTGGCCGCCAGGGTGGGGCACGTGACGGCGTCCGAGGTGACCGCCGAGGCGCTGGAGCTGGCCCGCGCCGAGCTGGCCGCCCGCGGCGTCGCCAACGCCGCCTTCGCCGTCGCGGACGCGCACGCCCTGGACTTCCCGGACGACACGTTCTGCGTCGTCCACGCCCACCAGGTGCTCCAGCACGTGGGCGACCCGGTGCGGGCGCTGCGCGAGATGCGCCGCGTCACCAAGCCCGGCGGCTTCGTCGCGGCGCGCGACAGCGACTACGCGGCCTTCACCTGGTACCCGCGGATCCCCGCGCTCGACGACTGGATGACCCTCTACCAGCGGGTGGCGCGCGGCAACGGCGGCGAGCCCGACGCCGGACGCCGGCTGCTGGCGTGGGCCCGGGCGGCCGGGTTCGAGGACGTGACGGCCACCTCGTCCACGTGGTGCTTCGCCACACCGGAGGACCGGGCGTGGTGGGGCGGCATGTGGGCCGAGCGCGTCCTCGGCTCGGCCATGGCCGAGCAGGCGCTCGCCACCGGCGCCGCCACCCGCGACGACCTGGTCCGCATGGCCGACGCCTGGCGCGAGTGGGCCGCGGACGGGGACGGCTGGCTGGCCGTCCTGCACGGCGAGATCCTCTGCCGCGCCTGACCCCGCTCGCCGTCACCGTCACCGTCGCCGTCACCGTGGCCGTCGCCCTCACCGCCGGGCGGCGTCTCACCGTAGTGTGGCGCCTCACCGCCGGGGCGGCGCCTCACCGCGGTGTGGCGCCGAACCGGCCGCGGGCGGCCACCTCGATCGTCACCAGCGTCGCCACGGCCTCGGCCGCCAGCAACGCCACCAGCACCACGAGCTGCACGACCCCGGCCTGTACGGGGCTCGCCCCGCCGAGCAGCATGCCCACGAACGCGCCCGGGAGCGTGACCAGCCCCACGGTGCGCGTCTGGTCGAGCGCGGGCACCAGCGCCTGCGAGGCCGCCGGGCGGCAGATCTCCAGCGCCGCCTCCCGCGGGGTGAACCCCAGCGACAGGGCCGCCTCCACCTCACCCCTCCGCTGGGTCAGCTCGTCGAGGGCGCGCCGCCCGGCCAGAGTGGTGGCGGTCAGGCAGCCGCCGAGCAGGATCCCGGCGACCGGGATGATCACGACGCCCTTCGCGGAGATCACCCCGCCGGCGGCCAGGACGCCCAGCACCGGCGCGGCGCCCGCCGCGATGGGCACGGCCGCCCACCACCCGCCCCGGCCGCCCGTGACGCGCCGGCCCGCGGTGAAGGCGGCGACGCCGTACATGAGCAGGATGAAGCCGGCCACGGCGGCGGAGGACGCGATCACCCACGCGATCACCGCGGACACGACGCCCAGTTGCACGGCGGCGCGCAGGCTCGCCGTGACGACGGCCCGCCCGTGACCGAGCCGCCCGAGCCAGGCCACGGCGGCGCCCAGCGCGACCAGGGCCACCAGGGCGGCCGGGAGCAGCGGCGTGAGCGTGATCAGCGAAGACGAGCGCACGCCCACCAGTCTGAACCCTCACCGCCCACGATCACCGATGGTCGGGGGAGGGCGGCGGCGCGCGCCGTCAGCAGCCCCGGCGGGTGCCGGGCCGCGGTCCGATGAGCCGGGTCACGTGCCCAGGGTGCGGGCGCGCTGCCACTGGGGGTCGCGGTAGAGGACCACGTCGGTGCCGGCCAGCAGTTCGTCCGGCGCCGACAGCATGGTGATCTCCCCGGACGCCTGCAGGCGCAGCAGCAGGTCGCGCACCCTCGGCCCCACCGGGAGCCGGCCCGCCTGGAGGCCCAGCCCGGCGCGGACCACGTCGGCGACCTCCGACAGGTGGAACGGCCCGTCGAAGCCCGCCACCACGTCCCGCACGACGCCGACGGTGATGAGCTGCTCCGCCTCGGCGTGGGCGAGCTGCCAGACGACCTGCTCGCGCCGCCGGCCGGTGCCCGCGCACGCCGTGCAGGCCCGCGTCAGCTCCGGCACGAACCCGGGCGCCACCGGCTCCTCGGCCGAGCCCAGGCAGACGCTGCACTGCCCGGTCTCGGCGGCGTGCACCTCCGCGCTCATGCGGTTGGGCAGATCCTCGCCGCAGGCGCAGACGTAGGTCTCGCCCAGGATGGGGGCGGCGGGGGGAGTGATCGTGTGCTTCGTCATCGCCGCCGACTCTACCCGCGCCCACCCGCTCCCGCGCCCGCGGCGTGAGCCCCTCGACCGCTGGCGCGAACCCGCCGGCCTCAGGACCGGCCGCACGTCGCGGGGCAGAACGTGACTTCGGGGTAGCGCGATGACGGCTCGTCCAGGAGCGGCTGGGGCCGCGCCTTCAGGTGCCGGTCGAGGAAGGCCGCCACGTACGTGCGGGTGAGCTCGGCGGCGCGCGCCCCGGGCAGCACATCCGAGGGGGGCTTGACGCCGAGGGCGCCGGCCAGCAGCGGGGCGTCGGTGAAGGACTGGTGCTCCGCGCCGGACAGCACGAGCCAGCGCTTCCACCCGGTCAGCAGCTTCCAGTCGCGGTCCCACGAACGGTCACGGCCGCCGGGGACGTGCTGCGGCGAGCCCAGGAACATGAACGGCCGGGAGAACCCGCCCTTGGGGATCCGGGCGTAGGTGGTGCCGTCCATGTCGATCCCGGCCCGCACCCGGGAGTCCTTCACCATGGCCGCCATGGCGCCGGCCCCGCCGATCGACTGGCCGACCATCGCGATCCTGGAGCGGTCGATCCGGTCGGAACCGGCCCACTTCGCGGGCAGCTGGTCGAGCACGAACGAGACGTCGGCCGCCCGGCCCGCGACCACCCCCGTGCCGAAGCCCGGGTCGGTGTCGCTGTCGCAGGCGAGGCACGCGGCGACCCGCCCGTCGGGGAAGGTCGTGGCGTAGCTCTCGTAGGTGTGGTCGATCCCGGCCACGACGTACCCGCGGCTGGCCAGATCCTCGGCCAGGGACGTCAGCGAGCTCACCGGATGGGTGAAACCGGGGGAGAGCACCACCAGCGGAAGCCCCCGCCCCGTGGGTGCGGCGTCTTCGGCGGCGTTCGTGCGCGTCCTGCTCAGCGTGTCGTCCGGCACGCCCGCGATCCCGAAGCGCCGCATGGCGAGCTGCGACTCCTTGGGCGTCATGTACGGCGCGCGCTTCCCGTCCCGCCGCTCGGCCGGGTACCACAGGGTGACCTTGAGCTCCCTGGCGTGGGCGTCGGGGTTCCACGGATCGGGGCGGGAGGCGTCCTTCAGGTACAGGGCGATGGTGCCGACCCGATGGGCGCCGGTGGGGGCGGGCAAGGTGGCGGGGCCGGTCGGCGTGGCCGGCGGGGCGGCGGAGCGGGGCGGCGCGGGCGCGGAGCAGGCGGACGCCGCGAGGACGACCAGTCCCGCGGCGACCGCCAGGAGGCGTCTCATCGGGGGTTCCCTTCACTTCTGCAGCAGGGCCAGGGCCTTGGCCAGGGCGGGGTCGCGCCCGGCGGCCGCGTCCTTCGGGGTCAGGGTCACGTGGTGGTCAGGGGGCACGCCGATCCGGTCGATCACCTCCCGACGGGGCCCCAGGTGGTGCCGGACAGGGAAGCTGAGCATGGTGTTGTTGCGCAGCAGGTACCCGTGCGCCGGGCCGGAGATCAGGCCGGCGGTCCTGGTGCCGACCAGCCTGCCGAGGCGCAGGTCCTTGACCGCGGAGCTGAAGTGCTCGCAGGCCGAGGCGCACCCGCGGTCGGTGAGCACCACCAGCGGCAGGTCGAGCAGCTCGACGGTGTCGTCGGTCCGCGAAGCCTCGCACCTGCCGTCCACGGTGCACAGGTAGGCGGTGACCGCGCCGTGGGTGAACGCGCTGACCAGCCGGGTCGCCTCCAGCGGGCTGCCGCCGCCGTTGCCGCGCAGGTCCAGCACGACACCGGACAGGGCCCGGCCGGCCCGCAGCCGGGAGATCCCCTTGACCACCCTGTCCGCGGCGTCGGGGGTGAAGCCGCGCACCCGTACATAGGCGATGCCGTCGTCCAGCAGCGTCGCTCGCACCACCTGCAGGTCCGTCAGGTCCTGCGGGTAGAGGCCGGGCCGGAGCGTCGCCGTCCAGCGGCGGCCGGTGCTCTGCCGCAGCAGCCCCAGCCGCACCGGGCGCGCGTCCGGGTATCGCGGGTAGAGGGCGGCGATCGCCGGGGTGGCCGCGCCGTCGACGAAGGGCGCCGATCCGTTGACCGATTCGACGATGTCGCCGGGGCGCAGCCCGGCTGCCCGCACCGCGCCGCCCTGCACCTCGGTGACGAACAGCGGGGGCAGGGCGGCGCCGGGGTCGAGGTTCGCCTGCGCGCTGGTGACGTTCGCCTGGAGACCGAGGCCGTAGCCCTCACCGTCGTAGCGGTCCGGGGGCTCTTCGACGTCGTGCGCCCAGCGGGCATGGTTGTCGCCGAGGCTGTCCACCATGGCCTCCAGGGTGACGACGGCCAGCTTGTCACGCAGGTCCGGCGCCTGATCGCTGACCTTCCGGTAGGCGGCCTCGAAAGCGGTCCAGTCGGCCTTCCGCTCACCGGTCAACGCGGGCATGGCCGCCTCGGGCACGTCGCGCCCGTTGCGGTTGAGCTCCTGCGTCAACGCGGCGAACCCGGCGCTCAGCAGTGAGCGGGCGTCCAGCGTGGCGCCGCTGTAGTAGGTGCCGAGGATGCAGAAGTACGCCTGCTCGATGACGTCGATCGTGGTGGCCGTCTCCGCCCCGAGACGGCCCCGGGGTTGCGGGCAGGCCGTGCCGGCCGCCGTGCTCGCCCGGCTGCGCGGTGGCGCCGGCGCCGTGCAGGCCGTCGCCAGGAGGAGGGCGAGCCCGGCGGCCGCGACCCTGACGGCGGTCATGACAGGCGCCTGCGGATCCACCAGAAGGACAGCCAGGTGAGGCCGAGGGTGAGGAAGGCGTAGATCCCGGTCTCGATCCACTGGAAGGGCCAGAAGCGCTCAAGGGGCTGGTAGGTCGCCTTCTGGCGGTAGCCGAGCCGGTTGATCTCGGCCGCGCACGCGTCCATGACGGGCGATCCCGACGGTGCGCATGGTCCCGACGTCGTGGAGATCGGGACGGTGACCTCGGCGCCGTCGCCGAGCGTACGTCCGGCCGGATCGACCAGGCTGCCGGACAGGACCCAGGCGCCCCCGTGGCCGGGAACGGCGGACCTCAGGTGGATCTCCACGACGCCGCCTCGGTCCTGGTTGATGCCGATGCCCTCCATGTTCGCCTGGCCCAGCTCGAAGGTGGAGGTGACCGCAGGCATCAGATGGGGCCGGACCAGCAGCGGCATGGCGAGCTGGACCGCGGCGAAGACGGCCAGCGTGAGGGCCATGGCGGGCAGCGTGTGGCGCACCACCATGCCCTGGTCACGCCGAGGACGAAGGCGAAGGCGGCGTACCCCATCGGGGCGATGCCGCGCGCCGAACACCAGGGGAGCCATCAGCGCGAGGTTCTCCGAGGCCGACTTGTCGAGGGGGCCGGACCACCAGGTGACCGCGAGGCCGCACAGGCCCGCGGCGGCCACGGCGACCAGGCCCGGGAGGGCGAGCTTGACCGCCAGCCAGCGGCGGCGGGTGACGCTCTGGTTCCACACCAGCAGGTGCGTGCCCGCCTCCAGCTCCCGGGTGATCAACGGTGCGCCCCAGAAGAGCCCGACCAGCGCCGGAAGGACCAGCACGACGAGGCTGAGGGCCATGAAGGAGAATTCGTGCCCGCTGAAGAAGCGGTCGTAGAAGCGGCCGCAGGTGTCGTCCTGCGTACAGGCGGCGATACCGGCGGCATAGCGGGAGGCCAGATCCGGGCCGGTCACGGCCAGCACGACGGCGAGCAGGACGAGTAAGGCGGCCATCATCGCGGCCGAGCCGCGCAGCTGGCGCCAGGTCAGCCAGATCATCGTCGTACCTCCAGGGCGGCTCGCCGGTTCTCGGCGGTCCGCTGGTCCATGTGGGCGAGGACGAGGTCCTCCAGGCTGAGCTGGGTGACGGTCCAGGCGGGGTCGTGGATCGGGCCGTCGGTGCGGATCACGAAGGTGCTCTGCCGGTCGGTGTGGCGGGCGGAGACCACGTGCTGGTCGGCGGGCAGCCGATCGGGATCGCGGCGCGGGCCGGTGAGCCGGTGGTGGGTGGCCAGCAGCTTGTCGACCTCCCCGGCGACCTGGACGCGGGAGTCGGCGAGCACGATCAGGAAGTCGCAGGTTCGTTCCAGGTCGGAGACCAGGTGGGACGAGAGCACCACGCTGAACTCGTGCTCGACCGTGGCCTCCATCAGGTGCTGCAGGAACTCGCGGCGGGCCAGCGGGTCGAGCGAGGCCACGGGCTCGTCCAGGATCAGCAGCTCGGGCCGCTTGGCCAGCCCCAGGGTGAGGGCGAGCTGGGCGCGCTGGCCGCCCGACAGCCTGCCCGCCCGGTGGGTGAGGGGCAGACCGAGCCGCGCGATGCGCTCGCGCGCCATGGCGGCGTCCCAGCGGGGGTTGAGCCGTGCTCCCAGGCGCAGATGGTCGGAGACGGTCAGCCCGGCGTAGACGGGGGTGTCCTGGGCGACGAACCCGATCTTGGCCAGCTGCTCCGGGCCGCCGGCGGGCCGGCCGCCGAGCACGGTGATGCCGCCCGCCGTCGGTTCGAGCTGGCCGCTGGCCAGCTTCAGCAGGGTGGTCTTGCCGGCTCCGTTGGGCCCCACCAACCCCACGACGTGGCCCGCCGGGATGTCGATGGTGCACTCGCGCAGCGCCCAGCGCTTGCCGTATCTCCTGCCCAGCTCGTGGGCCTGCAGGACTGAAGTCACGCTATGTCCTCCTGAGCGGTGCTGCGAAAGGTGGTCATGAAGAGCGCCTCGATGTCGTCGTCGTCCAGGCCGGTCCGGCGGGCCTTGGCCAGCCAGCGCCGCAGTTCCAGCCGCAGCGGTCCGTGCGCGGCCAGCGAGGCGCCGGCGAGGGTGGAGGTCACGAACGTCCCCACCCCCGGCCGGGCGGCGACCAGGCCCTCGTGCTCGAGCTCCCGGTAGGCCTTGAGGACGGTGTTGGCGTTGATGGCCAGGTGCGCCACGACCTCCTTGACGGTCGGCAACTGGTCGCCCTCGCGCAGCATGCCGAGCCGTAGCGCGTGCCGTACTTGCTGGACCAGCTGCAGGTACGGCGAGACACCGGATCTGGCGTCCAGATGGAACTCGATCACTGTTTCTCCATATATCTAGCTTCATAGCACTATAGGGACATAGATATTCGGTGGACATAAGGAACTCGGCCGGTGACACAGCGGCCACGAGCGGCGCCGCGTCGCGGCGGCGCCGAGTCGAGTGCGTCGTCTTGGGGGAGCCCGCCGTCCCCTCCGCGGGACGGGGGCTAGCCGCGGATCGAGGCCAGGCCGTGCAGGCGGCGCAGCGCCTTGCGGGCGGCGGCGGCGACGCGTCGGTCCGGATGGTGGTCGATGAACACCCGGAGCACCTGCGCCGTCCACGGATGGTCACCCAGCGCGAACAGCGTGAGGGTCCCCGCCTGCTCCTCCGCGTCCATGCCCATCGCGATCGAGGCGATCACCTCGTCCGTCTCGCCGCCGAACTCCAGCAGCGTCGCCGCCATGTCCACCAGCGCCCAGGCGATCTCCTCCGGCGTCGAGGGACGCTCGTCCCGGCCCAGCCGGGCCGCGATCACCGCCCCCAGCCGGGGCGTGTCGATGAGCCGGTCGAGCACCCGCCTGCCCTCGTCGCCGAAGTCCGTGGCCAGCAGCTCGACGCCGACGGCCCGGCCCAGCGGGCTCGCAGTGGCGAGCGCGGCGCCCACCTCCTCGGCCGCCTCGCCCCGATCCCTGCCGGCCAGCCAGCCGGTCAGCTCCTCCAGGCGCTCCGGCTCCGGGTACGAGCGCAGGCCCTGCAGCAGCGCGGCGGCGTCGCGCGACGCGAACGACCCCATGACCGGGATGTCCTGGCCGGACGCCTCACTGATCAGCCCTCTGGCCGCCCACGAGCCGAGCGGGCTCAGCGCGGACAGCTCGGCCGGCTCCGGGTCGGCCGGTCCGCTCCCGCCCCTGCGGCCCCGCCCTCGGGGCGCGGCGGGAGGCGGGTCCTGTGCGACCCGCCGTACCAGTCCCAGCGTGCCGAGGACGCCCGGCGGCCCCGACAGCCGCTCGCGGCGCATGAACAGGCGCACGAGGCACAGGAAGACCTGCTCGTCGCGCAGGACGACGTCGCGGCACACCTCCGTCCACGTCGAGAGGACCTGCCGGTCCTCCCCCTCCCGCAGGACCTGGGCCACCCGCTGCCGGAGCGCCTCGTCCAGCAGCTCCTCGTCGCCCGCGGCCCCCGCCTCGCCGACGTCGGAGCCGGAGCCGGAGCCGGAGTCGGTGCCGGGCGCCGGGGCGGTGGCGCGCAGCAGGGCCGTCGTCAAGGGCGTCGCGCGTACCGCCGCCGCCAGCTCGGCCTCGGAGGGCAGCCGCACCGGCGGCTGGAGGGGCAGCGTGTCATCGTCGTTGGTGGCCACGACTCTCATCCTGGCGGACGCGGGCCGTCCCGCGACGGCCCCCCGCCACCTGAGGGCCCGAATCGCCCGACGCGCCGCGGCGGGGCCACGCCGCGCCCCCTCCGCCGAGACGCTGCGCGCCGTCCACCGCGCGCACGTCACCGCCATCCCGTTCGAGAACCTCGACGTCGTCCTCGGCAGGGGCGCCCCCATCGACCTGGAGAGCCTCCAGGACAAGCTGGTCGGCAGGCGCCGCGGCGGCTACTGCCACGAGCACAACCTCCTGTTCGCCGCCGCCCTGGAACGCCTCGGCTTCCGCGTGACCCGCCACCTGGCCCGCATCAGGCTCGGCCGGCTCCACCTGCCGCGCACCCACGCCACCCTCACGGTGGAGACGGAGGAGGGCGGGCGGTGGCTGGCCGACGTGGGGTTCGGGGGCGAGGGACTGGTGGAGCCCCTGCCGTTCCCCGACGGGGCCGCGGCGCGCCTGGGGGGGTGGGAGTGGCGGCTCGGCCGCGACGGCGACTTCTGGGTACTGCGAGACCACCTCGGCATCGAGCTGCCGGAACGGGACGCGGCCGCGCTCCTGCCCCGCCTCACGACCGCCCCCTGACCTCCTCCGGGGCCCGGCCCGCGACACCCGCCCCCGCGGGCAGGGGCCGCCTCCTCAGAGGACGGCGGACGCTCAGGAGGAGGACGCGGCCAGGCGGGCGCGCGCCTCCTCCACCTGACGCAGGATCGCCTCGGCGCCGCTGCCCGCCGCGAGCTCGGCCGCCTCCGCCGCCAGCGCCTCGGCGTCGCCGGGCCGTCCCTCGTCGAGGGCGACGTGGGCGAGCCCCACCAGGTTCGCGGCCACGCCGGGCAGGAACCCCAGCTCCCGGCGCAGCCGCGTCGACTCCTCCAGCCGCTCCCGCGCCACGTCGAGCCGCCCCGCGGCGTGCGCGGCGATGCCCAGGTGGCGCGCCGCGTACGACGCGGTCAGCCGGTCGCCCACGGCGTTCGCCAGCGCGTACGAGCGCTCCAGCAGCGGCAGCGCCGTGTCGTGGTCGTGCCGCACGACCTGGTGGTACGTCCCGAGCCAGAACACCGCCTCAGCCTCGCCGCGCGCGTCGCCCAGCGACCGGTAGAGGCCGCGGGCCCGCAGGAACAGCGGCAGCTCCTCCGCGTCCTCCTCGCCGTCGCGCAGGAAGCGGGCATGGGCGATCCGGCCGCGCGCCAGGGAGAGGCCGGCCTCGACCGCGTCCAGCTCGCGGCCGGCCGCGGCGAGGGCGGCGTCGTCACCGCCGAACACGGCCTCCTCGTAGAGCGCCCTCGCGCGTTCGGTCCACCCCTCGGCACCCATGGCCTCGCCTCCCCGTATCGACCCTCACTCATCGTCCCATCGCTCCAAGGAGATCCCGGCCCGCCGGAAACGCCTCGGCCGCTGGGACGCGCGGGCCGTCGCATGGTAGATCCTCCTCCGCGCGGGTAGTCGGCGACGGTGAGCAAGGACGGATCGGAAGAGGCCACCGTAGCGGCGCTGGCCGCCAACGTCGGGATCGCGGTGTCCAAGTTCGTGGCCTTCTTCTTCACGGGGTCGTCGGCCATGCTGGCCGAGGGCATCCACTCCACCGCGGACTCGGGCAACCAGCTCCTGCTGATGCTGGGGCGCAGACAGTCGGCGCACCGGCCCAGCCGGGCGCACCCCTTCGGCTACGGCGGCGTGCGCTACTTCTACGGCTTCCTGGTCTCCGTGGTGCTGTTCTTCGGCGGCGGCCTGTTCGCCCTGTACGAGGGCTACGAGAAGATCACCCATCCGCATCCGCTGGAGAGCTGGCCGTGGGCCATCGGCGTGCTGCTCGTGGCCATCGTCATGGAGGGCATGTCGCTGCGCACGGCCGTGCGCCACTCCAACCGGGTGCGCGCCGGCCGGTCGTGGGCCCGCTTCGTCAAGGAGGCCAAGGCGCCGGAGCTGCCGGTGGTGCTGCTGGAGGACGCGGCCGCGCTGGCCGGGCTGGCGTTCGCGCTCGTCGGCGTGACGCTGTCGCTCGTCACGGGCAACACCCAGTTCGACGGCATCGGCTCGGTGGCCATCGGCCTGCTGCTGGTCGTCGTGGCTCTCGTCCTGGCGCGCGAGACCAAGAGCATGATCATCGGTGAGGCCGCCTCGCCGGCCGTGCAGGGCGCCATCGAGGACGTCCTGCAGACCGACCCCGCGATCCGGTCCTTCACCGAGCTGCGCACCCTGCACCTCGGGCCGGACGACGTGCTCGTCGCCGCCCGCGTGATCATGCCCGCCGAACAGGACATGGAGGAGGCGTCGCGGGCCCTGGCCGACACCGAGCGGCGCATCCGTGACCGCGTCCCGCACGCCACCACGATCTACCTCCAACCGGCCGTGCCCTCCTGACGTCCCTCCGGTTCCACCGGCCTCACCCGTTCGGGCCCGCCCGCGCGCGGGGCCCTTGCGCCCGGCGCCCGGGCGCTGGTCTGATCGAAGGGTGAGCACCTACGACGCCGTCTACCGGCGCAGCATCGACGACCCCGAGGGTTTCTGGGCGGAGGCCGCTGCGGGCATCGACTGGGACGTGGCGCCCGGGACCGTCCTGCGCGACGGCAGGTGGTTCCCCGACGGCCGGCTCAACACCTGCTTCAACGCCGTGGACCGGCACGTCCTGGCCGGCCACGGCGCGCGCACGGCGCTGATCCACGACAGCCCCGTGACCGGCTCCGTGCTCGCCTACACCTACGCCGAGCTGCTGGAGGAGGTGGCGCGGACCGCCGGGATGCTGCGCGGCCTCGGCGTCGAGGCCGGCGACACCGTGGTGATCTACATGCCGATGGTGCCGGAGGCCGTGATCGCGATGCTGGCCTGCGCGCGCCTCGGCGCGGTCCACTCGGTGGTGTTCGGCGGGTTCGCCGCGGCCGAGCTGGCCGTGCGCATCGACCACGCGCGCCCCGTCGTGGTGCTGTCGGCCTCGTGCGGCATCGAGCCGTCCCGGATCGTGGCGTACAAGCCGCTGCTGGACGCCGCGCTGGAGCAGGCCGGGCACCGCCCCGCGCACTGCGTGATCCTCCAGCGCCCGCAGCAGCCCGCGACCCTCGTCGAGGGCCGCGACCTCGACTGGGCCGACGCGCTGCGCGGCGCGGAGCCGGCCGGGTGCGTCAGCGTCGCAGCGACCGACCCGCTGTACGTGCTCTACACCTCCGGCACCACCGGCGCCCCCAAGGGCGTCGTGCGCGACAACGGCGGCCACGCCGTGGCGCTGCACTGGAGCATGGGCAACGTGTACGGCGTCGCGCCCGGCGAGGTGTTCTGGGCCGCCTCCGACGTCGGCTGGGTCGTCGGGCACTCCTACATCGTCTACGGGCCGCTGCTCAAGGGCTGCACGACCGTGCTGTACGAGGGCAAGCCGGTCGGCACGCCCGACCCGGGGGCGTTCTGGCGGGTGGCGGCCATGCACGACGTGCGGGTGATGTTCACCGCGCCGACCGCCATCCGGGCGATCAAGAAGGAAGATCCCGCCGGAGATTTCACGAAAAAATGGGATTTGTCGGGTCTTCGGTATCTCTTCCTGGCGGGGGAGCGGCTGGACCCCGACACCTACCACTGGGCCGCCGGCCTGCTCGGCGTCCCCGTCATCGACCACTGGTGGCAGACCGAGACCGGCTGGCCGGTCGCCGCCGGCTGCGCGGGGCTCGGCCTGCCGCCCGTCAAGCCCGGCTCGCCCACCAAGCCCGTCCCGGGCTACGACGTGCGCGTCCTCGACCCGGCGGGGCAGGAGTGCCCGCCCGGCGTCGAGGGCGCGATCACCCTCCGGCTGCCGCTGCCGCCCGGCACGCTGCCCACCCTCTACCGCGACGACGCCCGCTTCGCCGCCTCCTACCTGTCCCGCTACCCCGGCCACTACCTGACCGGCGACGGCGGCTACGTCGACGAGGACGGCTACCTGTTCGTCATGGGCCGCATCGACGACGTCATCAACGTCGCCGGCCACCGCCTGTCGACCGGGCAGATGGAGGAGGTCATCGCCGCCCACCCGGACGTGGCCGAGTGCGCCGTGATCGGCGTGGCCGACGAGCTCAAGGGCGAGCTGCCGGTCGGGTTCGTGGTGCTCAAGGCCGGCGCGGACCGTGACCCGGCCGACGTGGAGCGGGAGGTCGTCGCGCTGGTGCGCGAGCGCGTCGGCCCGGTCGCCGCCTTCCGCCGGGCCGTCGTGGTCGGCCGCCTGCCCAAGACCCGCTCCGGCAAGATCCTGCGCGGCACCATGCGCGACATCGCGGCCGGACGGCCCTACCGCACGCCGTCCACGATCGAGGACCCGGCCGCGCTGGAGGAGATCTCCGACGCCCTCTGACCGCGCCCGTGCCGGTCGGCGAGAGGTTCGCCGACGTCTTCGGCACCGCGCGCCCCGGCCGGTCGGCGGCGGGATTCCCGGCGAGCCGGCCTGGAACGCGCCATGATGGGACATCCCCCGCCTCGGAGGCCCCATGACGGACACGCTCAGCTACGCGGACGCCCTGAAGATCCTCGGCTGCAACGAGAACCGGCTGTTCAAGGTGGCCGAGTTCGCCGCCACCGCGGGGCTCACCGGCTGGGCCCTGGCCGGCGGCGCGCAGACGGCGCTCAGCCTGTTCGACCTGAAGAACGACGTCGTGCGCTACGGCGAGGACGTGCTGCGGCGCGTGTCCGGCTGGCGCACGGGCGTCAACCGCTTCACCCGCACCCAGCGGCTGGCCGCCGCCCACGCCGTGGTCGTCGTCTCGGCCTACTTCCGGGCGCTGGACGAGAGCGAGCTCCCCTTCGACCTGCGCCGGCTCCGCCTGGACCGCGGCGTGCAGAGCGCGCTCGCCGCCGGGGGAGCGCCGGCCGACGGGTTCGCGGAGCTGATGGAGCGCCTACTGGCCGCGCGGCTGCCGATGCCCGAGCCGCACCGCCCGTACGCCGAGACGCGACGGGCCGTCGGCGCGGTGTACCGCCGCATGTCCGAGGCCGTCGCCCGGTACGTACGCGGGCTGGCCCTGTGGGACGAGCTGGCGGTGGACGACCGGATCCGCCTGCCCGCGCTGCTCGCCGAGGGCCCGCCGGAGCGGGCGCTGCGCCGCTACGACGACGACTACCGGCTGCTGGCCCTCGACAGCCCGGAGTTCGGGGTCTGGAGCCTGGTGACCGAGACGCAGGCGCTCGGCGCGGGGCTGTCGCGGGTGGCGCGGCTGCTGGCCGAGCTGGCGCCGCCCCGGGCCGGCGACCGGCCGCGCGTCCACCTGCTCCGGCTGGCCGCCAGCGCCCTCGACCAGCCGCTCATGGCCGCCGGCAAGGTCCCCGACGGCATCGCGCTGCCGCTGCTCGGCGAGGGGTACATCAACCCCCGCTGCCGCGTGGCCGAGATGACCCGCGAGGCCAGGCCGGCCGTGCGCGGATGGTGGGAGGGGCAGGCGGAGCTGCCCGACGCCGAGGCGTTCCTCGTCGGCCACCTCACCTCGCTGCGCGCCACGCAGGCGCCGCTCGTCGTGCTCGGCGAGCCCGGCTCGGGCAAGTCGAAGCTGACCGAGGTGCTGGCGGCGCGGCTGGCCAGCTCCGAGTTCCTGCCCATCCGGGTGGCGCTGCGGGACGTGGCCGCCGAGTCGACGGTGACGTCCCAGATCGAGCAGGGCCTGGCCGTCGTCCTCGATGAAGAGGTGAAATATCAGGACTTACTGGAATCAGCGGAGGGCGCGCTGCCCGTCGTCGTCCTCGACGGCTTCGACGAGCTGATCCAGGCCGCCGGGACCGCCCGCTACGACTACCTCGAACAGATCCAGGAGTTCCAGGCGCGGCAGGCCCGGCTCGGCCGCCCGGTCGCGGTCGTCGTCACCAGCCGCACCGTCGTGGCCGACCGGGTCCGCTTCCCGCGCGGCGTGCTCGCCGTCGAGCTGATGCCCTTCGACGACGACCAGGTCCGCGCCTGGCTCGACATCTGGGACCAGACCAACCGCGCCCTGCTCGCCCGGCACGCGCTCAAGCCGCTGCCCGCCGCCGTCGCCCTGGCGCAGGGCGAGCCGGCCCGGCTGCCGCTGCTCCTCCTGCTGCTCGCGCTGTACGACGCGACCGGCAACGCGCTCCAGCGCGGCGGCGGCGAGCTCGGACGCGCGCAGCTCTACGAGTCGCTGATCAAGGACTTCGCCACCCGGGAGGTGCTCAGGGAGCCCGGCGTGCGCGCCCTGCCGGCCGCCCGGCAGCGCCGGCTGGTGGAGCGGGAGCTGGTACGGCTCGGCGCCGTCGCCCTGTCGATGTTCGCCCGGGGCCGCCCCGTGGTCGCCGAGAGCGCCCTCAACCGCGACCTCCCGGCGCTGTGCGGCACGGGGGAGCAGGTGGAGGACGCCTCGGTCAACTGGGCGCAGCAGGTCACCGGCCGCTTCTTCTTCGTGCACCAGAACCAGGCCAGGCCCGCCGACGACCGCGCCCGCAGCTACGAGTTCCTGCACGCCACGTTCGGCGAGTTCCTGGTGGCCTGGCTGGCGGTGTACGCGGTGCGCGACCTGGTCAGGCGGCACGCCCTGGCCGAGGACGAGCTGACCGGCCCGCCGGACGACGACCTGCTGTACGCGATCACGTCGTTCTCCTGCCTCGCCGAGCGGGCCCCGGTGGTGGGCTTCGCCACGGAGCTGCTGCGCGCGCTGCCCGGCCCGGAGCGGTCGCGGGCGGCGGAGGCGCTGGCGGAGCTGGTGCGTGGTGCGCTGTACGAGCGCAAGAGGCGGTTGTTCACGGAGTTCGTCCCGGTACGGCACCCGCTGACGCGGCGGCTGGCGGCGTACTCGGCGAACCTGGTGCTGCTGCTGGTGGCGGTGTCGCCCGAGACGGTGAGCGTCAGGGAGCTGCTGGGGGACGAGGACGACTTCGCGTCGTGGCGCAGCCATGCCCACCTGTGGAAGGGCCAGCTCGAACGCGGCGGATGGCCCGGACTGATGCGGGCCCTGAGGGCGAGCCGTCGCGCGGACGACATCGAGCTCGGCGGGATGCCGGAGTCCGGCCGCGACGTGACCGCGTGGTGGTTCGGGGAGTTCGACCGGCCGCCCGCGCTGCTGCCGGTGCACACGTCGCGGGAGGAGCGTCCGTACTTCCTCGACCTGGCGGCCGACCTGATGGGGGAGGAGGAAGAGGCCGCGCTCGTCCAGAGCGACGGTCGCCTCCGCCCGCTGTCCCTCGTCGTGCGGGACCTGTTCCTGCACGACGGTTCCGGGAGCGTGGAGCGCGTCGCGCTCTACGAGGACCTGGCGTCGGTCTGGAACGAGCTGCCCCAGCCGGGTTTCCACCTCGATGTGCTGATCCGCGCCCTCACCCTGGACACCGGGCTGCCCTTCGACGAGCGGGCCCGCATCGTCACAGCGCTCGCGGGCACGGGAGCCGGGGATCACCGGCTGCGCCCGCTCGTCGAGTCCATGATCTTCGAGCGGACCGACAGCCTCGACCTCCTGGCCGCGGCCGGTGTCCCCGGCGACCTCCTCCGCGACCCGAACCGCCCCTAGGAGGCCGCCGCCGGCAGCTCCACCGTGATCGTCAGGCCGCCCTCGTCGCGCGGCCGGGCCACCACCGTCCCGCCGTGCGCCTCCGTGATGACCCGGACGATCGACAGCCCCAGCCCGCTGCCCCGGTCGGAGCGCAGCCGGTCGCCGTGCAGCCGCCGGAACGGCTCGAAGATCGTCTCGATCTCGTACGGCGGCACCTGGAGGCCGGTGTTGGCCACCACGAGCTCCACCTGCTCGGCCCGCTGCCGCGTCGTCACCCAGACCTCGCCCTTGGGGTGGTTGTGCCGGATGGCGTTCTCCACGAGGTTCTGCACCAGCCGCTCCACCAGCACCGCCTCGCCCGTGGTCGGCGCGGCGTCGAGCAGCCGGTGGATGGTCACCTCCCGCTCGGCCGCCTCGTCGGCCGCCAGGTCGAGCACGTGCTCGGCCACGTCCGTCAGGTCGAACGGCCGCCGGTCCAGCACCGCCTGCTCGCCCTCGGCCAGCGCCAGCAGCCCGTCGATGAGCCGTTCGTGGCGGGCGTTGACGAGCAGCAGCGACTCGCCGAGCCGCTTGACGTCGTCGGTGGCGTCGGGGCGGCGCACCGCCACATCCACCAGCGTCCGGTTGATGGTCAGCGGGGTGCGCAGCTCGTGCGAGGCGTTGGCGACGAAGCGCCGCTGGCCGTCGAAGGAGCGGGCCAGCCGGCCGAGCATGGTGTCGTAGCTGTCGGTCAGCTCCTTGAGCTCGTCGTGCGGCCCGTCGTAGGCGATGCGCTCGGTCAGGTCGTGGTTCTGCGCGACCCGCCGGGTGGTCTCGGTGACGTCGCTGAGGGGCCGCAGCACCCAGCCGGCGGCGCGCCATCCGGCGCCGAAGGCGAGGATCGCGGCGGCGAGCACGGCGATCCCGCCGACCGTGCGCACGTTAGCCAGCGTGTCGCGCTCGTAGACGGCGCGGACCTGCATGACGCGCTCGCGGGCCACCTCGTAGTACAGGTCACCGCGGCCGATCGTCCAGTGGTCCCGAGTATTGATGTAGCGCGGTGTGACCAGCCCGCTGCGGTACTGCAGGCTGTGCCGCACCGTCAGGTACACGCCCGCGACCACCAGCGTGCCGAGAACGGCCGTGACGACGGCCGAGGCCACGGCGAAGCGCATGCGCATGCTCATGGGATGCGGTACCCCGATCCCGGCACGGTCTCGATGACCTGCGGCTCGCCGAGCTTCTTGCGCAGCTTCATCATCGTCGTGCGCACGGTGTTGGTGAACGGGTCGATGTTCTCGTCCCACACCTTCTCCAGCAGCTCCTCGGCGGACACGACGGCCCCCCGCGCGCGCAGCAGCTCCGCCAGCACCCCGAACTCCTTGCGCGCCAGCGGCACGTACCGGCCCCCGCGGAAGACCTGCCGGTGCGCCCAGTCCAGGCGCACGCCGGCCCGCTCCAGCATCGGCGGGTCGGCCCTGCGGGCGCGGCGGCCGAGCGCGTGCACCCGCGCCACCAGCTCCTCGAACGCGAACGGCTTGGGCAGGTAGTCGTCGGCGCCCAGTGACAGTCCCGCCACGCGCGAGCGCACGTCGCCCGCGGCGGTCAGCATGAGCACCCGCACCAGCCGGCCCTCCTCGACCACGCGCGCGCAGACGTCGTCGCCGTGCACGACCGGGAGGTCACGGTCGAGGATGAGCACGTCGTAGTCGTGCACGCCGAGCCGCTCCAGCGCGGCGTCCCCGTCGTAGGCGACGTCCACGGCCAGCGCCTCGCCGCGTAACCCCTCCGCGATCGAGTCGGCGAGCATCCGCTCGTCCTCGGCGATCAGAACACGCATTCAGCCCCCATATGACACGAAAACCCCGGCAGTATGCCCGGGACGGGATAACGCGGGCATAACCGAATGTGGTGATCCTCACGTTAGCGCCCACCCGCTGGACTGCGTCCCCTACGGCCGGATCCGCCCGGTCCGTCCCGGGGGAGGCCCTCCATGGCGACCGCGTTCGCGGCGTCCGTCCGTTCGCGCGCGCGAACGGACGGCGGCAGACGGTCCGGAGGGCGCCTGCGCGGGCACCTGGTCCTCGGGATCGCGCTCGTGCCCGCCGTCGCGCTCCGCGTGCTCGTCATGCTGGGCTACGACACCGCGCAGCTCTACTGGTACGACTCGTTCACGTACCTGGACACGGCCGTCCACCTGCGCCCGCAGGGCGCCTTCCACCCGGCCGGGTACTCCTGGTTCCTGTGGCTGCTGCGGCCCTTCCACAGCGTCGAGCTGGTCGCCGGGGCGCAGCACGCGATGGGGCTCGGCGTCGGGGTGATGATCTACGCGCTGCTGCGCCGCCGGTCGCTGCCCGGCTGGGGCGCCACGCTGGCCGCCGCGCCTGTGCTGTTCGACCCGTCGTTCCTGCGGCTGGAGCACGCGATCCTCTCCGACCTTCAGGTGATCTTCCTGGTGGTGGCGGCGCTGCTCGTGGTGATGTGGCGCGAGGAGGTCTCCACGCGCGCCGCCGCGCTGTCCGGCCTGCTCCTCGCGCTGGCCGGGCTCACCCGGACCGCCGCCGCCCCGCTGGTCGGCCTGCTGGTCCTCCACCTCCTGCTCCGGCGGGCCGGGTGGCGGCGCGTGGCCGCCGCGGCCGTCGCCGGCGCCCTGCCGCTGCTGGGCTACGCCGGCTGGTACGCCCAGCACCACGGCAGGTTCGCGCTCAGCGGCTCCGACGGGGTCGCCCTGTGGGCCCGCACGATGACCTTCGCCGACTGCTCGGTGATCCGGCCGCCCGCGGACGAGGCCGCGCTCTGCCCGAACGGCACCGTGGCCGACGCCGCCTCCGAGTACGTGTGGGCCCCCGGCGCGTCGCTGAACCTGCTGCCCGGCGGCCGGTTCGCCCACAACGACCTGGCCCGCTCCTTCGCCCTGCGGGCCATCGCCGCCCAGCCGCTGGACTACCTGCGCGAGGTGGCCCGCGACACCGCGCTCGCCTTCACCTGGGAGCCCGTGCGACACCCCAGGCGGGTGAGCCCGACGACGTCGTTCCCGCGCGGCTCCTGGCCGCTGCCCGAGGAGCAGCCGCTCGTCGGCGAGGTGCGCCGGGAGTACGACCCGGGCATCCGCGGCATGAGCTCGGTGGAGCCGTACGCCTCGGTGCTGGCCGCCTACCGCTACCCGTGGTTCCTGCACGGCACGGTCTTCGGCGTGGTCCTGCTGGCCGGCGGCCTCGGCTCGGTGGGGCGCCGCCGGCCGGCGCTGCTGCCCTGGGCGTTCGCGGTGTTCCTGCTCGTCGCGCCGGTGGCCGCGCTCGACTTCGACCACCGGTACGTGCTGCCCGCCATCCCGGTGGCCTGCCTCGCCGCCGCCCTGGCGGCGGTCCGGCCCCCGGGTGCGGTGGACCCGGCCGCGGTCAGCGGGGACCGGTGAGGCGCACGTCGCCCTTCGCCGACAGCACGAACACCTGCCAGTTGTAGTAGGCGTAGAAGCTGCGCGGGTCACGCCGCATCTGCCGGGCGTGCGCCTGGACGGCGTCCACGTAGTGGTCGGAGTGGTTGTAGGCGTACAGCGCGCGCCGGTAGTCGCCGGGCGCGCCGGACGCCTTGAGGTAGTTGGCCGCCCCGAGGATCGCGTCCCGCGCGTCATGCACGTCGCCGCCCAGCCCGTACTGCCGCCACGTGGCCGGCATGAACTGCATGGGCCCCTGCGCCCCCGCCGAGCTGGACGAGGTGACCCGGCCGAACTTCGTCTCCACGAGCATGACGGCCGCCAGCACCTCCCAGTCCACCCCGAACCGCTTCTCGGCCCGCGTCATGTAGCCGCGCAGCCGTTCGGCGGGCAGCGGCTCGGCCAGGCGCATCTGCTTGCGCCGGGCGGCGCTGATGGGGCGGGCCAGCGACAGGAGGCGGCCCACGGCCGTGGCGTTGTCGCGGGCCTCGGCCGCCAGCCGCGCCGGCAGCCGCTCGGCCGTGCGCCGCGTCAGCGCCGCGTCGCGGGCCAGCACCCGGTAGATGCGCTGCTGGTGCAGGGAGAGCAGCACCACGTCCTCGGGCGGGCTCTGCTGGCCGCCCTTGGTCCAGCGGTCGATCGCCGCGTACAGGGCGGTGGTCGTCGTGCGCAGGGCGGCGGCCAGCTCGGCCGGGTCGGACGGGATGGGCGCGTCGGGCGCGGGCACGCCGGCGCCCGCGGCGGGCCGCTCCTCCGCGCCGTCCCCGCCCGAGCCGGGGGCCTTCGCGGCGGGCGTGGCACCGGCGGCGGCCCGCGAGGCGGCGACCCCGGACGGCGGGGGCGTGGCCGCCGCTCCGTCGGCCACGCCCCCGCAGCCGGCGAGGAGGAGGGCGAGCGGTGCGGCGATCATGACGTGCGCGGATCTCATGACGTCCTACCGTAGCCGGGATGATCGGCGGGCGCGCCGCGACACGGGGAGCACGGCGTTCGCCCGGGAAAGGCGCGCGCGGTGACGCGCCGGAGGCGGGCGCCGCGCCGCTGAAGGGTGGGGTGCCCGGGCGGGATGTGGCGCCGGGGTGCGGCTGGACTGTCCTTCGCGAGGCTGACATACGGGCGGAATGTTCCGTAGTATCCGGACATCACGAGCGTTGGGGGCGCCAGGGTGCCAGGGCAGAGCGTGGGTGTGGTAGTCGAACCGGGAGTACCCCCGGAGATCGCCGGAATGCTGCGCGCCAACGCCCCCCTGCTGGCCCGGATCAGGGCGGGCTGGGTGCCGCCCGCCTCCACGCCCGCGCCGCGCCGGCGCAGCCCGTCCGGCGTCGCGCTGCTGGCCGCCACCCCCGTGGTGCTCGCCCTCATGGCCGTCCTGCTCGAATCGCCCGCGGCGCCCGCCGGCTTCGTGCTGCTCGGCTCGTTCATGCTGGTCGTGCTCGTCAAGACCAGCACGCTCGGCGAGATACCGGAGACCGACCGGCCGTACGAGCGCACCGTCTACGAGCAGGCGCGCCTGTACGACGGCCGCTTCCTGCTGCCGGACGACTTCGACGAGCAGGCCCGCGCCGTGCTCCTGCGCGGCCAGCGCGCCATCGGCGGCGTCCTGCGCTCCCACGTCAACGCCGAGGGCCTGCTCGACGGCGCCCGCAACGCGGTGATGCTGCCCGAGCAGGAGTGGGAGATCGCCCGGCTGCTGGCCAAGCTGTCGGCGCTGCGCGCCGACCACCGGGAGCTGCTGCGCCGGGGCGTCGCCCCCGAGGTGGCGGCGGTGATCGAACCGCTGGAACGCGCGCTGGCCACCAGCGAGGCCGCCGTGGTGGCGCGCGTGGAGGCGCTGGAACGTTACGCCGGCCACGTCGCCGACGCCGAGCGCGCCTACCACGCGCGCGAGCAGATCGAGGAGCTGCGGGCGCGCCTGCCCCGCTACGAGGAGCTGCTGGCCGAGTCGGGCGCCGACGGGCTGTCCGTGCCGGAGCTGGAACGGCTCGCCGAGGACGCCGACCAGCTCGAACGCGTCTTACGCCGCAGCGTCAGCTCCGCCCACGAGGCGTTCCGCTACCTCGAAGGCTGACCCGCCCGGATGACGACAGCCGACGACCGTGCCCACGGACCCGCCGACCTGCCGTCCCCCGGGACCGGTGAGGCGGTCGGCCGCCGGACGGAGGTGGTGGTCGACCCGGCGGTGGACCGCGAGAGCGCCGAGCTGCTGCGCACCCATCCCCGCCTGCTGGCCCTGCTGCGCGAGGGCTGGACGCCCGAGGGCGGCCGCCGCTCCACCGTCCTGAGCGCCGCCGCGCGTCCCGCCGCCACCGCCCTGGCCCTGGCCGCCGTCGCCGCCGGCCTGGACCTCTTCCTGTCCGAGCGCTACACGGCCTTCGCCGTCGTCATGTCCAGCGCCGCGCTGCTCATCGTCGGCGTGCTGCTCAAGCCCCGCCCCGACGCGCGGGCCGAGCGGCGCCGCGCCGAGGAGCTGCAGGTGTACGAGACCGCCCGCCGGCACGAGGGGCGCTACATGCTGCGCGACCGGCTCGACGGGCCCGCCCGCGCTCTCATGGACCGCACGCACGCGGCGGTCGCCTCGGTCATGGGCTCGCGCGTCAACGCCGAGGGGCTGCTGGACGGCGTCCGCAACGCGGTGATGCTGCCCGAGCAGGAGTGGGAGATCGCCCGGCTGCTGGCCAAGCTGTCGGAGCTGCGCGCCGAGCACGAGGAGGTGCTCGCGGAGGGCGTGACGCCGGAGGTGGCCGCCGTGGCCGAGCCGCTCGGCCGCGCCCTGGCCGGCAGCGAGGCCGCCGTGGTGGCGCGGGTGGAGGCACTGGAGCGCTACGCGGGCCACGTCGCCGACGCCGAGCGCGCGCACCGGGCCCGCGGCCAGATCGAGCGGCTCGGCGCCACGCTGCCGCGCTACGAGGAGCTGCTGGCCGAGTCGGGCGCCGCCGGCCCGGCCGTGCCGGAGCTGGGCCGGCTGGCCGAGGACGCCGGCCGGCTCGAACAGGCGTTGCGCGACAGCGTCCGCGCCGCCCGCGAGACCCTGCGCCCGCTCACCCCGGACCCCTGACCCCGTCTCCGGCGCTCGGCCCCGGCACCCGGCCCCGGCACCCGGCACCCGGCACCCGAGAAGAGCTCAGCCGTGCCAGTGGGCCGTCTCCAGCAGCACGTCGCACAGCGCCTCCGCCGCGTCCACGCGGCCCGCCTTGCGCGCCGCCTCGGCCATCGCCGCACGCAGCTCCGGGTCGGCCAGCAGCGGCATCAGCTCGGCCAGCAGCATGTCGGCCGTCGGGTGCGGCTCCAGCAGCGCCCGCGCGGCGCCCGCCGACACGAGGTAACCGGCGTTCTTGCGCTGCTCGTCGCCGCCCGTCGGGATGAGCGGGATCAGCACCGACGGCTTGCCGATCGCCGTCAGCTCCGACACCGTGCCGGCGCCGCTGCGCGCGATCACCACGTCGGCCGCGGCGAACAGGTCGGCCAGCTCCGAGCCCACGTACGGCACCGGGTGGTAGCGCTCGGCCAGCTCCGGCGGCAGCGCGACGGCCCGCATCTGCTCGATCCAGGCCGGACCGCACTGGTGCACGACCTGCGCGTGCGGCAGCAGCCGGGGCAGGATCTCCGCGAGCAGCGTGTTGATCTGCTTGCTGCCCTGCGCGCCGCCCGTCACGTAGATCAGCGGCACCTCGAACGTCAATCCGAACAGGTCGTAGGCGGCGGCCCGGTTGCCCTGCAGCAGCTCCGGCCGGATCGGGTTGCCGGTCACCACGGCCCGGTCCCGCACCGAGGCCGGCAGGTACTGCAGCGACGACTCGTGCGACAGCGCGATCCGGGTCGCCAGGCGGGCCAGGATCCGGTTGGCCAGCCCCACCACCGTGGTCTGCTCGTGCATGACGAGCGGCCGGCGGATCAGCTTGGCCGCCACGCCGATGGGCACCGCCACGTACCCCCCGGTCGACAGCACCACGTCGGGCAGGAAGCGGGCGGCGTGCCCGATCGCCTGGGCGACGCCCACCGGGATGCGGAACACGTCGGCGATGTTGGTGCCGAGCTCGCGCAGGTTGGGCCGGCGGCGCAGCTTGCCCGTGGTGATCGCCTTGAACGGGATGCCGTGCTCGGCCGTGATCCTGGCCTCCAGCCCGTTGGCGGTGCCCACCCAGAGCACGTCGTGCGGCACCTGACGCCGTCGCACGGCCGTCAGGGTGGTCAGAGCCGGATACGTGTGACCTCCGGTGCCGCCGCCGGTGATCAGCAGTCGCAGGGTTCGAGACATGCGATCAGCGTATGGCCGGGACGGGGGGAACCCGTACTCCTGCCCCCGCGCGGCGGCGGTCGGGGCCCGCGGGGGTGGCGTCGCCGCGCGCGCCGCAGGCCGGTAGCGTCATGGACATGCGACTCGGCGTGCTGGACATCGGCTCGAACACCGTTCATTTACTCGTCGTCGACGCCCATCTGGGCGCCCGGCCCATCCCCGCGTACTCCCACAAGGAGGAGCTGCGCCTGACCGAGTACCTGGACACGCGCAACGAGCTGTCCGCCGAGGGCATCGAGCGGCTCGGCGCGTTCGTCGAGGAGGCCCTGCGGCTGGCCGAGGACAAGGGCGTCGAGGACTTCCTGGCGTTCGCGACGTCGGCGGTGCGGGAGGCGGCCAACGGCGAGCAGGTGCTGGCCCGGATCGACGAGCGCTGCGGCGTCGACATCGACGTGCTGTCCGGCCGCGACGAGGCCAGGCTGACGTTCCTGGCCGTGCGGCGCTGGTTCGGCTGGTCGGCCGGGCGGCTGCTGGTCTTCGACATCGGCGGCGGGTCGCTGGAGATCGCCGCGGGCGTGGACGAGGAGCCGGACGTGGCCGTGTCGCTGCCGCTGGGCGCGGGCCGGCTGACGCGCGACTGGTTCACCGCCGACCCGCCGCCCCCGGACGAGGTGCGGGCGCTGCGCCGGCACGTGCGCGCCGAGATCGCCCGCACGGTCCGCGACGTGGTGCGGCACGGCGAGTCCACCTGCGCGGTGGCCACCTCCAAGACGTTCAAGCAGCTCGCCAGGGTCGCGGGGGCGGCGCCGTCGAGCGAGGGGGTCTACGCCTCGCGCTCGCTGACGCGCCAGGATGTGGCCCACTGGGCGGGGAAGCTGACCACCATGGACACGGCCACGCGGGCCGCGCTGCCCGGCGTGTCGCCGGGGCGGGCGGCGCAGCTCGCCGCCGGCGCCCTGGTCGCCGACGCGGCGATGGACCTGTTCGAGGTCGAGCGCCTGGAGGTGTGCCCCTGGGCGCTGCGCGAGGGCGTCATCCTGCGCCGCCTGGACCAGCTGCCCAGCCAGACCCCGCCCGTCTGACCGGTCGGGGGCGCCGGGGGGCACGCTCGCGCGGGGACCAGGCGCAGGGAACACTCGCCGGCAAGTCAGCCCGATCTATCCCTCGGTGGAGGCATAGCCGTCAGGTGATGGGGAAAGTCTGGCCGAATGTTGGCACTACTCGGCGCGATCGCCTCCCTGGCGATCACCTTCTCCCTCGTGTTCCTGGCGGTCCTGCTCATCTCGGTGGTGGTCCTCGTGACCCTCGGCCTCATGGCCGGCCTGACAGCCAGACCGTTGTCGGTGCCGGCCGTCAGGACCCCGTAACCGCTCAGACCCCGTCGTCCGCGCCGCGCGCGGTGTGGTGGGCGGCGAACGCCCGGTCGTTCATGAGCGGCCGGGCCGCCGCCTCGGGGGCGAAGCGCAGCCGCTTCTCCAGGCACACCACGGCGCCGTTCTCGCGGCGGTTGGTGAAGCGGACGTCGTCGGCGAGCGCCCGCATGATCTGCAGCCCGCGGCCGTGCTCGGCGGTGTCGGCCGCGGGGCCCACCGAGCGGGCGTCGAACCCGCGGCCGGTGTCGATGACCTTGATCGTGCACAGGTCGTCGAGGACGCCCGCGCTGACCGTGTACTCGTCGCTGGGTCCCGCGTGCCGGATGACGTTCGAGCACGCCTCGCTGAGCATGAGCTCGATGTCGTCACGGATCTGCGGCACGACGCCCAGAGTCTTGAGGGTGGCCTCGAGAATCTGCCTGATCAGGGGGACGCTGGCCGCATCTCTGGGCAATCGGAGCGCGATCGTGGCCTCCACTGCTTTCCTCCCCGGATGGATGCGTTGCGTGATCGGAGACCTGCCCGCGATCGCCCGTCCCAATCGTCTCTACGGCTCCAGGAGCCGGAGCGCGACCTCCAGGGACGCCTCCATCACCTCGTCCTCCGACACCGACTCCTCGTGCGGCATCCACTTGCCCGCGTGCAGCGCGAACAGCGCCATGGAGCGGCCGATGCGCAGCGCCAGCGGGTCCTCCGGGGCGCTCATCTCGTTGACGAGCTCCAGCATCGCCTCGCGCATGCGCACGATCTTCGGATGGTCGCGCAGCGCCGTCTGGTTGCGCTCCATGAAGCGCGCGACCTCCATGTACCGCGGCCGGCGCAGCGCCTCGGCGTAGCGCAGCACGACCGCGCGCCGCGTCTCGGGGCTCTTCGGCTGCGCCCTGACCCACTCCAGCAGCTCCTCGATCTCGGCGACGCGCAGGTCGGCGAGGCTGGCGACGATGTCGTCCTTGGTCTTGAAGTGGTAGTAGAGCGCGGCCTTCGTCACGCCGAGCTCCTCGGCGATCTCTCTCAGGGAGGTCGCCTCGTAGCCCTGCTCCGTGAACAGCCTGAGAGCGATCTCCTGGATACGCGTCCGGGTGTCTTCCCGCAATGTGCACCTTTTCGACTTGACGACCGGCAAGTAAGTACCTACCTTATTGCAAGCTTGCCGGTCGGCAAGTAAGGAAGATTTCTGAGCCGGGGGTGTGCTGGTGGCAGAGACAGTGGGCGGGCGCCGCAAAGAGGTCATGGTGGTGCTGCCCGGACTGATGCTGGCGATGATCCTCGCCATGCTCGACAACATGATCGTGGGTACGGCGATGCCCCGGATCGTGGGCGAGCTCGGCGGACTCCAACATCTCTCATGGGTCGTCACAGCGTACGTGCTCGGCACGACCGTCTCCACTCCCATCTGGGGGAAGATCGGCGACCTTTACGGACGCAAGACCATCTTTCTGGTGTCCATCGTCATCTTCATGATCGGCTCGGCCCTGTGCGGCATGGCCGGCTCCTCCGTCCTCGGCGGCCCCGACGGCGGCATGATGGAGCTCATCGGCTTCCGCGCCCTGCAGGGCCTCGGCGCGGGCGGCCTCATGGTCAACGTCATGGCCATCATCGGCGACCTCGTGCCGCCCCGCGAGCGCGGCCAGTACCAGGGCATCATGGCCGGCGCCATGTCCCTGGCCATGATCGCCGGTCCGCTCGTCGGCGGCTTCATCACCGATCACCTCGACTGGCGCTGGGCCTTCTACGTGAACCTGCCCGTCGGCGCGATCGCGCTCGTCCTGCTGGCGGTCAAGCTGCACCTGCCCAAGCACCACAACAAGGTGCGCATCGACTGGTTCGGCGCGATCCTGCTGTCGATCAGCATCACCGCGATGGTCCTCGTCACCACCTGGGGCGGCAACGAGTACGCGTGGGACTCCTGGCAGATCCTCAGCCTCATCGGCGTCGCCGTGGTCACTCTCGCGATCTTCATCCCGGTCGAGCGGGCCGCCGTCGAGCCCATCATGCCGTTGCAGCTGTTCCGCAACCGCAACTTCACGCTGATCTCCGCCATCGGCTTCCTGCTCGGCTTCGCGATGTTCGGCGCGATCAACTTCCTGCCGCTGTTCCAGCAGATGGTCCAGGGCGACACGGCGACCAACTCCGGCCTGCTCATGCTGCCCATGATGGCGGCGGCCATGGTGATCTCGCTGTTCGTCGGCAAGGCCATCACCGCGACCGGCAGGTACAAGGTCTACCCGCTGATCGGCGGCGTCGGCATGGCCCTCGGCATGTGGCTGCTGTCCACCATGGACGTGGCGACGCCGAGCTGGCAGACCGGCGTCTTCATCGCCGTGCTCGGCGCCGGCATGGGCTTCCTCATGCAGACGACCATGCTCATCGCGCAGAACAGCGTCGAGCAGAAGGACCTCGGCGTCTCCAGCAGCGCCACCACGTTCTTCCGCTCGATCGGTGGCTCGTTCGGCGTCTCCCTGTTCGGCGCCGTCTTCAACAACGGCTTCCGCGACGAGCTGACCGGCACGTTCGGGGCGGAGGCCGCCGAGAAGATCGCCAAGGGCGGCGGCCGGATGGACCCGGCCGCGCTGGCCCAGATGCCCCAGGGCATGCGCACCGGCCTCGTCGAGGCGCTGGCCGGCTCCATCTCCAACGTCTTCTGGTGGGCGATCCTGTTCGCCGTCGTCGTCCCCGTGCTGGCGGCGTTCGTCAAGGAGATCCCGCTGCGCGGCGGCCCGGCCGCCCAGGAGCCGCAGCCGGAGGCCGTCGCCGGCTGACCCCGTGGGATCCGTCGCCCGGGGGGAGCCTCCTCCCGGGCGTCCGGCCGTGCGGGGGAGCCGGCCGCCCTCAGGAGGGCGGGAGGCTGAAGAGCCGGTCGAGCGCCGTCATCCGCAGCACGTTGCGCAGGTATGGCGTCACGGCCACCACCCGCAGCACGGCCTCGGCCCGCTCGGCCTGGTGGTGGAGCCGGATGAGCGCCGCCAGCCCGGAGGAGTCGATGAACGACAATCCCGACAGGTCCACATCAAGCTGGCGGACCTCGCGATCCAGGGCCAGTGCGGCCAGTTCGGACACGGTGCCGTAGTCTAGGTCGCCGCTGAGCGCCAGCCGCACCGTCATCGGGTCGGGTGTGGCGACCTCGACGCGCAGCGGGTTCTTGTCCAGCACCCATCCAGCTTAACGACGGAGGGAAAATGGGAGGCGAGGGTCCTGCCCGTTTCGGCACAATCGCCGGCATGGATTCCATCAGGCGCCCCCGGCCGGAGGACGCCCCCGCCATCCACGAGCTCCTCGCGGCGGCCGACACGGCGGTCCTCGGCCACGCCGACTGGACCTTGGACGACGTCAAGGCCGACCTCGCGGACCCCGGTTTCGACCTCGACCGCGACGGCGTGCTGCGCGCCGACCCCGACGGCCGCCTGATCGCCTGGGCCTGGGCCTGCGCCAAGGGCCGCAGCGACCTCGTCGAGGTGGACGTCACCGTCCGTCCCGGCCGCGAGGACGTGGCCGGGCCCCTGTGGGGCACCGTGCTCGACCGGGCCCGCGAACTGGGCAGGGAGCGCGGCCACGACGCCGTCACCGTGGACGTCGGCATCCACCGGGCCGACGAGGGCAAGCGCGCCCTGGCCGAGCGCCACGGGCTGGCGCCCGCCACCAGCTTCCACCGGCTGCGCATCGACCACGAGGGCCCGCTCGACCCGCCCGCCGCGCCGCCCGGCGTCACCCTGCACGGCGGCGAGAGCGAGCAGGCGCGCCGCGAGGCGCACATGCTCCACCAGGCCGCCTTCTCCCAGCACTTCGGCTTCGCCAAGGTCGACTACGACACCTGGTACGCGCGCCGAGAGGCGCACCGCGCCACCGACTGGAGCCAGCTCACCGTCGCCCGCCTCGACGGCCGGCCCGCCGCGACCGTGATCGGCAACGACCAGTTCCTGCCCGACGAGGGCTGCGGCTACGTCGCCCTGCTCGCCGTGCACCCCGAGTTCCGGGGCAGGGGCCTGGGCCGGTTCCTGCTCAGGCACGCCTTCGCCGCCGACGCCGCGCGCGGCCGCAAGGGCACGATCCTGCACGTCGACTCCAACAACACCACGCCCGCCCTCGACCTGTACCTGTCGGCGGGCATGCGCACCGTCATGGTCATCGACGTCTGGCGCGCCCGCCTCTGACCACGGCGCGCCGACCACGGCGGCGCCGCCCCGCCCCGGGCGCCCGCCGTCCTCCGGGACGGGGCGCCCCGGGGGGACGGCGTCAGACGCGGTGGGCCGCCAGGTGGTCCAGGACCGCCTGGTTGGCCTCCCAGCCGTCCGGGAACTTCACCGGGACCCCGAGCTGCACCGGCTCGGCCGACGGGTGCGCGTCCAGCAGCTCCGCGATCCCCGCGCGCGCCACCACGACGCACGCGTGCCGGTGCCGCGACGCCAGCACGCACAGCCGCCCCGACTCCAGGTGGAACGCCGTCGCGTCGCGCCGCCCCGACAGCGGGTGCAGCACGATCGTCACGTCGTACTCCCGGCCCTGCAGCCGGTTGGCGGTGTCCACGGTGATCTCCGGCGGCACCCCGGCGTTCCTGATCGCCGCCACCTGGTCGCGGTGGGCCGCGCCGACCGCGATCCGCTCGGCCGTCACCGGACGCTCGCCCTGCTCCGAGGAGGCGACCGCGCCCCGCTGGAGCAGCCGCGCGGCCAGCTGCGCCACCGCCTGCACGGCCTCGCCGTCCGTGCGCACGGTGTGCCGGTTCGGCAGCTCCAGCAGCGCCCACCCCGAGCGCGCCGCCTCCTCCAGCGCCCGGTCGTGGACGGTCCCCATGCCGCCCGTGGACAGCTCCAGCCGCCGCTCGTGCGGCTGCGTCCCGGCCCGGAACCCGGTGAACGGGTAGAACGCCCGCGACACCACCGGCGCGGCCGACGCGGGCAGCCGCCACGACACGGGCAGCCGGTGGACGGGCAGGTCCGGGTTGTGCCGCAGCAGCACCGACACGGCGCTCTGGAGCGGGTCCCACGACAGTCCCGACCACCGGTCGCCGTCCACGATCGAGAACGGGTCGAGCTGCCCCGGGTCGCCCACGAACAGCGCCCGGTCGAACAGCGCCGCGATGCGCAGCAGCTTGTCCGAGCGCATCTGGTACGCCTCGTCCACGATCGCCCACGGCCACGTACGGCCCGAGATCCACGCCCACTTGTCGGCCGTCGCGATCACGATGTCCGGGTCACCGAGGTCCTGCACGCGGGTGCCGACCGTGACCCCGGGCAGTTCCAGCAGCCGCAGCGGAGGCACGTAACCGCCCGCCGACAGCCGCCCCACCGTCAGGTCCGGATGCCGCTCGCAGATCCGCGTCACCAGGTCGTCGACCTGCTCGTTGGTCTGGGCCACGATCATCAGGGGCTCGCCGGTGGCGGCGATGTGCGCCGCCGCCCGCACGACCAGCGTGGACTTGCCCGCGCCGGGCGGCGAGTCGACCACCACGCCGCGATGCCTCGGCAGATCGGCCAGCACGGCCTGGATGACCTGCTCGGGACTCGTCACGACCACTCCTCCAGGGCGTCCTCGTCGCTCGGCGTGTACTCCCGCGGCGGGCCGCCGTGCGTCCACGGGGTGGCCTCGGCCTCGGGCAGGGCAGGGGAGCCCTGGAAGTCGTCGGTCAGCGAGGTGTAGCAGACCCGCTCGCCCACCTCGGGCACCGACCCGGGCGCGGGCGTCTTCCCCCGGCCCATCCCCTTGGTGATCTTCACGGTGACCAGGCCGTCGCGGGCCTCCACGAGCTGCGCGCCCTGGGCGCGGCGCTGCGGGGTGCCGAGCGCGGTGCCGGGCGCCAGCCGTACGGGATCGTCGGTCTTGACCACCACGAGCGGGCGCAGCTTGCGCGAGCGGCCCTCGCCCTCGGAGTGCTCGGGCTCGGTCTCCACGACCTCGCCCGCGAACGCCTCACCGGTCAGCCGGTACTCCGCCATGACCAGCGGGTCGTCGTAGGCGCGCTGCACCTCGTAGGCGGCCTGGGCGCGCTCCATGCGGGCCAGCCGGGACGCGGCGGCCACCGCGCCGTCGCGCCGCGCCTGCGGCGGCGCGCCCTCGGCGATGTGCGCCGCCATGGCGCTGAACGAGCCGCGGTCCTGCTCCCACCGCTGCTCCACGCTGGCCCCCTCGGGCAGGCCCCGCAGCAGGTCGACGGCCTGCCACATGAGCCGCCAGGTGGGTTCGAGCTGGCCGCGCAGGGCCTCGGTGATGCGCTCGGCGGCGCCCGCCTCGATGGCCGTCGCCAGCACCTCGGCGTCGAAGCCGGGATCGGTCGCGGGCCCCGCCGGGGGCCACACGAGCGGGTCCTCGGCGTCGTCGCTCGGCCCGGTCGTGATCCACGCCATCAGCGCCGCCAGGTTGGCGTCCTCCAGGCCGCTCTGCCCGCTCGCCCAGTGCCGGCCCAGCTCCTCGGTCGCGGCCGTCATGAGGGACGAGCCGGGGTGGGCGGCCCGCTCGCCGAAGTAGGTCAGCCAGCGGCCGAGCAGCGGCACCGTCTCCGGCACCGGGTACGGGCCGTCGGCGCGCCGGAAGCGGGTGGAGCGGCCCAGCAGGCGGACGAACGCGATGCCGGCCTGGTTCGGCACCAGGATCTGCGGCGCGTCCAGCACGCGCTCGTACGGGTCGGCGTTCTTGCGCTCCACCGTCTCCGTGCCGGCCAGGAAGCTCCCGATGTACGGCAGCAGCTCGGCGGCCAGGTCGGCGGTCCAGGCGAAGCGCAGGTCGCGGTTGCGCGGCTGCGTCACCACGAGCAGCCGCGGGTCGTCGCGGCGGGTGCCGAGCATGGCGGCCAGCGGCGCGGCGGCCTCGCCGGACATCCGCAGCGGGATGAGCACCATGGGCCGCTCGGACAGGTGGCAGTGCCGCACGGTCGCGATGGGCTGCGCGATCCCCTCCTCCAGCGCCCGCAGCCGCGCGAGCGAGGTCAGCAGGCTCACCCCGCCCACCTCCACCGGCGGTCACGCTGTGGCGCGTGTCGTGCTGCCGGGGTCACGCGAGGCACTCCCGGCGCAGGCGCTCGGCGTTGCGGAGCAGCCGGGCGATCTCCTCCTGCCCCTCGGCCGGGGCGCGGGTGCCGTCGGCCAGGCCCAGCGCCTCCTCGACCGAGGCCACTCCGCCCAGCTCGTCGCGCACCTGCCGGCCCAGCAGGTCGCAGGCGCCCTCCTGCCGGGCCTCGTCACGGCAGAAGAAGCACAGGTCGCACGTGGACAGGCAGTCGGGCGCGTACCGGGCGGTGGTGCGGCGCAGCGCGTCGGCCAGCTCGGCCGCCGGTCGGGTGGGCAGCCCGTCCTCGCCCGGCAGCAGGTCGAACGTCAGCTCCTCGGGCAGCCCCTCCACCAGCCGGTCGAGCCCGGTCATGCGGGAGAGCTGGCGTTCCAGCACGGCGAGCTGGCGGCGCACGTCGACGAGCGTGGCGACGGGCCGGTTGGCGAAGTTCTCCGGGCAGACGAGCACCACGTCGTGGGCGACCCGCAGCGGGTCGTGGCCGAGCTCCCGCAGCATGCGGCGCAGCGCCAGCACGTACACGGCCGCCTGCCGCGCCGCCGCGGCCACCGCCGCCGGGTCGGCCTGGCCGTCGATCACCGCGAACGACTTGATCTCCACGATGTGGAACCGGCCGCCGAGCTGGAACGCCACCACGTCCGGCTCCAGGTACGCGACGTGCCCGGCGATCTCCAGGCCGAGCAGCGGATGGTCGTAGATCGTGCCGGAGTCGTGCTCGTCGCGCGCCGCTCGGTCGAACAGCGCCCGGGTGTGGGCGTGGCGCAGGTGGGCGCCGACGTTCTCGACGTCGTGGTAGGCCACCTCGGCGACCGGCAGCTCCAGCAGCTCGCGCAGCATCCGCAGCAGCTCGGCGCAGCCGTCGGCCTTCACCAGCGCCTCGAACGCGTTCCCGCGCGTGATCGCGAACGGAGACTGGCCGAACGGCGCCGGGAACCCCAGGTGCCGGGCGGTCGCGTCCTTGTCGATGCCCGCGCCGTCCAGCAGCGCCCGTCGCGCGCAGCCCGGGTTGGCGGCGAGCGCCGCGATGGCGCGCGCGTCGTGCGGCTTCGGCGGCGTCGTGCCGCGCAGCGCGTCAAGCCGGTTCATCGGCGGCCTCTCGTCGCGGTGTCGCTCGTGGGGCCGCGCTCCGCACGGCCGGATCTCGTGTCGCTGTGGCTCATGTGACTCATAGGGCTGATGTGATCTTGTGTTCGGGCGGTGGGTCTTCAGGTGACGGGTCTTCGGGTGGCGGGTCTTCAGATGGCGGGCGGGCCGGTCGCGGCCCGGTCACCGATCGTGCTCAGCGTAGCGGCGCCGAACAGCCGGGCCCGGTCACCGAGCTGGGCGGCGGCGCGTCCGGCCAGCTCGGCGCGGTCGCGCGTGTCGCGCTCGGCGTGCACGGCCAGCTCGGCCCGCGCCGCCTCGATCACCCGGGCCGGGTCGGGCGGCCCGATGTCGAGGTCGGCGCCGCCCGGGATGTTGCGCGCCATCCGCGCGAGCAGCCGCGCGGCCCCGGAGTCCGGCCCGGCGTCCACGCCATGGCCCGCGGTCATCCGTTCGGCCACGGCCACGGCGCAGGTCAGGAAGTGGACGCGCGGGCTGAGCGGGCCGACCATCCGCTGCTCCAGCGGCCACGTGCTCACCGCGAGCAGGCCGCGGGCGGGGGAGAGGCGGTCGGTCAGGGCCGCGCAGAGGTAGTACGGCCGGCCGTACGGGGAGGAGGCGAACGAGCGCTCCTCGTCGCGCCGCAGACTGGTGAGCTGCGCGCCGCGCAGCCCGCCGCCGAAGAACGCCTCCCGCACGGCGGCGATCAGCCGCGGCTGGGCCGGCACGCCGAGCAGGGTGAGCGCCTGGTGCGCCTGCTCCCGCACGGTGACGAGCCGCAGCCCGTCGCCCCCGCCGCCACGCCGCACCCGCGGACCCGCCTGTCCTCCACCCCCGGCCCGTCCTCCACCCCCGGCCCGTCCTACGGCTCCGGCCTGCCCTCCAGCCCCGGTGTGTGCTGCGGCCTCGGCGTGTCCTCCAGCTCCGGCGCGTCCTCCGGCCTCGGCGTGTCCTCCGGCCTCGGCCGGTGTGGCCCCGGCGTGTGCTGCGGCCCCGGACTGTGCTCCGGCGCCGGGCTGCCGTCCGGTGAGGTCGGGCGGCGAAGCGGGGGAAGCCGAGGAGAGGTCGCCCAGGACAGTGGCAGCGCCGCGAAGGACGGGCGGGACAACGGGAGTTCCGGAGAGGTCGCGCGGCGTAACGGAAGCACCGGAGAGGTCGCGCGGCGTAACGGGAGCGCCAGGGAGGTCGGGCGGGGAGGCGGGAGCGCCGTCCGAGCGGGTCGAGGAGTCGTCCGGGTCGGTGGGGGCGGCGGTGGGGAAGGCGGGGTCGAGGCCGTCGGTGACCAGGGCGTCCCAGGCGCGCTCGGCGGCGCGGAGGTCGGCCCGGAGCCCGCGGGCGGTGGCCGTGTCGCGGGCTCGCATGGCGCGGCGCACCCCGGCGCGCAGCTCGTCGATCCGTCGTTCGAGATCGTCCAGCCGGTCACCCATGGCGCGAGCGTAACAGTAGTTCCAGTAATTCCCAGTAATTTCGTGAAATCTGGGGAAATCTACGCTGTAAAGGCGGCCGGTCGGGCCGCCACCCACGTCCGGTCCTCGGTCAGGAACCGCTCCAGGCGCAGCCCCGCGGCCTCCAGGGCCGCGGCCAGGTCCTCGTCCGACAGCCGCCACGACGTGAACGACTGCGTCCACTCCTTCTCGCCCACCGTGTACCGCATGGTCGCGGCGTAGCGTCCGGGTTCCGGTTCCTCCAGGGCGGCGAGCTCCACCGTGACGCCGTTCTCGGACTTGCCCTGGCCCACCCGCCAGGCGTCCTGCGCCTCCGCCGGCATCCACTGGATGAGCACGTGCCCGTCCGGCGCGACGTGCCGGGCGCACGCCTCCAGCAGGCCGCGCCGGCCTTCGGCGTCGGTGGTCTGCACGAGGTGCGAGGCCAGCAGGACCGTGTCGAAGCGCCGGTCCAGCGCCAGCTCGTCGATGCGGGCCCGGACGGTGCGCGCCCCGCGCACGTGCGCGAGCATCTCGGCCGACTCGTCCACGGCCACCACCTCGTAGCCGAGCTCGACCAGCGGATGCGTCATCCGGCCGGTGCCGCAGCCCAGTTCCAGGATCGAGCCGCCCTCGGGGGTCACCGCGGCGATGATCTCCGGCTCGCCGCGTGACGTCTGCATCGCGTAGAACTCCACGGGGGAGCCGTCGGGGGTGATGGGGCCGGATCCGGTGCCGGTGTTCGGTGCGATCGTCATGGTTTCGACTCTAATCACCGGCAGCCCGATCAACGAGGCGAAGAGCGCCGCGCGCCGAAGGTCACGGGAGACGACGGCCCGGCCGTCACGAGAGCCGGCCGTCGTCCTGGCCGGCCTGCCAGGACGGCCCCGTCTGCTCTGTGCGCGGCGGGGCGGGCGGGGTCCGGTCGCGGGAGGGGACGACCACGATGCCCTCGGTGCTGTTGGGCGGGTTGACGTCGAGGGTCCCGCCGTGGACGACGTTCCCGCGGAAGGTGTTCGGCTGGAAGGAGAACTTGGCCAGCGGCGGCGCCGTGTCCTGCACCGAGGTCGTCACGGCCACGCCGCCGTCGGGCCGGTAGCTGAGGTTGCCGGTGAAGGTGTTGCGCTCGGGCAGCAGCACCATCTGGTAGCCGGGCCAGTGGTTCTTGTAGAACCAGCCGATGTGGATGTCGCTCTTGGCGTTGCCGGCGAACACGTTGCCGGTGAACGCGCTGTCCGTCACCTGCCCGTAGTGGAACAGGTAGCCGTAGGGCGTGCGCGGGTTCGGCTGCGGGACGAAGTCCGGCGTCAGGTAGTCGAGCTCGTGGTTCTCGTCGAACAGGTGCTCCCCGCTGGTGACCTTGAGCCCGTAGCCGGAGACGCCCCGCACGTGGTTGCCGCGCACCACGTGGTGGTCGCCGCTGACGCGGATGCCCTCGCTGCCCGGGTAGCGGTCGCCGATGATGGCGTTGCTCTCCACCGTGTTGAAGTTGCCGTAGCGCATCACCAGGCCGCCGCTGGACTGCCTGATGGTGTTGTTGCGGACCGTGTTGTGGTTCGACTTCAGCGAGATGATCTCGTCGTCGCCGTCGACGTGCTCGAAGAGGTTGTTGTCGATGGTGAAGTACGCGCCCTCCTCAGCGCCCTCCTCCGCCCACTGGCCGTAGCCCCAGATGCGCAGCGCCTCCATGCCGTTGCGGTGGAGGTTGGGGACGTCGGCGAAGCGCGTGTGGTCGACCCGGTTGTAGGTGGCCGCCGGGCCCCGGTCGTTGCCGACCAGCGGCTCCTGGTGGGCCTTGCCCTTGAGCAGGCCGTGGTCGAACCGGTTGTGCCCGCCCGTGAAGAAGACCCAGTAGTACGGCGTCGCCGGGTCGCCCGGGTTGAAGTCGACCACGGCGGTGTCGGTGACCCTGCCGCGGTCGCTGTTGAAGGAGATGACCGAGCCCGCGCCGTCGGGCGCCTGGCCCGAGGTGAAGGTCAGACCGCTCACGGTCAGGTCGGGGCTGTTGAGCGACAGCGCCGACCTGCCGGTGAGCAGCACCTTGCCGGGTGTCTGGGCCCTGAGCGTGAGGGGTCGTGGGGCGCGCAGGTCGATGACGGTGTCCTGCCAGGTGCCGTCGGCCATGACGATGGTGTCCGCGGTCCCGATCGCCGCGTTCAGCTCGGCCTGGTTCGAGACGAGCCGTTCCCCGCCCGCCGAGGCGAGAGCGGGCGTGGCGGGCAGCAGCATGAGCGCCGCCGCGGCAAGGGCTGCCAATCGGTTCATACCGGCAACGTAGGGAAACCGCATTCCCTTGAGCATGGGCAAAACTCGGGCACTCCTGGGACGATCCTCAGGGTGCCCGGTGCAAGGCCCGGTACTGCGTGGGCGTCAGCGAGGTCACCTGGCGGAAGACCCGTGACAGGTAGGCGGGCTCCCAGCCCACCGCCCCGGCGATCTCCTCGATCCGCTGCTCGGTGTGGATCAGCGCCTGCTTGACCCGTTCGACCCGCAGCTGCCGGATGTACTGGTTGGGGGAGACCCCGAAGAGCTGAGCGAAGTAGGTGATGAAGTAGGTCGGGTTGTAGTGGAAGACCTCCGCCAGCCGCCCGACCGTCAGCACCTCGGCCAGGTGCGCGTCGATGTACTCCAGGATCCGCCCGGGCCCCTGGTCGAGCGGCCGCAACGAGCCCAGTGGCGCGTGGTCCACCAGGTAGGCCGTCAGTTCCATGAGCACCGCCCGCTGCCGCAGCGGCCCGGTCACCTGCGTCGCGCCCCGGCCCGCCGCCAGCAACCTGGTGAACATCTCCCGTACGACCTGCGGATCCGCCACCTCCACGACCCGGGGGAGCGCGACCAGCGAGGCGAGCTCGCGCCCGGCCACGGTGGCGGTGAAGTTCGCCCAGTACTTGCGCAGCGGGCGCTCCTTCGAGCTGGAGAAGGCCAGCGCGGACCCGGCGGGCAGGAAGTAGAGCTGGCCGGGCCGCGGCAGGTACTCCACGCCGTCCAGGGTGATCGAGCCCGCGCCGCCGAGGATGAGGTAGATCCGGTTGTAGCCGTCGGTCCGCGCCTTCCTCCCCCAGCCGGCGGGGACGGGATCGGCGTGCCCCGCCATGAGCAGGTCGAGGTCGACCCGCCGCAGGTGCTCCCTGAGTGCCGGGTCCATCGCCGTCACGCCCGCAGGCCGGCCAGCGCCGGGCTCACCGCGTGCCGCAGCGGTTCGCCCGCGGCCAGGCGGGCGACCTCCTCCAGCACCAGCTCGCCCATCCTGCCCCGTTCGGCGCCCATCGCCCCGGCCAGGTGCGGGGTCAGGACCACGTTGGGCAGGCCGTACAGCGGGGATCCCGGCTCCGGCGGCTCGGGCCAGGTGACGTCGAGGACCGCGGTGAGGTCGGGCCGCCCGCGCAGGACCTCGACCACGGACGGTTCGTCCAGGACGGCGCCGCGGGCGGTGTTGATCAGCGTCGCGCCGGCGCGCAGCCGCGCCACCAGCGGGCCGCCGACCAAGCCCGTGGTCTCCGGCAGCAGCGGGGCGTGCACACTGACGACCTCGCAGGTCTCGAACAGCTCGGCCAGCGGGAGGAGCGGGACGCCCAGCCCGGCGGGGGCGTGCGGGTCGTAGGCGACCACCTCCAGGTCGAAGGCGCGCAGGTGGGAGGCGACCAGGCGGCCGATCTCGCCCAGGCCGAGCAGCCCCACCCGCGACCGGTAGGCCCCGGCCACGCGGACCTCGTCCGGGTAGCGGCCCAGCTCCTTGAGCTCGCGGGAGATCCGGTGGAACTGCTTGAGCGCCAGCAGGATCTGGGCCAGCGTGAACTGCGCCACCGGGATCGCGTTGGCGGAGGCGGCCGAGACGATCGGGATGCCCAGCGCCCAGAAGTCCGGCGTGGTCAGCGGGCGCACCGAGCCCGCCGCCACGAGTACCGCGCGCAGGCGCGGAGCGTGGGCGAGCAGCCCGGCGTCGAGCACCGGCGCGCCCCAGCCGGACAGCAGGATCTCCACCTCGGACAGCACGCGGGGATCGGCGGCCAGCCGCTCGCGCGTCATCGCGGGAGCCTGCCATTCGACCAGGTCAGCCAGCTTCTCCAGCACGTGCGCGGGGTACACGTCGGCCCGCCTGCGCTCCTCCATCACCAGCAGCGCTTTGATCATCTCGTCCTCTTTTCATCGGATGCCTGGGAAGGCATAGTCCCGTATGGCGGCACAACTTTCTCCCTGATGGTCTATTCATCGGAGCATTGACGGCGAGCGTCACCACCGTTACCTTCCGGGAAATCGCTTGCCAAGGAGAGGATGTCGTCCACATATGCGAACCGCTTCCACGATGCTGACATGTTTGGTGGTGCTGACAGCATGTTCGTCAGGCGCGGCCGGAACCCGTGTCGCTCAGGACGCCAAGGCCACGCTCGAGCTCTGGACCAGGACCACGCCCGGCGGACCCGGCGAGCAGGGCACGCTCAAGCTGGCCGCCGCGTTCGAGAAGGCGACCGGCTACAAGGTCAAGGTGACCGCGATCTTCGACGACTTCGAGACGAAGATGCAGCAGCGGGCCGCCCAGAAGGACCTGCCCGACATCGTCATGAACGACGCCGCGCAGCTCGGAACGATGCAGAGCCAGGGCCTGCTCCGGGAGATCGACCTCACCAAGCTCGCCGGGGCCGCGGATCTGTCCGAGCGCGCCCTCGCCTCCGGCAAGGGCGTGGACGGCAAGCAGTACGGCGTGCCGTACTCCGCGCAGGCCACGGCGCTGCTGATCCGCAAGGACTGGCGGGAGAAGCTGGGATTGCAGCCGCCGCGGAACTGGGCGGATCTGGCGGCCCTGGCCAAGGCGTTCACCGAGAAGGACCCCGACGGCAACGGCCGCAATGACACCTACGGGCTGGCCGCGCCGTTGTCGACCAAGCGCGGCTACGCCTCCTGGTACTTCTCCAACTTCCTGTGGGCGGGTGGCGGTGACTTCGTCGCCGGCGCGGGCGGCGGCAGGTTCAAGCCCGCCATGTCCACCCCCGAGTCGGTCGCGGCCACGCAGTGGTTCCGCGACCTGGCGTGCAAGGACAAGGTCATCCAGCCCGGCGCCGTCACCATGGACACCCCGCCGACGAACGAGACGTTCGAGTCCGGCAAGAGCGGCATGTACGTCGTCGGCCCCTACCTGATGCCCCGCTACGACAAGTCGCTCGGCAAGGACAAGTACGAGGTCGTGCCCATGCCCCGCGGCGCCAGGAACGCCGACGTGCTCGCCGAGGGCGGCGCGATCTACCTGATGGCGGGCTCGCCCAACAACGCGGGCCAGGACGCCTTCGCCTCCTACGCCGTCTCCGCCGAGGGCCAGAAGATCGGCATGGAGGGCGACACCGCCTACATCGTGCAACTGCCCGTCAACAAGACCGTCGACATCACCCAGGTCCGTCCCGACCCGAGGTGGAAGACCTACGCCGACGTCTACCAGAGCTCGGGCCACTACCCGCCGTCGATCCCCAACTGGACCCCCGTACGGCAGGCCGCCGCCGACACCCTCAACGCCCTGGTCGCCGACTGTGGCCTGGACCTGACGGCTGAGCTGCGGAAGCTGGACACCAAGCTCGCCGAGATCCTGGCCGAGCAGGGCGTCGCCGCGTCATGACGGCGGTGGAGGTCGAACCGGTCGCTCGGGCCGGGCAGGAGCGCGTGAGCGGGCGGAGCGGGCGGACCGGGTCCTGGGTCGTTCCGTGGCTGTTCCTGGCCCCCGCGCTCATCCTGTTCCTGTACTTCAAGTTCATCCCCATGGGCAACGCCCTGGTCATGTCCTTCCAGGACGTGCAGCCCTTCCTCGGCAACCAGTGGGTGGGCCAGGACAACTACGTCAAGGTCGTCACCTCCGACGGCTTCCGGCAGGCCGCCTGGCACACCGTCCTGCTCGCGGTGTGCCAGACGGCCGGCTCGATGGTGCTCGGGCTGGTGCTCGCGCTGCTGATGGAGGGGCGCAGCCGCAGGCTGAGCTTCATCAGGTCGGCGGCGTTCCTTCCGGTCGTGGTGCCGATGGCGGTCATCGCCGAGCTGTGGCGGATCATGTACCACCCGACCGCCGACGGCATGCTGAACTCCCTGCTCGGCCTGGTCGGGCTCGGACCCTCGGGGTTCATCAACGACCCGCACACCTCGATGGCCTCGGTCATCGCCACGGGGATCTGGCGGGGCGCGCCGTACGACATGATGATCTTCCTGGCCGGGCTGGCCGGGGTGAACAGGGACCTGTACGAGGCCGCGTTCGTCGACGGCGCGTCCCGGTGGCGGCGGCTGCTGCACGTGACGCTGCCGGGGCTGCGCTCGGTGTTCTCGATCCTGTTCATCCTGGCGGCCATCCGCGGCCTCCGGGTCTTCACCGAGGTCTACCTGCTGACCAACGGCGGGCCGAACGGTTCGACCGAGGTGGTCATGACCTTGATCACCAAGCTGGGCCTGGAGCAGAACCGGCTGGGCGTGGCCTCCGCGGGCGCCGTGCTGCTGTTCCTGGCCACGCTGCTGCTGACCGTCGTCGTGTCCGTCCTCAGACGGAGGGAGAGGGAATGAGCGCGGCCAGCGAGACCGCACTCGGGCTCAAGGAGAGCAGGACGCCGCAGGCGCGGCTGCTCAAAGCCGTCGTCGGCGCGCTCGTCCTGGTGGTGTTCGCCGGGCCGCTGCTGGCGCTGCTCGTCGGCGCCTTCAACCACGTCTCCGATCCGACGCAGCTCAGCGTCGTGCCCTCGCGCCCGACGCTGGACAACTTCGCGGTCGCCGTCGACCACGGGGTGCTGAAGTACCTGCTGAACTCCTTCTTCGTGGTCGGGTTCGGGCTGCTGCTGCAGGTGGTCGTCTCGACGCTGGCCTCCTACGCGCTGGCCCGCAAGCGCTTCCCGTTCATGACGATCGTGTTCGTGGCGATCCTGGCCACGCTCATGCTGCCGGAGGAGATCCTCGCGATCCCGCTGTCGCTGATCCTCTCCGACCTGCCGGTGCTGCACATCAACCTGATCGGCACGCTGGCCGGGATCATCGTGCCGGTGGGCGCGTGGGCGTTCTCCATCCTGGTCATGACGGAGTTCATGCGGGACGTGCCGCGCGAGCTGGAGGAGGCGGCGCGGATCGACGGCGCGGGTGAGCTGCGGATCTTCGCCCAGATCATCCTGCCGATGTGCCGTCCGGCGCTGGGCGTCATCGGAGTGTTCGGGTTCACCATGATCTGGGACCAGTACCTGCTGCCGATGCTGGTGGCCGGCGATTCCTCGACCTACACGCTGCCGCTGGCCCTGCGCACGCTGCGGATCGACCCGATCGTCACGCCCGGGGTGGTGATGGCGGCCTCGTTGCTGGCGCTGCTGCCGTCGGTGATCGTGTTCCTGTTCTTCCAGCGCTCGTTCGTGCATGGACTGTCGTCGGGCGCCCTCAAGGGATGATCTCTCATGAACTGGTTCGTCAATGATCGTTTCGGAATGTTCGTGCACTGGGGCCCGTACTCGCTGGCGGCCCGGCACGAGTGGGTGAAGACGCGCGAGAAACTGACCGACGCCCAATACCAGCCCTACGTCGACCATTTCTCGCCGGACCTGTACGACCCCGCCGAGTGGGCGCGGACCGCGAGGGCGGCGGGCATGCGCTACGCCGTCCTGACCACCAAGCACCACGACGGATTCTGCCTGTGGGACAGCGACCTGACGGACTACAAGGCCCGCCGTGACCTGGTCGAACCGTTCGTGGCGGCGTGCCGCGCCGAGGGGTTGAAGGTGGGTTTCTACCATTCGCTGATCGACTGGCACCACCCGGAGTTCCCCGTGGACGGAACCCATCCCCTGCGGGATGTCCGCCCCCTGGCCGAACGTGACATCTCGGTGTATCGGCGATACCTGCACGGCCAGGTCAGGGAACTCCTGACGCGTTATGGGAGCATCGACTATCTCTTCTTCGACTTCTCCTACGCCGGCCGGAGCGAATGGTGGGGCGGTAAGGGCCCCGAGGACTGGGGCTCGAAGGAACTGCTGGCGATGGTGCGCGACCTGCAACCTGACATCCTCGTCAACGACCGACTCGGGATTCCCGGCGACTTCGTCACCCCCGAGCAGTACCAGCCCTCCGCGCCCATGCCCGGCCTGTGGGAGGCCTGCCAGACGCTGAACGGCAGCTGGGGCTACGACCGTGACAACCTCGACTACAAGAGCGCCGACCTGCTGGTGAGGATGCTGGTCGACGGGGTCTCCAAGGGCGGCAACCTGCTGCTCAACGTCGGCCCTGACGGGCGCGGGCGCATCGACCCGCGCGCCACCGCGTTGCTGGCCGGGATCGGCGGCTGGATGGAGCTGCACGAGCGCTCCGTCCGCGGGTGCGGCCCGGCCGAGTACACCGCTCCCGTCGACTGCCGCTACACCCGTCGCGGCGACCGGCTCTACCTGCACCTGTTCAGCTGGCCGCTGCGCCACGTGCACCTGCCGGGGCTGGCGGGCAAGGTGCGCTACGCGCAGTTGCTCAACGACGCCTCGGAGATCAGGTTCGTCAGGACCGACCCCGACCAGGAGGCCCAGAACACCCGGATGGGCGGCCAGGCGCCCGGAACGCTCACGCTGGAGCTGCCGGTGCGCCGCCCCGACGTCCTGGTGCCCGTCGTCGAGCTCTTTCTGACCTGATCGGGACCGGTGGCCGACCGGCGACGTGCTGAGAACAGCGAGTCGATCGGCCACCAGGGCGCCTCGGCCGTCTCCAGGCGCGCGTCGACGTCGGCCAGGACGCGTCAACCAGGCACCAACCGCCGCGAACCGCCGAACGGGCCCGCGGCGGGGGCTCGGCGCGCGACCATGGTGCCGTGCCGCTGCGTCGAGTGATCGGGACCGCGGCGGGGCTGGCCGCCCTGCCGGTCGTGTACTACCTGACCGAGGCGGGCGCCCGCGCCCTGCGCGACGCCTACACGTCGTTCGCCCCGGGGCCCGCCGGGCTCGGCCTGCTGGCCGCCGTGGCGGCGGTCGCCGCGCTGCTGCGCGGGCTGTCGCGCCCGGCGGCGCTCGCCTGCGGGGCGCCGCTGGCCGCCGTGGGGGTGCTGTTCGCGCTGCGGCTGGACCTCGCGGTGGAGCTGGCCGGGCGGCTGCCCCGCCTCCTGCCGCCCGCGGGCGAGCCGCCGGGCGCCGTGGCGGGGGCGACGGGCCTGTACGCGCTGCTCGGCCTCCTCCTGGTGGCCTCCGCCGTCCCCCTGCGCCGTCCCGGCGGCAGGCGGCCGGGTGATCAGTCGCCGAAGCGGGACAGCTTCCCGTGCCGGCGGGCGTAACGCAGCGCCCACGCGTACAGCGCGAGCGTGAGCGCCAGGTAGCCGGCGTCGAGCGCGCCCGCCCACGCCAGCCGGTCCCAGGGCACGGCCCCGCCCGCCATCACCGTGCGCATCCCCTCGAAGACGTGCGAGGCGGGCAGGAACCACGACACCGTCTGGAGCGGCGCGGGCAGCACCGACACCGGGTAGAAGATGCCGGCCAGCGGCTGCACCACGAACACCAGCGACCAGGCGATGACCTGCGCGTTCTCGCCGAAGCGGAGCACGGCGGCGATGCCGACCAGCCCGAGCGACCAGCCGAGCAGGAGCAGCACCCCCATGAACGGCACCAGCCCCACCCCGAGGCTGGTCACCCCGAACCCGTAGAGCGCGTAGGCCAGTCCGGCCATCACCGCGACCGCGAAGACCACCTTGCCCAGCGAGAACAGCACCAGCCCGACGAGGTACTCGGTGCTGGACAGCGGGCTGACCTGCACGTTGAGCAGGTTGCGGGACCAGATGTCCTCCAGGAAGGCGATGGAGATCTCGTTGCTGGCCTTCTGCAGCACCTGCCAGAGCAGCACCGCGCCGAGGAGGAAGGCCACCACGAACGGCACCCGCTGCGTCCGCAGGAACAGCGTGACGAACCCCCACAGCAGCAGCTCGACCGTCGGCCAGAAGAGGATCTCGAAGATGCGGATGGGGCTGCGGCGCAGCGCCGCGAAGTCGCGCCGCACGACGCCGAGCACGCGGCTGCGCCGGGCGGCGAAGCTCAGCGGCGCCAGCGTCAGGGCCGGGCGGGGGTCCGGCGGGAGGGGGAGTGCCGTCATCCGCGTGCCACCTTCAGGAACACCTCTTCCAGGTCCTCGGCCCCGTAGTGGCCGGCCAGCTCGGCGGCGCTGCCGGTGGCCACGATGCGGCCCTCGGCCATGAAGTGGACCCGGTCGCACATCCGCTCGACCTCGCGCATGTTGTGGGAGGTGATGAGCATCGCGGCGCCGCTCTCGCGGGCCACCCGCGACAGCAGGCCGCGGATCCGGTCGCCCGCGTCGGGGTCGAGGTTGGCCGTCGGCTCGTCGAGGACGAGCAGCCGGGGCGCGTTGACCAGCGCCTTGGCGAGCTGGACGCGGGTGCGCTGCCCCGACGACAGGTCCATCAGCCGCCGCCGGCGCAGCGGCCCCAGCTCCAGCAGCTCGATCATCTCGGCCACCCGTTCCTTCGGCCGGCGCACGGCGTAGAAGCGGGCGAAGACGTCGATGACCTCCTGCACCAGCAGCGGCCCGGGCAGGTCGACGTAGCTGGCGGCGAAGTTGACCCGGCTCAGCGCCTCGACGCGGTGCCGGGCCAGCTCCATGCCGAACAGGGTGATCGTGCCCGCGTCGGGCGTGATGAGCCCGAGCAGCATGTGCAGGGTGGTGGACTTGCCCGCGCCGTTGGGGCCGAGCAGCGCGGCCACCTCGCCCTCGGCCACGGTGATGCTCACGTCGTGGACGGCCGTCACCGGCCCGAACCGCTTCGCCAGGCGCGTCGCCTCCAGGATGGCCACCGCTCCAGCCTGCGGTCCGTGCGCGGGCGTGCGCAACGGGTTTTCGCCCGGCCCTGGGAACGGCGAGAGGCCCGCCTCCCCGGGGGAGACGGGCCTCTCGGCGGCCGTGCCGGACGGATCAGTGCGCGGCCGACAGGTCGAGCTCCTTGACCCGCGGGTCGCCCTCGTCGGCGAAGTAGTCGTCGCGGGACGTGGCGTCCTCGCCCTCGGCCACCTTGGCCGCCCGGAAGGCCAGCGTGGCCAGCACGGAGACCACCAGGTTGACCGCGAGGGCGAGGAAGCCCGCGTAGATCGTCATGGGGGTGTCGAGGCCGAGGTTCTTCAGCGCGAACGCCGACCCGCCGAAGTGCGCCTTGCCGTTGGCCGGGTTCGGGATGAGGTACAGCATCCACATGCCGGCCGCCAGGCCCGCCGCCCAGCCGGCGATGAGGCCGCCGCGGTGGAACCAGCGGGTGTAGAGGCCGAGCGCCACGGCGGGCAGCGTCTGCAGGATGATCACGCCGCCGATGAGCTGGAGGTCGATGGAGAACTGCGGGTCGAGCAGCAGGATGCACAGCACCGCGCCGACCTTGACGACCAGCGACACCAGCTTGGACACCTTGGCCTCCTGGGCGTCGGTGGCCTGCTTGTTGAGGTACTCCCGGTAGATGTTGCGGGTGAACAGGTTGGCCGCCGCGATCGACATGATCGCCGCCGGCACCAGCGCGCCGATGCCCACGGCCGCGTACGCGATGCCGGTGAACCAGTCGGGGAACATCTGGTCGAACAGCCGGGGGATGATCGTGTTGGTGTCCGGCTTGCCGGTGGCGCCGATGACGGGCTTGGTGCCCGCGGCGATGGCCATGAAGCCGAGCAGGGCGATGAGGCCGAGCAGGAAGCTGTAGGCGGGCAGGGCCGCCATGTTCCGCTTGATCACGCCGCGGTTCTTCGAGGCCAGCACGCCGGTGAGGCTGTGCGGGTAGAGGAACAGCGCCAGCGCCGAGCCGAACGCGAGCGTGATGTACTGCAGCTGGTTGGCGGCGGTGAGCGTGATGCCGTCGGCCGGGTTCGGGCTGGCGTCGAACTTGGCCTTGGCCGCGTCGAAGATCGAGCCCCAGCCGCCCAGCTTGGCGGGGATGTAGATGACCGCGGCGAGGATCACGATGTAGATGAGCGTGTCCTTGACGAACGCGATCAGCGCCGGCGCGCGCAGGCCCGACTGGTAGGTGTAGGCGGCCAGGATGGCGAACGCGATGATGATCGGCAGGTGGCCGGTGATGCCCATGGCCTTGAGCACGGCCTCGATGCCGACGAGCTGGAGCGCGATGTACGGCATGGTCGCCACCAGCCCGGTCAGGGCGATGACCAGCGCGAGCGTCGGCGAGCCGAAGCGGGCCCGGACGAAGTCGGCCGGCGTGACGAACCCGTGGACGTGCGACACCGACCACATGCGGGCCAGCACCAGGAACACCAGCGGGTAGACGACCACCGTGTACGGCAGCGCGTAGAAGCCGAGCGCGCCCGCCCCGAACACCAGGGCCGGCACGGCCACGAACGTGTAGGCCGTGTAGAGGTCGCCGCCGACGAGGAACCAGGTGATCCACGAGCCGAAGTTGCGGCCGCCGAGGCCCCACTCGTGCAGGCTCTCGATGTCCTTGGGCCGCCGCCAGCGGGCGGCCACGAAGCCCATGCCGCTGACGACGAGGAACAGCAGCGTGAAGATGACCAGCTCGGTCGTGTGCCCGTTCATCGCGTCATCCTGTAGACGATCGTGGTGCAGGCGACGCCGACGGCGATGAAGGCGATCTGCAGCCAGTAGAACAGCGGGAAGCCGAGCAGCCGGGGCTCGTCGGCGTTGAACAGGAACGTCATCAGGGGCAGCGCTATGGGCAGGACGAGCAGCCAGTTCCATGGGCTGCGGTCGCTGCGTGGCTGCCCGGGTTCCCGGGTTGTCACTCGGCCCCTCCGTCAATCCGTATCCGCGTGAACGGATGCAGGAGCCGGCCCTCTGACCGGCTCCTGACTGAATGGTCAACGGCAGGAGATTAGCTAACAGGGGTATTAAGCCCAATGTCACCAGGATTACGGTTTGGCCTAAATAATGGCCGAGCGTCCCGGAATGTGAGACGTCACGTGGACCCGCTGAGGTTGACGTCCCGCACCTGCGGGTCGCCCTCGTCGGCCGTGTAGTCCCCGGGCCGGGTCGCGTCCGGCCCGTCCGGTGCCTTGGCCGCCCGCGCCACCAGCGTGCCGATCACCGCCACGGCCAGGTTGAGCAGCAGCGCCAGGAAGCCCGCGTAGACGGTGATCTTCGTGTCGAGGCCCAGGTTGGCCAGCGGGAACGCCGAGCCGCCGAAGTGCGCGTGGTTGGTGGCCGGGTTGGTGATGCTGTAGAGCATCAGCAGCCCGCCGCCCATCCCGGCGACCCAGCCGGCGATCAGCCCGGCCCGGTGGAACCACCGCGTGAACAGCCCGAGCGCCACCGACGGCAGCGTCTGCAGGATCATCACGCCGCCGATGAGCTGCAGGTCGATCGAGAACTGCGGGTCGATGAGCAGGATGAACAGCACCGCGCCGATCTTGACGACGAGCGAGGTGACCTTGCTGACCTTCGCCTCCTGGGCGTCGGTCGGCGTGCGGTTGACGTACTCGCGGTAGATGTTGCGGGTGAACAGGTTGGCCGCCGCGATCGACATGATGGCCGCCGGCACCAGGGCGCCGATGCCGACCGCCGCGAACGCGATCCCCGTGAACCAGTCGGGAAACATCTGGTCGAACAGCTGCGGCACCACCGTGTTGACGTCCTTGCCGATCGGCTTGACGCCCGCGCTGATCGCCATGTAGCCGAGCAGCGCGATGAGCGCCAGCAGCAGGCTGTAGGCCGGCAGCGCCGACATGTTGCGCTTGATCACGTCCCGGTTGCGGGAGGCCAGCACCCCGGTGACGCTGTGCGGGTAGAGGAACAGCGCCAGCGCCGAGCCCAGCGCGAGCGTCACGTACTGGAGCTGGTTGTTGGCGTTGAGCAGGTAGCCGTCGTTCGGTGCCGGTGTGGCCTCGAACTTCGCCTTGGCCCCGTCGAAGATGGCGCCCCAGCCGCCCAGCCGGGCCGGGATGTAGACGATCGCCACCAGGATGACGAGGTAGATGAGGACGTCCTTGACGAACGCGATGAGCGCCGGCGCGCGCAGCCCCGACTGGTAGGTGTAGGCCGCCAGGATCACGAACGCCACGATCAGCGGCAGGTCGCTGAGGAACCCGCTGCCCGCCACGCCCATCGTCTTCAGCACCGCCTCGATGCCGACGAGCTGCAGCGCGATGTACGGCATGGTCGCCACGATCCCGGTGATCGCCACCAGCAGGGCCAGCGTGGGCGAGCCGAAGCGTGCGCGCACGAAGTCGGCCGGGGTGACCAGCCGGTGCACGTGCGACACCGACCACAGCCGGATCATGACGAGGAACACGATCGGGTAGGTGATCACCGTGTACGGCACGGCGAAGAACCCGGCCGCGCCCGCACCGAACAGCAGCGCCGGCACCGCCACGAACGTGTAGGCGGTGTACAGGTCGCCGCCGATGAGGAACCACGTGATCCACGAGCCGAAGTTGCGCCCGCCCAGCCCCCACTCGTGCAGGCTGGCCAGGTCCGTGGGGCGGCGCCACCGCGCGGCGACGAAGCCCATCCCGCTGACCGCCAGGAACAGCACGGTGAAGATGACGATCTCGGTCATGTGCAGGCTCACGGCCGCCTCCTCGTCATCCGGTAGACCAGCGTGGTCGTCGCGACGCCGAGGGCGATGAAGGCCATCTGCAGCCAGTAGAAGAGCGGGAAGCCGAACAGGCGGGGTTCGTCGGCGTTGTACAGGAACGTCATGAGGGGGATGACGACGGGCACGAGCAGCAGCCAGTACCAGGGGCTGCGGTCACTCTTGTCATCGGGCAAGGCGGTCTCCTTGGAAGTGAGGAGAGGCAGCTCTCGACCCCGCACCTTAGGCAGACGGGTGTTCCGGCCGGGTCACGGATCGCCGAATGGTCGTACCGCCGCGCCGAACGGTCGATCACGTCCCGCGGAGCGCTCTCCTAGGAGTCGGCATTCCCCTCGTACAGCCGCGCCATGCGGGCCGCGGCCCCCGCGACCAGGGCGCGCAGCTCCGGCGGGTCCAGCACCTCCGCCTCCGGCCCGAAGCGCAGCACCTGGCTGTAGGCCACGCCGACCGACTCGACGCCGAGCCGCACGGTGCCGTCGGGCTGGAGCGAGGCGAGCGCGTCGTCCAGCGCGGCCGGGTCGGCGACGTGCCGCAGCATCCGCACCCCGGCCTCCGTGAGCCGCAGCGTGACGCTCTCGCGCAGCAGCGAGCGGGCGAAGGACGCCGCCTGCCCGGCCCAGAACGCCGCCAGGTCGAAGCCGGGGTCGCGCGCGAAGACCTCCCCGCGCGGCTCCACCTCGCCGAAGCGGTCCACCCGGAAGATGAGGAACCGCTCCCGGAGCCGGGCCACGAGGTACCACACCCCCGCCTTCAGCACCAGCCCGTACGGCTCCAGGGTGCGGCTGCGCTCGCGGTAGGCGGCCGTGACCCGCCGGTCGCCCCACACGGCCCGGGCCAGCGGCGCCAGCGCGGCCGGCGGCGGGTCGCCCGAGGCGAACCAGCCCGGCGCGTCCAGGTGGAAGCGCTGCGCCGCCGTGGCGGGCGCGTCCCGCAGGCCCGGCGACAGCGCGGCGGCGGCCTTCACCCGGGCGGTCGACGCCACCCCCTCCAGGCCCATCTCCCGCATCGCCGCCGGGACGCCCGACAGGAACAGCGCCTCCGCCTCGGCCCGGTCCAGCCCGGTCAGGCGGGTCCGGTAACCCTCGAGCAGCCGGTAACCGCCGCCGCGCCCCCGGTCGGCGTACACCGGCACGCCCGAGCCGGACAGCGCCAGCACGTCGCGGTGCACGGTCCGCTCCGACACCTCCAGCTCGCGCGCCAGCTCCGCCGCCGTCATCCTGCCGCGCGCCTGGAGGAGCAGGACGAGCGACATCAGCCGTGACGCGCTCACCTCGCCGCCACCCGGGGCAGCACCACGGCCGAGGGCAGGTCGGGGGTGTGGAACACCTCGACGTCGGCGGGCACCATCGGACCGCCGTCCCCGATGGGCCGTCCGGTGCCGGAGTTGCGGGCGATCGTCGGGTACGCGCCCGCGGCCACGTGCACGCGGATCCGGTGCCCGGCGCGGAAGCGGTGCCCGAGCGGCCACAGCTCCACCGCGACCCGCCGCACGTCCCCCTCGACCGGCTCGTCCCGCCCGGAGGCGGGGCGCAGGCGGCGCACGCCCTCGCACAGGTTGAGCGACCTGCCGTCGGGGTGCACGTCGCACACCCGCACCACCACGTCCACGTACGGCGTGCTGGAGCGCACGAACAGCTCGGCCGTGACCGGCCCGATCATCTCCACGTCCGCGGCCAGCGCCGGCGAGCTGTAGACCAGCACGTCGCGCCGCGCCTCCAGCCGCCGCTGGTCGCGCGGCCGGGAGTCGGACAGCAGCACCGGGCCGCCGAGGACCGGCGTGGGATGCGCGGGGTCGTAGCGGAAGCGGTCCGCCCCGCCCTCGCGCGGCGGTTCCGGGCCCAGCCCGAAGCCGCGCCGCAGGTGCCAGCGCTGCGGCGTCATGCCCGGCACCGGCCAGTCGGGGTAGTCGCGCCACTCGCCGGCGCCCGTCACGTGCAGCCGCACGGGGTCGGCCCGCAGCCCGGAGCCGTCGCCCAGCAGGTGCGCCCGGAACCAGGCCAGCCCCTCGGCCATCGACGGGCGCCCGTGCCGGGCGTCCACGTGGTACCACGGCCCGATTGTCAGGTACGGCCGCCGCCCCGCCCGGCGCATCGCCAGGTAGTCCTTGAGCTGCCACGGCAGGAACACGTCGTACCAGCCGCTGAGCAGCGTGACCGCCGCCTCCACCTGACCGACCCTAGGGGAGAAGTCGCGCTTGTCCCAATACGGCACGGCGGGGTCGGCGTGGTGCGCCAGCAGGTCCTGGAAGAACGGCAGCGGCCGCCCGGCCGTGGCCAGGTCCAGCTCCGCCACCGGCCGTCCCGACAGCACGGCCCGCCGGGTCAGCCTGGGGGCCGTCAGCACCGCGGTCCCGCCGAACGGCCGCGCCATGGCGTCGGTCATCGCCGTCCAGCTCAGCGCCGACTCCAGCGCGAACGCCCCGCCCACGTACGCGGCGTCGCGGAACTGCGAGGCGGTGATCTGGGCCGCCATGGCCTTGAGCTCGGGCCCGGCGTCGGCCGCGATGGCCCACTGCGTGTAGCCGAGGTAGGACGGGCCGAACATCGCGAACGACCCGTCGTACCAGGGCTGGGCCCGCATCCACGCCAGCGTCGCCAGGCCGTCGTCGTGCTCGTCGGCCATCGGGTCGAGCAGGCCGCCGGAGCCGAAGCCGCCCCGGCAGCTCTGGATCACCACGTGGAAGCCGTGCCGGGCGAAGCCGCGCCCGTACATCCAGCCGAACAGCCCCCGCCGGCCGTACGGCGAGCGGATGAGGACCGCGGGGGCCCGCCCGCCGCCCGCGGGGGCGTAGTGGTCGGCCAGCAGGGTCACGCCGTCCGGCATGGGAACGGGAAGGTCACGCTGGAGCCGCACGCGTCGCATTACCTACCAGTAACAGATGCCGACCGGCAGGCGGAAGCCCGCGCCGCTCCGCGCACAGCGAGCTCAGCAGGGGCGCTCGGTGAAGTCCTTGTAGATCGTGCGGACGCCCCAGAAGCTGCCGCCGCCTTCGCATTCCTCCACCATCTGCCCGACCACGGTGGTCCAGGAGGAGTCGGAGTAGTAGGTCGTGACGCAGTAGTTGCCGAGCCCGCAGGGCCGGGCCTGGGCGGGTGCGCTGGTGACGGCCGCGCCGGCCAGGGCGAGCACGAAGGCCAGAGGGAGGGACAGGGCGGTGGTTCGGCGCATGGCGAAGCCCTTCGAACGAGGGGAACCGTTGACCGGATCATGAGCCCGCCCGGCCCGAAGATCAAGACCCACGGCGACGGGCTAGCTGTAGTGCAGGTAGCGCGGCCAGGCGGCGCGCCAGGGCCCCTTCAGCCCCCGGCACAGGAAGATCGGCATCCCCTGCATCTCGTTCTCGACGCCCACCCGGTTGTCCACCACGGCGCGCTGCTCGCACGTGGTGTACTGCCGGTACATGCCGCGCCGGCCGATGTTGACGGCCACCGCGACCGTGCCGGTCTCGGGCGGCGGGCCGTACTGGTGGAGCTGGTTCTGCCCGCTGTAGACGCGCGGGATCCCGGCCCGCGCCAGCGCGCCCTGCTCGCCGTAGCTGCCGGTCAGCACGATCGCCCGGTCCCGCTCCTCGGGCGGCAGCGAGGCGAGGATGCCGCGCACGGCGGCGGCGAACTCCGGCCAGCCGACCGACTCGCGCGCCACCTCGTTGACCGCCGGGACGGGCGTGGCGGCCAGCCGGTCGGCGGGCAGCAGCGGCAGCGCGATCACCGCGCACAGCAGCCCGTTGACCGCCAGCGCCGCCACCGCCAGGCGCACCCGGCCCGCGCCCGCCGCCTCCACGCTCACGCAGCCCGCCGTGAACAGCAGCAGCAGCAACCCGCCGGTGTAGTCGAACCGGCCGCCGCTGGCCACCGTCAGCACGGCCGCCACCGGGAACGCGACCGCGACCGCCCGCACCCGCCGGTCCTTCCACAGCCGCCACCAGCCGAACCCGGCGATCACCGCCACGACCGGCCCGAACAGCCCGAACTGCATCGGCACGAACATCAGCCGCTGCTCGTCGCCCTCGTTGTCGCTCAGCGCCGCCGCCATCGTGAGCTGCGGCCAGTCGTGCGTGGCCTGGTAGATCAGGTTGGGGACGGCCAGCACCAGGGCGAGCGCCGCGCCCGCCCACAGCCACGGGCTCGCCAGCACCCGGCGCGGCCCCGCCAGCAGCAGCCCCGCCGCGAGCCCCAGCACCAGCATCGCGATCAGCAGTTTGTTGTACGTCGCCAGCCCCGCCACCGCGCCGAACGCGAGCCACCAGCGCGGGTCCTCGCGGCGCAGCGCCTTGACCGCGAACAGCCCGGCCGCCGCCCAGAACGGCAGGTCGAAGCTCAGCGTCAGCATCGAGTGCCCGGCCACCAGCGTGTAGGCGCCGGTCGCGACACCCAGCGCGGCCACGGCCTGGGCCACGCGAGCGCCGCCGAACTCCCTGGTGATCAGCGTCGCCAGCACCACCAGCAGCGCCGCCGCCAGCGCCGGGAAGACCTTCAGCGCGAACAGCGTGTCGCCGAACAGCGCGATCGACAGGCGGGCGATCAGCGGCGTGAGCGGGGGCTGGTCGACGTAACCCCAGGCGGGGTACTCCGACAGCACCCTGAAGTACAGCTCGTCGCGGTGGTAGCCGTACCGCTGACCGAGCAGGAGCAGCACCGCGACCAGGCACGCGGCGACGGCGGCGGTCGACCGCCAGGCTAACGGGGGGCGTTCCATGATTGTCAAACTAGCCGCCGGCCACGCCGCGCGGACCCCTACGCCCCCCGCTATTTCACCCGGAGCTCCCGGTGCGCGCCCGCCCGTCACGCCCGGACGGGACGCCGCAGGGGCCCGGAGCCCCCGCCGCGCGCCGCGTTGCATGATCTTGGGTGCGACGGCTACCCTGAAGCCATGCGAAATCGCCTCCAGCTTCAGTGGTGGCGCCGCTTCTAGGCGGCGCGGATTTCGCACATCCATCGACGGACGGCCGCCCCGGAAGGCGGCCTTTCTCGTGTCCGCCCCCGGGATTCGGCGTTGTGGCAGTTCACTTCGACAGTGACTTCGACAAGGGGCAGCAGTGGAGACGAGCGGATATACCAGCGGTTACGTCACGGCCGGCGGCATCGGCGTCGAGCGTGAGACGCGCGAGGTGTCCGAGGAGGCGCTCGAGGAGATCGTGACCGCCCTCGGCGAGCGGCGCGGCGGCGCCTTCTCCTCCGGGATGGACTACCCCGGCCGCTACAGCAGGTGGGCCTTCGGCTACGTCGACCCCTGCGTCGAGCTCGTCGCCAAGGGCCGCACCATCTCCGCCCGGGCCCTCAACGCCCGCGGCCGGGTCGTGCTGCCCGCCGTGACCTCCTGCCTGCTGGCCGCCGGCAAGCCGGTCGAGGAGCCGACCGCCGACCGGGTCGAGGTCCACGTGCCCGAGTCGGAGGACCTCCTGCCGGAGGAGCTGCGCAGCCGCCGGCCCACCGTGTTCAGCGCGATCCGCGAGGTCATCGCCGCGTTCAAGGGCGACGACCCGCACCTCGGCCTGTACGGCGCCTTCGGCTACGACCTGGCCTTCCAGTTCGAGCCCATCCGGCAGGAGCTCACCCGCCCCGCCGACCAGCGCGACCTCGTGCTCCACCTGCCCGACCGGATCGTCGTCATCGACCGCCAGCGCGAGACCTGCGTGGAGCACCGCTACGAGTTCACCGTCGACGGCGCGAGCACCCGCGGCCTGGAGCGCACCGGCGACTCCACGCCCATCACCGCCCCCTCCGCGGTCCCGGCCGACCCGCCGAAGGGCGAGTACGCCAAGGTCGTCGCCGCCGCCAAGGAGAAGTTCAAGCGCGGCGACCTGTTCGAGGTCGTGCCCGGCCAGGTCTTCCACGCCGTCTGCACCGACCCGTCCGCCTTCTACCGCGGCCTGCGCCAGAGCAACCCGGCCCCGTACGAGTTCATCATCAGCCTCGGCGAGGGCGAGCACCTCGTCGGCGCCTCTCCCGAGATGTACGTCCGCGTCAGCGGCGACCGCGTCGAGACCTGCCCCATCTCCGGCACCATCGCCCGCGGCAGCAACCCGGTCGAGGACGCCGAGGCCATCCGCACCCTCCTGTCCAGCGTGAAGGAGGAGTCGGAGCTGACCATGTGCACCGACGTGGACCGCAACGACAAGTCCCGCATCTGCGTGCCCGGCACGGTGCGCGTCATCGGCCGCCGCCAGATCGAGCTCTACTCCCGCCTCATCCACACCGTCGACCACATCGAGGGCCGCCTGCGTCCCGGGTTCGACGCCCTCGACGCCTTCCTCACCCACATGTGGGCCGTGACCGTCACCGGCGCGCCCAAGACGTGGGCCATGCAGTTCATCGAGGACCACGAGGCGACCACCCGCCGGTGGTACGGCGGTGCCATCGGCTTCATCGGCTTCGACGGGTCCATGAACACCGGCCTGACCCTGCGCACCGCCCAGATCAAGGACGGCCTGGCGACCGTCCGGGCCGGGGCGACGCTGCTGTTCGACTCCGACCCCGAGGCCGAGGAGCGCGAGACCGAGCTCAAGGCCAGCGCCCTGCTCGGCGCCCTGGCCGCGGTCAACCAGCCGGACGCCGTGGTCGCCGAGCCGGTCCGCGAGCAGCCCGGGCTGGGCATGAAGGTGCTGCTCGTCGACCACGAGGACTCCTTCGTCAACACGCTGGCCGACTACTTCCGCCAGGAGGGGGCCGACGTGGTGACGCTGCGCCACGGGTTCCCGCCCGCGATGATCGACGAGGTGGCGCCCGACCTGGTGGTGCTCTCGCCCGGCCCCGGCTGGCCGTCCGACTTCGGCATGTCGGCGCTGATCGGCGAGATCTACGCCCGCGAGCTGCCGGTCTTCGGCGTGTGCCTCGGCCTGCAGGCCATGGTGGAGCAGGCCGGCGGGTCGCTGGAACTGCTCGACTACCCCGAGCACGGCAAGCGCGGGCAGGTCACGCGGCTCGGCGACAGCGCGCTGCTGGAGGGGCTGCCCGAGGAGTTCACCGCCGCCCGCTACCACTCGCTGCACGCCAAGCGGCCCGGCGTGGTGGGCTTCGAGGCCACGGCCGTGACGCCCGACGGCAACGTCATGGCCATCGAGGACACCCGCAACCGGCGCTTCGGGGTGCAGTTCCACCCGGAGTCGATCCTCACGGCCGAGGGCGGCGCCGGAGCGAAGATCATCGCCAACGTCCTGCGCCTCACCCGCCGCTGACCCGTCCCGGGCCGGCCGGGGACTCCAGGTCAGGCGGGGAAAGCGGGGGCGGCGGCCTGGCCGCACCCCCTAGAGTCTCCGCATGCTCCCCCTCGGCCTGCCCGACACGGTGCGCGAAGCGCTGCTCGCCCCGCTGGTCGACCACCACTGCGACGCCGTGCGCCGCGACGAGCTGTCCCGGGCCCAGTACGAGCTGCTGATCGGCGGAGGCGTGCCCGCGCCGCCCGGAACCACCCACTTCGACACCCCCGTCGGGGTGGCCGTGCGCCGCTGGTGCGCCCCCGTGCTCGACCTGCCGCCGCACGCGCCGCCCGCCGTCTACCTGGCCCGGCGGGCCGAGCTCGGCGCCGCCGAGGCCAACGGCAGGCTGCTGCGGGCCGCCGGGGTGGCGGCGTTCCTCGTCGACACCGGCACGGAGGACGACGACCTGCTGCCGGCCGCCGAGATGGCCCGCCAGGGCGGCGCCGCCGCCGACGAGATCGTCCGCGTCGAGCAGGTCGAGCACGACGTGGCCGAGATGGCCTGCTCCTCGGCCGACTACCTGGAGGGGCTGGCCGAGGAGCTGGCCGCGCGCGCCGCCGGCGCCGTGGGCCTGAGCACGGTCGCCGGCCACCTGCACGGCCTCGACTTCGACGCCGCCCGCCCCAGCCGCGGGTCCGTCATCGCCGCCGCCGGCCGGCGGCTGGCCGACCCCAAGGAGCCGCTCGCCGACCCCGTCGCGCTGCGCCACCTGCTGTGGACCGCCGTGGACGTGGCCCGCGAGCGCGGCCTGCCCCTGCAGCTCCACGCGGGCGCCGGCCCCGACGCCGGGCACGCGGCGCCGCACCGCACCGACCCCGCGCTGCTGACCGGCTTCCTGCGGGCGCTCCAGCCCGCCGGGGTGCCGGTGATCCTGCTGCACTGCTACCCGTTCCACCGGCAGGCCGCCCACCTGGCCGCCGCCTACCCGCACGTCCACGTGGACGTCGGGCGGGCGCTGACCCGCACCGGCGCCGGCGCGTGGCGGGTCGTGGACGAGCTGCTGGAGCTGGCGCCGTTCCACAAGCAGCTCTTCGGCTCCGGCTGCTCCGGCGTGGCCGAGACCGCCCATCTCGGCGCCGTGGCGTTCCGCCGCGCCCTCGGCCGGGCGCTGATGGAGCGGCTGGAGGCGGGGGAGTGGAGCGCCGCCGACGCCGCCCGCGTCGCGTACATGATCGGCTCGGGCAACGCCCGCCGCGTCTACCGGCTCTGACCTCGGGCTCCCTCCGGCGGGCGAACGCGCGGCAGGCCACCCCCGGAGTTCGCGCAAGGCCGCCCGACCTGGTTTGCTTGGGCCGTCATCTTTCCCACGTCAGAGCGGGGGCTCGCCATGCGCACCGTCGAACCCGAGGTCTTCATCGTCGCCCGTCCGCAGCTCGACTACGACGAGCTGGCCCGGTACCTGGGCGAGATCGGCGGCGAGCGGTGGCTGGAGCGGCTCGACCGGGGTGAGCTGGACGCGCAGAACCTCGCCGAGTTCGCCGGACGGCTCTGCTACCGCTCGTTCGAGCCCGGGCTCAACCCCAACGTCGTCCGCATCCGCGAGAACCAGGACGAGTACCTGCGCAACATCCTGGCCAGCGCCCACGGCTCCGTCCTGGAGCACGTCAGCTTCAGCTTCGTGCTGCACAACGTCAGCCGCGTCCTCACCCACGAACTGGTCCGCCACCGGCCCGGCGTGGCCATCTCCCAGGAGTCGCTGCGCTTCGTCCGCCTCGACGAGCTGCCGTTCTGGTTCCCCGACTGGGCCCGCGAGGACTCCGAGCTGATGGAGCGGGCCACGGCCGTGCTGGAGGAGCTGGAGCGCTTCCAGATCTGGATGGCCGACCACTTCCGGCTGGACGAGGAGGGCAAGCCGTTCTCCGAGAAGAAGCACCGCACCTCGTTCATGCGCCGCTTCGCCCCCGAGGGGCTGGCCACCGGCCTGGTCTGGACGGCCAACGTCCGCACCCTGCGCCACACGATCGAGGCCCGCACCGCGGTCGGCGCCGAGGAGGAGATCCGGCTGCTGTTCCAGCGCATCGGGGAGCTCATGCTGAAGGAGGCCCCGGCCCTGTTCGGCGACTACGTCGTCGAGGACGGCGCGTGGGTCCCCGGCTGGCGCAAGGTCTGACGGCCCGCTCCGGCCGGGTCAGACCAGGCTCGGCAGCACGTACACCTCGGCGCCCGGCGGCAGCGCGCAGTCCAGGCCGCCGAGGCCCAGCGCGTTCTCGCCGGAGACGAACATGCTGATGTGGCGGCGGATCCGCCCGTAGTCGTCGCGCAGCCGCTCCTCCAGCAGCGGGTGCGTACGGCGCAGCATGTCGAGCGCCGACCCCAGCGTGGGCGAGGTGTCGGTGTCCGCCGCGACCGCGAACACCTTCACCTCGCTCCTGCCGCTCACCCAGCGCCGCAGCGAGCCGGGCAGCACGAACACGACCATGGTCACGGGTCTGGCCCGCCGGGCAGCCATGTCCTACAGCACCGCCGCGCGGACCGTCAGGACGTCCGGCAGGTGCCGGGCCACCACGCTCCAGCTCTCGCCGCCGTCGGTGGAGGCGTACACCTCGCCGTCGCGGGTGCCGAAGAACACGCCCGCCTCAGAGGCGGTCATCGCGTCACGCAGCACCGAGGCGTGGACCGGCGGCTCGGGCAGGCCGTGGTCGAAGGGCCGCCACGTGCCGCCGGCGTCGTCGGAGCGGAAGACCCGCAGACGGTGCTCCACGGGGGTCCGGTCGATGTCGGCCTGGAGCGGCAGCACGTACACCGTGTCGGGACGGCGCGGATCGACCACCACGGGGAAGCCGAAGTCGGACGGCAGCGACGCGCCGATCCCCTCCCAGGCGCCGCCGAAGTCGTCGCTGCGGTAGACGCCGAAGTGGTGCTGCAGGAACAGCCGGTCGGGCCGCGACGGGTGCAGCGCCACCTTGTGCACGCACTGGCCGAACTCCGGATACTGCTGCCCCTCGGGCAGGAACGGCGCCCGGATGCCCTGGTTGGCCGCCTCCCACGACACGCCGCCGTCGGAGGTGCGGTAGAACCCGGCCGCCGACACGGCCACGCCCATCACCCGCGGGTCGTTCGGGTGGGCGACGATCGTGTGCAGGCACAGCCCGCCGCCGCCCGGCTGCCAGCGCGGCCGGTGCGGATGCTCCCACAGGCCCTCCACCAGCTCGTAGGTGACGCCGCCGTCCTCCGAGCGGAACAGCGCGGCCGGCTCCGCCCCGGCCCACACCACGCCGGGCTCCGACGGCGACGGCAGGAGCTGCCACACGCGGGTCAGCGTCGCGCCGGTCTTGTCCGGGAACGCGATCGGCGGGCGGGACGCCTCCTGCCAGGTCTCGCCGAGGTCGTCGGAGTACATCACCGACGGGCCGAAGTGGCCGTACTCGATGCCGGCCAGCAGCCGCGGGGAGGGGCCGCGCGTGTCGATGGCCACCGACGGGACCCCGACCGTGGAGAAGCGGATCGGCTGCACCTCGAACGGGCCGCCGCCGGCCGAGCGGGCGAGGAAAAGCCCCTTGCGGGTGCCGATCGCCAGCATCGCGTCAGTCATCGCAGACTCCCATCGCTCCCGTGCCTCTCCGGGCCATCGTGCCACGCCGCCGCCGGGGCCGCCGGAGAGTGGGGGATTCGCGGCCGGACCGTGCTCACGGCGTGACAGCACGGCGGCCGGACGCCGGGTGAGCTGCGGCTTTGCGCAACCTGGCAGCGGGCGCGCGCTACGCGGCGACGCGCGCGGGGTAGGTCCCTGGCCGGTGAGGCGTGCCCGGCGGGGGAGTCCCGGGCCACCTGACGACAGGGGGGAGTGTCCCGTGAGGGTGGTCATCGATCTCACGCGCTGCCAGGGGTACGGCCAGTGCGCCTACCTCGCGCCGGAGGTCTTCACGATGCACGGCGACGAGGCCGTCGCCTACGACCCCGAGCCCGACGAGGCGCAGCGCGAGCACGTCCTGCGCGCCGCCGCGGCCTGCCCGGTGCAGGCCCTGCACGTCGACCGCAACACGATGCGGCACTGGACGGCGCCGGTCAGGCGGCTCGGCGACGGCTCCGGCGGGGCCGTCCGCGACGGGCACATCGTCATCGTCGGCGGCTCGCTGGCCGGCGGCCGGGCGGCCGGGGTGCTGCGCCGCGAGGGCTTCACCGGCCGGCTGACCGTGATCGGCGAGGAGACGCACGAGCCGTACGACCGGCCGCCGCTGTCCAAGCAGATCCTCACCCGCCGCGTGCCGGCCGCGCACGCCCGGCTGCCCCGCCTGCGCGAGGTCGAGGCCGAGTGGATCCCCGGCAACCCGGCCACGGGCCTGGACCTGTCCACCAAGACCGTACGCCTGGCCGACGGCCGCGAGGTGGCCTTCGACCGGGTGCTGATCGCCACGGGCACCCGCGCCCGCCCCTGGCCGCACGAGGCCGAGGCGGCCCTGGAGGGCGTCCACGTCCTGCGCACGCTGGAGGACGCCACCGGCCTGCGCGAGGCGCTGGCCGCCGGCCCGGAGCGGGTGCTCGTCATCGGCGGCGGGTTCACCGGGTCGGAGGTCGCCTCGGCCTGCCGGGAGCTGGGCCTGCCGGTGACGCTCGTCGAGCGCGGGCCCGCCCCGCTCGTCGGCGCGCTGGGCGGCGTCATCGGCCGGATCGCCGGTGACATCCAGCGCGACCACGGCGTGGACCTGCGCTGCGGCGTGACCGTCAGCTCCCTGGAGGGCGACGGCGCCGGGCGGCTGCGCCGGGCCCGCCTGTCCGACGGGAGCACGGTCGAGGCCCAGGTGGCGGTGGTGGCGCTCGGCGCCGTGCGCAACGTGGAGTGGCTGCGCGGCTCCGGGCTGGCCGCCGGCCCCTGGGGGGTGGCCTGCGACGCCGGGTGCCGCGCCGTGGACGTCAACGGCCTGGTCACCGACGACGTGTTCGTGGCCGGCGACATCGCCCGCTTCCCGCACCCGGTCTTCCACTACCAGTTCATGGCGCTGGAGCACTGGGGCAACGCCGTGGCCCAGGCCGAGGTGGCCGCCCACAACATGGTCAGCGACCAGGCCCACCGCTGGCCGCACCTGTCGCTGCCGGTGTTCTGGTCCAGCCAGTTCGGGGTCAACATCAAGTCGGTGGGCGTGCCCACGCTCGCCGACCAGCTCGTCGTCACGCAGGGCTCGGTGTCCGCGCGCCGCTTCGTCGCCGTGTACGGCTACAAGGGCCGGATCACCGCCGCGGTCACCTTCGACCAGGCGATCTGGCTGGAGTTCTACCAGCGGCTCATCGAGCGGGCCGCGCCGTTCCCGCCGGACTTCCGGCACGTGGACATGCGGCGGGACACGGGGCCCGGGCCGGCGGAGGTGCCCGAGCGCGCCCTCGCCGGCGAGGGCGCGACCGTCGTGGTGACCGGCCACGACCCGGCCGAGCGCAGCGCCTCGCTCCTGTACGGCGAGCTGTGACCGTGTCCGCGCCCGCCGCACCGGGGCCCCGTACCGCCCTGTCCCGTGCGTCCGCGCCTCCCGCACCCGGGCCCCGCACGCCCACGCCCGCACGCCACAGGCCCAGGAGGGACCGCCATGGCATCCGATGACGTCTTCCGGCAGATCCTCGACCCCGCCGCCCGCGCCGACCCGTACCCGCTGTACGCCGAGCTGCGCGAGACGCCGGTCTTCCGGCGCGAGGACGGCACCTGGGTCGTCAGCACGTACCGGGAGATCGTGGAGCTGCTGCACGACCCGCGGATCAGCTCCGACCGCCGCAACCTCGCCCACCGGCCCGAGGGGGACGTGGCCGACGGGATGGGCGGGGTCTCGTTCATCGCCACCGACCCGCCCGAGCACGACCGGCTGCGGCGGCTGGCGGTGCGCCACTTCGGGCCGCCGCACAGCGCCGGACGCGTCGAGGCGCTGCGCCCGGAGATGCTGGCGGTCACCACCGAGCTCATCGACGGCCTGACCGGGCACACCCGCGCGGACCTCGTGGACGAGGTCGCCTACCCGCTGCCCGTCACGGTGATCTGCCGGCTGCTCGGCGTGCCCCGGGAGGACGAGCCGCGCTTCCACGCCTGGGCCGACGCGGTCGTCGAGTCCCTCGGCCCCGGCGAGGAGGACCGGGCCGAGCGCGAGCAGGCGCGGGCCGAGGCGGTCTCCAAGCTCCAGACGTACCTGGCCGACCTGGCCGCGGCGCGCAGGGACGCGCCGGGCGACGACCTGCTGTCGGGCCTGGTCACCTACGAGGGGCCGGAGGGCAGGATGTCCCCGGTCGAGGTGATCGCCACGTCCGCGCTGCTGCTCATCGCCGGCCACGAGACCACGGTCAACCTCATCACCAACGGCATGCTCACGCTGCTGCGCCACCCCGAGCTGATCAAGCGGCTGCGCGCCGAGCCGGACCTGATCGTCACCACGGTGGAGGAACTGCTGCGGTACGAGCCGCCGGTCCACTTCCTGTCGTCGCGGGTGGCGCTGGCCGACATCCCGATCGCGGGGACGACGATCCCGGCGGGCGCGCCGGTCGTCCTCGTCCTCGCCTCGGGCAGCCGGGACCCGGCGCACGTGAGCCATCCCGACACCTTCGACCCGGACCGCCGCTACAGCGAGCACCTGGGCTTCGGCGGCGGGATCCACTACTGCTTCGGCGCGGCGCTGGCACGGCTGGAGGGGCAGATCGCCCTGCAGCAGCTGGTGAACCGGCTGGTCAACCCGCGGCTGGTGGAGGACCCGCCGCCCTACCGGCCCAGCGCCACGCTGCGCGGCCCCCGGCACCTGCTGGTCGACTTCGACGCGGTGAGCCCGGCGGGCCCGTGAGACATCGGCCCCGCCAGGCCGGGAGGGGTCAGGTGAGGCCGGGACGGTCGCGCCGGGCCGTGGGCGGCTCGGCGCGGAAGATCCGGCCGGCCAGGTCGTGCAACGTGGCGCGCTCGGCGGCCGTCAGCGGGGCCAGCGTCTGCTCCTCCACGGCCGCGACCACGGCCCGGCCCCGGCCGAGCGCCGCCCGGCCGGCGTCGCTGAGCGAGGCGCGGTAGCGCCGCCGGTCGCCCGGGTCGCGCTCGCGCGTGGCCAGTCCGTCCTCGACCAGGCCGTCCATCAGCCGCGCCATGTCGCTCGGGTCGAGCCCGAGCCGGGCGCCGAGCTCGCGCTGCGCCGCGGGCCCGTGGTCGGCGAGCGCCGCCAGCGCCGCGAACCGCCACAGGCTGAGCCCGGCCTCCTCGGCCAGCCGCGCGGCCAGGGCGCGCCGGGCGGCGACCGCGACCTTGTGCAGCACGAACGTCGTGATCCCGAGCAGGGTCGGCGGCGGCTCCATGGCTCCCTAGTGTAGGGTTTCACCAATCATTGGTGAGCACCAACTATTCAGGAGCATGATGGACGCCCTCTACCCCCGCCTGCTCGTCCGCGACTTCCCCGCCGCGGTGGCCTTCTACCAGGCCGTCATGCGCGACCTGCACGGCGTGGAGCCGGTCAAGGTCATCCCCGAGGCCGGCTACGCCAACTGGGACGTCGAGGGGCAGGCCGGGCTCGTCCTGTTCGGCCGCGCCGCCGTCAGCGCGGCCGTCGGCACCGCCGGCCTCCCGGAGAGCGCGGCGGCCCAGGACGCGGCCATGCTGGTCATGCGCGTGGACGACGTCGAGGCCGCCGCCGCGTGCCTGACCGGTCACGGGGCCCGGCTCGTCGCGCCGCCCCAGGACCGCCCCGCCTGGGGGCCCACCCTGCGCACCGCCCATCTGCGCGACCCCGAGGGCACCCTCATCGAGCTCCAGTCGTACTAGCCGCCCTTACCTCCCACGTCATCGCGGTCCTTCCCTGCGGTGCCGTAGCGTTTGCGCCATGGGAGCACTTGCCGTAGAGCATGAGGAGACCTTCGGAGACCTGCTGCGAGCCTGGCGCCAGCGACGCCGGGTGAGCCAGCTCGACCTGGCCATCGAGGCCGACGTGTCGGCGCGGCACGTCAGTTTCCTGGAGACCGGCCGGGCCCGGCCGAGCCGCGAGATGGTGATGAGGCTCGCGGAGGAGCTGGAGGTGCCGCTGCGGCACCGCAACCGGCTGCTGGTCGCGGCCGGCTTCGCGCCGGTGTTCCCCGAGCGGGAGGTGCGGGCGCCCGAGATGGCCGCGGTGCGCCGGGCCCTCGACCGGATCCTCGCCGGGCACGAGCCGTACCCGGCGCTGGTCGTGGACGCCGGCTGGAACCTGGTCGCGGCCAACTCCGCCGCCGGCATGTTCATGGAGGGGGTGCCCGCCGAGCTGCTCCAGGAGCCGGTCAACGTGATGCGCCTGTCGCTGCACCCCGACGCCATGGGCGGGCGGCTGGTCAACCTCGCCGAGGTCCGCGCGTACCTGCTGAACCAGCTCCGCCGCCAGGCCGAGGCGTCCGGGCACGGCGCGCTGGCCGAGCTGCACGACGAGCTGGCCTCCTACACCTACCCCGGCGTGGAGCTCAACGTCGCGCACGTGCCCGGCCCGGCCGACATCCTGCTGCCGCTGCGCATCCGCCACGGCGACACGATCCTGTCCATGTTCACCACGATCGCCACCTTCGGCACGCCCATGGACGTCACGGTGTCCGAGCTGGCCATCGAGACGTTCTGGCCGGGCGACGAGGAGACCGCGGCGGCCTTCGGCCGGCCCGCCGCCACGGCCTGAGCCCGGCCGCGGCCCCGTGCGCGGCGGTCAGCGCTCGTCGTGGGTGACGTCCCGGTGGATGCGGGCCGGCGGCACCCCGTCCTCCTGCAGCCGGCGGACCGTCTCGCCGACCATGGCCGCCGGCCCGCACACGTACACCTCGTGCTCGGCCCACGAGTGGAAGCGCTGCGTCACCTCCGGCAGCCGGCCGCGCATCCCGTCGTAGGCCGGGTCACCGGACACCACGGGCACCACGCGCAGCCACGGGAACGCCGACTCCATCCTGAGCAGGTCCGGCAGGTCGTACAGCTCGGCCGCGGTCCGCGCGCCGTACAGCAGGTGGATGCCGGGGCGGCGGCCGGAGGCGATGATCTGCTCGATGATCGCCTTCAGCGGGGCCAGCCCCGTGCCGCCCGCCACGCACAGCACGTCCCGGGAGCCGGGCTCGGGCGGCGCCATCGTGCCCATCGGCGGGCCCAGCATGATGGCGTCGCCGATGCGGGTGTCGCGGGCGAGCGTGGTCGAGACCCATCCGCCGGGCACGGAGCGGACGTGCAGGCGCAGCGTGTTGTCGGGACGCGGCGCGTTGGCGATGGAGAACGGCCGCCACACGCGCGGCCAGCGCGCGGTCTGCACGCTGACGTACTGCCCGGCCGTGAACGGCAGGCGCTGGGTGGGCCGCACCGTGACCACCGCGATGTCGGGCGTGCGGCGCTCGTGGTCGACCACCTCCGCCACCCACCAGGCGGGCGACACCCCGGCCTCCTCCTGGGCCGCCCGCATCATCAGCTCGGCCGCGGCGTTGTAGGCGGCCACCCAGGCCGCCTCGATCTCGTCGGTCCAGACGTCGGCGGCGAAACGGCGGACGGTGGCCAGCAGCGCCCGCCCGATCGCGCCGTAGTGCTCGGGGAGCACGCCGTACTTGCGGTGGTCGCGCCCGAGCTGGCCCAGGAAGGAGGCCATGCTGTCCGGGCTGTCGAGACTCCACACGATGCGGGTCAGCGCGCTGAAGAGCCGGTCGCGCTGCACGTCCATGCCCGGCGGGAACATGCAGCGCAGGTGCGGGTTCTCGGCGAACAGCCGGCCGTAGAAGTAGGCGGCCGCCTTGCCGGCCACCGGTTCGATGACGGAGAAGCTCTCTTTTACCAGGCGCGGATTCAACGACATTGCCACATCAACCCCACCCCATGGACCGGAATCGCATTCCGGTCGTGTCGATCCACCTCCTGACGGCTCCGGGTGACGAGCGTCCGGCGCGACCCCGGCGCGGCCGATCGCTCGGAAATCGAGTCTTACACCACCACATGGACGTCACAACCGTTTCGCGCCGATACGGTGCGAACCCGAACTATGCGTGACGGTACTGTTATTCATCGCGGTCAAGAGAGAGCGCATTTCGGTCGCGAAACGTGAATATGCCTTTCATTCGCGTTTTCCGGCTGTTTCGTGATTTGTCGAGAATCGCGGCCGGGGAGTCCGCGGGGGACATCTCGCCGCGGGGGTGCCGTGAGCGAAAGGCCGTGCGCCATGATGGCCTCGCGGCCACCGCACCGCCGGGCGGCCGTCCCGACTCCTGCTCGCACCTGGAGATCGCATGGCCCGACCGCTGATCGGCATCACCGCCTACTTCGAGGCCGCCCGCTGGGGGGACTGGGTGCGGGAGGCGGTCCTGTCGCCCCCCGCCTACGCCAGGGCGGTCGAGCGGGCCGGCGGCGCTCCCGTGCTGCTGCCGCCCCTGTCGCCCGCCACCGCCGCCGACCACGTCCGCGGCCTGCGCGGCCTGGTGCTGGCCGGAGGCGCCGAGGTCGGCGCCGACGCCTACGGCGAGCGGCAGGACGCCCGCCTCCCGGCGCCGCAGGCCCACCGCGACCGCTACGAGCTGGCGCTGGCCCGCGCCGCCGTCCAGGCCGGCCTGCCGATCCTGGCCGTCGCCCGCGGCATGCACGTGCTCAACGTCGCCCAGGGCGGCACCCTCATCCCCTGGCTGCCCGACACGCTCGGCCACGACCGCCACGGCGAGCCGGGCGTCCCCCACACGATCCAGGTCAGCGTGTCGAGCAAGCTCGGCAAGGCCGTGGGGGAGCGCGTCGAGGTGATCGCGCCGCACGTGCAGTCCGTGCGCCGGCTCGGCTCGGGGCTGCTGGCCGTCGCCTGGGCCGAGGACCAGATCGTCGAGGCCGTCGAGCTGCAGGGCCACCGGTTCGCCGTGGGCGTGCAGTGGCATCCCGAACGGCATCCCGAACGGCATCCCGAGCGCCATCCCGAACCCGGCACCGGCGCCGGGCTGTTCGGTGCGCTCGTCGAGGCGGCCCGCTAGGCTCCGAGCATGCCGCTGAACCCTCAGGCGCGCGACTTCCTGGAGCGCTACCGCCCGGACGACGGCGGCGGCCTCGACGCCCTCGACCTCGCCGCCATCCGCGAGGCGCGGGCGGCCGACCCGATGGCCGCGCACCGCGGCCCCCTCACCCGCCTCGCCTCCGTCCGCGACGAGACCGCCGAGGGCGTGCCCATCCGGATCTACCGGGCCGACCGCGGCGACGGGCCGCTGCCGGTGCTCGTGTCCTTCCACGGCGGCGGCTGGGTCTTCGGCGGCGTCAAGCGCGACGACGCCACCGGCCGCGACCTCGCCCTGCGCACCGGAGCCGTGGTCGTCTCCGCCGGCTACCGGCTGGCCCCCGAGCACCCCTTCCCGGCCGCGGCCGACGACGCCTGGACCGTCGTGCGCGACGTCTTCGCCCGGCCCGCGTTCTACCAGTGCGACGGCTCCGTCGCGGTGACCGGCGTCAGCGCCGGCGGCAACCTGGCCGCCGTCGCCGCCTGGCAGGCCCGCGACGCCGGGCTCACGCTCGTCCACCAGGCGCTCGTCACCCCGGTCCTCGACCTGGCCATGGACTCGCCGAGCTACGCGGAGTACGGGCGGGGCTTCGGGCTGGACGCCGCCGAGATGGCGTGGTTCGCCCGGCAGTACGCGCCGGGCGCCGACCCCGCCGACCCGCGCCTGTCGCCGCTGCGGCTCCCGTCGGTCGCCGGCCTGCCGCCCGCCACCGTCGTCACCGCCGAGTACGACGTGCTGCGCGACGAGGCCGAGCGCTACGGCGAGCGCCTGGCCGCGGCGGGGGTGCCCGCCGAGGTGGTCCGCTACGACGGGGCGGTCCACGGCTTCTGCTCCTTCCCCGGCCTGTTCGACCAGGCGGTGCAGGCCCGCGAGCTGGTCGCCCGCCGCCTGCGCGCCGCCTTCGGCCGGCAGGAGGGCTCGTGACCGTCGAGGGCCGTCATGGACGCAGTGAGGTCCCGTGACCGGACGGGGCTGTCTTGAGCGGAGGGAGGCCCCGTGACCGTTCCCGGCTACGAGGCGTACGAGCGGCTGCGCGTCGACATGCCGGCCGACGGCGTGCTGCGCGTCACGATCAGCGAGCCGCGCCGGCTCAACGCCGTCGACACGACCGGCCACCGCGAGCTCGCGGCCATCTGGCGCGACGCCGACCGCGACGACGCCGTCCGCGCCGTCCTCGTCACGGGAGAGGGGGCGGCGTTCTCCGCCGGCGGCGACCTGTCCATGATCGAGGAGATGACGCGCGACCACGCCGTCCGGATGCGGGTGTTCGCCGAGGCCCGCGACATCGTCTACAACGTCGTCAACTGCTCCAAGCCGGTCGTCTCCGCCATCGTGGGCCCCGCGGTGGGGGCCGGGCTCGCCGTGGCGCTGCTCGCCGACGTCTCCGTCGCCGGGCGCACCGCCCGGATCATCGACGGCCACACCCGGCTCGGCGTCGCCGCGGGCGACCACGCCGCGATCGTCTGGCCGCTGCTGTGCGGGCTGGCCAAGGCCAAGTACCACCTGCTGCTGTGCGAGGCCGTCACGGGAGAGCAGGCCGAACGCATGGGCCTGGTCGGCCTGTGCGTCGACGACGACCGGGTGCACGAGACCGCGCTCGACGTCGCCGTCCGGCTGGCCGGCGGGTCCCAGGAGGCGATCAGGCTCACCAAGTACGCCCTGAACAACTGGCTGCGCCTGGCCGGGCCCTCCTTCGACGCCTCGCTGGCGATGGAGTTCCTGGGCTTCACCGGACCCGACGTGGCCGAGGGCGTACGGGCGCTGCGCGAGAAACGGCCGCCGTCCTTCTCCTGATCAGGTGAGGTCCGGATGCTGGTGGGTAGGCGCAGCCTCGTACACGCCGAGGAGGCCGCCGACCTGCCGCAGCGCCGGCGCGAGAAGACAAGGGGTCTGTCCGACGGGGCCGAGAACGCCGCCCCGGAGGACGCCCCGCGGCAGGCGGCCCGCGACCCGGCACGGTGATGCGCACCGGCCACGCGCATGCCGTGACCGGCGGCGGCCGGGGGACGGCCCGCCGCCGGTGGCGTGGGAGGGTTGAGACCGAGCTCTCCCCGCTCCGGACCGCCGGGCGGGCGTCCGCGCTGGGGCGGTGTGCCGCGCTCCCGTGGGGCGACGTTCCGCGTGCTCGTGGGGCGGGGTGGCGTCAGGCGCGGGGGCGGCGGGCGTGGAAGACGAACGCCGGCGGCGCGTTCCGCCACACGGTGCGGCTCGGCACCACCTCCTCGAACCGCTCGGCCAGCAGCGCCCGGAACCGCCGGGCCGAGCCCAGCGGGATCGCGTGCACGTACGAGAACGTCGTGAAGGCGCCGGCCGGGCTCATCGCCGAGACGACCGCCTCCATCAGGCGGTGCTGCAACGCGGCCGGGAACGCCGCCCAGGGCAGGCCGCTCACCACCACGTCCGCCCGGCCCAGCCCCCGATCGGCGAGCAGCCCCGACAGCTCCGCCGCGTCGCCGTGCACCACGTCCACCCGGGGGAAGCGGGCCGCCAGCAGCGCCGCCATGGGCGCGTTCAGCTCCACCGCCAGGTGCCGCCCGCGACCGGCCAGCCGCCGCTGGATCTCCACGGTGAACGGCCCCGTCCCCGGCCCCAGCTCCACCACCACCGGCTCGCCCCGCTCGGGCACCGGAGCGCAGACCGACCGCGCCAGCCGCCACGAGCTGGGAGCGAACGCGCCGACCCTGATCGGGTCGCGCAGGAACTGACCGAAGAACAACGCGCTGTCGTGAGCCATGCCCCGACCGTAGGGGCGCCCGGCGGGCCGGCTGATCCGCCGGACGGACGCGGATCCGGCCACTTGGAGGAGGCCGGGTCCTCCGTCCGGAGGATCGGGACACGGGGTGCGTCCGGATAGTTTGCAGGACATGCGTTGGCGTGGCGTGGCGCTGGATGCGCTGCTGGCGGTCTCGGGGACCGTGTTCGACCTGCTCCTGTCGGGCAAGGCGGGAGGGTTCGGCCTGCTGCCCCCCTCCATGACGGTGCCCATGGCGGTGCTGGTCGGCCTGCCCATGGGGCTCCTGCGGAGCAGACCGATGGGGGCGGCCCTGTCCATGGCGGCGTTGCTCGCCTTCACCGACCAGGTGGGCTCGTACACCTCCAACACGGCGCAGATCCTCCTCTGCGTCGCCGTCGGCAACGCCGCCTTCCGCTGCCGGCCGCGCGCCGCGGCCCTGTCCGTGGGCGCGGCGATCCTCGCCTCCGGGATCAACATGGCCGACCCGGGCATCGCGTTCACCTCCAACTCCTGGATGTACGCGGTGCTCGTGCCCGGCTTCCCCGCCCTGGTCGGCGGCTACCTGCGCAGCCGTACGAGCCGCTTCGAGCCGCACGACCTCACCCCCGACGTGCTGCTCGCCGGCGCCGGGGTGACCATCGGGGTCCTCAGCACGTGGAGCTCCTGGGGACAGGGGAGCCCGCCGGTGTGGGTCGTCGGGCTGCTCGCGGTGTGCGGCGGCCTGTCGCTCGGCGTGGCCCGCCGCCTGCCCGGCATGGTCCTCATCCTGCAGGGCCTGCTGCTCCTGGCCGCCGACCAGTACCTCCAGCAGGCGGTCAACTCCTGTCTCGTCCTCACCATGATCGCGCTCGGCGTGTTCGCGCTGCGGGTCGCGTCCTGGACCTGGACCGCGGTGGCGTACGCGGCCGGGTGCGTGCTCGCCTCCGTCGCCGTGGTCGACTCCCAGACCGAGGTCACCCCGTTCCGCGTCGCCGTCCTCATGCTCTTGGTCGTGGCGCCCATCGCGATCGGCCGCTATCTCGGCGCCAGGCACAGCGCGGCCGCCGCCGAGCGGCTGCGCGCCGAGGAGTCCGCGCGCCTCGCCCTCGCCCAGGTACGCGCCGACCAGCTCGCCGAGCGCGAACGGATCGCCCGCGAGGTGCACGACATCGTCGCCCACCACGTCGGCGCCATGGTGCTGCGGGCCGGCGCCGCCCGCTACGCCGCGCCCCGGGGCCCGGTCGCCGACGCGCTGACCGACATCCGCGACACCGGCCATCAGGTGCTGGAGGACCTGCGCGGGCTGCTCGACGTGCTGCGCGACCCCGGCGCCCGGCCCGGTCTGCTCGCCGACCCCGCCGACGTGATGCGCGAGTCAGCTGAGAGGATGGCCGCCGCCGGCCTCCTCGTGGAGCTTCGCCTGGACCCGGACACCGGCCGGGCGCCGCTGGTGGCCCGCGCCTCCGCCGCCCGCATCGTCCAGGAAGGGCTCACCAACGTGCTCAAACACGCCGGACCCGGCACGGAGGCCGTGGTGGCCGTCACCGCCCGCGGCAAGGGGCTGGCCGTCGAGATCGCCAACGGCCGCCCGCCGGCGCCCGTCGAGCGCCTGCCGTCCTCGGGCAGCGGGCTGCCGGGCATGCGGGAGCGGGTGCGCGCGCTGGGCGGCACGCTGACGGCCGGGCCGCGCGAGGACGGCGGCTGGCTCCTCACCGCCACCCTCCCCGGCGCGCCCGCCGCGTCCGCGCCGCCCTCCTCCGGTGGCCTGTCCACGTTCTTCGGCTGCGAGAGCGCGCCCCAGGAGGCCGCCCGGCCCGGACCCGGCGGCGACCCCGTCGACGGCGGCGGCCCGGTGCGCGACGCGGGCAGGGAGGGCCGGGGCGGCGGCCCGGTGCGCGGCGCGGGCGGGGCCGTGCCCGGCGAGGGGGCCGCGTGATCCGCGTGCTCGTCGCCGACGACCAGGCGCTGGTCCGCGCCGGCGTGCGGATGCTGCTGCAGGCCGCGGGCGACATGGAGGTCGTCGCCGAGGCGCACGACGGGGCCGAGGCGGTCCGCCAGGCCGAGCGCCACGTGCCCGACGTCATCCTCATGGACCTGCGGATGCCCCGCGTGGACGGCCTGGAGGCCATCCGCCGCGTCCTGGCCGCCCGTCCCGCCGCCAGGATCGTCGTGCTGACCACGTTCGCCGAGGACGCCAACGTGCACGCCGCCCTGCGCGCCGGCGCCGTCGGCTTCCTCGTCAAGGACGACGAGCCCGAACGCATGGTGGACGCCGTGCGCAAGGCCGCCGCCGGCGAGCAGCTCCTCGCCCCGTCCGTGCTGCGCCGCGTCGTCGAGGGCTTCCTCGCCGCCGGCGACCGCGCCGCCGCGCCCCCGCCGTCCGGTCTGACCGAACGCGAGCTGGAGGTCCTCGCCCTCGTCGGCACCGGCCTGTCCAACGCCGAGATCGCCGAACGGCTGCACGTCGGCGTGACCACGGTCAAGACCCACGTCGGGGCCGCCATGGACAAGCTCGGGCTGCGCAACCGCATCCAGGCGGCCGTCGTCGCCCACCGGATGGGCCTGGTGGACGCCTCCTTCCGTCCCGTGCGCCCCCCACGTCATCCCGGGGGCGGACCCGCGAATAACCCGGCAGGCTGACGACCGCCCGCGACCCCGGCCGCCAGCATGTGGATCCCTCACATCTCCAGGAAGGACCACATCAATGCAGGAGACCGTGGCCGCGGCCGCGCCCCGCCAGTCCGGGCAGGTGTCCGCCGGGCTGCTGTACGGGCTGCGCATCGTCGTCGTCGCCCAGGCGGCGTCCCTCCTCGTCGCCGCCTCGCTGGCCGGCCAGGCGGTCGGCGCCGGCGAGGCGATGCGCGAGGCCCACGTCATGGCCGGGATGGTCGTCCATCTCGTCGCGCTCGTGCAGGTCGTCCTCGCCGTGCTCGTCTGGCGGCCGGGACGCGGGGCGGGCTGGCCCGCGCTGGCGAGCGTGGCGCTGCTGGTCGTCGGCATGGCCCAGCATGTCACCTGGCTCTGGCTCGGCGCCCACGTGCCGAACGGGGTCGTCCTGTTCGGGCTGATCACGGCCATGCTCGTCTGGACCTGGTCTCCGCGGGCGGGCGTTCGCCGCTAACCTCGACCGTGTGCATGTGAAGATCTGCGGGCTCAGCGAGCCCGGCCACGTGGAGACGGCCGTCGAGGCGGGCGCCGACGCCATCGGGTTCGTGCTGACCCGCAGCCCGCGCCAGGTCACCCCCGAGCGGGCGGCGGAGCTGGCCGCGCTGGTGCCCGGCCATGTGCTCACCGTGGGGGTCTTCCGCGGCGAGGACCCCGCTCAGGTGCGCGCGGCGACCCTCGCCGCCGGCCTGCGGGCCGTGCAGCTGCACGGGCACCACCCGCACGCCGACTTCACGGCGCTGAAGGATCTCGGGCTGAGCCTGGTGCGGGCCGTGGACGCCGAGGCCGACCTGCGGTGCGGCGCCTACGACGAGGACCTGCTCATCGTCGACGCGCCCCGCCCCGGCTCGGGCGAGCCGTGGGACTGGGCGGCCGTGCGCGGCCGCCCCTCGGGCCGCTGGCTGCTGGCGGGCGGCCTCGACCCGGCGAACGTGGCCACCGCGATCGAGGCGGCCCGGCCCTGGGGGGTGGACGTGTCGAGCGGCGTCGAGGTGGCGCCCGGCGTCAAGGACGCGGGCCTGATCCGCGACTTCGTCGCCGCGGCCCGGGGCGCCCGGTGACCACCCACCCCGCCCCCGGCCCGGCCGCGGCCGACGACCCGCGCGCGCCAGGAGCCGGGCGGGACCCGCGCGTCCCCGGCGTCCCGCGAACCGGAGCGGCGGCCCCGGCTGCGGCCACGGCGCCGGACCGTGAGCTGGCGCGGATCCTCGCCTTCACGCACGCGTTCCTGCGCCGCAAGGCCGGCCGGGTGGCAGCCGTGCCCGGCGGCTTCGCCGTGCTGAACGACCGCTACCCCGCCTCCCACGACGACAACCGCCTCGTCGTCCCCGCCCCCGGGCGACCAGGCGACGCCGTCCCGGCGGAGGAGGTGCTGCGGGCCGCCGACGAGGCGCTGGCCGGGCGCCGGCACCGCTACGTGTGCGTGGACGACGACGCCCTCGGCGCCGCGTACGCCCCTGCCTTCGCCGCGGCGGGCTACGACCACGAGACCAACGTCGTCATGGCCTTCCGGGGCGTCCCGCCCGCGGACGCGCCGCGGGCCGAGGAGCTGACGCTGGAGGAGCTGCTGCCCGTCCTGCGCCACGACTGGCGCGAGGCCCTCCCCAACATCCCCGACGACTCCGTCGAGCAGCTCGCGGCCCGCGTGGAGGAACGGCGGCGCGGCGCCGACGTGGTGCGCTTCCGCGGGGTGCGCGCCGGCGGCGGCGAGATCGCGGCCCGCGCCGAGCTGTACGTCCAGGACGGCGTCGCCCAGATCGAGAGCGTCCACACCGGCACCCGCCACCGGGGCCGGGGCCACGCCCGCGCCCTCGTGCGCGCCCTGCTCGCCGAGGCGGCCGGCTGCGAGCCGATCTTCCTGATGGCCGCCGAGGAGGACTGGCCCAAGGACTTCTACGCGCGGCTGGGCTTCACGACGATCGGCCGCACCCACGCCTTCCTGCGCCTCTGAGGGGCCCGCTGCCGAGCGGTTACGACGCAGTAGGGTCTGCACCGTGAGCGAAACTTCCGCCGAGGACCGCATCTGGACGGTCCCCAACCTGCTGAGCTTCCTGCGACTCCTCGGCGTGCCCGTCTTCCTCTGGCTGGTCCTCGGCCCGGAGGCGGACGGGTGGGCCATCGCCGTCCTGGCGGTGGCGGGGTTCACCGACTGGCTCGACGGCAAGATCGCCCGCGCGTTCAACCAGACCAGCAGGCTCGGCCGGATCATCGACCCGGCCGCCGACAAGCTGTACGTGTTCTCGACCATCCTGGCGCTGCTGGTGCGCGGCATCATCCCGTGGTGGCTGGTCGCCCTGATCCTGGCCCGCGAGCTCTTCGTCGCCTGTTTCATCCCCGTACTCCGTAAACACCGTTACCGGGCACTTCAGGTGCATTTCCTGGGCAAGGCCGCCATGTTCAATCTCATGTACGCCTTCCCGCTCCTCTTCCTCGCCTCCCACACGGGGTGGTATGCCGAGATGGCGCGCGTCACGGGATGGGCCTTCGCCGTATGGGGAACAGGTCTGTACTGGTGGGCGGGCGTGTTGTACGTCGTTCAGGTACGCCGGCTCGTGACTGCGACCACAAAGGAGTGATCGGGTGAAGGCGGTCGTCATGGCGGGCGGGGAGGGCACTCGGCTGCGACCGATGACCGCCAACCAGCCCAAGCCGCTGCTTCCGGTGGTCAACCGGCCGATCATGGAGCATGTGCTGCGCCTGCTCAAGCGGCACGGTGTGACCGAGACGGTGGTGACGCTGCAGTTCCTCGCCGCGCTCGTGCGCAATTACTTCGGTGACGGCGACGAACTGGGGATGAGCCTGCAGTACGCCACCGAGGACGTCCCGCTGGGCACCGCGGGCAGCGTCAAGAACGCCGCCGACCGCCTCCGGGACGACCGTTTCCTGGTGATCTCCGGCGACGCCCTCACCGACATTGATTTGTCGGATATGGTGCGTTTTCACCGGGAAAATGGCGCGCTCATTACCATCGGGCTGAAGCGGGTGCCGAATCCGCTGGAGTTCGGGATCGTCATCATCGACGAGGCCGGCCGCGTGCAGCGCTTCCTGGAGAAGCCCACGTGGGGCCAGGTCTTCTCCGACACCGTCAACACCGGCGTGTACGTCATGGAGCCCGAGGTCCTCGACCACGTGGCCTCCGGAGAGCCCGTGGACTGGTCCTCCGACGTCTTCCCCCGCCTGCTGGAGAGCGGCGCCCCCATCTTCGGCTACGTCGCCGACGGCTACTGGGAGGACGTCGGCACCCACGAGAGCTACCTCAAGGCCCAGGCCGACGCCCTGTCCGGCAAGGTCAGGCTGGACATCGGCGGCTTCGAGCTGTCGCCGGGCGTCTGGGTCGCCGAGTCGGCCTCCGTCGACCCCGACGCGGTGCTCAAGGGCCCGCTGCTCATCGGCGACTACGCCAAGGTCGAGGCGGGCGCCGAGCTGCGCGAGTACACCGTCCTCGGCAACAACGCGGTCGTGCGCGAGGGTGCCTTCCTGCACCGGGCCGTCGTCCACGACAACGTCTACCTCGGCCCCGGCGCCCACCTGCGCGGCTGCGTCGTCGGCAAGAACACCGACATCATGGCGGGCGCCCGCATCGAGGAGAACGCCGTCATCGGCGACGAGTGCGTCATCGAGCCGGAGGCGTACGTCTCCAGCGGCGTCAAGGTCTACCCGTTCAAGACCATCGAGGCCGGGGCGGTCGTCAACACCAGCGTCATCTGGGAGTCGCGCGGCCAGCGCAACCTGTTCGGCCCGCGCGGCGTCAGCGGCCTGGTCAACGTCGAGATCACCCCGGAGCTGTGCGTACGGCTGGCCAGCGCGTACGCCACCACCCTGAAGAAGGGCGCGCACGTCATCACCTCGCGCGACTCCTCGCTGGCGGCCAGGGCGCTCAAGCGGGCCGTGATCAGCGCGCTCACCGCCAGCGCCATCAACGTGCTCGACCTGGAGGCCGCCCCGCTGCCGGTGGCCCGTTTCCACACCGCCCGCGACTCGGCCGCCGGCGGCATCGCCCTGCGCACCACCGCCGGCGACCCGCAGAGCGTGGACATCGTCATCATGGACGACCGGGGCGCCGACCTGCCCGCCGGCGCCCAGCGCAAGCTGGAGCGGGTCTTCTCCCGCCAGGAGTTCCGCCGGGCCTTCCCCGGCGAGATCGCCGAGCTGCACTACCCGGCGCGGGTCGTCGAGGATTACACCCACGAGCTGCTGCGCCGCATCGACATGAGCGGCATCTCCGGCATGAAGGTCGTCGTCGACTGCGCGGGCGGCACCTCCTCGCTGGTCCTGCCGACCCTGCTCGGCCGCGTCGGCGTCGAGGTGCTGACGGTCAACGCGCGGCTCGACGACGCCTCGCCGACCGAGACGCTCGCCGAGCGCCGCCGCGACCTGCAACGCCTCTCGGAGCTGGTCAGCTCCTCGCGCGCCGCGTTCGGCGTCCGCTTCGACCCGGTCGGCGAGCGCATCGCGCTGGTGGACGAGATGGGGCAGCTCATCGGCGAGGAGCGCGCCCTGCTCGTGGTGCTCGACCTGGTGGCCGCCGAGCGCCGGGGCGGCCAGGTGGCGCTGCCCGTCACCACCACCCGGGTGGCCGAGCAGGTGTGCCGCTTCCACGGCGTGCAGGTGCAGTGGACCCCGACCGCCCTGGACGCCCTCACCTCGGCCGCCGCCGGCGAGGACATGATCTTCGCGGGCGACGGGCGGGGCGGCTTCGTCGTGCCCGAGTTCAGCCCGGCCATCGACGGCCTGGCGGCGTTCGTGCGGCTGATCGGGCTGGTGGCCCGCACCCGGCTCTCGCTCAGCCAGATCGACGCCCGCATCCCCGAGGCCAAGCTGCTCAAGCGCACGGTGCCGACGCGCTGGGCGGCCAAGGGGGCGGTCATGCGCTCGGTCATCGAGGCCGTGGAGGCGTCCGCCGAGGGCCACCGGATCGACACGACCGACGGGGTGCGGGTCGTCGGCGAGGACGGGAGCTGGGTGCTGATCATCCCCGCCGCCACGGAGCCGGTCACCGACCTGTGGGCCGAGGCCCACGACGTCGACACGGCGCAGGCCCTCGTCGAGCGCTGGGCGCGCATCGTCGAGTCCGGCGCGTCCTGATCGGGCGAGTCCGGCGCGTCCTGACGGGATGAGTCGGGCGCGCCCTGACGGGGTGAGTCCGGCGCGTCCTGGCGGGGCGAGTCCGGTGCGTCCGGACCGGCGCGGAGGGCTCCCGCGCCCCGGCGGGGCTCCTTTTGGGCAGCTCTTGAGAGGAATGTCACCGCGTGTAACGGCCCCAGGGGTTCGCGCGGGGCGCGGCAAGATCGTATTGTGGAAACGCGCGGCGGCATGGACCATCAGGCGCGGGCGGCGGTAACTTTGTCACCGTCCGAACCTGTCGTCCAGCGCCCCGCCTTGACCTTTGCCGTTCAGCAGCGTAAGTTGCGGCATTCGCAAACTTGAAGAGCGAAGCGAGGCGCGCCGAGCACCGTCGCCGCGTCTTCGCGGTAGGAGGCCGAGCCGATCGATGCCGAGCGTCTACTGCACGCAGTGCGGGCACGCCAACCCCGAGGATGCCCGTTTCTGTTCCCGCTGTGGGTCACCGCTGACCAGACCCGAGGTCGCCGGGGACACCACGTCGACGATCTCCGTCGCGGGAATCGAGGCGTACGAGGCTGAGACCGGCGACATGCTGCTCGCCGAGCGGGCGCTGGTCGAACAGCTTCCGCCCGGCACGGCGTTGCTCACCGTGACCAGGGGCCCCAACCAGGGGAGCCGGTTCCGCCTCGACAAGGACCTGACCACCACGGGCCGCCACCCCGAGAGCGACATCTTCCTCGACGACATCACGGTCTCGCGCCGCCACGTCGAGTTCTACCGTCACCGCGGCGGCCAGTTCTCCGTGCGTGACGTGGGCAGCCTCAACGGCACGTACGTCAACAGGGAGCGCATCGAGGAGGTGCCGCTGCACTCCGGCGACGAGGTGCAGATCGGCAAGTTCCGGCTGCTGTTCCTGATGCGGACCGCCGCCGGCGCATGAGCGAGCGCAGCGAGCGACCCGTGGACGCGCCCCAGCGCGCGTCCACGGGGTCGACGGAGGAGGCCGCATGACCGCACAGGCGGCGCGCTCGCACATGAGCATCGGAGAGGTGCTGGCCCTGCTGCGGGTCGAGTTCCCCGACGTCACCATCTCCAAGATCCGCTTCCTGGAGGGCGAGGGGCTCATCGAGCCGGAGCGCAGTCCCTCGGGCTTCCGCAAGTTCACCCACCTGCACGTCGAGCAGCTGCGCTACATCCTCACCGAGCAGCGCGACCACTACCTGCCGCTGCGGGTGATCAAGGACAAGATGGCCGAGGACTTCGGCCGCCCCCGCGCCGTCCCGGACGCCGGCTCGGCCGAGCCGGAGGTCCGGCTCAGCCGCGCCGAGCTGCTGGAGCAGGCCGGGATCGACGACGAGACGCTCACCGAGCTGGAGGACTACGGCCTGCTCGCGGCCCGCGCCCGGCGCTACGACGACAACGCGCTGGCCGTGGCCCGGGCCGTCGGCTCGCTGGCCCGCTTCGGCCTGCACGCCCGCCACCTGCGCGCCGTCAAGGCGGCGGCCGAGCGCGAGTGCGGCCTGGTCGAACAGGCGGTCGCGCCGGTGCTCAAACGCCGGGCCCCGGGCGCGATCGGCGAGGCCGACGAGGCGGCCAGGGAGCTGTCGGCGCTGCTGCTGGACCTGCACGCCGCGCTGCTGCGCGACGGCGTGCGCACCGTCCTGAGAGGCTGACCGCGGCGACCTGAGAGGCTGACCCGCGGCCGCCCCGAAGGGCTGACCCGCGGCGCCCTGCAGGGCCGGCCCGCACCGTCCCGAGGGGCCGATCCGCACCGTCCCGCGGGAACTGATCCGGACCGCCCCCACGGGGGAGCGCTTCCGGCTAGATTCGGGGCCGCACCGGCGGACATACGGCACCCGCCGGGTGTTACGTTGAAATGCATAAGCGAACCAGCAATGAGCTGTGCCGGGTCGCCGGCCAGTCGAATACGGAGCAGCCCGTGTTGCAGATGGAGGTCGTGGGCGTTCGGGTAGAGATGCCCACAAATCAGCCGATCGTCCTGCTCAAGGAGGCACACGGGGAGCGGTTCCTGCCCATCTGGATCGGCATGACCGAGGCCACGGCCATCGCGCTGGCCCAGGCGGAGGAGCCCCCGCCCCGGCCGCTGACGCACGACCTGTTCAGGGACGTGCTGAGCGCTCTCGGTGTCGGCCTGCGCGCCGTCAACATCGTCGCCCTGCGCGACGGGATCTTCTTCGCCGACCTGGTCTTCTCCAACGGCGTGGAGGTCAGCGCCCGGCCGTCCGACTCGATCGCCCTGGCGTTGCGCACGGGGGCGCGCATCTTCGCCAGCGAGGAGGTCGTCCAGGAGGCCGGGGTGATCATCCCCGACGACCAGGAGGACGAGGTGGAGAAGTTCAGGGAGTTCCTTGACACGATCACCCCCGAGGACTTCGGCCGCGCGGGGTAGGTATTTCAGTGCATTTACGCTTCACGACGCGCCGAGCCGGATCGTTGACTGAGCATGGTCACGGTCCTACGGTGCAAGTGAAACCCGTGGCCGCCTTTTTACGAACCCCCAGATCAGGTCACGGGATGAGAGAAAGCCGGAGGTCCGCGTGGCGGTCAGCAGCGGCGAGGGAAAGACGGCCGGCCAGGAAGATTCGGTGCGGCGCGAGAGCGCGCGGCAGCGTGCCGGGGAGCAGGGTCTGCTCTTCGACGAGCGGCCGTCGGCGCTGCCGGGTGACATCGGATACCGCGGCCCGACGGCCTGCGCGGCGGCCGGCATCACCTACAGGCAGCTGGACTACTGGGCGCGCACCGGACTGGTCGAGCCCACGATAAGAGCGGCGCAGGGCTCCGGTTCCCAACGGCTCTACAGCTTCCGCGACATCCTGGTGCTCAAGGTCGTCAAGCGGCTCCTCGACACCGGGGTCTCCCTCCAGCAGATCCGTACGGCCGTGCAGCACCTGCGTGACCGCGGCGTGGCCGACCTCGCCCAGATCACGCTCATGAGCGACGGCGTCAGCGTCTACGAGTGCACCTCGGCCGACGAGGTGATCGACCTGCTCCAGGGTGGGCAGGGCGTCTTCGGCATAGCCCTCGGCCGGGTCTGGCGCGAGGTCGAGGGGTCCCTCGCGGAGCTGCCGGGGGAACGGGCGGCGGTCGCGGACTCCGTCCCGGCCGACCACCCCGCTGACGAGCTGGCCCGGCGGCGGCGCGCGCGCCGCACAGGGTAGTAATCTTAGAGGCGCAAGGCTGACGACCCCGTGCGGGAGAGTCCCCGGGCACCGTCCCAGGGGCGCCGAAGGAGCAACCCTCCCCGGAATCTCTCAGGCACCTGTACCGCTCGGGTGAGGCGACTCTGGAAAGCAGGCGCGTCCGCCAGACGCGCCTCACCGACGGTGCAAGCCCTTCGGGGCGAAGCTCTCAGGTTCGCATGACAGAGGGGGAGACCCGGCACTCGCCCGCGCCCTGGCGCCGGTCTCCACAGCCTCGGGAGGCACCTTCCATGACCGACCTGACAGCTCCGCCGTTCTCGACCCGGCACATCGGCCCGTCCGCCACCGAGCAGCAGCGCATGCTCGAGGCCGTGGGCTTCGAGTCCGTGGCCGACCTCGTGGCGGTGGCCGTGCCCGAGGCCATCAGGGCCAAGGACCGGCTCAAGCTGCCCGCCGCGGCCGGCGAGACCGAGGTGATCGCCGAGCTGCGCGCCCTGGCGAGCCGCAACCGGGTCCTCACCTCCATGATCGGCCTCGGCTACCACGAGACGATCACGCCCGCGGTCATCCGCCGCAACCTCCTGGAGAACCCCGGCTGGTACACCGCCTACACGCCGTACCAGCCCGAGATCTCCCAGGGCCGGCTGGAGGCGCTGCTCAACTTCCAGACCGTCGTCTCCGACCTGACCGGCCTGCCCGTGGCCGGCGCCTCCCTGCTCGACGAGGGCACCGCCGCCGCCGAGGCGATGACGCTGGCCCGGCGGGCCGGCAAGGCCAAGAGCCCGGTGTTCGTCGTCGACGCCGACACGCTGCCGCAGACCAAGGCGGTGCTCGCCACCCGCGCCGAGCCGCTCGGCATCGAGCTCGTCGAGCACAGCCTGGAGGGCGAGCTGCCCGAGTGCTTCGGCGTGCTCGTCCAGTACCCCGGCGCCTCCGGCCGCCTGCGCGACTTCCGCGCCGTCGCCGAGGCCGCCCACGCCTCCGGCGCCCTCGTCGTGGCCGCCGCCGACCTGCTCGCGCTCACCCTCGTCGCCGCGCCGGGCGAGCTCGGCGCCGACATCGCCGTGGGCTCCTCCCAGCGCTTCGGCGTGCCGCTCGGCTTCGGCGGGCCGCACGCCGCGTACATGTCGGTGCGCGAGGGCCTGCAGCGGCAGATGCCCGGCCGCCTCGTCGGCGTCTCCGTCGACGCCGACGGCGACCCCGCCTACCGGCTCGCGCTGCAGACCCGCGAGCAGCACATCCGCCGTGAGAAGGCCACCAGCAACATCTGCACCGCCCAGGTGCTGCTGGCCGTCATCGCCGGCATGTACGCCGTCTACCACGGGCCCGAGGGGCTGCGCCGCATCGCCGCCCGCACCCACCGGCACGCCGCCGCCCTGGCCGAGGCGCTGCGCCGCGGCGGTGTCGAGGTCGTCCACGGCGAGTTCTTCGACACCGTGCTCGCCCGCGTGCCCGGCAAGGCCGCCGACGTGGTCCGCCTGGCCGCCGAGCGCGGCGTCAACCTGTGGCGCGCCGACGCCGACCACGTCGCCGTCGCCTGCTCCGAGACCACCACCGCCGCCGACCTGGAGCGGGTCGCGACGGCCTTCGGCGAGGCGCTGGGCCACGACTCCGCCTCGCGCGCCGACCTGGAGACGCTGGTCGCCGACGAGAGCCTCGACCGGCTGCCCGCCGGCCTGGCCCGCGAGTCCGGCTACCTCGACCACCCGGTCTTCCACACCCACCACTCCGAGACCGCGATGCTGCGCTACCTGCGCAAGCTCCAGGACAAGGACATCGCCCTCGACCGGTCCATGATCCCGCTCGGCTCCTGCACGATGAAGCTCAACGCGAGCACCGAGATGGAGCCGATCACCTGGCCCGAGTTCGCCTCGATCCACCCGTACGCGCCGATCGAGCAGGCCGCCGGCTACGTCGAGCTGGTCGAGACGCTGGAGCGCTGGCTGGCCGAGATCACCGGCTACGACGCGGTCTCCATCCAGCCCAACGCCGGCTCCCAGGGCGAGCTGGCCGGTCTGCTGGCCATCCGCGCCTACCACGTGGCGGGCGGTGACACCGGCCGCGACGTGTGCCTCATCCCGTCCTCGGCCCACGGCACCAACGCCGCCAGCGCCGTCATGGCGGGCATGCGCGTGGTCGTCGTGGCCTGCGACTCCGAGGGCAACGTCGACCTGGACGACCTCGACGCCAAGATCGCCAAGCACCGCGACGCGCTCGCCGCGATCATGGTGACCTACCCGTCCACGCACGGCGTGTACGAGGAGGCCATCACCGAGATCTGCGCCAAGGTCCACGAGGCCGGCGGCCAGGTCTACGTCGACGGGGCCAACCTCAACGCGCTGGTCGGCCTGGCCAAGCCCGGCGAGTTCGGCGCCGACGTCTCCCACCTCAACCTGCACAAGACGTTCTGCATCCCGCACGGCGGCGGCGGGCCCGGCGTCGGCCCGGTGGCCGTGCGCGCCCACCTCGCCGAGTACCTGCCCGGCCACCCGCTGCGCGGCGGCTCGCCGGTCGGGCCCGTCTCGGCCGCCCCGTACGGCTCGGCCGGCATCCTGCCGATCTCGTGGGCGTACATCCGCATGATGGGCTCCGACGGCCTTACCGCCGCCACCGAGCAGGCCATCCTGTCGGCCAACTACCTCGCCCGGCGCCTGGCCCCCCACTACCCGGTGCTCTACACCGGGCGCGGCGGGCTGGTGGCCCACGAGTGCATCATCGACCTGCGCCAGATCACCAAGGAGACCGGCGTCACGGTCGACGACGTCGCCAAGCGGCTCATCGACTACGGCTTCCACGCGCCGACCATGTCGTTCCCCGTCGCGGGCACGCTCATGATCGAGCCGACCGAGAGCGAGGACGTCGCCGAGCTCGACCGGTTCGCCGACGCCATGATCGCCATCCGGGGCGAGATCGCCAAGGTGGCCTCCGGCGAGTACGACAAGAACGACAACCCGCTGCGCAACGCCCCGCACACCGCCGAGGCCGTCGCGGCCGACGAGTGGACCCACCCGTACACGCGCACCGAGGCCGCCTACCCGGTGCCCTCGCTGCGCGACGGCAAGTACTGGGTGCCGGTCCGCCGCATCGACCAGGCCTACGGCGACCGCAACCTCGTCTGCTCCTGCCCGCCCCTCGAGGCGTACGAGGACTGACGTCCCCCTCCGGGTGGCCCCTTCCCGCGCCGGCGGGGAGGGGCCGCAGGCTGTCCGTCCCGCCGGGGCCGCCCGGCCCGGTGCCGTCCCGGGCGGTGACCCTCGGAGACACCGGCGCTACGTCTGGCCGGCGCCGGCCTTCCTGGCCCTCGTTTTCTTCTTCGTCGCCGTCGTGGGCCACCCGCTCGTGACGTTCTGAGCGGCCAGTCCCGGCGGGTGGACCAGGCTCAGGAGGACGCCGATCTGGGCGGTCGACAGCGGAATGCCGCTGAGCAGCTCTTTCCTGGGGATCATGGCTTCCAGCCTGATGGCGACGGCGACGCGGGGTCCAACACCGGAATGTTCCGGATCGACGCATATCTGTTGTTAATGTTGCCGGGTGGACCTGCATCCCCGGCTGCTCAGGGCGTTCGTGGCCGTCGCCGAGGAACTCCACTTCGGTCGCGCGGCCGCCCGCCTGTACCTGGCCCAGCAGGCGCTCAGCCGCGACGTGCGGCGGCTGGAGGAGCAGCTCGGGGCGGCGCTGTTCACCAGGTCCACCCGGCGGGTGGAGCTGACCCCGGCGGGAGCGCGGCTGATGCCCGGGGCCAGGCGGCTGCTCGCGCTGCACGACGAACTGGTCGCGGAGGTCTCCGGCGCCCGCGGGCCGCTGCTCGTGGACGTCAACATGCAGGGGCACGAGGCGCCGCGGCCGCTGGTCAGGGCCAGGGAGCTGGCGCCGGGAGTGGAGATGCTCGCCCGCTTCCACGGCGGGCTGGCCTCCGGGGTCGCGGCCATGCGGGAGGGGCGGCTGGACGTGTCGTTCGGCCGGTTCGCCGGGCTGCCCGCCCACGTGCGCAAAGGGCTGACCCAGGTGCCCGTACGGCTGGACCGGCTCGCCGTGCTGGTGCCCGCGGACCACGCGCTGGCCGCGCTGGAGGAGGTGCCGCTCGGCGTGCTGGCCGGCTTCCCCCTGGACGCCATGGCGGGCAACCCCGCCACCACCGAGTGGACCGACCTCGGCGAGCGCCTGGCGGAGGAGTTCGGGCTCACCTTGGCCGCGCCGCACGCGCCGCCGGTCGGACCCGACGAGATGAGCCTCTACCTGCGGCGGCACCGGGAGCCGGTGCTGGCCACGGCCAAGATCGGCGGGATCCCCGGCGTGGTGGCGCGGCCCCTGATCGACCCCGTGCCGCTCGCCCTGGAGAACCTGGTCTTCCCCGCGCATCTGCGGCATCCGGGCCTGGACGCGCTGCTCCAGGCCGTGACGGAGCTGCGGAGGGTGGAGCGCTGGCTGCGCCGGCCGCCGCACTCCTGGCTGCCCGAGGCCGACGAGGCGGTGCTGAGCGGCGGGTGACCCTTATGATCACCCGGTGGCCTTACCGAGGATCGCGACGTGCGTGCTGATGCTCGCCCTGACGGCCGGCTGCGGAGACGGCGACGCGGTCACGGCCCGCACGCCCGCCGAGGCGGTGGCTCAGCGGATGAGGGGCTCAGCCGGTGTGCACGTCTCCAGGCTCGTCCGCCTGGACTACGGTGAGAAGGCGTTCACCTCTCCGGCGGAGGACGACGTCGTGCCGGTCGACATCGGCGAATACAACGAGAGCCGTACCACGGGAGTGCTCGGAGCGACCGCCTCCGACCTGACCGCGACCTACCACCGGACCAACGTCCCCGACGAGCTGAGAAGCGTCGTCCCGACCGACCTGTCGTCCATGACGACCAGGACGATCACGATCGCGGGCTCCGGCACCTACGAACACCGGGCTGACCGGAGGGACGTCCCCGCGGGCAAGTCCTGGCTGCACGGCGGCGGCCCCCGGTGCGACCAGATGCTGGCCGCCGTCGGCCGGCTCGGCCTGCGCGACCTCGTCTCACCCGAGGTGCTGCGAAGACTGGCGGCCCCGGCTCCCTCTGCGGGGGAGCCCATCGACGGGGTGACCACCGTCGTGCACGCCGGGAGCGGTTCCCTGGCGCAGCTCGGCCATCCGGCTCCGCACGGCGACCCCGTGCTCGCCGCCCAGGCGCGCGAGCGGCGCGACTCGACACAGGTCTCCTGGCGGCTGTGGGTCGGACCGGACCGGCTTCCCCGCCGGCTGCACCTCACCGAGGCGTATCCCATGGCCGAGGCCGGCCTGCCGAGGAGCACCGTGATCGAGGTCGACTTCACCGGCTGGGGCACCGATGTGCTCGTCGACCCTCCACCGGCGGACCAGGTGCACGAGAGCGGGAGCTGTCTGGACCCGCAGCCGGACTGAGCCGTTCGAGATCCGGCGGTGGCGCGTCCGCGCCCGATGCCGTCCACGCGGCCGGCGGGCGGCGGTCGAAGCAGGCGTCGCCCGTGGGTGGTGACCGCGCCGGGGGTGGCGCGCGAGTGCGGTTCCCGTCCCCGCCAGGCCAACCGGGCCGAGTCGGCAGACATGATCGCCAGAACTCGTTAGGCTCGGTCCGATCGTCGCCGAAGGAGCTCTCTTTGACGTCCTCAGAGTTGCGGACACCGCCTCTCGACGCCGCCCGCCGCCTGGCCGAGGACGGCGACCTCGACGCCGCCGCGGCCATCCTCGCCGAGCTGGCCGCCGACCCCGACGAGCCCGACCGGGCGCAGGCCGCCGTCGGCCTGGCCGTGGTGCTGGAGGAGCGCGGCGACGCCGAGGGCGCCCGCGCCGCGGCCCGCACCGCGCTGGCCACCGGGCATCCCGAGTACGCGGCGCAGGCGGCCTGCCACCTCGCCCAGGGCTTCGAGCGGGAGGGACGGACCGAGCAGGCGCGCGGCGCGTGGCAGGCGGTCCTGGGGCTCGGCACGGCCGCGTACGTGCCGCTGGCCCACCTGGCCCTGGCCCGGCTCGCCGCGGAGGCCGGGGCGCTCGACGAGGCCGAGACGGCGCTGCGGGAGGCCGGGGCGGCGGCGGTCGCCGGCGACGACGCGGAGATGGCCGCGCACGCCGCGCAGCAGCTCGCCGAGGTGCTGACCGAGCGGGGCGAGCCGGGAGAGGCCGCCGAGGTGCTGCTCGGCGCGCTGGAGACCGCACCCGCCGAGGCCGTGCCACGGCTGCGGGTCCAGCTCGGGATCGCGCATCTGGAGCTGGCCTGCGCCGAGTTCGCGGGCGCGGTCGAGGACGGCGCCGACGCCGGGACGGGCGCGCTGGCCATCGAGCTGCTGGCCCGCACGCTTCCCTTACGCGGGCGCGACGAGGACGCCGAGCGGGTCTGGGCGTACGGCCTGGACCACGAGGACGAGACCCTGGCGGCCGAGGTCCGCCTGCGCCGCGACCGCGACGCCTGAGCCCCTCCCCGCAAAGGGCCTGCCGCCCCGCGCCCCCTGGCCGGGGGAGAGGGAGCGCCGCACGCCATCCGGCCGGCGGACGGGCATGGCCGGCCCATCACCCGGCCGACGGGCGGGCATGGCGGCCCGTCACTCGGCGAGCGCCCCGCGCAGGAACTCGGTGATCTCCGCCCGCGCGGCCTTGGCCTGCGGCACCACGCCCGGCATGCTGAGGAACGCGTGCGTCGCTCCGGGATACTCGGCGAGCCGCGCCGGTGTCCCGGCCGCGCGCAGGCGTTCGGCGTAGCAGCGGCCGTGATCGGCCACCGGGTCGATGGTCGGCACCACGACGAGCGCCGGGGCCAGCCCGCTCAGGTCGTCGGCCTGGATCGGCGACAGCGTCCGGGGGTCGGTCCCCGCCGGGACGGCAAGCCGCTGGAACATCCGGATCTGCGTCGCGGTGAGGGTCGGGCTGTCGGCGTACCGGCTCATCGACGGGTGCTCGAACCCCGTCGGAGTCAGGTCGACGGCGGGGTTGGCCAGCACCTGCGCCCGCAGGGGCAGGCCGGACTCCCTGGCCCGGATCGCGGCCAGGGCGGTGATCACCGAGCCGGTGCTCTCGCCGAAGACGGCCGTCCGCGCCGGGTCGATCCCCCACCTCGCGGCCTGGTGGAGCACGTGCCGGAGCACGTCCCAGCCGTCGTCGACGGCCGCCGCCAGCGGAGTCTCGTGGTCGAGGAGCCGGTGCTCGACCGAGACCACGACCGCGGCCAGCCGCGCGGCGAGGTGACTGTTCACCCAGTCGCTCTGCGCCGCGGTCCCCACGAAGCCGCCCCCGTGCACGTGGAGGACGAGCGGCCGGCCGGCCAGGCCCGGGCCGCTGTGACCGCCGGACACGGGCCGGTACACCCGGACCTTGAGCGTGCGGTCGGCCAGCTCCACCTCCTGCCACCGGATCGTGGCGCCGCGGTCCGGGAACCCGGTGATCACCCGCGCCAGCCGGGAGGCCCGCTTGCGGTTCACCGTCTCGCGCAGGGCCACCAGTTCCTCGGCCGTCATCGACAGCCAGTCCGGCTCCTTCGCCATCGTCTGCATCAGCCGGATGCCCAGCGGCGCCCGCTCCACATCGGTGACCTTGCTCATGTCGCTTCCCCGCTCCCTAGTTTCGCTACCTCAGGTATCGATACCAACGGTAGCGCAATGAGCTATGGTGTGACCATGAGCCGAGCGACCGCGTCCGCCAGGCCACCCGGTCGCCCGCGCTCCGGCGTCAACGCCGTGGTGTTCGCCGCGACGCTGCGCACGGTCCACGAGCTCGGGTACGCGCGTGCCACCGTCGACCGCATCGCCGCCGCGGCCGGCGTCGCCAAGACGACGATCTACCGCCGCTGGCCGTCGAAGGGCGAGCTGGTCGTGGACTGCCTGCTGGACGCGTTCGGCCCGGTGCCGCTGGAGGGCACCGGCCGGGCCGAGCTCATGGCCTCGGCCATCCGCTGGATCGCGGCGAAGATCAGCGAGCCCGGGGTGGGCGACGCGTTCGCGGGCGTGTTCAGCGACGCCGTCAGCGACCCGGCCCTGCGCGAGGTCCTGGCCGCGCGGCTGCAGGAGCCGTACCGGGTGGCGCTCCACGAGGCGCTCGGCGAGCCGGACGGCCGGGTGCTGTTCTTCATCGACGTCGTCGTCGGGACGCTGCTGCACCGGCTGGGCATGACCGGCGAGCCGATGGTCGACGCCGACGTCGCCGAACTGGTCGAGATGGTCGTGCCGCACTTCGGCGGCGACACCGGCACGGGCTGACGCCTCCGCCCCGCGCGGGGGCGGGACGGCGCGTCGGACTCGCGCCGGACGAGCCCGCGCACGCGGGCCGGGTCACGTCAGGGGCGGCGCATGTACGCCATGGCGCCGGCCACGTTGATGACCGCGATGGCCAGCCAGGTCACCGCGAGGCCCACCAGGCCCGTGTTGACCGCGGCGATGGCCGTCAGCGGGACGCCGATCCCCATCGACCCCAGCGCCAGCGGCACCAGCGGCGGCCCCGTGCGCCGCGCCCGGCCGGCGAACGGGCCCTGGCGGTGGAGCTCGGCCTGGACACGGGCCGCGATCGTGGGGTCCAGCCGGTCGGCGAACGACTCGACCAGCGCCGCCTCGTACTCCGGGCCGAGGTCGCGGCGCGCGTCGAACGTCGCCTGGAGGTCTTCACGAACGGTACGCATGTCAGGCATGCCACCCATCCTGCGACCCGCGGGAGACGCTGTCATCCGCCCTGAGGTCCATTCCCGCGTCCTCCCCGGGTACGGGGAGATCTGGCCCAACGGCCGATCCCCGGCTGCTCCCGCCGCGTGTGCCCGCGCCCGGTTCAGGACCGCGGCCGCGTCCCGCCGGGGATGCCGAGGCGGGCCGCGAGCTCGGCGGCGGCCGGCGACTCCAGGTTCCGGTAGAGCCCGTACGCCTGCCGCAGCAGGTCACAGGCGGCCGGGTCGCCGTCGTTCTCGGCGGCGGCGGCCAGGGCCACCAGGGTGCGCGCCCGCAGGGCGGGGACCTGCTCGGTCGTCCAGTAGCGGAGCGAGCGGCGCAGGCGGGCGGCCGCCTCGGGAAGACCCTGGCGGGCCTCGATCTCACCGAGGCTCAGCTCCGTGAGCGCCAGCCCCCAACGGTGGCCGCGCTGCCGGAAGACGGCGGCCGCCGCCGCGAGGGCCGCCTTCGCCTCGGCCAGCAGCGGCGACGCGGCCCACGAGCCGGCCGAGGACGGGGCGGGCAGCTGGGACAGGGCCTCGCCGAGGGACCGGAGACTCTGCGCGGTGCCGATCGGATCGCCCACCCGGTCGAACAGGATCGCGGCCTGGCGGGCCGCCCCCTCGGCCTCGCCCGGACGGCCGTGGGCCAGCAGAGAGTTGGCCAGGCCGCGCAGCACGTACGCCTCCGCGAACGGGTCCCCGCACGAACGGGCGATCCCCAGCGCGGAGCGGACCACGTCCACGGCCATGGCGGTCTCCCCGCGCTGACGCAGGACGAACCCGAGACTGGTCAGCGCGGTCGCCTTCGCCAGCGGCAGGCCGGCCCGGCCGAGCCGTTCGACGGCGTGACGGAGTTCGGCTTCACCCTGGTCGAGCCGGCCCATCAGGCCCAGCAGCAACCCGAGCTCGGCGCTCGCCATCGCCGCCCCGCCCCGGTCCCCGACCTCCTCCGAAAGCTCGCGCGCCGCGGTCAGCGCCGAGGCGGCGGCGTCCGTGTCGTCCAGCTCGACGAGACAGGTGCCGAGCCCGCGCAGCATCGCCGCCTCACCCGCGCGGTCCCCGGCCCGCCGGCAGGCGGCGTGGGCGCTCCGCGTGGCGCGCCGCCAGTCGTCGTAGTAGCCGCGCAGCTCGTGGAAGTCGGCGCAGCAGCCGGCCAGGCAGCGCGCCAGAGCCGCCAGGCCGAGCTCCGCGCACGCCCCTCCGACGGCGGCCAGCGCCTCCCGCTCCGCCTCGAACCACTCGATGGGCCGGGCCGCCGCGACCGCGGCGGCCTGCGGATCGACGACGGCCGCGGGCACGGCTCCGTCGTCGAGGCGGAGGCGCAGGCAGTGCAGGCGGTCCTGGGCCAGCCGGGCCAGGGACAGCCAGCCGCCGGCGGCGCGGGCCAGCGCGTCGTTCCACTCGGCCGCGCCGATCTCGGCCTGCCGGCGTTCGCGCGCGTACAGTCGCGTGACCTCGTTGAAGCGGTATCGCGGCTGCCCCGCCTGGTCGGGGCCGAGCGACTCCAGCAGCCGCGCGTCGAGCAGCTCCTCCAGGACGGCGGCCCCGGACGCCGGCTCGGTGCCGAGGAACGCGGCCACCGCCCATTCGGGGAACGACGGCATGTCCGGCTCGCCGAGCAGCGCGAACGCGCGGGAGGCGGCGGGTGTGAGCGCCTGGCGCGCCAGGTGGAGGACCGGCCGGACGGCCAGGTCCCCGTGGCTCAGCTCGTCGAGGCGGCGGCGTTCGTCGGCCAGGCGCAGGTTGAGCGTCTCGGCCGTCCAGTGGGGACGCGCGGCCAGCCGCGCCCCCAGGATCCGCACCGCCAGCGGCAGCCCGCCACAGGCCGCGACCAGCTCGGCGGTCGCGACGGGCTCGGCCCGCACGCGCTCGCTGCCCGCCACCCGGCACAGCAGTTCGACGGCGGTCGGATCGGGGAGCGGACGCAGGTCGACGGAGGTCACCCCGGGCAGCCCGGTGAGCGGCAGCCGGCTGGTCACCAGCACCGCGACGTCCTTGGCCGGCAGCAGCGGCTCCACCTGGCGGTATCCGCCGGCGTCGTCGAGGAGCAGCAGCACCCGCCGGCCCGCCGTCCGGTCACGGAACAGCCCGCCGCGGGCGTCGAGCCCGGCGGGGAGCGCCGCGCCGGCGACGCCGAGCACGCGCAGGAGCTGGGCGAGCACCTCGGCCGGGTCGGCCGGGTCGGCGCTGGTGCCGCGCAGGGCCGCGTACAGCAGCCCGTCGGGGAAGCGGGACGCCAGCGCGTGGCCGGCGTGCACGGCGAGCGCGGTCTTGCCCACGCCCGGAGGGCCGGAGACGACGGCCAGCCGCGCGCGGTGGCCGGCCGGGTCGAGCACGGAGCGCAGCACGGCGAGCTCCTCGCCGCGGCCGACGAAGTCGGGGAGATCGGCCGGGAGCTGCCGGGGCGAAGGCGCCCCTCCGCCGCGCGCCTCACCGCCGGGCGGGCCGTCACGGTGCGTCTCTCGGCCGTGGGCCTCTCCGCCGGGCGGGCCGTCACGGTGCGTCTCTCCGCCGTTCTCTCCTCCGCCGTGCGTCCCCCCGCCACGGGTGCCGGCCGGCGCGCCCGCGTCCGCAGGCCCTCCCCGAAGGCGGGCGCCGTCCTCGCGGGCGCGTTCGCGGCGCGCGGCCGGGGCCGCCGGCTTCGCCCGTCCGGACACGGGTGCGGGCGCGGACGCCGGCGCGGACGGGCCCGGCCTGCCGGTGCCCTCGGCCGGGTGAGGCCCGGAGGCGGAGGCCCGGCGGCGCGCGTCACGCCCCGCGCGGCTGGCCCAGAACAGGGCCCGGCCCGCCTCGACGAACTCCTCCCGCTCGGCTCCCGTGAGACCCAGCGCCGCCGCGAGCCGCTCGACCGAACGGGGGCGCGGGCCACGGGCCGGGCTGCGCTCCATCTCGGCGATCGAGCGCGAGCTCATCCCCGCGCGTTCGGCGAGCGCTTCTTGCGTGAGGTGGAGGCGGAGCCGGTGCCGTCGAAGCAGGATCCCGTACGCGTCCTCCACGCCAGCGGCCTCCCCATGTCTGCCCGTTAACGCCCTTACGGTACGTCCGGTTCAACGTCAGGCTCAAGATCCGGTTGAGCGTCCTGGTGGCAGTCCGGGGCCCCGGGGTTCCATGAAGGCGCGCTGGCGTGCGATGGGCCGCCGGCGCCGCACAGAAGGAGAACCATGACCCGTCAGATCAGCGCACTCGCCGACCGCATGGTGAACGCCGTCGTGCCGAAGGCCACCGCGCACGCCATCCAGACCTGCTACAGCATCTCGTGCTACTGCTCAGGCCCCCGCCTGTACAAGAAGACGTGCTGCGACCTTCAGCCGTGCGGCCCCTGCTACTACGTCGGCCTCGGCTGCTGAGTGTCCCACCGGTGAGGGCGCGCCGGGGCCCGCTCGCCGCGGCCCCGGCGCGCCCGAACCACCTGTCACCGCTTCGTCGGCTTCTCATCGCTTCACGTGTGGAGGACCCTGATGTACCAGACCGCGGCCCTGATCCTCGTCGGAGTACTGGCGCTGGCCAATCTGCTGTTCACCTTCGGTGTCGTGCGCCGGCTGCGCGAGCACACCGCCGAGCTGGCCGACCTGCGCACCGGCCGGCTCGGCGTGGGCGGGACCGATGTCGCGCTCCCCGAAGGCGCGACGGTGGGCCACTTCGAGGCGGCTGACGTCGCGGGCCGGCCCGTCACGCTGACGGAGCTGGGCGAACGGCCCCTGGTCGGGTTCTTCTCGCCCCACTGCGGGCCCTGCAAGGAGCGGCTGCCGCTGTTCGCCGAGCACGCGGCGACCCGGCCCGGCGGCCCCGCCGAGGTGCTGGCGGTCGTCGTGGGCACGCCGGACGACACCGCGGAGGTGGTCGAGCAGCTCCTTCCCGTCGCCACGGTGGTGGTGGAGGCCGACCAGGGTCCGCTGCAGAGGGCGTTCGGCGTCAGCGGATTCCCGGCCTTCGTCCTGGTCGAAGGGGGAGTGGTGGGCGCGTCCGGTTTCGACTTCGAGCCGGTGGCGAGCCGCGACGCCGCCGCCGCGGTGCCGGCGGCGAGCTGAGCGCGACCGCCCATGTCGTTCCGCTCGCTCACCCGGGCGCTGGGGCTCGTCCGGGCCGGCGCTCCGAAGCAGGTCGTCGCGTACGTCCTGCTGGCGGCCGTGGGGGGACTGTCGCCCCTGGCCGCCGCCTGGCTGACCAAGGTCCTGGTCGACCGGCTGGCCGCCGCGCAGGTGCGGTGGCTCGACGTGGCCGGTCCCGCCGCCGCGCTCGCCGTCGTGGGAGTCGCCGCCTCCCTCGTGCCGCACGCCGTGCGCTACCTGCGGGCCGAGAGCAACCGGCGGGTTCAGCTGCTGGCCACCTCGCGGATCTACGCGGCGGCCGACCGTTTCGTGGGGCTGCGGCCGTTCGAGGACCCGGCGTTCCTGGACCGGCTGCAGATCGCGAGGAGCAGCGGCGTCGCCAGCCCGTGGATGGTGGTGGAGGGCGGCATCGGCGTGGTCCAGGGGGTGGTGACGGTCGCCGGGTTCGCCGGCACCCTGCTCGTGCTGGGGCCGTGGATGGCGGTCGCGGTCCTCCTGGCCGCCGTGCCGACCCTGCTGGCCGAGCTGGCGCTGAGCCGCCGGCGCGCGGCGATGATCGCGGAGACCGGCCAGGCGGAGCGCCGCGAGATCTTCTACTCCAACCTGCTGGTCAACCCGCAGGCCGCCAAGGAGGTGCGGTTGTTCGGCGCGGGGCCGTACCTGTGGAGGCGGATGGCGGCCGAGATCAAGGTGATCCACGACGCGGGCCGGAGCGTGGACCGGCGGCAGCTCGCCCTCCAGGGCTCCCTGGCGGCGCTGGCCGCCGTCGTGGCGGGGGCGCTGCTGGTGTCGGCGGTCCGCTCGGCCGTGTCCGGGACCTTGACGGTCGGCGACGTGGCGCTGGTCGTCGCGGCGGTCGCCGCCGTCCAGGGCGCGCTGTCGAGCGCGGTGGCCGAGGGCGTGTCCGTCCACCAGGCGCTGCTGCTCTTCGGCCACTACCTGGCCGTCGTGGACGCGGCCCCGGACCTGCCCGTCAGGAGCGCGCCGCTGCCCGCCCGGCGGCTGCGCCGCGGGATCGAGCTGCGCGACGTGTGGTTCCGGTACGCCGACGACCAGCCGTGGGTGCTGCGCGGGGTGAACCTCGTGCTGCCGCAGGGACGCTCGACGGCGCTGGTGGGGCTCAACGGAGCCGGCAAGACCACGGTGGTCAAGCTGCTGTGCCGGCTCTACGACCCGACCCGCGGCGCGGTGCTGTGGGACGGCGTCGATGTGCGCGACCTGGACCCCGCCGAGCTGCGCCGCCGAATCCGGGCCGTCTTCCAGGACGCCGTCGCGTACGAGCTCACGGCGGCCGAGAACATCGCCATCGGCGACGTGACCGCCCTGGACGAGCGGGCGCGCATCGAGGCCGCGGCACGGCGCGCCGGCGTCCACGACGTCCTGGCCGGCCTGCCGAAGGGCTACGAGACGATGCTGACCAGGATGTTCTTCTCCGAGGCCGACCGGGCCGACCCGGAGACCGGCGTGGTGCTGTCCGGGGGCCAGTGGCAGCGGCTGTCGATCGCCCGGGGACTCGTGCTCGACCGGCCCGACCTGCTCGTGCTCGACGAGCCGAGCTCCGCGCTGGACGCCGAGGCGGAGCACGAGGTGCACGCCCGGCTGGGCGAGCACCGGCGCGGGCTGACCAGCCTGCTCATCTCGCACCGGCTGGGCGCGGTGCGCGAGGCGGACACGATCGTGGTGCTGTCCGGCGGGCGGGTCGTGGAAGAGGGCCGCCACGACCAGCTCATGGCGCGGGCCGGCGCGTACGCCCGGCTGTTCGACCTGCAGGCCGCCGGATACCGCTCGCCCGCCGCCGAGGAGGTCGGATGACGACGCTCGTGATCACGCTGGTCGCCCTGCTGTCGTTGCTGGCCGCCGGAGCGGTGAGGCGCCGCGGAGGCGGGACGGTCGTGCTGACGGTCAGCGGGGCGAGCATGGAGCCGACGCTGCGTCCCGGCGACCGGGTGCGGGTGCGGCGCTCACCCGGCGCCGTGCCGAGGCGGGGGGACGTCGTGGTGGTGGAGGAGCCGGGCCCGTGCCGGCCCGGCGGGGGGAGCGCCGCGGCGGGGGCCCGCTGGGTGGTCAAGCGGGTCGCCGCCGTCGCGGGCGACCCCGAGCCGCCCTACCTGCCCGCCTGGGACCGGCAGCCGTCCGGGCTGGTCCCGCGCGGCCGGCTCGTGCTCCTCGGCGACAACCCGGCGGGCAGCCGGGACTCCCGCCACTACGGCACGGTGCGCGCGGACCAGGTGCTCGGCGTGGTGGTGCGCCGGTGACCCGGCCGCCGCCGGCCGCGTCGCGGGGGCCTGGCCGGTGGCGGGGGCGGGCGGCTGGTCGGGAGGGCGGTGGAGGGGGCTCGCGGCGGGTCGGGAGGGCGGTGGCGGGAGCGCGGGGCGCCGCCCGATACGGTTCTCGCATGGAGGTCATGACGCCGCGCGGGCCCGCGCTGGTCCAGGTGGAGGAGGCGGAGCGGCCCCGGCTGCTGCTCGTGCTGACCCACGGGTCGGCCGGGGGAGTCGACGCGCCCGACCTGCTGGCCGTGCGTGACGCGGCCCTGGCGTCCGGGGCGAACGTGGCCCGGGTGACGCAGCCGTTCCGGCTGGCGGGGGCTCGCGCCCCTGGGTCGGCGGAACGGCAGGACGAGGCGTGGCGCGCGGTCGTGGCGGAGCTGCGTTCGGCCGTGCCGGACCTGCCGCTGGTGCAGGGCGGGCGGAGCAACGGCGCGCGGGTCGCCTGCCGCACCGCCAAGGACGTCGGGGCCGCGGCCGCGGTCGCCCTCGCGTTCCCGCTGCACCCGCCCGGCAAGCCGGACCGTTCCAGGGCGGACGAGCTGCGCGGCGCGGGCGTCGACGTGCTCGTGGTGAACGGGGACCGTGACCCGTTCGGGGTGCCGGACGCCGCGGACGCGGCGCGGCTGGTGGTGCTGCCGGGGGAGGGGCACGACCTGAAGAAGGACCCCGCCCGGGTCGGCGAGGTGGTCGCCGGGTGGATCATGTCGTACGCGTGATCTGACGGTGGGGAGGCCCGGGCGGCGCGTGCCCGGTGGCCTCGGCGTGGCGACGTCCGGTGCGGACGCGCGGCTCAGGCGGCGCCCACGACGGGGCGGTGCGGGGCGATCGCGGTGCCGCCGGGCAGCAGCTCCCCGGTGTCCTCGAACAGCACCACGCCGTTGCAGAGAAGGCTCCACCCCTGCTCGGGGTGGCACGCGACAGTGCGTGCTGCCTCACGGTCGGGCGCCTCGGCGGACGGACAGACCGGGTCGTGCGGGCACATCGGCGTGCCTCCGATATCTCGTGAAAGGCCCCCGCGGGCACGGGAGCGGCTCGGGCTGATGGTCGTAGCAAGTGTGCGGCGTATGTCACATAATCCGACATAGTCCGTTCGGACTGTTAGAGGAGGATGCCCGGATGGTGTGACCCTCGACACAGCGTGCCTTAAGCAGGATAACGGGCCAAGCTCGACACGCCACTACGTTCGCAACCCTTTGCCCGCCCGGGGCGCGAGATCTTCTGTGGCGATCCTCCAGCGCCGCCCGATGCGCGGGCGGGCTAGGCGCGCAGGCCCCGGAGCAGCGCGTCGAGGCCGCGCTCGAAGTCGGCGTCGGCCCGCTCGTCGCGCCGCACCCACTCGTCCACCTCGGGGTCGGCCCAGCCCGACTGCTGCACCTCGACCGCCACGCTCCCGAAGACGAACGCCCGTAGCGCCCGCACCGCCTCGGCCGCGTCGGGCAGGCCCGCCTCGGCGAGCTGGTCCGTCTGCTCCCTGATGGAGATCGCCGTGGCGCCCTTGGGCGGCTTGGTCAGCGCGAGCGCCAGCACGCCCGGGTGGTCGCGCAGCAGCTCGCGGCTGGCCCGGCACCACGCCCGGGCGGTGTCCTGCCAGCTCGCCGCCGGCTCCACGTGGACGGCGGTCACGTGCTCGGCCAGCGCGTCCATCAGCGCCTCCTTGCCCCGCGGCAGGTGATGGTAGATGGCCATGGCCTCCACCTGGAGGGCGTCGCCGAGCCGGCGCATGGTGAGCCGGCGCAGCCCCTGGGTGTCGGCGATGTGCAGCGCGGTCTCGATGATGCGCTCGCGGGACAGGGGGACCGGTGGCCTCTTGGCGGGCATGCCGGTGATCTTACTATGTAAAGGCGATCGCCGTGGTCCGATGACGTGGTGTGTCGCGGCAAGGCGTACCCTTGTCGCGGACAACAGGACGACTGTGCGAAGGGGCAGAGCCGATGGCGTTTTTCCGTCCGCGGGTGAGCCGGGAGGCCGAGGTCCGCTACCACGCGGACCTGGAGATCTCCAAGAGCTTCCCCGAGTTGCTGGAGAAGGCCAGGCAGGCCGAGCGGGTGCTGCGCGACCTGCGGGCCGCCGACGCCGACGAGATCGAGCTGCTGGCCGCCGGCACGGCGTTCGACCAGGCGCTGACCGAGGCGCTGCGGGCGGCCGAGGCGGGGCAGCGGGCCACGTTCGGCGTCCGCGCCTACGACGACCGCATCGCCCGCCGCAAGGCCAAGGCCACCCCGGCGGGGCGGCAGTGGACGGACGAGGTCAACCGGCTGCGCACCCTGCGCGAGGAGAACCGCCTGTGGGGCATCCCGCGCATCCCGCGCCCCGTCCCCGCGGTGCGCTGACCGCCCCGGTCCCGGCAGCGGTCTGAGCGCCGCCGCCGGGTGAACACGGCGAGAAGCCCCGGCTGAAGAGCCGGGGCTTCTCGTGGTGTCTCGGGTCAGCTGGCCCAGTCGAGCAGCGGACGGGTGTTGCTCGGGTGGCGCAGCTTGGACAGCGACTCCTTCTCGAGCTGCCGGATGCGCTCCCGGGTCAGCCCCAGGTGCTTGCCGATCTCGTCGAGGGTGTGCGGCTTGCCGTCGACCAGCCCGAACCGCAGCGCCATGATCTTCGACTCGCGCGGCGACAGGTTGTCGAGCACGCCCCGCAGCTGGTCGCCCAGCAGCTGGCGGTCGACGATCTCCGACGCCTCGGGGGAGTCCACGTCCTCGATGAGGTCGCCGATCGTGGTCTCGCCGTCCTCGCCGATCGTCGCGTTGAGCGAGATCGGCTGGCGGCTGGTGCGCAGCAGCTCCTCGATCTGGTCGGGCGTCCTGTCCAGCTCCTTGGCCAGCTCCTCCGGCGTGGGCTCGCGGCCCAGGCGCTGGTGCATGTCGCGCTCGACGCGCGACAGCTTCGAGAGCATCTCCAGCACGTGCACGGGCAGCCGGATCGTCCGGGCCGAGTCGGCGAAGCCGCGCTGGATGGCCTGGCGGATCCACCACATGGCGTACGTGGAGAACTTGAAGCCCTTGGTGTAGTCAAACTTCTCGACCGCCCTGATGAGGCCCAGGTTGCCCTCCTGGACCACGTCGAGCAGCGACATGCCGCGGTCGGTGTACTTCTTGGCCACCGAGACGACCAGCCGGAGGTTGGCCTCCAGCATGTGGTCCTTGGCCTCCCTGCCGTCCTGGACGACCATCTCGAGGTCCTCGCGGGCGGCCGGCGACAAGGTGGAATCGGTCTCCAGCTTGTACTCGGCGTACAGGCCGGCCTCGATGCGCCGGGCCAGCTCGACCTCCTGCGCGGCGGTGAGCAGCGTGCGCCGGCCGATCGACTTGAGGTAGGTGTGGACCGAGTCGCCCATGGCCGACTGGTTGTCGTCGAGGTCCAGGACCTCGGTCTCCAGCTCCGCCTCCTCGCCGTCGGCGCCCATGGCGAGGGCGTCGGGGTCCGGCTCGGCGTCGGCGGGAGCCTCGGCCTCCGGCTTCGCGGCGGTCCTGGCCGTGGTCCTGGCGGACTTGGCCCGGGTCTTCCTGGCGGTCGCGGGCGCGTCGTCGCCGGCGTCGCCCATGGAGGGGACGGACGCGATGTCGGTCTTGGACTCGGCGGCACCGGAGCCGGTAGACTTCGGCTCGGCCGGGCGCTTGGTAGCGGTCCTCGTCGTGGTGGACTTCGTCGTGGTGGTCTTCCTCGCGGTCGTGCGCGCGGACCGGCCCAGGGACGGCTCGTCCTCGGCGGCCAGGCTGACGCCCGCCTCGGTGAGCTCGCGCAGGATCGACCGGCCTTCGGCGGGGTTGATCCCGGCCTCGGCGAACGCGTGACGCAGCTCCGCGAGAGAAAGGTGACCCTGTGCTCGCCCTCGGTCAAGGAGCTGGTCGAGGGTCGCGGGTGGGGTCGCCACGGCGGTTCGGGGCATGAGGACACCTCCTCCATACGGAGTAGAAGCGATCAGGCAGATTGTGGTGGGGCGGTACGGGCCGCTCGGCGCACCAGTATCAATAACGCCATCTGCCGCTATTTGTTCCCGTAAGGATAAAAATGGGGCGGACCGCCTCGTGGCGGCCCACCCCCGGTACGCGCGGCCCGCGGCCGGCTAGTCGCCGCTGACCTGGCCCGGGTCGCCGTCGGGCACCGCCGCCGAGGGCCCCTCGGTCACCTTCCCGGGCTCGCCCTCGGGCATCGGCATGGGCTCGGCGTCCTCCATGCGCTCGTCGGTCCAGTAGTCGAGGACCGCGTCGGGGTCGGGGTTGACGTCATGCGACACCACGGCGTCGGGCGACGGGCCGGGCGTCTGCCCGGCGAGCTCGGCCACCTGACCGGGATCGACCTGCACCACGGCCTTGGTCTCCTTGGAGACCTTCTCGAGCCTGCCCGCCGAGGCGGCCGCCGCGACCGAGACCCCGCCGACGACGATGACGCCGACGACCGCCGCGGATGCCCACATCTTGCGGGTCTGATCCATGAAGGCTCCCTCCTTGCTCTTCCCCCCTTTGACGCACCGGATGGTCATCGGGTTCCTGCGCGGGCGGGTCAGACGGGCCGTGAGGAGGCTTGCGAGCGCAGGCGTACGAGGTCGGGCTTGCCGTTGGGGAGCAGCGGCAGCCGCGGCACGAGGCGCAGCTCGCGGGGCGCGGCGTACGCGGGCAGCCGCTCGGCGCAGTAGGCGCGCAGGTGCGGCAGCGTCGGCGGGCGGGAGGCGTCGGCGGGCACCACCACGGCCACCACCACCTCGCCCCACTCGGGGTCGGGCCGGCCGACGACCGCGACGTCCGCCACCTCGGGATGGGCGCCGAGCACCGCCGCCACCGCGCCCGCCACGACCTTCTCGCCCCCGGTGTTGATCACGTCGTCGGCGCGGCCCAGCACGCGCAGCCGCCCGCCGGACAGCTCGCCCAGGTCGGAGGTCACGAACCAGGCGCCGTCGCGCGGCACCGGCTCGCCCGAGCGGTAGCCGGAGAACAGCACCGGCCCCGCCACCCGGATCCGGCCGTCGTCGCCCACCTTCACGTCCACGCCGTCGAGGGGCCGGCCGTCGTACACGCAGCCCCCGCAGGTCTCGCTCATCCCGTACGTCGTCACCACCCGCGCGCCGAGCCCGCGCGCCCGCTCCAGCAGCGCGGGACGGGCCGCCGCGCCCCCGAGCAGGATCGTGGCGAAGACCGACAGGTCGGCCCGCATCTCGACCAGCCGGTGCAGCTGCGTGGGCACCAGCGACACGTGGCGGGCGCCGGAGGCCAGCACCCGCTCGGGGTCGAACCTGTCGTGCACGATCGGCTCGGTGCCGCTCAGCAGCGCCCGGACCAGCACCTGGAGCCCGGACACGTGCGACGGCGGCAGGCAGCACAGCCACCGCTCGCCCTCGGCGGCCCCGAGGCGGCGCAGCGACGCGGCGGCCGAGGCGCGCAGCGCCCGCGCGGAGAGCAGGACGCCCTTGGGCGTGCCCGTGCTCCCGCTGGTGGCGATGACCACGGCGACGTCGCCCGGCACGCCGCGCCCGCCGTCCAGGGGCCGGCCGCCGGCGTCGGTGGGGCGCAGCGCGGCGATCGCGGCGTCGGCCGCCGGCCCCGGGGCCAGCGGCAGCACGGCCGGCCCGGCGCCGCTCAGCGCGTCGCGCACCGCCGCGAACAGCTCGGGGCCCGGCGGCATGACGACCGCGCTCAACGGGCGGTCCGGATGCGACGGCGTGCTCGGCATGCTCGTAAGGTTAGTGGCGACAGATCGGTACTGACTCAGTGGTGACGCGGTGGTGGCAGGGCGGGGCGCGCGATCCGGCGTGAACGGGTGGCGCACGGGTGTGACCGGTGACGCCGCCGGTGGAGGGGAGCGGGGGCTGACCAGCGATCCCGTGGTGTTCCGCATCCCGATGCGCACCCGCTTCCGCGGGCAGACGGCCCGCGAGGGCGTGCTGCTGCGCGGCCCGGCGGGCTGGGGCGAGTTCTCGCCGTTCCCCGAGTACGGGCCGCGCGAGTGCGCCCGCTGGCTGGCCTGCGCCCGCGAGGCCGCCTTCGAGGGCTGGCCCGCGCCGGTCCGCGACACGGTCCCGGTCAACGCCACGGTCCCGGCGGTCGCGGCCGAGCGGGCCTTCGAACTGGTCCGCGGCTCCGGCTGCGCCACCGCGAAGGTCAAGGTCGCCGAGCCCGGCCAGAGCTTCGCCGACGACCTGGCCCGGGTGGAGGCCGTGCGCGACGCCCTCGGGCCGTCCGGGCGGCTGCGCGTGGACGCCAACGGCGCGTGGAGCGCCGACGAGGCGGTGCGCCGGCTGAAGGAGCTCGACCGGTTCGGCCTGGAGTACGCCGAGCAGCCCTGCGCCACCCTGGAGGAGCTGGCGCTGGTGCGGCGCGCCTGCGACGTGCCGATCGCGGCCGACGAGTCGATCCGCCGCGCCGAGGACCCGCTGCGCGTGCGGGCCGCCGAGGCGGCCGACATCGCCGTGGTCAAGGTCCAGCCGCTCGGCGGGGTGCGGCAGGCGCTGCGCGTGGTCGAGGCGTGCGGGCTGCCCGCCGTCGTCTCGAGCGCCGTGGAGACGTCCGTGGGGCTGGCCGCGGGGCTCGCGCTGGCCGCCGCCCTGCCCGAGCTGCCGTACGCGTGCGGGCTCGGCACGATGACGCTGCTGTCCGGCGACGTCACCGCCGACCCGCTCATCCCCGAGGGCGGCGCGCTGCGCGTGCGGCGGCCCGAGGTGGACGAGCGTGCCCTGTCAGAGTTCGCCATCGACTCACCCCGATGGCTCGGCCGAATGCAGGAGGCGTCCCGGTGAATCCCGCGACCGCGCTGGCCACGGTGCTCGTCGACGAGCTGGTGCGCTGCGGCCTGACCGACGTCGTGCTCGCGCCCGGCTCGCGCTCAGCGCCGCTGGCGCTGGCGCTGCACGCCGAGTCGCGGGTGCGGCTGCACGTGCGCGTGGACGAGCGCTCGGCGTCGTTCCTGGCGCTCGGCCTGGCCCGGCGCTCGGAGCGGCCCGTCGCGCTGATCTGCTCCTCCGGCACCGCCGCCGCGAACTTCCACCCGGCCGTCATCGAGGCGGGCGAGTCGGGCGTCCCGCTGCTCGTGCTCACCGCCGACCGGCCGCCCGAGCTGCGCGGCACCGGCGCCAACCAGACCATCGACCAGGTGAAGCTGTACGGCACGGCCGCCCGCTGGTTCGCCGAGGTGGGCACTCCTGAGGACCGTCCCGGCCAGGTCGCGTACTGGCGGTCGCTGGCCTGCCGCGCCTACCAGCGCGCCGCCGGGCCCGCCGACCCCGGGCCGGTCCACCTCAACCTGGCCTTCCGCGAGCCGCTGATCCCCGACGGCGACACCTCGTGGAGCGAGCCGCTCGACGGCGACGCGACCGGCCCGTGGGTGCGCACCCGCGTCGCGCCGCCGCCCGTCGCCCTGCACCTGCCGCCGACGCGGCGCGGCGTGCTGGTGGTCGGCGACGGCGCCGCCAACGTGCGCCGCTACGTCGCCGCCGCCGGGATGGCCGGCTGGCCCGTCCTGTCGGAGCCGAACGGCGGCGGCCGCTACGGCGACCACTCCGTCTCGACCTACCACTACCTGCTGGCCACCCCCGAGTTCGCCGACGCGCACGCGCCCGACGTGGTCGTGACGCTCGGCCGGCCGGGGCTGTCGCGCCCGCTGCTGTCGTGGCTCAAGCGCGTCCAGGAGCACATCGTCGTCGCGCCCGCCCTCGACCGCTGGCCCGACCCCACCCGCTCGGCCACCCAGGTGGCGCAGGCCGTGGAGATCCCGGTGGCCTCCGGCGACGACGGCTGGCTGAACTCCTGGCGGCACGCCGACCAGGCGGCGCGGGCCGCGGTGGACCAGGTGCTCGACACCTCGGGCACGAGCGAGCCGCGCCTGGCCCGCGACCTGGCCGACACGCTGCCCAACGGCGCCCTGCTGTTCTGCGGCTCGTCCATGCCGATCCGCGACCTCGACCAGGCCATGCGGCCCCGGCGCGGGCTGCGGCTGCTGGCCAACCGGGGCGCCTCCGGCATCGACGGCGCGGTCTCGACGGCGATGGGCGCCGCGCTGGCCCACAACGGGCCGTCGTACGCGCTGCTCGGTGACCTGTCGTTCCTGCACGACCAGAACGGGTTCATCCTCGGGCCGCGCGAGCCCCGGCCCGACCTGTGCGTGGTGGTGGTCAACAACGACGGGGGCGGGATCTTCTCGCTGCTGCCGCAGGCGGCGCTGCGCGACCCGTTCGAGCGGGTATTCGGCACGCCGCACGGGGTGGACCTCGGGTACGTGGCCGCCGCGACCGGCACGCCGTACCGGCTGGTGGAGGAGCTGGGAGACCTGCCCAAGGCGCTGCGCGGCGAGGGGCCGCGCGTGGTGGAGGTGCGCACGGACCGGGAGGAGAACGCGCTGGTCCACGCCCGCCTGCGCGACGCCGCCCAGGACGCCATCCGCGCCGCCCTGGCCTGACCGGCCCGGGGCGGCTCCCCGCGCCTTCGCGGAGCCAGGAAACTGTGCCGGGGTCACGCGCCGCCGGGGTGGTGCGGGAAGAGGGCCGCGGCCACGTGGCGGGTGTCGGCGTACTCGACGACCGAGGTGATCCGGCCGTCCCGCACGGTGTAGATCCCGACGCAGCGGTTGTCGTACGTGCCCCCGTACACGGTCCGCGCTCTGGCGGTCCATTCGGCGACCACGCGGTCGCCCTCGGCGATCGTGCTGACGAGCTCGATCCGCGTCGTGCCGGGGACGAGGAGCGGGCCCATGCCGCCGAGGAAGTCCTGGATGATCGCGTCGCGGCCGCGCCACACCTTCGAGATCGGCAGGTCGCCGGGGTAGTGCCAGGTCGCGTCCGCGGCGAAGCTGTCGTGGACGACGTCGGCGTCGCCGTCGCGGACGGCCTCGACGTAGCGGATGACGACGTCCCTGGGGTCGGTGCCGGCGTTCATGATCAGGCTCCTTGGTCGGTGGCGCGTTCAGGCGAGGGTGAGGACGGCCTTGCCGCGGATGCGGCGCTCGCGCAGGTCGGTGAGGACGGTCGCGGTGTCGGCCCAGTCGGCGATCCGGCCGATCTCGGGATGCAGGCGGCCCCCGGCGGTCAGCCGGACGAGCGCCGCGAGGTCGTCGCCGAGCGAGGTGTCGGCGTCGAGGTAGTGGAAGTGGCGGATGACGGCCGACTCGGGTCCGTCGAAGAACGCGAAGAAGTCGAGCGTCGCCGGTCGCCGGCTGGCCTGCCCGAACCAGATGAGCGTGCCGCGCCTGGCGGTTTTGGCCAGGGCCGTCGCGAGGGACGGGCCGCCGGTCGATTCCAGGACGAGGTCGTACGGGCCGGGCGCGTCGGCCAGGTCGTGGACGACGGCGGCCGCGCCGAGCTCGATGAGCCGGGCGCCGCGCTCGGCGTCCCGGGTGACGGCGGTGACCTCCGCTCCGGCGGCGGCCGCCAGCTCGGTCACGTAGTGCCCCACGCCCCCGGACGCGCCGGTCAGCAGCACGCGCCGCCCCAGCACCGGCCCGGCCGTGCGCAGCAGCCGCAGCGCGGTCAGCCCGGCGAGCGGCAGCGCCGCGGCCTGGAGGGCGGAGACGCCGTCGGGCAGCACGGCCAGCGCGTCGGTCGGCACGGCCGCGTACTCCGCCCAGCCGCCGGCCATGGGGTGGCCGACGACACGGGCGATGCCGTTCGGCCCGCTCCCGTCCGCGGCCGGCTGGACGACCAGGCCCGCGACGTCCTTGCCGGGCCTGTCGCCGGGCGCGGGCGCCTCCAGCTTGAACGTCTCGCCCCGGTTGACGGAGAACGCCTCCACCTTCACCAGCGCCTCGTCCGGGCGCGGCGTCGGCTCGGGGACGTCGGCGAGCACGACCGGTTCCCTCGGATCTCCGGTCGGGAGCAGAGCCTTCACGGCGGGTACCTCCTGGGTGATGCGGTCCTCGGGCTGTCGGTGGCCAGTCCAGCAGGTGGGGGGACGGCGGGGCCAACAACGGAGCCGTCCGGCCGACAACGCCGCGTTGTCGGATATGGTCAGCGGCGTGGACCTGGATCTCGTTCTGGTTCGCGCGTTCGTCGCGACCGCCGAGGAACTGCATTTCGGGCGTGCCGCCCAGCGGCTGACCACCAGCCAGCAGGTGCTGTCCAAGCGCGTCGCGCGCCTGGAGTCGCTGCTCGGCGTGCGGCTGTTCGAACGCGAAGGCGGCACGCGCCTGACCGAGGCCGGTGAGCGCTTCGCGCCGGCCGCGCGCGAGGCTCTGGCGGCGGGGGAGCGCGCGGTCGCGGCGGCGCTGGGGACGGGGCAGGTCGTCCGGATCGACGTCTGGGGCCATCTGTACGCGCCGATGCGCACGGTCGCGCAGGCCGTGGCGGCGCTCGGCCCGGTACGCCTGGAGCCGGGCCCGGCACGTGACTGGCCGTCGGTCGCGGAGATGCTGCTGCGCGGCGACACGGATCTGGGCTTCGGCCGGGTGCACCCGCTCGGCGGGGGCCGCGACGCCGGCCTCGCCCAGCGGCTGGTGCGCCTGGAGCCCGTGGACGCGGTGGTCAGCACGTCCCACGCGCTGGCCGGCGCCGCCGAGCTGCGCCCGGCCGACCTGCGCGACAGCACCCTGTGGTGCCCGGCCGAACTGACCCGCCTGGACTTCCTGCGGCGCTTCGCCGACGAGTTCGGCATCACGCGGCGCCAGGACGGCCCCAACCTGGGACTGGACCATCTCGTCGAGCACATCCGCGGCGACGCGGCCTGCTTCACCCTGTTCCCGACCGACGCGCCGCTGCCTGACTACGCGGGTCTGCGCTCGATCCCGCTCACCGCGCCGACCCCGCTGTACGCCTGGTCGCTGGCCTGGCGGGAGACCCGCCGCCACCCGCTGCTCGACGTCCTGTTGCGCGGTTTCGCCGACGTGGGCCGCGCCCGGCGCTGGCTGGAGTACGCGCCGGAACGCGACTGGCTCCCGGACACCGACCACGCGAAACTGGCCGGGGTGTGATCATTGCTCGCCGGCGTCGTGCCGGGGCCGCCGCACGTAGCCGTGCAGGAAGGTGTGCACGCCCGCGGCGACCATCTCCCTGAGCGCGCTCTCGTCGTGCAGGGCGGCCCGGTCGGTCAGGTTGTCGGCGGAGATGAGCAGCATCAGGTGCCCGGCGGCGCGTGCGGGATCGTCGATGGCGAGCTCGCCGCGCTCGGCGATCCGGCGTAGGCGCTCGGCGAGTTCGCGCCGGGTGCGGCCGGGGCCGCTGTCCCGCCAGAGCTCGAGTGCCGCCGGCGGGATGTGCTCGATCTCGGCGTTGATCTGGCGGATGAGCGCGAAGTGCGGGGCCAGGTCCGAGGTCAGCACGCCGAGCCAGGCCATCCCGAAGTCGACGAGGTCCGCCTCCAGGTCGACGACCTTGCTCAGGTGGCGGTCGATGATGTCGACCATGGTGTCGGCGACCCGCCGCGTGCTCTCCTGGATCACGGTCTGGAACAGCTCGGCCTTGTCGGTGAAGTGGTTGTAGATGGTGCGGTTGGAGACGCCCGCCTCGGCGGCGATCGCGTCCAGCCCGGCGCGGGTGTAACCGTCGCGGGCGAACAGCGTCAGTGCTCCGGTCACGATCGCGCGGCGCTTGTCGGGCTGGCCGACCGGCTTCTTTCTCTCCGTCACGCTGCCTGAGGTTATCGGATTGCACCGTCGATTGCATTCGCTACACCGATCGATGTAATGTCTACACCGTTCGGTGCATCTACGTCCGTAGGAGAGATCATGACCAGGATCGGGATCGTCGTCGGCAGCACCCGCCCCGGCCGCCGGGGCCGTGCGGTCGCCGAGTGGGTCGCCTCGGTGGCCGCGCAGGAGCAGCCGGAGGCCGACTTCGAGATCGTCGACCTCGCCGACTTCGCCCTGCCGCTGCTGGACGAGGAGCAGCCGGCGCTGTTCGGCCGGTACGGCAACGCCCACACCGTGCGCTTCGCCGAGGCGGTCTCCCGCTACGACGGGTTCGTGTTCGTCACGCCGGAGTACAACCATTCGATCCCGGGCGCGCTGAAGAACGCCCTGGACTTCGTCTACGCCGAGTGGAACAACAAGGCGGCCGGCTTCGTCGGTTACGGCCTGCACGGCGCGACCCGCGCGGTCGAGCATCTGCGGCTGATCCTGGCCGAGCTGCGGGTCGCCACCGTGCGCACCCAGGTGGCGCTGTCCCTGCACCACGACTTCACCTTCTCCGCCCCCACCGAGCCGGGCGCCTTCACACCCGGCGCGCACCAGCACCAGACCCTCTCGACCCTGCTGGCCGACGTCGTCGTCTGGTCCCGGGCGCTGCAGCCGGTCCGGGAAGGAGCCCTGGCATGAGCGCGACCCCCGGCCTCCTGTCCGCAGCCGCCCTCGACGAACTGGCGGACGCCGTCGCCGCCGGCGCGACGATCGCCGGGCTCGGCGAGTCGACCCGGTTCGCCCACGACACCTTCGACCTACGCGACCAGATCTTCCGCAGGCTGGCCCATCGGCACGGCTTCCGCGCGCTGGCCCTCCAGGACGGCGCCGCCGTCGCGGCGACGCTCGACACGTTCGTCACCGGAGGCGACGGGGCCGCGGCATCCGCGGCATCCGCGTTGGACGGCGCCTGGCGGCCCTGGCGCACCGCGGGCATGGTCACGGCGCTGGAGTGGATCCGCGGGTTCAACCGGGACCACCTCGACGACCCCATCCGCATCTTCGGGGTCAAACCGGCCCAGGCGCGGCCGGAAGACTACGACGCCGTGCTCGGTCACGTCCGCCGTGCCGCCCCGCACCTGCTGGCCGAGCTGGCCGCCCACCTGGAGCCGATCCGTACCGCGCACGAGATCGACGAGCACGTGCAGCGGGCCCGAGGGCTGCATCCGGGCCGTCCCTTCGCCGAGCACGCCCGCGACGCGCTCGCCATCGTCGAGCGACTGCCCCGCCACGCCGACCTGGACGCCGACCTGGACGCCGTCCTGGCCCGGACGCGGCTCATCGTGGACTTCCACGAGCGCAGCGTCGCCGGACGCGGCGACTACGCCGGCGACGCCCGGGTGTGGGCGGGCACGATCATCGAGCACCAGCGCCGGACCGGGCACCGCGTGGCCTACTGGGACGGCATCGCGCACACCTCGGCCGCTCCGGCGACGCTGGGCCTGGCTCCTCAGCGCGGCCCTCAGCCCACGGTCGGCAGCGTGCTGCGCGACCACCACGGCGCGGGGTACGTCTCGGTGGCGATCGGCTTCCACCACGGCGACCTCGGCGTCGCCGCCGTCCCCGAACCCGCCCCCGACTGGCTCGACGCCCGGCTGGCCGCTCCGGGCCGGGCCGCCCGCTGGCTGGACCTGCGGCGCGGCGATCTGCGCCGCCGGTGGGAGGGACCCGCGAAGGTCCGCGTCATCAGCGGCGTCTACGACCCCTCCCGTGATCTCGCCGAGCACCTGGCGGTCGCCTCGCTGCCGGAGGCGTTCGACGTGCTCGTGCACCTGCGCCAGGTGTCCCCGGTTCGGTGGCTGGGCGCATGACCCCCTTCAGGCGGGGACGCCGGCCCGGAAAGGCGGGACTCCAGGAGAGCGTCACCTGGGGGACGGCGGGGTGTCCCGTGGTTCCTCGACCCTGGCGATGAGTTCGGCGAAGAGTTCGGCGGCGTCGTCGACCGCCGCCTGGTCGCCGGTGGCGAGGAGATCGAGAAGCAGTCCGCGGCCGACGGCGAGCGAGAGCCGGGCCGCGCGGCCGGCCTGGCGCGGGGGGAGGCCGTGCCTGGTGAGCATGTCGGTGACCGGGCCGGTCCAGGCCGTGACGACCGACTCGCGGAACCCGGCCGTCCAAGGGCGCCCGTTCAGGGCGTGCGCGTAGATCTCGAAGAACAGCCGTTCGGCCGGCGCGAGGGCGGGGTCGCTGACGCGCTTCCAGAAGGCCCGGGACAGTTCGGTGAGATCGCTGGTGTCGGCTTCGAGCGCCGCCAGGGCGGCGCGCTGGCGGGCCTCCATCAGGTTGACGATCTCGACCAGCAAGCCGTCACGTGATCCGAAGTGGTAGTGCAGCATGCGATGGCTCGTGCCGATCGCCGCGGCGAGCTCGCGCATGCTCAGATCGCTGAAGCCGACCTCCTGCAGGTGCTGGAGGCAGCGTTCGAGCAGCGTCTGTTTCGCGGTGCCTGACATGGCAGCCCTCTCGGCCATGCCCCTCATGGTAGCTGTACCGTTTGGTACATCACGGTGCGACCTTCTGGAACGGAGATCCTCATGCGGACGTCGACCACTGTCGCGGCGCCTGTCCCGGCGGTTTGGAGGGTCCTGCTCGACATCGAGCGCTGGCCCGACTGGACCGACACCGTGACCACGGCCAGGTGGCTCGACCCGGGCCCGACGCGGCCGGGGAGACGTGCGCGCCTGACCCAGCCGCGACTGGGCAGCGCCGAGTGGGAGATCACCGAGCTGGAACAGGAGCGGTCCTTCTCCTGGGTGCGGCGCTCGGCCGGCGTCACCACGGTCGGCGGCCACCTGCTGTCCGCGGGCCCGGACGGCGGAACAACCCTCACGCTCAGCATCGACCACTCCGGTCCGCTGGCCGGTGTGGTCCGGCTGCTCACCGATCGGCTCACCCGGCGATACATCGACACCGAAGCACGTGGCCTCAAGGCGTACTGCGAACGCTGACCGCGGCTCCTTCGAGGCCGGGAGCGTCACCGCCTCACCGCTGGTGGTTCGGCGGGGCATCGTGCAGCTCTCGGGCCCAGCGGCGGCTCCAGGCGTCGAGCGGCGCGAGCGCCTCGACGAGGTCCCGCCCGAGAGGCGTGAGGCGGTAGCCGTCGTCGCGCACGGCGGTCAGGCGGGCCGCGGTCAGCTCGTCGAGCCGGGTGCTGAGCACGCTGGAGGACATGCGCTCGCAGCGCCGCTGGAGTTCGCGGAAACCCGCGGGCTCCAGGCTCAGCTCCCACAGGATGCGCATCGTCCAGCGCCGTCCGAGCAGGTCGAGCGCGGCCATCACCGGCCGGCCGGACGACGATCCACGTACCGGTACGCCCGGCTGGGGCGCGCTCGCCGCCATGTGCACTCCCTTGCGCTCCGTCTGCCGAAGCATCATAGTGGTTCGGAAATCGAAGCAGGAGTGCTCACGTGCCGCGCATCGAACCGCTAGCCCCGCCCTATCCCGCCTCCGTCGAGCAGGCGCTGCGCCGCTGGATGCCGCCCGGCGTGCCGCACGAGCCGCTCACGCTGTTCCGCGTCCTGCACCGCAACCCGGAGCTGGCCTCGCGGATGTTCGTCCTGGGCGCCGGGCTGCTCGGCCACGGGCTGCTGCCCGCCGCCGACCGGGAGCTCGTCATCGCCCGCGTCACCGCCCGCGCAGGGTGCCGCTACGAGTGGGGCGTCCACGCGGCCACCCTCGCCCGGCAGGCCGGCCTCAGCCCGGAGCGGCTGCGGGCGACCGCCGCCCCCGGGGTCGACGGCTCGTGGCCCGCGCGTCACGCGGCGCTGCTGCACGCGGTCGACGAGCTGCACGAGACCGCGCGGCTGTCGCAGCCCGCCTGGGACGCCCTGCGCGTCCACTACCCGGACGAGCAGCTGATCGAGTTCCTCGTTCTGGCCGGTTGGTACCGCACCATCGGGTATCTGGCGAACGGGCTCCTGCTGGAGGAGGAGCCCTGGGCCGTCCCGTTCCCGGAAGAGCCGCGACCCCCGCGACCGGCCAGGGCCGAGGGGACCGACGGGAGTGACCGCCGATGAGCGGCGGCGGCGCGCGGGTCACGATCGTCCACGCCTGCCTGCGCGACGGCGAAGGCGGCAGCCCCACCGCGGTGATGGAGGAGGCGCCGTTGAGCGAGGACGAGCGCCGCCGCGTGCCGGTCCTGACCGGAACCTCGCACGCGGTCTTCGTCTCCGCGTACGACGGACCGGACGGACCGGACGGACCGGTGGCGAGCCTGCGCTTCTTCACCGCGGAGGGCGAGCTGCCCGCGTGCGGCCACGGGACGATCGCGGCCCTGGCCTTCCTCGCCGAGCGCGCCGGGAGCGCGGAGCACCGCACCACCCTCCGTACGCCGGGCGGCGACCTCCCTGGTCGCGCCGTGGGGGAGGAGGGCCACGTCACGGCCTCCTTCGACACCGGCTCCGTCGACCTGCGCGAGCCCACCGCGGCCGAGTGCGACCTCGTCCTGCCCGCTCTCGGCGTCACCCCGGACATCCTCGCGCCCGGTGCCCGGGTCGCCGCGGTGGGGCGGCCGCGGCTGCTGATCCCCCTCGCCACGCGGCCGGCCCTGGCCGCGCTGGACCCGGACCTCGACCGGCTCCGCGCCGCCTGCGACCGGCTGGGCCTCCTCGGCTGCTACGTCTACTCCGTCCCGGAGCGCTCCGGCCGGGCCGCGGCCCGCATGTTCGCCCCGTCGATCGGCGTGCCCGAGGACGTCGCCAACGCCAACAGCACCGCCTGCCTCGCCGCCCATCTCGCCGATCAGGGCTTCGCCGGCATCACCGTGGACATGGGCGACTCCCTCGGCAGTCCGTCCACGATCACCGCCGCCCCGCGGGGCGCCGTGGTCCGGCTGGGCGGTGCCGCGCGGATCGCGGGCGTCCTTCGCCTGCCGTGACCGGCCGGGAGAGACCGCGGAAGCCGGCGGGGCGAGCGTCTGAGCGGGAGCGGCGGCTTCGGGAGATCTTCACGGACCCGCAGGTCCATGACGGAGGGGACGGATGAGAAGGGTACTGCCGCCGGCCTCCGGCGACACGATCACGGACGGCCTCGCATCGGGCGCGCGCCCGGCGGAGTCGCGCGAGGTGGCGCGGGAGAGCCTCACCGCCGAGGCGAACCGGTGACCGCCGAAGACACGACCGCCACCGGCCGCATGCTCGTGCCGGCGCTGGTCTTCACCGCGCTCGTCGTGGCGGTCGTCGGCAGTCTCGGGGCGCCGCTGATCACCTCGGTGGCGGGCTCGTTCGGCGTGTCGCTGGCCGCCGCGCAGTGGACGCTCACCGCCCCGCTGCTCGTCGGCGCGATCGCCACGCCGGTGCTGGGCCGCCTGGGCACGGGGCCGCGCCGCCGCCAGGTCGTCCTGGCCACCTTGGCGGTCGTGGTGGCGGGCAGTGTGCTGACCGTGGCGCCGCTGCCGTTCGGCTGGCTGCTGGCCGGACGGGTGGCCCAAGGGGCGGGGCTGGGGCTGACGCCGCTGCTGATGGGCGTGGCCCGTGACCACCTGCCGGCGTCGCGTTCCGGCTCGGCGATCGCGCTGCTGTCGGTGGCCTCCATCGTCGGCATCGGCGTCGGCTACCCGCTGGCCGGGCTGCTGACCGACGTGGCGGGGCTGCGCGCGGCCTACGGGCTCGGCCTGCTGGTCACCGCGCTCGCGCTGGGCGCCGCCTGGTGGTCGGTGCCCCGGCCGCCGGCGGGCCGCGCGTCGGCCGTCGACGTGCCGGGTGCGGCGCTGCTCGGCGCCGGCCTGTCGGCCCTGTTGCTGGCGATCAGCCAGAGCGCTCTGTGGACCCGCCGTCCGGTCCTCGCCGCGGCGCTCGTGGCCGCCGCCGCCGTGCTGCTGGTCGGCTGGGTACGGCGCGAACGCCGGTGCGCGGCCCCGCTGGTGGACCTGGCGCTGCTGCGCACGCCCGCGGTGGCCGGGGCCAACGCGGTCATGCTGCTCGGCGGCGTCGGCATGTACCTGCTGCTGACCCTGGTCACCCGCTACGTGCAGACACCCGCCTCGGCCGGGTACGGGTTCGGCGTCGGCGTGTTCGTGGCGGGCCTGGTGCTGGTGCCGTTCTCGGCGCTGGGGTTCGTCGGCGGCAGGCTGGTGCGGCCGTTGCACGGGCGGTTCGCCCCGGCGGCGGTGCTGGCCGCCGGGGGCGGCGCCGTGCTGGCGGCGCTGGTGCTGTTCGCGCTGGCCCGCGGCCAGTTGTGGCTGTCGTTCGCGGTGATGGGCCTGCTGGGTCTGGGTGTCGGCGTGTTCTCGGCGGCGATGCCGGCCGCGATCCTGGCCGTCACCCCGGCCGGCGAGACGTCGAGCGCCATGAGCTTCAACCAGGTGGTCCGCAGCGTCGGCTTCTCGATCGGCAGCGCGCTGGGCGGTCTCACGCTGGCCGCCGCCACTCCGCCGGGCGCGACGTTCCCGGCCGACGCCGGATACACGTCGGCATCCTGGCTCGGCGCGGCGGCGATGGGCGTCACCGTCGTCGCCGCGCTCACCCTCCGGCAGGCGTCGCCGCCCGGCGACGGCCCGCCCGCGGGGCGAGGGTGATCCCGGTGCGCGAGCCGCGGGGCGGGGGTGATCCCGGTGCGCGAGCCGCGGCGTCCGCCTGCGCTCGGGGAGGCCGGGCGAGGTGCCTCCGGCCCCGCGCTGAGCACGCGGCCGTCGCGCCAGGGGACGCCTCGGCAGAATTCGCCTATATTTCCGGATACGGCGAAAAGCGTCCGAAAGGCGGAGCCGTCGCATGCTCTCCCCGCTCGCCCCAAGGGACGCCGACGGCCTGCTGTTCGACTGGGACGGCACGCTGGTGGACAGCCAAGGCGCCAACTACCGCGCCATGGCCGAAGCCCTGGACCTGCCCATCCCCGTCCGCGAGATCGTCGCCCGGTGCGACGAGCACTTCCTCCGGCAGGCCCACCGCGTCCGGGCGCACCCGGCCGTGCTGGAGATCGTCCGGACCTACCACGGCAGGCTGCCCATGGCCGTCGCCTCCGGCGGATCGCGGACCGTCATCTCCCGGACCATGCGCCACCTGCCCTACGCCTCCCTGTTCTCCACCGTGGTCACCCGCGAGGACGTCGAGCGCGGCAAACCCGCCCCGGACATCTTCCTCCTGGCCGCGCACCGGCTCGGGATCGCCCCTGAGCGGTGCGCCGTCTACGAGGACAGCGACGAAGGCGTCGCCGCGGCCCTGGCGGCGGGCATGACGGTCATCGACGTCCGCTCTCACACGGGCCGCTGGCCCGCCGGGTCCCGCTCGCGTGCCGGACCGATGGCACGGCCCGCACGCCTTGTCCGCACCTGCCCTCCGTTACGCCCCCTGCGAACCGGCCCGGGAGGCGTCGTGGCAGGTGGTTGAGTGCGTTCATGAAGATTCTCATCCTTGGCGGAACGGCATGGCTGGGCCGCGAGGTGGCGCGGCAGGCGGTCGGGCGGGGGCACGCGGTGACGTGCCTGGCGCGTGGCGAGAGCGGCCAGGCGGCCGACGGCGCGGTGCTGGTGGCCGCCGACCGGCGGGCGCCGGGGGCTTACGAGGAGGTGCGGCACCAGGATTGGGACGCCGTCGTGGAGGTGTCGTGGCAGCCGGGCCTCGTGCGCGGCGCGCTGGCGGCGCTGGGAGAGCGGGCCAAGCACTGGACGTATGTGTCCTCCGGCAACGCCTACGCCGACCACGGCGTGCCCGGCGCCGACGAGAGCCGGCCGCTGCTGGAACCCACCGACCGCGACGAGGTGGGCCGGGAGCTGTACGGCGAGGCGAAGGTCGCCTGTGAGCGGGCCTCGGCCGAGGCCGTGGGCGACCGGCTGCTCATCGCGCGCGCCGGGCTGATCGGCGGGCCCGGCGATCACAGCGGGCGCACGGGCTACTGGGTGGCGCGGGCGGCCCGCGACCCGCACGGCCCGCTGCTCGTCCCCGACTCCCTGGACCTCCCCACCCAGGTGATCGACGTGCGTGACCTGGCCGGCTGGCTGCTCGACTGCGCCGAGAGCGGGACGACCGGCACCTTCGACGCGGTCGGGCCCGTGGTGCCGTTCGGCGAGTGGATCGAGCTGAGCCGCGCCGTCGCCGGGCACACCGGGCCGGTGGTGCGGGCCGACCCGGCCTGGCTGCTCGAGCAGGGCGTCGCCGAGTACATGGGGCCGGAGTCGCTGCCGATGTGGCTGGTCGAGCCGGGATGGGAGGGCTGGTCCGCCCGTTCCGGAGCCGCCGCGCTCGCGGCCGGGCTGCGCCACCGCCCGCGGGCCGACCTGGTCACGGACGTGCTGGCGTGGGAACGCGCCGAGGGACTGGAGCGAGAGCGCCGGGCGGGGCTCAGCGCGGCCCGGGAGGAGGAACTCCTCCGCCTGCTCGGCCCCACCGGCTAGCCGTCAGCGTGGAGTCGCCCCGGCCGCGTGGCCTCACCCCGGCCGCGCGTGGTCGGCCCGGTCGCGTGGCCTCACCCGGGCCGCGCGGGGTCGGCCCGGTCGGTGGGGAGCCATGCGGCGGGGCCGTCCGAGATCCGCGCCGCCGCGGTCAAGGACGGGTCAGGACGCGCGTGACCTCCTCGGCGACCACGGCGCAGGCGTCCGCCGCCGGGTCGATCAGCGGGAAGTGGCCGGCGTCCGCCACCAGCGTGAGGCGCACCGGCCGGCCCGCCGCGGCGGCCGAGCGCGCGTAGGACGCGCTGACCTCGACCGGCACCACCACGTCGTCGCGCCCATGCACGATCGTCGTGGGCACACCCGCCGGCAGCAGTACCGCGGGGTCGGCCGACGGGCGCCGCTCCTCGAAGCGGTCCGGCCCGCCGAGCAGCTGGAGCGCGGCGTCCGAGCACACGGCCAGCTCGCGGGCCCGGACGAGGTCGGCGATCGGCGCGAGCGCCACGACACCCGCGACGGACGGGCCGGGAAGCCGCCACGGCGAAGCCGGCGGCAGCCTGTGACGCGCGGCGGCCCACAACGCGAGGTGCCCGCCCGCCGAGTGGCCGGTGAGCACGACGCGGCTCGTGTCCACCCCGGGCAGCGCGTCCGCCGCGAGGGCGGGCAGGGCGTCGAGGGCGGCGGCCACGTCGTCGAACGTCTCCGGCCAGCGCCCCGCCGCGCCCGGCGCCGCGCCGCCCCGCCGGTACTCCACCGAGGCCACCGCGAGACCCCGGCGGGCGAGGAAGGCGGCGAAGGGGGAGACGTGCCGCCGGTCGTAGGCCGCCCGCCACGCCCCACCGTGCAGGACGACGACGAGCGGCGCCCTCCCGGCGCCGGGGCCGGTGAGCCCGCCGGTGCCGGGCCGCGCGGAGGGCGCGGTCGCGGCACGGGAACCGGGGCCGGCCGCGGGGCCGCCGAGCGGCCCGCCGCGGGGAGCGTAGAGGTCGACGAGCTGGTCGGGGTGGCCGCCGTAGCACACGGTCGCGTCCGGCTCCGCGTACGGGTGGGAGAAGGCCGACGCCTGCTCGGCGGCGTCCTGATCCGCGGCGTCCTGCCCGGCGGCGTCCCGCCCGGCCGCGTTCACGTGCCGGCCGCGACGACCTCGGCCAGCACGCGCGCCGCCCGTTCCGTGTCCGCGAACGACACGTACAGGGGCGTGAAGCCGAACCGCAGCACGTCCGGGTGCCGGAAGTCGCCGACCACCCCGCGGGCGATCAGCGTCTCCATCACCGCGCCCGCCCCGGCGCAGCGCAGCGCGACCTGGCTGCCCCGCTCCCCGTGGCGGGCCGGAGTGATCGACTCGACGCGTCCCGGCCGCACGTACGCGGCGACGCACTCCAGGAAGAAGTCCGTCAGCGCCAGGCTCTTGTCCCGCACCGCCTCGATCGGCACCCCGTCCCACACCTCCAGCGCCGCCTCCAGGGCCAGCATCGAGAGGATGTCGGGCGTGCCCACCCGGCCCCGCACGGCGCCGTCCGCCGGCTCGTACCGGCCGGACATGCCGAAGGGGTCGCGGTGGGAGTTCCAGCCGGGCAGCGGCGAGTCGAAGCGGGACTGCAGGTCGCGGCGCACGTACAGGAAGGCCGGCGAGCCGGGGCCGCCGTTGAGGTACTTGTACGTGCAGCCGACAGCCAGATCGACGCCGTGCTCGTCGAGCCCGACCGGCAGCGCGCCCGCGCTGTGGCACAGGTCCCACACCACCAGGGCGCCCGCCTCGTGCGCGGCGGCCGTCACGCCCGGCAGGTCGTGCAGCCGCCCGCTGCGGTAGTCGACGTGGTTGACCAGGGCGACGGCGGTACGCGGGCCGAGGGCGTCCACGATGCCGGCCGGGTCGGCGGCGACCAGACGGCGGCCCGTCAGCCGCGCCGCCGACTCGGCGATGTAGCCGTCCGTGGGGAACGTCGTCGCGTCCACCACGATCTCGTCGCGCCCCTCGCCCGCCATCCGGACCGCGCCCACCAGCGCCTTGAAGACGTTCACGCTGGTGGAGTCGCCGGCCACGACCTGGCCGGGCGCCGCGCCGACCAGCGGCGCGATGCGGTCGCCGACGCGCTCCGGCGCCGTCCACCACCCGGACTCCGTCCAGGACCTGATGCGCAGCCGCCCCCACTGCCGCGCCACCACGTCGGCCATCCGGCCGGGCACGACGGCGGGCAGCGCGCCGAGCGAGTTGCCGTCGAGGTAGACGGTGTCGTCGTCGAGGACGAACTCCGCGCGCTTGGCCGACAGCGGGTCGGCCTCGTCCAGCTTGCGCGCCTTCTCGCGCAGGGCGCCCCGGTCGGAACCGAGAGAAAGGTCAGACATGGCTGCGCGCCGTCCAGAGCTCGGGGAACACGGTCTTGGCGGCCCGCTTCTCCAGCCACGCGACGCCCGCCGAGCCGCCGGTGCCGGTCTTGGCGCCCATCGCGCGCCGGGTCGCCACGAGATGGTCGTTGCGCCAGCGCCACACCAGCTCGGCGACGTCCGTCAGCGCCTCGCCGAGCCGGGCCAGGTCGGCGTCCCGGTCGCCGGAGTAGATCGCCGCCCACACCGCCTCGACCTCGGCGCTGGGCTCGTAGCGCTGCGACAGGTCCCGCTCCAGCACGGCCCGCGGCACGGGGTGGCCGCGCCGCGCGAGCAGGTGCAGGACCTCGTCGTACAGGCTGGGCTGGTGCAGCGCCTTCTCCAGCTCCTCGTGGACGCGCGGCGCGCCGCGGTGCGGCACCAGCATGGACGGCGACTTCTCGCCGAGCAGGAACTCCATCCGCCGGTACATCGCCGACTGGAACCCCGAGCCCTCGCCGAGCGCGGCCCGGTAGGCGTTGAACTCCTCCGGGGTGAGCCGCGCCAGCGGCCGCCAGGAGGCGTTCAGCGCCTCCAGCTCGCGCGCGCTGCGCCGCAGCGCGGCCATCGCGACGGGCAGCCGGTCCTCGCGCAGGGCGCGGCCGGCGGTCTCCCACTCGTGGACGATCACGGTGAACCACAGCTCCATGACCTGGGTGGTGACGAGGAACGCCATCTCGCCCGGGTCGTCGGACAGAGGGTGCTGCAGGTGGGTGAGGACGTCCGCGTGGACGTAGTCCTCGTACGGGGTCGTGCCCGCGAAGTCGAGGTGCGGCGAGTCGGGCCGCTCGGCCTCGCTCCGGCCGCCGGCCGGGCGGGTGTCCGCTGTTCGGGTGTCTGTGCGATGCGACATCGCTGTCTCCTGGAGACGTGCCACCGGGTAGCGGTCCGCTCCCTTCCTTCAGGCGATGGAGCCCCGGTCCCCTCGGGCCGGCCGCTCATGGTGCGACGCCGAACCCACCAGGCATGATGGGGGATCGTGTCCTGGTATGGCAAGGGGCGCCCGCCGCGTCGGATTCTCCGGCCGGGTCGCCGCGGGGCGCTCAGCCCTGGCCGGCGTGGGTGTGGCCGTGGGCGACCTCGGGCGGGCACGGCCGGGGCCGGCCGTCCCGCCGCCACTCCGTCACGGCGATGGCGAGGGCGACCAGCACGCCGCCGACGGCGGCGCCCAGGGCCACGGTCACCGCCTCCGAGGTGTCGCCGCTGGAGGTGAGCACCAGGTAGTACACGCCCGGCAGGGCCGCCGTGCCCACCGCGCCGCCGAGCCGCTGGCCCGTCTGCAGGGCGCCGCCGGCCGCGCCGGCCATCCGCACGGGCACCTCCTTGAGCGTCATGGTGATGTTCGGCGAGATCACGAAGCCGCTGCCGACGCCGCCGACGAGCAGCGCGGGGATCGCCGCCCACACGGCCACGCCCGGCGAGGCGAAGCCCAGCAGCAGCGCCGCCGCCGACAGCCCCACCACGACCCCGGCGAGCCCGAGCACGGTCAGCAGCCGTCCCAGCCGCTCCACCAGCCGCCCGGCCACGACGGCCGCGCCGGCCGAGCCGATCGCGAACGGCGTGACGCACAACCCCGACATCAGCGGCGAGAACCCCCGCCCGTTCTGGAAGTACAGCGCGAAGACCAGCCAGACGCCGCTGAAGCCGATGAAGTAGACCGTGGCGAGCGCCGCGCCCGGCGCGTAGCCGCGCGTCTGAGTGAGGAGTCCGGGCGCGAGCAGCGGGTCGTGGCCGCGGGCCGCGACGCGCCGCTCCCAGAGCACGAACGCCGCGAGCAGCACCGCCCCGGCGGGGAACATCCACCAGAGTTTGTGCACGCCGCCCGAGTCGGCCTGCACCAGAGGGAACATGAGGAGGAACACGCCGGCGCCGAGCAGCACCACGCCCGCCACGTCCAGCGTCCCGCGCCGGGCGCCGCGGCCGTGGGGCAGCAGCCGGGCGGCCAGGGCGAGCGCGGCCACCCCGATGGGCACGTTGACGAAGAAGATCCAGCGCCAGCCCTCCTCGGCGCCCGCGAGCGCGATGATCAGGCCGCCGGTGATGGGGCCGACCGCGCTGGAGACGCCGACGGTCGCCCCGAACAGGCCGAAGGCGCGCCCGCGCTCGGCGCCCCGGAACAGCTGCTGGATCAGCGCGGAGTTCTGCGGGGCCAGGAAGCCGGCGGCGATCCCCTGGGCGAGCCGGGCCGCGACCAGCAGCCCGATGGTGGGCGCGGCCCCGGCGGCCATGCTGCACAGCACGAACGCGGCCAGCGCGATCAGGAAGATGCGCCGCCGGCCCATCGCGTCGCCCAGCCGGCCGGCCAGGACGAGGGAGAGCGCGAAGGTGAGCGCGTACCCGGAGACCACCCACTGCACCTGCGCGGGGGAGGCCCCGAGGCCGCGCTGCATGGACGGCAGGGCCACGGCCACGATGGTCACGTCGAGCAGGATCATGAAGCCGACGACGAGGGTGACCGCGAGGGCCTTCCAGCGCCGCGGATCCGGTCCGGTGTTCTCGGACCCTGGTTGCATGGGACCTCCCTCCGTGAAGGCCGCCGCCCGCGGAGGGGGCGCTCGGCACGGCCTGAGGCGGCCCCGCGGCGGTCCTCGGGCGACCCTCGCGTGACCCTCGGTCCTTCTCCGGACGGCCTTCGGGTGGTCCTGAGGCGTGCAGGCGGGCTGCCACGGGCCGCCATGCCTATGGCAGGAACAACGCCTCCGGGATGGCGGGCATTTCGCCCGCGCCCCGATCGGACGCTCCGCCGCAGGTCCGCGCCTGGCCGACGCGACGACCGGCCGCGCCGCGGGTCAGCGCTCGATGAGCGTGACCTCCAGGGAGTAGTGCGAGGCGCGGTAGACGTGCGAGCCGTGCTCGACGGCGCGGCCCTGGTCGTCGTACGTGGTGCGGATCATCGTGAGCAGCGGGGCGCCGCGCCGCTCACCCAGCAGCCTGGCCTCGCTCTGGCCTGCCGCGCGGGCCCCGATGCGCTGGTTGGCCACCCGCATCCGCACGCCCGCGCCGCGCAGCAGCTCGTACAGGCCCCGCGTCTCCAGGTCGGTCGCGCCGAGCCGGGCCAGGCCGAGGGGCAGCCAGTTGTGCAGCAGGGCCAGCGGCTCGCCGGCCGCGTACCGCAGCCGTTCCAGGTAGAGCGCCTCGGTGCCCGGCTCCAGGCCGAGGATGGCCGCGATCTCCTCGTCCACGCTGCGCGGCTCCAGGGCGATGACCCGGGTGGCCGGCTCCTGGCCCGCGCGGCGCAGGTCGTCGTACAGGCTGGTCAGCTCCACCGACCGCTTGACCTGGCCGTGGACCACCTGGGTGCCGACGCCGCGCTTGCGCACGAGCAGGCCCTTGTCCACGAGATACTGGATGGCCTGGCGGATGGTGGGCCTCGACAGCCCGAGCTTGTCGGCCAGCAGGATCTCGTTGTCGAGCCGGGCGCCGGGCGCCAGGTCGCCTCGCCGGATCGCTTCGGCGATCTGCTCGGCCACCTGGAAATAGAGCGGCACGGGGCTGGATCGGTCCAGGTCGATCGCCAGATTCGCGGTCATGCCGATCAGGTTAACGCAGGTCATAATGTCCAGACAAATGCGACGGTCATGGACCGCGTACGGCATGATCGGAAGGGGAGCCCCCGCCGGGAATGGGCAGGGGAGTCCTCGTACCGTGGTGCCGAGACACCGCGGCGCCGATGCCATCGAGGGGGAGCCCGGCATGAACGCCACGCCACACGACGACACGCAGTTCCCGCACGACGCGCTGCTGGAGACGGCCAGCGAGGCCGCCCGGGCGGTCGGGCCACGGCTGCGCAAGGCGTTCCGCTCCCGCCCGGAGGTCGCCACCAAACGCGACTTCCAGGACCCGGTGACCGAGCACGACAAGGCGGCCGAGGAGAGCATCCGCGCCGTCATCGAGGGCCGCTGGCCCGGCAGCGCCGTCCTCGGCGAGGAGGGCGGGGCCACCGGCTCCGGACGGCTGCGCTGGTACGTCGACCCGATCGACGGCACCGCCAACTTCGCCGCCGGGTTGCCGTTCTTCTGCGTCTCCATCGCCGCCGCCGTGGACGGCGAACTGGTCGCGGGCGTGGTGTACGACCCGGTGCGCGACGACGAGTTCACCGCCTCGACGGCGGGCGCCTGGTGCAACGGCACCCCCATCCGCAGCGCCGGCGCCACCGGCGACCGTGAGGCCATGCTGCTGACGAGCTACCCGACGCCCCGCGACATGGCCGCCGAGGGCGAGGACGCGCTGCGGCGCTACGGCCGGTTCCTGACGTCGTTCTCGGCGGTGCGCCGGGTGGGCAGCGCCGCGCTCAAGCTCGCGCACGTCGCCGCCGGATGGTCGGACGCCGCGTACGGCACACGCGCCAACCCGTGGGACGTGGCGGCCGGCGCGCTGCTCGTCCGGCAGGCGGGCGGCGTCTACCTGGGCGACCCGCTCGCCACGAGCGACTACCTCGCCTGCGTCGGCGGTTTCGACCTCACTTCCTCGGCCCTGTCGGAGGTCGCCCCCTGACCCCGCGCGGCGCGGGCCAGGGCCGGCAGCTCGGCCAGCGACGTGATGCGCGGGAACCCGGCGGGCGGCGGCCGCGTCCCGAGGCGGTCGAGCCAGACCGAGCGCATCCCGGCCGCCGCCGGCGCCGTCACGTCGTTGACCACGTCGTCGCCCACCAGCAGCACCTCGCCGGGGGCCAGCCCGAGCGCCCGCGCCGCGGCCGTGTAGGAGCCCGGAGCCGGCTTGTAGTGCCCGTCCAGCACCTCGCCCGTCAGCACCGGCCCGACCCGGCCGCCGAGGCCGATCGCCCGGACCTTCGCCTCCTGCACGCGCTGCGACCCGTTCGTCAGCACTCCCAGCCGGAACCCCTCCAGCGCCGCCACCGCCTCCGCCGCGTCCGGGTAGGCGCTCCAGCTGCGCCGGTAGCGGACGGCGTACGCGCCGAACGCCGCGTCCAGGTCGTCCGGCACCGTGACGGCCAGCTCCACGCACAGCGCCCGGATCCGCCGCCGGCGCTGCTCCTCCAGCGAGCACTCGCCCGCGTGCCAGGCCCGCAGGTGCGGCTCCTCCAGCGCCTGCCACAGCGCGGCGACCTCCGCCATCCGCGGATGGCCGGGCGCGTGCTCGGACACCCAGCCGATGACGGCCGCGTCGGCCGCCGAGCGGTGGTCGAGCAGGGTGCCGTCGAGGTCGAGCAGGACGCCGCGGATCACACCCCTATCCTGGCACCCGTCCCGGCGAGGACGCGCGCCGCCGTCTCGTGCGGCGGATAGCCCAGCGTGAGCCCGCGCACCGACAGCGGCGCCCGCCGGAAGGCGTCCTCCGCGTCGTCGCGCAGCACGTAGCCGAGGGCGGGGGAGGACGCCCGGTGCGCGGCGAGCGCCTCCGCCTCCTGCTCGCCGAGGTCGCCCGGCAGCGCCCGCCGGTAGTCCGCGATCAGCGCGTCCACGTCGAACAGCCGCCCGTACGGCTCCGACAGCCCCGCCACCACCCGCACCAGCCCTTCGCCGGTGTTCCGCGCCCGGTAGACCAGGGCCGTGCCGCCGCTGCCGGTGAACCAGCGCATCGCCTCCTCCACCGGCAGCGTGAACACCCCGAAGGGCTTGCGCCCGTACAGCAGCGCCTCGGCGGTCCACCGGTCGCACCAATGCGCGTCCCGGTACGGCGACGGCGCCTTCGGCCCGGCCGTCAAGCCCTGGGCCAGCACCGGGTTCCAGGCCGAGACGAGGGGGCTGGAGAAGCGGGGCATGCGCGGGCCGGCGCAGCGGCTCAGCACGTAGCCGTACCAGATCGCCACCACCTCGATCCGCCGGCCGGGCAGGAAACGCTCGTAGACGCCGTTCATCACCTGCCCGTTGTCGGCGTGGCGCCACGGGCCCGCGGGGACGGCCCCGCCCGCGGGCGCCGGGGGAGTCCGGTAGTCGGGACGCAGCATCCACGTGTAGGCCACGGCGTGGGGGACCTTCCCGGTCGGCGTATGCATGACTGGTCTGGATCAAGTGGTGGCCATCGTGCATCACGCGTGGGTATGTTGCAACACACCAGGTCCTGACCTGGTTCCTGCTCGCCGGCGTGGGGGATTCGACGTATGCATACGATCGTCGCGGCGCGGCTGGCCGCGCTGCGGCGCGCCCGCCGGCTGTCCATGAGGACGGCCGCCGACGCCGCCGGGCTGAACACCTCCACGGTCTACCGCATCGAGCACGGGCACGTCGCGCCGCGCGAGTCCACCACCGACACCCTGCTGGAGCTGTACGGCGTGCACGACGCCGCCCAGCGCCGGCACGTGCTGGCGCTGCTGCGCGGCGAGCGGCGGCCCGGCTGGTTCGACGCGCCGGAGATCCCGCTGTGGCTGTCGCGGTTCCTGGCGCTGGAGGACGAGGCGGCCGAGGTCGACGCGTACGCGCCCATGTTCGTGCCCGCCCTGCTGCAGACGCCGGCCTACGCCGAGGCGACGGTCCGCGCCTGCGGTCACCCGGGCATGACGCCCCAGCAGGTCAAGGCCGGGGCCGGGACGATCCTGCGCCGGCAGGAGCTGCTCGACCGCGACGGCGGCCCGCGCGTGCGGGCGGTCGTGGACCGCAGGGCGCTGCTCGACCCGCCGCTGGCGTGCCCGGCGGACCGGGTCGGGCAGGTCGACGCGATCGCGGCGGCGGCGGGGCGGCCCGGGGTCGCCGTCCAGGTGGCGCGCCCGTGCACCGAGACCGGCCACCTCTACCACGGGCCGCCGTTCACGCTGCTGGGCTTCGCCGGGCGGGACCGGCCGGGCGTGCTGGTGCTGCACCTGCTGCACGGCTCGACCGTGGTGGACGACCCCGAGACGGTGCGGGCGCACCACGAGGCGTTCGCGCGGCTGTCGCGCTCGGCCCACGACGCCGCGCGGACCCCGGACGTGCTGGCCGGGATCCGCGCCGAGCTCACCGCCTGACCGGCCGCCGGCCCGGGCGGACGCGGCGGCTCAGAAGGAGGCGGGTCAGCCGGTCGGAGGGTGGTCGCGGCGGTGGTCGCCCGCCCGCCGCACGTGCTCGATCATGAGCTGCTCGGCGGCGGCCCCGTCGCCGCGCTCCAGCGCGTCCAGGATGCCTTCGTGCGCCTCCAACTGGTGCGGCACCTGGCCGGGGTCGAGCCACAGCGAGGCCGTGGCGGGCACCGGGAAGCTGTCGTGCACGGCGCGGGCGTGCTGCCCCAGGAATGCGGGGCCGCCGATGTCGGCGATGCGCAGGTGGAAGTGCCGGCTCTGCTCGCCGAGCCGGTCGAGCCGCCCGCCGGCCGCGTCGCGGGCCATCGCGGCGTGCAGCTCGCGCAGCCAGTCGAGCTCCTCCGGCGTGATCCGGTCGGCGGCCAGCCGGGCCCCCAGGCCCTCGACCACCGCGCGCAGGCCGTAGAACTCCTCCAGCGCGTCGTCGCCGAGGTCCACCACCGTGGCGCCGTGATGGGCCTCGTAGCTGATCAGCCGGTCCTTCTCGAGCCGGCGCAGCGCCTCGCGGACCGGCGTGACCGACACCCCGAGGCGGCGCGCGATCGCCGCCGCGCGCAGCGCGGTGCCGCCGGGGATGCGGGCGGAGCGGATCTCCTCGGCCAGCACGCCGTAGACGTAGTCCGCCTTGCTCATGGGCGGGGTCACGGAGGGGCGCGGATCGGAGCTGGGCATGGGTCCAGTCTCTCGCACGAGGGCCACCGGTTGACCGTGAACGTATTTCTTATACGTTATAAGACATGACGAGCCTCGCCGACCTGCGGGTCATCGACGCCGCCACGCTGTTCGCCGGCCCCTCCGCCGCGATGATGCTGGGCGACTTCGGCGCCGACGTGATCAAGATCGAGCACCCCCGGCGCGGCGACCCGTCGCGCGGGCACGGCGCCGCGGTGGACGGCGTCGGCCTGTGGTGGAAGTCCCTGTCGCGCAACAAGCGCGCCGCCGCGATCGACCTGTCGCACCCGGAGGGGCAGGAGATCCTGCGCCGCCTCGCCGCCCGTTCCGACGTGCTCATCGAGAACTTCCGTCCCGGCACGCTGGAACGCTGGAACCTCGACCCCAAGGACCTGCTGGAGCTCAACCCCCGGCTGATCGTCGCCCGCATGACCGGATTCGGGCAGAGCGGCCCGATGGCCCGCCGCCCTGGGTTCGGCACCCTGGCCGAGGCGATGAGCGGCTTCGCGGCGATGACCGGCGAGCCGGAGGGCCCGCCCACGCTGCCGCCGCTCGCGCTGGCCGACGGCATCGCGGGCCTTGCGATGTCGTACGCGATCATGGTGGCGCTGCACGCGCGCGAGCGGACCGGACGCGGGCAGGTCGTCGACATGGCGATCATCGAGCCGATCCTCGGCCTGCTCGGCCCGCAGATGAGCGCGTACAAGGCGCTCGGGGCCGTGCCGCGCCGCACCGGCAACCGCTCCAGCAGCAACGCGCCCCGCAACACCTACCGCACCCGCGACGGCCGCTGGCTGGCCGTCTCCACCAGCGCGCAGGCGGTCGCCGAGCGCGTCGTCACACTCGTCGGCCGGCCCGACCTGGTGGCGCAGCCGTGGTTCTCCAGCGGGGCGGGCCGGGTCGCGCACGTGGACGAGCTGGACGAGGCCGTCGCCACCTGGATCGCCGCCCGCGACGCCGACGAGGTCATCGCCCGCTTCGAGGAGGCGGAGGCGGCGGTCGCCCCCATCTACGACGTCCGCGACATCGCCCGCGACCCGCAGTACGCGGCCCTGGGCACGTTCGTCGAGCTGCCGGACGAGGAGCTGGGCTCGGTGACGATGCAGAACGTGCTGTTCCGGCTGTCGGACACGCCCGGCGAGGTGCGCTGGCCGGGCCGGCCGCTCGGGCACGACACGGACGAGGTGCTGGGGGAGCTGGCCTACGGCGGCGAGGACATCGCCGCGCTGCGCGAGCGGGGCGTGATCGCATGACGTCCCCGGCGTCCGGGGTGCCCGCCGTCTCGTGGCTGTACGTGCCGGGGGACCGGCCCGAGCGGTTCGCCAAGGCCGTCGCGTCGGGGGCGGACGTGGTGATCATCGACCTGGAGGACGCGGTCGCGCCCGCCCGCAAGGACGAGGCCCGCGCCAACGTCGCCGCCTACCTGCGCGAGCGCGCGTCCGACCCTGCGGACGTGGCGGCGGACGTGGCGGTGCACGTGCGGGTCAACGACCTGACCACGCCGCGGGGCCGCGACGACGTGGCGGCGCTCGCCGGGCTGCCCGGGCTCGACGGCCTCCGGCTGCCCAAGGTCGAGTCGGCCGCGGTCCTGGACGCGCTGGCCGGCTGCCCCGTGCCCGCGTACGCGGTGCTGGAGTCGGCCGCGGGGATCCTGGCGGCCCCGGCCGTCGCCGCCCACCCGCGCGTGGCCGGTGTGGCGCTGGGCGAGCAGGACCTGTCCGCCGAACTGTCGATCACGGACGTGGCCGCGCTCAACCAGCTCCGCCTCCAGGTCGTGCTGGCCGCCGCCGCGGCGGGCCTGCCGCCCGTGCCCATGTCGGTCCATCCGAACGTACGGGACGAGGAGGGGCTGCTGGCCTCGTGCGCCGCGGGGCGGGCGATCGGGATGTTCGGCCGGGCGGCCATCCACCCGCGCCAGATCCCGGTGATCCGGCGGGCCTTCACGCCCACCGAGGAGGAGACGGCCCGGGCCGCGGAGATCGCCGAGGCGGCCGAGCGGGCGGAGCGCGAGGGGCTGGGGGCGGTGGCGCTGCCGGACGGCCGCTTCGTGGACGCCCCGATCGTGGCCCGCGCCCGCCGCACCCTGGCCCTGGCCCGCCACCTCGCCCGGCCACCCGCCTGACCCGCCACCCGCCTGACCCGCCACCCGCCTGACCCGCCACCCGCCTGACCCGCCACCCGCCTGACCCGCCGCACCCTTTGCGCGGGCCGCCTCCCCTCACCTCGTCGCGATGCCTCGCCGCCTGACGTGCCTCACCCTCTCGGCGGGTGCGCACCTCTCGGGGGAGGGAAGCAGGAGGGCGGCGGAAGGCGCCTCAGGCGCGAACGCGGACGGGGCGGGAGCGGGGACGGCGCGAAGGGCTCGGGGCGGCGGTGTCTCGCGGGAGGTGTGGATCCGGCGGGCGGGGAGCGGTCAGGGCACCCAGCGGGCGGAGAGTTCGGCGTCCTCCGGGGCCGGGCCCGGCAGGGCGGCGTGGGAGGCGGGGCGGCGCAGGGCGTCCAGCAGCAGCGCCAGGTAGCGGTGCCGGAGCTGCCCCGTACGCTCCTCGTCGCCCAGCTTGACCGACGCCATCTGCTCGAACAGCAGCGCGATGTCCGCCGTCGTCACGTCCGGCCGCAGCACCCCCGCCGCCACGGCCCGCGCGTGGATCCGGGTGGCCAGCTCGGAGGCCCGGGCCGCCGCCGCGCCCAGCTCCGGCGTGGGCTGGAAGGTGCCGGCCAGCTTGATGGTCAGCGAGCTGCTGTCGGCGTCCACGATGCCGCGCATGTAGCCGGCGAACGCCTCCCACGGGTCGCCCTGGTCGTCCAGGGCCTTCTCCGACACCGCGATGTAGAGCTCCAGCCCGTCGAGGCACAGCTTGCGCAGCAGGTCCTCCTTGCTGGCGTAGCGGCGGTAGAGTGCGCTGATCCCGACGCCGGCCCGTTCGGCCACCGCGGCGATCGGCGCGCCCGGGTCCGCGGTGAAGACCGCCCGCGCCGCCTTCAGGATCAGCTCGTCGTTGCGTGCGGCCTGGGCCTTGCGCCCGCTCATGGGTGAGGTCGTCATAGCGCCACTATAGCGGAACGAAGTTTTCCGTTCCAAGCGTTGATCGCATTGGTCCGTATGTCTATACGACAAGTTGATATTGATGTACAACCGGGGCGAGCCTGATGGTCATGGAGGTGTCCCGTGAGACGAGCCCCTGTCGTGCTGGCCCTGCTCTGCGCACTGACGCTGGGCGCCTGCTCCTCCTCGTCCGGAGGAGCCGGCGCGCAGAGCGCCCCGGCCTCCGGCTCCGCCCCGCCCGCGGCGAGCGGCGGCACGTTCGCCGTCATCACCCACGCCTCGGCGGGCGACGCCTTCTGGGACGTGGTGAAGAACGGCGCCGAGGCGGCGGGCAAGCAGTACGGCGTCACCGTCACCTACCAGGGCGACGGCGACCCCGGCAAGCAGTCGCAGCTCATCGACCAGGCCGTCGCGCAGAAGGTGGACGGCCTCGTCGTGTCCATGGCCAACCCCGACGCGCTGAAGGAGGCCGTCGGCCGAGCCGTCGCCGCGAAGATCCCCGTGGTGACGATCAACTCGGGCGCCGGCTCCTCCAAGGCGTTCGGCGCGATCACCCACGTCGGCCAGTCGGAGGACGTGGCCGGGCGCGGCGCCGGCGAGCAGCTCAGGGCCGCGGGCGTCACCAAGCTCCTGTGCGTCGTCCACGAGGCCGGCAACGTGGGGCTCGACCAGCGCTGCAAGGGCGCCGAGCAGGGCCTCGGCGGCACGGTCGAGCGGCTCCAGGTGGACGTGGCCAACCTCGCCGACGTCACCTCCAAGGTCGCCGCGAAGCTCCAGTCCGACAAGCAGGTCAACGGCGTTCTCGCGCTCAACCCGGCCGTCGCGGTCGCCGCGCGCGACGCCGTCAAGGACTCCGGCTCCCAGGCCAAGCTCGCCACGTTCGACCTGTCGGGCGACGTCGTGACGGCCATCAAGGACGGCGAGATCCTGTTCGCGGTGGACCAGCAGCAGTACCTCCAGGGCTGGCTGCCCATCACGTTCCTCACCCTGTACAAGAAGAACCTCAACACCGTGGGCGGCGGGCTGCCGGTCAACACCGGACCCGGCTTCGTCACCAAGGACAACGCCGAGCAGGTCGCCAAGCTGGCCGAGGCGGGCACCCGATGACCCCTGCCGGAGGTCCGTCGTGACGGCGGCGGCCGGCCGGGCGGACGAGCGGGTCGCCCGCGCCGGCCTGGTGCGGCGGCTGCTGATCCGCCCCGAGCTGGGCGCGGTCGTGGGGCTGGTGGCGGTGTTCGCGTTCTTCGCGGCGCAGTCGCCGGTGTTCCGCTCGCCGCAGGGCGTCGCCAACTGGCTCGACCCGGCGGCCACGCTCGGCATCATGGCCGTCGCCATCGCGCTGCTGATGATCGGCGGCGAGTTCGACCTGTCGGCCGGCGTCCTCACCGGGACGACCGGGCTGATCCTCGTCACGCTCGCCACCCGGTACGGCCTCGACGTGTGGACGGCGATGCTCGTGGGCCTGGTCGTGGCCCTGGCGATCGGCCTGGCCAACGGACTGATCGTGACCCGGACCCGCCTGCCCAGCTTCATCGTCACGCTCGGCACGTTCCTCATGCTCCAGGGCGTCAACCTCGGCGTCACCAAGGCGCTCACCGGCACCGTGCAGGTCAGCGGCCTGCGCCGGGCGGCCGGCTACGAGGACGCCCGCGCGCTGCTGGCCGGCACCGTCGAGATCGGCGGCACGCCGTTCCGGGTGGCGATCCTGTGGTGGCTGCTCGTCACGGCCGTCGCGACCTGGGTGCTCATGCGTTCGCGCCCGGGCAACTGGATCTTCGCGGTGGGCGGCAACGAGCAGGCGGCGCGGGCCGTGGGCGTGCCCGCCGCGCGCACGAAGATCGCGCTGTTCATGACCACCGCGTTCGCGGCCTGGCTGGTCGGCTCGATCCTCGCCCTGCGCTACACCTCCGTGCAGGCCAACATCGGCATCGGGCAGGAGTTCATCTACATCATCGCCGCGGTGATCGGCGGCTGCCTGCTGACCGGCGGGTACGGCTCGGCGATCGGCGCCTCCGTCGGCGCGGTGATCTTCGGGATGGCCGACAAGGGCATCGTGTTCCTCGGCTGGGACGCCGACTGGTTCAAGTTCTTCCTCGGCGCGATGCTGCTGCTGGCCACGCTCGCCAACCGCCTGGTCCGGCGGTACGCCGAGGAGGTGAAGCATTGATCATCGAGACCCGCGGCATCGGCAAGACGTTCGGCTCGGTGCTGGCCCTGCGCGACGTGTCGATGGGGGTCGCGGCGGGCGAGGTCACCTGCGTGCTCGGCGACAACGGCGCCGGCAAGTCCACCCTCATCAAGATCCTGTCGGGGGTGCACCGGCACGACGCCGGGACCTTCCTCGTGGACGGCCGGGAGGTGAGCTTCGGCAGCCCGCGCGAGGCGCTCGACCGCGGCATCGCCACCGTCTACCAGGACCTCGCCATGATCCCGCTGATGTCGGTGTGGCGGAACTTCTTCCTCGGCTCCGAGCCGCGCAGGGGCCCGGCCTTCGACGTGGCCCGGGCCCGCCGGATCGCCCGCGAGGAGCTGCTGGCCATGGGCATCGACATCCGGGACGTGGACCAGCCGGTCGGCACCCTGTCGGGCGGCGAGCGGCAGTCGGTGGCGATCGCCCGGGCCGTGCACTTCGGCGCCCGGGTGCTCATCCTCGACGAGCCGACCTCGGCGCTCGGCGTCAAGCAGGCGGGCGTCGTGCTTCGCTACATCGTCCGGGCCCGCGACCGTGGGCTCGGCGTCGTGTTCATCACCCACAACCCGCACCACGCCTACCCGGTGGGCGACCGGTTCCTGCTGCTCAACCGGGGCACGAGCCTGGGGGAGTACGGCAAGGCCGACATCACCCGCGAGGAGCTGACGGCGCTGATGGCCGGCGGGGCGGAGCTGGCGGAGCTGGAGCACGAGCTGCGGCGCGAATGACCCCGCCGGGAGTCATCGGCGGGCCAGGGCGAGGGGCAGCAGGACGTGGTCGACCAGGCGGCGGGCCAGGTCGCCGTCCACCGGCTCGCCGCTGATCAGCCCCCGGAAGAGCAGGGCCGCCGGCCCGAGCTGCCACAGCAGCTCGGTGTCGGCGGCCGCCGCCAGCTCGCCCCGGTCCCAGGCCCGCTGGAACACCTCCAGCATGAGCCGCCTGCGGCCCGTCACGTAGTGCCGGTCGACGGCCGCGGCCAGCTCCCTGTTGTGCCGGATCTCGCCCACCAGGCCGGCGAGCACGTCGCCGAGCGGTTCCAGCTCGGCGACGAGGAACTCCATGAGCCACAGCAGGTCGCCGCGCAGGCTTCCGGTGTCGGGCGCCTCGGGCAGCGGTGAGGCGGCGCTGACGAACGCCGCCACCACCAGGTCCGCCTTCGTCCGCCACCGCCGGTAGACGGTCTGCCGGCTCGCCCTGGCCCGGGCCGCGACGGTGTCCACGCTCAGCCGGTCGTACCCGCTCTCGCGTAACACCTGGAGGACCGCGCCGAGCAGCTCGGCCTCGCGTGCGGGACCGCCCCGCAACGGGGTCACGGACATGACCATTAGAGTAAGCGCGCGCCCGCCCCGACTGTAAGGCCCCTCAGGGGGCGGACTGTGTCCTGATCGGGGTTTCCCGCCCGCTCACCGGAGCGTGGCGAAGAAGGCGCGCACGTCCTCCACGTACGCCGCGGGCTGCTCCAGGGCGGCGAACGTGCCGCCGCGCTCGTGCTCGACCCAGCCGACGATGGTGTTGTCGCGCTCGGCGAAGCGGCGGATCGGCCGCAGGATGTCCTTCGGGAACACCGAGACCGACGTGGGCACCGTCGCCGGCTTGAGCTCCCACTCCACGCTGGTGTCCTGCTCGGTGTCGGGGGTCTCGACGAACGAGCGGGCCGCCGAGCCGGCCGTGTTGGTCAGCCAGTAGAGCATGACGGTGGTGAGCAGCCGGTCGTCGGGGACCGGCTCGTCGCTCCACTCGTGGTAGACGCTCGCGAACCAGGCCAGCAGCGCCACCGGGGAGTCGGCCATGCCGTAGGCGAACGTCTGCGGGCGGGCCGACTGGATGAGCTTGTAGCCGTACTGGCCGGTCAGGTAGCGCTCGCGGAAGGCCATGCGCTCCTGCTCCACCTCGCTCAGCCCGTCCAGCTCGCCCGGGACGCCGATGGGGAAACAGATGATGCCGTTGCCGTGCATGCCCGCCACCCGCTCGGGGGCGAGCACGCCGACCTCGCGGGAGATCCACGTGCCCCAGTCGCCGCCCTGCACGCCGAACCGCTCGTGGCCCAGGCGCGTCATCAGCTCCAGCCACGCCTTGGCGATCCGGGTCGAGCCCCATCCCGTCTCGGTGGTCGGGCCGGACAGGCCGTACCCGGGCAGCGACGGGATGACCAGGTGGAAGTCGCGGGCGAGCGGCTCGATCACGTCGAGGTACTCGACCGGGGAGCTGGGCCAGCCGTGCGTGATGAGCAGCGGCAGCGCGTCCTCGCGGGGGGAGCGCACGTGCAGGAAGTGGATGTCCTGGCCGTCGATCCGCGTGACGTACTGGTCGTGGGCGTTCAGCTCGGCCAGCGCGCCGTCCCAGTCGTAGCCGGTGCGCCAGCGGGCGACCAGGTCCTTCATGCGGGCGAGCGGGACGCCGTACTCCCAGCCGACGCCGGGGACCTCGTCCGGCCAGCGCACCCGGTCGAGCCGTTCGCGCAGGTCGTCGAGGGCGCCGCGGTCGGGCTCGAAGCGGAAGGTGCGGATGTCGTTCGCGGTCAAGCCATGCCTCCATCGTTTCGGTACGCTGTACCGTACAGCATACGGTTCGAACCGCGCAAACCGGCCCGATCGTTGATCTACTTTGTAAAGGCGGTAGCTTGGTGGGGTGTCCTCTTCGTACCTCACCCTCAAGACCGCCATCGAGCACGAGACGGAGGCGCGGCGCTCCCGGTTCGTCTGCGCGGTGGCGCCGGTGGGCGGGGTCGAGGAGGCGCAGGAGTTCATCGCCGAACGGCGCCGGCTCCACGCGGCCGCCACGCACAACTGCACCGCGTACGTGATCGGGCAGCGCGTGCAGAAGGGCGACGACGACGGCGAGCCCGGCGGCACCGCAGGCACCCCCATGGTGCAGGCCCTGGTCGGCCGGGGGTTCAGCGACGTGGTGGCCGTGGTGACGCGCTACTTCGGCGGCGTCCTGCTCGGAGCGGGCGGGCTGGTGCGGGCCTACGGGTCAGCGGTGACCGAGACCCTCGACCGGGCCGAGGCGGTGCGCATGGTGCCGGCCCGGCTGGTGCGCGTCTCGGTGGCGCACGACCAGGCGGGACGGGTCGAGAACGGCCTGCGCGCGTCGCGGTACGCCGTGCGCGACGTGGCCTACGGGGCGGCCGTGGAGTTCGCGGTGGCGGTGGGGGAGGACGAGGTGCCCGCGTTCACGGCGTGGCTGGCGACGCTCACGGCCGGGCGGGCCCGCGTGGAGGCCGGCGAGGGCATCCACGTCCCGTCGTCCTGAGCGGCGTGGGGCAGGTCCCGTCATCCTGAGCGCCGTGGGGATCGCCCCCCAGGCGTGGCGCGGCGCTCACCCCTCCAGGGCGTACTGCATCACGCGGAACTTGGCCTGGGCCTCGGCCAGCTCCGACGCCGGGTCGGAGTTGCCCATGATGCCGCCTCCCGCGAACAGCCGGGCGCGGCGCCCCTCCACGACCGCCGAGCGCAGCGCGATGCCCCACTCGCCGTCGCCGTGGGCGTCGATCCAGCCGACCGGGCCGGCGTACCCGGCGCGGTCCATGCCCTCCAGCTCGCGGATCACCTCGATCGCCGTGCCGGTCGGCGTGCCGCCGACGGCGGCGGTCGGGTGCATGGCGGCCACGACGTCCAGCACGGACGCCCCGTCGGCCAGCCGGCCGGTGACGTGGCTGGCCAGGTGCTGGACGTTCGGCAGCACCAGCAGCTCGGGCTCGTCGGGGGTGTGCAGCGAGGAGCACAGCGGCGCGAGCGTCTGCCGGACCGACGCGATCGCGCACTCGTGCTCGTGGCGGTCCTTCTCGGAGGCGAACAGCGCCGCGCCCCGGGCGACGTCGTCGGCGGCGCCGGTGCCGCGCGGCGTCGTGCCGGCCAGCACGAGCGACTCGATGTGCTCGCCGGTACGGCGGACCAGCAGCTCGGGGGTGGCGCCCACGAGCCCCGCGACGGAGAAGGTGTAGCACTCGGGGTAGCGGCGGCTGAGGCGGGCCAGCAGGAGCCGGATGTCGATGGGCCGGTCGGCGGTGGCGAGCAGGTCGCGGGCGAGCACGACCTTCTCCAGCTCGCCGGCGCGGATGCGGCGCGAGGCGCGGGCGACGATGTGCTCCCACTCGGGCGCGGTGAGGCTGCCGTCGCTGTAGCGGATGCGGCCCGGCGTGCGGATCGGGGCGAACGGCTGCAGGCGCGGCTCGCCCACGGTGGTGAGCCAGGCGCGGCCGTCGCGGCGGGCCAGGATCGTGCGGGGGACGATCAGCGTGGAGCCGGGCGCGTTCTCGTCGAAGGTGAACGTGCCGAAGGCGACCGGTCCGGAGCCGGGCGTCTTGACGGCGTCGTCGATGTGGGCGTCGCCGAGCACCTCGGCCAGCCACTGGCGGGCCCACGCGAAGCGGCGCGGGCCCGGCGGCACCTCCACGCGAGCGGCCTCCCCCCAGCCGACGAGCCCCTCGCCGTGCCGGATCCACGCGAACGGCGCGGTCTTCGGCAGGGAAGCCAGCAGGTCACCGGGGTCGCCCACGGGGGTGGTGCGAACCGGTAGCGGGCGGGTGGTTCCGAGCGCGACACTCACTCAAGACACTCTATGCGGGAACTGAACACGTTCGACTGTGACCCCCTGGAATGGGTGGTAACGGTCAAGGATCCAAGAAAAACCTGCATATTTGCCGACGTGCGGCGTTGTTAACGGTATCGCCGCCACCTGCCGCTCCCCGGCGGGGACTGTCAAGCCGCGATATGAAGTCGGTTGTGAAATGGCCCACCTCCCCCGCCGGTCATAGTGGGTCCAAGATCGGATCCCTACCTTGGGGGCCATGATCCCTCGCCTCCTGGCCGCCGCGCTCCTCCTGTCCGGCTCCGGGGTCGTCTGCGGCGCCGGCCCCGCGACGGCGGCCACCGGCGTCCCCGTGCCCACCTCGATGGTGGCGCTCGGCGACTCCATCTCCAGCGGGTTCAACGCCTGCGGCTGGTACGTCTCGTGCACCTCCCGCTCGTGGTCCGCCGGCGACAACGCGGAGGTCGCCAGCCACTACCTGCGGCTGCTGCGCCTGGACGACGACATCCAGGGCCACAACCGCAACCTCGCCGTGCCCGGGTCCACCAGCGCCGGCCTCATGAGCCAGGTGCGCCAGGCCGTCGAGCTGAAGCCGGGCTACGTGACGATCCTCATCGGCGCGCAGGACGCGTGCGTGGGGACCGAGCGCGAGATGACGCCGGTGGCGCTCTACCGGCAGCGCATGGACGCGGCCCTGGCGGCGCTGCGCGACGGGGTGCCCGGCGTGCGGGTGTTCCTGGCCAGCATCCCGGACCTGCGGCGGCTGTGGCAGGTCGGCCGGAGCCACGCGCTCGCCCGGACGTTCTGGACGGCCGGGCACATCTGCCAGTCCATGCTGGCGCGTCCCTCGTCGGTCAAGCGGGCCGACGTGGCCCGGCGCGCGCGGGTGCGCGCGCGGGTGATGGCCTACAACGAGCAGGCGGCCGAGGCGTGCGCCGCGCTCGGCGACTCCTGCCGCACGGACGGAGGAGCGATCTTCCGGTACCGGTTCACGCTCGACCACATCAGCAAGTGGGACTTCTTCCACCCGAACGCCGCCGGCCAGCGGGTGCTGGCCGAGGAGACGTTCGGCCACGGCTTCGCGTGGGAGGACGACCGCGAGGACGTCAGGTGACGCCGGACGGTCACCGGCACTGGGCGAGCATGGCCCGCTTGTCGGCAGGGGTGACCGGCACGTCGTACTTCACGGCGACCTGGGCGAAACGCGTCACGTAGGCGCAGCGGATGCGGCGGCGGGGCGGCAGCCAGCTCGCCGGGCCGGAGGCGTCCTTCTGCTCGTTCGCCGCGCCGTCCACGGGCAGGAGGTTGAGCGGGTCGTTGGCGAAGTTCAGGCGTTCGGACATCGGCCAGCGGGCGGCGGCCATCCGCCAGGCGTAGGCCAGCGGGACGACGTGGTCCACCTGCACCTCGTCGGCGTCGGACTTGCGCCACGCGATGGCCTTGCCGGTGTACGGGTCGGTCAGGCGCATGGCGACCACCACGCACCGCGACCCCTTGCGGTACCGGACGTCCTGGCCGTCGCGGGCGAGCAGGTCGTCACGGGTGCGGCAGCCGTTGCCCGCGTACGGGACGCCGGGGGCGGTGTCGGCCCAGTTGCCGCCGTACCGGCTGCGCGCGTACCCCGTGGCGGGGCCCCGGCCCTTGACGCGCAGCCGGGAGATGAGCTTGCGGGCGGCGGCCCGGTCGGCGCCGGAGGTGATCGGGGCCAGACCGGGGCGGGTGCCGCCGGTGTTGGCCAGCGGGCTGGCGGCGGTGCCGACGGCGGCGGTGCGGGTGGCGTGGGTGCCCTTCGCCGTGCCGAACAGGGAGACGACGAGGACGCCTCCCGCGATGAGGGCGACCGTGTCCTTTGTGCTCAAGCACGCCTCCGATGGGGGTGACGGGGTGTTGGGCACAGATCTCTAGAGAGATTCCCGGCATGGCCGACATCGACACGTACGCCGGCGAAACTCCTAGTCCCTGACGGTCGCTCGCACGGCGAGGGCCTCCAGTTCGGCGACCGCCCGGTCGGTGGCCGTCTCGGCGGCGATCTCCGCCGCCAGTCGCCGCGCCTCGCGCCGGTAGGACGGCTCGCGCAGGACCCGGGCGACCGCCTGGGCGATCACACCGGCCGAGGCGGTCTTCCTCACGGTGATCCCGGCGCCGGCGACTTCGACGTGCCGGGCCACCTCGACCTGGTCGCGCCCGAGCGGCACGCAGACCAGGGGGACGCCGGCGGCCAGGGACTTGACCGCCGTCCCGTGGCCGGCGTGCGTGACGGTCACCGCGGCGTGGCGCAGCGCGGCGCTGTGCGGCGCCGCGGCGGTCACCAGGACGTTGCCGGGGGCGCGGACCGTCGCCGGGTCCACGGCCGGGCCGGTGGTCAGCAGCCCGCGCACCGGCAGTGTGCCCAGGGCCTCGGCGATGCGCTCCAGCAGCGGGTGCTGCTTCATGAAGGACGAGCTGAGGCCGACCAGGACCAGCGGCGCGTCGCCCGCGGGCAGTTCCAGCTCCGCGGCCCAGGCCGGGTCGTCGAGGCGTGGGCCGACGTGCCGCACGTGGTCGGGGAAGCGCCTGCCGGGGTAGTCGAGGGCGCGCGGCGACAGCACGAGCAGCCGGTCGACGCGGTCGAACGCGCCGACGACCGAGTCCACAGCCGGCAGGCCGCTCGCGACGCGGGCGGCGTTGAGCGCCGGCAGTCCCTTCTCCCACGGTTTGAGCATCAGCGCGGTCACCGCCCGGTCACGCAGGCGCCCCGGCGCCCCCGTGGCCGGGGCGAAACCGGGGCCGGGCGGCGGCGCCCCCGGAGTGGGGAACGGGTACAGCGTCGTCACCAGCGAGGCCACGGGGATACCGGCGGCCTCGCCGGCGGTGAGCGCGCCGAGCAGCATGTGCTCGGCGACCAGCACGTCGGCCGGGCGGGCGCGCAACTCGGCCAGGGTGTCCCGGGCGTAGTCGGCCGCGGGACCGCAGACGATGCGATCCCGCAGCCGCGCGAACGCGCCCAGCGGGGTGCGGGTCTCGAAGTCCTTGATGACGTCCTTGGCCGGGTCGCCGGCGTCGCCCTGGGGCGCCGTGGTCCAGGCGATCGGCTCGGCGCCGACGGCGGCGACCTCCTCGTGCAGTGACGTGTCGGCCAGCACCCGGACGTCGTGGCCGCGCTCGCGCAGCGCGCGGGCGATCGACAGCACGGGCGGCACGGCTCCGCCGCCGGCCCAGGTGGCGAACAGGAAGCTCTCAGGCATCGGGTCTCTCCCGTGGGTCGATCGAGGTCAACAGGTCCCGCATGGCGCGTTCGGCGTCCTCGCGCGACAGGCCGAGGTCGCGCCGCCACAGCTTCCACAGGTAGACGTCCGTGGCGGCGTGGTGCAGGTTCAGCGCGTGCTCGCGGGCGGGGCCGGCGGCGGGGAGGCGGTCGGCGAAGACCTGCTCCAGCCACGCCCGGTGCAGGCCGCGCGCGTGGGCGGCGGCGCGGGCGATGGCCGGGACGCGGTCCATCTGCGCGGTCCAGAGCACGTTGGCGTCGCCGTGCCGCTCGTAGTCGGCGAAGAGCGCGGCCACGATCGCCGCCACGTCGCCGGTCGGCGCCTGACGGGTGAGCGCCGCGTCCGCCGCCAGCCGGTCGGCGACGGCGTCGGCCAGGCCGTCCTTGCCGCCGAAGTGATTGACGATCGTCTGCACCGACACGCCCGCCTCGTCGGCGACGTGCTGCAGGGTGACGTCGTCGTACCACTCCCGCATCCACAGCGTGGCCGCCGCCTGCACCACGCGCGTACGCGTGGCCTCCATGGCCGCGGCGCGGGCCCCCAAGCGGTAGGGGCGCCTCGCCTCACTTTCCATGGAGCCATAACTATATTGAATTGATCCTTCGGTCAAATGAACGCGCTTCGTGCGGCTGTCGGCTACCGAACGTGGAGGTGCCGCTGACCCGGCTCGGGCTCGGACCGGCCACCCCGGCCCCGCGCGCCCGCCGGCTGGACGACGAGTACCGGACCCGCGACGCCGTCGTGGACGCTGCGGCTGTCGGGGGAGTCGGTCCTCGTCCTCGACGAGACCGATTTCCCGTCCGCCGTCAGCCGGACACACCGGTCGTCAGCCGGACCCGCCCGTCGACGGCCGGACAGGCGGTCGAACGGCCGGCCGGTACGACAAGACCCCGGCAGTCTCATCCTGCCGGGGTCTTCCCGCTCTGCGCCGACCCGCCGGCGGCTGCCCGCCCGGGATCTCTCGGGGATCTCCCGCGGGCGCTCGCCAGGTCGCGGCCGGGCTACGCGGGCGGGGCGGCGGCCCCGTTCACGGTCTGGCGGCGCAGCTCGAAGGCGCCCCGGCCCGGCACGTCGCCCGGCCGGTCGAGCCCGCGGACGCGCTCCTCGCCGCCGGACCCGTCCTCCCACGCGCGGGCGTCCTCGGAGTCGCGGGGGTCGTCGGCGTCCTCGGCCTCGTCGTTCTCGTCCTGGGCGTCGTCGGCGTCCTCGCTGCCGTCGGTGGCGTCGGCGTCGTCCCGGGAGGCGTCCCGGGGTCCGGACGTGTCCTGCGGGGCGGCGGGGGCCGGGGGCTCGGGCTTGACGTACGTGCCGTTGCGGCGGGCCAACAGCTCCTCCAGCAGCGCGTCCCACTGCGCGCCGACGGCGTCGACGTCGTACGTGCGCGCCGTCTCCAGCGCCCCGGCGGCGAGACGGCGGCGCAGGTCCTCGTCCTCGATCACCCGCATGATCGCCGTGGCGAGGTTGGCGTTGGTACGGGGCTTGACGAGCAGCCCGTCCACCTCGTCGGTGATCATCTCCTTGGGCCCGTGCGGGCTGTTGAAGCTGACGATCGCCAGCCCCTTGGCCATGGCCTCCAGGATCGTCATCGGGAAACCCTCGTGCCGCGAGCTCAGCACGAAGATCGAGGCCTTCTCCAGGTCAGCGCCCACGTCCGTCGTCGGGCCGGGCAGCACGACCTTGCCCTCCAGGCCGGCCTCGGTGATCTGGGCGCGCAGGTTGTCCTCCTGCGGCCCGGCGCCGTAGATGCGCAGCTGCCAGTCCGGGTGCGCCTGCGCGACCGTCTCCCACGCGGTGATCAGCCGGTGGAAGCCCTTGAGTCGGGTCATGCGGCCGACGGCCACGACCACCTTGGCGTTCAGGTCGGCCGTGCCGCCTCCCATGGGCGGCACGGCGTTGGGGATCCGCACCAGGCGCTTGGGCTTCTTCGGCAGCGTGTTGCGGTAGTCGCGCAGGTCGGCCTTGGTCAGCGTGGTGAGCGCGTCGAAGCGGCGGTAACGCCACTTGATGAGCTCCTGCATCGGCTCGACCTGGGTGCGCAGGGCCACGTGCTCCTGGCCGATCGTGATGACGCTCGGCAGCGCGAGCTGGGCCATCGCCAGGTTCAGCCCGGGCCGGGTGGCCATGAGGACGCCGGTGTCGAGGGAGCGGATGTAGCGGGCCAGCTGGAGGTCGGTCCAGAGGTTGAACCGGTGGTAGGCGGTCTCCTCCTTGGGGATCAACCGGCTCGGCATCTTCGACAGCATCGCCCGCATCGGGTCGGGGCTGGGGTTCAGCCGGTCGTCCAGGAACCGGAACCTGACCCTCGGGTCGATGGGGAAGAACGGCTCCTCGGCTTCCTTCAGGATGCTGACGATCTCCACGTCGTGCTCGCGCGCCAGGTAGCTGGCAAGGTTGAACACGGTCCTGATCGTGCCGCCCATGCCGTACGCGTGGAGCAGGAGGATCCGCACCTGACGAATGGAGGGGGGCGGCGCCTTGCGCGCCTTGCGCCGGTTGTAGCCCTTGTACAGCCTCACCATCGCCGACTTGCCCTTGCGTGCCAGTGCGCGCACCAGAGGGGTCCCCCTTGACTTGAGAGTGTCACAACACACATGGCCGGTGGCGAGCCGCTCTCACCACCGGCTTATTGTCTCGCTTCGGCGGAGTGCACCATTCATCCCCGTGGCACTATCCCCACCTATGATCATTAGACGCCGCAAATGGTCTTAAGGTTGCATCGGTGATCGAGCCGAAACCAACCTGGGCGAGGTCTCCCGGGACGGCGCGCACGGCCCCTGCGTGTCCCCGCGTCCGGAGCGGCGGGCGCGACCGGCGAGGTCGATGTGGTGCGGCCGGGTGCCGGCGAGGCGGGCTCGGGGGTGACCTGGCACGGCTGCGGAGCGGCTGTCTGGTGCGGGGGCGGGGGTGGGCAGCCGGGACGTGGCCGCGGCTGCCCTTCAGGTCACCGGCTAGACCTCGTCCGGCTTGCGGGTGTCCTTCTTCGCGTCCTTGACCTGCCTGCTGGTCTTGATCGCTTCCTTCTTGGACTTGCCGGACTTGGTGGCCGGTTTCTTCTTCGTGTCTGCCATGGTTTCCCCCGTGTGGCTATGGTGCCCGAATGGCACACTAAGCCGCTTAATACCCATTCGGCCCCGAAACACGACATAGCATCATCAGTGAGTCCTCATGGCATCGGTCTCACCGGCCTCAGGCCCGTCAGAGCAGGGTGAGCTGCTCCGGCGCGGGGCCGGCGGCGGGCGGCGCCGGGGGAGGGGGCGGGCCGATGCGGCGCCTTCGCCTCGCGTCGGCGGCGCCCACCCTGTAGCGCTCGGCCAGGCCCCTGACCTGCTCGATGATCCGCCGCTGGTACTCGCGCGGCGCGTAGGAGCCCCTGCCGTACAGCTCCAGGTAGCGCGGCACGAGACGCGGGTGCTCGCGGGAGAGCCACGCCAGCCACCACTCGCGCGCCCCCGGCCGCAGGTGGAGCACGATCGGCGCGATGTGCGTCGCGCCGGCCTCGGCGATCGCCTTGACCGTGCGCTCCAGCTCGGCGGGGGAGTCGGTGAGATACGGCAGGATCGGCGCCATCAGCACGCCGCAGCCGACGCCGCGCTCGTTGAGCGTGGCGCACACCTCCAGGCGCCGCCGCGGGTCGGGGGTGCCCGGCTCGACCTGGCGCCAGACGTCGGCGTCGAGGAAGGCGACCGACATATTGGCCCCGACGTCGGTGACCTCGGCCGCCTCGGTGAGCAGGTCGAGGTCGCGCAGGATCAGGGTGCCCTTGGTGAGGATCGAGAACGGATTGGCGGCGTCGCGCAACGCGCGCAGGATGCCCGGCATGAGCTGATACCGGCCCTCGGCGCGCTGGTAGCAGTCGACGTTGGTGCCCATGGCGACGTGCCGCCCCCGCCAGCCCGGGGCGGCCAGCTCCCTGCGGGCCAGCTCGGCGGCGTTGACCTTCACCACGATCCTGGAGTCGAAGTCGGCTCCCGCGTCGAGGTCGAGATAGCGGTGCGTGTTGCGGGCGAAGCAGTAGACGCAGCGGTGGCCGCAGCCCCGATAGGGATTGATCGTGTACTCGAACGGGACGCGGCTGGCGGCGGGGACCCGGTTGATGATCGAACGGGCGTGGATCTCGTAGAACGTCATGCCCCGGAACTCGGGGGTGTCGAAGGTGCGCGTGGCAGCGCCGCGGGCGAACAGCGGCACGACCGGATCATCCGCATTCGTCTCCGTCAGGCGGAGGTTGTCCCAGCGCATGCCACTGATTAGAACAGAGGTTCGAGCGTGATCGCAAACGGAAAAGAGGCGGCAATTACCTGACAGGGCGGGGGCTAATGATCTTCAGGGTTGGGCAGAACACCCGCACAGAGCTTGCGTTCCGGAGGTGCATCCATGGCCTGGTCGCAGGACGAGGAGCGATTGCTGGCACAGATCGAGCGGCACCTCGTCGATGACGATCCCCGTCTCGTGGCGCGACTGGAGTCGTTCAACGAGCGAGTCCGCCGCAACGAGGCGAAGGCCGCCGGCCAGGGGCCCTTCGGGCGGAGGCCGCGCCGCTCCACGGTGATCATCCTGATCAGCTGGGTGCTCATCGCCACGCTGGTGGCCACCCTGCTGGTCATGGTGCTCCAGCACGGAGGCGTCACGTCCCTCTGATCCCGCAATTCCCGGCTCGGCAGCTGTGTAGCCGTCTTGGGTGGATTTTTGAGGCTTTGTTTGGTGATCGGGTGCGGCGTCCGTAGGCGTCCGTAGAAGGGCGAAAGACGGGGTGGGGCCCCGATGGCGCCGACCGCCGCGGCCGCTCGTGCGGCAGTCGCGCGCGTGGTCGGCGCCGGGGCGCACAGCCCAGTCGGGCGGATGATCCCATCAGGGGGACGATCCCATTCGGGCGGACGATCCGGTCTGCGCGAACGGTCCGATCGGGGGGACGGTCCGGTCGGGCGGATGGTCCGATCGGGCGGACGGTCCGGTCGGGGGGACGGTCTAGAGGTCCTGGACGTCGGGCCCGGTCGAGCCGCCGTACGTGGCGATCTTGTACTCGGTCGCCGCGAGGGAAAGGGTCAGCTCGCGGATGCGGCGGCGGATGGTGTCACGATGTTCGAGCAGCATGTCGAGCCGCTCGGGCACCGTCTCCGTCCCGGCGTCGACGAGCGCGACGTAGTGCTGCAGGTCGCGCATCGGCATGCCGGACAGCCGCATCCGGGTGAGGAACACCAGGCGCCGCACCGCCGCGGCGTCGTAGACGCGGTGGCCGTAGCCGTCGCGGGCCACCTCGACCAGCCCGGCCCGCTCGTAGTAGCGCAGCGTGTGCGGCGAGATGTCCAGCAGGTCGGCGACTTCGGCGATCGTCATCGGCTCGGGCACGTGGGCCGCGTCGGTGAGGGAGTGGATCGCCTCGACCGACAGCGGCGCGTCGTCCCCGAGCGCATCGAGCGCCCTGGTCATCAGGTCGTCGGTGGCCATGACGGCCAGCCTAGACGGGCCGGACCGACGCCGGGGCGTCGGCGAAGTCCGCGCCGCGGGCGATCGGGGCCCACCGCTCGACCTCCTCCAGGCCGCGCCGGTACACCCCCGAGATCCGCTCGACCGCCTCGCGCCCGAGCGGCAGCCGCAGCGGCACCTCCTCGCCGTGCGCGAGGGACACGATGATCTCCGCCGCCCGAACCGGGTCCCCTTCCTGGAGGCCGTCGGCCCCGGCCATGTCCGCGCGGACGGCCGCGAGCAGGTCGCGGTAGGTCTCGGACGCCTCGGTGAACTCCAGCACGTCGGCCGCGTTGAAGCCGGTCCGGAACCGGCTCGGCTCGACGATCATCACACGGATCCCGAACGGCGCGACCTCCCCGGCCAGGGACTCCGACCAGCCTTCCAGGGCGAACTTCGACGCGGAGTACGTCGACACGCCGGGGAACGACATCCGCCCGCCCTGGCTGCTCATCTGCACGATCGTCCCGGCGCCGCGGGCACGCATGCCGGGCAGCGCCGCGCGGACGAGCGCGGCCGGGCCGAACAGGTGCAGATCCATCAGCTCGCGCAACTGCGCGTCGCCGACCTCCTCGACCGCTCCGACCACGGCCCGGCCCGCGTTGTTGACCAGCACGTCCAGCCTGCCGAAGCGGTCGAGGGTGTCGCGCACGAGGTCCGGGGCCGCGGTGACGTCCCGGACGTCGTAGGGGGCGACCATGAAGGTGCCGGGGTACGTGGCCGCCAGGTCGGTCATGCTCTCGGGCCGGCGCACCGCCGCCACCACGTTGTCGCCGGCCGCGAGCGCCGACTCCGCCAGGGCGCGCCCGAAGCCGCGGGACGCGCCGGTGATGATCCAGGTCTGTGTCGTCATGGCGGCGACGCTAGGGCTTCGAGCGCGCTCGAACGCAAACCCCCGCGACCGCCCGGGACGAAGACCGCCGATTTCCCGGCCCTCCAGGGCTGTGCAGAAGGCACTCGCGGCCGTACACTCGTAGACGAGTATTCGTTGACGAGTGAGAGGGGCCGAGGATGGCGAAGCGGCGGAAGGTGGGCAGCCTGCTGGCGCTCGCCGTGCTCTCCGTCGTGGCCCAGCGCCCGATGCACGCCTACGAGATGGCCTCCGTCCTGCGGGCCCGTGGCAAGGACCAGGACATGGCGATCAAATGGGGGTCCCTCTACACGGTCGTCCACAACCTGGCCCGGCACGGCCTGATCGGAGCGGTCGGCAGCGACCGGCAGGGCGGGCGCCCCGAGCGCACCGTCTACGAGATCACCGCCGAGGGCCGCGCCGAGCTGGCCGACTGGACGCGCGAGCTACTGTCCGACCCCGAGGAGACGCCGCGCAGGTTCGAGGCGGGACTGTCGGTCATGGCCGGACTGCCGCCCGAAGAGGTGACCGAACTCCTGCGGCGGCGGCTCGACGCGCTGGAACGGCTCACCGCCGCCCAGCGCGAGGCACTGGAGCGCGACACCGGGGAGCTGCCCCGGCTGTTCGTCCTGGAGTCGGAGTACGCGCTGGCGATGCGCGAGGCCGAGGCGGCGTGGACCCGGTCACTCCTCGACGAGCTGGCCGGCGGCACGTTCCCCCGGCTGGAGGAGTGGCGCGCCTTCCACGGGGCGGGCCGGATGCCCGCGGACGTGGCCGGACTCTCCGAAAGGGGGCGCGTCACGGACTGACCCGAGCGAAGCATCACGGACTGACCCGAACACGCGTGAAGGCCCCGGCGAAGGTGCGGGAACACCGCCGCCGGAGCCCTCGGAAAACCTCGAAGCGAAACCCGCGCGGGGCGGATCCCGGCCACGAGATGGCACTCGCAAGCATATCCGGGCCTCCCCCGCGTGGACTTCCGGCACGTCCACACCACGGATGGGGAACGACCATGAGCAACGTGAAGGCCGCCGTCGAGCACGTGACCTCGGCCGACGGCACCGCCATCGCCTACCGCACCCTCGGCTCCGGGCCCGCCGTCGTGCTGCTGCACGGCATGATGCAGAGCGGGCCCAGCAACATCGAGCTGGCCCGCGCGCTGGCCGGCACGCACACCGTCCACGTGCCCGACCGGCGCGGGCGAGGGGCGAGCGGCCCGCGGCGTCCGGGCCACAGCGCGCGCAGGGACGTCGAGGACGTCTGCGCGCTGCTCGACGCCACCGGGGCCCGCGACGTCGTCGGCGTCAGCGCCGGCGCGATCGTCGCGCTGCTCACCGCGCTGGCCCGGCCCGACGTGCGGCGGGTCGTCGCGTTCGAGCCGCCGCTGGGCCTCGACGGGGCCGGCGACACCGGCTGGATCGCGCGCTTCGACCGGGAGATCGCCGAAGGGCGGATCGAGGCCGCGCTCGTCACCGGCATGCTCGCCGCCCGCCTCGGGCCGCCCGGCTCCCGGCTGATGCCCCGGCGGCTGCTCGAACGGCTCACCACCGCGTTCATCGCCCGCCAGGAGCGGGACGGGGACGGCGAGGAGCCCGGCTATCGCGAGCTGGCCCCGACGATCCGCCACGACGGGCTGCTGGTGGCCGAGACGGCGGACCTCGTGCCCCGCCTGCGGGAGCTGCGGGCCGAGGTGCTGCTGCTCGGCGGCACCAGGAGCCCGGCGTACCTGAAGCGCGCGCTCACCGCCCTGGAGGGCGCGCTCCCGCACGCGCGGCGGGTGGTGCTCCGGGGCGTCGGCCACGAGGCCACCGGCAACGCCGCCAACAGAGGCAAGCCTGAGCTGGTGGCCCGCGAGATCGAGCGCTTCCTGACCTGAGCCTCCGCTCACCGGCCGCGCGAAAGCCCCGCGGCCGGTGAGCGCGGGAGACCCTGTGTGCGGGAGACCCTGTGTGCGGGGGACGTTGCGTGCGGGGGAACGTTGCGTGCGGGGGACCCTGCGCGCGGGAGGCCGTGCCCGCTGGAGGCCGTGCGCGCGGGAGGGTCAGAGGCCGCGCAGGAAGGCGGCGGCGATCGGCGCGGCGACCTTGCCGCCCGTGCCGCCGCCCTCCACCACCACCGCGAACGCCACGTCGCCCTTGAACCCCATGAACCAGGCGTGCGTCTTCAGCTTGTCGCCGGTGCCGTACTCGGCGGTGCCCGTCTTGCCGTGCGTGCCGGCCGGCAGGCCGGAGCCCTTGGCCGTGCCCTTGGTGACCACGGCGGAGGTCAGGGAGTGCATCGCGTCCTTGACCCCGTCGGGCAGCGGGTGCTCCTGGGCCTTCTGCGGCAGCCCCGGCACGAGGGTCGGCGGACGCCAGGTGCCGTCGGCGATGGCGGCGGCCACCGACGCGATCGACAGCGGGCTCGCCGTGATCCTGGCCTGCCCGAACGCCTCGGCGGCCAGCTCGGCGTCGGACTGGGCGCGCGGCATGCTGGCCTTGGTGGCGGGCACGCCGATGTTGAGCGGCTGGTTGAAGCCGACCGACTCGGCCGTCTCAAGCAGCTTGTCGGCGCCGAGGCGGCGCTCGGCCATCGGCGCGAACGTGGTGTTGCAGGAGTGGGCGAAGGAGTCGAGGAACGACAGCGACCCGAACTCCTCCTCCTCGGAATTGCGGATCTTCAGCCCGCCCACGGTCGCGTACTTGGGGCAGGTGACGGAGTCGCCGGGCGCGACGCCCTCGGCCAGCAGCCCGATCGCCGTGACCGCCTTGAACGTGGAGCCGGGCGGGTAGCGGCCGTCGAGGGCCCGGTTGAAGCCGCCCACGTTGTTGACCACGGCCAGGATCTCGCCCGTGCTCGCCTTGATGGCGACCATGGAGGTGGGCTTGTCGACGTCCTTGACCGCGGCGACGGCGGCGGCCTGGGCGCGCGGGTCGAGGCTGGTCTTCACGTCCTCGCCGTCGGTGCCCTCGATGGTGTGCAGGGTCTTGCCGCCGACCTGGATCTCGGTGGTCGGGGTGCCCGCGAGCCGCTTCTGGAACGTCTCCTGCAGCCCGCCCCGGCCGACCGCCTGGCCGACCTGGTAGGCGCTGCCGAGCTTGGCGACGTCCTTCTTGGTGGCCTTGTCGAGGTAGCCGACGAGCTGCTGCACCGAGCCGCCGGCCTTGCCGTCGTCGATGCGGCCGCCGTCGGCATCGGTGATCTTCGCGCGGTCCGGCCAGCTCGTCTTGATCTTGAATGTCGCGCCGGAGGCGAGCGACGGGTGGAGGGTGGCCGGGGTCCAGTCGACCTTCCAGGCGCGGTCGGCGACCTTGAGGTCGATGCGGCCCTGGTAGGTCCACTCGCCGATGTTCTTCAGCTTCAGGGTCGCGGTGTACGGCACGCGGGCCCGGTCGTCGGACTCGGTGAGCGGGCCCAGCTTGATCTGCGTGGACTCGACGGCCAGGGCGGTGCGCATCTGGTCGTAGGCGGTCAGCGGCTGCTGGGTGGCCAGCTCGGCCCGCATGGCGGCCGTGTCGCCCGCCTGCCAGGCCGCGGCGTACCGCCGGGCGGTCTCGGCGGGCGTGCCCCGCGTGTGCAGCAGATACCAGGCGCCGCCCCCTGCGGCGCCCACTGCCAGCACGGTGATGCCGGATACGATCGCGATGGTGCGGCCACGCGCCACTGGTCAGCCCCCTGGTCCTCGGCAGCGCTTGCTCGGTCCCCGAGCTTAGCCGCGCGCGCCGTCCCCCGCGTCCGAAGCGGCGATCTTGGACGTGGCCTCGCCGGCCCCTCCGGCCGCTGAGCCGTTCGCCCGGGACCCGTCCGCCCTCGCCCCGTTCGGCGCGGAGCCGTTCGCCCCGGAGCCGTTCGCCGCGGACCCGTTCGACGCGGACGTGCCGCCGTCGGACGCCGGCGTGTCGCCGTTGGAGGCGGCCTTGACGCTGGCGGCGTACGCCGGCACGTACTCCTGGCCCGAGAGCCGCTGGATGGCGGCCATGATCTCGTCGGTGACCCGCCGGCGGTCGCGGGCGTTGGCGTGGCTGCCCTCGAACGTCATCGGCGCCCCGATCTTGATGCCGATCCGGGCCGGGCGCGGCACCTTGGCGCCGACCGGGAGCACCTTCTCGGTGCCGCTGAGCGCGACGGGCAGCACCGGCGCGCCCGTGCGCAGGGCCAGCCACGCCACGCCGATCTTGCCGCGGTAGAGGCGGCCGTCGGGTGAGCGGGTGCCCTCGGGGTGGATGCCGAACAGGTCGCCGCGCTCCAGCACCTCGGTCGCCGCGTCCAGCATGGCCTGCGCGGCGTGGGCGCTCTCACGGTCGATGGGCAGGCTGTTGCCCAGGCGCATGAACCAGCCCGCGACCGGATTGCCGGAGAAGTACTCGTTCTTGGCGACAAACGTCACCGGCCTCGGCAGCAGCGCCGGCAGCAGGAACGAGTCGAGCACGGACAGGTGGTTGGCGGCCAGGATCGCGGGCCCCGTCCTGGGCACGTGCACCGCGCCGGAGATGTGCGGGCGGCACATCACGTGGGCGAGCGGTGTGGCGGCGAACTTGACCACTTGGTACAGCAATGGGCTCTCCTGGCGGATCGTCGGTCGGCCACCCCACCATAGAGCAGGCGCCCCGGCCGGAGCCGGGACGCCTGGAAAAGCATTGAGGCCGATGTGGCGGTCGCCTCCTCGGCGAGGTGCACAACACGGCTCCAGCCGAACGGTATTCCGTGAAGGCGGTAATTTGCGGCCCGGGGGACACAGACCACATCGGCCACTCGACTCTAACGGACATCCGGTGACGCGTATTCCATCGGACCCAAAGATTCGGTCACGTCCTGGTCCACTCCGGCTGTGCGACGTCGAAGACCCGCAGGTCACGGCCGCGCAGGGCCACTTCGGCGAACTGCCACAAAATCGCCCCGGTCGGCGCGTGGACCACGATCGAGGGGCCCAGCGGCATCTGCAGCAGCCCGGCGGCGGTCCAGCGCGGCACCCCGGGGGCCAGGAAGCGCTCCAGCGGCACGGCGTGCACGGAGGCCACCTCGCGGGCGTCGGCCACGGGCCGCTGCCGGCCGCCGAACGCCACGACCGGTGTGATCGCGAACCCGGAGTCGGTGACGTAGTCGTCCAGCAGCCCCGCCACCTCCACGCCGCGGACCGCGGTCTCCTCGGCCAGCTCCCGCAGCGCCGCCTCGACCGGCCGCTCGCCGTCCTCCAGCCGCCCGCCGGGCAGCGCCCACTGGCCGGCGTTGCGGCCGTGCGGTGAGCGCCTGATCAGGACGGTGTACGGGGCGCCCGCGTCGTCCTCCAGCACGCATACGGTGACGGCGGCGCGGCGGACACCGGGCGCGGGTGGCGCCTCGCGGCGGGGGAAGGCGGCCAGGCGGGAGGCGACCAGCTCGCGCAGCTCGCCGATGGAGGGAAGCACCGGCCCAGGATCCCACGCCCCAGGATCACGCTGTCGGGACGGCTCCCGGCAGCCGCACGGTGACGCTCAGGCCGCCCTCGGGCCGGGCCTCGGCGGTGACGGAGCCGCCGTGCGCGTCGCAGATGGCCCGCACGATGGACAGCCCCAGTCCCGCCCCCCGCGCCGAGCGCACGCGGTCGCCCTGCAGCCGCCGGAACGGCTCGAACAGGTCCTCCACCTCGTACGGCGGGACCGCCGGCCCGCTGTTGGCCACCGTGGCCACCGCCTGGCCGTCCTCCTCGCGCACCCGCACCCACACCTCGCCGCCGCGCACGTTGTACTTGGCCGCGTTCTCCACCAGGTTGAACAGGCAGCGCTCCATGAGCAGCGGGTCGCCCGCCGCGAGGGCCGGGCGCAGGTCCGCGTGGACGGCGAGGGGCCGCTTGCGCCCGGCCAGGTCGAGCTGGTCCAGCACGGTGCGCGCCACCTGCGCCACGTCCACGGTCTTGCGCACGGCCAGCTCCTGCTCGGACTGGGCGAGCAGGAGCAGGCCCTCGATGAGCCGCTCGTAGCGGGCGTTGGTGCCGAGCAGCGCGCGGGCCAGCGCCTTGAGGTCCTCCGAGGCGGCCGGCTCCTCCAGCGACACCTCCAGCACGGTGCGGTTGATCGCCAGTGGGGTGCGCAGCTCGTGCGAGGCGTTGGCGATGAAGCGCCGCTGCCCCTCGAACACCTGGTGCAGCCGGTCGAGCATCGCGTCGAAGGTGTCGGCCAGCCGCTTGACCTCGTCGGGCGGCCCCTCCAGCGCGATCCGCTCGTGCAGGTTGCTCTCGGACAGCCGGCGCGCCGTCTCGGTCACCCGGTCCAGCGGGCGCAGCGCCCGGTCGGCGACCAGGTAGCCGAGCACGACGGCGAGGACGCCGAGCAGCACCATGATGAGCGCCGAGGAGCGCAGCATGTCCGCCAGGACGGTCGCGGCCCGCTGCTGCACGTCCGCGGTCGTCTTCTGGAACAGCACGTCGTCGGGCGGCGGCTGGACGAGCGCGACCGGCTTGTTGGTGATGATCTTCGTGAAGCCGACGGAGAACTGCTGGCTGAGCGCCCGCGCGGTCAGCAGGTACGTGGACCACAGCAGCAGCGACCCGGCCACGAAGAACAGCCCGCCGTACAGGAGCGTCAGCCGCACGCGCAGGCCGAGCCGGTGCCACGGCCGCACCCGGCCGGGTGAGCCGCGCCACGACCGCCACGAGCCCCCGAGCCGGCCCCCGAGCCGAGCGGTCCGGCGCGTCGTGGGCGCCGTGGGCGCCGTCACAGCCGGTACCCCCGGCCCGGGACGTTCTCGATCAGCGGGGGAGCGCCGAGCTTGCGGCGCAGGGAGGTGAGCGTCACCCGCAGCACCCCGCTGGCCGCGTCGGCGTACTCGTCCCACGCGCTCCTGCGCAGCTCCGCCGAGGTGACCAGCCGCCCCTCGGCACGCAGCAGCGCGTGCAGCACGTCGAACTCCTTGCGGTTGAGCGCGACCGGCCGCCCGTCGCGCGTGACCGTGCGCCGGCCCGGGTCCAGCAGCAGCCCGGCCCGCTCCAGCGGCGCCGGACCGCCCCGCCGGGAGCGCCGCGACAAGGTCCGGATCCGCGCCACCAGCTCGGCGAACGTGAACGGCTTGACCAGGTAGTCGTCCGCGCCGAGGGTCAGCCCGTCCACCCGGTCGCGCACCCGACCGGCCGCCGTCAGCATGAGCACCCGGCCCGCCGCGGCCCCGCCCGTCAGCTCCCGGCACACCTGGTCGCCGTGCACCTCGGGCAGGTCGCGGTCCAGCACCACCACGTCGTACGGGACGTACGCGGCCAGCTCCAGCGCCTCCTGACCGTCGTAGGCGACGTCCACCGCGATGGCGTGCAGCCGCAGCCCGCGCGCGATGGCGTCGGCCAGCTCCTCTTCGTCCTCCACGACGAGCACCCGCATCCCCGGGCCCCCTTTCCGTTCCGCAACGACAGTGGCGGATCGGGTGTTAGCGGCGGATAAGCGCCGGGGCGTTCGGCGTGCGCGGGGTGCGTGGCGTGCGCGGTGTGCGCGGCTTATCGCCGTTTAGCACCGGCCCCGCTGGAGTGAGCGTCGCGCCGCGGCGAACGACCGGCGGCGTCCCCGAAGGAGACGACGATGAACGTACGACCCCTGCTGGCGGCCGTCTGCGCGGCGGCGGCCCTGAGCGCCTGTGCCGCCAAGGCGCCGGCCTCGGACGGCGTGGCCAGCGCGGGCGGCGCCACGGCGAGCCCCGGCGCCTCCGCCGCCGCCACGGCCTCCCTGGACCCCAGGAGCGCGCAGCTCAAGTTCGCCCAGTGCATGCGCGAGCACGGCATCGAGATGGACGACCCCGAGCCCGGCGGCGGCATCCGCATCAAGTCCAGGAAGGGCGACGAGGCGAAGATGCAGGAGGCCCAGAAGGCGTGCGGGCACTTCATGGAGAACGCGGTCGGCAAGCTGCAGGGCAAGATGGACCCCAAGGCGCGCGACCAGGCGCTGAAGTTCGCCCAGTGCATGCGCGAGCACGGCATGGACATGAAGGACCCGTCGACCGACGGCCGGATCGAGATCAACGTGCGGCCCGGGACGCCCGAGGACAAGGTCGAGGCCGCGCAGCAGGCGTGCAAGGAGTTCGAGCCCGGCGGTGGGCCCCGATGAGGAAGGGGCTCGTGCTCGCCGGGGCGGGCGCGCTCGCGGTGGCCGCCGCGTGGACGGCGGTGGCCGTGCTCGGCGACGGCGGCGCCGGCGCGGCGAACCCGGCGCCGAGGGCCGTCCCCGCCACGGCCGAGATCACCCGGCAGGACCTCGTCGACACCAAGACCGTCACCGGCGCGCTCACCTACTCCGGCGAGCGGCAGGTCACCACCGGCGCGTCCGGCACGGTGACGTGGGTGGCCGCCGAGGGCTCCGTGGTGCGCCGCGGCCACAAGCTGCTGTCGGCCGACCGCAGGCCGGTCGTCCTCATGTACGGCAAGCTGCCGCTGTACCGGGAGCTGCGCCAGGGCATCGACGACGGCCCGGACGTCGAGCAGCTCGAACGCAACCTCAAGGCCCTCGGCTACGGCGACTACCTCACCGTGGACGAGCATTACAGCTACGCCACCCACCTCGCGGTCAAGGAGTGGCAGGAGGACCGGGGGCTGCCCGAGACGGGGCGGGTGGACGCCTCGCAGGTGGTGTTCCTGCCCTCGCTGGTGCGCGTCACCGACGCGGCCGTGGAGGTCGGCGACCGGCTCGCCCCGGGACGCCGGGCCATGACGGTCAGCGGCGTGCGGCGGGTGGTCCACGTGGACCTCGACGCCGACGACCAGGCGCTGGCCCGCAAGGGCGCGAAGGTGACCGTGGAGCTGCCCGGCGGCGAGCGCGTCTCCGGCCGGATCACCTCGGTCGGCACGGTCGCCGAGACCAGCGGCCAGGGCCAGGACCAGAGCGTCACCGTGGACGTCGACATCACCTTGGCCAAGGCGCCGAAGACCCGGCTCGACCAGGCGCCGGTCGAGGTGGAGATGGAGAGCGAGCGGCGCGAGGGGGTGCTGTCCGTGCCGATCGAGGCGCTGCTGGCGCTGCGCGAGGGCGGCTTCGGCGTCGAGGTGGTCGAGGGCGGCGCGACCCGGGTCGTCGGGGTCAGGACGGGCGCGTTCGGCGGCGGCCGGGTCGAGGTCGAGGGCGCGGGACTGGCCGAGGGCATGAAGGTCGGGGTGCCGTCCACATGACCGGCTCCCAGCCTGGCGTGACCGGTTCCCCGTCCGGCGTGACGGACCCCCGGCCTGGCATGACCGGCTCCCCGTCCGGCGTGACTGATCCCCTGCCCGGCGTGACCGGCTCCCCGGCGGGCGTGACGGACCCCCTGCCCGGCGGCCTCGCCTCCGTCGGCGCGGCGTCGTCCATGCCCGCCCCCGGCCCGTACGTGGTCGAGCTGCGGGGCGTGACCAAGGTCTACCCCGGAGGCGTCCGGGCGCTGCGCGGTGTGGACCTGGCCGTGGCCGACGGGGAGCTGGTGGCCATCGTCGGCCGGTCCGGGTCCGGCAAGTCGACGATGCTGCACATGATCGGCACGCTCGACCGGCCCACCTCCGGGACCGTCCGGGTCGACGGCCACGACGTGGCCACGCTGTCCGACCGGGAGCTGTCGGCGCTGCGTGGGCGTACGCTCGGCTTCGTCTTCCAGCAGTTCCACCTCAGCCCCGGCCTGAACGCGCTGGACAACGTGGCCGACGGCCTGCTCTACACCGGCACCCCGCGGCGGGTGCGGCGTGAGCGGGCCGCCGCGGCCCTGGAGCGGGTCGGGCTCGGCCACCGGCTGGACCACCGGCCGTACCAGCTCTCGGGCGGCGAGCAGCAGCGCGTGGCCGTCGCCCGGGCCGTCGCCGGCGACCCGCGGCTGCTGCTGGCCGACGAGCCCACCGGCAACCTCGACTCGGGCGCGGGCGCCGAGGTGCTCGGCGTGCTGCGCGACCTGCACGCGGCCGGCACGACGATCGCCGTCATCACCCACGACGCGGAGATCGCGGCCTGGTGCCCCCGGCGGGTGCGGCTGCTCGACGGCCGCGTCGACGGCGACGAGGGCGACGGGACCGCCCGGCCGGGGGAGATCGTGAAGGGGGCGCGGACATGAGCCGGCGCACACGGCCAGAGGACGCGGACATGAGCCGGGGCGCGCCGCCAGGGGACGCGGGCATGAGCCGGGGCGCGCCGCCAGGGGACGCGGGCATGAAGGGGCGCACGCCGCGCGGGCCCCGCCCGGCCCGGCTCGGCCCGGCCGACGTGCTGCGGGTGGGAGCCGCCGGGCTGCGGGCCCGTCCCGCCCGGGTCTTCCTGTCGGCCCTGGGCATCGCCATCGGCATCGCCACGATGATCGCGGTCATCGGCATCTCGTCGTCGTCGCGCGAGCAGCTCATGCGCCAGCTCGACCGGCTGGGCACCAACCTGCTCACCGTCGCGCCGGGCCGCACCATGTTCGGCGAGGAGGCGGAGCTGCCGCTCACGGCGCTCGACATGGTCAAGCGCATCGGTCCCGTGCGCACGGCCTCGGCCACGGGCACGGTCAAGACCACGGTGCGCCGTACCGACCGCATCCCGGAGGCCGTGACCGGCGGCATCGCCGTGCAGGCCGCCACCACCGAGCTGCTGGCCACCCTGGAGGGCCGGGTCGCCGAGGGCGCCTGGCTGAACGCCGCCACCGAGCGCCGGCCCGCCGTCGTCCTCGGCTCCGAGGCGGCCACGCGGCTCGGCATCACCCGCACCGGGGTGCGGGTCTGGATGGGCGGGCGGTGGTTCACGGTCGTCGGGATCCTGCGGACGATGCCGCTGGCGCCCGAGATCGACCGGTCGGCCCTCGTGGGGTTCCCGGCCGCGGAGAGCCTGCTCGGCTTCGGCGGGCATCCCACGACGATCTACGAGCGGTCCGCCGAGGAGTCCGTCGAGGCGGTCCGCGACGTGCTGGCCCGCACGGTCAACCCGGAGAACCCGGGCGAGGTCGAGGTGAGCAGGCCCTCCGACGCGCTGGCCGCGCGCGCCGCCGCCGCGGGCGCGTTCACGAACCTGCTGCTCGGTCTCGGCGCCGTCGCGCTGCTGGTCGGCGGCGTCGGGGTGGCCAACACCATGGTCATCTCGGTGCTGGAGCGACGCAAGGAGATCGGGCTGCGCCGCTCGCTGGGCGCCACGCGCGGGCAGGTGCGGGTGCAGTTCCTGACCGAGTCGCTGCTGCTGTCGGCGCTCGGCGGGGTCGCGGGGGCGGCGCTGGGGACGGTGGCCAGCGCCGGGTACGCGGTGGCGCGCGGCTGGCCGCCGGTGGTGCCGCCGTGGGCGATCGGCGGGGCGGTGGGGGCGACCCTGGTCATCGGCACGATCGCCGGGATCTACCCGGCCATGCGCGCCGCCCGCCTGTCCCCGACGGTCGCCCTGGCCACCACCTGACGACAGGCCCGCCCTCCTCTGCCCCGCGACGGCTGGTTCCCCCTGCTGAGCGCCGCTCCGGCGGACCTGCCGGGTGGGCTCCCGCTCGGGCCCGGTCGCCTGCGGTCTCCCGTCGTGGCGGCCGGGCCCCGGTCCGCCGGGCGGCCTCCCGCTCCGGCGGGTCCGGCGTCGGCTGTGGCCCGGCCGCACCTCGGGGCGCTGCCCGCGCGGGCGGGCGCCGCCGGGAGGCCCGCGGGGCCCCGGAGACGGCTCTGCGGCGAGGGAGCGCCTAGGGGCGCTTCGCGGGCGGTCTCCCGTCGAGGAAGGCCGCCCGCCGGTGTCGCGTGCCGGTCCAGGCCGGTCAGATGCTGATGCGGCCGGCCCCCGCCCCGCCGGTCACGATGGACTTGACGCTGGAGGCCGCGTCGAGCGGGTAGGAGTACGGGATCCCGGCGACGCTGCCGCCCGCGTCGCCGGTGCCGGAGTTGACGAACTGGTTGTTGCGGGCCACCAGGTTGCCGGCGGGCGAGCTGCCCTCGCCGCGGTGGTAGGGGTCCTTGGTGTTCTCGAAGGAGTTGCCCTCGACGAGCACGCCCGCCTCCTTCGTGGACGCCACGCCGTAGCTGCCGATGCCGGCGTAGTAGTTGTTGTAGACGTGCACGGGGTTGCCGAAGCGCACGCGCGGGTGCCGCTGGTTGGTGCCGTTGAACCAGTTGTGGTGGTACGTCACCCGAAGGTGCCCGCGGTCCTCGGAGCCGTTGTCGTCGCTGTGGCCGAGCAGCATGGTCTTGTCGTGGCTGGAGAACTTGTTCCAGGAGACGGTGACGTAGTCGCTGGCGCGCTTGATGTCCACCGCCCCGTCGTAGCCGTTGCTGAAGGAGTTGTGGTCGATCCACACCCGGGTCGAGTACTGCACGTTGATGCCGTCGTCGTCCCAGTCGCGGAACGAGAGGTTGCGGATGATCACGTTGGAGGCGCTGGCGACGTTGAACCCGCAGCCGGCGATCGTCGCCCCGGAGTTGCCGATGACGGTCTTGTTCGACGTCACCTTGAGCATGCCGGAGCAGGAGATCGTGCCGGAGACCCGGATCACGGCGGCCGAGCCGGACGACAGGGCGGTCTTGAGCGCGGAGGCGGAGTTCACGGTCGTCGGGGACGTGCCGCCGCCGCCGGTGGTGCCGCCGCCCTGGCTGGCCCAGCCGACGGGGGAGGTCTCGGCCGCCGGCGCGGCGGCCGGCGGCTCGTCCGCCCGCTGCACGGCGGAGGCGGGCGCGGCGAGCGCGGTGGCGAGTGCGGTGGCGAGCGCGGTGGCGGCGGCCGCCGCGACGGCCAGGCCGCCGATCAGGGTGCCCGTGGTCGGGGTGCCCGTGGTCAGGCTGCCCGTGGTGCGGCTGCCCGTGGTGGTGCCGGCAGTGCGTCCTCGTGTGCCCATCGCTGTGCTCCTCTGGGATGACCTTCGCGGTCACGGGAAAGCGGTTACCGACACCGTAGGAAAGCGCTTTCCTAGGGTCAAAGGCAGCGATGGGCCGACACCTGTCACGCCGGGCATAGGAGCTGGCCAGGGCGGGTCACGCTGAGCCGGCGGTCGAGAAACTTTCACACGCGCCCTCCTCGGGGGCCCCCGAGGAGCCCTCGCCGGGCCCCTCCAGCTCCGGCGGCAGGGGCCGGGCGTGGACGACGTCCAGCCGGGAGACCGCGCGCGTCAGCGCCACGTACAGCCGGTTGAGCCCCCGCTCCTCCGCCTCGGCGATCGCGGCCGGCTCGGCCAGCACCACGTGGTCGTACTCCAGTCCCTTGACCAGCGTCACCGGCACCACGCTCAGCCGCCCGCCCACGTCGAGGCCCGCGTCCCACAGCGCGGCCTTCAGCCTCTCGGCGTCCGCGTCGGCGGCGATCACGCCGACCGACCCCTCCAGCTCCAGCGCCCCGCGCGCCGCGGCCACCACCCCCTGCTCGACGCCCGGCACCCGGGTGACGCGCAGCAGCCCGTCCGAACGGTACGAGCGGGTCGCCGGCACCCCGGCGTCCAGGGCGGACAGCAGCCGGTTGGCCAGCTCCACCACGGCCGCCGGCACCCGGTAGCCGGTCGTCAGCTCCACCACCCGGGCCTCCGGCCGGCCCAGGGCCGCCATCAGCTCCGGCCACGACCGGGCCGCCCACGGCGTGGTGCCCTGCGCCAGGTCGCCGAGCACGGTGAGGGAGCCGTGCTCGGCCCGCCGCGCCACGGCCCTGCACTGCATGGGCGACAGGTCCTGCGCCTCGTCCACGATGACGTGGCCGTAGCCGCGCGGGCGCTCCAGCATCCCGGCGACCTCGTCGATCAGCACCAGGTCGGCCGCCGACCACTTCACGCTCTTGTACGTGCGCGCGGGCCGCTCCCAGACGACGTCCGCCCACTCGGCGTCGCTCAGCACGCTCTTCCCCCCGGCGGCGGTCCATCGGCCGGACAGCACCTCGTGCACCACCTGCTCGGCCCGTACCGCCGGCCAGATCCCGTCCAGCCACGGCCCGAGGGCGCGGCCGGTGCGGCGCTCCCAGGCGGCGTTCGTGCTGTGGCCGCGCGCCTCGGCCTGGCGCCGCATCAGCGCCACCACCCGGGCCCGCACCCGCTCCCGCCCGATCCCGTACGGCAGGGCGTCGCGCCGCGTGTCGTCCACGATCCGGCGCAGCTCGTCCTCGTCCACCCGCCACCGGTACGACCCCTCGGCCACGGTGACCGGCTCGGCCGGCTTGGCGATCCGCCCGTACAGGGCCCGGCGCAGCACCCCGGCCATCCGGGCGTCGTGCTTGACGGCCGCCGCCCGCTCGCCGTCCTCCGCCCGGACCGGCACCGAGGCGATGAGCCCGTCCAGGGTCGTCTGCTCGACGTCCACCTCGCCGAGCGCGGGCAGGACGGCCGCGATGTAGCCGAGGAAGGCCCGGTTGGGGCCGAGCACGAGGACGCCGCCGCGCTGGAGCCGCTGCCGGTGCGCGTACAGCAGGTACGCCGCCCGGTGCAGGCCCACGGCGGTCTTGCCGGTGCCGGGCGCCCCCTGGACGGCGATCGAGTCGTCCAGGCCGGCGCGGACGAGGTCGTCCTGCTCGGGCTGGATCGTGGCGACGATGTCGCGCATCGGGCCGACGCGGGGCCGCTCGATCTCGGCCGCGAGCAGGCGGCTGCGCCGCTCCTCGCCGCGTCCCAGCCGCTCGTCCTCGTACGACGTCAGCGTGGTGCCCGCCCAGCCGAACCGGCGGCGCACCGCCACGCCCTGGGGGTCGCGCGCGCCCGCCCGGTAGAAGGAGCGGGCCACGGGCGCCCGCCAGTCGATGACGACGGGCGCCCCGCCGTGCTCGCCGGGGATGTGCCGCCGGCCGATGTAGTAGGTGCGCCCCGCGTGCTCGGCGGAGGCGGCGGCGCTCCCGGCGGGGCCGAAGGTGAGGCGGCCGAAGAACGGCGGGCCCTCCGGCTCCTCGCTCAACTCCTTGGCCAGGCTCTTGAGGTGGCGGCCGAGGCGTTCGGCGCTGTAGCGGTCGCCGGCGACGGTCTCGCCGACGATCACGTTGTGGCGCGCGGCGTCGAGCATGCGGTTCAGCCCGGCGCGGCACCGCTCGACGTGACGCAGCTCCTCGGTCAGGCCGCCCAGCTCCTGTCCGTCCATGAACATCCCTCCCGCAAAGCATTAACTCGGTTAAGACTTTAACCAGGTTAACACTTTCTTGCTAGAGTGGACGCATGACAGGACTCAGGCAGCAGCACCGGCAGCGGATCCACGAGGCGATCTCCGAGGCGGCCATCTCGCTCTTCATGGAGCGGGGCTTCGACGAGGTGCCGGTCGCCGAGGTGGCGGCCGCGGCGCGGGTCTCCAAGCCCACGCTGTTCAAGTACTTCCCGACCAAGGAGGACCTCGTCCTGCATCGCATCGCCGACCACCAGGGCGAGGCCGCCCGCGTGGTGCGCGAGCGGGCGCCGGGCGAGAGCCCGCTCGGGGCGCTCCGCCGCCACTTCCTGGAGGGCCTGGCCCGCCACGAGCCGACGACCGGGCTGAACGACCATCCGCAGGTGGTGGCGTACTACCGGCTCGTCTTCTCCACGCCCGGGCTGGCGGCGCGGGTGTTCCAGTACATGGCCGCGGACGAGGCCGCGCTGGCCGACGCGCTCGCCGAGACCACCGACCGGCTGACGGCCGAGCTGCTGGCCGGGCAGGTGCTCTCCGCGCAGCGCGTGCTCGCCCGCCGCTCCTGGGCGGCGCTGGTCGCCGGACGTCCCCTCGAGGAGGTCGAACGGGAGGCGGTGAGCGCGGCCGAGCACGCCTTCGCGCTACTCGGCGCCTGACCGCCCCAGGAGGGTCTCGTGCAGGCGCAGCCAGCTCAGGCGGTCGGCGGGGCCGCGTTCGAACACGACCGTCGAGCGCCGGCCCCGGCCCTGCTGCCACTCCTCGTACGCGGCCACCACCAGGGACCCGGCGGCGGCGACCACGGTGACGTGGCGGATCTCGATCCGGGCTCCCGGCACGCGCCCGTGCGCCGCCTCCACCTCGGCCAGGACCTCGGCCCGCGACAGCAGCCGCCCGTCCGGGGCCACGAGGGCGAAACCGGGGGCGTGGGCGCCGGCGAACTCCCCGAACGCCTCACGCGGCGCCGTCCCCGCCAGCCAGCGCCCGATGACCTCGTGATGCCGCACCACCTCGGCCCGCACCAGCCCCTCCAGCGCCGTGCCCGCCCGCGCCGTCTCGACCAGGGCCGCGTCCGCCCGCGCCGTCTCGACCAGGGCCGCCTCCGCCTGTGCCGTCTCGACCAGGGCCGCCTCCGCCTGTGCCGTCTCGGCCAGGGCCGCGTTCCCCTGCGTCGTCACGGCCCGCGCCGCGGCCGGGGCGTCGATGCCGTCCGTGCCGTGCCGCGTCATCGGGCGGCCCACGGCTGGGCGGCGAGCCACTCTCGCGGCGACGTCACCCGGATCGCGCCGCCCGCCCCCTCGGCGTACAGATCGCGGCCGTGCGCGGCGATCCAGCGGTAGGTGTCCGCGACCCCGGCCGCGGCCCCCGCCCCCAGCGCCGCCGCCAGCCCCGCCTCGAACGCCGCCACGTCCAGCTCCTCGTACCGCGCCCCGAGGGCGGCGGCCAGCTCCACCCCCGTGACCGGCGGTCCCCCGAGCGCGACCGTGGTCCCGACGCGGTCCTCGCCCAGCAGGGCGGCCGATGTGGCGGCGGCCAGGTCGGCGTGGCCCAGCCAGGACACCGGCACGTCACCCGGCAGCGGATGACGCAGCACGCCCGCCTCCAGCACCCCCGGCGCCGCCAGGTTCTCCAGGTACAGCGGCGGGCTGAGCGCCACCGACGGCACCCCGGACGCCAGCGCCGCCGCGGCCGCCGCCCTGCGCGTGTCGAACGCCGCCACTCCCGTGTCCCGCCCGGGCAGCCGGTTGCCGGTGTTGAGCACCAGCCGCCGCACCTGCGCCCCCGACGCCGCGTCCAGAATGTTGCGGACGTACGACTCGACCAGCTCCGCCTCGAACACCAGCGGCAACGTCACCGACACGTGCGTCACCCCGGCGAACGCCGCCGCGACCCGCGCCGCGTCGCCCAGGTCGGCCGCGAACGGCTCCACCCCCTCCGGCGCCGAGCCCGTGCGCGACAGCCCGCGCACCGCGTACCCCTCGGCGGCCAGGCGCCGCGCCACGGCGCCGCCCTGCGCGCCCCCCGCTCCGATGACCAGAATCCTCATGCCGCCCAGCCTCCACCCACGCCGCCGGTACGATCCATAAAGGCGAATCCCGTGGAGGTTAAGGATCGTCCGTGGACGGTGATCTGCTGAGCGAGCTGCTCGCGCCGCTGCGGCTGCGCGGCGTCTTCCACAGCCGCTGGTCGGCGCGGGCCCCGTGGGGCGTGGCGGGGGAGCGGGAGAGCTGCGCCCTCGTCCACTACGTGCAGGCGGGCGCGTGCACGGTCGAGCTGCCGGGCCACGAGCCGGTGCGGCTGCGGACCGGTGACCTGGCGGTGTTCCCGCACGGCAGCGCCCACCGGCTCGCCGACACGCCCGGCCGGGCCACCGTGCCGCTGGAGAGCGTGCTGCCCGCGCGCCGGCCCGGCGCGACCCGTACGGTGCGGATCGACGGGCCGGGCGTCGAGACCGTCATGTTGTGCGGCGGCCTGCACTACGACGCCGCGGCCGCCTCCCCGCTGTACCGCGCGCTGCCGGCCGTGCTCGTGCTCGACCGGGCGACGCTGGCCGGGCAGCCGCTGCTCGGCGGCACCCTCGACGGCCTCGCGGGGGAGTGGGACCAGGACGAGCCGGGGCAGGCCCTGGTGGCGCTGCGCGCGTTCGAGCTGGTCTTCGTGCTGGCGCTGCGGGCCGCGCTCGGCGACGGCGGGACGTCCGCCGGGCGGCCCGTGCTGCGGGCGCTGCGGCACCCGGCCGTCGGGGCGGCGCTGCTGGCCGTGCAGACCAGGTTCGGCGAGCCGTGGACGGTCGAGACGCTGGCCGCCGAGGCGGGCATGTCGCGCTCGGCGTTCGCCGCCACGTTCCGGCGGCTGGTGGGTGAGGCGCCGATGCGGCACCTCACGGCGCGCCGGATGCAGGAGGCGGCGCGGCTGCTGGAGGAGACCGCGCTGCCGCACGACGCCATCGCGCGGCGCGTCGGCTACGGATCGGTGGTGGGCTTCCACCTGGCGTTCCGGCAGTGGTACGGCACCACGCCCGGCGGCCACCGCCGCCGCGCCCCCGAGCCCGGGCGGCCCGCCGCCGCTCACCCATGGTGAGGAAGAGCGTGGGGGTGCCCTTCCCGTCGTCCTCGCCGACGTTCGCGACGACCGTGCAGCCGGTCCGGTCGCCGAATAGGCGTCGCCGTAGTCCTGGGACCGGTCGGCCCACTGGAGGCGCCCTCAGGACAGCGGGCGCGGGGCCGGCAGGCGGAGGCGGTCGACGGCCTCGCGGCGGGTGCGCTCCGGGCGGCGGTCGTAGCGGGCCGTCGTGGCCGGCGACGAGTGCCCCACGAGCGCCTGCGCCGTCGCGAGGTCCACGCCCGCGTCCAGCAGCTCGCCGATGAACGTGCGCCGGAAGTCGTGCGCCGTGCGCCGCGACGCCCCCGCCTGGCCGAAGCGCCGGGTCAGGATGTCGGCGATGCCCTGGCCGGTCAGCCCCGCCGGCCGGCCGTCGCGCGTGCGGACGCGGCCCGCCTTGCTGATCGGGCTGAACAGCGCCCCCGGCGCGCCGCCGCGCAGCGCGAGCCACCGCTCCACCAGGCCGATGGCGTCGGCCGTCAGGTACACCAGGCGCTCCTTGTCGCGCTTGCCGCGCACCCGCAGCGAACGGCCGCCCGGGTCGTAGTCGGCCAGCGTGAGCCCGCCGATCTCGGCGCGCCGGCAGCCCGTCGAGTACAGCACCGCGATGAGCGCCGCGTCGCGCACCCCGGCGGGCGAGTCGTCGCAGGCGGCCAGGGCCGCGCCCACCACCTCCGGCGGCACGTGGTGGCCGGTGGGCAGGCGGCTCTGGCGCACCGGGGCGAGGTCGGAGGCGCGGGCGTAGTCCTCCGCGCTGGTCCGGCCGAGCCGCCACGCCTCCTTCAGCACCCGGCGCAGGGCGACCAGGTGCTTGTTGACGTACGCCGCCGACCAGCCCTGGTCGGTCAGCATCGTACGGATGCGGACCGTGTGCTCGTAGCGCAGCAGGTGCCACGGCTGGCCCGCGCCCGTCGCGCTCTCGTCGCCGGTGAGCAGCCGGGCGAGCCGGTCGAGGCAGCCGCGCATGGAGCGGCGGGACTCGGGGCTGGTGAGCGAGTCGAGGTAGACGTGGTACGGGTCAAGGGCCGGCTCGACGGGCGGCGGCGGCGCCCCGAGATCGGGCAGGGCGGGCAGGCTCACGCGGCCGATCTTAGCGTCAGGCCGCGAGCCCCCGCCGTGGGCGGCGCCACCACCGGCGGAGCGCCCGCCGTCGCCGGGGTCAGCCTCCGTTGGTGAGGCGCTCGGCCTGGTCGAGCCCCACCTGGGTGGCCCGCCGCAGGTAGTCGGCGATGAGCTCCAGCTCGTCGTCCGTGTAGGAGCGCAGCACCTCCCCGTACGCCGTGCCCGGCGTGTCCCACGCCTGCCCGATCCGCTCGCTCACGCCCGGCGCCAGCGACACCAGCGACCGCCTGCGGTCCTCCGGGTCGGCCTCGCGCACCGCCAGCCCCGCCTTCTCCAGCCGGTCCACCAGGCGGGAGGCCGAGCCGGGCGTCAGGCCGGTGAGCCGCGCGATGTGGCCGGTGCTGACCGGCCCGTGCTCCAGGTTCAGCAGCGCCACGCACTGCAGGTCGGTGGGGTGGAGCCCGAGCCGGTCGGCCATGGCCTGGTTGAACAGCACGTACGCGGCGTAGTGCCGCTGGCTCTCCGCGATGATCCGCTCCAGCAGCGCGTGCCGATTTGACATGACCACTCCCACCCCAAATCATGTGTGTCACGCAATATATGCGTCACGAACCAATCTACAGAAGGAACCATGACCATTCTCGTCACCGGCGCGCGCGGCGCCGTCGCCCGCCACCTCACCACCCTGCTGCGCGAGCGCGGCGCCGAGGTCCGGGAGGCCTCCGCCGCCCCCGCCCCCGGCCTGCCGGACCGCCTCGTGTGCGACCTGAACGACCCCGCCACGTTCGCGCCCGCGCTCAAGGGCGTCACCTCGGTCTTCCTGTACGCCAACGCCGCCCACGCCGACGCCTTCGCCCGGGAGGCCGCCGCGGCCGGGGTCGAGCACATCGTGCTGCTGTCCTCGGCCTCCGTGCTCCACCCCGACGCCGCCGGCAACCCCCTGGCCGCCTCGCACCTGAACGCCGAGCGGGCCTTGTGCGCCGGCCCGGTCCGGACCACGCTGCTGCGGCCCGGCTCGTTCTCCTCCAACGCGCTCGGCTGGTCCTGGGCGATCAAGGCCGGCGAGCCGGTCGCCCTGCCGTACCCCGACGCGCACAACGACCCCATCCACGCCGCCGACGTCGCCGCCGCGGCCCTCGCCGTGCTCACCTCGGCGGGAGAGCACGGCGAGGCCCACACGCTGACCGGACCCCGGTCGGTCACCTTCGCCGAGCAGCTCGACGTCCTGGCCGGCGTCATCGGGCGGCCCATCGCGATCCGGAGGGTCAGCCCCGAGCAGTGGAAGGAGGACATGTCCGCGTACATGAACGCCGGCTTCGCCGACGCCCTGCTCGACTACTGGCGCTCCACCGTCGGCAACCCGGTCGAGATCACCGACACGGTCGAGCGGCTGACCGGCCGGCCCGGCCGCGACTTCGAGACCTGGGCCCGCGAGCACGCCGCCGACTTCGCCCCCGCCGGCTGACGCCGCCCGTCGTACGGGCGTCAGCCGGCGCGCAGGCCGGCGACCCCCTCCAGGAGGCGGTCCACGTCCGAGCGGTCGTTGTAGTGGACCAGCCCCGCCCGCACCGCGCTCCCCGCGTCCCGGATGCCGAGCGCGCCCGTCAGCTCCCAGGCGTAGTTGTGGCCGTTCCACACGTTCACCCCGCGCCCGGCCAGGTGCTCGGCCACCTGGCGCGGCGTCCGGCCGGCCACCGTGAAGTACGCCGTCGCCGTCCGCCGGGCCGCCTTGCCGTACAGGGTGACGTGCGGCATCGCCTCCAGCCCGGCCAGCAGCGTCCCGAACAGCTCCAGCTCGTACGCCTCCGCGGCGCCCATCGAGGCGAGCAGCCGTTCGCGGCGCGAGCCCGTGCCCGGCACCATCGCGGCCAGATGGTCGACGGCGGCCGTCACCCCCGCCAGGTCGGCGAAGGCCGCGGTGCCCCGTTCGAACCGCTCCGGCACCGTGTCCGGCGACGAGGCGAGCTTGTCCGGGCGCAGCCGTTCCAGCAGCGCCGGGTCGGCCACCACCGCGCCGACGTGCGGGCCGGACCACTTGTAGGCGCTGGTCGCGTAGAAGTCGGCGCCCAGCGCCCGCATGTCGGCGGGGCCGTGGGCGGTGGCGTGCACCCCGTCCACGTACGTCAGCGCCCCCGCCGCGTGGGCCACCTCGCAGATCGCCGCCACGTCCGGGCGCGTGCCCAGCACGTTGCTCGCCGCGGTCACCGCCACGAGCCGCGTGCGCTCGCCGACGAGCTCCCGGTACTGCTCCACCGGCAGCTCGCCGGTCGCCGGGTCCACCTCCGCCCAGCGGACCGTCGCGCCGGTCCGCGTCCACGGGCGGACGTTGGCGTCGTGGTCGAGCCGCGAGAGCACCACCTCGTCGCGCGGCCCCCAGTCCTTGGCGAGGGTCATGGCGATCCGGTACGTCAGGGTCGTCATGTTGGGGCCGAGGATGACCCCCTCGGGCCGGCCCCCGACCAGGTCGGCCACGGCGGCCCGGCACCCGTCCACGATGGCCTCGGACCGGTGACTGGCGGGGAAGGCGCCGCCGACGTTGCCGATGCCGGAGCGGTAGGCGTCCGCGATCGCGTCGATGACGGCCCGCGGGACCTGGGTGCCGGCCGCGCCGTCGAGGTAGGCGTGGCCGTCGGACAGGGCGGGGTAGGAGGCACGGACCTTTTCGTGCGGAAAGCGCATGGAAAGGTGATGCTCGTCCATGTCAGTCCTCAATCGTCCGCTGATGTGGCGGATGTGGGTCGAGTGCGAAGCGCGTCCACGGGGGAAGGTATGCAGGAGGACGGCCACCCGCCGCACCAGGGGCCGCTCGGCCCCGCGGCGGCCCGCGCACCGGGCACGGTTGGGTAGCGTGGACGGTGGTGACCTGCCTGTAGCGAGGAGTTGTCGTGTCCCAAGCAGCAGCAGAGGTTCTCGAACTGGACGACGGAGCCGCCGACTCTCCAGCGGTCGGCGCCGACTCCGTCAAGACGTATCTGTCGGCGATCGGGCGCGTGCCGCTGCTGTCCGCCGAGCAGGAGATCGACCTGGCCAAGCGCATCGAGGCCGGCCTGTTCGCCCGCGAGCGCCTCGACACCGAGCGCGACCTGCCCGCCGACCTCCGCGCCGACCTCGAACTGATAGCCGCCGACGGCGCCCGCGCCAAGCAGCGCATGCTGGAGGCCAACCTGCGGCTCGTGGTCTCCATCGCCAAGCGCTACACCGGGCGCGGCATGCTCTTCCTCGACCTCATCCAGGAGGGCAACCTCGGGCTCATCCGGACGATCGAGAAGTTCGACTACCGGCTGGGCTTCAAGTTCTCCACCTACGCCACCTGGTGGATCAAGCAGGCCATCACCCGGGCCATGGCCGACCAGGCCCGCACGATCCGCATCCCGGTCCACATGGTCGAACTGATCAACAAGGTGGCCCGGGCGCAGCGCCGCCTCCAGACCGACCTGGGCCGCGAGCCCACGCCCGAGGAGATCGCCGCCGAGGCCGACCTGCCCGCCGAGCGGGTGACCGAGGTCCAGGCGTACGGACGCGAGCCGATCTCCCTGCACACGCCGCTCGGCGAGGCGGGGGAGAGCGAGTTCGGCGACCTCATCGAGGACACCGAGGCGGTCTCGCCCGCCGACGCCGTGTCGTTCACGCTGCTGCAGCAGCAGCTTCGCGACCTGCTCGACGAGCTGAGCGAGCGTGAGGCGGGCGTGATCTCGATGCGGTACGGACTGGTCGACGGCAAGCCGATGACGCTGGACGAGATCGGCCGCGTCTACGGCGTCACCCGCGAGCGGATCCGCCAGATCGAGGCCAAGACGATGTCGAAGCTCCGCCACCCGTCGCGGGCCCGGGCCCTGCGCGACTACCTCACCTGACCCGCCACGGGCAGGCCGGGCGCCGTCACCGATCGAGGAGATCCGACGGCGCCCGTTCCGTGCCCCGGGTCCGGCGTATCGCGGAAGGGATCCTTCCGCATTCCTCCCTACGGTGGTCGCAACCACTGAGGAGGACGTCGTGATCGAACTTTCCTGGCGTGAGGTCAGCGCGCGCAGGCTGGAGCGGCAGGGCCTGGCCACGCCGCTGAAGGCGGGCGGCCCCGCCGCGACGGTGGGAGCCATGTGCGGGGCGCACGCCCAGGTCATGTCGGCCGCCGAGCTGTCGGTGGCGCTGCGGCTGGACGGCGCGACCCGCTCGACGGTCCGCGAGGCGCTGTGGGGGACGCGCGAACTGGTCAAGACCCACGGCCCGCGCGGCACCGTCCACCTGCTCCCGGCCGCGGACCTGCCGATGTGGGTCAGCGCCCTGTCGGAGCTCCCCCTGGCGGGGCCGTCGTTCCCCGAGCACGTGCGGATGACCGGCGAGCAGACCCAGGCGGTGATCCAGGCCGTCGCCATCGCCGTGCGGGGCCGCGAGCTGACCGTCGACGAGCTGGGCGAGGCCGTGGTGGCCGCCACGGGGCCGTGGGCGGGCGACCTGGTGATGCCCGCGTTCCAGACCATGTGGCCGCGCTGGCGGCAGGCGATGGCGGTGGCCGCCCACCGGGGCGCGTTCGTGTACGGCCCGGCCCGCGGGCGCAAGGTCACCTACACCGCCCCGCCCCCGGGGACCCTGCCCGGCCCGGCGGGGGGAGCGGGCGAACTGCTCAGGCGGTACCTGCTCGCCTACGGTCCCGCGACGCCCCAGGAGTTCGCGCAGTGGCTGGGGGCGCCGGCGGCGTGGGCGGCCCGGCTGTTCGCCTCCGCGGACCTGGAGGAGGTGCGCTTCGCGGGGCGTCCGGCCTGGGTCGTGGCGGGTGACACGGAGACGCCCGGCGAGCCGCCCCGGGGTGTGCGGCTCCTGCCGTACTTCGACGCCTACCTGGTGGCCGGTCGGCCGCGCGAGCTGCTGTACCCGGGTGCGGCGGCCGGACGGGCGCTGAACGGGGGACAGGCGGGCAACCACGCCGTGCTGCTGGTGGACGGCGAGGTGGCCGGGGTGTGGCACCAGCGGCGCTCCGGTCGCCGCGTGCACGTCACGGTCGAGCCGTTGCGCCCGCTCACGGCGGCCCGGTCGCGCGAGCTGGACGACCAGGTCGCGCGCGTCGGCGAGATCCTGGAGGGCCGCCCGGAGCTGACCGTCGGCCCCGTCACCACCGGCCCCCACGCCTGACGGGCCGCCCACCCCGGCCCCCACGCCTTGCGGGCCGCCCACCCCGGCCCCCACGCCTTGCGGGCCGCCCACCCCGGCCCCCACGCCTTGCGGGCCGCCCACCCCGGCCCCAGCCCCTGACGGGCCGCAGACCCCGGCCCGGGCGCCTACCCTCCGGTCAGCCAGGCGTCCACTCCGGCCCTCAGCCGCGCCTTGACCTCCTCGGGCGCGAACGACGCCTCGACCGAGGCCCGGGCGAGGCCGGCCAGCTCCTCGTCCCCGAACCCGAACACCTCCCGCAGCCGTCCGTACTCCTCCGCCAACGCCGTCTCCCCGTCGGTGTTGACCGTGACGGCCAGCCCCGCCGCGCGCAGGCGCGGCAGCGGGTGCTCGGACAGCGACGGCACCAGCCCGAGCAGCACGTTGGACGTCGGGCAGACCTCCAGCGGCACCCGCCGCTCCCGCAGCTCGGCCACCAGCTTTTCGTCCTCCAGGACGCGGATCCCGTGGCCGATCCGCTCGGCGTGCCCCAGCGTCAGCGCCTCCCGGACGCTGTCCGGGCCCGCCGTCTCGCCCGCGTGGTGGACCAGCCGCAGCCCGGCGTCCCTGGCCTCGTCCAGCACCTCCGCGAACGGCGCGAGCGGGTGGCTCTCGTCGCCCGCCAGCCCGACCGCGACCACCCCGTCGTGGCGGCGCGCCAGCTCCACGGTCCGCCGCAGCCGCTCCACGGATCGCCGCCGCGAGTGGTCCAGGATCACCCGGCACTCGATCCCGTACCGCGCCGAACCTTCGGCGAGCCCGTCGAGCACGGCCTCCAGCGGCATCTCCGGCGCCCCGACCCGCTCACCGTGGGCGGCGGCCGTGAACGTCACCTCCGCGTAGCGCGTGCCCTGCGCCGCCTCGTCCGCGCAGAACTCCAGCGCCACCCGCCGGAAGTGCGCGGCCGTGACCAGCCGTTCCCGTACCCGTGCCCGATGGTCGGCGAACTCGCCGAAGCTCCGGAACGGCCCCTCCGGCTCGGGCGGGCCGCCCAGCTCCCGCACGGTCGAGGGCCGTACGGTGCTCTCCAGGTGGACGTGCAGGTGCGCCTTGGGCAGCCGGGCGACGTCGCGCGGCCCGGGCGGGAGGTCGGAGGGCTGGGCAGGACCGGTCTCGTGCTCACTCACGTGCGTGAACTATACGAAAGGCCCACATGCCAGGCACGGCCGGGCGGGACTGTGCGTGGGCGGCGCGACGTGAGCACCGGGAACCGCGGACGTCTATCGCGGCGCCGGACCCAGGAAGAGCCCCCCGTTGACCTCGAGGACCTGGCCGGTCGTCCAGCGGGCGTCGTCCGAGGCGAAGAACGCCACGGCGTCCCCGACGTCGGCGGGCTGTCCGTGGCGGCCGAGCGCGATCATGCCGGCGACCTGTTCGGCGGCCTCGGTGTCGCGCAGCCACGCGTTCATGTCGGTCTCGGTGATCCCCGGCGACACCGTGTTGACCGTGATGCCTCGCGCCCCGAGGGTCTGGGCGAGCGACCGGCCGAGCACGTTGAGCGCCCCCTTGGTCATCGCGTACACCACCTCGGGGGTGGCGAACCACGTGACACCTGAGGAGACGTTGACGATCCGGCCACCGTCCCGCATCAGCGGCAGCGCACGCTGGATGACGAAGAACGGCGCCCGCACATTGATCGCGAAGGTCCGGTCGAAGGCGTCGGGGGTGGCCTTGTCGATGGTGGCGCCGTAGTCGATGATCGCGGCGTTGTTCACGAGGATGTCCAGCGGCCGCCCGTCCAGCCCTTCCTCCAGGCCGGCGAACAGCGCCTCCACGTCGCCGTCCACGCCGAACTCGGCGCGCACCGCGAACGCCCGCCCGCCGGCCCGCCGGATCGCCGCCACGGTCTCGTTCGCCGCGCCTTCACCGGTGCCGTAGTGGACCGCCACCTCGGCGCCGTCGGCCGCCAGCCGCAGCGCGATCGACTTTCCGATGCCTCGGGAAGCCCCCGTCACCAGAGCCGTCCTGCCCGTCAGATCGCTCACGTCGTTGCCCCTTCGAAGGTACGCGGCACGGTCCTCGGCTCCGCATCCTCCGGGGGCGCGACGCGGCTGTCCAATAGCCGCCGTCATAACCGACGGCTATCGCCGGATCCTTCGTCGTGCCTGGAGCGGAGGGGGGCGGGGTTCGCGGGCGGAGCCCCCGGCCGCTTGGATGGGGGCAGGCACGCGCCGGGCAGGAGGAGTTCCGTGAAGTACATGCTGCTGATCTACAGCAACCCCGCGTCGCGGGAGGCGGTCGCCGGCAGCGTCGACGAGGTGATGGCCGAGGTCGACGCGCTGATGAAGGAGCTGGGCGAGAGCGGCGAGCTGGCCGGCGGGCAGGCTCTGGCCGGACCGGAGACCTCGCGGACGGTTCGCGTGCGCGACGGCGTCCCGGCCGTCACCGACGGGCCGTTCATCGAGGCCAAGGAGTACCTGGCGGGTTACCTGATCGTCGAGTGCGACGACGTCGAGCGGGCCACGGAGATCGCCGCCCGCTGGCCGGACGCGCGGCTCTGCGCGATGGAGGTGCGGCCGATCATCGACGAGGTCCCCGAGTGAGCGCGGCCGGCCCGTTGCGCCCGTCCGAACCGCCGCGGCCGCCCGGGCTCGCCGCCGAGCCCGGGGACGGCGTCGAGGAGCTGCTGCGGGAGCTGGCGCCGCAGGTGCTCGGCATCCTCGTCCGCCGGTACGGGCAGTTCGACACGTGCGAGGACGCCGTCCAGGAGGCGCTGCTCGACGCGGCCGTGCAGTGGCCCGCGCAGGGCGTGCCCGGCAGCCCGCGGGCCTGGCTCGTCACCGTGGCCGCGCGCCGCCTGACCGACCACGTGCGCAGCGAGCACGCCCGGCGGCGCCGCGAGGAGACGGTCGCCGCCCGCGCCCCGGCCGACGAGGCCGTCGTGCCCGCGCCCGGCGAGGAACGCCCGGGCGACGAGGACGACACGCTGACCCTGCTGTTCCTGTGCTGCCACCCGTCGCTGTCACGGGCCTCCCAGCTCGCCCTCACGCTGCGGGCCGTGGGCGGTCTGACGACGGCGCAGATCGCCGCCGCGTTCCTGGTGCCCGAGGCGACGATGGCGCAGCGCATCAGCCGCGCCAAGCAGCGGGTGAAGGCAGCCGGAGTGCCGTTCCGGCTGCCGCCCGAGCCCGAGCGCGCCGAGCGGCTCCGCGTCGTCCTGCACGTCCTCTACCTGATCTTCAACGAGGGCTACACCGCCACCAGCGGCCCCGACCTGCACCGGCCCGGCCTGACCCGCGAGGCCGTACGGCTGACCCGGGCGCTGCTGCGGCTGCTGCCCGGCGACGGCGAGGTGATGGGCCTGCTGGCCCTCATGCTGCTCACCGAGGCCCGCCGCCCGGCCCGCACCGCTCCCGGCGGCAGGCTCGTCCCGCTGGCCGAGCAGGACCGGTCGCTGTGGGACCGCGCGGCCGTCGAGGAGGGCTCCGCGCTGGTCACCGCGGCGCTGTCCACCTCCGCCGTCGGGCCGTACCAGCTCCAGGCGGCGATCGCGGCCGTGCACGACGAGGCGCCGCGCGCCGAGGACACCGACTGGCGGCAGATCCTCGCCCTGTACGGCGTGCTGCTCGGCCTGGAGGACAACCCGGTCGTCCGGCTCAACCACGCCGTGGCCGTGGCCATGGTGCGCGGGCCCGAGGCGGGGCTCGCCCTGCTGGACGAGCTCGCGGCCGACGAGCGGATGGCCGGGCACCACCGGCTGTCCGCGGTGCGCGGCCACCTCCTGGAGGAGGCCGGGGACGAGGCCGGCGCCGTCGCCGCCTACCGCGCGGCCGCCGCGCGCACCGCCAGCCGGCCGGAACGCCGCTACCTGGAGGAACGGGCCTCCCGCCTTGACAAGTAATTTTTTCGGTGGGATGGTGCGGACATGCGAGATGTGGCGGTGATCGAAGACCCCGCGGCGGCCGAGGCCTCCCTCGACCCCATGCGCTCCAGGCTGCTGGCCGAGCTCGTGGAGCCCGGCTCGGCCACCACGCTGGCGGCCCGGGTGGGCCTGGCCAGGCAGAAGGTCAACTACCATCTGCGGACGCTGGAGAAGCACGGGCTGGTCGAGCTCGTCGAGGAGCGGAAGAAGGGCAACGTCACCGAGCGGGTGATGCGGGCCACGGCGGCCTCGTTCGTCATCTCGCCCGTGGCGCTGGCCGCCGTGCAGCCCGACCCCGCCAGGTCGCCCGACCGGCTGTCGGCGGGCTGGCTGCTCGCGGTGGCCGCCCGGCTGGTCCGCGACCTCGGGGAGCTGGTCACCGGCGCGGTCCAGGCCCGCAAGCGGGTGGCGACGTTCGGCATGGACGGCGAGGTGCGCTTCGCCTCCGCGGCCGACCGGGCGGCCTTCGCCGAGGAGCTGACGTCGTTCGTGACGGGCCTGGTCGGCAGGTACCACGACGAGAGCGCCGAGGGCGGGCGCGAGCACCGGATCGTCGTCGCCGTCCACCCGTCCGTCAAGCCGTCCAGGGCGCAGGCGTCCGAGGGGGAGAACTGACATGGGTCACCGCTTCGAGCTGCCCCAGGAGGCCACGGTCGGCGTCACACCGGAGGAGGTGTGGGAGGCCATCGCCACCGGCCCCGGCGTCGACTCGTGGTTCATGGGCCGTACCGAGGTGACGGAGAAGGCGGTGCGCACCGACTTCGGCGGGTTGCTGCCCGAATCCGCCGTCACGGTGTCCGACCCGCCGCACCGCTTCGCGCACGCCGGCGCGGCGGGCGAGGACGGGCGGTTCGTCGCCTACGAGTTCCTCATCGAGGGGCGTGACCGGGGCAGCACGGTCGTGCGCATGGTCACGAGCGGCTTCCTGCCCGGCGACGACTGGGAGAACGAGTACGAGGCCATGCGGAGCGGCCTGGCGATGTTCTTCGCCACGCTGGTCGAGTACCTCGGCCACTTCCGCGGCCGGCCCGCCACGCCCGTGACCGCGTTCGGGCCGCCCGTCCGCCACTGGCCGGACGCCTGGCGCGCCGTGTACGCCGAGCTGGGCCTGCCGGCGTCCGGTGACTCCGGTGACGTGGTGGGGCGGCGCGTGGCGTTCCGGCCGGACGGGCTGCCGCCCGTCGAGGGCGTCGTCTACTTCGCCAACGCCCAGACTCTCGGCGTCCGCGCCTCCGGCGCGCTGTACCGCTTCATCCAGGGGTTGCCCGGCGTCATGGTGCTCTCCCACGTCCTGTTCACCGGCGGCGACACCGCCGCGCAGGAGGCGGGCTGGCAGGCGTGGCTCGGCCGGGTCCTCGCGGACTGACCACGCGCCACCACCCGCCGGCCACGCGCGGGGCCATGGGCGGCGGGCCCGCGCGCGTGGCCCCGCGTCCGCTGCGCCCGCCCGGTCAGGGGCGGCGGGCCCGTACGCCGAGGATCACCGGCGTGGGCCCGTCGCCCTCGGCGAACGCCTCCAGCGCCAGCCCCGCCTCCAGGAACGCGCCCAGCAGCTCCGCCAGCGGCCAGTGACTCGCGCCCACCTTGTCGCGGATGCCCTGGTCCGTCCACGACTTCTTGGTCCAGTGGCCGTCGAGGTAGCCGGGCCTGACCACGACCGCCTCCGGATCGGCGCGGTCGGCGAACCCGCCGCAGAAGCACGGATGCACCCCGACGTGCACCAGCGCCCCGCCCGGTCGCAGCACCCTGGCCGCCTCCCGCAGCACGGCCGGGTAGGCCGGCATGTCGGTGTGGACCATCAGCGCCGCGACCGCCGGCAGCGACCCGTCGCGGAACGGCAAGCGCGCCGCGTCGCCCCGCACCACCGGCAGGCGTGGCCGGGCGTGGCGCAGCATCCCGGCCGACAGGTCGACGCCGACCGGAGTCCAGCCCAGGTCGCGGAGGGCGGCGGCGTGCACGCCGGTGCCGCACCCGATCTCCAGGCACATGCCCTCGCCGCGGCCGAGCAGGCCGGCCAGCACCCGGCGCTGCCCCAGGGGGTCGTCCGCGTTCCGGGGCAGGAACTCGGTCTCGTACCAGTCGGCGATCTCGTCATAGGCGGCCCTCATGCCTCCATTGAGCACGCGGTCCGCGCCCCGGCCAACGGGTTCCGCCCAGGGCTGATCGCCGCGTCAGGGCGTGAAGCCCGCGATGGCGGACTTGATCGCGTCGCGCATCGTCCCGCTGCCCGTGTGGCCGGAGTCGTCCACCACGACGAGCCGCGCGTCCGGCCACGCCTGGACGAGCTCCCAGGCGTTCTCCAGCGGCGCCCCCAGGTCGAACCGGCCGTGGACGATCACGCCCGGGATGCCGGCCAGCCGGTGGGCGTCGCGCAGCAGGGCGCCCTCCTCCAGCCACGCGCCGTTGGAGAAGTAGTGCGAGCAGATCCGGACGAAGGCCACCTGGGCCTCGGAGGGACGGTCGCTGTAGGCGTTGCGCTTGCCGTTCGGCTCCAGGGAGATGACCGCGTCCTCCCAGGCCAGCCAGTCCTGGGCGGCCTTGGCGCGCACCTTCGGGTCGGGGTCGCTCACGAGCCGGTGGTAGGCGGCCAGCAGGTCCGGCAGGTCGCCGTCGCGCTGGTCCTCCGGCACGCCCGCGCGGAAGCGCTGCCACTCCTCGGGGAAGAACCGGCCCACGCCCCGGTACAGCCAGTCGATCTCGTACCTGCGGGTCATGGTCGCGGCGACCATGACGATCTCCGAGACCCGCTCGGGGTGCGCCTCGGCGTAGGCGAGCATGAGCGTGGCCCCCCATGAGCCGCCGTAGAGCAGCCAGCGATCGACGCCCAGGTGCTCGCGCAGCCGCTCCATGTCGGCCACGAGGTGCCGGGTGGTGTTGGTGCTCAGGTCGGCCGCCGGGTCGGACGCGTGGGGCAGGCTGCGACCGCAGTTGCGCTGGTCGAACAGGATGGTCCGGTAGCGCTCCGGGTCGAACGTGCGGCGCGCGTTGGTGGAGCAGCCCGACCCAGGGCCGCCGTGGACGACGAGCGCCGGCTTGCCCGCGGGGTTGCCGCAGACCTCCCAGTAGACGAGGTGGCCGTCGCCGGTGTCGAGGTGGCCGTGGTCGTACGGCTCGATCGGTGGAAGCATCCGACCAAGATACAACAGCGCTGTCACATTTTGCGGGTCAGGCGGCGTCCCGTCGCGGGCCGTCGAGGACGTGCTCGGCCAGTTCGCGCGCGCACGCCGCGGGGTCCGTGCCGGGCCGGGTGGCTCCCGCCGCCAGGGCGCCGTCCACGAGCAGGAGGAGCTGGGTGGCGGCGTGCCCCGGCCGCGGGTGGCCGAGCCGGCGCAGCTCGTCCTCGAGGAGCCGGTGGACCCGCTCGCGGTACTCCCGGGTCACGGCGTGCCCGGGATGACCCGGGTCGGCCAGGGCGAGGTCGGCGGCGAGGTAGCGGCAGCCGCGGAAGTCCGGCGCGTCGATGGCCTCGGCGAGCCCGTCGAAGACGGCCAGCAGCCGGGCGCGCGGGTCGTCGCCGGCGTCCCGCATGGTCCGCCGGTACCACTCCTCGTCCTCGGCGGTGGTGAGCCGCAGGACCTCCACGATCAGCCCGTCCTTGCCGCCGAAGTGCTCGTACAGCGAGCGCCGGGCCACGTTGGCGCTCTTCAGCAGCGCGTCGACGCCCACGCCCACGCCCTGGGCGTAGGTCAGCCGGCGGGCGGCGTCCAGCAGGCGTTCGCGGGGTCCCGGCGCGGTGCGTGTGGTCATGGCGTCAGCTTGCCACCGGTTGACGAGTAGATCAACCGTTCTATATGGTCTGAGTAGACCGAACGATCTATCCACCAAGGAGCCGTCATGGCGATCCGCACCACCGCCGAGGTCATCGACCGTTTCAACCACGCCTTCACCGGACGCGACGCCGACGCGCTCACCGACCTGATCGGTGCGGACTGCGTGATGGAGTCGGTCCAGCCGGCGCCTACCGGCGAGCGCGTCGAGGGAGGCGCGGCCTGCCTGGCGTGGTGGCGCGCGCTCGTCGAGGACCGCACGACGCGGTTCGAGCCGCAGGAGGTCATCGTCGCGGGCGAGCGCGCGACGATCCGCTGGCGCTACTACTTCGCCGACGGCCCGGCCGGCTGGGTCGAGGGCGTGAACCTCATGCGCGTCCGCGACGGCCTCATCGTCGAGGCCCTCGGCTACAGCAAGACCGCGGGCGAGGTCCCGCTGGCCGCCGAATCGGGCCTCGACGACTGAGCCGGGCTGTCAGTTCACGCGGGTGACCCGGCCCAGGGCCGGGGCCGCCAGCGGGCTCCTGGCCCGGATGTAGGACTCGAAGGCCTCGATGTCGCGGACCTTCTCCACCCGGTCGGTGCCCTCGGTCAGCACGGAGAATCCGTCGCCGCCGGTCGCGATGAAGGAGTTGGCGGTCAGGCGGTAGCGTCCGGCCGGATCGACGACGGTCCCGTTCAGCTTGATCGTGGCCGGGTCGATCTTGTCGCAGGCGGGCTTGGCGTTGTCGTAGGTGTAGGTGAGCCCTTCGGAGACGCCGAGCACGCGGGCGGTGCTCTGACCGCACCACTGCTGCTCCAGCAGCCGCTCCAACTGGGCGCCGGTGAGCGTCATGGTGACGAGCATGTTGGAGAAGGGCTGCACGCGCAGCGCCTTGCCGTGCGTCACCAGGTTCGACATCTCGTTGCCGGTGGGGTTGACGATCAGGTCGCCGCCGATGCCGCCGCCGTAGGGCGGCTGGATCGCGATCTGGGCGCCGCCGTTGTCGGGGGCGGAGGTCGCGAAGAGCCGGGCGTCGGCCAGGGCGTGGCCGACGGTGGACTCACCGGCGGCGTTGCGCTGGGCGGTGAGGTCGCGGCTGAGCAGGCCGACGGGCCGGTCCAGCAGCTTCTGCCCCTGCGCGTCCGTCCTGGCGCGCAGGGCCTCGATCCGGGGGTCCGGCTTGATGTCGTGGGTGACCGTGATGTTCTCGGCCTTGGCGGAGGTCGGGTTGCCGGTCGCCCGGTCGACCGTGAGCACGATCCTGGTGAGCTCGCGCGTGTGGGCCGAGGTCTGCGTGACCGGGATGCCGTTGATCAGGCAGTTGTACGGGTTGTGGGTGTGCCCGGAGATCACGGCGTCGACCTCGGGGTCGAACCTCTGCACGATGTCCTTGATCGGCCCGGCCAGGTTGTTGCACTGGTTGGGCAGGCCGCCGCCGGTCTGCCCGCCGCCCTGGTGGATGAGGACCACGATGGTCCGCACGCCCTTGGCCTTGAGCTCGGCCGCGTAGGTGTTGACCGCCTCGGCCTCGTCGCGGCCCTCCAGCGGCGCGGTGGGGCCGGGGGCCTCCTTGAGCGCGTTCTTGTAGTCGACGCCGATGATGCCGACCTTGACGCCCTTGACCTCCTTGACGATGTAGGGCGTCAGCGCGGGCTTGCCGGTGGTGGTGTCGACGATGTTGGCGCCCAGGTAGGGGAAGTTGGCCCCCTTGAAGTTCGGGATCGCGCAGCCGTCGATGGGGTGGCAGCCGCCCTTCTCCATCCTGCGGAACTCGGCCAGGCCCTCGTCGAACTCGTGGTTGCCGACGCTGGAGGCGTCCAGGCGCATCAGGTTCAGCGCCTGGATGCCCGGCTCGTCGTGCAGGGCCGTGGCGTTCATGGTGCTGGAGGAGATGTTGTCGCCGGCCGACAGCCGCAGCGTGCCGTCGGGGTTGTCGCGCTGCAGCCGGTCCATGTGGGCCGACAGGTACGCGGCGCCGCCCGCCGGGACCGGGCCGTTCGGGGTCGTGGCGAAGCTGGTCGGGAAGCCGGAGTGGAAGTCGTTGAAGGCCAGTAACTGGATGTCCACCGCGTCGGCGCGGGCGGGCAGCAGGCTGGTGCTGCCGAGCACCAGCGCCATGAGGAGGTTGCGCATGGCGTCGAAAGTGACATAGTCCCAGCGAGTCCCGCAAGGGGGAAAATTTCTAACATCCCATGTCGAATGTGAACTATTGACATACCCTCCGGAAAGCGGGAGGGTTCCTCCCATGTCACCGATCCTGGCCAGAATCCGGGGGGTCGAGCCCACCCTCACCGCGGCCCACCGGCGCATCGCCGAGACGATCCTCGCGGAGCCCGCCGTCGTGGCCGCCTCGACCATCGGTGAGCTGGCGGAGCGGTGCGGGACCTCGCTCACCACCATCACGCGCTTCTGCCGCGAGCTGGGCCTGGCCGGATACCCCGAGCTCAGGCTGGCGCTGGCGGCCGAGCTCGGGCGCAACGACGCCGCCCCCCGAGAACAGGACCTGATCGCCTTCTCGCCGGACGACCCCGCGAGCCTGGTGCTGCGCAGCCTGCTGGCCAGCGACCTGCGCGCCATGGAGGAGACGGCGGCCCAGCTCGACCTCAAGGCGGTGGACCGGGCCGTCTCCGCCCTGGTCCGCGCCAGGTTCATCGACTTCTACGCGGTCGCCGGCAGCGCGGGCGTGGCCATGGACCTGCACCTGCGCCTGCACGCCGTCGGCCGGCCGTGCGCGCTGTGGACCGACGTGCACAACGCCGTCTCCAGCGCCAACGCGCGCGACGACCAGGACGTGGCGGTCGGCATCTCCCACTCGGGCACCACGGCCGAGGTCGTCGAGCCGCTGACCATCGCCAGGGAACGCGGCGCCACCACGATCGCCGTCACCAACTTCCCCCGCAGCCCGCTGGCCGAGGCCGCCGACATCGTCCTCACCACCGCCGCGCAGGACACCCCCTTCCGCGCGGGCGGGGTGGCCGCCCGCCACACCCAGATGCTCGTCCTGGACTGCCTCTACATCGGGGTCGTCCAGCGCACCCACGAGACCAGCAACCAGCTCCTGACGGCCGCCACCGACGCGGTCGCCAAGCACCGCCTGCCCCCACGCTAGGAGCCCCCATGCGCCTTGCCGCCGCCGCTGTCGCCTTGGCGATGGCGGTCACCGCCTGTGCCCCTTCGACCACCACCCGTGCCGACCAGGGCAAGATCACCCTCTCGGTCTGGGGATGGGGTCCCGAGGCCAACTACGACAAGATGTTCGCCGAGTACGAGAAGGCCAACCCCGGCGTCGACGTCGACGCCCGCTCCTTCACCACCGCCACCGAGTACGACACGATCCTGTCCACCGGCCTGGCCGGCGACAACGGCCCCGACCTGGCGTGGCTGCGCGCCGGCGCCAACCTGCAGCCGCTCGTCGAGGCCGGCCGGCTGCTGCCGCTCGACACCAAGGACGTGCCCGGCCTGGCCGGCTACGACGAGAAGGTCCTGCGCTACGCCAAGGGCGACAAGGACGGCAAGGTGTACGGCGTGCCGTTCGCCGTGCAGACCCTGCAGGTGATCTACAACAAGAAGATCTTCGCGGACAACGGCATCACCCCGCCCAAGACCTACGACGAGATGATCGCCTCCGCCGGGAAGCTCAAGGCCAAGGGGGTCATCCCGTTCGCCTTCGGCGGCAAGGACGACTGGATGCTGCCGATCGTGGCGAGCATCTTCGGCACCGCCCACTGGGGCGGCGACGAGTTCATCGCCGCCGTCAAGGCCAAGCAGAAGAAGTTCACCGACCCGCGCTTCGTCGAGGGCATCGACCAGCTCAACAAGCTCAAGCCGTACTTCCCCGAGAACGCCGCCGGCGTCTCCTACACCGACGCGCAGATCCTGTTCTCCTCCGGCAAGGCGGCCATGTTCCCCGGCGGCCTGTGGGAGCTGAACTTCTTCACCGAGAACGCCAAGGACGTCGAGCTGGGCGTCTTCACGCCGCCCGTGCCCGAGGGCCAGGGCCTCATGCCCGGCTTCACCGACGGCTCGTACGGCGTCAACGTCAAGACCAAGCACAAGGCCGAGGCGCTGAAGTTCGCCGCCTGGCTGGCCTCCAAGGACTACGGCCAGCTCTACACCGACACCCTGCGCATCTTCTCCGCCGTGCCCGGCGTCACGCCCAAGGACCCGCTCCTCGGCGAGGTGGCCACCACCTTCGACCAGCACGGCGCGACCTACTTCATGAACGAGTTCGCCTACGGCAACCCCTCGTCGGCCGCCGTTTTCTCCAAGGCGCTGCAGGAGATGCTGCTCGGCCGCATCACCGCGAAGCAGGCGGCCGAACAGCTCGACAAGAGCGTGTCCACATGGCTCTAGGCGCGCGGCGGGGACAGGGAGGGAACGGCTCGTCGTACCTGTTCCTGATCCCCGCCCTCCTCCTCTACTCCGCCTTCGTCGTCTACCCGCTGTTCACCGGCCTGACCTACAGCTTCTTCTCCTGGAAGGGCACGCTGCGCGACAGCTTCGCCGGGCTGGACAACTACGCCGGCCTGCTGTCGGGCGCCTTCCTCGACCAGCTGCTGCCCGCGCTGGGGCACAACGCGCTGCTGTTCGCGGGCACCATGCTGGTGCAGAACACGCTCGGCCTGGCCTTCGCGCTCGCCCTGTCGCGCGTACGGCGCGGCAAGCGGGCGCTGCAGACCATGTTCGCCCTGCCGTACCTGGTCAACCCGCTGGTCATCGGCTACCTGTGGACCCTGCTGCTCAGCCCCGCCTTCGGCCCGGTCAACGCGCTGCTCAAGCCGCTCGGCCTGGCGATGCCGTGGCTCGGCGACCCGGACACCGCGCTGCCGACCGTCATCGTCATCACCACCTGGCAGTGGGTGGGCTTCCCGATGCTGCTGTTCAGCGCCGCGCTCGGCGGCATCCCCCAGGAGTACGCCGAGGCCGCCAGGACCGACGGCGCCGGCTCCTGGCAGGTGCTCTGGCGCATCACGCTGCCGCTGCTCAAGCCCGCCATGGCCACTGTCACGATCCTCAGCTTCATCGGCAGCATGGGCACCTTCGCCCTGGTCTACGCGCTCGGCGGCTCCAACGGCGCCCCGGCGGGCGCCACCGACGTGCTGGGCCTGCTGTTCTACCGCACGGCCTTCGCCTCCGGCGACGTCAACGCGCTCGGCACCTCCTCGGCGCTGGCGGTCTTCATGTTCACCTTCATCTTCGGCTCGACGCTGCTGCTGGAGCGGGTCCTGAGGAGGAAGACGTGAGGGCGTCGATCGTCAAGGTCCTGCTGTGGGGCTACGCCGCCTTCTCGATGACGCCGCTGCTCGTCATGCTGCTCAGCTCGTTCCGGCCCACCAGCGAGATCTTCGACCGGCCGATCGGCCCGCCCAGTGGGCTCGGCAACTACGTCAAGGCGTGGACGGAGGCGTCCTTCTCCACTTACGTCGTCAACTCGGCGCTCGTCGTGGTCGGCGCCGTGCTGCTGGGCGCCGTGGTCTCGCTGCTGGCCGCCTACCCCCTCGGGCGCAGGGAGTTCCGGGGGCGCGGCATGTTCGCCGCCTACTTCGTCTCCGGCATGACGCTGCCCGCCCACCTGGGCGTGCTGCCGCTGTTCTACCTGCTGGAGGGCATGGGGCTGGTGGACTCGCTGACCGGGCTGGTGCTGGTCTACGCGGCCGGGTCGGTCCCGTTCAACGTCTTCGTCCTGACCGCCTTCTTCCGCCAGCTCCCGCACGAGCTCGACGAGGCCGCCGCCCTGGACGGCGCCGGGCCGTTCGCGACCTTCTGGCACGTGATGCTGCCCCTGGTGCGGCCCGCGCTGGCGACCGTGGTGGTGTTCCAGTTCGTGCCGATCTGGAATGACTTCTTCTACCCCCTGGTCCTGATGCGGGACGAGACCAAGCTGACCCTGCCGGTCGGCCTCACCCACTTCTTCGGCCAGTTCCAGAACGACTGGGGCACGCTCTTCGCCGGTCTGGTGATGACGACGATCCCCCTGGTCGTGCTCTTCGTCCTGGCCACGCGCCAGATCGTCGCCGGGCTGACCGCCGGCATGAACCGTTGATGGGGGAACAATTCATGGATCTTGTGATGGCCTTCGCCGACGAGGCGCGCTCCCGCCTGGACCGGCTGATGACCGGCCAGCTGCCCGCCATCAGGCAGGCGGGGGTGCTGATCGCCGACAGCGTGCGCGCCGGGGGCGTCGTCCACGCCTACGGGACCGGGCACTCCGAGGCGGTGGCGCTGGAGGTGGCGGGCCGGGCCGGCGGCCTGATCCCGACCAACCGGCTCACCCTGCGCGACCCGGTGGTGCTGGGCTCGGCCGACCCCGCCGGGTTCGACCCGCTGGCCGAGCGCGACCCGCGCACCGCGCACGAGGTGCTGGCCCTGCACACGATCGAGAAGTCCGACGCCTTCGTCATCGCCTCCAACTCGGGCGGCAACGGCTCCACCGTGGAGATGGCCCGGCTGGTCAAGGAGCGCGGCCTGCCGCTGATCGCGATCACCTCCCTGGAGCACTCCGGCGCCATCACCTCGCGCCATCCGTCGGGGGAGCGGCTGTTCGAGCTGGCGGACATCGTCATCGACAACCTCGCCCCGTACGGCGACGCCGTCCTGACCACCGAGCACGGCGCCGTCTGCGGCATCTCCTCGATCACCTCGGCGCTGGCCGTGCAGCTCATGGTCGCCGAGGCGATCGGCCTGCTGCTGGCCGATGGAACGGTCCCTCCCGTCTACCTGTCGGCCAACATCCCCGGCTCCGACGAGCGCAACGACGCCCTCGTGGCCCGCTACGCCGGGCGGATCAGGACCGGCGCGCTGTGACCCTGACGATCGCCGCCTTCTGGCCGCCGCCGCCCCACGAGACGACGGCCGCCCGCTACCGGGAGATCGCCGACGCCGGCATCGACCTGGTCATCACCGGCAACTACCTCAACGACCGGGTCATCCTGCGGCACGCGCTGGCCTGCGCCGAGGAGGCGGGGCTCGGCGTGCTCGTCGCCTCGGACCCGCGCGTGGACGTCGTCATGCGCGAGCTGGACGTGGACCCCGCGCCGCTGATCGGCCGGGTCGTGGAGGACTACCGCCCGTTCCGCTCCTTCCGCGGCCTCAGCCTCATGGACGAGCCGCACGCCGGGCAGTTCCCGAGGGTGGCGGCCGGGGTCGCCGCCGTGCGCGCGGCCGGCGCCCTCGCCTACGCCAACCTCTTCCCCAGCCACGCCACGGACGGCCCCTACGACGCCTACGTCGGGGAGTTCACCCGGCTCGTCCGTCCCGACGTGCTGTCCTTCGACCGCTACCCGTTCCTCGCCGACGGCTTCGACGAGGGCTACCTCGCCGACCTGGCGACGGTGCGCGAGCACGCCCGCCGGGCCGGCCTGCCCGCCTGGATGTACGTGCAGACGCTCGCCTACGACGGGCACCGCGAGCCGACGGCCGCCGAGCTGGCCTGGCAGGTCAACACCGCCCTGGCCTACGGCTACACCGGCATCCAGTACTTCACCTACTGGACGCCCGACCCCGCCCGCGGCGAGGGCTTCCGGTCCGCGCTCATCGACGGGGCCGGCGTGCCGACCGAGCGCTACGGCATGGTGCGCGACCTCAACACCCGCTGGCTGCGCCCGGTCGCGGCCGAGCTGTCCGGCTGGACGTCGGTCGAGCGGACCGGCGACGTCCTGGTGGGCCGTTACGGCGAGCGCCGGCTGTTCGTCTGCAACGCCCGCCACGACGAGCCGGCCGAGGTCACGCTCGACGGGATCGGCGCCGCCTTCGACCCGGCGACGGGCGCCTACGAGCCCTGCGGCACGACCTTCACGCTCGCGCCCGGCGCGGCGCGGCTCGTCCGGTGACCCTCTTCGCCGGCGTGGACGCCGGCGGCACCACCACCCGGGCCGCCGTCCACGCGGCGGACGGGACCAGGCTCGGGTACGGCACCGCGGGCCCGGGCAACCCGGCCGCGCACGGCGCCGCTGCGGCCCGGGCGGCCATCGAGCAGGCCCTGCGCCGGGCGCTCGACGGCCTGGACCCGGCGCTGGTGGCCGCCTCGGTGGCGGGGGTGGCGGGCGCGGACGACGGCTTCGCGGAGGTGCTGCGGCGCGTGTGGGCCTCGTGCGGCGTCGCCGCACCGCCCCGGATGGTGGGTGACGTGGACGTCGCCTACGCGGCCGGCACCGCGGAGCCCTCCGGGACGCTGCTGCTCGCCGGGACCGGGGCGGCGGCCGCCCGCTTCTCCGGCCGCGCCGTCACCGCCGTGGCCGACGGACTCGGCTGGCTGCTCGGCGACGAGGGCGGCGGGTTCTGGATCGGCCGGGCCGGGGTGCGCGCCGCGGTCCACGAGCTGGACCGCGGCCGGTCGTCCGGGCCGCTGGTGGAGCTGGTCTGCGCGCACTTCGGCGTGACCTCCGGCGCCGACGCGACCAGCGGGGTGACGGGGGAGGCGCGGCGGCGCGCCGACCGCGTCGTGCGGCTGGCGCAGGCCGACCGGACGCTGGTGGCCGCCGCGTCGCCGCTCGTGGCCGAGGCCGCGGCGGCCGGGGACGCCCGCGCGGCGCGGATCGTCGGCGAGGCAGCCCGGCGGCTGGCGGCGACGGCGGGCCGGGTGCTCGGCCCGGGACCGGTCGTGCTGGCGGGCGGCGTGCTGGCCGCCGACGGCCCGGTGCGGACGGCGGTCACGGCGCTGCTGGCCGGGCACGAGGTGCTCACCGCGCGGGACGGCGCGGGCGGGGCGAGCTGGCTGGCCGCCCTGGACCGGCTGGGCGACGCCGGCGCGCACGCGCGCTTCACGGCGGGAAGCCGGGCCGCCTCGGCGGGCTGATCGCCTGGTCAAGCGACCTCGGTGGGCAGCGGGGAATCCTCGTGCGACCGCTGCGACCGCTGCGACCGCTGCGACGCAGGCGACGGGGGCGACGGGGGCGATGCCGGCGAAGCTGCCGATGCCGGCGATGCGGCGACGTCCGCGCGCGGCTTGGCCAGCGCGACGGCGATGGCCACCGCCCCGGCCGCGCACACGGCGGCCGTCCCGTACAGCGCGACGTGCAGGGCGTGGGTGAACCCGGCGGCCAGCGCGGCGGGGTCGCCGCCGGACAGGTCCCCCGCGCCCACCTGGGCGGCCAGGGCGGGCGAGCCGACGCGGGCGCCGATCAGGCTGACCAGGACCGCGCCGAACACGGCGATGACGATGGCCTCGCTCCCGATGCGCATCGTGTTGAGGAACCCGGTGGCCATGCCGGCGCGCTCGGGCCCGACCAGGCTCATGGCCGCCCCGTCGCCGACGCCGAACGACACCCCGGCGCCCAGGCCGATCAGCAGCAGCGGCCCGGCGATGACGGCGACGGGGGTGGACGGGCCGATCACGGTGAGCCACGCGTTGCCGGCGGCGAACATCGCCAGCGACGCCGTGATGAGCACGCGGGCCGACACGCCTCGGTTGACCAGGCCCCCGGCCAGCGGCGGGGCCAGCAGTACCGGTCCGGTCATCAGCAGCAGCACCGTCCCGGCGCGCTGGGCGGACATGCCGCCCGCGCCCACCAGATAGGTGGGCAGGTAGGTCAGCAGCGTCACGAAGCCGAAGGTGGTCACCACCGGCACCATGCACAGCGCCAGGAACCGGCGGTTCCTCATCAGCGACAGGTCCAGCAGCGGGTCGGCCGAGCGCGCCTGCAGGGCGACGAACGCCACGAGCAGCCCCGCCCCGGCGGTCAGCAGCGCAAGCACGGCCGGGCTCGACCACCCCCAGTCGGGGCCCTGCACCGCGCCCAGGACCAGGGCGCCCAGCCCGGCGACGAACACCACCGCACCCGTCGTGTCCAGCCGGGGACGGCGCGGGGCCCGGGACTCGGCGACGGCTGCGACCCCGGCCAGCGCCACCATCACCAAGGCCGCATGCAGGCCGAAGGTGGAGCGCCAGCCCAGCGCGCTGACCAGCCAGCCCGCCAGCGTCGGCCCGGCCGCCAGACCGAGCCCGGCGGCGCTGCCCAGCGCCGCGAAGGCGCGCGTCCGAGCGGCTCCGTCGAAGGTGGTGGCCAGGATCGCGCCGCCGCTGGCGAACACCCCGGCCGAGCCGATGCCGGACACGGCGCGGGCGACGTCCAGCAGGGCGATGCCGGGAGCGGCCGCCGCCGCCAGCGAGCCGACGGCGAACGTCCCCGCGCCGACCGCGAAGGTCCGGCGGCGGCCCACCAGGTCCGCCGTGGACCCGGCGACCAGCATGAACGAGGCGAACGTCAGGTTGTAGGCGTTCATGACCCATTGCAGCGGGGCGCCGGCGGCGTGCAGGTCGGTGCCGATGCCGGGCAACGCGACGGCCGCTCCGGAGATGGACATCGGCACGGTGACGAAGGCCAGCAGCACCACTGCGAGGGTGATCGCCGGACGGGAACGTCCGGAAGGGGCGGTTGTCACGGGTTCGGGCTCCTTCAAGATCGCTTGACGGCCATAATCCGCCATCAAGGCGACAGTGCCACTCGGTGGCATAAGTTGTCAAAGAGCAAGAGCCTTCGAGTGGTAGCCTCGGGACGTGAGTGATGACCTGCGCGACCTGCCGCTACGCGAACGCAAGAAGCTGCGCACGCGCCGGGCCCTGGCCGAGACCGCTCTCCGCCTGTTCACCGAAGACGGCTACGACGCCACCACGCTCGACGATCTGTGCGACGCCGTGGAGGTGTCCAAACGCACGTTCTTCCGCAACTACCGCTCCAAGGAGGACGTCGCGCTCGCCGCCGACAGCGAGCTGTGGTCCGCCTATCTGGACCGCGTGGCCGCCCAGGAGCTGACCGGCCCGCTGATCGAGGCCCTGCGCACCACGCTGGTCACCACCCTGGGGGACATGGACCTCGACTGGGATCGCCGCTTCCTGGCCGCCCGCGAACTGTCGGAAGCCGTTCCCGCCCTGCAGGCGCACAGCCTCGGGTACTGCCAGGACACCACCCGGGCCCTGGTCGCGGCGGTGAGCGACCGTTCCGGAGGTGACGTCGCCGAGGTGCGCGCCCGGCTCACCGTGGAGATCTTCGTGGCCGCCTGGCGGACGGCTTCCCTGCGCTGGACGGCTCGTCGCGGCAGCGGCGGGCGCGACGCCTTGGTGGCGCTGGTTCAGGAGACGTTCGCCGAGATCCCCGCCGCGCTGGCCTCCTGCGCCTGACAACGCGTGGGACGCGTCCGGCGTCACTCCGCGTCGGGCGTCACTCCGCGTCGGGCGTCACTCCGCGTCGGGCGTCACTCCGCGTCCGGGGGACGGCCCGCGCCGGTGACGCTCTCGCGCTCGGCCGCGTCCAGGACAAGGCGGGCGGTGGTGGCGAGCGTGCCGGGGTCGGCGGGGCGGCCCAGGACGAGCGCCTGGTGGAAGAGCGGCCCGAGGGCGGCGTCGAGCAGGCGGCCGGTGAGCCGCTCGTCCACCGGCCGGCCCGTGTGCCGGGCGAGCAGCGCGCCCAGCCCCGCCAGGTCGCGTTCGCGCTGCTCGCGCAGGAACCCGTCGCGCAGCTTGGCGGCGGTCTCCGGGTCGAGCTGGGCGTGCCCGACGAGCGCCAGCAGCACCCGGCCGGCCGGCTCCTGGAGGAACGCCGCCACCCGGCCGAGCTGGTCCGTCAGCTCCTCCTCCGGCGAGGCCGGCGACGAGCCGGGACGCCAGGCGAGCGGCCGCTCGGCGTCGTCGGCGAGCGTGTCGAGCAGGATGTCCACCTTGGACTTCCACCAGCGGTAGATCGTCTGCTTGGCCACCCCGGCGCGGGCGGCGATGCCCTCCATCGTCACGCCGGAGAATCCGCGCTCGACCAGCAGGTCGTCGGCCGCGTCGAGCACGGCCCGCCGGATGCTCTCGCTGCGTTTCGGCCCGGTGCGGCTGACGACGGCCTCCCGGCGCGGGACGGCCCCGCCGTCCCGGCCGGCGCCGACGGTCGCTCGTCCTTCCGTGCTGATGGCCGCTCCTCCTTCCGCGCGGGCGCGTCCTGCGTGTACCCGTGGTCCTGCCTGTACCCGTGGTCCTGCGTGTACGCGTGGGTCCTGCGTGCACGCGTGGGTCACCGATTGTGGCACGCCGCCCGGGTCAGGCGCGCCGGGCCGCCCCTCGGCTCCCGAGCAGGCTCAGCAGGACGACGAGCGCCAGCACGGCGACCACGGCACTGAAGATCTCCCCGGCCGGGCGCAGGCCCGTCAGCCGGATCATCACCCCCACCCCGACGGCGGGCACGGCCAGCATCGCGTACAGGATCACGAAGAACGTCGACACCGACGCGCCCCGGTGGTCCGGCGCGGCGCGCGTGGTGAGGACGGTGATGCCGTACCCCAGGGCCATGCCGGTGGCCAGCCCGTTCACGGCCGCCCCGGCCAGCAACGCCGGCAGGGACGTGGCCGCCATGGCCAGCGCGATCAGCCCCGCGCCGGCGACCAGGCCCCCGCAGGCGAGCGGGAGCGCCCGGTCCGGCCGGACGACCCGGTTGAGGAGCTGTCCGGCGGCGGTGCACAGGAACGCGGTGCACACCACCGCCCCCGTCAGCGTGTGGCTCGGCAGCCGCAGCACCCCCGACAGGAACACGCCGGTCACGGCGGTGAGCACCCCCAGCACCGCGAACCCCGCCCCGGTGGCCATCGCCGAGCGCAGGAAGTCGCCGCGGATCTCGGCCGGCACGTGCGGGCGCTGCAGGCGCAGGGACGGGCGCGAGCGGTGCGGGGCGGTCTCCGGCACCGACGCGACGCCGGCCAGCGCGAGCAGCGCCAGCGCGCCGATGACCGCCCACGCTGTGCGCAGCGGCGCCGGCGCCAGGTCGGCCAGGATCCCGGCCAGCAGCGTGCCGCCGGCCAGGCCGCCCATGTTGGCGAACAGCACGACCGTGGCCGGGCGGACCCGGCCGTCCGGCGGCATGGCCTCGGCCAGCGCGACCGTGGCGGCGCCCGTCACGAGGGCCGCCGACAGTCCCGAGACGACCCGGGCGCCGAGCATGACCGTGAGGTCGCCGGCCAGCAGGAAGGCCACGGCCGCGACGATCGCCAGCAGAGTGGCGACCATGAGCACCGGCCGCCGGCCGATCTCGTCGGACAGCCGCCCGAACAGCAGCAGCCCGGCGACGACGCCGAAGGCGTAGACCGCGAAGACGACGGTCACGGTGAACGGCCCGAAGCCGAAGGCGTGCTCGTACAGGGGATAGAGCGGTGTGGGCGCGGTCGTGCCGGCCATGGTGGCCCAGAACGTGAACGCCAGGATCGCGGGCGCGAGGACCCGGGCCCGCCGGGACGGCGGGGTCACCTGGCGGGCCTCCAGGCCCTGGCGCGGGGGATGGCGCATGGATGTTCCTTCCGAGAGGTTCGGGACGACGCGCCAAAGACTAGACGCAACGTCGCGTCTAATCAATCAGGGGTCCAGCCGGTACAGGCGGAAGAAGTCGTTGTCCACCGGCAGCACCGAGCAGCGGGCGAACCCGGCCTCCTCCGCGTACCTGCGGACCGTGCCGGCGCGCATGACGGTGCCCGTGGCGGCGGAGGGGAACTCGACGAGCTGCGCGGGCAGGCAGTGCGTGACGCTCCAGCCGTACATCATCCGCTCGACCTTGTCGCCCGGCGCCGTGAACCGGTCGGACACCCGCTCGTCCACCACCAGCACGGCCCCGCCGGGCGCGAGCGCGGCGCGGGCCGAGCGCAGCGCCTCCACCGGCCGCGACAGGTCGTGCAGCACCTCCAGGATCATCACCAGGTCGTACGGGCCCGCCGCGACGATCCGGCACGCGTCCGCCTGCTCCATCCGCACCCGGTCACCCAGCCCGGCCCGCTCGGCCGCGGCGCGCGCGTCGGCGACGGAGGAGGCGTCGGCGTCGAGCCCGTCCACGCAGACGTTCGGGAACGCGCGGGCGATCGCCAGCGCGGCCCAGCCCTGGCCGCACCCGACGTCGGCCACGCGCGACCGGGGGGCCTCGCGCAGGCGGGCGGCGATGTCCGGCATGGCGGCCAGCCAGGCGTCCGGCAGCTCATGGGTGAAGGCCGGCCGGTTGATGTGGCCCTGCCCGTGGCGGAACGCGCGCCCGTACGACTCGTAGGGCACCCCCGCCCCCGTGCGGTACGCCTCGGCCACCTCGGCGATCACACCCCCGATCCCGGCCAGCATGTGCGCGAACGGCGCCACGTGCGCGGGGTCGTCGGCGTCCACGAGCACGCGGGCGTGCGCGGCCGGCAGCCGGTAGCGCCGCTCACCGGCCGGCTCGCCGGGGTCGGTCTCCACGAGAGCGGCGACGGCCTGCTGCTCCAGCCACTCGGACACGTAGCGGGGCGCGGTCCCGGTGCGCTGGGCCAGCTCAGCCGCGGTCAGCGGGCCCTGCTCGTGCAGGACGCGGTAGAAGCCCAGCTCGGCGCCCAGGTAGACGGAGAACAGCTCCAGGGCGCCGAGCGTGTCGTCGAACAGCCGCTCGGTCAGCAGCTCCGCGAGCTGCGCGTCCTCGGGCACGTGGATGTTGGAGGTGTCCATGGTGTCCCCCCGGCACGACACGGAACGGCGCCGTCCCATGACGCCGCGAGCCCCCTCCACCCACGCTAGACGGCGCCCCCGGCCCCACCCGCGTCCCCTCCCCGCTTATGCGCGGCGTCATGGGCGCGCATCCGTTGGGGCAAGTCCTGTCGGCGGGCCCGCGCCCCGAACCCCGCGGGGGCTAGGAAAGGCCCATGGATGTACGGGCGTGGGTGCGGGCCGACCCCTGGCGGGCGCTGCTGTTGCTGGTGGCCGCCGGATACGGGATCGCCCAGCTGGTCGCGGTGGGCCCAGGCATGGGGCTGGGGTGGGACGAGGTGGTGTACGTCAGCCAGGTGGACCCCCGCGTGAGCGCGACGGAGTTCATCGCGCCCCGCGCCCGCGGGATCACCCTGCTCGTGGCCCCGGTGGTGCTGGTGACCTCCTCCACGGAGGCGCTGCGCGTCTGCCTGAGCGTGCTGTCGGCGCTGGCGCTGTACGCGTCGTTCGCCACCTGGCTGCGGCTGCGCCCGGGCGCCGTGGCGCCGCTGGCGGCGTCGGTCTTCGCGTCGCTGTGGCTGGCGCTGTTCTACGGCGGCGCGGCCATGCCGAACCTGTGGGTGGCGCTGGGAGCGGTGGCCGCCACCGGCCACTTCCTGCGCCACGTGCGAGGCGACGCGGGGCGCGGCCGCCTGGTGGGTCTGGCGCTGTGCGTCGCGGGGACCGCCCTGATGCGGCCGCCCGACAGCCTCTGGCTCGTCCTTCCGCTCGGCCTGGCCCTGGTCCGGCGGGGGTGGCCGTGGCGCGGAGCCGCCGTCGCGCTCGTCGCCGGGTGCGCCGCCGGATGGGCGGAGTGGGTCGCCGAGGCGTACTGGCGGTTCGGCGGCCTGGCCGCGCGCTGGGCGGCCGCCGGGGCGGCGAACGAGACCGGGCCGCACTTCTCGCTGGCCGACCACGCGCGGGCGCTGGACGGCCCGCTGCTCTGCCGGCCGCCCGCCCACTGCGGTCCGGCCGTGACGCCCTGGGTGCTGTGGTGGAGCGCCGTCCCGCTGCTCGTCCTGCTCGGCCTGTACGCGGCCCGGCGTCAGGGCCGCCTGCCGGAGGCCCTGGTGCCGGCCCTGGCTGGGGTGTCGGCGGCGGTGCCGTACATCTTCCTCGTCGGATACGCGGCCCCGCGCTTCCTGCTGCCCGCGTACGCGCTGCTGGCCTTCCCCGTCGCGCACGGCGCCGTCGCGCTGCTGGAGGGAGCCCGGCGCGCCCCGGCGCGCCGGGCCGGCGCCTGCCTGGTCGCCGCGGGTTTCCTCGCGCACCTGACCCTGCAGGGGGCCACGCTGGACAAGGTGGTCGCACCTCGGCTGGCCCGCAGGGAGGCCGACGTGCGGGCCGCCCGGGCGCTGGAGGCGCTGGGCGTGCGCGGGCCGTGTCTGGTGTACGGCCAGAACGCGGTGACGATCGCGTACCGCATGGGCTGCACGGGGCACACGGTCCTGAGCTGGCAGCGGGAGAACGGGTTCCCCGCGGCGGTGCGCGATGCCGAGGCCCGGGGCGAGCGGGTGGCCGCCGTGGCCCGGGGCCGGGGGGCGCCGTTCCTGCTGGCCTGGGAACGGCGGCCGCTGGAGGGCGTCCGGCCCGGACGGTGGTACGCGTACCTCCCGCGCGCGACACCGCAGGCGGCGCCTGGGAGGTGAGGGCGCCCGGGCGGCGCCGAGCCCGTCGGCGGCCTCAGGCGGGGTCGGGGGCGGTGTCGAGCCCGCCGGCTGTGGCAGGCGGGTTCAGGACGGAGTCGAGCCCGGCGAGGATGAGGCCGAGGCCCGCCTCGAACATCCTGCGCGCTTCCTGCTCCATGTACGGCTCGCCCGGCGCCGGCCCCTCCACCGGCCCTTCCACCGGCCTCTCCATGGGCCTCTCCACCGGGCCCTCCACCGGAGACTCCGGCGGCGTGCTCTCCAGCCAGGCCACCGCGGGGAACCGCGCCGCGAAGTCCGGCGCCACCTCGGCCAGCAGGCCCGCCCGGTCACGCCACCACCGCTCGTCCGTCACCCCGGTCGCGGCCTCGGCCTGCCGCGCCTCGGCGATCGTGCCCGCCGCCCCCCGTACGAACGCGAACAGGGTGCCCACCACGTGCCGCACCGGGCCCGGCCCGAGGTCGGCGCCGCGCAGCAGACCGAGCAGCGTCTCGAGCATCGCGTACTCGTTCGGGCCGAGCACCGGCCGCGCCTGCGACACCTGGAGCATCCACGGATGCCGCAGGTACAGCGCCCACAGGTCCCGGGCCCACGCCGTCACGGCCGCCCGCCGCCCCGCCGCGAGGTCGTAACCGTCCGGCAGCTCGGCCAGCGCCTGGTCGTACATGAGGTCGAGCAACTCGCCCTTGCTCGGCACGTACGTGTACAGGGCCATGGCGGTGCGCCCCAGCCGCTCGCCCACGGCCCGCATGGACAGCGCCGCCATGCCCTCGGCGTCGGCGACCTCGATCGCCGCGGCCACGATCGCGTCCACGCTCAGGCCCGGCTTAGGGCCCGGCCGACCGCGCGTCTCGCCGCGCGTCTCGCCGCGCGTCTCGGGCGTGTCCCGGCGCGCGTGCCCCGGCTCGGCCGCGCCGCGCCAGAGCAACGCCATGGACCGCCGCGCGTCGCCCTGCCCGGCGAACACCACCACGCCGCCCACCTCACCTATCGCCGTCCCGCAGATCTCCGTACGGCATAAGGATATGAGGATCGAGCCGACCGGACGGCCCCGCGACGGGCGCCCCCGCGACCGGCTGCCCGCGATCGGCGGCCCCGCGATGGCGGTCATGCAGGCGGCGGGTCACGCGGGTATCGGGTCACGCGGGCACGCGCCGCTTCACCACGCGCCTTCCTCGACCACGCCCCGCCGGCCACACGCGGGCAACCCCACGTCGCCCCGCGCGGGCAACGCCACGTCAAGCCGTGCGGGGGCCACACCGCGTCGATCCGTGCAGGCCACGCCACGTCAAGCCGCGTGCGTAACACCGCGTCAACCAGCGCCGCGCCCAACCTCCGCCGTGGGGCCGTCACCCCGCGTCGGCCGCCCGAGCCACGTGCGGCCGAGGCCCTTCAGCGAGCGGTGGCCGTCTTCCGGGCCGAGCCCGCTTCCGGGCCCCGCCCTCCTGCGGCCGAGGCCCGGAGGAGGGCGAGAGCGGCCTCCCGGACCTGCCGGCCGGTGCCGTCCACACCGTGCAGGTCGGCCACCACGGCGGCGCCCTCCATGAGCACCAGGATCTGCCGCGCCAGCACGCCCGGCTCGGCGGCTCCCGCGCGGGCGGCGATGCCGGAGAGCAACTCCAGATGGCGGTCCATGTGGCGCGCCGCCACCTCCCGGGCGGCGCCCTCGTGGTGCTGCACGGCGGCGTTCACGATCGCGCAACCGCGGAACCCCGGCTCGGCGTACCACCCGGCGAGCGCGTCGAACACGGCGCCCAGCTGGTCGGCGGGCTCCGGACCCGCCGCCGCGGCGGCCTCGCGCAGCCAGCGCGTCACCCGGTCGCTGCGGGCCTCCAGCGTGGCCCGCACCAGCCCCTCCTTGGAGCCGAAGTGGCGGTACAGCGTCTCCTTCGACACACCGGCACGGGCGCAGAGCCCGGCCACGCCGACCCCGTCGAGTCCCTGCTCGTACAGCACCTCGGTCGCCACCTGCAGGATCTGCTCGCGGGTGCGCGCCGGGTCCAGTGTGACGCCTTTGTCGACTGGCATGAGTCCGATGGTACCGATCGGTTCGATGTCCTGCTACCGTGCATCTTCGTACCGATCGGTTCGATCTCTTGGAGGCGTACGCGCATGACGCCGGACCCCCTCGTCACCGACCCCGCCGCCGACCTGCGGCCCCTCGCCACGACCCCGGCCATCACCTTCACCAGCGGCGGCGAGACGCTCCTCGGCGTGCTGCACGTGCCCGCCGGGCCGGGACCGCACCCGGTCGTGCTGCTGCTGCACGGGTTCCCCGGCATGGAGCGCAACTTCGACGTGGCACAGGCGCTGCGCCGCGCCGGGTACGCGACGCTCGTGTTCCACTACCGCGGCTCGTGGGGGATGGGCGGGTCGTGGTCGTGGCGGCACGTGCTGGAGGACAGCGCCGCCGCCGTCGCCGCCCTGCGCGAGCCCGGCCTCGCCGCGGCCCACCGGTTGGACCCGTCGCGGCTGGTGATCGCCGGGCACAGTCTGGGCGGGTTCGCGGCGCTGATGACGGCCGCGGCCGACCCGTCGGTCGCCGCCGCCGCCTCGTGGGCGGGGTTCGACTTCGGCGCGGTCGCCGCCGCCGTCCGCGAGGACCCGGGAAAGCGGGTCACGTACGTGGAGGCGTTCGGCGAGGACCTGCTCCCGCTGTGCGGTACCGGCGGCGAGGCGCTGACCGCCGAGATGGAGGAGGCGGGGGAGCAGTGGCGGCTGGCCCGGCTGGCACCGCGGTTCGAGGGGCGGCCGGTGCTGCTGATCGGCACCAGCCGCGACGTGGTCACCCCGCACACACTCCACCACGAGCCGCTCGCCGCCGCCTTCCGCGCCCGGCCGTCCGGTGCGCTGGAGGAGGACGTCTTCGCGACCGACCACGCCCTGTCGGACCACCGGGTGGCGCTCACCCGCACCCTGCTGTCCTTCCTGGACCGGCACGTGGGGACGGCCGGCTGAGGCGGCGCCCATCGGCGGGAACGGGGCTCCGGCGCGGCGGGCTGAGGCGCGCCTCGGGGGATCCTTGGGGGAAGGCATCACCCGAACGGCGCACCCGCCAGGCTCGGGAAGCTGACCCCCCGAGACCATGAGCCTGTGCCCCGGCGGCGCGCTTCTGAGAGGTTGGGGGGCGGAGCGCCACGTGGCGGCGCGCACTCCGGAACGTGCCCAGGCCCCGTGCGTCATGCACGCCGCTCCTCCCCGCACGAACCCAGGCTCAGTCTCCGGCGAGTCCGCCCGTCGCGAGCATGGAGCGCAGGATCCGGCCGAGCGTCTCGGTGTCTCCGGGGCCGACGCCGGAGGCCGGCCGGGCCAGCTTGGCGGCGTGGTCGGCGAGCGCGGCGTCGATCACCCGCCGTCCCTCGGGGGTCAGAGTGACGCGGAAGCTGCTCCGGCCGGCCGGGTCGAGGCTCCGCTCGACCAGTTCGGCCGCCTCCAGGCGGTCCAGCCGGTTGGTCATGCCGGCCCGCGACATCATCAGCACCGCCGGCAGTTCCGACGGAATCCCCGTGTACGGCGGCCCGGACCGGCGCAGCGCCGCCAGCACGTCGAACTCGCCGGGACACAGCCCGTGGCGGGTGAACACCTCGTCCACGGACGCCTCGACCACCCGCGCCGCCTCGGCGAGCCGCCCGAAGACGCCCATGGGGGACAGGTCGAGATCGGGCCGCTCCCGCCGCCACTGCTCCAGGATCACGTCGATCGCGTCCCGCACACCGTCCTGGTCACTCATGGTGCCCGATCCTGAGACGTACCGGAGCACCCCGAACGATCTTGACGTGAGCGCCCTGACGGCGCGGTCCCGGCGCTCCGCACCACCCGGCTGAGCCTGCGCCGTCCAGCAGAGACGCGACGCCGAGGCGATCCTGACGATCACGGCGATCCGCTCCCATCCCGCGACACACGCCCACACCAGCAGCAGACGCACTCGCGGACCGCGCTGCGGCGAGTGCCCCTAAAGCTGGTCCTGACCCGAGTCGAACGCCTCGACTGCTGCCCAGGCCACCACGGGTTCGCCTCGCTCCACGTGGCCATGCGATCCGCCCTGATGCCGCGCGCCCAGGAGCCGCCCGCCAGGAGCTGACGGCCGTTGTCCGACACCGGCCAACGGCCCCTCGGCGTATTGCCGTCCAGTCGTACGAGTGAAAGCGTCGGCGCATCGACGGAGAGTGCCTAGGAGATCACCATGAGCGAGAACCCCTCCCACTCCGCCAACCCGCGCATGGAGCGGATGATCCGCGTCCAGGCGGCGATCGAGAAGACCCGGATGGCCACGGCCAAGCTCTGGAACCCCTGGGAGACCGTCGTGGAGAAAGGCGTCGAGATCAACAAGATCAAAGCGGCGGCCGGTGGCGGCCAGGTGCCCGAGACGATCCCGCCGAGCCGGAGCTTCACCGACTACGGCGCGCTCAAGCTGAGACTGCTCGCCAAGTCGGTCGACATCGAGACGCCCACCGCGCAGAACTTCGCGAACATAGCCCTGAAGCTCAAGGACAAGTACATAGAGGTAGGACGCACCAACTACCGCACGCTGGACAGCGCGAACTGCACGCTGTTCGCCTGCTGCGTGTTGGGCATGCTGGCCGACGACCCCCATCTGCTCGGACGTGGTGTGAAGGTCGAGCTCTTCAACCTGGTCGAGTCCACCGGAGCGAGCGGCCACGCCTACGTCGTGGTCGGCCGCGCCGACTGCGATCCGCAGGACGTCGACAGCTACGGCCCCGACTGCTTCTTCATCGACGTCTGGTACGCCCGGCAGCGCCGCACCGAACCGGGCACCCGGTCGGTGAAGGCGGCCACCCCGGACGGCGCCGCGGGGTTCTGGGACGAGCCGTTCATCAACGACCTCATCAAGAGCGAGGGCTTACGGAAGAAGGGCGTCACGGTGAGCCTCGTCCCCAAACTGCTGTTCACCAGCGACGACCTCCCCACCTTCGGCCTCAGCAAGTACTGACGCTCCGAGATGGCGGGCGAGGGGCCAAGAGCTCCCAGCCGCTCACCTCGCAGCCGGGGTGGCGTTGTGACCTCGAGATGACGGGTGGCCGGGATGACTGCGACCCCAGGAGAGGACGGCGGGCCGGACAGCGAGGCATCGGAATGAGAAGGGGACGGCCCGGATGGTGGGACCTGCGAACGGGACCGCGGCTCGAATGGACCGGGCTGTGACCTCAGGACGTGAGGGCAGCCCGGATCGCGGGATCGTCCGTCGCGTGGCCGGGCCCGTCCGAGCGGATCAGCACATCCACCGGAATGCCGCTGTTCTCAACGCAATGACCCGTCCTGTCGTACGTCAGCGCCGTGCTGACCGTCAGCACCCAGTCCGGGAGCAGGCGTAGGGAGCGGGCACGCCCGCTGCCGCCCCCGCTGGGCCGCCCGATCACGGTGACATGCTCCAGGCCCTGGAGGCCGAGCAGGAAGTCCTCGCTGGAGGAGTAGGTCAAGGGATCGGTGAGGACGACGAGCCGGCCAGGCCAGCGGCGCTCCGAGGACGGCTCGCCGTGAAGGGCGACCCGGGGCCCGAGCCCTCCCCTTCCATCGGTGTACTGGATCCAACCGAGATGGGTGGCCTTGCGCAGGAATCTGTCTCTGGCGCCGGTGGCGAGCATGAGGTTGCCGCCGACGTTGCCGCGCAGGTCCAGGACCAGGCGATCGCAGCCATCCAGCTCGGCCAGTGCGGCGTCGAAGCCCTCAGCCACCTGACCCTGCCAGATCTTGAGCCGTACGTAGCCGGTGTCCGAGGTGAGCCGCCGCCACTCGATCAACTCAACCGGGTCGCATCGACCGTCCTCCGTCCACTCCGCCCCGGCGACCTTCACACTGGTCGCCTCGTGCACCGACAGGAGGCGGCGTCCCGCGACCAGCTCGAGCATGTGGCGCGGGGCCGCGGTGCGTGACCGGCAGTCCTCGATCAGCCGGACCAGCTCGGGTCCGCTCGCCCCGTCGAGGCCGACGATCCGCTGACCAGGGCGTACCCCGGCCTCAAAAGCCGCCGTCCCGGCGGGGACGCGGACGAACCAGGCGGCCCCCTCGCGGACGGACACCACGTAAGGCAGTGGGGTGGGACGTGCGGCCGGCTCGATCTTGGTGTGCGCGTCCTGGAGGCGAGCCATCCAACGCTGTGCGGCCGCGAGCGGATCGGACGCCTCCACGACACCGTTCGCGTGCTCCTCGCAGATCTCCGGCCAGTCGAGTCCGCGCAGCTCAAGCCCAGGGAAGGCGGAGCCCACCTCGGCGATCGTCCTGTCGACCGCGTCCCGCACGTCGCGGCACGTCTCGTCCACCTCGCGAGCCGAGCGGCTGCGGGCCATCGTGTGAACCAGCTGGAAGGTGCGCATCAGCCCGCCCGCGTCCGCCGCTCGTGACGTCAGCACCCTTTCCTGCGGGCTCCAGTCCAGTACGGCGGGGCCGTCGTGGGCCGGGTCGATGACGAGCTCCCAACGGGCGCCCTCGACGGGTCCAGGTCCGCGAATGTCGAGGGAGGCGCCGAAGACGGCTTCGAACTCCGCGATCGACGCCCGGAACAACATGGAGTCACCACCCAGGCTCGGATCGGAGGCAGGAAGGACCACAGGAATGCACTCGCTGCCGAAGTCCGGGAAAGTCACGACCGCAATCTAGGGCAGCCGAGAAACGACGATCCCCTGGAAACGAACGAACTTGCTCCTCCGCTCCCCGAGGGAGTCACTTCTCGTCCCCGGCCGCAGGAGTCACTCGAGGAAGCCGGACAAGGCCACGACCAAGCCCTGCCCCGCCCCTCCGAGATCCGCGGGAGAGGGGAAGGGCGGGAGAGCAGGAGGGCAGGAGGGCAGGAGAGCGCAAAGCCGCGAGGCCGAATAGGGACGGCGGGAGAGTTGAAGGTCGGAGGTGAGGGGGACGGCGGAAGCCTGGGAGAGGGAGAAGCCGGGAGGCCGAATAGGAGGGCGGGGAGAGCCGAAGGTCGAAGGCGAGGGGGATGGCGGAAGGTTGGGAGAGGGAGAAGCCGGAGCTCGAAAGGGGACGGCGAGGGAGCGGGTGCTCCGTTCGCGCACGCACGCGGGGCTGGCACGCATCGTCATCGCCCACACGCGGGCCGGCCTCACATGGGCTGGTCGGAGGGCCCGCCGCCAGCCGCCAGCGGGTCAGGGGCAGCGGGGTGTCACGTGGGCGGGTCAGCCGGTCGAGGGGTCAGCGGGAGCGCGGGGTCACCAGACCTGTCTCGTACGCGAGTACGACCAGTTGGGCGCGGTCGCGGGCGTGGAGCTTCGTCATGGCGCGGCTGACGTGGGTCTTGGCGGTGGTCGGGCTGATCACCATGTGGGCCGCGATCTCGTCGTTGGACATGCCACGGGCCACCAGGGCCGTCACCTCCCGCTCCCGGTTCGTCAGCACCTCCAGGCCCACCGGCGACGGCTCAGGGCGGTGGGACACGTACTCCGAGATCAGGCGTCTGGTGATCGAGGGCGACAGGAGGGCGTCTCCGCGTGCGGCGATCCGCACGCCCTGGAGCAGGTCGGCGGGCTCGGTGTCCTTCACCAGGAAACCGCCGGCCCCGGCGCGCAGGGCGTCGAACACGTACTGGTCCAGGCCGTAGTTGGTCAGGATCACCACGTGCACGCCGCTCAGCCGATCGTCGGCGGCGATGCGCCGGGTCGCCTCGATGCCGTCCATCACGGGCATCTGCACGTCGACGAGCGCCACATCGGGAAGGTGTTCCAGCGCCAGGGCCACCGCCTGTTCGCCGTTCGCCGCCTCGGCCACCACCTCGATGTCGTCCTCGGCGTTGAGGAGGGCGCTGAAGCCGGCCCGGATCAGTGCCTGGTCGTCAGCGAGCAGTACGCGGATCATGACGCGTCTCCCAAGGAGACGGTCGGCTGCGGCTCCTCGCCGGAAGGCGGCATCGCTGAGGTCTTGTCCGAAGGGCTGTCCGAGGTCGGCCCCGAGTCCCACCCCGAGGCCGGCCCCGGGGTGGGACTCGGGGTAGTGTCCGCGGTCTTGTCAGCAGGCAGGTCGGAGGGCTTGCCGGAGCTCTTGGTTGTGGTCACTGCAGCGGCTTTGGTCTTGGTCTTGGTCGGTGGCTTGTCTGTGGAGCTGGTGGACGTCTTGCCTGAGGGTCTGGTCGAGGCACTGGTCGACGTCTTGCTTGAGGTTCTCGCGGACGTCCTGGCTGGGCTTTTCCTCGAGGACCTGGCTGGGGTTGCGTCCGAGGTCGTCTCTGGGGATGTGGCTGGGGACGTGTCCGATGTCGTCTCCGGGGACGTGGCTGGGGTTGTGTCCGGCGTCGTCTCTGGGGACGTGGTCGAGGGTTCGTACGAGGTGCTGCCTGAGGTGGGGGCCGGTGGTTGCTCTGAGGTCAGGGCCTCTGGCTTCGTGGGCTTGGGGTGGGCAGTGGGGGAGGGGGAGCCCGTCAGAGGAAGCTCGGCCTGGACGGTGAAGCCGCCGCCCTGGCGGGGCTCCGCTCGGAGGTGGCCCCCGAGGCCCGTGACGCGTTCGCGCATGCCGCGCAGGCCGACGCCCGGCACCGGAGGGGTCGCCAGGGAGCCCCGGCCGTCGTCGTCCACCTGCACGAGCAGCGTCTCGTCGGAGTACCGGAGGCGGACCGAGGCCGTCGCTGGGCCCGCGTGGCGGGCGACGTTGGTGAGCGCCTCCTGGACGATGCGGTACGCCGCCCGGTCGGCCTCGGCCGGCAGTGGACGCCGGTCGCCCTCGATCGTCACGCTCGTGGGCAGACCGGCCGCCCGGGCGCGGCCCACCAGGTCGTCGAGCCGGTCCAGGCCCGTGGCCGGAGGGTCGTCGGCCGAGTCGCGCAGCACCTCCAGCGTCGCGCGCAGCTCCCGCATCGCCTCGCGGCTGGCCTCCTGGATCGCCAGCAAGGCCGCCGGAACCTCCTCGCCGCGCTTGCGTGCCAGATGGACGGCCACCCCGGCCTGCACCTTGATGATGGAGATGCTGTGGGTGAGCGAGTCGTGCAGCTCCCTGGCGATGCGCAGGCGCTCCTCGCCGGCCCGCCGCAGCGCCGCCTCCTCGCGGGTGCGCTCGGCCTCGGCGGCCCGGTGCTCGGCCTCGTCGAGATAGGCGCGCCAGCCCCGGCTCGCGCTGCCCGCCACCGCCGCCGCCAGGAACCAGCCGACCATGAGGACCGTGCGCTCAGCCAGCGGCTGGAGCGGCTGCCCCGCCGCCTCGGCGATGCCGACCGCGAAACTGCCGCCCAGGAACGCGACCGCGCCCAACGCCGCGGTCAGCCGGTGGCCGCTCCTGACCGTCTCGAACATCGCCACCAGCACCGGGAACGCCGCCGCCGGGCCCGGGTTGGAGGTGACGACGAAGACCAGCATGAACACCGTGGCCACCGCCAGCGCGACCTGCGGCGCGGTCCGCCAGACGACCAGCCCGAGCGAGCCTGCCAGGACGGCGAGGTGGGCGAGAAGACCCGTGCCGGGGGTCACCAGGGCGCCGGCCTCCAGCAGGACGGCGACCACGAGGGCGAGCGCCAGGTCGGGCGTGCGGACGAGCTTCATGGATGAACAGTAGAGGGTGGGGGTGGGGGGTCTCGTCGGCTCCAGGTCTGATCTGGGATGTACTCCCAGGGTTGTAGGGGGCGGGTGGCGTACGTCGGGCCTGGTAGGCGGAGGTGTCTTCGCCCGCAGGACGACTGGGGAGGGGGCGGGGGCTGAGGATCGGCGGCATGATCTCCGCGTTTGATGACGAAACGTTCGAGCCGCCGTCGCCGTCGCCGTCGCCGTCCCGAGAAAACGGGATCGGCGTGGCCTCGTCCGGCCCTGCCTCGTCCCGCCCTGCCCCGCGCCGCATTGCCGCGCCTGATCCTGCCTCACCTGATGCTGCCTCACCTGATGCTGCCTCGCCCGATGCGCCCTCGCCCGGTGCGCCTTCGCTCGATGCGGCCTCGTCTGGCGCGGTCATCCTCGAGGATGCTGCTTCCCTCGGCGCGGTCTCCGCCGGCCTGGGCCACGCTGCCGCCCGGGGTGACGTCTCCTCTGATCTGGGCCATAACGCCGTGACCGGGGGCGAGGTCCGTACGGCTCCTGGCCATGCTGCCGCCCGGGGTGAGGTCTCTTCCGATCTGGGCCATAACGCCGCGGCCGAGGGCGAGGTCCGTACGGCCCCTGGCCACGCTGCTGCCCGGGGTGAGGTCTCTTCCGACCTGGGCCGTAACGCCGCGGCCGAGGGCGAGGTCCGTACGGCTCATGCCGCCGCCCGTGGTGGGAGCGTCGCCACCCCCGGCGTGACCGCCGCTTCCTTGGGCGAGGCGGCGGATCGGCTGCAGGGGGCGTTCGGGGAGCGGTTGCATCTGCCGGGCGAGGCCGGGTACGACGTCCACCGGCCCGCGTGGAACCTCGCCATCGACCCGCGGCCCGCCGTCGTCGCCGAGGCGGCGAGCGCCGGGGACGTGCGGGCCGCCGTCGTCGTGGCGCGTGAGCACGGGCTGCCCCTGACCGTCCAGTCCACCGGGCACGGCACCCACGTGCCGGCCGACGGCGGGTTGCTGCTCAAGACCGGACGACTGGGCGGCGTGCGGGTCGACCCCGAGCGCCGCACGGCCCGCGCCGGGGCGGGCGCGCGCTGGTCCGACGTGATCGCCGCCGCGGCGCCGCACGGTCTCGCGCCGCTGTCCGGCACGCCCGCCATCGGCGTGGCCGGCTACACGCTCGGCGGTGGCGCGGGCTGGCTGTCCCGCCTGTACGGCTACGCGGCCGACTCCCTGACCAGGGCCGAACTCGTCACCGCCGCCGGAGAGCCGGTCACGGCGAGCAGGAGCGAGAACCCCGACCTGTTCTGGGCGTTGCGCGGCGGCGGCGGCAACTTCGGCGTCGTGACCGCGCTGGAGTTCCGTCTGTACCCGGTCCGGGAGGTGTACGCCGGGATGACGTTCCACTCCGTCGAACGGGCGGCCGCGACGCTGGCCCGCTACCGCGAGTGGGCCCCGGCCGCCCCCGACGAGCTGAACACCTCGGTCATCCTCATGCGCAGACCCGGCGACACCGGCGGATGGGGGCTCGCCGTCCGCGGCTTCTACGCCGGCGACGCGGAACGGGGACGGAAGCTGCTGGCTCCGCTGCTGGAGGCGGCTGGGCCGGTCCTGGCGGGCGGGTTCGAGGCCATGACGTTCGGTGAGGCGGCCACGGTGTTCGGCGGCCCCGAACCGGCGCCCATGGCGCTCGGGCAGCACCTCGAACTGCTGCCCGAGCTCTCCGACGGCGCCGTGGAAGCGGTGACGGGCACCGTCGCCACCACGCTCACTGCCGTGGAGGTACGCCACTGGGGCGGCGCCATGGCCCGGCCGGAGCCGGACGCGGGGCCGGTGGGGCACCGCGACGTGCCGTACTCCGTGATCGCGACCGTGGTCCCACCGGCGCCCGCGACCCGACCGGACGGCGGTTCGACACCGCCGGGCGCCGCCTCTTCCGGGACGGGTGCCGACGCGCTCCACGACCTGGCCGGCGTCCTCCGTCCGCACGCCACCGGAGGGTCGTTCCTCAACTTCCTCACCGACCCCGCCAGGACCCGCGACGCCTACACCGCGGCCGACCACGCCCGCCTGAGCCAGGTGAAGAAGGTCTGGGACCCCGGCAACCTGCTCGGCCACGTCCACAACATCCCACCGGCCTGAGACGAATCCCAGGCTGAGACGAATCCCCGGCCGAGACGAATCCCCGGCCTCCCGCCGGACCTTCGCCCTGCGACAGACCCCGGCCCGGGACAGCGCGACCCCACGATCGGAGCACACAGATGCCCACACACTTCCGCTACGTCAGCCCCACCCCTGTCGAACACGCCACCGGACGCACCGCCCGTGTCTACGAGCAGATCGCGGCCGGTTTCGGGATGCGCCGCATGCCGGTCTTCATGACCCTGTCGCCGGCCCCCGACGTGCTGGCCGCCACCTGGGCGACCATGCGTGAGTCGCTGCTGGCCGGCGACGTCTCCCGCACAGGCAGGGAGGTCGTCGCGCTCGGCGTGTCCGTGGCCAACCGGTGTCCGTTCTGCGTCGGCGCGCACACCACCCTCCTGCACGCCACCGGAGAGCACCGGCTGGCCGAGACCATCGCCGCCGGCGGCACACCCGACGATCCGGGACACGCGGCCCTCCTGGCCTGGGCCACCGCCACCCGCACGCCCGGGGCGCCCGAGCTGTCCGCGCCCCCGTACCCGCGCGGGCACGCACCCCAGTACATCGGCACGGCGCTGACCTTTCACTTCATCAACCGCATCGCCTCGGCCCTGATCACCGAGGACCTGCTCCCCGGCGGCCTGCAGAGGTCCCGCCTCGTGCGCAGCGCGGGGGGACGGGCCATGGCCCGCACCGTGCGCAGGCGGCTGGCGCCGGGGGAGGGTCTCGCGACGCTGGAAGGGCTGCCGGCCGGACGGGAACCCGGCTGGGCCGCGGGGACGCCGGTCGGCCGCGCGTACGCGACGCTCACCGCGGTCGCGGCGGAGGGGGAGACGCTGCTGTCGCAACGGGCCCGCGCGTTCGTCCGCGAGGCGGTGGTGGCGTCGGACGGGTCGCATCCGCCGCTGGGCGGCTGGCCCGACCTGGGGTCGTTGCCGGCCGGGGACCGCCCGGGCGCCAGGCTCGCGCTGCTCGCCGCGCTGGCGCCGTACCGGGTGACGGACGCCGACGTGTCCGCCTGGCGGGAGAGCAGGACCGTGCCTGCGAGCCCGGGGAGCACGGAGCCAACGGGGAGGACGGGGGCGAGGACCGGGGAGGCGGGAGCGGCGGCGAGTGATGAGGAGCTGGTGCGGCTGGTCGCGTTCGGGGCGATGACCGCGACGGCTCACGCGGAGGCCGCCATCACCGCCGCGACGATCCAGGCGGTCCTCGACTGATCATTAACCCAGGCGGCCCTCGACTGATCATCCACCTCACGGGGCTCGCGTCGCGAGCACGCCTGGTCCCGGCCGACGAGTACGAGAACGCGCCGGCCGACGAGAAGGCCGGGGCCGCCGGTCACATTCGGCGGCCCCGGCCGGGGCTCGTGAGGCGCGCCGCCCGCTCGGGGCGCGCGCCTCAGTCTCTCGCACGGCTGCTCAGCGTCTTGCGCCAGTGGAGTCCGCCCGGCAGGTTCACCGACAGGGTCTTGCGGCCGTCAGCGGTCTTGGTCACCCGGAACAGCCGGTTGCCCCAGCTGTGCCCGACGCCGCGCCGGGACAGGTTCAGCCGCAGCGGCCCCACGTTGATCGACTTCCGGTAGCTCCAGCCCATCGCCGTCCTCCCTGGACTTCCCTTGACTTCAGAGACTTCGGAACGACGACCAGCTACCCGGGAAAAGCGAGATATATCGGGTTTAGTAATGTCCGCGGTAGTGCCGCCCGCCGAACGTCTTGCCGAGGTGGAAGCCGCCGGGCAGCCGCACCGACACGTGCCGGCGGCCGTCGGGGGTGGTCGTGACGTGGAACCGGCGCCCGCCGAAGCTGTGGCTCACGCCGTGCCGTGACAGGTTGACCCGGAACGGCCCGACCTTGATCGACTTGCTGTAGTGCCAGCCCATGTTCCTCCTCCGGCGTAGGCGTCGGCCGGAAGCCGTGTGCGCCGGCCCGACGAGCGGTACCGGGACAACGAGCCGCGGCACCGCCGCGGTTCCCGGCAAACGGGCAAAACGGCAAACCGGCAAAACGGACAGTGGCACATTCTCAGCAGATCTTCATGAAGCGGCGAGAAAGCTTTGAGACAAGCCGGAGAACGTGGGAGTCGACGCAAGAACCCCGTACCGGATGGGCTCACATGACACCCATGAAGATCAAGCTCGTGGCGGCGGCCCTGGTCGCCGGCCTCGCGACGGCGGCCTGCTCCGCGGCCGGGACGGCGAGCGAGCCGGCGCCCGCCGCCACCGCCTCGACAGGCGCCACGGCCGCCACGACGGGCGCCACGGCCGGCAAGGTCTCGGCGAACACGGCCGACGAGTCACAGATCGCCGCCGCGCTCAAGGCCGCCGGCGTGGACAACCCCGAGCGGTGGGCCGAGGAGGTCGTCGAGTACCGCCCGTACGCGGCCGACGACGCCGACCTCACCTCGTTGCGGCAGAACCTCGCCAAGTACAACCCGGGCGAGGACACCGTCAACAAGATCGTATCGGCGCTGACGCCATGACCCTGACCCTGCGCCATGGCCTGCTCGCGGTCGCCGCGATCAGCGTCGGCGGCGCCGCCGCGGAGCTGGCGGCGGAGCGCCACTGGCAGTCGTTGGAGCAGCTCGTCCCGTGGGCCACGCTCGGGGTGCTCGTGCTCGCCCTCGCGGTGTGCGCGTTCGGCCGCTCGCCGCGCGGGGCCGCCGTCGTCCGGACGCTGGCCGTGGTCGTCCTGCTGGCCGCGCTGTTCGGCGTGTACGAGCACGTGTCGGTCAACCTCGCCTCGGGCCCGCTCGACCAGCGGTACGCGGACACGTGGGACACGCTCGGCCCGCTCACCCAGTGGTGGTACGCCCTGTCGAAGACCGTCGGGCCGACGCCGCCCCTCGCGCCCGGCATGCTCGCCCAGAGCGCGCTCCTGCTCGTGCTGGCCACGTTCGCCTCCCCGCAGCGGCCGGGCGTGCCGGAGAGGAGCAGGACGCGGGCGTCCGCGTGAGGTGAGCCCGGCCGTACCGGAGGAGAGCGGCGGGACGCGCGCGCCCGCCTGCCGTGATCCGCGGCGGGTCCGTGGCAGTCTGCCTCTTGGCGGCAACGCGGCGAACGCGGCCGCCCCGAGAGGAGCACGCCATGACCATCGCCGTCGAGCCCGTGACGGGCCCCGTCGCCGAGCACGCCGAAGGACCCGTGTGGTGCGCCCGCTGGGGCGGACTGCGCTGGGTCGACATGCTGGCCGGCGACGTGCTGCACCTGGACGCGGACGGCACCGTGCGCCGCCGCCACGTCGGGACGGTGGCGGCGGCCGTCCGCCCCCGCAGGGCCGGCGGCTACGTGGTGGCGGCCGAACGCGAGCTGCTGCTCGCCGACGCCGACGACCCGGACGCGCCGCTGCGCTCGCTGGGGGAGCAGTGGAGCGACCCGGGGATCCGGATGAACGACGGCGGCTGCGACCCCGAGGGGCGCTTCTACATCGGCACCATGGCCTACGACGAGACGCCCGGCGCCGGCGACCTCTACCTGGCCGAGCCGGACGGGTCGCTGCGCGTGGTGGTGCCCGGGGTGACGATCTCCAACGGGTTCGACTTCAGCCCGGACGGGACGCTGGCCTACTACGCCGACACGGCGACGGGACGGGTGGATGTGTTCGACTACGAACCGGGACGCGGGCTGTGGGAGCGGCGGCCGTTCGTGTCCGTCGACCCGGAGCACGGCGCTCCCGACGGGCTGACCGTGGACGCCGAGGGCGGGGTGTGGGTGGCGCTGTGGGGCGGCGGCGCGGTCCACCGCTACGGCCCGGACGGGACGCTGGAGGCGGTCGTGGAGCTGCCGGTGGTCAACGTGACGGCGGTGACGTTCGGCGGGGAGGGGCTGGACCGGCTGTTCGTCACCAGCTCGGCCCGCGGCGTGGACCGGACCGAGCAGCCGGCCGCCGGATCGGTCTTCACGGCCGATCCGGGCGTCCCCGGCCGCCCGGTCCTCCAGACGACGCTGTGACGACCCGCTGACGACCCGCTGACGACCCGGTGACGAAACCGTCCAGCGTGACGAAACCACTGCTGTCGTCCATCGTGATCCGCGACGCCGGCCGCAGCCGCCCTCACGAACCGCGGGCGTGCAGGACGTGGTGCCAGGCGGGGCCGACCACGTGGCCGGGGCCGGCGGCGGACGGACGGGCCCGGTAGACGGCCCGGCCGCCGCGCAGGTCGAAGGGGTGCAGGGCGCCCAGCTCGCCGTAGAGATGGGCGCTCCACGCGCTCACCGCGTCCTCGACGGGGACGCCGTCCGCGACGCCGAGGATGAGCAAGAGCAACGGGACGAGTCAGGAGGCGGTGGACGGCAGCGCTTCCGCCAGGAGGCCGGGGCGGGGGGTCAGCAGGCCGGCCCGTGAGCGGACGGCCTCCGTGGCGGCCAGCAGCTCCGCCTCGTCCGCGAGCGTGGTGTTGCCCTCGTACGTCACCCCCGGCGGCGGCGCGTCGGCGCCCATCGGGTCGGCGTCCCACACGTTGCCCCGGTACACCACGTGCTCCAGCGGCGGCGACACGTGCAGGATCGCCGTGGTGTCGGCGCGCGCCACCACGTTGTCCTCGACGGTGACCCACGCCGCGCCGTAGTCGCAGTACAGCCCGAAGTTGTACGGGGTGCGCGTGTCGGTGACGACGTTGCCCCGGATCACCGCGCCGTCCTCGTGCGACTCGCCCTGCGGCCCCGCCAGGTAGACGCCGCCCCCGTCGGCCAGGACGCTCATCGTGCCGGTGGTGAAGTTGCCCACGATGTGTGTGCCCCGGCCGGGCCCGGCGACGATGCCGCAGTGCGGCGTCTCGGCGACGTGGTTGCGGGAGACCGTGCACCTCCTGGTGCCTTGGAGCGCGACGCCGGGGGAGCCGGGGTAGTCGAGCCCGATGTGGTGGATCCAGTTGTCCTCGACCAGCACGTCGCGGGCGCCCCGCGTGACCGTGAGGGCGCCGGCGGACAGCGTGTCGAAGTCGCAGCCGCGCACCGTGACCTCCGCCCCGCCGTCCACGCCGAGACCGGTGGCGCCCAGCCGGGTGAAGCGGCAGCCCTCGACCGTCACCCCGGACACGCCGTCGAGCACCACGCACGCCGGGATCGTGGCGGACTCGGCGGGCACGCTGACCGATCCCACGCCCTCGCCCAGCGACACCGTGAACACCGGGCCGCCCTCGTAGAAGCCGCTCCCGTGGTAGTGGAGGAACCCCTCCGGGCCGCTCGGCCGGGTCCAGGTGGCGTCGGCGAACGTCAGCCCGCGCAACGACACGTCCCGCGCGCCGGTGAGGCGCAGCAGCGTCTCCAGGGCCGGGACCACCACGTCCTCGGGCCGCTCGCCCGGCCGCGGCAGGTAGCGGACGACGTGGGCGCCGGGCGCCGAGCGGTCCACCACGAACGTGCCGGGTCTGGTGAGGAACGCCGCGTCGTTCTCGATCCGGGTGGGCAGGCCGAGGCCGCGCGTGGTCAGGCCCTGCCAGGTGGAGTTGTACAGGTCGAGCGCCCGGCCGAACGCGGGCTGCGCCATGGTGATGACCGTCGTGCCGTCCTCGGCGGCGACGGCGGCCACGCCGCAGCGGGCCTCGGTCCACGGGTAGACGCCCCGGTGGACGAACTCCACGTCGCCCGGGCTGCGCCAGCCGAGCGGGGCGGCGCTGTCGGTGGTGTAGCCGGTCCCGGTCATGGCCGCCGCGCCGGGCAGGGCGTCGATCGAGGCGCGTTCGGCCCTGCGTCCCGCCACGTGGAGCTGGCGCGGCTCGAGGCCGCCGACGACGGCCGCCCACACGCCGCCGCTCTCCTGTCGTACGGTCACCCGGCGCCCTCCGCTCAGGACCACCTCCTCCTGGTCCGGGGTTCCGTAGCCGCAGGCCTGGTAGACGACCCGGTGGCCGTCGCGGCCGGAGTCGGCCGCGGTCAGCTCCAGGGGCTCCTCCAGCGGGTACGTGCCGCCGCGGAACTGGACCAGCACGTCGCCCGCCACGGCGCGGGCCGCCTCGCGGGCGCGGCCGGGTGTGGCGAACGGCCGTTCGCGGGTGCCGGGTCCGGAGTCGTCCCCGCCGGGGGCCACGAAGATCTCGATCACGGACAGGTCCTCCACAGTCTTGGGTGTTTATGGCGTACACAGGGTGTATACCATAAACGTGATGGCGAGAAGTGAGGCGGAGGATCCGCGGCGCGGCATGGACCTGCTGTGGCGCGACGCCGACGCCGACCCCGGGGGCGGGACGCGGCGCGGCGCGCGGCAGGGCCTCGACCTGGACCGGATCGTGCGCGCGGCCGTCGAGCTGGCCGACGCCGAAGGGCTGGCCGGGCTGTCCATGCGCAAGGTGGCCGACCGGCTGGGGTTCACCACCATGTCCCTCTACCGGCACGTGCCCGGCCGCGACCAGCTCGTCGACCTCATGCGCGACGCCGTCCTGGCCGAGCTCGCCGAGCCGCCCGGGACGCATGACGAGGGACGTGGTGAGGAGCGTGGCGAGGAGCACCGCGAGGGCCACGGCGAGGGGCGCGGCGAGGGGCGCGGTGAGGGGCGCGGCCGGGGCTGGAGGGAGCGGCTGGAGGCGTCCGCGCGACAGGGCTGGGAGATCCGGAGGCGTCACCCGTGGCTCGCCGAGGCGCGCGGCGTCCGCCACCTGCCCGGTCCGAACGCCGTCGCCCACTACGAACGCATGCTGGCCGCCGTCGCCGGCACCGGCCTGTCCCCCTCGGAGGTGCTCGCCGTGGTGAACCTCGTCGGGCGGTTCGTCGACGCCGAGGCGCTGCAGCTCGTGGAGGCCGCCGAGGCCGAGCGCCGCAGCGGCGTGAGCGACGAGGAGTGGTGGGGCGCCCGGCAAGCGCTGTTCGAGCGGTTCGAGCGCTATCCGACGATCACGCGGCTGTGGGAGGAGGGCGGCTACGACCACCCCGAGGACTCCTTCGCCTTCGGCCTGGCCCGGCTGCTCGACGGGATCGAGCTCCTCGTCCGGCGGCGCTCCGGCGCCGAGGTCAGTGACGAAACGCGTGATGAAACATCGGGGTGCCGGGTGTGCGGCACGCCGGTCGAGCGGCCGGCGTCCGGGCGTCCCCGCGCGTACTGCTCACCGGCCTGCCGCCAGCGCGCCTACCGCGAACGCCGCGCCGCCGGCGCTCCCCGAACCCGCGAAGCCCCCTGAAGACCGCAAAGCCCCCTGAACACCGGCGAAGCCCCCTGAACACCGGCGAAGCCCCCTGAACACCGGCGAAGCTCCCGAGACCGCGAAGAACGGCGTGCCCGGGCGCGAGGTCCCGGGCACGCCGCGTCATCCGTCATCCGTCAGCCGGTGCCGCCGGAGGCTAGCCGACCGTCAGGGTCAGCCCGTACGCCGCCAGCGCCTCGTTGACCGGCTGGTGGTACGTCGTGCCGCCGATCGAGCAGTTGCCGGACCCGCCGGAGGTCGTGCCCTGGGCCTGGCTGCCCGAGATGAACGAGCCGCCCGAGTCGCCCGGCTCCGCGCACGCGCTGGTGCGCGTGAGCCCGGTGACCGTGCCCTGCGCGTAGCGCACTGTGGCGTTGTGCTGCTGGATGGTGCCGCAGCGCCAGCCGGTGGTGGAGCCGGAGCGGCAGATCGAGGCGCCGACCGACGCCTGCGTGGAGCCGCGCACGGTCACGTTCGCGCCGCCGGAGCCGCGCACGTACGGCGTCGGGGTGTTGCCGGGGGCGGCGACCCAGGCGTAGTCGTTGCCGGGGAACGACGAACCCTGGAAGGTGCCCGTCGGGTTCGTGGTGCGGGAGCCGACCTGGCCGCAGTGGCCGGCGGTGACGAAGCCGGGGGTGCTGCCGCGGGTCACCGAGAAGCCGATGCTGCACCGGCTGGAGCCGATGTAGTAGGGCGCGCCGCCGACGAGGTTGATGAACGTCTGCGGGCTCTCGTTGCTGACCTGCACCTTGACGACGCCCTGCTCGGCGCCCGCCTTGGCGGCGAGCCGGTCGCCGGAGCGCTGGTCGGGGGCGACGACGACGACCGAGTTGGTCGTCACGTCGACGTACCAGAGGTTCGCCCTGGTGCCGGCCGCGGCCTGGTCGAGCCGGTCCTTGACGGAGGTGAGCTGCGCGAGCGTCCGCGCCACCACCACGGGCTGCGCGCCCTGCGCCTCGATGGAGGCCGTGGCCGCCGGGTCGGTGGTGGCGACCATGAGCTTGGAGGCGTCCGCGTTGAGCCAGGACCCGCCGTACGAGGCGCCGAGCGAGGAGCTGAGCCGGGCCTCGGTGGCGGCGGCACGCTGCTCGTTGGCCAGGCGCGTCAGCGCCTGCTGCTCGGAGAGGCCGAGGTCGCGCTGGAGGGCGTTCACCACTTCGCGTGGAGCTTCGTCGCCGGGAGGAGTGGGGGCGGCGACCGCGGGGGTGAGGGGGGTGGCCAGGACGGCGGCGACGATCGTGGCGCCGAACAGGCCCATGCGCTTACTCCACATGTGCACTCCTTTGTGGGGGGTGCTGTCAAAGTACCGACTGGGGTGGATCCGGCTAGTCGTCAAAGGCCACCTATCACCGTGGTATGGGAGGCGGACCAGCGAACCGTCACGGACGGCAGCCCTCCCGTGGCCGCCCGTGCCGATCCACCTGACGATCACCGTACGGCACCTTGATCCCGATCCCAACGACCCCGGCCCGCCCCGGCGAGCCCCTCCGCGTTCGCCCCTTTGGCCCGGATATGAGCGCTCCGCGGGCGACCACCACCGACTTTGGACGCGGGCGGCGGCGTCTTTGGTGGGGGGTGCGGGCCGACCAACGTCCGATGTGGCGGGGCGCGTGCCGCGCCTAGCGTCGCGGCATGACGCAGCCGTCCACTCCCTCCGCCACCCCGGCCGGGCGGGGCCATGAGAGCGCCCCGGCCGGCCGGGGGCAGGAGACTGTCCAGGCCGCCCCGGCCGGGCGGGTCCACGAGGTCGACGCGGTACGCGGGTTCGCCCTCGCGGGCATCCTGGTGGCCAACATCGGCTTCCTGGCCGACCCGGGGTACGCCATGACCGGGGCCATGCCGATCCCCGACGGGCCCGTCGCGTACGCGATCACCGCCCTCGTCCTGACGAAGTTCTACGTGATCTTCTCGTTCCTGTTCGGCTACTCGTTCACGCTCCAGATGCGCGCCGCCGAACGCGCGGGGGCGAGCGTGCGGGCCCGCACGCTGCGCCGCTGCCTGGGGCTCTTCCTCATCGGCGTCGCGCACGGCTTCCTGCTGTGGATAGGCGACATCCTCACCCTGTACGCGCTGCTCGGCGTGGTGCTGCTGACCCTGCGGGGCCTGCGGCCGAGGACGGCCGTCATCACCGGTGCCGCGATCATCGGCACGCTGACCGTGGTCTGGCTGGTGCTCGCGGCGCTGTCCGCGGTGGACCCGTCCGCCGTCCCGGCCGAGACGGCCGACCCCGCCGAGGCCGCCCGCGTCCTGGCCCTGGCCACCGGCGGGCCGCTGGACTTCCTGCGGATGCAGGCCGGCCTGTACCCGCACATGGCGCTCATGATCTGGGCCTTCCAGGGACCGACGGCGCTGGCCATGTTCCTGTTCGGCCTGGCGGCGGGCAAGACCCGGCTGCTGGAGGGGCTCGGATCGCGCACCGGCCTGCTGCGCCGGGTCCAGTGGATCGGCTTCGGCGCCGGCCTGCCCGGCGGTGTCCTGTACGCCTGGAGCACGCCCCGCGGCGGCGTCGCCGAGGTCGCCGGCATCGCCGTGAACACCCTCACCTCGCTGCTCCTCGCCGCCGCCTACGTCGCCACGCTGGTGCGGGTCGTCGGCCGTTTCCCCGCCGTCGGCCGCGCCCTCGCGCCCGCCGGCCGGATGGCCGCCTCCAACTACCTCGGCCAGTCGCTGCTGATCGCCCTGGTCTTCACCGGGTACGGCCTGGCGCTCGGCGGGCGGCTGGCGCCGATCGCGGTCATGGGGGTGGCCGCCGCGGTCTACACCGTGCTGCTGACGCTGAGCGCCTGGTGGCTGCGCTCCCATCGCCACGGACCGGTCGAGTACGGCCTGCGCCGCCTCACGAACTGGTCCACCCGTTCTTGACCGAGCGCTCGGTTGGGAGATATATCAGGTCGTAGACATATGTAGGGAACCCGATATGCAGCCGGGAGGCGGCCGTGGCCCGTACCCAGGACCAGCGGCGGGCCGAGACCCGCGCCCGGCTGATCGACGCCGCGGCCGACCTGTTCGCCCGCAAGGGCTTCCACGCCGTCTCCGCCGAGGCCGTGGCCGGGGCGGCCGGGCGCACCACCGGCGCCCTCTACAACCACTTCGGCGGCAAGGAGGGACTGCTGCTGGCCCTGCTGGAGGTGTGGAAGGACCAGACCGCCGCCGAGCTGCTCGCCGGGTTCGAGGACGTCACCGTGCTCGACGAGCGGCTGGCGGCCCTGTTCGAGGTGCTCACCCGCGACGACGGTGATCGTGGTGCGTCCTGGCTCCTGCTGGAGATGGAGCTGTGGCTGCACGGCGCGCGCGATCCCGAGATCGGCGAGCCCCTCGCCCGCAGGTACGCCGGCATCCGCGCCCGGCTGGCCGAAGGGCTGGCCGACTGGGCCGACGCGGCGGGGGTGCCCCTGCGGCGCCCGCCCGAGCGGACGGCCACGGCCGTGCTCGGGGTGCTGATCGGCTGCGCGGTGCAGCACCGTCTCGACCCGCCGGCGGTCGAGACCCGGGCCGTCGTCGAGGGCCTGCGCGACCTGCTCGGCCTCCCGGACGGCCCACCGCACGACCACGACCTCTCCCGACTCGCGCCGAAAGGGGAGCACCCATGCGGATCAACCTGTTAGAGGACGCCTGGGAGCAAGCAGTACCGCACGAGCAGTTCGCCTACCTCCGCCGCAACGCCCCCGTCTACTGGCACGACATCCCCGGCGACACCGGCTTCTGGGCCGTGACCCGCTACCACGACGTCAAGGCGATCAGCCGGGACACCCGCACGTGGTCCACCGAGGTCGGCACCGCGTTCCTGCGCGACCAGACCCCGGAGTTCATCGAGGTCGCCAGCCTCATGCTGCTCAACATGGACCCGCCCAAACAGACCCGCTACCGCCGCCTGGTCAGCGCCGGCTTCACCCCGCGGACGATCGCCCGGCTCAAGGACCAGGTGCGGCGCCGGGCCGAGCGCATCGCCGACGGCGTCCTCGACAAGGGCGGCGAGGTCGAGTTCGTCACGGACGTCGCCGAGTACCTCCCGCTGCAGATGATCTGCGACCTCATCGGCGTTCCCGAGGAGGACCACGCGATGATCTTCGAGTGGTCCAACCGCATGGTCGGCTTCCAGGATCCCGACTTCCGCACGACCCCCGAGGACGGCGAGATCGCCGCCGCGGAGATCTTCCAGTACTGCGACGGCCTGGTCGAGCAGCGGCGCAAGCACCCGCGCGACGACATCCTCACCAGCCTGGTCGAGGCGGAGATCGACGGCGACCGGCTGACCCGCGAGGAGATCGACGCGTTCTTCGTGATCCTCTGCGTCGCGGGCAACGAGACGACCCGCAACCTCATCGCCCACGCCATGAACGCCCTCATCGACCACCCGGACAGCTACCGCGAGCTGTCGGCCGGCCTGGGCGACGACAAGCTCTGGCACACCGCCACCGAGGAGTTCCTGCGCTGGGGGTCGTCCATCCACAACTTCCGGCGCACCGCGACGCGCGACACCGAGCTGCACGGGCAGCGCATCGCCGAGGGGGAGAAGGTGGTGACGTTCTACATGTCGGCCAACCGGGACGAGACCGTCTTCCCCGACCCGTACACCTTCGACATCCGGCGTGACCCCAACGACCACGTGACGTTCGGCGGCGGCGGCCCGCACTTCTGCCTGGGCGCCAACCTGGCGCGGCTGCAGATCACCTGCATGATCAGGGAGCTGCTGCGCCGCTTCCCGGCGGCCGAGCACGCCGGGCCGGTCCGGCGGATGCGCTCCGACTTCATCAACGGCGTCAAGCACATGCCGGTCCGCTTCACCACCGCCGCCTGAACGTCTCCGGCCTCGGGCCCGCCCGCACGGTCCCCCCTCCGTGCGGGCGGGCCCGTCCGCGTGCTCAGCCGGGAGTGCCCGGGTCGTCGCGGTCGGTGAACATGTCGATCAGCACCCGCACCGGCATGTCGGCCTCCGTGTGGTGCCGGAAGCGCCGGTCGGCGTTGATGCTGTAGTGGTTGCGCCGGCCCACGCGGACGGGGTTGAGATAGCCCGCCTCCCGCAGGTCCGTGACGATGCCCTGCGCCGACCGCTCGGTGATCCCGATCGTCGCGGCGATCTCGCGCACACGCACCTCGGGATTGCGGGCGATCTCCACCAGCACGCGCGCGTGATTGGTGAGAAAGGTCCAGCGGGACTGGCCGCCGGTGCTGTTGCCCATGAAACTCACTCCGTAGGCCCGGGCGGAGACGGGGCCCGGCTGGATGTCGCACAAGATTTTATAGCGAAAAATCTTTCCTGTATTCTCATACACGCTTACCCTTGGGGGCTACAAGAAGCGCCGTGAAGGTCGGCGATCTCCCGTGAGAAGGGCGACCGGCAAGGGAGGTGACGACGTGCTCAAGGACGACGCCTCGCGCTTGCGGGGCGAGACCCCGGCAGGCGATCGGGTCCTGTACGCCGACGAGCTCCTGCGCGTCACCTCGGCCGAGCGCCCCGGCGCGCCGTCGGTGGCGCTCGTCGGCGAGGTCGATCGCACCAACAGTCCCGCCCTGGCGCGCGTCCTGCGCGAGGCCGCCGGGTTCGGCGGGAGCCTCGTGATCGACGCGGCGCGGCTGTCGTTCGTCGACGTCTCCGGTGTACGCGTGCTGCTCGGGCTCGTCCGCGAGGGCGCGGCCACGGTGAGCGGGGTGCCCGCCCAGCTGCGCCGCCTGCTGGCCATGCTCCACCAGACCCTGTAGACGACCGGCAGAGCGCGAGGACCCCGATGACCATGCTGACCCTCACCACGCGGCGGCTGCCCGGCGCGAGCGTGATCGTCGTCGGCGGCGAGGTGGACGCCGTGACCGCCGACCAGCTCGAGGACTTCATCCGTGACGCGTGCCCCGGCGCGGGGGAGCGGCTGGTGCTGGACCTGAGCGAGATGCCGTTCATGGCCAGCCCCGGCCTGCGCGTGCTCATCACGGCCGACGCCCTCCTCCGCGATGCCGGGGGCAGCCTGCACCTGGCCGGGATGCGGCCCGCGCCGGCCCGCCTCCTGGAGATCACCGGCACGGCCGACGTGCTGCGCATCCACGCCACGGTCGACCACGCCCTCACCGCCCCCCTGAACGAGCAGGACGCCTGACCGGCCCGCGCGGCGGTCCACCTGGCACCAAGAGCCGCAGCCACAACATTTACCGCAGCAAGAGCCTCATGCGCCCCTATATCAGTACTGTCGGTATATAACGCACTCCACGCTGTCGCTGATGGAGTGTGGCTTAAGGCAGTCTTTCGGGGGGATTCGCCATGACCTATCAAGCGCGGCACCACGTCACCGGCTGGGTGGGCTGGGTGTGGTTCGCGGCCATCATGATCATCATGTCGGGCCTGTTCAACGTGATCTCCGGCCTGTACGCCATCTTCAGCGGCGACTTCTACGTCGAGACGGCCCGGCGGCTGTTCCTGTTCAACCTCACGGGCTGGGGATGGGTGCACCTGCTGCTGGGCATCCTGCTGTTCGTGGTCGGCGTCGCCCTGATGGTCGGGCAGACGTGGGCGCGCGTCGTCGCGGTCGTCCTCGTCATGCTCAACGCGATCACGCAGCTCATCTGGATCGCCGTCAACCCCTGGTGGTCGCTCGTCGTCATCGCGGTGGACATGGTCGTGCTGTACGCGCTCATCGTCCACGGCCGCGAGGCCAAGGAGATGGCCGAGGGCTGAGAGCTCGCCCGGGCCCGGTGCGCGGCCGTCGCCTTCCTGGCGCCGCGCGCCGGGCTTCATGCCGTTCGCGTCCTCCGTGTCCGCGCCTGGGGGAGGGCAGAAGCGGATAAAAGCCGACGTATACCCTCGTCTGGGTTGATCTGGGTCGAGTCGTCGGTCAGGGGAGTGGCGTGCCACTGGAACAGGTGCTCGTGTTGCTGGTGGCCGCGGCCGGCGCGGGGTGGGTCGACGCCGTCGTGGGCGGCGGCGGGCTGCTCCAGCTCCCGGCGCTGATGGTGGCCGGGGTGCCGCCCGTCCAGGCCATGGCCACCAACAAGCTGTCGTCCGTGTTCGGGACGGCGTCCGCCGCCGTGGCCTACGCCCGTACCACCAAGCTGGACCGCCAGGTGGCGCTGCCCGGCGCCGGGCTCGCCGTGCTCAGCGCCGGCCTCGGCGCCTCGGCCGCCGCCGCCATCTCCGCCGAGGTGCTGCGGCCGGTCGTGATGGCCGTGCTGCTGAGCGTGGCCGCCTTCGTGACGTTACGGCCGGCGCTCGGCTCCGTGCCGCGGCCCCACCTGCGGACCCGCGGCCGGATCGCGGCCGCCGTGACGGTCGCCGGCGTCGGCATCGCCTTCTACGACGGCATCATGGGCCCCGGCACCGGGACGTTCCTCATCATCGCGTTCACCACGATCCTCGGCCTCGACTTCATCTCCGCGTCGGCGTCCGCGAAGATCATCAACACCGGGACGAACCTGGGCGCGCTGTTCGTCTTCGCCTGGCAGGGACACCTGCTGTGGGGGCTCGGGCTCGGCATGGCGGTGTGCAACATCGCCGGCGCGCAGGTCGGGGCGCGGATGGCGATGCGGCGCGGCACCGGGTTCGTGCGGATCGTGCTGCTGGTCGTCGTCGTGGCCATGGTGATCCGGCTCGGCTGGCAGCAGTTCAGCTGACGCTCGCGGGGACCCGCACGTGGCGCCGCCCGTCCCTAGACTGGCGGCATGCGCGCCAGCCGCCTCCTGTCCCTCCTGCTGCTCCTGCAGACGCGCGGGCGCATGACCGCCCCCGAGCTGGCCGAGGAGCTGGAGGTGTCCGTCCGCACCGTCTACCGCGACGTGGAGGCGCTGTCCGCCGCCGGCGTGCCCGTCTACGCCGACCGCGGCCCGGCCGGCGGTTACCAGCTCCTCGACGGCTACCGCACCCGCCTGAACGGCCTGACCGCCGAGGAGGCGTCCTCGCTGTTCCTCGCCGGCCTGCCCGGCCCGGCCGCCGAGCTGGGCCTGGCCGACGTGGCCGCCACCGCCGAGCTGAAGCTGCTCGCCGCCCTCCCGCCCGAGCCCCGCTCGTACGCCTCCCGCATGCGCGAGCGCTTCCTGCTCGACGTGCCGGGCTGGTACCGCGGCCCGGACGAGGCCCCCCACCTGAGCGCCGTGGCCGAGGCCGTGTGGGACCTGCGGCCGATCCGGATGACCTACCGGCGCTGGGGCAACCAGGAGGTCGAGCGGATGGTCCACCCCTACGGGCTGGTCCTGAAGGGCGGCTCCTGGTACCTGATCGCCGCACCGCCCGGCGGGACGCCGCGCACCTACCGCGTCGCGCGGATCCTGACGCTGGAGACGCTTCCCGGCCGGTTCGAGCGGCCCGAGGGGTTCGACCTGACGGAGTTCTGGCACGCCTACGCCAAGGAGTTCCGCGAGCGCATGTACACCGCCGAGGCCGTCGTCAGGCTGGCCCCCGGCGCCGACGGCCTGTTCTCGTACACGCTGGGAAGCGACGTCGTGGCCGCCGCGATGGAGGAGGCCGGCCCGGCCGACGCCGACGGCTGGCGCACCATGACCGTCCCCGTCGAGTCGCTGCGGCACGCCCGCTGGCTGCTGCTGCGCATGGGCGCGCTCGTCGAGGTGGTGGGGCCGCCGGAGCTGCGCGAGCTGATGAGCGAGGCGGTCGCCGAGCTGGCCAAGATGTACGGCTGACGGATGAGAGGTTTCCCGGCGGGTTCCTCTACGGTTGGGGCATGACGAACGACCTGGCTTCCCTCATGCGGCAGGCGCAGGACGACGACCCGCTGGTGGCGCTGCAGGCCACCACGGCGCTGCGCCACGAGATCGAGCGCATGGAGGCGGTGCAGGTGCGCAGGGCGAGGGTGGCCGGGCTGCCCTGGGCGCAGATCGCCGACGCGATCGGCGTCAGCAAGCAGGCCGTCCACAAGAAGTACGGCCGGCGCTGACCTTCCCGCCCGCCGGGGCCGGCCCTCACGCCCGCCGGGGCTCCGCACCGCCCGTCCAGGGCTCCGCACCGGCCGCCGGGCGCAACCTGAGAGGCGCCTCACCTTCGTTAGGATCGGGTCCATGCGCAAGGACGCCGTGCACAACCGCGAGCGCCTCCTGCGGGCGGCCAGGTCGCTGTTCGCCGACCGGGGGCTCGACGTGCCGCTGGAGGAGATCGCCCGCACGGCAGGCGTCAGCATCGGCACCCTCTACAACCGCTTCCCCACCCGGCAGGCGCTGGTCGACGCGGTGTTCGAGGACCGGACGGCCGTGGTGGCCCGGCTCGCCGAGGAGGCGCTGGCCGCCGACGACGCCTGGGAGGGGTTCGTCGCGTTCCTGACCGGCGTGTGCGAGCTGCAGGCGGCCGACCTCGGCTACAACGACGTCGCCGTCCGCGGCGCCGCCGCGGGCGAATCCGCCGGGGGCTACAGCCTGATGCGGCGCATCGTCGCTCGCGCCCACGCGTCCGGGCAACTCCGCGCGGACGTCACGCTGGAGGACATGGCGTTCGTGACCTGGGGCATCGCCGCGACGGTACGGGCGACGTTCCGCGTCGCGCCCGGGGCCTGGCGCCGCCACCTCGCGCTGACGCTCGACGGCCTGCGCGCCTCCTCGGCCGCGCGGACCGGTCCGCTGCCCGCCCCGCCCCTGACGCCGGAGCAGACGGCCGCCCTCATGCCCGAGTGCGGCTGACCCGCCGTTCCCCAGGCGGCGGACTCGCGGCTCGTGCGCCACGCGGCCGTCAGCACGCGTGCGCCTCGCCGGCCTGCTCCACCACGTCCTCGTACAGCCGCACCTTGTAGCTGATCAGGTCGTAGCTCTCGCTGAGGCGCGCCATCTGTTCGAGCACCCGCTCCTGGTGCCGGCGCATCAGCACGAGGCGCTGCTCCTCGTTGCCCGGCCCCTGGCGCACGAGGTCGGTGTAGGCGCGGATGTCCGGCAGCGGCATGCCGGAGGCGCGCAGGACGACGCACACGGACAGCCACTCCACGTCCCGCTCGGCGTACACGCGCCGCCCGCCCGCCGCCCGACGCACCGGATGGGCGAGGATGCCCTCCCGCTCGTAGAAGCGCAGCGCGTGGACGCTCAGCCCGGTCCGCTCGGAGACCTGGCCGATCGTGAGCCCGGAGGCTTCGGAATCCGGCATGCGGGCCAGCATAGTGATCGGCGGAGGTTGACCTAGAGCCGCCTCTAGGGGCTAGCGTGCGACGCGTCCGGCCGCGTCGGGACCGGGCCGGGATCCCCCCTTCTGCGTACAAGGAGCACGTGCATGCGTTATCGCGTCCTCGGCGGCACCGGCATCGAGGTGAGCGTCCACTGCCTCGGCACCATGATGTTCGGCGCCGTCGGCAACCCCGACCACGACGAGTGCGTCCGCATTGTGCGCACCGCGCTCGACCGCGGCGTCAACTTCGTCGACACCGCCGACATGTACTCGGCGGGCGAGTCGGAGGAGATCGTCGGCAAGGCGCTGAAGGGCCGCCGCGACGACGTGGTGCTGGCCAGCAAGGTGTACTTCCCGATGGGTGAGGGCCCCAACCGCGGGGGCGCCTCGCGCCGCTGGATCGTCCGGGAGGTCGAGGCCAGCCTGCGCCGCCTGGGCACCGACTGGATCGACCTGTACCAGGTGCACCGCTTCGACGAGCGGACCGACCTGGAGGAGACGCTGTGGGCGCTGACCGACCTCGTGCGCGAGGGCAAGATCCGCGCGTTCGGCTGCTCGACGTTCCCGGTCGAGGAGATCGTGGAGGCGCGGCACGTCGCCGAGCGGCGCGGCCTCATGCGCTTCCGCACCGAGCAGCCGCCGTACTCGCTGCTGCGCCGCGGGGTCGAGACGGCGGTGCTGCCGCTCTGCCAGAGGTACGGCATGGGCGTGCTGACCTGGAGCCCGCTGGCGTCGGGCTTCCTGACGGGCAAGTACCGCAAGGGCCGCGCGGCGGACCTGTCCACGGGCCGGGCCGCGCTCGCGCCCGCCCGCTTCGACCCGGCGCTGCCGGGCAACGCGGCCAAGTACGACGCCGTCGAGGAGCTGGCGGCCGTGGCCGAGAGCATCGGCTGCTCGCTGCCGGAACTGGCCGTGGCGTTCCCGGTGGCGCATCCGGGCGTCACCTCGGTGATCATCGGGCCGCGGACCATGGACCAGCTGGAGTCGCTGCTCAAGGGAGCGTCGCTGACGCTGGACGACGAGACGCTGGACCGGATCGACGCGATCGTGCCGCCGGGCGCGGACCTCTACCAGGCCGACGGGGCGTGGCGGCCGCGGGTGCTGACCGACGCCTCCCTGCGCCGCCGGCCGGTCGCCGACCGCGCCGCCGCGGCGCTCTGAGCCCCGGGGCGAGGAGCTCCCCGCGAACACCCGCCCCGGGTTCGGCGAAAGGAGGTCATGAACCAGAGGATCAAGAGGTGACCGCGATGCCGCGTGCGCTGCCGGCGCAGGACGCGGACGTCGTGATCATCGAGCAGTCCTGGCACGACCCCGAGCGCTTCGCCGCCATCTTCGACCGCCACTACGCCGGCATCCACGCCTACGCCGCGCGCAGGCTCGGCGGCGGCCTGGCCGACGACGTGGCCGCGGAGACGTTCCTGATCGCCTTCGACAAGCGCACCGGCTACGACGTGTCGCACCCCGACGCGCGGCCCTGGCTGTACGGCATAGCGTCCAATCTCATCGCCCGCCACCGCCGCGCCGAGGTACGCCAGTACCGGGCGCTGGCCAGGGCGGGCGCGGACGACCCGGCGGAGGACCACGCCGAGCGGGTCGCGGGAGCGGTCGACGCGGGGGCCCGCACAGGCAGGCTCGCCGCGGCACTGGCCGAGATCGCCGACGGCGACCGGGACGTGCTGCTCCTCGTCGCCTGGGCCGAGCTCACCTCGGAGCAGGCGGGCAACGCGCTCGGCATCCCGGCGGGCACGGCGCGTTCCCGGCTGCACCGGGCCCGCAAGAAGATCCAGGCCGCTCTCGGAGAGGACGCGTGATGAACGACATCGAGACGCTGCGCGAGTGCTGGGAGCGGCCGGCGCCGCCGGCTGCCGACGTCCGGGCCGCGGCCCGGGCCGCCCTGCTGGCCCGGGCCGCCGGGCCGCCCCGCGGGAGGCGCCGGTGGGCGGTGCGGGCGCTGGCGCTGGCCGCCGCCACGGTGGTGATCGCCACGGGGGCGACCGTGGTCCAGACCGTGGCCGGCGGGGAGCGGAGCCTGCCCCCGGCCAACGCCCAGGTGGTGCTGACGAGGATCGCCGCGGCCGTGCAGGAGAAGAACTTCACGCCACCCCGCGACGACCAGTGGATCTACACCGAGATCCGCAGGCAGGGCCACTTCTTCAAGGGCATGCAGCCCGGCGCGCGGTTCACCCCGAGCACGCCGCTGAGAACCGACGTCGATGACATCTGGACGCGCGCCGACGGCAGGCGGATCGGCTACATGGTGAACGGCAAGCTGACGACCAGCGACCCCGGTGTGCGGACGCCGGAGAACACCTACGCCCTCCTGACGGCCCTGCCCACGGACCCCGACGCGCTCCTGGCCAGGTTCCGTGAGATCCACGGAGGCGGCAAGCCGATCGACGACGCCTACCTCTTCGAGCGGTTCGCCGTGACGCTCGAACAGAGCATCGTCCCTCCGGCGCAGGAGGCCGCGATCTACCGGGCACTGGCCAAGGTCCCCGGTGTGACGGTGGACGAGTCCGCCACCGACGCCGAGGGCCGCCCGGCGCTGTCGGTCTCCCGCGTCGCCGACGGCTGGCGCGAGGTGGAGATCCTGCTGGACCCGGCGACGTACGCCTACCGGCAGCGGCGTGAGACGGCGGTGGCCGACCACGACGAGATGTCCCCGCGGCCCGGCGTCGAGGCGTACACCGGTGAGGACGGGACGAGCACGCCTCAACCCCCGCGGCTGGAGTGGAGCATCGAGAAGGGAGCCGTCTGGAACATCTTCACCCGCACCGCCGTGGGCGTCGTCGACCAGGTCGGGCAGAAGCCGCGGCCGGACTGACCGGCGCTGTCCGGCCGCGGCGTCGCCCGCCCTCACCGCCTCGCGTCGCCCGCCCTCACCGCCTCGCGCCGCCTGCTTCGACGGTCTCGGCCTCGCCGGCCTTCGAAGCCTCGGCGTTCCAGCCGAGCGCGATGACCAGGGCGACGGCGACGGCGGCCAGCGCGACCCACAGCGCGGTCATCGGCGACATCCACTCGCCCAGCAGGCTGGTCAGCCCGGTCCAGGCGAAGGGCGGCGCGGCCAGCCCCGCGAGGCAGGCTGCGGTGACCACGGTGGTGCGCAGGGTGCTGCCGATGACCCGGGCCACGGGGGCGACGGCCCGTCCGGTCACCTTGGCGGTCAGCGCTCCAAGGACGCAGCAGCAGCTCAGGAGCGTGAGGACGGTCAGCACGACGACCACCGTGACGCCTTCGTCCCGCAGCCCCGGCGACTCGTCGAAGACCTCCTCGAACGGCGTGCCGTCGACCGCCCTGAGCACGGAGTCGAACCCGTCGCCCAGGCCGCCGACGGCGAGGGCGAGCAGGGACAGCGTCACCAGCGCGGCGCCGGTGGCCTGCCACGGCGGCCTCCTCCTCCGGGCCGGGGCCCGCGGTTCCGTCGGCGTGCGCGACGTGGCCGGGGGCGGGGTGAGGATGGCCGTCTCCCGTTCGGTGATCATCCTCGTGACGTCCAGGGGAAGCCACCACGGCGCGTCCGCGGCGGGTCCGGCGAGCCGGTCGATGACGGCGGACACCCCGGGGCGCCCGGCCGGCTCCTTGTCCAGGCAGGCGGTGATCAGGCCGGCGAGGTCGTCCGGGATCCCGGACAGGTCGGGCTGCTCGTGCACGATCCGGAAGCCGAGCGCCTCGCCGTGGCCGGTGCCGAAGGGGCTGCGCCCGGTCGCGGCGTAGGCCAGCACGCTGCCGAGCGCGAACACGTCGGACGGCGGCCCGACCGCGTGGCCGCGGGCCTGCTCGGGCGACATGAACGCCGGAGTGCCCACCACCATGCGCGAATGGGTCTGGCTGACGCGGTCCAGGGCCCGGACGATGCCGAAGTCGATGAGGCGGGGACCGCCCTCGGCCAGGATCACGTTGCCCGGCTTGAGGTCGCGGTGCACGAGCCCGCAGGCGTGGACGGCGGCGAGCCCCTCGGCCAGACCCGCCCCCAGGACGGCGACCGACGCGACCGGCAGCGGGCCGTGGCGGCTCACCGCCTCCTCCAGGGACGGTCCGGGGATGTAGGCGGTGGCCAGCCACGGCCGCGCGGCGGAGGTGTCGGCGTCGATCACCTGGGCGGTGTAGAAGCCGCCGACCTTGCGCGCCGCCTCCACCTCCTGGGCGAAGCGGCGCCGGAACTCCGCGTCCCCGGCCAGGTCCGGGCGCACCACCTTGACCGCGACCGGGAGCCCGCCGCGCGAGCGGCCCAGGAACACCTCTCCCATCCCGCCGCCGCCCAGCCGCCCCACCAGCCGGTACGGGCCCACTTCGGGCGAGTCGCCCGCGCGCAGAGCATGGATCACGGCGGTCACCGGCTCCTCTGCCCGGCCGCGGCCCCCGGCATGGAGCGGCACGGCCGGCAGGGCGTCACCGGTCTCGCCCACCACCCGCGGCGCGATCCCGGGACCCCACCGGCGGCCGGCGCCGCGACCCGCCCAAGAGGCACCGCGACGCATGCGGACGGTGGCGCGTCGCGTCCGGGAGGTGGCGCGGCGCCTTCGGACGGCGGTGCGTAACGTCCCCGAGGTGGCGCGACGCGTCCGAGAGGCGCCGCCATGCATTCGGACGGCGGCACGTAACGTCCCCGAGGTGGCGCGTGACGTCCGGGAGGCGCCGCGACGCGTCCGAGAGGCGGTGCGACGCGTCCGCGAGACGGCGGTACGGGCCAGGGAGGCGGCGCGACGTGTCCGGACGGTGCCCCGACGCGTCGGGGCGGTGCCAGGAGGCGTCCTGGGGGCTGGTCGTCGTGCGTCTCGCGGTCTCGTCCGGACATCGCAGCCCTCCTCGGCGGACCCGCCCCCCGGGCGGCGGGCCGTACCCTATCTAGAGAATTTTTCTAGAAGAGTTTTTTAGATCAGCGCTCTGGTTGTCAATCGGCCGCCGTCCCCGGTAAAGAGGTGGCGTGAAGTCAGCGAAGCAGGCGCGCGGCCGGGAGACCGTCGAGCAACTGGTGGAGGCCGCGATGGCGGTCTACGCCGAGGGCGGCCCCCAGCGCTTCACGCTGACCGCCGTCGTCGAGGCCAGCGGCGTGAGCGTGGGCAGCCTCTACCACCACTTCGGCAGCTTCGACATCCTGGCCGCGGAGGTGTGGAGCCGCTGCATGGCCGACCTGCTCGACCACCTCGTCGCGGCCCTGCGCGCGACGCGCACCGCCCGCACCGGCATCCGCGCCATGGTCGTCGGCTACCTGCGCTGGGCCGCCGAGCACCGGGCGCGGGCGCACTTCCTGCTGGTGTCGCCGCACGCGGGGCACGTCCTTCCGCACGCCGAGCGGATGCGGGCCGGCAAGGCGGAGCGGATGGAGGCCATCGCCGCGTGGTTCGCCCCGCACGTCGCGGCGGGCCGCATCCAGGACCTGCCGCCCGCGCTCATCGAGATGCTGGTGATCGGGCCGGTCGCGGAGACCGTACGCCGCTGGCTGGCCGGTGTGCCCGGCATCGACCTCGACGAAGCCGCCAGGCTGCTGCCCGAGCGGGTCTGGCAGTCCGTCCGGGGGCCGGGCTCCTAGCGGTCCGCCGTCACCGGGGGATCAGGGCGGCGATGTCGGCGAACAGGCGGTCGTGGGCGGCGGCGGCCTCGGCCGAGGTCAGGTCCATGTTCTGGATGAAGCCGTGCTCCAGGCCCGGCTCCTGCCGGTGCCGCACGCGTACGCCGGCCTGGGCCAGCCGGCGGGCGTAGGCGTCGCCCTCGTCGCGCAGCGCGTCGTGCTCGGCGGTCACGATGAGCGTGTCCGGCATGCCGGACAGGTCGGCGGTGAGCAGCGGGCTGGCGTGCGCGCGGCCGGCCGGGTCGGGCGTCCACAGCGCGACGGCCCACATGAGGAAGTCGGCGTCCAGCGAGTGACCCGTGCCCTTCTCGGCGACGCTCGGCTGCGAGAGCGTCAGGTCGGTGTTGGGGCAGATGAGGACCTGCAGGGCGGGCAGCGGCTCGCCCGCGTCGCGCAGCCGCAGGCACGCCATGGTCGCCAGGTAGCCGCCGGCGCTGTCACCGGCCACCGCCGCGGGCCGCGCCCAGCGCAGCACGGCGGTCACGTCCTCGACGGCCGCGGGGTACGGGTGCTCGGGGGCGCGCCGGTAGTCGACGGCCAGCACCTCGACGTCACAGGCGTCGGCGATGCGCCGGCAGGTGCGGTCGTGGGTGTCGAGGTCGCCGATGACGAAGGCGCCGCCGTGCGCGAACACCACCAGCGGCCGGGCCTGCTCCGACGGCCGATAGTGGCGCAGCGGCAGCCCGCCCGGCCCGCGGAGGTCCTCCACGCGGGCCAGCTCGGGGCCGCGGGGGCGGGCGGCGGCCCGCCGGCGCGAGCCTTCGCGCAGCTCCGCCAGGTCAGGGAAGGTCATGGGGCAGCCTCTCGTCCGGCCGGGGACCGATCAAGACTACTCTCGTCCGGCCGGGGACGGATCAGGACCGCTCTCGTCCGGCCGGGGACGGATTAAGACCGCTCTTGTCCGGCCGGGGATCGATCAGGACCGCTCCCGTCCGGCCGGGTAGCGATCAGGAGCAGCGGCATGCGGGGCCGGGCAGGGCCTCGCGCTGGGCCGGGCTCAGGCGGTCCGGCCGGGCCGTGACGGTGTACGCGCCGGCTTCGGTGCGCTCCAGCGCGAGCGGATCGGCGATGATCGGGCGGCGTCCGGCCGCGTCCACGGCGGCGGCGACGCGCCCGCGCGGCCAGTCCAGCGCCGCGGCCAGCTCCTCCCCGGTGACCGGCCGGCCGGCGTGCACGAGCGCGGCGAGCACCGTCAGCGTGTCGAGCACGACGGCCTCGGTCAGACCGCCGCCGTCCATCTGCTCGCTGATCTGGGCGAAGAACCGGCCCATCCGGCCCAGCCGGATCGCGGCGGGCGTGCCGGCGCCGAAGACGTCGACGCCGCGCCGGGCGGCCCTGGCCACCTCGGCGTGCGCTCCGGTGTCGGCCCTCCACGCCCGTCGCCACACGTCGTCGCCGACGACGTACCGCTCGCGCCGTCCCCGGGAGTCCGGTTCGCGCCGGAGCAGCTCGATCGCCTCCAGGGCGGCGATGGCCTTGGACACCGACGCCGGGCTGACCTGGAGCCGGCGTACCAGCTCGGCCGCCGTCAGGCTCCCCGCGTCGGAGGTGATCAGGCAGGCGAACACCCGGGACGCCATCCGGGTCAGCCCGGTGCCGGCCAGCAGGACCGCGAGCTCGTCCACGAACGCGCGCACCTCCTCGGACGGCCGTCCGTCGATCGGCGGCTCCCCCTGTGGCTCGCCGGTCGGCCCGCGCCGGCGGGCGCGCCGTCCGGCTGCCTGCTGGGCGCGGTCGGCGAGGTAGCCGCCGTGTAGGCCGTTGCGCGCGACCTCCCGGCTGATCGTGGAGGTCGGCCGGCCGAGGCGCCTGGCGATCTCGGCGTACCCGAGCCCTTCGGCGAGCCAGGCCGCGATCAGCCGGCGGTCCTCGTGGGTGAGTCTGGCTCCGGGCATCGGCCGGCCTCCTGCGGGTCGACGTGGTCGCGTTCATCCACATTACATTGCAACGAACGACGAGTGCGGGTTGCATTTCCCAGCAAGGCGGTTGCAACGATTGTGCGAATTCACCTGCATAGACGCTGGTTTCAAAGGGTTGATACGTTGACGCTCCAGGAAACGCAATGTAGCTTTTCGCCATCCGGAAACTCCGGGAAGGCGTCAGAGGAGGAAGCGACGATGCACGTGATGGCGATCTCCACGATCTCCGACGAGGACGGGTTCTGGGCCGCGCTCAAGGAGGCGCACGCCCGGCTGCCCAAGGGAGCCAGGTGGGTCCTGGCCGTGGCCGGCGGCGACGGCACCAAGGCGGTGAACGTCGTCGTCCACGACTCGATCGACAGCGTCAGGGACATCTTCGAGGGGCCCACCGGGCCCTTCGCCGTGACGGAGTACTTCGAGGCCGACGCCGCCAACGCGGTCGGCCTCTCCAAGTAGCCCGGGAAGGGCCCCGATGGCAGAGACCTTCGACGTGGAACAGGTCCGGGGACGGGTCACCGAGCTCCTGGCCGAGTACCGGATCCCGAGCGCGGCGATCGGCGTGCTCCACGACGGGCGGATCACCGGCCTCGCCGCCGGCGTGACGAACGTGCTCACGGGCGAGCCGGCGACGACCGGCACCGTCTACCAGCTCGGCTCCATGACCAAGACCTGGACCGCGCTCGCGTTCATGCAGCTCGTCGACGAGGGCAAGGCCGGGCTGGACGAGCCGGTGCGCGCGTACCTGCCCGATTTCGCGGTCGCCGACCCCGTGACGACCGCCGAGGTCACGCCGCGCCACCTGCTCAACCACACCAACGGCATCGAGGAGGACTACGGCGACCCCGGCGAGGGCGACGACGTGTACGCGCGCATGGTGGCCGGCATCGCAGCAGCGCCCCAGGTCCACCCCCTGGGCCGCACCCACGGCTACAGCGCGGCCCTCGGCTACGCGATCCTCGCCCGCGTCATGGAGGTGATCGACGGCAAGGGGTGGGACGCCGTCATGCGCGACCGCCTCTTCGGCCCCCTCGGACTGACGGCCACGAGCAGCCGGCACGAGGACGTGGACCCGGACCGGGCCGCGACCGGGCACATCCTGCGCTCGCTCGACGAGGGGCCGGTCGTCTCGCCGCTGAGCCACCTGCCCCGCGCCTTCGGGCCCGGCGGCAACATCGCCTCCACCGTCCCCGAGGTGCTGGCGATGGCGCACGTCCTCCTGCACGAGGGCAGGGCGGCCGACGGCACGCGCATCGTCTCGGCCGCGGCGGTGCGGGAGATGATGACCTCCCGGGTCGCCGTGCCCGACCCGTACATGTTCGGGCCGGAATGGGGCCTCGGGCTCGTCGTGTGCGACTGGCACGGCGAGACCGTGTACGCGCACGACGGCAGCACCATCGGCCAGAACGCCCGCCTGCGGATCCTGCCGGACTCCGGTGTCGCGCTCACGATGCTGACCAACGGAGGACCCCGCGAGAGCTTCTACAAGAAGGTGTTCAACGAGATCCTGGCCGGCCTCGGAGCCGTCACGATCCCGGACCTGCCCGAGCCGGATCCCTCGCTGAGGCTCGACCCGTCCCGGTACGAGGGCGTCTACGAGCGGCCCGGCTCCCGCTACGAGGTCCACGCCGAAGACGGGCGGCTCCGCCTCACCCTCGTCATGGACCCGGTGAACGCCCGCTTCGCCGGCAGGCCCGACCGGATCACCCACGACCTGCTCCCGGTGAGCGAGACGCACTTCCTGATGCCCTCGGACGACCCGCTCGAGGACCCGCAGACCGTCGCGATCCATGACTTCCAGGACGGGGTCGCGCGGTACCTCCACACCAACTGCCGGGCGGCCCCGCGCACCGGCGCTCTTTGACCGCCGGTCGGGCGGCTCACTCCGCTCCGGCACGGCCGTTTTACGGGTTTCCGCCATAGAAGACGACGGTTCGCCTCCATGGTGGCCGTCCGGACGGCCACCTAGCCTCAGCCGGTGTGATCAGTCTCAAGGGATTGTGCAAGCGCTACGGAGACCGTACGGCCGTGGACGACCTGTCGCTGGAGGTCAGGGCCGGCGCCGTGACGGGGTTCCTCGGGCCCAACGGCGCGGGCAAGTCGACGACGATGCGCCTCGTCCTGGGCCTCGACCGCCCCACCGCGGGCACCGCGCTGATCGGCGGCGTCCCGTACCACCAGCTCAGGAACCCGCTGCGGACGGTCGGCGCGATGCTGGACGCGCGGGCGCTGCACCCCGGCAGGAGCGGGTACGCGCACCTGACGGCGCTGGCGCGCAGCAACGGCATCGCGCGCGGCCGGGTGGCGGAGGTCCTGGAGAGGGTCGGCATGGCGGAGGGGGCGCGCAGGCGGGCCGGGGCGCTGTCGCTGGGCATGAGCCAGCGGCTCGGCATCGCCGCCGCGCTGCTGGGCGACCCCGCGGTGCTGATGTTCGACGAGCCCGTCAACGGCCTCGACCCCGAGGGGGTGCGCTGGGTGCGTCACCTGATGCGCTCGCTGGCCGACGAGGGGCGCACGGTGTTCGTCTCCAGCCACCTGATGAGCGAGATGCAGCTCACCGCCGACCACCTCGTCGTGATCGGCAGGGGGCGGCTGATCATGGACGCGCCGCTGGCCGAGGTGATCGCCGGCAGCGCCCTGACGGCCGTGGCCGTCCGCACGCCGCACGCGGACGACCTGTCCGCGCGGCTGTCCGCGGCCGGCGTCACCGTGGAGCGCCTCGGCGAGAACGAACTGGTGGCGACCGGCGCCACGATCGAGCGCGTCGGCGACCTCGCGTACGAGGCTGGCATCCGGCTGCACGAGCTGCGTACCCGCGAGGCCTCGCTGGAGCAGGCGTACCAGGAGCTGACGGCCGGCAGCGTGGAGTACGCGACCAGGGGGACCGGCGCGTGAGCGGTGGACCACGCGACGAGGGGGACCGGCGCGTGAGCGAGGGGGACGGGCGCGTGAGCGGTGGAGTGGGCGATGAGGAGGACGGCCGCGTGAACGGGGTCGTGCTGCTGGGCCGGGCGGTCGGCGCCGAGTGGGTGAAGCTGTGGTCGGTCCGCTCCACCTGGTGGTGCCTGGCCGGCGCGGCGGCCCTGACGGTGCTCGGCGCGGTGACGGTCGGCGCCGGCGAGGCCACCGACCTGGCGCGCGCCGCCGCCGGGGACGCGAGCGTCACCGCCAGCGGGCCGGTGGTGTCGGCCGCGGCGCTCGTCCCGTTCGCGCTGGCCGCGATGGCGACGCTGGTGATCACCGCGGAGTACGCCTCGCGCGGCATCTGGGGCACGCTCCAGGCCGTGCCCGTGCGCGGCCGGGTGCTCGCCGCGAAGGCGCTGGTGGTGGCGCCGGTGGCGGCCGTCGCGGGAGTGCTGTCCGGGGCGGCGGCGACCGCGGCCGTCACCGCGGTGCTGTCGGCCGACGTGTTCGGCGCCCGCGTGGCGCTGCCCCCGGACCGGATCGCGCTCGACCTCCTGCGCATGGGCCTGTTCTTCGCCCTGGTGTCGGTGATGACCGTCGGCGTGGGCGCCGCCGTGCGCAGCGCCGCCGGAACGCTGAGCGTGGTGTTCATGCTGCTCATGGGCGTGCCGATGATCCTGCTGATGACGGGCGGCTCCGCGGCGCTGGCGGCGTCGTTGCGCATGCCGCTGTTCGCCGGGCTCGCCTTCATGGAGAGCGCCGACACCGTCACCGGGGGCCCGATCCCGTACCCGGCGGGGGAGGGGCTGGCCTGGCTGCTCGCCTGGACCACGGCGGCGCTGGCCGCCGGCCACGCGGTGCTGCGCCGGCGCGACGCCTAGACTGCGGCCGTGCCGGCTTCCCCCATGTCATCCACCTCCGTGCCAGGTCACCGGGTCGCGCGCACGCTGACCGGGGTGCTCGCGGGCGCGGCCCTCGGGATCGCGGAACTGGTTTTCCTCTGCGCGGCCGTCCCGGCCCGGCTGATCCCGCCCGCGCGGCCCGCCGCCGGCCGCGGCCTGGCCCGGCTGCTGTCGCTGGAGCGGGCCCGGCTGGCCCGCTGGCTCGACCACGACACCGAACCGGCGAGCGGCGGTTACGGCTTCCTCGCCGCCCGCGCCGCCCTGGGCGTCGTCGTGGGGTACGCCTTCGCGGCCGGGCTGTTCCTGTCCGGCCTGCTCCTGGCCGGCGGGCTGTGGGCGCTGGCCACCGGGCGGGGCGAGGCCGTGGCCGTCAACCTGCCCGGCGTGCGGCTGGTCACCGACAGCGGGATCGTCGGGCTGGTGACCGCGGCGCTCCTGCTGACGCTGACCGTGCCCGCGGCGCTGGCCGCCGGCGCCGCCGAACGCCGCCTGGCCGGCCACTTCCTCGGGCCGGGCCGGCAGGAGCTGATGCGCCGGCGCATCGCCGAGCTGACCGCGACCCGCTCCGGCATCGTCCGCGCCGTGGACGACGAACGGCGCAGGATCGAACGCGACCTGCACGACGGCGTCCAGCAGCGGGGCGTCGCGCTGGCCATGCTGCTCGGCCGCGCCCGGCACGACGCCGACCCGGCCCGGACCGGCGAGCTGGTCGCCCAGGCCTACGCCGAGTCCCGCCGGCTCCTGGACGAGCTACGCAGCGTCGCCTGGCGGATCTATCCGACCGCCCTGGACGAGCTGGGCCTGCGCGCCGCGCTCACGGGCGTGGCCGAGCGGTCGGGCGTACCGGTGACCGTGCACTACGGGCTGGCCGCGCGGCCGGTGCGCGAGGTCGAGACGGCCCTGTACTTCGTCGCCCGCGAGGCGATCACCAACGCGATCAAGCACGCGGGCGCGCACGACGTCCTCGTCGTGCTGACCGAGGACGAGGAGGCGGTGAGCGTGGTGATCTCCGACGACGGCGCCGGCGGCGCCGACCCCGCAGGCGGCGGGCTGTCCGGCCTGGCCAGGCGGGTCCTGGCGCTGGACGGGACGTTCAGCGTCGACAGCCCGCCGGGCGGCCCGACCACGATCGCGGCGACGCTGCCCAAGGAGACGCCGTGCGGGTGATCCTGGCCGACGACTCGGTGCTGCTGCGCGAGGGCCTGAGCCGGCTGCTGGAGGACGCCGGGCACGAGGTCGCCGCCTCCGTCGGCGACGCCGAGGCGCTGCTCGACGCCGTCGGCGCGCACCGCCCCGACGTGGCCGTGGTCGACGTGCGCATGCCGCCGACGCACACCGACGAGGGGCTGCGGGCCGCGCTGGAGATCCGCGAACGCCTCCCGGACGTCGGCGTGCTCGTCCTGTCGCAGTACGTGGAGACGACCTACGCGGCCACCCTCCTCGGGGGCCGCACCGAGGGGCTCGGCTACCTGCTCAAGGACCGGGTCTCGGAGGTGGGCGACTTCCTGGACTCGCTCGGGCGGGTGCACGCGGGCGGCACGGTCGTGGACCCGGAGGTGGTCCGCCGGCTCCTGGCCCGCACCGCCCGCGCCGACCCGCTGAGCCGGTTGAGCCCGCGCGAGACCGAGGTGCTGCGGCACCTCGCCCAGGGCTACGTCAACACGGCGATCGCCGCCCGCCTGCACGTGTCGCTCAGCACGGTCGAGAAGCACATCAACGCCATCACCGACAAGCTCGACCTGCCGCGCGACCCCGGCTACAGCCGCCGCGTCCTGGCCATCCTGCGCTACCTCGACGCCTGACCACCGTGCCGCGCGACTGCGCGCACACCTACCATGACTACACATCGTCCTCCATGGTGCGGGGTGCAAGGCGGTAGAGGGAGATCACGTCTGTGAGACCGGCGGCGAACGGCGTCATGTTCCAGTCGGACCAGCGATCGAGAAGGATAAAGCCGGCTTGCTTGCACAGGGAGTCCATTTCCTCAAGCGTGAGGTAATGTGCTTGGTGTGGGAAGAGGCGTATCCCGTCCTTGGTGAAGTGAATGTCGCCGATATCCAGTCTCGAGTCCTCTCGATCGACAAGAATTGCCGACAGCACGACTTCGTCCGGCAGGATCCGTCTGATGAGCAGAGTCTGGGTGAAACTCTCGTCCTGCTTCTGCCGCTCCGACATCAGCCACGTCTCGATCACGAGGACGCCGTCTTCGCTGATGCACGAGGAAAGATTTTCCAGGGCGCGCCTCTGCTCATCATGCCCGCCCAGCATGTAGAAGGTGTTGAACAGGCAGGTGATCAAACCATATTTCCCTGCCGGGGCCTCCTCGGCGATGTCCAGAAGCTCGATCTCCAGTGTGGCGGCCTGCGCGGCGGCCTTCTCCTTGAGAACTGAAAGCATCTTCGGGCTGATATCGATGGCATGCACGTCCTTCCCTGCCAGTGCCAGGGGTAGGGCGATCCTGCCGGTGCCGGCCCCGACCTCCAGGACGCGACCGCTCTGGTGGAGGTTGGACAGCACGTTCAACTGCTTGGCCGTAAGGTCCGGCTCGACCGAGAAGTGTTGATCATAGACGTCGGCTATCCGCTCGCCGTACATCGCGGCGTTGAAACCTTCCACCTGATACTCCCGTCTATGCAGGGGCTGTGCCGACTTTGATGGATCACGCGTCCAACTCCTGGTCGGAGACGATCACTCTGACCAACTCGGCATGCATGTCCCGTATGACTGCCTCAACCTGGGGGCGGTCGAATCGTGGCCAGAATGAGCGCAGGATGAGCGACACGTGGGTTCCGCCCCAGACGTATCCATAGAAGCCTGGCTCTACCGCGATGCGCACGGCCCCCCAGGACAGCCTCGCAACTTCCAGATCGTCGTCGGCATGACGACGCGAATCCCCCTCTGCGTAGTTGAAATAGATCACCGGATCGTCGTCCGGCCGACCGCCGTACGCCTCCTCGCGGAGTGATCGAACCCGGTCTATGTCATAGCAGCCGTTTCTGAAAGCGATCAGCGTTTCCCGGTAGAGGCGTCGGCAATGGACGCCGAGCCGCTCCGTGGGATCGGTGCGGTGGAGAACGGGGACGAACTGGCCGAGGTTGGCGGCGGCCTGCTTGAGCGCGGGATCGAACCTGTTGGCCGACATCAGTTGGATCGTCGGCTGTATCAGTGAGCCGGCACGAGCCAGAGCTCTGGTGAAGACACCCATCAGCAGGCTGGAGATGCTGAGACCATGCTCACTTGCGCGTCGCTGCAGCGTCCCGGGAGTAAGTCCGGTCTTCAGCGTGGCCATCCACTGCGATGCGCCCTCGCCCTCCAGAGGGATGGCCTCCCAGCGAGCGCTCTGCCGCCATACCTCACTGAAATAGCGATCGACTCGCTCGCTCCGGCGTCGCCATCTATCGGAGCCCTGATACTCCGCGATCTCCCGCGGGCCGGGCCTGACCGGCCCGGGCCGGCCCTCCAGAAGGCGCTGAAAATCCTCTCTGAGGAGGCTGATCGCTGCCAGGTCCACGCCGATGTGATGAAAGCAGAGCGCGATATGGGAGGGGCGACCGTCGACAACGATCAACGCGGCCCGCCAGGAAAACTGCTCTCCCAGGTCCATCGCCCGTGTGCAGTATTCCTCGGCGACCTCTGCCGCACGGCCCTGGCCGTCTCCACCGATGAAGCTGAGGACCGGTAACTCTACGCGGGGCGCTCGATGGATGATCTGGCGCGCCTGCCGGCTTCGATTCCCGATGCCGTCGTATGTCGTCCGCAGGACCTCGTTGCGCTCAACCAGTCCCGCGAAAGCGCTGAGGATCCTGGCGACGGTGACGCCGTCAGGAACGCGCCATGTATGATCAAGATTGTATGTGACCCCAATATTGTGCAGCTGATCCTTGGGGTGCCGCTCGATTCCTCGAAAGATATAGAGTTGCCCCAGGCTCAGTGGTGCCGCTATCAATTTCACCCCTCATCGGGTCCACCGGCTCGGGCGGCGGCCTGCCTGCTCAGAATTGCTCCGTCCAAACTCTTGCCCGTTCTCTCGGGTTGACGGGTGGCGAACGCCGGAATTCTGCGTCCGCCACCCGGGATCACGCATGGGCGGAAAGTTTAGCCGGGCTTGCTGGTGGCCATACCGAACTCCTCTCCCAATTGCCGCCCGTTTTCAGGCGTGCGCTTCGATAATGAATGTTGTCACACCCATTGACCGTGCGCAAGGGTTGATTTACTGGCTTGACTTCTTGAGTAAGTCGATTATTCGAGCATGTTAAGCCGGCGCCGCACATTCACGGAAATGTGTTTGGCGCGCGCTATTTGCGTTGGTGTGCCGTGGGGACGCGATCGCGCTGGTCACGAGTGGCGGCCGCCGAAAAGAGGACCGCCCTCCACGACTGCAAAGCGCCTCCTCATATGAGGCCGACAGCCGAGTCGCTCAGAGCCAGCAGGCCGGTTGCCCGCAGCAGCCTGTCGTTGGAGTAGTTGAGAGCCGCCGACCGCAGGTCGCGCAGATGGCGTTCGAAGGGAATCGGTGAGTTGCGCAGATAACCGATGCCGAGGCCGGCGACCTGCACGCAGTGATCGCTCACCTCGTACGCCAGTTCAGCGGCGGTTATCTTGAGGATGTTGAGGTGAATCTGGACCTGCGAGCTGTCCAGGCTCTTGCCCCGGTTCCTGTGGTCGGCGACCTCGTCGGTGACCAGCCGAAGATAGGCGCTGATCAGCTCTAGTCGTTGTCTGATCCGGGCGATTCGTTCGTGCAGGAGATCGGAGCCTATGTCCAGGCTCTTCGGGCGCTTCGCCGACCTCAGCACCGTGACGAGCTCCCGGAGAGCCTCGGTGGCCGTGCCGAGCCAGCAGGCCGACCATCCGATGTGCGCGAGAGGCATGAAGCTCTCGACCGCCACCCGACGGAACTCGCCGTCCTCTCCGATGATCTGCTCCGTGGGAACGGTCGCTCGCATCGTCAAGCCGATGCTGTGCGTCCCCCTCATCCCGAGCGAGTCCCACTCCCCGGTGAATTCGACGTCGGCCTGATGGCGGTCGACAAGCACCAAGGTGACCCGGTTGGGGGAGGATTCAGGCCGTGATCGCATGGTGACGAGATAGGCATCAGCGTGTGCGCCACCTGTGACCACAGGCGCGTCGCGCTTGAGCAGCAAGCCGTCGGCTGTGGGTTCCAAGGGTGATGCGCCGGTGAGCAGATGGCCACCGCTCTCTCGTTCCGACGTGATCGATGCGAGGTAGATCTTCCCCTTGGCGATGTGAGGAAGGATCCGCTCGCGGAGCTCCTCCTGCGCGAAATGGACGAGGGCGTCGACCTGCTGGCAGTGCATAGCGAAGATCATCGCGGTGGACAGACAGCCACCCGCGAGGACCTGGGCGACTCGCACGAGGTCGTCAAGTGTTCCACCGAGGCCCCCGTAGTGCCGGGGGACCAGGAGTCCCATGAGACCCGAAGCGCGGAGGGCGGCGAGACTCTCCTCTGGGAATCTGGCGTCGGCGTCGACCTCGGCTGCGGTCTTGTGAAGTGTCGGCAGAACCTCTCGGGCCGCGGCGATCGCGTCCGGGGCTCCGGAGTTGTCGGTCACCATGGTGTTCCTTTCCGACGTGACGTTTCTCTGAAGGTCACGACACGACTCCGGTGGAGAACGAGACGCGGCAGAGGGCGTCGCCGTGCGCCACCAGAGGCTCAGCTGTGGCTGTGAGTCGGTGGAAGAGACCGCGTGGAGAGAGCCGTTCTGGCCACACCTGATCGGTGGTGATCTTCCATGCGTGGAGCGCTCTGGGCAGCAGGAGGTCGACGGGCATCCAGACCCCGTCGATCCTGAGCTCCGCCCACGTGTGCGTGGTGGAGAAGGGAACCGAAACGATCAGCCCATAGGAAGTGCGCGCCTCCAAGCCGCTCTGCCGTGCGATCCGCACCAGTTCTCGCGCCATCAGGCTGCACTCACCCATACGGTTCGTGCGGAGGAAACCAACGTCATCCCTGAGAACGGCGGGCAGCAGGTAGAAGGCGACGTCGGACAACTCCGCGAAGAGCGCGACAGTATGTTCGTGGATCAGGGTCGGCACATGGGAAGAGTGGACGAGCAGCCTTCCCAGTTCGTTCCCGTCGCCCGGCCTCGTGTCATACGGGTGCAGTGCCGGGTGAACGGAGAAGGCGCACGGCCCGCGGTGCTCAGAACTGGCGCAGGTCGCGCTGGTGCGTATCTCGTGGGGCACGGGGCTCCGCAACGACCGTCGTAGGCTCCGAACCCAGCACATCATCGCCGCGCGGCGGGGAGACCTGGCGCCGAGATACAGAGATACGTTTTCCAGATCGTTGTTGTCGAAGTAGGCAGTATGCGGGAGGCCGGCCGCCACGAGTTGGTCAAGAACATGCGCTTGAAGTCCGAGCCGCTTCTCCGCATCGGCGGGGGCTACCGTGAATGCCCGGTATCGATTCGGTATGAACCGGAGAGAGTCGACCAACCTCTGCAGCTCGGCCACGTCAGTCGGCCAGCTCTCTGACGACGGAATACAGCGAGCCGACCGTGCTGAATGTCTCCAGTGTCATCAGTTCGTCGGGGATGGAGATCATGAATTCCTCCTCGATCTCTAGGAGGAGCTGGACCGTGGAGAGGGAGTCGAGGCCGAGGTCGGGCAACCGGGTGTCCATGAGCAGTTGCTCTTCGGTGACGTCCGGCAGGTGCCGAAGCAGGAGCAGTCGGTACTGCTCGTGGAGGCTGCTCGCGGTCATCGTCTGGAGCCTTCCTGTGGGTCGAGCGTTCACGCATGCTTGGCTAGTCCTCATGGACGGGCCGCGCAGTGAACGGCTGGCGAGCTACAACGAGGCGTGACGCCGAGATCACTTGGTCGCCGCGTATCGTCAGCTCCACAGGAGAGTCGCGGCTGAGGAAAGCAAGCAGGCTCGCGGTCAGCCCGTAGGCGCCCACGTTGGGAATCTGCAGGACGTCCCCCGGATCAGGTAGCGCGATCTCAAGGTCTGTCGCAAGGACATCGCTGGGAGCGCACAGCGGACCCACAAGCTTCAGGCGTGTCCTGGGCTCGTCGCCGGTCGCCTCCGGTTTCGCTTCGACGGGCATCAGCCGACGGAGCCCGGACATGCCTCCGAGGTGATTGATGCCGGCATCCAACACTCCGAAGGTGCTTCCCATACTCTGTTTGACTTCGGTCACGCTGGTGTACAGAGCGCCGGCCGTGCCACTCAGGTAGCGGCCTGATTCGAAGGCCAGCTCCAGAGTGCCCGCGGCATACTCCGGAAAATGCTGTTTGAGTGCGGCAGTCAGTTCTGACTTGAGCGCGGGATACTCCGGAAGAACGCCCGGCTTCGCAAAAGGTGCGGCGAATCCCCCACCCAGGTCGAGGACTTGCATGGGGATTCCGTAGGCGTCGCGCAGGTGGGCAGCGGTGCCGATGCTCTCGACGAATGAGCTGGCCAGGTCCTGCTCGCTGCGGGCATTGCTCATGGGGAAAAAGTGCAGCCCGACCACCGACACGTGGGGCGCCTTCATGACCTCGACGGCCCACTGATCCACGTCGCCCAGGTCGAAGCCGAACTGCGATGACCGGTTGGTCATTCGTATGGCGCCCCGCGCTGCCCCGCCGACTCCATTGATCCTCAGGAGGCATCGCGCGACTACGCCATGCGCCCCCGCCGCCCCGCTGATCCGGCCGACGTCGCTGGACGACTCGGCCGAGAAGAGCGTGACTCCCCGCGATATCGCCGCTCGTAGCTCGCCCTCGGTCTTTCCTGGGCCGGTATACAGACAATCTTGCGGCGGGCATCCGGCCTGGAGTGCGACCGTGAGCTCACCGATCGAACTCACCTCCGCCCGGCAGCCGGTCGCCACGAGCTCAGCCACCATCTGGGGATGCGGATTGGCCTTGAGAGAGTAGAAGAGCGTTGCAGGCGCGGGGAGCATTCCCCGGAGCTGGGCCGCGACCGCCGCCAGGGTATCGAGTTGATACACGTACAGCGGACTGCCGAACGAAGCGATCAGATCGGCTGCGTTGATCATTTCTGTCCTGTCCTCAGCATCCGCACCTCATCGCGGACGGTGGTCCGGTCAGCCTTGCCGTTCGGAGACAGACTGATCGTGGGAACAACGAAACATCTGTCGGGGATCCGGGCCTTGTCCAGGCGATTCGTCAGCTCTGCCAGAACCTCTTGGGGGGAGAGCGAGCCGGTCACCACCAGCGAGAGGTCTTCCTCGGATACGAGGCGATCGTGCACCGCGACCGCTTCACGCACGCCGGGAACAGCCTCGGCCGCCGCCTCGACCTCGGTGAGGCTCACCCGAGTCCCCCGCCGCTTGAAGACGTCGTCACGCCGTCCGTGGAAATACAGGTTGCCCGTCTCATCCAGCCAGCCGTAGTCGCCTGTACGGAGAGCGGCTCCTCCCCTCTCGAAGCAGAACCTCTGAGCCGTAAGCTCGGGAGCTCGCCAGTATCCGGCCATCACATGGGGCCCCCGCACCACGATCTGACCGATCTCGCCGGCAGGTAACGGGGCACCTGTGGGTCCTTCGATCCAGACATCGGTCCCAGTGAGCGGCCGCCCCAGCGATCCCTCTCTGATCAAGTCCTCGTCGGGCACGCTGATCGACACCCGTTTGCACTCCGTGATGCCGAACATGAAGACGACCGATGATCCGGGGAAGTTGGCACGCAGGTCGTGGGCCAAGGCCGGTGACAGTTGTGCACCGGTATTGGTGAACAACCGGACCGAGGAAACCTGCACTGGCGCGCGATCTGCGAGCTGGACGAGCAGCTGAGCGAGGGGCGGCACCACGGGCATGATCGTCGAGGCGGAGGCCCGCAGCTCCGACAACAGTGTGACGCCGCTGTCGATGTCACTGATCTGCACGCATGCCGAGGCCCGTACGGACAGGAGGAGCTGATAGAGCCCGTAGTCGAACGACATGGGCAGCCGAAGAAAGATCCGGTCGTCGCTGGTGTAGGCGAGCCGCTCGGCGATGGCCTCAACTGCGAACAAGACCATGGAGTGCGGGCAGACCACGCCTTTGGGAGTGGACGTGCTCCCAGAGGTGTATATGAGCAGCGCGGGCGCGCAGGGGCGGGACTGAAGACCGGGCGCACCTTCCTCCGTCGTGACCACGTCCGGCCAGATCGCCTCGATTTCGTGGACCGGCAGGTCGGAGGCGAGTTTCTGGGAGCCGGAGGTGAGGATCAACGATGGCTCGGCGTCGGTGATGATTCTTTCCATCTGGAATGGCGTTAACTGATGATTTGCCGGCACGAAAATTGCTCCGGCCATGGACGTGCCGAACAATATGGCCGCGAGATGCGCCGAGTTGGCCGCCTTCGTCATGACCCTGTCGCCCGGACGAATCCCCTGGTGGCGCAGCCAACGAGCGAAGCGCAGGCTCAGGCTCAGCAACTCGGCGTAAGTCCACGTAATCGTTCTGTCCTGAACGGCCGGCGCTTCCGGGGAGCGGGCCGCCGCCTGCTCAAGGAGGTGATGGACGGCATCGGACGGAGCGACTGACATTGAGCTTCCTTTGTTTCATGTCGTTGAGCGCCTCGACGGATTGTCCAACCACCGATCCGGGGCGGGGGCACTTCGATATCGTTTCCTCCGAGGACAGCCTGATGGACATGTCCGAGCCGGTCACCTCTCTCGGTCGAGCATCAACGAGGAAGTGATCTGGCTGTGTTGACCGGACCGTGCGGTACGCGTCCGATGCCGATGCTGGGGTGCGTCCGCGATCAGGCAGGCAGGTCTGCTCAAGACGATGCGCATCAACCCGCCTGTCCAGCCGTAACGCGGCATCGACGGCGCGTACGGCGGATGCGAGCACGATGGATGAGTCCGCCTGCGATGCGATCACATCGGAATTGAGATCACCACTACGCCCGCCGACGAACGTGATCTCCATCGAGGGCCCGGACGCTCTGGATGATCTGCCGCCATTGCGCAGGAGGGAAGGCCCTTCTTGTGCGCGGGGCATGGGTGAGGTCAACGGCCGGCGGCCCCGTGAATGCTCGACCGATGCTGATGGTGGGCGACGCGCGTACGACTGGAAGCTCGACTCCGGGAACGTCACGGCAAGCGTTCAAGACGATCGCCACATTCACTTCTGAGGACTGTGCCGCCAAGCGAGGATGGAACCCGTGCGGCGGGGTGGAGAATTCCAATGGAAAACAAAGCTACTACACCTGTCCATTATGTTGGTCGTTCGCAGCGCCTGAGCGACAGCCAAGCCCCGCTGGAGAGTAACTCGCTCACGTCGGCGACTGCAAGGCCCTCGCTGTCCTGCTCCGGAATGTGCGACTGGCAATAAGGGCCGTCTTTACACCGGCTTGGTAAGGTCTTGTGTAGGGATGTCATGGCGATATAACCTTCCCCTCGCTGCCTTGTGGACCGCACGTCAGCCCCTAGGTCAAATGTGACAGATCGTGACATCTTCAAACGTATCCGTAGTAAACGGGAGCTCGATGACCTACATGTGGGACAGCCAATTCGAGGGACTATTGCGCCAGGCGGTTCCATCTCTTTCGTCCGGTGCTATCGACCCCGCCGAAGACCTGCAGAATGCTGGACTGGATTCGATGGCCTCCGTCGAGCTGCTCCTGCAGATCGAGGCCGCCTACGACATCGTCATCCCTGATGAGGCATTGACTCAGCAGACCTTCACCACGCCATGCACGCTGTGGGGCGTGGTGGCGCCACTCATCGGCGCCAGGTCGATTCCCTCGCCATGAAGCTTGTCGTCAGTCAGCGCCTCATGCTGCTGCGCGCGTTGCGCCACGTCGGCGCGCAGTTGCTCGCGGTGATCATCGCGCTGCGCACCCTCCACAGCCTGGTGCCGCCTGCAACGGCGCTCGTCGTATCGCTCTTGGTGCAGAGATTGGCCGGTGGCGACATCGTGCACGGCGAGGAGGTATGGGTGCCCCTCACCCTGCTGGGCGCCGTCATTCTCGCCGGCCGGCTGATTCCGGAGCTGCTCGCCCCGTTGACCTTCCTGGCTGAGCAGCGAATCGACGGTGCTCAGCGATCGGAGCTCATCCGCCTCGCCGTCTCCAGTGGCACCATCGACGCCCTGGAACGCCCGGACGTTCAAAAGCTCATTCGCCTCGCTCGCGCCGACCGCGAGTTCTGGACTGAAAGGTCGCCGGGCCAGGGCGCCCTGGCGCAACTCGAACTGATGTACGCCTACTTCGGGGTCTTCGCCTCCGCCGCCGTGCTGGCGGCGTTCGCCTGGTGGCTCGTACCCCTGATGGTCGTGCCGGCCGTGGCCGCGCGGAGGGTGATGAGGCGCCAGTTCCTGGAGCACGTTCAGCTCGAGGGCGGCGGGATCATGGACGGCCTGCGCTCTGACCACTGGAAAAGGCTGGCCACGGAGTGGACCGGCGGCAAGGAGGTGCGCACCTTCGGGCTCGCCTCATGGGCGGCCGATCGAGCTGAGCACTTCATCGTGGCGAAGTTCGCACCGACCTGGGCCGCGGCGGCGACCAGTGCCGCCCGCCAATGGAAGATCGCGGTTATCGTCGGGCCACCTCTGATCATCGCGTACGCGCTTGTCGCCTGGGATGCGGCGAGCGGTGTGAACTCCGTGGCCGCGGCCACGGCGGTCTTCACCGCCTCCTGGTCCATGCTGACCATGCTCGGTTTCGCCGATGTCGTCCTGATCGAGGGTGCCATTCCAGGTGTGCGGGCCCTCCGGGAGCTGCCGTCGGTGATCGGCGAGCAGTCCTCAAGCGCGGCGTCCGCCGTGTCCGCACCCGGCGACGACCGAACGCCTCCGCTCATCCGATTCGAGGATGTCTCGTTCGCCTACCCGGGCACAGAACGCCTGATCCTCGACAGGGTCAACCTGGAGATCCGCCCGGGAGAGCTCTTCGCGATCGTAGGGTTGAACGGCGCAGGAAAATCGACGCTCATAAAGCTTCTCACGGGGCTGTACCGGCCGACCTCAGGCCGGATCACCGCCGATGGAGCGGACATCGCGGACATCGGCCTGGCGGCCTGGCGGCAACGGCTGTGCGCGGTGTTCCAGGATTTCATTCAGTACCAGCTTCCCGCCGTCGACAACGTCACCATGGGGCGCGCCATGCTCCCGGCGCGAACCGAGATGGCACAGGCCGCCGCTGATGACACCGGGCTCTCACAGATCATTCACGAGCTTCCCGAAGGCTGGGAGACCCCCCTGTCGCGGTCCAGGCGTGGCGGGATCGACCTGTCCGGCGGGCAATGGCAGAAGGTCGTGCTCACCAGGGCCCTCTATGCGCTGCGCACAGAGGCACAGGTCGCAGTGGTCGACGAGCCCACGGCGCATCTGGACGTCCGCGCGGAAGCCGAGGTGTTCGACTGCCTGGCGAAGTACCACGGGAGCCGGACGGTGGTACTGATCACGCATCGCCTGTCGACTGTGCGAAGGGCTGATCGAATCGTGCTGCTTCACGATGGTGGCATCACCGAAGCCGGGACTCATGATGAGCTCATGGCGCAGGCCGGACAGTACGCGGAGATGTTCACGATGCAAGCCGCGCGCTTCGAGCGTGGATACGATGACCGGCTGGAAATGGGCGGAGTGTCGTGAGGGCGCGAAAGTACCTGCGCCTCTGGAAAGATCTGCTCGTTCTTTCGTGGCGACGTGTTCCAGCACTGACTGCGGGTGTTTTCGCACTCGAAGCATTGTCCGTCGCCCTCACCATTGCTCTGGCTCTCCTGCTGCGGTCCGTCGTGGACGGAATGGTCCACGCACAGGCACAGAGCGCCGTCCTGGCAGCTGTGGGCGCGGCGCTGGCCTGCGTCCTTACGCTCGTGGTCAATCGGCTACACGGCCTGATCGCGATGTTCCTCGCTGTGGGGAAGGTGGGCCCGACCGATGTTGATCGGCGAGTGACTGAGGACATCGCCGGCATCGAGGACATCGCGCACATGGAGCTGAGCGATTACCTCGATCGCGTCGATATCCTGCGCGGATCCGCGTGGTCACTGGTCCAAGGCATGTGGACGGTGGTCCGCACCGGATTCACCCTCGTCCAGCTGGCGATCAGTCTGTGGATTCTCGGTTCTGTCGATCCCCGGCTCTTGTCTCTCCTGCTCTTCGCGGTCGTCCCGGTGTGGACGGATCACAGGGCGCGAAGGATCATCAACGCGATGGAGGTCGGCACCGCGGAACAATTCCGCCTCCAGCGCCATCTCTTCGAACTCGCGACGGGCGCGGGACCGGCGAAGGAACTGCGGGTCGCCGGCGCCGGCCCCGAGGTGACCCGGCGACAACGGGCGGCCTGGGACGAGGCGATGATGGGCCGCTTCAGAGCGCGCCTACGCGCGGCCCTCTGGGCGATCGGAGGCTGGGTGGCGTTCACCATCGCCTTCACGTTCCTGCTGGGGTCGGTCATCAGCGAAGCCTCCGCAGGCGACATCGTGCTCCTGGTCACGCTGGCGGTGAGCCTCCTTCAGGCTGTTCACAACGGGATCAGCCAGGTGACCACCATGATGAACGCCGGCTACCACATTGAGCCCTATCTGTGGTTGCAGGACTACGTGAAGCGGCAGAAGCGATCCGGGACGCCGATCCCGCAACCCGCCCCTCAGCGGCTCGCCAGGGGCATCGAAATCCGCAATCTGCGCTACACCTATCCAGGCACAACCCGTCCGGCCCTTGACGACGTGACTGTGACCTTGCCGGCCGGAGCGATGGTGGCGGTGGTGGGCGAACACGGATCCGGCAAGTCCACGCTGGTCAAGATGCTCAGCAAGTTCTATCGACCGGATGCCGGAGCGATCCTCGTCGACGGGACGGATCTCGCGGCGATCGAAGCGACCGATTGGCGCGCCCGCACCAGCGCTGCCTTCCAGGACTTCGGCCGGTATCCCCACATCGCTCTCGCGGAGTCCGTCGCCCTGGGTGATCTGGCCCATCGCGACGACACCGCCCGGATCGCGGCCGCGATCCGGGCAGCGGGCGCGGACGACCTGGTGGCCAAACTGCCGGACGGTCGGGAAACGGTACTGGGACGGACTTTCGGAGGCGTTGATCTCTCGGAAGGACAGTGGCAGAAGGTCGCGCTGGCCCGTGCAGCCATGCGCACCACCCCGCTCCTCCTTGTTCTCGATGAACCCACCGCGTCTTTGGACGCCCCGAGCGAGAAGGCGATCTTCGATCGCTACATGGCTCAGTCGAAACGGTTGGCTGAGAGCCATGGCGCGATCACCGTCATCATCTCGCATCGCTTCTCAACGGTGAGCGGTGCCGACCTGATCCTGGTGCTGGACCAGGCGAGGCTGGTGGACCACGGATCCCACGAGGATCTGATGACCCGCGACTCGAAGTACAGCGAACTGTTCGCAGCGCAGGCAACTGCATACCGACTTCCCGGCTGACGAGCAAGACGACTCCATCGCGGAGAGGGGATCTCGACGTGGAAAGCAACATGCTGCGTTTCAGGCGTGCGGGTCACCTCGTGATCCCGGATCTGCTCACCCGGCAGCAGATAGAGCGGCTTCGCGCGGCGGTCGGTCGCCTCAGGAGCCAGGTCGAGAGCACGCCTGCCGCATTCAAAGTCCGGTATACGGAGCGAAGCGGAGCGGATTTCGATACGTGGGGCGTCGAGCATGTCTTCGCGCTACCGGCGTATCAGGACGAATTCGGCGAGATCCTCGAGGACGGCCGCGTCGTCCAGCATGCCCGGGAAGTGCTGGACGACGACCGTCTGAGATTCTGGCGCGCTCATGTCTATTGGGAGCCCCGCAGAGTCGGCTACTCCCTCTACTGGCATCGAGACTATGGCGAGCACGATCACTACGATCCTGAGGGGGTTCCTACCCACGCACATTTCAATCTCTGTCTCTGGGACGACTCCTCGCTGCGGATAGTTCCGGGCTCGCATCGCCGACCGCTCACACCAGCCGAGGACGCGCTTCGGCGGGCGAAGAGCGCCGACCCGATCGAGAATGAGCAGGTCATCAGATGTAAAGCCGGGGACATGCTGATGATGAACGCCCATCTCCTGCATCGGGCGGCCTGCTCCGCGGGCACTCCGCGCGGCGTCATCCACATCGAGCTCCAGGCCTATCGAGAGTCGACGGGAGGCCATGGGTCGTGGCGGTACATGCGAGAGCCCGGATTTCTGTCGCGAATGCCGCCCACCGTCCGGGAACTGATGCGCAATGCCATTGAGTGGGATGACGCCCACCCGCTGTCACTCCGCGAGCTGACCCATGGCAGAAGGCTGAGCAGGGAGTTCGAACAGCACGAGGCGAGGGAGAGATCGTGAGCTTGGTCGAAGGCGCACAGGAGGAACGGGTCGTTCTCGCGAGCCCCAAGGAGATAAGGCGCCAGATCGTCAAGACGATCGCACGAGCAAAGGCGTGGCATCTGGGACCCAATCTCTCGATGGTGGAGATCCTGCACACACTCTACGAACGTGTGATGCGGGTCGATCCTGCTCGTCCTGACTGGCCCGGCCGTGATCGATTGATCAGCAAGGGTAGTGCGGCAGCCGTGTTGTACGCGGTCCTTGCATCACGAGGGTTCTTTCCGGCGGAGACGCTGAAAAGATACAACGAGCCAGGCAGCCGGATCGTGCCGTTGGTGGAGATGTTCACGCTGCCGGGCGTGGAGGCTTCCACGGCTTCCCTGGGCCGCGGACTCTCCATCGGGATCGGCATGGCATTGGCCGGGAAGCGCGACGGGATGCCCTATCGCGTCTACGTCGTGGTCGGCGATGGAGAATGTCAAGAAGGGCAGATCTGGGAGGCCGCCATGCTGGCTCCCTCGTTGGATCTTGACAACCTGACGCTCATCGTGGACTGCAACAAGCTCCAGGGGTCCAATCGGGTCGAAGATCTCATTCGCATGGCGAATCTGTCCGAGCGTTTCACTGATTTCGGCTGGCACGCAGTCGACGTGGACGGACACGACTGCGACGCCCTCGAGGCGGCACTGAAAAAGCCGGCCGACGGTCCGAAATGCCTCATCGCGCACACGGTCAAGGGCAAGGGCGTATCCATCATGGAGAACGATGTGGCCTGGCATTATCGGTCGATGACCCAGGCCGAGGTCATCCAGGCGCTGCGGGAGTTGCGATGACACCGCAGTGGGGAGCCGCGGTCAATGAAGTGTTCGCGAACTTCATGATGGAACTGGGAGCCCGGGACAGAGATGTCTACTACGTCGTGTCCGACGGCAACATCGCCGGGATGCAGGAGTTCGAGAAAAGCTATCCCGATCGTTTCGTCAACGTCGGCATCGCCGAACAGAACGCGGTTTCCATGGCTTTCGGGATCTGCAGCACGGGGAAGCGAGTATTTCTCTGGAACAACGTATGCTTCCTGCTCTACCGGCCGTTCGACCAGATCAGAATCGACGCTGCCTTCACGAGAGCCAAGATCAGGCTGATCGGGACCAGCGCGGGGTACACCCGAGGCCCGGACATCGCCCAGGCCTCGGTTGAGGACGTCGCCGTGATGCGAGCCCTGCCCAATATGACAGTGGTCTGCCCGGGTGATCTGCGCGAGATGCAGGCGCTGCTCCCTCAGATAGACGAGATCGACGGGCCGGTCTACATGCGCCTGCCGAAAGACCGATCCGCTCTACCCATCATCCATTCCGCCGACGCCCAAGTGACACTTGGCCGAGCCATCGAGATCTTCACGGGCAACGATGCCGTTGTCATCTGCACAGGGCATGCCCTGGAGGAGGCCTATACCTGGGTCAGCGGATGGCGCCAGGACGGCATCGACGTCGGGTTGATCAGCATGCACACCATCAAGCCCTTCGACCAAGAAACGATCGCCCGCCTGGTCCGGTCGAGTCTTCCTGTCGTCACGATCGAGGAGCACTCCACGATAGGCGGACTGGGCAGCGCGGTGGCAGAAGCCATCGCAGAGAGCGGACGTGGCGTGCCCTTCCTGCGGGTGGGGGTGCCCGATCGGCATCCCCATGTGGCCGGCGATCCCCACGTGGTGAAGAAGCACATGGGAATGCCTGGGCCCGAGGAGGTGCTCGCGTGGATCCAGCAATCTTGACCCGGTCGATGTCGAGGCTTGCGGCGCGATGATCGAGCCGATTCGCTACGCTGCCTTCGACCTCGACGGCACCCTTCTGGACGCGAACGGTGACGCGCTGCCCGGCCTCGCCGCCGGCCTCACCCGGCTGCGTGACCTCGGTCTCGTGTCCATCCTGATCACGGGGCGCTCGCTGGCGAGTCTGCGCGCCGCCTCGCTCGACGAGGAATTGCTGGCCCTTTTGGAGCCACAAGTCCTGATCAGCGATGGCGACGCGGTGTTCGATCGGCGCTGCGGGTTGTTCCGCCAGACACGCGCGCTTCCGGAGGGCCTCGGATCCCATCTGCTGGAGAAGGGGTTCGAGGACGTCGTGGTCGAGGCCGGTGGCGACTACTACGCGAGCAGTCGACGAGCAGCGCTCGTCCTCGCCATGGCCTATCGACTACCCCGAGCAGTGGTGAGCATCGGCCTGCCGAGCCAGATGGGCATCCCGCTCGGCCGGGCCGTGGTGCTTGCCGAGCAATCCCGGGTGAGGGCCGCGCTCGACGGCTTCCGCTGTGTGACCCGGCGATTGACCGCGTTCGGAGCGACTCTCATTCATCCCGAGGGAACCGGGAAGTCCGGTGCCCTGGCCGCGCACCTGCTCGCTGAGTTCGGGGAACAGGGCCTGGAGCGGACCATCGCCTTCGGCGACGGACCGAACGATGCGGGACTACTCGCGGAGTGCCGCATCGGCATAGCGATGCGTGAAGGTGCGGCCGCCGCCGTCGCCGCAGCCGATCTGCATCTGACCGAGTCACTCGGAGAGTTCTTACGAGACTTGGCGCCACAGCGTCTGATCGCAGCGGTGCCCGCTGACAGAACGGAGACGACTGATTCCTGTGTGCGACAACTGTCCTGACGCCTTGACCGGCCAACCGGAACTCGCTCTTCTCCTTTCGCTGGCCAGGCACGAGTTGAACGATCACGACGTATCCGAGGTTCGTGGCCTTCTCTTGGCCCACCGCGGGGCTCTTGACTGGGGACGCTTCCTCGATTTGGCTGCGCGCCATCGCCTGCTGCCCCTCGTCGGCAGGAACATCATCTCGTATCGCCTCGATCACGATGCCGATCGCAAGCCTCTGACGCCATACAGACAAGTGTTCTCCGGCGCCTACGTGGGCAATCGCGTCCGGAACCAGGTGCAACACGCCGAGTACGCGACTGTTCTGAACGCGTTGAACGCGGCCGATGTGCGATATCTGGTGCGTAAGGGACCGGTTCTCGACACGTATGGCTTCGCTGACCTCGGGGCTCGGCAGTCGAGCGATCTGGACCTGCTGGTCGACCGCGTCGACATGGGCGCCTTCGGCGCCGTGGTCGAGAAGTTGGGCTATCAGCAGGGCCTGCTGGCGCCGGACGGTACCGTGCGGCCCTACAGCAGACGCGCCCAGGTGTACTGGAAGGCGCACCTGAACAACAGCCTTCCTTTCGTCAAGTACAGCGGGTCCGTAGAAGTAGATCATTTCAAGGTCGACCCATGCCATCAGATCGCCCAGAAGAGCGCAGCGGTGGAGGTGACCAACGCCGATCTGTTCGCCCGCTCCGTCGCCCAGGACATCTGCGGAGTATCCAGCAGGGCGATGTCCGAGGTCGACCAGATGCTCGACCTGTGTCTCCATCTGCACAAGGAGGCGACGGCGTTGTACTACCTGGAGTCCGGTAAAGGGCTGCGGCTTCGGCAACTGCTGGACATCGTCGTATTGACCCGCGCCTGGCCGGAGGAAACCTGGCATGAGCTGATCGAGCTGGCGCACGCCTGTTCGGCGGCCACCGAGATATATTACGCGCTTCATTTTGCCTCTCTGTGCTACCCGGAGGCGATTCCCCAACGGGCACTGGCGAGCATGAAGCCGGAGGACACGGCATACCTGGAGGACTTCGGGCACATGGAGGGAAAACCGGGGCGTTGGCGGGCTTCCTTCTTCGAGCGTCTGCTGGGCGATGACCAGGTGCGTACGACCTCGTCAGAAGTCCCCCGGATGTGATGTCACAGGGAGCGGGGGCGGAACCCGCGAACCACAAACGGGGCGTCAGCGTGGTGACCGCTGTGTACGGAAACGTTCATGACCTGGACGGGCTGCTGGAAGCACTCCGGGAACAGCGCCCGTCGGGGGCGCTCGACGAGCTTGTCATCGTGGACAACCATCGGCAACGTCGGCTACCTGATGATTTCCGGGCAGACAGTATCCCGGGCTGCGCGATCAGGGTGGTGCACGAGCCGCATGTGGGACTCAGCAGAGCCCGCAACGCCGGTATCCGCGCTGCGAGTGGTGCCTACGTGCTGGTCACTGATCCGGACAGCCGGCCCCTGCCGAACTGGGTGCACGAGCTGAGCGCGGCTTTGCGGGAGAGTGGAGCCTTCTGCGCCGGTGGCCGCACGGTTGCGGACCTGCCGGCAGCCGACTCGCCTCGAGCGGAGCTGCCGGCTGCGGTGCTCGAGCAGTTCGTGCCGCTCGCGTGGCCCGAGCACCGCACCCGGTTGCGCGCGCCGTACTGGCTGATCGGATGCAATCTCGGGTTCAGGAACGAACCTGAATCCCTGTTCGACGAGACGCTCGGCGTCCGTGGCGAAAGACATTTGAGCTGCGAGGATCTCGAGTTCGTCATCCGTGCCCTGTGCGCGGGCGAAGAGGTGATCGTGGCCCCGAAGGCGGTCGTCAGACGCGCCGTCCGCTCGGCGGACTTGCGTACCCGGTCGGTGCTGCTCAGAGCCTTCTGGCACGGCGTCTCCGTGGCTCGGGTGCGGCGGCTGCATGGTGGGACGCACATCTACGACAGCTACCGCATCCGCGACGCGCTCCGAGCGGCAGCCAATCGGGTGGTGCTGCTCATGAACCTCGCCCGGATAGCCGGGTTCCGGATCGAACGACTTCGTCTCCACGTATGTCGTCGACTTATGTAGGGAGCAGTTCGCATGAAATCCAGTCCCCTGTCGATCGGCCTCAACATGGGACACGACGGTGGATGCGCCATCATCCACGGTGAAAAGGTTGTCGCGATCGCAGAAGAGCGCATCAACCGGACCAGGTACAGCGGTGGCTGGCAGGCCGCGCTCGCATATTGCCTGGAGGCGATGGACGTCCGCCTGTCGGACGCGGATGCCGTGGTGTTCAGCTGTGTCGGGCCTCGACTTCCCGCGGGGTTCACGGGTGGTCTCGACCGCTATGGCGTCGACCCGAAGCGGATCCACACCGTCGACCACCACCTCGCTCATGCCTACAGCGCCTTCTGCACGTCAGGGTTCGATGACGCTCTCATCGTCGTGGCTGACGGGGCCGGAAATGACCGCGACACCGAGAGCTGCTATCTCGCGGACGGGTCCGGGATCGAGAAGGTGGGCGGGAACCGCTCAGAACGCCCCCGCGCTGGAGGAATCGGAGCGACCTACGAGGCCTTCACCAACTACCTCGGCTTTCATGAGCAGGAAGCCGGTAAGACCATGGCTTTGGCTGCCTTCGGGGATGTGGATGCCTACAAGGTTCCGCTCTTCGAATTGATCGGCACACAGGTGGAAGGCGTTCTGGAGAAGACGCACGAACGGGGGCTCGCGGAGTTCGCCTCAGCCGCCGGTCTGTCTCTCGGACCGCCGCACATGATCGACGACCAACCCTCCATGGACCTGGCCGCCTGGGTTCAGGCTGCGACAGAGGACATCTTGGTACGGCTCGTCGCCGAGCTCATGTCGCTCCACGGCCGGCGCCGGGTATGCCTGGCCGGGGGAGTCGCCATGAACTGTGTCGCCAATCACGTGGTACGGCGGCGAACAGGGGCTGACGTCTACGTTGTACCGCCGGCGTCCGACCGTGGCCAGGCGCTTGGAAATGCGTTCTACGGAATGCACCGCCTCACCGGCACGATGCCTCGGCACAAGCTGGAAGCGGACTCCTTCGGGAGAAGCTACAGCTCAGCGGAAATCCTGCTTGCGTTACGGCGTCACCCCCGGTCGATGCTCGCTGAACGGCATCCGCGCCGTCGGTTCTCTTACGAACGGGTCAGCGACCCGGCAGCGACCGCGGCGGAACTCATCGCCGACGGCAAGCTCATCGGCTGGTTCCAGGGGGGCAGCGAGCTCGGGGCTCGTGCGCTGGGCCAGCGAAGCATCCTGGCGGATCCGCGCCGGGTCGAGACCCGAGACGCGCTCAACGGCAGGATCAAACATCGTGAGTGGTTTCGACCTTTCGCGCCCGCTGTCACTGTGGAACACGTCGCTGACTGGTTCGAGATCGACCATGAGAGTCCGTTCATGCTCTCGGCGGTACCGGTTCTGCCGCAGCGTCGCGAGCGGCTGGCCGGGGTGACGCACGTGGATGGAAGCGCTCGCGTGCAGACGGTGCGAGCCGACGCCCATCCGACGTTCCACCGTTTGATCAGCCGATTCGGCCGGCTCACCGGGGTTCCGGTGGTCCTCAACACCTCCTTCAACGATCGGGAACCCATCGTGGAGACACCCGCTCATGCGGTGACCACGTTCGGCTCATCCAGTCTGGACGCCATGGTCATTGGCGAGTACTTGGTGATGCCCGAGTGAGCGGCCGTCCGCAGCGCGTGGCGATCCTTTTCGACACGGCCGGATTCGTCAGGACACTGCCTCTGACGGGAGCAGCGGCACGGACGTTGTTCCTGAACAAGCACCTGGCCCGCCAAGGTGTAGACGTCCGGCTGTTCCTGTGTGATCTCAACGCTGAGTCCCAGCCTTCGACGGCCTGGCCGTTCGCCACCTCATACCTGGACTATTCGGCCTTCTACTCCGACCCCCAGAAGCTCGTTCCTGAGCTGAAGGACTTCGCGCCCGACGTGCTGGTGATGGCGAACAGTCAACTCACCGCGGAATACGGCAGAGGGCTGGCCGATTCCGTAGGCGCCGCCCTGGTGTACGAGATGCACGATGACGAGGGCTCTCTGCTGCGTTCCATTCATCGCCCTGAGGACGAGTGCAGGGAAGCGGCCTTCGCCCAGTCAAGAGCGATCGCGGCAGCGGACGGGGTGGTCGCGCTGACTGACGAGGACGCCCAGGTCGCACGGGCCATGACTCGCATGCCGGTGCATGTGGTGCCGTGTGGGGTCGAGCCGGGCCCACAACCCCTGCCCGCGTCCAGCCGCACCCTGGCCTTTGTCGGGAATCTCTACTACGAGCCGAACCGGCGCGCTGTCGAATACCTGAGAAGCGATCCGTTCGCCGGAAGGCTGCGCGCGACGGGCGCTGCGGTGGAGGTCTATGGCCGCTATCCGGCTGAACTGCGTGGGCAAGACCACCAAGAGGCCGACTTCGTCAGGCTTCGTGGGCCCGTACCGCACCTGCGGGACGCCGTTGCCTCCTCCATCGTCGGACTGGCCCCGCTGGACTCCGGCGGCGGTATGAAGCTCAAGGTGCTCGAGTACATCGGAGCCGGGGTCGCGGTCGTCGGCACGACCATCGCCGCCAGCGGCTTCGAATGGTTCGAGAGATTCGGGCTCATCGCCATGGATGATCTGACCGACTTCCCGGACCGGGTCGAACAGTTGCTCACCGATGACGCTCTTCGCCACAGACTCGGCGCGGAAGGCAGGCTGCTTGCCGAGACGTGGTATTCGTGGGACCGGATGGCCACGCTCGCTCGCCGCGCCTATCTCGACATCCGGGATGCCGCGGCTCTGACCGTCGTGACTCCGCTGACACTGGCGCTGCGTGCGGTCGAACCGCCCTACTGGCTGCGTGAGTGGACAGGTCGTCAGGGGACAGGCGAAACAGAACCCCTTCCGCTGCTCGACGAGACGGACGACATGGATGGTGTTTCTCAACTGGCCGAGGCGGTTGACTGCGCCCGGCTCGCTGCTCAGTCACGGACGGGCGTGTCGTTCCCCAGGACCGGCAGCGCCGGATACAAGGGGCGATCTGTTGCGTTCTTCGCTGATGATGCGGTCCTCAAGGTATACACGCATAGGGGTGAGGATCGCTGCAGTCGAGAACTGGCGGGGCTCACCTATGCCGGCGACAGGTGTCCGGACCTGAATATTCCTGCACCCATCGCCAGCGCCTCGTTGCAGGGGTCCTTGTCGTGGATCGTCACTCGGCGGATCACCGGTGGACCTGTGGCGACGTGGGATCGGGCTCTCGCGGTGGATCTGGGCAGGCTCGCTGCCCGACTGCACGCCGAAGCCCCGGGGAGCAGTCCTTTTCGCCGGAGCCCCTCCGTCCGGGCGGCTCAATCCACACACGATGCGGTGTACCGCTCACTGCTGGACAAGTATCACCAGAGCAAGGAAACGGCCGAGTGCCACGTCGGGTTCGTCCACGGCGATTTCTCCTCCCGGAACATTCTCATCGCCGGCGGCCGGATATCCGGAATCGTGGACTTCGAACGCAGCGGTACAGGTTGCCGCTACCACGATCTAGTGTCTGTCTACCTTCATGACGGCCTCATGATGAACCTGCCGTGGCGTGACTTCCTCGCCGCGTACACAGCGGAGTCGTGCGTGACTCTGAGTCACGAGCACCTCGAACATCACCTCGCGGAGTACTTCTGCTGGATTCTGGAATGGGCGCCGGTGGTGGATCCGCAGCTGGCATCGTCCGTTGGCGCCTTGGCGCTGAGGTTTCTGGAACGGGGGGCGCGGTGATCGTGGGTGCTGCCGCCCAGCCGGGCTGGTACACGGCCATGCGCGCCGACGCTGGGGTTCGCCTCTGGCTCGATCCGGCCTCGGCGTCGACTCTGGCCGGTCACTGGTCGCCCTACATCTCTGTCGCCGAGGGTGACGTGGCGCCGCCCGGCGCCTGGACCATCGCCATGGCCGGCGAGGATGAACAGGGTGATCTCATCGATCAGCCCTCCAAGGGAAGCGGAATCGGTTACCGGCTCTGGCTTGACCCCCTGCGACGGGTGCTGTCGATAGACCCGGAGAATGCCACCACCCAGCGGCGACGGTTGGTGCGCTGCCTCCTCCGCCGGGCTTTCATGGATCGTGGCCACTGCTTCCTCCACTCGGCACTTGTGGTGAGCCGACGTACCGGCCGGGGGCTGGCACTGGCTGGGGGTAAACGAGCAGGCAAAACCAGCCTGACGCTGGCCATGTTGAAGAGCGGTGAGTTCGACTACGTGACCAATGACGACCTGGTCGTGAACGTGGACGAGGACGCCGGCTTGGACGCCTTCGGCTGGCCGCGGGCGATCTCGGTACGCAGGGACACCCTGCGCCTGCTGGCCGACAGGGGCAGCGCGTTGCGCCAGGTCCTGGAGTCCAGCCGCCATCCGGAGCAGGTACGGACGGGGAACCCGACGGACCGTCGGGCGCTCCTCTTTCCCGACGAGCTGGCACGAGCGACGGGAGCTTCCGTCGTCGCTCAGGCTCGGTTGCATGCGGTGATCGTCCCTCGTTTCGATTCTGGGGCGCTGTCACCAGAGCTTGAGCAGGTGCACGACAGGCAAGAGGCATGCGAACTGCTGCGTCAGTTCGTGGAGGGAAACGCCAGCCGCCAGGAGGCATGGCTCGACCGGTACTTCACCCAGACACACGATGACGAGCTGGAAAGGCAGGCGGCGAAGCTGAGCGAGCGGGTTCCCGTCTTCCGCCTGACGCAATCCATGACTTGTCTCAGGGAATCAGCCAAGTTGCTCCATGATCTGGCGACCGAGGGCCTGTGATGATCGTTCTTGAGGGCACTCCCGGGGCTGGGAAGACCACGCTGCTGGGCTCCATCGTCGAACACCATCACCATCGGGTGATCGTCTTTCCGGAAGCTCAGCCAGAAGCAGGGGTGAACGACGAGTTCGCCATCGCCACGGGCCTGCTGGAAGAGGATCTGGACCGAGTCCGGTGGGCGGAAAGGCTCGAGGGCTTCGGTCGCCTCTCGGTACTGAGCGATCGGTGTTACATCGGAGTGCTGGCCTATCGCCATGCCCTCTGGCAGACGGGGAAGCTGGACAAGAGTCATTTTGTGCGCGCTCGTGAATACTGTCTGAAGCTAGGTCTCCGTGATCGGCATCGCCGTAGCAGGGTCTTCATCTTCATCACCTCTCCGGCGGTGTCGATACAGCGGCGTTCCAGGTATTCCGCCATCGCGGAGCATGCTGTCTGGTTCGATTCGGACTTCCTGGAGGCCTACAACTCATATCTAGAGGGCAGCCACAGTGAGTTTCCTGACGACATTGTGTACGTCAAGAATATGGAACCATTGATGGATCTCCTGCTCCGGCGCGCGAACGACGGTGAGCCATGCGGAACATGTGGCTCCGAACCGAGGTCGACAGTGGTCCCGGCCCATGACACCATGGTCCAGTTGTACGCGCGAGGGCTTCACATCCGACATCAGGACAAGGAAGTGTGCGTGGATACCGCCCGCCAGGCCGTTGACATGCTCGGCCTTGCGGACGATCGGCCTTCGGTTCTCCACGGCGAGAGGGAATGATGGAAGAGAACATCGCATGGTCCGGCGACAATTCTTTCAAACTGCGGGCCGCCGCCATCGTTCAAGGGCGGGGAAGAATTCTTCTGTGTGCCGTGGATGATCTGGACGGCTGGTTCCTGCCTGGCGGCAAGGTTCGCTTCGGAGAGTCGTCCACCACCGCGCTCGCTCGTGAACTGGTCGAGGAGATAGGCGTGGAGTGCGCCATCGGGCGGCTGTCCCTGGTCGCCGAGAGTATCCGTTCGGAGGGGGCGGCGATCCATCAGGAGGTCTGCTTCTACTATGAAGCGTCTTGGCCTGATGGCATTCCGCTGGAAGTCGTTCACGGCAATGCGGAAGAACATCACAAGTTCGCATGGGTGAGTCCGGACGAGCTGCCGTTCATGAATTTCTTGCCCAAAGAGATCCTGGCGCATGTCGATGACGGTGGGGGCGAGGTCCGCCATCTGTTCTTCGATCGCCGCTCGACCGCATGAGGAGACTGCCGTGGCACGGGATATCGATTTTGACCTGATCAAGGAAGCCAAGGAGCTTGCTTCCCGGTGTTACGATGGAAAGAATCACCACGTGGCCGCCGCCGCCCGCGCGCCCGATGGGCGGACGGTGGTCGGAATGAGCGTCTCACACTTTCTAGGTGGACCTTGCGCAGAGGTGGTGATCATCGGATCGGCCGCAGCGCAGCGTATTTATGAATTGACGACGATGGTTGTCGTGGGATTGGCAGGCCGTGTTCTGATTCCGCCATGCGGGCGCTGTCGGCAGGCATTGTTCGATTACTTCCCGAGCATGGACATCTTGATCGGCGATCCGCCGGCGGTGATTCCCATTGCAGAGCTTCTGCCGCTTCCGTACAGGCGTTGGCTGACGGATCCCCGAGGTGTCAGCTCGATGGGCGGAAATCACGAGGATCCATTCGCCGGCCGGTGATCAATCCGTCTGTCGAGGGTTCCTTGCGGCGTCAGGCGGACACCAAGCCCGGGATACTGAGGGGCACGCAGTGATCGCAGGTGCGATAGATGCGTGCATCTGTACATCCTCTGAGGACGACCGGCTCCACCGCGCCCCCCGGGCGCCGCTGAGCGTTCCGCCGTCGTCCCACCTTTCAGGTTCCCGCGTCCGCGCCGCAGCCATGCCGCGCCGAGGCGCGCCAGAGCCTGCCTTCGGAGGAAGCATGTCCACCGTCATCGCTCCATCGGCCCATGCGCGCTGCTCCAGTGCTCGCCGGCGGCGCTCGGCGCGGTGAGCGGCCGCATCCGGCCGCTGGCCAGGCTGTCGATCGGCCGGCGCTACCGGATCAGGCCGGCCTGCTGCTCGGCGCCGGGCACGACCTGCCGCTGGACGAGCGTGGGCCCGCTGGTCAGCTCGGGCGGGCGCGGCGAGGTCGACACGGTCGGGCTCGTCCGGCTCGGGCTGCTTCCCTCCGAAGCCACCCACAAGCCGGTCGTCGACCTGTCGATCGGCCAGTGGCGTCGGCTCGACCTGACCGTCCTGCTGGCCGGGCGACCGCACGTAGTGCTGCTCGACGAGCCGACCAACGACCTGTCGATGACCTTGTGGGGGAGCCGACACAGGCGCTGTCCGCCACGGGTGCCGCGGTGGTGCCGGCCACTCACGACCGGCAGCTGCTGCGCACCGGCCGCGGCTCTCCACCTGTGATCGCCCTGGTCAGACGGTCAGGACGAGCTTGCCCCGGGTGCGTCCCTCCTCGCCGCGCCGGTGCGCCTCGGCGGCCTGCTCCAGCGGCAGGACGTCCTCCACCTCGACCGTGACGTCGCCCTGGTCGATGAGGCCGGCGATGCGGGCCAGCGCCGGCGCGTCGGGCTCGACCAGGAACGCCGTGGCCCGCACCCCCGCCGCCTCGGCCCGCTCGGCCAGCTCGGGCGACACTCCGGAGGGGACGGCCACGAGGAGGCCGCCGGGCCGCAGGACCTTGAGGGAGCGCGTGCTGGTGGCGTCGTGCCCGTCGCCCACCAGGTCGATGACCACGTCCACGTCGGCCACGGCGTCCTCGAAGCGGGTCGTGGTGTAGTCGATCGTCTCCTCGGCGCCGAGCTTGCGCAGCCACTCGTGCTTGGCCGCGCGGGCCGTCGTGACGACCTGCGCGCCCAGGTGACGGGCGAACTGCACGGCCAGGTGACCGACGCCGCCCGCGCCCGCGTGGATCAGCACCCGCTGCCCGGGCCGGACGTCCGCCGTGTCGGTCAGGGCCTGCCAGGCGGTCAGGGCCGCCAGCGGCACGGCGGCCGCGTGCTCGTGGTCCAGGGTGGCCGGCTTGCGGGCGAACTGGCGGGAGGGGGCGGTGACGTACTCGGCGTAGGCGCCGGCCGCGCGGGGGAACCACGGCATCCCGTACACCTCGTCGCCCGGCTTCCAGGTGGTCACGCCGAAGCCGACCTCCTCGACCACGCCGGAGACGTCCCAGCCGAGGATGAACGGCGGCTGGCCGAGCACCCCGGCCATGCCGCCCCCGGAGCGGGTCTTCCAGTCCACCGGGTTGACGCCGGCGGCGCGCACCCGTACCAGGACCTCCGTGGGCAGGGGCTCGGGACGGGGGACGCGGACCGGCTCCAGCACCTCGGGGCCGCCGAACGCGGGCTGGCTGACGGCACGCATGGTGGGCGTCGACATGCTGCTTCTCCTCGCTTCGTGTGCTTGGTGCGACGATCCCGGACGCTATCCGCCAGGTGGTAGTAACCCGCAAGGAGTCTTACTATCTGTTGGGTAGTAAGAGAGGAGTCCCAGCCGTGATCATGAGGTGCGCCACCGGCGAGCACGACCGCCACGACGTCTACTCGGCGCTCTGCCCCTGCCGCGACGTGCTCGACCTGCTGGCCAACAAGTGGTCGACGCTGGCCATCGGCGCCCTGGAGGACGGGCCGAGGCGCTTCGGCGAGCTGCAACGGCAGCTCCAGGGCGTCAGCCCCAAGGTGCTGACCCAGACGTTGCGGCGGCTGGAGGAGGCGGGCTTCGTGGACCGCACCGTGTACCCCGCCGTGCCGCTGCACGTGGAGTACGCGCTGACCGAGCTGGGCCGCAGCGTGACCGTGCCGCTGGGCATGCTGCGCTCCTGGGTGGAGCGGCACCTGCACGAGATCCCGGCCCGGTCGTAGCCGCCGCGGGCTCAGGCGGCGGGGCGGCAGACCGTGCCCGGCGCGGGCGGGCGCAGGCTGACGAGGTAGCGGTTGACGTGGGCGACGACGCACGAGACGCCGCTGTTGTACAGCGCGTGGCCGTCGCCCTCGTACCGGAGCGCCGACGACCCCGGCACCCGCCGCACGATGTCCTCGGACAGGCTGAAGTCCGTCCAGGAGCCGACGCCCAGGAACGGCGGCAGCCCCGTGGCGGGCAGCGGCGCGGGCGGGTTGACGACGGGGGCGGGCCAGCCCGCGCAGCCGAGCGGGTGCCACAGCTCGATCCCGGCGAGGTTCGGCAGCAGCCGCTCACCCGCGAGCCGCGCCTCGCGGTACTCCTCGTAGCCGCCGTAGCGGATGCCGTCGAGGCAGTGGGTCATGTTCATGCCGGTGAACGACGGGACCTTCGGGCTGCCCGTGGCCTGGCGGACGTAGCCGGCGAACCCGGACGCGTCGCCGCCGGCGGCCCGCCTGATCGCCTCGGCGAGCTGCGTCCATCGGGGGTACCCGGGCGCGGGGCCCGGCGAGACGACGCTGGCGACGGCGGCCTGCTTCAGGTCGAACCCGCTGTAGGCGGTCCCGGACGGCTCCCCCCTGACCGGAACCGGGACGCGGTCGGCCCGCGCCACCAGCGCCCGCCAGAGCGCGCCGACGTCCTGCCCGTGCAGCGCGCACGCGGTGTCCGCCGCGCACCAGGCGGCGAACCGGCCGAAGGCCCTCTCGTGGGAGCGCATGCCCTGGGCGCGGTCCAGGTACGGGCTGGCCGCGCCGTCCATGACCATCGCGCGGACGCGGCCGGGGAACAGGCGGGCGTAGGCGATGGCGGGCACTCCGCCGTAGGAGGAGGCGATGAAGCTGAGCCGCTCCTCTCCCAGCGCGACCCGGATCGCCTCCATGTCGCGCGCGACCGAGGCCGAGTCCATGTGGTCGAAGTACTCCGGATCGGCGGCGCGGCAGCGCTCGGCCGCCTGCCTGTTGCGCCGTCCCAGCTCGGCGTACTCGGCGCGGCTGCCGGGCAGGGCGATCCACGGGCCCGAGACGAGGCAGTCGTACGGCAGGACGCCCTTGTCGATGGTGTTGCGGGGCTCGACGCTGACCACGTCGAAGCGCTCGCGCAGCTCGGCGAAGCTGCCCGCGTACGTGCTCAGGTCCTTGACGCCCGAGCCGCCCGGGCCGCCGGGGATCGCGAAGACCGTGCCGATCCGGCGTTGGGCGCCGACGGCCGGCAGCATGCCGACGGTGAGGCGGATCTCGCGCCCGGACGGCCGGGCCCAGTCCACGGGCACCTCGATCGAGGCGCAGCGCATCTCCTTGACGAGGTTCCGGTCCGCGCAGGCCGCCCACGTCAGCGACGACGGGCCGGAGCCCGGCGCACCGGCCGCGACGGCGGGCACCGCCGACAGCAGGACGGTGGCGGCCGTACCGATGGCCAGGACCTTGATCCGGCGCCCCTTGAGCGCGATCACCGTCGCCCCCGCCGTCAGCGCGGCGACCACGTACGCGAGCAGCAGCCCGGCCGCCGTCACGGGCGGCAGCGCTCCGCCGCCGACCCCGGCGATCTGCAGAGGCAGGTTCTCGATGAGGAAGGAGCCGGCCCGGGCGCGCAGCGGCGAGGGGAGGGTCTTCACCACCGTCGGCAGCGCCACGATGACCACGACGAGGACGACCAGGGCGCCCGGCGTGGAGCGGACGGCGGCCCCGACGCCGAGCCCGATCAGGGTGACCGCCGCCATCGACAGGCCGGCGGCGACCACCGAGGCGAGCACGCCCGGCTCGGACAGCGGCGTGCCCAGGGTCTGCCCGTCGCGCAACAGCTGGCCGGCCCGGTCGCCGAGCACCGCCATCGCCGCCAGGTGCATGCCGAACGCCAGGACCTGGCCCGCGACCAGCGACACCGCGGCCAGCCCGGGGACCTTGGCCAGCAGCAGCCGCTGCCGGCGCGGCACGGCCACCAGGCTCGTCTGGATCATCCCCGTCCCGTACTCCGAGGTGATCGCGAGGGCGCCCAGCGCGGCGAACACGAAGTACGCGACCGCGATGCCGTTGCCGATGCCGTCGCCGTTGCCCGGGAAGCCCATCCGCTCGTCCAGCGTCTGCCGGTCGAACCCGCGGCCGATCAGGAACGCGACCACGCCACTGGCCAGGACGGCCGCCACCGAGCAGGCCAGCAGGTAGAGGTTCGAGCGCAGCGAGCGCAGCTTCAGCCACTCGGAAGCGATCACGTCGATCATCGCACGGCCCCCTTCGGGGCGGCCCCGTACTCGGCCCCGTACTCGGCCCTGTGCTCGGCGCTGTCCTCGGTGAGCCGCATGAACGCCTCCTCCAGGGACGCGCCGCGCGGGGACAGCTCGGCCAGCGCGATCCCCTCGGACAGCGCGAGCACCCCGATCCGGGCCGCGTCCAGGTCCCGCACCGACAGGCCGCCGTCGTCCTCGCGGACCACGGTCGCCCCGTGCGCGCGCAGGACGCCGGCGAGCCGCTCCGGATGGGGCGTGCGCACGAGCACCTCCGCCTGGAAGCGCCCGGCCAGGACGTCCATGGCGCAGTCGGCGATCAGCCGGCCCCGCCCGATGACGACGACATGGTCCGCGGTGAGCGCCATCTCGTTCATCAGGTGGCTGGAGACCAGCACGGTACGGCCCTCGGCCGCGAGCGAGCGCAGCAGGCCGCGCAGCCAGCGGATGCCCTCCGGGTCGAGCCCGTTGAGCGGCTCGTCGAGCATCAGCACCGCCGGGTCGCCGAGCAGGGCCGCGCCGATCCCGAGGCGCTGGCGCATGCCGAGCGAGAACCCGCCGATCCTGCGGCCGGCGACCCCGGCCAGGCCGACCTGGCCGAGGACGGCGTCCACCCGCTCGCGGCCGATGCCGTTGCTGCGGGCGAGGCAGGCGAGGTGCGCGTGGGCGCTGCGGCCCCCGTGCACCGCCCCGGCGTCGAGCAGCGCCCCCATCGTCCGCAGGGGCCTGGGCCACGACGCGTAGGCGCGGCCGTTCACCAGCGCCTTGCCGGCGCCGGGCCGCTCCAGGCCGAGGACGGCGCGCATGGTGGTGGACTTCCCCGCGCCGTTCGGGCCGAGGAAACCGGTCACCAGTCCGGGCCGCACGGTGAAACTCAGGTCGTCCACGGCGACCTTGCCGCCGTAGGTCATGGTCAGCCCGCTCACTTCGATCACGGTCTTCCCCTCGTCGTTCGGTTCACGGCCGTCAGCCTCTCGCCGTGGCCGGCCGATCACGATGGGGGTGCGCCCACCACCGGGGGCGGACATCCCCACCTCCGCCGGTAGGTCTGGGCCTACCGTCACGGCGCCGCGGATCGGGCAGACTGCTGCCCGTGATCGGGATTCGCCGCCTGCGCGGGGGAGGGTCGTTGTCGTGATCGGGGTTCGCCGCCTGTGCGTCGCGGCCGGAGGGCTGCTGCTGAACGCCGCCACGGGCGTGGCCGCGCCGGCGCTGGCCGCCCTGCTGCTGGCGAGCGTCGCGCTGGTCCCGGTGGCCGGGCTCGGCCGGCCGCCGCTGGTCCGGGTGCTCGCGCTCGTCCGGCGCCTGGCCCGGTTCCAGCGCGCCTGGGCGGCCCGCGTCCTCGACCCGGGCGGACCCGAGCCGCACCACTGGCGCGCCGGGCCCGATCGGCGCGCCGGACCGGGCGACCCCGCCACCCGGCGGGAGCTCGCCTGGCTCGTCGTGCACGGGATCACCTGGCCGGCCCCGGCCCTCGTCATCTGGGCCCTGGTCGCCGCCTTCGACTACGTCTTCTTCCGGGTACGCGTGGCCCAGGTCGAGAGCGTGACCACCCTGGCCTTCAGCGTCTCCGTCGCGGCCATCGCCCTGATCACCCTGATGGCCGTCCCCCTCCTGCAGACCGTGCAGGCGCGGCTGACGGCGCTGCTGCTCCTCCCCGGCCTGACGCCGGCCGCGCGGATCCGGCAGCTCACCGAGTCGCGGTCCGTGGTGGTCGACGCGCGGGCGGCGGAGCTGCGCCGCATCGAACGCGACCTGCACGACGGCGCGCAGGCCAAGCTCGTCGCCATCCGGATGAACCTGGGGCTGGCCCGCGGCGTCGGCGACCCGGAGCAGGTCCGGCAGATGATCGACGAGGCCCGGGAGGTGGCCGGCCAGGCCCTGACCGACCTGCGCGACCTCGTGCGCGGCATCCACCCGCCGGTGCTGGCCGACCGCGGCCTGGCCGGCGCGATCGAGGCCGCCGCGCTGCTGTGCCCGACACCGGTCGAGGTCGAGATCGACCTGCCGGGACGGCTGGCGGCCCCGGTGGAGTCCGCGGCGTACTTCGCCACCGCCGAGGCGCTGACCAACGTCGCCAAGCACAGCGGCGCGTCGCGCGCGTGGCTGCGGGTGTCCCACACGGGCGGCCTGCTCCGCGTGACCGTGCGCGACGACGGCCGCGGCGGCGCCAGCCGCTCCGCCGGCACCGGCATCCGCGGCATCGACCGGCGCCTGTCCGCCTTCGACGGGCGGCTCACCCTGCACAGCCCTCCCGGCGGCCCGACCGAACTCACCATGGAGCTCCCGTGCGCGTTGTCATAGCCGAAGACCTCGCCCTCCTGCGCGACGGCCTGATCCGCCTGCTCACCGCCCACGGCTTCGAGGTCGCCGAGGCCGTGGACAACGGCCCGATGCTGCTGGACGCCCTCACCCGCCACCGCCCGGACGTGGCCGTGGTCGACGTCCGGCTGCCGCCCGGCCACAGCGACGAGGGGCTGCGCGCCGCGCTGGCCGCCCGCCGCCTGGTGCCGGGCCTGCCGGTGCTGATCCTGTCGCAGTACGTGGAGCAGCTCTACGCCCGCGAACTGCTGTCCGGCCGGTCCGGCGGGGTCGGCTACCTGCTGAAGGACCGGGTCGGCGACGTCGACCGGTTCGTGGAGGCGGTGCGCCGGGTCGCCGCGGGCGGCACCGTGATGGACCCCGAGGTGATCGCGCAGCTGCTGACCCGCCGCAGCCGCGACGAGCCGCTGGGCGGGCTGACCCCGAGGGAGCGGGAGGTGCTGGCGCTGATGGCGGAGGGCCTGTCCAACCTCGCGATCGCCGCCCGCTTCCGGGTGACGGACAAGGCGGTCGGCAAGCACACGAACAACATCTTCGCCAAGCTCGGCCTGCCGCCGTGCGAGGACCACAACCGGCGGGTGATGGCGGTGCTGGCCTATCTCCAGGCCGCGCCGCACCTGCCCTGAGCCCCCGAGTCCGCTGATCGCCCGGCCCGGATGAGGGGGCGACCATGCCCGCGAGGAGACTGGGGGCCGGAGAAGATCACGATCTCGGGGAGGTTGCCGATGACGACGATCAGCACCGGCAGGGTGAGCGGCATCGAGGAGGGCGGCGTCACCGCCTTCAAGGGCATCCCGTTCGCCAGAGCGCCGTTCGGGCCGCTGAGGTTCGCGGCGCCGGAGCCGGCCGAGCCGTGGGACGGCGTGCTGGAGGCCACCCGGTTCGGGCCGCGGCCGCCTCAGCCGCCGATGTTCATGGGCATGCCCGCGTGGGACCCGGCGGCGGGGCTCGACTGCCTGACGGTCAACGTCTGGACGCCCGACCCGGGAGGCTCCGGGCTGCCGGTGATGGTGTGGATCCACGGTGGCGCGTACCGCTCCGGCTTCGCCGACCTGCCGGCCTACGACGGGGCGCACCTGGCCGGGCGGGGCGTGGTGGTGGTCACCTTCAACCACCGGATCGGCTTCGAGGGCTACGGCCACGTCGAAGGGGCGCCCGACAACCGGGCCCTGCTCGACCAGGTGGCGGCGCTGCGCTGGGTGCGGGAGAACGTCGCGGCCTTCGGCGGCGACCCCGGCAACGTCACGGCGTTCGGCCAGTCGGCCGGAGCCGGGGCCATCGCCTGCCTGCTGACGATGCCGATGGCCGAGGGCCTGTTCCGGCGGGCCATCGCGCAGAGCGCGTCGTCCATGTTCGTCACCCCCGCCTACGCCTCCCGTGTCACCGCGGAGGTCAGCCGGCGGCTCGGGGGCGGCTCACCGCGCGAGAGCGCGCCCGAGGCGCTGGTGGCGGCGGCGGAGGACGTCGCCACGCAGGTGATCTTCGGGGATCCGGGCCGCTGGGGGGCGATGGGGTACGCGGGGCTGGCGTTCGCCCCGGTGGTGGACGGCGAGGTGCTGCCCGACACGCCGTGGAACGCGCTGGCGGCCGGCGCGGCCCGTGACGTCGAGCTGGTCGTGGGCTTCACCAGGGACGAGTTCCGCCTGTTCGGCGCGATGGCCGGCGGGCGGCCGGTGGACCTGGCCGGAGCCCTGGAGACGCTCGCCCCCGACGGGGCGGAGGAGGTCTACCGGCGGATGAGGCCGGAGGCGTCCGACGCCGAGCTGTACGAGGTGCTGATGTCGGACTGGATGTTCCGGATGCCGAGCGCGCTGCTGGCCGACGCGCACACCGGCACCACCTACGCCTACGAGCTGACCTGGTCGCCCACGGACGCCTTCCGGGCCTGCCACGGGCTGGAGGTCCCGCTCGTCTTCGGCAACGTCGGCGACGACATGGCCACCGGGCTGACCGGCGGCTCGCCCGACCTGCCGAAGGTGTCGGAGCAGTTCGTGACCGCCTGGACCGGCTTCGCCGCGACGGGCGACCCCGGCTGGCCGCGCCACGACCCGGCCACCGCCGTCACCCACCTGTTCGACGCCTCGCCGTCCGACGCCGAGGACCCGGAGGCTGCCTCCCGCGCACTCTGGTCGAGGACGGGCTTCCCGGTCATCGGCTGACCGGCCCGCCCGGGGACCGGGCGCGCGTACCTCTCAGCAGCTGACCGGCTCGGACGCGAGTTCCTGGCGCGCGGGATCCGACCGCAGCCCCGGCGCCAGGCACAGCGTGACGATGACCGAGGCCGCCGCCATCACCGACATCGCCACAGCGGGAGAGGTGTGCTGGGCGAGGGCCCCGGCCAGGGCGGCCCCTGCGCCCTGCATGGTCATCATCGCCGAGGAGTTCAGCCCGAGCGCCTGTCCCCGCACGTCGGGCGGGGTGAGGGCGACCAGCCGTTCCTGGAGCATGAGGCCCGCCGCGTACCCGGCCGAGGCCACGGTGACGGCGACCGCCGCCAGGACCGGCGCCGGATGCAGGAAGAAGACCAGGTACGGGACGGCCAGCAGCAGCCGCAGCGGGGCGGCCAGCCGCTCCCGCCACCGCGCCGGGACGAACCGGCCCACCACGACGTCCCCGGCCAGCATGCCGGCCGCGGCCAGGGCGAACAGCAGCGCCGCGTGCCCGGGCGCGTACGGGACGAACAGCGCCTCGCAGCCGACGATCAGCCCGTTCGGCACCCACAGGGCCAGGAAGACGTACCGGCGCGGCGCCGAGGACCACAGCCGGACGTTGACGCGCCAGGTGGCGGAGATCGACGGCCGCCCCGAGGCCCGGGGCGGGCGGGGGCCCAGGCCGACCCAGGAGATCAGCGCGGCGGCGAGGGCGAGCGCCGCCGCGGCGAGCAGCGTGCCCCGAGGCGACAGCGCCGCGAGCAGCAGGCCGCCGAGGGCGAACCCGCAGATCTGCGTGACGCCCACCGACGCGTTGAGCACGGAGCGGCCGAGCACGTACGCCCGCTCGGGAAGGAGCTCGCTCAGCAGCCCCTGGCGTACCCCGCCGCCCAGCGAGGTGACCAGCCCCAGGCCGAGCAGCACCACGAACAGCGCCCACACCGGCAGGCCGGGGATCGCGAGCACGGCCGTGCCGAGCCCGAGGGCGGCGGCGAGGACGGTCAGCGCGGCGCGGGGCGGCAGCCGGTCGGCCGCGGACATCAGCGCCGTCGCGCCGATCACCTGGGCGAAGGACGAGCCGAACATGCTCAGCGCCGACAGCAGCGGCGAGCCGGTCGCGGCGTAGACGAGCGTGCCGAGGGCCAGCCCGCTCACCGTCGTGCCCATCGTCTGCGCGGCGGAGGAGGCGAACAGCGGCGCGAACTGCGGCACGCGAAAAAGATCCCCATACGTACGCATGTGGGAATCTCATCCGCCACCATGACCTCATCGCTAAGGTTTCGCGGGGAGGCGAAACCATGGGCTGGTGGCAGGTCGACGCCGACACCCTCGCCGGGAGCCGGTTCGTGGTCTCCGCGCTGTCCGAGACGGTCGCGGGGTTCCTCACCCTGGCCAAGGCCACGGCCGCGCACCCGGGCGAGCGCGCGTGGCTGGACGCCCATCTGCCCGCCTACCGCGGCCGGCTGGCCGCCGACCCGGTCACCGCGCTGCTCGTCCGGGCCGCGCTCGGGCACCACTGGATCGCCGACTTCCTGACCCCCACGCCCACCGGAGAAGGGGAGCCGACCTTCGACGACGAGCTCGAACGCGTCCGCGCGACCCCCGCGGGCGCCGTCCGCGCGGACCTCGCGGTCGCGCTCGGCGGGCCGCTCCCGGCCGCGCTGGAACACCGCGACGACCTGGCCGGACGCGCCGCCGACCTGCTGGAATGGGTGTGGCGCCGGACCGTGCTGCCCACCTGGCCGCGGCGCCGCCGGGTCATCGAGGCCGACATCGCCGCCCGGTCGGAACGGCTCAGCCAGGGCGGCTGGGCCGCGACGCTGGGCGGCATGCAGCCCGACATGCGCTGGCTGGGGGAGGGCCGGCTGCAGATCAACGCCTACGACTACCCGCCGCGGGAGCTGGCCGGCGCCCGGCTGCTGTTCGTGCCGGTGACCCCGGGCACCGGCTGGGTGAGCTGGCAGACGCCGCCGCATCGGTGCGCGGTGGCGTACCCGTGCTGGGGGCCGCTCGCCGGGGGCGACCCCCCGCCGCCGCCCGACGCGCTGGGCACGCTGCTGGGCCGCGCGCGGGCCGGGGTACTCGTCCTGCTCGACACCCCCAAGAGCACGACCCAGCTCGTGGCGCTGACCGGCCAGGGGCTGGGGTCGGTGGGCCGGCATCTCAAAGTGCTGCTGGACGCCCGCCTGGTCCGGCGGCGACGCACCGGCCGGTCCGTCCTGTACTCCCGGACGAGGCTGGGCGACGCCCTGGTCGAGGGTGAGGGGGACGAGGGCGGTGGCTGAGGGAGTTACAGGACGGTCAGCCTGCCGTACGCGGACAAGGTCGCGGCCAGGTCGCCCGGCGCGCGCCGCAGGGTGGCGTCCAGGAAGGCGGCCGTGGCGGCGGCGGTGAGGCGCGGCCCGGTGTCGCGCGGCCCGGTGTCGCGTGGTGCGGTGTCGTGCGGGGCGGTGTCGCCGTCAGGCGAGCCGACGACCGCGGGCAGGGGCGGCAGGAAGAGCGGCGCGTCGGTGAAGGTGAGGTGCGCCGCGCCGGGAACGGTCACCCGGTAGCCGCTCGCCGTGCTCAGGCTCAGCACCTGGTCCAGGCGGCGGACGTAGTCACGCTCCTGGCCGGGCTCGATGTCGTGGACGAGCGCGAGCACGGGCTGGGGGAACGGCGCCGGGGCGGGGTCCCGGGGATAGCCGTCGATGTCGATGACGGCGGCGAACCGGCGATCCTGCCGGGCGGCCAGCAGGGCGGCGGCGCCACCGAGCGAATGACCGGTCACCGCGACCCGGCCCGTGTCCAACCGCCCGGCGAGGGCGCTGGGCTGGGCGGCTCGGCGGGGGCTTGCGGCGAGCGTGCTGGAGGAGGCGGCTTGGTGGCTGCGGGCTTGGAGGGTGCTGGCTGCCACGGGATGGTGGAGGCCGCCGGCAACAGTGCTGGAGCCGGAGAGTTGGTGGAGGCGTCCGGTGGGGGTGCTGGCCGGTACAGGTTGGTGGAGGCGTCCGGTGGAGGTGCTGGCCGGTACGGGTTCGTGAAGGCGTCCCGTGGGGGTGCCGGCCGGTACGGGCTGGTGAAGGGGTCGGGTGGAGGTGCTGGCCGGTATGGGTTCGTGGAGTTGGGTGGTGGGCGTGCCTGACGGCGCGGCGTGGTCCAGGCGGGTCGCGATCGGGGTCGGCGGCCGCACCCCTTGGGCGTGCGCGGCGAGCGGGTCCGGGAGTTCGCCGCGGTCGAGGCGGCCGAGCTGGGTGAGGACGAAGCGGAGGTCTGCGGCGCGGACGGCGGTCCACCCGGCCGCCCTCCGGTTGTCCTCCGCCGGGTCGCCGGTGGCCGACAGCCGCGTCCGGACAACCCGCCCGTCGGCGAGGGTCACGACGGCCGAGTCGTACGGGTGGTCGAGGGCCGCGACCACGTACCCGCGACTGGCCAGCTCCTCGGCACAGGCGGTGTTCTGGGTGCGCACCCCGCCGAGGCCCGGCGAGAACAGCACCACCGGGAACCGCCCGTCGGCGGCCGGCGCGCCGGTCACCGAGCGGGTGGTCGCCAGCGCCGCCTGGTCCAGCACGAGACCCGGCATGCCGAGGTAGGAGGCCACGCCGCGGGCGACGGTCCGCGCCTCCCGCTCGGTGCGGCCCAGGTAGCGCGCCCGCCCGGCCGCCCGGGTCGTGCCGGTGGCGGGGTACCAGAGCTGGACCACGACCACGCGCCGGTCATCGCGGCGGGACGTGGCCGGCTCCGGCCGGGCGGTGTCGGTCCACTGCACGACCGTGGTGCCGACCGCGTACGGACCCGACGGCTCGGGAAACACGGGCACGGGCAGTGCCCAGGCCGTCACCGCCCCCGCCAGCACCAGGACCAGTGCCCCAGCCGACCCCAGCCGGGTCGCCCACCGGCGCCACCGCGCGGGCCGTCCGGCATGCCGCCCGAACAACGGCGGGACGGTGACCGCCAGCGCGAGGGCCCCACCCGCGAGCACCGGCACGACGGGCCAGCGGACCCCGGACACGGCCAGCACCACCGCGCACAGCGCGAAGACCGCCGCGCAGGCCAGCGTCACCGGCCGACGCGCGCCAGGGGGAAGCCGACGGGCCGGGACCGGCAGGACGGCGGCCACCAGGGCCACGAACTCCACGGGGGACAGGCCGAGTATCGCTGCGTTCACCCGATCATCGTCGGAGAGCGGCCCTCCGCGGGACATCGGCCCAATGTCCAGCGAAGGGTGCCACCTGGGTATGACGCGTGGTGTCCGGTCTGCGACCGCGGTCGCAGACCGGACACCACACCGGCGACCTCGCCTTCGTTGGGCGACCCCGCTTTCGTCCGGCGACCCCGTCCTCCTCGGGGGACCCCGTCCCTCGTTCGGCGACCTCGCTTTCGTTGGGCGACCTCGCTTTCGTCCGGCGACCCCGTCCTCCTCGGGCGAGCCCGTCCTCGTCCGGCGAACCTCCGGTGACCTCGCCTTCTTCCGCCGACCTCGCTTTCGTCCGTCGGTGACGTGACGGTCGCGGTCACGTATCACCGCAGGGACACGTCGCCGCAGCGTCCGTGCCAGCGGCCACACCTTCGTAGGGCTGCCGCACCGGGACCGGGCGAGCCGAGTGACAGACGCCCGCCCCGGACAGCGGCATGTCACGCGAGCGACGCCGCCGAGATGACCCTGCCATGTGAGTGCGCACGCCTCGGATGGGGTTATGTCACGTAAGCGGCGCACGTCCGGGATGGGGTCATGTCAGGTGAGCGGCGCACGCTGCGGACGGCGTATGTCGTGTGAGCGCGCCCGCCGTAGATGGCGCCACGTGACGTGACCCGCGCACACGGTGAATCACGCGGCCTTCCCGCTCCCCTCCGGGCCACGCGGCGTGACGGGCGCCCTGCCTTGCGTGGACCTCGTCAGGCGGCGGGAATGTAAGTGCTGCGGCGACGTGCCGGCGGTGATGTGTGACTGGGGCCATCACGTCAGTGCGGTGGCCCGAAATAACGGTGTGCGCAATCACGGAGAGGTGTCACGGGGGTGGTGCGTGACCGCGGTCGTCACGTCACTGCGGTGACGCGTGACCACGGTGAACGTGATCACGGTGATGTGTCACGGGGGGTGGTGCGTGACTACGACGGTCACGTCACCGCGGTGACGCGTGACCACGGTGAACATAACCACGGTGATGTGTCACTGGGGTCGTGCGTGACTGCGGCCGTTGCGTCACTGCGGTGGGGGGTGACTGCGGACGTCACGTCACTTCGGTGACGGTGTAACCACGGTAAGCGTGACCATGGTGAACATAAGCACAGCGAACGCGACCACGATGGATCAACCACCGTGACGTGTCACTGCGGCGGCATGTCACCGCTCTTCCTGCGTCTCACTCCGTGACGTGGAACAGCCGTGGCGCGTTACAGCGACGTGCCGTTCACGACCAGCGACACCTCGATGTTGCCGCGGGTCGCGTTGGAGTAGGGACACACCTGATGGGCCACCTCGACCAGGTTGGTGGCCAGCGCGGGGTCGGTGATCGACGGCAGCGTGATGTCGAGCTCGACGCCCAGCTTGAAGCCGCCGTTGCCGGCGGGGATGAGCATGACCTTCGAGTCGATGGCCGCGTCGTCGGCACGCAACTGCTTGCGCTGACCCACCAAGGCCATGGAGGCGGCGAAGCAGGCCGCGTAGCCGATGGCGAAGAGCTGTTCGGGGTTCGCTCCGTCGCCGTCCCCGCCCAGTTCCTTGGGCTGCCTGAGGTTCACCTCCAGCCGGCCGTCGTCGGTGCGCCCGTGGCCGTCGGCCCTTCCTCCGGTCACGTGCGCCTGTGCGGTGTAAAGCGCCTTCGCCATGTTGATCCTTTCTGATGCAGAGTGCTTCTTAAAAGAGGATCATAGACTTCAAAATCAAGAAGTCAATGCGGAAGATTCAGGGTGACAGCGCTGATGCAGCACAAGGCGAAGCTCGCAGTCGTACGCGCGGGGCTCTACCGCGATGCTGGAGAGGGCGGGCTGTCCGTGCGGCCAGCCGGCGCAGGTGTGCACGAAGCAGGCCGGAAGGCGGGAGTCGATCGGCGGGCCGTACCTGGTCACCAACGTCTCGCGGCACCATGGGTCCCCCCGCACCGTGGCAGAGCGGCAAGTGCCCCGCGGGCGGCTCATGGAGAAGCGTGGCGGCGGCTGGGGTGTCGTATGTGATGTCCGCCTCTACGTCGTCGCACGGCGCGTTTCCGCAGATTCGAAGCGAGGCGGCCTGGCGCGGGTGGATCATCCACTCCGAAGCGGGTCAGGGCTGAGGGGCGAGGGACGATCTGGGGCGGCGCGGGTGAGCGGCTGCGTCGCGCATGCCGGTCACCGTGCTCCGGCAGGACTGGGGCGCCACCCTCCGCCGCAACGCCACAGCGCCACGGCGCTCTGGGATGCCGTGACGTCACGACGCCACGGCGCTCTGGGATGCCTCGGCGTCACGGCGTCACGGCGCTCTGGGGTGCCTCGGCGTCACGGCGTCACGGCGCTCTGGGGTGCCTCGGCGTCACGGCGTCACGGCGCTCTGGGGTGCCTCGACGCCGTGGCGCTCTGGGGTGCCTGGGTATCACGGCCCTTTGGGGTGCCTGGGCGTCACGGTGCTCTGGGGTGCGTCGACGCCGTGGCGCTCTGGGGCGCCGGGGTGCCCGATTTGCGGCACGTCGGCGTCATCTGCGGCCGTTCATGGCGGGGGAGGTGCCCGCCGAGGTCGCGCAGACCACCACGACCGCTAGCCCGCTCGGCGCACGGTGCGCGATCTGCTCACTCGCTGAACCGCAGGGGCAAACCTTTCGCCCGTCCATCGCATCGAAGTGAAGGACAGGAACGACCTGCTCGAGGAACGACGAAACGGGGACGGGGATGCACACGACTCGACTGGTGGCGGCCACGGCGTTGGCGGCCACGGCGTTGGCGGCCACGACGACCGCGCTGCTGATCGCGGGCCCGGCCGGGGCCGCCACCGCACCGGCCGCTGCCGCACCGGCCGCCGCTGCATTGGCTGCCGCCGCACCGGCCCCTGCGGCCGCTGCCGCGCCGGCCCCCGCGGTCGCCGCCGCGCCGGGCTCCTTCGGCCCGTACGGCTACGGTGGCGTCAAGCTGGGGATGACGGCCCAGCAGGCCAAGGCGACCGGGAAGATCGTGCTCAAGTGGCGCGACTACTGCTCCGGCTGGGACTACAAGGCCCGCCCCACGCCCCGCGACGAGGTGAGCCTGTACATCTCGAAGAAGCTCGGCGTGGCCGTCGTCTTCGCCCCGCGCGGCGCCCGAACCCCCGAGGGGATCGCCGTGGGCTCCACCCTGCACCAGGTCCAGAAGGCGTACCCGAAGGTCAAGAAGGAGATCAGCGGCTACTACGCCACCGTGCCGGGCAACCGCAAGGCGTACTACTACTTCGGCGTCGATCAGCGGAACAAGGTGCAGACGCTCGTCATCGGCCGCTACGGCCAGGACTGCGTGAACTGACGGTCACGGGGCGAGCCCGGCCGGGGCGGGGGCCCGGTCGCGCATCCCGTCCGTGGCGGCGACCGCGCCCAGCACCAGCGTGGCGACGGCCGCGAGCACCAGCGGCGGCACGAGGCCGGGCGCCAGGGCGGCGAGCAGCCCGGCCGCCGCCAGCACGCCGATCCCCGCCAGGCGGTTGACCGACACCCGCCCGAACACCGCCCGCACGAACAGCGCGTGCCCCGCCAGGAACAGCGCCGGCCCGCCCAGCAGCGCAAGCGCCGCCCCCGGCGTGATCCGGTCGAACGGGTGCGCGATCGCCAGCTCGTCGCCCACGGCCGCCACGATGATGCCGGCCACCATGGGGATGTGGATGTAGGTGTACGCGGACCTGCCGAGCCGTCCGGTGTCGTCCACATGGGCGGCGGTCTCCGAGGCGGCCTCGGCGGTGCGGTGGAAGTACACCCACCACGTGGCCACGCTGCCGAGGAACGCGACGGCGAAGGCCGCCACGGCGGCGGCGCTCAGGTGCGGGTGGTCGGCCAGCGACACCCCGGTCACCAGCAGCGACTCGCCCAGCGCGATGATGACGAAGAGCTGGCAGCGCTCGGCCATGTGGGCGCCGTCGATCGTCCAGTCGGTCGTGGACACCCGGCCGAGGAACGGCATGCGGTAGCCGAGCCAGGGCCCCGCGTACTCCACGAGCAGGGCGAGCGCCCACAGCACGGCCTGGGCGGTCCCCCCGAGCGCGGCGCCCGCGATCCACAGCACCGCGCTGAGCACGTGGTAGGCCAGCACCAGCCGGAACGTCACGCCGATCGGGTGGGCACGCGCCGCGACCGACACCACGAGCGTCCGCCCCACCTGGAGCGCCACGTAGCCGCCGGCGAACCACATCGCGCGCGGCCCGAACGCCTGCGGCAGCGCCGCCGCCATCACCAGCCCGGCCAGCATGGCGCCGGTCAGCGTCAGCCGCAGGACCGGATGGTCGGGGTCGCAGTAGTTCGTGGTCCAGGTGGTGTACATCCAGGCCCACCACACCGCCAGGGTCAGCAACAGCGTCTGCCCCACCCCGGCCATGTCCAGGTGGGCGAGGAGCAGGTGCGAGAGCTGGGTGATGGCGAACACGTACACGAGGTCGAAGAACAGCTCGACCGGCATGACCCGGGCGGTCTCGCCACGGGGGCGAAGGATCGGCGCTGGCACTGGTTTCCTCCACGACACAGGCGAATCACGACACAGGTGAATCACGACACAGGCGACTCACAACACGGGCGAATCCCGATACGTCGCCGATGACAGCTCATCGTAGAGCCGGAGATCACCCACCAGGGCTCGTGAAGGAGGCGAAGGGGGATCCGTCAGGAGTCGGTGGCGGCCTGGGCGGCCTGCGCCTGCTCGATGCGGCGGTAGGCGTTGTTGCGCAGGCGCAGCACGACCGCCGCGAGCAGCGCCGCCGTCAGCGAGCCCGCCAGCACCGCGATCTTCACGTACGCGTCGCGCTCGCTGCCCGCGCCGAAGGCCAGCTCGCCGATGAGCAGCGACACGGTGAACCCGATGCCCGCCAGCAGCGCCAGCCCCGCCACGTCCACCCAGGCCAGGTTCTCGTCCAGCTCGGCGTGCGTCAGCCGGGACACCAGCCAGGTGGCGGCCATGACGCCCAGCGGCTTGCCGAGGACCAGCCCGGCGACGACGCCGACGGCGACGGGGTCGGTCAGCGCGCGGCTCAGCCCGTCCACCCCGCCGATCGTCACCCCGGCCGACAGGAACGCGAACACCGGCACGGCCACCCCCGCCGACAGCGGCCGGAAGCGGTGCTCGAAGTGCTCGGCCACGCTCGCGTCCGCCCGCGCGGGCACGGCGAAGCCCAGCAGCACCCCGGCCACCGTGGCGTGCACGCCGGAGGCGTGGACCAGGGCCCACGTGAGCGCGGCCAGCGGCAGCAGCAGCCACCACGCGCGCACGCCCCGTCGTACGAGGACAGAGAACACGGCCAGCGGCACGGCCGTGCCCAGCAGCGGCAGGGGCGCCAGGTGCTCGGTGTAGAAGACGGCGATGATGAGGATGGCGAGCAGGTCGTCGACCACGGCCAGCGTGAGCAGGAACGTGCGCAGCGCGGCCGGCAGGTGCCGGCCGATCACCGCGAGCACCGCCAGCGCGAAGGCGATGTCGGTGGCGGTCGGGATCGCCCATCCCCGGCCGGCGTCCGCCGCCCCGGCGAGCGAGATGGTCACCAGGTACGCGACGGCGGGCACGAGCACGCCCCCCAGGGCGGCGGCGACGGGCACGGCCGCCCGCCGGGGGTCGCGCAGGTCGCCTGCCGTGAACTCGCGCTTCAGCTCCAGCCCGGCGACGAAGAAGAACACGGCCAGCAGGCCGTCGGCCGCCCAGGTGGCCAGGTCGAGGCGCAGGTGCAGGGCGGCGGGGCCGAGCTCGAAGGACCGCAGCGCCTCGTACCCGTGAGCCCACGGGGAGTTGGCCCAGAGCATGCCGAGCAGGGCGCCGGCGAGCAGGAGCGCCCCACCCACGGTCTCGGCGCGCAGGATGTCGGCGATGCGCCGGGACTCCGCGCGGGAGCCCAGGCCGAACAGGCGCAGGACACGGGTGGACGGGGTACGGCTCACGGCAGGAACTCCCTGGAAGGGTCGGCGACGGACCAGCCGACCAGACTTCCCGGCACACCGCCGGCAAGCCTACCCATAAGCGCACATGTCACGCATATCGTCGATCCGGTCGCGATGCGGGCCGCAACCTTCCTCGGTGCCGCCCGGCTCTCCGCGTGCCTCTGACGAAGAACCGGCGGAGCACTCTGCCGGCGTGCTAGTCTGAGGGCAGTTGCAGTTGTGGTACCCATATGAACTTCATGTGCGCCTGACGGTATGTGACCTCAGGCGCATTTTTTGTTTTCCGGTCATCTCCGGGTGGGCTCATTACGGCGACGCGGAATCCGCACACGGCGGACTCCGGCTCTGCCAACCAGAAGGAGATCGACATGGCTGAGGGAACCGTGAAGTGGTTCAACGCGGAGAAGGGCTTCGGCTTCATCGCCCAAGACGGCGGCGGCGCCGACGTCTTCGCCCACTACTCCAACATCGTGTCCCAGGGCGGCTACCGTGAGCTGCACGAGGGCCAGCGTGTGGCCTTCGACGTCACGCAGGGCCAGAAGGGCCCGCAGGCCGAGAACATCGTCGCCGCCTGACCCGGACGGCACCACGAGCGGGGGCCCGCACCGTCATCGGTGCGGGCCCCTGCTCGTCCGCGTACCGCGGGAGCGTCCTCACGGCACGACCGTGAGGACGCGGTCCAGGCCGGTGACGCGCAGCAGCGTGGTCATGAGCGGGCGTGGGGCCTTCAGCGTGAGCGCCACGCCTCGCGGCCGGGCCCGCCGCTGGATCCCGACCAGGACGGCCAGCCCGGAGGCGTCGCAGAACGACACCGCGGACAGGTCCACGATGAGCAGTCCGGCCCCGGCGGGCAGGGCGCGCATCAGCCGCCGGCGGAGAGCATGGCTGGTGAAGACGTCGATCTCGCCGGTCAGATGCACGGTGGCGACGGTGAGGACATCGGCTCCGCCTGACGGCGCGGGCGCGAGAACGGTCATGGAACGCTCCTGTCGGAGAGAACGGATGAGGCGCGGCTGCCGGACGGTGCCGGTCGGCCGCGGGCGGTTTTCGGCGGGACGACCCGCAAGGTGAGACGCTCGCCGGCGGCGAAGCGCGAGATGATCAGATCGGCCGCGGCGGGATGGCGGGCGGCGGGATGGACGGGCCTGGCGTCGATCCGGTGTCCCCGAGCCGGCTGGCGGCGCGGGACGGGCTCCCGGGCCCACGCGCGTGGGGCGGTGCGCAGGGTGATCCGTCCGCGTCGCGGGGTGGCGGCGGCCACCAGGCTCGGCAGCATGATCGCCTGCCTGTCCGGGCCCCCTCGGAGGAGGCCCACGTCTTCTATCGCCGGGGGCGACGCCGACCTGTTGCCAACGCACGGAAAAGTCCTCGGTCCCAGCACTCTATCCGACGGACCCTCACGGCGTGATCATCCACCCGGTGTCCTGACTTCGTGGGGCGTCCTGGCTCCGTGCGGCGGACCGGCGGGTCTGGCGTCCTCACCACGTGCGGTGGGCCGGCCGGTGCGGCGTCGTGGCTTCGCGCGGCGTCCCGGCCTGATCACGGCGATCCGTCTCCCGGACGTCGTGCGGGCCGGCGGCGCCGCTATCGGCACACCCGCGCCGCTCGGTCGTCCACCTGCGCCTGACGGTCTCCGGTCGTACGCCGGACCGCCAGGGCGGCCACGGCCAGCACGCCGAGGGCGCACGCGGCCGGCACTGCCAGCCCGGCCCGGGCGGCCGTCCCCCATCCGGACTCCAGCGACCCCAGCAGCACGGTCCCGGTGAGCGTGCCGCCCAGGACGCCGCCCATCTCCTGCACCGTGCCCAGCACCCCGGCCGCCGCGCCGGACCGCTCGGGCCGTACCCGGGCCAGCGTCGTGGAGATCAGCGGCGACATCAGCAGCCCCATCCCGGCGCCCGTGACGAGCAGCGCCCCCGCGACCTGGTACGCGACAGCGCCTCCTGCCCCGGCTATGCCTCCTGCCCCGGCCATGACGTGGTCCAGGAGCAGCAGTCCCAGCAGCAGCGTCGCCGCGCCCGTCAGGGGCGCCCTCGTCCCCAGGCGGCGGGTCAGGGCCGCCGTCCGGGCCGAGCCCGCGAGGAACCCCCCGTTGAGCGCCGTGCACACCGCCCCGGCCGCCGCCGGGCCGAGCCGGAGCCCCTCCTGGAGGTACAGCGCCAGCACGAACGACAGCCCCGCCGAGCCGCCGAACAGCAGCGCCACCGCCACGAGCCCGCCCGCGAAGCCCTTCTCCCCGAAGACGTCCAGGTCGAGCAGGGGCTGCCGGCCCGCGGCGGCCAGGCGGCGCTGGCGGCGGGCGAACGTGGCCAGCAGCGGGGCCGAGGTCGCCAGGCACAGCCACGTCCACACCGGCCAGCCCTGCTCCCGGCCCTGGGCCAGCGGCAGCACGACCGCCACGAGCCCGGCCGCGACCATCCCCGCCCCGGCCACGTCCAGGCCAGCCCTGGGCCGCGCCCCACCCGCTCGGGCCTGAGACCGCCGGGTGGGTGACGGGTGAGGGAGCGGGGGGCGGTTCGAGGTGGGTGACGGCGCAGGGGCCGGTACGTGGTTCGAGGTGGGCGGCGACTGAGGCGCCGGTACGTGGTTCGAGGGGGGCGGCGACTGAGGGGCCGGGAGGTGGGTCGAGGGGGGCGGCGGGGACGGGACCAGGCGCGGCGTCGCGGCCAGTGCGACCAGCCCCAGGGGCACGTTGACCAGGAAGCACGCCCGCCAGCCCAGCCCCCACGGGTCCGCCGCGATCAGCAGGCCGCCGATCACCTGCCCGCTCACGCCCGCGAGCCCCACGGCCGTGCCGTACCAGCCGAACGCCCTGGCCCGGTCGGCCCCCCGGTACAGACCTCCGAGCAGCGTCAGCACCTGCGGGGCGAGCAGCGCCGCGGCCACGCCCTGCAGCACCCGCGCCAGGATCAGCGCCCAGGCTCCCGGCGCGGCCCCGCAGGCGGCGGACGCCAGCGTGAACAGCGCCAGGCCCGCCGAGAACACCCGGCGCGGCCCGTGCAGGTCGCCGAGCCGGCCCGCGACGACCAGCCCCGCCGCGTACGCCAGCCCGTACCCCGCGATGACGAGCTGCGCCTCGGAGCCGTCGGCGGGCAGGCCGGCGCGCATCGACGGCACCGCCACGTTGGCGATGAAGAAGTCCAGGGTCGTCATGAAGACGGCGACCAGCACGACGGGCAGGGCCCACCAGCGGTTGGGGACGGTGGCCATGAAGGGGCTCCAGGGGAGGGAGGGACGGTGTGGTGGTGGGAGAACACCGCGCGCGTCCGGACGGTTGAGCCCACCCTGGAGCCCGCCGGTTATGGATCGCTGCCGATCGGCTACGGATGGCGTTATGGCCCGCTCGACGTACAACCAGATGGTTGAGAATTGAGCCGGACGACGCTATCCTCAACCATGTGGTTGAGGATGCTCCTGAGCTGGACGCCGTGTTCCACGCGCTGGCCCACGACGCGCGGCGCGACATGCTGCGCCGGCTCGCGGGCGGCGAGCTGACCGTGGGGCAGCTCGCCGAGCCCCTGCGGATGTCGCTCGCGGCCGCGTCCAAGCACGTGAAGGTGCTGGAGAGCGCCGGGCTCGTCGAGCGCACCGTCACGGGGCGGCGGCACGTGTGCCGGCTGCGGTCCGCGCCGCTCGCGGGCGCCGCCGCCTGGCTGCGCTTCTACGAGCGCTTCTGGGACGAGCGCATCGACGCGCTGGAACGGGTCCTCGACCGTCCGCCCACGCCCGAGGGGGCGTCATGAGCACGCACCCGTGTCCGCATCCGTCCGAGGAGGCCGCCATGAGCGCCGAACCCGCGATCTTCCCCGCCGTGCGCCGCGAGCGCACCCTGTCCGCGCCCCCGCCGGCCGTCTACCGGGCCTGGCTCGACCCGGACGTCCTGCGCCGATGGCTCGCGCCCGGCGACCCCGAGCACGCGCGGGCCGAGGTGGACGAGCGGGAGGGCGGCCGCTACCGCGTCTGGCTGACCCGCTCCGACCAGCCGGTCAGCGGCTTCGACGCGCAGCTCCTCGAACTCGTGCCGGACCGGCGCATCGTCTGGCGCTGGGGCTTCACCGGCCCCGACCGGGAGGCGGGGCCGATGTTCGACTCCGTGCTCACCGTCACCCTGAGCGGGACGCCGGACGGCGGCACCCACATGGTGCTGCTGCACGAGCGCCTCGACGCCCTGGCCGCCGCCATGCCCGAGGTCGCCGCAAAGATCAGCGGCGGCTGGGACAGGTGCCTCGACCGGCTCCCGGCGGCGCTGGCGAGCAGCCCCACCGGGGCGCGGACGGCGGTGCGGCCGTGACCGCCGACCTCGGGCCCGCGGCCGGCGTCCTCGCCGCGCTCGTCCGCCCCCTGCCCGACGACCTGCTCACCGCGCCGACGCCGTGCGGCTTCACCGTGGGCGAGCTGCTCGACCACATCGACGGCCTCTGCGTCGCGTTCACCGCTGCGGCCACGAAGACGAGGCGCGAGGACGGCGGGCGCGCCCGCACACCGGACGCCTCCCGGCTGGGCGAGGACTGGCGCGAGCGCGTGCCGGCCCGCCTGGAGGAGCTGGCCCGGGCGTGGCGCGAGCCGTCGGCGTGGACCGGCGTCACCGAGGTGGGGGGCGGCACGATGCCCGGCGAGATCGCCGGAGCGGCCGCGCTCGACGAGGTCGTCGTGCACGGCTGGGACCTCGCCGTCGCCACCGGCCGTCCCTACCCGGCCGGCGACCCCGCCCTGGAGGAGGCCGTCCAGGCGGCCCACGCCTGGGTGACCGCGGTCGTGGCCCAGGCTCCGGAGGGCAGCCCGGGCCTGTTCGGGCCGCCGGTGCCCGTGCCCGGCGACGCCCCGCTCCTTGACCGGCTGCTCGGCCTCACCGGCCGGGACCCCGCCTGGACGCCGGACGCCCGCTGAGCGGCCGGGCCGCGTACAGGGCGGCGGTCTCGGCCGCCCTGCGGGCCAGGGCGTGACGCAGCTCCACGGGCTCCAGCACCTCGACGTCGGGGCCGAAGGCGAGCAGCGCCCCGGCCGCGTCCAGGGAGCGGAAGCGCAGCTCGACGCTCACCCGCTCCCCGTCGCCGCCGAAGCCGTCCACCCCGCCGAAGCCGTTCACCCCGGCGGTGGGCGCCAGGTCGGCCTGGTGGACGCGCAGGAACCTGTCCAGGACGTCCCGCCGGACGCCGACCGTGACGGGCACCGGGGTGGGCACGTCGTCGACGCGGCGGCGCAGGGTGTCCCAGAGACCGGCCAGTTCGAGGCCGTCGCGGCGCCGGACGGGCTGGTCGGCGACCTCGGCGGAGGAGACGCGGTCGGCGCGGAACAGCTTGGGCTCGCCGCGGTGGTCGGCCACCAGGTACCAGACGCCCGCCTTGTTGACCAGCCCGTACGGGTCCAGCGTGTACGAGCGGGGACGGCTGTCGCCGCCGTGCCGGTAGCGCACGCGCAGGCGCCGGTCGCCGAAGACGGCCTCCTGGAGCACGGCGAGGTCGGGCGCGGGCTGGGCCGGGCCGCCGCGCCAGCGTACGGGGTCGATGAGGACGCGGCGGCTGGCCAGGTCGGCGCCCGGCCGGTGGGCGGCGGGCAGGGCCGCCATGAGCTTGCGCAGCGCGGAGCCGATGGCCCGCCCCAGCCCCAGCTCGTCGTGGGCGCGCCCGGACATCAGCACGAACAGGGCGCGGGCCTCGTCGGCGGTCAGGCCGGTGACGTCGGTGCGGAAGCCGGGCAGCAGGGCGATGCCGCCGTGGGGCCCGCGCACGGTGTAGACGGGCACGCCGGCCGACGACAGCGCCTCGACGTCGCGCATGACCGTGCGGACCGACACCTCCAGCCGCTCGGCGAGCGTCCCGGCGGGCAGCCGGCCGTGCGTCTGCAGCAGCAGCATGATCGAGAGCAACCGGTCGGATCTCATGGCGGGAAGACTTTCTCAGGTATAAGACACAACCTGTCATATACGGCGGTGAGGATCCAGTGGCCGGGGCCGCACGGACGGCTCCGGGACACCACGAAAGGGAAAGCACTGTGACCAGCACCAACGCCTCCGCCCAGCAGATCGCCGAGAACTTCACCCGCGCGTGGATGGGCGGCGACGTCGACGGGGCGCTCGGCTTCCTCGCCGAGGACGTCGTGTGCGACGCGCCCGCCGGCCGGATCGAGGGCCGGGCCGCCTACCGGGGCTTCCTGGAGGGCTTCCTGCCCAGGCTCACCGGGTCCGCCATCACCAAGGTCCTCGGCGACGGCACGAGCGCGGCCGTCGTCTACACCACCGACACCACGTTCGCCCGGGACTTCCGCGCCATGGACTACCTGACCGTCGCCGGCGGCCGGATCACGCGCGTCGTCACCGTCTTCGACCGCCTTCCGGCCGTCCAGGCCATGCGCCGTGAGGAAGGCTGACCCCCGTACGACAAAAAGCCGGAAAAAACCGGTGCGGTGAGTGTCGTGTCCGGGCGAGGCCGTTCGTCCATGGAGTGAGGGGCCGGTGAGAGGCACCGGCCCGCACCCATGAGGAGCCAGAGATGACCAACGCGATCACCGGTGTCCGGACCGTCGCCGTGCCCGTCACCGACCAGGACCGGGCGGTCGAGTTCTACGTGGGCGTCCTCGGCTTCGACAAGCGCCTGGACGTCCCCGCCGGACGGTTCGGCGGGCGCTGGGTCGAGGTGGCGCCCGCGGGGGCGGCGACCTCGATCGCTCTCGTCCAGGCGGACGAGAGCGCGCCGGCCGGGACCGACACGGGCATCCGTCTCACCACGGACGACGCCTCCGCCCTGCGCGAGGAGCTGGCGGCGCGCGGCGTCGAGGTGGGCGAGCTGCTGCGGTGGGAGGGAGTCCCGCCGATGTTCGTCCTGCGGGACGCGGACGGCAACGGCCTCGTGGTCGTCGAGTGACAGGCCGGGGCCCGAGCCCGGTGAGCCGGCGGTGAGCGCGCGGTGAGCCGGCCCCGGCACGGTTGGCCCATGGCCGGTCCGCACCGAGGACCGGACGCGGCACTTGAGGAGCTGACATGGGTTTCCTGGCGGGCAGGACGGCACTGGTGACGGGCGGGTCGCGGGGCATCGGCCGGGCGGTGGCGCTGCGGCTGGCCGCCGAGGGCGCCGAGGTCGCCGTCCACTACGGCGGCGACGAGGAGGCGGCCGAGCGGACCGTGACCCGGATCGAGGAGGCGGGCGGCCGCGCGTTCGCCGTCCGGGCCCGCTTCGGCGAGGACGGCGCGGTGGACCGGCTCTTCGCGGGCCTGACCGCAGGGCTGGCGGGACGCGGCCTGGACATCGTGGTCAACAACGCGGGCATCGGCTCCGGCAACCCGATCGCGCGGGTCACCCCGCAGGAGCTGGACATGCTGCTGGCGATCAACGTGACCACGCCGTTCTTCGTGATCCAGCGGGCGCTGCCGCTGCTGAACGACGGCGGCCGCATCGTCAACATGGGGTCGACCGCCAGCCGCATCGCGGTCTCCACGCAGATCGGCTACACCATCAGCAAGGCCGCGCTGGAGTCCATGGCCCCCTCGCTGGCCAACGAGCTGGGCCGGCGCGGCATCACGGTGAACACCGTCGCGCCCGGCGCGGTGCGCACGGACCTGACCGTCGGCTACACCTCCATCCCCGAGGTGGTGGCCGGGCTGGAGGCGATCACCGCGCTCGGACGGCTCGGGGAGCCGGAGGACGTCGCCGACGTGGTCGCCTTCCTGGCCGGGCCGCAGGGCCGCTGGGTGACCGGCCAGACCGTCGACGTCTCCGGCGGGACGTACCTCGGCCCCATCGCCTGACCACGGCACCGCGCCTCCGCCCGCGCCCCTCGATAGAGTACGTGCCGATGTTCGGACGTAGATCAGCTGTCGAGGACATGGCCGGCCAGGCCGCCCGGTCGGGCGCGCGGTTCCTGCGGACGGCGGACGCCCTCGGCGACGCCGGCCTGCGGGGCCCCTCGGGGCTGGCGACGTGGACGCGTGGGCACGTGCTGGCCCACGTCGCCCGGAGCGCCGACGCGTACGTGTGGATGCTGCGCCTGGCCCGTACCGGTGCCGAACCCGGCCCCAGGGCGGACGCGGCGGCCATGGCGCGGGCGGTCGAGGAAGGCGCGGCTCTGCCGGCCGCCGAGCTGCTGGCGGGCACGCGCCGCAGCCTGGACCGGTTCGCCGAGGAGGTCCGCACGATGCCGGGCCCGGCCTGGGACACCATGGTCACCGCCCTCGCGGGCTGGCGCCATCCCGCCTGGTACGTCCTGTGCCGGTGCGTGCGCGAGCTGGAGACCCATCACGTGGACCTGGCCGCCGGGTACCGGACGGCCGACTGGCCGGAGGCGTATGTCGCCTGGGCGCTGGAGGAGACCCTGGCCGCTCTGGCGGCGCGCGGCTTCCCGCTCTCCCGGGTCACCGCCGCCGACCACGACCGGACCTGGGAGGTCTCCCCGGACGGGCCGGCGGTCACCGCTCCCGGCCATGTCCTGCTCGGCTGGCTCAGCGGACGCACCCCCGCCGCCCGGATCACCGGCGACGGACCGTCCGGGACCTTGCCGGTGCCACCCCCGTGGCCGCAGCCGCCCGTCCCCGGCTGGGGGCCGGAATCCGGCTGACGACGACCGGGGGAGGGCGTGCTCTCGTCGGACCTGGTCGTCGGCGCCGTGCTGATCACGTGCCCGGCGCGCCGCTGAACCCCGCGTCATGTGCCGGGGGCGGCGACGGCGTCCGGAGGCAGGCGGCGCGCCAGGCGGAGCAGCGCGAGGCAGGCGGGCACGAGGAGCGCGGCCAGCGCGATCCACAGCAGTGACGGCTCGGTGTCGAGGAGCGCGGCGTAGCCTCCCGGCGCGACGACGGCCGCCACCGCCCAGGTCTGCTGATGGATCGCGAGGTACCGCCCGCGCAGCGCCGGCGGCGCCGTGGCGGCGGCCAGCGCCCAGGACGGCGTGGTGTGCATGAGCTCGCCCAGGGTGAGGACGAGCGTGGCCACCAGCAGGCCGCCCGCCCGCGGCGCTCCCGGCGGCAGGAGCGCCGTCGCGGCGTACAGCGCGCACGCCGCGACGAGGATCGTCCCGGCCAGCGCCATGGCGTGCGTACGGCGGGCGGCGCGTTGCCAGCGGCGCACCGCGAGCTGGCCGGCGGCCACCAGGACCGTGTTGAGGGTGTAGAGCACGCCCGTCAGCCAGACAGGGGCGCCCAGCACCGTCACCGCGTACACGGGCAGCGCCACCGGAAGGATCATGTGCGCGAGCGTGAACGCCTGCTCGGCCGCGACGAGAGCGACGAACGGCCGGTCGGAGAACACCGCCCGGTACCCCCTCGGCTCCCTGGGCGTCGCCGGCGCGGGCGCGCGCCGGCCGGAGACGACGAGGCACCCGGTCGCCACGAGGAAGCTGGCCGCGTTGAGCGCCGCGATGAGGGTGAACCCCGCGCCGCCGGCCAGCGACACCGCACCGGCCGACAGCAGTCCGCCGAGGCCGAACGCGACGTTCCTGGCGGTGGCCATCAGCGTGTACAGCTTGTCGCGGTCCGCGCCCCGCGCGAGGAGCGCGACGTAACTCCCCGAGGCGGGATAGTAGGCGCGGTCGCCGGTCGCGACCACGGCGGCGACGGCCACGAGCGCGGCGAAGCCGTCCACGAACGGGTAGGCGGCGAAGCCCGCGGCGCGCAGCAGGTACGTGGCCATGAGCACGCGCCGCGCGCCGAAGCGGTCGATCAGCGCGCCGGCCGCCGGGTTCGCGGCCAGTCCCACCACGGCGGCGGCGGTCACGCCCAGGCCGACCGTGGTCAGGGGCAGCCCGGTCACCTGGTGGATGAACAGGAGCGTGAGCGGGACGTACAGGCCGCTGCCCAGCGCGTCGGCGAACATGCCGACGAGGAAGGGCCGGGCGCCCGCGACACGTCGTCCGGTGGAGGTGATGATCACGTCGACGATTCTCGGCGCGGCGGCGGCCGGCGGGGATCGGCCGGTGGCCGGGGAAGCGGCTGGGTCGATGGTCCTACGACCTCGACGCCGTACGTGCCCCGGCCACCGCGCCGTGGTGCCGGAGTTCCGGTGCCGAGCCGGCACCGGAGGGCTGGAGCCGGGTCGCCCGGCCGTGGATCAATGGCAGGCGGTCGCCGGGATGGTGTCCCGGATCCGGCCGTCGTCCTGGACGAGCTGGCCGGAGAAGCCGGTGCCGGTCAGGGTCAGCTTGAGCACGCCGTGCAGGTCGGTCAGGCGTACCAGGCTGTTGGGGTGCACCTCGTGCTCGAAGGTGTAGTTCTCGGCGCCGCCGAGGCCCGCGGTGACGGCCAGCGGCCCCGCCGCGGTGGCCTTGCCGTCGGGGTCCTGCGGGCGGAACCGCTCGTAGACGTGGTCGTGGCCGTTGAGGATCAGGTCGGCGCCCGCGGCGTACAGCGCGCGCCACACCGGCAGGCTGACGGGGTCGTAGCCCTTGCTGCCGGAGTTGAACAGCGGATGGTGCCAGTAGGCGGCGACGCACTTCTTGGTGGTGCGGGCGAGGTCGCTCTTCAGCCAGGTCACCTGGGCCGAGCCGGCGGACATGGACTGCTCGGAGTCGAGGGCGACGAAGTGCCAGTTGCCGTGGTCGAAGCTGTAGTAGGTCTTGCCGCCGGGGGTGGCGAGGGAGCCGAAGTACGCCTTGTACCCGGAGGCCCCTCCGGCGGGGTCGTAGTACTCGTGGTTGCCCGGCGTGGGTCTGGTCTTGGTCTTGAAGCGACCCCAGGTGGTGGCGTAGTAGGACCGGTACTCCGACAGCTTCCCGTCGTCGTACTGGTTGTCGCCCATGGTCAGCACATAGACGGGGTTGATCGACTCGACCAGCCGGGCGGTGCGCTCGTGCGGGCAGGCCGTTCCGTCGCCGGCGCGGCACGTCCCGGCGATGTCGCCGGCGGCCGCGACCACGAACGATCCGTCGCCGTCGCCGCCGCCCTTGCCGTAGACCTCCAGTTCCCACAGCGAGTAGCCGTAGGGGGTGGCCCGCGCCGTGCCGTACACCCGCACGTAGCGTCCGCTCCCGGTCACGGTCAGGTCGTCGACGCCGCCGTCACCGGAGGAGGTCGAGGACAGGGTGGTCCAGGTGGCCCCGTCGGCCGACGCCTCCACCCGGTACGCCTTGGCGTAGGCGGCCTCCCAGGACAGCCGCACCCGGCTGATCGTCGCCGGGCCGCCCAGGTCCACTCTGATCCACTGGGGGTCGGATCCTTCGGCGGAGGCCCACCGCGTCGTGGTGCCGCCGTCCACGGCCTTGTCGGCGGTGAGCGTCGAGTCCTCCACCGAGGACGCGGTGGCGGGCCGTCCCTGCGAGATGAGTCCGTCGTCCGCGTGGCCGGGCGTGGCCTGCCCGACCTGGAGCAGCACGCTGGCCGCGAGCAGCGCCACCGCTGCCCTGATCCGTCTGGATAACACTCCGTTCTCCTTCCGAGTGATCGTGTCGCAAATGATCGGTTTCCGGTGATCGGCTTTCAGGTGATCGCGGGTGAGGAGGCTTCGGTGGCCAGCAGCCGGGGAGCACCGCTCCCGTCGGCGGGCGCCGCCCACACGTCGCGGCCCTTGGCGTACATGACGCTCTCGGCGTCGAGCCACACCGCCTGGTCGTCCACGTCGGCGGTCTCGGCGAGCGGGGTCTCCCGGTCGGTGGCCAGGTCCAGCGCGTGCAGGCGCCAGGCGCCGGACGGCATGCGCTTCTTGTAGACGATCCGGCGGCCGTCCGGGGACAGCGACGGGCACTCGGCGTTCTCCCTGAGCACCCTGGCCTGCCAGCGGGTGTAGTCGCCCTCGACCAGATAGGTCTTCCCCCGGGTCGCGACCGTGGCGTAGAAGCGGCTGTCGTCCGGCGCGAAGGTGACGCCCCAGTAGTTCACGTCGGCGGAGTGGTAGCGGCGGCCGTCCTTGATCAGCGGGATGTCCTCGATGGTGACGGTCACGTTCCCGGTGCGGGTGTCGAGCAGCCCGGTCCGGGTGGAGAACGCGCCGCCGGTGTAGGAGTCGCCGGTGACGAAGACCGTCCAGGAGATCATCCTGCCGCTGGCGGAGACCCGCGCCCTGCTCGGGACCCCGGCGAGCCTGACGCGCCGGGTCTGTCTCATGGCGTGGTCGAGGACCAGCGCGTACGTCGTCGCCATCGCCCCGGGCTGGGCGACCAGGCACACGCCCGTGCCGTGCGCCGTGTGGAAGCGATCGCACCGGGTGCTGCTGCCGCGGATCAGGCCGGTGGCCCGGTCCCTGACCAGGAGCTGGCCGGGCTTGGCCAGGTCGAGCGTGCTCCGGCCGGCCGCGGGGGCGGGACGTCCGGACCACAGGATGTAGCCGGTCGCGCCGCCGCCCAGCACGAGCATGGCGACGAGCAGGATCACACCGCGTCTCATCGGACCACCTTCCGGAGCGACAGGCACGCCACCACGCCCACGCCCATCGCGACCAGGCCGGGTACGGGGCCGAACGCCGCCCAGGCGGCGCCGTACAGGATGGAGGAGACCATGCGGGCGACGGCCTGGCCGGTCTGCAGCAGGGCCAGCCCGCTCGTGCGCAACCCGGGGGGCAGCAACGGCCCGGCGGCGGCCATGAGCACCCCGTCGGTGGCGGCGTAGAAGAGGCCGAGCAACGGCAGGACCGCCCAGAACGGCCCGGACGCCGCGAGCACGCCGTAGACGGCCACGAGCGCGAGGTGGCCCAGCACGAACATCGTGCCCCTGCCCACCCGGTCGGCGAGCCTGCCCAGGGGTACGGCGAGCAGCAGGTACGCCGCCGCGGTGCCCAACGGCAGCAGCGGAAGGTGCTCGGTCGCGAGCCCGGCGTTGTGCTGCACCAGCAGGTAGACGAAGGCGTCGCTGACCGTCACCAGCCCCAGGCCGCATGCCGTCAGGCACAGCCGCCTGAACCGCGGTTCGCCGAGCAGCGCCAGCGCGGGCCGGATCGAGGCCGGGGACGGCGCTGCCTCCCGCCGGTCGCGCACGTAGAGCACGAAGATCAGCACCCCCAGCACGGCGACCGCGAAGCTGACCACGAACACCGCGTCGTAGGCGCCGCTCGTGCCGAGGACGGCGAAGGCGACCAGCGGTCCGAGGAACGCCCCGGCGGTGTCCATGGCCCGGTGCACGCCGAACGCCTGACCGAGCCGCCCGGGGTCGGCGCTGAGCGTGATCAGCGCGTCACGCGGGGCGGTGCGCAGGCCCTTGCCGGTCCGGTCGGCCGCGACCACGGCGCCGACCAGGGCGGCCGAGCCGCCGGCCGCCGGCAGCCCCAGCCGGCACGCCGCCGACAGCGCGTAACCGAGGCCCGCGACCAGCTTGGGCCGCTGGAGCCGGTCGGCGAGGTGGGCGCCGGCCAGCCGTACCACGGCGGTCACGCCGAAGAAGAGGCCGTCCACCAGCCCGAAGGCCAGCGGGCTCAGCCCCAGCGAGAGCACGAGGTAGAAGGGCAGGATCGCGGTGACCATCTCGGAGGAGACATCGGTCACCAGGCTGACCGCGCCGAGCGCCAGGACGTTGGCGGGCACGGCGAGGCTGAGTCGGGACATCTTGACGCCGGGCTTGACATCCGCGATGTACACGGCAGTGCTCCATGGGTGATCGGCATGGAAGGGGCGGTCAGCATGGAAGGCGCGGCCGGGTCAGGATCTGAGCGCGTCACGCCACCGGGGCGCCGCGCCAAGCCGCTCGCCTGAAGAGTGGCAAGCGGCCGGGGCCACGTCAAGATAGTTAGGAAAATTTCCTAACTAGTACGTCGTGGGGGGCTGGAGCTCGGCGAAGGGTTCAGCCCGCCTGAAGGCTGGGGCGACGCGACGGTCGATGCGTGGTCCGCCCGCCCGGCATCGGACAATTCCTGGAACGGCGATATTTCGCCCCGCCGGGGGCGGGCCGGCCGCATAGTTCGCGACACGAATTATCTTTTGAAGGAAACCCTCCGCGCGCCGTACGAGACGCGCGATCGCGTCGGTGAACCCCGGCCACCGCCTGCCGCAGGAAGCCCAGCTCGTCATGGGCCCGGTCGTAGGCGCGCCCTGCCCCACCGTCGGTATGTTCACCAGCGGGTACGACACCGAGGACAGGTCACCGGCCGGCACCGCGGGCAGGCCGGGCATCGCCGAGGCGCTCGCAGGTCACCTCGATCCCGGCCGGGCCGACGTCGCACGCCTTCATCTCGCTCATCTCGGAGAATGACAGTGACCAATGGCGTCCAGGCAAGGGTGATGTCAAGAATCGACAATAAACAATGCGCCGCATGTGATGAAAAACGGAACTCGGACGGTGGCCGGGACGTCGTCCTCGGCCGGCCGCGTGGCCCCCGCGGGCTCGCGGGGCAGGGCGAGGTAGGCCAGGGCCAGGCCCGCCAGGCTCAGTGCCGCGCCGGTCAGACCGGCCCAGCGCAGGGCGCCCGCCGCGACGATGACGCCGCCGACGGCCGAGCCGGTCGCCGCGCCCAGGGTGAAGTGCCGACGTTGGCGGAGAAGCCGACCGCGGTGGTGGCGATCGCCGGGGCGCGGCGAGGGCTCAGGCGCCGGTGACGCCGTCCACGCCCTGCCGGATCATGTCGGCGTGCCCGTTGTGCCGGGCGTACTCGCCGATCATGTGGTTGTGCAGCAGCCGCACGGTCACCGTGCCCCAGCCCGCGTTCTCGAACGTGGTGTCCATCGGCACCCCGGCCGCGGCCTTGCGGGCCAGGTCCTGCTGCTCCAGCAGCACCGCGTACTCGGCCTCGGCCCGCGCCGGGTCGAGGTCCTCGAAGTCGGCGTCGGGCCGCTCGGGCGTGGAGTAGAGCTTCGGGACGTCCTCCCCGAGCAGGGACCGCCGGAACCAGATGTGCTCCACCTTCGCCAGGTGCCGGATCAGGCCCAGCAGCGACAGGTTCGACCAGGGGATCGGCGTGGCGGCGAGCTGCTCGCCGGTGAGGCCCGCGCACTTGTGCAGGAACGTCGCGCGGTGCCAGTCGAGCAGGCCCGGCAGCAGGTCGGCCTCGGGCGCGAGCAGTGACCCCTCGGGACGGGTCACCTCGGGGGCGGTCCAAGTCATGCCTGGCATGATGCCACGCCCGAGCCGCCGGGACGTCCGCACCAAACCGTTCCGGACACCGGGCATGCGCGGCCTCGACTGGCGCGTCGGCCGGCCGCGACCGCCCCTTGAGGTAGAGCCGACTCTAACTTGTAACGTCACCACGCAGCCGATCCGACTCACAGGGGAAGATCATGAGTGTGTGGTTTGTCACCGGGGCGTCGCGGGGTCTCGGGGCGGAGATCGTGCGGGAAGCACTGTCTCGCGGGCACGAGGTCGTCGCCACGGCCCGGGACGTGGAGGCGATCCTCAAGGCGTACCCGGACCAGCCCGACGGGCTGCTGGCCGTGAGCGCGGACGTCACCTCCCAGGAGCGGCTGCGGGCCGCGGTGGACGCGGGGCTGGCCGCGTTCGGCCGGATCGACGTCGTGGTCAACAACGCCGGATACGGGCTGGTGGGCGCGGTCGAGGAGGTGTCCGACGAGGCGGCGCGCGACCTGTTCGACGTCAACGTCTTCGGCGTGCTGAACACGTTGCGCGCGACGCTTCCCACGCTGCGCGCCCAGCGGTCCGGGTGCGTCGTGAACATCGGTTCGGTGGCCGGGTTCGCGACCGCCCCGGGCACGGGCCTGTACGGCGCGACGAAGTTCGCCGTCGAGGGCATCTCCGAAGCGCTCCACGGCGAACTGGCGCCCCTCGGCGTGCGGGTCGTCGTCGTCGAGCCGGGCGGCTTCCGCACGGACTTCCTCAACGGCGCGAGCCTCCGGGTCGAGCCCGCGTCCATCCCGGACTACGACGCCGGCGCGGGCCCCACCCGGGCGGCCCTGGCCGCCGGCGACGGCCGTCAGCCGGGCGACCCGGCGAAGGCCGCCGCCGTGATCGTGGACGTCGCGGAGGCCGGCGAGCCTCCGCTGCGCCTGCAGCTCGGCGCGGACGCGGTCGAACGGGTGGAGGCCAAGCTCGACCTCGTCCGCCGTGAGCTGGACCGGTGGCGGCCCACCGCCCTCTCGACCGGCTTCTGACCGCCCCGGACGCCCGGGGTCACGCCCGCCTGGTGATGCGGATCTTCGACTGCTTGTGCGGCAGCCGTTCCCAGTCGTCCATGAACACGGCGTTCAGCCCGTACCTGCCGGCGAGCGCGACGAGCGTCTCGGTGCGGTAGTAGAAGTCCTCGCGCAGCACGTGGTGCTCCTGCCCCTCCGTGCGGTCGAAGGTGAAGTCGAACCAGCCCTGCGGCCGCAGGACGCGGCCCACGTGCGCGAAGCACTCCTCGATGACGGGCAGCGGCGAGTGCGAGAAGACGCTGTGGGCGTGGACGACGTCGAAGTGCGCGTCGGGCAGGAACGCGAAGCGCAGGTCGCGCACCGGCGTCAGGTGCGGCAGCTTGTCGCGCAGGCCGTGGGCGACGATCGTGTCCTGGGCGGCGAAGAGGATGTCGGGGGAGATGTCGATGCCGTAGTAGTTGCCCTGGTCGAGGTAGTCGATGAACAGGTGGCCGGCCCGCAGGTTGCCGCAGCCGATCTCCAGCATCCGGAACTCCGGCTTGAGCCCGTGCTCCTTCAGGTAGTCGAACTGCATGCGCCCGAGCGCCAGCCAGCGCTTGTGCGAGTGGGAGCCGACGGCCCCCTCGGGGCTGCGGGCCGTGTCGGATCGCATGACGGCCCGGTAGTACGCGACGTGGTCGCGCGTGCGCAGCCGCAGCCAGGCGTCGCGCGCCAGCCGGCGCAGGTGCGGCACGACGCGCCCCGGGTGGGTGAGGGCGTAGCGGGCTTGGTGGGCGAGGCTCGAACGGTTGTGTTTCACGTCGGGACCACCAGACGGGTGACGGTACGGCCATGGGCCCTGGAAATGTAGGCAGCCCCGGCCGCCCGCTCAACGACCGGCGCGCCTGGAAGGCGTCCAGGTAAGGCAAAGACATCGGCCGCGCCGCCTCGTGTCGCTTATAAGAGTTGACTTATATAAGCAGCTGTCGGCATACTTTCGGAGTGCATGCGTTCGACGTTCTCGGCGACCCGGTCCGGCGCCGGATCCTGGAGCTGCTCGCCGACGGCGAGCTGAGCTCCGGCGAGGTCACCACCGTCATCAGGCACGAGTACGGGATCTCCCAGCCCGCCGTCTCCCAGCACCTGCGGGTGCTGCGCGACAGCGGGTTCGCCACTGTGCGGGCCGACGGGGCGCGCCGCCTCTACGCCGTCGATCCCACCCCGCTACGGGAGGTCGACGTGTGGCTGGAGCGCTTCCGCGGATTCTGGGAGAACCGGCTCGACGCCCTGGCCACCGAGCTGGCGCGCGGCAGACGCCGCCGCCGCGACCCTGACCCGCCGGCCCCGCCGCCGGCGCCGACCAGAGACGAGCAGACATGATCGAGATCATCGACCAGATCAAGCTGGCCCACCGGGAGGTGGGCGAGGACGGCGAGACCAAGACCGTGACGATCAGCCGGCGCTACGAGGCCGCCGTCGAGGACGTGTGGGACGCCTGCACCGACCCCGAGCGGATCGCCCGGTGGTTCCTGCCGGTCAGCGGCGACTTCCGCGTCGGCGGCCACTACCAGCTCCAGGGCAACGCGGGCGGCGAGATCCTGCGCTGCGAGCCGCCCGGCCTGCTGAAGGTGTCCTGGGTGATGGGTGACGCCCCGGGCCTGTCGGAGGTCGAGGTGCGCCTGACGGCCGAGGGTAAGGACAGCACGCTGTTCGAGCTGCGGCACGTGGCGACGGTGCCGCCCGGGATGTGGTCCACGTACGGGCCCGGCGCGGTGGGCGTCGGCTGGGACCTCACCGTGCTGGGCCTCGGCCTGCACCTGGCCGGCGGCTCGATCGGCGACCCCAGGGCGTGGGAGGCGAGCGAGGAGGCCCGCCGGTGCATGACGGTCAGCGCGGAGGCGTGGGGCGAGGCGCACCGGAAGGCGGGCGAGTCGCCCGAGACCGTGGCCGCCATGGTCAAGAACACCCTCGGCTTCTACGCCCCGGAGCCCGGCGCCCCCGCGAGCGGGCAGTAGCCGCGGGCGCGGGGGACGTGATGCCGCCCGCCCCGGGGCCGGCGGCATCACGTCCCCCGCTCAGACGACGGCCCCGGAGCCGTTCCTGGCCGGGGCCTTGCGCTTCCCGGCCGGCTCCGGCGGCGGCCGGTCGCCGCGCCGTTCCAGCTCGACCGCCAGCGGCCCGGCCACGAACGCCGAGGACGCCGTCCCGGCCACGATGCCGATGACCAGCGCGATCGCGAAGTCCCGCAGCGAGTCGCCGCCGAAGACGGCCAGCGCCACCAGGATGAACAGCGCGCCCATGCCGGTGTTGACCGTGCGCGGCACGGTCTGCAGGATCGCCCCGTTGACCACCTCGGCGAACGGCCTGTCCCGGTGCGCGCCCCACAGCTCCCGGACCCGGTCGAACACCACCACCTTGTCGTTGATCGAGTACCCGATGACGGTGAGCATGGCGGCCAGGAACACCCCGTCCACCGGCTTGCCCAGCCAGGCGAACGCGCCCACGACGGCCGCCGCGTCCACCACCAGCGCCAGCACGGCGGCGGCCCCGAACGTCCACCGGAACCTGACCGCCAGGTAGAGCAGCTGCGCCCCGAGCGCCACGCCGAGCGCGACGAACGCGTTGCGGCGCAGCTCCTCGCCCAGGCTCGGCCCGATCAGCTCGTCGCGCTGCTTGGTCACCTCGCCGACCCCGGCGTCCAGGGCCCGCTCCAGGCCGGCCACCTCGTCCGCGGAGATCTGCCCGGTCCGTACGGTGATCGCCTCGCCGGAGACCTGCACCACGGCCTGCGGATGCCCGGCGCCGGTCACGACCTGCCGGGCCGTCTCCGCGCCCACGGGCCGGCTCGCGGCGAACTCGACCAGGCGTCCCCCGGTGAACTCCACCCCGACGTTCAGCCCGTGCAGGACCAGGCCCGCGACGGCGGCGGCGGTGAGCGCGCCCGCGAGGCCGAGCCAGAGCCGGCCGCGCGCCATCAGGTCCGGGGCCCGCCTGGTGACCCACGTCCTGACCCGTCCGACGCCCCCCAGACCGGACACCCGCGGGCTCAGCCGTCCGGCGGCGAGGTGGACGAGGACGCGGGTGACGAGCATGGCCGACACGAGCGAGGCCAGCACGCCGATGGCCAGCGTGACGCCGAACCCGCGCACCGGCCCCGACGCCAGCCAGAACAGCAGACCGGCGGCCAGCAGCGTGGTGATGCCGGAGTCGGCGATGGCGCTCCACGCGTGCCGGAAGCCCCGGTCCAGGGCGGCCCGCAGGCCCCGGCCGGGTCGCCGGCCGTACTCCTCGCGGGCGCGTTCGAAGACCAGGACGTTGGCGTCCACGGCCATGCCGACCGCCAGCACGAACCCGGCCAGGCCGGGCAGCGTCAGCGTCGCGCCGAGCGCGAGCAGCGCCGCGTACGAGATGAGCCCGTAGACGGCCAGCGCCACGGCCGCGAGCAGGCCCACCACGCGGTAGACGACGACGATGAACAGCGCGGTCAGCGCCAGCCCGGCCACGCCCGCCTTGGCGCTGGCCTCGATGGCCTGCTCGCCGAGCGTGGGGCCGACGGTGCGCTGCTCGACCAGCGTCAGCGGCACCGGCAGGGCGCCGCCCTTGATGAGCACGGCCAGCTCGTCGGCCTCCTGCTGGGTGAACGAGCCGGTGATCTGCGTGGACCCGCCCGGCATGCCGGCCCGGCACGCCACCGACGGGTCCACCTGCGGAGAGGAGATGATCTCGCGGTCCAGGACGATCGCGACCCGCCGCCTCGGATCGCCGGGCGCCTCGCAGGCCGCCGCGCCGGTCAGCCGCTGCCAGGCCCCGGCGTCGCGGAAGTCGACGGTGACGAACCAGCCGGGCCCCTGCTGCGGGTCGCTGCGGGCGGCCGCGTCCGTCACGGCGGCGCCGCTGACGGCGGCGGGCCCGAGCCGCAGCCGGGCCCCGGACTCGTCCGCGAGGACGGCGTCCCCTTGCTCCTCGGGGCCGGCGGCGCCCTGGACGGGATGGAAGGCGAGCTGGGCGGTCCTGCCGATGACCTCGGCGGCCTGGCGCGGGTCGAGCACGCCGGGCAGTTCCACGATGATCCGCCGCTCGCCGGAGCGCACGAGCGTGGGATCGACGACGCCGAGCGCGTCGGCCCGGCGCCGGAGCACGTCCAGCGCCCGGTCGGTGGCCTCGGAGTCGGCCTTGGCGGTGGGGGAGTCGCGGGTCTCGAACACGAGCTGGGTGCCGCCGCGCAGGTCGAGACCGAGGCGCGGCGACAGGGTGAACGCGAGGATGAATGCGGTGGCGATGACGGCGCACGCGACCACCGCGCGCCACACGGGCGCACGTGACATGGGAGCCTCCACGGGCTTTCGTCGACGAACGGGAACGAGCGTCAGCGCGTGGAGGAGGGCGGAGCGCGGGCCGGCGCCGCGCGGCGGTCCGGCCTCGGACGGGGCAGGCCGGGGGCGGTCGCGGCGGCCGCCCGCCGCGAGCCCGTGACGGGAACGGCCGTGCCGGGCAGCACCGCCAGGCCGCCGGACGCGGCCGGCGCCATGGCGTGCGGGTGCCCGCGCGACGCGCGTTCCTCGTGGGGGTATCCCGGAGCCTGGAGGACCTGGGTGAGGACGGCCTCGACGGCCTGGGCCGCCGCGTCGGCCCGGATTCCCGCGGGGGTCCGGAGCGCCTCGGCGGCCCGGATCGACGGGTGGGACGGCGGGGCGAGGGCGGGGCCGTTCGCCGGGACCGGGGCGAGCAGGTGCAGCAGGAGGACGAGCGCGGCGGCCAGGCGAGTGCGCACGCGTCCTCCTCTCCCTGGTCTCGTGCCGGGGTCGTGCGACGGGGTGGGTTCGGGGCCACCGTACCCCGCCGCGGCCGTCCGGGTGATCTGGCTGGTGAGGGCATGTGCCTTTCCGCGCGGGCTGGGCTATGGTCGGGCCTATGACGGGACCGTGGAGAACACCACGTGGGTCCGCCGCGTTCACGGGCGTGGTGGGCCTGGTCCTGTTGAGCCTGCTGATGATCGGCTCGCTTCCCGCCTGGTACGGCGGTGACACGGGGCACCGTTCGGCGGCGGCCGCGCAGACCTGGGTCCCCGGGGCGGGCGACGGGCAGCTGTCGAGCCTGCCGCCGCAGAACGCGAGCGTCCGCGAGCACCACGTGCTGTGGCTGGCGCTGCGGGGCGAGCGCGCCGTCGAGGCCGCCCACGGCCCGCTGCTGCCCGCGCCGGGTCTCGGCTCGGCCGCGATCCGCGATCCCCAGCAGGTCGGACACCGCGCCACGGGTTCACGCAGCCCGCCGCTGATCTAGCCGTCCGCTCTTCGATCTCCTGTACGCGCGCCCGCACGCCCGGGTGTCGCGCGCCCCTGCCCCGCGCCCGACGGCCGGGCCGGGGGCCGGCATCGCCGTCCCGCTCTCGCCGTGGACGGCCCTTCACGTACGCAAGGAGCCGTGGTCGTCATGGCCGACGTCAGATCAGTTCACACCCTGCTGCAGCGTTACGACCAGCACCTGGCGCAGCTGGAGGAGCTGCGCGCCCTGCTCCACGACCGGCTCGGCGCCGCCCGCGCGCTGGGCGACGACGAGCGGGCCGCCGCGGTCGAGGCGGCGCTCGAACGCATGGACCGCGGCGTCTACGGCGTGTGCCGCAGGTGCGGGGCGCTCATCGCTTTCGAGCGGCTGCTGCGGGCACCGGAGCGGCACGCGTGCGACGGCTGCGCCGTCCTGTCCGGCCATGGGGCGGCCGCGTGAACGCCCCGGTACGGCCGGCGTTCGTGGCGCTCGACCTGGGCACGGCGCGGACCCGGTCGCTGGCGGCGGGCGGGTTCGCGATCGCCGACCGGCCCTCGGCCGTGCCCGCCCACCCGCGCCGGCCGACCGCACCCGACCCGGACCGGACGCCTGCTCCAGGTGCCCAGGGCCGGACGCCTGCTCCAGGCGACCCGGGCCGGACGCGCGCTCCAGGGGACCCGGGCGGGGCGGCCGCGCCCGGCGGCCTCGGCCGGGCTTCCACGGCCGGGTCCGGGCTGGTGCGGCCGTTGCGGCACGGCATGGTCGCCGACCCGGGCGCCTGCCACCGGCTGGTCCGGCTCGTGCTGCACGACGCCCGGCTGAGCGGCGCGTGGCCGCTGGAGCGGGTGCTGGCGGGCGTGCCGGTGGCCGCCACGGCGAGCGACCGCGCCGCGGTCCGCGCCGCGGTGAGCGAGGCGGCCGGGTGCGCGGTGACCCTCGTCGAGGAGCCCCTGGCCGCCGCCGTCGGCGCCGGGCTGGACGTCGCCGGCTCCCGGCCGGTCCTGCTGCTCGACGTGGGGGCGGGCATCGTCGAGGCGGTCGTCATCCGCGACGGCGTCGTCACCGACGCGCTGGCCCTCCAGTTGAGCGCCACGACGGGCACGGGCCTGCCGTCGTACGCCCTCGACGGGGTCGTGGAGATGACCGCCCGCCTGCTGCGCCGCCTGCCGGCGCGGCTGCGTCCGGCCGCGCGCGACGGGGGCCTGCTGCTGACCGGCGGCGGAGCCCTGCAACCGCGGCTGGCGCACCGGCTGCGGGAGACGCTGCGGCTGCCGGTCGAGGCCGCGCCCGAGCCGGCCCACGCGACCGTACGCGGACTGACCCGCCTGTGCCTCCAACCCGCCATGGCCGGCGGCCTCGCCGCCGGCCGCTGAGCGACACCTCACCGGAGCCGCGCGCCTTTCGCCGACCGGTCGCCGTGACGCGACCGGCCGGCGTGACCGCCCGGCCCCGCGCCGGCCAGCCACCGGGCCGCCGGCCTTCGACGACTTCCCGAAAGGACCACTTCACGATGACCACCGGAACCAGCGGACAGACCCACCTGAGCAGCGTGCAGATCGACGTCCTGCGCCAGGAGCTCCAGGAGCAGCTCGCCCGGCGGCGCGGCCACCTGGCCGGCCTGCAGGAGGAGGCGAGCGAGGGCACCGGGGCCGACGAGACCTGGCAGGAGCTGTCGGTCTCCATCGTCACCGCCGACCGCGCCGTCGCCGAGCTCACCCAGGCGCTCGACCGGCTGGCGGAGGGCGGCTACGGCCGCTGCGCCGAGTGCGAGGCGGCGATCCCGTTCGAACGGCTGAAGATCCGCCCGCTGGCCCGCTACTGCATCGCCTGCCAGCGCCGGCACGAGGCCGCCTGACCCGCCGAAACCCGCCCGGCCGGCGCACGACCGCGCAGGCCGGGCGGGGAGCGGGGCTCTCAGCCGGCGGACAGGAACGGCACGACCTGCGGCAGCACCTCGGCCGACCGTCCCAGCCGCCCTTGCGGTCGGCGCCCGGCAGGGACGCGCCCAGACCCGGCTCGCGGGAGCTCGATCGCGTCGTCCACAGCGGAGCTGAACCGCCGACGAGGTCGAAGGCGCCGGCCACGAGGCGGGTGAGCCGGCACGTACGCGGCGACGTCGTGCGGCGCGTCGCCGGCCCCGGCCCGAGCGGGACCGTGCGGCGGGGTCAGGCGTGCATGCGCCCCGCCAGGAAGTCCAGCACGACCGGGGTGGCGTAGTCCTGGAACTCCTCGAAGTAGGCGTGCCGGGCGCCCGCGACGAGGATCATCCGCGCGCCCGGGATGCGCTCGGCGAGCAGCGGCGCGTTGTCGGCCGGGGTCATCAGGTCGTCGGTGCCGTGCAGCACCAGGGTGGGCGCGGTGATGCCGGGCAGGACGTCCCAGGCGTCGTGGCCGTTGCTGGCCGCCAGGTGCCGCCGCCGGGCGTGCGCGGGCATGCCCGGGTCTCCGGTCGTGGTGTACGGCCCGGGATGGGCGGCCAGCCAGCGCGGCGTGTACATCAGCTCGGCCAGGGCGCGCCCGGCCGCTTCGCGGTCCGGCTGGGCGAGCGCCCGGCGCACGCTGTTGTCGCGCTCGACGCCGTGCCGGCCGCCCGGCGAGGTGCAGCCGAGCACGAGCGAGCCGACCCGGCCCGGATGGTCGGCGGCCAGCCACTGCGCGACCCGCCCGCCCATGGACGTGCCGTAGACGTGGGCCCGTTCGACGCCGAGGTCGTCGAGGACGGCGACCACGTCGGCGGCGAGCGCCCGGGTGGTGTACGGCTCGTCGGGCTTGCCGCTGTCCCCGGTGCCGCGCCAGTCGAGGGTGATCGTGCGGTGGGCGTCCTCGAAGCCGGCGCGGACGCCGTCCCACCAGTGATGGCTGTTGGCCTGCCCGGACAGCAGCACGAGGGGCTCGCCCCGGCCGCCGGCCTGATAGGCCAGGGGGACGCCGTCGGGGGCGACGGCCGTACCGGTGACGATGCCGGCGAGTGGGGACATGATCGCGTACCTCACGGGGTGTCGAAGCGGCGGGCCAGGACGACGAGCAGCCCGGCCACGGCGGTCAGGACGATGGCGCCGGTGATGACGCTGGGCCATCCGGCACTCTGCCACTGGTAGGCGGCCAGCGCGCCGAACACCGAGCTGCCGGCATAGTAGGCGAGCAGGTACAGCCCGGCGGCCTGGCCCACGCCGACGCCCACCCGCTGCGCGCGGTCGGAGACCCAGCCGCTGACCAGCGAGTGCGTGCCGAGGAAGGCGAAGGTCAGCACGCCCAGGCCGGCCACGATGGCCGGCAGCGCGCTCATGCGGGTCAGCAGCACGCCGGCCCCCAGCAGCGCGACGCCGTGCAGCGCCGCCGGGCCGCGCCCGCGCCGCAGGGCCAGCCGGCCGGCGGCCAGCGGCGCCGGAATCCCCACAGGGTAGGCCAGGAAGGCCAGCGCCGCGGCGCCGCCCAGCAGGTACGGCGCGCCCTCCAGCCGGAAGGCCAGCGCGTTGCACAGGCCGACGAACGCGCCCATGGTCGCCGCGCCCACCAGGCACAGCACCACCAGGGTGGGATCCTTGAGGGTGCGGCCGGTGTTGGCGAGCAGGCCGCCCAGGCGCGGGCTGGACCGCTCGAAGTGCCGCGAGGGCGGCACCAGCGCCCACAGGCCGATCCCGCACACCAGCGTGACGACGCCGACGGCGGCGCTCGCGCCCGTCCAGCCCCACAGCTCGTGCAGCGGCCCGGGCAGCAGCCGGCCGGCGGCGCCGCCGAGCGCGGTGCCCATGATGTAGGTGGCGTTGGCGCGGACGTGCGAGCCGGGCGGCGTCTCCTCGCGCAGGTAGGCGAGCGCCACGGCGGGCAGCCCCGCCAGGGCGACGCCCTGGAGGCCGCGCAGGACGAGCATGCTGTGCCAGGTCGGCGCGAACGCGGTGGCCAGGCCCAGCACCCCGGACGCGACCAGCGACAGCCGCATGATCCCCACCCGGCCGGTCATGTCGGAGAGCGGCCCGACGAACAGCAGCGCCACGGCCATCGTGATCGTGGCCCGCGACAGGACCGCCGTGGACTCCGAGGCGCTCACGCCGAAGTGGCGCGCGACGCCGGGCAGCAGCGGCTGGACGTAGTAGAGGGCCAGGAAGTTCGCCAGGCCGCCGCACATCAGCCCGTACCTGATCCGGCGGTGGACGCGCTCCTCCGCCCCGACTGAGGAGGACACGGCCCCGATGCTGCCCCAGCGGCTCTGATGCGCAAAATGCAGCGTTTGACGTAGCTGATGCGCACCAAGCATCATCGCTGGATGGACGTGCAGACCCTGCGCTGGTTCCTGTCGTTGTGTGACACAGAGAACATGCGCGACACCGCGGCGCTGGAAGGCGTCAACCAGTCCACGCTGTCGCGGGCGCTGGCCCGGCTGGAGGCCGACCTGGGGGTGGAGCTGTTCCACCGGCGCGGGCGGCGGCTGGCCGTCAACCGGTTCGGCGCGCTGCTGCGCGAGCACGCCGCGCGGGCGGTGGCCGAGCTGGACGACGCCCGCCGCCGGGTGGAGGCGCTGGCCAACCCGGACACGGGCCTGATCCGGCTGGGGTTCCTGCACTCGGTGGGGCGGTGGCTGGTGCCGCAGATCCTGCGCGACTACCGCGCGGTCACGCCCGGCATCCGGTTCGAGCTGCGCCAGGGCTTCGCCCGCGAGCTGCTGGCCTGGCTGCACGACGGCGACATCGACGCCGCGCTGGTCACCCCGCCGCCGGCCGGGAGCGCGGCCCGCTGGCACCGCCTGCGCGAGCAGCGGCTGTGCATCGCCCTGCCCGCCGACCACCCGCTGGCCGCCGCCGACTCCGTCACGCTGCGGGACGTACGGGCCGAGCCGTTCATCGCCTTCGCCCCGACCACGGACCTGCGCCGGGTGATCGACGCGCTGTGCCAGGAGGCGGGGTTCGAGCCGGTCATCGCGTTCGAGAGCGAGGAGATCGCCACCGTGCGCGGGCTCATCGCCGCCGGGCTCGGGGTGGGCATCCTGCCGCTGCCGGCCACGCCCGAGGTGGACGACCCGGCGTACCGGCCGCTGGTCCCGGCCCAGCACCGCCCGATCGGCCTGGTGTGGAACCCGCCCCCGCACCCGACGGCCGCCGTCGCCCGCTTCGTGGAGCACCTGACCGGCGCACCGAGGGGTCAGGAGGCCGCGGTCGGCACCCAGTAGCGGCGCTTGTGCGCGGTGACGTCGACGAGCCGTCCGCCGTTGGCCTCGATGACCCGCCGCGAGGCCGTGTTGGTCAGGTCGCACATCACCAGCACCTCGGACAGGCCCAGCGACCGGGCGACCGGCAGCGCGGCGGCGAGCATGGCCGTCGCGTGCCCCCGGCGCCGGGCGGAGGGGCGCACGTCGTAGCCGATGTGGCCGCCGAGCCGCTCCAACGCCGGGGTCAGCCGGTGCCGGACGGCCATCCTGCCCAGGAACCGGTCGCCGTCGGCCCACCACAGCGTGGTCATGGGGACGAACCCCTCCCGCGTGCCCGCCTGGGACCGCTCGCCCAGCACGCGCGCGACATACGCCTCGAACGCGTCCGGATCGGTCAGGGCGGGCGGGTCGACGTCGCCCACGAACCAGGAGGGCGGATAGGCGCGGTCGGCCCGGAACTCGGCCACCGCCTCCAGGAACGACACGCGCAGCCGGGGTGTCGGGTCGATGAACCGGGCCATGACCCTCATGGTGCCCGGGGCTCGCCCGCCGCTCAACCCCATTCACCGCCGGGCGGGGGACTACCGGATCGGGACCTGCAGGTCGCGGAAGGAGGCGATCCTGACGTCGAGGGTCCTGGCGGTCTCGGGCAGCGCGAACAGGCCCCAGAACTCGCGGGTCTGGCCGGGGGCGAACTTCTCGGTGCCGGCCCGGACGCCGGAGACGTCGGTGCAGGCGCAGTAGGAGTCCACGCCGCCGTCCGTGGGGACCTGGAGCCGGCCGGGCAGGTACCGGCGGCGGCCGGCGACGTCGGTCAGGCGGACATCGCCGGCGGCCTGGTACTTGTACGACTCCCAGTCCTGGGCGTGGTGGAGCTCGTTGAACCACGCCTCGGCCGAGCCGTCGTTGGTGACCGTGTAGGTCAGCAGGCCCATGCCGCCGTCCAGCCGGCGCAGACCCGTGATCCGCAGGGTGACCGGCCGGCCCGCGGCCGTGGCGGTGCCGGTCGGCTCCTGGTCCGGGCCGAGCGTGGAGACGGCGTCGGCGGCGGGGTCGGCGGGCTCGGGCCGCGGTCTGGCGAAGGTGACGGTCACGCGCCGGTTGCGGCGCCTGCCCTCCTCGCTGTCGTTGCCGTACAGCGGGCGGCGGGAGCCGTACCCCTTGGCCTCGAAACGGATGCCGTGCCTGGTGAGCAGGCCGGACAGGGAGCGCCGGACCGCCTGCGCGCGGCGCAGCGACAGCGGGTCGTTGACGGCGTCGCTGCCCGAGGAGTCGGCGTGGCCCTCGACCTTCACCACCGCGGCGGGGGAGGCGTCGACCAGCTTGGCGGTGCGGGCGAGGATCACCCTGGCCCGCGGGGTGAGCGTCGCCCGGTTCACCGCGAACAGCACGTCGGAGGAGAGGTTGACCTGGAGGTCCGTGCCGTCGTCCGCGGTCTCCTCCGACTTGTCCAGGGACTCCGACGGGAGGACGACGCGGCGCGTGACGGGGGTGACGGGCTCGGCGTCCGGGTCGGGGAAGTCGCCGGCCGGTGGGCCGTCGCTGATGGGGACGTCCGGCATCGGCGGGCCGACGGGGGTGACGACCGTGGCGGTCGCCGGGTTGCCCGCCGGAGCGGGCGTGACGGCGTACACGGTGATCGACTCGCCGGGTCCGATGAACGGGCCGAGGTCGTCGCGGTCCTGGTCGCTGCAGAGGCACGGGGCGCCGGCGGGCTTGTACGGGAGGATCCAGGTGCGGGCGCGGGTGTCGAGGACGCCGATGCCGGAGGCCCACTTGATCTCGCCGAGCGGGCGGGTGTGGTCGCCCATCTCGCCGGCCCAGGACAGCTTCTTGTCCGTGCCGGTGTTGGACAGGCGGACCTGGACGACCAGGTGCTTGCCCTTGACGCGGTGGAGCCCGACGACCTCGGCCTTCAGGTCCGGGGTCATGGTGCTGCGGGTCTCGGCCAAGGCGGGGCGGGTGTCCTGGCCCGACGGGGTCGCCGTGGCGGCCGGCGCGCTCGCGGCCGGCGCGCTCGTGGCCGGCGTGCCGGCAGGAGCGCTCGAGCCCGGAGCGGTGGCCGCTGAGGTGCCGGCGGGCGGCCGTGGTGCGGCGTCCCGCGACGGCAGCACGCCGCATCCGGTCGCCGCGAGCACGAGAGGGGCGCCCAGGGCCACGATCCGGCGGATCAACGGGACGCCTGTCGTCACGGCGTGCTCCTTGCGGTGCGAGGTCAGAGCGGCCGTTCGGTGGGTGGCCGCGGGGGGAGGACGGCCTTCGAAGGGCCGCATTGCCGCGAAGACGTCAGCTCCGCACATAATCTACAGCTGCTTGTCATCTGTCAGCCGAACTGCCCGTGCTCGCGGCACACGGGATCTCCACGTGGGGCTACGCCGTGCTCGGCGCGCTCGACGGCGGCGCGGTACGCACCCAAGCCGCCCTCGCCGAGGCGATCGGCGCCGACAACACCCGCATCATCGGCACGCTCGACACGCTCCAGGAGTCGGGGGCGAGGACCGGCTCCTCGCCCGCCTGCCCCCGGACGACCGCCAGGTCTTCCTGCGCGCCGTACGGGCGCTGTCGGAGCCGTCCGCCGGGGACGTCACCGGCTGACGGGCGCTCAGCTGAAGTGCTGGCCGGCGTTGACGTCGAGGGTGGCGCCGGTGACCGAGCGGGCCTGGTCGGAGGCGAGGTAGAGCACGGCCCGGGCGACGTCCTCCTCGGTGGCGATGCGGCGCAGGGCCATCGCCGACACGTCACGCGCCCGGATCTCCTCGAACGTCGCCCCCTCGGCCACGGCCCTGGCGCGCATCCAGTCGTCCAAGACCTCCGAGGCGATCCAGCCCGGCGCCACGCAGTTCACGCGCACCCCGTACGGCCCGAGCTCGTCGGCGAGGCAGTGCGACAGCAGGTGGACCGCCGCCTTGCCGGCCGCGTAGTCGCTGCGTCCCGCGTAACCCGCGCGCGAGGACATCGACGTGACGTTGACGATCGCCCCGGACCCGCGGGCGACCATGTGCGGCGCGATGAACCGGCAGGCCAGCAGCGTCCCGTACGCCGCGATGTCCACCGCCGCGCGCCAGGCCGCCAGGTCGGCTTCCGCCATGTCGAGCACGTTCCTGCGGTGCGAGCCCGGGAAGGCGGCGTTGACCAGGACGTCCGCCCCGCCGAAACGCTCGGCGACGAGGCCGGCCAGCCGCTCGACGTCGTCGCGGCGGGAGACGTCGGCCACCACGGCGCACGTCCCGGGCACTTCGGCGGCCGTCCGCTCGACGGTCTCCGCCGTGCGCGCCGCGACCACGACGCGTGCGCCCTCGGCCGCCATGAGCCGCGCCAGCGTGCGCCCCAGCCCCGGGCCCGCCCCGGTGATCACCGCCACCCTGTCCCGCAACAGCACGAGCTAACCCTACCAAGCGCTAGGTCGGACCTCCAGGTTCTCGTCGTACCCGCGGCGGTCAAGGCACCGCGGTGCACGCCGGGCCCTCACGGCGCGGTGAGCGGCTCCGACGCGTACGCCCGGTGCAGCGCCTCCACGAAGGACGGCGCCTCGGGCAGGGACACGGAGCCGATCCGGCGCACCGCCACCCCCGGCGTCCACGAGTTCATGACCACGGCCCCCGCCATCGACGGCACGTCGGCGGGCCGGACCTCCTGGACGCGCTGCGGCACACCCACATCCGTCAGCCGCCGGCGGACGACGCCCATAGTGGTCCCCTCCAGCATCTCCGCCTCCGGCCACACCACCGCGGAGCCGTCCCAGAAGGCCAGGTTCCAGATGGTCGCCTCGCTGAACCGGCCCCGGCGGTCCACGAACGCGGCGTCGTCGAAGCCCTGCTCGACGGCCCGGCGCAGGAAGTACGTCTTGGCCACCTCGCCGACGTGCTTCACACCCGGGAGGACCCGTTCGTACTCGACGACCGCCAGGGCGAGCGGGCCGCGCGGGCCGGACGCGGCGGGCCCGGTGCGCACCAGCAGCGCGGGCTCCGCGCCGGCCCCGTCCGCGGTGAACTCGCCCTCCGGGGAGTACACGGTGGCCGTCAGGGAGACGTCGCCCGGACCGTCCGACAGCGCCGCCCGAAGGCGGTCCCGTACCAGGTCGTCGGGCAGCGCCCGGCCGAACAGCTCCACCGAGGCCGACCGCAGCCGGGCCAGGTGCAGGTCGAGGCCCCTGACCCGGCCGCCGCGCACCTGCATGGCGGTGAAGTGGGCGTACCCGGCGAAGGCGAGCGGCGCCAGCTCCTCGGCACTCGCCGCGCGCCCGTCACGGTGCACCACGAAAGAGGACATAGATCACTCCCAGTGATTGATACGGAATGTCCGCTGACGAGGCGACGTTAGGGCCTGACATCGATGGCAAGGTCAAACGCGGGGGAGCGGGTCGCATGCTGATCGGGGAGTTGTCCCGGCGCACCGGGGTGAGCGCGCGGCTGCTGCGCTACTACGAGGCACAGGGATTGCTCGACGCCCGGCGCGACCCGAACGGCTACCGCTCCTACGACGAGGACTCCGTGGTCACCGTGCGGCAGATCCGCGCCCTGCTGGGAGCGGGCCTGTCCACCGAGGTCATCCGTGAGGTGCTGCCGTGCGTGCGGGGTGAGCGCCCGGAGTTCGAGTGGTGCGCGGAGCTATGGGACATCCTCAACGGGGAGCTGGCCGCCATGGACGCGCGCATCGACGACCTGCAGCGCAGCCGCGGCGCCCTCGCCGGTTTCCTGTCGCGTCCCTGACCGCCTGCCGGTTCCTGTCGCACCTCTGACCGACCCGCCGACCTGTGCGACCGCGTCGCGACCCGGACGACGGCGCGGGGTGCGGGGCCGGACTTGCGACGGCGGATGACAGCCGACGACCACGGGGTGGTGGTCAGCGTGCGCCGAGGGGGGCGCGGCGGGCGAGGACTTTGCGGTGGCTGATGCGCCAGCCGCGCTCGCAGCGCGTGATCGTGTCCTCGTACGTGACGCTGCCGCACGTGCCGTCGGCGCGGACGCCGATGCCCTTGGACAGGCCGCGCACCCGGCCGTCGGGCAGCGAGGTGAGGACGATGTTGGTGACGTGGTGGCCGACCGGGTTGGCCTCGCCCATCGCGAGCGCCGCGGCCCGCAGCCCGGCCAGCCCCTCGATGATCCCGCCGCCGAGGTCGGTCACGTCGTAGAGGAGGTCCTCGGTGAAGACCTCGTCCAGCCGGTCGAGCTCGCCGCCGTCGACCAGGTGGCCGTGCATCGCGATCAGCTCCGTGATCACCGTGCGGTCGTCGAGGTCCAGCGCCATCGCAGCTCCCGTCGTAGTGTGCCCGCCCGTCCCCCTTCAGGACGCGACCAGCCTAGACAGCGCCTGTGACAATTCCGCGAGAACCCGCTTCGGGCGGGAACGCCCTACCAGGAGGACGACGGATGGACGGTGAGGGGCCATGGCCGGGGTGCGGGTGCGGATGCGACGGGTCTACGAGGAGCCGGCGGGCGACGACGGGACAAGGGTGCTGGTCGACCGGGTCTGGCCCCGGGGGCTGTCCAAGGAGGCGGCCCGGTTCGACGAGTGGTGCAAGCAGGTCGCGCCGTCGACCGAGCTGCGCCGCTGGTACGGCCACGACCCCGACCGCTTCGCCGAGTTCACCCGCCGCTACCAAGCCGAGCTGGAGGAGCCGGAGCGGGCGGAGGCGCTGGAACACCTGCGCCGCCTCGCCGGGGACGGCCCGCTGACGCTGCTCACCGCGACCGCCCGCGCCGACATCAGCCACGCCGCCGTGCTGGCCGGACTCCTCGACGCCTGAACGTCACACGAAAGATGTAGCCGGATCTCCTCTCGCGGCAGGAAGCGCGCCCGCCCGGATCATCACTAGATTTCCCGGCGGACGGGGCGTCGTGTCCCCGCTGCCGAAAGGAAAGAGGCTCGCATGACCTCCGCTCGCAAGACGCTGCTCACCGGCCTGGCCACGTTCGTGGGCGGGGTCGCGTTGTGGCTGTTCGGGCTGGACGAGGAGATCTTCATCTTCACACCGTCGAAGATCGGCGTGGTGCTCATGGTCGTCGGCGGGGTGGAGACCCTGTACGGGGTGTACAAGGTGGTCAGCGGCGCCGATGATGGCACCGCGTCCGGCCACCGGTGACGGCTGCGGCGCGTCACCTGGTGCCGGTGACCACGGTCGCGTACAGCTCGTCCGAGGTCGTCACACGGGGGGTGAGTCCGGCGCGCGCCATGGCCTCGGCCGTGTCCGCGGCCTGCCGTTCGCTCGTCTCCACCAGGAGGTGCCCGCCGGGGGCCAGCCAGAGCGGCGCCCCGGCGATCACGCGGCGCACGATGTCGAGCCCGTCCGCGCCACCGTCCAGCGCCAGCAGCGGCTCGTGCTCGCGCGCCTCGGCGGGCAGCAGCCCGATGGCGCCGGTCGGCACGTACGGCGGGCTGGCCAGCAGGACGCCGACGCGGCCGCGCAGCCGTTCGGGAAGCGGCTCGTAGAGGTCGCCCTGGTGGACGCGACCTCCCACGGGGGCGAGGTTGCCCCGGGCGCAGCGGACGGCGACCGGGTCGAGATCGACGGCGTGCAGCTCGACGGGGCTCCCGTCGCCGATACGGGACTCGACAGGGCGCGGGTCGCCGGTCCGGGTCCTGGCAGGGTGCGCGTTGTCGGAGTGCGTTCCGACACGGCACGGGTCGTTGACGGGCGTCTCGGCGGGATGCGGCTCGTTGGCCTGCGTCTCGGTAAGGTGCGCGTCGGTGGCGGGCGTGCCGGCGAGATATGGGTCGCCGACCTGGGCCTCGGCAGGACGTCGGCCGTCGGTGTGCACTTCGGCAGGGCCTGCGATGGCGGCCCGTTCCTCTGTGGCGGGGGTGGAAAGGGCGGTCGCCACGGCGGCGCCCAGCGCGCCCGAACCGCAGCAGAGATCGACGACCACCACGCGGAGCCCGGCCGCCGGACCACCGGAGGCGGCCGCGGGACGACCGCCTCCGCGCGCGGGAGCACCGGCTCCGGCCGCGGGACTGCCGGTGGCGGTCGCGAGCGTCCGCCGGGCCAGGTCGATCGCCTGCGCCGCCAGGAGCTCGCTGCGGCGGCGCGGCACGAAGACCCCGGGATCCAGGGTCACCCGGAGGCCGTAGAACTCGGCCCAGCCGAGCACCTGCTCAAGGGGGAGCCCCGCGACGCGCCGGTCCACCATGGCGGCGAGGTCGGCGGGGGTGCGCGCGGTGGAGGTGAGCAACTCGGCCTCGTCCTCGGCGAAGACGCAACCGGCCGCTCTGAGCTGGGCCGTGATGGCGGAGGGAGTGAGGGAAAGCGGTGAAACTGACATGAAGCGCCCTTCCGGAATGCCCTGGGGCGCTCTCCCGGTCAGCCGCGTCGGGTAACCGGCCCGACCGCGAGGCGAGAGCACCCGGCCTGATCTGGCGAAATGGGTCTCACCTCCTCGATCGTCCACTGCTGGAGACGGCAGCCTATCGGAGTCCGTCACGGGCCCGCAAAGCGGTCCAGGCCGGAAGGGGAGCCCCGCCGCGCGAAGGGGACGCGCGACGGGACACGGCCCGCCACGGCACCAGGGCCGCCCGGGCGTACGGGTGAACGAGTGAACGGGTGAACGGGTGAAGTGGGCGAATGGGCGGGGGCGCGTGCGGCGGCGCGGGACCGCACGGAGGAGGCGCCCCCGGGATCGGAACGACTAGCAGGTCCCCCGGACGTAGGCCCGGAAGGTGAAGTTCCAGCGGCCCACGTACCTCGACTCGCCCGGCGCCACGCAGAAGTACTCGCTGGGCGACAGGATGTACGTCACGAGGATCCGCTCGTTGCCGCCGGAGCAGTTGCGGTACATCGCGGCGTCCCCGTCCCGGTAGAGACCGCAGTCCGCGGCGGCGGCCATGGAGATGCGCACGCCGTCGGAGGCGGGCGCGGCCGTCGCGGCGGACGCCGCGCCACCGGCGAGCATCGTCATCGTGTAGAGGGCGGAGGCGGCGACGGCCGCCCGGCGGAGCCCGGTGAGCTTGGTCATGGTGTTCTCCTTCGCTGTGTGCCACCGGCCTCCGCCGTGTGCGGCGGCCGGGTTCGACAGGTGGATCGTCGTGCCGTCGAGCCGCCGGCCAGAAGGGGTTTCCCGGCCCACCGGGCGAGGAGGAAACCGGGAAACCGCCTCCCACATCGGCCTTCGCGAGCTCGGCCGCGCGGATACAGTGGGTGTCCGGCCGGACGCGTACGGTGTCGGAGAGGGCGGTGCTCGGGGTGCGGGCCGAGGAACGGACGGGTGCGGACGGCTGGCAGGTCGCGGAGTCGGCCGAGATCGCGGAGAGCCGCAAGACAGCGGAGCCATCGGATACGGCGGCGGGCGGCGAGGTCGCGCAGGGTGCTGAGGGCGCCGGGAGCGGCGAGAGTGTGGAGACCGGTCGAGGGCCTGTCGAAAGCGACGGCCCCCCGGAGAGTGACGGCCTTCCGGGAAGCGATGCCCCTCCGAGGACAGATCGCCTTCCGGAGAGTGACGGCCTTCCGGTGCGCGACGCACCTCCGAAGGCCGACAACCGTCCGGCGAGGGACGGCCTTGCGGAGGGCGACGGCCTTGCGGAGAGTCCGGGGGCCAGGTTGCGGCGGCTGCGGCGGGAGCGCGGGCTGTCCCTCAACGAGCTGGCCCGGCGCACCCACTACACCAAGGGCTACCTGAGCAAGGTCGAGACCGACGACAAGGCGCTCACCCCGGGCGTCGCCCGCGGCTGCGACGAGGCGCTGGAGACCGGCGGGCAACTGGCCGCCCTGGTCGAGCGGGTGGCGGGCGCCTGCCCGTACCGGGGGTTGCGCCCGTACGAGGCGGAGGACTCGCGCTGGTTCTTCGGCAGGGAACGTGCCCTCGCCCTGCTCGTGAGCCGGCTGACCGAACGGCTGCGCGGCGAGGGACCGCTGGCCGTGGTCGCCCCGTCGGGGGCGGGCAAGTCGTCGCTGCTGCGGGCCGGGCTGCTGGCCGCCGTCCGGCGTGGCGCTCTCCCCGTCCCCGGCTCCCGTTCCTGGCCCGCGCTGCTGTTCACGCCCGGCGAGCGGCCGGTCGCCGAGCTGCTCTCCCGCGTCGCCGCGGTCACCGGTCTGGACGCTGCCGGCCTCGAACTGGCACTCGCCGACGGCCCGGACCGGCTCGCCGAGCAGGTACGGGCCGCACTGGACGGCCGCCCGGTCCCGGACGGAGGGCAAGGGCCGAGCAGAGGGCGGGGACCAGGCAGGGGTCGGGTACCGGACAGCGGGCGGGGACCGGACTCGATACCGGTCCGGGAGGGGCAGGCCGCGCCGGACGGGATGCCGGCGTCGGATGGGCGGCGGGTCTCGGACGGGATGCCGGCGTCGGACGGGCGACAGGCGTCGGACCGGCGGCCGGTGCCGGTCGGGCGGCCGGTGCCGGACACACGGCCGGTCGACACATGGCCGGTCGAGACGCGGCTGGTGATGGTCGTCGACCAGCTCGAGGAGGTCTTCACGCTCTGCCCCGACCTCGCCGAGCGCCACCTGTTCCTCGACGCCCTCCACGCCCTGAGCCTCCGCCCGCCGGCCGCCGACCGGCGGGGCACGCCCAGCACATCCGGAACGCCGGAGCCGCCGCCCGCGCTCGTCGTGCTCGGGATCCGGGCCGACTTCTACGGCCACTGCCTCGCGTACCCCGGCCTGGTGGACGCGCTGCGCGACGGCCAGTTACCGCTCGGCCCGATGACCCCGGCGGAGCTGCGCGAGGTCGTCACTGGCCCCGCCCGCGCCGCCGGCCTGACCCTGGAGCCCGGCCTGGTGGAGCTGCTGCTGCGCGACCTGGGCGTGCCGGCCGACACCCCCGGCGACGGCCACGGCCACGGCCCTCTGCCGGAGCCGGGCGTCCTGCCCCTGCTGTCGCACGCGCTGCTCGTCACCTGGCAGCGGCGGCGCGGCGACACCCTGACCGTCGAGGACTACCGGCTGACCGGCGGCATCGGCGGCGCCGTCGCCGCCACCGCCCAGCGCGTCCACGACGGGCTCGACCCGCACGGACAGGAGATCGCGCGCCGGCTGTTCCTGCAGATGGTGTGCGTGAACGAGGACAACACCGAGACCCGCCGCCCGGTCGACCCGCGCCGCCTGCCCGAGTCGCACTTCCCGCCGGAGGCCACCGCCGCGGTGGTCGAGGCGTTCGCCGGGGCGCGGCTGCTGACCGTGGACGCCGGCCTGGCCTGGCCGGCGCACGAGGCGCTGCTGCGGGCCTGGCCGGCGCTGCGCGAATGGATCCTCGCCGGCCGCGCCGGCCTGCGGCTGCGCCGGCAGATCCTGGAGGCGGCCGAGACGTGGGAGCGCGAGGGGCGTGACCCGTCCCTGCTCTACCGCGGCACCCGGCTGCAGGCCGCGCACGACTGGGCGGCACGGGCCGGCGCCGGCGCGTCGGGATGCGCCGACACCGCGCCGGGCGCGGCCGAACGGGAGTTCCTGGAGGCCGGGCTCGCGCTGCGCGACGCGGAGGATGCCGCGGCCCGCCGCCGCTCCCGCCGCCTGCGCCACCTGGCGGCCACGCTCGCCGTCCTGCTGGTGCTGGCCTCCTCGGCCACCGTGTACGCGGCGCGCACCCGGGCGGAGGCCACCGAGCAGCGCGACCTGGCGCTGTCGCAGAAGGTCGCGGGCGAGGCCGCCGGCCTGCGCGAGGCGGCGCCCTCTCTGGCCGCGCAGCTCAGCCTCGCCGCCTACCGGCTGTCGGCCACGCCCGAGTCGCGCAGCGGCCTGCTCACCGCCTTCACCGCCCCGTACGCGGCGCGGCTGACGGCGGGCGAGGGGGTCAACCGGGCACTGTTCAGCCGCGACGGCCGCCTGCTCGTCACGGCCGGCGACGACGGCGTCCGCCTGTGGGACGTGACCGACCCGCACCGGCCGGCCGCGCTGTCGGAGTTCGCGGGGGACGGCGCCGACGTCGAGGCCGCCGCGCTCAGCGCCGACGCGCGCCGGCTCGTGACCGCCGGTCTCGACGGCTCCGTACGGGTGTGGGACGTGGGCGATCCCCGGCGGCCGGTCCCGGTGTCCGGGTTCGCCGCCCACGACAGGGCCGCGTGGTCGGTGGCGCTGACCGCCGACGGCTCCATGGCGGCCACCGTGAGCGACGACGGCACCGCCCGGCTGTGGGACCTGTCCGACCCCCGCGACCCGGGCCCGCTCGCCACGCTGACCGGCCACGCCGGGGCCGTGCGCGGCGCCGCCCTCAGTCCCGACGGCCGTACCCTCGCCACGACGGGAGACGACGACACGGGACACCTGTGGGACGTCGCCGACCCGCGCCGGCCGCGCCGCCTGGGCACCCTCACCGGGCACGGCGAGGACGTCTGGGCCGTCACCTTCAGCCCCGACGGCACCAGGATCGCGACGGGGAGCGACGACCGCACGGGCGGGCTGTGGGACGTCTCCGACCCGCGCCACCCGCACCGGCTCGCCACCCTGCCCGGCCACTCGGGGCCGGTCATCGCCGCCGGGTTCGGCCCCGACGGGCGGACCGTGGCCACCGGCGGCTGGGACCACGAGATCAGGGTGTGGGACGTCTCCGACCCGCGCCGGCCGCGCCCGGTCTCCGTGCTGACCGGGCACAGCGACACCGTCGGTTCCGTGGCGTTCAGTCCGGACGGGCGCACCCTGGCCAGCGCGAGCTGGGACCACACGGCCCGGCTGTGGGAGACGGGCGGGCCGGTCGCGCGCGGCCACGAGGGGCCCGTGCGCGCGGTGGCCTTCCACCCGGGCGGGCGGCTGCTGGCCTCGGGCGGCGACGGCCGGGCGGTGCGGCTGTGGGACGTGGCCGACCCGTACCGTCCCGTCGCGCGCGGCGTCCTCGACAGCCCGTCCGGCACGACGTACGCGCTGGCGTTCGGCCGGGGCGGCACGGTGCTGGCGGCGGCGGGCGAGGACGAGACGGTGCGGCTGTGGGACGTCTCGGACCCGGCGGAGCCGGCCCGGCTGCCCACGCTCACCGAGCACACCGCCCGGGTCCGCGCGGTCGCGTTCAGCCCGGACGGGCGGATGCTGGCCGGCGCCGGGTTCGACAACACCGTGCGGCTGTGGGACCTCACCGACCCGCGCCGACCGGCGCCGCTCGCCGCGTTCGACGGCCGGGCCGGCTCCCTGTACGCGGTGGCGTTCTCACCGGACGGGCGCAGGCTGGCGAGCGCCGGGTTCGACGGCGCCGTACGGCTGTGGGACCTCGCCGACCCGCGCCGCCCGGCCCTGGCGGCCACGCTGCGCGGGCACCGGAGCACCGTCCACGCGGTCGGCTTCAGCCCGGACGGGCGCCTGCTCGCCAGCGCCGGCTTCGACCGGACGGCCCGGCTGTGGGACCTCACCGCGCCCGGCCGGCCGCGACCGCTCGCCACCCTGACCGGGCACCGGTCCGGGGTCAGCGCGGTCGCGTTCGGCCGCCGGGGCGGCCTGCTCGCGACCGCCGGCGACGACCGGACCGTGCGGCTGTGGGACCTCGCGCGCCCGGCGGCGCCGCGCCCGCTGGCCGTGCTGACCGGTCACGGCGACTCGGTCCGCGCGGCGGCGTTCGGCGCCGACGGCCGCACGCTGGCCACGGCCGGCGGCGACGGGACGGTGCGGCTGTGGGACCCCGACCCGGAGCGCGTGGCCGCCCGCGTCTGCGCCCTCGCCCACCCGGTCATCACGCCTTCCGAGTGGGCGGAGCACTTTCCCGGCCTCGCTCTCGTCCCTCCCTGCTGAATCCTCTGTCACGGCACAGCCGGCCTGGCCGCCACCCGCCGCACGGGGCCGAGGGCCTCCAGGAAGACGCCCGCTGACCGGGTGACGGCGGGCCGCCGTCACGGCGCACTCCCGGCCATGGCTTCCGTCACGGCCGTGACCTCGCTACGAGGACAGCAGCGCGGCCGGGTCGCGCTCCGGCGGGCCCGCCGGCCACCACCGGCCGTCGTGGAGGGTGAACGGGTACCAGCGGCCGTCGCGGCCGTAGCGGAGCTGGCGGTCGCCGCCGATGGTCCACCGGTTGCGGGACAGCTCCGTGGGCGGCGGCTCCTCGCCCTCCCACGCGGCCTCCAGGACGGCCCGGGCCCTGGCCAGCTCGTGGCGGGGCGGCGTCCAGGGCGACTCCAGCGCGTCGAGCCCGTCGGCGCCGCCGTACCGCCAGGCCCGCACCGCGGCGTCCAGGCCTAGGTCGAGGTCGTGCTCGGCGGCGAGCCGCACGCGGTCCTGGTACTCGGTCAGGACGGCCGGCTCCCGGCCGAGGGCCGCGGCGGCGAGCACGTCGCGCGCCCGGGAGGCGGCGGAGGCGGCCAGCACCTCCAGTGCGGCGACGTCCACGCCGGGAGCGGGTTCGAGCCGCAGCGGCGTGAACGTGACGTCGAGCGGAGGCGGCTCGGGCAGCGGCGGCACCCCGGCCCCGGCCGCCTCGGCCGCGAACACCTCGGCCGCGGGCACACCGCGCCCGCCCTCCGGACCCCCCGGGAGGACACCGGCCGTCAGGGCGCCCGCGCCTGCCACCCCGAGTCCAGGGCCGCCGGGTGCAGGCCCGCCGATGCCCGCGCCGTCGACACCCGTCCCGTCGAGGCCCGTCCCGCCGGCGGCCCTGCCGTCCACGCCCTGCTCGCCGGTCCCGAGGCCGCCGGGCCGCGACCCGCCCCGCGCGCCGTCGTCCCCGGCCTCGGCGGCGGGCGTCCGCGCCGGGGAGCCCTCCGAAGCGCCGCGCACCGGTCCCGCGGCGGGCGCGGCGGTGCGCCGCTGGAGCGCCCGCACCAGGTCGTCCCGGCCGCGTCCCCGCAGGAGCAGCAGCACGAACGGGTCGCCGTCCAGCAGCCAGGACGCCTGGTAGCACAGCGCCGCCGCGTGCGGGCACGGGTGGCCCCAGTCGGGGCAGGAGCACTCGGGTTCGAGGTCGCCCACGGCGGGCAGCAGCGGCACGGCCGCGTCCTCGGCGGCCGTGACGAGGTCGTGCGGCATGTCGCCGTCGAGCAGGGCGGCGATGTGGCCGGCCTTGGCCGTGACCTGGTCGAGGAAGCGGTCCCATTCGGCGGCGGTGAGCCGCTCGACGCGCACGACCGTGTCGTACTCGCCCTCGGTGACCGCGGCCAGCCGGCCCGGGCTGACCGTGATGGGACCGACCTGGCCGGTCTTGGCGTAGGTGCGGCCCTTGCGCAGCAGCCCCTGGTCGAGGGAGGTGTCCTCCAGGGCCTTGATCCAGGCGTGGCCCCACCAGGTGGTGGCGAAGCGGGCGCCGGCCCGCTGACGGGGGAAGGCGGGGAATCCTCTGACGGCGTTCATCTCAGCTCCACCAGTGCGGCGAGTTCGGCGTCGGTCAGTTCGGTGAAGGCGGCCTCGCCGGAGGCGAGCACGGCCTCGGCCAGGGAGCGCTTGGCGGCGAGCATCTGGGCGATGCGGTCCTCGATGGTGCCCTCGGCGATCAGCCGGTGGACCTGCACGGGACGGGTCTGGCCGATGCGGTAGGCGCGGTCGGTGGCCTGGTCCTCCACGGCCGGGTTCCACCAGCGGTCGTAGTGGATGACGTGGTCGGCGCGGGTGAGGTTGAGGCCGGTGCCGGCGGCCTTGAGCGACAGCAGGAAGACGGGCGCCCGGCCGTCCTGGAAGCGCCGCACCATCTCCTCGCGGCGGGGGACCGGCGTGCCGCCGTGCAGGAGCTGGGTGGTGACGCCCCGCTCGGACAGGTGCCGTTCGAGCAGCCGGGCCATCGCGACGTACTGGGTGAAGACCAGCACGGCGCCGTCCTCGGCCACGATGGTGTCGACCAGCTCGTCCAGCAGTTCCAGCTTGCCGGAACGGCCGCTCAGGCGGGGCGCCGCCTCGTGCAGGTACTGGGCGGGATGGTTGCAGATCTGCTTGAGCCCGGTGAGGAGCTTGACGATGAGCCCGCGCCGGGCCATGCCGCGGGCCTCGGAGATCCGGGTCATGATCTCGCGCACGACCGCCTCGTACAGGCCGGCCTGTTCGGTGGTGAGCGCGACCGGGCGGTCGGTCTCGGTCTTGGGCGGCAGTTCGGGCGCGATGCCGGGGTCGCTCTTGCGTCGGCGCAGCAGGAACGGGCCGACCAGCCGCGACAGCCGCTCGGCGGCCTCGGCGTCGCCGGACTCGGCGGGCCTGGCCCAGCGCGCGCGGAAGCGGGCCAGCGGGCCGAGCAGGCCGGGCGTGGTCCAGTCGAGGATGGCCCACAGCTCCGACAGGTTGTTCTCGACGGGGGTGCCGGTGAGCGCGACGCGGGCGGCGGCGGGGATCTCGCGCAGCGCCTTGGCGGTGCCCGAGGCGGGGTTCTTGACGTGCTGGGCCTCGTCGGCCACCAGCAGCCCCCACGGGTGGGCGGCCAGGCGGGCGGCGTCGAGCCGCATGGTGCCGTACGTGGTGAGGGCGAAGCCCTCCTCGGGCAGGGTGCGGGCGGCGCCGTGGTAGCGGCGCACGGGCACGCCCGGGGCGAAGCGGGTGATCTCCCGCTCCCAGTTGCCGAGCAGCGAGGCGGGACACACCACGAGCGTCGGCCCGCCGCCGCCCCCGGCGGCCCAGTGGTCGCGCAGGTGCAGGTGGAGGGCGATGAGCGTGATGGTCTTGCCCAGGCCCATGTCGTCGGCCAGGCAGCCGCCGAGCCCGAGGGACGTCATGCGGGCCAGCCAGCGCAGCCCGAGGAGCTGGTAGTCGCGCAGCGTGGCGGCCAGCCCCTCGGGGGCCTGGATGTCGAGGGGCTCGGCGAGCCGGTCGCGCAGCTCGGCCAGCCAGGCGCTCGGCTCGACCGGCACCTGCTCGCCGTCGACCTCCACGGCGCCGGTGAGCGCGGCGCCGAGCGCCTCCAGCCCGGTCAGCGGCTTGAGGTCGCGCTGGCGGGCCTTGCGCGCCACGTCGGGGTCGACGAGCACCCACTGGTCGCGCAGCCGGACGACGGGGCGGTGCGCCTCGGCCAGGGCGTCCATCTCGGCGGCGGTCAGCCGTTCGCCGCCGAGGGCGAGCCGCCAGTCGAAGCCGGTCAGGTGCCGTCCGCTGAGGAAGGAGGGCAGGTCGGAGGGGCGGTCGCGGTCGCCGACGACGGCGCGGGCGGTCAGGCCGCGTACCAGGTGGCGGGGCCAGTGCACCTCCACGCCCGCGGCGGCCAGCCGCTCGGCGGCGCCGGTCAGCAGCTCCCCCACCTCGCCGTCGGACAGCGCCAGCTCGTCCGGGACGGCGCTGTCGAGCAGCCGGGCCAGCGCGGGCCAGGCGCGGGAGGCGCGGCGCAGCGCCACGGTGACGTCGATGCGGGCCCGGCCGCCGAGCCCCGGGTCCTGGCCGCGCCACAGGGCTCCGGCGTCGACCACGAGGGACGGGTCGGCCTGCGCGTGGACCTGGACGACGGCGCGGAAGTCGTCCACGGGGGGGTCGCCCGCCTCCAGACGCAGGGAGACCCGCACGCCGGAGTCGAGCGCGGACGACACCTCGCCCGCCCAGGCGCGCAGCCGGGCCGCCTTGACCGGCTTGGCGGCGGCGAACATCGAGGTGCCGGTCGCGCGCACCGCGCCGGGGGAGCGGGGCATGGCGTCGGCCACCGCGTCCAGGAACGCCCGCACGTGCCGCTCGGCGTCGGGCAGCAGCACACCTTGATCACCGGATGCGGGCAGGGGCTGGGCGCGGGCGGCGGCGGGCATGGCGGCGGCCAGCTCGCGCACGCGCTGGAGGTCCGCGGCGTCGAACGGCCCCGCCCGCCAGGCGTCGTGGTCGCCGTCCGTCACCCCGGGCAGGATGCGCCCCCGGGTGACGAGCTGGAGGGCGAGGACCGCGACGGCTCCCCAGAACCGGGCGGCGGGATGGGCGGCGGCGTCGTGGCGGGCGCGGGCCAGGGCCGCGACGGCCTCGCCCACGGGCAGCCGCGTGGCGGGCACCCGGCGGATCCGCACGGTCCCGTCGCCGGCGTCCTCGGCCACCTCCGCCACCTCGGTCGCCGCGGCGTCCTCGGTCATGCCGCCGCCGTCCGTCGTGAGGAAGACCATCCGGCCGGACCTGGGCGGATCGCCCGGCTCGAAGAGGACCGCCTGCCGTACCAGATCCGTTGATGCGCTCACGGCCGTACAGTGTACGGTACATGGGGCTGTGGTTTACCACAGCTGAGATCGGGCGTTCGCCTCATTACCGGCATATTTGATCACCCATAGCCTTAAGGGCATGACTGACTGGGTGGTTGGACTCATGGAGGACCTCGGGGCGCCGGGGGCCGGCATCGCGATCGCACTGGAGAACCTGTTCCCGCCGCTGCCGAGCGAGGTGATCCTGCCGCTGGCGGGCTTTACGGCGAGCCGGGGCGAGATGGACCTGCTCGACGCGCTGGTGTGGACGACGCTGGGCTCGGTGGTGGGTGCCCTGGCGCTGTACTGGGTGGGCGCTCTGCTCGGCCGGGACCGGGTGCTGGCGATCGCCGCCAGGATGCCGCTGGTCAAGCCTGCCGACATCGAGAAGACGGAGGCGTGGTTCCTCAGGCACGGCCGCAAGACGGTGTTCTTCGGTCGGATGGTGCCGCTGTTCCGCAGCCTCATCTCGATCCCGGCGGGCGTGGAGCGGATGCCGCTCACGACGTTCCTGGCCCTGACGACCGCCGGCAGCCTCACCTGGAACACCGTCTTCGTGATGGCCGGCTACCTGCTCGGCGAGCAGTGGGAGCTGGTGGAGACCTACGTCGGCGTCGGCACGAACGTGGTGATCGCCCTGATCGCCGTCGCGGTGCTGGTCTTCGTCGGCGTGCGGCTGGCCGAGCGGCGCAAGGGGCGGCATGCGACACGTCGCTGAGGGAGCCCGGGTGGCCGGGGCGGTGGCGCTGGGCGCGGTCACGGCGCCGCTGGAGGCGGTGTTCCTGCTGCTGGCGCTGCCGTTCCTCGGCAATCCGAACGTCTCGGGCGCGGCGGCCCGCCTGGCCGCGCTGGAGGTGCGCCGGCTCCGCCTCGACCCGGCCGCCCTGGGCCTGACCGCCGGACCCGCCGACCCCGTCGGACGCGGACCCGCCGGGCGCGGGCGTGAGGACCGGGCGGGGCTCGCCGGAGCGCGGGCGCTGCGGTTCCTGACGCTGCGGCTGCCGGTCGGGGTGCTGGGCGGCCTGGTGGTGACGCTGTTCGTGGCCGGGGCCGCCATGGCGCTCGCGACGACGCGGGCGTGGCTCGGCGGCGAGCCGTTCGACGGCATGGAGCCCACCCCGCTGCTGGTGACCTATCTGGCGGTCGCCGGGATCGTGCTGCTGTTCATCGACGTCTCCGGCATGATCGGCGTGTACGCGCTGGAGCGGCGCCTGGCCTTGGCGGTGCTCGCGCCCGACCGCACCGAGGCGCTGGAGCGCAGGATCGCCGAGCTGTCGGAGAGCCGGGCCGGGATCGTGGCGGCGGTCGACTCCGAGCGGCGCCGCATCGAGCGCGACCTGCACGACGGGCTCCAGCAGCGCCTGGTGGCCCTGTCGATGCTGATCGGCCGTTCCCGCCGGGGCCGGCCGGAGCTGCTGGACCAGGCGCACGAGGAGGCGCAGCGGGCCCTGGCCGAGCTGCGCGAGGTGGCCTGGCGGGTGTACCCGAGCGGGCTGGACGCCCTGGGGCTCGGCGACGCGCTGGCCGGGGTGGCCGAGCGGTCGAGCGTGCCCGTGGCCGTGGCGTGCGACCTGCAGGGACGGCCGCCGATGGCGGTCGAGACGGCCGCGTACTTCGTGGTGTGCGAGGCCGTGACCAACGCCGCCAAGCACGCCGGCGCGGCGCGCATCGCCGTGGACGTCCGCCGCGCCGGCGCGGCGCTCGTCGTGCGGGTGCAGGACGACGGCGCGGGCGGCGCCGACCCGGCCGGCAGCGGCCTGTCGGGGCTGGCGCGCCGCGTGGCGGCGCTGGACGGGACCTTCAAGGTGACGAGCCCGCCGGGCGGGCCGACGACGATCGTGGCGGAGCTGCCGTGCGAGTGATTCTGGCCGAGGACTCGACCCTGCTGCGCGAGGGTCTCATCCGGCTGCTGGTGGAGGAGGGGCACGAGGTCCCGGCCGCCGTGGGCGACGGTGCGTCGCTGGTGGAGGCGGTGGCCGAGCACGTCCCCGACGTGGTGGTCGTGGACGTGCGCATGCCGCCCACCCACACCGACGAGGGGCTGCGCGCGGCGCTGGAGATCCGCCGCCGGTGGCCGGGGGTGCGCCTGCTGGTGCTGTCGCAGTACGTCGAGAAGAGGTACGCGGCCGAGCTGATGAGCGGCGACGTCGAGGGCGTCGGCTACCTGCTGAAGGACCGGGTGGCGCAGGTGGCCGACTTCCTGGACGCTCTGGAGCGGGTGGCGGCCGGGGGAGCGGCGTTCGACCCGGAGGTGGTGCGCCAGCTCCTGGCCCGTACCACGCAGGTGGACCCGCTGGCCCGGCTGACGGCCCGCGAGCGCGAGGTGCTGGAGCGGATGGCGCAGGGCCTGACCAACGCCTCGATCGCGCAGGAGCTGCACGTGTCGCAGAGCGCGGTGGAGAAGCACGTCAACGCGCTGTTCGACAAGCTGCGCCTGTCGCACGTCACCGGCTACAGCCGCCGGGTGCTGGCCGTGCTGCGCTTCCTGGAGTCCTGACCCGGCGCGCCTCGCGCGCCGGGCCTTCCGTCGAGCACGGCGCTCTTGACAAAAAAATTTGTCGGTGAGACGGTGGGGGCACCTCGGAAACGGACCTCTGGGAACGGAGACGCAGATGCGGAAGATCGTCGCGGGACTGTTCATCTCGCTTGACGGCGTGGTGGAGTCGCCGGAGAAGTGGCACTTCCCGTACTTCAACGATGAGATGGCGCAGATCGTCGGCGCCCAGATGCAGGAGGCCGACGCCATGCTGCTCGGCCGCCGCACCTACGAGGAGTTCGCCGCCTACTGGCCGAACCCCGAGCCGCAGGCCGCCGACCTGGCCGGCTACATGAACGGCACCCCCAAGCACGTCGTCACCACGACCCTGCGCACGGCGGAGTGGCAGAACTCCTCGATCGTGCAGGGCGATGTCCCCGCCGCGCTCAAGGAGCTCAAGGAGCGGCCGGGCAAGGACATCTCGATCACCGGCAGCCCCACGCTGGTGCGCTCGCTGCTGCGCGACGGCCTGCTCGACGAGCTGCGCCTGCTCATCCACCCGGTCGTGGTGGGCTGGGGCGCCAAGCTGTTCACCGACGGTGACCAGGTGCCGCTGCGGCTGCTCTCCGGCCGCACCCTGGAGACCGGCGTCATCCACGCGATCTACGGAAGGGCCTGACCATGCCGACGACCACCAGCACCAAGACCGTCGCCGCCAAGCTCCTGGTCAAGCCCGGCGCCGCCGTCTGGGTCTCCGACCCGGCCCACCGGAGCCTGCTCGAGCCGCTGCCCGAGGGCGCTCGTCACGCCGAGAGCCTCGGCGAGGCGGACGTCGCGGTGGTCTTCGCCGCCGACGCCGCCTCGGCCCGCCGGCTGCTGGACGCGCACCGCGACGCGCTGACCGGCCCCTCCGTGCTGTGGGTGGCCTACCCGAAGGGCAACCGGTCCGACGTCAACCGCGACACGCTGTGGCCGATCGTCGGCGAGTACGGCCTGCGGCCCAACGGGCAGGTGGCCGTGGACGAGGTCTGGTCGGCGCTGCGCTTCCGTCCGCTGAAGGAGGGCGAGGCGCCGTTCACGGGTGGCCGCTGAGCGCTCCGCCCGTACGGCGGAACGCTCGTACGGAGGCGCCGGGTCAGGGCGCGAGGGAGCGCAGACGGGAGCGGATGGCCGTGGCGGTGGCCGAGCCGGCCTCCCAGCTTCCGTCCAGCGGGGTGATGGTCACGTCGCCAGCCGCCAGCAACGTCCGGTCGGCGTCCTGCACCGGGTCGGGGCCGGGGTCGGCGATCGGGACGATGCGGTAGCACAGGGCGCACGCCTCCGGCGCGGGCGTGTAGCCGGCGCCGTACGGCAGCGAGGTGCCCAGGTGGGCGATGCTGACCGTGCCGTTGGGCGTGACGGGGTAGTTGACGTTGAGCGCGGTGCGGGCCGGCAGCACGGGGCCGCCGTTGGCGGTGGCCGCCAGCCGGTTCACCAGTCGTACGGTGAACTCGATCGAGCGGGCGGCGCTGGGCACGGAGCTGCCGTCGCGGGCGACGCTCAGCGCGATGGCGGGGACGCCCGCGACGACGGCGGTGATGGCGGCGCCGACCGTGCCGGAGTAGGTGGCCGCGGCGGCGACGTTCTCGCCCGGGTTCGGGCCCGAGACGACCAGGTCGGGCAGGTCGCCGGCGAAGGGGACGCGGGTGCCGAAGGAGACGGCGTCGCTGGGGCTGCCGCCGACGGCCCAGCCGTCGTCCCGCTTGGCGGCCTCGATCGTGCTGCCGAACCTGGCGTTGATCATGGTGCCGGAGGCGCTGGCGTCGGCCGCCGGGGCGACGACCGTGACCTCGTGCCCGGCGGCCTGCAGGGCCTGCCGGAGCTGGTGGAGGTAGGTGGAGGAGTAGCCGTCATCGTTGGTCAGCAGGATGCGCAGGGGCTGCCGGTGGAGCGCCTGCGCCGGGGCGGTGCCCGTGGCCAGGAGCGCGAGGAGGAGGAGGGGGACGAGGGTGAGGCGTTTGAACACGTGGATCTCCTTGCCGAGCACCGTTGCCAACACGTAGCAGAGCTCGCCTACGTGACGGCTTGGACGGTATGCGCGGCCCACCCCGCCGGACCACCTGCAAACCCCCTCAACCAACCCCAGATGAACCCCCGGTGAACCCCGAGTGAACGCCCGCCGGGTCGCCGCTCAGCCGAGGGCGCGGTCGACGGCCGCGACGTACCGGTAGAAGGCGTCCGTGCGGTTGGCGGGGTCCTCGACCCATGCGCGGTTCAGCTTGCCCTCCTTGAAGAACCGCTCCCGCTGGCCCCGGCTGATCTCCAGTTGCACCCCCATGCCCCTGCGGTTCCGGTTGGCGATGTTGTCGGGGCTGTCGCCGCCGATCTCCTCGGGCACGGCCGCCGAGACGTCGAACCCGGCGGCGCGCAGCTCGGCCTTGACCTTCCGGATCAGCGCGGTGTCCCGGCCGCCGACGTAGGTGGTGGCCTCGGCGCCCGACGCCGCGTGCCAGGAGACGGTGCGCTCGACCCCCGCCACGACCTTCAGCCCGCGGGGTTCGTCGAAGTGCGTGGAGGTGATGTGCAGGGCGCTGTTGCCGGTGGCCTTGATGCCCTCGAACGCGTAATAGGCGTACCGGCGGCCCGCGGCCTGGTCGGCGAGCTGCGACGTCGGCGCCTCGATGGCGCCGCCGTGGATGGCGATGTGCGCCACCTTCGCTCCCCGGGGGACGCGCACGACGCGCCGGTAGTCCGTGCCCTCGACCTCGTGGGCGGAGAGCTCGGCGTAGCCGGCGTAGACGTCACGCGCGCCCGCGGACGACGCCGGCCGCGCGGACACGGCGAGGGCGGCGGGGGCGGCGGGGGCGAGGCCCACCACGAGCACGTTCGCGACGGCGATGGACAGGATTCTCTTCACGGGGGCACCTTTCCGATGATCTTTCCGACCGCCATCATGCCGCCTGCCGCGGCGCGTCGCTCCCCGTCCCGGCAACCTCAGAGGTCCCAGCGCGGCTCGTCGCTCTCCAGCACCGCGCCCACGGCCGTGAAGATCAGATAACGGTCGAAGGCCGCGGCGAACCAGCGGTCGTGGGTGACGGCCAGCACCGTTCCCCGGTAGGCGGCCAGGCCCTCCTGCAGGGCCTCCGCACTGGCCAGGTCGAGGTTGTCGGTGGGCTCGTCGAGCAGCAGCATCGTCGCCCCGGACAGCTCCAGCAGCAGGATCTGCAGCCGGGCCTGCTGGCCGCCCGACAGCGTGGCGAAGTCCTGGCTCCAGGCCGGGGCCAGCTCGTAGCGGGCCAGGGCCGCCATGGCGTCGTTGCGCTCCAGCCGATGGTCGGTCATGACGATCCCGGCGACCGTACGGCCGCGCAGGTCGGGGCGGGTGTGGGTCTGGGCGAACAGTCCGGGCCGCACCCGCGCCCCCAGTGAGACGCGGCCGGTGTGCGCGACCGGCTCGCCGGCCAGCAGTCGCAGGAAGTGCGACTTGCCGGTGCCGTTGAGGCCGAGCACCCCCACCCGCTCGCCGTACCAGACCTCGGCGTCGAAGGCATGCGACAGGCCGGTCAGCCGCAGCCCCGCGCAGGTCAGCGCCCGCTTGCCGGTGCGGCCGCCGCTTAGCCGCATGCGGACGTTCTGCGGCCGGGGCGCGCGCCGCGGCGGCCCGGCCTGCTCGAACCGCTCCAGCCGCGTCCGCGCGGCTTGGTAGGCGCCGGACAGGGCGTCGTTGCGGGCGGCGCGCTGCCGCAGGGTGTGGACGGTGCCGCGCAGCCGGGCCCGTTCCTCCTCCCAGCGGCGACGCAGCTCGCCGAGGCGTTCGGCGCGGTCGCGGCGCGCCTGGGCGTAGCTGGCGAAGCCGCCGCCGTGGACCCACACGCCGCGGTCCTCGACAGTGACGAGCCGGTCGGCGGTCTCGGCCAGCAGCCGGCGGTCGTGCGAGACGAGCAGCACGGTCTTGGTGGTGCCGCGCAGCTCCCGCTCCAGCCACTGCTTGGCCGGCACGTCGAGGTAGTTGTCGGGCTCGTCCAGCAGCAGCACCCGGTCGGGGCCGCGCAGCAGCGCCTGGAGCATGAGCCGCTTCTGCTCGCCGCCGGACAGGGTGTCCAGGGGCCGTTCGCGCACCTGCTCGTACGGCCTGCCGAGGGCGAGCTGCGCGCACACGTCCCAGACCACCTCCAGCTCGTAGCCGCCGGCGTCGGCGTGGTCGGCGATGGCCTGGGCGTAGGCGAGCTGGGTGTCCTCGTCGTCGCGGGCGGCGATGGCGGACTCGGCCCGGGTCAGCGCCGCGGCGGACCGCCGGACCTGCGGGGGCGCCACGGCCAGCAGCAGGTCGGCGACCGTGCCCGGGGCGAGGAACTGCGGCATGACGCCGATGCCGCCCGTGACCGCGACCCGGCCGGAGGCGGGCCGCAGCTCCCCGGAGACCAGCCGCAGCAAGGTGGTCTTCCCCGCGCCGTTCGGCCCGACCAGCGCCGCCTTGGCCCCCGATCCGATCTTGAACGACACGTTCTCCAGGAGCGGGCGGCCGTCGGGCAGCAGGTACGTCAGTTCCCTCACATCGATATGGCTCACCGTTCCATTACTAGACCATCGATCCGGTCGGCGTACAGCGTATTATCGGCGCATGGCGGGAGAGAGTGTGTGGCTGCGGCCACGCAGGCGGGAGCGGCAGACGCTCACCCTGGACCGGATCGTGGCCGAGGCCGTGGCGCTGCTGGACGAGGAGGGGGAGGCCCGGCTCACGATGCGCCGGCTGGCCGAGCGGCTCGACACCGGCTCCACCACCCTGTACTGGCACGTCAAGACCAAGGACGACGTGCTGGACCTGGCGCTGGACGCCGTCTTCGGCGAGGTTCCGCTGCCCGCGCCCGAGGGCGGCTGGCGGGAGCGGGCCGCGGCCCTGGCCGCCGCCTGGCGCGCGGCGCTGCTGCGCCACCCCTGGACGACGGGCCTGCTCGACCGGCCCATGATGGGCCCCAACGCGCTCAGCCGCACCGAGTTCCTGTACGCCACGCTGGCCGAGGCCGGCTTCGGCGCCGCCGACCTGCCGGCCGCGGCCTTCAGCCTGTCCACCTACGTCACCGGCTCGGCCACCATGCAGGCCCGCGCCCAGGACTCCAGCGGGGCGGCGCTGCGCGAGCACCTGCGCGCCCAGCGCGAGGCGTACCCGGTGCTGGCCGCGCACGGGCTCGACCACGACTGGGACGTCACCTTCGCCCGCGGCCTGGCCTACCTCCTCGACGGCATGGCCGACCGCCTAGGCTGAGGCGCGTGATCAGCACGCGTGAGCTCAACCGGGCGACCCTGGCCCGCCAGCTGCTGCTCCGGCGGCACGCCATGCCGGCCCTGGAGGCCGTGGAGCACCTCGTGGGCCTGCAGGCCCAGGCGCCCTTCCCCCCGTACTTCGGCCTGTGGTCGCGCCTGGACGGCTTCACCCCGGACGAGCTGGCCCGGCCGCTGCTGGAGCGGGAGGCGGTGCGCATGGTGCTCATGCGCGGCACCGTCCACCTCGTCACCGCCGCCGACGCCCTGACCTTGCGCCCGCTCACGCAGCCGCTCCTCGACCGCTACCTGAACGCGGCCTTCGGCCGTTCCCTCCAGGGCGTGGACGCCGACCAGCTCGCCAAGGCCGGCCGCGAGGCCCTGGTGGAGCGGCCCCTGACAGCCGCCGAGCTGGGCGCGCACCTGGCCGAGCGCTTCCCCGGCGCCGCGCCGGGAGACCTCGCGCTGGCCGCGCGCTGCCTGGTGCCGCTGGTCCAGGTGCCGCCGCGCGCCGTGTGGGGCAAGGCCGGGCGCACCGCGTACGCGCCGATGGAGGACTGGCTGGAACGGCCGCCGCACCCCGACCCGTCGCCGGAGCGGCTGGTGCTGCGCTACCTGGCCGCCTTCGGGCCGGCCACGGTCGCCGACGCCCAGGCGTGGTCCGGCCTGACCGGGCTGCGGGAGATCGTCGAGCGGCTGCGTCCCCGGCTCGCCGTCTTCCGCGACGAGCAGGGGCGCGAGCTGTTCGACCTGCCGGACGCGCCGCGTCCCGGCGCGGACGTGCCCGCCCCCGTACGGCTGGTCGCGCCGTTCGACAACGTGCTGCTCGGCCACGCCGACCGCACCCGGATCATCTCCGACGAGCACCGCAAGACGGTCATCACGATCAACGGGCAGGTGCTGGGCACGGTGCTGGCCGACGGGTTCGTGCGCGGGGTCTGGAAGCGCGAGGGGCCGGTGGTCACGATCGAGCCGTTCGCGCCGCTGACGCCGGGGCAGGAGGAGGAGGCCAGGGCCGAGGCGCTGGCGCTGCTCGCCTTCGCCGAACCGGCCAAGGCGGACCGGCACGAGGTCAGGGGGATCGGCTCATGAACGGTGCGCCGCGTACGGGCGGGGCCGGGGGACAGGGGTGAGCGGGGCCCGGATGGGAGCGGCCGTACTGGTCGCCGCGCCGCCCGAACGGGTCTTCGCCGTGCTCACCGACTGGCCGCGCCACCACGAGTGGATGGTCCTGACCACCGCCCGGCGCAGCGGGCCCGACCAGGTGGAGGCGTTCACGGGGCTGGGCCGGCTGGGGTTCCTCGACACGATGACGATCACCCGCTGGGAGCCGCCGGGGCTCGTGCGGGTGCGCCACACCGGGCGGCTGGTGCGGGGCGAGGGCGTCTTCCGGGTCCGCCCGTACGGGGGCGGCAGCCGGGTGATCTGGGCGGAGGACCTGGACCTGCCGCTGGGGGCGGTCGGGCGGCTGCTGTGGCCGCTGGCCCGGCCGTTCGCCGACGCGATGGCGCGGCTGTCGCTGCGCCGCCTGGCCCGCCTCGTCGAGTGATCCCGCCCCGCGCCCGGGACGGCCTTCGGCCCCGCTTCCGGCGCGCGTCGAGTGACCCCACACCGCGCTGGAGGCGGCCTTCGACGGCGCCGCGCGCGAGCCGCGCCGCCCCGTCAGGCCGACTTCTCGTGCGGTCCCGCGTCGCGGCCGCCGGGCTCGCGCGGCACCAGGGTCGGGTTGACGTTGCCGAGGACGGTCTCGCGGGTCACCACGACCCGGGCCACGTCGTCGCGTCCCGGCACCTCGTACATGACGTTGAGCAGCACCTCCTCGACGATCGCCCGCACGCCGCGGGCGCCGGTGCGGCGCAGCAGCGCCTGCTCGGCGATCGCCTCGACCGCGCCGCGGGTGAAGTCCAGCTCCACGCCGTCCATCTCCAGCAGCCCGCGGTACTGCCGGAGCAGCGCGTTGCGGGGCTCGGTCAGCACGCGCACCAGCGCCTCGCGATCCAGGGGCTCCAGCGTCGCCGTCACCGGCAGGCGGCCGACGAGCTCGGGGATCAGCCCGTAGGCGACCAGGTCGGACGGCATGACCCCGGCCAGGGAGCCGGCGCCGGGCTCGGCGCGGGCGCGCGGGACGGCGCCGAAACCCGCGCCGCCGTGTCCCGTCCTGGCCTCCACGACCCGCTCCAGCCCGTCGAAGGCGCCGCCGCAGATGAACAGCACCCCGGTCGTGTCGATCCGGACGTGCTCCCGGTCGGTGTGCTTGCGCCCGCCCTGTGACGGCACGCTCACCGTCGTGCCCTCGATGATCTTCAGCAGGGCCTGCTGGACGCCCTCGCCGGAGACGTCGCGGGTGATCGACGGGCCGCCGCCCCTGCGGGCGATCTTGTCGATCTCGTCGATGTAGACGATGCCGGTCTCGGCCCTGGCGACGTCGTGGCCGGCCGCCTGGAGGAGCTTGGCCAGGATGTTCTCGACGTCCTCACCGACGTAGCCGGCCTCGGTGAGGGTGGTGGCGTCGGCGACGGCGAACGGGACGCCCAGCACCCGCGCCAGGGTCTGGGCCAGGTACGTCTTGCCGGAGCCGGTGGGGCCGATCATGAGGATGTTGGCCTTGCCCAGCTCCAGCTCGGCCGACCGGCCGTGCCGGACGCGCTTGACGTGGTTGTGGACGGCCACGGCCAGGGCGGTCTTGGCGGCCGTCTGGCCGATGACGTACTGGTCGAGGAAGGCGTGGATGTCGCGCGGCGCGGGCGGCGGCGCCGCGCCGGCGGCCGTCTCCGCGGCCTCCGCGCGGGCCTCGTCGCGCAGCAGCTCGGTGCATCGCGCGACGCAGCCGTCGCAGATGCAGATCTGCGCGGGCCCAGCGATGAGCTTCCTGACCTCGGCCTGGCTCTTGCCGCAGAACCTGCACGTCAGCCCGGGAGCCATCCGCGCGCCTCCTTGCCTCTCCCTCGGTCTCCAAGATCAGATGATGACATCATCTGAGTGGCGACGGTATCTTGGTTTCCCTACGGGGCGCAAACGCGCGGACGGGGAGGACGATGGCCCGGCTCAGCAGGGCGGAGCTGCAACGGCTCAACCGCTCGAAGGTGCTCGAGGCGGCGCGAGGGGAGTTCGCGGAGCGGGGCTTCGGCGGCGCCACGATCGACGGCATCGCCGAACGGGCGGGGCTGACGCGGGGGGCCGTGTACTCCAACTTCCCCGGCAAGCGGGCCCTGTACTTCACGGTCCTGGCCGAGCTGTCCCGCGCCGCCGAGCCCGTCACCGGCGAGCCCGTCACCGGCGAGCCCGTCACCGGCGAGCCCGTCACCGGCGAGGCCGTTCGGGCGCGCACGGCGAAGGAGGCGCTGGGAGCGTTCGCGCGGGCCTGGGTGACGCGGCTCCCGCTGGCGAGCGGCGACCTGGGCGGCCCCGAGGGGCGCCTGCCGGCGGACCTCATGCCGGAGGTGCTCGCCGACGAGCGCCTGCGGGCCGTGGTGTCGGGGCTGCGCCGGCTCGACGCGCTGCTGCTCGGACTGGCCCTGGAACGCATGGAGGCCCTGGAACGCGGCGGTTTCCCGGAAGCGGCGGCCGGAGCCGGAGGGCACGCCGGAGCCGAGGGGAGCGTCGGGGCTGTCGGGAGCGTCGGGGCCCACGGGAGCGTCGGGGCCCACGGGAGCGTCGGGGCGGCGGGAGGCGGGCGCCGGGTGCGGGTGGCCGAGGCGGCGCTGATGACGTTGAGGGGGGCGAGCGAGCTGGCCGTCGCCGCGCCTGGCTTCGTGGAGCCGTTCGACCTGGTCGTGGTGTGCGAGGAGCTGGCGGGACTGGACCTGGACGACCGGTGGACCTCGCCGCCGGCCTTCCCTCCCGTCCAGCCGGCCGACGCCCCGTGGCCGGCGGGCGCCCCGTGGCCTGCTGACGTCCTCTGGCCTGCTGACGGCTCTTGGCCGGCTGACGGCTCTTGGCCGGTCGGCGCCTCGTGGCCGGGCTCCACGCCGGGCGTGGCGGCGAACGACGGTGCGGCGGCGGCGAACGACGGTGCGGCCGTGGCGGAGGACGGTGTGGTGGCGGTGCTCGGGCCGCTGGAGGCCGGCGCCGCGGAGGAGGCCGTGCGCGCCGCGCCGCCCGGCGTGCCGGTGACCGTGGCCCTGGTCGGCGCGGATCCGGCGGAGCAGGCGCCGCTGGCGCGGCTGATGCTCGCCGGCGTGACCCGTTGCCTGCGCGAGGCCTTCCCGCCCGGGGCGTGGCCCCGGCTGCGCGTGACGTACGACGACACGGGAGCGCTGGCGGCGGCGGCCGGAGTGCCCTCCGTCACGGACGGGACGGTGGCGGCGGTGCGGCTGCGGGACGGCCGGATCGTCGCCCGCGCCGACGGCCCGGGCGCCTGCCACGCGATCGCCTCCAGCGTCCGGCTCGCCGCCGTGTGAGCGGTTCCCCGGGCTCCACCGTCCCGGGGCCCTCCGGCCGGCTGATATGATCTCTTCCATCACTTGAGCCTTCTCGGCCCGGACCACGTCCGCCGAGGAGGCTTTTTTGCGTGTCCGAAACCGGGCGTCCCCGGTCGTGGCCGTGAACCGGCCGCCTTTCCGCGACTCTCGCACCAAGGAGATCCATGCTCGACAGCAACACCGTGTCCGCGGCCGCCGCGGGCACCTGGAAGCTCGGCGACCTGACTGTCAACCGCGTCGGGCTCGGCGCGATGCGCCTGACGGGCAGCGCCCCGTTCGACATGGGAGCGCCGAGCGACCGCGAACGATCCATCCGCGTGCTCCGGCGCGCGGTCGACCTGGGCGTCAACCACATCGACACCGCCGCGTTCTACTTCTCGTCGCTGCGCTCGGCCAACGAGCTCATCAACCGGGCGCTGGCGCCGTACCCGGACGACCTCGTCATCGTCACCAAGGTCTGGCCGGGCCGGAACACCTCGGGCGAATGGTGGTGGGCCACCCCGGAGCAGCTGCGCGGCCAGGTCGAGGAGAACCTGCGCCAGCTCGGCCGCGATCACCTCGACGTCGTGAACCTGCGCGTCCCCCCGAGCCGGCGGTCCGGCTCGATCGCCGAGCACTTCGGCGCCCTGGCCGTCCTGCGCGACGCCGGACTCGTCCGCCACCTGGGAGTCTCCAACGTCACGCCCGAGCAATTGGCCGAGGCCCGCTCCATCGCCCCGGTGGTCTGCGTCCAGAACCCCTACGGCATCGGCGCGTCCGCGGAGGACCAGGAGTTCGTCCGGGCGTGCGGGGAGCAAGGCGTCGCCTTCGTGCCGTTCTTCGCGATCGCGGGCGCGGGGGCCGAGGCGGGCGCGACCGGAACCGACAGCGAGACGGTGCTCGCCGTCGCGCGGGCGCATGACGCGACGCCCGCCCAGATCCGGCTGGCGTGGACCCTGCGGCAGGGACGCCACGTGCTGGCCATCCCCGGAACGAGCGACCCCGACCACCTGGCCGCCAACGTCGCGGCGGGTGCTCTGCGGCTCTCGGACGCCGAACTGGCGCTCCTGTCGACCGGCCGCTGAACCGCGGCGGGCCGCCTGACTTCGTGCGTGCCGTCCGGCCCGCCGGCCTCCGCGGTGCACCGGCTCGGCCCGGGGCCGGTGGCGAGGTGGCCACTCATCGGCCGCCGCCCGGGGCCGGCGGCGAGGTGGCCGCTCGTGGGCCGGTCACGCCTGGCGCGTCGGCAGGACCACGAGCTGGCGGAGGTTGACGTGGCGCGGGCGGCTCGTCGTGTAGGCGATCAGGTCGGCCACGTCGTCCGCCGCCAGCGCGCCGATCGCCGACACCATCCCGTCGAGCTGGCCGCTCAGCTCGGTGTTGTCGATGTGGTCGGCCAGCTCGGTGGAGGTCAGGCCCGGCTCGATGTTGGTGACGCGCACGTCCCGCCCGCCCAGCTCGGTGCGCAGCGTCGCCGACAGGTGCGTGAGCGCCGCCTTGGTCGCCCCGTACACCGCGTAGTTCGGGAAGCTCACGTGGGCGCCGATGGAGGAGACGTTGACCAGGTCGGCGGTCCGGCCGCCGGCCGCCGCGGCCACGAGGTCCGGGACGAAGGCGCGGATCACGCGCAGCGCCCCGCTCAGGTTCGTGTCGATCATGCGGGCCCACTCGTCCTCGCGGCCCTCGGTGATCGGGTTGGGCAGCATGACGCCCGCGGAGTTCACCACCAGGTCCACCGGCCCGTACGCCTCGTGGATCCGGTCCGCGGCGGCGGCGACGCTGCCGGAGTCGGTGACGTCGGCGGTCACCGCCAGCGCCCGCCCGCCCTCGGCGGTGATCTTGGCCGCCAGGTCGTCGAGCCGCTCGGCGCGGCGGGCCAGCAGGGCCACGCGGGCGCCGTGGGCGGCCAGGAGGCGGGCGGTGGCCTCGCCCATGCCGCTGGCGGCCCCGGTGACGACGGCGGTACGGGTGGAAAGAGCGTCGTAGCTCATGATCAGGTGCTCCTCTTCGCAAGGTGTCGCGTCCGCCGGGCCTCGTCGCCGGCCGACGTGACGATCGTGCGGCACCCGCGCCGCCGTACCCAGGGTGAGGCTCATCCTGGGTCTGGCAGTACCAGGTTGGACGCTCCGGAGTTTGCCTAGGCTGTGTCCCATGAGTAGTGATCTGGGCGATTTCCTGCGTTCGCGGCGGGCGCGCATCCAGCCGGAGGAGCTCGGCCTGCAGCCGTACGGGCGCCGCCGCGTGCCCGGGCTGCGGCGCGAGGAGGTCGCGCAGCTGGCGGGGGTGAGCGTCGACTACTACATCCGCCTGGAGCAGGACCGCGGGCAGAGCGTGTCGGACGCGGTGCTCGACGCCGTCGCCCGGGTGCTGCGGCTCGACGAGGTGGAGCAGGCGCACCTGCGCGACCTGGCCCGTCCGCAACGGCAGGACCCGCCCCAGGAGAGCCGCACCCGTACGGGCGGGCAGCGGGTCCGGCCGGCGATGCGGCTGATCGTGGAGTCGGTGAGCGGACCGGCGTTCCTGCTGGGCCGCTACGGGGACGTGCTGGCCTGGAACGCCCTGGGCGACGCCGTGGTGGGCTTCTCCGAGCGCCTGTCCCGCTTCGGTGAACGCGGGCTCAACCAGGTGCGCGATGCCTTCCTCAACCCCGCCACGCGCGAGTTCTACGTGGACTGGCCCGCGGTGGCCGCCGACACCGTGGCCTTCCTGCGGCTGGAGGCGGGGCGGCGGCCGCGCGACAAGCGGCTCGCGGCGCTGGTCGGCGAGCTGTCGCTGGCCAGCGAGGAGTTCGGCCGCCTGTGGGCCGACCACCAGGTGAAGGAGAAGACGTTCGGCGTCAAGCGGATGCTGCACCCGGTCGTGGGCCGGCTCGACCTGGGCTACGAAGCGCTGACGCCGCCCGGCGACCCGGACCAGATGCTGATCGTCTACACGGCCACGCCCGGCTCGGAGGCCGCGGAGAAGCTGGCGGTCCTAGCGAGCTGGTCGGCCGCCCCCTCCCTCCCGGCGCCGTGATCGCCCCGCCCCGGTACGGTGTCCCGGCGAACCCTCTGGACGGAGGACGGCATCGTGAAGGGCGGAAGAGCGTGGGTCGGGACACTGTGACGGCGGGCGGTGACGGCGCCGGAGCGGACGGCGGCGTCGTGCGTGGGGGCCGCGGGCTCGTGAAGGCGGCGGCGTGAGCGCGCACCGGCTGTGGCCGGGAGAGACCGGCGAGCGGATCACCGCGTACCCGGTGCGGTCGGAGCGGCCCGCGCCGGCCGTCGTGGTGCTGCCGGGCGGCGCGTACATGCGCCTGGCGGAGCACGAGGGCGAGCCCGTGGCGCGGTGGCTGAACACGCTGGGCGTGGCCGCGTTCGTGCTGCGCTACCGGGTCGCGCCGCACCGCCACCCGCTGCCGCTGCTGGACGCGGCCCGCGCGGTGCGCTGGGTGCGGGCCCACGCGGCCGACCACGGGGTGGACCCGGAACGGGTCGGCGTGCTGGGCTTCTCGGCCGGCGGGCACCTGGCGGGGCTGCTGGCGACCGAGACGGGACCCGCGCTGGCGGAGGGCCCGCACGACGAGGTGGACGCTCAGGAGGGGCGCCCGGACCTGGCGGTGCTGTGCTACCCGGTCGTCACGCTGACCGGGCCCGCCGCCCACGCCGGGTCGGCGGCGTCCCTGCTCGGGCCCGAGCAGGAGGCCGGGGATCCGGCCGAGCTGTCGATCGAACGGCGGGTGGGGCCGCACACGCCGCCGGTGTTCGTGTGGCACACCGCCGACGACGCCTCGGTGCCGGTGGACAACACCCTGCTGCTGGCGAGCGCGCTGGCCCGCCACGGGGTGCCGGTCGAGGCGCACGTGTACCCGTCGGGCGCGCACGGGCTGGGACTCGCCGGCAGCGACCCGGTGGTGGGTGACTGGACCAGCCGGTGCGCCGTCTTCCTGCGGTCGCGCGGCTTCACGAGCTGAGAGCCGTGACGATGCGGCCGGATGCCCGGTGAGGCCGCAGGCCGAGGGGTCTCGACCCGTCGGCCTGCGGCGACCATGTGGCTGATCAGCGGGCCGGCAGGGCGCGGGTGCGTCCCCGCCGGCCCGCGCTGATCAGCGTCCGGCCGGTGGCGGCGCCTGGTAGCGCAGCACCACCACGCCGCCTTCGCCGTTCTCGTCGGCCCGGGACGCGTCCTCGTCCGCCGGCGAGGTGTCCTCGTCCTGCTGGGACGGGCCGTCGTCGCACAGCTGGAAGCCGGCCTTCTCCAGCACCCGGATCGACGGCGGGTTGGACGGCTCCACGGTGGCGTGGACGCTCCTGACGCCCGGCGCGGCGTACGCGAACGCGGTCAGGGCCTCGACGGCCTCGGTGGCGTAGCCGCGTCCGCGCCGGGACTCCACGATCCCGTACCCGAGCTCCAGCGCGCCGTCGGACGGCGGCCAGAACAGGCCGATGGACCCGACCACCAGACCGCCGTCACGCTCGACGACCTGGCGGTGGCCGTAGGGGCCGAGCCAGGCGGGGTGCCCGGCGAACAGCCCGGCGATCACGTGGTCGCCCTCGGCGGGGAAGTCGGCGGCCCAGTGGGCGAGCCGCTCTCCGCGCAGGACGGCCTCGACCTCGGCCGCGGTCCAGGACCGCAGGATCAGGCGGGCGGTGGTCAGGTCGGGAACCGGCTCGGCGGCGGGCGCGGGGGACTCCCCGGAGGACGCCGCGGACATGGCGGAGGACTGCGTGGATGAAGACATGGTGACACTCCTGGTCGTGATCGAACGACCGGCCCGCGTCCTAGATGCGCGGTGCCGGGATGAGGGCATGCCGACGACGGCCTGTGGCGGCCATATTCATCAACCTCCTCCGTCCCGAAGCGCACGCGTGCCTCGCGCCGCGGCGACCCTAACAGCCTCCGACGATCACGGCAAACCGCCGGCGCGGTGGGCGGCGCCGGGCGGCCTGGGGCTCACGCGGGGCGGTGACGCGCGGGTCAAAGGCCGCGCAAAGCTACGGACCGTAGCCACATCGTCACCCATATGATCCTTACGTGGCCGACGCGGTGAATCACGAGCAGGACACTGACCGACCCCCGTCGGCGTCGCGACGGGTGACGCCCGTGCCGCCCTTCCCGGTGTACGAGCCGGAGCCGCGGCGCGGCATGGACCGGGTCACGGTGGCGACGCTGGCGGTCACGGCCGTGTCCGTCGCTCTGGGGGCCTGGCTGGGGATGTACCCGCCGGGTGCGGGCGCGCCGGACGCGCAGGCGAGGGGCTCGGGTACGGCCACGCTCGCGTCGCCCGCCGTACCGGGGCCCTCGGAGGGTGACGGCGCCGGCCGGGAGGCGTCGGACGGCCGGGCGGGCACACCCGGGGCGCGGGCCGGCGCCGGAGCCCGGCGGCACCACCGGGCGCACGGCCCGGCTCGTGGCCGGGGCCGGCGCGACGCCCGCGCCGGCGGAGGGGACGATCGCGGGCGTGCCGGAACCGACGGCCGTCGGGGAGGCGCCCGTGCCGGAGGGAGCGACGCCCGTGGAGGCGCCCGTGCCGGAAGGAGCGACGCCCATGGAGACGCCCGTGCTGAGGGCGGCGCCACCCGCGGGGCCACCCATGGGGCCGCCCGCGGGGGCGTCCGTGCGGGCGATCACGGGGGTGCTCGTGCCGGCGGGACCGGTGCGCGCCGGAACGGCTCCGCCGATGACGGTGCGGCGCGTGAGGGCGGCCGTGCGAAGGACGTCCGTTCGGGAGACGGGCGCCCCGCCGTCCAGGAGGTGGCACGGGACGGCGGGCGTGGTCGGCGCTCCTTCGTTGCGCGCGGGGTGACGCCGTCGCCCCGGCGGCAGCCTTCCCCCGCTCCCCAGGCCGCCGCGCATGGCGGGACGAGCGCGTCCCCGGGCCAGGGACGCGCGATCGCGCCGTGGGCCCAGGGGGTGACGGCCGCACCCCGGGAGCAAGGAAGCGTCCCCATGCCTCGGAACGCGGGGGAGGATGCCGCGCTCCCGGGGCGGGCGCGCGGCGTCGCGCTCCGCGACCCGGGGAAGGGTGGCGGGCAGCGGCAGGAGCGTGGCGTGCGCGGGGGGAAGGGGGCTGAGCGGCACGGGAGCGGGCGCGGGCGGCGCGCCCGGCGTGACGACGGCGGGATGGCTCACCTGTCCAGGGCGCGGAAGGGACGCCGCGGTCAGGCGTCGCCGTCGGCGTCGCCCTCCGGCGCGTCCGCGCGGCCGGGGGACGTCAGGGAGCTGGCGCGGCGGTGGTGCGACGACAACATGAGCTGGGACGGCGTGCTGTGGCGGTCCTGTCACGCTTATATCGAGCGGCAGACGACAATGTGATCACCTTTCGTCATTGCTCGACTACGCAGCGTGAAGAATGGCGCCAGCGGGTGTCCGGCGACACGCCGGGCGGTAAGTCGAGAATGGCGCCCGACATCCGCCCGGCGATTGTTCGCGGAAGTGTGTCTTCGATGTGACGTGTGGCGGCGCAGTGGCCGCCCTGTCGATCCTCTGAAAACGCGGAACGCCGCATTCTCGCCCCGTCTCCGCGGAACCCTCGGGCGGCCGTGATCGTATCGCCGCTTCGCGGAAAGAGTCCGTTTCATCGGGCGAACAGATCCCGATATATCCACTCATGTACGCAGGTCAGCGGCATGATTGGCGGCACAGCTCAAAACGGCCGGCCATTCCCGTGGAAGAACACATGCCCTTTCGCGTCGATCCGGAAGAAAAGAGGAATGGAATTCGCGTCGGACGCGCGTATCGCCGTCCGCCGTTATCCGCATTTCCTGGACAATGGCCGATCCGGGCTCGTGGCGTGCGGCGGGGCGGGATGCCACACTCGGGCCAGGGAAAAGCTGAACGCCGGGAGGGCAGCGTTATGGCCACATCCACGTCACCGTCCGCCACGTCATCCGCTTCGCCCGCGCGAGACGTCGGCGCCGCCGTCACGGCCGCGCACGCTCGCGGCAGGTTCGCCGCGCGCAGGGGCCGGGGGCGCGCCCCGTCCCGGAGCCGGCGGCGGAGGGAGCGCGCGCCGGGCGAGCAGGCCGTGCCGTGGACGGTGGTGTTCGTCGGCGTGCTCGTCACGTACGTGACGTTCGTGGTGATGCTGCTGCCGCAGGGCTACAGCCTGTGGGTCGTGCTCGGCGCGGCCACCACGACCTGCGTCGTGGCCGGACAGGTGACGCGGGCCGTGCGCCTGGCGCTGGCCGGGGAGCGGGTGGCCGGGGCGGGGGCGCACCGTTCGCTGCTGGGCCGGGCGGTGGCCGCCTGGATCCGCGAGGCCGTCGCCGAGGAGCCGACGGAGCCCGGCGGCCGGACGGACGGCCGGGAGTCCGGCGGTCCGGAGCGCGGTGGCCGGACGGACGGCCGGCAGTCGGGCGACGGAGGGGATGGCGGCCGGGCGGGAAAGCCGGTGCGCGAGCCGGACCCCGTCGACTAGGGCGTGTATCGAAAGTGGATCTTTGACGTGAGACGATCTTGATTCGTGTCGCGTGGAGATCTGACGGATGCACAACGGGCCCGCCTGGAGTTGCTGCTGCCCATAGGCAACAGGCCGGGGCGCCCGCCGAGATGGGCGAAGCGGCAGTGATCGACGGCATACGCTGGCGGACCCGCACCGGGACGCCGTGGCGAGACGTCCCGGAGCGGTACGGGCCCTGGGGCCGGGTGTACGACTTGTTCAGGCGCTGGCAGCGAGACGGCACCTGGCAGCGGCTCTTTATCGACCTGCAGGCCCAGGCGGACGCCAAGAATCTGATCACCTGGGAGATCGACGTCGACTCCACGGTATGCCGGGCCCACCAGCACGCCGCTGGGGCGGGGAAAAGGGGGACCTGCAGAAAGAGCCGCCCGGCGGCCTCACCACCGAACCGGACGACCATGGCCTCGGGCGCTCTCGCGGTGGCCTGACCACCAAGCTGCACCTGGCCGTCGAGCAGGGCCAGAAGCCAGTGTCGATTGTGATCACAGCCGGACAGCGCGGGGATTCCCCGCAGTTCGAGCCCGTCCTGAAGAAGATCCGTGTCCCTCGCCTTGGGCCGGGCAGGCCCCGCACCCGGCCGGACCGCGTCCGCGCCGACAAAGCGTACGCCTCCCGCAACAACCGCGCCTACCTACGCCGTCGCGGGATCCGCGGCACCATCCCGGACAAGGCGGACCAGGTCAGCAACCACAAGAAGCGCGGCTCACGCGGCGGCCGGCCGCCGAAGCTCGACCAGGTCGACTACCGCGAGCGCCACGCGGTGGAGTGCGGGATCAACCGCCTCAAGAGGCACCGGGCGGTAGCCACCCGCTATGAGAAACTCGCCGTCCGGTACGAGGCCACCGTCCTTGTCGCGGCCATCAACGAGTGGCTATGACTTGCGCCGTGGCAGGGCAAGCTCATAGCGGCTGACCCAGGTGAGCGGACCCTCCTCCAGTCGCTGACCAGGAGCACCCCCCACCGGCACGTCTCCGCGGTGGACGAAGCCGTGGGCCTCGTAGTAGGCACGCAGCCGATCATTGGACTTTACGCAGTCCAGCCGCAGAGAGTTGGCGCCCTGCTGCCGTGCGGCATTGGCTGCCCAGTCGAGAATGCGGGCCCCGAGCCCCGCCGCCCATCGACGCACGGCCATGCGGTGCACGTATCCCGCCGCGCCGTCGGCATCCGCCCACAGTGGATCCGACCAGTCCATGGTGACTGTCCCCGCCACCTTGTCCCCGGTGGCCACCAGCCACGTCTCGCCCCGAGAGAGGGCCTCCTCAACCCATGCGGCCTCGAAACGCACAGGCCACTGACCGATCCCACGTGCGTTGAGCCATCCCGCCGCCTCATCGAGCACGCTCAGCACCTCGTCCACACGGTCGACGCCGACACGCTGGAAGACGACCTCCATGCCGTTCCAATCAGCTGTCATGGCCTAGATGTTCCCACCACTTCCGATACACGCCCTAGGGCGCGATCGCCATGCCCCTTCCGGGTGACGGACCAATAACTGCAACGTACTCCAAATTTGGTTTGGACTTCATCGTTGGAGTCCGTTACGCTCCGGTGCCATGACAGAGGGGCTGCGGGAACGCAAGAAGCGGCAGACGCGGCAGCGCATCTCCGAGGTCGCGACCGCGCTGTTCGTGGAGCGCGGGTTCGACCACGTGACGATCGCCGAGGTCGCCGAGGCGGCCGAGGTGTCGGTCAACACCGTCTACAACTACTTCGCCTCCAAGGAGGACCTGGTCCTGCCGCCGGAGGAGGCGTCCCCGCAGCGGCTGGCCGACATGGTGCGGGCCCGCCCTCCGGGGCAGCCGGCCGTACGAGCCGTGCTGGAACACCTGCGTGAGGAGGTGCGCCGGCGCGAGCGGCGGCTGGGGCTGACCGAGGGGTTCGGCCGGGTGCTGGAGATGATGCGGGCCACGCCCACGCTGACGGCGCGCCTGGAGGACCTCGGCCGCGAGATGACCGACGCGCTGGCCGCGTGCCTGGCCGAGGAGACGGGGGCCGCGCCGGACGATCCGCTGCCGCGCGTGGTGGCCTGGCACGTCGGCTGCCTGCACGCGCTGCTGCTGACCGAGATCGCCCGGCGCACCGCCGCCGGTCAGGACACCGGCGAGATCGCCGGGGAAGTGCTGCGGCTGCTGGACGTGGCCGAGGACGTGCTGGGCGAGCGGATGCTCGGCTATGCCGTACGAGAGGGGGAGACATGTTCCGAGTGACGATCTCCGGCGCGTTCGCCGGACTGGACGAGGCGGGCCGGGCCGCGGTGCGGGCGGCGGGCGGGGCGGCGTTCACGGAGGCCGGGACGTTCACGTTCGACGACAGCGTGTCGGCGTTCACCTTCCGCTGCCAGGTGCCGGCGGGGCCGGACGACGGCGAGGCGGAGGCGACGCGCGGCGCGTTCGCGGCGCTGGACGCGCACGGCCACCCCTACCGGGTGCTGCGCACGGCGGTGACCGACATGCGCGACATCAAGATCCGCCGCCGGGGGCGCCCGGCCTGAGGGGCTGGTACGCGCGCCCCACCCATCCCGGGGGTTCGGTGACGAGCCAGGCCTTCTGAGAGGTTCGGCAAGCGAACCCGCCATCCTCTGAGGGGTTCGGTGAGCGAACCCGCCCACCTGGTGAGGGTTCGGTGCGCGAGCCTGTCCGTCCTGTGAGGGTTCGGCGCGCGAGCCCGCCGCGTCCGGGTCGGGAGGCGGCGTCAGGCGGGTTCGTCGGCCCAGTCAGGTGGGGTGACGGTGCCCGCCAGCCAGTCCCGGCGCAGGATCGCGTAGCCGACCGCGTCGCGGCGGGTCCCGTCGGGTGCCGGCCACGCCTCCCGGTAGTGGGCCTCCTTGGCGAACCCGCTTCGGCGCAGGACGGCCCGCATGGCCAGGTTGTCCTGGCGGGTGGTGGCCTCGATCCGCGTCACGCCGGGCAACTCGGTGAACAGGTGGCGGGTGAGCCAGGCGACCGACGCCGTGCCGAGCCCCCGGCCGCGCCAGGCGGCCCGTACGCGCAGGTCGAACATGGGCGTGTCGTCGGCGAGGTCCTGCAGCCTGACCAGCCCGGCGCGCTCGCCGTCGGCGAGCACCCAGAAGGTCCGCGTCTCCTCGTCGTCGTAGCCGCCCTCGGCCGCGCGCCGCCTGACGGCCTCGCGGTCCTGCGTGCCGGCGTGGTACGGCCAGTCCTCGCCCGCCAGGAAGTCGGCGAGCGCGTCCGCGTCACCGGCGGCGATCCGGGCGAACTCGATGCGCATCCACCGAGGATGGTCACCGGCTCGCATCCCGGTCAACCGCTTTTCCGCGCCCGAGGCCGCCGCCGGCCGCCCGCTTCAGCCCGCGGATTCAGACCGCAGCCCCAGGCAGCGGCTTCAGACGGCGGCTTCAGACGGCGGCTTCAGTCCGCGGCGAGGAACTCACGGATCTTCGCTGCGACGCGGGGATATCCGGGGCCGAACCAGATCATGTGACTGTCGGCCCGGCTGTCGACGAGTTCGGCGTTCGGAATCGCCGCGGCCAGGGACTCGGCGTGGGCGAAGGGCACCGACCGGTCGTGCCGGGTGGCGATGACCAGCGCGGGCCGGCTGACCTGCGCGGCGCAGTCCGGTACGGGCAGCAGGTCGGCGACGAAGCCCCGCCCGGAGCGCATCACGGTGAACAGCCCGGCCAGCGTGGCCCGCTCGGCGGCGGACAGGCCCGCGAGGACCTTCCGCGCGGGCAGGACCGAGAGGTCGCGCAGCAGCAGGCGCAGCCCCAGGGACGGCGCGCGCCGGACCAGGAACCGCAGGACCGCCCAGGTGCTGGTCTCCACCCGGGGGCCGAACACCGCCCGGCCGCCCAGCCGGGTCCGCCGGTCGGGCCACGGCAGGAACCCGACCGCGCTCAGCAGGATGACCCGTTCCACCAGGGACGGGTGGCGTGCGGCCATGGTCAGCGCGGTACGCCCGCCGGCTGAGATGCCCACGACCGCGGCGAGGCGCTCGATCCCCAAGGTCCGGCACAGCTCGGCGGCGGCGTCGGCGAACCCGGCCGGCGTGGTGCCCGTGGTCAGCGGCGTACGCCCGTAACCGGGCCGGGAGAGCGCCAGCACCCTGAACCCGGCGTCGGCGTAGACCTCCTCGCCCAGCGCCAGCCCCGCCCGCATGTGACCGCCGTGGAGCACCAGCACCGTCCGGTGGCCGTCGCCCTCCAGCCGGTACTCCACCGCGCCCGAGGGCAGGCGGGCGACGTCGGTGGCGCGCTCGGCGAAGACCGCGGGGGAAGGGGGCATCGTGGTACCTCCTCGCGTGAGGCACCGGAAGCGGTGACCATCGAACGCCTCCGGCCGGGATCAACAGACGATCTTGCCGACCAGACTTCCCGGCGCACCGCGCTCACCCTAACAGCGGCGGTGTCAGGGCGACAGACGTCTCCCGGCGAGTACCAGGAGGATCAACCGTCGCCTCTCTTCCCGCCCCAGGTGAGGTCCATCGCTCTGGATCGCACCCAGGCAAGGGAACTCGGCGCCGGCTGGTGTCACCTGCCGGAGACGGAAGGCCCTGCTTTCGGGCGATGCGCTGTGCCATCAGAACACCTGGCCAGGCGGCCATGGCGGGATCACCGCCTACAGCGGCGTCCTACTTATTGAGACGAGTTGGCGCCGGTCGGTGAGTGTCTGCGATGTGCGCGCGCCCGGGGTCGTGTCCCGGCGACGGTAGAGCTCGGCTCCGTGGTCACCGGGCCCAATCCGCAGTGGCAGCGGAGCGTACAGCTCGCGCGGCCGGCCACTCCGAGCGATCTTGCCGACCTTTCCTACGCCACCCCTCGGATTCGTGCCGCCCTCAGCACGAGAGATCAGCGGTCTCGCGGTTCAGGTGGAGAGCCCCCAAGAGCTCAAGATCCTTATCCGATCATCAGCCCAGGCGGCCCCTGTTCGCGCACGCTCGGGTTCCATGGCAGGACGAGCGGGCCGAAGCTCAACCGCTGCGGCGCAGGTGTCGACGTCTCCACGGGCGTTGGTCTTCTGATGCGTGTGTGGGTCAGACCCAGGTGTAGTTGGCGTCGGTCACCGCTGGCAGCGCCGCGTCGGTGATGGCGGCGTGGGGATGGGGCAGCACGGCCAGTGCGGGCCCGAGCGGCGGGAAGATCGGCAGAGTGGCGGTCTCGCGGTAGTCGATCCACTTGATGATGCCCAACTCGTGGCCACCGCCGGGCTGCTGATCGAACTCGCAGGCGGCCAGCTTGGCCCGTATCTGTGCGCTGATGTGCAGACGGTAGATCAGGTGGAGTTTGCGGGGTGGCGGTGTCGGGCCGGGACGTGAGACGCGCTGGTCGACCATCCACAGCAGTTGCGGCGGGCTGGCGTCGGCCAGGTTGAGCGCGAGCTCCTCGGCCAGCTCGCGGGCCAGCGCTTGATACAGGTCCTCGCCCGGTTCGACGTTGCCGCCGGGTGGGGTGTAGTGCGTCGAGTCGGCTCGGTCCCGGCGGATCAGGGCCACGTCGTTGCCGCAGAAGACCAGGGCACCGGTGCGGATCTTGAGATGGGTGAAGGGGGCGGGACCGGGGTCGGGGATCCTCGTCATGGGCGAAGTATCCCCGGCCGGCGGTCCGGCACCCGAAACCCGGGTCGCACGGGTCGGACGAGGGGTGATGATGGCTGGTCGGCTCTGCTGGAGTCCTCGGAGTTCTCGGAGTCCGAGGAGTCCGGCGCGTAGGCGTGCGGCACGTGCCGGACCGCGAAGCCGTTCGGCCTCGTCAGGGGTGACCCATCGGTGCTCGGCGATGTCGGGATCCGGGGTCGTGAGGTGCGTGGTAGCTGAATCGATGATTCCAAGGTCGAAGAGAAGGGTCTGGGTCGGGTGATCCCAGCCGGGGCTGGGATGCTCGAACCTGGGCGGACGAGGAGGATCCGGCCGGCTTGGTCACGGACGAGGGCGTTGGCACCGACGTGCCGGCGCGGCGGACTGTGCTGCCCCTCATCAACGTCCCGGAGCGGTTTCGGCAGGACGGCCCGGCGGACCAGGCCGAGGGCTTCCTCGCTGACGGCCGACAGGGCGTCCGCGTGCCGCCAGGTGTGGTCGTCGTGGGCAGGCGACAGGACGACGTCCGTCGCGTCCACGCGGGCGGTGAACACGAGCTGCCTGGTGTGCGGCCCGGGCGACGTGGTCGAGCTGTCCCGGGGCATCGCGGTCGGCTCCGACGGTGGACAGGGTGGCATCGGTCCTGAGCCCTTCAAGCGCGATGTCGCAGCGGCATGTGGTCGCCTCGCCACCCCGGCCGCGCATATCAGGCCATGATGGCATTGCTGCCGCCAGTGACGCCGGTGATCTGTGAGCGGCGCGTTATGGTGGAGCGTCGTTCGCAGGCTTCGGCGTTCCTTACCCAGGCCCGCGGCTCGAGTGGCAGGTTCGACCGCGTGAGAACGGATGGTCATCCATGGTGGGTAAGCCGAATCGTCAGGTCGCTGTGTTCGGCGCCGGGTACATCGGGCTGGTGACGGGTGCGTGCCTCGCCGAGCTCGGCCACCGCGTGGTGGTCCGCGACATCAGCGCGGACAAGATCAGTCTCCTGAAGGCCGGTGACGTCCCGATCTACGAGCCGGGCCTGGGCGACATGATCGCCCGGAACAAGGAGCGGTTGACGTTCACGCTGGATCTGCGTGAGGCCCTGGACGGCGCCGAGGTGGCGTATGTGTGCGTGGACACGCCGCCGTCCGCGTCCGGGGACGCGGACCTGTCCAAGGTCTGGTCGGTGGTGAGGTCCCTGGAGGGCGCATCGCATCTCAAGGCGGTGGCGGTGAAGTCGACCGTGCCGGTGGGCACCGGCACTCGCGTGCGGGCGGCCCTGGATGCTGCCGGCCTCGCCCACGTCGGGTACGCCGCGAACCCGGAGTTCACCGCCGAGGGCACGGCGGTGAACGACTTCATGCACCCGGATCGGATCGTCGTCGGCGCTTCCGACGAGGCGACGGCACGCTTGATCGCGGAACTGCACGAAGGCGTCGACGGGCCGGTCGTCGTCATGGACGTCCGCTCGGCCGAGATGGTGAAGCTCGCCTCGAACGCGCTGCTCGCCACGAAGATCAGCTTCATCAACGAGATCGCCACCTTGTGCGAGAAGACCGGCGCCGACGTGGAGGACGTCGCTGGCGCTGTGGGCCTGGACCACCGGCTCGGCCGCCACTTCTTGCGGCCCGGCATCGGCTGGGGCGGCTCCTGCTTTCCCAAGGACTCCGAGGCGCTGCGGCAACTGGCCAACAACACCGGCTATCACCTGCAACTTCTGTCCGCGGTGATCGAGGTCAACAACCTGCAGAAGCGGCGGGCGGTCCAGAAACTGAAGGACGCGCTCGGCGATCTGGCCGGCGCACGGGTTGCGCTGCTCGGGCTGACGTTCAAGCCGGGGACCGACGACATGCGCGAAGCTCCGAGCGCGGTGCTGGCGGCCCGGCTGCTGGCCGAGGGCGCCGAGGTGCGCTGCTGGGATCCGATGGCACGCCCGGCAGAGACGGAGCCGTGGACGTCGACGAGCCGTCACGCGAGTCCGGAAGCGGCCGTGGAGGGCGCGGATGCGGCGATCGTGGTGACGGAATGGCCGCAGCTTCGCGAGGTCGATTGGGCGCAGACCGCCGCGGTGATGCGGCGGCCGGTGATGTTCGACGGCCGGAACATGCTCGACCCGGCCGAGATGCGCGCGGCCGGGTGGACGTACATGAGTGTCGGCCGGCCGTAGCCGCCGCTCAAGCTGCCCCGCACGGCCGGCGTTCTGGACCGTGCGGGGCAGCAGCGCGTTCAGGCGAGGTCAGCGTGGTGAGCGACGATCCTGACGTGCTCGACGTGCTCGACGTGCTCGACGTGCTCGACGCGTTCGACGTGCATCGCGAGCAGGTCGGCAGGTTCGGGGTCGCTGGCGTGCGTGTGCGCCAGAGCGGCCAGGGCCAGCCGAACCGGCTGGGGCCACGGATCGGCCGGCCGGTCGCAGAGGCCAGGCCCTGTCGTCAGGTCAGTGGCATCGCAGCGCGGGCGCGCGGGCGAGCATGCGCGCCCTGCGCACCTCAGGTGTGGTCGATGAACAGCAGCTCAGGCTGCTTGAAGAGGACGCACCCGCCCGGCTCGGGGTCGCCCGGGTTGCGGTGGCAGACCCAGGTCTGCCAGTAGAGCACTCCCCAGGTGTCGGGCTTGCCGACGTTCTTGAGCTTGTTCCAGCCCGCGTCGGGCATGGTGTACTGGCCGTACGCCTTCGTGAAGTTCTTGTACGACGCGTTCGCCGTGTCACTGTCGTACGGCCACGAGGTGTTCTCGTTGCGCAGGGTCTCGTCCCATAACGCCGCCTCCGACGTCGCCCACACGCCCAGGACCTCCAGGTTGATCTCCTGACCGGCCTCGATGGGGGCGAGCTTCTTCGTGGTCATGTTGTAACACATGAGGCGGATGTTGAGGGTGGGCGCCGGGTCGCTGCTGGACATCTCCATCGGCCCGGAGGCGATCGACACCGCGATGCTGCCGGAGGGGCACGGGTTCTGCGGTGTGGCCGTCAGGCTGTCCGCCACGCTCGCGTGCGAGACGGTCGCGGAGGACACCACGGCGGCCGCCGTCAGCAGGGGGAGAAGGAGCTTTCTGGTGATCAACTCTTTTCCTCGCTTCCTGGAGTTGGTCTTCTCGTCGCTTGCATTCACAGGGTGCCGACGAGGTCTTGTCGTCCACTTGGAAGCCAGTGAGTTCGCCTGCGCCAACGGCCTCACGCTCTCGGGTCTGCTCCTCGGCCGCCCAGGTCTCCTCGGCCCGCGCCGGCGTGGCCTCGAGCCGCGCGTACGCCTCGCGGGCCGGACGACGGGGCCCCGGTACGATATGGAGAGCCGCCCCGTTTACGTCACGCGCCGGAGACGACATTGCCCGACGACGACCACGCCGCCGCGCCGCCCGCCCGGCCCCGGCGGGCCGACGCGCGCCGCAACCATGACAGCATCGTGGCCGCGGCCACCACGGCCGTCGCCGAACACGGCGCCGAGGCGTCCCTGGAGGAGATCGCCCGGCGCGCCGGCGTCGGCTCGGCCACCCTGCACCGCCACTTCCCCTCCCGGCAGCGGCTGCTGGAGGCCGTCTTCCGCGGCAAGGTGGAGGCCCTGTGCGCCCACGCCCGCGAGCTGGCCGCCGGCCACGACCCCGGGCCGGCCCTGGTCGCCTGGCTGCGCGCCGTCGCCGCGCATGTGGCCGCCAACCGGGGCCTGGCCGTCTCGCTCCTGCAGGGATCCCAGGACGGCGCCGTGGGAGAGGGGTGCCACGCCATGATCGTGGACGCGGGCCAGGAACTGCTGGACGGCGCCCGCCGGGCCGGCGCCGTCCGGGACGGCGTGGCCATCGCGGACCTGCTGACCCTCGTCAACGCCATCTGCCTGGCCACCGAGCACGAGCCCGACGGGGCGGCCCAGGCCGAGCGGCTGCTGGACCTCGTCCTCGACGGCGTCCGCCCCTCCTCCAACTGACAGCAGCCCGGTCCGGCGCGTACGCCCGCCAGCTCCGGCGCGTACGCCCCCCAGGTCCGGCGCGTACGGCGCCGGACCCTCCCCGTGCCGCGTGAGCTCAGTGTGACGCCACCTGCGGTGTCCGCGTGGTGTCCGAGGAGCGGGCCGCCACGGCCGCGGCGAACGCGGAGATCACCGGGTGCGGGCGGCTGCCGTCGCCGGCCAGCTCCGGCTGGAACAGGGTGCCCAGGAAGAACGGGTGCCCGGGCAGCTCCGCGACCCGGACCGTGCCGTCGTCCCCGGCGTGACCGGAGAAGACCAGCCCGTGCTCGGTCAGGACCCGCTCGTAGCGCTCGTTGAGGCCGTAGGAGCAGTTGTAGGACTCGACGGTCACCGGCGTGCCCATGATCTGCTCGATCAGCGACCCGGGCGCCAGCCGGACCATCGCCTCGTGCCCGGCCAGCGAGCAGCGCAGCGGCATCAGCAGGAAGTCGTCACCGTCGTCGGTCGCCGGTACGTTCTCGGCGTGCGCCACGTCCAGCCCGCACACGTTGCGCGCGTACTCCAGCAGCATGTGCTGGAAACCGCCGCACGTCCCCAGGTACGGGATGCCGTGCTCGCGCGCGGTCCGCGCCGCCTCGACGGCTCCGCTCTCGCTGAGGTACGGGCTGCCGGGCACGACCCAGATGCCGTCGAAGGCGTCCAGGTCGCGGGCGTCGGTGGTGGGGATCCAGTAGGCGTCGAGCGCGACGCCGTCACGTTCGCGCAGTGCCTCCAGCAGCAGCGGGACACGGGTGTGGGCGCGCACGCCCGGGGAACGGTCGCCGACCACGGCGATTCTCAAGCTCGTCATGCCCCCATCGTGGCCCGCGACCCGGCACAAGCGCCAACGATGATGTCTGGACCTGATATAAGCAACACTGATGGACCCTCATCTGCTCCGCACCTTCGTGGCCGTGGCCGAGGCCCGCTCGTTCTCGGCCGCCGCCGAACGCCTCGGCTACACCCAGTCGGCGGTCTCCCAGCAGATCGCCGCCCTGGAGACCGACCTGGGTCTCCCGCTGCTGCGCCGCCGTCCGGTCGAGCCGACCGAGGCGGGCACGCGGCTGCTGGAGCACGCCGGCCCGCTGCTGCTGCGCCTGCGCGCCGCCCGCGCCGACGTGCTGCGCACCGCCGCGCTGCCCGCCCACCGGCTGACCCTCGCCGCCGCTCCGCTCGCCCTCAACCCGGTGCTGTCCGCACGGCTCGCACGGGGACGGGGCGAACAGCCGCGTCTGCGGGTACGGCTGCGCACGACGGACCGTGACCAGGTGGCCGCGCAGGTCGCGGCGGGCGAGGCCGACCTGGGGCTGACGGACGGCATCACCGCTCCCAGCGACCCGCTGCGCCTGCCCGACTCAGGGCCCATGACGCGGATCGGGGTGTCGGAGGAGGAACTGGTGGTGGCGTTGCCGCCGGACCATCCGCTGGCGGGCCGGACGGGGCTGCGGCTGGCCGACCTGGTCGACGCCCGCTGGCTGGCCACGCCGCTGTGTCCGCTGGAGCGGCTGCGCGACCTGGCGGGCGACGGCTTCCGCGCCGGATTGGACCACCAGGGGGAGGACGTGCACACCGTGCGCAACCTGGTGGCCGCCGGGCACGGCCTGACCCTGCTGCCCGCCTCGGCGGGACCCGGCGTGCCGCTGGTGGCCCCCAGGCTGGTGCACCGGGTGGAGCTGCTGCACCCGTCACTGCCGCCGGGCCCGGCCGCCCACCTGGCCGCCGCCCTGTCCCCACCGCCCTCCTGACCGCCACACGCTGATCAGCGTGGCGGGGCGGAAGGGGGTGGGCGGCCGGTCTGGCGCATAGCCCGGTCTGGACCAAATGGTCCGGCCCCACCTGGTGGCTGGTCGGCTGGTCCTCCCTGGACAGCCTCGGTCGTCTGGTGGGTGGGCGGCCGGTTCGGCCGAGCCGGAGGGCCTGCATTGTCGGGTGGCTGGTCGGCTGGTCTCCGTTGTGTAGGGGGTGGGTGGCCGGTTTGGCGGATTCGGATGGCCGGCGTCACCCCGGTGGCTGGTCGGCCGGTCCTGCCTGTTCGGCGGGTCGCCCTCGTCGGGTCGGTGCGGGCGACCCGGCCGGGCGTGCCCGTTGGTTCCGGCCGGGCGGCGGGCGGCGTCCGCTGTCGGTGAACGGGGTCCGCTGTCGGTGAACCCGGCCGGGTGCCGGGCGCCGGAGGTGCTTGGCTGGCGGCATGGAGATCGTGATTCTTGGCGGTACGGCGTGGCTGGGCCGCGAACTGTCCCGGCAGGCGGTGGACCGCGGCCACCGCGTGACCTGCCTGGCCCGCGGCGAGAGCGGACAGGTCGCGGACGGGGCGAGGCTGGTGCCCGCCGACCGGCGTGACCCCTCGGCGTACGAGCCGCTGCTGGATCGCGACTGGGACGCGGTCGTCGAGGTCTCGTGGCAGCCCGGCTTCGTCCGCGAGGCGCTGGACGCGCTGGGCGGCCGGGCCGCGCACTGGGCCTACGTCTCCTCCATCAGCGCCTACGCCTCCCACGCCACCCCCGGCGCGGACGAGTCCGCGGCCCTGCTCCCTCCGACCGACCGGCTGGAGGCCGGCCCGGAGCTGTACGGCGAGGCGAAGGTCGCCTGCGAGCAGGCGTCGGCGGCGGCCGTCGGCGAGCGCCTCCTCATCGCGCGCGCGGGGCTGATCGGCGGGCCGGGCGACCACAGCGACCGCTCCGGCTACTGGGTGGCCCGCGCCGCCCGCGACCCGCGCGGGCCGATGCTGGTGCCCGACGCGCCGGACCTGCCGACCCAGGCGGTCGACGCCCGCGACCTGGCGGCCTGGCTGCTCGACGCCGCGGAGAAGGGCACCACCGGCACCTACGACGCCGTCGGCCCGGTCGTCCCGTTCGGGCAGTGGGTCGAGATGTCGCGTGCCGCAGCCGGGCACACCGGCCCGGTGGTCACCGCGTCGTCGGCGTGGCTGCGCGAGAAGGGCGTGGCCGAGTTCATGGGGCCGGAGTCGCTGCCGCTGTGGGTGGCCGACCCGGACTGGGCGGGGTTCTCGGCGCGCGACGGGTCGGCGGCGCTCGACGCGGGGCTGCGTCACCGGCCCAGGGAGGAGATGCTGGCCGACACGCTGGTCTGGGAGCGCGAGCAGGGCCTCGACCGGGAACGACGCTCCGGCATCGGCGCGCGGCGCGAACGCGAGCTGCTCGACGCCCTCGGCTGATCAGCGGCGTCACGTTCCGGCGGCCCCGGCGAGAACGTCGCTAGTCCTCCCTCGTGCCCCTCGAGGGTCAGGCCCCGCGGCCGGAGAGAGACCTTTCTCGCGCCGGGGGAGTGTCTCGCGGCGTGCCCGGGGAGTTTCCCGCAGTGTGGCCGGGGAGTGTTTCGCGGCGAGCCCGGGGAGTGTGTGGCGGCGAGCCCGGCGAGAGTTCCCGCAGTGTGGCCGGGAAGTGTCTCACGGCATGGCCGGGGAGTTCCCGCCTCGTGTCCGGGGTCTCTCCGGCCTCATGGCCGGAGAGAGGCGGCCTTGCCTGCCCGCGCAAGGCGCGGCCTTGGGGCAGGCAGGGAGGTGGCTTCGCCCGCCCGGCGCCCCTCGACGGGCGCCGGGCGGCGGCGTCTCACTCGGGGGCGTGCTCCCACCCCTCCACCCCGCCCGGCACCGGCGCCTGCGGGTCGTAAGGGGTGCGGGTGAAGACGAAGGTGTTGATGTCGAGGTGGTCGGGCGCCGCCCGCAGCGTCTCGCCCGCGTAGTAGCCCTCCAGCCCCACCCACGTGCCGTCCTCGCGCGGCGCGAACCGCGAGGCCCGGCCGGGGCCGTTCATCGGCGCCAGTGAGAGGACGCGGTCCGGCAGCAGCCGCAGCACGTACGGAGTCGGCCCCCAGTGCCACACGCCGGTCAGCGCCAGCAGCCCGGGGTCGGCCGGGGAGGGACGCCACTGCTCGGGCAGGCGCGGCTCGTGCTCGGCGAGGATGTCGAGCAGGTCCAGCGGCAGCGACCGGCTCACCCCGGAGGTGACGTTGGCCAGGTACAGCACGCCGACCCGTTCGGCCGGGTCGGCCCACACCGTGGCCAGGAACCCGGGCATCGACCCGGTGTGCCCGGCCAGGCGCCGCCCGGCGTGCCGGGTCAGCTGCATGCCCAGGCCGTACCCGCTGGTCCAGGCGTCGCCGTCGTCGACCGTGGCCGGTTCGCGCATCTCGGCGAGGGTGCCGGCCGACAGCACGCCGCCGGTGTCGCCCGCCACGAACGCCGCCCACCGGGCCAGGTCGGCGGCCGACGACCACAGCTGCCCGGCCGGCGCCATCGCCCCGGCGTCGTGCTCCGGCTCCCGCAGCAGCACGTCGGCGTACGGGTGCACGGCGTAGCCGGTGGCGTGGGGCGGCGCAGGCCGGTCGGTGACGGAGCGCATGCCCAGCGGCTGGAGGATCTCCTCGCGCACGGCGCTCAGCCACGGCGCGCCGCGCAGCCGCGCGGCCAGCTCGCCCAGCAGCCCGTAGCCGACGTTGCTGTAGTGGAAGCGGCGGCCGGGCCGGTGCTTGAGGTCGTCGGACGACAGCCGGGCCAGCAGCCCGTCGGCGGGCAGGCCGGGGGTGCGCTCCCACCAGTCGGTGGGCGGCTCGGCGCTCAGCCCGCCGGTGTGCGACAGCAGCTGCGCGACGGTGACCTCGCCGGCGGGCGCCTCGGGCAGGTGCTTGCCGACGGGGTCGAGCAGGTCGAGGCGGCCCTCGTCGCGCAGCCGCATGACCAGCACGGCCACCAGCGACTTGGTGATCGACCCCAGCCGGTAACGGGTGTCGGCCGTGGGCGCCGTGCCGTCGTCGAGGTGGCCCCGCGCGCCGAACCAGGCGAGCCGGCCGTCGCGCACGATGCCCGCCACGATCGACGGCACCCGGTTGCCCGACTGGTCCTCGGCCAGGCGGCGCAGCAGCGCCCGCGCCGCCGCCGGTCCGACCCGCCCTTGCGGGGAGTCGCTGTGGTCGTCCGCCGGGGGGTGGGCCGTGAGGCCGAGCGCATCGTCCATGAGCGCCCACCCTATCGCTCAGAAGGGGGTCAGCTCGGGTCCGATCAGCTCTCCCTGGTGCGGCTGCGGGTGCGCCTGGTCGTGGTAGTAGTGACCGGCGTACCAGACGACGACGTTGACGCCGTCGATGCTCTCGCCGTTCAGCCACCGGTTGATCGCCGCCCGGTCGCGCGGGCCGGGGTTGCCGTCGTCCAGCTCGGCCGGGTGGTGGCGCAGGAACCACAGGTCCGACACCCCGTAGGCGTCGGCCGTCCCGTCGTACGGGCCCGGATGGATGCGGTAGCCGTGGCCGGAGGACTTGTCGCGCACCTGCCAGTACCGTCCCTCGGCCCGCCGCCGCGACGTCTCGCGGATGATCGGCACCGGGTCGGGGCTGATGGGGCCGGGGTCGATCTGCTCCACCACGTCGTCGGCGGCGCCGCCGATGTCGAAGTCGAAGCGCCAGTACGCGTGGTGGCGGTGCACCTTGCACGTCATGGGGTTGGCGGTGGCGGCGAAGCCGAACCTCGGCCGGATGGAGCCGTCGTCGCCGAGCCGCCAGTCGCTGGCGTAGCGGTACCAGCCGGCCGCCAGCTCGCTGACGATGCGCAGCTCCTGCCCGTCGTGGTGGAAGGCCACACCCTGGAAGTTGCCGGAGTCGCTGTCGGTCCGTTCCAGGATCGTGCGCGGCGGTGAGGTGCACAGCCGCCAGCCCCATCCGACCGGGTCGGAGCCGGCGGCGGAGAAGCGGGTCTCGAAGCTCGCGTCGTCGCGGAAGGTCGTGCCCTGCTCGTACTCGACGTTGAGGACGGGCACGTGCGCCTGCCGCAGCGCGAGCCGGCCCCGGTAGCGGACGTTGCGCAGTTCCACGCCGCCGCCCACGCCGGGGTTCTGCGGCGCGGAGGCGCGCGGCCGTACGACCAGCAGGTCCCACAGCACGGTGTCGCCGCGCAGCACCTTGACGTGGACCTGGTCGGGGCCGCCGCGGTCGGCCAGCGCGTCGACGCCCTCGGGCACGGTGTGCTCGCAGTCGTGGTGCATGCGCAGGTCGATGCCGGCCGGCGTCCAGTCGACGGCGCGGTGGGTGAGGTCCACCGCGACGATCCGGTGCCGTACGCCGGTCGGGTCGGAGGGCGTGTAGACGCCGAGGGTGGGGCGGCGCACGGTGGTGCCGTCGGGGTTCTCCAGATCGGCCAGCGGCGGCATCGGCCGGTACACGACGACGTCGTCGCCGCGCGGGAAGGCGGGGTCGGCGCGCAGCACGGCCGCGGCCGCGGTCAGCTCGCCGGAGCCGGGCTGCGGCCGGAACGCGCTGGGCCGCACCTCGGCCTCCTCGGGCCGGTCGAGCGTGCCGCGCAGCTCCACCGCGCGGTTGCCGACCGGGTCGAACACGGTCGCCCGGAACGGCGCCGCCGGTCCGGGATCGTGGCCGAGGGCCGCGGCGTGCGGCACGACCAGCCCTCCGGCGTCGCCCACGCCCAGCTCGGCGAGCACCTGCGGGTGCCCGGCGACGGCCTGGCGTAACCGGTCGGTGCTGAGGCCGGCTCGTGGCACGGCCTCGATCTCGATGCGTACGTCGTCGCTCATGCGCGGTGTTCCCCCGCTTCCGGCTCGAGGTCGGGCCCCCGAGCCTTCATACCGCCTGCCGTGCCCGGCCGGTAGGCCCGATTCGCCCAGGGATCCGGCCTTATCGGGCCGGGGTGGCGTCGAAGGCGTCCAGGATGACCTTGGTCGCGTCGAGGTCGCGGTCGGTGGGGCCCAGGCGGGGCACGCCGGCCGCGCCGGGCCAGGTGTGGCCGGCGCCGCGCAGCGTGTACAGCCGGACGGACGCGCCGCCGCGGCAGCCCGTCCAGCGGTGCAGCCGTACCGTGGCCGCCGGCGCGGAGACGTCGTCCTCGGCGCCGCAGCCGAGCGCCTTGGCCCACGCCCGCGCGCTCCGCTCCACCGGGGGCAGCGTCACGAGCCTGGCCAGAGCGCGCCGCCTGGTGGAGTTCTGGAACGGGTGGCCGCCGCGGTAGGGGACGATCGTGTCGGCTGTGCCGTGGAAGGCCAGGAGGGTGACGGGGGCGGGGTGCTCGCACGGGGGGACGATGTTCAGCCCGGCCACGGCCGCCACCCCGGCCAGCCGCCCGGCGACCGACTCGCCCGTGGTGCCGCCTGTGCCGCTGCCTGTGCTGCTGCCCGTGGTGCTGTCCGTGGCGCAGGCCAGCGCGGCGGACATGCCGGCGCCGAACGACATGCCGGCCGCGAACACCCGGCCGCGGTCCACGCACGCTCCCCGCTCCACCCGCTCCAGCAGCGCCCCGAGGAGACCGGTGTCGTCGGGCCCGTAGGCGCGGGGCAGCGTCCAGCCGAGCCGCCCCTGGGCGACCTGCGGGGTGATGACGACGTAGCCGCGCTCGGCGCCCCGGCGGGGCAGACGGCTGTAGGCGGCCTGGTCAGCGGCGTTGGAGCCCAGGCCGTGCAGGTCGAACAGGACGGGGTGCGGGCCGCGTCCGCGCGGCAGGGCCAGCAGGTAGACGCGGTCGAGCCCGCCGTACCGGATGGTGTTGCGTCCCTCGCGCAGGGTGGGGCCGCCGCCCGTGCACCCGGCGGCCGACACGCCAGGCCCGGGTGACCCGGTACGGCCGCCGGGCTCGGCCGACAGGGACGGGGAGGCGGGCGATGCGGTGGGGGAGGGGGAACGGGGCGCGGGACGGTCCTCGTGCCCGGTGCACCCGGCCGCCACCAGCGCGCAGAGCAACACCACGGCACCCGCCCGCCGCCCGGCCCGCTGCCCAGCCCGCTGCCCGGCCCGCTGCTCGGCCATCGCCCGCTGACCGGCCCGCTGACCGGTTCGTCCGCCCGGCTCTGCGCCCATCACGCCTCCCCTTCCCGTGGTTCTGCCACGCGGACCCGCACCCCACACCCGCGCTCAGCCGTCCGGCTGGATCCACAGCGTGACCGCCAGGACGAGCCCGACGAGGGCCACCAGCGGACGCAGGACCCGGGCGGGCACCCGCCGGGTGACGAGCGGCCCGAGCGTGGAGCCGGCGAACAGCCCCACGCCCAGGGGCACGACCGCCGCCCACTCGATCGGCGTGAAGACGGCGAACGCCGCGGCGGAGACCAGCACCCCGGCGCCGAGCAGCATGTTCTTCAGGGCGTTGGCGGTGGGCAGGCGCGGCTCGGCGGTGATCAGCAGCAGTGCGAGGATCATGACGCCCGACCCGGCGCCGAAGTAGCCGTTGTAGACCGACAGCGCCACCAGCGCCGCGGGCAGCAGCACGCCGCCGTCACCGCGACGGCGAAGGGCGGCCAGGCGCGGCTGGGCGAGCAGCGCCAGCGACCCGGCGGCCACCAGGAACGGCACGACGCGGGCGAACACGCCGGGCGGGGTGGACATCAGCAGCGCCGAGCCGGCCGCGCCGCCGAGCGCCGCGACGGGCACCCAGCGGCGCAGCCACGGCCCTTGCCCGGCCAGCTCGGGCCGCGAGGCCAGGGCCGCGCCGGGCCAGCAGGCGACGGCGGCGACGATGTTGGCGACGTTCGCCGACAGCGCGGGCAGGCCGGCGGCGAGCAGGGCCGGATAGGAGATGAGGGAGGTGATGCCGCCCGCGGTGCCGACCAGGCCGGCGAGCACGCCTGCGGCGCCCAGCAGCAGGGCGTCGCCGACGCCGTTCACGCCGGCCCCCGCTGCCGGCCCGGGATCGAGATGGAGGTCATTGAAGAGATGATGCTTCACGCGCCGGCTCGATGCCTTCCCGGGCTCCCGCGGGTGGCGGGCGTACGAGCTGGTGATCTACTTTGTAAAGGCGGTCGCCCGGTGCGATCCGTGGACGATCACGTCCAGGACCGGTCGAGGAACCCGGCGACAAGGGGAGCGATCTCCGGCAGCTTGTCCTCCAGGGCGAAGTGGCCGGTGTCGAACAGGTGCAGCTCGGCGTCGGGCAGGTCACGCAGGTAGGCGCGGGCGCCGGGCTCGGGGAAGAACGGGTCGTCGCGGCCCCAGACGACGAGCGTGGCCGGCTTGTGGGCGCGCAGCCACGCCTGCCAGGCCGGGTAGCGCTCCACGTTGGAGTGGTAGTCGAAGGCGAGCGCCACCTGGGCCTCCTTGCGCCCGGGCTGGTCGAGGAAGTGCTGGTCGAGGGTCCAGCCGTCGGGCGCGAGCAGGTCGGCGTCGCGCGTGCCGGTCTCGTACTGGCCGCGCGTGCCCTCCAGGGTCAGCAGGCCGCGGATGGTCTCCTCGGCGCCCTCGGTCTCCGGTCGCAGCGCGACGAAGTCGCGGGCTCCCTGGGACAGGCCCTCCTCGTAGGCGTTGCCGTTCTGCACGACCAGACCGGCGATCCACTCGGGGTGGCGCTCGGCCAGCCGGAACCCGACGGGGGCGCCGAAGTCGAAGACGTACATGGCCAAGCGCGACAGTCCGAGCTCGCGCACGAACCCCTCGGTGACGTCGGCCAGCCGGTCGAAGCTGTAGACGAAGTCCTCGGGCGCCCGTGTGTGGCCGAAACCGGGATAGTCGGGCGCGATCAGCCGGTACCGGCTGCCCAGCGCGTCCATCAGCCGGCGGAACTGGTGCGACGCCGACGGGAACCCGTGCAGCAGCAGCAGCACCGGCGCGTCGGACCGCTCCGGCACGGACTCACGGTAGAAGACCTCGACGCCGTCGACGTCGACGCGGCGGTGGACAATGCGGGGAACCAACGGGAACGACATCTCACATGCCTCCTCAGCGGAATGATGCATTAGTTGTAGCGGGAAGCGAGCTAATGTGTCAATCCGTGGATGTACCATTAGGGGCATGAGTGATCTGGTGCCGCTGACCGGCGAGCCGCTGGCTCTGGACCTGGTGAACACCCGTCCTCTGCTGCCGGAGGGCCCGGTCGACCTGCTGGCGACTCCGGCGGGCCTGGCGGGGTGGCTGTCCACGCAGGCCGGTCGGCTGGACGGGGCGGGCGTGCTGGATGCGGGGGTGGACGCGTCGCGCGCCTGGGAGGGGCTCACCGATGACGACGTGGCCGCCGTCCACGCCGTACGCGATCACGTGGCGGTCGCGCTCACCCACGTCCGCCGGGGCGAGCGGCCGCCCGCGGCGGCGTTGGACGGGCTGAACGGGGCGCAGCGGGCCGCGCCCGCGATCCGCGAGCTGACGTGGGAGAGCCAGACGGGGGACGGGGCCGGGGCGATCGCGGTGACCCTCCGGCGTTCCGGCCCGCTGGGCGTCCGGCTGGCCGCCTGGCTCGCCGAGGCCGCCGCCGACCTGCTGGCCGACCCGAAGGTGGGGCGGGTCCGCGCGTGCGAGGCCGACGACTGCGTCATGCTGTTCCTGCCGGCGCACCCGCGCCGCAGGTGGTGCTCGGCGGCCCGCTGCGGCAACCGCGCCCGCGTCGCCCGCTACTACCAGCGGCACAAGGCCACCTGACCCGCCGGGCGCGCGGCGACCGCGGTCACGGCAGCTCCGCCGCGTCCGGCGCCGGCGGCGCGTCGGGTGTCAGCCGAGGGTGGCGGTGTCGATGACGAACCGGTAGCGGACGTCGGAGGCCAGGACCCGCTGGTACGCCTCGTTGATCTGGTCCGCCGAGATCAGCTCGATGTCGGCGCCGAGGCGGTGCTCGGCGCAGAAGTCCAGCATCTCCTGCGTCTCCGCGATGCCGCCGATCATCGACCCGGCGTAGGAGCGCCGGGCGCCGATGAGGGAGAACACGTTGAGGCTCAGCGGCTCGGCGGGGGCTCCGACGTTGACCAGCGTGCCGTCGACGGCCAGCAGGCCGAGGTAGGCGTCCACGTCGATGCGGGCGCTGACGGTGTTGACGATGAGGTCGAACCGGCCGGCGAGCTGCTCGAAGGTGTCCGGGTCGCCGGTGGCGTGGTAGTGGTCGGCGCCGAGCCGCAGGCCGTCCTCCTGCTTCTTCAGCGACTGCGACAGCACGGTGACCTCCGCGCCCATGGCGTGGGCGATCTTGACCGCCATGTGCCCGAGCCCGCCGAGGCCGACGACGGCGACCTTCTTGCCCGGACCGGCGCCCCAGCGGCGCAGCGGCGAGTACGTGGTGATGCCGGCGCACAGCAGCGGCGCCGCCGCCGCCAGGTCGATGCCCTCGGGCACCGAGAGGACGAAGTCCGCGTCGACGACGACGTGCGTGGAGTAGCCGCCCTGCGTGACTGTGCCGTCCCGGTCGGTGCCCCCGTAGGTGGGCACCATCCCGTCCAGGCAGTACTGCTCGTCGCCGTTGCGGCAGTTGGCGCACCGGCCGCAGGAGTTGACCATGCACCCGACGCCGACGCGGTCGCCCACGCGGAGGACGTCGTCGGCGCCGACGGCGCGCCGTTCGACGACCGTGGGCGCCATTTCCCCAGCTCACGGCCGGGCGGGGGGTCTGGTGTACTGGCAGGGCACCCCTGGCCGGCGCAGGAGGCGCGAAGAGCGAGCGGCGCCGTGGCCGAAAAAAGCCGCTCACCTGGACGGTTGCGGCATGCCTCGCGGGAGGGGTACGCTCACATGCTCGATCCAGAACGAGCGGCGCTTCACAGTCCTCCCGTAAGGAGTATACCACGGCATGAGTCAGCGTCAAGATGCTCTCGCGGAAGCCCTGGACAAGGAACAGGCCACTGTTTCGATGCTCTACGGCCGGCTCGACGCGGCCCGGGCCCGCGCGGAGGAGGCGTTGCGGGCGGCGTACCTGAGGTCCGGCGGCACCCGGCAGGCCCGGGTGGAGCGCGAGGTTGTGGCGGCCGAGCAGGCGCGCCGGCTGGCCCGGCTGCGGGCCGTGGAGCGCGGCCTGTGCTTCGGCCGGATCGACGAGGTCTCCGGGCGGACGCTGTACGTGGGCCGGATCGGGCTGCGCGACGACGAGCACGAGTCGGTGCTGATCGACTGGCGCGCCCCGGCCGCCCGGCCCTTCTACGTCGCCACGGCCGGCGACCCCGACGGGCTGGTGCGCCGCCGCCACCTGCACCTGAAGCAGCGCACGGTCGTCGGCCTGGACGACGAGGTGTTCGACCTGGAGCGCATGAGCGACGGCGACCGACGCACGCTCGTCGGCGAGGCGGCGCTGCTGGCCGCGCTGCGCCGGGGCCGCACCGGCCGGATGGGTGACGTCGTGGCCACCATCCAGACCGAGCAGGACCGGGTGATCCGCTCCTCGCTGCAGGGTGCCCTGGTCGTGCAGGGCGGCCCCGGCACGGGCAAGACGGTCGCCGCGCTGCACCGCGCCGCGTACCTGCTCTACACCCACCGTGACACGCTGGAGCGGCGCGGCGTGCTGGTGATCGGCCCGAACGCGATGTTCCTGCGCTACATCGGCCAGGTGCTGCCGTCGCTGGGCGAGACGCAGGTTGTCATGGCGACGCTGGGCGAGCTGTTCCCGGGGGTGCGGGCGACGGCGTCCGACGACCCGGCCGCGGCCGTGGTCAAGGGCGACGTGCGGATGGCGGGCGTGGTGCGGGACGCGGTGCGCGCCCGCCAGCGCGTTCCCCGCGGCGACCTGGAGGTGCCGCTCGACGGGCTGACGCTGCGGGTGCCGCACGAGACCTGTGTGCGGCTGCGCGACCGGGCGCGCGCGGTGCGGCTGAGCCACAACATGGCGCGCAAGCTGTACGTGACCGAGCTGCTCAAGGAGCTGGCCCGGGCCGAGGCGCGGGCGCTGGAGGACTCGCTGCGCCTGGCCGAGATGGAGCTGGAGGACCCCGAGCTGGCCGGGCCGCTCGACCTGGAGGGCGAGCTGGACGAGGTGGACGTCGACCTGGCCGCCCGCCGGCTGTGGCAGGAGCTGCCGGTGCGCGCGGCGATCGACGCGCTGTGGCCCGAGCTGACGCCGCAGCGGCTGATCTCCGAGCTGCTGTCCGACCCCGACACGCTGTGGGAGGTGTGCCCGTCCGGCCTGGACTGGCCCACGCTGGTCCGGCCGGCCTCCGCGCCGTGGACGGTCGGCGACGTCCCGCTGCTGGACGAGGCGGCCGAGCTGCTCGGCGAGGACGACTCGGCCGCCCGCGTCGCCTCCCGCGAGGCCGAGGCCGCGTGGTCGGAGCAGGAGCTCTACGCCCGCGAGGTGCTGGAGTCCACCGGCCTGCTGGAGGAGGGGATCTTCCAGCGGGCCGACGTGCTGGCCGGCCGGCACGCCGGCGACGGCGAGGAGCCGACCACGGCCGAGCGGGCCGCGGCCGACCGCACGTGGGCCTACGGCCACGTGATCGTGGACGAGGCGCAGGAGCTGTCGGCGATGGCCTGGCGGACGGTGATGCGGCGGGTTCCGGCCAAGTCGCTGACGATCGTGGGCGACATCGCGCAGACCGGTTCGGCGGCCGGCGCCCGGTCCTGGGCGCAGGCGCTGGACCCGCACCTGGCGGGCCGCTGGCGGGAGGAGCGGCTGCTGGTCAACTACCGGACGCCGGTGGAGATCATGCGGGTGGCGGCCGACGTGCTGGCGGCGGTGGCGCCGGGGGAGGAGCCGCCCCGGTCGGTGCGCGAGGGCGGGGCCGAGCCGCGGGCGGTGCGGTGCGCGACGGCCGGGCTGCCGGCGCTGGTGGCCGGGGAGCTGGCCGCGGTGGGGGACGGCCGGGTCGGCGTGATCGTCTCGGACGCCCGGCACGCGGAGGTGGCGGCGCTGTTCCCGGGGGAGGACCTGGAGGAGCCGGTGGTGGCGCTGACCGTGACGCAGTCCAAGGGGCTGGAGTTCGACGCGGTCGTGGTGGTGGACCCGGCCGGGATCCTCGCGCAGTCGCCGCAGGGTGGCCAGGACCTGTACGTGGCGGTGACGCGGGCGACGCGCCGGCTGACGGTCGTCCACGAGGGTGACCTGCCGGAGGTGCTGTCACGGCTGCACCGCTGAGATCTACTTTGTAAAGGCGCCGGGCCGGGTCACACCGCGTCGTGCTCCTTGCCGAACAGGTCCTCGGCGACGGCGCGGACGCGGTGGACGACCATGTCGAGGGCGCGCAGCGTGTCGGTGTCGAGGTGTTCGAGGACGCGCCGGTAGTGCTGGATGCCGTCGTCCTGGATCCGCTCGATGAGCGCGGCGCCCTCGGCGGTCAGCTCGACCCGGCGCACGCGCCGGTCGTGGGGGTCCTCGTGCCGGCTGACCAGGCCGTGGGCGACCAGGCGGTCGACGATGCCGGTGACCGTGCCCAGCCCGACGCCGAGATCGTGGGCGAGCTCCTGGCCCGAGGCCGAGCCGTGGACCGCCAGCACCATGACCACCTTGAGCTGACGCATCGTCAGGTTGGAGGTGAACAGGGGTGACTGGTGCCGGGCGAAGGCCCGCCCGAGGTCGCGCTGGATCTGCGTGATCCGGTGGATCAGGTCGTCGCGTTCGTCGTCCACTCTCACCTCTTCGCTTCCTGAGAAGCTTATCAGGAAGCTCGCCTTGTCCTAAATATTCGCATGGGGCGAAGTGTTAGTCTCGGGGCGAACTCTTGGAGGGACCCCTCATGGCCGCATTCGCCCGGTTGAGCCTCGCCAACCGCAGCCTCGTCATCTTGGTCGCGGTCGTGCTCAGCGCATTCGGCGCGTTCACGATCCCGCAGTTGAAACAGCAGTTGCTGCCGTCGCTGGCCTTCCCCGGCGCCTTCGTGATCGCCTCCTACCCGGGGGCGTCGCCGGAGATCGTGGAGGACCAGGTCACCGAGCCGCTGGAGGAAGCCTTCCAGGGGCTCGACGGCATGGAGAAGCTGACCTCGACGTCGAAGGAGGGCCTGGCGCAGCTCCAGGTCTCCTTCGCGTACGGCACGGACGTCGAGGCGTCGGTGAGCAAGATGCAGCAGGCCATCAGCCGGGTGCAGCCCCAGCTCCCGTCGGGGGTGCAGCCGCAGGTCGGCGCGGGCAACACCGACGACATCCCGGTGATGGTGCTGGCGGTGGGCGACGGCGGCGACCCGCGGGCGATGGCCGACAAGCTGCGCGAGATCATGCTGCCGAAGCTGCAGGCCGTCGAGGGGGTACGGGAGGCGACGGTCTCGGGCACCCGCGACGAGGTCGTGACCATCACCCCGGACCTGGGCAAGATGGCCAAGGCCGGGGTGTCGCCGACGCAGATCCCCGAGGTGCTCAAGGCCAACGGCACGCCGGTCCCGGCCGGGACGCTGACCTCCGACGGCAAGTCGCTGACGGTCCAGGTCGGGGCGCGGATCGACAGCGTGGCGAAGCTGAAGGGGCTGTACCTGACGCCCGCCCAGCCGCAGACCTCCGCCCAGGCCGCGCCGACCTCCCAGGCGCAGGCGGGCCGCCCCCAGCCGGGCCAGGCCCAGGCCGGCCGGCCGCAGACGGCGCAGGCCCAGCCGGCCGCGCCCAAGCTCAAGCCGGTCAAGCTGGGCGACGTCGCCACCGTGGAGCGCGGCCTGGCCGACGCCACCTCGATCACCCGCACCAACGGCAGGACCAGCCTCGGCGTGTCGGTCACGATGACGCCCGACGGCAACGCGGTGAGCATCTCCCACGACGTGCGCAAGGAGCTGCCCGACCTGACCAAGGCGCTCGGCGACTCCACCGACACCGCGGTCGAGGTCATCTTCGACCAGGCCCCGTACGTGGAGGAGTCGATCGAGAACCTCACCACCGAGGGCCTGCTGGGCCTGGCGTTCGCGGTGCTCGTCATCCTGGTGTTCCTGCTGTCGGTCCGCTCCACGCTGGTGACCGCGGTCTCGATCCCGCTGTCGGTGGTCATCGCCCTGATCGCGTTGTGGGCCGGTGACTACTCCCTCAACATGCTCACGCTGGGCGCGCTGACCATCGCGGTCGGCCGGGTGGTGGACGACTCGATCGTCGTGCTGGAGAACATCAAGCGCCACCTCGGCTACGGCGAGCCCAAGCTGCGGGCGATCCTGTCGGCGGTGCGCGAGGTGTCGGGCGCGGTGACGGCCTCGACGCTGACGACGGTGGCGGTGTTCGCGCCGATCGCGGTGGTCGGCGGCATGGTGGGCGAGCTGTTCGGGCCGTTCGCGGTCACGGTCGCGGTGGCGCTGATCGCCTCGCTGCTGGTGTCGCTGACGGTGATCCCGGTGCTGGCGTACTGGTTCCTCAAGGCGCCTGAGCTGACCCCCGAGCAGGCCCGCGCCCAGCGCGAGGAGGCCGAGGCCAAGGAGCTGCGCAGCCCGCTGCAGCGCGCCTACCTGCCGGTGCTGCGCTTCGCGACCCGCTTCAAGCTGGTGACGCTGCTCGTCGGGGTCGTCGTCTTCGCCGGCACCATGGGCCTGGCCGGCCGGCTGGAGACCAACTTCCTCGACTCCTCCGGCCAGAACACGATCTCGGTCTCCCAGCGCATGCCGGCCGGCACCGACCTGGCCACCACCGACGCGGCGGCCAAGAAGGTCGAGGCCGTGCTGGAGGACCTGGACGGCGTCGAGTCGTACCAGGTGACGGTGGGCGGCGGCAACGCGCTGCAGGGCGGCTTCGGCGGCGGCGCCGGCGCGGACCGGGCCTCGTACTCCCTGACGCTGGCAGAGGAGGCCGACACGCCGAAGGTGGAGCAGGCGCTGCGTGACCGGCTGGCCGGCATGAGGGACGTCGGAGAGGTCCGCGTCGGCGGCTCGGGCGGCGGCGGGTTCTCCTCCGACACGGTCGACGTGATCGTGCAGGCGCCCGACCCCGCCGCGCTGAACGCGGCGGCCGACCAGGTCAAGGCGGCCATGGGCGAGGTGTCGGGCCTGCGGGACGTCACCTCCAACCTGGAGGCCAGCGCGCCCCGCGTGGACGTGCGGGTGGACCGGGAGAAGGCGGCGGCCAAGGGGCTGACGGAGGCGCAGATCGGCCAGAGCGTGGCCCAGGCCTTCCGCGGCGCGCCCCTGGGGCAGCTCACCCTCGACGGGCGGGCCAGCGACCTGGTGCTGCGGGTCGGCGACGCCCCCGACGACGTCAAGGCGATCGAGAACCTCAAGCTGGCGACGGCGTCCGGCATGGTCAAGCTGTCGTCGGTGGCCGAGGTGGAGCAGGTGGCGGGCCCGACGCAGGTCACCCGCATCGACGGCGACCGCTCGGCCACCCTGTCGGCCAAGAGCACGAGCAGCGACCTGGGCAGCGTCACGCAGGCGCTGAAGACCCGCCTGGACCAGCTGAAGCTGTCCGGCGGCGCCACGTACGTGATCGGCGGCGCCTCGGCCGACCAGCAGCAGGCGTTCTCCGACCTGGGCATGGCGATGCTGGCGGCCATCGCGATCGTCTTCATGATCATGGTGGCGACGTTCCGCAGCTTCGCCCAGCCGCTCATCCTGCTGGTGTCGATCCCGTTCGCCGCGACCGGCGCCGTCGGCCTGCTGGTGGCGACCGGCACCGCGCTGGGCGTGCCGGCGCTGATCGGCATGCTCATGCTCATCGGCATCGTGGTGACGAACGCGATCGTGCTCATCGACCTCATCAACCAGTACCGCGAGCAGGGCCTCGGCATCGTCGAGGCGGTCATCGAGGGCGGCCGGCGCAGGCTGCGCCCGATCCTCATGACCGCGGTGGCCACGATCTGCGCGCTGACGCCGATGGCGCTGGGCGTGACCGGGTCGGGCGGGTTCATCTCGCAGCCGCTGGCGATCGTGGTCATCGGCGGCCTGATCACCAGCACGCTGCTGACGCTGGTGCTCGTGCCCACGCTGTACGTGATGCTGGAGCGGGCCAAGGAGCGGATGCGCCGCCGCCCGGCCGAGCCGAAGCCCGAGGAGCCGAAGGTCCTGGCGCCCACGCCGTGACCTTCCCGCGCCGCGCGCTCCGGCCCCGCCTCCTCCGAGGCGGGGCCGGACGGCCTCACCCTGGAGGCCGTCTGTCACCGGTGACCCCCTGGCGTGCCCGGTCCGGGGCGGCGGGGCCGCGGGCGAAGCGGGTCAGCAGGTTCGTCGTCGCCGTACGGGTGAAGGCGGCGGCCGACTCGGGCACGCCGTGGCCGCAGCGCCGCCCCCGCATGCCGCAGACCCAGCGCATCGTGCCCGAGGCGAACACCCCCGCCCCGCTGGGCGCCGTGTAGTAGGTGCTGTTGGAGACCGTGGCGCGTCCCCCGCAGGAGAAGTGCGACTCGGCCAGCACCTCGACGTCGCGGGGCGAGCCGGGCGAGACCCGGTCGGTCTCCACCCCGGCCATGCCGGGGAAGCTGGTGCCGCGGGTGCCGGCGAAGATCCAGTGGTTCGGGCGGGTGACGGTGTAGACGCCCTCGGCCGGGAAGCAGTCGTACATCTGGCCCACCAGGGCGCTCTCCGGCCGGGTCTCGCGCCACAGCCGGCACCGCTGTTCCTTGTCGCACTCGACGGTCCGCCCGTGCAGGCCGATGCGCCAGTAGACGGCGTTCGCACCGAGGAAGGCGAGGTTCGTCCCCCGGTCCCTGGCGCGGGTGACGCTCTCGCGCATCTGCGGCGACCAGTACTCGTCGTGGCCGAGCGAGATCACCGCGCGGGCCCCGTCGAGCACGCCGGGCTTGAGGTCGAGGCTGGTCAGGTACGCCAGCGGCACGCCGCTGCGCTCGGCGACGGCGAACGCCTCCTGTTCGAAGTCGAGGAAGAGCCGCGCCCCGGACCCGTCGTACGGGCGGTCGAAGGTGACCGCGCGGGAGCGGCCCTCGAACCCGCCCGGCCCCTGGTAGAGGCTGCGCCCGCCCCACAGGTTGTACGCCTGCCAGGTGGTGACGGCGTTGACCATGACGACGCGGCCCTGGGTGGAGGCCGAGCGCACGGTCACCGGCACGTACCGCTGGGCTCCGGTGGAGGCGTCCAGCCTGATCAGGTAGGGGCCCTCGGCCCAGCCGGCGGTGTCCACCGTGAGGGAGGGGCGCCAGTGCGCCGCGGTGACGGTGCCGTCCACGGTCCTGGCCGGCGCCTGCCGCTGCCCCTTGACCTGCGGCGACTTCCACACGGCCGTGGGGTGGGCGCCCATGCGGAAGGCGACGGCGGTGAAGCGGGGCGCGGTGGTCGAGACCCGCAGCCCGAACCGTTCGCCGGGCAGGACGCTGACCCGGTCGGCGTAGCCCTCGATCTCGTGCTCGGCGCCGCGCCTGGCCAGCTGCCAGGAGGCCGGCAGCTTGACCGCGGGCGCGGAGGCGGTGGGCGCCGGGGACGCGGGCGTGGGCGTCCCTGCCGGCCGGGCCGGTGCGGAGGCCGGAGGCGGGGCGGAGCACCCGGCGGCCACGAGGGCGAGAACGATGATCAACTTGCGCACCGGGCCATGGTCACAGGCGGCCCGCACCCGCGCCCGCGACTTGGCGAACTCCTTGCCATCGATGCCGACGCGGCCCGGTCGTGGCGGTTCGCACGCCTACCGGACCGCCGGGGGATCGCCGGAGCGGCCTTCCGCGGCCCCGCCCGCGATGAGGGCGTCGCCGAGCTCCGACCGCAGATACAGGACCGAGCGGCCGTGGCGCGCGCTGGTGAGCAGGCCGACGTCGCGCAGCGCTCGCAGGTGCTGGTTGACGGCCGAGGTGGTGACACCGAGGCGGCCGGCGAGCTCGGTGGACGACGCCGGCGTCTCCAGCGCCGTGAGCAGGCCGGCGCGCGTCGCGCCGAGCAGCTCGGTGAGGGCCGCGGGGGACCGGCGGGGCTCCGCCTGCCAGAGCGTTCCGGCGCCGCGCGTGCCGTACATGATCAGAGGTGGCTCCTCCGGCGAGATCGGGGCGGTCACACCCCTGCTGAACAGCGTCGGCACCAGGGTGAGCCCCTCTCCGCCGGTGGAGCGGCGGTAGCCCGCGTTGCTGACGAGGCGGACGCGTACGACCCCGTTGTCCAGGTGGACCCGCTCGTTGAGGTCGGCGAACATCGCCGCCAGACCGTGCGCGGAGATGACCTGTCCGCGGTAGATGATGTCGGCCTGCAGGACCGTCCGCATCCGCGGCCACCACGGCGCGAAGCAGGTGCGCCAGTACCTCCGCAGTGCCTCCGTGATGCGCGCGCGAACGGCCGCCGGGTCGCCCCGCAACGGCGCGGGCAGCCGCCCGGGATGCAGGGCGCGCAGGTCGTCGAGCATGCGGTGCAGGGGCACGCGCGCGACGGCGGCGAGTTCGTCGTCGATGCGGGTGAGGGGGGCGTGCGGCCGGGGTGTCAGGTAGTCGGGCGACCACAGGGCGTCGTTCGTGAGGGCGCGCAGCACGGGCAGGTCGAGCCCGGATCGCAGGTGCTCCGTGCGCCGCAGCCAGGGCAGGTGCACGGGATAGCGTCCGGGGTCCCGGAACGTGCGCAGTGACAGGGTGAGCTCGTTGATCGGGGAGGCGGCGAAGCGCACGTCGGCGACGTCCATCCCGGCGAGCTCGTACGCGATGACCCCACCGCTGCGGACGGCGACCATGTAGCCATACGCTACATCATTGGTTCGCGTCGCCCGGGTGCGAGAGAAACGGGGCGTGATCCGAACCTTCTTCCCCGAAGACCGTGTCGGCCGCTCCCTGACTCTCAGCACGATGGCGTTCGCGCTGTCCAGCGGCGTCTTCTACACCGTCAGCACGCTGTACTTCACGCTGGTCATCGGACTCGGCGCGACGAAGGTGGGCCTGGGGCTGGGCATCGCGGGCGGCGCCGGCGTGCTGGCCTCGTACGCGTCGGGGCGGCTGGCCGACCGGGTCGGCGCGCATCGCGTCCAGGCGGTGGCGACGGTCCTCAACGGCCTGGCGATGCTCGCCTACCCGCTCGCCTCGGACGCCGTCGTGTTCACCCTGGTCGCCTGCGTGGCCGCGGTGATGCGCTCGGCGAGCGGCACGTCGAAGCAGACGATGCTGGCCCGGTGGTACACCGGCGCGGAACGGGTGGTGGTCCGGGCGCGGATGCGCGTGGTCACGAACGTCTTCATCGGCCTGGGCACTCTGGCCGCCGCCGCGGCGCTCCTGACGGGCACCGCCGTGGCCTACCAGGCCGCGATGACCGCCTCCGGGGTGCTGCTGCTGGCGGCCGCGGTGCCGCTGGCGCGGCTCGGATCCCGGGTGCCGGAGCTTCCGGCCCGGATGGTCGCCCCGGTCGAGGACCGGGCGGCCGGCACCTCAGCGGGGGGACCCTCACCGCTCAAGGACCGTACGTATCTGGCGAGCGTGGCGTGCAACGCCGTCGTGGCCGTGCAGTTCGGCCTGCTGACCGTCGGTGTCCCGCTCTGGGTCGCCACCACCGCCGCCCCCACCGCCGTCGTGTCCGTGCTGCTCGTCCTCAACACCGTGGTCGTGGCGGTGCTCCAGGTGCGGGTCTCGCGCGGCGTCCACGACGTGCGTCGCGCCGGGATCGCCGTCCGGCGCGCGTCGTGGCTGCTGGCGCTCGCATGCGGGCTGTACGCGCTGGCGGGCCACGGCGACGTGGTCACCGCCTGTGTCCTGCTCGTCCTGGCGGGGCTCGCCCACGCCTTCGGCGAGATCCTGGGGGAGGCGGGCGGCTGGAGCATGGCCTTCGAACTGGCCGACCAGCGCAACGCCGGCGCCTACCAGGGCCTCAGCCAGACCGGCTACGCGATCGCCGCCATGGTCTCACCGGTGCTCGTCACCGCCACCGCCATCGAACACGAGACCGTGGGCTGGCTCGCGCTGGCCGCGCTGTTCGTCGCCGGCGGCACCGGCGCGGCGGCGGTCGCCCGGAGGCATCGCCCCGCAGCGGCGTCCGTCCCCGGCGTACCCGTACCGGCCGGCGCGAGCGCGAAGGCGCGCTGACGTCCGGCGGGAACTCGCGCGCGGAAGGTCCGGCGGGAACTCTCGCGCGGGAGATCGCGTCGAAGCACGAGTGAGATCCTTCCTTGGTTTCGTGGCGGCTGCCCTCATCGTCCTGAGCGCCGGGTGCGGCGGCAAAGCGGCGGACGTCCGGCGGGCCGATCCTGCGCCCACCCCTGGCCGGCCTTCCGCGGCGCTGCTCCTCCCGGAACGGCCGGGAGACCTCCACCTGGAGCAACTGGTCACATCGGACGCCGAGCAGGATCCGGTCACGGCGTACGCGGAAGGCGGCACGTCCGTCACCAGGACGCTGGCCGTCCTGGTGACGGAGTCGGAGGACTGGGATCAGCCGTACGGGGGAAAGCCGGTCAAGCTGGACGGACACGGGGCCACCATGGGCGGATCGGGAGAGCACCGCTGGATCACCTGGCCGGCCACGACGAGCGAGGCCTTCGAGTCGTTCGCGGTGCTGGGCCACGGCCTGTCGGACGCCGAGCTGATCCGGGCGGCCGACGGAGTGACAGCGGATCTGCGACGGCCCCGGATCGACGCCGCGCACCTGCCGAAGGGGCTGGAGCTCGTCAGGACCGGCTCGCTGCCGATCACCGGCTGGCAGGCCGAGCTGGGCGGAACGGAGCAGGTCTGGACCAACCGGCGGGCGCGCGCCAGAGTCTCCGTCAGCCAGTTGCCCGGCGACGCCGGCACGGAGATTCTCGCCGGCGCCACGGTCATGGGAGAGCCTCGGGAGATCCGCGGCACCACCGGCCTGGCGGGGGGCGACCTCCTGGACGGCGGATCGCTCAGAGCGGACTGGGCGCACAGGGATCCGGCCCTCATGAGGCCCAAGGTCCGGCTCTGGCGGGAGAACGGGGTGATCGTCAAGGTGTCCGCGCTGGGGCTGGCCGACGAGGTGGTGGACGCGTTCGTACGAGATCTGCGTCCCGCCGGCCCCGAAGCCGTCGAGCGGGCGCGTGACCGGATCCTGGACTACCCTCCCGACCTGCTGTTCCCGCCGGCCGACGAGGAGAACCGCCCGATGCGGGTCGTCACGCACGGCAGGAACGCCGAACGGGCCTGGGCCATGAGCGCCGGACTGCGGAAGGGAACCTTCACGTACGCCGTGCGCGTGCTCTCCCGTCGCGACGAGATCGTGGACGGTGGCGGCGGGAGCTTCGCGTCGTGGAAACCGGCGTACGGCCGGGTGCCGCTGACGATCATGCATGACGTGATGGAGCTCGACCTGCCCAGCGACAACGTCCTCATCGGCTTCGCGGGGACCGGGGTGCGGAAGGTCCGCGTCAGCTACCCGGATGGCACCTCGGCAGAGCTTCCGCTCGGTCCGGCGGGCGGTCCGGGCGGCGTCCGCTGGTTCTCCGCCGAGGTGAGATCCCGCGCGTACAAGCTCTCCGCCGAGATGACGGACGGCACGGTCACCGACGCCGTACGACGCCTCCCCTGAGCGGCCTGCTACGGCGGGGCCCGGCCGGGAGCACGGTCAGGGACCTGGCCACCGAGGCGGTTGCTGATATCTCAGCTCTCTCCTACTGTGATCCCAGATGGCTCAGCCCAAGGAGATCCCGCGATCGTCTGATGGCCGGCGTCGTCATCCTGCCGAGCGCAGGGCACCAGATGGACATACTCGACGGGAGTCTTTCGTGACCACCGCACTCATCATCGGCGACATCCAGCGGGGCATCACCGGCAGTTACCCCTTCGCCCAGCGGGTCGTGCCGCCGCTCAGCGACCTGCTCCCGCGCGCCCGCGCGGCCGGCGCGCTCGTGGTGTTCGTGCACTTCGCCTTCCGGGGCAACGGAGCCGACGTGCCGCCGGGAAGCGCGCTGATGCGCGCGTTCTACGAAGCGGGGGACGCCTTCCACGAGGGGACGGCCGGAACCGAGATCGACCTGCCCGTCACCGAGGAGGACGTGGTGGTGCTCAAGCGCCGCGCCAGCGCGTTCGCCGGCACGGACCTCGACCTCGTGCTCCGCGCGCGCGGCGTCGACACCCTCGCGGTCGCGGGCGTCGCGACCAGCGCGATGGTGGCCGCGACCTGCTACGACGCGGCCGACCGCGGCTACGGGCTGACCGTGCTGCGCGACGGGTGCGCCGACGCCGATCAGGCGATGCACGACTTCTTCATGGACGCCGTCTTCCCCAGCCGCGGGTTCGAGGTCGTGACCTGCGCCGCCTGGCACGGAGGAGCATGACCGTGAACGCCGCGTCGCCGGGTCACGGCGCCGGCATCTCGATGGGCGCCCTGCTGACGGAGACGCTTGTCGCCAGGACCCGGAGCACGTCGTGATGCACGCGCTCGCACCGCCGGCGCATGGCCGCGCGGGCGCCGTCCGGATCGCGGGCGCGCAGCCGCTCGTGGACGGCCTCCAGTTCGCCGGGCGGGCTCGCGGCCTCGGGAGCGATCAAGGCGGCCATCCGCAGGACCCGCTCGAGTTCGTCGAGCACGTCCACGATCGCCTTGCCGAGCCGGCTGTTGCCGCTGGAGTCGGCGATGACGGCCTCGAACTCGATCGCGGCCCGCAGCGACTCCTCCAGCCCCACCTCGCCCGCCGCCAGCGCGAAGGGCACCTTCGCCAGCGCGCCGAGCCGTTCCAGCGCCGGCGCCTCCACGCCCCGGCGCGCGGCGGTGGCGGCGGCCTCGACCGACAGGACCGTCCGCAGGGCGCACAGGTCGTCGGTGTCCTGGAGCGTGATCGGGCTGACCACGTAGCCGGCGCGCGGGAGCGCGTCGACGAGCCCGTCGCGCCTCAGCCGGGCGAGCGCCTCGCGCACCGGCGTCTTGCTGATGCGCCACTGCCGCGCGAGGGACGCCTCGCTGAAGCTGCTGCCGGGCGGCAGCGTCAGGTCGATGATCTGGCGCCTGATCGCCCGGTAGGCCTGGGCGGTGCGGTCGAGGTCGCCCTCTTCCTCGCCGACCAGCAGCAGCGCGGGGACGTGAAGCATCCCGCGGGTGGCGGGCTCGACATCAGGCATCCGCCCAGTATGTCATCCGGCTTCATTGATGGGTTGCTGATATCTCAGTCGTCCTGCGGCTGGACTGGCTGGTCACTTTCGTGGGGGGATAGCGTCCGGTCGCCGACCGCGCCCGGACGCCCTCCTAGAAATCTACAAAGTAAAGGCGCTCAGCGGTCAGAAGACCACTCCGGGGCCAACACCGACCACACCTCGATGTCGTGCCGCTGCCCCCGGTACAGGTAACTGCTGCGCAGCACGCCGTCCTTGGTCATCCCGAGCCGCCGGGCCACCGCGATGCTGGGCTTGTTGCCCGCCGCGACCTGCCACTCCACCCGGTACAGGCCCCGCTCGGCGAAGCCCCAGTCGATGATGGCGCGCGCGGCCCGGGTCACCAGACCCTTGCCGGCGGCCGACGGCTCCAGCCAGCAGCCGGCCTCGGCCGAGCCGTGCTGCAGGTCCATGACGCGGAACATCACGCCGCCCACCAGCTTGCCGTCGGACCAGATGCCGAAGATGCGGCCCTTGTCGTTCATGGCCTTCTCCGCGTACGAGCGCAGGTAGGCGCGGCTGGAGGCGAGGTCCTTGACGACGTCGGGCAGCCCGACGAAGCGGCCGATGAACTCCCGGCCCCGGTCGATGTGGGCGAGGAACTCCTCGGCCTGCCATGGCTCCAGCGGGCGCAGTTCCGCGCCGTCCTCACCCAGCGATGTGGCGAACATCGTCCCCCTCCATGACCTTCCATGCCCGACCGGCGCGAACTGGGAGGGATCTTCTCACAGGGCGGGCGGGTGGGGGGAGCCGGTGGCCGGGCGGGCAGTGCATAGACTTGTCCGACGTGACGTCGAAGCCGCGTATCCCCGATGTTCTGGCCGCCCGCTATGCCTCCGCTGAGCTGGCCCGGTTGTGGTCGCCCGAGTACAAGGTCGTCGCCGAGCGGCGGCTGTGGCTGGCGGTGCTGCGCGCCCAGGCCGAGCTGGGGGTGGCCGTGCCGCAGGAGGCGGCGGCCGACTACGAGAAGGTGCTGGAGCAGGTCGACCTCGACTCGATCGCGGCGCGCGAGCGGGTGACCCGGCACGACGTCAAGGCCCGCATCGAGGAGTTCAACGCGCTGGCCGGCCACGAGCAGGTCCACAAGGGCATGACCTCGCGCGACCTGACCGAGAACGTCGAGCAGCTCCAGATCCGCGACAGCCTGCTGCTGGTGCGTGACCGGGTGGTGGCGCTGCTGGCGCGGCTGGCGGCGCTGGCCGAGGAGCACCGCGAGAGCGTGGTCGCCGGCCGTTCGCACAACGTGGCGGCGCAGGCCACCACGCTGGGCAAGCGCTTCGCCTCGGCCGCCGACGAGCTGCTGGTCGCCTACCGCCGGCTGGAGGAGCTCATCGCCCGCTACCCGCTGCGCGGGATCAAGGGCCCGGTCGGCACCGCCCAGGACATGCTCGACCTGCTCGGCGGCGAGGAGTCGCGGCTGGCCGAGCTGGAGGGACGGGTCGCGGCCCACCTGGGCTTCGAGCACCGGCTGACCAGCGTCGGGCAGGTCTACCCGCGTTCCCTGGACTACGAGGTCGTCTCGACGCTGGTGCAGCTGGCCGCGGCGCCGTCGTCGCTGGCCAAGACGGTCCGGCTGATGGCCGGGCACGAGCTGGTGACCGAGGGCTTCAAGGAGGGCCAGGTCGGCTCCTCGGCGATGCCGCACAAGATGAACACCCGCTCCTGCGAGCGGGTCAACGGCCTGGCCGTGGTGCTGCGCGGCTACGCCTCGATGGTGGGGGAGCTGGCCGGCGACCAGTGGAACGAGGGCGACGTGTCGTGCTCGGTGGTGCGCCGGGTGGCGCTGCCGGACGCGTTCTTCGCCTTCGACGGGCTGGTGGAGACGATGCTGACGGTCCTGGACGAGTTCGGCGCGTTCCCGGCGGTGATCGCCGCCGAGCTGGACCGCTACCTGCCGTTCCTGGCCACGACGAAGATGCTGATGGCGGCGGTGCGCGCCGGGGTGGGCCGCGAGACGGCGCACGAGCTGATCAAGGAGCACGCGGTGGCGTCGGCGCTCGACATGCGTTCGCGCGGTGCCGACAACGAGCTGCTCGACCGGCTCGCCTCCGACGAGCGGTTCCCGCTGGACCGGGCGGCGCTGGAGGCGCTGCTGGCCGACCGGGTGTCGTTCACCGGTGCGGCGGCCGGGCAGGTGGAGGCCGTGGTGCGGCAGGTGGCGGAGGTGGTCTGCGCCCATCCGGAGGCGGCGGCCTACCGTCCTGGCGCCATCTTGTGACGCGGTGGTGCGTGAGCTGAGGTCCGTGGCCGAGGTGCGGGCCGCGTGCGGTGACGACGACCTGCCGGTGTGGGTGGCGCAGGACCTGACGGGTGGCGCGCGGGCGTGGGCGCTGGGGCAGGCCGTGGTGAGCGCCGCGCCGGAGGTGTCGCGGCGCGACCGCATCGGTGTGTGGGGCGATCCGGCCGACGCGGTCGAGCTGGTGCGGCACGCGCTGGCCGAGATGGGGCCGTCGTACCGGCCGTTCGGCGAGGCCGGGTTGATGGCCGAGGTGGCCGCGAAGATCGACGGGCTGGAGGTGGCGGGCGGCTTCTCGTGGATGAGCCTGCCCGGCGGTCCTGGCGCCGCCGGGCAGGCTCCGGCGGGCGATGCGGTGGAGTGGCTGGGCGGCGACGCCGAGGGGGAGGTGTCGGCGCTGCTGGCCGAGCACGCGCCCACCTCGTACGCGGTGCCGGGCGCACCGGGCGTGCGTCGCTGGGCGGGCACGCGGGTGCGGGGCCGGCTGGCGGCGGTGGCGGCCGACGCGTGGAGCGCCCCGTCGGTGGGGCTGCTGGCCGGGGTGGCCACGGCGGCGCCCCTGCGGGGCCGTGGGCTGGCAGAGCGGGTGTGCCGATGGGTGAGCGAACGGCTCGTGGCGGCCCACGGGCGGGCGGCCCTCATGGTGGACGACGACAATCCGGCGGCGATCGGGGTGTACGAGCGGCTCGGCTACCGGCGCATGCGGGTCCTGGCCACTCACGTACGATGAAATCTACAAAGTAAAGGCGGTGGGCCGGGGTGATAACCACCCCACCCACCATCAAAAAACCCATCATCGAACGCGCGGGCGAAAAACCGGGTGAGCCCGCAGCCCGCCGTGAGGCACAGTGTCGGAGTGATGTCCGATTTTGTGCCAGGTATCGAGCTTTCCCGGGCCTTCTACGGTGAGGTCGTCGCGCCGCTCGTCGGCTCGGTGCCGCACAGCGCCGCGCTGATCGGGCCGGGTTCGGAGGTGCTCGCGTTCGACACGGCCCGCTCCGCCGACCACGACTGGGGGCCGCGGGTGCTGGTGTTCGCGGCGGCCGGCGAGGTGGAGGACGTGCGGGCGCGCGTGGTGGCGGGCCTGCCGGAGCGTTTTCGCGGCCTGCCGACGGTGTTCGGCTACCACGGTGTCGTACGGCCCGGCGTGGTGGTGGCCGAGCTGGGGCAGTGGCTGACGGAGCGGCTGGGGTTCGACCCGCGGGGCGGGATGTCGCCGCTGGACTGGTTGTCGTCGCCGTGGCAGGTGCTGGCCGAGGTGACACGCGGTGAGGTGTTCCACGACGGGCTGCCGGACGGGCTGGAGGCGGTGCGGGGGGTGCTGCGGTGGTATCCGCGTGACCTGTGGCGTTATGTGCTGGCCTGTCAGTGGCGGCGCATCGCTCAGGAGGAGCCGTTCCCCGGCCGGTGTGGTGAGGTGGGGGACGAGTTGGGCTCGGCGGTGGTCGGCGCGCGGCTGGCGCGCGAGGTGATGCGGCTGGCGCTGTTGCTGCGCCGCCGGTATCCGCCGTACGCCAAGTGGCTGGGCAGTGCGTTGGCGCGTATGCCGGGGTCGGTGGAGTTGGGGGAGTCGCTGGGGCGGGCGCTGGCGGCGCGGTCGTGGCGGGAGCGGGAGGTGGGGTTGTCGGCGGCGTACGGGAGGGTGGCGGCGACGCAGAACCGGTTGGGGTTGGCGGAGGAGCTGGATGTGCGGGTGCGGGCCTTTCATGACCGGCCGTTCCAGGTGATCGGGGGTGATCGGTTCGCGCGGGCGTTGCTGGAGGCGGTGTCGGATCCGGTGGTGAGGGGGTTGCCGTTGGTGGGATGTGTGGATCAGGTGGCGGACTCGGTGGAGGTGTTGATGTCGCCGTCGCGGGCGCGGGCGGTGGCGGCGGCGGCGCTCGGTCTGGTGGCTTGAGGCGGGAGTCCGCGCGTGGCGGGGCGTCCGATAAGTTCGCTTTGTACTTTCTTTGCTGGAACTTGGGGGACGTTGCTGGTGCGCGGAAAGCTGCTGATCACGGTGGTCGCGTTGGGCCTGTCCGGCTGCGGCGTGGTCCCGGGGCTGGTCCCCCGGCCCGCGGGCCAGCCCGCGCGCACGCCCGCTCCGGCGGCCTCGCGGGCCACATCGCCGTCCCCCTCGCCGGAGGTCTCGCGCTCCGCGACCCGGCCGGCGCTCGGCGCGCCCGAGGCCAGGCAGGCCATGCGGGCGTGGGTGGACAAGTACAACGCGACGCTCAAGCAGCGCAAGTGGTGGCGGAGCAACGACCGGATCGATGCGCTGTTCATGGAGGCGGCGCTGTACGAAGGCGTGCTCGAACGCAACCACGAGGCGTTCGGCTGGAAGCCGGGGCACAAGCCGATCACCTTGTCCGGCGTCCCGGCGGTCTACCTGCCCCGGCCGGAGCGGCAACCCTCGATCGGCGACTGGTTCATCGCGAAGGCGACCTACCGGGACACCAAGGGCCATGCCCGCCCGCACGTGCTGGCCTTCTTCCGCTCCCCCGGCCAGTCCTTCAGGCTGGCCGTCGCGACGCCGATCCACTGGGGTCAGCGGATGCCCGAGCCGCGCCTGGACGCCGACGGCTATGTCACCGACATGGACAACACCATGGCGGGCGCGGTGGCCAAGGAGTACCTGAACTTCTGGAACAACGAGAGGAAGAAGGAAGGCGCCTCCGGCTATCGGCTGGCCAGGAACAGCTACAGCCGCAAGGCGTTCCCCGCGGTGAACAAGGGGTTGTACGTCGCGTTCGCCGGTCATGGCTCGGTGTTCGGTTTCCGGACGGCCGACGGCGGCTCGTTCTTCCTGTTCGCCCTGGTCAACTCGCCGAAGAGCGTCAATCAGGTGCTGAGTGAGGCGCTGCTGGTGCCCAGGGGCAGCAGGACCATCCAGGAGCTCGGCGCCAACTGGTTCTCCTAGGGGGCAGGGACTGGGGTGCGCTTCCGGGTGGCGTCTCGGGACGCAGCCGGTCCGCGGAAAGGGCTCAGCCCACCCGAGTTGCAAGCTGCTGGTCATGGTGCCATTCCTCCTTTTCGGCCGAAGACGCGGACGTCGGGCGTATCCGAAAGGGAGGTCTTCGTGGCCAGCCGTCTGCCTGAGAACCCGAGCCTCGACCACCTGAGGGACGAGGCCAAACAGCTGTTGCGGGCGTACGGGTGGTGTCCGGGAGAGTTGCCGGAGTTGCGCTGGCCGGAGCGCAACTGGCAGTGGCCCGTAAGTACGGGTTCACGAGCTGGCGTACCTGAGGATGGTGGGCGCGTCCGTGCGCCGGCCGCGCGCGGTGGGTCCATCGGCCGACCCGGAGACCGAGTTCCTGCGGCTGGCCTGCCTCGTCTATGGAAGGCCCGTGAGCGCCGAGGCCGCGACGCGGCTGCTGGCGGCCCGTCCTGAGATCGCGGGCGCGTCCGTGTGGACGAGGGCGGCGGTCGGCGACGCCGCGGGGATCGCCCGCGTGATCGCGGTCGATCCGGCGGCGGCCCGGGCGTGCGGCGGCCCTTTCGGCTGGGAGCCGCTGGTGTATCCGGCCTTGTCGCGGGTGGCGCAGGTGGACGCGGTGGGGGTGGCGCGGGTGCTGCTGGCGGCGGGGGCGGACGCCAACGACGGCCGGGTGCTTCACAACCGGGGGGTCGGTGGTGACGACATCGGCTACCTGGAGGTGCTGCTGGGCTTCGGCCTGGGCCGGGGGGACGGCGGGCCGTGGAAGGCCAGGCTGGGCCGTGTTCAGGACTCGCCCGCGCGCATGCTGGCGAACGCGGTGCTGGCGGCCGCGTCGCGGGCTGGAGGCGGTGGAGGCGGCTCGCCGGGAGAGCGCGTGGGGTCTGCGGATGTCTGAAGCGTTCAGCTGTCTGAAGCGTTCAGCGTCCTTGTCGGGTGTAGGCGCGCAGTGACAGCGGGACGAAGATCGCCAGCAGCGTGGCCGACCAGAGCAGGACGGTGGTCACCGGATGTGCGAGTGGCCAGGCCGCAGTTGCGGACGGGGCTCCGGGGTTGCCGAACAGTTCGCGGGTGGCGGCGGTAAGTGCGCTGACGGGGTTCCAGTCGGCGAGCAGGCGCAGCCAGGGCGGCATGCCGCCGGTGGGGACGAACGCGTTGGACAGCATCGTGAACGGCAGGCCCAGTGGCACCAGCGCGTCGGCGATCTGGTCGTTCTTGACGGCCAGGCCGACGTAGACGCCCACCCAGCTCAGTGCGTACCGCAGCAGGATCATCAGCAGGAACGCCTGCGTGGTGGGGATCAGGCCGCGGTGCGGCTGCCAGCCCACCAGCAGGCCGGCGGTGACCATGACGGTCAGCATGAGCAGGCCGGTCAGCAGGTCGGCGCCGGTCTGTCCGAACGGCACCGCCAGGCGCGCCATCGGCATGGAGCGGAAGCGGTCCATCACGCCGCGGGAGGCGTCGGAGGCTGTCCGTGTCATGACGCCCAGCCATGCGGAGAAGGTCACCATGGCGAACAGGCCGGGCATGAGGTATTCGCGGTAGTCGCCGCCGCCGGGTACGCGGATGGCGCTGCCGAAGACGTAGCCGAAGAGCACCACCATGACGGCCGGGAAGAGGAGCGCGGCGACGATCTGCCCGGGCTCTTGCCGGAGCCGGGCCAGTTCGCGGCCGACCAGGGTGAGGCCGTCGGTGAGTGTCCAGCGCAGGCGGTCCAGGGGTGCGGTGAGGGCGGTCATCGGACGGTCTGCTTGCGGTCGGTGAGGCGCAGGAACACCTCGTCGAGGGTGGGGCGGCGCAGTCGTACGTCGGCGGCGGCCACTTCGGCGCGGTCGAGTTCGCGGACGACGTCGGCGAGCTTGAGGCTGCCGCCCGGCAGGGCGACGCTGAGCCGGTCGGCGCCGGTGGTGGTGGGTTCGGTGGTGGTGAGGGCTTTGAGCACGGTTGCCGCCTGGTTGAGGGCGTCGGGGTCTTGGAGGACGACGTCGAGGCGGTCGCCGATGGTGGCTTTGAGTTGGTCGGGTGTGCCGGTGGCGATGACGTGTCCGTGGTCGACGACGGCGATGTCGTCGGCGAGGTGGTCGGCCTCGTCGAGGTATTGCGTGGTGAGCAGCACGGTGGTGCCGTCGGTGACCAGTTCGCGGATGTTGTCCCAGATCTCGCCGCGGCTGCGTGGGTCGAGGCCGGTGGTCGGCTCGTCGAGGAAGAGGACCTGGGGGCGCAGGATGAGGCTGGTGATCAGGTCGAGGCGGCGTCGCATGCCGCCGGAGTAGCCGGCGACTTGGCGGTCGGCGGCGTCCGTGAGGCCGAAGCGTTCGAGGAGTTCGTCGGCTCGCCGGTGTGCCTGGCGCCGGGGCAGGTGGGACAGGCGTGCGAACATGCGCAGGTTGGCTCGGCCGGTGAGCTTGTCGTCCACGGCGGCGTACTGGCCGGCGAGCCCGATCCTGGCGCGGACCTGGCCGGCGTCGCGGACGACGTCGTATCCGGCGATGCGGGCGTGTCCGGCGTCGGGGTCGGACAGGGTGGCCAGGATGCGTACCGCGGTCGTCTTGCCGGCGCCGTTGGGCCCGAGTACGCCGCAGATGGTTCCTTTCGGGATGGTGAGGTCGAGGCCTCGTAGGGCGTGGGTGTCGCCGAAGGACTTGCGCAGTCCTTCGGCGAGCACGATCGGTTCTGGCATGACCCCTCCACTGGGTACTTTGTACGCGGTTACGGCGGTCACGCTAAACCATTGGGTACTATGTACGCAACAAGGAGGTGGGACGGTGACCGACGCCGAGTACGTCAACATCTGGATGCGGCCCGAGCGCCCGGCCCGCGGGCCCAAGCCGGCCTACAGCCGCGCGCAGATCACCGAGGCGGCGGTCCGGATCGCCGACGCCGAAGGGCTGGAGGCCGCCACCATGCGGCGGATCGCCGCCGAGATCGGCGCCGGCGCGATGTCGCTCTACCGGTACGTCCCGAGCCGCGACAACCTGGTCGAGCTCATGGCCGACCGGCTGATGGGCGAGATCGACGTCACGGGCATGCCCTCGGGCGACTGGCGCGCCGACCTGACCCGCTACGCCGAGGGGCTGCGGGCCATGTGGCTGAGGCACCCGTGGATCGCCACCGTGCAGCGGTCACTGCCGAGCTTCGGCCCCAACCAGCTGCTTCTCGTCGAACGGCTGATGGGAGTGCTCGACGCCTTCGTCTCCATCGACGAGAACCTCGGCCTCATGGCCATGCTCAACGGCTACATCGAGGGCACCGTCCGCGAGGAGATCAGCTCGGCGAGGGAATTTCGCCGCAGCGGGCTCAGCGAGGCGGAGTGGATGGCGCGCAGCTACCCGTACATCGACCGGCTGGTGAAGAGCGGCGAGTACCCGATCTTCACCAAGATCGTGATGGAGGCGCGTCAGCCGCACCTGAGCCGCGACGAGCAGTTCCGGTGCGGGCTCCGGCGCGTCCTCGACTGCATCGCCGCGGCCCTCCCGCCGGCGGCCGAGTCGCCGCCGGCCCCTGACGCCGCCCGGCTCGCCTGAGCTGCCCAGGTGCCCGGATTCAGGGCGGGCAAGGCCGTGGTGCGGTGGCGGCCGGGGTGGGGACGACGACGGCCATGACCTCGATCAGCGGCCTTCCTCATCCGGGGTGTCGGCGGGTGGGCGCGTGGCGGGTTCGATCTCCAGCGGTGTGGTGGCCTCGCCGAGGCTCGGGCGCAGCTGGGTGAGGGCGTGGTCGAGCTGCCTGGCCAGACGCGGGATGGTGGCCGGCGGCAGATACGCCTGCGCGCCGGCGTCGAGCAGGCGCCGGACCGGGCCGTAGTAGTCGACTCCGAGCTCGTCGTCCTCGATCTCGGTGACGATGACGCGGGCCTGGGGGAACATCGACCGCAGGGAGGCGATCAGCTGGGGGCTGACCGGCGGCGTCAGCAGCACGTCGGCCGTCGTGGGAGCCGCGTGCATGTCGAGCACGACGTAGTCGGAGCCGAGCTGGGCAGACAGCGACACGCGAGCCGAGGCCGACAGCTTCATCGCGGTGGCGACGACCGTCACGTCGTCGTAGTCGATCGCGGGTGGTTCGTCGGCCTGCTCCGCGGTGACGGGATCGACGACGGTGCCGTGCAGCACGCGAACGGTGCTGGACAGGGCCGCGATCGACTCGCCGTCGCGCGTGATGAGCAGTTCCTCGCCGGGCTCCAGGGCGTCGATGAGCGCGACGAGGTCCTCGGGAAGGTCCGTCACGTCGATCGACCGTGCGGCTCGTGCGGCCCGGGCGGCGCGCTTGCCCGCCATGATCAGAGCCGGAACAGGGACAGGGGGGCGGTGCAGAGGGTCTGCTCGGCGCCGAACTCCTCGAACGTGCTGACGGGGCGGAAGCCGAGGCGGGCGGCGAGTCTCAGGGAGCGCGTGTTCGCGCTCTGGGTCACGAGCACCACCGGCTGGTCGGGGAGTTCGCCGGCCGCGGCACGCAACGCCGCCGTCGCGGCCTCGAACGCCAGCCCCGAGCCCCATGCGGCGCGCCGCAGCACATAGCCGAGCTCCAGTTCTTCGCCGTCTTCGGTGACATGCCCGGGGTTGTCGCGCGAGCGGCGGGCGAGCGTCAACGTCCCGATCACCTGGTTCGTCGTGGTGTCGGCGATGATGTAGCTGCCAGGCCTGGAGGTGGCCCCGGCGGCCAGGACCGCGTCCACGTGCTGTTCGACCTCGCCGCGCGGCCGGGGACCGCCGAGGTGTGCCCGGACCTCGGGATCGGTGGCGAGCTCGATGAGTCCTTCGCGGTCGCTGTCGTGCACGGCCGTGCGCAGCAGGAGTCGTGGCGAGGGGATCTGCGTGGCGGACAGCGTGGGCAGGTGGCTCATAGGCCCGTGATCTTAGAGCACCGCCGGCGGGCCCTGCCGCGCTCCGGCGGCGACGAGCAGGGCGGCCACCTCGCTCTGGCCCTTGGCGGTGGCGTGGGCGAGCGGGGTGACGCCGTCGCGGTCGGGGAGGTCGACGTCGGCTCCGGCGGCGACGAGCAGGCGGACGATCTCCTGGTACGGGCGGCTTCCGTCGCCGAGGATGACGGCCTCCAGCAGGCCGGTCCAGCCCAGGTCGTTGACGTGGTCGACGTCGATGCCGGTGGTGAGCACCTCGCGGACGTAGTCCACGTGACCGCGCTCGCAGGCGGGTATGAGGGATACGCCGCCGTAGCGGTTGCGCATGGTCAGGTCCGGGCCGGCCGGCAGGAGCGTCCTGAGCATCGCGACGCTTCCCGTGACCCCGGTGACCAGCCAGGGGGTGTCGTGCCGGTCGTCGGGGGCGTTCGGGTCGGCGCCGGCGGCGACCAGCGCCTTGGCCACCTCGACGTGGTCGGCCGCCGCGGCCAGCAGCAGGGCGGTGCGGCGCCGCCCGTCGCGGGCCTCGATGTCCGCCCCGGCGGCCAGCGCGTCGCGGACGGCCGCGACGTCGCCTCGCGCGGCAGCGGCCAGCAGTTCGTCGTCGAGCACGGTTTGTCCTCCTCGCGCCGGTCAGCGGAGCCGGCCGGCGCCCGCTACGGGGGCGCCACCGGGGACGAGCGGGACCCCGCCGGCGAGGACGAGCGTAGCGGGGATGCCGGCGACGCCGGTACGGCCGCCGGTGATGGGCGTGCGCGAGGCTCTACTCGACGTGCCAGCGGCCGCCGGTCATCAGGTCACGCTCGTCGAGCTCGTTGACCTCGCGCCACGCCTGGACGCGTTGTGGCCGCACGCGGAAGTACAGGTACGGGCTGGCGAGCTCGCGCGGGTCGAAGCCGGTCTTGGCGGCGAAGGCGTCCCCGGCCTGCGTGGAGAGGTCGGCCATGCGCAGGGTCTCGACGGTGCCCTCGATGAGCACCACGTCGCGGGTGGTGCCGAGGCCGAGCCTGGCCTTGCCGTTCGCCTGGAGGTTGGCGGCGGTGGGGCTGGCGGCGGCGGTGGCGAGCAGGAGGGTGGCGCCGTCCCACAGGAAGGACAGCGGCACCATGTACGGCTCGCCGGTGCCGGGGTCGGCGGTGGCGACCCAGGCGTCGACGTCGTGCTCCAGCCGGTGCAGGGTGTCGTGTTTGCGCTGGTGGGCGGGCCGGGCGGGCGGCGGCGTCATCGGGTCGGCTCCTGGGGCTGGTCGGAAGATCGAGCCGATCGTATAGAGGGCGCCGCTCAGGCGGGGTGGCGGGTGGCGTTGGCGTGAATGGCCAGGCGGAGGTAGGCGGCCAGGCCGGGGGCGTGGCGGTCGAAGGTCGTGGTGTAGCGGGGGTCGGTGACGTACAGGTCGCCGAGGCCCTGGTGGATGTCGGGGGTGCAGGGGTAGAACCAGCGGCTGATGTGGCCGCGGTGGCGTTCGGCGAGGTCCATGGTGTGGTCGCTGTCGGCGGGGACGCCGGCTTTGAAGGCGGCGGTGAGGTCGTCGAGGAGGGCGGCGGCTTCGGCTTTGAGCTGCAGCCAGTCGGCCTGGGTGTAGGTGGCGACGCGGCGGCGGCTTTCGGCGTACTGGGGGGTGGCGCCCCAGCGGCGTTCGACTTCGGGGGTGTGGTCTTCGGGGCGGAAGGCGCCGAAGATCTCGAAGCGTTCCTCGGGGGTGAGGGAGATCTGGAGGGTGTGGGCGTTGAGGGCGCGTTCCACGGCGTTGATCACTTCGTTGAGCCGGTGGGCTTGGCGGGTGAGGAGTTCGTGCTGGCGGCGCAGGTGGGTGAGTTCGTCGGTGTGGGGGGCGTCGAGGATGACGGCGATCTCGTCGAGGGGGAAGCCGAGTTCGCGGTAGAGGAGGATCTGCTGGAGGCGGATGAGGTCGGCGTCGGTGTAGCGGCGGTAGCCGGCGTGGGTGCGTTCGCCGGGGGTGAGCAGGCCGATCTCGTCGTAGTGGTGCAGGGTGCGGACGGTGACGCCGGCGAGTTTGGCGACCTGTCCGACGGAGAGGCTCATGGGCCTACCTTGCACCCTGACGTGGCGTGAGGTTCAAGCCGGTCGGAGCCGGTTGTGGCCGGTCGGCGGGTGTGCCGTCCGGCGGGTGGACTCTCCCATGGGGGGAGAGGCCATGCTGTGGGGCGTGGACGACGAGGAGTTGTTGCCGATCGGGGCGTTCGCGCGGCTGGGCCGGTTGAGCGTCAAGCAGGTGCGGCACTACGGGGAGCTGGGGCTGCTGGCGCCGGCGTGGGTGGACGAGGCGACCGGTTATCGGTATTACCGGGCGTCGCAGGCGCGGGCGGCGTTGTCGATCGGGTTGCTGCGGTCGATGGATGTGCCGTTGGCGGTCATCGCGCAGGTGCTGGACGGGTCTGCTGAGGCGCTGGAGTCGGTGCGCGAGGGGCTGGAGGCGGAGCTGGCGCGGCGGCGTCGCGCGCTGGCGTCGCTGGAGCGGGTCATGGCGCGGGGGTTGCCGTCGGCTGAGGTGCGGGTGGTGGTGGAGCCGGCGCGCTTGGCGGTGGTGGTGCGCGAATGGGCGTCCGGGGAGGCCGACGTGGCGCGGGCGACGTCGGCGGGGATGGCGCGGCTGCTGGAGTTCGTCGGGGCGACGGGTTCTTCCGGGGGTGGATCTTCGGGCGGCGGTGCGGAGCAGGTGGCGCCGGGGGCGGCGGTGCGGCTGGTGGGGTTGTTCCCGCTGGACATGCAGGAGGGGATGGACGTGGCGGCCGCTCTGCTGGTGGAGCGGGCGCCGTCGGGGGCGCTGCCGGCCGGGGGGCGGGTGGAGGTGCTGGCCGGGGGTGCGTTCGCGTGCGCGACGCATGTGGGGCCTTATGACCAGATCGGCTTGACCGCTCATGCGGTGCTGGCGTGGTGCGCGGAGCGGCGCCACGCGGTTCGGGGGCCGGTCCGTGAGGTGTACGTGTCGGATCCGTCCGTCACGGCGCCTGAGGAGCTCGTGACTCATCTGATGATCCCTCTGGAGGAGGAGCCATGCTGGTGGAGCTGAAGACGTACGGTCCGGCGACGTGTCTGAGCGTCACGGGGATGGGGGCGCCGGGCGGCGCTGAGCATCTGGCGGCGATCGGGGCGCTGTTCGCGGTGGCCGGGGGGATGGGCGGGCCGGCGGGCCCGCTGGAGGGGCAGTGGTGGGTGGAGGACCCGCGGCCGGGCCTGGAGGTGGAGCGGGAGCTGTGGCGCTGGCATCTGATGCTGCCGCTGGCGGGCGCGCCGGAGCCGGGGGCGGTGGAGGCGGCGCGGGAGTCGGTGCGTTCGCCGGGTTCGGCGGTGGATCGGGTGCGGGTGGTGACGTACACGGAGGGGTTGTGCGTGGAGGCGTTGCATGAGGGGCCGTTCAGCGAGGAGTACGTGACGTTGAAGGTGATGGAGGAGTTCATGGCGGAGCGTGCTCTGGTGCCGAACGGGCCGCATCATGAGGTGTATCTGACGCCGTTGGACGATCCGCGGCCGCGGACGGTGCTGCGTCAGCCGGTGCGGCTGGGCTGAGGTCGCCGGGTGTCCCGCCGTCGCGATGCGTCAGTGTGGCGGCGGCGGGTGTGCGGTTGCCGGGCGGGCGGCCGCCTGGGCCCGGGAGGTGTGCCGCAGCGCCGGAGCGAGGGTCAGGGCAGGGTGAGGATGCGGGGGCCGTCGTCGGTGATGGCGACGGTGTGTTCGGCGTGGGCGGCGCGGCTTCGGTCGTGGGTGGTCAGGGACCAGCCGTCGGGGGCGGTGCGGTAGCGGTGGGCTCCTCCGGCGATGAACATGGGTTCGAGGGCCAGGACGAGGCCGGGGCGTAGGGGCAGGCCGCGGCCGGGCCGGCCGTGGTTGGCGACGTGGGGGTCTTCGTGCATGTGGCGGCCGATGCCGTGGCCGCCGAAGTCGAGGGGGTAGCCGTAGCCGGCGGCTCGGGCGGTGGTGGCGATGGCGTGGCTGATGTCGCCGATGCGGTTTCCGGGGACGGCGGCGGCGATGGCGTTGTCGAGGGCTCGGGCGGTGGCCTCGATGAGGGTGGCGTCGGCCGGCGACGGGGGTCCGATGGTGATGGTGGTGGCGCTGTCGCCGGCCCATCCGTCGAGGTAGGCGCCGCAGTCGATGCTGAGCACGTCGCCTTCGCGCAGCCGGTAGGCGGTGGGGATGCCGTGGACGATGACGTCGTTGACGGAGGTGCTGATGACCGCCGGGTAGGGCGTGGGGGCGAAGGGCGGGTGGTAGCCGAGGAAGGCGGGGGTGGCGCCGGCTTCGGCGATGACGGTGGCGGCGATTTCGTCGAGTTCGTCGAGGCGTGTGCCGGGTGTGGCGTGGTGGGCGACGGCTTGGATGGCTCGGGCGACGATGCGGCCGGCTTCGCGCATGGCGTCGAGTTCGGCGGCGGTTTTGATCTCAACCATGGCGATAACTATACCGGTATTCTTATACCGCGCTGTAGGATGGAGACATGGTACGGCCACCGCTGACACCCGAGGAGCGGCTGCGCGGCGAGCAGCTCGGCGTGACCCTGCGCCTGGCGCGGGGCGAGCGCAGCATCGTCGAGGTCGCCGCCGCGGCGGGCATGTCGGCCGAGACGCTCCGCAAGATCGAGACGGGTCGCATCGCCACGCCGGCGTTCTTCACCATCGCGGCGCTGGCCGACGTGCTCGGCGTCTCCCTGGACCGGCTGGCCGACCGCGTCACACCCGCCGTACCCGGCTGACCCGCTTCGTGCGTCCCTGCCATGCCCGTGCGCGGGCATGGCAGGGACGCGGCGTTCTCGCTGGGCCGTACGGCCGGGTTCAGGGTTGGGTGTCGAGCCACTCCTGGAAGGTGGGTCCGGCGAGCTTGGCGTGCGGGCCGGGCAGGAAGGCGCCGCCGGCGGCGAGCTCGGCGTCGGGCATGCCGGAGCCGTCGACGCCGACGACCTTGACGCCCCGGCGGGCGCCGAGGAGCCGGGCCGCGCGCGCCATGGTCTCCTCGCGGGGTCCGGCGATCTCGGGGATCGGCGTTCCCGGAGCGGGCGCCTCCGGGTCGAGCGCGAGGCCGACCAGTTCCTCGGCCACGGTGCGGCAGGCCACGAGCTGGGTGGGCAAGGCCGGGATGTGGGCCACGTCGCCCGGCTGCCAGTCCAGGAGCTGGCCGACGAACTCGTGGAACTGCGCGGCCCGCAGGATGCGGACCGGCAGCGGCCCGGCCGAAAGGACCTCTTCGTGCACCTTCTTGGCGGCCAGGAAACCCGTGGTGGCCTTGTCGACGCCGATGATGGACGCCGCGACGATCCGGGCGACTCCCGCCTTGCGGCCCGCCGCGTGCAGGTTGCGGGCCGAGGTGCGGAAGAACTCCGTCGCCGCCTCCTGCTCGGAGGCGTGCCAGGAGGCGACGTCGACGATGACGTCCACGCCGGTGAGCGCCTCGGCCAGGCCGTCGCCGGTGATGACGTCCACGCCGGTGGCCCGCGACATCGGCACCACCCGGTGCCCCCGCTCGGCCAGGACCTCGACGACGTGGCGTCCCAGCCGTCCGGTCGCTCCGGCGACCGCGAACGTGGTGATGGTCATGCTGGGTGCCTTTCTCACGCGCTGTAGTTCTGACCCGGGGGCATGCCGGGGATCGGCTTGGCGATGAGCGCCGCGGGGGTGAAGAAGCCGATGTGGGCGATCGCCATGATGAGCGACCACATCGCCTTGTCGTCGTAGTGCTCGGCCGCCCTGGCATACAGCTCGTCGGGGACGCGTTCCCCGGACGGGTTCGGGGTGAGGACCGCCTCCACGAGCTCCAGCGCGACCCGTTCGGCGGCGGTGAAGCAGGTGGCGTCCCGCCAGGTGGCCACGGCGGTGATGCGCTCCTGCGACTCGCCGATCCCGCGCAGGTTCGCCGTCTCCCGGATGGTGAAGTACGTGCTGCCGAGCAGCTGCCCGGCGCGCAGCTGCAGCAGGGCGATGGTCGTCGCCGGGATCGCACTGTTGCGCAGGGCCTTGTGCAGCCCTTCGCCCACCTCCGCCATCTCGGGCAGGAAGGGCAGCGGGCTGGGCATGCGCGAGCGCGGGCCGGTCGGCGTGGGTGTGGACATGGTGGACATGGTGGAGACTTCCTTGCTCGTGGTGTCGTGCGGTACGGGCAAGAGATCCCGGTGGGCCGCCGCGTGTGACAGCCGGGCCGGTGTGACATAGGCCACCGGCCGCGGGTGTCACACTGCGGCAGGAGCCGGGATCGTATGGGCATGGACCTCGCTCGTGACAGCCGCATGGACCCGGCCACCGAGGCGTTCGTCGCCCACCGCAACCTGCTGTTCACCCTGGCCTACGAGCTGCTCGGCTCGGCCGCCGACGCCGAGGACGTCCTGCAGGAGAGCTGGCTGCGGTGGATGGGCGTCGACCTGGGCCAGGTGCTGGACCAGCGCGCGTACCTGGTCCGGATCGCCACCCGGCAGGCGCTGAAGCGGCTGCGCACGCTCGGCCGGCGCAAGGAGTCCTACGTCGGGCCGTGGCTGCCCGAGCCGCTGCTGACCGCGCCCGACGTGGCCGAGGACGTCGAGCTGGCCGACAGTGTCTCCATGGCGATGCTGCTGGTGCTGGAGACCCTCCAGCCGACCGAGCGGGCGGTGTTCGTGCTGCGCGAGGTGTTCGGCCTGGACTACGAGGAGATCGCCGGGGCCGTCGGCAAGAGCCCGGCCGCGGTCCGCCAGATCGCCCACCGGGCACGCGCGCACGTCGCCGCGCGCCGGCCGCGCGGCCCCGGCTCGCCCGCCGAGCACCGGGCCGCGCTGCGGGCCTTCCAGCGGGCGGTGGAGACCGGCGACCTGCAGAGCCTGCTCGACGTGCTCGCGCCGGACGTGGTCGCCCTCAGCGACGGCGGCGGGATCCGGCACGCGCTGCTGCGGCCCGTGGTGGGGATCGACAACGTGGCTCGCCTGCTGGCGGTGGGCTGGTGGAAGCGGGACGCGCACAGGTCGGTCGAGCTGGTGCAGATCAACGGCGGCCCGGGGCTGCTCGTACGCGTCGACGGGCAGGTCGACGGGGTGGTGGCGGTGCGCGTGGAGAACGGCTACGTCACCGGCGCCTACCACGTGCGCAATCCCGAGAAGCTGTCGCGCGTGGAGCGGGAGACCGCCGTGACCCGCTGAGCCCGGCGTGACCTGCTGAGCCCGACGTGATCCGCTGAGCCCGGTCGTTCAGCCGGATCGCCTCGCGCGGGGTGCGGACGGGTTCAACCGGTCGGTCAGGAAGGCGATGATCTCGTCCCTGGCGTTCAGCGTGGGATGCCCGTCCTGGTCGAGGAGGTGGGCGGTGACGACGCTGTGGGGGGTTTCGACCACGTCGGCGAAGAACGGGGGAGGGCTGGGGTTGGCGGCGCTGTCGGGAAGGACACGGCCGTCGAAGGCGTCGCCGAGCAGCGCCCGGTAGGCGGCGAAGCGCCGGCCGGTGCACCAGCGGTCGCCCTCGAAGCGGTAGGCGAGCACCTTCAGCCCGTCGCGCGCGACCCGCTCGCGGACCGCGCGCGCGTCCTCCTCGCTGAGCTCCAGTCCGGCGGGGTCGTCCAGCGGCAGCGACGGGTGGTTGACCACGGGGGCGATGACAGCGGGCTCCAGCGTCATGGTGAGGGCGAAGTTGCCGGTGAAGCACAGCCCGATCGCGCCGACTCCCGGGCCGCCGCACGCGGCGTGGGCCTGGCGGGCCAGTCCACGCAGCCACGCGGTGACCGGGCTGGTGCCGCCCCCGGCGAACGCGCGGAACTCGGCGCTGACACACGCGCGGCGCACGACCTGCCTGCCGTCCTCAGCCGTGGGATAGGCGCCGTCGGTGCCGAAGAGTGAGGGAACATGGACGGTGAAGCCCGCATCGCGTATCCATCGCGCGAGCCGAAGGACGTCAGGACTGATGCCGGGCATCTCCGGCATCATGACGACGGCCGGCCCGCGGCCGCCGGTGTACACCGTCTTGACCACCCCCTCCACCTCCACGAGCAGGCGCGAGAAGTCCGTGATCATGTCGTCGCGTGGTCCGCGGGCAGCGTTCATGGTGACAGCCTGGACCGGCGGCCCCGCACGCCGTCAGAGGCGGGATCGCCAGGTGTGCGGGTAATCTCGCCACAGGCGACGGGTGGGGGAGGCGAGCTTGTGGGCGCGTTGCGAGTGGGTGTCCTGGCCTATCCGGGCTGCTTCGCCTCCGAGGTGTTCGGCGTCCCCGACCTGCTGACGATGGCCACGCACGTCGCCGGACCCGGCAGCGGCGGGTACGAGGTGTCGATCGTCTCGCCCCGCCGCCGCGTCGCCGCCTCAGGTGGCGCGGCGTTGGACGTCTCACCGCTGCGCGAGGTCGACGTCCTCATCGTGCCGGGCCTGGAGCTCGTTGCGGGCCTGGAGGTGGACGCGAAGCTGGCGCCCCTGGCCTTGGAGATCGCGGCGATCGGCTCGCACGCCGCCGCGGGCGGTGTCGTCGTGTCGATCTGTGTCGGTGCGTTCCTGCTGGCCGAGGCCGGCCTGCTGCGCGGGCGCCGCGCCACGACGGCCTGGCTCCACGCGGACGAGCTGGCTCGGCGCTGCCCCGAGGCCGACGTGCGGCCCGAGTGCCTGGTCGTCACCGACACGGGGGTGACGACGACGGCGGCCTTCAGCGCCATGTACGACTTCGCGCTGGACCTGATCCGCCGGCACAGCGGCGCCGGCGTGGCGCGGGCGACCGCGCGGGTGGCGCTCCTGGACGACGCGCGCTCGTCGCAGGCCCCCTACGTCGACGCGCGCCTGCTCGCGCGGCCGGGAAACGCGTTCTCCCACCAGGTCATGCGGCGCCTCGACCAGGATCTGGCCGCCCGATACGACCTGGCGGCGCTGTCGGACGCCTTCAAGGTCAGCACGCGGACGCTGCTGCGGCGCTTCGCGCGGGAGACCGGGCAGAGCCCGCTCGCGTACCTGCAGGCCGCGCGGGTCCGTCGCGCCCGCCACCTGCTGGAGAGCACGGACCGCACGGTGGCGAGCATCAGCGCCGCGGTCGGGTACGGCGATCCCGGCACCTTCGCCGCCCTGTTCGCCCGGCACACCGGACGACGCCCGAGCCACTACCGCGCCGCCTTCCGGCGGGCCGGCGGACCACGGTGACGGCGGCTGGTGGAGGGGCGGCTCAGCTGAGGTCCGGGCTCGGATCGAGGCCGGTCAGGGCGGCGGTGGCCGTCCACAGGCGCGCCGCGAGTTCGGTGTCGGCCAGGCGGCCGCGGACGGGTTCGAGGGTGGGCAGGCCGCGGATCCCGAACATCCGGGGCCCCCACAGCTGGCCGCCGCGTACCGACGGGTCGAGCACGGCCCGTACGGCGGGCCAGGCGGCGGCCTGCTTGCCCTGCAGGAGCAGGCCGGCCGGCAGGGCGCACAGTCGCCGGCCGGCGTGGCGGCGGTGGACGGGCGGGCGTGCGGGGGTCAGGCAGTCGAGCGCGCCGCCGGGGTGGGTGACCACGCTGCGCGTCGTGCTGCCGGCGGCGCGCAGGCGGCGGTCGAGTTCGAAGCCGAAGAGCATCTGGGCGAGTTTGGAGCGTGCGTAGGTGCGTTTGGGCCGGTAGTCGCGCGTGCTCTGCAGGTCGTCGAGGTCGAGGTCGGCGGACTTCGCGGTGAAGCTGCCGGTGGTGACGACGCGGCTCGCGGGTGTGGCCGTCAGCAGCGGCAGGAGCCGTGAGACCAGCGCGTAGTGGCCCAGATGGTTGGTGGCGAACATCAGCTCGTGGCCGTCGGCGCTCTGGCGCCGTGGCGGCTGGTCGAGCAGCACTCCGGCGTTGCAGACGACCGCGTCCAGGGTGTGCAGTCCCAGGGCGTCGACGGAGGCGTCCAGCGAGGACAGTTCGGCCAGATCCAGGCGGATGTGGCGGACGCGGGCGCCGGGGACGCGGGCGCGGATCGCGTCGTGGGCGGCGCGGGCCTTGGCGGTGTCGCGGCAGCCGAGGACGACGGTGGCGCCGGTGCCGGCGAGTTGTTCGGCGACGAAGTACCCGATGCCGGCGTTGCCGCCGGTGACCAGGACGTTCTTGCCGTCGGCGCGCGGCAGGCGCCGTACGTCCCAGGAGGTGGCAGCGGATGTCATGGCATGTCTCCCCACACAGAGAACCTGAAGTTACTACGAAAATATAGTCATTATGGATTCGTATGCGTTTCAGGTATCGCTACGATGGGGGCATGGCGACGACGATGGGGCGCCGCGAGCGCAAGAAGGCACAGACCCGCCAGGCGCTGTCGCAGGCGGCCCTGCGGCTGTTCGGCGAGCACGGCTACGACCGCGTCACCGTCGCCCAGATCGCCGAGGAGGCCGACGTCTCCGTCGCCACCCTGTTCGCGCACGTACCCGACGGCAAGGAAGCGCTGATCTTCGACGACGGCGCCGAGCGCGGCCTGTGGCTGGTCGCCGCCGTCCGCGAGCGGCCCCCCGGCCAGCCGGTGCTGCAGGCCCTGCGCCGCTGCCTGGCCTCCCGGGGGCCCTTCAGCACCGATCTGCCGCCCGAACTGCGGCGCAAACGCGACCTGATCGTCGCCACACCCGCCCTGCGGGAGTACTCACGCAAGCTGTGGATCGCCGCCGAGGCGGCCCTGGCCGAGGCCATCGCCACCGACAGCGGCCGCGACCCCCGCGACATGACCGTCCGCGCCCTGGCCCGCTACGTCCTGGAGATCCCCGACCTCGCGGGCGCCGAACCCGACCCCCGGGCCGCGCTCGACGCCATCTTCGACCTTCTCGAATCCGGCTGGCCCGCCTCGCCCCGGCCCGCCTGAACCGCCCCATCGTGCGGCCGCCCGGCCGCGGACGTGGCTCCGGCCGGGCGGGGACGGTCACCCGCGCCCGGCCGGAACGGGAGCGCGTCAGTTGCAGGGGCTGGTGGACCAGACGATGTAACCGCTGAGCCGGCCCCAGGTGGAGACCTCGCCGTCGCAGAACTCCGTCTTGACCCCGACGAGGTTGGTGTGGGCGGCGTCGGAGTAGTACTGCGTGTTGCACATGTAGCCGGCTCGGCAGGCGGGGGCGGCCTGCGCGCCGGTCGGCACGGTGGCGAACGCCGCGGTGGTCAGGGCCGCGGCGGCCAGGACGCGACGGATCATGAATCGTCCTTCCTCGAACGGGAACAGCACGAAGATCACGTTGCTCGCATGATCCGTCCCGCGGCGAGGGAACGCAAGAGCCGCTCACCCCCGGCGCTCACGCGACACGCGCCCGCGGCCTGCCGGGGTGCCGCCCATGTGCGGCCGGACATTCCCGCCGAGCCGCCGACCGTCGGCGCGCGCGTGAAGCAGGGCACCGGGGATCACGGAGGGCGGCCCTCATCGGCCCGGTAAAGTGATCATGATGATGGACGCGCGGCTGGCCACCCACGGCCACGTTTCCCGGACCATGGCCCGCTACGACGACCGGCGACTGGCCAGGCTCCTGGAACGCCAGGCCGTGCCCCTCGGCACCGGCATCGGCGGGACCTCCGCACGGCTCGAGGTCGACGGCACCTCGGTCTTCGTCAAACGCGTCCCCCTCACCGAACCCGAACTACGCCACCCGCACTCGACGGCCGACCTGTTCGGGCTGCCGCCGTTCTGCCAGTACGGCATCGGCTCACCCCGCTTCGGCGCCTGGCGCGAACTGGCCGCGCACACCATGACCACCGAGTGGGTGCTGAAGGGCCGCTTCGGCGGCTTCCCGCTGCTGTATCACTGGCGGGTACTGCCCGAGGCCGAGCCCGCCCCGCCGTACACGGACCCGGCCGACGTCGATCAGGCGGTCACCTTCTGGGAGGGCGCGCCCGGCGTACGCCGCCGCCTCGAAGCGCTGGCACAGGCCCCGGCCAGCCTGACACTCTTCCTGGAGTACATTCCCCGCAACCTGAACCAGTGGCTGCAGGAACGCGTGCGCGCGGGCGACGCCGACCGCGCCTGCGCCCTGGCCGACCAGGGAGTGCGTGCGGCCGTGTCCTTCCTCAACACGGGCGGCCTGCTGCACTTCGACGCGCATTTCGACAACATCCTCACCGACGGGCGCCGCGTCTACCTGACCGACTTCGGGCAGGCCACCTCGACCCGGTTCGAGCTGTCGCCGGCCGAACAGCTCTTCTACCACCGGCACCTCACCTTCGACCGCACCTACACGCTGACGTACCTGGTGAACTGGCTCGCCGGCGCCTTCCACGGCGCCGACTGGCCGGGACGCCGCGTCCTGGTGCGGGGCTGGGCGGCGGGGGAGCGGCCGGCCGGCGTGCCGGGCGAGGTCGCGGCCCTGCTGTCGCGGCACAGCCCGCTGGCCACCGTGCTGAACGACTTCTACCACGCCCTGCAGAGGGAGAGCAGGACGACGCCGTACCCGCTGGAGGAGATCCGCCAGGTCGCCGCACGCCACGCCCTGCCACTCCAGTAGCCGGCTTCCTGCGAGCAGGCGCCGCCGGGCCGGTCACGACGGGACATCCCGGACCGACGCCACCACGCCGCGCCCCCCGCTCGGCGCGCGAAGCCGCGACCCCGGCAGGTCAGCCGCCCCGGTTCGGCTCGCGCAGCAGCGGGTGGATGCGCATCGCCACCTCAAGCTCACCCGGCAGCTCGTCACGATAGCGGCCCAGCGTCGACAGGTCACTGTGGCCCAGGACCCGGCGCACGGCGTCCATGTCGACCGCGTCGGCCAGCAGGTGAGTGGCCGTCGTGTGCCGTAAACCGTGCGGAGTGACCGAACGGCGCTGAGCCGGGTCGACGCGGGCCTGCACCCGATCGATCACCCCCTGCACCGCGCCGCGAGCCAGGCGCCGGCCCCGCCACGACAACAGCAACGCCTTGCCGTCGGAACCGACGGCCCGCTCGGCCACCAGCGGCCGGCCACGCTCCAGGTAAGCGTCGAGAGCCTCGGCCACAGCCTGAGGCAGCGGGACGTCGCGCGTGCGGCCCCCCTTGCCGAAGATGCGCCAGTAGCGGACACCGTCGTTGGTGTAGAAGTCCTCGACATTGGCGCGGACCAGCTCGGACACCCGCGGCCCCATCGTGGACAGCAGCAGCACGATGAGCGCGTCACGCGACTCCATACGCTGGTCACGGCGGCCCTGCTGCGGCGCCTCCTCCAAGGTACGGGCGGCGCCGATGAGCCCCTGGGCCTGCTCACGGGTCAACGCGCGCCGCTCGGGCCGCAGCCCGCCACGCTGACGCGCCGTCACGGTGGAGACCGTCATCGGGTCGAGCTGCACCCAACCCGCCAGCAGGGCGTGCTTGAACAGCGCCGACACCGACCGGCGGAAACGGGCCTGGGAGGACGGGGACTGACCCGGCGCCGTGCCGTCGGCGGCCTGGCTGCGCCGGCCGTCGGGCTTACGGGCGAAGGCCAGCAGGATCGCGTCGATGTCCTGACCCGTCAGGTCGTCGAGCACCCGCTCCCCACCGGCCAGGTCCACCAGCGTCGCCACGTCACGGGCGTAGACCTCGGCGGTGGCGGGGGACAGGGCCCCCGTCAGCGTCCGCGCCCGCACCAGTTCCACGTAGCGGTCCGCCGCCTCGGCCACCGTCACCCGTTCGAGCTGCGCAGGCCGCACCGTCCCCCTCCTCCACTCGCGTGGCCGGCCCGCACGACCAGCGAGGCCGTACGGACCAACTCAAGATCCACGAGGGAGACGGTAGCGGCCGCCACCGACAGAAACTCAGATGTCGCGGAAGGTCTCGATGCGCGCGCCGAGCGCGTTGAGCCGTTCGGCGAGATCCTCGTACCCGCGGTTGATCACATACACGTTGCGCAGCACCGAGGTACCCTCGGCGGCCATCATGGCCAGCAGCACCACCACGGCCGGACGCAACGCGGGCGGGCACATCATCTCCGCGCTGCGCCAGCGGGTGGGGCCCTCCACGAGCACACGGTGCGGATCGAGCAGCTTGACCGAGGCGCCCAGCCGCGTCAGCTCCGTCAGGTAGATGGCGCGGTTGTCGTAGACCCAGTCGTGGATCAGCGTGGAACCCTGGGCCGTCGCCGCGATCGCCGCGAAGAACGGGACGTTGTCGATGTTCAGGCCCGGGAACGGCATCGGATGGATCTTGTCGATGGGGGAGACCAGCTTGGAGGGCCGCACCGTCAGGTCCACCAGCCGGGTACGGCCGTTGGCGGCGTGGTACTCGGCGCCCCGGTCGTGGTCCAGGCCCATCTCCTCCAGCACCGCGAGCTCGATCTCCAGGAACTCCACCGGCACGCGGCAGATCGTCAGCTCCGAGGAGGTGACGACGGCCGCGGCCAGCAGGCTCATCGCCTCCACCGGGTCCTCCGACGGGGAGTAGTCGACGTCACGCTCGATCGTGGCCAGCCCGTGCACGGTCAACGTGGTGGTGCCGATGCCCTCCACCCGCACCCCCAGCTCCTCCAGGAAGAAGCACAGGTCCTGCACCATGTAGTTGGAGGAGGCGTTGCGGATGACCGTGACGCCGTCGTGGCGGGCCGCCGCCAGCAGCGCGTTCTCCGTGACGGTGTCACCGCGCTCGGTCAGCACGATCGGACGCCCGGGGGCGGCGCCACGGTCCACGCGGGCGTGGTAGAAGCCGCCGGTCGCGGTGATGTCCAGCCCGAAGTGCTTCAGAGCGGACATGTGCGGCTGCACGGTACGGGTCCCCAGGTCGCAGCCGCCGGCGTAGGGGATCTGGAACTGGTCGGTACGGTGCATCAACGGACCCAGGAACATGATGACACTGCGGGTACGGCGAGCCGCCTCGGTGTCCATGGCCTCCAGCTCCAGGCGAGCCGGAGGAATGATCTCCAGGTCGTTGCCCTCGTTGATCCACCGGGCGCGCACACCGATGGAGGCCAGCACCTCCAGGATGCGGTAGACCTCCTCGATGCGAGCCACCTTGCGCAGGATGGTGCGGCCGGAGTTGAGCAGGGACGCGCACAGCAGGGCCACGCACGCGTTCTTGGAGGTCTTGACGTCGATGCTGCCCGACAGGCGGCGGCCCCCGACCACGCGCAGGTGCATCGGGCCGGCGTAGCCCAAAGAGACGATCTCGCTGTCGAGCGCCTCGCCGATGCGGGCGATCATCTCAAGACTGATGTTCTGGTTGCCGCGCTCGATGCGGTTGACCGCGCTCTGGCTGGTGGCCAGGGCATCGGCCAGCTGAAGCTGGGTCCAACCGCGGTGCTGGCGCGCGTCCCGAATCAACCGGCCGATCCGCACAAGGTAGTCATCTGTCACAAGAGCCGAGAATATCTCACATATGAGATGGCGCCACGCCAGCCCCTGCCGACGCGCCGGACCACTCCCGATGCGCCGCCAGATGCGCCGGCGTCACCTCCGGCTTGCGCTTGCCCACGAACGCCGCACGGGCAGCGGCGAAACCATGCCGATCATCGAACATGTCCCGGCTCATCTCCGCCAGCTCCTCCACCCGATACGCCTCCAACGGCTTGCGCCGCTCGTCCTCCTCACGCTGAGCGCGCCGCGCCGCCAGCAACCGCCCATACCCCGGCTCGTGCGCCAACCGCTCGGCGTAGTCGAGCACCGCCCGCTCGAACTCCAGCCGCGAACCCGGCAGCACCTCATCCGCCAGCCCCACCGCCACCGCCTCGGCAGCCCCCACCGGCAACGCCTCCTGCGTCAGCCGCTGCGCCTCCGCGGCCCCCACCCGGCGCGGCAACGTGTACGTCCACAGCTCCGAACCGAACAACCCCATCGTGCGATAGTGCGGATTGAGCACCACCGACTGACGCACCAGCACCCGATCGGCGCCCAGCCCCATCATCACGCCACCCGCGCCGGCGTTGCCACCGATCGAGGTCACCACCAACTGCCCCGTACAGGACACGATCTCCCGGCACACCTGGTTGATGGCGTTGATGTTCACCCACGCCTCCATCTGCGGATGACGCGCCGAGTCGATCACATTCAGATGGATGCCGTTGGAGAACACCTCACCACCCCGCACCACCAGCACCCGCGTGTCCTGCGCCACGGCATAACGCAACGCCGAGGCCAGCCGGCGACACTGCTCACTGGACATCGCGCCGTTGTAGAAGTCGAAGCTCACCACACCGACACTGTCACTGCGGTCATAGGTGATCTCGCTGTAACCCGAACGCTCCTCTACCAGCGCCGCCTGCTCACCCAGCACGCTCACCGCGGGCAGCTTGACGGCACCCGGCTCGTCACGGCGCAGATGCCCCACCCACACCGACCCGTCACCCGTGTGCACCAGCAGAGCACCCTCACGCCGCCCCGCCACCGTCCCGGGCCGGCCCGACAGAGCCGGCCCCCGATACACGTCGAAGACCCGCACAGCCGTGCCCGCCAGCGACGCGCGCCCACCCGGCGCACCGTCGGCCGCCCGCACCCGGCGCAACACCGCGTCGGTCGACTCCTCCCAGGAGAACTCGCGATCCGCGTGACGCATCGCCGGACGCAGCCGCCCCACGACCTCCGGCCGCCGGTAGTCCAGCGGCGCCGGGACGAACGAGGGGTCGGCGGCCTTGGCCGCGACCTCGGCCACCAGCTCCACGGCCGCGTCGGCGACCGGCCCGTTGTAGAGGGCGGACTTGCGCGGCGGCTCGGCCGGCATGGGGAAGGTCCGATAGCCCCAGATGGGGCCGGCGTCCATCTCCTCCACCGCCTGCAGCGCCGTGACACCCCAGGTCGGCTCGCCGTCGAGGATGGCCCAGTCCAGCGAGGACGGGCCCCGGTCGCCGGGCGGGCCGGGGTGGATGATGATCGTGCGCTGGGTCTGCCACAGCCGCGTGGGCACCTTCTCCTTCAGGAACGGGCAGATGACCAGATCGGGTTTGGCCAGCTGGGCGGCCTCCAGCATCACCTGCTCCGACAGGGCCAGCTCGACGGTGACGTCATGGCCGGCCCGGCGCAGCTCCAGCCAGGCGCGCTGGGTCAGGCCGTTGAACGAGGAGCACAGCAGCAGGATACGCAACGGGGGACTTCCTTCGGATCTTCGTCGCAAGCGTGGGGGAGAGGGCCGGCCGGGGCGGGCCCACGATGGCGCACGGGCGGCGGCGGTCTTCAGCGGGGCGGGCGGGAGACGCCGTCCCACCGGTCCCGCTCGTTTAAGACAGCCACATATGTCCCGCGCATGCACTGATGCTTACATGCCGGGGCAAGTAGTACTGACATAACCCCGCAAAAAGCCGCCCCATGCCGCACCAATCGTCCACAATTGCCGGAATTTTCGGCGGGTGCGGACCCACCTCCGACCGCGACGCACCACCCACCGCCACGACCGAAACCCCCCACGATCCGTACGCCACCCGCCTCCACCGCGTCACCACCCCCAGCCCCCGCAGCCACCCCCGCCCCACCCCGTAGGTTGACCCCATGAACATCTGCGTCTTCCTGTCCGCCGCCGACCTCGCCGACACCTACACCCGACCGGCCCGCACCCTCGCCCGCCTCATCGGCGAAGGCGGCCACACCCTGGTATGGGGCGGCTCCGACGTCGGCCTCATGAAGGTCGTCGCCGACGGCGTCCACGAAAACGGCGGCCGGCTCATGGGCGTGTCCGTGCACTTCCTCGTCGACAAGGTCAGAACCGGCGTCGACGACATGGTCATCGCCCGCGACCTCGCCGAACGCAAACGCCTCCTGCTCGACAAGGCCGACGCCGTGGTCATCATGGTCGGCGGCACCGGAACCCTCGACGAGGCCACCGACATCCTGGAACTCAAGAAGCACGGCCACACCGACAAGCCCGTCGTCCTGCTCAACACGGCCGGCTTCTACGACGGCCTCAAGCAGCAGTTCCGGCGCATGGAGGAGGAGGGCTTCCTGCCTCGCCCCCTGTCCGAACTGGTGTACTTCGCCGAGGAGCCCGACGAGGTCATGGCCTACCTGCAGCAGCACCTCGCCGCCCGCTGATGGAGGCCGACCGCGAACGCCTGATCACCCTGGCGGGGGGAGGGGTGGCGGCTTCGAGACGTGTTGCGGCGCGGTCTGCCCGCGTGGCCTGCGCAGGGCGGTGCCGGGTCGATCGGGCTGATCTCGGCGAGCCCGTTCGCCGGATCGCGTTCTGAGTTCAGGCCGGGCTCAGCGCGCACCGATGCCCGGCGCGGTCGCCGGTTCGCGCACCGATGTCATACCGAACAGAACCCACCTTCTGTCCGGTATGGGATATTTCATGCCGGTCTGGGGTGGTCAGAGGCGGTTCACGAAGCGGGTGGCGGCGCGATGACTCATCCCGGTCTCGCCGCGTACGAGGAAGACGGCTTCCTGGAGCTGACCCATGGCCTTGAGCTCACGGGCCTGGTCGACCAGGTCGTCGCTGGGGGTGAGGCGGTTGCGGGGCCGCTGGGTCAGCCGGACCGCCAGGATGATCAGGTAGATGATCGCGATGGTGACGACGGCCGTCAGCGCGATGAGGCCCGGGGTGGAGATCGCCAGGCTGAGCATGAACTGATCGTAACCCGTCGGCGCCGCGCGCGTCAGGGCGCGGTCTCGGTCCCGGGGTGCTCGCGGACGCTGCCGACGAAGGCGGTGGCCTCGTCGTGGTCCATGCCGGTCTCGCCGCGTACGAGGAAGACGGCCTGTTCGGTGCGGCCGTCGCACTTGAGGGCGCGCACGCGGGAGGCCAGGTCGGCGCTGTGGCCGGTGGGCGGTGCGACGGGTCGCGGGGTGGGGTGGGGCTGCAGGGCGGGGTGGCGGATGGGGCGGCCGTGGGCCAGGCCGTCGACGGCGTCCTTGGCTTCCTTCAGGCCCATGCCGGTGTGCTGGCGCAGCAGTTTGATGGCGTGGATGGCCTGCCCGTTGGCGGCCAGGTGGCGTACGCGGGCGTCGAGCTCCTGCGGGCCGGCCGGAGGCGGCATGCGGGACGGCGGTGTGCCGCCTCGGGTGGCGCGGGTGACGGTGACGGCGACGATGGCGGCTAACAGGACGACGAAGCCGAACGGGACGATGATCCATGACGCGCCGAGGTTCATGGTTGTCATCGTAGGCGGCGCATTCCGGGCGTGATCACGACATTCCCGATTGCTCGATAATGAACGTTATGTCAAGTAAGACCGGTCGTGACGGTGCGTGACCATGACGGAACGCTTGACCATCGGTGAATTCCCTGTCCCCCGGCGCCTGTGGCGTTTAGGGTGGGAAGCCTGCTATCGCGCCGCGAGAGGAGCAGCACGTGGGGACCGAATCTGTTTTATGTCCGGTGTGCCAGGGGGTTCTGCCCGCCTCCGGCCGGGAATCGTACACCGCTCTGCGGGGCCGGTTGATCGTGACGAACGGTTACTGCGCAGGTGGGTGTGAGGAGCGGCGGGCCGCGACGGAGCCGATCCGGCGGATGCCGCGTCAGGTTCCCGCTGTGCCCGGCGCGGTGAGCGGTGGTGTGGCGCCGCTCCCCCAGGCGCAGGCGGTGCCGGGGCACGGTGGTCCGGTGCGGGGCGGGGCTTACGAGCAGCCGTACGAGCAGTCCTATGAGCAGCAGGTGGCCGAGGCGCGGTTGGCTCCGGTCGTGCGGATCTCGGGCTGAGGCTGCGATCGGCCCGGTCTCGGGTGGGTCTCCCCTCCCCTGTGGTGGGGTGGGTTTTTCGGCTGGTGTGTGCTCCCGTGGTGGTGCGGGGGTTGTGCCGTGTCAGTGGTGGCCTTCGGTGGTGTGCCAGTAGTCGCGGGTTCGTACGGCTTGGCCGTGTTCGTTGAAGTGGGCGAAGACGCAGCCGGCGAGGGTGACGGGTGTGCCGTTGTCGTGGGCGTGGACGCGGAATTCGATGGCGGCTCGGTCGCCGTCGACGACGGGGGTGGCGAAGGTGACGTGGGGGTCGGTTTCGCCGGTGAAGGACCAGCGGATGTAGTCGGCGATGGCTCCTCTCCCCCGGTGGGGTGGGCGGAAGGGCATGGAGGTGTGCTCGGCGTCGTCGGCGTAGAGGGTGATGAGGGCCTCGACGTCGTGGTGGGTCCAGGCGTGTTGCCAGGTGTCGGCGAAGCGTTGTGCGGCGGTTCGCGGGTCCATGGGGTCATTGTGGCGGTTGGTGTGGGGCGGCGGGTGGCGTTCGGTGGGGCCCCGGGGTGCTCCTCCCCCGGCGTGGCTTGCGGCGCCCGGTGCGGTCGTCGCTGGGCCAGGGCTGGTTCGATGTCGGCTGTTGATCTTCGCGGATGGTGAGTGGTAGAGGTGTTCTTGGTGCGATTCCAAGGTGCGGCGGTGACAGCCCGCCGGTCCCGCCCGTAGGCGGCGGGACGACCCGGTGTGATCCCGGGGCCACGCGGTGACACCCCGCCACCTCTCGGGCCTGCTGACGGCCTCTGATCTTCGTGCGGTGAGGAGCGTCCTCCCGCTGTCGAGAGGTGGTGTGGCGTGTTCACGGGGCACATCCATGAAGTCGGTACGGTGGTGGCCGTCGAGGAGGCCCGTATCGCGGTCCAGGCGCTCAGGACGCCGCGGGTGCGCCGGGTTCGATCTGCCTGAACGGGGTCGGGCTGATGGTCGTGCGGCGCGATGAGGACAGCGGTGTGCTGGAGGCCGGGCTGACGGCGGAGACCCGGCGCAGATCGACGCTCGCGGAGCTGGAGCCGGGCATGCGGGTCAATGTGGAGGTGCCGCTGGCGCTGGGTGATCCGCTGGGTGGTCATCTGGTGCAGGGACGCGGCGGAGCGCATCGCCAGGGCGTAGACCGCCCGCAGGTCCTCGGCCGGGAGGGGCGGGGCCGTGGACGCCGTGGGCAAGGTGGTGCGGGTCGATGACGACGGCGCCGCGCGGCGGGTGTGGATCAAGCCGCCGGAGCGGTTGCTCGGGCTGGTCGTGGCGAAGGGGCAGATCGCGGTCGACGGCGTGAGCCTGACGGTGGCGGAGGTGTCGCGTGACCGGTTCTGCGTGGCGTTGATCCCGGTGACGTTGGGGAGCACGGCGCTGGCGGGGCTGGCCGCCGGTGATCGGGTGAACTTGGAGTCGGATCTGGTGGTCCGGTTGGTGCGGCGCTGGCCGTCGGAGGCGGGGCCGGCGGTGAGCGAGGCGGCGCTGCCGTGGGCGGGGCGGGTGGCGTGCAGAAGGCGCTGGCGCAGCTGGCCTCCGGAGGCGTTCACGTTCCTGCTGACCCAGGTCTGCGGTCATCCGACGGTGCCGTGCGCGCCCGAGGTGCTGGAGCGGCTGGAGCTCGGGCCGGTGCCGGGGCCGGGTGATCGGCATGGGACGCGGCCGCATGTCCTGGTGGATCTGGTGGCCGGGACGGGGACCGGGGTGTCGGCGGCGGAGCGGGCGGCGGCTGGCGCGTGCCGGGGCGGGGTGATCTGTGGGTGTGGGAGGTGGTGTGGTGATCGAGGTCGAGGTGGTGGACGGCGTCGGGGTGGTGCGGCTGGCGCATGGCCGGGTCAATGCCCTGGATGTGGAGCTGTGCCGGGAGATCGAGCGGGTGATGCGCGTTCTGGACGGCCCTGAGAGTGGGGTGCGGGCCGTGGTGGTGACCGGGGTCGGGCGGGTTTTCTCGGCGGGGGTCGATCTGCGGCGGGTCGTGGAGGGTGGGGCCGCGTACGTGGCGGAGTTCCTGCCGGCACTCAGTGGTGCTTTCCGGGCGGTGTTCGATGTCGGCAAGCCGGTGGTGGCGGCGGTGAGCGGGCATGCGACGGGCGGATCCGGGCGTTCATGGAGCGGACGGTGGGGATGCGGCGCGGCTGAGTGGCGGCGCTCGGTGGTGACGGCGCTCGGTGGTTGTCAGCATGACGAGGGGTCTGTCGCCGTCTGCTCGGTGCAGGCCGCGGCGAGCAGGGTCGAGCGCAGGGCCGTCAGGCTCGGCGGGGTGGTGCCGGCCGGTTCGGTGTCGCCCGCGGGGACCGAGGTGGCCGTGGCCGAGGGCTTGCTCGTCGGCGTGTAGCAGGGGTCGAGGTCGTCGCAGGCGGGGGTGGGGGTCGGTTCGCTCTCGCCGTCGTCGGAGACGTAGGTGTAGCCGAGGAGTTGCGCCGCGCGCGGGCCGTCCATGAGGGGTGCGAGGACGGGGCTGCCCGCTGATTCCTCGATGAACAGGCCCTCGCCGATCGGGGTGTGGACGGACTGGGCGTAGGTGAGCTGGGCGGGGTCGGTGACGGGGCGGCCGAGGAGTTGTTGCCGTTCGGCGAGGTTGTGGACGAACATCAGGCCTGTGCCGGCCGTGCCGATGGACTGTTGGAGTTCGGCGAGGGTGGTGGTGGCCGGTTGCTCGACCTGGATGCGGATCCTGCCGTCGGTGTATCCCTGGCCGAGTCGTCCGGCGAGGATCTTGTCGACGCGTACGACGAGGCTGGCGTATCGCATGGCGGCGTCCTGGCTGTCGTAGGCGACGACGCGTGAGCCGCTCTCCCCGTCGTCGGAGGCGTAGGCGATGCCGGGTTCGATGTCGACGACGGTGCCCTGGACGAGTGCCGCGGCGGCTTTGAAGGCGCCGGAGTCGGGTGCTCCGGGGACGATGTCGGCCAGGGAGTCGAACAGGTATTCCCCGTCGGAGGCGCTGGCGCCGTAGCGGAGTTGTGCCCAGAAGGAGGGGTGGGGGTGGTTGAGGAGTGTGCCGGCGAGGGTGCCGGTGGTGAGGGCGGCGATGAGGGTGAGGATCAGTGGGAGGCGCTTGGTCATGGTCACCACTGTCCGTTGATGTGGGAGCGGTCGTGGCTGCTGTAGGTCTGGGTGGTGGAGGTGCCCTGTTTCATGCAGGAGGTCAGGTTGGTGTGGCCGAGGCCGATGGCGTGTCCGATCTCGTGGCAGGCCGTCTTCTTGCGGATGGTGGTGGTGGTCATGTCGGCCAGGTCGAAGCGGAGTTCGGCGCGGTCGCAGGTGTACTCGCCGCCGATCTGGGCGAGCACTCTGACGCATTTGGTGGCGCCGGTGATGTTGACGCCGGTGCTGGAGCCGTCCCAGTCCTTGCCCCAGTAGTCGACATAGTGGGCGTCGAACATGACCAGGTCGGTGTGGGTGCCGGCGGTGCTGTCGTAGCCGCCGATGCGCAGGTCGGTCTGGTAGTCCAGGTTGGCCATGCCGTAGTCGGCGGCGGTGATCATGTTGCTGGTGAGGGTGGAGCCGTTCCAGTAGACATCGCGGTTGTCGGTTTTGGGGCAGCACCAGGTGGGGTGGTAGACGAAGAAGCCGAACGTGTTGGCGAGCGCCGGGGTGGCGGCCGTGAGTCCGGCGGACAGGGCCGCCACGATGGCGAACACCAGGGCGAGTGCTGACATGCGCATGGCTGATCAATCTAGGCACGGGCCGGGGTGGCCAAAAGATCAGAAAGGCGAAGTCGGTGCCAACGGGGTGTGGACGGCGGTTGTCGGGCGGCCCTGTCGGCTCTTTCCGGCGTAGGTGGTCCGCTCCCCCGCAAGGCGGCTGGGGGTTTGCGGCCGTTCGTCTGGCATGCGGGTATAGGTCTGAGCCGGGTGGCCGGGGGTAGGGCCTGGGCATGGGGAGCAGCCGGTCGGCGCGCGAGGCCGTCATCGTGGTGGGAGCGGGGATGGCGGGGCTGGCCTGCGCGGTGCGGCTGCACGAGGCCGGCATGGCGGTGCGGGTGCTGGAGGCGGCTGACGGTGTCGGTGGGCGGGTGCGCACGGACGTCGTCGGGGGTTTTCGGCTGGATCGTGGTTATCAGGTGTTCAACACCGCCTATCCCGAGGCTCGCCGGGTGCTCGACATCGACGCGCTCGACGTGCGGCCCTTCGCCTCGGGGCTGATCGTCCAGGGAAGCAGCGCCCGGGCCAGGCTGATGCTGCCGTGGCGGCATCCCCGGCACGCGCTGAGCGGGCTGCTGGCCGGCCTGGGTACGCCGCGCGACTACGCGGTGCTCGCCGCGATCACCGCGCGGGACCTTGCCTGGCCTGGTTCCCGGCTGCGGGGCGGGGTTGACCGGCGTACCGACGAGGAGCTGCGTGCCTGGGGCATGTCCCCGAAGATGATCGACTGCCTGATGCGTCCGTTCCTGGCGGGTGTGCTGCTGGAACGTGGTCTGGAGACCTCCGGCCGGGTGTTCCACCTGTTGTGGCGGTCGTTCGCGCGCGGCACGATCGGTGTGCCGGCGCTGGGCATGGGGCAGGTCCCGCGTCAGTTGGCCGACCGGCTGCCGCCGGGCACCGTCACCCTGGGCGCCCGGGTGGTCGAGGTTGTGGACGGCGGGGTGCGGCTGGCGGGCGGCGCCACGGTCGAGGGTCGTGCCGTGGTGGTGGCCGCCGACCCCGTCTCGGCGGGTGGCCTGCTGAGCGGGATCGAGGTGCCGGTGATGCGGGCGGTGACGACGTTCTATCACGCCGCTCCGCGCTCGCCTCTGCGGGAGCCGATCCAGGTCGTCGACGTGACCGGGGCCATCACCGACACGCTGGTCGTGACGGAGGCGGCCCCGGAGTACTCCGGCGACGGTCGGGCGTTGGTGTCCACGTCGGTCCTGGGCCTGGACGTCGACGAGCGGCGGGTCCGCCGGCGGCTGGGCGAGATCTACGGTGGCACTTCCGGGTGGGAGCATCTGGCCACCTATCCGATCGCGGCGGCGTTGCCCGCGATGGCGCCGCCGTATCCGCTGCGCAAGCCGGTGCGTCTGCGGGCCGGGCTGTATGTGTGCGGTGACCATCGTGACACCGGCTCTCTCCAGGGTGCTCTGGTGTCGGGGCGGCGTGCGGCTGCGGCCGTGCTGGCCGATTTCGTGCCCCGTCTGGCGGGCGACCGCCCTTCGCCCGGTGCGGACCATGGACGGGATTTGAGACCACGAGCTGCCCATGGCAGGCTCATGCCGCGTGATCGATGAATTCGCGAAAGGCCATCTGCACGGGAGACTGCGGCGGGACCGCAAGGCGCTGCTGTGGAAACTCGACGGCTTGTCCGAGTACGACGCCCGCCGACCTTTGACGGCGACCGGGACGAACCTTCTCGGCCTGGTCAAACACGTGGCCACCGTCGAGGCCAGGTACTTCGGTGAGGTCTTCGGCCGTCCTTCCCCGGAACCGCTGCCCCGGTGGCAGGACTCCGACGGCGGCGATCTGTGGGCGGCCGAGGGCGAGACCCGCGATCAGATCATCGGGTTCTACCGGCGCACGTGGGAACACTCGGACGCGACGATCAACGAGCTTCCTCTCGACGCTCCCGGCCATGTGCCGTGGTGGCCGGAGCCTCATGCCGACACGAACCTGTTCGCCGTCATGGTCCATGTCCTCGGCGAGTCCATCCGGCATGCCGGGCACGCCGACATCCTGCGCGAGGGCCTCGACGGCCGGACCGGGCTGCGTCCCGAACACGAGCAGTCGATCGACGAGGAAGCCCGTGCGGCGTACTGCGCGAAGATCGAGCAGGCCGCCAGGTCGGCCGCCACGGCTTAGTGCGACAGCTAGGCAGCCTGTCACCCGATGTGGGCGTTGAGTCCACGTCTTGGTCGTGCTCGTCCAGCTCGGGCGCGTCTGGGTGCGCAGCGGGTGCAGGGCGCCGGCGGCCGGGGTCGAGGCGGTGAGCACACGTCCCGGGCCGGCTTGTGGCGCGATTCCTGGACGGTGAGCTGCCGGTTCAGCGGCTCGTGGCCGGGTCGGTGAAGGGCAGGGGGCAGTCGGGGCAGGTGCAGTGGGTCAGGTCGGCCACCTCGTCCAGGGTGAAGCCGAGCCGCTGGGCGGCTTTGATCACTGTGAGCAGGGTGACGGTCTGGGGTGGGTAGGCGCGGTGTCCGCCGGGGCTGCGTGCGGGTTCGGCGATCAGTCCGCGGCGTTCGTAGTGGCGCAGGGTCTGCGGGTTGACTCCGGCCTGCCGGGCCGCCTGTCCGCTGCGCAGGTACGGTCGGCCGATGTCCTGTCTCACGCCGGCCGCCACCACCTCGGTGGGGTCCCCGTGGTCGATGCGGTGCATCGTCAGCCTCTCCCCCGGCTGAGGGCGCCCGCGCGGGACTGCAGCGCGTCGAGCACGTCGGCGTGCTCGGCCGGCACCGTCACCTCCAGTGCCAGGCCGCCGTGGGCGAGGGTGAGGGTGAAGGTGAAGAAGGAGCAGCAGCCGTTCTCGCGGGCCGTCAGTTCGGCGGCCCGGGCGGCGTGGTCCGGGCCGACCAGCAACTCCAGGCGCAGCCGGGTGTGCTCCGGCCGCGCCACGCCGCGCACCGCGTCGGCGCACAGGGCGCCGAACTCGGCCACGCGCAGCGGCTGCTCGGCGGTCGGCAGGGTGCAGGCGGAGGGCGCCCATCCTGGGTCGAGGGCGATGTCGTGGGTCATGCCTCGACGGTAGGTCTGTACGTGGGTACCGGATGCAAGGCGGGGTGCGTTCAGCTGGGCGGCTGGTAGGGGCGGGTGGCGGTGACGGCGGTGAGCGGGAGCGGGCCGTACAGGTGGGGGAAGCCGTTCTCGACGCGGACGTCGAGGCCGGTGGGGTCGATCTCCAGGACGAGCAGCGGCTCGGTGACGGCGCTGTAGAAGGCGTCGTGGACGCCGTGGAGCTGGGCGGGGTCGCGGCTGCAGTGGATGAAGCCTTCGTCGTCCAGGGTGCGGCCGAGGGTGGAGACGCGGTAGTCGCCGGTGTGCTGGGCGGCCTGCCAGTCGGTGGCCAGGGCGAGGTGGAGGATCGTCATGGCGTCCACTCGGTGGCGAGCATGGCGTAGATGACCTCGTCGGTCCATTCGCCTTTGACGTGCTCGTTGTGGATGAGGTGGGCTTCGCGGCGCATGCCGAGTTTCTCCAGGACGCGGGCGGAGGCGGTGTTGCGGCCGTCGAGGCGGCCGACGATGCGGTGCAGGTGGAGTTCTTCGAAGCCGAGGCGGAGCATCTGGCGGGCGGCTTCGGTGGCGAAGCCGTGGCCGTGGTGGTCGGGGTGGAGGATGTAGCCGATCTCGCCCTGGAGGTGTTGCCGGCTGGTCCAGACGAGGAGGGCCAGGCCGATGAGGTGGCCGGTGTCGCGGCGGACGACGGCGAGGTTGAGGGCGTCGCCTTCGTCGGCGATGGCGGTGCGGCTGATCTTGGTGTCGAGGCCGGCGCGGGTGGCGTCGAGGTCGCGGGTTTCCCAGTAGAGGTAGCGCGTGACGTCGGGGCGCGATTCGAAGGCGTGGACGGCGTCGAGGTCGTCGGGGGTGAAGGGGCGCAGGGTCAGGCGCGGGGTGGTGAGGGGGTAGTCGGGTTTGAGCACGTGGGCAGTGTAGGGGGGTGGGTGGGGGGTGGCGAGCCGTTTTCCGGCGGGGGTTCGGCCGGGGTTTTCGGCGGGGGTGGGGGTGGACGGCTGTGCGTCCACTCCCCTGCCGTGGGTGGGTCGCGGGTGGTCAGTAGGGGTGGTTGTCGGGTTTGCTGGTCCAGGCGTTGTAGGCTTCGGCGCCGAGTTCGGGGTGGATCTGTTCGATGCGGATCCTGCGCTGGTCGAGGGGTTTGCGGAAGTCCTCGTACTGGAAGGCGTCGTCGAAGCCGATCTTGCGGGTGGCTTCGAGGTCGGCGCCGAAGTAGACGGTGTCGATTCTTGACCAGTAGATGGCGCTCATGCACATGGGGCAGGGGGCGCCGCTGGTGTAGAGGGTGCAGCCCATGAGCATGCGGGCGCGTTCGGGCAGCGGGTCGGGTGATCCTTCGGGGCGTGGGACGAGTTCGAGGGTGGAGGCGTTGTTGTTGTCCTGCGCGATGGAGGGGGCGTGGGGGTTGAGGATCTGGATGGCTTTGCGGATGGCTTCGACTTCGCCGTGTGCGGTGGGGTCGCCGGTGAGCAGGACGCGGTTCTGTCCTCGGGCGAGGATGTCGCCGTTCATGGTGATGACGGTGCCGAAGGGGCCGCCCCAGCCGTTTTCGACGGATTCGGTGGCGAGTCGTACGGCTTCTGCCATGAATTCTTTGTGTCCCATGGTGTGGCCTCCGGTGCGTAAAATTCGCCTGGCTTTTTGATTTAATACAATGATTTGTCGGGTTTGTCGCCGTATTTCTTCCCCTGTTCTTCTGCATTACACTTGACCAGGTGAAACGTCATGCCATTCCCGGCAGCGGGGGTGACGGCGCCACCGTCGTGATCTCCTCGAAGGTCCGCGAGGGCGGCGAGGAGGATTATCGGCGCTGGCAGCGGAGAATGACCGAGGCCATGCACGGATTCGCGGGTTTCGAAGGCGCGGACATTTATCCCCCCATTCCCGGCGAACAGGGCTCGTGGGTGGTCGTGTGCCGTTTCTCCAGCGCCGGCCGGCTGACCGGCTGGCTGGACTCGGAGCTGCGGGCCAGGCTGCTGGAGGAGGTCCGGCCGCTGCTGGAGGAGCCGTCGGCGCTGGAGCTCCTGGCGGGGCGCGGCCCGGCCGGCGACGCGGTGACGGCCGTCATCTCCCACCAGGTACGCCCCGGCCGCGAACGCGAGTTCCTGCGCTGGCAGGAGGCGATGCGCAAGGCCCAGGAGCGCTTCCCCGGCTTCCTGGGCGTCGAGACGTTCGAACCGGTGCCGGGCGTCCAGGAGCACTGGGTCGTGCTGCTGCGCTACGACACCCGCGAGCACCTCGACGGGTGGATGGACTCGGCCGCGCGCGGCCGGCTCCTGCGCGACGGGCAGGGCTGCGTGCTCGACTTCGACGTGCGCACGGTCAGGTCGGCCTTCGCCGGCTGGTTCGGCTCCGACGGCGGGGCGGGGCAGGCGCCGCCGGAGTGGAAGCAGGCCATGGCGGTGCTGCTGGCCCTGTATCCGACGGTGATGATCCTGGACCTGACGGTGGGCCGGGTGCTGCGGGCGGCACGGTGGCCGATGTATCTGGTGCTGTTCGCCGGCAACGTGGCGAGCGTCGCGCTGCTGACGTGGGCGCTGATGCCGCTGGTCAACCGGGCCCTGGCGTGGTGGCTGCGGCCCGGCGCGCCCGCGCGGGCCGGCGCGGCCGGTGCGCTGGTGGTGGTGGCGGGGTATGCGGCCTGCGTCGCCGTCTTCGGGCTGATGGCCCGCTAGCAGGGCCGCGCCGCGCGGCCGGGAAGGAATGCGATGTCCGCAGGTGGACCGGCCGGCCGGCTGGAGCTGGTACGGCGGGGCGAGCCCGGCTTCGAGGAGGTCCGCGCGGCCATGGTGTGGAACGCCCGGAAACCGGCGCGCTCCCCCGAGGTGATCGTGCGGGCCGCCGACGAGCGGGACGTGGCGCGCGCCGTGCGGCTGGCCGGGTCGGCCGGCATGCCGGTGGCCGTGCGGGCGGGCGGGCACAACTGGATCGGCTCGTGCCTGCGCGAGGGGGGCATGCTGATCGACCTGTCGCGGCTGGACGGGTGCGCGGTGGACGCCGCCTCGGCCACGGCCGTGGTGGGTCCGGCGGTCACCGGCCGCGAGCTGGCGGCGGCGCTGGCCGGGCGGAACCTGGCCTTCCCGGTGGGGCACTGCGGGTCGGTGGCGGTGGGCGGCTACCTGACCAGCGGCGGTCTGGGCTGGAACCCCGGGGTGTGGGGGCCGGCCTGCGGCGCCGTCGTCGGGGTCGAGGCGGTGACGGCGGACGGTGAGCTGGTGCGCTGCGACGAGCGCGACAACGCCGATCTGTTCTGGGCGGCGCGGGGGGCGGGGGCCGGCCTGTTCGCCGTGGTGACGCGTTTCCGGCTGGCGCTGCGCCGCCTGCCGGCGGTGATCGTGCGCGACACGTACGTCTTCGCGCTGGAGGAGGTCGAGCGGGTGGCCTCATGGGTGGATGAGGTCGCGGCGGTGCTGCCGGCGCGGGTGGAGCTGAGCGTGATCCTGGGCACGCAGGCGGACGGGACGGGACGCAAGGTGGTCTCGGTGACGGCCACGTGCTTCGCCGGCTCGCGCGAGCAGGCGCAGCGGTCGCTGGAGGCGTTCGGCGCGTGCCCGTGGGCGGGGCGGGCGCTGGAGCGGACGCGGGAGGGGCCGGTGGGGTTCGGCGCGCTGCTGGACGCCTCGGACGGGGTGTGGCGGCGGGGTGATCGCTGCGCGGCCGACACGTTGTGGTCGGCGCGGGAGCTGGCGGTGGTGCTGCCGCCGCTGGCGCGGGAGGTGGAGCGGGCGCCGTCGGGCAGGTCGCTGGTGCTGGCCTCGCCGGCGCCGGCCGGGCCGGGGCGCGGGCCGGCGGACATGGCGTTCTCGATCCTGGGCTCCAGCTATGTCGTGGGGTACGCGATCTGGGACGATCCGGCGGACGACGCGGCCAACACCGGCTGGTTGCGCGCGGCGATGGACCGGGTCGGCCCGCTGGGGTCGGGGCACTACATCGCCGAGACGGACCTGCTGGCGGGGCCGGAGCGGGTGCGGCGCTCGTTCGCGCCGCAGGCGTGGCGGCGGCTGGCGGAGCTGCGGGCGCGCTGGGATCCGGACGGGGTCTTCGCGCCGTTTCCGCGCGACGCCTGGCGTCGCGGTTGACGTTCCGGTTGAAAAGGGAGTCGAATGCGTGTTCCACTGGGTGGTGTGGGCTGGGACGCGCTTTCGCTGGTGGACGCGGTTGATGATCGTCCGCTGATCGAGCGGCGGGCGGTGCTGCGGGGCGGGTTCTACGAGATGCAGGCCCGCACGGTGATCGAGCGGCTGCCGGCGACGGCCGGGGTGTCCCAGCAGTGGGGCGTCTCCCCCTACCGCGGGTGCGCGCACGCGTGCCGGGGGTGCGGGGCGCGGGGCGGGCATCGCCGGCTGGGGCTGGACGCGGGGCGTGACTTCGACACGCGGATCGTGGTGCGGCCGAACGTGGTGGAGCGGCTGCGGGCCGAGCTTGCGCGCTGGGACGGCGAGCCGCTGGCGGTCGGCGCCGGGGGCGACTGCTATCAGGAGGCGGAGGCGACCTACCGGTTGATGCCGGGGGTGGTGCGGGCGCTGGGCGAGGCCGGGGTGCCGTTCACCGTGTACACCAAGAGCCCGCTGGTGCTGCGTGACGCGCCGCTGCTGGCGCGGGCGGGGGCGCGGGTGGCGGTGTCGATCGCGTTCGTGGACGAGCGGATCCGGCGGGCGGTGGAGCCGGGCGCGGTGGGGGCGCAGGCGCGGCTGGAGCTGGTCTCGGCGCTGGTGGAGGCGGGGGTGGAGTGCCGGGTGCTGATGGCGCCGGTGCTGCCGCTGCTCAGCGACGCGGCCGACCAGCTGGCGGCCACGGTACGGCGGATCGCGGCGGCGGGCGCGGCGGCGGTGGAGCCGGTGGTGCTGCGGCTGCCGGCCGGGACACGGTCGTGGTATCTGGAGTGGCTGGAGCAGGCGCATCCGGCCCTGGTGGCCCGCTATGAGGAGCTGTACGACGGGGCGGGGCTGCCGTCGCCGGAGTACGAGCGGCGCATCACGGGGCAGATCGAGCAGTTGTGCCGGGTGTACGGGATGGCGTGCGGCGCGGGCGAGCCGGTCGGCAGGCGCCGCGGCGGCGGGGAGCAGCTGGCGCTGGTGTGACCGGGGCGGCAGCCGCGCCGGGGCCTGTTCTTCGGCGGGTCCGGTCCTTCGCCGTGTCATGTCCTTCCGGCGAAGGCCACGACGAGCTCCAGCCCGCCACCCGGGTTGGGGTCGGCTCGCACGTCGGCCCCGTGAGCCTTGGCGATCGCCGCGACGATCGACAACCCGAGACCGGCGCCCTGTCCACGGGTGGTGTGCAGCCGCCGGAAGGGCTCGAAGAGATCACCGAAGCGTTCGCGGGGCACGTGCGGGCCGGTGTTGCGGACCGTGAGGACTCCGCCCGAGAGCGTCACCTCGACGGTTCCGCCGCGATGGTTGTGGCGGACGGCGTTGTCGAGGAGGTTGGTGAGGAGCCGGTTCAGCAGGACGGGGTCTCCCTCGACGACGAACGGCTCCACCCGCTGCGTCACGGTGACGCCGTCCGGGTCCGCTTCGGCCAGGACGAGCCGTACCACCTGGTCCAGGGCCACCGGGCGCTTGCTGTCCAGGCCGTGTTCCGCCTGGGCCAGGACCAGCAGGGCGTCGATGAGGTGCTCCGCGCGGCGGTTGTGGAGCAGGAGCGTGTCGCGGATCGCGCCGACGTCCTCGGGGAGCCCGATCTCGATCGCGGCCCGCTGGACGGCCAGCGGGGTGCGCAGCTCGTGGGAGGCGTTGGCGATGAAGCGCTGCTGGGCCTGCACCGAGCGTTCGAGCCGGTCGAGCATCGCGTCGAAGGTGTCGGCCAGTTCCTTCAGCTCGTCCTTCGGCCCGGTGAGCGCGATCCGCTCGTGCAGAGTCGACAGGGACAGCCGCTGCGCGGTGGCGGTGATCCGGTGGACGGGCCGCAGGATCCGCCCGGCGACCAGCCATCCGACGGCCAGCGAGACCAGCGTCAAGATCCCCACCGTGAAGGTGGTCGTCTCCCACTGGTAGCCGATCACGTCGTTCACCAGCTCGGGCAGGTGCGGCGCCGGCGGCTGCGGCGCTGCCGCCGCGCCGGGCAGCCGGGCGACCCGCGTCTTGAGGGCCTGGCGCAGCAGGAGGTTGACCGTGACCAGCAACGCGATCGAGGTCAGCAGGAACAGCCCGGAGTAGATGAGCGTGAGCCGGAGGCGGATCGTCGTCACAGCAGGTATCCCGCCCCGTGGGATCGTGTGGATGCACGGCGGGTCGCCCAGCTTGGCCCGCAGGCGGCTGATCAGGACCCGCACCACCGTGGTGAACGGATCGGCGTTCTCGTCCCAGGCCTCTTCGAGCAGCCGTTCGGAGCTCACGACGGTGCCGTCCGCCCTCATCAGCACCTCCAGGACGGCGAACTCCTTGCGCGACAGGTGCAGGTGCCGCCCGTCGCGCGAGGCCTGCAGGCGGTGGGGGTCGAGCACGATCCCGTGCCGGGTCAGGACCGGCGGCACCGCCGACCGGCTGCGTCGTCCCAGCGCCTGCACCCGGGCGACCAGCTCGGCGTAGTCGAACGGTTTGGGCAGGTAGTCGTCGGCCCCCATCCCCAGGCCCGCGACTCGCTCCGGCACCGACGCCGCCGCCGTCATCATCAGGATCCGGGTACGGCCGCCGCGCGCCACCACCTCGTGGCACACCAGGTCGCCGTGCAGCTCGGGCAGGTCGCGGTCCAGCACGAGAACGTCGTAGTCGTGCACCGCCAGTCGCTGCGCCGCGGCGGCCCCGTCGTACACCACGTCGACGGCCATGGCATGGCGGAGCAGTCCCACCGCGACGAGATCGGCCAGGTCTCGTTCGTCTTCGGCCACCAGAATCCGCACCTGACCTTCCTACGCGAACGGGGGTTTCACCGGCGTTAACGGATCCGGTCACGGCCGTGTAACCGGTTTCAGGTCACGCTTGCGGCCATGATCAGAGCCTTCTGCGCGGCCGTCCTGGTGGCGGCCTGCTCCATGTCCGCACCCGTGTCCTCGCCGGCCACCGCCTCGGGCGGGCGCTGCTCCCCCGCCACCGCGCCGCCTGCGCGATCGGCGCCGCCGACCTCGGTGAGCACGCTCCGGCAGGCGTACTTCTGCGTGCTGGACCACTACTACGGCGGTCCGGCCATGGATCCGGCGGCCCTGCTGAAGAGCGCCTTCGCCGCCTACACCCAGGATCTGATGCGGCGCGACGCCGACCGGAGCGACCTGCGCCTGCCCGAACTGACCGGCGACCGCGACAGCGACTGGGCCGCCTTCGCCGAGGTCCTCGGCGCCGGTGACGTGTCCGCGCTGCGCGCCGCGATCACCGCGATGGTCGCCGGACTGCACGACGACCACGCCCGCGCGGTCAGGCCGGCCCTCCAGCCGGAAGGCGGGCCGGCCGGAACGGGCATCGTGGGCCTGTCGGCCCAGCAGGGCGAGCAGCTCGACCCGGCGGCCAAGCCGCCGTTGTTCATCACCAGCGTCCTGCCCGGCAGCCCCGCCGCCAAGGCCGGCATCAGAGCCGGAGACATCATCGTCAAGGCCGGCGGCGTGCCCGCGTTCATCGGCAACACCGTCAACCAGAGCATCGTCGCCGCCTTCGCCGCCGACCCGGTGAAGCTCACGCTCAAGCGCCCCACGACGGGACGGACCCGCGCCGTCTCCCTCAAGGAGGCGCCCCTCACCAGGCGGCCTGCGGCGGTGACAGCGAAGCCGCTTCCCGGCGGCGCGCTCCACGTCCGGCTGCCCGGATTCTTCGAGGGCGCCGCCGACCAGGTCATCGCCCAGCTGAAGGGCAAGCCGAAGGCGGTGGTCCTGGACCTGCGCGGCAACGGCGGCGGGTCGCCCCGCGAGGTGAGGCGGCTGCTCGGCGCGTTCGCGCACGGCATGGTCACCAGTTACTTCTGCCCGCTCAAGGGCGAGTGCGTGCCCAACCGGAGCGACGACGGCGTCGCGCTGCTCGGCTCGCGCCTGATCGTCCTGACCGACCGCGGGTGCGCCTCGGCGTGCGAGGACTTCAGCGCGGCCGTCAAGGACAACGGCCTGGGCACGCTCGTCGGGACCCGCACCGCGGGAGCCGTCTCCGGCCCCGCCGAAGGCTACCTCCTCGACGACGGCAGCCTTCTGCTGCTGCCCAAGGTCCGCCACCTCGGGCCCGCCCGCGAAACCCTCGACACGATCGGCGTGCCGGTCGACCACTACGCCCCCATGACCGCGCTCGACCTGGCCACCGGACGCGACCCGGCCGTGGCCAGGGCGCTGGCGCTTGTGTGACGCAGGACCCGTGAGCACAACCGGACCCGTCGAAGGAGTGGATCATGAACGATGCCGCCGGCACGCCCGTACTGAGCGCCCGCGGGCTGCGCAAGGAGCACGGCACAGGACCAGGACTGGTACGCGCCGTCGACGGCGTCGATCTCGACGTCGGCGCGGGAGAGACCGTGGCGATCACGGGGCCGAGCGGCTGCGGGAAGTCGACGCTGCTGCATCTGCTCGGCGGGCTGGAGCGGCCCTCGGGCGGCGAGGTGTCGCTGAACGGCCGGCGCGTCGACGGCCTCAGCGAGAAGGCGCTGGCCCGGATGCGGCGCAGCGAGGTCAGTTACGTCTTCCAGTCCTTCCACCTGATGGAGGAGCTCACCGCCGTGGAGAACGTCGAGCTGCCGGCGCTGCTGGCCGGACGCTCGCCCCGGGCCGCCCGGCGGCGAGCGCAGGAGCTGCTGGATCGGCTCGGGCTCGCCGGCCGATCGGGGTTCCTGCCCTGCGCGCTGTCGGGCGGCCAGCGGCAGCGGGTCGCGATCGCCCGGACGCTGAGCAACGAGCCGCTGGTCGTCCTCGCTGACGAACCGACCGGAAACCTGGACAGCGCCGCCACCCTGGACGTCCTGCAGCTGTTCGAGGAGCTGCGCGCTGCCGGGCAGACGCTGGTCATCGTCACCCACGACGCGCGGATCGCGGCCAGCGCGGACCGGACGTTGTCGATGCGCGACGGCGCGCTCGTGGACGAGCCGTGGCCGCCCGGCGGCGCCACCGGACACCGTGGCGCGCTCGCCGGGCTGGAGGGCTGAGCGCATGGGCCGCATCCTCCTGGTGCTCCGTCTGGCCGTGCGCGACCTTCGGCGGCGTCGCGCCGAGGCCGCGCTGCTGCTGATCGCCGTCCTGGCCGCCACCACGACGCTGACGCTCGGGCTCGTCCTGCGCGACGCGGCCGGCGACCCCTACCAGAGCACGCGCGCGGCGACCGTGGGACCCGACGTGGTCGCCGGCAGCGGCCGGGCCGCCGGCCTCGCCCGGCTCGCGGGCCTGGCCACCGCCTCCGGCGTCACCGAGCACAGCGGACCGTACCCCGTCATCGCCGGGAAGCTGGCGGCGCCCGGCCGGACGTCGGACGCGCAGATCGTAGGGCGCGACACCACTGTGGCGGCGGTCGACCAGCCCAAGGTGACGCGGGGCAGGTGGGTCAGCGGCGGCGGCGCGGTGCTCGAGGCGGCCTTCGCCGACTGGCTCGACGTGGGCGTCGGTGACGCGGTCACCTTGGGCGGCAGGTCGTTCGAGGTCGTCGGCGTCGCGGTCACCGCCGCCATGCCGCCCTATCCCGGGGCGTCCTGCATCGTCTCGGCCGGCTGCGTGCATGGCGCCGTCCCCGACGGCCGGGACCTGCCGGCGGGGTTGCTGCGCAATCCCGGGCTGGTCTGGCTCACCCAGGCGGATGTGCGGAGCCTGGCCCCGGCTCCCGACTCGCTGTCTCATGTGCTGAACCTGAAGCTGGCCGACCCGCGGGAGGCGCAGGCATTCGTCGAGCGGAACGGCGGTGAGCACGGCGGCGCCGTGACGATGCAGACCTGGCAGAGCATCCTGGCCGAGGCCACCGACCTGGCCAAGGACTCCCAGATCCTGCTGCTGATCGGCGCCTGGCTGCTCGGCCTGCTCGCCGTGGCCACTCTGGCGGTGCTGGTCGGCGGCCGGATGGCCGATCAGAGCCGGCGCGTGGGACTGCTCAAGGCGGTCGGCGGCACCCCGGGCCTGGTCGCCGCCGTGCTGCTGGCGGAGTATCTGCTGGTGGCCGTCGTCGCGGCGGCGGGCGGGCTGACGATCGGAGCGCTGAGCGCTCCGTCGCTCACCGAGTCCAGTGCCGGCCTCGTCGGCGGCGCGGGGACGGCGTCGTTGACCTGGCCCACGATCGCTGTGGTGACCGCCGTGGCCCTCGGCGTCGCGATCGTGGTGACCGCTGTCCCGGCCGTGCGCGCGGCCCGCTCCAGCACCGTCGGCGCGCTGGCCGACGCGGCACGCCCACCCCGCCGCACCGGTTGGCTGATCAGCCTGTCGGCGCGGCTGCCCGTCCCGCTGCTGCTCGCTGTGCGGGTCGCCGCCCGCCGGCCGCGACGGGTGGCCCTGGGCGTGGCCGGCATCGCGGTCACGGTCAGCGGCATCCACGTCCTGCTGGTGCTCGACGCCTTCCTGGGCGGCCAGACAGGCACCGGCGCCTACACCGACGCTCAGGTGGCGGTGCTGCGGCACGTCCTGCTGCTGTGGACGGTGATCCTGCTGTGCCTGGCGGCGGTCAACGCCGTCGTCATCACCTGGGCGACGGTGCTGGACAACCGGCACGTCTCGGCGCTGACCCGCGCCCTGGGCGCCACCCCGCGGGACGTGACCGTCGCCCTGGCGAGCGCGCAGGTGCTGCCCGCGTTCCTGGGCGCCGTCATGGGGGCGGTGCCGGGAGGCTGGGCGCTGCTGGCCGCCATCAGCACGATCACCGGCGGCGACGGCGACAAGGCCACGCCTCCCGGCCCCTGGCAGCAGAGCGGGCTGGTGCTCGTCACCGTGCTCGTGGTGGCGACGCTCACCGCTGTCCCCGCCCACCTGGGCGGCCGTCGTCCCGTGACGGCGGCTCTTTGAGCGGGCCACCCTGCGGAAAGGTTGACCGGCAGTCTCGCTATTGGTCACTTTTTGCCGTTATGGTGGCAGCCTCAAGCTGGATGATCTTCGTTCAGGAGGCTGAATCCCCGTGTCTGGCTTAACCTCGAAGACCTGCGCCGCCTCCAGGGCCGTGGGCGCCGCGGCGGCGGCGCTGACGGTCGTGATCGCCGGAGCGGGGGCCGCCGTGGCCTCCGCCTCCGCCGCGCGGGCCGCGGCGGCCCCCGTCTACTACCTCGACAGCGTCGCCGGCGACGACGCGGCCGCGGGCACCTCGGCGGCCACGGCGTGGAAGACGCTGGCCAAGGCGTCGGCGGCGCCGCTGGAGCCGGGGTCGAAGCTGCTGCTCAAGCGGGGCGGCTCGTGGTCGGGGCAGCTGGCGGTCAGCCGTTCGGGCACGGCGTCCGCGCCGATCGTCGTCGACGCCTACGGCACGGGCGCCGCGCCGATCGTGATGGGCGACGACGAGGCGTGCGTGGACCTGGCGGGCAACCACATCGAGGTCTACCACCTGCAGGTGGGGGTGGCCCGGGACGCGGGCCGCTGCTCGTGGGCGGGGATCAAGGTGGGCGGCGACGACAACGTCGTGGAGAGGAACCTCATCACCGGCGCGGCGGCGGGGGTCTACATCGAGACGACGGCCCGCTACACGGCGGTGACCAGCAACGACTTCGTCGACAACAACCACATGAGCACGCTGACGCCGAAGGAGGAGAACGCCAACGACGACTCCGGGGCGTTCGCGGTGCTGGTGCAGGGCGACGACTCCAACATCGGGTGGAACACCATCAGCGGGTCGGTGGCCTTCAGCTACGACTACGGCTTCGACGGCGCGGCGGTGGAGATCTTCATGGGGTCGCGCAACCGGGTGCACCACAACCTCGCCTTCGACGTGGACACGTTCACCGAACTGGGCACGAGCCGCAATGACGACGGCACGAGCAACGACCCGGACGGCACGTCGGGCAACGTGTTCGAGTACAACGGCATCTACGGGCCGCGCTCGCGCTCGGGTCTGGTGACGCGCGGCCCGGTGCACGACGACGGGCGGATCGAGACCAACGGGCCGGTGCTGGGCACGGTGTTCCGCAACAACACGATGCACCTGCCCAACGCCGACGCCGAGGGCGTGGTGTGTGACGCGAGCTGCACCAACGCGCATCTGACGTTGTCGCAGAACATCGTGGTGGCGGCCAAGAAGATCGCCTACGCCGGCGCGGCGTTCACCGCCCATGACCACAACGTCTTCTACGGCGGGCAGTTCCAGATGTCGGCGGGGACGGCGAACGTGCGCAAGGACCCGAAGTTCGACGCCAACCGGCCGCTGCACCTGCTGAGCACCAGCCCGGCGATCGGGCTGGGGGTGACGAGGTTCAACGACGTCGACCTGGACGGGGTGGCGGTCGGTCAGGACGGGCGGATCGAGGCGGGCGCGTACGAGTACGTGGCCGCGGGCTGATCTCGCCGTAGGGTGTTCCGCCCGCTCCTGGAATGGTCCCTGGGGGGATGGTCGCGGGAGCGGGCGGGACGCACCCGACACATCCGCATAAAAGCGGTATGTGTCCAGAAAAAATGGGTGGACGGCGCTGCTAGCGTGCCGCCCATGAGGGTGATCGATGTGGAGCGGTTCGTCGCCGACGGGTTCGCCAAGGTGGAGGGCGTGGCGCCGCGCGAGGTGGGCGACCGGGCGCGGGCCCTGCTGTGGGAGCGCATGGGGCTCTCCCCCGACGACCGCTCGGGCTGGACGCAGCCGGTGGTGTGGACGGCCGATCTGACCGGTGAGGGGCCGTTCGGGACGCTGATCCGCGGTGAGCGGCTGCGGCAGGCGCTGGACGCGGTGGCCGGGCCGGGCGCCTGGGTGCCGCGCGGCAGCCTGGGCAACATCCCGGTGCGTTTCCCCGACGTGGCGCCCGCCGACGACCGGGGCTGGCACATCGACGCCAACACGCCGGGGGCGGACGGCGCGTGGCACGTGAGCGGGCGGCCGCACACGTTGCTGCTGCTGGTGCTGCTGTCGGAGGTGGGCGAGCACGACGCGCCGACCCGGATCCGGGTGGGCTCGCACCGCGACGCCCCGGCGGTGCTGGGCCAGGGCGAGCCGATGGACTTCAGGGTGGCCGGGCCGCTGCTGGAGCAGGCCAGCCGGGGCCGGGAGGAGGCGCCGGCCACGGGGGTGCCCGGCGACATGTACGTGGTGCATCCGTTCACGGTGCACGCGGCGCAGGAGCATCGGGGCACCCGGCCGCGGTTCATGGCGCAGGCGCCGGTGATGCTGCGCGAGCCGCTGTCCCCCGCTGATGACTGCGTGCTGGCGCGGGCCGCGTGGGGTGCGGCGTGAGCGGGGTGCGGATCCGGCCGGGCGACGGCGGTGACGTGGCGGCGGTGCTGGCGATGTTCGACAGCGCGGTGGCGTGGCTGGTGAGCCGCGGCATCACCGGTCAGTGGGGCGAGCGGCCCTTCACCGGCGACGCCAGGCGCACCGAACAGGTCGAGCGGTGGGCGGGCGGCGGCGGGCTGCGGATCGCCGAGGTCGACGGCGAGCCGGCCGGCTGCGTGAGCGTGGGCTCCCCCGCCGCGTACGTGCAGCCGGCCGAGGTCGCGGAGCTGTATGTGCAGGCGCTGGTGGTCGACCGGCGGTTCTCCGGGCTCGGCGTGGGGGGCGCGCTGCTGGACCGGGCGCTGGCCGAGGCCGGCGAGCGCGGGGCCGAGGTGCTGCGCGTGGACTGCTACGCCGGTGGGGATGGGCGGCTGGTGCGCTGGTACGAGGCGTGGGGGTTCGAGCGGGAGGCTCCGTTCACGGTCGGCGACTGGCCGGGGATGGTGCTGCGCCGCGCTGTGCGGCCGTGACTACGAGGGCCTCCCCGGGCGGGGAGGCCCTCGTCAGGTCACTGCAGGCGCCACAGCTGGGCGTCGTTGGGGCTGGTGCAGGTGAAGACCTTGGCCAGCTGCCCGAGGGTGTCCAGGCACATCGAGGGGTCCAGGGCCGACCTGAACGGGCCGAAACCCACGCCCGTGGGCGGGATCTCGCCCTGGTGCAGCCAGCGCTCGCCGGCCAGGCGGCTCGGGTCGCAGGTGTGCTGCACCACTTGCGCGCCGAACGCCGCGACCTCGTTCCTGACCTCGACGCACTTGCCGCTGCCCCGGTTGGACAACTGGTAGACGAAGGTGCCGGAACCGTCGCTCGACAGCAGGGTCGGCTGCCACAGCTGGGCGTCGTTGCCCTTGCAGGTGATGCGCTGCAGCAGGGCGTTCTCGGCGGTGGAGGCGTCCTTGACGTCCAGGCACCTGCTCTGCTCGGCCTCCTGGACCTGGAAGAAGCCGCCCAGGGCCAGCGGCCCCGGGCCCGGCGGGGGCGCCACCGGTCCTCCGGTCGGCTGCGCCGAGATCGGCGCCGGGGCGGGCTGGTCGGCGGGGTGGGTGGTGGCATAGGTGGTGGCGTGGTCGGCCGCGTGGGCGGCGGCCGGCACGAGGCAGGCGGCCGTGGAGAGCGCCGCGGCCAGCAGCAGCTTGTTCATGGGCGTCTTCTCGCTTCCTGTCGGGGTTTCGAGCGGTCGGGTGAGGGCGCTGCGGCGGGTCAGCTGCCTTCCTGCACCTGGAAGATCTGGTCGGCCACCAGCCCGTGGGCCTCGCGGTGCACCGCGGCGGCCGCCTCCGCCGACGGCGCCTCGACCAGGCAGAAGATCGTGCCCTGGGTCTCGTCGACCCAGTAGCGCAGGTAGCTGACGTCGTGGCGGCCCTGAAGCTGCAGGTCCGCCTTGTGCGCCTGGGCGACGTCGGCCATCGCGACGCCCTCGGCGACGGTGTGGACGTCCATGTAGAGCGGCATACCGGCCTCCCGTTGCGTGGTGAGTCCCGCCAACCGTAGGGACGGGGGCCCGGGGGCCGGATCGGGAGCGGTTCCCTATGTTGCGCCGCGCGTTGCCCGGATTTCCTGCGGGGCCGGGGCCGGGGAAGCCAGAGGGCATCGGCGAAGTCGCCTTCATCACCGGGGCCGGTCGCGCCATCGGCGCCGCTGCGGCGCGGCTGTTCGCCCGGAAGGGCGCCTGGCTGCTGCTCGCGGCCCGCACCGAGGACCAGCTCAAGGCGGTGACCGAGGAGATCCGGGCGGCCGGCGGCCCGGCGAGGTCGCCGCCATCACCCACGGCCCCGAGGGCATCCGGGTCAACGCCATCGCTCCCGGCACCACACTGACCGAGATGGCGCGCGCGTGGAACGACCGCTTGACCGCGCCTCGTACGTCACCGGAGCGGTCCTCCCGGTCGACGGCGGCATGCAGGCATGAACGGCGGGCGCATCAGCGCGCCACGCGGTAGCGCAGGTAGACGACTCTTGAGCTGAAGGTGCGGGTCTCGACGAGATCGAGGTCCACCCGGCGCTCGTGCCGGGCGAAGAACGGGATGCCACCGCCCACCAGTACCGGGTACACCATCGCCCGGTACTCGTCGATCAGATCCAGCGCGGCCGCCTCGGCGGCGAGAGTCGCGCCGCCGATCGCGATCTCGCCCTCCCCGGGCTCGGCTCGCAACCGCTCGATCTCCTCCGCCAGGCCGCCGGAGGCCAGGCGGGCATGGCCCTGCACCGCCGACAGCGTGGTGGAGAACACCACCTTCGGCAGCGGCTTCCAGAGCGCGGTCCACTCGAGCTCCGAGTCGTCGAGCGATGCATCCTGGTCGGCGCTCTCCCAGTACAGCATCGTCTCGTACAGCCGCCGCCCCAGCAGGTGGACGCCGACGCCGCGTATTTCGTCGATCCAGAAGCGGAAGACGTCCTTCCCGGGCACCGTCCAGTCGAAGCCGCCGTCCGGCCCGACGATGTAGCCGTCAAGTGAGACGCTCATCGCATAGGTGACGCTGCGCATCAGAAGTCCTCCTCGGTCATGGCTTCGACCGTAAGACTTCCGGACGCCGCGAAACTCATCGCTTTTGCGCCCATCCCCCACCGTCATGTTTACACCGCACTGTTGCGATACACCGTCTCACATCAATACAGTGTATCGACATGAGACATCGCATCGCAGTGGTCGGAGGCGGTCCCGCCGGCCTGACCTTCGCCCGCGTCCTGCACCGCCACGACCACCCCGTCACCATCCTCGAACGCGATCCCGCCCCCGACGCCCGCCCCCCGGGCGGCACGCTCGACCTGCACCAAGGGCTGGGCCAGCTCGCGCTGGACAAGGCCGGGCTGACGGCGGAGTTCGAGGCGCTGTCACGTCCGGAGGGCCAGGCCATGCGCATCCTGGACACGGCCGGGACCGTACTGCGCGACTGGCGACCCCACCCGGACGAGCGGGCCAATCCCGAGATCGACCGCGGGCACCTCCGTGACCTGCTGCTCGGCCCTCTCGACGTCCAGTGGGGGCGGGGCGTGACCCAGGTGGTGCCGGGGACCCGGGAGGGCGCACGGGTCCATTTCGCGGACGGGCGGCAGGAGACGTTCGACCTCGTGATCGGCGCGGACGGCGCCTGGTCCCGGGTCCGCCCCGCGGTCTCGCCGGTGACGCCGCACTACACCGGCATCACCGTGGTCGAGACCTCCCTGGACGACGTCGACACCCGCCACCCCGGCCTCGCCCGGTTGATCGGCGACGGCTCCGTGGCCGTGTACGGCGTGAACCGGACTCTCGTCGCCCAGCGCAACAGCGGTGGCCATGTCAAGGTGTACGCCCGGTTCCGCGCGCCGCTGGACTGGCACGAGAACCTGGACCTGGCCGACGCCGAGGCCGTGCGATCACGTCTGCTGGTGCTGTTCGACGGCTGGGCCGCTCCCGTCCTCGACCTCCTCCGCCACGGCACCGCCTTCGTCCACCGCCCCCTGTACGTCCTGCCCGTGAACCACACCTGGACCCACGTCCCCAGGGTGACGCTCCTGGGCGACGCCGCCCACCTGATGCCGCCCTTGGGGGTGGGCGCGAACCTCGCGATGCTCGAAGGCGCCGAACTCGCCGAGACCATCGCCGCCGGCCCCGCTGATCTGGACAAGGCCGTGCGCGCCTTCGAGGAACAGATGTGGGTACGAGCCGGCAGATGGGCGAAGATCACAGCGGCTGGTCTGGAACGCCTCGTGAGCCCGGACCCCGCCGAAGCCGTCGCCCACTTCGACCAGGTCCAGCCCTCCTGACCGTCGACGCGAGCCCGCGACATACGGGCGCCGTCGCGGCCCCTTCCGGCATCCCCCGCCCTACGAACCCCCGGGTCATCGACGACCAGGCGCCGCCCTGCGACCCGGCCGCGGCGGCGGGCCGCCACCAGACCGTGACGCTCTCCTCAGCTGTCGGGATGCACCATGAGAAGGATGCCGCGGTTGTGGGCGGCGTGGCCCTGGTACTGGTGCGGGCGGGCGGCGTCGAACCGGATGGAGTCGCCTTCGCCCAGGTCGGCGAGGGAGTCGCCGGGTCCGACGGTGACGTGTCCGCAGGTGAGCACGAGGCACTCCTCCACGCCCGGCAGGTGGGCGTCGGAGTGCTGGGTGTTCTGGCCGACGGCGATGTCGTAGACCTCCACGGTGCCGCGCAGCCTGATGCGGTGGAGCAGGCGCGCGCTCACCGCGTCGCCCTCGACCTGCGGCCGGCTGTCACCGGCGCGTACCACCTCGACCGTCGTGGCAGCCGTTTCCAGCAGGTCGCCGAGGGAGGCCTTCAGCGCGGTGGCCAGGGCCCACAGCGTGCTCAGGGTCGGGTTGCCCTGGCCCTGCTCGATGCCGTGCAGCGTGGTCTTGCTGATGCCGCTGGCGGAGGCCAGGTCGGCCAGTGAGGTCCCGGCCGCCGTACGGAGCCGGTGCACGTTCTGCCCCACCACTTGCGTAAGGTCCATGCGTATCAGCATAGTGATATGCACGTACCAGTAAAAGTATCTTACTGTGGAGGCGGCATGACGGTGACGCGGTTGCGCGACATCCCGGGCATCGGTGTGGACGCCGTCGGCGACGCGGCCGACGCCGCGGGCGACCCGGAGTTCCTGCGGCTGGAGAATCTCGACACCGACCTGCGTCCGCCCGCCGTCGCCCTCGCCGCCACGCATGCCGCCGTCGACGCCGACTCCGCCAACAGCTATCTGCCGTTCCCCGGGCACCGCTCGCTCCGCGCGGCCGCCGCGGCGCACGTCGGCCGCCTGTCCGGGCGCGCCTACGACGCCGACACCCAGTGCGTCGGCGTGGCCGGCGGGCTCAACGGCATCCTCAACACGCTGCTCGCCACCGTGGAGGGCGGGCAGGAGGTCGTGCTGTGCGACCCCGTCTACGCCGGCCTGGTCAACCGGGTCCGGCTCGCGGGCGGCGTCCCCCGCTTCGTCCCCGCGCAGCCGACCGCGAACGGGTGGACCATCGACCCCGAACGACTCGCCGACGCCGTCGGGCCTGATACGGCAGCCGTCCTGATGATGGGACCGGCGATGCCGACCGGTCTCGTCCTGGACGAACGCCACTGGTCCGCCCTCGCCGACGCCTGCGAACGCCACGACGCCTGGTTGATCTACGACGCGGCCATGGAACGCATCCGCTTCGACGGCCGCCCTCCCAGCCACCCGGCCGCCCACGACGGACTGGCCGGGCGCACCATCACCGTCGGCTCGGCCTCCAAAGAGCTGCGGCTCATCGGCTGGCGCGTCGGCTGGGTCGTCGGGCCCGCCCCCATCATGGCCGACATCCGCCTCGTCGGTCTGACCAACGTCGTCTGCCAGGTCGGCCTGGCCCAGCAGGCCGTGGCCGCCGCGCTGGACGCGCCCGACGCCGAGGCCGACGTCGCCGCCGCCACCGCCGAATGGCGGCGGCGCTGCGAGACGGTCCTGGACCAGCTTGCCGCCTACCCGGTCATCCGGCCGCACGGCGGCTGGTCACTCCTCCTCGACACCAGGCCCCTGGACCTGGCGGCCTCCGAACTGTCCCAGCGCCTGTTCGACCGGGCGAAGGTCGCAGCCACCCCCATGGACGGCTGGGGCCCGAGCGGAAGGCACTACCTGCGGATGGTCTTCGCCAACGAACCCGTCGAACGCCTCGCCGGCCTCGGCGACCGCTTCCGCCTGGCCATCTGACGACCGGCCGCGAACGCCGGGGGTTGCCCTGACCCCACCCCTCCGATATCCGACAAATGAGGACATGATGACAGCGGTAAGGTTCGACGATCTTCTGATCCCTGACACCCAAGCCTGCCGCGGCGCCCTGGAGGTGGCGACGGCGTACCACACGCCTTCTCTGCTCAACCACTCCATCCGCGCCTACCTCTGGGCGGCGGCCCACGCGCGGCACAACGGCATCGCGTTCGACGCCGAACTGCTGTACGTGTCGGCCCTGCTGCACGACATCGGCCTGGTGGCGGAGTTCGACAGCCACACCGTGCCCTTCGAGGAGGCGGGCGGCCACGTGGCCTGGGTCTTCGGCGCCGGCGCGGGCTGGCCCCCGCAGCGCCGGACACGGGCGTCGCAGATCATCATCCGGCACATGTGGCCCGAGGTCGAGGCGGAGGAGGACCCGGAGGGCCATCTGCTGGAGCTGTCCACCGCCATGGACATCTCCGGCCGCCACATCGACCGGATCCCCGCCGAACTGCGTCGCGAGGTGCTCGAGCGCCACCCGCGTCTGCACCTGGCCAAGGAGTTCATGGCCTGCTTCAACGAACAGGCGGCGCGCAAGCCTGGCAGCACCGCCGCGCAGTCCGTGGCCGGCGGCGTGGCCGACCGCATCGCCCGCAACCCGCTCGACACCTGACGATGACGACGGCGCGCTCACCTCACGAGCTCGGCGTCACCCCCGAGACCTGCGGCTCCGCCCGGACGCGGGCTTCAGCCGCCGCGAGCACAGACGATCCCCCAGCTGATCGCCGCCAGGACCTTCCAGGGCATCGGCGCCGGAGCGCTGTTCGTGCTGCCCACGATCGCGCTGTCGGAGCTGTACCCGGCCCGTCTGCGCAGCCGGGTCCAGGGCTTCACCGGCGGCGTCTTCGCGCTAACCAGCGTGGGCGGCCCGCTCGCCGGCGGCGCGATCACCGACGCGTGGGGCTGGCGCTGGATCTTCTCCATCAACCTGCCCCTCGGGCTGCTGGCCATGGCGCTCACCGCGTTCGCGCTGCGGCTGCCCAGGCCAGGCGGGGACGGCCAGGTCGACCTGCCCGGGGCCGCGCTGATCGCCGGCGCCACGGTGAGACTGCTGCTGGCGGCCGAATGGGGCGGCCGCACGTACGCCTGGACGTCCGGCGTGATCCTGGCGCTGATCGGCGCGGTGGCGGTTCTGGCGGCTGTGTTCGTGTGGTGGGAACGCCGGGCGGCCAACCCGCTGCTGCCGCCGCGGCTGTTCGCCGACCGCACCCTGCGCGTCGCCCTCCCCGCCACGGCGCTGCTCGGTGCGCTGCTCGGCGGCTCGATCGTCTACCTGCCCACCTATCTGCAAGCCGCGTACGGCATGGGGCCACCCAGGCGGGACTGGCGCTCAACCCGTACGTGCTGACGTTCATGGCGGTCTCCTCGCTCGCCGGCGCCCGCATCGGTGCGAGCGGCCGGTTCAAGCCCTACCTGCCGGCCGGCTCGGCGGTCGCGGTGCTGGGATTCGCACTGCTGAGCCGGCTCACCCCCGACACCCCGTACGCCGTGCTGGCCGTGGAGATCGCGGTGCTGGGGGTCGGGTTCGGGCTCCTGATGCAGAACCTGGTGGTCGTCGCGCAGAACGCGGCCTCCCCCGCGGACCTGGCCGCCACCACCTCCGCCGCGGTGTCCGTCCGCGGCCTGGGCCTGGCGCTCGGCGTGGCGATCCCCAGCACCCTCCTCACCCGGGAGCTCCAGGGCCGGCCCCCGAGCCCGGCGGCGACCGCCGCCGCCATCCCCGACGTCCTGTTCTGGGGCGCCCCGGCCGCCGCCGTCCTGGTGGCGCCGATGGCCCTGCTGCCCCGCAAGGCCCGGCACCCCGCCTCAGGAGAGGCGACGGCGTGGACACCGGCAGACGAACCAGCATGATCGACGGATACGGCGCCGTACGCGTGCTGCTGGCCCGCGAGCAGAGGCCTGCGTAGCGCCTCGTTCGCCACGACCAGCACGATGCCGTTCAGGGCTGATGACCTATTTCTTTCTTGATCGCCTTGCCGGCGGTGAGGTATGGACCTTGCCCTTGGGTGAAGGCGCAGCATCGTGGTGCCGGTCGTGCCGGCCGGTACGAGGAGGGTTGATGTGGGGTTGCTGACGATCGGGACGTTCGCCCGGGCCGCGCGATTGTCGCCGAAGGCGTTGCGGCTGTACGACGAACTCGGGTTGCTCCGGCCGGCTGCGGTGGACGGCGAGTCGGGGTACCGCTTCTATGATCCGACGCAGGTGGAGCGGGCCCGGTTGATCGCGTGGTTACGGCGTCTGGGCATGCCGCTGGCCCGTATCCGCCAGGTGTGCGACCTCGACCCGAAGGCGGCGGCCGAGCAGGTTGCCGACTACTGGGCGCAGGTCATGGCCGACACCGCCGTACGCGAGCAACTCGCCACTTTCCTCGTCGATTACCTGTCTGGAAGGGGTAGCGCCGTGGAAGACGCCGAAACCATGATCGGGATCCGCTATGCGGCACGGTCGGAGTTGGGACTGGTGCGTACGAGCAACGACGACGTCGCCTACGCCGGCGCCCGGTTGCTGGCGGTGGCCGATGGAGGCGGGCCGGGCGGGAATCTGGCGAGCGTGGCGGCCGTCGACGCGCTGAAGCCGTTGGAGACGAAGGCCATCCCCGCCGGCGACCTTCTCGGTGCGCTCGCCGACGCGGTGGGCCAAGCCGACCTGGCGATCCAGGACATAACCGGGTCGGCACCCTCCAGTGAGGCGATCACGACGCTCACCGCGATGCTGTGGTCGGGCTCCCAGCTGGCGCTGGTGCACATCGGTGACACGCGGGCGTATCTGTTGCGCGATGGCGAGATCTTCCAGATCACCCACGACCACACCTACGTGCAGTCGCTGGTCGACCAAGGCCGCCTGAGCGAGGAGGAGGCCGTCTCGCATCCGCAACGCGCCTTGCTGGTCCGCGCGCTCACGGGCATGGGTCAGTCCCAGCCGGACCTGTCACTGCATACGGCCCTGGCCGGCGACCGCTACCTGCTGTGCTCCGACGGACTGTCCGCCGTCGTTGCGGCAGAGCCCCTGCGCGGTGTGCTGAGCGGCACGGGAGACCCTGAGCAGGTCCTCGATGAGTTGGTCAGGCTGGCCTACGACGCGGGGGCCCCGGACAACATCGCTTGCGTGGTGGCTGACGTGGTGACGCTGTGACCGGTCGCTTGAGGGCGTCGGCTGTACGTTCGTTGGGCGCGTACACGCTCCTACGCGATGCTGTGGGCGCAGACGTCACTGGGAAGCCGTTCTGTCGCCGTCCTGCTGGCGTTGGTGGCATGCCAAGGGCTGACCTTCGGGGCGATCATGGTGACGATGGGCGCCACGGTGCCCCGCCTCGTACCCGTCGACCTGCTGCCCGCGGCGAACGGTCTCAGCTCGGTCGTCCGCCACACCGGGTCGATCATGGGCCCGATACTGGCGGGCCTGCTGATGCCGGTGGTCGGACTGGGCACGCTCTACCTGCTCGACGCCGTCGCGCTGCTGACCGTCGTGTGGGCGGTCGCCACGTTACCGCCGATCTTGCCCGGCCCGTACCAGGTGCAACGTGACGGATCGCCGGACGCGAGCTCAAAGGCACCGTCCGACGATGCGCCGGCACGGCATGAACGGCATCCTTCCGCGCTGGGACAGGTGCTCACCGGGTTCCGCTACCTGCTTGCCCACCGGGTGCTCGTGGCCGTGCTGGCGGTGGACCTCGCCGCGATGGTTCTCGGGATGCCGGTGGCGCTTCTTCCGGAGCTGGCGCAACACACCTATGGCGGGCCCGCTGGAGGAGGTCTGGAGCTGGGGCTGCTCTACGCCGCCTACCCTGCCGGTGTTCTCGCGGCAGGGCTGATGTCGGGGACGTTCACACGCGCCCGTCACCACGGTGCTCTGATGGCATCGGCTGCCGCCGCCTGGGGAGGAACCGTCGTGATCCTCGGGTCGGCTCGCCAGCTGTGGCTCGCCCTGGGGGCGCTCATGCTCGGCGGCGCGGTGAATTTCGTGCTGAGCACCTTCCGCAACGCGATCTCACAGGCGTACACCGACGACGCCATGCGTGGCCGGATCCAGGGCTCACTCACCGTCGTTCTGATCGGAGGCCCGCAGCTCGCCAACCTGCTGCATGGGACGGCCGCGGCCGTGTACGGCCCTCAAGTGACGATCCGCATGGGCGGATTGCTCGCCGTGACAACCGTCGCCGCGATCGTGTGGGTGGTGCCTCAGCTGTGGCACTACGCCGCCCCCGAGAGCAGATCGCTGACAGAAACCGGCCCGGATGCTGTCAACGGATGAGCACCGGGCCGGGTACCGCTGGTGGAAGATCCGCCGGGCCAGGGCGTGGGCCGGCTATCCGAGCACCGGGTAGTTCGCGCGGAACACGTTGTGCGGGTCGCGGGCCCGCTTGATCTCCCGCAGCCGCGCGAGCGTGCCGGCGGAGAAGGACTTCGCCGCCGTCTCGCCGGGGGACAGCACG
>NZ_JABWGO010000019.1 GCF_013363995.1 Nonomuraea rhodomycinica | reverse complement strand
GCGTTCTCCCCGGTCCTGCGAGAGGCGCTTTTCGTTTCGTTTCGTTCGTTGTGTCTTTATTCTTTCAGCGACCGTATTCTCTGTCAAATTCGGCGCTTTCGGAATTCCGACCGCACCCCGTCTCCGGAGCAACTCTCCTAACTTACTCCAACATCTGAGCGATGTCAAAGCACCTGTTCGGAGGCACAGTGCAGGGCACAGTGATCCGCCGTTCGGCGATGAGCTAGGAGGTGGCCCCTGAGCGAGGCCGACGATCAACGCCGTCCTCGTGGGACTGGTGAACTCTATGCATCCCTCTGCGAACCGTCAAATCAACGGAATCCCCATCCCCTGTCGGTGTTTCCGTCCCGTCACGGGTAAGGACAGAAGGTGAGCGATCAACCCATTCCTAGAGCGCTCATCGTCCTGCTGGGGATGGCCGGCGCCGTCGTGACGCTGTTCGGCATGCGCGAGGTGGCGTCCATCATCGGCCCGGTGGTGCTGGCGCTCGTGCTCGTCATCGCTGTGGCGCCGGTGCGCAGCTGGCTCGCCCGGCGTGGCGCGCCGCCCTGGACGCAGGTGGTCATCCCGTTCGTGATCGTGCTGTTCGTCCTGCTCGGCATGGTGGCGATCCTGACGTTCGCGGTCACGGAGCTCGCCGCCCTGCTCCCCACGTACGGCCCGCAGTTCCAGAAGCTGCTGGACGAGGCCCAACGGCTCGCGGCCTCCGTCGGCCTCAGCAACGCCAAGATCAACGAGGCGATCAAGGGCATCGACCTCGGGAAGGTCGTCGGGGTGGTGCAGAGCCTGCTGGGCAGCCTGGTCGGCGTGCTGTCGGGCCTGTTCCTCATCGTGGTGCTGCTGCTGTCGATGTGCCTGGACGGGCCCGTGACGGCGCGGATCCTGGAGGCCGGGCACAGCAGCCGGCACATGCTGGTCAGCGCGCTGGCCACGTTCGCCCAGAAGACCCGGCAATACCTCATCGTCTCGACGGTGTTCGGGCTGATCGTCGCGGTGCTGGACGCGGTGGGGCTGGCGATCCTCGGCGTGCCGCTGCCGATCCTCTGGGGCGTGCTCGCGCTGATCACGAACTACATCCCGAACATCGGCTTCATCCTCGGCCTCGTCCCGCCCGCGCTGCTGGCCCTCCTCGACGGCGGGGTCAAGAAGATGGTGCTGGTCATCATCCTGTACTGCGTGATCAACGTGGTGATCGAGTCCTTCATCCAGCCGAAGTTCCTGGGCGACGCGGTGGGGCTGTCGACCACCATGACCTTCCTGTCGCTGATCCTGTGGACGTTCGTGCTGGGGGCGTTGGGGGCGCTGCTCGCGATCCCGCTGAGCCTGTTCGCGCGTGCCCTGCTCGTGGACAGTGATCCGCGCGCCACCTGGGCCGCCGCTCTGCTGTCGGGTACGCCACCCGATGAGCCGCCCGCGGCGGCGCCGCCCGGCACGCCGCCGCCGATCGAGAGCCCCACAGAGGCGCCAGCCGGGGCGGCGGGCGGGGGGAGCGCGGTGGAGGGCGGCACGTCCAAGCCCACTCCCCCGCACTGACGCCGCCCCCCGGGGAAGCTCTCCGCCCGAGAAGGTCTCCGCTCAAGAGACCCTTCGCTCAGGAAACCCTCCGCTCGGGAGCGTCTGCTCAGGTGAGCAGGCGGCTCAGGGGTACGCCGCTCAGCCGCTTCACCTCGTGGGACAGGTGGGCCTGGTCCGCGTAGCCGGACGCCGCCGCCACCTCGGCCAGGGCGACGCCGGAGCGGGCCAGCCGCAGCGCCCGCTGGAAACGTACGACGCGCTGGAGAGTCTTGGGCGGGTAGCCGAAGCCCGCCACGCTCCTGCGGTGGAGCTGCCGCTCGCTGAAGCCGAGCTCCCAGGCGGCCTCACGCACGCTCAGCCCCGACCGCAGCGCCGCGACCAGGGCCGGGCCCGCCGGGTCGGCGGGGGCGGTCTCCCTGATGCGGGCGGCGACGGCCCGCCTCATGAGCCGCAGGCGTTCGTCGAGCAGGCGCCGGGGACCGAACGGCGCGGCGCCCGGCGCCACGGACGGGTCCGCGCCCGGCGAGTCGGACGGCGCGGCGACGGACGACAGGGACGCCCCGGTGTCCGGTGAGAGGAACGGGCTCCAGGCGGCCGGGTTCAGCTCGGCGAGCGGGACCCGCTGGTCGCGCAGCCCGTGCACCGGCACGCCGAAGACCTCGCCCGTCGCGCCCGGACCGAAGCGGATGCCGGCGAACACCTCGCCGGCGCGCATGGGCGCGGGCATCGGCCCCGTGTCGGGCCCCGCGACGAAGAGGCCGGCCGGGCCCCAGATGAGGTCGACGCAGCCGTCGGGCACCACGAGCTGCGTGCCGTCGGCCGCGGGGACCTGGCCCCACGCGCACACGACGCGCCCGGCGAGCTCCGGCGTGGGCGGCCGTTCCTCGTACATCCCTCCACGCTAGGACACGCCACCGACGACGCGCCCCGGCGCGGGTGGGTCACCCGAGCCGCCCGTACGCGCGCAGGGTCTTGAGGCGTTCGACGGTCACGTGCCCGCCCCACTCGTGCTCCACCACGGGCGTCCACATCAGCCAGTTGCCGCTCCACCCGCCCTCGGGCGACTGGGCGGCGGCCAGCGCGTCCAGGTGCCGCTCCAGCAGGTCCGCGTCGAACAGCGCAAGCCGGGACGGCGCCGGGGCGAAGTCCAGCGGGAAGTGGGCCTCGCCCGGGGTGTCCGGGTCGAGGGCGACGGTGTCCAGGACGGCCTCGCGCAGGCGGGCGAACTCGGCCTCGGCCCGTTCGCGGTCCGGCGCCTCCTCAAGGAAGGCGACGATGGCCCGCGCCTCGTACGGGGTGGTCCGCTCGACGGCGGCGATCCGGGTCCAGCAGAACGCGGTGGCCCGCTCCAGCCATGGGTGGACGGCGCGGTGCCGGTGCAGGAGCGCGGCGATCGAGGCGGTCGGCACCAGGTTGCCCGGCGGGTCGTCGTCGGTCTCCCACCAGGGCGCGCGGGCGGTGCCGCGCACGCTGGGCAGCACGAACGGCACGCCGCCGTCGCCGGTCGTCACCGACAGCAGGTAGTCGCAGGCCCTCGGCACCATCGGGTCGGCGAACGCGTCCAGCTCGTCGAGGACGCGGAAGGCCACCTCGACCGGCTCCGGCTGGCTGCCCGCGCCGCGCAGGTCGGGTTCGAGCGCGTTGCCGAAGCCGCCGTCGGCGTTCTGGTAGCAGCGCAGCACGTCGAGGACCCGGTCCTTCGATCCCCCCGCGAACAGCGCCTCGAACCGCAACCGGTCGAGCAGCCGCCCGTGGAGCTCCAGGTAGGCGGCCGCCCGGTCAAGGATCTTCATGTCCATGAGGGGGAACGTACCCGGCGCGGCGCGCCCCGCTCTTGTAGGAATCGGACGTCTCAGACCGCCGACGTGGCGGGGGGCTTGCCCGCGGGCACGGCGTGAGCCGTCACTCCGGCCGCGGGGCCGCGGCGGCTCCACGGCATGGCGACGAGCAGCACCGGCAGCAGCACGATCGACGCCCGCGACCAGTCGGAGTGCAGCCCCCACCAGGTGTCGACGTCGAACTGCGTCATGTACAGGTAGCCGTACGCCGCCCACGCCGACACGCCGATGATCGCCGGCCAGGCGAAGCGCGTGGGCCGGGCGACGAGGAACGGCATGAACCACAGCAGGTACTGGGCGCCGAGCCGCGGGGTCACGACCATGAAGATGAGCAGGATGGCGGTGGTCATGTCGATCGGGTCGGCCCGCCGCCACAGGAAGATCACGCCGATGACGCAGGCGTAGATGAGGTTCGTGCCGAACTTGGCGAGGTCGGGCCGCAGCGCCCAGTCGCCGCCGGTGGGCCACGGGGTCCAGCCCCATTCGCCGACGATCGGGCGGATGTCCTGGATGGTCCTGATGACCTCGGGGATCTGCTGGAGCGAGGTGCCCGCGAAGATCGGCAGGGTGGCGAGGAAGAACAGCGGCACGAGACCGGTCACGAACAGCGCCGCCACGCGGGCGCGCAGGTGCGGCAGGAGCAGCAGCATGCCGGGGATCAGCCAGATCGGCCAGCTCTTGGCGCACAGGGCCAGGCCCATGAGCAGGCCCGCGAGGCCGGCCCGCTTGAGGTCGGCGCGGTCGGTGGGGCCGGCCGTCAGGGCCCGGCGCAGCATGCCGCCGGGGCCGAGCACCCGGTAGGCGGCGGTGCGCCAGCCGTAGGCGGACACGCCGCGGCGGACGCGGGCGACGACCTGGGTGCTGATGCCGGGCCGCTCGGGCGAGCCCGGCCCGCGGGCCACCACGAACGCGGCCACGCCGAAGACCAGCGCCACCGGCTCGACCTGGCCATGGATGCAGGCCACCAGGAGCGCGAGCGGGTTGAGCGCGTACTGCAGGGCGCGCAGCGACGCCTTCGGCCCGCCGGACAGCTTGGCGACGAGCGGGATCAGCGCGATGTCGGCGACCACGGTGACCAGGCGCCCGGCGTACTCCCAGGGGATGCCGAGCCAGAGCAGGATGCCGTAGACGTACGGGATCGTCGGCAGGAAGTGCCAGCCGCCCTCGCTGGCGAGCACAGGGTCCTGGCCGTTGAGCACGGCCTCGCCGGCGGGCTTGAAGCTCTCCATGAAGTCGACCGGCTGCCACGAGTCGTGCGCCGCGGTGAACAGAAGCAGCACGCGGACGGCCACGCCGACGACGACGGCGACGACGATGGGCGGACGCCAGTCGCGCCACTGGGCGACGATGGCGAAGACGACTCCCGCGACGAGCACGGTCCCTGTGAGAAATGCGTATTCCATGGCGGGTCTAGCCTGCCGTACTCCCCTGGATGCTTCCACTTGGCAAGCCATTCTTATCCCCGACATGGCGGGTCGTACCGCGATAGACCGTGACCCTCTGTGCTGAACTCTTTCCATGGGGGGATCGCAGGTCAACCGGGCTCTGGTCCGGCTCTACTTCGAGGTGAAAGATGAGCTTCGCGACCCGGTCGCCGCCTGGGCGAAACTCACAGCGAACTCTGAGGTTTACCGCAGGGCCCGCGGTGGGCGGCGGGTGCCGCTGGACGACGGGACGGCCGCGGAGCTGACGGCCGCGGCGATCGTGCACACGGCGGCCGAGTACGGCCCGGACCGGGTGGCGGCGCTGGCGACCTCGCCGCTGGCGGGTCTGGTGGCGGCGCTGGGCGGGGCGGTGCTGACCGAGCAGCCGGCGGCGCCGTGGCAGATGCTCGGGCCCGGCTTCCGCGGTCCCGAGCCGGACGACTGGCCGGGCGCGGCGTACGTGATGCTGTGGGGCGAGCACAACCGGCTGATCCGCACGCCGGGCGCGCCGTGGGTGATCGCCGGGCGCTACAAGGGGCAGAAGGTCGTCGCGATCGGCCCGCACCCGACGCGGCTGTCGGACGAGACGCTGGTGGTGCGGCCGGGCACGGACGGCGCGCTGGCGATGGCGATGGGGCACGTGCTGCTCAAGGAGTTCGTGCTGGAGCGGCCGGCGTTCGCCGAGCACGCGCTGGACCACACGGACCTGCCGTTCCTGGTGCGGCTGCGCGAGCTGGGCGGCGCGTGGGTGGCGGGCTGCGGGATCGGGCGGCGCGCCGACCGGCTCAGTCTGTACGGCGGGCCGCGCGGCGAGTCGGTGGAGGTGCTGCTGCCGCGCTTCGACGACGGGCCGGGCGTGCTGCGGCGCGGCGTGCCGGTGCGGCGGTACGGGGACCTGCTGGTGACGACGGTGTTCGACCTGCTGCTCGCGGTGTACGGCGTGCCCAGGGAGGGGTTGCCGGGCTGCTGGCCGGCCGGCTACGAGGACCGGGCCGAGCCGTACACGCCGGCCTGGCAGGAGCCGCTGACCGGGGTGCCGGCCGCGCGGGCGGTCAAGGTGGCGCGCGAGCTGGGCGCGACGGCGGAGCGGACCGGGGGCCGGTGCGTGATCGTGCCGGGGCGGCTGGAGACCTCGCACGCCGACACGGCGTACCGGGCCATGCTGGCGCTGCTCGTGCTGACCGGGTGCGGCCGCGGCTGGGCGCAGGAGGGGGCGGGCGACGAGGTGCCGCTGGTGCCGTACCTGTGCCTGCACGCCCTCGGCGAGGACGGCGCGAACGTGGGCAGGCTGTGCTGGCCGCTGGCCGACGGCGTGCTGAGCGGGCGCACGGGACGTTCGGTGCTGGTCGAGGCGGTGCGCGACGGCCTGCCGATGGCGCCGTCGCCCCGGGTGCTGGCGCTGCCGCGGCCGATCTGCCCGGTGCCGCCCGACCTGGACCTGCTGATCGGGCCGGACGACGGGTGCGACGTGGCGTTGCCGGAGGCGGGGCTGGTGGCCGACGCGGTGGCCAAGCTCGCGGTGGGCCGGGTCGAGCCGGCCCCGGCGCGGGCGCAGGATCCGCCCGTGCCGGAGCCGATGCGGCTGATGGTGGACCACGCGTGGATGCACGAGTACGGGGAGGCGCTGCCGACGTACCGGCCGCCGGGGCCGGGTCTGCCGGTCAAGCCCACGCATCTGGTGCCGTACATGCCGCTGGTCCCCTTCCGCCCGTGAAGCCCGTTTTCGGCTCGTGAAGCCCGTTCAGCCGGTGAAGCCCTTGAAGATCCCGGTGAACTCGTAGGCCGACTGGGCGATGCCGCTGCACGTCGGCGAGACGCCGCCGCCGGGGCAGCCGCCGTTGTCGCGCCCGGCCGACCAGAAGCCGACGAACCCGATGTGGTTGGCGTCGGCCCAGTCGCGCAGCTTGCGGGCGTCGGCCTGGGTGGTGGTCATGCCGGTGTCGTTGCGGCCGATCATCGGCGTGACGCCGAGCATCCGCCTGATCTGCGCGTCGGACCGGGACGGCCACACGGTCCTCATCTGGGCGAGGGTGGCCTGGGCGGCCGAGATCATGGCGTCGCCCCAGGACCCGGTGTAGCCGAAGTTCATGAGCATCGGGTTGACGGTCACCTCCAGCCCGCGGGCCGCGGCGTCCTGGAGGATCTGCAGCGAGAACGGGTCCACGCCGTAGTCCTGGCCCTGGACGCGCAGGGTGTAGCTGACGGTCGTGCCGCGCTCGGCCTGGAGCTGGCGCAGCGCGGTGTTGACCTTGGCGACGTCGATGGACGCCTCGACGTCCACGTCGAGGTGGTTGGTCCCGACGGTGTCGAGCACCTTCTTGTACGCGGCGAGCAGCGCCGCGGAGGTGCCGCAGGTGTGCTCCAGGTACGGGCCCATGGCGCCGCCGCTGGCCACGATCACCTGGCCGCCCTGGGCCTGCAGGGCCTTGACGTCGCCGATGATCCGGGCATCGGCGAGCGGGAGGGTGCCGCCCCAGGCGGGGTCGCAGCCGGTGCTCGAGCCGAGGACGAAGGCGAGCGTGTAGTTCTTGACTCCGGTGGCCGAGGCCGCGCCGGCCAGGGACGGCGTGGTCATGGTGATGTCGATGTACGGGGCGTACCGGATGGCGCCGGTGGGCGGCGGGGTGGTGCCGGTCGTGCGGCCGCTCACCGAGGGGCTGTAGGCGGAGCAGTTGCCGGCGGCGTCGCAGGCGCGCACGCGGAAGCCGTAGCCGGTGTCGGGGGTCAGGCCGGTGGCGGTGTAGGTGGTGGAGGTGACGGCGGCCGGGGCGCCGTCGTCGCGGGAGACGTCGTAGCGGGCGACGGTCCCGGAGTCGTCGGTGGAGGCGTTCCAGGTGAGGGTGAGGCTGGAGCCGGTCGCTCCGCCGACGGACAGGCCGGTGGGCACGGTGGGCGGACGGGTGTCGGGGGCGCCGCCGGGACCGTCGAGGACGACGTCGTCGGCCAGGTACGCGGGCTGGCCGTACCAGCCGTTGACGTACACGGTCACGGAGGTCGTGCCGGCCGGGGTGGTGAAGGAGGTGGACAGCTGCGCCCACTGCGCGCCGGGCGTGCCCCAGGTGCTGGTCTCCACACCCGCGCCGGTCGCGCCGAGGAAGACGTACGCGCCCTGGACCCAGGCGGACAGCCGGTAGGTGGTGCCGGGCTGGACGGACACGCTCTGGCCGCAGCGGGCGTGGTCGCCGCCGCCCGGGGTGCCCTGGAGGGCGCGGGCGCCGCCGTGGACGGGTGAGGAGACGGCCGCGGCCGTGCCGGAGCAGGTCCAGCCGGACAGGTCCGACTCGAAGCCGGGGTTGGCGAGGAGGTTCGCGGCGGCGGCCGGGGCGGCGTTCAGCGCGGTGAGGCCGGCGGCGAGCGTGACCGCCGCCACGATGGTGCGGAGCAGCTTCATGGGGGTGTCCTTTCACGGGACTCGTGGGAACGCCCCACCGCGGGACCTGAGCGGTGGGGCGTTCGCACGGAGGCCGTCGGGCGGGTCAGAAGCCGGCGGTGATCCGGGTGAACTCCCAGTCGCTCTGGGAGATGCCGCTGCAGTTCGACACGACGCCGCCGCCGGGGCAGGGGCGGTCGCGGTTGACGGCCCAGTAGGCGAGCCTGGTCAGGCCCTTGCTCCTGGCCCAGTCGCGGATCTGGGTCCAGGTGGCGGGCGTGGTGAGCTCCTGCTGGTCGGACAGGCCGTTCATGCCGGAGATGCCCATGTGCGCGTACGCCGTGGCGTCGCTCCAGCCGAACGCGTTCTTGAGGGCGGTCTTCAGGCCCTCGGAGGCGTTGACGGTGTCCTGGTAGATGTTGGTGCCGCCGAAGTCGAACGGCATGATCGTGTAGTTGTCGATCGGCACGCCGAGGGCCTTCGACTGGTTGATCAGCCGGACGCCGTGGGCGTTGGGGCCGGTCTTGGTGGTGCCGAAGGTGACGACGACCTTGACGTTCGGGTTGTTCTGCTTGACGATCTTCAGGCCGTTCAGGATGCGGTCCTGGACGGTGTAGTTCTCGAACTCGTCGGTGTTCTCGATGTCGAAGTCGACGACGGCGGGGCCCACGGCGTTGATGACCTGCTGCACCGCTCCGGCGAACGCCTGCGGGGTGGAGCAGTTCGGGCCGAGCTTGTTGCCCTGCCAGCCGCCGAAGGAGATCTGGACGCTGCCGCCCGCGGCCTTGATCGCCGAGATGGCCTGCGCGTCCGTGCCGCCGGTCAGCGGGCGCTGCCCGTCCCAGGCGGGGGTGCAGCCGCCGCTCGACAGGATGAACGCCATGGTGAACGACTTGACGCCGGTCGCGCTCATGACCGAGGCGGGGGCGGGCGGGTTGCCCCAGCCCATGTAGAGGTAGGGGGCGCCGGGCATCTTGGAGCCGCCGCCGCCCGTGCAGCCGCTGGTGGTGCCGGTCACCGAGGCGCCGGCCGACTCGCCGGCCGCGTTGTAGGCGCGGATCGTGTAGGTGTGCGTGGTGCAGGTGCCCAGCGAGCCGATCGTGGCCGAGGTGCCGGAGACCGTGGCCCGGTTGGCGGAGCCCTCGTAGACGCGGTAGCCGGTGACGGTGCCGGACGCGGCGGTCCACGACAGGGAGATGGAGCTGCTGGTGGTGGCGGTCACGCTCGGGGAGCCCGGGGCTCCGGGCGCGCCGGGGTCGCCGCCGCCGGTGACGGGCTTCCACAGGGCCGGCACGTTCGGGGGCTCCCAGCCGGTCTGCGAGGTGTGGGCCTGGATGCACTCGTAGTCGGCGCCGTTGTAGGTGACGCGGGTGCCGACGGCGTACCAGACGCCGGGCTGCCACGCGGCGGCGAGGGCCTTGGCCGCGGCGGATGCGGAGGCGGCCGAGGCCGGGACGGCGGCGGCCTCGGCCGACGCGGTGGTGGCGGAGGCGGGGACGGTGGCCGCGCCGGCGCCGACCAGGGCGAGGGCGGCGAGCAAGGCGAGGAACATGCGACGGAATCTCATGACATTCCCTGAAAAGTGCGGCTTCACGGGTTGGGGGTGCGGTGGGGCGCCCGGTGCCTGCGCCGTTCGGGTGCCGTACGGCTCGCGCCGGGGGGTGAGAGCGCGAGCCGTACGGCGCGGCCCGCGCGGATGGCGCGGGCCTCTGGGAGAGGCGGGACGGGGTTGCGGCCGGCTGTGGTCAGGGCGGGACGGCGTGGGGCGGCGAGCGGGTCATGGCTGCCCGATTCATGATTACTTTTAGGAAAGTTTCCTAAGAGTTGTGGCGATCGTAGCCTTGACACCCGGTCCTTACAAGACCCAAACCGGCGGTGACGCGCGCCCCTTCGCCCGCACGTGAAAGGGCGCCGCGGCCGGACCGGCCGCGGCGCCCTTCTCCGGGAGCGACGCCGGATCAGGCCCGGCGGGTGATGCGGACGTCGTCCACGCCCGCCTCGACCAGCGAGGCGCCCGAGGCGTCCGCCGCGTCGACGAGGATGCGGACCGTCTGGCCCGCGAACGCCGTCAGATCCGCGGTCGCCGTGCTCCACGAGCCGTTGCGGTTGGCCGCCGCGCCCGCCTGCTGCAGGACGGTCGCGGTGCTGCCGCCCACGACCCGTACGCGGAAGTAGTCGGCGCTGGAGCTGTTGGAGCCGTGCGCGAGGTACCACGACAGCGACAGGCTCAGCGTGCCGCCCGAGGGCAGCGTGATCGGCGGCGACTGGATCGAGGTGACGCCGCCGTCGACGTCGTGCTCACCGGCGGAGGCGCCCGCGAGCCGGCCCGTCACCAGGTCGTTGGAGCCGCTGACGGTGGTGCCGAGCTGCTTGGCGCCGGAGGAGGTGGTGTCCTCGGGGTCGCCGCGCTCCCACTGCCCGAGCGTGGCCGTGTCGGTGCCCGACGGGTTGACGGTCCAGCCGGTGGCCGACTCGAACGTGTCGGAGTACACGGTCTCCGGCGGGTTGCCCGTGCCGCAGTACTGGCTCTCCTTGCCGATGATCCGGTACACGCAGTCGGAGTACTCCAGGAAGCGCAGCACGGCCTCGCGGTTGCGGGTGGTCTGCGGGACGATCTGCTCGTCGGGCGGGTAGAAGCCCGGGTTGGAGCCCGTGGGGTACATCTCGAAGGTCCAGCTGAAGATCTTGTAGACGCCCCACATCCAGTCGTCGATCGTGCCGTCGGTGATGTAGAGGTCGCTGGACTGCTCCGGCGTGTAGCCGTTGGTGGCGGCCATGTTCTGGCCGAGCACCGCGTGGGCGTCGCGGTCGTCCTGGGTCAGGCCGGGCGCGGTGTCGTTGTAGGTGAAGCCGTACGGCCACAGCACGAGCTCGCTGTAGGTGTGCCAGTCGATGTGCGCCTTGATCTGCTGGACGCCGCCGACGACCCGGCTGCGCACCCAGTTGGCCGTCGCCTTCACCTCGGGCGCCGACTCGGCGGCCGAGCCGCGGTAGGTCTCGCTGGAGGTCGTGCCGGACGAGCCGCCGCAGCACCCCCAGTTGTAGCCCCAGTTGCGGTTGATGTCGGTGCCGACGGCCGACGAGCCGCTGTTGGGCTGCCGGTTTTTGCGCCACGAACGGTAGGAGCCGGTCGCGATGTCGTACTCGCCGCCGTCCGGGTTGAGGTCCGGCATGATCCAGATCTCCCGGCTGTTCACCAGGTTCGTGATCCGGCTGTCGCTGCCGTAGTTGTCGGCCAGCAGGTGCATGATGTACAGCGCCATCTCGACCGTGAGGTGCTCGCGGGCGTGCTGGTGGGCGGTGAAGAGCACCTCGGGCTCCGCCTCGTCCGTGCCCACGTTGTCGCTGATCTTGACGCCGATGAGCTGCCTGCCCTCGTACGAGGTGCCGTACGTGAACGTGCTGGCGATCGCCGGATGGGCGGCGACCAGCGCGTTCACGTCAGCGGTCATCTCGGCGTAGGTGTGGTAGCCGGAGTCCGACGGCGGGAAGTCGAACGCCCTGGCGTCGGACCGGGACGCGGGGCGGGGCAGCTCCGTCACCCGGTAGCCCAGGCGCCTGATCGCGGCCACCTCGGCCTCCGTGGCCGTGACGAGGACCGACTCCTTCGCCACCTCCTCGATCGCGGCGCCGGTGGCCGCGACGGCGCTGCGCTGCCGGGCGTCGGACGGGCCCTGCACGCGGTACTGCCGGTTGGGCGGCGGCTCGGCGGAGGCCCCCGCCCCGGTGACGCCGCTCAGGCAGAGCAGCCCCAGGACGGTCAGCAGGATGACTAAACGACGTCGCACGTCGTCCTCCTCGGGTGCGCGGAATGGGTGTTGACACGCGCCTGAACTGAGAGTGAAGACGATCCCTTGCATGGGAAAGACCCAATTTGCCCCTCGCGGGCCGCGCGCCTGCCGAAGCGGTGCGAGTATGTCAGGCAGGCGGGCGCTGAGCTGGGGTTGTTTCCCAGAACTTGGCCATTCGGAAGTCGTCGGGCGTCCGGATCCGGTCACGCACCCATCGGATCTTCGGGGAGGACTCCTCGCTCTTCGGCTGACGCCTCACCCCAGCGACGTGGTCGCCAGCTTGGCGCCGAAGCCCAGGAAGAGGGCGCCGACTCCCGAGGTGAGGCCCGCGCTGAGGCGGCGGCGGGAGCGGAACTGGGCGGCCAGGAAGCTGCCGCCGAAGATCAGGGACGTCAGGTACAGCAGGCTGAAGACCTGGATGATCGCCCCCAGGATGAGGAACGACAGCGCGGGCGTCCCGTAGGACGGGTCCACGAACTGGATGAAGAACGAGACGAAGAAGAGGATCGCCTTGGGGTTCAGGAGGCTGATCGTCAGGGCCTTGCGGAAGGGGCGGCCGCGGCGGTCCACGGGCTCGGGCGACGCGGCGTCGGCGGCGCCCGGCGAGGCGCCGGCGGCGCCGGAGGTCGTGTCCGCGGCGGTGCTCTCAGCCGCACCTGCGGAGGCCGTCGAGGAGCGCCACGCCCGCCAGGCGCCCCGGAGCATCTGGAAGCCGATCCACGCCAGGTAACCCGCCCCCGCGTACTTCACCACCGCGAACAGCACCGGGTTCGAGCGCAGCAGGGACGCCGCGCCGGCCGCCGCGAGCGCCATGAGCACCGTGTCACCGACGAACACGCCGGCCGCCGCCCGGTAGCCCTGCCGGACGCCCCGCTGCGCCGCGAGGCTGAGCACGTACAGGGAGTTGGGGCCGGGCAGCAGGATGATGAAGAACGCGCCGACGATGTACGTCCAGATGTCGGTGATGCCGAAGAACATGCCGCTTGCTCCTGGGAGGTGGTGACATATCACGGTATCGCGTGTTCAGCGGGTCGTCGCGGTGCGGGGAGGGACGGCGGCCTCGTTCCGGATCGTGTACGTGACCCCGGCGCGGGCCTCCCAGCTCAGGACGTCGCCGTCGCGGTGCGGGCCGACCCCGTGGCCCCGATCGTCGTGCAGGCGGTGGCGACCGGCGACGACGGACGACCTGACCTTGATCGGGCCGGTCCTCCCCGGCCGCACGGTGATCGTGCCGGGGGCGCCGTCCTTCCAGGTGGCGCCCACGGTGACGTCGCCGCGGGCGCGCAGACCCGACACCGAGCCGTCCTTCCACGCGCCCGGCAGCGCGGGCAGCACGTGGACGACGTCGTCCCGGCTCTGCACCAGCATCTCCGCGACGCCGCTCGCCGAGCACCCTGTGGGCGTGGTCGCCGTCCAGCAGCCGCGCGCCGCCGAAGATCTTGGCCCCGAGGGGGCCGTTGCCGACGGGCAGCGCCTGGTTCTCCCAGTCGGTGGCGGGCTCGTCGTACCAGAGGGTCAAGTCATCGGCACCGGAACGGGAGAGATCAACCCGCTGCCGGGCTCGCGCGATGCGGAAGGGGCATGGCCGAACGTGTCGAAAGAGGCGGTGGCATCGTGGAGCGTCAGGTACGGTAAGCCACCGGCATCCGCCGTCGCGGACGAGTGGTTCCCCACGTGCTCATCCGAGCCCTTCGGCCGCGCGGCGCCGGGGTAAGCACGAGGTCACCCCCGACGGCCCATCCGGCAGGTCTGGCCGCGCGTAGCGCGGGTAGTCGCCGGTCGTCGGCCTACTTGCGGAGCAGCAACCTTGGATCACCTGCCGGTCACCCTGCCACGCCTCACCTCTCTGGCCCGCCAGGCGGTGCCCCGGCTCCTGGAGGGAGTGGTGGCGCCCCTCGCCGTGTTCTACGCGGCGCTCGCCCTGCTCGGGCTGACGGGCGCGCTGGTGGCCGCGGTCGCGTGGGTGTACCTGGGCGTCGCCTGGCGGCTGGTGCGCGGGATCCGGGTTCCGGCCACGATGATCCTCGCCGCCATCGCGATCACGGCGCGGGCCGCGGTGGGGTTCTGGACGGGCAGCTGGGTGGTGTACTTCATCCAGCCCGAGCTGGGCACGATCTGCATCAGCATGGCGTTCCTCGCCTCCGTGCGGCTCAACCGGCCGCTGGTGCAGAAGCTCACCCTCGACTACATCCACCTGCCCTCCGCGGTGCTCAAGCACGAGCGGATGCGCCGTTTCTTCGCCCGGATCACGCTGCTGTGGGGGTTCGTCCTGCTGGCCAACTCGACGGTGAGCATCTGGCTGGCGCTGCACGAGTCGCTCGGCACGTTCATGCTGCTGCGCACGTCAGCCGTGGCCGCGATCAGCGGCGCGGCGATCGCCTTCTCGATCTTCGCGTTCAAGCGGGTGCTGCGCCGCCTGCACGTGGCGCACGCCTGAGCCGCGCTCGGCCAGCAGGAACGCCCCGCACATCCCCATCACCAGGCCGGTCAGCGTCTCGAAGAGCTGCACCAGCCCGAGCGCGCCGCCGGGCTCCCCGCCGAGCGGAGCGTCCGTGACGGTGAGGAGCATCGCGTACAGGCCCCAGGCGAACATCGTCCCGCTGCCGAGCCAGGCCACCGTCAGGGGCCGCCAGAGCGGGCCGCGTCCCCGTGCCCGGACGACGGCGAGCAGCGCCACCGCGCCGCCGACGGCCAGCAGGCCCTTGAGGCCGTCCTGCACGACGGCGTTGAAGGAGTGCGGCGCGGCCGCCATCGCGGGCGGCAGCCCGGCGTCGCCGCCGGCCGCCCAGTACAGGCGCGTCCCGCCGAGCAGGACGCTCACGCCCAGCGCTCCGGTGGCCACCACCCGCTGGAACGCCGCCGACGGCCCCGCCTGGGCCCTGGCCAGGGGCGCCAGCAGCACGTGTCCCCAACGATCGCGGGTGTAGAGGGCGAACGCCGTCAGCAGGCAGACGCCCTGGACGCTGAAGCCGCCGTACACCGTCGCGTACACCCAGGGCCTGATCGGACCGCCGGTGTCCAGCAGCGACGGGCCCTGGGCGACGAACGCCAGCGGCACCGTGGCGACGATGGTCCCGAGCAGGCCGGAGGCCACCCACAGCGGCAGGAGCACCAGCCAGCCGGGCAGGCGCATCCCGCGTCGCGTGGTGAAGGACAGGGCCAGCGCCAGGCCGACGGCGTCCATGCCGAACGTCATGGCGTTCATCCCGACCATGGTCGGGTCGTTCAGCAACGCCTCGTCGGTGACGCCCACCGGATGGCCGGTCAGCCAGAGCGTCTTGATCGTGAGGTAGGGCAGGGTCGCGGCCATCGCCACGACGCCGACCGTGAGGCGGCCGATCCCCGCCCCCTGCTCGGCCACGGTCCGCGCCGGCCGGGCGTGGCCGGCCCGCGCCATGTGCTGTGTCATGGTTCCAGCCTGGTGCCGCGAGGGCGGGAGATCCTCCCGGAGCGGGGGGAGGCCGCTCCCCCGCCCGGGGGAGACACCCGCGAGGCGTCCCGGTGCGGGGGCGTCCCGTTGCCGGGGGGCCCGGCCCGGTCAGGGGAGTTCGACGGTCAGCTCGAAGCCGTCCTGGCGCGGCGCCGCCGTCAGGACGCCGCCCGCCAGCCGTACGCGCTCCCGCAGCCCCGCGAGCCCGAGCCCGCCCGGCGCCACGACGGGACGGGCGCGGGAGGGGCCGTTGCGCACGGTCACCCGGCCGGGCGACACCTCCACCGTGACCGCCGCGCCCGGCGCGTGCTTGGCCGCGTTCGTCAGCCCCTCCTGGACGACGGCGTGCGCCAGCCCGGGCGCCGGCTCCCCCGCCAGCCGCAGCGTGATCGCCATGCCGGAGGCGCGGGCCCGCTCGACCAGCCCGGCCACGTCCTCGCCGACGGGCGTCAGCGGCGCCGGGACGGCGTCGTCGCCCAGCAGGCCGATGATCTGCCGCAGCCGCTCCGTCGCGTCGGCCGCCGCGACCCGCAGCTCGCCGGCCGCCCTGACCTGGGCGGTGTCCAGGCCCGGTGACAGCTCCAGCCCCGCGGCGCGCACCGCGATGAGCGCCAGGTCGTGGCCGAGCGAGTCGTGCATGTCGCGCGCGATCCGCGCCCGCTCGCGCAGCCGCGCCTGCGCCGCGACCGACTGCTCGGCCCGCTCGCGCTGCTGGAGGAGCCGCCGCCGCACCTGCCCCACCGCGTACGGCAGCGCGTACGCGCCGAGCAGCCCGCTGACCATGGTGATCCACAGCGCCGGCCCGCTCCCCCGGGCCACCACGAGCCCCGCCCCCGCGAGCGCCACCACCGCGAACACGGCCACGACGGACCGGAGCGGCGCCGGCCGCCGCCCGCACAGGTACGCGTACCCCATCACGAACGGCAGGGCCGGGGAGAACGGGAAGATCTTGACGCCCGGCAGCGCCAGCGGCCAGACGAGGTCGGAGGTGGCCAGCCCGTGCTCGAAGCGCCACGGCCCGAACGGCAGCAGCAGCGCCACGGCCAGCTCCGGCCGGCGCCTGCCCACGATCACGGCCACCGCGGCCAGTGCCATGCGCGGCACGCTCCGGAGGCCGAACCCCGCCGCGTCCAGCAACGGATCGGGCCCCTCCGCGGCGATCGCGACGCACAGCAGCGCCCACAGCAGCAGGCCCGAAGCCAGCCGGCGGCGGCTCTCACGGCGCTGACCCTTCACGGCCACGACCGTACCCGCGGCGCCGGCGGGGCGCCTCCGCCGAAGGTAGGGGTCGCCCCCTGACGAACGTCAGGGTGGGGCGCGATCCCCCGCGACGGTAGGGCTGGCACCACCCCCGATCCGGATACCCGCCCTGCTGCCCTCCGGACCTCGGGCCGCTTGGATCGGAGATGTCGCCGGAGATCGCACCCGCACCCCCGACGAAAGTCGAGGGTGGTGTGTGTCGATCGTCCGATGTGCCGTGACCTGCGGGCTTCCTATGGTGCCCAGGGTGCGGGCCCCATCCCGATCTCAGGGCCGGGCCCGCGTGGGACCGGGGGTTTCCCCGATGCCCCTCGGCGCCTCCCGCCACCAGGCTGTGAGGTCACAACGATCGGAGTACAACGTATGTCGCACGCCATCATGGACCTCGTCACCCAGGCGATGTCGTCCCCCTGGCTGTACGCCGCGCTGTTCGCCCTGGCGCTGCTCGACGGGTTCTTCCCCGTCGTGCCGGCGGAGACGTCGGTGATCACCGCCGCGGTGTTCGCCGCGTCGGGCGAGACGAACCTGGGCCTCGTCATCCTGGTCGCCGCGCTGGGGGCCTTCGCCGGTGACCACGTCTCCTACCTGATCGGCAACAAGGCGGCCGGGCGGCTGCGCGAGCGCAAGGCGTTCGTGTGGGCGCGGCGGGCGCTGGCCGAGCGGGGCGGGCTCGTGCTGGTGGTCGCCCGGTACATCCCGGGCGGCCGCACCGCCACCACGCTGACCATGGGCGCCGTACGGCACCCGCTGCGCTCGTTCACGTTCTTCGACGCGATCGCCGCCTCGTCCTGGGCGGTGTATTCGGGACTGATCGGCTTCTTCGGCGGGATGGCCTTCGAGAACGACCCGGTCAAGGGGCTGCTGCTCGGCCTCGGGATCGCGCTGTCCGTCACCGGGGTGGTCGAGCTCGTGCGCTGGGCGCGGAAGCGACGCGCCATCCAGCCTTCCCCGGAGCGCCTTCCGGCGGACACGTCCGTTTGACCCTGCCCGGTGACCATCCGAAGCGAGAGGAGAGGACATGACGCTGCTGGCCGCGGTGATCGCCCTGGTCGGTTCGCTGTTCTTCGCGCTGGGCGCCGCTCTCCAGCAGTTCGAGGCGGCCGGAACCCCCGGCCTGCGCGGGCTGCTCGGGCTGCTGCGCCGGCCGCGGTGGCTGGCCGGCGGGGCGAGCATCCTGGCGGGCGGCGGCCTGCACATCGTGGCGCTCGGCCTCGGGCCGCTGACCGTGGTCCAGCCCATGGGGGTGGCCAGCCTGCTGTTCGCGCTGCCCATCGCGGCCACCCTGCACGGGCGCCGGCCGTCCCGCGCCGAGCTGGGCGCCGCCGCGATGGTGGCGGCGGGGCTCGTCGGCCTGGTGCTGCTGGTGCCCGAGTCGGACGAGCCGGCCGTGCTCGGCCCGCCCGGGGTGCTGACGCTGCTCGGGGTCGCCGGCGTCGCGGCGGCGCTGCTGTGGGGCGCCTCCCGGGTGGCCTCGCCCGCGGGCCGGGCCGCCCTGCTCGCCACCAGCTCCGGAGTCCTGTACGGCGCCACGGCCACGCTCATGCGGGTGCTGGTGGACGGCGGGTGGAACTGGTGGTACCTCCTCGCTCTCCCGGCGCCGGCCCTGCTGGCGCTGGCCATGCTCCAGCGGGCGTACGCCGTGGGCCACTTCGGCGTCTCGTTCGCGTCCCTGCAGATCGCCGACCCGCTCACCGCGGTGGCGTTCGGCGCGCTGCTGCTGGGCGAGCCTCTGCCGACGGGGCTCGCGCCGGTCGCCGCCGCGGCGCTGACCGCGGCGGGCACCGTCGCGCTGGCCCGCACCACCCCCCTGGAGGCACGCCCGTGACCGGCCCTTCGCCTGCCTGAACCCCCTCGAAATCCCACGAACTCACGACGAAACCCCGCGAACCCCTCGACCCCCTGACCCTCCTGGAAACGGAGCCCTCCCCATGGCCATGCCCCTCACCGACGCCGTCACGGTCACCGCGACCGCGACCGCCGCCGAGCTCGCCCCCGTCGCCGAGCGTCCGCGCCGCGTCCTCATCTCCACCGACACCTATCCCCCGGACGTCAACGGCACGGCCTACTTCACCCACCGCCTGGCCACCGGCCTGGCCGCGCGCGGCAACGAGGTGCACGTGGTCTGCCAGTCGGACAGCGGCCCGGCCACGGCCGACGTGGTCGACGGCGTCGTCGTCCACCGGCTGCGCTCCGCCCCGCTGGTCGTGCACCCGACGATGCGGGTCACGATCCCCACCCGGCTCGACCGGCTGCTCGACGCCGTCAGACCCGACGTCCTGCACAGCCAGGGCCACTTCGTGGTCGGCCGCGCCGCCATCGCCGCCGCCCGCCGCCGCGGGGTGCCGATCGTGGCCACCAACCACTTCATGCCCGACAACCTCTTCCAGTTCGGCCACATCCCGGCGGCGCTGCGCGAGCGGGTGGGCCGGGTGGCGTGGCGCGACTTCAACCGCGTCTTCCGCCGCGCCGACCACGTCACCACGCCCACGCCGCTGGCCGCCGGGCTGCTGCGCGACCAGGGCTTCGCCGGGGACGTCGAGCCGGTCTCGTGCGGCATCGACCTGGCCCGCTTCCACCCGCACAGCGAGCCGAAGCAGTGGGCGCGCAGGCTGTTCGACCTGCCCGACCGGCCCACCGCGCTGTTCGTCGGCCGCCTGGACGAGGAGAAGCGCCTCGGCGAGCTGGTGCGGGCGCTGCCGCACGTGCTCAACACCGTCGACGCGCAGGTGGTGCTGGTCGGCCGCGGCAACCAGCGGGAGGAGCTGGAGCGCCTGGCCGGCCGGATCGGTGTGGCCGATCGGGTGATCTTCCTGGGCTTCGTGCCGGACGAGATCATGCCGCAGGCGTTCGCGGCGGCCGACGTGTTCGCCATGCCGAGCGTGGCCGAGCTGCAGAGCATCGCCACGCTGGAGGCGATGGCCACCGGGCTGCCGGTGGTGGCCGCCGACGCGATGGCCCTGCCGCACCTGGTCGACGGCAACGGATACCTGTTCGAGCCCGGCGACGTCATGGGCCTCGCACGGCACCTGACCGCGATCCTCGCCAACGGCGAGCTGCGCGCCCGCCTCGGCCGGGCCAGCCGCGACCTCGCCCTGACCCACGACCACCAGGCGTCGCTGGCCCGCTTCGAGCAGATCTACGACGAGGTGACGCGATGAGCGAGCCCCTCCCGGCCGATGACATGGTGACGGATGCCGTGGCGCCGGGCGGTGTCGTGGCGGGCGCGGTGACGTGCGCGGTGGCCGCCGCCGGGGCCCTGGCCTACGCCGAGGTGACGCTGCCGGCGCAGCCGCTGCTCAGCGACTACGCCCTCGTGCCCGGGGGGACGATCCCCGTGCTGGGCGGCATGCTGGCCCTGGCCGGTGCGTGCGTCCTGCTGGCGTACGGGCTGGCGGCGCGGGCGCCGTCCCGCTCGGCGGCGACGCGGGTGCTGCTGGTGGCCGCCGCGGGCGGCCTGATGCTGGGCGCGGTGTTCCCCACCGACCCGTCGGCCGCGGAGATCTCCTCGATGGCGGGCGAGATCCACCGGTGGGCGTCCGCGGTCGTCTTCACCGCCCTGCCGGTCGCCGGCTGGGTCCTGGCCCGCGACGCCTCGGCGCCGCGCCGTGCCCACCGCTCCGGCTCCGCCCTGGGGGACGCCGGCCCTCGGCTGTCCGTCGCGCCGCGGTGGAACGTCGTCCGGGCCGTGAGCGTCACGTCCGCGCTGGCGCTGGCCGCGTTCCTGGCCGCCCATCCGGCCTCCTTCCTGTCCCCGCTGATCGGCGGCGACGCCTACTACGGTCTGCTCGAACGGGCGCTGGCGCTGTCCGAGATCTCCCTGGTCGCCCTCATGGCGCTGGCCTCGGCCCGGCGCGGACGCCCCGCCGTGACGTGCGCCTCCTCGTCCCCGGCCGCGCCGCCGCTCCCCCGGGTCCCCGAGCCTCGGCGCGAGCAGCGCGACGGCCGCGGCAACGTGGCGGCCTGACGCCGTCCCCCTGATCGCTTCCTGTGCGGGCGTGCCGCCCCGACGTGCTGTCCCGACGTGCTGCCGCGACGTGCCGCCCCGACGTGCCGCCGCGGCCGACACGCCTCCGGCCCGGCATGCTTCGGCGCGGGTCGAAGGAATCACGGCATAGCGTGAATCGCATGGTCATCACACGTCACGACGAGGCCCGGGCGGTGCTCGCGGACCCCCGGTACGTCCCGCCGCCCGTGCGCCAGGACGCGCCGCCGTACACGCTGGGGTGGCTGCGGGCCCGGGTGTCGCGGTTCAGCAGCGGGGAGACGCACGCCGAGCGGCGCCGGGCCCTGGAGGAGCGGCTCGCGGAGCTCGACCCGGCCGCGCTGCGCCGGAGCGCGCGCGAGGCGACGCTGGAGCGCGGCGGCGACTGGACGGGCGTGCCCACGCAGGTGCTGGCCGCCGCCCTCGGAGTCGCGGTCCCCGTGTCCCTGGTCGAGGCCGCCGCCACCGGCTACCTGTCCGGCGAGGAGACCCCGGAGGCCGACGCGGCGGTGGCCGGGCTGACCGCGCTGGTGGGCGACGGGCCGCCGGCCGTCACGGACCTGACGCTGCTGCTCCAGGCGCACGCCGCCACCGAGGCCCTCATCACGAACGCCCTCACCCACGACGACCGGGCCGGGGTCGAGGGGCTGCTGCGGGAGACGCTGCGCCACGATCCGCCGCTCAGGGCCAGCCGCCGCGTGGAGCAGGCCACCGGCGAGGAGGTCGTCATCGACCTGGTCGCGGCCAACCGCGACCCGGCCGTGTTCGCCGATCCGGAACGGTTCGACCCGGCCAGGGGCGAGACCCCGCACCTGACGTTCGGCCACGGCGTGCGGCCCTGCCCCGCCTCGGCCCACGCCCTCGCGCTGGCGGCGGGCGTCCTCGACGGGCTGCGCGCCGCGCCCGGCCGATCCGCGTCGCTTCCCGAGGAGGAGCTGTGACCACGGCAGAGCGACGATTCGCCGCCTTCCGCGACCTGCACCGGCCGGGCGACCCGCTGCTGCTGCCCAACGCCTGGGACTACGGCTCCGCCGCCGCCCTCGCCGCCCAGGGGTTCGCCGCGATCGGCACGACGAGCCTCGGCGTGGCGGCCGTCCACGGCAAGCCGGACGCGGCCGGGGCCACCCGGGCGGAGACCGTCGAACTGGCCGAGCGGATGTGCGGCCTCGGCGTCCTGGTCACCGTGGACATCGAAGGAGGCTTCAGCGACGACCCGGCGCAGGTGTCGGACCTGGTCGCGGCGCTGGCGGCGCTCGGCGTGGCCGGAGTCAACCTGGAGGACGGCCGGCCCGACGGGACGCTGCGCCCGATCGCGCTGCACCAGCGGATCATCGAGGCGGCGATGGGCCACGGCGTGTTCGTCAACGCCCGCACCGACACGCGCTGGCTCAGGACGGGCGACACGCTGGAGCGGGTACGCGCCTACGGGCACGCGGACGGCATCTTCGTCCCGGGGCTGAGCGATCCGGGCGAGATCGCCGAGGTGGTCGCCGCCACGTCGCTGCCGCTCAACGTGCTGTACCAGCCCGGTGGGCCGTCGCTGGACCGGCTCGCCGGGGCGGGGGTGGCGCGGGTGAGCACGGGATCGCTGCTGTACCGGGCGTCCGTGCAGGGGGCGCTGGCCGCGGTGCTGGCCGTACGCGGGGAGCCGGCCCCGCCCGTGCCGTCGTACGCGGAGATCACCGCGATCCTCCCCCGGCCCTGACGCACGGGAGATTCCCGCGCTCTCGCGCGCCGTCCGCCGTGCCGGTGGGCGGCGTGCCGGGATAATCGGGTCATGCGCTTCGAGATCCTCGGCCCGGCTCGCGTGGTGGGCGAGGACGGGGAGCCGATCCCGCTCGGCGGGCCCCGCGTACGGGCGCTGCTCGCCCTGCTCGCCCTCGACGCGGGCCGGGTCGTCGGCGCCGGCAGCCTGATCGACGGCCTGTACGGCGAGCGGCCCCCGGAGGGCGTGGCCAACGCGCTGCAGTCCCAGGTGTCGCGGCTGCGCAGGGCCCTCGGCAGGGAGCTGGTGGAGTTCCATCCGGCGGGATACCTGCTCGCGGCCGACCCGGAGGACGTGGACGCGCGCCGCTTCACGCGGCTCGCCGCCGAGGGCCGCACGGCGCTCGCCGCCGGGGACCCCCTGCGCGCGGCCGGGCTGCTGCACGAGGCCCTCGGGCTGTGGCGCGGCGCGCCCCTGGCCGACGTGCCGCACGCCGAGCCCGTCGTCGCGGGGCTGGAGGAGCTGCGCCTGGCCGCGGTCGAGGACCGCGTGCAGGCCGACCTGGAGCTGGGGCGCCACCGGGAGGTCGTGGCCGAGCTGCGCCGGCTCACCGCCGCCCACCCGCTGCGGGAACGGCCGCACGCCCAGCTCATGCGCGCCCTGTACGGCAGCGGGCGGCAGGCCGAGGCGCTGACCGCGTACGAGCGGGCCCGCCGGGCGCTGGCGGAGGAGCTGGGCATCGATCCGGGGACCGAGCTGTCGGCCACCCACCTGGCCGTCCTGCGGGGCGACCCGTCGCTGTCGCCGTCACCGGGCGGGGGCGCGCAGCGTCCCGGCATGGCCCGTACCGCGGGACGCGCCGCGCCCGGCCCGCCGGACGGCGGTGGCCGCCTGGGGCGGCGCGGGCTGCGGGCGCAGCTCACCAGCTTCGTGGGCCGGACCGAGGAGCTGCGGCAGGTCGGCGCGTACCTGCGGGAGGCGCGGCTCGTCACCCTCGTCGGCGCGGGCGGCGCCGGCAAGACGCGGCTCGCGCTGGAGGCCGTGGGACGGACGGACGGCGACGTCTGCCTCGTGCAGCTCGCCCCGCTGGCGGCGGGCGGGGACGTGGCGAAGGCGGTGCTGGCGGCTCTGGGCGTGCGCGACCCGCTGCTGTCCGGCCCGGAGCGGCCCAACGCGGACCCGGCGGCGCGGCTGGTGGCGGCGCTCGCGGGCCGCGACCTGCTGCTCGTCCTCGACAACTGCGAGCACGTGGTGGAGGCCGCCGCCGAGCTGGCCGACGCGCTGCTCGCCGCCTGCCCGGCGCTGCGCGTGCTGGCGACGAGCCGCGAGGCGCTCGGCATCACCGGCGAGCGGGTGCTGCCCGTGGCGCCGCTCGACCTCCCGCCGCCCGGCGCGGCGGACCTGCTCGGCTCCGCCGCCGTCCGGTTGTTCGCCGACCGGGCGGCGGCGGTACGGCCGGGCTTCACGGTGGACGAGGGCAACGGGGCGGCCGTGGCGGGCGTGTGCCGGGCGCTCGACGGGCTCCCGCTGGCGATCGAGCTGGCCGCGGCCCGGTTGCGCACGATGAGCCTGGAGGACCTGGCGGCGCGGCTGGACGACCGGTTCCGCCTGCTGGCCAAGGGCAGCCGCACCGCGCTGCCCCGGCACCAGACCCTGCGCGGCGTGGTCGCCTGGAGCTGGGACCTGCTCGACGAGGACGAGCAGCGGCTGGCCCGGCGGATGGCGGTGTTCGCGGGCGGCGCCACGCCTGAGGCGGCCGAGCGGGTGTGCGGGGTCCCGGAGGAGACGTTGTTCGCGCTGGCGGACAAGTCGCTGGTCGAGGTCGTGGACGGGCGCTACCGGATGCTCCAGACCATCCGCGCGTTCTGCGCCGAGCGGCTGGCCGAGGCGGGCGAGGTCGCGCGGGTCCGGGAGGCTCATGCCGCGTACTACCTGGAGCTCGCCCTCACCGCCGACCGGCACGTGCGCCGGGCCGAGCAGCTCGTCTGGCTGGCCCGCCTCGACGAGGAGAGCGGCGATCTCGACGCGGCCGTGCGCTGGGCGGCCGAGAGCGGCCACGCCGAGCTGGGGCTGCGCCTGCTGGCCGCCGCCGCCTGCTACTGGTGGCTGCGAGGGCACCGGCTGGCCTGCGCCGAGCTGGCGCAGGCGGTGCTGGCGACGGTGCCGGACCAAGCTCCCGAGGGCTTGGAGGAGGAGTACGCGATGTGCGTGCTCGTCGCCGCGTGGGGCCATGAGCCGGGCGCGGCGCTGCGGGAACGGCTCGCGGGGCTGCGGCGGCTGCTGCCGCTGGGGTACCTGCCCTCGCGGGTGGAGTTCCTGACCATGGTGCTGCCGATGTTCGCCGGGCCGCCGGACACCGCCGAATGGGCGTCGGAGCTCGTGACCGGCGCCGAGGCTTCGATGACGCCGTGGTCGCGGGCGCTGTCCCAGTACGGGGTGGCGCTGGTGGAGCAGCTCGCGGGCCGGGCCGGGGTGGCCAAGGCGGGGTTCACCCAGGCGCTCGCCTCCTTCCGGCAGCTGGGTGAGCGCTGGGGGATCGCGCTGGTGCTGACGGGGCTCGGGGACCTGGCGTTCCGGGAGGGCGACTACGTGTCCGCGTACGAGCTGGCCGGGCAGGCGCTGAAGACGGCGCGCGAGCTGGGCGCGCTGCCGGACATGGCGGAGAGCCTGTGCCGGCGCGCGGACGCGGCGGCCCGGCTGGGCGACCCGGAGGAGGCCCGGGCCGGGTACGAGCGCGCGGACGAGCTGGCGCGGCGGGCGGCCTCCAGCGAGATGACCGCCCTGGCGCAGGCGGGGCTCGGGGAGCTCGCGCTGGAGCGTGGCGACCTCGCCGAGGCGCGGGCCCGCCTGGAGCAGGGGCTGGCCGAGTGCCCCGAGGGCTGGTACAGCGCCGAGGACGTCCGCGACCGGCTCCTCGCGGGCCTGGAGGAGCTGCGGCGGCTGGAGGAGGGAGCGCCGCGCCGGGCCCCTCGGTGACGGACGGGCGGGACGGCGGGTGGATGGTCAGCGGGCGGTAGGCGGACCGTCAGCGCGGGCGGCGACGGTGGCGGGCATGACGAACAGATGGGCCTGTCTGGCGATCGCCTGCCTGGCCACCTTGCTGCTGTCCCTGGACATGACCGTCCTGCACCTCGCCCTGCCGAGCCTCACCGCCGACCTCGGCGCGAGCGCCACCCAGTTGCTCTGGATCGGCGACGTGTACGGCTTCGCGCTGGCGGGCCTGCTCGTGACCATGGGCAACGTCGGTGACCGCGTCGGCCGTAAGCGCCTGCTGCTCGTCGGGGCCTCCGCGTTCGGCGCCGCGTCGGTGCTGACCGCGTACGCCCCCACCCCCGAGCTGCTCATCGCGGCCCGCGCGTTGCTCGGCGTGGCGGGTGCGACGATCATGCCGTCGACGCTGTCGATCATCCGGAACGTCTTCACCGATCCCGGCGAGCGCACCTCCGCCATCGGGATCTGGAGCGGGATGAGCGCGGCCGGGTTCGCCCTCGGGCCGGTGGTCGGCGGGCTGCTGCTCGACCGGTTCTGGTACGGGTCGGTGTTCCTCGTGAACGTGCCGATCATGATGCTGGTCGTCGTCGGCGGCCTGGTGGTGCTGCCGGAGTCGCGCGACCCGCGTCCGCGCCGGATCGACGCGCCGAGCGTGGTGCTGTCGTCCGCCGGGATCGTGGCCGTCGTCCACGCGGTCAAGCAGGGGGCGCACGACGGCGCCGGCCGGCCGGACGTGTGGGTGGCCGGGGCGCTCGGCCTGGCCTGCCTGGCGTGGTTCGGGTGGCGGCAGGGCCGGCTCGCGGAGCCGCTGATCGACGTGCGGCTGTTCCGGCGCCGGGCGTTCAGCGCGTCGATCGGCACGACCCTGCTGGCGATCTTCACCATGACCGCCATGTCGCTGATCTTCGCGTGGTACTTCCAGCTCGTGCTGGGCTGGTCGCCGCTCCGGGCGGGGCTCGCCGGGCTGCCGGGCGGCCTCAGCGGCGCGGTGGGCGGGTTCCTGGCGGGCCGGCTCATCGGGCCGCTCGGCAGGAACGGGGTCGTGGCGCTCGGCCTGCTGCTGAACGCGGGGGCGTTCCTGTACTACGGCTCGCTCGGCCAGGACCCGAGCTATCCCCTCATCGTGGTCGCGATGGTGGCGGGCGGGCTCGGGATCGGGCTGGCGTTCACCGTGAACAACGACAACGTGCTGGCCACCGCGCCCAAGGAGCGCGCCGGGGCGGCGGCGGCCGTGTCGGAGACGTCGTTCGAGCTGGGCGGGGCGCTGGGGATCGCCGTGCTGGGCACCGTGCTCACCGGCGCGTACAGCGGGAGTCTGCGGGTGCCGGACGGGGTGCCCGCCGAGGCGGCGCGGAGATCGCTGGCGGAGGCGTTGCGCCTGGCCGCGTCCCTGCCCCCGGAGCAGGCGGCGGCGCTCGCGGGGGCCGCGCGGGCGGCGTTCGTGGAGGGGGTGCGGGTGACGGGGCGGGTCACGGCCGGCCTGCTGGTGGTGGCGGCGGTGCTCGCACTGGTGGGGCTGCGCGGCGTGCCTAAGGTCATCCCGGAGGAGGTCCTGTCGCAGGCCCGCTCCTGACCCTCCGGCCCCGGTGAACAGGTCGGCGGGTCAGGGGGTGGCGCCGGCCGGGCAGGAGAGGGTGCGGACCGGTGTGAGGCCGGCCAGCCGCCCGCCGATCATCCGGGCCAGCCCCTCGATGGTCTCGATGCCCTGGCCCTCCCCGGCCTGCTGGTCGGTCTGCACCGACAGGAGCAGGTCGCGGCCCGGCCCGGTGATGCGGCCGTAGCTGGTGACGGCCCAGGTGTTGTGGATGAACGGCCGGGGCGTCCAGCCGTTCTTGAGCGCCACGTGGTCGCCCGGCCGGGCGGCGGCGCTGACGCCCCACGCCTGGTCGGCCTGCACATGGCTCATCAGCCCGAGGACGAGCCGCCGGTCCGCCGGGGTGAGGCCCTTGCCGCCGTTCGCGAGGAGCGCCAGCAGGCGCAGCCGGTCGGCCGGGCTGGTGGTCGTGCCGCCCCAGTACCGGCCCGCCCCCGGCGCGGTCTCGTGCAGGCCGATCCGGCGGTAGAAGGCGCTCATGCCGTCGCCCGCGCCGACCCGCCACCACAGGGCGTCGGCGGCGAAGTTGTCGCTCTCCGTGATCATGCGGGTGGCGAGGTCCTGTTCGGTGGCGTCGAGGGTCGAGCGCAGCAGCATCAGGGCGGTCAGGATGTCCACCTTGGCGCCGCTGGCGGTGATCATGTCGTGCCGGTGCTCGTCCTGGCCGAGTCGTACGCCCGTGGCCAGGTCGCGGGCGGCGAACACCACCCGGCCGGGCCGCGCGGCCACGTAACGCCGCAGGTCCGCCTCCAGCGCGGCGCGGGCCGCGGCGCCCGCCACCGGATCCGGCAGGGCGAAGCGGCAGCGGGCGGCCCGCACCCGTTCGCCCGCCTGCTCGACCACCGGCGGCAGGCTCGTGACCTCCTGCTCCCCGCACCCCGCCAACGCCGCCGGCCCGAGCAGCAGCATCGCCGCACACATCACGCGCACGCGCCCAACCCCCTGACGTTCAGCGGGGGTCTAGCCGCACTTCTCCCCTCATGCCTGGGTCGGCACACCTCCACCGAGGCCCATGAGGGCCCTGGGGACTCAGAGGTGCGCGTCGAGGAAGGCGGCGGTGGCCTCGACGGCCTGCGTGACGTAGGGCTCCTGGTCGTAGAGGTCGATGTGGCGCTTGGCGTCCAGCCACACGAGCCGCTTCGGCTCGTCCAGCCTCCGGTACGCCTCCTCGGCGCCCTCCGGCGAGCAGAACCGGTCCACCACCCCGTGGACGATCAGCGCGGGCTTGGGCGACAGGAAGTCGGCGCCCATCATGTTGTCCACGGTGATCAGCTCGCGCAGGCTGGCCCGGGTCACCTCGTTGGCCCAGTGCGGCGAGGCGCCGCGTTCCGTGCCGTAGTAGGCGTACGGCTCGTCGCCCGGCATGGCGGCCTCGCCGTCCTCGGCGACCGCCGGGAGGTACTCGACGGGGCCGCCGAGGTCCTGCCGCTCCAGCGTCTCCCCCAGGCCGGCCAGCGCCGCCTGGTAGTCCATGCCGGACCGCATCGTGTACGGGTTGTTGTACGCCCCGGCGATCCCGGCGAAGACCTTCACCCGAGGCTCGAAAGCCGCGAACCTCAGCGCGTAGCCGGCGCCGAGGCAGATGCCCACGGCGCCGATCCGCTCCCCGTCCACCTCCGGCCGCGACCGCAGCACCGACACCGCGGCCCGCAGGTCGTGCAGCTTGCCCTGCGGGTCCTCGTGCCGGCGCGGCAGGCCGCCCGACTCGCCCCACGTGCGGTGGTCGAAGGCCAGCGTGACGTACCCGAGGCGGGTCAGCCGCTCCGCGTACAGTCCCGTGACCTGGTCGCGGACGCCGGTGAACGGGCCGGTGAGCACCAGCCCCGGACGCGGCCCCGCCGCCTCGGGCACCCTCAGCTCGCCGACCAGCGTGACGTCGTCCGCCGCGAACTCGATCCTCATGCCCCTAGTGTGCGGGCCGCCGGAGGATGTCCGCGCGGCCCGCACGGGTCGTCGCACCGGGGTCAGGAGTCGAAGCCCAGCCCCATCCGGTCGAGGGCGCGCAGCCACAGGTTGCGCCGCCCCTCGTGCCGGTCGGCCTGCGCGATCGACCAGCGGGTGAACTGGATCACCCCCGACCGCACGGGCTCCGGCGGGAACGGCACCGGCTTCTCCTTGACCATGCGCAGCTCGGTCCGCGGCGTGCGCTCGCCCGACAGCAGGTCCAGCATCACGTTGGCGCCGAAGCGGGTGGCGCCCACGCCCATGCCGGTGTAGCCGGCCGCGTAGGCGAGCCGCCCGCCGTGCGCCTGCCCGTAGAAGGCGCTGAACCGGCTGCACGTGTCGATCACGCCGCCCCAGCGGTGCGTGAAGCGCACCCCGTCGAGCTGCGGGAACGTGGTGAAGAAGTGCCGCGCCAGCGTGGCGAAGGTCTCGTCGCGCTGGTCGTACTCCGGCTTGACCAGGCCCCCGTTGTAGTAGACGGCGTCGTAGCCGCCCCAGAGGATCCGGTTGTCCGCGGTGAGCCGGTAGTAGTGGAACCGGTTGCCCGAGTCGCCGACGCCCTGCCGGTTGCCCCAGCCGATGGCGCCGAGCTGGGACGCGGTCAGCGGCTCGGTCATCAGCGCGTAGTCGTAGACCGGGACGACGAAGTGCCTGAGCCGCCGCAGCAGCGGCGGGAACACCCCGGTGCCCAGCGCCACCCGCCGGCCGGCGGCGACCCCGTGCGGGGTGCGCAGGCTGAGCGTGACGCCGTCGTCGTGCAGCGAGCGCACCGGGCTGCGCTCGTACACGCGCACGCCGAGCCGCAGGCACGCCTCGCGCAGCCCCCACGCCAGCCGGGCGGGGTCGAGCATGGCGCAGCCCTTGCGGTCCCACAGGCCGCCCAGGTAGGTGGGCGAGTCGAGCTCGGCCCGCACCTGGTCGCGGTCCATGGGCACGTAGTCGAGGCCGAGCTCGCCGATGATGTCGAGGTGCTCGTTCAGGCCCTCCAGCTGCCAGGGCTCGGTGGCGACGTTCAGCTCGCCGGTGCGCTCGAAGGCGCAGTCGATGCCGTAACGCGTCAGGGTCTCCTCGATCTCGTCGAGGTTCTCCACACCCAGGTGTTCGAGCCGGGCGATCTCGTCCGGCCAGCGCTCCAGCCCGTTGGGCAGGCCGTGGGTGAGGGTCGCCATGCAGAACCCGCCGTTGCGGCCGGAGGCCGCCCAGCCGATCCGGCGCCCCTCCAGCAGGACGACGTCCTGCCCGGGGTCACGTTCCTTGGCCATCAGGGCGGTCCACAGCCCCGAGAAGCCTCCGCCGACGACGACCAGGTCGGCGTTCGTGTGTCCGAAGAGCCGCGGCAGCGGCTCGGGTCTGGCCGGGGTGTCCAGCCAGTACGGCTTGCGCTCCGCGTCAGCAAGCGCCTTCAGCGGATCCACAAATCCCACTTCCCTACGAAAGTCAGTGTTCTATGAAAATTGCGGGATCTGAAAAGGGGTGATCACGCGCGGGTTCCCCCCGCCGGTATCCGATCTCGCCTCCCTGTTCTTTGCCGTGACCCGGGCGTCGCCGGGTATGCCGAACCCCCCGCGGAACCGCGGGGGGAAGCCTGAGGAGCAAGGGCGCTAGGTGCGGCGGCGCCGTGCCGCGACCGCGTTGGCGACCGCGATGAGCACGCCGATCCCGAAGATCAATGTTCCCATGACGTTGACCTGGGGCGGGATGCCGGTCTTGACCGACCCGATGATCCACAGCGGGAACGTGACGGTGGAGCCGTTGACGAAGCTGGTCACCACGTAGTCGTCGATCGACAGCGCGAAGGCCAGCATGCCGCCGGAGAGCACGCCGGGCAGCACGGCCGGCAGCGTGACCTGCCGGAAGGTGCCCCAGGCGGTGGCGCCGAGGTCCCTGGCCGCCTCCTCCAGCGACGGGTCCAGGGTGATGACCCGGGCCCGTACGGTGACGGTGACGAAGGACAGCGAGAACAGCACGTGCGCGATGATGATCGTCAGGGCGTCGCGCGGCAGGTTGGCGGAGACGAACAGCGACAGCAGCGACGCGCCCATGACCAGCTCGGGCGTGGAGATGGCGGCGAAGACGAGGAAGTTCGTCACCCCGCGCCCGCGGAAGCGGTGACGGCCGAGCGCGAGGCCCAGCATGGTCCCGATGACCACGGTGATGAGCGTGCTGGCCACGGCGACGGTCAGCGAGTTCTTCAGCGCCGTGGTGAGGTCGGAGATGTCGAACAGCTGCTGGTACCAGCGCAGCGTGAAGCCCTGCCAGCTCGTGTTCGACTTGCTCTTCTTGTCGTTGAACCCGAACAGGATCATCACGGCGATCGGCGACGACAGCCAGACGATGATCAGCCAGGTGTAGGCGTGCAGCAGGCGGTCGCCGAACCGGCCGCGCGGGCGGCGGGTCAGGGTCGTGGCGGCGCTCATCGGGCGGCCGCCTCGAGGACGTTCTCGGTGCCGAGCGCGCGGGCGTAGATGAAGATCCCGATGAGCAGCACGGCCATGAGCGTGAACGACAGCGCCGAGGCCGTCGGGTAGTTCAGGTTGGTCAGGTACTCGGTCTGGATGATGTTGCCGATCATCGTGTTGCCGGTGCCGCCGAGCACCTGGGCGTTGACCGGGTCCGCCGTGGCGGGCACGAAGGTCATCAGCACCCCGGCGAACACCCCCGGCAGCGACAGCGGCAGCACCACCCGCCGGAAGGCCGCCGTCCTGGAGGCGTACAGGTCGTAGGCCGCCTCGACGACCCGCGGGTCCACCCGCTCCAGCGCCACGTAGATCGGCAGGATCATGAACGGCAGGAAGTTGTAGGTCAGCCCGCCGACCACGGCGACCGTGGTGGCCAGCACGTGGAAGTCGGCGGGCAGCAGCCCCCAGCCCTTCAGCGTGCCGAACACGACGCCGTCGTCGGCCAGCAGGAACCCCCACGAGATGGTCCGCAGCACGAACGACACGAAGAACGGCAGCAGCAGCAGGAACAGGTAGACGGACTTGCGGCTGCCCCCCTTGAAGGCGATCCAGTACGCCACCGGGTAGCCGATGACGAGCATCGCCACCGTGGCGAGCCCGCCGTACCAGAGGGAGCGCACGAGCTGGGTGCTGTACCTGCCCAGAGCGTCGGCGTAGTTGGAGAAGCTGAACGTCATCGCGAAGCCGTCGATGGCGTTGCCGGTCTGCAGCGACACCGAGGCCATCGCGGCCATCGGCACCACGAGGAAGACCGCCAGCCACATCCAGCTCGGCAGCGCGAGCAGGTAGGGAGTCAGCCGCTTCATCGTCTACGCCTGGGTGATCGACTGGAAGATCGGGTTGAACACCTGCTCCTGCTGCGTGCTGAGCGTGGTGTAAGTGTGCAGCTTGGCGTAGTCCGCCTCCGAGGGGAACATCAGCGGGCTGGCCACCATCTGCTCCAGCGCCTTCTTGTCCTCGCCGGTGGCCTTGGCGGCCTTCTCCTTGAGGATGTCCTGCACGCCGGGCACCGGGGTGACGTACTGGATGAACTCGTCCAGCTCGGCGGCGACCGCCGGCTGGTAGAGGAAGTCCATGAGCATGAGCGCGTCGACGGGGTTGGCGGCACCCTTGGGGATGAGCATGTTGTCGGTCCAGATCGTGCCGCCCTCCTCGGGCACCACGAACTTGACGGGCTCACCGGCGAGCTGGCGCTGGAAGACGTCGCCGGACCAGGCCATGCTCACCCAGATGTCGCCCTTGGAGACGGCGTCGATGTAGGACTGGTCGTAGTACTTGCGCACGATCCCGGCGTCGCGCTGCGCCTTGAGCTTCTCCCCGGCCTTCTTCCAGTCGGCCTCGGTCGACTTCTCCGGGTTGACGCCGAGGGCGATCATGCCGAAGTTGGCGATCTCCTGGGCGTCGCCCATCATCCCGACCCGGCCCTTGTACTTGGGGTCGAACAGCGCCTCGATGCTGGTGATGTCGTCCTTGACGTACTTGGTGTTGTACGCGATCCCGGTCACACCCGAGGTGTAGGGGATGGTGTAGGTGCTGCCCGGGTCGTAGGCGCGGTTCTTGTACGCCTCACCGGCGTTGGCCGCGAAGTTCGGCAGCTTGGAGTGGTCGAGGGCGACGCAGTAGCCGAGCTGGATCATGTGCTGGAGCTGGACGCCGTTGGTCATGACGACGATGTCGTAGCCGAGCGACTGCCCGGCCCGCAGCACCGGGTCGGCCTTGCCGAAGAACTCCGCGTTCTCCTGGATGACCTCCTTGTACTGGTAGGAGATCCCGGTCTCGCTCTGGAACTTCTTCAGCGGCGCCTGGTCCTCGGGCATGTACTCGGGCCAGTTGGCGAACACGACGCGGCCGTGCTTGGTCTGCTGCGACCAGTAGTCCTTGACCGCGTCGGCCTTCGGCGGCGCCGCCTTCTGGCCCTGCACGCCGCAGGCGGCCAGGGCGAGGCCGGCGGCGGACAGGCCCGCGATGCGGAAGGCCTCGCGACGGGTACGGGGCTGGGTCATGCCCCGCAGGAAGGCGGGGTCGTGCAGGTGGCTCATGGGGTGCTTCGACTTCCTATCGCGTAAGAGTGCTGCGCCGGCCACGACAGCCAGACCGGGTCCCCCCGCTCCGCCGTGGTCGTCGCGTCGTGCGCGTTCTGCTGGAACACCGTGACCTCGGTCCCGTCCCCGAGGCGTACGGCGTAGCTGTTGTAGGTGCCGAGGTAGACGACCTCGCCGACGGTTCCCGGCACCACGCTCACCTCGCCGTCCGGCTTGTCCAGCGAGATGGTGATCTTCTCCGGCCGGACGGTCACGGTGACCTCGCCGTCCCCCTCGGGCACGAGGACCCGGCCCCCGCCGAGCTCCAGCACCCCGCCGGCGGCGACGCCGGTGAGCAGGTTCGAGGTGCCGATGAAGCCGGCGACGAACGCGCTCGCCGGCTTCTCGTAGATCTCCCTGGGCCCGCCGAGCTGCTCGACGAGCCCGTCGTTCATGACGGCGATCCGGTCGCTCATGGTGAGCGCCTCGCTCTGGTCGTGCGTCACGTACACGAACGTGATGCCGACCTCGCGCTGGATGCGCTTGAGCTCGATCTGCATGGCCTGGCGCAGCTTGAGGTCGAGGGCGCCGAGCGGCTCGTCGAGCAGCAGCGCCCGGGGCCGGTTGACCAGGGCGCGGGCCAGCGCGACCCGCTGCTGCTGGCCGCCCGACATCTCGCGCGGGCGGCGCTTCTCCCGGCCGGCCAGGTCGACGATCTCCAGCATCTCGCCGACCCGCCGCCGGATCTCCTCCTGCGGGGTGCGGCGCTGCTTGAGACCGAAGGCCACGTTGTCCCACACGTTCATGTGCGGGAACAGCGCGTACGACTGGAAGACCATGTTGACGTCGCGCTTGTTCGGCGGGACGTTCGTGACGTCGGCGCCGTGCAGCCTGACCACGCCCCGCGACGGCTCCTCGAAGCCGGCGATCATGCGCATGGTCGTGGTCTTGCCGCAGCCGGACGGGCCGAGCAGGGAGAAGAACTCCCCTTCGGCGATGTCGAGCGTGACGCCCTTCACCGCCTGGACGACCTCGCCGTGGGAGAGGTACTCCTTGACGACGCCGTCGAGTTCGATCGCGTTCAGCTCGGCCCTGTTCAGCTCGGCCATGTCCAGGATCTGTCCTTGCCTGCTATTCGCCGATGTAGTGCATGACGTGCTTGACCCTCGTGTAGTCGTGCAGACCGAACACCGAGAGGTCCTTGCCGTAGCCGGAGTGCTTGAAGCCGCCGTGCGGCATCTCCGACACGAACGGGATGTGGGTGTTGACCCACACCACGCCGAAGTCGAGCCGGTTGGACATGCGCATGGCGCGCCCGTGGTCGGAGGTCCACACCGAGCCGCTCAGGCCGTACCTGACGTCGTTGGCCTTGGCCAGGGCGTCCGCCTCGTCGGTGAACGTCTGGACGGTGATGACCGGGCCGAACACCTCGTTCTGCACCATCTCGTCGTCCTGCCGGAGGCCGTCGACGATGGTGGGGGCGAAGAAGTACCCCTTGTCGCCGACGCGGTGGCCGCCGGTGAGCACCTTGGCGTGCGCCGGGACGCGCTCGATGAAGCCCTGCACCTTGGCGAGCTGGTGCTCGTTGTTGAGCGGGCCGTACAGGGCGTCCTCGTTGGACAGGTCGCCCGTGACGGTGGCGGCGGCGGCCTCGGTGAGGGCGGCCACGAACTCGTCGTGGACGCTCTCCTGCACCAGCACGCGGCAGGCGGCGGTGCAGTCCTGGCCGGCGTTGTACAGGCCCGCGGTCGCGATGTCCGCGGCGGCCTTGGCCAGGTCCTTGACGTCCTCGAAGACCACGACGGGCGCCTTGCCGCCGAGCTCCAGGTGGACGCGCTTGAGGTCGTCGGCGGCGCTCCTGGCCACCGACATGCCGGCGCCGACGGAGCCGGTGATGGCGACCATCGCGGCGCTCGGGTGGCCGACGACCAGCGCGCCGGTCTCCCGGTCGCCGGTGACGACGTTGAAGACGCCGGCGGGCAGCACCTCGCCGAGGATCTCGGCGAGCTTGAGCGTGGAGGCCGGCGTGGTGTCGGACGGCTTGAGGACGATGGTGTTGCCCGCGGCCAGCGCCGGGGCGATCTTCCAGACGGCCATCATCATCGGGTAGTTCCAGGGGGTGACCTGGCCGACGACGCCGATGGGCTCGTGCCGGATGACGCTGGTGTGGTCGGCGAGGAACTCGCCGGCGGTCGGCCCCTCCAGCGTGCGCGCGGCGCCCGCGAAGAAGCGGAAGTGGTCGGCGGCGACCGGCGTCTCGTCCTCGGCCATGCGGGCGCGGGGCTTGCCGGTGTTGCGGCACTCGGCCTCGTTGATCTCGTCGGCGCGCGCGTCGATCGCGTCGGCGACCTTGAGCAGCAGGTTCGCCCGCTCTCCCGGGGTGGTCCGGCCCCATGACTCGAAAGCGGCAGCCGCGGCGGCGTAGGCAGCGTCGATGTCCTCGGCTCCGGAGATCGGGGCCTGAAGGTAGGCCTCGCCGGTGCACGGGTCGATGATGTCGGAGAATCGGCCGCTCTTGGCGTCCACGAACTCACCGTTGATGAAGTTCTGCAGACGGGTGGTCAAGGTGATGACCTCCTGGTGAGGTGGCTGAGATGCCGCGACTCTTACAGAGCGTGTGCATCTGGACAAGGGATTTCGTGGCGAAGATACCAAATTGCTACGAATTCGCTTGACAGGGCGTCGAGAACTGACAACATGTCGCACCAGGACGGCAATGCACCGGGAACGCGCCCGTAACGCGCGCCGCTAGGAGGACCGCTCGGATGACGACCCCGCCACGCGCCCGCCGCGGCAGTGACACGGCGCCCGGACAGTTCACGCTCGACGACCTGTCCAAGCGGATCATCGAGCAGCTCCAGGCCGACGGGCGCATGCCGTACGCGGCGATCGGCAAGGCCGTCGGCCTGTCGGAGGCGGCCGTCCGCCAGCGGGTGCAGCGCCTGCAGGACGCCGGTGTCATGCAGATCGTCGCGGTCACCGACCCGCTGACGCTGGGCTTCCCGCGCCAGGCGATGATCGGCGTGAACATCGAGGGCGACCTGGAGTCGGTCGCCGACGAGCTCGCGGCCATCGACGAGATCGACTATGTGGTGCTCACCGCGGGCTCCTTCGACGTGATCGTCGAAGTGGTCTGCGAGGGTGATGGTCATCTTTTGGACATTCTTAGTAAAATCCGTGCAATTCCGGCGGTACGCGCCACGGAGTCGTTCGTCTATCTGAAACTCCGGAAGCAGACGTATTCCTGGGGCACCCGCTGAACTCCGGTCACAACGGCCCCAGCCGGGCCACCGCTCGCACCGGCGCGCCGTCGGCGCCGGGCAGCCGCAGCGGCAGCAGCCACGCCTCCACCGAGCGGCCCGCCGCCTGAGCCGCGAGCACCCGGTCGAGGCCGGTGAGGTTCTCGGCGATGACGGCGTGCGCGCCACACAGCACCCGGTGCGCCGGGAAGTCCTCCGCGGGCGTCGGGTCCACGCTGAGCGCGTCGATCCCGACCGTCCGCACGCCCCGGTCCACCAGCAGCCGCGCCGCCTCCTCCGTCAGGTACGGGTGCCCCGCGTACGCCTCGGTCCCCCAGTGCGCCGACCAGCCCGTGGCCACCAGCACGATCGGCGCGGCCCCGCCGGCCGGGACCGCCGCGAACGCCTCCGGCCCGATCGCCGCGCGCGGCTCCCGGCCCCGGGCGTCCACCACGACGGCCGGGCCGGCGAAGCGCTCCAGCGGCAGCTCGTCCAGCGCGGGCAGCGCGTCGTCGATGTGGAACGGCGCGTCCACGTGGGTGCCCGACTGGGAGCCCAGGTGCAGCGCCAGCACGTTCACGCCGTCCCGCGCCGCCGTGAGGGCCGGGCCGAGCGCCACCTCGGGGTCGCCGGGGTAGACCGGCATCCCGGTGACGATCGGCACCGACAGGTCCACGAGTTCGGTGGTCATGGCGCCATCGTCACACGGGCTGCTCGGCCGTGGCCCCCACGATCGGCGGAACGGGCGTGTCCACGGCCCGCACCAGGCGCGGCCCCTCCGGGCCGTAGACCTCGCGCGGCTCGGGGAACAGCGCGAGCAGCGCCAGGTAGAGCACGGCCGCCACGGCCAGGCCGAGCGGCAGCGAGACGTCCACCCCGCCGGCCAGGCCGCCCAGCGGGCCGACGAACTGGCCCGGCAGGTTGACGAACAGCAGCGCCAGGGCCGCCGCGGCCAGCCAGGCCGTCATGCCGCGCCAGTTCCAGCCGTGGCTGAACCAGTAGCGGCCGCCGCGCTGGCGCCGGTTGAACACCTGCAGGGCGTCGGGGTCGTACCAGCCGCGCCGGGTGACGTACCCGAGCGTCATGATGACCATCCAGGGCGCGGTGCAGGTGATGATGAGCGTGGCGAACGTCGAGATGCTCTGCGTGAGGTTGGCGGCGAAGCGGCCGAGGAAGATGAACGCGATCGACAGCGTGCCGATGAACACCGTCGCCTGCACCCGGGAGAAGCGCGGGAAGACGCTGGAGAAGTCCAGGCCGGTGCCGTACAGCGAGGTCGTGCCCGTGGACATGCCGCCGATCAGGGCGAGCAGGCAGACCGGCACGAAGTACCAGGTCGGCGCGATGGCCAGCAGGCCGCCCACGTAGTTGGGCGCGGCCGGGTCCACGTACTGCGCCGCCCTGGCCGCGATGATGGAGGCCGTGGTCAGGCCGAACAGGAACGGCAGGACCGTGGCGACCTGCGACAGGAACGCCGCCGCCATGACCCGCGAGCGCGGCGTGGAGGCCGGGATGTAGCGCGACCAGTCGCCGAGGAACGCGCCGAACGACACCGGGTTCGACAGCACGATCAGCGCGGCGCCGATGAACGACGGCCAGAACAGCGGGTCGCCGGCCGCGAGCGTGCCCGGGTAGGACGGGTCGAAGTCGCCCGCGAACGCGATCACGCCGAGCACGAACAGCAGCGACGCCGCCGCCACCGCGATCTTGTTCACGAACAGCATGAACCGGAAGCCGTACACGCACACGATCAGCACCAGCACGGCGAACAGCGCGTAGGCCACGCCGTAGCTGAGGTCGGTGTCCGGCAGGCCGACCAGGCGGTGCGCGCCGCCGACGAGCGCGTCGCCCGACGACCACACGGAGATGGAGAAGAACGCCACCGCGGTCAGCAGCGACAGGAACGAGCCGACGACCCGCCCGTGCACGCCCAGGTGGGCGGAGGAGGAGACGGCGTTGTTGGTGCCGTTGAGCGGCCCGAACAGCGACAGCGGCGCCAGGATCAGCGCGCCCACCAGCAGGCCGAGCAGCGTCGCGGCCAGCCCCTGCCAGAACGACAGGCCGAACAGGATGGGGAAGGCGCCGAGGACGCAGGTGGCGAAGGTGTTCGCGCCGCCGAAGGCCACCCGGAACAGGTCGAGGGGGCGGGCGGTGCGGTCGGCGTCGGGGATGCGCTCGACGCCGTGGGTCTCGATCTCGGTGAGGGGGGCGTTGCTGCTCATGGCTTCTCCTGCAGGGCGAGGAGGCTGACGAGGTCGTAGGCGACGTGGGAGGCGGCGACGGAGGTGATCTCGGCGTGGTCGTAGGCGGGGGCGACCTCCACGACGTCCGCGCCGACGAGCCGGCAGCCGGCCAGGCCGCGCAGGATCTCCAGCAGCTCGCGGCTGGTGAGCCCGCCCGCCTCCGGGGTGCCGGTGCCGGGGGCGTGCGCGGGGTCGAGCACGTCGATGTCCACCGACACGTACAGGGGGCGGTCGCCGATGCGCTGCCGCAGGGCGTCGGTCACCTCGTCGACGCCCCGGCGCAGCACGTCGGCGGCGGTCACCACGCCGAACCCGAGCCGACGGTCCTCCTCCAGGTCCCGGCGCCCGTACAGCGGGCCGCGGATGCCCACGTGGCTCAGCGCCTCGGTGTCGAGGACGCCCTCCTCGACGGCCCGCCGGAAGGGGGTGCCGTGCGTGTACTCGGCGCCGAAGTAGGTGTCCCACGTGTCGAGGTGGGCGTCGAAGTGCAGCAGCGCCACCGGACCGTGCCGGCGGGCCACCGCGCGCAGCAGCGGCAGGGCGATCGTGTGGTCGCCGCCGATCGTGACCAGCCGCGCGTCGATGCCGCTCGCGGCGGCCTCGATGTCCTCGATCGCCGCGCCGATGTCGAACGGGTTGGCGGCGATGTCGCCGGCGTCGGCGACCTGGACCCGCTCGAACGGCGACACGTCCAGCCCCGGGTGGTACGGCCGCAGCAGCCGCGACGCCTCCCGGACGGCCGACGGGCCGAACCGCGCCCCGGGCCGGTAGGACACGCCGCCGTCGAACGGCACGCCCACCACCGCGACGTCGGCCGTGCCGACCTGGTCGAGGCGGGGCAGCCGGGCGAATGTGGCGGGCCCGGCGAAGCGTGGGACACGGCTGGAGTCGACGGGGCCGATGGGGGCTTCGTTCATTCCCGCAGTCTTCGACAAGGCGCTGACCTGCGGCAATTGGTCCTATGACGAAGTACTACGGTGTGTGTTGTGGCCGAGCACAAGGTGACGGTGGAGGATCTGCTGCGCTCGCCCGCCCTCCAGCTCCGGCTGCTGGCGGGCGAGGCGGGGCTCGGCCGGTCGGTGTCGTGGGCGCACGTCAGCGAGCTGGAGGACCCGACGCCGTGGCTGCTCGGCGCCGAGGTGATCATGACGACGGGCATCGGCGTGCCGCGCTCGGCCGCCGCTCAGCGCGCCTACCTGGAACGGCTGGACGACGCCGGCGTGTCGGCCCTGGCGCTGTCGGCCCAGCTCCACGTGCCGCCGCTGCACCGGTCGCTGTTCGCCGCGGCCGAGGAGCGCGGCATGCCGATCCTGGAGGTGCCGCTGGCCGTGCCGTTCATCGCCGTCGCCCAGGAGGTGGCCGCGGCCGTGCAGGAGGACGCCCGGCACCGGCTCGGCGCGCAGCTCCAGGTGTTCGGCGCGCTGCGGTGGCTGGCCGCGGAGGACCTGGACACCGCGACGCTGTTCCGGCGGCTGGAGCGGCTGTCGGGCTACGACGTGTACCTGTGCACGCCGCAGGGGCGGCCGCTGCTGCCGGGCGTGCCGGCGCCCCCGGCCGGCGTGCTGCCGGCGCAGCCGGAGGCGCCGCCCACGATCCCGGGCGGTTTCGTGCTGCCGGTGCCCGCGCCGGGCGGCCCCGCGGGGTTCCTCGTGGCCTTCGAGCGGGAGGGCGCCCGGCCGGCGGGCCTGGCCGTCGTCCAGCACGTCGCCACCGTGGCCGCCCTCCAGGTCGCCATGGCCCGCCACGAGCGCGAGACGATCCGCCGCGAGGGCGCCGAGACGCTGGCCGAGCTGCTCCAGGACGTCCTCGACCCGCCCGCCGCGCGCCGCCGCCTGGCCCGGCTCGGGATGCCGATGGAGGAGGAGGCGGTGCTGCTGGTGGTGCGCGACGCTCCGGACGACGCGCTGCGGCGCGCCCTCGACGACCACGCCCACCTGCTGCTGCGGCGTGGCGGCGACCACTACGTGCTCGGCCCGCCCGCCCTGGCCGAGGCCGTGGCGGGCGTGCCGGGCGCCGCGGCCGGGATGAGCCGGCCGTTCCCGCCGGGCGAGTCGCTGCGGGTGGCCCTGCGCGAGGCGGGCTGGGCGGCGGCCCGCGCCGCCGAGTCGGGCCGGCCGCTGGTGCGCTACGGCGACGACACGACGGGCCGCTGGCTGCCCGACGACCCGGCCACGCTGCACGCCCTGGTGCGGCACGTGCTGGGCGAGGTGCTGGCCTACGACGAGGCCCACGACTCGCGGCTCGTCACGTCGGTGCGCACGTGGATGGAGCGCAACCGCCGCACCGAGGAGGCGGCGGCGGCGCTGCACGTCCACCCCAACACGCTGGCCTACCGGCTGCGCCGCTTCGCCGCGCTGACCGGCCGCGACCTGTCGTCGAGCGCGGCCTTCGCCGAGGTGTGGCTCGCCATCCAGGCCGCCCGCCGGCTCGGCCTGCACGACCAGTGACGCGCCGCGCGCCTGCGAGGGGGACCCTCAGTCGGCGAGCTGGATCGTGGCGATCTCCCAGGGCCCCAGGGGCAGGCGCAGGGCACCGTCCGTGACCGGGATCGGCTCGCCGGGACGGCCGCGCAGGTCGGCGTGCCGGGCACGGCCGAAGGAGCCCCGCACCTCCGCCTCCACCGGCTCCTGCGAGAGCGCCACCACCCGCAGTTCCTTCCAGCCGTCGCGGACCCGGAGCGAGCTCATCACCACGCCGTCGCCGGTGACCGACAGCCCCGGGGCCGCCGCAGGCAGGGCGAGCGACGGGTCGCCCGTCCCGGGCACCGGCAGCAGCTCGTGCCGGAAGACCTCCGCCGCCGGCGGCACCGCCTGCCAGCCGCCCTCGTACGGCATGAGCGCCAGCGTGAGCGAGCGCGGCCCGCGCGACTGGGCGGCCGGGGTCGGGAGCTGGGGACCGGCCGGCTCGGGGCGCAGGGCGTGGCGGTTGCGCGACAGGTAGCCGATGGAGCGGAGCAGGGTCAGCGCCAGCTCCGTCCCCTCGCCCTCCCCGGCTCCGCCCCAGGCGCCGCCGTCGACCAGCTCGTACTCCGTGACGTGCTCCAGCAGCGCCGCCACTCCGCCGGCGGCCACCCACGAGGAGGCCGGGAAGGTGGGCAGCGGCTCCTCACCGCAGCCGCCCTCGGCGGTCAGGCCGCGGGTGACGACCGCGAACTGGCCCTCGGCGTGCGAGACGGACGCCGGTTCGGGCAGCGGCACGTGCAGCCGGACCCGGTGGTCGGCGCAGCGGTTGTCGAACTCCACCCGCAGCCGCACGAACGGCTCGCCGACCCGCAGCTCGACGCGGGTGTCCACGACGATCTCCTCGGTGGCGTCAGCGCGGGCGGGCGCGGGGAGGGCGGAGGTGCCCTCGATGCCCGCGCCGGCGGCCGGCCACCGGTACGCGCGGCGCACGTCCAGAGCGGCGACGAGCGGGCCGGAGCAGACCGGGGTGACCTCGACCGACTCGGGGGCGGAGACGACCCGGTCGTGGGCCGGGGGCGCGTGGTTGTAGCTGTCGCCGACGTCGCCGCCGTCCACGACGCGGGCCGCGCCCGCGAGCGTGACGCCGGAGGCGGAGGTCAGGGTGAGGGTGCCGTCCTGCGCCACCTCGACGCGGAGCAGGCCGTTGTCCAGCACCCGCCCGTCGGCCCGCACCCCGTCGGACGACCCCACGAGGGCCGAGCCGTTGGCCGCGGCCCGCACGGCGAACGGTCCCGCCACGGGCCCGGCGGCGCTGGCGTGCCCGGCGGCGCCCGGGGCCGGGCGCAGGCTCGTGTGGCCCAGCGGCGGCACCTCCACCAGGGCGGCCACGGTGCGCCGGGGCTCGGCGACGATGCGCACCCGCGTCACTCCCTCGACCGCGCCCCGCACCTCGGCCACGTCGAAGGCGGCGCCCGGTTCCCTGGCCACCTCGAAGGTCAGCACGCCGTCCTCGACCGACCAGCCGGTGATGTGCTGCCCGTACAGCTCGGTCCCGTGGACGAACGTCAGCGCCGTGGCCGGGTCCATCTCCTCGTCCAGCAGCAGCGTGGGCGCGTACTCCAGCGGCTGGACCGGGACGGGCGCGCCGGTGGCGTCCACCAGCGGGTCGTGCCCGGCCACGTCCAGGCGGACGACGCCGCGCCGGGTGGCGGGCGTGGGGTTGACGACGAGCACCCCGCCGGCGGGGACCGCGGCGGCCAGCCGGGCGGTCACCATGTCGCGGACGGCGTGCCCGAGGTGCTCGGCCTCGGCGATGCGCGCGGCGACCTGCTGGGCGGTCTCGTCCACGCCGCAGCCGGTGACGGAGTCGTGGCCGCTGGCGTCGACCAGCCGCCACCAGGCCATGTCGAGGAAGCGGCCGGGCCACTCCTCGCCCCAGAGGGCGGCCAGCGGCTCGGCGTAGCGCTCGACCATCCGCTCGGCGCGGCCCATGGCCTGCTTGACGTGGGCGCGGACCGAGATGACGCCGGGCAGGATGTTGGCGCGGGCGTGCGAGCGCAGCTCGCCCTGGACGCGGGGCAGGCCCGCGACGGACCCGCCGTCCCCGTACGCGGTGATGTAGCCGGACAGGGTGTCCATGCGGGCCCCGATCGCGGCCACCATGCCGGGCAGGCCGCGCACCGGCGCCGAGTGGTCGGTGCCGTACATCGCGAGCAGCGCGCCCTCGGGCCCGTGCCACTCGCGCATGCGCCGGGTGAAGACGGCGGCCCGCTCCTTCGTGTGCGCCGGGTCCTCGAACAGGTGGGCGCCGTTGCCGTAGCCGCCGATGGGCAGGTACTGGGCGCGGACCGCGGTGCCGTCGGGGGCCACCCACGCGAAGGCGTCGGTCACCACGGACGACGGCACCCCGCGGTAGACGCAGGCGTGCAGCAGCCCGGCCTTGCGCAGGATCTGCGGCATCTGAGCCGTGTGGCCGAACATGTCCGGCAGGTAGCCCACCGGCATCGCCCCGCCGAGCTTGTCGGCCCGGTCCATGCCGAGCTCCAGGTTGCGGATGATGTTCTCGCCGGAGCACAGGAACTCGTCGAGCAGGATCTGCCACGGGCCGACCGCGAGCCGCCCGGACTCGACCAGCGCCGCGACGCGGTCGCGCTGCTCGGGCCGGACCTCCAGGTAGTCGTCGACGCAGGCGAGCTGCCCGTCGAGGGTGAAGTGGTAGCCGGGTTCGCGCTCCATCGTGTCGAGCACCTCGTCCAGCAGCGCCACCAGCCGCAGCCGGAAACGCTGGAACGGCTCGTACCACTCGCGGTCCCAGTGGGTGTGCGGGACCACGACGATCTCGTGCGGGCTCGTCACGCTGCTTCCCCTCCGATCGGCAGGCCGTGCTGCACGGCGTAGCGGGCGGCGATCCGCTGGGCCGTGACGATGTCCTCCAGGGCGCCGTCCGCGCCGGTCAGCGGCGGCTCCCCCTCGGTGACGTAGGCGTGGAAGGCGGCGAGCTGCGTCTCGAACGCCTCGGTCACCTCGCGCCACTCGGTGCGCCCCTCGCCGCCGGGGTCGGCGCCCGGCGTGACGGCGGTGAGCACGGTCGGCGCGTTGACCAGGTACGGGGCGGGGAAGGCCAGCTCCAGGGTGCCGCTGTCGTGGTGGATCGCCACGGTCTCCCGGTAGGCGGGGTAGTCCTCCAGGTAGTGCCACCGGATGGAGAACCGCCCGGCGGCCGGGAGCGTTCCGGCGATCTCGATCGACCCCGGGGCCGGCCCCCAGGTCTCGACGTGGGAGATCTCGGCCGGGGAGCCGGTGAAGCGGCGCAGCAGCGACAGGTCGTGACAGATCGAGCCGAGAGCCACGCCGTACAGCGCGCGGACGGCCTCCGGGGCGTCCGCGCCGAGCGCGCGGGAGACGAGGGCGTCCTCGGCCGCGCGCAGCGAGTCCAGCAGTCCGGGGTCGACGTCGGCGGCCCGGGTCAGGTGGGCGAAGGCGAGCTGCGACCCGGCGCTCGGGTGCAGGACGGTCACCTCGACCGACCGGACGGCCTCGGGGCCGCCCAGCTCGGCCAGCAGCTTCTCGGCCCGGCGCACGGCCGGGTCGTACTGCTTCATGTAGCCGACCATGAGGCGTCCCTCGGGCAGCGCGGCCACCTCGGCGCGGGTCAGCGCCAGCGGCTTCTCGCACAGCACGGCGTGGCCCGCCTCCAGCGCCCGCCGTACCGGCTCGCCGTGGGAGCCGGAGGCGAGCATGACCACGGCCTCGAACCCGCCCGCGGCGAGCATGTCGTCCAGGGAGGTGTATCGGGCGGTGACGCCCAGGCGGTCGCCGACGGCGGCGGCCAGCGCGGGCGACAGGTCGCACACGGCGGTCACCTCGAACAGGTCGCGGCGTCTCGACAGCAGCGGCGCGTACACCGCCTGCGTGACGGCCCCGCACCCGACCAGCGCGATTCTCAAATCCCCAAGTCCTTCAGCTTCCGGCGGTTGGCCGCCTGGTCCGCGATGTTCTGTGCGACGGTGCGGCGTCCCGGCAGGGTGTCCTGCTCGATGACGATCCACCCCGCGTAGTCGATCTCGTCGAGGGTGCGCACGACGGCGGGCAGGTCCAGCTCGCCCTCGCCGAGCGGGGCGAACCCGCCGCGTCCCATGAGCTCGCGCAGGTCGGCGCCGTCGGCCAGGGCCTGGGCCTGGATCTTGGTGTCGCCGTCCTTGATGTGCACGTGCCCGACCCGGCTCGCCCAGTCGCGCAGCGCCGTCACCGGGTCTCCCCCCGCCAGCAGCAGGTGGCCGGTGTCCAGGCAGAGCTGCACGTCGGTCAGCTCCAGCAGCCGCTCCACGTCCTCGGGCGTCTCGACGTAGGTGCCGAGGTGGTGGTGGAACGCGGGCTCCAGCCCGCGCTCGCGGCACCGGTCGGCCGCCTCCTGCACGCGGGCGGCGTATGCCGCCCACTCGGACGCCGCCAGCCCTGGAACGCTCCCACCCGGCCGCGCGAACCTCTCGGGCGATCCCGAGCACGCCAGCGTGGGCCGCGGCGCGAACCCCTCGGGCGCCGCGGGCGCGGCGGTGAAGACGTCGAGCGCGGCCTCCAGCGCGGGCAGTCCGGCCTCGTACGCCGCCGCGTCGCCGTAACGCAGGTCCACCCAGCCGCCGGCCAGCAGCAACCCGCTGCCGGCCAGCCGATCCCTCAGCCCGGATCCGGTGCCGAGGTAGCCGATGGGCCCGGAGTCGATGCCCTCGTAGCCGGCCTCGGACAGCGCGCGGACCATCTCGTCGGCACTCAACGGCGGCGCCTCGGTGGCCAGCTCGAACACGCCGAAGCTGACGGGCGCATTAGCAACCTTCACTCGCACAGTGCCATCACCTCGTTCTCGTAGGTTTCCAGCCGGTGCCGTCCCCCGGCGGCGGGCAGGAGCGCGCGGGCGCCGTGGACGACCTGGCGGGCGCCGTCCGGGCGGACCAGGACGAGGCCGTCGGCGTCCAGGGCGAGCAGCTCGTCGCCCAGCCTGAGCAGCAACGGCCCGTCGGGTCCCGTGGACACGGCGGTGCGCCCGGCGCGCACGCCGTCCAGCACCGTGCTCGTGTCCTCGGCCAGCACCCACGTCGTCGGAGCGCCCGGCAGGCCGTCGTCGCCGGGCCGGTGGAAGTCGCTGCCGCCGATCGCGACCACGTCGTCGCGCCAGGCGTCCGCCCAGGCCAGCGGCGCGCCCCAGCGGCGGTCCCACCAGCCGGAGCTCCAGACCTCGGCGATCCGCGGCCGGCGGGTGATGGGCAGGAGCCAGGCGCAGTCGCCGCCGAGCGGGTGGTTGATCGACATCAGGCCGCCCTCGCGCTCGGCGTGCTCGGCCCAGGAGTCGGCGGGCCGGCGGAAGTCGACCCAGCCGACGTCGCCGAAGACGTTGGCGTGGCCGCGGTCGGTGGTGACCTCCTGGCCGGGCAGCAGGGCGATGCCCCGGTCGCGGGCGGCCAGCTCGGGGTGGTGGCTGACCGTGTTGTGGTCGGTCACGGTGAGGAAGTCGAGGCCGCGGCCGCGGGCGAGCGCGGCCAGCTCGCCGACGGTCAGGGCGCCGTCGCTGTGGACCGTGTGGCTGTGGAAGTCCCCGGCGTACCAGCGCAGGCCGTCCACGGAGGGGATGTCGCGGCGCGGCGGGCGCTCGGCGGCGGGCGGCTCCTCGGCGAGCGGGGCCGGCGGCGCCGCGGTCGCGGTGGTGACCTCCAGCGTGTAGTCGAGGCCCTGGGGCGGGACGCGGTGCAGCCGCAGCCACACGTGCCACGTGCCCGGCTCGACCGGGCCGGGCAGGTAGCCGGGCGTCGCCCACTCCCCGGTGATCGTGTACGTGTCGCGGGCGCCGCCCGACCAGCCGCGGAACCCGGCCGGGCTGCCGCAGCCGAGGTCGAGCACGCCCTGCGACCGGTCGTAGGACAGCCGCACCGTCACCGCCGCCGCCCCGGAGGGCACCTCGAAGGGCACCTCCCGCAGGATGCTCTCCAGCCGGTCGTCGAGGGTCCAGCGGCCCTGGAACACCGTCATCGGGTCACCAGCTCCCCGTCACGGTAGACCAGCGCCCGGTCGCGGCGCGGCGCGGCGAAGCCCTCGTCGCCGACGGCCGGCTCGCTGCCCTCGGGCACGACGGCCTGCACGGTGACGTCGTTGACGTCGAGCGTCACCAGGTGGGACGCGCCGAGGTTCTCCACGATCACCACCTTCCCGGCCAGGGCGCCCTCCGACGATCCGTCGGCCGGCTTGGGCGCGTAGGCGTTGTACTCGGGGCGCACGCCGTAGACGACCTTCTCCCCGTCGGCGAGCAGCCCGGCCGCCGCGTCGGGGACCGGGACCGCGCAGCCGGCCACCTCCAGCGTGTCACCGCGGACGACGGCGTCGAGCAGGTTCATGGGGGTGGAGCCGATGAATCCGGCGACGAACGTGTTGGCCGGCCGCTGGAACACCTCGGCCGGGGTGCCGATCTGCCGGATCACGCCCGCCTCCATGACCGCCATCCGGTCGGCCATGGCCAGCGCCTCGGCCTGGTCGTGGGTGACGAAGACGGTGGTGACGCCCAGCTCGCGCTGGAGTTTCTTGAGGAACGTGCGGGCCTCCAGGCGCAGCCGGGCGTCGAGGTTCGACAGCGGCTCGTCGAACAGGAACGCCTGGGCCTGCGTCGCCATGACGCGGGCCAGCGCGACGCGCTGCTGCTGGCCGCCGGAGAGCTGGCCGGGCCGCCGGTCCATCAGGCGCTCCAGGCCGAGCCGGGCCGCGACCTCGCCGGCCCGGCGGTGGCGCTCGGCCTTGGCGACCTTCTTGATGCGCAGCGGGTAGGCGACGTTGTCGGTGACGTCCATGTGCGGGAACAGCGCGTAGTCCTGGAAGACCATGGCGATGTCGCGCCCGCCGGGCTGCACGGAGGTCACGTCGCGGTCGCCGATGACGACCGCGCCGCCGGTGGCGGTCTCCAGCCCGGCGATGGTGCGCAGCAGCGTGGTCTTGCCGCAGCCGGAGGGGCCGAGCAGCGCGAAGAACTCGCCGTCGGGGATGACCAGGTCGAGCGCGTCGAGCGCCTTGACGCCGCCCGGGTAGACCTTGGTCAGCCTTCGCAGTTCGATTGCCGCCATTACCGCTTGATCCCTCCGTGGAACCGGAAGCCGTACTTCTTGCTGACGAACAGGTACATGAGCACCACGGGCACCGAATAGAGCAGGCCGAAGGTGGACAGCAGCCGCAGGTTCGCCTGGCCGCCCTCGGTGTAGAGGGTGTACATGATCACCGCGGCGGGCTGCTTCTCGACGTCGCTGAGCAGCAGGTACGGCATGAGGAAGTTGCCCCAGACGTTGGCCACGGCCCACACCGCGATCGTCGCGAGGCCGGGCCGTACCAGGGGGACGACCACGTGCGCCACGATCTGCAGCGGGGAGGCGCCGAAGACCCGGGCCGACTCCTCGTAGGACTTCGGCGTGGAGTCCATGAAGTCCTTGAGCATGAAGATCGCCGCGGGCAGCAGGCCGCCGCTGAGGATGAGGATCAGCCCGAGCTGCGAGTCGATGAGGCCGAGCTCGACGGCGAGCTGGAACAGCGGCACCATCGCCGCCGTGCCGGTGATGATCGACGACAGCAGCAGCAGCGCGTAGAGCAGCGCGTCGCGGCCGGGCAGCCGCACGCGGCTGAGCGCGTAGGCGGCCAGCGCCGACAGGGCCACCACGAGCAGCGCCGTGCCGACCGACAGCAGCAGCGAGTTGTACAGCGACGGCAGCGCGTACGGGTGCTCCAGGATGGCCTGGAAGTTGTCGAAGGTGAAGTCCGGCACGCGGACCTCGTAGGTGGGGTCGCTGGTCAGCGGGGCCGACGCGAGCCACAGCAGCGGGATCGTGAAGAAGGCGAGCAGGACCGCGATCAGGGTGTAGAAGCCGATCCGGCCCAGCACGAACCGGGTCATTTCTTGCTCCTGAGCAGGCGCAGGTAGAACACCGCCACGACCAGGTTGATCAGCAGGATGACCGTGGAGACCGCGGCGCCGTAGCCGAGCTGGCCGCTCTGCAGGGCGACCTTGTACACGTGGACGGCCAGCACCTCGCTCTTCCCGTCGGGCCCGCCCGCGGTGATCATGAACGGGGTGAAGTCGTTGAACGTCCAGAGGCTGATCAGCAGCAGGTTGGTGAGGATGTGCCCCTTGATGTGGGGGAAGACCACGTCACGGAGCTGCTGCCAGCCGGACGCCCCGGCCAGGCGGGCGCTCTCCAGGTGCGAGGGCGGCACGTTCCCGAGGGCGGCGCCGTACAGCATCATCGAGAACGCGGTGCCGCGCCAGGTGTTGAACACGATGATCGACAGCATGGGGTGGTCGAGCAGCCAGGCGTAGTCGCCGGTGCCGAGCAGCGCGTTGAGCGTGCCGCCGTCGGCGTCTAGCAGCGCCACCCACAGGAACGACACGACCGCGCTCGGCAGGATCCAGGCCAGGATGACCAGGCCCTCGACGATCCGCTTGAGCGGCCCGCGCTTGTCGCGCAGCAGCCAGGCGATGGCGAACCCGAGGCCGACCTGCCCGATGACCGCCGATCCGAGCACGAACTGGACGGTCAGCCAGGTGGAGTTCCAGAAGGTGGGCTCGCCCAGCGCCGACAGGAAGTTGTCGAGCCCGACGACCTTGGGGTCGGCGGCGGCGGTACCGGTCAGCCGGTAGTCGGTCAGGCCGAGGTAGAGCACCCACAGCGCGGGGAAGACCAGGAAGACCGTGATCAGGAGCAGCGCGGGGGCCGCGAAGGCTCCCGCGCGCCACCGGCCCAGGCCCGCCGCGTCGACGCTGTAGCGGCGGGCCGTGGGCTCCGCGGTCTCCCGGGTGAGGTCAGGAGGCGATGTTGCCTGCGCCACCGACGAGTCCTTCGAGCTTCTGCTGGTAGGCCGTGGCCGCCTCGTCCGGCGTCTTGCCGCCGACCACCGCCGCGGTCGCCTCCTGGAGCGCCACCGACACCTGCGGGTAGACCGCGACCGGCGGCCGGTAGGCCGTCAGCGGCAGCACCTTCTCCGAGATGAACGTCAGCAGCGGCTCGCCGGCCAGGATCTCCTTGTTGACGTCGGTGCGCGGGGTGATGCGCACGTTGCCGTTCTTGGTCTCCTCCTTCAGCGCCTCGGGCGAGAGCGTGAAGGCCAGCAGCTCGAAGGCCTCCTTCGGGTGCTTGCTGTTGGGGTTGACCGTGCGCAGGGCGCCGCCGGACATGCTGACGAAGTCCTGGCCGCGGATGCCCTTGCCGGGCTCGATGGCGGGGATCATGGCGTAGCCGACGCTCTGGTCACGGTCGGCCATCTTGGCCACGCCGTCCTTGGGGTTGACGACGCCGCGCCAGAAGTAGTCGCCCTCCAGCAGGATGCCGACCTTGCCCGCGGCGAACTGCTGGAACGACTTGTCGCGGCCCTTGGCCTCCTGCTGGAGCCGGGGGTCGCCGAGGCCGCTGCCGCCGTAGATCTTCTGGTAGAGGCCGAGCACGTCCTTGACCGGCTGGGAGGCGCCGGCCCACTTGCCGTCTTTCTGGATCTCGGCGCCCGCTCCGGCCAGCAGCGGCAGCACGCCCTGCATGGTGGTGGCCTCGCCCATCGCGGTGCCGGCGTTGATCTGGAGGGGCACGGGCACGCCGGCCGCCTTGAGCTTGGCGGCCGCGTCCAGGACCTCCTGCCAGCTCTTCGGCTGCCAGTCGGCGGGCAGTCCGGCCTTCTGGAAGAGCGGCTTGCTGAAGTAGAGGACGCGGCCGTCGGTGCCGATCGGCAGCGCGTACTTCTTGCCGTTGTAGGTGGCCAGGCCCTGGACGGCCTCGGGGATCTGCGCCCAGCCGTCCCAGGAGTCGGCCTCGGGGCCGACCAGCTCGGACAGCGGCTTGATGTAGCCGGCCTCGGCGAACTCGCCGGCCCAGATGCCGTCGATGTCGATCACGTCGGCGCCCTTGCCGGACTTCAGGTCGAGGGAGAGCTTGGTCTTGTACTGCTCGTCGTCGACGCCGCTGGGGACGAACTTGACCTTGACATCCTTGCCCTTGGCCTTCTGGGCGGCCTCGAACTTGGGGATCACCCAGTCCGCGACGAACTCGGCCGCTCTCGCGTTCTTGCCGCCGGCGATGGCGTTCTGGGCGATCGTCAGCTCGATCGTCCCGCCGCCGCCCCCGCCGTCGGACGACCCGCCGCACGCGGCGAGCGCCAGGCCGGACGCGGCCAGGACCGCGACGACACTCACGGATCTTCTCCGCAATCCCATGGAAACCCTCCGAACCCTCGGACCCATCCGTAACGGGGCCCACGCCAATATGTCATGACATCTTGATGACGTAAAGGTTTGGCTATATTTCAGGGATGTGCCCACAGTACTCCGGGGAGGGCCTTGCTGATCGGTGACGACACCGGGCGCTGCGGGCCGAACGGCGGCAGCCACCTACCCAGCCGGGATTCGGACTGGCAGAATGCAGGACGAAACAGACATCTGTATGTCAGGACAATAGGCCATGATGGGGAGCTGGACCCTCTGGAGGTGCGTTGTTCGACCTGATCACGATCGGCCGCTGCGGCGTCGACGTCTACCCCCTGCAGACAGGCGTGGGCCTGGACCGCGTCGAGAGCTTCGGCAAGTTCCTCGGCGGCAGCCCGACGAACGTCGCCGTGGCGGCGGCGCGGCACGGCCTGCGCTCCGCGGTGATCACCGCCACGGGTGCCGACCCCTTCGGCGCCTACGTCCGGCGGGCGATCCGCGGCTTCGGCGTGGACGACGCCTACGTGGCCACGGTCGAGGGGGCGCCGACGCCCGTCACGTTCTGCGAGATCTTCCCGCCCGATGACTTCCCGATCTACTTCTACCGGGGCGAGCATCCACCCGACCTCCAGCTGACGCCCGAGTCGCTGGACCTGGACGCCATCCGCGACGCCACGGTGTTCTGGTTCACCGCCACCGGTCTGAGCCAGGAGCCGAGCCGCTCGGCCCACGCCGCCGCGCTGGCCGCCCGGAGCTCCGGATGGACCGTGTTCGACCTCGACTACCGGCCCGTGCTGTGGGAGTCGCCCGAGGCGGCCCGGCGGTACGTGCGCGAGATGCTGCCCCACGCCGACGTGGCCGTCGGCAACCTCGACGAGGTCGAGAACGCCGTAGGCACCCGCGACCCGGAGGCCGCCGCGCAGGCGCTGCTCGACGCCGGGATGCGGGTCGCCGTGGTGAAGATGGGCCCCGAGGGCGTGCTCGCCCGCTCCGCCGACGAGCGGGCCGTGGTCGAGCCGGTCAAGGTCGAGGTGGTCAACGGCATCGGCGCCGGCGACGCCTTCGGCGGGGCGCTGTGCCTGGGACTGATCAAGGGCTGGCCGCTGGAACGCGCGGTCCGCTTCGCCAACGCCGCCGGCGCGTACGTGGCCGCCCGCCTGGCCTGCGCCGACGCCATGCCGACCACGGACGAGGTGCTGGCCCTGCTATGAGCGACGTCACTCTGCCCCCCCGCTCCGCCTACGAGCACCTCACCCGCGTCCGGGCCACCCGGCCGGGAGAGATCGCCCGGGCCGCGGCCCGGCGCCGCCGGCGCGGGCTGCCCGCCGAGGGTGAGCGGCTGCTCGTCATCGCCGCCGACCACCCCGCCCGCGGCGCGCTGGCCGTACGCGACCGGCCGCTGGCCATGGCCAGCCGCACCGACCTGCTCGACCGGCTGTGCACGGCCCTGGCCCGGCCCGGGGTGGACGGCATCCTGGCCTCCCCCGACATCCTGGAGGACCTGCTCCTGCTCGGCGCGCTCGAAGGCAAGCTCGCCTTCGGCTCCATGAACCGGGGCGGGATCCTGGGGTCGGTGTTCGAGGCCGACGACCGGTTCACCGGGTACGACGCGGCCTCCATCGACGCCATGCGGCTCGACGGCGGCAAGATGCTGTGCCGCATCGACCCCGACGACCCGGCGACCGTCACCACCCTGGAGTCGTGCGCCGCCGCCGTCAGCGACCTGGCCCGCCGCCAGCTCGTCGCCATGGTCGAGCCGTTCTGGTCGGGACGCCCCGGCGGCGGGCCGCTGCGCAACGACCTGTCGCCCGACGCGGTGATCCGGGCCGTCAGCGTCGCCCAGGCCCTCGGCGTCACCTCCGCCTACACCTGGCTGAAGATCCCCGCGGTCGCGGACATGGAGCGGGTCATGGACGCCACCACCCTGCCCGCGCTGCTGCTCGGCGGCGACCCCCCGGACATCGACGCCGCCTACGCCGACTGGGGGCGCGCGCTGCGCCTGCCCGGCGTGCGCGGCCTCGTGATCGGCCGCGCCCTGCTCTACCCTCCGGACGACGACGTCGCCACGGCCGTGGACGGTGCGGCCGCGCTGATTCGAGAGGTTGGCCCATGACATACCTTCCGTACGGCAAGGCCGCCGGCGGGCCCTGGTCGGTGGAGATCACCCCCGAGCTGGCCGGCTGGACCTACTCCGGGCTGCGGGTGGTCGAGCTGGGAGACGGACCGGTGTCGTTCGCCACGGGCGACGAGGAGATGATCGTCCTGCCGCTGGCGGGCTCGTGCACCGTGCGGTGCGCGCCCTCCGGCTCGCCCGAGGCCGCGTGGCGGCTCGACGGGCGCGCGTCGGTCTTCGACGGCCCGTCCGACTTCTGCTACCTGCCGATCGGGTCGCAGGTGACGCTGGAGGGCCGGGGGCGGATCGCGCTGCCGTCCGCCCGCGCCACCCGCGCGCTGGAGCCCCGGTACGTGCCCGCCTCCGACGTGCCGGTCGAGCTGCGCGGCGCGGGCCAGGCCAGCCGGCAGGTCAACAACTTCTGCGCGCCCGCCGTCTTCGAGTGCGACAAGCTCGTGGCCGTCGAGGTGCTCACCCCCGGCGGCAACTGGTCGTCCTATCCCCCGCACAAGCACGACACGCCCGGCGCTGACGAGGCCGTGCTGGAGGAGGTCTACTACTTCGAGGTGGCCGGCGACGGGCAGGGCTACCAGCGGGTCTACTCCTCCGAGCGGGGCCGCATCGACACCCTCGCCGAGGTGTCGTCCGGTGACGTGGTGCTCGTGCCCTACGGCTACCACGGCCCGTCGATGGCGGCGCCCGGCTACGACCTGTACTACCTCAACGTGCTGGCCGGACCGGCCGAGGAGCGGAGCATGGCCTTCTGCGACGACCCACGCCACGCCTGGATCCGCGCCACCTGGCAGGACCAGGCGATCGACCCGCGCCTGCCGTTCGGGGGCGGGCGATGACGCGCCTCACCGTCGCCCAGGCGGTCGTGCGCTTCCTGGCCGCCCAGTGGAGCGAGCGCGACGGCGCCGAGCACCGGCTGTTCGGCGGCTGCCTCGGCATCTTCGGCCACGGCAACGTCGCCGGGCTCGGCCAGGCCCTGGCCACCTCCACCGAGGACCTGCCCTACCGGCTCAGCCGCAACGAGCAGGCGATGGTCCACACGGCCGCCGCCTACGCCCGCGCCGCCAACCGGATGTCCACGCTGGCCTGCACCACCTCGATCGGGCCCGGCGCCACCAACATGATCACGGGCGCGGCCGGGGCGACCATCAACCGGCTGCCCGTGCTGCTCCTGCCCGGCGACGTGTTCTCCACCCGCGTCGCCAACCCGGTGCTCCAGGAGCTGGAGGACCCGCGCTCGTACGACGTGTCGGTCAACGACTGCTTCAAGCCCGTCTCCCGCTTCTGGGACCGCGTCAACCGCCCCGAACAGCTGCCCTCGGCGCTGCTCGCGGCGACGCGCGTGCTCACCGACCCCGCCGAGACCGGCGCGGTGACCCTCGCGCTGCCCCAGGACGTCCAGGCCGAGGCGTGGGACTGGCCGGACGAGCTGTTCGAGCGCCGCGTCTGGCACGTCCCCCGGCACCGGCCCGAGCGCGCCGCCGTGGCCAGGGCCGCCGAGCTGATCCGGTCGGCCGCCCGCCCGGTGATCATCGCGGGCGGCGGCGTCCTCTACAGCGAGGCCGCCGACCGGCTGCGGGAGTTCGCCGAGACGCACGGCGTCCCGGTCGCCGAGACGCAGGCCGGCAAGGGCGCCCTCCCCCACGGCCACCCGCTGGCGCTCGGCGCGGTCGGCGCGACCGGCACCACGGCCGCCAACGCCGTGGTCCGCGAGGCCGACCTGGTCATCGGCGTCGGCACCCGCTACAGCGACTTCACCACGGCCTCCCACTCCCTGTTCGCGGCCGGGACGCGCTTCGTCAACCTCAACGTCACCGGCTTCGACGCGGCCAAGCTGTCCGGGCTGCAACTCGTCGGCGACGCCCGGGAGGGCCTGGCCGACCTGGGCGAGGCGCTGGCCGGCTGGGACACGGGCGCCGCCCACCGCGAGCGGGCCGCCACCCTGATCCGCGCCTGGGACGCCACGGTGGACGCCGCCTACGACCCGTCCGCGTCGCCCGAGGACGGCTCCCCGCTGCCGCAGACCGCCGTGATCGGCGCGGTCAACGCCGCCGCCGGCGACGACGGGGTCGTGGTGTGCGCGGCCGGCTCCATGCCGGGCGACCTGCACAAGCTGTGGCGGCCCAGCGGCCCCGGCGCCTACCACGTCGAGTACGGCTACTCCTGCATGGGCTACGAGATCGCCGGCGGCCTCGGGGTCAAGCTGGCGGCGCCCGAGCGGGAGGTGTTCGTCCTGGTGGGCGACGGCTCCTACCTGATGATGGCCCAGGAGCTGGTCACGGCCGTGGCCGAAGGGGTCAAGCTGGTCGTGGTCCTGGTGGACAACTCCGGCTTCGCCTCGATCGGCGCCCTGTCGGAGAGCGTCGGGGCCGAGCGGCTCGGCACCTCCTACGCCTACCGGGGCTCCGGCCGCTACGACGGCGGGCCGCTGCCCGTGGACCTCGCGGCCAACGCCGCGAGCCTGGGCGCCACGGTGCTGCGCGCCGACACGGTCGCCGGGCTGCGCGAGGCGCTGAAGGAGGCCCGCGCCGCCACGACCACCACGGTCGTGTACGTCCGCACCGACCCGATGAGCCGGGCGCCCTCGTCGGAGGCGTGGTGGGACGTGCCGGTGGCGGAGGTCTCCACCACGGCCGCGGGCGAGGAGGCGCGGCAGGCGTACGAGTCGGCCAGGAAGGAGCAGCGCCGGCACCTCTGACGGCGCACCGTCAGAGGCTGCGGGGTCCTGGACGCCGGCGCGCCACCGGAGACGACCGGTCCGGCGGCGCGCCGTCGCACCGCACGAGAAACCCGCCCTGAGCGGCGGCGCGCCGTCCCCGATGCGGTCCGAGACGACGGCGCGCCACCGTCAGAGGCGCCCACTCCCGAACGGCCGGTCCGGCGACGGATCCGCGCACCGTACGAAATGCCCGTCCTGGGCGGCGGCGCGCCACCGGAGACGACCGGTCCGGCGGCGGGCCCTTACACCGCACGAGAAGCCCGCTCTGGACGACGGCGCGCCACCAGAAACGACCGGTCCAGCGACGGGCCCCACGCCGCACGAGAAGCCCACCCTGGACGACGGCGCACCATCCACGACGCCGGTCCGGGACGACGGCGCGCCACCGTCAGAGGCGCCCGCTCCCGGACGGCCGGTCTGGTGGCGGGTCGTCGCGCCGAGGGTGGACCGCGGTGCGTGGTGGGTCTTCGGGAGCCCTCGGCCACCGCGCCCGCCGCCGTGACCGCCCGGAGACGGCCGTGATCACCCGGAGACGGCCGTGATCACCCGGAGACGGCCGTGGTTGCCCAGAGGCGGCCGTGATCCGGAGACGGCCGTGATCCGGAGACGGCCGAGGTCACCCGTAGGCAGGCGTGGTCACCCGGAGGCGGGCGTGGTTGCCGGGAGAGGTCCGGGGGAACGCCTCTGACCAGGCATGACGTCGGGGGGCGGGATGAGGGTGTGGCGTGCGCTGGGCTGGGTGGCGCTCATCGCGGTGGGGCTCTACCTGTTCTCGGTCCTGCGCACCGTCGCCATCTCCGTCATCGTCGGCCTGCTCGTGACCGCGCTCCTGCTGCCCCCGGCGCGCTGGCTGCGGCGGCGCGGCCTCAACCGGGCGCTGTCCACCGCGGCGGTGTTCGTGGGCGGCGTCCTGCTGGCCGCGGCGCTGGTGGCGGTCCTCGTGCCGCCCACCGCGGACAGCCTCGCGCAGATGCGCAGCAGCCTCGGAAAGGCGCTCGGCGACCTCAACGGCCTGGTCTCCCGGTTCGGCCTCAACGGCGTGTCCCTGGCCGCCCAGGCCAGGGACTACCTGTCGGGCCAGGGCCAGAAGATCGCCACCGGGGCGCTCACCGGCGTGCGGACGGTCGGGGAGATCGTCGTGGGCGCGGCGCTGTCCGTCATCCTGGCCGTCTACTTCGTCCACGGCGGGGACCGGCTGTGGCGATGGCTGACCGAGCTGCTGCCCGCCCCTGCCCGGCCGCGCACCGAGCGCGCCGGTGAGCTGGTCTTCGACGTCCTCGGCCGCTACATCCGGGGTGTCGCCCTGGTGGGCGCGGTGGACGGGTTGTTCATCGGGCTGGCGCTGTGGATCCTGCACGTGCCGCTGGCGCTGCCGCTGGCGGTGCTGACGTTCGTGGGCGCGTTCCTGCCGGTGGTGGGGGCGTTCGTGGCGGGGCTGCTGGCGGCCGCGGTCGCGTTCGTGGCCAAGGGGTGGGTGGTGGCGCTGGCCGTCGTGGTCGTGACCGTGCTCGTGCAGCAGCTCGAAGGGCACGTGCTGGCGCCACAGATCTACGGGCGGACGCTCGACCTGCCGGGCGCGGTCATCCTGGTCGCCATCGCCGTGGGCAGCCTGGTCGCCGGGATCACGGGGGCGTTCCTGGCCGCCCCGGTGACGGCGGTGATCGTGGCGCTGCTCCGCGACCGCGGCACCCCGCCACCGTCCCGTCCGCTCCCGGCCCACCCGCCTCCGCCCCTGCCCGCGGACGCCACCTGACACCCCGGCCCGGCCCCCTACCGGCGCCGGTCTGCGAGGGGCATCTGCAGCTCCAGCTCGTGCCTGATCGGGATGCCGTCCGCCTCCGTGGGAATCCCGGGCTTGAGCCTGCGCGCCGCGTCCACCCCGTGCCGGCGCAGGGCCACCAGGTCGAACCCGTAGCGCTGGTAGAAGCGCAGCGCGTGGGTGTTGTCGTTGGTGGTGATGAGCGTCAGCCGGTCGGCCCCGCGCCGCGCCGCCTCCCCGCGTACGGCGTCGAGCAGCGCCCGGCCCACTCCCCTGCCCGGGAGCCACGCGTCGAGCGTAACCACCTCGACCTCGCGGCCGCCCGCGGCGCCGTCACGCTCGCTGTACGTCACCAGCCCCGCCGGCTCGTCACCGTCGAAGGCGAGGAAGCCCGGCAGCGCGGCGGCGTCGACCAGCTCGCCGCGCCCGAACGCCACGAGCGTCGACCCCCAGCTGCCGGCCAGGGCCCTGGTCACCAGCGGCAGGTCGGCGGGCCCGGCCGCTCGCACGGAGATCGCCATGCGGTCATTATGGTCCTCATGCGATGGGTGACGTTCGACTGCTTCGGCACACTGGTGGACTGGCGGCACGGCATCGCGACCAGCGCCGAGCTGGTCGCCCCCGGACGGGGAAGCCGCCTGCTCGACGCCTACGGACCGCACGAGCGGGCGGTCCAGGAGGAGTCGCCGGGCATGCGCTACCGCGAGGTGCTGGCCGAGTCGCTGCGCCGCGCCTGCGCGGAGGAGGGCGTGCGGCTGTCGCCGGACGACGCCGGTGTCCTGGCCGCCACGCTCCCGTACTGGCCGGTCTTCCCGGAGGTCGGCGCCGAGCTGGGACGCCTGCGCGAGGCCGGCTGGCGGCTCGCGCTGTTGACCAACTGCGACCGCGACCTGATCGCCGAGACCCGGCGCCGGCTGCCGGTGGCGTTCGACGCGGTGCTGACCGCCGAGGACGTCGGCGCCTACAAGCCGGACCTCGCGCACTTCACGACGTTCAGGGACGCGTTCGAGCCGGAGCGGTGGGTGCACGTGGCGCAGAGCTACACCCACGACCTCGTCCCGGCGCACCGGCTGGGGCTGCGCCGCGTGTGGATCAACCGGCTGGACGAGCGGCCCGCCAACCCCTCGGTGCCGCAGGACGTCCTGCCGGACCTGCGCGGCCTCGCCGGCCTCCTCTGACGCCGCCCTTGCCGCTGGTGGTTCCTGCGGATCCGGGACGCCCAGGGCTCCCCGGCTGCCGAGGCTAGGACGAGGTGACGCGCTGCTCCAGCACGTCCGAGATGCCGGCGAGGAACGCGTCCACGTCCGTGATCAGGTAGCCGGACCTGAGCAGCACGGTCGAGAACCTCGCCGCCCGCACCTCCTCGGCCGTCACCGGGTACTCGGTGGTGCCGCGCAGCGTCGCCACGATCCGGTCGAGGAACGCGTCCACCTCGTCCTCGTTGTAGCCGGTGCCCATCCGGCCCGGCCGGAACGCCACCCGCTCCACCCGCGCCGCCTGGGACTCGAACCACTCCTCGCGCAGCATCTCCCCGGTGGGCTCCGCCATGGCCAGCCTGATGGGGCTCCTGGCCTGCGTCTCCAGCGCCACCACGAACGCCTCCAGGGCGAAGTCCACGGCCGTCTCGTGGTAGCCGCCGCGCTTGGGGCGGAACGTCGCCCGGCGGACGTCGTCGGCGGTCACGGGCTCCACGTCACGCGCTCCCCGGCCCAGCGTCGACTCGATCCGCCCGATGAGGGCGTCGACCTCCGCCGGGTCATATCCGGAACGCATACCCATGACGCGCGGAAAGCGGTTCAAGCCCACTCCTCCCGGAATCTGCTGAGGGGTTCGATCTCGGATGGGTTCGATCTCTATTGTGCGATTCTTTATCGCGACGATGCGAGCCGCCCTATACCGTTACAGCACCATGTGGCTCGCTCAGGTCTCTTTCCGCTACCGAAGGCGTGACCGTTACGTCATCGAGGCCGCCGAGGCCCGTCTCTCCCCCGGCGACGTGGTGGAGCTGACCGGACCCAACGGCGCGGGCAAGTCCACGCTGCTGCGCCTGATGGCCGGGCTCACCCGCCCCACTTCCGGTGCCGTCACCGGCCGCCCCGCCGTCGTCGGGTACGTCCCCGACCGCTTCCCCACCGGACAGCCGTTCACGGTGGCCGGATACCTGCGCCACATGGCGCGGGTCCGCGGCGGCGCCCGCTGGGAGCCCTGGGCCGAGCGCGTCGGCCTCGACGGCTTCTCGGACGTGCGGCTGCGCGAGCTGTCGAAGGGGACCGCGCACAAGGTCGGCCTGGTGCAGGCCCTCATGGCGGAGCCCGGGCTGCTGGTGCTGGACGAGCCGTTCGCCGGCCTGGACCGGGACACGCGGGACGCCCTGCCGCAGATCGTCACGGAGGTGGCGGCGCGGGGCGGCATCGTGGTGGCCAGCGACCACCAGGGCGGGCTGGGCACGCTGGACGGGGTGCGGCCCTGGTCGTTACGCTCGGCCCGCCTGATCGAGCACCCACCGCCGCCGTCGCCCGGCCTGGCCGCCGAGGATCCCTTGGGCGTCGAGGGCTCACCGAGCGCGGAGGGTCCTCCGGGCGAGGCGGAGCTCGGGGCGGCGAGGGGCGCGGTCACTGTGGAGGTGAGCGTGCCGGCCCGCGACCTGGACGGCTTCCTCCGTCGGATGCGCGACGACGGCTACCCGGCGCGCGCCCTCACCGAGGAGGAGGTCACGTGATCGCCCTGGTGGCCTTCCGCGTCGCGGCCTACGTGCGCTCCCACCGCGTCTTCCAGGCCTTCCTGCCCATCCTCGTCATGATCTCCATCGTCTACGCCAGCCGCGCGCCGCGCGGGGCCGAGGTGGCGGCGCTGACCGACTCGGCCGTGCTGGTCATCCCGTTCCTGGCGTGGGCCACGCGGGGTCTGCTCGACACCGAGCCGGACGAGCAGCGCGCGATCTCGGCGACCGCGGTCGGCGGGCGCCTGCGCGAGGTGGCCGCCGGGCTGCTGGCGGCGCTGGTCACGTGCATGGCGTTCGCGGCGCTCACCCTCGGCTGCGGGCTGGCGCTCGGCCTGTCCGCCACACCGTCACGCGGGGTCGTGGCCGCGGGGGTGGTGGTCCACGCGCTGGCCGTCCTGGCCGGGGTCGCGCTGGGCGCCCTGACCAGCCGGCCCGTCATGCCGTCGCCGGCGTACTCGGTCATGGCGCTCGTCGCGGGGTTCCTGATGATGCTGCTGGTCGGCGCCTCACCGGCCTACTGGCTGACGGTGCCGGTCACTGCTTGGATGAAGGCGGCCGGAGCGGGGCGGCTGGTGAGCGAGCTGCCGGGGCTGGCCGCCATCTCCCTCGCCTGGTGTCTGGCGGCCCTGGCCTTGTACGGCTACCTCCGCCGCGACAGACCGTGATGGAGCCATCCGCGGAGGGGTCCGGCCGCAGCCTGCGGGCCGGCTCGGGGTCCGCGTGTGAGGCGCGGCTCGGGCCCAGCCCGTGAGACGGCTCGGGGTCCGCGTGTGAGGCGGCTCGGGCCCAGCCTGTGAGGCGGCTCGGGGTCAGCCCGTGAACGGTGCCCGGCCGGCGGTGCGCGCGTAACGGCGGCCGGCCCTGTGCGGGTTCAGCGGCCGTCTCCCTGGAGGCCCCCAGCCCCGTGCGGCGGGTGGCGCCGGCCGGGCTTGGCCGTAACAGACAGGAAGCGTGTCAGACGTCCGCGGCGGCGAGCTGGCCGCAGGCGCCGTCGATCTCCCGCCCCCGGGTGTCGCGGACCGTCACCGGCACGCCGTGGAACTGCAGCCGCCGCACGAACGCCCGCTCGTCCTCCGGGCGCGAGGCCGTCCACTTCGAGCCCGGCGTCGGGTTGAGCGGGATGAGGTTGACGTGCACCAGCTTGTTGCGCACCAGCTTGCCGAGCAGGTCGGCCCGCCACTCCTGGTCGTTGATGTCCTTGATCAGCGCGTACTCGATCGACACCCGCCGCTTCGTCCTCGCCGCGTACGCCCACGCCGCGTCGAGCACCTCGGCGACCTTCCAGCGTGTGTTGATCGGCACCAGCGTGTCGCGCAGCTCGTCGTCCGGCGCGTGCAGCGACAGCGCGAGCGTCACCGGCAGCCCCTCGTCGGCGAGCTTGCCGATCGCCGGCACCAGGCCCACCGTGGACACCGTCACACCGCGCGCCGAGATGCCGAGCCCGTGCGGCGCCGGCTCCACCAGGCGGCGCACCGCCCCGATCACCTGCTTGTAGTTGGCCAGCGGCTCGCCCATGCCCATGAACACGACGTTGCTGACCCGGCCCGGCCCGCCCGGCACCTCACCGGCGGCCAGCGCCCGCGCGCCCGCCACGACCTGCTCGACGATCTCGGCGGTCGACATGTTGCGGGTCAGCCCGGCCTGCCCGGTAGCGCAGAACGGGCAGTTCATGCCGCATCCCGCCTGCGACGACACGCACATCGTGACCCGGTCGGGATAGCGCATGAGGACCGACTCCACCAGCGCCCCGTCGAACAGCTTCCACAGCGTCTTGCGGGTCGTGCCGCCGTCGGTGGTCAGCTCCTTGACCGGCGTGAGCAGCGACGGCAGCAGCTTCGACAGCTTCTCGCGCGAGGCCGCGGGCAGGTCGGTCATCGCGGCCACGTCGGTGGTGAGGCGCTCGAAGTAGTGCCGCGAGAGCTGGTCGGCGCGGAACGCCTTCTCCCCCAGCTCGGTGACCGCGGCCCGGCGGTCGGCCATGGACAGGTCGGCCAGGTGCCGGGCGGGCTTGGCCCTGCGCGGCGCGACGAACGTGAGCTGACCTGGCTGCTGGGACACGGGACTGCCTTCTGCTAGAGGGGTTACCGACCAGGGTAGTGAACGCTCGGCGCGCGGGCGTCATTCCGGGCGCCTTCCCGCGCAGAACTTCGGCCACCGGAGCGCCTTCACGCCACAAGGGGCTCCAGGGAACGGCGTCATCGCGATACCGCTCGCCCCCGGGTCCTCCGCCGATCTACAGTCATCTCGTATGGCGATTTTCCGGTCGGCGTCTGGCGAGGGGCGGGCCGAGGTCGTCCTCACCGCCGGCAACCCGTACGGCAGCCGCACGCTCGTGATCGAGCGCGACGAGGACGCCTCGGTGGCCTACCTGTGCTCGTCCGACGGCGCCGTGCACGGCGCGGTGTGGCTGGCCAACCACCGTCCCGCCCCACCCGTGGTCGATCTGGCCCGTCTGAACTCCGGCCGGCCGCCGCTGATGCCGCGGCCGGGCACCACGCATCCCGCCGGCCGCGGGCCGCTCGGCCGGCTCACCGTGCTGTGGTTCGAGGAGGGCGACGGGGTCGCGATCTACGAGGACGACGACCTGCTGGCCGTCATCCCCGGCTGGGCCGACATGAGCAGGGGCATGCCCGGCTACGCCCGCGACGCGGTGGGCGAGTCGCCGTTCGCCTGGGCGCTGGCCGAGGCGCTGGAAGGGCTGGCGCCGCGCATCTCCAACGCCCGCTCGTACTGGATGTGGCGGCACGCGGAGGGGTCCTGGCCGTCGTTCCAGCAGTTCGCGATGAGCCACCTCGACCGGGTGCTGGGCCGCGCCGGCCGCTACTGGGACGCGAGCGGCGACCGGCTGCCCACGGTCGGCATCACCGAGCGGCCGCCGCACGAGGAGCGGGAGTTCACCGTGCTGTCCACGGTCGGCATGAGCTGCCAGCGCATGCCGACGGTCGAGCAGTGGATCGACAAGCCGGGCGCGTACGCGCGGATCGAGCTGGCCGTGGCGACCCGGGACGACCCGCGGGAGGCGGCGCTGCTGCTCGTGTGGCTGGCGCAGTATCCGTGGCACTCGGTCACCTGGCTCGGCCACGGGCACACCGCCAAGTGGTACCACGAGCCGTCCACGTTCCCGCTGGGGCCGGGGTACGCGGGGGTGCTCATGCTGGCCGACCAACCCAACATGCCCGACATGTCAGGATTCACCTTCGGAGGCGAGGCGGTGCGCTGGCTGTGGCTGACGCCCATCACGGCCGAGGAACTGGAAGAACACCGCCACTAGGCGAAGCCCGGATGAACCGGCGGACACCGGAAGCACAGCGCCATCAGCCGGGCGCGCGCCGGAAGCCGCCACAAGCCGGCCGCCGGGACAACGCTAGAAGAACAGCGACATGAGCAGCCACACCGGCACCAGCGTGGTCACCAGAGAGTCGAGCCGGTCCATCAGCCCGCCGTGGCCCGGCAGGATCGTGCCGAGGTCCTTGATGCCGAGGTCCCGCTTGATCATCGATTCGATGAGGTCGCCCACGGTCGCCAGCACGGCGCCCAGCGCGCCGATGAGCGCGCCCTGCCAGAGGCGGCCGTCGAGCAGCCAGGTCACCAGCCACGCCCCGACCAGGGTGCAGGCCACGACCGATCCGGCGAGCCCCTCCCAGGTCTTCTTCGGGCTGATCACGGTCAGCTGGTGCCGGCCGAACAGCACTCCGGCGACGTACCCGCCGATGTCGCTGGCCACGGTCACCGCGACGAACACGATCACCCGGTCGCGGCCGTCGACCGGTGCCAGCAGCAGCGCCACGAAACCGGCCAGCAGCGGCGGGTAGACCAGCAGGAAGACCGAGCCCGTCGCGTCACGGACGTACCCGGCGGTGCGCCCGGCCGCGCCCCGGCCCTGCTCGCCCTCGCCGTCCCCGCCCGTGAACATCCGCCAGATCAGCAGGACGAACACCGACACGACGAACACCCCGAGCAGCCACGCCGGACCGCCCCAGTACGCGCCCGCCTGCATCGCGGCCATCGAGACCAGCACCGGCACGACGGGGACGCGGATGCCGCGGGAGGCGAACGCGCGCGTCATCTCGACCACGCCGATGCCCACCGCCGCCACGACCACGACCAGGAAGAGCTCCTTGATCGTATAGAGGGTGGCGATGACCAGCGCGCCCAGCCCCACGCCCACCGCGATCGCGGCGGGCAGGTTGCGTCCCGTACGGCTGCCGCCGCTCGGGCTGCTGCCAGCCGTACGTTCTTCCACAGAGACTCTCCATAAGCCACGGCCCCCGCCATCGGGCGAGGGCCGTGCGGCGGGCGCCGCTCAGACCTCGAGCAGCTCGGCTTCCTTGTGCTTGAGCAGCTCGTCGATCTTGGCGACGTGCTTCTGCGTCAGGTCGTCCAGCTCCTTCTCAGCGCGCCGGACCTCGTCCTCGCCGGCCTCGCCATCCTTGATCATCTTGTCGAGGATCTCCTTGGCGGAGCGGCGGATGTTGCGCACCGACACCTTGGCGTGCTCGCCCTTGTTGCGGGCCACCTTGATGTACTCCTTGCGGCGCTCCTCCGACAGCTCGGGGAACGACACACGGATCACCTGGCCGTCGTTACCGGGGTTGACGCCGAGGTCGGAGTCGCGGATCGCCTTCTCGATCGCGGCCATCGAGCCCTTGTCGTAGGGCTGGATGATGACCATGCGGGCCTCGGGCACGTGGAACGAGGCCAACTGCTGGATCGGAGTGGGCGAACCGTAGTAGTCGGCACTGATCTTGTTGAACATCGAGGGGGTGACACGCCCCGTGCGGATGCCCGCGAAGTCCTCCTTCGCGACCGACACGGCCTTGTCCATCTTCTCCTCGGCTTCGAGGAGGGTTTCGTCGATCACAGCGGCTCCCTGTCTTCTAGCTGGCGGATCGGGCTCGCTCGCTCACTTGCCTGCGGGACTCACCAGCGTGCCGATTTTCTCACCGCGGACCGCTCGCAGGATGTTGCCCTCACCCATGAGATCGAAGACCACGATCGGCAGGTCGTTGTCCTTGCACAGGCTGATGGCGGTCGCGTCCATGACCTGCAGGTCGCGGATCAGCACCTCGCCGTAGTCGAGGTGGTCGAACCGCACCGCGTCGGGGTTCTTGCGCGGGTCGGAGTCGTAGACGCCGTCGACCTGGGTGCCCTTGAGCAGCGCCTCGGCGCCGATCTCCAGGGCGCGCTGGGACGCGGCCGTGTCGGTGGAGAAGAACGGCGAGCCCAGCCCGGCCCCGAAGATCACCACGCGGCCCTTCTCCAGGTGCCTGATCGCCCGGCGGGGCAGGAACGGCTCGGCCACCTGCTGCATGGTGATGGCCGTCTGGACGCGCGTCTCGACGCCGCGGCGCTCCAGGAAGTCCTGCAGCGCCAGGCAGTTGATGACCGTGCCCAGCATGCCCATGTAGTCGGCGCGGGCCCGGTCGATGCCCTGCTCCGACAGGGCGGCCCCGCGGAACATGTTGCCACCGCCGACCACCACCGCGACCTGCACGCCCTCGCGCACGGCCTCGGCGATCGAGTCGGCCAGGTGGTCGACCACGAGCGGGTCGATCCCCAGCGGGTCGCCGCCGGCGAACGCCTCACCGGACAGCTTCAGCATCACCCGCTTCCAGCGCAGCGGGCTGTTGGTCGGACCGGAATGCGAGGAAGCCGCCGGCGTGGCTGGCTCCTGATTGTCCTGCACGGCGGCGGCCTCCTTCTTAGGCGGTTCGGTGGGCTGAGGGTTCGCTCAAGCCTAAGCCTGACCGACCTTGAAGCGGACGAACGAGAGCACCTCGACGCCGTTCTCCTCGGCGTACTTGCCCACGCTCTTCTTGTTGTCCTTGACGAACGCCTGCTGGAGCAGCGTGAAGTCCTTGTACCAGCCGTTCACGCGGCCCTCGACGATCTTGCCGATGGCGGCCTCGGGCTTGCCCTCCTCGCGGGTCATCTCCTCGAAGAGCTTGCGCTCCTTCTCGACGACCTCGGCCGGGACGGCGGCGGCGTTCAGGTACTGCGGGGCCATCGCGGCGGCGTGCTGCGCGATGTCCTTGGCGACGTCGGCGTTCGGCTTGTCGAGCTGCACGAGCACGCCGACGGCCGGCGGCAGCGCCGGGTCGGTGCGGTGCATGTAGGCGCCGATGTAGCCGCCCTCCAGCACCGCGAAGCGACGGATCTCGATCTTCTCGCCGAGCGCGGCGTTGGCGACGTCGAGGTGCTCCTTGACGCTCTTGCCGTCGAAGGAGGACTCCAGCAGCGACGCGACGTCGGCCGGCTTGGTGGCCAGCACGTGGTCGACGACCTGGGCGGCCAGCTCCTGGAAGCGCTCGCCCTTGGCGACGAAGTCGGTCTCACAGTTGAGCTCGAGCAGCGCGGCGGCGGAGTCGCCGTCCTGCTTGAGGGCGACCAGGCCGTTGGAGGCGGTGCGCGCCTCGCGCTTGCCGACGTCCTTGGCGCCCTTCAGGCGCAGCAGCTCGATGGCGCGGTCGAAGTCGCCCTCGGACTCCTCGAGCGCCTTCTTGCAGTCCATCATGCCGGCAGCGGTGATCTCGCGAAGCCGCTTGACGTCGGCCATGTTCACGGAAGCCATTGCTTTTTCCTCGTGGGATTTCGTCGTGGATCGGATGGGCGCCGGGTCCGGCTCCCACCCTGGGGTGGTACGGCCGGCGCGTGCCGTACGGAAGCTTGGCCTTGCTCGGTGTCTAACCCGAGCCGGTGGCCGCTAACCCGGGCGGCGGGCCCGGTTCCGCGACCTTGTGCGGAGCGATCTGATGCCGAGCGGTCTCATGCCGAGCGGTCTCGTGCCGAGCGGCCGGGCGCGGGCCCGGGACCGTCCGGCCGTACCGCGGGCGCCGCCCGGGACCGGTGCCGGCCGGGAGCCTCCTCGGCGGCTGCCCGCCCGAGGCGCCCTCGGCGACGAGCCGTCCGGTGGCGGCCTCCGCAGCGGCGGCCCGTCCGGTGGCGGCGTCCTCGCCGGCGACCTGCCCGCTGACAGGGCCGTCGCTGACGGCCCGCCGCTGACGGCGCCCTCGGTCACCTCGGCGCTCGATCTCGAACGTCTCGATCCCGGACGTCTCGATCCCGGACGTCTCGATCCCGGACGTCTGGATCTCGGACGTCTCCATCTGGGACGTCTCGATCTCGAACGCCTCGGTCCTCAACGCCTCGGTCCCGGACATCTCGGTCTCGGCCGCCTCGTCTCGATCGCCTTGATTCGGTCGCCTTGGTTCGGTCGTCCGGTCGTCCCGGCCCCGTGCCGTGGGAGGCGTGGGGCCTCCCACGAGGCCGTCGCTCCGGACAGGCGCTCACCGGTGGGCCACCTGTGGGCGCCGCCCCCTCCCGCACCCCGTCCGCCCCGTACAGACGGGCGAGGTGCGGGTCAGGCGGAACCGGTCGGTCAGGCCTGCGGCTGCTCGGTGCCGGCCTCGGCCTCAGCCTCGGCAGCGGCGGGAGCGGCCTCAGCCTCGGCCTCGGCAGCCGGAGCGGCCTCAGCGGCCTCAGCCGGAGCGGCCTCGGCGGCCGGAGCGGCGTCGGCGGCGGTCTCGCCGGAGCCCTGCTCGATGAGCTCGCGCTCCCACTCGGCCAGCGGCTCGGCGGCGGCGGGCTTCTCGTCACCGCGGGCGGCGCCGGAGCGAGCCATCAGACCGGCGGCGACACCGTCGGCGACGACCCGGGTCAGCAGGCCGACGGCGCGGATGGCGTCGTCGTTGCCGGGGATCGGGTAGTCGACCTCGTCGGGGTCGCAGTTGGTGTCGAGGATCGCGACGACAGGGATGCCAAGCTTCTTGGCCTCGCTGATCGCGATGTGCTCCTTCTTGGTGTCGACGACCCACACGGCGCTGGGCACGCGGCCCATGTCGCGGATGCCGCCGAGCGTGCGCTCCAGCTTGTCCTTCTCACGGCGGCGCATGAGGAGCTCCTTCTTGGTGAGCCCCGAGCCCGCGACGTTGTCGAAGTCGAGCTCCTCCAGCTCCTTCAGGCGCTGGAGCCTCTTGTGCACGGTGGAGAAGTTGGTGAGCATGCCACCCAGCCAGCGCTGGTTGACGTACGGCATGCCGACGCGGGCGGCCTGCTCGGAGATGGCCTCCTGAGCCTGCTTCTTCGTGCCGATGAACAGGATCGTGCCGCCGTGGGCGACGGTCTCCTTGACGAAGTCGTACGCGCGGTCGATGTAGGACAGCGACTTCTGCAGGTCGATGATGTAGATGCCGTTGCGCTCGGTGAAGATGAAGCGCTTCATCTTCGGGTTCCAGCGGCGGGTCTGGTGCCCGAAGTGAACGCCGCTCTCGAGCAGCTGTCGCATGGTGACGACGGGGGCCATCTGCTGGTCCTCCAGGTCTGGGCGCCCGGCGGGCGGGCGCGGTTCTCGGTTGTGACGCGGCGGCCGAACGGCCCCCGCCCTGATGCCCCGGAGCGCGCCAGCCGGGCCTGAGCCCGGACCGATGGTGCGATCCGTGACGGGGCATGCGAAGTCGGCCTGTGGTCACAGGCCACCGGAAAGTCTACCTTGGACGCCACCCCGGCCTGACCGCTCCCGGTCAACCGTGACGCCTCGGGTCATACCGTGTCGTGGTCCTCCGTGGGCAGGCCGGGCACCGGCCTGCGCGCGTGCGGGAAGAGGTTGACCTGCGCCTCGGCGACCCGGGCCCCGGGTGGTGCGGCGTCGGGCGGGCGGTGGCGGGCCATGTACGGCTGCAGGAGCTTGTCGATCTCCTGGGCGAGCCGGGCGAGCTCCGCGGCGTCGACCCGCAGGATGGTCCGCCCGAACCGGGTGGCCTCGCGCCACTCCTCGGGCTCCCGGTCGAGGCCGGCCAGCGCCCGCCGCGCCTCCTCGTCCGCCTCCTTGCGGAACGCCTGGATGAGCAGGTCCTTGGCCTCCCGCACCTCGGGCCGGTCGTCGGGGAGCCGCCCGACGGCGAAGCTCTTGTCCGCCGCCTTCCACAGGCGCTCCCTGCCGTCCCCGCGGGGCGGGGCGTCCTCCACGAAGCCGTACTTCGCCAGCATGCGCAGGTGGTAGCTGGCCGCGCTGGGCGTGATGCCCGCCTCCTCGGCGACGTCGGTGGCCGTGACGCTGCCTCCGGCGCCGAGCCGGCTGAGGATCGCCAGCCGCGCGGGGTGCGCCAGGGCCCGCATCGCCTTGGGGTCGCTCAGGCTCTCCTTCTCCCGCGTCATGCGCCCAAGGTACCCGGATCCAGACGTGAAGCATTGCCTTCACAACTCTGAAGCATTACTTTCAGACTTTATGAAGCGTTCCCTTCATACCTCCTCCGCCATGACGCCTCTCCGGAAGCAGCGCGACTACCGCTTACTGTGGGGCGCCCGGACCGTCTCCATCACCGGCTCCGAAGTGTCGAAGCTGGCCATCCCCCTCACCGCGGTCACGCTGCTCACGGCCTCCCCGGCCGAGATGGGCCTGCTCACGGCCGCGGCCTCGGTGCCCGCCCTGGTGTTCGGCCTCCAGGCCGGCGCGATCGCCGACCGGCTCACCCGGCACCGGCCCGCCATGATCGCCTGCGAGGTGGTGTCCGGCCTGGCGGCGGCGACCATCCCGCTGGCCTGGCTGCTCGGGATCCTCGACACGCCGTGGCTGATCGCCGTCGCGCTCGTCGTGGGCACGGCGGCGGTGATGTTCAAGGCCGCGAACTTCCCCCACCTGGCCGTCGTCGTCTCCCCCGACCAGCGCACCGAGGCCATGGCCGGGCTGCAGGCGTCGTACTCCGTCGCCACGGTCGCGGGGCCCGGCCTGGCGGGCCTGCTCGTGCAGTTCCTCACGGCCCCGCTCGCCGTACTGGCCGAGGCCCTGTCGTTCCTGACGTCGGCGCTGCTGCTGCGCTCCATCCGCACCCCCGACCGCCACGAACCGGCGCGGTCGCAGGGCATGTGGCGCGACGTGGTCGAGGGCCTCCGCGTCAGCGCCACCAACCCGGTGCTGCGCGCCCTCCTCGGCGCCGGCGTCACGATCAACTTCTTCGCGATGACGTACGTCGCGGTGCACATGCTGTACATGGTCAACACCCTGGGCATCCCCAAGGGGCTCATCGGGGCCCTGATCGCGTGCAGCGGCCTCGGCGGCCTGCTCGGCGCCTGGGTCACCGCCCGCGTCGCCGGCCGCTTCGGCGAGAACCGGGTGCTGCTGGTGTCCGTGCTGTTCTTCCCGTTGGAGATACTGGTCGTCGGCCTGCTGGGCGGCCCCCTCTGGTGGAAGGTGGGAGTGCTCGCCGTGACCGGGACGCTCACCGGCGCCATCGTGGTCGCGTTCTCCACCTGCATGGGCGCCATCACGCTCCAGGAGGCGACGCCCGAGCTGCGGGGCCGCGTCAACGCCACGATGACCTTCGCGGTGCAGGGCGTCATGGCGCTCGGCGGCCTGGCGGGCGGCCTCCTGGCGGAGTGGGTGGGCCTTCGCGCCGTGATCCTCCTCTCGGCCGCCGGCATCGCGCTCAGCGCCGTGTGGATTTGGGCTTCCCCACTGCGCCCGGGCCGCGCCAGGCATCACGCAGCGCCATCCCCCGAACCACCACTTTCCTGAACGGACGAGCGGGCCTCGATCCCCGCCCGGCACCTGCGGGACCGCTTCCCCGAGGGAACGCCACTCGCCCAACCCCGCTGTGTCCGCCGGAACCGCGCCCCTCTGAACAGACGCACTCACCCGTTCCCACCGCTCAGCCCTGTCGCCGAACCACTCCCCTGAACGACGGTCGCTTCGCCTGGGCGACCGCGCCGGCTTGCGGACCCGGCCCACGCGCCCCAACCAGGCCGTTCACCCGAACCACGCCGCGAACCGTGGAGCGTTCACACCACCACGCTCCGATTCGTGAAGCCCCCGCCCCCGAACGAGACCGCTCAGCCGCATCAGGCCGCCCACGCATGCAAGCACCACCGCGACCAGGCGCCCTGAGGAACCTTCCTCCCTTCCTCCCCCTCGACCGCTGCCCAGCCGTGCAAGAACAGCCCGAACGAGACGCACATTGGCTCTGACCGTCGCCCCGCCTGTGGACAGCGCTCCCCCATCCACAGAACCTCGTTCGCCCGCTCATCTCAGGCGGTGTCCCAGCCAGACTCCCCGGCATGCCGACACCCCGCCTCCCCATCCGCGCCTGCCCGCCGACCCCGTCCATCGTGATCCCCCGTCCGGCGACCACGACGCTGATCCTGCTCGTCCTCGTAGCTCTCGTCCCGTTGCTGGTCGCGTCGCCGGCAGCGGCCGACCCCGCTGTGTGGCGCTGGCCCATGGCCGGTCCGCCGAGGATCGTGCGCCCGTTCGCCCCGCCCCTCGAACGCTGGCTGGCCGGACATCGCGGCATGGACCTCGCCGCGCCGCCCGCGACGCCGATCCTCGCCGCCGGCGCCGGCACCGTGCGTTACGCCGGCCGGCTCGCGGGCCGAGGCGTGGTGTCCGTCGAGCATCCCGGCGGCCTGCGCACCACGTACCTCCCGGTCGCTCCGTCGGTACGACCCGGCCAGCACGTCTCACCGGGAGACCTGCTCGGAACGCTGGAGGCGGCTACGGGGCACTGCGCGGAGTCGTGTCTGCACTGGGGCCTCATCCAACCGCCTCGCTACCTGGACCCTCTTCTGCTGCTGGGACGCGCCCGCATCCGCCTGCTCCCCTTCTGGGACCCGGCACCCACGACGGGCGAAATGATGCCGCCCCACGACCCTCACCCCGGATCCAACGGATCATCGATTCCCCGGCTGACTCAAGCGACCAACGGCACGCCCGCAGCCCAGTTGATCACCACGACCACACCCCCCGAGACACCAAGGATCAGCGAAATCGTTCCCCCGGGGTATACCGCCAGGACGAGCCAACACCCGACCACGCGGACCACGAGCTTCCACCAAACGGCGCGCCCGGGCCCCAGAATCGCTGGCGCCAGCCCCGCGTACCACAACAGACCGCACGACCACGTTCTCGCTCATGGTCACGGTCACGCCCAAGACCACGACGGGGCCCAAGCCTCTGATCTCCCGCCGCCGATCCGCAGTGAGCCCAAGGACCGCGATACCAGCCAGCCGGAACAGGCCCACGGCGAGGAACAAGGCAGTGCACTGAAGCAGATCCACGACGAAGAAGAGCCAGGCAATGACCCGGAACTCGGCCACCACGAGGAGCCAGTCGACGCCGACTCCGACGCTGCCATCGCTGCCGGCCCTGGCAGACCGACAAGCGCCACCTCAACACTCCCGCCGAAGCATCCAGGAGTTCATCTCACCGGGATGACGAGCTCACCGCCCTGCACGTCGCCAAGTGTCGCCCCAACGACACCGAACTCGGCATCCGCTGTGTGGTCGCTAGGGTTCCCCCACGGCCCGGCCGCAGCACCGGCCGCAGCTGCCCTCGGCACCGCGACAATCCTGGCCGGCCTTCTCCTGGTCATACTGCTCCGCCACCACAAGCCGCAGAGCCGCCGAATGAGGCCGAGACCGAAGTCCCGAGCGGTACGGGGCGCCCACCGAAAGCCCCCACGCTCACCATGAAGCAACATCGGCGTCTCCCCCACCTGCACCAGCACAACCGGAGGCTCAAGCCCGGGCATGAGCCTGCCGATGGTCGGCACGAAGCTCATCCACCCAGACGCAGCCAACGGTCGAGCAGCAACAGCAACGGCGCGCCTCAAACAGCGGCGCGCCTCAAACAGCCCAACCGAGACCTCAAGCCCGGGGATGAGCCTGCCGATACGCGGCGCGCAGCCGATCGATCGAGACGTGGGTGTAAATCTGCGTGGTGTTGAGTGACGCGTGCCCGAGCAACTCCTGGACGCTGCGCAGATCAGCGCCTCCCTCCAGCAGGTGGGTGGCCGCGCTGTGCCTCAGGCCGTGCGGGCTGAGGTCAGGCGAGCCCTCCACGCTTCGCAACCGCCCGTGTACGACTCGGCGCACGGTACCGGCGTCTATACGGCCACCTCGTACGCCCAGGAACAACGCCGGTCCCGAGTGCTGGCGGATCCACAGGGGGCGGCCATGCACGCACCACCGGTCCAGCGCCCGCAGGGCAGGACCCCCGAAAGGAACCGAACGCTCCTTTCGTCCCTTTCCGAGCACGCGGATGACGTTGCGGTCGCGGTCCACATCGTCCACGTCCAACGCGCACAGCTCGCTCACCCGTATGCCGGTCGCGTACAGCAGCTCCAGCATCGCCTGATCTCGGGGTTCCTTGGGGTCGCCGCTCGTGGGCAGGTCGAGGGCGGCTCTCGCCTGATCCTGGTCGAGCACGGCGGGCAAGGTGCGAGGCGCCTTGGCGCTGCCCAGCAACAGGCCCGGGTCATCCGGCAACCAGCCGCGGCGGTGACAGTAGGCCGTGAACGTGCGGGCGCATGCGGTGCGCCGCGCGAGCGTCGCGCGCGCCTTCCCCTCCGCATGCTGCTCGGCCAGCCATTCCCGCAGCGCGGCGATGTCGAGCCGGTCCAGCCGGCCGTCCAGGTGCGCCATCAGTGAAGCGAGGTCGGACAGGTAGGCCCTGACCGTATGCGGCGAGAGATCCCGCTCAAGGCGCAGGTACCTGTCGAACTCCTGGACCACCATCTCCAGGTTCGCCGCCTGACTCACCTCACTCGTACCTCCTTCCGTGCCGCCTCAGCCACATCGACCCCTTTCGTACCCATCATCGCCCGCCGCTGCCCGCTATGAGCCATTACTCATTCGCCAGGTAGCCGAAGACCTACTCCGCCTCAGGACAACTTCGCCGGTATCGGGCGCTGGCAGTGCAGCCTCACGCCCAAGCCATCGAGTGGATCTCATGCACAAATCAGCGAGAAGGTCTGAAGGCGTGAGTGCAATCTCATAGCGGCTGGTGCGGCTCTGAATCACTTGAGCGGTCCCAGATCGCGGCATCTGGGCCACGGGCTCTCAGATCGCTCGCAACATCTGGGCATCAGCGCCTGTTGCTGCCGCACCGACATCGACATGGCCAGCTCCGGGCACGCCTCCGTAAAGAGGAGCCGCGCAACATCCGCCATAGCGGCTGTTGTCGCGGCACGGCATCCCGCTTCATGGAATGGATGCCCAGGTCTCATCAGAAGGCGCGAGGACTCCAAGACCGCACGGGCGGTGAGCCATCGACCAGACGGACCAATACGCGCTTCTGTCTCAGGCAGGCCTTTCCAGGACTATGCAGATGAGTCCTTTATCAGTGCGCGGAAGGCCTTCGTTGAGGCTCCTTCGAGATCCAGGGACGAATGCAGCGCACCGGGGGCAAGTCACCGACCACGCGGTCCAGCAAGCGTTTCCCTCTCCGGCGGGTGGACGAAGGCATCCGCCCCCGTGGTTCTCAACTCACATGCACGCCCCGGACGTACGGCTCTCAGCAGCCCCGAGAACACCGCATGCCGGCGGTCGCGACCCAGGAGACGTCGAGCACCACGTCCGGCGTGACCACCGAAACCTGCCTGGTCAGCACGACGTCCGCCACGACCAGCACGCCCATACGGACCCGCATCCACGGTAGTAGGCCAGCGACGAGACGGCTCAGCGAACGCTTCTCTCGCCAACGGCCAACGGTCCGGCATATGCCTCACGCTCAAGAACGCCTGCCGAGCTTCCCCGTACCCAGCGCCGATAGATCACCCGACGAGACGACCCAACCGCCTCCCTCTTCAGCGTTTAGACGAAGGCCTCCGCTCCCAACGAATCAACCCATCCCATGGGCCGGCCCAGAGGACGGCTTTTGACAGCTCCCGAGAACATCTCCATACCCGCGGCGGAAAGTCAGCGATCAAACAGCCCAGTCAACGCTTCCACTCTCCAGCACCCGGCAGAAGGATCGTGCGAGTGAGCGGACGACGGCTCCAAGCAGTTCCGGAGGGCACCTCCACTCCTGCCCCGCCGACCTATCACCGATCGGAAGGCCCGACAAGCGCTTCCGTCTCCGGTGGCTCGATGAAAGCGTCCGCGCCTGAAGAATCGACCGGGTCAGGGAGCGGGGCGTCCGATTTGCGGTATGAGGCTGATGCCGGGCGGCGAAGGCGCCAGCCCTTCTCCACGCGTTCGACGTAGCCTGCGGCTGCGAGGCCGCCCAGGGCGCTCAGCGTCGCGTCCAGGGATACGCCGGCGGACAGCGCTATGGACGCCGGTCCGGCTCCGCCTCTGGAGGGGACGGCGTCCAGCACCTTACGGGTCACCTCGTTCAGGGCGTCCCGCGGAACGGCCGGGCCTCGGGCGCAGGGGGCGAGGTCACCGCCGATCGTGCCCACCAGCTCGATCACCTCCTCGGGCGTGGTGACGCAGGTCGCCTTGCGCTCGCGGAGGAGCCGGTGGCACCCGGCGGACATCATGGACGTGACCGGTCCCGGCACGGCGGCGAGGTGGCGGTTCAGGGTGAGGGCGTGGGCGGCGGTGTTGAGGGCCCCACTGCGCAGCGCCGCCTCCACCACGACGGTGCCCCGGGACAGTGCGGCGATCAGGCGGTTGCGGATCAGAAATCGGGCGCGTGTGGGATTCACGCCGGGCGGGCACTCGCTCACGATCACACCCTGCTCTCGGGCGGCGGCGAACAGCTGGTGATGCCCGCGCGGGTACGCGACGTCAACACCGCAGGCCAGGACCACGACCGTCGGCGTATCCGATGCCAGCGCCCCTCGATGCGCCGCGCCGTCCACGCCGTAGGCGCCGCCGGAGACCACGGTCCAGCCGTCCTCCCCCAGGCCGAGAGCGAACTCGGCGGCCACGTGCAGCCCGTACGGGGTGGCCGAGCGGGCGCCGACGATGGCCACGGACCGCAGGCACGAGAATCTGAGGTCGGCAGAGCCGTGCAGCCACAGACCGAGCGGCCGAGCGGCGCCGAGCTGGTCGAGCTGCGTGGGCCATTCCGGGCTGCCGGGCACGATCAGCCGGGCCCCGAGGCGTTCCCCTGTCGCCAGGTCGGCCGCCGGGTCCGCCGCCGTCATCCGGGCATGCCAGATGCTCAGGCGCTGCTCGAGCTTCGCGGAGAGCCGGGTGGAGCCCTGATGCTGCGTTTGGGCTTGGGTCCGTGCCTGGACTTGGCCTTGGGCTAGTGCCTGGGCTTGGCCCTGGGTCAGGGCCTGGGCTTGCGCTTGGCCCAGAATCGGGGGTTGGGCCTGGTCTTGGGCCAGGGCCAGGGCCTGAGCTTGGCCTTGGGCCAGGACGTGAGCTTGGCCTTGGGCCAGGGTCTGGGCTTGCGCTTGGCTCAGCATCAGAGTCTGGGCTTGGGCTTGTGCTTGGGCCTGGACTTGCCTCAGGGCCTGGACCTGGCCTTGCGTGAGGGCTTGGGTGAAGGCTTGTGCTTGGGCATGGGCCTGGCCTTGGGTGAGGGCTTGAGCTTGGGCGTGGCTCAGGGGCTGGGGCAGGGTCTGGGCTGGGGCCTGAGCTGCGGTCAAGACCTGGCCTTCGGCTTGGCACAGTGTCAGGGCCTGAGCTTGGGCCTGGCTCAGCGTCAGAGCCTGGGCCTGGGTATGGGCTGCGGTCAGGTCCTGGCCTTGGGCATGGGGGTGGGCCTCGCTATCGGGCTGGGCTTGGGTCTCCTTCGCCACGAAGTCGGGGGGAAGCGTTCGTTCGCGGATCAAACGGACGGCTTCCTGCGCGCCGCAATGGGCCACGAGGCGGCCCATCGTCGTGTCGCCCGCATCCGCGGCACGCATGAGTGCGGCCCTGGCCAGGAGTTCAGCATTGTTCATGGTGTGGGTGTGTCTTCCGGTGCCGTTCTGATTGGTCTCGGTCGCCTGTTGGCCGCCTTGCCTCTGTTGTCGCCATCGGGGTGGCGGGTGGCGGGTGGCGTTGGGGTGGATGGCCCGGCGGAAGTAGGCGGCCTGGCCGGGGGCGTGGCGGTCGAAGGTTGTGGTGAAGGGGGATCGGTGACGTGTCGCCTTGCCCGTTGTCCTTCTTCTTGGCTTTTAAGCCTCCGCCGTTCTCTCCCGGCTTTTCCATGTGCGCCTCTTTTGTTCTGCCTTGTACGTGTTGTGCGTTCCTTCCTCCGTCATGCAGGCGCGGTTTCTCGTCCTGTGGCCTGGCTGGTTTTCAGAGTCCTGTGCCGGCTTGTGAAGGTGTCCGGGGGTCGGTCATGAGTTCAGTCCCATCCAGAGAGCCAGGGCCGTGCCGGTTTCGTCTGGGCCCGGTTTGGGTTTCCCGGCGAGGTCCGCGAGGGTCCAGGCGACCCGGACCACGCGGTCGAGACCTCGGGCGCTGAGCGTGCCGGAGTCGAGGCAGGACGAGACCTGCTTCATCGCCTCGTCACTGGGGCGGTAGTCGGCGTGCAGGGCTGAGGACGGGATCTCGGCGTTCGTCCGCCATGGGGTGCCGGACAGGCGTGCGGCCGCGCGTTCGCGGGCGGCGATGACGCGGGTCGCCACCGTCTTGCTCGACTCCACGAACTGGCGGTCGGCCATCAGCTCGCGCCGCGACGAACGCGCCACGGTGACCTTCAGGTCGATGCGGTCGATGAGCGGGCCGGAGAGGCGGCCCAGGTAGCGGCGCCTGACCGTGGGGGTGCATGTGCAGCTGTCGCCTTTGTCCTGGGGCTGAGCGCAAGGGCAAGGGTTGGCGGCCATGACCAGCATGAACCGCGCCGGGAACGTGACCGCCCCGGCCGACCGCGACACCGTCACCTGGCCTGATTCCAAGGGCTGGCGCAACGCGTCGAGCACATGCCGCGAGAATTCCGGAGCCTCGTCCATGAACAGCACCCCCCGATGGGCCAGGGAGACGGCTCCCGGGCGCACGATGGCGCTGCCGCCGCCCACGATCGCGGCGGACGTGGCCGTGTGGTGCGGGCTCACGAACGGCGGCCTGCTGATCATGGGATGGTTGGGCGGCAGCACGCCGGCGACGGAGTGGATGGCCGTCACCTCCAGCGCGTGGTCGAGCTCCAGATCCGGCAGAAGGGTCGGCAGGCGTTCGGCCAGCAGGGTCTTGCCTGTGCCCGGCGGTCCGAGCATCCAGAGGTTGTGGCCTCCGGCAGCGCAGACCTCCAGGGCCCGCCGGGCGACAGGTTGGCCGACCACGTCCGACAGGTCCACGGCCGGGGCGATCGTGGGCGGCATCTGATTCGTCAGGTCGAACGGCAGAGACTCGGGCGGGTCGTCGCCCTTGCGCAGCCACTCCACGAGCTGCCGCAGGTCGGACACAGGTGTGATCTTCACGTCGGGCACCAGGGCGGCCTCCGCCGCATTGGCCGCGGGGATCACGACGGTGACCTCGCCGTGCTTGGCGGCGCCCAGAACGGACGGCAGCACGCCACGCACGGGCCTGAGCCGTCCGTCGAGGCCGAGCTCGCCCAGGAAGAACGGCTCGGCGATGCGCTCGGCCGGGATTACACCCGCGGCACCGAGGATCGCGACGGCGATGGCCAGGTCGAACTGGCTCCCCCGCTTCGGAAGGCTGGCCGGGAACAGGCTCACCGTGATGCGAGCGTCCGGCCACGGGTAATGGCTGTTGACCATGGCGGAACGGACCCGTTCCCTGGCCTCGCTCAACGCCGTGTCGGGCAGGCCGATGAGGTGGATTCCGGCCAGGCCGTTGCCCACGTCGGCCTCCACCTCGACGCTGCGGCCCGTCACGCCGACCAGCGCCACGCTGCGCGTACGTGCCACTGCCATCTAGATCGCCCCCCGGACGTGGCGAAGGGAGTAGTCGCCGGCGAAGCGCTCCACCGCGATCACGTCGACCCGTACCGTCTCGAACGTGCGCGGCTGGGCGGTCAGCCACTGCGCGGCCAGCATGCGCAGCCGGCTCAGCTTGGCCGGGCGTACGGACTCCAGAGCTGTGCCGTGGGAGCGGCTCGATCGGGTCTTGACCTCAACCACCACCAGGGCGGGGCCGTCCTCGGCGATGATGTCGATCTCGCCGTGGCGGCAGCGCCAGTTGCGGTCGAGGATCTTCATTCCTTCGAATGTGAGGTAGTCGACGGCGAGTTGTTCGCCGTGCCGGGCGAGCTGTTGTTTTGCTTGACCGGGGCCGGTTCCGAGCCTGTTCCCGTGCTCGTTCCCGTGAGTTGCCGCATCGCGGCGGCCTGCGGGTTCGCTGCGGGTCGCGGGTGCATGGTGGCTCGCGGGGTCGGGCTTCGCGGTTGCGGGCCTCGTAGAGCCCTCCGTTGTACGGGCTTGCCGCGTCGGCCGCTGCGGTGCAGGGTCAGGTCGCGCCGGTTCGAGTGTGGGTCTCCCGGGCTCCCGCTTGTCGGGCCCCTGCCTTCCAAAGGCTTGGGTCCCGGGATTTCGTCTTCCGGGGTCGTTCGTCGTGGCCATGTGGCAGCACCTCCGGGCACCGACTTTCGTGGATGCGGAGGGCCGGTTTGAGGGCCGAACGGGGTTCTGGGGATGAGGGAAGGCTGGGGATGGGCGGCTGGGGATAACGAGGCTTGCCGCTTCCGCGTCGGCTGTCGACTGGTCTTCGCCAGATTGCCGCGGGTGTCACCGCGCTTGTGGGGGCCTTGCCGGCGTGCGAGTCGTGCCGGCGTGCAGGTCCCGCCGGTGCCCGAGGCGCCCTTCGAGGCGGCGTGCGAGTCGTGCCGGCGTGCAGGTCCCGCCGGTGCCCGATGCGCCCTTCGAGGCGGCGTGCGAGTCGTGCCAGCGCTTTGGGCGCGTCGCGCCGGGGCTTGTAGGCGCGCCCCTACGGGCTCCCGCCATCCCCCGACGGGGGCGCGCATGCGGCATTGGGGACCGCCGACGGACGCCACCCGCAAAGCACGGAGACGCGCCACAGCCCAAACCCCGCCCGCGCGCTCCACGAACATCAGCCCCGGCAACGCAAAAGGGGCGCCCCGACAAGGACGCCCCTGAAGTCGCCGGTCACCGGTCGCCGCCCCTACCCCCGTCCCGCAGGGCCCGCGTGCCGGTCGGCCGGTCAGCCGGAGAAGCCCTCCTTCGGCATCTCGAGGTCGGCCTTGGCGAGTTCCTCGACGTTGACGTCCTTGAACGTGACCACGCGGACGTTCTTCACAAACCGCGCGGGCCGGTACATGTCCCACACCCACGCGTCCTGCATCTTCACATCGAAGAAGACGTCCCCGTTCTCCGCCGTGCGAACGTCCAGGTCGACCGAGTTGGTCAGGTAGAAGCGTCGCTCCGTCTCCACGACGTAGGTGAACAACCCGACGACATCGCGGTATTCGCGGTAAAGCTGCAGCTCCATCTCGGTTTCGTACTTCTCGAGATCTTCTGCGCTCATCGCGGTCCTCCTGTCGTACCGGTCCCCCGGCGTGCCCTGTCAGGCAACCCCGGCCCCCATCTCATTCTCGCCCATCTCCCTGGCCACCGTGACGAACGAGTACCGGTGGTGCGAGCACGGGCCGTGCGTCTCCAGCGCCCTGCGGTGGCCGGGCGTGACATAGCCCTTGTGTTCGGCGAACCCGTACACCGGGAACTCGCCGTCCAGATCCACCATCATCCGGTCCCTGGTCACCTTGGCCACGATCGACGCGGCGGCCACGCAGGCGGCCACCTGGTCCCCCTTCCACACGGCCAGCGACGGCGCCGGCAGTCCCGGAACCGGGAAGCCGTCGGTCAGGATGTACTCCGGGTCACAGGTCAACCGCGCGACGGCGCGCCGCATTCCGGAGACGTTGCTCTTGTGCAGCCCGCGCGCGTCGATCTCGGCGGGCGGGATGACGACCACGCCCACGTCGGCGACCTCGACGATCCGCTCGTAGAGCCGTTCGCGTACGGCCGGTGACAGCAGCTTCGAGTCGCCGAGCCCGTCGATCTGCTTGCGCAGGACGACCGCGGCGACGACCAGCGGTCCGGCGCAGGCTCCCCGGCCTGCCTCGTCGACTCCGGCGATCGGAGTCAGGCCGCGGCGCGCGAGCGCCCTCTCGTAGGCGTACAGTCCGGAATCGCGCCGGACGACGCTGGGCCGGGGGCGGAACGCAACTGTCATGACAAGAGGCAGCGTACGCCCCCATGGCCGCGAACCGCGACCGGAAGCCCGGCCCTACTTGACCTTGTCGAAGGTCTCGGGCTTGGTGAAGATCAGCCCGCGGGACAGCGGCCAGTAGCGGACCACCGCCTTGCCGATGACCGCGTCCTCCGAGATGAAGCCGCCTCCGGGCTCGTCCACATGGGCGCGCGAGTCGCGCGAGTTGCTGCGGTGGTCGCCCATCAGCCAGAGCTTGCCGGGCGGCACCGTGTACTTGAACGACTCCTTGGAGGGGTAGTCGCCCGGGTAGAGGTAGGACGACTCGTCCAGGGGGGTGCCGTTGACCGTGATGCGCCTCTTGGAGTCGCAGCAGGCCACCGTGTCGCCGCCGACGCCGATGACCCGCTTGATGGTGTCCTCGTTGCCGTCGGCGTCCCAGCCCTTGAAGACGACGATGTCGCCCCGCTCGGGCTTGCCGGAGAGCTTGTTGACGAAGACCCGGTCGTCGATGTGCAGGGTGTTCTCCATCGACCCGGACGGGATGTAGAACGACCCGATCACGAACTGCTGGAGCAGCAGGGCGATGCCCACGCCGAGGATCAGCAGGAGGACGGTCTCGCGGAAGCCGCCGCCCTTCTTCTTGGGCTTGTCGCGCTCGGCGTCCGGCTTCTTGATGCCGACCATCAACGTCTCCAGGGGTTCTCGGCACCGTCCGTGCGGCGCGGCCGACGCAGCCGGGGGCCGCCGGGCAGCCAGCGCCGACGGATCACGAGCAGGGGTACGGCCAGCGCGAACCCGGCGGCCAGCGGGACGGAGTCGCCCAGCGGAGCGGGCTCGCCCATCGCGTGCAGGGCCGGCTGGGAGAAGGTGGCCGGGATGTCGAGCGTGCCGGCGCGGGAGAACGGCCACACGATGACGAACGCCCGTCCGATGACCTGCCCCACGGGGATGGACCCGCCGCCCGGGTCGCCCGTGTGGGAGCGGGAGTCCAGCGAGACCGACCGGTGGTCGCCCATCACCCACAGGCGCCCCTCGGGCACCGTGATGTCGAACGAGCTCTCGGAGGGCAGGTTGCCGGGGTACAGGTAGCTCTGCTCGTCGATCGGCACGCCGTTGACCGTGATGCGATGCTTGTCGTCGCAGCACTTGACGTGGTCGCCGCCGACGCCGATGACCCGCTTGATGTAGTCCTTCTCGCCGGGGACCACGCCGAACGCGGTGCCGACCCAGCGGAAGAAGGCGGCGACCGGGTTGGAGGGCTCCTCCATCTGGAACTCGCCGTCCCAGGAGTCGACGCCGGAGAAGACGACCACGTCGCCGCGCTCGATGTCGCGCGTGTGGTAGACGATCTTGTTGACCAGAACCCGGTCGTTCTTGAGGAGGGTGTTCTCCATCGACTCGGACGGGATGTAGAAAGCCTGGACCACGAACGTTTTGATGATCAGGGCCAGGACCAGCGCCACGACGACCAGGACGGGCAATTCCTTCCAGAAAGAGCCCTTTTTGTCCTTTTTGCCGTCTTTTGCTGGCTTCTGCGTCTCTTCCGCGACCACGTCCACCTCGTCCTCGACAGGGCGGCGCGACGCGCCGTGCTCCTGGCTCTCGCTAGTCATCGCTGACGAGCCTAGATGATGCACCGGCTCGACAAGCCCCGACCGAGGCTACACCCGCGCCCGAGTCGCTCCGCATAAAGGAAACGCCCCGGAAAAGCCAAATGGCCCGCGCGGAACGCGGGCCACAGGCTGAACCAAGGGTCACTTGGCGGGGGTCGCCTCGCGCTTCTCGCGGATGCGGGCGGCCTTGCCGCGAAGGTCACGCATGTAGTAAAGCTTCGCCCGGCGGACGTCACCGCGGGTCACGAGAACGATCTTCTCGATGACCGGGCTGTGCACCGGGAAGGTGCGCTCGACGCCGACGCCGTAGCTGACCTTGCGGACCGTGAAGGTCTCGCGGGCGCCGCTGCCCTGGCGGCGCAGCACGAAGCCCTTGAAGACCTGGATGCGGGACCGGTTGCCTTCGACGACGCGCACGTGCACCTCGAGCGTGTCACCGGGACGGAAGTCCGGTACGTCGCTGCGCAGGGTCGTCTTCTCGAGCTCCTGGATCTTCGTGTGCATGAGAGCTGTCCTCAAGTCTCGTGAGCACGCGGAGGTCCACCCGGCCGGGGCTCGCGGCGGACGCGCTTGCTGATGTGATGAACCCCGGGAGCCTCTCCCGGGCATGACGGACCAACCACATGGTGGTTGGCGACGCTTCAGTTTGCCATATCTTCCGGCCCGACGCGAAACGCCAGCTCGTCGAGCAGCTTCCGGTCGTGCTTGTCGAGCGTCTCGGGGTCGATCGCCGCCGCCAGTTCGGGCCGGTTGGCTACGGTACGGCGCAGCGCCTCGTCGCGGCGCCACCGGGCGATCTTCCCGTGGTGGCCGGACAGGAGCACCTCCGGGACCTCGTGTCCGCGCCACACCGGCGGCTTGGTGTAGACGGGGCCTTCGAGCAGGTTGCGCATGGCGCCGGGGGCGAAGGAGTCGTCGACGGCCGAGTGGACGTTGCCCAGCACGCCGGGCAGCAGCCTGCCGATCGCCTCGACCATGACGAGCACGGCCACCTCGCCGCCGGCCAGCACGTAGTCGCCGATGCTCAGCTCGTCGACGCGCATCCGGGCGCCGTACTCGCGCATGACCCGCGAGTCGATGCCCTCGTAGCGGCCGCACGCGAACAGCAGCCACGGCTCGGCCGCGAGCTCCTGGGCGATCTCCTGGGTGAACGGCCGGCCGCTGGGCGTCGGCACGATGATCCGCGGGGTCGCCGCCGGAGCCCCAACCCCGCCGACGGCCGGACCTTCGGCGATGATCGCGTCGATGGCCTCGCCCCACACCTCGGGCTTCATGACCATGCCGGGGCCGCCGCCGTACGGGGTGTCGTCGACGGTCTTGTGGACGTCGTGCGTCCAGTCACGCAGCTGGTGGATCCGTACGTCCAGGGTGCCGCGTTCGCGCGCCTTGCCGATGAGCGAGACGTCGAGCGGCGCGAAGTACTCGGGGAAGATCGAGACGATGTCGAGCCGCATGCCCGGGGACGTGCGCTCGCCGTGCGGCCGGGCGGTCATGACAGCAGCCCCTCGGGCGGGTCGATCACCAGCCGGCCACCGCGCACGTCCACCTCGGGCACGAGCTCCCGGACGAAGGGGACGAGCGCGTCGTCCTGCCCCGGACGGGCGACGACGAGCAGGTCCTGGCCGTGGTGCAGGACGTCGGTGACCTCGCCGACCGCCTCCCCGGAGGTCGTCACCACCGCGAGCCCGATCAGCTCGTGGTCGTGGAACTCGTCGGGGTCGTCGGACGGCGCCACGTCCGCGGAGTCGATGACGAGCATGACGCCGCGCAGACTCTCGGCCGTGTCGCGGTCGTCCACGCCGGCGAAGTGGACCAGCAGGACGTCCTTGTGCCAGCGGCGGCTCTCGATGACGAGCGGACCCCTGCCCGCAGGGTCGGTCGCGACCGACGCGCCGGCGGCGAAGCGCAGCTCGGGATCGTCGGTGCGCACCTCCACGGTCACGTCACCACGGATGCCGTGCGGGCGGCCTATCCGGCCGACGACGAGCTGCACGTGTACCTGCCTTCTCTCACGCGAGCGCCCTCATCGGAACGAGACCGATGAGGGCGCGAATTCCTGACGCTAACGGACTGCTTCGTCCAGGTCGAGCAGATCGACCCGCACGTACTTCCCGTCGGCCAGGGCGTTCACCACGGTGCGCAACGCCTTGGCGGTGCGCCCGCCGCGACCGATGACCTTGCCCAGGTCCTCGGGGTGCACCCGGACCTCCAGGACGCGCCCGCTGCGGATGCGGCGTGCGCGGACCCGGACATCGTCGGGATGTTCGACGATGCCCTTCACGAGGTGCTCGAGAGCCTCCTCGAGCACGTCAGCCCTCGCCCTCGGTCGGGGTCTCGGCGGCGGCCTCGGCGTCGTCCTTCTTCTTGGACTTCTTCGGCGTGGTGGCGGTCGTGCCGGTGTCGCCACCGGACAGGGCCTCCTTGGCCGCGGCCTCGTAGAGCGCGTGGCGGTCGGCCGCCGGCTCGGCGACCTTGAGCGGCGCGGGGGCGGGCTCGCCCTTGAACTTCTGCCAGTCACCGGTGAGCTTGAGCAGCTTCAGCACCGGCTCGGTCGGCTGCGCGCCGACGCCCAGCCAGTGGGCGGCGCGCTCCGCGTCGATCTCGATGCGCGAAGGGTTCTCCTTCGGGTGGTACAGGCCGATCTCCTCGATCGCCCGGCCGTCACGCTTGGTGCGGCTGTCGGCGACGACGATACGGTACTGAGCGTTGCGGATCATGCCGAGCCGCTTGAGCTTGATCTTGACTGCCACGGGTGTGGTCTCTCCTGCTTTTGAGCGCGGGTGAGCGACGCCTCGCCGAGTGGGGCACGGCAGGACGATCGCTCCAGGGACAGGCGTGGCCGCCGGGAGGTGAGAGGGCACCCGACTGGTCACGGTGTTCCAACATGTCATTCTGCCAGATCCCAGACACTGCCAGCGACGCGACGCGCGCATCCGGCCTCATCCGGCCGCAGTTCGCGTGCCTCTTGGGCGCTGGTCCGGCGCCGCGCTGGCGCTCTCTTGGGAGAGTCTTTGACGCTGGTTGGTGTCGCCTCCGAAGGACGGCCGGAGACCGCTCCGGGGCGCGAGACTCGGGCCCTCTCCGGCTGACGGCCGGACTCGTCGCCGGGGCAACGCCTGGACCCTCTCCAGGTGATGGCTCGTCGCCGAGGCGACGCCTGGATGGATCCTCTCCAGGTGACGGCCGGACTCATCGCCGAGGCGACTCCTGGATCCTCTCCGGGCGACGGCCCGGCTCGTCGCCGGGACGACACCCGGGCACTCTCCAGGTGACGGTCCGGCTCGTCGCCGCGACGACGCCCAGGCTATCCCCGGGTGACGGTCCGGCTCGTCGCCGGGACGACGCCCGGGCTCTCCCCGGGTGGCGGATGAGTCCCCTTCTCCGGGGACCGTCCGTCGCGGCCGTCGGCGAACTCGGTTGCGGCCGTCGGCGAACTCGGTTGCGGTCGTCCGCGAGGGACGGCTGCGGTCGTCCGCGAGGGACCGTTGCGGTCGTCCCCGATGACCGCGCGTGACGGCTGGAGATGATGGCCCGGGACGCCCCGTGGCAAGACCACCCGCCACGCTGGATCCGCCGGCAACCCGGGACGCCCCGATACGGGCGCCGGCAACCCGCGATGCCCGGATCCGCGCCGGCGGAACGCGCGCGGCCGAGAGGCCCGCCGGCGAAAGACGGCCCAGCGGGGAGCCGCTGACACAGCGACGCCGCCCCCCGGCACGGCCACAGGGGGCGGCGTCAGCGGGTCACTTCTGGCGCGGCGGCAGGTTGAGCTTGCTCGGGTCGAAGCCGGGCGGGAGCTCCATGCCCGGCGGCAGCTTGCCGGCGCCCAGGTTGCCCAGCAGGCCGCCGGGCTTGGGGGCGGCCGGCGGCGCGTCGTCGGCCTGGGCCTTGCCGAGCGCCGCCTTGCGCGGGTCGCCGCTGACCCGGCGCCCCTTCTTGGCCTTCTTCTGCGCCTTGGCGGCCTTGCCCCGGCCACCGGGCATGCCGGGCAGCCCCATGCCCCCGGCCACGCGCTTCATCATCTTCTGGGCCTCGAAGAAGCGGGTGACCAGGTTGCTGACGGCTGTGACGGTGACGCCGGAGCCCGCGGCGATGCGGGCGCGCCGCGAGCCGTTGATGATCTTCGGGTCCTGGCGCTCGGCCGGGGTCATCGAGCGGATGATGGCGGCGAGGCGGTCGAGGTCGCGGTCGTCGATGGAGTTGAGCTGGTCGCGCATCTGCCCCATGCCGGGCATCATGCCGAGCAGGTTCTTGATGGGGCCCATCTTCTGGACCATCATCATCTGCTCGAGGAAGTCCTCGAGGGTGAAGTTCTCGCCCGAGGTGAGCTTGCCCGCCATCTTGGCGGCCTGCTCCTCGTCGAAGGTCTTCTGGGCCTGCTCGATGAGGGTGAGGATGTCACCCATGTCGAGGATGCGGGACGCCATCCGGTCGGGGTGGAAGGCGTCGAAGTCCTCGAGCTTCTCGCCGGTGGAGGCGAACATGATCGGCCGGCCGGTGATGTGCCGGACCGAGAGGGCGGCGCCACCCCGGGCGTCGCCGTCGAGCTTGGTGAGCACGACCCCGTCGAAGCCGACGCCCTCCATGAACGCCTGGGCGGTGGTGACCGCGTCCTGGCCGATCATGGCGTCGACCACGAACAGGACCTCGTCGGGCGTGACCGCGGCGCGGATGTCGGCGGCCTGCTTCATCATCTCCTGGTCGATGCCGAGACGGCCGGCCGTGTCGATGATGACGATGTCGTGCTGCAGGCGCCGCGCCTCGTCGATGGAGCGGCGGGCCACCTCGACGGGGTCGCCGACGCCGCTGCCGGGCTCGGGGGCGTAGACGGCGACCTGTGCCCGCTCGCCGACGACCTGGAGCTGCTGGACGGCGTTGGGCCGCTGGAGGTCGGCGGCGACCAGCATGGGCGCGTGGCCCTGCTCGCGCAGCCAGCGGGCGAGCTTGCCCGCCAGCGTGGTCTTTCCGGCGCCCTGGAGGCCGGCGAGCATGATGACGGTCGGCGGCGTCTTCGCGAAGCGCAGCCTGCGGGTCTCGCCGCCGAGGATCTCGATCAGCTCGTCATTGACGATCTTGACGACCTGCTGCGCCGGGTTGAGCGCCTGGGACACCTCGGCGCCGCGGGCGCGCTCCTTGACCTGGGCGACGAATGCCTTCACCACAGGCAGCGCGACGTCCGCCTCGAGCAGCGCGATGCGGATCTCGCGGGTGGTGGCGTCGATGTCGGCGTCGGACAGCCGACCCTTGGATCGGAGGGAGGAGAAGACCGATGTCAGCCGGTCGGAAAGCGTCTCGAACACGTGGTTGGCCAGTCCTCGAAGCGAATGTAGGTCTGAACTCAGCCTAGCCGCTCCGTCAGCCGCTCCAGCCTGGCACGGCCATCCGCACCGTCAACGCATGCTCCACCAGATTGATCAACGCACTCTTGACCGAATCCTTCGACCGCGCATCCAACCGCACCAACGGAATATGCGCCGCCAA
>NZ_JABWGO010000018.1 GCF_013363995.1 Nonomuraea rhodomycinica | reverse complement strand
TCGTCAAGGGCGAGAACATTCCCGAGCCCGGCATCCCCGAGTCCTTCAAGGTCCTCATCAAGGAGATGCAGTCGCTGTGCCTCAACGTCGAGGTGCTCTCCAGCGACGGCATGTCCATCGAGATGCGCGACACCGACGAGGACGTCTTCCGCGCGGCGGAGGAGCTCGGCATCGACCTGTCGCGGCGCCCCAACGAAGGCGCGATGAACGTCGAGGAGATCTGACGCCCGGCGGTCGTCTTCCCGCCGTCGTGGCGGGAAGACGACCGCCCGGCAGGCCGGGCCGAGCGGACGCGCGAAGGGAAGCGGGCGCGAACCGCGCGGGCTACATCCGGGTCCGCGCGTACGCCTGCAGCGCGTCGCGGACGAACGCCGCCCCCGCGGCGTCGTCGTACATGCCGGTGAAGCGGGGATCCTCGACGTACATGGCCCCCAGCCCCTTCACCATCTCGATCGAGCGCTCCCGGTCGCCGTCGGCCGTGGGGGTGCCCGGGATCTGGCTCAGCCACCGCACGTGCCGGGCGGCCAGCGACTGGGCGCGCTCCGACGTCGGGGAGATCCCGGCCTTCGCCGCGGCGACCCAGGCGGCGACGAGGTCCTCGGCGGCCTGCTTCCAGGCCCGCTGCTGGTCGAGGGTCTTGCCGTGCCACCAGTCGTTGGCCAGCCGGTACGCGCGCTCGCCCCAGAGTGAGACGACCTCGTCCTTGTAGTGGTCGTTGAACCCCGCCAGCATGACGTCCATCTGCGGTTCGGCCCCCGCCTCCAGGGCCTCCAGCGTGTGGCGCACCGACCGGATCTGCCGTTCGATGCGGTCCCGTTCCTCTTCCAGCGCGGCGATGTGGGCGCGCAGCCCGTCGCAGGCGTCCACCTCGTCCGCCAGGACCTCGGCGATGGCCGGCAGGCCCATGCCGAGCCGGCGCATGAGCAGGATCCGCTGGAGCCGGGCGACCGCGCCCACGTCGTAGTAGCGGTACCCGTTCGCGCCGACCCGGGACGGGGCCAGGAGCCCGACGCGGTCGTAGTGACGCAGGGCGCGGCTGGTGATGCCGGCCCTCGCGGCGAGTTCCTGGATCGTCAACTCCATCGTTCCAGTGTCACCCCCGGCGCAGCGTGGCGGCGATGACCTCCGCGCTGTCGGCGTGCAGGGCCTGCGCCGCCGTCTGCCCGGTCGCCGCCAGGTAGGTGTCGACCAGCCGGTTGCCCGCGGCGTACCCGGCGCCCATCGGCAGCCCCACCGCCGGGACACCGAGGTGCTCGGCGCCGGGGTCGCCGTGCACCCAGGCGGTGAAGTTCTGCATGCCTGTCACGTCGAGCCCGGTGAGCACCTTGTCGAAGACCGCGTCGTCGTGCAGGTGCGGCACTCCGATGCGGGCGTAGCCGAGCTCGTCGCCGTAGAGCTGGCGGGCGAAGGCGTCGGCCAGACCCTCGCCGACGATGTGCTCGCCGACCGTGACGGTCATCGGGTCCCAGACGACACCGCCCGGGGCCCACCGCAGGTTGTGGTGGAGTTCGTGCACGGCGGTGGCCTCCAGCCGCTCCACGTTCTCGGGGTAGGGCCAGAGCGTGATGGCGATGTTGCCGGAGATGCCACCGAACCCGGTCAGTCCCAGGCTGGGACCCATGAAGTGCTTGTCGGCCGGATCGCCGAGCACGAACAGCACGGTGATGTCCGGGGCCTCCAGCCCCGGCGTCGCCTCCAGCAGCACGGCGAGAGCGTCGTCGAGGGCGCGTTGCATCCGCTCCCAGGCTCCGGCCGCCGCCAGGGTCTCGAGCGCGTCGAGGCAACGCTCCTCGTCGCGGTCGATGGGGAATCCGGCCGACTGGAGGTGCAGGGCCACCAGGTCGAGCTCGCCGGGGTGGTAGCGGTACATGCCCCTGTTGAGCTCCAGCATCGAACGCAGCAGGTCAGCGCGCTCCGCCACCGGGGCCAGCAGGATCCGCCGCATGGCGGAGTAGGTGTCAAGAACAGTGATCGACATGGCCCCCGATGCTAGAAGTTGACGCAGCGTCAAGGTCAACCGAGCATCGAGGCCCGGCGGCGCGGAGCCGATCAACCCAGGGACGCCGTCGCCGCGCGCAGATCCCGCAGGGCGGCCAACGCGTGCTCCGCGAGCCCTCGGCCGTCGTCACGATCGCCTTCGGACCACTCGGCGTAGCCCCGTTTGAAGGCGAGGACTCCCAGCTCGGCCGCGAGCTGCGCGGTCGGGTCCGGGACGCCGCGGTCGATGAGCGCGGCGGTCATGGCGGCGGCGAGACCGACGCTCTTGAGGGCGTCTCGCTCCTGGAGCTCGGTGCTGGCCGCCACGGCCGCTTTCAGGCGGGGGCCGAGCTCGCGGTTGGCCGGGCCCATGGCGCCGGACGCGCGTTCGAGACCGGCCGCGACCGCCTCGAGGGGAGTGGCGTCCGCGGGCGCCTCGGCGATCCCTTCGGCGAGCAGCCGGCTCAGGGTCTCCTGACCGGCGACCAGCAGCTCGCGCTTGTCGGGGAAGTGCCGGAAGAAGGTGCTCTTGGTGACGCCGGCGCGCTCGGCGATCTGCGCCACCGTGGTGGCGTCGTATCCCTGCTCGGTGAACAGGTCGACGGCCGCGACGACGAGTCGCTGGGCCGTCTCGGGTTGCCATCGGGCCATGAACGACATCATAGGTGATGGGACAAGTGTCCCGTCGGTGTGTATGGTGATGGGACAATGGTCTCGTCACTTCGGGAGAGTTTCATGCACGTCCTCGTCACCGGCGGCACCGGCACCATCGGCTCCGCCGTCGTCGCCGAACTCCTCGCCGGCGGTCACACCGTTCTCGCGCTGGCCCGCTCCGACCGGTCCGCCCAGACCCTCACCGACGCCGGCGCCCAGGTGCTGCGCGGAGAGCTGGCCGACCTCGACGTCCTGCGGGCCGGCGCCGCGCAGTGCGACGGCGTGATCAACCTGGCCTTCGGCAGCGACTACAGCACGGCCGAGGCCCTCGCGCGGTCGATCGCCGAGGAGAGCGCCGCTCTCGCCGCTCTGGGCGAGGAACTGCTCGGCAGCGACCGTCCGATCGTCACGGTCTCGGGGACGCCCTGGGTGCCGGGCCGGCCCTCCACCGAGGCCGACCCCGCGCCGACCGAGGGGCCGGTGGGCGGTCGCGGCCGTTCGGTCAACGCGCTGCTGGATCTGGCGTCGCGCGGTGTGCGCAGCGTGGCGGTCCGCATGCCGCGCACGGTCCACAACGAGGGCAGGGGCGGCTTCGCCGGCCTGCTGACGGATCAGGCGCGCCGCACCGGCGTGTCCGGCTACCCCGGCGACGGCACCCAGCGCTGGCCGGCCGTGCACGCGCTCGACGCGGCGGTCCTGTTCCGGCTGGCTCTGGAGTCGGCGCCCGCCGGGACGGCCTGGCACGCCGTGGCCGACGAGGGCGACGCGGTACGAGACATCGCGGCCGTCATCGGCCGCCGACTCGGTCTGCCGGTCAAGGCGGTGCCGCAGGAGGACTTCGGCCCGTTCGGGCCGATCTTCGCCATGGACCAGCCGGCCTCCAGCGCCCACACCCGCGAGGTCCTGGGGTGGCGCCCCACGCGCGCCGGCCTCCTCGCGGACCTGGAGAACATCCGGCCCTGAGACCGGCGCAGCCGCTGTGCCGGTGGGGCGTGCCCGGTTTCGCATATACCGGCGATATGCCGTGCTGCCTAGGCTTCGGGTATGCGCGTGCTGATCGTCTTCCGCACCGGACGCCGTGCCACGCTCATCCGTGCCCGGCGCCGGTCACCGGACCGACCCCGGCATGGGCACCTCCCGCCCCGGCGGCACTCATGAGGAGACGCCCGAGGTTCAGCGCCCGGCTGAAACTGACCCTCAGCTACGCCGCGTTCCTCTTCCTCGCCGGCGTTGTCCTGCTGGCCGTGGTGTGGGTGTACCTGGTGCGTTACGCGCCCGAGGTGATCACCGCTCCCGGCGGGACGCTGGCGCGCTCGGTCCGCGTGCGCTTCGCCCCCGCCGTGGCCGGGGCGCTGGCCTTCCTCCTGGGGTTCGGCCTGCTGGGAGGATGGTTCCTCGCCGGCCGCATGCTCGCACCGCTCACCCGGATCGCGGACGCGGCACGGATGGCCGCGAACGGCTCGCTGTCCCACCGGATCCGCCTGCGGGGCCGCGACGACGAGTTCGGCGAACTCGCCGACGTGTTCGACACCATGCTGGAACGACTTGAGTCACACGTCGCCGAACAGCGACGCTTCGCCGCGAACGCCTCCCACGAGCTGCGCACCCCGCTGGCGATCTCGCAGGCGCTCCTCGACGTCGCCCGCCACGACTCCACGGAGGGCCACAGGCAGCTCATCGAACGCCTCCGCACCGTCAACACGCGGGCGATCGACCTCACCGAGGCCCTGCTGCTGCTCAGCCGCGCCGACCGCGGGAGCTTCACGCGCGAGAGCGTCGACCTGTCCCTCGTCGCCGAGGAGGCCGCCGAAACGCTGCTTCCCCTCGCCGAGCAGCGCAGGATCACGCTCGCCGTCACCGGCGAGAAGGCGCAGACCGTCGGCTCCGCGGCGCTGATCCTGCGGATGGTGACCAACCTCGTCCAGAACGCCGTCGTGCACAACCTGCCCACCGGCGGCACCGTGACGGTCCACACCCGGGCGCGGCACGACGCGAGCGTGCTGCTGGTCGAGAACACCGGCCAACCGCTCCCGCCGGAACTCCTGCCGACCCTCACCGAACCCTTTCAACGCGGAACGACCCGCATCCGCACCGACGAGCACGCCGGCGTCGGCCTCGGGCTGGCCATCGTGCACAGCATCGTCCGAGCGCACCACGGAGCCCTCGACCTCGCGCCCCGCCCCACCGGCGGCCTTCTCGTCACGGTTCGCCTTCCCGCCGCGCCGCGGGCACCCTCCCCGGACGGAACCCACTAGCTCGTCGATCGCGACGGCGTCCCCGGCGACGCCGTCCCCGACGACGGCGTCACCCCGCGGCCCGCGCGGTGACGCGTTCGATGGCCTGGACGGCGACCTCGGGCTGGTCGACGTAGATGTAGTGGCCGCTGCTCGCGGCCGTGCTCAGCTTGCTGTCGCCGGACAGCCCGCGCCACTTGCGCTGGCCCGCGGCCCACGCCCGCTCCAGGCGCGGCCCGTACTCGGGGACGGCCGCGAGGTACGGCTTCCCGTGCTGGATCACCTCCACCGGGATGTTCCCGGCGGAACGCACCTCGGCGTCGGCGATGACGAGCTTCTCCGGGTTCTCGCCCCGGAACATCGCGAGGTTCTGCGCGCGCAGCTCGGCCGCCGGGCCGGTGGCGGACTCGGGGATCGCCTTGCTGATGTCGGCCTCCATGGTGGGCGGGGTGGCGTCCATGAGGACCAGTCCCTTGACCCTGTCCTGGTGGTCGGGGGCGTACCGGGCGGCGATCAGCCCGCCCAGCGAGTGCCCGGCCAGGACGACCGGGCCGTCACCGGCGACCCGGTCGAGCACGCCGGTCAGGATCTTGCCCGTACTGGCGAAGCTCTGCGGGCCGTCCGGCTGGTCGCTGGCGCCCGCGCCGAGCCGGTCGTAGGAGCAGACCCGGTGCTGCTTGCTCAGCGTCTTCTGGACGGCGGCCAGCTTGTCCAGCCCGTCGCCGGCCCCGTGCAGCAGGACGACGACCGGCCGGCCTTCGCCGGGGTCGCCCGAGCAGGACACGTTCACCGAGTGGCCCGCCACGTCGATCTTCTGGGTCCCGGAGATCGGGGCGGCGCCGGCTGTCCGCGTGGCGGGGGCGAGGGGGTCCCAGTTCTCCATCGCGTCGCCGTCGCAGCCGGCCAGCGCCGCGCCGAGCGCGGTGCAGCACAGCGCGGCCACGACGGATGTCTTGATCTTACGGAGCATGAGGCCTCCAGGGAGGGAGTCGGTGCCGGGATGACGCGCACGGCGGTGCGGCGGAAGCCGGCGGGGCGCCGTGGCTGGGGTGTAACGCTACGGATCGCCCGGTCCTTGATCGTCACCATGCGGTGGACATTCCCCGGTAGCTCGTGCGGGGGACAAGCGCGGCGCGTGCGGCTGTCCCCCGTGCGAGCTACCCGCGAGTGTCCACCGCACGGGGACGCTTCCAGCCCGCCGGATCCCTAGCGTTTCTCGGCGTAGCGGCGACGCCCGTCGCCGGTCCCCTCCACGTCAACGGAGTTCCTCATGCGGTTGTTGAAACAGCTCGTGCCCGTCGCGGTGGTCGCCTTCCTCGGTGGCGCGATCGTGGGCGCGGTGCAGGGCAGCCCGCTCCTCACCCTGCTCCTCGGCCTGGCGACGGCCGTGCTCGCCGTGCTCGTGTACGCCTGGGCGGTGCGGTGGTCCGAGGGGCGGCCACCGGTGGAGGTGGCGGCGCGGGGCGCCGCCTTCGCCATCGCCCGGGGGGCGCTGATCGGGGTCGCGCTGTTCGGAGCCGTCATCCTGAACATCGCTCTCGTGGGCGGCTACCGGATCGACGGCCAGGGCTCGCCAGCGGGCGCGGCCGGGCTGTTCGGCTTCATGGCCGCCGCCGCGGTGACGGAGGAGCTGCTGTTTCGCGGCATCCTGTTCAGGATCGTCGAGGAGCGCACGGGGACGTGGCCGGCGCTGGCGCTGACCGCCCTGCTGTTCGGCCTGTCGCACCTGTTCAACCCGCACGCCAGTCTGTGGGGCGCGATCGCCATCGCGATCGAGGCGGGCGGCATGCTCGCCGCCGCCTACGCCGCCACCCGCACCCTGTGGGTGCCGATCGGCGTGCACTTCGGCTGGAACTTCGCGGCGGCCGGCATCTTCGGCACCGAGGTCTCGGGCAACGGCGCGACGCAGGGGCTGCTGCACGGCGTGACGTCGGGACCGGCCCTGCTCACGGGCGGCGCGTTCGGGCCGGAGGCGAGCCCGTACGCGGTGGTGTTCGGCCTGATGCTGACGGCCGTGTTCATGTGGCTGGCCCGCCGGCGCGGCAACGTGATCCCGATCCGGCGCCGCGCGACCGCTACGCTCGCCCAGTGATCGATCTACGGCGGGCCACGGACCTGTGGCAGCGGTGCGACGTCGTGGCCCGAGACTTACCGTTCGGGCTGCTGCTGGCCGTCGCATCGCTGCTGCCGGCGCTCCACGGCAAGGGGACGCAGGTCGGCGACCTGCCGGCCCGGCCCTTCGACGCGCTGGCGTACGCGGTGATCGCCCTGGAGTCCCTTCCGCTCGCCGTGCGCCGGCGGTGGCCGGCCGCGTGCCTGGCTCTGGTGTCGCTCGGCTTCGCCGTCGACCAGCTCCACGGCTACCACGTGCTGGCGAGCAACGCGATGCCCATCGCGCTCATCAGCGCGGGCGCCCATCTGGAACGTCACCGGCGCGTCACCGTGGTCCTGCTCTCCATGGCGTACGTGCCGCTGGCCCTCGCGCTCGGCCGGCTCGGCGCGAGCGAGCGGGTGGAGGGTTACGTGGTGTTCTACCTGGCCCTGGCCCTCGCGTGGGGCATCGGGGCCTGGCTGCGCTCCTCCCGCGCCGCCGAGGCGGAACGCCGCCGCCACGTCGCCGAGGCCACCCGCGCCGCCGAACGCACCCGGATCGCCCGCGAGCTCCACGACGTCGTGACGCACCACGTGACCGCGATGGTCGTGCAGGCCGAGGCGGCCCGCTACCTGACGGCCGCGCCCGACCGCCTCGACGCGACGCTGAGCGCCGTCACCGACACCGGCCGGCGGGCCATCACCGACCTGCGGCACATGCTCGACCTGCTCAAGGCCGACCACGACAGCGACGTCGGCATGCCGTCCGCCGGCGAGCTCCACACGCTCGTGGAGCAGACCCGCCGGGCCGGGCAGCCGGTGGAGTTCGCCGAGGAGGGCAGCCGGGCCGAGTCGGCGGGCAGCGCCGAGTTCGTGACCTACAGGGTCGTCCAGGAGGCTCTGACGAACGCCCTCAAACACGCCCACGGCAGCCCCACCGCGGTGCGGGTGCGCTACGGCGAGAAGGAGATCAGCGTGGAGGTCAGCACCGACGGTCCCGGCTCCGCCAGGGCCGCCTCTCCCGGCGGGAGCGGGCGGGGACTGGCCGGGCTCCGCGAGCGGGTGGACGCGCTGGGCGGCGAGTTCAGCGCCGACCGGCGGGCGGGCGGCGGCTTCGTGGTACGGGCCCGCATCCCCGCGGGGAGCCGGTCGTGAGCGCCCCGGTCCGGGTCCTGGTCTGCGACGACCAGGCGCTGATCCGCACCGGCTTCGCGACGATCATCGACGCCCAGCCCGATCTGGAGGTGGTGGGCGAGTGCGGTGACGGCCGTGCCGCGGTGGACCTCGCCCGCCGGTTGAGCCCCGACATCGTGGTGATGGACGTGCGGATGCCGGTGCTCGACGGCATCGGCGCGACCCGCCTGCTGGCCGGCGCCGGGGTGGAGAATCCGGTCAAGGTGCTCGTGGTGACGACGTTCAACCTGGACGAGTACGTCTACGAGGCGCTGCGCGCGGGGGCGAGCGGGTTCCTGCTCAAGGACGCGCCGCCGGCGCAGCTCCTGCACGGCATCCGCACCGTCGCCTCGGGCGCCGCGCTGCTGGCGCCCGAGGTGACGCGGCAGCTCGTCGGCAGGTACGCGTCCCGGATCCGCCCGGCCCAGGACCGGCCCGACGGGACCGCGCTGACCCCGCGCGAGCTGGAGGTGCTGCGCCTCATCGCCGACGGCCTGTCCAACAGCGAGATCGCCGCCACGCTGGTGATCAGCCAGGAGACCGTCAAGACGTACGTGTCGCGCATCCTGACCAAGCTCGACCTGCGTGACCGCGTGCAGGCGGTGGTCTACGCCTACCGCAGGGGCCTGGTGACCTGAGGCGCGGCACCGCAAGACCGTCAGCTCGCGGCCGTCAGCTCGCGGTCGTCGGCCCCGGTGCGGCGGGTGTGCGCGGCGAGCGGGCCGAGACGATGTCGAGCAGCTCGACGAGCCGATCGCGCTGTTCCTGGTCCAGGCGGTCGGTCACGGGCGCCAGGGCACGCCGGATGTCGTCCTCCACGCGTCCGGCGAGTTCGTGCCCGGCCGGGGTCATGTACACCTCGACGACCCGGCCGTCCTCGGGGTTCTTGCCGCGGGTCAGCAGCCCCCGGCGCTGGGCACGGTCGATGAGGCCGGACATCGTGGACTTGTCCAGGCCGAGGTAGGCGGCCAGCTCGGTGACGCGGGCGCGGCGGTCGCGCAGGATGCCGAGCACCCGCAGCTGGGTGAGCGACATGTCGTGCTCGCCGCCGATGCGGGTCAGCACGCCCGCCACCTCGAAGGCGGTCCGGACGAGGGCGTCCATGACGTCGTCGGCGGTGGTCATGCCGTCATGCTAGTCCGGCGTGGTTGGTAATGCCAACCAAATCTGTTGACATGGTTTGTATTACCAACCATTATGAGGAAGGTAGTTGGCAATACAAACCATCCTCTGGAGATCACCATGCGTGCTGCCGTCATCCCCGCATCCGATGCCCCGCCCGTCTGCCGCGACCACCCCGACCCCGCGCCACGCCACGGCGAGCTGCTCGTCGAGGTCCTCGCGGCCGGCCTGCACCATCTGACCAGGGCCAAGGCGAACGGCTCGCACTACTCCAGCGGCGGCGGGTACCCGCTGGTCCCCGGCGTCGACGGCGTGGTGCGCGACGAGGAGGGCAACCTGCGCTACGTGGTCATGGACGACACCCCTCTCGGGACGTTCGCCGAGCGCACCCTCATCGACCCCCGCCGCAGCGTGATCCTGCCCGGCGGCATCGACCCCGTGCGGATCGCCGCCGCGATGAACCCCGCCATGTCGTCCTGGGTGGCGTTGCGCCGGCGCGTCGGCTTCCACGCCGGCCGGCGCGTCCTCGTCCTCGGCGCCACCGGCAACGCCGGCCGGATGGCGGTCCAGATCGCCAAGCTGTTCGGCGCCGCCCAGGTCATCGCCGCCGGCCGCGACACCACCCGCCTCAAGGCGCTGACCGCGCTCGGCGCCGACGAGACGATCACCTACGACCAGATCGGCCGCGCGGCCGACGTCGACGTGGTCATCGACTACGTGTGGGGCGAACCCGCCGCGGGGGCCATGATCCCGCTGCTCACCGCCCGCGCCGACCGCACCGCCCCGCTGGACTGGATCCAGATCGGGTCCATCGCCGGCGCGACCGCGCCGATCCCCTCCGCGGCCCTGCGCTCCGCCCGCCTGCAGATCGTCGGCAGCGGCATCGGCTCGGTCCCCGCCCGCGACTTCCTCGCCGAGCTGCCGGAGCTGGCCTCGGCGGTGGCCACGGGCGCGATCGACGTACGGGCGCGGGCCGTACCCCTCGCTCAGGTCGCGCAGGCGTGGACCGCCGAGACCGACGACCGCATCGTTCTCGTCCCCTGACCGGGTGGGGGCCGGCGTCGGCGGCATCGCCGCGGCGACTCGGCATCCTCGACGCCGTCCCTGACCGGTCGCCGCCCGGCGGCGTCGCCTTGCACGACGGATCGCACCGGCGTCCGCAGCCCCGCCTGGACGTCCGGTCGCACGGCCGCATGGTGCCGGTCGGCGACTCCGCGTGGCGCCCTCAGCCTGTACGCCGCCATGGTGCGCGGTTTTCGATACGCCGGCGATATGGTCCGGCTTCTAGCATGAACAGCATGCGCGTGCTGGTCGTGGAGGACGAGCCCTACCTGGCGCAGGCCATCCGCGACGGTCTGCGCCTGGAGGCGATCGCCGCCGACCTCGCCGGTGACGGTCACACCGCCGTGGAACTGCTGAGCGTCAACGCCTACGACATCGCCGTCCTCGACCGCGACATCCCCGGCCCCTCCGGCGACGAGATCGCCAGACGCATCGTCGCCTCCGGCAGCGGCATGCCGATCCTCATGCTCACCGCCGCCGACCGGCTCGACGACAAGGAGTCCGGGTTCGGGCTCGGCGCCGACGACTACCTCACCAAGCCGTTCGAGCTCAAGGAGCTCGTGCTGCGGCTGCGGGCACTCGACCGCAGGCGCGCCCACAGCAGGCCACCGGTGCGGGAGCTCGCCGGCCTGCGTGTCGATCCGTTCCGCCGCGAGGTCTACCGCGACGGCCGCTACGTCGCGCTCACCCGCAAGCAGTTCGCCGTGCTGGAAGTCCTCGTGGCCGCCGAAGGCGGTGTCGTCAGCGCCGAGGAACTCCTGGAGCGGGCGTGGGACGAGAACGCCGACCCCTTCACCAACGCGGTGCGCATCACGGTCTCGGCGCTGCGCAAACGGCTCGGCGAACCCGCCATCATCGCGACCGTGGCCGGCGTCGGCTACCGCATCGACACGGAACCCGGCGCCGGAGGCGGGGGAGGGGGCCGTGGATAGGGCGCCCGGCTTGAGCGTCCGCCTCAAACTCACCCTCAGCTACGCCGGATTCCTCATGGTCGCGGGTGTCCTGCCGCTCGCCGCCGTCGTGGTCTTCTACCAGCACGGCCTGCCCGACGACGCGATCTGGACCACCGGCGACTTCCTGGTCAACCGCTCCGCCATCGTGCGTTCGTTCGCGCCGGTCGGAGTCGCGGTGCTGGCGTTTCTGCTGGTGTTCGGGCTCGTGGGTGGGTGGTTCCTCGCCGGCCGGATGCTCACCCCCCTGACGCGCATCACGGACGCCACCCGCATGGCCGCGAGCGGATCGCTCTCCCACCGCATCCGGCTGCCGGGCCGCAGAGACGAGTTGCGCGAACTCGCCGACGCCTTCGACGCCATGCTCGCCCGGATCGAAACACACGTCGCCGAGCGGGAGAGATTCGCGGCCAACGCCTCCCACGAGCTGCGCACCCCACTGGCGATCGCGCAGACGCTTCTGGACGTGGCCCGCGCCGATCCGAACCGCGACACCGGTGAGCTGGTCGGCCGCCTCCACGCCGTCAACACCCGAGCGATCGACCTCACCGAGGCGTTGCTCCTGCTCAGCCGCGCCGACCAACGGTCCTTCACGCGACACCGCGTCGATTTGTCGCTGATAGCGGAAGAAGCCGCAGAAACGCTCCTGTCCCTGGCGGAAAGACGCGGCCTCACCATCGAGACCTCCGGCGACCCGGCCCTCGCCGTCGGCTCACCCGCGCTCCTGCTGCAGATGACGACGAACCTGGTGCACAACGCGATCGTCCACAACCTGCCCGAACAGGGCACCGTGTGGGTCACGACCAGCGTTCGCCCCACGACCGTGCTCCTCACCGTGGAGAACACGGGCGAGAAGCTCGCCCCGCACGTGGTCTCCACCCTTGTCGAGCCGTTTCGGCGCGGCACCACGCGCGTACGCGCCGACCACGCGGGTGTCGGCCTCGGCCTGGCCATCGTCAGAAGCATCACGCGAGCACACGACGGAACGCTCACCCTCACCCCCCGCCCCGCCGGCGGGCTCCGCGTCACGGTGGGACTGCCCGCCGCGCCGCCGCACACCCCGCAGGGCTGACGGCCGCGGGCGCAGGAGAGCCGGCCGGCGAGAGCACGCGCATGTCCCGATGCTAGGAGGCCGAGCATGTCGTCGGCGTATCGGAAAGCGCATAAGCGCTGGTAACACGGCGCTGCCTTCACTGGCGGCATGAGCCTTCACACACCAGCGCGAACAGAAGCCCGCTCGCCGGCGCTCGCCGGCCTGCCAGTGGTCATCGTGCTCGTCGTGGTCGTCGTGGTCATCGCTGCGATCGTCGTCGGCGCGCGACCGGGCGCTCCCGGCGAGGCTGACGGCGTCGTCCCCGACGGCGTGACCGTCTTCGACGGCGAGTTCCCGGCTGTGGCCAAGCTCGATCCGCGCCTGCTCAAGGCCCTGCGCCGAGCCGCGGCCGACGCCGCCGAGGACGGCGTGCAGTTCCACGTCAACAGTGGATGGCGTTCTGAGCGGTACCAGGAACAGCTGCTTCGCGATGCCGTCTCCCAGTACGGCTCGGAAGAGGAAGCCGCCCGATGGGTGGCCAGACCGGACAAGTCCGCCCACGTGTCCGGGGACGCCGTCGACCTCGGCCCCTCGGCCGCCACGGCGTGGCTGTCCAGGCACGGCGCCGACCACGGGCTGTGCCAGGTCTACCGGAACGAGCCCTGGCACTACGAACTGCGCCCCCGAGCCGCCGACCGCGGCTGCCCGCCGATGTACGCCGACCCCACCCACGATCCGAGGATGCGGCGATGACCGTCGCCGCCGTCCCGTTGGTCGCTCGAGAGGAGAGGATCCTTCATGGCGGACCCGCCGAGCCCCCGCCGTTGATCACCTGTCGGCGCGTACGTGCAAACGCACCCCTTGCAGGCCGAACAGGATCAGGAGCTCCACCACGCCGCCATCGGCGCTGCCCAGCCAGTGCGGCACGGACGTGTCGAACTCGGCTGCCTCGCCCGGCGGCAACGTCAGGTCGCGCTCGCCGAGGACGAGCCGCAGGCGCCCGTTGAGCACGTACAGCCATTCGAAGCCTTCGTGAGTCTGCGGGGTCGGTTCGAGCGGTCGCGGCCGGGCAGGGATGATCATCTTGAACGCGTGCACCCCGCCCGGCCGCCTGGACAGGGGGATGAAGGTCATCCCGAACCGGCTGATCGGCTTGAGGTGTATCCGGGGGTCGCCGGTGCGCGGGGCGCCGACCAGCTCGTCCAGCGGAACGTCGTAGGTACGGGCCAGCGGCAGCAGCAGCTCCAGGGTCGCCCGGCGCTGCCCGCTCTCCAGCCGGGACAGGGTGCTCTCCGACACGCCGGTCGTCGCCGCGAGGGCGGCGAGCGTGATGCCGCGGTCACGACGCAGCGCACGAAGCCGCGGCCCCACCGCGTCCAGCACGTCGTCCGTTTCGCGATCCACCAGGCCATCTTGCCAGAACCGCAAGATTCTGTGCCAGGTCGTGGCGTTCCTGGCAAGACTGAGCGCACACCGACAGAAGGAGCCTTGATGAGCACCACCGATGCGGTCACGTTCTGGGACGGCGTCCACGCGGCCCGGCCGGCGGCCGGCGACCCGCGGCCGAACGCGCGCCTCACCGAGACGATGACGGGCCGGCCGCCCGGCGACGCGCTGGACCTCGGATGCGGCGACGGCGGCGACGCGCTGTGGCTCGCCGGCCAGGGATGGCACGTCACCGCCTGCGACGTCTCCGCCGTGGCGGTCGGGCGGCTCGCCGCCCTCGCGCGTTCGCGCGGCCTGGGCGACCGGGTAGCCGCCGTACGGCACGACCTGCAGCAGTCCTTCCCGCGCGGCCGGTTCGACCTGGTGTGCGCCCACTACCTGCGACCTCGACAGGACGACCGTGCTGCGCTCCGCCGCGCACGCCCTGCACCTGGGCGGGCGGCTGCTGGTCGTCGACCACGGTTCGGCCGCGCCGTGGTCGTGGAACCAGGACCCCGGCGTCCGGTATCCGGGCCCGCTGGAGGTCGCCGCGGGGCTCGACCTGGATCCGGCGACCTGGACGGTGGAGCGGGCGGACACGCCCCGCCGGATCGCCACCGGACCGGGCGGGCGCACCGCCGAGGTCATCGACCACGTCCTGCTCGTCCGGCGCACCGCCTGACCCGGCGACCGAACCAGCCCCCTGCGAAGGAAGGAAACCGCCGTGCCCGCCACCACGTCCCGCGACCGTCCGCCGCCCCGCACCGGAGGCGGCGAGGCCGAGACCCTGCGCGCGTTCCTCGACTACCTCCGCACCTCGATCGCCGCGAAGGTCGAGGGCGCCCCGGAACCCCAGGCGCGAGCAGCCGCCGTGCCGTCGGGCACGAACCTGCTCGGCCTGCTCAACCACCTGACCTTCGTCGAACGCTCGATGTTCCTCGGCGACGACGTCACCGACTGGCAGGCGACGTTCCAGGCCGCGCCGGAGGACAGCGTGGCCGACGTCGTCGCCCGCTACCGGGAGACGGTCGGGCGTGCGAACGAACTGCTCGACGGGTGCGCCGATCCCGGCGCGCCGGTCCCTCGGCCGCGGCCGGGGCGCCCCGCTCCCAGCCTCCGCTGGGCCCTCACCCACATGATCGAGGAGACCGGCCGCCACGCGGGCCACGCGGACATCATCCGCGAACTGATCGACGGCGCGACCGGGCGCTGACCCGTCTCTCCCCGGGACGCGCCCGCCTTCTCCTCGGGACGGGCCCGCCCTCTCCCGATCCTCTCCGGACAGGACCACATGATCACCGCAACTCGTCCGTCCCCGCGCCGCTCCCTCCGCCCCGCGCGACGACCCCCGGCTCGGCACCACTTCCGGCACGGGTTCTCCGACGTGGACGGTGTCCGCATCCACTACGTGACCGGCGGCAGCGGCACGCCGGGACCTCGACCTGCCGCTGCCCGAGCCCGCGATCGACGCGCCCACCTACCACTCGCTGAGCCGGCACATCGCCTTCCACTCTTAGCGAGGCGGTCGTGGGTGACGACGTCCGCGAATACCTGCCGCCTTCGGCGGCTTCCTGCCGGCGATCGTCGCCTACGGAGCAGGGCCTGGCCGGCGGCTCACCGGGCGCGGTGCTGGGCGCCTACCGGACCGCGCTCGTCGTCCCGGTGGCCATGGTGCTGCTGGGGGCGGCGGTCTCCGCCTTCGGCCTGCGCGCCGGCCGGCGCGACGACCCGGTGCCCGCGGCCCACGACGAGGTCAGCGACGGCTTGCCCCCGTGGTCGTCGTCCGGGCGTGGCGGAACGCGCTCCTGATCTCGGAGACCAGGAGGTCCGGCTGTTCCAGACCGGGGAAGTGGCCGCCGCGGTCCAGCTCGTGCCATGAGCGCAGGTCGTGGTAGCGGCGCTCGGCCCAGCGCCGGGCGGTCGGCCACGGCTCGGCCGGGAACAGCGAACAGGCGGTCGGCACCGTCACCGGCAGCGCGTTCTCCTCCTCGGCGCCGCGTGGCACCCACCGCATGGCCTCCCAGTACCAGCGGGCGCTGGAGGCGCCGGTCCCGGTCAGCCAGTACAGGGCGATGTCGTCCACCTGCTGCGACACGCTCACCCCGCCGCCGGCCTCCGGACGGGTGTCGGAGTAGGCGGCGAACTTCTCGCCGAGCCACGCCGCCAGGCCGGCGGGGGAGTCGAGCAGGGAGTAGCCGAGCGTCTGCGGGCGCGTGCTCATGATCATCCCGAAGCCGTATCCGTCGGCGAGGTGCAGGTCGCGCCGCTCCAGCATGCGCCGTTCCGCAGGGTCCGGCGAGATCCGGTCCTCCGGCAGGGGAGAGGCGACGGGCATCGTCAGGTGCAGGCCGGCGACGCGCTCGGGCGCCAGGCGCGCCAGTTCGGTGCTGACGAACGCGCCCCAGTCCCCGCCGTGCGCGCCGAACCGCTCGTAGCCGAGCACGGTCATCAGCTCGGCCCACGCCCGCGCCGTGCGGCCGGGGTGCCAGCCGCGCTCGCGGGGACGGTCGCTGAAGCCGAACCCCGGCAGGGCCGGGACGACGACGTGGAAGGCGTCGCTCGCGGAACCGCCGTGGGCGACCGGGTCGCTGAGCGGCCCGAGGACGTTCTCGAACTCGAGGACGGAGCCCGGCCAGCCGTGGGTCAGCAGCAGGGGGAGCGCCGTGGGCTCGGGCGAGCGCACGTGCCAGAACGCGATGCGCAGGCCGTCGAGGCGCACGCGGTGCTGCGGGATCGCGTTCCACTGCCGCTCCCTGGCCCGCCAGTCGTGCCGCCGCCAGGCGTCCAGCAGTGTTCTCAGCCGATCCAGCTCGATGCCCTGCGTGGCGTCCGGCACCGTCTCCGGCTCGGGGAGCCGGACCGCGTCCAGCCGAGCCCGCAGGTCCTCCAGGTCCCGTTCGGGAATGCGTACGGAAAAGGGCTCGATTTCAGGCGTTCTCGCCGTATTTCCAGACATGGTGGAAACCCTAGAAACGAGCCGCCCCCTGATCCATGCCGGCGATTGCCGGGAAAGCGGTCAGGAATTGCGATACGCCGAGGGCCGCACGCCGGTGTGCCGCAGGAAGGCCGTCGACAGCGCACCGGGACTGGCGAAGCCGCAGAGCGGCGCGATCTGGGCGACCGTGAGGTCGGTGTCCCGCAACAGGCCTTGCGCCTTCTCGATCCGCAGCCGGACGAGGAACCGGTGGGGCGTCTGTCCGGTCGCCGCGCTGAACACCCGCACCAGGTGATAGACGCTGAGGTACACCTCGTCCGCGATGTCGGCCAGGGTGAGCGGTTCGGCCAGCCGGTCGCGCATGAGGGCGATCGCCGCGCGGACGCGGGCGTCCTCCCGCGCCGGCGCCGGTCCGGCGGGCCGCCGGGAATGGCGGGTGAGCAGGTGCACGGCCAGGAAGGCGGCCGCGGACTCGGCGTACAGGTCTCCGGCCTCGTCCGCGGAGCCGACGGCGCGGACGGTCTCCTCGATCAGCGGATCGCCGGCGGCCACGGACGCCGCCATGCTCGCGTAGTCCACCGCGCGGCCACCCAAGTGCTCCGCGGTCCGTTCGACGGTGCCGCGCGGGAGGTGGATCTGCACGCTGCGCAAGGGGCCGTCCGCGCGATAGCGGCGGAGGGCGGGCCGGTCCGGGACGCCGAGTTCGAGCCGCCCCGGCGCCCAGGTGTGACGGCTCCACCGGCCGTCGGTACGCGTCTCGATCACAGTCCGGCCTTCTACGGGCAGGATCAGGTGCAGGTCCGCCGCGGCCGGCAGCTCCATGTCCTCCACCACCGGGACGTGGTCGAACCGTTGCGCGAGCAGGGACTGCCAGCCGAGGTCCTCCCAGCTGCAGTGGGTCCGCCGGACGTAGCGACTCATGTCGAACCCGGCATAGGGCTGAAGATCCAGCTGAACGGAGTCGAACACCATGCGACCGAGGCTAACCGCATGATCACGGGAAGGATGCCGTACCGGAGCCTCAGGACCCGCCGCCCAGCGGGTCGGCCGCGTCCGTGGCGTGGGACGCCGCGCGCCGGTCGCGGTCGGGCGTGCTGGCCCAGCTCGCGAGAAGGCGGAGCTTGTCCTCGGAGTCGCTGCCCGGTTCGGTGCCGTAGGCGACCAGGACGAGGCCGTCGGCGGCCAGGTCGAGGGACTCGTAGGTCAGGTGGAGGTCACCGACGACCGGGTGGTGGAAGGGCTTGGCGCCCAGGTGGTGCTGGCGGACGTCGTGACGGGCCCAGCGGGTGCGGAAGTCGTCGCTGCGGGTGGACAGCTCGCCGACCAGGTCGGTGAGGTCCTTGTCGTAGGGGTCGCGGCCGGCCTGGGCGTGCAGCAGGGCGACGGTGTCGTCGGCGGCGCGCTCCCAGTCGCCCCAGAACTGGTGGGAGCGCGGGTCGAGGAAGATGAACCGGGCGTGGTTGGGGGTGGCGCCGCGAGCCGCGTCGATCATGGGCGCGTACAGGGCCCGGCCGAGGGTGTTGGTGGCCAGGATGTCGCCGCGGCCGTTCATGACGAACGCCGGGGCGCCGGTCATGGCGTCCAGCAGCCGCTGCACCGAGGGCCGCACCTGGTTCGGGGCGGGGCGGCGGCGCCGCCGCGGGCCGGGGCCCGCGGCGCGGGCGAGATCCTCCAGGTGCGTGCGTTCGGCGTCGTTCAGCCGCAGCGCGCGGGCCAGCGCGTCGAGGACGTGGTCGGAGACCCCCGACAGGTCGCCGCGTTCCAGGCGGGAGTAGTACTCCACGCTCACCCCGGCCAGCTGGGCGACCTCGGAACGGCGCAGCCCGGGGACCCGGCGGGTGCCGTAGGAGGGCAGCCTGGCCTGCTCCGGGCTGATCCTGGCGCGCCGGGAGGTCAGGAACTCACGGATCTGACTGCGGTTGTCCACCCTCCCCAGGCTAGGCCGCCGTCCATCCCGGTGGGGTGCCCTGCCAGTACACCTTTCGCCAGTGCCTTCCTCCCCGCCTGACCAGCGCTTTGACTGGCAGGGACCGTACTGCCCGCACACCGATCAAGGAGTACGTGAGATGCGTGGCGTAGTGATGCACGCCCCCGGCGACGTCCGGGTGGAGCAGCGCGAGGACCCGAAGATCCTCGCCCCGACCGACGCGATCATCCGGCTGGCCGCGACCTGCGTCTGCGGCTCGGACCTGTGGCCCTACCGCGGCGTCGATGCGGTCGAGGGCGCGACGCCCATGGGTCATGAGTACGTGGGCGTCGTCGAGGAGGTCGGCGCCGACGTCAGGAACGTCCGGCCCGGCCAGTTCGTCGTCGGCTCGTTCGTCTCCTCCGACGGCACCTGCGAGATCTGCCGCTCCGGTTACCCGTCCTCCTGCGTGGAGCGGGTGTTCATGAACGCGGTCGGGACGCAGGCCGAGCGCGCGCGGATCCCGCACGCCGACGGCACGCTCGTCGCCACCCCGGGCATGCCCGACGCCGACCTGATCCCCGACCTCCTGGCCGCCTCCGACGTGCTCGGCACCGGCTGGTTCGGCGCGGTGGCCGCCCAGGCGGGACCCGGCAGGACGGTCGCGGTCGTCGGCGACGGCGCGGTCGGCCTGCTCGCCGTGCTGTCCGCCAGGCAGCTCGGCGCCGAACGGGTCATCGCGATGAGCCGCCACGAGTCGCGGCAGAAACTCGCCCTGGAGTTCGGCGCCACCGACATCGTCACCGAGCGCGGCGACGAGGGCATCCAGAAGATCAAGGAGCTGACCGGCGGCCTGGGCGCCCACTCGGTCGTCGAGGCGGTCGGCACCCAGCAGTCGATGCACCAGGCCATCCGCTCCACCCGCCCCGGCGGGCACATCGGCTTCGTCGGCGTCAACCACGACGTCACCCTGGCCGGGGAGGAGCTGTTCTTCTCGCAGGTCCACCTGCACGGCGGTCCGGCGCCGGTCCGGCAGTACCTGCCCGAGCTGATCGACCTGATCTGCAACCGCAAGATCAACCCCGGCAGGGTCTTCGACCTCACCCTCCCTCTGGACGAGGCCGCCGAGGGCTACCGGGCCATGGACGAGCGCCGCGCCATCAAGACCCTGCTGCGCCCGTGACCCCGTGAGCGGCCGCCGGGGACGGCCACGACAGGCACTGCCACGAGCGTCCGTCGTACTCGACGGCGAACGGGACCGCGTGGGGGAGCGGCGCGCCCCACACCTGCCGGCCCAGCCCGCACAGAGCGCTGAGACCGGTGGTGAGGCTCGCCACATGCCCGACCACGGCGACCGTCCCGCCGGCGTGCCCGGCGGCGATCGAGGTGAGGGCGGTGACGATCCGCGCAGTGACCGCGTGCCCGTCCTCTCCGTCGGCCACCGCTTCCCCGAGGTCCGCGTCCACGATCCACGAGCGGAGAACGGCCGCCGTGCGCGCCCGGGTGGCGGGATCGACGGCCCCTTCCGCGCGGCCGACATGGACCTCCGCCAGGTCCCGCAGCGCGACGACCTCGACCCCGAGCGTTCGCGCCATGATGTCGGCGGTCTGGCGCGCCCGGACGGCCGTGCCGGCGTAGATCCGCGTCACCCCTTCGCCGATCAGGAGCCTCGCCGCTCCGGCGGCCTGCAGCCGGCCCTTCGCCGTCAGCCGCGCGGAGGGCAGCGCGCCGGCGGCGCCGGCTGTGACGTTCTCGGACTCCGCGTGGCGCAGGCACAGCAGCCGGACACGATCACTCATGGCCACACCCTACGGGCGCGGAGCCGGACGAGGGCGGCGAGCAGCACCGCGACGGAGGACCAGGCGGCCCAGTCGCCCAGACCGGCGTAGAGGGTGGAGGCGCCCTGCTGCGGCAGCGCCGCGAACACCGTGGTCATCCCGGGCCTGCCGCTGCGGCCTTCGGCCAGTACCCGTCCCCGGGTGTCGCTCACCGTGAGGACGCCCTGGCGGGCCACGCGGGCCACCGACAGCCCGCTCTCCACCCCGCGGACCACCGCCATGCGGCTGTGCAGCCAGGCGTCGTCGTCGAAGTCCCAGGCCGGGGCGAGCAGCGCGGTCGCGCCGGCCTGGCGGTAGCGCCGCACCAGCCAGGGGAAGTCGAGGTCCTTGCAGATGATCAGGCCCGTCGTGGTCCGGTCGAGGAAGGTCAGCGCGCGTCCGGGCGTGAACTCCGACTCCAGCCCGGGAATCAGGTGGTGCTTGTCGTAGCGGGCGCCAGACGGGTCGGCCAGCGCGGTGTTCGCCCGTGTCGCGCCGGCGTCGAGCGCGGCGCCGGCGACGACCGCCACTCCCGGCCTGGCCAGATGCAGGCGGGTGGTGGCCGTCTCGAACGTCTTCTCCGGCAGCACCGCGATCTCGGCGCCGCGGGCGGCGGCCGCGTCGATGGCCGCGCCGTATCGGCGGACCAGGTCGCGCCCCTGCGGGGAGTTCCATTGCGTGGTGTCGCGGGGGTCGTCGGTGGAGATCAGGGCGACCTCGCGGTGCCGTTCGCCGTCGTGGCCGGTGCCGAGCCGGGCGAAGCCGTACCCCAGGGCCGCCGCCGCCAGCGCGCCGGCGGTCACCGCGACGTGGAGCCGGTGCGTCGCGCCCGGTGCGAGCAGCGCGGCCACGGCGGCGGGCACGAGCTGGAGCAGGAAGGTGATGCCCCACACCCCGGTGACGGAGGCCGTCTGCAGGACGGGCAGCACGTCGGCCTGGGTGTAGGCCAGGCTCCACCAGGCGCCGTGAGGCCCGGCGAGCGCCATCACGTACTCGACGCCGACCCACAGCGCCGGCACGGCGAGCACGGCGGACAGCGGCCGCCCCCGCGCCAGCAGCGAGCGGTGGAGCAGCACGCCGAGGCCGGACAGCAGCGCCGGCCCGGCGAGGAGGCCGGCTGCCACCGGGACGGGCATCTCCAGGGACCCGGTGAAGTACGGCCACATCTGCAGCTGGCCGCCGAGCCAGGCGAGGGCGCCCGCGGCGAAGGCCGCGCCGCCCGTCACGCGGGGGGCGGCGTACAGGACGGGCAGGGGGGCGAGCCAGGTCACCCAGGCCACCGGGTGCAGGCCGGTGCCGAAGTGCAGCAGGACAGCCGAGGCGAGGGCCGCGGCGAGCGGGGTCACGACGCGTTTCATGGCGTCGATGCTGCTCGTGGCCGCCCCCGTGGCGCGTCAGTCGCGAGTGTGATCTCCGATGTCACTCTCACCGGCGACCACCAGGCCGCACTCGTAGGCGAACACCGCCGCCTGCACCCGATCCCGCAGGTCCAGCTTGGTCAGGATGCGGCTGACGTGCGTCTTGACCGTGTGCTCGGTGACGACGAGCGCGGCGGCGATCTCGGCGTTGGACAGTCCGCGGGCGACCAGCCTGAGCGTCTCGCGCTCCCGCTCGGTGAGCGCCTCCAGCCGTCCCGCCAGCCGCGGCATCGGGCCGTGGGCCGGCCGTCTGACGAGGTTCTCCAGCAGCCTGCGGGTGGCGGCGGGGGCCAGCAGCGCCTCGCCGCCCGCGATGGTGCGCACCGCGTGCGCCAGCTCCTCGCGGCGGATGTCCTTGAGCAGGAAGCCGCTGGCCCCTGCGCGAACGGCGTCGTAGACGTACTCGTCCAGGTCGAACATGGTCAGGACGAGCACCTTGGCGTCGGTGGTCGCGCAGATCTCGCGGGTGGCTTCGATGCCGTTCTTCCCCGGCATGCGCACGTCCATCAGGACCACGTCCGGGCGCAGCCGCCCGGCCAGCTCGATCGCCTCGTCACCGTCCGCCGCCTCGCCCACCACCAGCATGTCCGGCTGAGCGCCGAGGATCAGGCCGAACCCGGCCCGGAACAGATCCTGGTCGTCGGCGATGAGCAGGCGCAGCATGGGCGCTATTCAAGCGGAAAGACGGCTCGGACGATGAATCCCGCGTCCTGTCCCGGTCCCGCGCTGAGCGTGCCGCCGCACGCGGCGGCACGCTCCCGCATGCCGATCAGGCCGTAGCCGCCGCGGCCGGGCCGCGGCCCGCGGCCCTCGTCGGCGATCTCGACGAGCAGTTCCTCCGAGGCCCACCGCAGGCGCAGCCGCGCGGTGCGCACCCCGGCGTGTCTGCGCACATTGGTGAGGGCTTCCTGAACGATCCGGTAGACGGCGGCTTCGAGGCTGCCGGGGATCCGCCGCCGCTCGCCCTCCACGGTCATGACCACGTCCAGGCCGCTGCGCCGGGTCAGTGCGGGGAGTCCGTCCAGGCGCGGCTGGACGAGCCCGAGGTCCTCCGTGGCGGGGGCGGCCGGCGCGCGCAGCGCCGCGAGCAGGCCGCGCAGCTCGGTGAGCGCGCCCCTGCCGGTGTCGGCGATCGCGCCGAAGACGGCCTCGGCCCTGGGCGCGTCGCTCTCTAACACCACGGGCCCGGCTTCGGCCTGGACGACCATCAGCCCGACGGAGTGCGTGATGATGTCGTGCATGTCGCGAGCGATCCGTGCCCGCTCCTCCGCCACCGCGGCGATGTGCTCCTGTTCGCGGCGGCGTGCCCGCTCGGCCAGTTCGGCGGTGCGTGAGCGATGCGCCCGGGCGCTGGTGCCCAGCGCGTAGGCGGCCACGAAGGCGGTGCCGACCAGGCGGTAGGTCTCGCTGTCCTCCCCGGGCAGCGCCAGGGACATGCCGACGACGGCGGCGATCGCCGGGATCGCGGCCAGCCGTTTCCACCGGGGACTGAGGTCGGCGATGGTGTGGACGGCGACCAGTGGGCCGAAGGGGAGGAACGGCTTCGCCCAGAAGACCATGACGGTCATCGCGGCGCCGGTGAGCACCGCCACGGCCATGGGTGCGCGCCTGCGCCAGTGGACGGGCGCGGAGGCGAGCACGCCCAGGGCGACGATCCACCACGCCTTCGGGGCGGGCACCAGCAGCGGACCCAGGGTGGCCGCGGTGGTGGCCGCCGCGACCGCGCCGTCGGCCCGCCGGCCGGAGAACCTGGCGGCCCACGCCGCCCACCAGGTCATCGGCGGCCCGCCGGCACGACCCGCGTTGGTCATGCGCCCATTATCGGTCGCGGCGCCCGCGCCGGGTCCCTCCGGCGGGTCGCGAGCCGGTCCGGGAGCGGGATCTCACCCATCGGGACGACGGGCGCCCGCGCCCACCGTCCCGTGAGAAGATCCAGATCATGACCGGTGCCCCCGATCCCGACCCCCGCGGACGCCCGGAGCCCTCGACCGGCTCCCCGGCAGGGGTGACGAGCGTCGGGCGGATCGCCGGTCTGCGCCCGCGCCGGCGTCCCGGCGACGGCGGCGAGGTGGACGGCGCCGACGTCGACCTGGTCGACGGGCTCGACCCGGTCAGCCGCGGCACGGTGGCCGACTGGCTGCGCGAGTCCTCCTCGCTGAGCGCCCGCCGGTTCCGCCTGCGGACGTTCGCCTCGTTCCTGCGCTGGCTGCGCCTCAACGTGCCGGAGCTCGCTCCGCTGCGCGCCACGGGGGCCCACGTCCGCGAGTACTGCGACGCGACGCTGGCCGGCCGGCTGCCCGAGGCGCACGGCAGGCCCCTGGCCAAGGCGACGGTCGGCAGGCGACGCGCGGCTCTGACGTCGCTCTACCACTTCGCCTGGGAGAACGGTCCCGGCCCGGCCCGGCCCGACGGCGTGGCGGCGGCGCCCCCGGCCGGTGACGCGGGCAGGCGGGCGGGCCTCACCCGCGACGAGCGGCGCTCGCTGCGCCGCGGCATCGCGCGGCTGGCCGCCGAGGGCCACGTGACGGAGGCCGCCGCGGTCGCGCTGCTGGAGGCGACCGGGGCTCCGGCCGACGCGGTGGCCGGCGCGTCGTCGCAGGACTTCCGCACCGTCGCCGACGGCCACGGGGGCGAGCACGTGGTCATGGTCGTGCACACCGGGTGCCACGTCGCGGCCTTCGTCCTGCCGCCGCTGGCCCGCCGCCTGCTGCGGGAGCTGGGCGGCGGCCGGCGGACCGCCGCGGAGCCGATCTTCGGCCGGTACGGCGAGCCCGTCGCGGCCGGATGGGTCGGCGCCGCGCTCACCCGTGCCGCTCTGGCCGGCGGCATCTCCGAGCGGCGGGCCGCCCAGTTGCGGCCGGAGATGCTGCGTACCGGGCCGTAGCGCTCACATGTCCGGCGGGAACCACGCCTGCATGTTCTCCGGGTTGATCGGCACCGAGATGTGCTCATGCGTGATCAGCCACGTGCCGTTCGACCGCCGGAGGGAAACGGTGGAGCGCACCCAGATCGCGCTCTTGAGCCCGTTCTTCCGCGTCCCGGAGTCCAGGTGGAGCATGTGGGCGATGGCGACGTCCCCGCTCGTCGCGACGGACAGGTCGTGCGTCTCCAGGCTGATGGGGCCGTCGTACTCGTCGAACCAGCGCACGAAGTTGCGGCGGACGTCCTCGACGCCCACGAACTGGAGCGGGGGCACGACGTCGTAGTAGACGACGTCGGGAGCGTAGAACGACATGAGCCGGTCGACGTCCTTGTTCTGGCTGGCGTCGACCCGGCCCTCCAGCAGCTCCATGATCTCGGAATCGTTCGACGTCATCGCGTCCTCCGTGTGCAGGGGTTCGGTGCTTTTCCCCTTCCGACGACGCAGCCGCCCGGAATGTGAGGCGCCGCCGCGGCCTCGGCCGTGGAGGTCAGCCGGCCGAGGCGCGGGTCGCCCGGTCGAACAGCTCGACGAGCTCGTCGGCGCAGTGGTCCGGGTCGAGGCCGTCGACCAGGCGGCCGGCCAGGTCGTCGATGGCGGCCCGCAGCGCTCTGCTCATCAGCACCGCGTCGAACGCCCGGAACGCCCCCGTGCGCCGCCCGTCCTCGAACAGCGCCACCAGCCTGCCGATCGCTGCCTCCTGCTCCTGCCCGCCCACGGGAACCTGGTTGGCCGCGATCTGCTGGACCGCCCGCACGTGGTCGGGGTGGGCCGCGATGAAGGCCACGTTCGCCCTGATGAACGCCTCCAGCAGGGCCCGCGCCCCGGTGGCGGCGTCGAGGGCGGGGCGCATGAAGGCCGCCGCGTCCTGGACGACCTGGTGGACGACGGCCTCGAACAGCTTCTCCTTGGTGGAGAAGTGGTAGGTGATCAGCCTCTTGCTGCTCAGCCCGGCGTGCTCGCAGATGGCCTCGAACGTGGTCTCGGTGTAGCCGCGCCGCGCCAGCAGGCTGATCGTGGCGGAGGCGATCTGCGCCCTGCGGGCCTCGGTGGCCGCCCGGCGGGTTCCGGTGATCTCCATATCACCCCAGCTTGCCAGCCTTCGGGAACGCCTGTCGTACGGCGGGGCGGTTGACGAGGAGCGCCACGGCGGCGGCCAGCACGCCGACCACGGCCTGCTCGGCCTTCATCCAGCCGGGATAGCCGCTGTCGGGGGCGACGATGAGGAGCACGATCCCGATGGGGGCGGCGATGGTGACGAACCGGATCCGCACGTACGCCGCCCGCCTGCCCCGGCCGGCCTGCCCGGCCAGGGCGATGAGCCAGGCGGCGGCGCCGGCCACGGCGGCGCCGCGCAGCCACACCACCCAGGTGCCGCCGACGACGGCGGCCACGCCGAGGGTGGCGATCGACAGGACGAGCATGGCGACGAAGAGGGCGCGGACGAGCGCCCACAGTTTGTTATCCATGCGAGTAACTTTATCCGTATGGATAAATATCGGCAAGGGCGAGGCTCATCTTTCGCCTGGGCATAAATTTGTGACTAACCTAAGAAGGGTGAACCTGAGAGAGCTCAAGAAGCAGGAGACGCGGCAGGCGATCTCCGACCAGGCCACCCGGCTGTTCATCGAGCAGGGCTTCGAGAAGACCACGATCGCGGACATCGCGGTGGCGGCCAGGGTGGCGAAGATGACCGTCACCAACTACTTCCCCCGCAAGGAGGACCTGGCCCTGGACCACGCCGAGCAGTTCGTGGCCAGCCTGGCGGGCGTGGTGGCGGGCCGCCCGCCGGGGCAGAGCGCGTTCGCCGCGCTGAAGGAGGCGTTCCTGCGCGCCGTGGACGCCCGCGACCCGGTGGCCGGGTTCGCCGGGCGCGCGTTCTCCCGCATGATCGCCGACAGCCCCACCCTGGTGGCGCGGCTGCGCGACATGCACGAGCAGCGCGAGGCGGCGCTGGCCGCCGAGCTGGCCAAGGAGCACGACGAGCTGACCGCCCGCGCGGTGGCCGCCCAGCTCGCCGGCGCGCATCGCGTGCTGTTCGCCGAGGTGCAGCGCCGCACGCTCGACGGGCAGAGCGACAGCGAGATCGCCGAGGCGCTGCGGCCGGCCGCCCACCGCGTCTTCGATCTGCTGGAACCCTCGGTCGGCCGGTTCTGAGGAGAACATGACAGCAGGTGTCGGGTTCCGGGTCGAGCATGGTGCGGGACGAGGGCAAGGGCCATCGTCGCGGCTGTTCGGCGCAAGGTGCGATGGTCGTAGGGCTGTCACCACCATCCCGTCCCCGCTTCCGCCCGGCGCGGCGGACCTCCGGCCGCGCCGGTTCACGGCGCGTCGCGGCGCACGGTTCGCCGTCCGGTTCGTCGCACGGTCCCAACGGGACGCGCCGATGTTGGCCGGCCGGACGGATCCGCGCCCGCCCCGCTTCACCATGCTGGAGCGATGCGCCGATCAGGAAACGAAGACGCCGCCGCGGCCGCGATGATCGCCGACATCGAGCGGCTCGTGAGCTGCGAGTCCCCGTCCGAGGACCTGGCCGCGGTCGCCCGCAGCGCGGAGGTGGTCGCCGAGGTCGGCGGCCGTCTCCTGGGCGCGGAAGGGGAGCGGGTGGAGGTGGCCGGCCGCACCCACGTGCGCTGGCGGTTCGGCGGCGAGCCCCGGGTGCTGCTGCTCGGGCACCACGACACGGTGTGGCCGGTCGGCTCGCTGCGGACGCATCCCTTCGAGGTCCGCGACGGGCTGCTGCGCGGGCCCGGGTGCTTCGACATGAAGACCGGGCTGGCGATGGCCTTCCACGCGCTCGCGACGCTGGACGACCTGGACGGCGTGACCCTGCTCGTCACCGGCGACGAGGAACTCGGGTCCCCCTTCTCGCGCGAGCTCATCGAGGACGAGGCCCGCGGGTGCGCCGCCGCGCTGGTCCTGGAGGCCGCCGGGCCCGGCGGAGCCCTGAAGACCGCACGCAAGGGCGTCTCCCGCTACGAGGTGCTGGTGCGGGGACGAGCCGCGCACGCCGGGCTGGAGCCGGAGCGCGGCGTCAACGCCTCGGTGGAGCTGGCCCGCCAGGTCGTGGCCGTGGCCGGGCTGGGCGACCCGGGGCTGGGCACGACCGTCACGCCGACCCGCCTGGAGGCGGGCACCACGGTGAACACCGTGCCCGGCCGGGGCCGCTTCGAGGTCGACGCCCGGGTCTGGCAGGCCGCCGAGCAGACCCGGGTCCACGCCGCGATGCTGGGCCTGCGGCCCGCGCTGGAGGGCGCCGAGCTGGAGATCATCGGTGGTCCGAACCGGCCGCCGCTCCCGGCCGCGGCTTCGGCGGACCTGTTCGAGCGGGCCCGCCGGCTCGCGACGGACCTCGGGCTCGGCCCGCTCGCCTCGGTCGCCGTCGGCGGCGCCTCCGACGGGAACTTCACCGCCGGAGTGGGCACGCCGACCCTCGACGGGCTGGGCGCGGTCGGCGGCGGGGCGCACGCCGACGACGAGCACGTGGTCGTGGCCGAGCTGCTGGGGCGCACGCGCCTGCTCACGGCCCTGCTCGCCGAGTTGCTCGCGGCGCGGGGTTGTCCGCCCGGACGAACCGGGCCGCGTCCTCCCGTGCTCGCCGACCAGCTACCGGACCGGACCGGCTGCGAGCATGACCGGCGTGACTGATCTCATCCGCGACCGTCACGGGTCCCGGCCCGTCGACTTGGCGTACGCCGCGGCCGAGTCGGCCGCGCACAGCGCGGGCATCGACATCCGCCCCCTGGACAGCGTCGTAGACCTCGAGGCCGTCCGCCGCCTGTACGAGCGCATCTGGCGTACCGGTGAGAACAACCCGCCGGTGACGGCCGACCTGCTGCGGGCGATGGCGAAGGCGGGCAGCTACGTCAGCGGCGCCTTCGACGGGGACGAGCTGGTGGGTGCCTGCTTCGGCTTCTTCTCCCCGCCCGCGCGCGAGGCCCTGCACAGTCACATCGCGGGGGTGCTGGCGCGCGTGCAGGGCCGCAACATCGGCTTCGCGCTGAAGCTGCACCAGCGCGCCTGGGCCATGGCGCGCGGCGTCGGTGAGGTGTGCTGGACCTACGACCCGCTGATCAGGCGCAACGCCTACTTCAACATCACCAAGCTGGCCGCCGACCCGGACGAGTACCTCTCGAACTTCTACGGCCCGATGGACGACGACATCAACCGCAGCGACGACACCGACCGGGTGCTGGTGCGGTGGCGGCTGGAGTCGCCCGCCGCCGCGGCGGCCTGCGCGGGCCGGCCCAGGCCGGCCGACGCGGCCGCCGCCCGCGCGGCGAAGGCGGCCGTGGCACTGGACGTCTCGCCCGCGGGCGGGCCGGTCGCGGGCCGCGCCGGCACGAGCACCGTGCTGGTCGGCGTCCCCGGAGACGTCGAGACGATCCGCGAGCACGATCCGGGGCTGGCCGCGCAGTGGCGTACGGCGCTGCGGGACGTGCTGGGCGACCTGCTCGCCGAGGGCGCGCGGGTGCGCGGATTCGACCGCGCGGGTTGGTACATCGTCGACAGGCGGGAGTCGCAGTGAAGCTGTCAGGAGTGGAGATCCGCACCATCCGGGTGCCGCTCGTGTCGCCCTTCCGGACGTCGTTCGGAACGGAGACCATACGGGAGGCGCTGGTGGTGCGTGCCGTCACCGGTGAGGCCGAGGGGTGGGGCGAGTGCGGCGCGGGGATCGCGCCGCTGTACTCCTCGGAGTACACGCACGCCTCGGCCGACGTGCTGAGCCGCTACCTGATCCCGGCGCTGGCCGGGGTGGCGGACCTGGACGCGCACCGGGTCGCCCCGGCGCTGGCCGGGTTCAAGGGCCACCGGATGGCGAAGGCCGCGCTGGAGACGGCGGTGCTGGACGCCGAGCTGCGCGCGGCCGGCGTCTCGTTCGGCCGGGCCCTCGGCGCGGTGCACGCGAGCGTGCCGTGCGGCGTGTCCGTGGGGATCACCGGGTCGATCCCCGAGCTGCTCGACGCCGTGGCCGGCTATCTGGAGGCGGGTTACCTGCGGATCAAGCTGAAGATCGAGCCCGGCTGGGACGTCGAGCCGGTCCGGGCGGTGCGCGAGCGCTTCGGCGACATCCTGCTGCAGGTGGACGCCAACACCGCCTACGGGCGCGGCGACGCGCGGCACCTGGCCGGGCTCGACCCGTTCGGGCTGCTGCTGCTGGAGCAGCCGCTGGCGGAGGACGACCTGCGCGGACACGCGGAGCTCGCCGCGCGGATCAGCACGCCGATCTGCCTCGACGAGTCGATCGTGTCGGCGCGCGCCGCCGCCGACGCCATCGCGATGGGCGCCTGCCAGGTGGTCAACATCAAGCCGGGCCGGGTGGGCGGATATCTGGAGGCCAGGCGGATCCACGACGTCTGCGCGGCGCACGGCGTGCCGGTGTGGTGCGGCGGCATGCTGGAGACGGGGCTGGGCCGCGCCGCCAACGTGGCGCTCGCCGCACTGCCCGGGTTCACCCTGCCCGGCGACACCTCGGCGTCCGAGCGCTACTACCGGACCGACCTCACGCCGCCGTTCGTCCTGGAGGACGGGCACCTCGCGGTGCCGGCCGGCCCGGGGCTGGGCGTCGCCCCGATCCCCGAGGTCCTGGACGAGGTGACCGTCGCCACGGAGTGGGTCCCTCTCCGCTGAACCGGTCCAACCGGACAAACCGGATAGGATCCTTTCGTCATGCAGAACGAACGCCGGCCCGACGCCGCTGCGCTAGCTTCGGACGCGTGCTCGTCCCCGTGACCGGCCTCCCGCGAGCCAGCCTCGCCCGCGTCCTGGAGGAACTCGGCTCCACCCTGCTCGACGTCGTCTGCGGCGATGTCGAGCGGGCCGGCGACGTCGGCGACGTCGTCATCTACGACCCGCTCGACGAGCCCGAGCTCCCGAGCCGTGCGCTGGTGTTCGGCGTCGGGCTGCACGACCCGGCCGACCTCGCCCGGGTGGTGACCCAGCTCGGCCGGCACGACGCCGTCGGCCTCGTGGTCCGCGCGCCGGTCGTGCCCGACGAAGGGCTCGTCGCGGCGGCGCGCGAGGCGGGGGTGACGGTCCTGTCGTTCGCGCGCGGCGCGTCGTGGTCGCACCTGGCGGGGATGCTCCGGTCGCTGATCGCCGAGAGCGGCGGCCCGGACGGCACGGACGCGCACACGGTCGGCCGGATCAGGTCCGGCGACCTGTTCGCGGTCGCCAACGCCATCGCCGCGCTGCTCGACGCGCCCGTCACCATCGAGGACCGCAACTCCCGGCTGCTGGCCTTCTCCAGCCGCCAGGAGGAGGCCGACCACTCGCGGGTCCAGACGATCCTGGGCCGCCAGGTCCCGGAGCACTACACGCGCATCCTGGAGGAGCGCGGGGTGTTCCAGGCGATCTACCGCAGCGACCGGCCGGTCTTCGTGGCGCCCCTGCCCGAGCAGGTCGACCCGTCGCTGCCGCCGGAGCTGCCCCGGGCGGCGATCGCGGTGCGGGCCGGGGACGAGATCCTCGGCACGATCTGGGTGGTCGTCCCCGAACCGCTGGACGAGGAGCGCGGCGAGGCGCTGTACGAGGCGTCCAAGCTGGTCGCGATGCACATGGTGTGGCAGCGCGCCGACGCCGACATGGAGCGGCGGCTGCGGGCCGAGCTGCTGAGCACCGCCCTGGAGGACGGGCCCGGGGCGCGGGAGGCGGTCCGCCGCCTCGGGCTGAAGGACGAGCCCGCGGTCGTCCTCGCGCTGAACGTCGTCGGCTCGGCGGCCGAGCCCCCGCTGCCCGCCCAGCTCGCCACCGAGCGCAAGCGGCTGGCCGACGCCTTCGCCATCCACCTGTCCGCGGCCCACCCGCGGGCCGCCGCGGCGCTCATCGGCGACGTCGCCTTCGGCGTGCTGCCCCTGCCGCAGCACCGGCACCAGAACCGTGAGGACGCCGAGGAACGCGCGGCGTGGATCGCCTCGGAGTTCCTGGCCCGCGTCGGCTCGCGGCTGCGCCCGCTCATCGGGGTCGGGCCGCTGGCCGCCGACAGCTCGGCGCTGGCCCGGTCGCGATCGGGGGCCGAGCGCGCCCTGCGCGTGCTGCGCTCGGGGGCCGGCGGGCGGCAGGTGGCCCGGCTGGACGACGTGCATGTCGAGGCACTGCTGATCGAGCTGGCCGACCTCGTCCCGCGCGGCGACATCCCCAGCGGGGCCGTCGCGCGCATCGTCGCCTACGACAAGGAGCACCAGACCAGCCTGGCCGAGACGCTCCGGGCCTGGCTCGACGCCTTCGGCGACGTCGCGGAGGCCTCGGCCGCGATGTACGTGCACTCCAACACCTTCCGCTACCGGCTGCGCCGGGCCGCCGAGGTCGGCCGGCTCGACCTCGGCGACCCCGGCGCGCGGCTGTCGGCCATGTTGCAGCTGCGCCTGATGTCGATCAGGTCGGCCCCGGACGGCTGACGCCCGGCAGACCGAGCGTGCCGATCAGAAAGGCCAACCACTCGGCGTCCTGCGCGGCGGCGACGTCGTGGGCGGTCGCCGCGCCGTGACCGGCGTCCTCGAACACGTGCAGCAGGATCGGCGCCTCCCCCCGCTGCGCGGCCTGCAGGCGCGCGGCGAACTTGCGCGCGTGCCAGGGCCGGCACCGCGGGTCGGTCGCCCCGGCCTGCAGGTAGACCGCCGGGAAGACGCCGGGCTCGACGAGCTGGTACGGCGAGAGCCCGAGCAGGCGCCGCACCTCGTCCGGGTCGTCCGGGTCCCCCCACGCCTTGCGGATGACGAAGTCGAGATAGGGGTCGCGCGTGCCGCCGACGAGGTCCAGCAGCGGGGCCCTCGGCAGGACCGCACGCCACAGCTCGGGCCGCCGGGTGAGGGCGATGCCGCACATGAGGCCGCCGTCGGAGCCGCCGGTCAGCGCGAGCCGATCGGAAGTGGTCAGGCCGGTGTCGAGGAGGTGCTCGGCGACCGCGACCAGGTCGGCGTCGCGGACGTGCTTGCGCTCCCGGTGCGCGGCCAGGTGCCAGTCCCGGCCGAACTCGCCGCCGCCGCGCAGGTACGCCTGCACCAGCACGCCTCCGGCGGCCACGAAGGCGGCCAGGTCGGGCTGGTACTGCGGCAGGAGCGGCACGTTCGCCGCGCCGTACGCGGAGATCAGCACCGGTGCCGGCGCACCGCCGGCTCCGCGCACCACGTGGTACGGCACGGCGACGCCGTCCGGCGCGAGGGCCGCGCCCTCCTCCAGCACGGCGTCGAGGACCACGGCGGGAGGCAGCAGCGTCTCCGGTTCCGTCTCGCCGGGCCGGTGCCGGTAGACGCCCCAGGAGCTGGTGAGCGTGGAGAAGGCGAAGACGAAGTCGGCCGCGGGCGCGCCGGTGGCCAGGGCGGTCAGCGGGAAGAAGGGCGCGGCCAGCGCGCCCCGGCCGGGGAGGGGCATCTCGCCGGTGACCGCTCCCGAGCGGTCGAGGATGCGCACCCTCGCGAAGGTCCGGTCGAACTCGCTGAGGTAGAGGTGCTCGCCGACCGGGGTGAGGGAGCGCAGCACCGTGTCCCCCTCCGGGACGAGCTCGCTCCACCCGGCCGGGTCGCCGGGGTCGGCCGCGTCGAGCGGGATGGCGACCACCCTGCCGCGCGGGGCGCCGACGTCGGTCACCGCGATGTAGCGCTCGCCCACGACGTGTCCGGCGACCGTCCCCGAGCATCCGCTGACGAAGGGCCGCCAGGTCCCGCCCGGATCGGACAGGTCGCGCACCGCGACCGGGACGGGGCTGCCGACCCGATGGGCGGCGACGGCCCAGCGGCTGCCGGGCGACATCTGGACGAGCGTGTACTCGCGGGAGCCCGCGCCGACCGGGATCGGCTCCGGCTCGGTCCCGCCGCCGAGCCGGTGGAGGAAGACCGCCTGCCGGAAGTCCTCCGGCGCGCCGGTGAGCGCGAGGAAGGAGAAGCCCGTGCTGTCCGGCAGCCAGGAGACGCCGCCCGCCCACGCGCTGTGCAGGACCTGCTCCGGCGCGCCGCCGAGCTGGCGCCCGGAGGCGACGTCGAACAGCCGGATGGTGTTGTGCTCGCTGCCGTCGGTGCACAGGCCGAGCGCCAGGACCCGGCCGTCGGGCGCGGGCGCCAGCCAGGACACGACGGGCGGGTGCCCGCCCTCGCCGGACCCGGCCAGGTCGGCGACCGTCCGCCCGGCCCCGAAGGGCTCGTCGGCGACGACCACCACGGGCGCCGGGCCTCCGGGCGGGGACACCACCCGGAACCAGCGGCCGGCGGCGTACTTCGGCAGGGCCGGCCGGGAGCCGGCGTCGCAGGCGCGGATCAGCGCGCGGACGGCCTCCGGATCCTGGCCGGCGTAGACGGCGGCGGTGGCGAGCTCGGCCTGCCGCCGCTGCCACTGCCGCACCTCCTCGGTCTCCTCCTCCAGCCAGCGGTACGGGTCGGGCACGCGCACGCCGGCGACGTCCTCGAAGACCTCGACGGTGCGGGCGGGCGGGTAGGCGGCGGTCACGGTGACTCCGGCTCTCGTGGGGACTGGGCTCCGGTCTCGAACTCCGCGCGCAGCCGCTCGAACGCGCCGGGCACCCGGGTCACCCGGCGGACGTGGACGAGCGCGTCGTAGGCGGCCGGGAAGTCGTCGACGGGGTCGAGGCCGCCGGCGGCCAGCGTGCCGTCCACCCCGTCGAACAGCCCGGCCGGCGCGTCGCGCAGGTCGACGGCGGCGACGGGCGGGCCGAGGCGCTCCAGCCTCGACTCGATGGCGTTCGGCGGCAGGATGCGCTCGTGGAGGGAGACCTCGCAGTCGAACGGGCGCGGCGAGCGCTGCGTGAAGCGCACCTCGGGGCCGGAACCGTACGTCATCCCGATGACGACGGCGTCCGCGCCCAGCAGGCCGCCGAGCATCGGCCGGCCGTGCAGCGGCGTCCGCCGGACATGCGCGTTGTGCGCGCTCACGACGATCCGCTCCTCGCGCTCCAGGATCCAGCGCACGGTCTCGGCCATGAACACGTCGCGTGGGTACGGCCCGGTCTCCGGCAGGTCCAGCTCGGCGAGGAAGGCCCCGATCGAGGCCCCGCACCGGCGCACGACCCCGTCGTCGTGCTCCGCGGCACGCTCCACCAGGTCGCGGAGGCCGTCGAGCAGCCGGCCCCGCTCCGCGGCGGGCATGGCCCGGTAGCGGATCGCCGCCTCGGTCCGGCCGCCCAGATCGCTGAGGCGACGCAGCTCCTCGTCGCCGGGCAGCGCCGCCAGCCGGTCGAGGCAGACGCGCACCGCCGGTCCGGGCGAGGTGGAGGAGCCGGGCAGGTCCATGCCGTAGAAGCTGACCTTCGCCGGGTTCGCCGCGTTCCACTCCCGCATCCAGGTGAGCTGCCGCCGCATCGGCTCGCACTCGCCGAACCGGTAGGTGATCCCGTCGCGGGCGACCGTCTCGACCTCGCCGGGCCCGCCGTGGACCCACGCGTCGACGGCCAGCCCCTCGGCGAAGCCCGACTCCATCACGAAGGCGGTGAACCCGTGCTCCTCGACGAGCAGGCGGAACAGCTCGTCCTTCAGCTCGTAGAACTGCGTGATGTTGTGCGCGCCCTCGCCGAGGGCCACCACCCTGGCGTCACCGGCCAGGTCTCGCGCTAGCTGTGGAAGTACCATAGTTCCGGCGTGTACAGGAAGCTGGTCAGGGCGTTGAACGACGACTGCGGGCCCGACAGGGTGTCCTTCCACACCACGAGCGTGTGCGGCGTCGGCAGGAAGAGCACCGGCAGGTCCCGGGCGAGAGCGGTCACCTCGGCCGACAGCGACTTCTCGTCCGCGCCGAAGGTCGAGGCGCCGATCAGCTTGTCCACCTCGGCGTTCCGGTAGCTGCCCAGGTTGAAGCTGCCCTCGGTGTTGAACACCGTGTTGCTGCTCGGGTAGCCGGCCGCCAGGTAGAGGGCGCCGTAGTCCTGCATGGCCCACTCGTTCCTGGTGGCGGGGGCGAAGGTGTTGCCGTAGTTCGCGTACATGTAGTTGAGCGACTTGGTCACGACCTTGACCTCGATGCCGAGCTTCTTGGCCGCGGAGGCGAAGGCGACGTCACGCGCGCCGACGAAGGCCGGTGAGCTGGCCGAGGCCAGGGTGAAGCTGATCGTCTGTCCGCGCGGGATGTCCGCGCCGCACAGGCCGGGCCCGGTGCCGGGACGCTCGCAGGTGGTGGAGCCGTTCGGCACCACCTTCCAGCCGTTGTCGGCGAGCAGCTTCTCGGCGGCGGCCGGGTCGTAGGGGTAGGGCGGCTGGTCGCCGAAGGCGGGCGGGTAGGGGGATCCGGTGCCCGCGGTGCTGTAGTTCGGGGAGGCGGCGCCGTTGTAGACGCCGCGGCTGGCGATGTAACCCTGCTGGTCGATCAGCCGCTGCAGGGCCTGGCGGACGTACGGCTGCGCGATGACCTTGTCGAAGTTGCCGACGGTGTTCGCGAAGTTGATGACCAGCGCGTCAAGCCGGGCGGGGGCGGGCGCGCCGTACACGTTGTAGCCCTCGGCCTTCAGCGCGCCGATCTGCGCGGCGAAGCTGGAGTCGAGCGTGCCGACGGTCAGGTTGCCGGCCTTGAACTGGTTGAGCACGGCGGCGGCGGAGGTGAAGGCCTTGAATTCGATCTGGTCGAGCCGCGACTCTCCCGGTCCGCTGTAGGACTCGTTGCGCGCCAGGGAGAACGAGCCGGTCGTCGGGTCGAAGCTCTTGAGCCGGTAGGGGCCGTTGACGACCTGCCAGAGCGGGTTGCCGGCGAAGGTGGCCTGCGACTCCGACTCCTTGGTGAGGTACCTGTAGATCGCCCTGGCGTTCTTCGGCTGCTTGTAGTCCAGGTGGGGGCCGCCGGTGGCGGCGATGTTCCACTCGGTGGAGGGCAGCACGTACAGCAGCGTCAGCATGGACAGCAGGTACGACGGGTTGTACGCGGTCCGCAGCTTGAGGGTGAGCGTGTCAGGCGCGGTGGCCTCGGCGCTCACGCCGTCGGGGAACTGGCCGGGGGTGTAGAAGCTCCAGTTGGCCGGGCTCTCCGCGAGCGCGGCCTTGAGCAGGGCCAGCGAGAAGACGACGTCGTCGGCCGTGACCGGCTTGCCGTTGGACCACTTGTAGTCCTTCATCGTGATGGTCACGGTCTTGCGGTCGGGGCTGTAGACGGGCGGCTCGGCCAGGCTCAGCTCGGCGTCGGCGACCTGGTCGCCCTCGCCGCTGGGCCGGTAGAGGGAGCGCCACAGCTGGCCGCGGGCGATGACGGTGCCGTTGGCTGCCGCCGGCGGGTACGGGTAGATGTAGTTGGGGCTGAGCCCGGGGGTCAGCGCGACGGTGGCGGTCCCGCCCTGTTTGGGGGTGCCGGTCTGGGCCGGCTTGGCGGTGTAGCTGCCGGCGATGTCCCTCGTCGCGCCCCCGCCGCCGCTGCACGCTGTGGCCAGCACGGCGACGGCGGCGACGAGTGCCACGGAGAGGCGGCCTCGGTGCTTCATTGACGGCTCCCTGAAGAGGTGTGCGGGGTGCGTGAAGGTCATCGGTCGGCCCGCCGTCCGACGGCGTCGCGCAGCGCGTCGGCGAGCAGGTTGAGCGCCAGCACGGTCAGGACGATGCAGCCGCCGACCGGGTAGATCAGCCACCAGTAGTCGGCGGAGATGTAGGTGACGCCGCTGGCCAGCTGGCTGCCCCAGTCGGCGGTGGGGTAGGTCAGGCCGAAGCCCAGGAAGCCCAGCGCGGCGACGACCAGGACGGCGTCGGCGACCTGGAAGGTGATGTTGACGATGATGACGCCGAGCGCGTTCGGGATCAGGTGGGTGAGGATCGTCCGCCGGCGGGAGGCGCCCATCAGCTTGGCGGCCAGCACGAACTCCCTCACCCGCAGGGTCAGCACCTCGCCGCGCACCAGCCGGGCGGAGACGAGCCAGGAGAAGCCGCCGATGACCAGGCTCAGTGACAGCGCGTCGGCGTGGAAGCGGGCCGACAGGATCAGCACGAAGAACAGGAACGGGATCGACAGCATGACGTCGACCAGCCGCATCATGAACCCGTCGACCACGCCTCCGGCCAGCCCCGCCACGGCCCCGTAGACGGTGCCGATCGTGGTGGCGAAGAGCGCGGCCAGCAGCCCGATCCGCAGCGACACCTGGCCGCCCGACATCAGCCGCCCGAGCACGTCGAAGCCGTTGCCGTCGGTCCCGAGCGGGTGGCCGGAGCCGGGCGGCAGGGCCGCGTTGAGGAGGTCCACGTCGGTCTGGTTGGTCGGGTGGAACAGCGGCCCGAGGAAGCAGAACGCGATGATGAGCAGCAGGAGCAGCCCGCCGGCCACGCCGAGCGGATGCCGGCGCAGCCCGTGCAGGACCGACCGGATCGAGCCCGGTTCGCGCTCCGCCCACGTCTCGGCCTCGGGGGACGGAGCGGAGGTCACCTCTGGTGCGGTCATGCGCCGAGCTCGATTCGCCGGTCGGCGGCCGCCACCACGACGTCGGCGACGAAGTTGCCGGCCACGGTCAGCACGCCGCCGATGAGGGTGTAGGCCAGGAGCACCGGGTAGTCCTCGCGCTGCAGGCTGTTGAGGAACAGCAGGCCCAGGCCGGGATAGTTGAAGAGCGACTCGACGATCAGGTTGCCCGCCAGCAGCGTCGGGACGAGCGTGCCGACCAGCATGACCAGCGGCAGGCAGGCGTTGCGCAGCAGGTGGCGGGTGAGGATCAGCCGTTCCGGCAGGCCCTTGGCCCGCGCGACCCGGATGTAGTCCTGGCCGAGCTGGTCGAGGGCGGCGGACCGCTGGTACTGCGCGAAGACCGCGATGCTCGTGACGGCGAGCGTGATGACCGGCAGCGCCATCGCCCGCGGATCGGTGAAGACGACCCACGGCGAGTGCGACTGCGACGCCTCCGCCGGGAAGATCGGGATCGTCTGGCTGAAGACGGCGATCAGCAGCAGCCCGAGCAGGAACGACGGCGTCGCGTACAGCACGTACGACGCCGCGGTGGCGACCCGGTCGACGACGCTGTTGCGCCGCACCGCCTGCAGGATGCCGAGCGGGACCGCGATCAGCAGCGCCAGCACCAGCCCGGCCAGCGACACCATCGCGCTGCGGCCGGCGTTGCGCGCCAGCAGCGTGCCCACGTCCTCGTTCAGCTTGTACGACCGGCCCAGGTCCCCCTGGAGCAGCCGGCCGAGGTAGCCGACGTACTGCGCGACGACCGGGCGGTCGAAGCCGTGCTCCCGGTTGAAGTCCGCCACGGCCTCCGGCGAGGCGCGCTGCCCGAGGACGACGCGCCCCGGGCTGTCCGACACCAGGTGCAGCATGAGGAAGACGACGGCGGAGATCCCGAGCAGGACGAGGAGCGAGACCGCCAGACGGCGGAGCACGTACCAGGTCATGAGCGCGACTCCTCTCGGCCCAGTGGGTGGTGGCAGGCGACGTGATGGGTGCCGGTGACCGGCGTCAAGGGGGGCTCCTCCTGGCCGCACAACGCGGTCGCCAGCGCGCACCGGGTGCGGAACCGGCAGCCGCTGGGCGGGTCCACGGGGCTGGGCGGCTCGCCGCGCACCCTCGCGGCCGCGGGGGCGCGCGGCGCCCCGGGGTCGGCTTCGGGGATCGCGGCCAGCAGCCCCGCGGTGTAGGGGTGCGCGGCTGAGCCGTACACCTCGTCGGTGGTGCCGGTCTCGACCAGTTTGCCCAGGTACATGACGCCGACGCGGTCGGCCAGGTACCGCACCACCGCGAGGTCGTGCGAGATCACCACGCTGCTGAGCCCGCGTTCGAGCTGGACGCGGCGCATCAGGTTGAGGACCTGCGAGCGGATGGAGACGTCCAGAGCGCTGACCGGCTCGTCGGCGACCAGCACCTTCGGGTCGAGGGCGAGCGCGCGGGCCAGGCCCACCCGCTGCCGCTGCCCGCCGGACAGCTCGTGGGGATAGCGCTCCAGCACGCTCGCCGGCAGGCCCACGTCCCGCAGCAGCTCGCGGGCGCGGGCGGTGCGCTGCGCGCGGGTGCCGACGCCCTGGATGGCCAGCGGCTCGCGCAGGATCGCGCCGATGCGCATGCGGGGGTCGAGGGAGGCGTTGGAGTCCTGGAACATCATCTGCAGCTCGGTGCGGCGGGGCCCCAGCGCGCGGGCGCTCATCCGGGTGACCGGCTCGCCGTCGAAGATCACCTCGCCGGAGGTGGGCCGGTCGAGGGCGACGAGCATGCGGCCCAGCGAGGACTTGCCGCAGCCCGACTCGCCGACGAGGCCGAAGGTCTCCCCGGCCGCCACCTCGAAGCTCACGCCCGAGACCGCCTTGACGGTGCGGCGTCCGCCGAACAGGCCCGCGCCGCCCGCCGGGTGCTCGCGCCGGAGGTCGACCACGCGCAGGCGCGGCCCCGATGCCGTTGACCCTGATCCGGCCAGCTCCGATGCCGTTGGCCGCGATCCTGTCGGCTCCGATGCCGTTGGTCCCGAACCTGTTGGCTCCGATCCGGCCGGCGCCGGGACGACCAGCCGCGCACGGGTTCTGGCGGCCGGGCCCTCGGCGGGATGCCAGCAGGCGTGGACGTGGCCGCCGGCCTCGGTCACGGGCGGCGGGAGCTCCGCGCGGCACCGGTCGGTCGCGCCGGCGCAGCGCGGCGCGAACGGGCACCCCGCCCGCACCACGGTCAGGTCCGGCGGCGCCCCGGGAATGCTGAACAGCTCCTCGCCGCGGTCCTGCGTGAGCGACGGGATCGAGGAGAGCAGCGCCTGGGTGTAGCGGTGCCGCGTCCGGGCGAACAACTCGGACGTCGGCCCGGTCTCGGCCACCCGCCCGGCGTACATCACCCCGACGCGGTCGGCATGGCGGGCGATCACCCCCATGTCGTGGGTGACCAGGATCATCGACATGCCGAGCCGGGACCTGAGGTCGTCGAGGAGGTCGAGGATCTCCGCCTGGACGGTGACGTCGAGCGCCGTCGTCGGCTCATCGGCGATGACCAGCCGGGGCTCGCAGACCAGCGCCATCGCGATCATCACGCGCTGCCGCATGCCGCCGGAGAGCTGGTGCGGGAAGTCGTCCAGCCGCTCGGCCGGCCGCGGCAACCCCACGAGGGCCAGCATCTCCTCGGCGCGGGCGCGCGCCTCCCGCTTCGAGGCGCCGCGGTGCAGCCGCACCGGCTCGGCGACCTGCTCGCCGATGCGCTTGGTCGGGTTCAGCGCGGTCATCGAGTCCTGGAAGACCATCGCCACGTCGTTGCCCCTGATCGCGCGGTACCGCGCGGCGGGCAGCCCCACGAGCTCCCTGCCGTCCAGGTCGATGGAGCCGGCCGTGATCCGGCCACCGGCCGGCAGCATGCCCATGATCGCCAGACCGGTCATCGACTTGCCGGACCCGGTCTCGCCGACGATCCCCAGCGTCTCGCCCCGGTCGAGCGCCAGGCTGACGCCGCGGACGGGGCGGACGATCCGATCGCCCCGCCGGATCTCGACCGACAGGTCACGGATCGTCAGCAGACGGCCGCCATCCGTGTTCGCGGAGCCGTCGGCCGTGCTCAAGGCAGTGCTCAAGGCGGCACTCTCCCAATCCATTGGACGATAGTGGGACCCGGTCCCCTGGTGGTGTTCGTCGCGTCGATCGAAGCTCGAAGCCCGCGTTCGTCCGTCGCGACGAACTGATCGCCGAGTGCCGTCGCGGCGCGGCGGGAACCTCGACCGGTCAGGGTTTCAGGACGGCACCCGCCGGTCGGCCCGGCCGGTGTGCAGGTAGCGGGCCCGCCCCTGCCCGTCGTCCCCGAGGAAGGCGAGCGGCGCGCGGACGCCCCCGTCGGGTTCAGCCGGGAGCACCGAGTCGCCGCGCCAGGCGACCAGTTCGGTGCGGTACGGCGCCGCGCCCAGGCCGGCGGTGACGCCGAGGGGGGTCCGGTCCAGCCACAGCCGCCCATCAGCGTCCTGGCTCACCGTGGTCCGCGAGGTGCTCGACAGGTAGGTGCCGGCGTAGCGGGCGGCGTCCAGCGGGGGCGCGGCCGGGTCCGGCCGGGGCGCCTCGCCCGGCTCGACCCCGGCGAGCTCCCCGAGCACGCGCCCGGCGAGCTCGCGGAAGACCGGCTTCGGGCAGCCGCCGTTGGTGAGGATCACCAGTGCCACGTCCCGCTCCGGGACCACCCGCAGGAACGCCGACTGACCGATGGTGTTGCCGTCGTGGCCGAAGACCGCCCGGTCGGGGCGGTGGAAGAGCTCCCAGCCGAGACCCCAGCCGGTGCCCTGGTCGAGGTCCGGCTGCGCGACCTGCGGCTGCCGCATGGCCAGGACGCTCTCCTGGCTGAGCACCGCCCGGCCGTCCGGACCCAGGCCCCCCGCCAGGTGCATGCGGGCGAAGGCCAGCAGGTCGCGGGCGCGCATCGCCAGCATCGAGCCGGCCGGCGCGTTCGACCGGGCCAGGGCCCAGACGCGGGTGGGTTCGAACGGGCCTCCGGGCTCCCGCTCGACGTGCCCCACCGCTGTGCGGTGGAGGATCGCGTCGTACGGGTCGTTCGCGGCGTGCGTCAGCCCCAGGGGCTCGAACAGGTGCGCCCGCACGCAGTCGTCGAACGGCCTGCCCCGGACGACCTCGACGATCCGGCCCAGCACGCAGAAGCCGGCGTTGTTGTAGGAGAACAGCTCCCCGGGCTCGAACAACTGCGGGACATCGCGCAGCAGGCCGACGTACTTCTCCAGGCAGTCGTCGCCCTTGCCGGTGTCGGTGAAGACGTCGCCTTCGAAGCCCGCGACGTGGCACATGAGCTGCCGTACGGTGATCCGTCCGGCCGCGTCGTCGTCGGCGAGCCGGAACCCGGGGAGGTAGGCCCGCACGGGAGCGTCCAGGTGCAGCGCACCCTCGTCCACCAGCTGCATCGCCAGCGTCGTGGTCAGGACCTTCGTGATCGAGCCGATCTGGAACAGCGAGTCGGCCGTGGCCTCGACGCCCGTGACGGTGTTGAGCAGCCCGGCCGCGGCGTCGACCGTCGCGTCACCGGCGCAGAGCGCCACCGCCGCCCCCGGCACCTGGTTCTCCGCGAGCAGATCCGGCAGCCGGCGCCGCAGCCACGCAGCGATCTCATCCACTTTCGACACCGGTATCCCCTTCTGGCTCCGTTTCCGGGGGAGCTTAGGGGCGGCGGACAGGGCGGTGTTCGTCAGCTTCCACCACTGGCGGCCCACCCGTTCGTGGGCTCGGCCAAAGGCCGTCCGGACCGATCGGGCGAGGACCGGGCTGTGCGGCTCTCGCAGCCCGGCGCCCACGCGCGGAGCGCGCACCACGAGACCGCACTGCGCGGCTACCGCACCGGGTGGCCCGCCGTGCGGAGCGTCTCCTTCACGTCGGCGATCTTGAGGCCCGCCGTGTTGAGCGAGACCTTGTCGGCCCCCGCCCGCAGCAGCCGGTCCACGTCGTCCACCGAGCGGATGCCGCCGCTCACGGTCAGCGGGATGAACACCTGCTCGGCGGTTCGCCCGCGTCGCGCAAATTGGCGAAGTTGGCGCCCTTGACCACCCGGCCGGCGTCGACGTCCAGGCAGGGGATCACCCTGACGGCCACGGTCATGCGCGCATCGCCTCAATCTCGATCTCGACCAGCATGCGCGGGTCCACCAGGCCGGCGACCCGCACGCCCGTGCAGGCGGGACGGACCTCGCCGTCGATCGTGGCGGTGCAGCCCGACACGGCGCGCGGGCATCCATGCGGGAGGGGCGTGGGATGGTCATCGGGAGAGCCACCGGGGTCGCTTCGCCGCTGTTCAAGAAGAGGCGCGCTGCTTGTGGCCGGCAGGCGTGTCGATCCCTGCATACCTGGCGGAGGCAGCCGAGCGGCTGAACGCCGGACATCCTCAGCCGCCGCACTTGGGTGCCTTGCTTGATTCCCGGCGCGGCGACCGCGGGCTGATCAGCTTAGGCCACAGCGTCACCACGGCGTGGACGTCTGGAGCCTGACCAGCGAGCCCATCGTCGTGCACCGTATCCCGGGCCCGGCCGGACCGCTGTACGAGTGCGGCAGCAACGGCACCCACCGTCTGCACACCGCGCGTCTGCTCGGGCTGCCGGCCGTCTGGGTGGAGGTGAGGCAGCGGGCACTCACCTCGTGGGCGGCGCCCTACGAGCTCGGAGCCGTCGAGGATGGGGAGGTCGACACGGTGCCGGCGGGCTGGGGCGGACTGCTGGCGCGAGGCCTGGTCATCGGGCCCATGACCGAACCTACCCTGGCGTCCTGTCCCAACGCGGGATACCAGCCACTGCTTGGGTGGGTTCCCGAATGTGAGCTGACTGGCTTACCAGCACGCCGTGATCAATACGTGCAGGTCCCTGGAAGGACCGGCTGGGCCGTCGCCGGCGAGCGGTTCGTACAAGACCGGGCCGGGGCGCGCCGATGAGACTGCGGGCATGAGCGAGAACACCTTCACTCCCGCCCTGGGCCGTTTCGCCCCCACCCGGTTCTACGATCACGTGATCGCGCTGACGCGCGAGCGTCTGTGGCGGGCCCTGGCCGCCATGCACGTGGCGCCGCGGCCCGACGATGTGATCGTCGACGTGGGCTGCGGCACCGGCTCGCTGGCGTTGCTGCTGGCCCGGGTGGAGCCGCGGGCCCGGATCGTCGGCGTGGACCCCGATCCCGAGGTGCTGGCCGCGGCGCGGCGCAAGGCCGACGCCGCCGGCGCGGTGGTGCGCTGGCAGGCCGGCATGGGGGATGAGCTGGTGGAGTCGCTGGGCGCGGAGTCGGCGGACACCGTCGTGTCCAGCCTCGTGCTCCACCAGTGCCCGGTCCCGGTGAAGCGGGCGGTGCTCGCCTCGATGGCCGCGGTGCTGCGGCCGGGCGGGAAGCTGGTGATCGCCGACTACGGATGGCAGCGGACGCCGCTGATGCGCCTGGCGTTCGGGATCGTGCAGCTCGCGGACGGCAAGCAGGACACCCAGCCCAACGCCGACGGCGCCCTCCCGGGCCTGATCTCGGCCGCCGGGTTCCGCGACGTGCGCGAGGCCGAGGTGGTGCCCACGGCCACCGGCTCGATCTCGGTCTACGTCGCGCGCCGGGACTGACCGCGCAGATGCAGCAGCACGGCCGCGGGGGTGAGGCCCATCATCTCGCGCATCTGCCGGGTGAGGTGCGCCTGGTCGGTGAAGCCCGCCACGATCGCCGCGTCGGCCGGCGGCCGGCCCGCGCGCATCGCCTCGGCCGCCCGGCGCAGCCGCGCCCACACCCGCCAGCGCGTCAGCGGCATGCCCACCTGACGCCGCGCCAGGGCGCGCAGCCGCTGGGGTGAGAGCCCGACCGCCGCGGCCAGGTCCGGCATCGGGACACTGCGCTCGCTCAGCGTGTTCAGCGCCTCCACCAGGCGGGGGTCGAGCTCGGCGGACGGGCGCACGCCCGCCCGGCCGAGGTCTTCCTCGCGCAGGTCGCGCAGCTCGGGGACGGCGGCGATGCCGTCGCCGCAGCGCCCGCGCAGCCGGTCGGCGAACACGCAGTGCGGCTCGACGAAGAAGGTGAGCAGGTCGGCCGCCGCGAGCATGCGGTGCCGCGCCATCGGCGGCACGACCAGCGCCACACCCCGATGAGGGGTGTCCCGCTCGTCCACCAGGGCCACCTCGCCGTCCACCGCGATGGCGATCTGGAAGGCGGCATGACGGTGGAACGCGCCGCCCGCCGCCGGGCCCCGATACACCGCGTAGCCCTCGCCGACGGCGAAGCGCGGCATCTCCGTCCCGGCGTTCACCACCAGCGATGGTGCCAAACGGGCCGGGCGGCGGCAACGGCGGCCCGCCGGTGACGGCGACCCCGTCACCGGCGGGCCGACCGGGTCACACCCCGAACGCGGCCGGGTAGCGGATGGTGCCCGACGGCACGGGCCGGTCCGGGTCGAGGACGAGCGCCATCATGTACTTGTCCTCGACGTCGAACGGCGGCCGGATGCCGTGACCGGAGGCCGGGGTGAACCCGAAACGCGGGTAGTACTCGGCGTGGCCCAGCACGAGCACGAGGCCCTCGCCCTGCTCCCGGGCGGCGTCGAGCGCGGCGCGGATGGCGGCCGACCCGGCGCCGTGACGCTGGTGCTCGGGCAGGACGGCGCACGGGCCCAGGGTGAGCGCGGGAGCGCCGTCGACGTGGCAGCGGGTGAGCAGCGCGAACCCGGCGACGGCGCCGCCGGGCTCCTGGGAGACCCACGACAGGCCGGGGATCCACGCCTGCGGGTCGGCGCGCAGGGCCTCGACCAGGTCGGCCTCGTGGGAGGTGGGGAAGGCGGCGAGGTTGACCGCGCGGATCAGGTCGACGTCGGCGGCGGTCTCGGGGCGGGTGATCCAGTTCATGGTGGTGTTCGGGTCCGTTTCTGTGGAGGCGTTCGGGTGCAGGCCGGGCTGGGCGTCGCTCATGACTGCCGGTCCCGGAACCTGTAGGTCGCGCGCAGATGGCTGGTGATGGCCTTCTGCCGGTTGGTGCGCTCGCCGCGCAGCCGGGCGTCGGTGCGCGAGGCCGCGTACGCGTTCTCGCGTTGCAGCTTGCGGTAGTTGTCGAGGCGGCGCCGGGTCAGCTCGCCCGCCTGGATGGCGGCCTGCACCGCGCAGCCGGGCTCGGTGCCGTGGGAGCAGTCGCCGAAGCGGCAGTCCCGGGCGAGGCCTTCGATGTCGGAGAAGACCTGTTCCAGTCCGTCGGCGGCGTCGTACAGGCTGATCCCGCGCAGGCCCGGCGTGTCGATGAGGACACCGCCGCCGGGAAGGGGGACCAGCTCCCGGCGGACGGTGGTGTGGCGCCCCTTGCCGTCCTGCGCCCGCACCGCGCCGGTGGCCAGGAGCTCGTCGCCGAGCAGCGCGTTGCCGAGGCTGGACTTGCCCGCGCCCGACGAGCCGAGCAGGACCGTGGTGCCGCTCAGCAGCGCGGTCAGCACGTCGATGTTCTGACCGGTGGTCACGCTGGTGACCAGGATGTCCACGCCCGGCGCCAGCGCGGCCGCCTCGGCCTGGACGGCGGCCGGGTCGGGGGCCACGTCCGCCTTGGTCAGGACGATCAGCGGCCTGGCGCCGCTGTCCCAGGCCAGGGCCAGCAGCCGTTCGAGCCGGGCCGCGTCCAGCCGGGCGGCCAGCGAGACGGCCAGGACGACGGTGTCGACGTTGGCGGCCAGCACCTGCCCGTGGGAGGAGCGGGAGGCGGACGAGCGCACGATCGCGCTCCGGCGCGGCAGCAGGGCCACCAGCCGCGGCTCGCGGCCCGGGAGCAGCGCGGCCCAGTCGCCGGTGCAGGGCGCGAGGAGCGGGTCGGGGGAGTGGGGCGCCGTGAGAGCGGCCCGCACCGGGCCGGACTCGGTGACCGCGTCGCACAGGCCGCGGTCCACCCGCGCGATCCGGGCCGGGACCAGGCCGGCCGCGCGGTGTTCGGCGAAGGCGTTGTCGAGTGTCTCCGTCCAGCCGTACCGGGACAGGCCGGAGCCGGACGGGTCCGTGAAGGGGGATGGATCAGTGAAGTGATGGGTCAACGTGAGACACCTTGCGGGAAGGGGCCCCGACGAGACGCAGCCGCCACCTCGCGTGCGCAGCCGGACGGCTACGGCGAGGGCAGGAGATGGGTCAGACCGGGGCCCGGGACGTGAGGAATGTCCGGGCGCTGCGCGGGGCAGCGGTCTTCACCGCGGTCATCAAGCCTCACCTCCCTCTCATCCGGTACTGCACCACCAAACGGGCAGCAGCATAGCAGGTCCTCTTCCGCGGATCACCTCAGTCCGGCGAAGAGGTCGTCCTCGGGAAGCGTGACGGGCACGTGGGAGCGGGCCAGGTAGTAGTCCTCGGTGGGCCACGCCTCGCGTTCGACGTCGCGGTCGTGCAGCATGAACCCGGCGTCCGGGTCGACCTGGGTGGCGTGCGCGAGCAGCGCCCGGTCCCTGACCGGGAAGTAGTCCGCGCAGGAGACGCGCGTGGAGAACTCGGGGGCGGGGGCGTCGGCCGGGAACTCCGCGAGCACCTCCCGCATGGGCGATGCGAGGCCGCGCGCGATCAGGGCGTCGTGCAGGGTCTGGAACCACGCCCTGGACAGGGCGCCGTGGTAGTAGAGCTTGGCCGGCCGCCAGGGCGGGCCCGCCTCGGGATGACGGCCGGCGTCGCCGGCCGCGTCGAAGGCGGCCACGGTGACCAGGTGGGTCTGGATGTGGTCGGGGTGGGGGTAGCCGCCGGTCTCGTCGTAGGTGACGACCACGTGCGGCCGGAAGGCGCGGATCGAGGCCACCAGCCGGCCGGCCGCCTCCTCCACCGGCTGCCGGGCGAAGCAGCCGTCGGGCAGCGGCTCGCCGTCCGCCGGCAGCCCGGAGTCGACGAACCCCAGGAACTCCTGCCGCACGCCCAGGATCCGGCGGGCGGCGGCCATCTCGGCGCGGCGGATCCGGGCGAGGTCCTCCCGCACGCCGGGCCGGTCCATGGCGGGGTTGAGCACGTCGCCGCGTTCGCCGCCGGTGCACGTGACGACCAGGACGTCCACGCCCTCGGCGGCGTACCTGGCCAGCGTGGCGGCGCCCTTGCTCGACTCGTCGTCGGGGTGGGCGTGCACGCTCATCAGGCGAAGGGGTTCGCCCGGGGTGACGCGCAGGTTCATGCGGACTCCTCTCCTCCGGTACGCCGCAAAACATATGACTGACCTAAAAATATGTCAACCACGATTTTGTGCTCGTACCAGGGGAGGGCGTCAGGCGGGGAGCAGGCCGTGGACCTTCGCCAGGAGTTCCAGGGAGCGCAGCCACGCCCTCCGGTCGGGGGCCACGGAGACGACGATCAGCTCGTCCGCCTGGGCGTGGCCGGCGAACCGGTCGAGGTAGTCCTCCACCTCCTGCGGGTCGCCGACCGCGGAGTACTGGGTCATCTGCGCGATCTGCCGCCCGGCGGGGGAGTCGAGGACGGCGTCGGCCTCCTGCGCCGTGAGGGTGCGGCCGGGCGTGAGGAACCGGGCGGCCCTGAGGCGCTTGGCCGCCAGGAACTGCTCCTGCGCCTCCTCCGTGGTGCCGGCCGCGACGACGTTGACGCCGGCGATCACGTAGGGCCGCTCCAGCTGCGCTGACGGCTTGAACTCGCGCCGGTACACGGCGACCGCCTCCTCCAGCGCGGCCGGCGCGAAGTGCGAAGCGAAGGCGTACGGCAGCCCCAGCGCGGCGGCCAGCGTGGCCCCGAACAGCGAGGAGCCCAGGATGTACAGCGGCACGTCGGTGCCCTTGCCCGGCGTCGCGTCCACGCCCGGGATGCGGGAGTGGCCGGTCAGGTAGCCCTGCAGCTCCAGGACGTCCTCCGGGAAGGCGTCGGCGGAGGCCGGGGCGCGGCGCAGGGCCCGCAGGGTCTTCTGGTCGCTGCCGGGCGCCCGGCCGAGCCCGAGGTCGATGCGGCCGGGGTGCAGGGTCTCGAGGGTCCCGTACTGCTCGGCGATGGTCAGCGGCGAGTGGTTGGGCAGCATGACGCCGCCCGCGCCGAGCCGGATCGTGCGGGTGTGCGCGGCGACGTGGGCGATGAGGACGCTGGTCGCCGAGGACGCGATGGACGGCATGTTGTGGTGCTCGGCGTACCAGACGCGCCGGTAGCCCCACTCCTCGGCGCGCTGGGCCAGCTCCACGCTGGCGCTCAGGCTGTCGGCCGCGGTCTCCCCTTCACCGATGTGGGCCAGGTCGAGGATGGAGAGGGGAAGAGCCATGGGGGACAAGCCTTTCGTCGGTCCGTGTTCGTGGCAGGCTGTGCGGCCGCCGCTGCGCGACCATCGCTGTGCAACCACCGCGGGCCCAGGGATATTTCGGGCGGGAGGCGTCAGCCCAGGTCGGCGAGCAGCCGCCCGCTCCGGCCGGCCCAGTGCTCCAGCCCGTGGCGCAGGTGCGTCTCGTGCGCCTGCCGGGCGTGGGCGCGCGCCCGCTCCGTCTCGCCCATGGCCCGGGCCAGCTCCGCCAGCACCAGGTGCATGGAGCCCCACCCGGCCGCGCCCATGCCGCTGACGACCAGCCGCCCGGCGTACGGCGCGAGCCGGGCGTACAGGTCCGCCGGATCCGGGACGCCCAGCCGGGCGGCCACGTACCCCCACACGACGGTCAGGAACTCCGTGGACCAGTCGTGGCGTACCTCGGCCCCCCAGCGGGCGACCAGCTCACGCGCCGGCGCGTGGCCGTCCGCCTCGATCGCGGCCAGCACCGCCACGGGCCGCAGCGGCACCATGTCGGGACGGCCCGCCCGCGACACCAGCCCGCCGGCGAGCTCGCCCGCCCTTCCCTGAGCCCAGCGGCAGGTGAACAGGGTGATCAGGCCCGGGAAGTCGGGCGCCCACATGCTGGAGCCGTCCAGCAGCGCGGTGAACTCCCCGGCGAGCCGTTCGGCCTCCTCCCACCGGCCCTGGAGGGTGCGGCCGGCGGCCTCGGCGATGCGCACCATCGCCTCCGGCTCGGGGCGGCGCACCTCGCCCAGCAGGCGTTCGCAGCGCGCGAGGTCGCGCTCCCACTCGCCCAGCTCACCGTCCCTCAGCAGGTGCGCCATCCGGAACACCCGCGCCACGACCTCCGCGCCGGCCGGCAGGCCGGGCACGGCCAGCATCTCCTCGGCGGCGCTCCTGCGCTCCCGCTCCCGTTCGGGCACCCAGGAGGCGATCACGTAGTTGTTCAGCACCCGCGTCAGCAGGGCGGGATCGCCGGCACGGCGGGCGATGGCGACGGCTTCGGCGGCCCGCCGCTCGCCCTCGGCCCGCCGCGTGCCCGTGTAGTACAGCTCGACGCCGAGTGTGCCGAGCAGCGCGGCGCGGTCACGGTCGTCGAGCGGCTCGTCCAGCAGGCCCTCCACCAGGGCCGCCAGGCGCTCGTCGGACTCACCGTAGGAGCGCCAGTTCCACACCGCGACCTCGCCGAAGACGACGATCGCCGAGACCAGCGCCGCCCTGTCACCGAGATCGGCGGCGATCCGGATCGCCTCGTCCAGCGCCGTCCGCGCCCCTTCCACGTCGCCCACGGCCCGCAGCGCCCGCCCGAGCCCGATGAGCAGCTCGTGGCGGCGGCGCGGGTCCGCCCCGTCCAGCGCCTCCAGCACGTCCAGCGCGTCGAGCGCGCGCCGCCAGAAGCCGACCGCCTCGTCGTAGGCGTGCCGCTCGGCCGATCGGCGCGCGGCCCGGACCGCGTGGCCGACCGCCTTGGCCGCCCCGCCGGTCCGGGAGGCCGCGCCGAAGTGGTGGGCCAGCACGGACGCCTCCACGCCGGCGAACGCCTCCAGCGCCTCGCCGGCCCGCAGGTGCAGCCGGGTCCTGCCGAGCCGGCCCAGCTCGGCGTACAGGGCGTCCCTGACCAGGGCGTGGGAGAAGCGGTAGTCGAAGCCGTCGGGCAGCTCGGCCAGCAGTCCGCTGGCCACGGCGGGTTCGAGCAGCGCCATGACCTCCTCGGGCGGCAGCGCGCCCACCGCCGCCAGCGCGTCGAAGCTCACCTCGCGGCCGAGGACGGCGGCACAGCGCAGCAGGTCCTGGGTCGGCTCGGGCAGGCGCGCCACCCGGCGCCCGATGACCTCGCGCACCCCGGCCGGGACGCCCAGCGACGCGGCGTCCAGCCGGTGCTCGCTGTCCAGCAGGCGGAGCAGCTCGGTCAGGAAGAACGGGTTGCCGCCGGTCCTGTCGTGCAGCACGGCGGCGAGCGCGGGGTCGGTGAGCTCGCGCCGGGCGAGGTAGGCGGAGACCTCCTCCCGGGTGAAGGGCGCCGGCGTCAGGCGGTCGGTGCCGGGCTCCCGGACCAGCCGGCCGAGCGTGTCGCGCAGCTGCTCGGGCTCGCCTCCCGGCTCCGGTCGCAGCGTCGCCAGGACGAGGACCGGGGCGCGGTGCAGGTGCCCGGCCAGGAAGGCGAGCAGCCGCAGGGACGAGGCGTCGGCCCAGTGCAGGTCGTCCAGCACGACCAGCCGGGGTTCGCCGGACGCGGTCAGCTCCCGCAGGACCCGCTCGTGCAGCCCGAACAGCGCCGTGTCGGGGTCGCCGCCGCCGGTGCCCGGCTCGCCGCTCAGCAGGCGCAGCGCGCCGGTCGTGTCCTGCCCGAAGGCGCCCAGGACCTGCAGCCACGGCCAGAACGCCGGCGCGCCGGTGTCCTCGGCGCAGCGCCCCCACGCGGTGGCCAGCCCGCGGGCCTCGGCCTCGTCGGCCGCGGCCTGGGCGAGGCGGGTCTTGCCGATGCCGGCATCGCCCGTGACCAGCAGGACACCGCCCCGGCCGCGCCGGGTCGCCGCCAGGCGCTCCGTGATGAGGCGCAGCGGCTCCTCGCGGGCGATGAGGCCGTCCGCCGGCTGCGGCGGGGCGGGGGCCGGCTCGCGCACCTCGACCCGGGCCGGTCCGGGTACGGCCGCGGCCAGCTCGGGGGACTGGGCGAACACCGCCTGCTCCAGCGTGCGCAGCGCGTCGCCGGGTTCGAGGCCGAGCTCGTCGGCGAGCAGCGCCCGGACCCTGCGCAGCGCCGCGAGCGCGTCGGCCTGGCGCCCGGCGCGGTAGAGGGCGAGCACCAGCAGCCTCCACGACCGTTCGCGGAACGGCTGCGCCTCCACCAGGCGCTCCAGGTCGGGGACGCACGCCGCGCCCTCGCCGAGCGCCAGCCGCGCCTCGAACCGGTCCTCCATCGCCGTGGCGCGCAGCTCGCCGAGGCGCGCCACGACCGGCCGGGCGAACCCGTGGCCGGCGAACTCGGCGAGCGGCTCGCCGCGCCAGGCGGCCAGGGCCCGGTCGAGATGGCGCAGCGCCATGGCGTGCTCGCCGAGGCCGAGCGCCCGGCTGCCGTCCTCGGCCCACGTGCTGAACCGGACGAGGTCCACCTGCCCCGGTGCGACGGACAGCAGGTAGCCGGGCTCGCGGGTCACCAGCACCGCCGGCGGCGTGCGGGGCGGCCGGTCCGGCTCCAGCGCCTTGCGCAGCTTGGCGATGTAGACCTGGAGCGATCCCATGGCGCTGGAGGGCGGCTCGCCCGACCACAGCTCGTCGATCAGCCGGTCGAGCGACACGATCCGGCCCGGTTCGAGCGCCAGCATCGCGAGCACCGCACGCTGTTTCCGGGTGCCGAGCTCGACGGGCCGCCCGTGCGCGTCGAGGACCTCCAGCGGGCCGAGCAGGCGAAAGTCCATGGCTCCTCATCGCTCACGTCTGTCCGGCGCACCAGCGTAAGGGGACACCGGCGCGAGAGGAAACGAACCGTCTGTCCGGAATGAGGCGGGTCACCACCACGGCAGGGGGCAGGTCGCCGACAAGTCGCGGACAGCTCCTCCCCAAGTGCCGCGCCGCATCGTGGAGCGGCGACGACAACAGGAGGAACAGTGACATCTCACGCGACGGGTCTGCGGCGGGCGGTACGCGGGCAGGTGCTCGTGCCCGGCGACGACGGCTTCGACGCCGCCCGGCTGCCCTGGAACCGGGCCGTCGAGCAGCGGGTGAGCGCGGTGGTGCGGGTGCGGGACGCGGCCGACGCGGCGGCGGTGGTCAGCTACGCGAGACTGGCCGGGCTGGGCGTGGCCGTCCAGCCGTACGGTCACGGCGCCGGTGACGGGCTCGACGGGCAGATCCTCGTCCGGACCGGCCGGATGCGCGGCGTGGAGATCCGGCCGGAGCGGCGGGTGGCGCGCGTCGAAGCCGGCGTCCAGTGGGGGGAGCTGCTGGCCGCGGCGGCCGAGCACGGCCTGACCGGCCTGGCCGGCAGCTCCCCGGTGGTGAGCGTGACCGGCTACACGCTCGGCGGCGGCATCAGCTGGTTCGGCCGCTCGTACGGCATGGCCGCCGACGCCGTGCGCGCCTTCGAGGTGGTCGACGCCGGCGGCGCCCAGGCGCGGATCACCGCCGAGTCCGACCCGGAGCTGTTCTGGGCGCTGCGCGGCGGGGGCGGCGACTTCGCGCTGGTGACCGCGATGGAGATCGGGCTCGTCCCGGCCCCGCACCTGTACGGCGGGGCCATGGTCTGGCCGGTCGACCGCGCCGAACGGGTCCTCGCCGCCTACCGTGAGATCACGGCGACGGCTCCCGAGGAGCTCACCGTGTGGTTCACGCTCATGCGCTTCCCGCCGCTGCCCGAGCTGCCCGGACCGCTGCGCGGGCTGTCGGCGGTGGCGGTGCACGCCGCGTACCTCGGCGAGGAGGCGGCGGGCCGGGACCTGCTCGCCCCGCTCGACCGGGCCGGGGCCCCGCTCCTCGACACGCGCGGCCGCCTGCCGGCGCACGCCCTGGGCGCGATCGCCGCCGAGCCGACCGAGCCCAAGGCCGGGCTGCTGCGCGCCGAGCTCGTCACCGACCTCGACGACGCCTGCGCCGCCGCGCTGCTCGCCACGGCGGCGGACGGGTCCGTCGCCCCGCTGGCCGCCGTGCAGGTGCGGCATCTCGGCGGGGCGCTGAGCCGTCCCGCCCCGGGCGGCGGCGCCTGCGGGCACCTCGCCGAGCCGTACGCGCTGAGCATGCTCGGGCCCGCCGACACCCCCGAGCTCGCCGCCGCCGTCAAGGAGCGGCAGGCGGCGCTGTCCCGGGCGATGGTCCCGCACACCAGCGGGCGCAAGCCGTACACGCTGCTCGGTCACGGGGAGAAGGCGGCGGCGGCGTTCCCGGGCGACGTGCTGGCGCGGCTGCGCGACGTCAAGCGCCGCCGCGACCCGCACGGGGTCTTCCGCGGCAACTTCCCGGTTCTGGGCTGACCGCCTCACGCCGCGCCCGCTGGTCCTATCCTGCGGGGCATGGTGATGATCGTGCGCGGGTTCGCGGCCGTCGTCCTCGCGGTGTGCCTGGCCGCGTGCACCGCGGAGCCTCCGGCGCGTCAGGCGTCGCCCACGTCCGCGCCGGGTCCTTCGCGGACGCCCTCGACGTCTCCGACGTCCCCGACGTCTGCGACGCCCGCGACCCCCGCGACGCGCGGGGCGTGCCGCGCGGGCTGCGACACGGCGAAGGCCCGCGACTACAACGGTGACGGCTACGCCGACCTCGCCATCGGCGCTCCCGGAGAGCCGCCGGACGAGGGGCGCTCCACGCGGGGCGGATACGTCGTCGTCTCGTACGGCGGGGCCCGGGGCCTCGACCCGCGTCGCCGGACGGTGCTCCGGCCCGGGCAGGGCGGCCTGCCGCGGGGCTTCACCGAAGGGGAGAACTTCGGCGCGTCGTCCGCCGGCGGCGACTTCGACGGCGACGGATACGCCGACCTCGCCATCGGCGCGAGTTCCGAACGCTCCGACGGGCCCGTCGCCGTGACGATCGTCTTCGGAGGCCGGGACGGGCTGTCGGCCCGGTCGGCGGTTCTGATCACGCACGAGGACCCGACGTTCGGGGAGCTGCTGGCGGCGGGCGACTTCAACGGCGACGGCCATCAGGACCTGGGGGTGACGACGGTGGAGGGGGCATGGGTCGTCTACGGGAGCGCCGGGATGCGGCGGCAGCCGCCGCGGCCCCGGATGGTCCGGCGGACCAGCGCCGTCAACGCGCTGGCCGCGGGCGACGTCACCGGTGACAGGATCGACGACCTCGTGGTCGCCTTCTCCGACGACGACCCGGCCGACGAGGGCACCGGAGCCGTCCACCGGGGGTCGCCCGCCGGGCTGAAGGGCGTGGCCGGCCCCACGTTCGACGCGTGGGGGGTGGGGGCGCTGGCGGTCGGAGACGTCGACGGGGACGGCTTCGGCGACGTGATCGCGGGCAACGCCTACGCCGACGCCGACGATGCCGGAGGCCAGATCTTCCTCCACCGCGGATCGGCCTCGGGGCCGGCGGCCGAGGGGGTGCTGATCTCCCAGAACTCTTCCGGCGTGCCCGAGGACTCCGGGGACGGCGACGGGTTCGGCGGGGATCTCGCCGTCGGCGACGTCAACGGCGACGGGTACGCGGACGTGGCGGTCGGCGCGTCGGGCAAGTTCGAGATGCAGGGCGCGGTCTTCCTGCTCCACGGGGGGCGGGGCGGGCTGCCGGGGGACGGTGCCCAGGTGCTCAAGCCGGGTGACGCGGGCTTCGCGAGTGACGTTCAGGGGTTCGGGGCCTCGTTGCGGCTGGCCGACTTCGACAAGGACGGGAGAGCCGACCTCGCGGTCACGACCCGCACCGAACCTCTGGTCGCCGTGCTGGCAGCCTCGCGCGAGGGCGTGCGCACCACGAAGCCGCTGCTCATCGGCCCCGAAGGGGCAGGCACGCCCGGCGAGGGCTCCGATTTCGGCCGATCGCTGACCTGACCGTGCGCGGCTCGCCGGCGGCGAAAACCGGGTGCGGGCCGCCGGCGCGGTGGTATGTGATCGGGACCATGGCGATCGTGTCGGGTGTGCCGCGTGTCGACGGGCTGAGCAGGGTTGTCGGCGTACTGCGCGAATGGCAGCACGACGGGGCGCCCGTGCACCTGCATCCGGGCGACCTGGGCTGGTTCTGGCGGTTCGGCGCGGCGGCGACGGCCGCGGCGGTCCGGACGTGGAGCCGGGACGGCCGGATCGTCGCCGTCGGCCTGCTGGACGGTCCCGGGCTGTTGCGGCTGGCGATCGCGCCGGACCTTCAGCGGGACGAGGAGCTGGCGCGGCGGCTGGCCGAGGACGTGAGCGACCCGCGGCGCGGCGTGCTGGACGAGGGGAAGGCGAACGTCGAAGCGCCCAGGGCCGCGCTGATCCGGGAGCTGCTGTCCGGGGACGGCTGGGACGACGACGAGGCGTGGACGCCGCTGTGCCGCGACCTCACGGAGCCCGTGGAGGACCCGGGCATGCGGGTCGAGGTGATCGGGCCGGAGCGGGCGCACGTGCGGGCCGCCGTGCAGCGGGCGTCGTTCGACGGCTCGACGTTCACGGAGGAGCGCTGGCGCGCGATGGCGGCCGGAACGCCGTACGCCGACGCCCGGTGCCTGGTCGCCCACGACGAGCGGGGCGCCGCGGTGGCGGCGGTGACGGTGTGGTCGGCCGGGCCGGGCAGGCCGGGGCTGCTCGAACCGATGGGCGTGCACCGGGAGCACCGCGGCCGCGGCCACGGCAGGGCGATCACCGTCGCCGCGGCGGCCGCGCTGCGGGAGCTGGGCTCGTCCAGCGCCATCGTCTGCACCCCGAGCTCCAACGCCGGCGCCGTCGCCACCTACGGCTCAGCCGGCTTCCGGCGGCTTCCCGAGGTCCGCGACAAACACCGGGACGCCTGAACGGGGCGACGCGAGGGGTGCGCGTGCGAAAGCGGGCGCAGACGTGCGCGTGCGGCCGTCGTCATGCCCGGCCGAGGTCAGCGGGCAGCAGGGCGCGCATCGCGTCCCGGACGGCGTCAAGGTCCACCGCCTCGGGCGCGACCCGCCACTGGACGTGAACGCCGATGATGGCTCCGATCATCAGCACCGTGAACGCCTCCGGTGTGGTGCCCGGAGAGAGCGCCTGGGCCGGTATCCGGGCCAGCACCGCCTGACGTAGGGCCGCGTGCAGCCGCGCGTAGTGCTCGCGGATCGGCGAGTCCACCTCCACCGCCTCGGCCAGCAGCGTGATGAACAGGCGCGTGACCGGCAGGCGGATGAAGCCCATGACCTGGTCGAGCGGATCGCCGGGGCGCTCGCCCTCGGACGCGGCGATGCCGGCCAGCATGCCGTGGACCCGCTCGTCGAGGACCGCCTCCAGCAGGCCGAGCTTGTTGCCGAAGTGCCAGGGGATGGAGCCGCGGCTGATGCCGGCCCGCTCGGCGATGTCGATGAAGCTCGTCTGCCGGTACCCCTTCTCGGCGAAGAGCTCGGCCGCGGCCGTCACCAGCAGCCGGCGGCTCTCCTCGGTCCTCTGGATCCGTCGCGTGGCCATGCCGACCATCAAACCAGGTATGCCGACTGACAGAGCAAATGCTGTCAGCTATAGCCTGTGTTAGCCAACATAGAACTGCGAAGGAGGTTGTCATGCGGTGGGTGACCTACGCGACGGACACCGGCGACCGCGCCGGAGTGATCGGCGACGACCGGATCCACCCCGTCGCGCCGGGCGTCAGCCTGGTCGAGCTCATCGGCCGGGGCGCCGAGGAGCTGCGGGCGGCGGGAGAGGAGGCCCTGGCGTCGCGGGCGCACACGGTGCCCCTGGCCGAGGCCAGGCTGCGCGCGCCGATCCCGCGCCCGCCCTCGGTGCGCGACTGCCTGTGCTTCCTCGACCACATGCGCAACTGCCGGCAGGCCGCCGGCCGGCCGCGCACCCTGGAGGACGCCTGGTACGAGATCCCGGCCTTCTACTTCGCCTGCCCCTCGACGGTCGTCGGCCCGTACGACGACGTGCCGATCCCGCCCGGCAGCGCCTGGTTCGACTTCGAGCTGGAGATCGCCGCGGTCATCGGACCGGGCGGCCGGGACCTCACGCCGGAACAGGCCGAGCGGCACATCATCGGCTACACCGTCTACAACGACTGGTCGGCGCGCGACCTGCAACTGCGCGAGGCGCCGCTGGCGATCGGCCAGGCCAAGGGCAAGGACGGCGCGACCACGCTCGGCCCGTTCCTGGTGACCCCCGACGAGCTGGAGCCCTACCGCCGCGACGGCCTGCTCGCCCTGCGGGTCGAGGCCACCGTCAACGGCAGGACCATCGGCACGGGCAGCACCGGCGCCATGGACTGGAGCTTCGGCGAGGTCGTCTCCTACGCCTCGCGCGGCGTGGACCTGGTGCCCGGTGACGTGTTCGGCTCGGGCACCGTGCCCGGCTGCTGCCTCGTCGAGCACCTGTCGCTCGCCGAGCCGGCCGCCTTCCCGGGCTGGTTGCGCGACGGGGACGTCGTCGAGCTGACCGTCGAGGGGCTGGGCAGCACGCGCCAGAGCGTCCGCGCGTCCGCCGCGCCGTACCGGCTGGCGCCCCGGCACAACCCGGACCGGCGGCCCGCGCGCCCGCGCGTCAACCGCGCATCGTCGAGGCTGCCCTACACGCGCGGGCTGCACGAGGTGGGCGCGGGCGTGTGGGCGTGGCTGCTGCCCGACGGCGGGTACGGCTGGAGCAACGCCGGGCTGGTCGCGGGACAGGGCGCCTCCCTGCTGGTCGACACCCTGTTCGACCTGCCGCTGACGGCCGAGATGCTCGACGCCATGCGCGCGGTCACCGACCGCCACCCGCTCACCCACGCCGTCATCACCCACTCCAACGGCGACCACACCCACGGCAACCAGCTCCTGGGCGAGCACGTGCGGATCGTCTCCGCCGAGGCGACGTGCGCGGAGATGCGGCACGAGCTGCCCCCGGAGCTGATGGCCGCCGCCCAGGTCATGGACCTGGGGCCGGTGACGCCGTACTTCCGCGAGCGTTTCGGCGCCTTCGACTTCGGCGGCATCCACCCGCGGCTGCCCGACCTGACCTACGACGGGGAGCTCGTCCTGGACGTCGGCGGTCGCGAGGTGCGCGTGACGAACCTCGGCCCCGCCCACACCGGCGCCGACTCCGTCGTGCACGTGCCCGACGCGGGCGTGCTGTTCGCGGGCGACCTGCTGTTCGTCGGCTGCACGCCGATCGTGTGGAGCGGCCCGATCGCCAACTGGATCGCCGCCTGCGACGCGATGATCGCCACCGGCGCCGAGACGATCGTCCCCGGCCACGGCCCGGTCACCGACCCCGACGGGATCCGCGCGGTGCGCGGCTACCTGGCGCACGTGGTGGAGCAGGCCGACGCCGCCCACGCCCGCGGCCTGTCCTTCGCCGAGGCGGTGCGGGCCGTGGACCTCGGCGAGTACGCCACCTGGCTGGACTCCGAGCGGATCGTGGTCAACCTGCACCGCCGCTACCGCGAGCTCGACCCCACCGGCACACCCGAGCAGGGACAGCTGGCGCTGATGGCCATGATGGCGGAGAGGGCGCTGTCATGAGGCTGCCGGACAGCGCGTACACCTCCCGGCCCTGGCGCGTCCACGAGTTCGCCGGCGACTTCGCGGTGGAGGACGTGTGGTCCTTCCGCACTCCCGGAGCCGGACCCGACGACTTCCCGGTCATGCTCGCGGCGTTGCGCGAGCACGGCCGGCTCGCGAGGCAACCCCAGCCGGCGCGGTTCCTGTTCGACCTCCGGTGGAAGCTCGGCGCGCTGCTCGGCTGGGACGAGCCGTCGTCGGGCGTCGGCCGGCGGGTCGCCTCGCTGCGCGACCGCCTGCCGGACGACCTCCGTGACGCTCCTCGCGGCCCGGACGACGAGCACATGCCGCTCAAGGCGGTCTACGAGCTCGACACGGAGGCCGTCCGCGAGCTGGCGAACAAGACCGTGCACACCCTGATGCATCTCGGCTGGGTGCGGGGGGCGGACGGCGACCACGAGCTGCGGATGACCGTGCTCGTCAAGCCCAACGGGCTGTTCGGGCGGCTCTACATGGCCGCCATCGCGCCGTTCCGCCACCTCGTCGTCTACCCGGCCCTGACCCGGCAATGGGAGCAGGCCTGGCGCGAGCGCCACCACGACGGAGAAGAGGGGACCTCACGATGAAGTCCGGGAGACGGCTGCTGCGCTGGGCGAGCGGGATCATGGTCGTGCTGGGGCTCGGGCACCTGTCCCTGGTGGCGATGACCGCCTGGACGGACGTCGCCGGCTGGGCGGATCGGGGGGTGTGGGCGGCCGTCCCGCTCGACCTGTCCACCGGGACCGCCGGCTCCCTGCGCAACGCGCTCACCTTCTGGGCCGGCCCGGGCAGCTTCGCCGTCCCTCTGGTCCTCCTGGGGTGCCTGACCTGGCGGCTGGCGGGACGCGGGGTGGCCGTGCCCGCCGGCATCGGCTGGGGCCTGGCGGCGTGGTGCGCGGTGGGGGGCGTCCTGCTGGTGCCGTCGCCGTACTTCGCCGGGACCGTCGCGGGGCTGCTCGTCGTCCTGGCCGCGCGGACGAAGGACCGGGCTGCTCTACGCTGACTGCGACAAGGGCGACGGGAAAGGGGATGTCGCGTGCGGGCCGGTGCCGATGCTTCACACGCTGCTTCGCTGGACGCCGTCCTTGAGCGCATCACCTACGCCAACGAGGAGACCGGCTACACGATCGCCCGCGTGGCCACCGAGCGCACCGGCTCGGAGCTGCTGACCGTGGTCGGCCCCCTGCTCGGCGCCCAGGTGGGGGAGTCGCTGCGGCTGAGCGGACGCTGGACCTCCCATCCCCGCTACGGCCGCCAGTTCGAGGTGTGGTCGTACACCACCGTGCTGCCCGCCACCGTGCAGGGGATCCGCCGCTACCTCGGCTCGGGCCTGATCAAGGGGATCGGCCCGAAGATGGCCGAGCGGATCGTCGACCACTTCGGCACCGACACGCTGGAGGTCATCGAGACCGCGCCCGAACGCCTGGTCGAGGTGCCGGGCCTCGGCCCCAAGCGGACCAAGATGATCGCCGCCGCCTGGGAGGAACAGAAGATCATCAAAGAGGTGATGATCTTCCTCCAGGGCGTCGGCGTGTCCACCTCGATCGCCGTGCGCATCTTCAAGCAGTACGGCGAGCAGTCCGTCACGGTCGTGCGCACCCGCCCGTACCAGCTCGCCGACGACGTGTGGGGCATCGGTTTCAAGACCGCCGACACCATCGCCCAGGCCGTCGGCATCCCGCACGACAGCCCGGAGCGGGTCAAGGCCGGCCTGCGCTACACCCTGTCGCAGGCCGCCGACGACGGTCACTGCTACCTGCCCGCCCCCAATCTCGTCGCCGACGCCGTCAAGATCCTGGACGTGCCCGCCGCGCTGGTCACCACCTGCCTGGACGAGCTGGTCGCCGCCGAGGGCGTGGTGCGCGAGGAGATCCCGGCCGGCGACAACGTCGTGCCCGCCGTCTACCTGCCGCCCTTCCACCGGGCCGAGCTGTCGCTGGCCGGCGGTCTGCTGAGCCTGCTGCGCGGCGGCCACGACCGGCTCAGGGCGTTCGCCGACGTCGACTGGGAGCGCGCCGAGACGTGGCTGGCCGAGCAGACCGGCGCCGAGCTGGCCCCCGAGCAGCGCCAGGCCGTCCGGCTGGCCCTGACGCACAAGGTCGCCGTGCTGACCGGCGGGCCCGGCTGCGGCAAGAGCTTCACCGTCCGTTCCATCGTCACCCTGGCCCGCGCCAAGCGGGCCCGCGTCATCCTGGCCGCCCCCACCGGCCGCGCCGCCAAGCGCCTGGCCGAGCTGACCGGCCACGAGGCGACCACCGTCCACCGGCTGCTGCAACTGCGCCCCGGCGGTGAGGCCACCTTCGACCGCGACAACCCGCTCGACGCCGACCTGGTCGTGGTGGACGAGGCGTCCATGCTCGACCTGCTGCTGGCCAACAAGCTGGTCAAGGCCGTCGCGCCGGGCGCGCACCTGCTGTTCGTGGGCGACGTCGACCAGCTTCCCTCGGTCGGCGCGGGCGAGGTGCTCAAGGACCTGCTCGCCGCCGACGACATCCCCCGCGTACGGCTGACCCAGATCTTCCGCCAGGCGCAGGAGTCCGGCGTGGTCGTCAACGCCCACCGCGTCAACACCGGCCGCCACCCCGTGCTGGAGGGCATGAAGGACTTCTTCCTGTTCCCCTGCGAGGAGCCCGAGGAGATCGCCCAGCTCACCGTGGACGTCGTCGCCCGCCGCATCCCCCGCAGGTTCGGCCTCGACCCGCGCCGCGACGTGCAGGTGCTGGCGCCCATGCACCGTGGCGCCGCCGGCGCGGGCGCCCTCAACCTCGCCCTGCAGGAGGCGCTCACCCCCGCCCGCGAGGGCATGCCCGAACGCCGCTACGGCGGGCGCGTCTTCCGCGTCGGCGACAAGGTGACCCAGCTGCGCAACAACTACGACAAGGGCGCCGCCGGCGTCTTCAACGGCACCGTCGGCGTCGTCACCGACCTGCGCCCCGACGAGCACAAGCTCACCGTCCTGACCGACGAGGACGAGCAGGTCGAGTACGCCTTCGACGAGCTCGACGAGCTCGCCCACGCCTACGCCGTCTCCATCCACCGCTCGCAGGGCAGCGAGTACCCGGCCGTGGTGATCCCGCTGGCCACCAGCGCCTGGATGATGCTGCAGCGCAACCTGCTCTACACCGCCATCACCCGGGCCAAGCGGCTGGTGGTCATCGTCGGCTCGCGCCGCGCGCTGGCGCAGGCGGTGCGCACCAAGGGCGCCGGGCGGCGTCACACCAGCCTCACGCACCGCATCTCGCGCGGCTGACCCGTCTTTACCTGCGCTTGACCCGGCCCTGACCTGCGGTTGACCGCAATAAGTGATCTAAATGTGACCGAACTCTCCCAAACGAATCCGCGTCATACATGCATCGGCATTAAGGTTTTTTGGGTGCAGTTTTGACTGACTGCCATGGGGGAGAGGACAGACTTGAACATCGCGTCTGGTTGGAAGAAGCCCACCGCGGGCATGGCGCTGCTCGCCGCAGCCGCCCTGACGGCTTCGTGCTCGAGCGGCAACGCCGCCACGGGCAACGCCGGCGCGCCCGACGCCACCACGTCCGCCACGCCGCAGGCGCCGACGATCACCATATCGCCCGCCGAGGGCAACGCGAAGGTCAGCCCCGACAAGAAGATCGTCGTCACCGCGTCCGGCGGCACGCTCGACGAGATCAGCGTCCAGGGCAAGGACGACGACGACGAGATCACGGGCACCTTCAACGCCGACAAGACCCGCTGGGTCTCCAAGGGCACGCTCAAGCCCTCCACCGGCTACACGGTCACCGCCAAGTCCGGCGTCACCACCGCCACCAGCGCCTTCACCACGATCAAGCCCGAGCGCCCGCTGCAGGTCGCCGACGTCACCCCCAACGCCAAGGGCGAGACGCTCGGCGTCGGCGCGCCCATCATCGTCACCTTCAACCAGCCGGTCACGCAGAAGGCCAACGTCGAGCGGGCGCTGAAGGTCGAGGCGGAGAAGCCCGTCAAGGGCGCGTGGCGCTGGATCAACGACACCGTCGTCATCTACCGCACCGCCACCTACTGGCCGGCCCACCAGAAGATCACCTTCACCGCCGACATCGAGGGCGTCAAGGCCGGCAAGGGCACCTACGGCGTCAAGGACTACACCGCCGACCTCAAGATCGGCGCGAAGGTCATCAGCAAGGTCAACACCCGCACCCACATGATGTACGTCTACAAGGACAACAAGCGGGTGCAGACCATGCGCATCAGCGCCGGCAAGGGCGACACCCGCGAGTACACCACCACCTCCGGCGTCCACCTCACCATGGAGCGCGGCAACCCCGTCCGGATGATCTCGCCGGGCCGCAAGAAGGGCGACCCGGGCTACTACGACGTCATGATCAACCACGCGGTCCGCATCTCCAACTCCGGCGAGTACGTCCACGCCAAGGACAACGTCTGGGCCCAGGGCCGCGCCAACGTCAGCCACGGCTGCGTCAACGCCCGGCCCGACCAGGCCAAGTGGTTCCACGACACCATGCAGCGCGGCGACGTCGTCGACATCACCGGCACCAGCCGCAAGCTGGAGTGGAACAACGGCTGGGGCTTCTGGCAGATGCCGTTCTCCGAGTGGAAGAAGGGCAGCGCCCTCTGACCCGCGCCCTGCGGCTCCGAGGCCCGGCCCGCGCCCTGCACGGTCCACGACGTCCTCCCACCCGCGCGTGCGTGGACGCCCACCTGCGCCGTCAGGTCTCGCCGAAGGTCCGCCGGTAGGCGCCGGGTGTGGTGCCGAGCTGCGCCCGGAACCGGCGACGCAGGTTGACCGCCGAGGCGAGTCCGACCCGGGTGGCGATGGCCTCCACCGGAAGGTCGGTCTGTTCCAGCAGTATCCGTGCCGCATCGAGGCGCCGGCTGAGCAGCCACTGTCCCGGGCTGGTGCCGAGCTGTTCGCTGAACCGCCGGGCGAGGGTTCGGCTGGACAGGCCGGCGCGTTCGGCGAGATGGTCGAGGGTCAGTCTGGTGTCGAGGCGGGTGGTGGCCCACTCCAGCAGTGGCGCCAACGACTCGTTCGTTCTGGCCGGTGCGGGCTGTGTGACGTACTGGAGCTGGCTGCCTTCCCGGTGCGGCGGCAGGACCATGCGCCGGGCGATCTGGGAGGCGTACGCCGCCCCGTGGTCGGAACGCGCCAGGTGCAGGCACAGGTCGATGCCCGCGCCGGTCCCGGCACTGGTCGCCACGTCGCCGTGGTCCACGAAGAGCACCTCCGGATCCAGGGGCACCTCGGGGAAGGCGGCGGCGAACCGGGCGGCGCTGCGCCAGTGGGTGGTGGCGCGGCGGCCGTCGAGCAGTCCGGCCTGAGCGAGGATGAACGCCCCCGTGCAGATCGCGACGATCCTGGCCCCGCGCCGGTGGGCGCCCAGCAGCGCCTCGATGACGTCCGGCGACACCGGCGCGTCGGGAGGCTGCCGGCCCGGGACGACCACGGTGTCCGCCTCCCGCAGAGCGGACAGCCCCGCCTCGACGAGCATCGAGTAGCCGGCGCCGGTCGGCAGTGGTCCGGGGTGCTCGGCGCAGACCCGGAAGCTGTAGCGGGGCGGCGCGTCCGGCGGGGCGATGCCGAAGACCTCGAAGGCGCAGGCCAGCTCGAAGGGCGACTGCGGCGGGGTGAGCAGGGCCACCACGCGATGAAGCGACATGGCAAGAATGTACCTGTAGGTGACATTCCAGACTCTCGGCCCGGCAGGCCGGCCTCGGCCACAGTGGGCCCATGAGCGAAATCAGCGAATCGACGGTGCTGCGGACCGAGATCCAGGTCGACGGCGAGCCGGCCAGCTATGTGACCGTGGAGCGGGACGGCCCGGCCGTGCTCCTGCTGCACGGAACGTACTGGAGCCGGGTCTGGCTTCCGGTGATGGACCGTCTGGGCGCGGCCGGGCTACGACCCGTCGCGGTCGACCTTCCCGGGCTCGGGCGCTCGGGAGGCGAGCTCACCCTGGAAACGGGCACGGTCCCGGCCCTCGCGGACTGGGTGGCGCGCTTCGCCTCCGCGCTGAAGCTGTCCGGGCCGATCGCCGTGGCGGGTCATGACATCGGGGGCGCTGTCGCCCAGCACCTCCTCGTCCACGATCGGCTGGAGGTGTCCCGGCTGGCCTTGGTCAACTCGGTCACCTACGACTCCTGGCCGGTGCCCGGCGTGGCCCGGTTCCGAGACCCGGCGGTCGTGGCCGCGACCACCGCCGACGAGATCCTCGCCGCCCGCCGGAAAGCCGTGACAGAAGCGCTGGCCGGTGCCGCCACGGAGCAGCGGATAACGGACTATCTGCACCCGTGGACCGACGCGCGGGTGTGCCGCTCCTGGATGGCCATGGCGGGCGCAGCCGACAACCGCTACACCCGGGACGTCGTCCCCGCCCTCCGGCGGAACGCGACACCCAAGCTGCTGATCTGGGGCGAGGACGACGGCTTCCAGAAGGTGGAGTACGCCGAGCGGTTCGCCTCGGAGATCCCGCACACCACACTCCTGCGTATCCCGGACGCCGGACACATCCCCATGGAGAACGCGCCCGGTCAGGTCGCACGCGCACTCGTCGACTTCTGCACGGCATAGCGTCCTCCAGGGTGTACTCGCGGGCGAAACCGCGGCCGACACGACCGTCGCGCCGGTCTCCGGAGGCGCCTCTCACCATCGGTACTCAACCAATCGGCAGAAGAGGATCCCCATGACACCTTCTCCCTCTCCTTCTCCCTCTCCGGAAGCTTTCCGCAGGTACAGAGCCGACGGAAATGAGCGCCTGCGCGGCAGCGGCCCGTTGTTCGAGTCCTTCTTCTCGCTGGACGGAGCAGCGTACGCGCCCGGCGCCCTGCCCGTCTCGGTCAAGGAACTGCTCGGCCTCGTGGTGTCCGTGATGAAGGACTGCGAGGAATGCGTCTACCATCACCTCGAACGATGTGACGAAGAGCGGGTCGCTCGTGACCAGGTGCTGGAGGCGCTGCAGATCGCCCTCGTAGGAGGCGGGTCGGTCACCATTCCGCTCCTTCGCCGGGCCGTCTCTCACATGGAGAAACTCCCGAACCTCGGCGATGGAAGGGCGTGAGTGAGGTTCACGTGGAAGCGAGGGCTCTGCTGTGGTTGCGCACCTCCGCGAACGTGACGACGCCCGCTGCGATCACCAGTGCGGCGAGCACATACATGGCCGTCCGGTATCCGGCCGTGAGGGCCTGCACGTGCGCGATGCCCTTGCCCTCCAGCGCGCTGGTCCGGCTGGACGCCAGCGAGAGCAGCACGGCGACGCCGAGCGCGATGCCGAGCTGGAAGGAGGTCTGCCGCACCCCCGCCGCCAAGCCCTGCTCACGAGGCGTGACCCCCGCCGTGGCGGCGATGGTGGAGCTGACCGTGGTGGCGAGGGTCGCCATGCCCATGGGAAACAGCGCCAGCCCGAACAGCACCAGGTTCTGTGCCACCGCCACCTGCGACGCGACCAGGGCGACCAGCAGGCCGGCGCACACGGGGGCGCCGGCCAGCGACGCCGCCAGGCCGATCCGCGGGATCAGCCGTCCGAGGAACACGCCCCATATGACGTTCACCAGCCCGATGGGCGCCACGATGAGCCCCGCCTGCACCGGTGTGCGCCCCATGACCTCCTGCAGGTACAACGTGACCAGGAGATACGCCGAACCGGACAGCAGCCCCGAGGCCAGCGTCACGACGTTGGCGGCCCGCAGCAAGCCCGACCGGAACAGCCCGAGACGGACCAGCGGATCGGGGTGGCGGTGCTCCACGACAACGAAGAGCGCCAGCACGCCCAGTCCGGCGGCCAAGGGGACGACACACTGAGGAGACGTCCACCCCTGGGCGCTCGCCCGGGTCGGCGCGACGACGACCAGCGCGACCCCCACGGTGATCAGCACCGCGCCCAGCACATCGAGCCGGCCACGTCGCGCGGCCACCGGAGACGGCGCGACGAGACGGGGAACCAAGACCGCCATCAGGGCGCCGACCGGCACCGTGACGTAGAAGACGCTCTGCCAGCCAAACGAGTCCACCAGCAGCCCGCTGAACACCAGACCGCCGACGAAGCCCAGCACGGTGGCGATCCCGAACCTGCTCATCGCCCGCGCCCTCGCCGCCCCTTCGGGAAACGCATCGGCCAGCAGGGCCAACGCGGTCGGAGCGATGGCCGCCGCCGACAGGCCCTGCAGGACACGGCAGGTCACGAGCATGGCGGCATCCACGGACAAGCCGCACAGCAAGGAGGACAGCGCGAACCCGACCATGCCCAGGACGAAGAGACGACGCCGCCCGAAGAGGTCCCCGACCCTGCCACCGAGAATGAGCGCGCCTCCGAACGCGACGTTGTAGGCGGTGACGACGGCCTGCACACCTGACGCGGAGAAGCCGAGGTGATGCTGGATGTCCGGCAGTGCGACCGTGACGATCGACGCGTCCAGCATGATCATGAACTGGGCCGACAGCACGATCATCCATCCCCGCCCACCTCCTCCGCCTCCTTGCCCTCGTCCGCCTCCGGACGACTGCGGTCGCATCGACCTTCCCCCTTCCCCCCGCAAGGCCGGGCCTTCCGGGGCACCCGATCGGACGGCCGGCTTCTCCAGACGCCGTCGACATCGGGCACCGATGCTTCCGTCCCCTGCCGCGAGAGCACCGGCGGAAATCGGCCCTCGCAACAGAGACGCCCGTAAGAAACGTGTCATGAGCCCCAAACGAGGATGATCATGAGACTTGTGCGGTGATATCGCGAACTCGACAAGGCGGTCACTCTGGCCCGGGAACTGCGCGCGACCGGGGTGGCGGTGCGGGCACACTCGTGGTGCGGGTCCAGCGCACTGCATGGCACCCTAACGCCGTATCTCGGCCGTACCCCTAGCTGGGCTGGAAGCCGAGGCCGCCCGGCGCGGCCTGACGCTGGTCGGCCGAGCGCCCCTTACCTCGAAAGCCGACTTCGCGGCCGCGTCGAGTAGCCGGCAATCCGAGACGGGTCTCAGCCGACAGTTTGGGGTCCGTCAAATCCGCGCAGAAACCCGAAGAACCGCCGAGAGGTCTGTTTTGCCCAGACTTTTTGGGGGACGGCCAGACCAACCCCGTACCACCAGCCAAGGCGAGCAGGCCGAAAGCGATCTGGTGGGCAGCGGGCATCTCGCCGAAGAATCAAGCACCTGCCCCCGGCCGAGGTCCGCGCCGATCGAAAGGGGTTCTGCGCGCACGTTGACATCGCCGCGCGTACCCGGGCACCGGCTCGCACACCGACCCCTGCGCCGGCTTCCAAGGGAACCACTTCCTCGCCCTGGTGAAGGCCGAGCTCCACGGCGAGCTTGCCAAACCCGTCGCCTGGTCCCGGACCTCGTCTACACCAAGGCAAGCCGTACATGAAGGGCGCGACGTCGACGTGGACGGCCTGTACGGCGCAGGCTCCACGGCCGCCACCGAGGCGAGTGACTGGCTGGATCATCCTGCTTGGCACCCGCGGCGTGCTGGTGGGCCCGCACGATGGTCGAGTCGACGCAGACCCGCCCGGTCCTGGATTGGCCGGCAGCAGCGGCGCGATACGTTCCCAGGCGGCATCCGTTGACTCATGGCGACGAACCATGTACCCATCGAGCCGCACCCGAGCTCACCATGCTGCCCGGATCGGCGAATCCGCAGGTCCAACCCTGCTTCCAGATCCACAGAACACGGCCTTGGGCTGGGCAGGTTGTGAGTTGCCACCAGTCCTCCTGGCTGCCAGTTCTGTTTCGTCTGGTTCTCTGTGTCAACAGACGCAAGCACGCCAGGAGTCATGGGTCGTGGTGGCCATCGACGCGGCGCGACGATCGGCGGTCCCGAGTCTGATCGGTCGTGCCGGCCCGCCGCGTCGTCGCCGGCCTCGCCCTGGGCGCGGGAAGGTAGCGGCCCGCCCCTGGGGTCAGTTGTTCGCGATGAAGTCGGCGACCAACCGGTTGAACTCGTCGGCGTGCTCGATCATCGCCCAGTGCCCGCAGCGGTTGAGCAGCACCAGCCGGCTGTCCGGGATGTTGGCCAGCAGGTACAGGGAGGTCTCGAACGACACGACCCGATCGTCGCGGCCGTGGATGAGCAGGGTCGGCACCTGGATCGTCGGCAGTAGCTCCGGTTTGACCCACTTGGGCAGCGGGGCGCCCTTCGGCAGGCCGTCCACGTAGTTGCGCAGGTGGTCGGGGCGGGCGAGTGCGGCGTCCGAACGGGCCTGGCACAGCTCGGGGGTGGCGAACCGCGCCTTGTCGTAGACCATGATCTCGACGAGCCGGCGCATGTTCTCCGGGCTGGCGTCCCGGTACGCCTCGATCAGCACCTTCAGCCCCTCGGACGGGCCGTCGCCGGCGCCGAACAGCGTGGGGATCCGGCCGACCGGCGGTCCCATGGTGATCAGGTGCGAGATCCGGCCGGGATGCTCGGTGGCCAGCCGTAGCGAGGTCTGCCCGCCCATCGAGTTGCCGACGAACGCGGCCCGCTCGATGCCGAGGGCGTCCAGGAACTGGATCGCCGCCTCCACGTGGTCGAGCCGGTCGACGGTCGCCGGGTCCGACTCGCCCCAGCCGGGCATGTCGACGGCGTGGACGTGGAAGTGCTCGGCCAGCGCCTCGATGTTGCCGGCGAAGTTGCTCCAGCCCGTGGCGCCCGGCCCGCTGCCGTGCAGCAGCACGACCGGATGGCCGGAGCCCGCCTCGTAGTAGCGCAGCTTCCAGTCCTTGGTCCGGACGGTGCGTGCGATGTCCTTGGCGTCGAGTGCCATCAGTGGTCCTTCCCGTTCGGCGCGGGCGCGGCGGCCAGCAGCCCGGCGACGACGCCCGGGGGGCGGTGGCCCCAGCTGTGCAGCTTGTCGAGCGTCTTCACCTCCCACGTCGCGTCGTCGATGATCAGTCCGCCCCAGCCGTACTCGACGCTGAAGCCGGAGGGGGTGTGGACGTAGAAGCTGAACATGTGGTCGTTCGGATGCATCCCGAGCGTCATCTCGAACGGCTGCCTGGCGTCCATGCATCGGTCGTAGGCCAGGCCGACGTCGCGGATGTCGGTCACCTCGACCATGAAGTGGTGGGTCTTCTTCGGCGAGGGCAGGTCGCCGAAGGCCACGGTGTGGTGGCGGCCGTTGCAGTGCAGGAAGATCAGGTCGGCGACCACGCCCGGGGCGAGCTCCTCGACGATGACGTCGCTGACCTTGAAGCCGAGCAGGTCGATGTAGAAGTGCAGGTACTCCTCCCGGGAGACGCCGTGGGCCAGCAGCACCTGGTGGCCCGCGCCGCCGGCGCCGGTCACGAACCCGCCGAGCAGCTTCGGCGACTCGAACGGGGTGGCGGCGTCGGCCAGGCCGGTGACCAGCTCGACCCGGTTGCCCATGGGGTCGGCGGTGACGAAGACGCGCTCGACCTTGCGGGCGGCGGCGAGGGCGTCGTCTCCCTCGGTGACCTCGACGCCGGCCGCGCGGACCTTGTCCACCAGGGCGTCCAGCGCGGCGGCGTCGGAGACCTCGTAGCCGGTGGCCACCAGGTCGTCGGCAGGGCCGCCGGTGACGATCCAGCGGTGGGCCTTCTCGTCGGTGCGCAGGGTGAAGCCGCCGTCGGTCTTCTCGCCGAAGCGCATCCCCAGCAGCTCGACGGCGAAGTGCTCCCAGTCGGCGAGGTCGCTGACCTCGTAGACGACGTAACCGAGCTCCTTGACTCCGGACATCTCTCTTCTCCTCTCGGGTGACGGGTTCAGGCGGGTACGGCCAGGCCGCTGACGTCGGCCGCGGCGACGAACTTGTCGGGACGGACGGCCACGGCGCGGACGCCGTACCTGCGCAGCCAGGGCAGCAGGATCTCGTCGAGGTCGACCAGCTCCTCCGGCCCCTGCGTGTAGGCGGTCTTCGGCCGTACGGCGAGGTAGCGGGCGCCGAGCGCGTCCCAGCCGGCCCTCTCCTCCGCCGTCAGCAGGGTCGCCGGGTCGACGTCGTCGCCGAGCAGCACGAAGCCGTCGCCGAGCAGGTCGTCCAGGCGGGCCATCCGGCCCGTGGCGTCGCCGGCCACCGGCTGCGGGACCATCCGGCCGACGATGCTGGCGTCCCCCAGCGGCCCCCTGATCCAGCCGCCTTCGAGTACGGGCGGCGCGGTGAGCGGCGGCTCGTACGGGGTGACCGTGCCCTGGGGGACGGCGTTCATCGCGGCCTGCTCCTCCTCGGACAGTTCCTGCTTGATGACCCGTCCGAGCTGGACGGCGAGGCCGGTGTAGAAGGCGGTGTTCGGACGCCGTTCGGCCTCGTAGGTGTCCAGCCAGCTCTCGGGCAGCTCGCCTCTGATCACGCGGGCGAGCTTCCAGCCCAGGTTGTGGGCGTCGCGCATGCCGGACTGCATCCCCGCGCCGGCCCACGGCGGCATCAGGTGGGCCGCGTCCCCGGCCAGGAACACCCGGCCCTGGCGCCAGGTGTCGCACATCCGGACGTGGTGCTTGTAGAAGGCGTGCCGGTGGATCTCGACGTCCTGCTCGGTGACGCCCAGCGCCTTCAGCAGCGGCCAGACCTCGGCGCTGGTCGGGTAGTCCGCGGGGGACTCCTCCGGCTTGAGCGGGATCTCCCACCGGTGGTTGCCGGCGGAGAGCGCGATGTCGACGACCGGTCGCTCCTTGTCCGACCAGAACGTCAGGAAGTCCCGGTCGGGCCACCAGCGCTTGACGCGGCAGTCGATGACCACCCAGGTGACGTCGTTGGTGTCGCCCAGCAGGCGGCAGCCCACCTCGCCGCGGATCGTGCTGGCGCCGCCGTCGGCGGCGATCGCGTACCGGGCGCGGGTGGTGCGCGTCCGGCCGGTCGCGGTGTCCGTGGAGGTGACGGTGACGCCGTCGGCGTCCTGGGCGACGCCCGTGACGTCGGCGCCGTAGTGGACGGTGATGCGGTCGCCGTGCTCCTGCGCGGCCGCGCGCAGCTCGGCCTCCATGGTCGGCTGGTAGATGTTGTAGAAGCGCGCCTTGCGGCCCAGCGTCGAGGGCGGGTGCTCGATCCGCATGATCTCCAGGCCGCCGTAGGTGACCCAGCGCAGGGCCCGCTGGGGGTCGATCTTCTTCTCGATCCGCTCGTCGATGCCCAGGTCCTGGAAGATCCGCATCGTCCAGTCGTTGACGGTCACGGCCCGTGCCCGGGGGTAGATGTCCGTGTCCCGTTCCAGGGCGACGGCGGACACGCCGTACCTGGCGAGGGTGAGCGCGGCGATCACGCCGGTCGGGCCGTACCCGACGATCGCGACGTCCGCGTCGTAGCTGTCGGTCATGCGCTGACTCCGTTCTCGGCCGCCGGTGATCCGATGCCGCACTTTTGGACCGAACGTTCGGTCCAATCGTGAGGAGACTAACAACGCCCTGCGGCGACGTGTCAAGACCTGTCCACGAACCGGTTACCCGGACCGCGTCCGCCTCCGGCCGGCCCGCCGGACGAGCCGCCGTCCCGGGATCCCTAGAATTCGGCTGGTGGAGAAGTCGGCGCGGGAGGCGCACACCGGAAACAGCCGCGGCCGCCGGTCCCGGCAGGAGATCCTCGACGCGGCCGCCCGGGTGATGTCCGTGCGCGGCTACGCCGGGACGTCGATCTCGACGCTCGTGAAGGAGACCGGCCTGCCCAAGAGCGCCTTCTACCACCACTTCGAGTCCAAGGCGGGGCTGCTGTCGGCCGTCATGGCCCAGGGGGCGCGGGGCTTCTTCGAGGCGATGCGCGAGGCCCACCGCGACCCGCCGGCGGGCGGCACCCCCCGCGAACGCCTGGGCTGGTACCTGCGCCGGACCGGCGAGGTCTTCGTGCACCACGAGGAGTTTCTCCGCCTGCTGCTGGTGCTGGTGATGAGCAAGGAGGCCGACGAGGCCCCGGAGGCGATGCGGACCGTCATCGACGTCCGCGGCGAGGGCCGCGAGCTGATGCGGCACATGATCCGCTCGTCGTTCGCCGGCGAGGGCGAGGCGGCCGCGGACGCGGTCGCGGACGCCCTCGCCCACTTCGGCATGGCCGGATTCGACGGCGCCTTCGTCTCGCTCCAGTCCGGGGACGGCAAGCCGATCGCGGAGTTCATGGAGCAGCTCGCCGACGCCCTGGTGGCGATCGGCGAGTCGCTGATCGCCGGCCGCCGGGGCGCGCCCGGCGGCTGACGGTCAGGCCGACTGCTGCTCGCACCCGGCGGCGAGCGTGAGGGCGATGTCGACGATCATGTCCTCCTGGCCGCCGACCAGCCGGCGGCGGCCGCACTCCATCAGGATGTCGCGCACGTCGACGCCGTACCGCGCGGCGGCGGCCTCCGCGTGCCGCAGGAACGACGAGTACACGCCGGCGTACCCGAGGGTGAGCGTCTCCCGGTCGACCCGCACCGGACGGTCCTGCAGCGGGCGGACGATGTCGTCCGCGGCGTCCTGGAGCTGGAACAGGTCGCACCGGTGCTCGAAGCCCGACAGGTCGGCGACCGCGACGAACGCCTCCAGGGGACAGTTGCCCGCGCCCGCCCCGTGACCGGCCAGCGACGCGTCGACCCGGTGGACGCCGTTCTCGACCGCGACGACGGAGTTGGCGACCGACAGCGAGAGGTTCTCGTGGGCGTGGATGCCGATCTCGGTCCCGGCGTCGAGCACGTCGCGGTACGCGCGGACCCGCGCGGCCACGTCGTTCATGGTGAGCCGGCCGCCGGAGTCGGTGACGTAGACGCAGTGCGCGCCGTAGGACTCCATGAGCTTGGCCTGCCGGGCCAGCTCCTCGGGCGGGGCCATGTGGGAGAGCATCAGGAACCCGGACACGTCCATGCCGATCTCGCGGGCCGCGGCGATGTGCTGGGCGGAGATGTCGGCCTCGGTGCAGTGCGTGGCGACCCGGACGGACCGCACGCCGAGGTCGTAGGCACGCTTCAGCTCGTGGACGGTGCCGACGCCCGGCAGCAGCAGCGTGGTCAGGCGGGCGCGCCGCAGCACCGACGCGGCCGCCTCGATCCACGCCCAGTCCGTGTGCGAGCCGGGACCGTAGTTGAGCGACCCGCCGGCCAGGCCGTCGCCGTGCGCGACCTCGATCGCGTCGACGCCGGCCCGGTCCAGCGCGGTGACGATGCGCTTGACGTCCTCCAGGCCGATGCGGTGGCGGACGGCGTGCATGCCGTCGCGCAGGGTGACGTCCTGGACGAAGATCGGGGTGGTCATCGAAGGCCCGCCTTCCATGCGGCGATGCGTTCCGCGACCCGCAGGCCGGCGGAGGTCATGATGTCGAGGTTGCCGGCGTAGGCCGGGAGATAGTGCGCGGCGCCCTCGACCTCGAGGAAGACCGACACCTGGTGGGTGGGCCGAGCCGCGCCGGCGGCCAGCAGCGTCTCCACCGGCTGGTCGGCGGGCACCTCGGTGATCTGCACCTGCTGCTTGAGCCGGTAGCCGGGGACGTAGGCGGCGACGTCGGCGACCATCTTCTCGACCGACCGGCGGATCTCGTCGTGGACGGCCGGGTCCGGCGCCGCGACCAGGCACAGGACGGTGTCCCGCATGATCAGCGGCGGGTCGGCCGGGTTGAGGATGATGATCGCCTTACCGCGGCGCGCCCCGCCGATCTGCTCGATGGCGGCCGAGGTGGTCTCGGTGAACTCGTCGATGTTGGCCCGGGTGCCCGGCCCGGCCGACTTCGAGGCGATGGACGCGACGATCTCGGCGTACTCGACGGGCGCCACCCGGCTCACGGCGGCGACGATCGGGATCGTGGCCTGGCCGCCGCAGGTGACCATGTTCACGTCGGGCGCGTCGAGATGCTCGTCGAGGTTGACGGCGGGGACGACGTAGGGGCCGATCGCCGCCGGGGTCAGGTCGATCAGCCGCTTGCCGAGCGGGAGCAGCTTGGCGGCGTTCACCTCGTGCGCCTTGGCCGAGGTGGCGTCGAAGACGATCCCGATCTCGGCGAAGCCCGGCAGCGCGATCAGGCCGTCGACGCCTTCGGACGTCGTCGGGACGCCCATCCGGGCGGCGCGGGCCAGGCCGTCGGACGCCGGGTCGATGCCGACCATGGCGCCCATCTCCAGGTGGCGCGAGCCGCGCAACACCTTGATCATCAGGTCGGTGCCGATGTTGCCCGAGCCGATGATCGCGACCTTCGTCCTGCTCATGCTGCTGCTCCTTCGGTGAAGCGGACCGTCACGGTGCCGAGGCCGGACAGGGTGGCGGTGACGGTGTCGCCGGCGGCGACCGGCCGCATCGGGCCGAGCGCGCCGGACAGGACGACCTGGCCTGCACGCAGCGGCTCGCCGAGGTCGCGGGCCATGCGGGCCAGCCACACGACCGCCTCGATCGGGTCGCCCAGGCAGGCCGCGCCGGTGCCGGTGGAGACCTCCTCGCCGCCGATGCTCATCGACATCGCGACGTCCACCGGGTCGAACTCGTCGAGGGTGCGGCGTTCCGTCCCGAGGACGTAGGCGCCCGAGGAGGCGTTGTCGGCGACCGTGTCGCCGAAGGAGATGTCCCACCCGGCGATCCGGCTGCCGCAGATCTCCAGCGCGGCGACGGCGTACGCGATCGCGGCGCGGACCTGGGGGGCGTCGAGGGGGCCGGCGTCCAGGTCGGCGCGGAGCACGAACGCGATCTCCGCCTCGGCCCGCGGCTGGAGGACCCGGCCGATCGGGATCGTGTCGCCGTCGGCGTAGGCCATGTCCTCGAACAGCACGCCCAGGTCGGGCTGGTCGACGCCGAGCTGGCGTTGCACCGCCTCCGACGTCAGGCCGATCTTGCGTCCGGTGATCCGCGCGCCGGCGGCCAGCCGGGAGGCGGCCAGCGCGGCCTGGACGGCGTACGCGGCGGCCAGGTCGTCGCGGCCGATCAGATCCCGCACGGGGGAGCACGGCACGCCGGACGCGGCGGCGCCGGCCAGCCGCTCGGCCGCGGCGGCGATGTCGGACGGGCTCGCGGCGGCGAGCCCGTTGGTCTCGTTCATCCCCCCACTGTGCAGGCAGGATGCCGCCCCAACCAGCACATCGTCTCGTTCAGCGATACGCTGTGCCGGTGACCGATCGGGCCGACCTCGACACCGTGCTGGGCAAGGCGGTGACGATCCTGCGCGCCTTCCGGCCCGACGACCGGGTCGTCAGCCTCGCCGAGCTGGTGCGGCGCACCGGCCTGCACAAGGCGACCGTCCACCGGCTGTCGGGCGACCTGGTCGCCAACCGCCTGCTCGACCGCGCCGACGGCGGTTACCGGCCCAGCCGCGGCCTGTTCGAGCTCGGCATGCTCGCCTCGGTCGAACGCAGCCTGCTCGAACTGGCGATGCCGTTCCTCCAGGACCTCTACGAACGCACCCACGAGACCGTGCACCTCGGCGTGCGCGAGGGGCACGACGTCGTCTACGTCGCCAAGATCGGCGGCCACCGCCAGGCCAGGGCGCCCTCGCGCACCGGCGGCCGGATGCCGCTCCACTGCACCGCGATCGGCAAGGCGCTGCTCGCGTACGCCGCGCCCGACCTGCGGCGCGAGGTGCTGACCGGGCCGCTGGAACGGCGTACGCCGCACACCGTCGTCGTGCCGAGCATCCTGCGCGGCCAGTTGCGGCGCGTCACGGAGACCGGGGTCGCGTTCGAGGCGGAGGAGTCGGCCGTCGGGCTGGTGTGCGTCGCCGCGCCGGTGCTGGGGCGCGGTGACGAGCCGCTCGCCGCGATCAGCGTGGCCGGCCCCACCGGCCGGTTCCGGCCGGAGGGGCACGTGGCCGCGGTGCGCGCGGCGGCGGCCGCGCTCGGCAGCACGCTCACCCGGCGCGACCTCCTCCGGTGAACGGGCTGAGCAGAGGGACACGCCGTGCGGGCGGGCGGCTCAGAGGGCGCGGCTGATCGCGTCGGCCGCGGCCGTGAGCGCGGTGACGAGGGGTTTGATCCCGTTCGGGGAGTAGCGCACGCTGGGCATCGAGATCGACAGCGCCGCACCGGTCGCGCCGTCGCGGCCCTTCACCGGGCATCCCACCGCGACCACGCCCCGCTCGGTGCGCTCCAGGTTGAGCGCGACCCCGCTGCGCCGGACGGACCGCAGGTCCCGCCGTAGCCGCGCCAGGTCGGGCAGTTCCTCGGCCGGGTCACCCCGGTCGCCGGGGGCGTAGAGCTGCGCCAGCTCCTCGTCGGAGAGGGCCGCCAGCGCCACCAGGCCGCCGGTGGCCTGGTGGGCCGGGAAGACCATGCCCTCACGGCTGCCCACCCGCAGGGCCTGCCCGCACTCGACCGAGGCGATGAAGCGCACGTTGCGCCCGGTGCGGATGCTCAGGTTCACCGTCTCGTCGATCCGGTCCACCAGCGCCCGCATCTCGCCGAGCGCCGCCGCCCGCAGCGCGCCGACGTCGGACTGCGCGCGCTCGGCCAGTGCGAGGACCGGGCCCACCCGGTAGCTGCGGTCGTCGTTCTGCACCGCGAAATCGCGGTACACCAGCGCGGTCAGCAGCCGGTGGGCCGTGGAGCGGGCCACGCCGAGCCGCTCGGCGGCGGCCGAGACGGTGATCACCTCGTCGAGCTGGAGGATCTGCGCGAGCCGCAGGGCATGGTCGACGCTGGTGGGCGCGTAGGCCGGCGGGGTCTTCATGAGCTTGGCCATGGAACCGATCCTGGCACATGAATTCCGCTGTGCAGAATCCTCTTTTCCAGCGCGGACGCCTGCGCGGATAGTCGGGGCCATGCCCCACGTGAACGCCGGCGGCTCGCCGGTCAAGATCGCCGCCGTCGACCGGCCGGACCAGCCCTCGCGCAGCCCGGAGCTGGAGGACCTCTACCGAGGCTTCGAGAAGGCGCTGCTCGTCCCGTTGTGGACGGAGATCGGCGATTTGATGCCGCCGCACCCGCGCTCCAGCGCGCAGCCGCACCGGTGGGAGTGGGGGACGCTGCTCGACCTCGCCGGCCGCGCCGGTGAACTGGTCCCGGTCGGCCGCGGCGGCGAGCGCCGGGCGATCGCGCTGGCCAACCCCAGCCTGGGCGGCAAGCCGTACGCGACGCCGACCCTGTGGGCCGCGATCCAGTACCTGATGCCGGGCGAGAACGCCCCCGAGCACCGGCACAGCCAGAACGCCTTCCGCTTCGTCGTCGAGGGCGAGGGCGTGTGGACCGTGGTCGAGCGCGACCCGGTGCCGATGCGCCGCGGCGACTTCCTCCCCCAGCCGGGCCTGCACTGGCACGCTCACCACAACGCGGCCGACACGCCCATGGCCTGGATCGACGGGCTCGACATCCCGTTCCAGTACGGCGTCGAGGCGCAGTTCTTCGACTTCGGCCGGGACACCCTCACCGAGGAGGAGCACGCCACCCCCGACCGTTCGCGCGCCGAACGGCTCTGGGGGCACCCCGGCCTGGCCCCGGTCTCCCGGCTCCGCCGGCACGAGGGCACGCCGTTGCTCTGCTACCGCTGGACCGACACCGACGCCGCGCTGACCGACCAGCTCGCGCTGGAGCGGGAGGGGCACGCGGGGACGATCGAACCCGGCCACGCCCTGGTCCGCTACACCGACCCCGCGACCGCCGGCGACGTGCTGCCGACGATCCGGGCGCAGTTCCACCGGATCGCGACGGGCGTGGAGACCGCGCCGTACCGGGAGACCGGCTCGTCGGTCTACCAGGTCTTCGACGGGTCCGGCCAGGTCACCGTCGGCGACCGGTCGTGGCGGGTGAGCCGCGGCGACCTGTTCGTCGTGCCGTCCTGGCAGCCGCTGTCGATCCGCTCGGAGGCGTCGGCCTCCGACTCCGACTCCGGCGCGCTCGACCTGTTCCAGTTCAGCGACGCCCCGATCTTCACCAGGCTCGGCCTGTACCGCAGCCGCACCGAGGAGAACAGCCGATGAAGCTCGCCACCGTCCGTCTGGACGACCACCGCACCGCCGCCGTCCGCGTCGAGGGCGACGAGCTCGTCGAGCTGGGCCGGGCCGACGTCGGGGCGGTGCTGGCCGCGCCCGGCGGCCTGGAGGGCGCCGCGGCGGCCGACGGCCCGCGCCACCCGCTCGCCGGCGCCGACCTCGCGCCGGTCGTGCCGCGGCCGAGCAAGGTCGTCTGCGTGGGGCTGAACTACCAGAACCACATCAAGGAGATGGGCCGCGACCTGCCCGAGTACCCGACGCTCTTCGCCAAGTTCGCCGACACCCTGATCGGCGCCGCGGACGACATCCGGCGTCCGGCGGAGACCGACCAGTTCGACTGGGAGGCCGAGCTGGCCGTGGTCATCGGCCGGCCGGTGCGGCGGGCGGACGAGGAGCAGGCGGTCGCCGCGATCGCGGGGTTCACCGTGCTCAACGACGTCACCTGCCGGGACTGGCAGTTCCGGACCCGGGAGTGGCTGCAGGGCAAGAACTGGGACTCCACCACCCCGATCGGCCCGTTCCTGGTCACCGCGGACGAGACCGGCCCGCGGCCGGCGCTCGACGTCCGCTGCGAGGTCGACGGCCGGGTGATGCAGTCCGACAACACCGGCGACCTGCTCTTCGACCCGGTCCACCTGGTCCGCTACGTCTCGACGATGGTCCGCCTCAACCCGGGCGACGTGATCGCGACCGGCACGCCGGGCGGCGTCGGCCACGCGCGCAAGCCGCCGGTCTTCCTGCGCGGCGGCGAGCTCGTCGTGACCGAGATCGAGGGGCTGGGCAGGCTGGAGAACCGCGTCGTCGGCGAGGGCGCGTGATGGCGCGCGACCTCGCCACCACGCTCGCGTGGGTCGAGACGGGGACCGGCCTGTGCGCGTCGGCGATCGCCGGCCTGTCCGAGCGGGAGTACGGCGCCGCGTCGGCACTGCCCGGCTGGACGCGCAAACACGTCGTGGCGCACCTGGCGGCGAACGCCGAGGCGATCGGCAACCTGGTCCGCTGGGCGCGCACCGGCGAGCTGACCCCGATGTACGCCTCGCCGCAGGCGCGCGCCGCCGGGATCGAGCGGGGCGCCCGGCTGGACGCCGGCGAGCTGGCCCGGTGGTTCACCGAGTCGGCCGCGACCCTGGCCACCGCCATGGCGGCACTGCCCGAGGAGGCGTGGCGGGCCGAGGTGGTGACCGCGCAGGGACGGACCGTGCAGGCGATCGAGATCCCCTGGATGCGCAGCCGGGAGGTCATGGTGCACGCGGTGGACCTTGCCACCGGGCTCACCTTCGCCGACCTGCCCGAGGGCTTCCTGCGGGAGCTGCGGGAGGACATCCGCGCCAAGCGCGGCCCCGGCGCGGTGCCCAACGTCGAGGGTTCGCTGCCCGACGTGACCGCCTACCTGGCCGGACGCCCGGCGGGCGGAGTGACCGCCGCCGGCGGCGGACGCCCACCGACCCTGCCTCCGTGGCTGTGACGAGAAGGAAGATCCTATGGGCACCCTCCCCTCCACCCGTGCCGACGTGATCGTCGTCGGGGGCGGCATCGGCGGCCTGTCCGCCGCCCTCGCCCTGGTCCGCCAGGGCCTGCGGGTCCGGGTGTACGAGCAGGCCTCGGCGTTCGGCGAGGTCGGCGCGGGCCTGCAGCTCGCCCCGAACTGCACCCGCATCCTGGACCGCTACGGCCTGCTGGCCGAGGCGTCCGCGCTCGGCGTGCTGCCCGAGACCATGGTCATGAAGGACGCCCTGGACGCCGCCGAGCTGACCCGGCTCGACCTGCGCGACGTCGAACGCCGCTACGGCTACCCCTACCTGGTGATCCACCGCAGCGACCTGCACGGCATCCTGCTCCGCGCCTGCGAGCGGGCGGGCGTCGAACTGCTCACCGACGCCCGCTGCACGTGGTACGAGAACCTCGACGGCGGCGCCCGCGTGCGGTTCGCCGACGGCGTCGTGGACGAGGCGGACGTGGTGATCGCCGCCGACGGCCTGCACTCGATCGCCCGCGAACTGCTGGTCCAGGACGAGCCGGTGAACTCCGGATATGTCGCCTACCGCTGCGCGGTGCCGTTCGAGCAGGTCGCCGGCAACGACGTGCACGACAAGGACGTCGTCGTGTACGTCGGGCCGCGTTGCCACTTCGTGCAGTACCCGCTGCGGGGCGCGGAGACGTTCAACCAGGTCGCCGTGTTCGAGTCGCCGAAGGCGCTGGCCGGCCAGGACGACTGGGGCACCCCCGACGAGCTGGACGCGGCGTTCGCGGGAACCTGCGCCCAGGTCCAGCAGGGCCTGCCGCTGATGTGGCGCGACCGGTGGTGGCGGATGTTCGACCGCGACCCGATCATGACCTGGGTCACCGGGCGGATCGCGCTGCTCGGCGACGCCGCGCACCCGCCGCTGCAGTACATGGCGCAGGGCGCGATCATGGCGATCGAGGACGGCTGGGTGCTCGGTGAGCACGTCGCCGCCCAGCGCGCCGAGGGCGGACCGGCCGTGGACTGGGACCGGGCGCTGGCCGCCTACGAGGCGGTACGGCCCGAGCACTGCCGCCGGGTGGTCGGCACTGCTCGGGAGTGGGGCGCTTTGTGGCACTTGGAGGGCGTCCGGAGACTGCAGCGCAACGCCCTGCTGCGGGAGCGCGACGTCCATGACTACGCGTTCGTGGACTGGATCTTCGGCCCGACGGCGCTGACCCCCGAGGACGAGCCGGAGATGTTCCGCCCGATCCCCCTGGACTCCGCCCCGTTGTGCCCCCCTCCCGGCGCGGAAGGCCGGTAGGACGTCCGGACTCGCTCAGTGGGACTTACGAAGTTCTATTGAACACATGGCTAGGAGGAGCTCGCGCGGCTGGATCGAGCCGGTCGAGTCCGCCGAGCGGCGCAAGCCGTACCGCATCACCGACGCCGGGCGGTCGGCGCTGAGCGAGAAGACGTGGCGGCGGCGGTACGGCGAGGAGGTCGCCGACCTGGTCGAAGCGCGACCGGCACGCGTGCGCACGGTGCTCGACCAACGGGCCCGCCGGCAGCAGGCCGAAGACAACCAGCGCCGCGGTGGCCAGGGATGACGGAGCGTCGGCAAAGGCAACAAGGAGCGGGAGGTCTGCCTCACCGAGGAGACCGCGCCGCCTCCGAGGAGGCGGACGGGGCTTCGTCGTGAGGCGATCGGCTCATGTCGCCACGCCGACCCGCTCGGCGAACGCGCGCAACCCTGGCATGGCCCCACGCCGATCAGCGCGCAGCAGATCCCGAGCCATGCTCCCGACCGGCGGCCGGAACCGCACCTCGGCCGGCGCGGCCCGCTCGGCGGCGAGCAGCGCCCGATAGCAGGCGTCCGGCTTGCCCCATTGGTGCCAGGCGCGGGCCACGTCGATCCAGAAGCGTCCCCGCCGTTCAGCGGTCGGGATGGCCGCAGGGTTGACGGTCTTGGCGTGCTCGATGGCGATGCCGCTGTCGCCGAGGACCTGCGCGATGCTGACCTGGAACAGGGCCACGTTGGTCGGCCCGAACGCGGTGTGCCGGTGGTTGGCGTCGCGGCCGAGCATGGCGGCGGCGGCCTGGGCGGCGGCGATCAGCTCGCTCGCTTCCTGCCGGTTGCCATCGACGGCGGCGGTGTAGGCCGCCGTCTGTAGCAGCGTCCCGTACATCGACACCTGCTCGGGGGTGGCGGCGCGGCCGGGGGCGATGGCGTCAGCGGCGTCGATCAGTAGTGCGTGGGCGCGGTCTGGGTGGCCGGTGCGACGCATGACGATGGCCAGGCCGCGCTGGGCGTCGGCCACGGTGAGCGTGTCGCCGGAGGAGGCGGCGGCCTGCGCCGCCCGGTCAGCGGCGGTCCATGCGAGTTGATCGTCATGCAGTTTGACTGTGAAGGCGGACGCGACGATGTAGGCGTCGGCCAGCAGGGCGTCGGCGCCTGGCCGCTCGCGAGCCTCGGCGTCGTCGCGGGTGGCCGTCGCGGTCGCGATCAGGTCGGGGAGGTCGGCGGCAAGCTGTTCGTAGCGGGCGGCCTGGAACAGGGCACGTGCGCGCCCGGTCGCGGTGCGCAGTGCCGCCAGGGGCACCGGCCGGGCGCCGGTCGGCGTGTGTCCGTGGAGCAGGTCCGCGAGGCCGCTGGCGGGGTCGGCGGCTTGCGCGGCCCGGGCGGTGCCCGGCAGGCCAAGCGCGCCGGCTGCTGCCAGCCCGGCCGCACCGGTGAGGAGATCACGACGACGCACCGGGTCACCATCCTCGCGAGGGGGCTCGATGACCACAGTAGGCGCGCGGGCATGATGGGTCACGGCTCGGACGGCGATCAAGGGCCCGTGCCGCCTCCCGGGGCGGCTATGCGCGCTGCTCCACCGACGAACAAGACGTCATCATCCAGACCGAGCAGTTCCCTGGCGCTCGGCGTGCCGCAAGAACGCATCTACATCGACCACGGGGTCTCCGGGACCACCCGCCGCAACCGCGTCGGCCTCGATCAGGCCCTCGCCGCCGTACGGTCGGCACGGTGTCCACCGTCACCAAGTTCGACCGGTTCACCCGCATCGGAGGGCGAACTCGCGGGGCGCTTCTCTCCTCTCATCCACCCGTCAGCGCCGAGACGGTCCCGGCACGTGGACATGTGCGTGAAGCGCTGGGGCTGGCTGAGGAGGTGGAGCTGCGGCAGGCGGCTGCGATGACGGCCAGGCGTACCGCGGGCGAGTCGTGGCCGAGCTGACCGGCCGCGGTGGCGAACCGGTCATTGTGCAGCTTGACCGTCTCGCGTTCCTCGCCGCGTTCACTGACCCGCTGAGCCGCCTCAGCAACCTTCTGCCGCCGGTAGCCCATCACCAGCGCCACCACCGCCAAAGCGATCTTCAACAAGTCGAAGAGGGTAGCCGTACTGACCTGTGCTTCAGGTTTCAGCCCTTCCGCACCGAGCAACACCAACACGACGACGATCACCTTCGTGAGGAGGACGAGCGCAGCGCCGGCCACGAGGGCGAGCGCCCGCCCTACCGGCATCAACCGCAGATTGCCCCGCTTGACGGCTGTCTTCTGACGCCCACATTGGCCCATACGCACGGGGAGAGGCGCCGTTACGGCACCCATGCCAAAATGCATGAAAGACGCTCTCGAGCAGTGACGAGCGAGATCATCGACATCGCAGCGGCCCCTCTGATCACCGATTGCTCGGCTGCCACACCGAGACGGAGCGCGCACTACACAAGCCGCCCGACACACACTCATCGCGAAAGAGCACGCGACCGGGTAAAGAAATCCGGTCGAAGTCGACGGGGAGTGGCGGCAATGATGGCGGTCATGAAGTTCCGCAAGGACCCAGATCGCTCTCATCACGAGATCCTGGTCGAGCTGCACGACTCGCTGGATCGACGCTACCGGCCTGAGGACGTCGCCGACCTGGTGCTGCAGGCGCTGGAAGGGCGGCTGTCGAGGCGTGAGCGGGTGGTGCTGGGACGTGCGGCCAAGCACTCCTCGCGTAAGACGGCATGGTTCTCCTCGATGTCCGCCGACTACGTCCGGCCGGTTGGCGGGGCGCGGCAGGTCGCGGCGGCCACTCGGCTGTTCGAGCGGTCCGTCGAGGTCGACCCCGACGATCCGGAGTCGTTGCTGGAGTTCGCGGCCACCATGGGGGACGCGATCAGGTGGGCGCCGGACCGGAGCGACTTCCTGGCCGACCGGCTCAACCGGCAGTCCCGCACCGAGGCGGGTATGGAGCTGTCCAAGCGGCAGTACAACCGCCGCTTCCGCATGCTGCGCAGGCTCGCCGCCAAGGCTGGCACCCTGGGCCTCGAGCAGGACAAGCGGCGGCTGCTCATGGTGGGCGTGACAGGGTTCGGCGCCGGCATCCCTCGTGAGCGCTTTCTGGCCGACCCGGACGCGGCCTGCTTCGTCGCCTACTACACCGCCCGGCGCAAGCTGCGCCGGGAGTTCAGCCTGTCGGGGCGGGAGAACCCGTTCGACGAGATCGCCTCCATCCTGCTCGACCGGTGCACGGACGGCAGCGACTGGTGGATGATCGCCCAGGTGCGGACAACGCCTGACGTCCTGGAGCACCTCACCGAAGAGGAGCGGGGGCGGCTGCTCGGGCAGTGGTCGGCGGTCATGCGGCACAGCGCCGGCATGCTCCGCGACCGCTGGGATCCCGCCACCGACCGGACCTCGATGATCGTACGGCGGGGCGACGACTCGAGCACCTGGAACAACCTGGCGGCTGCCTACAACGCCGCTCGGGCGGGTTGGCTGGCCTGCCTGGCCTCGCTGGACGCCCTCGACCTGCTGGACGTGGCCTGTCCCGGCAAGGCGATGCGGCTGATGGCGGCCGACCTGGCCGCCTGGCACCAGAGCAGTGGGAGCGACGTCGATCCCAACACCGCGGTGTGGGCGGCGCTGCCGCCGCCCTGGGAGGTTTTGGACGGGATCCAGGTCAGCACACGCGCCGACGTCGAGGCGGCCTGCCGTACGGCCGGGCTGGACCCGGAGAAGTGCGGGTGGACTGCGCCGGCGGCTCGGCGGGGTGCGGCCGTGTTCCGGCCGACGCCCGAACTGGTGCACGGGGTGAGCGTCGCAGACCCAGTCTGGGCGTCGCTGTTGCGACGGGCGGGAGCGTTCAGCGGCAAGCCTCTCAAGCCAGAGCTGGCCGCCGACGCCTGCCATGGGCTGGTTTCCGGGGTCGTGGTCAGCGACCTGCCCGCGGCAGACCGTCCGCCACAGTGAAAGCCGCGGGGGCCGCCGACGACAAAAAGGGTGGCCCCGCCCGGCAGCTATCGGACACACTGGAGGCGGCCCGCCGTAGTTCAGTGGTAGAACGCCTGGCTCTTCTTCCAGGTGGTCGCCGGTTCGAGCCCGGTCGGCGGCGCCTGGACGTGGCCTCGTTGTAGCTCAGAGGTAGAGCGCCCGGCTCGGGACCGGGTGGACGCCGGTTCGAGCCCGGCCAGCGAGGCCCCTCCTGCTTACGGCGAGTTCGAGCGACACTGGTGTGGCGCATCGGCCTGCACGGCCGGCTGACCTGCACGCTGGAGCAGGACCGTGTCGAGGCCCGGCGCAGGTTGGCCATCATGACTCACGAGTAGCCGAACCCCACCTCCTCGGCTCCGGAACCCTCCGCTCGCTACGTGCGGGGACTCAGTCGATAGACCGGTAACCGCTGTCGGGGGGTGCTCGGCGAATTGGGCTTTGATTCTTCATCGAGCGCCTTACTTTGCGTAGCGCGGGCCTGCTCCAGCGCCACTCGGTGCTCAGCCAGCGCATCATCTAGCGCCTGCCGCTGCTCCGCCGTTAGCGCTTCGCCCTCAGGCGGCTTCGGCTCGGCGGCCACGATTTCCGCCACCTTGTCTATCGCGGCATAGAGCGCAACCTGCTTATCGACGAGCTCAGGAGGAAACTCGGAGTCGGCTGCCATCAAGATGGTTGGCGCCACAGCGCCCTGCAGGCACACCCCTGCGTGCCGGGCTGGGGGTCGACAACGTGTCAACTCTCTGGCAGCGCGTCAGCGCGGTCACTGGCTGGAGGCGTGTGGCCACGGCTTCGCTATTGCACCGGTGTCAGTGCCGGCTGTACAAGTACGACGCCCTCGCCGTACTTGTCCTCCAGCCGTTGCTGGAGCTTCTCGCTGGCCACCCAGACGCCCACGACCACCTGCTCCTTCATGATGTCGACGGAGGTCGAGGTGAAGGGCTGGGCTGGCCTGGCTCACACAGAGCGCGCCGCCCCAGCTCTCCCGAATCCACGCCTCCCTGCCGGTCAGGTCACCCGTGAACTTCACGTTCAGCACCAGCTTGGCCGGGTCGTTGGCATACTTCTCCGACCACTCCCGCTTGCTGTCGTCGTAGCCGGGGATCGAGCTCACATAGCTCTGGTCCAGCCACACCCCGCCCACGGCGGCCTCGTCCTCCAGCCGCTGCTGAGTCGCCTCGAGCGCTTCCTGGGTGGCCTTGGCGGGATCGGCCGGCCGCCAGCCGCCCTCCGGGACGGAACGGAGACGTCGTCGGCCTCGTACGTGACCGGCTTGCCGGCCGCCACTCCGCTGCCACAGGCGGTCAGCACGATGAGGGCGAGGAATGCGAGTGAGCGCATGACCTTCAGACGGGCGAGCGCTTCAGTCGCGGGCGGTCAGTCGCGGCGGTGCCGTGGCAGCAGCATGCTGGCCGCCGCGATGGCCAGGCCGAGTCCGGCTGCTATGAGGAAGACCAGGTCGTAGCCGGTGGCGAGAGCGGCGGGCGAGGAACTCGCGCCGGCCTCCGACGCGGCTCTGGCGCCGGCGACCGTCGCGAGCACCGCCAGGCCCACCGAGCCGCCCACCTGGCTCGCGGTGGTGGCCAGACCGCCGACGATGCCCGCGTCGCCTTCGGCGACGTCGGCGGTGGCCGCGGCCATGAGGGTGGGGAAGGTGAGCCCGATGCCGGTCGCGATGAGCAGCGTGGGCCCGAGCACCCCGGTGACGTACCCGCTGTCGGGGTGGGCCTGGGCGAGCCAGCCGAAACCGGCCAGGAAGCAGGCGCTGCCGGCCAGCACCAGAGGCCGCACACCGGTTCGCGGCAGCAGGGGGGCGGCCCACCGCGCGATCACCAGGAACGTCACCGCCGCCGGCGTCTGCCCGAGCCCGGCCTGCAGGGCGCTGTGGCCGAGGACGTTCTGCAGGAAGAGCGACGTGAAGTACCACATCGCGATGGGGATGGCGCCGAACAGCAGCAGCATGCCGTTGCCGACGGCCACCCCGCGCGCCCTGAACAGCCGCAGGGGCATCATCGGCCGGGCGGCGAGGCGCGCCTGCACCACGCCGAAGACGACGAGGAGGAGCAGGCCCGCCACGACCGGCCCGGCGACCGGCACCGACGTCCAGCCGTGGTCGGCGCTCTGCATGACCCCGTAGACCAGCGCGGCCAGCCCCGCCGTCCCGGTGACCGCGCCGGTGAGGTCGAGCGACTCGCGCCGGGCGGTGCGGGTGCCGGCCGGCGCCATCAGGGCCACGACGATCAGCACCGCGCCGATCGGCACGTTGATGAGGAAGACCCATCGCCACGACAGACCGGTGGTGATGGCACCGCCCGCGATCGCGCCGGCCATCCCGCCCACACCGCCGGCGGCGGACCATGCGCCGAACACCTTGGCCCGGGCGTTCGGCTCGGTGAAGGAGGTGTTGATCACGGCCAGCGTGGCCGGGGCCATCATGGCGGCTCCGACGCCCTGCGCGACGCGGGCCGCGACCAACACCTGCGGAGCGGTCGCCAGGCCGGCGACCAGGCTCGAGACGGAGAACAACGACAGACCGGCGACCAGCATCCGCCGCGGGCCGAACAGGTCGGCCGCGCGACCACCCAGCAGCATGAAGCCGGCGAAGGTGAGCAGGTAGCCGTTCACCACCCAGGCCAGGCCGGTAGGGGTGAAGCCGAGTTCTTCGCGGACCGCGGGAAGGGCGAGATTGACGATGGACGAGTCGAGGATGACCATGAACTGGCAGGCGCACGCCAGCGCGGTGATCATCCAGGCGGGAAGGGCGTGGGGCCTGACCGGCTGAGGTGCGGTGTTGACGCTCGTCATGGCTTTCCTCCTGGCCGGACGCCGCCGCTCACGCGCTCGGAGAGGTCGTCGCGGCCAGGGCTTCGCGGGCGTTCCCGTCCGGTGGGGTGTCCTCGGCGGTGCGGTCGCCCTCCAGCAGCCGGATCGCGATCCGGGCCAGCCTCCGTCCCTGGTACCTGGCGGCTTCCAGCGTCGCGGTGTCCGCGCCGTCCATGGCCGGGCCGGTCATCGACGTGCCGTAGGGGTTGCCGCCGGCGGCGTACACGGCCGGGTCGGTGAATCCGGTCGGTACGATCAGCGCTCCCCAGTGGTAGAAGACGTTGGCCAGCGACAGGATCGTGGCCTCGCTGCCGCCGTGCCGGTTGTAGGCCGAGGTGAAGGCCGTCACCGGCTTGTCCGCCAGTTGTCCGTCCCGCCAGAGCCCGCCGGCCTGGTCGATGAACTGCTTGAGCTGCGCGGCCGGCCCGCCGAACCGGGTCGGCGTACCGAACGCGAACGCGTCGGCCCACGCCAGGTCCTCGACCGACGCCTCGGTGATCGAACGGGCGGCGTCGGCGTGCCTGCGCCACGACGGGTTCTGGTCGATCGCGCTGTCGGGCGCCAGCTCGGCGACCCGCCGCAAGCGCACTTCGGCTCCCGCCGAGGCGGCGCCCTCGGCGACGGCCCGCGCGAGTGAGTGAACGGTGCCCGTCGAGCTGTAGTAGATGATGGCGACCTTCACGGTCATGCCTGACTCCTCGATGCCCGGGATTGGTTATCCGCATAATAGTTATGTGCATAACTATACTGTCAAGCGGACCCCCGCCTGTGGTGCGCCCTGGCGAGGGGACCAGCACTTTTGCACGTACGTGGAAGCGTCTGTCGGACATCTGCGCCCACCGGCAGACTGACTCCGGTTTGACCCCTTTCGAAACGGAGGTGGTTCTTGGCCCTCACCGAACGCCGCCCGAGCCCCGGCCGTCCGGCGTGCACCTTGATGCGGGCGGTGCTCGCTTTCGTGCTGCTGGCGACGGCGACCCAGATCCCCGCGGCAGGCGCGTCGGCGGACAGCGGGGTGTTCCTCACCGGCAAGGCGCTGGACGCGACCGGGGCGCCCGCCGGGGGAGCGGACGTCTATGTGTTCGACGTGACCGAGGAGAGCGAGCACAACGATTCCGTCGCCCACGCGAAGGCGAACCCGGACGGCCGCTTCGAACTGTCGATGCCGCTGAACGCGGGAAAGACCGCCGCGTCCGGAAATGACGGATGGAGCAACTACATGGCGCTGGTCAGCCGCGCCGGGAAGTTCGACGTGCAGTTCTTCTCGCGCCGGCGGGAGACCGGCGGGCAGTGGATCGCGCCTTCCCACACGTCGGCCGCCCGGGACGTCGTGACGCTGAAAGCCGATCAACGCCCCTTCACGCCTCCCGCCGGAAGCCGTGCCGCCGAACTCCTCGCCTCCGCGCGCGCGTCCCAGGCCGCGGGCGCGGCGGGTCCGGCCGAGAAGGTGTCGATGAAGTCGGTGGTGCTCGCCCGCTACAGCAACGTCCCGACCACGGTCGCCCGGATCGAGGTCGCGCGGAACACCAAAGTGAAGTTCACCTACGGCAGGCGGGCGGACACCGAGGTCGAGGTCGGGGTGGAGTTCGAAGAGGGCCGGTGGAAGATGGGCGGCTCCAAGCACATCGGCAACGACGTGGGATACGAGGTGCCGTACACCCTCGACCCCGGCCTGAACAAGCCGGCGGCCCGCTACATGGAAGCCGGAATGGACTACGAGGACCGGCTGGAATGGATCGGCACGACCTTTCCCGTCGCCTACACGAAGCGCGTCGCGACCCGCTGGACGGGCACGCTGTACGGCTATTCGACGTGGGTCAACGGATGTGAGAGCCAGAGCTGCATGAGCCACGTCGCCTGCTATTTCAAGCACAACTCGGGGCTCAAGAAGACCAGGGGCGAGAACAGGAAGTACACCGCGGCGGCCAATGTGGCGGGCCTCATGCTGGGCGCCACGAGCGGCTGGTCGTCGAACGTGTCGATGGAGTACGACTTCGCCGTCCACGGAAATCCGGAGCTCATCGGCTACTGCATGGGAGGAAACAACACCTGGCCGCCCTACGCCCAGGAGGTCTACATGTTCACCACCACCACGCCGTGGAACGGGCAATGACGGCCGGCGGGCGCGCGGCGCGCCCGGGTGCCGCCGCGCTCCTCACCCTCCTGCTCTCGCTCCTGGTGTCGCTCTGCCTCGTCCGGGCCGCGGCGCCGGGCGTGGCGGACTCAGCCCCGACGGGCCCGGGCCTGGCCGCGGCGGGGCTTCAGCCCGGCCCGGGGCAGTACTTCCCGGCGAAGGCGCGGGTCATGGACGGCGTGACGATCGCGGCCAGGACCACCGTCACCGTGAAGATCGCCGGAGCTCCCAACGTGCCGACCGCGGGCGTCGCGAGCGCGGCGATCAACTTCGCGGTCAAGGGAACGGACGGAGCGGGCGGCCTGGTCGTCTTCCCGTCCGGCGCCTCGCAGCCCGGGGTGACCGGGGCGACCTACCAGGCCAACGTGTACAACCATGAGCTGATGCTCGTGAAGGTCGGGGCGGACGGGCAGGTCAAGGTGGCCAACACCGGCCAGGTCGCCGCCAAGGTCTACGCCGACGTCCACGGCTACACCCTGGCCGCGGCGGGCGGCTCGGCGGGATCCACGTACGTGCCGCTGAACACGGCCCGGGTGGCCTCCAAGGTGAGCATCCCCGCGAACGGCACCGCCACGCTCTCGCCGCTGGGGCTGGGCGGGATACCCGCCTCCGGCGTCTCGGCCGTGGCGTTCGCCCTGGTCGCGAAGGGCACCGCCGCGGGGAAGATCCGAGCGTACCCGTCGGGGTCGGCGGCGCCGGTGGACACCGTCCTGGACTACCGGGCGAACCAGTTCCTGTCGAACATGGTCTTCGGCACGCTCGGCGCCGACGGCAAGATCGCGCTCACGAACGTCGGCACCGCGGCGGTGGACGTCTACGCCGACGTGTCGGGATACTTCGGCAAGCCGGCCTCGGCCGCCGCCGGCTCGGCGGCCGTGCCCGTCGCTCCCGCACGGATCGCCTCGGCGATCACCATCCCGGCCAACGGCACGGCCACCCTCGCACCACTCGGCGAAGGCGGGGTGCCCGACACGGGGGTCACCGCGGTCGGGATCAACTTCACGGCCAAGAGCACCGGCTCCGGCAGCCTGCGCGTCCACCCGTCCGACCAGAGCAGCCCACCGGGCGGGGGATCGGTCGACTACCTGCCCACCGACCCCTACGCGCAGTACGTGCCGGTGAAGGTCGGCGCGGACGGCGGGATCACGATCAGGAACGCCGGAAGCTCCGCCGTCACCGTCTGGGCCGACGTCTACGGCTACTTCGCCGCGCCGCAGGCGCCCGGGGCGCCGCTGGACGTCCGGGCGACCGCGGGCGACGGGCAGGTCGCCGTCACGTGGAAGGCCCCGGCCGACGGGGGCGCCGCGATCACCGCGTACCGGGTGACCCCCGAGCCGTCCGGTGACCCCGTCGAGGTCGGCGGCGAGGCCACGACGGCCACGGTGACGGGGCTGGAGAACGGCCGGACGTACCGGCTGTTCGTCGTCGCGGTCAACGCGGTGGGCGCGGGGCCGGACCCCGGCGTCTCGGACGAGGTGGCCCCCCAGGGCCCGGACAGTCCCGTCGCGCGCTTCACCGTCGCCTGCGACAAGCCCGCCAAGGCGTGCACGTTCGACGCCTCGACGTCCACGGGAGGCGGCGGCGGGAACGTCACCGGCTACTCCTGGAGCTTCGGCGACGGCGCGAGCGCGTCCGGGGCGACGGCCTCGCACACCTACGGCACCAGCGGGAGGTACATCGTCGGACTCGTCGTGACCAACGAGAAGAACCTCTCCAGCTCCACCCAGCAGGAGGCCGACTTCGGCGTCCCCCCGACCGCCTCGTTCAGCACCGCCTGCGTCAACAGCACGCTGACCTGCACCTTCGACGCGTCCTTCGCCACCGACCCCGACTCGGCCATAGCGACGTACGAGTGGGACTTCGGTGACGGGGCCGCGGGCGCGGGGGTGCGGGTCTCCCACCGTTTCGCCGCGGGTACGCACCCGGTCACGCTCAAGGTCGTGGACGACGGCGGGCTGTCCTCGACGGCCACGAAGAGCCTCACCGTCGACACCACCGACGCGGCGCCCACCGGCAGGATCGTGGCCAGCTGCGAAGACGCGACGCGGTGGTGCGGACTGGAGGCCCAGTCGTCGGACCCCGACGGGGAGATCGTGCGCTACGAGTGGGACCTGGGTGACGGAACGACGATCACCGACACCGAGGCGCGGAACGCGGTGCACACCTACGCGGGCGCCGGCTCCTACACCGTCAAAGTGACGTTGGTCGACGACCAGGGCGCGGCGACGACGGTGACGACACAGGTCGACATCCGGGCGGCGGGCGACGGCGCCGAGTACCGGGCGATCATCTCCTACACCTGCGTGGAGCTGCAGTGCGAGTTCGACGCGTCCGACTCGATCGACTCGGACGGCGCCGTCGTCGCGTACTCCTGGGACTTCGGCGACGGCGGCACGTCCACGGACCGGATCGCCGCGCACACCTACGCGGCACCGGGCACCTACACCGTCCGGCTGGTCATCACCGACGACAAGAACCGCACGGTGGGCACCACGAGACAGGCGACGGCCTGAGCGCCCTGCCGCCCCGGCGTCACCGTGCCGCCGGGGCGGTGACGCGGCGGCACGGTGACGCCGCCGCGTCCGGAGGCGTCGTGTTCCGGGCCGCCGGAACCGTCGCGCTGCCCAGGAGCCGCAGTGCCGCCTCCGACGGCGAGCCCGGCTCGGCGGTATGGGGCACGCTGATCGTGGGCGGCGTCCTGCAGACCGTGTTCGCCGCGGCCCTGCTCGGCCTCGGCGCCGACCCCTCGTGGATGTGGCTCATGGTGGTCGCCGGCCTCGCGACCATGACCCAGCAGGTCGGCATCACGATGGGCACGCCGATCATGAGCGCCGTCGTCACCGCCGCCATGGCCGGCACCGGAGCCTCGGCCATCCTCGGCGGTCTGAAGGTCGCGATCGGGGTGAACGCCGCCATCGTGCTCCTCGGCGTCCTCACCAGCGCCCTGTTCCTGCGTGGCGCCCGGACGAGCGCGCGATGACGCGGCGGTCCGCGTCGTCCAACGCTCTTGGTCCGGCGAACAACAGGCGACAGGTGATCGGCTGAGGGGCCGGCTCGGACGCGGAGGATGCTCGTGGACGGTTCGCCAGAGGACGGGTGCGCGCGACGGATCGTGGTCGGCCGGGCGGGGGAGCTGCCGCCGTGGCTGCTCGACGGCATGTTCCGGCTGCGTCACGCGGTGTTCCACGAACGGCTGCGCTGGGACGTCGACAGCCGCGACGGCAGGGAACGCGACCGGTTCGACGACTGCGACCCGGTCTACGTGATCAGTTACGCGGAGGCCGGCCGGAAGGTGACGGGCTGCTGCCGGTTGCTGCGCACCGACGGCCCGTACATGCTCCGTGACGTCTTCCCCGAGGCGTTACGGGGCGTCCCGGCGCCCCGGGATCCGGCCGTGTGGGAGGCCAGCCGCCTGGCCACCGACCGCCCCTGGTCCGGCGCCGTGGCGACGGGGCTCGGGTCCCTGGCCCGCGCGCTGGTGCGGGAGGTGTTCGGCTGGGTCGACCGGCACGGTGACACGGTGGTCGCGTTCTCCAGCGTGGACCTGGAACACGGCCTGAACGCCATGGGCGTGCCCACCCGGCGCTTCGGCGACGGCGGGGCGACGCGGCTGGACGGGCTCGTCTGCTCCGCGTACGCCATGTCGACCGCGGCCTTCCTGCGCGGCGCGCACCCCGCGCGGAAGGATCCGCCGCACTGCCCGCTCGCGCGGGAGTGACCTCATCCCGGGGAGGACATCCCGGAGAAGAGGCGGATCACCGAGCGGGCCAGGGCCTCCGGGTCCTCGTGGGCGGCCTCGGGGAGGGAGCCGCTCAGCCACAGTCCGGCGAAGCCGTGGACCAGCGACCAGGCGGCGATCGTGGTCAGACGGTCCTGCGCCGGAGCGGGCGACAGCGTGCCGGAACTGGTGACGAGCACGCGGGCCGCGCGTTCGCGCGCCGTCGCCAGGTCGGGATCGTCCATGCGGTACAGCTCGGGCCGGAACATCACCTCGAAGTAGGGCCGATGGCCGACGGCGAAGCGGACATAGGCGACCCCGACCTCCAGCGCGTCGCCGGCCGCCCGCTCCAGGGCGTCGGCGAACATGCCGAAGCCCTCGGCGGCCACGGCGGTCAGCAGTCCCGTCTTGTCGCCGAAGTGGTGGGCGGGGGCGGCGTGCGAGACGCCCGCCCGGCGGGCCAGCTCGCGCAGGCTCCAGCCGGCGGGGCCCGACTCGGCGATGGCCTCCAGGGCGGCGTCGATGACGGCGCGCCGCAGGTTGCCGTGGTGGTAGCCGTTCTGCTTGATCGGTCTCACCTCCGCACTCCCATGATCGTCGTTGTCGGCACCACCCTATCTTGACATTGACAAAATGGCGAACGTCCCGCACTCTCTCCGGTGACTAGTTTCTTTCCACTGGCAAGATTGGAGGGGGGATGGCTCCGTTCATCGCCCTCATCGGTGGCTTCGTCGTCCTGCGCGTGCTCGGCCTGGCCGGCATCGAGGTCCTGGACAGCTGGCAGCCCGCGCTGCGGGGCGCTCTCGCCCTGATGTTCGTCACCACCGGGATCCCGCACTTCGTGCCCTCGTGGCGCCGTGACTTCGTCGCGATGATCCCCCCGGTGTTCCCGCGTCCGGCGCTGCTGGTCACCCTCACCGGGGTGCTGGAACTGGCCGGCGCCGCCGGGCTGCTGATCGCGCCGCTGGCGCCGTTCGCCGCGATCGGGCTCGCGCTGCTCATGGCCGCCATGTTCCCGGCCAACGTCTCAGCCGCCCGCCGCGGCCTCACCCTGGCCGGGAAGCCCGTGACCCCGCTGCCGATCCGCACCGCCCTGCAGGTGCTGTTCATCGCCGCCGCCGTCGCCGCGGCGGTCTAGCCGGCCACCTGCGGGGAGCGGAGCCGGGCTCAGCGGCTCAGGGCGATCTCCTGCTCGACCCGCGACAGCTTCGCGGGGTTGCGCACCGCGTACAGCCCGGTGATGAGGCCCTCCTCGACGCGGACCGCCATGACGGTGTCGACCTCGCCGCCGACCCGGACGATCAGCGCCGGGTGGCCGTTGACCTGCGCCGGGTGCAGCGACGCCACGGCGTTGATCCGGCCCATCAGGTCGGCCACCGTGCCGGCCCCCACGACCGGGGCCAGCGCGGCCCGCACGACCCCGCCGCCGTCGGTCAGGAGCACGACGTCCGGCGCGAGGATGTCGAGCAGCCGCTGCAGGTCGCCGGTCTCCACCGCCCGCCGGAACGCCTCCAGGGCGTCGCGGGTCTCGTCCGGGGAGACGAGCCCCCGTGGCCGGCGGGCGGCGACGTGCGAGCGTGCCCGGTGGGCGATCTGGCGGACCGCGGCCGGGCTCTTGCCGACGGCCTCGGCGATCTCGTCGTAGGACAGGTCGAACACCTCGCGCAGCACGAACACCGCCCGCTCGGTCGGCTGGAGGGTCTCCATCACCAGCAGCATCGCCATCGACACGCTGTCGGCCAGCTCGACGTCCTCGGCCACGTCGGGCGCGGTCAGCAGCGGCTCGGGCAGCCAGGGGCCGACGTAGGACTCCTTGCGCCGGCCGAGCGTGCGCAGCCGGCCCAGCGCCTGGCGCGTGGTGATCCGGACCAGGTACGCGCGCTGGTCCTGCACGGTGCCGAGCTCGACGCCCGCCCACTTCAGCCAGGTCTCCTGCAGGACGTCCTCGGCGTCGGCGGCCGAGCCGAGCAGCTCGTAGGCGACGGTGAACAGCAGGTTGCGATGGGTGACGAACGCCTCGGTGGCGGCGTCCGTGCGGCGGTCGCCGGCGAGCGGCTCCGATGTGTCCGCCGTCGGCTCGCTGCGCTCGTTCATGGGCTGGCTCCTGTCTGTGGGCTCTCGACCGTGCCGCACACAGGACGCCGGCACCCGGCCTTTTGTGACACCCGCGCGCGGTGGCGTACGTCACACGACCGCGCTGGTCCACCTGAACGCCATGATCGACGCGGCCGACCGGCTCGGCGTGATCGTGCGCACCCAGGGCGGCGCCTACGAGCACGGCATGTTCGGGAGCCTGGCGAACCGACCCGGGCACGGCGGGGTCACCGGCCGGGCCGTCCGGGCGTCGTCGCGCGGCCGGCGGGTCAGCCGGCCGTCCACGGCCGCAGCTTCTCGGGGTTGCGCACGGCCCAGATGCGGGTGATCCGGTCCCCGGCGACGTCGAACGCGAACACCGCCTCGATGAGGCCCTCCCGCTGCGCCACCAGACCGGGCTGGCCGTTGACCGTCCGCTCCAGGATCGCCAGGTCGGGCGCCATGCCGATGACCTCGATCAGGTAGCGCGCGATCCGCTCGCCGCCCTCGACTGGGTCGAGCACGGCGCTGACGAGGCCGCCGCTGTCGCCGACCGCCGTGGCCTCCGGGTCGAGCAGGCCGATGAGGGCGTCGATGTCCTTGGCCTCCCATGCCTGCTTGAAGTCCCTGACGACGCCGGCCCGCCGGGCGGCTGGCGTCGCCGGGGTCCGCGCGTCGCGGATGCGGCGGCGGGCCGAGGAGGCGAGCTGGCGGCAGGCCGCCGGGCTGCGGCCGACGACCTCGGCCACCTCGGCGAAGGAGTAGCGGAAGACGTCGTGCAGGACGAACGCCACCCGCTCGGCCGGGGTCATCGACTCCAGCACGACGAGGAACGCCATGTTGACCGACTCGTCGAGGGTGACCCGGTCGGCCGGGTCGGCCGTGGTGTCGCCCGGCCGTTCCTCGATCCACTCCGTACGGTCGGGCAGCGGCTCGGGGAGCCACTCGCCCACGTAGCTCTCGCGGCGGGCCCGCGCCGAGCCGAGCACGTCGAGGCAGATGCGGCCGGCCACCGTGGTCAGCCAGGCGCCGGGGGACGCGATCGCCTGCCGCTGCGCCCCCGACATGGCGTACCAGCGGGCGTAGGTCTCCTGCACGACGTCCTCGGCGTCGGCCAGGGAGCCCAGCAGCCGGTAGGCGAGATTGATCAGCTGGCGGCGCTCGCTCACGATCGCGCTCAGGCCCGGGTCGAGCCGGCCGTCTCCGGGCTCGGAAGGGATGCTCATGGTGTCGCCGGCTTTCCTTTGTCACGAGTGCTCTCACCTGTACGACGAGACAGCGCCCCGGAATGTGAGACCGGCGGCACGGCCTCACATTCGCGGGGCCTGCCTCGTCGTACAGGTGAGACGAACCCATCTTCTGGAGCGAGCAGGCATGCCCACCATGACCCCCCTCAGCGAACTGACCGGCGACTACGTCCTCGACCCCACCCGCACGCGGATCGGCTTCGTCGCCAAGCACACGATGGCAAGCCGGGTGCGCGGGCGGTTCGAGGAGTTCGAGGGCGGCGCGCACCTGGACGGCGACGACCCGTCGAGGTCCGGCGTCCGGCTCACGATCCGGGCCGCGAGCCTCCAGACCGGCAACCGGCGGCGTGACGAGCAGGTGCGCGCCGCGTTCCTCCACGTGGCGCAGCACCCGGCCCTCACCTTCACCTCCACCGAGGTGCGCCACCTCGGGGGGAGGAGCTTCACGGTCACCGGCGCCCTGACCATCCGCGGTGTGACCAAGCCGGTCACCGTGGACGTCGAACTGACCGGCACGCCGGGCGACGCCGAGGTCCGCTTCACGGGCGCCGTCACGATCGACCGCAACGACTGGGGCGTGAACTGGAACGCCGCGACCACCGTCATGGTCAGACCGAAGGTGACGCTGGAGCTCGACGTCGCCGCGGTCCGGCGGACCTGACGCCGGCGGACCTGACGCCGGCGGGGCCACGCCGGGCGCCGGTCAGCCGAGGACGAACGGGACCCTCGCCGCCAGCTCGCCGAGCTCGGCCCTCTCCGCGCCGGTCGCGGCCCGCCGCCCGGTGCCGACCAGCAGCGCGTCGGTGTCGGAGAACGACGCGGGGAACGCGGTCCCGGCGATCTCCTCCAGCGTCTCGCGGGAGCGGGCGAGCCCTTCGGCGGGCGGTCCTGCGACGCCCGGCAGGTGCGCGACCAGGTCGAGATGGTGCAGGGTCCACTCCATGACGTACGCGGAGAGGTAGTCCCGCACCGTGATGACCTGGCCGCGGGTGCCGACCCACAGGTCCGGATCGGCGAGCTCGGCGGCGCGGCCGGCGGCGGAGCCGACGTCGTCGAGGTGGAACTTCAGCAGCCGGGGCTCCTCGTAGGCGGCGGCCAGCCGGACCGTCAGCGCGTCGAGCGGGTCGTCGCCGGTCGGCGGCGTCCGGGAGACCTCCCAGTAGGTCACCGCGTCGCGGGTGGGCGCGGTCGCGGCCGGGGTCACGAGCGTGATCAGGACGTCCTGGGCGTCGATGACCAGGTGGCACACCAGGTCCCGGACGAGCCAGCCGGCACAGCCGGACGGCCGCGTGAAGTCCTCGTCCGCGAGCTCGGCGACCGCCGTGCGCAACGCCGTCCACGAGCGTGAGAAGAGATCCACCTCGGCACGGTAGTCCGGCTCGGCCGGGGCGGACAAGCACCCCGGCCGAGCCGCGCTCGAACGCCTTCAGCAGGTGACCGGCCGCGCCAGGCGGCCCTTCACCAGGTGACCGGCAGCTCGTGGACGCCGTAGACGATGGCGTCGCTCTTGAACGGCAGGTCCTCGACCGGCGCGGCCAGTCGCAGCGTGGGGATGCGGCGGAACAGCGTGTCGAAGACGATCTGCAGTTCGAGCCGGGCCAGGTTCTGGCCGAGGCACTGGTGCGGGCCGAATCCGAACGCGAGGTGGTGGCGGGCCCCGCGCTCGACGTCCAGGTCGCCCGGATTCTCGAACGCCGCCGGGTCCCGGTTGGCCGACAGGCCCGAGACGACGACGCCCTCACCGGCTTTGATGTCGGCCTCGCCGATCCGCACGTCGTCGGTGGCCACCCGCGAGGTGACCACGTCGGTGATGGAGAAGTAGCGCAGCAGCTCCTCCACGGCCAGGGGCGTCCTGGCGGGGTCGGCGGTGATCAGGGCCAGCTGGTCGGGGTGACTGAGCAGCCCGATCACCCCCAGTGAGATCATGTTCGCGGTGGTCTCGTGCCCGGCGGTCAGCAGCAGGAAGGCCAGGCTCACCAGGCCGGCGTGGTCGACGGCGCCGTCCTGCCGCTGCCGGGCGATCTGCCGGCTGATCAGGTCGTCGCCGGGTTCGGACTCCTTGCGGGTGACCAGCTCGTCCATGTAGGCGCGCAGGTCGGCGAAGGCGCCCAGGCGCTCCTGCGGCGACGACGTCCGGCGCACCGCCACGGCGGTGCGGCTCTGGAAGAAGTCGTGGTCGGCGTACGGCACGCCGAGCAGTTCGCAGATCACCAGCGAGGGCACCGGCAGGGACAGTGCCCGCACCAGGTCCACCGGGCGCTCCTCGGTGGCCAGCAGGTCGTCGACGAACCGGTCGACGAGGTCCTGGATCCGCGGGCGCAAGGCGGCCAGCCGCTTCACGGTGAACTCGCCGATCACCGGCCGCCGGGCCGCGGCGTGCTCGGCGCCGTCCATGCCGACCATGAGCGGCGGCTGGGCGCGCAGCTGCCGCTGGGTCTCCGCGTCGCCGACGACGAGCGGGAAGCCGTCCTTGCGCCGGTCGGAGGAGAAGCGGCGGTCGGCGAGGACGGCGCGGGCCTCCTCGTGCCCGGACACGAGCCAGCCCTCGGCGCCGCCCATCAGGCGGACCCTGCTGATCGGCGCCCGCTCGCGCAGCCGCTCGTACTCGGCGGGCGGGGCGAACGGGCAACCACGCTCGACCGGCAGTTCCACACCGGCGACGCTCTTGCTCATCAATGACCTCCCGGTCAACGCTCTGGTGGGGGTTGTCCGGCGGCGGCGTCACCGCCGCCGGTGCTCACCGCAGGGTGAGCGGGGTCTCCGAGGCGATGCGGGTCAGCTTCTCGGGGTTGCGGACGTAGTACAGGCCGGTGATGCGGGCGTCCTCGACGCGGATCGCCATGACGCCGTCCACCTCGCCGTCCACGCGGAGGACGAGGGCCGGGCCGCCGTTGACCACGATCAGCTCACTGGTGATCGCGACCTTGGCCTTGCCGATGCCGCCGGCGATGTAGCGGGCCACCTTGTCGGAGGTGCTGATCGGCCGCAGCGCGGCCTGCTTGACGCCGCCGCCGTCGCTGACCAGGACGACCTCGGGGGCCAGCACGTCGAGCAGGCGCTGCGGGTCGCCGGTCTCGACCGCGCGCTGGAACGACTCCAGCACCGCCCGGCTCCGGCGCGCCGGGACGGCCTGCCGGGGGCGGCGGGCTTCGACGTGCCGGCGGGCGCGGTGCGCGATCTGGCGGACGGCGTCCGGGCTCTTGCCGACGGCGGCCGCGATCTCGTCGTAGCCGACGTCGAAGACCTCGCGCAGCACGAAGACGGCGCGCTCGGTCGGCGCCAGCGTCTCCAGGACGAGCATGAGCGCCATCGACACGCTCTCGGCCAGCACGACGTCCTCGGCCGCGTCCGGCGCGGTCAGCAGCGGCTCGGGCAGCCAGGAACCGACGTACGCCTCCTTGCGCAGCTTCATGCTGCGCAGCCGGTTGAGCGACTGCCGGGTGGTGATCCGGATCAGGTAGGCGCGCTGGTCCTGCACCTGGTCCTGGTCGGCCTTGACCCATCGCAGCCAGGTCTCCTGGAGGACGTCCTCGGCGTCGGCCGCCGATCCGAGCATCTCGTAGGCGACGGTGAACAGCAGGTTGCGGTGGGCGAGGAAGGCCTCGGTCGCTGCGTCGGTGGCGTGGTCGCTCATGTCTCGTTCCTTGTTGCGGGCGGGCCGTCCGCTCCGGCCCGCCCTGGCGTCAACGTCGGCCGCGGGTCACCGATCTGCCTGGTCGAGGTGGCCCTGGGCCTGCGCTGACAGATCCTGCCAGTCGGCCCACGTCTTCAGCCGGTCGGCGTAGGCCTGTTCGATCATCGGGCGGAAGCCCTGGCCGAACAGGATGCGCAGGGGCGGGTTGTCGGTGTCGACGAGGGTGAGCAGGGCCTGGGCGGCGGCGGCGGGGTCGCCGGCGGGCTGCTTGCCGGCCATGGCGCCCAGGCGGCGGCGCAGCCCGTCGTAGGCGGGGTCGGGTGTGGCCACGTGGCCGTTGTCGAGCGGGTTGGGGTTCTTGCCGCCCCGGGTGGCGAAGCCGCCGGGCTCGATGATGGTGACCTTGACGCCGAACTCGGCGACCTCG
>NZ_JABWGO010000017.1 GCF_013363995.1 Nonomuraea rhodomycinica | reverse complement strand
TGCCCTGGACGGTCAGCGCGTAGGTGGCGGTGTGTGTGGCCGTCTCGCCGGTGCCGGTCACCGTGACGTTGTAGGAGCCGGCCGGGGTGGTCGGGGCGGTGGCGATGGTCAGGGTGGAGGAGCCGCCCGAGGTGACCGAGGCGGGGTTGAAGCTGGCCGTGGCCCCGGTGGGCAGGCCGCTGGCCGACAGGTTGACCGCCTGGGCGTTGCCGGCCGTGGTCTGGGTGGCGATGGTGGTGGTGGCCGAGGAGCCCGCCTGCACCGTGCCCGAGCCCGGGTTGGCCGAGATCGAGAAGTCACGGGTCTGCGTGCTGCCGACCTGGAGGGTGTAGACGGCGCTGTGCGTGGTGGTGCCCGCGCCGTTGACGGTGATCCGGTAGCTGCCCTGCGCCGCCGAGGAGGCGACGGACAGGGTGAGCGTCGAGGAGTTGCCGGAGGTCACCGACGACGGGGAGAAGCTCGCGGTGACGCCGCTCGGCAGGCCGGTGGCGCTCAGGTTGACGGTCTGCGCGCTGCCGGACGTGGTCTGGGTGCTGACCGTGGTGGTCACCTGCTGGCCCGGCTGCGCGCTGCCCGAGGTCGGGTTGAGCGACAGGGAGAAGTCGTTGCCCGGGGTGCCGCAGGCGGGCTCGCCGGACGCGGCGGCCACGGCGATCGCGCTGAAGGACGCCTTGGTGGTGTTGCACTCGACGCTGTTGGCGCCGTAGAGCTCGATCGCCGCCGCGACGGCCGCGGCGCGCACGTTGGTGTAGCGCCAGGACGACGTCTTGCGGTTCAGCGCGCCCATGTAGATCTTGCCGGCCTTCTCGATGCCGATGCCGGTCACCGAGGAGGGCCCGCCGGAGCAGATGGGGCTGGACGGCTTGCCGCCGCCGGGGTTGCTGCCCTCGGCCAGCAGGTAGAACCAGTGGTTGATGGGGCCGGCCGCGGCGTGCACCTCGGTGTTGGGGATCGAGGTGGACCAGCAGTTGGGGTCGCCGAGCGCCGACGGGTTGTACATGTTGCGGATGGGGCCGTCGCCGACGAGGTCCACCTCCTCGCCGACCAGGTAGTCCGGCGGGTCGTTGGGGTTGTTGGCGTAGTGCTCGGTCAGGACGCCGAAGATGTCTCCGGTGCCCTCGTTGATGCCGCCGTTCTCGTTGCCGGACCCGGCGCCGCCGGGCGTGGTCTGGAAGATGGCGTGGCCGAACTCGTGCGCCACCACGTCGATGGGCGTGGCCTGGCGGGTGTTGGCCTGGTTGTGGCCGAAGTTGGTGTAGCTGCCGTTCCAGTAGGCGTTGACGTCGCTGAGGCCGACGCGGGCGGGGAAGCCGCCGCCGCTGCCGTTGATGCCGTTGCGGCCGAGCCAGTCGCGCAGCATGTCCCACTCGCGCTGCACGGAGTACAGCGCGTCGACGCAGGCGGTCTCCAGGTCGGTGCCCTGGCCGTTGCCCCAGCTGTCGTCGGTGCCGGTGTAGGCGGAGCCGTTCTGCCCGCCGCACTTGATGCCCGGCCGGGTGGTGTCGGTCATGGAGTACGAGCTGCCGGAGCCGCTCGTGTTGATGGTGACCTGACCGTAGTAGTAGCCGTTGCCGGTGCCCGCGCGCACCTGGTCGTAGGAGTCGGCGATCTCGCCGGTGCGGGCGTCCACGAAGACGTGCTGGATGCTCGGCTTGCCGTCGGCCAGGCCGCTGACGACCGCCTCCCAGGTGAGCCGCGGCTTGCCGCCCCAGGTGAGCACCACCAGGCGCGGGTCGGCGGTGTCGTCCACCCGGGCCAGCTTCGTCTTGGCCACCCGCAGGGCGCGTGCGGCGCTGATGTCGGGCGTGGTGGCCAGGTCGGCCGGGGCGGGCCCGGACTCGGCGACGGTGTCGCGGACGTGGCCGGCGGAGTCGGTGACGACCACGGCGTCGCCGCCGACCATCGGCAGACCCTTGTAGGTGCGCTCGTAGGAGACGAAGAACATGTCGCCCGCGCCCTTGACGACCTTCAGGCGGCGGTACGCCTCGTCGGTCCCCTTGGCGAGGTTGTCCATGCCGCTGGAGATCGCCTGGTCGGCGACGGCCGCGGCGCGGGACTCGGGGTCGGCGGCGACGCGCGCCTGCGCGCCGGAGCCCTGCTGGGCCGGGGTGGCCCCGGGCGGGGCCGCGAAGGCGGGTAAGGCGGACAGCACCATGGCCGCGGCCGCGGTGATACCCACGGTCGCGGCGGCCAGGCCCTTGCGTTTCACGCTTGTGCTCCTTTCGGCTGTCCCCGGCCGGCCGCCCGGGTGGGCGCGCGCGGGCCCGCGTCGCAGGGGTCACCTGTGAGCACGGGCCGGCCGGGAAGCGGGGGGTGTGTCGCACGTGCGAAGGATCACTGCGAGCCAGACGGTAGGCGCTTGTCACAGAGCTGGGAATCCGTATGCATATCGGTAGGCATACTGATAATTCCGACGCTTCCGACTACAGGGCCTTCGCCGCGCTCAGCACCGGCAGGTCGGCCGGGCTGGTGAAGGGGCGGGGGACGCCCTGAAAAGCCGAGGCCGGCCGAGAGCCCCGGGCCGGCCTCAGAACTGCTGAGTGGGCGGCTTGGGGTCGGGGTACCCGGACCGGGAGACCTCCTGGCCGGGTTCGAGCTCGGCGCCGAGCTGGGCGGTCCACGGCACGCCGGCGCGGGTCTCCGGCGTCTCGACGCGGAAGCGCGGCAGCGCCTCGGGGAAGTTCTCCCGGACGTAGCGGACGAGGTGCTCGCGGACGTCGCACTTGAGGTCCCACGCGGAGGGCGAGTCGGCGGCGCTCATCAGGGCGCGCAGCTCGACCAGGCCGTTCGGCAGGATGTCGGTGACCTGGAGGGTCCAGTCCTTCTGGTCCCACAGCGGGTTGGACTGGATGAAGGTGTACAGCTCCTCGCGCAGCTTCTCCACCGGCACCGACCAGTCCACCCGCAGGAACACCGCGGCGACGACCCGGCTGCCGTGCCGGGTCCAGTTCTCGAACGGGTTCTGGGTGAAGTAGGAGACGGGCAGCACGAGCCGCCGCTCGTCCCACAGCCGGAGCACCACGTACGTGAGCGTCAGCTCCTCGATGCGGCCCCACTCGTTGTCGACCACGACCACGTCGTCGAGGCGCAGCGCGTCGCTGAAGGCGAGCTGGAGGCCCGCCAGGGCGTTGCCGATGGTCGGCTGGGCGGCGATGCCGACCACGGCGCCGGCGATGCCCGCGGAGGCGAGCAGCCCGGCGCCCAGCGCCCGCACCTGGGGGAACGAGAACAGCATCGCGCCGACCGCCACCACGATGATGGTCGCGGCGGCGATCCGGCGGACCAGCGCGATCTGCGTCATGATCCGCCGGGCCCGCCGGTTGCGCTCGCCCTCGACCCGAACGAGCCGTTCCAGCACCACGTCGGTCAGCGCGTAGCTGGCCTGGACGATGAGCCAGGTGACGGAGGCGATCGTGACCAGCCCGAGCCCCCGCTCGACGGTCGAGGACAGGTCGCGCTCCTGCGAGCTGCTGCCGAACATGCCCGGCCCGAACACGAAGTTGGCCGCCACCACCGCGGCCACGGCGAACGCGGGCCACGTGCAGTGCTCCACCAGGTGCCCGGCGAGCGCCGAGCGGCGCCGGGCCCGGATCAGCAGCCTGCGGACGATCTCCACGACCAGGATCGCCCCCACGACGGAGACGGCCAGGATGGGCCAGTCAGCCGGCGACTGCACGTGTCATGCCCCCAATGTCGTTAAAAGCTGGACTTAAAAGGTCTCGTCAAAACTCACATTGCCCTCAACTGCCACCTGGTAAGCAGAAACCCGGCGTTCGAAGAAGTTCGCGAGCTCCTGCACGTCCTGGAGTTCCATGAAGGCGAACGGGTTGGCGGTGCCGTACCGCGTGGGCAGGCCGAGCCGGGCCAGCCGCTGGTCGGCGACATACTCAAGGTACTCGCGCATCTGCTCCGCGGTCATCCCCGGCATGCCGTCGCCGCACAGGTCCCGGGCGAAGGCCAGCTCGGCCGCCACCGCCTCCTCCAGCATGGCGGTGACCTGCTCGGCCAGTGCGTCGTCGAAGAGCTCGGGCTCCTCGGCGCGCACGGTGTCCACCACGCTGAACGCGAACTCCATGTGCATGGACTCGTCGCGGAACACCCAGTTCGTCCCCGTGGCCAGGCCGCCGAGCAGCCCCCGCGAGCGGAACCAGTAGACGTAGGCGAAGGCGCCGTAGAAGAACAGGCCCTCGATGCAGGCGGCGAAGCAGATCAGGTTGAGCAGGAACTGCCGCCGCTCGGCGGCCGTCTCCAGCTGCCGCAGACCGTTGATCGAGTCGATCCACCGGAAGCAGAACTCCGCCTTGTCGCGGATCGACGGGATGTGCTCGATCGCCGCGAACGCCTTGACCCGCTCGTCCGGGTCGGGCAGGTACGTGTCGAGCAGCGTCAGGTAGAACTGCACGTGCACCGCCTCCTCGAAGAGCTGCCTGCTCAGGTACAGGCGCGCCTCGGGGGCGTTGACGTGCTGGTAGAGGTTGAGCACGAGGTTGTTGGCGACGATCGAGTCGCCGGTGGCGAAGAAGGCGACCAGCCGGTTGATCAGGTGGCGCTCCTGGGGCGTCATCCTCGCCAGGTCGGCCAGGTCGGAGTGCAGGTCCACCTCCTCGACCGTCCAGGTGTTGCGGATGGCGGCCCGGTAGCGCTCGTAGAAGTCGGGGTAGCGCATGGGGCGCAGCGTCAGGTCCATTCCCGGGTCAAGCAGCATGTCTGGAAATCTCCGTACGTGGGGTGTTCTTCGGGGTGACGGTCGCGCGGCCTACTGGCAGGCCTCGCAGACCTCCGGGTTCTCCAGCGAGCAGGCGATCGCCGCGGCGGCCTCCTCGGCGGCCGGGAGCGCGGGCGCCGGCACGGCGCCGGTCCCGGCGGCCGGCGCGGCGGTGAACGCCGCGGAGCCCGCCACGGTGGTCTGGGCGATCCGGGTGGCCGGCCGCGAGCGCAGGTAGTACGTGGTCTTCAGGCCCTTCTTCCAGGCGTAGGCGTACATCGACGAGAGCTTGCCGATGGTCGGGCTGGCCATGAAGAGATTGAGCGACTGCGACTGGTCGATGTACGGCTGGCGGGCCGCCGCGAGGTCGATCAAAGCCTTCTGCGGCAGCTCCCAGGCGGTCCGGTACAGGCTCCTGAGGTCGTCCGGGACGCCGGGGACGTCCTGGATCGAGCCGTCGGCCCGCTTGATGGCGTCGCGCATCTCCTGGGTCCACAGGCCGCGCGCCTGCAGGTCGGCCACCAGATAGCGGTTGACCTGGAGGAACTCGCCGGACAACGTCTCGCGCTTGAAGACGTTCGACACCTGCGGCTCGATGCACTCGTAGCAGCCGGCGATCGAGGCGATCGTCGCGGTCGGCGCGATGGCGATCATCAGGGAGTTGCGCAGGCCGGTCGTGGCGATCTTCTCGCGCAGGGCGTCCCAGCGCGGCGAGGCGGCGGCGCCGGCGTAGTGGTCGGGGTGCAGCACTCCCCCGGCCGCGCGGGTGTCGGCGTAGGAGGGGTGGCGGCCGCGCTCGGCGGCGAGGTCGGCGGAGGTGTCGTAGGCGGCCAGCGCGATCTCCTCCGCGATGCGGGTGGACAGCTCCAGCGCCTGCGGCGAGTCGAACGGCAGGCGCAGCGTGAAGAACACGTCGGCCAGCCCCATCACGCCGAGCCCGATCGGCCGCCAGCGCCGGTTGGCCGCCTCCGCCTCGGGCGTCGGGTAGAAGCCGAGGTCGATGGTGCGGTCGAGGAAGCGCACGGCGGTCCGCACGGTGGCGCGCAGCCGCTCCCAGTCCAGCTCCGCGCCGTCGCGCAGGTGCGCGGCCAGGTTGACCGAGCCGAGGTTGCACACGGCCGTCTCGGCGTCGCTGGTGACCTCCAGGATCTCGGTGCACAGGTTGGACAGGTGGATGACGTTCTCCGGCCGGGCGGTCTGGTTGGAGGTGCGGTTGGCCGCGTCCTTGAACGTCATCCAGCCGTTGCCGGTCTGGGCCAGCGTGCGCATCATCCGCCCGTACAGGGTGCGGGCCGGGACGCGGCGCACCTGACGCCCCTGCTCCTCGTAGGCCCGGTAGGCCCGCTCGAACGCCTCGCCGTACAGGTCGGTCAGATCCGGCACGTCCTTCGGGTCGAACAGCGACCACATCTCGTCGGCCTCGACCCGGCGCATGAACTCGTCCGGCACCCAGTTGGCGAGGTTCAGGTTGTGCGTGCGGCGGGCGTCCTCGCCGGTGTTGTCGCGCAGCTCCAGGAACTCCTCGATGTCGGCGTGCCAGGTCTCCAGGTAGACGCAGGCGGCGCCCTTGCGGCGGCCGCCCTGGTTGACCGCGGCGACGGACGAGTCGAGGGTGCGCAGCCACGGGACGATGCCGTTGGAGTGCCCGTTGGTGCCGCGGATGAGCGAGCCGCGGGAGCGGACCCGGGTCCACGCGATGCCGATGCCCCCGGCGTACTTCGACAGGCGGGCGACCTGGCCGTACCGGTCGTAGATGGCCTCCAGCTCGTCGCGCGGCGAGTCGAGCAGGAAGCACGACGAGAGCTGCGGCCGGCGCGCGCCCGAGTTGAACAGCGTCGGCGAGCTCGGCAGGTACGACAGGGTGCTCATGAGGGCGTACAGCTCGGCCGCCTCGGCGACGGTGGCGGACAGGCCGCAGGCGACGCGCAGCAGGAAGTGCTGCGGGCGCTCCAGCACGGCGCGGGTCTCGGGGTGGCGCAGCAGGTAACGGTCGTAGACGGTGCGCAGGCCGAAGTACTCGAAGCGGTCGTCGGCGTCGGCCGGCACCAGAGCGTCCAGCTCGGCGGCGTGGGCGGCGACGAAGGCCGCCAGCTCGTCCTGCACCAGCCCGGCCGCGTGGGTGGCGGCGACGGACTCGGAGAACGACCGCACCCCGCACGACGCGGCCTCGGCGGCGATCTCCTCGGCCAGCAGCCGGGCGGCGACCCGGGAGTTGGCGGGGTCGGTGATCACCCGGGCGGCGGCCTCCTCGATGGCCAGCCGGCGGTCACCCTCAACGATGGTCGTCACGTGCTCTCTCCTCGCGAGCTCACCCCGGTGAGGGCGCGCGAGAGCACGGCGGCGCGGGTGGTTCCCGGCCGCGACGGCCCCCGGGCCCTCCCTCGAGGCCCTGGACAGGTCAGCCGGTGGTGCTCCGGCAGCGCTGGCAGGTCTTCGGGCTCGCGGGCAGGCGCGCATGACCGCTCACGCGGTCATGCGCTCGGTCCTACTGGCCGTCGCTTCCCGGATGTGCTCCAGTGCTCTGTGACGGCGGTCGTTCCCGCTCACCGCTGCGGGGCAGCCCCGGAATCGCACCGGGTTCCCTTTTGCTCCGCCCTGACGGGCGAACCAGCGACGAGCAGGATCCTACATCTAGTGCCCGCTCACGCAACTAGCACCGCATGTTGTGCTGGTCGTGTCGACGAGCCCGAGGTCGCGGAGCACCCCGCGGGTGCGGCCGATCTCGGTGGCGAGCCAGGCGGCGAAGTCGTCCCCGAACAGCGGGATGGCGCTCCAGCCGCGCCTGCGGCACACCTCGCGCCAGGGCGCCGAGTCGGAGACGGCCTCGCACATCTCCAGTGCGGCGTCGCGCGTGTCGCCGGCCATGCCGTGCGGGCCGACGGCCGCGCACCAGGCGGCGAAGTCCACCCGCACCCCGCTCTCCAGCAGGCTCGGGGCGTCGATCCCGTCGACCCGGTGCGCGCACGAGACGGCCAGCGCCCGGAAGCGTCCCTTGCGGATGTCGTGGCGCCAGTCGGCCAGGGCGCCGGCGGCGGCCGCCACCTTGCCGCCGAGCAGGGCGCCGGCCACCTCGGCGCTGCTCGGGTAGCCGGTGTAGACGACCTGGCGGGTGTCGGCGCCGAGGCCCCGCGCGACCAGGCCGAACAGCAGGTGGTCGGGCTCGCCCCGCGGGCCGCCGGCCAGCACGGTCTCACCCGGCCGGGCCAGCAGGTGGGCCCCGAAGTCCTCGAAGTCGCGGAACTTCGAGGCGGCGGGCACGACCACGACCTCGATCTCCCCGGCGAGCCGGGCCAGCGGGGTGGCGGTGTCGAGGATCGCGGGCCCGTCGCCGAGCTCGGCGGCGGCCAGCGCGGGCAGGCCGGTGACGGTGATGGGGGTCGCCTGGTCCTGCCGCGACACGGCGAACCCGGCGTCCCAGGCGGCGGTGGCCAGCGCGTGGGCCACGCGCGTCCAGCGGTCGCCCTGCGGCACGATCGTGAACCGGCCGCGCACGCCTCGGCCGGGGGCGCCCCGCGTGCCGCAGCCGGCGAGCCCGGAGGCCGCCAGGGCGAGCCCGAGTGCGATCACCTGCCGTCGGCGCATGGTGGGCCTCCCCCGGTCCGCGAGGCGCGGCCTCGCTACACCAGGTTAGCTAACCATCACGAGCCGTCACACTTCGGGGCTACTCCCCTCAATGGGGTGCTTCCACCCCACACCCGCCATCAGGTACGACCCCGCGCCCGGCTCGCCCGCCAGGCGGGGCCGATCGGGACGCCAGTCCGCCGCGTGCACCAGCCCGGGCTCGACCAGGGCGAAGTCGCCGAAGAAGCGCCGGATCGCGGCCGGCGACCGCTCGGCGCCGCCGCCGCGGGTGTTCGGGGTCGCGCGGCCCGCCCCGGCCGGGCGGCCGGGGGTCACGGAGTGGGTGATCACCAGGTGGCTGCCCGGCGCGAGCGCCTCGCGCAGCCGGGCCGCCATCGCGTACGGGCCGTCCGCGTCCGGGATGTAGTGCAGGATCCCCACCAGCAGGACCCCGACCGGGCGGCCGAGGTCGAGCACCTCCGAGGCGCCGCGCAGCACCTCGTCCACGTCGAGCAGGTCGGCCTGGAGGAAGGCCCGGCGGCCCGGGCCGGGCCCTTCTCCGTCGTGCTCGCCCAGGAGCGCCCGCGCGTGCGCCGCCACGACCGGGTCGCGGTCGACGTACACGACCCGGGCGTCCGGGACGATCTCGTGGACGCTGCCCTGGGTGGGCAGCCCGCTGCCGAGGTCGAGGAACTGGCGCACGCCGGCGTCGGCCAGGTGGCGCACGGCCCGCCGCAGGAAGCCGCGGTTGGCCCGGGCCATCGGCACGGCCTGCGGGACCAGCGCGACCAGCCGCTCGGTCGCCTCGCGGTCGACGGCGTAGTTGTCGTGGCCGCCGAGCAGGTAGTCGTACATGCGGGCGACGTTCGGCGTGTGAGGATCGAACTCGGCCACATCCGGATCTTAGGTCGAGATTGCTCCGTTAACACGACCTTTGTGCGATTGTGGCCATAGTGCCGCGCGAATTTATTCGACTGTGACGCTCTTGGCGAGGTTGCGAGGCTTGTCCACATCACGGCCGAGCGCCACGGCGGCGTGGTAGGCGAGGAGCTGGAGCGGGATCGTCAGCAGGATCGGGTCGAGCTCGATCTCGTTCTTCGGCACCACGATCACGTCGTCGGCCAGCTTCTCGTCGGGCTCGCGGTGGCCCACCATGAGCACCTGGCCGCCGCGGGCGCGGATCTCGCCGAGCGTGGTGAGGTTCTTGTCGAGCAGCTCGTCGTCCGGGACGATCGCCACCGTCGGCATCTCCGGGCCGATCAGCGCGAGCGGGCCGTGCTTGAGCTCGCTGGCCGGATACGCCTCGGCGTGGACGTACGAGATCTCCTTGAGCTTCTGGGCGCCCTCGCGGGCGACCGGGTAGCCGCGCACGCGCCCGACGAACATCATGCTCGGGTACGGGGCGTACTTCCGCGCCAGCTCGGCGATCTTGTCGTTCTGGGTGAGGATCTCCTCGATCTGCCCGGGCAGCCGGCGCAGCCCCTCGACGATGCGGCGGCCGTCGGCCGGCGACAGGTCGTGGACGCGCCCGAAGTGCAGCGCCAGCAGCGCGAAGGCCAGCGCGGTCGAGGTGAACGCCTTGGTCGAGGCGACCGAGACCTCCGGACCGGCGTGCAGGTAGACGCCGCCGTCCACCTCGCGGGCGATGGCGCTGCCCACCGCGTTGACGATGCCGATGACCCGGCCGCCCTTGCGCTTGAGCTCCTGCACGGCGGCCAGCGTGTCGTAGGTCTCGCCCGACTGGCTGATCGCGACGTAGAGGGTGTCGGGGTCGACGACCGGGTTGCGGTAGCGGAACTCGCTGGCCGGCTCGGCGTCGGCCGGGATGCGGGCCAGCTCCTCGATGAGCTGGGCGCCGATCTGGCCGGAGTAGTACGCGGAGCCGCAACCGATGATCTTGACGCGGCGGAAGGAGCGGGTCTCGCGGGCGTCCATGTTGAGGCCGCCCAGGTGGGCGATGTGGAAGCGCTCGTCGAGGCGGCCGCTCATGGTGCGGGCCACGGTCTCGGGCTGCTCGGAGATCTCCTTGAGCAGGTAGTGCTCGTAGCCGCCGGTGTCGTAGTGACCGGCGTCCCAGTCGACCGTCAGCGGCTCCTTGGCCGTCTCGCGGGCGTCGCTGGCGAAGGTGTGGAAGCCGTCGGCCTTGAGCACGGCCAGCTCGCCGTCCTCCAGGTGGACGACCTGGCGGGTGTAGCGGACCAGCGCGGCCACGTCGGAGGCGGCGAACATCTCCTTCTCGCCGATGCCGAGCACGATCGGGCTGCCGTTGCGCGCCACGACCACCTCTCCCGGCCGCTCGGAGTCCACGACGGCGATGCCGTACGTGCCGACGACGCTCTTGAGCGCCTTGCGGACGGCCTCCTCCAGCGTGTCGGTCTCCTTGACGGTGCGGGCGATCAGGTGGGCCAGCACCTCCGTGTCGGTCTCGGAGGCGAACACCGCGCCGTCGGCCGCCAGCTTGGCGCGCAGCTCGCCGGCGTTCTCGATGATGCCGTTGTGGACGACGGCGACGCGCTCGTCCGACGACAGGTGCGGATGCGCGTTGACGTCACTCGGGACGCCGTGCGTGGCCCACCGGGTGTGACCGATGCCGAGCCCGCCCTTGAACTTGGCCGGCATGACCTTGGCCAGGTCGGCGACCCGGCCCTTGACCTTGCGGACCTTGAGCCCCTTGTTGGACACCACGACACCGGCCGAGTCGTACCCGCGGTACTCCAGCCGCTGCAACCCCTCCAGCAGGATGGGCGCGGCGTCCTTGGGGCCGACGTAGGCGACGATTCCGCACATCCGACATCTCCTATCCGTCGTCATCCGCCTTCACCGGGAAGACGGACATCCGTTGTTCGTTCGGCGAACCGCCGGCCTCAGCCGTAGACGATGCGGCGCAGCTGCCGCAGGGACAGCTCGGGCGCCGCGACGCGGCGCCCCCTCAGCTCCGCGGCCACCCTGGGGAAGATCTCGTCGTTGGTGAGACCACGGGACTTCAGCTCGCCGTGACGCCGCCGGACGAACTCCTCCACCGGCTCGGAGAAGTACGCCAGCACGTCGGCGACCACGCGCGCCGCCTCACCGGGGCCGAGCCCGCTCGTCCGGGTGAGGTGGACGATCAGCTCCTCGAAGGGGTGCGACGTCGTGGACACAGACGAGGACACTACGCACAGGGAACGCGACACGCCAACATCCTGCCCGAAATCGGGCAGGAATAGCCTGCCGGACACGGTCTCGCGGCGCCCCCGAGCCTCTCGCATGGTTGATTACTGTGCGTAGTGTATCCGTGTCGATCCGTGGAGGTTGTCATGCCGCACTGGGCTGCCGCCGGTCTGGTCACCGGTCTCGCCGCCGGTCTGCTCACCGTCCCCGGCCCGCTGCCGGGCCGCCAGGCGGACTTCACGCGGGCCGCCGCGGAGTCCGGGGTGCCGGTGAGCGTGCTGCTGGGGGTGTCCTACCTGGAGTCGCGGTGGGACTCCAACGGGGGGCGGCCGAGCACGGCGGGCGGGTACGGGCCGATGCACCTGGTGGGCGGGCTCGCCGGGGACCGTGAGCCCGCCGGGGCGGCCGGCGGGGCAGCGGGAGGCGCGGCGGCCGGTGAGGCGGCGGGAGGCGCGGCGGCCGGTGAGGCGGCGGGAGGCGCGGCGGCGACGCTGGCGCGGGCCGCGCGGCTCACCGGACTGCCGGTCGCGCGGCTGCGCGCCGACCCGGCCGCGAACATCAGGGGCGGCGCCGCCGTCCTCGCCTCCCTCCAGGAGCGTCCCAGCTCCGACCCGGCCGACTGGTACGACGCCGTCGCCCGCTACGCCGGGACGGGCGAGCCGGCCGCCGCCGGTGGCTCGCGGAGCTTCGCGGACGAGGTGTTCGCGGTGATCCGGGAGGGAGAGGCCCGCCGTACCGACGACGGCTTCGTCGTCCGCCTGCCCCCGGTGCCCGGCCTGCGCGCGCCCGCCGGGCCCCCGCTGCGTCTGGCTCGGCAGGCCGAGTGCCCCGCGACGCTCGACTGCGAGTGGATGCCCGCCGTGTACGAGCGCACGAGCGGGGGCGGCTACGGCAACCACGACCGGCTGCCCGCCACCACGACGCGGCGCATCGACTACATCGTGATCCACGACACCGAGGGCCGCTACAGCGGCATCCGCTCGATGGTGACCGACCCCGACTACGTGAGCTGGCACTACACGGTGCGCTCGGGTGACGGGCACATCGCCCAGCACGTACGCACCCGCGACGTCGCCTGGCACGCCGGCAACTGGGACGTCAACGCCCGCTCGATCGGCATCGAGCACGAGGGCTACCTCGCCAAGGGGGCGACCTGGTACACGGAGGCGATGTACCGTTCCTCGGCCCGGCTGCTGCGCTACCTGGCGGATCTGTACAAGCTGCCGCTCAACCGGGCGCACGTCCTCGGCCACGACAACGTCCCGGGCACGACGGCCGAGAGCCATCCGGGCATGCACGAGGACCCGGGCCCGTACTGGGACTGGGCCCACTACCTGGAGCTGGCGGGCAGCCCGATCGGCGGCGTGCCGGTCCGCGACCCGGCCCTGGAGGCGGTGAGCGCCCCGGCGGACGGCGGGCCGGCGTACGGTGAGCCGGCGTACGGCACGCCCCTCGACGACACCGCGCCCGCCGACCTCGCCCCCGCCCCCGCCCCCGCCCCCGCGGTCGCTCTCGCATCCGATGCCGACGCCTCCGTCTCTGACGGCGACCCGGCCATGGAGGTCCTGGCCGACACGGCGACCGCTCCTGGCACGACCGGCGCCACCGGCGCGGCAGGCGCGGCGGACACGGCGGACACGGCGGGCGCCGCCGGCGTCGTGCCCGCCGCGGATGGCGCCCCGCGCGGCAAGTCGGTGATCATCCTGCCCTACTACGGCACCAACCAGCCCCGCTTCACCGGCTGCGTCAAGGACAAGCCGGCACGGGCCTGCGAGCCGCACGGCGCCTCGTCCGTGTGGCTGCACACCGAGCCGCGCGACGACGCGCCCCTGGTCGACGACATCGGCAAGCGGGTGGGCAAGCCCAGCACGTACGGCGTGTACGACCACAGCGCCCGCGCCTCCACCGGCCAGCGCTACGCGGTGGCCGACCGGCGGGGCGACTGGACGGCGATCTGGTACCTCGGGGTGAAGGCGTGGTTCCACAACCCGGCCGCGGCGCCGACCGCGATCCCCGCCCGCGGGCCGCTGGTCACGCCGCGCCGGGACGAGGTCCGGGTGTACGGCCGGGCCTACCCCGGCCATCCCGCGTACGAGGGGACGGGCGTCGCCTACCAGGAGCGCACGCCGCTGGCCTACGTCATCCGGCCCGGCCAGACCTACTCGCTGGGACAGACCCTGACGGCCTCGTACCTCAAGGGCGGCTCCTTCGACCGCGACGCGCACGTCCTGGTGACGGGAACCCGGCGGTTCTACCAGATCCAGCTCGGCCACCGGGTGGCGTTCGTGCGGGCGCGGGACGTCCGCGTGATCCGGTGAGCGACCGGCCCGCGCGCCCGATCCGGCGGCGATCCGGCGATGATCCGGCGCCCGAATTGGGCGCACGAATTCGGCCCGGAGGCCGCCGGACGCGCGCGGGCACTCCCAGGAGGCGATATGGTTTTCCCGTGGCCGGCACTTCGCCGGAGACACGCGGAAGTGGCTCAGTGGTAGAGCATCACCTTGCCAAGGTGAGGGTCGCGGGTTCGAATCCCGTCTTCCGCTCGGAGTTCGACTCCTGGTGGAGTGGCCGAGAGGCGAGGCAGCGGCCTGCAAAGCCGTCTACACGGGTTCAAATCCCGTCTCCACCTCGGCCAGGCGGCGGGTCCTCCCGGGATCCGCTAAAGTAAAAAGCAGCGCCATGCGGAAGTGGCTCAGTGGTAGAGCATCACCTTGCCAAGGTGAGGGTCGCGGGTTCGAATCCCGTCTTCCGCTCTGAGTTTCAACTCAATACGGACGATTAGCTCAGCGGGAGAGCGCTTCCCTGACACGGAAGAGGTCACTGGTTCAATCCCAGTATCGTCCACACCTCATGACGAGACCCCGGGCCGCGAAGCCCGGGGTCTCGTCGTTCCAGGCGCCGGGGGGGCTACCCGGGCTCCCCTTCGGCGAGGGCCCCGGCCACCGAGCGCCGTCCCGCCAGCCGGTGGAGCACCAGCAGCGCGTACCCGGTCACCACGAAACACGCCGCCAGCACGGCCGCCGCCACCGCGAACCCGTCCCAGCCGAGCCGCCCCACGTCCAGGAACGGGTACACGTACCTGCGCCGCGTGCCCGGCGGCAGCGACGGCGCCCGGACCAGCACGAACGCGGCGTACACCAGCGGGAAGGCCAGCCAGCCGAGCGGCGCGGCCCACGAGGGCCGGCGGTCACGGTCCCACACCAGCCAGTCGGTGACCGCCATGAGGGGCGTCACGTAGTGCAGCAGGAGGTTGCCCATCCCGCGCGGCCCGCGGTCGAGCAGGAGGAGCGGGTCGCCGCCGCCCGTCAGGTAGAAGTGCGCGACCAGGCCGGTGATCGTGAGGTAGAGCGTGACGGCGCCCTTGAGCCCGGCCGGGCCCTGGCCGCCGAGCAGCCGCCAGCCGTAGTAGAGCACGAGCAGGACGTTGCTCTGCGCGGTGAAGTACACCCACGGCGTGCGGATGGCCGTCGCCAGACAGACGATCCCCACGACAGCGGCGGACACCATCGCGACCCGGAAGATCACCCGCATCCCGCCACCCTACTCACCCATGTCCCCGCCAACAGCCCGTTTGCCGACATGTACCGACGAGGGCCGCCACGGGTAGGGAAACGGACATGACGACCACGCCTCCGGTCACCCCCGAGACCGTCTTCACCTACGGCGCGCCCCGGCTCAAGTTCGGCGACGGCGCCTCCGACGAGATCGGCTTCGACCTGAGCCGGTACGGCGACGTCCGGCGCGTCCTGATCGTCACCGACCCCGGCGTGGCCGCCACCGGCGCGCCGCACCGGATCGCCGAGCGGATCCGCGCCCACGGCCTCGACGCCCAGGTGTACGACCAGGTCCATGTGGAGCCGACGGACGCCTCCCTGGAGGCCGCCGTCGCGCACGCCCGCGCCACCGGCCCCTGGGACGCGCTCGTGGCCGTCGGCGGGGGCTCCAGCATCGACACCGCCAAGGCGGTCGACCTGATGCTGACCAACCCCGGCGAGCTGATGGACTACGTCAACGCCCCGGTCGGCGGCGGCCGGGCCCCCGCCGAGCCGCTCAAGCCGCTCGTCGCCGTGCCGACGACCACCGGCACCGGCGCGGAGAGCACCACCATCTGCGTGCTCGACGTGCTCGCGCTCAAGGTCAAGACCGGCATCAGCCACGCCGCGCTGCGCCCGTCGCTCGCCGTCGTGGACCCCCGCCTCACGCTCACCCAGCCTCCCGGAGTGACCGCCTCGGCCGGGATGGACATCCTCTGCCACGCCGTCGAGAGCTACACCGCCCGCTGGTACGCCTCGGGCGAGCGCAGGCGTCCCGAGGAGCGCGTGCCGTACTGCGGCGCGAACCCGATCTCCGACCTGTGGGCCGAGCAGGCCATGCGGCTGCTGGCCGGGGCGTTCCGGCGCGCCGTGCGCCACGGCGACGACGCGGCGGCCCGCGGCGAGATGGCGCTGGCCGCGACGTTCGCCGGGCTGGGGTTCGGCAACGCCGGCGTGCACGTCCCGCACGCCAACGCCTACCCGATCGCGGGCCGGGTGCGCGACTTCCACCCCAAGGACTATCCGGGCGAGGAGCCGATGGTGCCGCACGGCGTGTCGGTGGCGCTCACGGCGCCGGAGGCGTTCAGGTTCACGTTCGCGGCGGCGCCGGAACGGCATCTGCGGGCCGCGCGGCTGCTCGCGCCGGACCGCGAGGAGCCGTCCGATCCGGCCGAGTTCCTGCCGGGCGTCCTCATCGACCTGATGCGCGACGTCGGCGTGCCCAACGGGATCGGCGCCGTCGGCTACGGCACGGGCGACGTCGAGGCGCTGGTCGAGGGCACGATGCGGCAGCAGCGCCTGCTCGCGACCGCTCCCCTGCCGGTCACCGAGGACGACGTGGCGGGCATCTTCACCCGCTCGATCGAGCTGTGGTGACGCCCGGCCTCAGGGCGCGCTCCCCGGCCGCGGCCACGAGGTCCGGCAGCCCTCCCACGGCGGGGCTCATCCCACCGGGTCCGGCAGCGCGGCCGTGAGGTCGAGCTCGACGAGCCGGCCGGTGAAGCCCAGCCGGGCCACCCCCAGGAGCGTGCCGGCGGTCGTGAACGCCGTTGCCGGAGGCGGCGGGCGCGTCGGCGACCACCTGGTCGGGGCGAGGACGTCGCCCTGGCCGACGACGGCGCCTGTGCGCGCGGGTGATCGTGGCGGACGGCGCCCCTCGCGGGCCACGGGTTCACGGCGCAGGTGTGGACCGCCGCCGCTGGGGCACGGGTACCGGCCGAGGGGGCCGGGCCTGGCGGAACGTGGCCGCGCCCTGCGGGAACAGGGCCGGACGGCCGTGGGCTGAGCGTTCCTGCCGGGAGGTGCGTACGGATCGCCGCCGGTCACTACCCTGGTCTCACGGGCGGTAAGGGTCGCGGCGCTCGCCGCGAAGGGATGGGTGACGCTGTGACGGTGGACGCCGAAGTGCAGATCACGGACCTCACGGTCAACGATCACGCATGTCTGACCTTCGGCGAGCCGGAGGAGCTCCTCGACCTGACGGCGGCGTTCGTCCGCGACGGCCTGTCGGACGGGCTGCGGGTGGTGTGGCTGTCGGAGGAGCCGCAGGAGGCGCTGACCGAGCTGGGCCGCCGCGGGATCTCCGTGCTCTCCGCCACCGCCGCCGGGCGGATGGAGGTGCTGGCCTGCCAGGACGGCCTGCTGTCGGGGCAGGCGTTCGCGGTGGAGCACGCGATGGGCTGGCTGCGCGACCAGATCGAGCAGACCGCGGGCGAGGGCTACTCCGGGCTGCGCGTGGCGCTCGACATGGGCTGGGCGCTGCGGCCGATCAGCGGGATCGACCAGTTGCCGGCGTTCGAGAAGGAGATCGCCACCGCGCTGGCCGACACGAGGGTCTCGGTGCTGTGCCAGTACGACCGCGACCGCTTCGACCCGGTCACCCTGGCCTCGGTGTCGCCGTTCCACACCCGCTCGGTGGCCGCCGCGACGTACCACAGCTCCCCGCTGCTACGCATATGTCGCCAGTACGCGCCACCCGGCATCCGGCTGGCCGGGCAGATGGACCGCACCGCCGAGGAGCCGCTGAGGATGGCGCTGACCGAGGCGATCCGGGGGGAGGGCGACATCACGGTCAACATGGCGGAGCTGGCGTTCATCGACCTGTCCAGCGCCCGCATGATCCTGGACGCGGCGCGCAGCATCGCCCCTGACCGGAAGGTGGACCTGCGGTGCAGCAGGCTCACGGCGTCGAGATTCGTCCTGTTGGGGGCCGGCGGCGTTCCGGGGATCAGTCTGGTGACCGGTCATGGTCGATGACGAGTCCGTGAACATCACGCCGCCCGCCCAGGAGGAGCGGCGCCTCATCCTCGACCAGCCGTTCGACGCCGACCTGCTGTACGCGCTGCGCGCCACGCTGGAGGCGCACGCCACGCACGCCGGCATGCCCGACGGCCGGGCCACGGACCTGGTGATCACCGTGCACGAGCTGGCGACCAACGCGGTGGTCCACGGCGCGGGGACGGGCCGGGTGCGGATCTGGCGGGCCGGCGACACGCTGCGGTGCGAGGTCAGCGACGCCGGCCGGGCCACGCGCCCCGTCGCCCCCGTTCCGCGCCCCGACGCCGACCCCGACTCCGACGCCCGCACAGGCACCGGCACCGGCACCGGCACCGGCACCGGCACCGACGCTGTCGTCGCGGATGCCGCCCGATGGCCGGTCGAGCACGGGCACGGGCTGTGGATCGCCCGCTTCCTGCCCGACCGGTTCACGATCGGCTCCGGCCCGGAGGGCACGGTCGCGGTCGCCGACTTCGCCCTTCCTCCGGACGGGCACGACGAGCCGTTCGGCCTCACCCGCCACGACCGGGGCTCGCACATCCTGCTGGAGCTGTCCGGGTCGCTCGGCGACGAGGCCGCGCGGGAGCTCGCCGTCGTCGTCCGCGAGATCGTCTCCGCCGACCCCGAGCCGCGGCTGCTGGTCGATCTGGGCAAGGTCACGTTCTGGGACGCGATGGGCGTGGCCGCGCTGATCACCGCGCAGCAGCAGGTGGACGCCGCCAAGGCCGGGGCCATGGTGCTGACGGGCCTGACCGCGGACTTCCGGCGCCGCCTGGACGCGCTCAGCCCCGCGCCGCTGACCGTCGGCGACACCCACGACGAGGCCGTGGACCGGCTCCTGCCGCCCTCCTGAGCTCACGGGAAGGGCCGGCCCCCTCGCGGGCGGACCGGCCCTTCGCGCTCGCGCGGGCGTCAGCCGAGGCCGTTGCGCATCGCCGTGATCAGCTCGCCGCCCGTGGTGTCGCCGCTGAGCTCCCAGAAGAACGAGCCGCCGAGGCCCTGGTCCTTCGAGTAGCTCATCTTGCCGCCGATCGTGGCCGGCGTGTCATAGCTCCACCACTGCCCGCCGCAGAAGGCGTAGGCGGTGCCGGCGACGGTGCCGGTGGCGGGGCAGCGCGTCTTGAGGACCTTGTAGTCCTCGATGCCCTGCTCGTACGTGCCGGGCGCGGGGCCGGAGGCGGTGCCGCCGGGCGCGGCCTGGGTGACGCCGGTCCAGCCGCGGCCGTAGAAGCCGATGCCGAGCAGCAGCTTGCTCGCGGGGACGCCCTTGGACTTGAGCTTCTGGATGGCGTTGTCGGAGTAGAAGCCGGGGGTCGGGATGCCGCTGTAGGAGGTCAGCGGCGAGTGGGGGGCGGTCGGTCCCTGCGCCGCCCAGGCGCCGAAGAAGTCGTACGTCATCACGTTGTACCAGTCGACGTACTGGGCGGCGCCCCCGTAGTCAGCCGCGTCGATCTTGCCGCCGGACGTGCCGTCGGCGGTGATGGCGGCGGTGACCAGGTTGCCGGAGCCGAAGCGGGAGCGCAGCGCCGACATCAGGTTCCTGAACGCGGCGGGGCCGCTGCTGTCGCAGGTGAGGCCGCAGGCGTTCGGGTACTCCCAGTCGATGTCGATGCCGTCGAACACGTCGGCCCAGCGCGGGTCCTCGACGAGCCGGTAGCAGGAGTCGGCGAAGGCGGCGGGGTTGGCGGCGGCCTGGGTGAAGCCGCCCGACCAGGTCCAGCCGCCGAAGGAGAACAGCACCTTGAGGTTCGGGTACTTCTTCTTGAGCTTGCGGAGCTGGTTGAAGCTGCCGCGCAGCGCGCCGGCGTCCCAGGTGTCGGCGACGCCGTCGACGCTCTCGGCGGCGCTGTAGAAGCGGTCGTAGTCGGCGTAGCTGTCGCCGATGGCGCACTGGCCGTTCTGCACGTTGCCGAAGGCGTAGTTGATGTGGGTCAGCTTGGCGGCCGAGCCGCTGGTGTCGATGTTCTTGACGTGGTAGCCGCGCTGGTAGACGCCCCACTGGACGAAGTAGCCGAGCAGCTTGTTCCCGCCGCCGCCGCCCCCGCTGGTGGTGGCGGTCACGGCCGCGCTCGCCGCCGACACGTTCCCGGCCGCGTCACGCGCCCGCACCGTGTACGTGTACGACGTGCTCGCGCTCAACCCAGAATCGGTGTACGACGTCCCGGTCGCCGTCGAGACCAGGGTGCTCCCCCGGTACACGTCGTAACCCGTCACCCCGACGTCGTCCGTCGAGGCGTTCCACGCCAGCGACACACTGCTCGACGTCACCCCCGTCGAACGCAGGCCGCCCGGCACGCTCGGCGCCTGCGTGTCGCCGCCGCCGGTGACGGGCTTCCAGAGGGCGGGCACGTTGGGCGGCTCCCAGCCGGTCTGGGAGGTGTGGCCTTGGATGCACTCGTAGGTGACGCCGTTGTAGGTGACGCGGGCGCCGGTGGCGTACGCGACGTTCGGCGCCCATTCGGCGAGGAGGGCCGCGGCGGCCTGGACGCTGCTCGGGGCGGCCGCCTGGGCGGCGGGCGGGACGGCGACGGCGGCGGTCAGCGGCAGCAGGAACGCCGCCACCCCCGCCAGGACCTTGCTGAGGGGTCTGTGTCTCATGATGCTCCGACATCCGGTGTCTGGGGGGTGGGATGGGAGTGGACCCTCAGGAAACTATTAGGAAAGTTTCCTTTAGATTTAGAGACGACGGTAACTCCTGCCTGCGGCGGCGTCAACAACGGCAGTGAGGATCGAGCCCGTACGAGAGCTCAGCCGTCCGCGGAGAAGCGCTGGAACTCGGCGAGGACGCGGGCCGCCTCCTCCGTCCCGACCGGCGGGCAGGCGTATCCGGCGGCGGCGATGTGCGCGCACAGCTCGGGGTCCGGCCGCAGGTGGTGGACGCGCAGGTAGTAGGTGACCGTGTCGGTCCAGACGTGGACGCCGTCGGTGCGGAAGCTCACCGGCACGACCTGGCCGCGTCCCGGATCGACGCGGTCCACGTCGAGGCCGGTGGTCGTCAGGAAGGGCGTGCCGGCCTCCAGGTAGCGGGCCAGCCGCTCGCGCTCCTCCGCGTCGAGCACGCGGGGATGGCCGGGCTCGAAGTACGGCACCCCGTCCCTGACCCCGTCGAACACCCGGGCGACCTTGATCATCCGTGTCCCCCGGACTTGTGGCGGTCGAGCACCGACGGCTGCCAGTGCGTGATGGCGTACAGGCTGATGAGCTGCTCCTTGTCGATCTCGCGCAGCGGCAGCCCGTCCAGCAGGCGGCGGAACGACTCGGAGTCGTCGCCGTGCTCCCGGTGGTGGCCGACCGGCTCGGGCGGCCCCGCCTGGATAGCGCCGCCCAGCGTGGCGTCGGCGAGGGCCAGCGCGAGCCGCACCTGCGCCTGGATGACGCCGGGCTCCAGCGTCCCGTCGAACAGCCGGAACTGGACGTGGTCGCCGACCTGCCCGCGCACCTCCGTCATGCTGACGGCCGACGTGGCGCCGTTGGCCTCCGCCAGCGCCCCGAAGTAGTACGGCCGCAGGCCGGGCCTGGGCATGTTGGGCACGCACTGGTCGTATCCCCGGTGCAGGCCGCCCTCGGCGAGCGGGTTCTGCGCCAGCCGGAACAGGATGTCCTGGTTGGCGCGGACGTTGTCGAGGAGCTTGAGGTAGTTGACGACCGTGCGGTAGTCCGGCGTGCCGACGTGGATGTGCCCGCCGACGCTCATCCTGACCTCACCCCCGTGAGCCCGGATGATCTCCACGACCCGGGCGAGGTTGCGCCAGGTCTCAGGGGTGTCACGCAGGATCGGCGAGATGACCTCGCCGGCGACGTCCCGGCTGGTCTCGGTCTCGACCCACCAGCCGGAGGCGTCCTCGTCGTAGCCGCGCTCGTGGCCGGCGTGGTGGTCGAGGACCCGCCGGTCGTGGCTGAGGCCCGCCTCGTGCAGGGCTCGGGCGATCGCCTCGTTGACGGCCGGCCGCCGCTCCGGCAGCACCTCGGGCAGCGCGTACTCCAGCTCCAGCCCGAACGCCCGCCGGCTCCCCCCGGAGTCCAACAGCAGCGGCACGACGTCCCCCACCCGCCACCGCGTCTGGAAGATCGCCTGCGCCTGGTCGCGGATCCCGTCGAAGACCATGGGGGCGTCGGTGTAGCCGAAGTGGTGGACGGGGGCGGCCGTTCCCGCCGCGTCGCCCATGGCGTGCCAGCTCACGTGGTAGAGGTTGTCGAGCATGTTCTCGTACCAGTGGAGGCGGCGCGACTCCTCGAACGCGGGCCGCAGGGCCGTGATCTCGTCCATGACGGTCTCCATCTCGGCCCGGGTGAGGGTGTTGTCGAGCCACGCACCGTCGATGTCCATGAAGTGGTGGGAGAAGTCGTTCTGGGCGAACTCGACCCTCTCCTCGTGGAACGAGAAGGACCGGCTCAGGTCCAGTCCCGTCAGTGCGACCCCGCGATGGGCGTGCCAGTTGAGGCGCCGGCGGTCGGTGTTGGACACCAGCGCGTCGAGCAGGCCGAGTCTCCTGCCCGGCTCGCCCTCCAGGTACCGGTTCAGCTCCCTCGCGGTGAGCTTCTCGACCGGGGTGCCGTCGACGAACTGCATGAAGACGGCCTCACGGTTGAACGGATCACGGACGATGTGCGGCACCGGAGCGCCGATGGCGCGGCCGACGAGCGAGGCCAGCACGTCCTTGATCAGCGTCACCTGGCCATAGGTGTGGAGCTTGCGGATGAGGACCAGGCCGTCGGAGTGGAAGCGGACGCGCTGCACGATGCCGTGCTGGCCGTGGCCGAGGAACGTCACCGTGGGCCGCTCCCGCTCCAGCCGCGTCTTGAGCGTGGCCTCGTCGATCGGCCCTCCCGGCAGCTCGCGCACCTCCCGGTGCACCTGCATCGGGACGGCCGGCTGCTCGTGCGGCCGCTCCGGCCGGACCTGGTGCCAGGTGCCGTCCTCGCGGAAGACAGGGCGGCCGTCGGGCAGATACTGCGGCACTCCGCCTGTGTGGGGCAGCCGGTCCGCGCCGATGTAGACGTACTTGTCGGCGGCGACGACCTCCCGGCCGGTGATGTCGGCGATCTCCTGGAGCGCGGCGCGGTTCTGGCCGATGTCGCAGGCGATGAGGCGGATCTTGGCGTCCGGATCGGCCATCACCTTCGGATCGTGGGCGAGCATCGTGCCGACGTCGCGGGCCGACAGCCGCCGGTCGCCGATGACGAAGCCGTCCCGGTCGGCCTGGATGCCCACGTCGAGGACGCCCTCGGTGTGGCGCAGCAGCCGCATGTCGGCGGTCGGCAGGGCGTGCCGGCCGGGCTCGCGGTACCAGAGGCCGGCGTCGACCTCGATCCGGGACTGGCGGACGAGCTCCCGGTGGGTGTCGGTGAGCTCGGGCACCCGGCGCCCGCCCTCATGGCCGCCCTGGTGGCCGGGGTGGCCGTCCCCGGCCGCGCCGTCCCTTGAGGCCGCGCCGTCCCTTGAGGCCGCACCGTCCCGAGAGGCCGCACCGTCCCGAGAGGCCCCGCCGTCCCGAGAGGCCGCGTCGCGGGAGGCGCCGGACGTGCCGTCGTGCGGGACGCCGCCGGGCGACTCGGCGCGGCCGGGGTGGTCGGCGCCGCCGAAGTGGTGGGCGGCTCCGGCGCCGGCGAGCACGCGTTCCCCTCCCGGCGCGGGGCCCTCCGGCCGCGCGGCGGCCCCCGCCTTGTCGGTGAGGCCCGCGAGGCTGGTGAGGCTCTTGTCGGTGAACGCCGCCTCCCCCAGGCGCGGCGCCTCCCCCAGGCGCGGCGCCTCCCCCAGATGCGGCAGGTCGAGGCCGGCGACGTTCTTGAGCGGGACGTGCTCGGCGCGCCCCACCCGCCCGTCGATGCCGCCGGCGAAACCGGAGACCAGCGCCTTGGCCAGGTTCTCCGGGGTGAGCTGCCCCGACTCCATGAGCATGGGCACCGAGCCGAGGACCGAGGCGACGGCGCTCTGCGTCGCGACCCCGCCCATGGTGTGGCTGAGCCAGGCGGCGACCCGCTCGCGGGCGGTCATGTCGGCCTTCAGCACCCCGCCGCCGAGCATCCTGGGCCCGCCCAGCCGGACGACGCCCGCGCCCAGCGCCACGAAGGCCAGGCCGGTGAGCAGCCCGCCCTCCAGGGCCGCCGCCGTCTTCTCCCCGTCCCACGAGTGCCGCTTGCCCTCGGCGATCTGCCAGATCTGCACCCCGGCGTCCAGCCCGGTCATGAAGGCGATGCTGAGCAGCAGCATCTTCGCCACGATCCGGACGTTCAGGCGGGCGAGACGGCAGGCGGGGCCCTGGAACATCAGGGACCGGCCGCCCGTCAGCGGCGCGAGCGCCCGGGTGCGCAGCAGCACGAAGGCGAGCAGGACGAGGCACAGCGCGATGTACTTCTGCGTGTAGTCGCTGTCGAGGCCGTAGCGCTCCAGCCGGTCGGCGGCGTCCTCGCTGGAGGCCGCCAGCGTCTCCAGGAAGGAGGGGTCCTCGGTGGTGTACCGCTTCCAGTGGCCGCTGAGCGCGTCCGCGGCGGGCCCGCTGGCGTACTGGAGCACGAGCCGCAGGGCCTCGTCGCCCTCGGTGCCGGCCGTACGGCAGTGCTCGGCCGCCGCGCGCAGGACGCGGGCCTGGGCCAGGCACTGCTCGGCGTCGGTCGCCGGATAGTCCATGCCGACGACCCAGCCGAGCCACGGCTCGACGATCGGGAAGACCGGGCCGAGCAGCGAGCGCAGGTCCACGCGTCAGACCTGGAGGTACGGCGGGTCGACCCGCTGGTAGGTGCGGGCGGCGGTGTCTACCTGCTCCTCCAGGTCGTCCATGTTCCGGGCGCCCCGCTCACAGCCCTCGGCCAGGCCGTCCAGCCGGGGGGTGAGGTCGGCGGCGAACTGCCGGCCGTACTGGTCGTCGCCCCACGGCGCGGCGGCGAGCACGCCGTCCACCAGCCCGCGCGCCTGGCGCAGCCGTTCCGCGGGGTTGCTCCAGGAGGAGCCGGCCCGGCGCATGTGCGCCCACGCGACGTCGAAGCCCTCGGCCCACGCGCTCACCGGCGGCCCTCCCTGCCACGGCGGTCGGGGGCGGGCCGGACCGGTGGGTCCGGCAGCAGCGCGCCCAGGTCGAACCCGCCGCCCGCCGCGTCCTCGGCGTCCAGCCCCTCGGGCATGAGCGGGGCCATGATCTCGCGCGACCGCTCGGCCACCTCGGCCTGGGCCCTGGCGATCTGCTCCTTCACGGCCCGGGCCAGCTCCGTGGGCGACCGCCGGCCGTACACGCGGGGATGGAAGACGATCTCGTCGATCCTGCCCTGCGGGCCCGCCGTGACGGTCACGTCGCCGTCGGAGACCGTCGCCGTGACCTCGCTGAGGCGGGCGTGGGCCTCGCGGACCTCGCGGACCTGCCGGTCGTACTCCTCGACCAGGCTCTCGATGGCGGCCTGCAGGTCATCGTGCATCCCTCGCCCCTTCGTTCGCCATGGTGCAAGTATCGCCAAAAGTGACGCACGAGGCGGCCGTTACACACCGTTCTGTGATCATTTGTGATCGTTGCGATCAGTCGCCGAACTTGTCGATCCGGTCCTTGAACAGGGTGGTGGCGATGGCCGCCCGGTGCGGCTGGCCCTTGAGGAACGCCTGGGCGAACTTCTTGGCCTGCTCGTAGGTGACCTTGCCCGGCATGGGCGGCTCGTTCGGGTTCACCGCCACGTCCACCAGCGCCGGCCCGTCGTGCGCGAGGGCCGCGCCGATCGCGCCCGCGACGTCGCCCGGCTTCGTCACCTTCGCGCCGAACCCGCCGCACGAGACGGCCCACGCGGAGTAGTCCGGCTCGGGGTCGGGGAAGCGCACCCCGTGCTCGGGGTAGCCGAGCACCATCTGCTCCCACAGGATCTGGCCGAGGGAGTTGTTGTTGTTGATCACGACCTTGACCGGCAGCCCGTGCCGGGCGGCGGTCAGGAACTCGGCCATGAGCATGGCGAAGCCGCCGTCGCCGACGTACGCGATCACCTGCCGGCCGGGGTGCGCGTGCTGCATGGCGATCGCGTACGGCAGGCCGGGCGCCATCGAGGCGAGGTTGCCCGACAGGTAGAACTCGCGCCCGTCGCGGATCGTCCAGTGGCGCGCGGCCCAGGTGGCGACGGTGCCGCTGTCGCAGGTCATGATGGCGTCGCCGGCGGCCAGGTCGTCGAGCACGGACACCACGTACTGCGGCGCGATCGGGTCGCGCTCGGGGTTCTCCAGCGCCTCCATGTCGGAGCGCCAGGCGGCCGTCCTCTTCTGGTACGCGTGCAGGTGGGACAGGTCCTCCCGCCGGGCGAGCAGGGGCAGCAGCGCCCGCAGGGCGTCGCGGGCGTCGCCGACCATGGGCACGTCGGTGGGCATGCGCGCGCCGGCGCGGGACGGGTCGGCCTCGATCTGCACCACGCGTACCTTCCCCGGCCGCGGCAGGTACTTGGTGTACGGGTAGTTGGTGCCGACCATGAGCAGCGCGTCGGCGTCGTCCATGAGCTCCTCGCTCGGGCGGGTGCCGAGCAGGCCGATGCCGCCGGTCGTGTACGGCGAGTCGTCCGGGATGACGGCCTTGCCGGGCAGCGTCTTGACCACGGGCGCGCCGAGCGCGGCGGCGACGGCCAGCACCTCCTCGCGGGCGTGCAGCGCGCCCGCGCCGACCAGCAGGGCGGGCCGTTCGGCGGCGTTGAGCAGCTCGGCCGCCGCGTCGAGGTGCTCCTGCCGCGGCACGCCCGGCGGGCGCAGGTACGCGGCGGTGGACTGGGGCGCGCGCACCGGCCCGACGTGCGCGAACGGCGCCTCCCCCGCCTCGGCCACCTGGACGTCGTTGGGGATCGTGAGGTGGGCGACGCCGCGCCGGGCGTAGGCGGTGCGCACCGCGAGGTCCAGCACGGCCGGGAGCTGCTCCGGGTTGGTGACCGTCATGTTGTACTCGGCGACGTCCTCGAAGACCCGGTCGAGGTGGACCTCCTGCTGGTAGCCGGTGCCGAGCACGGCGGTCTCCTGCATGCCGGTGATCGCGAGCACGGGGGCGTGGTCGAGCTTGGCGTCGTACAGGCCGTTGAGCAGGTGGATGCCGCCGGGCCCCGACGTGGCCAGGCACACGCCGATCCTCCCGGTGGCCTTGGCGTAGCCGGTGGCCATGAACGCCGCGGCCTCCTCGTGGTGGACCAGGACGAAGCGCACCTTGTCCTGGTGGCGGCGCAGCCCCTCCATGATGCCGTTGATGCCGTCGCCGGGCATGCCGAAGACGGTGTCGACGCCCCACTCGGCGAGCCGTTCGATCAGGGATTCCGATGCGATGCGAGCCATGGCGGCGCACCTACCCGGATCCGGGCGGGGCAGACGCCTGCCCATCGCTCCCGCCCATGCTCCCGCCCGTGCTCCCGCCTGTGCTCCCGTCGCGATTTGGACTCGTTATGCCGGGGGCTCTTGCTGGGCTTTCTCCCGTTTCTGTACGGTCCTTTCGTTGCTGCTTAACAAGTTGTTCAGTCCAGCCGGCCGAGGGGTTCGATGAGCGAGTCGGAGACGGCGCGCCTGGGCGCCCGGGTCCGGGCGTACCGCACCATGCGCCGGATGACCGTGCGCGGGCTCGCCGCCGAGGCGGGCGCCAGCGCCAGCTTCATCAGCCAGCTCGAACGCGGCCAGGCCGGTGCGAGCGTCGGCATGCTGCGCCGGATCGCGCTGGCCCTCGGCGTCACCGTGGCCGACCTGTTCAGCGAGGACGACGAGGTCGGGCACCGGGTCGTGCCCCGTTCCGGACGCCCCGAGCTGCCGGCGGGGCCGGGCGCGCGCAAGTACCTCATCTCCCAGCGGCCGCTGCGCAACCTGGAGATGTACGCCGGGGAGTTCGACCCGGGCGCCTCCACCGGGGCCGAGCCGTACACGCACGGCGACGCGCAGGAGATCCTGCTCGTGATCCGCGGCGAGGTCACGCTCTGGCTCGGGCCGCCGGGCGAGGCCGCCCGCCACGTCCTCGGCCCCGGCGACAGCGTGGAGTACCGCACCTCGCTCCCCCACCGCGTGGCCAACGAGGGCGAGCGCACCGCCGAGGTCCTGTGGGTGGTGAGCCCGCCCACACCGGCCACCTGACCCCCGTGCCTACCATGGCCGAGTCACCATGGTGAACATGAACCTGCACCACCGGAGCACGCGCGCGGACCGGCGCCACCGCTCCGGGCCGCCCGCCCGGCGCGGCCGAAGAGGAAAGCGGGACACCGTCCGACCCCCCGACACGACCGAAAGAACCAGGAGACCAGAGTGACCCGCTGTTCCACCCTTCCGTCCCGGGCCGAGGGGCGGCGCGCCGGCGCCGTGAGCGCGCCGTGAAGGCCGGCGTGCCGCTGACCGCCGACTTCGCCAACGGCGGCGTGTCCTTCTGGTTCCGCCAGGCCGGCCTGCCCGCCCGGCGCGCGGCGCTGCCGGGCGACCGCGACTACGACGTGGCGATCGTCGGCGGCGGCTACACCGGCCTGTGGACCGCGTACTACCTGAAGAAGGCCGACCCCGGGCTGCGCGTGGCGGTGCTGGAGAAGGAGTTCGCCGGGTTCGGCGCGTCGGGGCGCAACGGCGGCTGGCTGTCGGCCGAGTTCGCCGGGTCGCGCAAGCGGCACGCCAAGGCGCGCGGCCGGCAGGCGATGATCGACCTGCAGCGCGAGATGTTCCGCACGGTGGACGAGGTCATCGAGGTGACCCGGGCCGAGGGCATCGACGCCGACATCCACAAGGGCGGCGTCATGCACGTCGCCACCAACCCGGCGCAGCGCCGGCGGCTGCGCGCCGAGACGGCCGAGCTGCGCGCCTGGGGGTACGGGGAGGACGACGTCCGGCCGCTCGACCGCGACGAGCAGCGCGAACGGCTCCAGGTCGCCGGCACGCTGGAGGCCACCTGGTCGCCCCACTGCGCCCGCATCCAGCCGGCCAAGCTGGCCCTCGGCCTGGCCCGGGCCGTGGCGCAGCTCGGCGTGGACGTCTTCGAGGACACGACCGTCACCGCGATCCTGCCCCGCCGCGGCGGCGGGCGGGCCGCGGCGGTCACCACCCGGGGCACGGTCCGGGCCGACTACGTCATCCGCGCCACCGAGGGCTTCACCGCCAGCCTCGAAGGCCAGCACCGGCAGTGGCTGCCGATGAACAGCTCCATGATCGTGACGGAGCCGCTGCCGGCCGAGGTGTGGAAGCACATCGGCTGGTCGGGCAGCGAGCTGCTGGGCGACCAGGCGCACGCCTACATCTACGCCCAGCGCACGGCCGACGACCGGATCGCCATCGGCGGGCGCGGCGTGCCCTACCGGTACGGCTCGCGCACCGACCGGCACGGCGCCACCCAGGCGTCCACGGTGGCGCTGCTGTGGCGGATGCTGGTCAAGCTGTTCCCGGCCGCGGCCGACGCGCGGGTGCAGCACGCGTGGTGCGGGGTGCTGGGGGTGCCGCGCGACTGGTGCTCGACCGTCCACCTCGACCACGCGACGGGGCTCGGCTGGGCCGGCGGTTACGTGGGCAGCGGCGTGACCACGACGAACCTGGCCGGCCGTACGCTGCGGGACCTGGTGCTGCGGCGCGAGACGGAGCTTACGGCGCTGCCGTGGGTCGGGCGTCAGGTGCGGCAGTGGGAGCCGGAGCCGCTGCGGTGGACGGGGGTGCAGCTCATCTACGCGCTGTACCGGGCGGCCGACCGCCACGAGAACGACAGGGGCACGACGACCTCGGCCTACGCCCGCCTCGCGGACCTGATCTCGGGGCGCTGACACCCGGGGCCCGGCTCCGGTTCGCGCGTCCCTTCGCCCGGGGCCGGGGCCTTCTCAGGGAGGACCGGGGCCGGCTCGCTGAGGGCCGGAGCGGGCGCGGGGTGGACCGTGGCCTTCTCGGGGTGGGCCGGGGCCGGCTCGCGGAGAGGCGACGCCGGCTCGCGGAGGGCCGGGGCGAGGAGGATCACCGGCAGCACCACGGCGGTGATCACGGCGAAGGCCACCGGGTAGGAGACGGCGCCCGCGATCCACCCGGTGGCGGCCGGCGCCGTCAGCCCCGACAGGTACGTGATCGACGCGACGCCCGCGATCCCGGCTCCCGGCGTGCTCCCCGTCCGGCCGGCCGCCGCGATGACCAGCGGCATGACGACCGCGACGCCCACCCCCATGACGGCGAACCCCGCCATGCCGGCCAGCGGCGCGCGGGAGGCGACGACGACGGCGCCGCCCGCGACGGCCAGGACGCCGCCCGCCCGCACGGCCGTCACGGGCCCGACCCGCCGGACGACCCGGTCGCCGACCAGCCGGGTCCCCGCCATGCAGAGCATGAAGATCGTGTACCCGGCGGCGGCCGGCCCGGGGCCCGCGCCGGTGACCTCGGTGAGGTAGACGGCGGCCCAGTTCGCGCTGGCGCCCTCGGCGAACGTGGCGCAGAACCCGACGATCCCCATGACCACGAGGATCCCCGAGGGCAGGGCGAACCGCGGCCCCGAGGACTTCCCGTCGCCTCCGGGGATCGCGGCCCGGGGCCGGTCGCCGGGCAGGAGGTCACGCCCGACGGCCGCCCCGGCGACGAGCAGCACGAGGGCCGCTCCCGCGAGGTGGAGCCGGGCGTCGACGCCGGCCTGCGCGGCCAGCGTGCCCGCGCCGCCTCCCACCAGGCTTCCCACGCCCCACATGCCGTGGAGCCCGGACATGATCGAGCGTCGCAGATGGCGTTCCAGGACGACGGCCTGCGCGTTCATGGTCACGTCGCACGTGCCGGCGGCCATGCCGTACCCGAGGAAGGCCACGAACAGCCAGGCGGGGGCGGGCGACAGCGCGGGAAGGGCGAGCCCCGCGCACCAGAGGGCGAGCAGGAGCCGGGTGGCGGCGCGCCCTCCGAGACGGTGCGCCAGCCGTCCGGCCAGGGGCATGCCGAGGACGGCGCCGATCGGCGGGCAGAGCAGCGCGAGTCCGAGCGTGCGCGGGTCGAGCGCGAGGTGGTCCTGGATCCAGGGGACGCGGGTGGCGAGGCTGCCGGCGACGGCGCCGTGGACGGCGAACACGCCGGCGATGGCGCGGTGATGGCTCATGGCACGGAAATTATCAGGCAGGCTCCCTGATGAAAACAGTTTTTCCGGCAGGGGCCCTGACTAATATCGGAGGCGTGAAGACCGCCACCGGAGACGTGAAGACGGCCACCCCGTCGCTGGCCCGCGCCATCAACGACCGGCTGGCCCTCGACCTGCTGCTCCAGCACGGGCCGCTGACCGCTCCCCAGTTGCGCACGCTGACGGGGCTGTCCCGGCCGACGGTGTCCGACCTCGTCGAGCGGCTCACGGGGCGCGGCCTCATCGAGGTCACGGGTGAGTACGGCGAGGACCGGCGCGGGCCGAACGCCCGGCTGTACGGCATCGTGGCGCGACGCGCCCACGTGGCGGGGGTGGACGTGCGCCGCTCGGCGGTCCACGTGACGGTGGCCGACCTCGCGGGGACCGCGGTGGGGACGTCCAGCCGCGAGATCGCCCCCGCCCGCCCCGCCGATCTGCCCGCTCTCGTCGCGGAGGCGGTCGCGGAGGCCGCGGCCGGACGGGACCTGGAGGCCGTCGTCATCGGAGCGCCCGGCCTCGTGGACCCGGGCAGCGGCGACCTGGGGTCCCCGAACGACGTGCCCGGGTGGCGCCCCGGCCTGCCGGGCGAGGTGGGCGAGCGTCTCCGAGCGCGGGTGACGTTGGAGAACGAGGTGAACCTCGCCGCCGTCGCCGAGCTGCGCACCGGCTCGGCCGCGGGGAGCGAGGACTTCGTCCTGCTGTGGCTGGACGACGGGGTGGGCGCCGCGGTCGTCCTGGGCGGCCGGCTGCGCCGGGGCGTCTCGGGCGGCGCCGGCGAGATCGGCTTCCTGGAGGTGGACGGGCTGCCGTACTGCGATCAGGTGGGCGCCGAGGCCGTCCGCGACCTGACCCCGGAGGCGCTGGCGGGCCGGGTCGCCAAGGGCGCGGCCGCGCTGGTCACCATCCTGGACCCGGGCCTGGTGGTGCTGGGCGGCGCGACCGGCCGCGCCGGCGGCGACCCGCTGGCGGCCCTGGTGTCGGATCGCCTGAGAGCGCTCTCACCGGCTCCCACGCGAGTACGGCCGAGCACGGTGGACGGCAACGCCGTACTCCAGGGCGCGGTCCTGACAGCCCTGGACCTGGCCCGTGACGCCGTCTTCAGCTGACCCCACGCCGCCCCCTCCGGCCTCCGGATCATCCCTTCGGACGGTCCTTCGACACTCCCCCGAGCGGCGGCCTCCTCAGCGGCCAGGCGCGACCCGAGAGACACGCGGCCCGAGAGCACGCAGTCCGAGCATGCCGCCCGAACGCACGGTCCGGGCGGGCGGTCCGGACGGGCAGTCCGGCACGCGGTCCCGGCGGGCGGTCCAGGCGGGCGGTCCAGGCACGCGGTTCGGGGTGCGTCAGCAGTGGGCGGGTGTTTCCCGAGGCGCGGTCACTGGCACTTGCCCTGCAGCCAGGTCTTGAACTGGGGCGTGAAGTCGGTGGCCACCCGCTTGGCGCCGCTCTGGAGCGTTGTCTTCCACGCGTTCTCGTTGAGCCGCCACGACGGAGGCGGCTCCTCCCAGTCGGTGACCTCCGGCCAGACGGGCCCGCCGCTCAGCACCTGGGACAGGCCCGCCGCGCTCACCCGGTTCCGGAGCTCGGCGGTGAGGGCGCTGTCGTGCGAGTACAGGATGATCTCTTGCGATCGGTAGGACTCCTTGACCGGGCCCAGCACCTCGGCCCAGGCGCGCGACTTGATCGCGGGGTCGGAGCTGAGCAGCGACCGCTTGGCCTCCGGCTTGATCTCGACCAGCCCGACCATGCCGGCACTCCTCATCGAGGCCAGCCACTCGCGGAACGTGTAGACGGTCTCGCCCTGGAACAGGCCCCGGTTGATGGTCCGGCCCTTGAGCGCGGTGTCGCCGGCCGCCCACCAGATGTCGGTGATGTTCTTCTTCGTGCCCGTCAAACCCCACGTGGAGGTGTTGTGCCACATGACGGCCTTGGTGCCGTCCTTGGTGAGCTGCAGATCGGCCTCGACACCGGACGCGCCCCACGCCTTGTAGCGGCGGATGGCCGTGGGGTTGTTGGGCTGGCGCACCTGGTCCCGTTCCCACGCGTTGGGCCCGGTGGGGTAGCCGCCGTGGCTGAAGATCTGCGGGCACGCGGGGAGGGCCGAGTGCGCCGAGGGGGCGGAGGCGAGGGGCGGGGAGACGAGTAAGGAGGCCAGCGTCAGTGCGGCGAGGGGAAGTGCCAAGGCTCACACCTTTCGATCTTGTGGTGCCTCGTACTCTCCCACATCACAGGCACCGTTCGGTGTGATCTCGCCGGCGCCCGGCCGCGGACCGCCCGGCGCCATCCCCCACACCGCCCGGCAAGCCTCGGCACGGCCTTTCTCCACGCCGGGCGCGGGGTCAGTGCCAGGGGTCGTAGTCGACCTCGAGCGGCTCCTGCGGCGGCCGTTCGGACTCCGGGACGTGCTGGAGGTTGACCCGGACCCGGTACCACACGCTGCTGCGCCCCCGCATGCCGTCGACCAGCACGTCGGCGGGCTCCAGCCGGGCGGCGGCCCCCGGGTGGCGGGCCTTCCACCGCTCGAAGCCCGCCAGGGCCTCGTCCTTGTGCTGGGCCTTGGCGATCTCGATGACCGGGACGACCTGGCGCCTGCGGCCGGTGCCCTTGGGCGGCTTGGGGGCGGGCCCCAGCGACTCGGCCAGTTCGAGCAGCCCGTCGAGCGTGCCCGGGTGGTCGTCGATGCCGGCCCACGGGTCGCCCCGCTCGGCCAGCCGCTCCGGGACGGTGTCGATCGTGAACAGCTCGGGCCGGCAGCCCGGGACCTCGTCCCAGGTCAGCGGCGTGGACACGCGGGCGTCGGGCACGGCGCGGACGGAGTAGGCCGAGGCGACGGTGCGGTCGTAGGCGTTCTGGTTGAAGTCGACGAAGACGCCGTGCCGTTCCTCCTTCCACCAGCGGCTGGTGGCCACGTCGGGGGCCCGCCGCTCGACCTCGCGCGCCACCGCCTCGGCGGCCTTGCGCACCTCGGCGAACGTCCATCGCGGCTCGATGCGGGTGTAGACGTGGAAGCCCCGCGAACCCGACGTCTTGGGCCAGGCGGTCAGCCCGTGGTCGGCCAGCACCTCCCGCGCCACCGTCGCGGTCGCCAGCACGTCGTCCCACGCGACCCCGGGCACCGGGTCGAGGTCGATGCGCAGCTCGTCGGGGTGGGCGAGGTCGCCGGCGCGGACGGGGTGCGGGTTGAGGTCGACGCAGCCGAGGTTGACGACCCAGAGGAGCTGGGCCAGGTCGTTGACCACGACCTCCTCGGCGCTGAGCCCGGACCGGTAGCGCAGCTCGGCCACCTCGACCCACGGCGGCCGCTTGGCCGGGACCCGCTTCTGGAAGAACGCCTCCTCCTCGATGCCGCGCACGTACCGCTTGAGGATCATGGGTCTGCCGACCACCCCGCGCAGGGCCCCCTCGGACACGGCCTGGTAGTAACGCACCAGGTCGAGCTTGGTGTGGCCGGTCTGCGGGAAGATCACCTTGTCTGGGCTCGTGACGGACACCCGCCGCCCGGCGACCTCGATGTCAGGCATGGGCCCAACCCTACGCAACGCCTCCGACATTCCCCCGGACCCAGCGCGACGGAGGGGGCCGGCACGCGCGCCGAGGGGCTCCCGGCCGGAGGGGTCAGAAGCGGCCGTGGCGGCCTTCCCCGGAGGCGAAGCGGGCCGCCCCGGCCGCCGCGTCCGGCAGCGAGAGCAGCCCGTGGCGCAGCTCGTTCGTGATCGCCTCGGACTCCGTCATGCCCTCCTGCTCCAGCAGCGACATCCGGTCGCCGCGCAGGCACGCCTGCGGGAAGCGGGCCAGCTCGCGGGCCAGCGCCTCGGCGTGCGGCCGCGCGCCTCCGGTGGGCACGACGCGGTTGGCCAGCCCCATCTCGTACGCCTCCCGGGCCCCGACCGGCCGCCCGGTGAGGATCATGTCCATGGCGCGGGAGGCGCCGATGAGGCGCGGCAGGCGTACGGTGCCGCCGTCGATCAGGGGCACGCCCCAGCGGCGGCAGAACACGCCGAACACCGCGTCCTCCTCGGCCACCCGCAGGTCGCACCAGAGCGCGAGCTCCAGCCCGCCCGCCACCGCGTGCCCGGCGACGGCGGCGACGACCGGCTTGGACAGGCGCATCCGGGTCGGGCCCATCGGCCCGTCGCCCTCCTCGTCGACGTGGTTGTCGAGCGCCTTCAGGTCCGCGCCGGCGCAGAACGTGCCGCCCTCGCCCCACAGCACAGCGACGGACGCGTCCGAGGCGTCGAACTCCCGGAACGCGTCGGCGAGCGCCCCGGCGGTCTTGCGGTCCACCGCGTTGCGCGCCTCGGGACGGCTGAGCACGACGGTCGTGACGGGCCCGTCGCGTTCGATCCGTACGGTCATGTCCACCTCCGCGAACATCATCGGGGACGGCAGCCTCAGCATCCCCGTGGCTCGCCGCTCGCACAAGCCGCGCCAGGCGGCCAGGAGGAACGCGGACAAAAGAACGCGCGCCAGAAGATCGCGCACTGCAAGACTGGGCCGGTGGCGGAAGAGGAGGCGAGGATGACGATCACGGTGCTGACCGGCGCGGGGATCTCCACGGCGTCGGGCATCCCCGATTACCGGGGACCCAACGGCCTGTGGAAGACCGAACCCGACCATCTGCAGCTCGTCAGCATCGGCCCTTACCTGGACGATCCCGACGTACGGCGTCGTTCGTGGGAGTTCCGGCGCGCGAGCCCCGCCTGGACGGCCGAGCCGAACGCCGCCCACCGGGCGCTGGCCGAGCTGGAGCGGGCGGGGCGGCTCGACCGGCTGATCACCCAGAACGTGGACGGCCTGCACCAGAGGGCCGGCTCCCGGGCGGTGCTGGAGCTGCACGGCAACATGTTCGGCGTGGTGTGCCTCGGCTGCGGCGCGCGTTCCACCCTGCGCGAGGCGCTCGACCGGATCGACGCGGGCGAGCCCGACCCCGCGTGCACCGCGTGCGGGGGCGTCCTCAAGACCACGACGGTCATGTTCGGCGAGGTCCTGCCGGAGGAGACGCTCGCGGAGGCGGTCCGGGCGGCGCAGCGGTGCTCGGTCTTCGTCGTCGTCGGCACCTCGCTGCAGGTGCAGCCCGCCGCGACGCTGGCCGGGCTGGCGGCGGAGTCCGGCGCCCGGCTCGTGATCGTCAACGGCGAGCCGACCCCGTACGACGACCAGGCCGACGAGGTGATCCGCGACCCGATCAGCGAGGCGGTCCCCCGCCTGCTGTCCACCCTCTGAGGCTCGCGGCGGCCGGCCTGGGAGAGGGCGCGGTCGAAGGGCGCGGTCAGAGGGTGACGGCGCCCTCCAGGAGGTCGCCGAAGCGGTCCAGGTCCTCGGCCGGGCGGTCGAGGCCGCGCAGCGGGCCGTGCTCGGCGAGGTGGGCCTCGGCGTAGAGCCGGGCCACCAGCGCCTTGCGGTCCGTGCCCAGTTCCCGCTGCTCCCAGCCGGCCTGCTCCAGCAGCAGCGCCGCCGCGTAGACGTCGGCCATGAGCTGGGCCAGCGGGTACAGCCGGGCCTCGGCCACCTCCGGGTCGAGGCCGGACCAGACGGCGATCGCCTTGTGCAGGTCGCCGATCCGGGCCCGGACCAGGTCGCCGGAGCCGTCGGGGGCCTGGGCGACGGCCGCCTCCAGCCGGTCCAGGAACGGCTCGTGGGCGTTCTCGCGGACCATGGCGCGGCGGACGTCGAGGCAGAGGATGTTGTCCCCGCCCTCCCAGATCGGGTTGACCTGGGCGTCACGCAGGAGGCGGGCGACCGGCCACTGCTCGATGTAGCCGTTGCCCCCGTGGATCTCGACGGCGTCGCTGGCGGCGGTCAGGCCGAGGCGGGTGGCGCGCAGCTTGACCAGGGCGGGCGCGAGCCGGAGCCGGGGACCGACGTGGCCGTCGAAGACCAGCGCCTGGACGGCCTCGACCTCGACGATCAGCTCCGCCAGCTTGCGGCGCATGAGCGGCTGGTCGATGAGCCTGCGGCCGAACGCCTCGCGGGCGCGGGCGTAGCAGATCGACTCGACGAGCGCGCGGCGGGCCACGCCGAGCCCCATCATGGCCACGCCGAGCCGCGAGGCGTTGGTCAGCTTCATCATCGTGGCGAGCCCGGAGGAGCCCGCGCCGCCGGATCCGGCTCCCGGTGCCGTGCCGGGCGCCCCGGCCAGCAGGAACGCCTCGGCCCCGGCGAACTCGACCTCGGCCGAGGCCACCGAGCGCGTGCCCAGCTTGTCCTTGAGCCGCCTGATCCGCACCCCGTTGCGGGAGCCGTCGCGCCGCTCCCAGAGCACGAGGAACGGGGCGACGGCGACCCCGTCGCCGGTCTCGGCCCGGGCGAGCACGACGAACGCCGACCCGTTGGCGTTGGAGGCGAACCACTTGAGCCCGGTCAGCCGCCACGCCTCACCGTCGGGCACGGCCGTGGCCTCCAGCGCGGCCAGGTCGGAGCCACCGGTCCGCTCCGTCAGCATCTGGGCGGCCTCGCCGGAGTAGAAGCCGTTGGCGAAGATGGCCCGGACCCGGTCCCGCACGTCGGCGGGCGCGTGCCGCTCGGCCAGCGAGACGACCATGTCGCCGCCGGTGCCGAGGGCGCAGCCCATGCCGATGTCGGCCTGGTCGAGCAGGTACGTCCAGGCGGCGGCGAGGGCCGCCGGGTCGGCGCCGTGGGCGCGGGCCTCCTCGGCGAAGGCGGGGGAGGTGAAGTTGTCGGCCATGAGGGCGTCGCGGGCGGCGTGGAAGGAGGGCGGCATGACGACCTGGCTGACGTCCCTGCCCCACTTGTCGTACTTCTCCAGCCGGGGCGGGTTGCGGTCGGTCTCCTCCGCCCACGCCGCGACGGGGCCGCCCATGAGCGCGCCGAGCCGGTCCAGGTGCTGCTCGGCCCAGGTCAGGCCGTCGCCGAGGTGCCGCCGCATGAGCAGCCGCAGCGTCGGGTCGCAGGTCCACCAGTTGCGGCCCGCGGCGCCCTGGTAACGCTCGGTCGCGTAGCGGTCGCTGCCGTCGAACGGTTCGATGAGATAGCGCTGCCCCATGCCCGGAGTGTTACATATAATCAACACGCGATGGAAGACCGTAATAGCAGCAAGGCTCTGAGCGCGCGCTCGGCCGTGCTGAGCGCGCTGCTCGGCAGCCACCCGCCGAGCCTGCCCGCCCGCCACCTGGTACGGGTCGGCGGCCTGTTCGGCATCGCCGAGGGCACCGTGCGGGTGGCGCTGTCCCGCATGGTCGCCGCCGGAGACCTCTTCCAGGAGGACGGCCGCTACCGGCTGTCGGAGCGGCTGGTCGAGCGGCAGGCGCGCCAGGACGAGAGCCGCGACCCGCACCTCAGGGCGTGGGACGGCTCGTGGGAGATCGCCGTCGTCACCGCCGAGCGGCGCGCGCCCGCCGACCGGGCCGCGCTGCGCCACGCGATGACGGCGCTGCGGATGGCCGAGCTGCGCGAGGGCACCTGGATGCGCCCGGCCAACCTGCTGCGCTCCTGGCCCGCGACCGTCACCGCGCAGTGCACGCTCATCGACGGCCGGCCGCGCACCGACCCCACGCCCCTGCTGTGGGACCTCGACGGCTGGGCCGCCGAGGCGCGGGAGCTGGAGCGGCGGCTGGAGCGGGCCGAGGGGCTGGCGGAGGGGTTCCTCGTGTCAGCGGCCGTGCTGCGGCACCTGCTGGCCGATCCGCTGCTGCCCGAGGAGTTGCTGCCGGACGGCTGGCCGGGCCGCGAGCTGCGGGCCCGCTACGACGCCTTCGACCGCGACTACCGCGAGGTGCTCCAGCGCCACCTCACGAGCCCGACCGGCCCGTAGGGGGCACACGGGCGTCACACGGGCGTCACACGGGCGTCACACGGGCGTCACACGGGCGTCACACGGGCGTCACACGGGCGTCAGAGCGGGACGCCGAAGACGATCCTCTTGTTCCTGAACTCGGTGACCGACCACACCTGCCCGCCGCGCACGCTCAGGTCCTCGGGCCCGATCGGCGCCGGCCGGGTGGTGAGCGTGCCGTCGCGGTACACGAGCAGCTTGCCGTTGGTGGCCGCGTCAGCCGCCTGGCTCAGGTACCACGCCCCGCCGCTCGACACCGCGCCCTGGATCTTCGGGTGGCCGAGGACGAACGCGTCGCGCGGCGTGCCGCCCAGGTCCGGGCCGAGCTCCCAGCGGACCACGCGCCCCCCGGGTCCGTTCTCGTCGTACTCGCCGCTGATCAGCGTGTGCGGGGTGGTGCTGCGGTCGACCGAGACGAACGAGAAGAGCGGCCCGGGCTGCGCGACGCGCCAGAAGTCGCTCTGCGGGACGACGTACCGGTAGCCGAAGGCGTGGAAGCGGCCGTCGCGCCGCCCCACCTGCGCGGGGTCGCCGAGGTCGCTCTGCGCGCTGCGCAGGTCGAGCACGTGACGCATGTCGAAGACGCGCAGGCCCCGGGTCGTGTCGGCCACGTAGAGCAGGTCGCCGTGCCAGGCCACCCCGCCCGCGTGGATGTTGATCGGGACGTACGAGCCGTCGGTGCGCGGCTCGACCAGCAGCGCGTGCTGGTACCTGAGCGTCTGCGGGCTGAGGAAGGTGAGCCTGACGCCGCGTTCCGGCGCCGGCGGCACGGGCTTGAAGTACCAGGTCACGGCGAGCACGGGGGTCCCGGCGGAGCCGGAGTCCTCGCCGCAGGTCAGGCCCTGCGGATACCAGTCGCGCGTGTCCTGGTCCTTGACGTCGAAGGCGTACCAGTCGGCCGGGCGGGGCCGCATCGCGCCGAGCGCCGCCGCCGCTCCCCTGCGGATGCCGATGCGGTTGGCGTGGGCGAGCACCGTCGCCGGCGGGACCGCGCCGATCTCCCCCGCGAGCTTCGCGGCCGCCTCCGCCAGGGTGCCGGTCGCCTGCCGTAACGTGTACGGCGTCGCGTCCGCCGCAACCATCCCCGTGCCCGCCATGTGATCCTCTCCCCGTTCCGTCCAATGTGATCAGTTTGACGGGCAGAGCGCCGGGATTGTTGCGACTATCGCCACATGTGAACGGGAAGCCCCGACAGCGCGTTCTCGTGGTACTCGCGCACGAGCCGCTCGCGGTCGCCGCCGAGCCGCGCCAGCGCCTCCCGCTGCCAGGTCGAGCCGGTGCGGCGCAGCCGGGTCCGCTGCTCGACGACGCCGAGCGCCGCGTCCACGTCGTCCGGCACCACCCCGGCGGCCAGCAGCGCCGCGCGCGCCTCCGGCAGCAGGCTCAGCACGAGGTCGGCCGCGTCCAGCTCGCCGTCCCTGCCCGGCCAGGACAGCTTCGCGTCCAGGCCGTTCATGGCCGCCCGGTAGAAGTTCTGGTACGTCTCGGCGAAGCGGTAGCCGGTCAGGTCGCGCTCGGCCTCGGCCAGCGTGAGCCCGATGAGGAACGCCGCGTTGGCCGTCATGTCCGCGCACGACGGCCCGGCGGGCAGGGCGCGCATCTCGACCCGCAGGTGACCGCCGCCGGCCGGGTCGTAGACCGGCCGGTTCCACTGCCAGACCGTGCCCTGGTGCAGCCGCAGCTCGGGCACGTCCAGCGGGTCGTCGCTGTCGCGCAGCTCGGGCATGATCGGGGCGTAGTCGCGGACGTACCTCTCGAACAGCTCGTACGCCCCCTCACGCACCCAGTCCGACCCGAACGTGACCCGGCCGTCGCGGCGCTCGCGGCGCTCGATGTCGCGGTCGTCGGCCGCCTCCTCCATGAGCGGGATCCGCGTCTCCTCCCACAACCGCCGGCCGAGGAACGACGGCGAGTTGCCGCACACCGCGAGCACCGGCCCGATCGCGAGCTGGGCGGCGTTGAACACCCGGGCGAACCGCTCGGGCGGGGTGCGCAGGTGGACCTGCCAGGAGGTGTTGGCCGCCTCCAGGAGCACGTCCGACACCGCCAGCTCCAGATCGTCGATCTTGACGAGGAACGGTTCCAGCCGCAGCCGGCGAAAGCCGCGGCTCATGGCCCGGTACCGCCTCTGGTCGCTCATCGCGTCCTGGGTGAAGTCCTCGGTGCCGAGCGTGGGCAGGATGCCGATCGGCACCGCCCCCGCGCCCGGCCCCGCGGCCCCGGCCGCCGCGTCCACCTTGGCCAGCGCCTCTTGCACCTCGCCGCCGAGCTCCTCGAACGGCCGGCCGGCCAGCGGCAGCGGCGTGAGGTTGACCTCCAGGTTGTAGCGGCCCAGCTCCAGCACCACGCGAGGGTCGCCGAGCACGCGCAGCGTCTCCTCGTTGCGCGGCAGCGGCCGGCCGTTCGCGTCGATCAGGACCAGCTCCAGCTCCGCGCCGATGGTCGTGGGGCCCGCGCCGAACCCCGGCCGGTCCAGCAGCCCGCGCAGCGTGCCGAGCTGTTCCCGCAGCCGCTCGCCGAACGCGGTGTACTCGGCCTCGGTGAAGCGCTCCTTGTCCAGATCCTGTCCCATGCCCCCCTTACTGTCCGGACAGAGGGCGGCCACACCTACCAGCTCAGGGGGCCGTCCTCGGACAGGAAGGCGCCGGTCGGGCCGTCGGCGCCGAGCGTGGCCAGGCGCACCGCGATCACCGCCCCCTGCTCGGCCGTGCGGAAGCCGGTGTGGCCGTTGAGGTCGGTCGCGCAGTAGCCGGGGCTGCACGCGTTGACCTTGATCGGGGTGTCGCGCAGCTCCTTGGCGTAGGAGGCGGTCACCATGTTGAGCGCGGTCTTGGAGGAGTTGTAGGCCAGGAGGTTGTTCTCCCAGAACGGGGTGTCCGGGTCGAGGGCCAGGCTGATGGAGCCCAGCTCGCTCGACAGGTTCACGATCCGGCCCGCTTCCGACCGGCGCAGCAGCGGCAGCATGGCGTTGGTCACCGTGACCACGCCGAAGACGTTGGTCTCGTACACCTCGCGCAAGGCCGCCGCCGTCGTGGCGCTGGGCGCCGGCTCGGGCGGCCAGCCGCCGGCGGTCGCGGCGTTGTTCACCAGGACGTCCAACCGGCCGTACTCGTGCTCGATCCACTTGGCCGCGGCCTGCACGCTCTCCTCGTCGGTCACGTCGAGCCGCACGTACGGCTGGCCGAGCCGCTCGGCGGCGGCCCGCCCGCGCTCCTCGTCGCGCGCCCCGACGATCGCGGTGACGCCGCGCTCGGCGAGCTGGCGCGCGGTCTCGAAGCCGATTCCCTTGTTGGCACCCGTGATGAGGGCTGTCGTCGTCATGCCCCCACCGTCGGGGAGCGCCGGGCGGAGCGGGAGAGACCTCCTGAGGCTGGGATCGGCGGTACCACCCACGCGGGCGGCCCGGCCGCGACGATGCCGCGATGATGGAGGCATGGACCGTGACCAGCTCGCCGAGTTCCTCCGCTCCCGCCGCGCCCGCCTGGCCCCGCGCGAGGCCGGCCTGCCGGAAGGCGAGCGCCGCCGCACACCGGGCCTGCGGCGGCAGGAGGTCGCCCAGCTCGCCGGCATGTCGGTCGACTACTACATCCGGCTGGAGCAGGCCCGCGGGCCGCACCCGTCGCGGCAGGTGCTCAACGCGCTGGCCCGCGCTCTCATGCTCAGCCAGGACGAGCGGGCGCACCTGTTCCACCTGGCCGGTCAGGCGCTGGAGCAGCCGGGCGCCACCGGCCGGATCCGGGGTGACGTGCCGGCCAGCATCCTGCACCTCATCCACTTCCTGGAGGAGGCGCCGGCGTTCGTGCTCGACGCCAAGTACGACTTCCTCGCCTGGAACCCGATGGCGAGGGCCGTCATGCAGGGCCTCGACAGCCCGGGCCCGGAGCAGCCCAACGCCATCCGCTGGGTCTTCGGCGCGCCCGACCTCGCCGACCACCTCGCCGACGAGGAGAAGAGCCGCTTCGCCCGCGCCGCCGTCGCCGACCTGCGTGCCGCCGCGGGCCGCTACCCCGCCGACGCCGGGATCCGGGCGCTGGTCGCGGAGATGCTCGCACTCAGCCCGCAGTTCGCCGCGCTGTGGGACCGGCACGAGGTGCAGGTGCGCCGCGAGCAGCGCAAGGTGATCCATCATCCGCTCGTGGGCGACATCGAGGCGACCTGCCTGGTGCTGCCCGTGCCCGACCGCGACGACCTGCGCCTGGTCATCTACACCACCGAGCCGGGCTCGCCCTCGCACCAGGCCCTGCGCGAGCTGCGCCGTCTCATCGTCGCCTCGGGGAGCGCCGGGTGGAACGCGGGGTGAGAGCCTTGCGCCGGCCGCCGCGCCTGACCCTAAGCTCATGAGATGCGAGCCGTTGCGTTTGACCTGTTCGGCGGAGAGCTCGACCTCCGCGACCTGCCCGACCCCACCCCCGCGCCGCACGGCGCGGTGATCCGCGTGCACGCCACGGGCCTTTGCCGAAGCGACTGGCACGGCTGGCAAGGACACGATCCCGACATCCGGGCCCTGCCGCACGTGCCCGGCCACGAGCTCGCGGGCGTGGTCGAGGCGGTCGGCTCCGAGGTGCGCGGGTGGCTGCCGGGCGCCCGGGTGACCGTCCCGTTCGTGTGCGCCTGCGGCACCTGTACGGCCTGCGCCGCCGGCGAGCAGCAGGTGTGCGAACGGCAGACGCAGCCGGGCTTCACCCACTGGGGCTCGTTCGCCGAGTACGTGGCCGTGGACCACGCCGACGTCAACCTCATCGCCCTTCCCGAGGAGATGGCCTACACCACGGCCGCCGGGCTGGGCTGCCGCTTCGCCACCGCGTTCCGCGCCGTCGCCCAGGTGAGCGAGGTGCGGCCGGGCGAGTGGGTGGCCGTCCACGGGTGCGGCGGCGTGGGACTGTCCGCGGTGATGATCGCCTCGGCGGCGGGCGCGCGGGTGGTGGCCGTCGACATCAGCGCCGACGCGCTGCACCTGGCCGAGCGGGCGGGCGCGACGCACTTCGTGGACGGGTCCGCGGGCGACGCCGGCGCCCAGGTGCGGGAGCTGACGCGGGGCGGCGCGCACGTGTCGATCGACGCGCTGGGCAGCCCGCGCACGTGCGCGGCCTCCGTCGAGAGCCTGCGCCGCCGCGGCCGGCACGTGCAGGTGGGGCTGCTGCCGGGAGAGGCGACGCCGGTGCCGATGAGCCGCGTCATCGCGCAGGAGCTGCGGCTGCTGGGCAGCCACGGGATGGCGGCGCACGCCTACCCGCCGATGCTGGAGCTGATCCGGGCCGGGATCCTGCACCCGGACCAGCTCGTCACGCGGACGATCGGGCTGGCCGACGCGGGCAAGGCGCTGGCCTCGATCGGCTCGGTGCCGGGGGTGACGATGATCGTCCCCGGCGGTTAGGCGTCCTCCAGGGGCACTCTCAGCGTGGCGAGCACCGTGGCGAGCATGCCGTAGTGGGCGATGAGCATCACCAGCTCGATCCGCTCCGTCTCGTCGTAGCGCTCGCACAGGGCGGCCCAGGTGGCGTCGCTCAGGTCGCCGGTGGCGTGCAGCTCGTCGGCCGTCCGCAGCACCAGCCGGTCGCCGGGCGGCCAGTCCGCGTCGTCGCGCCGTACGGCGTCGATCTCCTGGTCGGTCAGCCCGGCCTCGCGGCCGATGCGCGTGTGGTGGGCCCACTCGTAGGCGCTGCCGTGGCGGTGCGCGGTGCGCAGGATGGCCAGTTCGCGCTCGCGCGCGGGCAGCGTGCCGTACAGCAGGACGCTGCCGAAGCCGAGCCACGCGCGGTAGAGCCTGGGGTGGCGGCCGAGCGTGGTGAAGACGTTCTGGGGGTTGTCCCGCTGGAAGTCGTCCCACTGCTCGGGCGGGAGGGGGCGCACGCGAGGTTCCATGAGCGCCAGCATCCCCCATCCCGGACGCGAAGAGGAGGGGAGACGAGGAGCCGTACGTCATCCGGTGGACCAGAGCACCGAGCTGTCCGGGGAGCCGGTCCGCCCCAGCAGCCAGGTCCGGGTGGAGCCGGGCTGCGTGGTGATGGCCGTCAGGTGCTGCAGGCCGCCGGGGAGCCTCACGGGGATCAGGCGCCCCCGCGTCAGGTGCGTCAGCTCGTTGCCGTCCGCCTCCGGGAGCCACATCCCCCCGCTCCCGTCAGGGACCATCCGGTCGCCGGTACGCCACTCCAGCAGCTTGCCGAGCCGCTGCGACCACGCGGTGCCGTTCCAGTGCAGGATCAGCAGCCGCCCCTGGGCGCAGTAAGGGTCCCCCTTGTGGGGTGTACAGCCGGGCTTTTGGATGTCGGAGCTGACGTGGCCCGCCGCCCAGGCGTCGTCCGGTCCCAGGACGCCGACCAGGTCCGGCGTCATCCCGAGCGCGTGTCCGCGGGAGGACCGGCCGCCCACCGGACGATCGCGGGTCCTTTCCTGAGCCGGAGCCCGCCGGTGCCGAACACCCACACGGCGCCCTCCCGCGTGGTCAGGACCCGCTCCAGCTCCACGGCGCAGGCAGGCCAGGGCACCGACCCCCACGCCCGGCCGTCGTACCGCCACACCGCACCGGCGGAGGAGTCCGGAAGGACCCCGGCGCAGTCCTTCTGGCGGTGGCCGACCACCCGGACCTGTCCGTCCCGCGTCGCGGCCACGTCGGCGGGATAGCCGTCGGTGAACGCCACCGCCATGCGCCACCCCTCCCCCGCCGTCATGAGCGGAGGCGCGGTCGCCCCGCCGTCCCACCGGGCGCAGGTGATGGCCGGATCGGGCGTGAAAACCTTCGCGGCCGGTGAGAAGCTCGGCGAAGGGGGAGCCGGGGTGAGCGTGGGAGCGGCGGCGGGGGTGCACGCCGCCAGGCCCAGCGCGAGTGCGAGCGCGGGGATCAGTGGAGGTGGGGTGCGCACCCTGCTCCACGCTAGCGGCACAGCCACAGGCCAAGATCGCAAACGGCGATCCGCTCGCGCGAAGAAATGCAGGAATTTCCGGCGCTCTAGCATGCTTCCGCCGTAACTGGGCAGAGACTCGCGGTGACGGCTCCCTGACACACCGCGCCCGCGAGTGTCAGGGCTGCCCTCAGAACCGGAAAGGTCTTGCTGGCCGACCGCGAGGACAAACGTTGATCCGAACGTTGCTGGCTGAGGACATGCATCTGGTACGCGGCGCGATCGTGGCCCTGCTGGCCTACGAGGAGGACATCGAGGTCGTCGCCGAGGTCGACCGGGGGGACAGGATCGTCGCCGCCGCCCGCTCCTCCGGGGCTGACGTGGCCGTCATCGACGTCTCACTGCCCGGCAAGGACGGCCTGGAGGCGGCCGGGGAGCTGCACGAGGAGCTGCCGCACTGCGGCGTCCTCATCCTGACCGGCGTCGGCACGCCCGGCCTGCTGCGGCGGGCGCTGGACGTGCACGTGCGCGGCTTCATGGCCAAGGACGCGCCGCCGCACCAGCTCGCCGACGCCATCCGCCGGGTGGCCGCCGGGGAGCGGGTCATCGACTCCGAGCTCGCCATCGCCGCGATGAGACCGCTGGAGCCGCCGCTGACGCCCCGGGAGCTGGACGTGATCGGCGCGGCGGCCGAGGGCGCCCCGGTGTCGGAGATCGCGGCGTCGCTGTTCCTGTCGGAGGGAACGGTCCGCAACTACCTGCACCGCACCACCTCCAAGCTGGGCGCCCGCAGCCGCATCGACGCGATCCGCATCGCCCGCGAGTCCGGCTGGATCTGACCCCGCAGGGGACCTGACCCCTCAGGGGGCGGTGAGGCCGGTGTGGGCGGCGGCGAAGGCGAGGACGTCGGCGGCGAGCGCGACGGAGCGGCTGACCGCGCGGGCGCCGTGGCCGACGTCGGGGTCGTGGCGCAGCAGCACCGGCCCCTCCCCCGCCGTCGCCGCCTGCAGGGCCGCGCACATCTTGCGGGCGTGCATCGGGTCCACCCGTGAGTCGCCGCCGGAGACCGTGAAGAGCGTCGCCGGGTACGCGACCCCCTGGCGTACGTGGTGATAGGGCGAGTAGCCGAGCAGCCAGGCGAGCTGCTCGGGGTCGGCGGCCGTGCCGTACTCCGTCGCCCAGGAGGCGCCGAGGCCGGAGCGCTCGTAGCGGACCATGTCGAGCAGCCCGGCCGAGCAGATCACGGCGGCGAACAGGTCGGGGCGGCGGGTCAGGGCCGCGCCGACGAGCAGGCCGCCGTTCGACTCGCCCCAGGCCGCCAGGCGGCCCGGCTCCGTCCAGCCGTCGGCGACCAGCTTCTCGGCGGCGGCCTCGAAGTCGGCGAAGGTGTTCTGCTTGCGGCCGAGCATGCCGTCGCGGTGCCAGGACTCCCCCTCCTCGCCGCCCCCGCGCAGCTGCGCCACGGCGAGGACGCCGCCCGCCTCCACCCAGGCGCGCGAGTCGGCGGCGTACGCGGGCGTGAGCGGCACCCCGAACCCGCCGTACCCGGTCAGGATCGCCGGCCGCGGCCCGTCGCGGCCGGGCAGGGCGGAGACCACCATGCGGACGCGCGTGCCGTCGGCCGAGGTGTACTCGACGTGCCGGCTCTCCACCTCCGTGAACGGCACGTGCCCGGGCGCGGTCGCCCAGCGGGTCGCGGCGCCGTCGCGGGCGTCGTAGCGCCAGACCTCGGCGGGCGTCACGGCGTCGGTGTAGCCGAACCACGCCTCGTGGCCGCCTCCCGGGCGCGAGGTCAGGGCGGTGACGGTGCCGCTGCCCGGCAGGGGCACCTCCGCCAGCCGTTCCCCCGTGACCGCGTCGTGGACGCCGATCTCGCCGACGGCGTGGCGGGTGCGGGCGACGAGCAGCCGGTCGCCGTCCAGCACCGTGAACCCGCCCAGCACCGCCGCCCCGTCCTGCGGGACCAGCTCCTTCCAGCACGACGGCTGCGCCGGGTCGGCGACGCAGAGCCTGCGGCGCGGGGCGTCCTGGTCGGTCAGGACGTAGAGGCGGCCGTCGGGGCCGACGGCCGCCTCGGTGCGGGCGTCCCGCTCGCGTCCCGCTTCGTGGACGGGACGCGGGTCGAGCCGGGCGGGGTCGCCGGCGGACAGGTCGGCCAGCCAGGCGCCGTTGCCCGCCCGGGTGCCCGCGGTGATGGTCAGCCACCGGCCGTCGCCGCTGGTCTGCAGCCCGTACGCGACGGGCCCCCGGGTGAACACCTCCACATCGGCCGGGTCGCCGAGGCGGTGCAGGTAGACGCCTTGGCGGAAGCGGACGTAGTAGAAGGCGCCGCCGCCGGGCAGCCAGGCGACGGGCGAGTAGCGGCAGCCGCCGATCGGGCCGTCCACCGGCCGGCCGCTGTCCAGGTCGAGGACGAGCAGGTCGGCGCGCTCGTCGCCGCGCCGGGACACCTGGTAGGCGAGCAGGCGGCCGTCGTGGTCCGGCTGCCAGCCGTCGAGCGTGGTCAGGCCGGACGGGTCGATCGCCGAGGGGTCGAGGACCGGCTCGCCGTCGAGGTGCAGCACCGGGTGCTCCTGCCCCGCGGACTGGGCCAGGTGGAAGCGGCGCCCGCCGCGCCACAGCGGCGGCGTGACCAGGCCGGCGGCGCTCAGCTCCATCAGGCGCGCCTCGAACCGGTCGCGCAGCGGCAGCGTGGCGGCGTGCTCGCGCCACAGCCGGTCCTGGGCCTGCTGCCAGGCGCGGGTCTCGGGGGCGCCGGGGTCCTCCAGCCAGCGGTACGGGTCGGCGACCTCGTGGCCGTGGAGGTGGTCGACGTGGGGCAGACGCGGCGCTGCTGGGTATCGCGCGGCCGGATGTCTCATGACACGGGCTCCGGTTGCCAATGGCCGACCAGGTCGGCGTACAGGGGGGCGGTGCGGACGAGTTCGTCGTGCGTGCCGGTGCGCACGTCGGGCCCGTCCATGAGCAGGACGCGCCCGGCGCGCCGGGCGGAGGTGATGCGGTGGGCGACCACGACGAGCGTGCCGCCGCGCCGGGCGAACGCCCGCTCGACCCGCGCCTCGGCGGCCGGGTCGAGACAGGAGGTGGCCTCGTCCAGGACGACGAGACGGGCGGGCGACAGGTAGGCGCGGACCAGGGCGACGAGCTGGCGCTGCCCGGCGGACAGGGCGGCGGGGTCGAGCGGCGCGTCGTACCCGCCGGCGGCCCGCACCAGCTCCTCCGCGCCGAGCGCCGCGACGGCCCGGCCGAGCTCCTCTTCCGCGTCTCCTTCCGGTGCCAGGTACGCGAGGTTCTCGCGCAGCGTGCCGCGGAAGACGTACGCCTCCTGCGGGATGAGGACCCGGGCGGACGGGTCGGCGTACGCGGCCGGGACGCCGCCGATCAGCGCCTCACCCGCGTCGGGCCGCAGCAGGCCGCTGACGAGGGCCGCCAGCGTGGACTTGCCCGCCCCGCTGGGCCCGACCACCGCCAGGTGCTCCCCTTCGGGCACGCGCAGGTCGAGGGCCGCCACGACCGGCCGCGCGTGCGGTCCGTACGCGAACGTGACCCCGCTCAGCAGGACCTCCGCGCCCGCGGGACGCAGGCGCGGGACCGGCACCGCCTCGCCCTCTGCCGAGGCGGTGCCGTGGTCCGGCGCGGCCGGCTCGGGCGGCGCCTCGTCCGCTCCCGAGGCGGTGATGCGCTCCCGCGTGGCCGCCAGCCGCACGCCGCTGACGCCCAGGCCCTGCACGAGCCCGCCGAGCGCGGGCGCGAGCGACTGCGTGACGTACGCGAGCGCGCCGACGACGACGCCGGCGCCGGCCCCGCCGCGCAGCAGCCACGGCGTCCCGGCGAGGAGCAGCAGGACGGGCAGCCATCCGCCCACGGCCAGCGCGGCCGTGCGGAGCGCCGTGACGCGGGCGAGGGCACGCGCCGCGCCGGCCTGTTCCGCGACGCGGGCCGCCAGCCGGTCGCCCTCGCGCCGCTCCGCGCCGCAGGCGGCGATGTCCCGCAATCCGCCCATCGTGGCCGTCGTCGCCTCGGCGAGCCGTTCGTCGGCCAGCAGGAACGCCCGCTGCCCGCGCGCCAGCGCCGGCAGCGACGCCAGGAACAGCCCCAGCCCGGCGGCGAACGGCGGCAGCACCAGCGCCGCCGCTCCCGGCGCCAGCGTGAGCAGGCCGAGCACGACGCTGACCACGGTGAACGCGAATCCCCTGACCGTCGTCACCACCGCCGCGAACGCGTCCCTGGCCAGCTCGACCTGGAGCCCGGCCCGGGTGACGGCCGCGCTGTCCCGCCGCGCGCCGGCCGTGGCGGCGGCCCGGCGGACGGCGCCGTGGACGACGACGGCGAGCAGGTCGTCGCGGAACGGTTCGGCGACGGCGGCCACGGCGAGCACGATCTGCCGCGCGGCGACGGCGGCGACCAGCCACGCCGCGCCGAGCGCGGCCAGCCACGCCAGGCCGGTGCCGGGGCGGCCGGCCGCGAAGCCGTCCTCGATGGCGCGGGCCACGGCGTGGCCGATGAGGAACGCGGGGACGGCCTCCAGGGCCGACCAGGCGGCGATGCGGGCGAGCCGGCGGGGGTGCCGTCGCAACGCCCGCCGGAGCGGCGCCGTCGCCGTGCCGCGGCGCACGGCCGTCGCCGTGCCGCCGCGCGGGGCGGCCGGAGGGGTGGTCATGGGGTCTTCTCCTGGACGACCGGCCGCTGGGCGATCCGCCCGCGGGAGGTCTGTTTCCCGGGGGTCTCCTGGTGGGGGCTCTCTCGGTGGTGGGGCTCGTGCTCGGGGGCCGGGTCCTGGAAGACCGCGCGGTAGGAGGGGTCGTGCCAGAGGTCGGCGTGGCTTCCCGTGGCGCGTACGGTGCCGTCGTCCAGCCAGACGACCAGGGCGGCGCGGGCGGCCGTGGCGACGCGGTGGGCGGCGATCAGCCGGGTGCGGCCGGCCGGGTCGGCGGTGAGGGCCCGGCCGACCTGGCGCTCGGTGACGGTGTCGAGGCTGCTGGTGGCGTCGTCCAGGACGAGCAGGCGTCCGGCCTGGGCGAAGGCGCGGGCCAGGCCGATCCGCTGCCGTTCGCCGCCGGACAGGGGCGCGTCGGGGAGCGGGGTGGCGTACCCCTGGGGCAGCCGCTGCACGAAGCCGTCGGCCCTGGCCGCCGCTGCCGCCGCCGCGACGGCCGCCGGCGGCGCGCCCGGGAGGCCGAAGGCGATGGCGTCGCCGATGGTGTCGCCGACCAGCACGGGGCGGTCGAAGGCGCAGCCGATCGCGCGCCGCAGCTCGTCGTGCGTCAGCTCGGGCAGCGGCACGCCGTCCAGCAGGATCGTCCCGCGTTCGGGGTCGACCAGGCGGGCCGCCAGCGCGGCGAGCAGCGACTTGCCCGAGCCCGAGCGTCCCACGACGGCCGTCACGGACCCGCCGGGGACGACCAGGTCCCCTACCGCGAGCCCGTGCGCCGCCACGCCCCGGAACTCCAGCGTCCCCGTCTCCCCCTTCGGCGTGCCCGGCGACGTCCTCCCGTTCGAGGAGACGGAGGAGGTTGCGGAGGCGGACGTCGCGGGCGGCCCGGCCAGGCCGCGGGAACCGTACGCCGGGCGCGGGATCGCGAGGAGGTCGGCCAGGCGGGCGCCCGCCGAGCGCGCCCGGGCCAGCGCCCCGGCCAGTCCCAGGCCCGTGCTGAGCGCCGACCCCAGCACCGCGTACCTGGCCGCCGCGTACAGCTCCCCCACCGTCAGCTCGCCCGAGGCCAGCAGGAGGCCGCCCGCGGCCAGCACCGCCACCTCGGCCAGCGGCACCACCAGCCCGGCGCGCACCCCGGCCGAGGCGTTGGCCCGCCACAGGGCCAGGCCGTGCCGGCGCAGGTTCTCCAGGGGCGCGAGGACGCGGCCGGCCTCGCGGCCGGCGGTCCCCGCCGCCGCGATGGTGCGCGCGCCGTCCAGGGCGCCGACGAGCCGGGCGGCGATCTCGCCCTGCGCCTGCTGGTAACCGCCCGCGATGGCCGTCGTCGTACGGAGGAACCCGCGCAGCACCAGCAGCACGAGGACGATCCCGGCGGCCAGGGCGACGGTGAGGACGGGGTGGATGAGGGTGAGCGCGACGAGCGCGCCGGCCGTCGGGACGAGCAGCGCGAGCGCGCCGGTCACCGTCTCCGGCGCCCGGCCCGCCTCCTCGGCGTTGAGCCCGGCCCGGGTGGCCAGCTCCCCCTCGGGGAAGCGGCGGGTGGCGGCGGGCCCGGCGCCGAGCACGTGACGCAGGACACGGAGCCGGAGCAGCGCCGCGGCCCGGGCGCCGCTCGCGCCGCGTGCCCACACGCCGGCGCTCTCGCACAGCATGACGCACGCGACGAGCGCGACGCAGGCGACCAGCCAGCCCCCGGCGCCGCCGAGGAGAGCCCCGGTGAGGCCGTCGAGCACGCCGGCGCTCCCGCCGGCGGAAGAATCGGTGGCCGCGCCCGTGACCGACCCGGTGAGGACGTCGACCGTACGGCCCGCCGCGTACGGCAGGGCCAGCTCGGCGGCGGCCCCGGCGACGGCCGTGACGGCCAGCACCACGGGCCACGGCCCGCCGCGCCGCACGGCGTCCAGCACCAGCCGGTCTCCGGCCCGCACCCGTACCTCCCTCACCGAATCACCCAGGAATGCCGGGGATCCCCGCGCCGACGAGAGCGGCGGCGCGGGGATCGCCGATGTCGCGGGTCAGTGGCAGACCGCGACGCTCAGGTTGCTGGGGGTGCCGGAGTGGCAGCCCAGCACGGTGAGCGTGGAGCCGCCGCTGGCGACGTCGCTGCTCGCCGGGGACTCGAGGCCCTGCAGGTCGAGGAGAACCATGGTTCACACCTCCTTCCGTGTGTCGGGGTGGCGGGGCCGCCCTTGCGGGACCGGCTCCAGGAAGGGCAGGTGCACAGGCTGGTCGCCCAGCACCGCGCCGAGCGCGAACAGGACACCCGCGGTGCCCGTCGCGAAGTCCATCGACAGCCGCAACAGCTGGTCGCCGGGGAAGGCGAGGCCGCCGGCGAACGGCAGCGCGTGCCAGCGCAGCCCCTTGACGAGGCGGCCGGTTCCGGGGTCGCCGTCGGGGAGCGCGGCGACGAGGCCGGCCCGGCCGGTGAACAGCCCGGGCTGGACGTAGTAGCCGGCGTGGCCGGCCCGCCGCAGCAGGGGCAGCGCCTCGGCGAGGTCGGGGTCGTCGCGGTGGACGAGGTAGCGGGCCAGGACGAGGGCGATGCCCGCCGATCCCTCGTCGAGGTACGGCAGGAGCCGCCAGCCCTGGTTCACCTGGAGCGAGCCGTCCTTGGCGGTGGCGCAGCGGCGCAGGTCCTGCCGGAGCGCGGTGGCGGCCAGGTCGAGCAGCGCGCTGTCGCCGGTGTGCTCGTAGGCGTGCAGGAAGAGCAGGGCGGGGCCGCTGGAGCCGTACATGAGGCCGGCGCGGGGGTGGTCGCCGCCGCTGGTCTCGGGGACGTCGCCGGGGCCGCCGAGCCGGTCGGCGCAGATGTCGGCGGCGCGCAGCGCGGCCCGGGTCAGGTCGGGCTCGCCGAGGTGGAGCAGGCACAGCCCGATCCCGGACAGTCCGGAGTGGAGGCCGGACTCCAGCTCCTCCCACCGCTCGCGTAAGCAGGCGGAGGCCAGGTCGAGGGCGTCCGCGCGGAGTCCGAGCCGGTCGAGGACGTACGCGATGCCGTGCAGCCCGTCGTACAGGCCGAGCCCTGATCCCTGGGCGGGGCGCAGCGCCCGCTCGCGCAGCCATTCCTCGTACGCGGGGAACCGGCCGGCGCCGGTGGCCGTGAGCGCGAACAGGACGCCGGCGGCGCCGTGGGCGAGGTTGAGCCCGCCGCCGGGACGGAACTGGGCCACGTCGCCGGGGAAGAGCCGGTCGTCGCGCTCCGGGGTGGCGGCGGCGGTGATGGCCCGGGCCATCGCGTCGCGCAGGTCGGGCCAGGGCGCGAGGCCCGGCACGGGCACGCGGTCCGCGACGGCGGCGGACGTCGCCTCGCGACCGGCGGCGGACGTCGTCTCGGGACCGGCGACGGTGGCGGCCGTGGGACGGGCGCCGGCGGCCGGCTCGGCGGCGGCGACCGGCACGGGGCCGGCGATGGTGGCCGCGGCGGCGCGGGCCATGTCCGCCGTTCCCGGGAAGTGCTCGGCGACCAGCTCGGCGAGCTGATGGATCTTGGGCCGGTGCAGCGGCAGCATGATCGTGCACTGCGGGGCGAACAGCCCGAACCGCAGGCATGCCATCGCGTACCTGTCGACGTCCACCCCCTGCCGGTCCGGCGGCGCGGCGAACGCGGGATGCGCCAGCGCGGAGCGCGCGCCGTCGCCCACCAGCGTGGCGACCTCGTAGTCGATCAGCACCACGCGTCCGCCACCGGTGAGCAGCACGTTGTCGGGATGCAGGTCGCCGAAGACGACGCCGCGCGCGTGCAGCGCCTCGACCGCCTCCTCCACCTGGTCGAGCGTGGCGAGCGCCCAGCGCGTGTACGCGGCGACGTCCTCGGGCCCGCAGGTGGCCCGGGTCAGGGGGTAGCGGTGGACGAGGCGGCGCTGGAGCGGCGTGCCGTCCACGAACTCGGTCACGATGAAGTGGTGCTCGCCGAGCGTGAAGTGGTCGCGCAGCGCGGGCGCCGCGTCGAGACCGGCCAGGCGTTCCAGCACGTCGCGCTCGTGGGCGAGCCGGGTGACCGCGTCACGGCCGGCGGCGTCGAGCCCGGCGTGCGGGCGCGCCTCCTTCAGCACCACCCGCTCGCCGGTGGAGCGGTGGCGGGCCAGGTAGACGCCGCCGCCGTTGGAGAAGTGCAGGACCTGCTCGATCTCGTACGGCAGGCCGTTCGTGGTGACCGCGTTGCGGGCGGCCAGGTGCGGCTCCAGGAAGGCGGGCAGGGTCGTCCACGGCGGCACGGTGAACGTGGCTCCGCGCACGTCGGGCACGAGCCGGCCGTCGCCGTCCTCGACGGCGAGCACCCGTTCGCCGCCGCCGGACAGGCAGTGCCGCTCGGCGAAGCCGCCGTAACGGACGTAGAGCGGGCCCTCGCCGTAGCGCAGGTCGCTGAGGACGTACGGGCCCTGGACGCCGCGCAGGAGCTCGTGCAGTTCCTTGAGGGCGAGTTCGAGCTGCGCCTCGTCGCGCGGATATATGGTGACGAGTTTCCCGCTGGAGGCGCGGGAGGCGGCCTTGGAATTGACCATCACGTGAACGGCGGGGCCGCGCAGGAACTTGAAGGCGATTCCGCGGGGGAGGCAATATTCCCACACCGCGGCGATGGCCCGTTCGGCGTCGTCGAGACGGGCGGAGACGTGGATCTTCCAGCCCTGCCGGGGCAGCGGCGGCTGGCCGGTGGCGGCGTAATAACACCAGGTTCCGGTGACCTCGTGGGCCCAGCCCTCGGGCAGCGGACGGCGCAGGACGGAGAAGCCCGACTCCTCGGCCTGGGTGCGGCCGAGCGTGTCGTAGAAATGGCTGTCTGCCAGGCAGTACAGCTCATACTGGTCCATCTGGCGCCCCTCCCGGTGCGGTCTGGAGTAAAGATTGGCGCTCCGGGCGGGTATGCGGCTAGTAACACATTAAACCGCTCTATTGTGCGAAATGTGATTACATATGTGCGTTCCTCATCAAACGCTGGTTAGACGGTCACGATGGGCCCGGGGAACGAAAGCCGAGAAAGCGAATTCAGCGCCGCTGATCTCCGTCTCCAGCCACCCGCCCAGCAGCGCGACGCGCTCGGTGAGATTCCCCAGGCCCTGCCCGTCACCGCCGTCCCGGCGCCGTCCGGGGCGGACGCCGTCGTTCCTCATCGACAGCCGGATCAGCCGGTCCTGCTCGTCCAGCCGGATCACGCACCGCCGCGCCGCCGCGTGCCGCAGGATGTTCGTCACCCCCTCGCGCAGCACGTGGACCAGCGCCTCGGACACCTCCCCCGGCATCTCCCGGCACGACACCCGTACGTCGCAGCGCACCCCCACCGACTCCAGCAGGGCGCGCGCCGACGCCAGCTCGCTCTCCAGCGACGCGTGCCCCGCGCCGTGGGCGACGGCGCGCACGTCGGAGGCGAGGACGCGCAGCAGCTCCAGCGTCTCCCCCGCCTCGATCCCCGCCTTGGGATCGCCCTCCCGCACCAGCCGCTCCACGAGCTGCGCCTTCAGCACCAGGGCCGTCAGCCGGTGCCCCACCAGGTCGTGCAGGTCGCGGGTGAACCGGCGGCGCTCCAGCGCGACCGCCCGTTCGATGACGTCGTTGCGGGCGCCGGCCAGCCAGTGCGCCCGCACGGCGAGCGTCACCACGGCGTACTCGGCCAGCCCCAGCGCCGGCGCCGCCACCGCCCAGCCGATGTGGTCCAGGGCGCCGGGCGGCGCCCACAGCAGCACCGGGCCGCACGCCACCGCGAGCGCCACCAGCGCCGGCGACCGGACCCGGTAGGCGACGACGAGCAGCGCGCCCGACAGCAGCCCGCACACCGGCGTCCACGCCGCCCCGTACCACGGCATCGGCAGGTACGTCAGCCACGCCTGCGCGCCGACCAGCCACCACCCGCCCTCGCGGCGCGCCAGCACCCCGAGCAGGAACCGCGCGTGCACGACCAGCAGCGCCATCAGCGCCGCCGTCCCGGCGAGCGCCCATCCCGGCCCGCCCGCCGCCGCCCCTCCCGCCGGGAGCGGCCCGGCCGAGAGCCCTCCCGCCGAGAGGGCCACCTGGACCGGCGCGGTCACGCCCGCCAGCCCCGCCGTCAGCGCGACCCGGCCCAGCAGCAACGGGGACAGGGGAGTGACGACCGCCGAGCGCATCCGGGACGCGAACCCGTTCCCTGTGCCGTACACCAGCCCCCCGCCTGACGCCCGGTCCCGCCCCTGTCTCTAATCGACCCGATCGATCGGCGCCTGTAAAGAACATGGCCTGGTTCGGACACCATGGGGTCGCAATTCTGGAGAAACATGTCCGTCATAGGGTTGACCCCATGGAATACACCCGACTCGGCTCTACCGGCCTGAAGGTGTCCCGGATCTGCCTCGGCATGATGAGCTTCGGCGATCCGGCCAAGATGGAGTGGACGCTGCCCGAGGAGCAGGCGGAGCCGCTCGTCCGCCGCGCGGCCGACGCGGGCGTCACCTTCTTCGACACCGCGAACGTCTACAGCGCCGGCGCGAGCGAGGTGGTGACCGGCAACCTCCTCCGCAAGATCTTCCCCAGCCGCGAGGACTACGTGCTCGCGACCAAGGTCTTCTTCCCCATGGGCAAGGGGCGCAACGACCGCGGCCTGTCGCGCAAGCACATCCACGCCTCGATCGACGCGTCGCTGCGCCGGCTCGGCACCGACTACGTGGACCTCTACCAGATCCACCGCTGGGACGACGAGACGCCCATCGAGGAGACGATGGAGGCGCTGCACGACGTGGTCAGGGCCGGAAAGGCCCGCTACATCGGCGCGTCCACCATGTGGGCGTGGCAGTTCGCCAAGGCGCAGCATGTCGCCGAGGTCAACGGCTGGACCAGGTTCGTGTCCATGCAGCCGCACTACAACCTGCTCTACCGCGAGGAGGAGCGGGAGATGCTGCCGCTCTGCCAGGACCAGGGCGTGGGCGTCATCCCGTGGAGCCCGCTGGCGCGCGGCGTCCTCGCCCGCGCCGGCCAGGACGCGGCCACCGCGCGGGCCGGCTCCGACCCGCGCATCGGCTTCCTGTACGAGCCGGACAACGACCAGCTGATCATCGACCGGGTGGCCCGGATCGCCAAGGAACGCGAGCTGCCTCCCGCCCAGGTCGCCCTGGCCTGGGTGCTCCAGCAGCCGGCGATCACGGCCCCGATCGTGGGCGCCACGAAGGACCGGCACGTGGACGACGCCGTCGCCGCGGTGGACGTGCGCCTCTCGGAGGAGGAGCTCGCCGCGCTCGCCGAGCCGTACCGGCCGCGCGAGGTCCGCTTCTGACGGCGTGGACGCGCCTTCTGGGGGTGTGGACGCGCCTTCTGGGGGCGTGACGCGCGCTTCCCGCCGGGCCGCCGGCAGGGACGTCTGACAGACTCCGGACCATGGCGAACGCGACGGGGCCGGGCGGCGACGGTGGGCGGGTGCGCGTCGGCATCCTCGGCCCTCTCGCGCTCGACACCGCCACCGGCCCGGCGCGGGCCGGTGGCGCGCGGCTGCGGGACGTCCCCACCCTCAAGCCCCCCGCTCACCAACCGCACTCAGCGCGCTGTCAGCCGCCCGGCGCCCGCCACGCGGGCGGGGCGGAAGTGTCGGTGGCGGCTTCTAAGCTTTGGCCATGGCACGTGCTAACGAGGAAGCGGCGGCTGCGCTGCAGGAATACGCCGAGCTGTTCGCGCTGACGGGCGGCGACGCCTTCCGGGTGCGCAGTTACCAGAAGGCCGCCAAGGCCATCGCCGGCTTCCCCGAGGACATCTCGGCCGTCGACGTGCGCTCCGTCCCGGGCGTCGGCGAGGCGATCGCGAAGAAGATGGAGGAGTTCCTGCAGCGCGGGAGCTTCCGGCAGCTCGACGACCTGCGCGGCCGGGTTCCCGAGGGCGTGCTGCGGCTGACGCGGGTGCCGTCGCTGGGCCCGAAGACCGCGATCATGCTGTTCGAGGACTTCGGCATCGACTCCCCCGCCGCGCTGGGCGAGGCCATCGCGGCGGGCCGGCTCGACGGCGTCAAGGGGCTCGGCGCCAAGACCCTGGCCAACCTCGCCAAGGGCGTCCAGCAGCTCGAACAGGCCGGCCGCCGCGTCCACATCGGCGTCGCCATGTCGCTGGCCGAGCAGGTGATGGCGTCGCTGACGGCCGAACGGATCACCTACGCCGGGTCGCTGCGCCGCATGAAGGACACGATCGGCGACATCGACATCCTCGCCGTGGCGCCCGAGTCCGTCATGGAGGAGTTCCGGGCGCAGCCGTACGTCGCGGAGGTGATCGCCGCGGGCGACAAGAAGACGTCGGTCCGCACCACCTCCGGCGTCCAGATCGACCTGCGGGTGGTGCCTGCGGCCTCGTGGGGCGCCGCCCTGCAGTACTTCACGGGCTCCAAGGAGCACAACGTCGCGGTCCGCGAGCTGGCGGTCAAGAAGGGCTGGAAGCTGTCGGAGTACGGCCTGTTCGAGGGCGAACGGGTGATCGCCGCCGAGACCGAGGAGGCCATCTACGCCGCACTCGGCATGCAGTACGTCCCGCCGCCCATGCGCGAGGACGGCGGCGAGGTGCGCGCGGCGCTGCGCGGCGAGCTGCCCGAGCTGGTGCGGCTGGAGGACCTGCGGGGCGACCTGCACACCCACACCGACCTGACCGACGGCATCGCCTCGCTGGAGGACATGGTGGCCGCCGCCGAGGCGCGCGGCTACTCCTACTACGCGGTCACCGACCACGCGCCCGACCTGGCCATGCAGCGCATGACGCTCGACAAGGCGCTGGAGCAGCGCGAGCGGCTGGCCAAGCTCCAGGAGCGTCATCCGGGCATGCGGCTGCTGCACGGCACCGAGCTCAACATCGCGCCCGACGGCTCGGTCGACTGGCCCGCCGAGGTGCTGCGCGCGTTCGACGTGTGCGTGGCCTCCGTCCACTCCCACTTCGGCATGCCGCGCGACGAGATGACCCGCCGCTTCATCGCCGCCTGCGAGAACCCGTACGTCGACATCATCGGCCACCCCACCACCCGCAAGATCGGCAAGCGCGACCCGGTCGACGCCGACTGGGACGCCGTCTTCCGCGCCGCCGCCCGCACGGGCACGGTCATGGAGATCGACTCCTATCCCGACCGCTCCGACCTGCCGGCCGACCTGGTGCGGCTGGCCAAGCACCACGGGGTCAAGTTCTCCATCGACAGCGACTCCCACGCCATCCCCCACCTGGCCCACCAGCGCTACGGCGTCGGCATCGCGCAACGGGCCTGGCTCACCACCGACGACGTGATCAACACCTGGCCGCTGGAGCGGCTGCGGGCGTTCCTGCGGCCCTGACACCCGCCCGGCTCCCGGCTCGCGGGTTCCGGGTTTCCGGCCTGTGGCGGCGTAAGGTGAAGACGACCCGGCTCTTCCCTCCGGGGGCGAGCCGGTCCTGTCGATCCCCCGGCATCGGGAGGGCGCATGACGGCGAAGGCGTTCGCCTCGTCGGCCGACCTGGCCGACCAGCGGCAGACCCTCGACGTGCTCGCGGACGGCGTGTACGCGTTCACCGCCGAGGGCGATCCCAACGCCGGCGCGATCGAGGGCGAGGACTTCCTCGTCTGCTTCGAGGCGCTGGCCACGCCCGTGGCGGCGCGCGCGTGGCTGGACCGGCTGCGCGAGCACACCCGCAAGCCGGTGCGCTATCTCGTGCTGTCGCACTACCACGCCGTACGGGTGCTGGGCGCGAGCGCGTTCGGCGCCGACGTCGTCGTGGCGCACGACAAGACACGGGAGCTGGTCGCCGAGCGCGGCAAGGAGGACTGGGAGTCGGAGTTCGGGCGGATGCCGCGCCTGTTCAAGGAGCCCGCCAGCATCCCGGGCCTGACGTGGCCGACGCTGACCTTCTCCGACCGGCTCACGATCGACCTCGGCGGCGGGCGCGGCGACCTCGTGCTGTGGCACTGCGGGCGCGGCCACACCGAGGGCGATCTGGTGGCCTGGCTGCCGGAACGGCGCATCCTGTTCGCCGGCGACCTGGTGGAGGCCCAGGCCGCCCTCTACACCGGCGACGCCTTCCACCGCGACTGGGCCACCGGCACGCTCGACCGGATCGCGGAGCTGGGGGCCGAGACGCTGGTCGGAGGTCGCGGCGCGGTCGCCCGGGGACGTGAGGCGGTGGACGCGGCCATCGCGCAGACGCGGATGTTCCTGGAGGTCATGATCCGGGAGGTGGGCGCGGTGCGCGACGCGGGCGGCACGCTCAAGCAGGCCTTCGAGGCGGTGCACGAGGGGCTCGCGCCCCGGTTCGGCGGGTGGCCGATCTTCGAGCACTGTCTGCCGTTCGACGTCTCGCGGCTGTGGGACGAGCTGTCCGGCGTCGAACGCCCCCGCATCTGGACGGCCGCCCGCGACCGCGAGGTCTGGGACCTCCTCCAGGGCTGATCGACGATGCCGGACGACGAACCGCTCCGCGACCTCCCACCCCGCGCCATGCGAGCCGACTCACGCGAACGAGCCGAGCCACAGCGGCGAGCCAAGTCACAGCGGCAGGCCGACCCAAAGGTGGGGCCCGCCTCGAAAGCACGCTCAGGTTCGCAGAAGCGGACCGAGTCGGGAGCGCGCCCGAAGCCCCGACCGCCGGCGGAGTCCCAAGCAAGCTCTCGACCCCGGCCACGCGCTCAATCCCAAACACGCTCGGATCCCCAAGTAGGGGCCCAGCCCGAGGCCCGGCCGGACCCGGAAACCGGAGAAGCCGAGGTGGCGCGGGCCGGAGTCGTGCCAGCGGTGGAGGCGGCGGCGTCGCTGCCGGTGGTGGTGATCGGGGCCGGGCCGGTGGGGCAGACCGCTGCCCTGTTGCTGGCCCGCTGGGGGCTCCCCGTCGTCGTCCTCGACCGGCTGTCCGGCCGCGTCGCCGCCGGGTCGAGGTCGATCTGCCAGCAGCGGGACGTGCTCGACGTGTGGGAGGCGGCGGGCTGCGCGGCCATCACCGCCGAGGGGCTGACCTGGACCACCGCCCGCACCTACTACCGCGACCGTGAGCTGTTCGCGTGGAGCTTCGATCCGGGCCGTTCGCCGCTGCCGCCGTTCGTGAACATCTCGCAGGCCCGTACCGAGGAGCTGCTGGACGAGCGGATCGCCGCGACGCCGCTCATCGACGTGCGGTGGGGGCACGAGGCGGTCGCGTTCACCGAAGATCCCGGTGGTGTCACGGTGCGGTGCGCGGACGGCGCCGAGGTGCGGGGTTCGCACGTGATCGCCTGCGCGGGCGCCCACGGCGGCGTCGTCCGGGACGCGCTGGGGGTGTCGTTCGACGGGGAGACGTTCGACGAACGGTTTCTCATCTGCGACATCCGGGCGGACCTGCCCGGCTGGGAGCGGGAGCGGCGTTTCCACTTCGACCCCGCCTGGAACCCCGGCCGTCAGGTGCTCATCCACCCGTGCCCCGGCTCGACGTACCGCATCGACTGGCAGGTGCCGCCGGATTTCGACCTGGCCGCCGAGGAGGCGTCGGGCGGGCTCGACCGGCGGATCCGGACGATCGTGGGAGAACGGGCGTACGAGCTGCTGTGGCGGACCGTGTACCGCTTCCACGCCCGGGTGGCCGGGCGGATGCGGGTCGGCCGGGTACTGCTGGCAGGCGACTGCGCGCACCTGGTGGCGCCGTTCGGCGCACGGGGGCTCAACTCGGGGGTGCCGGACGCGGAGAACGCCGCCTGGAAGATCGCGTTCGTCCGGCACGGGTGGGCGCCGGAGGAGCTGCTGGAGACGTACGAGCTGGAACGGCGGGCGGCGGCGCTGGAGAACCTGGAGGTGACGGGGGCGACGATGCACTTTCTGGTGCCTCGCACGGAGGAGGGCCGAGCCCGCCGCCGCGCGATCCTCCAACGCGCCGCCCGAACCCGCCCGAACGCCGACGAGCTCAGGCGCGAACCGACCGGGCGCGATCCATACGCCGTGGAGGTCGGGCGCGCCACGAGCGGATGTCCAAAGGCTGTGGAGGTCGTACGCGACCCGTCCGGGCGCCCGGGCGTCTGCGAGGGTGAACGCTACTCGGACGGGCACCCCGACGCCGACACGACGGGGCGCGATTCAGGCGGACGCCATGCGGATGTGAGTGATCCAGACGGCACCGCAGATCCGTGCGGCACGGATGAGCGCGCCACGGACGGACCCCGCCCAGACGGACGCGACCCGGACGGGAGCCATGACGCACGAGAGGTGAGTGAGGTCGCGGACGCTGCGGAGGCGGTGGCGGCGGTGGACTCGGGGCGGTTCGCGGAGCCGTTCTGGTATCTCGACTCGCCGCTGACGACTCCCGCGCCCGGACGGACGTTCACCGGGCGCCCACCCAGAGGAGAGTCACCGGCCCCAGTGCCGGGCGTCATCGTGCCCGACGCGCCGGTCTCCGTCCCGGGACGGCCGGAGGTGACCAGGTTGCGGCAGCTCTGCCGCGACGGGCTGCTCGTCCTGCTCACCGAGGGCTGCGACCGCGAGACGCTCACGGCGGCGGCGCGGGACGCGGTGCGGGCGGCGCCGGTCACGGTGGTGGCGGTGGAGGAGATCGATCCGGTCGGAGACGTGCGCAAGGCTCTGGAGGCCAGGCCGTGCGAGGCGTGGCTCGTCCGTCCCGACGCCCACATCGCCGCCGTCCTCACCGCCCCGGACCCGGCCGCCCTGGCGCGGGCCGCCCGCCGCTCCCTCGGCCACCGTTCCTAGCCCCTCCCTCGGCGTCCCCTCCACGCGGCCCACTTGGACATCCCTCTGGCGTTCCCTCGGTCACCATTCCTGGCGTTCCCTCGGGCGCGGGCATCCTTGGTGACGGCTCCCTTGGCGCCGCGGGAGCGCCGCCCAGAAACAGAGGTGCGGGTGAGATCCTCAAGGTGAGTGCGTGGGGCGACGTTCAGGCGCAGCAAGCGGGCCAGAGCGTCCAGGACGTGGTCGGAGGCCCCTGACGGCTCGCCGCGCTCCAGGCGTGAGCGGTGCTCCGCGCTCGCCCCCGCCAGTTGGGCGGCCTCGGGACGGCGCAGCCCGGGGGCCCGGCGGTGCGGTAGGAGGGCGGCGTCGGGCGCGGTCTGGCGTCAGGAGGGGGATCCGGGGGCCCGCCGTCAGCTGGCCAGGGCCGTGCGCAGGGCGGCCGCGTACGCCTTGGGGTGGGTGGTGTTGCCGTTGTGGCCGCCGGGGAACTCGCGAAGCTCCGTGTCGAGCAGGCCGGCCAGCGCGGCGGCGCACTTGTGGTCGAAGACGGCGCGCGGTGTGGTGCGGCCGGTCACGGGGACGATGCGCGTGCCGGTGTTCTTGAGTGCGGCGACGTCGATGGTGTCGCCGATGACGGCGGTGAAGTCGCGCTCGATGAAGAAGCGGAAGTTGGCGACCCGCTGAGGGGTCAGCGGCTGCGGGGTGACGCCGGGCTCGGCGTCCGGATGGGCGGGGTCGATGCCCAGCACCTCAGCGATCAGTGTGAACGCGGCGGGCAGGCCCTCGCGCCGGTAGACCTCCTGGATCTGCTCCAGCTCGTGTTCGTGGTGGGCGCGCTGGTCGGCCGGGAGGAGCCGGGGTGTGACGGGTTCGTGGGCGACGAGGAGGCTGATCCGGCCGGGGTGGTCGACGGCCAGGTGCAGGCCGATCGAGGCGCCGAGGCTGCAGCCGAGCATGAGCGCCGGCTGGTCCGTGAGCTGCGCCAGCAGGCGGTGCACGTCGTCGGCGTGCTCGGCGATGGTCACGTCCTGGTCCGGGTCGTCCAGGGTGCTGCGGGACAGGCCGCGGCGGTCGTAGGTGACGACGGTGTAGTCGGCGACGAGCTGGTCGACCAGATCGGCGCTGCGCCGGGCGTCGCCCTCCCCGCTCTGGGAGATCAGCAGCAGCGGGCCGGCGCCCCGGACCTCGTAGTACAGGGTGGCGCCCGGTACGCGCAGCGTGCCCGTCGTGGTGGCGGTGTCCATGGGATGTCCTCTCGGGCCGGGGGCGGTGCGCCCCGATGGCCAGGATCATGGCACATCTATTTTGATGCATCAAGTTAGATGCATCATCCATGATGCGACCTCGCAACCCTGGAGACGAGGCCGAGCGCGGCAAACAGGGCGTCGAACTGGCCCCGCCTTACGCTCCACCCGCGTCTCGAAGTCATGCGCCACGGATGCAGGGCCCGCAGCGTCGCCCGCCGCCCGGCGGAACGGAGGGGTTCGATGTAGACGCGACGCAACCGATGAGGCTGGACAGCCCGGACGAGCGCCGCGCCACCGGTCCGGACGGCCTCCTTGACGATTCCTTGCGGAACGGCACATGGAACGGGGGCGCCGACTATGATTACATGGTTTTCCAGTAGGAAATAAGGACTGTGGAGGTGGTGCCCCGTGAAGCAGGCCGTGACCACGATCGTCAAGCCCCTCCCGGACCACCTGTTCCGTCTGCACGACGGCAACGCCGAGATGCGCTGGGAGGCCATGGCCGGTGTCGGCTACCACACCCCCAACGACCGGTTCTTCGTGCGCAACCACACTTCTACCCCGCTCCTCGACGCCGCCACCTGGCGGCTGCGCGTCCACGGCCCCGGCGTGCGATGTCCCGGCTCGTACACGTACCGGCAGCTGCTCGCCATGCCCGCCCGGACGATCGACACCGCGATCGAGTGCGCCGGGAACGGCCGGAGCCTCTACGACACCCAGCAGCACGAACCGGCCCCCGGCGCGCAGTGGGGGCTCGGCGCGATCGGCGTGGCGCGCTGGCGCGGCGTGCCGCTGGCGTACCTGCTGCGGCAGGCCGGTCTGCGGGCCGACGCGGTGGACGTGGTGGCGCGCGGGCTCGACGCGCCGTTCGAGGACCACGGCCGGGTACGCCGTCCGCTGCCCGTCGGCAAGGCCATGGACGACGTGATCGTCGCCTACGAGATGAACGGCGCACCGCTTCCGCCCGATCACGGCTTTCCGGCGCGGCTGGTGGTTCCGGGGTGGGCCGGAATAGCGTCGATCAAATGGCTCGGCGATCTGGAGGTGGCCACCGAGGAGATCTTCACCCCCTGGAACACCCTGTTTTACCGAGATATCACTACACAGCCGGTCAAGAGCGCTTTCGAGCTCGCCTGGGACGCCGTGCTGCCCCTCGGCGTCCCGCACGTCCTGCACGGTCGGTCATGGTCGGGGCGCGGCCGGATCGTCCGCGTGGAGGTGAGCCTCGACGGCGGGCGCACCTGGCGCCAGGCCGAGCACCACGGCCGTCACCTGGTCGGGGCCTGGCTGCCGTGGCACGTCCAGTGGGCGCCGCGCACCCCCGGGCGGCACGTCCTCATGGCCCGCGCGACCGACGAGACCGGCGCGACGCAACCGTTGATCACTCCCCGTCACCCCTTCGGCTATCACTTCGACGCCGTCGTGCAACATCCCATTCACGTTGTCAGCGGATAGGAAAATGTCACGGAAGCCGGGTGAGCTGCGCATTCTCCATTCACCTGTCCGGGTACGGTGAATTCATCTGAAAGACTCGCGCGGAAACCCATCCGAAATCGGCCCGTGTGATGCTGACCGCACGAGACCATGAGGAGATGAGATGCGCCAGCTGACCGCACTCGACGCGCAGTTCCTCAACGTCGAGTCCGCGACCACCACCGCGCACGTGGCGGGGCTGGCGATCCTCGACCCGGCGGACGGCGCGGTCACCCGCGACGCGCTGGCCCGGTTGCTGCTCGACCGCATGCACCTGTCGCCCGCGCTCAGTCTCCGGCTCGTCCCGGTGCCGTTCGGTCTCGACCATCCGTACTGGGCGGCGGATCCCGGCTTCGACATCGCCAACCACCTGTTCGAGACCGTGCTGCCGGAGCCCGGCGACCAGCGGCGGCTCGCCGAGGAGGTGGCGCGGATCCACGCCCGGCGGCTCGACCGGGCGCACCCGCTGTGGGAGATGCACCTCATCCGCGGGCTGGCGGGCGGCCTGGTCGCGGTGTACACGAAGGTGCACCACGCGGCCATCGACGGCGTCACCGGGGCGGAGACGCTCGCCGCCCTGCTCGACCTCGCGCCGGGCGACCGCCGCGCGTCGGCGTCACGGGCCGGGGCCACGGTCGTCCCCCTGCGCGCCCCCGCCGGGACGCGCGGCCGAAGCGACCAGGGCTCCGGCAGGGGCGCCGACCAGGGCTCCGGCAGAAGTGCCGGACAGGGCTCCGACGAAGGGCCCGGGCTGGCGCGGATGCTCGCCGGGGCCGCCGTGCGCAACGCCACGCAGCCCGTCCGCGCCCTGCGCTCCGCGGTCCGCGCCGCCGCCGACCTCGACGCCATCCCGCTGGTCTCCACGCTGCCCGGCGCCGGCCTGATCTCCCGTACGGCCCGGTTCGTGAGCGGTGACCGGCACGAACGTCCCGAGGTGCCGCGACTGGCCGCGCCGCGCACCCCCTTCAACGGCCCCGTCAGCGCCGAGCGGCGGGTGGCGTTCGGCTCGGTCCCGCTGAAGGACGTCAAGAGCGTGGCCAAGGCGAACGGCATCAGCGTCAACGACGTCGTCATGACGCTGTGCGCCTCGGCCCTGCGGGCGTGGCTGGTCGAGCGGGCCGCGCTGCCCGAGGAGCCGCTGGTCGCCGCCGTCCCCGTCGCGGTGCGCGGGGGCGGCGGGCGCGACGGCGTGGGCAACCACATCTCCGCCATCGTCGCCCCGCTCCCCACGAACGTGGCCGGCGTCCGTGAGCGCCTGCGCGAGACGGGGGCGGCGATGCGCGCGGCCAAGCGCAGGTTCGCCCAGGCGCCGGCCTCCTGGCTGGAGGACCTGTGCTCGGTGCTGCCCGCCCCGGTCACGGCCCTGGCCACGCCGGCGCTCTTCCGGCTGGCGTCGGTGGCCTTCCCGCCCGTCAACATCATCGTCAGCAACGTGCCGGGCCCGCAGTTCCCCCTGTACCTGTGCGGGGGGAGGGTGCTGTCGTACTACCCGCTGTCGGTGGTGAGCGACGTGGGCGGCGGGCTCAACATCACCTGCTTCTCGTACGACGGCATGCTCGACTTCGGCGTCGTCGCCTGCCCGGAGCGGGTGGACGACGTGTGGGAGCTGCTCGGCCACCTGCGGGCGGCGCTCGACGAGCTGCTGGACCTCGACCGCGCCTGAGCGGGCAGCCGGTCGCCGCCCGCTCAGGCGAGGGAGTGGGCGATGAGCTCGGCGACGGCGTCGGGGTCGAGCTGGTGGCCGGTGAGCTGGCAGAGGGTCTCCTGGTAGAGCAGGACGGCGGCGAACGTGGCCGCCGCCACCTCCAGCCGCGCGGCGTCGCCCCGCGCCCCCGGCAGCGCCAGCCCCAGGGCGAACCGGGCGCGCCGGATCAGCTCCCCGTTGAGGCGGCCGAGCCGCTCGCGTACGGACCCGTGGGTGTCGGCCTCGCGGAACAGGATCCGCCGCATCGCCGGTGAGGCCCGCAGCGGCAGCCCCCGCGCCAGCCGGGAGAGCGTGCCGGCCGGGTCGCCGGGAACGGCGTCGACCTCGCGCCCCTCCTCCACGAGCGTCCGCTCGTCGACCAGCGCGACCAGGACGTCGATCTTGCGGGGGAAGTAGTGGAAGACGAGTCCCTTCGGCACCTGGGCCAGCCGGGCGATGACGGAGGTGGGAGTGGCCTCGTAGCCGCCTCCGGCGAACAGCTCCTCCGCCGCGTCCAGGATGCGCGTCCGCGCGTCACCGTTCACCACAGCGGAACCTTAACCTCCGCCTGTTCCGGCCCGCCATCCCGTCGTGGGGAGACCGTCCTGCCGCCCGCGCGCCCGGCTTTACGGGGGTGCGTGGGAAGCATTTCCGGAGGGGGCGAAATACTGGCCCGATGAGCCCGATGAGCCCGATGAGAGTGATAGGCCGTACGGATCTGTCCGTGTTCCCCATAGCGCTCGGCACCAACGTCTTCGGCTGGACCGCCGGCAAGCAGGACGCGTTCGCGGTCCTCGACGCGTACGTCGAGGGCGGCGGCAACTTCATCGACACCGCCGACGTCTATCCGCACTGGGCCACCGGGGAGCCGACCTCCGAGCTCATCATCGGCGAGTGGCTGCGGGAGCGCGGCAACCGCGAGTCCATCGTGCTGGCCACGAAGGTCGGCATGCTGGAGGGCGTGCGCGGCCTGGCCCCGGACACGATCCGCACCGCGGTCGAAGGGTCGCTGCGGCGGCTGGGCACCGACTACATCGACCTCTACTGGGCGCACGTGGACGACCGGGACACGCCGCTCGCCGACACGCTGGGCGCGTTCGACGCGCTGGTGCGCGAGGGCAAGGTCCGGCACATCGGCGCCTCCAACTACGAGGCCGACCGGCTGGCCGAGGCGCTGAAGGTCTCCGACGACGCGGGGCTGGCCCGCTACGTGGCGCTCCAGCAGCACTACAACCTGGTCGAACGCGGGTACGAGGGCGAGCTGCGGGACGTGGTGGCCCGTGAGGGGCTGTCCAGCACGCCGTGGTCGTCGCTGGCGCGCGGCTTCCTGACCGGCAAGTACCGTCCCGGGGTCACGATCGACAGCCCCAGGGCCGAGCGGGCGCGCGAGTACCTGGACACCGAGCACGGCCCGCGCACGATCGAGGCGCTCGTCCGGGTGGCCTCGGCGCGCGAGGTGGAGCCCGCGTCGGTGGCGCTGGCCTGGCTGGCCGCGCAGCCCACGGTCACGGCGCCGATCGCCAGCGCCCGCGACGTCGGGCAGCTCCGGCCGCTGCTGGAGGCCGCCGCTCTCAAGCTCGACGCCGACGAGCTGCGCCTGCTCGACACGGCCTCCCGCCCCTGACCGGCCGACCCTCGCCCGGAAACCGCTATCCAGCCTTGATCAGCGACAATGATCATGTGATACTTGACGGACATTAGTTACCAAAGTCAAAAAAGCGCGCTTCTGGGGCGCCTGTTGCTTGAGAGCCGTCGACCGCGTATCCGGACAGAGGCAGGGAACATCGTCATGCCGCTTGCCACGGGCCCCACCGTGACCAAGCCCCGCGTCCTTCCCTTCTACCGTGCCGTACCGCGGCTGATGAAGGACCCCGTCACCGAGCTGGCCCGGATGGGCACGGACGCCGGCGGCCGGATCGTCCGGCTCGACATCGGCCCGTTCCGGCCGTACCTGGTGTCCCACCCCGACCACGTCCAGCAGGTGCTGAAGACGCAGTGGTCGAACTTCGCGCGCGAGGGCATGTTCTGGCGGCCGCTGCGCCGGGTCACCGGGCGCAGCATCCTCGGCGACGGCGAGGGGTGGGCGTCCAGCAGGCGGATCCTCCAGCCGCTGTTCACCGCCCGCCGCATCGCCTCGCTCGCCGACGACATGGCGGAGGTGGTCGCCGAGCACGTCGGCGAGCTGGAGCGGGACGCGCGCCCCGGCCGGCTCGTCGACGCCGCCCACCTGATGACCACGGTCACCAACCGGACCGTCATCAAGGTACTGTTCGGCGGGCGCATCTCACGGGAGGTGGGCGAGCGGCTGCTGCCGGAGTTCGCCACCTGCGCGACGTCCATCGGGTTCCGCCTGCTGTTCCCGTTCGTGCCGTACTCGATGCGCGTGCCCGGGGACCGCGCGTTCCTGGCCGCCGCGCAGCGGATCGACGACATCGTGTACCCGCTGATCGAGGAGGCCCGCGCGGAGGAGCCGCGGGACGGCGACGACGGCGGGCGGCCGGACGAGCTGGTCTCGGCGCTGATCCGGGCGCGGATCCGCGAGGACGGCGCGGCGGACCTGCGCCAGGTGCGCGACGACCTGGTCAGCATCTACGGCGCCGCCTCGGAGACCACGGCCATGGCGCTGACCTGGCTGTGGACGCTCCTGCACGACCACCCCGAGGTGAACGCGCGGCTGCGCGACGAGATCGAGTGGGTCGTGGGCGACGGCCCGGTGCGGCCGTCCCACATCCAGGAGCTGCCGTACCTGCGGATGGTGCTCCAGGAGCTGCTGCGCGTCCACCCGCCGGGCTGGATCATCCCGCGGCAGGTCGTGGCCGACACGGAGCTCGGCGGCGTCCCGGTCAAGGCGGGCTCGCAGGTGCTGGTCAGCCCGTACACGACCCACCGGCTGGAGGAGTTCTGGGAACGGCCGCTGGAGTTCGACCCGGAGCGCTGGGCGCCCGAGCGTGAGCAGCGGCGCCACCGCTATGCCTATGTCCCGTTCGGCGCGGGGCCGCACGTGTGCCTGGGGCAGCACCTGTTCCACCTGCAGGCGGCGCTCGTGGTGGCCGGGCTGCTCGCCCGGTACCGGCCGGTGCTGACGAACCCGCAGCGCTTCACGCTCGTGCCCGGCGCGTCCGTACGGCCCAAGGAGGCGTTGCTCCTGAGGCTGCTGCCGTCCGGGACCGACGAGGAGCCGCAGCCCGACGCCTGGCGGACCCCCGTGGCGGCTCCCGCCATGGGCGTGGGGGGCGCGCACGACTGGATGTGGCCGATGGGGCCGGGTGGCGGCGCGTGAGCGTCGGCGAGCTCTCCCCGGACGACACCGAGGCGACGACCGGCGCGGCGGGGGATGTCGCCGGGGCGGCGGCCGAGCTGGTGGCCGGGATGATGCTGCGGCCGTGGGGGCAGGTCTCGCCCTCGGTCTACGAGACCGGCCGGGTGGTCGCGCTCGCGCCCTGGCTCACCGGCCACGAGGAGCGGATCGCGTACCTGCTCGGCGCGCGGAACACGGACGGCTCGTGGGGCGGGCCCGGCGGGTACGGGCTCGTGCCCACGCTGAGCGCCACGGATGCCCTCCTGTCGCTCCTGCCGCCCGGCCCGGCGCGGACGAGCGACGAGCCCGCGACCGACGCCGCGGACGGCCCGAGGCCGGGCGCCCCCGCGCCGGCGACTCCCGAGGAGATCACGCGGGCGGCGCGGCAGGGCCTGCGCGTGCTGGCCGACCGGCTGAACGGGACGGCGGAGGACGGTCCCGGCGGGCTGCCGGACACGCCGGCCGTCGAGCACATCGTCCCCTCGCTCGTCGCCCTGATCAACGAACGCCTCGCGGGACCGGCCGGGCGGGAGAGCGGGCTGTCGGCGTACGGGCCGCTGCCGCTGCCCGCCGGGATGGGGCACGACGGGACCCGCCGGATCCGGGCGGCGCTGGAGTCGGGCGCGAAGCTCCCGGCGAAGCTGCCGCACGCGCTGGAGATCGCGGGCCCGTCCGCCGCCGGCACCCGATCCGTACAGCCCACGGAGATCGGGACCGTGGGCGCCTCCCCCGCCGCCACCGCCGCCTGGCTGGGCCGCCACGCCCGCCGTCCCGACGCGGCCGACGCGGGTGACGCCGGTGACGCCGGTGACGCCGGTGACATGCGTGACGCGGCCGACGCGGCCGTCGGCGCCGACGGCGCCGACGGCGAGCCCGGCGGTTCGGAGTCGCGGCGGCTCGAAGGCCTGGCGCGCGGGCATCTGGAGGCCGTCGTGCGCCGTCACGGCGGGCCCGTGCCCGTCGGGCTGCCGATCACGGTGTTCGAGCGGGGCTGGGTGCTGAGCTGGCTGCTGCGGGCGGGCGTGCCGGTCGAGGCGCCGCCGGAGATGGTCGCGGACCTCAGGGCGGCCATCGGCCCCGCCGGCACACCCGCCGGCCCCGGACTGCCCGCCGACGCCGACACGACCTCCGTCGCCCTGTACGCGCTGGCGCTGCTCGGCGCGCCGTACGAGCCGGCGAGCCTGTGGGTCTTCCACACCGGGACGCACTTCGCCACCTGGCCCGGCGAGCAGGGCAGCTCGGTCACCGTGAACGCGCACGTCCTCGACGCCTTCGGCGAGTACGCCGCCCGGTGCCCCGGCGCCGCCTCCCGTTACCGGCGGCCGATCGGCGAGACGGCGGCCTGGGTCCGCGACCGGCAGCGGCCGGACGGGAGCTGGAGCGACCGCTGGCACGCCTCCCCCTACTACGCCACGGCCTGCTGCGCGCTGGCGCTGGACGAGCACGGCGGCGAGGCGTCGGCCGGGGCGGTGCGGGCGGCCGTCGAGTGGGTGCTGGCGACGCAGCGTCCGGACGGCTCCTGGGGCCGCTGGGAGGGCACGGCCGAGGAGACGGCGTACGGCCTGCAGGTGCTGCTCATGACGCGGTGGCGCGACGACCCGCGGTGCGCGCGGGCGGCGGCGCTGGGCCACGCGTACCTGGTGGGCCGCGCGGGCGCCGACCATCCGCCGCTCTGGCACGACAAGGACCTCTACACGCCGGTGGCGGTGGTCGGCGCGGCGGTGCTCGCCGCCGGCCACCTGGCCGCGACGCGGTTGCCGCCGTCCGCCCAGGCCCGCTGAACGCCGGCGGTCAGGGGGCGCGGTGCGCGGCGGTGTCGGCCGTCAGCTCGCCCACCGTGTACGCGTGCGTGTCGCGGGCCAGGTACCAGCGGCCGTTGAAGGCGACGCTGCGGCGCTGGCCCTCGGCGATGCCCGCCAGCTCCTGCGGCAGCTCCGCCAGCGCGGCGTGGAAGGCGGTCTCCAGCTCGCCGATGTGGGCGGCCACCCGCGCCACGGCCTCCTCGGCCGTGGCGCCGCCGCGCTGGAGGATGCCGATGGAGTTGGGCTTGCCCTCGGCCTTCTCGCGTTCGAACGTCCTGATGTCGTTGGCCAGCCGCACGCAGGACGCGCCGAGGAGCGTGGCCCGCTCGACGCTCTCCCACCGGACGGGGCGGGGGCCGCACAGGACGAGGGCAGCGGCCCACCAGGTGGGGTAGAGGATGGTGATCCTGCCGTTGGCCAGGTAGTCGTCGTAGGAGGGCCACGGCTCGTCCCCGGACGTCCAGGCGCGCTCGCGGGCCATGGCGGCCCCCGCGAGCCTCAGCTGCTCCGCGAGCACCTCGGTGTGCCCCCCGGCGCGGGCGCGGAAGCGCGCGGCCCATCCCCGCCAGGCGTCCAGCACCTCCCCCACCGCCCCCGCGCCGGCGCCAGGGTTCCCCGAGGGGTCGGCGAGCGCCGCCGGGAGCAGGGAGAAGAAGGCCGCGAAGCCGGTCGCGAGGCCGTCCGCGACGCCGTCGGCGAGGTCGTCCACGGCGAACAGGACGGCCGTCAGCGCCCCCAGCTCCGCGATCGTGCCGCGCGGCCCGTCAGGGAACGTCGCCGCCGCCGACAGGCAGCTGAACGCGAGCCGGCTGGCCGAGCTCCGGCCGTCCGCGTACAGGGCGGAGTAGGCGCGCAGCGGCCCGGCGGCCTCCGGCACGGCGTCGAGGGCGGCGCGCAGGACGCGCGCCCGGCTCTCCTCCGGCACGCCCGCGAGCTGGTCGGCGCCCTTGAGCAGCTTGTCCGCCAGCTCGTTGCGAATGCCGAAGTACGCCTGAGGATCCGTGCCGGTCACGCGGGGCAGCCTAGCCCCGTGTATTGATTATTGACAAAAAGTCCCGACAAGAACGGATATGTGGGTTCAAATCACCCCGCTAACTTGAGCCATGATCAGGCCCTTGCTAAGGTCCCGACATTGTCAGCGCTGGTATGCCACGGCACGTCCTGGTCGTCAGCCATTCGAATGACTTCGCAGGGTAGGTACTATGCGCCCCCGCAATTCACGTCTGCGGACCAAGGTCACGGCGTTGCTCCTTTCCCTGACAGCGCTCTGGGTCTTCGCCGCCTGGGTCACGCTGCGTGACGGCGTCAACCTGCTCTGGGTGTCACAGATCGACTCCAGCGTCATCGACCCGAGCGAGCCACTGCTCGTGGAGCTCCAGCGGGAGCGCCGGATGACGATGATCCGCCTCGGCAACCCCTCCTCCCGGACCCGGCAGGACCTCAAGACCCAGCGCCAGGCGGCCGACCGCGCGCGCACCGCCTTCACGACCGCCGCGCGGGCGTGGATCGTGGACTGGGCGCTGGACGACGACGGCGTCGACCGTCTGAATAAAACGTTCAAGCGCCTGGAGGGCCTCGACACCATCCGGCAGACCGTGGACGCCGGCCAGCTCACCCGCGCCCAGGCCGCCACCACGTACGACGAGATCATCGACTCCTTCTACGGCATGTACAGCCTCATCGGCGCGGTCGACGACCAGGGCATCGCCAAGGACGTCCGCACGCTGGCGATGCTCAGCAAGGCGCGCGAGCTGATCTCCCGCGAGGACGCGATGCTGGCCGGCGCGATCGCCCAGGGGCGGCTGAACGTCGAGGAGAAGACGAAGTTCACCGAGACGGTGGGCGCCTGGCACGTCATGACCGAGCAGGCCGCCATCGACCTGCCCGACTCCGAGCGCCCCGGCTACGACGCGCTCATGCTGAGCAACGGCATCGTCCGCCTGCACAACCTGGAGACGCTGGTCGCCGAGTACGGCGGGGGCCGCGACGGCATCCCGTTCGGCGCCGAGCAGTGGGCCTCGGCCACCGAGCGCGCGCTGGCGGAGTTCAACACGTTCGTCATCGGCGCGGGCGACCGCGTGGTCGAGCGGGCCACGCCCGTCAGCATCGGCGTCATCATCCGCCTGGTGCTGGCCGGCGGTCTCGGCCTCATCGCGGTCATCGCCTCGATCGCCCTGTCGATCTCCACGACCCGCCAGCTCCTCGCCCAGTTGCAGAGGCTGCGCGACGCGGCGCACGAGCTGGCCGACGAGCGGCTGCCCGGCGTGGTGGACCGCATCGGCCACGGCGAGAGCGTCAACGTGGCCGTCGAGGCGCCGGCCCTGGAGTTCGGCGACGACGAGGTCGGCCAGGTCGGCCAGGCGTTCAACACCGTGCAGGAGACCGCTCTGCGGGTCGCCGCCGAGCAGGCCGAGCTGCGCCGCAGCATCCGCGACATCCTGCTCAGCCTGGCCCGGCGCACGCAGGGCCTGGTCCACCGGCAGCTCACCGTCCTCGACGTGATGGAGCGCCGCGAGACCGACCCCGAGGAGCTGAAGGAGCTCTTCCGGCTGGACCACCTGGCGATCCGCATGCGGCGCAACGCCGAGAACCTCATCGTCCTGTCCGGCTCCTCCCCCGCCCGCACGTGGCGGCGGTCCGTGCCGATGGTGGACGTGGTCCGCGGCGCCCTGGCCGAGGTCGAGGACTACACGCGCGTCACCATCACCCCGATGGGCGACGTGGTGCTCGTCGGCCGGGCCGTCGGCGACGTCATCCACCTGCTCGCCGAGGTGATCGAGAACGCGGTGTCGTTCTCGCCGCCGTACACGACGGTCCAGGTCAGCGGCCAGCTCGTGGCCAACGGGTACGTGATCGAGGTCGAGGACCGGGGCCTGGGCATGAAGCCCGAGGACCTGGAGTCGGCCAACGAGCGCATCGCCGACCCGCCCGAGTTCCGCATCACCGGCACCGCCCGGCTCGGCCTCTACGTGGTCAGCCGGCTGGCCGAGCGCCACGGCATCCAGGTGGTGCTGAAGGCGTCCCCGTACGGCGGCACGACGGTCGTGGTGCTGCTGCCGCAGGAGCTCGTCCAGGCCGACGACACCCCGAAGCCGCCCGAGGACCTGCCGGCCACGCTGCCGCGCCGGCAGACCGGCCTGGCCACCGCGCCGCGGCCGGTGAACGGCGAGAACGTCCGCACGCTCAAGGTCGCCTCGAACCGCAGGGCGCTGACGCTGGAGCCGGACGAGCTGACTGACCTCCCCGAACCGAGGGAGCCGGCCGACCTCGGCCGTCCACGCAGGGTCCCGAACCATCGGAGGCCGGAGATGGAGCAGCCACCACGACAGCCGGAGCCGGCGCCCGAGCCGCCGGCCACGGACGGGCCGTCCGCGCCGGCGTTCACGCCCGGCGGGCTGCCCCTGCGGGTGCCCCAGGCGAACCTGGCGCCCGCCCTGAAGGAGGAACCGCCGCCCGCGCGGGCGGCGGAGGAGCACGACGATGACGAACGCTCCCCGGAGGAGATCCGGGCGATGATGGGATCCCTGCAGTCGGGCACCCGCCTGGGCAGGTCCGATGCGGCCCGACTCATGGGCGAGCAGCGACCGGGAGGCGACACGTGACACCGAGTTCCGGCACGGACCTCAACTGGCTGCTCGACGACCTGATCGGGCGCATCCCCGAGGCGGAGCACGCGATCGTGCTCTCCTCCGACGGGCTGCTCATGGCCTCCTCGGCGGCGCTGGAGCGGACCGACGGCGAGCACCTGTCCGCGGTGGCGTCCGGGCTGCAGAGCCTGGCCAAGGGCGTCTCCGAGCGGGTGGAGGGCGGCGCGATCAGGCAGACGGTGGTGGAGTGGAAGTCGCAGTTCCTCATCGTCACCAACGCGGGCGAGCGGGCCTGCCTGGCGGTCCTGTGCACGCGCAACGCCGACATCGGCCTCGTGGCGTACGAGATGGCGATGCTGGTGGCCCGGGTAGGCCAGTACCTGACCTCGCCGGCGCGCGCCGGCGAGGCCGTGGCCGGGGGCGACAGGTGACGCCTCCGGCGGATCACGACGAGGAGCACTGGGTCGATCCGGAGATCATCCGGCCCTACGTGGTGACGCGCGGCCGCACCCGGCCCGCGCACGGCCGGTTCGACCTGATCTCGATGGCGCTCGCGGTGGGGCCGCTGCCGGGTCCGGACGCGGGGCTCGATCCCGAGCACCTGCGGATCCTGCAGCTCTGCCGCGAACCCAAGTCGGTGGCGGAGATCGCCGCACACCTGAACCTGCCCGCGGGCACGATCCGCGTGCTGCTCGGCGATCTCTTCGACAGGGAGCTCGTCTCGGCCCAGGAACCGCAATCCGAGGTGGACATGCGTGACGTGAGGATGTACAGGGCGGTGCTCGATGGTCTTCGGTCGCTCTGAGCGCCCGCGCCTTCCCACGGCGATCAAGATCCTGATCGCCGGAGGCTTCGGCGCCGGCAAGACGACGATGGTGGGCGCGGTGTCGGAGACCCGGCCGCTGCGGACCGAGGAGGTCCTGACCGACCGCGGCATCGGCGTCGACGACATCTCCGCGGTGGAGGCCAAGCGGACCACGACCGTGGCCATGGACTTCGGCCGGATCACGCTGTCCAACGACTACGTGCTGTACCTGTTCGGCACGCCCGGCCAGGAGCGGTTCTGGTTCGTCTGGGACGAGCTGGCCGAGGGGGCGCTGGGCGCGGTGATCCTGGCCGACACGCGGCGCCTGGCCGACTGCTTCCCGTCGGTGGACTACTTCGAGCGGCGCGGCACGCCGTTCGTGGTGGCGGTGAACTGCTTCGAGGGGGCGCAGACGTTCGAGCTGGACGAGGTGCGCATGGCGTTGCAGCTCGACCCGTCGATCCCGATCGTGATGTGCGACGCGCGCAAGCGCGACTCCAGCCGCGAGGTGCTCATCACGCTGGTCAAGCACTCGGCCCGGCTGCGCGCCGAGCCCGTCGGCACCTGACGGCCCCACCCCATGGCGCAGGGCCCGGCCGTCCGGCCGGGCCCTGCGCCATGGGGGCGCGGGTCAGTGCTGGGTGGCCTTCTCGGCGCCGACGCCGGTGAGCGAGCGGACCTCGATCTCGGCGTACTTGGCCGCGTTGTGCTCCTTGCTCAGCACGGTGCCGAGCCAGCCGCACAGGAAGCCGAGCGGGATCGAGATGATGCCCGGGTTGCTGAGCGGGAACCAGGCGAAGTCGGCGTCCTTGAACAGCGCGGTCGGCGACCCGGACACCACCGGCGAGAAGATCACCAGGATGAGCGCGGAGACCAGGCCGCCGTAGATGGCGCTGACCGCGCCGGCCGTGTTGAACCTCTTCCAGAACAGGCTGTAGAGGATGGCCGGCAGGTTGCCGGAGGCGGCGACGGCGAAGGCCAGCGCCACCAGGAAGGCGACGTTCTGCCCCTGCGCCAGGATGCCGAGGCCGATGGAGACGGCCCCGATGACGAACGCGGAGATGCGGGCCACCAGCACCTCCTCCCGCTCGGAGACGTTGCCGCGCTTGAAGACGTGCGCGTACAGGTCGTGGGCGAAGCTGGAGGAGGAGGCGAGCGTGAGGCCCGCGACGACGGCCAGGATCGTGGCGAAGGCGACGGCGCCGATGAGCGCGAGCAGGATGGTGCCGCCCACCTCGCCGAGGAACGTCTCGCCGACGGCCTTGGCCAGCAGGGGCGCGGCGGTGTTGCCCGCCTTGTCGGCGGCGGCGATGGCCTTGCTGCCGACCAGGGCGGCGGCGCCGAAGCCGAGGACGAGCGTGAGCAGGTAGAACACGCCGATGATGCCGATGCCCCACAGCACCGACTTGCGGGCGTCCTTGGCGGTGGGCACGGTGTAGAAGCGGATGAGGATGTGCGGCAGGCCTGCCGTGCCCAGCACGAGGGCGAGGCCGAGGCTGATCAGGTCGATCTTGCCGGCCAGGCCCTGGGCCTCGGTGCCGTACTTCAGGCCGGGGATGAGGAAGTTGCCGCCCTTGCCGCTCTGGGTGGCGGCCTCGCCGAGCAGCGACGACAGGTTGAAGCCGTAGTGGCCGAGGACGAGGATCGTGATCAGCGCGGCGCCGCCCATGAGCAGCACGGCCTTGACGATCTGCACCCAGGTGGTGCCCTTCATGCCGCCGAACACCACGTACACGATCATGAGGGCGCCGACGCCGACGATCGTCAGCGCCTTGCCGGACGGTGAGGTGATGCCGAGCAGCAGGCCGACCAGGGCGCCGGCGCCGACCATCTGGGCGAGCAGGTAGAAGATGCTCACCGTGATCGTGGAGACGCCCGCGGCGGTGCGGACGGGGCGCGGGCTCATGCGGAAGGCGAGCACGTCGGCCATGGTGAACTTGCCGGAGTTGCGCATCAGCTCGGCGACCAGCAGCAGCGCCACCAGCCAGGCCACGAGGAAGCCGATGGAGTACAGGAACCCGTCGTAGCCGGACAGCGCGATGATGCCGGCGATGCCGAGGAAGGAGGCGGCCGACATGTAGTCGCCGCCGATCGCCAGGCCGTTCTGCGCGCCGCTGAAGGACCGGCCGCCCGCGTAGTAGTCGGCGGCCGTCTTGGTCTGGCGGCTGGCCCAGAACGTGATGCCGAGGGTCAGCGCGACGAAGGCCAGGAAAAGGGTCGTGGCGAGCGCTTCGGAACTCATCGGGTCTTCTCCTCGACCTCGTGGCGGAGCTTGTCGGCGATCGGGTCGAGCTTCTTCTCGGCGTGCCGCGCGTACGCCCAGGCGATCCAGAACGTCGACACGAACTGGAGCAGGCCGAGGACAAGGGCGACGTTGACGTTGCCGAACAGCTTGATGCCCATGAAGTCGCGGGCGAAGCCGGACAGCACGACGTACAGCAGGTACCAGGCCAGGAACGCCACGGTCATCGGGAACGTCCAGCGGCGGAAGCGCCGTTTCAGGTCCTGGAACTCGCTGCTCGTCTGCACCTGCTCATAAACGGACGCGTCATGTTCTTGAGTCGTCACGGAGACCTCCACTGTGATGCGGGTCACGCACACCGTAGGAGCGCAACCTACCCGTAGTGGAGGCCCTCTACCTGCTCGTTCGCCGAGCCGCTTGCGGATGGCGACCAGATGAGCGGCGCTTGCGGTGAAAGGTCCCATTCGCACGACGAACGGTCGCCGCGCGATCTCACCCCTTGACGGCGCCCGCGGTGAGCCCCTCCACGATGTAGCGCCGGATCGCGGCGAAGAGCACCAGCGTCGGGATCACCGACACCACGGTCGCCGCGGCCATCGACCCCCAGTCGATGTCGTACTGGGTGATGAAGGAGTTCATGGCCACCGGGATCGTCTTGGCGTCCTCGCTGTCGATGAACGTGATGGCCAGGAACAGCTCGTTCCAGCACTGCACGAACGCGAAGACGAACGTCGCCGCGATGCCCGGCAGCATGACGGGGATCACCACGCGCACCATCGCCGCCAGCCGGGAGGCGCCGTCCACCTGCGCCGCCTCCTCCAGCGCCACCGGGATCCGCTCGTAGAAGCCGCGCATGATGATCGTGGCGAACGGCACCAGCATGGCGACGTACACCACCATGAGGCCCGCCAGGTGGTTGAGCAGGCCGAGGTCGGACATCAGCAGGTAGAGCGGCCCGAGCGCGATGAACAGCGGGATCATCTGCGTGACGAGGAACGCCAGCATCAGCGCGCCCCGGCCCGGGAAGGAGAAGCGGGCCAGCGTGTAGCCGCCGAGCACCCCGATCACGGTGACGGCCGCCGCCGCGGCCAGCGAGACGAGCAGGCTGTTGACCAGGTACGCGCCGAAGTCGGCGAAGGAGAACAGGTCGGCGTAGTGCTCGAAGGTCACCTCGCCCGGCCAGTACCGCAGCGGCATGGAGAAGATCTCCGCCTTGGGCTTGAGCGAGGTGACGGTGATCCAGTACAGCGGGAACAGCGTGATCAGCAGCCAGACGGCCAGCACGGTCCCCTTGGCCAGGCGTCTCATCGGGACCTCTCGAATCGGGTGGCGTTGAGGTAGAAGACGCTGAAGGCGAGCAGCAGGCCGAGGACGAGCATCCCGACCGCCCCGGCGCGGCCGTAGTCGCCGCCGATGACCTGCTGGATGAGGAACGTCGTGATGATGTCGGTGCCGCCCGCCGGGCCGCCCCCGGTCATCGCGTAGATGAGGTCGGGGAAGTTGAGGATCCAGATGATCCGCAGCAGCACGATCAGCGCCAGCGTCGGGCGGATGTGCGGCAGCGTCACGTGCCAGAACTGCCGCGCCCGGGAGGCGCCGTCCACCGACGCCGCCTCGTACAGCTCGGCCGGCACCGACTGCAGCGCCGCCATGATCATGATCGCGAAGAACGTCACGCCGTACCAGACGTTGGCCACGATCACCGACGTCATCGCCCAGCCCGGCGAGGCCAGGAACCCGATCCGCTCGTCGATGATCCCGGCCTTCAGCAGCAGGTCGTTGACCACGCCGAACTGCCCGTTGAACATCCACCGCCACAGCAGCCCGATGAGGAAGCCGGACATGGCCCACGGGAAGAACACCCACGCCTGGTAGAGCGCGCGGCCCCGGAAGTGCCGGCGCAGCAGCAGCGCCAGCCCGAACCCGAGGAAGAACTGGAAGAACAGCGAGACCGCCACCCAGGTGCCGGTGTTGCGCAGCGCCGTCCAGAACCGGTCCTCCGCCAGCACCGCCCGGAAGTTCTCCAGCCCGACGAACGGCGTCGAGGTGATGTCGAACAGGTTGTAGCGCTGGAAGGCGATGACCGCGCCGCGGATCATCGGGTAGTACGTGAACAGCAGCACGAACAGAGCGCCCGGCAGCAGGCACAGCGCGACGAACCTGGCCTTGCGCCCGGTGAAGGCCGGACGGGCGGCCTGTGCGGCCCGGCTCATGAGACCTTCTTCGCCTGGTCCGCCCAGAACGCGTCCCACGCCTTCAGCACCTCGGCGACGCTCTTCTTGCCGGTGATGAGCGCCTGGACGTCACGGTCGGAGTCGGCGATGAACTGGCTCCAGCCCGGGTAGTCGACCGGCCGGACCGTGATGACCTGCTTCGGGTCCTGCTGCGCCTCCAGGTACGCCTTCCACGCCCCTTGCGAGAACTGCGGGTCGCTCTGCGCCTGCCTGGAGATCGGGATGAGGGAGTTGCCCTTGGCGAAGGCGATGCTCTGCTGGGCCTCCGACAGGTACTGCACGAGCTTGACCGCCTCCTTCTGGTGCGTGCTGAAGGAGGTGACGCCCCACCCGGCGTAGCCGACCGGCTGGAAGGCGTAGCCCGACGGGCCCTTCGGGATGGGGGCCGTGGACCACGTCTTGACCCCGCTCTCCTCGACGGTCTTGATGACCTCCGGGTCCTGGATGAGCATGCCGGTGACGCCGGAGGTGAAGCCCTGGACCATCTCGGGGTAGCCCCAGGAGACCGAGTCGGGCGGCGACGCCTCCTTGAAGATCTTGACGTACAGGTCGAGGGCCTGCGCGGCCTCGGGGGTCGAGAAGATCGTCCGCTTGTCCTTGAGGAAGAACGACTTCTGCGGGTCGAGGGCCTCGCCGTTGTACGCGCTGATCATCATGACCGCGTAGTCGGCGCCGCCCTTGCCGCCCCGGAAGGAGTAGCCGAAGCGGTCGCCGGAGGTCATCTTCTTGCCGGCCTCGTACAGCTCCTGCCAGGTCTTCGGCGGCTGGGCCAGGCCCCAGTCGGTGCGGTAGAACAGCGTGCGCTGGTAGAAGCCGTACGGGTAGAGGTAGGCCTTGCCGCCGACCTCCACGGCCTTCTTCTGGGCCAGCTCGGTCAGGTCGGCCCAGCCGGCCCACTGCGTGGTGGGCAGTTCGGCCAGCCAGCCGTTGTTGGAGAAGGACTTGGCCGTGTGGTCGCGCACCTCCAGCACGTCCAGGTCCTTCTTCGTCTGCAGGATCTGGGTGATCTTCTGATCGGCGCTGTCCAGCGGGGGCGAGACGAGCTCCACCTCCACGCCCGGGTTCGCCTTCTCGAAGCCCTCGATCAAGGTCTTGATCAGCTTGGTCCGCTCGGGGCTGGTCAGGCTCTCGATCATGCGCAGCCGCACCTCCCCCGAGGAGGAGCCGGAGCCGCACCCCGCGAGGAGGAGGGCCGTGGCCATGGCGGCGGACGAGGCGGACAGGAGGGGGGTTTTCATCTTGCCTCCGCACGGGATGAGACAGCGCTGTCAGCGTGCAGGTCACGCTAGGCGACCGACCCCCTCCAGCGCCAGTCCCAGGTCCTTGATCAATGTGTCGGCCGGCTCCAGGCCCACCGACAGCCGCACCAGCCCGACGGGGATGCCCATGGTGGCCCGCACGCTCTCCTCGACGGTCAGGGCGGGCGCGTTGACCAGGCTCTCGAAGCCGCCCCACGACACCCCGACGCGGAAGTGCCGCAGCAGGTCGATGAACGCCCCGGCCTCCTCGCGCGAGTCGGTGTCGAGCTCCAGGCTGAACACGCTGGAGAAGCCCGACATCTGCCGCACGGCCAGCGCGTGGCCCGGGTGCGAGGGCAGCCCCGGGTGGTTGACGCGCCGCACGGCCGGGTGGTCGTCGAGGAAGCGCGCCACCGCCAGCCCGCGCTCCTGGTGGGCGGGCATCCGCACGGGGAGCGTGCGCAGCCCCTTGATGACCTTGGCGGCGTCGTGCGGGGACATGGCGGCGCCGTAGAGCTGGTACTCGGTCAGCGCGAGCGGCCTGATCAGCCGCGACGGCCCGGCCACCACTCCGCCGACGAGGTCGCTGTGGCCGCCCACGTACTTCGACAGCGAGTGGATCACCAGGTCGACGCCCATGGTGAGCGGCTTCTGGAAGATCGGGGTGGACCAGGTGTTGTCCATCACCGTCACCAGGCCGCGCTCGGCCGCCCACGCCGTCACGGCGGGGATGTCGAAGATCTCGTAGCGCATGTAGGAGGGCGACTCGAAGTACAGTAGACGAGTGCTCTCTCTGATAGCGCTGTCACCACTGGCGAGATCGTCGACGTGCGTATGCGTGACGCCGAACTTCTCCAGGTAACGCAGGAACTGGGTGGTCGGCCCGTAGACCGCGCCCAGCACCAGCACATGGTCGCCGGCCGACACCAGCGACGAGATCGTCGCCGCGATGGCTCCCATCCCGGAGGCGAAGCACTTGGCCCGCTCGGCCCGCTCCAGCGCCGCCAGCTTGCGCTGCGCGAGGTCCACGGTCGGGTTGGTGCCGCGCCAGTAGACGTAGCGCTCGTCCTCGTTCCTGATGGCCTCGCCCAGCTCGCCGGCGCCGGCGAAGGTGAACAGCGAGTTCTCGAACACCGGCGGGTTGACCGCGCCCAGCATCCACGGTTCGTCCTCGCCCAGCCGGCCACAGATCCAGTCATCGTCCATGGGGGCACAGTAGTATGACCGCGCGCAAACCCACCATGGAGGACGTGGCCCGCAAGGCGGGCGTCAGCCTGAAGACCGTCTCGCGGGTGGTCAACCAGGAGCCGCACGTCAGCCCCGTCCTCCAGCGCCGGGTGCAGGAGGCCATCAGCGCGCTCGGCTTCCGCCGCAACGAGGCCGCCGCCCGCCTGGCCCGCGGCGCCACCATGCTGACCATCGGCCTGATCATGGAGAACATCTCCAACGAGTTCTACTCGCGCCTCGCCAAGTCGGTCGAGGCGGCGGCGGCCGACCACGAGGCGCTCGTGGTCTTCGGCTCCTACGAGGAGCGGCCGGAGCGGGAGCGGATGCTGGTGGAGTCCATGTACGCCCGGGGCGTGGACTCGCTGATCATCGTGCCCTCGGCCGCCGACCACGGCTGGCTGGCCGAGCACGGCGGCCTGACCGCGGTGTTCGTGGACCGGGTGCCGCACGGCCTGGAGCGGGCCGACGTGGTGCTGCTGGACGACGTCCGGGGCGGCCGGATGGCGACCGAGCACCTGCTGGCGCGCGGTCACCGGCGCATCGCGCTGATCTCCGACGACGAGGCGCTCAGCTCGGTCCACGCCCGCGCCACCGGCTACCGCGCCGCGCTGCGGGAGGCCGGGGCCGGGGTGGACGAGTCGCTGGTGGTGCGGGGCGTCTTCGACCCGTGGCGGGCCGGGCACGAGGTGGCGCGGCTGCTGGAGCTGGACGACCCGCCCACGGCGTTCTTCGCCACCAACAACCGGGCCGCCATCGGCATCATCCAGGCGCTGCGCGAGCGGCCCGAGCGCCCGGCGTACGTGGGGTTCGACGACTTCGCGCTGGCGGACGTGTTCAATCCGGGGGTGACGGTGGTGCGCTACGACGTGACCCGGCTGGGGCGCAGCGCCGTGGACCTGCTGCTGAGCCCCTCGGACACGCCGCGCCGGGTCAAGGTCCCGGTCGAGCTGGTCGCCCGCGGCTCCGGCGAACTCCCCCCGCCCGCCCGCTAGCGGGGGGAGCCGGAGCGTCAGGCGCCGGTCATCGCGGCGTGCAGCCGCAGGTACGGCTCGGCGTCCTTCGGCCGGTGCTGCCGCTGGAGCGTACGGCCGAGCAGCAGGCACGCGTACCCCTCGGCCGGGTCGCGCTCCAGGATCAGCCGGAGCTGGGCCTCGGCCCGGCCGAGCTGGGCCGAGTGGTAGTAGGCGCGGGCCAGCAGCAGCCGGGCCCCCAGGTTGTCCGGCGCCGCCGCCACCACCTCGGCCAGGATGCGGGCGGCCCCGATGTAGTCCTTGGCGTCGAAGAACAGGCGGCCGCGCTCGTACTCCTCGGCCAGCTGCTCGATCTTCTCGATCGGCATGTCACTCCTCTCCCGGGACGGGCCCGTCGGCGTGCGGGACGCGGTCGGCGGGGACGACGCCCAGGCGGCCGGCCTGGTAGTCCTCCATCGCCTGGATGATCTCGGCGCGGGTGTTCATCACGAAGGGGCCGTAGTGGACGACCGGCTCGCGGATGGGCTGCCCGCCGAGCAGCAGCACCTCCAGGTTCGGCTCGGCCTGCGGCTGGGCCGTGGCGGCCTCGACGGTGAGCGCGCCGCCCGGGCCGAAGAGGGCGAGCTGCCCCTTCTGGACCGGCCTGCGCTCGGGCCCGGCGAAGCCCTGGCCCGCCAGCACGTACGCGAGGGCGTTGTAGCCGGGGTTCCACGGCAGCTCCAGCCGGGCGCCGGGGCTCACGGTCGCGTGCACCATCGTGATCGGGGTGAACGTGACGCCCGGACCGGCGTGCCCGTCCAGCTCGCCGGCGATCACGCGGAGCAGCGCGCCGCCGTCGGGCGAGGCGAGCAGCGCCGCCTGGCGGCCGCGGATGTCCTGGTAGCGGGGCAGGTGGAACTTGTGGGCGCGGGGCAGGTTGACCCAGAGCTGGACGCCGTGGAACAGCCCGCCCGAGACCACGAGGTGCTCCGGGGGCTTCTCGATGTGCAGCAGCCCCGACCCGGCGGTCATCCACTGGGTGTCGCCGTCGGTGATCGTGCCGCCGCCGCCTTGGGAGTCCTGGTGCTCGAAGACGCCGTCGATGATGTAGGTGACGGTCTCGAAGCCGCGGTGCGGGTGCCAGGGCGTGCCCTTGGGCTCGCCGGGCGCGTACTCGACCTCGCCCATCTGGTCCATGTGGATGAACGGGTCCAGCAGGGACTGCGGCAGGCCGGCGAACGCGCGGCGCACCGGGAAGCCCTCGCCCTCGAAGCCGCTGGGCGCGGTCGTCACCGACCTCACGGGGCGCCGTCCGGCGAGGGCCGGGTCGGGTACGGCGACGCGGGGCAGGGTCAGGGTGTCGGCGGTGATGGCGGGCATGTCCCACCTCCATTTGATTGAAACTTCAACCGGATGCCCGCCTCAACACCCGGCCACCGCCCCGCATTCCCGGGCGCGGGTCAGGAGGAGCGGGGCCGCCAGTCGCCGCGGTCCAGGTCGAGGTCCTCGGGCGTGTGCAGGCGCACCATCGTGCGGCCCACGCCCGGCGGCACCCGGTGCGGCGTCAGGAACGACACGGCCACCATCACCACGAACGCGATCGGCACCGTCCACGCCGCCGGCTGGGCGAGCAGCGCGTTCGCGAGCCCCTCGTACGGGCCGCCGACGATCGTGACGAGCACCGCCGCGCAGGCCAGCCCGCCGCCCACGAACAGTCCCGCGAGCGCCCCCGCGGTGCTGAGCCGCCGCCACCAGATGCCGAGCACCAGCAGTGGGCAGAACGACGACGCGGCCACCGCGAACGCCAGCCCCACCACGTCCGCCACCGGCAGCGCCCGGGCCTGCAGCGCCAGCCCGAGGGGCACGGCGACCGCCATGAGCGTCGCGATCCGGAACGAGCGGACCCCGCCCTTGAGCAGGTCCTGCGCGATGACCCCGGCCACCGACACGGTCAGGCCGGAGGAGGTGGACAGGAACGCGGCGAACGCCCCGGCCGTGACCAGCGCGGTCAGCAGCTCGCCGAGCGTGCCGCCGACCATCCGGCCGGGCAGGGTGAGCACGACGGCGTCGGTGCGGACCAGGTCCGGCGCGTACAGCCGGCCGAGCCAGCCGTACAGGGCGGGCAGCAGGTAGAAGGCGCCGAGCAGCGACAGCACGACGAGCGTGGTGCGGCGCGCGGCCCGCCCGTCGGGGTTGGTGTAGAAGCGCACGAGCACGTGGGGCAGGCCCATGGTGCCGAGGAACGTGGCCAGGATCAGCGAGTACGTCGAGTACAGCGCGTACTCCTTACCGCCGGCCAGCGGCACCTGCCAGGTGGCGGCGTCCTGCGGGCTCAGCCCGGGCCCGCCGCCGGCCCGCCACGCCATGAGCAGGAACACCAGCGGCACTGCCAGCGCCGTCAGCTTCAGCCAGTACTGGAACGCCTGCACGAACGTGATCGACCGCATGCCGCCGGACAGCACGTTGACCGCGACGACCACCGCCACGAGCAGCCCGCCCGCCCAGTGCGGCGCCCCCGTGATCTCCCTCAGCACCAGGCCGGCGCTCTGGAACTGCGGCATCAGGTACAGCCAGCCGATGAGCACGACGAGCACGCTCGCGGCGCGGCGCACGGTCATCGACTCCAGCCGCGCCTCGGCGAAGTCCGGCAGCGTGTACGCCCCCGAACGGCGCAGCGGGGCCGACACCAGCACCAGCAGCACCAGGTAGCCGCCCGTCCAGCCCACCGGCAGCCACAGCATGTCGGCGCCGAACGACAGGATCAGCCCGGCCACCCCCAGGAAGGAGGCGGCCGACAGGTACTCGCCGCCGATGGCGGAGGCGTTCCAGAGCGGGCTGACCGTGCGGGAGGCGACGTAGAAGTCGGAGGTGGTGCGCGAGACCCGGATGCCGAACGCGCCGATGAGCACCGCCGCCACGACGACGATCAGGACGGCGGTGAGGCTCACGGGCGTTCGACCAGGTCGGCGAAGTGGCGCTCGTTGCGCTCGGCCTGGCGCACGTACAGCCAGGCGCCGATCACGAACGCCGGGTAGATGAGGCCGGCCAGCACCGCCCACGGCAGCGGGACGCCGAGCAGCTCGGCCTCGCGCAGCCGCGGGATCAGCAGGAACAGCAGCGGCAGGCCGCACACCACGCAGCCCAGCACCGTGCAGACGAACATCGCCAGCCGGAACTGGGTGCGCAGCAGCGAGCGCATGTAGACCTCGCCGAGGTGGGTCTGCTCGTCGATCTCCCGGGTCGCCGGGTAGCGGGGACGGCGCGCGGCGGCGGTCCGCGGGCTGGTCACGGCCACCCGCCGCGGCGGCTCGTCCGGGGGCCTCTGTGCGCGGCGGCTCATCCGGGGCATCCTCTGCGGGCGCGATGACTCATCGGGGGCATCCTCTGCGGGCGCGGTGGCTCATTCGGGGCGTCCTCTCCGCGCGCGGCGGACGAGCAGGTCGCGCAGCTCGCGCGTGTGGCGGCGGCTGACCGGGATCTCCGTCTCCCCCACCCGGACCGTGCAGCGGCCCGAGTCGATGTGCAGCTCCTCGATGTGCTTGACCGCCACCAGGTGGCTGCGGTGCACGCGGACGAACCCCGCCGAGGCCCAGCGCTCCTCCAGCGTGGCCAGCGGGATGCGCACCAGATGGCTGCCGGTGGGCGTGTGCAGGCGGGCGTAGTCGCCGTGCGCCTCCACGTAGACGACGTCGGCGCTGGAGACGAACCGCGTCACGCCGCCCAGCTCGACCGGGATCGTGTCGGACTCGCCGCCCTCGACCGGCACCTCCGCCGAGACCGCGACCCGCCGGATCGCCTCGGCCAGCCGCTCCGGGCGCACCGGCTTGAGCAGGTAGTCCTCCGCCTTGATCTCGAACGCCTCGATGGCGTGCTCCTCGTACGCGGTGACGAACACCACGCGCGGCGGGTTGGCGAAGCGCGACAGCAGCCGGCCCAGCACGACGCCGTCGAGCCCGCGCATCCGGATGTCGAGGAACACCGCGTCGATCGGGCGGCCCTCGGCGATGGCGCGGTCCAGCAGCCGCAGGGCCGCGGCGCCGTCACGGGCGGTCGCCACCTCGCCGATGCGGGGGTCGGCGCGCAGCAGGTACGACAGGTCCTCCAGAGCGGGCAGCTCGTCGTCGACCGCGAGGACCCTGAGTTGCGCCATAGACATGGATGAAACCGACATCCAGCGGCGCGGTCAACGGGCCGAGACGCCCGGGTGATACTTCGGCAACCTCACGTTGACCTTCGTGCCCGCTCCCTCGCCGGTCTCCACGACCAGCCCGTACTCGTCCCCGTAGACCTGGCGCAGCCGCTCGTCCACGTTGGCCAGCCCGACGCCGCCCGACGGGGCGATCTCACCGGCGAGGATGCGGCGCAGCCGGTCGGGTTCCATGCCGAGGCCGTCGTCCTCGACGCTGATGCGGCACTCGGCGCCGCCGTCCTCGGCCACGATGACGATGCGGCCGACTCCGTTGCGGCTCTCCAGGCCGTGGCGGACGGCGTTCTCGACGAGCGGCTGCAGGCACAGGAACGGCACGGCCACGGGCAGCACCTCGGGGGCGATGCGCAGGGTCACCTGGAGCTGGTCGCCGAACCGGGCGCGTTCCAGGGTGAGGTAGCGGTCGATGGAGCGCAGCTCCTCGGCCAGCGTGGTGAACTCGCCGTGCCGCCGGAAGGAGTAGCGGGTGAAGTCGGCGAACTCCAGCAGCAGCTCGCGCGCCCGTTCCGGGTCGGTGCGGACGAACGAGGCGATGGTGGTCAGCGAGTTGTAGATGAAGTGCGGCGAGATCTGCGCGCGCAGCGCCCGCACCTCGGCCTCCATGAGCAGCGTGCGCGAGCGGTCCAGCTCGGCCAGCTCCAGCTGCGAGTCGACCCAGCCGGCCACCTCCTGGGCGGCCTTGACCAGGCCCGCCGAGGCGTGCGGGCCGTAGGCGGCCAGCGTGCCGACGACCCGGTCGTCGGTGGTGAGCGGCACGACGACGGCGTGCCGGACAGGGCACTCCAGCAGGTCGCAGTCCACGGCCAGCACCTGCGTCCGGCCGTCCTTCAGCGTCGCCCGCGCCTGCTCGAACGCCTGCCCGGCGTGGTGCTCGCCCGCGCCGTCGTACACCAGCAGCCGCTCGCCGTCGGTGATGGCGAGCGCGGAGGAGCCGAGCAGCGCCCGCAGGTGCCGCGAGGCCCGCTCGGCGCCGTCGGCGGTCAGGCCCGCCCGCAGCGGCGGGCCGGCGAGGGAGGCGGTGTGCAGGGTCTCGAACGTGGCCCGCTCGGCCGGGCTGGTGCCCAGCTCCCGGCGGCCGCGCATGACCCGCCAGAGGACGAGCGCGGGCACGCCCACGAGCCCGGCCGCCACGGCGACGGCGACGAGGTACTCCACACCGCGCGAGCCTACTCGGCGGCTCCGGCGGCCTGTCCCGCGGCGAGCGCCCCGGCGACGGCGGCGGCGTACGCGCGGGCCTCGTCGTCGGAGTCGTACTTCGTGCGCGGCCAGAAGAAGCCGCGCAGGCCGTCCTTGCGGTTGCGCGGCACCACGTGGACGTGCAGGTGCGGCACGCTCTGGCTGACGTGGTTGTTCATCGCGACGAACGTGCCGGCGGCCTCCATGGCCTCCTCCACGGCGCGGGCGAGGGCCTGGACCCGCGCGAAGAACGGCCCCACGTCGGCGGCGGGCAGGTCGGCGAGCGTCTCGACGTGCCGCCGGGGCACCACCAGCACGTGGCCCTTGAACAGCGGCCGCGCGTCGAGGAACGAGACGGCCACCGCGTCGGAGTGGACGACGAACGCGGGCCGTCGCCCGGCGACGATCTCGCAGAACAGGTCGGTGCTCACCGGCCGACCCTACCCGCCGGCCCGGCTCCCGCGGGGATCGCCGGCGCGGGAGCGGTCGCCGGCACGGCCTGGGTCCCCGGCGCGGTCGCGGAAGGCGGTCCAGCTCGTCATGTTCGGCGCCGACCAGGTCTCGGGCGCGCGCAGGAACCGCTCCCCGGCGAAGCCGGCCAGCCACTCGGGCACCTCGCTCACCTTGCCGCCCCGGCAGTGGTAGACCAGCGCCCCCTCCCGCTGCCCCATCGCCATCCACGGCAGCCACGGCGACACCCGGCACCACGAGAAGTGGCTCGGCACGTCGGGGGCGCCCGTGTCCAGGTCGGCGGCGCGGGAGAAGAACTGGAACAGCTCCATCGCCCGGTACGTGTCGCCCGCCGAGTGGCCGGGGAAGTCGGCGACCGGCAGCGGCGACGGGTAGGCCAGGCGCACGTCCACGTGGTGGACGACCTGGTCGCCGACCCGGGTGAACGGCACGGGCCGGTCGCCGAGCGGCTGGTTGACCGGGTCGTTGAAGACGTGCATCACCTCGACGGCCTCGCCGGTGAACGGGTTGTCCCAGGTGGTGAGGGGCTCCCGGGTGACCGGGTCGAGGTAGGCGGCGGCCTCGCGGGTCAGCAGCCGCCAGCCGCCGCTGTCGTCGCGCTCGGCGCGGGCCACGTTGAGCCCCTCGAAGCCGAACAGGTGGTGCGGGCCGTCGTCGCGCCGCCAGCCGTACACGTCGCCGGTCCACCACGAGATGGTCTCGGCGCCGTCCGCCGCGGCGCGCACCCGTACGAAGTCCCTGCCGTAGTCCATCCCCGCAGCCTGCCCGACCCGAATCGTTTCGATCAAGGATCGATCTTGGACGCCTCCCGCGTCCCGGCTCAGCGCGGGGACACGGTCAGGTCGAAGATCGCCTCGCCGGACCGCAGGCGGCTCTCCTCGGTCGGGGGCGTGGTCGCGCCGCCGCAGCGCCAGCAGTCGTGCAGCCTGATGGTGGTGGCGCCGGGCCGTTTGGCGTTGAAGACGAAGTAGGTGACGCCCTGCGCGTCCTCGCGCCGCGCCTCCTTGCTGATGAACGAGGCGACCGTGGCGTCCGGCAGCGCCTCCAGGGTCCAGCTGTCGCCCGCGGACCGGTTGTCGGGCACGGCCAGCGAGAACCGCTGGCCGGGGTGCAGTTCGACCGGGACGGTGGCGCCCTTGGCGCCCTTGACGACCACGCCGAGATCGCTGACCGCCGCCCCGCCGCCACATCCGGCGGTCACGGCGGCGATCAGCAGCACGGACGCGATGCCTGCTCGCCGACGCCTCACTCAGGCAGATTATCGGGCTCCGGCGCGTCGCGCGGCTCGGCGTACGGCTCGCGATCCGCGGGTCTTCCCTCCGCGATGGCGCGCTCCCTCATCAGCTCGGCGTCGAGCTCCGCGCCGAACAGCAGCGCCATGTTCGACAGCCACAGCCAGATGAGGAACACCACGACCGCGGCGAGGGTGCCGTACGTCTTGTTGTAGGAGCCGAAGTGGCTCGCGTACAGGGCGAACCCGGCCGAGACGATCACCCAGAGGACGACCGCCAGCAGCCCGCCGGGGCTGATCCAGCGCACGCCCGGCTGGCGCACGTTGGGCGCCGCCCAGTAGAGCACCATGATCAGGCCGGCCGCGATCAGCGCCAGGACGGGCCACTTCGCGATGTTCCAGGTGGTCACCACCACGTCGCCCACTCCCAGGGCCCGGCCCGCCACGTCGGCGAGGCGGCCGGTGAGCGTCACGGCGATCGCGCCGACCGCGAGCAGCACGGTCACGAGGACGGTCAGGCCGATCCGCAGCGGGGTCGTCTTCCAGAACGGCCGGCCCTCCTCGATGTCGTAGATGGCGTTGCAGGCCCGGATGAAGGCCGCGATGTACCCGGAGGCCGACCACAGGGCGACGGCCAGGCCGACGAGGGCGAACACGCTCGCTGACCCGACCCGCTGCACGCCCGCGACACCCTGCTGGAGCAGGTCGCGCACCTCCGCGGGGGCCAGCACCGCGAGGTGCCCGACGATCACCGCCGTGTCGTCCCGGCCGAGCAGCCCGAACAGCGACACCAGCACGATCATCGCCGGGAAGATCGACAGCACCGCGTAGTAGGTGAGGGCGGCGGCGAGGTCCTGGACGTTGTCGTCCTTGAACTCGATGAACGTGCGCTTCAGCACGCTCCACCAGGCCCTGCGCGGGAAGTCGGCGGGGCGCTCGGGGACGCCCCGCCGGTCCTGTTGTTCCGTGACGCCCACCTGTGCCCGACGCTCCCGCTGTTCCTCGCCGCCCGTCTGTGCCCGGTGGGCCTCCTCCTCCTTGCCGCTCACCTGCGCCTGGTGCGCCTCATGGCGCGGCGCAGCACGAACACGGCGACCGTGCCGGCGGCGGCCAGCACGACCAGCGCGGGCCGCCTGCGGGCCCGCTCGCCGACCTTGCCGGCCACGTCCTTGACCTGGTCGGGCGTCACCTCACGGACCTTGCCCGTGACCGTGCCCGCCATCGCGCCGGCCTTGTGCGAGACCGTGCCCGCGACCTCGCCCGCCTTGTGCGAGACCGTGCCCGCGACCTCACCCGCCTTGTGCGAGACCGCGCCGGCCATCTCGCCGGCCCTGGCCTTGGCGCTGCCGGCCATCTCACCGGCGCGGTGCTTCACGTCCGCCTTGTGCGCCAGCTCGGCCACGGTCTGGCCCAGCTGCCCGCGGGTCTCCTCGATGCGTCTGCGCACTTGATCCTCCTCGTCGTCCTCGCCACCGCCGTGACGCGCCGGCCGCGCCTCGCGCGCGTGTCCGGCACCGGCCCCCCGGCCCACGTCCGCGGCGGTGCCCGCGCCCGGCCCGGCCCCGTGCCTGGCCTCGGCCGTCACCTGCTGGGGGCCCTGGGAGCGGGCCTCACCCTCGCGTTCCTCCACAGCCGCCGTGCGGTCGTCCCGCACCAAGGGTTCGGGGTCGAACCTCTCGTGCTCGGTCCGGTCCGCCTCGGCTTTGAGCGCGTTCTCCGCCGCGCCCGCCCGGGTCTGGGGCACGTTGATCGACTCCTCGTCGGTCGGCATGCCCACGGTCACCCTGTGGGCACCGACGTTCCCGGCGTGCTGCTCGCTGTATCCGGGGTCCGTCTCGCTCATCGCCGCACCTTCCCCTTGACCACGTCGATGTCGGTCTTCACGCTCTCGATGGCCTCGCTGGGCACCGGAGGCGTGGCCCGTTCCACTTGTCTCTTACCGATCAGGCCGACGACGGCCGCGATGACGAACAGCGCGCCCGCCACCACCGCGGTGGCCGCCCATGCCGGCATGACCAGCGCCAGGAGCAGCGCGACCGCGGCGACCAGCGTCGCGCCGCCGAGGAACGCGAGCATGCCCGCGGCGCCGAACAGGCCCGCGCCGAACCCCGCGTGCCTGCCCTTCTCGGTCAGTTCCAGCCGGGCCAGCCGCAGCTCGTCCTTGACGAGCCGGGTGACCTGATCGGACAGGTCGTTGACCAGTCTGTGGGTCTCGTTCACGTCGTCGCCTCCTCTGACGAGGAAGGCGCCTACCCATCGAATCGCCCTTCTATCACGGGGCTGCCGCCACGCCGCGGACGACGGCACAGCTCAGCGCGGGGCCGCGGAGGATCTACGGCGGCCCCGCCGTCCCGACGGGCGGTCAGCGCTCGGCCACGGTCCGCGACCGGTGCTGCCCGGCCGCGGCCTCGCGGGGCGTCAGCGCTTGGCCGCGGCCTTCAGAAGGTGGCCGAGGAGGGACACGACCGGCGACTCGGGAACCTCGCACCAGCCCGCCGGGCGCTTCGGCTCGCTCCACGGCGACGGGAGCTCGCACGAGGGGGCCTGCGGCCCGGGCCGCTCGCACCACGATCCTGGAGGGTTCATGATTTCACTGTACAACTCGGGCCTCGTCGCGACGTAAGCAGTCGCTTACGATCGCGGGGGCGCCTCGGTCCGGGCGAGCGCGGTCCAGCCGTGTTCCAGGAGGTCGAAGGCCCGGTTGACGGCTTCGCGGGGATCGGCGCAGGCGTAGGCCGCGCGGGGAGCTTCGAGGGCGAAGTGGGCCAGGGCGGCGCAGGCGGGGTCGTCCGCGGCCAGGCCGCTCTCCTCGGCGATGGCCCGGGCGAGTGCGGCGGTGTGGCGCAGCCACATGTTCTGCGCGTAGTCGCGCAGCGCGGGGGTGCCGGCCACCAGGTCGGTGAAGGCGGCGAAGCGGGCGTCGCCGCCGGCGGTGGCGAGCCGTCTGGTCAGGGCGTGCTCGCGCAGCGCGGCGGGGACGGACTGGCCCTCGGGCCGCTCGCGGACGGCGGCGAGCAGGCGGGCCTCCTGCTCGGAGTCCTCGTCGAAGACGAGGGCTTCCTTCACCGGGAAGTGCTTGAACAGCGTGGTGGTGGACACGTCGGCGGCGTCCGCGATCTCGCGGATGCCGACCGCGTCGTATCCGCGCTCCAGGAACAGCCGCAGTGCGGCGTCGGCGATGGCCTGGCGGGTGGCGGCCTTCTTGCGCTCGCGGCGTCCCACCGGCGCGGGCGAGGGATCTGGGGCGGCGTCGGTCGTCGTGCTGGGCATACCGGAACCCTACCTCCCTCGGTTGACCGAGTCCAAAAGTTGGGTTGTTGCACTTATTGAGTTGGTGTGTTTTTCTTGGGCGGCGCTTCCGAGGCGCCACCCGGCCGCACGGAATGAACGGAGCACCACCATGAAGACCACCGCGACGCCCCGCATCGCCATCGTCGGAGCCGGCCCGGGCGGCCTGACCTGCGCCCGCATCCTCCAGCGGCACGGCATCGCCGCCGCCGTCTACGAGAGCGACGCCGGCCCCGCCGCCCGCGATCAGGGCGGCACCCTCGACCTGCACGCCGACAACGGCCAGATCGCCCTGCGCGAAGCCGGCCTCCTGGAGGAGTTCTTCCGGCTGGCCCGGCCCGAGGGCCAGGAGATGCGCCAGATGGACCCGGCCGGCACGATCCTCCACCACCACGTCCCCGAACAGGACGAGCGGTTCAAACCGGAGATCGACCGCGGCCTGCTGCGCGAGCTGCTGCTCGACTCGCTCCAGCCCGGCACCGTGCGCTGGGGCCACACCCTGCGGACCATCGACAGGCCCGCCGAAGGCCCCCGGCGGCTGCACTTCACCGACGGCACCACCGTCGAAGCCGACCTCGTCGTCGGCGCCGACGGCGCCTGGTCCACGGTCCGCCGCGCCGTCTCCCGGGCCACCCCCCGCCACACCGGCATCGGCTTCCTGGAAGCCTGGTTCCACGACGTCACCACCCGGCACCCCGACATCGCCGACCTCGTCGGCCAGGGCAGCGCCGCCGCGGCCGACGGCGACCGTGGCCTGTTCGCCCAGCGCAACGGCGGCGACCACATCCGCGTCTACATCATCCAGCGCGTCCCGGCCGACTGGATCACCGCCGGCGGTCTCACCCCCCAGGCCACCGACGGCATCCGCGCCCTCCTCCTGGAGCGCTACCGCGACTGGTCACCCCGCCTGCGCCGGCTCATCACCGACAACGACGGTCCCTACGTCGACCGCCCGATCTTCGCCCTGCCGGTCCCCCACACCTGGGAGCACGACCCCACGGTCACCCTGCTCGGCGACGCCGCCCACCTCATGCCCCCGCTCGGCGTCGGCGTCAACCTCGCCATGCTGGACGCCTGCGAACTGGCCCTGGCCATCGCCCGCCACGACACCCTCGGCGCAGCCGTCCACGCCTACGAGCAGACCATGCTTCCCCGCTCCACGGAGACGGCCCGGCTCCTCGACGGCGCCGCCGACGGACTGCTGTCCACCGAGCTGCCCGACTTCGCCACCGCCGACGGCCCCTGACCGGCGGGCTCCGGCGTACCGTGGGCGCGCGGGCAGGCGTTCAGGCGAGGCCGGCTCGCCGGGCGACGGCTTCGACGTGGCCGGCGAGCAGGTCGAGCAGGTCGGCCGGTCGCGGGTCGTCGGCCCGCAGGTGGGCGAGGGCGGTCAGGGCCGTCAGCGCCACGTCCAGGAGCTCGTTCTCAAGCTCCTGGCGGGTCGCGGAGCGGCCCTTGCGGGGGTTCTGGCCCGTGACCCCGACGAGCGCGCTGATCGCTTCGCCGGCCTCCTCGGCGACCTTGGCGACCCTGCCCCACAGCAGCGCCTCGGGGTCACGGTGGAGGTTGTCCGGCGACTGGTCGATCCAGGAGGACAGCGCGTGGATGAGCGCGTTGGTCCGGTCGGGTTCCATCGAGCGGCACTCTACCGGCGGGGGGCGCGGAGACGACGATCACGGAGTGCGTCGAGACCCCGTACGGGACGCCTGATCCCCCGGCTCCGCCGGGGGATCAGGCGGCGCGGCCGGCCTTGAGCGCGGCGGCGGTCTCGGCGACGCGGCGGCCCTGGTGACGGGCCGCCTCCAGGGTCACCTCGCCGGGCGCACCGTCGCCGGCCACGTGCGAGGTTCCGTACGGGTTGCCGGTCCGGAACTGGACGGGGTCGGTGTAGCCGGGCGGCACGATGACGCCGCCCCAGTGGTAGAAGGTGTTGCCCAGGGCCAGGATGGTGGACTCCTGCCCGCCGTGGGCGGTGTTGGAGGCGGTGAAGGCCGAGTACACCTTGTCGGCGAGCTTCCCCTGGAACCACAGGGGGCCGGTGGTGTCGATGAACGCCCGCAGTTGGCCGGCCGGGTTGCCGAAACGGGTCGGTGCGCCGAACAGCACGGCGTCGGCCCAGGCCAGGTCGTCCAGGGTGGCCTCGGCGACGCCGGCGGTGTCCTGGAGGTGCCGGCCCCACTCCGGCCTGGAGCCGATCGCCTCCGGCGGGGCGGTCTCGGCGACCTTGCGCAGCCGCACGTGCGCGCCGGCCTTCTCCGCGCCCTCGGCGACGGCCTGGGCCAGGGTGTGTACGGTGCCGGTGGCGCTGTAGTAGATGACCGCGACGTTCACGGTTCGCATGCTCGCTCTCCCTGTTGTCTCACCTGGGTTCACCGGTACGACGACGCAGCCCCCCGGAATGTGAGGCGAGGTCCCGCGCGACGTCGAGCAGGCCGTTCAGGAGAGGGACCCGGCGCTCGGTGCGGTCGTCGGTCGCGACGACGGCCACGCTCAGGTCCAGGGCGGGCACGCGGGCGTGCAGGGCGCGCAGGCCCGGCCAGCCTCCGCCGTGCCGGTAGACGCGGTACCCGGCGTGCGACCGGACGCCGGCGCCCCAGGCGTAGTCGATCGGCGTTCCGTCATCGAGGCGTCCAGGGGTCTGCATGAGCTCCGAGACGCCGAACGTGTCGGCGTTGAGCGCCTGTCCCCATCGCAGCAGGTCGCCGAGGGTCGTCCACACCCCTCCGTCGCCCAGGGACAGCGGCGCGGGACGAGGCCGGGCGAGCGGCGCGGCCCCTGGCGGCATGGGGCCGGGGCCTGCCCAGTAGCGGGTGTCCGCCATCGCCGGCGGGGCGAACAGGTGGCGCCGGGCGAAGGCGGGCAGCGGCATGTCCGCCGCCCGTTCCACCACCGCGGCCAGGCAGACGTATCCGGCGTTGGAGTAGAGGTACCCGGCGCCCGGCCGGCGGTCCAGGGCGGGGAAGCGGGTGAGCGCCCGGATGACGCCGGCGGTGGTCCGGTCGGCATCGCCGGCGATGAGGGCGTCGACCTCGGCGTCGGTGGGCAGGGCCGCCGTGTGATGGACGAGATGCCGGAGCCGGACGGCGCCGGCCCACGCGGGCAGCTCGGGCAGCCAGGGCGACAGGGGCGACTCCATGTCCAGCACGCCGTCCCGGACGAGCAGCGCCGCGCAGGCCGCGGTCATCTGCTTCGACAGCGACGCCGCGTAGACGAGTGTCGTGGCGGTCATGGGTTCACCGGTGAAGGTCAGCCCTTGGGCCAGGAGGAGGGGCGGCGCGCCGCGCCGCCGTATCCCGGCGACGAGCGGCTCGTCCTCGCGGTAGCCGATTGCGGAGACGAGGGCTGACATTCGCCGGTGAAACGGGGACATGAGATGATCTTTCCCTGAACGAGCTCCTGATGGGCGACCGCGGGTCCGGACAAGGGCGCCCCGGACCACTCACCTGACCGGTTGGCCTCTTCCCGGCCCGGGGCCGCGGTGATCTGGACAGGGGTGCACACGGCCTTTCTCGACGTGACGATCCAGCTCGCGACAGCGGCCCCGCCCATGCCCGACCTCGGCGCGTGGGAGCCTCGACGACGAGGCGCGCCGGCAGGTCTGCCCAGAGGTGTATCTGATCACCATCTGGCCCGTCGACGTCGGACCCGACGCCGCCGCCCGATATCAGGAGACGGCCCGCGACGAACCACCGAGCAGGTCCGACCGGATTCTCGCCTGGGCCAGGGAACAGGCGATGAACGAGCCGGGCCGGCCGGCACGCCCGGTCAGGCGGGGAGGTCGGCCACGCGGGAGGCGATCCGGCCGAACAGGTCGCCGATCGTGGTCAGCGCGGCGGCATGCAGGACGTCGGCCGGGATCGGCGTGCCGTCCGGGCCCGCCAAGGGCCGGGTCGCACAGGCCTCGGCCACGACCGTCGGCCGGTAGCCGAGGTTGAACGCGCCCTGAGCGGTGAACTGGACGCACATGTGGGTCATGAAGCCCGCCAGCACCAGGTCCGGCCCGGCGTCCAGCCGGCGCAGCGTCTCCAGCAGGTCGGTCTCGTGGAAGGAGTTCGGGAAACGCTTCACCACGACCGGTTCGCCGTCGCTGGGCGCGACGGGCGTGGCGATCTGCCCGATCTCGGCACGGATGTCGTACGGGGTGCCTTCGCCGCCGTCGTTGACGACGTGCACCACGGGGGTGCCCGCCGCGCGGGCCCGCTCCAGCAGGCGGGCGGCGGCGTCCAGGGCGCGGCCGGCGTCCGGGAGCGCCATGACGCCGGTGCGGTAGGTGTTCTGGAAATCGATCATGATCAGGGTGCCGGTGGACAGCGCCGGCAGCGCGCCCTCCAGGCCGATCACGTCGCGCAGGGTCGTCGAAACAGTCATCTCGTCCTCCTGGATTTTCGGCATGCCCGGCCGGGATCGCCGGGAAGCGGGGCAGGGTGAAGCCGCCGGCCGGGCAGGCCGGGGCAGGGAAAGAGCGGTCAGGCGGCGGTGCGGAAGCGTCGCCGGTAGGCCGCCGGGGTGGTGCCGAGCCGTCGCCGGAACGCCCGGTGCAGCGTCTCCACCGAGCCCAGCCCGCACGCGGCGGCGACCTGGCCGAGCGGCTCGTCGGTGCCCTCCAGCAGCCGCCGGGCCGCCTCCACCCGAGCCGCCTCCACGTAGGCGGCCGGGGTGACGCCGGTCTCCTTGCGGAAGACCCGGGCGAAGTGCCGTTCGCTGAGACACATCCGTTCGGCGAGGGCCGCCGCCGACAGGTCGGCGGCCAGGTTCGTGGTGATCCACGACCGCAGCTCGCCGATGTCGCGGCGCTCGCCCGGGGCCAGCCACAGCGGGACGCTGAACTGGCTCTGCCCGCCCGGCCGCTTGAGGTACATCACCAGGTGCCGGGCGACCGCCAGCGCGAGCCGTTCGCCGTGGTCCTCGGCGACCAGGGCGAGCGCGAGGTCCATGCACGCGGTGATGCCCGCGCCCGTCCAGACGTTCCCCGACCGCACGTAGATCGGGTCGGGGTCCACGGTGACGTCGGGATGGTCGGCGGCCAGCCGGTCGGCGGTGGCCCAGTGCGTGGTCGCCGTCCGGCCCGACAGCAGCCCGGCGGCGGCCAGCAGGTGCGCGCCGACGCACACCGAGGCGACCCGGCCGGCGTGCCGGGCGGTCTCGGCGATCCAGCCGACCAGGGCCGGGTCGATCACCGGCCTGCCGCGACCGTCCACCGCGCCGGGCACCACGAGGGTGTCCACCCGCTCGCCGACCTGGTCGAACGACAGGTCGGTGGCGAGCCGGACCCCGGCGCTGGTATGCACCTGGCCGCCGTCCGGCCCGGCGAGGAGCACCTGGTAGGGCGTCCCGCCGGACATCTCCCGGTTCGCGACCGCGAACACTTCCGCGGGCCCGGTGACGTCGAGGAGATCGACGTCGGGGAACACGGCGACGACGACACGGTGCGGAGCGGACATGCGTTCATTGTCACCGGTGGCGGCGCGTGGCCGCCATGACGGTGTTCTGTCACATCCGGACACCGCCGGCTCAGGGGGCGGAAGCGACGCGTTCGGCAGCGAGGCCAGGAAACGTAAGATCACCTGAGTGAGCCGGAGGAGGTCATGGTGAACCGCCTGGGATGGGCGCTGGCGGCCGTCAGCGCCCTGCTGACCGCAGGGTGCGCCCGGCAGGCACACTGGTATCCCATCGAGTCCGCCGCCGTCAGCACCGGGGGTCGCACGATAACCGCCATGATCATCACCGGCAGGCCGGGCCCCGACGGGAGGTTCTGCGTGCGGGTCACCGATACGGAGATGTCGGAAACCTCGGAGCAGGTCGTCCTGGGTATCGAGGTTCGCGACGACTGTGAGTCGATCTTCCCCTGGGAGGGCGGAGGTGTGTCGACGAACTTCGGCTTTCCGCGCACATATCAGTTCCACCTCAAGGAGCCGCTTTCCCGACGCCGCCTGGTGGATCAGGCGACGCGGCAGGAGATCGCCATTCTGTAGAACCGGGAAGGGCCGCCAGGTCGCCGATCGTCCGGGAAAGCGGGTGGCCTGCCGCAGAAATTCGGCATGGAGCCGTGCGACGGTGTCATCTGCCGGATCGGCGGGCGTCGGAACTCCTGCAGGATTCATCGCATTGTGGTCGAATTGGCGCGGAACGCCCGCGGCGGCATCGCCGGCACCGTGGTGGATCTGGCTGCGCAGTACGCCCAATTCGTCGCGTGGATGTCACTCGACATCGACGACCAGGCCGCCGCGCTCGCCTGGTACGACCGCGCCCACGACTGGGCATGGGAGATCGGCGACGTCAACATAGCGACCACCACGCTCAGCATGAAGGCCCATCAGGCATGGAGCGCCGGCAACGCCCGCCGGACCATCCGGCTGGCCGAAGCCGCGCGTCTGCACGCCGGACGGGTGACTCCCGGCGTACGCGGCATGGCCACCCAAATGGCGGCCCGAGGGCACGCGCTGGCCGGAGAGGCCTGTCCGGCGCGCACGCTCCTGGACGAGACGGAAGCCCTGATCCGCCGAGCCGCCGAGCACGCCGACGGCGAACCGGCGTGGATGTATTTCTACGACGAGACATGGTTCCGGCTGCAGCGCGGCATGACCGAGCTGCAGCTGTCGAACTGGCCCAAGGCCACCGACTTGCTGACGGCCGGACTGGCGAGCCTGCCGACGTCCTACAGACGCGACCGCGCGTGGTACGGCTCCTGCCTGGTCAGGGCGTACGCGGAGGCCGGGGACGCACGGACTGCCCTGGACGTGGGGCTCCCGATCGTCGACGATGCCGTCAAGCTGAACCGCCATGCCCACAAGGAACTCGTGGATGTGCGGACACTCCTCCGAAGTCGTCGTTCGGCGCACGTGGAGACGGTGGCGGAGGCACTCACGACCGCGCGCCGATCAACGGCCTGAACAGCGCGGATATCTGGCCGTGATCTCGCCGGTCGTGATGTGCCCGTGCTGCGCCGACGGTGACGCCTTCTGGTGATTGCCCCGGCATGCGCTTGCCGCCGCAGCTCGCCCACGCTCGGGGGCCCGGGGGTCGGGAGACCCCCGGCAAGGGGGTGTGGGGGAGCTCGGCTCCCCCACTGTCACAGCCCGAGCCTCGTCGCGCGAAGCGCGTTCCATGCGAGGACCGCGCTTCGAGTCCCCTCGCAGCCCGAGCCCCGTACGAGGACCGTGCTTTGAGAGCCCTCTACGCCCGAGGTCAGCGGTCCTCGAAGGAGGACGGGACCATGACGCGGACCCCGTTCGGCACCACCCGCAGCCGGATCGGCGTGCGCAGCCGCACCTCGCCGTCCACATCCGCCGCCATCGGCGGGTCCGTCTCCAGCAGCATCTCGCGCCCGACCACGAACGGCCCGCCGGCGAGGCTGCGCCAGCGGCCCGTCGTGGCGCGTGCCAGCGTCTCACCGAGCAGCCGCAGCTTCTTGCCGGACCCGAGCTGGTAGGCCACCAGCATGCCGTTGTCGATGCTGATGTCCTTGGCGACCTGCCAGCCGCCGTGGAAGCGGCCGTTGGCGATGTTGAGCTGGTGGGTGAGCAGTTCGTGCCGCTTGCCGTCGGCCGTGATGTAGGCCCGGAACGGCCGGTGGCCCGGCAGGATCGTCAGAGCCGTGAGCGGGTACGCGGGACGGCCCAGGACGCGCTTGAGCCACGGCTTGACCTTGCCCGCCACCTCGACCGACACGCCGAAGCTGGCCAGGTTGGCGAACGGCCGGTCGTCGGCCATGCCGAGGTCGATGTCGGCGACCTTGCCCGTGTCGAACACCCGGATCGCGCCCGCGAGGTCGAGCGGCAGGCCCAGGCTGCGGGCGAAGTTGTTGGTGGTGCCCAGCGGCAGCACGCCGAGCGCGACGTCGCGGTGGGCGACGTGGCGGACGGCGGAGGACAGCGTGCCGTCGCCGCCGCCGACGATGAGCAGGTCGGGACGGGTGGCCAGGGCGGTGTCGAGGAGTTCGCGCAGCCGCTTGGGGTTGTAGACGCCGATCTCGGCCAGCGGCTCGAAGCCGAGCTGGTGCAGCCGCTCGATCACCTCGACGTAGTGGCGCCGGCCGCGGCGGGAGCGAGTGTTGATCACCACTGCCACGCGGCGGTCCTTGCGGATCGCCTCGGTGTGCTCGGCCTTGGTGCGCAGTTCGCTCATAGTGCCCAATCGTAGGGCCGCCGGGGGGTGCCCCGGCGGCCCTGCGGATCATCGTGTGGAGATCACTTCTTGGGCGGGATCACCTGGACGACGGCGCCCAGGTTGCCCGGCAGCGGGGAGACCAGCTTGAACTGGACGCCCAGGGCCTTGCCCTCGTCGCCGGGGTTGCCGGAGCCGAGCTTGTGCCCGTCACCCATGTCCGTGCCGTACAGCTCGGTGGCGGGGGTGCCGTCGAGGTGCACGACGCGGGTGCTGTACTGCTGGTCGCCCTTGGAGGGCACCACCGTCGAGGCGTCGAAGTCGCGGTAGTACAGGTTGCCGTCCTGCACCTCCAGGCCCGGGTACCAGGTCTTGGCGTCGGTGAAGTTCGGCACGCCCTTCAGCGCGGGGACGTCCGTGCAGTACTCGCTGAACGGCTCGTCCGCGGCCTCCAGGCACTCCTTGAACGGGTACGTCTTGCCGAAGGAGAAGGCGGCGTTGGACGACTGCGAGCGGCCCTCCATGTTCTTGTGCCGGGTCGGGTCCTTGGCGGCCGCCGTGCCGGTGCGGCGCAGCGGGTCGTAGTGGGAGTCGACCACGAGCAGGCTGCCCTTGGAGCCGATGCTCGGCGGGAGCTGGAGGTTGTTGCCGATCGAGTTGTTGGTGAAGGTGGAGTCGCGGTACCAGACCAGCAGGCCGGGCGCGTTGTACTTGACCTTCTGCACCTTCCAGGCGCCGTCCCGCGAGTACGTGCTGTCGTAGGCGAACTGCAGGCCCTTGTCGAAGCCGTCGAAGTTGCGCCACTCGGCGAGGTAGAAGCGGTCGATCTGGCGGGAGCCGTTGTTGATGGTCCAGCCCTGGCCGCTGGTGTTGGTGTGGGTGCCGCCGGTCGCCTTCCAGCCGTTGGCGCCGTTCTCGACGTCGTCGCTCCACACGGCGGTGCCGCCGTTGGTGAGCTGGAAGTCGTCGGCGTGCCAGCCGCGCGGGGTGAAGGCCGCGTCGCTGTTGTAGTTCAGGCGGAGCTTGACGGTCTTGCCGGCGAACGGCGTGAGGTTGACGTAGTCGTGCCGCCAGCCGTTGGTGTTGCCGGTGAGGCCGTACTTCTTGTCGCCGAACGTCTTGAGGTTCTTGTTCGGGTCCGGGTAGCCGTCGGGCGTGCTGACTTCGTTGCCCGCCTCGTCGTACACCTTCTGCTGCGCCCAGGTCTGGCCGCCGTCGGTGGACACCTCGACGAAGCCGAAGTCCCAGTCCTGCTCGATCTCGTAGTTGTTCCACATCCAGAAGCGCACGTCGCTCCCGGCGGGGACGGGCACGTCGCGGGCCAGGGAGACGTTGGCCCACTCCTGGTCCATGCCGGACCACCACGCGTTGGCGCCGCTGTGCGGGTCGATCATCTTCAGCGGCGTGGAGGCGAGGTTGACGCGGACGCCGTCCTGGGTGAGCTTGGGCGTGCGCGACGACTGGCCGACGGTCACGAGCTTGGCGGCGTCGCCCGGGTTGAACACCTTCGGGTTGGCCCAGCCGAGCACCCACTTGTCCCAGAGGCCCATGTGGGTGGGCATCGACTGGAAGATCGGCCCGGAGTGGGAGCCGCTGGACATGAGGTCCCAGAAGTCCACGGCGCTGCTGGCCGCGCCGCTGGTGTCGTACAGGTCGGGCAGGCCGAGGTCGTGGCCGTACTCGTGGGCGAAGACGCCGACGCCGGAGTCCTCGGGCTGCACGATGTAGTTGGAGATCTTCTTGTCGGTGCCGGGCACCTTGTAGCCGCCGGCGACCGCGCTGGAGTGGGCCCAGATGGCGTAGGTGCCCTCGGCGCCGCCGTCGGCGGACTTGTCCTTGCCGGCGTGGACGAGCACGAGGTGGTCGATCACGCCGTCGGGCTCGGCGTAGTTGCCGTCGCCGTCGGCGTCGGAGACGTCCTCGAGGTCGTAGTCGGCCCACGGGAAGTTCGGCTGGGTCTGGGCCAGGACGTTGACCGCGTCGATGGCGAGCTGGCCGGCGCCGGTCGGGTTGTCGGGGTGGCCGGACATGTCCTGGGGCGCTCCACCGCAGGCGGCCGCGCCGTACCACGCCTCGGAGTGCGGGGCCTTGATCCAGCCGGCGGCCGAGCCGGTGACGGAGTAGGCGCCCTTGGACATCTCCTCGTACATCTTCTTCATCGTGAAGCCGGAGATGTCGATGCCGGGCTTGCCGTCGCGCGGGTCCTTGAGGTCGGGGCGGACGCGCTCGGTGATGCCCTGGTCGGTGTAGAGCATCTTGTTGAAGTGCTCGGTGCTGAAGTCCTTGACCCAGAACGAGTTGTTGTCCTGGTGCGGGAGCGTGGCCGGGTCAGGGATCTTGTTGTGCAGCGGGCCGTTCTTCAGGGTGCCGGGCGGCTCGACGACGCAGTCGTCGGGGGCGCTGTCCGGGGTGCGCAGCCGGTTGAAGCCGGAGAAGTCGTCGTTGGCGTTCTCGTTGAACTCGACGAGCAGCGTGAGAAGCTTGGCGGTCTTCGTCTGCTGCGCGTTCTTGAAGATGAATTCAGCGGGGTTTCGGCCCGTCTTGATGGCCTCCCGCTCGCGCGCGGCGAGGACGCGGGCGGCCGCCGGGTTGCCCTCGGTGTACTTGCGGTCGACCTTTTCCGCCGGGGACTGGGCGCGGGCGCGCCGGCTGTTCGGCGACGGCGGCTCGCCGGGCTCCGGCTCGTCCCGGGGCGGGGCGTAGTTGATGTAGTAGTCGGCCTTGGTCGGCTGGTAGACGGCCGCCGACGCCGAGGCCTGGGAGGTGGCTGCCGGGACGGTGAGCGCGGCCGCGAGCAGAGCCGCCGCGGGCATGGCTGTTAACAGGCGTTTCGTGCTGGGCACCAGGAACCCTCTCTGCCCGGGATCGCCGGGCGCATGGCCATGGGGTGTGCAATGCCGGACGTTAGAGGGTGGGTAAAGGGGACGTAAAGGGCGTTGTTGAAATGTGATGTATTTAGGACATTTCAGAATAGGAGGGTTATGGCGGTCACTCCTGCGGCGGTGTCCCGCCCCGCTCCGCGTCTTCCGCGGGCTTCTCGTGCGGGTAGTGCAGGTCGAAGGCCGGCCGTTCGGAGCGGATCGGCGGCATGAACGTGAAGTTGTGCCGCGGCGGCGGGCACGAGGTGGCCCATTCGAGGGAGTTGCCGAAGCCCCACGGGTCGTCCACCGTGATCCGCGGGGCCCGCCGGGCGGTCCTCCAGACGTTGTAGAGGAACGGCAGCGTGGAAAGCCCCAGCAGGAACGCGCCGACGGACGAGATCTCGTTCAGCGTCGTGAACCCGTCGGCGGCGCTGTAGTCGGCGTAGCGGCGCGGGAAGCCGGCCGCCCCCAGCCAGTGCTGCACGAGGAACGTCGTGTGGAAGCCGATGAACAGCGTCCAGAAGTGCACCTTGCCGAGCCGGTCGTCGAGCATCCGGCCGGTCATCTTCGGCCACCAGAAGTAGAAGCCGGCGAACATCGCGAACACGACCGTCCCGAACACCACGTAGTGGAAGTGCGCCACCACGAAATAGGTGTCACTGATGTGGAAGTCCAGCGGCGGCGAGGCCAGGATGACGCCCGTCAGGCCCCCGAGCAGGAAGGTGACCAGGAAGCCGATCGCGAACAACATCGGTGTCTGGAAGCTGATGTGGCCGCGCCACATGGTGCCGATCCAGTTGAAGAACTTCACGCCGGTCGGCATCGCGATGAGGAACGTCATGAACGAGAAGAACGGCAGCAGCACCTGACCGGTCGGGAACATGTGGTGCGCCCACACCGTCATCGACAGCCCGGCGATCGCGATCGTCGCGCCGACCAGCCCCATGTAGCCGAAGATCGGCTTGCGGGAGAAGACCGGGACGACCTCGGTGATGATCCCGAAGAACGGCAGCGCGATGATGTAGACCTCGGGATGGCCGAAGAACCAGAACAGGTGCTGCCAGATCATCGGGCCGCCGTTGGCCGCGTCGAACACGTGGGTGCCGAGCTTGCGGTCCGACTCCAGCACGAGCAGCGCGGCGGCCAGCACCGGGAACGCCATGAGCACGAGCATGCTGGTCAGCAGGACGTTCCAGGTGAAGATCGGCATGCGGAACATCGTCATCCCGGGCGCGCGCATCCCGATGATCGTGGTGATGAAGTTGACCGACCCGAGGATCGTGCCGAGGCCCGACAGCGCCAGCCCCATGATCCATAAGTCGCCGCCCATGCCCGGCGAGTAGGTCGCCGAGGCCAGCGGCGTGTAGGCGAACCAGCCGAAGTCGGCCGCGCCTCCCGGGGTGAAGAACCCCGCCGTCGCGATCAGGCTGCCGAACAGGAACAGCCAGTACGCCACCGCGTTCAGCCGCGGGAACGCCACGTCCGGCGCGCCGATCTGCAGCGGCATCACCACGTTGGCGAACCCCGCGAACAGCGGGGTGGCGAACATGAGCAGCATCGCGGTGCCGTGCATGGTGAACAGCTGGTTGTAGTGCTCCTGGGTGACGAGCTGCATGCCCGGCTGGGCCAGCTCCGCGCGCATCACCATGGCCATGACCCCGGCGACCAGGAAGAACACGAACGACGTGATCAGGTAGAGGTAGCCGATGACCTTGTGGTCGGTCGTGGACAGCCAGGAGACGACCACGGTGCCGGTGCGGCGCCGCCTCACCTGGGCGATCGAGGTCTCGCGAACAGTGGTCACGCCTGCTCCCTCCTGAGCGGAGTGATGGCCCTGCCGTACCGGACCCCCGGGTGCCCTCCATTGCACGCCACCGATCGCCCCGCGTGAAGCCCCGCAATGCGTTCGTCATGTTTCGTCCTGTCCGCCCTTCCAGATGGCGGACGGATTCCTGCTCGTGGGCCCGCGTCTTCTATCCTTCGTATCCGACCCATTCGGAGGAGAGAATCTCGTGAACGCTCAGCGCGACTACGCCGACCTCGTCCAGCGTGGCCTCTCGCTCGACCTGACCCGTGGCAAGCCGTCCCCGCGCCAGCTGGATCTCTCCAATGACATGCTCCGCCTGCCGACGAGCTTCCGCGCCGCCGACGGCACCGATGCCCGCAACTACGGCGGCCTGCAGGGCCTGCCCGAGCTGCGCGAGCTGTTCGCGCCGCTGGTGCAGGTGCCGGCGGGCCAGCTCGTCGTGGGCGGCAACTCCAGCCTGGCGCTGATGCACGACACGATCGTGCACGCGCTGCTCACCCCGGTCCCCGGCGCCGCGCGGCGGTGGGTCGAGGAGCCGAAGGTCACGTTCCTGTGCCCCGTGCCCGGCTACGACCGGCACTTCACGATCACCGAGCGGTTCGGCATCACGATGGTGCCCGTCCCGATGAACGCCGACGGCCCCGACATGGACGTGGTCGAGCGGCTGGTCGCCACCGACGCGAGCGTCAAGGGCATGTGGTGCGTGCCCAAGTACAGCAACCCGTCCGGCGTCACCTACAGCGCCGAGACGGTGCGCAGGCTGGCCGCCATGCCGGCCGCCGCGCCCGACTTCCGCATCTTCTGGGACAACGCCTACGCGGTGCACCACCTCACCGACGCCCCCGCCGAGCTGGCCGACCTGCTGGCGCTGGCCGCCGAGCACGGCAACCCCGACCGCGTGTTCGTCTACGCCTCCACCTCCAAGGTGACGCTGGCGGGCAGCGGCGTGTCGTTCTTCGGCTCCTCCCCCGCCAACGTCGAGTGGTTCCTGCACAACACCTCCAAGCAGTCGATCGGCCCCGACAAGGTCAACCAGCTGCGGCACGTGGAGTTCCTGCGCGACCCCGAGGGCGTCGCCGCGCACATGCGCCGCCACGCCGAGCTCATCTGGCCCAAGTTCGAGCTGGTCGACCGGGTGCTGGCCAAGGAGCTGGGCGACCTGGGCACCTGGAGCAGCCCCGTCGGCGGCTACTTCATCAGCCTGGAGGTGCCGCACGCCGCCGAGGTGGTGGCCAGGGCCAAGGCGGCGGGCATCGCGCTCACCCCGGCCGGCTCCACCCACCCCTACGGCAAGGACCCCGACGACCGCTTCATCCGCATCGCGCCGACCTTCCCGGGGCTCGACGAGCTGGAGCAGGCCATCACGGGGCTCGCCGTGTGCGCCCGCCTGGTCGCCGACGAGCACGCCTGACCGGCGCCACGCAGGACGGCTTCAGGAGCGGCCGGCGCGCCTGAAGCCGAAGATGTAGTCGCGCGTCTCGCTCGGATGGACCGAGACGCCGACGCCGGGCTCGAAGACGGCGTTGTCGCGCGCGCAGTAACGCAGGCGCTCCCACACCTGGAGCGCCTGCTCGCGCGCGGGCTCCTCGGCCCGGTCGCGCCGGCGGGCGCCGTACGAGCCGAGCACCTGGAGCAGGCCGAACCCCCAGAACAGGCCGGTGAGGCAGAACGGCGCGAGCAGCACCTCGCCCCACCCCGAGTCCTTGCCCATGGCGATCACCAGCGACACCACCAGGTGCACGAGGGCGGCCACCCCGAGCAGGATGTAGCCCTGGTTGCGCACCCACGGCGCGTACTGGCGGCTGGGGAAGGACATCCACACGGCGAGCTGGGTGCGGCTCATCTGGTGCTTGGTCGCGCCGAGCGACACGGCCGTCGGCAGGTCGGCGATCTCGCGCTCGCCGGGCAGCCGCACGCGTCCGATGCGGTACGTGGTCCCCGCCGCCACGGCGCCCGGCACGGAGACGACCTGGTCAGCCTGGGAACACACCGGACACGTCACTTCCACCCGGGCAGTCTGGCCGTAAGCGTCGATACGCGCAAACCGTAAGGTTCTTCATGTGAGACCCATCGATGCCTTGGTCGACGCCCTTCCCGCCGGGCGTGTCGTGACCGATCCCGACGTGGCCGACTCCTACGCGCGCGACCGCACGTTCGTCGAGCCCGGCAAGCCCCTCGGCGTGGTGCTGGCCGCCACCCGCGACGACGTCGTCACCACGATGCGCTGGGCGAGCGAGCACCGCGTCCCCGTCGTGCCGCGCGGCGCGGGCACCGGCCTGGCGGGGGCGGCCACGGCGACCGACGGCGCGGTCGTGCTGTCCCTCGCCCGCATGACGGCGATCAGGGAGCTGTCCCCCGCCGACGAGATCGCCGTGGTGGAGCCCGGCGTGATCACCGCCGACCTCGACCGGGCCGCCCGGGAGCACGGGCTCATGTACGCGCCGGACCCGTCGTCGTACGAGATCTCCACGATCGGCGGCAACCTGGCGACCAACGCGGGCGGGCTGCGCTGCGTCAAGTACGGCGTGACGCGCGACTCGGCGCTCGGCCTGGAGGTGGTGCTGGCCGACGGGCGGATCCTCACCACCGGCCGCCGCACCATGAAGGGCGTCACCGGCTACGACCTGACCGGGCTGTTCGTCGGCTCGGAGGGCACGCTCGGCGTCATCACCTCGGCCACGGTGCGGCTGCGGCGCGCACCGGACCGGCCGCCGGCGACGTTCGCCGCCGAGTTCGGCTCGCTGCGCGACGCGGGCGCCGCCGTGGCGGCCATCATGGCGGCCGGCTGCCAGCCGTCGCTGATGGAGCTGATGGACCGGGCGACGCTGGAGGCCATCGACGAGTGGCGCAACATCGGCCTGGAGCCGGGGACGAACGCCATGCTCATCGGCCAGTCCGACGCCTCCGACAGCCAGGCCGTGGTCGAGCGCATGGAGGCGCTGTGCGTGGCGAACGGCGCCTCGTTCGTGGCCGTCTCCTCCAGCCCGCAGGAGGCCGAGGAGCTGATCGCCGTGCGCCGGATGGCCTACCACGCCGGTGAGCGGCTCGGCGCGTGCCTGGTGGAGGACGTGTGCGTGCCCCGCTCGGCGCTGCCCGAGATGGTCGGCGCGGTCGAGGCGGCGGCGGCCAGGCACGAGGCGAGGATCCTCACGGTCGCGCACGCCGGCGACGGCAACCTGCACCCGGTGTTCGTCTTCGAGCACGGCCTGACCGAGCCGCCGGCGAACGTGTGGGCGGCGGCCGACGAGGTGTTCACCCGGGCGCTGGAGCTCGGCGGCACGCTGACCGGCGAGCACGGGGTCGGCCTGCTCAAGCGCCGGTGGCTGGCGCTGGAGTCCGGGCCGCTCACGCAGGAGGTGCAGCAGGGGATCAAGGCGGTGTTCGACCCGTTGGGCATCCTCAACCCGGGCAAGGCCATCTAGCCCTGCTCCTCCCCTGACGCCGGGCATGACGGCGAGCGTGGTCCTGGCCACAATCCGCACACAAGCGCTGACATGAGACGACAAATCGTGAAAGAAATGTCAAGGCCGGGCCACGCACCAAGCATCACGCTGGTAGCGTTCTGCCCCAGTTGTCATGAAGTCATGCGTGGTCATGGGGGTCCAACGTGAATCCGTACCAGCCGTTGGCGGCGGACGATCCGCGACGGCTGGGGGCCTACGAGCTCCTCGGCCGTCTCGGCGAGGGCGGCCAGGGCGTCGTCTATCTGGGACGTGACGAATCCGGCGAGCAGGTGGCGGTCAAGCTCCTGCACCACGCCGCGGTCGCCGACCCCGAGGCCCGCAGCCGCTTCCTGCGCGAGGTCGCCGTGGCGCAGCGGGTGGCCCGGTTCTGCACCGCGCCCGTGCTCCACGCCGACCTCGAGGGCAGCCGGCCGTACATCGTCAGTGAGTTCGTGCCCGGCCCGTCGCTGCGCGAGCTCGTCCTCAACGAGGGGCCGCGCCGGGGGGCCGCCCTGGAGCGGCTCGCGATCAGTACGGCGACCGCGCTGGCGGCCATCCACCGGGCGGGGATCCTGCACCGCGACTTCAAGCCCGCCAACGTGCTCATGGGCCCCGAGGGGCCGGTCGTGATCGACTTCGGCATCGCGCGGGCGCTCGACTCGCCCGGGGCGACGGCCACCGGCATGGCCATGGGCACGCCCTCGTACCTCGCTCCGGAGCAGCTCAGCGGCGGCGTGGTGTCCGAGGCCGCGGACGTGTTCGCGTGGGGCGTCACCATGGTGTTCGCCGCGACGGGCGCGCCGGCGTTCGGCGCCGACTCCATCCCCGTCGTGATGAACCGCATCCTGCACGAGGAGCCGCAGCTCGGCGGGATGGACGGGACGCTCGGCGAGCTGGTCGCCCTGTGCCTGTCCAAGGACCCGGCGGTGCGGCCGAGCGCGGACGAGCTGATCGTACGGCTCACGGGGCAGCCCGCGCCGAAGGCGGCGATCGAGCCGGTGACGGGCGGCCAGGCGATCCCGGGCCAGGCGGTCGCCGACGGCCAGGCCCCCTACTCCGGCCCGCACCAGACGGGCGCGCATCTCCCCAACGCGGCGCAGCAGCCCGGCGGTCACCCCGGCGCGCAGCCTGCCGCGGGCGGGCAGCACCCCGGCATGCCTCAGGCGGTCGCCGGCGGGCAGCACCCGGGCGCGGCCCAGCAGGGCCCCCAGCCCGGCGCCCAGCACCCCGGCATGCCGCAGCCCGGCGCCCAGCAGCACCCCGGTATGCCCCAGCCCGGTGCCCAGCACCCCGGCATGCCCCAGGCCGCCGCGGGCGGCGCCGGCGCCCACCCCGCCGGACCGGGCGCGGGCGGGCAGGCGCCCTG
>NZ_JABWGO010000016.1 GCF_013363995.1 Nonomuraea rhodomycinica | reverse complement strand
GCGCTTTTCGTTTCGTTTCGTTCGTTGTGTCTTTATTCTTTCAGCGACCGTATTCTCTGTCAAATTCGGCGCTTTCGGAATTCCGACCGCACCCCGTCTCCGGGGCAACCCCTCTAACTTACCAGCCGATCCAGACACATGCGAATCGTCCGGACCGAGCCAGAAGATGAGGGGAGTTGCCGGGCATCTCCGAGGCTCTCTCGAGCCCCTGGCCGCCCTGCGCGGACAACTCTAGCAGCCCCGAGCGCCTGCTTCGCGCCACTCGGGTAATCACATGGTCCTTCCCTCCCCTCAGGTCACTCAAACCTCGGCATGACCTCACCTGTTCGGATGACGGGCCGGCTTGGTCGCGCGGCAAGCCGACGTCAACCCATTCGCAATCGCGTGACGGTACGAAGTACTCACGAGCACTCTGCACCCTCGGAGGTGTCCCCCATGACCCGCTCGGAGTTCGATGACATCCGCGCCTTCCTCGCCGACGAGGCGACCCACGGCGGCGACCTGCTGCGGGTCGCCCGGACTCTGATCGACGACCTGGAGCACGTCCGCATGCGTGAGGCCATCCTGCGGACGTACTACCTGCGTCTCCTCACCGCGGCGCGCGCCACCGTGGCGGCCGACACGGTCGGTTCGCCCGATCCGTTGGTCTTCCTCAAGCACGAGCTCGCCGAGCACGGCCAGCTCCCCGAGGAGGGCGAGGCGGTGCAGCGCATCCTGTCCGACGCGCGGGCGGCCGAGGCGTTGCTCGCCTGCCTGGAGCAGAACGGTCAGCGGCAGCGCCCCCAGGGCATGCGCCTGCGCCGGTGCGTCGGCACCGGCCGACGGCTGTCCCACTGAGCAGCCTCTCCCACCGACCGGTCACGGACTTCCCGCCGACCGGCAGCAGCTGCCGCAGACCATCGACCCCTGCTGACCAGCCGTACTGTCGCCTGACGGACATCGACTCACGCTGACCGGCCGTACTGCCGTCTGAAGGGCCATCGACTCCTTCTGATCGGCTGGGCTCGCGTCTGACGGACCATTTACTCCGCCTGATCGGCTGGGCCGGCACCTCGGACCATTGACGGACTCTCGGCGTCGTGCCGACCAACCACCATCCCGTCCGCCCGGCCGCCGCTGCGCTCTGATCGGCCATCGTTCCTGTCTGACCGGCCACCCGCACGAGCGCGTTCAGCGCATCGCCGAATGCTCGCTCGAACCGCTCCAGCCCGGTCCCGAACACCTCCAGGTCCACCCACGGCCCGCCCCTCGCGACCGGCTGCCGCCGTCTCTGCGCTCGCCCGGCAACAGCACTCATGTGTGCGCTACGTCCCGGCCTGTCATGGACGGCCATAGGGACTCCGTGCCCGGTTCGCCAGCTGCGTCCGCGAAGTGCCCGAGCTCCCGTGAAGAGTTCTGAGCTTCCGCAAGGCGCCGGTGACCGGCCGGGGCCTCGACTTAGCTCTTGAGTGGGCGCCCGCCTGCGCTGCACGGTCAACGCCATCGGTTGTCACCTGCTGAGCGGTTGCGCGCATCCCCCCGTCTACGCTGCTCGGTTGCGGCAGGCAGTGCTTGTCCTGGACGGGCCTGGCCGTCGCGAGGCTATGGCGTCTCAGTCCTTCCGGGCTGCGGCACCAGATCGGCAACGGAACTCGCCCCCGCCGGGCGTCCAGGATGCGTGCCCCGTCACGCCGTTCACATCCGGAGGGGGCGCTCAGCCCGCCGTGACCAACGGCGGAAGCTGTGTGAGGCGCCCTCGCGGGGTGACTGGATGACGACTTCGCACATACCCACCCTTGGTGCTAGTGCTGTCAGACTGCGCGTATGTGGCAGCGAGGGTTGAATTGGGCGGCAGTCGCCTTTGTGGGGATATTCGGCCTAATGTGGGTTGGCGTAGTGATTTACGCGGACGCCCAATCCGCCCTCTGGATGCGCGCCGGGGAGACGATCTTCGGCCTGCTCCTCACCGGTTGGGCCGTCCAAAGGGCCGCCACAATGATCATCAGAGCGTGAGTGCCATGAGCGAGCAACTCTACGAAATCAGCCATGACATGGGCGACGACGTACAGGAATCGTGGGTCGCCATGTATCGCGACAGGTTCCCGGAGCGGCATCGCATCGCGGAGATCGATGACGAGGTCGCGCGCGGCATCTCGCGTTGGGTCCACGAGGAGGACCCGCGTGAGTCCGACGCGCACGTGGACCTGCTGGAAGAGCCCCGATCGTACTTCGAGGAAGACGATCGGGGCGGGGTGGGCTGAACCTTCGACCTCGTCGGTCTCTCAGGGCTGGTACGGCGGCGCGACGCCCCAGCCCCATCGCGGCACCGGTGCGCTCTTCATCGGTTCGGCGTCCGGCTGGGAGTTGTGCAGGGCCAACCTGGTTCCCCATTCGATGTAGCCGGCGAACGCCGCCCTGAACTCGGGATCGTCCGGCAAGCCCACCTCGTCGGCGGCGTCCATGAGCAGGCTCACCCAGCGGCGCCGCTGTGGTTCGGTGATCGCCTTGCCCAGGTGCATGGACAGCATGTGGGGATAACCGCCGCGCTCCTTCGTGTAGCGGTCGGGACCGCCGAACACCTCCGCCAGCCACATCGCGACATAGCGGGGGTGCTCAGGATCCATGTGCCGGAACAGCGGGCCGACCAGATCGTCCTTCACGACTTGCGCGTAGAAAGCTTCCGTGAGGCGCTCCAGCGCCTCCGTTCCGCCCGCCCACTCGAAGAGGGTCGGCACTGTCTCATCTGTCACGTAATCATGTAATCAGGTAGTGCTGAAGCAGCTCAACCCCATTCCGAGGACATGCCGCCGACGGCGGAGCAAGCCCGAAGGTACAGCCCGAAGGCGCAGGATCTGGACGGCTCTGGATGGAGAATGCCGTCCAGCAGGCGCCACGTCCATGACGAGGGTGTCGCACGCGGGCGCCGACTTCTCCGCGCCTTCACCCCGCACGCAGGTCTTCACCTCGCAGGTACGTCTGCACCTCACGGACAGGTGGCACGTTCGGCTCCGCGCACCGGTCGCATGGTTCGGGGCTCACCTTGCTCGCAGCTCACGCACCAGGGGCAACTCGCGCAGTCGGGCGGCACGCCGGTCACCTGTGAAGGGCTTCGCCGCTCATCCCTTCATCGCGAGAACGCCCCAGCGCGACGCGAAGCCTGGACAATCTTCGGATGGCCTTCAACCACAATGATCACTACCACTCCTTGCTGACCAGGCAGATTCCTCCCGGAGCCCGCCGGGCGCTCGACGTGGGGTGCGGAACGGGGCGATTCGCGCGGACGCTCGCGGCCCGAGGGCTGGACGTGGAGGCGGTCGATCCCGACAAGGCCGTCATCGACGCCGCGACGGGGCAAGGCATCCGTTACATCCACGGCGACATCACGACCATGGAGCTGGAACCCGGCCGCTACGACTACATCTCGTGCCTGGCGAGCCTGCACCATGTGCCGTTCGACACCGTACGCACGTTGAGGGCGGCGCTGGCGCCCGGCGGGGTGCTGGCCGTGCTGGGGTGCTACCGGGCGAGCGCTCCTTCGGATTACCTGTTCGACCTGCTGGCCATCCCCGCCAACGCCGCGATGCGGCTCGCGTTGATCGGACGTCCCGCTCCGGAGGTCGACGCGCCGGTGGCTGCGCCGAGCATGACCTTGGCGGAAGTCAAGGGGGAGGCCGCGACGCTGCTGCCCGGGGCGCGGATCAGGCGGCTGTTGTTCTGGCGCTATCTACTGACTTTTCGGGCGGTGTGAGGTGTTCGGCGAAGCTTCCCGCTGAGCTCGGTGGTTCCCACGCTGTACGAGCGGCGTCGGTCTGCCGGGCGTCAGGACCCGGGGTCCGGGCAGATTCGGCGACCCCGCACGCGGGCGTCGGGTCAGCCGATGGCGAGGGCCTCGTCGTTCGGGTCGTCCGCGAAGCCGGGGACCCAGCGGATGACCTCGTCGCGAAACCGGGCCGTCGTGTTGAGCTGGCACAAGACGCCGACACCGGCCGCGTGGACACGGTGGATGAGGACGTACGACACCGGAAGGTTGAGCTGACGCACCACGTTCGTCGGGCGCAGGTCGGTGGCGGTGGCGGCCTGCGCCTGGAGCCATTCCCGGCTGAACGTGAACTCCTCCACCGCCGTGGGCTCGACGTACGGGGCGAGGAACGCGCGCAACGCGTCCGGGTCCACCTCTATCTCCGGGCGGATGAAGCCCTCTTCCCTCAGACCGTCGACCACGGTCTGCATGTCGCCCTGGTTGAAGATCCGGGTCAATTGGCCGAACGCCTTCGGGTAGCCGTCCGGCAGCCGGTTGACGGCGCCGAAGTCGAGAATGCCCAGCTTGCCGTTCGGCAGCATGCGGAAGTTGCCCGGATGCGGGTCGGCGTGGAGCATGCCGACGCGCGACGGCGAGGAGAAGAGAAAGCGGACGAACAGCAGCCCCATCCGGTCGCGCTCCTCCTTGGTGCCCTCGGCGATGATCCGGGACAGCGGCGTGCCCTCCATCCACTCGCTGACGAGCACCATCTCGTTGGCGGCGATCACATCGGGGACGTGGAAGTCGGGGTCGTCCATGAACTCCAGGGCGAAGGCGTGCTGCGCCTCCGCCTCGCGGAGGTAGTCCAGCTCCTCGGCGATGCGCTCGCGCAGCTCCGCCAGCACGGCCTTGATGTCCAGGCCCGGCAGCATGACCCCGAACAGCTTGCCGAGCCGGGCGAGCTGGGCGAAGTCACCGAGCAGCGCCTTGCCCGCCCCCGGGTACTGGATCTTGACGGCGGCCTCCCGGCCGTCGTGCCAGACAGCCCGGTGAACCTGGCCGATCGACGCGGCGGCCGTGGGCTTGTCGTCGAACGAGATGAAGTGGTCGCGCCAGTCGTCGCCGAGCTGCTCGGCCAGCACCTTGTGAACGGTGGCCGCGGGCAGCGGGGGCGCCGCCTCCTGCAACCGGGTCAGGGTGGCACGGTAGGGGCCCGCGATCTCCTGGGGCAGGGCGGCCTCGAAGATGGACAGAGCCTGTCCCACCTTCATCGCTCCGCCCTTGAGTTCGCCGAGCACCTTGAAGATCTGCTCGGCCGTCCGTTGCTGGATCTCCAGGGCGACCGTCTCGGCCGGCTTGCCGCCGATCCGCTTGCCGAGTCCAAGGGCGGCGCGGCCGGCGAACCCCAGAGGAAGGGTGGCCAGCTTGGCGGAGCGCGTGACGGCGCGGCGCGGAAGATCGCTCACACTGATGCGCGGCCTCTCTCGGCGAGAAACCGCTCCCCCTTTCGACGGTCGGCGCCGGGACACCTCAGTCGCCCTCGGGCGACACGACCATTCTTAGCGAATAAGGATTGTTTCGCATACAACGACATTCAGGATGACGCGTCCAGGGCGCGCTGCACCAGCGTCCGTCGGGGGTCACGTCGGTTGTGCAGTTCGTCACAGCGGACGGGCGGCCGTCCAGATACGCCAGCGCGTGGCCTGTCGCGGCGGCGGCCACGGCCGTGGCCAGGGTGGTGTCGCAGGCGAGCTCGCCTGGCGGGTAGCCGCCGAGGCGGGCCGTCACCATCGCCCATCCGGGGTCGCGGTCGCGCCGGGTCAGGTCGAGGCAGTGCAGGCACGCCGTACGGCCCGGCAGGACGAGCGGCCCCACGGACCCGTGTCCCTCGAACGCGGAGGCCAGCAGGTGCGGGATGCCCAGCTCGGCCAGCTCGTTGACCAGGACGAAGTCGAGCGGGTCGACGGGTGCCAGGATGACGAGGTCGGGGCGGTGCGTCCCGTCGCCGAGATAGGGGCCGCCGGCTTGCACCAGGGTGGACGGGGTGCCGGGAGGGGCCGGCGGGGTGATGGTCGGGTGGGGGCGGGCGTGATCTCGCGCCGGTTGGAGGCTCCTTCTTGGGCTGGCGGGGTGGGCGTGGACGTCGTCTGGTGCCGTTGGTGGGCGATCGTCGGGCTGGCCAACCTTGGGTGGGTCGCCTTGGCCGCGGGCTGATGGTGCGTTGTCTTGGGCCGGGGCCGATGGTGGGTGCGGGTTCGGGGGCTGAGTGAATCCGGCTGCCGTTGGTGGGTGGTCGCCGGGTCGGAGAGAAGGTGTGCTCGTCTGCTTCGGGCGGGCGAGAGGGGGGACGGTGGTCGAGGAAATGTGCTTCGCGCGAGGGTGCGGGCCCCGCCGGCTCGGGATCGGCGGGGTGGGGGTGGGGCGACCGGCCGTCGGAGGGTTGTTCGACGGCGGCGTCCCCCTCGCTGTCTGGCCAGGCGTCCCGTTCGCTTCCTGGCTCGGAGCGCCGTTCACTTGCCGGCTCGGTGTGCCGTTCGCTTGCCGGCTTGGGGAAGCGCCGCCGGAGGTGAGGCGGCGGGCGGTGGCCACGGCGCCGCCCTGGCGGCTGAGGCCGAGCTCGCTCCACGTCAGGCCCCCGGGCGTGAGGTCGCGGGGTCGGACGGGGCCCGGGTCGAACACCCGGATGTCGCCCACTCCGCACGAGGCCAGCAGGGTGACGATCTGCGCCCCGACCCGGCCCGCTCCGTAGACGCGCACCCGCGCTCGTCTCCTCGCCGCGAACGCGGCGGAGCCGCCGTCGGAGCCCGCGGACGCCAGGTCGAGGGCGTCCACGTCAGGCTCCAGCCGGTCGCGCTCGGTCAGGGACAGCCCGCGCAGTGACACGTGGTCAGCTGAGGCGTCGTGGAGCACCCTGCGGGCAATGAGCTGGTCGAGCAGCGCGCGGGCCATCGGCTCGTCCAGGCCGGCCGCGGACGCGGCGCGCAGCACCTGCCGCATGTCGCGCGTGCCGTCGAGCAGGGCCAGCCATCGCCGGACCGGGGCGGTGAGACCGGTCAGGATGACCGCTCTGGCGGGGTGCGCCCCGATCTGCAGGGTGTGCTCGTCGCGGAGGATGCGGCGGAGGGCGGGCTTCACACGTGGCCTCATGGGCGGAAGGTTTCCACGTCGCGGTCGCTTCGGGTGCCGCGTTCTCGCAGGCTGTGGATAAGTCGGCGAGGTGGGACGGCGGTTGTGGAAAACGTGGAGGAAGAGGAAGACAGCAAGGACAGTAAGGACAGCGAGGAGGGCCTGGAAAGCACTGCGGGTGTGAGGTCGCCGCTCCCCCGGGTCGTGCGGAATGCTGTGGGGCCGCCGGACTTCCCCCGGCGTTGCGCGGAATGTTGTCCGAAGGGGCTGCCCGGAGAGGGCGCGCCCCCTCCTTGAGCGCCCGTTGACGAATCGCCACGGGCACGGCGTGGTCCGCGCTCCAATCCGCCGAAGTCCGGCGTTACAGCGACGGACAAGCGAAGGGCAGCCGTCAGAAGCGGGATCTCACGCACTCCTCCCACTCCTCGGACGCGACCGCCCCGCCGTCGTACGCTCCCCGCATGAGTGAGCTTCTCGTCGAGCGCGACCCCGACGGTGTCGTGCGGCTGACCCTGAACCGTCCCGACCGGCGCAACGCCATGACCGACGGCATGACCGAGCAGTGGCGCGCCACCATGGCCGAGCTGGTCCGCGACCGGGACGTGCGCTGCGTGGTCGTCACCGGGGCCGGGTCCGCGTTCTCCGCCGGCGGTGACCTGTCGTGGCTGGGCGAGCGGAACGTCGAGCCCGTCCCCGAACTGCGCGACCGGATGCTGGAGTTCTACCGCTCCTGGCTGTCGATCACGGCGCTGGAGGTGCCGACGATCGCGGCCGTCAACGGGCCGGCCGTCGGCGCGGGGCTCTGCCTGGCGCTGGCGTGCGACCTCGTGTACGCGGCCGACGACGCCCGGCTGCTGGCGCCGTTCACCTCGCTCGGGCTGCACCCGGGCATGGCCGCCACGTACCTGCTGCCCGCCAGGGCGGGCGTCGCGCTGGCGCGGGAGATGCTGCTGACCGGGCGGGCTATTTCGGGCAGGGAAGCGGAGATTAAAGGTTTGGTAAATCGTTCATTTCCGCGAGCTGACCTCATGACGGAAGTGTCCGCCGTGGCGGGAGAGATCATCAGGAACGCTCCCGTCGCCACCCGGCTGACCAAAGTCGCGCTGGCCGCCGGCCACGCGGATCTCGAGGCCGCGCTGCGCTGGGAGGCGCTCGCACAGCCCGTGACCATGGCTTCCGCCGACCTGATGGAGGGCCTGGCGGCGCGGCGGGAAAGGCGCGTGCCCAAATTCACCGGGTCTTAATCATCTGACCAGGAGAAACAAGCACTGCCCTCTGTGGAATTTCGCCGGTGTCGGCTAACGTGCATATGTGCCCCCCGAGACAGTCGAGGTCCGTCGGAGTTCTCGTCGCCGGCGTACGGTCTCCGCATACCGCGACGGCGACAAGACGATCGTGCTCCTGCCCGCCTGGCTGACCGGTCAAGACGCGGACGAATGGGTGAGCCGGATGCTCGATCGGCTTGCGGCCAGGGAGCGCCGGAGGAGGCCGACCGACGAGGGGCTGCTCGCCCGGGCCAGGGAGCTGTCGGCGAAGTTCCTCGACGGCAAGGCCGATCCGGCGAGCGTGCGCTGGGTCGACAACCAGCAGCACCGGTGGGGCTCCTGCACCCCGGAGAACGGCACGATCCGCATCTCGACCCGGCTCAAGGGCCTGCCCGAATGGGTGATCGACTATGTGATCATCCATGAGCTGGTGCACCTGCTGGTGCCGAGCCACGGCCCCGCGTTCTGGAGGCTGGTGGAGCAGTATCCGCGGGCCGAGCGGGCGCGCGGGTTCCTGGAGGGCTTCTCGGCCGCCGCCCAGACCCCGCCGGAGGAGTGTTGAGGCGGACAGCCGCGGTTCTCGTACGGCGCAGCATGTCCGCGGCTGCCCCTGACGACGTGGACCCGAGGGAGTTCCTGGAGGCGCTCGCCGAGGACGCCTACGAGGTGGTCGCCGGTCTCGACCTGGTGACGCCCGTCCTGGTGACCTGCGTTCCGGGGCTCGACCACCTGGTGTGGCCGGGCACCGAGGTGATCGAGGTGCCCGAGGACGAGCCCCTGGCGGGTATCGCGGGGCGGCTAGACGGCGACCAGGCCGTGGTGCTGTCCGCCGACGCGCCCGACCTGCCGCCGCTGCTGATCGGCAAGCTGTTCCGCGAGCTGGGCCGGGCTCTGGTGAGCGTGTGTCCCGCCGACGGCGGCGGGGCGGTCGCGATGGCGTTCGGGCTGCCGATGCCCGCGTGGGCGGGTGCCGGGCTCGACGACGACGAACCGGTCGCTGCGTTGCGCGCGGCGGCGCCGGGCAGGCGGATGGTGGCCACGGTGCCGGGCTGGCACCGGCTGCGGACCGCCGACGACCTGATGCGGCTCGATCCGGGGCTGGAGGGGTGGGACAACACCCGAGCGCTGTTGTCCGGGTCAGGTCTGTCCTCGCTCCCCTGACCGGGCCCCTGTTTCCCGCCTGACCCGCCGTGCACATGCCACGACGCGCGTCAGGGTACGGCCAGCTCGGCGAAGACCGCACGGTGGTCGGTGCCCGGCACCGTGTGGACGCTGACCTCGCGCACCCCCACCCGGTGGTCCACCAGCACGTGGTCGATCGTGATGATCGGCGGCACCTTCTTGTTGGCCGGCCACGTCGGGACCAGCCCGGCTCCCACCTGGTCGGCGGCGTCCTTGTAGCCGCGCGACAGCACCCCGCGCATCGGCGCGTGGTCGAGCGAGGCGTTGAAGTCGCCGGCCAGCACGCGCACCACGTCCTTGGAGGCCGACGGCAGCCGGCCCAGGGCCTCGCTCCACTCCACGGCCTGGGGCCCCAGCGGCGGGTAGGGGTGGACGTCGACGAACTCGATCGCCGCGCCGCCCGGCAGCGCGATCCTGGCCGCCGGCATGTGGTGGCCGACGGTCGGCGCGAGCTCGGGCATCGCCTCCAGCGGGTGCTTGGAGAACAGGCCGCTCCCGGTGGCGCTCCACTCCGCCTGCAGCACCCGGTGCGGCATCAGGGCCTTGAGGCCCAGCGTGTCGAGCTCCTCGACGGCACCGGGCGTGAGCTCCTGCGTGCTCAGCACGTCGGGGTCGAGGCGGTGGACCAGGTCCATGACGGCGTACGGGTCGGCCCGGCCGAACAGCATGTTGAGGGTGAGCACCCGCAGCGGCCGGCCGGGGGTGGCGTCGGCCGTGCCGAGTGCCCGGGGCAGGACGCTCGCGCCGAGGGCGGCCGTCGCGACGAGGGCGACGGCGGTGGCGGCGCGCCTGCGGCCGAGCGCGGCCATGAGGAGCGGGACGAGGGAACCGGCCGCGGCGTACGGCGTGGCGGTCATGAGCTGCGTCGGCAGCGAGCCGCGTTCGAGGCCCGCGACCCTGGTCACGGCCCACGCCGCGAACGGCGTCACGGCCAGCCACGTCAGCGCGGCGGGCAGCCGGCGGCGCCGCTTGGCCGCGGTGACGATCGTGCCTCCGACGGTGCTGTCGGCTGAGATCCCCACATCTTCCCCTTTGGAGCGTTCCGAATCCGGGCCGGACGCCGCAGGCGTGGAACGGTACGGACTCTAGCCGGATACCTGTGAACGCGGTGTAAGGCGTGACAGGAGAGTGTCCCTTCCGCGGGCCGCCAGGCGGCGGGTGGCCTCGTCCGACAGCTCCGGGATCTCGTCCACGGGGAACCAGCGCAGGTCCAGCGACTCCTCGCTGATGACCGCCTCGGCGCCGGGCGGCGCCACGGCGGCGTACTCGACGTCGAGGTGCCAGCTGCGCGGCGGGTGGCACCAGACCTCGTGCCGGTCGAGCGCCAGCGGGCCCGGCAGCAGCTCAAGGTCCGGGATGCCGGACTCCTCGGTGGCCTCGCGCAGGGCGACGGCGGCCAGCGAGGAGTCGGCCGCCTCGCAGTGGCCGCCCATCGGCAGCCACATGCCGGCCTTGGGATGCAGGGTGAGCAGCACCCGCCCGCCGTCGTGCGACAGCACCGCCGTGGTGGCCGTGAGGTGGCCGGGCACGCAGGCGCGCAGCATCGCGTCGTCGTGGTCACGCAGGTGGTCGAGGAACCCGACGCGGAGCCGTTCCTCCTCGGCGGTGGGCGCGGTCCAGCCGGACAGGACGGCCACCGCGTCGCCGTGCAGGCTCACTTCTGGTCGTCCTCGCCCTTCTCCTCGTCCTTCGCCGCTTCCTGCCCGCCTTCTGCCTGCCCGCCTTCGAGCTGTGAGATGTCCCACGCCGACTCGCCGCGGACGAACGCCTCGGGGTCGTCGAGGTCGTCGGCCGACGGCATGAGGTCGGGGTGGGACCACAGCGCGTCGCGCCCGTCGACGCCGCGCGCCTCGCGGACCGCCTCCCACAGCGCGGCGGCCTCGCGCAGCCGCCGGGGCCGCAGTTCGAGGCCCACGAGGGTGCCGAAGGTGAGCTCGGCCGGGCCGCCGGTGGCGCGGCGCCGGCGCACGGTCTCGGCCAGGGCGCCGGCGGAGGGCAGCTTGCCCTCGGCGGCCTGGCCGGCCACGGTGGCGACCCAGCCCTCGACCAGGGCGAGCGCGGTCTCCAGGCGGGCCAGAGCGGCCTTCTGCCGCTCGGTCTCCTCGGGCTTGAGCAGCGCGCCGCCGCTCAGAGCCTCCTGGATGGCCTGGGGGTTGCTGACGTCGAGCCCGCGGATCTGCTCCTCCAGGGCGGAGGTGTCGACCGTGATGCCCCGCGCGTACTCCTCGACCGCGCCCAGCAGGTGGGCGCGCAGCCACGGCACGTGCTGGAACAGCCGGTGGTGCGCGGCCTCGCGCAGCGCCAGGTAGATGCGGATCTCGTCGGACGGCAGCTCCAGCCCCTGGCTGAAGGAGGCGATGCCGCCGGGCAGCAGCGCGGCCCGGTCGGACAGCGGCAGGCCGATGTCGGTGGTGCCGATCACCTCGCGCGCCAGGGAGCCGAGGGCCTGGCCGATCTGCTGGCCGACCATCATGCCGCCCATCTGCTTGAGCATGCCCATGAGCGGCCCGGCCATCTGCTGGGCCTCGGGCGGCAGGCCCGAGCCGCCGAGCGCGCCGCCCATGGTCTCGACCATGCGCGCGGCGATGGGCTCGCACAGGGTGCGCCAGACGGGGATCGTGTTCTCGATCCACTCGGAGCGGCTCCACGCCTCGGGGGCGCCGACGCCGCTGGGCAGCGTGGTGGCCTCGTTGAGCCACAGGTCGGCGAGGCGCAGGGCCTCGACGATCTGCCGGCGCTCGCCCTCCATGACGCTGGGGTCGCCCTCGGCCACCACGGCGTGCCGGGCGATGTTCTTGGCCATGTCCCAGTTGACCGGGCCGGATCCCTGGGGCGCCGACAGCATGTCGGCGAACTGGCGCATCGCCTGAGCCATCTGCTCAGGGTCGCCGAACATGGCGAACGGGTTTTCGTTGGGGTCGTTTTCGCGACCTGGCAGGTCAGTCACCGCTCTACCTCGTGCAGGATGGAGGAGTCCACATCCGCCACGTTAGTCGTCCTGCGGCGGATCAGTGCAAAGTGAGGACCTGGTGCCTACCTCGAAACGCCCGCGCCAACCAGTCGTCGCCGTCACGGGCGCGGCCTCAGGGCTGGGCCGCGAGCTGCTCGCAAGGCTCGTATCCTCCGCGGATTTCCGCAGGGTGGTGGCCATTGACGAGGAGCGCGGCGACGTCCGGGAGGCGACCTGGAGAGTCATCGACGTCCGCGATCCGCTCTTGGCGAACCGCATCTCCGACATCGACGTCATCGTCCACCTCGCCGGTGACTACGCGGTCGACTCCGACCCGCGTGAGCGCCGCGCGTACAACCTGAGGGCCGCGCAGACCGTGCTCACGGCCGCAGCCGCCGCGCGCGTGCGGCGGGTGGTGCTCGTGACGAGCGCGATGGTGTACGGGGCGGCGCCGGAGAACGACGTCCCGTTGCCGGAGGACGCCGCCGTGGCGGCCGAGCCCGACACGGGTGTCGTGGGCGACTACCTGGAGATCGAGGCGCTCGCGCGGCGGTCGCTGCGCAGCCATCCCGGCCTGGAGGTGACGGTGCTGCGGCCCGCGGCGGTCGTGGGGCCCGGCGTCGACACGGTCATCACGCGCCATTTCGAGTCGCCGCGGCTGCTGACGGTCAAGGGCTGCTCGCCGCGCTGGCAGTTCTGCCACGTGGACGACCTGGTGTCGGCGCTGGAACTGGCGGCGCGGGGCGTGGTGACGGGGGTGGTCGGGGTCGGCTCCGACGGCTGGCTGGAGCAGGAGCAGGTCGAGGAGCTGTCGGGGCTGCGCAGGTTCGAGCTGCCGGCCGGGCTGACGTTCGGCACCGCCCAGCGGCTGCACCGGCTGGGCATCACCCCGGCGCCGGCCACCGACCTGCACTACGTCGTCTACCCGTGGGTGGTCGACTGCGCGCGGCTGCGCGAGGCGGGCTGGAAGCCGTCGTGGACCAACGAGGCCGCGTTCCGGCAGCTGCTGGAGCTGCGCGAGAAGGCGACGACCGTGGTCGGCAGGCGTCTGCCGGTCAAGGAGGCGACGCTCACCGCGGCGGGCGCGACGGTCGCCGTCATCGGCACGGCCGCCATCGTCCGCCAGGTCCGCCGCAAGCGCCGCCAGTGAGCGGCCGTGCCCACGGAGTCCGGCGCGGACGCCGCCGATGAGCGGCGGTGCCCACCCGGTGCAGACGCCGCCAGTGACCCGGCGGTGTCCGCAGATCCGGCGCGTGTGCCGCCGGTGAGGGCCGGACCGGTTCGGTAGGCTTTCGTCGTGGACGTCATCCGGTTGCTCGGCATACGTGACACCTCGCTGTCCGTGGAGGAGGTGCTCGCCTCCGTGGGTGACCACGCGGCCGGGGGAACGACGCTGTTCGTCGGCACCGTACGCGAGCAGGACCACGGCAAGCCGGTGACCCGCCTGTCCTACTCCGCGCACCCGACGGCCGAGGCCGAGCTGCGGCGCGTGGCCGAGAAGGTCGCGGCCGACTTCCCCGTCACGGCGCTCGCGGCCGTCCACCGGGTCGGCGACCTGGAGCTGGGCGACATCGCAGTGATCGTCGCCGTGACGGCGCCGCACCGCGGGGAGGCGTTCGCCGCCTCCCGCAGACTCATAGACGACCTCAAGGCCGAGGTGCCGATCTGGAAACATCAGGTGTTCGCCGACGGCTCGGCCGAGTGGGTCGGCGCCTGCGAATAAGCTCGTCTCCATGTCGCGTCGCGCCTTGACCCTGCTGGTTGCGGGCTTCCTCGTGCTCTCGCTCGGCGTCATGGGCGCGGTGATGAAGGTGCCGTACGTGGTGCTGAGCCCGGGGCCGACCGAGAACACGATCGGCGAGGTCGACAAGAAACCGGTGATCACCATCACCGGCCGGCAGACCTATCCGACCAGCGGCCGGCTCAACCTCGTCACCGTCGCCTACCAGGGCGGTCCGAGCAGCCAGATCGACCTGCTGACCGCGCTGCGCGGCTGGCTGGACCCGACCGTCGCCGTGGTGCCCGAGTCGACGATCTTCCCCGAGACCCGCTCGCAGCAGCAGGTCGAGGAGGAGAACACCGTCGAGATGGCCAACTCGCAGGACTACGCCAAGGCCGCGGCGCTCACGGAGCTGAAGATCCCGTACGGCACGGCCGTGTCGGTGGTGTCCACCGAGAAGGGCAAGCCCGCCGACGGCCGGCTGCGCAAGGGCGACGAGATCACCGCGGTCGGCGGCAAGCCGGTCAGCGACGTGGAGGGCATCTCCGAGGCGGTCAAGGCGGTCGAGCCCGGCCGCGAGGTGACGTTCGCCATCACCCGCGGCCAGGAGAAGCTCGACGTCACCGTGCCGACCGTGCGGGGCGCCGGGGGCAAGACCGTCGTGGGCATGGTGATGCAGGCGAAGTACAAGTTCCCGTTCGACGTCGAGATCAACGTGGGCGACGTGGGCGGGCCGAGCGCGGGGCTGATGTTCTCGCTCGGCATCCTCGACAAGCTCACGCCGGGCGAGCTGACCGGCGGCAAGGACATCGCCGGGACCGGCACCATCGACCCGTCCGGCGCGGTCGGCCCGATCGGCGGGATCGCTCAGAAGATGGTCGGCGCGCGCAAGGCCGGGGCGACCGTCTTCCTGACGCCGGCCGACAACTGCGCGGAGGCCATGAAGGCCGTTCCCGACGGGTTGCGCCTGGTCAAGGCCACTTCACTGCATGAGGCGGTGCAGGCTCTGGACGCCCTCCGCACGGGTAAGGGACAGGTGCCGGCCTGCTCCGCCGGATGACGCCTGATGAAACTTCCGCCGATCGCCGTGCGTTAGTCGAAGGGCTGGCACAGCGGTGTAGGTTGCCAGACACGGACCGTTTGTTCACCACGACGAGGGGTTGGCCTTGAGCTTCCGGACCCCAGGAGCCGGTCGGGCGATGCGCTTGCCCCGCCGGCCGAGACTGCTCCTGCCCGTCGCGATCGCGCTCGTGGCGATCGTGGCGTTGTTCTTCCTCTTCTCCGGCATCTACACCGACTATCTGTGGTTCGACTCGGTCGACTACACCTCGGTGTTCTCCGGTGTGCTGCTGACGGAGATCGTGCTGTTCCTCATCGGGGCGGTGCTGATGGTCGGCATCGTGGGCGGCAACATGCTGCTGGCCTACCGCACCCGGCCGATGTTCGGGCCCGCCGTGTTCGGCGGGGGCAGCGGCGCCGACCGCTACCGGATGGCGCTCGACCCCCACCGCAAGCTGATCTTCATTGTCGGCATGGGCATGCTCGCGCTGTTCGCGGGCTCCTCCATCGCGGGGGAATGGCAGACGTGGCTGGAGTTCGCCAACGGGGCGACCGTCGGCAAGACGGACCCGTTGTTCGGCAAGGACATGTCGTTCTTCATGTTCGACTATCCGTTCATCCGGATGGTGCTGAACTTCCTGTTCACCGCCGTGATCATCTCGATCGTCCTGGCGGCGATCACGCACTACCTGTACGGCGGGTTCCGGCTCCAGTCGCCCGGTGTCCACGCCTCGCGCGCCGCGCGGGTGCACCTGTCGGTGCTGCTCGGCGTGTTCGTGCTGCTCAAGGCCGTGGCCTACTGGGTGGACCGGTTCGGGCTGGTGTTCTCCGACCGGGGCTACGTCGACGGGGCGTCCTACACCGACGTCAACGCCGTCCTCCCGGCCAAGACCATCCTGGCCATCATCGCGCTGATCTGCGCCGCGCTGTTCTTCGCGGGCGTGGTGCGGCCCGGCGGCATGCTGCCCGGCGTGTCGTTCGGCCTGCTGGTGCTGTCGGCGGTGCTGATCGGCGGCGTCTACCCGGCGCTGGTCGAGCAGTTCCAGGTCAAGCCCAACCAGCAGCTCAAGGAAGCGGCCTACATCGACCGCAACATCAAGGCCACCCGTGAGGCGTACGGGGTGGACGACGCCGAGATCCTGCAGTACTCCGCGGAGTCCGACCCGGCCAAGGTGAAGACCGACGGCGACGCGTCGGTGAGCGGCGTGCGCCTGCTGGACCCGGCGCTGGTGTCGGCGACGTTCGACCAGACGCAGCGCATCCGCGGCTTCTACGGCTTCTCCGACCAGCTCGACGTCGACCGCTACAAGGACGCCAGCGGCAAGCTGGTGGACCACGTCGTGGGCGTGCGGGAGCTGCTCAACTCCCCCGACGGCCCGGGCAACTGGATCAACCAGGCGCTGGTCTACACCCACGGCTACGGCATCGTGGCCGCGCCCGGCAACGAGGTCGATCCCGGCGGCCTGCCCGCCTACGACGCCAAGGACATGCCGGTCACCGGCCCGCTGGCCGGTTCTACGGGGCTGAAGGAGTCGCGCGTCTACTTCGGCGAGATCAACTCCAGCGAGTACGTCATCGCCGGCGGCGACCCGAGCAAGCCGCAGGAGCTCGACTACCCCGACACCGGGGGCACCGGCCAGAAGAACACCACCTACGCCGGCAAGGGCGGCGTGCCGGTCGGCTCGTTCGTCAACCGGCTGGTCTACGCGGCCAAGTACGGCGAGAAGAACATCCTGCTGTCGGGCGACATCAACGACAACTCCAAGATCCTGTACGAGCGCAACCCGCGCGAGCGGGTCCGGAAGGTGGCGCCGTTCCTGACCCTCGACGGCAACCCGTACCCGGCGGTCGTGAACGGGCGCGTCACCTGGATCATCGACGGCTACACGACCTCCAACGAGTACCCGTACTCCCAGAGCGAGAGCCTGGGCGACATGACCCGGGACACGGCCGTCGACCGGCGCGTGGTCGCGCAGCAGCCCCAGGACAAGATCAACTACATCCGCAACTCGGTGAAGGCCACGGTCGACGCCTACGACGGCACGGTCACCCTGTACGCCTGGGACGAGAAGGACCCGGTGCTGCGGACGTGGAGCAAGGCGTTCCCCGGGATCCTGCAGCCGGTCTCGAAGATGAGCCCCGACCTGCTGAGCCACGTGCGCTACCCCGAGGACCTGTTCAAGGTGCAGCGCTACACGCTCTCGCGCTACCACATCACCAACGCCTCGGCCTTCTACAACGGCCAGGACTTCTGGAACGTCCCGAGCGACCCGTCGCAGGGCAACCAGTCGATCAAGCAGCCGCCGTACTACCTGACCACGACGATGCCGGTCCAGGACGCCAAGCCGTCGTTCTCGCTGACGACGACGTTCGTGCCCAAGGAGGGGCCGAACCTCGCGGCGTTCATGGCGGCCGGCTCCACCTGGGGCCAGGACTACGGCAAGCTGCGCATCCTGCGCATGCCGTCCAACACCGCCATCCCGGGTCCGGGCCAGGCGCAGAACAACTTCCAGAACAAGTTCTCCGGCGAGCTGGGCCCGCTGGGCCTGGGCAACGCCAACGTCCGGTACGGCAACCTGCTGACGCTGCCCTACGCGGGCGGGCTCATCTACATCGAGCCCGTGTACGTCCAGACCAAGGCCGGCACCGGCCAGGAGCCGTACCCGATCCTGCGGCGCGTGCTGGTGGCGTTCGGCAACAAGGTGGGCTCGGGCGACAAGCTGGAGGACGCGCTGGCGCAGGTCTTCAGCGAGACGCAGCAGAACACCCAGCCCAACCAGCAGCAACCGCAGCAGTCGCAGCCCAACCAGCAGACGTCGGCTCTCGCCCAGGCCATCACCACGGCGCAGAAGGCCTACCAGGACGCCCAGAACGCCCTGAAGGCCAGCCCGCCCGACTGGGACGCGTACGGCAAGGCGCAGAAGCGCCTGGACGACGCCCTGAAGGCGCTGCAGGGCCTGGGGGCCCAGGTGCCCACCACGGCGCCGGCGCCCACGGGCACCCCGGCGCCGACGGCGACGCCTTCGGCCTCCGCCTCGCCCTCGCCCTCGCCGAGCTCGACGCCCACGGGGTCGGCCTCGGCGAGCCCGCAAGGTGGCACGTAGCCGCCACGTGGCGCCGGCGATTTGCCACTGCCCCGCGATCCCTATAGTCTTTAGACACACACCGACGCGGGGTGGAGCAGTTCGGTAGCTCGCTGGGCTCATAACCCAGAGGTCGCAGGTTCAAATCCTGCCCCCGCTACCAGATCAGAGGCCCGGAGGATTTCCTCCGGGCCTCTGCTTTTTCCGGTGATCGGTTCCGCCGCGGCCCCTACCCGGCCGGGGATGCCGCGAGCCCCCCGCTTCGAACCGCTTGATGTGATACGTCACACAAATACGTGAAATATGGGCTATCCGGGAAAGCGGCTTCGGTGTTGATTTGCCACCGCACAGCCCTGCCGATAATCTGGAAACACAACGACGCGGGGTGGAGCAGTTCGGTAGCTCGCTGGGCTCATAACCCAGAGGTCGTAGGTTCAAATCCTGCCCCCGCTACCACTGACAGAGGCTCGGAGAATTGTCTCCGGGCCTCTGTTTTTTGCGCGCGTCCGCATTCCCTGTGCGAGGTCAGCCTTCGCCGAAGGTCGTCGAATAGATGCTGCGCGGCAGGCCGTGGTACAGGGCCGTGCGCTCCCGCGTGAGCCCCAGCTTCTCGGCCACGCGCTGGGAGGGCACGTTGTCCGGGTGTATGATCGAGATCAGCCGGTCCACCTTGAGGACGTCGCGCGCGAGGTCGCGGCAGGCGAGGGCGGCCTCGGTGGCGTAGCCCCGGCCCTGGAGCGCGGCCGGGACCAGATAGCCGACCTCGGTGAGAACCTCGTCCTCCACCGGTTGCCGGGTCAGGCCGCAGTTGCCGGCGAACTGGCCGGTCTCGCGCACCGTGAGCGCCCAGAGCCCGTGTCCGTGCTCGGCGTAGCTGCGCTGACTGGACTCGATCCAGCGCAGGGACTCCTCCCGGGTGCGGGTGCGGGGGTAGTAGCGCATCACCTCCGGGTCGCCCAGCAGGGCGGCCATGTCGTCGAGGTCGTCCGGGGTCAGCTCGCGGAAGGAGAGCCGCGCCGTGGGCGGCGGCAGGAGGCGTCGCGTGGTCACGTGACAGAGATCCCTTCGGGCCGGGGATGATCGGCGAACCCCGGGATCCTACGCCGGTTCCGGGTGATCGCCCGAAAGGTGGTAGTAAAGGTCCCCGATGTTGCAGTTGAGGCAAGAGGGGACAATATGACTACGTTGAGCCGACGACGCCTGCTCCAGACAGGTGCCGCGGCGGTGCCCGCCATCGCGCTCGGAGCGCAGCCCGCGCGGGCGGCGTCCTCCTTGCCGGCCACCGGGGTCGTGCCGAGCTCACTGGCCGTCTTCGACCAGGCGATGCAGAAGTACGTCACCGAGCGGGAGATCGGCTGCGCCCAGCTCGCGGTCGCCAAGAACGGCAAGATCCTGCTGGCCCGCGGCTACGGCACGTACAGCAAGATCCTGCCCGGCAGGCCCCGGTTCATCTCCATGGTGCAGCCGACGTCGTTGTTCCGGATCGCGAGCCTGAGCAAGAACATCACCGGCGCGGCCATCGCCCGGCTCGCCCAGGACGGCAAGCTGAGCCTCACGGCGCCGGTCACGACGCTGCTGGGCCTGTCGGCCGACGCCGACCCCCGGCTGGCCCAGGTGACCGTGACCCGCCTGCTCCAGCACCTGGGCGGCTGGGACCGCGCGGTGTCGCCGGACCAGCTCTGGGCCGACCACACGATCGCCGCCTCGCTCGGGATCTCGCTGCCGATCGACCACGCCGACATCATGAAGTGGGCCACGGCCAGGAAGCTCGACTACGACCCGGGCACGAAGTACGCCTACAGCAACTACGGCTACATGCTGCTCGGCCGGATCATCGAGAAGGTGTCCGGGATGAGCTACGAGGCGTACGTCAAGCAGAAGCTGCTGGCGCCGGCCGGCATCACCCGGATGAAGCTGGGCCGCAGCCTCCTGGCGGAGACCGGGACGAGCGAGGTCGTCTACAGCTCGAAGTTCACCAACAAGACCGTGCTCGACGACTCGGGCACCGTCGTGCCGTACCCGTACGGCGGGTTCAACATGCCCAACCAGGACGCGAACGGCGGCTGGCTGGCCTCGGCCGTGGACATCGTCAAGTGGGGCTTCGTCTTCGACAAGGCCGGGACGGTGCTCAACTCCACGTCGCTGTCGCGGATCTTCGCCAAGCCGGAGATCGGCATGAACGCGAACGGCTCCTGGTACGGCTTCGGGTGGAGCGTGCGCAACAACAACGTGGGCACGCTCAACACCTGGCACACCGGGTCGATGCCGGGCACGTTCAGCTTCTTCGCGCGCATCCAGAACGGCATCAGCTACTGCGCGATCTTCAATCGGCGCGAGGAGACGGGGAGCCCCGACTTCGACTCGATCGACCCGATCCTCGGGCAGGCCGCAAGCGCCGTGAGGACGTGGCCGACGACGGATCTGACGTCCCGCTACTTCTGACAGCGGAGAGACGGGGAGGGGCCGGGCGCGACGGTTCGCGCCCGGCCCCGGTCATTCCTGGGGTGGCCCCGCATGGACGGGAGGTCCATGCGGCGGCCCGGCATGGACGGGAGATCCTGCGCCGGCGGCAGGATCTCCGCGTCACACCTGGCGGTTCAGAGCCCTGCGCAGCCGGTCGTTGGCTCGCCGGACCTGTCGCCGCGCCCGCTCCACACGCTGGACGCTGGCGATCAGCCGCTGCTCCTCCGCCTCACGGTGGAGGGTTTGTATTCGGTCATTGACCAGGTCATGGCTCAGATGCGGCACTTCGAGGCTGTGGATGATTCCGATGCTCATTGCTTTGTCTGCTTTCTGGTGAAGTACTTCGGTGCGGAAAGGTGTGTCAGGCAGCGACCGGGTGCTTGCGGGGACGCCCGCGGGGCCGCTTACGGGGCACGATGACGCCCCGGAGGATCAGCTCGCCGCCCCAGACGCCCCACGGCTCCTCGCGCTCGAGCGCGCGGGCCAGGCAGGCCTTCTGGATGGGGCAGCCGCCGCAGAGCGCCTTGGCGAACTCCACGTCCTGCGGCGATTCGGCGAACCACAGGTCAGGGTCGGTACGACAGGGGATCTTGGCTTCGTCGATCAGGTCCATGATCGTCTTGGCCCCCATCTGTGTCTCCTTTGATTCGATCCTGTTGATCTTGGTCGGGCACCTCGTAGGTGGTCGGGGATCACGGACAAACAAGAAGGCCGCGGATCCTTGATGCGGATCCGCGGCCTGGGGGCTGCTCTGTGCCGGTCAGGTTGTGACCGGAGCATCCCTCCAGGGTTGCGGACCGCGCATTCCACCCTTGGTGATCTGCTGGGTCGGCACGTCGGCGCCTGCGGCGAAGGCCGGGGCACTCGGGGCGGCGGCGCCCAGGTGGACGCGCGCGTAGACGGGAGCCTGGCTGCGGGCAGACTTCTCCTGCCGCAGCTTGGCCGGCCCATCGGCGAGCCGCACCGTGTCACGGCACGCGGAAGCGAGCCACTGCGTGGCCGACATGTTGATGCTGATCACTGGGACTCACCTCCGTCTTGGGATCGCCGGACAGGACCGTCCGACTTGCTTGACCATGACCCTAAACCGGGAACGCAGAAACCGGCAACCTATTTTCTACCTGCGATTTCACGACTTCGTGACACGGATCATCGCCTCCTGAACGACGGACACGACAAGGTCACCGGACGCGGTGAACATCTCACCGCGCGCGAGCCCCCGGGCCCCTCCCGCCCACGGCGACTGCTGCGCGTACAGCAGCCAGTCGTCGGCGCGGAACGGCCGGTGGAACCACATGGCGTGGTCCAGCGAGGCCCCCTGGAGGTCGGAGGCGCCCCACGCCATGCCGTGGGCGAGCAGCACCGTGTCGACGAGCGTGAAGTCGGAGGCGTAGGCCGCCAGCACCACGTGCAGCAGCGGGTCGTCGGGCAGGTCGGCGTCGTAGCGGAACCACACGTTGGTCTTGGCGCTGCGCAGCTCGGGGTTGCGGTGCGCCTCCCAGGTCAGCGGCGTGGCGTAGCGGGCGTCCACCGGCCGGGGCCGGGAGAGCCAGTCGCGGTACTCCGGCCGGTCGCCCACCAGCTCGTGCATGCGGTCCTGGAACGTCGGCAGCGTCTCGGGGTCGGGCACCTCCGGCATGGCCGACGCCTGATGCTCCAGCCCCTCCTCGAAGATGTGGAACGAGGCCGACATCGTGAAGATGGCCTTGCCGTGCTGGATGGCCACGACGCGGCGCGTGGTGAAGGAGCGCCCGTCGCGCACCCGCTCGACGTTGTACACGATCGGGACGGAGGGGTCGCCGGGCCTGATGAAGTAGGCGTGCAGCGAGTGGACCGCCCGGTCCGGCGGCGCCGTGCGGCCGGCCGCGACGAGCGCCTGCGCGGCGACCTGGCCGCCGAAGACCCGCTGGATGCGCTCCTCGGGGCTGCGCCCGCGGAAGATGTCGAGCTCGATCTGCTCAAGGTCGAGCAGGTCGAGCAGCTCCTTCAGCGCCTCGTTCACGGGTCCCCCTCAGGATGAGCAAGTTTGGTACGGCAAGTCTGACTTGTCGGCCAGCTCTCCCCCAAACCGGGTCGGTCATGAGGCGGAGCGGCACAAGGACAGAACAGCCTCGCCGTACCGGTCGAGCTTGACCCGGCCGACACCGGCGATCGACAGCAGCTCCTGCTCGGTGCGCGGCACCCGCTCGGCGATCGCCTGCAGCGTCACGTCCGTGAAGACGACGTACGGCGGGATCTTGCCCTCCTTGGCCGTGGCCGTGCGCCACGCCTTCAGGCTCTCCAGCAGCTCCTCGTCGTAGTCGGCCGGGCAGGTGGCGCAGCGGCCCAGCTTCTGCTCGGCCGCCGCCACGAGCGTCTTCGCGCAGACCCGGCAGCTCACCGGAGCGGCCACCTGGCGGCGCTCGCGCGGCGGGGCCGACGTCCGCGCGGCGGCGGAGGAGGCGCGCCCGGTCAGGCCGTCGAGGAAGCGGGACGGCCGGCGCCCCTTGCGCCCGCCGGGCGTCCGCGACAGCGCCCATGAAAGGGCCAGGTGCCGGCGGGCCCGGGTGATGCCCACGTAGAGAAGGCGGCGCTCCTCCTCGATCTGCTCGGGCGTCTCCGCGTAGACGATCGGCAGCATGCCGTCGGTCAGGCCCACCAGGAAGACCGCGTCCCACTCCAGGCCCTTGGCGGCGTGCAAGGAGGCCAGCGTGACGCCCTCCACCGGCGGCGCGTGCTGCTCGGAGGCGCGCCGCTCCAGCTCCGCGACGAACCCGTGCAGGTCGGCCCCGTCGGCCGCCATGTCCTCGGCCAGGTCGGCCAGCGCACGCAGCGACTCCCACTTCTCGCGGGCCTTGCCGCCGCCGGGCGGCGCCGGGGTCAGGCCGAGGCCGGCGAGGATGTGGTGGACCTCCGAGGCCAGCGGCTCCTCCGAGGCCGACCGGGCCGCCCCGCGCAGTAGGACGACGGCCTGGCGCACCTCGGGGCGCTCGAAGAAGCGCTCGCCGCCGCGCACCACGTACGGCAGCTCCGCCTTGGCCAGGGCCTCCTCGTAGGCCTCCGACTGGGAGTTGGTGCGGAACAGCACGGCGATCTCGCGGGACGGCACGCCCTGGTCGAGCAGCTTCCTGATCGCCCGGGCGACCCCGGCGGCCTCGGCCGGCTCGTCGTCGTACTCGTGGAAGCCCGGCCGGGGTCCGTCGGGCCGCTGCGCGACCAGCTCCAGGCGGTGCGGCGAGCGGCCCTTGGCGATGACGAGGTTGGCCAGGTCCACCACCTGCGGGGTCGAGCGGTAGTCGCGCACCAGCTTGATCACGGCCGCGTCGGGGTACTCGACGGCGAACCCGGTCAGGTAGCGGGGCGTGGCGCCGGTGAAGGAGTAGATCGTCTGGTTGGGGTCGCCGACCACGCACAGGTCGTCGCGCCCGCCGAGCCAGGTGTCGAGCAGCAGCTTCTGCAGCGGGTTGACGTCCTGGTACTCGTCGACGACGAAGTAGCGGTACTGCTGGCGGATCTGCGCCGCCACCTCCTGGTGCTCGGTCATCACCGCCGCGGTCAGCTCCAGGATCGTCTCGAAGTCGACCAGGTGCCGCTCGCGCCGGATCTGCTCGTACGCGTCGTAGAGCCGGGCCAGCTCCTCGGCCGGCACCGGCGGGGTGCGGTGGTACTTGGCCGCCGCCGCGACGTAGTCCTCGGGGCCGATCTGGGTGACCTTGGCCCACTCGACCTCGGAGGCGATGTCGCGCAGCTCCGACCGGTCGGCGCCCCGGCGCAGCCGGCGGCACGCCTCCGACAGCACCGGCAGCTTGGACTCGATCACCGACGGCGCCTCACCGCCGATCACCCGCGGCCAGAAGTAGGTGAGCTGGCGCAGCGCCGCCGCGTGGAACGTGCGCGCCTGCACCCCCGGCGCGCCCAGCGCGCGCAGCCGCTGCCGCAGCTCGCCGGCCGCCCGTGTGGTGAATGTCACGGCCAGCACGCTCGGCGCGTCGACCACCCCGCTGCGCACTGCGTGCGCGATGCGATGGGTGATCGCGCGGGTCTTGCCGGTGCCCGCACCAGCCAGAACGCACACGGGGCCGCGCACGGCCTCGGCGACCGCGCGCTGCTCCGGGTCGAGGCCGGACAGGACGTCGTCCACGCTGCTCACCTGTCAATCCTCCCAGCCGGTGGCGCTGACCGTCCCATTCTGGCAACATGCGGGCCGTCATCCGTTCAACGTCACCGAGATGCAAAGAACTGGTCTTTTCCCTCACAATGGGGCCGACCACGTGCATGGGGGAAAGGAAGACCGTGCGCACAGCGGTTCTCGTGGGGGCGCTCGCATTCGCCACCGTCACCGTCACCACCTCGGCCGTCGCCGCGCCCGCCGCCGCCGTGACGGCCGTCGCCGGGCCCGCCGTCGTGGCCAAGGACCCGACACCGGGTCCGGTCACCACGCCCGACCCGTCCGCGCTGCCCACCCTCGCGTACGAGACCGTCGAGTACGGCGAGCAGCGCCGCCAGGACATGGACGTCTGGTGGAAGGCGGACGGCGAGCAGCGGCCCGGGATCTTCCTCATCCACGGCGGCTGGTGGTCCGCCGGCGACAAGCGGCAGATGACCACGATCGCCCGCGGCTACGCCGACCTCGGCTACACCGTCTTCAACCTCAACTACCGGCTCTCCGGGCAGGCGGCCTGGCCCGCGCAGCGCACCGACGTGCTGGCGGCCATCCAGCTGGCCCGCAAGCACGCCGAGCGCTGGGGCTTCGACATGAAGAACTTCGTGATCGTCGGCTTCTCGGCCGGTGGTCACCTGGCGGCCTCGGTCGGCACGTACGGCGACGGCATGAACGGGCTCAAGGGCGTGGTCGGCCTGTCCCCCATCGTGTCGCCGCTGCGCGCCTACACCGACGGCGCCGTCTCCACCGACCCGTACAAGCGCCGGCTGCGCGCCGCCGCGATCAAGCTGGCCGGCGGCTGCGAGCCCAAGGGCCGCTGCTCGCGCGTCTGGGCCAGCATGGAGGTGGCCTGGCACGCCAGCCGCCACGACGCGCCGATGCTGACGGTCCACTCCGAGGACGAGTTCGTGCCGCCCGCGCAGAGCCAGCTCCTCAAGCAGATGCTCGGCCAGGTCGGGGTGCCGGTGACGGTCGTCACGGCGCCGGGCACGGCGCACAGCGCGCCGCTGTACCGGCTGCCGGGCATCGCCGAGCAGGTGCACCAGTGGATCGCGGACCGGCTCGGCGGCCAGCTCTGACCCGAGGTGGCGCCGGCGAGGAATGAGCGCGGGCCCGGCCGTGTTGAACGGAGCGCCCCGTCTCCTTGACCTTGGAGGGATTCGTCCGACATGGCGCTCACCGTCTACAGCACCACGTGGTGCGGGCCCTGCAAGTGGCTGAAGTCGCAGCTCACCCGGGAGGGCATTCCGTTCACAGAGGTCGACATCGAGCGTGACCCCGCGGCGGCGGAGTTCGTGATGAGCGTCAACAACGGCAACCAGACCGTGCCGACGGTCGTGATCGAGACGCCGTCGGGCCGCATCGTCCGCACCAACCCGTCGGCCCGCGAGGTCAAGGCCCTGCTCGAAGCGGCCTGACCGGCACTGTCCTTCGTCCCTGCTCTGCCGAGAGACGAAGGACAGTGGTAGAACTGGTCCTGAGGACCTGGGTGCCAGATTCACCCAGGTCCTCGTCTAGTGGGCGTGGCAGTCGAGCTTGTGCTCCAGGCGGGCTATGTCACTCTTGAGCTCCCTACGGACGTCCGCTATCTCGCTCTTGAGCTCGGTGCGGACGCTCGCGATCTCCTGCTTGAGCTCGGTGCGGACACTTGCGATCTCGCTCTTGAGCTCGACGCGGACGCCTATGATCTCCCTCTTGAGCTCTACGACCGCATCGGTGATGGCGTTGGTGACGGCGTGGATGATGCGCTTCTCGGAGGCCTCGATCTTGACGTCCATACGCGCCTCAGCCGCGGAGTGCTGGATGGCGATCTTCTGGCGCTCGAGATCGAGGATCTCCTGCATGTGAGAGTCGTTCATGGCCATGACTTTAGCCTCTCGCTACCGAAGGTGTCTTCGAATCTACGCTAAGTAGCGACGGCTTACCAGTCGCCCGTGAGGGGTTCGCCGTACCAGGTCTCGATGAGGCGGCGGGCGATGGAGACGGGCGGCGGGAGGCGCACCTCGCCGGACGCCAGGGCCTCGGCGAGCTCCTCGCGGGAGAACCAGCGGGCCTCGGCGATCTCCTCGGCGTCGGGCGTGAGCGTGGTCGTCAGGGCCTCGGCGAAGAAGCCGAGCATGAGGCTGCGCGGGAACGGCCAGGGCTGGCTGCCGAGGTAGCGCGGGTTGGCGACCTGGACCCCGACCTCCTCGGCCACCTCCCGGATCACCGCGTGCTCCAGCGACTCCCCCGGTTCCACGAAGCCGGCCAGGATGGACAGGCGGCCCTCCGGCCACTGCGGGCCGCGGGCCAGCAGGCAGCGGTCGTCCCGGTCGCGCACCAGCATGATCACGGCCGGGTCGACGCGCGGGAAGTGCTGGCTGGAGTCGCGCGGGCAGACCCGGATGTGGCCGCCCGCGCGCACCTCGGTGCGGCTGCCGCAGCGGGGGCAGTGCTCGTGGGCCGAGTGCCACGCCTCCAGCGCCACCGCGTAGACGAGCAGCCCCGCGTCACGGTCGCCGAGCAGGCCGCCCGCCTGGCGCAGGCCGGCGGCGACGGTCTCGCCCTCGGGCGCGTCGAGCAGGCTCATCGGGACCGTGACCCGGCCGTTGAGGTCGCCGGTGGCCGCGCCCGGCAGCGGCGCCGCGACCGCGAAGTAGGCCACGTCGCCCTCGACGCCGAGCAGGTAGCGCTCGCCGGGCGGCGCCTCGTCCGGGCCGAACAGCACCGCCCGCACCTCGTCGCCCGTGCGCCGGACCAGGGTCTGCCCGTCCTGGATCACGAGCACCCGGGTCGTCGGCGCGGCCCAGGCACGTTCCAGCCACGCGGCGTCGGCGCGCAGCGCCGACGACCGGTCGATGGTGCCGCGTGCGAGGAGCAGCGGTCCGATCAGTTGCTCTTCCGCTCTCGTCTCCACGGCCCCACCCTTCCAAGTTCCGGATGTCATCCTATGACCCCGGCGTTAGCCTGAGGTTGCGACGTACCGGCTCGGAAGTGATCTCCGAGAGGCTAGGATCTGCGGTTAGGTTAGCCTTACCTGATCACCCGGGGGTGCCACGCGTTGCGGCTGTACCTGACCGCTCTCAAGCCGACCGACTCGGTGACCGACGGGTTCCTCCCGGCCGCCCGAGCGCTGGGCTGCGAGGTGACGATCCTCACCGACCGCCCCGACCGGCATCCCCATGCCGTCGGCTGCGACGTGCGCGACCCGCGCGCGCTCATCGACGCGATCGCCGCCCTGGGCCGGCCCGACGCGATCTTCTCCAACTCCGACCACCTGCAGGCCGAGACCGCCCTGGCCGCCGCCTACTTCGGCCTGCCGGGCAAGGACTGGCGGGCGTGCGTGTCGGCCAAGAACAAGTTCCTGACCCGCCGGGCGCTGGCCGAGGCGGGGGTCGAACGGGTCCGGTCCGTACGGCTGGCCCCGGGCGACCCCGTGCCGGACGGCCTGCCGTACCCGCTGGTCGTCAAGCCCCGCGAGGGCGTGGCCAGCGAGGACGTGCTGCTGGTCGAGAGCGGCCTGGCGGCGGCCGTGGCGGAGGTCAGGCGGCGGCGGCCGGGCGAGGCCCTGGTCGTCGAGGAGTACCTGGAGGGGCCGCTGCGCACGCTGGAGACGCTGGGCGACGGGTCGCGGACGCGGGTGCTGGGCGGGTTCGCGACCACGCTGGGGCCGCTGCCGCACTTCGTCGAGGAGCGGCTGGACTGGGCGCCGGACGGGCCGCACGAGCACGTGCTGGCCGCGTTGCGGGCCCTCGGCGTGGGGTTCGGCGCGTGCCACACCGAGTACGTGCTCACCGCGGACGGCCCGCGCCTGGTCGAGGTCAACTACCGGGTGATCGGCGACCACTGCGACTTCCTGCTCGCCGACGTGCTGGGGGTGCCGCTGTTCGAGTGGATCCTGCGGGTCCACCTCGGCGAGCCGCTGTCGGCCCTGCCGGAGGCGCCGGCGGGCACCGGGTACGGCAGCGCGGTCAGCGTCGTGGCCGACCGGTCCGGCACGATCGTGTCGGGCCCCGGGGCCGAGACCGTCGTCTCCGGCGGCGTGCGGCTCTGGCACCGGCCGCTGCGCTCCAAGGGCGAGGTGGTGGAACGCACCCACACCAACCGCGACTACCTGGGCGTGATCCGCGCCGTGGGCCCCGACCGCGACCGCGTGGAGGCGGCCATCGGCGGCTACCGGGCGACCCGGCCGTGGGTGATCGGGTGAAGGGGGTGGGCGGCCGGATGAAGGCCGTGCGGGACCGGGTGAAGGCCGTCCACGAACGGGTGACGCACGACCGGACGAGCGGCCCCGGCGAACCCCCCGAAGAACGGGGACGGGAGGCGGAGCTCGCGGCGCGGGTGCTGAACGCGCTGCTGCGCGAGGACTACGGCCGCCTGTCGGCTCGGGTCACCCGCAACAGCCGCGACGGCGTCGCGCTGACGCTGGCCGGCGGCCGGGTGGTGCGGCTGGCGGCCGGCGCGCTGTTCCAGGACTTCGTGGTCGCGCCCGGCGAACGGCTCACGCTGGCCGAGGTGCTCGACACGCTCACGATGATCGCCGACCCGGCCGACGCCGAGGGAGTGGCCGTCTTCGCCGAGGAGTGCGCCCAGGCCCTGGCCGCCTGGGAGCTGCACGACGAGCGGGCCACAGAGGTGCTGGCCGGGGGGCCGTCGTACGAGACGCTGGCGGCGTTCGCCGACCACCCCGTGTACCCGACGTCCCGGGCCCGGCTCGGGCTGTCGGCCGAGGAACTGGTCGCGTACGCGCCGGAGTTCGCGCCGGCCTTCGAGCTGCGCTGGGCGGCGGTGCCCCGCTCCCTGCTGGCCCCGGGCTCGGCTGAGCTGCCGCCGGACGTGGCGCCCCCGTTCCCCTCCCCCGGCCCGGACACCACCCTCTTCCCCGTGCACCCGCTGACCGCGGGCGAGGTGGCGCGGATCGACGGAGTGCGGCTGCTGGACGAGCCGTGGCTGACCGTGCGCCCGACCCTGTCCATGCGCACCGTCGAGGTCGCCCCCCGCACCCACCTGAAGCTGCCCCTCCCCACGAGCACCCTCGGCGCCCGCAACCGGCGCTCGATCAAGCCGGGCACGCTCGGCGACGGGGCGCGGGCCGAGCTGCTGCTGCGCCGGCTGGCCGACCCGGGCGTGCTGGTCGCCGACGAGCAGACCCACGCCCACGCGGGCCACGAGTACCTCGCCTGGATGGTGCGGCGGCTGCCCGAGGGCGTGGTCGTGCCCGTGGCCGCGCTCAACGCGCCGGGCGTCCTGGCCGGGCTGGAGGAGCGGCTGGGCGGCGACGTGCTGCCCGCGTACCTGCGCCTGCTGCTCGGGTGGAACGTGCGGCTGTTCGTCCGCTACGGCGTAGCCCTGGAGGCCCACCAGCAGAACCTGGCGCTCGTCCTGCGCGAGCGCCGGCTGGAGCTGCTCGTCAAGGACAACGACGGGCTGCTCGCCTCGCCCGCGCGGCTGGCCGCGGCCGGGATCGACCCGCCCGCCTTCACCGACCGGCGCATGCTCACCGACGACCCGCACGCCCTCGCCGACGTCTTCGTCACCATCACGCTCCACCTGGCCGCCGCGGCCGTCGTCTTCGGCGCCCTGCCGCACCGGCAGGCCGCCGCCCTGCTGCGCGACACGCTGGCCGCGGCCCTCGCCGAGCACGGCGACGACCCCATGGCCCGGCTCCTGCGGGCCCGGACGCTGGAGGCGGCGCGGCTCACCGGCAAGTCGATGATCACCGCCGGCACGCTCGTGGCCAAGGAGCGGTCGGGCGCCCGCGACGTGAACAAGTTCTACGGCACCAGCGGGCCCAACTACCTGAGGAGAGCTTGAATGCACGGTCTGGTCCTCGGCGCGACCAGCTCCCCGGCCGAGGAGGCGACGCTGGCCGCGCTGCTGCGCTGCTGCGTGCGGGAGGTGGCCGGGCCGCGCGGGCTGGTGTGGCCGGCGCCGCCGTACGTGCTGCTGCGGGTGGGGGGCACGCTGCTGCGGGCGCGCACGCGCGGCGGCGCGGCGCTGCGCCTCGACGGGACGCCGGAGCGGCTGGAGCACGGCGCGTGGCGTCCGCTGACCTCGGGGGAGCTGGTCCGGCTGACCGAGGCCGAGCTGCGCGGCGCCGGGACGGACGGCGCGGCCAACGAGGAGTTCGCCGGGCAGGTGGCGGCCAGCAGGGAGGCGGTGGCCGCGATCCTGCGGGCGCGGGCCGTGGCCGAGCCGCCCGCCGACCCGTGGCTGGCCTCCGAGCAGGCGCTGGTGTTCGGCCACCCGTTCCATCCGAGCCCGAAGGCCCGCGCCGGCGACGCGGAGGAGTGGACGCGGTACGCGCCCGAGACGCACGCCCGCTTCCCCTTGCGGCTGCTCGCGGTGCGCGAGGACGCGCTCGCCGAGGAGGGCGACGTCGCCGCCCTCGACGCCCTGGGCGAGGCGCCGGCGGGGCACCGGCTGCTGCCCGCCCACCCGTGGCAGCTCGGCCTGCTGCGTCCCCCGCTGGGCGGTGCGCTGGCCGACCTCGGGCCGGGCCCGCTGGTGTCGCCGACGTCGTCGGTACGAACCGTCTACGCGGCCGACGCCGGGGTGTGCCTGAAGTTCAGCCTCGACGTGCGGATCACCAACTGCGTCCGGAAGAACGCCTGGTACGAGCTGGCCGGGGCGGTGGAGCTGACCTCGCGGCTCGGGCCGGTGTTCGACGAGGTGAGCGCGGTGTTCCCGGGCACGCGCTGGCTGCGGGAGCCGGGCTACCGCTCGGCCGCCCTCGGCACGGGCCTGCTCGAAGGGCTCGGGGTGATCGTCCGGGACAGCCCGTGGCGGGTGTGCTCGCCCGGCGTGGTCCCGGTGCTGGCGGCGGCCCTCGCCGTGGACCCGGCCGCGGGCGGGCCGGCGCCGTACGGGACGGACGCGATGGAACGGGACCCGCTCGGGTGGTGGACGGCGTACGTGTCGGCGGTGGCGCCGCCCGTGCTCGACCTGTTCTTCACGCACGGCGTGGTCCTGGAGCCGCACCTGCAGAACGTCCTCGTCGGCCTCGGCCCCGACGGCGTGCCGCGCGAGGCGGTCTTCCGCGACCTGGAGGGCACCAAGCTGGTCGCCGGCCGCCACGACCTGACCGGGCTGCCGGCCCGGGTGGCCGGGGCGCTGACCTACGACGCCGAGCGGGGCTGGGCCCGGGTCGTCTACTGCCTGCTGGTCAACCACCTCACCGAGGTGGCCGCGACCGTCGCGGCGCGGGGCGGCGACGAGCTGCTGCGCGAGCTGTGGCGGGCGGCCCGCGCCGTGTTCGCCGCCGAGGCCGACCGGCTGGGCCGGCCGCTGCCCCTGCCCGACCTGCTGGCCGGCGCGCCGCTGCCCGCGAAGGCCAACCTCGGGGTCCGCTGGGCCCGCGCCGCCGACCGGGCCGCCGGTTACGTGCCGATCGCGAACCCGCTCGCATGATCCCCGATCGCGAGGCCGCCGCCCGCCTGATGATCCCCGCCCGCGTCCGCGAGGCCGCCGCCCGCCTCGGCGACACCCCCGCGTACCTGTACGACCTGCCCGGCCTGGACGCCCACGCCCGGTCCGTACGGCGGGCGCTCCGGGGCGTCGAGCTGTACTACGCGGTCAAGGCCAACCCCGACCCGCGGCTGCTGCGCGTCCTCGAACCGCACGTCGACGGGTTCGAGGTGTCGTCGGCCGGCGAGCACGCCCACGTGTCGGCCCTGTTCCCGGGCAAGCCGCTGGCGCTCGGCGGGCCCGGCAAGACCGACGCGGAGCTGCGGCTGCCGCACCACCGCCTGCACGTGGAGTCGCCCGGCGAGCTGCGCCGCCTGCTCGGCACCGGCCTGGAGGCCGACGTGCTGCTGCGGCTCAACCCCGGCCTCCCGGTCGAGGGGGCCGCGCTGACGATGAGCGGGCCGTTCGGGATGGACGAGGCCGGGGTGGCGGAGTGCCTGCCGCTGTTCACCGGCCGCGTACGGCAGCGCGGCGTGCACGCGCACCTGGCCAGCGGCCTGGAGGCGGCCGAGCTGCTGCGCCTGGCCGCCCTGCTGCTCGCGCTCGGCGACGGGTACGAGGAGATCAACCTGGGCGGCGGCATGGCCGTGGACTACGCCGCGCCGGAGGCGAGGTTCGGCTGGGAGGAGTACGGCGCGGGTCTGGCCGGGCTGCGGCGGCCGGGGCAGCGGCTGCGGATCGAGCCGGGCCGGGCGCTGACCGCGTACTGCGGCTTCTACGCGACCCGTGTCGTGGACGTCAAGCGGGTGCGCGGCCGGGCGTACGCGGTGCTGCTGGGCGGCACCCACCACCTGCGCACGCCGGTCACCAAGGGCCACGACCAGCCGTTCACGGTGCTGCCGCAGGGCCGCGGGGAGGGCGTGGCGGACGAGCCGGTGACGCTGGTGGGGCAGCTCTGCACGCCCAAGGACGTCTTCGCCCGCGACGTCGTCACCTCGGTGCGGGTCGGCGACGTGGTGGTGTTCGCGATGGCCGGCGCCTACGCCTGGAACATCTCCCACCACGACTTCCTCATGCACCCTCACCCGGAGTTCCGTCATCTGACGGGCTGACCTCCGGGCCGGCCTGACTCACCGGCACGGCCTCGATGAGCGCCACCAGGCCGTCGGCGTCGAGCAGGTCCACGGGGCGGACGGTCCGGTTGGCCCGCACGTAGTGGAAGGCCGCGCTGACGTGGTCGAGCGGCACCCCCGCCAGGTGCGACCAGGCCAGCCGGTACGCGGCGAGCTGCACCGACGCCGCCCGGGCCTTCCTTCCCTTGGGCGGCCGGCCGGTCTTCCAGTCGACCACCTCGTAACGCCCGCCGGGCAGCTCGAACACCGCGTCCATCCGCCCCCGCACCAGCCGGTCGGCGATCATGGTCTCGAACGGCACCTCCAGGTCGAGGGGCCGGCGCTCGGCCCACTCGCTGCGCTCGAACTGCTCCTGGAGCTCGGCCAGCCGCACGTCCGCCTCCTCGACCTCCTCGACCAGGTCGAGGTCGAAGTCGTCGAGCAGCCGCTGCTGGTCCCAGCGGGTCTCCAGCCACCGGTGGAACGACGTGCCGCGGCGGGCCAGCGGGGCGGGCTTGACCGGCACCGGGCGGCGGATCCGGCGGGCCAGCTCACGGGCGTCGGCGGCCAGCGTGACCAGCGACGACACGGTCAGCTTCGACGGCAGCTCGACGGTCGTGGCGGTGCGCCGCCGGTGCAGCTCCCGCTCGCGCAGCAGCAGGTCGGTGTCGCGTTCCCAGGCGCGCACCCGCTCCTCGTCGAACGCGCGCAGCGGCTCGTCACCGGCCGGGGCGAGCGTGCCGGTCAGCGCCTCCTCCACCAGGCGGGCGCCGTCGAGGACCGACTCGTAGCGCAGGCCCTCGGGGGTGACCGGCCAGACGGCGGCGGCCGGCTCGGCCAGCAGCGGGTTCGACGCGCCCTCCTCCAGGTCGGGCGCCCAGAAGGCCACCTTGTCGGCGGTGTCGCGGATCTCCAGCAGGAAGTCCGACGGCTCCAGCGGCCTGGTGGCGCTCCCCCACCGGTAGCCGGAGGCGATCAGGTGGTAGTGGGCCCGCGTGACGGCCACGTACGCCAGCCGCCGCTCCTCCATCAGGTCGCGCTCGCGGCAGCTCTCGTCGAAGCCGGCCAGGTCCTCCTTGGTCAGGCCGCTCAGCCGGGGCAGGTCGGCGGCGTCGCCGCGCAGCGGGTAGGGCAGCTTGCGGGGGTTCTCGGTCCAGCGGCTGTTGGTGACCGGGGTGGCGGGGAACATGCTGCCGGTCGCGACCGTGCCCCTGGAGCTGACGAGCTGCGACAGGCCGGGCACGACCACGATCGGCCACTCCAGCCCCTTGGAGGCGTGCACGGTCATCAGCTTGACGCTGTTGCTGTCGCCGACCCTGCCGGCCTCCAGCCCGAACTCCTCGCTCTCGGCCGCCTGGAGGTAGGCGAGGAACGCGCCCAGCGTCGGGTCCTCCGAGTCGCCCGCGAACCGGGACGCCGCGTCGAGGAACGCGTCGAGGTCGGCGCGGGCGGCGAACGCGCTGACCGTGCCGCCCCGCGCCGCGACCTCGATGTCGAGGCCGAGCCGCCGCTCCACCTCGGTGATCAGGTCGGGCAGCGGCTGCCCGACGTGGGCGCGGAGCTGGCGCAGCTCCTGCGCCAGCGCCACGAGCCGGGTGGCGGCCAGCGGCGAGAACGCCTCCAGCCACTCCTCCCGGTCGGGCAGCTCGTCGAGCGCGTCGACCAGGCTGCCGCGCTCCTCGGCCAGGTCGGCCACCACCTGGTCGAGCGGGTCGCTCTCGAAGCGGCCCTGGCGGGTCTCGCGGTTCAGCTCCCGGGCGTACTGGCCGAGGACCCGCAGGTCGGCGGGGCCGATCCGCCAGCGGGGCCCGGCCAGCAGGCGGGCCAGCGCGTCGCCCGCCGTCGCGTCGTACAGGACGCGCAGCGTGGCGACGATGTCGGTGACCTCGGGGACCGTGAGCAGGCCGCCCAGGCCGACCACCTCGACCGGGATGTCGCGCTCCTCCAGCGCCTTGCGCAGCGCCGGGAACTGCGAGCGCTTGCGCGCCAGGATCGCCACGTCCTGCGGCTGGATGACGGGGGTCTTCTTGCGCTCGCCCTCGCCCCACGGCATGCCGTCGGGGGCGGTGTCCTTGCCGATCATGCGGGCCAGGCCGTCGGCGATCCACCGGGCCTCGTCCTCGGCCGTCTCGTGGAAGGCGCAGGTGACGCGGCCGCGGTCGACCCGGTTCGGGCCGGGCACGAGGACGGGCACCTCGCGGGCCTCCATGCGCAGCGGGAGCTGGACGCGGGCGGCCACGTCGAGGACCCGGTCGCCGTTGCGGAAGCTGACGCTGAGCTGCCGCACCGGCGCGGGGTCGCCGGCGCCCGTGCGGAAGTCGCGGGGGAAGCGGCGCAGGTTGCCGGCCGAGGCGCCGCGCCAGCCGTAGATCGACTGGCAGGGGTCGCCGACCGCGGTGACCGGGTGCCCGCCGCCGAACAGGCTCCTGAGCAGGACGAGCTGGGCGTGGCTGGTGTCCTGGTACTCGTCGAGCAGCACCACGGCGAAGCGGGAGCGCTCGATCTCGCCGACCTCCTTGTGGTTGGCCGCGATGCGGGCGGCCAGGGCCATCTGGTCGCCGTAGTCGATGACCTCCCGCGACCGCTTCAGCCGCTCGTACGCCTCCACCAGCGGCAGGAGCTGCTCCCTGGCCGCCTGGACGTTCAGCGGCCGGTGCTGGGCCTGCGTGACCCGGCCGGGCAGCCGCCCGTGCAGCTCGCGCAGCCAGTCGCCCACCCGGCGCACGTCGCCCGAGCCGCGCAGGTGCTCCGACAGCTCGCCCGCCAGCTCCAGGACGGCGGCCGTCACGGACGGCGGGCCGAGCTCGACGCGGTCCATCGGCCCGTCGTATCCGGCCACCACCCGCGACGCCAGCTGCCAGGACACGGCCGGCGTGACCAGCCGCATGGTGGGCTCCAGCGCCTCGCGCAGCGCGTGGTCGGTGACCAGGCGCGCGGCGTAGGCGTGGTAGGTGGAGACGGTGGGCTCCTCGTCGAGCATCTCCGGCGTCACCAGGCCGGCCTCGGCCAGGCCGTTCAGCCGTTCCCGGACGCGGACGGCCAGCTCGGCGGCGGCCTTGCGGGTGAACGTCAGGCCGAGCACGTTGCCCGGCTTGACCAGGCCGTTGGCCACCAGCCAGACGACGCGGCCGGCCATGGTCTCGCTCTTGCCGGAGCCGGCGCCGGCCATCACGACCATGGGTTCGAGCGGCGCCTCGATGACGCCGGCCTGCTCGGGGGTGGGCGGCAGGATGCCGAGCTTCCCGGCCAGCTCGACGGGGGTCAGCACACCTGGCCTCCGCTGTCGTTGACGGGACAGCTCGCCTTGGCGGCGCAGGTGCGGCAGCCGTCGTTCGCCTTGGCCTGGAAGAACGGGCCGGACATGCCGGTCGCCACGGTGTCGACCAGGTCGGCCGCCCAGCCGGGGTTGGCGTCGTCGGCCAGCGCGCCCTGCCGCTGCTCCAGCGCGTCGTTGCGGCCGCCCGCCTTGCCGAGCTGCACCAGCGCGGCGCCGCCCGGCTCGGTCATGCCGTGGCGGGCGAACGCGCCGAGCAGCGCGGCGAGCTGGTAGACGCCGAGCTGCGGGTGCCGGTCCAGCTCGCCCGGCCGGGGCTTGGAACCGCCGGTCTTCAGATCGATGATCACAGCTCGGCCGTCGGAGTCGCGCTCCACCCGGTCGACGCGGCCCTTGATCTGGACGCCGTCGCCGACCGTGGCGACGAACGCCTCCTCCAGGGCGACCAGCTCCCTCGGGTTCTCCTTGTGCCAGCGCAGGAACTTGCCGATCATCTGCTCGGCGACCTGGCGCTGCTTGCGGTTGAACCAGGCGCCGCCGAAGTCCAGCTCGTGCCAGATGTCGTCCAGCCGCCGGCTCAGGAGGTCCTCGTTCGGCAGGTCGGTGGAGGCGAGCACCGCCAGCGCGTGGATGATCGTGCCGAGTCCCTGGGCGGTGCTGGTGCCCGCCGCCCCGACGGCCGTCTCCAGCAGCCAGCGCAGCCCGCACTTGGTGAAGCTCTCGACCGCCGACGGCGAGATGCTGACGGTGTCGTCCGGCCAGCTCAGCGGCCGGTCGTCGGTCATGGTCGTCAGGGCGTACCACTCGTTGGGGTGGGCGCCGCGCACCCCGGCGGCGGCCAGGCGGGCGAGCTGCTGGGCGGCCTTGCGGCGCACCTTCGCGGGCCGGGTCGGGTCGGTGACCGCGCTGCGCAGGTCGGCCACCAGCGCCGCCATGTTCAGCCAGCGCGCCCGGTCGTCCACCGTGGCCGTCTCGACCGCGCCCGGCATGAGCTCGGCCAGGAACCGTGACGGCCGCTCGTCGGTGTCCTCGCCGCCCACGGCCGTCACCACGAGCCTGCGCCGCGCCCGCGTCGCCGCGACGTAGAACAGCCGCCGCTCCTCGGCCAGCAGCTTGGAGGCCAGGGACGCGGCGTTCGGCCTGGCCCCCTCCGTCAGCTCCACCAGGTCGTCGGCGCCCAGCAGCGACCCGCGCAGCCGCAGGTCGGGCCAGACGCCCTCCTGCACGCCGGCGACGACCACCACGTCCCATTCGAGGCCCTTGGAGCGGTGGGCGGTCAGGATGCGCACGGCGTCGCCGTCGGGCGCCCGGTCGGCCAGCGTGTCGCCCGGGATCTCCTGCGCGGCCAGGTCGTCCAGGAACACCTCGGCCCCGGCCCTGGGCATCCGGTCCACGAACCGGGCCGCGTGGTCGAACAGGGCCACCACGGCGTCGAGGTCGCGGTCGGCCTGCGCCCCGCGGGCGCCTCCGGTCAGGCTCAGCTCGGTCCACCGCTCGGCCAGGCCGCTCGCCTGCCAGATCGCCCACAGGACGTCCTCGGCGGTGCCCTGCTCGCGCACGGCCTCGCGGGCGGTGACCAGCAGCTTGGCGACGCGTTCGGCGGGCAGCGCGATGTGCGGCTCGACGCGGGTCAGCTCGCGGGTGTCCCGGAGCGCGGCCACGAGGAGCTGCCCGGACGTGCGCGGCCCTTCGCCGGCGTCGTCCTCCGTGGCCTCCTGGGGGTGCTCGCCCAGGGCGTGCGCCTCGTTCTCGGCGATCTTCAGGGCCCTGCGCAGGCGCCGGACGCCGATCATGTCGGTGCCGCCCAGCGGGCCGATCAGCAGCTCCTCGGCCACCGTCTCGTCCAGCGTCGCGGGGTCGAGGGCCACGCGCAGCATCGTCAGCAGCGGCCGTACGCCGGGCTCCTGGGCGATCGGCACCTCGTCGCCCGCCACCATCGTGGGCACGCCCGCGCTGACCAGGGCGCGCCGCAGCAGCGGCACCTGGCGGATCGCCGAGCGCACGAGCACCGCCATCCGGTGCCAGGGCACGCCGTCGACGAGGTGGGCCCGGCGCAGCGTGTCGGCGACGACCGCGGCCTCCTGGCTGGTGCTGTCCGCGAGCAGCACGCGCACGTCGCCGGGGTCGGCGTCGGGCAGGGACAGCAGCTCGCGGTGCCCGTGAGCCCGCGCCCGCTCCGGTGCGTCCTGAGCCTTCGGAACGGGGGCCGGGTCGGGGAGGGGGGCGGCCGGGAGGCGGGCGGCGACGCGGCGGGTCGCCTCCAGCAGGCCCGCGCCGCTGCGGCGGCAGACCCGCAGCGCCAGCACCGGGGCGTCCCGGCCGTCGCGCGTGCGGAACCGCTGCGGGAACCCCAGGATGCCGCGCACGTCCGCGCCCCGGAACCCGTAGATCGACTGGTCCGGGTCGCCGACGGCCACCAGGTCGCGCCCCTCGCCCGCGAGCTGCCACAGCAGCAGCTCCTGAGCCGGGTCGGTGTCCTGGTACTCGTCCACGAACACCACGTCGTGCGCGGCCCGCTCCCTGCGCTGGACGTCGGGGTCGGCCAGCAGCCCGGCCGCCGCCCTGATGAGCTCGGCGTAGTCGAGCACCGGCTCGGGGTCGAGGTCGAAGCGGCTCTCGTAGCGCCGGGCGAACCCGCCGGCCGCCACCCAGTCGTCGCGCCCGTACCGCCGGCCGAGCTCCTCGACGCGCTCGCCGTCGAGGCCGCGCTCGAAGGCGCGCGACAGGAAGTCCCGCAGCTCCTCGGCGAAGCCCCGGGTCTTCAGCGCCTCGCGCAGCGAGGGCGGCCACTGCGTCGCGCCGTCCTCCAGCTCGCCGTGGAGCAGCCGCCGGATCTCCAGCAGCTGCTCGGGGCCGGTCAGCAGCCGGGGCGGCGGCTCGCCGGCCAGCACGGCCTCGCGGCGCAGCAGCGCGTACGCGTAGCTGTGGAAGGTCAGCGCCAGCGGCGTGCGGGTGGTGCGCCGCAGCCGGGCGGTGACGCGTTCGCGCAGCTCGCCGGCGGCCTTGCGGCTGAAGGTGAGGATCAGCACCCGCTCGGGGTCGATGCCCCGGCGCTCGATGCGGTCGACCACCGACTCCACGACGGTCGTCGTCTTGCCTGTTCCGGGACCGGCCAGCACGAGCAGCGGCCCGCTCCCGTGGGCGACCACGGCACGCTGGTGCTCATCGAGCACAGGTGGCTCGGCGGACCTCGTGTTCCCGCGCCGCACCAACCGCCAGGTCTGACCACTCACAGCACTAGATTCCATCAGACCACAGGGGTAGATCGTGCCGAGTTGACCGGTCTCGCGGAGACGATCCGCTCACGGTAGCGACACGGGACGGGGGTCGGCGCGGCGACACGCCGCCGTTCGGGCGGGGTGGGCGAGTCGTCAGGCGGGTCGCGCGGCGGCGTTCTGGAGGAACGTCACACCGGCGGTCCGGGCGAACGTGGTGATCAGAGCGTGGATGAGCCGCGTGAGCAGCGCCTCCAGGGCCATGATCGCCGCCTTGGCGAGCAGCGAGGCCAGGAAGTCGGACATCAGACACCTCACGGGGGAGAACAGGATTTACTGCCAGATTTCACCACAAATCTGGCATTGGGTGGCATCTTACGTGTCCGATGGGTGAACGCGCGATGACCGGCCCGGCATGCGTCCGGACCGGAGCCTTCCTAGGCGGGCACGGGCCCGGGCTTCGGCGTGGGTGTCGGCCGGCCGGGAGGGACGCTCAGGCGGGGCAGGCGTTCCAGACCCTGTTCCAGGCCCCGTTCCAGGGCCCGCTCCACGATCACGGCCGCCGCGGCGCAGCCCAGCGCTATGCCCCACCCCAGCGGACCGATCGGGCGGCACCCGAACAGCCGGCTCAGCCCCGGCACCGAGACGATCACCGCGAGCACGGCCAGCGACGCGAGCGAGGCCAGCATGACCAGCCGGTCCCGCCCGCCCACGGCGAGCGTCTGCAGGAGCTGCGCCGCCACCAGCCCGACCAGCCCGATCGTGTCGGCCCGCCCCCGCGTGCCGGTCGTCCGGCCGAGCAGCCACGCCGCCGTGGCCGCCGCGGCGGTGGTGATCGCGCGCAGGTGGATGTCGCGGGTCAGGGCGGCGCCCAGCGACGCCTCCGGCCCTTCGGTGAGGAGCCGGTCCGGGTCGGCGGCGCCCGGCGGCCGGACCGCCACGGCCATGGCGGGGAGCATGTCGGTGAGCAGGTTCACGAGGAGGAGCTGGCGGGTGTTGAGCGCGCTGCGGCCGGTCAGCAGGCTGGAGCCGAGGGTGAAGACGATCTCGCCGATGTTCCCGCCGAGCAGCATGCCGAGCGAGTCGCGGACCGACCCCCACATCGCCCGGCCCTCCACGATCGCGTCGATGATGGTCTCGATGCGCTCGTCCACCACCACGATGTCGGCGGCGGCGCGGGCCGCCGGGGTGGCGCGCGAGCCGAGGGCCACGCCCACGTCCGCGAGCCGGATGGCGGGCACGTCGTTCGCGCCGTCGCCGGTGACGGCGACCACCCGGCCCATGCGGCGCAGCCCGGCGACGATGCGCGCCTTGTGCTCCGGCGTGACCCGGGCGAACACCGTGACGTCCCGCAGCACCTCCTCGAGCGCGCCGTCGTCCACCTCGTCGAGCTGGGGGCCGGTCATGACCCGGCCGCCGTTGACGGCGTTGATCTCGGCGGCGATGGCCTCGGCCGTGCTCGGGTGGTCACCGGTGATCATGACGACGCGGACTCCGGCCCTCATCAGGCCCTCGACGCTCCGCTTGGCGGTGGGCCGCACCGGGTCGGCCAGGCCGAGGAAGCCGAGGAAGCTCAGCCGTTCGATCCTGGACTCGTCGAGGTCGGCGCGGCTGGAGGCCGGCCGCTCGGCGACCGCGAGCACCCGGTGGCCCTGGAGCGCCAGCCGCTCGACCTCCTCCTCCAGCTCCCGCCTGGCCGCCGCGTCCAGGGGCGCCGTCCCGGCGCCGCGCCGCAGGGTCGTGCAGCGGTCGAGCAGCACCTCGGGGGCGCCCTTGACGCTGAGCACCTGCCGCGTCCCGCCTTCCTCCCCGGGCCCGTACGTTCCGGTCCCGTACGCGCCCGTCCCGTACGCGCCGGTCCCGTACGTGCCGAGGACGGCGTGGTAGCCGCGGGCCGGCTCGAACGGCAGCTCGTCCACCCGCCGCCACCCCGCGAGCCCGTCGGCCGGCAAGACGCCCAGCCGCTCCGCGCCCTCCACCACGGCGCGGTCCGTGGGATGCGGGATGGCGCGTCCGTCCTCGTACCGGGGGCAGGCCCGCAGCGCCGCGGCGACCACGGCCCGCAGCTCCGGCGACAGGTCCTCCACGGAGCGCTCGATCCGGCCGTCCGAGACCCGGCCCAGGCTGATGCGGCCCTCCGTGAGGGTACCGGTCTTGTCGAAGCACAGGACGTCCACGCGACCCAGCGCCTCGATCGTGGACGGGTTGCGTACGAGGGTGTCGCGGGCCGACAGCCGCTTGGCCGACGCGAGCTCCGCGACCGTCGCCACGAACGGCAGCCCCTCGGGGACGGCGGCGACCGCCAGGCTCACGGCGGGGGTGACGGCGGCGGCCGGCGGCGCTCCCCGCAGCAGCTCGGTCGCCATGAGCGCCACGCCCGAGCCGATGGCCACGGGGAGGATGCGGCGGCTCAGGGCGCGCAGCCGCAGCTCCACTCCGGTCGGGGGCGAGCCGGCCGCGGCCAGCCTCGCGGTCCGGCCGGCTACGGTGGCCTCGCCGGTGGCCACCACCACGGCCAGGCCGTGTCCTGCCGCGACGGTGGTGCCCTGGTACACCATCGACGTGCGGTCCGCGACGGCCGGCGCGGCCGTGGGGGCCGCGCTCTTGGCGACGAGCCGTGACTCGCCGGTCAGCGTGGACTCGTCCAGTTCCAGGCCCGACGCCTCGACCAGGCGGGCGTCGGCGGGGACGGCGTCGCCGGCGCGCAGCTCGATCACGTCACCGGGCACGAGGTCGTCCGCGACTCCGGCCACGATCCCCGCCTCCCCGCGATCCTCCCCCGCACGCCCGTCCGCCTCACGGTCCTCCACCTCGGGAGCAGACTCGGCGGCGGGCGCGGGGCAGGTGCCGGCGACGGGGCCGGTGCCCGGCGCGGAAAGGCTCTCCGGCGCGGAAAGGGTGCCCGGCGCGGAAAGGGTGTCCGGCGCCGGAAGGGTGTCCGGCGCGGAAAGGGTGCCGGGGGCGGAAAGGGGCTCGGGGGCGGGTGGGCGGCGCAGGCGTACCCGGGTGGCGGTGATGCGGGTGAGGCGGTGCAGGGTCCGGTCGGCGTGCCAGCGCTGCGTACCGCCGAGCAGGGCGCCGACGCCCATCACGCCGACGATCAGCCCGGCGTCGAGCACCGAGCCGACCGCTGCGGAGACACCGGCGCCCGCGGCGAGCACGGGCGTGAGCGGGTTGGCGATCTCCTCCAGGCAGGCGCGCGCGAGCGAGCGCGCCCCGCCCTCCGCGCGCGCGATCCCCCCGCGCCGCCCCGCCCACGCGGCCACCGCCCCGGTCCCGCCGTACGCCGCGTGCGCTCTGCGGCGTGCCGCCTCCTCCTCCGCGAGCCCTTCGGGGGACGTACGGAGCCGCGACAGCACGTCCCGCACCGTCATGGCGTGCCAGGGCGTGTGGTCGGCGGGCGGCGGAGGCGCCTCCCCGCCCGCGCGGCGTCCCGTCCATTCGCCCGTGACGAGCGCGGCCACGGACGTGGCGTCGCTCACCAGACGCACCCGGGCCAGCGCCGTACGCGCCGGCCCCAGGAACGCCAGCACCGCCCCCGTGGCCGCCCCGGCCGCGGCCACCCGCACGCTCCGCCCGGCGGCCCTCCGCGCGTGCGGCAGGCAGCGAAGCAGCAGGTACGCCCCCTCGAACCCGCCGATCACGTCGGCGTCCCACGGGACCGGGCGGGGCCTGCCGAGCACGCCGATCCCCAGGTCGGCCCGGGCCAGCGCGCGCCGTCCCCGTTGCGACACCACCGCCACGCCGTGTCCCTCGGCCTGCATCACCCGTACCTCGGCGGCCAGCCGCGACCCGCCGCGCAGGACCCGCTTCACTCCCAGCCGCCCGGCCAGCCGCGGGTCTCCCCCGGCCAGCACCACCTCGCACGCGTCGCCGGGGGCGGCGACCAGGGCCTCGGCGAGCGGGTGCGGCTCCGGCTCCAGGCCGACGACGGCGACCACGGTGCCCCGCCTGGCGATCGCGACCAGCCGGACCCCTTCTTCGCGCCACCGCCGCACCTCGGCGGGTTCCGGATCAGGAGGGCGTGGCGGCTCGTACGGGGCGACGCTCCACCCGTCGCGCTCGCGGCGGGCCCTCGGGGCCGAGCGGTCCGTGAGATCGACGAGCGTGTACAGGCGGCTGTGCAGCTCGTCCAGGTCGGCCCCGGCGCCGAGGGGTACGACGCCGTGGACGGCCCACGCGCCCGTGGTGAGGAGGCCGGCGTCCAGGATCACCGTGTCCAGGCGGTCCATGCGGTGCAGCGCGTCGCGGTCGAGCACGATGGTGTCCCGCCGCGCCAGCGCCCGGATCACCGCGCTGGTGAACGCGTCCCGGCCCAGGCGCGCCGCCTTCGGCACGCCCGCGAGCAGCACGGTCAGCCCTCGCTGGTGATCACGGGTGAGGAACGTGGTCACGCCCTGCCCGGCCAGGGACAGCCCGCCGGCCACGTCCGCGTACTTCTCGACGGGCCCGCGCGGCAACGGCGTCACGCGGCGCGGCACGGCCGTACGGATGTGGCGGTAGGCCCCGTCCTCGGCCGCGAACGCCTCCTCGCGCCGCTCCCAGGCGGCGCGACCGGCGCGGGCGTCCACGTAACGGCCGGCGGCGGCGAGGGAGTCGACGAGCAGCGACACCGGCCGCAGCGCGAGCGCGTGCGTGAGGATCCGTCCGGAGGTCAGCACCGCGTCCACCGCCGGCTTGCCGACGCGCTCCTCCAGCTCCCGGCGTACCCGCGGGGTGTGCTCGACCAGGGAGAGCAGAGCCGGCGCCAGCGCGGGCAGCCGCGGCACGCGGGCGGCCTGCCCGGCCAGCGCCGCACCGGCGCCGAGCAGGTGCAGGCCGAGGCTGACAGCGGCGCGCGCCTGCTGCTCGAACCCGTCGAGCGCGCGGGGGGCGCCGCCCCTTCCGTCGCCGCCCTCGTCGTCCTCGCCGTATCCGATCGCGTCCTCGTCCTCGCCTCCGGCGCCCCGCTCGCGCTCCTCCTCGTCCTCGCCTCCGGCGCCCCGCTCACGCTCGTCCTCGTCGCCGCCGACGGCCGCCTCGATCGTGCGGATGTCGTCCAGGACCTCCAGCACCTCCTGGACCCGGGCCGGAGCGGGCAGCCGCCCCTTCGGCCGCACGGAGCCGGCGTCGTCCTCGGCGCGGCCCGCCTCGCCCTCGCCCGGCTCCTGGACGTCCAGCTCCTCGATGATCTCCAGGAGCTTGTCCACGTCCGTCGTGGCCGGGTCGCAGGCGACGTACACGAACCCGAGCGCGCCGTTGACCTCGGCGCGCTCGACGCCGGTGGCCAGCAGGCGGTCCTCCAGGAGGCGCGCCTGCCGCCCGGTGCCCGGCCCGCCCACGGCGCGCACCTCGACGCGCATGCCGCCGGGGCACGCGCGGACCGTCCGGGGGCGTGGGAGGAGACCGCGCAGCGGCTCGGGGAGCATGCCGAGCAGGGCGCCCGCGGCGGCGGGTACGCCGGGCAACCGCATGGGGTCTCCCCTCCCATCGAACGGGTGTGTCCTGCGGGGGGAGGTGGACAGGCGGGCTTGTCAGGGGTGGAGGATCGCGGCGGCCGCTCGCGTGACGCGAGCGGCCGTGGATCTCGTCCTGCGCGCGGCTACGTGCTCATGGCCGACTGCGGGCCGGCGGCGGAGGCGGGCTTGGACCGCGCCCTCGCAGAGGATGCCTGCGTCGCGGGCGCCTGCGTGGCGGGCGCCTGCGTGGCGGGCGCCTGCCCGGACGCCGCCTGCCCGGACGCCGCCTGCCTGGACGCCGCCTGCCTGGACGACGTGCTCTGGGCTGCGGCCGCCCTTCGGGACGAGCCGCTCCTGGGCGCCTCCTCGGCCTTCATGGCGCTCTTACGGGCGGCGGCGGACGCCCCGCCGCCCCCACGACCCGCCGTGGACGTACGCGATGCCGTGCGCGCCGCCGCGCTCGCCCCCTGCCCGCCGTTCCCCATGGGGGTCTGCCCCGAACGGGCCCGCTGCGCGATGATCGCCCCGGCGCCGATGGCCGCCGCGACGGGCCACTCGATGACGCCCATGACCGCGAGCGCCCCGAGGGCTCCGTAGTAGGCGACGCGCTCGGGCGGCGGCAGCATGGCCCGCGCGACGTCGGCGGCGTGCCCCATCTCCTGGCGGCTGATCCGGGGGACGGGAACGTGCGGCAGGGGAATCCGCGGCATGCGCACCCGCGGCGGGCGGAGCTCGATCGTCATCATCGGTAGGTCCAGCCTGAACCGTCCGGCGGAGCCGGCCTCCGTCCCGGCGGTGGCGGTCGAGCGGGTCTGGGCCACGGTCATGACTTCCCCTCTGTACTGAGGAATTCTCTCCGTGTCCCTATCCCACCCCCGGGCGGTTCATACCCGATGCGGCCCTTTTGACGGTTTCCCTACCACCCCATGCATTCCGCCGTGCCGGTTGCGGAGGGTCACCCGGCGCGGCGGCGGATCAGCGCCTCGACGCCGTCCAGCAGGAGGTCGAGGCCGAAGGCGAAGTCGGCGTCCTCGACCCAGCCCTCCGACCGGCCGAGCGTCCCCGAGCGCATCATGGCCGACAGGGTCGGATACGTGCGCGGGTCGAGCACCTCCGCGAGGACCTCGCCGTACTCGGCGGCCCCGGCGATCCCGGCCCCCCGTTCCCCGCCCGCGGCGCTCGTCGCGTGGACCAGCGTGGCGCCGGTCAGCGCGTAGCCGGTGAGCGCGGTGACGGTGTTGAACTTCTCGCCGTCGTCCAGCGGCGTCGCGCCGAGGGCCTCCAGGGCCCGGTCCAGCCAGCTCAACCGGCGCGGCCCCATGGGGGGCGTGCCGCCCTGGACCGCCATGAGCCACGGGCGCGAGAGCAGGAGGTCCCGGTGGGCCCGGGTCCAGGTGGCGAGGTAGTCACGCCAGGGCAGGCCGCCTCGGTCGGGAGGGGCCGGCACGGCGCTGTCGGCCATCACGGTCAGCAGGTCCTCCTTGCTGCCCACGTACCGGTACAGCCCCATCGGCGCGACGCCCAGCCGCGCGGCCACGCGGCCCATGGAGACGCCCGCGAGCCCTTCGGCGTCGGCGATCTCGATGGCGGCCGCCGTGATCGAGGCCAGGTCGAGGCGCGGTCGCGGCCCGCGACGCGACACGGGCTCACGGCCCCACATGCGCGCCACGACGGGTGGGAGTTCTGCCATGGAGCCATCTTCCCAAGCACGCACGGCGAGGCCGTACGATAATCGCGTACGTCATACAGTGTAGAGCGAACGCAGTTTTTCTGCCGCTCGGAGACCCCGGCACACCACCCCCGAGGGAGCCCTTGATGGAGATTCGCGGCTTCGCCGAGACCGACCGCGCCGCGCTACGTGACCTGTTCGGCCGGGCGGGCGAAGGAGCGCCCACCGCGTCCCTCTGGGGCCACCGGGAGTCGGAGGCGGCCGTCTACCTCGATCCGTACATGGACCTGGAGCCGGGCTCGTTGCTGCTGGCCGAGGACGGCGGCGCCCTGGTCGGCTACCTGACGGGATGCCCGGACAGCGCGACGTTCCCCAGCGAGTCCGCCCGCCTGGCCCAGGCCCTCGGGAAGTACTGGCCGGGCTTCCGGTCACGGGCCGCGGCGTTCTTCGCCCGCGGCGTGCTCGACATGGCGCGGGCGGGGATCCGGGGGGAGCCCGCCCCGGAGGACTTCACCGACGCCCGATGGCCGGCGCACCTGCACATCGCCGTGGCGCCCTCGGCCCGCGGGACGGGCGCCGCCGACGCGCTGATGCACCGCTGGCTCGACCGGCTCCGGCTCACCGGCTCCCCCGGATGCCACCTGCGGACGCTGGTGGAGAACGCCCGCGCGGTGCGCTTCTTCGAACGCATGGGCTTCGTCCGGCACGGCCCGACGCCGATGGTGCCCGGCCTCAGGCACGAGGGCCGGCCGCTCCACCAGCAGACCATGGTCTGGAGTCCGGAAGGATGACGGCCCGCCGTCGCCGGCCCGCCGTCGCCGGCCCGCCGTCGCCGGCCCGCCGTCGCCGGTTCGACGAGCGGTCAGCGCTTGCGGGCGATGCCGCCGTACATGAGGCGCTGGCCGACCGTCAGCTCCGACGGCACGGGACCGTCGGGACGCCACAGCGGCAGCGCGACGACCCCCGGCTCCAGCAGCTCGAACCCGTCGAAGAAGCCGGTGATCTCCTTCTCGGTGCGGAACCGGCCCGTGCCGAGCATGGCGAGGAACTTCTTCTCCGCCTCCCGGGAGTCGTCGCTGGAGGCGCAGAAGTGGGTGATGAACAGGTAGCTGCCGGACGGGACCGCGTCCATGTACGCCTCGACGATGCCCCGGGGGTCCTCGTCGTCGTGCAGGTGGTGCAGGATGCCGACCAGCATCACCCCGACCGGCCGGTCGAAGTCGATGAGCCGCCTGACGTCCTTGTCGGCGAGGATGGCCTCGGGGTCGCGCAGGTCGGAGGTGACGACGGCGGTGCGGTCGTTCTCCGCGAGCAGCGCCCTGCCGTGGGCCAGCACCATGGGGTCGTTGTCGACGTAGACGACGCGCGAGTCGGGGTTCGCGCGCTGGGCGACGTGGTGGGTGTTCTCGACGGTCGGCAGCCCCGACCCGAGGTCGATGAACTGCGTGACGCCCTGGTCGACGAGGAAGCGCACGCCGCGGCCCAGGATCTGCCGGTTGTACGTGGCCACGTCGTAGATCTCGGGGACCACCTTCACGATCTCCGCGACGAACGCGCGGTCCACCTCGAAGTTGTCCTTGCCGTTGAGCACCACGTCATAAGCGCGGGCGATGCTGGGGCGCGTCGTGTCGATGGCGCTGGTCCACTGGTTCGGCGTCTCGGCCACGGCGTTCCCTTCGTGCCTTTCACGGCGGTCCGACAGCAACGATCTTAGTGCCGCGAATGTGAGGCTCGTACGCGTATCGCGGGATCCTGAGGGACATGTCCAGCACTTCCGCCCGGCTGCTCACCCTCCTGTCCCTGCTGCAGAACCCCCGCGAGTGGCCCGGCAGCGAGCTGGCGGAGCGGCTGGAGGTCAGCCCGCGCACGATCCGCCGTGACGTCGAACGGCTGCGCGATCTCGGCTACCCGGTACGGGCCACCATGGGGGGCACGGGCGGCTACCGGCTGGAGGCGGGCACGGCCATGCCGCCGCTGCTGCTCGACGACGAGGAGGCCGTGGCCATCGCCGTCGGCCTGCGCACCGTGACGCGGCACCCCGTGGACGGCATCGACCAGGCGTCGGTGCGCGCCATGGCCAAGCTGAGGCAGGTGCTGCCGTCGAGGCTGCGGGCGCGGGTCAGCGCGCTGGGCGACGCCACGGCCGCGCCGCCTCCCGTCCCCGGTCAGAGCATCGACCCGGAGGTCCTGGCCGCGCTGGCCACGACGGCCGCGGCCGGCGAGCGGGTTCGTTTCGCGTACGTCGCGGGCTCGCCGGACGACGACGCCGAGACGCGGCGGCACGTGGAGCCGTACGGGCTGGTGCCCTGGGGCCGGCGCTGGTACCTCGCGGCGTTCGACTGCGACAAGGAGGACTGGCGCGTCTTCCGCGTGGACCGGGTGCGGCGACCCTGGCCGACGGGCGCGCGGTTCGCCCGCAGGCCGCTGCCCGCCGAGGACGTCGCCTCCTTCGTCACCACGCGGCTGCACACGCTGTTCCCCGTCTACCGCGCGGTCGTCACCCTGCACGCGCCGGCCGAACAGGTGAGAAGCCGCCTGGGGGACGGCGGGGAGGACGTGGTGCCCGTCGGCGAGCGCACCTGCCGGCTGGACGGCCGCAGCGACACCCTGGAGTGGCTGGCCTTCAGGCTGCTCACGCTGGGCTGCGAGTTCGAGGTGCACGAGCCTCCGGAGCTGCTGGAGCACCTGCGCGACCTGGCCGGCCGGGCCCTGCGCGCCACCGGGGACCGTACGGACCGGCCCGCGTAGGACAGAGCCAGTCCCCATGGGGCGGAACGAGTCCGTGTAGGACAGAAGCCGTCCTACACGCCTCCTAACGTCGTGGGCGACCGGACGTTCCGGAAGCACGGCACAGGAGGCACGAACATGTCCGTCAAGCCCGTCCCGCACGGCTACACCACCGTCACTCCCTGGATCATCTCCCGCGACACCGCCGCCGTCATCGACTACCTGCGGGAGGCGTTCGGAGCCGACGAGCTCGGCCGGGTCGTCGACGACCGCGGCCGGATCGGGCACGCCGAGGTCCGCATCGGCGACGCGATCGTGATGCTGTTCGACGCGGACCCGAGCTGGCCGGCGACGCCCGCGTTCCTCAGGCTGTACGTGGAGGACGCCCGCGCCGTCCACCGCCAGGCCGTCGCCGCCGGGGGCACGTCGGTCTCGGAGGTCACCCACCTGGCCTTCGGCGACCTGGTGGGGCGGGTGCGCGACCCGTTCGGCAACCTGTGGTGGATCCAGACGCGCATCGAGGACGTGACGCCGGAGGAGATGGAGCGGCGCTGGAGCGACCCGGTGTTCACGGCGGCGATGGAGTACATGCAGCGGCCGGAGACCCCGTTCTTCCCGCCCGCCGGATGACGGCTTCAGGAATCTCGGTCCACGGGCGGGGCGGCCGCGAGGATCGTCTCCAGCACGCCCGGGAAGCGGGCCTCCAGGTCGTCACGGCGCAGCGCCATGTAGCGGGCCTTGCCCTCCGAGCGCGTGGAGGTGATGCCCGCCTCACGCAGGATGCGCCAGTGGTTGGAGAGCGTGGAACGCGGGACGTCCAGGCCGTCCGGGCTGCAGGCCACCTCGCCGCCCGCGGCCGCATGGCCGCCCGTACCACCTACGCCCGCATCTACGTCGACGACCTGGACACCGCTCTGCCGACCTTCGAGGCGCTCACCGGCGAGCGGCCTGGGCTGCGCTTCTCCTACCGGGACCTCGAACTGGCGGGCATCGGCGGCTGCCTGCTGGTGGCGGGCACCCCGGAGGCGCTTCTTGACGGCCCGAACGACGTCCCCACCGGACGCAACCTGACGATCCGCCACCCCGGAGGCGCGGTCGTCGAATACGTCGAGTTCGGCTCCGCCAAGGTCCACGTCCGCTAGGAGCGACGAGCCGGAACGCGGAAGGGCCCCGGCGTCACGAGTACGCCGGGGCCCTTCCGCGAGACGCCTACGAGAACAGGTGGTCCACCACGCGGGCCGTGGCCTTGCCGTCGTCCTTCGGGGCGTAGGTGGCCCGGAAGGCGTCGTAGCGGTCGCGGTGGGCGGCCGCCACCTCGTCGATCGAGCGCAGCGCCTCGATGACCTCGGCCGAGGTGGACAGCACCGGGCCGGGGGCGATCTCGGGCAGGTCCACGTACAGGCCCCGCTTGGCGGAGTACTTCGCCAGGTCGTACGCGTAGAAGACCATGGGGCGGCCCGTGGCCGCGAAGTCGAACATGACCGACGAGTAGTCCGTCACCAGCACGTCCGCCACCAGCAGCAAATCCGCCATATCCGGATAAGTCGTGACGTCGTGGGCGATGTCGGGGACGGCGGGCATGGCCTGCATCGGGTGGGCGCGGACCAGCAGCTCGTGGTCGGCCCCCAGTTCCTCCCGCGCCTTGGCCAGGTCGAGCTTCACCATCGCGTTCTTGCGGTCGTAGTCGCGGTACGTCGGCGCGTACAGCACCACCCGCTTGCCCTCGGCCAGCCCCAGCCGCGCCCGCACCTCGGCGGCCAGCCGCTCGCGGTCGGGCGAGGTGAGCACGTCGTTGCGCGGCAGCCCGCTCTCCAGGATCTCGCCCTGGTAGCCGAACGCCTTGCGCAGCAGCGTCGTGGCCCACGGCGACTGCGACAGCAGCACGTCCCAGCCGCGCACCTCGGCCGCCTGCCGGTGCCAGATCGGCGGGCGCGGGTCGCGGTTCATGTGCGGCTGGTCGTTGCCGACGTGCTTGGCCGGGGTGCCGTTCCAGGTCTGCAGCACCACCTGGTCCTCGCGGGCGCGGAACCAGACGGGCAGGAAGGAGTTGGTCACGATGTGGCGGGACCTGGCCAGCGCGGCGTGGTGCTCGCGGCTGCCCGCGCGCACGGCCGTGGTGCCGGGCGGCGGCGTGAACGCGCCGTCCTTGACGATCCAGATGTGCTCGCGGTCGTCGCCGCGCCGCACCCGCTCCTCGTACACGGCCCGGACGCTGTCGGCGTAGAGACGGCCGTCGTTGACCACGTACACGGTCGCGTCGTTGAGCGGCTCGGTGCGCTGGGCCGGGTAGAAGACCCGCCGCAGCACGTGGGTGCCGGCCACGCCCTTCTCGTCGGCCGGCAGCACCTCCTCAACGGTGACCACCGGCACGTCGAAGCGGGTGGAGACCATCCGGAACGCGTGCCCGCCCAGCTCGCGCGGCTCCTCGTCCAGCCCGGGAAGGGCGGCGTGGTCCATGCGCAGCGGGACGATCTCCCCCGAGGGGTGGCGGACCGACATGTTCCAGGTGCCGGAGGACAGCGGCACGCTCTCCCCGAAGCGGTCCATGGCCGCGGGCGTGACCCGGACGGTGAACGCCTCGCCGTCGCGCTCCATCGGGATGCCGTAGCACAGGCCGGAGCGGTGGCGCAGGGTGAGGACCCGCTGGCCGGGGGCGTCGGGGTAGCGCCCGCGCAGGACCAGCGCGGGGCCCTCCCACACCGCCGAGGAGATCACCGGGCGGATGCGGTGGGCCGAGACGATGACGCGGTCGCGCCGGTCGCCGAGCACGGTGATCTCGCGGTCGCCGACGGTGGCCCGGGTCTCGCCCGACTCGCCCAGCATGACGGAGGCCGCGGGGTCGCCCTTCGGCTCGACCCAGAGCCGCCGCCCGTCCTTCTCGTGCAGGAGCGCGGAGACGGCCTGGACGACCACGACCTCGGTGCCGCCCTGCTGGGGCGTGAAGTCGGCCGCCACGCGGTGACCGCCGAGCCGGGCGTGCCCCTTGGTCACGCTCCGGCCGGGCAGGAAGATCCTCAGCTCCAGGCGGTCGTTCTCGACGGTGACGCCGGTCAGCTCGGCCCGGTTCGGCTGGAGCACCACCTGCAGGGCCCGGTCGGACGTCCAGACCGGACGGACCCACCAGCCGGGACGCAGCCTGAGCCCGGCCGGCCGCTCGGGCCGGCCCACCGAGGAGCCGCGCAGCAGGCCGGTGGCCCGGGCGCCGCGGCTCCAGAACACGATCTCGGCCCGCCACGTCGTGGCGTCGGCCACGGCCGGCCGGTGCCGCATCCGGCGGCGGGCGGCGTGGACGGCGCCGCGCACCGCGCCGCGCCAGCGCAGCGCCCACGGGCTCAGCTCGGCCGAGAACCCCGACCAGTCGTAGTTGCAGCCCGGCTCGCGGGCGCCGTGGGTGGCCTCCGGCTCGAACGTCCGCCGGGTGCGCAGGCGCACGGGCGGCAGCCAGCGGGGGCCGCGCAGCACGACGGTCGCCCAGTTGAAGCGGCGGCTGCGCACCGACAGTCCCGCGAGGTAGGCGAAGCCGGTGATGCGCAGCTTGCCGTCCACCCACTGGATGTCGTCGATGTGCGTGACGGGCACCAGGTCGGAGCGGCGCAGCCGGTACAGCTCGGACGGCAGCTCGTCCTGGAACGGCAGGTCGGCGTACCAGCGCAGGCCCTTGCGGATGCGCTTGGAGGGCTCCGCCGCGGCGGCGACCGCCTTCGTCAGCGTCTCGCCGTCGATCAGCTCCGCGTCGGGGCGGTGCTCGATGAGGTGGCAGATGAGCCGGCGGGCGACGGGCAGGTCGCGCTTGACCCGCTCGTCCACGTTCGCGAGGTACGGGCGCAGCAGGGTGACGAGCTCACGCCGGCGCGCGGGGCCGCGTTTGACCGCGACGTCCATCCGCGCGCCCAGCGGGCCGCTGAGCACCTCCGCGTCGAACGCCGCGTCCTGACCGCCAGGACCTGCCGCCCGCATGATCGCGTCCAGGGGTTCGCCGCGATCGCAGAGATCTTGAACCACCTTCAGACGGTCGGCGGCCGGATCGCCGCCCGGGCTCTGGGCTGGGACGCCGGTGGCCATCGGGGGGCACCGCCTTTCGGACCGCCATCACCTGTTTTGCCCATGCTAAGGGGAGTCTCATACCGCGCATGCACCGTCGTGGCGAATTCCGCAGCTCAAACGTTTTACTGAGAGTCCACTGAACGTCCGTCCCAGCGGGCGGCCCGCATGTCGGCCTTCTCGCCGCGCATGGGGGTGCCCTCGGCGCGCCAGTTCGCCAGGCACTCCTGAACGTGGCCGGGCGAGGCGGCGGTGCCGTCGGCGTGGACGACCCGCCACCACGGCACGCCGCCGCCCCACGTGGACATCACCGCGCCGACCTGGCGCGGGCCGCCCTCGCCGAGGTACTCGGCGACGTCGCCGTACGACATGACCCGGCCCGGCGGGATGGACTCCACCACCTGCAGGACGCGCTCGGCGTACGGGTTCACGCCCGGTCCCTCGCGGTCACGGGCCCCACGCGGCGGGCCCCGCGGCGATGATCTCGTCGAACTTGCCCAGGTCGGTCGTCGTGCCGCCGGCCGTCACCTGGACCACGCCGTCGCGCACCGTGTAGCTCTCACCGTCCTCGCCGACCAGCCGGGCGCCGAGCAGGGCGGCCAGCCGGACGAGCTGTGCCACCTGCCAGTCGGAGCCGGGCTCGCCGACCACCTGGTCGTTCCAGCGTGCCACGGTGTGCGTGCCGCCGCCGTGCCTGGCGACGATCTCCTGCGACCCGCTCAGCTCGAACCCGGCCGGCGCGATCGCCTTCGCGAGGTCGGCGTAGGCGATCGGCGCCTGCCGGACCACGCGCAGCTCGTATCCCATGACGCGGGACCATAGCGGATCTTTCACCTTCTACGCTGATTGAGCGCCATGACCGCCCCGCTGAACGTGACCAGCGCCACGAGCGCGGCCCCGCCGAACAGCCAGAGCCGCCACGGTTCGGGCCCCGGCCGCGACGGCACCGGGGAGTCCACGCCCTGGCCGAAGTGGAGGTCGTCGGACACGTCCGGCCCTGGCTTGGCCGCGGCCAGCCGGTCGGCGGCGTTGAGCGCGGCGCCCGCGTCGACCACGCCGAAGCCGATCTTGTCGTCGTACCCGGCGGCGGGACGGCCCCGGGCGCTCGACGACAGCGCCTGCGCCACCCGCTCGGGCGGCAGCCCCGGATGGCGGGCCTTGATCAGCGCGGCCACGCCCGCGACCAGCGCGGCGGCCGGACTGGTGCCCTCGGACGGCTGGTAGCCGCCGCCGAGCCGGGCCACGGGCACGCCCACGCCGGGCGCCGCGACCAGGACCGACAGGTTGTCGCTGCTGAACGCGGCCCGCCTGCCCTGCTTGTCCACGGCGGCCACCCCGATGACGCCCGGGTAGCCCGCGGGGAAGTTCCAGTAGGAGGTGCCGTTCGCCTGGGCGTAGCGGGTCTGCCCGTCGTTGCCCACGGCGGCGACCAGCACCACGCCCTTGCTCAGCGCGTACGAGACGGCCTCACGCTCGGACTTGAGCGGTCCGTAGCCGCCGATCGACATGCTGACGACCTGGGCGCCGTGGTTGGCGGCGTACCGCAGCCCCCTGGCCAGCGGGCTCTCCAGGCCGGACTCCCCGTCGGGCCGGGGGGCGGGCCGCGGCTCGATGGAGCCGTCGGCGGGCTGCTCGGCCACCTCCAGCGGCACGGACAGGATCCGCGCCTCGGGCGCGACGCCGATCAGGCCGTCCCCGGCTCCCGTGCCCGCGATGAGCGCGGCCATCGCGGTGCCGTGCGCACCGGGCCGGGCCGCGCGCTCCACGGACGACAGGCTCATGTCCGGCCCGGCGGTCACCTTGCCGCGCAGCTCCTTGAGCTTCGGGTCCACGCCGCTGTCGATGACGGCGACGGTGACGCCCTTGCCCTTGGTGACGGTCCACGCCTGCCCGACGTTGAGCGCGTCCAGCACCCACTGCTGCTGGTCGCGCACGGGGACGTTCGCGGGGGACTGCAGGGAAAGGAGCGCGGCGGCGAGCACGCGGACGGCGGCGGTCAGCACACGTTCCCCTGGGTGCAGGGCGGGACCTTGGGCGGGTCGGCGAGGAAGTAGGCGATCTGGTTGCCGATGGACCTGGCGGCCGGCCACAGCTCGCTGTGCAGGATCTCCTCCGGCGGCACGGCCGCGCGCGTGCGCCCGTCCGCGTAGCCCGCGGTCGAGAACACGAGGTACGGCCCGGCGCCCACCCAGCCGGCGCGCTGGCGCTGCTCGGTGCCGAACCGCTCGGTCACCGTGCCGGGGAACGCCACGGGCAGCACGCCCACCCGGTCGTCCTGGGTGAGCTGCTCGGCCGCCGACACCCGGGACTCCTCGTCCCTCAGCACGGCCACGCCGACCGTGAACACGAACGTGGCGGTCTGGTCGACGTAGGTGGCCCGCAGCATGCTCACGCAGCCGTGGTCGTCGAGGATCGCGGCCACCGAGGCGTCCACGCCGTCGCGGCACGCGGTCTCGGGCGCGATGCCGACCCGCCTGGCGTACTGCTGGGCGCTGTCGAGCCCCTGGTACTTGACCTCCTCGGGGAACACCCCGGTCGCCGGCCACGCCTGCCAGCGGCGGGCGATCTCCTCCTGCTTGTAGCGGCTCTGCTCGGCGGGGGTCAGGGGACGGGAGCGGGTCTCGGCGAGCAGCCCGACGGTGCCGAGCAGCACGACGACGGCCGACATGGCCATGACGGCGCCCACGAGCACGACGAACCAGCGGCGGTAGCGCACGCCACGCCGCAGCGCCTCCCGCTCGGCGCGTTCCCGGGCGGCCGCGCCGGCGCGGGTGCCCGCGGCCGGCCAGCCGCGCACCCGCGAACGGCGGCCGGAACGGGCGCCGAGGGGATTCGGCCGTCCCGGCGTCCCACCGGCGCGGGGCAGCCCCGAAGTGGTCCTACGTGCCTTCACCACCGCCTCGTTCCCAGGATCGCTCCGTGTGTATGTCGTCCCCCTTGGTACGCGGATCATGCGTCTTGGGGGTTGTGTGCGCGGCGCACGCGCCTGACCAGCAGGTACATGGTGGCCATCGAGGCCAGCGCGCCACCCGCCGCCACGGCGGCCACGACGCCGTAGACCCGGGCCCTGTCCCGGTCGCGGGCGACCACGCGGACGGGGACCGCCGCCCCGCCACCGACGGGCGAGGCCGGGTCCTGGGCCTGGCCCCCGGTCGCGGTCTCGGTGTGGCGGGCCAGCCGGCGGGCCTCGGCCAGGGCGCGGCGGGCGTTCACGACGCCGAACCCGGTGCCCGTGTCGTAGCCGCCCGGCGGGCGGTCGGTGGCGCTCGCGGTGAGCGCCCGGGCCACCAGCGGCGGCGACAGCCGCGGACACTCGGCCTTGATGAGGGCGGCCACCCCGGAGACGAGCGCGGTCGCCTGCGAGGTGCCCCGGCCGATCCAGTACTGGTCGCCCGGGCCCGCGCCCAGGATGTCCACGCCGGGCGCGGCCACCACCACCGAGGAGTTGCCGTTGGAGAACGTCGCGCGCCGCAGCCGCCCGTCCGTCGCGCCGACCGCGACCACGCCGGGGAAGGCCGCCGGGTAGGAGTACGGCGCCGCGCGGCCCGGGCGGCGCGCCCCGTCGTTGCCGGCGGCGGCGACCAGCACGACGCCCCTGTCGATGGCGTACCGGATCGCGGCGCGCTCCTCCCGGCTCGGCAGGTCCTTGGACAGCGACAGGTTGATCACGTCGGCGCCGCGGTCCACGGCGTAGCGGATGCCCCGCGCCATCACGTCCTCGAAGCGCGGGTCGGTGTCGAACACGCGGAACCCCCGCTCCTCGTCCTCCAGGATCACCCGCACCGACAGGATCTCCGCCTCGGGGGCGACGCCGATGACGCCGCGCGAGCCGCCCGGGCCGTGCCCGTGACCGGCGATGAGCGAGGCCATGTACGTGCCGTGCAGCCGGAGAGGGCGCACGCCCGGAGGGTTCGCGCCCTTGGTGAAGTCCTTGCCGACGGTCACCGAGCCGGCCAGGTCGCGGTGGAGCGGGTCCACGCCCGAGTCGAGCACGGCCACGGTGACGCCGCCGCCCCTGGTGGCCCGCCACGCCCTGGGCAGTTCGAGGGTGTCGAGGACGGGCTGCTGGCCGCCGCGCACGTCGTCGGCCGTCGCGGAGGCGGCCGTCGCGGAGGCGGCCGTCGCGGAGGCGGCCGTCGCCGGCGACGCGCCGAGCAGCACCACCCCGGCCGCCGCGACCCCGGCCGCCCGCGTCATCCGGGAGCCGGCCAGCGGGGAGCGGACCAGCGGAAGGCGGGCCAGCGGAAGGCGGGTCAGCACTGCCACTCCGGCGCGGCGCAGTCGGGCAGGCGGGGCGCGGTCAGGCGGTGCAGGACGTGCGCGGCCAGCTCGCCGCCGAACGCGAAGACCGCCGGCCGCTGCTCCCCCGCCGTGCTCGCGGGCCGCCCGTCGGCCTGTCCGGCCGTGGTCAGCACGACGTACGGGCCGGCCTGGTGGACGGACCCGGCCTGCCGTACGGAGGGGGTGAAACGGTCGGCGACCGTGCCGCGGAAGGCGAGCGGGCGCAGGCCGGGCACCGGCTCGCCCGCCTGGGGGAAGGCCGCGCCGGCGCGGGCGGCGGCGCGCTCGTCGGGGAACGCCGCGACGCCCACCGTGACCAGCACGCCGCGCAGCGCGTCGATGTAGGTGGCGCGCAGCACCGCGCGGCACCCCGCCGCCCGCAGCGCGCCGTCCGCGGCGGCGTCCACGACCCCGGCGCAGCTCGTACGCGGGGAGATGCCGATCCGGCTGGCCTGCTCGGTGCCGCCCTGCTCGGCGGAGTACGGCAGGCGGGCGGGGAAGACGCGGCCCGCGGCCCAGGTGCGCCAGCGCTCGGCCGTCTCCCGCTGGACGGCGGCGCGCACTTCGGCGGTGTTCGGCCCGCGGGTCAGCTCGGTGCCCGCCGCCCCGGCGGCCACCCCGGCGGTCACCGCGCAGACGAGCGTCAACGCGGAGGCCGCCACGAGGGCCGGCCAGCAGGGGCGGGCGATGTCCACGGCTTCGACCTTAATGCGGGCGACCCGGTGCCATCCCGGGAAACCGGACCGGCACCCGAAACCGGTCTATCACCGGACCGCCCACCACAAGATCCCCCGTCGACCAGCCCTCCGGGGTCCCCGCATGCGAGCGGACCGGCCGCCCCGAGGGGACGGCCGGTCCGGTGAGCAGGCGCCGGTCAGTAGGACGGCAGGCTGGGGTCCACGGTCTTGACCCAGCTCACCACGCCACCGCCGACGTGGACGGCGTCGGAGAAGCCGGCGTTCTTGACGATCGCCAGCGCCTCGGCCGAGCGCGCGCCCGACTTGCAGTGGAGCACGATGCGCTTGTCCTGCGGCAGCCGCTCCAGGGCCGAGCCGTTGAGGAACTCGCCCTTCGGGATGAGCGTGGCGCCCGGGATGGAGACGATCTCGTACTCGTTCGGCTCGCGGACGTCGACGAGGAAGATGTCCTCGCCGTTGTCCTGCATGGCCTTGAGCTCCAGCGCGGTGATCGTGGAGCCGGAGACGGCCTCGGCGGCCTCGTCGGAGACCGCGCCGCAGAACGCCTCGTAGTCGTCGAGCAGCGCGGTGACGGTCGGGTTCTTGCCGCACAGCACGCACTCGGGGTCCTTGCGGACCTTGACGTCGCGGTACTTCATCTCCAGGGCGTCGTAGATCATCAGCCGGCCCACGAGCGGGTCACCGATGCCGGTGATCAGCTTGATGGCCTCGTTGACCTGGACGGAGCCGATGGACGCGCACAGCACGCCGAGCACGCCGCCCTCGGCGCACGACGGCACCATGCCGGGAGGCGGGGGCTCCGGGTAGAGGCAGCGGTAGCAGGGGCCGTGCTCGGCCCAGAACACGCTCGCCTGGCCGTCGAAGCGGTAGATGGAGCCCCAGACGTACGGCTTGCCGAGCAGGACCGCCGCGTCGTTGACCATGTAACGGGTCGCGAAGTTGTCGGTGCCGTCGACGATGAGGTCGTAGCCGGAGAAGATCTCCATGACGTTGTCGGTGGTCAGCGCGGTGTTGTGGACGACGACCTCGACCAGGGGGTTGATCTCGCGGACGCTCGCCGCGGCGCTCTCGGCCTTCGGCCGGCCCACGTCGGACTGCCCGTGGATGACCTGGCGCTGCAGGTTGGACTCGTCGACGACGTCGAAGTCGATGATGCCGAGGGTGCCGACGCCGGCGGCCGCGAGGTACAGCAGTGCCGGCGACCCGAGGCCGCCCGCGCCCACACAGAGCACCTTGGCGTTCTTCAGCCGCTTCTGCCCGGCCATCCCCACGTCGGGAATGATCAGGTGGCGTGAGTAGCGGCGCACTTCGTCAACGGTCAGCTCGGCGGCCGGCTCGACCAGAGGTGGCAACGACACTTTCTACGCTCCCGTTCCAGGGGGACCCATCTCACGTTCCTCAGGTTGGAACCTAGCCGGTGACCGGGGCATTCCCCAATCGCGTCTCACTGATCAGACGCCGGGCCTCGGCGGCGACCACCGCGGGCATCTCCATCATCGCCACGTGCCCGGCGCGCGGCAGCAGCACCAGCCTGACCTGCGGGAACGTGCGGGCCGCCTTGGCGGCCATGGCCGGCCGGACGAGCCGGTCGTGCCGGCCGTGCACGATGAGCGTGGGCGCCTGGACGCGGGCCGCGCACCGCCACAGGGTGTCCTCGCCGCGCCGGAAGTACTCGGCGACGATGCCGCGGGCCGAGCCGATCATGGCGGGCACGGCGTACGGCAGGTCGTCGCGCCAGCGCAGTTCCTCGATCGCGTCGCGCAGCCGTACGGGATGGACGGCGTCGACATCGGCCCACACCATCGCGAACGAGGCGCTGATGCGCTGCTCCGGGGGGATCAGCCGCAGTTTGTCCATGAACCACTCGCCGAGCCGCGGGGTCGCGGCGGCGGCCACGCGGACCGGCCCGTACCGGGGCAGCAGGTCGGGCAGCGCGGGCGAGACGAGCGTGAGCGAGCGCACGAGGTCGGGCCGGTCGGCGGCGACGCGGACGGACACCGCTCCTCCGAGCGAGTTGCCGAACAGGTGGGCCGGGCCGGTGCGCTCCAGCAGGCCGACGACGGCACGGGCGTGCCCGGCGACGCTGTAGTCGCCGTCCTCGGGCGCGGGCGAGTGCCCGGCTCCCGGCAGGTCGATGGCGTGGCCGGTGACGTCGTCCTTGAGCTCGTCCATGAGGTCGGTCCAGTTGGTGGCGGACCCGGCCAGCCCGTGGACGAACACGGCCTGGTCGGGGGCGCCGTCCGGGGTGGATCTGACGTGCACCGAGCCCACCATGCGTCCTGGCCAGTGCGGGATCGGCTCTGCTGCCATGCGCCCTCCTCGTTCGCCCGCTCCACGATACGACCGACCCACACATCATGCCATTCCACACCATTCCGGGTCATATCGGGGCACAACACGCCTTAAGTGCATTTATCGGGAATTGGCCGCCTTCGCGGGAGCGCCGAACCCGTCGAACCCCCCACACAAAACGGACATTTCATGGCAATTCATTTCATAAACACTTAATAACAGCAATGGGAGCGTTAGGGTATAGCAAAAGGGCCAGAGTCTCGTTTGCCGCGCTCACTCGCCGGAAATGAAAAGCCACGGATGGGGCTTTTGGCCAACATCCACGGCATATTCCGTTAGCAACGAAAAATGCCGAAGAACCAGGGCAACCGATCCTTTAGGGGGGAACTCAATGCCCACGTTCAAGAGCGCAATCGCAAGCCTCGCGCTGGCCACCGCCGCGACCGGTGGCGTGGTCTCCGTCGGCGCGCTGACCACCGCGTCGTCCGCCGGCGCCACCACCGTCACCAGCGCCTCCAGCGACTTCAGCATGGGCTGCTGGCGCCGTTGGGGCTGCGGCTTCCGCGGCTGGGGCGGCGGCGGCTGGGGCGGCCGTCGTGGCCACCAGCGCGTGAAGATCCACATCCACATCCACAACAACAACGTGAACAACAACGACAACCGCGCTGACGCGGACGCCGTCGCCGTCAACCGCAACGGCGAGGAAGACGACGACTGAGCCTCGGCCGAAGGCTGAAGCGCTCGACCGGAGCGCCAGGCCGGCCGGGGCACGTCGTCCGTGCGGCTCTTTCCGGCCGGGGTGGGTTCCGCGTTCACCTTTCCTGAGCGCTCGTGCTCATCGGGGTCGTCGTTCGCCGGGCGAGCGACGACCCCCCTCCCTGACAAAGGGCGGCGCAGAAAAGACGCTCGATCCGTAGCTGGAACGGAGAAAATTCCAGCCTGTCTTTCCGCGCCTCAGGCATCACCACAGACGCGCGACAACTGCCATTCCCGTAGCGCGAGCAGAGCGCACGGATGGCGCGTTCACTCACCATTTTTCGGGGGAAATCCATGTTCAAGCGAGCGATGGCCGGCCTCGCGGCCGCCTCGGTCCTTTCCGGCGGCTTCGTCACGCTGGTCGCCGCCACGACCACGTCGAGCGCCAGCGCCTCCGTCGGCACGACCGGCGCCGCCACGTGTGGGCACAGCTGGGGCTGTGGCTGCCGCTGGCGTTGCGGCGGCTGGGGCGGCCACGGCTTCGGCGGTCACGGTCGTCAGAAGGTGCGGATCCGCCTGCACATCAACAACAACAACACGAACGACAACGACAACCGCGCCGACGCCGACGCCATCGCCGTCAACCGCAACCACAACGAGGACGACGACTTCCCGCCCGGCCCTCCCGGAAACTGAGGTCTGAGCGACCACTGGAGTGAGAACTCGACCGGGCGGTGAGCCTCGCGGCCGCGTCCGTCCGGAGTGAGCTCCGTGCTCGTCCCTGAGTGCCTGTGTCCGTCGTGGCTGCCCGGAGGGCCCCGCCCTCCCACGGAGCAACCGCGCGGGCACAGGCACTCGCCATGCCGCGCTGCAGGCGTTCACACACCTTGCTCGCCTGACCGGGCGCCGGTCAGGCGGACTTGCGGGCCTTGCGCTTGGGCGCGGCCTTCTCCTCGGCCTTCTCCTCGGGCTTGTCTGCCGCCTTGCGCGTGCCCTTGCCCCCGCCGGACGCGGCCCGGCCCGCCGGCTTCCTGCCCTTGGCCGGCTCGCCGCCGCGCTCCCGCTTGGCGGCCTCCACGCTGGCCCGCAGCGCCGCCATCAGGTCCACGGCCGGGCCGCCCTCCTCCTCGGCCTCCTGCGGCGCGACGACCTCCCTGCCCTCCACCTTGGCCTCGATGACCTGCTGGAGCGCCTCACGGTAGGCGTCGCGGTACTCCGTGGGGTCGAAGTCCGACTCCATCGTCGTGATGAGGGACTCGGCCATCTTGAGCTCCTGCGGCCGTACCTCGATGTCCTCCTCCAGGAACTCGAAGTCCGGCTTGCGGATCTCGTCCGGCCAGAGCATGGTCTCCAGGACGAACACCCCGTCGCGCACCCGCAGCGTCGCCAGCGACTCGCGCTGGCGCAGCGCCACCTTGACGACCGCTACCTGTCCCGAGCTCTCCAGCGCGTCGCGCAGCAGCACGTACGGCTTGGCGCCCTGCGCGTCCGGCTCCAGGTAGTACGCCTTGGCGAAGTAGATGGGGTCGATCTGCTCGGCGGGGGTGAACTGGAGCACGTCGATGCGGCGCGACGTGCTGAGCGGCAGGTCCTCGAAGTCCTCGTCGGTCAGCACCACCATCTCGCCGGTGGCCAGCTCGTACCCCTTGGCGATGTCGGAATAGGGGACCTCCTCGCCGTCGACGGTGCAGACCCGCTTGTAGCGGATCCGGCCGCCGTCCTCGCGGTGGACCTGGTGGAAGGCGACGTCCTTCTGCTCCGTGGCGGAGAAGAGTTTGACGGGGATCGTGACCAGCCCGAAGGAGATCGCACCCTTCCAGATGCTGCGCATGGTCACTCCTCAAGCGGTAACAGGCGACTGGCCAACGAGCACATACCCGTCACGGGGCAACCAATGCCATACCCGACGCCACGTCAGATCTCCCACCTGCCGTGGCGACGGCACCCCACGATGCTTGACATAACCATTTACACCACCAAACACGGCAAAAAGCGACACTCAACAACAACGCATGACACCAGCAAACCGGGCCCTAAATATTGGGCATTGCGGTTAGACCTGATTTGCGTGATCATCGACGGGTGGCCGCGGCGTACGGGTGCTCGTAGGTTGTCGGAGAGGACGCATGTCGTGACATTCGCTGTGGTGGCGCTGATCCTGGTCGGCGTCGTCAGCCTGCTGAACCTGGCGATCCTCCTGGTCATGCTCCGCCGGTGGCGAGCGCTCGAAGCCATGGGCGGCGGTGGCGCGCCCGGCCAGGCCGCCGCCATCCGGATGATCGACCGGATCCCCGCCTTCTCCGCCCCCGCCCTCGACGGGACGACCGTGACCGAGCGCACCCTGCTCGGGAAGGAGACCCTGGTCGGATTCTTCTCGCTCACCTGCAAGGCCTGCGTCGAGGCCGTGCCGCTCTTCGCCGGACACGCCGAACGGCTGCGGGCCACCGGCGGGATCTCGCTGGCGATCGTCCACGGAGACGACTCGGCCGGCAGCGAGCTGGCCGCGCTGCTCGGCGACGTGGTCGACATCGTGATCGCCGAGGACTCGGCGGCCGAGCTGTCGAAGCGGTACGGAACCAAGCACTACCCCACCTACGCCTGGTACGACCGCAACGGCGTGGTGACCTCGGCGGGCGCCGGCCTCGCCGCCCTGCGGACCGAGCTGGTCGCCCCCTAGCGCCCTGAAGGGCCTCCCCATGCCCGCACGGGCCGTGGCCGCCGCGTCAGACCCTTTCGTGGCGGCGTCCGGACCGTGTGTGGAAGGAAATCACCTCACACCCCCAAGGAGAGATCATGCTCCAGAACCTGACCCGGCGCGTCTCCCGCGCCGTCGAGGCGCTGCTCCCCACGACCACCGCCGACGCCGGTTGCCCGCCGGACTCCTGGATGGAGTACAAGATCCAGGGCGGCGTGTGCTTCGGCCGGACCTGCACGATCAACGGCGCCTGCGTCAAGCACTGCGGCGCCTGGTACAGCTACAGCATGAACTACTGCTGACGCCCGCCCCTCGTCAGCCTGCCTGACGCGCCGCGTGGCCGCCCTCGCCGAGGGCGGCCACGCCGCCGTCCTCCCCCTGATCGGTCCCGGTCCCCCGGTCGTGGCCGGTGAGACGGTGCCGGAGCCGGAAAGGACATCCGTGGAATACCTCGTCGCAGGAGTAGTCCTGGTCGCGGTGCTCACCGCGCTGAACCTCACGCTCACCATGGCCCTGACGCGGCGCTGGCGAGCCCGGGTGAGCGCCGCGGCCGGCCGGCACCACGGCCCCGGCCCCGTCCCCGTCCACGGGGAGCCGGACCTCGGCATCGCCCCCGGGGACCGGATGCCCGGCTTCACCGCGACCACCGTCGGCGGCGCCACGGTGACCGGCGACGACCTGGCCGGCCGGCCGGCGCTGGTCGCGTTCCTGTCGCTGGACTGCTCGGCCTGCGACGACAGCGTGCCGGAGTTCGCCGAGCACGCGCGCCGGGTGCGGGAGGCGGGAGGCCAGGTGCTGGCGACCGTGGTCGGCGTCGACGCGGCCGGCAGCGAGCTGGCCGCCCGGCTCGCGGGAGTCGCCGACCATGTGGTCGCCGAACTCCTGGACGCGCCCGTCGGGTCCGCCTTCGGGATCCGCTTCTACCCCGGCTTCGCCCACTACGGCCCCGACGGGGTCGCCACCGCCGCCAGTGTCGGCCTGCGGGGCCTGGACGCGACCGCGCGGCCGTCGGCGTCATGAACGGCGACGACGGCGTGAAGGGCGTGAACGGCGCGAGCGACGACGACGGCGTGACGGGGGCCGGAGTCTCCATCGCCCGCGGGATGAAGGCGGCCTACGCGCTCGCCTGGCGTGCCTGCCCCGGCATGCTGCTCCTCCAGCTCGCCACCGCGGTGATCGGCGGCATGGCGCCGGTGGCCACCGCCTGGCTGACCAAGCTCGCGCTCGACGAGATCACCCTTCCCTCTCCCCGTACCGGGGCACTGGTGTGGATGGCGGCCGGCATCGGCGCCCTGGGCATCGCGATGGCCGCCACCTCGGCCATCAGGGACTACGCGCAGGGGCGCGCCCGCCGCGCCATCGGCCTGCGCTCGCAGGACCAGCTGTTCGCCGCGGTCAACCGGATGAGCGGGCTCGCGCGCCTGGAGGAGCCGCGCTTCCACGACCGGCTGCGGCTGGCCCAGCAGTCCGCCGAGCACGCCCCGGACCAGCTCGTCCAGATGGGCCTGTCCACCCTGCAGGGGACGCTGGGCGTCGCCGGGTTCCTGGGCACGCTGGTGGCGATCAGCCCGCTCATGACCGGCGCCGCGCTGCTGGCCGCCGCCCCCGCGCTGATCGCCCATCTGACGCTGAGCCGGCGGCGGGCGGGACTGCTGTGGCGCACCAGCCCCGGGATGCGGCGCAAGATCTTCTACCAGATGCTGCTCACGGACCTGCAGGCCGCCAAGGAGGTCCGCCTCTTCGGGCTGGGCGGCTTCCTGCACGGCCGGATGCTCACCGAGCTGCGCGCGACCAACGACGCCGAGGACCGGCTGGAGCGCGGAGTGGTGCGCGTCCAGGTCGCCCTCGCCGTCCTCGGGGCGCTGCTGTCGGCCGGCGGGCTGCTGTGGGCCGTGTACGCCGCGGCCACCAGGACGATCAGCGTCGGCGACGTGTCCGTCTTCATCGCCTCGCTGGCCGGGCTCCAGTCGGGACTCGGCGTCCTGGTGCAGGGCATCGCCATGGGCCATCAGTCCGCCCTGGTCTTCCACCACTATCTGACGGTGGTCGGGGTGCGCGACGACCTGGTCGCCCCCTCGCGGCCCCGGGAGCTCGCCCCGCTGGCCCACTCCATCGAACTGCGCGACGTGTGGTTCCGCTACGGCGAGGACTCCCCGTGGGTGCTGCGCGGGCTGAACCTGACCATCCCGCACGGCACCAGCCTGGCCGTGGTCGGGCTCAACGGCGCCGGCAAGAGCACGCTGGTCAAGCTGCTGTGCCGCTTCTACGACCCGCAGCGCGGCTCCGTGCTGTGGGACGGCGTGGACATCCGCGACGTCCCCGTGGCGCGGCTGCGTCAGCGGATCGGCGCGGTGTTCCAGGACTACATGGACTACGACCTCACCGCGGCCGAGAACATCGGGCTCGGCGACCTGGAGGCCATCGACGACCCGGACCGGATCCGGGCCGCCGCCGAGCGCGCCGGGATCCACGAGACCGTCGAACGGCTCCCGGCCGGCTACCGGACGATGCTGAGCAGGGTGTTCCACGAGGGAGAGGAGGGCGACGACGAGGAGACCGCGCGGACGAGCGGCGTCCACCTCTCCGGCGGGCAGTGGCAGCGCCTGGCGCTGGCCCGCGGGCTGATGCGCCAGGGCCGCGACCTGATGATCCTGGACGAGCCCAGCTCCGGCCTCGACGCGGTGGCCGAGGCCGCGGTCCACGACCGGCTGCGGGAGCTGCGCGCGGGCTCCACCAGCGTCCTGGTCTCCCACCGGCTCAGCGCCGTCCGCCGGGCCGACCGGATCGTCGTCGTGCAGGACGGCCGGGTCCTGGAGAGCGGCGACCACGCCTCCCTCCTCGCCTCCCCGGGCAGCGTCTACGCCGAGCTGTTCCGCACCCAGGCGGAGGGCTACCAGGAGGACCCGGCCCCGCCCTCGCCGGGCGGCGCCGGTGAGGGCGACGTGCCGGCCTCGGTGGCCGCCGGATGAGCCAGGCCCTGGGCTGGGCCGGCGCGGCGGCCCTGGTCGCGGGGGCCGCGGCGGCCGCCCGGCTGCTGCTGTCCACCGTCACGGTGCGCGGCGGCAGCATGACCCCGGCCCTGCTCCACGGCGACGTGCTGCTGGTGCTGCGCCACCGGCGCCGGGCCCGGGCCGGCCGGATCGTGGTCGTCCAGCGGCCCGACCCGCGTACGGGCTGGGACGGGCCCGCCGACCTGTCGGGAGCCGCCGGTTGGTACGTCAAGCGGGTCGTCGCGGCGGCCGGCGACCCGGTGCCGTCCTGGGTGCCGGGGGACCGGCCGGACCGCGTGCCGCCCGGCATGCTGGTGCTGCGCGGGGAGAACCCGTACTCGGAGGACTCCAAGCAGTGGGGCCTGTGCCCCGCGGACCGGATGTACGGCGTGGTGCTGCTGCGGCTGCGCTCCGGGAGCGAGCGGCGCGCCACCGCCTGACCGCGGGCCCACGTTCAGGGGCCGCGCAGGGTTAGACCCGATCTCGCCGGGGAGGTGGCCTGACGCGTGCGAGAACGGAGGTCGCCCGGTGAGCAAGGTCCCCGTCCGCGTCGACGGGCGCGAGCTGGTGCTCAGCAACCTCGGCAAGATCCTCTATCCCGAGGACGGCTTCACCAAGGCCGAGGTCATCGACTACTACACCCGCGTCGCGCCCGTCCTCCTCCCCCACCTGCGGGGCCGCCCGCTGACCGTCAAGCGCTACCCCAACGGCGTCGAGGGCCCGTTCTTCTTCGAGAAGAACGCCCCCGAGCACACCCCCGGCTGGGTGCGCAGGGTGCGCCTCCCGGCTCCCGGCAGCACCAAGAACCGCGAGACCATCGACTTCGCCGTCGTCGACGACCTGCCGACGCTCGCCTACTACGCCAACCTGGCCGCTCTGGAGCTGCACGTCCCGCAGTGGCGGGTCTCCGGCGACGGCGCGGCGCTGCCGCCCGACACGCTGGTCTTCGACCTCGACCCCGGTCCGCCGGCCACCGTCGTCGAGTGCTGCGAGGTGGCGCTCCTGCTGCGCGACGTGCTGCGCGCCGAGGGGCTGACCGCCCGGCCGAAGACCAGCGGCAACAAGGGCATGCAGCTGTACGCCGGCTGGGACTGCCGCGAGGAGCCGTCCGCGTACGCCAAGCGGCTCGCCCAGCTCCTGGAGAAGGAGCGCCCGGACCAGGTGGTGAGCGTCATGGCCAAGAGGGCGCGTCCCGGCAAGGTGTTCATCGACTGGAGCCAGAACAACCCGGCCAAGACGACCGTGGCGCCCTACTCGCTGCGCGCCCGGCAGCACCCGACCGTCTCCACGCCCCTGCTCTGGGAGGAGGTCGAGGGCTGCGAACACCCCGACGACCTGGTGTTCACCGCCCCCGACGTGCTCGACCGGGTCGCGGAACACGGCGATCTGTTCGCCCGGGCGTAGTCTGGTGACGGTCCACACACTCTGGTGACGGCCCACACCTGGAAGGGGACTTCACATGTCGGAGATCGACGACGACCGCACCTTCGAGGAGGAGGATGAGATGTCGATCGAGGCGCCGGAGGCCGACGCCCTGGATCAGCAGCGTCCCGCCCGCGAGGACACGGATGCCCGGCGCCCCTACCTTCCGCTGGAGGCCGACCCCGCCGACGCGGCCGACCAGGACCGCGTCGTGGACCTCGATGACGACGACTACCGGTGAGGCCGCCTGACCCGCACGTAGGATGTGCCAACACGGCACACTGACAGACCCTTGGGAGACCCGCGTGACAGCAACCCCGGACGCCAAGCCCCGGGGCACCCGGCTGCCCCGACTCGCCCGCCGCCGGCAGCTGCTCAGCGCCGCCCAGGAAGTGTTCGTCGAGAACGGCTACCACGCGGCCGCCATGGACGAGATCGCCGACCGGGCCGGGGTCAGCAAGCCGGTGCTCTACCAGCACTTCCCCGGCAAGCTGGAGCTGTACCTCGCGCTGCTCGACATGCACGTGGACGACATGGTCAACCGGTGCCGCGAGGCCCTCGCCTCCACCCACGAGAACAAGCTGCGGGTGCAGGCGACGTTCGCGGCGTTCTTCGACTTCGTCTCCACCCAGGGCGAGGCGTTCCGGCTGGTGTTCGAGTCCGACCTGCGCAACGTCGCGCCGGTGCGCCAGCGGGTGGAGCGCTCGCTGCGCGAGTGCGCGGAGATGGTCAGCGCGGTGATCCAGGAGGACACCGGCTGCACCAGCGACGAGGCCCACCTCCTGGGCGTCGGCCTGGTCGGCATGGCCGAGGTGAGCGCCCGCTACTGGGTCACCACGCACGGCTCCATCCCCAAGGAGGCGGCCGAGCAGCTCGTCGCCCGGCTCGCCTGGCGCGGCATCAGCGGTTTTCCGCGTACGGCTTAACCCGTTCGCTGGGCGCGATCACCCCACCCGCCCGGCCCCCTGAGGGGTGACCATGAGAGTGCCAGCCCCCGTCGAGCGCGAGCTCGGAGCGGCCGCGTCCACAGGCACCACGAAAGGGAGCATGATGGAAGTCAAGATCGGTGTACGTTCCGTGCACCGCGAGCTCGTCATCGAGACCGAGCTGTCGCCCGAGCAGGTCGAAGAGGAGATCAGGAACGCCCTCGCGGTCGAGCGGGGCGTGGTCGCGCTCACCGACGTCAAGGGCAGGCGCGTCCTCGTGCCCACCTCGTCGCTGGGGTTCGTCGAGATCGGCGAGGACGAGTCCCGCCCGGTCGGCTTCGGCGGCACTCTCTGACGTGAGCCACGGGTGAGGGGGTCCGCCCCCTCACCCGCCGGCGCGTGAGGGGGTCCCTCCCCTCACCCGCCGGGCCGCGTCCACCGGAGCACGCCCGCCGCGGAGCGCCCCGCTCGTCGAGGCCACCGCCCGGGCCACCCGCCGGCCCCGGCCGCGCGGCCCCCTCGGCTCATCCGGTGCCCGCCCGGGCACGACGGCGTCGCCCATCGGGCGGGCGCGCGAGCCCGAACGGCTGTACCGTGCCGGTATGAGGGCCTGGCGCCGCCACGGCGGTTCCTTGACGAGATGCGGACCTGACAGCTGGACCTCGCGCCCCGTGCTCCGCAGGGAGAGCGCACGCTGCCCAGCCGCCGAACCACCGCGGGAGGCGCTGCCCGCCCGCCGGCCGCCCCGAGGCTGCCGCCTCGCCCGCCAGGGAACGCGCGCCCACCACCCCTGACCCACCACACCCGCCTGCGCCGCCGTCACCGAGGCCGCCATCGGCCACAGGATTGTCACCGGCTCGCCACAGGCTTTTCGCCCTGGGCCGCCGGGGCCGGTGATGGCCATCACCGGGTCGTCAGAGGCCCAGGGCCGTCATGCGCTTGCCGTGCTCCTCCGTCAGCCGGGCGAACATCCGCGAGATCTCGGCCTGGTCGTCCGCGTCGTCCGGGACCAGCATGCGCGCCAGCTCCGGCCGGGCCGCTGCCACCCGCTGCCCCTGGCTGAGCGCCTCGCCGACGAGCCGCCGCGCCCACAGCGCCAGCCGTCCCGCCGCGACCGGGTCGGCCTCCAGCGCCGCCCTGACCCGCTCCACCGCGAACTGCGAGCGGCCCTCGTCCGCGAGCACCACGTCCACCAGCTTGGCGAGCGGCGGGTCCAGCCGCCTGGCCGCCTCGCGGTAGAAGTCGAGCGCGATCCCCTCCCCCACGTACGCCTTGACCAGCGCCTCCAGCCAGTCGCCCGGCGCGGTCTGGGCGTGCCAGCCGTCCAGCGCCGCCACGAACGGCGACATGGCCTCCTCGGGATCGGCGCCCAGCTCGGCGAGCTGGTCGCGCAGCAGCCGGAAGTGCGCGTACTCCGCCACGGCCAGCTCGCTCAGGGCGGCCCGGTCCGTCAGGGAGGGCGCCAGCGACGCGGCGTCCTCCGTCATCCGCGCGAACGCGCTGAGCTCGGCATACGCCAGGACACCGAGCAGGTCGACCACACCAGGAGACTCCTTCATGGAACGCAGCGTACTTCGCGCAATCTTCGGGAACATCCGGAAGCTCGGCCAGCGTTGTGGTATCGAGTACACTGCTCTGTGAAAGTGCGACCGCACTGTGTAAATTCGGGGGTTCCCCCGAAAACCCCCGACTCCCCGGGCCGCGGTCGCTAATGACGCGAGAGGGCTGGCTCTACCGCGAGGACCCAGGCAACGGCGAACGTTTCCGCCCATCCGGTCCCGGCAGGCCCGCCTTCATTTGAGACTGAGGCAGGCCACGCTGACGACTTTCCGAGACCTCGGAGTCACTCCAGAAATCGCCGATGCCCTCGAGACCGAGGGCATCACCACGCCGTTCCCGATCCAGGAGATGGCACTCCCGCTCGCACTGAGCGGCCAGGACCTGATCGGCCAGGCCCGCACGGGCACCGGCAAGACCTACGCGTTCGGCATCGCGATGCTCCAGAGCATCGGCAAGCCGCGCAAGAACCGCAAGAAGCCACGCGGGCTCGTCGTCGTGCCCACCCGCGAGCTGGCCACGCAGGTCAGCGAGGACCTCGTCACGGCCGCGGGCAAGCTCGGCTCCCGAGTCCTGACCGTGTACGGCGGTCGCGCGTACGAACCGCAGGTCGAAGCGCTCAAGGCCGGGGTCGACGTGATCGTCGGCACCCCCGGCCGCCTGCTCGACCTGGTCAAGCAGAAGCACCTCGACCTGAGCCAGATCACCTCGCTCGTGCTCGACGAGGCCGACCGCATGCTCGACCTGGGCTTCCTGCCCGACATCGAGCGGATCTTCAAGCTCATCCCCGAGCAGCGGCAGACCATGCTCTTCTCGGCGACCATGCCGGGCGAGATCGTCGCGCTGTCGCGCAAGTACCTCAACCGGCCCACCCACGTCCGCGCCGAGCACGACAGCGGCGAGGGCGAGGCCACGCCGCAGGTCCGCCAGCTCGTGTGGCGGGTCCACCGGATGGACAAGATCGAGATCCTGTCCCGGCTGCTCCAGGCCGAGGGCCGCGGGCTCACCATGGTCTTCTGCGAGACCAAGCGGGCCTGCGACATGGTGTCCGAGCAGCTCGACACCCGCGGGTTCGCGGTCGCGGCCGTCCACGGCGACCTCGGGCAGGGCCAGCGCGAGCAGGCCCTCCGGGCGTTCCGCAACGGCAAGATCGACGTGCTCGTCGCCACCGACGTGGCGGCGCGCGGCATCGACATCGACGACGTCACCCACGTGGTCAACTACGACGCCCCCACCGAGGACAAGACCTACGTGCACCGCATCGGCCGCACCGGCCGGGCCGGGCGCACGGGCATCGCGGTCACGTTCGTCGAGTGGGAGGAGCTGACCCGCTGGAAGATGATCAACCAGATGCTCGGTCTCGACTTCGCCGAGCCCGAGGAGACCTACTCGACGTCCCCGCACGTCTACTCCGAGCTGAGCATCCCCGAGGGCACCAAGGGCGTGCTGCCGCACGCCAACCGCTCGCGGGCGGGGCTGTCGGCCGAGCGCCTGGAAGACCTGGGTGAGACCGGCCGCTCCCGCACCCGTGGCCGCCGTCGTGACGAGCGCGAGGAGCGCGAGGAGCGCCCGGCGCGCACGCCACGCCAGCGCCGCCGCACCCGTGGCGGCAGGCTGGCCGAAGACGCTCCCGTAGAGACGCCGGAGGTCGAGCTCGTGGACGACCGCTCACGCAGGACCGACGAGACGCCCGCGATCATCTCCGCGGATGAGGTGGAGGCCGTGGCCGCCGAGCCGCGCCGCCGTACGCGCCGCGCGGCCGCCCAGCCGGCCGCCGACGTCACGGGCACCGCGGACACCACGGAGTCCACGGAGTCCACGGACACCGCCAGGCGCCGGACCCGGAAGGCCGAGGCCGACACCGGCCGGCGCGAGGCGCGGGAGACCGAGCGCCGCGAGGTGCGCGAGACGGAGCGCCAGGTGCGCGAGACGGCGCCCGAGGTGCGGGAGACCGCGCGCGAGGTGCGGGAGGCAGAGCCGGTCGCCGAGCGCGTGCCGGAGCCGAGCTTCCTGTCCACCCCGCCGCCTCCGGTCCGCACGGAGCCGGAGCGCATCATCCCGCCCAACCCGTTCACGGTGATCTTCCAGTCGCCTGACCTGGCCACGGACGACGACGACATCGCGCCGTCGGCGGCGACGGAGCGCAAGCAGCAGCGCCGCCAGCCCCGTGGCGGCGGCGGTGGCGGCGGTCGCCGCCGCGCCGGCTGACGCGCGGGCACGAGCGAGCGGGGCGCGCACCTTCCGGGGTGCGCGCCCCGTCGCGTTTCTCCTGAGCGTTCCTTCCCGGAGCACTGACGCGTTTCCGCTCAGGAAGGACAGACGGCGCAAGTCGCCAGAAGTCGCACCAGCGTCCTCCGTTCGCCGGTGTCGGAGCGCTGACCTCGGGGTATTGTTGCCCCACGTGAGTACGCCGCGATTCCTGAACCTGCCACCTGGCGTCACGCCGCTGAAGCTGGAAACGCCCCAGGGCGCTTTCGCGGCTCTGGAGGCGCTACCCGTGAGCGGCGTGGTGGAGCGCTGGCCGGCCCTGCTGGTGCCGGGCCTGACCGGGAGCAAGGAAGACTTCATCGCGGTCCTGCAGACGCTCGCCCAGTCGGGCCGCCGGGTGCTCGCGGTCGACCTGCGCGGGCAGTACGAGACGCCCGGCCCCGACGACCCCGGCGCCTACACCTGCGCCGCGCTCGGCGCCGACATCGACCTGCTGGCCCAGATCGTCGGCGACGGCGAGCCGCTCCACCTGGTGGGCCACTCCTTCGGCGGGCTGGTCACGCGGGAGGCGGTCATCGACGGGCGCACGAAGTTCGCCTCGTACACGCTGATGAGCTCCGGCCCGGCCGCGATCGTCGGGCGGCGGGCGCACGCCAGCCGCCGGATCATGGAGGAGGTGCCGCGCTTCGGCCTGGAGCAGGTGTGGCACGACAGCTTCGAGCCGGAGGCCCTGTCGGCGGGGGTGCCCGACGACATCCTGGCGTTCCTGCGCAAGCGGCTGCTGTCCAACTCCCCCGTCGGCCTGTCGCGCATGGCGCAGGAGGTCGTGAGCATGCACGACCGCACCGAGGAACTGCGTCAGGTCGAGGTGCCGACGCTCGTCCTGTACGGCGAGCACGACGACGGCTGGCCGGCCGACGTGCAGGCCGAGATGGCCCAGGCGCTCGGCGCGGAGATCGTGGTGGTGCCCGGCGCCGCCCACTCGCCCGCCGTGGAGGCCCCCGAGACGACGGCCGCGGCGCTCATCAGGTTCTGGAACCGGGCCGAGACCCGTCACATGGACACCAGGTCCGCCTCCGTGTAATCCTGCTGCCCATCATGGCCGGCATCGACGAGATCGTCGTCCAACCTCCCGAGAGCGCCACCTGGCGGGTCCACCTCGACCGCGCCATGTGGGTCGGCGGTGTCCGCGGCCTCATGCTCCAGGCGCTGCACCCGGTCGCCATGCGCGGCGTCTGGCAGAACTCCTCCTTCCAGGACGACCCGTTCGGCCGGCTGCGCCGCACGGCCGACTTCGTGGGCCGGGTGACGTTCGGCAGCCCCGAGGAGGCGGCCGAGATCGGCCGGCGGGTGCGGGGCATCCACCGCAGCCTGCGGGCCACCGATCCGGTCACCGGCGCGACGCGCCGCGTGGACGACCCCGAGCTGCTGCTGTGGGTGCACTGCGCCGAGGTGTCGTCGTACCTGGAGGTGGCCCGGCGCGGGGGGCTCGGCCTCACGGAGGAGCAGGCCGACCGCTACCTGAGCGAGCAGCGCAGGAGCGCCACGTACGTGGGTCTGCACGCCGAGGACGTGCCCGGCTCGTGCGCCGAGATGGACGCCTATTTCAAGGCGGTGCGGCCGTCGCTGCGCGTCACCGAGGAGGCCGCGGCGACCGTGCGGTTCCTGCTGTGGCCGCGGCTGCCGCGGGAGCTGCGGATGCTGTCGGCGGGCAAGCCGCTCTACTTCCCGTTCGGGGCGCTGTGCTACTACTCGCTGCCGGAGTGGGCGCGGCGGATGTACGGCGTGCTGCCCGAGGTGCCTCCCGCTCTGGTGACGGCGGGGCTGCGGGCGTTCCGGCTGCTGTTCAACAGCCTGCCGGAGCCGGTGCACGACCGGGCGTTCATGCCGGCCACGCGGGCCATGCTGCGGGGCTGCCGCGAGCGGCTCGGCGCGGCCGGTTATGACGTGAGCAGGGGGCTGCGCGGCCTGACCGACCCGTGCCGCGCCCCCAAGGGCTGACCCAGCCACCCGGACCCAAGCCCGCGCCGCCCAAGGGCTGACCCACCCGAACCCGGACCCCAAGCCCGCGCCGCCCAAGGCTGACCCACCCGAACCCAAGCCCCCGCCGCGCCCCAGGGTGACGGCCCGAAGCCTCGCCGCGCCCCAGGAGTCGAACCGCTCCCCCGCTGACCCGCCGGGCGTCCAGGGGTCAGGGCGGGGTGCGGCTACTGCGCCCGGCCGTCCCAGGGGTCAGGGCCGGGTGCGGCTACTCGGTGAGGCCGTTTCCAGGGATCAGGGCGGGTGCGGCTACTCGGCGAGGCCGTCCCAGGGGTTGCGGTCGGGGCCGGCGGTCCGGCCCTCGGGGCAGTGGCGGCGGAAGTCGCACCACGAGCAGATGGGCCCGGGGTTGGGCGCGAACAGCGCGTCCACCTCGGCCGGCACCTGGGGCACCGCCCCCTGCGCCGCCCGCTCCTGCGCGGCGGCCTGTCCCTGCCCGGCCTGTCCCTGCCCGGCCCGTTCCTGTCCTGCCCGGCCCTGTCCCGCCCAGCTCTGTCCTGTCCGGCCCTGAGAGCCCCGTCCACGGGTGGAGCCGGGCGGCTGGGCCACGGCCTCGCGGTAGCGCTCGTCGGCGGCCGACGCCTCCTCCGCCACCTCCTCGGCCCGCCGCAGGTGACGCTCCAGCGACTCGTCCGTGTGCCGCCACTCGACGATCTCGCCGGTGGGCAAGTGGTGCAGCTCGACCTGGTGACAGGGCGTGCGCATCATCCGGGACGCCGCGATGGCGTAGACGGCCAGCGCGAGCGAGGAGCGGGCGTCGTCCTGGGTGAGCGGACGCCGCCCGGTCTTGTAGTCGACGACCACGAGCTCGTCGCCCCGCCGGTCGAGCCGGTCGATCCGCCCGGACAGCGCGACGACCTTGGTACGGGTGGCGACGGTGCGCTCCACGCCGACCGGGTCGTCGGCGGGGTCGAGGGTGCTGACGTAACCGGAGACGAGGTCACGGGCGCGGCCGAGCCAGCGCGCCGACTGCTCCTCGTCGCGGAAGCCCTCCTTGATCCACCCGTTGGTGAGTAAGACGGCCGCGGTCAGCGGGGTGCGCCGCTCGTACGGCTCGCGCCACCACCCGGCCAGCGCGTTGTGCACGCTGGCGCCGACGCTGTTGTGGGCCCACGCCGGCCCCTTGGCCGGCTGGGGCCGGTCGAGGTAGGTGAACCGGTAGCGGCGCCGGCAGTCGAGCCAGGTGTTGAGCCGCGACGGCGTGCACGAGTAGAGCCGCCGCGGCATCCCCTCCAGGGGAAGCTGGTCCATGCTCAGCCTTCCCTCGTCGCTCTGATCGCTTCGTCCCCGACGCTCATCGGTCCAGGCGACGGCGCTTCCTCGCGGTCGGGGGCGACGGCGCTTCCTCGCACCCTAGTCGTCGTCCGGGTCGAGCTTGATGCCGGCGATGCGGGTGCCGTCGGTGAGCGGGCCCTCCTCCTCGGCGGCGGCGGTGCGGGTCAGCGATCCCGACACCCAGTCGTCGAAGTGCGGCTCCAGATCGCCGATGGTCACCTCGTCACCGTGGGCGGGCAGCACCCTGGTCTCACCGGGCAGGGTGAACAGGCGCCCGCCGATGGCGGTGAGCTGGTCGGGCAGGGCGGGGTACTCGCCGCCGAGCTTACCCGGGCCGTCGGCCTGCAGCGTCTTGCCGGTGAACACCGCGCCCAGGGCCTCGGAGTACAGCGACACGCCGCCGGCGCTGATGCCGGGCGTCTCCATGACGTCGAGCTGGACGTCGGCGACGCCGAAGACGCCGTCGTCCTCCATCTCGATGTCGGGCCACGTCTCGGACCAGGTCTCCCGCCACAGCGGCTTGTCCTTGGGGTGGAGGGCGATGACGGCCTCGTCACGGCTGGCCACCTCGATGGCCGCGCCGACGTGGTCGGGCAGGCCGTGGGTGCAGATGACGGCGAGCACCTCACGCTCGCCGACCTTCTCCAGGATCTTGTCGGCGTCACGCGCCGGGTCGATGACGATCACCTCGTCGTCGTCGCCCACGATCCACGTGTTGTTCTCGACCTTGTGCTCGGCGCCGTCGATGTCGACGACGCCCTCGGTCACCACTCGCTCGATACGCGCTGTCACGCTTCCGAAGCCTAGTCCGTCCGGCCGTCGCAGCGTACTGCTCAACCGCCGAGCCGTGGCGAGAACGCGCCGAAAGGCAGGTCGAACTCGTGATCGCGCAGGTCGAGAAGGCTGAGATCGGTAAGGGCGATCAGGCAGCCCGCGTCGGCAGGCCAGGCGATCGTCCAGATCCAGTTGCCGAGCGCCTCGCCCGCGTAGACGGCGCGGTCGGCCGCCCCGCCGACGCACCACAGCGGCGTGGGGTGGCCCAGCACCTCGACCTTGGCGTTCGGCGGCCCCGCGTCGAACCCCTCGCCCGGGTCGGGGCCGCTCAGCCCGGCGAACGCCGCCCCCAGCCCCACGCCGGGTTCCTCGGCGACGACCAGCAGGTCGGCGGGCCCGTGGCTGAGCGACGGGCCGCTGAGCGCGACCACGCTGGCCCTGCCGCCGCTGCGTTCGTCGCCCGCCTCGGCGAACCCCGTGACCAGCCACCCGGCGGGCAGCGGCCAGGGCATCCACACGGGGACGACCGAGCTCTTGCGCAACGCCTCGGCGGCGACGTCGGAGGCCGGGTACGGGGGCTGGAAGGGCAGCACGTCGCCGTGCGCGTCGCACCGCCATGCGCTGGACCACGCGTTGGGCCCGTGAAGCGGGCCAAAGCACCGTGGGCAGGTTGGAGCCGCTTTCACAGTCATCAACGGTGCGTCGTGGAGCACCGTGCCGTCAAGGCCATGGCGGTCCCGTCGCCGTAATGTTGGTCAGGTGCGCGTAAATTGTGTGGGCGCCGTGATCACGGACGGGGAGGGCAGGCTGCTGCTCGTACGGCGCGGCCACCCGCCGGGCGAGGGCCTGTGGTCGATCCCGGGCGGCCGGGTCGAGCCGGGCGAGACGGACACCATGGCCCTGGAGCGCGAGGTGCTGGAGGAGACGGGCCTGCGTGTGGCCGTGGGGCGGCTGGCGGGCGTCGTGGACCGGCCGGGCCCGGGTGGGGTGACGTACGAGATCCGCGACTATCTGGCGACCGTGACGGGCGGCGCGCTGGCCGCCGCCGACGACGCGGCCGAGGCGCGCTGGTGCTCGCCCCGGGACGTCGCCCGGCTGCCGCTGACCGAGGGGCTGGCCGAGGCGCTGCGCGAGTGGCGCGTGTGGCCCCGGCCCGCGTGACCTGACGACCCCACGCGACGTGGCCACCCCAGGTGACGTGGCCACCCCGCGTGACCTGGCGACCTGCGTCGTCTTCCCCGCATGACCCAGGTGAGCGGCGGGGCGTGCCCGGCCGACCCGTGTGGACGGTCAGCGGCTGGACGTCAGGGTGGACGTCCACAGGATCAGGTGGTCCGCGTCGTAGGTGGTGCTGCGGCCGAGGCCCACCACCTCCGATCCGGCCACCGTGACCGCCGCCAGCCACTGCATGCCCGGCCCGCCGAGCCGGTCCTTGGTCAGGTCGGAGCGGGTCCAGGTCGTGCCGTCCTGGGAGATCCACGCGGCGCTGTCGGCGTCGCCCGGCGCGCCGTGCCAGCCGACCGCCACCAGCCCCTGGTCCGTCGCCGCCAGGTCGTCCACGTCCGCCGCCTTCTCGGCCGGCAGCCACGCCGTGCTCCACGTGGTGCCGTCGTCCCGCGAGACCGCCGCGAACACCCGGCGGGCGCCCTGCACGCGGGCGGCGCCGATGGCGACCAGCCTGTCCTGGTACGCGGTGACGTGGCTCAGCCCGGCCGAGGACGCCCCGTCCGGGAGGAGCCGCTTGCGGGCCTTCCAGTTGAGGCCGTCCTCCGACACCCACACCACGCCGCGCTCCCCGTCGCCGCCGCCGGCCGCGCCGACCGCGACATAGCCGTCCGGGGTGGCGGCCAGGTCGTGCACGCGGACGCCGGCTCCGCCCTGCGGCAGCTTGCGTGAGCGGGTGAACTTGCGCAGGTCGCGGGTGAACCAGAGCGCCGGGCCGGTCACGCCGGAGGCGTTCGTGTCCTCGCCGGCCAGCATGTAGCCGTCCGGGCCGGCCGCCACGGCCGTCACGGCGAGGCGCGTGTGGTCCTGCGCGCGACCCAGGTCGCCGGTCGCCGGGATCGTCTTCCAGGAGCGGCCGTCGCCGGAGGAGACCAGCAGCGGCTCGGTGACGCCGATGCCCGCCTGCGTGGAGCCGGCCGCGAGCCAGCCCCGGCGGCCGTGGACGACGTCGGCGAGCTGCTGCTCGCGCGGGCCGCCGAGGCTCATCGAGGTCCAGCTCTTCCAGTTGAGGCTGGTCCAGATGCCCGCGTCGCCGGAGGCGCTGCCGACCGCGACGTACCTGCCGTCGTGGGCGGCCAGGCCGTTGGTCTGGCGGGCGATCCGCGACAGGCCCTCCACGTCGGCCAGGCGTACGCGGGAGGCGGCGCCTCGCGGCGGCGCGGACAGCAGCACGAGCTGGTTGTCGACGTCCGCCGCCGCCCGGTCGCCGCCCGCGAGCAGCGTGCCGGACTGCGTGATCGTGAACCCGCGCAGCGTGGCGCCCTTCAGGCCCGACAGGTCCGCCCGTTTCGTCCAAGTACGTCCGTCGGAGCTGTTCAGCACCGCGTACGAGTCCAGCTTGGCCTGCGCCACCACGGCGACGCCGCCCGGATGGGTGATCACCGATTCGACGCCGGGGCTCTCCCCGTCGAGCCCGCCGATGGAGCCGCACTGCGCCCACTGCTCCCCGGACGGCGAGCAGTAGACCCGTACGGTGCCCTCGACCGTGCGCTGCCGGGTGGGCACGAGCAGGAACTGCTTCGGCAGCACGGCCAGCGACCCGGCGCGCGGCAGCGCCTCCGGGAGCTGGAACCCGGTCGCCCGCCAGGTGCGCCCACCGTCGGCCGAGCGCACCACCCGGGAGCCCTCGCCCTGCGCCGGGCGGGCCACCGCGACGACCGTGTCGCCCCTCGCCACCACCGCCCGCAGGTCGAACGCGTCCAGCTCGCGCAGATCGGTCCGCTGCCAGGCGCGGCCGTCGGCCGACCACCAGGCCACCGGGCCGAGCCCGCCGTCCGCCAGGGCCGTGCCGCCCACCGCCACGAACCCCGACCGGGTCCGCGCGATGTCGGCCACCACGTCGCCGTTCCGGAACGCGGCGAGGCCGCTCTCCTCCACGGCCGTCCAGGCCAGGCCGTCGGCGCTCGTCCACAGGCCGCGCCCGCCGCCGGCCGGGTCGCCGCCGATGGCCAGCCAGCGGCCGCCGCCGCCGACGACCCGCCGCACCGTGGAGGTGGTCGCGCCGCTCACCTGGCCGAGCCGCCAGGTCCTCCCGCTGTCGGACGAGACGAGGAACAGCGGACGCGGGGTCGGGCTGGTCGTGTCGCTGCCCACGGCGACCACGGTCCTGCCGGTGGAGGCCATGTCGTTGAGCACCTGGTTGGAGCCGTCGCCGGCGGACGGCACCGTGAACAGGTCGTCTCCGGACCTGCCGGAGCCGGCCGCCAGCCGCAGCGCCGGGCCGGCCGGGGCGTTCCACCGCCACACGATCACGGTGCCGGCGATGACCAGGGCCAGCGTGAGGACGACGGCCACGGGGGCGGCCATGCCGCGCCGGCCGCGCACGGGGCTGGCCCGTCGCACGGCCGAAGGGGCGGGGCCCCGGTGGTGGCGTCCGCCGGGGGCGCCGGGGCGGGGCGGGCCGGAGGCGACGAGCAGGTCGGGTCGCGTCGGCCGCCCGCCCGGCGGCCTGCCCACCCGCCGCACCTCGGGCTGCTCGTGAGGCGTGGGGTCGCGGGGCATGACGTCTGCCCGGGAGGCGACGTCGCCGTGGGCGGACGGGCCGTAGGCGGATGTGTCCCCATGGGCAGGCGAGTCACCGTCACCCTCGACGGAGGCGTCCCCGTCGCCGGAGGCGTCCCCGTGCGGTGAGCCCTGGGCGGGAGAGGGGGCGTCGATGAGGGGAAGGGGGGCGGCGACGTAGGGGCGGGCCCGGGAGGGGAGGCCGTCGGACTCGTCCTCGTCAAGGCCGTGAGCGGCGGCCGGAGCCTGAGTGGCCTGCGGGCTCTCAGACACCGGCGGGCCTTGAGGGGCGTCAGAGGGTGCTTCCGGGCTGTGAGCGGCGTTCGGGCCGTGGATCACGGGCGGACCAGGGAGCCGGGGAACCCTGTGGACGTTCTCCGGGCTGATGATCGCGTCAGGGTCGCGGGGCGGGTCCGGGTCCGGGCGCGGCGGGCCGTCGTCCTTCTCGAACCACGAATGCGGCACCACCCCGGTCGGCAGCACCCCCGGATCCACCACCTCGGGCGGCGCCACGCCCGCCGGCACGACGCCGGGCGGCAGGTCGTCCCTGCGCTCCGCCGCCGGGGCTCGGGAGCCCGCGTCCTGGCGCGGGGGGCGGGGCGGCTGGGGGCGGGGCGGGCCGCTCGCGACGAGCTTGTCGGGCCGGTTCACCAGCCGTCGGGGCCTGCGGCGCGGCTCGGCCTCCGGTTCGGCGGTCGGCGAACCGTACGGGCGGCGGCCCCTCGGCGGCTCCTGCGGCTCCTCGTCCTCGGGGACGGGCGACGAGAACGGCGGCATGCCCCAGGGCGACGCCAGCGGTAATCCCCTGGCCCGGTCATCCGTGGGGCCGGGAGGAGAGTGCCTGATGCGCGGCTCGGCCCGGACGGACGGGTCCGGGGTGGACGGGGGCGTCACGGACGGGTCGGGAGCAGGGGCCGGGTGAGGGTCGTCGTCACCCGGCGGTCGCCGTGGCGGGTCGCTGGGGCCGGAGGCCACGCGGCGCACCTCCTAGTCGAGCTCGTCGAACGGGTCGAACCTAAGGAACAGGGCAGAAACCACACTTCCGGGATTCGGCCGGGCGATTCGGACCGCTCCAGGGCTTGTGTCCACTTATAGGTGCCTATTTCGGGGTCCATGCGCCTACAGCATGGAGTGTTGGCACGCGTCGACAAGTACCCCGCCAGGCAGAGATGATCACCTCCGCTATCCTCGCCTCCCCACAGGATCCAGACCAGCACGCCGAAGCCATAATGGCGAGACCTCTCTAGCGAGATTCCTCAGACCAGCCACCGGATTCATCCGGAAAAAACGCTGATTGACCGCTTTTTCGCGAGATAGAGCACCCCACCGGCGAACACCCCGAGCTGCACGACGGTCCCCGCGAGCGCCTGCCACGGCACCGCGCCCTGCCGCAGCGCGTCGTCCAGGTTCCCCGCCGCCGCGCTCAACCCGAAGGCCATCATGTTGTTCACCACGTGCAGCGCGATCGGCGCCTCCAGCCCTCCCGTCCGTACGGCCAGCCACCCCATGACCGCGCCGAACGCGAACACGTCCACGATCCCCGCCCCCGTGTAGCCGTGCAGCGAGGCGAACAGCGCCGCCCCGAGCACGATCGCCCACACCGGGTTGCGCACGTGCGAGCCCACCGCCTGGAGCACCCAGCCACGGAAGATGTACTCCTCGGCCGCCGCCTGGAAGGGCACCAGCAGCACGATCACGACCAGCGCCGGCAGGAACTCCTTCCAGCCCGCCCACCCGAACAGGTCGGAGGTGTCCTCCCCCGTCAGCGCCATCGCCGCCGCCTGGGCGGCCTGCCCCAGCACCAGGGCGAGCACGGCGAGTCCGGCGCACGACAGGAGCCACGGCCAGCGCAGCCGCCCGGCCACCGACGAGAGCGTGCCGGGCCGGCGCCGCTGCACGAGCGCGGCCGTGCCGAACACCAGCGGCAGCACGGCCGCGATCGACAGCAGCAGCACCGTCATTCCGAAGACCGGGTCGCCGAACGTCTCGTCGGGGGTGATCGGCATGGGCAGCCCGGCGAGCGTCGCGAGCACGGAGCCGGCGAGGACCACCACGACTCCCACGATCACGAACCCGACGGCGACCAGCAGGGTCCCGACGATCTGCCGCCATGGGCGGGCGAGGGGCGTCCTGGCCAGGTGGTCGTAACGGGCGCCCGACGGAGTGGGCGCGAACCAGGACACCGGCTGCGGAAGCATCGCCCCCGGATGGGGCGGCTGACCCGGATAGGGCGGCTGAGCAGGATAAGGCGGCTGATCCGGATACGCCGGATGCCCGGGATACGGCTGGCCGCCGTACGGGGAGACGCCGGACTGGCCGCCGTACGGAGCAGGGCCGGACTGGCCGCCGTACGGAGCAGCGCCGGGGCCGTAGGAGGGGCCTTCCGGCCCGTGGGCCGGGGCGGACTCAGGGGAGCCCGCGCGCCATGGCTGGTGGACGGGCCCGGACGGCTCCGTGCCGTACGGAAGCTGGGGTCCTGAGTTCTCCTGCATCTTTACATTCTGTCCACCCGATGCGCATTAGTTCACAGACGGCGCCACGTTTTGGGCGGATGATCGGTCCGTCAGCATGTCGACCCTGGGAGCGGATCCAATGTCAAGGCTGGGACCTGTCCTCACCCTGGCGGCCGGAGCAGCACTCGCCGCGGGGCTCGGTGTCGCCAGCATCACCGCGACACCCGTGGCGAACCGTACCCCCGCCGCGAGCGGCACCACCGACACCGGCGCCCCGACCCCGGCGCCCGAGCAGAGCACCGAGAAGGGCACGGAGCAGAGCACACCGCGGGCCACGCCGTCGCCGTCCCGCACGGCCAAGGGCCCGGTGAAGGCCGACTACGCGGGCCGCGTCGACCGCAACGGCGGTCTCATCGCCATCTCGGTCCGCGGCGACAAGGCCATCGGCTACTTCTGCGACGGCCGTACCGAGGCGTGGTTCAAGGGCGACGCGGCCGAGGGGAAGATCGGCCTGGAGGGCTTCGGCGGCGCGGCGGCCGGTGCCGGCCTGGGCGGCGGCAAGGCCACGGGCTGGCTGAAGGTCGGCGGCAAGCGCTGGACGTTCACCGCGCCGGCGGTCAGGAAGCCGTCGGGCCTGTACCGGGCGACCGCCCAGGTGCGCGGCGCGAAGATCCGCGCGGGCTGGATCGTGCTGAAGCGCCCGCAGGGCGGCTTCACCCAGGTCGGCGCCGCCTTCGAGGGCGAGGAGCAGATCGACGTCCCCCAGCTGAACGGCGACCGGCCGACCGACCCCGTGCGGGCCGGTGAGACCACGCTCCACCCGAAGGACGTCGACGGCTTCATCGAGGAGATGCGATGACCACCACCGTTCGCCGCCGGCCGCCCAGCGGCTCGGCCGTCCTGCTCACCCCGTTGCTCGCGGGCGCGCTCGTGGCGCTGGCGCTGGGCGTGTACGGCCGGCTCCACGCCCCCACGGGCTTCGCCGTCGGACCGGCGGGCTTCTCGGGGGCCCTGCCGATGAAGGCGTGGCTGACGATGGGCGCGTTCGCGCTGGCGATCGTCCAGGTCATCTCGGCCCTGTCGATGTGGGGCAGGCTGCCGATCCCCGTCTCACCGCTCGTGCACCGCTGGTCGGGCCGGATCGCGTTCATCCTGACGATCCCGGTCGCGTTCCACTGCCTGTACGCGCTGGGGCTCCAGTACGACGTGCCGCGGGTGCTCGCCCACTCGCTGCTCGGCTGCTTCTTCTACGGCGTTTTCACCGCGAAGATGCTGGCGCTGCCCAGGCGGGGCACGCCGGGCTGGACGCTGCCGGTGCTGGGCGGGCTGGCGTTCACGGCGCTGGTGGGGCTGTGGCTGACCTCGGCGTTCTGGTTCTTCACCAGCGTGGGGGTGACGCTCTAACCGGATCGGCCGGGCTGGAACGTCTTCGTACGGCTCAGCCCGGCGGCGCGCCCCTTGGCGGCCACGACCAGCGCCATCTTGCGCGACGCCTCGTCGATCATCTCGTCGCCCAGCATGGCGGCGCCGCGCCGCTCGACCGTCGTGTGGTACTCGTACGCGTCGAGGATCAGCTCGGCGTGGTCGTAGTCCTCCTGGCTGGGCGAGAAGACCGCGTTGGCCGCGTCCACCTGTGACGGGTGCAGCACCCACTTGCCGTCGAAGCCGAGCGCGGCGGAGCGCCGGGCCACCCGGGTGAAGCCGTCGAGGTCCTTGATCTGGAGGTACGGCCCGTCGATCACCTGGAGGTCGTGCGTCCGGGCGGCCATGAGCAGCCGCATGAGGATGTAGTGGTAGGCGTCGCCCTCGGTGTAGCCGGGCGGCTGCTCGCCCACGACCAGGGTGCGCATGTTGATGGAGGCCATGAAGTCGGCGGGGCCGAACACCAGCGTCTCCAGCCGCCGGGAGCAGCCCGCGATCGTGTCGACGTTGACCAGCCCGCGCGCGCTCTCGATCTGCGCCTCGATGCCGATGCGGCCCACCTCGTAGCCCTTGGCCTTCTCGATCTGGGTGAGCAGCGTGTCGAGCCAGACGACCTCGGTGGAGTCCTGGACCTTGGGCAGCATGAGGCAGTCGAGGCGGTCGCCGGCGCCCTCGACGACCTCGATCACGTCCCGGTACGTCCATTGGGTGGACAGGTCGTTGACCCGGACGACGCGGGTCTTGCCGGTCCAGTCGCCCTCGCGCAGCGCGGTCACCACGTTGGCGCGGGCCTCGTCCTTGGCCAGCGGCGCGACGGAGTCCTCCAGGTCGAGGAAGACCGCGTCCACCGGCAGGGTCTGGGCCTTCTCCAGGAACCGGGGGTTGCTGCCGGGCACTGCCAGAACCGATCGACGTGAGCGCATGCCGCACACGCTAGTGGTTCCGTCCGGCGAAGGTGCGACGGCGGCGTGGTTCCCGGAGCGCATCACTGCGCGTTGTTCTCAGATGATGTCATCATCTAGATTGTCACATCACATGATCTCAACATCTAGGAGGGCTTGGATGATGGTGGACGTCCCTGAGATCGACCTCACCGATCCCGACGTCGTCGGCGACCCGTTCACGGCGTACGGCAGGGCGCGGGAGCGGTCGCCGCTGGCCCGGGTGGTCACGCCCGGCCTGCCGCCGCTGTGGACCCTGACCCGGTACGAGGGCGCCCGCGCGATGCTGGCGGACCCCCGCTTCGCGATCACCTCCGGCAGCTTCCTGCGGCCGGACGTGCCCGAGGACTGCCTGCCGTACATGCGGACGATGTCGGAGATGGACGGGCCCGAGCACCTGCGGCTGCGCCGGCTGGTCGCGCCCGCGTTCACCGCGCGCAGGGCCGCGGCCCTGCGGCCCGCGATCGAGCGGGTCGTGGAACGCCTGCTGGACGCGCTCGCCGAGCGCGCCGGGGACGGCGGCAGCGGGGTGGACCTGCTGCGGAACTTCGCCGCGCCGCTGCCCATGGAGGTCATCTGCGAGCTGGTGGGAGTGCCCGAGCCCGACCGGGCGCGCTGGCACGAGTACGGCGCGCTGGTCGCGGCGGGCGCGGGCCGGGGATTCGCCGCGGCCATCCCCGGGATCATGACCGACGCCAAGGAGGCGGTCGCCCGCCGCCGCGCGGAAGCGGCCCCCGACCTGCTGTCCGAGCTCATCCGCGCACAGACCGAGGACGGCGACCGGCTCACCGACACCGAGCTGGTCACCCTGGTCTGGCACCTCGTCCTGGCCGGGCAGACGCCGGCCAACCTCATCGCGAACGCCGTGCACGCCCTGCTGTCCGAGCCGGCCCAGCTCAAGGCGCTGCGCGAGGACCCCGCCCTGATGCCCCGCGCCGTCGAGGAGCTGATCCGCTGGTGCGGCCCGATCCTGCTGACGGTCCCCCGCCACGCGCGCGAGGACGTCGAGCTGCACGGCGTCACCATCCGGGCGGGTGACGCCGTGACGGCCTCGGTCGCCGCCGCCAACCGGGACCCCCGCGCGTTCGCCGCCCCCGACCGGCTGGACGTCACGCTGACCCGCGAGGCGACCCACCTGGGGTTCGCCCACGGACCGCACTTCTGCCTCGGCGCCTCGCTCGCCAGGGTGGAGACCGAGGCGGCGCTGGCCGCGCTGCTGCGCCGCTTCCCGGACCTCGCGCCCGCCCCGGAGGAGGCGATGCGCGCCCCCGACCCCGGCACGTGGCGCCTGGCCTCACTCCCCGTGACGCTGTGATCCGTGACGCTGTGATCCGTGACGCTGTGATCCGTGACGCTGTGATCCGTGACGCTGTGATCCGTGACGCTGCGATCCACGACTCCGCGATCCGTGACGCTGCGACGCCGTCACCCCGAGCCGCTCATCCGGCCGCGCGTGACACCTCCAGCAGCCCCTCCAGCACGTCCGCCGAGCGGGTCCACAGCAGCGAGCCGCCCTCGTCGGGCAGCACGCGCAGCCGGGATCCGGGAATACGGCGCGACAGGACGGCCCCGTGGTCCGGGGAGTGGACGGTCCCGGGGTCGTGCCCGCCGTACCAGAGCTCGACCGGCACCGCGATGCTCTCCACCGCGAACGGCCACGGACGGTAGGCGAGCACCAGGTCGCGCGCGTACCCGGCGGCGCCCTGCGCGAAGCCCTCCTCCAGCGCCCGCCGGTAGGCGGGGGCGAACGCCGGGTCGGTGTAGACGGCGACGTCGGAGGGGTGGCTCAGCTCGGTCACGAGCCGCCACATCATCTCCGCGCCCGCGTCGCGCGTCATGGCCGCCTCCAGCCCGTCCGGGTCCTCCCCGGCCGCCCGTACGAGCCCCGCCACACCCGGATCCAGCAGCCCGGCGAGCTCCGGGTGGGTCAGCTCGTCCAGCCCGGACACCACCGACGCCGCCGTCACGACCCCCGCGGCCGCGCACGCCAGCGCGAACGGCGCGCCGTGCGAGAAGCCCACCACCGCCGCGCCGCCCGTCATGCCGAGCCCGCCGACGAGGTCGCGGACGTCGTCCGCCCAGGTCAGCAACGTACGCTCCGGGTCGGGGTCGGAGGCGCCCAGTCCCGGCCGGTCCACCGAGACCAGCCGCACGCCGAGCCGCGCGAGGTCGTCCGCGCCGAAGCCGAGGCTCCTGCCGGTCGCCGCGCCGGGGAAGAACAGCACCGGCGTCCCGTCCGCCGGCCCCCACTCCGCCCAGCCGAGCCCCCGCCCGTCGCGCAGCGTCACCCGGCCCAGCCGTTCCGGCTCCCGCACCCCGTAGTTCACGGTCGATCCCTCCTCGTAGGTTCCCGACCGGCGACTGTAGGCGGGCCGCCGCGCGGCCTGCCACCGGATTACCGGCCTGGACTACAGTCGGGACGTGAGCGACACACGCGCGGCCATCGAGGAGGGCGCGAAGAAGTCCGGCGTCCTCTGGCTCGGCCTCGACCGCCCCCGCCTGGCCTGGCACACCTGGCACGACGGCGCCGTCTACCTCGTGACCGGCGGCGGCGAGCAGGAGCTGCCGGGGCTCGCCGGCCTCGACCGCGTCCGCGTCACCCTGCGCAGCAAGGACAACGGCGCGCGACTGGTGGACTTCGAGGCGGCCGTCGAGGTGGTGGACCAGGAAGCCGAGCGGGAGGCGGTCGCCGCGCTGGCCAAGGAGCGGCTCAACGCGCCCGACGGCGCGCACCTGACCGACCGCTGGGCCCGGCGGTCCACGGTCGTCCGTCTCACGCCGCTGGACGCCTGACCCGGCCCTCCCGCGCCGACCGCGCAGGGCCACCGGCGCTGAGGAGGACGGCGGCTTACGCCCTGAGGATCCGACGCCGAGGACGGTCAGCCGGAGGCGCGGTCGAGGCTGAGCCGGGCCTCGGCCTCGGCGGTGGGCACCGGCTCCCCGGCGGGCGCGGGCGCGCCGCCACGGGAGGCCGCCGTCTGGGCGAGCAGCGCCCCCGACAGCACCAGCAGCCCGCCGAGGATCTGGAACGCCCCGAGCGCCTCGCCGACCAGCGCCCAGGCCACCACCGCCCCGCCGATGACCTCCAGCGACGCCACCGTCGCCCCGACGGCCGCCGAGAGGCGGCGCACCGCGTTGACGCCCAGGATGTACGCCGCGACGGTGGCGACCAGCACCATCCACAGGTACGCCGCGAACGCCGGCAGGGTGAGGCCGCCTCCCTCGGGCGTGGCCAGCCGGGTGAACGCCTCCCACGGGATGCCCCACGGCCGGGCGAACGGCACGAGCACCACGGCCGCCCCGAGCATGCCCCAGGCGATGAGGCCCAGCGGGTCCACGTCGTCCCCGAAGCTATCGCTCATCAGGAAATATCCGGCGCAACACGCCCCGGCCACCAGAGCCAGCAGCAGCCCCAGCGCGTCCAGCCGCAGCCCGTCCCAGACCTCGACGACGATGCCGAGCCCGACGACGGCGACCACCGCGCCCAGGTAGGCCGAGCGCGCCAGCCGGATCTTGCGCACGAACCGCACCCACACGACCACCATGACCGGCGCCATGTACTCCAGCAGCAGGGCGATCCCCACCGGCAGCCGGGTCAGCGCGGCGAAGTACAGCGACTGCACCCCGGCGACGGCCACGACGGCGTACACCCCGAAGAACGGCAGGCGCGAGCGCGGGATGCGCAGCGCCGACGGCTTGACCACGGCCAGCACGGCGACCATCAGCAGCCCCGCCCCGGCCATGCGGGTCCAGACCGCCTCGATGGGCGCCAGCCCCGCCGCGTTCAGGTACTTGGCCATGGGCCCGGAGAACGCGAAGCACCACGCCGAGACGAAGGCCATCGCGAGACCCGAATATCGCATCGCCACCCCACCCGTAATTACCGTTCCTCACTTTTGATACTGACATGTCCGGTGCCAGGAGCGCAATGCCGTCCGGCTGTTAGCCTGCTCAATGTGAGGATCTTCGTGGCCCGCCTGGCCGGGGTTTCGGTCTTCGACCCGGCCGGCGACCAGATCGGCCGGATCCGCGACGTCGTGGTCGGCCTGCGCGGCCCGCTGCGGCCCGCCGTCCACGGCATGGTGGTCGAGGTCCAGCCGCGTCGCCGCGTCTTCCTGCCCGTCACCCGCGTGCGCGGCATCGAGGCCGGGGCGGTCGTCTTCACGGGCCGGCTCAACATGCGCCGCTTCGAGAAGCGCTCGACCGAGACGCTGGTCATCGGCGAGATGCTGGACCGTACCGTGACCGTCGGCGGCGAGCCGATGACCGTCTTCGACCTCGCCATGGAGGAGGTCAGGCCGTCGGCCTGGGAGATCACCAAGGTGGCCGTGTACCGGGGCCGGCGGCGGCGCGACCCCCGGATCGTCGCCTGGGAGGAGGCGGCCGGGTTCGACGCGCTCCAGAAGGACCAGGGCGCGGCCGGGCTGATCGCCGCGTTCGAGTCGATGCGGGCCGCCGACATCGCCAGCGCCCTGCACGAGCTGCCCGGCAAGCGGCGCATCGAGGTCGCCCGCGCGCTCGACGACGACCGGCTCGCCGACGTGCTGGAGGAGCTGCCGCCCCGCGACCAGATCGGCATCCTCGGCACGCTCGAACCCGCTCGGGCCGCCGACGTGCTGGAGGAGATGGACCCCGACGACGCGGCCGACCTGCTCAACGACCTGCCCGCCGACCAGGCCGCCCACCTGCTGGCGCTGATGGAGCCGGGCGAGGCCGCGCCCGTGCGGCGGCTGCTCACCTATCCGCAGGACACGGCCGGCGGCATGATGACCAGCGAGCCGGTCATCCTGCCGCCGAGCGCCACGGTCGCCGAGGCGCTCGCGCACATCCGGCAGAAGGACCTCTCGCCGTCCGTCGCGGCGCAGGTGTACGTCACCCGGCCGCCGAACGAGACGCCCACGGGGGCGTACCTGGGCGTCAGCCACTTCCAGCGGCTGCTGCGCGACCCGCCCTCGACGCTGCTGGGCTCGGTGCTCGACCCGTCGATCGACCCCATCCGACCCGGCTTCACACTGCCGGAGGTCGCCCAGTACCTCGCCAGCTACAACCTGGTGGCGGCGCCGGTGGTCGACGAGCTGGGGCGGCTGGTGGGCGCGGTCACGGTGGACGACGTGCTGGACCACATGCTGCCGGCCGACTGGCGCGAAGGCGCGCGCCCATGACCGCCCGCCGTCCGGGGCCCGCCGCACCGGGTCCGCGCATCGGGGCGTCGTCGTGACGGCCGAGCGGCTGGACCAGCCGCGCGACCTGCGCCGCACGCTGCGCCCCCACTACGACCCGGAGGCGTTCGGCCGCCTGTCGGAGCGGATCGCCCGCTTCCTGGGAACCGCGCGGTTCATCGTCTACATGACGGTGGTCGTGGCGGTCTGGGTGCTCTGGAACGCCGTCGCCCCGGCCGAGCTGGCCTTCGACCCGTACCCGTTCATCTTCCTCACGCTCATGCTGTCGCTCCAGGCGTCGTACGCGGCGCCGCTCATCCTGCTCGCCCAGAACCGGCAGGCCGACCGTGACCGGGTGCAGTACGAGCAGGACCGCGAGGCGGCCGAGCGCAACCAGGCGGAGATCGAGTACCTGACCCGGGAGATCGCGGCGCTGCGGATGGCCCTGAACGAGGTCGCCACCCGCGACTACCTGCGCTCGGAGCTCCAGCACCTGCTGGAGGAGCTCAGGGAGCGCCCGTAGCGCCGGTCAGGCGGGCCACGAGCTCCCGCACCTGGCCGATCTCGTCCGGGCCCAGGGCGTCGAGGAAGTGCGCGCGGACGCCGCGCAGGTAGGTGGGCGTCGCCTCGGCCAGCCGGGCCACCCCCGCGTCGGTCAGCACCGCGAACAGCCCCCGGGCGTCGCTCTCGCACGCCTCGCGGTTCACCAGCCCGTCGCGCTGCAGCCGGTCGATCAGCCGGGTCAGGCCGCTGCGGGACAGCAGCACCCTGCCCGCCAGGTCGTTCATCCGCAGCCGCCGCTCCGGCGCCTCGGCGAGCTGCGACAGCACGTCGTACGACGCGAGCGGAAGGTCGTGGGCGACCAGCAGCTCGGCCTCCAGGTGCCGGGCGATCCGCACCTGCGCCCGCTGCAGCATCCGCCACACCACCAGCTCCTCGGCGGTGAGGCGCTCGTCGCGCAGAAGAGTCACGGAGTAACCTTAGTTTGTTGCACGCACACCTAAACAGTCCGTCGTGCAGCGTGGATTAACCGCGCCGCGCCCCTGGTTCATACCATGGAGGGGCATCCTCACCGGCGTGCAGCGCCTGTCACACAGAGACCACTAAGGAGGGACGGCACTCCCTTCGTGCCGAGACTTCGATGGCACCAACCCAGGAACAGGTGACGGCCGCCCTCGCCACCGTCATCGACCCCGAGATCCGTCGTCCGATCACCGATCTCGGGATGGTCAAGAGCGTCGACATCACGCCCGACGGCGTGGTGCGTGTCGGCGTCTACCTCACGATCGCGGGCTGTCCGCTGAAGGACACCATCCGCCGCGACGTCACCGCCTCGGTCTCCCGGCTCGACGGTGTCACGGGTGTCGAGATCGAGCTGGACGTCATGAGCACCGAGCAGCGCAAGGAGCTGCAGACGAAGCTGCGCGGCGACCGGGCCCCCGAGAAGGAGATCCCCTTCAACCAGCCCGGCTCGCTGACCCGCGTCTTCGCGGTGGCCAGCGGCAAGGGCGGCGTCGGCAAGTCGTCGGTCACGGTCAACCTGGCCGCCGCCATGTCCGCGAGCGGCCTGAAGGTCGGCATCGTCGACGCCGACATCTACGGCCACAGCATCCCGCGCATGCTGGGCGCCTCCGAGCGGCCGACCAAGGTCGAGGACATGATCATGCCGCCGGTGGCGCATGACATCAAGGTCATCTCGGTGGGCATGTTCAAGCCGGAGGGCAACACGCCGGTAGTGTGGCGCGGCCCGATGCTCGACCGGGCACTGCACCAGTTCCTGGCCGACGTGTACTGGGGCGACCTCGACGTCCTGCTCCTCGACCTGCCCCCGGGCACCGGCGACATCGCCATCTCGGTCGCGCAGCGCCTGCCGTCCGCCGAGATCCTCGTCGTGACGACGCCCCAGATGGCGGCCGCCGAGGTGGCCGAGCGGGCCGGCTCGATCGCGGCCCAGACCCACCAGCAGATCGCCGGCGTCATCGAGAACATGGCGTGGCTGCCGTGCCCCCACTGCGACGAGCGCATCGCGGTCTTCGGCGAGGGCGGCGGCCAGACCGTCGCCGACGCGCTGACCCGGACGCTCGGCTCGCGGGTGCCGCTGCTCGGCCAGGTGCCGATCGACCTGCGGCTGCGCGAGGGCGGCGACGAGGGCAAGCCGCTGGTGCTGACCGACCCCGACGCGCCGGCGGCGGCCGAGCTCCGCTCGATCGCGGCCACGCTGAGCAAGCGCGGCTCCAGCCTCAAGGGCCTGCAGCTCGGGCTGTCGCCCAACCGCCGCTAGCCGCGCCGCACGCCTCGGGCCCGCTCACAGCTGAGCGGGCCCGTCGCTTGTCCTGGGGTTGCTCCGGGAGGAACCGGGCGGGTCAGGTGGCCTCGGAGTCGTACGGCGGGATCTCGCCGACGCCCAGCTCGTCCACCGGCTCCGGCAGGGGCGGGGCCGTGAGCACCGGCTCCTCCGCCGGCTTGGCGTTCCAGGAGTCCTCGATGTCGTCCAGCAGGTGCTTGCGGACGAACGTGCGCGGGTTGAGATCGGCCGGGTCGAAGTCGCGGTACTCCGGCGGCAGGCCGGCCCGCAGATCGTCACGCGCGTTGGCGGCCATCCGGCGCAGGTTGCGCAGCGTCTTGCCGGCCTGCGCCGCCGCCTGAGGCAGCTTGTCGGGCCCGAAGACGAGAAGCGCGATGACGATCAGCGCCCCGACCTCAAGCCACCCGAGTCCGAACACCGTGAGCTCCTAGCGCAGTCCTGATGCACCGAGGACAACCCCGGCGTATTCCAGACTAAGGGCTCCGGCGGTCGGATCGACCGCCCGCCCCTGACGCCCCGGCCCGCGCATCCGGCCGCCCCTGGATCAGGACGGCGACGGCGTGGGCTCGTCGTCGGCCGTGACCGTGAGGGTCGCCGTGCGCTCCTGCCCCGCCCGCTGGTACTTGACCGTGATGTGGGAGCCGGGCGCCTTGCTGCGGATGAGGGCGATGAGCTCGTTGCCGTCCTGCAGGCGCAGGCCGTCGAGCTCCAGGATGATGTCGCCCGCCTTCAGCCCCGCCTTGGCGGCGGGACCGCCCGGGTCGACCGGCTGGCGGCCCTCGGTGGGCTCGGAGGCGATGCGGACGCCCTGGCCCTTGTAGTCGGGGTCGAGCACGATGCCGATCTTGGGGCGCTTGGCCTTGCCGCTGGTCACCAGCTCCTCGGCCACGCGCCGCGCCTGGTTGACCGGGATGGCGAAGCCGAGGCCGATGCTGCCGCTCTGGTTGGTCAGCGAACGGCTCAGCGTGGCGATCGCCGAGTTGACGCCCACCACCTCGCCCTTGCCGTTGACCAGCGGGCCGCCGGAGTTGCCGGGGTTGATGGCGGCGTCGGTCTGGATGGCGCTGATGTAGGCGGGCTCCTCGGCGCCGCCGTTCTCGTCGCCGGCGATGACCGGGCGGTTGAGGGAGCTGACGATGCCCGTGGTGACCGTGCCGGTCAGGCCGAGCGGCGAGCCGACCGCGATGACCGGGTCGCCCACCACGACCTGGTCGGAGTTGCCGAGGGAGATCTCGGGCGTGCCGAAGGTGTCCTCGGGCTTGACCACGGCCAGGTCGGAGCCGGGGTCGCGGCCCACGATGCGGCCGGTCGTGGTCTTGCGGTTGTAGAACTGGATCTTGATCTCGCCGCCCTTGGCGGCCATGGCGACCACGTGGTTGTTCGTCACCACGTAACCGTTCTTGATCAGGAACCCGGAGCCGGTGGCGCCCTCGGTGTTGCTGCCGTTGCCCACCTCCAGCGAGACCACGCTGGGCAGCACCCGCGCGGCCACGCCGGCAACCGAGTCGGGCGCCCGGTCGGTGGCGCCGCTCGGGAGCGGGCCGAGGCTGTAGGACGGGTCGGTGCCGTTGGAACGGGTGAGCAGGTAGGTGCCGACGCTGCCGAGCGCGGAGGCGACCAGGGCGACGACCACGGCCAGCACGACGAGCACGCCGGTGCCGGGGCCCCGTCGTGGGGCCGCCGCGACGCCGCCGGAGGGCGGCGGGGCCCAGCCCGGGCCCATGCCGAGCGCGTGGCGCGGTGGCGGTGGAACCGCCTCGCCGCCGTAGGGCGAGGCGCCCGCGGCGGGGCCGAAGAACGGGCTGTCGTAGGTGCGGGTGGAGGACTGCTCCCGGCCTTCCGCGCCGAACGCGGCCTCGCCGCCGTCGGGCCGGCCGAAGGGGTTGTCCCCGGCGCGCCCGAAGGGGCCCTCGCCGCTGTCCGGCCGTCCGAAGGGCGTGTCACCGCCGTCAGGCCGCCCGAAAGGCGTGTCACCGCCGTCGGACCGGCCGAAGGGCGGACCGCCGCCCTCCCCCGGGCCACTGAAGCCACCAGCGGAACCACCGCCGGGACCGCCCTCACCCGGAGCGCCCTCGCCGGGGCCGTGCCCTGGGGCGGCGTCTCCCGTGGCCGCCTGGAACGGCGACCCGCCGGGCCCGCGCTCGTCAGAAGAGCCGGCACCCCGGTCACCGGAAGAGCCGAAGGAGGGCGAGGGGCCGCCCGGGGATCCCCCAGGAGAGGAGAAGGACGGCGAAGCGGCGCCGGGCGAACCCTCAGGAGACCCGAAGGAAGGCGAGGGGCCGCCATGAGGGCCCTGCGGAGAGCCGACGGACGACGAGGGGCCGCTGTAGGGCCCCTCGGGAGAGTTGGAGACCGGCGCGCCGCCCGGCTGACCCGACGGGGCCCGCCAGCCACCCTGCGCGCCCCCGGAACCCCCAGGGCCTCCCGGGCCCCCGGAGTTACCGGCGCCTTCGGAGCCCTCAGGGTCCTCGGAAGCCGGCGACGGGTCGGAGGGTGAGCCCCACGGTCCCTGGGCGGCCGACGAGGGGGCCCCGGGCCCGCCGCCAGGCCGGTCGGCCTGGCCGTCCGCGGGCAGGAACTCCGGGCGCCCCTGCGGCGCAGGGAAGTCCGACGGCATGCGTCCTTCGCCCGGGCGCGTCTCGTCGGTCATCTACGTCTCACCACTCCTTGCTCGACACCGCAATCCTGGTGCGATCGGCATACGAGAGTCGTAAAGCAATGGTCAGGAACCACGCCTCTACCGGCGGTTCCCCTCCAAAACCCCGAACTCCGATCGTATGCCCCCGACGCCATGGACTACGCCATCGAGTATCCCAGGCCGTCGTGTCCCGGTCAGGGCGTGGCGGTGGGCGGTGTGGCCTGGGAGGAGGCGGGCGTGTTCTGCCGGAAGAGCTCGACCGGGGGCGGCGTGTTGCTCTGCCCGGCGCCGGACACGGCGAAGAAGGTGCCGAGGGCCACGGCGGCGGAGACGACGCCGACGGCCACGTACGTGCCGCGCCGCCTACCCCGGCGGCCGGGGCCGGAAGCGCCGCCACTGGCGTCCCTGCGGGGGCGGTTGTCCAGGGGCGCGATGGTATGAGGGCCCGGCAGCGGGACACCTCCGAAGGTGCGCGCCGGGAAAGGCCGCTCGCGGGGCGGCAGCGGGCCGCCCGGCTCGGCCATCCGCAGCAGCGACATCGTCAGGTCGGCCGGCATGGCGAGCTCGTCGAGCGAGCGCAGGCGCGACTTCAGCGCCCGCATCGACTCGACCTCCCGCCTGCAGTCGGCACAGAACGTCAGATGCGCCAGCGCGCGGTCACGCTCGGCGTGGTTGAGCTCGCCGTCGACCAGCGCGCTCACGCGCTCTCCAAGATGCGACATATCAGACTTCCTCCCCACGGGGCCCCGACGGGAATGCTGGCGGGGGGAGTTGTGAGTGTCGGGGGGCCCGGTGTTCGAGCGCCTCGCGCAACTGCGCCCGGCCACGGTGAATTCGGCTCCGGACCGTGCCCAGCTTGACCCCGAGCGTGGCCGCGATCTCCTCGTACGACAGGCCCTCGATGTCGCACAGCACGATCGCCGCCCGGAACTCGGGGGCGAGCGCGTCGAGCGCGGCCTGGATGTCGGGTTCGAGGTGGGCGTCGTCGAACGCCTGCGCCGGTGACGGCTCGCGGCCGCGCAGCCTCTCGGCGGCGTCGTCGGCCAGTCCCTCGAAGCGGATGCGCTGCTTGCGCCGCGCCATGTCGAGGAACAGGTTGGTCGTGATCCGGTGCAGCCAGCCCTCGAACGTCCCGGGCGTGTAGCTCGACAGCGACCTGAAGACCCGTACGAAGACCTCCTGGGTGAGGTCCTCGGCGTCATGGACGTTGCCGGTCAGGCGGTAAGCCAGCCGATAAACGCGCGCGGAGTGAGTCCGCACCACTTCCTCCCAGGTGGGAGGAGTCCAATCAGACACGGGAGCATCGGCCTGGTGGTCGCTCTCGTCCACCAGAACTCCTCTCTCTGGGACCACCGCTACCGCCATAGTGCCTGGTTTCGTCCCTTCATGCGCACTGCCTGCCTTCCGGACCGGCAAAGCCCGTTTAAACCTGCAACGCCTCAGGGTGCTCCTGAGTTCCCGTCCCGGCGCTACTCCCCTAGGCTGCGATCGGTGACCAATCGCACGAAAGTGGGGGGAGGAGGCCGATGACCAGTCAGGCGGAGGCCACTCTGGCCTATGCGGAGCAGTTCCATCACGAGGATGAGATCCTGCGCGCGGCGCGGCAGCGCGGGCTGGAGATGGGCGCGGTGCCCATCCTTCCCGGAGGCGGGGCGGCGCTCTGCTTCCTCGCCACGGCGCTCAACGCCAAGTCGGTCGTCGAGATCGGCACCGGCTGCGGCGTCTCGGGCCTCTGGCTGCTGCGCGGCATGCGCCCCGACGGCACGCTGACCAGCGTGGACGTCGAGCCCGAGCACCAGCGGCTGGCGCGGCAGGCGTTCGCTGAGGCGGGCTTCGCCGGCGGCCGGGTGCGGTTGATCAGCGGCCGCGCGCTGGACGTGCTGCCCCGGCTGTCGGACGGCGGCTACGACATGGTCTTCGCCGACGCGGCCAAGCAGGAGTACGCGGACTACCTGGCCGAGTCGGTGCGGCTGCTGCGCGTGGGCGGCATCGTGGCCTTCGACAACGCGCTCTGGCACGACCGCGTGGCCGACCCGGCCCAGCGCGACCCCGACACGGTCGCCCTGCGCGAGCTGGGCAAGCTCGTGCAGGGCGACGAGCGCCTCCGGTCGCTGCTGATGCCGCTGGGCGACGGCCTGCTCGCCGCCGTCAAGATCGCCGGCTAGCGTCACCCGGCCGGCGCGGCGCCGCGCGAGCGGTCACGCGCGGCGGGTCACACAGGCGTGCGGTCACCCGCGGGTCAGCCACTCCAGCAGGACCCGCACCCCGAACCCCGTGGCTCCCTTGGTCAGGATGCCCTCGTCCACGGTGCTGCGCCCCACCCCGGCGATGTCCAGGTGCGCCCACGGGCGCCCGCCCGCGAACTCCCGCAGGAACAGCGCCGCCGTGATGGACCCGGCTCCGTAGGTGGACCCGCTCTCCACGTTGGCCAGGTCGGCGATCGGCGAGTCGAGGGCGGGCGCGTACTCGTCGATGAGCGGCATCCGCCACAGCCGGTCGTCGCTGTCGCGGCCCGCCGCGAGCAGCGCCTTGGCGAGGTCGTCGTCGGTGGAGTAGACGGCGCCGACGTTACGGCCGAGCGCGACGCTGATGGCGCCCGTCAGCGTGGCGATGTCGACGACCGCGTCGGGGTCGAGCTCGGCGTCGGCGTAGGCGAGCGCGTCGGCCAGCACGAGCCGCCCCTCGGCGTCGGTGTTGAGCACCTCGACCGTGCGCCCGCCGTAGTGGGTGATGACGTCGCTGGGCCGCTGGGCGGTGCCGGACGGCATGTTCTCGGCCGCCGCGACCAGGCCGGTGACGCGGACCGGGGCGCCCATCCGGGCCAGCGCCCCGATGACGGCGATCACCACGGCGCCGCCCGCCATGTCGGTCTTCTGCGTCTTCATGTTCTCGGTCGGCTTGAGCGACAGGCCGCCCGAGTCGAACGTGATGCCCTTGCCCACCAGCACCACGTGGCGCTCGGCGGGACCCTCGGGAGCGTAGGAGAGCTGGATGAGGCGAGGGGGGTTGGCCGAGCCGCGGCCGACCGCGAGGATGCCGCCGAACCCGGCCGCCTGGAGCTGCTCCTCGTCCCACACCCGCACGGGCACGCCCTGCTCGCCGGCGCGCTCGGCCAGCCAGGTGGGCGTCTTGACCGACGCCGGCGTGTTGGCCAGGTCACGGGCCAGCGCCACGGCCTGGGCGACGGTCTCGCCCCGCCGTACGGCCCGCTCGTCGGCGGAGCAGAACCGCAGCGCGCGCACGGGCCTCTTGCCCGGGGCGCCGATGCGGAAGGAGTAGGCGGCGAGCAGCGCGGCCTCGGCGAACGCGGCGGCGTCGCCCTCGGGCACCACCACGGTCAGCTCCTCGCGGCCCCTGACCCTGCGGGTGAGCCCGGCCGCCGCCTTGCGCAGGGCCTTCGGCGAGCCGTCGCCGACGCCGTACAGCAGCACGCGCCCGACGCCGCCCTCCCGCGCCACGGGGACCTCGATGATCTCGCCGGCCTCCCCCTTGGCCTCGTAGTGGGCCAGCAGGCCGGGCAGGGGCACCGGCAGGTCGAGCTCGACCACCGGGACCAGCTCGGGGGTGTAGGGGACGGCCAGCAGCTCGGCGCCGTCGGGGACGCCGGCGACCACCGATGCAGTGGTCTCAATGGGCACGGAACTTCTCCTCGAACGTCAGCGACCCTGGCGCGCGGATACGCCAGGGCCGTGGGACAGGTCTACCTCGGGAGCTTCAGCCGACGACGTTCTTCAGCGCCTCGCCGAGCGCCTTCGCCTCGTCAGCGGAAATCTCCACGACGAGCCGGCCGCCACCTTCGAGGGGCACCCGCATGACAATGCCGCGCCCTTCCTTGGTGACCTCGAGCGGACCATCGCCGGTCCGCGGCTTCATCGCCGCCATGCGTGCATCCCTTCCTGCCTTGGGCTCCCGCGGCCCGCGATTTTAGTCCGCCCGCCAGGGAGGGCGGTATTCACGTCTTCTGTGATGTCCTATTCTCCCGCATCGCGAGCGCTCATGGGTAACGATCTCCTCCCAGAATGCGTTGTCGAGGGTGGCGAAGGCGTCCAAACTGGACAGCGTGCACGCACGAGCTGCCCTGTTCGACCTCTATGGGGACCACCTGCGCCCACGCGGCGGACGGGCCTCCGTGGCGGCTCTCGTGCGCCTCATGAAACCGCTGGAGATCGCCGCTCCGGCCGTGCGCACCGCTGTTTCCCGCATGGTCCGGCAGGGCTGGCTGGAGCCCGTCAGATTGCCGCAGGGAGCCGGCTACGGGCTCACGTCCAAGTGCGTCAGAAGACTGGACGACGCCGCGTCGAGAATTTACCGAGAGGGAACGCCGTCCTGGCAGGGCCGGTGGCATCTGATCGTTTTGGAGCCGGTGAAGGATCGGCCGCGTAGAGAGCGGGTCAAGGCCGTTCTCGCCTTTCTCGGCTACGCGCCGCTGTCGGAGGCGACCTGGGTCGGGCCGCGCTCCTCCCGCGAGGTGGACCACCTGCTGGCGAGCGAGGGACTGCGGGCCGACCGGTTCGACGCGGCGCTGGAGGGCGACCCGCGGGAGCTGGTGGCGCGGGCCTGGGATCTGGCGGCCGTCGGCGAGGCGTACGAGCGGTGGCTGTCGGAGGCTGCCACGCTGGTCGGGGCGCTGCCGGACGGGGCGCCGGACGACCGGGTGTTCGCGACGAGGAGCAGGCTCGTGCACGGGTGGCGCAACTTCCTCTTCCGCGACCCCGGCCTGCCGCCCGAGCTGCTGCCGCCCGGCTGGCCCGGCGAGCGGGCCAGAGCGTACTTCGAGCAGGAGGCCGCCCGCCTGCTGCCCTCAGCCGCCGCGTTCGTCGACAGGGAGCTGCCGTGATCCGCTATGACGTGTCCGACGCCGTCGCCACCGTCACCCTCGACCGGCCGGAGGCGATGAACTCGCTGACGGCCGAGGTGAAGTCGGCCCTGCTGGCGGCGCTGCGCCGCGCGGCCGGCGACGACGGGGTGCGCGCGGTGCTGCTGACCGGCTCCGGCCGGGCCTTCTGCGCCGGGCAGGACCTGCGCGAGCACGCCGCCAACCTGGAGGCGGGACGCGGGCTCGCCGGGACCGTGCGCGAGCACTACAACCCGATGGTCGAGCTCGTCACCACCATGGCCAAACCGGTGGTGGCCGCCGTCAACGGGGTCGCCGCGGGCGCAGGCGCCTCGCTCGCCTTCGCCTGCGACCTGCGGGTGGCCTCGGAGAAGGCCATGTTCGCGCTCGCGTTCTCGGGAGTCGGCCTCGCGCCGGACTCCGGCGCGTCGTGGACGCTGCAGCGCCTCGTCGGCGCCGGACGCGCCGCCGAGCTGATGCTGCTCGGCGAGCCGCTCGACGCGGCGCGGGCGCTGGAGCTGGGGCTGGTCACGCGGGTGGTGCCGCCGGACGACGTGCTCAAGACCGCCGCCGAGCTCGCGGGAGGGCTCGCCCAGGGCCCCACGCGCGCGTACGCGGCCACCAAGCGGGCGCTGGCGTACGCCGCCACGCACTCCCTGCCGGAGGCGCTGGAGATGGAGGCCGTCCTGCAGGACGAGTGCGCCGCCACCCAGGACCACCGGGAGGCCACCCGGGCCTTCCTGGCCAAGGAGCGCCCGTCGTTCAGCGGCCGCTGAGCGCGCTCTCGCGCTCGCGCGCCACGCACCCCTCGATGTGGTCGTTGACCAGGCCGATCGCCTGCATGAGCGCGTACGCGGTGGTCGGCCCGACGAACCGGAAGCCGTGCCGCTTCAGCTCCTTGGCCAGCGCCTTCGAACCAGGCGTGACGGCGGGCACGTCGGCCATCGTCCGCGGCACCGGGGAGTCGGGATCGGCGTGCCGCCACACCAGCTCGGACAGGCCGCCGGGCAGGTCGAGCGCGACGCGGGCGTTGTTGACCACGGCCTCGATCTTGGCGCGGTTGCGGACGATCCCGGCGTCGGCGAGCAGCCGCTCGACGTCCTGCTCGGTGTAGGCGGCGACCTTGGGGATGGCGAAGCCGTCGAAGACGGCGCGGAAGTTCTCCCGCTTGCGCAGGATCGTCAGCCAGGACAGGCCGGACTGGAACGCCTCCAGCGCCACCCGCTCGAAGACCTTGTCGTCACCGTGGACGGGACGGCCCCACTCGTCGTCGTGGTAGGCGGTGTAGAGCGGGTCGGCCAGGCCCGGCCAGGTGCACCGGATCATGTCGGTCACGCGCGTTCGTCCCCGTCCTTGCCCGCCGCGGCCCGCACCGGCCGCTCCTCGCCCTCGTCGTGCACGTCGTGCACGTCGTGCACGTCGTTCTCGCCCTGCTCGTCCTTCTCGTCCTTCTCGTCCTTCTCGTCGCTGTGATCGGTCTCGGTGCTCTTCGGCGCGTCGCCGTCGGTGCTGTGGCCGGTCTCGACGCTCTCGTCGTTCCTTGGCTCGGGGTCCTCGGTGCGCTCGGCGCTCTCCGGCTGCTCGGCGCTCTCCGGCTGCTCAGCGAGCACCGGGGCGGCGGCGACGGGGTCACCGTTCTCGGGCAGCGTGGGCAGTTCGGCCGGCCCCTCGGGCTCGTGGTCGGTGCGGGGAGCGCCGCCCGGCGAGGCGTACAGCTCCTGGCGCGCGTACAGACGGCTCGACATCAGCTCCGAGACCCGCTGCTCCAGCACCGCGATGCGGGTGTCGCGCGCGCTGATCGCGCTGGCGGCCCTGCGCAGGGTCTCGTCGACGCTCTGCGTGTGGTAGCCGACGAGGTTGACCGGAAGCTGGAGGGCCATGAAGTCGACCGCCGTCAGCCGCCCGGCCTCGGGCAGGTCGAGGGGCGGCACGTCCGGCGGGAACTCGGTCAGCTCACCGCCCCTGCCGAGGGAGACCAGCACCACGCAGGCCAGGATCGCGAGCGCGGCGATGGCGAGAATGACCAGCACATGGGCATCGTACTCATACCATCGAGGCATGAGTCCCGCAGTTGTCGCACCCGGTGCGCGTCCGGACCCCTCCTGGACTCCCGCCGGCTCGCCCGCGGAGGCCGCCGCGCTGGCGCGCGCGGGCGCGACCGTGCTGGTCACGCTGCCCGCGCCGCTCGACGCGGCGCTGGCCGCCGCGGCCGTCTACCGCTGGCACGGCGCGGGAGTGTTCGTCACCGAACACACCGAGCAGGTACGCCAGGCGCTGGAGATGACCGACTCCCTGGCCGGCCGGCGTCCCCCGGCGCTGGCCCGCCGCGCACTGGCCTGAGAGCCTGAGCCTCGGGGCCCCGGCCCGCCGTGCCCTGATCCGGGGAGCCTGAGCCTCGAGGCCCCGGCCCGCCGTGCCCTGATCCGGGGAGCCCGCGGCCGGGCGGCTCAGCCGGTGGCCTCGCCGATCTCCTCGGCCGTCGGGCGCACCGGGCGGGCGCGACCCTCGATGTGGTCGAGCGCCTCCTCCACCGAGGACGTCCACGCGATGGCGTCGAAGACGTTCGCCCGGGTGAACCCCTCGTCGTACATGTGCTCCACGAGCCCGCGCAGCGAGGCGTACAGCCCCCACGGGTCGAGGACAACCAGCGGCCGGTCGTGGATGCCGAGGACCCGGGCCGTCCAGATCTCGAACAGCTCCTCCAGCGTGCCGATGCCGCCCGGCAGCACGAGGAAGGCGTCGGACCGCTCGTCCATGGCCGCCTTGCGCTCGCGCATGCCGGGGGTGACGATCAGCTCGTCGGAGTCGCGGTCGGCGATCTCGACGTCCACCAGCACCTGCGGGATCACGCCGATCGTGCGTCCGCCCGCCGCGCGGGCGGCGGCGGTGACGGCGCCCATGCAGGAGACGATGGCGCCGCCGCTGACCAGGGTGTGTCCGCGCCTGGCCAGCTCGGTGCCGACGTCCGTCGCCAGCTCCACGTACTTGGGGTCGATCTTCTGACTGGAGGCGCAGAACACACAGACATTCACGACATGACAGCTTAAACGCTGATTTATGGGGGTTACTGTGGCTCCGCCGGCTGGCTGGCGACCGCCTCCAGCTCCTCCTCGCGCTGCCGGGAGCGCGCCCGGTCGGAGTCCACGATGATGCGCACGGCCTCGTCCACGTCGTCCGTGACGGTGATCAGCTCGAGGTCCTGCTCGGCGATCTTCCCGGTGCCGAGGAGCGTGCCCTTGATCCAGTCGATGAGGCCGCCCCAGAACTCCGACCCCATGAGCACGACCGGGAACGAGGTGACCTTGTGCGTCTGCACCAGCGTGAGCGCCTCGAACAGCTCGTCCAGCGTGCCGAAGCCGCCGGGCAGGGCGATGAAGCCGCACGAGTACTTCACGAACATGGTCTTGCGCACGAAGAAGTAGCGGAACTCGATGCCGAGGTCCACGTAGTCGTTCATGCGCTGCTCGAACGGCAGCTCGATGCCGAGGCCCACCGAGACGGCGCCGTCGACCTCGGTGGCCCCGCGGTTGGCCGACTCCATCACGCCCGGCCCGCCGCCCGTGATGACGGCGTAGCCGGCCTCGGCGATGGCCCGGCCGAGCGCGCGGCCCATGGCGTACTCGGGGGAGTCGGCGGGGGTGCGGGCCGAGCCGAAGACCGTGACGGCCCGGGGCAGCTCGGCGAGCTGGCCGAAGCCCTCGACGAACTCCGCCTGGATGCGCAGCACCCGCCACGGGTCCATGTGGACCCAGTCGGCCGGGCCCTGCCGGTCGAGCAGGCGCTGGTCGTGCGTGGATTCGGGGACGAGCTTGCCACGGACCACGGCCTGGCCCTGGCGGCGCTCGCGACGCGTCGTGTCCATGCGGATCACGCTAGCCCTCCTTCGGTGCCCCTGGAGCCGGGGCCGTGCCCTGCGGCGCCGGCTCACCTCCCCGTGGACCGGGCCGTGAACGGCCCACGGACGGGCCGTTCCAGCAAAATAGCAGGTCAACGGCCATCCGGGGAGCGGCAAAAAATCATGAAAAAAGGAGGGAACCGGATTTCGACCCCCCTGCGTCTAACTGCCGAGGGTGCTGCTCGGGACTGAAAGTGGCTTTCCCCGCCAAATGGCCGGCGAGGAAAGCCACTTTCACGTTCCGGGGTCTTCCGCAGGGCTGGGCGCCGCGGTCAGGCCGACAGCCAGGCGAGCATCGCCCGCTCGCTCTCCACGATCTTCGGCAGCGCCACGTACTCCCCCTGCTGGTGCGCCAGGTTCGGGTCGCCGGGGCCGTAGTTGACGGCCGGGACGCCCAGCGCCGAGAACCGCGCCACGTCCGTCCACCCGAGCTTGGCCCGCGGCTCGCCGCCCACGGCCGCGGCGAAGGCCGCCGCCACCGGGTGCGTCAGGCCCGGCCGGGCGGCGGGGGCGCTGTCGGTGAACTCGATCTCGAACCCGTCGAAGACCTCGCGCACGTGCTCCCGCGCCTGCTCCTCGGTGAGGTCGGGCGCGAACCGGTAGTTGACCGTGACCACGCACAGGTCGGGAATCACGTTGCCCGCGACCCCGCCGCGCACGCCCACGGCGTTGAGGCCCTCGTGGTACTCCAGCCCGTCGACCACCGGCCGCCGGGCCTGGTAGGCGTTCAGGCGGGCCAGCACCGCCTCGGCGCCGTGGATGGCGTTGACCCCGAACCAGGACCGGGCGCTGTGCGCGCGCTTGCCCCTGACCACGACCTCGGCCCGCAGCGTGCCCTGGCAGCCGCCCTCGATCACGCCGTCGGTCGGCTCCATGAGCACCGCGAAGTCGGCGGCCAGCCAGTCGGCGTGGTCGCGCGCGATCCGGTTGAGGCCGTTGCGCTCGGCCTCGACCTCCTCGCAGTCGTAGAAGACGTACGTGACGTCGCGGTTGGGCGCCGGGAGGGCCGCGGCGAGCTTCAGCGCGACGGCGACGCCCGCCTTCATGTCGGAGGTGCCGCAGCCGTAGAGCAGGTCGCCCTCGACGCGGCTGGGCAGGTTGCCGTGGACGGGCACCGTGTCGAGGTGCCCGGCGATCAGCACCCGCTCGCCGCGCCCGAGCGCGGTGCGGGCGACGACCGTCTCGCCGGACCGCTCGACCTTCAGGTGCGGCAGCGCGCCGAGCGCCAGCTCGACCGCGTCGGCCAGCGCGCGCTCGCCGCCGCTGACCGACTCGATGTCGACGATCGCCGCGGTCAGGTCGCGGACGTCCTGGGTCAGGTCCAGCATCACGTGTTCACCCCGTGCTCGCGCAGCGCCTCGTTGAGCGCCGCCTTGTCGTGCCGCTGCCCCGGCTCCAGCCGCTTGATCACCAGCACGCACGGCAGGCCGAACGTGCCGCCGGGGAACTCCTTCTGGCGGGTGCCGCCGACGGCCACGCACCAGTCGGGCACCCGGCCGCGCGCCAGCTCCTCTCCTGTCTCCACGTCTATCACCGGCATGGACGCCGACAGGATCGTCCCCGCCCCGATGACCGCGCCGCGTCCCACCCGGGCGCCCTCGACGATCATGGCGCGGCTGCCGACCAGCGCGTCGTCCTCGACGACCACCGGGAGCGCCCCGGGCGGCTCCAGCACGCCGCCGATGCCCACGCCGCCGGACAGGTGCACGTTCGCCCCGATCTGGGCGCACGATCCGACCGTGGCCCAGGTGTCGACCATCGTGCCGCCGCCGACGTACGCGCCGATGTTGACGAACGACGGCATCAGCACCACGCCGGGCGCCATGTAGGAGCCCCAGCGGGCGATGGCGCCGGGCACCACCCGGACCCCGTCGAACGTGGTCTTGAGCGGCACCCGGTCGTTGTGCTGGAAGTCGCCCACCTGGGTCCGGGCCATGCCGAGCACCCTGAAGGCGAGCAGGATCGCCCGCCGGGCCCGCTCGTCCACGACCACCTCGCCGCCCGACAGCTCGGCCACCCGGGCCTTGCCGGTGTCGAGCAGGTCGATCGCGTTCACCACGGCGGCGCGCGCCTCCGTGTCGCGGGGCGACAGCTCGGCGCGCCGCTCCCACAGGTCGTCGATCGCCGGAGCCATCGGGGACGGCCGGCTCTGGTCACTCATGGCCACGGAGCTTATCCGGCCGGGTAGGTTTTCCAGAGTGCGCGTCCGCTTCTCCCGCGGTGTCATCACGATCGCCGCGATCGTCGTCGTGCTCGCGGTGGCGATCTCCGTGGGCCTGTACAACCTGCTCAAGAAGGTCCCGCAGCCGCTGGCGGTCCCGGACGCGTACTGCGTCGTACGCGGCTCCACGCCCGACGACGACCTCAGCCTCGACATCGAGCAGGCGCAGATCGCCGCCACCATCGCCGCCGTCGCGGCACGCCGCAGGCTGCCCGAGCGGGCCGTGGTGATCGCGTACGCCACCGCGCTCCAGGAGACGAAGCTCAGGAACCTCCCCTACGGCGACCTCGACTCGGTCGGGGTGTTCCAGCAGCGCGAGTCGCAGGGCTGGGGCAGGAAGAAGCAGCTCATGGACCCCGTCTACGCGACGAACAAGTTCTTCGCGGCGCTGGTCAAGGTCAAGGACTACCGGAAGATCCCGCTGGCCGAGGCCGCCCAGGAGGTGCAGCGCTCGGCTGGCGGCTACGCCTACGCCCCGCACGAGGACAACGCCAAGATCCTCGCCGCGGCGTTCACCGGCCGGGTGCCGCGCGCCCTCCACTGCTGGTATCCGCCGGCGAAGGGCCAGACGGCGCCGCCGAAGCCCAGGACCGCCGAGGCGCGCCGCCAGCTCGCGCGGGCGCTCGGCGACCCGGCGGTCACCAGCACGCGCCGCGGGTGGCTGATCGCCGCCTGGTCCGTGGCGTACGCGCAGAAGTACGGGCTGAGCCGCGTCGGGTTCGGCGGCGCGGTGTGGAAGAACGACATGAAGGCGGAGGGCTGGACGACCGGCGACAGGTCGGGCACCACCCGGGTGGAGCTGTCGTAGCCGGACAGGCCGGACGGACTCGAAACCAGGTGCCGGCCGGGCGGGCTCAGGGAGCGCGGCTGACGACGGCGATGGAGCCGGGAGCCAGCGGGTTGGCGTAGCTGGCCGTCCACGAGCCGCCCTGGATGCGCTCGAACGACAGCAGCCTGCCGTCGGAGGCCCGGTAGTCGGCGAAGTCGAGCAGGCCGCGCTCGGGCAGGCCGGTCTCGCCCTCGCTGCGGAAGGCCGCGGTGCCGCGCTCGATGGGGAAGAACTCCACACCCTCCATGACGATCATGCTCTTGGCCGGGACCATGCCCTGGGTGGGCACCTCCGTCCACATGAACACCTCGAGGTGCGGCGGGTCGCCCTGGCGGGTCTCGACCGACAGCCACTGGCGGCGGCGGGCGGTGTCGCGCAGCAGGAACTCGGTCCACTCCTGGCCCTGCCACGAGATGAACATCGCGCCCAGCACGCGCGCGGGCGAGCCGTGGACCTCGATGCCGTCACCGACTTTGAGCGTGCGGGGGTCGGCGTAGTCGGACCCGGCATACCCCACCACGCCCACCGGCGCCGGCAGCGGGGTCTCTAGGGGAGCGACCTCGACCGGCGGCTCGGCCGTGCGGCCCTTCCTGTCCTGGCGCAGGGTGGCCAGGAAGGCCCCCAGCAGCAGGAGGACGGTGGCGATGCTCAGTCCGAGTACGACCATGGAGGTCATGCTCATAGATCAGCTCGCTCCACTCGCGGTCTGTCTCGGCGAACGCCCTTATTAACGTGTGCGCGCCCGCCGGGGGTGGCGGGCTGTGTCGGGATCCTACTGGAGCCGGCGTACCGCCGCATCGACGCGCTCGTCGGTGGCGGTCACCGCGACACGGATGTGCTGCGACCCAGCCGATCCATAGAATTCACCCGGCGCGACCAAAATACCGATTTCAGCGAGCTTGCCGACCTGATCCCACGACTTTTCTCCGTTCGTCGCCCACAAGTAGAGACCGGCTGTCGAATGGTCGATGCGCCAGCCCGCCGCCTCCAGCGCGGGCCGCAGCCGCGCGCGCCGGGAGGCGTACAGCTCGCGCTGCTCGTCGGCGTGCCGGTCGTCGTCCAGCGCGACGGCCATCGCCGCCTGCACCGGAGCCGGCATGATCATGCCGGCGTGCTTGCGGACCTCCAGCAGGCGGGCGACCAGCGCCGGGTCTCCCGTGACGAAACCCGCTCGGTAGCCGGCCAGGTTGGACCGCTTGGAGAGCGAGTGGACGGCGAGCAGCCCCTCGTGGGAGCCGCCGCAGACGTCGGGGTGCAGGATGGAGATCGGGCGTTCCTCCCAGCCCAGCTCGATGTAGCACTCGTCGGAGGCCACGATCGTGCCGCGCTCGCGGGCCCAGGCGACCACCTTGCGCAGGTGCTCGGCCGGCAGCACCCGGCCCGTGGGGTTGCCCGGCGAGTTGATCCACAGCAGGTCGGGCCGCTCGGGGCCGAGCGCGAGCAGGCCGTCGGAGGCCGTCGCCGAGGCGCCCGCCAGCCGCGCGCCCACGTCGTAGGTGGGGTAGGCCAGCTCGGGCAGCACCACCCGCCTGGCCCCGAGATAGGTCGGCAGCCAGGCCACGAACTCCTTGGAGCCGATCAGCGGCAGCACGTCGCGCTGGTCCACCGTGACCTCGTGCCTGCGCCGCAACCAGCCGGCCGCGGCCTCGCGCAACCGCGCGGTGCCGTGGGTCAGCGGATAGCCGGGACTGTCGGCGGCCCCGGCCAGCGCGTCCTGGACCGCCCGGGGCACCGGGTCGACCGGGGTGCCGATCGACAGGTCGACGACCCCGTCGGGATGGGCGCGGGCACGCTCCTTGTAGGGCTCCAGCTTGTCCCAGGGAAAGTCGGGCAGGTTGTTCACGGAACTCCAGGTCTCGGTGGTGCGCCGCCGGACTGCGGGCACGGCGTGAACCCGGCACGTCGAAGCACCGGCGCACGCCGCCGCGCCGGGCCCGGCCGGGCGACCCGCGACGTACGGCGGCTAGTGGTCCTCGCCCTGCGGGGGCAGCGCCGCGACGACCGGGTGGTCCTTCTCGATCTTGCCGACCTTCGAGGCGCCCCCGGGCGAGCCCAGGTCCTCGAAGAAGTCGACGTTGGCCTTGTAGAAGTCCTTCCACTGCTCAGGAAGGTCGTCCTCATAGAAGATGGCCTCGACGGGGCACACCGGCTCGCACGCGCCGCAGTCCACGCACTCGTCGGGGTGGATGTACAACATGCGCTCGCCCTCGTAGATGCAGTCGACGGGGCATTCCTCGATGCACGCCTTGTCCAGGACGTCCACGCACGGCTGCGCGATGACGTAGGTCACCTCGAGCTCCTTCTTCTCCGCCACATGGCTGAATCTGACCGCGGTTTGCTAGGCCCTAGTATTGCCGTGCTTGTCGGCTGGCCGAAACGGAGGGTGGCAAAGTCATGGCCGCTCGCCTCGTGATCACCGTCACAAGCGCCGACGTGGGCGCCCGGATCACCACGCGCAGGCGGGTTCCCGGCGGGTTCCGCGACGCGGTGGGCGTGCTGGAATCGTGGGAGCACGGCGTGTTGCGGGTGCGTAAAAAGGACGGCACGATCGTGGAGATCCCCGAGGAGAGCCTGGTGGCGGCCCGCGTCGTACCGGCCGCGCCTCCTCGACCTGGGCGTTCGTAACGGCGAGTATCGCCGTGTGACCGTACGTATCTGTGCCGCCGCGGCAGCCATCCTCGTCAGCGCCGGGTGCGGCGCGTCGTCCACCACCAGCACGCCGTCCAAGCCGCTCCCGCCGGTGAACGTGCGGGCCCTGTCGCTGAAGGAGGGCTTCGGCGACATGGACCGGCTCGCGGCGGCGGCCCGCCAGGAGGGCTCGCTCAACGTCATCGGGCTGCCCCACGACTGGATGAACTACGGCGGGCTCATCGCCACCTTCGCCGAGAAGTACGGCGTCAAGGTGAACGAGATCGAGCCGAACGCCAGCAGCGCCCGGCAGATCCAGGCGGCCGCGCAGCTCAAACCCGACGTGTTCGACCTCACCCTGGACGTCGCGGTCGCCCACGCCAACCGGTTCGCGCCGTACCGCGTGGCGGGCTGGCAGGACGTGCCGGACGACGTCAAGGACCCGTCCGGCGCCTGGTACGCCGCCTACGGGTCGTACATGTCGATCGGCTACGACCCGCGCGTGCCCGCGCCCGCCTCGTTCGCCGACCTCGCCAAGCCCGGCTACACGGTCGCGCTCGACGGCGACCCGCTGCGCTCGGAGGCGGCCTTCGACGGCGTCATGGCGGCCTCGCTGGAGCGCGGGACGCCGCACGTCCGGCGCGGGGTGGAGCTGTTCGGCAAGCTCGGACAGGCCGGGCGGCTCACCGATCCGGCCCGGGCCAACGTGATCGTCACCTGGGACCACGTCAACGCCCGCCGCGCCGCGCAGCGCCCCGACGGGTGGAAGGTGGTCATCCCGAAGGACGCGCCGCTCGGCTCGTACCACGTGCAGGCGATCTACAAGAACGCGCCGCACCCGGCGGCGGCCCGGCTGTGGGAGGAGTTCCTGTTCTCCGACGAGGGCCAGAACCTGCTGCTGCGCGGGTACGCCCGGCCGGCGCGCGCGGAGGCCATGCTCATGCGCGGCAAACTGGACACCCAGATGGGCGCCAAGCTGCCCGTACCGCCCGGCCCGCCGGTTCTCCTCACGATCCCGCAAACCGACGCTGGAAAGTCCTATCTGAAGAGAGAATGGACAAAGAGCGTCCGGTGAGACCGATGTGACTTGGTATGTCATAGCGACGCTCAGCCTCTAAAGTGAACGGGCAGCACGGCCACGGGGGCCCGATGTCTGAGAATGTGAGCTGATCGTCTTGCGATATGACACACCGAGCTTGGAACGGTGGAGCAGTCGCGCCTACGACGGCAGTTTCGGCTACGTCTCCACCCAGGGCGCTCCCCTGGTCGACCTGCTGGACCCGCGGCCCGGGGAGCGCGTGCTGGACCTGGGCTGCGGCACCGGCGTCCTGACCGCGCAGATCGCCGCGCGCGGCACCGAGGTGCTCGGCATCGACGGCTCCCCCGCCATGATCGAGAAGGCGCTCGCGCAGCACCCCGGCATCGACTTCATCGTCGGCGACGGCCACGACTTCACCGTCGTCCAGGCCTACGACGCCGTCTTCTCCAACGCCGCGCTCCACTGGATGAGCCGCGACCCCGCCGCCGTGATCGCCAACGTCCGCGAGGCCCTGGTCCCGGGCGGCCGGTTCGTCGCCGAGATGGGCGGGGCCGGCAACTGCGCCGAGCTGACCGCCGCCATGCTGACGGCCTGGCGGGAGTACGGTCTGCGCGAGCCCGATCTGCCGTGGTACTTCCCCACCCCCGCCGAGTACGCCCGCCGCCTGGAGCAGGAGGGCTTCGTGGTGCGGCTGCTGGAGTACTTCGACCGCCCCACCCCCCTCGACGAGTGCCCCGGCGGGGCCGCCGACTGGGTGCGGATGTTCGCCTCCTCGGTCATCGAGGGCCTGCCGCCCGAGGTCGTCGCCCCGCTGCTCGGGCGGGTCAACGAGCTGGCCGCTCCCGCTCTGCGCAGGGAGACCGGCTGGATGGCGGATTACGTGCGCCTGCGCTTCGCCGCTGTCCGGCGCTGATGCGTAGTCCATGATGCGTAGGGCTGTTTTGCCGGACTATGGTCTGTTCCGTGGGCGGTGAGACTGGGCCCGCACCGCGATACGCACGTTTTGATGAGAGCTTGACGAGCCTTTGCGACGACACGGCGGCGTGAGGGGCCGGTGAACGGAACGGGATGAACTTCAGCCTGAGCGACCTCGTACCACCGTTGAGGTGGAGCGACGCGTCCACGATCACGCTGCTCACCGGGCAGCCGGACCTTCCGGACGCCTGGTGGCGCAGCCTGCCGCTGCCCCGCGTCCTCGCGGTCATCGGGCCGGAGGCGCTGGGAGAGCTGCTCACGGAGGTCGCGCTGGAGCAGTGGCCCGCCGCCGCCGTGGGCGACGTCCTGCCGGCGCTGCACGTCCTCGACCCCGAGGAGGCCGACGAGCCGCACGTCGCGATCGCGCTCGACCGGGCCGGCTCGTGGGCCGGGCTGCTCACGCTGACCGGGCGCGAGCTGGTGGACCAGCCGTTCATCCAGGCGCGCGCGGTGCTGGGGACGCTCTTCTCCGCGGTGTTCGCCCGGCTGTCCCCCGTGCCGGCGGGGCCGCCGGTCCCGTCCGCCCACGCGGTCGAGGCGCCCGCCGCGTTCGCCGTGGCCGCCCCGCCCGTGGCCGCCGCTCCCTCCGTGCCCGCCGCTCCGTCCGTGCCCGCCGCGGGTCACGCGCCGGAGCCGGAGGCCGTGGAGCGGCCGGAACCGGAGGCGGCGGAAGGGCCCGAGCCGGAGGCGGCGCACGAGTCCGAGCGAGACGACGCCGCCGCCGAGCACGCGGAGCCGGAGCAGGCCGCGGCCGAGCACGCCGAGGCTGAGCACGCCGGGTCCGTTCAGGACGCGGCCGAGGGCGCGGAAGACGGGCGCGCGGACGCCGAGGAGACGGAAGCCGAGCACGCCGAGGGCGCGCTAGCCGAGGGCGAGGGCGCGGAGGCCGAGCACGCGGAGATCCCGGAGGCGCCGGAGGCCCCGGAGACCCCGGAGACCCCGGAGACCGGCGACGCGCAGGCCGAGCACGCTGAGGGTGCGCGGGCCGAGGGTGATGTCGCGGAAACCGGGCACGCCGAGGAGGCCGCTCCCCAGGAGGCCGCTCCCCAGGACGCGGTTCCCCAGGAGGCGGTTCCCCAGGAGGCGGCATCCGAGGAAGCCGGTGACGCCGCGCACGACGAGGCGCACGACGAGCCCGAGGAGCCTCGCGGCGAGGACACCCAGGACGACGAGGAGGTCGCCGAGCCCGAGGCCGCGCACGACGGCGCCCCCGCGCCCGGGAAGCCCCCGGCCGCCGCGGCCGAGCGTGACCTGTCCGGCCTGATCGAGGCCGCGTTCGCCGGGCTGGACGACAAGAGCTGGGCCGTCGCGCAGAACCGGGTCTTCACCGACGAGCCGTCCGCCGTGGACCAGCTCGCCAAGCTGTTCGCCGTCCCGCCCGCCGAGATCGTCGAGACCGAGGCCGGGCTGCGTGCCCTCGTGGAGCGGTGGCTGGGCAGCGACGAGGCGGCCCCGTTCCGGGCACATCTGGACGAGCTGCGCAGGACGATCGGCCCGGCCGCGCCGCGCGACGAGCTGATCGGCGCCGCCTCCTGGCACACCAAGGAGATCAAGGCGCTGGAGGTCCCGGCCTGGCAGGTCGTGCTGGCCACGCTGCCGGCCCGGCCCGCGCAGGGACCCGCTCCCGGCGGCGGCGCGGCGGCCGGGCCGCCGGGGCCGCCCGGGAAGGCGGGCCCGTCCGCGTTCCACGCGTTCACCCCGGCCGCGCCGCCGGCCGGGCAGAGCAACGGCGGCTCCGGGCAGCACCACCCGGACGCCGGCGTCGCCGAGCAGCACGCCGCCGAGGAGCCGCCGGTCGTCGAGCCCCCGGCCGTCGAGCCCGTACCCGGGCAGCACGACGTCCCCCGGGGTGGCGAGCAGCAGATCGGCAAGCCGTACCAGCCGCTGAAGGACGTCTCGCAGACGCGGCGCTGCTTCCGCCAGCCGGACGGCCGGTGGTGGCTGCGCGTGGACGTGACGGCGGAGCAGCTCGCGGGCGGCGAGTGCCCGCTGCCGACCGGGTTCGCCGCCTACCTGGGGCTCTCGCCCGGCGAGACGCGCACGGTGCGCAGCGCGGCGGGTGAGCTGACGATGACCTGGCACGGCAGGCCGGTGATGGAGTCGGTGGAGCGGCTGCTGGTGGACGTCGGCGCGAAGGAGGGCGGACACCTGTTCCTCACGCTGTCGGACGAGGGCGTGCTGCGGGCCCGGCACCTGCCGGTCGCCGCACAGGGCGCCGAGAAGATCACCAAGGCGCTCCGCCTGGTCGGCTACACCGCGCCGGGCGGCACGCGGGACCAGGCCGCCCGGGTGATCGCCACCCGGATCGGCCTGACGGGCCCCGTGGCCCTGCCCGACCTGCTGAACCGGCTGCGCGAGCGCGGCGACCGCGACCTGCTCGCCCTGCTGGACTGAGGCGCCGTGCCGCGGCTCGCGATCGGCCCCGGGCTCCCCGGGCGGCTCAGCGCACTGGCACAGCCGGTGCGCAGGGACGCCGTGGTCGCGTTACGCCGTTTCCTGCTCAACGTGGCGGGCGCCCCGCACCCCGAGCGGGTGCGCGGGGCCCGGGACTCCCGGGTGGCGACGCTGCGCCTGGGCGAGGGGCACCGCGGGGTCGTGGTGCGGCAGCGCGACGTGTACTGGCTGCGCACGGTGCTGCCCGAGGCGGAGGCGTGGTCGCACGCCCGCCGGCACCGGTACGGGATCAACCCGGTCCTGGGCGTGGTCGAGGTGTGGGACGCCGACGCGCTGGAACGCGTGGAGCCGGCGCTGCGCCGGTCGGCGGGCGTCACCCGGCTGTTCGACCCGATCTGTGACGGCGACCTGCTCGCGCTCGGCATCGACGTGCGCGCCCTGCCCCTGGTCCGGCTGATCACGACCGAGGCGGACGTGGAGGCGCTCGAACCCTTCCTGCCGCCCACCCAGCACGCCCCGCTGTCGGCGCTGGCCCGCGGCGGGTCGCTGTCGGAGGCGTGGCGGGAGCTCGACGGCTGGCGGGCCGTGGACGAGGAGCCGCGCCAGATCGACACCGAGGACCTGTACGCGGCGCTGTGCCGCAGCCCGGACCAGGCCGTGTTCGTCGCCGACAAGGTGGAGCTGGACCGGGTGCTGGGCGCGCCGGAGTGGTGCACGTTCCTGCGCCCGCCGCAGTACCGGCTGGCCCGCGCCGGCCGCTACGAGCAGCCCGTGCTGGTCATCGGCGGCCCGGGCACCGGCAAGACGCTCGTGGCGCTGCACCGGGCCGCCCATCTGGCCGCCCGGGGCAAGGGGCCGGTGCTGCTGGTGACGTTCTCCCAGAGCATGGGCGAGGACCTGGCGGCCCGGCTGGACACGCTCATCGCCGACGAGGCCGTGCGCAAGCGGGTCGAGGTGGGCAACCCCGAGCGGCTGGCCATGCGCATCGTCAGCGAGGCCGAGGGCCGCCGCCCCGCGCTCATGGGGCCGGGGGCGCGCACGCTGGCCGAGCTGACCGACGAGGCGCTGCGGCTGCTGTCGCGGACGACGGGTGACCTGCTCGACGACGTGGACCCGGGACGCAAGCCGTACCGGCACATCGTCGTGGACGACGCGCAGGACTACGGCCCGGCGCAGTGGCGGCTGCTGCGGGCGGCGGCGCCGCACGCGCACGACGACCTGTTCGTCCTCGGCGACCCGCACCAGCGGGTGAGCGACACGCGGGTGGCGCTCGGCGCGCTCGGCATCCCCGCCGAGCAGCGCGCGCTGCGGGTCTCCTACCGGCTGTCGCAGGAGGTGCTGTCGTTCGCGGTGCGCCTGCGGGGCGGCGGCCCGGTGGACGGCCTGGTCAAGGGTATGTCCCCGTTGTACGGCTTGCGCGCTGAGCGCGTCGGCGAGCGGCCGGTGGTGCTGGCGTACGAGTCGCCGGAGGCGGAGCTCGCGGGCCTGGCCGCCACCGTCGGCGCCTGGCTGGAGGAGGGCGTGCCGCCCGGTGAGATCGCGGTGGCCGCCCGCACGCCCGCCCTGGTGCGGGCCGCCCGGCGGGCGCTGGGCGACCGGGACGTGCGCGTCTCGACGTTCCAGGGCCTGAAGGGGCTGGAGTTCGAGCGGGTGGCGGTCATCGGCGTGTCGGAGGGCGTGGTGCCCGAGACGCCGCCCGACGATCCCGCCGCGAGGGCCCGCGCGCTCCAGCGCGAACGCGGCATGCTGTACGTGGCCTGTACCCGGGCCAGGTCGATCCTTTACGTCTCGCACTCCGGAAGAGGCAGCCCTTTTCTGTCGTTCTGAGCACATAGTCTGAACTGCGGATATCTTCCCATTGCCGGTTGGTTGGACCCGAATGAATCTCAGCCTGAGCGACCTCGCGCCACCCGTGCGCTGGACCTCTCCTGGTCAGGTCGCGCCCATCGTGGAAGATCCCCAGCTACCCGAGGCGTGGTGGCAGGCGATCCCGCTCGACCGCGCCTGCGCCGTCATCGGCACCCAGGGCGTCGCCGGCCACCTCGCCGACCTCGCCGTGGCCTGCTGGGGCCATCTGATCCTCGGCGACATCCTGCCGCTGCTGCGCTTCTCCGACCCGGCCGAGGCCGAGCGCACGCCGGAGATGCTGGGCAAGGACGTGGTGCAGAAGCTGTTCGGCGGGGTGTTCGAGCGGCTGCTCGAACCCGTCGCCGACGCACCGGTGGCGCCCGTCCGGCGCGACAAGCCGCTGCCCGACCTCATCGACGGGCTCTTCCGGTCCCTCGACGACCGGCAGCGGGCCATCGCCCGTGACCGGCTCTACGCCGCCCAGCGGGTCACCCTGGACGAGCTGGCGCAGCGCTTCTCGGTCACCCGGGAGCGCATCAGGCAGATCGAGCGCGACCTGCGCGACCACGTGGAGGCGTGGCTCGGCGGCCCCGACGCGGTGCCGCTCGTCGCGCACGTCACCTGGCTGCGTGGCCGGCTCGGCTCCGCGGTGCCGGCCGACGAGCTCGCCGCGGCCGTGCCGTGGCACCGCGCGGAGCTGCGCGCGCTCGGCATCCCGGCCTGGAGGTTCGTGCGCACCCTGCTGACCGGCTACGAGCAGGCCGAGGGCTGGCTCGTCGCGGGCGGCGCCGAGGAGCTGCGGGAGAAGACCCGGCAGCTGTTCACCGACGGGCCGCGCCCGCTCGCCGAGGCCGTCGCCATGGTCGCCCAGCTCGGCGTGCGCGAGGACGTCGCCGAGCGCTGGATCAAGTCCGTGCCGCACCTGCGCGTGCTGGAGCAGCACGTCGTGCCGTGGCCGCGCAGCATCAACGAGAAGGCCGAGGCCGTGCTCGCCGTCAACGGCAAGCCGCTGGCGCCCGAGGAGATCCAGGAGCGCATCGGCGAGGACTACAGCCTCGTCGGGATCCGCAACCAGCTCACCGCCGACGACCGGTTCCTGCGGGTGGACCGCAACAAGTACGGGCTGACCAGGTGGGGCGGAGACGAGTACCTCGGCATCCGGGAGATGATCGCCCGCGAGATCGAGCGGGCCGGCGGCGAGGCGTCCGTCAGCACCATCGTCACCAACCTCACCTCGCGCTACGACGTCAGCGAGAGCTCGGTGCGCGCCTACTCGGGCGGTCCCGGGTTCGAGCGGACCCAGCGCGGGTGGATCCGGGTCGCGGGCACGTCCCCCGCCGGCGGCGCCGCCGAGCCGTACCAGCCGCGCAAGGACGTCTCGCTGACGCGCCGCAGCTTCCGCAGCCGCGACGGGCGGTGGTGGCACCGGGTGGACGTCAACGCCGAGCACCTGCGCGGATCGGGCTCGCCGCTGCCGACCGGGTTCGCGGCCTACCTGGGCATGGCGCCCGGCGGGCAGCTCACCGCCTCGACGCCGTCCGGTGACGTGGTGGTGAGCTGGCACAACCAGCCGACCATGGGGTCGATCCGCAACGTGCTGGCCGACTTCAAGGCCGGCGAGGGCGACCACGTCTTCCTGACCGTCTCCGACGGCGGCGAGCTGCTGACGCGGTACCTGCCGGCCGCGCCGGTGGCGATGCCGCCGCTCAACCGGGCGCTCTACCTCATCGGCTACACCGCGCCGGTGACCTCCGAGGCGGAGGGGCTGCGGCTGATCGGGGCCCGCGTCGGGCTGCCCGACACGGCGACGCGGGACGAGGTGCTGGCCCGGCTGCGGGAACGCGGCGACCGCGACATCCTCGGCTTCCTGGGCGGCTGACCGCCGTTCGCGCTCGGTGCGCGGGGCGGGCCCGGTCTTGGTGGGCGCGGTTAGGCTCGGAGCCATGCTGCGCATCCACGACAGCCGGACCGGGACCATCGGCGAGATCGCGGTGGGGCGGGCGATGCGGACGTACGCGTGCGTGCCCTCCGTGGACGGGCGGCCCCGGCTCGGTGAGCTGCGGCCCCTGCTGGTGGCCGATCTGATCAGGCGGGTGCTCGAACGCGGGCGTGTCCGGGTGCTGGCCTGCCGCCCGCGGGGCGGTTCCCCGGGCGAGCCCGGGGAGCGGGACGCCGCCGACCTCAACGTCCGGCCGGCCGAGCACGCGCCGCTCCCGGACGAGACCGTCCCGCTCGCGGTGCGGCTCGTCGAGGCGCTCCTGGACAGAGGGCACGCGTACGCGGCGCCGGACGGGCGGGTCTTCTTCGCCGCCGGGACGTACCCGGGCCTCTCCTCGGGAATGAGAGGGGACGGCGGGTCCTCGGAGGTGGCAGGGGACGGCGGGGAGGCGGCGGGCCGGCGCTCCCCCGGCGACTGGGTGCTGTGGCGCCCGGCCGCCGCGGAGCCGTCCTGGGAGTCTCCCTGGGGGCGCGGCGTGCCCGGACCGCACGTGACGTGCTCGGCCGTGGCGCTGGGGCTGCTCGGCGGCCGGGTGGACGTCCACGTGGGCGGGGGCGCGTACGACGATCGTGAGCGCGCGCAGAGCGACGCGGCGGCCGGTCACGAGGTCGTGCGGCACTGGGTCCGCACGGCGGAGGTGTCGTCCGACGGCGCGACGTCGCTGTCCGCGGTCGTGGAGGCCGGGCTCGACCCGCTGGCCGTGCGCATGGCGTTCCTGGAGCGCCATCACCGGCGGCCGGCCGAGCTCAGCTGGGACGTCCTGCGCGCCGCCGACCGGGCCGTGCGGCACTGGCGGTCGCGGGTGGCGCGGTGGTCGGAGTCGCCCAGCGCGCCCATGGCGGCCGAGTACGTCAAGCGCGTCGAGGCCGCGTTCGACGACGACCTCGACACTCCGGGGGCGCTGCGGGTGCTGCGGGAGCTGGAGGACGACGCGTCGGTGTCGCCGGGCGCGCGGTTCGAGGCGTTCCTGCACGTGGACCAGGTGCTGGGGCTCGACCTGTCCGCCGACATCGGCCGGGCGCCCTGAGGCCGTTCGCGGGCCCGTCCCCACAGAACGTGATCATGAATGAATGCCCGGTGACGCCGGGGTTCCAGGTCCTCCGGAACCCGGCCGCAAGCGGGCGAGAGGAGTGATCAGGGCCTGTCAGACTAATGGTCCGGCGCGGGAGGACGCGGAGGATCGGAGGTTTTCGTGAGGTTGAGGCCGTACGCCTGGCTGCCGTGGCCGTTGCGCTGGCTGGCGCGGGCGCTGACCGTTCTCCTCGCCCTCGCGCTGGTGCTGACGGGCGTCGTCGTCCACACCGTCCGCAAGTCGTACCCTCAGGTGGACGGGTCGCTACGGCTGCCCGGCTTAACCGGCAATGTAGAGATTTATCGCGATAAATACGGAATTCCGCAGATCTATGCGGACACCTCCGAAGACCTGTTCATGGCGCAGGGATTCGTCCACGCGCAGGACCGTTTCTGGGAGATGGACTTCCGGCGGCACGTGACCGCCGGGCGGCTGTCGGAGCTGTTCGGCAAGGCCACGCTCGACAGCGACAAGGCGATCCGCACCATGGGCTGGCGCAGAGTGGCCGAGCAGGAGCTGGCCGAGCTGTCCGAGCGCACCCGGCGCTACCTCGACGCGTACGCCAAGGGCGTGAACGCCTGGCTCAAGGCCAACCCCAACGCCTCCGACCGCAGCCTGGAGTACTCCGTGCTCAAGCTGACCGGCGTCGACGCCAAGCCGGAGCCGTGGACGGCGCTCGACTCCGTCGCCTGGCTCAAGGCCATGGCCTGGGACCTGCGCTCGAACATGGAGGACGAGATCGACCGCGCGCTCGCCCTCACCAGGCTGCCGCGCGAGCGGGTCGAGCAGCTCTACCCCGGATACCCGTTCGACGAGCACGCGCCGATCGTGACGCGCGGCGCGATCCGGCGGGAGCAGTTCGACCAGACGGCCTCGCCGCGACGCGGCCAGGGCACGCGCCCGCGCGGGACGGCCGCGGCGGCGCTCGCCCAGGCCGCGCGGACGCTGGACGCCGTGCCCGGCACGATGAGCGGCGCCGACCGCGACGGCATCGGCTCGAACTCGTGGGTCGTCTCGGGCGAGCACACCCGCAGCGGCAAGCCCCTGCTGGCCAACGACCCGCACCTGTCCGCCGCGATGCCGTCGGTCTGGTACCAGGCGGGGCTGCACTGCCGGGAGCTGTCGGAGCGGTGCTCCTACGACGTGACGGGGTTCACGTTCTCGGGCGTCCCCGGCGTCGTCATCGGCCACACCGACAAGATCGCCTGGGGGTTCACCAACCTCGGGCCGGACGTGGCCGACCTGTTCCTGGAGCAGGTCTCGGGCGACACGTACCTGTACCGGGGCGAGCAGGTCAAGCTGGACAGGCGGCAGGAGAAGATCAAGGTCGCGGGCGGCGACACCGTCACCATCGAGGTACGCTCCACCAGGCACGGACCGCTCATCAACGAGGTCATGGGGGACGTGAAGCCGTCCGGCGGCGCGAACGCGGTCGCGCTCCAGTGGACCGCGCTCATGCCCGGCCGCACCGCCGACGCGATCTTCGCGTTGAACGAGGCGGACGACTGGCACGAGTTCCGCGCCGCGGCGGCGCTGTTCGAGGTGCCCGCCCAGAACCTCGTGTACGCCGACACCTCCGGCAACATCGGCTACCAGGCGCCCGGCCGGATCCCGGTGCGCGAGAAGGGCGACGGCACCTGGCCGGTGCCCGGCTGGACGGGCGAGTACGACTGGAAGACCGCGCCCATCCCGTACGACCAGCTCCCGTCGGTCGAGAACCCGGCCGAGGGCTACGTCGTCACGGCCAACAACGCCGTCATCGACCCGCGGCGCTACCAGCCGCTGCTGACCAAGGACTGGTCCTACGGGTACCGCTCGCAGCGCATCACCGACCGGCTGGAGCAGGCGATCGCCAAGGGCGACGTGGACGCCTCCACCATGGCCGCGATCCAGCGCGACACCCGCAACGGCCTGGCCGAGACGCTGGTCCCGGCGCTCATGGACGTGCGGATGGCCGGCCCCGCCGTACAGGCGCGGGACCTGCTGAAGGGCTGGGACGGCTCGCAGGGCGCCGACTCCGCGCCCGCCGCCTACTTCAACGCCGTCTGGCGCCACCTGCTGAGCGGCGCCTTCGACGACGACCTGCCCGAGGGGGCCCGCCCGAGCGGCGGCGACCGGTGGTACGTGGTGGTGCGGCGGCTGCTCGACACCCCCGACGACCCGTTCTGGGACGACACCACCACCAAGGGCTTCCGGGAGACCCGCGACGACGTCCTGCGGCAGGCGATGGCCGACGCCTACCAGGAGGTGTCCGGGCTGCTCGGCTCGGACCTCCGCGCCTGGCGCTGGGGCGACCTGCACCGCCTGACGCTCACCCACGCCTCGCTGGGCACCTCGGGGATCGCGCCGGTGGAGGCGCTGTTCAACCGGGGGCCGCTGAGCGTGGCGGGCGGCAAGGACGCGGTGGACGCCACCGGCTGGAACGTCGCCAAGGGGTACGAGGTGACGTCGGTGCCGTCGATGCGGATGGTGGTGGACCTGGCGGACCTGGACAAGTCCCAGTGGATCAACCTGACGGGGGCGTCGGGGCACGCCTTCCACGCCAACTACTGGGACCAGGCGGAGACGTGGGCGAGGGGCGAGCTGACGCCGATGCTCTCGAAGCCGCAGTCGGTACGGCAGGCGGCGGCCCACACGCTCCGTCTCCGCCCGTGAGCCGAGGCGGCGGCCCACACGCTGTGCCTCCGCCCGTGAGCTGAGGGGGTGGCCCACACGCTCGGCCTCCGCCCGTGAGCTGAGGGGGCGGGCCGGGTCCGTACGACCCCGGTCGTAGCGCGGAACCAGCCCTCGGGTTGACGCGCCCGAGCCCCCGTCTCGCCCACCATGGACGGCATGAACAGGCTCTGGTACTCGATCGCCGCGGTGATGGTCCTCGCGGGGCTCGCCCATCTCGGCCTGCTCCTCATCGACGGCGGCCCCTGGGACGGCCCGGTGTCGTGGCGCAAGCCGTTCACGTTCGGCGTGTCGTTCGGGCTGAGCGTGGCGACGCTGGCGTGGGTGACCGGGCTGGCCGGGCTGCGCCCCCGGCCGCGCGCCGCCCTGGTCGGCGTGTTCACGGCCGCCTCCGCCGTCGAGCTGACGCTGATCACGATGCAGGCGTGGCGCGGGGTGCCGTCGCACTTCAACTTCGCGACGGGCTTCGACTCGCTGGTGAGCGCGACCCTGGCGGCGGGCGGCATGGTGCTGGTCGTGGTGACGATCTGCGCGACGGTGGCGGTGTGGCGGCCCCGTCCCGGGGTGGCGCCGAGCGTGCTGCTGGCCGTACGCGCCGGGTTCGGCACGCTCCTGGCCGCCATGGCGTTCGGCGCCCTCATGATCGCCCGAGGGGTGACCCAGGCGCGCACGGGCCACCAGGACACGGCCTACACGGTGGCCGCCGCCCTCAAGCCCGCCCACGCGGTGCTCATGCACGGCATCCTGCTGCTGCCGGCGCTGGCCGTGCTCGCGGGCCGGGCGCTGCCCGACGAGCGGCGACGGCTGCGCCTGGTCCGGCTGGCACTGGGGGCGTACGCGGTGGTGGCGGCGGTGGTGTGCGGCCTGTCGCTGGCGGGTGTGACGGCGGCGGCCCCGGCGACGGCCTCGGTCCTGTCGGCGGGCGCCGTCTCCACGGTCGCCCTGGCCGCCCTGCTGTGGCCGCACCTGAGACGTCGAGGCACCACCCCGGCGGCCGAGCGCCCCCTCCCCCGCCCGTCCGACAGTGCCGTCACCTCCGGGTAGGAGCCCCGGGCACGACGGGGCTCCGTCACGGCTGTGAAGGAGCCCCTGCACGGTGCGGCTGTCGGGACCTCAGCCCGTCTCCCGGTTCCGGCTGAAGTGGAAGGGGCAGTGCGTGCCGCCCGTTCCGATGGTGGTGCGGCGGTCGAACCGGAAACCGTGCCGGTCGGGCGCGATGGCCTCGATCCAGTTGGCGTCGAACGCGCACATGACCGGGGTCAGTTCCGGCGCCGCGTTGGCGACCAGAACGTCGTGGTAGAAGCACCGGCGCACGTCGAGGTGATAACGCTCGTCGTCGTCGACGGGCCGGTCGAAGACGAAGCCCTTCCCGAACGCGTGCTCCTCGCGTGACCTGCTCACCTCCACCATGGCGCGGAAGGCGTCCGGCGCGTTGTCCAGCATCGCCCGGGTGCCCTCCCGCATGGCGTCGCCGAGCGGTTCGATGAACGACGCGCGCACGATCGCGATGGCCGTCTCCCGGCCGAGCCTGGGCAGGAGCAAGGCGTAGGCGGCCACCAGGGCCAGGGTCATGCGCAGGTTGTGACGGGCGGGCTCATCGACGATCAGGGGCTGATGGGCCGCTTCGAGTTCGCCCTGTCGTGCCCGCATGGCGGTCACGAGGTCGCCGGGCAGCGCGTGCTCACGCAGGGTCGCGGCGAGATGGTCGTAGAAGGCGTCGAGGAGCAGGGTCGTGTCCCGGTCGGGGTCGGGGACGTAGCCGCCTTCGGCGAGCCCGAACTGGTCGGTGGACATGGTTGCCCTTTCGTGTACGGCTCGGCGCGTACACGACCGCGATCCCGCGTGGAGGCATGACTGGTCGTGCCGCGGCCAAGCGAGCACGCCAGCGCGCTCCACCGACCGACCAGGCGCTGACAAGCATGTGTTGATGTGTCGCCGCCAGCCTGCCACACCCCCGACGATCATGTCCATCCGGCGACCGGCTCACGTCCTCACCCGCCACCCGCCTCGCCAGCCCCCAACAGGCCACTCCCCTCCGATGCGCCGACCGTCACCTCGAGGCGCGCGCCTCGCCGCAACACCGTGCCCGGACCGGGCCCCTCACACTGGTCCCGGCACCCCCGTGACGCGAACCGGGCTCCTCAGGCGGGTCCCGCCGCCCCCGCGCCCCAAGCCGGGGTTCCTCACAAGTCCCGCGACGCATCTGGGACCAGGACCCGGGGACTCCTCGCGCATGCGTCGCGATGTGCCGCCATGACACCAACCGAGGGCTCCTTCCGCGCGTCTCGGGACGCCGCCAGGACACAGACCGGGGCTCCTCACGCACGTCCCGGCGCGCCCCCGTGACACGAACCAGGAGCTCCTCACGCGTCCCGCGACGCGCCAGGGACCAGGGCCGGGGGCTCCTCGCGCGTGTCCCGCGACGGCGCCGTTATGCGGGCTGTGGCCGCTTCGCGTGCGTCTCGGTGTGTCGCCGAGGCGCGGGCCGTGGCCCCCTCGCGGACGGTCCGGCGCGCCGCCTCCCGGTCACGCCGCCGCCCGGCCTCCCCCGCCGGTTCACGACGCGGGGCGGGGACCGGCACGGGCGTCTTCTCCTCCCCCAGCTCGCAAGCCGGAGCGACCGCCGGCTCGCAGGCCGAAGCGGCCACCCACTCCTGAGTGGGAGTGGCGCACACTTTGCGGGCCGGGGTGGCGCACACTTCGCGGGCCGAAGTGGCCGTCGGCTCCTGAGCCGAAATGGCGCACACTTCGCGCGCCGGAGTGGGCGCCGGCTCGTGAGTCGGAGCGGCTCCCAGTTCGTGAGTGGGAGTGGCTGCCGGGGTGAAGGCGCGGGACTCGCCCACCGCTAAGTCCCACAGGTCCTCGCGGGCCAGGCCGTGGGCCTCCCACTCCGCGCGGGCCTGTTCCACCGGCGCCGTCAGCGGCTCGCTCGACAGCACGAACGTCCCCCAGTGCATGGTGGCCATCCGGCGGGCCCCCACGTCCAGGCAGCCGCGCACCGCCTCAGCCGGGTTGACGTGGGCCGCCTTGGCGAACCAGTGCGGGTCGTACCCGCCCACCGGCATGAGCGCCAGGTCGAGCCCCGGGTAGCGTTCGCCGATCTGCGCCAGCCGCTCGCCGTACCCCGTGTCGCCCGCGAAGTAGACCGAACGGCCGATCACCCACCCTCCCCACAGGGTCCTGCAGGTGTCGAAGACGCCGCGCCGGCTCCAGTGGTGGGCGGGGACGAAGTCGAGCGTGACCCCGCCGACCGTCGCCGACTCCCACCAGTCCAACTCGGTCACGTCCGTGAACCCGCGCCGGTCGAACCAGGGCTTCAACCGGGCCGGCACGAACATCGGCGTGTCGCGCGGCAGCCGCCGGACAGTCGGGGCGTCCAGGTGGTCGTAGTGGTTGTGACTGATGACGACGGCGTCGATCTTCGGCAGGTCGCTCCAGGCCACTCCTGGCGGAGTGAGGCGACCCCGCACTCCGGGGATCTTGCGGGACCAGACCGGGTCCGTGAGGATCGTCAGCCCCCCGATCTGCACGACGAAGGTGGAGTGCCCCACCCAGGTCACCATGGTCCGCCCGGCGTCCGGGCGGGGCAGGCCGCCCTGGCGGCGCACGGGGATGAGGTCGGCGTCGCCGAGGCAGGGGCGGACGCCGCCGTTCCAGGTGACGCTCAACAGTTCACGGTAGGCGGGGAGGGGGGCGGTGAGTCGATCCTTGAAGCCAACTGGCCACTTTCGCGGTGGAATGGGAGACTTCGACATGATCCGTCCCTGCCCTGGGTGACGGATCAGTCACTTATGCCGCTTCTCACCTGCGCCAGCGCAGGGGCGCGTGCGGGTAGCCGCCGTCGTCCAGGCCCGCCAGGCGTTCGAAGACGTTGTACGAGGCCTGATGCCCGCACACGATCACCGACACCAGCATGGACAGCAGATACAGCGGCAGCATCGGCAGCCCGGCGCACCACGCCCACTGGGTGGCGTGCCGCCCCTCGTGCAGGATCAGCCGCTCGTCCAGCTCGGTCCGGCGGGTGAGGACGACGTTGCCGACGGTGAACGCCCCCGCGATGGGGAAGCGGTAACGGTAGCCGTGAGCCAGGATGAGCCCGTCGGGCCCGGACTGCCTGCTGGCTCCGCCGATGACGGAGATGAGAAGACCGAGCGGAGTGGAGAGGTTGGCGTAGTTCACCACCCGCCGGAACCGGTAGCGCCCATTCATGCGTCTCAGTCTTGACCAATCTTGACAAGTCGGAATAATGATCTGGGTCCTGAAATCTCCCCTGAGAGCAGGATTATGAGATTAATGACGCTGGGGGCGCTGCTCGGCGCGCTGGCCTTGGCCGGCGCCGGTGGCATCGCGATCACCCAGACCTCCTCCACTGATCCCCTGGGCTTGTCCGATCCCCCTCTCCGGGTCGTGGTCGCCTCGACCCACACGCCGACTCCCACGCCGACGCCGACGCCCACGGTCGGGAAGTACACCGCGAAGACGAAGGTCGTCAAGAAGAACGGCGTCTCCCATCTGAACGTCTCGATCACCTACGACGGCGCGGCGCGCTTCACGGTCAAGCAGCGGGTCTGCAAGGGCAGGTCCTGCAGGACGGCCACCACCGAGCTGCCCGTGACCACCGGCGCGGGACAGGCCAGCAGGAAGCTCGGCAAGGGCACGTACAAGGTGCGGGGCAAGCCCCAGGTGAAGGCGCGGGCGCTGCCGTGGCCCACGCGCACCGTGACGGCCACCCCCACGGCGAACCCCACCACGACGGTCACCGCGACCCCCGAGCCGGCCGACACGGTGACGGTCACGGCGACGGCCACACAGCAGGTCACGACGACGGTCACGGAGACGGCGCCTCCCCAGACGGTCACCGTGACGGCCCCGGCGGAGACGGTGACGGCGACGGTCACGTTCACGTGTCAGCCCTCCACGGAGCCGCCCGTCCCGGTGGCGCCGGAGACGCCCGTCCCCGGGACGCCGTCGGACGGCGCGCCCACGTCCACGCCCCCAGCGGTCACGCCACCGGCGGACACCCCGGCTCAGGAGACGCCCACGCCACCGGTCACGCCGCCGGCGGACCCGGCGTCCCCTACCGTCACGCCGACGCCGTCGGTCACGGACACGCCTCCGGTCGCGGAGACGCCCTCGGCCCCGGCGGAGCCGATCCCCGCCTGCCCACCGGCCACGGAGTCCCCCACCGACCCTCCGCCGGAGGCCGTCCCGACGGCCTCGTCCACGCCGGAGCCGACCACGGAGCCGACCATGGAGCCGCCCCAGTAACCAGGCCCCGGACGATCCCTCCACGTAAGAGCCCGGCAAGCCACCCGCCACAACGGCGCCCCGCCTGCCGGGCTCTCGCACGTCCGCGGTCTGGTGGCGGCCGGGGTGCCGTGGAGACCGGGGTGCCGTGGAGACCGGGGTGCCGTGGAGACCGGGGTGCCGTGGAGACCGGGGTGCCGTGGCGGCCGGGGTGCCGTGGAGGCCGGGGTGCCGTGGCGGCCGGGGTGCCGTGGAGGCCGAGGTGCGGTGAAGGCCGGGGTGCGGTGGCGGGCAGGGGCTGGCGTGTTTCGGGCTTGCCGGGAGGGACCACGGCCCCGGCCCACGGTGCGCGCGTCGCGGCGCCCGGCCCCGCACGCTGGAGGAGCGTGCCCCTGGACGGAGCCGAGCCACGTGCGGCGTCCGGGCCCTCCCGTGCTCCGCCGTAAAAGAAAAAGACCCCCGCTAGCGAGAGGTCCCGTAGCGGCCGTTGTGGTACAGGAGGGGGGCGGAGTCGGACGGGGTGCCGAGGTGGGTGACCTCGCCGACGATGATCGAGTGGTCGCCCGCCGGGTGGACGGCCGTCGTTTTGGCCTCCAGCGTGGCGATCGCCCCGTCGAACAGCACCATCCCCGCCGGCGACCGGTGGTGGGGCCAGCGGGAGAGCGGGGCGTCGAGCGGACGGCCGCGGTGGGCGAAGAAGCGCGAGGCGTCCTCCATGGATGCCGGCAGCACCGAGACGCCCCACACCCCGGTCTCCAGCACCGCCGCGTGGAAGCGGGCCGCCGTCTCGGCGCAGAAGAGCACCAGCAGCGGCTCCAGCGACACGGACGTGAACGAGTTGACCGTCATCGCGTGGTCCACCTCCCCGAGCCGGGTCGTGACGACCGCGACGCCGGTGGCGAACTTGCCGACGACCTTCCGGTACGTCCGCTGGTCCACGGGCCGGCTGAGGGAACCATGGTGCACGGATGTACTTTACGTCGGGTTTCGCGGAATGTGCCCACGCAGGAGCCAGGAACCTCGCGACGACGACGGCGACAGCAGGAAGGCCGTGGCCACCGCCAGGACCCCGCCGTACAGGTAGACGTAGCCGGCCGGGCTGCTGGAGATGACCAGGTCGCCCTGCGAGAGTTTGATCGACAACGGCATCGACACCAGCAGCCACCCGGCGGCCGTCACCGCCGCTCCGGCCCGGGTCCGCAGCATCCGGCCGGCTCCCAGGCAGACGCCGAACAGCGCCAGCAGCCAGCCGATCGCCGCCACGGGGACGGCGCCGACGTGCCAGGCCGCCTGCGTGAACCCGCCCACGACGCCCATGACGAGCCCCAGCACGAACAGCATGCCGTAGACGGCGCCGCCCAGCGCCGAGCCGGCCTGCCCGCGCTCCTCGGCGTCGAACAGCACCGCACCGGCCTGCTCGCGATCCTCCATGTCGAACGAGGTTAGTGGATTCCGGCGAACAGGTCGTTCTCGCGGTTGTGCGGCTCGCCCAGGCCGCCGGCCTCGACGGGGGCGCCGGGCACCGACGGCCCGGGCACGCCGATCGCCAGCACGTAGTGCTCGACCCCGAGCGCCTCCTGCCCGATGCCGTTGGACAGCGCGAACCACGGCTCCCGTACCGTCACCTGCGTGGCGTGGGCGCGCAGGGCGGCCAGCTTGGCCCCCACCCACGGCCGCGCGTCGATCTCGGTGGTGATCGCCTCGTCCGGGCTGCCGAACGGCATGTCGTCCACGTCCTCGACGAGGAAGCCCGACCTCGCCTCGCGCAGCGCCTCGGCCGTGCGCCGCATCACCGACCGGGCCGCGGCCGTGTGGTAGAGCTTGGCGATCTGCCACGGCTCGCCCTCGCCGAAGCCCGGGTCGGCGGCCAGCTCGAACGCCCGCCGCGACACCCTGTTGGCCTGGATGTGGTCAGGGTGCCCGTAGAAGCCGTTGGCGTCGTAGGTCACCAGCACCTGGGGCCGCACCTCGCGAATGACCTTGACCAGCTCTCCGGCGGCCTCGTCCAGGTCGGCCTGCCAGAACGCGCCGGGACGCTCGTTGGAGGCGACGCCCATCATCCCCGAGTCGCGCCACCGCCCGGGCCCGCCGAGGAAGCGGTGGTCGCGCACGCCCAGCGCCTCGCAGGCCGCCGCCAGCTCCCCGATCCGGTACGGCCCGAGCGCGTCGTCACGGTCGGCGGCCAGGTGCGCCAGGTGCTCGGGGATGACCTCGCCCTCCTCGCCGAGCGTGCAGGTCACGAGCGTGACGTGGGCGCCCTCGGCCACGTAGCGGGCCATGGTGGCGCCGGTGCCGATCGACTCGTCGTCGGGGTGAGCGTGCACGAGCAGCAGCCGTCGATCGGTCATGAGTCCGAGCGTAACCAATTCCCGCTTCCTGGCAGGATTGGGGCCATGAGTGAGAGCTTCCCGCGTCTGTCGGCCAGGACCCGCCGGTTCACCCTCGGTGTGCCCAGGGGCTTCACGATCTCCCCTGACGGATCCAGGGTGGTGTTCCTGCGGACCAGGACCGGCACCGACCCGGTCACGTGCCTGTGGGAGCTCGACACCGACAACCATGTCGAGCGTCTCGTCGTCGACCCGCGCGCGCTCGACGCCGACGAGGGCGACCTGCCGCCCGAGGAGCGCGCGCGGCGCGAGCGCAGCCGCGAGCAGGCGGGCGGGGTGGTGGCCTACAGCACCGACGCCGGGGTGACGACGGCCGCGTTCGCCCTCGCGGGCGGCCTGTACGTGACGCAGCTGGCGAGCGGCGCGACCCGCCGCCTGGACGTGCCGGGCGCGGTGATCGACCCGCGCCTGTCGCCCGACGGCAGGAACGTCGCCTACGTCTGCGAGGGCTCCCTGCGCGTCCAGGACCTCGTCTCGGGCGAGGACCGCGCGCTGGCGACGCCCGAGGCGCCGACCGTGACGTACGGCCTGGCCGAGTTCATCGCGGCCGAGGAGATGGACCGGATGCGCGGCCACTGGTGGTCGCCCGGCGGCGACGCGCTCCTGGTGGAGCGGGCCGACGAGGCGCCGGTCCGCACCTGGTACGTCTCCGACCCGGCCAACCCCGACCGGCCCGCGACGGCCCAGCGCTACCCGGCGGCGGGCACGCCCAACGCGGTGACCGAGCTGTTCGTGCTGGGCCTGGACGGCTCGCGGGTGGCCGTGCCGTTCGCGGACGAGTACCTGACCACCGCCGCCTGGGACTCCCACGCGCTGTCGATCGTGACGATGCCGCGCGGCCAGAAGGCGCTGCGCCTGTTCGAGGTGGACCCGGCGACCGGCGCCTCGACGCTGGTGCGCGAGGACACCGACCCCGCGTGGGTGGACGTCGTCACCGGCGTGCCGGCCCACCTCGACGACGGCTCGCTGGTGTGGGTGGCCTCGGCCGACGGCGGCAACCGGCTGTTCGTCGGCGACCGCGCGGTCACGCCGCCCACGCTCCAGGTGCGGGCCGTGCTCGACGTCGACCATGACAGCGTGCTGTTCAGCGCGAGCGGCGACCCGACCGAGATCCAGCTCTGGACGTGGGACGGCCACTCGCTGCTGCCGGTCTCGACCCGTTCCGGGGTGTTCTCGGGGCGGATGGCCGGGGGCGTCGGCGTCCTCACCGAGCAGAGCCTCGACGCCGAGGGCGTGTCCACGACGGTCGTGCGCCGCGACGGCGTGGCGATCCCGATCCCGTCCGTGGCCGAGCGTCCCGGCCTCGACCTGCGGGTCTCGCTCGGCCGTTCCGGCCGCCGCGAGCTGGCCACCGCCGTGGTGCTGCCCTCCTGGTACGAGCCGGGCTCGGGGCGGCTGCCCGTCCTCATGGACCCGTACGGCGGGCCGCACGCGCAGCGCGTGCTCAACCGGCGCGGCGGCTACCTGGAGAGCCAGTGGTTCGCCGAGCAGGGGTTCGCGGTGGTCGTGGCCGACGGCCGCGGCACCCCGGGCCGGGGGCCGGAGTTCGAGCGGGCCGTGCTGAACGACCTGGCCACCCCGGTTCTGGAGGACCAGATCGACGCGCTGCAGGGCGTGGCCCAGCAGTACCCCGACGACCTCGACCTGGGGCGGGTGGCCATCCGCGGCTGGTCGTTCGGCGGCTACCTGGCGGCGCTCGCGGTGCTGCGCCGGCCGGACGTGTTCCACGCGGCGGTCGCGGGGGCGCCGGTGACCGACTGGCGGCTGTACGACACCTGCTACACCGAGCGCTACCTGGGCCACCCCGACGAGCAGCCGGACGTCTACGACAAGTCATCGCTGTTCGGCGACGCGGCCAAGCTGGAGCGGCCCCTGCTGCTGGTCCACGGCCTGGCCGACGACAACGTGGTGGCGGCCCACACGCTGCGCCTGTCGTCCGCGCTGCTCGCGGCGGGCCGTCAGCACAGCGTGCTGCCGCTGTCGGGCGTCACCCACATGACGCCGCAGGAGGTCGTCGCCGAGAACCTGCTCCTGCTCCAGGTCGACTTCCTCAAGCGCGCGCTGGGCGACTGACACCGGCCCCGGCGCCGGAGGACCGAAGGTGGCCGCGATCCTTCCTAGGGTCGCGGCCATGTCTGCACCGACCTCTGCCCAGCAGGGCATGTCCTCACCGATCCCCTTTCACATCGACGTCCCCCAGGCCGAGCTGGACGAGCTGCGGCGCCGGCTGGACGCCACCCGCTGGCCCGCCGAGCCGCCCGGCGTCGGCTGGACCCGCGGCACCCCCGTGGAGCACGCGAAAGAGCTGGCCGCCTACTGGCGCTCGGAGTTCGACTGGCGCGCCCAGGAGCGGCGGCTCAACGCGCTGCCACAGTTCACGACCGTCATCGACGGCCAGCGCGTGCACTTCGCCCACGTCCGCTCGGACGACCCCGACGCGCTGCCGCTCGTGCTGCTGCACGGCTGGCCGATGTCCTTCGTGGAGTTCCTGGACGTGGTCGAGCCGCTGCGCGAGGACTTCCACCTGGTGATCCCGTCGATCCCCGGGTTCGCGTTCTCGTCGCCGCTCGCCGAGCCGGGCTGGACCGCCGGGCGCGTCGCCGGGGCGTTCACGCGGCTGATGGAGCTCCTCGGACACGACCGGTACGGCGTGCACGGCGGCGACACCGGCGCCTTCGTCGCCCCGGAGATGGGCCGCCTGGCCCCGGACCGGGTCATGGGCGTCCATCTCACCGGAGTCCTGTCGTTCCCGGCGGGCGACGAGGAGGAGGACGCCAGGCTGACGGACGTGGAGCGCGCGCGGGCCGCCGCGCTGGACGAGGCGACCGCCGGGTACGTCGCGATCCAGTCGCGCTCCCCGCAGACGCTCGCGTACGGCCTGACCGACTCCCCGGCCGCGCAGCTCGCCTGGATCGCCGAGATGTTCCACCGCTGGGCGGGCGGCCCGGTGGACCGCGACCTGTTCCTCACCAACGTCACCCTCCATTGGCTGACCGGCACGGCCGGCTCGGCGGCGCAGATCTACTACGAGCAGGCCAACGACCCGGCGGGCTGGGAGCCCCGGCCGCGCGGCACCGTCCCCACGGGCGTGCTGCTGGCGGGGGCGAACGAGTACGGCATCCGGCCGTACGCCGAGCGCGACCACGCGATCGTGCGCTGGTCGCAGCAGGACAGAGGCGGCCACTTCCTCGCCATGGAGGAGCCGGAGGTGTTCGCCGAGGACGTCCGGGCGTTCTTCCACGCGCTCACCTAGGGCGGATCGCGGCCGGAAACCGGCCGCGATCGGTGGCAGAGTCGTCGTGTGCTGGAGACCTCCGCCCGGCTGCTGCGCCTGCTGGGCCTGTTGCAGGGGCGCGCCTACTGGCCGGGGACCGAGCTGGCCGAGCGGCTCGGCGTCAGCCCGCGGACGCTGCGGCGCGACGTCGGCAAGCTGCGCGCGCTCGGCTACCCCCTCGACGCGGTCGGCGGGGTGGGCGGCGGCTACGAGCTGGGCAGCGGCGGCGGCCTTCCGCCGCTGCTGCTCGACGACGAGGAGGCCGTGGCCGTGGCGGTGGCGCTGGGCACGGCCGCGGGCGGCGCGGTCACCGGCATCGCCGAGACGTCCGTGCGCGCCCTGGCCAAGCTGGACCAGGTCCTCCCCTCACGGCTGCGCCACCAGGTGGGGACGCTCGGCGCCGCCATGGTGGCCGTGCCGGCCGCCGGTCCCACGGTGGACCCCGCGACGCTGACCGCCATCGCCGCGGCGGTGCGCGACCGGGAACGGCTGCGGTTCGGGTACGTCGCGCGCGAAGGGGAGCGGAGCGCGCGCGACGCCGAGCCGTACCGGCTGGTCAGCGGCGGCCGGCGGTGGTACCTGCTCGGCTGGGACACGACCCGGGACGACTGGCGCACGTACCGGGTGGACCGCATGTCCCTGCGGGTGCCGAACGGCCCGCGCTTCTTCCCTCGCCCGCTGCCCGACGAGGACGTGGCGCGCTACCTGGCCCTGGCCACGGCCACCCGGCCGCACCGCCACCGGGCGGTCCTGACCATGCACGCCCCGGCCTCGGAGGTGGCCGGCGAGGTGCCGGTCACGCTGGGCGTGGTGGAGCCGGTCGACGAGCACACGTGCGTGCTGCGCATCGGCTCCGACAGCCTCGACCACCTGGCGGTGTGGGTGGCCACGTTCGGGTTCGACTTCGAGGTGCGGGAGCCGCCGGAGCTGCTGGAGCACCTGCGCACGCTCACGGGGCGGCTCCGGCGGGCCATGGGCTGAGCCGAACGACGCATGCGGCTCTCAGCCGGTCGTACCGGCCGGGACGTCCACGGCGGGCTCTCCCCTGCCCGTACGCGCCGGAACGCCGTGCCAGCTCCTCCACAGGGCCGCGTACGAGCCGTCGGCGGCCACCAGCTCCTCATGGGAGCCCAGCTCGGTGATCCGGCCGTCCTCCACCACCGCCACCCGGTCGGCGTCGTGGGCGGTGTAGAGGCGGTGGGCGATCGCGATGACCGTGCGCCCGTCCAGCACCGCGGCGAGCGAGCGCTCCAGGTGACGGGCGGCGCGCGGGTCGATCAGCGACGTGGCCTCGTCCAGCACCAGGGTGTGCGGGTCGGCCAGCACCAGGCGGGCCAGCGCGAGCTGCTGCGCGTGGGCGGGCGAGATGACCGTGCCGCCGGAGCCGACGACCGTGTCGAGGCCGTCGGGCAGGGCGAGCACCCAGTCGAGGGCGTCCACCGCCCCGAGCGCGGCACGCACCGCCTCGTCGTCGGCCTCGGGCCGGGCGATGAGCAGGTTGTCGCGCAGCGTGCCCTTGAACACGTGGTGCTCCTGGGTGACCAGCGCGACGTGCCCGCGCAGCTCGTCCAGCGGCAGCTCCACCAGGGGGACGCCGCCCACCGACACGGTGCCGGAACGCGGGCCGTGGATGCCGGCCAGCAGCCTGCCGAGCGTGGACTTGCCCGCGCCCGACGGACCCACCATGGCCAGCCGCTCGCCCGGCCGCACGGTGAGGGACACGCCGTGCAGCACGTCGCGGCCCTCCCGGTAGGCGTAGCGGACGTCGTCGGCCTCCATCAGCTCGCCGGAGGGCCGGACGCCGGAGGGGGCCCGGTCGTCGCGCACGTCGGCCACGCCGAGCAGCCTGGCCATGGCCGCCCCGCCCACCTGCAGCTCGTCGATCCACATGAGGAACCGGTCGAGCGGGTCGATGAGCTGCTGGGCGTACAGGGTGGCGGCGGTGACCTGGGCCAGCGTGACGTGGCCGTCGATGTAGAGCAGGCCGCCCACGAGCAGCGTGGACACCACCGGGATGACGTAACCCAGCTCGACCGCCGGGAACCAGATCGTGCGCAGGCCGAGGGTGTAGCGCTCGGCGCCGAACGAGCGGGCGATGTCGCGGTCGGTCCGCTGCCTGCGCCGCTCCTGGAGGCCGAGCGCCTCGACCGCCCGCGCGCCCTCCACGGTCTCGGCCAGGCCCTCGGTCATGTCGGCGTAGGCGGCGTTCTCGCGCAGGTAGCCGTCGCGGGCCCGCTTGAGGTACCAGCGGGTGGAGAACCACAGCAACGGCGCGGCCACCAGCATCGGCAGCATGAGCAGCGGCCCGACCAGCACCAGCGCGCCCAGGGTGATCGTGAACGTGACGATCGCGATCAGCGTCTCGGGCACCGCGTGCCGCACGGTCCTGGACAGTGAGTCGACGTCGCGTGACGTGCGGGTGATCAGGTCGCCGGAGCCGGCCCGCTCGACCGTCGAGAGCGGCAGGCCCAGCACCCGGTCGACGAACTCCTCGCGCAGCTCGGCCAGCACCTTCTCGCCGAGCCGGGCCGAGGCCAGCACCGCGTAGCGCACCAGCACGCCCTGCAGCAGCAGGAACGCGCCGATGCCGGCGGCGACCAGCCCGACGTTCACCGGGGTGCCCAGCTTGACGTCCTGGACGAGCCGGCCGAGCTGCCACGGCACGGCCAGCCCGGCGACGGCGGCCAGCCCGTGCAGGGCGAGGGCGGTGGCGAGCCGGCGCGGGTACCTCAGCGTCAGCCGCCGGGCGTAGGCGCGCACCCGCGCCTGGTCGGCGACCGGCAGGATCTCGCGGGCCATCGTCAGTCCTCCCCTCGGGTCACGGTGGCGGCGTAGGCGGGCGAGGACTCCAGGAGCTCCCGGTGGGTGCCCTCGGCGAGCACCCGGCCGTCCTCGACGTAGATCACGTGGTCGGTGCGGTCGAGCACCAGCGGGCTGGTCGTGCAGACCAGCGTCGTGCGGCCGGCCCGCGCGCGGGTCAGCCGGTCGGCGATGCGGGCCTCGCTGTGGGCGTCCACGGCGCTGGTCGGCTCGACCAGGATGAGCACCTCCGGATCGGCGACCAGGGCGCGGGCCAGCCGCAGCCGCTGCTGCTGGCCGCCGGAGAACTCCCGGCCGCCCTCGGCCACCCGCGCCTCCAGCCCGTCGGGCAGGGCCTCGACGATGTCCTCGGCGCAGGCGGCGCGCAGCGCCCGGCGCACCTCGTCGTCGGACGCCTCGCCGCGCACGTCGAGCTCGTCGCGGAGCCGGCCGCTGAACAGGCGGGCGCCGTTGTCGGCGACCAGGATGCGGGAGCGGACCTCCTCGATGGGCAGCTCGGCCAGGTCGGCCGCGCCGAAGGTGACGTCGCCCGCGGTGTAGCGGCCGAGCCGGTCGGCGATGGCGATCGCGTCCTCGGGCGCGGCGGCGGCCACGGCGGTGAGCGTGCCCGGCTGGAGGGTGACGCCGCTGAACGTGTCGCGCAGCACGCCGCCGCCGCTGGTGCCGGTGCCGCCGGACACCTCGGGCTCCATCGACAGGATGCGCACCACCCGGCGGGCGGCCACGTGGCCCTTGGTCAGCTTGTCGGCGGCCTCGGTGAGCGTGCGCATGGGGCCGATGAGGAAGACCGCGTAGCCGTAGAAGGCGACGAGCTGGCCGGTGGAGATCTGCCCGCCGATCGCGAACGACGCGCCGACTCCGGTGACGGCCGCGATGAGCAGGCCGGGCAGCAGGATCTGCGCCCCTTCGAGCAGCGACTCGACCCCGGCCACGGAGACCCCGGCGTGGCGGACGCGCTGCGACTCCTCGCGGTAGCGGCCGGCGAACACCCGCTCGCCGCCGATGCCGCGCAGCACCCGCAGCCCGGCCACGATGTCGGCGGCCCGGGTGGACAGCTCGCCGGTCAGCTCGCGCTGGGCCTTCTGCCGGCGGTGCAGCGGCCGCAGCAGCGGCCCGACGGCCACCGCCATGAGCGGGACCCCGACCAGCACCATGAGCCCCAGCGGCAGCGAGGTCGAGATGAGGATCACGGTGACGGTGACGATCGCCACGACCGAGCCGGTGCCGCGCAGCAGGATGTCCATGGAGTTGCCGATGTGCGCGATGTCGGAGTTGCCGACGCTGACGACCTCGCCGGTCGACAGCCGCTTGGGCAGGGTGGCGCCGAGCCGGGCGGCCTGCCGGGCGGTCACCTGGACCGTGCGGTACGCGGCGGCCAGCCAGTTGTAGACGGCCAGCCGGTGCCGCATGATCCCGGTGTACGCCTGGACCAGGCCGAGCCCCAGCAGGGCCAGCGACCAGAGCACCAGCGAGCGGGCGTCCTCGGCGGTGACGGCGTCGACGCCCTTCCCGATCACCGCCGGCACGAGGGCCTGCACCAGCCACCACACGGTGGCGAAGCCGATGCCGCCCAGCAGCGACGGCAACTGGCGGCGCGCGTTCCACCACAGGTAGCGGAGCGGGCCGCGGACGTCGGGCATGCCGGGATCGGCTTGAGGAAGGGAGCGCATGGCCAGTCAAGGTTGACAAACGTCCCGACAGCCCGGCAAACCATTTTCGACCTCTGGAACGTCCCTCCCTGGGCCGTCGTAGTCAACGGCCGCCGACCGGTGCGCCGGGCGGGTCGGTAGGCGAGAATCGGTCTCTGTGAGGCACGGGTACACCAACAGCACGGTGGGCGACGGCGCGCTGGTCGTGAAGTGTTACGAGGGCCCCGAGGCGGAGGTCCGGCTGCGCACGGAGAGCAGGTTCCTGCGCCGGTTGCGGGGGCGGCTGCCGGTGCCGCGCGTCCACAAGATCACGCCGACGAGCGTGACGACCCGTTTCGTGCCGGGGGCGCACGGCCAGGACCTCCTGGACGACGGCCGCGCCGCGGAGGTGCTGGCCGCCTGCGGGCGCGCCCTGGCCGCGATCCACCGGCTGGGGATCGTCCACGGCGACTACGGCCCGCAGAACATGCTGTTCGACCCGGAGACGTACGAGCCGGTGGCCATCCTCGACTGGGAGTGGGCGCACCCGGGCCCGCCGGTCGAGGACCTGTCGTGGTGCGAGTGGATCGTGCGCACGCACCACCCGGAGCACGTGGCGCTGCTGCCGCGCTTCTTCGACGCCTACCGCGAGGGCGGCGGCCCCGATGTGCCCGCGTGGGACGCCCGGCACGCGGCGATGCTGGCCCGCTGCCGCGACCTGCTGGACTTCACGGCCCGCTGGGAGCCGGGAGGCGGCGGCGAGAAGCTCTGGCGCGACCGCCTCGACACCACCTCCGCCTGGACGGCCGCCTGACCCGGGGGCGGGTGGGCCCCCGGGCGCGGGGTGCGGCTACTTCTTGTTGGCCTGGAGGTAGTCGCTGTTCATCCGGGCGATCGTGTCCAGCGGGATGCCCTTGGGGCAGACCGCGGTGCACTCGCCGGTGTTGGTGCAGCCGCCGAAGCCCTCCGCGTCCATCTGGTCCACCATGGCCTTGGCGCGGGTGAGGCGCTCCGGCTGGCCCTGGGGCAGCAGGCTCAGGTGAGTGATCTTGGCGGCGGTGAAGAGGGAGGCCGACCCGTTCGGGCAGGCCGCGACGCAGGCGCCGCAGCCGATGCAGGTGGCCGCGTCGAAGGCCGAGTCGGCGTCCTCCTTGCGCACCGGCACGCTGTGCGCGTCCGGGGCCGAGCCGGCCGGCACCGAGACGAAACCGCCGGCCTGGATGATGCGGTCGAACGCCGACCGGTCCACGACGAGGTCCTTGACCACCGGGAACGGCGCGGCGCGCCACGGCTCGATGGTGATGGTGGCGCCGTCCTCGAAGTGCCGCATGTGCAGCTGGCAGGTCGTGGTGGCCCGCTGCTCGCCGTGCGCGACGCCGTTGATGACCATGCCGCACATGCCGCAGATGCCCTCGCGGCAGTCGTGGTCGAAGGCCACCGGGTCGTCGCCCTCGATGATCAGCCGCTCGTTGAGGACGTCCAGCATCTCCAGGAACGACATGTCGGGCGAGACGTCCTCGACCTTGTACGTCACCATGCGCCCGGCGTCGGTGGGGCCGCTCTGCCGCCAGACCTTGAGTGTCAGGTTCACTTGTAGCTCCGCTGGGTCATCTTGACGTACTCGTACTCGAGCGGTTCCTTGTGCAGCACCGGCACGCCCTCCGGCGAGTACTCCCACGCCGACACGTGCGCGAAGTGCTCGTCGTCGCGCAGCGCCTCGCCGTCGGCGTCCTGCGACTCGGCCCGGAAGTGGCCGCCGCACGACTCCGTGCGCACCAGGGCGTCCAGGCACATGAGCTCGGCCAGGTCGAAGAAGTCGGCGACGCGGCCGGCCTTCTCCAGGACCTGGTTCAGCTCCTCGGCGGTGCCGGTGACCTTGACGTTCTCCCAGAACTCCTTGCGCAGCTCGGGGATGCGCTCCAGGGCCTTGCGCAGCGACTCCTCGGTGCGCTCCATGCCGCAGTAGTCCCACATGAGCTTGCCCAGCTCGCGGTGGAAGGAGTCGGGCGTGCGGTTGCCGTTGACCGACAGCAGGCGCTCGATCCTGGCGCGGACCTTGCCCTCGGCCTCGGTCACGGCCTCCTCGTCGACCTCGCCGAACGGCCCGGCCGCCAGGTAGTCGCCGATGGTGGTGGGCAGCACGAAGTAGCCGTCGGCCAGGCCCTGCATCAGCGCGGAGGCGCCGAGGCGGTTGGCGCCGTGGTCGGAGAAGTTGGCCTCGCCGATCACGAACAGGCCGGGGATCGTGGACTGCAGGTCGTAGTCCACCCACAGGCCGCCCATCGTGTAGTGGACCGCCGGGTAGATGCGCATCGGCACGTCGTAGGGGTTCTCGCCGGTGATGCGCTCGTACATCTCGAACAGGTTGCCGTACTTCTTCTCCACGGCGTCCCGGCCGAGCCGGTTGATGGCGTCGCGGAAGTCGAGGTACACGCCGAGCCCGCCGGGGCCGACGCCGCGGCCCTCGTCGCAGACGTTCTTGGCGGCGCGCGAGGCGATGTCACGCGGGACGAGGTTGCCGAAGGCCGGGTAGATGCGCTCCAGGTAGTAGTCGCGCTCGTCCTCGGGGATGTCGCCGGGCGCGCGGTCGTCGCCCTTGCGCAGCGGCACCCACACGCGGCCGTCGTTGCGCAGCGACTCCGACATCAGCGTGAGCTTCGACTGGTACTCGCCCGACACCGGGATGCAGGTCGGGTGGATCTGCGTGTAGCAGGGGTTGGCGAAGTACGCGCCGCGCTCGTGGGCCCGCCAGATGGCCGTGGTGTTGCAGCCCTTGGCGTTGGTGGACAGGAAGAACACGTTGCCGTAGCCGCCGGTGGCCAGCACGACCGCGTCGGCGACGTGCCGCTCGATCTCGCCGGTCACCATGTCGCGCACGATGATGCCGCGGGCGCGGCCGTCGGCCACGATCAGGTCGAGCATCTCGTGGCGGGTGAACATCTGCACGGTCCCGGCCGCCACCTGCCGCTCCAGCGCCTGGTAGGCGCCGAGCAGGAGCTGCTGGCCCGTCTGGCCGCGGGCGTAGAAGGTGCGCGAGACCTGGGCGCCGCCGAAGGAGCGGGTGTCGAGCAGGCCGCCGTACTCGCGGGCGAACGGCACGCCCTGGGCCACGGCCTGGTCGATGATGTTCACCGAGACCTGGGCCAGGCGGTAGACGTTCGACTCGCGGGCGCGGAAGTCGCCGCCCTTGACGGTGTCGTAGAACAGCCGGTAGATCGAGTCGCCGTCGCCGCGGTAGTTCTTGGCGGCGTTGATGCCGCCCTGGGCGGCGATGGAGTGGGCGCGCCGGGGCGAGTCCTGGTAGCAGAAGGACTTGACGTTGTAGCCCAGCTCGCCGAGCGTGGCGGCGGCCGAGCCGCCGGCCAGGCCGGTGCCGACCACGATGACGTTGAGCTTGCGCTTGTTGGCCGGGTTGACGAGCTTGGCGGCGAACTTGCGCTTCTCCCACCGCTCCTCGATGGGACCCTCGGGCGCCTTGGTGTCCCGGATGTCCGGGCCCTCTACGAACTTCACTTGACGACTCCGAAGGTGATGGCGAGCGGCGGGGCGAGGAAGCCGACGACGAGGACGGCCGACAGCAGGGAGGCGGTCGCGCGCAGCGCCTTGTAGCGGGCGCGGTTGGCCCAGCCGAGCGTCTGGAAGGCGCTCCAGACCCCGTGCCGCAGGTGCAGGCCCACCAGGACGACGGCCACGAGGTAGATCAGCGTCACCCACCAGCGCGACGGGTCGAACCCGGCGATCATCCGGTCGGCCGGCGCGGAGTCGAAGCCCTTGGGGTTGACGACGCCGAAGGTCAGGTCGAGCAGGTGCCAGACGACGTAGAGCGCGATGGTGAGGCCGCCCCACCGCATGATGTGGGTGGCGTAGCCGCCGGCCTGCGACTTCTTGGCGACGTACTTGACCGGACGCGCCTGCTTGGCCCGCCGGGCGAGCGAGATCGCGGCCCACATGTGCAGCACCACGGAGACGACCAGGATGATCTCCAGGATCGTCAGCACCGACCGGTAGGGCGCGATGGGCTCCAGCAGGGTGCGCAGAGCGTGGGCGTAGTCGTTGAACGACTCGCGCCCGAGGAAGATCTTGAGGTTGCCCAGCATGTGCAGCACCAGGAAGCCGACCATCACGGCACCGGTGACGGCCATGACGGCCTTCTTGCCGTTGGAGGAGGCCATGAAGGAACGCGGCTTCCGACCCGTGGGCTGCTTCGCCGGTGGGGCGGACTTGGGGGAGCTAACAGGCGCGGTGGCGGAGCCGCGCTCTATCGTGGCAGTCACGTTTCCTGACGCTAGGTATGCAGGAATGATCCGTCCAAGTCATCGCGGGCCTGGTTTCCATAGCCGCTGGCTATGATGTCTGGTTTGTACGGCTAACCCGCGCCCGCCGGCGCGCGCCGGTGCGAGGAAAATCACATGCAGTTGCAGCAGCTCTCCTACTTCGTCGCGGTGGCCGAGACCAGGCACTTCACCCAGGCGGCCGAGCGGATGCGGGTCGCCCAGCCGTCGCTCAGCAAGCAGATCAAGGCGCTGGAGACCGATCTCGGCGCCCCGCTGTTCTCCCGCGCGCGCGGCAACGTCACGCTGACCGCCGCCGGCGAGGCGCTGCTGCCCCTGGCCCGCCGCATGCTGGCCGACGCCGAGACCGCCCGCCAGGAGGTCGCCGAGCTGGCCGGGCTGCGCAAGGGCCGGGTGCGGCTCGGCGCGACCCCGTCGCTCTGCACCGGGCTGCTGGCCGACGCGCTGGCCCGCTTCCACCGCGACTACCCCGGCATCGAGCTGCTGGTCGAGGAGGGCGGCTCGCGCGACCTGGTCCGGGCGCTGGCCCGCGGGCAGATCGACCTGTCGCTGATCATCATGCCGTTGCAGGGCGACGACCCGGCCCTGGTCACCGAGGAGATCCTGCGGGAGAACCTGGTCGTGGTCACCTCCTCCCACGAGCCGCTGCGCAAGCCGTACCTGCGCATCGAGGACCTGCGCGGCCGGCCGATGGTGATGTTCCGGCGCGGCTACGACCTGCGGGAGGCCACGCTGGCCGCCTGCCGGCAGGCCGGCTTCGAGCCGCGGCTGGCCGTGCAGGGCGGGGAGATGGACGCGGTGCTGCGGTTCGTGGAGGCGGGGCTGGGCGTGGCGGTCGTGCCGTCGATGGTCCTGGACGGGCGTCCCGGGCTGGCCGCCACGCCGCTCGCGCCGCCCGGGCTCAGCCGTACGGTGGCGCTCGCGCACCGCAGGGACGTGGAGCCGACCAGGGCCGCGCAGGCGTTCCGCGCGACGCTCCTGGCGTTCGTGGTCGAGGCGGGACAGGAGGGGACGCTTCCGCAAGGGGTGGAGCTCATCGCAGAATGAGCTGCGACAGTCCTACTGCTGTGAAGAGGCCCACGTGTGACGGCATCCCTGACCGAGCCCCTGACGCTGCTCCTCGTCGAGGACGACGACGGTGACGCCTTCCTGGTGGAGGAGCTGCTCAAGGAGGCGGAGGCGCCGCCGAGGATCATCTGGGTGCGCAGCCTCCGCGAGACCAGGTCGCGGCTCACCGGCGCGATCCAGTGCGTGCTGGTCGACCTGACGCTGCCGGACGCCTCGGGCCTGGAGGCGCTGCGGGAGGTGCTGCGGCTCGCGCCGCACGCGGCCGTGCTGGTGCTGACCGGCCTGCGCGACGCCCACGTGGGTGTCGCCGCGGTGCAGGCGGGCGCGCAGGACTACCTCGTCAAGCAGGACATCGACGCCCGGCTGCTGGCCCGGGCCATCCGCTACGCCATGGAGCGCAAGCGGGCCGACCTGGCCCAGCTCCGCCTGGTCGAGGCCGAGCTGACCGCCAAGGAGAACGCCCGGCTGGAGCGCGGCCTGCTGCCCGTCGCGCTGCTGCGCGGCGACCGGGTCGAGCAGTCCACCCGCTACCTGCCCGGCAACCAGGGCACGCTGCTCGGCGGCGACTTCCTCGACACCGTGCAGACCCCCGACGGCGCGATCAACGTGGTCATCGGCGACGTGTGCGGGCACGGCCCCGACGAGGCGGCCCTCGGCGTCGCGATGCGCATCGCCTGGCGCACGCTGGTCCTCGCCGGGCACAACGGCGAGCGGCTGCTGCACACCCTCGACGCGCTGCTGCGGGCCGAGCGCAAGGCCCCGGAGATCTTCACCACGCTGTGCATGGTCACCATCACGCCCGACCTGCGCCACGCCCGGATGCGGATCGTCGGCCACCCGCCGCCCCTGCTGGTGCGCGACGGCGTGGTGGACGTGGTCGACGGCGCGCCGTCCGGACCGCCGCTCGGCATCTTCTCCGACGCCGCGTGGAAGGTCATCGACGTCCCCCTCGGAGAGGAGTGGGCGATCATGCTCTACACCGACGGCCTCATCGAGGCCGCCTCCGGGGGTCGTGACCGGCCGCTCGGGGTGGAGGGCCTGGTCGAGCTGGTACGCGCGCACGGCTCGATCGACCTCGACCGGCTCATCGAGCACGTGGGCACGACCGACGACGACCTCGCCGTGCTGCTCGTGCGCGGGAGCGGCGGGTGAGCGCCGGCGCGGGCCTGCGGCCGCTGCCGTCGCCGCCGGCGCCCACCGGGTTCGGCCGCCTGCCGATGGGCCGCTGGTTCGCCGTCGTGGGCTCGGCGTTCACGCTCGCGTTCGTGGTCGGGATCGTGCTGACGGCCCTGCTCATCGAGCAGGTCCACGCCGCCCGGCCGCGTCCGGAGGTCGAGGCGCACCTGTCCAGGCTGTACGTGGCGCTCGTGGTGCTGCTGCTGCTCCTGCTGGCGGCCGGGGTGGTGCTGGTCCTCGTCGTGCGCTACGTCGTGCTCAAGCCCATCGCCAGCCTGACCGAGCAGGTGCGCCGGGTGGCGGCCGGCGACTTCGACCACCGGCCGAGCGTCGAGCAGCCGGCGGAGCTGGCCGAGCTGTCCGGCCACGTCGACGCCATGCGCGAGCGCATCCTGACCGCCTGGCGCAACGCCGAGGACCAGGCGGCCGAGCTGCGCCGCTCCAACGGCGAGCTGGAGCAGTTCGCCTACGTGGCCAGCCACGACCTGCAGGAGCCGCTACGCAAGATCGCCAGCTTCACGCAGATGCTGGACCAGCGCTACGGCGACCGGCTCGACGAGCGCGCCAAGCAGTACATCCACTACGCGGTGGACGGCGCCCGGCGCATGCAGCTGCTCATCAACGACCTGCTCGACTTCTCGCGCGTGGGGCGGGTCAGCGGCGAGCGGGCCCCCGTCGACGCCGGCGAGGTGCTGTCGGCGGCCCTCGACAACCTGTCGGCCACCCTGCACGACGCCGGCGCGAGCGTCACCGCCGGCCCGCTCCCCCGCGTGCTCGGCAACCGGCTCCAGCTCACGCAGCTCTTCCAGAACCTGGTCGAGAACGCCGTGAAGTTCCGCGCGGACGATCCGCCCCGCGTCCGGATCGAGGCCGTGCGCCGCGACGGCATGTGGGAGTTCGCCTGCTCCGACAACGGCATCGGGATCGAGGCCAAGTACGCCGACCGGATCTTCCTGATCTTCCAGCGTCTGCACCCGCGCGACGTCTACCCGGGGACGGGCATCGGGCTGGCGCTCTGCCGCAAGATCGTGGAGTACCACGGCGGGCGGCTCTGGCTGGACCACGACACCCCGGCACCGGGCGCGACGTTCCGGTGGACCCTGCCGGCGGCCGGTGACCCGGCTCCGCGCGAGGACGGTGAGGACGCGTGATGGAGGGCCGCCCCATCGAGGTGCTGCTGGTGGAGGACGACCAGGGCGACATCCTGCTGACGCGGGAGGCGTTCGAGTTCAACAAGCTGCGCAACCGCCTGCACGTGGTCAACGACGGCGAGCAGGCGATGGCCTTCCTGCGCCGGGAGGAGCGCTACCGCGACGCGCCGCGGCCCGACCTCGTGCTGCTCGACCTCAACCTGCCGCGGATGGACGGCATGGAGGTGCTGCGCGAGGTCAAGGAGGATCAGGAGCTGCGGACCATCCCGGTCGTCATCCTGACCACCTCCGAGGCCGAGGAGGACATCCTCCAGGGCTACCGGCTGCACGCCAACGCGTACGTCGCCAAGCCGGTGGATTTCGAGCAATTCATCCGAGTTGTCCGGCAAATAGATGATTTTTTCGTCACGGTGGTTAAGTTGCCGCACCAGGGGAACCGCCTCTGACGCGTGGACGTGACAGGAATCACATCGGGTCATCGAAAAAGTGAGTGACCCTTGTCACAAATGCTCACGTGGGCGTCGTAACGTATCCCCCACCAATGCGCGCCCGAGCGGAGACGACGCCCCGCGCCACGCGCAACCAGCGAACGACCCGGACCCCAGGCGAGCGAGGGTCCGCGGGAGGTGGAGAGGTCCCCGATGAGCCAGACGACGTCCGACGCGCCCGTCAGAAGGCAGCGCGCGCAGATCAAGGTGCGCACCCTGCGCACAGACCGATGGTGGCTGGCCCCGCTGCTGACCTTCCTCGGACTCAGCGCCTTCCTCGTCTACGGCGTGTGGGCCATCTTCGACACCCCGTACTACGTGCCCGGCGCCGAGTACATCGCGCCGTTCTCCTCACCCTGCCTGGCGACCTCGTGCCCCGAGGGGGCGCGGCTGTTCGGCCTGGCGCCGTTCGGCGACTGGTACACCCTGCCGCCCGGCCTGCTGATCCTCGGCCTGCCCGGCGGGTTCCGGCTGACGTGCTACTACTACCGCAAGTCCTACTACCGGTCGTTCTGGCTGTCGCCGCCCGCCTGCGCCGTGCAGGAGCCCCACGGCAAGTACACCGGCGAGACCCGCCTCCCGCTGATCATGCAGAACATCCACCGCTACTTCTTCTACGCGGCCATCGTCATCGGCGCCATCCTCTCCTACGACGCGATCCTCGCGCTCGTCCACAAGCCGCTCGGCCTCGGCTCCTGGATCCTGCTGCTCAACGCCGTCCTCATCGTCGCGTACACGCTGTCGTGCCACTCGTGCCGGCACATCACCGCCGGACGGCTGAACCACTTCTCGCGCCACCCGGTCCGCTACCGCGCCTGGACCTTCGTCTCCAAGCTCAACGCCAAGCACCAGCCCCTCGCGTGGGCCTCGATGTTCTCCGTCATGGGCGCCGACTTCTACGTCCGCCTGGTCGCCAAGGGCATCATCGCCTTCCCGTACGCGTAAGGAATCTCAGTGGAAATCGAGCGTCACGAATACGACGTCGTCGTCATCGGCGCGGGAGGCGCCGGGCTGCGGGCCGCCATCGAGGCCCGTCAGCAGGGCAAGCGCACCGCCATCGTGTGCAAGTCGCTGTTCGGCAAGGCCCACACGGTCATGGCCGAGGGCGGAGCCGCCGCCGCGATGGGCAACGTCAACCCCGACGACAACTGGATGGTGCACTTCCGTGACACCATGCGGGGCGGCAAGTTCCTCAACAACTGGCGCATGGCCGAGCTGCACGCCAAGGAGGCCCCCGACCGCGTGTGGGAGCTGGAGGCGTGGGGCGCGCTGTTCGACCGCACCAAGGACGGCAAGATCAGCCAGCGCAACTTCGGCGGCCACGAGTACCCGCGCCTGGCCCACGTCGGCGACCGCACCGGCCTGGAGCTGATCCGCACCCTCCAGCAGCGCGTCGTCGCCCTCCAGCAGGAGGACTACGAGCAGCACGGCGACTACGAGGCCTACATCAAGGTCTTCGCCGAGTGCACGATCACCCGCCTGCTCAAGGACGGCGACCGCATCTCCGGCGCGTTCGGCTACTGGCGCGAGAGCGGCAGCTTCGTCGTCCTCGACGCCCCGGCCGTGGTGCTGGCCACCGGCGGCATCGGCAAGTCGTACGTGGTGACCTCCAACTCGTGGGAGTACACCGGCGACGGCCACGCCCTGGCGCTGCTCGCCGGGGCCAACCTCATCAACATGGAGTTCATCCAGTTCCACCCGACCGGCATGGTGTGGCCGCCGTCCGTGCGCGGCATCCTCGTCACCGAGTCGGTCCGCGGCGACGGCGGCGTGCTGCGCAACTCCGCCGGTGAGCGCTTCATGTTCAACTACATCCCCGAGGTGTTCAAGGACAAGTACGCCACCACCGAGGAGGAGGGCGACCGCTGGTACACCGACCAGGCCAACAACCGGCGGCCCCCGGAGCTGCTGCCCCGTGACGAGGTGGCCCGCGCCATCAACTCCGAGGTGAAGGCCGGGCGCGGCTCGCCCCAGGGCGGCGTCTTCCTCGACGTCTCCACCCGCCTGCCCGCCGAGGAGATCAGGCGGCGGCTGCCGTCGATGTACCACCAGTTCAAGGAGCTGGCCGACGTCGACATCACCGCCGAGCCCATGCAGGTGGGCCCGACCTGCCACTACATCATGGGCGGCGTCGAGGTGGACGCCGACACGGGCGCCGCCGCGGTGCCCGGCCTGTTCGCCGCGGGCGAGGTGTCCGGCGGCATGCACGGCTCCAACCGGCTCGGCGGCAACTCGCTGTCCGACCTGCTGGTCTTCGGCCGCCGCGCGGGCGCGGGCGCCGCCGCGTACGTGGACGCGCTGCCCGCCCGGCCCAAGATCGGCCAGGAGCAGCTCGACGAGGCCCGCGAGGAGGCGCTGGCCCCGCTCCAGCGCACCGGAGAGAACCCGTACGAGGTCCACCACGAGCTCCAGCGCACCATGAACGAGCTCGTCGGCATCATCCGCAAGGCCGAGGAGGTCTCCGAGGCCCTGGAGGTCGTCGAGAAGCTCAAGGAGCGGGTGCGCCTCGTCGGTGCCGCCGGGTCGCGCATCTACAACCCCGGCTGGCACCTGGCGCTCGACCTGCGCAACATGGTCCTGGTCTCGGAGTGCGTGGCCCGCGCCGCGCTGCTGCGCGAGGAGAGCCGCGGCGGCCACACCCGCGACGACTTCCCCGGCATGAACCCCGAGTGGCGGCGCAAGCTGCTCGTCTGCTCCACGGCCGACGGCTCCTCGATCACCGTCGAGGAGAAGCTCCAGCCGGCGATGCGCGACGACCTGATCACCCTGTTCGACCGCGACGAGCTGAAGAAGTACCTCACCGACGAAGAGATGTCCGAGTTCGACGGGATTTCGAAATGAGCTACAAGGCGAAGTTCAAGGTCTGGCGCGGTGAGGGCGGCGAAGGCAAGCTTGAGGACTTCACCGTCGAGGTCAACGAGGGCGAGGTCGTCCTCGACATCATCCACCGGCTCCAGGCGACCCAGGCGCCCGACCTCGCGGTCCGCTGGAACTGCAAGGCCGGCAAGTGCGGCTCCTGCTCCATGGAGATCAACGGCAAGCCGCGGCTGGGCTGCATGACCCGCATGTCCACCTTCGCGGAGGACGAGACGATCACGGTCACGCCGATGCGGACCTTCCCCGTCATCAAGGACCTGGTCACCGACGTCTCGTTCAACTACCAGAAGGCGCGCGAGATCCCCTCGTTCACGCCCCCGCAGGGGGTGCGGCCGGGCGAGTACCGCATGCAGCAGGTCGACGTCGAGCGGTCCCAGGAGTTCCGCAAGTGCATCGAGTGCTTCATGTGCAACAACATCTGCCACGTCATCCGTGACCACGAGGAGAACAAGCCGGCCTTCGCCGGGCCGCGCTTCCTCATGCGGATCGCCGAGCTGGACATGCACCCGTACGACGTGGCCGACCGCCAGGAGTCGGCGCAGGAGGAGCACGGGCTCGGCTACTGCAACATCACCAAGTGCTGCACCGAGGTCTGCCCCGAGCACATCAAGATCACCGACAACGCGCTGATCCCGATGAAGGAGCGCGTGGTGGACCGCAAGTACGACCCGCTGGTGTGGCTGGGCAACAAGATCTTCCGTCGCCCCAAGTGACCTGACGCGACGAGGCGGCCGGTGGTGCTTCCACCGGCCGCCTCATTTCGTCCTGGGTTCTACCGGGTGCGGCGGTGCCTGCCGCCGTCCGGCTCCTGGCCCGGCAGGTAGTCGATCAGGGTCGCGTCGCCCGTCTCGGCGCCCGTGGCCGGGCTCGCCGGGTGCTCCGGCGGCCCCGCGTACGGGGCGGCGCCGCCCGCCGGGATGTCGGCCGGGGGCTGCTCCGGCGGGACCGCCGGCTCGAACGGCGCCCGGTACGTCGCCTGCGGCTCCTCGCGCACCGGCTCGTTGCTGTAGTCGTCCGGGTGCAGCACCACGGGCTCGGGGGCCGGGTCCGGGCCGGTCTGGCCGGGGGGCGGCAGCACCGGGAGGCCGGACTCCTCGTACGTGGCCGGGTCCGGGTAGACGGCCCCGTACTGGACCGGCCCGCCGGGGTACGCCTGGACCGGCACGAAGCTGAGGATGGGCGCGTACGCGGTGGTCGCCGGGTAACCGGGGGGCATGCCGGTGGAGGCGTAACCGGGGCCCGCGGGGTATCCGGCCGGGGCGGTCGGGTAACCGGGAGCGCCCGTGGGGTAGCCCGGCCCGGCCGCGTAACCGCCCGGACCGGCCGGATAGCCGGCTCCGGCGGGATAGCCGCCGGCCGGGTGACCGGGGCCGCCGGGCGGGTAGCCGGGGACGGTGGGATAGCCGGGGGCGCCCAGGTCGGGCCGGGGCGGGCCGGCCCGGCGGACGGCCGCCGCGTGCGCCATGCGGCGCAGCCGCCCCTCGAAGATCAGCACCGCGAACAGCACCAGCAGCACCATGACGAGCGCCGGGATGCTGAGCTTCTGCGCCATCTCGGCCTGGTCGAACTCCGGCGTGGCCGCGCGCACCTCCAGCTGGACCGACTCGCTGGTCGTGGTGTCCTGCGGCGTGGCCGTGGGCGTGGTCGGCGCCTGCGAGGGCGGGTCGGTGCCCGCGACGCTCGGCATGACCACGCTCTCCTCTTCCGTGGGCTCCGTGGCCTGCGGGATGCTCGGCGGCTCCGCCGAGGTCTGCGGCGGCTCCACGGGCAGCGGGTTCTGCGTCGCGGTGCTGGGCGGAGGAGTCGGCGCCGTGCTGGTCGTGGACTTCTTCGGCGTCGGCCTGGCCGTCTTGGTGGCGGGCGGCGACTTGGTGACGGTCCGGGTGATCGTGGTCTCCGGCTCCTCCTCAGGCGTGGGGAGGGTGGTGGTGACCGTGACCGTGACCTCGGGCGTGCTCTCGCAGGCCTGGTCGGTGTCGCACGGGTCGACGTTCGGGTCGTAGGCGACGACGGACGCGCTGGCGCTCTGGACGACGAACGGCGCGGCGCCGATGCCGGTCAGGCCCAGGGACAGGACCATCGCGGAAACGGCCGTCGCTCGCGTGCGTGCCACCTGCGCCCTCCGCGCGATCCGGAACCATGGTCAAAGGAATCTTAGTCCGGTAAAAGACACAGTAAAGACGGAATTACCCGATGTTTTGCTGACAAATGCGCGTACTGCCGGTTGCTCATACCGGAGGCGAGGTCAGCGCGTGCGCAGCACGTCCTCGACCGCCCGCATGACCGGCAGGTCCGCGCCCAGCCACGCCACGTCGTAGTACTCGCCCGGCGCCAGCCACCGCAGCGCCAGGTGCTCCTTGGCCACCGGTGTGCCGTCGGCCAGCGAGCACAGCCACACCCGCATGACGTACCCCTCGGCCAGCGCCCAGTCGCCGCCGACCCGCTCGCCGACGGCCACCTCTACGCCGAGCTCCTCGCGGCACTCACGCACCAGCGCGTCGGCCTCGCTCTCCCCCGGGTCGACCTTGCCGCCCGGGAACTCCCACCCGCCGGCCAGCGCGGGCGGCTCCGCGCGCTGCGCGGCCAGCACCCGCCCCCGCGGATCCACGATCACCGCCGCCACCACGACCACCGTCATAGCGACTGCAGTTTCTTGAGCTGGTCGATGACGTCCGGATTCTGCAGCGGCCGGGTGAAGCCCACGATGTTCCCGCGGCCCTCGTACCCCGTCACCTTGATCGGCCCGCACAGCCGGCACCGCGCCTCGATCATCTTCCCCTTCGACACGACCATCCCCACATGACCGGGGTTGTCGGGCGACGTGCCCGGCCCCGCGTTGAAGAACACCAGATCGCCCGGCTGTTCATCCCCCTGCGCCACCTTCACGCCGAACGGCCACTGCTGGAAGGTGGTGCGCGGGATCCTCAGGCCCGCGGCCTGGTAGGCCGCGTAGATGATGCCCGAGCAGTCGAACGCGTCAGGACCCGTGCCGCCCCACAGGTACGGCTTGCCGCGCTGCGCCAGCGCGAACGCGAGGATGTCGGCCACCACCTCGCTCGGCGCGGCCTCCACCAGCGGCTCGTCGCAGGAGTCGTCGGCCTCCGGAGGCGTCTCGACCTCGCCGCTCTTGGCGTAGCGGCGGGCGATCTCCTCGACCTGGTCGACGTACCACCAGGCGCGGTTGTAGACGAACAGCGCCCGCCGCACGTTCTCCGGGGCGCCGTTGCGCTTGAGCATCTTGGCGGCGCCGAGGATCGCGTCGGCCGGGTTGTAGACGTCGGCGATCCCGTCGCCGTCGCCGTCGGAGGCGTAGCCGCTGACCGACGACGACATCGGGATCCTCGCCTTGCCACCCCACGTGCTGATGAGGAACTGCATGGGCCCGGCCGCGCCCGCGTAGTTCGTGCCGCTCTTGACGCCCGGCAGGTCGGAGCGGCCGTGGTCGGTCTCGCGCTTGCCGACGGCGGCCAGGATCGTCCACTGCACGCCGATCTTCTCGCCGTTCTTCTTGTACAGCTCCAGGTAGTCGGGCGGGATGTCGGAGGCGGCCGAGTCGGACGCCTCCTGCGCCTTCTTGCCCCCGGCGCAGTCGGGCTGCTCGCCGCCGTTGCCGATGAACGACGGGATCGAGGTGAGCAGCATCGGCGAGACGATGACGAGCGCGAGCAGGACCGCCCCGGCCGCGCCGAGTGCCAGGGCGACGCGCGTACGGGAGAGGTTCACCCCGACTCGTCCCCTTTCTGGCCGTCGCCGGCGGGCTGGATGTCGAAGACCCTCCAGTCGGTGCCCATCTCGCTCACCGTGACCGCGTAGTCGTCGGTGAGCTGCTTCGCGCCGCTCTTGGCGGTGATCTGCTGGGTGCCGGTGACGACCAGGACCACGGACGTCTTCTCGACCGACCTGATCTCCTTGACCTTGGCCGTGCCCGTGGACACCACCTCGTCGGCCTGGTTGCGCTCGACCGTGCCGGGCGAGGTCAGCGTGCGCGCCAGCACGCTGCCGAGGTCGGCCGTGGTGAACGCCTTGACCCGGTCGGCGTACGCGGCCGCGTCCTCGTCGTAGCGGAACGTGCCGTACGCGGCGGTGAACCGCTCGGCCAGGTCGGCCGCCGCCGCGAGCTGCTCCTTCGTCAGCGGCAGGTACGCGTAGATGTCGAACGGGGCGTTGCTCGCCGTGGCCAGCGGCGTGCTGCGCGGCACGGTCACCACGCTGCGCGGCGTACGTCCGGCGGCCGGCTCCTCCTCAGGGGAGTCGCCGGAGCCGGGCCACATGGTGAGGTAGAGGCCGACGGCGGCGATCACCACCACGATGGCGGCGAACGCCAGCCCCCGCTTGTCACCGGGCAGGGCCATCGTCAGTCCTTGTCCTGACTGCCGGGCTTGAGCCAGAACGGCACGGGCGGCTCGTCACCGCCGGAGCCGCTGCCGCGCCGGCTGGGCAGCCAGAGCGGGGGCGGCTCCTCCGCGCGACCGCGTGACCCGTCGCGCGACGACCCGCCGAAGATACCGCCGCCGGACGAACCGCCGCTCGACGACCGTGAACCGCCCGAGTCGCCCCACCGGGAACCGCCGGAGCTCCTGCTCCCCCCGCCACGCGACCCGGACCCGCCGCCGAACAGCCCGCCGCCCGACCCCCCGGACCTCGAACCGCCGGATCTGGAACCGCCACCCGAGCCGCCGGACCGGGAACCGCCGAACAGGCCGCCGCCGGAACCGCCCGACCGCGACCCGCCCGACCCGGACCCGCCGCCGAACAGGCCGCCGCCGGAACCGCCGGACCGCGACCCGCCGCCCGACCCGGACCCGCCGCCGGAGCCGCCCGACCGGCCGCCGCGCGAGGCCCAGCCGCCACCGGACCGGCCGCCGAACCAGCCGCCGCCCGCCGAGCCCGAGCCACCGGAGCCGCCCGAGGAGCCCGACCCGCCGCCGGACGAACCGCCATGGCCTCCGCCACCGCCGCCCGCCGCGGCCGACAGCCGGGACGCCGCGCCGGCGCCGCCCGACACCCGCGGGCCGCCGCCGGACACGCGCGGCCCCCCGCCACCCGAGGAACCGCCGGAACCGCTGCGACCACCCGCACCGCCACGGCCGCCTGGAGCACCCGAGGCACCCGAGGCGCCCGCA
>NZ_JABWGO010000015.1 GCF_013363995.1 Nonomuraea rhodomycinica | reverse complement strand
GATCGGCGGGCTGGTGCAGATCCCGTGCATCGAGCGCAACGCGGTGGCCTCGATCAAGGCGATCACCGCGGCCCGGATCGCGCTGCGCGGCGACGGCCGCCACTTCGTCGCCCTGGACAAGGCCATCCGCACGATGAAGGCCACCGGCCGGGACATGCTGGACAAGTACAAGGAGACCTCGCGCGGCGGCCTGGCCGTCAACGTCATCGAGTGCTGACCGACCCCTTGAGTGGTACCGTAAAGTTGTACCACTCAAGGGGAGAGGGTCATGTCCATCACCGCCAGCGAGGCGCGTCGCCGCCTGTTCCCGCTCATCGAAGAGGTCAACAACGACCGTACCGCCGTGGAGATCGTCTCCAAGAGCGGCAACGCTTACCTGGTGGCCGCGGAGGAGTACGAAGCCCTCCGTGAGACGGCCTATCTGCTGCGTTCCCCCGCCAACGCCCGCCGGCTGATCGAGTCGTACCAGGAGGCGGTCGAGGGTCGCCACGAGCGGCGCGAACTGCTGGACGACGAGGCTCCCCGGTGAAGGTGGCCTTCACCGGTCAGGGCTGGGAGGACTACGTCCAGTGGCAGACGGCCGACCGCCAGATCCTCAAGCGGATCAACCGGCTCATCGAGGACGCACTGCGTGATCCCTTCGAGGGGATCGGCAAGCCCGAGCCGCTGAAGTACGCGCTCGCGGGCGCGTGGTCACGGCGCATCACCGAGGAGCACCGCCTGGTCTACCTCCCCGCCGGCGACGAGATCATCGTCCTGCAGGCCCGCTACCACTACGAGTGAGTGGCCGTGCCGGCCGGCTCCGAGGTGGTCGGCGCGGCGGCGGGCTGGCGGGAGGCGCCGCGCAGCGGCAGCTCCTTGAGGAAGACCACGGCCACGAACCCGAGCAGGGTGACCGGCACCCCCACGAGGAACACCGTCTCCAGGCCCCGGGTGAACGCCTCCAGCACGATGCCCCTGATCGGCTCCGGGAGGTGCTGGATCTCGCTGGGGCTGCCGAGCGAGAGCGACCCGCCTCCGGGCACCTTGATGTGCCGGGCGGCCAGCAGGCCGGTCATCTCGTCCTTGAGCCGGTTGACGAGGATCGCGCCGAACGCGGCCACGCCGACGGCGCCGCCGAGCGAGCGGAAGAACGACACGCCGGCCGTGGTGGAGGCCATGTCGCGTGGTTCGGAGCCGTTCTGCGCGGCCAGGATGAGCATCTGCATGGACAGGCCGAGCCCGAGGCCCAGGACGGCCACGTCGAACCCGATCAGCCACTCGCTGGAGTCGACGTGCAGCCGCGACAGCAGGAACTGGCCCACGGCCACGATCAGCAGCCCGGCGACCGGGAAGACCTTCCACTTCCCGGTGCGGGTGACGATGCGCCCGGAGATGACGCCCGAGACGAACAGCGACAGGACCATGGGCAGTGTCATCAGGCCGGAGTTGGCCGGGCTGAGCCCCTTGACGATCTGGAGGTACTGCGGCAGGTAGATCATCGCGCCGAACATCGCCATGCCGACGAACAGCGACGACAGGCTCGTCAGCACGAACGTGCGGTTGCCGAACAGCCGGGGCGGCAGGATCGGCGTGCGGGCCGCGCGCTCGGCCAGGACGGCCAGCACCAGCATGACCACGCTGGTGGCGCCCAGCAGGTACGTCCACGGGGAGTTCCACTCGAACTCCTGGCCGCCGAGCGTGAGCAGCAGCATGAGGGCCGTGGCGCTGGCCGTGATCGTGGTGGCGCCCCAGATGTCGATCGTGGTGTCCCGCTTGATCCTCGGCAGCTTCAGCACCTGCTGGATCACCACGAACGCGACCACCGCGAACGGCACCACGACGTAGAAGCACCAGCGCCAGCCGAGCCAGTCGGTGTCCACGATGAACCCGCCGAGCAGCGGGCCGGCGACGGTGGAGATGCCGAAGACGGCGCCCATGTAGCCGGAGTAGCGGCCGCGCTCGCGGGGGGAGACGATGTCGCCGAGGATCACCTGCGCGAGGGCGGACAGGCCGCCGACACCGATGCCCTGCACGGCGCGGGCCGCGATGAGCTGGCCCATGTCCTGGGAGAGGCCGGCCACGAGCGAGGCGGCGACGAACAGGCCGAGGGCGATCTGGAAGAGCAGCTTGCGGCCGAAGATGTCGGACAGCTTGCCCCACAGCGGCGTGGACACGGTCATCGTGAGCATGGTGGCGGAGGCCACCCAGGAGTACTGGTCCTGGCCGCCGAGCTCGCCGACGATCGTCGGCAGGGCCGTGCCGACCACCGACGTCGAGATCATCGAGGTCAGCATGGCGAGCATGAGCCCCGACATCACCTTCAGAATCTCGCGGTGGGTGTACTGCCGCGTCTGAGTCATCAGGGCGTCATGCCTCCTGTCCGGGCCGGGGGAATGGGCGCTGGGCGCGCGCCCCTTCAGTATACGCTCGTTTACTAGCCGCGCGGCAAGTGGGTGCCGGGGCGTTAGAGTTTCCAGGTGGAGCACGTCCAGGTGGAGGCGCGGCCGAGGGGCCGGGAGGCGACGCGAGCCCGTCTGCTCGCCGCCGCCCGCGCGCTGTTCGCCGAGCACGGTTACGAGCACGTCACCGTACGCATGATCGCCGCCGCGGCCGAGGCCAACCTCGCCCTCGTCGGCCGTTACTTCGGGTCGAAGGCCGGGCTGTTCCGCGAGGTGCTGGCCGAGGAGCCGACCATCGCCCCCCTCCTCGACGGCGACCGGGCCGGGCTGCCCGCGCGGCTGGCCGAGTACGCCGCGCTGCGCATGCACGCCGACCCCGAGAGCCGCATCCTGCGCTCGCTCGAACGCTCGGCCGGCGATCCCGAGATCCGGAAGCTCGTCGGCGAGCGGGTGCGCACGGCCGTGATCGAGCCGCTGGCCGAGCGCCTCGGCGGGCCCGACGCGATGGCCCGCGCCCGGCTGGCGACGGCGGTCTTCCTCGGGGTGGGTGCGCTGCGTCGCAACCTCGGGCCGGAGGAGCCGACACCGGCCGACATCGCCCGCCTGACCGCGGCCTTCGAGGCATGCCTGGGCGACGTCCCGCCCGAAGGCTGACGTTCCGCCCGAGGGCTGACGTTCCGCCCGAGGGCTGAGGGCGGCTAGGCGCCCTTCGCCTTGGCGTACTCCGCGGCCCCGCCCGCGAAGTCGAAGACGATGGCCGGCTCGTCGCCGACGACCCACGCGTCGTGCCCCGGCGGCGCGACGAAGACCTCGCCCGGGCCGATCTCCGCCTCGGTGCCGTCGTCCATGCGGATGCGGAGCCTGCCCTTGGCGACGAACCCGTTGTGGTGGACCTCGCACGACTCGGTCCCGGCGATCGGCTTGACGGACGCCGACCAGCGCCAGCCCGGCTCGAACGTGGCCACGCCGAAGGTCAGGCCGGTCAGGTTGCACACCTCCAGGTGCCCCATCGGGAAGTCGCGGCGCTCGTCCGGCTTGTCGATGCTCTTGACTTCGATCATGACGTCCCCCTTCGTCACTTTTCAGTGTTTCAGGCGGGTTCTCGGCTCAGACAATCTTCACGTGCATCTCAAAGTAAAGGAATGCCGTGCTCAGAGCGGACAAAGACCGCGCCTCTAGGTTTCATCGCGGGCGGCGGCTCAAGGAGCGGAGTCGACGGGACTCCACGTGACCGCCGCGGATCGGGGAAGCACTCATGCGTTTCGTCAAGCCGTTCACCGTCGGTGTCGCCAGTGCCGCGCTGCTCGCGGTGCCGTTCGCGGGCGTCTCGCTCGCGGCCGCCGCCGGGCCCGAGCCGGAGCGGGCGGTGACCGTCGTGGGGGACGACCACCGGGTGCCGGTCAAGGCCGAGGTCACGCCGGGCGAGGTGGCCGCGGGTGGCGCGTACAAGGTCACGATCTTCGCGAAGGGGGTGCGGCCGGGTGCCACGGCCACGATCAGGAGCCCCCAGGGGGCCACGTACAAGGTGACCCTCAAGGACGGCAGGGGGTCCAAGACCCTGACCGTCCCGCGCACCACCAAGCCGGGCCGCTACAAGGTGGGCGTGACGGTCGCCGGCCGGGTGACGACCGCCGAGTTCACGGTGACGCGCGACGACCACGACGCCCGCGCCCGCGACACCCGCGACGACCGCGACGGCCATGGCGACCGCGAGGGTGAAAGCCGCACGCCCGGCAGGTGACGGCCTGCGGCCGGGCGGGCCGGCGACGGGGAGGAGCCGGCCCGCCCTCCCGGGTCCGCGAACGAACATCCGGTGAAGCCCGGATGCCGGAAAGCGTAGATGTGATCGTTACGACCGCGAATCGCCCCGGACATCTCCCGTCGTGAGCATGACCGCATGACGACCATGCGCGCGCGACCAGCGGTGATCCATGGCAGAACCACCTCCTGACCAGCCGGCACCACCGGCCCTCGATCTCGATCACGACCAGCTCCGGAAGCAGGTGGCCCCGGCCTTCGACGACGCCTCGGAGGCGGTGCTCCGCGCCGTGAGGAACGCGTACGGGACGCTGGACGCGCTGGGCGGCTGGCCCGCGGAGGAGGAGGCCGACAAGGCGTTCGTCGAGTGGTACCGGCCGAAGCGCGACGAGATGCGCCACTGGATCACCGAGTTCGCCAAGGTGTACGCGGACATCGCCGACGGCATTCGCACGATGCGCCACAACGTGAAGCAGGTCGACTGGGGCGTCGCCGACGACATCGAGCTCGCGGACGTGCCGGTCTACCAGTGGCCCCAGGACGACACCCCATGGTGACGCCCATCAGGCCGATGCTGTCGCCGACGGCCCTGTCCGGTGCCGGGACGCTGTCGCCGGTCACGCTCATGACGACCCTGCTCGTCGTCTCCGGCGGGACCATGGTGGCGCTGCGCGTCTACGCCGGCGTCACCGCCCCCGAGATCGACCCCGCCGAGCTGCGCCGGGCGGCCGCCGCCTTCCGCCGGCTCGCCGACGACCTCGACGGCCCCGAGCAGCCGTCCCGGACCGACAAGGTCGGCGGCGTCGCCGAGATGGCGGACAACGCCGCCGCCTCGGTGTGGAACGACAACGGCGGCGAGGGCGTGGACGCCTTCGCCCGCCTCTACATCCGGCGCGTCATGGGCTTCCCCTCCGCGTTCGCCAAGGACTGCCGCGTGATCGCCGCCGGCTGCGACGCGTACGCCGGGCTCGTCGAGGCGGTGCGCGAGCAGCTCGCCGAGCTCGACAAGGCGATCGTGCAGCTCCTGTGGCTGGTCTGCTTCCAGCCGCTCACGACCGCGCTGTACGGCGTGGCGCAGGCGATGGCCGCCGCCCAGATGGCGCGCCTGGTGAAGCTGGCCCAGACGGTCAAGGCCGTCTTCGGCATCGGCGTCGGCCGCGTCCTGCGGATCTGCCTGCCCGGGTACGTGCTGACCACGCTCAACTACGCCGCCGTCGACGGCGCCGCGTACGCCACCGGAGCCCTCGGCCTCGACGCGCTGAGCGACGCCTCCCACGGGCGGCCGACGCGGTCGCGCGGCGAGAACGCCGAGGAGTTCGGCGGGATCGTGGCCGGGAACACCGGCTACATCCTCGGCTACGACGTGGCCAAGCTGGGCCTGCCCGGCCCGGCCACGCGGGGCGGCGAGATGGTGGCGCGGCTGGTCGGCTCCGGCTTCGGCTACACCCCGGTCAAGAGCGCTCTGGACGAGGACGACGACCACGTGATGACGACGCCGGAGGAGTGGGCGTCCAAGATCGAGGGGCACGGCCTGCGGGCGCTCATCTTCCCCCCGGGCTGGAGGTTCGGCCGCTGACCCCGCCGGTCCCGGCGGGGGCGGCCGTCCGCCGTGAGTCAGCCGCGCCGTGCCGACGCCTCGTTGAGCCCGGCCTCAAGGCCGTCGAGCACGGCGTTGCAGTCCCGCAACAGCGTTCCGGCGTCAGCGGCGGTGAGCAGGAAGACGCCGAGCCAGTTCGCGACGCCGGCGGCGGGGTCGTAGGCGGGGACGGCCCGGCCGATCGGCCGGTCGAAGGCCGCCACGGCCTCGATGGCGCTGCCCGGCGACAGGATCGCCGGCCAGTCCACGGCGCCGGGCCGCCAGGGCGGCGTGCTGCGCCACGGGTTTCCCGCGGAGTCGGCGGGAACGGCGACGACGGAGGCGGCGGCGCCGTTCCCTTCGAGGAGCATCCGCTCGGGGTAGGCGACGCGTTCGCCGAGCAGCTGTCGGGTGAGCATCGCGATCGGGTCGAGCCCGAACACCTCCTCGACCTGCTTGGTGATCATGACGCCGCCGAACCTGGCGCCGGTCTCGATGACGGCCGGCTCCGCGCCGGCGCGGAGCTTCAGCTCCGTGTGCGTGCCGCACGTGCCGAGCCCGAGCGCGTCCACGGCCCGCCTGGAGATCTCCTCGACGACGCGCTGCGACGGCTCGGGCAGCACGCACGGCATGAGGCTGGCGACCTCGTTGAACGGCGGGATCGGCGGCAGCCGCGCCGCGACGCACAGCGGATGGTAGACGCCGTCGGCGACGATTCCCTCCACGCTCACGTAGTCGGCGTAGCCGGGCACGTCGTACCAGCCGTCGACGGAGCCGGTGACGATCTCCTCGGCGAGCAGGTGACGGTCGGCCTCGGTCTCGTACAGCTCGCTCATCCCCACCTGGTTGCCCTTGTCCAGGGCGGCGGCGACCTGGGCCCACGCGGAGGGCACGTCGTCCGGCGAGCGCAGGACGAGCTGGGCGATCGAGCCGGCGCCCCACGCCGGTTTCAGCAGCACGGGCGGGGTCAGCCCGGTCAGCGCGGCGCGCAGGTCCGCCTCGGTGGAGACCCGGCGGAAACCGGGGACGGGCACACCGGCGGCGGCCCAGCTCTCCCTCATGAGCCGCTTGTCGCGGGCCTTCTCAGCCGCGGCGGCGCCGGCTCCCGCCAGGCCCAGCCGGTCGGCGGCGTGCGCCACCGCCAGCACCGCGAACTCCGACAGCGTCATGACCGCGTCGGCGCCGACCGCCTTGGCGTGCCGGACGATCTCGTCCACGGCGGCCTCACCGCGGACGCCGCCCGCGGGGGCCTCGGCGATGCTCGCGCAGTACGGTCGCCAGCGCTCCGTCCCGGTGTCCGGCAGCGGCATGAGCGCGAGCACGTGCAACTCGCCGCAGCCCGCGATGCGCGGGAAGGCGTGGTCGATCGGCGCGCCGCCCTTGGCGTAGACGTACAGGATCTTGTTCACGTGACGTTCTCCTTCGTGGCCGTGGATGTCCGCGCGGTGGCGTGCGGCCGCCGGCTGCGGCGCAGCAGTACGGCCAGCACCGCCATGAGCACGGTCGTGCCGACGGCGACATGGACGAGGAACAGGTTCATCGCGCCTCTGGACAGGTAGCCGCCGAGCGCCAGCACGACGAGGGCGCAGACGGAACGGTCGATCAGCGACTCCAGCGACAGCAGCGTGGCGCGGTGACGCGAGTCGGTGATGGCGCTGTTGATCAGCCGCCGCTGGACGGGGAAGACCAGGCCGGAGGCCAGCGAGAAGACGCACAGGCAGATCACCGTCCCGGTCAGCCCGGCCGGGACGAGCAGGGCCAGCGCGACCGCCATGACCACGGTGAGCGCGAACACCACCGGCACGTCCCCGAAGCGCCGCAGCCAGGTCGAGCGGGCCGCGCCCAGCAGCTCGAAGACCGTGGTCACCGCCATCACCACGCCGAACACCGCCAGCGGCAGCCCCTTGACGGTGAGGATCGGCTGGAAGAGGTTGGCCTGGCCGATCCGCACCAGCGTGAAGACGGCCACCCCTTGGGCGATGAGCAGCATCAGGAGAGGTGAGCGCCACAGCGTCCTGCCCGCGAGGAGCTGTTCGCGCACCGACGGGCGCCGTGCGTCGTGCCCCGCGTCCCCCGGCGGCAGGGCGGGCAGCCGGAGCGCGAGCAGGACGGCGACCGCGCTGCAGGCGGCCGACAGCCAGTACGGCGAGGGCGCGTACCACTGCATGAGCGCGCCGGCGGCGGGAAGGCCGGCGATCCGGCCGGTCAGCGTGTACGCGCGCCCGCTGCCTTCGGCCTGCTGGTAGGCCGCGACGGACTCCGAGCGCCGCAGGTACTCGTACAGGTAGGCGCTGCCCGCGCCGGACACCAGCGAGTTGCCGAGCGCGACGAGCAGGAAGTGGACGAGGAATCCGGCGTAGGACGTCCAGGCGACGGGGACGAGGTTGGCCGCCGTCAGCACGAGCGCGCCGGCCTGCAGGAACCTGCGGTAGTCGAAGCGGTCGGCCAGCGCGCCGGTCGGGATCTCCAGGAGGCAGAACGCCAGGTAGTAGATGCTCTGGATGCCGAAGATCTGCCCGTCGGACAGTCCGCTGTCGTGCTGGTAGACGTAGTAGATCGGCAGCCACCACAGCAGACCGGTGAACAGCTTGTAACCGTTGAAGAGCCTGACGACGCGCCGGACGGCCGGTGTGGTGCCCGCCGTCATGATGCGGGCCGGTAGGGCCGGATCTGCAGGAGTTCGATGCGGTCGCCGTCCAGGGCCCACTCGATGTCGACGGGCACCCCGTAGAGGTAGTCCGGGGAGAAGTGCGACTGCAGCAGGCGGCCGATCAGCGCCAGCCGGGCGAGGGAGTCCTTCGTGGCGGGGTCCAGGTCGGAGCGCGCGGACCCGAGGGAGATCGTCCGGCCGCCGCCCTCGACGGTGTTGTAGAGATGCTGCACCGGGTCGGCGGTCCCGGTGACGACGTCGGCGACCGAGCCCGCGGAGATGTTGACGTAGACGTTCCTGAAGTCGCGGGGGTCGGCCGGGTTGCAGGTGACCAGGACGCCGCCGAGGGGGACGTCGACCCACTCCTGCACGATCACCCCCATGTAGCAGTCCTCCAGGGGGATGCCGGCCTGCTCGCGCAGCCGTACGCTGCGTGCGGACACGAGCGAGGACCACACCTCCTTGACCCCGTCGGCGATCGAGTCGAGCGTGCGCGCGTGCGCCACCGACTCGTACACCCCCGCCGCGGAGAAGCCCGCCAGGTCCTCCGCGTTGGACGAGCTGCGCACCACGAACTGCCCGACACCGGACAGGTGGCTGACGATGGCGTCGTCGATCCGCCGCAGGAGGTCGCCGGGCAGCCGCGTCTCCATGATCATCTGCTGGAGCTCCGCGCAGATGTCCTCGACGTGGTGGGTGCCGGCCTCCAGTGCCATCTTCAGCCGGCCGATGGTCTGCTGGATCCGCGGCGACGACTCCAGGAACTGCCGCTGCAGGGAGAACGGCAGCGCGATACCGCGCGGCACCTCGACGTGCTGCCTGATCAGACGCTCGGCGGCGGCCGACAGGGTGGCGTCGTCGGCGGGGACGCTCACGCCGAGCCGCCCGGCCAGGTAGCCGAGGAGGTCGGGCCGCGGCGGCCGGGGGATCTGGTAGAAGCCGAGCCAGCGGCGCGAGCCGTGTTCCAGCACGTGGCACACCTCGCCGAGGTTGGCGGCCTTGGTGCCGTAGCGATAGTGGTCGCCCATCCGCAGCCATGACAGCGGGACGATCTCGGCGGCGGCCGTCTCGGGCCGTTCCAGCGAGACGCGCCCGGCGGCCCACGGCGGCCGGGAGTCGAGACCGGCGGGCCGGTCGGCCGCCTCGATGAGCACCTCTGGAGCGTCGGGCGCCACCTCGTACCGCACCCAGCCGCCGTCGAGCTCGGCCAGGCCGGGCCGGTCGAGCAGGTCGGTCTGGATGGCGTTGGGGATGCCCCACCCGGTGGCCAGCACGTTGGTGTGCGACAGCGGGGTGGTGTGCTCCGTGTTGACCAGACCGGACACCCGCGGGATGTCGTCGGGGACGCGCGGCATGACGATGATGTCGTGCCATTCCACGGAGCGGGCGGCGGCGCGGTAGTCGGCGGCCGAGGCGAACAGCCGGAGCCTGCCGTACGCCGTGCCGCTGTTGAGCGGCACGAACGGCGCCTGGGACAGCAGCTCGTGGGCGAGGAGCCGGGGTAACTCCTCCTCCGGGATGCCCGCGACGTGGGTCTCCTGCAGGTGGTTGGCCGGCTTGAGGAAGAGCGGCACCGACGGGTCGAGGTGCGCGCGCACGTGGCGGTAGAAGGACAGCAGCATGTCCGCGGACATGGTGTCGGCCTCCACGGTCTCCAGCGACAGGAAGACGCGCTCCTCCCCGTCGCCGTCGTCCGGCCTGCGCCTGTGCAGCGCGAGCAGGCCCAGCAGGAAGCGCCGGTCGGGGCGGACGTAGACGTCGTGGTTGAAGGCGTCGATGTCGCGCAGGAGGTTCTCCGCCGGCACGCCGAGGATGTGCTCGGCGATGTAATGCACGTGCAGCGGGTTGCCGGTGCTGTCGATGACGTGGAACTCCGCCTTTTCGAGATCCACGACGACCTTCACGAACGGGAACCCGGCCAGGCGCCCGGCGAGCCTCATGAACGTCGGGACGGTCAACGGCACGTCCAGTGTGGCGGGAATGACGGAGGTGCGGGGAAGCGTCTTCACGTGATCTCCTTTCGCTACCGTGTGCGGGTTTCGCTGCCGTGTGCGGGCACGCGGGAGGGCACCGTACGCGGGCGCGCGGACGGTGCCTTGGTGCTGTTCATGGGGGGTGCGTGCGGGCGGACAGGCCCGATGCGGCTCCGCCGCGCGGTCTCCCGGGGCAATGGCCGGAGACGTCAGAAGAGGTGGCGCGGCTGTTCGGCACGGCGCGCGGAATAAGGGCGGGAATAACTCGCCGAGGTCAACGGGTCGCGAATGGCTAATATCTCATCTGCTGCAACCTTAAACCTTTCTGCGTTCAAGCACATGGGTGGCGGGACGGTTGTGCGCCGTCGCCGGGGTACGACGATACACATGCCCTGCAGTTAGGAAAAATCACCAATTGCCGGAGGCCCCGGGTTTGCCGCGGTCATCGGCGGGGACTATGATCAACAAGTAAATGCGGCGCTAATTCGCAGTGCCGTACGACGTATCTCGCTGTTTTCCGCGTCCGTCGATTTCGCCGGGCGTCGGCCGTCGCGTCGGCGGTCATGCGAGCTGCCCGCGTGCCGCGGCCGGAAACCCGCTTGAGCGGTCACGGTCGTCCTTGCCAGACTGGGAAGCCGCCCGGACCTGGAACCACCAGCGTCACCCATCGGCGTGAGCCGGGCCGTGAAAGAGCTGGTCAGTGGAAGATCCTAGCTTCGACGATCTCGGACGCGCCGTCGAGATCGCCTGCGACGAGTCCGGCTCGGAGGGCGAGAAGCTGGTCGGCGGCAACACGAACATGTTCGCCCACGCGAGCGTGCGCATGGACGTCCAGGCGGCGGAGCGGTGCCTCGAAGCCGTGCGCGAGCGGGCGCCGTCCCCGACCACCATGTACAAGTCCAGCATCCTGCGCCGGGCCAAGCACCGCTGGGTCGTGGTCTGGCTGCTCGGACCCTCGGGCCCGCTGCTCGGCCGCGCCCACGTCCACCTGATCGACAAGCCGCGCTTCTTCACCCTCCGGCTCGCCGACCTGCTCACGGGCAGCCCCGAGCGGGCGCGCCACCTGGCCGCCGCGCTCGGCGTGGAGGGGCCGCGGGTGTACGGCGCGGAGGGCTGGACGGCGCTCCTGGCCTCGCTCAACGACGTCCTGAGAGCCCGCAACGGCCGGGTCGAGGTCACCGCGGACGCCGCGTTCGACCTGGTGGAGTCCCTGCGCCCGGCCGCGCCGCCCGGCGGCCCGGTGGCCGAGCTCATGGACCTGCTCCTCCGCGCCAGGCCGCGGGTGGAGGCGTTCGGCGAGCGGGCCCCCGGCGCGATGCCCGTCCTGGACCCGCTCATCGCGGCCATCGTCGGCACCGTCGCCCACTGGGCCCGGGGCGGCGCCCGCGTGCGCGTCGTCCACGACCGGCAGACCATCCTGACCGACGACCGGATCTCCGAGCTGACGAGCCTCGCGGGGCCGCTGCCCGGCGGCGGCCGGCTGGACGGGTTCCGCCTGGCGCCCTCCGCCTCGGACGCCAGGATCCAGGTGGCCGACCTGCTGGCCGGCGCGGCCCGGCAGATCGCCGAGGCCGACCGCCGGGGCCGCCCCGACCCTGAACTGGCGGCCCTGCTCCGCCCGTACACGTCCTCCTGAGACCTCAGCGGGCGTACGTCTTGAGGACCCTGCCGTTCGTGTCGGCCGCCAGGTAGCCGGTGCCGTACTCGTCGCCGACGTAGAACAGGATGACCGGCTGGTTGTTCGCGAACACCCAGGCGCCCTGCGCGATCACGTAGTGCGTGGTCGGCTTCTTGACGCCGAGCCGCCGGTCGGCGTACTGGCGCAGCTTCGGCAGGGAGTCCCAGTCGAACGACCGCGCCGTGAACGGCTTCGCGTCCGGGCTGAGCGGGCCCCCGGTCGCGCGGATCACCTGACCGTCGCGGTAGGTGTAGGTGTCGTAGCCCTTCTTGGCGGGCACCGCCACCTGAGCGATCGCGAAGTCCTCGTACACGGTGAGCCCCGTGAACCGCCTGCCGCGCGACGCCTTCTCCAGCGCGCTGATGGCCGTGCGGACGCCGGCGGGCGTCAGGAGGTTCGCCGGCTTGTCGGGGTTCGCGTCGGCGGGCTCGGTCGCGGCGGGCTCGGTCGCGCCCGGCTTGGTCCTGACGGGCGTGGAGGTCGTCCCTGGGAGGTCGGGGGTGACGCGGTCCTGCAGCCGGGGGACCACGATGAGGGCGGCGGCGACCACGCCGCCGACGGCGGCCATCCCCGCGATCGTCGCGGCCCGCCGCCCGCCGGAGCGCCGCTTCGTATCCTCCGTGGGCAGGCCCGTGTACGCGTGCTGCCGCCCCGGGCCGGTCGCGTGACCGCCCCCGGGCGGCACGGGTCCGGATGCCATGGGGCCGGACGGCATGGGTGCGGACGGCATGGGTCCGGACGGCATGGACCCGGCGGGCGGCGGGGTGAAGGGATGCGGCGTGAAGGACGGCGGCGGGGGCGCGGTCGCCGCCTGCTCCTCCGCCCGGGCCAGCATCCGGTCCAGCTCCGCCACCGGAGGACGCGCCCCGGGGTCGGACGTCAGCAGGGCGTGCAGCACGTTCGCCAGCGGCCCGGCCCGGTACGGCGGCGGGACCTGCCCGTTCAGCACCGCCGCGAGCGTCGCGATGGGAGTGTCGCGGCGTAACGGATGACGGCCCTCCACCGCCACGTACAGCAGCATGCCGAGCGACCACAGGTCGGAGGCGGGGTCGCCCTCGTGGCCGCGCAGCCGTTCCGGGGCGATGTACTCGGGGGAGCCCACCACGTCGCCGCTGGCCGTCAGGCCGGGGGAGTCGAGCATCGCCGCGATGCCGAAGTCGGTGAGCACCGGGCTGCCGTCCGGGCGCAGCAGGACGTTCGCCGGTTTCACGTCGCGGTGGCAGATGCCCGCCTGGTGGGCGGTCCGCAGCGCGGCCAGGGTGCCGCGCCCCAGCCGGGCCGCCTCGACGGGCGCCATCGGGCCCTCGGTGAGCCGGTCGGCCAGCGACCGCCCGCGCACCAGCTCCATGACGATCCACGGGTGCGTCAGGGCCGGCGTGTCCACGATGTGGTGGATGGTCACCACGTTCGGATGGTCGAGCCGGGCCAGCGCGCGGGCCTCGCGCAGCACCCGTTCGCGCATCATGCGGGCCCGGCTGGAGTCGGGGTCGGGGGAGTCCGAGGGACGGACCTCCTTGAGCGCGACCTCGCGTTGCAGGGCCAGGTCGTAGGCACGCCACACCGTGCCCATGCCGCCGCTGCCCAACCGCCCGACCAGCTCGAATCGGCCGTCGATGACCGTACGCCCGGATGTCACAGCGCACAGCCTAGAGCCGCCAAAGCGGATACATCGGGTTGATCTTCCCGAATCCGCCCGGCACGATATGCGGACTCCCTTTTTCCCTATTTCTGGATCACATGTTTTCTCGAAAGCTCCTCCCGGCACTCGTCCTCGCGGCGGCCGTGACGGCGGCCACCGCGACCCCCGCCGGGGCGAACGGCTTCGGCTCCGGCAACGGCTGCTGCCCCTTCGCCGACAACGGCAAGCACTGGTACAACTACGCGTCCCTGGAGACCCGCACCCGCACCGCCGTGAAGGCCGCGCTGCTGAACCTCGACGCCCAGACCGACATGACCGTGGCCGCCGACACCACGCCCGACCCCAGCACCGACGTGGAGTCGTTCGACCGCTACTACGTCGACCACTGGGACCTCGACTGGGACGGCTCCAGCACGGGCTACAACCTGTACGCGTACTCGAAGTGCGTCAAGACCATCGCCCCGGCCGACAGCAGCCAGCCGTGGCGCTGCGACCAGTACGAGGTCCGCTACGACCTGCGCGACATCGACTGGATGACCGCGACCCAGCGGCAGGCGCTGGCCTGCCACGAGGTCGGGCACACGGTCGGCCTCGACCACTCCACCGAGTCGACGTCCTGCCTGAAGACCGGCGCGCACAAGATCCTCAAGTACAGCGCGCACGACGTCGCCCACATCAACGGCCGCTACTAGGAGACCGGCGATGCGCAACCTCAAGCTCCTCGCGGCCGGCCTCGCCGCCGCCGCGTCCGTCGCCTCCGTCACCGCGTGCGCGGCCCAGCAGAGCGCCGTCCCGCAGGCTGAACGGCAGCCCCAGCGGTCGTTCTGGTCCCAGCTCCACCCGGACGCGGGCGGGACGGGGCAGTACCTGTTCGACTCGCTCGACGACATCACGCCCGGCGCCCGGCCGTCCGGCGCGTTCCGCCCGGCCGCCGCGCTGGTGGAGGGCACGGTCGTCGGCGTCGAGCCCGGCATCGCGTACGCCTCGGACGACGACTCGCCGACGCCGCGGGTCGTGCCGTACGAGAGCGCGGAGGCCGCGATCCGCTGGGCCAGCGTCGTGGTGAGGGTCGACAAGGTCCTCGCCGGCAAGCTCGGCCGCGGCCACACCGGCGGGCAGATCCGGCTGCGGGTCGAGCAGCCCACCGGCACCACGCTCGACGGCCTGCGCCAGTCGCTCGGCACGGCCGGCCGTGGCCTGTTCTACGTGGACAGCGCCCTCGCCCGGGCCAAGCGCCGGGCCGCGTCACCGCAGGCGCAGGCGTACCAGGCGTCGGTGCACATCCCGATCGGGCAGGGCGTGTTCATCGAGGAGAAGCCGGGCGCGGCGCTGGTCGCCCCGCTCACCGACGAGAACCGCGCCGCCCAGCTCCTCGGGGACACCGGCGAGCCCGCGGCCACGTCCGCGAGCGCCACGCCGTCGGCCACGTCCGCGAGCGCCAGTCCGTCGGCCACAGCCGACGCCGCGAGTGCCTCGCCCTCCGCCCGGCCCGCCTCGACGGGCGCCTCGCCGCGATCCACGGCCACGGGTGCGTCGCCGCAGCTCAAGGCCGCCGCGGACTCGCCGCTGGCCCGGCTCAGGGGCCGCGCCCAACGTTCGGCCTGCGAGACGGGGACGGCCACGGACCGCTCCTCCTGCTGACGCCCACGTCCGAGGGGACGTCCCATGCCGGGACGCCCCTTCGGGAACCCGAAGTCCGGGCTCCCATCCGAAGCCCTGGCTCTCAGGCGTGGCTGATGACGACCTTGCCGAAGCCGCCGCCGGCCATGCAGTAGCGGTACGCCTCGTGGACGTCCTCGAACGGGAACACCCGGTCGATCACGGGACGCAGCCGGTGCGCGGTCATGACCCGGTTCACCTGGAGGAAATGGGCCCGGCTGCCGGTCGCGACCGGGCGCAGCACCGCGCCCGCGCCGAACAGCACCGCCGGGTCCACCGGCGCGGCCCCCTCGGCGCCCGACAGGCGGTAGCCGACGAACGCCACCTCGCCGCCGAGCGCCACCGAGCGCAGCGACTGCTCCAGCGGCCCCGCCGGGTCGATGACGCGGTCGGCGCCTCGGCCGTTCGTCACGGCGCGGACCTGCTCCGACCACGACGGGTTCGCCCGATAGTCGATCACCTCGTCGGCGCCGAGCTCGCGCAGCCGCGCCGCCTTGTCCGGGCCGGACGTCGTCACGATCACCCGGGCGCCGCCGGCCTTGGCGAACATCAGCGCGAACAGCGACACTCCGCCCGATCCGAGCGTCAGCACGGTCTCGCCCGGCCGGGGCGCGCCGCCGGAGGTCAGCGCGTTCCACGCGGTCACGGCCGCCAGCGGCAGCGCCGCCGCCTCCTCGTACGACAGGTGCTCCGGAAGAGGCACCACGCCGTCCTCGCTGAGCACCGCGTACTCGGTCAGCATGCCGTTGATCATGGTGCCGAGCTGGGCGGCGTTCTCAAGCAGGAACGGCCCGTCCTGCCACTGCGGGAACACGGTGGCCGCCACACGGTCGCCCGGCCCGACCCGGGTGACGCCCTCACCGACGGAGACCACCTCGCCCACGCCCTCGCAGCCGGGCACGATGCCGGGCGTGATCGGCAGCGGGTAGTCGTCCTTCAGCACCATCAGGTCGCGAAAGCCCAGCCCGTTGGCGCGCATCCGCACCACGACCTGCCCGCGTCCCGGCGTGGGCTCGTCGTGGTCCGCGGTGGTCAGCCCGTCGAGCCCGCCCCCCGGATGCAGGTGATAGCTCCTCATCGCACGTCCTTCCTCGCCATGTTGCGGTACGAGGGAATCGTCCGGACGAACGCTGACATCGGGCAATTCCCTGGAAGGAATCGCCGGCTGTCGTACGAAGCCGATAGAACTGCCTGGTGAGCACCACCATGACCGAGCGCAGCGGCATCGGCGGCACCAGCGGCAGCGGCAGCGGTATCGGCGGCGAGCTGAGGCGCTGGCGCCACAGCCGCCGCGTCAGCCAGCTCGAACTCGCCACGCTGGCCGGCACGACCCAGCGCCATCTGAGCTTCATCGAGAGCGGCCGCTCCCTGCCGGGGCGCGCCATCGTGATCCGGCTGGCGGAGTCGCTCGGCCTCACGCTGCGCGAGCGCAACGACCTGCTCACCGCGGCGGGCTACGCGCCGGTGTTCGCCGAGTCCGGCTTCGACGAGGCCGCGCTGCGTCCCGTGCGCGCGGCGCTGGAGCAGATCCTGGACGGCCATCTGCCGTACCCGGCGCTGGTCATCGGGCCGTACGGACAGGTGGTGGCGGCGAACGCCGCCATCGAGGTGTTCACCGAGGACGCGGCGCCCGAGCTGCTCGAACCCCCGCTCAACATGCTCCGGCTCATGCTGCACCCCGACGGCATGGGGCACCGCCTGCGCAACCTCCCGGAATGGGGCCGGCACGTCATCGAGAACCTCCGCGCCCGCGCCCGCCGCAGCCCCGACCCGCGCCTCGACGCCCTGGTCGACGAGCTGGCCGGGTACGTGCCCCAGACCCCGGTCGGGCCGGAGCACCTCGGCTTCGCGGTGCCCATGCGGCTGGCCTCGGCCGACGGGGAGCTGCGGCTGATCACGACGCTGACGTCGTTCGCCACGGCGACGGACGTCACGCTCGCCGAGCTGCGCCTGGAGGCGTTCCTGCCCGCCGACGACGCCACGTCCGCCCTCCTCCACAGCCGCGCCCGACACCGTCACGCGACCGAGTAGCCCTATGGCGGGCTCCGCGATCGAACGGGCGGGCGGCGGCTCTACGGCGGACTCCGTGATCGACCGGGCCGCCGACGGCCCTACGGTGGACCCGACGATCGGGTAGCAAGGAGACGGACCTCCGGTGGACTTCACCATCGACTACACGCCCACGCAGGACGAGGTGGCGCGGGCCTTCGGGCAGGGACTCAGACGGCAGCTCAGCGCGCTTCGCGTGGCGCTCCCGGCGATCCTCGTGCTCGCGGGAGCGGCCTGCGCCGTGATGGGCGGCATCGGCCTGGCGGTCGGCATGTTCGCCGGGGCGGTCGCGTTCCCCGTGGCGCTGACGTGGGCGATCCGCCGGGCGGCGCGGCGGCAGCTCGCGTACCTCTGTGTGCCGACGACGCTGCGGGTGACCGGCCAGGGGTACGAGTGCCGGACCGACCAGTACACGACCACCCTCAACTGGTCCATGTTCGGAAATATCGTGACCACGCCGGAGTTCTGGCTGTTCTTCATCGGCAAGCAGTGCGCGGCCTTCCTCCCCAGGCGCGCCTTCGACTCCGATCAGCAGGCCGCACTCGACGCTCTCTTCGCCGCCCGGCCCGCCACGGGCACATCGGTCGCATAAGATCGAGAAACGATCACCGGCACCCCGCGGGAGGGCGCGTGGACCGCACGATCCGCATGATGAGGGAGCAGCCGCCCGTCGCCTCGTGCTTCGGCGTCCCGTTCCTCCTGATCGCCCGCCTCCGCCGCCTGGCGGTGGGCTGAGCCGTGCAGCCGGAGCCCATGCCGCGCACGGTCAAGGTCGTGCACTTCATCCTGACACTGCAGTGCTTCCTGTCGCTTCTGGGCTCGGTGCTCGCTCTCCTGCTCGCCATCTCGGCGGGCGGGACGGTGTGGATCCTGCCGGTCATGGCCGCCGCCTGGGCCGCTGTCCAAGGATGGGCGCTCAAGCGCGTCCCGGGGCGGCTCCGGAGCACCCGATGGCTCCTGGTCGCGATCGGGGCCGTCCAGGGGGTCATGTTCCTGGCTCTCCAGGTGGCGGACGACACTTTCGACTCGCCCGCCGCGCTCTTCGTGAACGTGTCCGAATCCGCGGTGGTCGTCGTCCTGCTCCTGCTCCCGTCGGCGGGGCGGTGGTTCGACCGCCCCCGTGACGCCGCTCACCTCAGCGCGCCGCGCACCAGCGACGGGTAGTCCTTCAGCGTGATGTTCTCGGCGAAGTCGTCGGTCATCTTCATCATGAGCTTGAGCAGGAAGCCCACCTTGAACGTCCAGTTGCGCATCCGGATGCGGGCCGCCGACGGGGGAGCCAGCCACGGCCCGGCGTTGCCCTTCTCCGAGACCTTGGCGTACTCGCGGAAGCCCTCCTCGTACCGCTGGAACGCCACCCGGTGGTCGCCGCCGGCCGCCGCCAGCTCGCCCGCCAGCACGTACGCGCCGACCAGCGCCAGCCCGGACCCGAACCCGCCGAGCGTGTTCGCGTAGGCCGCGTCGCCCACCAGCGCCACCCGGCCCTCGGAGTACCGGTCGATCTTCACCCGGCTGATCGAGTCGAGGTAGAAGTCGCCCGTGCGGCGCACCGCGTCCAGGATCTCGGGCGTCCGCCAGCCCATACCGGCGTACGCGTCGATCACGATCCGCCGCATCTGCTCGGTGTCGTAACGGTCGTAGTCGAGGCGCGGCGAGGCGAAGACGAAGAACGCGGACGCCTTGGGGCCGCCCGCGGCGACCATCCGGCCCGGCTCGTTGTACATCTGCGCCTCGCCGCCGAACCGCTCGGGCACCTCGGCCAGCGCGTAGTAGTGGCCGAGGAACTCGACGTAGTCCGACTCGGGGCCGAAGGCCAGGCGGCGCACGTTCGAGTGGATGCCGTCGGCCCCGATCACCAGGTCGAACGTGCGAGGCGCGGACCGCTCGAAGGTCACGTGCACGCCGTCGGGCGACTCGGTGAGCGAGGTGATCGAGTCGCCGAAGACGTACGCGCAGCCCGCCGCGACGCTCTTGTCGTGGACCAGCCGCGCCAGGTCGCCGCGGTGGATCTCCAGCTCGCCGCCGGTGAACTCGCCGGGCAGGACCGCGACCGCCCGGCCGCGGGCGTCGACGAAGGTCTGGTCGGTGCCGCCGGTCTGGAGCCGCCGCACGTCGTCCAGGATGCCCATGCGGCGCAGGACCGTCATGTGGACGTCCCCCTTGAAGTCCACCGCCTGCCCGCCGGGACGCAGGGCGGGGGCCTTCTCGACGACCGTGACGCGGAAGCCGTAGCGGGCGAGCCAGTAACCGAGGGCGGGACCGCCGACGCTGGCACCGGAGATGAGGATGTTGGTGTTCTGCATGTCCACGACTTTCGCGGGACGCGCTGACACTCCGAGCTCAACCGGCTGACAGCCGGCGACCACCCGCGAGCGCACTGACAGCACGCGGCCTCCGCCCAGCCGGAGAGCGCGGACGGGTCAGTCGAAGAGGGCGGCCAGCGCCTCCTCCTGGCTCAGCGCGGCGCCCTTGGCGAAGTGCCCGGCGAACGCCTCGGCCCCCAGGAACCCCGTGACCCCGGCCGCCACTCTGGCGACGTCGCGGTCGCCGGTGATCGTGGTGCCGCGCAGCGCGGCGCCCACCCCGAGCAGGTACGCCGCCCGCTCGGCCGCCCCTTCGAGCAGCGCCGGCCCGGCCAGGCCCTCGGCGACGTCGGCCACGTCCGCGTACACCGCCCCGCGCGCCAGGCGCAGCGCCTCGGCGTGCCTGCGACCGGCCTCCGCCAGGTCGCCCTCCGCCTCGGCCAGCCGCCCGAGCGCGGTGTGGGCGAACGGCCTCATGCCCTCGGTCACGTACGCGCCCGAGACGGCGGACTCCAGCACCGCCGTGTAGCGGGCCCGCGCCTCGTCGAGATCACCGGCGAAGCGGGCCAGGTCGCCCCAGCCCAGGTCGAGCGCCGGCGTCGAACCGGACGTGCCCGTGCGCCGGGCCAGCTCGGTGGCCTGTTCGAGGTCGGCGCGCGCCCCGGCCAGGTCACCCTCCCGCACCAGCCCCGCCGCTCTGCGGCACAGCACGTCCACCTGCTCGTCCACGGAGCCCAGTTGCCCGTGCAGGTCGAGGGCCTGCCCCCAGAGCCGTCTCGCCCCCGCCCAGTCGCCGCGCCAGCTCGCGATCATCGCCAGCCATTCGAGGGCCTGCGCCATCCCCCAGCGCTCGCCGAGGGCGCGGAAGCGCGCCAGCGTCTCCTCCAGCCCGCGCTCGGCCTGGCCGGGCCGGCCGTGCACCAACGAGATCAGCGCCTCGCCGAGCATGAACACGGCCTGGCTCCACGGATCGGAGTCGAGCAGCCGCCCGTGCCGCTGGACCGTCACCGTGTCGCGGGGGCCCGCCATCATGCCCCACAGCACGGCCAGGAACGGGTGGCGCAGCTCGTGGTCGATCGACCGCATGAGCTCCGCCGCCCGTGCCCACCGCTCGGGCGGCAGGTCGCGGACGGCGAGCAGCACGCACAGGATGTACTCCTCCTCCAGCCCCTCAAGCGGCTCGCCGCCGATCCGGTCGAGCAGCCGCACCACCGAGGAGGTGATCTGGCCGCGCCGCCCGCTCAGCCACCAGTACGCCGCCAGCGCCCCGGCCAGCCGTGACGCCGTCTCGGGGTCGTCCTGGACGCAGTGCCGGATCGCGGCCTGCAGGTTGTCGTGCTCCTCGGAGAGCGCGGCCAGCCAGTCGAGCTGCTCGGCCCGGCGCAGCCACGGGTCGGCGCGCCGCGCGAGGGTGAGACACCAGGCGGCGTGCGCGTCGCGGGCCTGCCGCTGGTCTCCCGCCTCGGCGAGCCGTTCGGCGCAGAACAGGCGGATGGTGTCGAGCATGCGGTAGCGCCCGCCGTCGGCCTCGACGAGGGACTTGTCGACCAGGTCGGCCAGCACGTCGCCGTCACCGCAGACGGCCTCGGCCGCCTCCAGCGACGCGCCCCCGGCGAACACCGAGAACCGCCTGGCCGCCTCCCGCTCCTCGGGGCTGAGCAGGCTCCAGCTCCACTCGACCACCGCGTGGAGGGTGCGGTGCCGGGCCGCGGCCGTGCGGTCGCCGCGGGAGAGCAGCTTGAAGCGGCCGTGCTCGTTCAGCCGGGCGGCGATCTCGGGCCCGGTGAACGTGCGCAGCCTGGCCGCGGCCAGCTCGATGGCCAGGGGCAGGCCGTCCAGCGTGGCGCAGATCTCGGCGACCTCCGGGCCGATCGTGAACCCGGGCCGGACGGCGGCGGCCCGATCGGCGAACAGGCGGACGGCGGGATAGGACAGCGCGTCGCCCGGGTCGGTGCCCGGCGGCGGCACGGCGAGCGGGGCCAGCGGGACGAGGACCTCGCCGGTGAGCCCGAGCGGTTCCCGGCTGGTGGCCAGGATCGTGAGGCCCGGGCAGGCGTCCAGCAGCCGCCGGACCAGCTCCGCCGCGGCGGCGATCACGTGCTCGCAGTTGTCGAGGACCAGCAGCAGCGGCCGGTCGGCGAGCGCGGCGACGAGGCGGTCGGCCGGGTCGGGACGGCCCGCCGCCGGAGCCTGCAGGCCCGCCTCGCGCAGCCCGAGCGCGCCGAGCACGGCCAGCGGCGCCTGCGACCCGTCGTCGACCGGCGACAGGTCGGCGAACCCGGCCTCACGCCCGGGACCCGCCCGGTGGGCGGCCTCGACGGCCAGACGGGTCTTGCCGGTGCCGCCGGGGCCGACGATCGTGACCAGCCGGGCGTCGCCGAGCGCGGCGATCCTGGCCAGCTCCTCCTCCCGCCCGATGAGCGGGTTGAGCGGGGCGGGCAGCCGTCGCCTCGGGGGTTGCCGCTGCTCCCCGCCGCGCAGGATCGCCAGGTGCAGCTCCGCCAGCTCCGGCGCGGGGTCGGCGCCCAGCTCGTCGGCCAGCAGCCGGCGGGTCTCGTCGTAGACGGCCAGCGCGGCGGCCTGCTGCCCGGAGGCGTGCAACGCCCGCATGAGCAGGCCGCGCGGGCGCTCGCGCAGCGGATGGGCCGCCACCAGCTCGCGCAGCTCGGCGACCGGCGCGCCGCCGGGCAGGGCGAGCTGGGCCTCCGCGAGGTCCTCCCTGGCCGCGAGCCGGGTCTCCTCCAGGCGGGCCGCCTGCGGCTGCGCGAACGGCGCGTCGGCCACGTCGGCCAGCGCGGGCCCGCGCCACAGCTCCAGCGCCTCCTTCAGCAGCCGGGCGGCCCGCTCGTGCTGCCCCGCGGCCAGCGTCTCCCGGCCCTCGCGGGCCAGCCGCTCGAACCGGTGGGCGTCGACGTCCTCCCGGTCGACCGCAAGCCGGTAGCCGGAGCCGTGGAACTCGACCAGGCCGGCCGGCAGGTTGCGGCGCAGCCTGGAGACGTGGGTCTGGATCGCGTTGGCCGCCCCGGCCGGCGGGTCGTCGCCGTACTGGCCGTCGATGAGCCGCTCCACGCTGACGAGGCGCCCGGCGTCGAGCAGCAGCAACGCGAGCAGCGCCCGGGGGCGGGGCCCGCCGACCGCGACCGTCTCGCCCCCGGCCGTGCGCACCTCGAGGGGCCCGAGAATTCCGAACTGCACGCCGCTGATTCTGCCCGGTGCGCCGACCGGGCGGCACCGAGCCGGCGCCGCCCTGTGGACGGAGCCCTCGGCGGGGTCAGCGCCCTGTGGACGGCGGCTCCGGGATGGGGATGCTCAACGAGGGCAGGTCGGGCGGGTCGGGGCAGGCGAAGGCGTCCGTCAGCATGACCGAGACCGTGTACAGGTGCCACAGGACGTCCATCCGGTCGCCGGACGCCTCGCCGCCGACGATGTGCGGCTCGTCCACGATGGCCGCGAGCCCGTCGCCCTTCAGCGTCCCGTGGGCCTCGACGATGCCCGCGCGCATCAGGTCCAGCAGCTCCTGGGACGGCTTCAGCCGCCAGTTCCACGGCTTGCCGGCCGGGACGGGGCCGCCCGGCTCCGGCCGGGTCTCCTTCCGGACCGGCAGCCGGAGCCGCGACCGGAGCCGCTCCGCCGGCGTGGGATCGCGGGCCTCGGTCGTGAAGCGCCAGGGGCGGCCCTCCACGGGGACGTCGCGCAACTGGGGCGCGAAGGCGCCGATCACGCCGTGGATGAGCGCCTCGGAGCGCCGCCACAGCGGGTCCATGCCCAGGGCGGTCCGTACGACCAGGTTGTCGAGGAACGGCGGGACGGGGTTCTGCGCGCGCAGCAGCGACGCGCGGGAGGCGGCGTGCCAGCGGCCCACCCGGTACGCCAGGTACAGGTGGTCGAGCGCGCCGGGGCCGTCCTCGCGGCAGCGCTCCCGCCACGGGGACGCCACGGCCTGGGCGTGCTCCCTGCCCTCCCTGGTCAGCACGTCGGCGTTCCTGCCGAAGAGGGCGTCCACCCTGCGCCTGATGGCTCTCGGGTCCGGATCGGCCTGGTTCTGCAGGAAACCGCCGCGCAGGATCTCCCCGCCGTGGCCGGACATCCGCGGCGTCGGGTCGTACCGCGTGCCGCCGGGGATGTTCTCGTACGCCGAGATCATCCCCTCGCAGGCGAACAGCGTGTTGTGCGTGCGCACGCGCGGATGCGGGACGATCAGCTCGCCCCCGCCCTCGGAGCGTCTCGGCCGGGAGACGCTGTGCCGGACGCCGAGCGCCTCCGCGACGCGCCCGGCGAGCACCACGTCCGGGCTGTCGTCGTGCCCCGAGGTCGCCGTCACGAACGGGATGCCCGCCTTGTACAGCAGCGCGGCGAGCAGACGGCTGTCGCGGCCCCCGGTGAGCGACAGACGTACCGGTGCCGCGGTGTCCCGCAGGGGACGCACGGCGGCGAGCAGCGCGTCGGCGAGCTCGTCGACGTGGGCGCGCGTCGCGCGCCTGGAGGTGGGCGCCGCCCGCGGCTCCGGAGGCGGGCTCACGGTGATGGCGCGCCGGCCCGCCGTGATCGTGATCTCGGCCGCGCACGGTAACGCGCCGACCCCGCGGAACGGCGTCTCGTCGGAGAGGAAGTACCCCGTCCGCACCATCGACTCCAGCGCGGGCAGGTCCCAGACGATGTCGGGCCGGCGCGACGCCGTCTCGGCCGCCCGGGCGGCGAGGTGGACGAGCAGCGCCCGGCTGCCCACGACGTGGACGTCCGCGGTCTCGGCGTAGAAGACCGGGCACGCGCGGGTGAGCCCCGTGGCCGCGCTGATCTGTCCCTCACCGGCCCGGAACACCGAGAACACCCCGCCGGTACGGACGGCGGCCTCCCCCAGCCGGGGCGCGGCCAGCAGCCGTTCCACGTCCCCCGGATCGGCCAGGTGCCCGGTCAGGCCCGCCACCCGGCCGGCCCCCGAGGCCAGCGTGGGCGGCCCGTGCCCCTCCGGCTCGTTGGACCAGGACAGCAACGCCGTGTCGCCGGTGGCCGACCGCCATCCGCTCGCGGTCACGGTCGCGGCCGGCACGGGGAAGGCGCGGGTGATCGCCTCACGCGCCGCCTCCAGCACCACGGACGGCAACGGGACGCCCGCGCGCCTGGCCGCCAGCGCTAGATGGACGCGCAATGCCACCTCCCGGTGACGGGACGGGCGGCGGCGTTCGGTGGAGCGGTCATGCGGCGGGTGTCCTTTCGATGGCCTACACCCTTTACTCCGCCTTTGTCCACGATCACATTCACGCCCGCGGACCCGCGTGGCCGGGCTACCGTTGCCCGCCATGACCGACTTCATCTCCCTCCCCTTCTACGACCTCTTCCAGGAGGACGGCCACGTACCGGTCATCCGCGAGAAGCTGCCCCCGCTCCTCGCCGGGGTGCGACGGAGCATCCTGGAGATCGGCGCGGGCACCGGCCTGATCACCACGTCCCTGGCCGAGTGGACCCCGGCCGAGATCTTCGCCCTGGAGCCCTCGGCCGGCATGCGCGCGATGCTGCTCTCCCGCCTCAGCGGGCACCCGGAGCTGCTCGAACGGGTCACCGTGCTTCCCTGCGACGCGCTGAGCCTCGACCTGGACGAGCCGGTCGAGGCCATGGTGATGATCAACGTGATGTACGCGCTGGAGCCCGGTTACCGCGCGAAACTCTGGCCCGTGCTGGCGTCCCACCTGGAGCCGGGAGGGCTCCTGGTCTTCACCTGGCGGCCCGGGGGCGCTCCGGTGCCGCGCCCCATGCGGGAGCTGACCTCGCGCCGGGTGGGCCGCCACACCTACCGGGTCTCGTCGGAGATCCTCTCGTCGGCCGACGAGTCGTTCGAGGCCCGGTACGTGTACCAGGTCGTCCAGGGCGGCAAGGTGATCGAGGAGGAGGAGATCGCCGGCCACGCCCACCGCCCCGTGTGGGAGACGATCAAGGGGGAGCTGGAAGGGGCCGGTTTCGTCCAGGCCGACGCGCCCGAGGGCCTTCTCGCGTGGCGGCTCCCGTGAGCGGGCTCACTCCGGCTCGTTCGCCGCCTCGCCGCCCACGGTGAACGGCGTGCCGACCCCCTCGTACATCAGATGGGCGACCAGCCCCTCGGCCGCGTGCGGCAGGTTGTGGCAGTGGTCCATCCAGACGCCCGGGTTGTCGGCGACGAAGGCGATGTCGTACGACTCGCCGTTGCCGACCTCCAGCGAGTCCGTCCACCACGGGCTCCCCGTCGCCCGCACGCCGTTCCTGCTCAGCACCACGGCGTGATGGCCGTGCAGGTGCATGGGATGCGACTCGCCGCTGTGGTTGGAGACGCGCATCCGCACCACGTCGTGCTCGGCGACCATGAACATCGGCACGTCCGGGAACAGGTGGCCGTTGACGGTCCACCAGACCCCCGGCGTCCCGTCCAGGAAGCCCGGCCGGCGTCCGATCTCGTAGGTGAAGCGGCGATCGGCCCGTTCGGGGTCGAAGCCGATCGGTTCCGGCGCGCCGTAGGAGAGCAGGTCCAGCGTCCTCGCGGGCCGGGGCGCGGCCGGCGCGTCGTACGAGCGCGAACCGAGCACGACGCCGCCCGGGCCGCCGATGTGCACCCGCACGGGCGATCCGTCCTCGGGCATGGTCACCTCGATGTCGGCGCGGCCTCCGGCGGTGACCATCACCGCGGTGTCGCGCACGGGGGAGGGCTCGTTCACGTCGGTGCCGTCCACCGCGACGAGCCGGAACGGAGCGCCGCCGACCCAGGCCGGCGTCTCGCCGTTCTCCGTGTTGATCACGCGTACCCGGACCCTGTCACCGGGGCGCGCCGCCACGCGGACGTCGCCCTCCCGGCCGTTGACCGTGCGGGCTCCGTCGTACAGGTGCAGCAGCGCCACGACGTCGACCGTCCCGGCGGGCGGCCGCCGCGCCGGGGTGACCACGAGCGGCCCGAGCAGACCCCGGCGGACCTGCTCGTGCGACACCTGGTGGGAGTGGTACCAGAACGTGCCCGCCTGGTTCGCGACGAAGCGGTAGACGTGCGACTTCCCCGTGCCGACCGCGTCCTGGGTCACGCCGGCCACCCCGTCCTCGGCGTTGGGGACGTCGACGCCGTGCCAGTGCAGCGTGATGCCGCCGGGCACCGACTCGTTGACCAGCCGGACCTGCACCAGTTGCCCCACCGTGGCGTGGACGGCCGGGCCGGGGGAGGCGCCGTTCAGGGTGTACCCGTCGACGGAACGGCCGGTGGGCAACCGGAACCGCTGCGCGCGCGCGACCAGGGTGACCGTGACGTCGGCCGTGCGGTTCGGGTCGGCGACCAGCGACGTGACGCTGCGCGCCGCCGTGGTGCGCCCGGTGTCATCGGTGTGTCCTCGGTGCCCCTGCGCGGCCGTCGTGAGGTGGGATCCGTGTCCCGGGCCGGTCGCGTGGCTCGGCGGGCTCGGCGAGGGGCCGCCCCCGTAGTCGGCGTACCCCATGTCCATGACGGAGTACGCCGCCGGCATCAGGCTGTCCTGCCAGAGCCATACCAGGGGACCGAGCACGGCGACGGTCGCGGCGCCCGCGACGGCGAGCCGGAGGCGGGCGCCACGACGATGGGTGTCCTTCATGCGCGGTGCGTCAGCCCGCGGTCCCGAGCCGCGGCTCCGCCTGCGCGGGCACGGCCACGCCCCGGTCCCGGCGCGCCGCGTACAGGGCCGAGCTGAACAGCAGCAGCGCGTTGAGGCCGTGCAGGGCGCCCAGCGCGGGGATGTCGTGGCCGGACAGGCCGAGCGTCACCTGGACCGCGACGAGCAGCAGCACCAGCCCGGCCGCCTTGACCGCTCCCGGCACCCGCGCGAAGAACGAGGAGACCAGGAGCAGCAGCGCGATCACCGGGATGACCATCATCCCGTTGATGCCGTGGGCCATGAAGCCGATGACCTCCGGGAACGGGGACCCCTCGCTCTCCAGGACGCTCTTGTCGAGCACACCGCCCTGCCCGACCCACTTGCCGAGGCCGGCGTCGCCGAAGACCATCACCGCCGCCTGCACGGCGACCTCGACGGCGACGAGGTAGGCCAGAACCTTGTAGACGACTCTCATGCCGGACTCCCCACCCTGGGCTCTGCGTTGCGGGCCATGCGATCCCCTCCTGCTTCGGTCAGCGTCCGTCCGTGCGCACGCTGGTGCCTCCACCGGCGAAGGTAGGCAAATCGACTTGGCGAACTCTTGTGAACGAGTTGCAACGCTCCGCGACGACGGCGGGGTGAACTGCTCGTACGGGGCCTACGACAGCTCTTCTCCCGGCGCCGCGGCACGAGGGCGGGTGCGTTCGGCCTGGCTCTGCTGCCACTGCTCCAGGACCTGCCGGAATGCCTGGTTCACGAGGAGAAGGAGCTCGGCGGAGGACCCGAAGCGGGCGCCCGCGGGAGTCGTGACCCCGAGCACCTCGGCTCCGCGCTGCGACGCCGACGCCAGGGCTTCGTTCATCTGCAGGGCCGCGAGGATGGACCGGAGCCAGATCTCGTCGTCGGCGACATAGCGTTCGCGGCGCGCGCCGGGAACGCGTTCGCGGCGGAGCATTCCCTGCTGTTCGAGGAAGGCGACGGCGTGCGAGATCGACGCCGGGCTGACCTGAAGCCGCTGGACCAGGTCGGCGGCGGTGAGGGCGCCGGAGTCGGTGATGTACAGGCAGGCCAGCACCCTGGCCTCCATCCGGGGCAGCCCCTGCTGGACGAGGAGGGCGGTGAAGGACTCCGCGAAGTCGAGCACCGCTTGGGGGTCGCGCCCATGGCCGGTGTCGGGGATCGGCGGCACCGGGGGCCGCGCCTGCTTGTGCCGGCGCGCGCGATGCCGGGTGGCCTCCTGCGCCCGGTCCGCCCGGTAGCCGTCGGGTCCGCCGTTGCGGGTGACCTCCCGCATGATGGTCGAGGCGGGCCGGCCCAGCCGCCGGCCGATCTCCGCGTATCCGAGCCCCTCGGCCAGGCCGGCGGCGATGTGCTGGCGGTCCTCGTCGGTGAGTCTGCCTCCGGGCATCGGTGCTCGTCTCCTGTCTGCTCGCTGCACAGTATGCATTCGTGGCCACCTCATTGCAATGCTCCGTCCGGTGATCCCATTGCGTTCAGTGTCAGTATCATTGCAAAGCTGATCCCTTAATGCCGCAGTACCAGCGCTTCTGTTGGTGTTCACTCGTTGACTAGTATCTAAACGCAATGTACTGTCGCAGTCATTCAGAGATTTGCGAACGTGGCAAGGAGATGCGTGATGGGACACAGCGACGGCGGCTTCTCCGCGACCGGGCTGCGCAGGCTGCGCGACGTCCTGGCGCGGCATGTCGACTCCGGAAAGATCCCCGGACTCGTCGCCCTGTTCAGCCGGGGTGACGAGACGCACGTCGAAGCGATCGGCACGATGCGTCATGACGGTGGCGCGCCGATGAGCCGGGACACCATCTTCCGGATGGCCTCGACGTCCAAGCCGGTCTCGATCGCGGCGGCGATGGTCCTGCTGGACGAGTGCCGGCTGCGGCTGGACGACCCGGTCGATCAGTGGCTGCCCGAACTGGCCGACCGGCAGGTGCTCAAGCGCATCGACAGCCCGCTGGACGACACCGTGCCGGCGCGGCGGCCGATCACCGTGCGCGACGTGCTGACCTCCACGTTCGGGCTCGGCATGGACATGACGGTGCTCGGCACCCCGATCATGGGCGAGGTCTTCGCGCGGGGGCTCACGCCCAACCTGCCGGTGCCGATGCCCGAGCCCGACGAGTGGATGCGCCGCCTCGGCGAGCTCCCGCTGATGCACCAGCCCGGGGAGCGCTGGCAGTACCACATCAGCAGCGACCTGGTCGGCGTGCTGGTGGCCAGGGTCACGGGCCAGCCGTTCGAGACGTTCCTGCGCGAGCGCGTCCTCGACCCGCTGGGCATGAAGGACACCGCCTTCAACGTGCCCGACCACAAGATCGACCGGCTGCCGCCCCTCTACGCGCCCGACCCGCAGACGGGGGAGTTCCTGGTGTGGGACGAGTCCAAGGGCGGACGGTGGAACGAGCCTCCGGTCTTCCCGGGCGGCGGCGGCGGGCTGGTCTCCACCGCCGACGACTACCACGCCTACTTCCGGATGCTGCTCAACGGCGGGACGCACGGCGGCGAGCGGATCCTGTCGCGGCCGGCCGTCGAGCTGATGACCACCAACCGCCTGACCCCCGAGCAGAACGCCGCCCGCGACGCCCTGGCCCGCGACAACGTCCACATCTCCCACGGCCAGGGCCAGCACGGCGGCTGGGGCTTCGGGATGGCGGTGCGCACCTACCGCGGCGACTACGCCTCCGTCGGCCAGTTCGGCTGGGACGGCGGCAGCGGCTCGGCCACCTACGCCGACCCGGACAAGCAGCTCACCGGAATCCTGCTCACCCAGGTCGGGGCGTCCACCCCGGACTCGATGCGGCTCATCCACGACTTCTGGACCACGCTCTACCAGGCGATCGAGGACTGACGGCCGACGGCGCACGGCCCCACCGCGGCGCTGCCCTCAGCCGACGGCCGCCCCCAGGCGGCGCGCACCGTCGAGCAGTTCGCTCGGGTCGGCCGCGGCGGCGAAGCTCAGCCGGACGAAGGTCCCGGGTGCTTCGGCGGCGAAGAAGTCCTGGCCCGGGTCGACGGCCACACCGTGCCGCCTGGCCGTCTCGGCGGCGTCGTGCGCGCGGCCGGTCTGCGCCCACAGGTGCAATCCGCCCTTGGGGACGCGAGCCACCTGCCATTGCGGCACGTGTTCGGCGAGCGCCGCGGCGAGAGCGGCGCAGCGTTCCCGCAGGGCCGCCCCCAGCGCTCGCAGATGACGGTCCCAGGCGGGCGAGCTGACCAGCTCCAGCGCCGCCTCCTGCAGGGGCCGGGCGATGAAGAAGTCGTCGACCAGCCGCATCGCGCGCAGCCTGGCCATGACGGGGCCGCGGGCCACCAGCGCGCCGACCCGCAGGCTCGGCGAGGCCGCCTTCGTGAGCGACGTCACGTACACCACCGTGCCGTCGCGGTCGTCGGTGACCAGCGGCGGGGGCGGCGGCGCGCCGTGGCCGAGCAGGCGGGCGAAGTCGTCCTCCAGGACGAAGGCGCCGCTCGCGCGGGCCACGTCGACCACCTGGCGGCGCCGATCGGGCGGCAGCACCGCGCCGGTGGGGTTGTGGAAGGTCGGCTGGCAGTAGAGCAGCCGGGCGCCGGTCATGGCGAACGTCTCGGCCAGCAGGTCCGGGCGCAGGCCGTCGGCGTCCATGGGCACGGGCACCGGACGCAGACCGGCGGCGCGGGCGGCCGACAGGGCTCCGGGATAGGTGGGCGACTCGACCAGCACCTGGTGGCCGGGCGCGGCCATGGCGCGGAACGCCATCGACAGCGCGCCCTGGCCTCCACCGGTGATCAGGACGTCGTCGGGATCCACGCCGGCGGTGCGGGCGAAGACCGCGCGGAGCGGCGCCAGCCCCTCGACGGGGGCGCGGTCCCAGGCGTCGGGACGGCGTGCGGCCCTGGCCATCGCCGCGGCCAGGGCCCGTACCGGATGGAGCGAGCGATGCGGATATCCCCCGGACATCGTGATGGAGCCGGGCGGGGGCGGCCCGAGCACGTGGCGCACCAAGGCGGTGTCGATGCTGCGATCGCCCAGGGCCACCGCCTGCCACGAGGTGTCCGCGGACGCCGCGCCGGGCCGGCCCCGTCGCGGGGCGACGAACGTGCCGCTCCCGGGACGGGTCACCACGGCGCCCTCGGCCGACAGGAGCGCGAAGGCGCGGGTCACCGTCACCGGGCTCACGCCGTGGCGGCGCACCAGCTCGCGGGCGCTGGGCAGCCGGGCGCCCGGCGGGAGGCCGGAGACCTCGGTCCGGAGCATGGCTGCGAGCTGCTCGATAGTGTTACTCTCCTGCATGAGAGACCAGAGTAACGTTATTGACTTCAGCGCGGAAACGCTCCAGGAGCTCCGGGCGGACGCGCCCGCCTGCGAGTCCGTCATCCACTTCAACAACGCCGGCTGCGGCCTGCTGCCCAAGCCGGCCCTCCAGGCGATGATCGAGCACCTGGAGCTGGAGGCGGCGATCGGCGGTTACGAGGCCTCCGCCGCCCGCGCCGCCCAGGTGCGGGACTTCCACGCCTCGATCGCCGACCTCATCGGCTGCCGTCCCGAGAACGTCGCGTTCGCGGGCAGCGCCACCCACGGCTACAGCAAGGCGCTCTCGGCCATCCCCTTCGAGCCCGGCGACGTCATCCTGACCACCCGCAACGACTTCATCTCCAACCAGATCGCCTTCCTGGCGCTGCGCAAGCGGTTCGGCGTGGAGATCGTGCACGCGCCCGACCTTCCCGACGGGAACGGCGTGGACGTGGCCGCCATGGCGGCTCTCATGCGTGCCAGGCGCCCGAGGCTGGTGGCCGCCACCCACGTGCCCACGAATTCGGGCCTGGTCCAGCCGGTCGCCGAGATCGGCCGCCACTGCCGGGAACTCGACCTGCTCTACCTGGTGGACGCCTGCCAGTCAGCCGGGCAGTACCCGCTCGACGTCGAGGACATCGGCTGCGACCTGCTCACGGCCACCTGCCGCAAGTTCCTGCGCGGGCCGCGCGGGTCGGGCTTCCTGTACGTCTCCGACCGGGTGCTCACGCAGGGATACGAGCCGCTGTTCATCGACATGTACGGCGCGCGCTGGGTCGCGGGCGACCGCTACGAGCCGGTGCACACCGCCGCCCGGTTCGAGGAGTGGGAGTTCCCGTACGCCACCGTGCTGGGCTGCGCGGCGGCCACCCGCTACGCCCTGCGGGTCGGGCTGGAGCGCATCTCCCGGCGCACCCCCGCGCTGGCGGCGCGCCTGCGCGACCACCTGGCCGCGGTCCCGGGGGTACGGGTCCTGGACCGAGGGCCGGAACTGGCCGGGATCGTCACCTTCGAGGTGGCGGGCCGGCGCCCGGAGCCGTTCAAGGCGGCCATGGACGCCCGGGGCGTCAACTCCGCGCTGAGCTTCCGTGAGTTCGCCCAGTACGACTTCGCCGACAAGGACGTCGAGTGGGCGCTGCGCCTGTCGCCGCACTACTACAACACCGAGGAGGAGGTGGACACGGTGGCGGCGATGGTCGCCGAGCTGGCCGAGGACGGGCCGCGATGACCTCGGCCGGCCATCCCGGAGAGGGACGTCACAGGCAGCACCAGCAGTAGAGCAGCTGATCGTTGTCTCTCGCGCGACGCGCCAGACCGACGAGATCCGTGGTGAGCGACAGCATGTACCCGTCGTCGTCGGTGAAGCGGGAGAACTCCTCGATGGCCGCCCACTGCTCCGCCAGCGCCGGCAGGCGGGCGTCGGCCACGCCGGCGAGCATGTCGCGGGCGTCCGCCGACAGTTCCATGATGCCGGGCCCTTCCCGGTACGGGGAGTCCTCGGGCAGGGCCTCCCACTCCTCGTCGCTCCGTGGCGCGTCCTCCGGAGGCGGATACAGCACCACCGGCTGGACCAGCCCCAGGGAATAGTCGACCTGGCCGGCGAAGGCGACGAGCTGACCCAGGACCACTTCGGGGTCGATCCACTTGGTAACCACCACATCGAACTCCGGAAGCCCGAGTGAGGCATCGGCGAGCTCGCGGGAGTGCTCAGGCCCGACGGTCGCCGCGGCACGGTCGGCGGCGCGGTAGTACTCGAAGAAGACACCCACGAAAGCGCTCCTGTCCGTGATCCATGGCCCCATGGCGTCATGGCGCCATGGGGCAGGTGCGACACGCTAGAGCATGGGACTGACATGACGAGCGGGAGACGCGGGCCGCCGGATCCAGGCCGAGGACTGCCGCCGCCTGGCCTCGCCGCCTCCGGCAGCTCTGCCGGAGGCGGCGAGGCCGCGTCACGCCACGGCGGTCCCCTCCAGCTCCACCATCAGGCCGGGGATCGCCAGCCGGGTCACCCCGAGCATCGTGGTGGACGGCGCCACCCCGGCGGCGCCCAACCGCGCCGCCAGCACGCCGTAGTGCTCGAAGAGGCGATCGACGTCGGTGCTGTAGACGTTGAGCCGGACGAGGTTCGCGAGGGACATGCCGGCCTCGCCGAGCACGGCCTCCAGGTTGTCCAGGCTCAGCGCCAGCTGCGCCGCCATGTCATCGGCGTGCTGGGGCTTGCCGTCGCCGCTCATCGCGGTCTGCCCGGAGCAGTACAGGGTCCGGGTGTGCCCGGAGACGACCTCCCCCTGGTTGTACCCCAGCTCCACCGACCACGCCCACGGGTTGACCGCCGTTCGCTGCATCGCCACGTCAGCTCCATTCGCCTCATCGACATCGGGTACGTCCGTCCGTCCGACCGGCTCGGTGGCCGGTCGATCTTCTGGTCGCGTCGATGAGCCTCCCAACAAATCACGACATCCTTTGTCGCGTATTTCGATAGATTTCCCGCATGCGAGCTGACCGGTTGGTCTCGCTGGTGCTGCTGCTGCGGCAGCACGGCCGGCTGTCCGCCGCCGCGCTGGCCCGCGAGCTGGAGGTGTCCACCCGCACCGTCCTGCGCGACATCGAGGCGCTGTCCGCGGCCGGCGTCCCGGTCTACGCCGAACGCGGCCGGCACGGCGGTTTCGCGCTGTTGCCGGGCTTCCGGACCGAGCTCACCGGACTGAACCCCGACGAGGCCCTCGCCCTGCTGGTCGCCGGGTCACGGCGCGGCGCGCAGGCGTTCGGCCTCGGCTCGGCGCTCGCTTCGGCGATGCTCAAGGTGGTCGACGCGCTGCCCGAGAGCTATCGGGCCACCGCGGCCGGCGCGGCCGAGCGACTGCTCATGGACCCGGAGACCGACCTGCTCTCGCGTCGGCTGGTCGCCGAGGAGTTGCCCGACTCCATCGCGGCCGAGATCCTGCGCGCGGTGTTCGCCGGACACAGGCTGCAGATCCACTACGCGGCCGTGGACCAGGCCCCGAAGTGGCGAACGGTGGACCCGATCGGCCTGGTCACCGTACGCGACCAGGGCTACCTGCTGGCCACGAGGTCCGGCGCGGACCGCACCTACCGGCTGTCCCGGGTCCTGGCCGCCAAGGAACTCCCCGAGCCGGCGCAGCGCCCGGACCGGGTCGACCTGGAACGGGCCTGGCGGGACCGCAGCACGCGGTTCCGGACCGGCGGTGACCAGGTCACCGTGCTGCTCCGGCTGGACCCGGCGCGGCGGGAGGAACTGGTGGGCACGGCGCTGGCCGTCCGCACCGAGGAAGCCGACCCGGACGGCCGGTTGCGCCTGGAGGTGACGTTCCAGGACCCGAGACACGCCGCATGGGCGCTGTGGCAGCTCGGCACGCACGCGGAGGCCCTGGCCCCGCAGTGGCTGCGCGACTCCCTGCGCGCCCGCGCCACCGCCATCGCCACCCGCTACGGAGCGCCATCCGCTACGGAGCGTCATCCTGAGAGTCGCACCACCTCGGGTGGCGGGTGACTCCGGGCCGTCTCGGGCGACACACCGTCACGGAGGCCCTTCGCCGGAGATGGAGAAACCATGCACCGCAGCACGGCGTCCATGGCCGCCGGAGCAGTCATCTTCCTCGTTGGCGGCCAGCAGGCGCCTCCTCCTCACACAGAGGGCATCTCCGTCGCATCCGACTCGGACAGGCGGCAGCCGGCCCCGTCACCGCCCGAGCGACTGCGGGTCAAGATCCTTCAGAGCCTGCCGCACGACCCCCGCGCCTTCACCCAAGGACTGGAGATGGCAGCCGGCATCCTGTACGAGAGCACCGGCGGGTACGGCACGTCGGCGGTCATGGCAGGACCGGCCGGGAAGACGCCCACCGCCCACGCGCGACTGCCGGCCGGGCTGTTCGGTGAAGGCATCAGCGTCCTGGGTCCGAGACTGTGGCAGCTCACCTGGCGCGACGGCATCGCCGTCGAACGGGACAGCCGCACCCTCGCCGAACGCCGCCGCGTCACCTACACCGGCGAAGGCTGGGGACTGTGCCACCGGCGACGGGACGGCCGGCTGGTGATGAGCGACGGCTCCGCCGTCCTGACCTTTCGCGCCCCCGCCACGTTCGCCCCCACCGGCTCGCTCACCGTGACCGAGCGCGGCCGGGCCGTCCCAGGACTCAACGAGCTCGAATGCGTGGGCGCCGACACCGTCTACGCCAACATCTACTGGACCGACCGGATCGTACGGATCGATACCAGCACCGGCACCGTGACCGGCAGCATCGACGCCACGGCCCTGCTCACCCCGGAAGAACGCCAGAACGCGGGTCCCCTGAACGGCATCGCGGCCATACCCGGGACCGATGAGTTCCTGCTGACAGGCAAGCGGTGGCCCAGGATGTTCCGCGTGCGTTTCGTCTCCGAGTCCGGCTCAGGCTCGGGTTCGGGTTCGTCGATCGGCCTGCGGTGTCGACAGCGAAACGGACCAAGATCGCCTTCAGTCCCGTGCTGAGAGAGCGTACGGCTGTGAGCTTCGCGCCGGGCGCGAGGCGAAGCGCGACGGAGACCCGGCATGAGCACGGGAGGGCGCTCTGGCGGGAGCCGGTGAGGAGGTCAGGCAGAGGCGCCGGCTCGTTCGGCGCGGCTGGCGGCGATGCGCCGTGCCGCGAGCGTGCGGGCCTGGTCGGCGTCGTCGCCGGTGAGGCGGGTGAGGATGGCGGCGAGGGGCATGATGCGGCCCCGGCCGCCCCAGTGCCCGTCGGGGATCTCGGTGGGGAACACCCAGACGCGGCCGGGGTCGCGCGGCCACGCGCCGTTCTCCGCGTCGAGGACGGCCTTGGTCACCTCGGAGACGACATCGGCCCTGCTCTGCGCGTCGAGCTGTCCTTCCGGCACGGAGGCCACGACCTTGTAGCGGGGCGCGTCGGCGGGCACGCCCGCGACGTAGACGGCCTCGGGGCGGTGGAGGAACACCCAGGAGGCCGCACGGGTCGCCGGGTCGTCCGGGTCGAAGCCCTCGTGGGTGATCAGGATGCCGGTGATGCGGTCGATCAGCTTCGCCTCGGCGTCCGGGGCGAGCGCTCCCTGCGGGATGTACACGTCGAGCATGGGCATGCCGGCCTCCTGGGTTTATTTTCTCAACTCAGCCGGGGCAACGGTATCCCGTCTGAGTGGAGAAAGTAAACCCAGCTCGGCTAGACTCGCCTGGTGGACGCCCAACCGCGGATCAGCTCGGTCAACTGCTCGGTCTCCCGCGCCCTGGCCGTCGTCGGGGAACGCTGGACCCTGCTGATCGTGCGCGAGGCGTTCGACGGAGTGCGGCGGTTCGCCGACTTCCGCGCCCGCCTCGGCATCGCCAGCAACCTGCTCGCCGCCCGACTGGACACGCTGGTGGACACTGGGGTCATGCGCCGGGTGCCCTACCGGGAGCCGGGAGGCCGGCAGCGCTTCGAGTACGAGCTCACGCCGCGCGGCGCCGACCTGCGGCCCGTCCTCGTCGCGCTGCTGCAGTGGGGGGACAAGTACCTCGCCGACCCCGAAGGACCCTCGGTCATCGTCCGGCACCGGGCCGGGCCGGGCGAGACCGCTTGCGAGGAACCCGTACGCGTCGTCCTGGAATGCGCCGCCGGACACTCGGCCCTGCCCCCCGACTCCCTGAGGCGCGCCCCGGGCCCCGGCGCACACCTCATCGAGCCCTGACCCGGCCGCCCCGCCGCGGCGAGAAGTGGCGTCGCCGGCCATGCCGGCGTGGCCCGGTCGGGACGACGCCGGCTCGGCGCATCGGTCACCGCAGTGGCCCGAAGAAGGCCTGCAGGTCCGCCGCAAGCTCGGCCGGGGCCTCCATCGCGGGGAAGTGCCTGCCGCGCTGGAACTCGCTCCAGTGCGCGTCAGCCGGCGCGGGGACCAGCTTGCGCACCGTCTCGTCGCTGCCGAAGACCGCGAAGCCCTGCGGCACGGCGGGCGGCGCGCCCCATTCGGACGAGTGCGCCTGCTCGTACAGGGTGTGCGCGGCGGTGGCGCCGCAGCCGGTGAACCAGTACAGGCTGACCGTGGTGAGAAGCTGGTCGCGGTCGACCGGCAGGTCGGTCCACTCGTGGACCTTCTCGGCGATCCAGGCGAGCTGCAGCAGCGGTGAGTCGACCAGGCCGTAGCCGATGGTCTGCGGCCGGCTGTTCTGGATCGCCAGGTAGCCGGAGCCTTCCTTCTCGAACGCGTCCATCCGGCTGAGGATCAGCTTGTCGACCGGGTCGTTCTCGTCGAGCCGGTCGGCCATCCCCGGGATGAAGGTGGCGACGCTCGCGGCGGTCAGCGGGTCGGTGACGACGTGTACGCCGATGACGTGCTCGCCGTCGAGGCCGGCGACCATGCCGGACACGCCGGCGCCGACGTCGCCGCCGTGGACGCCGTACCGCTCGTAGCCGAGCCGGCCCATCAGCTCGGCCCAGGCGCGTGCGGTGCGACCCATCGTCCAGCCGGTCGCGCCCAGCGGGGTCGAGAAGGCATAGCCGGGCAGCGACGGCGCGACGACATGGAAGGCCTGACCCGCGGCAGGGTTGACCAGCGGCTCGATCAGGTGCAGGAACTCGGCGACGGAGCTCGGGTAGCCGTGGGTGATCAGCAGCGGCTTGGCATCGGGCCGGTCGGATCTGACGTGCAGGAAGTGGATGCGCTGGCCGTCGATCTCGGTGGTGATCTGCGGGTACCGGTTGAGCCGCGCCTCCTGGGCGCGCCAGTCGTACTGCGTGCGCCAGTACTCCGCGAGCTCCTTCAGATGGCCCAGCGGTACGCCGCGGGTCCACTCGGTGCCGGGCAGCTCGCCGGGCCAGCGGGCGTTGGCGAGGCGGTCGTGCAGGTAGTCGACGTCGGCCTGGGGGACCTCGACGCGGACGGGCTGGATGGCGTCGCTCACTGCGTTTCTCCTTGTCAAGGGGCCGGTACGGCCGGGCCTTGGATGAGCGCTCTTGTGCTCACGCGGAGAAGACTAGGAACATTACCGGAAAGGGTCGTTCCTAGATTGTCGTCAGGATCGAAGAATGCTGGAAACCTCGGCGCGGCTGCTGCGCCTGCTGTCCCTGTTGCAGGCCCGGCGCGACTGGACCAGTACCGAACTCGCGACCCGGCTCGACGTCACCACCCGCACCATCCGCAATGACATCGGCCGGTTGCGCGGGCTCGGCTATCCGGTCGACGCGCGGCCGGGTGTGGCCGGCGGGTACCGGCTCGGCTCGGGCCGCGCCCTCCCGCCGCTGCTGCTGGATGACGATGAGGCGGTGGCGGTCGCGGTCGGCTTGCGCACCGCCGCGAGCGGCTCGATCGCGGGGATCGAAGAGACCTCGATGCGTGCGCTGGCGAAGCTCCAGCAGGTGCTTCCCCCGCGGCTGCGCCACCGGGTGAGAGCTTTCCAGTCGTACGCGCTGACGATGCCGTCGCGCGGCTCGCAGGTCGATCCCGACGTGCTGACCGTCATCGCGGGTGCGTGCCGGGACCATGAGCGGCTCCGCTTCGACTACCGGGCGCATTCCGGGGCGGCCAGCCGGCGCTCGGTGGAGCCGTACCGCCTGGTCAACGACCGGCGGCGCTGGTACCTGGTGGCCTGGGACGTGGACCGGGACGACTGGCGTACCTTCCGGGTCGACCGGATCGAGCCGCGCACGCCGACAGGGCCGCGCTTCACCCCCCGTGACCTCCCGCCCGACCCGGACATCACGGCGCGGGTGGCACGCGGAGTCGGCGAGGCGACCTGGCGATACCGGGCGCGGGTGATCGTGCACGCGCCCGCCTCACACGTGCGGGGCCGGCTGCCGATCCCGGTGGAGGTGCAGCCCCTGGGCGAGGATCGGTGCGTGTTCGAGCCAGGCTCGGACCATCCGGAGATGCTCGCCCTCTATCTGGGCATGCTGGACGCGGACTTCACCATCGTGGACTCGCCGGAGCTGGTGGACGCGCTGCGCACGCTGACGAGGCGCTATCAGCGCGCGATCGACACCAGCCAGAAGACATCCGGCTAGCTGGTACGGGACCGGGATCCGCCGCGCGTGCGACCCTTACCGCAACCCCAAGGCCCCCGAACCTTGCACGGAGGATCGGAGGACCGGCTCGACCCTGCTCAGTCGAGGCGTGCTCGTCGCTCAAGAGGATTCCATTCGATGGCGATGAGCCCGCCATAGTGCTCGGCCAGCCTCCGGCGCAGATCCTGGTCGAAGACGTTCGTCTCGATGACGACGCGGTTGAGCTCCGGCTCGATCCCCATGCCGAGTACTTCGGGTCCGTCGATCGGCCCACCATGACTCTCCATCAGCGCGCTGAGCTTGGCTTGACTGTTCTCTGCAGGCTGCACCCGAGGCACGATGGTGTAGGGGATGAGCCTGCCGTCCGATGGATTCACTCCTGAGATCGGCGGAGAGGCCAGCTCGCGTCCTCGCGCGGTGACATAGGGGGCCACAAGCCGATATGGCTCGTGCAGGATGTACGGCGGGGCGAGATCGTTCGGGTGCGCCTTGGCTCGCTGCTCGGCGGCTTCCAGGCCGCGCAGGAACGGTCCGATGCCCTCGTACGACCTGAGCATCACGGGGGACACGGGCTGGTAGAAGACCTCGACCGCATCATCCGTCGCGGGCTGCAGGATCACCCGCCACTCGCCCGGCAGGAACTCGGGCGCCGCCGTGACGGCATAGACGGCGAACAGCGCGAAGATCATCTTCAGTCGCATGCGCGACGAGTGTAAGGCATGCCCCGCAACAGCCTGGCCGCTTGAGCTCACAAGTAGTCCCGCCAGAACAAGACCGTGGCCTGCGGCTGCAATTCCCGGATGCGTTCGGGCCGCGGCTCCTGGAACTCCTGGTTGATGTAGTCGGCCAGATCGCTGCCGTAGTGAATGATGTCCGAACCCCACATGGACAGGACCGGATGTCCAAAGGTGCCACGTCCAGCGGGCAGAAACCGATGCGCATAGACAGGGACCATCTGAGGCGCATCCGCCAGCCGGAGCCGAGCCCTCTCGACGGCTTCGACAGGGTCGCTCGGCCGTTCGCCCCAACTCGTTCGCCAGTGGCCATGCTGGACGTCCGACAGGAGACGATCGACCGGCCAGTCGAGATGCTCTCGCAGGGCCGCAGGGTCACCGTTGCGCCAATCGGGCCACGGGTTCTCCCACGTCTGGCCCGCTTGCCAAGGTTGACGCACCGGCAACCCCGCTGCCAGGAAGGCGCGATGGTCCTCGGCGAACTCAATCCCGTACTCGCGCTCTATGCGGGCGAACTCCGCTTCGGAGAGACCTTCGGCGATCTCGCAGCAGCCCAGCTCTGCCAGCCGACGCGCGGCCCGAGCGCCCAGCCGGGAACCTTCTGTACCGATCATGATCCAACCGTAGCTGTCGACTGACGGTCCGTGACCTTGTCGCATGGTGGTCACTGGCCGTGCTGGTCACCGGTGCTCCGCTTGTTCAGGCCTGTTCGCCGCACTTCATGGTCGTCCTTCTGAGTGCCTCCCAAAACGACCTACTCGTACAGGTGGGCGACTACACCCGCCCCGGAGCCAGGCGGGGCCGCCCCGACTCCGAGTCCGCCCTCGGAGCGCCGCTCAGCTTGTCCCATCCTCCCGGAGCCCGAGGGCCCCGTCGGAAGCATGAAAGGAGCGAGTAGCCGCGTTATTGGGCGGCGGCGGCAAGCCGCATCGCGGTCGGTGGTTCTCTGCGGCGACCTCGATGGCGCATGGCCGAGAAACCCGCTTGTCCGTATGATCGCCCAATGCCTGATGGAAAGTGCACCTACTGCGGCCACCAGGGCCTGGAGCCGGGTTTCCTGGCCGACCGTCAACAGCCCGGCTTCGGCGTCTGGGTGGAAGGTGAACTGGAACGGGGAATATTCGGCGGAGCCAAGCTGATGGGCCGCCCCAAATGGCTGGTGGACGCCCATCGCTGCCCGCAGTGCTCCCACTTGGAACTTTTCGCCAGCCGCCAACTGTAACCCGTAACAGACGCGGAAAATCGACTAGAAGCCCGGAAAGATGATGCCAGACGGGGAAGCGTTCCCAGATCTGGCCTCTCCTTGCTGGAGCGGGTGACGAGCGAACCTGCACTGTCAGCTTGCGAACGGGCACGCGCCACCGCCTGTCCGAAGACTGATCGCAGCGGCAGCCCTGCAGCCTCACCCGGAAACGGCACCACAGGCCAGGAGTAGCCCCCCAACCCAAGGAAGATGATCCGTGACCGACATCGTCCCGCTGCGCAGGAACGTGCGTTTCCAATCGCTGTGGATCGGCAGCGCGGTGTCTGAATTGGGGTCGGAACTCACCAGACTGGCCATGCCGCTCCTGGTGCTCGCGCTTACCGGCTCCCCAGGATTGGCGGGCGTCGTTGCCGGTGCCCGCACCGTCGCCTTCCTTCTGGTTCAGATGCCCGCCGGCGTCTGGGTGGATCGGTGGGACCGTCGCCGTACGCTGATATCCGCCCAGGGTCTCCAGGCGGTTGTCTCAGCGCTGCTGGCAGCACTGGTCCTCACCGACCAGGTGCAGATCTGGCATTTCGTCACACTGGCGGTACTCGACGCGCTGTGCGCTGCGTTCATCGAACCGGTCCTGGGCACAGCCATTCGCGGGATCGTCCCCACAAGCCAGCTTCACAGCGCCTACGCTCAAGAGGAGTCCCGCACCCATGCCGCCGGGCTGGTCGGCCCGCCGCTCGGTGGCCTGCTCTACAGCCTGGGACGTGCGGTGCCCTTCGTCGTCGACACCATCACCTTCCTTGCCGCCACGATCTTCTACGCTCTGGCGAAGGTGCCGCGCCGCCCGGCGAACCAGTCGCAGACCTCCGCACGAGAGGACGGCCAGGAGCGGCACCCGAACCGGGGTGGCATGCGCCGGGAAGCAGTTGAGGCCATCACGTGGCTGTGGCGCCGGCGGGGCCTGAGGGAGGTCACTGCGGCGGTGATGGTCCTCAACCTGCTGGGCGGGGCGTTCCTGATCCCCCTGATCGTGCTTGTCGGCGAACGCGGCGGTAGTGCGCTCACCACGGGCACAGTCCTGGCCGGCCTTGGCATCGGCGGACTGGCCGGGGCGCTGCTGTCGGGACGCATCGGAAAGCTCCTGCCGCCCGGCAGACTGCTGTTGGTCGTCCTGACGGTCTTTGGCGCCGCGCTGGCGGCCACGGCGCTGCCATGGGGAGCGTGGTGGCCGATGGTTCCCTTGGTGTTCATCACCCTGTCCACACCCTCGCTGAACGTGGTGCTGAACGTGGTGATCGCACGGATGGTGCCCGAAGAGATGCTCGGCCGGATGGGCGCGGTCCTGAGCATGGGCAGCATGGCCCTCAAACCCTTCGGCCCGGTTCTCGGCGGAGCACTGGCTGCGGCACTGGGCGGCGCGACGGCGCTCGTCATCCTGGGCGGTCTCATCGGCATGACGGCTGCCATAGCCTCGCTCAGCCGAGAGTTGCGCAGCTTCACCGGGGAAGTCACCCCAGCCGGACGCGACGCCGTAGGGCCGGGCGCACATCCCGGGCAGGTGCCTGAATAGGCGCTGAAGAGCGGCCGGCCGGGTGCGCAGAGCCCGGCCCGGCACGACAGAAGCGAGGGCATTCCGGCACGATCACTGGATGTTCAACTTCGGGGTCCCCGGATACAGGCCGGAGTGGGTCGAGATCAACCACTGGAAGTTCGACGAGGTCTCCATCGCCTGGAACACCATCGATCCCAAGCGCGCGCTGGACTGGCAGGACTTCCACTTGGCATGGCGAGATGACACACCAGATGAGCTTGCTGCACTGGTCGGTCAGCCTTGTTCGGCAGTGGAGCTGCTGATGTGGAGAAACCGGGATCTCGTAGAGGGAACGATCGTGTCTCTGGGGTTCGGCTTCCCAAACGGCCAGGTGACGATTCACAACGCCCTCGATGAAAACGGCATCGAACTCACTTCTCCTGGCGACCGCTACGCGCGATACACGCTCGGACCATCTGATTCGTAGGCCCCCAAGGTGACTCCCAGAGGTCGGAGTGCCGACGGTTTACTGGGCGTCACGCGTTCCGGTTCCCCTTGCCCAGCCACGTGCAGTGGGGCGGTATCCCATGCCACGTGCCTCAAAGATCATTCCAGGCATACTCCAGATCATGAAATGGAGCGCGCTGAGTGGTCGTCCCGCACGAGCGGGTCAGTGGATGCGCCACTCGTCGGCCGGAATGCAGTCGAACATGGTGTTGGCCCAGTCGTTGGGCCTGCCAAAGACCAGCCGGGTGAGCAGAACGTCGCCGGCTCGCTGCGCGCGCGGGTATATCCCCAGCTCTTCTGAGCCGACGTCCCCTTCTGGGGTGAACCTTACTTCCCTGCCGGTCTTCTCCAGGTAGGCGCTGAGCTCCGCTGAGAGCTCTGAGGGTGGCCGACCTACCAACCGGATCCCATCGAACGAGACCTGTGGTCCGGACAAGGCGTCGACAGTAATGCAGGTCAATCCCAAGGGGCCGACGTAGTACCCCACGGTGTCCGCTCGGCACATGGGGGCGTCCACGGCGCGGAATCGCGTACACAACTGCTCGAAGGGGCCCACCTCACCGACTTGGGAGACGGCCTCGGAGATGTATCCCCGTGCCTTCATCGCGGTGATCGCTTCCTGCAGGCTCATACCGAAGCGCAGAGGGCCGACACGTTCAAGTGGTGCGTAGTCCCACTGCGCTCGATCGGACTCGCCTCCTACTGCCCTCCACAGGTCGTGCAGCATGTCCCGGCAACTCCTTCGAGCTCCGTCTGTTGGATGAGCTGGTCACCCAATCGGCGTGGCCGGTACGCGCTCACATCGAACGCTACTTCTCCGGCAGTTCGGACGCCTTCCTGCAGAGCGATCAACCACGTTAGCCCATGCCTCAAGCGGACGGACGGCCTGGTGTTCGCCACCAAGCACGGCACACCGATCGAGCGCACCGAGGACTGGAAGGCGTGGAAGGCCATCCTCAAGCAGGCTGGCGTCCGAGACGTCCGCGTCCAGGACGCCCGCCACACCGCCGCGACGCTCCCCATCGAGCAGGGTGTGAACATCCGCGTCGTACAGCGGGTCCTCGGCCACACGACAGTCGCCACCACCGAGCGATACACCCACGTGTCCACACCGCCGATGCGCGACGCGAGGAAGCGCCTCGCCTCCGCACTCAGGGAAATCCGTAGCCGTTGCACCTACCGCGCCCTGGAAAAGATCAAAGGCCCTTCCCCCCACTACGGGGAAGGGCCTTTGGACCTGGCGGAGGATCGGGGATTTGAACCCCGGATGGTGTTGCCACCAAACCGCATTAGCAGCTCGGATCTTGACCGTTCCAATCAGTTCAACCTGGACCGCTCGGCCTCGCTGGCCAAAATTGGACGGCTCTGAACGATGCGGCATTGCAACTAGAACGCTTCCGCAGCACCAGGTTGGGATGCACGACGCCCGGCCGGCTCTCCACACGTGATCGGTGCGGCTCCAGCCCGTCTCAGAGCAGCTGCATTGGTTGTCTCAAGGGGTCCCAGTCCATGGTGACGAGTCCGCCATAACGCTTGGCCAGCCTGCGGCGTAGTTCTTGGCTGAACGTGGTTGTTTCAACGACGATCCGGTTGAGCTCGGGTTCGATGTACATCGCCAGGACCTCGCGTTCGTCGATCGGCCTGCGGTGTTGCGTGTCCTCCGTCAAGGTGGTCAGTGCCGCTTGGCTGTTCCGCACCGATCGGACTTGGGGCACGATCCGGTACGGGGTGGGTTTCCCGTGTGACTGGTCCACCCCCGAGATCGCTTGGGAAGCCAGTTCTTGTCCTCGGGGTGTGACGTAGGGGGCGACGAGCCGGTATGGCGTGTACAGGAGGTAGGGCGGGGCGAGATCGTGCGGGTAGGCCTCGGCCCGCTGCTGAGCCACCTGTATGGCCTGATAGAAGGGCCCGATGCTCACGGCGAACCGGGGAGCCGACGGCCTCAGTGCGTAGTACACCTCCACCGCGTCATCTGCCGCTGGTTGCACGATCACTCGCCATCCGCCCGGCATGCACACAGGCACCGCCGTCACAGCGTAGACAGCGAACAGCGTCAAGATCGCCTTCAGCCGCATGCGGGAAGAGTGTAAATCCCACTCATGATCGGTTGCGACGCCTTCTGTGAGGTGGAGCCGAAGCGCAACAAACTTCTGACACCCTGCTCGCAAAGACGCCCGCCGATCTTGCTCCACCAGCGAAGACGCAGCTCAGCATGCGGATCGCATACCCCGTGGCTCCCCGCTCTTCCCCTGCTTCCCCGCCCTATCGGGCACGCAACGGGCACGCCAGCCACATCGTCCGGTGGGCCGGGGCTGAGGAACGAAGCCCTGGACCTGCGATCGCCCCCAGCCAGCTACGGCGGCCTGCCGTCCAAGGCGATCGTAACTACGGTAGGGATAGCCGTCGTTCTTACAAGACGTGACAGTAGCGAAGAGCTCAAAGCCGCTGACCTGCAACGCACCCTGCTCAATCAGCAGCGTCAGCTCTCTTCACGAAGCCGGTCAGGCGACTTAGTCTCTTAAGCGTGGCCGAGAAGAGGGACAAGCGAAGGAACATTCCAGCCCCCATACAGGCGGCGCTCTGGGCGCTCAGTAACGGACGATGCTATGCCCCAGATTGCCCCTTTCCAGTGATTTTCGAAGTCAGGCCTGGCATCTACAAGAAGAACGCCCAGATCGCTCACATCTACGGCGTGCAACCCGGGTCCGCACGTCATCGCCCCTGCCGTACTCCCGAAGAGGAGCGGGAAAGGGACTCCTTTCGCAATCTAATACTTCTATGCCTGGCGCATCATGCGGAGGTGGATGACAAGAAGACAGGCTCGGATCTGTACCCGCCCGAGCTTCTGCTTGAATGGAAGCGCAAGCATGAAGGAGAGCACGGCATACACCTCGCGCGCATCAGCAACCCGATGACCGACGATCTGATCGAAGCCTTGCTAGTAGAGGCATTCGAGCCGCCCGTAACTCGCCTTGAGCGCATCGCTGAGCAGCTGGAACGGACGGGCAGCCTCAACATAGACGCCTTGCAGGAGTTGAGGCAGATCATCTCAGTGATGAACGACGCCCCAGTAGGGGTCGACAATCTCACAGCAAGTCGCCTTGCCTATGCAGCGGAAGTGTTCGAAGGAAACAACCTCAGCAGAACCGCGGCGTCCTTATCGTACGCGGCAGAAACACTGCCCGGCGTCCTACATTCCCTTGATGACAAGCTTCGGAGGCTTGGCGGCATGATCTAGGCAAAAAGCTAAGCCCGGTCTCGTCTACGGCAGCACGGTGGTCCTATCGAGCGCGCCGAAGACCGGAAGAAGTGGAAGTCCATCCTCAAGCAGGTCCGCGTCCGCGACGTCCGTGGTCACGACGCCCGGCACACCACCGCCACCTGCTGATCGAACAGTACGTCCACATTCGCGTTTTACAGGAGATCCTCGGCCACACCGAGTGACCACCACCGAGTGGTACACCCTGGTGATCAGCAGGTGACATGGCCTTTCCTGCGCGCCGCACACGCTTCCCGTCCTCATCATCCCGTTCGCCATCGACCCGCACGAAGGGAGCAGGCGAGGGCTACGGGCACAAGGTGGAACGGGGAATGACCTTGGCCCCGTGGCCCTGCTCGGCTTGTCCCGGGTCTATGTGGGACAGGATGATCAGGCTTCCGCGTTGGTGAGCTACAGTCTGGCCTCCAGGGGCGGCGACCATCTCCGAGCCGAAGCGCCCGTGGCTGCTCGAAAAGCACGAGAGTTCGCAGGCGGCTATCGCTAGCATTGCACTCATGAACATCGAATGGTGCATTGAGCGTTTGGAGTAATACGCTTCTGTAATCGCAGAGCTTAATGCCGGCCGCCAAACATTCAGCATGCATCTATCCCCGGAAGACATTCTTCAGACAGTGCAGCGACTGTCTCGAACAGCTCATACGATCATGCGTAGGTTAGATCCATCGATGGCTGATCGTTTCTCATGGGACGACCGGTGGCAGATTGAGCAGGATGTGAACGCTGCGATTGGCATGCTCCGCGACTGGAGAGATGTAGAAGAGAATCTTGGACCTGGCGGACCCTCACTGTATGCAGCACATCTACATCCTTGGGTATGGGGCGCCGCCGCAACTTTCTGGGATGCTGGCCATTATCGTGAGGCAGTTGCGCAGGCTGCGCGCTCGATAAGTGCTCATACACAGTCTAAGCTCGGCCGAACAGACATCTCCGAAGGAAACCTACTCAAGCAGGCATTTAGCAAAGAAGATCCGAAGCCGGGCGCTCCACGGCTTCGATTCCCAGGGGACCGCAACACCGAGACTTGGCGGAGTCGCCAAGAGGGCGCAGTTGCGTTCGCATTTGGTTGCTATACCGGCATTCGCAATGTTGCAACTCATGAGCACACTCTTGATTGGGACGAGCAGGAGGCCTTTGAATACTTGGCCGCATTCAGCGTGCTAGCTCGATGGGTGGATGAATGCATGGTCGAGTCCATAGCCGGTCCTTGACGGGCTTTCGTTGCGCCACTGCACGCCTTCGCGGCCCGAGCACGGGCGCGCGCGAGAACGGCCCCCAGGCCGCACGCGCAGCGTGCGGCCGAGCGCAGGGCCGCGCCGGCGGCGCGGAGCGCCGCCGCTTGATCTTCATAAGGACTATTCGGCAACGATCTCGGCTGTCACCTGGAAGTGCGCGTACGGCGCCGTCGTGGGCCGGTAGCTTCACGGTGTGGCTGATGACGCTGAGCTGACGCGCTGGGTGGTTCACGGGGAACGGCTGATCTACGACAACCGGTGGATCCGGCTCGGCATGGCCGATGTGGAGATCCCTGGGGGAGAACGGTTCGAGCATCATGTGGTGCACCTGGGCCGGGCCGCTATCGCTGTCGTCGTCGACGAGCAGGACCGGGTCCTTCTGATGTGGCGGCATCGGTTCGTGTTCGACCGGTGGGGGTGGGAGCTTCCCGGTGGGCTGGTCGAGGCCGACGAGGACTCGATGGCCACGGCCGTCCGGGAGGTCGAGGAGGAGACCGGGTATCGGGCGAAGCAAGTCGAGCATTTGGTGAGCTATCAGCCGATGGCCGGCATGGTGGACTCCGAGCACATCCTGTTCCTGATGCGCGGGGCTGAGCTGGTCGGCAAGCCGGAGGGCGAGGTGGAAGCCGATCGGATCGAGTGGGTTCCGATGGCGGAGATCCCCGACATGATCGCCCGCGGGGACATCTGGACGTCGGGGACGTTGATCGGGCTGCTTCAGGCTCAGCAGAGGCTCAACGGCCAAGGGCGCGGTTAACTGCTCGCGTTAGCTCGTCGATGCGGCGCCGTTGACGGCGTGAGCCGGTCATGGTGGCCAACTGCTTGGCGCGGTGGATGTGGGGTTGGGCGGCTTCCGGTTCGCCGGCCGCGAGGAGCGCGTGTCCGAGGTCGCAGCGGACGCCTGCTTCGGCGCGGTTGTAGGTGCCGTCCATCCCGGCAAGTGATGAGCGGAGGTCCTCGACGGTGCCGGGGTCGCCGAAGCGGAGCAGACAGCTTCCGCGCCAGCGGGCGAAGTGGTGGACGTTGATGGACAGGTAGGGCATGTCCGGGTCGCCGTCGCCTTCCGGCATTACGGCGGCAGCCTGGTCGAGGGCGCGACGACATGCGGTCTCGTCTCCGAGGATGGCCGCGGCTTCGCCTTCGGCTGCGGCGAGCCATGTACGCAAGCGGGCGGGGACGTGGTCTCGGTGCACGGCGTGGATGTGCTGGAGTAGCTCGGCGGCTTCGGCTGGCCGCCCCATGTCCATGAGGACATACGCCTGCTCGCCGGAGACGTAGGCCAGCACGGCGGCGTCCTCGGCTTCGCGGGCGGCAGCTTTGGCGGCTTCGTAGTGGTTCCATGCGTCGTTGAGGGCCACGGTGTTGATGGCCTGCCAGCCGGCCAAGGAAGCTGTTTCGGCAAGTAGGTGGGCGAGCTGGGCGCGGATGCGTGGGCGTATCGCGTGGCGGTGGGCTCGTTCGATCTGGGCCATCTGGGCGCGCATCTTGTCGGCGATGGCGACGCTCCCGAGTCGGCGGTCCTGGAGGCGGAGGTTGTTGGTGTCCGTCCGCAGGATCATGACCATGGTGTCGTCGACGGCTGCGGCGGCCTCCAGGCGGGCGGCGAGTTCGTCGGTCTGCTCCTGGTGCTCGTCGTCGAGGTCGCCTGTTGGGGAGGCGATGTCGAGTGGGGCCAGGCCGAGGAGCATGCGGGCGTGGTCGGGCAGGCCGAGTCCGGTGGCGATGCGCTCGAAGACCGCCAGTTCTTCGATGGGGCCAGCTGTGCCTTTGAAGATCTTGTTGACGCGGGGTTGCGCTATTTCGGTCGCACTTGCGATGCGGACCTGACTGATACCGCCGTATTTTGCGACGAGCCGGAATAGTCCTGCGATGTCGCGGTTTTTCAGGCTTTCTCGCATGTCGTCGCGTTCCCAAACCGATGGCGGTTGCAGTTCGCCACCCGTACGCCAGCGTGAGAGCGACGGGCGTCAGGGCGATGAGCAGGGCGACGGGGTGCCGCCACAGCAGCCGTACGCATCCGGCGACGTGGGAAGGTGAGCTGGAGCCGCCCGCCCCGGATGACCGCCACGCGGCGATGCCCGCCACACCGCCGCGACCCTCCTCATCGAGCCGGGTGTGAACATCCGCGTCGTACCGCAGGTCCTCGGCCACACGAGGGTCACGACCACCGAGCGCTACACCCACGTATCCACACCGCTGATGCGCGATGCGGGGGAGCGCCTGGCCTCCGCCCTCTGGGGAAATCCGTAGCCGTTGCAACTAGGTCTGCAACTATGACGCCCAGAAAAGATCAAAGGCCCTCTCCCCGTTACCGGGGCGAGGGCCTTCTACCTGCGGAGGATCGGGGATTTGAACCCCGGATGGTGTTGCCACCAAACCGCATTAGCAGTGCGGCGCCATAGACCTGACTAGGCGAATCCTCCTGGAAGCCAAGCGGCTCAGGACAGCGTACCGGCCTTCTGGCGAGGCGGCAAAGCGGTTGGCTCCGCGAGCCTTCCGCGAGCCTCCCTCGAGCCCCCCGAGAGCCTTCTCATCGGCGCCCCGGCGCGCCCCGAAGCCGTTATCCACAAGCTGTGGACAGTGGCCTGTGGATGGAGCCCGCCCGGGGTCGTCAGGGCGGGCCTGCCATGGGAAATGCCTCAGGCGGCCGGGTTGGCCTCGCCCTCGATCTCGATCTTGACCTTCTTGCCCACCAGCACGCCGCCGGTCTCCAGGGCCTGGTTCCAGGTCAGGCCGAAGGCCTCCCGGTCGATCTCCGTGGTGATGGAGAAGCCCCACACCGCCTGGCCCCACGGGTTGGTGCCGGCGCCGCCGTACTCGACCTTGAGTTCGACCGGCTGCGTGACGTCGCGGATCGTGAGGTCGCCGACGACCGTGAACTCGTCGTCCGACTGGTGCACGACGCGGGTGCTGCGGAAGGTGATCTGCGGGAACTTGTCGGTGGCGAGGAAGTCGTCGCTGCGCAGGTGGCCGTCACGGTCGGCGACGCCGGTGTTGATGCTGGCGGTCTGGATGGTGAGCTCGGCGGCCGAGTCGAGGGGGTTCTCGGCGATCGTGACCGAGCCGCTGAACTCGCCGAACGTGCCGCGCACCTTGCTGACCATCATGTGCTTGGTCACGAAGCCGATCGTGGTGTGGGCGGCGTCGAGGTTGTAGGTGCCGGGGGCGGGGATGGTCAGGTTCTCCCAGGTACGGGTGCTCATGAGGTCCTCCAGTGAAGCTTGCCTTGCGGATATTTGCGCCAACAAAGGTCTACATGAGGAATATTCCCCACGTCAACTAACGTCGGCTAGAGTGTGAACGTGAACCCTCTCGACGACCCTCGACTCACCGCCATGGGACTGCTGGCCGAGGTGCACGCAGGCCTGATCGCCCGCATGCAGCCCGCGCTGAGCGCTTCCGGGTTGTCGGACATCGACTTCGAGACGGTGCTGCGCCTGGGCCGTTCGCCCTGGCAGCGGCTGCGCATGACCGATCTCGCCGCCCAGACCGGCCTGTCGACCAGCGGCGTCACCAGAGTCATCGATCGTTTGGAACGTGACGGCCTGGTCGAACGGGTGGCCTGCTCCTCCGACCGGCGCGCCTCCTACGCGGCGCTCACCGACGCGGGCCGGGCCCGGCTGGAGGCGGTGCTGCCGGTGCACCTGCGCGACATCGAGAGCTGTTTCACCGGTCTGCTCTCCGACGACGAGCTGACGGCGTTCCTCGCCACCCTGCGCAAGATCCGCGACGTCGTACGGCCCTGCGCGACAGCCGGGACGGCCTCAGCCGCGGCGGCTACGGCTCGGGCGGGGGAGGAACTTCACCTGCCTCGGCAACCTCAACAGCCGCGACGCTGATGCCGAGCTCGTTCCTGAGCTTGGCCATGGCCCGCGACACCGTGCTCTTCACCGTTCCGATGCTGATCCCCAGCAGCCGCGCGACCTCCGGCTCGCTCAGGTCCTCGTAGTACCGCAGCACGATCGCGGCCCGCATGCGTTCGGGCAGCCTGTCCAGCGCCCTCTCCAGCCGCTCGTGGGCCTCCCCGTACGCCCCGTGGGAGTCGTGCGGCTCCACCGCCACCTCGGGCAGCTCGTCCGAGGGGTACTCCTCGACCTTGCGCCGCCGCCACTGCGAGATGTTGATGTTCACCATGGCCCGCCGGACGTAGCCGTCGAGCGAGCCGCGGTCCTCGATGCGCTCCCAGGCCAGGTACGTCCGGGTGAGCGCGTTCTGCAGCAGGTCCTCGGCGTCCAGCGGGTGCCCGGTGAGCTGGTGGGCGGTGCGCAGCAGGGAAGGTCCGCGGGCGCGCACGTACTCGCGGAACTCCTCTTCGCCCTCGATGATCGGCATCGTGGTCAGAATCGCAGCCGAACGCGCTGTTCGGGCTGAACCGGAACCCAGGATTCGGCCCGCCGACGACAAAGGTCCGTCAAGGTCGGTGGCGGTTTGTATGACGACGGGTGCCATCTCCTTCACCGTGAGTGCGTTAATTGCTCCCTTATGCGGTGTCACCCCCACACGACCGGCCAGGACGTGTGAACCTAGAGGCGACGAGGAGGGATGGGGATGGGCTACCCGAGCGTTGACCGGCGCAGGCTGCTCGCCGCCGCCGCCCTGGGCCGTGAGGCCGGAGTGCCGGGACCCGCCCCCGGCGACGGCGATCCCGTCCGCGCCGTCACGGGCGAGATCCGTGACGTCAGCCCCCACCTCGTCGTCGTCGAGACCCCCGACGGCCGGGAGGAGCGCCTGTTCATCACCCCCTCGGCCACCGCCTGGAACGGCGGCGACACCACCCCGGCCGACCTGCCCGTCGGGGCCAGGGTGGTCATCCGGGCCCTGCACGAGGGCAAGGTCGTCGATCGGATCTGGGCCGGCATCACCCGCATCACCGGGACCATCCTGTCCGTGGAGGGACGCGCCGACCTGTCGGTCGAGCTCGCCTGCGGCCCGCACCGGGGCCGCCGCACCATCACCGTCCCCCACCGCGCCGCCGGCCGGCTCCAGGTGCGCCACCCGCGGCTGGAGCCCGGCTACCTGCTCGACGCGATCGGCGTACGGCGCGACGGCGGCTGCCTGGCGCTGCTGCCCGCCACCTCCCAGCCCCCGTACCCGGCCCGCGCGGTCCCCCCGGCGCCCGCCGCGTACGCCGGCACCCAGCAGCGCGTCTCCGGCACCGTCACCTGGTCCGACGCGTTCGACGAGGGGGAATGGGGTCTGGCGTACCCGATGATGGAGCGTTCCGACGCCGGCTGCCCCGAGGCCGAGGTGTCCTGCGCGGGCCTGCCGTACCTCGCGATGGGGTCGCTGGTGCAGGTCCACAACCAGTGCGCCGGGCGCTCGGCCAACGTGCCGATCGTCGCCTGCGGTTGCGTGGCCGGCCGGTTCTGCGATCGTTGCGTGGAGTGCGGGACGTCGCCGCGCGGGCGCCTCGCCGAGCTGTCACCCTCGACGTTCGTGGAGCTCGGCGGAGAACTGGTCAAGGGGTGTTTCAACGCTCAGATCGGATTGGGGTGACGCTCGTGCTGGCATCGCAGCAGCCGGCGCTGATCGTGCTGCTCGTCCTCGGGACGGTGGCCAAGATGATCACGGTGCGCTCCGGAGGGGAGCCGGGCGCGCTGTCGCGGCTCGGGCCGGCCGTCCTCGTGCCGGGGCGCATGCAGGCCCCCGCGCTCGTCGTCTGCGCCGCGGGGGAGCTGGTGCTCGCCTGCGGGCTCCTGCTCACCACCCATCCGCTCTTCCGGTGGGGCACAGTGACGTTCTTCACGCTGTCCACGTACGTGCTGCTGGAGCTGCGCAGACGCCGGCCCGACGCGGGCTGCGGCTGCTTCGGCGAGGTCAGCGCCGCGCCCGTGGGGCTGCGTTCGGTCGCGCGGACGGTGACGCTCAGCGGCATGGCGCTGATGACGGTGTGGGGCGAGACGCCCGGATGGACGGTGTTCGCCCGGCCGTCCTGGCACACCCTGGCCGGCGTCGCCGTGCTCGTCGCGCTGTCGCCGGAGCTGGAGGAGATGGTGGACCGCCTGCGCTACCGCGCTCCGTGCGAGCGGCGCAGGGCCCCGGCCGAGAGCGTCACGCTGTCACGGCTCAGGAGCAGTGGTACGTGGCGCGCCCACCAGGCGGAGCTGGCCGCGGCCGAGCCGTACGACAGCTGGCGGGAGCTGTGCTGGCGCTTCTTCGCCTTCGACGGCCAGGGCGACCGGGACGTGGTCTTCGCGGTGTACCTCAGCGGGCGGCGGCCGGTGGTGCGGGCGGCCGTGGTCGACCGGCAGGACAGCGGCTCGATGCCGGAATATACCCCTGTATCGGCCTGACGCTAGACAGCCGTAGATTTCCCACGACGGCATGCTCGATGTGGCTCTATTGGGCTGTCTAGCTTCCCCACTAGACAGCCCAATAGAGGACTAGGGGTGCCGCTCAGATCGGCTGGGCCCGCAGGAACCTCCCGAAATGCGGCACGGTGAACGCGATCAGCCCACGCTCGGCGCTGTAGATCAGGCCCTTCTTGATGAGGCTGTCGCGCGCCGGCGACAGGCTGGACGGCTTGCGGCCGAGGGCGTCGGCGACCTCGGCGGTGGCGACCGGCTCGTCGCCGATCTGCGCCATGGCGTGCATGTAGTCGCGCTCGGCCGGGGTCGCCCGCTCGTAACGGCTGCCGAAGAAGCCGACCGCGAGCTCCTCCTCGGCCTCGGGGGCCGACACCCGCACGTCCTCCACCGTGATGGGGCTGCGCGGCGCGAGGTCCCAGGCCACCTTGCCGTACGCCTGGACGAAGTAGGGGTAGCCGTCGGCCGCCTCGTAGAGCGCGTCGAGGGCGTCCTGGGTGAACTCGACGTCCTCCTCGCGGGCCGGCAGGATCAGCGCCAGGTCGGCGGCCTCGCGGTCGAGCCGGTCGATGCGGGCGTAGCGGAACAGCCGCTCGGAGTAGCTCTTGCTGGCCGACAGCACGCTCGGCAGGTGTGGCAGCCCGGCGCCGACCACGATGAGCGGCCCGCCCGACTGCGACAGCTCGTGGCAGGCGGCGCACAGCGCCGAGACGTCGGCCGCCGGCACGTCCTGCATCTCGTCGATGAACAGCGCGATGCCGACCCCGAGGTCGGTGGCCACGCTCGCCGCGTCGACGAACAGCTCGGTCAGGTCGATCTCCAGGTCGCCGGAGTCGGCGCGGCCCCGGCTGGCCGGCACCTCGATGCCGGGCGACCAGTGGGAGGTGCCCTTGGCCGCGGCCGGGTCGCGCATCGCGAACGCCTTGAGCACGCCGAGGAAGTCCTCGATGCGCTCGGGCGCGCGGTGCCGCGGGGCCAGCTCGCGGACCGCCATGTGCAGGGCGGCGGCGACGGGACGGCGGATCGACTGGTCGGGCCGGGCCTCGATCTTGCCCGTGCCCCACAGCCGCTGCATCGCCATGGACTTGAAGGTGTTGAGCAGGACGGTCTTGCCCACGCCCCGCAGCCCGGTGACGACCATGCTGCGCTCGGGCCGGCCACGGGCCACCCGCTCCAGCACGACCTCGAACTGCTGGAGCTCACGGTCACGGCCGGCGAGCTCGGGGGGACGCTGCCCGGCTCCGGGGGCGTAGGGATTGCGCACAGGGTCCACGCTCTCGGACTTTATTGCCGGATATAGCGGCCGTCGTAGATTTGCGCAGAAAGCCGTACGGCGTGTCCGAGCGCGGGCCGTCGCCGTCGCCGTCATCGAACACACCCCCTCTCACCTGGCCGAACCCATGTTCGATTCGACACCCAGAACTGTAGCGCGGACTCGAACACCCATGCGACGCTTTCGAGTAAAGATCTTCGCAACAGATCCGCCGCCCGGGGGCGAGCCGGGCGTTCCGCCCGTACCGGCGGCTCGACTTGGCAGCCGTCCCGCCAGCGCAATAGCGTTCAGGCCCATGCGGACCTTCGCGAACGTACAGGAGCTCAAGTCGGCCGTCGGCGAGACGTTCGGCCCGACCGAGTGGCGCACGATCACCCAGGAGCAGGTCAACCTGTTCGCCGACGCCACCGACGACCACCAGTGGATCCACGTCGACGTGGAGCGCGCCAAGGAGGGACCGTTCGGCGGCACCATCGCCCACGGCTACCTCAGCCTGTCGCTGCTTCCGTCGTTCATGATGGAGCTGGTCAAGGTCGAGGGCATCGCCATGGGCGTCAACTACGGCCTGAACAAGGTCCGCTTCCCGCGGCCGGTGCCGGTGGGCGCGCGGGTCAGGGCCTCGGGCGAGCTGACCGACGTCAAGGGCACGCCCGCCGGCTACCTGTCCAACCTGAAGATGACGATCGAGGTCGAGGGCGAGCGGCGTCCGGCCTGCATCGCCGAGACGCTCAGCCTGTACGTCCCCGCCGAGTAGCCCCCGCCGTCACCTGAGGGACAGCACGATCGCGACGGACGCCGCCACCGCCAGCAGCCCCAGGTAGGCCAGCACGAGCCGGGTGTCCCGCAGCAGGCACTTGCTGCGGGTCAGCCCGGCCCGGCGCGCCTTCCAGTACCCCGCGAACCCCAGTACGGCGAACCCGAGCACCGCCCACGGCCCCAGCAGCCACGCCAGCAGCGCGACCGTCGCGTACACGCACAGCCGCAGCGGGTCGTACGGCTCGGCCTTCACGTCAGGACCTCCAGAGGAAGCCGCGTCCGGGGCTCCGACGCCACCGCCGACAGCCGCTGCGCCGAGAGCTGCGGCCACGCCTGCACCGCGCAGAACGGCGCGCACTGGTCCTGCTCGGCCCGCGTGCCCACATGGACGCAGCACTGCGTGAGCCGTTCCTCGATCATCGTCGAGATGTCCATGAACGGCTTGACCGTGATCCGGACCACCCGCTCGCCCAGCATCCGGCGCAGCTTCGCGCGCCGGCCCGGCAGCGCCGAGGAGGCGAGTGTGAGCAGCGTGGACACGCCGAGGTCGCAGTTCTCGCAGATGTCGCGCCACAGGTCGCCGATCTGCGGGTGCGACAGCGACGACTGCTCCGACAGCAGCCCCAGCAGCGACTCCTGTACGGCCGCCCGCAGCTCGCGCGGGATGTCGCTGTCGGCGATCCGGTTGGCGACCAGGCCCAGGTTCGCCTTCAGCCGGTCGTGGCCCATCAGCGCCACCAGCGACCGCCACCGCCGCGAGTCGTCGCGGATCAGGTAGCCGACCGAGCAGCAGTGGGGGTGGGAGCACGGCAGCGCGGTCAGGTCGCGCCAGGTGACCAGCCCGCCGGTCTGCGGTCCGAGCCGGCTGAGCACGCCGGTGTGGGTGAGCCGGTCCATCGGGTCGATCCGCGCCGAGCGGCCCGAGCCGAACTGCGGCTGCAGCGACACGCCGCCCACGAACGGCGTGTCGAGCGCCACCCGTACGACGTCGCCGATCTCGCCGTCGTTGACGCCGAGCGCCGCCGTCATCACCAGCGTGGTGAAGATCTCCCGCTCCGACAGCCGCCGTACGGCCTGCTCCTTGAGCCGCCGCAGGTCGCCGCCCCGGTGGTGTCGCGACGCCTCGGCCGAGCCGCCGTCGTACTGGAGGTAGACCTCCACCCGCTCGCGGTGCTCGGTGAGCAGGTCGAGCAGGTCGTCGTCGCGGGCGACGAGGACGCCGTTGGTGTTGATCAGGATGCGGGTGACCGGCCGCTGCGTGAGCTCGCGCAGCAGCAGCGGGAGCTCCGGGTGCAGCGTCGGCTCGCCGCCGCTCAGCATGAGCACGTCCAGCCGGCCGTTCTCGCGGGCCAGGCGCTGGTCGACGTTCGCGAGGACGTCGGCGACCGGGACGATCCCGCTCAGGTCGGGCGAGCTGTCGGCGAAGCAGGTCGGGCAGCGCAGGTTGCACGCCTCGGCGATGTCCTCCAGCAGGATGCACGTGTGCTGCGTCTGCATCTCCGGCAGCCCCTGGAGGTACGCGGCGGGGACGGGCGCGAAGTTGCCCGACACGTCCGGGATGTGCTGCTTGGTGGGAGCGGTCCACTCCTCCAGGTACTCCAGGATCTCCGGGTCCTCGTCGTAGAGCGTCCGGACCAGGCCGTGCTCGCGGCACCCGCGCTCCAGCCACACCCGGCCGTCGCGCACCGCCAGGTAGCCGCTGAGCCGCTCGACGTGTTCCAGGTCGCGGCCGTGGCAGTGCGGGCAGAACGCGTTGACGTACCTGAGGATGCGGTCGCCCCGCAGTCCCATTCCTGGGCTCATGACCGAACTGTCGCCTTCCGTCGGAGAAGTGCATCGTAGTGGCCGCGCCGCCAGCCGTACCCGACGCGTACGGCCAGCAGGATCGTCCCCGGGACGAGGAACCACTGCGGGCGCGTCAGCCCCAGCCACACGGTCTCGTTCGCCCGCGTGAACTCGACGAGGAACCGGAACGCCGCGTACCCGGCCAGGTAGAGCGTGAACAGCTCGCCCGGCCGCGTCACCTTGTCCCGCGCCCACACCAGCGCCCCGTACGCGACGAGATGGAAGATGATCTCGTAGATGAACGACGGGTGCATGGCCTGACCGGTCAGGCAGCCGGGGCACTCGGGCGTGGTCGGCGGCGCGTGGACGCCCCACGGCAGGTCGGTGGGCCGCCCCGGGGCCTCGGTCAGGTGGCAGCCGACGCGCCCGACGGCCATGCCCAGCGCCACGGCCGGGGCGAACAGGTCGCCGGTGCGCTCCCGGAGGCCGATGACCCGCTTGGCGACCAGCACGCCGACGTACGCCCCGGTCAGGCCGCCCAGGATGCTGCGGGACCCGTACAGCCAGAGGTCCTTCAGGTCGAGCGTCTCCATCCAGCCGGCCAGGCGCATGCCGATGGCGCCGCCGACGAGCGCGCCGGTGACGGCCACGAGCGACTGCTCGTTGAGCGCGCCACGGCGGCGAGCCTCCCGTACGAACACGACGGACGCGACGAGAACGCCGAGCCCGACGAACACCTCATGCAGTGGTATGGCCATGTCAGCCGTACATTCCCGGATTGATGCCCGTGCAGAAACCGGCCGACACGATCGACCACAACGCCCACCCGAGCATCAACCCGAGCCCCAGCCCGGTCGCCCACGGCCGCCGCAGGACCAGCAGCCCGGCGCCGGCGCCCAGGCCCACGAGCGCGAGGACGACGGCGGCGATGGCGGTCCACAGCTGGTTGCCGCCCTTGTCCATGGCGGCGAAGAGGACGACGAGGACCAGCAGGAAGTTCAGCGCGCTGTAGAGGGCGAGGCCGGCGAAGGCCATGCCTATGAGGAGGGCGGGGGAGCTGTCACGCGGCGGCTTCGGCGGCGGCGCCCAGTAGCCGTGCGGCGGGGGCTGGGGCGGCTGCGGCGGCTGTGGTGGCTGCCCGTGGCGCTGAGGCCCATGTGGTGTGGGCCCGTGGGGCTGCGGCCCGTGAGACTGCGGCCCGCGAGGCTGCGGCCCGCGAGGCTGCGGCCCGTGAGACTGCGGCCCGCGAGGCGGCGGGGGCGGCGACTCACTCATCCGCGCACCGCGCCGTGCCGACCGCGACCGGATGGCCGCCCATCAGGCGTAGAGATTCGGATTGAGCCCGGTACAGAATCCGGCGGTCACGATGGAGGCCAACGCCCACCCGATCATCAACCCCAATCCCAGACCGAGGGCCCAGGGCTTGCGCCGCGACACCAGCAGAACCCCGCCGCCCAACGCCCCGAGAGCCAGCACCGCCGCCCCCACCCCGACCGCGACCCGAGAGTCGAACCTGATCACGATCAGCCCCAGGAGCACGTTGACGACCCAGTAGCCGAAGGCTCCCGCGAACGCCAGCCCCACCACGAGACCGGTCTGGCGAGGCGGTTGACCGGACGGCCCGGGGGAGACAGGCGGCGGAGAACTCACGACGGCCAGCCTACGGGCCGCCACCGACGGAGAGTAGGCCCGGGGGACGATGCCCCACGGCCGAAGGACACCGACCGCTCACTTCCCGAATGGGCCGGAACGGGCGGTCACGGCGTAACCGATGGGAACAGGCGACTTGAAACAGGCGACCTCGAACGACGCGCCGGGATCACCTGACGGGGTGGCGGGCGGCGTGGGGCCGCGGGGCGGCGGGCTGGATCGCCCAGCCGGTGGCGAGCGGCGTGGAGCGATGGAGCGGCGGTATCGCCCAGCCGGTGGCGAGCGGCGTGGGACGGCGGTATCGCCTGACGGCATGCCAGGCGCTTTCCGACGGCATGGCCGACCCAAAAGCGAAACCGGCCGGAAACCCCACCAGTCCGCCTCGACCGGTGAGAGCGTCGGCGCGCTACTCCTCGTACGCCGAGTAGTAGATCGCAGCCTGCACCCGGCTCTTCAACCCCAGCTTGCCGAGCACCCTGCTCACATGTGTCTTCGTCGTCGCCTCCGCCATGTCGAGCTCCTTGGCGATCTCCGCGTTGGACAGCCCCCGAGCCACGCAGGCCAGCACCTCCCGCTCCCGAGGCGTCAGCCCGGCCACGGCCTGCCGATCACGGGGCGGAGGCATCTCCGCGAAAGCCGAGATCAACCGCCGGGTGACAGCCGGCGAGATGAGCCCGTCCCCCCGCGCCACCACCCGAACCGCCTCCACCAAGCTCTCGGCGTCGGTGTTCTTCAGCAAGAACCCCGCCGCTCCAGCACGAAGCGCCCCGAACACGTACTCGTCCACGTCGAACGTCGTCAAGATCAATACATCCGCCACCCCGGCCAGCTCCCGGGTGGCCGAGATCCCGTCCAGCCGCGGCATGCGCACATCCATCAACACGACGTCCGGCCGCTTCTCCCGCGCGAGCGCCACGGCCTCCTCCCCGTCGGCGGCCTCTCCCACCACCTCGATGTCGTCGGCGCCGCCCAGGATCAGCGCGATCCCCGCCCGTACCGCCGCATGGTCATCAGCGACCACCACCCGGATGGCCATCACCTCACCACCGCCCGCAACGAGCCCGAGCGCCGGTACGCGCCCAACGCCAACCCGACCCCGCATCCACCGCCGCGGCGACAGCCGAGCCGGCCATCAACCCCTCAGCCCGGCACGTCATGAAGCCGTCACCCCCGTGGGCAGAACGGCCTCCACCCGCCAGACAGCCTCCTGAGAGCCGACACCACCCGCAGCAAGGGCAGAAGGCCCGCCGCCATAGGCCACGGCATCGACCCTCGCGGAGCAGCCGCCATCACCCGTCACCATCTCAAGCCCGACATCGACCAACCCCGCCTCGCAAGAACCGCCCACAAGCAAGGCCCTCTCCCGCATCCCCACCAGCCCGGCCCCGGACCCCGGCAGCCACACCTCACCCCGACGACCGCGACCATCTCGATCCACCGAGCGCAAGGGATTGGCCCCACTGCCACCATCGGCGAGGCGAGGAGCGCCGGCACCTGCGGCGACCAGCGGGGAGACCAGACCGGACCCGGCGCCAGACCCTACGCCGGCGACCGGATTGTCCACGACCACCCTCACGCTCTCAGCCTCATAACCCAGCACGACGCCGGCCGACCGCCCCCCATGCTTCAGCGCATTGGTCAGCGCCTCCTGCAGGATCCGATAGCCCGCCAGATCGACAGAGGCCGGCAACTCCCTCGGCTCCCCCTCCACCCGCAACTCCACGGTCATCCCCGCCCGCCGAGCCCGCTCGACCAGGCTCTCGGCGTCAGCCAACCGAGGCCGCATGGCATCGCCGCCACTCCCGATGCCACCAGTCCCGATACCGCCGTTCCCGGTGCCGTCATCCTGTCGCAACAGCCCGATCATGGCCCGCATCTCGGCCATCCCCTTGACGCTGTTCTCCCGTACGGACTCCATGACCGTCCGCACCGTACGCGGATCAAGATCCTTGCGGGAGAGCACCGCCGTCGACTGGATCGCGATGGCGCTGAAGTGGTTGGCCACCATGTCATGGAGCTCGCGCGCCATGGCCGCCCGCTCGGCCGCGATGGCGGCCTGCCGGTCGAGCTCCGCGAGCCGCGCCACCTGCTCCGCCCGAGCCCGCTCGGCCGCCGCCTGCTCCCGCTGCTGCCGCAACACCATCGCCGTCGTCACCGGCGAGATGAGCACCAGACCGGCCTGCACCCCGTATACCGCCGGCACCCGCCAATCCTCCGTCAGAAACCAGGCGACGGCCCCCACCAGCACCGCAAGACAGCAGGCCACACCCAGCAACCACCGTGCGAACCGCGAGGGCCCGTAGAGCGCCGCGGCGTAGATGTTGTCCGTATAGATCAACAACGTAGGCAATGACGGCCCCACGAAGAGGTCCACGACCACGCCCAGCGTCCCCAGCCCCAACGCCGACAGAGGACTCCGCCACCGCACGGCGACCCCGGCGCACGTCAAGGCCAGCGGGACGAGGAGCGCCCACTCGTCCGCCCCACGGCGAAAGAAGGCGCCACCCGCGATGAGCAGCGCCCCGCCCAGAAAAGCGGCAACCGCCCACAACCCCGCACTCCGCATGCCCCCCATCACACCACCCCGCGCCGCCGCGCTCCTCCTCCACCGGACCGCCTGTGGATACACCCTTCGATGTATCCACAGGCTCCTATCCGCCGACGATGTGCGAGGCCACCGCCCCCGCGACCATGGAGAGCGTGATTGTCGCCATCCTCATCGGCTGCGAAATCGGCTTCTGGGTCCTCCTCGCCCTGGGCCTCGCGTCCCGCTACCTCTGGAAGCGCCGCACCGTGAGCACTGTCCTGCTCCTCTGCGTACCGCTCCTGGACGTGATCCTGCTCACAGCCGCCGTCATCGACATGCGAGGAGGCGCCACGGCGGACCTCAGACACGGCCTGGCGGCCGCCTACCTCTCCTACTCGATCGTCTTCGGCCACCGTACGATCCGCTGGGCGGACGCCAAGTTCCACCACCGCTTCGCCGGCGGCCCTCCGCCCCCGCAGCCACCGGCCGGCGGCATGCCCAGAGCCCGCTACGAATGGGTGATGTGGCTCCGCATCGTCCTCGCCTACGCGCTGACCTGGGGCATCGTCCAGGCCCTCATCTGGCTCGTGGACGACCCGGCCCGCACGGGCTACCTCATCGCCTTCATCGGCGGCCTCCTCAAGATCCCACTGATCGCCCTGATCTGGCCGGTCAGCTACACCCTCTGGCCCCGCAAACCGGAGTCCGCCAGATCCTGACCGGCAATCCGGTTCGAGGTACTGCCGAAGGTCCGCTATGCTTGCTTACGCAGCGAGCGGCCGTAGCTCAATGGATAGAGCATCTGACTACGGATCAGAAGGTTAGGGGTTCGAGTCCTCTCGGCCGCGCTTCAGGTCAAAGGCCCTTCGGGATGATCCCGGAGGGCCTTTTTCGTGGCCGTACTGCAACGCGGCCCCGCGCAGACGCTCTCCGACGGACATCAGCCGGCGCGTGCCCCGATCTCCAGCTGTGGGACTCCGACGGCATCACTCAGACGCCGTCGAGGCCTTCTCGAAGGCGGCGAACCCACTCCGCGGGGAAGACCTGCGCAAGCCGCTCCTTGCTGATCTCCAACATCCCCTCCTTGGCCAAGGGAAGGAGAGCACCGTCCTGTACGGCCCTGTGGTCCTCGGGCGCCGGACAGATCAGGACGGCGAGGATCCAGCATGTCCGTTGGAGGTCCTCGATCCCGGTGGTGTGGATCATGTGCTTGATGGGTTCCCATGCAGTCTGTACGGCAAGCCTCACCAGCGCTTCGAGGAGAACGCTGCGGCGCTCGGTCCTTCGGGACCGCATGATGACCGCCGTTACGTAGTCCGGTATTTGGTCCACGGCTTTCGAGAACTTCTTGATGCCCTCGGCCAAAGCGACGAGGAGGTCGCACCAGAAGTGATCAGTGAACTGTCTTCTGGCCTCTCGCGGCTTGCTGGCGCCGAACCTTTTATCCAGCTCCTCAATCACTGGGCCGGCAAGAAGGTCTCCGACCTCCTGTATGCGTTCGATAGCGTCCGGATTCTCGGTCAGCCAATCAACGAGATCGACGGTGGCGCTATCAGTAGCGGCTGCCTTTCTTCGCCTGGATGGCTCGCGCCGTCCTCTGGGAGGTCGGGTTGCTGCCCACTCGGAGTCGCTGCGCTCTCTCGCCTCTTGACGGGCGCCAGGAGAGGGGTCACGGGCGAGCGCGAGTCCGTGTGTCCAGCCGTGCTGTGCTCCGCCGCACGCGGAACAACCGCAGTAGTGACCCTTGGCGCGCTCACAATTCACCGGATGTGTCATTCGCCCTCCGCTGCGTACGGCACGAAAGTGAACTGGCGAATCGCCGGGAGCTCCACTCCTTTGAATCACATACAAAGAAAAGCGAAAGGGGCGCCATGGTCATAGCGACATGGCTCTTCGGTTACGAGAAGAAGCCATGCACGGACAAGGGCCCTTTGGGGTGATCCCAAAAGGCCCTTGCGGTAACGAAAGCTAGGTCACACATCGCTGGGGCGATCGAGGCTCTGGTTCAGCCGGTCGAGCGCCTTGCGGGTTTCGGGAGTGGGAATCTGGGTGTAGACGTCCATGGCCATCGAGATCTGCGAGTGGCGCATGATACGCATCGCCACGCGCGGATGGACGTCGAGGGCAGCCAAGAGCGAGGCGCAGGTGTGCCGGGTGTCGTGAACGCGGATGCGCGGGACGCCGGCTTGGTGGCAGTGGCTCTCGAAAGCCCGGTTGAAGTTCCGCGGCTCGATCGGCGTGCCCGTCCGAGTCGTGAACGTCAGGTCCGAGTTCTTCCACTCCTCACCGGCCACTTTGCGCGCCTCCTCCTGAACTCGCGATGGTGCCTGAGCGCCGCGACGCAGATGCCGAAGAGCGGCAGCGAGGCGGTTGAGTCCTCTGTCTTGGTCGTCTCCCGGTGGAGGAGCCGACCGCTGACTCTGGTGAGTTGATGGGAAATGCGAGCTGGGCACTGGGGAAGTCCACGCAGCTCCATGTGAGGCCGAGGACCTCTCCGCGACGAAGGCCCAGAACGAGAATGAGCACATACGCCGCGTAGAGCGGGTCGTCGGCCTCCCGGAGGTGTTCAAGGAACCTGCGCGCCTCATCGACGCTCCACACCCCATGCTGCCGCTTCTTGTTGGTCTTGCTGGCGCTCGGAAGGGTGGTCAATGAGGCGACGTTCTTCGTGGCCAGTTCTTCCCGTAGGGCATGGCCGAGCGCTGACCGCAGGACTCGACGGACGCCGGCGATAGAGTCGGCAGGGTGTTCAACCAGGCCTGCACGTCGCGGACTGTGAGCTTGGCCAGCCGCTTCTTCCCCACTCCGGGGATGATGTACAGCCGGATGAGGGGTTCGTACGCCACGTAGGTCGTGGGCTCGCGATTGGGCGCGATGACTTCGGCGAGCCATCACTCGAGGAAGACAGCGACCGTCTACTTCAGCGGTCATGCGCAGCTCCAGGCTGGTTGCCGGTGAGTGCGGTGACGAGGAGCGGGAAGCCTTTGCCCGCGTAGCGCCATTCGCTGATCGCTAGAACCGTGTCGTCTTGGAACAGCGGCAGGCGGCCGTGGGTGACCTCTCCGGTGTGAACGAAGCGTTCACGCGCTGCTTGTAGGTCCCGGAGGGTGGGGCGTAAGTAGCGGGATCGGGCTTCACAGACCAGCGGGGTAGAAGTCCGGGTCATCCTCGTCGGGCGTGACCGGCGCGTACTGCCGTAGCTCACCGTCCCTCAGCATCCACACCCTGAAGAACGAGTCCTCCTGATCCATCACGAACACCTGCAGCGCATTCGCCCACCGCCAGGGCATCCGCACAATGCGATCAAGGACTGCTTTCAGATCGGCATGGTTGAGCGCACCGGCCCACACATCGCACTCCGGGTACTTCCACCCGCCCCATGCCGTGTCCTGGCCGGTGGTCTCGCAGAGAAAGCCGCACCCCGCTCCCAGCCGATCCCTCAGCGGAGCTTCTGTGCGCAGCCACTCGCTCAGCGTCTCCACGTTCGGACGGTCATCGGGATGGACCGACACCATCACGTTGGCGACCCAGCTCATCGACCTATTGTCGGTCACAGCCGGCCCATCAGGTGGACAACTCCGGCCCATCGGATGTCTCGGGCCGGGTGGCCCTGAGCTCCGGGTCGGCTTGCCACCGGATACGCGGGTTGTTGTGGTCTGCCGTACAGGAGGGAAGTACAGCATCGCCGTGCAGCCTGATCGTCCCGTACGCCGTCACACAGTTGAGCAGCAGCGCCAGCCCTCGACCACCGCTCTCCGCTTCACACGTGATCAAGAGAGTGTCCTCGGTGTCCCAGCTCAGCAGGGGGAGGAATGACCGGCTCAAGCGCAGCAGGGGTCTCTCTGGCTGGCGCTGCTGGCGGGACGGCCTACGAAAAGAAGGTGTCTCCGGGTCGCAAGTTTGATCGCCGCATCATGTGGATCTGTGACCCCTGGAGAGAAGGAGAGCATGTCCGAGGCCCGCTGGCAGGCTACGCGTAACTACGACAAAATCACGGCTCTGCTCAAGCGTTATAGAGGTACGCAGCGGTAGGCCGCGCTCCCGCGAACATGGCTGCGGCGGCCGAGAAAGCAGATCAGCAGGGCGGTTCTGCGCGGTGTCAGGCTGCTGCTGTTCGTGGGCGGCCTCGAGTATGGTCGCGTCATGGAGATCCCCGAGCTGGCGGAACTGATCTGGCTCTTCGAGGACGAGCCGCAAGGCGAGGACGGGGACGTTCGTTGGCCAGTCGGCCTCCACTCCTTTCGACTCACCCGAGGCGCGATATCGGCCCTCTTCTCCGTCGATCCCACGGCGGGTGAGGCGTATATCAGCCTCTACGTGGACGGTGAGGAGATCATGTACATCGGGCGGCTGCGGCGTCTCGGAAGGCTGACGGTTGAGCGCGAGCAGTCCGGCTACGAGGGGCTGAAGCTGTGGTTCCGGGAGGACTACAAGGAACCGGTTGTGCTCCAGACCAAGCCCACAATCCGGCTCTCATGGGACGTGAAGTCTCTCGGCGAGTGGTAGCCGGGGGCGCAGGTGGGTGGGCTGATCAGAGTGAAAGCGACTGCCGATTCATCGGGAGGGACCTTGGGAGCCACCCGAGCGGACGATCGTGAACTGTGGCGAACGCGACTGAACGGCGAGAGTGCCATCCACCGAGGTGACGAACGCCTACGAACGCCAGTGAAGATCGTTTGAGGACCTACGGATCAGAAGGTTGGGAGTTCTAGTCCTCTAGGGCCGCGCTCACTCGAAAGGCCCGCTAACAGGGGCAATCGCGACGCCATGACGTCGAGAAAATTCCTCACCGTCACGGCAACTCCAGGTTGCTCCCATGACGCCCGTGCGGGCAGTGGTCAGGTGGCCTTGCCGTGGGCGATGTAGAGGTTCATGTTCGTGAAGTCGAGAGTGATGTTGTAGGGCTTCCAGAAGCAGTGGGCGAACCAGCCGATCGTGTCGAACCCCGGGCCGTAGGGCCAGGGCACGTTGACCGGCATGTTGGGGTCCGTTTCGCAGTAGACCTCGTTGGCGACGGCGTCGCCGAGGCGGATCTCCTTCGGGTAGCAGGGGTAGGTGATGGTCGCATGGCTGTGGGCGGCGGTCTCGATCGGACGGTCGTAGTCGGTGCGGACGCCCAACTGCTTGGCCGTCTCCCCGGCCAGGCCCGCGACCATTTCCCCGATTCCGCCGAAGTTCACGCCCATCACCCGCGGGCCGGAGCCGGCGATGCTGCCCATGCTCTGGAGGTCGTGGTCGCGGGACAGCCACAGTGGCAGGGGTTTGGTGCCCGCCCGGATGGCGTCGGCGCGTACCTTGCCGGCCGTTTGGGGAGTCGGGCGGCGCAGGATCAGCGACCGGCCCGCGTAGTCGAAGGTGGTCAGCAGGTGGTAGAAGATCCACGTGCCGATCAGGCCGTCGTTGTCGGTGTTGACATCTTCGCCCGACTCCGTCGCCGACCAGCCGACGGGGACGTTGCGCAGTTCGATGCCGCCCAGCTTGAAGGAGTCCAGCACCCCGTAGTACACCCATATGACGGTGCCTTCGAAGTCCGTCTTTTCCTTGTAGACGGCGCTTAACCCGGCTTCCTTGGCTGCCGACGCGGTCAGGCTCAGGCTCGGGGCGCCGGTGTAGAACATGAAGCGCTTCGGTGGTCCGCCGTTGAGCGAGGCCTCTACCAGCGGAGACGGGTCCATCCGCAGCCATGGCACACGGCCGATGTCGCCGTGGATCTGATACGGCTTGCCGCGGACTGCCGCGAACCATTCGGCGTAGCCTTCCTCGCCGGCCGCTCGCCAGCACGGTACGGAGAGGGAGAGCTTGTCTTGCCGGATGTAGCAGTCGCCCAGCAGCGCGTTGGTTTCCTTGTCCGCGGGCGCCAACTTGAGGGCCATGGTGAGAAACTTCTCCGCGTCGGGGAACTTGTTGGCCAGTAGCCCGACGTAGCCGCGTCGGCGAGCCGCGTGCAGGTTCGTGGGGTCGTCTCTGAGAATCTCCTCGTACGCGCGGCCGGCCTCCACGAACTTCCCCGCCTTGAACAACGCGTCCGCGTCGCTACCACCGGCTTGCGCCATGCCCGTCCCGCCCAACAGCGGCGCCGCCGCGGCGGCGCCGGCCACCACGGCTGCGCCCCGCAACAACGAACGCCGGTCCCATGTCCCGTCATCAGCCATGGCGCTCTCCTTTTCCATGATCATCATCAGGGGCCAAGGCACTATGCCCTCGGCATGGACCGCTGTGGTCCGTGCCCTCACTGAAGACCGAGGAGTGTTGCGGTGGCGTATGCGATTTTCGATACGCCCGCGATAGCTCGTGGCGGTACAGCAACATGTACAGCGACACAGCCGCCTGCAGACGGTCTCCTGTCGCGGCTCCTACACTCACTCCAAGTCGCCGGCAGACCCTTTTTCTCCTAGGAAGCAGGGCGCCGTTCTGGACGGCTTTGTGCTTCTCGGGTGTCGGGCGGATCAGTACGGAAAGGGTTTGGCATGCCGGTTGGAGTTCTGGTACTCGGTTGAGCCGATTAAGCGCCTCACAGGTTTCGGGCTTTGGATCTGTGTTTGCACGGCTCGGGATGAGCACCAGCGTGAGTGGGGTCCGTAACTGGATGATCAGGTGGGCATGGCGTTCGTGGTTATGGGAAAGCCCGCACAGATGTCGGCAGGGTCGTAGCCGGTGAGCTTCGCCTGGCGCTACCGGACTACCAGGTGTATTTATGCTTGCTGGTCGGACTGGACGATGAGCGTGTAGTCAACCCCCGTGCGGAAGCCGCCGGATGACCCGCGAATGGTCAATTCGTGACGGCCTGGCTTCAGCGGTGGGAGGCGCACCCAGACGCCACAAGCGTAGGACGTGGTGGTTCCCTCCTCGCCGGTCAGAGGATTGCCCGCTACACCCGTGACGGTGACGATGTCGCCTTCCATCCGTTCCGGTGTGATCACCTTGCCGTCAAGCGTTGCCTTGCCCGTCGCTGTGGTCATGAACTCCGCGCATTGCTCCTCGTCGCTAGTTAGATTGACCAGCGGGAAGACCAGCGGCCGTCCCATGGGCAACCTGCATGTCCGTTGCAAAGTGCCGCCGAAGGTCCCGGCGAGAAACCACACATCAGGTGGCTGGTTCCGGTCGCAGAACTTTCCGGTCGTGTCGCTCACAGGGTTCGTGCGGTCGCCTTCGGAGGCCGCCCACGTCCACCACCTGCCCTGGATATTCTCTGACGCGGAGACTTCTGGCCTTGAGGACGGAATGACGTTCACGCCGCTGCCTTGAGCCAGCCCACAGCCGGTGACGAGGCCGAGGACCAGCAGAAGGGGAATACCTAACCTAGGGGGCATGAGGGAATCCTAGCTGCGACGCGCACCAAATGATCAAGAGTTGTGCTGGGGCTTGCGCGTCAATGCGGCAGCTCTTTCGGGAGGCGAGGGCTGCAGATCCACAGCCCTTGGCGAGCAGCCGCACCAAGGCGGTGCTTCAGGTGATGGAGCTCCTGCACGGCGAACGGTGGCTGAGGGGCCGTGCCCCAGCGCGGTGGGCTCGAATGCACCCGTGAGCGCGATGTCGGCCTGTCCGAGATCGGCGTCGAAGTCCGTATATGCTTTGCTTCTTTTCTTATGTTATGTCCTGGTCTTAAGAGTCATTTTCATATCGATGGAAAACTCGTTGATGACTTGATCTTCTGAGGTTGCTTAACCTGCGTTATCCCTACTAGACCCCAGGGGGAGCGATGGCTGAGCAGGTAGCACAGGTGATCGTCGGCGACGGGCAGGGCGTCAGCCCCTCTGAAGGGTCCAAGGCGGCCGAGGGCGCTCCCGCTAAGAAGACGACACAGGCACGAACGGCTCCGAAGTGGGAAAGCGACGCGCGAGATCGTGTCCGAGCGGCGGTGCGCCGTTACGCCAAACCGCTCAATGATCTGATGGCCCGCGATGCCAACGAAGGAGACACGCGCCTTCTGATCACGGACTTCCTGTGCGAAGGACTCGGATACGACAAGTACGAGGACCTGACCACGGAGTACCAGGTCAAGGGCGAATTCGCGGACTACGGTATCCGGATCGACAAACAGTTGGTCGCCTTCATCGAGGTGAAGCGCTGTAGCCAGAAGCTCAACCCCAAACATCTGCGCCAAGTGCAGATGTACGCCGTGAACGAGGGCGTCGAATGGATGATCCTGTCCAACGGACAGGTGTGGCAGGTGTACCACATGACGGCCGGCCTTCCTGTCGTCATCGACCTGGCCCTTGAGGTGGACCTGCTGAGTGACGCCACCCTGGCTGCGAAGACCGATGCGCTCTTCCACCTGACCAAGGAGGCGTTCAAGCGCCGCCTCATCGATGATCTCTGGAAGGCGCGTGCCGCGACCTCGCCGAAGTCCTTGGCGCAGGTTCTTCTGTCCGAGGGCGTGGTGGACGCCGTACGGAGGGAGCTTCGGCGCCAGACGAGCTACAACGCGGACCCCACCGAGATTCATCGGATCCTGCGAGAGGAAGTTCTCCGTTCGGAGGCTCTGTCCTGAGCAGGTATGCCTTCGGTCCCTGATGGCTCGGCACCACCGGCCGGTCCTGGCCGGCGGCGGCTCGGGCCGTCGCGAACCGCTTCTTCCCCTCGGGCCGAATCAACGACGCCACCACATCCACCAAGGGGCCGGCTCCTTCGCCGGAGCGTCCTTCTCCTCCCGAGCGTGGAACTCCGACACCGTCGACAGCACCGCCTCGTACTGTGCCCTGTCGAACACGAACGGACTGATATCGGCGAAGTCCTCGTAGTGGACCTCGTCCTCGTAGTCGGTCTGCCAACCCGGATCCCGCCAGATCACCTGACCGGAGGAGATCTCCAGTACCACGGTCAGAGCACCGCAGCCGAGGTCACCGCACTCCGGGCACACATACAGCGGGATCCGGCCGTCATCCAACGGTGACGCAGACCGCCCCAGCAGTCGACCGACGGCGTCATCGTCATCGAGCGTCGGTGCCAGCCACAGGACCGAAGCCATGTCCGCGTTCCCGAAGTTACGCTCCGACATCATCTCCAACAGCGACCTGCCGTCGATGACGAAATCCAAGAAACGACATTCGGAACGGAATGAGCTTCCGGTGAGCTTCTCGTAGGGTCGCACTCTGCGCGCCAACGACAGCGAACTGGTCATACCGTCAGTCTTTCAGCGCAACACTCCACCGATCGAAGCGATATTCCTCGCCTCGGGCGAGGGCGTCCGGGTCCGAGGTGATCGCCGGGCCCTGGCCCGTGCCCCTTGGCCTACTCCTCCTCCTCGTAGTGCCACTCCTCAATCACCCACGGGTCTTCTTTCGACGTTCTGCGCGCGGCGTAGCCGCACGGGAGAGACGCGGTATCGGCCAGGCTCGCTACCCGCGCTCATCGTGATTCACGACGATGAGAACGACTGGACTCGCCGGAGATCACTGTTCTCTGGACTACGGCCCCGAGGTCGGGCGGGAAGGAGTTGTCGGGAAACGGGAAGGGGGCGTGCCGCAGGACCTCACTCATATCGTGCAGTCTGCTGGTCCTGTCGAGGGTCGCAACGGCTGTCTTCCTCTTCCCGTAACTGCCGGACGCTCTCAACCGTTGGGAGGAAAGGCGCGTCCAAATGGAGAGGCAGGTACGTATGGGGATCTTCAAGCAGTCCACGAACGATGCCTTGGCTGCCAGTGCCCGCATCGCCGCTGCTGAGGGGCGTACGGTGTTCACCGCTCAGATCATCAGTGAGATCGGACATGTCAACTTCTCTGGCGAGATCGAGAAGCTGGGGCGGGGCATCGAGGCTGTTGAAGCCCAGGGGTGGAAGCTCGACACCGTGAACACCCTCAAGGTCGACAAGATGACGGGCGATCGTCCGCTCTTCGTGTGCGTGTTCCGTCGTCACGTGTGGTGAGGTGGCCGCGCTCTCCTACCGGGTCGGTGTGAAGGACGAGACGACCAGCCAGACGGCGGCGGCCGCGATGACGACGGCGACGGCGAGATCCTTCGCCCGTCCGGGGCTTGTCCGCCTCAGGCGTGCGTGGATCAGGCGATCTACGAGGCCGACGGTGCCGGCTCGGGAGATCGATGTGCCGGGGATCCATGTGGCCGCTGTGACGAGGCCGGCCGCGAGGAGCAGGTTCCACCGCACCGAATCGGCGAGAGACGACGGGAACTCGTCACCGTACTGGCTGATGTACGCCGCGATGTCGAGCAGCGGCGACAGGAGGAGCGCCGCCGCGGTCGCGGAGCCGAACGCCCGTCCCCATCCGGTTGGCGCGGTCGCTCGCGCGGTCGCCGCCAACGCGACGAGAACGACCGGCAGGCCGATCCGGTCGACGTCACAGGACCACCACGCGAGGCCGTCCCACGGCGACTCCGGAGTCTCGTCGATGTAGAGGGCGACCATGAACCTGTCGAACGTGACCGTGAGGCGGTGGAACAGCGCCGCCCACGCCGCCGCCGCGGCGGCGCCCATCCACAGGACGAGCCCGTGCCGTCCCCGCGGCATGGGGGAGCGGGCGGCCCGGAGCAGCGTTCCCGCGGCCACCGGATAACAGACGATCAACGGCCAGGGAGGTACGATCGCGCGTTGCTGCCCGGTGCACGGGTCGAGACCCGGCAGGAAGAACGCGGCGCAGAGCCCGAACGCCAGCACGGCCCCGACCGCCGCCACCCCGGCGAGCATGGCCCGGCGCGACCCGCGCAGGAGAAGGCCGGCAAGGAGGACCGGCAGCAGGAGAACGCCCCAGAAGAGGAGCTCTCCCGGCATGTTCTCCAGCGCGTACGGGCCCTCGCCTTGAGGAAGGCCCTCGCCTTGAGGAAAACCCTCGCCCTGAGGAAGGACCTCGCCCCGAGGAAGGGCGGGCAAGCCGTCCACGTCGTACGAGGCCGCGCCCGTCGCGGCGCAGAACCAGCCGACGCTTCGTCTGCCGGCCCCGAAGGCCGTCATGATCACCGGTCCGGAGGCGGCCAGAACCGCACCTAAGCGCAGCGCCACTCCGGCCAGGGATCGCGCGTCCGCGGCCGGGTCCTGTGTCACGGCGCCCTCTCCCGTTGATGATCAATGGGAGTCAGGGTAGCGAACGGCCATCCGTCGATCAGGAGCGCGCGTGCCGGCGGGGACGCCGGTCCCGGCCGCATGCCGGGACCGCGGTCCGTCGCCGGGCCGGGCTTCCCCCGCCGGCCGCGGGACCGCGGTCCGTCGCCGAAACGGGCATCCCCCGCCGGCCGCCTCGGGAGATCGGCGAATCAGGACAAGGTGTCCTTGATCGCGATCTGGCCGTCTCCGATCACGAACTTCTGGTTGTTGTTGTTGGGGTCGCACTGCCACAGGTACACCTGGACGCCGTTGCCGCGGTTGCCGGTGGCGTCCAGGCACAGGCGGTTGCTGGAGTTGAGGGTCGACTTGAGGATGATCTGGCCGTTCTGGAGCACCCAGAGCTGGTTGGCGTTGCCCAGGCACTGCCACTGGTAGACCCGGGTGCCGTTGGTGCGGCCGTTGGAGGAGTCCATGCACATCACCGGGTTCCGGCCGATGGTGTCCGCGACCTTGATGAGACCGTCCTCGACGACGAACCTCTGGTTGTTGTTGTAGGTGTCGCACGCCCACTGGTACATCAGGGTGCCGTTGCCGCGGTTGTTGCTGAGGTCGACGCACATCGCCGTCCCGATCGGGGCGGCGCCGTCGGCGGCCACCGCGGGCAGGGGGGTGACCGCGCCCACGGCGGCGGAGATGGCGGCGGCGGCCAGGAGATGGCGAGCGAGCATGGTGCCTCCCAGGAGAGTTGATCAAGACTCGAGCACCATGTCACAGCGGACAGTCGTTGATCAATTACTGTGCGTGTTCGGCGCTGCGCGCCTCGGTGTGATGTCAGCCACAGCAGGCGGCATGCCGCGCTGGCGGCGCCCGGCGTCGTCTCGTCGGCGGGGAGAGGGCGGGGAGAGGGCGGGGAGATGGCGGCCCTCCACCACTGTGCCGCCGGTCCGCGACGGCAGCCTGACGCCGCACAGCGGCCGGGCGAGGCGTGGCGAGATTCCCCGCCGCCGACCTCCTCGTCGCTCGTGGCACGTCCGTAAGCTGAAGGCGTGTCCTCCCCCGCACTGGTCCTGCTCGACGGCGTCCGCTGGCGGGGTGCGCGCGTGGTCGGTGATCGCGCACAGACCCTGCTGGCCGTGCTCGCCATGCGCGGACGCGCCGGGGTCAGTGACGAACGCCTGGTCGAGGAGTTGTGGCCCGACGGGGCGCCGGTCAACCCGACGAAGGCGCTGCAGGTGGTCGTCTCGCGGACCAGGGCGGCGACCAGCGCCGACGCCGTGGTGCGGATCCCGCGCGGGTACCGGCTCGGGCTGCCCGCCGGCCAGGTGGACGCGCTGCTGCTCGGCGCGCTGGTGGAGCAGGCGGGGGCGGCGCTGGCCGAGGACGACACGGCGCTCGCGCGTCGCCGCGCCGAAGAGGCCGTGGCGCTCATGGCCGGTGAAGAGGCGGCAGGGCCCATGGCGGGCGAAGAGGCCGCAGGGCTCATGGACGGCGCCACGGGCGCGCTCGCCGAGCTGAGGGGTGTCGCGGCGGGGTGGGTGGCCGAGGCGCGGCGGGTCGCGGCGATCGCGCAGGGCCGGAGCGGCGCCCACGAGCAGGCCCTGCCGCTGCTGGAGGAGGCCGCGGCCGGCCGGCCGAACGACGAGGAGCTGCTGGCCTGCCTGCTGCGCAGCGAGGCCGCCGTGCGGGGCGCCGCCGCGGCCCTGGAGCGCTACGAGCGGTACCGCGCGGACCTGGCCGCGCGGCTCGGCACGGAACCGGGGCCCGAGCTGGCCCGCGTGTACGCCGCGCTCCTCCTCGCCGACCGGCCGGTGCGCGAGGGCATCCTGTACGACGGCTCCTCGCTGCTGGGCCGCGACGGCGACATCCGCGCGCTGCACGCCCTGTTGCAGACCAACCGGGTGGTCTCCGTCATCGGCCCCGGCGGGCTGGGCAAGACGCGGCTGGCCCATGTCGTCGGCAGGAACGCCGCGCAGCCCGTCGCCCACTTCGTCGAGCTCGTCGGCGTGTCCTCGCCGGAGGGCGTGGTGGGGGAGGTGGGCTCGGCCCTCGGGGTACGCGACTCGGTCAGCGGGCGTCGCGCCCTGACCGCCGAGCAGCGCTCCGACGTGCGCGCCCGGATCGCCCAGCAGCTCGACCAGGCGCCGGCCCTGCTGATCCTGGACAACTGCGAGCACGTGATCGAGGCCGTCGCCGACCTGGTGGCGTTCCTGACCGTGACGACCCGTGACCTGCGGGTGCTCGTCACCTCCCGCGCCCCCTTGTCGATCCCCGCCGAACGCGTCTACCCGCTCGGCGAGCTGCCCACGGGCGACGCGGTGGAGCTGTTCCGGCAGCGCGCCACGGCCGCCCGCCCGGACGTCCGGATCGACGAGGCGGTGGTGGAGGACGTCGTCACCCGGCTCGACGGACTGCCGCTCGCGATCGAGCTGGCCGCCGCCAAGGTGCGGGTGATGTCGGTGGAGGAGATCGCGCGGCGCCTGGCGGACCGGTTCGGCCTGCTGCGCGGCGGCAACCGTACGGCCCCCGACCGGCACCGGACGCTGCTCGCGGTCATCGCCTGGTCGTGGAACCTGCTGGCCGAGCCGGAACGGCGGGCGTTGCGGTGGTTGTCGCTGTTCGGCGACGGCTTCACGCTGGCGGCGGCCGAGCACGTCCTCGGGCCGGACGCCCTGCGTGCCGTGGACGCGCTGAGCGAGCAGTCGATGCTGAGCGTCCGCGAGACGGCGTACGGCCTGCGCTACCGGATGCTGGAGACCATCAGGGAGTTCGGCCGGATGCGGCTGCGGGAGGCCGGGGAGGAGGCGTCCGCCCGGGCGGCGCAGCGGGCCTGGGCCACGGAGTACGCCCTGGAGAACGCCGCCGGCCTGTTCGGCCCGGCGCAGTTCGCGGCGGCCGACGCGTTGCGCGCCGAGGAGAGCAACCTCGCCGACCTGCTCCGGCAGGCCCTCGGCGAGCCCGATCCGGTCACGGCGATCCAGTTGCTGTCCGGCGTGGGCATGCACTGGTCGATCCGCGGCGACCACTCGCGCCTCCTCGTCCTCAGGGACGCGGTCATCCAGGCGATCACCGGCTGGGCGCCGCCGCCGCACCTCGTCGAGGTGACCCGGGCCGCCATGCTGGTCACGCTCATGAACATGGTGGTCATCACCGACCGCTACCACGATCCGCTGCGCGATCTGCTCCGTACGCTGCCGGTCGGTGACGCGACGGACCCCCGCGTGGCGGCGATGGCCGCGGTGGTGCTCGCCTGCGACGCGGCCGACGGCGCCGAAGTACGCCGCCGACTGGTGACGTTGCGCCGGAGCGACGACCCCGAGGTGGTCCTGGCCGCGACGCAGATGAGCGTCCACGTCCTGGAGAACGCGGGAGACGTGACCGGGGCGATCGCGGCCGCCGAGCAGGTTCTGACGATGCTCGACGAGGACGACGGGCCGTGGTTCGCCGCGATCAACCACGCCGTGCTGGCCCACCTGGTCATGCAGCTCGGCGACCGCCCGCGGGCGGTCGGACACGCGCGGGCGGCCATCCCGGTGCTGAGCCGGCTCGGCGCCACCGACGACGAGACGCAGCTGCGCTCGCTGCTGCTGGTCTCCGCGCTCGCCGACGGCGACCTCGACACCGCGGAGGCGGAGTTCGCCGAGATCTCCCGCGTCAACGACAACGAGACGGTGCTCGGCGGGGTGGCGATCGTCTCGCTGTGCGCGGCCGAGCTGGCCCTGGCCCGCGGCGAGAAGGCCGCCGCGCTCGCGCAATGCCGCCTGGCCGTCCAGCGGGCGCGCGACCTGCGCCTGCCCGGGGTGCCGCGCCCGGAGTCCACGCCGTGGGCGATCACCGCGGAGTCGGTCGCCCTGACGGCGTACGCGTACCACGCCTCGCCGGAGGACGTCGGCTACGGCGAGGAGCTGTTCCGCACCGTCCGGGGCCACGACGTGCTGTCCGTGGAGAACCCCGTTCTCGACTATCCGGTGTGCGGGTCGATGCTCTTCGGGCTCGGCGCCTGGGGACTGCTGCGGGGCGCCCTGGACCCCCGCGACGCGATCAGGCTGCTGGTGCTGGCCGAGCGGTTCGCGTACAACACCAACATGCCCGGCATGACCTTCGAGCGGATCGAACCGCACGCGGAGCGGGCCGCGCCCGGGGTGATGGCCGCGGTGCGGGCGGAGTACGGCGATCGACGCGGCCCCGACCTGCTCGCCGAGGCGCGGAGCTTCCTCAAGCAGGTCTCGGGCCACGACGGGCGCGGGTCACATGTGCCGCTTGTAGCTGCGTACCGACAGCGGGGCGAAGATCGCGACGACGATCAGGCACGCCAGCAGCGTCCAGGCCACCTCTCCGCTGATCAGGGCGCTGTTGGCGAGGTCGCGGGCGGCCGTGACCAGGTGTGAGACCGGGTTGATCCGGACGAACGCGGCCAGCCAGCCGGGCAGGGTGTCGACCGGGACGAACGCGTTCGACAGGAACGTCAGCGGGAACAAGATCATCATTGAGATGCCCTGCACCGCCTGGGCGCTGCGGGCGATCGTGCCGACCCAGGTGAAGACCCAGGCCAGTGACCAGCCCGTGAGGATCGCCAGCAGGATCGCCCCGAGCACGCCGCCCGCCCCGCCGCCCGGCCGGTAGCCCATCACCAGGCCCATGCCGAAGGTCAGCGTGGCCGCGATCGCGTACCGCAGCAGGTCGGCCACCATCGGGCCGGCGAGCGGCGCGATCCGGGCGATCGGCAGCGACTTGAACCGGTCGAAGACGCCCTTCTCCAGGTCCTCGCGCAGCTGCGTGCCCGTGGCCATGCACGTCGTCAGCACGGTCTGCGAGAGGATGCCGGGGATCATCAGCGGCAGATAGCTCTCCACGTCGCCGGCGATGGCGCCGCCGAAGACGAAGGCGAACATCGCGGTGAACAGGATGGGCTGGAACGCCACGTCGAAGAACTGCTCCGGGTTGCGGCGCATCTTCTTGAGCGCCCGCCACGCCATCACCAGGGTCTGGCCGAGCGTCTCCCCCAGGGTGACGCGGCGCCGGGCGGCCGCCACGCGGTCGGCGGCCCGGACCGCCCCACGGGCGGGTGCGATCACGGTGCTCATCGGTTCTCCTCCCTGCCGGAACCGGCGGACTCGCGGTAACCGCCGGACTCGCGGTAACCGCCGGACTCCTCCGTTCCGCCGGACTCCTCTGTTCCGCCGGTCTCGCCGCCGCCGGTCTCGTGGCCGGTCAGGGCCAGGAACACCTCGTCCAGGCTGGGCTTGGCCACGCTGACCGAGGAGATCGACACCCCGGCGGTGCGCAGCGCGATCAGTACGTCCGCCGCCAGGTCCGCCTGGTCGAGGGCGACGTTGAGACGGCCCCGCTCCGGGCTGAGGACCGGGTCGGAGCCGAGGACGCGCCGCACGACCTGCGCGGCGGTGGGCACCTCATCCGGCTCGGCGAGCAGCAACTGGAGGGTGGAGTTGCCGACCGCGGTCTTCAGCTCGTCGGGGGTGCCCTCGGCGACCTTGCGGCCGTGGTCGATGACGGCGACGCGGTCGGCGAGCTGGTCGGCCTCGTCCAGGTACTGCGTGGTCAGCAGCACCGTGCAGCCGTCGGCGACCAGGCCGCGGATGGTGTCCCACATCTGGCCGCGCGTGCGCGGATCGAGACCGGTGGTCGGCTCGTCGAGGAAGATCAGCGGCGGCCTGGTGATCAGGCTGGCGGCCAGGTCGAGGCGCCGGCGCATGCCGCCGGAGAACTGCGCGATCGGCTTGTCGGCGGCCTTCTCCAGGCCGAACTGGCCCAGCAGCTCGGTGGCGATGCGCCGGGCGCGCGGCGCTGCTATGCCCTGCAGGCGGCTGAAGAGCCAGAGGTTCTCGCGGGCCGTCAGGTTCTCGTCGACGGAGGCGTACTGTCCGGTGACGCCGACCAGCTGGCGGATCACGTGCGGGTTGGCGGCCACGTCCACCCCGAAGATCTCGGCGCGGCCCGCGTCGATCGTCAGCAGGGTGGCCAGCATCCGTAGCGTGGTGGTCTTGCCGGCGCCGTTCGGGCCGAGGACGCCGAAGATCTCACCGGGGCGGACGACCAGGTCGATCCCGTCGACGGCACGGTGCTCGCCGAACGTCTTCACCAGCCCTTCCGTACGTACGGCGAGGTCGGCGCCCGCGCCGGGGGACAGGTCGCCCCCGGCGCGTCCGAGTTCTGTGATGCTCATGGCCCCACTGTCGGCGGCGCCGGTTTCACGGCACCCTCGCCCGGGTTTCACCGGTTTCCCGGGGACCGCCGTGGCCGGTGATGCGCAGGCGTCGCCGCTCAGCGCCCACTCCCGCCGCTCAGCGCCCACTCCCGCCGGTCAGCGCCCACTCCCGCCGGTCAGCGCCCACTCCCGCCGGTCAGCGCCCACTCCCGCCGGTCAGTGGTCGCTCCCGCCGGTCAGCGCGCCGTGCAGGAACAGGTCCACCAAGTCGGGGTGGCTGAGCGTGGCTCCGGCGCGGCCGGCGGCCATGCTGATGGCCAGGAAGCCCTCCGCGACCAGGTCCAGCGGCAGGCGCAGCGTGTCCTGGTCGGGCTGGAGCAGCTCGGCCACCGCCTCGCGCACCATGCCCAGCGACTCGGCGCGGCCCGTGCCGCCCTCACGTCGCCGGTCGTCGCCGCTCTCGCGTCGCCGGTCGTCGCCGCCCGCGCGGTGCCCTGAGGTCATGAGGGCCCCGGCGACCGCGCCCATCCTGTCCAGGTGGGCGCGCATCGCGTCCAGGGCCTCGGTCAGGCGGTCGGCGAGCGGCTGGTCGAGGGGGATGGAGGCGAGCTCGCGCAGCAGCCCGGCGGGGTTGGCGGCCTCCGCCATGCAGGCTTCGAGCACGGCGTCCTTGTCGGCGAAGGCGCGGAAGATCGTCGCCTCCCCGATGCCCGCCGCGCGGGCGATCTGCTGGGTGGTGATCGCCGCGCCGTGCTGCGCGATCAGCGGCAGGGCGGCTTGGACGATCATCGCTCGTCGTTGTTCCGGGCTCATTCCCGGCGCGCGGCGCCGGCGCGGTTCATCGGTCATGGGTCCACGGTACGGAGTGAGTACTCACTCCGTCAAGAGCGAAGTGAGTGCTCACTCCGGCCTGTCCGCCGGGTGAAAATCGGGTGACATTTCGCGGCACTTGCCGGAATGCTGGGCGGGGGGCGATGAGTTTTGTCGGTGGTGCCGGTCAGACTGTGCATGACCACGACTTCTTGTGAGACCCGCGGCTGCGACGCCAGCCATGACCCCGTCATGTCCGACAACTCAGATCGAGGTGCCGTGTCCAGCCCACAGCTCGACTCACCCGCCAGCCCCGCGGCCGCCGCTTCAGGCCGCACCCCGGCCGTGATCCGGCTGCTGGTGCTCGCCACGTTCGTGGTCATCCTGAACGAGACCATCATGATCAACGCGATCCCGCGGCTGATGGACGCCCTGCACATCACCGAGCAGACCGCGCAGTGGCTCTCCACCGCCTTCATGCTGACCATGGCCGCGGTCATCCCGATCACCGGATGGTTCCTGCAGCGGGTGTCCACCCGCGTCGCCTACACCACCGCGATGGGGCTGTTCCTGCTCGGCACCGCGCTGGCCGCGGTCGCGCCGACGTTCGCCGTGCTCCTGGGCGCCCGCATCATCCAGGCATCCGGCACGGCGGTGATGATGCCGCTGCTGATGACCACGCTGATGCAGGTGGTGCCGGAGTCCGAGCGGGGCCGGGTGATGGGCAACGTCACGCTGGCCATCTCGGTGGCGCCCGCGATGGGGCCGGCGGTCTCGGGAGTGATCCTGCAGTTCGGCTCCTGGCGGCTGCTGTTCGCCGTGGTGCTCCCCATCGCCGCCCTGATCGCCTGGCGCGGCCTGAAGCAGCTCGAGAACGTGGGCGAGCCCGAGTTCAGCACCATCGACTGGCTGAGCGTGATGACCGCGGCGGCCGGCTTCGGCGGCCTGGTCTACGGGCTGAGCCAGTTCGAGGGCGGTGACGTCCGCGTCGCCGCCACGATCGTGGCGGCCGGGCTGGTCGCCATCGCCGTCTTCGTCGTCCGCCAGCTCGCGCTGCAGAAGCGCGGCGCGCCGCTGATGGACCTGCGCACCCTGCGCCACCGCACCTACACGGTCGCGCTGATCCTGATGTCGGTCGCCTTCATGGCGATGCTCGGCTCGATGATCCTGCTGCCGCTGTACCTGCAGAACATCCGCGGGCTCAGCCCTCTGGAGACCGGGCTTCTCGTGATGCCGGGCGGTCTCGCGATGGGACTGCTCGGTCCGACCGTCGGGCGCGTGTTCGACAAGCTCGGGGGCCGGATCCTGGTCATCCCGGGCGCGATCGGGATCACGCTGGCGCTCGCCGGTTTCACCCAGGTCACGATGACCATGCCGTACTGGCAGCTCCTCGGCCTGCACGCGCTGCTGATGGTGAGCCTGGCCGCCACCTTCACCCCGGTCTTCACCCTCGGGCTCGGCGCGGTCCCGCCGCACCTCTACTCGCACGGCAGCTCGATCCTGAGCACGTTGCAGCAGGTCGCCGCGGCCTTCGGCACCGCGCTCGTGATCACCGTGATGAGCGCGCGAGCCGATGCCCTGAAGGCCCAGGACGTCTCCGCCACCCTGGCCCAGCTCGACGGCATGCGGCTGGCCTTCATCATCGGTGCGGTGCTGTCCCTCGCCGTGGTCGCGGCCGCCCTGCTCCTGCCGGCCCGCGCCGACAACGCCGGCGAGTTCACGGGCCACGGCCACTGAGGGCCCCATGCCGGGGGGCGGGGCTCACGACGGCCGCTGAAAGCCTGCTTCAGGGGGCGGGGGTTCACCGATGCGCAGCAGCACGAGCGCGTCGTCGTGCCATTCGGAGCGGTCCTCGGCCGGGGGCAGCTCGACGCCCGCGCGTCCGGCCGGGGCGGAGAACTGCCGCAGCAGCCGTCCCATGAGGTCTTCGGCCAGGGAGAGGACCGCCGGCAGGTCGTCGGGGGCGTCCACGCTGAGTCCGAGGACGGTCGCCCCGTCACGGGTGGACGTGATGATCGCCTGGTGATGGGGGGCGCGCGCTCTGAGGTAGCGGGTGCGGCCGTGGCGCTGGCCGTCGCCGCAGCCGTCCCCGTCGACGTAGTCGTCGACGAAACGCCCGAGAGTCTCGGGGTTCCGCTCCGGAACCCAGACGTAGACGTCGAGACACGGCGGCATGAGGTCAGCGTAGGTCCCGCACGGCCCGCGCACGATGATCCGGGCCGGACTCAGCGATCACCCCAGAGGGCGCGGACCTCCTCGTAGACCTTCTGCCCGTGGGAGATCTCCACCACGTTGCCGTCCGGGTCCGTCAAGGCGCACACGTAGCCCACCGGATCGGGCAGATCCATGGGCTCCCAGTGCAGGCAGCCGGCCCGCCGCGCCTCGTCGGCCATGCGGTCCACGTCCGCGCGTTCCGGCACCTCCATGCCCAGGTGGGCGAACGGCGCCAGGTGCGGCTGCGGCTTGCCCCGGTCCTTGGCGAACTCCACCAGGACGAGCACGAACGGGCTCTCCGCCTGGCCGTCGTTGGACAGCCAGGCGTTGCGGCCGTGCTCGTCCGCGTGCCGGGCGACCACCACGAGCGGGGTCATCGTCGTGTAGAACTCGATCGCCCGGTCCAGGTCGCAGCTCGGCAGGGCGACATGGGTCCAGCGGGCCTCGGTGAGCTTGGAGCCGGGTGTCATGGACGACCCCCTTGGTGAGGTGGCGACTCTCACTCACAGTGTGCCCGCCAGGGCCGGGTCAGGCCGGGGCGCCGCCGATGGCGCAGGCGCGGCACGGGGGCTGGCCGCAGGTGCACTGCATGATGGCGTCCAGGACGTCGTGGTCATGGTACAGGCACTGGTCCTGGCAGGTGTGGCGGGGAATGAAGCCGGCCTGGATCTCGTCCGGCCAGGGCTCCTCGCCCTCGCGGCAGCGGGTGAACATCTCGGGGTTCTCCGAGTGGAGCCCGTGCATGCGCTCCCGCGCCTGGTTCTCCAGCACGCGGGTCTCCGCCGCCATGCTCTTGAGCTGGGAGGCCAGGCTGGAGTATCGGGCGTCGCCGGTTCGGACGTGGGCGGCGCGCAGCGCCATCACCGCGTTGCCCAGGAAGCGGCTGGCGTCCTGGAGGTCTGTGGTGTGGTGCAACTGCATCCCGGTGACGCCTCGGACCCACACCGCGTCGTTGTTCATGGACTGATTGACCTTTCGCAAAGGGCAGGCGCGCCAGAAAAATGCCGGGGGTCTGCGCCTGTTTGGGGAGGTGTATCACCATCTAGGTCTTTTTGTGATGATACCCAGTGTTTTGCCGGTTTTTATGGACAGCTTGTCAGCCTGTACTCGGGTAAAGCCCGTGCAGGCGCGGGGAGTCGGGGCCGCAGGCCCGATGGGACGGGCGTCCCGGCCCGGCCGGGCGCTTCAGGCGGGCATCCCGTTCTTGGCGGAAATTTTAATGACGGCTGACGAAGTGGGGCCCCGCCGGCCGCGGCGGGGCCCCACGGTGGACAGGTCAGCTCGTCACTGCGCACTGTCCACGGTCCTCCCGCACCGGCCCCTCCGACGTCGGACGGACGTCGAAGTCGAAGATCGCCGTGGGCAGGTAGAGCGAGCAGCACGCGTTCGGGATGTCGACGATCCCGCTGACGCGCCCCTCGATCGGGGCCGACCCGAGCAGCAGGTACGCCTGCTCTCCCGTGTAGCCCCACTTCTTGAGGTACTCGACCGCGTTGAGGCAGGCCCTGCGGTAGGCCACCGTCGCGTCGAGGTAGTAGTTCGTGTCCGTGTCGTGGTCGACCGAGATCCCGATGAACGACAGGAACTCGGAGTAGCGCGGCTCCACGTTCCCGGGCATGAAGATCGGGTTGGTGGTCACGCCGTACTTCTCCATGCCGCCCTTGATGAGGTCGACGTGGAAGTCGATGAAACCGCCCATCTCGATCGCGCCGCAGAACGTGATCTCGCCGTCGCCCTGGCTGAAGTGCAGGTCACCTCCGGAGAGCTTCGCGTCGTTCACGTGGACCGGGTAGAAGACCCGGGCCCCGCGCGTGAAGTTCTTGATGTCGTGGTTGCCGCCGTTCTCCCGCGCCGGGACGGTACGGGCGCCTTCGCTGGCTATCCGCTCCATCGCCTCGCCGGTCGCCGTGCCGCAGAGCGCGTTGTCGGTCAGCGGCGGGAGGCCGAGCGGCGGGACCCGGTCCGGGTCGGTGTCGATGAGCGCCTGCTCCCGGCGGTTCCAGGTCGCGAGCAGGTCGGCCGACGGCGCCGTGCCGAACAGCCCGGGGTGGGTGATGCCGGTGAACCGGACACCCGGCAGGTGGCGGGACATGGCCACCATTCCGTGGAAGTCCCAGATCGCCTTGTACGCGTCCGGGAAGTAGTCGGTGAGGAACCCGCCGCCGTTCGCCTTGGCGAAGATGCCGGTGTAACCCCACCCCTGTCCTGGCGCGTCGCCGACCTGCTGCGGCACCGGGCCGAGGTCCATGATGTCGACGACCAGGAGGTCGCCGGGCTCGGCTCCCTCGACGCCGATCGGTCCGCTGAGCATGTGCGCTCTGGTCAGGTCGACGTCGCGTACGTCGTTCGCCGAGTCGTTGTTGCCGATCTGGGCGTCGGTCCATTCCCGGCATTCGACCCGGAATTCATCTCCGGGGCGGACCATGTCCACCACGGGAATGTCCGGGTGCCATCTGTTGTGTCCGGGAGTTTCCTGCTCGCGCATCGGTTTCGACTGGTCGACGGTGAATATGATTTTCGGCATGATGTCCTTCTTCGCTGGTGGACCTCTCGGAGTTCTCGGATTCTGGTGCGTCGTGACGCCTCCCTCGAATACGCGTGTCACGTCCAACGGGGACGGTGCCGCCGGTCGCTGACCCCGAGTTCCTCGTCGCTCGGGGCCGGCGCCGCCTGCGTCGGCTCACGCCCCCGGGTCAGCGGCCAGAGCCCGCCGAAGACCACGACGCCGAAGACGGCGAGGATGACGGCGAGCACCTGCGGGTTGCGCCAGTAGCCGGTGAGGATCAGGAACGCGGGGATCGCCGCCGTGACCCAGCCCTCGATCGCCGTGACCCAGCCCGTGTACCTGGTGATCTGCTCCTTCTTCAGCCCCAGGAGCACGAAGAAGAGGAACCACAGGTACGCCCAGTAGAGCCAGATGACACCGAATGCCGGATCGTTCAGGACCCGGAAGTTGGCGAAGGAGTACCCGAGCGCCGTGATCGCCACGAACAACGAGTAGTAGCCCACGCCCGTGGAGTCGAAATTGCCGAGCAGGTTGACCCCGACGTAGAGATAGGTGAAACCGAAGAGGTAGATCCCGGACGCCGCGAGGATCGCCGCCGGCCTGGCCTGGTTGGTGACGATCAGCAGCGTGGGCACGATCACCTGCAGGGCTCCGACGAACAGGTTGAAGATCCCCGCCGCCCGCGGGTCCACCTTGTTCAGCAGCATTACGCCGTTCAGGAAAAGCACCGCGCCGACGTAGAGAAGTCCGACGGCTCCCATCAGCGACGCACCTCCTCATTCATGCTCGTGATGGATGGACGCGTAGGCCCCAACCCCTCAGGGGCGGGGCAGCCGCTGCAGGGCAGGGTGGGGAGGCCGCTGCCGGCGTCGCGGGGCGGGCACGCTCGTCACGACCTCGGGGGCCTCGCAGCTCTGCTCCTCCAGGGAGCGCGCGCGGGCCGTCGCCGGGGACAGCTGGCTGAGGTACGGCGAGGAGAAGACGCGTGACGCCGGGCCGTGGCACTCGGGGCAGTCGCACGCCGCCGCGGCGGTGCCGATCGGCAGGCGCACCTCGAATAGTCCACAATCACGGCAGCGATACTCATAAGTCGCCATAGGCACCCGCCAGAGATTGAGCCCGTCTTTGTCCGGCCTTCGGCGCGCACTGTGTCGCCGGAGGTCAATGGCGAATCAGGCCATACTTCAGCCAACCTCCGGCTCTCACCCGGTGTCAAGGTCGGCGACAATGCGGGTGGAGCGCGGTAATGCGCGCTCTAGCGGGAGGTCGGGAATCGGTGGCGTATTCGTTCCGCAGCGGCCCGGAGCGTCGCCATATTTTTAAGGCCGCAGGCCGTTGATTTCCCGAGGGCCCCGATAATTTGCCGTCGCTTGACGCCGACAACCTGGGGCTCCCGGTGCGCGGTTCCTCCCGCGGCGCCCTCTATACACCTAACCAAGCGCTTGCTACGCTCCGCACATGGTGTCCACCCTGGTCTGGGGTACCGGCAACGTGGGCCGCGCCGCCATCCGAGCGGTCGACGCCCACCCCGCGCTCGAACTCACCGCCGTCCTCGTCCACGACCCCGCGAAGGCGGGACGGGACGCGGGCGACCTGGCCGGCCTCGGCCGTCCCCTGGGCGTCCGCGCCACCCTCGACGTCGACGCCGCCCTCCGCGCGCGTCCCCAGGCGGTGGTGTACGCGGCGTCCGGCGACATCCGCCCCGACGAGGCGCTCGGCGACATCACCAGGGCCGTCCGGGCGGGGGCCGTGGTCGTCACACCGTCCCTGTACGCCCTGTACGACCCGCGCGACGCCCCGCCCGAACTGCGGGCGCGGGTCCTGGAGGCCGTCGCGGAGGGCGGCGGGTCGCTGTTCGTCTCCGGCGTCGATCCGGGCTGGGGCAACGACGTGCTCCCCCTGCTCGTCAGCGGGCTGGCCGGCACCGTGGACGTCGTGCGCTGCCAGGAGATCTTCGACTACTCCGTCTACGACCAGGAGGACTCGGTCCGTTACCTGGTCGGGATGGGGCAGCCGATGGACTACGAGCCGCCCATGATCGCCCCGACCGTGCCGACCATGGTCTGGGGCGGCCAGGTGCGGCTGATCGCCCGCGGCCTCGGGGTCCGGGTCGAGGAGATCCGCGAGAGCGTGGAGCGGCGCCCCCTCGACGCCACCGTCTCCACCGCCACGATGGGCGAGTTCAAGGCGGGCACGCAGGGCGCGCTGCGCTTCGAGGTGCGGGGGATCGTGGGCGGCGAGCCGCGGATCGTGGTCGAGCACGTGACCCGGATCCACCCGTCGTGCGCGCCGGACTGGCCGGCGACGCCCGGCCAGGGCGGGGCGCACCGGGTGATCATCGAGGGGCGGCCGCGCATCGAGGTCACGGTCGAGGCGACCGACGAGGACGGCAACCGGGCCGCCGGCGGGAACGCCACCGCCGCCGGCCGGCTGGTCAACGCCATCGAATGGCTGGCCGAGGCCGGGCCGGGGCTGTACGACGCGCTCGACGTCCCCCTTCGTCCCGCGACGGGCAAGCTCGGAAGGAGTCATTCGTGAGGGTCGACATCCCCGACGGCAAGGACCCGATCACGTACGTGTGGGGTGAGCTGGTCCCCGGCATCGGCCCCGCGGCCTCCCACTTCTCCCTCGCCGTGTACGCCCACACGACCCTCGGCCTGCGCGAGTTCGAGGCCGCCCGGCTGCGCGTCGCGCAGATCAACGGCTGCGCGTTCTGCCTCGACTGGCGTACCGAGCGGGACGGGCGGAAGGTCGAGCCGGAGTTCGCCGATGCGGTGGCGGACTGGCGCTCCACCGACGCCTTCGACGAGCGGACCCGGCTGGCGGCCGAGTACGCCGAGCGGTACGTCCTCGACCACCACGGCATCGACGACGAGTTCTGGGCGCGGATGAGCGCGCACTACAGCCAGGTCGAGATCGTGGAGCTGAGCATGAGCATCGGGTCGTGGCTGGCGTTCGGCCGGCTGAACCGGGTGCTGGGGCTGGACACCGTGTGCGTGCTGCCCGGCGGCGGCTCCTCGCCGGTCAAGCCCGCCAGGCCGTAGACGACTCGAAGACTCAGGGCGCGAGCAAACCAGAAAACCCCTCAAGAGTGAGGAACGCGGCATGAGTGACAACACCTCTGGCATCTCGCGTCGTGGATTCATCGCCGGGACCGGCGCGCTGCTCGGGGCCGCGGCCCTGGACGGCCGCGCGCCGGCGCGGGCCACCCCGCAGGCCCTGGCCGGCCCCATCGCGGACGGGGCGAGCGTCGCGGCGCTGGTGATCGGCACCGGGTACGGCGGGTCGGTCGCCGCCCTGCGCCTGGCCCAGGCGGGCGTGGACGTGCACATGGTGGAGATGGGCATGGCCTGGGACACCCCCGCCTCCGACGGCAAGATCTTCTGCAGCACGCTGGAGCCGGACCGGCGCTCGTACTGGCTGCGGACCCGGACGAAGGCGCCGCTCAACTACTTCCTCGGCTTCCCCATCGACCGCGACATCCCCCGCTACACCGGGGTGCTGGACGCCGAGGAGTTCGGCGGCATCACGGTCTACCAGGGGCGCGGGGTCGGCGGCGGCTCGCTGGTCAACGGCGGCATGGCCGTCACCCCGAAACGGGAGAACTTCGCCGCGATCCTGCCCACGGTGAACGCCGACGAGATGTACAACGTCTACTACCCGCGGGCCAACGCCGGGCTGGGGGTCTCCACGGTGGACCCGGCCTGGTTCGACTCGACCGAGTGGTACCAGTTCTCGCGGGTCGGGCGTAAGCACGCCCAGCGGTCCGGGTTCCCGTTCGTCTTCGTGCCGGACGTGTACGACTGGGACTACATGGAGCAGGAGGCGGCCGGCACCGTCACGAGGTCGGCCCTCGCGGGCGAGATCCTCTACGGCAACAACCACGGCAAGAAGTCGCTGCAGAAGACGTACCTCGCGCAGGCCAGGGCGACCGGCCGGGTCGCGATCTCGCCGCTGCACAAGGTGACCTCGGTCGCCCCGGCGTCCGCGGGCCGCTACACGGTCGTCATCGAGCAGCTCGGCACCGACGGCGCGGTCACGGCCACCAAGACCGTGACCGCCGACCGGGTCTTCTTCGCGGCGGGCAGCGTCGGCACCAGCAAGCTGCTGGTCAAGCTGAAGGCCACCGGCGCGCTGCCCAACCTCAACGGCGAGGTCGGCAGGGGCTGGGGCGACAACGGCAACGTCATGTGCGGCCGGGCCAACCACCTGTGGGACCCGACCGGGGCCCACCAGTCGACCATCCCGTGCAGCGGCATCGACAACTGGGCGGCCGGAGGGGCGTTCGCCGAGGTCGCGCCGCTGCCGACCGGGATCGAGACGTTCGCCTCGTTCTACCTGTCGATCACCAAGAACCCGAACCGCGGCCAGTTCGGCTGGAACGCCGCGACGGGCGCGGTGGAGCTGAACTGGCAGACCGCCTGGAAGCAGCCGTCCATCGACATGGCAAAAACCATCTTCGACAAGATCAACGCGAAGGAGGGGACGATCTACCGGACCGACCTCTTCGGGACGTACAAGATCTGGGGCGACCACCTCACCTATCACCCGCTCGGCGGCGCCGTACTGGGCAAGGCCACGGACAACTACGGCCGGCTCGCCGGCCACCCGGGCCTGTACGTGATGGACGGCGCGCTGATCCCCGGCAACACCAGCGTGAACCCGTTCGTCACGATCACCGCCCTCGCCGAGCGGAACATCGACAAGATCATCGCGACGGACCTGTGACGCGGGTCAGGTGACGCCGCGCGGCCTCCCGAGGCCGCGCGGTCGCCGAAGGGCGTCGCGCGGGCCGCCGGCAGGTCAGGCGGGCACGGACCAGGAGGGGCGCTCGTTCAGCACCGAGGGCAGGAAGCCCGCCGTCTTCTTGTATCCGCTCGCGATCTCCTCCAGCTCGGCCAGCGGCATGACGTCCTCGATGTCGGCGAACCCCTCCGGCGCCTTCTGGTGCGCCAGCCGCAGCACCACCTCGGGGCCGTCCTTGCGGTTGGAGGCGACGATCTGCGCGGTCGTCGGCCGGCGCTGCTCCTCGTACCACTCCACGCCCCGGCCGGTCGCCAGCGCGTACGCGAGCACGCGGGCGTCGATGATCGACTGGGTGCCGCCGTTGGAGCCGGTCGGGTACATGGGGTGGGCGGCGTCGCCCAGCAGCGTGACGCGCTCCTTCGACCAGTACGGAAGCGGGTCGCGATCGACCATCGGGTACTCGTACACCGCCTCGGCGCCGCTGATCAGCTCGGGGATGTCGAGCTGGTCGAAGCGCCAGTCGGCGACATGGTGGAGGAACTTGTCGATCTCCACCCGCCGGTTCCAGTCGCCCCTCGGCACGGTCTCGGCGGCCTGCCGCTGGATGGCCCAGTTGATCAGCACGCGGCCGTCGGGCTCGGGCGGGGCGATGGGGTAGATGACCACCTTCTGCACGTCGTCGCCGGCCATGAGCATGGACCTGCCGGTCATGAACGGCTTGCTGTAGGTGGTGCCGCGCCACAGGACCTCGCCGCTCCACAGCGGCTCCCCCTCGTCGGGGAACATCGCGGCCCGTACGCTCGACCGGATCCCGTCGGCCCCCACGAGCAGGTCGGCGTCGTGGTCGAGGCCGGTGACCGGAGAGCCGGTGATCACGGAGTCCGGGCCCAGCCGCTCCCGTACGGCGTCCAGCAGCATGAACTGGAGCCGGCCGCGGTGGATCGAGTACTGCGGCCACCTGTAGCCTGCGGCCTCGCCGCGCGGCTCGGACCAGATCGTCTGCCCGTAGCGGTTGACGAACGTGAGGTCCCCGGTCGGCACGCCGATCCGGGCCAGCCGGTCGCCGAGGCCGAGCTCGACGAGCTCGCGCACGGCGTGCGGCAGGATGTTGATGCCGACGCCGAGCGGCCGGATCTCCTGGACGGACTCGTGGACGACGACGTCCGTGATGCCCGCGGCGTGCAGGCTCAACGCCGTCGTGAGCCCTCCGATGCCGGCGCCGGCGATGATCACGCGCATGGGAACGACCTCCTGATAGGCAGCATGATCTTGCCCGTCGGCGCCCGGATGTTCAAGGGTCTAGTTCCGACCGTTCCGATCAAGAACGGTGGAGTGTGCCGTCATACTGGCGCTTCTCGGGGTTTGTGGAAGGGAGATCCATGGATCCGGCGATACCTGCCGCCGGCGTGCGGCCGGTGCGGGGGCTGGCGTTGGGGGCCGTGGTGATGCTGGCCGTCTACGCCCTGGTGCGGGTCGTGGGGTCCGGGCTGAGCCTGTGGCGGGTCACGATCATCGAGCGGATGCTCGTCGACTCGGATTCCGTGCGCTCCCTCGAGGTGGAGGTCACCGACACGCTGCTGCTCGGCGCGGCGTACGTGAAGGTCGCGGTGTTCGCGCTGGCCGCGGTGGCGTTCCTGACGTGGCTGCACCGGGTGCGGGGGAACGCCGAGGTGCTGGCGCCGGGGCCGCACCGGCGGGCCCGGCCGTGGGTGATCCTGGGCTGGTTCGTGCCGGTGGTCAACCTGTGGTTCCCCAAGCAGGTCGTGGAGGACGTCTGGAACGCCTCCAAGCCGGGCGCGCCGGTGCCGTCGCTCCCGCTGGCGCGCCGCTCGGTCCTGGTCTGGGTCTGGTGGAACGCGTTCGTGATCAGCTTCTGGGTGCTCGACGTGGTGGCCGCGCTGCTCGGGCGGGCGGACCTGGAGTCCCTGCGCGAGCTGGCGCGGGTGGACGTGATCGGATCGCTGTCCTGGGCGGGTACGGGAGCGCTGGCGGCGTACGTGGTCATGAAGATCACGCGGGACCAGGAGGCGCGGCGAAACGCTTTGCCGCGATTTATCGTAAATCTGCCCATCAAGTGATTGAGGGGGACAAAAGCGACACCTATCCTCACGGGGTGATTTCAGGTGACACACATCAGCGAGAGATGATCCTCCAGGTCGCGACGAAGCTCTTCGCCGGACTCGGGTACGACGGCACCTCCACGAGGCAGATCGCCGAGGCCGTCGGGCTGAACGTGGCCACCGTCAGCTACCACGTCGGCAGCAAGCGCGAGCTGTACCTCGCGGTCATGGAGCGGGCCAACGAGGCCCACCGCGTCGTCCTGGAGGAGGCGGTCCAGGAGCTCGTGGCGGCCCCGGTGGCGGCCAAGGTCGCGGCGCTGCACCACTTGATCGACCGCTACATCGACTTCTGCGTCGAGTGCCCCGAGCATCCCGCCCTGTGGACGCACCGCTGGCTGTCCGACGCCAGCGACGTCACCGGGCTCGAACCCGCCTACGTCCTGCCGCTGGCTCAGCTCGTCATCGACACCATCAACTCGATGCTCGACGTGGACCCCGAGGCGGACGTGCCCTACACGGTCAGCACCATGATCTGGTGCATCCACAGCTTCGTGCTGAGCGGGGTGATCGACAAGAGCGGCGCGCGCCGCGGGCCCGACGACCCGCGCGCCCAGCGCCGCTTCCGCTCCCACATGCACCACATGCTCCACCGCACCCTGGGCCTGCCCGGCTCGCCTCCCCGGCCCGCCGAGTGACCACTCTCCCGGCGGCGTGAACCTTTCGCGGGTCTGACGGCAATACACGGACGAGGCCGTTCCCGCCTGGGGCGGTAACGGCCTCGCGGTGAGAGGCCAAGAACCGACAGACGACCACGTCGGCGGGGGCTCGCGCGTGGGGGAACCCGGCTGACCCACAGCCCAGGGGGACCTCATGACGGCGCCCGCCGTTCGTTTCGTGCTGCCCGGAAACAGACGCCTGCCCGGAAGCGGGCGCCTGCCCGGAAGCGGGCGCCTGCTTGGAAGCGGGCGCCCGCCCGGGCGCCGGTCCGGAGGGCGGCACGTTCCGTTCGCCGTCGCGTTGGTGCTCGGGCTCGCCCTGCGGGGGCTGGCGATGCTCGGGTACCGGCCGGCGCTGTTCTTCTGGGCCGACTCCTTCGCCTACCTGGAGTCGGCCGCGAGGCCGGTGCCGGGGGCGTTCCGGCCGCTGGGGTACTCCCTGTTCCTCGGCGCCCTCGCCCCCGGCCCCGGCCTCGCGCTGGTCACGGCCGTGCAGCACCTGCTCGGGGTGGGACTGGCCGCGGCGGTGTACGCGCTGCTGGTACGGCGGGGACTGCCCGGCTGGGGCGCGACCGCGCTGGTGACGCCGCTGCTGTACGACGAGTTCCTGGTCCTGCTCGAACACATGGTCATGGCCGACGCGCTGTTCACCGTGCTGGCCACGGGCGGGGTGCTGGTGCTGCTGCGGCGGCGCGTCACCCCGGCGACCGCCGCGCTCGCCGGACTCGTGCTGAGCCTGTCCGCGCTCACCCGGACGGTCGGCGTGATGGTGCTCGCGCTCGCGGGCGCCCGGCTGCTGCTGCGCCGTACCGGATGGCGGGTGTGGGGCGCCTTCGCGGTCGCCGGCCTCGCGCCGCTGCTGGCGTACGCGACGTGGATGGCGGCCACCAGCGGCGTCTTCGGCCTGACCCGGGCCGACGGCCTGTTCCTGTGGGCGCGGACCATGACGTTCGCCGACTGCTCGGTGATCCGGCCGGAGCCCCGGCTGGCGCCGCTCTGCCCGGACACGCCCGTGGCCGGCCGCCCCGCGCCGCCGTTCTGGCTGTGGGCGCCCTGGTCGCCCATCAGGAAGGCGCACGGCGACCGGAACGCCCTGGCCGGCCGGTTCGCCCGCGCCGCCGTCCTGGCCCAGCCCGGCGACTACCTGGCCGCCGCCGGCTCCGACCTGCGGTGGCTGCTGCGCTGGGAGCGCACCACGAGCCGCGCGGCCGCCACGAAGCGGACGAACCCGTACTGGTTCCCCTTCGAGGAACGGCCCCTGAGACCGTCGGTCCGCCCGGTCGCCGAGGCGTACGAGGGCGGCCCGGCCGCCACCCGTATCCACGAGCCGTACGCGGGCCTGCTGCGCGCCTACCAGCGCTTCGGCTACCTGCCGTTCCCGCTGCTGGCGCTCGCCCTGGCCGGGACGCTGCCGCTCGCCGTCGTCCGGCGCCGCGGCGACGCCCTGCTGCCCGGCCTGGCCGCCGCCGCGCTGATCGTGGCGCCGCCGTTCCTCGCCGGTTTCGACGTCCGGTACGTGGTTCCCGCCATCCCCCTCGCCTGCCTGGCCGCCGGGCTGGCGCTCAGCCCGCGTACGCGCCGGTTGAGCTGCGACAACGTCCCGGCATAGGTGCGGCACCGGCGGGAAGGTCCACCCGCGGGGCCGAACCTTGCTCAGGAGGATCGTCATGGTGTCTTCTCGCGGTGTCTTCCGGCGCAAACCCGTGGACCAGATCGCGCACGAGCACGAGGGGGAGCTGTCACGGACGCTGGGCCTGTGGCAGCTCACCGCCATCGGCATCGGCGGCATCATCGGCGCGGGCATCTTCGCCCTGGCCGGCGCCGTTGCCCACGAGACCGCCGGACCGGCCGTGGTCGTCTCGTTCCTCATCGCCGGCATCGCGAGCGCGGCGGCGGCCTTCTCCTACGCCGAGTTCGCCGGGCTCATCCCGAAGGCCGGCTCGGCCTACACCTACGGCTACGCGGTGCTCGGTGAGATCGTCGGCTGGTTCATCGGCTGGGACCTGCTGCTGGAGTACACCGCGATCGTCGCCGTCGTGGCCATCGGCATCTCCGGCTACTTCGGCTTCCTGGTGCAGGAGCTCGGGTTCAAGCTGCCGGCCTGGATGCTCGGCGCGCCGGGCACGGGCGCGGGCCACCGGGTGGACCTGTTCGCGGTCATCCTGTGCCTGCTGATCGCGGCCCTGCTGAACCTCGGCATCCGCACCGCCGCCCGCTTCGAGACGTTCGTGGTCGGGCTCAAGGTTGCCGTGGTGCTGCTCGTCGTCGTGGTCGGCTTCTTCTACATCGACACCGGCAACTACTCGCCGTTCTTCCCGTTCGGCGTCAGCGGCGCGATCACCGGCGCGGCCACCGTGTTCTTCGCCGTCTTCGGCTACGACGCGATGAGCACCGCCGCCGAGGAGTCCAAGGACGCGCAGCGCCACATGCCGAAGGCGATCATCTACTCGCTCGTCATCTCGATGATCCTGTACGTGCTGGCGTGCCTGGTGCTCACCGGCATGCAGAACTACAAGAACATCGACCCGGAGAGCGGCTTCTCCTCGGCGTTCGCCTCGGTCGGGCTGGGCGGTCTGGCCGCCGTGATCGCGGTCGGCGCCATCATCGGCATCCTGACCGTCATGTTCACGTTCATGCTGGGCGTGACGCGGGTGTGGTTCTCGATGAGCCGCGACGGGCTGCTGCCGCTGTGGTTCGCCAAGCTCCACCCGGTGCGGCGGGTGCCCACGCGGGTCACCTGGATCGTGGGCGTGGCCTCTGCCCTGATCGCCGGCTTCCTCCCGATCCGGGAGGCGGCCGAACTCACCAACATCGGGATCCTGCTGGCGTTCGTGGTGGTCTGCGTGGCGGTGATCGTGCTGCGGTACCGCCAGCCGGACCTGCCGCGGACGTTCCGCACGCCGGGCATGCCGTTCGTGCCGGCCATCGGGGTCGTCTTCTCGATCTGGCTGATCACGTTCCTCGACCCGCTCACGTGGCTGCGCTTCGCCGTCTGGTTCGTGATCGGACTGATCATCTACTTCAGCTACAGCCGCAGGCACTCCGCGCTGGAGACGGAGACCGCCGGCGAGGTGTAGGCCGGGCCCACGAGTTGCCCGAACCGCCCGCGTGAGCACAGCGTCGCCGGTTAGTGTCACTCCGTACGCGGGACGCATTGTGCCGCTCCGGGCACGGAGGGTGATGATGAGCAGACTTGCGCGGGCTGTGGAGCTGAAGGCCGACCTGGTCCACTTCGCCACCTCGGGGCGGTTCGCCGCCGAGCTGGGCGTGGTGCTCGACCGGTTCTACTCCGACGAGACGCCGGCCGACGAGGCGGCGGCGTTCCTGCCCGTCGACTTCTTCGCCCACCAGCACGCGCTGCCCGGCGGCGACACGGTCGTGGACCGCTTCCTCGCCGAGACGCCGGGGCTCGACCGCGCCGACGTGGAGCTCGTGGCCAGCTGGAAGATCGTGGTCGAGGGAGTGTTCGAGGTGCGGGCCGTGGACGAGGCGGCCGTGCTGCTGTTCAACCTCGTCGACGAGCTGGTCTACCGGGCCTTCTCCAACCTGGGCGAGGGGGCGTTCGCGCCGCTGGAGCCCGGCATGTTCGTCGTGGGACGGCTGATCCCGCTCGGCGCCGACTGGCTGATCAGCGCGCCGCCGGCCGTCCACACCGCCGGCGCGCGCGACACCCTCGTGGAGGTCGCCGCGCGGCTCGCGCTCGCCCACCCGGAGTGGGTCTTCCGCAATCCCGTGCTGCTCGCCCAGGCGAGGGAGGCGCAGCGGGCGCAGCGCCGGTGCTTCACCGAGTACTTCGGGGCCGACCTCATCGTGCTGCCCGGCGCCGACGTCGCCGAGATGGTCCGCGGCTACCTCGCCCACCAGGTGGCGCGGCTCGGCGGCCCGCCGCCCCGCGACATCGACCCGCCCGCCCCGCTGGCGGCGGCGCGAACGGTCGGCCTGATCTTCGACGAGGTGGCGGGGCTGGGCTACTACGCGGAGTTCGGGCAGCTGGAGGAGTTGTTCAACGATCCTTCGCTCGTCGTCCGGGCCGCGTACCGCGACCTGCTGTCGGCCTACCTGCGCGGCGACACCGTGTCGCCGGTGCCGCTCCAGCGCCTGGCCGAGCGCGACCCGGCCAAGGCGAGCGAGGTGTTCGCCGGGCTGCTCGGCCGCAAGGGGTTCGACTGGGAGCGCAGCGGCGAGCTGCTGCTGCGGGCGCACAAGCCGGGCCACTTCGCCGGCCCGCCGCTGCCCACGGTCACGCCGGTGACGGCCGCGATCGCCGAGCACCTGGGCCTGCCCATGGAGTCCTGAACCGGCCTTCGCCCGGTCTCACGGGCGGTGGTGCGCGGTGACCCGCTCGTGGAAGGAGCGGCGGCGCAACGCCTCGGCGGTGGCCTCCAGCACGGCGGTCAGCGGCGCCGGCAGCTCCTTCTCCAGCTCGGCCACCGCCCGGGTGGTGGCCGCCCACTCGGCCTCGATGGCGGGCAGCGCCGCCCGGGTGCGCTCGGTGAGGTGGACGACGCGCTGCCGTCCGTCGGCGCCGCGTTCCAGCGTGACGAAGCCCGCGCGGCTCATCTGGTGGACCGTCTGGCTGGCCGCCGAGTGGGTGACGCCGACGGCGGCGGCCAGGTCGCGGATCGCCATGGGGCCCTCGGCGGCGAGAACCCGGACGGTGGGCGAGAAGCGCGGCCGGTAGTCGGGCATGTCGAGATCGGCGTAGAGCTGCGCGATCGCGCCGTCCATGACCTCGTGCACGTGGCGGAGGAGCGTCCCGAGCGATGCCATGCCATCAACCTAACAACCCTGGTGGATTCGGCTGATGCCCTTCGCGGCCCGCCGGGAACGCGACCGGGCGCCTGCGGGTCTCAGCGCTCGTCGCCGTTGGCGTCGGTGCTGCCCTCGCTGCCGCCGCTGTTGCCGCCGCCGGTGCCGTCGTCATCGCCGTTGCCGTCGCCGCCCGCGAGCCCGTCCAGCAGGCGCGTCACGGCGTCGCCCAGCGGGCGGAACGCCTCGGCCAGGGCGTTGGTGAGCGGAGCGAAGATCTCGGTCACCTCGCCCACCAGGTCCGTCCGCTTCTTCTCGGGAGGGACCCAGCGCATCGCGTCGGCGCTCAGCGCCTCCCATTCGTCGACGACGCCGTCGATGGCGTCGAGCACGTGATCAGGATCGCTCGACATGACCGTTCTCCAAGGCGCGGGAGTCGGACAAGGCCACGGTACCTCTCGCGCCCCGATCGTTTCCTACCGCGCCTCCCCGGTGCGGGCCTCAGGCGGGAACGGAGACGCCCACGCCGCCGCGGGTCTGCCCGCCGTACCGCTGCTTGGCGGCGGCGATGTCGAGCGGCCGGACCGAGCTGCGCGCGGCGAGCACCTCGTCGTCGATCAGCGCGGCCGGGACCAGCCACGACACCTCGAACTCCAGCCCGTCGGGATCTTGGGCGTACAGTGCCTTGGTGGTGGAGTGGTCCGAAGCGCCGACCAGCGCGCCCATCTCGCTCAGCCGGGCGGCGATGCGCTCCAGCTCGTCGAGCGTGTCGACCTCCCAGGCCAGGTGGTAGAGCCCGACCGAGGTGCGCCCGGCGGGCGACGGCCCCGCGCCCGCCCCGATCTCGAACAGGCCGAGGTCGTGGTCGTTGGTCGAACCCGGAGCCTGGAGGAAGGCGGCCCCCCGCATGCCCATGACCACCTCGAAGCCGAGGGCTTCCCGGTAGAAGGCGACGCTCCGCTCCACGTCACGGACGTACAGGACCGCGTGGTTGAGTCGCTGGACCGGCATTGCTTTTTCCCCTTTCAGCAGGCCATGTCCAATGTATATGAGAGTTCAAGTAAAATGCATCCCATGACCCGATGGCTGGATGACGACGAGCAGCGCACCTGGCGCAACTTCGTGGCCGCCACCCAGCTCCTGTACGCGGCGCTCGACCGCCAGTTGCAGCGCGACAGCGGACTGCCGCACACCTACTACGTGATCCTCGTGGGGCTGTCGGAGGCGCCGGAGCGCCGCATGCGCATGAGCGAGCTGGCCACGTGGGCGCAGTCCTCGCAGAGCCGCCTGTCGCACGCGGTCGCGCGGCTGGAGGAGCGCGGGTGGGTGCGCCGCGAGCGCTGCCCGGAGGACGGGCGCGGCAACTTCGCGGTGCTCACGGACGAGGGTTTCACCGCCCTGGCGGCCGCCGCGCCGGGCCACGTCGAGGAGGTCCGGCGGAGCCTGTTCGACGTGCTCGACCCCGAGCAGATCCGGGCGCTCGACGACATCTGCGCCACGGTCCGCGCCCGCCTGGAACGCTGACCCGGACATGACGCGCACCGGCTGACCGGGCGACGAGCCCACTCGGACCTGCCGGCCCGCGCCGTTCGCCCGGCGCCTCCCCGCGGTCGCGGACACGCTGCGCCGCTAGCGCGGAAACTGTCGGTGGCAGGTCGTAGCGTTGCGCGGGTGGCCGGGGGAGTGGCCTCGGCCCCGCGGGGAGCGGAGGCCCCGCGCGACCGGACGGAGGAGCGGGGGATGCACGACATGGACGACGCGCTGTTCAGGGCGGTCCACGGGATCGCGGGGCGGCTGGCGGGTGCGCCGGTGCCCGTGGTGCTCGACGCGCTGGTACGCCAGCTTCCCAAGGCGCCCGGTCTCGACGGTCCCGAGCTGCGCAAGATCGCTGAAGAGATCAGCGTGGGCCGCGACCCCTCCGGCCTGTGACCTGCCGCTGACCCGCGATCTCGGACCGCCGGCGGCCGGGGTGGCGACCGCCCGTCGCTTCGAGCCTGCGCCCGGCGCCCGACAGCCGGTGCTCGAAGCGGGGTGGCCGTGCCGCAGGAGGCGGCGGCGCCCGGTGCCCGGTCTCCGGAGGCCCGCTCCGCGGCGGTGGGGACCGCGATCCCGCTGTCACGCCCATGGCGGCCGGGCCGTGGTCGCCGCCGCCGCGAGATATGGCGAACGGCGCTGCCAGGCTCTCGATCCCTGCGGCCGAGAGCGTGGGGTGGCAGAGACGAGATTGCGGTGCCGTGAGGCAGGGTGCGGTGGTGGCGCAGCGGGGACTGCGGTGGCGGCGAGGCCGGAGCGCGCTGGTGGCACGGCGGGGACTGCGGTGGTGGCACGGCGGGGACTGCGGTGGCGGCGAGGCGAGGGCGCGCTGACTGCAGGGCAGGGACTGCGGTGATGCCGCGGTGACTGCGGTGGCGGCGCGCCGGGAGTGCGGTGGTGGCGGGGCGGCGCTCACGATTCCGGTGCCCGGATGTGCTCGGACGGCCGGCGGGCTTGTGATGGCCGGTGTGGTTCGTGCAGCATCGTGGCCATGGGTAGCGCTAACATCCACCTTCCCCTCCCGTACGGCGGCGTCCAGGACGTGACCGCATGACGCTGGTCGCCGGGGTCGACTCGTCGACGCAGAGCTGCAAGGTCGTCATCCGCGACGCCGCCACCGGCCGGCTCGTACGCCAGGGCCGGGCGGCCCACCCCGAGGGCACCGAGGTCCACCCGGCGCACTGGTGGGCCGCGTTCCTGCGAGCCGCCGAGGAGGCCGGCGGGCTCGACGACGTGGCCGCGATCAGCGTGGCGGGGCAGCAGCACGGCCTGGTCTGCCTCGACGAGACGGGCCAGGTCGTCCGCGACGCGCTGCTCTGGAACGACACGCGCTCGGCCGAGGCCGCCGCGGCGCTCGTGGCCGAGCTGGGCGGTCCCGCGGCGTGGGCCGAGGCGGTGGGCAGCGTGCCCGTGGCCTCGTTCACGATCACCAAGCTGCGCTGGCTGGCCGAGCACGAGCCCGGCAACGCCCGCCGGGTGGCCGCGGTGTGCCTGCCGCACGACTGGCTCACCTGGCGGCTCGCGGGGGCCCTCGGGCTGCCCTTCGACGCGTGGGCCGACGCGCCGCCCCCGCCGCTCGACCACCTGACCACCGACCGGGGCGACGCCTCGGGCACGGGCTACTGGTCCCCGGCCACGGGGGCGTACCGCACCGATCTGCTGAAGGCGGCCTTCGGCGCGGTCCCGCTGCTGCCGCGCGTCCTCGGCCCGGTCGCCGACGCCGCCACCCCGGCCGCCGCCGGGGGGAGTCCGAGCCACGGCGGTGACGCGGGACGTACGCGCATCGCGCCGGGCACCGGTGACAACATGGCCGCCGCGCTCGGCGTGGGCGCCCGGCCCGGGGACGTCGTGGTCTCGGTCGGCACCTCGGGCACCGTGTTCGCCGTCTCCGACGCGCCGAGCGCCGACCCGAGCGGCCAGGTGGCGGGGTTCGCCGACGCGACGGGCCGGTTCCTGCCGCTCGTGTGCACGCTGAACGCGGCCCGGGTCATGGACGCGGCGGCACGCCTCACGGGTGTCGGCCTGGACCGGCTCGGCGAGCTGGCCCTCCAGGCCCCGGCCGGTGCCGGCGGCCTCACGCTGGTGCCGTACCTCGAAGGCGAGCGCACCCCCAACCAGCCCACCGCCACGGGCGCCGTCCACGGCCTCACCCTGGCCACCTCGACCCCGGCCCACCTCGCCCGGGCCGCGATCGAGGGCATGCTGTGCGGCCTGGCCGACGGCCTCGACGCGCTCGGCCGCTCTCCGGAGCGGGTGCTGCTGATCGGCGGAGGGGCCCGTTCGGAGGCGGTCCGCCGCATCGCGCCCACCGTCTTCGGCCGGCCGGTGCTGGCGCCTCCGCCGGGCGAGTACGTCGCCGACGGCGCGGCCTACCAGGCGGCCTGGCTGCTGGACGGGGACGTCGACTGGTCGTCGCAGGAGGCGGAGGTCTACGAGGCCGACGCGGTGCCGGACATCCGCCACCGCTACGCCGCGGCCCGCCCCCACATCCTCGACCGCCCGCGCTGACCGCCCCACAGACCCGATTCTCGAACGCGCCCGTTCCGGGGGTGTCCGCGTCGCGCGGGCCTCCACGCTTCTCGGACGCTCCGGGGCCTCAGGTTCCGGGTGACCTCCGGGGCTCAGGGCCCTCGGGGGCTCGCGCGACGGCTGTGGCCGGTCAGGGCGCTTCCGGCGGCCGTCGCGGGTCGGGCCGCCGGGCGCCGGCGGTAGGCGCGGTTCGGGGGGTCAGCCCGTGCCGAGGGCCTTGCGCAGGACGTGGACGGCCTGCTCGACGGCCCCCGTGGCGGCGGCCGTCCCCCCGCAGCGGGTTGAGCATCTTGACATCCTCCCCCTCGTGAACGAGGGGGAGTTCCACGGTCGCCCGTGAGGTTTCCTGCTTCACCACCGGTTGCCCGCCCGAGAGAATTCTCGTTGAGGTCTTACACCAGCTCCACAGGCGTTTCAGCTCTCCGCCAGCCCGGCGGCGAGCACGTTCTTGGCCGCATTCACGTCCCTGTCGTGAACCGCGCCGCACGCACAGGTCCACTCGCGGATGTTCAGCGGCATCTTGTCGTGCAAGGCCCCGCACGCCGAGCACAGCTTCGACGACGGGAACCAGCGGTCCACCGCCACCAACTCACGCCCGTACCAGGCTGCTTTGTACTCCAGCATGCCCCGCAGCTCCCGCCAGGAGGCGTCGAAGACAGCTCGGGCCAGACTGTGGTTCTTGACCATGTTGCGGACGGTCAGGTCCTCCACGGCAATCACTTGGTTCTCGCGAACAAGCCGTGTGGTGACCTTGTGCAGGTGATCGTGTCTGCGGTCGGCAATCCGGGCATACACCTTGGCCACGCGAAGCCGGGCCTTGGCCCGGTTGTTCGAACCCTTCTCCTTACGAGCCAGTGCACGTTGCGCCTTGGCCAACTTGCGACGGTCTCGCCGTTCGTGACGAGGGTTGACGATCTTCTCTCCGGTGGACAGGGTGGCCAGGGCGTGGACGCCCGCGTCCACGCCCACCGACGCCTCGACCGGCGGCAGCGGACGGATCTTCTCCTCCACCAGGATGGAGACGAACCAGCGTCCGGCCGCGTCTTTCGACACCGTGACCGTGGACGGGTCCGCACCCCCGGGAAGGGGGCGCGACCACACGATGTTCAGCGGCGCGTTCATCTTCGCCAGCGTCAAGGTGCCATCCCGCCAGCGGAACGCGCTACGGGTGTACTCCGCCGACAGGCGCGACTTCTTTTTGCTCTTGAACGTCGGGTACTTGGCCCGCTTGGCGAAGAAGTGCGCGAACGCCGCCTGGAGGTGGCGCAGGGCCTGCTGAAGCGGCACGGACGACACCTGCGACAGGAAGTCGTAGTCGCCGCTGCGCTTCCATGCCGTCAGTGCTGCGGACGATTCCACGTAGGAGACACGACGTCCTTCCAGCGTGTAGGCGCGGGTGCGCTCTTCCAGGGCCTTGTTGTAGACGAGGGCGAACACAGCCGAACGTCCGGGCAAGCTCTTCGGTCTGCTCGGGGGTCGGGTGGAAGCGGTACCTGTAGGCCCGTTTCACGGTCTGCGCCACATCTCCCATCCTCCTGCACACCCAGGTAAGCCTCGTGCTGATTCCTCGCAGGTATCTGATGATGAGGTGTCGTCCCTCTGCTCTTCGTGCGGTCTCTCCTCGGGCTGGCGTACCCGCATCACCTGGTCCTCGCCCGTCCGCCGGACCCCTAGGGGACCCTGAGGAGGGATCAGGGGCGCTCCCGGGGTGTGGCCTGATGCCCGCGGCCCGGTGCGGGCGGGAGGGTAGGGGCATGACGGCAGTGAAGGACAGGATCGCCCCCGCGACCACGCCTCAGGGCGAGGCGCGGGTCGCGTCCGAGGCAGGGGTCGCGTCCGGGGCGCGGGTCGCCTCCGAGGCGCGGGTCGCCTCCGAGGCGCGGGTCGCCTCCGGGGCTCGGGTCGCGCCGAGGGCCGCCGGGGCTCCGGGGGAGGGCTCCGGGTACCGGTTCGGGGGCGCCGGCGCCCGGGTCGGCGTCTACGCGCTCGTGGCGTGCCTGTCCATGGTCTCCGCCGTCGTCGCGGTCGTGGCCGGGCAGTTCGGCCCCGACCCGTACCTCGACCCGCTCAACGTGACCATCAGCGAGTACGCCGTGTCCGACCGCGGGGGCGTCACGGAGGTCGCGATGGCCGTCATGGGGCTGGGGTCGCTGGCGCTGCTGGGCGGGTTGCGGGCGGCGGGGGCGCCGGTCCGGGGGATCCCCGAGCGGCTGCTGCTGGTGTGGTCGGCCGCGCTGGTCGTCGCCGCGGTGGTGCCGACCACGCCCATCGGCCACGACCTCACCCTCACGGCGCAGATCCACCGGTACGTGTCGGTGGCGGCGTTCGTGAGCCTGCCCGCGGCGGCGGCGCTCATGGTGCCGCGGCTGGCGGCCGACGCGGCGTGGAAGCCGGTGGCGCGGGTGATGGAGTGGCTGGCGCTCGCCGGGGGGTTCGGGCTGCTGGCGATCACGTACGTGGCCCTGCCGGGCGGCGGGGTGATGATCGGGCTGGTGGAGCGGCTGCTGCTGGCCGCGGAGGTGGCGTCGCTCCTGGTCCTGGCGGGGTGGCTGGCCCGGCTGGCCTGGGCCCGTGGGGTCGGAAAAGCCGTCAATTTCCCGACTTATCACAGATTTATCGCTAGTTGATCTTAAACGCCCCTGTTTCGGTGCTATTCTCTCCCGCGATCTTCTATCCGGGAGCAGGTACCATGGCATCGGGCAGATCCATCAGATTCAAGATCTCGACACTGCTCGTCATCCCCCTGGTCTCTCTCGTCGCGCTCTGGGCCTTCGCCGCCGCCACCACCATCGGCGAGGCCGTCAACCTGCTCAAGGCCCAGACCATCTGGACGAACGTCATCAACTACGCCGACGGCATGGTCGGCAACCTCCAGCAGGAGCGCCTGGCCTCCGCCGAGCGGCTCGCGGGCACCGCCACCGACCCCGCCGCGCTGACCGACGCCCGGGTCAAGGTGGACCGGGTCCGCGCCAAGCTGGTCGAGAACGGCACGACGCCGAGCACCCAGTCGGCCATGACGCAGGAGATGCGCGACCGGCTGAAGAGCGCCTTCGAGGCGATCGAGCGGCTGCCGGAGGTGCGCCGGCAGGTCGACGCCGGCAAGATGACCCCCTCGTCGCTGATCCAGCAGTACTCCGAGATCTCCGACATCGTCCACATCATGTACTCCACGTTCACGGTGAGCACCGACGTGGACCTGGCCCGGCAGAGTCACGGCCTGATCGCCGCCGACGAGGTGCGCGAGCTGCTCAGCCGCGAGCACGCGCTCATCGTGGCCGCCGACGGCAAGCCGAGCATGACCGACCTGCACCTGCTGGCCCGCATCGACGGCGCCCGGCAGAACCTCCTCCCGTCGGCCATGGCCAACATGGACCCCGAGCTGCGCGCCCGGGTGCAGAAGGTGGCGACCTCCTCCCGCTTCGCCACGATGGAGCGGGCCCTCGACTCGTACATCATGGGCGAGCCCGTCAACATGCAGATGTGGCGCGAGCTGGCCGACCCGGTGCTGAAGGACTACACCGAGGCCGTCTGGCGCACCGGTGACGCGCTGCTCGCCCGGATCGAGCCGGCCGGCATCACGATCATCGTCCGCGCCGGCATCGCGGGCGCGCTCGGGCTGCTCGCGGTCATCTTCTCCGTCGTCGTGTCCATCCGGGCCGGCCGGCGCATCGCCCACGACCTCGGCGCCCTGCGCCGCAGCGCCCTGGACCTGGCCGAGATCAAGCTGCCCGACGTGGTGACCCGGCTGCGCAGGGGCGACAGCGTGGACGTCGACGCCGAAGCGCCGCCCATCACCGTGGCCGACCAGACCACGAGCGAGGTCCGGGACCTCGCGGCGGCCTTCGACAGCGTCCAGCGCACCGCCGTGGACGCGGCCGTCGAGCAGGCCAGGCTCCGCCAGGGCGTCTCCGAGGCGCTGCGCAACCTGGCCCGGCGCAGCCAGACGCTGCTCCAGCGCCAGCTCAGGCTGCTCGACGACATGCAGCGCCAGACCGAGGAGCCGGAGGCGCTGGAGCGGCTGTTCAGGCTCGACCACCTCACCACCCGCATGCGCCGCCACGCGGAGGGCCTGGTGCTGCTGTCGGGCGGCTCGGCCGGACGCCGCTGGCGCGGCACCATCCCGGTCGAGGACGTGCTGAACGGCGCCGCGGCCCAGGTCGAGGAGTACACCCGGGTCCGCGTCTACCCGATGCCCGAGTGCGGCTTCTCCGGCTCGGCGGTGGCCGACCTCATGCACCTGTTCGCCGAGCTGATCGAGAACGCCACCTCGTTCTCCTCGCCCGGCAACGAGGTGTCGGTGCGCGGCGAGATGGTCGGCCGCGGCTTCGCGGTCGAGGTGGAGGACCGCGGCCTCGGCATGTCGCCGGAGCAGCGCGACGCGATCAACCTGCGCCTGGCGGCCCCGCCCGACTTCGACCCGTCGCAGACCGAGCAGCTCGGCTTCGCGGTGGTCGGCCTGCTGGCCAACCGGCACGGCATCTCGGTGACGCTCAAGCCGTCGCCCTACGGCGGGACCACGGCGATCGTGCTCATCCCCTCGATGCTGGTGGAGATGCTGCCGCCGCCGCTGGACATGCCGGTGTTCGAGCCGGTGTCGGTGTCGGTGGTCCGGCAGGACGCCGACGGCCCCGAGGGGCCCGCCCTCTCCCTGGAAGGCGCCACCGGGCCGGGCGGGCTGCCGCGCCGGGTCCGCACGTCCCGCCGCGCCCAGGCGCCCCAGACGCAGCAGGCGCAGTCGCAGCCGGACGCCGGGCCCGGGCTGCCCCGCCGCGTGCGGCAGACCAACCTGCCGCCCCAGCTCCAGCAGCAGGGGGCCGGAGCGTCAGCCCCGAGCGGCCGGCAGGGGGCCGGCCTGCCCTCCAGGACCCAGACGCAGCACCAGCCCGCCAAGTCCGTCGAGGAGCGCTCGCCCGAGGAGGCCAGGGCCCTGCTGTCCTCCCTCCAGTCGGGCTGGCGGCGCGGGCGCCAGGACAGCGACCAGGATGGGGGAACTCAGTCGTGAGCCGCGAGCCCGAGTGGGTGGACGAGGAGGCCGGGCCGGTGGTGCGGCCGTACGCGGTCGCCCGTGGACGCACCAGGTCCTCCGCGCCCGAGATCGACCTGCTGGCGACGGTGGTGGCCAGCGGCCTGCCGGTGCCGGCCAAGGCGGAGCTGAGCGCGCAGCACCGGCGGCTGATCGCCACCGTGGCCGCGCAGGCCAGGCCGGTGGTGGAGCTCGCCGCGGAGCTGCAGCTCCCCGTCGGGGTGGTGCGGGTGCTCCTGGGCGACCTGCTGCACTACGGGCTGGTCTCGGTGCGTCCGCCGCTCGCGAAGGGCACGGGCGCGACGGAGAACCTGCTGAGAGAGGTCATCAACGGCCTGCGGGCGCTGTAGCGCCCGTCAGAGCCGTGAGGGGCGCCGCGTCGGGGGGGCGGGCGCCGGGGCGTCAGCCCGCCGCGGTCAGGGTCCGCAGGGAGTGCTCCACCAGCGTGACCATGACCTCCTTGGCGGAGCTGCGCCGCCGTACGTCGCACAGCAGCACCGGTACGTCCGGGTCCAGGTCGAGCGCGATCCGCACGTCGTCCACGCTGTGCCGCTCGGCGCCGTCGAAGCAGTTGACGGCCACCACGAACGGCGTGCCGCGCTGCTCGAAGTAGTCCACGGACGGGAAGCAGTCGGTCAGCCGCCGGGTGTCGGCGATGACCACGGCCCCGAGCGCGCCGTAGGACAGCTCGTCCCACATGAACCAGAACCGCTCCTGCCCCGGCGTCCCGAACAGGTAGACGACCAGCCCGTCGCGGATGGTGATGCGGCCGAAGTCCATGGCGACGGTGGTGGTGGTCTTGGCCTCCACGCCGTCGATGTCGTCCACGCCGATCCCGCGCTCCGACAGCACCTCCTCCGTGCGCAGCGGCTTGATCTCGCTGATGGCGCCCACGAGGGTGGTCTTGCCGACGCCGAAGCCCCCCGCGACGAGGATCTTCAGCGCCACGGGGTCGTCAGAGAGCCCGGAGTCCATTGATCACTTCCTTGAGAATGCCCTCGTTCGAACGCTGCCGAGCCGCTGAGGGAGAGGTCACAGAGATGAGGCCGTTGTCACGCAGATCGCCCAGCAGCACCCGTACGACCCCGATGGGCAGGTCCAGCTCGACGGCCACGTCGGCGACCGAGATCGGGGAGCGCGCCGCCCGCAGGATGAGCCGCTGCTCGGGCCCCAGCTCGCCCGCCGCCTCGCCGGAGGGCTCCCTGACGACGGTCACGGTGGCGACGAGGTCGAAGGCGTCTCCCGACGACCTCGTCCTCCCCTGGATGAGCGCGTAGGGCCGGACGACCGGTCCCGCCGCGTCGTCCAGCCACTGGGGGGTCTCCGTCATGGCGCCGTGTTTCGCGGGTTGGTCGAGATGTGCTGGCCCACCCGCTTGACCAGCATCGCCATCTCGTAGGCGATGTGACCGACGTCGACGTTCGCCTCGGCCAGCACGGCCAGGCAGGTGCCCTGGCCGGCCGCGGTCACGAACAGGAACGCCGACTCCATCTCCACGATGGTCTGGCGGACGTCGCCGCCGCCGAAGTGGCGTCCGGTGCCGCGGGCGAGGCTCTGGAACCCGGCCGCCACGGCCGACAGGTGCTCGGCGTCCTCGCGGGTCAGCCCCTTGGAGTAGCCCACCGCCAGGCCGTCGGTCGACAGGATCACGGCCTGACGGACCGCCGCGACCCTGGTCGTCAGGTCGTCGAGCAGCCAGTTCAGCTCACCGGTGTTGGTCGTGGGCGCGCTCATGCCTCCCCCTCCTCTTTTGCTTCTTCTCGGGCGCGTTGGGTTCCCCGTTGGAACGCGGAGAACAGATCGCGTACCTCGTCGGGAGAGCGTTCCGTCGTCTGCTCCGGCTCCGGCTCGGGCGTCGGGTCCGCCCGAAGCTGGGGTGCCAGGTTCGCCTGCCGGACCCGCGTGGGCAGGCCGGCATGGGTCCCGCCGCTCACCACGGCGAGGGCCTTCTTCTTCCTCGTCCGGCTGGGCAGCCCGGAGGCGGTGCTCCGGGCGGCGCCGCCGCCCGTGTCCTCGCCGGCCTCGCGGCCGGTGTCACGGTCGCCGTCGCCGGCCGTCAACGCCGTCTGCTCGCTGACCAGCGAGCGCGGCACCAGGACGATCGCCGTGGTGCCGCCGAACGGCGAGCGGCGCAGCATCACCTGGATGCCGTGCCGCTCGGCCAGCTTGCCGACCACGAACAGGCCGAGCCGGTCGCTGTCGGCGAGGTCGAACTCCGGAGGGCGGGCCAGCCGCGCGTTGATCGCGGCGTACTCGGCCTGGGGGAGCCCGAGTCCCCGGTCCTCCACCTCGATCGCGTACCCGTTGCTCACCAGGTCGCCGCGGACGTGGATCGGCGTGTCGGGCGGCGAGTACAGGGTCGCGTTCTCGACCAGCTCGGCCACCAGGTGGGTGAGGTCGGCCGCGACGCCGCCGTCGATGGCGCCGGCCGGCATGGACTCCACCGTGACCCGCGTGTACTCCTCGACCTCGGCGACGGCGGCCCGCACGATGTCGAGCACGGACACCGGCTTGCGCCAGGCCCGCCCGGGAGCCGACCCCGACAGCACGATGAGGCTCTCGGCGTGGCGGCGCATGCGGGTGGTGAGGTGGTCGACGCGGAAGAGCTCTTCCAGGCGGTCGGGGTCGTGGGTGCGGCGCTGCATGCTGTCGAGCAGCGCGAGCTGGCGGTGCAGCAGGCCCTGCTTGCGCCGGGCGAGGTTGAGGAAGACCTGGCTCACGCCGCGGCGCAGCTCGGCCTGCCCCACGGCGGCCCGTACGGCGGTGCACTGGACGGAGGCGAACGCGCGGCCCACGTCGGTGATCTCGGCGGAGCCGCTGACCTTGAGCGGCTTGACGTCCTTCGCGGCGTCCACGTCGTCGCCGCGGCGCAGGCGCTCGACCAGGGCGGGCAGCCGCTCCTCCGACAGCTCGACCGCGGCGGCGCGCAGCCCGGCCAGCTCGGCGCCCAGGCGGCGGCCGAGGCGCACCGAGATGACGATCGAGGCGAGGACCGCGATCAGGCCGACGACGCCGGCGATGCCGATGCGGACGAGGATGACGGTGGCCGCCCCGGTGGCGCGGTCGGAGAGCACCTCGGAGGAGGAGACGCCGAGCCGGTCGAGCTGGGCCATCACCTGGCCGACGGCCGCGTTCCAGGCGGCGCCGTCGGGCGGCGGCTCGCCGGTGGTGACGATCCGCTTCTCCATCCGGGCGAAGTCGCGGAAGGTGGCGCCGTCGAAGACCTTCTCGTACGGCCCGCGCAGCGCGACGTCGAGGCCGGCCAGGCCGCGGGAGTGCAGGAACGTGCGGGTGGCGGTGTACTCGGTGAACGCGGCGGCCTCGGGCTGGGTGAGCTGCCCGTCGACCAGGGCGCCGCTGATCAGGGCGTGCTCGCGGGCGATGACCTCGCGGGCGTTGCCCATCGCCTGCATGGCCGTGGCCTGCTGGAAGAGCGGGAGGTCGGGCACGGAGACCATGTGGTCGTAGAAGCGGAAGAGGGCGTCGAGGACGGCGTTGTAGGCGTTGATGCCCACGAGGCGGGAGCTGAGGCCGGCGTCGATGTCGGCGCGGATGGAGCCGAGGCGGGCGAGCGCGCCGTCGAGGGTGTCGAGGGGGCGGCGCAGCTCGGCGGTGACGGCGTCGCCGGCCTCGACGGCGGCGCGGCGGAAGTCGGCGACGGCCTTGTCGGTGCGGGCTCGCTGGGCACCGAGGTCCTTGGTGAGCTCACGCGTGGTGACGGCCACGGCGGAGCGGGCGCGTTCGGCCTGAAGCTGGAGGCCCAGCTCGGTCGAGGTGACCCCGACCGTCTGGTACAGGGTGTTGGTCCGCAGGAGGGCCTGCCCATCACCGACCGTGAGGTTCAGGGCGAACCCCCACAACGCGCTCAGAGATAGGAGGGGTAGTAGCAGCAATAAGAAGATCTTGAACCGAATTGACCGGTTACGCGAGCCCATGTCCCAACCTCGGAGTCGAGGGGCATTTCCACCTTTTGTGTAAATACACCTCCGGAAGATCGCACAGGAGACTAGCACCGTTTAAGCTCCCGGCGCAGTGGGAGGAACAGGATGATTAGCGTGATTACTGGGGCAAGCGCCGGGATCGGGGCCGCCGCGGCGGCCGAGCTTTCCCGCCGCGGGCACCGGGTGGTACTCGTGGGCCGCGACCGGCGCAGGCTCGACGAGGTGGCGGCCGGCCTGACCGGTCCGAAGGCCGACGTGCTGACGTGCGACTTCACGTCGCTTGAGGACGTGCGGGCGCTCGCGGGCCGCCTCGCGGAGCGTTACGAGCGCATCGCGGTGCTCGCCAACAACGCCGGGGTCATGAGCACCGAGCGGACCGTGACCCCGGACGGCCACGAGCTCATGATTCAGGTCAACCATCTGGCGCCGTTCGTGCTGACCCGAACCCTGGGGGACCGGGTCGAGAGGGTGGTGACCACGTCGTCCCGGGCGGCCCGGAGCGGCCGGCTCGACCCGGCCGACCTGTCGCGGGAGCGGCGCAGGTGGAACGGCTGGCTCCAGTACGGCGACACCAAGCAGGCCAACGCGCTGTTCACGGTCGGGCTCGCGGCCCGCGGGGTGGCGGCCACGTGCTTCCACCCGGGGGTGATCCGCACCGGGTTCGCCTCCGGGTCGCTGCTCATGCGGGTCTTCCTGGCGCTGCCCGGGTACGCCAAGCCGCCCGAGCACGGGGCGCGCACCCTGGTCCACCTGGCCACGCACCGCGACGGGGTGGAGCACCAGGGCCGGTACTTCGACGGGCGGGAGCCCCGGGAGGTGCCGGCCACCATGTCCGACCCGGCCCTGGCCGAGCGCCTCTGGGAGGCCACCCTGAAAGCCGTCGGTTAGGTCGGCCGGCCAGGCCGTCGGTCGGGTCGGCGGGTCAGGTCGTGCGGTGGGCCGGCGCGTCAGCGGGTCAGGTCGTCCACCGCCCGGTAGGCCGCCGTGACCGCGGAGTCGAAGCCGCCCCCCGGCTCGGCGTCGGCGTTCGCGATCGCGATCCGGCCGAACGGCCGCCGGGCGGCCTCCGCGGGGAGCGGGCCGTCGGGGTAGAAGCCGTCCCACGGCCTGCGGTACTCGGGCGCGTACCCGTGCCCCCACCGGTTGACCGTGACGGCCTCGACGTCGGCGGCCGGGTCGAAGCCGTGCGGCTCCAGCAGCCGGGTGAGCTGGTCGCGCAGCGTGTACTCCAGCTCCTCGTACGGCACCTTGAGGAGCTCCTGCCGGCCCGCGGCGGCCCCACGGGCCGGCCCGAGCTCCGAGCGGCTCGGCGCGGCCACCAGATGCGCCAGGATCGGCTCGGCGGGGTCCGTGGGGCACTGGTAGCCGGGGGCGCTCACGGGCCGTCCCAGCTCCGTCTGGCACCAGTACGCGCCCGTCCACCGCACGGCCCGCACCCCCGCACGGTGCCAGGCCCGCCAGTCGCGCAGCCGTACGGTGGCGTGCAGCACGGGCGTCTTGACGGCGGCCCGCAGCGCGCGCCGCTGGTCGGCCGGCAGCTCCGGCACGAGGTACGGGATGACGGTGTGCCAGCAGGCGAGCACCACGGCCCCCGCGCTCACGGTCCTCAGCCGGTAGCCGTCGAAGTAGCCGACCGTCGCGGCGGAGCCGTCGTCGCGCACCGACACCACGGGGCTGGACAGCCGGACGCGGACCCGGCCGCCCGGCCGGTCCAGGCGGGCGTAGTCGTAGGCGGCCGTGGTCACGCCGTCCGCGGACGAGGAGCCGGCGAAGCCGGGGACCATCCGGCCCACCAGCATCCGCACCAGCGCCTGGTTGCCCTCGGGGAAGCGGACCGGCGCGCCCGCGTCCCACTCCTTGCGCACCGTGGGCGAGTTGAACCGCGACGGCTTGCCCCGGTCGAGGCCCAGGCCGCCGAAGCCGGGGAAGTCCCACCGGCGCGCCGTCCCCCAGGCGTCGATCGCGCCGAAGGCGTCGGCGCCGAGGCCCCAGCGGGCGCACGGCATCGTGCGGCAGAACCGCTCCACGTCCGGGTGGACCCCGCACACCTCCAGCAGGAACGCCGAGTAGGTCAGCTCCGCCAGCCGCCGCTCCTTCTCCTCGTCGGCCATCCCGGAGAACCAGTCGGGCGGGTCGGTGCAGAGCATGACCAGGTCACGGCGGGCCTGCTCGGCGATCGGCAGGCGGCTCACCCAGTCCTCGGCCCGCCCGCCGGGCTCGAAGGCCACCAGCCGGTCGTGCCCGAACGCCTCCCGGTCGCACATCACGCCCTTGCGCAGCCCGAGCCCCGGGTAGAGCTCGCGGTCCACGCGGCCGGCCAGCGTGTCCGGCTCGACGCCGAGGAGGGCGAGCAGCTCCTTGCCCTCGGGCGTCCACGCCTCGGGCGGGCCGAGCGACGGCGAGCCGCCCGGCCCGATCAGCGGTCCCGGCCGGGCGCCGCCCCTGAACTCGTTGCGCCGCGCGTGCCCGCCGATCTCGTCGTGGTTGTCGAGGACGAGCACGCGGGCCTTCGGGTCGCGCCGCAGCCACTCGTGGGCGGCGGTGACTCCGCTGACGCCGGCGCCCACCACCACCAGGTCGTAGCTCTCGCCGGTGGGATGGGGCGCGCCGGCGTGCTCCCAGAAGCGGCCGTCGCGCAGCGCGTGCGGCACGCTGAGCGCGTCGGGGTCGTCGCCCCGCAGCCCGGTGAGCGCCGGCGGGTACGGGGGCTCCACGGGCCGCCGCGCGCCGCGGCCGCCGTGGAGGAGCGGGATCCCGGTGACCGCGCCCACCGCCGCCGCTCCCGCGGCCACGGCGAAGCCGTCGAAGAAGTCACGGCGCGAAATCGGCCGGTCCATCCCGAGGTCGCGCGCCCGGCGCGGGTCGATGTCGCTCATGTGCTGGATCATGATGACGCCGGGCAAATGCCGCGCTACGCCGCGCAGCGCTCCGAGAAACTTTTGCGCGACCTGTTACGGCGAATTGCCGCTTTGCGGGGTGTGCGCCCGTTCGGGCCCGCTGGGATGCGGAGACTCCGGTCCGCTGCTGGTCGAGCCCGTACGGTGACTCCGCTCGCCCGGGAATGGGGGTGAATGCATATGGCCGCCATGAAACCGCGCGATTCCATGAATAGCGCTGTTGCGGGGCCTCGCCGAGGCCGTTTCCTCTAGCGTTCGGAAATATGCTGGGTAAGTCGAATCGTCAATCCACTGTCAGCCGGTTTTCCGGACTCAAGGCTTTTTCCGGGATATGTGCCGGCGTGACGCTCATGGCGGGATGCGCCGCCGGCGAGAGCGCCGGGAGCACCGGGAGCGCCGGGTCCAACCCGGCGCGGGTCGCCGCCGCCACCGCCGAGGCGGGCCGGCTGCGCGCCCTGCTGCTGCCGCCGCCCCAGGGCATGAAGGTCGTCCACGGGCCCGAGACGGGCTTCTTCGGACGCCTGGAGGCGACCCGCAAGGGCCTCGCCGCGGTTCGCGCGGCGAGCGCCGAACGGCCCGAGTGCGCCAAGGCCGCGCAGCTCGACGCCACCGAGCCGAACGTGGCCGGCGCGCCGGCCGCCGTCGTCGCCTTCGCCTCCGACAAGGGGTCGATCACCGAGGCCATCGTCTCGATGCCCGCGCCCGGGTTCCCCGCGCCGCTGTCCAAGGACTGCACCTCCTACACGGCGACGGTCAACGGCACGAAGGTGACCTATCGCACGCGCGAGCTGTCGATGCCGCGGCGCGGCGACGAGTCGCGCGCCTACCTCACCACCGCCACGGGCGGGGGGCAGGACGTCCAGGTGGGCACCGTGCTGGTGCGCCGGGGCAAGGCCGTGCTGAGCCTGCTCGTGGTGGGCGAGAAGGTCAAGCGCGACGGCCTGTACGAGCTCGGCCGGCTCGCCGACGACCGTCTGGCGAAACTGCACGGCTGAGCGGCCCGCCGGTCCCGGTCACCGCACGACCGGGACCGGACGGGTCCGAACGGTCCGGGCCGGCTCAGATCAGGACGTGGTCGTCGGGGCGGCCGACGAAGGAGAACTGGGCGTTGCGGGTCAGCTTGATGTGGTCGGCCTGCCAGGTGTGCATGCTCGCGTCGGCGCTGCGCCAGTAGACGAAGTTGAACCGGTCGGCCGAGTAGATCTTGACGCCGTCCTCCTTCAGCCGGCGCACCAGGTGGGTGTCCTCGCCCCGGGTGATGTCGGCGAAGCCGTACGAGCGGAACATGCCGGCCGTGCCGAGGAACGTGCCGCCCTGCACCAGGAACGAGTAGCGGTGCTCCAGGCCCGGCAGGCGCAGCATGGTGGTGTTGCTGCCCTCGAAGTAGGAGTAGTGGGCGCCCTTGCCGACCAGCTCGGCGTTGGTGTAGTCGAAGGCGCGCACGAGGTCCGACAGGTAGTGCTCGCCGTACAGGTTGTCGTCGTCCATCTTGGCGATCAGCTCGCCCTCGGCGGCGGCGATGCCCAGGTTCATGCAGGCGCCGAGCGACAGCTCGGGCGCCGCGGGCAGCACCACGACGTCGGTGATGCCCGCCATGCGTGCCTTGTCGGCCACCACGACGGGGTCGATGTCGAGGCCGTGCAGCACCATGACGAGCTGGAGCGGCCGGTGGATCTGCCGGGCCACCGACGAGATGGCGTGCTCGATCTGCGCGGCGCGGTTGGTCGGCAGCACCACCGAGATGGAGCGCGAGCGCGACGGCGTGGGCCTGCCGAGGAACGACAGGATCTGGTCCACGCGGTGCGAGAACAGGTGCTTGTCGAACACCTCGCGCATGGCCAGGTGCCCCATCCGGGCGCGCAGCTCGGGGCTGTTGATCAGGTGCAGCACCTGGTTGTACGACTCGACCGGCTCGCGGGCGATCGGGATCAGCTCCCCGAAGGTCTCCTCGATGGCCCGCGACCAGCCGGAGACGACCGGGGTCGAGCAGGCCGACAGCTCGAAGACGCGGCGCGCGCACATGGTCGGCGAGTCGAGCACCGAGTTGACGTTGAGGAAGACCTTGTACATCCGGTACGCGGCCAGCATCCGGTCGTAGGGCAGCTCGCCGACGATGTGCGGGCGGTACTTCTCCGGCCAGGCGTACTTCTCGTCCACCTCGCCGTTGCGGGCGAAGATGTGCAGGCCCAGCTCGCGGACCGGGTCGAGCACGATCTCCATCTGCTCGCGCCGCTCCGGGTGCTTGTCGCGGAAGTACATGCCGGCGAAGACGACGTCGTGCAGCCGGCCCTCCTTCTGCTGGACGGGGTTGTGCACGCGCGGCTGGGCGGCGAACTGGAGCACGTCCACCCGGTCGTGGCCGAGCACCTCGCGGTACTTCGGCACCATGTCGCCGTCGCAGGTGAAGACGTAGTCGAACAGCTTGGCCGTGTCGATGAAGAAGTCGAAGTTGGGCGGGTCCTCCTTGTTCCAGAAGACCGTCGGGATGCCCTCGGCCCGGCACCAGGCCACCAGCTCGCGCAGCGGCTCCTTGGGCGCGTTGGTGCCGGTCATCTGGTAGCGCCAGCGGCCCTGGTTGCCGTGCCAGGCCGACTCGCAGAACAGCAGGTCGGGCCGCTTCTCGGCGAAGATCTCCGGCCAGTCCTTGAGCCCGAACTCGATCTGGTCCCACTCGTAGCGGAACGCCGCCCGGGAGAAGTCGTCCAGGATGACCGCGACCTTCAGGTCGGGCCGGTTGACCGGCCCCGCCGGCCACTTGACCGCGGGCACCTCGACGAGCGGCGGCCGGTGGTTGGCCGTCTCGATCGCCTCGCTGACCGGGATGGGCGGCTTGGGGGCGCGGTCCTTGGACCTGACGGCCTCCAGCATCTTGCCGGGCCGCTTGGTGCCGATCGCCTCGCCCAGCTTGAACGTCCGCTTGGCCTGGGTGGCCTCCAGCTTCCAGGTGGCGTAGGCGGCCTTGGCCTCGGCGATCTCCAGGCGCCGGCGCAGCTCCCTGACCTCGGCCTCGTAGCGCTCGACGACCTTGCGCTCCTCGGGGAGCCAGTTGACGGGGCCGAGCCGCTGGAAGGTGGGCTCTTCGGGAGTTTCGGCCATGGGGATGCTCGCCTATCGCTTAGCGGAGAGATGTCATGGTACGCGGAGCGTGGGGGAGCGCGCCGACGAAACGGCAAAGCCGTGACGAACCCGGCTATGCCGTACGAAGTAGGGCTATTCGGACCGGGCGCCCTGGGCCGCCGGCGAGAGGTTGTCGCCCTTGAGCCAGGCCGAGATCACCCGCGCGATGCGCGGCCCCGCGGCGCCGTCCCACAGCGGCGGCAGTTCGCCCGACGGCGTCGAGGCGCCGTCGGCCAGCGCCTTCTCCGCCGCGGCCGGCAGCAGGGCGGGCGTGACCAGGCGGTTGGTGCCGTGGGTGATCGTGACCGGCCGCTCGGTGTTGGGCCGCACGGTCAGGCACGGCACGCCCAGCATGGTGGTCTCCTCCTGCACGCCGCCCGAGTCGGTGACCACCAGCGCCGCGCCCCGGACGAGGGAGAGGAAGTCCACGTAGCCGAGCGGGTCCACGACCTGGACCGACGGGCCGTCCACGAGCCCCGCCTCCGCGAGCCGGGCGCGGCCCCTCGGGTGGATCGGCACGACCAGCGGGATCTGCCGCGAGACCTCCAGCACCGCCGAGACCAGTTCGGCCGCCGCCTCGGGGCTGTCCACGTTGGCCGGGCGGTGCAGCGTCGCCACCGCGTAGCGCTCCGGCGCGCCCAGCCGCGCCACCACGGGCGCCGGGTCCAGCGACGGCAGCGCCGCGAACAGGCTGTCGATCATGGGGTTGCCCACGAGGTGCACCTTCGAGGCCGGCACACCCTCGGCCGCCAGGTGCGACAGCGCGTCGGGGGAGGTCGCGAACAGCAGGTCCGACAGCGAGTCGGTGACGATCCGGTTGACCTCCTCCGGCATGCCGCGGTCGAACGAGCGCAGCCCCGCCTCCACGTGCGCGGTGCGCACGCCCAGCTTGGCGCACACGAGGATCGCGGCCAGCGTGGAGTTGACGTCGCCGTAGACCACGACCAGGTCCGGCGCGTGCTCCAGCACGACCTCCTCCAGGCCCACGAGCAGGGCCGCGGTCTGCTTGGCGTGGGTGCCCGAGCCGACCCCCAGGTTGGCCACCGGCTCCGGCAGGCCGAGGTCGGCGAAGAACACGTCCGACATCAGCGCGTCGTAGTGCTGACCGGTGTGGATGATGCCCTGCCGCACCCCGAGTTCGCCGAGCGCTCGCACCACCGGGGCCGCTTTCACGAAGTTGGGCCGGGCGCCCAGCACGTGCAGGACCAGGGGGTTCTCCCTCATTGACCTCGCCTTTCAGAGCGGAAGGGAAAAAACGCTGCCTATGGTACGGTCACCGCGTGGTATCCGACGCCAGTCGACCAGACTCCTCCAAGGTTTCCGCCAAGTCCGCGCGTGCCGGTGTCGGTGGGCTGCTACGGGGCTTCGTCCAGCACCCGGTCCTCGTCTCCAGGGTCGTCTACACCAAGGTCAAGTCCGATCCCGTACGGGTCGCGCAGGCCGCCGCCGAAGCCCTCCCGCCGCGCCTTCGCCCCCTCGTCGGGCGGGTGGCCTGGCCGGCCGCCCGCCGGGCCCGCCGCGCCGTGCGCAAGTTCGGCATGCGCGTCATCCGGGCCCCGTGGAACGAGGCCAAGGAGCACTGGAACGCCGGCAACGTCACCCTGGCCGCGCAGGTGCTCGAAGCCCACACCAAGTACCCGTTCGTCAAGCGCCGGGCCGCCTACTACCAGGGCGAGCTGGCCGCCATCAGCCCGGACCCCATCCCGCCCGGCGCCAAGGTGAGCGTCGGCGAGCGCGTCCAGGGCCGGGTGCTCCACTGCGTCACCAACGCCCTGCCGTACACGCAGGCCGGCTACACCGTCCGCACGCACCGCATCGTCACCGCCCAGAAGGCCGCGGGCCTCGACCCGCACGTGGTGACGAGCTGGGGCTGGCCGATGTTCCAGGGGTTCGCCGACGTCACGCCGTACGAGGAGATCGACGGCATCCCCTACCACCGGCTGCTGCCCGACGGGCGCGGCGAGATGCCGTTCGAGATGCGCGGCCGGATGGTGCGCGGCGCCGACTCGGTCACCGAGCTGGTCAAGGAGCTGCGCCCGCAGCTCCTGCACGCCGCCACCGACCACCGCAACGGCTCGGTCGCCCACGCCGTGCGCGAGCGCACCGGCACCCCGTACGTCTACGAGGTGCGCGGCTTCCTGGAGGAGACCTGGGCCTCGCGCGACCCGATCCGCGTGGGCAGCGAGCGGCACGTGCTCCAGCGCGAGCGCGAGGCGTTCCTCATGCGCGAGGCCGACGCGGTCGTCACGCTGGCCGAGACGATGGCCGCCGAGATCGTCGAGCGCGGCGTGCCCAGGGAGCGCATCTTCCTGGCCCCCAACGCGGTGGACGACTCCCTGCTGACGGCCCACTACGACGGCGCGTCCTTCAGGCACGCCATGGGCATCGGCGACGACGAGATCGTGGTCGGCTCGGTGTCCAGCATCGTGGCCTACGAGGGCTTCGCCACCCTGCTGCGGGCCGCGGCGCTGCTGCGCGACCAGGGCGCGCCGGTGCGCGTGCTCATCGTCGGCGACGGCGCCGAGCGGCCCAACCTGCTGGAGCTGGTCGAGGAGCTGTCGCTCACCAGCGCGATCCTGCCGGGCCGGGTCGGGCCGGAGGAGGCGCTGCAGGCCCAGGAGGCCATCGACATCTTCGCCTGCCCGCGCGAGGACCTGCGCGTGTGCCGGCTCGTCACGCCGCTCAAGCCGGTCGAGGCGATGGCCCTCGGCAAGCCGGTCGTGCTCAGCGACCTGCCGGCGCTGTCGGAGCTGGTCGGCTCCGAGGGCGCGGGGCTGCTCGTGCCGCCCGGCGACCCGGCCGAGCTGGCCAAGGCCATCGCCGGGCTCAGGGACGACCCGGCCAGGCGCGCCGAGATGGGCGAGGCCGGTCGCGCAGAGGTGGCCGCCAAGCGCACCTGGGGCCGCGTGGCCGAGACCTACCGGGACCTTTACCGGTCCCTCACCTGAGGATGGGCTCCGGATTGCCTGTCTGTTACGACAGGTTCAGTCGCATTAGGCGTGAGCTAGGTGGAGTTGAGATAACCTTTGCGACCATGAAGTGTTGTTTCCGGCTTTCCAAGGCACAGCTGTGACAGAAATAGACTTGTCTGTCATCGGCCTGGGGTACGTCGGCATGCCGCTCGCCAAGGAGGCGGTGGCCGCCGGGCTGAAGGTCGTCGGCGTCGACGTCGACCCCGCCAAGGTCGACGCGCTCAACGCCGGGCGGTCCTACATCGACGACCTGTCCGACGCCGACCTCGAGCACATGCTGGCCAACGGCTTCAGCGCCACGCTCGACGAGACCGTCCTGGCCAGGAGCAACACGATCGTCATCTGTGTGCCGACTCCGCTGGACGAGGACCACCGTCCCGACCTGTCCGCGGTCGAGGGCGCCACCAAGGCCGTCGCGCGCAACCTGAGCAAGGGCACGCTCGTCGTCCTGGAGTCCACCACCTGGCCGGGCACCACCGACGAGGTGGCCCGCCCGCTGCTGGAGACCTCCGGCCTGGTCGCCGGCGAGGACTTCCACCTGGCCTTCTCGCCCGAGCGCATCGACCCGGGCAACCCGAAGTTCGGGCTGCGCAACACCCCGAAGGTCGTCGGCGGCTTCACGCCCACCTGCCGCGACCGGGCGACCTCCTTCTACGGCCGCTTCATCGAGCAGGTCGTGCCCGTCAGCGGCACCCGCGAGGCCGAGATGGCCAAGCTGCTGGAGAACACCTACCGGCACGTCAACATCGCCCTCGTCAACGAGATGGCGATCTTCTGCGACGAGCTGGGCATCGACCTGTGGGAGTCGATCGAGGCCGCGGCCACCAAGCCGTTCGGCTTCCAGAAGTTCCTGCCCGGGCCCGGCGTGGGCGGCCACTGCATCCCCGTCGACCCGTCGTACCTGTCGTACACGGTGCGCAAGCTCGGCTACCCGTTCCGGTTCGTCGAGCTGGCGCAGGAGATCAACGAGCGGATGCCGTCGTACGTGGTCGCCCGGGTGCAGCGACTGCTGAACCGGCATAAGAAGCCCGTGAACGGCGCCAAAGTGGTTATGCTCGGCGTCACCTACAAACCGGACATCGCCGACGAACGCGAGACCCCTGCCCTCCCCGTGGCCCGCGCGCTGCTGGAGCTGGGCGCCGATCTCTCGTTCGCGGACCCGTATGTCAAGGAATGGTCGGTCGACGGCACACCCGTGCCGCGCGAAGAGGATCTGGCCGAGGCCGTGGTCGGCGCCGACGTGACGCTGCTGCTGCAGCAGCACGCCGCGTTCGACCTCGACATGGTCGAGGCGAAGGCCAGGCTCGTGCTCGACACCCGCGGCGTCCTCGCCGAGGGTGAACGCGTCGAGCGGCTGTAGCGACGGAGGGTTGCGCGCTGTGCACGTGCTCGTCATGACGGTGGTGCATAACCCCGAGGACGCGCGGATCCTGCACCGGCAGATCCGCGCCCTCGTGGATGCCGGTCATGAGGTCACGTATGCGGCGTCCTTCACGGCGCACGGCATCGTGCCCCGGCCGTGGGTCACCGGTGTCGACCTGCCGCGAGCGGCGCAGCGCAAGCGCGTCGCGGCCGTCTGGGCGGCCCGCAGGCTGTTCAAGCGGATGCGCGACAAGGTCGACCTCGTGCTCATCCACGACCCCGAGCTGCTGTTCGCCGTCTGGGGCGTGCGCAACAGCCCGCCGATCGTCTGGGACGTCCACGAGGACACCCCGGCGACGCTGTCGCTCAAGCCGTGGCTGCCGTCGCTGCTGCGCCCGCCGGCGCGCTTCCTCGCCCGCATGCTGGAGGGCATGGCCGAGCGCCGGATGCACCTGCTGCTGGCCGAGACGGCCTACGCCGGCCGGTTCAAGCACGCCCACCTCATCGTGCCCAACGAGACCTGGGTGCCCGACTCGGTCACGCCGCCGGGCGACGACCGCGTGGTCTACCTCGGCTGGCTGTCGCGGGCGCGCGGCGTCATGGAGGCCATCGAGGTGGCCCGGCTGCTCCAGCCGTACCGGGTGGCTGTCGAGCTGATCGGCTACGCCGATCCGCAGAGCCGTCCGGTGCTCAACCAGGCCGTCACCGAGGGCCTGCTGGAGTGGCGCGACTTCATGCCGAACGACGAGGCGCTCAAGCGGCTCGACGGCGCCCTTGCGGGCCTGTCGCTGCTGCACGACGAGCCCAACTACCGCCACTCCATGCCGACCAAGATCGTGGAGTACATGGCGCACGGGATCCCCGTCATCACCACGCCCTCGCCGCGCGCGGTCGAGCTGGTCGAGCGGTACGAGTCCGGCGTCGTGGTGCCCTGGGAGGACCCCAAGGCCGTGGCGCAGGCCGTGCTGACCCTCCGGGACGACGTCAGGGAGCGGCGGGCGCAGGGCGCGCGCGGCTACGCGGCGGCCCGGGCCAACCACCACTGGCCCAACTCGGCCAAGCGGTTCGTCGCCCAGCTCGAAGCCTGGGCCGCGGGCCTGCGCTGACGGCTGACATCCGGCATATCCTCGCGACGATAGGTTCCTCAACGTGCGCTGGCTGTTCGTGCTCGTGGGCGCGGCGATCCTGGCGGCCGTCGTGGCCGTGGTCGTCGTCCTCCCGCCGGACCGGCCGTCCAAGCCCGTCGCCAGGCAGACCTCGCCGAGTCCCACCTCGACGTTCCCGACGCCCCAGGTCAGCGAGTTCACCGACCCCTGCGGCACGTTCGACACCGGCGAGTCCGCCCCGTACGCCGTCACCGGCTACTGGGTGACGCCCACCTCCAACCCGTGCACCTGGCGCAAGCAGCTCCAGGAGATCCACAACGTCGGCGGTGACACGGTCATCAGGATCGGCTACGGCCTGCAGTACCGTCCCGTGGACGACGACGGCGTGATCCTCACCAAGGACGGCGAGCGCGACTCCCTCTACAAGGACTGCGAGGAGGACGGGCTCACCTGCCACGACGCGGCCGTGCGCGACCTGAGGAAGGCCAACCCCGGCAACCGGGTGGCCCGCACCTACGTCTACCGGACCGACGAGGCGTTCGGCGACGGCCTGTTCCGCTGCGCCGAGATGGAGCACCGGGTCGTGTCGGGCCGGCGCGTCTACTACCGCATCCTGGCCCCCATGGACGGCTCCGACGACGCGACCTGCGACTTCACCAAGCCCCGGCCGTACGACCTGATCGTGGTCGCGGGCGCCGTCAAGAACGCGCAGGGCGAGTTCAAGGACAGCCTGAGCGAGCTGCTCGACCTCGGCGACCAGTTCGGCATCCGCATCTTCCCGGCGCTGCCGCTGGCGCCGCGCCAGCCCGACAACCAGACCAGGGCCAACCCGCAGCACATCCCCACGCTCACCACGCTGACCCGCCGGATCCTGCAGGACTACGGCGTCCGCTTCGCCGGCCGCGCCTCGCTCGGCGGCGTCTACCAGCCGTTCGAGGTGCAGATGGGCGCCACACTGGCGAAGAACCCCACCCTGCAGGTGTACGCGGGCCAGCACGACATCGTCGAGCAGGAGCTGCCCGGCAAGCCCATCCTCATCAGCCCCTACCTGGACGCGCGCAAGCGGGTCGGCTTCGGCCAGACGCCCAAGCAGGTGGCGGCGGCGTTCAAGGCGCTGGCCCTCACGGGGGTCGGCATCATCGCGCCGCAGGACAGCCGCGGCACGGGCAAGGTCGGCCTGTTCTGGCCCGACGAGCGCGACGACGAGGTGGACGAGCGGCTGCGGCCCGTCGTCGGCGAGAGCACGTACGGCACGGCGTACCACGGCTCCACCCGCGACTACTACCGCGAGATGGCGCTCGTGCGCGAGGAGCTGCTCAAGGGCGGCCGTCAGGTGGACCTCTGGGCCAACGTCGAGGCGTTCGAGCCCGCCGGCGACCCGCCGTGCGCGGCGCAGGGCTCGCGCGGCAAGACCGACAAGAAGCGCCTCGACCAGGCCATCACCATGGCCGGCCGGTACGTGCAGAAGATCGTCTCCTACATGTGGAGCGACTTCATGACCTGCGGCTCGCCGTCCCTGGAGAGCGAGGTCACGAAGGACTGGGCGCGGCCCATCGCGGTGGACGCGATCCGGCGCGCGCGTGACGTCCAGGACGGCATCGAGGTGCGCGGCTACAACCTCAAGGGCGGCACGGTCACCGTGGAGTGGGAGAGCGGCGCCCGCGACCTCGACGTGGCCGCCGTCGGCTGGCTCGACGAGGACCCGCTGGAGGAGCTGCCCGAGGGCATGCAGACGGCATGGGTGCCGTTCGACTGGGCGCAGGTGCCGCCGGGCGCCTGGGTGAAGGTGGGGGTCAGGCTGCCCTCCGGCCAGGAGACCACCGAACGCCTGCACGTCCGCGTCACGTCGTGACGCCTCCGGCCTCCGGCGGGGGCGTGTAACGTGCAGGCCATGGTCCCGAGCGTCCCGGTCAGCGTCGACCTGGTCGTGCTGACCGTGCGCTGCCAGGCGCTGTCGGCGCTGCTGTGGCGGCGCGACAACCCGCCGTTCCTGCGCCGCTGGTCGCTGCCCGGCGGGTTCGTCCAGCTCGACGAGGACCTTCCGGCCGCCGCGCAGCGCATCCTGGCCGAGCGGGCCGGCCTACCCGGCGCGCCCGTCCACCTGGAGCAGCTGCAGACCTACGGCTACCCCGACCGCGACCCGCGCCAGCGCGTGGTGAGCGTCGCCTACCTCGGCCTGGCCCCCGACCTGCCGGCCTCGGAGAAGGCGCACATGAGCTGGCAGCCGGTCGCCGAGCTCAACGTGATGGCCTTCGACCACCGGCGCATCATGCTCGACGGCATCGAGCGGGCCCGCGCCAAGCTGGAGTACACCCCGCTCGGCGCGGCGTTCTGCCCGCCCGAGTTCACCGTGGCCGAGCTGCGGCGGGTGTACGAGATCGTCTGGGGCCGCCCGCTGGACCCGCGCAACTTCCACCGCAAGGTCACCAAGGCCGAGGGCTTCCTCGTGGAGACGGGCGCCACGACGACGCGCGACGGCGGCCGTCCGGCCAAGCTCTACCGCCGCGGCCCCGCCGAGCTGCTCCACCCGCCCATGCTGCGCTCGCTCAAGGAGTGACGTCCCGCCTCAAGGAGCGCTCGGGGGCCGCAGGCCGTCCAGCAGGACGGTGAGGTAGGCGTCGGCGAGCTCCTGCGACGGCGGCTGGGCCCGGGCGACGGCCAGGGCGGTCTGGCCGATCAGCGTCGTGGTGACGCCGGGGTCGAGGTCGGTGCGGACCGTGCCCTCGCGGCGCGCTCCGTCGATCATCTCCTCGACGGCCCGGACGAGGTCGGCGCGCAGCGCCGTGGTGGCGGGCAGGTCCAGGCCGCCGAGCTGGTCGTTGACGCCGTGGTGCGCGGTCTGGAAGGCGAGCAGCTCGCGCAGGAAGACGTGCAGGGCCCGCGTGGGCGTGGTCTCGGCGAGCAGGTCGCGGGCGCGCCGCACGAGCGGTTCCAGGAGGCCGGACACGGCGGCGTCGAGGAGCGCGTCCTTGCCGCCGAAGGCGCGCACGACGGTCGCCGCCCCCAGCCCCACCCTCTTGGCGATGGCCTCCACGGTGAGGGACGCGCCCGGCTCGCTCAGCAGCGCGGTGGCCGCCTCCAGGGCGAGCTGACGGTTGCGCACGGCGTCGGCGCGGCGCCGGGGTCCGGTCGGCGTTGACAACTGGAATGCTCCTTCCACATAATCAACTGGAACGCACATTTCACTTATCGTAGCGCGAAGGAGCCTCCCATGAACGAGCGGATCCTCATCTCCGGCGCGAGCATCGCCGGCCTGACCCTGGCCCACTGGCTGGCCCGGCACGGCTTCCGGCCGACCGTGGTCGAGCGCGCGCCGGCGCCGCGGGCCGGCGGCAACGGGGTGGACGTGCGCGGCGACGCCGTCGAGGTGGTCGAGCGGATGGGGCTCATGCCGCGGGTCCGCGAGCTGGCCACCGACGTCCAGGGCATGAAGTTCGTCGACGCCGCCGACCGGGCCGTCGCCCGGATCGACACCCGGGACCCCGGCTCCGTCGAGATCATGCGCGGCGACCTGGTCGCGCTGCTGCGCGAGGTGGCCGACGTGGAGACGATCTTCGGCGACTCCGTCGCCGGCCTGGAGCAGGACGACGACGGCGTGACCGTCACCTTCGAACACGCGCCCGCCCGCCGCTTCGACCTGGTCGTCGGCGCCGACGGCATGCACTCCAACGTCCGCCGGCTCGCCTTCGGCCCCGAGGACCGGTTCGTCGAGTTCAAGGACCACTACTTCGCCTTCGCCGACACCGACGCCTCGCTCGGCGAGGACCGCTGGGTGACGATGTTCAACACGCCGGGCAGGATGACCGGGATCTACCGCTCCGGCAACCACGCCCAGGCCAAGGCGTACTTCATGTTCCGCTCCGCGCCGCTGGACCTCGACCACCGGGACGTCGCCGGGCACAAGCGCCTGATCGGCGAGGTGTTCGGGGACGACTCCTCCTGGCGGACCAGGGAACTGCTCGACGCGGCCCTCGCCGACCCCGACTTCTACTTCGACGCCCTGGGCCAGGTCCGGATGGACTCGTGGTCGAACGGCCGCGTCGCGCTCGTCGGCGACGCCGCCTGGTGCGCGTCCCCCGCCTCGGGCGCGGGCGCGGAGCTGGCCCTGGTCGGCGCCTACCGCCTCGCCGGGGAGCTCGCCGCCGCGGGCGGCGACCACCGCGTCGCCTTCGCCCGCTACGACGCCGCCCACCGTCCGCTGGTCCACGAGAAGCAGCGGATCGGCCCCAACGTCCGGCTCATGGTGCCGAGGACCGAGGGCGGCCGGTGCGTGCGCGACGTCCTCGCCCGCCTGCCGCTGATGAAGGTGGTCGGCGCGGTGGAGCGCCGGGTGCGGGCCGGGAACGCCCGCCCCCTGCCGGAGTACGCCCCGGAGGGCCGGGCCGGTGACGCCCGGCAGGAGCGGTCCCCGGCGAGCTCCACCGGTGGCCACCGGGATGGACGGTCACGCCGGCGATGCTCCTAGAGTTGGGGCATGCCTCGTTTCCGCTCCATTCTCGACACCATGCCGCCGTACCGGCCGGGCAAGGCCGTGGCCGCCGCCGACGGGCGGTCGTACAAGCTCTCCTCCAACGAGTCCCCCTACGACCCGCTGCCGTCCGTGGTCGAGGCCGTCGCCGCCGGCGCCGCGCAGGTCAACCGCTACCCCGACCCGGCCGCCGTCGCCCTGACCGAGGCCCTCGCCGAGCGCTTCGGCGTCCCCGCCGGGCACGTGGCGCTCGGCGCGGGCTCCGTCACCGTGGCGCAGCAGCTCTTCGAGACCGTGGGCGAGCCCGGGGCCGAGGTCGTCTACGCCTGGCGCTCCTTCGAGGCGTACCCGCTGCTGGCCGACCTGGCCGGCGTCACCTCCGTGCGCGTGCCGCTGGCCGGCGAGGACCACGACCTCGACGCCATGGCCGAGGCGATCAATGACCGCACCCGCATGGTGTTCGTCTGCAACCCCAACAACCCGACCGGCACCGCCATCCGCCGGGCCCAGCTGGAGGCGTTCCTCGACCGGGTGCCCGGCGACGTGCTGGTGGTGCTCGACGAGGCCTACCGCGAGTACGTGCGCGACGAGGACGTCCCCGACGGCCTGACCCTCTACCGCGACCGGCCCAACGTGTGCGTGCTGCGCACCTTCTCCAAGGCGTACGGCCTGGCGGGACTGCGGGTGGGCTACCTGATCGGGCACGAGCCGGTCGCCGAGGCGGTGCGCAAGACGACGGTGCCGTTCGCGGTCAACCACCTGGCGCAGGTCGCGGCGGTGGCCTCGCTGCGGGCCGAGGGCGAGCTGCTGGAGCGGGTCGAGCGGGTCGTCAAGGAGCGCACCCGGGTCCGCGAGGCGCTGCTCGCCCAGGGCTGGACGGTGCCGCCCACGGAGGCCAACTTCGTCTGGCTCCGCCTCGGCGAGCGCACGCTGGACTTCGCCGCCGCCTGCGCGGTGGAGGGGGTCGCGGTGCGCCCGTTCGCGGGCGAGGGGGCGCGGATCTCGATCGGCGACCCGGAGGCCAACGACGCCTTCCTGACGGCCGCCGCGGCCTTCCGCGCGCAGCTCTGAGCCTCGCTGGGGCCGCCGTTAACCCTCGGCCCCGGCTCCTTCGCGCACGACGCTCCGGGCCTCGTCCGGGGCCTCTTCGGAGGTCTGGTCAGGGCCCGGCCGGCGTCCCCTGCGCTCGGTCGAGATGACCAGCGCCACGCCGACCAGGATCACCAGGCCGCCCGCGACGATCTGCGGCGTCACCTGCTCGCTCAGCACGAGCGCGCCCAGCACCACGGCCACCACCGGGTTCACGTACGCGTACGTCGCCACCAGCGAGATGGGCGCGTTGCCGAGCAGCCACGAGAACGCCGTGAAGCCGACCAGCGAGCCCACCACCACCAGGTAGGCCAGGGCGACCCAGGACCGCCCGGTGACCGCCGAGACGTCCAGCCGCTCGCCCATGCCGCCGCCCAGCAGGGCCAGCCCGGCGCCGCCCGCCAGCATCTCGACCGTGCTGGCGACGAAGGCGTTGGACGGCATCGCGATGCGGCTCGACAGGAACGAGCCCACCGCCCACGACAGCGACGCCAGCAGGACCACGACGATCCCCATCGCGCTGCCGCCCTGGGCCCCGGTCAGCGACAGCGCCGCGACTCCGGCGAGCCCCACGAGGACCCCGGCCAGGGTCAGCGTCTTCGGCCGGTCCCGCACCACGAACCTGAAGACCACCAGCCACAGCGGCACCGACGCCACGAGCAGCGCGGCCAGGCCGGTGCTGATGTACTGTTCGGCGACGGCCAGCATGCCGTTGCCCAGCGTCAGCAGCAGCAGCCCGACCCCGGCGGCCCCGAGGAGCTGCCTGCGGGTCATCCGGAACGCCTGCGGCCCCGACTTGACCAGCACGATGCCCCCGAGCACCAGGCCGGCGACGACGAACCGCATCGCGCCGCTCAGCATGGGAGGGATCGACTCGACGGCCACGGCGATGCCCAGGTAGGTCGAGCCCCACACCACGTAGACGATGCCGAGCGCCCCCCAGACGAGGAGGGTGGCGCGGCGGTCAGGTGCGTTCTGCGTCATGGCTCCTGACAATAGCGGGCGACCCTGACAAAAACCCCGCGGATATCGGACAGACAATTGGCGGTATCCCATCGGTGGCGGTCTTGACCGCCACTGTCACCGGAAGCCCGGCCGCTGCGAGGATCCCCCTGACGCCGGATCCCCTGGCCACGGGGGCCGGCCACGCCCATCCGCCCGGTCACGGGCCCGACGACGGGAGCACCCATGCCCACCCCCGCCTCCGCGGTCACCGCGGTCCCGCCCGCCCCCAACGCCGTGGCGCTCGCCCACTTCGCCGGCCGTCTCGCCGTCGAGACCGACGTCTCGGACGTGGCCGCCGACCTGGCCGCCGCGGTGCCCGGCATCGTCGTCGTCGACTCCCGCAGCCGCGAGAGCTGGGACCAGGGCCACGTCCAGGGCGCCGTCCACCTGCCCACCGCCGAGATCGCCGCACGGGCCGCCGAGGTCGTGTCCGCCGGCGCCACGGTGGTGACCTACTGCTGGGGGCCCGGCTGCAACGGCGCGACGCGGGCGGCGCTGGAGTTCGCCAGGCTCGGCCACCCGGTCAAGGAGATGATCGGCGGCTTCGAGTACTGGGCCCGGGAGGGCTTCCCCGTGGAGACCGCCTCAGGGGTGAGCCGCCGCCCCGTGGACCCTCTCACGGCCCCGGTCACGGGCATCGCCTGCGCGTGCTGACCGGCGGGACCACGAAATGTTGGCGCCCCCGTCCGAATCCCGTCGATCGGGGGCGACCGAGAACATACCCCGATCCGCAACGGTCAACCAAGAACCTCGCCGTTGCGCCCCCAAAAATCCGGAGAGATCCCCATGGGGGGGCAAAGTCCGCTTGATCCCGGTCTCGCGTTGACGGAAGCCACGGTCGTGCCCGACGGAAGCCAGGGCCCACGGTGCGCCGTGACGGCGGCCGGCCACCACCCGGTCAGAGGCCGTCTCCCTGGAGGCCCTCAGCCCCGTGCGGCGGGTGGGGGCAGGCCGGCTGTGCCGTAACAGGGGAAAGAAAGAACGCCCGCCGCCCCCGGAACGGGACGGCGGGCGCGAACAACTCACCGCGGGCCGAGCTTCTCCACGATCAGCCGGTACAGCTGGCGCGGACGCCCCGGCTGCGGCGTGCGGTTCGGCGGAAGCGGCCACGCGAGTCCCTCGTCAACCAGCGTGCGCAGCAACCGTCGAGCCGTCCGCGGCGTGACGCCGAGCATCTTGCCCGCGCCCTCCGCGTCCACCACCGTGTCCCCGCCCTCCAGCTTGGCCGCCAGCCGGGCCAGCACCTCCACGCCCTTGGGCTTGAGCGTGCCGGCGCCCGTCGGGGGCATCCTGGGCGCGGGGATGAGCGCTCGGCCCTCGCGGTCCACGGCGAACCCCTGGGCCTGCTTGCCCGCCTGCGTGCGGGCCAGCGCCGCCCGTGCGTGCGCCTCCGCGTCGTGCGCCGTGCGGCCCATGCCGACCCCCACCTCCACGGCCAGGCCCAGCTCGTCGCGGATCCTGGAGGCGAAGGGCAGCACCCTGAACCCGTCGGTGGCCGTCGTGATCGAGCCCCGGGTCGCCGTGACCAGGTAGCTGTGATCGTCGATCGGCCACACCGTGGCGTTGATGCGGTTCGCCTCCTGCACCAGCAGCCGGTGCAGCGACAGCCGCAGCTCGTCGCGCCAGTAACGCGGCGCGGCGCGGCGCACGGGTTCGCGCAGCGTCGGCACCTCCACCAGCACCACCGTGAGCTGCGACTCCTCCAGCCTGTGGTGCGCGCCGAGCAACGCGGCCGTGTGCAGCGCGCTGCGCACCGCCGCCGACGTGGGCCTGATCCTGATGACGGGGACCCCCGCCGTCTGCAGCCGGTCGGCCACCGCCGGTAAGCACGTCAGTGCCCCCGTGGTGGCCCCCTGCCGGTTCAGGCGCTCGTGGTAGGCCGCGATCGTGCCGGTCGCTCCCGGCTCGTCGCGGCTGTGCACGTCGGACGCGGGAATGCCGAGGTCGGTGTACGCCTCCTCCACGTCCGCACGCGACACCACGTCGATGCTCACCCGTTGCGGTTCGATGCGCGGATCCAGCGCGGCCTTGGCCAGCGCCGCCACCAGCGCCGCCCCGCCGAGCTGCACGTACGTCGCCGGCATCGTCAGCACACCTGAACGCCTGGCCAGGTCATAGGGGACCGGGCTGGCGAACAGGCACGCGTCCACGCCTGGACCGAGCCGTGTCACCTTGTCGGGCGCCTCCTGCTCATCGCGGTACGCGGCGGCCACGAGGCGACACGGCAGTGGCGCTGCCGCGTGCCCCATCAACATGACGCGCTCGACCAGATCGTGGGGCCCGACCACGCCAATGGTGAGGTCCGGTGTCATGGCGCCCGGGCGCGACACTCGGGTTGTTTCTTCGGCCCTCTCGACCAATGTTCGTCCCATCCTGCCGTAACTTGCAGTGCTCTCTTTTGGAACGATCGCTCGCGAGGGCCGTAATGTCACGCCCGACTTTTCCGGAAAGTGCTTCAGGTTGGCCGCGAGGCCGACAGTCTTGGCAGCTCAGGGACTATTTCCCGGCCATTTTCAACCCTCAGAAATCTCTCGTGTAATGTCCGCTCCGAGTGCCCGCATTCGCTCGGCGAGATGCGCGTGCCCGCGGTCGATGAGGTATCCCGACTCGATGAGGGTCTCGCCCTCGGCCGCGAGTCCGGCGAGCACCAGCGCGATGCCCGAGCGGAGGTCGTGCGCGGTCACCCGCGCGCCCGTCAGCGGGGTCGCGCCGCGCACGATCGCGCGGCTGCCGTCGACCTCCACGTCGGCGCCCATCTTGTTCAGCTCGCCGGCCAGCGCGAAGCGGCCGTCGAAGATGCGCTCGTGGATGTAGCTGGTGCCGTCGGCCAGCGCCGCGACCGTCATCATGGGCGACTGCAGGTCGGTGGCGAAGCCGGGGTAGGTGTCGGTGATGATGTTGATCGGGCGCAGCGGCCGGCGGTCGCAGCGCACGTTGAGCACCGCGCCCTGCCGGGCGAAGTCGACGCCCATCTGCTCCAGCTTGTAGCGGACCACGCCGAGGTCGAGGCCGGTGCCGACGAGGCTCAGCTCGCCGCCGGTGATGGCCGCCGCCATCGCGAACACGCCCGCGTCGAGCCGGTCGGGCATCACGGTGTGCTCGACGGCGTGCAGCTCCTCGACGCCCTCGACGGTGATGAACCCGGTGCCGCCGCCGCTGATGCGGGCGCCCATCTTGGTCAGCATGTCGATGACGTCGAGGACCTCGGGCTCCAGGGCCGCGTTCTCGATCACGGTGGTGCCCTTGGCCAGGGCGGCGGCCATGATGAGGTTCTCGGTGCCGGTGTGGGAGGGCGTGTCGAGGTAGAGCGTGGCGCCGGTCAGGCCGGACGCCTTGACGTGGATGACGGTCTCGCCCTCGTCCACGACCGCGCCGAGGCGCTTGTAGCCGAGGTAGTGGAAGTCGAGGTTGCGGCTGCCCAGGTTGCAGCCGCCGACGCCCTCGACGATCGCCTCGCCCAGCCGGTGCAGCAGGGCGGGCGTGAAGAGCACGGAGCCGCGGAAGCGCCGGGCGATCCGCGCCGGCAGGACCGCGCTGTCGAGCCGGGAGGCGTCGATGACCAGCGTGCGCTCGGCCTCGTGCAGCTCGACGTGGGCGCCCACGGCCTCGGCCAGCTCGACGGCCCGGCGCACGTCCTCGATGATCGGCACGTTGCGCAGGACCGTGCGGCCCTTCGGCACGAGCAGGGCGGCGCCGATCATGGGCAGCACGGCGTTCTTCGCGCCCTGGATGAAGGCGGTTCCACGCAGGGCGTTGCCACCGCGCACGCGGTAACGGACCATTTCCGGCGGCTCCTCGGAAGTCATCGGTGGGGGCGGGGGACCGGGCCAACAGTAGCCGCTCGTACCACGTGCCCCGGCCGAATCACCCGTTAAAGGAACGGCCGGTGATGCGTTCGTAGGCTTCCAGGTAGCGCTGTCTCGTCTGCTCGACCACCTTGTCCGGAAGAGGAGGCGGCGGGTTTCCGGAGGATTTGTCCCATCCTGATTCGGGCGACATTAGCCAATTACGGACAAATTGCTTATCGAATGACGGTTGTGCGCGGCCGGGAGTCCATCCGTCCGCGGGCCAGAACCGCGACGAGTCGGGGGTCAGCAGCTCGTCGCCGACCGTCAGCACGCCGTCGGAGTCCCAGCCCAGCTCGATCTTGGTGTCGGCGAGGATGATGCCGCGCTCCCGGGCGATCTCCGCGCCGCGCGTGTAGACGGCCAGCGTGATGCGGCGCAGCTCCTCCGCCGTCTCCTCGCCCACCTGCTTCACGACCTGCTCGTACGAGATCGGCTCGTCGTGCTCGCCCACCGGCGCCTTGGTCGAGGGCGTGAAGATCGGCTCCGGCAGCCGGGAGCCGTCCTCCAGGCCCTCGGGCAGCGGCACGCCCGACACCGCGCCGTCGCTCCGGTATTCGGCCAGCCCGCCGCCGGCCAGGTAGCCGCGGGCCACGCACTCCACCGGCACCATGCGCAGCGGCCGGCACAGCATGCTGCGCGCGTCGGGCCCGGGGCCGGCGATGTGGTTGGGCACCACGTCCGCGAGCTGCTCGAACCACCACAGCGACAGCTGGGTGAGGATGGCGCCCTTGTCCGGGATGGGCGTCTCCAGCACGTAGTCGAAGGCGGACATCCGGTCGGAGGCGACCATGAGGAGCAGCCCTTCGGGCGTCTCGTACAGGTCGCGCACCTTGCCCGAGTGCAGATGCTTCATCACATGTCCTCCGCGCCCGTGCGGGCGATGTCGCTGCGGTAGAAGGAGCCGCGGAGCCGGATCCGGGTCACCAGGTCGTAGGCGTTGCGCCGCGCGGTGAGCTGGTCAGGGCCGGTGCCCACGACGCTGAGCACGCGCCCGCCGTCGGAGACCACCGCGCCGTCCACCCGCCGCGTGCCGGCGTGGATCACGTACGCGCCGTCGGTCGGCTCCAGCCCCTCGATCGGGTCGCCCTTCGTCGGCGCCATCGGGTAGCCCTCGGCCGCCACGACCACGGTCACCGCGGACCCGTCGTGGAAGGCCGGCGCGGGGTGCTCGGCCAGCGCGCCCGTCGCGCAGGCCAGCAGCAGCCCGCCGAGCGGCGTCTCCAGCCGGTCGAGCAGCACCTGCGCCTCCGGGTCGCCGAAGCGCGCGTTGAACTCCACCACCTTCGGCCCCTTGGCGGTCAGCGCCAGGCCGACGTACAGCACGCCCTGGTAGGGCAGGCCGCGCCGGGCCAGCTCGCCGATCGTCGGGTGGACGACCTCGCGCATCACCTGCTCGGTCAGCCCCTCGGGGGCCCAGGGCAGCGGCGTGTAGGCGCCCATGCCGCCCGTGTTGGGACCCTGGTCGCCGTCGTAGGCGCGCTTGAAGTCCTGGGCGGGCTGCAGCGCCACCGCGGTCCTGCCGTCGCACAGCGCGAACAGCGACACCTCCGGCCCGTCGAGGAACTCCTCGACCACCACCCGCTCGCAGGAGCGCGCGTGCTCCAGCGCCCGGTCGCGGTCGTTGGTCACGACCACGCCCTTGCCGGCGGCCAGCCCGTCGTCCTTGACCACGTACGGCGCGCCGAACTCGTCGAGCGCCGCGGCCGCCTCCTCCGGCGTCACGCAGGTGCGGGCCCGCGCCGTGGGAACCCCGGCGGCGGACATGACGTCCTTGGCGAACGACTTCGAGCCCTCGATCATCGCCGCTTCCCTGGACGGCCCGAAGCACGGGATCCCGGCGGCGCGCACGGCGTCGCCCACCCCGGCAACGAGCGGCGCCTCGGGCCCGACCACGACCAGGTCGGCGCCGATCCGCGTGGCCAGCCCGGCCACCTGCCCGGGGTCGGTGGGGGTGACGGCGTGCAGGGTGGCGACCTCCTCGATGCCCGGGTTGCCCGGGGCGCAGTGGAGCTCGGTGACCTGGGGGTCGAGTTTGAGCGAGCGGCACAGGGCGTGCTCACGCCCGCCTGATCCGATGACTAGTACGCGCACGCGCCCATTCTCGCAGCTACCGCCGTCCGCCCTCCTTGTGGGCGGCTCTCCGCCCCAGGTGGCCGGGCAGCCCGATCACCGGAAAGGGGCCCGACTGTTGGTGAACTTTCACCTGCTGGGCGGGGCGCCACCCGGGTATCGTCGGTTTGGTTCCCCTTGCCTGTGGTAGCTTAGGGCGGCTATGTGCGTCTCGTGTGATTGGAGGTGGTCCGGGATGAATCCTGGTGATCCCAGCAGTACGTGCTCGTTCACGTACACCCCACGTACCCCCGACCACTCCAATCCGGCAGCCTGATCGTGCCTCCACGCATTCGCATTGATTGAGGTGACCTTTCGTCGCGCGTGGAGCGTGCCAGGTCGGGCGGAAAGGGACCGCCATGCGCTCGTCCACGCTTTTCCGTCGCATCAACCGTCACCCTGTCCAGCCACACCCCCAGACCCGGCTGCCCAAGCCGATGCCTGAGGTGCGCGTGCCCCACTCCATCGTCGAGTACGGCGCGTACATCGACGGCGTGAAGAGCGGAGCCGTCGGCATCCCCGAGTCGCTGCGGCTCGTCCGCGAGCACAACGCCGGAGCGGCCAAGCCCGGCGCCTTCCTGTGGGTCGGCCTGCACGAGCCCGAGGCGCCCGAGGTCGAGTGGCTGGCCGAGGTCTTCGGTCTGCACCCGCTGGCCGTCGAGGACGCCGTCAAGGCCCACCAGCGTCCCAAGGTGGAGCGCTACGGCGACTCCCTGTTCATGGTCCTCAAGACCATCGCGTACCTGGACCACGACGAGCTCACCGCCACCAGCGAGATCATCGCGACGGGCGAGATCATGGTGTTCCTGGGCGCCGACTTCGTGGTGACCGTGCGGCACGGCGAGCACTGCCCCCTCGCGGAGGTGCGCGAGCGCCTCGAAGAGCGCCCCGAGCTGATCAAGCGCGGCCCGGCCGGCGTGCTGCACGCCATCTCCGACCACGTCGTCGACCGCTACCTCCAGGTGGCCGACCTCATGCAGATGGAGCTGGAGGAGGTCGAGGCCACGGTCTTCGCCGACGTCAGCTCCCGTGACATCAACCGCATCTACCAGCTCAAGCGGGAGATGATCGAGCTCAAGCGGGCGGTCACGCCGCTGCAGAGCCCCATGGCGGCCCTCCCTCAGCGGCGGGTCATCCCCTCCGAGATGCGCGAGTACTTCCGTGACGTCGGCGACCACCTCTCCCGCGTGTGCGAGCAGGTCGAGTCCTCGAACGAGCTGTGCAGCTCCATCCTCCAGGCAGCCCTGGCCCGCTCGAACGCCCTCGCCAACGAGGACATGCGCAAGATCTCGTCCTGGGTCGCCATCCTGGCCGTCCCGACGATGATCGCCGGCATCTACGGCATGAACTTCGACTTCATGCCCGAGACCAAGCAGGTCTGGGGCTACCCGGCGGTCGTGGCGGTCATGATCACCGCTTGCGTGCTGCTGCATCGCGGCTTCCGCCGTAACGGCTGGCTCTGAAGAGGCTCCCACAGCAACGGGCTTCGCTTCGGCACCGCCAAGACCCGTGTGGTGGATCCGGCTCTTGTCATCGAGGCTTTTCCTGACTGATCGCGCACGTTGCCAAGGGGCCCTGCACGCCCTGGGGACGCATCCGAAGCAGGCGGGCGGGGCAGCGCTCTGGAGGGGCAAGGGCGGAGGCGTCCACTGGGCGCTGCCGATGTCGCCCCCGAGGTTCGCGCTGCCGGGCGTCGTCGGCATCGTCGCCGAGCACGACATCTCGCCGACCACAGCGGGATGGAGGTGGTCGCGGAACGCGGCGGCCGGGGTGGACCTGGACCGCCGCGTTCCGCGATGCGTTCACACGGCGGGCGCGGTGTCCTCCTCGGAGAGCGGGAAGAACGGCAGCTCGACGGACACCCGGTCGGCGGCGGCGAGGATCGCGGAGGCGTCGTCCACCGGCGGGTGGATCCACTCGTTGATGCGCTTCTTGATGTCCGCGCCGTCGGCTCCCGTGGCCAGCACCCTGCGGTCCCAGCCGCGCGTGAACACCCCGCCGGCGCCGCCCAGGTCCAGGCACGTGACGTACGGGCCGGGGGTGAAGTCGCGCAGCGGCATCCCGAGCAGGTCGGCCGCCGCGTTGTACCCGGCGACCTTGCCGAGCGGGGTGGCGTGCTGGCAGGACTGCATGACCGTGTGCTCCGCGTCGAACGGCGCCGCGGCCGTGTCACCGGCGGCGAACACCTCGGGAAGGGCGCGCAGCCGCCGGTCCACCGGCACCCGGCCGAGACGGTCCAGCTCGCCGGAGATCTGCCGGGTGAGCTCGTCGGCCCTCATCCCCACGCACCAGACCACCGCGTCCGCCTCGACCTTGCCGCCGTCGGAGAGGACGGCGTACCCGTCGCCGACCTCCGTCACCGTCGTACCGAGGCGGCGCTCGACGCCCAGCTCGTCCAGCGCCGCCTCGATCACCTCGCGCGGGCCCGCGCCGAGCTGGTCCCCGACCACATCGGAGGTGTCCACCAGCAGCACCCGGTGCCGGGCGGCCAGCGCGGTCGCGGCCTCCAGGCCGACGAACCCCGCGCCGACGACCACGACGGAGCAGTCCTCCCGGTCGCGCAGATGCCCGGTGAGCCGCCGGGCGCCGTCCAGGGTGTCGATGTCGAAGAGCCGTTCGGCGCCGGGCAGGCCCTCGGGTCGTACGAGCCGGCTGCCCGCCGCCAGCACCAGGCGGTCGTAGCCGATCTCCCGGCCGTCGGCCACCACCACGCGGCGGCCGGTGTCGATCGTGCTCACCGAGGCCCGCAGGTGGTCGACGCCGACGGGTTCGAGGATCCTGCGGAGCTCCACCTTGGCCAGGTCCGGCTCCGGCTCGTACAGGCGTGGCCGCAGCACCAGGTGCTCGTTCGGCGCGATGAGCGTGATGCGCAGGTGTGCCTCGCCGCGCGCCAGGGCCGCTCCCGCCGCGCTCCACACGCCCGCGAAACCGCCTCCGATGATCACAACGTGTCCCACTGTCTCGTCCTCTCTACCTGACCCCCGGGGGATCGGGAGGTCGGCAGGGAGACAAGACAGCGGCTTCAGATGTGACCGAGGTGAGCGAACTTCTCCGGATTGGCGAGTCTTCTGAACACGGTGATCCGCCCGTCGGCGATCTCCACGGTGTCGAGCCACACGAGCCGGCCGCCGTGGTACGTCGCCAGGGCCGGGCGCCCGTTCACCTCGACGACCTGGAAGGCGTCCGGGCGCCTGACCTCGACCTGCCTGACCGCCAGCAGCGCGATCCGCTCCGCGCCGCTGACCGGCCTGCGTGCGGCGATCACCTCGCCGCCACCGTCGGCGACGTAGACGGCCTCGGGATGCAGCAACTCGACGAGCCCGGCGATGTCCCCCGCGTCGGCGGCCGCCTTGAACGCCTTGAGCACGCGTTCTGTCTCGGCCCGGGACGCGCGGGGCCGCCTGTCCACCGCGGCGATCCGCGCCCGCGCGCGGGAGGCGAGCTTACGGCTGGCGGCGGGCGTGCCGCCGAGCACCTCGGCGATCCGGCCGAACGGGAAGTCGAAGACGTCGTGCAGCACCAGCGCGACGCGTTCGGCCGGGGTGAGCGTCTCCATGACCACGAGCATCGCGGTGCTCACCGACTCGTCCATGAGCACCTGGGCGGCGGCGTCGGGCCCGGTCAGCAGCGGTTCGGGCAGCCAGGGCCCGACATAGGACTCGCGCCGGACGCGGGCCGACTTCAGCACGTTGTAGGACGTGCGTGCGGCCAGCGTCACCAGCCACGCCCGGAGGTCGCGCACCCCGGACAGGTCGGCGGCGGCCGCGCGCAACCAAACCTCCTGCGTCACGTCCTCGGCCTCGGTCACGGTGCCGAGGATCCGGTAGGCCGCCCCGAAGACGGCCGGACGATGCGCCTTCCAGTCGGCCTCGGCCGGCGCGCCGGTCAGCTCCACCCTCGCCCTCCTGCCCGCCTCGGACCAGCGATCGACCTCCGATCCTAGGCACATCGAGTTCCGCGTCACGGCGCAGGTGGGGCGTACCGGTGCGGTGGGAGTTAGGGTGACCGGCGTGAACCCGCGTGAGGTGACCCCCGGCCGATTACCGCGCGTGGCGGCGCGTGTCCGCTCGGCCGTACGCGTCGGGAGCATGGGTGGGCGGCGCCCCGCCCCGCTCCCCGAAGTGGCCGGTCTGCTGCTCGTGATCCTGCTGTTCTCCCGGCTGCACGCCGCCGTCGGCAAGGACGTCGCGGTCGCCACCGCCGACGCCCTGACCCTGCAGTCCATGGAACGAGCCCTCCACCTGGACGTCGAACTGAGGGCGAACCGGTGGCTGACCGAGCATCCAGCCCTCATCCAGCCGGCGGTGGCCTACTACCGCCTCTACTACGTCGTGATCGTGGGTGTGCTGGCGTGGGTCTTCGTCCGGCACGCCGACGTCTACGCCAAGGTCCGCCGGACCCTCGTCGCGATGCTCGTCCTCGTGCTGCCGGTCTACTGGGCAGTGCCGATGTCGCCCCCGCGGTTCGCCCTGCCGGGCGTCGTCGACATCATCGCCGAGCACGACATCCTGGGCGGCCAGGGCTGGCGTGAGGTCGGGAACGGCCAGAACTATTCGGCGATGCCCAGCATGCACGTGGGGTGGTCGCTGTGGTGCGCGTACGCCGCGTGGCAGGCGCTGCGGACGTCCCGTCCGCGACTGGCGTTGCTGCCGTGGATCTTCCCGCTGGGCATGACGGCGGTCGTGCTCGTCACCGGAAACCACTACGTGCTCGACGTCGCCGGCAGCGTCGTGTTGCTGGTCGTGTCCGTCGCCGTCGGAGCGGCGTGGGGGCACCTGGCCGCGCGCCGGCGTGCTCGCGATTGAACGCCCGTCCCTGACGGTGAGCAGCTGCACGATCAGGGTGTCGACCTCGCGGCCGGGGGCGCGGGCGCGGAAGCGCACCCGGTTGCGCACCACCACGGTGTCCGCGGCGGGCCGCTCAGCCCGTGTCCTCCCGCAGGTCCCTGGTGGCGCCCCGGTACGCCTCCGCGACGCGGACGAACATGTCCAGCAGCACCGGCACCTGCTCCGGCCCGTAGTGCGCGGTGAGCGTCTCCAGGTGCCGCCGGGACGCCCGGCAGGCGGCGTCGTAGTCGGCCATGTTCTCCTCGACCAGCTCCACGGTGACGGTGCGGCGGTCGCGTTCGCCGCGTACCCGGCGGACGTAGCCGGCCCGTTCCAGCCGGTCGATGAGACGGGTCGTGGACGCGGACGGCAGCCCGAGGGCCTCCGAGATCGCGCCCACGGCGAGCGGCCCGCGCGTCTCCAGCAGCATGAGGGCGGTGACGTCCAGCAGCTGCAGGCCGAGCCCGTCGGCGATCGCCTCGTTGTGGAGGAGAACCGCGATCACGAACTCCCGGAAGACCGTCTCTCCTGGATTCCTGTGGGCCACTTTCCGAACCTACTCCACACCGATATATCTTCGAAGCGGAGATACTCCGAAGTGGAGGAGATATGGACGTTCTGGTCATCGGCGCCGGTGTGGGCGGACTCGCGGTGGCACGGGTCCTGCTGGCCGCCGGCCACCGGGTACGGATCTACGAGCAGGCCCCGGAACGGCGGACGGGCGGCAAGGCGCTGCTCGTCTGGAGCAACGGCAACGCCGTCCTGAACGATCTGGGCGTCCGCCTGGACGGCACCGGAGCCCGCATCGACCGGATCGACGCCCTGGCCTCCGACGGCCGGTTACGCACCAGCATGAACATCGCCCACGCGGCCGAGCGCTTCGGCTTCGTGACCAAGGCCGTCGCACGCCGCCACCTGTCGGAACGCCTGGCCGACGGGCTGCCCGGCGACCTCGTCCACTACGGCATGGGCTGCGAGAACGTGAGCCAGGACGCGGGCCGGGTGACGGCCACCTTCACCGACGGGTCCACGGCCGAGGGGGACCTGCTCGTCGGAGCCGACGGCCACCACTCCGTCGTACGACGCCGGCTGTGGGGCGACGGCGCCGTACGACCGGCGACCTTCGGCACCTGGCAGGGCCTCAGCCCGATCGACATCGAGATCACCGGCACGCACCGCCACCTCATGATCACCGGACCGGAGGGCGCGTGCGGGCTCATGCCCGCCGGCGACGGCCTGCTCCAGTGGTGGTTCGACGTGCGCTGGTCGCCGGCCGACCCCAGGCCCGCCGCGCCGCTGGCCGAGCTGAGGCGCCGGTTCGGGCACTGGGCGTCGCCCGTCCCCGAGGTGCTCGCCGCCGCCTCCGAGGACGACCTCGAGTTCTTCGGCCACCACTGGAACAAGGTCCGCCCGGTGGTGGGAGAGGGCCGCGTCACCCTGGTCGGCGACGCCGCCCACACCATGCCGCCCACCCTGGGACAGGGCGCCAACCAGACCCTCGAGGACGCCTGGGTGCTCGGGCGCGAGCTCGCCAAGGGCGACGGCGATCCGGCGGTACGGCTGCGCGCGTACGAAAAGGCCCGCTACCCGCACATCTCCCTGGTGTCCCGGCTGGCCAAGCGCAATCCGGCCAACTGGCGCATCCCACCGCTGATCGGCCGGATGTTCCCCGAGACCTCCCAGACCACCATGCTCGCCCGCTTCAGCAACCGCCTCGCCGCCCAACCCTGACGCGAACGAGCACAAAGGCCCTCGCTCCGCTCGGACGCCTTACCAAGGGGCTTCGCCCCAAGCGGGGGCCTACCGGCCCCCACACCCCCGGCCCTAACCCCAGCTTCACAATGAGTAGTGATCACCCTCGTCAACGGGCGGTTCATTCAGGCACACGCAGGCCGGACAGGCTCGGCGCGACGTGGGCATGAACCGCAGCGACCAGCCAAGTACCGGAAGGGGAAGCACTGGTTGTCCGCACAGGCCGACCACCTCGCCAATCGTCACTGCGTGCTGCACGGCTTCGCGGTCCAGGCCGGACAGTCCCACCCGATATCGGTCGGTACCTCTATTCACCCTCTGCTGAGCACGGCAGACAAGCAGGTCCGCCCAGTGGACCGGCCAGTATCGTGCCCGCCCACCCCTCCCGCCTGGCTCGTTGTCGAGCTCGACCAGAGCCGTAGCGGCGTTACGAAGCGAGCCGACAACCGTCCCGTGCCGTCCGAGCAGCCGGACAGCCGAGCCGCGCGTCCTCGCCGGACTGTGAGAGGTGCCCACGATCTTGACCCGTGCACCGATGCGCGGCGACGGCGCCCTCATTTCGTTCCTTCGTGTGTGGACAGGCAAGCGGCAGAGGACAGATCGTCGACCACCTCCGAAACCGAATGACGTCTGCGGAGGTCGGCGTAGCGGAAGGCCACTCGGCGTGCGGCCCGTGACGGATCTGTCGCCGGATGCCGTGCGTACACCGCTCTCTTGCGTCGGTCGTCCCAGCCTGCCCGCCACCAGAACCACACCCCGTCACACCACACGACCAGCCCGACCCAGACCGAAACCAGGGCGAGGTCGTACCCGTCATGCGTGTTCGCCGGTACGCCATGGTCCGCCAGGAGGGCGTCGCGCAGGAGGCCTGCGGACAGCTCTGCTTGCGTTTCCTTGCCGTTCTCAGGCACGGCAGTGCTCTGTTTCTGCATCGTTGACGCCCCAAAGCTCTCGATGCGATCCAGACCCCTGTCTGTCGGCGGTGTTCCAGCACCGCGCTCCGACGGGCGGGGGGCTCCTTAAGCCCGCCGCTATAGGGGGGCTAAAGTTGGTTGCTGCTGCTCGCCTAGGAGGCAACGCCCTGATGGACGTGAAGACGCTGAGGGAAGTCGCACAAGTGGGCGACCCGGTCGAACGAGCGCGAATCCTCAGCCGCCTCATGACCGAGGAGCAAGGGCTGGTGACCGAAGCGGCGAAGATGCGCCGCCAGGCCATCGCGGAGGCCCGCGAGTCCGGCATGAGCCTGGAGGACATCGCCGGACGGCTCGGCGTATCACCCGGGCGCATCTCCCAGATGCGAAAAGGGCCCGCCGCCCGTGCGCCTGAGGGGCCTGCCTCGCCTGCGCCCCGCGTGCTGGTGCAGCGTGCGCTGCCGACCGAGCCTGCCGTACGGGGCTCCAAGTCGTTGTTCCTCGCCGAGGCCGAACGGCAGGGGCTCAAGGCCGGTCGCCGGATGCTGTACGTGGGCACGGAGCCCTCCAGCGAGCACGTGGCGGCGTGTCTCCGGGTCGAGGCCGGCACGGACATCATCGCCCGGCGCAAGATGATGACGGCGAACGACGTGCCCGTGCGCATCGCGACCAGCTACTTCCGCGCCGACCTCTTCGGTGGCACCCGGATCGCCGAGCCCGAGTTCGTCCAGCCGTCGCTCCAGTCCGCGCTGACCGCGCTCGGTTACGCGTTCGGCCATGCGGAGGAGAACCTGACCGCCCGGCCGCCGACACCGTTCGAGCGCGAGACGTTGGAGCTGGAGTCCGGAGAGTGGATCGTCCAGGTCCTCCGCGCGAGCTATTCGACGGAGGACACGCCCGTCCACGTCCTGGAGACCATCTGTGCCGCGAGCCGTCACATCTTCCCGATCGGCCAGGTGTCCGGGTACGACGAGTTCTGATCGGCGATCATCTCGGCCGGCCGGCGTTCGAACGGGCCATGAGGGCCGTACGGCGATGCCTGGCCGCATCCGTTTCGAAGCGTCCGTGCGAGACGAGGGTCCTACCTGGCGGAACGGACCAGGTCGCTGGGTGGCACGCCGCGCACCCGTTTGAAGGCGTTGCTGAAGGCGAAGCCGTCGGCGTACCCCACCCTCCTGGCCACGGCGGCGACGGTGGTGCCGGGCTCGCGGAGGAGGTCGGCGGCGACGGTCATCCGCCACTCCCTGAGGTAAACCAGGGGCGGCTGCCCGACCAGTTCGGCGAAGCGCCGGGCGAAGACTGCCCGCGACATGCCCGCCTCCGCGCCCAGGGACGCGACCGTCCACGGGTGGGCCGGGCGTTCGTGCATCAGGCGCAGCGCCCGCCCGATCCGCGGATCGGCCAGGGCCCGGTAGCCGGGTGGGGCCTCGACGCCGGGCCGCGCGAACCACGACCGCAGAGCCCGTACCAGCAGCAGGTCCAGGAGCCGGTCGAGGATGACCTGCTGGCCCGGCTCCTCGCGGCCGATCTCGACCGCCAGCAGGTCCAGCAGCGGCGCGAACTCGGGGTCCGCCGGGATGACGGCCACCTCGGGCAGGGCCTTGAGCAGGCGCTCGGACACGTCGCCACGCAGCGGGTACTCGGCGGTGACGAACAGGTCGGAGCCGCCGGCGCCGAACCCGTACGTGCGCGGTCCCAGCACGAGGTTGGGCCGAGCCCCCGCGGGGCCGCCGTCCGTCGTCCAGCGGACCTCCTCGCCGTCGATCACGACCTGGGGCACCGTGCCCGGGCGGTCGGCCACGACGAACGGCCGCAGTCCGCGGACCAGGACGACGCCGCCTTCCCGTACCTGGACGGGAGCCGTGCCCTCGCGGACGATCCAGGACTCGCCGCGGAGCATCGCGCCCAGCGCCAGGGGGGGCGGGGTCGTCGTAACGCACCGCCCACGGCGGCTCGGCGACCGACTGGCAGAAGATCGCGCCCTGCGCCCGCACACCCGCGAGATAGTCCTCCAGGAGGTCCATGGTGAGACGATCTCACATGCCTGCGAGATAGACGGCCATGGATTGTCTCTCGCGGTACCTGGTGTGCTTGCCCCATGTCCGATTCACCTGTTCTCGTGCTCGGCGCCCGGGGCAAGACCGGCCGCCGCGTCGTCGATCGCCTCGACCGGCTCGGCCGTCCCTTCCGCGCGGCCTCCCGCTCCGGCGGGACCAGATTCGATTTCGCCGACCGTGACACCTGGCGGCCCGCCCTGGACGGCGCGGGGGCGCTCTACCTCGTCCCGATGAACGAAGCCGTGCCGGCCGCCACCGTGGAGGAGTTCCTGACGGCCGTGGCGCACGCCGGTGTGCGCCGGGTGGTGCTGCTGTCGGCGCGCGGCGTGGGGGGCGCGGCGGATCCGTACCAGGAGCCGGTCGAGCTGGCCCTGCGCGCGACGGACCTGGAGTGGACGATCCTGCGGCCGGCCTGGTTCGCGCAGAACTTCAGCGAGGGCCTGTTCCTGGAGCCGATCCTGTCCGGAGAGCTGGCGCTGCCGGCCGGGGAGGGCCGGGAGGCGTTCGTCGACGTCGAGGACATCGCCGACGTCGCGACCGCCGCGCTCACCCGGGACGGCCACGCGGGCGAGATCTACGAGCTGTCCGGCCCTGAACCGCTGTCGTTCCGCACGGCACTGGAGATGATCTCCGAAGCCGCCGGGCGGCGCGTCCGCTACACGGCGCTGGAGACCTCCCGGTTCACCGCCGCGCTGGCGGCTCAGGGGGTGCCTCCGGAGGCGGCCGACCTGGTGGCCGAGCTCCTGGGCCGGATCCGCGACGGCGCCGGTGAGCGTGCCAGCGACGACGTACGGCGGGTGCTCGGACGCGACCCGCGGCCGTTCGCCGACTACGTCAAGACGGCCGCCGCCGCGGGCGCCTGGAGCGACTGAGCGCGTCCGTACGGCACGTTCAGCGACGCGGGCCCGGGGCCGCCGGGCCCGCGGGGGAGGCGCGGAACGCGAGTACCGCCGCGCAGAGCAGCAACAGCCCGCATACGCCCTGTTCCGCGACCATCCAGCCCGGCAGCGGCACGAACAGCAGCACTCCCACCACCGCGACGAGGATCACGACGAGCACGATCCGCAGGCGCAGGAGCGCCCGATCGCCCGCGCGCCGGGCGGCACGGCGGGCGAACCCGAGGGTGAGGATCGACGTCGCCGCCACGATGACGCCACGCACCCAGGCCTGCGGGCTGACGAGGGACGGGGCGACGGCGGACAGGACGGCGATCGCCGCGACGGTGAGCAGGCTCAGCGTGGCGTAGGCGGCGATCAGGATCCTGGCGGTGTGCAGGCTGGAACGAGCGAGCGCGTCAGTGGGGTCCGGCGTGGTCACGAGGCATCCTCCAAGTCGACGGCGGCGGCGTGGACGGCGGTGGGGAGATTCACGGTGCGGAGGCGGACGCCGAGGCAGAGGGGGCCGGGGCGGGCTGGACGGCGCGCAGGAAGAGCGCGACGGTCTCACTGATGTAGTGCTCGACGTCCAGGTCGGGATGCCTGAGGAAGAGGAACGCCGCCATGTCGATGGCGGCGCGGATCGACAGGGCGGTGATCTCGGGGTCGAACGCCCCGAACTCGCCGCTGTCCTGGCCCGACTGGAGGAGCCGTCGAAGCGGCGCGGCAGCGTCCTCGACCTCGATGACCTGGACGGTTGTGGAGTTCTGCAGGATTCTCTGCGTCGCTCCGACGTGCGCGGCGTTGAGCGTGATGAAGCGCAGGTTCGACTCGAGGTAGGTGCGCAGCCTCTCGGCCGGGGTGCCGGCGGCGCGCAGACGCTCTGCCATGTACGCCGCGCCGGTCTCGAACAGCGTCGTGGCGACCGCCTGGTAGAGCTCCTCCTTGGAGGAGAAGTGATACAGCGCGTTTCCCTTGCTGGTGCCCGCCTCGCGGGCGATGCGCTCCAGTGAGGCGGCTCCGTAGCCGTCCTGGCTGATCACCTGGATCGCGGCGGCGATCAGGTCCTCCCGTCTGGCCCGCCGGGTACGGCTGAGGGCCGCCGATTCTCTCGACCGCATGGTCTGAAGTTAGACCCCTCGGTCGAAAAACGCAATGCCCGCTCATCGGTGACGGCCGCAGTTCGCGCAGTCCGCCCATGGCCGGCTCGCTCCGCCCTCGGCCGGAACGGGGACCAACGGCTCGGCCTGCTTTTTCCTTGCTTTCACCGTGTTCGCCTTCACCGCCCCCGCTGCGATTTCTGCCCTCAGGCCGATTGCAGCCGTCCGCCTGAATGGCGACCGCATGGCTCCGCTTTTCGCGCGGGCTCGTGTGGTGTGATCGCGGTAGATTGGCGACTCCAGCTGGCTCGGTGCCGGAACGCGAGGTGAGGAAGTGCAGGACAAGCCCGCCGCGGTCTGGCACTTCTATCGCACGCCCAACGGCCGCCCCGTCGTGAGCGAGGAAATTCGAGATGCCCTCGGCGACGGTTCCCCGAAGAAGGAATTGGGCGCACTCCTTGGCAGAATTCAGTACAACACGGCCTTACCTCGAGACACGCGATCTCTCGGTCAAGGGCTGTACGAAGCCCGCCTTACCCACACGAGCAATGAATATCGCCTTTACTTCGCGTACGGGCCACAGGGCGACCATGTGCTGCTGGCGCTCGCCTTCCACATGAAGGGCAGCAGGGGTGCTCAGGACCGAGTCATGGACCGTGCCAGGGATCGGCTGGCCGACTGGCTGGACAGAATATAAGGTGAAACCGATACGGGGAGGTTGATGGTGATGGACCCTCGCATCGCCGAGCTGCTGGGCATCGACCTGGACGACCCCCAGGTCCAGCGCGAGAACGCCGCGATCGACCGCGACATGCGGCTGATCGAGACGCTCGTCGGCATCCGCCGGCAGCGCGGTATGACGCAGGCCGAGGTCGCCGAGCGCATGGGTCGCAGCCAGCCCGCGGTCTCCGACTTCGAGCGGCTCGGTGGCGACCCTCATCTGTCCACCATCCGGCGCTACGCCCTGGCCATCGGCGTGGACGTGTCCCACACGGTCAGCGTTCCGGGTGAGGCCGGCCGGACGAGCTCCACACCGGCCAGGATCCAGGTGAGCGGCTGGGAGTCGCAGACGGCTCAGACCCTGGGCACGGCGAGCATCGACCTCAGGCGGGCCGCGGGGTGATGGAGGCGTTCCTCGTCCTCGCGGACTCCGGCAACACCGATCAGGCGACCGGCAAGGTCCACCTCCTCGGAGCCGGCTGGTCGCTGACCGGTCCTGTCGTGCCGCCTTCGGCCGTGGCCGGGTTCCTGCGGATTCCGTGGAACGACGTCAAGGAGGACTTCACCTTCCGCCTCAGGCTGGTCGATGACGCCAGGAACCCGGTGGAGATCCCGCTGGCCGACGGCCAGGCCAAGCCGGTGGGCTTCGAGGGCGGGCTCGACGTCGGCTTCGACCAGCCGCAGGAGGACGTCGCCCGCCGGATCCCGATGAACCTGTCCTTCTCCCTGAACATCCCCCCGCTGCCGCTGGTCCCCGGCAGGGTCTACGAGTGGATCCTGGACGTCGGGGAGGTCGAGGTGGCGTCCGTCCGGTTCGGCGTACGGCCGGAGACCGCCACCGTTTGAAGGCTCCTCCGCCCCGCTCCGCCGGCTACGGGCGCAGGCTGTCGAACACGAGGTCCGCCAGGCGGCCGGGCCGGGCGGTGTCGGCGCGGTGGCGTTCGCCGGTGACCGCGGCCAGGACGATGGCCTGCACATCCTGGTCGTCCACGTCGGTTCGCACCACGCCCGCGTCCTGAGCGCGGCCCAGGAGTTCCGTGAAGACCTGCCGCAACTGGACGGCCGCCTGCCGGGTGGCGTCCGCCAGGGGGACGCCCGCGCCGGCGAGCGCGTCGGTGAGGTCCTGTTTGGTGCCGGACTCGCGGACGAGCTGACGCAGGAACGGGAAGAAGGCCGAGCCGGAGCGGTCGCCTGCGAGCGCCTCGCGGGCCCGGACGGTGAGCCGCTCCAGGTGGTCGGTGACGACAGCCTCGTAGAGCGCCTCCTTGGTGGGGAAGTGCCGGTGGACGGTGCCCGGGCCGACCTCGGCTCGGCGCGCTATCTCGTCGAGCGACACCCCGGCGCCCTCGATGGCGAACGCCTGGCTCGCCGCCTCCAGGATCCGAGCTCTGTTCCGTCGCGCATCGGCTCGCACGCCCATCTCCTCACGATAGACAACCGGGGCAATCGCCCCGTATATTCAAAGCGGGGCGATCGCCCCGGATATCTGTCTCAGGAGTATGCCATGCCCGTTGCCACCACGCGCGAAGTAGTCACCCGGCTCCTCCGTCTGACCGCCACCGGTCCGTGCGAGGAGATGGCCGACCTGTTCGCCGAGGACGCCGTCTTCGAGTTCCCGTTCCAGCTGCCGGGCACGCCGCGGGAGGAGCAGGACCGCGAGACCTTCCGCGCCCACCTCAGGCAGGGCGCCCGGCTCCAGAGGTTCGAGTCGGTGGACGAGGTCGAGATCCGCGAGACCGCGGACCCGGAGGTGGTGGTCGTCGAGTACCGGCTGCGCGGCCTGGTCATCTCGACGGGAAAGCGGTTCGCCTCACGGATCGTCATGCTCGCCAGGATCCGCGACGGGTTGATCACCTGGTCGCGCACCTACTCCGACCCGCTCGACGGCGTGATCGCCTTCGACATGGTGGACGACCTGCTCGCCGGCCTGTCCGCCGGCCGGTGACAGGGGAGCCGCGCTACGGCTTGCTCGTCAGGGCGAGGCGGACGGCCAGGCCGATCAGCAGGGTTCCCGACACGTACTCCAGGCGACGGCGTACGGCGGGCCGCTTGAAGAACCCCTCGGCCGCGCCGACCAGCCGGACGATCCCCAGGTACCACGCCAGGTCGATGAGGGCCGAGGCCACCGCCAGGAGCAGCAGTGTCGGCAGCGCCGGAGCCCCCTCGGGCACGAACTGCGGCAGGAAGGAGAGCGCGAACACGCCGGCCTTCGGATTGGCCAGGTTCGTCAGCAGCCCCGACCGGTAGCAGCTCCACAGTGAGGGGCCGGCGGGCGACGACGCGGCCAGGTCTGCGGACGGGGCGCCCTCGGCGCCGCGCCGCGCCTGCCACAACATCCGCGCGCCGAACCACACCAGCACGACCGCGCCGACGATCCGCATGATGTCGAAGGCGAGCTCGGACACGACAAGCAGCGCGGACAGGCCGAACGCCGCCGCCAGGCACCACGCCAGCCACCCGGTCTCGTTGCCGAGCACGGTCGCCACTCCCGCCGGCCGGCCCGCGCGGATGGACTGCCGCAGGATCACCACGGTGGTGGGTCCGGGAATCATGGACATCAGCAGGGAGGCGATCGCGAAAGCGATCATGCCACTCAGGAGCATCCGTCTTCCCTTCCGCGAGCCCGCCCGCGAGCCCTTCCGCGAGCCCTTTCGGCTGCGTTGCGCGAAGGAGCCCGATGGCTCGACATAACCCTAGATGGCCGCTTTGCGAGATTCGACGCCAGGTCTCATCGCTCCCGCCATCATGAGGGGTACCGCCGGGCGACGTGACGGAAGGACAGGTGACCCTCCATGAGGCTGCTCATCGTCGGAGGCACCGGCTTTCTGGGCGGAGAACTGGCCCGGCGGGCGCTCGCGGCCGGTCACACCGTGGCCGCGACCTTCCTGACCCGCCCCGGCGCGATCCCGGACGTGAGCTGGTCGCCTCTCGACGTCCGTGACCGCAAGGCCGTCGCCGGGCTGGTCGGCGCGCTGGCGCCGGACGTCGTCGTCAACGCCGCGTATGGCAAGGCGGACTGGACGGCGACCGCGGACGGCGCCGCCCACGTGGCGCTCGCCGTCGCGGCGGCCGGCGGGCGGCTCGTGCACGTGTCCAGCGACGCGGTCTTCTCGGGCGAGGCGGTCACCTACGCCGAGGACCGTGTGCCGGACCCGGTCTCGCCGTACGGGGCGGCGAAGGCGGCGGCCGAGGTGGCGGTGCGGGCGATCGCGCCGGGCGCGGCGGTCGTCCGGACATCCTTGATCATCGGTGGCGGCCGATCCGGCCACGAGTCGTTCGTGCGCGCGCTGGCGACCGGTGAGAGACAGGGCGTGCTGTTCACGGACGACGTGCGCTGCCCGGTGCACGTCGAGGACCTGGCCGAGGCTCTGCTGGAGCTCGCCGCGTCCGGCCGCCCGGGGATCCACCACGTGGCCGGTGCCGACGCGGTGAGCCGGTACGAGCTCGGCTGTCTCGTCGCGCGCCGGGACAGGCTCGATCCGGCGCGACTGGCGCGCGGCCGGCGGGCGGACACGGATGTGCCCGGCCCGCTCGACGTGCGGCTGGACTGCACGGCGACACAGCGGTCGCTGAGGACGCGGCTGCGGGGCGCGCGGGAGTTCCTGGGACGGCGCGCGGGAGCCCTGGGATAGGGGGAGCCCTGGGATAGGGGGAGGGCGTCGCTCAGGGCTCGATGTGCGCCTTCATCGGCTGCCACGGCGCGGCGTCGAAGAGCAGCATGATCGAGACGATCTTCCCGTCGGCCAGGCGGAAGTGCTCGGCCGTGCGCTGGGTGCCGACCGGTGTCGCGGTGTGCACGTCGTACACGAGCGTCGCCTCCGCGTCCCCGTACAGCTCGCTGATCAGGTCGACGCCCGTCACGATCGACACGAACCCCGGCAGGGTGGCCAGATGGCCTTCCCGGTCCTCCGAGGTGATGAACGGGCTCTGGAAGCGGAACGGCTCTCCCAGGTGCTCGGCCGCCGCGCCCACGTCCCCGCGGAAGCGCGCCTCGTGGTAGCCGCGCACGGTGCGCCGGGTCCGCTCAGCGGCGGTCATGGCTGTTCCCCGTTCCGGGACAGGTGGGAGAGGCGGTCGGCGAGGTGATGCTGGTTGGCGGCCAGCCGCAGGCACAGGTCGCGGAAGGTGACCAGCTCCTCGGCGGAGAACCCCTGGAACATGGCCCGCATGGCCCGCCGGGACGGCTCGCGGAACGCCTCGATCCAGGCCCGTCCGGCGGGAGTGATCCGGGCCAGCACCGAGCGCCGGTCGTCCGGGTCGGGGACCCGGCGGGCGAGCCCGTCGTTCTCCAGGGTGTCCACCAGGCCGGTGACGTTGCGGGAGCTGACCCCGGCGGCCCGGGCCAGCTCGCCGATGCTGATGCCCTTGTCGCTGCCGTTCAGCCGGAGCAGCAGGTCCAGCGCGCCCGCGCTGACGCCACGGCCCCGGGAGCCGTGCGCGCGCATGCGCTCGACGGAGTGGTAGGCGGTGCGGACGGCCGCGCCCGCCTCGAAGGTGAGCAGGGTGAGGGGGTCGGCGGGGTCGCCGCCGGCGAATTCGGCCATGGCGGCTCTGACGCGGGGGTCGTAGAGGGAGCCGTCGGGGTCGCGGTCGTAGTTATGTACGTCCTTCATGATAAGGAAAGAGAATAGTACGTCCTTCCCAATCCTGCGAGCCCGTCACCGGGCGCCTCCGCCCGGCTCCCGTACGGGCTGCTCCGGCGGCCGGTGGGCGAGTGCGACGATCCGTTGCAGGGCCGCCGCGTGCCGCTGGAACGCCTGCCTGCCCTGCGGGGTGAGCTGCACGAACGTCCGCCGGCCGCGCTTGTCCTGGTCCTTCCGCACCGCCACGTACCCGGCCGCCGCCAGCGCCGAGACCTGCTTGGACAGCGCGGAGTCGCTGGTCTCGACGCTGTCCCTGATGAAACCGAACTCCACCCAGTCGGCCGGCGCCAGCACCGCGACGATCGCCAGCCGCGCCGGCACGTGCAGGAACTCGTCGAAACCCGGTTCCATCAGATCGGCCCGCCGTCCTGCCGGACGATCGCCTTCAGGGCGCGGCGGTTCAGGGGCGTGGCGGCGACGTACGCCACCGCCGCCAAGGCCGCGCCGACCATGGCCTGGGACGGCAGACCCTCGGCCGGCACGGCCAGCAGCGCCCAGGCGGCGATGCGGCCGATGGAGTAGATGACGACGAAGAAGGCCAGCAGCCCCAGGTGGAACAGCAGCTCCTGAGGGATGAACTTCCGGCGGGTGCAGGCTCGGTGCTCGCGCAGGATCCCGATGCCCCCGTACAGTGCGGCGCCGAGAGCGCCCCCGACGAAGTTCCAGGGGCGCTCCAGGTCGGTCGAGGCGAACGCGACGAAGAGCCCGAGCGCCGCCAGGATCACGAAGGGCGGCGAGAAGCTCTGGCGGACGATCTCGTCGCGCGTCCTGTCCTGGAGGCGGCGGACGGCGTCGAGCGAGGCTTGGGCGTCGTGAGGGTTCATCTACCATCCCGGTGCTCTAGTACTTTCCTATGAGGAAAGTACCATCTACTTTCCTCATAGGAAAGTAGGCAGTGGGAGGGGGTCCTGGCCGAGGAAGCGGGCCCCGTTGGCGGCGGAGGCCCGCACGGCGGCGAAGCCGTACTCGATCATCTCCGCCTCGTACGCCCGCACCGCCTCCCGCGGATCCCCGCCGCGGGCCGAGGTCGAGGCGAGGGCCGAGGCGAGGGTCGTCGCGTCGCGCAGGGCGACGTTGGCCCCGGCCCCCGCCGCCGGGCTCATCGCGTGCACGGCGTCCCCCAGCAGCGTGACCCGCGTCGCCGGCCAGGGCGGCACCGGCACGCTGGTCCGCAGCTCCAGCGGGACGATCTCCGTCCAGTGGGCGATCATGTCGTGGACCCGGGGGTGCCAGCCGGGCGTCAGCTCCATGACCAGGGCGCGCAGCTCCTCCTGGCTCATCAGGTCCAGGCCGGGAGGGAGGTCCTCGGCGCGGGCGCCGAAGGAGCACGTCGCGTAGCCCCGGGTGGGCGCCACCCCCACGGTCCGGTGGCCGGGCCCGGTGATCGCGGTGAACACGTTGCCCATGTCGTACGCCAGGCCCAGCGGGATCTTGCCGTAGAGCTGGACCAGGCCGGTGCCCACGACCCGGGCATGGGGCAGGTAGCGCCCCCGCACGGCGGAGCCGATCCCGTCGGCCCCCACCAGCACGTCCCCCGCGACGGCGGTCCCGTCCGCGAACAGCGCCACCACCGAGCCCCGTCCCGTCTCGAAGCCCGTCAGGCGGGCTCCGAACGTGACGGCGTCCTCCACATCGGCCAGCAGCGCCCGGCGCAACGCCTCGCGGTCCACGGACAGGTGCCGACCGCCGTGCTCCACGACGTCCAGCACGTTCAGCCCGGGGTCGAGGCGGACGAAGCGCGGCTCCGGCACGTGCGCCCCGGCCAGGAACTCCTCCCACCGCCCGGCCGGCAGCGCCGAGGAGAGCGCCTCGATGCCCGGCTCGCCCAGGTGCAGCCGGTACCCCTGGCGGCGGGAGCTCACCGCGGGGTCGCGCTCATGGACGGCCACCTCGATCCCGGCCCCGCGCAGCGCGTTGGCCAGGCACAGCCCGCCGACCCCCGCGCCGGCCACGATCACCTTCACGGCAGGAACCTCTCGAACGCGGCGGCGTGCTCGACGGCCCACGCGGCGAGCGTGGCGGGAGGCGTCCCGGTGATCTCCTCGACCGTCGCGGTGACGGACGGCGGCGGGGCCGCCGCCATCCTCGCGTACCCGTCGAGGAGCTCGTCCACGAACGAGCCGGGGAAGGACGGGTCCGCCAGCAGCCGCGCGCGCTCCTGCTCGCGCGACAGCTCCTGCCAGCGCAGCGGCCGGCCGACGGCCTCGCCGATCACCCGTACCTGCTCGGCCTGCGTCAGCACCTCCGGGCCCGTCAGCGTGTAGCGGCGTCCCGCGTGCCCGGGGCTGGTCAGCGCGCTGACCGCCGCCGCGGCGATGTCGTCCTCGTGGATCGGCGTCATCGCCACCGAGCCGTACGCCCCCCGGACGGTGTCGCCGGCCCTGATCTGGTCGGCCCACCACAGAGTGTTGGCCATGAACGTGCCGGGGCTCAGCACCGTCCACTCCATGCCCGACTGCCGGATCAGGTGCTCGACGGTGGCGTGCCAGCGGGCGACGGGGTTCGGCTGCCGCTCGGGCGGCAGCTCGGGACGCACCCCGCCGCCGGTCATGAAGACGACGCGGCGCGCGCCGCGCTTGATCGCGTCGAGGTACGGGGCCGCCCGCTCGTCCGAGTGGAACGGCCACATGAGGAACACCGCCTCGACGCCGTCCATGACGCCGGGCGCGGTCAGGTCGGGGACGACCACCTCGACCCCCTCGGGGAGCCGGGCGGACTCGGGACGGCGGCTGGTGGCGCGCACGGCGGCGCCCGACCAGGACAGCCGCTCGACCACCCTCCTGCCGACGTTGCCGGTGGAGCCGAAGACCAGGTAAGTGCTCATGCCGCAACGATCGTCCCGGCGGGCCGGGCGACGCACCTCGGACCCGGCTGAGTGCTCATTTCCATCGTGAAATCATGAAATATGGAGAAAAGCGGCTCGCTTGATGCGATCGACCTCGCTCTCGTGCACGCCCTGCAGCTCGACGGGCGGGCCGCCTTCAGCCGGATCGGCGAGGTGCTGGGCGTCTCGGAGCACACGATCGCCCGGCGCTACCGGAGGCTGCGCGGGGAGGGCCTGCTGCGCGTCGTCGGCGTCCTCGACGGCACCCTGGACGGGCACACCTCCTGGGCGGTGCGACTCGTCTGCACGCCCGACGCCGCCGGGCCCGTGGCCGAGGCGCTGGCCCGCCGCGACGACACGGTGTGGGTGCGCCTGATGTCCGGCGGCACCGAGATCGTCTGCGGCGTCCACGCGGCCGGCGAGGACGGCGGTGAGCTGCTGCTGAAGAAGCTGCCGCGCACGCCCCGCGTCGTCGCCATGACCGCGCACGCGTTCCTCCACATGTACGCGGGATGGCGCAGCCGCGTCGCCGTCCTCTCCGACGATCAGGCGGCCCGGCTGCGTTTCGGTCCCCAGTCGCCGCCCGTCCCGCCGTCCCCGGCGGCGGTCCTCCTCAGCGAGCAGGACCGCGCCGTGCTGCGGGTGCTCGCCCAGGACGGGCGGGCCGGTCACGGCGAGCTGGCGGCGGCCGCGCGCTGCTCGCAGTCCACGGTACGGCGGCGCCTCGACCACCTCCGCGGCGCCGGCGCGCTCAGGTTCGACGTCGAGATCCCGTCACAGGCCCTCGGCCACCGGGCCGAGGCGTGGCTGTGGATGAAGGTGCGCCCGTCGCGGCTGGCGGAGGTCGGGGCGGCGCTGGCGGCGCACCCGGAGGTGGACGTGGCCGCGGCCATCACCGGCCCGAGCAACCTCATGGCCGGAGTGACCTGCCGGGACACGCAGGATCTGTACCGGTACCTGACCGAGCGGGTGGCGCCCCTGGAGGGCGTGCGGGAGCTGGAGACGTCCCCCGTCATCCGCACGGTCAAGCGGGTGGGCGCCGTCCTGCCGTGAATTCCGCGCGGGCTCGGCCGGAGACGGGCCTCAGGGCTCGGACGAAGACGGGCCTCAGGGCTCAGACGGAGACGGGCCTCAGGGGCTCGACCGGGCCGGGCAGCGGCAGGCCGCGCTCGCGCCACAGCTCCCGCATCCGGTCGGGGTAGTCGGTCACGATCCCCGACACCCCGAGATCCAGCATGCGCGCCGCCAGCTCGGTGTCGTTGACCGTCCAGACCGCCACGTCCAGGCCCGCCGCGGCGGCCTGGGACATCAGGTGCTCGTCCACCATCACGTGCTCGGGCGACAGTGTGGTGGCCCCGGCGTCGCGGGCGGCGGCGGGGACGTCGTCGCCCAGCTCGCCGTTCCAGTGCAGGGTGTCGGGCTCGATCAGCGCGAAGCGCCGCGTGCCGGGCGCCATGGCCGCCGCCTGCGCGATGACGCGCCAGTCGAAGCTGAGGATGGCCACGTTGTCCAGCCGGCCGTGCCGGTCGAGCTCGTCGATCACCAGCCCGGTGAACAGCTCGGGGTCGGCGGTCAGCTCGGGCCTGGTCGGGTCGGACTTGAGCTCGACGTGCAGGCGCACGGAGTCGGCCTCGTAGGCGTTGACCAGGCCGAGGACCGCGCCGAGCGTGGGCATGCGGGTCTCGGGGATCGCCACCTGGGTGATCGCGAACGGGTCGTCGGGGTGCCGCGGCAGCCGCACGCCCACGTCGAGGGTGCGGAGCTGGGCGAGCGTGAGGGAGTTGATCGGCTTGCCGACGTACGGGAACGCCGGGTCGCCGGCCCGTGCCGGCCGCGTGTCGGCGCTCGTGACGGCCGAGACCGTGAGGTCGTGCGTGAGCACGAGCCGCCGGTCGGCGGTGAGCGCGACGTCCAGCTCCAGTGCGTGGACCCCGAGCTCCAGCGTGCGGCTCAGGCCGGGCAACGTGTTCTCGGGCCAGAGGCCCCTAGCCCCCCGATGGCCATGTATCTCAACGCGCACACCCGGACCCTACCGGGCCCCCGCCACCTTCCAGCGCCGCCACGCCGCATCCTTTTTGCCCGCAATATCCCGATGCATGGAGCCGGGCGGCTCCGGGAAGGCCCGTCGAACATCGAGCTGTAGATCATCGGGGCGGGCCGTCGAACGCCCAGCTGTAGATCACCTGGTCCGCCTCCGCGTCGCCGCCCGCGCCCGCGTACGTCGCCCGGGCCGGCGCGTTGTCCCCGCCCGTCGCCGTCCACAGCCCGTACAGGCCGCGCTCCCGGGCCAGCCGGGCCAGGGCCAGCACCAGCGCCCGCGCGATGCCCTGTCCGCGGAAGCGCTCGTCCACGCCCAGCTCGTACAGGAACATCTCCGTGCCCTTGTCCGGGTGCGTCATCTCCACGCCGGTGACCATCCCGGCGGGCGTCCCGTCCACGTACGCGATGAGGAGGTGGTGCCCCTCGTCCGCCAGGAACCTGGCGGTGGCCTCCCGCCGCGGCGTGGCGTCGAAGAGGTGGCCGGCCGCCTCGACGGCCTCGGACGCGGTGACCCGGCGGATTTCCATGGGGCCGAGGGTAGGTGTCCGATGTGAGGCGTCGCATGCCCTTTTTGCCTGGATAGTTGCAATCTTCGTGCAATAAGCTGACCGCCATGACGGGGGCTCTCAAAACGGTCCGGCCGGAGCCGGTGCTGGCATGGGTCTACGGCTGGGTGGTCTCCCGCGACGCCCCCACACCGGTGCGCGAGCCGTGGGGCCTGCGCGTGGACGTCGGCTTGCCCGGCCACATGGTGCGCCACGTCGTCCCGGCGCCCACCCCGGCCACCCTGCGCCATCTCACCGCCCTGCCGAGCGTTCCCGGCACCTGGCTGAAGCTCTGCGCGCCGCGCGAGGAGGTCGCGCCCTGGCTGCCGCCGTCCTGGGACGTGCAGGAGCAGGAGTACCTGATGACCACCCCGCTCGACCCCGCGCCGCCGCGGACCAGGGGCGTCAGCGGCCCGACGGCCGCCGCGCGGGCCGGCGTGGCCGCGCCCCACGGCTACACGCTGGCCGTCACCACGCGCGCCGGCGTCACCGTCGCCCGCCTGCTCACCGCCGCCGGCGAGATGGCCGCGCGCGGCCAGCTGGCCATCGCCGGCGCCACCGCGGTCGTGGACAAGGTCGAGACCGCCCCGAACCACCGGCGGCGCGGCCTCGGCACCGTCGTCATGCGCGCGCTGACCGCGACCGCCGCGGCGGGCGGCGCCGCCGACGGGGTGCTCGTCGCCACCCCCGCCGGCCGCTCCCTCTACGAGACCCTGGGCTGGGCCGTCCACACGCCCATGACCGCCGCGGTCCTCGCCGGATAACCTCAGGTCAGCGGGCGCAGCACCAGGGTGGCGTCGCGCGCCGGGCCCACGCCGACCGCGCTGATCGGGGCGCCGCTCATCTCCTCCAGCGCCCGGACGTACGCCTGGGCGTTGGCCGGCAGGTCCTCGAAGGTCTTGGCCCCCGTGATGTCCTCCTGCCAGCCGGGCAGCTCCTCGTAGATCGGCTTGGCGTGGTGGAAGTCGGTCTGCGTCATCGGGATCTCCTCGTGCCGCACGCCGTCCACCTCGTACGCCACGCAGACCGGGATCGTCTCCAGCCCCGACAGGACGTCCAGCTTGGTGAGGAAGAAGTCGGTCACGCCGTTGATGCGCGTGGCGTACCGGGCGATGACCGCGTCGAACCAGCCGCAGCGGCGGTTGCGGCCCGTGGTGACGCCGTACTCGCCGCCGGTCGTGCGCAGCCAGTCGCCCATCTCGTCGGTCAGCTCGGTCGGGAACGGGCCCGAGCCGACGCGCGTCGTGTACGCCTTGAGGATGCCGATGACCTTCGTCAGCCGGGTCGGCGGGATGCCGGAGCCGGCGCACGCGCCGCCCGAGGTGGGCGAGGACGAGGTGACGAACGGGTACGTGCCGTGGTCGATGTCGAGCAGCGTGCCCTGACCGCCCTCCAGCAGCACGAGCTTGCCGTCGTCCAGCGCCTTCGACAGCACCAGCGAGGTGTCGGCGATGTGCGGCTTGAGCCGCTCGGCGTAGCCGAGGTACTCCTCCAGGACCCGCTCCGACTCGATGCCGCGCCGGTTGTAGACCTTGGTCAGCACCTGGTTCTTCTCGATCAGGGCCGACTCGATCTTCTTGGCCAGGATGCCCGGGTCGAGCAGGTCCTGCACGCGCACGCCCATGCGGTAGATCTTGTCGCCGTACGCGGGGCCGATGCCGCGCCCGGTCGTGCCGATCTTGGCCTTGCCGAGGTAGCGCTCGGTGACCTTGTCCAGCGCCCGGTGGTGGGGCATGATCAGGTGCGCGTTGGCGGAGATCAGCAGCCGCTCCGCCGAGATGCCCCGGGCGGCCAGCCCGTCGATCTCGTCCAGCAGCACGCGCGGGTCGATGACCACGCCGTTGCCGATCACCGGCACCACCTCGGGCGACAGGATGCCCGTGGGGAGCAGGTGCAGCGCGTACTTCTGGTCGCCGATGACCACGGTGTGGCCCGCGTTGTTGCCACCCTGGTACCGGACGACGTAGTCGACGTCGCCTCCGAGCAGGTCGGTGGCCTTGCCCTTGCCCTCATCGCCCCATTGGGCGCCCACGAGAACGACAGCCGGCATGGTTCTAGTCTCCCGAGCACAAAACGAAACCCCTGGCGCAAGCGCGACAGGGGCTCTTGCGTGCAGAGACTACCCGACTGTGCCTGTCTGTCCCAAGGGGGCTATCCGGCCGTCAGCGCGTCGTAGGCGGCCTCGTCGCTGTCCTTGAGGAACTGCACGCACCGCTCGGCCTCGTCCTTCTCACCGATGGCCTGGGCGGCCCTGGCCAGTGCGTACAGGCAGCGCAGGAAGCCGCGGTTGGGCTCGTGCTCCCACGGGATCGGCCCGTGCCCCTTCCAGCCGTTGCGGCGCAGCTGGTCGAGCCCGCGGTGGTAGCCCGTGCGGGCGAAGGCGTAGGAGGTCACGGCGTGCCCCTGCGCGAAGTACTCCTCCGCGAGAGCGGCCCAGGCCGCCGGGTGGGCGGGGAAGCGGGCGGCCACGTCGGAGGGCTTGGCCCCGGATTCGAGCGCCTCCCTGGCCTCGGGCAGGTCCGGCAGGTAGGTCGGGGGCGGCCCGGCGAGAAGGTTGTCCATAGGACAAGTCATACCCGCCGGGCCCCGGACGTGGCTAGGAGATCTTCGTCCCAGCGCTCTTGAGGTGTTCGCACGCCTCCACCACGCGGGCGGCCATGCCGGCCTCGGCGGCCTTGCCGTACGAGCGCGGGTCGTAGGTCTTCTTGTTGCCGACGTCGCCGTCGACCTTGAGCACGCCGTCGTAGTTGCGGAACATGTGGTCGGCGATCGGCCGGGTGAAGGCGTACTGCGTGTCGGTGTCGATGTTCATCTTCACCACGCCGTACGAGATGGCCTCGTGGATCTCCTCCAGCGACGAGCCGGAGCCGCCGTGGAAGACCAGGTCGAACGGCTTGTCCTTGCCGTACTTGCCGCCCACCGCCTCCTGCAGCTCCTTCAGCACGCCCGGTCGCAGCTTGACGTGGCCCGGCTTGTAGACGCCGTGCACGTTGCCGAACGTGGCGGCCAGCAGGTAGCGGCCCCGCTCGCCCAGCCCGACCGCCTCGGCCGTGGCCAGCGCGTCGCCGGGCGTCGTGTACAGCTTCTCGTTGATCTCGCCGACGACGCCGTCCTCCTCACCGCCGACGACGCCGATCTCCATCTCCATGACGACCCTGGCCCGCGCGCACTTGTCCAGGAGCTCCTGCGCGATCTCCAGGTTCTCCTCCAGCGGCACGGCCGACCCGTCCCACATGTGCGACTGGAAGAGCGGGTCGAGGCCGCGCGAGACACGTTCGAGCGAGATGTCGATGAGCGGCCGCATGAAGCCGTCCAGCTTGTCCTTCGGGCAGTGGTCGGTGTGCAGGGCCACCGTCACGGGGTACTTCTCGGCCACCACCCGGGCGTACTCGGCGAGCGCCGTCGCGCCCGTCACCATGTCCTTCACCGTGGCGCCCGACAGGAACTCGGCGCCTCCCGTGGACACCTGCACGATGCCGTCGCTCTCGGCCTCGGCGAAACCGCGCAGCGCGGCGTTCAGCGTCTGCGAGGAGGTCACGTTGATGGCCGGGTAGGCGAAGCCGCCGGCCTTGGCCCGGTCCAGCATCTCCGCGTAGATCTCTGGAGTGGCTATCGGCATGATTCATCTCCCTGAGAAGTAAGGCTCGGCGTTGCCCAGTATTACCGTCCGCTACCCCGCGTGGTAGTGACAACGCCTCGCGCGTCACCCGTCGCGCCTCTGTGCTAAGGGTAGGCTCAGCCTGTGGACTCGCTCTTGAATCTCCTCGACCCGACGTGGTGGCTCACCATCCTCGGCGCCTTCGCGACGATCGGCGTTCTGGCCATCATCTTCGCCGAGACGGGTCTGCTGCTCGGCTTCTTCCTGCCGGGCGACTCGCTGCTGGTCGCGGCCGGGATCTTCAGCTCCGCGTCCGTGGCCGTCGGCATGGGGATCGAGCCGCTGTCCTTCCCGATGCTGCTGATCGGCACGCCGCTGTGCGCCATCGCGGGCGCCCAGCTCGGCCACTTCCTCGGGGCGCGGTTCGGGCGGAGGATGTTCGACAAGCCCGACTCGCGGCTGTTCAAGCGCGAGCACGTCGTACGGGCCGAGGAGTTCTTCGAGAAGTTCGGCCCGGCCAAGGCCGTGGTGCTGGCCCGGTTCGTGCCCATCGTCCGCACCTTCATGAACCCGGTCGCCGGCGTGCTGGAGATGCCCGCCAAGCGGTTCTTCGTCTGGAACGTCATCGGCGGCGTGGTGTGGGTCGAGGGCCTGCTGCTGCTCGGCCACTTCCTCGGCAACAAGGTCGACCCCAAGCAGATCGACAAGTACATCCTGCCGGGCGTCTTCCTCATCGTGCTGATCTCGCTGATCCCGATCATCTTCGAGGTGGTCAAGCGGCGCCGGAATCCCAAGGCCGCGCCGATGCCCACGGGCAAGCACCACCGCGTCCCCACGAGCACCGACGGCCCGTAGCCGGGACCGGCCTCTCCCGGGGGTACTCTCCGGTGTGTGGGACGCCACAGGTCAGATCCGATGGGCCTCGCCCGCCTCGCGGTCGCCGTTCTCGCGGTCGCCGGGGTCGCGACACTTCTCGTCATCGGCGGGCGCGCGCTGTTCCTGTCGCTCGACACCCCTGAGCGGGCCGAGCCGCAGCGCGCCACCGCCGAGCCGACGGCCGGCGCCCAGGTGCCGACCGTGCGCCTCGAATGCGTGGCCGACACCTGCCCCCTCGTCACGGTCCGGGTGCCGGGCGGCGACGTGCTGCAGTATCGCGACATGACCAGGGGCGAGGAGGTGCGCTACTTCCAGCCGGAGCTCGACGTCGTGCTCACGGACGCGGCCACGGTCCGGGTCACCGAGAACGGCAGGCCGCGCGCCCAGGGCAAGGCGGGCGAGCGCGAGGCGTTCACGGTCGAGGCGCCCTGACGCGACCCGGGCGCGGGGCGGCTCAGAGCCCCAGGTCGGCGAGCGTGTACGCGCTGCGGTACTCCAGCCCCTCCTCGGCCATGCGCGCGGCCGCGCCGCGGTCGACGATCGTGGCCACGGCCACCACCTCGGCGCCCGCCTCACGCAGAGCCTCCACGGCCGTCAGCGGCGACGCGCCGGTCGTCGAGGTGTCCTCGACCACGAGCACGCGTCGCCCCTTCACCTCCGGGCCCTCGATGCGCCGCTGGAGGCCGTGCGCCTTCTGCGCCTTGCGCACCACGAACGCGTCCAGCCGGCGTCCCCGCGCCGCCGCCGCGTGCAGCATCGCCCCGGCCACCGGGTCGGCGCCCAGGGTGAGCCCGCCCACGGCGTCGTACTCCAGGTCGGCGGTGAGGTCCAGCATCACCCTGCCCACGAGCGGCGCCGCCACGGCGTCGAGCGTGATGCGGCGCAGGTCCAGGTAGAAGTCGGCCTCCTTGCCGGAGGAGAGCACCACCTTGCCGTGGACCACGGCCTTGTTCTCGATCTCGGTCAGCAGGTCGTCGCGATCCGTCATGCGCCCAAGCTTAGGGGCCTGATCAGGACGCGTTCCCTCCGGTCCGCAGGTAAAGGCGCGCCGGGGGTTTGACCACGCCCATGGCTGCGGAATGACTCGGCGAGGCAACGAATCGTAATCGCGAGGTGACCATGTGTATTGCATCACCACAGAGCGATGCCGAACTCCTCGAAGCCGTCGAAGTGGGCGATGCCGCCGCCTATCGCCTGCTCCAGGAGCGCCACGCGCCCGCCGCACGCGCGCTGGCCCGCCACCTCGTCCGCGGGGAGGCGGAGGTCGAGGACGTGGTGGCGGAGGCGTTCACCAGGATCCTCGACCTGGTCGGACGGGGAGCCGGGCCGCGGGACGCCTTCCGCGCGTACCTGCTGACCGTGGTGCGGCGCACGGTGCACGACCGGGCGCGGGTCGAGAGCCGCCGGGTGACGCCGGACGACCCGTTCGACCCGGCCGCGCCGTTCGTGGACCCGGCGCTCGCGGGGCTGGAGAGGTCGATGCTCGCCCGCGCGTTCCTGTCGCTGCCCGAGCGGTGGCGGGCGGTGCTGTGGCACGTCGAGGTCGAACGCGCCGGGCCCGCCGAGGTGGCGCCCCTGTTGGGGCTGTCGCGGGGCGAGGTCCCCCCGCTGGCCTACCAGGCCCGTGAGGGGCTGAGACAGGCGTACGTCCGGCTGTACCTGTCCGCCTCGCCCGACCCGGCGTGCGTGCCGGTGCTGGGCAGGATGGCGGCGCACGTGCGGGGCGGGCTGTCGCGGCGCGACTCCAGGGCGGTGCGGGCGCACGCGCGGGGCTGCGCCCGCTGCCACGCGGTGCTGACCGAGCTGGCGGACATCGGCGCGGGGCTCCGGGTGGTGGTCGGGCCCCTGCTGGCCGGCCCGGCCTTCCCCGAGTACGCGGCGGACCCGTCGCGCGCGTCGGCGGGGGCCCCGGGGTCGGCGCTGCTTCGGGTCACGGTGACGGCCCGGCGCGCGGACGAGGAGGCCGCGTTCTGGGGGGTGGAGGGTGACGATCGGGACACGGACGAGGGGGCGGAAGCGGAGGAGGAGGACCTCGCCTTCTGGGAGTCCGTGGCCGACCGGGCGGGAGCGGAGCACCGGGCGGGCGGGGAGGGCCCGCAGGGCGCAGACGCTGAAGGAAACGGGGCCGGAGGGGGAGGAGCCGGAAGGGGAGGCGCCGGCGGCGGTGGGGCCGACGGAGGCCGTCCCGGGGCGGGAGGCGCTGAGGGCGGAGACGCTGGGGACGGAGGCGCTGAGGGCGGAGGCGCTGAGGGCGGAGGTGGTGAGGGGGAGGCCGGCGCTCGTGGGGCGCGCCGGAGCCCCCGCCTGGTCGGCTGGCTCCAGCGCGTGGCGGCGAGCCCGCGGGTGGCCGTGGCGGGCGGTGCGGCGGTGGCCGTCGCCGCGGCCACGACGTTCGCCGTCGCCTCCGGGAGCCGGACGGTCGAACGGATCGCCACCTCGCCCATGGCCCACCCGCTCGGGTCCGGGCGGTCGCCGCTGACCGTGGTGGAGCCGGACCCGATCTCACCGCCCGGCCCGGACCCCGGGGACCCGACCGGCGGCGACGAGGCCCGCCTGCGTGCCACGATCGAGCCGCTGGGGGCGCTGGTGCGGGGCCGGGCCGGCATCGTGGCGATCCGGGTGCGCAACTACGGCAGGGGGCCGAGCGCGGGCATGAAGGCCATGGTGGACCTGCCTCCGGGGATGACGATGATGCCCCCGGGCAGCCGCGGCCACGGGGCCGTGCTGGGTCCGGCGACCGCCCCGTCACGACCCGCTCCGCCGCGCGGCGCGGCCCCTCCCGAGGACGAGACCCCGGGCCGCCGCGGCGCCGCCCCCGGCGCCGGCGGCTCCTCGGGCGCCGCTCACTCCTCGGGGGGCGGCGGTTCCTCGGGCCGGGACGGTTCCTCGGGCCGCGACGGTTCCTCGGGCCCCGACGGCTCCTCGGGTCGTGATCGGCCGGAGGAGCACGGTGGCGCGCAGGGGCGGGAGACGTCACCGGATCTCGGCGGCCTGCTGGACCTCGGCACCGCTCCGAGTCTCGGCACCCCGCCGAGCCCTGGCACCCCGCCGAGTCTCGGCACCCCGCCGAGCCCGGACGCCGCGCCGGGCAGAGCGGGGGCGGCGGATGGGGGCACGTCCACGCGTCGTCACCGTCACGGCGCCGGTTCGCCGAGGTCGTCCGGCGGATCCGCCGATCCCCGCCGGTCGGGCGGCGCGGTCGCCAGGTGGACGTGCCGATCGGTGCCGGAGGGGGCGCGGTGCGTCCGAGGGCCGCTGGAAGCCGGTGACAGCACGGTGCTGTTCCTGCGCGTCCAGGTGGCCGCCGGCGCCGGGGACGGCGCGGCCCCCGCCGTACGGATCAGGGCCGGGCGGGTGCGGACGGCGGCCAGAGCCGCGACGGGGGTGCGGCCGTCCGGGGCGCCCGCGAGGTTCGCCACGGAGGGCAAGGTCGCGGTCATGGCGATCGGCAACTCCTTCCTGACCTGCCCCGGCGGCCAGACCGGCTGCGCCGCGGCGCGGCGGCGCGAGGGCGCCAGACGCGACAACGACCTGTGGTCGATGGTCCCGCTCGACGCCGACCGGACCGGCTCCACGGCTGCCTCCAGCGCCGCGCGCCTGCGGATGCCACGGGGCGGCCGGATCGTGTGGGCGGGGCTCTACTGGTCGGCCGGCGGGAGCGTCCCGGGGCCGATCAGCCTCAGGCCGCCGGGCCACCGGAGGTACGAGCCGGTGCGGCCGGACGAGGTGGAGGAGGCCAGGCTGCCGTCCGGCCCGGCCTACCAGGCGTTCGCCGACGTCACCGGCCTGGTCGCCGCCTCCAGGAGGGAGGGCGATTGGTGGGCGGCCGACGCGCCCATGCGGCCGGGGGTGTCCCGGCACGCGGGGTGGAGCCTCGTGGTCCTCGCGACCGACCCCGCCAGGCCGTACACCAGGACGGTCGTCCTGGACGGAGCCGTCGCGACCGGCGGCGGGAGCGCCCCGCTGCGCCTCCCGCTCGACGGCCTCGCACCCGTCCGGACGCCGGACGAGACGCTCGGCCGGACGCCGGGCGCGCCTTCCGGAGAGGCGCTCGGCCGGACGCCGGGCGCGCCTTCCGGAGAGGCGCTCGGCCGGACGCCCGGCGCGCCTTCCGGCGAGACGCCCGGCGTGGCGACGGAAAGCCGCCCACCCGGCGGGACGGCGGCGGGACGGACGCCGGCGCGGGTGCGGCTGGTGACGTGGGAGGGCGACGCCGAGCTGGACGGCGACGCGGTGTCGGCCGGCGGCGGCCCGCTGGTGCCGGCGGGCGGCGACCGCGACGCCGCCAACCCGTTCGACGGCTCCTCCGACGGGGCGCCGGGCATGACGTTCGGCGTGGACGTGGACACGTTCGAGACGGACCTCGGGGACGATCCCACCCTCACCATTACCAGCGAGAAAGATGCGATTTTGTTTGGAATTGCCGCTGTCAGCACCCGTACGCGCCAGTAACCATAAACCCGGACAAACTGGTACGGTCTTCATGAATCATCTGGCGTATGCCCGGCCCGGTGGCGAATCGTCGGGATTAACCCTCGGACGATCACCCGCTTTCACTACCCTGAGAAAGGGCCGCCAGTCCGGCTCTGACGGTGCAGAGCCAGTGAGGTCGGACCATCAGGAAAGGGGCGGTGTCACAGTGGATCGCTGCGCGCTGTTCGTGGACGCCGGCTACCTGCTGGCCGACGGCGCGATGGCCGTGCATGGGACCCGTCATCGCGAGGCGGTCGCGTGGGACTACCCGGGTCTGCTCCAGCTCATGAGCAACCTCGCGCGGGAGCGCACCGGGCTGCCGCTGCTGCGCTGCTACTGGTACGAGGCGACGGTCGAGGGCCGCCGCACCCCGGAGCACGACGTCCTCGCCGACATCCCGGGCCTCAAGCTCCGCCTGTCGCGCATCCGGCCGGGCCGGCGCGAGGGCGTGGACGCCCAGGTCCACCGCGACCTCATGACGCTCGCCCGCAACAACGCCATCTGCGACGCGGTGGTCGTCAGCGGCGACGAGGACCTCGCGCAGGTCGTCTGCGACGCGCAGGACCTCGGCATCCGGGTGACCGTGGTGCACATCGCCACCGAGGGCGCCTGGGCCGTCTCGCGCGCCCTGCGCCAGGAGGGCGACGACCTCATCGAGCTGGGCAGCGTCCACCTGCGGCCGTTCGTCAACCTGGTGACCGGCATCAGCGAGGTCGCCAACGGGCACCACCCGCTCTCCAACGGCCACGCCGCCGCGCACGCCGCGACCCACTCGCTGCCGCCCGCGCCGCCGCCGTCCTCGTCCCTGCCCACGCCGCTGCCCGCGCCCAAGCCGAGCGGCAGCCACGCCGCCCCGCCGACGACCCCGTCCCCGGCGCTTCCCGCCACACCCGCGGCGCAGCCCGAGGCGCAGCCGTCGTCCGGCCGCGGCCAGTCCTCGACGCCGTCGCCGTCGCCCACGTACTACCACCAGGAGCCGGCCGGCCAGGCCCCGGCGACCGGGCCCATCCAGCAGCCGGCGTCGCAGCAGTCGCCGTCCACCGGGCAGTTCGCCGCGCAGCCGGCCAACGGCGCCTACCAGCAGCCGTCGCAGCCCGCGCAGCCGTCGAACGGGTCCTACCAGCCGTTCGGCGCCTTCACCGGCCCGCAGGCGACGCCGCCGTCGCCCCCCTCGACCTCGCAGGCCACCACGCTGGCCGACGCGGTGAAGGCCGCGCACCGCGAAGGCCACGACTTCGGCGAGTCGGTCGCCCGTGACGCGCCCGCGTTGTGGCTGGAGGCCGTGCTGGCGCGCAAGCCCCGCATGCCGTCGGATCTGGAGGCCAGGCTGCTGCAGGGCTCGTCCCTGCCGATCGACTTCCTGCTGCACGACGAGGTGCGCCACGCCCTGCGCCGCGGCTTCTGGGACGCCCTCGAACGCGCCCGCCACTGAGGAACGGGTCCTACCAGCGCAGCAGCGCGCCCACCCCGCCGTACGGCGCCAGGGCGCCCGCCGCGTGGGGATGGATGATCGTCACCTCGGCCCGGCTCTCCAGCGCCCGTTCGATCATGCGCTCCCCGAGGTCGGGCTCGTCCGTGGTGACCATGCCCCGCGGCACCTGGTCGGCGGGGTAGAGGAACCCGTCCGGCCCCCGGCCGCCGTGCCAGTGCCCGTTCTCGTCGAGGAGCAGGCGGCCCACCCGTCCCTCGTTGAGCACGGCGAGCGTCTGGGGCGCCCCGAGCACGGCCCGCCCGCCGGACAGCGTCGTGTCCACGACCCGCTGGACCAGCTCCGCGTCCCGGCGGACGCGCACCGTGACCAGCTCCTCGACGATCCGGTTGACCACGTCGGCGGCCGGCTCGTCCGGCACGACCTTGTCCACCCGCACCGGGTCGAGGGGGCGCAGCGCGTTCCCCAGCGCCGAGGTGAGCCGCGGCTCGCCGACCAGCAGCACGTCCTGCCAGCCCAGGGAGCCGACCCGGCCGGTGATCTCGGGGGCGATCGCGTACAGGTGGCGCACCAGGTTCTCCTCGGCGCGCCGCCGGAACAGGTCGCGGTGGACCGACGAGCGCTGGTCCGTGCCGGCCTGCGCGGGTCCGCGCATCTCCCGCCAGTCGTCGGAGTCCAGCGCGTACGCGGACCGGTAGACGTCCTCGGCCTTGCCGTACCGGTAGTCGACGATCCGGACGCCGTCCCGGCGGACGACGACCACGCCGGCGGGGGCGCCGGTGGCCATCGCGGTGAGCATGGGGCGCACGTACGCGGTGGACTCCAGCACCGCGCACGTCACGAAGGGGATCTGGAGCGACGTCCGCTGGATCTCGTCCGAGCAGACCGGGGCGAACAGCGCCCGCCCGATCCCCGGCTCGGAAGGGTCGACCAGCCTGTCGATCTCGGGTTCGAGGGCGTCCAGGTGCTCCAGCACGGTGGAGCGCCGGATCCGTTCCGGCCAGGCCGACACCTGGGCGCGCACGGCGGCGAGCTCGTCGCGGAGCCGGATCTCCCAGGCGGGCCGGATCCCCGGGTCCACCCGCGGTCCCGCGGTGACGTACAGCGACACGACGCCCATCTCGTCCTTCATGGCGACGAGCTCGCGGAGGAAGCCATCATCATGCATCAGATCGGTTCTCCTCTGCATCGGATCCTTCCGACTGTAGAGAACCAAAATGGTGATAAATCGATACGTTGGGGGATATTGTCCCCGGTTTTACGTCAAAGGCCGCGATTTGCCCATTTCCGGCGGGTCATGACAGCGCGTCGAACCCGGCCCGCAGGGCGGTCACCCGCTCCGCCAGGTCGCCCAGCGGGGCGGACAGCGCCGGGTCGGGCGACTTGCGCGCCAGCTCCCGGACCCGCGCCAGCTCCTCCTCCACCGCGGTCAGCCGCCGCGACAGCTCCGGCAGCACCGACGCCGGCTCGCTGAAGCCCGGCGGCAGCTCGCCCACCACCCGCTCGCGCAGCAACGCCGACTGCTCGGCCAGCCGCTTGTTCATGTTGTACAGCTCGATGAACACCGACACCTTGGCCCGCAGCACCCACGGGTCGAACGGCTTGGTGAGGTAGTCCACGGCCCCCGCCGCGTAGCCCCGGAAGGCGTAGTCGGGGGCGCTGTCGACCACGGTCAGGAAGATGATCGGGATGTTGCGCGTGCGCTCGCGCCGCTTGATGTGCGCGGCCGTCTCGAAGCCGTCCATGCCCGGCATGCGCACGTCGAGCAGGATGAGCGCGAACTCGGTGTTGAGCAGGGCCTTGAGCGCCTCCTCGCCCGACCGGGCGCGCACCGGCACCAGGTCGAGCGAGCTCAGGATGGCCTCAAGGGCGATCAGGTTCTCCTCGCGGTCGTCGACCAGGAGGATCTTGGCTCGATCCGTCATGGATCACGCCCCTTCGGCTGGGTCCGTGGTGGTCGACACCCGCCCACGGCTGAGCCAACCGCGCAGCCGTTCGAGCAGACGGTCCACGTCGACCGGCTTGGGCACGTAGTCCGACGCGCCCGAGGCGATGCTCTTCTCACGATCGCCCCGCATGACCTTAGCGGTCAACGCGATGATCGGCAGATCGGCGAACTGCGGCATGCGGCGGATGGCCGACGTCGTGGCCCAGCCGTCCATCTCGGGCATCATGATGTCCATCAGGACCAGCGCGACGTCCTCGTTGCGTTCGAGCTGCTCGATGCCCTCCCGGCCGTTCTCGGCGTAGACCACCGTCGAGCCGTGCCGCTCCAGCACGCTGGTGAGCGCGAACACGTTGCGGATGTCGTCGTCCACGATGAGGATCTTGGCGCCGTTGAGCGGGTCGTCGCCCTGCCACTGCGGCGCCTCCGTCGGCGTCTCGACCAGCTCGGGCAGGTCCATCGGCACCGGCGGCTCCGGCGCGGCAGGCTCCTCGACCGGGGTGGTGGTCATGAGCTGGCGGCGGCCGGCGTCGCCCTCGGCGGCGGCCAGCGGCCCGCTGTAGGAGGCCGGCAGGTACAGCGTGAACGTGCTGCCCTTGCCCAGCTCGCTGTCCACGTGGATCTCGCCGCCCAGCAGCCGGGCGATGTCGCGGCAGATCGCCAGGCCGAGCCCCGTGCCGCCGTACTTGCGGCTGGTCGTGCCGTCGGCCTGCCGGAACGCCTCGAAGATCAGCTCCCGCTTGTCCGGCGCGATGCCGATGCCGGTGTCGATCACCTGGAACGCGAGCAGGTCGGTCGCCTCGTGCAGCGTCTCGTCGTCGTAGGCGACCCCGGGCGGCGCGGGCGCGACCCGCAGCTTGACCTCGCCCCGCGGGGTGAACTTCACCGCGTTGGACAGCAGGTTGCGCAGCACCTGCTGGAGGCGCTGCTCGTCGGCCCGCAGCTCCTGCGGCACGTCGGCGGCCACGTCCACGCTGAACGACAGCCCCTTGTCGGCGGCCAGCGGCGCGAACGCCGCCTCCAGCAGGTCCACCATCTTCGGCAGCGACACCTGGATCGGGTGGATGTCCATGCGGCCCGCCTCGACCTTGGACAGGTCGAGCATGTCGTTGATGAGCTGGAGCAGCGCCGAGCCGGCCCCGTGGATCGTGCGGGCGAACTCGACCTGCTGCGGCGTCAGGTTGCCCTCGGCGTTCTCGGTCAGCAGCTTGGCCAGCACCAGCAGGCTGTTGAGCGGCGTGCGCAGCTCGTGCGACATGTTCGCGAGGAACTCGGACTTGTAGCGCGAGGACACGGCCAGCTGCTCGGCCCGCTCCTCCAGCGTGCGGCGGGCCTGCTCGATCTGGAAGTTCTGGATCTCGATCGCGCGGTTCTGCTTGGCCAGCAGCGCCGCCTTGTCCTCCAGCTCGGCGTTGGAGCGGCGCAGCTCCTCCTGCTGCCGCTGCAGCTCGTCGGAGCGCTCCTGGAGCTCGCGGGTGAGCCGCTGCGACTCGGTCAGCAGGTCCTCGGTGCGGGAGTTGGCGATGATCGTGTTCATCGTGACGCCGATGGTCTCGACGAGCTGCGTCAGGAAGTCGAGGTGGACCTCGCCGAACGGCGTGAACGAGGCCAGCTCCAGCACGCCCAGCACGCGGTTCTCGAACAGGATCGGCAGCACCACGATCTGCGCCGGCGTCGAGGAGCTGAGCCCGCTGTCGATGGTGATGTAGCCGGGCGGCACGTCGTCGAGCACGATGTGCCGGCCCTCGGCCGCCGCCTGGCCGACGATGCCCTCGCCGACCGCGAAGCGCTGGCGCGGCCCCCGGTCGGGACGCACGCCGTAGCCGCCGATCAGCAGCAGCTCGTGGTCACCCTCGGGATCGACGCTGTAGAAGGCGCCGTAGCGGGCCGAGACCAGCGGCGTCAGCTCGCTCATCGTCAGCTTGGCCACCTCGAACAGGTCGCGGTGGCCCTGCATGAGCCGCGAGATGCGGGCGAGGTTGGACTTGAGCCAGTCCTGCTCCTGGTTGGCCTGCGTGGTCTCGCGCAGGTTGGCCACCATGGAGTTGATGTTGTCCTTGAGCTCGGCCAGCTCGCCCTGGGCCTCGACGGCGATCGAGCGGGTCAGGTCGCCCCGGGCCACGGCGCTGGTCACGGTCGCGATGGCGCGCACCTGCGTGGTGAGGTTGCCGGCCAGCTCGTTGACGCTCTCGGTGAGGCGCTTCCAGGTGCCCTCGACGCCCTCGACCCGGGCCTGACCGCCGAGCTGGCCCTCCGAGCCCACCTCGCGGGCCACGCGGGTCACCTCGGAGGCGAAGGAGGAGAGCTGGTCCACCATGCGGTTGATGGTGGTCTTCAGGGCGAGGATCTCGCCCTGCGCGTCCACGTCGATCTTGCGGGTGAGGTCGCCGTTGGCGACCGCGGTGGTCACCTCGGCGATGTTGCGCACCTGGTACGTCAGGTTGTTGGCCATGAAGTTGACGTTGTCGGTGAGGTCCTTCCAGACGCCCGACACGCCCTGCACCCGCGCCTGGCCGCCGAGCTGCCCCTGGGTGCCCACCTCGCGGGCCACGCGGGTCACCTCGTCGGCGAACGACGAGAGCTGGTCGACCATGGTGTTGAGGGTGTCCTTGAGCTGGAGGATCTCGCCCTGCGCGTCAACGGTGATCTTCTTCGACAGGTTGCCCTGGGCCACGGCCGACGACACGGCCGCGATCTGGCGCACCTGCGAGGTCAGGTTGTTGGCCATCGAGTTGACGTTGTCGGTGAGGTCCTTCCAGACGCCCGACACGCCGCGCACCTGGGCCTGGCCGCCGAGCTGGCCCTCGGTGCCGACCTCGCGGGCCACGCGGGTCACCTCGGAGGCGAACGAGGAGAGCTGGTCCACCATCGTGTTCATCGTGGACTTGAGCTCCAGGATCTCGCCCTGGGCGTCCACGTCGATCTTGCGGGTGAGGTCGCCGTTGGCGACCGCGGTGGTCACCTGGGCGATGTTGCGCACCTGGTACGTCAGGTTGGCGGCCATCGAGTTGACGTTGTCGGTGAGGTCCTTCCAGACGCCGGAGACGCCCTTGACCTCGGCCCGGCCGCCCAGCTTGCCCTCGGTGCCCACCTCGCGGGCGACCCGGGTGACCTCGTCGGCGAACGACGAGAGCTGGTCGACCATGGTGTTGAGGGTGTCCTTGAGCTGGAGGATCTCGCCCTGTGCGTCGACGGTGATCTTCTTCGACAGGTTGCCCTGGGCCACCGCGGTCGCCACGGTGGCGATGCTGCGCACCTGGCTGGTGAGGTTGTTGGCCATGAAGTTGACGTTGTCGGTGAGGTCCTTCCAGACGCCCGACACGCCCGTCACCTGCGCCTGGCCGCCGAGCTGGCCCTCGGTGCCGACCTCGCGGGCCACGCGGGTCACCTCCTCGGCGAACGCGGAGAGCTGGTCGACCATGGTGTTGACGGTGTTCTTCAACTCGAACATCTCGCCCACGGCGTCGACGGTCACCTTGCGGCTCAGGTCGCCCTTGGCCACGGCGGTGGTCACCACGGCGATGTCGCGCACCTGCGCGGCCACCCGCGACGACATCGTGTTCACGGCCTCGGTCAGGTCGCGCCAGCTCCCGGACATGCCGCGCAGGTTGGCGCTGCCGCCCAGCCGGCCCTCCGTGCCCGCCTCGCGGGCCACCCTGGTCACCTCGGAGTTGAACAGGGCGAGCTGGTCCACCATGCCGTTGATCGCCTTGCCCAGGCGGCGCACCTCGCCGCGGGCCGACCGGTCGAGGTCGATGCGCCGCGACAGGTCGCCCTTGGCCACGGCGTCGATCACGTCGGCCGCGCCGCTCACCGGGCTCACCAGGGCGTCGATCAGCATGTTGACCGACTCGACGCCCTCGGACCAGGCGCCGACGCCGGGGCCGGGCGTCAGCCGCTCGCCGAACCGGCCCTCCTTGACGACCTCCTTGCGTACCCGGTTGAGCTCGTTGGCCAGATGCTCACGGCGGTCGGCGACCTCGTTGAGGAGCAGCCGGACCTCGCTCAGGATGCCCGGCTTGGCGTGGGGCACCCGACGCCGGAAGTCGCCGTCGCGCCAGGAGAAGAGCGTCTCCAGGATGGGGACGAGATCGGCCTCGCTGTAGACCTTCTCCTCGGATACGGGTGCGGTCCTGACCGTGGTCATAGGCCCTCCTTGACGCGCGGGGTGCCGCTTGAGTGGTTCAAGTCTGTCACGTTGTGTAGCTCGTAGTCCTGTCCTTGGATTTACCCCAAGTCAGTGGGAAGTGTGGTAGGCACGATGGGATGACTGCTTCTCCTCAGGCGGTGCTCGCCGCCACGTTCGCGCCCGGAGAGACCGCTGTGCCGGCCGCGATGCGGTTCACGCGTGAGGTGATGACCGCCTGGGCGGTCGGCGGGCTGTTGCAGCACACCGCCGAGCAGGTCACGGGTGATCTGGCGGAGCAGGTCGTCGACGAGCCGTTCGAGGTGGTGTGGAAGCACCACGGCGACGCCGTCCAGGTGGAGCTGAAGCAGCGCAACGCCCCTCAGGGCGATCCGAAGGCCCCCTCTGTGACGGTGGCGGAATGGGGGATCACCTTCTCTCGCGACGGGCACGTCCACTGGGCACGACTCACGCTACCCGGCTCCACGGAAACAGTCGTACCCGATCGGCCGGTCGAGAGCTCGCGCGGCCCGCACTGGCTGGGGTTCCTGGCCGACGCCAGCGACCTGCTCGCGGGCACCCTCAACCCCGACATGGTGCCGGCCATCATCGCCCAGGTCGTGGTGCCCAGGCTGTCGAGCTGGTGCGCCGTCTACACCTCCGACAACGCCGACGGGCCCATGCGCCTGGTCTACGTCTGGCACGCCGACGAGGCCCGCATCGACGGGCTGCGCCAGGAGCTGGAGGACATCGACGTGGAGGCGGTCGAGGAGCAGCCGTCCCTCATGCACGTGGCCGACTCCCAGGTGCTCACGGTCCCGCTGACCGCGCGCGGGCGCGGCCTCGGCGTGATGTTCCTGGGCCGCTCCGACCGGTTCCCCGACGAGGTCATCCAGCTCGCCGAGGACATCGGCAGGCGCGCCGCCCTCGCCATGGACAACGCCCGCCTGTACGCGCAGCAGGCCGCCGCCAACCGGGCGCTGCAGCGCAGCCTGCTGCCGCCCAACGAGCCCGAGGTGCCCGGCCTGGACTACGGCGTCATCTACGAGGCGGCCGGTGAGGTCAACGAGGTCGGCGGCGACTTCTACGACCTGTTCAAGGCCGGCGACGACTCCTGGCGCTTCGCGATCGGCGACGTGTGCGGCACCGGCCCGGAGGCGGCGGCCGTGACCGGCCTGGCCCGCCACACGTTGCGGCTGCTCGCCCGCGAGGGGTACGGCGTGGCCGCGGTGCTGGGCCGGCTCAACCAGGCGATCCTGGAGGAGGGCGAGCGGGCGAGGTTCCTGACCCTGCTGCACGGCGACATCACGCCGGTGGCGACGGGCCTGGAGATCAGGATGGTGTCCGCCGGCCACCCCGAGGCGCTGCGGCTCAAGGCGAACGGCGAGGTGGAGACGGTGACCACCCCGCAGTCGCTGCTGGGAGTCTTCTCCGAGGTGGTGTTCGAGGCCGACACCGTGCACCTCGACCACGGCGACGTGCTGCTCGCGGTCACCGACGGCGTGACCGAGCGCCGCTCGGGCGCCCGGTTGCTCGACGACGACGGCGGCCTGGCCAAGCTGCTGGCCGAGTGCGCCGGGCTGTCGGCGCGGGCGGTGGCGGAGCGCATCCGCCGGGGCGTCGCCGACTTCGCCAGCGAGCCCAGCGCCGACGACCTCGCGATCGTGGTCCTGCGCGCCCGCTGACGCCCTGCCCGCGTCCCGAAGAGCGATCTATCCGAGCACCGGGTAGTTCGCGCGGAACACGTTGTGCGGGTCGCGGGCCCGCTTGATCTCCCGCAGCCGCGCGAGCGTGCCGGCGGAGAAGGACTTCGCCGCCGTCTCGCCGGGGGACAGCACG
>NZ_JABWGO010000014.1 GCF_013363995.1 Nonomuraea rhodomycinica | reverse complement strand
GCGGCGGCGATCGGCTCGTCGCGGCCGGTCACGGCGGCGGCCAGGTGCCAGGCGCGGCGGTCGGCGTCCTGCTCGTCGTCGAGCGCCGCGGCCAGGGCCCGGTGCGCGGCCAGCCGCTCGTCGTAGGCGGCCCGCCGCGCCGCCGCCGTACGCATCAGCGGGTGGCCGAAGGCCAGGCGCCCGCCGGCGGTGGTGACGAATCCGGCGCGCTCGGCCGGTCCCAGGGCGGCGGCGTCGAGCTCCAGCATCCCGGCCGCGCGCAGGACGACGTCGAGATCACCGGCGTCGTCCAGGGCCGCGACCAGCAGCATCGTCTGGGTTGCGGGCGGCAGGACGGCGATCCGCGCCTCGTAGGCCTCCTGGATGCGACGCGGCAGCGGCAGCTCTTCCCGCGCGTGCCGCAACGCGTCCGACATCCGGGGCAGCTCGATCAGCGCGAGCGGGTTCCCGCCGCTCGCGGCGAGGATCCGGTCGCGTGCGGCGGGGCCCAGGCCGGGCGTGCACCCGCGCAGCAGGTCACCGGCGGCCTGCCGGTCGAGGCCGTCGATCCGCAGCTCCGGCACCCCGTGCGCGGGGAAGACGTCCCGGGCCGCGAACAGCAGCGCGATCCCCTCCGAGTGCAGCCGCCGGGCCGCGAACAGCAGCGCCTCGGCCGAGGGCCGGTCCATCCACTGGGCGTCGTCGATGAGGCACAGCAGCGGGCCGTCCTCGGCCAGCTCGGTGAGCAGCGACAGGGCGGCCAGGCCGATGAGGAAGCGGTCCTCGGGGGCGGCGGAGAGACCGAAGGCGCCCTCCAGCGCCCTGGCCTGCGGCGCCGGAAGCCGGCCGATCCGGTCGAGGGCCGGGCGCAGCAGCAGGTGGAGCGCCGCGAACGGCAGCTCCGCCTCGGTCTCGATGCCGGTGCCGCGCAGCGGCCGCATGCCCGGTGCCGAGCGGGCGGCGTGCTCCAGCAGCGCGGACTTGCCGATGCCGGGCTCGCCGCGCAGGATCAGGCTCCCGCTGCGGCCGGCCGCGGCCTGCCCGATCAGCGCCGCGATCTCCGCCTGTTCCCGTTCCCGCCCCACCAGCACCATCAGAATGTAGCGTCACCCGCCTGGACGGGCCGTCATGGGGCACGCCAGACATTTGTCCGATACCGGGCGGACGCTCCCGATCCCTACCGTCGTACAGCGAGACACGGTCCTGGCGCAGGCGCGCCGACCTAGGGAGAAAAGCATGGATTTCCTGATCTTTCTGCTGTTATTCGCGGGTCTGTGCGGATGGCTCGACCAGTGGGCCACCCGCGCCGCCGGGCCGACCTCCGGGAAGGGACACTGAGATGTTCATCGGACACTTCGGGCTGGCCGCCGCGGTCAAGGCGTCCCAGCCGCGCGTCCCGCTGTGGTCGCTCATGCTCGCCACGCAGTTCCTCGACGTGGTCTTCGTGGTCCTGTACCTGGCGGGCGGGATCGAGTCCTTCCGGGCCGTCGCCCCGGGCACCTACGGCGAGGCGCTGATCGACGCCGGCTACACCCACTCGCTGCTGGGCGCGCTGCTGCTGTCGGCGCTGTACGGCGCGCTGGGCGCCTGGCGGTGGGGCCGCCGGGCCGGATGGGTGCTGGGCGCGACGACGTTCAGCCACTGGCTGCTCGACCTGCTCGTCCACCGCGCCGACCTGCCGCTGCTGCCCGGCAACGCCGGCGGCCTGCCGCTGCTCGGCCTCGGGCTGTGGCGGGCCCCGTGGGCCACGGCCGTCGTCGAGGGCCTCCTGCTGGTGGCCGGCGCGGTCCTGTACTTCCGCTCGGTACGCGAGCGGGCCACGGTCACCTGGCGGGCGATGGTCTCCGGCGGCGCCATGGCGCTGCTCCTCGCGCTCGGGCTGGTCGTCGATGTCCTCAGTTGACGGAGGTTCTGACATGTTCGTCGAGGTTCCGGGCGGCCGTCTGGCCTACGACTCCGCCGGCGAAGGGCCGCTCGTGGTGTGCGTACCCGGCCTGGGGGACACCCGCGATGCCTACCGGTTCCTGCGCCCGCCGCTGGTGGAGGCCGGCTACCGGGTGGTGACGGCGGACCTGCGCGGCCACGGGGAGTCGTCGGCGGGATGGGACGACTACTCCCAGGCCGCGGTGGGCGGCGACATCGTGGCCCTGCTGGAGGAGCTGGACGCGCCGGGTGCCGTCCTGCTCGGCAACTCCTACGCCGGAGGCGGGATCGTCCACGCCGCCGCGCAGGCGCCCGAGCGGGTGGCCGGAATCGTGCCGATCGACGGCTTCATCCGGGCCCTCCCCCTCAACGTCGCCCTTCGCGTCCTGCTCAGGCTGATCGCCTCGTCCCCCCGGCTGTGGAGCCTCTACTACGCCATGGCGCACCGCACCGCCAAGCCCGCCGACCTGGCCGAACACCGCGTCAAGCTGGTGGCCATGCTGGGCGACCCGGTACGGCGCGAGGCGATGAGCGCCATGCTGCTCAACCGCGACCTCGACGCCGAGCGGGTCGTCGCCCAGGTCCACTGCCCGGCCCTGGTCCTCATGGGCGCCAAGGACCCCGACTTCCCCGACCCGGCGGCGGAGGCGCGGGCCCAGGCGTCGCTGCTGCGGGGGCAGGCCGTGGTGATCGACGACGCGGGTCACTACCCGATGTCGGAGTTCCCCGGGCGCACGGCCGAGGCGCTGCTGCCGTTCCTGAAGAACGCGTTCTGACCGAGGCCGCCGGGCGCGAGCGGCAGGCGGGCGGTGACCCGGAAGCCGCCGCCGGGCCGGGGGCCCGCCTCGAGGTCGCCGTCCAGCAGGGCGGCCCGCTCGCGCATGCCGGTGATGCCGTGGCCGCCCGCCTCAGGGGCGGCGGCCGGCCGAACGGCGGGTCGAGCGGCAGGTCGAGGGCCGGGTCCAGCGGTGGCGGGCCCGTCGTCGACGACCTCGACGCGCAGGTCGTCCTCCCCGTAGTCGACCACGACCCGGCAGTGGTCGGTGCCCGCGTGGCGCAGCACGTTCGTCACCGACTCCTGGATGATGCGGAAGGCGGACCGGTCGACGGCGGCGGGCAGGGGGCGGGGCTTCCCGCGCCGGCGCACGTCCACGCGCAGACCGGCCGCCGCGGTCGTGCGCGCCAGCCGGTCCAGCTCGTCGAGCCCCGGCGGGGACGCCGGCTCGCCGCGCTGCCCGCCCTCGGCCGAGCCGCGACGCCCGCCCTCGGACGGCCCGGGATGCCCGCGTCCGGCCGGACCGGGATGCCCGGGCGCGCGGAGCACGCCGAGCAGGTGCCGCAGCCCCTTCAACGTCTGCCTGCTGGTGGCCTCGATCGCCGCCAGCGCCTCGCGGGCCCGCTCCGGGCTGTCGTCGATCACGCGGGCGCCCGCCCCGGCCTGGATGGCGATGACACCGATGCTGTGCGCGACCATGTCGTGCAGCTCGCGCGCGATGCGCAGCCGCTCCTCGGTGACCGTCCGGGCCTCGACGTGCGCGCGCAGGGCCAGGTCGTACGCGCGCCGCTGCCGCACCAGGAACCCGGTCAGCCAGGCGACCAGGACGCCGAGGCCCAGCAGGACCGACAGCGCGAGGAACCCCAGCGCCCCCGCGCGCAGGCCGTGGCGCGCCAGGTCCACCTGAAAGGCCGTCTCCTGCACGAGCAGCGCGCCGGCCGCCGCCGCCAGGCCCGCGCGGCGCGACCGGCCGGCGGCGAGCAGGCAGACCAGGACGTCGGCCGCCGGGAACAGCGGCCAGAACCGCTGGGCCGGCTGTCCCAGGACCATCGCCGCGACGGCCCCGCTCAGCAGCACCGTGAGCACCACGCCCGGCCGCCGCCGCGCCCACGCCAGGGGAACGGCCATGGCCGCGGCGAACGCCACATGCGGCGCGCCGGCCGGGAGCAGGTTCTCTCCGTCGGTCAGCGTCGCGGCGTACAGCGGCGGCACCAGGGCCGCCACGCCGCACCAGGCGAGCAGCGTCCGCACGCCACGGGGCAACCGGGACCAAAGGGGTGGCCTGGGCGTTTCATCGCGCACCCGGTCGATCGTAGTGACCCGCTTCCGGCCGGGCATCGGCCCGCGGGCGTATGCCCGCAGGCCACTCCCGCGCCGCGGAAACCGGCCCACGGCCCGATGCGGCCCGCCCCCGAGCGGCGACAACGTTGACCAGGTGATCGAAGTCAACGGACTGACCAAGCGCTACGGCGCGGTGACGGCGGTGCACGACCTCACCTTCACCGTACGGCCGGGGCACGTCACCGGGTTCCTCGGCCCGAACGGCGCGGGCAAGAGCACCACCCTGCGCATGATCGTCGGCCTGAACCGCCCCACCGCGGGCGGCGCCACCATCGACGGCCGCCCGTTCGCCCGCCACCGGGCCGGGCTGCGTCATGTCGGCGCGCTGCTGGACGCGGCCGACGTCCACGGCGGCCGCACCGCCGCCGCCCACCTGCGCGCGCTGGCGGCCGGCAACGGGCTGCCCCGCCGCCGGGTGAGCGAGGTGCTGGAGGAGGTGGGCCTGGAGGCGGTGGCGCGCCGCCGGATCGGCGGTTTCTCCCTGGGCATGCGCCAGCGGCTCGGCATCGCCGCCGCGCTGCTGGGCGACCCGCCCGTGCTGCTGTTCGACGAGCCGGTCAACGGCCTGGATCCCGAAGGCGTGCGCTGGGCGCGCGGCCTGTTCCGGCGCCTGGCCGCCGAGGGGCGCACGGTGCTGGTCTCCAGCCACCTGATGAGCGAGATGGAGAACACCGCCGACCGCCTGGTCGTCATCGGCCGCGGCGAGCTGATCGCCGAGGAGAGCCTGGCCGCGTTCGCCGCCCGCGGCGCCGGGGCGTCCGTCGTCGTGCGCACGCCCGACGCCGCCGAGCTGGCGGCGGTCCTCGCCCTGGAGGGCGGGTCCGTGCGCGCGGACGGCGGCGACGCGCTGACGGTGACCGGGCTGAGCGCCGCCCGCATCGGCGAGCTGGCCCATCAGCGCCGGATCATGCTGTCCGAGCTGGCTCCGCGGGCCGCCTCGCTGGAGCAGGCGTTCATGGAGCTGACCGCCGGCCGCGCCGACTACCGCGCCGGCGCCCGGACGGACGCACACGCCGGCCACCAGCCCGGCCACGCGACCGGCCACGCGACCGGCCACCAGACCGACCACGCGACCGGCCGCCGCGCCGGCGCCCCGTCAGGTGGCGCGCGATGAGCGCCGGCCGCTTCCGCGACCTGCTGGTCGCCGAGTGGATCAAACTCTGGTCCCTGCGCTCCACCGCCTGGCTGGTCGGCCTCGGCACGCTGGCCATCGTCGCGTTCGCCGCCCAGAGCAGCCTGAACGCCTACCAGAGCTGGCCCGGCTTCACCGCGATGGAGAAGGCCATGTTCAGCCCGCTGGACGAGGCGTTCAGCGGCCTGTCCGCCTCCCTGCTCATGATCGGCGCCGGCAGCCTGGGCGCGCTGACGATCGTCGGCGAGTACGCCACCGGCCTCATCCGCACCACGCTGGTCGCCGTACCGGCCCGCCACCGCGTCGTGGCCGCCAAGCTCACCGTCGTGGCCGTGGTCACGCTCGCGACCGGCGCGCTCATCTCGGCGGGCACGTTCGGCGTCAGCCAGGCCATCCTGTCCGGCCGCGGCGTCGCCGTCTCGCTCGGCGACCCCGGCGTGCTGCGCGTCCTGGCCGCCAACGCCCTGCTGGCGCCGGTGGCCGCCCTGACCGGCATGGGGATCGGCGCGCTGCTGCGGCACACCGCAGCCGCCGTCGTCACCGTCTGCGCCGCGCTGGTCATCGTGCCGACGTTCTTCCGGCCCACCGTCCACCAGTGGCTCGACGACCTGTACGCCCTGGTGCCCTTCTACGTCTGGCGCGTCTGCCTGGGCCTGCCCCAGGTGCGCGAGGATCCCGCCCTGCCGACGGTGGCCGGCTCCTGGGCCGCCTTCGCGCTGTGGCCGCTGGCCGCCGCCGCCGTGACCTTGATCGTCGTACGTCGCCGCGACGTGTGACCGCCCGGATTCCCATCACCCTTTCGAACGGGAGAAATCGCATGACCGCAACGTCCATCCGAGCCGGCCTGCTGGCCGTACCGCTGACGGCCTGCCTCACGCTGAGCGCGGTGGCCTGGTCCACGCCGGCCGCCGCCGCGGCCGACCGGCCCACCCCCGCGGCCGCCGCGTCCGCGCGACCGGCCCCCACCGCCGCGCGGACCGCCGACGTCCGGCTGGAGCTTCCCCGCCCGACCGGCCCGCACCTGGTCGGACGCGACATCCTGCACCTGGTCGACCGGGGCCGCGAGGACCCCTGGGTGCCCGAGTCGGGCCCGCGCCAGCTCATGGTGTCGATGTACTATCCCGCCCGGTCTGCCAGCGGCGTCCCCGCCCCGTACATGACCACCGCGGAGGCCGCCTCGCTGCTGCGGCGCAAGGCTCCCGGCGTCGAGCTGCCGCCCGAGGTCGTCAGCGGCACCCGCACCTACGCGAGCACCGGCGCACCGCCCGAGCACGGCCGGCACCCCCTGGTCGTGCTGTCTCCCGGGTTCGGCCTGCCGCGCGCCAGCCTCACCTTCCTGGCCGAGGACCTGGCCAGCCGCGGCTACGTCGTCGCCCTGGTCGACCACGCCTACGAGTCCTCCGGCACCACCCTGCCCGACGGCCGGACCATCACCTGCGCCCCGCTGTGCGACCAGCCCAAGCCCCCGGAGGGCGGGCAGGCGACGATCACCAGGAGCCGCACCAAGGACGTCGCCTTCGTCCTGGACGAGCTGACCGGCCGGCACCCGGCCTGGAAGAACGCCCGCGTGATCGCTCCCCGGCGGATCGGCATGGCCGGCCACTCCCTCGGCGGCGACGCCGGCGCGGCCACCATGGTCGTCGACAAGCGCGTACGGGCGGGGGTGAACCTGGACGGCACCTTCCACCCCGCCGTCGCGCTCGACCGGCCGTTCCTGCTGATCGGCAGCAAGGCCGACCACGTCCCCGGCAAGGACGACACCTGGGACGCCGGCTGGCGCAAGATGAGCGGCTGGAAGCGCTGGCTCACCATGGACCGCACCGACCACCTCAGCTTCACCGACCTGACCCTCCTGCAGGGCGCGCTCGGCAAGTCGGGGCCCGACGCGCTGCCGCCGCTGCGCTCCCTGGAGCTCACCCGCGCCTACGTCGGCGCGTTCTTCGACCTGCACCTGAAGGGCAGGAAGCAGCCGCTGCTGGACGGTCCGTCCCCGGCCAACCCCGAGGTCGCCTTCCACGATCCTCGGTGACCGTCACCGCGCGGACGTCCCGCCCCGCGCCGGCGTCCTGACGGCCGGGCCCGCCGCGGCGCGCTCCCGCGTGACGCGGCGGCGCCGGCCCGGCAGCGCGAACGTCGGGTTGGCGACGCTCCACGCGGCGCCCTTGCAGACCAGCTCCTTGTAGACGGCGGCGAGCCGGCCGGTCAGGACGGCCGGCTTGGCGCGGTCGTCGGCGGTGACGAACTGGATCAGACCCTGCGCGCGGCCCAGCGAGACGCACTGGTTGACGTAGCCCAGCGACGCGTTCGGCAGCTTCCCGCCGGTCAGGCGCGCCACGATGGCGTCGGCGGCCTGCCAGGCGGTCGGGATGCCCGAGGCGCACGACATCCGCAGCGGCTTGCCGCCGGGGCCCGTCGCCAGGGCCGCGTCGCCGATGGCGTACACGTCCGGGTGCGAGACCGAGCGCATGGTCGCGTCGACGACGATCTGGCCGGTGTCGCCGACCTCCAGGGCGCTCGCCCGCGCGATCGGGTGGACCGCGAAACCGGCGGTCCACACGGTGACGTCGGCCGGGATGGCGCCGCCGGCGGTGACGACGCGATCGGCTTCGACGGCGGTGACGGCGGCGTTCTCGTGCACGGTGATCCCGAGCCTGCCGAGGACCGTCCGCAGGTGCGCGCGGCCCTTGGGCGAGAGCCGGTCGCCGAGGGCGTCGTGGGTGGCGAGGGCGACGTGGAGGTCCGGGCGGGCCTCGGCGATCTCGGCGGCGGCCTCCAGGCCGGTCAGGCCGCCGCCGACGACGACCACGCTCCGCCCGGCGCCGAGGCGGGCCAGGCGCTCGCGCAGCCGCAGCGCTCCGGGGCGGCCGGCGATCTCGTGGGCGTGCTCGGCGGCCCCGGGCACGCTCTGGGCGTTCCAGCCGCTGCCGAGGGCGTAGACGAGGGTGTCGTAGGGGAGCTCTTCGGCGCCGGACCCGGGCGTGGTCGAAAGGGCGCCGTAGGCGTCGGTGAGGGTGACGGTCTTGCGCTCGACGTCGATGGCGGTCACCTTCGCCGGCCTCAGCTCGACGCCGGTGCCCGCGAACATCTGGCCGAGCGGCCGGGGCCTGAGGTCCTGGCCGGTCGCGAGCTGGTGCATGCGGACGCGTTCGACGAAGTCGGGCTCGGTGTTGACCAGGGTGATGGCGACGTCCTCGGGGTGCAGCCGCCTGGCGAGGCGGCCGGCGGCGAAGGCTCCGGTGTATCCGGCTCCGAGGACGACGATGCGGTGCCGCATGGGGTTGCTCCTGTCTGGCGTGGGTTCGCCCTTTGAACCGGGCGGCCCGCGGTTTCCTGACAGGTACGCGGTGTGAAGCGCCTCACACCGCGGTCACCACGGGGAGGGCACGGGCTCTCCATGGCCGGTGGCCGCCCAGCGGGCGGTGGCGCGGGCGAGCTTGTCGGGGTTGACCTGGCTGCGGCAGGCGGCGATGCCCTCCGGGGTGACCTCCAGGCACATGACGGCGACGACCCGGCCGTCCACGACCGCCACGACGGCGGGGCCGCCGTTGGCGGTCGAGGCGTAGATCTCGGGCGCTCCGCCGACCAGGGCGCGCTTGGCGTCGCTGGGCTTGAACAGGTTGCGCAGGAACGTGGCGACCGCGGAGGCGCCCTCGAACGGCTTGACCCGGGCCGGGATCTTCCCGCCGCCGTCGCCGATCGCGATGGCGTCGCCGGTGAGCAGGCGGACGAGCGGCTCGGTCCGGCCGCTGGCGGCGGCCACCAGGAACTCTTCGACGACGCGCCGGGCGGCGGCCTCGTCGATCGCGGCGCGGGCCTTGCCGTCGGCGAGGTGCTTCCTGGCGCGGTGGAAGATCTGCTGGCTGGCGGCCTCGGTGATGTCGAGGATCTCGGCGATCTCCCGGTGCGGGTACTCGAAGGCCTCCCGCAGCACGTACACGGCCCGCTCGTGGGGGGAGAGGCGCTCCATGAGGGTGAGGACCGCGTACGAGACCGACTCCCGCTGCTCGGCGGTCTCGGCGGGGCCGAGCATGGGGTCGCCGGCGAGCAGCGGCTCGGGAAGCCACCGGCCGACGTAGGTCTCGCGGCGCGTCCGCGCGGAGGTGAGCTGGTTGAGGCACAGGTTGGTGAGGACCTTCGTCAGCCAGGCCTCGGGGACCTCGATGCGGTCGGCGTCGGCGGCCTGCCAGCGCAGGAACGTCTCCTGCACGGCGTCCTCGGCCTCGCCCGCGGAGCCGAGGAGCCGGTAGGCGATGGCCTCCATGCGCGGCCTGGCCGCCTCGAACCTGGTGACGTCGTCCACGGTCAAGGGCATGGCCCGATCCTAACCACCGTCACCGACCGCACCGGTCCACTCCTTGGCCTTCGAACGCCGGGCGGCGAGTGCCAGGACGAGGAGGACGAGCCCGGCGGCGGGGGCCTGTGCGAGGGCGGCGGAGGGTCCCCAGGCGTCGGCGGCGCGCCCGGCGAGGGCCGCCGCCAGCGCCGAACCGGCCGCGCCGGCGGAGTTGTTCCAGGTGAGGGCCTGGGTGAGGACGGCCGGGTGGACGGCTTTCTGGGTGAGCACGTTCAGCAGGACGAGGGTGGGCGGCACCGCCGCCTCGGTGACCACCACGGCCGCGCCGAGCCGGACGGCCGACGACGCGAAGGGCAGCAGCAGCGCCGCGCCCGTCAGGCAGGCGGTGGTGACGACGAGCCGGCGGCGCGGCGGCGCGGGATGCCGCGGCAGCCCGTACAGCCAGCCGGACAGGAGGCCGCTGAGGCTCGACGCGGCGATGATCGGGGCGGCGGCGCCGGGGGTGCCGTGGCTGACGGCGAAGGCGCTGACGCCGACGCCCATGGTTCCGAAGTACAGCCCGAGGGCGAGGTTGAGCAGGGCGAGCAGCAGGAAGGCGGGCCGCAGCAGGGTCCGTGCGGCGCGGGCACGCGCGGCGTGGTCGCGGGCGGGCGGAGGCGCGGTGCGGCCCTGGACGGCGAGCGCCCCACCTCCGCCGAGGATCAGGGCCACGGCCATGGTGCTCGCCAGGGCCGCCTCGCCTGCGGCGCCCAGCGAGCTGACCAGGACCGGCCCGAGCAGGAACGCGGTGGCGTTGGCCAGGGACTCCAGGGAGAAGGCGGTGGGCAGTTCGCCGGCCCGCCCGCCGCGCAGCAGGTGGGCCCAGCGGGCCGCGGACAGGGCGCCGAGCGGGGGGACCGTCGCGCCGGCGCAGACGGCGGCGATGATCGCGGCGGCGGGGGTGGTGGAGGCCAGGACGCCGGTGACGGCGGCGGCGTGGGCGAGCAGGGAGTACGGCAGGACGCGGGTCTGGCCGAACCGGTCGACCAGGCGGGCCGGTTGCGGGCCGATCAGGGCCTCGGCGAGGGCGAATCCGGCGGCGGCGAGGCCGGCGGTGCCGTAGGAGCCGGTGCGGGCGTGCAGCAACCAGACCAGGCCGAGGCCGGTCATGGCGATGCCGACGCGGCCGGCGGCGGCGGCGAGGAAGAAGGCGGCGGCGCCGGGGGTGCGCAGCAGGGGACGGTAGCCGGGGGCGGCGTGAGGCATGAAGGGGTCCTTCGTCGCCGACCGGCGGGGCGGGCCGCGTGGGGCCGCCGGCGCCTGAGTGGTGCGGAAAGGTGCGGACCCCGGACCGCCGGGGGACGTCCAGAAGCGCGGCGGGGCGGGACACGCGCCCTCGCCGCCGTCCCTGACGCCGGGCGGAGGAGAAACGTCGGGCCCGGGCCGAGGCGGGTCCGGGCGACTGCGACGATGCTAGCAGGCCGGTCCTGCCCGGCCGCGGTCCCCGGGCCAGGCAGGGCACCGCGGCCAGGCAGGGCACCGCGGCCAGGCAGGGCACCGCGGATGGGCCGGGTTCCGCGGCTCGGCCGGGTCAGTGATCAGTCGACTCCCACCACGCCAGGTGGGCGGCGGCCTCGGCCACCGGCTCGATGATCTCCCACGCCTCGGCGATCAGGCCGTCGTGGAGCCGCCAGATGTCGACGACCGCGATCTCCGGCCCGCCGCCGGGGAGCCGCCGCAGCGAGTGCATCACCACGTGGTCGCCGTCGGCCAGCACCTGCCGGATCTCGACCCGCATGCCGGCGAGCGGGACGAGCGCGGCGCGTACGGCGGCGAGCCATTCGGCCTTGGTGGAGGAGGTGGCGTCCGGCCGGTGGTGGAGGAAGCCGTCGCTGAGCAGCGGCGCGAGGGCGTCGACGTCGCCCGTCGCGACCAGGGCCGTCAGCGCCCGCTGGACGATGCTCTTGTTGTCGGGGGTCGTGCTCTGTGTGGTCACGGGCAGCAGTGTCGCCGTCGTCGCGACGGCTGTCGATGAAGTCGCATGTCATGGCGTTCCGCCGGCTGAGGAGTAGTATCGGCGGCCATGCGCACGGTCGGGGAGATGCTGCGGGAATGGCGGCGGCGCCGCGGGCTCAGCCAGCTCGATCTGGCGAACGCCGCCGACGTCTCGGCCCGTCACGTCAGCCTGGTGGAGACCGGCAAGTCCCACCCGAGCGCGGACATGATCCTGCGGCTCGCCGGCCGGCTCGACGTGCCGTTGCGTGAGCGCAACCGGCTGCTGCTCGCCGCCGGCTTCGCCCCCCGCTACGCCGAGCGGCCGCTCGACGCGGAAGCGCTGTCGGCGGCCCGGGACGCGATCGCCAGGGTGCTGCGCGCGCACGAGCCGTACCCGGCGCTGGTCGTCGACCGCCGGTGGAACATCGTGATGACCAACCGCGCCCTCGACCCCTTCCTCGCGCACGTCGCCCCCGACCTGCTCCGGCCGCCGATCAACATGGTGCGGCTGGGCCTGGACCCGCGCGGGCTGGCCCCGCACATCGTCAACCTGGCCGAGGTGCGCTCGCTGCTCCGTACCCGGATCACCCGTCAGCTCGCCGCGGCCCCCGACCCCGAGCTCGCCGGGCTCTACGAGGAACTGCTGGCCCCGGGCTCGGACGACGAGGGCCACCCGGTCACGTCCGAGGTCGCGATCCCGATGATCTTCAACTTCGGGGGACGGGAACTGCGGCTGTTCTCGACCACCACCACGTTCGGCACCCCGACGGACATCACCCTGGACGAGGTCTCGATCGAGTCGTACTACCCGACGGACACCGAGACCGCCGCCTACTTCACGAGGCCCGGCGCCCTGGGATCATCGGCTCCCGCCGGCCGTTCGAACCCAGGGCCGCGCAGCTGACACGAGCGGGCCCTTCTGGCCCTGGGTGACGTCGAAGACCACTTTCCGCGTTGAACCGCCCACACCCGGAGCAACCGGCAAACAACAATGCACCTGACGCATGGGACCGCGGCGGGGGGCCGGGTTGCCGGTTCAGGGCTCCGCCGGGCGGCCGTGCGCCTCGTTGATGCGCAGCGCCTCGGCGAGCTGGTCTTCCAAGATGATGATCCGGCAGGCGGCTTCGACGGGTGTGCCCTGGTCGACGAGTTCACGGGCTCTGGCGGCGAGGCGAAGCTGGTAGCGCGAGTAGCGGCGGTGGCCGCCGCTGGAGCGTCGCGGCTCGATCAGTTTGGCGGCGCCCAGAGCGCGCAGGAACGCCGCGGTGACACCGAGCATCTCCGCGGCCGCCCCCATGCTGTAGGCGGGGTAGTCCTCGTCGTCGAACCGGTCCTCGGCGCTGCCTGCGGCCCCGGCGGGAGCGGGCTTGTCAACGCCGGCTGAGGAGACTTGATCCATACATGCCTTTCATCACGCGAACAGGGGGCCCCGACGCCTGTTGCGCCGGGGCCCCGAAGAGGTTCAACACCATCTACCGGCCGTCCGGCCGGCTCACTGTTTCCGCAGCCGCCGTACTCGCCGGCGGCGATGCGAGGATCGCGGATGTGTGACCGTAGACCACCTTCCTATCTGTGGAACTGCGGTACCCGGGCGGCGAGACTCAGCCGGCGCCGGGCGATCCTGATGGCGTTCAACACTCCCTTCATCCTTGTCCGGACCACTGTCCGGCTTCCTCTTCGGCAGCGCGTCCACGGTCAGGGCCCCTTGCCACTGCGCTGGCCCGTCACGTCCGACCTTCTGCCGTCGACTTCACCTTGTTGCGGGCAGTTCGTCGTGGTGCCACTACTACTTCTTGCTGCCCGGTAGATCCGTTTCTTGCGCTGCCAGAAACATTAGCCCCGCCGGACGCGAATGTCTACTGCGGCGACTGCAGATTTTGTGCGTCCGGCGGGACAGCCGGGCGGAAGGGCCGGGAGGTCTCCCCGGGCCCGGCACGGGGCATACCGAACCGGCGTCGCGGCCTTCTCCTCCCTTCCCGGCGTCAGTCCGGGCGGCCCCGTCCGTTTGGGGAGGGTGCGTCGCCGGGTTGCCGCAGCGCGGCGGCGAGCATGGCGTCGAGCGCCTGCTGGGACGTCCGGAGCGCGCTGATCGCCTCCGCGACGCGGCGGCGCTCCCGCCGCAGGTCGCTGACCATTCCGGGGCACGTGGACGGTACGAGCCGCTCGCCGTCGTCGTGGACGCAGTGCAGCAGCCCCTGCTCCTCGTAGTAGCGCAGCAGCCGTTCGGCCGGTCGGTCGCCCGCCGGTTCGCCCGGGAGGGACTTCCGATCGCCCTCGTCGCACGGACCGCCGAAACGCTCGCCGCCGCCGCCGAAGCGGTCGCGCCGTTCGGGGTGCCCATCGTCCCGCTCGCCGCCGACAGCACCGATGAGACGGCGCTGCGCGCCGCGCTCGACGCGGCGGCCGAGCGGTTCGGCCTCCCCGACGTGGTCGTCCACAACGCGGCGGTCATCCGTTCGGACACGCCCGGGCAGTTGTCCGCGCGCGGCCACCTGGACGCCTGGGCGGTCAACGTGGTCGGCGCGCTGACCGCCGCCGCCCACGTCGCACCGGCGATGGCGCGGCGGGGGAGCGGCACGTTCATCGTCACCGGCGGGATGCCCGAGCCGAAACCGCAGTATGTCAGCCTCTCGCTCGGCAAGGCCGGGGTGCGGACCCTGGTCGCCCTGCTGGACCAGAACCACGGGCCGTCCGGGGTCCATGTGGCCGGCCTCACCGTGGACGGCCCCGTCGCCCCGGGCACGGCGTTCGACCCGGACGACATCGCCGAGCCCTGAAGGCGGCGGCTCCGTTCTCGGCCGCGGCATCGGGAGCCGCCTCCGCCCTCACACCTCCATGCTCGAACCGGCCAGGAGAAGGAACAGGGGGACGCGCCGGCGGCGGTCGAACTCGGCCAGGTCGCCGTCGAAACGATCGTGGCGAGGGGCGCACTCGCGCAGCGCGGTGACGGCGAAGCGGGCGCGTACCAGGGCGGTGACGTAGTCCTCGACGGTGCGGTGGTACCAGGTGACGGTGTCGCCCATCCAGTCGCGCCGGCGCGCTCCGGTGCGGAAGTAGTCGTCGACGATCCAGTCGGTGCGCGCCTCCTTCGTGCCGCGACGAGCTTCGGGAGAGGTGATGACGGGGTGGACGACCGTGAACAGCAACCGCCCGCCCGGCGACAGCGCACGCCGGCAGGCCGCCAGCACGGGATCGAGGTCGCCGACGTAGTGCAGCGCGAGGCGGGAGATGATCAGGTCGAAGGTGTGCGGCGGCGCGGAGAACTGCTCGATGTCCGCCCGTTCCACGCGGCCGGAGGTGCCGTGGAGGGTGGCGGCGGCCGCCCGGGTCATCTCGGCCGAGCCGTCGATGCCGAGGTAGCCGCGGCAGCCGGACGCGAGCAAGGTCCGGCCGATGGCGGCGTCCCCGCAGCCGAGGTCCAGCACGCGGAGGCCGGCCACCGGGCCCAGTTCGTCGAGGAACGCCGGTTCCTCCATGACGTGGTTGGGGCTGCGCGCCCCGCTGTGACGGTGGCGCAGGTAGCGCTCCAGCACCTCGGGCGCATCGTAGAAGGCGCCTCCTCGAACGGGGCCGGGCTCCCCGGGCGCATCGGGTGTGATCACGATGGGAAGGGTATTCCGGCCACCCCGCACGCCGCCGGGGAGACGCCGTGACCGCTCGCCGGGCACACGTCGTCCTGTTCGACGACGAGCCGCACCGGCGGAGTCCGCGTGGGCCGGCTGCCGCGGCGGGCTACTTGGACGCGACTCGTCCGGCCGGGGAGGTGCCGGTCGTCAGGGTCTCGCACGCCGCCTGCCAGGCGTCGTCGCCGGGCTGGAACCGGGTGCGCAGGTAGGCCGAGGTGAGGCGGCCGAGGGCGGCGACGCGTCCGGGGTTCTCGTCGGTGGTCTCGGCGGCGTCGTATCCGGAGACGCCGCCGAGCAGGTGCTCGGCGCCGAACAGGGTGAGCAGGGACTTCGGCGCGGGCGCGAGGCGGTACGGGTCGGCGTGCCAGTCGGGGCCGACGTCGGTGAAGTGCCGCGAGTCGTCCTTGTCGCCGGCGACGACCAGGGCGGGGGTGGTCATCGTGGAGAAGTCGGTGGTGTGGAAGAACGGCACCTTCCCGGCCATCCATCCGTTGAGGACGTCGCCACCCCTGCCGGGTGCGGCCAGCAGCACACCGGCCTTGACGCGCGGCTCGATCAGGTTCACCTCCTGCCCGGTGTCGGGGTCGGTGATCCGGGCGCCCAGCAGGAGCGCGGCGGTGTGGCCGCCGAGGGAGTGCCCGGCGACTGCGATCCTGCCGTGGTCGACGCGCCCGGCGAGCCCCGGCACGGTCTTCTCGATCTCGTCGAGCCGGTCGAGGATGCGGCTCATGTCCTCGGCGCGTGAGCGCCAGAAGAAGGGCGCTCCAGGGGCGCCGGCGAGCCGGTCGCTGAGGGTGCGGGAGCTGAGGTGGGTGGGCTGGATGACGACGAATCCGGCCGCCGCCCAGAGGTGGGCGATGGGCGCGTACCCGTTCAGCGAGGAGAGGTTGTGGGAGCCGCCGTGCCCGTGGGAGAGCAGGATGACGGGCAGGCCGGTGCCGGTCGCGGGCGCGGAGACGCGGAGCTGGAGGTCCACGGGCCGTCCGGGCACGGACAGCACCACCGGGCTGTACGACAGGACGGGAGCCGGCGGCGCAGAGGTGGAGGCAGAGGTGGAGGCGGTCATGGTGAGCGGTTCCCTTCGGGGGTTCGCGCCGCGGCCGGCACCGACCTCAGGCGGCGCCGAACAGGCGGCAGGCGAGTTGTCAGGCGCGTCGGGCCTCGGCTAACCTGAACCGGAACGTTGCTCCAGTTAGTTTCGGATCGTTGTTCCGCTTTGTCAACCCGTGGGAGAGGAAAGCTGTGTCCGCCGACAGCCCGGCCGGGAGGGCACCGGCCCGGAACAAGCGGGCCGACGCGGTGCGCAACGAGCAGACGCTGCTCGCCGCCGCCGCCGAGGTCTTCGTCACCTCGGGCGTCGACGCCCCGATCCGGCAGATCGCGGCCAGAGCGGGTGTCGGGCTGGGGACGATCTACCGGCACTTCCCGACCCGGGCGGAGCTCGTCACCGCCGTCTACCGCCACCAGATCGAGGCGTGCGCCGAGGCGGGTCCGAGACTGCTGGCGGACGCGGGGTCTCCGTTCGACGCGCTCCGTCAGTGGATCGACCTCTTCGTCGACTTCCTGGTCACCAAGCACGGCCTGGCTGACGCCCTGCAGTCCGACAGCAGCCGCTTCGCCGCGCTGCACACCTACTTCCTCGACCGCCTCGAACCCGTGTGCGCGCAGCTGCTCGCCGCCGCGGTCGAGGCCGGCGACATCAGGCCCGGCACGCAGCCCTACGAGCTGATGCGCGGCATCGGCAACCTGTGCGTCGGACGCGACAGCGACCCGCGCTACGACCCGCGCCGGTTGATCGACGTGCTCCTCCAGGGGCTCCGGCGATCCGGGCCCGCCTGACCCGGAGCTACAGCCAGCCGCGTTCCTCGGCGACCAGGGCGGCCTCGGTGCGGGTGGCCGCGCCGACCTTGCCGATGGCCGCCGACAGGTGGTTGCGCACGGTCCCGTGGGACAGGCTCAGCGCCCTGGCGATCTCCGCGACGGTCCCGCCGCGCCGCGCCGCGCGCAGCACGTCGCGCTCGCGAGCGGTCAGGGGACTGGTCCCGCTGGTCAGCGACTCGGCCGCCAGCGCCGGGTCCACGACCCGCAGGCCCGCGTGCACGCGCCGCACCGTGTCGACCAGGTGCTCGGGCGAGGAGTCCTTCACCACGAAACCCGACGCGCCGGCCCGCATCGCGCGGGTGAAGTAGCCGGGCCGTCCGAACGTGGTGCAGATGACCACCCGGCACGACGGCAGCGCCCGGCGCAGGCGTTCGGTCAGGGTGAGGCCGTCCATGCCGGGCATCTGCACGTCGACCAGCGCGACGTCGGGCCGGGTGCGCAGCGCCGCCTCCAGCGCGTCCTCGGCCGTCGCGGCCTGGGCGGCCACCTCGATGTCGGGTTCGAGCGCGAGCATCGCGGCGAGCGCGCCGCGTACCAGCGCCTGGTCATCGGCGAGCAGCAGCCTGATCACGCGCGGCTCGCCCGGAGCAGGAAGCCGCCCTGCGGCAGCGGGCCCGCCTCCAGCACGCCACCCACCGCGCGGAGCCGCTCCGCCAGCCCGGCCAGGCCGCTGCCCGGCGGCCGCGCGCCCGCGGCGGTGGCGGCGCTGGCTGGCGTGGCAACCGCGGCGGTGGCCGGCGCGGCGGAGGTGGCGACCGCGGTGGTGCCGGAGGGGTGGGTGGCGGCGGTCGCGGGGCCGTTGTCGCGGATCTCCAGGCAGGTCCCGCTCAGGGCGACCTCGCAGCGCGTGGCGCCGCTGTGCCGGATGACGTTCGTGACACCCTCGCGCAGCACGTACGCGAACGGCTCCCTGAGCTCCTCGGCCACCTCGTCCCCGCTCTCGGGCAGCACGGCCTCGATGCCGGCCGCCCGCAGCGCCGCCCGTACCCCGCCCAGCTCGGCCGCCAGCGACGGCCGGCGCGAGCCCGACACCGTGGCGCGGATCTCCGCGTGCGCCTGCCGGGAGAGCCGCTCCACGTCGCGGACCTCGGCGAGCGCCTGCCCGGGGTCGGCGCCGCGCTCCAGCAGGCGGCGGGCCAGCCCCGCCTTGGCGGTGATCGTGGTGAGGCTGTGGCCGAGCACGTCGTGCAGGTCGCGGGCCAGGCGCTCGCGCTCGGCGGCGGTGGCCAGCGCCTCGATCTCCTTGTTGGCCCGGCCGAGCTGGACGAGCAGGCGGATCAGCAGCAGCACCGCGACCGGGGTCACGATCTGGGTCAGCACGGGCGGGATCAGCTCCCACGACAGGCCGCCCGCCGCGCCGGACAGGGTGAGCAGCCGGACGACCGCCGCCGCCGCGGCCAGCAGCAGCGCCCACGCCGTGGGCAGCAGCCAGGCGGCCGCGCTCAGCGTGAAGCCCAGCAGGGCCGGCGGCTCGCCGCCGTGCGCCGCCGGCACGGCCACGCCGAGGGCGAGCAGCCAGACCAGCAGCGCGATCCGCGCCCTGGGAGCCCACGTCACGCCGTACGCCATGGCGGCGATCCAGCTCGCGGCGTACGCCAGCGCCAGCGCGACGGCCAGCGGACCGCGCCCTGGCCGGAACGCCTCCCACAGCGGCCAGACCAGCAGCCCCGCCAGCACCGCCAGGCCGCGCGCCCAGCGCCACCGGCGGGACGCGCCGCGCTCCGGACGCCAGGACGGCCAGGAGGACCACGCACGTTCCATGCTGTCAGCCTAAGGACGCGATCAGGCGCGGGCGCCGTCGCGCCGATAGCGCACGACGACGGCCACGCCCAGCGCCACCGTGTACGCCGCCAGCACCACCGGCGCCGGACCCGGCCCGCCGGAACCCGACACCGCGCCGTGCCCGATCTCGGCCAGCCAGTAGCTCGGCAGCGCCCTGGCCGCCCCCGCCAGCACCGGCGGGAAGGAGGCGACCGGGATCAGCAGCCCGCCGACGAAGCCGAGCAGGAGCAGCACCCCGCCCTGATAGGTCTGCACGTTGCGCGCCGAGCAGAGCTGCCCCACCAGCAGCCCGAGCAGCGCGAACGGCACCGTGCCCAGCCAGGTCCCGAGCACCGCCTGCGCCCACGCGTCGGCCGGCAGGCGCACCCCGGCCGTGAGCGCCGCCATCAGCGCCACTCCCGCCACGGGCGGCAGCGCCACCAGCATCGCCACCGCCCCCTTGGCCGCCAGATAGCCCGCGCCGGACAGCGGGGTCAGCCGAAGCTGCCGCTGCCAGCCCGCGCCCCGCTCCACGGCCGTGCGCGCGCCGGTGTCCAGCGCCGCCTTGACCGCCCCGAACGCCGCCAGCCCGCTCATCAGGTACGCGGGCGTGGCCCCCTGGCTCTGGTAGAGGCGCGACAGCAGCACGAACAGGCCCACCGGGAGCGCCACGGCGAACACCAGGAACCTGGAGTCCCGCAACGCCCGCCTGACCTCGAAGCGCAGGTAGCCGCCCCTCATCGCGCCGCCACCTCCTCGCCGGCCAGGTTCGCGCCCGTCAGCAGCACGAACGCCTCCTCCAGGCTCGCCGAGCGGATCTCGACGTCACGGGCGCCGGGATGGCGGGCCAGCAGCGCGCGCAGCGCGCCGTCGGAGTCCGAGCACCGCAACACGACCCGGTGACCGTCGCCGGCCGGCTCCGCGCCCACCACTCCGGGCAGCGCCAGCAGCTCCGGCGGCCGGACCCCGGGGACCAGCGCGGTCACCGTCCGGCCGCCCACCCGCGCCATGACCGCGCCCACCGGCCCGTCGGCGACGATCGTCCCGTCCCGCATGAGCACGACCCGGCCGGCGTGGGCCTCGGCCTCCTCCAGGTAGTGGGTGGTGAACAGCACGGTCCGCCCCGAGGCGGCGAACGCGCCCATGGCGTGCCAGAACGCGCGCCGCGCCGTCACGTCCATCACCGCCGTGGGCTCGTCCAGCACCAGCAGCCCGGGGTCGGGCACCAGCGCCATGGCCAGCCGTACGCGCTGTGTCTGCCCGCCCGACAGCCTGGCCGCCCGCCGCTCCGCGAGCTCGCCGATCCCGGCCAGCCGCAATGCCCCGGCCACGGGCATCGGCGCCCGGTGCATCGAAGCGATCATGGTGAGGATCTCGCGTACGGTGGCGTCCTCCAGCAGCGTGACGTCCTGGAGCATCGCGCCGACGACGCCGTCCGCGAGCGCCCGGCGCGGGTCCGCGCCGAAGAGCGTGATGCCGCCGGAGTCCGGCGGGGTCAGGCCGAGCATCATGTCGACGGTCGTGGACTTGCCCGCGCCGTTGGGCCCGAGCAGCGCCACGACCTCGCCGGGCGCGATCAGCAGATCGATCCCGGCGACGGCCGTCCGCTCGCCGTAGCTCTTGCGCAGGCCGCTGAGGGCCACCGCGTGGGGTGTGCTGCGTTCCATGCCCGCCAGCATGGTCGCGGGCGGGCGCCCGCTCCTGGGCAGCCTGTCACGGTTCCGCTGTGACAGGCGTCACAGCCGCCATGCTGGCGATCAGGGGGAGCGGTCGCCGCGCTCCAGGGCCTCGTCGGCGCGGGCGCCGGACAGGATGGCGTCGAGCAGTCCCGGATAGCGGGCGTCGAGGTCCTCGCGCCGCAGGAGGAGCAGGTTCTCCCGCCCCGAGGGCTGCTGCCGGATGACGCCGCTGTCGCGCAGCACCCGCCAGTGATGGGTCATGGTCGACTTCGCCGTGATCCCCAGCGTGTTGAGGACGCTCGTGCAGTTGTGCTCGCCGCCGGCGTCGAGGACGCGCACCACGGACAGGCGCACGCCGTTCCCGAGCGCCGACAGCACGTCTTCGATCCGGATCTGGTCGCGGTCGGGATGACGGAAGGCCATGGTCCTACTGTACTCCGATTGTCGAACAATCGCGGGACGCTGTGGCATAGTACGACCGTACGTATATCCGCGTACATTCGTCATGCGGGACGGGCTTCGGCATGCCCGTCACCGGCTCCCTCCGAAGGGCGTTCCATGTCCTCATCCTCCGCGCTGCCCGCACGGGCCCCGGCCCAGGTCAAGCCGCGACTCGGCTGGACCCTGGCGCTGCTGGCCCTGGCCCAGCTCATCTACGCGCTCGACCTCAACATCGTCTTCGTCGCGCTCCCTCAGATCGGCGCCGACCTGGGCTTCCCCGGCCAGACCCAGCAGCTCGTGGTCAGCGCCTACGTCGTCTTCGCCGGCGGCTTCCTGCTGCTCGGTGGCCGGGCGGCCGACCTGCTGGGCCGCCGCCGCGTGTTCGTGCTCGCCCTGGCCCTGTACGCCGTCTCCTCGCTGGCGGGCGGGCTGGCCGGCGGTCCCGTCGTCATCGTCGTCGCCCGCGCCATCCAGGGCATCGGCGGCGCGCTGCTGCTGCCCTCCACGCTGGCGCTGCTCAACAGCCTGTTCGCCGAGGGCCCGCAGCGCAACCGCGCGCTGGCGGTCTGGGGCGGCGCCGGCGCCAGCGGGCTGACCATCGGCGCGCTGCTCGGCGGCCTGCTCACCGAGAACTTCGGCTGGCCCGCCGTCTTCTTCGTCAACGTCCCCCTGGCCGGGCTGGTCGCGCTGGCGGCCCTTGCTGTCATCCCGCGTGACCCGGCCAGGGGAGAGCGGCGCAGGTTCGACGTTCCCGGCGCGCTGAGCGTCACCGCCGGATCGACCCTGCTGGTCTTCGCCCTGGTCGAAGGGCCCGAGCTGGGTTGGGGCAGCCCCCTGGTGGCCGGCGCGTTCCTGCTGGCCGCCGCGCTGCTGGGGATCTTCGCGCTGGTCGAGGCCCGCAGCGCCGACCCGCTCATGCCCTTCCGGCTCTTCCGCAACCGCAGCCTGACCGTCGGCATGCTGGTGACCTTCGTCTACATGGCCACCTTCGGCGTCCTGCCGTACTTCCTGACCGTGCTGCTGCAGAGCATCCACGGCTACAGCGCCCTGCAGACCGGGCTGGCCTTCCTCATCCCCTCCCTCGCCATCGCCGCCGGCACCCAGGGCGGCGAACGCCTGGCCACCCGGATCGGCACCCGCGCCACCCTGCTGATCGGCTTCGCCGTCGGCGTGGCCGGCACCGCCGTGCTGGCCCTCGGGTTCGACGCCGACGCCGGCTACGGGCTGCTGGTGCCGGGCCTCGTCGTCTCCGGCCTCGGCCAGGGCGTCGTCTGGACCGCCATGTGGATCGCCGCCGCCACCGGCACCGCCGCCCACGAGCAGGGCGTGGCCAACGGCATCGCCTCCACCGCGCTCAACCTCGGCAACGCGATCGGCCTGGCCGTCTTCACCGTCATCGCCGACCTCGGGACCGCGGGCGAGAGCGGCCAGGCGCTGCGCGCGGCCACGGCCGACGGCGAGTTCGTCGTCGTCCTGCTCACCGCGGCCACGATGATCGCGGGCCTGCTGATCACGCTCACCCTGCCGCGCCCCGCCCGCTCCACCTGACGTCACGCGCGACCCGGATCCGCCCGGCGGCGGGCGTCCTCGCGCGAGCGGAAGGTGCGGCGGTAGGTGTCCGGGGGCACCCCGACCGTACGGGCGAAATGCCGGCGCAGCGTCGTGGCGGTGCCCATGCCGGTGGCCGCCGCGACGGCCTCGACGCTGTCGTCGGTGGTCTCCAGCAGCTCCTGGGCGTGGCGGATCCGCTGCGTCAGCAGCCATTGCAGCGGGCTGGTGCCGGTCACCGACCGGAAGTGGCGGCTCAGGTGGCGCGCGCTCATCCGCGCCTGGCGGGCCAGGTCCTCCACGGTCAGCGGCTGGTCCAGTCGTTCGATCACCCAGGGGAACAGCTCGGCGAGCGGATGGTTGTCCGGGGCGGGCACCGGGGCGGTGACGAACTGGGCCTGGCCGCCGTCCCGGTGCGGCGGCACCACCAGGCGGCGGGCGAGCGCGTTGGCGACCGACGAGCCGTGGTCCAGGCGTACGAGGTGCAGGCACAGGTCCATGGCCGCGGCCTTGCCGGCGGAGGTGAGCACGCTGCCGTCGTCCACGTACAGCACGTCCGGGTCCACCTCCACCTGCGGGTAGCGGGCCGCCAGGTCACCCGTGTGCGCCCAGTGCGTGGTCGCGCGCCTGCCGTCCAGCAGGCCGGCGGCGGCCAGCACGAACGCGCCCGTGCAGAGCGACGCCACGCGCGCGCCCGCCTCGTGGGCCGCGCGCACCGCGTCGACCAGGTCGGCGGGCGGCTCGACGTCGACGTCGGCCCAGCCCGGGACGATCACGGTGTCGGCGCGGGGCAGCCGGTCGAGGCCGTGGTCGGGCTCCAGCAGGAACCGGCCGGCCCGCACGGCGCCCGGCCCGCAGACGGTCAGGGTGTACCAGCGGTCCACGCCGGTCAGGCCGGTGCCGAAGACCTCGTACGCCAACGACAGCTCGAAGTGCAGCATGCCGTCGGTGACGGCCAGCGCGACAGTGTCCATGTCCGGAATTGTACGCATCATGGCGTTCCAGCCACTCGCGGTGCGACGCCGCCCTCGCCAGGATGGTCGGCAACGCGGTTCAGGTGAGGACAGGGAGACGACCATGGCATCGGGGCAGACGGTGGCGGTGTACGGCGCGTACGGGCACACCGGGCGTTTCGTGGTGGCGGAGTTGCGGGAGCGCGGGTTCGTCCCGATCGCCTCCGGCCGCGACGCGGAGAAGCTGAAGGCGCTGGCGGCGTCCGACCCCGGGCTGGAGATCCGCCAGGCATCGGTCGACGACCCCGGCTCCCTCGACGCCGCCCTGGCCGGCGCGGCGGCCGTGATCAACTGCGCCGGGCCCTTCGCCACGACGACCGCCCCCGTGATCGAGGCCGCGCTGCGCGCCGGCGTCCCGTACGTGGACGTCGCGGCCGAGATCGAGGCCAATGCCGACACCTTCACGCACTTCGCGGACCGCGCCCGCGCCGCCGGAGCGGTGGTCGTCCCCGCGATGGCCTTCTACGGCGGCCTCGGCGACCTGCTGGCCACTGCCGCGATGGGCGACTGGAGCTCGGCCGACGAGGCGCACATCGCGTACGGGCTGAACAGCTGGCACCCGACGGCCGGGACGCGCGCCTCGGGCGCGGTCTCCCGGCAGCGGCGGGACGGCCGGCGCGTCGTGTACGCCAACGGCCGGCTGGAGTACCGCCATGACGACCCGCCGGCCCTGGAGTGGACCTTCCCCGGTCCGATGGGTCCCCGCGCCGTCATCGGCGAGTTCACGATGGCCGACGTCGTCACCGTGCCCAGCCATCTGTCCATCCCGGACGTGCGCACCTACATGACGGTCGAGGCGGCCAGGGACGTGGTGGCCCCGGACACGCCGGCGCCCGCCCCGGCCGACGAGAGGGGACGCTCCGCGCAGACCTTCCTCGTGGACGTCGTCGTGCGCTCCGGCGGCGGCGAGCGGCGGGCCGTGGCGAGCGGCCGGGACATCTACGCCGTCACCGCGCCGCTCGTGGCCGAGGCGGTGGACCGCGTTCTCACGGGACGCACCAGGACGGTCGGTGTCGCCTCCGCCGGAGAGATGTTCGACGCGTCCGACTTCCTGCGCGCGCTGTCCCCGCACATCACCGTGGAGGTGCTCGCGTAGCGGCCGGACCGCCGACGCCCGCCGACGCCCGCCGACCCCCGGCGGCACCGGCGGGGCGGTGAGCGGGGAAGCGTGCCTGATCCGTTGTGAGATGCTGCTTTCGTGACGACCCAGCCTGCCGAACCGGCCCCGCGCCGCGGGCGTGGCCGTCCCGGCCATGACCAGGCGGCGGTCCTGCGCGCCGCGGTGGAGCTGTTCAACCGCAAGGGGTACGACGCCACCAGCATGGGCGACCTGGCCAAGGAGCTGGGCCTGACCAAGCCGGCCATCTACCACCACGTCACCGGCAAGGAGCAGCTGCTCGGCCAGGCCCTGGACGACGCGCTCGACGAGCTGACCGCGGTCGTGACCGAGGCGTTCCGGGAGCAGACCGGCAGGAGCGCGTACGAGCGGCTGCGCGAGGTGGTGCGCCGCAGCGTCGAGGTCCTCGTGGCGCACCAGCCCTCCGTCACGCTCCTGCTGCGGGTACGCGGCAACAGCGAGGTCGAGCTGGCGGCGCTGGAGCGGCGCCGCTGGCTCGACGACCGCCTGGCCGCGCTCGTCACCGACGCCGTCGCGGAGGGCGCGCTGCGCGACGACGTGCCGGCGACGCTGGTCAGCCGGCTGCTGTTCGGCATGGTGAACTCGCTGGTCGAGTGGTACCGGCCGGACGGCGCCTACGACCGGGCGATGGTCGCCGACGCCGTCACCGCCATCGCCTTCGACGGCCTGGCCCGGCACGAGACCCGCGTCTGAGGGGTCTCACCAGGTGTAGAAGCCCTGGCCGGTCTTGCGGCCGAGATGCCCGACGGCGACCAGGTCGCGCAGGATGCGCGGCGGCTCGAACCGGGGCCCCAGCTCGCGCGCCAGGTGCTCGGCGATCGCGAGCCGCACGTCCAGGCCGACCACGTCGGTGGTGCGCAGGGGCCCCATCGGGTGGCGGTAGCCGAGCGTCATCGCCGTGTCGATGTCGGCCGCGCTCGCGACGCCCTCCTCCAGCATCCGCATCGCCTCCAGCGCCAGGCCGACGCCCAGCCGGCTGCTGGCGAACCCCGGCGAGTCCGCGACCGTGATCGGCGTCTTGCCCAGCTCGGCCGCCCACTGCCGGGCCAGCTCCACGAGCGCCGGATCGGTACGCGGCCCGGTGACGATCTCGATGAGCGCGCTCACCGGGACGGGGTTGAAGAAGTGCAGCCCGAGGAAGCGCTCCGGCGCGGCCAGCCCGGCGGCCAGCGCGCCGATCGACAGGCTGCTGGTGTTGGAGGCCAGCACCGCGCCCGGCGCCGCCTTCTCGACCAGGGCGAACACCTGGGCCTTGAGCGCCGCGTCCTCCGGGACCGCCTCGATGACGAGCTCGCACGGGGCCAGCTCGCCGGGGTCCGACGTCGTGCGCAGCCGCGCGAGGACGTCCGGGCCGGCGTCGCCCTTGGCCAGGCCGTCGCGCACCCGGGCCCGGGCCCGCTCGGCCGCCTCCGGGCCGTTCTCGACGACGATCACGTGGCTGCCCGAGGTCAGGAACGCCTGCGCGATCCCGGACCCCATGCGCCCGCCGCCGTAGACGCCGACCGTCCGTGGCAGGCTCATGATCGCCGCTCCAGGAATGCCGTCATGCGCATGTGCTTCTCCTCCGTCTCGAACAGGACCGCCTGAGCCACGTCGTCCACGAACGGGTGCGCGCCCCGGGGGGCGTGGAAGACGGCCTTGGTCAGCCGGGTCGCCAGCGGCGCCCGCGCGGTGATCCGGTCGGCCAGCCGATGCCCGGCCGCCAGCAGCTCCTCGGCCGCCACGACCTCGTTGAGCAGCCGAACGGCGTGCGCCTCCTCGGCCGTCAGGACGCGGCCGGCCAGCAGGATCTCCTTGGCCAGCGGCTCACCGACCAGCTCGGCCAGCCGCCAGGCCGCCCCGGCCGCCGCCATGATGCCGAGGCCCGTCTCGGGGTTGCCGATCCGGGTGGCGGGCGTGCCGATCCGGAAGTCGCAGGCGTAGGCCAGCTCGGCCCCGCCGCCCAGGGCGTACCCGTCGAGCAGGGCCACGGTCGGCATCGGCAGCCGGTGGATCCGCTCGAAGATCTTCGAGTTGATGCCGCGCAGCGCGTCGTACAGGTCGCGTTCGCGCAGCTGGGCGATGTCCGCCCCGGCGGCGAAGGTCGTGCCCTCGCCGGTGAGCAGGACGACGCGCGGGTTCTCCTCGACGGCGGCGCACGCCTCGTGCAGCCGGGCGACCAGCTCGCGGTCGATGGCGTTGCGCACCTCCGGGCGGTTGAGCCGCCACACCACCCGGTCCTCGGCCTCCTCCACGATCAGGCTGGTCATGGGCGCTCCACCAGGAGAGCGGTGCCCTGGCCGACGCCGACGCACATGGTCGCCAGGCCGCGCCGGCCGCCGGAGCGTTCGAGCCGGCCGAGCAGGGTGACGAGGATGCGGGCGCCGGAGGCGCCCAGCGGGTGCCCGAGGGCGATCGCGCCGCCGTCGGCGTTGACCCGGTCGAGGTCGAGCCCGAGGTCGCGGACGCAGGCCAGCGACTGGGAGGCGAACGCCTCGTTCAGCTCCACGGCGTCCAGGTCGTCGACGGTCCAGCCGGCGCGGTCGAGCGCCTTGCGGGTCGCCGGGACCGGGCCGACGCCCATGATCTCCGGCGCCACCCCGGCGTTGGCCGCCGCCACCAGCCGCGCCCGGGGCGTCAGGCCGTGCCGTTCGAGGAAGCGGTCGCTGACCACGACGACGGCCGCCGCGCCGTCGTTGAGGGAGCTGGAGTTGCCGGCGGTGACGAGCCCGCCGGGGCCGTTGACCGGGCGCAGCCGCGCCAGGCGTTCCAGGCTCGTGTCCGGCCGGGGCCCCTCGTCGGCGTCGACGACGCCCTCACCGGTGGGGACCGGGACGATCTCGCCGGCGAAGCGGCCCTCCTTGGCCGCCGCGACGGCCCGCTCGTGGGAGCGCAGCGCGAACGCGTCCAGCTCCTCCCGGGTCAGGCCCCAGCGGAGCGCGACGGTCTCGGCGGTCTGCGGCATGGAGGCGGTCGTCGCGGCGTCGAAGCGGGGGTTGGTGAAGCGCCAGCCGATCGAGGTGTCGAACGACGCGCCTGGCTTGGCGAACGCCTTGGCCGGCTTCTCGGTCACCCACGGCGCGCGGGTCATCGACTCCACCCCGCCCGCGACCACCACGTCGGCGTCACCGGCGGCGATGAGGGCGCGGGCGGTGGCGACCGCGGTGAGCCCCGAGGCGCACAGCCGGTTGACGGTGAACCCGGGCACCGACTCGGGCAGGCCCGCCAGCAGCAGGGCCATCCGGGCGACGTTGCGGTTGTCCTCGCCGGCCTGGTTGGCCGCGCCGAGCACCACCTCGTCGACGAGTTCCGGGTCGATCCCCGCGCGGGTGACGGCCTCGCCCACGACGAGGGCGGCCAGGTCGTCGGGCCGGACGTGGGCGAGCGCGCCGCCGTAGCGGCCGATCGGCGTCCGCGCGCCGGAGACGACGAAGGATTCGGGCATGAGTCAGGGCTCCTTATGCGTCGTAGTCGACGGTGACGCGCTCGCCGACCGGAAACGTCTGACAGGTGAGGACGAACCCGGCGTCGAGCTCGGACTGTTCCAGGGCGTAGTTGCGGCGCATGTCCACCTCGCCGTCCCGCACGACCGCGCGGCACGTCCCGCAGACGCCGCCCTTGCAGGCGAACGGCAGGTCCGCGCGCGCCGCCTGGGCGCCCTCGAGCAGCGTCGTCCCGCGGGAGACCGTCGAGGTCGTGCGCAGGCCGTCGAGCACGACCGTCAGCTCGCTCGTCGCGCCGGGCGCGACCCCGTCGGCCGCCCGTCGCGGCTGCGGCGGCGGCTCGTCCACGTAGAACAGCTCCACGTGCACGCGGGACGCGGGGACGCCCAGGTCGGCGAGGACCGCGCGCGCCTCCTGGATCATCGCCAGCGGCCCGCAGAGCCACACGTGGTCGAACACCTCGACCGGCACCAGCTCGGTCAGCAGGCGGCGCAGCCGGTCGCCGTCGAGCCGGCCGGAGAACAGCTCGACGTCGCGCGGCTCACGCGAGAGCGCGTGGACCACCTGCAGCCGGGAGCCGTAGCGGTTCTTCAGGTCGCCCAGTTCCTCGGCGAACATCACGGTGCGGCTGGTCCGGTTGCCGTACAGCAGCGACACCTGGGCCTCGGGGTGGGTGAGCACGGTGGAGGCCAGCGACAGCATCGGGGTGATGCCCGAGCCGGCGGCGACGCACAGGTGCCGCTCGCCCATGGCGGGGTCGGCCTGCCAGGAGCCGGTCGGCGTCTGGACCTCGATCCGGGTTCCGGGCGCGACCTCGCGCACCAGCCAGGACGAGAACAGCCCGCCCGGGATCTCGCGGACGCCGATCCGCGGCCGCTCGCCGGCCGGCGCGCAGATCGAGTACGACCGGCGCTCCTCCCGCCCGTCCACGACGCGGCGCAGGGTGAGCGACTGCCCGGCGCGGAAGGCGTACGCCTCGCGCAGCTCGTCCGGGACGGCGAAGGTGATCGCCGCGGCGTCCTCGCACAGGTGGTCCACCGCCGCCACGGTGAGCGGGTGGAAAGTGGGCATGTCAGATCTCCTTGACGTGCTCGAACGGCTCCTGGCAGCCGGTGCAGCGGTAGAGGGCCTTGCAGGCGGTCGCCCCGAACTCGGACGTCAGCCGGGTGGCCGCCGACCCGCAGCGCGGGCAGGCCGGGGCGCTCCTGGCCGGGCCGAGCGTGAGGGGGATCGGCCCGGTGCGGCGGGGGGCCGGGCCGGGCGCCGACAGCCCCGCCTCGCGCAGCGCCGCCCGGCCGCGCTCGGTGATCCAGTCGCTGGTCCAGGGCGGGTCCAGCACGATCCGCACCTCGACCCGGTCGAAGCCGGCCGCCCGCAGCCGGTGGACGAGGTCGTCGCGCATGGTCGCCATGGCGGGGCAGCCGGTGTACGTCGGGGTGATGGACACGACCACCTCCTCGCCGCCGCGCACCTCGACGTCGCGCAGCACGCCGAGGTCGGCGAGGGTGAGCATGGGCATCTCGGGGTCGCGCACCTGCCGGGCGACCTCGGCGGCCCGTTCGGCGGCGCTCACCAGCGCCCGCTCGGGTGGGCGCGGGCGACCACCTGCATCTCGGCGAGCAGCGAGGCGAGGGCGGCGGTGTGCGCGCCGTCGCGGCCGGTGCCGCTCAGCGGCGGCCGATCGGGCCGCTCGACGCCGCTCACGGCGAGGACCTGGTCGAGGACGACGTCCACCTCGTCGCGCAGGGTGGCGGGGTCCACGCCGAAACCGGTGTGCGGCGCGACCAGCTCGGCCTGGTACGGCCACAGGGCGTCCAGCGCCGCCTCCAGCCTGCGCCGCGACTCCTCGGTGCCCTGAGCCAGGGTGAGGAACCAGCGTCCCGCCCAGTCGCGGTGGTAGGTGATCTCCTTCACGCCCTTGGCCGCCACCGCCGCCAGCACCTGGTCGGGGCTCGCGCGCAGCCGCTCCAGCAGCGCGAGCCGGGCCACCGAGAACAGCAGCAGCCGGACGACGACGTGCGCGAAGTCGCCGTTCTCCACCTCGGCGAGCCGCACGTTGCGAAACCGCTCCGCGTCGCGGAAGAAGGCCAGCGCGTCCTCGGCGGGCACCGGCGAGCCCTCGGGCAGGGCGGGCACCACGCCCGGGTCGGCCGCGGCGGCCCGGGACAGCAGCAGCCGGGCCTGGCCGAGCAGGTCGAGCGCCATGTTCGCGAGCGCGATGTCCTCTTCCAGGTCGGGCGCGCGGCTGCACCACTCCGACAGCCGCTGCGCCATGACGAGCGCGTCGTCGCCGAGCATGAGGCAGTACGCGGCCAGCTCGGCCGGGTCCACGCCCGGGGGCACCGTCGTGTCGACCCCGGCCAGCGGGTCCTCGAAGCCGGTGCCGAAGGCCCACTGGGAGGAGTCGCCGGCGTATTCGTCGTTCATGAGTGCCAACCGATCACATGTGCGGGACGTTGTCGGGGATGTCGTAGAACGTCGGGTGCCGGTAGACCTTGTCGCCGCTCGGCGCGAACATCGGGTCCTTCTCGTCCGGGCTGGAGGCCGTGATGGCGTCGGCGCGCACGACCCAGATGCTCACGCCCTCGTTGCGCCGGGTGTAGACGTCGCGCGCGTGCCGTACGGCCATCGCGTCGTCGGCGGCGTGCAGGGACCCGACGTGCACGTGGTTGAGGCCCCGCTTGCCGCGGACGAACACCTCGTACAGCGGCCACTCCCGCCGGTCGGCGCTCATCGCGCGCCCGCCTTCGCCGCGAAGGCCGACGCGGCCTCGCGCACCCAGGCGCCGTCCTCGTGCGCGGCCCGGCGGTGCGCCATGCGCTGCGCGTTGCACGGCCCGTCGCCCCGGATGACGGCGGCCAGCTCCTCCCAGTCGGGCTCGCCGAAGTCGTGGTGGCCGCGCTCCTCGTTCCAGCGCAGGTCGGGGTCGGGCAGCGTCACCCCGAGCGCCTCGGCCTGCGGGACCGTCATGTCCACGAACTTCTGGCGCAGCTCGTCGTTGGAGTTGCGCTTGATGCCCCAGGCCATCGACCGCGCGCTGTTGGGGGAGTCGGCGTCCGGCGGGCCGAACATCATCAACGCCGGCCACCAGAACCGGTTCACCGACTCCTGGACCATCGCGCGCTGGGCGTCGGTGCCGCGCATCATCGTCATCAGCAGCTCGTAGCCCTGCCGCTGGTGGAAGGACTCCTCCTTGCAGATGCGGATCATGGCGCGCCCGTACGGGCCGTAGGAGGTGCGGCAGAGCGGTACCTGGTTGCAGATCGCGGCGCCGTCGACCAGCCAGCCGATCGTCCCGACATCGGCGTACGACAGCGTCGGGTAGTTGAAGATCGAGGAGTACTTCTGCCGGCCGGTGAGCAGCAACTCGGTCAGCTCGGCGCGGGAGACGCCCAGGGTCTCGCACGCCGAGTACAGATACAGCCCGTGCCCCGCCTCGTCCTGCACCTTGGCCAGCAGGATCGCCTTGCGGCGCAGGGACGGCGCGCGGCCGATCCACGCGCCCTCGGGCTGCATGCCGATGATCTCGGAGTGCGCGTGCTGGGCCATCTGACGCACGAGCGTCCGGCGGTAGGCGTCCGGCATCCAGTCACGGGGCTCGATCCGGTCGTGGCGCGCGATGGTCGCCTCGAACGCGGCTTCCAGCGCTTCCGGCTCCGCCGGTGTCGTCGTCATCTTTACCTCCCGAGGCAGGGCGTCTTTATTTACTTATCGCTCGGTCAGTAATACGGTGGCACGTGTCGGGGGTCCTGCGCAAGGTCCCCGCGGAGAGGAGAGGACAGCGTGAGCGCGCTGCTGGAGAGCTACGCCGCCGGACGATGGTTCCGGGCGGCCGACGACGGAGAGCCCCTTCTCGACGCCGCCACGGGCGAGGAGGTCGCGCGGATCTCCAGCCGGGGGCTGGACGTCGCCGCGATGGTGCGCCACGCCCGCGACACCGGCGGGCCGGCGCTGCGGTCCCTGACCTTCCACGAGCGGGCGGCCCTGCTCAAGACGCTGGCCAAGCACCTCACCGCGCGCAAGGAAGAGCTGTACGCGCTGTCGGTGCGCACCGGCGCCACCTCGCGCGACACGATGATCGACGTGGACGGCGGCATCGGCACCCTGTTCAGCTACGCCAGCAAGGGGGTGCGCGAGCTCCCGAACGACACCGTCTTCCTCGACGGCGGCCTGGAGCGCCTGGGCAAGGGCGGCACGTTCGTCGGCCAGCACCTCTACACCTCGCGGCCGGGCGTCGCGGTCCAGATCAACGCCTTCAACTTCCCCGTCTGGGGGATGCTGGAGAAGCTGGCCCCGGCCTTCCTCGCCGGGCTGCCCACGATCGTCAAGCCCGCGAGCCAGACCGCCTACCTGACCGAGCTGGCGGTACGGCTGATCATCGAGTCGGGCATCCTGCCCGAGGGCGCGCTCCAGCTCGTCGCCGGCGGCGCCGGAGGGCTGCTCGACGAGCTGACCGTCCAGGACTCCGTCGCCTTCACCGGCTCCGCGCACACCGCTGGCATCCTGCGCCGCCACCCGAACGTGCTGGACGGCGGCGTCCTGCTGGGCGTCGAGGCCGACTCGCTGAACTGCTCGATCCTCGGGCCGGACGTGCGCCCGGAGGACCCGGAGTTCGACCTGTTCGTCAAGGGCGTCGTCACCGAGATGACGGTCAAGGCGGGACAGAAGTGCACCGCCATCCGCCGGGTGCTCGTGCCCTCGGCCCTGGCCGACCAGGTCGTCGAGGCGCTGGCCGCGCGCCTGTCGAAGGTGAGCGTCGGCGACCCGCGCAACCCGGACGTCCGGATGGGCGCCCTGGCCAGCCTCGGCCAGCGCGACGAGGTGCGCAAGGCCGTCGAGGCGCTGCGGGCCAGCGCCGAGGTCGTCTTCGGCGACCCGGCCGGCGCCTCCCTGCTCGACGGCGACGCCGAGCGCGGCGCGTTCATGACCCCGCTGCTGCTGCGCGCCCGGCCCGGCGCCACCGAGCCGCACGACGTGGAGCCGTTCGGGCCGGTCGCCACCGTGCTCGCCTACGACGGCCTGGACGCGGCGGTCGCGCTCGCGGCGCGCGGCAAGGGCAGCCTCGTGGCCTCCGTCGCCACCCACGACCCGGACGTCGCGCGCTCGGTCGTCCTCGGGCTCGCGCCGTGGCACGGCCGGGTCCTCGTTCTGGACCGCGACGACGCCAAGGAGTCCACCGGGCACGGCTCGCCGCTGCCCGTCCTCGTCCATGGCGGCCCCGGCCGGGCCGGCGGCGGCGAGGAGCTCGGCGGCGTGCGCGGGGTCCTGCACCACATGCAGCGCACCGCCGTCCAGGCCTCCCCGGACCTGCTCACCGCGGTCACCGGGCGCTGGACCACGGGCGCCGCGCGCGGCGAGTCCGGCGTCCACCCGTTCCGCAAGTCCCTGGCGGACCTGCGGATCGGCGACACGATCGCCTCCGCGCCGCGCACGGTCTCGCTCGCCGACATCGAGCACTTCGCCGAGTTCACCGGCGACACCTTCTACGCGCACACCGACGCCGAGGCGGCGGCGCGCAACCCGCTGTTCGGCGGCATCGTCGCCCACGGCTACCTCGTCGTGTCCCTGGCCGCCGGGCTGTTCGTGGACCCCGCGCCCGGACCGGTCCTGGCCAACTTCGGCGTCGACTCCCTGCGCTTCCTCACCCCGGTGAAGGCGGGCGACACGATCGACGTGACGCTGACCGTCAAGCAGATCACCCCGCGCAGCTCGGCCGACTACGGCGAGGTCCGCTGGGACGCCGTGGTCGCCAACCAGGACGGCCAGCCGGTCGCCACGTACGACGTGCTGACCCTCGTGGCCAAGACCTGGCCGATGCCCGAACAGGAGGGCTGAGGTGGGCGAGGCTCCGCTCCGGCTGGAGCGTGACGGCGCCGTCGCCGTGCTGACCCTCGACCGGCCGGAGCGCCGCAACGCGCTGGACGGCGAGCTGAAGACGGCGCTGCGCCGGGCTCTGGAGGAGGTCGCGGCCGACGACGCCGTCCGCGCCGTGCTGCTGACCGGGGCGGGCGGCGCCTTCTGCGTCGGCCAGGACCTCGCCGAGCACGCGGCGGCCCTCGGCGCGGACCCCGGGCACGCCTTCGACACCGTCGAGCGGGACTACGCGCCGGTCATCCGGCTCCTGGCCACCATGGGCAAGCCGGTCGTCGCCGCCGTCAACGGCACGTGCGTCGGCGCCGGCCTGGCCCTCGCCCTGGCCTGCGACCTGCGGGTGCTCGCGGAGGAGGCCGTCTTCGCCACGGCGTTCACGGCCATCGGGCTGACATGCGACTCCGGGCTGTCCCTGACGCTGGTCCGCGCGGTCGGCGAGGCCAGGGCCAAGGAGCTGGTCCTGCTCGGCGAGTCGTTCGGCGCCCGGCAGGCGGTGGAGTGGGGGATCTCGGGCCGCGTCGTCCCGCGCGAGGAGGTCGGGGCGGTGGCGCGTGAGCTGGCGGCCCGGCTCGCCGCCGGGCCGACCGCCGCCTACGCCGAGTCCAAGCGGCTGCTCGCGCGGGCCTGGGACCAGGACCTCGGCGCGGCGCTCACCGCCGAGGCCCGCGCCCAGGCCCGCCTGGGGCTGACCGCCGACCACGCGGGAGCGGTGGAGGCGTTCCTCGGCAAACGCAAGCCCACCTTCGAGGGACGCTGACCCGTGGAGGGCCCGGATCCCTCCGGGCCCTCCACGGGCGGCGTACCCTCGCCGCCGGCCGCCCCCGGGCTCCGGGGCTCAGCGCGGGCTGAGGACGCAGAACTCGTTGCCCTCCGGGTCGGCCAGCACCGTCCACGACACCTCGCCCTGGCCCACGTCGGCGGGCGTCGCGCCGAGAGCCCGCAGCCGCGCGATCTCCGCCGCCCGGTCGTCACCGGGGTACGGCCGCAGGTCGAGATGGATGCGGTTCTTCACCGTCTTCACGCCGGGCGTGCGGAGGAACTCGAGATAGGGCCCGACCCCCTGGGCGGAGCGCAGCGTCGCCTGGTCGTCGGTGACCTCGTGCACGGTCCAGTCCATCGCCTCGCCCCAGAACCGGGCCATGGCCCGGGGGTTCGCGCAGTCGACCACCACGGCGGCCATCGGCCCGGTGTCCCGGTAGGTCTCCCGGGGCTCCAGCACGCAGAACTCGTTGCCCTCCGGGTCGGCGAGGACCGTCCACGGGACGTCGCCCTGGCCCACGTCGGCGGGCGTCGCGCCGAGGGCCCGCAGGCGCGCGACCAGGTCCGCCTGATGCGCCGGGGAGGTGGTGGCCAGGTCGAGGTGCACGCGGTTCTTCACCGTCTTGGGCTCGGGGACGGCGAGGACGGCCAGGCAGAGGGCGGCCGGGTCGGGGTAGGCGAAACCCCCGGGTTCGACGCCGGTCTCCCCGGGCTCCTCCTCGGCGACGTGCCAGCCGAGCGCCTCGGCCCAGAACCGGCCGAGCGCGGAGTGGTCGCGGGCGTCCAGCGCCAGATGAACAAGTCGCATCGCCATGTCGCGATCTTATCGTCCAGCCCGCTGCTTTATGCTCGTTAGACGAGTTAATTGAGCCGACGAGGAGGGCGGCATGACCGACGACGTGACCCCGTTCCATCTCGACGTCCCCGAGTCCGCGCTGGACGACCTGCGCGAACGGCTGAGGCGCACCCGCTGGCCGGAGGCGGAGACGGCCGGCGACTGGTCGCAGGGCGTCCCCCTGGACTACCTGCGCGAGCTGTGCCGCCACTGGGCCGAGGAGTACGACTGGCGGGCCACCGAGCGGCGCCTGAACGCCCTGCCGCAGTTCAGGACCTCCATCGACGGCCTGGGCATCCACTTCCTCCATGTCCGCTCGCCGTACGAGGGCGCGCTGCCGCTCGTCCTCACCCACGGCTGGCCGGGCTCGGTCGTGGAGTTCCTCAAGGTGATCGGCCCGCTCACCGACCCGGTGGCGTACGGCGGCGACGCCCGCGACGCCTTCCACGTGGTGATCCCCTCGCTGCCCGGCTACGGCTTCAGCGACAAGCCGGCCAGCCAGGGCTGGGGCGTCGAGCGGATCGCCGACGCCTGGATCCGGCTCATGGCCCGCCTCGGCTACGACCGCTACGGCGCGCAGGGCTCCGACTGGGGCACCACCGTCACCACGCTCGTCGGCCTGCGGGACCCGGACCACGTGGCCGGCATCCACCTCGTCCCGCCGCTCGCGGCCCCGGACCCGGCCACGTTCGGCGACCTCACCGACGCCGAGGCCGCCGCGCTCGCCGCCCTCGAACAGGCCCAGGAGAGCGAGGACGGATACTCGCTGGAGCAGTCCACCCGGCCGCAGACCATCGGCTACGGGCTCGTCGACTCCCCGGCGCTGCTGTGCGCCTGGATCATCGAGAAGTTCCGCGCCTGGACCGACTGCGACGGCCACCCCGAGAACGTCCTCACCCGCGACGAGCTGCTCGACAACCTCATGTTCTACTGGCTGCCCGGGACCGGCGCGTCCGCCGCCCGGCTCTACTGGGAGAGCTTCCGGCAGGTCCAGCGGCTCTTCACCGCCGGGGCGACGGACGTGGTGAGCGTCCCGGCCGGATGCTCGGTCTTCCCCAAGGAGAACCCCCGCCCCTCCCGGCGCTGGGCCGAGCGGCGCTTCACCGACATCCGGCACTGGAACGAGCCGGAGAAGGGCGGCCACTTCGCCGCGTTCGAGCAGCCCGAGCTGTTCGTCCAGGAGCTGCGCGCGTTCTTCCGCCTCGTCCGCTGACCCCTCACCCGGCTCCCGCGCCGCGGGCCTCCTCGAACACCAGCCACGTACGGGTGGCGCGCACGCCCGGGATGTCCTGGACGAGCTCCAGCACGACGTGCCTCAGCGTCGCGTTGTCCGGGGTCCTGACCAGGGCCAGGACGTCGAAGTCGCCGCCGAGCAGGGCGAAGTGCTCCACGTACGGGGTCTCCCGGAGCCGGGCCGACACCGCGCGCCAGGAGTTCTGCTCGATGGTCAGCGAGACGTACGCGCTGGTCCCGAGGCCGGCCCGGTGCGGGGCGATCCGCGCCGTGAAACCGGTGATCACACCGGCGTCCATCAGCCGGGTGATCCGGGCGTAGACGTTGGCCCGGGAGACGTGCACGCGCTCGGCGAGGGTGCGCATCGAGATCCGGCCGTCGCGCCGCAGTTCGGCGATGATCGACCGGTCCACCCCGTCCAGCGGCGCGGCCGAATGTCCCGCCGATCCCTCGCCGGCGCCGTCGTTGAACGACAATTGGCCCTCCCGAAGCCTGGTTTGAACCTCTTTGTCGCTCATCATGCCTGATGTCTTGAACGCCTGGCCCCATCCGCGGACGCTTTCCCTGACAAACGTCCAGAGAAAGCGAGGGTCGCATGTCCGTCGACGTCCTTCTGCCCTCACCCGTGCCGGTGCGCTTCGTCGCCGAGGACGGCACGGCCGTCCAGCCGCCCACCGGCTACCAGGTGCCGGCGGAGGAGCGGCTGCTGGAGGGCTTCCGCCGGATGGTCGTGGGCCGCCGCTTCGACCGCCAGGCGACCGCGCTGACCAAGCAGGGACGCCTGGCGGTCTACCCGTCCAGCCGCGGGCAGGAGGCCTGCCAGATCGCCGGGGTGCTCGCGCTGCGTGAGGACGACTGGCTGTTCCCGACCTACCGGGACTCGGTGGCGCTGGTCTCGCGCGGCCTCGACCCCGTCGAGGTGCTGACCCTGCTGCGCGGCGGCTGGCACTGCGGCTACGACCCCGTCGCCACCCGGGTGGCGCCCCAGTGCACCCCGCTGGCCACCCAGACCATCCACGCCGTGGGCATGGCCGACGCCCTGCGCCGCAAGGGCGAGGACGGCGTCGTCATGGCCTTCATCGGCGACGGCGGCACCAGCGAGGGCGACTTCCACGAGGCGCTGAACTACGCCGCGGTCCTGGGCGCGCCCGTCGTGTTCTTCGTGCAGAACAACAAGTACGCGATCTCCGTGCCGCTGGCCAAGCAGAGCGCCGCGCCCGCGCTCGCGTACAAGGGCATCGGGTACGGCATCCGCTCCGAGCAGGTGGACGGCAACGACCTCGTCGCGGTGCTGTCCGTGCTCGACGCGGCCGTGGAGCACGCGCGCACGGGCGGCGGGCCCTTCCTGGTGGAGGCGCACACGTACCGCATGGACCCGCACACCAACGCCGACGACGCCACCCGCTACCGGGACAGGCAGGAGGTCGAGCGGTGGGAGGCGGCCGACCCGCTGGCCCGCCTGGAGACCTACCTGCGTGAGCGCGGCGTCCTCACCGCGGACGCCGTGGACGCGGCGCACGAGGCCGCCGAGAAGTTCGCCGCCCAGGTGCGTCAGGACCTGAACGCCGACCCGGAGGCCGACCCGTTCGAGCTGTTCGAGCACGTCTTCGCCGAGGCCACGCCCCAGTTGCGCGAGCAGCGGGCCCTGCTGGCGTCCGAGCTGGAGGACTGAGATGACCACGCTGAGCATGGCGCAGGCGCTGAACGCCGCGCTCCGGGACGCGCTGCGCGAGGACGACCGGGTCCTCGTCTTCGGCGAGGACGTGGGCCCGCTGGGCGGCGTCTTCCGCGTCACCGACGGGCTGACCAAGGAGTTCGGCGAGCAGCGGTGCTTCGACACGCCGCTGGCCGAGGCCGGGATCGTGGGACTGGCCGTGGGCCTGGCCATGGGGGGCTTCCGGCCGGTGATCGAGATGCAGTTCGACGCGTTCGCCTACCCCGCCTTCGAGCAGATCGCCTCGCACGTGGCCAAGCTGCGCAACCGCACGCGCGGGCGGCTGTCGCTGCCGATGGTGATCAGGATCCCGTACGCGGGCGGCATCGGCGGCGTCGAGCACCACTGCGACTCCAGCGAGGCCTACTACGCGCACACGCCCGGCCTGAAGGTCGTGACCCCCGCGACGGCCGACGACGCGTACTGGCTGCTGCGCGACGCCATCGCCGACCCCGACCCGGTCGTCTTCATGGAGCCCAAGCGCCTGTACTGGTCCAAGGGCGAGACGTCGGCCGGCGACCGGCGCGCGGCGGGGTTCGGGCGGGCGGCGGTGCTGCGCGAGGGCCGCGACGCGACGCTGGTCGCCTACGGGCCGACCGTCCCGGTGGCGCTGGAGGCCGCCGAGGCCGCGGCCCGGGACGGCCGCGACCTGGAGGTGGTGGACCTGCGGACGATCGTCCCGTTCGACGACGCGACCGTCGTGGCCTCTGTGCGCAAGACCGGGCGCTGCGTGGTGATCCAGGAGGCCCAGGGGTTCGCCGGGGTGGGCGCGGAGATCGCGGCCCGCGTCCAGGAGCGGTGCTTCCACTCGCTGGCGGCGCCGGTGCTGCGGGTCACCGGGTTCGACATCCCGTACCCGCCGCCGATCCTCGAGCACTCGCACCTGCCGGACGCCGACCGCGTGCTGGACGCCGTGGACCGGCTCCAGTTCGACGACGAGCCCGATCTGCTGCACCTGGCCGGGGAGGCGTCATGACGCGGAACGTGTTCCGCCTGCCCGACCTGGGCGAGGGGCTGACGGAGGCCGAGATCGTCGACTGGAAGGTCGCCGTCGGGGACACCGTCGAGATCGACCAGATCGTGGTGGAGGTCGAGACCGCCAAGGCGGCGGTGGAGGTGCCCGTCCCGTACGCGGGGACGGTGCTGAGCCTGCGCGCTCCGGCGGGGACCGTCCTGTCGGTGGGGGAGCCGCTCATCGAGGTCGGCCCGGCGGACGGCGTGGCCGAACCGGAGGACCCGGCCGCGGCCCGCTACCGGGAAGAGGAGCGGGCCGGATCCGGAAACGTCCTCATCGGTTACGGCACGGGGCACGCCCGCTCCGGCCGCCGCCGTCGCGGCGGCACCCGCCCGGCCCCCGCGCCCGCCGCCCGGACGCCCGGCGGGCGCGACTCCCGGCCCGCGCCCACGCCCGCGCCTGTACCCGCGCCCGGGCCCGCCGGCCGGACGCCCGAGGGGCCGCACGCGCCTCGGGTGATCTCCCCGCTCGTGCGCAGGATCGCCCAGGAGCACGGACTGGACCTCGCCGCCGTCAACCCCACCGGACCCCGCGGCGTGATCCTCCGCCGCGACGTCGAACGCGCCATCGCCGCCCACGCCCTCACCGACCACGCCACCGCCGACATCGGCACCCCCGCCGCTGCCGATCGCGCCACCGCTGATCGCGGCACCGCCCCGACGGGCCCGCTGCCGGCGTCGGCGGGGAACGGCACGGCGCCGGGAACGGCCGGGACGGCGCCGGGAACGGCCGGGACGACGCCGGGCGCGCCCGCAAGCGCCGAGCTTCGGTCCGAGCGCATCCCCCTGCGCGGGCTGCGGCGGGCCGTGGCCGACAAGCTGACCCGCAGCCGCACCGAGATCCCCGACGCCACCACGTGGGTGGACGCCGACGCCACCGGCCTGCTCGCGGTCAAGGACGCGCTCCGGCGGGACCGCCCGGACCTCGGCATCGGGCTGCTCGCGCTGCTGGCCCGCATCTGCGTGGCCGGACTGCGCCGCTTCCCCGAGCTGAACTCCTCGGTCGACACCGCCCGCGCCGAGATCGTCCGGCACGGTCACGTCAACCTCGGCTTCGCCGCCCAGACCGAGCGCGGCCTGGTCGTGCCGGTGGTCCGCGACGCGCACCTGATGACGACCGCACAGCTCGCCGCCGAGCTGAGGAGGCTCACCGGCCTGGCCCGCGAGGGCACGCTGCCTCCGGCGGCGCTGACCGGCGGCACGTTCACGCTCAACAACTACGGCGTCTTCGGCGTGGACGGATCCACCCCGATCATCAACCATCCGGAGGCGGCGCTCCTCGGCGTCGGCCGCATCATCGACCGCCCCTGGGTGGCGGACGGCGCGGTCGTGCCGCGCAAGGTCACCCAGCTGTCCTTCACGTTCGACCACCGGGTCTGCGACGGCGGCGCGGCCGGCGGCTTCCTGCGCTTCGTGGCCGACTGCGTGGAGAACCCCGCCGTCCTGCTCGCCCACGTGTAGCGCGGCGGCCCGCGACCCTCACGGAAGGCCGGCGGCCTCCACGTGATCCGGCGGCCTGGGCCCCTCGGGCTCAGGCCAGGGCCGGGATCTCGATCCGGGTGCGATCGTCCCGGGCCACCAGGCAGGCGAGCACGGCGTCGCCCCGCTCCAGGCGTTCCCCCAGGGAGGAGGTGAGGCGGGCCGTGCGTTCGATCTCGTACGGGCTGCCGGCCTTCGGGGTCACGCGGAGCCGCAACAGCCAGATGTAGCGTCCGTTGAGCTTGTTGGACGTCTGCTCGGCCCCCAGGACCGCCGCGTCGCACGGCGCCGCCGCGGCGCGCTCCTTCGGCGTGAAGGTCCGCAGCGAGGTCGCTTCCAGGCTCGCGAACGAGATGGCGCCCATGGCGAGCATCCCCGCGGCCAGGAGGACGAACGACGCGCTGACGTACGCCCCGGCCCGGGTGTGCGGCTTCCGCCTCAGCACGAGGAACAGCACCACGCCCACGATCAGGGCGATGACGGCCAGTGTCCCGAAGACGATCGATGCCATCCTGCTTCCTCACGCTGACGGACGTTCCGATGCGGTAGTCGAGCAGGTGCCGCTTGCACGGCGGCTGCACCCCGCATGCCGACGACTATGATCTTCAGCGATTCCGGTGCCAGGGGAGCGAGGTCCGCATGAGGCTTCGGCTGCGGGCGGCGGTCGGGGCCCTCCTGACCGCGGCGACAGCCGCCTGTTCGACGGCGGCGACCCCGATGGCGGCGACCCCGACGGCGGCGGCGCCGAGGCCGGGGGTCACGGTGCCGCCGCCGGGAGTGGAGGTGCGCGCACTGTCGGTCCCCTTCGACCGGTACAACTTCTCCACCGCGGACATCAGCGTCCTGGAGGCCGCCGAGGAGCTCCTCGTCCGCGACTGCATGCGGCGGCGGGGCATGGCGTGGGAGGTGCTGCCGCGGAGCGCGATGGAGGACCTGGAGCCGCCCAACCGCCGCCGCTACGGTGTCGTCGAACCGGAGATCGCGCGCCTCTTCGGCTATCACCCCCCGCCGGACCGCCCTACCGTGGCGCGCCGCGCCGCCGCGCGGGACAGCCGCGCGCGGCGCCTGTCGGCGCAGGAGCGACGGGCCGCCCACGACGAGGAGGACGGCTGCCTGGAGCAGGCGCGCTCGCACCTGGAGCAGGGCACTCCCCGGGTCGACGAGGCCCTGTTCAACAAGCTCATCTCGGAGACCTTCGCGCGCTCCCGGCGGGATCCGCGGGTCGTCCAGGTCTTCGGGGCCTGGAGCGCGTGCATGCGGGAGCAGGGCCGGCAGTACGCCGATCCGCTCGCCGCCGTCACCGACCGGCGGTGGATGAACGACGGCCCGGCCTCCCCGGAGGAGATCAGCGTCGCGCGGGCGGACGTGCGCTGCAAGGAGCGGACCGGCCTCGTCCCCGTCTGGTCCGCCGCGGAGAAGCGCCTCCAGGACGACGCCGTCAACGCCCACCCGGCCGAGTTCCGGGCGCTGCGGGCGGCCAAGGACGGGCAGCTCGCGGCCGCCCGCGCCGTGCTCGCCCGCGGCTGACCGGCGCCTCGGGCGATTCCGTGCCGAAGCCGGACACCGACGGATAGGATCTTGCGCCGATCGCGATCTTCAGAGGACGAGGTGCACATGAAGCGACAGACCATGCGCAGGGCCGGTGTCGTGGCGCTGGCCCTGACCAGCCTGATAGGGCTCGGTTCCGCCGCCCAGGCCGACGCCGGGCGGCGGCTCGCCAGCTCCTGCGCCAGCGACTTCTGCCTGTACGAGCACGACGACTACAACGGCGCCGAGGAGGAGTTCGTCTTCGGCTCCTACAACGTGTGCGTGCGCTCTCTCAGCCTGAACAACAAGGCGAGCTCCATGCGGAACCCGTCGGGCGCGAGGGTGCAGTTCTACGACAGCGCGAACTGCTCCGGCGCCTCCGGCTACGCGGCGCGGCCGCGGTCGTCCGACAGCGACCTGACGAACAACGGGTTCGACAACAAGACCAGCTCCGTCAAGCCCGTCCGGCCGTAGCACTCCCTTCCGGGATCACGGAGTCCGGGGCGGCGTGGCCGCTCCGGACTGACCGTCCAGCAGGCGGTGGGTCGACTGCCGCTGGCGGGCGGCGGCCTCGCCGAGGAAGTCGACGATCGCCGCCAGCTCCCGATCGTCGTAGCGGGCGACCAGCTCCGTCAGCGACGCCACGTAGTCGTCGAACAGCGGAGCCAGCGCGGCGAGGCGGTCGGGGACGGCCTCCACCAGCACGCTGCGCTTGTCCTCGGGGTTGCGCACGCGGCGGGCGAACCCCTTGCGCTCCAGGCGGTCGATCAGCCCGGTCACCGACGCCGGAGCCAGCCCCGAGTGCTCGCCCAGCTGCCGCGCGGTCAGCGGACCGAGGCGGTCCAGCAGATCGAGGGCCTTCTCCTCGGTGGCGGTGAGGCCCTGGTGGGCGGCCAGGGCGGTGTGGAACATCACCGCCGCGTTGCTCAGCTCGCGTCCTGCCGTGAACAGCCGTCCCAGCAACTCGTCCCGGTCTGCCATGCCGCCAGCCTACCTACTTTGTTCGGCCGAACAAAACACTTGACCGCCCCGTCGTGTCCGTTTATGTTTCGTACGGCCGAACGAAATAACTGACGGAGGTCCACCATGCGGGTTCTGATCATCGGCGGCGGTGTCGCGGGGACCGTCGCCGCCCTGGCGGCGCGGAAGGCCGGCCTCGAGGCCCGGCTGTTCGAGGCGTACGACGAGAGCGCGGGCCTGCACCACGGCGTCTACCTGACCGTCGCCGTCAACGGTGTGGACGCGCTGCGTGCGGTGGACGCCCACCACATCCTGCCGGAGGCGGGGTTCCGCGGCGGCCGCATCCAGTTCCGCAGCGGCAGCGGCAAGCACCTGGGCTCGGTCCCGCTGGGCCCGACGCTGGACGACGGCTCCGCCACCCACACCATCCGCCGCGCCGACCTCTACCGCGGCCTGTACAAGCTGGTCGCCGACAGCGGCATCCCCGTCCGGCACGGCAAGCGCCTGGTCGGCGCCGAGAACGTGCCCGGCGGCGGGGTCCGGGCCCACTTCGCCGACGGCACCAGCGCCGAAGGCGACGTGCTGATCGGCGCGGACGGCGTCCACTCGGCCGCCCGGGCCGCCATCGACCCGGCCAACCCCGGCCCCCGCTACACCGGCCTCGGCAACACCGGCGGCTTCACCCGTACGGCGAACGTCGACGCCGAGCCCGGCGACTACGTGATGATCTGGGGCCGGAAGTGCTTCTTCGGCTACACCGTCGCCCCCGACGGCGAGCTCTGGTGGTTCGCCAACCCGCCCGCCGGCCGGGAGCCGTCCCGCGCGGACCTGCGCCGGCTGGCCGCCGCCGACCTCAAGGCGCGCCTGGTCGACCTGCTGGCCGTCGACGACAGCCCGGCCGCGCGGATCGTCCGCGACACCGCCGGCGACATCGGGCTGACCAACCAGTACGACCTGCCGACCGTCCCCACCTGGCACAACGGCTCCATGGTGGTGATCGGCGACGCCGCCCACGCGGTCTCCCCGTCCTCGGGGCAGGGGGCGTCCCTGGCCGCGGAGGACGCGGTCATCCTGATCCGGTGCCTGCGCGACCTGCCCACCGTGCCCGCCGCGCTGGCCCGCTACGAGTCACTGCGCCGGGAGCGCGTCGAGCGGATCGTCGCGTGGGGCTCCGGCATGAACAACACCAAGAAGCAGGGCCTCGTCGGGCGCGTGCTCCGCGACCTGGCCCTCCCGTTCATCCTCCGCAAGGCCGACGACCCTCGGGAGATGGAGAAGATGAGCTGGATGTACCACCACCACATCGACTGGGACCACCCGGTCCGTCCGTGACGCGTGGTCGGGTCCCTCACCAGTCGAGAGTGACGGGGCGCTCGTGCCGTACTCCTTGGAACAGGTCTTTCAGCAGTACGGCCAGCCGGGGAGGGAAGACGCGCTCCGTGGTCGCGGCGAGCTCGGCCAGGGTCCACCATCGGTGCCCGAGCCCGTCGTCCCCGGTGCCGGAGATCTCCGTCCCGGCGACCCGGGCGAAGAAGTACGTGTGCACGGTGTGGTAGCGCCTTCCTCCGGCGGACCACTCACCCGCGTTCACGGCCACCGGCTCGCCACAGTCCCGGGGATCGAGGAGGAGACCGGTCTCTTCGCGAACCTCCCGGACGGCCGCCTCCACCGGCGATTCGCCAGCCTCGATCCCGCCGCCGGGCACATGCCAGGCGGGCTCGCGGGGCCAGGGGTCAGGGGGGACGAAGCGGAACAGCAGCACGCGATCTCGGGGGTCGGCGAGGATGACGCGTGCGGTGGGACGGTTCGTGATCATCACTCGACGGTACCGGCGCGAGATGTCCCTCGGCGCCGCGCGTCTCGACGGGGCGTCGCGATTGCCAAGTGGGCGCGTGCCCACTATGGTGGGCGCATGCCCACTATGTCGCAGGAGCAACCCCAGCCGCCCGTGAACCCGCCCCACAAGGCCAGGCAGATGGCCGAGTCGTTCGGGATCGACCCCGAGCGCTACGACCGGGCCCGGCTCGGCTACCCCGATGACCTGGTGCGGCGGATCGTGGCCGCCAGCCCCGGCCCCGACGTCGTCGACGTCGGCTGCGGCACCGGCATCGAAGCCCGGCAGTTCCTGGCGGCCGGCTGCACGGTGCTGGGAGTCGAGCCGGATGCGCGGATGGCCGAGTTCGCCCGCGGCACCGGGGTCGAGGTCGAGGTCGCCACGTTCGAGGAGTGGGACGCCGCCGGGCGTACGTTCGACGCGGTCGTCGCCGGGCAGTCCTGGCACTGGGTCGACCCCGTCGTGGGCGGCGCCAAGGCGGCTCAGGTGCTGCGGCCGGGCGGGGTGCTGGCGGTGTTCGCCCACGCGTACGACGCTCCGGCCCCCATCGCGGAGGCGTTCACCGCCGCGATGCGGCGCGTGGTGCCCGACTCGCCGTTCGGCGGTGGGCCGGCGAGGCCGGCCCAGGAGATCTACCAGCGGATGTTCGACACGTTCGGCGAGGGAATCCGGCAGGTCGGCGCGTTCGGCGAGCCGGAGCAGTGGCGTTTCGACTGGGAGCAGCACTACACCCGCGACGAATGGCTCGACCTGCTGCCCACCACGGGCGGGCTCACCCGGCTCGCGCCGGACCAGCTGGCCGAGGTGCTGGAAGCCGTCGGGGCCGCCGTCGACGCGGTGGGAGGCGGCTTCACGATGCCGTACACGACCATGGCGGTCGTCGCGTCGCTGAAGAGCTGAGCTCCTCGCCGGCTGTGCTGCCGTGCGGCCGGTCGGTCAGGCGGCCGTGACCGGCCGCCGCGCCGCGCGCCGGCGAGGTCGCGGCTCAGGTGTCCTCGAGGGTGGCCAGGTGGGCCGTGACGTCGTCGGCGAAGCGGGCCAGCAGGCGGCCGAGGTCCGCGCGGTCCTGCGCGGACCAGTGGTCGATGGCACCGGTGAACCAGCCGATGAGCGTGCGCGCGTAGCGGTCGGCGGCCGCCCCGCCCTTGTCGGTCGGCTCGATGTAGCTGACGCGGCGGTCGTTCGGGTCGCCGATGCGGCGCACCAGGCCGCGGCGCTCCAGCTGCTGGACCTGCCGCGTGACGTGCGGCTGGACGAGCTGCATCTTCTCCGCGATCTCGCTGATCCGCAGCGGCTTGCCGGTCAGGTGGATCGAGACCAGGACGGAGAAGGCCGGCCGGTCCACGTCGATCCCGGCGCTCCGCATGGCGTGCTCGGTCAGGCGGCCGCGGCTGATGGCGTTGCTGAGCTGCGCGAGGTGGGGCATCACGGCCAGCACCTCGTCGTCGTCCCCGCCCGGGGGGGTCTCGGGTCCAGCGCTCATCGCGGCTCCAGTTGCATACGTAAAACATGTATCTATATCGTGGAGTGCGTGGCGGTGCTCCTTGGCCGCACCACATCCGCAATAAGGATACCTAAAGCATGCATCTATTGCTGCGGTAGGTCCGACCGGGAAGGACCCCCATGAAGCGCAGGATTCTCGTCTCCGGGGCCAGCATCGCCGGCCCGTCGCTCGCGTACTGGCTGGACCGCCACGGCTTCGAGGTCACCGTCGTGGAGAAGGCCGCCCACCTGCGCGGGGGAGGGTACGCCATCGACATCCGCGGCACCGCCCGCGACGTCGTCGAACGCATGGGCCTGCTCCCGCGCCTGCGGCGGCTGCACGTGGACACCCGCCGGATCACCTTCCTCGACCCCGACGGCGCCGTCCTCGCCGGCCTGCGGCCCGAGACCTTCACCGGCGGCGCCGAGGGCCTCGATCTCGAAGTACGCAGGGGCGACCTGGCCGACTGCCTCCACGACCTGGTGCGCGACAAGGTGGAGTTCCTGTTCGGCGACTCCATCGCCACCCTCGACGACCGCGGCGGCCACGTGGAGGTCACCTTCGACAGCGGCGCGCGGCGCGCGTTCGACCTGGTGGTCGGCGCCGACGGGCTGCACTCCCACACCCGCGCGCTGGCCTTCGGCCCCGAGGAGCGCTACCACCGCTACCTCGGCTTCTGCTTCGCCGGCTTCACCATGCCCAACCACCTCGGCCTGGCGCGCGAGGGAGTGCTGTGGAACGTTCCCGGCCGGGCCGCCGCCCTCTACGCGCACGAACCCGGCGAGCCGATGCACGGCTTCCTGACCTTCGCCCGGGACGAGCCGCCCTTCACGGCCTTCCGCACCCCGCAGGCGCAGCGCGACCTCGTGGCTTCGACGTTCCCCGACACGGTGTGGGAGGTCCCCCGGATGGTGGCGGCGATGCGGACGGCCGACGACCTGTTCTTCGACGTCGTCAGCCAGATCCGCATGCCCGCCTGGTCCGCCGGCCGCGTCGCCCTGGTCGGTGACGCCGCCTACGCGACGTCGTTCATGTCGGGGCAGGGGTCGAGCGTGTCGCTGGTGGGGGCGTACGTCCTGGCCGGCGAGCTGGCCACCCACGAGGATCACGTCACGGCCTTCGCGGCGTACGAGAGGACGGTCCGCGACTTCGTGGAGCGGAACCAGGCCCTCGCCACGGAGGGCGGCGGCGTGGTGGCCCCGCGCACCCGGCAGCGCCTCGACGCGCGCAACGCGATGCTGCGCGGCCGGACCGCGCTCCCGTCCGGCGCCGAGGGGCGCGCCGCGAACACCGCTCTCGTCCTGCCTTCCTACGAGCACGCGCTCGGGAGCTAGACCCAAAGACCTCCGGGGGGCGAGTAAGGAAATCGGCGGACAAATGGCGACGCATGTGTTGACGGAAATCCCGAGGCCGCCGCGCCTTCTACCTGTGCGTTTGCATTCAGATGGAAAGTTTTCCACCTCGGGCCTCGACTCGTGTCAGACTCGGTGAGTCGGTGCGGATAACGGCGGTGAGGCCAAGGCGGTGGCGTTTTCTGAAGAATCCGGGTGCCATTCTCGGAGTCCGGTTCTCCGGAAAAGCGTCTGTATTTCCGCTCATTTCTGAGCCAATCCAGCCATAGCCCGACATGAGGATGATGTCCCATTTTCGGAAGGGGAGTTCCTGTGTTCCAGTCCACCCGCAGAATCGGAACCGCTCTGTCCGCCGCGGCGCTCCTGATCGGCGTCACCGCCGGTCAGGCAGGCGCCGACAGCACGCGGTCGGCGCTCGCCACCGCGAACACCTTCGGCGCGGCGGCGGTCCCCAGCTGCGTGACGACGCGCCTCGACAGCTCGGGCTACACCGACAAGCTGTGGGTCACGAACAACTGCCGCTATTCCGTGCGGGCCAAGGTCGTCCTCGCGCACGAGACCGACCTCTCCTGCTGGACCTACGGCAGGGGGACGACGAAGTACTGGAGCTGGGGCTGGCCCGGCAGGTTCGACGGGCTCCACGACTGCTGACCGCACACCCGCCGACCGCCGGCGCCGGGCAGGCGGTCTGGACGGCGGGGGAGCGGTGACGACTCACGGGGCCGGACGGGTGACGCGCCGGGCGAGGCGGTCGAGGCGCAGCTCGCCGACACCCCGATACGCCTTGCTCAGGACCAGCGCGAGGGGACCGTGGTGGCCGAACGCGTGCGTCACCACGGTCCCGCTCCCGTGCGGCTCCAGCCGCCACACGCCGGTCTCCCGGAACCCGGGGACCTGCCATGCGGTATGGATGCTCCGGTCGTCGATGGCGGTGTACCGCCAGTGCCCGCTGAGGCCACCGCGCACGGTCATCGGGTACTCGACGCCGGTGGCGGCATGGGCGGGCCCCTCCACGGTGTGGAAGGCGGGATTCCAGTCGGGGAGCGCCCTCGGGGTGAGCAGCGCGCGACGGACACGGGACGGCGGTGCGTCCACGAACCGGGTCGCTTCCTGGGTGTTCACGGGCGCTGCTCCTTCTCGAGGGCGATTCGGCGAGCCAGGGCCTGGCCGGCGGGTAGGCCGGCGACGAACGCCCGGAGGAAACCGGTGACCTGATCGAGGTCGCGCCCCTCGGCTGCGGCGTCGATGGACCGATAGAGGTCGTCCTCGATCTCGGTGATCTGCCGGGCCAGGCGCATGCCCTCGTTCGTGAGGGACAGCTCGATGTGACGGCGGTCGTGTGCCGACACCTGACGTTCGATGAGGCCGGCCGTGGCGAGCCGGTCGACCAGGCGGCTGGGACTGTTGCCGCTCTCGCAGACCAGCAGCTCGCCGAGCCCGGTGAGGGTCAGGGGCTGGCGATCGGCGAGGATGCGGAGAACCTCGGCCTGTGAGGAGGTGACCCCGAGCGGCTTGAGCGCCTGGCCGAGCAGCCGGTTGCCCTCCCGTTGCGCGGCCAGGATCAGATAGCGGAGTTCTTCAGCGCTGCGCATGCGCGTCCGCCTGTCGTGTCCCGGTGAGAGCCGCGGTCACGGGCGCCAGCCGGGCGGCCGCTCCCGGATCGTGGGCCGGCAGGATCACCAGGCCCGGGTTCCTCTCCCGCAAGGCGTTGATCGCCCTGGTGGTGTCCTCCAGTTGCCGCCGTTCCCCCACTCCTGGGGTGTGGCCCTCCTGCAGGAGGTGGGCGTCGTAGGTCAGGTCGCCGACCATGAGCAGCGGCGGGTGTCCGGGCTCACGGACCAGGAGCGACAGCGATCCGGGAGTGTGGCCGGGGGTGGGCAGCAGCACCAGGCTGCCGTCGCCGAACAGGTCGTGGCCGGTCGTGAAGGGCGTGAGCCCGGGATCCCGGACGGCCTCGAACTCGATCCGCCGCCAGCGCAGTCCGGGCAGGTCGATGTGGGCCCGCAGGAGCCCGCGCAGCTCCGGCAGGGCCCCGTCGAGCGTCCGCCACTCCCTGTCGCTGACCACGATCTCGGCGCCGGTCAGCTCCCGCAGTCCTCCGATGTGGTCCTGGTGCAGGTGGGAGATCACCACCGTGTGCACGTCCGCGATGTCGTAGCCGGCGGCGGCGAGCTGGGCGGTGAGGGTGTCGGCGGGGCCGATGTCGAAGCGGGCCAGCCGGTCGTACATCACGCCCGTGACGCCGCCGGGGAAGTAGCCGGGGTCGGTCACCGACGCCCGATCCTGCCCGGCGTCGAACAGCACCAGCCCGCGCTCGTGCTCGATGACGTAGACGTTGATCGGCAGGGGAGGCGTCCACCGGCGCGAGGTGAACAGCCACCAGTACAGCGGCTTGCGCGTGGCGGCCACGTGCTCCGGATGGATCGACACCGTCCCGGTGCTCACCACCGACACCTGCTTGATCCGGCTCGCCGTGTTGACCATCTCGTGTCTCATGGCAATTAGATTACACGACATACATGTCGTGTCAACTATCTACCTGAAGCGCCTCCCGGTCACCTGGACGTGTGGCCGTCCGTCAGCCCAGCTTCCCCAGCCGGACGGCCTGCTTGAGGAAGACGACGCCGTCGATCAGGTCGAGCTGCGCCGGGTCCAGCGGGAAATAGGCGAAATCCTGGGAGACGCGGGGGGCGGGCTTCCCGACAGCCTCGGCCAGGCGGCGGGCGTCGACGAGAGACCGCTCCCAGGGGAGCGTGGCCAGGACGCCCTCGACGGTGTCCGGGGACGGGGTGTCCTCGCCCGCGGTGCCGAAGGCCGAGGCCAGGAAGGCGTACCGGTCGCCCAGGTGCGTCGCGGCGATCGCCCCCGCGCTCCACCACTCCAGCCGCTGGTCGCCGAACGCCATCAACGTCTTGTTCCGCTGCAGGTGGAGGTTGCTGGCGAAGACCAGGGCCGGGCCGTGCCCGGCGACGGCACGCAGGTTGGCCGCCATCATCGCGTCCCGCAGGGCCGACAGCCGGCCCCATCGCGCCGGGGACGCGTCGGCCATCCAGTAGTGGTAGCGGAGCAGGCCCACGGCGGTGCGCCCGTACAGTGCCGCCAGCTCCCTGTCCTGCGCGCCGAGCTGCGGCGCCTGCGTCTCGAGCAGCGCCACCAGGTCGTCGGCGATCAGCCGCAGCCGCCGCGCTTCGGCGGACCGGCCGATCGACTGGGACGGATCCATCGCCGTGGCCTCGTCCGACCACCGCTCGTCCGGGCCGAGCAGCGTGTCGAGGGCTTCCCCGGTCACCACGGCGGAGGCGAGCGGGCCGTCGAGCAGGGCGTGGAGGCCGGTGAGCGCCTGGCGCGGGCTCGCCGCCCAGTACTCCAGCGGGCCGTCGAAGCCGAAGAACCTGAGCTTCTCGTCGTGCTCCTCGTTGTACGCCCGCATCCAGCGGACGAGCTCGCGGTTGGCCGGAAAGGCGCCGAAACCATGGCTGAAGCCGCGTTCCATGACGTCGTCGAGCGTGCCCGCGCCCGTGGTGACGTGGTCGTCCACCACGAGGCCCATGAGGCAGTCGCTCTCGACGGCGATCGACCGGTAACCCTCGTGCTCGACCAGATGCCGGAAGAGCTCGTTGCGCAGCTCGCCCAGTTCGTCCACGAAGTGCCGGGCTTCGCCCAGGCCGAGCAGCTGGGGCTTGGCGGGGAGCGAGCGCAGGAAGGCCGAGACTCCCGCGCCGTCGAACGGCCGGGCCGTGTCCTTGATGTCCATGGCTTCAACGGTATCGTTGAACTTTCGGTGGAGACTTGGCGCGCAAACTCCTCCCATTGCCGCTGAAAGCTTCAAAGAGGGGGAGCGTCCGCCGTGAATCCAGGAGGGCGTCAGGAGGGTCCGGGGGTCACGCCCGGCGGCGCCGCGGTTCCGGCGACAGGGCCTCGACCAGGTCGCGGATGATGCTGCGGTGATCGCCGGGCCGCCACGCGAGCGCGAGCACGCTCGGCGACAGCCCCGTGACCGGAATGGTCATGATCCCTGGCCGCCGGTAGATCTCGGCGTTGCCCTCGGCGAGCAGCACGATGCTGCCGCCGCTCTCCAGCGCCGCGAAGGTCTCCTCGGCGTTCGTCACGGTCGTGCAGACCACCGGTGGCCGCCCGCCGCGCTCGTCGGTCGCGAGCCAGTGGTCGCGGAGCGGGCCGGCGCTCTCGGGGAGCGCCAGGAAGTTCTCGTCCAGGAGCTCGGCGAAGCCGACCTCGTCCCGTCCGGCCAGCCAGTGGTCCTCCCGGAACGCGACCCAGCGCGGCTCCCGGGCCACGACCCGGACGTGGAGCGCGTCCTGACCGGGGAACGGCAGCCAGACGAACGCCACGTCCACCTCGCCCTCGGCCAGACCCGCCGTGGGGTCGGTCCAGTTGACCTGGCGCAGCCGCAGGTCGCAGTCCGGACGGCGTTCGGTGAACCGCTCCCGCAGCGTCGCCAGGAGCCCGCGGCCGACACTGGTCGACATGCCCACGGTCAGCCGCGAGGCCTCGGCGGCCGCGGCGTCGCCGACGGCCCGCTGGGCCTCGTCCCACTGCTGGAGCAGCTCGCGGGCGGCCGGCAGCAGCGCCTCGCCCGGCTTGGTGAGCCGCACCGTGCGCCGGTCGCGGTCGAACAGCCTCACCCGCATCAGCTCTTCGAGCTGGCGGATCTGCTTGCTGAGCGTCGGCTGGGAGATGAACAGGCGCTCGGCCGCGCGGGTGAAGCTGAGCTCCTCCGCCACGGTCACGAAGTACCTCATGTCACGCAGATGAGCATCCATAGCCGCTGGCTATTACAGCAGATATTGGACGTACGGAGAAGGTCGCCGCCACGATGGCCCCATGAGCACCACGGAGGATCGCCTGGCGATCATCGAGACCTGCACCCGCATGGCATGGCACGCCGACCAGCGCGAGTGGGACCGCCTGGCCGAGGTCTTCGCGGACTCGGTGACCCTGGACTACACCAGCCTGAACGGTGGCGAGCCGGCCGTGCTGACGCCGGCGCAGATCGTCGAGGCGTGGTCGGGCCTGCTGGGCGCGTTCGACGCCACGCAGCACCTGATCACCAACCACCTGGTGACCGTCGACGGCGACACCGCGACCTGCACGGCGTCGTTCCAGGCCACGCACCGCCTCGCCGATCCGTTCGGCCCGCCGCTGTGGACCCTGGGCGGCACCTACCGCTTCGACCTGGTCCGGTCGGCCGGCGCGTGGCGGATCGGCGCTGTGGTGATGACGGCCACCTGGGCCGACGGCAACCGGAACCTGATGTCCCTGGCGGCGGGAGACCGATGATCGCCCTCGTGACCGGCGGCAACCGGGGGATCGGCCGGGAGGTCTGCCACCAGCTGGCGGCGCTCGGCCACACCGTCCTGCTCACCGCCCGATCGCCGGAGGCGGCCGAGGCCGCCGCCGGGGAGCTCGGGGGTGACGTCGTCCCGCTGCGGCTCGACGTCACCTCCGAGCAGGACGTCGCGGAGGCGGCGGCCGCCGTCGCCGAGCGGTACGGACGGCTGGACGTCCTGGTCAACAACGCCGCGATCACCTACGACACCTGGCAGGGCGCGGCGTCCGCCGACCTGGACGTCGTTCGCGAGGCCGCCGAGACCAACCTGTACGGCCCCTGGCGGCTGACCCAGGAGCTGCTGCCGCTGCTGCGCGAGAGCGCGCACCCGCGGATCGTCAACGTGTCCAGCGAGGCGGCCTCGCTGACCAACATGGGCGGCGGCACCCCGGCGTACAACGTCACCAAGGTGGCCCTCAACGCCCTGACCCGCATGCTGGCGGCGGAGCTGCGCGGTGACGGCGTCCTCGTGAACGCGATCTGCCCGGGCTGGGTCGCGACGGACATGGGAGGCCCCGCCGGCCGTCCCGTCTCCGAGGGCGCGGCCGGCGTCGTCTGGGCCGCCACCCTGCCCGACGACGGCCCGACCGGCGGCTTCTTCCGCGACGGCCGTCCCCTGCCGTGGTGACCGGCTCTGTGAAGGACAATGAGATGATCTTGGTGACGGGTGCGACGGGCAACGTCGGCTCCGAAGTGGTCCGGGCCCTGGCCGCGGCCGGTGAACCCGTCCGGGCGCTGGTGCGCGAGCCGGGCGCCGCATCGCTGCCGGACGGCGTCGAGGCGGCGACGGGCGACCTCAACCGGCCGGAGAGCATGACCGGGGCGCTGGGCGGGGTCCGCGCGGTGTTCCTGCTCGCCGGGTACGCGGACATGCCGGGCCTGCTGGCCGAGGCCAGGCGTGCGGGAGTGGAGCAGGTCGTGCTGCTGTCCGGCGGCTCGGCCGGGAGCGGCGACCTGACCAACGCGGTGACCCGTTACATGGCCGCCTCCGAGTCCGCCGTGCGCGAGTCCGGGCTGCCGTGGACGTTCCTGCGGCCGAGCGCGTTCATGTCCAACGCCTTGCGCTGGCTGCCGCAGCTGCGGGCCGGCGATCGGGTGCGGGTCCCGTTCCCGGACGTCCGCACGGCGTGCCTCGACCCGTACGACCTCGGTGCCGTCGCCGCCCGCGCGCTGCTGTCGGAGGAGTACCGGGGCGAGATCCTGTGGCCGACCGGTCCGGTCGCGATGCCGCCCGCCGACCAGGTCGCCGTGCTGGCCGAGGTCCTCGGCCGCGAGCTGCGGTTCGTGGGTCTGACGAACGAGGAGGCGCGCACCGACCTGCTCGCCACCATGCCGGTCGAGTACGTCGACGCGTTCTTCGACTTCTACGTGAACGGCTCGCTCGACGAGTCGATCGTCCGCCCGACCGTCCGCGAGGTCACCGGCCGCGAGCCCCGGACCTTCGCGCAGTGGGCGCGGGCCCACGCGGACGCCTTCCGCTGAACCCTCTCGCATCCGACTCCGACTCCCACGTCACGAAAGCTCCAGATGAACCAGAGATTGCGGCGTCTTCTGGCCGCAGGCTCCGCCGCCGCATGCGCGTTCGCGTCGGTGGCGGGCTGTTCGAACGACGACAAGCCCGCGGCGCCGCCCGCGCGACCGGCGGAGCCGGGACGCTTCGCCTCGTCCGGCCCGGGTTCGGTCAACACCTACTGGATCCGGGCGCCGGAGGGCCTGATCGTCGTCGACACCCTGCGCACGCCGGACGACGCCCGCAAGGCCGTGGCGGAGATCAGGAAGACCGGCGAGCCGGTCGCCGCCATCCTGCTCACCCACTCCCATCCCGACCATGTGGGCGGGGCGGGCGCCTTCCACGAGGCGTTCCCCGAGGCCCCCGTCTACGCGTCGAAGTCGACCGACAGGACGATGCGGGAGGACAGGCGGGGCTTCTACCCGCTGGCCCGTTCGGCGAACAAGGACTTCCCCGCCGAGCTCACCTACGCCGACCGGACCTTCGAGGACGGCGCGCTGCTGCGCGTCGGCGGGCTCCGCCTGGAGACCGCCACGTTCGCCCACGGCGAGTCCGACACCGCGGACGTCTACTACCGTCCCGACACGGGCGACCTGTTCGCCGGTGACCTGGCGACCGGCAAGGTCACGCCCGCGCTGATCGAGGGGGCCAGCTGCGGCTGGCTGCAGATCCTCGACCAGCTCTCCGGGCGCTTCTCCGAGGCCAGGACGATCTACCCGGGGCACGGCGCCGCCGGCCCGGCCCGCGCGCTGATCGACGAGCAGCGCCGGTACCTGCGGGCGTTCCGCGCTCTGGTGCGGCCGGCCGTCGCCCCGGACTCGCCCGACGGCAGGACCGTCGGCGGCGGCGAGCAGAAGTCGATCATCGCCGAGCTGGACCGCGCCTACCCCGGCCACCCGCCCGTCGCCGACCTTCCGACCATCGCGCAGGAGAACGTCAAGGCCGTCGCGCGGGAGCTGGCCGCCGAGGACCCCGCGAAGACGCCCGCCGCCTGCGCCGACACCCTGCGGGAAGGGGCGGGCGGGCTGCTCGCGCCGGTGAGCGCCTACGTCGCCGCCGTCAACGGCCGCGACCTCGACGCGCTGGCGGGAGCGTTCGCCGCCGACGCGGAGCTCGTCGACGTCGGGCGGCGTTTCCGCGGGCGCGCCGCGATCCGCGACTGGGCCCGGGCCGAGGTGATCGGCGGCACCCTGACCGTCCTGCGGGTCGCCGAGAACCGGCCCGGGTACCAGCGCCTCCTGGTGCGCTTCGCCCCGGGCGGCCGGGGAGGCTTCGACGCCTTCTACGCCTTCACCGTCGACGGCTCGTCCATCACCGAAGCCGAACTGACCTATGCGAACTGATCGAAGGAGCGACCGTTCATGACCACCTTGCGGAAGGTGACGTTCCCCGCCGGCGACGTGACGCTGACCGGGAACCTGTTCCTGCCCGCCGGCACCGGTCCGGCGCCGGGCGTCGTGGTGGCGGGCACCTGGACGAGCGTCAAGGAGCAGATGGCCGACCGGTACGCCGAACGGCTCGCCGACCGGGGGTTCGCCGCCCTGTCCTTCGACTTCACCGGCTACGGCGAGTCCGAGGGCGAGCCGCGCGACCACGAGGCGCCGGAACGGAAGGTCCGCGACATCAACCACGCGGTCACCTTCCTCGCCGGGCACCCCGCGGTGGACGCCGCCCGTCTCGGCGCCCTCGGCGTGTGCGCGGCCGCGATGTACATGAGCGGGAACGCCGTCGGCGACCCCCGCGTCCGGTCGCTGGCGCTCGTCGCGCCCTGGCTGCACGACCCCGGCATCTGCCGGGAGGTGTACGGCGGCGAGGAGGGCGTCGCGGGCAGGCTCGCCGAGGCCACACGGGCCCGCGCGACGTACGAGGCGACCGGCGAGGTCGAGTACGTGCCGGTCGTCAGCGGCTCCGACCCGCGCGCCGCCATGCCGTTCGACATCGACTTCTACCTCAACCCCGACCGCGGTGGCCTCCCGCAGTGGCCCAACCGGTTCGCGGTGATGGCATGGCCGGGCTGGCTCGGCTACGACGCGATCTCCCTCGCCTCCCGCCTCACCCAGCCCGTCCTGCTCGTTCACAGCGAGGACGCCGCCATCCCGCACGGGGCGCGGCGCTTCCACGCCGCGCTGGCCGGGCCCAAGGAGTTCGTCTGGACCGAGGGCGACCAGTTCGCCTTCTACGACCAGGAACCGCAGGTCACGACGGCGGCGGACGCCGCGGCGGCCCACTTCGCCCGCACGCTGCGCGACGGATGGCCCGACTTCACCAGACACTGATGTGGTGAGCAGGATCGGCTACGGACGGGTTGCCACCCGCGACCAGAACCCCGATGGCCGGCGCGACGCACGCTCGAAGGTCCTGCGTCAGCCCGCGCACGAGGCCGCATCGTAGATCGCTGATCGGCTCGGCGTCAGCCGCGCCACGATCCATCGGCACCTGGATCGCGGCTTGCGGCGACCATGCTCCATAGGTGATCCGGGAACCGTGAACCTTCTTGGCTTCTCGCCCGACTGTGCAAGATGACGGGAGGACGAGATGACCGATGAGCTGCTGGTGGTGCGCGCCCAGCTGGGGGAGCGCGCGGCGCTGGCCGAACTGCTGGCTCGTTGGCGGGTGCCGGTGTGGACGTACGTACGCCGCATGCTGGATGCAGACCGGGCCGACGACGTGACCCAGGAGGTCTGGCTCGCCGTGGTCCGCGGCCTGCCCCGGCTCAGGGAACCCGGCCGGTTCGCGCCGTGGCTGTTCACGATCGCCCGGCGATCGGTCACCGACCGGCTGCGCGGCGAGTACGCCCGCGAGCAGGAGACGCTCGCGGGCGACGACGTGGCCACCGAGGACCCGGTCGAGGCCATGGTGGATCGCGCCGCGCTGGTGAACGCGCTGTCGGAGCTGCCGGTGCTGGAGCGGGAGATCCTCGTGCTGTTCTACCTGGAGGACCTGCCGGTCGAGGAATGCGCGTACATCTGCCGGATCCCGGCGGGAACGGTCAAGTCCCGGCTCAGCCGTGCCCGTCGTCTGCTGCGTGAGCACCTCAAGGAGAAGGGATACCGGCCATGACGGAAGAGCCGCGTCTGTCGGCGCAGGACCTGATCGATCGGCTGGCGCCGGTGTTGTCGTCCAGGGTCCGGATCCGGGCGGTGGCGGCACTGCTGGCCGGCGTCGGCGGTGCGGTGTTCGTGGGCACGTTGTGGTGGTCGGAGCCAGGGCCGCTGCCCGGGCGCACGCATCTGGCGTTCGCGTTGTTCACCGTGTTCTGCCTGACCTGGGCGACGTACGGCGGGTGGCTGCTGACGCGCCGGGTTCCGCTGTTCGCCGCCGATCGGGTGATCGCCGCCTGGATCGGGCTGGCCGCCTCGCTGGCCACCACGGCGGTCGTGACCGTTGTGGCCGTGCAGCGCGGCACCGGGGCGGGGCTCGCCCTGGCGGTCGGGGGCCTGCTCGTCGCTGTGGCCCTGGCGCTGGCGGTGCGCGCCCATGCCCGGCGCGCAGCGCTGCTGCGCCGCATGCACGAGCTGACCGGCGGGGAAGAGCGGTGAACGCGCTGCGGACCAGCGGCCTGGGCAAGCGTTACCGGCAGCGGTGGGCGCTGCGCGAGGCCACCATCACGGTGCCCGCCGGGGCCAGGGCCGCGTTGGCCGGGCCGAACGGGGCAGGCAAGTCCACGCTGCTGAACCTGGTATCCGCCCTGCTGACGCCCACCGCGGGACGGGCGGAGGTCTTCGGCCGTCCTTGGAGACGGCCGCGGTCGCGTTCGTCGCCCAGGACAAGCCGCTGTATCGCCGGTGGAGCGTCGCCGACCTGCTGCGCTTCGGCTCCGCGACCAACCCGTCGCCGCGCTGCTCCTGCTGTACGGTGCCGCCGCCACGGTGGAACGGCTGGAGCCGGACCTGACCGGGCTCACCTTCCGACTGGCGGGATTCCTGGCCGGCGCGATCTGCCTGATCTGGGGCGCTCCCCTCATCGCCCGGGAGTTCGAAGCCGGTACCTACAAGCTCGCCTGGGACCCAGAGCCTGTCGCGCGGCCGCTGGCTGGCCGCCGTCCTCGCCGCGGTGCTGACCTGGTCCCTGCCGGACAGCGCGGATGATCCGATGGCCTGGCCGTACTACGAAAGCCACGGCCCGGTCCCCTACGGCAGGTCGCTCTTCGCACTGGCACTCGGCGTCGCACTCGGCGCTCACCCTCGCCCTGACCGGGATCGCCTACCTGGCGATCCGACGCCGAGCCTGACCATGAAGGAGATCACGATGGCCCACAACCCGAAATTCATCCGCCGCCGGCTCGGCACGACGGTCCTGGTCGTGGTGGCCGTGCTCGTCGCCGCGATACTCCTCGCTGGTGTGATCGCGCTGCTGGGCTGAAGCGCCTGTTCGAAAACCCGCCGACCCGTCGTCGACGACGACAAACGCGCCGCCATCCTCGACCGTCGCCGGCGCGGTGAAGCCATCCGGGCCATCGCCGCTGGGGTGAAGGTCTCCGTCGGCGTCGTCCACAAGACCCTCACCGCCGCCCAAGCGGAACAGCAACACCCCTAGCCACCCAACCGCCACGCCAGGGGTCATTCAGCTGTCCAACGCTGCTTCGGGGCCGGGGGCTCATCATCGATGGTCGTCCTCCGGGACATGGGCCCGAGACCGGCGGACGGTCAAGGTGCAGCGCGGGTGACGATCCCGTGTTCGTATGCGTAGATCGCTGCGTGCACGCGGGTCCGGAGACCGAGCTTGGTGAGGATCCGGTTGACGTGAGTTTTGACCGTGCCCTCCTCGATGGTGCACGCGGCGGCGATCTCGCCGTTGCTCAGTCCTCGGGCCAGGAGGCGTAGCACGTGGTGTTCGCGCGGGGTCAGTAGGTCGAGTTCGGGGGTGGCGGGGCTCGGGGACAGCGCGGCGAAGCGGCTGATCAGGCGGCCGGTGACCTGCGGGTCGATCAATCCCCTGCCCTGGTGCAGCTCGCGGACCGCCGCGACGAGCACGTCGGGGTCACTGTCCTTCAGCAGGAAGCCGGCCGCTCCTGCGCGCAGCGCGCCGAACAGGTACTCGTCGAGGTCGAACGTGGTCAGGGCGAGCATGCGGGGGGCGGATTCGGCGGCGGCGAGGCGGCCGATGGCGGCGATGCCGTCCATACCCGGCATCCGCAGATCCATCACCACCACGTCCGGCCGGCGCGACAGCGCCTGGTGCACCGCCTCGGCGCCGTCGGCGGCCGTCGCGATCACGTCGATGTCGGGTTCGCCGTCGAGGATGAGCCGCAGCGCCTCCCGCGCCGCCTCCTGATCGTCGGCGACCAGCACCCGGATCGTCACCACGCGTTCCCTTCCCTGGGCAGGTCGGCGCGGACCCGCCAGCCGCCCGTTTCGACCGGCCCCACCGACAGGGTGCCGTCGAGCAGGCGCACCCGTTCGCGCATGCCGCGGATGCCCCGCCCCTCGGCCTGGGGCGCGGGGGCCGGGGCGCCGTTGTCGAGGACCTCGACGCGCAGGCCGCGGTCGTCCTGCCGCAGGTGGACGGTGACCTCGGTCGCGTCCGCATGCCGTACGGCGTTCGTCAGCGCCTCCTGGACCACCCGGTAGGCAGTGTGCTCGACGGCCGGCGGCAGCGCGTCCGCGGTCCCGGAGCGGCAGATGGTGATCGTCCGGTCCGCGCAGGTGAGCCGTCCGGCCAGCCGCTCCAGGTCGGCGGTGCCGGGCTGGATGGCGGCCGGGTGCTCGTCGAGCGTCCGCAGCAGGCCGCGTACCTCGGTGAGCGCCGACTGCGACAGGTCCGAGATCGTCTGCAGGGCCTGCTTCGCGGGCGCGTCGCCGGGCGCCCGCCGGGCCGCCGCGGCCTGCAGCCGGATCGCGGTCAGGTGGTGGCCGACGCTGTCGTGCACGTTCCTGGCCAGCCAGGTACGCTCCTCGGCCAGCACGCGCTCCGCCTCGGCCCGCTGCAATCGCAGCGACTGGTCGGCCCGATCCCGGTGCAGCCGCAGCGCGTAGCCGGTGGCCACGGGCGCGACGCTCATGATCACTATGCTGGTCGGCTCCGGGACGCCCTCGCCCCCCAGCACCGCGAAGGTGCCGAGAACCCAGCACGAGGAGACCGCCAGCACCAGGCCCGGACGCCGCGGCCGGTGGTAGACGGCCGCGCAGAACAGGCCCATCGTGACCAGCATCCCCTCCCACCGGTGCAGCTGCGCCATCCCGGCCAGCGCGATCACCGCGGACGTCACCGCGGCGGCCAACGGCAGCAACCGCCGGACGAGCAGAGGGAGGCTGACACCGGCGCTGAAGACGGCCAGGAGTGGGACGTCGGCAGGGGCCGGTCCTTCCCATGCCGTCAGCAGCGCCGCGGCGGCCGCGGCGCCGGCGACGAGCAGAACCTCCCTCACCAAGGGCATGTCACGATGATGCCGGACCACAGATCGTGCCCGCGGGCGGGAGTTGCCCGGTGGTCAGGTATCGGTGAACGTGATCGCGGACGCAGGGATCGCCTGCCAGGTAGAGCGCGTGACCACCTTCGGCCGCCAGGTGGCGGGCGCCGTCGAGTTGTGCGGTGATCCGGCGGGCGGACGCGGGCGGCGCCACGTCGTCGTACAGGCCGGCGGCGACCAGGATCGGGGGCAGGCCGCGGGGGTGAACCGGATGGGGCGGGAAGGACGCCTTCTGCGGGAGTCCGGCACAGAGGTTGGCCGGCGGCCACGCCACGGTCCAGCCGATGCGCGGCGCGGCGTGCCTCAGCCGCCTTTCCAGAGCCTTGACCTCGCCGTATGCGGTCGGGTACGGGAAGTCGGCGCAGTTCGCGATCCTGCTGAACCCTGGATCGGCCGCTCCGGCGGACGGCTCGGCGAACCGGGTGGCGTCGCCTGCGTGCGCCTCGGCCAGGGACTTGGCCAGTTCGGGCCAGGTCGCGTCGAACGTGACAGTCGCGCGGGAGGCGATCAGGGTCGCACTGGCCGCTGCTCCGGCTCCGGCACCGGGTGCGGGGATCGGCTGCTTGGCGGCGCGGTCCATGACCTCGTCCCACACCTTGAGCACGTCGCGGCCGTGGAGCGCGCAGCTCTGGTCGGTGGCGCACCACTCGGCGAAGCGGTGCAGGTTGTCTTCCTTGACCTTCGCTCTGGGCAGGAGCCATGCGGTCCACGATCGGTCGGTGTGGTCGATCGGGCTGTCCAGGTACATGCGTCCGACGTGGGAGGGGAACTTCTCGGCGTAGGCCACGCCGAGGACGGTGCCGTAGGAGTTGCCGTAATAGGTGAGCTTCTGTTCGCCCAGCGCCACCCGGACGGCCTCCAGGTCGCGGGCCCCTTGACCGGAATCCAGGTTGCCCGCGAGCGGGCCGGCGGCCTCGGCGCAGCCGAGGCCGAAGCGACGGTTCTGCTCCGTGTACCGGGCATAGGTGGCGCGGTCGGGGAACACCCACTCCGCGTTCGCGGCCCACGGCGCCGGGTCCGGGCAGCGCACCCCGGTGCTCGCCTCGAATCCGCGCGGATCGAAGACCACCACGTCGAACCATCGAGTCAGGTCGGCGAAGGCCGTCTTCGCCACGCGCAGGACCGAGATCTGCTGGGCGGGGCCACCCATGTTGAGGACAAGCGTCCCCTTCCTGGCGGCCGGGTCCCGGGCGGGCAGCTTGGCGAGCCCCAGCGTGATCTGCTCACCGTTGGGGGCGGCCCAGTCGGCGGGCACGGTGATCCGGCCACATTGCAGGCCGCCGCCGCAGTCCTGCCAGGACAGCCCGGTGTCGGCCACTGCGGGCGTCGCCGACGCTACGGGGAGCAGCATCGCGCCGAGCACGGCAATGATCGTCTTCTTCATGGCCCTCAGCTTTGCCGGGAGGACTGCCGCCGGTCGTCCACCTTTCGATAGATCCTTACGCGTGCGCACCGGCGATCACCTTGCGGAGGAGGGCCGGGGTGCGGTGCCGGACCCTCTCAGGGGTGCCACCGGAATACGGCGGAAACGGGCGCACCCGGGGAGGTGTCATCGCACCGTCGGCCTCGTCAGAAGTGCTTGGAGTTCGGCGGGGTCGGGAGATCCGGAGACGACAGGGGTGCCGTTGATGACGAACGTGGGGACCTGGCGGACGCCGAGTCGGGCCGCGCGTTCCTCATCGGCTCGGACGTCGGCGCTGTAGGCGTCGGTGTCGGGAACGGCACGGACGGCCGCGGGGGGAGACCGGCCTGTAGGGCGAGGGTGTGGAGGACTTGAGGGTCGGCGACGTTGATGTTGTCGGTGAGGTGGACGTGGAAGAGTCGTTCGACCACGACGACTGGCGCGCATCGGCCCCACAGCTCGGCGAGCGCGGCGCCGATCTCGGCATCGGCAACCTCGGCCCGATCCCGACGTCGGCGCGGCGTCCGCCATCGGCGTCGTCCTGGCGCTCGTCTCCCTCGTCATCGCGCTCGTCGTGGTACGGCTCTCCGAGGACGGAAACCGATGATCTCCACCCGGGAAAAGGTCTTCAACGACGCGTTCCTGACGCTCCTCGCGCTCAGCGTGCTCGTCCCGGTCGGGTGGATCCTCGGCGTGGCGGTCAGTCCCAGTACCAGCGGCACGCTCGACCTCGCGCATCCCCAGTGGTCCAACTTCGCCACCGCGTGGCAGCAGGCCGGCTTCGGGCACTACCTGCGCTCCAGCGTGGTGATCACCGGCACCGTCGTGACGGTCTCCACCGTGCTGGCGGCGATGAGCGGGTACGCGTTCGGCGTGCTCGGCGTGCTCGGCGAGAAGGCGATCTTCCCGCTCATGCTGCTGGGAATCGTGATCCCGATGGAGTCGATCATCGTGCCGCTGTACTACGACTTCCTGTCCTTCGACCTGACCGACGGCTACCAGGGCATCATCCTCGCGCACGTCGGCATGGGCGTGAGTTTCGGCGCGTTCTGGATGCGCGCGGCGTTCCGCACGGTCCCGGCGAGCATCGCCGAGTCCGCCGAGCTCGACGGCGCCGGCTCCTGGGCCCGGCCGTGGCGGATCTACCTGCCGATCTCCCGGCCGGCCGTCGTGCAGATCAACCTGCTGGCCGCCGCGGCGGTGCTCATGTCGCTGCCCATCGTCGTGCTCTACCTGTTCTTCCAGCGGCAGTTCATCCGCGGCATGCTCTCGGGCGCCCTCAAGGGCTGAGGCCGCCCGCCGGCCCCGGCGGACGCGCGTGCCCCGGTCAGAGGGCATCGTGGCGGGGGCGTGACCAGGCGTGCTGGACCACGCGGTAGTCGATCAGCGTGATGTCGTGCCGGCGGACGAGGTCATGGGCGGCGGGTGAGATGAGGAGGTCGTGGTCGGTCCGCCGTACGAGCCGGCCGCCGGCGATCGCGCGGGTCTGGCGGGTGGCCACGCTCGGATGGACCGCCCATTCGCTGAGCCCGGACGGCAGCTCGCGCAACAGGCGGGTGTCCGCGCATGACGCCAGAGTGGCCGCCGGAGATCATGCCGCCGGAGATCATCTCGTGCACACGGACACGCCGACCGCTCGACCCGCCGTACGGGCGCTGACCGCCCAGGTGCCGAGGGCGCAGAGGGCGAGCGCCGCGCCGAGGGCGGTGGGGCCGATCCAGCCGGCCGCGCCGTACAGGGCCGTCGTCGCGGCCGCTCCGAGGGCGGAGCCGAGGGAGTAGAAGACCATGTACGCGCCGATGGTGGTGCTGGTCCGGTCGGGGTAGGCGGTGGTCAGCGTGTGCTGGTTGCTCACGTGCACGGCCTGGACGGCGAAGTCGAGCAGGATCACGCCGAGGATGAGCAGCGGCAGCGACCAGGGGAGTTGTCCGATCGCGGCCCAGGAGGCGATCAGGAGCGCGAGCGCGGCGCCGGTGACCCGGCGCGCGTGCCCGGCGTCGCCCCAGCGCCCGGACCGGGCGGCGCCGAGAGCTCCGGCGAGCCCGGCGACGCCGAAGAGCCCGATCTGCGCTTCGCCGAGGTGCCACGGCGCGCCGGCCAGCGGCAGCGCCATGCCGCTCCACAGCGTGCCGAACGAGGCGAACAGGAAGAACGCGATCAGCCCCCGGCTGAGGAACACCGGCTGCGCGAACAGCCCGCCGAAGGACCGGAGGGCCTGCCCGTACCGGGCCGTGCCCGGGCGGATGTCCGCCGGCAGCAGGGTGCGGGCGAGCACCGCGAGGACGGCGGCGAGCAGCGCCAGCGCCAGGTAGACGCTGCGCCATCCCCACAGGTCCGCGAGGACGCCCGCGACGACGCGCGCGCCCAGGATGCCGATCACCACGCCCGACGTCACGACGCCGAGGTTGCGTCCGCGCTCGGCGGGCGGGGAGATCGCCGCCGTGTACGCGACCGTGGTCTGCACCACCACCGCGAACACGCCCGCCGCGGCCAGCCCGCAGAACGCCGCCCAGGCGGCCGGGGCGGCCCCGGTGAGCGCCGTTCCCGCGGCCACCAGCGCGAGGTGCGCGGCGATCAGGCGCCTGCGGTCGAGCACGTCGCCCAGCGGCACCAGCAGCGCCAGCCCGGCCAGATAGCCGAGCTGCCCGGTGGCCACGAACCAGCCCAGCGAGTCGACCGGAACGCCCAGGTCACGCCCCATCGGTCCCAGAACCGGCTGCCCGGCGTAGACGCTCGCCACCGCGACCCCGCACACCACCGCCAGCAGCAGCCTCGTTCTCCGGTTCACGGACACACCCCCGATTAGTTTCAAATTGCAACTGATCGGAGGGTAGGCCAGAATGGTTTCATAACGCAACTCGCTGGAGGACTGATGGCACGCGACGACACCGACGGGCGGAGCCCCGCGTGGACGGACCCGAGCTGTCCGGTCGCCCGCACGGTCGACCTGGTCGGCGACCGGTGGAGCCTGCTCGTCATCCGCGACGCCATGGACGGCGCCCGCTCCTTCACCGACTTCCAGCAGCGCACCGGCATCGCCCGCAACATCCTCACCGACCGGCTGCGCAAGCTGACCGCGCACGGCCTGCTCACCCAGGTCGACGCCCCCTCGGGCAGGCGCAGGCTGTACGCGCTCACCGAGGCGGGCAAGGACCTGTTCCCCGTGATCGTCACGTTGCGGCAGTGGGGCGAACGCCACGCCTTCGAGGCAGGGGAGGCGCACTCGGTCCTGGTGGACGGCGACGGCTCCCGCGTACCCGAGCTCCTGCCCGTGGCGGCGGACGGAACACCGCTGACGAGCGACACGACCACGGTGCGCCGGCAGGCCTGAGGCCGTGCCGGCGCACCCGGCCGAGGGTCAGGCCGTCAACGCGGCGCGCAGCTTGGTGAGCACCGCGCGCAGGATGCGCGAGACGTGCATCTGCGAGATCCCGAACTCCTTGGCGATCTCCGACTGGGTCATGTTGCCGTAGAAACGCATCAGCAGGATGTTCTTCTCCCGAGCCGGCAGGGCGTCGATGAGCGGCTTGATCGCGTGCGCGTCGAGCAGGTTGTCGAGCGACTGGTCCTGCGCGGGCAGCAGGTCGCCCAGCTCCGCCGCGTCCTCCTCGCCGCCGCCGCCGACGGGCGCGTCCAGCGACAGCGCCGAGTAGGCGGTGGACGCCTCCATCGCCAGCAGCACGTCCTCCTCGGAGATGCCCAGCTTGGCGGCCAGCTCGGCGACGGTCGGCGAGTGGCCGAGCACCTGCGTCAGCTCGGCCGTGGCCTTGTTGATCTCGATGCGGCGTTCCTGGTAGACGCGCGGCACCCGGACGGCCCAGGTGCGGTCGCGGAAGTGCCGCTTGACCTCGCCCAGCACGGTCACCATGGCGTAGCCCCGGAACTCGTGCCCGAGCGAGGGGTCGTAGCCGTTGACGGCCTTCATCAGCCCCACGTAGGCGGCCTGGCGCAGGTCGTCCATGGACTCGCCGCGGTAGCGGTAGCGGCGGGTGATCTCGGTCACCAGCCCCTCGTGCATCTCCACCAGGCGCTCGCGGATGCGCGCCGCGTCCAGGTCGGAGATGTTCGGGTCGGCCAGGCGGGCCAGCAGGTCCTCGGCGGTGAGCTGGTCGGATGCGGTGGTGGTCGTCAGGACGGGCACGTGCTTCTCCCAGATGTGCCGGCGGCCCCGTCCATGGAAAAAAGCCCATGCAGAGGCACGCCTAGATTCGCGTGAGAGGAAGCCCTCTGCTGGACTTCGAGATCTACCATCCCCGCCGGAGGCCCTCCTGTCACCTCCTTTCGGTAACGGATTGGTAACTGATGTCACCTAGGTGGGTCAGCCAGCCGGTCAGGATGCGGTTGACCTCCTCGGGGCGTTCCTGCTGGATCCAGTGGCCGCACCCGTCCAGGACGTGGGCGGCGACCAGCCCCGGCAGGGTGTCGGGGAACGCCGCGATCGCGTCGGCCATCCAGGTGGTGGAGGGGTCCAGGGCTCCGCCGACGAACAGCGACGGCCGGGTGATGGGGGCGCCGTCGTAGGCGGCGAGGTCCTCCCAGTCCCGGTCCATGTTCCGGTAGCGATGGAGCGCCCCGCTCATGCCGGTCCGTTCGAACTCCGCCGCGTACACGTCGAGATCCTCCTCGCTCAGCCAGGCGGGCAGCCGACCGGCCGGGAAGCGGTCGCGCAGCGTCCCGCCCGGGGAGACGAAGTGCGGGTCCGGGGCGCCGGCGGGCGGCATGGTGTCGGCGGACAGGGCGGCGTAGAAGCCCGCGAGCCAGCCGCGCACGTCGGGTTCGATCTCGGCCTCCGCCCTGCCCGGGTCCTGGAAGTAGGGGACGTAGAACTCCTCCTCGCCGCCCATCCGGGCGAAGACCTCGCTGGGGCGCGGCCCGCCGCGCGGGGCGTACGGCACGCTCAGCAGCCCGACCGCGCGGAAGACGTCCGGCCGCAGGAGGGCGGAGCTCGCGGCGATGTTCGCGCCCCAGTCGTGGCCCACGATCACGGCCGTCCGCTCGCCCAGGGCGCGCACCACGGCGAGGTTGTCCTCCACCAGCTCCACCATCCGGTACGCGGCCACGTCGGCCGGCCTGGAGGAGCGGCCGTAGCCGCGCACGTCGACGGCGACCGCGCGGAAGCCGGCCGCGGCCAGCGCCGGAAGCTGGTGCCGCCAGGAGTACCAGGACTCGGGGAACCCGTGCACCAGCAGCACCAGCGGCCCGGAGCCCTGCTCCACCAGGTGGAGGCGGCCGGCGGGCGACGCGACGAGACGGTGCGTGATCCCGGCGGCCTCGGCGGGCTGTGACATCGGTCCTCCTTCGACCCTCGCCGGCCGGCCGCACGGCGCGGCGGGCCCAGGGGTTCTCGCGCCGATCATTCGACGGAGGGCCGTCCCGCCGCCAATTGCTTTGCCGATCCGGCAAAAGGATGTCACCGGGGGCGGCCGGCTCGAACCCCGCGCGGGTGAACGGGACCCGCTCCTCGCCGGTCAGGACCCGAGGGAGGGGGCCGCGCCGACCCAGCGGCGATAGGCGTCCATGTCGACGTTGCCGCCGCACACGACGGTGGCCACGTGCCGGCCGGCGAAGCGGTCACGGTCTTCGAGGATCGCCGCGATCCCGAGCGCGGCGGACGGCTCCACGACGAGGCCGGCGTGGTCGAGGAGCAGCCGCATACCGGCCATGATCGACGCCTCCCGGACCAGGACGGCGTCGTCGGCGACCACGAGCAGGTCGTCCAGGACGGCCGGGAGGGGACACCGGCCGGCGACGCCGTCGGCGATGGTGTCGGTCGAGTCCGTGGTGACGACGCGCCGCCGGCGCCACGAGAGGGTCATCGCCGGCGCGCCCAGCGGCTGGACGCAGATCACCTCGACGCCGGGCGCCAGGGCCTTCACCACGTGACCCACACCGGTGGCCAGCGCCCCGCCGCCGAGGGCGATCAGGACGGCGTCGAACGGCGGCGCCGTCCTGACCAGTTCCAGCCCGATGGTCGCCGCGCCCTCGCAGGTCTCGATGTCCAGGCTGTCCTCCACCAGCCGGATGCCGTCGTGCCGGGCGATGGCCGCCGCCCGCTCGCGGGCCATGTCGAAGTCGCCGTCCACCAGCTCCAGCCCGGCCTCCAGCGCGCGGATGCGGTCAAGCTTGGCCGCGGGCGCGAAGCGGGACGCCACGACGGTCACGTCGATCCCCCGGCCGCGGCCGGACCACGCGAGGGCCTGGCCGAGGTTGCCCGCGCTGGCGCACACCACGGCCGGCGAGCCGCCGCCGGCGAGCAGGCTCGCGACCACCTCGGTGCCGCGGGCCTTGAAGCTGCGGACCGGGTTCGCCGTCTCCAGCTTGACGCTGACCGCGCACCCGAGGTGCGGCTCCAGCGCCTCGCAGCGGTACAGCGGCGTGTCGAGGAAGACCGGGTCGATGACCTGGCGAGCCGCCCGGACGCGGGCGGTGTCGAGGCGCGTCTCCCGCATGGCGCAGCAGCATAGCGCCGCTCGCGCCCACGCGTCCGGCGCGTCGCCGGACCGCGGTCACCGCCGCGCCTTCCGGCGGCGCACGGCCGTCGCCGCCCCGAGGGCGGCGGCGGCGTATCCGCAGGTCACCGCCAGACCTGCCCAGGGCGCGAGCGGATAGTAGCCGCCGAGCAGGGACGGGTCCACGTCCACGTGCGCGAACGTGGGAACGCTCTGCGTGATCGCGAACCCGGCGGCCGGGGTGACCATCAGCAGCCATGGCGCCACGCCCGCGGTCGCCAGCAGGTACGGCACGACGACCAGCGCGATGGCGACGACGCCCCGCCTGACCAGCGCGGCGAGGCCCAGAGCCAGCACGGCGGCGGCCGCGGTCAGCGCCGCGTAGCCGACGATCATCCGCGACTCGGTCGCCAGGGTGATCGGCTGGACCGGGTTCCGGTTCGCGCGGACCATCGCCAGGCCGGCAGGGACCACGATCCCCGAGCTCACCAGCCCCGCCACGAACGCGACCGCGCCGACCACCGTTGCCCCGGCCACCGTTGCCCCGGCCACCGTGGCCCCGGCCGCCGGCGGCCCCGCCGGGAGCGGCCCGCCCGGCAGGCCGGTCCCGGACGGCCGGCGCCGGCGTTCCGCCGTGACGAACGTGGCCGCTGCCACGAGCACCGGGATCAGCCCCAGGCCGCCGCCGATCAGCATGAGGTCGGCGCGCACACCGCCCTCCACCGCGGCGGGCCCGATGTCACCGCCTCCGGTCACGATGAGCTTGCCGCCGGACTCCACGACGCCGCCCGGGTGATGCGGGGTCCTGCCGTCGGACTCCAGGGCGACGCCGACGTCGTCGCGGCGCCAGGCACCGTTCGCGCCCCGCAGCGTGATCTGGTCGAAGGTGGCGGTGGCCTGGGCGAAGGCTTTCGCCATGTCCCACAGGGCGCCGGGCGAGGTGACGAACAGCCCGATCTCGACGGTCCGCGGCAGCCCCGTCAGCCGGACCGTGCCGACCTTGCTCCACGTCCTGCCGTCGTCCGACTCGTAGCCGGTGACGGTGTCGCCCGATCTGGCCAGCCGCAGCCACTGGGCGCCGTTGTGCGGACCGCCGGGCACGTCGTGGGTGAAGTTGTGCTGCATCCGCACGCCGTGCGCTCCGGTGAGCATGACGGCGGCGTACGGTGTGCCCGGCTTGAGGCTCTGCCTGACGAGGAGCCCGGCCTTCGCCCACGGCACCACCCCCTCCGTGACGTTGCGCACCCCGGGTACGGCGTCCGGCAGCCGGATCTGCCCGGTCATGTCCGATACGCGGGCGGTGATGCTGCCGTTCCCCTGGAGCGGCTGGTGCACGAAGTAGTACTTGTCCTGCACGGCCGTGCCATCGGGTCCCACCAGCGGGGCGGGGCAGGGGCCCTCTCCCTTCCCGGTCACGCAGGTGGTGCGGATCCCCCCGGCGACCAGCAGTCCGAGTGACACGGTGACCAGGACGGACGCCGCCATGGCGAGCGCCCGGCCATGTGAGGCACGGAACCTGGCCCACTCGGCGCGCAGCGACTGGGAGAAACGGTGAGACGTGGATGAACGCATGCCGACGGTTGTACGCGGCACCCGGTTCCGGCCGGGTCGCAGCCGCCGCGACCGGGCTGCGACCGGGGGTCTGGCATCGTGGGGACATGGCACCTGAACGCGGCCGTCCCGCCCGCACCACGGCCGGCGGTGAGCGGCGGTGAGAGTCCTGGTCGTCGAGGACTTCGAGGTCCTCGCCCGTTCCCTCGGGACCGGGCTGCGCCGCGAGGGCATGGCCGTCGACGTCGTCCTGGACGGGACCGCCGCCGTGGACCGCCTGGCCGTCACCCGCTACGACGTGGTGATCCTCGACCGCGACCTGCCCGGCGTCCACGGGGACGAGATCTGCCGGCGCCTGGCCCACGGCCGCTGCGAGACCCGCGTGCTGATGCTCACCGCCTCCGGCACGATCGAGGACCGCGTCGACGGGCTCGGTCTGGGCGCCGACGACTACCTGCCCAAGCCGTTCGCGTTCGCCGAACTGGTCGCCCGCGTCCGTGCCCTGGCCCGCCGCGCCACCCCGCCGCTGCCGCCCGTGCTGGCCTGCGGGGACCTCACCCTCGACCCGGCCCGCCGCACCGCGTCCCGGGCCGGGCGCCGCCTCGTCCTGAGCCCCCGGGAGTTCGCCCTGCTCGAATGCCTGCTCGGCGTGCCCGGCCGGGTCGTCTCCGCCGAGGAGCTGCTGGAGCGGGTCTGGGACGAGGCCGCCGACCCCTTCAGCAGCGCCGTCAAGCACACCGTGCACCGGTTACGGGCCAAGCTGGGCGACCCGCCGGTGATCGAGACCGTCCGCGAGGGCGGCTACCGCCTCGGGCCGTCGTGACCGCGCGGAAGCTCGCCAGGAGGTCCCTGCAGACGCGGCTCGCCCTCGCCTACGCGGCGGGCATCCACGCCGCCGGGATCCTGGTGGTCGTCCTCGTCGACGTCCCGCTCGCCGGCGTCCAGGCGACCGTCCCCCGGGGCGGCCCGGCGTCGGGCGCGATCACCGGCACCGGGTCCGGGATCAGCCTGCCCCAGCTCCTCGCCGGGTCCGCCGTCGCCCTGACCCTGCTGGTTCCCGTCGCCCTGGCTCTGGGCTGGTACGTCGCCGGCCGGTTCCTGCACCCGCTGCGCGCCATCACCGCCACCGCCCAGGTCATCTCCGCCGGGGACCTCCACCGGCGGCTCGGCCTCGGCGAGCCCACGGACGAGCTGACCGAGCTCGGCCACACCCTCGACGACCTGTTCGCCCGCCTCGAGGCCGCCTTCGACGCCCGACGCCACTTCGTCGCCAACGCCTCCCACGAACTGCGCACCCCTCTCGCCGGGCTGCGCACCCTGCTCGAGGTCACCCTCGCCGACCCCGACGCCGACGCCGGCACCCTGCGCTCGGCCTGCCAGGAGGCCCTCGCCCTCGGCGAACACCAGGAGCGGCTCGTCCGGGCCCTGCTCACCCTGGCCACCAGCGAGCGCGGCGTCACCCGCCGGGACACCGTCGACCTCGCCCACGTCGTCGAAGGTGTGCTCGCCTCCCGCCGCGACCAGGCGGCGCGCCAGGGCGTCGAGCTGGCCGGACACCTGACGCCCGCGGTGACGGCCGGAGACCCGAGACTGATCGAGAGCCTCGTCGCCAACCTCGTCGACAACGCCATCCGCCACAACCACGCGGACGGGCACGTGGAGATCACCACGCGGACCTGCGGCACGCAGGTGGCGCTCACGGTCACCAACAGCGGGCCGGTCGTGCCCGGCCATCAGATCCGGCGCCTGTTCCACCCCTTCCAGAGGCTGGCGCCCGATCGTCACGGCGACGGCCATGGCCTCGGCCTCGCCATCGTCCATGCCGTGACGCGGGCTCACCACGCGAGCCTCACCACCAGCGCACGCCCGGAAGGCGGCTTGTCCGTCACCGTGCGGTTCGCCGCGCCGGCCCGGTTCGGCGTACCCGCTGCCCTGCGCGACCCCGGGGCCTAGTCGTCGTGGGCGATGTGCATGAGCTGCCGCCACAGCAGGACGACGAACACCGCGGAACCGGCGAAGGCGAACCAGAACGGCGCCGCGACGCCCAGACGGGTGGCCAGGACACCGCCGATCAACGAGCCGACCACCAGACCGGCGTAGACGCAGACGGTGTTGACGCTGCCCACCCGGCCCTGCAGCTCGCGCGGCACCGCGCGCTGGCGGACGGTGACCGAGGTCGTGCCCCAGATGAAGGCGTGCGCGCCGAAGGCCAGGAAGATGCCCCCGGCGACCCACGGCGAATGGGTCAGGGCCAGGCCCAGATGGGTGAACGTCTCGATGATGAGCCCGATCCGCATCAGGGCGCCGAGGCTCACCCTGCGGGTGATGGCCCCGTACAGGCCGGTGCCGATCAGGCCGCCGACGCCGCCGATCGTGGTCATCAGGCCGAAGCCCACGGCGCCGAGCCCGAGCTGCTCCTGGGTGTAGAGGACGAGCACCGACCAGGCCGCCCCGAACGTGAAGTTGAAGATCAGGATGGTGAGCGCCAGCGTGCGGACCGCCGCGTGCCGGACGGTCCAGCTGAACCCGGCGACGAGCTCGCGTACGGTGCCCGGCGCGACCTCGCCGGCCTGCCGGCCGTGCGGCGGCAGGGTGATCCGGGAGACCAGGACGATCCCCGCCGCCACCAGGACCAGCTGGCTCGCGAACGGCCACGTCAGGCCCAGCCCGAACAGCGCCGCGCCGATCGGCGGCCCGGCGAGCTGGTTGAGCGTGATGAACCCCGTGCCGAGGCGGGCGTTGGCCAGGGCGAGATCGTCCCGGCCGACCATCATGGGCGTCAGCGTGGCCGTCGCGTTGTCGGCGAAGACCTCGGCGATGGACCGGAGCGTGAGCGCCAGCAGCGCCGTCGCCACCGTCACGGTGCCGGTCGCCATGAGCACGACGAGCGCCGCCAGCACCACGACCCGGGCCGCGTTCGCGACGAGCACGATCCGGCGCCGGTCGTACCGATCCGACAGCACGCCCGCGTACAGGCTGAACAGCAGCGGAGGCGCCCAGCCCACCAGCGCCGACAGCGAGATCATCAGCGGGTCGCGGGTCAACGTCGCGATCAGCAGCGGGCCCGCCGCGGCCGCGACCCCGTCGCCGAGATTCGTCAGCCAGCTCGACGCCAGCAACCACCGGAATCCTGTCCCCAGCCGGGGAGGAAGGACGCGCTCCACCACTGCGATCACGAGCGCAAAACCATACGTTTCGCGAGCATCCACGGCAACGCGTTTTCGCGCTCGGCCACACTGGCTCCATGGAGTACGTCACCCGGGTGCCCGCGCCGCCGCTCGACCGGTTCATCGACGATCTCTACTGCCTGACCGGGGTGCCGCGTCACCGCCGGATGAACGTCCCGCCGATGCCGTCGGCGCACCTGTTCGTCAACCTGGGCGGACCCGTCCGCCTGTGGGACTCCGACCCTTCGGTGCCGCCGGCGGTGCTCACCGACGGGTGGTTCATGGGCGTGTGGACCAGGCGTTTCCTCTTCGAGTACCCCACGCCGGTGCGGCTCGTCGGGGTGCACTTCAAGCCGTGGGGGATCGCGCCGTTCGCCGGCCTGCCGGCGAGCGAGCTGCGCAACCGGTGGGTGCCGGTCGACGCCGTCTGGCACCGGTCCGTGGACCGGATCCGGGAGCAGGTCGGCGCCGTCGCGTCGGCCACCGGGACGCTGCGGGTGCTGGAGGCGGAGTTGCGTTCGCGCCTGGCCGAGGCGCCGTCGCGCGGTCTCGACCTGGTGCGGCACACCGGCATGCGTCTGGAGACCTCCCACGGCGTGGTCCCGGTCGGCGCGCTGGCGGACGCCGCCGGGGTGAGCGGCAATCACCTGGCCGCGCAGTTCACCTCGCACGTCGGGGTCACGCCGAAGCGGGTGGCGCGGATCTATCGTTTCGCGCAGCTCATCGTGTCCGTGGACGCTCTGGGCCCGGTCGACTGGTCGCAGGTCGCCCTGACGGCGGGCTACTTCGACCAGGCCCACTTCAGCAAGGAGTTCAAGGACTTCACCGGTCACACCCCGACGGAGTACCTGGCCCTGCGCCGCCGGTTCCCCGCCGAGCGGGGCTTCCCGCCGGACAGCGGCCCGATGCCCGCCGAGTGATTTTTTACAAGCCCGTCCGCCCCCGGCGAGGGCACGATCGGGGGCGAACACGCGACAAGACTTCGGGAGAGCCTGTGGGCACGGTGATCATGCACAACGTGGTGTCGGTGGACGGCTTCATCGCCGACCGGGACGACGACGTCGGGCCGCTCCACGAGTGGTACTTCAACGGCGACACCCCGATCACCGGAGGCGGCGACCAGCCGTACGACCATTCCGGAACCGGCAGCCGCTTCAGGGTCTCGCGCGCGTCGGCGCCGTACGTCCGGTCGATGTGGAAGTCGATCGGCACGATCGTGATGGGCCGCCACCTGTTCGACCTGGTGAACGGCTGGGAGGGGCAGCCGCCCGCGGGTGACCACGTGGTCGTGGTGTCGCACCGGCCCAAGCCCGAGGGCTGGCATCCCGAGGCGTCGTACCACTTCGTCGACGATGTGACGGCCGCGATCGGCACGGCGCGGGAGCTCGCCGGGGACCGGACGGTCGCCGTGAACGCCGGTGAGGTGGGCGGCCAGATCCTCATGGCCGGGCTCGTGGACGAGGTGGCGATGGATGTGGTGCCGGTGGTGTTCGGGTCGGGCAAACGCTACTTCGGCGGCATCGACGGGCAGCACCTGCTGGAGGACCCGCACGTGGTGATCCAGGGCGAAGGGGTGCTGCACCTGAAGTTCAGGGTGCGCCGCTGACGGTTTGCCGCCGCCCAGCCACTCACCGGTGCTGCGCTCCTCGGCCTGGGTGATGGGCGAGTTCCTGGACGAGGTGCTGCTCGGTCTCCTCGTCCAGGACTGGGCGCCGGGCCGGTAGGTCCAGGCGGCGTCGCCCTCGTGCGGCGGTGGTCAGAGCAGCGCGGCGAGCTCCGCCGGTCGCGAGAACATCGGCCAGTGACCGGTCGGCAGCTCGACGAAGGTCCATTCGGGGGAGCCGAGGGGGGCGAACGCCGGGTTCCCCGAGGCGATCAGCTCGCGGATCATCGCCACCGGCATCGTCGAGGCGACCATGGTCTTCGGCGTCGGCGGGATCCGCTCCGGCCGGTGGACCGACTGGGTGACCGCGCCCCACGGGTGAGGTGTCGCCTTCGCGCGGATCTGCGCGAGATGTTCCTCGGTCAGCCCCGCGACCATGCCGTCCCCCTCCTCGAACGAGGGCACGTCGAGCGCATGACCGTCACCGACCTGGGCGCGCCAGACCTTCTGCGTGTCCTCGTCATTGAAGTCGATCACGGCCACACCCGACGGCAGCGGCGCGGTGTCGACGTAGACGACGCGGCTGAGCCGTTCGGGATGCCGGTCGGCGACCGCGGTCACCGGGACATTCGCCCCGCTGTGCCCGACCAGGACGACCTCGTCCCATCCGTCCATCGCCGCGAGGATGTCGGCGACATGGGTCTCCACGCCGACCTCCGGCGACAGCTCCCCGGACCGCTCCGCCAGCCCGGTCAGGGTGACCGCCCGCACCTGGTGCCCGGCGGCGCGCAGGTGCCGCGCCACCTCGTCCCAGGCCCAGGCCCCGAGCCAGAACCCGGGAACCAGCACGTAGTTCGCCATCTCGTCGTCCTCTCAGTGATCCGATGTCGCTACGCTAAAGCCGATAGCGGACGAAATCCGCCCGGATTAAGAGAGTGACCTGTGTCATACCCGGCGACCCGGATGCTGGCCATGCTCGAACTGCTCCAGGCGCACCACGGGCTGGGCGGACGCGACCTGGCGCAGCGGCTCGGCGTGGACGAGCGGACCGTGCGGCGTTACGCCGCCCGGCTGGCCGAGCTGGGCATCCCGGTCGCCGCCGAGCGCGGCCGCTACGGCGGCTACCGGCTGATGCCCGGCTACAAGCTGCCGCCGCTGATGCTCACCGACGACGAGGCCACCGCCGTGGTGCTCGGTCTGCTCGCCGGACGCCGCCTGGGCCTGGCCGCCGAGGCCACCGAGGCCGCCCTGGCCAAGATCCGGCGGGTGCTGCCGGCCACGCTGCGCGAACAGGCCGGCGCGCTGGAGGAGACCCTGGACTTCACCCTCGCCGAACGCGCGGCGCCGACACCCGCCAGCCGGGCGGTGCTGACCCTGGCCGCCGCGATCCGTGACCGCCGCCGGGTCACCCTGCGCTACCGCTCCTGGCAGGGCGCCCGAACCGAACGCGAACTGGACGGCCACGGCCTGGTCTTCCACTCCGGCCGCTGGTACGTGACCGGCCACGACCACCGGTCCGGCGAGATCCGCACCTTCCGCGTCGACCGGATCTCCGCCGTCGTCCCGGGGACGGCCTCCTACGAGATCCCCGAGGAGTCCGACCCGGTGCGGCAGGTGACCGCGTCGCTGGCCCGGGTGCCGTACGCGCACCTCGTCGAGGTCGTCCTGCACGTCCCCCTCGCCGAGGCGTCCCGCCGCGTCCCGCCGTCGGTGGCCACGCTCACCGAGACCCCGGACGGAGCGCTGCTGCGGATGCGGGCCGAGTCCCTGGACGGCATGGCCACGATGCTGGCCGGGCTCGGCTTCCCGTTCACGGTCCGCTCGCCGCGGGAACTGCGCACCGCCGTCCGGCGCCTGGCCCAGCGCCTGCTGGACCAGACGCCGGAATGAGGACCCCCGTCAGCGCTGCAGCGTCAGCAGGCCCGGCCGGTAGGGGAGGAGGCCGTAGTCGCCGCCGGAGCTGGGGCTGCGTCCCTGGTAGAGCAGCTGCAGGTGGCAGGGGTCGACGGTCATGGTCTGATCGGCGCCGGCCCGGACCAGCTCGCCGTGGCTGATGTCGTTGGTCCAGGTCGCGCCGCTGTTGGCCTTGCCGGCGAAGGGGTTGCTCTCCGTCGCGGCCTGCGGCGTCCACGAACCGCCCAGACTGGTGGCCGTGAACGAGCGGAAGTAGCGGCCCTGCGCGCCGATCGCCTCGACGAGCATGAGGTACCGGTTCTGGCCCTGGAGCTTGTAGACCTGGACGGCTTCGAACAGGTTGTTCGTCGTGTCGCTCATGACCACCGTCGAGGTGCTGCCGAAACTTCCCGGGAAGTTCCCGATGGGCATGCTCGCCCGGTAGATCTTGCCGTTGTCGCCGGCGAAGAACAGGTACATGTTCGTGCCGTCACCGATGAGCGTCTGGTCGATGGGGCCCGTTCCGGAGCCCGAGATGCTGCCGGAGAAGAGCACCTGCTGCGCCGACCAGCCGTTCGGGTTGGTCGGGTCGCTGGAGGTCCGGTAGGAGAAGGCGGTGCCGCCCCACTGGTAGGCGAGCACCCAGATGTTCTTCGGGGCGAAGTAGAACAGCGTGGGCGCGACGGTGGAGGACGACATCGTGTTCTGAGCGGCCGAGGCCATGTCGGACCAGTTGGTGAAGGGGCTGAAGCTCATCGAGCCCCACCTGGTGCCCGTGTCGTGCGTCGTGGCGTAGACGAGGTGCCTGCCGTTGTAGGGGGCGACGGTGAAGTCCTTGAGCGAGACCCAGCCCGCCTTCGGGGTCGCCAGCGGGCCCGTCGAGCTCCAGCGGTAGGTGGACGGGAGGTCGCACGTGCCGGGACTGCCGCCGTCGACCGGGACGAGCTGCCACTGCTGGTTGGCGCCGCCCCAGTCGTCGTACTGGACGATGTTGGCGCCGTCGGCGGTGGAGGCGCCCTGCACCTCGAGGGCCTTGCCGCTGTTGCGGTTGATCAGCCGGATGTGGCCGTCGGAGCTGTCGGCGAGTCTCCATTGCTGGTTGGTGCCGTTGCCGTCGGCCCATTGGACGATCGCGCCGCCGTTGGCGGTGGAGAAGTTGTAGACGTCGAGCACTTTGCCGGAGTGGCGGGACCTGATGCGGTAGTAGCCGCCGCCGGAGTCGACGAACTGCCACTGCTGCTGGTTCTGGTTGTTGCGGGTCCATTGGGTGATGCGGCCGCCGTCGGCGGTGGACAGGTTGTAGACGTCCAGGGCCTTGCCGCTGTTGCGGTTGACCAGGACGTACCACGCGTTGGTGTCCACGGTGGCCGCATGGGCGGACTCGGTCTGCAGGGCGACGAACAGGCTCGCCAGTAAGGCGACCACCGTCGCGACGACGGAGAGGGGTCTGGATCTCATCGGGTGCTCCTTCACGGCGTGGTGAGGTCGAAGCGGCGCACGGTCACCGCTCCGCCGAGCGACTGGGTGGCATAGTTGAAGATCCCGAAGCGGTAGCCCATGAAGAACTGCCAGGCGTTGGTCAACGTGAAGGCCGGGCCGAGGCTCACGAAGGTGCTGCCGTCGGTGCTGTAGGAGAAGCGGGCCTGCCTGCCGGACCCCGGCCGGATGTCGGCGGCGACCCGCAACCAGATCCGGCTGCCCGACACGGCCGCGCTCGCCGCCTCGGTGCCGGTGCCGGTGGTCTGCCACGAGCCGTTCATGGTCAGGCCGTTCGTCATCACGACCCGGCTGACGCCGTTGTCGCGCTTGACGCCGATCCAGGCCGACTGGTCGCGCAGCATGGCCAGCCCGGCGCGGTCGCCGTTGGCCATCTGCGCGTGGTCGAGCTCGATCGTCGCCGTCGAGGACGGGCCCTGGATGCGGTGGGTCAGCGTGTTGCGGGCGTTGTAGAGGTCGCCCGTGACGGTCGCGGTCTGCAGGCGCAGGCCGTCGCCGGTGGAGAAGCGGCTGGTGTCGGGGTTGTGGTTCCACTCCCAGCGGGGCGCGAGGCTGCCGGAGGTGAAGGTGTCGGGCCCGATCATGGACGCGACGGTCCGGCTGGTCTGGATGTTCGGCTTCGGGTAGGTGACGCCCCAGCCGCCGTTCACGGTCTGCACGGTCGGCCAGTCGTTGGTCCAGGTGATCGGCGCGAGCGCCGGCATCCGGCCGCCGGGGTAGGCGTCGACGAACGCCATGTAGTACCAAGCGCCGTTCTGGGTCTGGACGAGCCCGCCCTGGTGGGGCACGCCGCCGCCGGAGACGGGCCCGGGCATGTCGAGCAGGACCTGGCGCATCTCGTACGGGCCCCACGGGGAGGTGGAGCGCAGCACGTACTGGCCGTTGGCGGGGCGGGTCAGCCAGATGTAGTAGTAGCCGTTGCGCTTGTAGAAGCGGGAGCCCTCCAGCGTGCCGACGCTGCTCGGAGTCTGGAACACCTGCTGGGAGCGGACCTGGCTGAGCCCGTCGGCCGAGAGCTGGGCCACACTGATGGTGCCGTTGCCGTAGGCGACGTACATGGTGTCGTTCGTGTCGATCAGCAGGCCGGCGTCGTAGTAGCAGTTGTTGATCCGCGAGCGCTTGGTCCACGCCCCGTCGACGGCGGAGGCGGTGTAGACGTAGGTCCGGTTGAACTCGACGCAGCCGATCCAGTAGTAGGTGCTGTTGCTGGTGCGGTAGTTGAAGGCCGAGGCCCAGATGCCCTTCACGTACGCCCGGCCGCCGTTGAGGTCGTAGGCGCCGGAGTCGAAGTCGAGCCTCGGGACCGAGTGGCCGGCGTACTCCCAGTCGACCAGGTTGTAGGAGCGCAGGATCGGCGCGCCCGGCGAGTAGTGCATCGTCGAGGCCGAGTAGTAGTAGGCGTCGCCGACGCGGATGATGTCGCCGTCGGCGAAGTCCTGCCAGACGACCGGGTTGGTGTAGGTGCTGCCCGGGTTCGGACCGCTGCCGATCGGGACGAGCTGCCATTGCTGGTTGGCGCCGCCCCAGTCGTCATATTGGACGATGTTGGCGCCGTCGGCGGTGGAGGCGCCTTGGACTTCGAGGGCCTTGTTGCTGTTGCGGTTGATCAGCCGTAGGTAGCCGTCCGGCGAGTCGGCCAGGCGCCACTGCTGATTGGTGCCGTTGTGGTCGGTCCACTGGACGACGGCGGCGCCGTTGGCGGTGGAGGAGTTGCTGACGTCAAGGACCTTGCCGGAGTGGCGTGACTTGAGCCGGTAGTAGCCGCCGCCGGAGTCCACGAACTGCCATTGCTGCTGGTTGCCGTCGTTGCGGGTCCACTGGGTGATCCGGCCGCCGTCGGCGGTGGAGAGGTTGTAGACGTCCAGGGCCTTGCCGCTGTTGCGGTTGACCAGGACGTACCACGCGTTGGTGTCGACCGTCGCGGCCGACGCCGTGGGCGTGAGGAACACGCCCACGGCGAGCAGGGACGAGAGAACCGCGAGCACGCGCCTCACAGGAACCTCCAGAGCTTGTGGCCGAGGTCGAACTCGTAGGCCGAGGCCGGCGACCGGCCGCAGGCGGGATTGTTAGCGTTAACACGTCAGTGGGCGGCCTGCTCCGTCGAGCGGGTCATCGCGGAGTACATCCGACCGCCCGTCCGGCGTCAACGAAGAGCGTCGTCGTCACGGCCGGGCGTCGCCGCCGGAACGCCTTCCCGCGTGGAGTTTCGGCGTCCAGGAAGATCGTGCCGCAGTGTCCGTGCCCGTGAAAGTTTCACAGCAGCTACCGGTTCGCAACGGGTAACGTGCGAGAGATCGCGCGTTAAGTTGCCGTCCCGAAACCGTGGTCATGCGGATGCACCGCCTCCCGCTCGGGCCGAGCCCGACCTCTCCTGCGGGGAGGGCCTTACCACCCCGCAGGAGAGGTCCACGCGGACGAACGCGGCTACGCGGCGCTCGCGTTGTAGGTCCACTTCTGGTTGCCGCCGCCCCAGCAGCTGTACAGCTGCAGCCCCGTGCCGTTGCCGGTGCCGCCGCCGACGGCGTCCAGGCACAGCCCGGACTGCACGCCCACGATCGTGCCGTCGGAGTTGACGCGCCATTTCTGGTTGTCGCCGCCCCAGCAGGAGTAGATCTGGATCTTGGCGCCGTTGCCCGTGCCCCCGGCGTCCAGACACTTGCCGCCGTACTTCAGCTCCCCGGCCGTGGTCTGCGTCCACTGCTGGTTGCTCTGGCCGTTGCAGTCCCACAGTTGCACCGCGGTGCCGTCGGTGGTGCTGGAGTTGGGCACGTCCACGCAGCGGCCGGAGGCCGTGTTCCGGATCTGCCCCGCGCCGCCCCCGCCGGGCGGCGGCGTCGTGCCGCCGCCGTTGAGCGCGTTGAGCACCGCGGTGTAGGCGGCCTTCTTGTTGCCGTTGCCGTCGAAGAGCAGCGGGGCGGCGCCGGCGCCGAGCCAGGAGTCGCTGTCGCGAACCCCCCAGACCGAGATGCCGGCGCAACGCGGCACCGCCAGGCAGTCGTTGACGACGTTGGCGTACGTGGTGGCCGAGCCGCCCTGGATGTCCAGCTCGGTGATCTGCACGTCGACCCCCAGCGCGGCGAAGCTCTGGAGAGTCGTGCGGTAGTTGCCGGGGTAGGGGCTGTTGCTGTTGAAGTGCGACTGCAGGCCGACGCAGTCGATCGGCACGCCGCGGGCCTTGAAGTCCCTGACCATGTTGTAGACGCCCTGGGTCTTGGCCCAGGACCAGTTGTCGATGTTGTAGTCGTTGTAGCAGAGCTTGGCGGCCGGGTCGGCGGCGCGCGCGGTGCGGAAGGCCACCTCGATCCAGTCGTTGCCGGTGCGCTGGAGGTTGGAGTCCCGCCGGCCGCCGGAGTTGCCGTCGGCGTAGGCCTCGTTGACCACGTCCCAGGCGTAGATCTTGCCCTTGTAGTGGCCCATGACGCCGTTGATGTGGTCGATCATCGCCTGGCGCAGCGAGCTGCCCGACAGTGACTGCATCCAGCCCGGCTGCTGGGAGTGCCAGGCCAGGGTGTGCCCGCGCACCCGCTTGCCGTTCTGCACGGCCCAGTTGTAGACCCGGTCGCCGCTGGTGAACGTGAACTGCCCCCGGTTGGGCTCGGTGGCGTCGATCTTCATCTCGTTCTCGGCCGTCACCATGTCGAACTCGCGGCCGGCGATCGTCGTGTAGGCGGAGTCGCCGAGCCTGCCCGCGGCGATGGCGGTGCCGAAGTAGCGGCCGCTCTGCGCGGCGGCGGCGCCCAGCGTGCTCGCCGCGGCATCGGCCGGAACGGCCGTCGCCATCGCCGTGATCAGGCCGAGTGCGCCGAGCGCGCCGATGACCAGCGACCGGCGGCGCGCGCCGAGCGGCCGCCGGGCGGTAGGCGGGGACATGGCGTTGACACGCATGCTTGAGCCTCCCTGTGCGAATCATGGGGAAAGGATGGTGCGGGACACCCCTGCGGGGCCGACTCCGCGCCCGGTGGGGGAGATCACCTCAGGCACTCAGTGTGGGAATCCGCCCGAAAGTTGTCAATGAACCATGAAAAGTTTCGGCGACTTCACATGTCGCCGCTGGCCGCACCTGGCTCGGCTGGTGCGTCGTGGCCTTGAAACTTTCGGCACAGCTCTCCAGGGGGCTCGGCTGAAACTTTCACGGCGAGGCCGGCGGAGCATGAGGGAGAGGAAGCGCTCCGGGATGACGCCCGCGCCGGACGGCCACGAACCCCGGGCGCGCGAAACAGGGAGGTCAGGCCCGCACGAGGGTGGCCTGGCGTTCGGGAGCCGCGCTCGGGTCGGTCCAGGAGGTGGCGTCGGAGCGGGACCCCCTGGTGATGTCTACTCCGCGGCCGGGAAGGGCAGGTGGCTCGGCAGCAGCCCGGCATCGCGCAGCTCCTGCCAGAGCGCGGCCGGAACGGCCCGGTGCAGCAGGTCGGCGGCGTCGGTGATCTCCGAGGCCGAGCGTGCTCCGATCAACACGCTCGCCACGGCCGTCGGGGCAAGGGCAAAACGGACGGCCGCCGCGCGCAGCGGGATGCCGTGCCGTTCGCAGACGGCCTGCATCCGCAGGGCGCGGTCCACCAGCTCCGGTGCGGCGGTCGCGTAGTCGAAGGTGGCACCCGGCTTAGGGTCGGCCAGCACGCCGGAGTTGAACACCCCGCCCACGATGACCGAGACTCCGCGACGGGCCGCTTCGGGCAGCAGGTCGGCCATGGCGCCCTGGGCGAGCAGGGTGTAGCGGCCGGCCAGCAGCACGGTGTCGATGTCGGTCTCACGGACGAACCGCGTGAGCATCGCGGACTGGTTCATGCCCACTCCGATCGCCCGCACGACGCCCTCCGCCCGCAGCTGTTCCAGGGCCGGGTAGGCGTGGCCGATGGCCTCGGCGAAGTGCTCGTCGGGGTCGTGCAGATGGACGATGTCGACGCGGTCCAGGCCGAGCCGTTCCAGGCTGGCCTCCAGGCTGCGCCGGACACCGTCGGCGCTGAAGTCTCGTACCCGGCGGTGGGTGGCCGGCACGGCGAAGCCGTCGGCGAGGTCGTCCGCGCCCATGTACGGGGCGGGGACGAGCAGCCTGCCGACTTTGGTGGCGACGGTGTACTCGTCTCGCGGGCGGTCGCGCAGTGCGGCGCCCAGACGGCGTTCGGACAGGCCGAGCCCGTAGTGGGGCGCGGTGTCGAACGAGCGGACGCCGGCCGACCAGGCCGCCTGGACGGCCTGGTCGGCGGCCTCGTCGGTCACCGGTGTGAAGAGATTGCCGAGGGCGGCGGCGCCGAACGACAGCCGGGTGACGGTGGCGGTGCTGCGGCCCAGGGACGCATGTCGCATGGCCGTGTCGTCCCGGCGGCCTCCGCGGTCGTTCACGCTTCGCGCTGGCCGTTCGCGAAGTAGGCGGCGAGCTGGGGATCGGTCGGCGGGACGTCGAACGCCCGGCCGTCCTCCCGCAGGGATGCGGTGGCCGCGTATCCCGCCGCGACCGCCTCACGGGCCGCGACCGGGGAGGTGACCGTGGGGGCGCCTTCCCTGACGAAGCGCAGGAACTCCGCCACCAAGTGGGGGTCGGCACCCCCGTGGGTGCCTTCCGGTGTCTCGACGGACACGGTGAGATCGGCGTCCGCGCGATAGTCCGAGCGGCGGTTCCAGACCTTGACGACCGCGCCTTCGGCGTCCCCGAAGTTCTCCAGCCGCCCCTCGGTCCCGATGACCGTGTAGTTGCGCCAGTAGTCGGGCGTGAAGTGGCACTGCTCGTAACTGGCGTGGACGCCGTTGTCCAGCCGCATGTTCACCATGCTGAGGTCCTCGACGTCGACGACCGGGTTCAGTCCGCGCTGGCTGAGCGGCGGCCAGTTGTCCGCGGAAGACAGCCAGTCCGTCATGCGCTCCCCAGCCCGGTCCCGGTCCCGGCGGGAGGTGATGTCACCGTAGACGACCAGACCTCCCAAGGCGTTCACCCGCCTGGTGTACCCCCCGCCGAGCCAGTGGATGACGTCGATGTCGTGCGCGCCCTTCTGGAGCAGCAGGCCGGTGGTGTTGCGCCGGTCGGCATGCCAGTCCTTGAAGTAGAAGTCGCCGCCGTGCCCGACGAAGTGCCGGCACCAGACGGCCTTGACCTCCCCGACGGCCCCGTCGTCGATCAGCTCGCGCATGGCCATGACGACGGGCATGTGCCGCATGTTGTGCCCGACGTAGAGCCGCGTGGCGGACGCCCGCGCCGCGGCCAGGAGACGGTCACAGCCCTCCGTGGTGATCGCGAGCGGCTTCTCCAGGAACACCGGGATCCCCGCCTGGAGGAAGTCCAGGCCGATGGGCTCGTGCGTGTGGTCGGGCGTCAGCACGAACACCCCGTCGAGATCGGCGTCGAGGAGCTCACGATGGTCGGTCACCGTGATCAGGTCGGGTCCGAAGCGTTCCCGGACCCCGGACAGCATGCGGGGATCACGGTCGCAGCAGGCCACCAGCCGCGATCCCTTCCCGGGCCGGTGGGCGAGCTCGGCGAGGCTGCTGCGCACGCCAAGACCGATCACACCAAGCCTGAGGTCGTCCATGCCAGGTCCTTCCATCATCGATCAGCAGGGGTCGGGTGAGTGTCCGAGGGCGATCGTCGCCTGGACGTCTCAGCCCTTGGCACCGGTGAACGCGATGCCCTGGATGAAGTGCCGCTGCAGGACGACGAAGGCGACGATCATCGGTGCGGTCGCCATGATCGAGCCCGCCATCAGCAGCGAGTAGTCGGTGAAATGCTCACCTTGCAGCGTCGCCAGCCCGGCCGACAGCGGCATCGCGCTCGGGTCGGTGGTGACGACCAGCGGATACATCAGGTCGTTCCACGACCACAGCACCGTGAGAATCGTCAGGGCCAGCAGTCCCGGTCTGGCCAGGGGGAGCGCGATGCGCAGGAAGATCTGGAACGCGTTGGCCCCGTCGAGGCGGGCCGCCTCCTCGACGTCGTGCGGCAACGCGAGGAAGAACTGCCGGAGCAGGAAGGTGCCGAACGCGCTGAACATCCCGGGCACGATCAGGCCCTGCAGGGTGTTCACCCAGCCGAGGTCCTGGATGATGACGTACTGCGGGATGAGGAAGAGCTGGCTGGGCACCATCAGCACCGACAGGAAGAGGCCGAACAGCAGCTTGTTGCCCGGAAACCGCATCCGGGCGAACGCGTAGGCCGCCAGGGAGCAGAACACGAGCTGGGCGAGGGTCCGGCCGGCGGCCATGAGCACCGTGTTGAGGAACATCTGCCGGAAGGGCAACTGCTCGAACACGCGGACGTAGTTCGACCACTGCCACCGGTGCGGCAGGAACGTCAGCGGCAGGTGGGTGGTCTCGCTGAACGTCTTCAGCGACGTGAGCAGTTCCCAGACGAACGGCCCGACCATCACGACCGCGCCGGCGATGAGGACGACGTGGGTCACGGCCGTTCGCGCCGAACGGCTGCCGGCCATCGCGCCGTCACGCATAGTGCACCCACCTTCTCTGCAGCCGGAACTGGATGAGCGTCATCGCGAGGATGAACCCGAGCAGGACGAAGGCGACCGCGGCGCCGAAGCCGAGATCATGCTCGACGAAGGCCTTCTGGTAGAAGAGGTAGGAGACCGTGCGGACCCGGGGCAGCGCCGGGTTCGCGGTTCCGGCCGCGGCGCCCGGCGTGCTCATCATCATGTAGGCGAGGTCGAACATCTGCAGCGAGTTGATCACTGTGAGCACCGTGGCGAAGAAGATGCTCGGGCTGAGCAGCGGCACGGTGATGCGGAAGAACATCCTGGCCGGGCCGGCGCCGTCCATCGCGGCGGCCTCGTAGTACATGGTGGGGATGCCCTGGAGACCGGCGAGGAAGATCACCATGTTGTAGCCGAGGGCCATCCAAATGCCGATCGCGGCGACCGCGTACAGCGCCACGGACGGGTCGGAGGCCCAGTGGGGCCCTTGTATGCCCACGACGGACAGCAGCTGGTTGATCAGGCCGTAGTCCCCGTTGTACATCCACCGCCACAGCATCGCGACGGCGACGGGCATGGTCACGACCGGGAGGAAGTACACCAGCCGGTAGATCGACCGGCCCCGTAGCCCGCGCTGGTTCAGTAGGGCGGCGAGCAGGACCGCGAGCGGGATGCCCGCCAGCTGGACGACCGCGTAGAACAGGGTGTTGGCCACGGACTGGAACACCGACGGCTCATCGACCAGGGCGCGGTAGTTCGCCGTGCCGATCCAGGTGTGCCCGCCGAACGGACCCGACCTGGTGAAGCTGAAGTAGAAGGTCTGAGCGATGGGCCACAGGTAGAAGACCGACAGGCCAATGGTCATGGGCGCGACCATGAGGTACGCCCACATCCGCTCGGGCCGGCGGCCGGGCCGGCGGTTCGCGGGGCGCCGCGCCCGGCGCGGCCGGGCCAGGCTGTTCACCGCCGCCATCACTGTTCCTCGCGCAGCGCCGTGTTCATCGCCGTCGCCAGTTCCTTCGCGGCGGCCGCGACGTCCTTGTCACCCGACCACGCGGGCCCCAGGATCGCGGCTTCCTTGGTCATCCAGGCGTCGGTGTTCTTCGAGGCCGGGAACGGCACCGCGTAGGGGAGTTCGTCCAGGAACGAGCGCAGGTGGAACTGGGGCATCGAGGAGACCCAGGCCTCCTGGGTGCCGTTGAAGGCGGGGATCACGGCACCCGTCTTCGCCTGGATCTCGGCCGCCTCCTTCGACCCGAGGAACTCGGCGAACTGCGTCGCCTCCTGGGGATGCTTCGTCTTCGCGTACACCACGTTGGCCAGGCCGTGGATGACCACGGCCCGCTTGGTTCCCTGGGGCAGGACGGCCACGTCCACGTCGTTCTTGATGGTGTCGTTCTTCGAGAATTCGATCGCGTTCCACGACCCGGCGTAGTACATGCCGAACTTGCCCGACTCGAACAGCTGGGCCGGGTAGGTGTCGGTCATCGACTTCACGGACGGCGACACCCCGGCCTTCATCAGGTCGGTCCAGAACTTCAGCCCCGAGATGGTGGCCGGCTGGTCGTAGCCCGAGGACTTCCCGTCGGGCGAGATGACGTACCCGCCCGCCTGGAAGACGGTGTTGTAGAAGTTCTCCTGGTTGAAGGGCGGAGCCAGGATTCCGTAGACGCCCTTGGACGCGTCGGTGAGCTTGCGCGCGGCCGCCGCGACGGTCTCCCAGGTCCAGGTGTCGTCCGGGTACGTGAGCTTGGCGGCGTCGAACAGCTTCTTGTTGTACCAGAGGCCGACGGTGTCGAAGTCCTTGGGGATGCCGTACTGCTTGCCCTGATAGCTGTAGATGGCGGTCAGCGCGGACGGGTAGTTGCCGAGGTCCACCCCGTCGGCCTTGAGCTGGTCCGACAGCGGCAGCAGCATGCCGTTGGAGGCGTAGAGCTGGGCGTGCGGGCCGTTCATCCAGAAGACGTCCGGGGCGCTGCCGCCGGTCGCGTCACCTTGGAGCTTCGTCCAGTACTCCTGGTTCGCGGTGAGCTGGATGGTGACGTGAATGTTCGGGTGCGCCGCCTGGAACCGGTCGGCGATCTGCTGCATGGCCGGCTGCTGGTTCTTGTCCCAGATGCGGTAGGTGAGCTCGATCTTCCCGCCGCTCGGATCATCCGTGCCGCAGGCCGCGACGCCGAGCAGGAGACCCGAGATCGCGACCCAGGACCCCAGACGAGCCCCGCGTCGCCTCCCCTCGGACGGCGTTCCCGACTTAGAACACATCATGCCTCTTCTAACGTTCGACGTTCCGAATAGATCAGATTCTGTGGAGCCCGGTGCGGACTTCGCTGAGACGTCCTGCTGATCAGGGTGGACACTCCCGGCAGGTCATGTCGGGTGTGACGAGTGTGGAGGTGAACGCTCGTCACGTCAAGACCCTAAATCTGATTTGAGGATCATGGATTCAGAGGATAGATACGAAGCATTAGAGGGTTAGAGTGTGGCTGCCGAGAATCGTCTGTGACACCATGAGCCGGCCAGCACAGCACACCGGAGGAAGACTTGAGCCAACCCGAGCGGGGGTCGCGTGTCCCACGAGAGCAGGGAGACGTGGGAGGGTATCGACCCGGTTACGAGATCGCCGCGGAGCGCATCCTCGAATACATCGTCCGCGAACGCCTGGAGCCGGGCGATCGTCTGCCGACGGAGAAGGACCTGGCCGAAGCCGTCCAGATGAGCCGGACCATCGTCAGGGAAGCCGTGAAGATCCTTTCGGCGCTTGGGCGAGTGTCGGTGCAGAAGGGCCGGGGCATCTACATCTCCGAGCCGGAGGGCGCCCTGTGGGAGAAGTCCTTCTCCAGTTTCCTGCCCGCCGACCTCCGGCAGGTCGACGAGATGTTCGAGTTCCGCCGCACCATCGAGACGGCCACGGCGCGCCTGGCCTCACAGCGGGCCAATCCGGCCCAGGTCAAGGCTCTGCGCGAGGCCGCACAGCAGTCGGCGGACGCCGCGGAGAGCGATGACCTGGACGCGTTCGTCCACGCGGATGAGACGTTTCACAAGGCGATCGCCGCGGCGGCGGGCAATGTCTTCCTCGCCGAGACCGTCGTGTCGGTGCAGCGGCTCCAACGGCAGGTCAGCGTCATCGGGCTGGCTGGAGTCGCCGGCGGCTCCCTCAGAGTCGCCGCGGAACAGCACCTGGCCATCAGCGCCGCCATCGCGGCGGGCGACGAGTCGCGAGCCGTCGAGTGCATCTGCGAGCACATCGACACGACCCTGCAGCAGTTCCAGCGGGAGATCCGCCACCGTCTCTTCCCCACCGACGGCTCCACCTCCTGACCGGCGCCAATCCCGACATGAAGGACGACATGCGCATTACTGACGTGACCGTGGATCTGGTCGACCTGCCCGCTCAGCCGCCCTTCCGCTGGCGTGCCGGGCTCCCCGGGTCGGAAGGGCCGGTGACCGGCGGCATCCTGCGCGTCCACACCGACGCCGGCCTCATCGGAGAGGCGCACACGCGGCGCGGAGTCATCGTGGCCGATCTGGTGCGGCGTCGCATCCGCGACGACCTGATCGGCCGCGACCCGCTGTGGCGCGAACTGCTGTGGCAGCGTCTGTGGGAGCTCGACCGGATCGAGGAACTACCGATCTACGCCCTCGGGCTGGTCGACGTCGCGCTGTGGGACCTGGCGGGCAAGGCCGCGAACCTGCCCGTGCACCAGTTGCTCGGCACCTACCGCGACGCCATCCCCGCCTACGCCAGCACCGTGACGTTCTCCTGCGTGGAGGAGTACCTCGACGTCGCCGACCAGTGCCTCGCGGCCGGCTACACCGCGATCAAGCTGCACGCCTGGGGCGACGCCCGCGCGGACGCGGACCTCTGCCAGAAGCTCCGCGCGCACGTGGGCGACGGCGTTCCCCTGATGTACGACGGCTCGGCGGGCTTCGACCTCGCTGACGCCGTCTACGTCGGGGAGGCCCTGGCGGAGGCCGGCTACGTCTGGTACGAGGAACCGATGCGGGAGTTCAGCGTGACCGCCTACCGCTGGCTCGCCGAACGCGTCACCATCCCCCTCCTCGTCGCCGAGACCTCCGACGGCGCGCACATGAACGTCGCGGACTTCATCCAGGCCGGCGCCGCGGGCCGCGTGCGAACCAGCGCGCAGTACAAGGGCGGCATCACCGGAGCCATGCGCATCGCCCACCTGGCCGAGAGCTTCCAGCTTCGGGCGGAGGTCCATGGGAGCGGCATCGTCAACGCGCACCTGTGCATGGCCATCCCCAACACCTCGTACTACGAGTCGCTCGTCTTCACCAATCCCGTGGTCCGCGAGGCGGCGGTGGATCCGGACGGCATGGTCCGGGCTCCGAGTGCGCCCGGCATCGGCTACGACACGGGGCGGTACTGACCACGGCCGTACCGGACGACGGCGTCACTTGACGCTTCCGGCGGTCAGGCCGGAGCGCCAGTACCGTTGCAGCACGAAGAAGGCGATCAGCAGCGGGATCACCGACAGGAGCGAGCCGGTGATCGTGAGGCTGTGGGGCACGCCGTTGTTCAGTTCCGCGCGCCAGTTCGCCAGCCCGACGGTGATCGGCTGCAGCCGGTCGTCGCTGAGCATCAGCACCGGGAGCAGGTAGTTGTTCCAGATGCCGACGAACTGGAACAGGAAGATGGTCACCAGCGCGGGCGACATGACCGGCATCGAGATCCGCCAGAAGATGCCGGCTTCCCTGGCGCCGTCGATCCGTCCGGCTTCGAGGAGTTCGTCGGGCACCGCCGCGCCGGCGTAGACGCGGGCCAGGTAGACCCCGAACGGGCTGACGATGCTGGGCAGGAAGACCGCCCAGTAGGTGTTGACCAGGTGGGTCGCGCTGAACATGAGATAGAGCGGCAGCGCGAACATCGACGCGGGTACGAGCACGGCACCCAGCACGACGTTGAAGACGAGGCCGCGGCCACGGAAGGCGTACTTGGCCAGCGCGTAGCCGGCCATCGCCGACACCAGGGTGCCGACGGCGGCGCCTCCGACGCTGTACAGGACGCTGTTGAGCATCCAGCGGAGGAAGACGCCGTCCTGCTCCTGGAAGACCTCGCGGATGTTCGTCCAGAGGTCGAAGTGCGAGAACCACAGGCCATGGGTGGTGAACAGGTACCCCTTGTTCTTGGTGGCGGTCACCAGCAGCCACCAGGGCGGGACCAGGGTGTAGATCGCGAAAAGGGTGAGGACGAGGAGGACCCCGGCACGGCTGGTCAATGCCCCGGCCGTGTGCTGGTGCGACATGGGGGCGTCGGTGGTGTGTGCGGGGGTGGTCATGCGCCGAACCCCTTGCGCTGGACGAACTTCAGGAAACCGAACGAGAGCACGAAGGTGAGTACGGCCAGGATCACTGCCTGGGCCGCCGCGAAGTTGTAGTTGTTGACGTTCGCCGAATACTGGCTCGCCATGATGGGCGTGTAGGTCGCGGTGACCGTGGACGCCACTCGCCGGAGGATGTCGGGTTCGGTGTAGAGCTGGGCGGTGCCGATGATCGAGAAGACCATGGTCAGGATCAGCGCCGGCCGCACGAGCGGGATCTTCACGTGCCAGGCCAGCCGCCACCCGGAACACCCGTCCAGGACCGCCGCCTCGTAGAGCTCGCGCGGGATCGCCTGGAGCGCGGAGTGGATGATGAGCATGTTGTAGCCGGTCCAGCCCCAGGTCATCATGTTGCCGATCGAGACCGGTGCCAGCCCGCCGGACAGGAAGTCCACGTCGAGGCCGATGCTTCGGAGACCCGCCGTGAACGGGCTGACGCTCGGGATGTAGAGGAACGACCACATGATCGCCGCGATCGCTCCCGGCATCGCGAAAGGCAGGAAGAAGATCATCCGGAAGGTGCGCCTGAACCGGGCCGATCGGGAGTCGAGCAGCAACGCGAGCAGCAGCGAGAGCCCCAGCATGACCGGCACCTGCACCACACCGAGCAGCAGCACCCGCAGGATCGAGGCCATGAAGTCCGTGTCCCGCAGCGCCTTCACGTAGTTCGATGCGCCGGTGAACTCGGCGACGGCCGGCGACAACCCCAGTCCACCGCGGCGCACCTCGAAGAAGCTCTCGTAGAGGGCGTAGCCGATCGGCGCGAGCACCATGACGGCGAACAGCACGCCGAACGGCAGCAGGAACAGCGTCGCCGACCGCGTCGCCCGGCCCCCGGCGGGTCTTCGCGGGAGGCGGGGCGCGCGCTCTGCCGGGCTGGTCACATCGTGATCGGGATAAGTGATCGCCATAAATCATCCTTTGTCAGCATCAACGGGGGAGCAGCGCCGTTGTCCCACCTGCGGCCTCAGCCGGCCACGGCCAGGCCCTGGCTCCTCAGCGCCGCCAGCGTCTTGTCCTGGACGGCCTCGACCGCGTCGGAGATCGTGCCCTCACCGTTGGCGGCGCGCTTCATCCCGTCGACGAAGTCGGACTCGACCTGGGTCATCGTCGGCCCCCACGTCCAGCTCGTGGGGGTGTTCCGCGCCGCGGTCCTGAACACCTCGTAGATGTTCTGGCCGCCGAAGTACGCCGACGGCTGGTTGACGCCCGGCAGCTCCAGTCCGCTCTTGGCGGCGGGGTAGATCCCGGTTTCCTTGATCAGGTTGGTGAGGCTGCCGGTGTTCGTGCTGAACCAGGTCGCGAACTCGGCCGCCTCCTTGGGGTGCTCGCAACCCTTGAGCACGGCCGTGACGGATCCGCCGTTGTTGCCCGCGATCTGCTCTCCGTCCGTCCACTGCGGCATCGGGGCGACCCCCCACTTGCCGGACAGGCTCGGCAGGTTCGTCTCGATGAGCGGCGCCGCCCACACCGCGGTGATCACGGTGGCGATGTGTCCGTCCTTGACTTCCTTGAACCACGGGGTGTCCAGCGGCGTCACGCCGCCCTTGACCAGCTTGCCGTCCAGCAGCCCCTGCCAGTACTGGGCGACCTTGTGCGTCTCGGGACTGTCGATCGTGACCTGCCACTGATCGTTCGTGGTGCCGAACCAATGACCGCCCGCCTGCCAGGTGTAGCCGGCCAGGTCGTAAGAGTCCACGGGTGCGTTGATCAGGAAGTTGGCCGAGTCGGCGGCATGGAACTTCTTCGCGGTGGCCGCGAACTCGTCCCAGGTCTTCGGCACGGTCAGCCCGTGCTTGGCGAAGAGGTCCCTGCGGTAGAACAAGGCCGTCGGACCGGTGTCGACGGGGATCCCGAAGACCCGGTTCCCGAAGCCCGCCTGTTTCCACGCCCAGTCGACGAACTGATCCTTGCCGGCGTTCGCGTAGGCGGAGATGTCCTCAAGCGCGTCCGTCACCACGAAGGTCGGCAGGGACTCGTTGCCCACCTGCGCGAGGCACGGTGCGTTGCCTGCCTTGACGGCGTTCTGCATCTTGGCGTAGCCGCCTCCGCCGCCCGACGGCACCTTGCTGAAATCGACCTTGACGTCGGGGTGGCTCTGATTCCACAGCGCGACGGACTTGTCGTAGCCGGGCGCCCAGCCCCAGAAGTCCAGGTTCACCGTGCTGGAGGCGCCGTCGGCGCGGGGGCTCGGCGCGCCGGGACCGCAAGCGCTCGCCGCCGCCAGGGACGCGACCGCGAGCAGCGCCATGCCGGCCCGCGTCGGCCATCGTGGGGTCATCGAATTCCTCCTGTGTTCTGTGAAGGGAGCACCTGTCCGCGTGCGCGGAGCCCTGATGTGTACGCCGATGTCGCGGACGTGGGCTGCGCGAGGTGTGCTCAGTGTGGAGTGGGCGGCGATCAGGGTCAACCCTATGAATTGGACTTATCCGAGATTGCCTTGGACTAATAATCCGACACTTGCTGACGCCCTTCAGGAGCGGCTGTCAGGGTCGATGTGCTGGCGCGCAGCTCCCGGACGTGGCGGTTGAGGTGTCCCGTTCGGCCGCCGTGGACCCCGGCGTCGTCCACCAATGTTTCTGCCTTATGGCGAGCTGTTGTGCCGGTAATGCAGATCTATTGACTCGATCCGGCCGCCGAAACATACTGAGGGCTCAGCGAGATCGAGCACGGCCATCTGCGTGAACGTGCCCTCGTGGGCGCGGGCTCCCGCTGCCCTGTCTCGTCCTTCGAGCATGCGTGATCGTCGCTGGGACGCCCTTCTGCACCGCGACCGGCCGGGCATGCGGTTATCTCGACCCTTGCAGGGAGATGGCGTGAAGAGATTACGAAAGATCCGATCCGGCGTCGTCGCGACTGCGACTGTGCTCGCACTTGCGGTGGCCGGCGGCGCCTTCACCGGACCGCAGGCCCATGCGGCTCAGACCAGTGGGAACGCCCCCTACCTGAGTCAGTGGGCGGTGTCCGGTCCGTACGCCGATCCGGTGGTCGAGACGTCCGCTGCTCCCGTCGTTCCCGTCCTGGACGCGCCCCTGGCCGATCCGGCGGGCAAGGAGACATCCACCTGGCAGTACTTCGACGATCGCATCTTCAACCGGAACTACGACGACTACAACGACCTGATGGGCTATTTCGACGTCAAGCAGGGGCAGCCGACAGCCGGCAAGTGGGTCGTGGCCGCGAGCTACGTCCACAGTCCGGCCGCGCAGACCGTGCAGTGGCAGGTGGGCGGATCGGGGGTGTACCGGCTGTTCGCCAACGACGCTCCGGCCGGGCAGCAGGACCGCGTCGCGACCCGGGTGAGCAAGCAGGGGACGCGATACCCGATCCAGCTGAAGCAGGGCTGGAACAAACTTCTCATCGAGATCCAGCACAAGAACCCCGGCCCCACCAAGAACTTCCTGGGTTTCTACGCGCGGCTCTGCGACGGCGCGGGCAACATCGTTCCCGGGCTGACCTACTCGGTCACCGGGCCGAACGCGGCCGGCAACCAGCTCACCATCGTCACCAGGGGGCTGAGCGTCGACCGGCAGGCGTTCGAGGCGCGCAACGCGGACGTCCCGGCGAACGACTACCCGGCCAACACACTGCCGTACGCCTACGACGAGAACCCGTACGTCGGCATGGTGGCGAAGATCGACGGCAACCGGAACACGTCCAGCATCGCTCCGCAGGCGTCTCCCTTCACCTTTCAGGCGGCCGGCGGCAGTCCCGGCTATTCCTGGACGCTCGCCGACGGGCAGTTGCCCCCGGGCCTGACGCTGGCGGCGGACGGCCACATCGACGGAACGGTCGCGGACGGCGCCCACGGCACGGCACAGAAGGACTACACCTTCACCGTGAAGGCGACCGATGCCCGCGGTGCCACGACGACGAAGCCGTACACCATCACGGTCAAGAGGAACCCGGTCGACTGGTTCATCGAAGGCAAGATGTCGGCTCTGTCGCACACCACCGGCACGATGCCGAACCTGTACGACCCGAACTTCACCTACGACGAGTGGGCCCAGACCGCCAAAGAGATGGGCATGACCCTGCTCTCCACCGAGAGCCTGCAGAACACCATCTACTACTGGCCGTCGCCGAACGCCAACCTGACCCCGAACAACGCCAACAAGCAGTACAAGTACAACGCCCTCACCCAGGCCGCCGACGGCAGCTGGCGTGTCCCGGACCGAGTGATGCAGGCCAAGCAGGCCGCCGAGCGTCACGGGTTGAAGTTCGGCGTCTATGTGTCGTCGCTGTTCGAAGGAGCCGAGATCCTCGAGAGCGACATCCAGGGACTGGTCGCGAGGTACAACCCGTGGTACCTGTTCGCCGACGGCGGTCCGGAGAGCTACTCCAACCCCGACGTCGCCTGGAGCTCCGCGCGCAACTACAACGATCGGGTCCTGATCGACGCGAACCCGAACGCGCAGACCGGCGACCAGGACATCACTCTGCACGAGCGTCCGTTCTGGAACAGCGAGCCGTACAACGAGGGTGGCTGGCGTGCCGGGATCCTGCCGCAGACCAGAAAGGTCGCGCACGAGGAGTGGAACGACCCGTACACGACGGCACTGGACATCTGGACGCAGTACGCCAAGGGCAACGAACGTGACAACTGGGCCGAAGCCACAAAAGAACTGATCAACCAGTACGGCCACGGCTATGTCATGAACTACGACTCGTCCATCACCGTGACGCGTGGCATGGACAACCTGAGCAGCAACCTGGACAACACCAACATCTTCTCGATGGTGCCGATCTCCTCGCAGCAGCTGTCGGACATGCGGACCTCGATCGTGAAGTGGATGGACAACGGGCGCGGACCCGACCTTCGCGAGTCGATGTACGGCACCATGCCGTACACCATGGACTACACCCTGAAGCCCGGCTGGCACACCGACCCGCAGAAGGCGATCGCTCATGGGCAGGGGCCGGACTGGGGCTACGCCATGTCCCGCGACCAGTACGTCTACCTGCACATGATCAAGAACCAGATCGCGGGCGTGGCGAAGGCGGGATTCACCGGCCAAGCGCGGATGAGCCACCTCGGCCCCTTCGCCTACCCGGTCGACCAGGTCCAGTGGCTGAACAAGGGCAGCTCTCTGCCTTTCACGACGGAGGAGGCGAACGGCAAGCACTACGTCTCGATCGACACGTCCGGCGTCACGGCGGATCCCATCGACACCATCATCAAGATCCGGACCAAGAGCCCGGTCAGGAACTACAAGATGACCGGTGTCAAGCTCTTCAGCAGCCAGACCGCGCCGAACACGCTGCGACTGCGGGCCGAGAGCTACCTGAACGGCTACACCAACGTCCTCGCACCCGCGAAGCTCACGTTCAAGAGCAGCAACCCGCGGGTCGCCACCGTGGGGGCGGCGACGGGCATGGTCCGGGCCACCGGCGACGGTACGGCCACCATCACCGTGACGGCGACCTACGACGACGGGGTGAACCGTCCTCAGGTCATGACCGACACCTACCCGGTCAAGGTGCGGGGCCGCGCCGTCTCGGCCGCGCTTCCGCTCGTCGGCGTGAACATGCTCACCGACGGCGCGCTGTTCTGGGGACAGTTCTCGACCGATCGAGATGTCCCGGTGACGTTCAAGGGCTACACCGAAAAGGGCGGCGACGTCGACATCCTCGACGCCTCGACCGTCACGTACCACTACGCGACGGTCGACGGCAGGCGCGACAACCCCGCGGGGAAGATCGTGGTCACCGAGATCCCGGCCGGCCAGTCACCGTTCGTCGTCACGGGCAACACGATGCGGTTCACCCGCAAGGTCGCCACCCCCACGATGTACAGCTACTGGGCCGACGTCACGGTGGACGGCAAGACCTACACCTCGACCCGGAACTACATCACGCTGACTCCCGACGCGAACGTGGTGTCCGGGATCACGCCGAAGGTGACCACCGACGGCGGGCACGCCAGGCTGCTGTCCGACGGAGTGATCAACGACACGACCGGCGGCAATCTCGCGAAGTGGTCGGCGCCGGCGGGCGACGAGAACCCGAGCATCACCTACGACCTGGGCAAGATCCAGGACCTGTCGCGGGTCAACGTCTTCTTCAACCACCACATGCCCGATGCCGACAACGTCACCTACTCCAACGTGCCGAAGAAGGTGAAGATCGAGTACAGCGCCGACGGCTCGCGGTGGACCGCCGGCAACGAGACGAACACGATGTCCGGCGCCGGGCTGCCGACATCGAGGAACACGCTGGCGGTTCCGCGCAGCGACACGACGCTGTACGCGTGGGAACAGGAAGGCCTGTACTACAACTATCCGCTCGATCCTGCCCGGCCCAGCGTGCACGCCCGCTACGTGCGGATCTCCTTCCCGGGCGGTGGCCAGGACGGCAGCCCGATCGACGTGCTGGAAGTCCGGGTGTTCTCGCTGAGGGACCTGACCGCGCTGGGCAGTCTCGAACTGCACCCGAAGGCCGGCGCGGACAGCCGGACGGCGACGATCGAGGTCAAGGGCTACTCCCTCCTCGGCGCGCCCGTCGACCTGAGAGCGGCGGAGGTCGCGATCACCAGCGACAACCCGTCCGTGGTGGCCGTCGGCGCGGACAAGGTGCTGTCGTCGGGCGGGGCGGGAAAGGCCCGGATCGACGTCACCGCCGAGCTGGCCGGCTACCGGGCCGAGGACCACCTCTACGTCGACGTCGACGCGGACGGACGCATGTCGTTCCCCGCTTTTCTGAAGCAGGTGAAGCTGGCGCTGAGCGACAGCTCCATCAAGGTGAACGAACCAGTCGTCGGCACGATCGAGGGAACGCTCAGCACGGGGGAGAAGGCGAACCTGTCCAGGGCGAAGACCGAGTACGTGCTCAGCGACGACAGACTGGCGGCCGTACCCGGCAGCAACACCATCGTGCTGAAGAACCCGATCACCAGCGGGTTCCGGGCGACCGCGAAGGCGGTCGTGACGCTGGACGGCGTGGCGGTGGAGTCGGACCCGCAGACGATCACGGCACTGGGCGACGACGTGGCGGCCTCGGCCACGGTCACGGTGTCCTCGGTCCGTGACCGGAACGGTGTCCCGGACGGCGACGACCAGGACGACCGCTACCTGGGCACGAAGGCGACGGACGGCAACAAGGCGACGTCCTGGGCGGCGAAGAAGGCGGACCACAACCCGTGGATCAAACTGCAGTTCCCGTCGCCGGTGGAGATCGACCGCGTCAACCTGGTCGACCGCGGCGCCGCCGTCAACCAGATCGTGGAAGGCGTCCTGGAATGGGACGGCGGCAGCAAGAAGGTGACCGGGATCACGTGGGACGGTCAGCCGGACAACGTCGTGACGTTCGATGCTCCGGTCAAGACGAGTTGGGTGAAGTTCACCGTCGATCCCGACAACACCTACGACAACCCGAGCGACGCGGAGTGCGGCCTGGCCGAGTTCGGCGTGTTCGAGGCGCAGAAGCCGAAGACCATCGTGGAGCTCAGGCCGGTCGCCGTCGACACGACGATCGGCAGGCTTCCGACGCTGCCCGCGCAGACCGGGGCCGTCTACAGCGACGGCACGACCGGATCCGCCGAGGTGACCTGGGAACCGGTCACCTCGGACATGGTGGCCGAGAGCGGATGGTTCACCGTCCGTGGAGCCGTGGCGGGAACGTCCGTCAAGGCGACAGCTGTCGTCAACGTCGCGGATCGGTGATCCGGAGCCCGGCGAGGCCGACATGACTCCAGCGGCCCCCGAGGCATCGCCCGATGCCCCGGGGGCCGCTCCGTGCCCGACCGCGGATCGCGGTCACGGCGCCTCTGGCCGCGCTCCGAGATCAGGTTCCGGGCGGAGCTCGATGACAGGGTCCCCGACCTCGTCCAGTTCCAGCACGACGAACTCGTTGTCGCCCGTCCGCAGCAACGGGCCAGGGACGTAGAGCGTGCGCTGCGGCCCGGCCGAGCTGTAGCGGCCCAGGCAGAAGCCGTTGACCCAGACGTAGCCGTGGCCCCACCCCGGCAGCGCGAGGAACGTGTCGGCGGGGTCGTCCACCGGGACGAAGCCCCGGCAGAAGGCCGGTGCGACGGTCGCCGGGCCGGGGACGAACGGGATCACGCCCGTGCCTCCGAGCGGCAGGTCGCCCAGCGGGAGGGCCTGTGCCGTCACCTGGTGAAGGTACTGCCGCTCGTGCCTGATCCCGCCGGTGACGCCCTTGCGCTCACCCATGCGGGGGCCGTAGTTGACCCGGCCGAGTGACTCGACCAGCAGCTCCACCGTGGCCGGCCCCGACACCTCGACCGACTGACGCTCGCGGTCCAGCGCGGCGACGTGCACGCCGTCCACGTAGACGTGGGCCCGGTCGTGCAGCCCGTCCACGATCAGCGGGTACGATCCGCGCGGCCCGGGGACCTCCACCCGGTAGAGGACCAGACCGTGATCCAGCCCGAGATCCTCGAACGCCGGGGGAGTGGGGAAGACGGCCGGCGGCTCAGCGAGCGAGGTCAGTGCGGGCAGCAGGGCGGCCGACTCCGTCAGGCGCACGGTGGCCGCCGGGAGCACGGGCGGCGCGGGAGGGGGTTCCGGAGCGGGGTTGTAGCGGGTCAGGACGTCGCGGAACAGCCGGTACTTCTCGGTGGGCGCCCCGCTCTCACTGATCGGCGCGTCGTAGTCGTAGGAGGTGACCGTCGGCAGGTAGGCGCCGGTCTCCAGGTCGTGGTTCGCGCCCGCCCAGGTGCCGAAGTTCGTCCCTCCGTGCGCCATGTAGATGTTGACGGACGCGCCCGCTTCCAGCAGCTCCGCCAGCACGGCGGCCGCCTCGGCCGCGTCACGGGTGACGTGTTCGCGGCCCCAGTGGTCGAACCAGCCGACCCACAACTCCATGCACACCACGGGGTCGTCCGGCCGGTGCCGCCGCAAGGCGCTGATCGCCTTCGCCGGGTCGGAGCCGAACGTGGCGGTCGCCAGCACGCCCGGCAAGGAGCCGCCGGTCAGCGTGTAGTCCTCCGGCCCGTCCGCGGTGAACAGGGGGACGTCGATCCCGGCCGAACGCATCAGGCCGGCGAGGTGCCTCAGGTAGGCGGTGTCCGTGCCGTACGAGCCGTACTCGTTCTCCACCTGTACCATCAGCACGTTGCCGCCCCGGGTGATCTGGTGCGCGGCGATGCGGGGGAGGAGCGCCTCGAACCACCGGTCGACGTGGGCGAGGAACGCCGGGTCGCTCGTCCTGAGATGGCCGGTCACCCAGGACGGCAGGCCGCCGTTCTCCCACTCCGCGCAGATGTACGGTCCCGGCCGGACGATGGCGTGCAGGTCCGCGCGTGAGGCCGCCTCCAGGAAACGGTCCAGCTCGTCCAGTCGCCGGTACTGCCCTGGCCGCGCCTCGTGCAGGTTCCAGGGGACGTAGGTCTCGACGGTGTTGAGGCCCATCGCGCGGATCATCGCCAGCCGGTGCGACCACTGGTCCGGATGCACCCGGAAGTAGTGCATGGCCCCGGAAAGCAGGCGGAACTCTGTGCCATGAAGGCGGAATTCGCCGTCTTCGATCGTGAAACTGCCCATCGATGATCCCTTCGTACGTGATGGGATCGTCATCCGGCCTCACTACGATCCCGACGACGAGCTTGCCGGGGGCGGGGTTGGAGGGCCATGGACAATTCGCGGCGTCCAGTTGGATCCGTCGAACGGGTGGAGGGCCAGGAGCCCTGGGACCGCTGGTGGTACTACCTCACCCCCAGCCCCGCCCATCGCCGGCTCGGACTCGTCTGCCTCGCGGTCGGTACGCAGCGGGGCCGGCTGCCCGTCGTCGGCCCCCGCACACTCGAGCACCATGTCGCCCTGATCATCCTGTCCGGCCGGGGTTGGTTCTCCTGGGGCGGCCGGCCGCCGGTGGACGTCGCGGCGCCTGCACTGCTGTGGCTGCTCCCGGGCGTCGAGCACCACTACGGCCCCTGCGAACAGGGCTGGTCGGAGGCGTTCGCGGACTTCTCCGGGCCCGCCGTCGCCGTCTACGACGAGCTCGGCCACTTCGATCCGGACCATCCCGTCGTGCCACTGTCATCGGCGGAGCCCGCCCACCTGGTGGTCAAGAAGATGGCCGCGGCCTGTCACCGGGGCGGCCCCCACATGGAGGTGGAGGCGTCCGCGGCCGTGCACGAGCTGCTGGTGACCCTGCACCGCAGCCGTGCGGACCACGACCCGCACGGCAACCCCGTCCTGCAGAGCCTGGCGAGGGCCGCCTGCCTGCCGCTGTCCGTGCCCGAGCATGCCCGGAGGCTGTCGATGAGGGTCGCCGAGCTCCGTGACGCTGTACGGCTCAGCGCCGGGTGCAGCCCGAAGGAGTACGTGCTGCGGATCCGGCTCAACCAGGCGAAGGAACTGCTGGCCGGCACCGATCTGGGGGTGGCCGCCGTAGCCCGCCGGGTGGGGTATGACGATCCCGGATACTTCACCCGCCTGTTCACCCGACGGGTAGGAGTCGCGCCCAGCGTGTTCAGGGAGCAGCGGTCCTGGGGGCCTCGCACTAATGAATCTACAAAGTAAAGGCGCTCGGCTCGTGCACCCCAGATAAACACCCAAACAAAAACCACCGCCGACAACACCCGCGCCCACGGCGAGCAGCGGCACAGCACGCAGGGCGACAGGTCATGGGCGCAAGGGGGCCTTGAGCGCGCGGGCGCGGATGGCCGAGAGCATGACCCGTCGGACGAGACCGCTGCCGAGCCGGATCAGCAGCCAATACCTCAGGAACGCCTGCCGTGCCTCCGGGCTGGTCGCCTGGATGCGGGTCTCGGTGATGAGGCGGATGCGGCCGTCGCCGGCGTCGTCCAGGAGGAAGCTGAACGTGGCCTTGGCGAAGCCGGGACGGTCGAAGGCGAGGAAGCCGTCGAGGTCGGTGACCGTGGAGACGTTCTCGGCGCGGCCCAGTCGCCACCACTGGCCGATCACGCCGTCCACCACCTCCCGGCCCGGGTCCTCGGCGAGCGTGGTGAAGCTCGGCAGGTCGAGCTGCGCGTGGCCGTTGCGCAGGCGGGAGGCGAGGTCGCGGAGGGCGAACAGCGGCTTGGCGAGGCGGATGTCCGTGGGGTTCGGGTGCTTGATGGCGTGCCAGACCTGATCGCGGGAGGCGGGGATCAGGATCGAGTGGCGTTCGGTGGCGTCGGGGAACGGCATGAGCCGGTCGGTGAGCGGGAGAGTGCCCGGCATAGGAAGCCTCCATACGGTTGCGTATGGACGTGACTATACGGCGGCGTATGGAGGCTGGGCGGGTGGGGTGGTGGGATGCGGATGGCCGGGCGCGGGGAGCCTCGGCGCGCTGGCGTCCGTCGTTCTCAGGGTTGGTGGGGGTCGTTGAGGATGATGTCGGTGGCGCGGGCGCGGACCTGGGCGGGGGTGCGGCCGGCATGTTCGGCGGCCAGGAAGTGGTGGCCGATGCTCAGGCAGAAGGCGAGCAAGCTGCGGGCTTCGACTTCGTCGGGGTCGGTGCAGAAGGTGGCGATCTGTTCGCGCAGCAGGTCCATGCGCCGGTTGTCCACGCGCCGCAGCCGTTCGGCGACGGTCTCGTCGCGGCGGGCCCAGTCCCGTACCGCCAGATCGATCGGCAGCAGCCGGTCGGAGAGTGTGAGCCGGCCGGCTAGTCTGATCTTGGTGCGGGCGTCGCCTCCTTGGCGTTCGACCTGGTCGAGGACTTCGTCGATGCTTTGGCGTTCCCAGGTGTCGAGCATCGCCTCCAGGAGTGCGGTGCGGTCGGTGAAGTAGCCGTAGAACCCACCTTTGGTCACTCCCAGCGTCTTGGCCAGGACTTCGACTCGGACCGCGTCCACGCCGGCTGCGCCGAGCGTTCGCAGCCCCTCCTCGATCCATTTCTCGCGTGGGGTGCGCATGGTGCCCATGTGTGGCCTACCTCACCTCTCGGGCTGGTTGTACGGTGCCGTATAACGGGTCTAGCTTTCAGTTATACGGCACCGTACAACGAGCGGAGGACACCGTCATGCCATACGGCTTCGTCGCCTTCCACTACCCCGCGCCCGAGCACGTCGAGGAGTTCCTCGGCCGCTGCCACCAGGTCGCCGAGGCGTCGCGGACCCAGCCGGGCTTCCTGTCCGTCGAGGTCTGGACCACCCCGGACGCAGACGCCGTCGTCACCACCGGCGCCTTCGCCTCCGAGGAGGCGTTCCGGGCGGCGGCCGACGTCGCCCGCGAGTTGGGCGCGACGCCGGACGGCCTGAGCGACCTGGAGGTCCGGCCCCGTCAGGTCCACTTCCTCGTGTCGCGGTGAGGGGGCGGCCGACATGTCGCTGAGGCTCCCCGCCGCCGAGCACACGTCGCGGCCGTGGCGGATCCACGAGATCGCCCCGGACTTCCGTGTCGAGGATGTGTGGGCCTTCCGCACGCCGGGCGCCGGGCCGGAGGACTTCCCGGTGATGCTCGCGGCGCTGCGTTCCCGCACCGCACCGCAGTACCAGACCGGGCCGGTGCGGTTCCTGTTCGCGGTTCGCTGGCGGCTGGGCGCGTTGCTCGGCTGGGACGGGCCCGACGCCGGCCTCGGCGGACGGGTTCGCTCCCTGCGCGACCGGCTGCCGGACGATCTGCGCCGGACGCCCGGGGTGAAGGATCCCCACATCCCGTTCACGCCGGTCTACGAGGTCGCCGACGAATGCGCCCAGGAGCTGGCCAACAGGACCGTCCACACCGTCTGCCACCTGGGCTGGGTGCCGGCCGGTGACGGCGGGTACGAGCTGCGCATGGCGGCCCTGGTCAAGCCCAACGGCCTGTTCGGCAGGGCTTATCTGGCTTTCATCAAGCCGTTCCGCTACCTCATCGTCTATCCGGCCATGACCCGCCGATGGGAGCGGGCCTGGCGCGACCGGGACCGTGCCGCAGCCGGCGGCGAGTTCGATTCCTGTCCGGTCCTACGTTGATCTCTCCTGGTGGGCGGTCGTTGCCGGGTGCGGCGGCCGCATGCTGGCGATGGCGTCGCTGTCGCGCACGCGCAGGGAGATGAGGAATCCGAGCAGTGCGAGGGCGGCGGTGATGAGGAAGATGTCGTGGTAGGCGGCGAAGATCGCCTCCTGCCTGTTCGCGTGGTCGGCGGCGTGGGAGCCGAGCTCGCCCAGTCTGGACTCGGTTCGCGTGGTGAGCAACGTGGCGGCCACGGCGACGCCGGCGGCGCTGGCGACCTGACGCGTGGTGGAGAACACCGATGATGCGCGCGCCGTCGCCTCTGGGGGGATCGTGGCGAAGGTGGCGGCTTGCAGCGAGATGATGGTGAGCGCCATGCCCGCGCCCATGGCCAGCAGCGGCAGCCGCATCGCCCACAGGCTGGTGTCGGGGCCGACCGCGGTCAGTGATGCCAGGGCGATGGCGATGACGGCGAATCCGGTCGCGAGCAGGCGGCGAGGGCCGAGGCGCGGGTAGAGCCGTCCCGCCAGGGGGAGCGCCGCCATCATGCCCAGCGCCTGGAACATCGTGACCAGGCCGGAGCCGGTCGCGTCGACGCCCATCTGGTACTGCAGAAGCAAGGGCACGAGGAACAACGCGCCCATCAGCGCCCCGGAGGCCGGGAGCATCAGCAGGTTGCCGGTCCTGAACAGGCGGTCCTTCAGCAGGCGCAGATCGATCATCGGTTCGGCTCGGGTCAGCTCGATCGCGGTGAACGTGGCGGCCAGGGCGAGGCCGGCTCCCAGTGGCAGCAGTACGGCGGCGCCGGTCCATCCCTCTCGGGTGCCACTGTCGAGCCCGAGCAGCAGCAGTGCGAGCGCGGCGCCACCGGACAGGAATCCGGCGACGTCGAAGCGGCCGGGGTGGTCGGCGCGTTCCTCGCGAAGAGCCGTCATCGTGAACAGGAGGCCGAGGACGCCGATCGGGACCTTGATGAAGAAGATCCATCGCCAGCTGATGGTGTCGACCATCCAGCCGCCGAGCACCGGGCCGAGGGCCGGGGCGAGGGTGGTGGGTATGGACAGCACCGCTGAGGCCTTGGCGCGTTCGGACGGCGGGAAGGCTCGAAACAGCATCGCGGCGCCGACCGGGGTGAGCAGGCCGCCGCCGACGCCCTGGACGGCCCTGGCCACGATGAGTTCGCCGAGGGAGCCGGCGAGGCCGCCCCACGCTGAGGCGGCGGTGAAGACCGTGAGGGCGAACAGGAAGGTGCGCTTGGTGCCGAACCGGTCGGCGACCCACCCTGAGGCGGGGATGAACACCGCCATGCTGACGAGGTAGCCGGTGACGAGCCACTGCAGTGTCTCGGTCCCGGCGCCGAAGTGGCGGCCGAGCGCGGGCAGCGCGGTGTTCAGCACTGTCATGTCGAGGATCTCCATGAACAGGCCGAACACGAACGCGGTGGCGACCAGCCATTTGTAGGGCACCCGTCTCACCATGGGTGTCGCTCCTGTCTGCCCGCCGGCCGAGGTCTGCGGTCACCTGGCCGGGCCGGGTGGACGTCGGTGGTGAGCACGTTGTCGGGGGTGAAGCCGGTGACGCGGTCTTCACCCGGGTGGACGGTGGTCAGAATCCGATGGGCTCGCGGATGAGGACCACGGTGCCGCGGCCGGGGAACATCTCCTTGTCGATGATGAGGATCTTGGAGAGCAGGGCGGGGGTGCCGTATGCCACTCGGGCGCGGGCGTCCTCGCGTGGGTAGGCGTAGGTCTCGATGCGGCGCAGTGCCGTGTCGAGGTCGGGCACGATCTTCTGGGCGCCGACGACCCAGATGGCCTGGCCCGCGCCGAAGCTGTAGGGGGCGAGTTGGCTTCCGCTGCCCGAGGCGGTCAGCAGTCGTCCGTCCTCGGTGACCGCGTGGACGCTGCCGACGACGACGTCGGGGGCGGCGCCGAGGATGCGCATCTCGTCGAATCGTCCTTCTTCGCGCAGGCGCATGAGGGTGGGGCGTAGGGTGTCGAAGCTGCCGGATGCGTTGATGTCGTCGTCCAGGCCCGACAGGCGCAGTGTCTCGCTGGCGGCGGTGAGGATGCTCTTGCCGGTGGGCAGCAGCCGGTTGACGAGGGCGCGGGCCTCGGCTGCGGTGTCGACGACTTCGACGGTGTGGCCCTTGTCCCGCAGGGCGGCCGCGGTCCGTTGGAGCTGTGTCTCGGTGGCGGGGTGTTCGAAGCGGGTGTCGATGTCGAGGCCGGTTTCGGTCTTGGTGGTCGAGGTCATCACAGGTCCTTGATCGGTGGTGCGTGAGGTGGTCGGGCTCTGTTGCCGGGCCTCTGTCAGAGAGCCGCCAGCGCCAGCGCGGCGGTGATGGCGCTGAGCACCAGCAGGACTGCGGAGCCGGCGGTGTTCTTGGCGGTGTCGCGGGCCTTGAGGTGGGTGGTGACGGCGCCTGCCATCAGCAGCGCGAGGCCGATGGCCGCGGCGACCCCGAGGGGTCCGATCCACAGTCCGGCGATCAGGCCGGCGGCTCCGAGTGCTTCGAGCGCGCCGATGACGCGCATGAACCCGGCCGCTACCCCGAGGTTGTGGAGTTGGGCGGCCATGGCCTCCTTGCCGGAGAGCTTCGGGAAGGACGCTCCGGCGAAGGCCAGTGCCAGCAGCACGGACAGGACCGCGGTGGCGATGAACATGGGCGGGACCCTCTCACGATTTGTTTCAGCGACTGAACTATGTTGTAGCTGAAATTTTTTCCGGACGCAAAACGGCATCTGCCCAGGTGGCAGCCACGGTGCGAGGAGGGCCGCAGGGCGCGTGCGAGGCGCCGGCACGGGAGGTCGCCGGGAACAGGCGGCGCTCGACCGCTCGCGCATCGCGCGATCCGGCGCGGGAGGAGGCGGTGTCCGCCGCGGGGCGCGGAGTTGGTCGTATGGCAGGACCCGAGGGTCAGGACGTGGTCACGGCGTGAATGCCGGGATGGCGATCAGGGCGGAGGAGGCCATGCCGCCGCCTCGGACGGCGGCTCGCCTGGCATGCGGAGGTCCCGAGGACCTATGACGGGACCGGCGGGCAGGAGTCGTCGCCCCTCGCAGCCGGAAACCGGCGCAGGGCCCGGTGTCCGTCGCCCGATTGGGCCATGCGGAGCATCGCGAGCAGACCGGCCCGCTGCTCGGCGTCGAGCGTCGAGATGATCGGCGCCCCCTCGAACAAGAGCTTCAGCAGGCGCCCCCTGAGCTCCTGCCCGGCTTCGGTGAGGACGAGCCGCTTGGCCCTGCGGTCGTCCGGATCCGGCTCCCTGCGCAGGAGGCCGCCGGCTTCGAGTGAGTCGGCGATCGCGGTGACGTGCGAAGGCTCGCAGTGCAGGTGGCCGGCCATCGTCCCCATGCGCTGCGGCTCCTGCAGCTGGATCAGTGTGTGCGCCTGCGGCACGGTGAGCCCGACCGCGGCGGTGACCTGCTCGAAATGCGCCCGCAGAGCCGCATCCGCGGCGAACAGCCGCTCCACTATCTCCTGGCCCTCCGGGTCCGGCCATGCGATCCGTATCTCCGCCATGATCCCCCCACCCCCGGGCGTTACTTCGGTGAATGAACTATCCTACGGCGGCGCGCGTCAGGTCAGCCATGCGCGGTGGGAGGTGACGTGCGCCGGTGCCCTACTGGTCTGGCCCGCAACCGTACCGGCGGTCGCCCCACCCGTGAGTACTCCAGCGACAGCTCTACGCTAGAGTCTCGTCCATACCATACGGCATGGTATGGAGGGTTTCTCGGAAGGGGCATGGTTGTGACTTCCTCGTCCGCGCTCGTCGTCGGCGGCGGCATCGGCGGTCTCGCGACCGCGGTCGGACTGCGCCGTAACGGCTGGCAGGTGACGCTGCTGGAACGTGCGCCGTCGTTCCAGCCGCTGGGCTCCGGCATCACCCTGGCGCCCAACGCGGTGCGCGCCCTGGACGCGCTCGGGCTGGGCGCCGAGCTCCGTGCCAGGGGAACGGCTCAGGGGGCGGCTGGGCTGCGCGTGCCGTCGGGACGCTGGCTGATGCGAGCGAAGGTGGAGGAACTGGAGCACCGCATGGGCGTTCCGGCCTTCGCCCTGCACCGAGCCGACCTCCATGACCTGCTGATCGGCGCGCTCGATGGCGTCGACGTCCGGCCGGGCCACACGGTCACCGGCCTGCCCGAGGCGAACATGCTGGCCTTCGACGGGCCGGACGGCCCCGGGCGGCTGGGCGCCGACCTGATCGTGGGGGCGGACGGCATCCGCAGCAAGTTGCGCCAGGTGCTGTTCCCCGCCCATCCGGGGCCCGTCTACGCCGGCTACGTCACCTGGCGCGGCATCGTCCCCGCCGATCGCACGCCCGCCGCGATGTCGAGCTCCGTCACCGAGAGCTGGGGGCGCGGACAGCGCTTCGGGGTGATTCCGCTCGGTGACGGACGCGTCTACTGGTACGCGACCCAGTCCTGTCCCGAGGGCGCCGGCGCGGGCGACACCCTGGCTCATCTGGCGGCCCGGTACGCGAGCTGGCACCGGCCCATCCCCGAGCTCCTCGCGGCCACCCCGCCCGACGCCGTGATCAGAAGTGACGTCCACTCCCTGGTCACCCCTGTGGACTCCTACGTCTCGGGCCGGGTGGCCCTGCTGGGCGACGCGGCGCACGCGCTGACCCCCGACCTCGGCCAAGGCGCGGCTCAGGCGCTGGAGGACGCCGTCACGTTGACCGCGTTGCTGGGGTCCGGGGGCGAGGTCGAGGAGGCGCTCGCGCGCTACGACAGGGCGAGACGGCCGCGAGCGCAGCAGGTGGTGCGGGCCTCGGCCCAGGTCGGCCGCGTCATCCAGCTCCGCAACCCCCTGGCCGCGGCCGTACGCGACACGCTGGCCGCCCTGCTGCCGGCGAGCACGTACCTCAACGCGACTGTCCGAACCCTTGACTGGCATCCGCCGCGCCTCGCCTGACCGGGCCCGCCAGGAGGGCGGCCACCCGGCCGGGGACCGTCAGCGGGGCGCGGCGGAGCGCATCGCCAGGGCGTAGACCGCCCGCAGGTCCTCGGCCGGGAGGGGCGGGACGACCTGCTGCGCGCCGACCAGGATGAGGTAGAGGAGCGTGGCCATGCCGTCGGCCTCCTCCGGCCGGCCGCCGAGCTCCAGCCACAGCGAGCGCAGGTAGTCCACGCGCATGGCGTCGACGCGTTCCTGGAAGGCGCGGACCTCGCTGTCCTGCCGGGCCCAGGCGCGGACGGCCGTCTCCTGGTCGCGGCTGTCCGAGTGCGCCTCCAGCACCAGGTCGAGGAGGCGCTGGATCTTGTCGTGCCCGCTCGCGCCGGCGGCCTCGGCGCCGGCGATGAAGCGGCCGGTGTGCTCGGCCTCGATGTGCGTGAGCAGGTCGGACTTGTAGCCGCGGATGCCCTTGAAGTGGTGGTAGAAGGAGCCCTTGGTGAGGCCGAGGTCGGCGCAGAGCCGTTCGATCGTCAGTGCTCGGATGCCGTCCCGGGTCGCGATGGCGAGCCCGGCCTCCAGCCATTCCCCCTTGGACGCCATGACCGTACCGTACCAGACGGTATACCCCCGCCCTTCGCCGTACCATAAGGTACGGTATGGTCGGTCCATGAGTTCACGAGCATCGGCCCGCAGGGCGGGGAAGCCTCCCGTGAGCACGCTGACCCGCTGGGTTCCCCGGCTGATCATCGCCCTCGCCGTGGTGCACTTCGTGTGGGCGTTCACCCAGCCCAACGCCTGGGCCGCCATCGCAGGCGACGGCTTCGTCCGCGCCCTCGTCGACATCGAGCCCGGCGACTACTTCGCCCGCGAGGCCAGCGTCTGGTTCCTCGCCGCAGGCGTCGCCCTCCTCGCCCTGGGCACCCTGTCCCGGCATCTCGTCCGTACGACGGGCCGGCTGCCCGCCCAGCTGGGCTGGTACCTGGTGGGCATCGGCGTGCCGCTGTGCGTCCTGTACTTCCCCGTCACGGGCGGCTGGCCGATCGTGGCCATCGGCGTGCTGGCCCTGCTGGCCGCGCGCGAACCCGCCGGGGCCGACGAGAGCGCCGGGGTCTGACGTGGGCATCCTCATCAGGACCGCCCTCGTGCTGGCCGCGGCGTCGATGCTGGTCACCGGCGTGTGGGCGCGGGTCGCCCCGGCCGGGTTCGCCGCCTGGGCCGGCTGGCCGAACCACGTGCACTTCCTGCACGACGCCGGGGTGTTCCAGATCGGCATCGGGCTGATGCTGGTGTGCGCGCTGCGCTGGCGTGACGTCGTCACCCTGGTGCTGGCGGGGTTCGTGTTCACGAACACCTTCCACGCGGTCAACCACGCGACCGACCTCGACCTCGGCGGTCGCGCCTCCGATCCCTGGCTGCTGCTGGCGTTCTCCCTGGTGGGGACGGCCGGGCTGGTGGCCAGGCTGCGCGTGCTGTCCGCCCGACGGGCCCGTCAGGAGGTGGGGGCGTGAACGTGCTGCTCGCCGGCGCGACCGGCACCCTGGGCTCGATCCTCGTACGCCGGCTGCTGGCCGCCGGTCATCAGGTGTGCGGGATCACCAGATCCGCCGCCGGCGCCCGGCGGCTCGCCGACGCGGGCGCCACCGCCGTGGTCGCGGACGTGATGGACCGCGACGCGCTCCTGACCGCGCTCGACGGCCTGCGGGCGGACGCGGTCGTGCACCAGGCCACCGCGATCACCGGCCTCCCGCTCTTCCACCGGGCCCTGTACGCCACCGACGCCCTGCGCGAGCGCGGCACCGCGCACCTCGTCGAGGCCGCCGGGCTCGTCGGGGCCGGCAGGTTCCTCACGCAGTCGTTCTTCCTCGGGTACGGCTACCGCGACCACGGCGAGGCCCTGGTGACCGAGGACCGCCCCTTCGCCGAGCCCGGCCAGGGCGCCTTCGACCCGCACATGCGCGCGATGCGCGCCAACGAGGAGCAGGTCTTCGCGATCGGCGGCGTCTCCCTGCGCTACGGCATGTTCTACGGCCCGGAGCCGGCCACCGCGAACCTGCTGAGGATGGCCGGCAAGCGCATGCTTCCCGTCCCCCGCCCGGCGAGCACCGTCTCGCTCGTCCACGTCGAGGACGCCGCCGCCGCGACGGTCGCGGCCCTGGAACGCGGCCGGCCGGGCCGCGCCTACAACGTCGCCGACGACCATCCGGTCCGCTTCGACGAGTACGTCCGGGCGCTGGCGCGCGCGGCCGGCGGTCCCGCCCCGCTGACGGTGCCCGGCGGGCTGCTGCGCGTCACGCCGTACCTGCACGCCCTCATGGTGGGCACCCGGCTGCGGCTGAGCACCGCCCTGGCCAGGAGCGAGCTGGGCTGGACGCCCGCCTACCCGTCCTACCGGGAAGGGCTGGCCTGCCTGGGGGATCTCCTTCTGGGCAGGCCGGGCGGACGTCAGACGCCGAACGGCGCCGCATAGTCGCTGAGCCGGCACTGGCCGGCCAACTCGCGGCCCTTGCCGTCCTGTGCGCGGATGTCGCCCGTCCGCAGGGTGGAGCACCGCTATGAGCACCTCGATGCCCTGGCGGGGTGGCGGACGCGCTCACCGGGTTCGGCGCGCTGAGCCTGGTGGGACGCTACCTGGGCAACATCACGAGGGACTTCGCCTCCTTCGGCGGACGGCTCGGCTGGACCCTGGCCAACGCCGCCGCCTTCGCGGTGTGGGCGGTGATCGCGGCGAAGGCGTTCAGGACGGGCGAACCGCCGCGCTGGATCAGGCCCGAGGCCGCCGGCAGATGGGGACGTGTCGCCACGATAGGGGCGGTGCTGTGCCCGCTCCCGTACGCGCTGTACCGGCTGACCTGGCTGACCCCGTGGCCCACCGACTCCGACGTCACCGGGCCGCTCAGGGCCGACACCCGGCTGCAGGGGCTGCTGCTCGCCTTCGCCGCGCTGGCGGGCGCCGTGCTGACCCTCGGGCTGATCAGCAGGTGGGGCGAGGTGTTCCCGCGCTGGGTGCCGATCGTCCACGGGCGCGCTGTCCCGGTACGGCTGCCGGTCGTCGCCGGAGGGGCGGTCGCGGGCATCTGCTGCCTGGCCTCGCCGGGGCTCGTGATCGACTCCGTCGTGCGCGGCCAGCCCGGCGCGCTGCTGCTCTGGCCGTATCCGCTGTGGGGGGCGCTGCTCGCCGCGGCGGTGGTGGCCTACTGGCTGCGCCGTCGGTCCGCGCCGGGAGGCCTCCGCGTCGCACCTTCCGGACCGCGTTGCTGAGGACGCGGTCCGGGCCGGCGCCGTCGGGTCAGGTGGAGGCGTCGGCCGCCGGGCGTCCCTGGTCCAGCAGGGTGTTGATCATCTCCTGCAGCCGGTCGCGCCCGACGGCGCCGAGCGCGCCGGTCAGGGCCTGGGCGAGCTTGTCGAACGGGTCGTCCGTCGGCAGCTCGGGCACCTGCTCGGCCAGTTCGGTCACGCTCCACAGCCCGTCCTTGTGCACGTGGCCGCCGACGGACCAGCCGTGGTTGACGGCGACCGTCCCGCCTCGTACCGACAGGACCTGGCCGGTGAGCGGGCAGGCCGCGCCGGCCAGGTAGGCGGCCACGGGCGCGCAGGCGGCCGGGTGCAGCGGGTCGAACCGGCCCGCCGGCGGCTCCTGGCTCATGCCGGGAACGGCGAGGGTGAGGCGGGTACGGGCCATCGAGGGGGAGATGCAGTTGACCCGCACGCCGTACCGGCCGAGTTCGAGGGCGGCCACGACGGTCAGCGCGGCCACCCCGGCGTTGCCCGCCGCGTAGGACGCCTGCGCCGGCAGCGGGTTGAGCAGGCCGGAGCCGGAGGAGGTGTTGACCACGGCGCGGTCGGCGCGGACCCCCGCCTCGTAGCGGTCGCGCCAGTGGCGGGCCGCCCAGCGCGTCACCGCGAAGGTGCCCTTGAGCTTGACGGCCACGACGTCGTCGAAGTCCTCCTCCGGCAGGTCGATCAGGCCCCGGTTGCGTTCGATCGTCGCGTTGTTGACCACCACGTGCAGGTCGCCGAAGGACTCCAGGGCCGTCTCCACCATCCGGCGGGCGCCGTGCCGGTCGGCGACGCTGTCGGTGTTGGCCACCGCCTGCCCGCCGCGCGCGGTGATCTCCTCGACCACCTTGGCGGCCACGCCCGCGTCGCCGCCCGTGCCGTCGACGGCGACGCCGGGGTCGTTGACGACGACCTTGGCGCCCTCGGCGGCGAAGAACAGGGCCTCCTCCCGGCCGATCCCGCGCCCTGCTCCGGTGATGAGGGCGACGCGCCCGTCCAGGCTTCCCATGGCAGGCCTCCAGATTGGTGCAGTGAGTGTAGTGATTCACAGTATGCATCAATTCAGGAGATGCAGTAAGATCGCCGGTGTGGCGGAGAAGCAAGGACTGCGAGAGCGCAAGAAGCAGCGCACCCGGCAGGCGCTGATCGACGCGGCGGTGCGCCTGTTCGAGGACAAGGGCTACGACCAGGTGACGGTGGCCGAGATCGCCGACGCCGCCGAGGTCTCCCCGCGCACCTTCTTCCTCCACTTCCAGACCAAGGAGGACGTGCTGCTGGCCAACGCCGACGTACGCGTCGACCTGGCGCTGCGGGCGATCGCCGGGCGCGACCCCGGGGAACGGCTGCCCGACCTGGTGGTGCGGGCGATGGAGCAGATGATCGCCGACACCTGGGACCACGACCTGGCCGACGGGCTCGCGGTGCTTCGGGCCCGGCTGGCCGCCTCGGTGCCGGCGCTGCAGGCGCGGCTGCTGCAGCGCTACCTCACCGCGCAGGCCGAGCTGGCCGTGGCCCTGCAGCGGGCCTTCCCCGACAGGCTCGACACGATCACCGCCTCCGCCCTGGTCGGTGCGATGGTGGGCGCGGTCAGCGCGGCCGCGCTGACCGCGCTGCGCCGCGGTGACGGTCCCGACGAGGTGCGCGACGCCATGCGCCGGGCCCTGGCCCTGGTGGCGCGGGGCGTCGGCTGAGCGGGCGCCGGCCAGAGATCGATCCTCGGGCGGTGACCGGCGGGCCGGTCAGAGCGCGAGCCGGGTCAGGGGGTTGGCGCCGATGGAGTTGCGGATGCTGAAGGCGACGCTGCCGGCCCGGTAGCGGTCGTCCGACCACTCCACCGGACGCCCTTCCTGGGTGGTGGTGATCCTGCGCTGGCGCAGCAGCGGGCTGCCGCGCCGCACGCCGAGCAGGCGGGCGTCCTCGCTGCCCGCCGCGACCGCGTCGATGAGGTGCTCGCCGTAGGCGAAGACCAGGCCGACCTTGTCGTACAGCGCCTGGGTGACCGACTCGCAGTCGGGCGGCAGCTCTTCGACGGCGGACGCGATCCAGGAGGCGTAGACGGTCCGCTCCAGGAGCACGGGCTCGCCCTCCAGCGTGCGCAGCCTGAGCACCTCCAGCACCTCGGCGGTGCCGAGCCTGGCCGACTCGGCCGCTCCGGCCGGGCGCCGGCGCTGGGCGAGCACCTCGCCGCCCACCGCGTGGCCCTTGGATCTGGCCCACTGGGCGAAGCTGTGCAGTTCGGCGAAGCTCTGGCTGCGTTCGCCGCCCAGCACGATGCGCCGCGCCCCCTGCCGCGAGCCGATCAGTCCTTCGGCGGCCAGGATCGCCACGGCCTGCCGCACGGTGCCACGGGCGGCCGCATGGCGCGCAGCGAGCTCGGCCTCCGAGGGCAGCTGCGAGCCCACCGGGTGAACGCCGGTCAGGATCGCCTCACGCAGCTCAGCGGCGATCTGTTCATAGCGCGCGGCCATTCCCGATTTCTCCTGTTCATGAAAGAGCAATGTTCATGCGACTAAGTAGGTCTGGCCTTGTCTGTACAAGTTCCCCTACCTTTAGCCACACCCCAGAGAGTGGAGGCGACGTGTCCACACCTCGCATCGCAGGCTTGATCGCAGCTCTAACGGTAGTGACCGCGGCGTGCGGCGCCGCCCCGACCACCCGGACCCAGACGACGACAGGTGGGGTGAACGCCGCGACGGCGACCTCCGCCGCCGACTTCGGGGGGCTGGACAAGCTCGTCGAGGCGGCCAAGAAGGAGGGCAAGCTGCACGTCATCGCCCTGCCGCCGGATTGGGCGAACTACGGCGAGATCATCAAGAAGTTCCAGGAGAAGTACGGCATCTCGATCGAGAGCGAGAACCCCGACGCCTCCAGCGCGGACGAGATCAACGCGGTGAAGACCCGCAAGGGCCAGGACCGCGCGCCCGACGTGCTGGACGTCGGCCAGGCGTTCGGTTTCAGCGGCGCCAAGGAGGGCCTGTACGCGGCCTACAAGGTGCAGAGCTGGGACAAGATCCCCGAGGGTCAGAAGGATCCGAACGGCCTGTGGGTCAACGACTACGGCGGCTACGTCTCCATCGGCTGCGACGCCAAGAAGATCGCCACGTGTCCGAAGACCTTCGCCGACCTGCTCAAGCCCGAGTACAAGGGCAAGGTCGCGTTGAACGGCAACCCGAACAAGTCCGGCTCGGCCTTCGCCGGGGTGTGGGCGGCCTCGCTGGCCGACGGCGGCTCCTTCGACGACATCGGTCCGGGCGTGCGGTTCTTCAAGAAGCTGAAGGAGGCCGGCAACTACAATCCCGTCGAGTCCACGCCGGCCACGGTCGAGAAGGGCGAGACGCCCATCAGCATCGACTGGGACTACCTGAACGCCGGATACCGCGAGCAGTTCCTGCCCAAGGGCCTCGACTTCCAGGTGGCGGTGCCGGCCGACGGCAGCTACGCCCAGTACTACGTGCAGGCCATCAACAAGGACGCCCCGCACCCCGCGGCCGCGCGGCTGTGGATGGAGTTCCTCTACAGCGCCGAGGGGCAGAACCTGTGGCTCAAGGGCGGCGCCCGACCCGTGCTGATGCCCGCGATGGTCGCCGACGGCACCATCGACAAGGCGCTGGCCGAGAAGCTGCCGCCGGTCCAGGGTGAGCCGAAATTCCCGACCGAGGCACAGGTCGACAAGGCCAAGGACGACCTGGCCAAGACCTGGGACGCGGCTGTGGCGGGCTGATGACGCGCATGCTCGGCGCGCTGCCGCTGCTCGCCTTCGTCGCGCTCGCCTTCGGCATCCCCGCCGTCGCCATGGTGGCGGGGGCCTTCACGGTGGAGGGTTCGCCGGGGTTCGGCAACCTGGCGCTCACCCTGCGGGGCGGTTACCTGCTCGCGCTCGGCAACAGCGTGAAGCTGTCGGCCGTGGTGGCGGTGCTGGGCGCGGTGCTCGGCACCTTCCTCGCCCAGGCCGTGGTGACCTCCCGCTCCCGGGCGCTGCGCGAGGCCGTGCTGACCGCCTCGGGCGTGCTGGCCAACTTCGGCGGGGTGCCGCTGGCCTTCTTCTGGGTGGCCACGCTCGGCAACTCGGGGGTGGTCAGCCGCCTGCTGGGCCTGCCGTCCGGCGCGCTGTTCACCTTCTGGGGGCTGGCGGTGGTCTACCTGTACTTCTCCGTGCCGCTCATGGTGCTGGTCATCGCGCCCGCCCTGGACGGCCTGCGCCCGCAGTGGCGCGAGGCGGCCGCCAACAACGGCGCCACGCCATGGCAGTACTGGCGGTACGTGGCGCTGCCGGTGCTCACCCCCGGCCTGCTCGGCGGCGTGGTGCTGCTGTTCGGCGCGGCGTTCGCCGCCTACGCCACCGCCTCGGCGATGGGCGCCGGCACCGTGCTGCCGCTGGTCACCCTGAAGATCGCCGCCGCTCTGTCCGGTGACGTGCAGACCGGCTTCGAGAACGTCGGCCTGGCGCTGAGCCTGGACATGGTCGTGGTGGCCGCGCTGGTCATGGCGGTGTACCTGCCGCTGCAGAGAAGGAGTACCCGATGGCTGCGGTGAGGTGGAGGTCATGACCGCGCTCGCGCCGGTCGCGCCGGTGCCCGACAGCGTGCCGGTCGAGCCGCGCCGCCGGGGCAGGCCGCGCCTGTGGCGGGCGGTCGTGCTCGCGCCGGCCGCCCTGTACTTCCTGGTGCCGCTCGCCGCGTCGTTCTGGTACACGGTCCACAACGAGGCCACCGGCCTGTCCTTCGCCCCGTACGCGGAGCTGTGGACGGCGGAGGGCTTCCTGACGAGCCTGCTGCTGTCGTTCGGGCTGGCCCTGGCCACCATCGTGCTGGTGCTGCTGCTGACGCTGCCCGCCATGATCACGATCCGGTTGTCCGCGCCGCGGCTGCGCGCCGTCATGGAGGTGATCTGCACGCTGCCGCTGGTGGTGCCGCCGATCACGCTGGTGGCCGGGGTCGGCAAGTCGCTCCAGGTCGGCGGCGAGGTATTGGCGCCCACCCCGTTCTGGGCGACGCTGATCGCGCTGCAGGACCAGGACTTCCCGCTGGTGCTGGTGTTCGTCTACGTCGTCCTGGTCCTGCCGTTCGTCTACCGCTCCCTCGACGCGGGGCTGCGCACGATGGACGTGCGGACGCTGGTCGAGGCGGCGCGCAACCTGGGGGCGTCGTGGCCGCACGTGATGCTCAGGGTGGTCGTGCCCAATCTGCGCTCGGCGCTGGCCAGCGCCGCGTTCCTCACGCTCGCCCTGGTCCTGGGCGAGTACACCGTGGCCGGCATCCTCGGCTACCAGCCGTTCGCGGTCTGGATCGTCACGATCTCGGGCGCCAAGGGCCAACTGTCGGTCGCCGCCTCGGTGCTCAGCCTCCTGCTCACCTGGCTGCTGCTGCTCACTATCTCGGGAGGAAGCCGTGACCGCTCGGCTTGAGTTCCAGGGCCTGCGCCGGGCCTTCGGCAAGACGGTCGCCCTGGACGGCCTCGACCTCACCGTCGAGCCGGGCGAGCTGGTCGCCCTGCTCGGCCCGTCGGGCTGCGGCAAGACGACCGCGCTGCGCTGCGTGGCCGGGTTCGAGCGCCCGGACCGGGGCGCGGTGCTGGTGGACGGCAAGGACATCACGGGCGTGCCGGCCAACAAGCGCGACGCGGGCATGGTGTTCCAGTCGTACTCGTTGTTCCCCAACCTCAACGTGGCCGAGAACGTCTCCTTCGGCCTGCGGGTCCGCAAGACGCCGCCGGCCGAGCGCCGCCGGCGCGCGTTCGAGCTGCTCGAGCTGGTCGGCCTGCCCGCGCACGCCGACCGCTACCCGCACCAGCTGTCGGGCGGCCAGCAGCAGCGCGTCGCCCTGGCGCGCGCGCTGGCGCTCTCGCCGCGGCTGCTGCTGCTCGACGAGCCGCTGTCCGCGCTGGACGCCAAGGTCCGCGTCGCCCTCAGGGAGGAGATCCGCCGCCTGCAGCTCGACCTGGGCATCACCACGATCTTCGTGACGCACGACCAGGAGGAGGCGCTGTCGATCGCCGACCGGGTCGCCGTGCTGCGTGACGGGCGGCTGGAGCAGTGCGGCGCGCCGGCGGAGGTCTACGACCGGCCCGCCACGCCGTTCGTCGCCGAGTTCGTCGGCACCATGAACCGTCTTCCGGGACGTGTCTCGGGCGAGCGGGTGACGGTGTTCGGTCAGCTCCTGCCGGTCGACGGGGCCGCGCGGGGCGCCGACGTGGACGTCCTCGTCCGGCCCGAGGCCGTGCTCGTCACCCCCGCCGAGGACGGGCCGGCCCAGGTGATCGCCGCCTCCTTCCGCGGCGCGTCGGTGAGGCTGCGGGTGTCGGTGGAGGGCGGCGAGGTCCTCGCCGACGTCCCCGGCCACGAGGCGGCCCGGCTGGCGCCGGGCGCGCGCGTGAGCGTCCGCCTGGTCGAACGCCCCGTCCTGGTGGCGCCGCGCGGCAGCGGGACGCCGTCGCCGGCCCCCGCGAAGGATCCCGCCGGTGCCGTCTGACGCCACCCCGCGCTCCGTCCTGGCCTTCGAGGCGGTCCTGTTCGACATGGACGGCACGCTCGTCGACACCGAGGGGCTGTGGTGGCAGGCCGCGGCCGAGGTCGCCGCCTCGCTCGGGCGGGCGCTGGGCCCCGCGGACGTGCCGCACGTGCGCGGCCGGACGGTGGAGGACACGGCCGCCCACCTGACGGCGGCGGCCGGCCGGGCCGCCCCCGGCCGGGCGGCGGCTGACCAGGGCACGGTCGGCGTGGTGGCCGGGCGGCTCACCGAGGCGTTCGCGGCCCGCATCGGGCAGGGGGTGCGCGTCGTGCGCGGCGCCACCGAGCTGCTGCGGGCGCTCACCGCCGAGGCCGTGCCGACCGCGCTGGTCAGCGCCTCGCCGCGGTCGATCGTGGAGCTCGTGCTGCCCTGGCTCGATCACCGGTTCGGCGCCGTCGTGGCCGCCGAGGACAGCCCGCGCGGCAAGCCGCACCCGGACCCGTACCTGAGGGCCGCCCGTCTGCTGGGGGCCGATCCGCGGCGCTGCGTCGCCGTGGAGGACAGCCCCACGGGGATCGCGGCCGCCACCGCCGCGGGGTGTCACGTGCTGGTCGTGCAGGACGAGGTGCCCTCGTGGAGTTCGCTGTCGGCCTACCGGTCACCGTCGTGACTCCTCCCCGGCGAGGTCCCGGGGGGCCTGGTCCTCGCCGAACACGATGACCTGCCGGACGGCGTTCCCGTCGGCGAGCTGGTCCATCGCCTCGTTCACGGCGGACAGGCCGATCCTGGCCGACACGAGCGCGTCCACCGGCAGCCTGCCGTCGCGCCACATCCGGGCGAAGACGGGGATGTCGCGGGCGGGCACGGCCGAGCCGAGATAGCTTCCGACGATGGTCCGTCCCTCCGCCACGAGCTGGAGCGGCGAGATCGACGCCCGGGCGTGCGGCGCGGGAAGCCCGACGGTGACGGTGCGGCCGCCGGGAGCGGTCGCGGCGACCGCGCTCTCGAAGGCGCGGGTGTTGCCGGCCGCTTCGATGACGACCGGCGCCCTGATCTGGAGGTCGGCGACCTCGGCGGGGCTGTAGGTGGCGTGGGCGCCCAGCTTCCGCGCGGCGACGAGCTTGTCCGGGTTGCCGTCGACGCCGACGACCGTGACGCCGTCGAGGGCGAGGGCGGTGATCAGCGCGGCCATGCCGACACCGCCCAGCCCGACGACCATCACCGTCTGACCGGCGGCGGGCGCGCCGACGTTGAGGACCGCGCCGCCGCCGGTGAGCACGGCGCAGCCGAGGACCGCGGCGACCTCCGCGGGGATGTCGTCGCCCACCGGGACGACCGAGTGCCGGTCCACGACCGCGTGGGTGGCGAAGGCCGAGACGCCCAGATGATGCGCGACGTCGGCGCCGTCACGGTGCAGGCGGATGCCGCCGGTCAGCAACGTTCCCCGGTTGTTGGCCGCGCTTCCCGGGACGCAGGGCGTCACACCGCCGGTGGCGCAGCCCGGGCAGGCCCCGCAGCGGGGCAGGAACGTCATCACGACCCGCCGGCCGATCGTGATGTCCTCGACGCCGGCGCCGACCTGCTCCACCACGCCGGCCGCCTCGTGCCCCAGGAGCATGGGGACGGGCCGCGCCCGGTTGCCGTCGACGACCGACAGGTCGGAGTGGCACACCCCGGCCGCCTCCACCCTGACGAGCAGCTCGCCGGGACCGGGCGGGTCCAGGTCGAGCTCGCAGATCGACAGCGGCCGGGACTCGGCGTACGGGCGTGCCCGGCCGATCTCCTCGAGGACGGCTCCACGGATTCTCATCACGTCACCTCTTCGGAGGCTCGCGAGGCCGTCTTCGCGATCGGCTCTCGCGCGCCGTTGTTGGCGAGCAGGACACCGGCGCCGCCGAGGGCGAGCCCGGCGACGGCGAGCGGGTGCAGCGACTGGCCGGCCAGGAGCCAGGCCAGCACCGCCGTCACCGAGGGGGTCAGGAAGAACACCGTGCTGACCCGGCCGGCGGACGAACGCATCAGCATCCGGTTGAGCAGGATGAACGCCGCGATGGAGTTGACCAGCACCATCCAGGCCACGGACGCGCCGAAGGCCGCCCAGTCCGACACCTTGGGGGTCTCGACCGCCACGCAGACCAGGCCGACCGCGGGGGCGCTGACGAGGAGCTGCACCGCGGTCCCGGTCCGTACGTCCATGCGGGGGACGAACCGCTTCTGGTAGAGGGTGCCGGCGCTCAGCCCGAACAACCCGAGCAGGCACAGCAGCACCCCCCCGGCCGACAGGCTCACCCGGTCGGCCACCGCCAGGACGACACCGGCCGCGCCGAGGGCGAAGCCGAGGCCCTGCCGCCGGGTGACCGGCTCGCCGAGCAGGCGCGTGGCCAGCACGATGACGACGGGGCTGAGCCCCTGCACCAGGGAGACGACCGCGGCGGGAAAGCCCATGCCGAGCGCGGTGTAGAAGCCGCCGAACTGCACGGCCTGGATCAGCAGGCCGGAGACGGCGATGTGCGCCGCGGCCCGTCCGCGCGGCCAGGGCGCGCGGGTGAGCAGGGCGTAGCCGGCGAGCAGCGCCCCGGCCAGGGCGAAACGGGCGAACATCAGCAGCAGCGGGGGAGCGGCCGCGACCCCCGGGATGCCGGCGATGAAGGCGCTGCTCCACAGCACGACGAACACGGCGGGTGCGACCCCCGTCAGCCGCGGGCGACCGCCCGGCCGCTCTCCCGCGGCGGCGGACCTCCTGCCCGAGCGGCCGCGGCGTCGTGGTCCGGGCGGGTGTCCGGAAAGGTCCGGGGTGACCGGCGTCAACGACTCGTCCTTCCGTGAGAGCGCCTGTGAGAGCGCCTGTGTGAACGCACGGGACGGCTGAGGTGTGCCTGACCGGAGGGAGCGGATCAGGAGGCGCGCAGCGCCGAGCGGCGCAGCTCCCACAGGGCCGTGTCGGAGGTGCAGACCCCGGCGGCGCCGTGGCGCAGCGCCTCCACCACGTCCGCCGCCCCCTGGACGAACCCGGCGGCCAGGTACGGCACCCCGAGATCCCTGACCTGCTGCTCCACGTAGCGCAGCACGACCGCGGGCATGAGCTGGACCAGGTCGGGGCGGGACCGGGCGACGCCCTGGAGGCTGCGCTGCAGGTTGGAACGGTCGGTGACGAACACCTTCTGCATGGTCAGCAGGCCCAGGCCGCTCGCCCGTTCGACGATCGCCGCGCGGGTGGAGCAGATCCCGATGGCCCCGATCCCCTGGAGGTAGGCCAGGGCGCCGGGGTCGTGGCCCAGACCGGGCGTCGAGTCCATGTTGACGAACACGAGCTTGCCCGCGGCCAGGGTCCGCCGGACCGTCGCCTCCAGCTCGCCGAGCGGCACCGAGGCGAGGATGCCGAGCGGAGTGGAGGTGGTGGTGAACCGGTCCGCCATCTCCGCACCGACCAGCGACGCCATCACGGGATGCTCGGCGAGCGAGGCCAGCAGGCGCCGGTCCAGGGGACGTTTCGGACGTGGGGTCACCGGTCCACCTTATGCGTCGGCCTGGAACCGGCTGGGCAGCCCCAGCTTCCCCGGGTTCATGATCCCTTCGGGGTCGAGGGCCTGCTTGACCGCTTCGAGGGTGGCGAAGCCGCTGCCCAGCGAGCGTTCGAGGTACGGCGAGCGCAGCAGTCCGACGCCGTGGTGGTGGCTGATCGCGGCGCCGTGCCGGATGAGCACGTCGTTGGCGGCGTCCCAGGCGGCCCGGTACCACTGGCGGCGCTGAGCCCGTTCGACCTCGCCGCGCATCGAGAAGTACAGGCAGGCGCCGTCGGTGTAGGCGTGCGACTGGTGCGCGGAGGCGCGCAGCGTCCCCGGGACGGCCTCGATGGCGGCCACCACCTCGTCGTAGATGGCCGGCAGCGACGACCACGGCGCGGCGATCTCGCAGGTGTCGGCGACGAAGCCGGGGCCCTTGGCGAAGCCGTCGCCGGACTTGCCGACGATCATCCGCTCGTCCAGCCAGCGGGCCAGGACCGCGTCGCCGTCGAGCGTCAGCGCCGCCCGCTCGCCGCACACCTGCTCGACCACCGCCATGGTCGCCTCCACCAGCGCGGGGTCTGCCTCGTCGGCGATGAGCAGCAGGTTGGTGCCCGGCTCGCCGAAGTGGGTGCCGCTCTCGTGGGCGTCGTACAGGCGCAGCACCGCGGGGGTGGCGCCCCGCTGGAGGATCTCCCTGCAGGCGTCGAGCCCCGCGGCGAAGGTGTCGAAGCCGTAGGCGAGCCCGGCCGCGTGGTCGGGCAGCCGGTGGGTGCGCAGCCGCAGCCTGGTGATCACGCCGAGCGTGCCCTCGGAGCCGATGAACAGCTGGCGCAGGTCCGGGCCGACCGCGGCGCGCGGGTAGGTGCCGTAGCTCGCGCTGCTGCCGTCGGGCAGCACCACGTCCAGCCCGACGACCATGTCCTCGATCTTCCCGTACCTGGTGGACAGCTGGCCGGCTCCCCGGCAGGCGGCCCAGCCGCCGACCGTGGAGATGGCGAAGGCGGACGGCCAGTGCCCGGTGGTGGCGCCGTGGGTCTCCTGCAGCTCCTTCTCGAACAGGTCGCCGAACATGCCGGCCTGCACCTCGACGATCATCGACTCGGGGTCGAAGGAGATGATCCGGTTGAGCCGGCACACGTCCAGCACGACGCCGCCGAACACCGGCAGGGCGGCGCCCAGGACGTTGCTGCGGCCGGCCGAGACCGTCAGCGGGATGCCGTGCGCGTGGCAGAGGCGGACGACCGCGGCCACCTGCTCCTCGTCGGCCGCCTCGACGATCACGGCGTCGGGGGTGGCGGGGTGGCCGTCGGTCTCGCCGATGGAGGTGCCCGCCCACCAGTCGCGGGTCCGCGCGATCACCTCGTCCCGTGCGGTGTGCACGGCGGCGGCGATCGCGCGCAGCTCGGCGACGACCGTGCCGGGCACCTCGACCACGGCGCTCTGCAGGCTGGCCGGCCCCGTGCCGGGCGGGCAGTCGGCGGCCCAGCGCGGCGGGGTGGGCGCGCCGACGACGTAGTCGCCCCGGTTGAAGGGGTGGGTGACGGTCTGCCTGCTGATCATGTAAGTGCCTCCATCAGTACGGTCTTCTCGCGGTCGATGCCGCGTACGTAGTCGTCGACCTGCCGGGCGACCTCGTCGTCGGACAGCCCGAGCTCCCGCTGGAGCAGCCGGCCGACCTCCGGGGCCGCCTTGACCGACAGGTCGCGGGCGAACACCCGCATGCGGGTACGGCGCGACAGCACGTCGTCGACGGTCCGGGCCAGCTCGCACCTGGCCGCGTAGACCACCTCGGCCCGCAGGTGCGCGGAGCCCTCGACGATCGGCTCGGCCAGGGAAGGGTCCTGGCCGAGGAGGTCGGTGACGAAGCGGGCCTCGGTTCCGTACCGCTGTCCCAGGTGGGCGCCGAGCCCTCCGGTGGCCGAGGTGGCCTCCGCGTCGTAGCCGGCGCCGCCCAGCAGCGGCAGGCGGGCGGTACGGCATCGGGCCCTGCGGCCGAGCACCTTCAGGGCCGCGTCGACGACGAGTTCGCCCATGTGACGGCTGGTGGTGAGCTTGCCGCCGGTGACGGTGACGAGCCCGTGCGCGTCGGTCGAGACGCGATGGTCGCGGCTCATGTCCAGCGTGGCCCCCTCCTTGCCGCCGACCAGGGGGCGCAGCCCGGCCATCGAGCCGACCACGTCCTCGGGGCCGAGGCCGGCGTCGAAGGCGGTGTTGGCCCCGTCGAGGAGGTACTGCATCTCCTGCCTGGTGCACAGCACCTGCTCCAGGGAGCCGTCGTAGTCGGTGTCGGTCGTCCCGACCACGACCACGTCCCCCCAGCGGGTGCAGGTGGCGCGGCGGGCCCGGCCGGGGATGGGCACGGTCACGGTGCCGTCGATGGGCAGCCGGGTCCACGGCACCACGATGTGCACGCCCTTGGCGGGACGGATCCGGGGCCGGTGGCCGGGGTCGGACAGGGCGTCGAGCGTGTCCGACCAGACGCCGGTGGCGTTGATCACGACGCCCGCCCGCACGTCGATCCGCCTGCCGTCGACCTCCACGCTCGCGCCGCGTACCCTGCCGCCCTCGTGCAGGAGGCCGCGGCAGGCGGCGCCGTTGAGCACGGTCGCCCCGAAGTGCGCCGCGGTCCGGGCGATCGTCAGGGTCAGGCGCGCGTCGTCGGTGCGGCTGTCGTAGTAGAGCAGTCCGCCCTTGAGCTGCTCGGCGCGCAGCCGGGGGGCGCGGGCGAGGACCTCGGGCACGCTGAGCCGCTGGTGCAGCCGGCCGATGCGCCAGCCGCCCGCGAGGTCGTACGTCCACAGCAGGCCCTCGAAGGCCTTGGCGACGCGCGCGTCGAAGACGCCGTCGTGGGCGAGCACGGGGAAGACGAACGGCAGGCGCTGCACCAGGTGCGGCGCGTTGTGGCGGAAGCGCTGCCGCTCCAGCAGCGAGCGCCGCACCAGCGGCAGATTGCCCTGCTCGATGTAGCGCAGGCCGCCGTGCACCATCTTCGACGACTTGGACGACGTGCCGGAGGCGAAGTCGTCTCGTTCCACGAGCGCCACGCTCAGGCCGCGCGTGACGGCGTCCAGCGCCGTGTAGCAGCCGGTGACGCCGCCGCCGACGACGAGCACGTCCACGGGCCGGGTGGCGAGGCGTTCGATCTGCTCCCTGCGGTCGAGGGTGAGCGCGGTACGGCGGATGGCGCTCTTCGTCTCTGACCTCGCCTTGCGTTCGGGAAGCCGGATCACGAGGGTGATTCCTCCTGTGCGTCGGGTCGGGGACCGCCGGGCTCGGCGGTGCCGACGTGGCGAGCCAGCAGCTCGCGCCAGGCGGCGCGGGCCTGCGTGCGCTCGGCCTCGGAAAGGGTGGGTTCGAAGACGGGGGCCTGCTGGAGCCCGGCGACGGCGGCCGAGACGCTCGGCCACAGTCCCGCCCGTACGCCGCCGAGGTAGGCGACGCCGCGCAGGCTGGCGGTCTCGTGGTCGCGGGCGCGTCGTACCGGCCGGCCGATCAGATCGGCCTGGGCGGACATCAGCACGTCGCTGCCGGCCAGCCCGCCGCCGCAGAACAGGTCCGTGACCGGCCCGCCCATGACCTCCTGCACGCCGTCCAGCAGGTCGCACACCGAGTGCGCGAAGCCGTTGAGCACGCCGCGGGCCAGCTCCGCCCGGGTCGTGGACAGGCTGAGCCCGGTGAGGATCCCCGTGGCCTCCGGCGACCAGACGGGTGTGCGCAGGCCCGCCAGTGCGGGCAGGAACATCACCCGGGTCGGCCCGGTGTGCTCGCGGGCCAGTGCGGCGAGCTGGGCCGGCGAGTCGAACAGCCCGATCTGCTCGCACAGCCACCGCATCGCCGACCCGGTCGTCGAGGCGTAGCCCTCCAGGCTGAACACGGATGTGCCCCGCGAGCGCCAGCCGACCAGGGTGAGCACCCCGGGCACCTGGCGGCGGTGGACGGGTGGGCGGTCGCCGGCGACGGCGTCGAGGAACGTTCCGGTCCCGTGGACGGTGGTGGCCTGGCCGGGCCGATGAGCGCCGAGCGCGATCATCGCCGCGTGCTGGTCGCCCATGACGGACAGGATGGGCAGCCGCACGCCGAGGACGGACGGGTCGGTGGCGCCGAAGTCGCCGTCGTCGTCGACGATCTTTGGCAGCACGTCGGGCGGGCAGCCGAGGAAGGAGACCCACGGCTCGTGCCAGTCGCCGGTCCGCAGGTCGTAGGCGCCCGCGGCCACGGCGTTCGTGGCCGACATGACGTGGCGGGCGCCTCCGGTGAGCTTCCAGACCAGCCAGGTGTCGACCGAGCCGAAGGCCAGCCTGCCCGCGCGGTGGGCGCGGCGGGCGGCCGCGTTGCGGGCGATCTCCTCGGCCGCCCACAGCAGCGGCGCCCTGGAGCCGACCGGCCGGCCGGTGTGCTCGACCAGGGGCGCGTCCCACTGCGGCTCCCACTCCCGCAGCCGGGCGGCGTAGCGGCGGTCCTGCCACACCACGGCCTGGGTCAGCGGCGAGCCGGTCACCGTGTCCCACAGCAGCACCGTGGCGCGCTGCGTGGAGATCGACACGCCGGTGATCTCCACCCGGTCCGCGGCCGCCCGGTCCAGCGCCTCACGGCAGACCTCGACGGTGTTCGCCCAGATCTCCGTCGCGTCCTGCTCGACCCGCAGATGGTCGGGTGAGCGGACCGAGAGGGGCAGGTAGGCGGGTGGTGCGGCGCCGCCGTCGTCGAGGACGACGGCGGCCCGGGTGCCCGTGGTGCCCTCATCGATGCTGAGGACGCCTCGGCGGCGTTCCCTTGTCATCCGCGAAGGTCCTTTCCTCGTGTCCGAGCCGGACACCGTTCAGGATCGTGTCCGAGTGGACAGTGCTCAGGCCGAGACCGGGGTGCCCTGCGGGAGGCTGATCGCCTCTTCCTCCAGGTTCACCGCGTCGCGGGTCGGGTCCCACTTGATCGCCACGCAGGTGAGCAGGCCCACCAGCGGCACCACGGACAGGACCATCAGGCTGCCGCCCACTCCGATACCCGCCTGGAGCTGCGGGAACAGGTACAGGCCCGCGACCGATCCGAGGCTGCCGAGCATGCCGGTCACGCCGGTGCCCAGCGTGCGGATGTCGCTGCGGTACGACAGCGCGGCGATCGACTTGCCGTTGGGGCCCGGGCCGGCCGAGTGGAAGAAGATGAACAGCACGGGCAGCAGCGCGGCCAGGCCGATGGGCAGTTGCTTGAACGTCGCGCCCATGACCAGCAGGGCGACGAACACCATGGCGTAGCCGGCCATCGAACTGACCCGCAGGCCGAACCGGCGGCCCGCGTAGGCCGACAGGCAGCCGCCGACGATGCCGACCGCGTTGAAGGCCATGGAGCCGAACGTCGCCGTCTCGAACTGCTTGCCGAACAGCTCCAGGCTGATCACCGGTAGGTACCAGCCGACGGCGAAGTACTGCATGGCCTGGGTCAGGGAGATGACGGTCGACAGCGCGGTCCTGGGCAGGTACGGCTTGCGGAACAGGACGCCCGCGTCCCGCAACCCGACCTGGCGGGAGAGGGCCTGCGTCGGCCCGGTCGGCTCCGGTGCCTCCTGGACGGCGAAGCCGTACATGCGGCGCAGGCTCGCCGCGGACTCGCGCAGCCTGCCCTTGGCGGCCAGCCAGGTGGGGCTCTCGACCAGGAAGACCAGTTGCAGGACGAAGAGGGCGAGCGCGAAGGCGGCCGACGAGCCGACGGACCAGCGCCAGATGTCGGCGCCGACGTCGAACCTGTAGAACAGCAGGGTGAGCAGGAGGTTCGTGGTCGTCGCCGTGTACCAGACGCCCTGCCAGAAGTTGAGCCTGCCCTTGAGGGAGGCGGGGGTGTACTCGGCCAGCAGCGCCATCGCCACCGCGAAGTCGATGCCGTAGGCGACGCCCACCAGGGCCCGCCCGGCGAAGACGGTCTGGAAGTCCGCGCCGGCCGCCGTCAGCAGCGCGCCGATCGCGAAGACGACCTTCGTCATCAGCAGCGGCTTGACCCGGCCGATCCGCGCGGCGAGCCAGCCGCCGAAGGGATTGGAGACGATGGCGATCGCCGGGGCCATCGCGGTGAGCACGCCGACCTGCGTGGGCGACAGGGCCAGCTGCTTGACCATGGGGGCCAGGCCGGCTCCGAGCGCCGCGTTGGAGTAGGCGTCGAGGAACAGTCCCGCCAGGGCGAGGAACCAGATCCAGTTGGCCCTGCCGGTCAGGGTCTTGAGGGTGTCGATGAGGTGGGCAGCGTCGCTGGCGTTGCCGATGACCGTTGTTCTCGTGTGAGCGGAGCCGTCGTACATGCTCAGCCGCCTTTCAGGGGGGTGTTGATCCCTTGCCAGCGGTCCGAGAACGACAAAAAGCACAGACGAAGACCACTGACAGGGATGTCTTCGTCTGTGCCTGTCGGTTGACGGGACGTTATTTGCGGTCTGTCCGTTTTGTCAAGTGGGCCTGCCGCGCTGTTCCGGGACCGGCTCTTCATTTATGAGCGATGCTCATGTATGGTCGCCGACACTATGAGGACCCGTTGGTTGTCGCCGATCGCCGTCGTGGTGCTGGCCGCCGTCATCGCGCTGGGAGCGGTGCTCGACCCGTCCGGGCTGGCCGCGCCCTACACGTGGACGGGCGCCGACCTGCTGCCCGTCGCCGGGCTGTGGCAGCTGGCCGCGACGGTCGTCTACGTGCCGCTGCTGCTGGCGGGGGTCGGGGTGCTGACGTGGGCGGTCGCGCGCGGGCGTGCCCCGCTGCGGACCTCGCTGCTGGTGTGGGGCGCGGTGGTGTGGTCGGCGATGGCGGCCAAGCTGGTGATGTCGCTGGTGATGGCCTTCGGCGATGTGGTCTACCTGGCGTGGTCGACCGGCTTCACCGGCGTCAAGGCGACGGTCTTCGGCCTGCCGGTCCTGGCGGTCACCTGGCTCGCCCAGCTCCTGCGCCGCCGCCGCGCGTCACCCCCTTCGCGCTCGACCGCCCCGCCTCCCGCGCAGCCGGGTGCCGGACCCGCCGCGGCCTCGAAGCCGCTCCTCTCCTCCGCGTCGGGGCCGGGGTGGGTGGCCGCGGGGGTGGCCGTGGCCCTGGGCGCGTCGGTCGGCGGGGTGTGGTGGGGCGGCTCACCCGTCGGGTACGCCATCGGCGACTCCCCGCTGGCCCCGGCGCCCGAGGCGGGACCGCTGGGCTGCCTCGCCGCCGTCACCCTGCTGGGCGTGACGACCTGGGCGCTGAACCGCTGGCTCAGCGCCACCACCTCGCCGCGGGCCCTGGTCGCCGGGGTCTCCGCGCTGGGAGCGGCCGCGACGCTCGGCCTGGTCCAGGTCGCCATCGGCCTGCCCGGCGACCTGGCGGGCGGCGACACGTTCTGGGCGCCGGCGATCCTGCTCCGCCTGGCCCCCGCGCTCTCCCTCGGCGCCCTCCTCGCCCTCGCCACGGCGGCGCTCGTCGCCCTCGTCCCGGCCCGGTGGACCGCCCTCGTCCCGGCGCGGCGCACCGCCCTTCTCCCGGCGCGCAAGGGCAGCGCCCTTCCCGCGCCGATGCCGATGGCGGCCGTCGTGGCCGTCGTGGCCGTGGCGGCGCTGGCCGTACCGCTCCTGCAGCCCGGCACCACCACCGGCGCGCCGGCGCGCACCAAGGGTCTGACGCTCTCGGCCGACCGCAGGATCGTCGACGCCGACGGCAACGAGGTGCTGTTACGCGGCGTGAACGTCAACCAGCTCGAAGACTACTTCCAGAAATTTCCGGACAGGCCGGTGACGCGACCGCTCACCGAGGCCGACTTCGCCGGCATGGAGCGGATGGGCTTCAACGTCATCCGCCTCGCCCTGTCCTGGTCGGCCCTGGAACCCCGGCCCGGCCACTACGACCCCGCCTACCTCGCCAGGATCTCCTGGGCCGTCCGGACCGCGGCCGAGCACGGCCTGCGCACGGTCATCGACATGCATCAGGACGCCTGGGGCAAGGGCGTCGCCGCCGCCCCCGGCACCACCTGCGACGACGGTGTCCCGATGCACGGCTGGGACGGCGCCCCCACCTGGGCCGACCGCTTCGACGGCGCCCCCAGGTGCGAGTTCACCGGACGCGACATCTCTCCGGCCGTCGCCCGCGCCTTCACCAACTTCTACCAGGACAGGGACGGCATCCAGACCCGCCTGGTCGCCGCCTGGGGCATGCTGGCCGAGCGGTTCGCCAACGAGCCCATGGTCGCCGGATACGACCTGCTGAACGAGCCCGGCTTCGGCGAGGCCCCGCCGATCACCTCCGGCGTCCTGCTCGGCCGCTACTACGACCGCGCGATCAAGGCCATCAGGGCGGGGGAGAGGCGCGGCTTCGGCTTCCCGCATCTGGTCTTCTTCGAACCGTCCGTCCTCTGGTCGGGTCTCGGCTTCGAGGTCTCGGTGCCCAAGGACTTCACCGACGACCGGCTGCTCGTCTTCGCCCCCCACCTCTACAACGAGTCGATCACCATCGACCAGGGCACCGGCCTCACCGTCACGAGCATCGAGCGCGGCTTCGACCTGGCGAGCCGGGCGGCGGCGTACTACGGCGCCGGGCTCTGGTCGGGGGAGTGGGGCTGGTTCGGCGACCCCGCCTCGGCCCCGATCGCCACCTACACGGACCAGGAGGATCGGCACCGCATCGGGGGCGCGTTCTGGGTCTGGAAGCAGTCCTGCGGCGACGCCCACGCCGGAGCCGGCGCCGAGACCGGCGGCAACCTCATGATCGAGGACTGTGCCACCGGGAAGGACCTGCCCCCGCCCCCCGAGTACGTCGCCGAGCTCTCACGCCCCTACCCCCGCTCCGCCCCCGGCCGCCTGACCCGCCTCACGTCGGGCCCGGCGAGTCTCACGGCCGAGGGCGAGGGCAGCGGGTGCGGCCTGGACGTCTGGTTCCCCGGCGGCGCCCGGCCGGTCGTTCGTGGCACCGGAGTCACGGGCGTCGCGGCCCGGCAGACCGCGGGCGGCTGGCGCGTCACCGGCTGCACCCGAGGTGCCTACACCCTCACCGCGCACCGCTGAGTCGACCGCGACAGATCATCGCGGGGCATGCGCGTCGGACTTACATCTTGACCGGCGAGTAACAGAGGCGGACCATAAGGCAGCCGATTCGTGAGGTGCGCTCATGTTACGTAACATCTCCAGGATCATCGGGGTGGCCCTGCTGGTCACCCTTCCTCTGGCGGGGACCACCGCCGCCGCCCATGCCGCCCCGGAGTCCGAGGTCGGGGCGGTCGGGCAACCAGCCGGATCCGCGAACCCGGTCCGCGGCCTCGTCGACGCCCACAGCCATCTCATGGCGAACGAGGCGTTCGGCGGCAGCCTGATCTGTGGCAAGCCGTTCGACCTCGACGGCATCGAGCACGCCCTGGTCGACTGCCCCGACCACCAGCCCGACGGATCGCTCGCCTGGTTCGAGAACTTCACCCGCCACGGCACCCCCGTGGGCAAGCACGACCCGGTCGGCTGGCCGACGTTCAAGGACTGGCCGGCCCACGACTCCCTCACCCACCAGCAGGGCTACTACAAGTGGCTCGAACGGGCCTGGCGCGGCGGGCTCCGGATCTTCGTCAACGACCTGGTCGCCAACCGGCAGCTCTGCGAGATCTACCCGCTCAAGCGCAACACCTGCGACGAGATGGCCACGCTCAAGCTGGAGGCACAGCGCACCTTCGAGCTGCAGGACTACATCGACGCCCAGAGCGGCGGCCCGGGCCAGGGCTGGTTCCGGGTGGTGAAGTCGACCGCCGAGGCCAGGCAGGTGATCGCGGCCGGCAAGCTGGCCGTGGTCCTGGGCATCGAGACCTCCGAGCCGTTCGGCTGCCGCCAGACCTGGGGGATCCCGCACTGCACCAAGGCGCAGATCGACCGCGGCCTGGACGAGATGTACCAGATCGGCGTCCGCAGCATGTTCGTCTGCCACAAGTACGACAACGCCCTGTGCGGCGTCCGGTTCGACTCCGGGACCACCGGCGTGATCGTCAACCTCGGCAACTTCCTGGCGAGCGGCTCCTTCTGGAGCGCCAGGACGTGCACGGGACCCGAGCACGACAACACGATCGACCCGGCCGGAGTGCTGCCGCCCGAGCTGGCCAAGTGGCTGCCGGCCGGCGTCGGCCTGCCGGTCTACCCCCCGGCGCCGCACTGCAACACCAGGGGCCTGACCTCGCTGGGCGCCTACATGGTCCAGGGGATGATGAAACGCGGCATGCTCGTCGAGCTCGACCACATGAGCGTCAAGGCCGCCGCCCAGACGCTCGACCTGCTGGAGAGCGCCAAGTACCCCGGCGTCATCTCCTCACACAGCTGGGCGGACCCCGGTTACTTCCGCCGCGTCTACCGGCTCGGCGGCATGGTGACCGCGTACGGCTCGCCCGCCGACTCCTTCACCGCCGGCTGGCGCGCCACGAAGCCGCTGCGCGAGGAGTTCGGTCGCCCCGGCTACGGCTACGGCCTCGACACCAACGGCATGGGCCCGCTCCCCGGACCCCGCCAGGGCAGCGCCGTCACCTATCCGTTCACGTCGCTCGACGGCGCGGTCACCCTCGACCGGCTGCGCACCGGCGACCGCGTCTGGGACGTCAACACCGACGGCGTGGCCCACTACGGGCTGGTGCCCGACTGGATCGAGGACATGCGCAAGTACGCCGGTGACGAGTTCGCCCAGGACATGCTGGCCGGGGCCGAGGCGTACCTGCAGACGTGGGGAGGAGCCGAGGCCCGCAGACAGGCCTGACGTCTGGAGCCCCTGGCCGGCCACTCCTGCGGCGCGCCGGCCAGGGGGCTCGTCTGCTTCCCCGCGCGCACGGCGTCACCGCGGAAACGGATCAGCGAGAACGCGCAGGGTCTCGACCATCGCCGTCCGGGCCTGGGGAAGCAGAAGTCATATGGAAGAATCAGCGCAGGTGCCTCTTTGGCGGACTCGGGACTACCAGCTTTTCATCCTGGGGCAGACCGTCACCCAGATCGGCACAGAGGTCACCGCCATCGCCTTCCCGCTGACCGCCGTCCTGCTCCTGCACGCGACGCCCTTCCAGCTGGGCGTCCTGGTGGCCGTCCAGAACGGGGCGTTCCTGCTCATCGGGTTACCGGCCGGGGTCTGGTTGGACCGCCGACGACGCCGGCCGATTCTCATCGGCACCGATGTGGTGCGGGCGCTGGCCCTGGTGACGGTCACCGTGGCCGCCGCCGTGCAGTGGCTCACCTTCGGCCTGCTGCTGGCCACAGCCGCGGTCCTGAGCCTGATGCGGGTCGTGTTCGAGATCGGATATCAGACATATCTGCCCTCGATCGTCCCCAGTAAGGACCTCATCCAGGGCAACTCGACGATGGAGACGATCCGCGCGGGCGGGCAGATCGCCGGCCCCAGCCTCGGTGGATGGCTGGTGCAGCTGGTCGGCGCCGCCAACGCGCTGCTGGCCGACGCGGTGAGCTTCCTGGCCAGCGCCGCCTGTCTGTGGGGCATCCGCACGCGTGAGCCGGGGCCCGAGCCGGCCGCCGAGCGGCGCGGGATGGTCCAGGACGCCCGCGAGGGCATGGCCTTCGTGTGGGGCAATCCGGTGCTGCGCGCCATCGCCGCCACCAGCGCGATCTCCAATCTGCTGTTCACCGCGGCGACCGCGCTGACCGTGCTGTTCCTGGTCGAGGTCGTCGGAGTGTCCGCCGGCGTGGCCGGCATGATCTTCTCGATCGGCTCGGCGGCGGCGCTGGTCGCCGCGGCGATCGCGACCAGACTGGCCAACCGGCTGGGCTCCGCCCGGATCATCTGGATGTCGGCCCTGCTGACCAGTCCGGTCAACCTCCTCATTCCGTTCACCCATGACGACTGGCGGTTGGGCCTGTTCGTGGCGGGCATCGTCTTCGGCGGCGGCGGCCAGCTGATCTACGCCATCACCCAGGTCAGCTACCGGCAGGCGGTGACGCCGCCGGCGATTCTCGGACGGGTCAACGCCACCATGCGTTTTCTGGTGATGGGGGCGCTGCCGGTCGGCGGCCTGCTCGGCGGCGGTCTGGGCTCGCTGATCGGGGTGCGTGCCACCTTGCTGGTCATCGGGATCGGTCTCGCCCTGGCGCCGCTGTTCCTGTTCTTCTCTCCGCTGCGAGGCGTCCGCGAGGTATCCGAGCTGACCACCGTTCACCGTCAGAGTTCATGAACGGCGATGGTGCGCACGGCGCTGCCGCCGGACCGTTTCAGCCACCACCCCCGCCGCCGGGCGAACCCCCGGTGACGGCCTGCATCTCCCGCGCGGTGATCTCCTGCAGCGGCAGGCCGTCGCAGTTGCCGAGGACCACGCCGACCCAGCCGGTGTACGGGTAGATGTTCCAGCTGGCGCTGACACCGGGGTTGCCACCGCCGCGCCCGAACACCCATTGGCCGTTGACGATACGGACCGGCATGTCGTAGGCCCCGAACGACGAACCGCTGTGGGGGATCTTGGCCCCGGTGAGCAACTCGGCGTAGGGCCGGTCCAGCACCGTGCCGTCGCTCAGCGCGTGCGCGAATCGGACGAGATCCGGCGCGGTGGCGAAGCCGCCGTCCCCGGGGGCGTCGATGAAGCTGCGGCCCGGGTTCTTGCCCAGCGTGGACTGATGCGAGCTGCTCTTGTCCAGGTTGCGGACCGCGTCCACCACGCTGCCGTCAGCCAACGTCATGTAAGGGTGCGCGATGTGCTTGTCGGTGAGCCACTGCGGCCGGGTGTAGAACGCCGAGCCGGTCATGCCGCAGCGCTTGAAGATGTTCTCCTGGACGTAGTCCCAGTACGTCGTGCCGGTCACGGCCTCCACGATCCGCGCGGGGATGGCGATATCGGCGCCGGAGTGGCCGGTGGGAGTGCCGGGCGGGGCCACCACCTTCGACCGCTGGGCCCACTGCTCGTAATACTCCTGCACCTCCCTCCGGCTCTGGAAGATGCGTCGTACGTCCTCCTCCGGGGTGTTCAGCCCGGAGGTGCCGGAGAGCAGGTGGTGGATGGTCACCCGCTCGGCGATGTCCTTGGCGTAGCCCTTCAGGTGGGCGCCCACCGTGTCCGACAGGCTCAGCTTGCCCTGCTGCGCCAGTTGCAAGATGGCCACCGCGCCGAACGGCTTGCCCGCCGAGCCGAGGCTGAACGCGATGCCTTCGTGATTGCGGATCCCCTTCTCCCTGTCGGCCATGCCGTAGCTGCGGGACAGCACCGTCCGGCCCCTGTGCGACAACAGCACCACGCCGGAGAACTTGCCCTCGGAGGCCAGCTTCGCCACGTATCGGTCGTAGGCTCCGCCGGGACGGGTGTCCGGTGGGATGCCGTGGCCGGTCGGGGCCGGACGGTGCTGTCCCGCAGCCATGGCATGCCCGGGTCGGGCGTCCACCAGCGGCGCGCCGGCCGCCACCACGCCGGCGGCCGCCACCCCGCCCCACCCGAGCAGCCGCCGCCGATTGATATCCGAGTCCATGATCACGATCCTTTGCTGATCGACAAACCGACCGTTGCAGGTCTGGGCCTCGACTAAAGACGGAAGTCTGTTGCGGTGGCGTATGCGATTTTCGATACGCAGGCGATACACCGAGTCCCAGGCATCTGGGGAGATAGCCCGGGAGGCCGCAGCCGCAGGGCGTCGTTGTCACCCGTACAGGCCCCGACGTGCGGGGTTCACCGCAGGCGTTGCATGGAGAGTGCCTGCCGCCAATGCTCTGCCGCCTGCCCCATGTCGTGGCCGAGGAGTTCGAAGAACTGGCTGGTGGTGCGGAGCCGGTCGCCGGTGGGTGTGTCGGCGCCGAAGATCCCGATGCCGTGTCGCGTGGTGTCGGCCCAGATCGCTATCGACCGGGCGCTGGCCGCCCACGTGTGGTACCAGACATCCTCGGCGACGAAGTACCGCACCCGGCGCGCCTCACGCTCCCGGGCGATCATCTGCCGCTGCCCCAGCCACTTGGTGGCGTGGGAGATCGTCGCCGGACTGACGTGGAGCCGCTGGGCGAGTTCGGTGGCGGTCAGGCTGCCGCCCTCGCTGAGGAAGAGCGCGGCGAACACCCTGGCCGTCATGGGTGACATCCCGCCCTCGATCATCATGGCGACGAACTGCTCCTCGAACTCCCCGGCCGTGCGGAGGTCCCGGTCGCCGGTGGTGTGCGGAACGCCGGCGTGGGGAGCGCGTCTGCGGCGGCGGGCACGCCAGTTCGTCGCCTGCTGCGCGCGCGCCGCCCGGTAGCCGTGCGGGCCACCGTTCCTGGCGATCTCGCGGGTGACGGTGGACCTGGACCGGCCCAGCCGGCGGGCGATCTCCGCGTAGGTCAGGCCGGCCGCCAGCCCTTCGGCGATGCGGCGGCGATCCTCGACGGTCAGCCGGTCTCCTGGCATGTCGTCCCTCCCGGTCGAGGCAGTGGGCGACAGTTGCACTCAGCTACAAGCTCATTGCACCAATATATAGCCTCTGACCTGCGTATATAGGTTCTTCGAGTTGGAGAATTCCGGAACACGAGCCTAGCGTTCTCGCAGACCCAAAAGGAGGTTTCACCATGGAGAAGGTCGTTCTCGTCACCGGCGCCTCCGCCGGAATCGGCAAGGCCACCGCACTCGAGCTCCTCCGCGCCGGTCACATCGTCTACGGCGCCGCGCGGCGCGTACCCAAGATGGCCGACATCCGCGACGCCGGCGGACACGCCCTCGCGCTGGACGTCCGCCGGCCGGAGGACCTCGAACGCGTCATCGGCACCGTCGTCGCCGAGCAGGGCCGCATCGACGTCCTGGTCAACAACGCCGGCACCGTCCTGCACGGCGCGGCCGAGGACATCCCCCTCGACCTGGCGCACGACCAGTTCGAGGTCAACGTCTTCGCCCCGGCCCGGCTGATCCAGCTCGCCCTGCCGTACATGCGCGAGCATGGCTCCGGCACGATCGTCAACGTCTCCTCCGTCGGCGGCGAGATCGCGCTGCCGCTCGGCTGCTGGTACTACGCGGCCAAGCACGCTCTGGAGGCCTACTCCGACAGCCTGCGCATGGAGGTGGAGCCGTTCGGCATCGACGTCGTGATCATCCAGCCGGGCATCATCAGGACCGACTTCGAGGACCGCACGGCACAGGACCTTCGCGAGATCTCCGGTACGACCGCGTACCGGGCCGTCGCCGAGGCCATGGCCGCGCACGCCGAGGCCCAGCTCGGCGAGAACAGCCAGGGCAGCGACCCCGGCGTCGTCGCCACCACCATCCGGGAGGCCGTCGAGGCCGCCCGGCCCGAGACGCGGTACGCGGTCGGCTGGCTGGCCGACAAGCTCCTGGAGCTCAACAGGACGCTGCCGGACCGCGAGTTCGACAAGCTCGCCACGAACTTCGCGAAGTAGGCCTGGCGATGATGGTGGGCGCTCGGCGCTCGGCGCGCGCGCCCAGCCCCGAGCACGTGGGTGTACACGGTGACGAACCACTGCACCCGGGTGTTGCCGGCGTGCGGGTCCTCGAAGCATGGAGGACCTGGCCACCACCATGGTCGCCCTGCTGCTCAGCGAGGCGTGCGACATCGGGCTGACCCCTGTGATCGACCCGCACTGGCCGATTCGGGTGGCCACGGCCCGATGCTGGCGGAGACGGTCGCGACGGCGATCGAGATCGCCTTGCGTTTCAGCAGACGACGCGCCGTGCACCGGTTGGACAGGGAGGGCGATACTGTGGTGGTGAACAAGATCATATTGAGAGCCGCCGTGCCCGGTGAAGCGGATGCGCTCACCGCGCTTACTCGGCGTTCGAAGGCGTACTGGGGTTATCCGCAGGCGATGCTGGACCGGATGGCGGAGATGTTGTCGATCAGTTCCGCCGCCATTCGTGACGGTCGTGTCGTCGTCGCGGAGCGGGACTGCGCGCTGGCGGGGTACTACCAGATCTCTGGCGAACCCCCGCACGGCGAACTTGCGGACCTCTTCCTCGAACCCGAGGTTATCGGTACCGGTCTGGGGCGTACGCTCTGGGAACACGCCGTCGAATCGGCGCGCAGCGCCGGCTTCCATACCTTGACCATCGAGTCCGACCCGCACGCCGAAGCGTTCTACCTGCGGATGGGGGCCGAGCGTGTCGGGGAGCGAGAGGTCGCTCCGGGCCGATCGCTTCCCATCCTGAGAGCCACCGTCGACTCGAAACGGCCGTTCCCGCGCCGCCCCGTCGATCAAGGCGACTCGTGTTGATCAACTGATCTTTCGCGCTGGTCGGGTGTAGATCGTTAACGTGAGGGGCGGCTGGAGCCGCTGCTGCCGGTGAGCACGGGCTGGGGTACGGCCTACAACCGGCATCGCCGCTGGTCGCTGGATGGGACCTGGGCGCGGATCCTCGATGGGCTCCGGGCGGGGTGCGATGAGGCCGAGGGCGAGGACTGGACGGTCAGCGCCGACTCCACGGTGGTGCGCGCCCACCAGCACGCGGCCAGGGCACGGCGCGCCCCGGCCCTCGACATCCCGTCAAAGGGGCCGATGAAGATCACGAACGGGTGACGTCGAGCCGGGAGGCGCTGGGCCGCTCCCGAGGTGGCCTCATCCGGCGGCGCGGGCCGGTCAGGCCGCGCAAGCGGCCCGCCCGCGCGATGGGTGACAAGGCGTATGCGGTACAAGGAGCGCAACACCGTCGAGCGCCGCGTCAACAAGCTCCGCCAGCATCGGGCCGATGGCCACCCACTTCGACGAGCGCGAGCGCATCTACCAAGGAACCCTCGATGTCGCCTCGATCCGGATCTGGCTCCGAGACCCCGTCACATGATCACGGGAGACGGCCTAGGCCTCGGCGATGGCAAGTCCCTGGTCGTCGAGTTTGGCCGCGAGGCCGAAAGTCGCGTAGATGTCGGGGTCCTGGAAGACGGAGTTCCGGCTGATGCCCTCGTCGGTGACGGTGAAGATCTGGAGCGTGTGCAGGGAGTACCCGTCGCCGACGCGTTGATAGGCGGCGAATCCGGGCTGGCCGCCGTTGGCCGCGACCTCCTTGAGGAGCCAGTCCTTCCCGGCCGCCCCGAAGACCCATTCCATGAACAGGCCGTAGTTGTCGCGTCCGGCGAACCAGTTGAGCATCGGCGGCATCTCCATGATCACGTCCTCGGTGAGCAGCCGCTTGAGGCCCTCGACGTCGGCCAGCTCGAATGCCCTCATGTAGCGTTCGACCCAGGCCCGCTGCTCGGCCGCAGGCGGCTCGCTGACCCGTTCCTGCCGGACTCCGACCTCCTTGACGCGAGTACGCGCGCGCTGCAGGGAACTGTTCACCGACACGACGGTGGTGCCGAGGATTTCCGCTGTTTCGGCCGCGGAGAAGCTGAGCACGTCACGCAGGATCAGCGCACCGCGCTGACGCGCCGACAGGTGCTGCAGGGCGGCGGCGAACGCCAGACGCAGGCTGCTGCGGTCCATCACGGCCCCAGCCGGATCGCCCGCGTCCAGCAGCGAGTCCGGCAAGGGCTGGAGCCAGGGGACGTGCTCTCCCTGGACGAGCGGCCCGAGCGGATCCGACGCGGCCACCAGCCCCGACGGCAGCGGCCGGCGACCGTGGACCTCCAGGGCGGTCAGGCAGGCGTTCGTCGCGATCCGGTAGAGCCAGGTGCGCAGTGAGCTGCGGGTGTCGTCGTACTGCTCCCGTGCCCGCCACGCCCTCAGGTACGTGTCCTGGACCAAGTCCTCTGCGTCGTGAGCCGATCCGAGCATCCGGTAGCAGTACGCCAGCAACTCCGTCCGGAACGGTTCGATCCGACGATCGAAGCCTTCCTGCCCCGTCATCACGCGGCGCCCCCCGTCTCCGCTGCAGCCGCAGTCACCATATCCGGCGACTGCAGTGAGCATCCGCAGTGGGCGGATAGCCCTCCCCGCGCGGTCATCAACGGCCTGCCATGGCATACATCTCAAATCTCGTAGGTAGGGGCGCCGGTATGAAACGTCACACCAAGGAACCGGGCTCACCGCGATGCAGGGCTTCCGTCCGATGTTGGTCATGGCCCTGCACGCGATCACTGCTGGTTACAGGGAAGAGTTCACAGCGCAGGCGCCAGCACCGGGCTGTTGTGATAGGCGGCGATCAGCCACTGGCCGTCCCGCTTCTCGAAGACCCAGGTGCAGTTCACCTTACGCGCCTCGTCCGCGACCTCGGTCTCGCCGGGGAACAGGATCGCGGACTCACTGATGACGATCGCCCCGTCCCTGCCGACGAAGCGGATGCCGAGCTGCTTGTTGTAGGTCGAGCTGCCCTTGAGCGGCCCCTCGAAGGCCAAGGCCATGCTCTGACGGATCACCTCCCGGCTGTCGCGGAGCGAGCCGGTCATGATGGCGGTCGCGTCCGCGGTGTAGTTGGCGACCATGCCGTCGGCGTCGCCTGCCTCCCACGCCTTGTAGGAGTCGACCAGCACGGCCTGGATGGCGGCCTCGTCTGCCGCACGACTGTTCGACATTTCGATTCTCCCTTGTGATCGGTTCGCCCGAGGTACTCCGACGAGCTCGTGAGTACATACCGGCGGCGGGGTCGGAACTCATCGCGGCGGAGGAGAATCCGTCTCTACGTCTTGGAGGGCGAGCTCTTCGGGCCGGTCCCGGCGGGGCGTGGTCGAGGGCCGCATGATGTTGCGTAGCCCCCCAGCACACACAGCAGGCCGGGATCCGGGCGTGACCGTCACCGGCGCGCCGCCGGTCGAAAGACGTACCCCCTCGAAAGGGTGTCATCCACGCGAACGGCGGGCCAGGCGCTCGGTGTGAGCCGAGCGGCCCGCGGGGCGGCCCGCCGCGTGCGACGCCTCCTGGGCCAGGCCGTTGAGCGTGGTACGGACCACGCGCTCGGTCTGGAGCTCGACCGCGCGCGGGTCGTCGAAGCGGACCAGGCCGTCGGCCAGCAGCACGGCCAGCCCGTGCAGCGCCGCCCACAGCACGAACTCGGCTCCCTCTCGAGCGGGTTCCGGCAGGGCGCCGGCATCGGCGAGCCGGTCGAGTTCCGCGGTGAGCACGTCGTGCGGGTGGGGGGAGATGGCGGAGTCCGGAGCGGTGGCGCCGCCACGCAGCACGAGCCGGGCGACGGCCGGGTCGTCGAGCGACCAGCTCACATAGCTGCGCCCCAGGGCGATCAGCCGCCGCTGAGGGTCGTCCCCCTGGCCGGACGCGTGCTCGCAGTCCTGGCGCAGGCGCTCCCCGAGCCAGGCGAGCGTCCGCTCGGACAGGGCGCGCACCAGCGTGTCGCGGGAGGCGAAGTGGTGGTAGGCGGCGCTGGGGCTGACGCCGACGCGCGCCGAGGCCTCGCGCAGGGACCAGCCGTCGGTGCCGCGCTCGCGTACGAGGGCCTCGGCGGCGTCGAGCAGTGCGCTGCGCAGGTCGCCGTGGTGGTATCGCCCTTTTGCCATCGCCCGATCTTAACACTGCTCAGTTCTCTGCTACGCTCCCAGGCATCTCAACACTGTTCAGATTGGAGCCGGATCATGTGCCCCGCCGACCTGACGCCGAACCCGTCCCCCGACCTGAGCGACCTTCCCGACGTACGGACGAGCCCGCCGCCGATCGTGCGCGGCGGGCCCGTCGAGCTGGCCGACGGCGTGTACGTCATCCCTGACAACCGCGTCGAGCTCGTCCCGAACGTCGGCATCGTCGTGGGGGAGCACGCCGCACTGGTCATCGACACGGGCATGGGCCCCCGCAACGGCGCCCACGTCCTGGAGCAGGCCCGGCGCCTGGCCGGCGACCGGCACCTGTACCTGACCCTCACGCATTTCCACCCCGAGCACGGGTTCGGGGCGCAGGCGTTCAAGGGCGCCGCGACGATCGTCTACAACGCCTCCCAGCGCGCGGAGCTGCACCGCAAGGGCGCCGCCTACGTCGAGATGTTCAAGGGGCTGAGCGCCGCCGCGGCGGCCGAGCTCGAAGGCGTCGAACTCGTCGATCCCGACCTTGTCTACGAGGGCCGGGCCGAGCTCGACCTAGGCGGGCGCAAGGCGGAGCTGCGGGCGGTCGGCCCGGCGCACACGGGCTCCGACCAGGTCATCGTCATCGACGACCGGGTGCTGTTCGGCGGCGACCTGATCGAGACCCGCATCTTCCCGATCGCCCCGTACTTCCCGCCGTACGACGTCGACGTGGACGGCGCGGCCTGGATCGGCGTGCTCGACGAACTCGCCGCCCGCGAGCCCGAGATCGTCGTGCCCGGCCACGGGGAGGTGGCCGGCGTCTCCTTGATCCGCGACGTCCGCGACTACCTCGGCTACGTGTACGGGGAGGCCTCACGGCTGCGCGCGGCCGGAGTCTCCGCCGACGAGACGGCCGCGAGGATCGACGAACAGGCCCGCGCCCGCTGGAGCACCTGGGAACGCCCCGAGTGGATCGGCTTCGCCGCCCGTGCCTTCTACGCCGGCGCACACCGGTGACCGGCACCCGTACCGCCGAGGATCTGGTCGTGCTCGATGAGTCGCCGGACGCGCCCACCCGCGAGAACCCGCGCCTCGACGTCGGCTCTCTCCCCGTGCCGGTGGACCTGGCCACCGCGGCCCGGCCCCGCACAGGGATCCGGTCCGGCGCCCACCGTGTGGGCTAGCATGGGGGGCATGTCGACGCCCCGAGTCTCCTAGCTGAGGACCCGCTTCCACGCCAGAAGTGTGTCCTCCAGCTTTCTCGGAGCGTTTCGACATGATTACTGTTCGCGATGTCGCGCTGCGCGCGGGTGCCCGCCTGCTGCTCTCTGACATCTCCTTCACGGTGTCCCCCGGCGACCGCATCGGCCTGATCGGCCGCAACGGCGTGGGCAAGACCACCCTGATGACCGCCCTGGCCGGGCTGGCCAAGCCGGCCGCCGGGACGATCAGCCGTACCGGGGCGGTGGAGTTCCTCGCCCAGGATTCGCGCGCGGCCGACCCCGCCGTGACCGTCACCGACCGGATCCTGTCGGCCCGTGGCCTGGACCGGGCTCTGCGCCGGCTGCGCGCGGCCGAGGCCGCGATGGCCGCGGCCACCGGGCCTGCCGCCCTGGAGCGGGCGATGAACGCCTACGCCCGCGCGGAGGCGGCATTCCAGACCGGCGGCGGGTACGCGGCGGAGGCCGAGGCCGCTCGGGTCGCCGCCGGGCTCGGGCTGCCCGACCGGGTGCTGAGCCGGCCGGTCGGCAACCTGTCCGGCGGGCAACGACGCCGGGTGGAGCTGGCCCGGATCCTGTTCGCCGGCCACGGCGGCACGCTGCTGCTGGACGAGCCGACCAACCACCTGGACGCCGACTCGATCGCCTGGCTCCGTACCTTCCTCCGAGGCCATCAGGGCGGTCTGGTGTTGATCAGCCACGACACCGGGCTGGTCGCCGAGGTCGTCAACCGGGTCTTCCACCTGGACGCCACCCGCGCGGCGATCGACATCCACAACACCGGCTGGGACGCCTACCTGACCCAGCGCGAGGCGGACCGGCGGCGGCGGGAGCGGCAGCGGGCGAACGCCGAGCGCAAAGCCGCCACGCTGCACGCGCAGGCGGACAGGATGAAGGCCCGCTCGGCCACCGCCGTCATGGCCCGCAGCATGGCCCGGCGCGCGGACCGCATGCTGGCGGAACTGGAACCGGCTCGCCGGACCGAGAAGGTGGCCAGAATCCGGCTGCCCGAACCGGCCCCGTGCGGGCGGATACCGCTGGGCGCGGTCAGCCTGGCCAAGTCCTACGACGGCCGCCAGGTCCTCGACGGGGTCGACCTGGCCGTGGACAGGGGCAGCCGCCTGGTCGTGCTCGGTCTCAACGGCGCGGGCAAGACCACCCTGCTGCGCATCCTGGCCGGTGAGGAGCTGCCGGATGCGGGGCGAGTGGTGCGCGGGCACGGGCTGCGCCTGGGCTATTTCGCCCAGGAACACGACACCTTGCGCCCCGATCGTACGGTTCGGCAGAACCTGACCGACGCCGCCCCGCACCTGACGGACGGCGAAGCCCGGCAGGTCCTGGGCGCGTTCCTGTTCAGCGGCGACGACGTGGACAAGCCCGCCGGGGTGCTTTCCGGCGGGGAGAAGACCCGGCTGGCCCTGGCCGGGCTGGTGCACTCCGGAGCGAACGTGCTGCTGCTGGACGAGCCGACCAACAACCTCGACCCCGTCTCCCGCGACGAGGTCCTGGCTGCGGTCGGCTCCTACCCTGGAGCGATCGTGATGGTGACCCACGACCAGGGCGCCATCGACGCCCTGCGTCCTGACCGTGTGCTGCTGTTGCCCGACGCGGACGAGGACCTGTGGAGCGAGGACTACCGCGACCTGGTCGCCCTCGCCTGACGAGCCGTTCGCGCTCGGTTCAGCACCGGAACAGAAGCGGAAACCTTTCGGCAAGGAATAACGAATGCCGTGGTCACCGCCATCTACGCGGCGGCGGCTGTGGTTCTGTGTCCCCGAATCGGCGAGCGCACCAAAAGTTTTGGCCCCTTCGATGGCCATACCTGAATTTTGGTGCGCTCCCGTACGGACCATCTCGAGCCATTGACAAGGAGACCGTTCATGCCGAAACCATCGCGCTTGCTGTCCACAGGAGTGGCGGCGGCTGCGCTGCTGGCCACCATGGCCATGTCCGTCACCTCACCGGCGTCCGCAGCCCAGCCCGCGAACGGGCGCGAGACCGTCGTGACGGAACTCGACTACAACAGCACGGGCTGGAGGTACCGCCAGGTGCCGCCCGCGACCGACGTTCCCCTGTTCTACGAGCGGGGCTTCGACGACAGTGAGTGGCAGACGGGTCAGGCCGGCTTCGGCACCGCCAGCGGCTGCTCGTTCAACACTCCCGAGAACGTCAAGACGTCATGGGCGCGCAACACCGACATCCTGGTGCGCCACTGGCTCCATCTCCCGCGCAACGCGCAGCAGGTCCGCATCCAAGGAACGATAGACAACGACGCCCAGGTCTATCTGAACGGCCATCTCGTGCAATCGGTCAGGAGCGGTTACTGCAGGACCGGCGCCATCGACGTCGTCGTCCCGGCGGAGTACCTGGAGTGCTGCAACCTGCTCGCCATCCGTGGGCACGACTATGGAGGCTCCACCTACCTGAACGTCCGGGTGACGTACGTGAAGCCCCCTCAGGTGTGACGCTCACGTCACCGCCGCGCGGTGCGGTGACCGGGCCGGGCCGGGCCTCGTCCGGCCCTCGCTCGCCCGAAAGGGGCCGTTCGGCTCATGCGGCGCCGGTCTGAGCGCGGACCGTCCGCGCGTACCACCCGTGCCGGTCGCCGAGCAGGTCGAGGCGAGCTCCGTGTTCCGCCACCCGGCCCTCGTCCAGGGCCACGACGGTGTCGAAGGAGTCGAGCACGCCGAACCTGTGGGTGATCATCACCGTGGTCCGTCCGGCCCGCTCGGCCAGGATCGCCTTGACGACCTCCAGCTCGGTCATCGGGTCGAGCGCGGAGGTGGCCTCGTCGAGCACCAGCACTGACGCGTCGGCCAGGAGCGCGCGAGCCAGGGCGATGCGCTGTCGTTCGCCGCCGGACAGCAGCGCTCCCCGCTCTCCGACCAGCGAGTCGTATCCGTCCGAAAGTGCCATGATCCGCTCGTGGACGTGGGCGAGCCGGCAGGCGCGCACGAGATCGTCCGCGGTGGCGTCGGGGGCGGCGTACCGGAGGTTGTCGGCGATCGAGCCCTGGAAGAGGAAGGGCTCCTGCGTGGCGATGCAGACCCGCCCGGGCGACGGCCGGCCGATCTCCGCCCCGTCGACGCGGACCGACCCCTCGGTGGGCGCGTGCAGGCCGGCGAGCAGGTGGCCGAGTGTCGTCTTGCCCGAGCCGCTCGGACCGACGACCAGCGTGGTGGATCCGGCCGCGAGGGTGAGGCTCACGCCGTCCAACGCGGGACGGTCCCGATCCTCCGCGGCGTACCGGAAAGTGGCCTCACGGACGGTGAGCGCGCCGGGCCCGGGGGAGGGGGCCGGCCGTGGATCAGGCCCGGGCTCCAGCTCGGGCGCGGGCTCCATGTCGAGGTAGTCGAAGACCCGCTCGAAGGCTCCCTGGGCGGAACGGAACTCGGTGGAGACGTGCAGGAGTTGCCACAGAGGCTGGTACAGCCTGGCCTGCAGCACGGTGAAGGCGACCAGCGTGCCGGGGGTGATCCCATCGGACAGCCCCGCCGCCACGAACACCAGATAGGGGGTCAGCACGAAGAAGACGTGTCCCGCGCTCAGCACCCCTTGGGCCACCAGCCCGGAGCGTACCCCGAGCCGGATCAGCCGCCGGCTCTCCGCGGCGAACCTGCCGGCCTCGTCCGCGCTTCTGCCGTGGACCCTGGCCAGGGTGACGGCGCCCAGGCACAGCCGCTCAGCCACGATGGACGACAGGTGCGCGCGAGAGCGCTGGCTCACCTCCGACACGTTCTTGAGCGCTCGCCCGGAGCGGGAGGCCACCCAGACGACGATCGGTGCGAGAACCAGGGCGGCGCCCGCGAGCCGGGGTGAGAGTGCCACCATCGCGCCAGCCGCGGCCACGAATCCGATGACGCCGGACAGCGTGCCGGGCAGGGTGTCCTTGACGGCGTGCTCGATCTGAGCGGTGTCGTTGGCCAGCCGCGACTGGATCTCGCCGCCTCGTGTCGCTGCGAAGAAGGCCAGCGGCATGCGCTGGAGACGGCCGAACAGCTCCACGCGCAGCGCGTGCACCACTTGCTGCGCGACGCGGGCCGACACCCACGTCTGGCCGAGATCCACCACGCCCACCGCGCAGGCGGTGGCCGCCGCCAGGCCGGCGATCAGCGCGAGCAGCGGCAGATCGGGGCCGCCCGCGCCGAACAGCGCCCGGTCGAAGACCAGCTGGGTCAGCAACGGGACGGCGGCGTTCAGCGCGGAGTAGGCCACGACGAGCAGGACGACGAAGCAGATGGCGAGCCGGTGCGGCATGAACAGCCGCACGACCCTGCGCCAGGTGCCGGTGGCGGGAGCCTTCTCCGAAGCGACGAGGGGACGATCGTGCACGGGCCCGGGCCTGTCCTTGTCTGGTGGATCGAACGACTTCGAACGACTGGCGTGTAGAACCGACTGGCGTATCGAACCGACTGGCGTATCGAACGCCTGGTGGTCGAACAGACCCCCGCCCGCCCGTGTCCGGGCGGGCGGGTTCGGCTGTCAGTTGTCGGTGCAGCCGAAGTGCTTGATGCAGTTGGTCAGCCGGAGCGCCTCGTTGGCGCCGGGCTCGAGCTCCTGGAGCGCCTGCAGGTCCTCAACGTCGAAGGACATGGTCGTTCACCTCCTTGTGAATGCCGGGGCCGCCCGTGGTGCGGCCGTCTGTCATCGCCGTCCCGCTGCGGGAACGGCGAGCCTGGGGGCCTCCTCCGGCATCCACAACCGGGCGGACCGGTCGCGAAGCCGCAGGAGGAAGGCGACGATCCCCGCCGTACCGGCGAGAAAGGTCGGCGGGAAGTCTCCGTGGGGTCCGGGGACGAGCAGGCGGCCGCGACGATCGGCCGCGCGGATCTCCAGGCATCCGGCCAGGTCGCGCGCCCACCGCTGGTAGCGGTCGTCACCGGTGAGATCGGCCATGTCCAGCAGGAATTCACCGTCGCCGGGCAGTCCGTGGCACGGCACCGGTCCTGACTGCCATCGGGTGCGGTGCACGGCCGCCGCGGCCTTGCGCGCCAGGTCCAGCGCGGGCGGGTCGCCGGTGGCGCGCCAGTACCGCACGAGGAAGGAGCCGATCCCGGAAGAGCCGCTGCACCAGTACGGCCGGCGCGGGCGCACCGTCGACAGGTCGCCGCGCTGCGTCGGCCACCACGCGGTGTCGCTGTCCACTTCGGCATGTTCGTAGAGGGCGCGAGCGATCTCGTGGACGGTCGCCGTCCAGTCCGGCTGATGGAGGGCCCGGCCCGCGTGGAGCAACGCGGTCCCGATGCCGGCGATGCCGTGCGCGAAACCGAAGTGGTTGGCCCCGGCCAGGCCCGAGTCGAACGTCTGCGGCGTCGGCCACTGCGGGCGGCCGGCGCCGTACGACCGCGCCTGATGCAGGTTCCGGAAGGTCTCGGCGGCCCGGTCTCGCAGCGCGAGATCTCCCGAGGCCAGTGCGATGTGCAAGAGCGTCATGCCGCATCCGGCCAGGCCGTGCGTCACGTCGGAGCTGGGGTGGCCGGTAGGCAGCCGCCGCGCTGCCCGCACCGCGAACCGTGCCAGCTCGGCGTCGCCCATGGCCGTCGCCGCGTCGTACAGCGCCCACACCGCGCCGGAACGCCCGAAGTGAAGGCCGGGCGGCCAGACGTCCTCGGCCGCCAGCCGCCGCCTCAACCAGCGGGCGAGTTCCGCAGTCGCCGGCGCGTGCGGTTCGGCCCGCGCCAGGACGCCGAGGACTCCCGCCGCGCCGCCGTTGACCGAGCACGGATCGGCTTCGATGCCGTCGGCGGCGTTGGGCCACGGCGACGGGGCGTCCTCGCTCGTGTCCATCGTCTCCACCAGGTGCGCGATCCCGTCGTCGATCAGGCGGCCGATCCGCCGCGGTGGCCGGGTCCCGTGGCGGGGGGTGGCCCGCTCCGGGGCGAGCTCGGTCTCGGTGAGGAAGCGAAGGCAGCGGTCCAGCGACCAGCGCCGCTCCGGCTCTGTCGCCAGCAGGCCCTCCACCAGCGGTCGCAGCAGGGCGAGCGTGGGGTTGGCCGCCGCGACCGCCGCCACCCTGGCCGCCTGGTCGGGGCCCGGCGGGTCCAGGTGGGCGCCGACCGCCAGGAAGTACACGATCGCGCCGAGGCTGTAGAGGTCGGCGCTCGGGTGGGGGGCGGGCCGGAACTCTCCCGTGTGGCCCGCCAGCTCCGGGGCGAGGTAGCCCGGAGTCCCGCCCACCATGACGGTGGTGCCCGGCACGGCCGCGTGTTCGAGGTCGATGAGCCGTAGTTCGCCGCCGGGGGAGAGCATCACATTGTTCGGCGACAGGTCACCGAACACGTAGCCTCGGCCGTGCAGCGCCTTGAGCACCGCGGTCAGGCGGCTGACGACGGGCAGGACCTGCGCCGCCGCGCTGCCGAACCCGTCCTCGCCCAGCGGTCCGGCGTTCTCGTCCGACCAGCGCTGCAGGGTGATCCCTGGCACGAACTCCTCGACGAGGAAGGTGTGGCCGCCCTGCTCGAAGAAGTCCACCACGGCCGGCGTGATCCCGGTCGTGGCGAGGTCTTCCAGGCAGGAACGTTCGGCCGCGATCCGATCTCGCGCGTCGCGGCCGCTCAGATCGGCGCAAGCGTGCGGACGCCCCTCCTTGACGACGACGTCGTGGCCGGTGGTGGTGTCCTCGGCGAGGTAGACGCCGCCGCGGTTCGCATGCCGTACGGCTTCGCGGACGATGAACCGGTCATTGAGCATCACCGCGGCCGCCCGCGGGCGCGGGCTCGCCGCCGGAACCTCGAACGGGCACGTCGCGAACGGCGGCGGGGAGAAGCTCGGCCGCCGTTCGTCGGGAACGAGCAGGCCCTGCGGCGAACGCAGCCGAATCTCGTAGAACCCGTCGTTGCCGAGCACGCGGTGCCCGCTGAAGGCGCCGTAGCGGTAATGGACGATGCCGCCCTTCCGGTACGGACGGTCGGAGAGGATCACCGGGCCGGGAAGTCCCCGGGTGGCGTCGTCGAGCAGGGCGGCCAGGCGCACCGACTCGGCGTCGTCGAGGGGATAGACGGTGATGAACTTCCCGGCCTGCGCCCGGCTGCAGTGCGGTTCGAGGAGTTTCCAGTAGTCGCTCAGCCGGGCGGGGAACTTGAAAGCGCAACGGGCCTCGGTGAGGACGCGCGAGACGCGGGCGAGCGCCAGCGGGGCGGAGAGCATCGTGGCGGAGACGTGCAGCTTCCATCCCTGGTCGGGCATCGGGTAGGCGTCGGGGGTGACCTTGCACCAGAAGTCTTCCTCGGCGACCGACCAGTCCCGCGCACCCGCGCGCCCGATTTCGGCGGCCACGATGTCGCGCAGAATGGCCGGGTCCTCCGAACGCATGCCCACGTGAACCCGCTTCCACTCGGCGCCGTTTCCCCTGTGGAAATGAGAGTCGCGAAGCGCTCTTGCAGATGAATGGGAAACGAATTGAATGCGAGGTGGAAGCTGGTTTCCCGACCGGGGGAGGGTGTCGTCCCCTTTATCGGTCGCATTTCTGTGCTTTTTTGTTTCGTCCGTTGAATGGTTCGGCGAGCGCGAACGCATCGGTGGTGGCGGCGGGAACGGAGGAGGCCACCGGTCCGGCGACCTGGGGAAGCTCGTCCATGTTGCCGGAACGTCGTGCGCTGCTTCGTCGATGCGCGGCGACTGTGGTGGAAAGAGCCGGTGACGTGATCTCGGTGAATTGCCGGTAGGTGGTTGTGCTCGAAATGGGTGAGGACGAGCGAGCGCTGCACCGGCGACGTCCCCGATGGGCCTGGGGCTGAGGATCGGCTCGCGCCGGTTTTCGATCGGCGTGTGGATGCCGGCAGCGGGGCGGACAGACCGTCGGCGATGCCGAGGGGTCGGGTACGCGCTGAACAAGATCAAGCCAACTGTTGGTGCGACCGCACGTGTCGCGTGCCGCCGCGTGCCCTCGTCGGGCGAGGCTGCCGTCCGGCGCCGGCGCCGTTCATCCGGCCCGGTGCATGAAGGCAGTTCTCTGCGACGAGAGGAACATCACGATGAGGCACATCCGAGGGATGTGTTACCCGGTCGCCACCCTCGCGGCGGTGGCCCTTCCGCTGACGCTGTTCGGCGCGGTCCCGGCCGACGCCGCACCTGCCGTCACCGCCCCGGCGGTTCTGCGGGTCGCGCCGGATCCCGCCTCCTGCCCCGACCAGGTGTCGCTGGTCAACGGCGGTTTCGAGCAGCCGGTCGTCAGCCGCGGGGGGTGGGCCTTGTTCCCCGACGCCTCGCAGCCCGGCGCGCCGAACCACGTGCCCGGCTGGCTCACCAGCGCCACCGACCACATGATCGAGCTGTGGGCCAGCCCGCCGAACCCGACCAACACCCCGCCCAAGGAGGGCAGGCAACTCGCCGAGCTGAACGCCAACCAGGTCTCGACCCTGTACCAGGACCGCGCGACCACCCCGGGGACGAAGCTGTACTGGCGGCTGTCCCACCGCGGCCGGCTGGGGGTCGACACGATGGCCGTGGACATCGGCGCCCCGGCGGCCCCGGTGCAACAGCAGGTCATGTCGGACGGCACCGGGAGCTGGGGCACCTACTCCGGCACCTACATCGTGCCCGCGGGCCAGACGACCACCAGGTTCGCCTTCCGTTCCGTCTCGGCGGCCGGAGGGAACCGCGCCATCGGCAACCTGCTCGATGACATCTCCTTCGCGACCGCGCCATGCGTCGTCCTCAGCAAGACCGCGAGCCCGCGAGGGCCGGTCGACGTCGGCGACGTGATCACCTACCGCCTCACCGCGGTCAACAAGGGCGGCGCCACGGCGGAGAACGTGCGCCTCTCCGACACCGTCCCTGCGGGGACCACCTTCGTGCCCGGCTCGCTCCGGGTGGTCGACGGCCCGGGCAGCGGGGACAAGACCGATCAGGCGGGCGACGACCAGGGCGCGTTCGACGCCGCGTCCGGCAAGGTCTCCTTCACCTTGGGGAACGGCGCCACCCCCGCGGCCGGGGGCTCGCTGCCCAACGCCACGAGCCTGCCCGGCGGCACCACCGTGGAGTTCAAGGTCAAGGTCGGTCGGGACGCAGCGGGCGGGGGGAAGGTGACCAACCGGGGGACACTCAGCTACGAGAACCGGCTCGGCCCGGAGCCGGAGCGACTGACCTCCACCAGCGGTGACGTCGTCACCGAGGTCAACCCGGCGGTGGACCTCAGCGTGGTCAAGTCCGCCGATGCGACCAGGGTGACCGTGGGCCAGACCGTCATCTACCGCGTCACCGTACGCAACGCCGGCCCGAGCGACGCGACGGGGGTCACGGTCAAGGACGTGCTGCCGTCCAACCTCGCCTTCGTGTCCGCCACGGCCTCCGACGGGACCTACGCGCCGGCGAGCGGGATATGGAGGGTCGGTTCCCTGGCCTGTGGCGCCTCGGCCACGTTGACCGTCTATGCCAAGGCCACAGCGATCGGAGAGACGACCAACACGGCCACGGCCGACGGCAAGGAGCTGGACCTCGACCCCGCCAACGACTCCGACAGCGTCAAGATCTGCGTCGACCCCGAACCCTTCTGCCCGTACTGCGTCAAGGGACCCGGGCAGGCCCCGAAGAACTAGCGCCGGGACGCCGGTCGACGCATCCGACCGGAACGCGGCCCTGTCACCGATCGCGTCCTGGGACGATCGTTGATCCCAGGGCGCCCCGCGCCGTCGTGGGCCGGCGACCCGTCCAGCCACTGGCCCACGACTGGCGCAGAGAGCCAAAGGTGCCGGTCGAGGCGCTCGAACGCTTCGAGTCGCCGGCCGACGACGGGTCGGGTGGGGAGCAACCGGCCACCGACATCGACCGGATGGACGGCGAGACCGACATCACCGACCAGGAGGGGTCAGACCGCCCCATGGCATCCGGCCGGAGCGTGTCCTTTGGTGGCGCCGACCCGAAACGGGGCTCCTTCAGAAGGCGTCTCGAGTCCGCCGGATAGCGCAGTGGGGTGATCCTCAGCCAGGTTGTCGGTGGCGGCTGCGACCGTGTGCTGCATGGGTGAGCTGGTCGAGCGGGTGGATGAACAGGACCGCGTGCTGGAAGTCGTGGAGCGGGCAGAGGCGGTGCGTCGGCGGTGGATGCATCGGATCGCGACGACGATCTGCCGCGATCCGATGGGGCGGATCCTCGTGTTGCGCCGAGCCGAGGGGCATGTGCGCTTTCCCGGCCACTATGACGTGATGGTCGGCGGCGCCGTGGGCGTAGGCGAATCGTATGAGGCCGGGGCGGCCCGCGAACTGGTCGAGGAACTGGGCGCCGGCGTCCCGGTCCGCTTCTTGTTCAAGTTCCTGTGCCGGGACGGGATCAGCCCTGTCTGGTTCGGGGTGCACGAGGCCTTGATCGCCGAGCCTTTGGCTGCAGATCCGTCCGAGATCGCTTGGCATGCCTGGCTCACGGACCTCGAACTGCGGAAGGTGGTCGATCGAGGGCCCTTCGTTCCAGGTGGGCGAGAAGCGCTGCGCCGATATCTTGGCCGCCCAGCTCATTGACGAACAGCCGCTCCCTTCCTCAGTCACGGGACGAGCAGCGGCTTCAACGCATTCGTGACCAGCTCCGCCACGGGCCGCTGCCTCACCCCGCGGCACATGGGACTTGGCGAGCGGAGGGTGAGCGGCAGATCAGGTGGGGCGTGCGGCGGGGCTTGGTCCCCTTCTTGTGAGGGGCGGAGCGTTGATGTGCCTCGCCGGTGGCCGGAACGCGTCCGCCGCGCCGGGGAGTGGCGGTCAGGGGGCAGGTGTCTCCTGACCGGCCCAGGTGGTCAGGAGCCGGAGCGCGGTCTCGGAGGCAGAGCCTTCCTCGGCGGTGTGGACGACGAGTGCCAGCCCCGGGTGATCCGGCAGCCGCAAGACCTCATAGGCCAGCTCGAGCTCCCCGACCAGCGGATGCCGGTACAGGTAGCGTCCATGGCGTTTGTCCTTCACCCGGTGCTCGCTCCACAACCGGCGGAACTCGTCGCTGGCGGCCGACAACTCCGCGACCAGGGCGGCGACGGACGCATCGGCGAGCTCATGCCCGGCGTCCAGGCGGAGGAAGGCGACGATGTCGCGGGCTCGTGTCGGCCAGTCGGCGTACAGGTGGCGGATGCCCTCGTCCAGGAAGGTCAGCCGGGCCATGTTGCGCTGCTCGGGCGGCAGCGCCCCGAAGTCGGTGATCAGCGCGGCGGCGGGCCGGTTCCAGGCCAGGACGGTGGTGTCGCGGTCGACCAGGTAGGCCGGCACGTCGTGGATCGATGCCAGCATCCGGTGGATGCCGGCGCGCAGCGGCGGCCGGTCGGCAGTGGCGGGCACGCCGGGCGGAACGGGGGGAGCGGGCCGGGCCAGGCGATGCAGGTGCGCGCGTTCGGCGGGGTCCAGCCGCAGCGCCCGGGCCACCGCGTCCAGCACTTCGGCGGAGAAGTGCAAGGTGCGTCCCTGTTCCAGCCGGATGTAGTGGTCGACGCTGACCCCTGCCAGCTGCGCCAGCTCCTCGCGCCGCAGCCCGGGGACACGGCGCCGTTGCCCGTACGCGGTCAGGCCGAGCTCTTCCGGACGCAGCCGCGCCCGCCGTGACCGAAGGAACTCGCCCAGCTCGGCACGCCGATCCCACATCATGCGCACCAGTATCGCGGACCCGCGCCTGAGCGTGCCTGGTCATGGCGTGCCCAGGCACGCGCCGCCCCTGGCTGAGCCGCGGCCGCCCGCCCACAGTAGGTGGCGCCGGAACGACTCCGGCGCCACCTCGGGCACACCGTGGCGGCAAGACCTTGGAGGTTCACGCACGTGACGTCTTCGCAGTTGCCCGTTCACCGGCTCGGGCGTACCGATATGGAGATCACCAGGCTGGGCTTCGGCTCGTGGGCCGTGTCGGGCTCGGGCTGGACCTTCAGCTGGGGCGCCACCGACGACACCGAGTCGGTCGCCGCGATCCGCCACGCCGTCGACTCCGGCGTCAACTGGATCGACACCGCCGCCGTCTACGGTCTGGGCCATTCGGAGGAACTGGTCGGCAAGGCCGTTGCCGACCTGCCCGAGGCCGACCGGCCGTACCTTTTCACCAAGGTCGGCCTGGTCTGGGACCCGGACGATCCGTCGGCCGCGCCCCGGCGGATCATGAAGCCGGCCAGCGTCCGCCGGGAGATCGAGGACTCGCTGCGGCGGCTGGGTGCCGATCGCATCGACCTGTACCAGGTGCACTATCCCGACACCGGCGAGTCGTTGGAGTACGCCGGCGGCGGGTTCGGAGCGGTGTCGCCGAACGCCACCCCGCTGGAGGAGTACTGGCAGGTCATGGCCGATCTGAAGGCCGAGGGCAAGGTCCGGGCGATCGGGCTGTCCAACCACACGCCAGACCTGCTGGAGGTCGCCGAGCGGATCGCGCATGTCGATGTCATCCAGCCGCCCTTCTCGGCGATCAACCGGTCGTCCGCCGCCGAGATCGCCTGGGCCCGCGCCCACGAGACCGGTGTCATCGTCTACTCGCCGCTGCAGTCCGGGCTGCTCACCGGTGCGTTCTCCGCCGAGCGGGTGGCCGGCCTGCCCGCCGACGACTGGCGCACCGCCCACCACGACTTCACCGCCGGCCTGACCGCCAACCTCCGGCTCGCCGAGGCGCTGCGGCCGATCGCCGAGTGTCACGGCCGCACCGTGGCCGAGGTCGCCATCGCCTGGGTGCTGGCCTGGCCCGGCATCACCGGCGCGATCGTGGGCGCACGCACGGCCGCCCAGGTCGATGGCTGGATCGGTGCCGGCTCGCTGGAACTGACTCCCGCCGACCTCGAGGAGATCGCCACCGCGATCACCGTGTCCGGCGCGGGCAGCGGTCCGGCCCGGCACGCGTGAAGGAGGCCCCATCATGTCCCTTTTCGTGATCGCCGAGTTCCTGGCCGCGCCCGGCCAGCATGACCGGCTCCGTACGGCACTGGAAGCCCTGATCGAGCCGACGCTGGACGAACCCGGTTGCCTCGCCTACCAGGCCTACGTCGACCCCAACGACCCTGCCTCCATGGTGATCGTGGAACGCTGGGAGAACCGGCAGGCCTTCGACGAACACTTCACCACCCCGCACCTGCGTCACGCCCAGCAGGTCCTTGACCGGATACTTGCCCGACCACTGACCCTGCGCACCTTGGTCGAGGCGCCCTAGGGACCAGGCCGGCCGTTCCCCCGGCACGGGAACGGCCGGCTGTCCTCGGCTCACTTCTCCATCACCGAACTCGGTCGCCGGAACCACACTGCCGAAATCCCCATGCAGGCGCGGTTCGGCGGCAGACAGGCACGAGACTTGAGCCCCGTCTCATCGAACGGAGCGAGGTCCGGCTCGACCCAGCCGGTCCTGGCCGGGCCGCTTGCCAGCGTCGAGGACCTATAGAAGCGGGCGAGCAGCCTCTTGTCGAGCAACGCGGGGTTATGGTCGGCGAACGCGTCGAAGTCGTCGGTGTTCGACTGTCCGGCGTGGTGGCCCACCAGTTCGACCCAGGCCCGGCTGACGGTGGCGTTGTACTTCTGTGGTGCGCCCGCGTAGCGGGCGGTGCGCTGGATGCCGTCGCTGATCAGGTCGACCGCCGCTGTGGTGCCGTAGCGGCGGACGGCCAGCCACGTCAGTTGGACGTGCTGGCGGTGCCCGAACCGCTCGGCAGTCGCCATCACCTCCCCCATCAACTCGGTGAACGGCGAGGACTCCTCGTCTGTGCCGTTCACTCCTTGGCCGGCGTGCGGATGCCGTCGTCGGCGCTCCTCTGAGCCGGTCAGCGTCTTGAGCGGCCGGTTGACGTGTGCCGCTTGGCCGGAGTACGGGCCGTGGTCGTGTGTGGTCATGACCCTTCCTTGATCAGCGCGTCCAGAACGGCGTAGAAGCCGGCGACCGCTTCGGCGGGCAGGCCCTCCAGCGCGCGGTTCTCGATGTCGGTCAGGGTCTGGGCGATGACGGCGGCCGCCGCGCGCCCGGAGTCGGTCAGTTCGATGAGCACCGAGCGGCGGTCGCCGGCGCGCGTGCCGCGGGTGATGTGACCGCGGCGTTCCAGCCGGTCCAGCACGCTGGTCAGCGTCGTGGGGCGGGCCCCGACCGCGGCCCCCAGCTGGGAGACGGTGCGGCCATGACCGTCGGCGAGGTTGGCCAGTGCGTTGATCTCGGAGGCGGTCAGGTCGAGGTCGACGAGTTCAGTGGAGATCAGGTGCAAGGTGGCGTGGGTGGCGCGCTGCAAGGCCAGCAGCGCGGACCGGTTCAGTGATACGGACTCGGACTTCACGATTTCGGATAGTACGATATCGGTGTACGTCTGGGCGAGCCAGCGGCGACAGACGGTTCGTGTGGCAGGTGCACCCAACTTCACCCGCCCGAACTCAAACGCGGGGCTCTCCTCCACGCGCTCCCACGTCCGAGCCATCCCGACGCCCATGGTCCGCGTCGGCGGGTGTCGTAGCCGCTCCAGATGCGACCAGCACTTGCCCGCCGATGCCTCCAGCAGAGCGCTCAACTGCGCCGACTCGGCCGCGCCACCGCAGGCGTCCGTCTCGCTTGACCTCTTGGACGTCAGTCCGGCAGCCAGTGCAGCTCGTGCGCCAGGGCTTTGGCGACGGCACGGACGCGGCGGTGTAGCGGCGACTGCTCGCGTGGGAGGACCAAGTGGATCGTCAAGCTGGGCGCGCCCCGCAGCGGTCGCCAGGTGAGACCGGCCGGTGATGCCGTGACCGCGGCTTCTCCGGCCGGGGCGAGGGTGACCCCGTCGCGCAGGTCGCGCTGAGACATGTCGAACGAGACCGCGGGCGTGTGGAATCGGGGGTGTGGTCGGATGTCTCGGAACAGCGCGGACAGCTGATCGTGGATCACGGGGTTGGCCGCACGGTCCGGGAGTCGCAGCGGATACGCGGCCGCGTCGGCGATCTCGATCTCAGGGTGTTCGGCCAGCGGATGGTGCTGCGCCAGCTGGACCCCGACGCGCTGACGCCGCAGCAGGTACCGGCGCACGCCACTGCCCGGCTGTTCACCGCGGGTGATCCCGGCATCGATGCGGCCGTCGGCGACCGCGGGGGAGATCTCCGGTGTCGCCATCGGGACCGCGCCGACCTGGAGTCCGCTGTTGGCGCGAATCAGCCTGTCCACCAGGGCTGGTACCGTCTCGGCTCCGGTGCTGAGGCTGTATCCGATGCGCAGCGTGCCCAGTTCACCGGCCGCCGCGCTCCGGGCGGTGTCCCATGCCCGGTCCAGCGCCGCCAGCGCGGGCGGCGCTGACTCCGCCAAAGCCGCACCGGCCGTGGTCAAGACGACGCTACGCGTGTTGCGGACCAGCAGGGCCGTACCGAGTTCCGCCTCCAATCGGCGCATCCGGGCGCTGAGTGCGGGCTGTGCGATACCGATCCGTGCGGCTGCGCGGGTGAAGTTCAACTCCTGCGCCAGCACCAGGAAGTACCGCAGGCTCACCGTATCCGGCGCCATGTGCCCTCCCTGCCGATTGATAACGATCCGTTCTGAGGCTATCCCGTACCGGTCTTTCCCTCGACCGCACATCAAGCCCTAACCTGCGCATATGACGATTCACCGGACCGCGGTACCCGTCGAAGTCGGACGTGTCCGGCCGAACACAGGAGGTTTCCATGGCTAAGGGCTACTGGGTCAGTGTCTACCCCGCCATTTCCGACCCTGAGAGCCTGACTGCCTACAACAAGCTGGCCCGTCCGGCTGTCCAGGCTGGGGGCGGGCGCGTCCTGTCCCGTGGCGGTCGAGTCGTCGCCCACGAGGCCGGAATCACGCAACGCGTCGTTCTGATCGAGTTCGACAGCTTTGAACAGGCCGTCGCGGCGTACGAGAGCGAGGAATACCAGAAGGCGCTGGTCGCCCTCCCCGACGGCTTCGAGCGCGACTTCCGCATCGTCGAAGGCATCGACTGACCGAGGTGCAGTCGGATCTTCACTGTAGATCCACCGTCTTGGTTTTCGCTGGTGCGGCTGCTGGTGTGGCGGGGTTCGTGGGTGCTCGTGTTGCCGTTGCGCGTCGGGAGCTTGGCCACGACCTGGCAGCTTCGGGGCAGCCACACCAGCGGCACCGGCCCCCCTCCCGGCGCCGTGACCACGCGGCCGTACAGGTGGAGGCGGCTCCAGAAGAGAGCGGAAAGGCCGCGCAGGTCCTCGGGGGTGAGGCGGGCGCGCAGCTTGGGGTCGTCGCCGGTCAGGTCGCCGGCCTTGCCGTAGAAGAGGTCCTTGTTCGCCGAGTTCCGGTTCTCGACCACGTTCAGTCCCTCGTGGATCTCCTGCCATCTCCTGCCGGAGTGCCTCGTCGGCGAGGTAGCCGCAGATGAAGATGGTCCTGATGACGCGCCCGAGTTCTTCGATGGCCTGGCTCGCGCGCAGCGGTTCACGCAAGAGGCGTCGTATCCGGTACAACCGGGAGCGGACTGTGCCGACAGGGACGTCCAGGGCCGCTGCCACCTCCTGATAGCTCAGGTCCTCCCATGCGTAGAGGAACAGCGTCGTCTGGTCCGCCTCGGACAGGTCGCTGATCGCCTCCCGGATCCGACGCATCCGGCGGCGCGCGTCGACGGTGGACTCCACCGCGTCCTCGAAGGCGGGGGGGTGGACTCCGGCGGGAGGCTCCCGATCAGCGTCGCGTCGCGTCGTCGCGCGCGCTGATGCGCGTGAATCAGGTTGCCCGCTATCCCGTACAGCCACGGCAACGCGACCGGCTGATCGATGCGATACGTGGTGCGGCGCGCGAAAGCCAGGGTGAACACCTCACCGGCGAGGTCGTCCGCGGCGTCGGTTCCCAGGCGTCGCGCGAGGTAGCGATGGATGGTGCGGAAATGACGGTCGAAGATCTCGGCGAACGCCTCCGGCTCGCTCAGTGACCGCTCGATGATGCGGCCATCTTCGACGTTCATGGCTGTTCCAGGTGCAACAAGGTCACGCCTCGTCTTTGTCGTTCCCGGGCATCGCGGTTCACGACTGCGTGGCGACCGGTCGGATCCGTCGCACGGCTCAGCACATCACGCGGGGCAGCTCACGACCCGGGGAGATGCGCCTGGTCCGCGAGTTCGCCCGTGACGCCGAGACCGGTCACACCGGATCTGCACGGTGAAGGCGAGTTCGGCGGGGCCGGCGACTTCGCGGGGCGAGCACGGGCGGTGAAGGTGTCGGTCATTGCCTTCTGCGGCGCGGGCCGGTCGTCTCCCAGGACCTCCCCGCGAGAGAGATGACCTGTCCGCCGGCCTGATCGGTGAGGCGCACACGGCGCGGCCTGCTCGTGGCGCGGACCCGCCGAGAGCCTCATATTTATGATTCATGCTGAAAGGATGGGTCGATATTAGGAATCTATTGACGTCGAGAGGATGACGCAACACACTGAGAGTCGAATGAGATCAAGCCGCTGGCCTGAACAAATGCCAGCGGATCCTGTCCGTGCACCTGCCGACGGCGACGGGTGACCAGTTATAGATCTGATCTATGTGATCCGCTGTCCTTTCAGCAGATCCAAGTCGCATGCCGGTACGACGGCCCTCGGCTTCCAGCCATGCACCTGGTACGACCGCGTGGCCCCCGCTCGCTGATCTCGGTCGTTCCCCTCGTCATCGCCTTCATCGTGCTGCAGCGGCACTGGCGTTCGGGACTGTCGGCCGGAAGCCGCAAGGCCTGACAGCCTTGGGCAGAAGGGTTCTGGGACATTGAGAAAAGTCTTAGGTGTTGTGGCCGCCCTCGCGTCGCTGCTGTTCGGCGTCCTCACCGGGAGGGCGTACGCCCAGCAGGTGGCCGGGGACGCGCCGTTCATCGACTCGTGGCTGGTGTCGGGCCCGTTCGGCTCGCCGGTGGTCGAGAAGCTCTACGAATGTGAGACCGGCGAGCCGGTGAACGAGGCTCCCCGGGCGTCGGAGATGACAGCTTCGTCATCGACTCTCGCGGTGAATCCGGTCGCCTATCTGGTTGATGGCGACACCAGGAAGCAGTGGGTGACCGAGAACGACTCCACCCCGTGGGTGAACCTCAAGTGGAGCGAGCCCATCGCGCTCAACGAGGTGCGCATCGCGCAGTGGGGTGATTCGCGGCACGTGAACAAGTGGTACCACCTCACCTTCACCCTTGACGACGGCAGCAAGGTGGAGTCCGGTCAGGTCGACAGCGCCTCGAATCCCACGCTCTACACGGCACAACCGGGCCTGAAGAACGTTCGCGAGATGAGAGTGGAGATCGACAAGGGCCGCGAGCCGTACCCGCCGATCACGGGGATCGCCGAGATCGAGGTCTACAACAGGACGGAACCGGCCGAGGGGAAGTCGAAGATCACCCCGCAGGTCGGCGAGGCGTTGAGCTTCGGCGGCGAGAGCAGGAAGTGGGACTACTTCGACGACCGCGTCTACAACCGTAACTACGACGACTACCAGGATCTCTACGGGTACTACACGGTCAAGCGAGGCGTGGACACCAGGAACAAGTACGTCTACGCGCACACCTACGTCTACAGCCCGCAGGAGCAGCGGGCATCCTTCAACGTCGGCGCGAGCGGTTCGTACCGGCTCTTCGTCAACGACAGGTGCGTGACGGGCCCGAGCACGCCGGCGGAAGTGCAGAAGGATCTCACGAAGACCGCCGTCCAGCTCCACCGGGGCTGGAACAAGCTGATGGTCCAGATCAGGCATACGTACACCGAGGACGTGAACGCGAGCGGCGTGCCGGTGGCGCAGGACAAGAACGTGGCCTATCTCGGCTTCTACGGTCGGGTCGCCGACCAGGCGGGCAACCGGATAGCCGGCCTGGTCAACTCCGTCGCGGGGCCTTCGGACACCCTCACGATCGTGTCGCAGGGCCTGCCCGTGGGTTACCAGGAATGGCCCTACGTCTGGAACAAGTCCGTCAGCGGCAACCCCTACGGCGTCTCGGCCTCGGCCTTCCAGTTCATGGCAGCCGGAGGGACCCCGGGGTACACCTGGAAGGTGACCGCCGGGAAGCTGCCCGACGGCTTGGAGCTGAACCCCGACGGCACCATCGCGGACGGCCTGGTCAACGGAAAGGTCGACCTGAACAGCACCAAGGGCGTCATCGGCGGCGACGCGAAGCCCGGCGACCATCACTTCACCGTCCAGGTGACCGACGGCACGGGAAGCAGCGCTACGAAGGACTTCACCCTCACCGTGAAGGAGCGCCCGAACAAATGGTTTGAACAGGGGCGGGTCGGCGCTCTGACGCATGCCACCGCCGTCTACGGTTCCTTCGTCGATCCGAACTTCTCCGTGGAGCGATGGGCGGGGAGAGCCAAGAGCCAAGGCCACTCCCTGGTGTCCGTCGAGACCAACCAGCAGGCCTACTTCTGGCCCTCGAAGTTCTGCGACCCGAAGAGCGATCGGCACCTCTACTATCCGAAGGACGAGCACGGGAACGTCCTCGACGGCATCAAGAAGTTCGAACAGGCGGTGAAACGCCAGGGAATCAGGTTCGGCCTTTACTATGCGTCCCGGAACACTGACGTGACCGTCCAGGACATCGCCGACCTCATCCACCGCTATGACCCGAGTTATCTGTACTTCGACGGCCCTCAGGGGCACAAGTCGGACAACTTCGACGTCATCTACAGCAGCATCCGCAACTACTCTGACACGATCATCGTGAACTCGAACGCCTGGGGCGAGGAGTACGGCGACCCCGACCTGCGGACCGCGGAGGCGTCGGGAATCTACGCCAACGCGTCGCGCAACCACCTCCTCAAGCGGACGACCATGGAACCGTGGAAAATGATCCACACGAGGGACGAGCTGTCGCCGTACTACGGCAAGCGCGATGACTACCGGCAGGTGGCCAAGGAGATGGTCATGAACGCCGGCCGGGGATACGCGGACAACAACGATCAGTCGATCATCGACAGCCGCGGGCCCAACTGGCACACACCCCAGGAGATCGCCACGCGGTACCCGAAGGCCGCCCAGGAGTTCATCGACGTCAGAGAGAACCTGATCGGCTGGTTCGCCCCGGAGGGCGGCCCGGAAAGACACGAGTCCACCACCGGGACGACACCGTACTTCCTGTCCGGCCACGGCTATGAGGACGACGGACGAGGCAACTACGAGAAGTTCGCCTTCCCGAACGACGCGACCGGCCCGCAATGGGGTTACGCGACCGCCCGGGACAACGCCATCTATCTGCACATCATGAGAGGGCCGGACGGGAAGAAGGGCTTCGACGCGATCCCCGGCCGATCCCTCACCATCAGCCCGGTCGGCCATCGGGTGACGTCCGTGACCGGGCTGAACGCGAACGTTCCGATCACCTCGTTCAGCCAGCACGGAGACAGCCTGTCGATCAACCTGGCCGATGTGCGGGAGGACCCGGTCGACACGATCATCAAGATCGTGACCGATGATCCGGCGCGGACGTACAAGCTGACCGACGTCGTCACGGTCGCCGACCAGATCGCGCCCTCGATGCTGAAGGTCCGCGCCGAGGGATACATGACCTATCCCGCGCTGAAGGTGAAGCTCTCGGACCTCACCTACCGGAGCGCGAACCCCGCGGTGGCCGCGGTGCACGGCCCAGGGGTCGTGACCGCGAGGTCGAACGGCACCACGACCATCACGGTCTCCGGCCGGCACGAGGGCGTCACCGGACAGGGCACGCTGAGGGTCAGAGTCAGGGACGGCGTCGTCCACGCGGCCGACGACATGATCGATGCGTCGCTGCTCATCGCGGGAAAGGAAGCGTACGGCGAGTTCCCGCTGAACGACGGGCTGCGCTACACGCTGGAAGGCAGGTCGGCCAAGGGGGGACCGGTCGGACTGGGCGCGGCGCGGATCAGATGGCACGGCGGCATCGTCGACCTGAGCGGCGGCGACAAGGACAAGCCCATCGCCATCCACGAGGTGGACACGTTCTCCTTCGGCCGCAACAAGATCATCACGCCGGCCGTGGACAAGCCCACCAGAGGCGTCGTATGGGCGGATGTGACGCTGGACGGGAAGACCGTGACCACCAACAGGGTCTTCATGGACCTGCTGCCGTACCGCAACCTCGCGAGGACCGCGGAGATCACCTCGAGTCACCCGCAGGGCGGAGTGGCCAACCTCGTCGACGGCCGGACGATCGAGGGCGCTCGCTTCGATCAGTCGAAGTGGTCGGTGCCGGCGGGCGAGGCGGCGTGGATCCAGTTCAAGCTCCCGGCGAACTCTGATCTCTCCGGCATCGCGATCAGCTTCAACTCCCTCGATCAGAAGTATCTCAACATCCCCAAGACGATCAAGATCCAGATCAGCGAGGACGGCGCGTCATGGAACGACGCCGGCACGATCAACGGTCCCACCGGCACCGCCGACTTCGGGTTCCCCAACCGCTATCCGCTGAGCGCCAAGGCCCGGTACGTCAGGCTGGCGTTCAACGGTGACGCGAACGGCTCGATGATCGACCTGCTCGAGGTGGCCATCAACGGCCGATGACCACTGCTGGCGGATGCCCCTGAGGCACGAGGGCGTCGCTGGTCCGGCATGGCGACCGTGACGCCCTCCTCGTCCAGCACGTCCCGGCGCGCGACGGCAACGCGGGGCGGCGCCTGAGCGCGCCGTCCGCAATGCAGGTGCCGCCCGACCGCACAGTGTGGTGCGAGGAACACAGCTCGACGACTCAACGTGATGGAGAGCCCGACAGAGCATGGACGATCTCCGAATCGCCGCCATCGGCCTGGGGCTGAGGCGCAGCCTCGCCGTCGCCGCCCACCGCGAACCTGGGCGCGGATCGCGTATCACCGCCGTCTGCGATCTGGACGAGACCACCCTCCGCAAGGAGGCCGACTTCTTCGGCGCGAACGCCGCCGAGACCGACTACCGCCGCCTGCTGGACCGCGACGACATCGACGCGGTGCTGGTGGCGACCCCCGACCACACCCACGCCCGGGTGGCCGTCGACGCGCTGAGCGCCGGCAAGGCCGTCTACCTGGAGAAACCGATGGCGACGACGGTGGCCGACGCCGACGCCGTCTTACGCGCCGCCAGGACGTCCGGGTCCCGGCTGTACGTGGGGCACAACATGCGGCACATGGAAGTGGTGCGCCTGATGCGCCGGCTCGTGCGCGAGGGCCAGATCGGCATCCCGAAGACGGTGTGGATCCGGCACTTCGTGGGCCACGGCGGCGACTTCTTCTTCAAGGACTGGCACGCCGAGCGGTCCAAGGTCAACAGCCTGCTGCTGCAGAAGGCCTGCCACGACCTCGACGCCATGCACTGGATCGTCGGGGGCTCCACCGAGGCGGTGCAGGCGATGGGCGGGCTGACCGTCTACGGTGACCTTCCGCGGCGCGATGCGGGGGCGCCGAAGCCGGACGACTGTCTGAGCAGGGAGCAGTGGCCGCCGTCGAGGCAGCGCGGGCTCAACCCGGTGATCGACGTCGAGGATCTCGCGCTGCTCAACCTGCGGCTGGACAACGGGGTGCTGGCCGCGTACCAGCAGTGCCACTACACCCCTGACTACTGGCGCTCCTTCACGGTGATCGGCGACGCCGGGCGGCTGGAGAACTTCGGTGACGGGCCGGGCGGCACGATCCGGCTGTGGAACACCGGCCGGAGCGACTACGACCCGGCGGGGGACGCGGAGTTCCGCATCCCCGGCCCGGTCGAGGGGCATGGCGGGGCGGACGCGAAGGTGATCGAGGAGTTCGTTCGGTTCGTACGCGAGGGTGGGCCCACCGACACTTCACCGGTGGACGCGCGGACGGCGGTGGCCGCCGGTGACCTGGCCACCCGTTCGCTGCGGGACGGCGGGGCCCTCCTATGGGTGCCCGAATTGGACGAATCGCTGCGGGCCTACTTCGGCAACGGGCAGGTGGAGCCGGCATGAGCGGACGTCAAGACCGGTTCGACCTGAGCGGGAGGGTGGCGCTGGTGACCGGTGCGGCCGGGGGAGTCGGCCGGGTGACGGCGCGGCGGCTGGCGGCCTCGGGCGCGGCCGTGGCCGTCACCGACATCGACGAGTCCGGCGCTGTCGATCTCGCCGAGGAGATCATCGCCGACGGCGGCGAGGCGATCGGTCTGCGGCTGGACGTCACCCGCAGCGAGAGCGTGTCCACGGGGTTCGCGGCGGCCGCGCGACACCTGGGCGGCCCGGTGGACGTCCTGGTCAACAACGCCATCGTGGCCTGCCCGGTGCCACCCCGCTTTCACGAGGCTCCGCAGTCCCTCTGGGACACCGACCTCGACGTGATCGTCAAGGGCGCAGTGCGCTGCGCGCAGGCGGCGCTCCCCAGCATGATGGCCCGCGGCGACGGCGTGATCGTGAACGTCGTCTCGGTGAACGCCTTCGCCTTCTTCGGTCACCCCTCCTACAGCGCGGCCAAGGCGGCGATCGTCTCGCTGACCCGCTCGCTGGCCGTGGAGTACGGCGGGCACGGCGTCCGGGTGAACGCCGTCAGCCCCGGAACCATCCGCACCCCGGCGTGGGACGAGCAGGTCGCCAGGAACCCCGCCACTTTCGAGGCGCTCAAGCAGTGGTACCCGCTGGGACGGGTCGGGGAGCCGGAGGACGTGGCGACGTCGATCTGCTTCCTGGCCTCCGACAGCGCCGGCTGGATCACCGGTTCGGTCCTGACGGTCGACGGCGGGCTCACCGCGGGCAACGCCCTGATGGCCCGTTCCGTCGAAGGCAGCTGATCACCGAAGGACACCGACGCCAGCCCTAACGGCCCCCTCAGGAAAGGACGCAACACATGCGTGTCATGCATCTGGTGCAGTGCGGCCCCACGACCGGTGGAACGGTCAGCCACGTCGCCACCCAGGTGACCCACCAGATCGCCCGCGGACTGAAAGTCGGCGTGGTGGCCGGAAGCGACGGAGTCCTGACCGAGCACTGCCGCGGAGCGGGCGCCGACGTCTTCGTCGACCCGACCCTGTTGCCCGCGCCGGGGGAATCCGCCGACCCCGCCGTCCTCTTCGCGACGGGCGCCGCCTGGCGGCCCGATCTGATCCACGCCCACCTGATGCACGCCGGCTTCCGCGGCGCGGAGCTCTCGACGGCGATCGGGGCGCCGCTGCTGTACACGCAGCACATGTACCACCCGGTCGACCCGTTCCTCCAGGCCGCCCTGGCCACGGGCGCGGACTTCCCGGTCATCACCGTCGCCGAGTTCGCGCAGAGGGCCATCGGCAAGTTCCTCGGCGACGCGGGCCGCGTCCACCACGTGCCGAACGGCGTCGACGTCCCCGCCGCGTCGAGCTTCAGGCTGGAGCCGGGCTCGGGGCCGCAGGTGCTGTACTGCGGCCGGCTGTCGCCGGAGAAGGGCGCGGATGTCGCGATCCTCGCGTTCGAGCTCATGCTCGGCCAACTGCCGGGCGCGAAACTGCACCTCGTGGGGACGGGCCCCGACGAGACACTCCTCCGCAGGCTCGTCTCCGCTCTCGGGATCGCCGAGCACGCGCGCTTCTACGGCAGCGTGTCGGGCGCCCTGACCGCGGAGATCGGTGCGGACGTGCTCCTGGTGCCGTCACGGGGCGACGCGGCCAGCCTCGTCGTCCTGGAGGCGATGGCTTCGGGGATCCCGATCGTGGCGGCGGCGGTGGGCGGCATCCCCGAGCTGGTCCGGCACGAGATCGACGGCCTGCTGGTCGCTCCGGACGACCCGCCCGCCCTGGCGGGGGCCGCGCTGAGCGTCCTGACCGGGGAGGAACGTGGCGCGGGGATGGCGCGTCGCGCGCGCGACCGCCACCAGCGGCTGTACACGGCCGCGCGGATGGTGGAGGGCACCTGCGCCGTCTACGAGACCCTCGCGCGGTGAGCGGGCACGGGGGCAGGGGGAGGTTGATCTGGCAGTCCGCCGCGCTGGTCGTCCTGCTCGCCTCGACCTGGCTGATCGTGGAGGCGTCCCTGCGCGGCGCGAGCACCGCGATCGTGTCGGCCGGCCGTACCGCTTTCACCGTCCTGGGCCTGCTCGCGCTCACCTGGTGGCCGTCCGCCGGGGCAGCGCCGGCCGCGAGAGGCCGGAAGGGCGTGAGGTACCGGTGGTGGCAGATCGTGCTGCTCGCGTTGACGGGCGTGACCGCGTACACGGTGCTCTCGACCGTCGCGATCAGCCTCGCCGGGCCGGCGCTGCCCGCGCTGACCCTCTCCCTCACCCCGGCCGTGGTGCTGATCGCCGAGAGCGTCATGCTGCGCACATGGCCCGCGCCGCGCATCGTCGCCGGAACGGTCGTCGCGGTCGCCGGTGCCGCGCTGTACACGATCCCGCGGCTGGCGGGGACACTCGGCGACGACGTCGCCCTCGGCTCGCTGGTCGCGCTCGCCGCGATGTTGTCCATGGCCTTCTACGGCCTGTACTTCAGCAGGACGAACCGCGGCTACCAGGGGGCGATGGCGCCGCGCATCCTGCCGATCTTCGCGGTGGGGACGGTCCCGCTCGCCGCGTGGGCGGCGGCGGACGTCTCGGCGGGGGAGCGGGTCGGCTGGGCGGCGCTGGGCATGCTCGCCGTGCTCGGCATCGTGGTCTACGTGCCGGCCTATCTCCTGCAGCACCGCATCCTGCTGACCGGCGGGCCGTCCTACTCCGCGTTGCTCGGTCTCGCCGTCCCGCCGCTGGTGGGAGTCGGCTCGGCGCTGTCGCGGCTCGCCGGCGCGCCCGCGCCGATGCAGCTCGCCGGAATGGGGCTCACGCTGGCCGGGATGGCTCTCGTCATCCGCGGCAAGCTCGCGCGGGCGGGGGAGGTCAGGCCCGCCGGTGTCACGCTGTCGCGGTCCACCGACGCCTGATCCCCGACGCTGCCCGACCGGCTCGCGCAACGCCCCGGCCTCCGCCCTAGGGGTACCGGTAGTAATCGCGGAAAATCCAACGGATATGCCCCCGACCTGCTGTCACTCGCTCTTTGAGCAGGTCAGGCGGCCTTAGTGATCAGCGTGGACTCGTATCGGATGCGGGATTCTCGCGTCCGATGCCGAACCCGAGGGCTCTCACGGTGAGAGTTCTTCGGCCAGGGTGAACCCGGGGGCGAAGCGCGGGGACCGGAGGACGGCGCGGCTGGTTCCGGCTCGAACAGAGCGGGATAAATCCGGCGCCACCCGCACGCCGTCCAGCATCGCCAGCTCCAGCCCCGTCGCTTCCTTGAAGATGGGCGCTGTCGATGAAGGTCGCTTCAGCGGGCGTGCGTCGACCTGCGCACGCTGACCGAGGTCGGCCCGCACGGCTCGCCGGGTGCCGCCACCGCATCGACTGTGGATCTGGGCCACCGACCTGGAACAGGCCCGCAAGGACCTGCCCATCAGCTGACCCACGGTGCTTGGCGGGAAGTCGTCCACGCCGATCACCGGCTGCCGGTATCGCGGTGCGCGCGGACCTGCTCGTTGAGGACGCAGAACCGCGCATCGCGGTCTCCGCCGACGCGCTCATACCAGACCATCGGCTGGGAATCCGGGATGCCACGAGTCATTTCTCTGCAGGCCCTTGGTTCCAGGCCTGGCGTTCCTGGGGGCGGGGGTCGTCGATCTGGGTCCACTCGGTGTCGATGCGCATGGTCGCCCTGCGTTCGTTCTCGTACGGGTCCCAGCCGGGCTCGCCGGTCCTGGCGAACCGGATCCACGTCTCGTGCACGCGGGCGGCGAGGCCCACGGGCACCGGGCCGGGGCCGAGCAGGGCGTTGGGGCCGTTCAGCTCGGGCCGGTCCGCCAGGTCGAAGACGAAGGGCAGCTCGACCGCGTGGGTGGCGCCGAGCTGTCCGTCCAGGGCCGGGGAGCGCCAGGCGAACTCGTAGGCGTAGGTGGCGGAGCCGGGATGGGCGGCGTGCGCGCCGGCCAGGGCGCGGCTGCCCGCGCCGAACAGGGCGTCGGCCATGATGGCCGAGCGCAGTTCCGCGTGGGACGCCCCGGGACGCGAGGCCCGGTAGGTCCCGACGAGCCGCGCCGGATCCGGGTGCGAGCGCGCCGCCGCCTCGTGGACGTCGGCGGCGGTCGAGGTGGCGTAGGCGCCCACCGGCACCAGGTAGAGATTGCCCTCTTCGGCGTTGGTGCCGACGAGCAGGTCGACGTCGGCGCCCAGCCCGGCGGCGACGGACTCGGCCGGCTGCGTGTCCAGGACGAGGCTGAAGGGGCTGAGCCCGATCAACGGGTCGTGGCGGGTCTCGGTCCGCAGGTCGATGCCCGAGAGCCGGGAAGCGGCCTCGACCAGGCGTTCGTCGGGGATGCCTGCGAAGTCGCGGGCGTGGGGCCCGACGCCCAGCACCTCGGCCGCCGCCTTGGTGACGCGGGCGGCCTGCTCGGTGGTGAACGCGCCCAGGCCGCTGCCGCTCTGCACGATCGCACGGCGGAACAGGCCGGCGGCCTCGGGGGTGGCCAGAACGCCGCCGACGATGGTCGCCCCGGCCGACTGGCCGAAGAGGGTGACGTTGCCCGGGTCGCCACCGAAGGCGGCGATGTTCTCCCGCACCCAGCGCAGCGCGGCGACCACGTCGAGCAGGCCCCGGTTGGCGGGCGCCCCGGGCAGGTCGAGGAACCCGGCGATGCCGAGCCGGTAGTTGAGGGTCACCAGGACCACGCCGTCGCGGGCGAAGGCGGACCCGTCGTACATCGGGGACCGCGTCGAGCCGGCGACGAACCCGCCGCCATGGACGAACACCATGACCGGCAGCCCGGTACCGCCGGCGGCGGGGGTGAAGACGTTGACGGTGAGGTAGTCCTCCCCGCGGCTCCAACCGGCGCCGAAGTAGGGAGACATGTCCACGTTGCCGAGCTTGCGTTCGGACTGCGGCGCGTTGGGCCCCGGCGCCGTGGCGTCCCGTACGCCGTCCCACCGCTCGTGCGGCCGCGGCGGCGCGAAGCGGCCGGCGCCGCGGGGCGGGGCGGCGTAGGGGATGTCGCGGAAGGTGAGGGCGGCGCCCTGGCGCAGGCCGCGGACGGCTCCCTGTGCGGTGGTGGCGACGGGGTCGGGGTGGTGGTTCACGGTCGTGCCTTTCCGCAGGCGCTCAGGCCTGCTCGGTGTACGGGGCGAAGGGCGCCCAGCCCTTGATGGCGAACTTGTCCGCCTCCCTGACCACTTCGGCGGCGCCGTGGCCGCCCAGGTGCGCGGGGATGACCAGGGCGTTGTTGTCGACCGCCCAACCCAGGAGCTTGCGCCGGGTTGCGCGGGCCCCGGCGGGGTCCTCGCAGAAGCAGCTGTTGGAGTCGGGCTCGTGGATCTGGACCGGGCTGTGCAGCAGGTCGCCGACGAACAGCGCCCGGTCCGCCCCGGACTCCAGTGTCAGCACCGACGAGCCCGGCGTGTGGCCGGGGGCGAGGTCGAGGCGCAGGTTGCCGTCGATGCGGTGGCCGTCCTCCCAGAGCAGGGTCTGGCCGGCCTCGTGAACGGGGGCGACGCTGTCCTCGAAGACGTTCTGGTTGCCGCGGCCCAGCCGGGGCTTGTGCTCGTTGGCGGGGTTCCAGAAGTCGAAGTCCGCCCTGGGCATGAGGTAGGTGGCGTTGGGGAACGTCGGCACCCAGGTCCGGCCGTCGAGGTAGGTGTTCCAGCCGACGTGGTCGATGTGCAGGTGCGTGTTGATGACGAGGTCGACGTCCTCGGGACGGACTCCGGCGCGGGCGAGGTTGTCCAGGAAGTCGGTGTTCAGCCGGTTCCACACGGGCGCGTACGGGCGCTCCTTGTGGTTGCCGACGCCGGTGTCGACCAGGATGGTCCTGCCCTCGCTGCGCAGGACCCAGGTCTGGATCGCCGAGTTGACGATCCGGGTCTCGGCGTTCAGGAAGTCCGGCACCAGCCAGGAACGGTGGTCCTGCCACGCGCGCTCCGGGCTGTCGGGGAAGAACGTCTCGGGTGTCATGTCGACGGGGCCGAAGTACTCCCGGACCCGGGTCAGCGTGACGTCGCCCAGGGTGATGGTGTCCATGGTTGTCTCCAGTTCGATGGATTTCGCGGCTCGGGCCGCAACGCGGAGGAGCGGTCGCTCATGACGGATGAGGGGTGCCGTTCGCCTGCGGGGCGGTCCGCCTGACCGCTGGCCCGAACAGGGCCGTCCGGTACGCGTCCGTCTCCATGACGGCCCTGCTCACCCATGGTGCGACGGCTGGCAGGTGCCGCGGTATGCGTCACGTGACTGCACCTGCGCGGCAGCCGGTTGGGGCGGGTCGAGGGCTCGGGTGAGCGTCGCCAGCGTCAGGTCGAGACGGTGGAGGTGGACCAGCAGACGCCGCCGCGGCGACACGCGCCCGCGACGCATCCGCCGTTCGCCGGAGAGCAGGGACAGCGCTCCGGCCACCTCGGGACGTGCCGGAAGGCAGGCGGCGCCCGGCCGGCGGCCCGTGAGCCGGATCAGGTGCGTCACCCTCTCCTGCGCGCGGCCGGCCGCCGCGGTGACCCGGGTGGCGTACGCGGCGTCGCCGCCCGGCGGCAGTCGCCCGGCCACGGCGGCCAGGCTCCGTGCGTGGTAGGCGGCGGCGTCCAGCACCTCCAGCAGGTGGCGGGCGCGATCACGGCGGCCGCGCCGGGGATTGAGCGGGTGGACGACCGGCAGGCAGGCCCTGCGGAAGGACTCCACTGCCCGGTCGAAGTCATGGGCCGCGCGGATCAGGCTCGTCGTGCCGCCGGTGCCCGGGCCCGGCGTCGTCGCGTCCAGCAGGCGCCGCAGGATCAGCAGGACGTGGGCCAGCTCCTCCTCGCGGGCGCGGCGGACCGTGAGGGGCGCCACGACCACGGCGGCGAGGACGCCGCAGGAGACTCCCAGCGCGGTCTGCTGAACGCGCACGAGGAGCACGTCCGCAGAGAACGTGTCCAGCAGCGCGAGCAGCATGCTGAGCATGCCGGTGATGAAGAACGTGACCGCCCAGTAGGCGTCCGCCGGTGTGTAGAACATCCCGAACATGCACGCCAGCAGCAGCACCAGGAGCAGCGGGCCGTACGGTGCGGCCAGGGTGGCCAGGCCGTAGCCGAACGCCGCGCCGAGCACGGTGCCCGCCAGCCGGCGCACGCTCTGCAGCAGCACCTCGCCGGTGCTCTCGGTGTTGACGAACACCACCCACGTGGCCATGACGGCCCAGTACCAGTGCTCCGGGGACACCAGGTGGCCGCCGAGGATGGACAGCGCGCAGGCGGTGGTCACCTGCAGGGCCTGCCGGGTCGTTCCCCGTCCGCGCTCTTGGAAGCCCGCCTTGCGACACCGGCAGGCGCAGGATGCCCCGGTCGGCGGGATGGCGGTGCCCCGGAGCAGAGCGGCCAGTTCGTCGAGCCCCTGGAGACAGTCCCGCAACGAGGCGGACGCGGCCGGCGGAATCTCACGTTCCCGCGTTCGCCGGCCGGAGGTGGGAGGCGTGCCGGAGGCGAGCTGGTGGCGCAGGATCGTGATCCGTGCCGCGAGCCGGTGCCGCCCGTCCGCCTCGGCGAGATCGCCTGCGGCGACCGGTGTGCGGGCGGCGCGGAACACGAGGACGGCCAGCCGCTGGGCGGCCACCTCCACGCGGGCGAGGTACCCCAGAAGCGGGCCGTCGGCTGCCCCATCGACCGCGCGTTCACCGAGAAAGTCCCCGATCAGGAGCACGGCCGCGTGAAGCCTGTCCAGGCGGCGCTGCATCGACGGGCGAAGTGCGCCGGCGTCCGGTCCGGCGGTGAGCACGGCGGCCGTGTCCCGCAGGACGTCACGCAGCCGCCCGTCGAAGCTACGCCGCAACCGGGCCAGGACGCGGGACGACGTCATGTGCCCCAGGCAGTGGCCAACGGCCACGACGGCGCAGAACGCGACGAGCACCGCCGCGCCGAGCTGCGGCACCTGAACCGCTCGTGCCCCGGTGAACTGCGCCAGGAAGAAGGCCATGAAGGCGAACACGCCCGCCCCCTGCCCTCTGGGGCCGTACCGGCGGACGTGGACGGCGACGTGGATCAGCAGCAGGAACACCGATCCCGCCACGACCGGGTACGGCCTCAGCACGGCTCCCCCGGCCAGGGCCGCGAGGGACAGCGGAGCCCCGAGCGCCAGCGTGATGAGCTGGTTGCGCGGGTGCAGCTCGCTGACGGCCAGCGAGGTCACCATCGCGGTGAACCCGCCAGCCAGCAACGACGTGTCGGGCTGTCCCAGGGCCGCCAGCACGGTCAGGGACACGGCGGCGCCGAGGACGGCGCGCATCGCGGAGACCAGCCGCATCAGCCCGGGATCGGCGGCGGCGAGGCGCTCCCACAGCGACGCCGTCTTTCTGAGCGGCATGACGATCCTTCCGTGAGCTGCAGAGCCGCCGGGGGTCAGCCGCGGCTGAAACCCGCCCATTTTTTGATCTTGAAGTGGCTGCCGCTGCGCTCCACCTCGGCGGCGCCGTGGCCGGGAAGGTGCGCGGGCAGGATGAGCGCCTTGTGGTCGGCGGCCCACTCCAGTTCGCGGCGCCGGGTGGCGAGCGCCTGCTTCTCGTCCTCCTCGAAGCAGCTGTTGAACTCGGGGTGTTCGAGCTGCAGCGGGGTGTGCAGCAGGTCGCCGATGAACACCGCCCTGTCACGGCCGGACTCCAGCCGCAGCACGCAGGAGCCGGGAGTGTGCCCGGCGGCGAGGTTCAGCTTCAGGCCCGGGCCGAGGGTGTGGGAGTCCTCCCACAGCTGCACCAGGCCGGCCTGGTGCACCGGCAGCACACTGTCCTCCCAGACGTTCTGATTGCCCTGCCTGTACTTCGGCCGCACCGGGCCGGCGGGGTTCCAGAAGTCGAATTCGACCTTCGGGATCAGGTAGGTGGCGTTGGGGAAGGTCGGCACCCAGTCACGGCCTTCGCGCCGGGTGTTCCAGCCGACGTGGTCGTTGTGCAGGTGGGTGTTGACGACGACGTCGACGTCCTGCGGCCGGACGCCCGCGCGGGACAGCCGGCGCAGGAAGTTCGTGTCCATGTACTGCCACTGCCTGGCGTACGGGCGGAACTTGTCGTTCCCGGCGCCGGTGTCGACCAGGATCGTCCTGCCCTCGCTGCGCAGTACCCAGGTCTGCAGGGCGGAGTGGACCATGTCGGTGCCCGGCTTCCAGAAGTCCGGGCTCAGCCAGTCCTCGTTCTCCTCCCACAGCTCCTTCGGACTGCCGGGGAAGAACTCGCGCGACGTCAGCCCGACGGGCCCGCTGAACTCCATGACGCGGGTGACGGTGACCTTGCCCAGCCGGATCGTCTCGACCTTCGTGGCCGCCGCGGCGGCCGGGCGGGCCGGCGCGCCGCCCAGCAGCCCGGCGGCGCCGAGGCCCGCCGCGGCTGCGACGAACCCGCGCCGGGTCAGGGAAGGTGAAGGATTTACGCTGCTCATTTCCGCACTCCGATGGAATCATTCATCGCGTCCCGCCCTCATCCGCACCCACGCAGGGTCAGGTCAGGCCGCTTTCCGGATACCGACCATCGTGCTCAGGGCAGGCGCCGGCCGGTATCAGTCACCCGACTGCACTACAGACCTCGGCCGGCCGGAATAGTCCGGGGCGTCGCACACGTTGAGAACACGCGTTATCCGAGCGAATGGCAATTCATGGAGAATCCGTGGAAAAAGGTGGAACGGCGCAAGGATCGGCACGCGAACACGACGTGTCGGTGGTGGGCCGGGAAACCGAAACCGCGGAAATCCTGCGGCGCATCGCCGCCGGCCGGTCCCACGGCGAGGTGCTGATCCTCACGGGCGAGCCCGGTGCCGGCAAGAGCGTGCTGCTCGGCTTCGCGGCCGGCCGCGTGCGGGGCGAGGGCGGGCGGGTGCTGCGGGCGCTCGGCAGCGAGTCCGAGGCGCACCTGGCGTTCGCGGGCCTGCATCAGCTGCTCCGTCCCGTGCTCGCCGAGCTGGACGGCCTGCCGCCGCGGCAGCGCGCGGCGCTCGGGACCGTCCTGGGGCTGGAGGAGGGCACCGAGGCCCCCGACGGCATGCTCGTCGGCCAGGCCGTTCTCACCCTGGTGTCGGACCTGGCGGAGCCGGCGCCGCTGCTCGTGGTGGTCGACGACGCCCAGTGGATCGACCGCGCGTCGCTGGACGTTCTGTCCTTCGTGGCCCGGCGGATGGACAGCGAACCCGTCACGCTGCTGGTGGGCGTGCGCGCCGCGGCCGCGCTGCCCGGGCTCGACAAGGGCTACCGGCGCCTGGAGCTCGGCCCGCTGAGCGGTGAGGCGGCGAACCGGCTGCTCGACCGGCAGCCGGTTCCGCCCACCGGCCGGGCCCGGGTGCGGATCCTGCAGGAGGCGGCCGGCAATCCACTGGCCCTGGTCGAACTCGCCCGCGCCGGCGCGAGCTTGCACCCCGGCGGCAGCGGCGTGGAGGGCCCGCTGCCCGTCACCGACCGGCTGGAGCGGATCTTCGCCGGGCAGGCGGCGCTTCTGCCGGAGGCGACCCGCCGCGCCCTGCTGCTGCTCGCCGCCGCCGACGGGGCCGACGCGCCGACGGCCTCCCGCGGGCTCCCCGAGGCGGGCGACCGGGCGTGGGCGCCCGCGGAGCGGGCCGATCTCGTACGCCAGGACGGCCCCCGGATCTCCTTCCGTCACCCGCTCATCCGCTCGGCCGTCTACCACGCCGCCTCCTTCGAGGAGCGCAGGCAGGCGCATCTGGCCCTGGCGAAGCTGAGCGAGGAGCCCGACCGCCGGGCCTGGCACCTCGCCGCCGCGACCACGCGTCCCGACGAGGAGGTGTCGGCCGCCCTGCGACGGACGGCCGACCGGGCGCGGCGCCGGGGCGGCCACGCGGCCGCCGCCGCCGCTCTGCAGCGCGCCGCGGAGCTGAGTCCGCGCCGCTCGGACCAGGCGCGGCTGCTGACCGAGGCCGCCGCCATGGCCGTGTTCACCGGCCAGCTCGGCTGGGTGGAACGCCTGGCCGCCGAGGTCCGCGAGCACAGCGACGACCCGGCGCTGATCAGCAGGGCCGCGCTGGCCACCGGGCAGCTCATGGCCCTGCGCCGGCCCCACGCGGCGGCCTTCGCCCTGCTGACCCGCATCGCCGAACAGGCGGCGGCCACCGGCTCGCCCCACGCGCTCGACGCGCTCGCCGCGGCCGCGGTGGTCCGCTACTACTCGGGCGAGGAGTCCCAGCGGCACCGGATCGCGAACCTGCTCTCCGCCCTGCCCGGCTCCCCAGGCAGTGGCGCCCTGCACGCCTGGGTGCGGGCCGTGTGCGACCCGGGCGGCGCGGGCGCCGCGCTCGCCCCGGCGCTGCCCGCACTCATCGCCGGCGCCAAGGACGACCCCGGCAGCCTGACCGCGCTCGCCATCGTGGCCTGGGTCCTGGACGAGACCGCGCTGGCCGCCAGGACCTTCGACGAGGCGTACGAGCGGTGGCAGGCCTACGGCTCGCTGCCGGACGGGCTGGGCAGCGCGGTCGGCTGGACCTACCTGGAGCAGGGCCGGTGGGCCGAGGCCCGGTCGGTGGCCGCCGAGATCTCGGCGACGGCCTCGGTGGCCGGGCTGGGCCACGCCGAGGCGTGCGCGCACGTGCTCGACGCGACGGCGCTCGCGCTGCTCGGCGAGGCGGACGAGGCGCGGGGCCGCGCCGAGCGAGCGCTGGTCCTCGTCGACCCGCTGGAGAGCCGCTCCGTCGCCGTCTTCGCCCGCCGGGCCCTGGGCCTGGCCGCCGTGGCCGAGGGCGACTACGACACCGCGTACGCGCAGTTCCGCTCCGCCTTCACCGACGACGGCGACCCGGTTCACTACCACGTCTCCTATACCGTCCTGGGCGAACTCGCCGCGGCGGCCGTGCGCCGGGGGCGGCGGGCGGACGCCGCCGAACTGCTGGAGCGGTCGGCGCGGCGGCTCGGGCCGAACAGGTCGGCGCGGATCGCCGCGCTGCTCGACCGGGGCCGCGCCCTGCTCGCCGAACCCGACCACGCCGAACCCTGCTTCCGGGCGGCGCTGGCGGGCGACACGGGCGAGCAATGGCCGTTCGAGCGGGCCCAGACCCGGCTGGAGTACGGCGAGTGGCTCAGGAGGCGACGGCGCATCGCCGAGGCCCGCCCGCTGCTGACCGCCGCACTCGACACCTTCCGGCGGCTCGGCGCGCGCCCGTGGACCGAGCGGGCGAAGGCGGAGCTGCGAGCGGCCGGCATCGAGGCCGCCGGCGGCGTCGTGCCCAGTGCTTTCACCGAGCTCAGTCCCCAGCAGCAGCAGATCGTCCGGCTCGCGGCGCGCGGCCTGACCAACCGTGAGATCGGCGAAAGGCTCTACCTCTCGCCGCGCACGGTCGGCTCCCATCTCTACCGGGTGTTCCCCAAACTGGGCGTCACCGCCCGGTCGCAGCTGCGCGACGTGGTCGAAGGCACCCTGCCGGCTGACAGGCGCCACGACCAGGTGCCGGCCTGAGGCCTCCCACTCGGGTCCGCGTCACCCGGGGCCGGCGTCGAGGTGGCCGCTTCCGGTCGCGTTATTGGCGGGAGAGTGCGCGAGTGAGGCCTGCAGGATGGTCGTTGCGAGGATCCACCCCGCAGTGATCAGCGCCGCGGCGAGCCACTGTTGTGCGCCGCGCGGGCCCTGATGATCGGGAGGAGCAGGTCCAGGGTGTAGAGGAAGGCGTTGAAGGAGGGAGCCTCGCCCGGCTTGGAAGGCCAGTGGCTGGTGGGCGGTGAAAACGACCGTGCCGACAAGGAGAAGGGCTGCGAGCCAGAGCGCGCGCGGCCCAGACCGGCGGCGACGCTGTTTGGCCAGCAGCACGTCCCGAGCAGCCTCATCGTGGCCCTGCCGGCGGTAGACGGCGGCCAACTGCTCATGGGGTTGAGGTTGGTAGGCCTCCCCGGCCAGCCAGTCGAGTCGCTCCTGGACAGGCGGGGGAGCCTCCAGGCTGTCATAGGTGAAGCCGTTCATCAGGACGTGAGCAGGCCACCGGGTGGGAGCGTCATCGAGCACGCCGACCCGACTGTGGCGGAGGTCGACGGCCCGCAGCAGTTACGTCCGGGGCCCGATCTTCAGCGAAGCCGCTTCCACACCACGAAGGTGAAGGTCACCGTCGAGGTTGACCGATCCGCGGACCTGGGTGGAGTCCAGAAAGACCTCTCCGTTCGCCACAAAACCCGGTGTGATCCGCAGTCCGCTGCCGATCTCCATCAGCCAGGCGTTCAGCGCGCCTCTTCCCGGATTGGCGAGGCTCGCCTGCGCGAAACGGAGCGAGCCGGCCACGCGGGCTCCGCGCAGAAGGACTTCACCTTCGGCCGAGAAGCCGTCATCGAGGCGCAGCCCGCCCTCGACACCGAGCCTCTCCGCGTTCAGGGCGATGCCGTCCGGATGGGACAGCCGGGCTCCGCTGAAGACGCACCGGCGCCCTATCCGGCGTCCTTCTCTGCTGTTGTTCCGCATGGGCGGCCGTCAGGGTCTTGTGGACGACGCCGACGGAGACCTTGACGCCGGCGGCGATGGTGCGGATGGATTCGCCGCGCTGGAGGCGGGCGAGGAACGATGAGCCGTTTTGCTGCCGCGACTGCCACAGTTGGAGAGCGCCCACATGCTTGCTTCAGGTGTCTGCCGCGCTTCCGCGCACTGCCGCGACCGCCATGAGGACCAGGTCTTCCAGCGACTGACTGCCATCGCTCCTGGTCCAGGCCTCGCCCGCGACGTCAAGGCAGGTGAGGACGCAGGCGACGATCGCGTCGGCGCGCAGGTCGTGCTCGTCGTCCGGCGCGACGCCGAGGCGGCGGCGGATCTCCGGGGTGAGCAGAGCCTGCCATTGGAGGTGTTTCTCGAGGCTGCGGGCCCGCAGGGACGGGGTCCCGTAGAGCATCTTCGAGATCTGCAACGTGGTCGCGTCGTCCTGGCCGGGCCGAGGCGTGTGGCGCAGCGCGTTGAGAAGGGCGGTCCAGGCGTCCTCGGTGGCGGGCCTGGCTTCCAGCTCCTTGCGGATCAGCTCGCCCCGGGCGGCGAGGTCGCCGAGCACGATGTCCTCCTTGGTGCCGAAGTAGCGGAAGAAGGAGCGCCGGGAGATGCCGGCCGCCGCGGCGATGTCGTCGATCGTGGTCGCCTCGAAACCGCGCTCCAAGAACAGGCTCATCGCGGTTCGGGCGACCTCCGCGTGGACGGCCTGGCGGGTGCGGGCCCAGAGCTTCTGATCAGGGGTCGTCGGCATGCCTGCATCATAGCACCCCAGTGACTCTTTGACACTCAGTGCCAGAGAGGCTTACGGTGGCACCCGTTGTCCCGAACCGAACCCCTGGAGGAGCCATGACCCCCGTGGACTACCACGGCCAGACCACCCTCATCACCGGCGCCAGCGCAGGTATCGGCGCCGAGTTCGCCCGGCAGCTTGCCGCACGCGGTTCCGACGTCGTGCTCGTCGCCCGGCGGCTGGACCGGCTCGAACACCTCGCGGACGAGCTCGCGACCACGTACCGGATCACCGCCACCCCGATCGCCATGGACCTGGCCACTCCCGGTGTCGCCGCGGCGCTCGACACCGCACTCACCCGGCGCGGCCTCACCGTCACCGGCCTGATCAACAACGCCGGCTTCGCCACCAACGCGCCGTTCCACCAAGAGGACCCGCAGCGGCTGGAGGCGGAGATCGCCGTCAACGTCACCACTCTCGTCGCCCTCAGCCGCGTCTTCATCGAACGGCTGCGCGCCCACGGGGGCGGCGTGCTCGTCAACGTCGCGAGCATGGCGGCCTACCAGGCCACCCCCACCATGGCCGTCTACGGCGCGACCAAGGCGTTCGTGCTCAGCTTCACCGAGGCGCTCTGGTACGAATCACGCGGCACCGGGCTGCGCGTGATGGCGCTGTCGCCAGGTGCCACCGAGACCGAGTTCTTCGACGTCGCCGGTGCCCAGGCCGACGGCGGCACCAGCCGGATGCGCCCCGACGAGGTCGTCACGATCGCCCTGAAGGCCCTCGACCGGCGCACCCCGCCCCCCAGCGTGATCACGGGCACGAGGAACCGGCTGATGGCGCAAGCGGGACGACTGGTCAGCCGACGGCGGATGGCCATGACGATCGGCTCGATGATGGACCAGGCGGGAACGGGGCACTGACCTCTGCTTCCCGATCACATGTTCGGGGCGACGTAGTCTCCGCGGCTCGCGCGCGTGAGCGGAGCGGCAAAGGCCCCAGTGGTGGCCGACCATGACCGATTGCTGGGGTCATGCTGAGCTGAGCTGCCTCCTGCCGTCGGCGCTGCGAGGAGCCCGTGGGGTAGCCGCCGATGCCGCCGAGCGCCCATGTTCCGGTGCCGAGGTGATCGAGGAGCGCAAGCACGCCATGGCATGATCGGGTGGTGGGCGTCGTGTCGTGGACCCTCCTCGTCGGAGCCATGATTCTGTACGGCATCGCCGTTCGACGCACCGCGGGAGCCGCGGCCGTAGCGGCGGGCGTGATCGTTGTGGCGGTGGCGGGCGAGGCCGCGATGGCCGGAGGGTCGCTGCGGTCCGTGGGCGGACTGGCGCTGCTGTCAGGTGGTCTGGTGGCGATCACCTGGGCGTTCGGCCGGTCACGCAGACGGAGCCGCGTGAGGCGAGACGCGCGGGTCGCGTACCGCGCGGCGCGCTCGGCGGCGTGGTCGGCGGCGGCGGATGCCGAGCGGCTCAGGTTGGCCGCCGAAGTGCACGACACGGCCGCTCACCGCCTCACGAGCATCGCGGTGAGTGCTGCTTCAGCCTTGCACTTGACCGATCGAAGGCTCCAGGAAGACGCCCTGAGCCACGCCGGACAGGAGGGCCGGTTGGCCGCTGCCGAACTGGCCGTCGTGGAGAACGCCGTGTCCGATCTCGCGACGATCGACGGGCTGATCGGCTCGTGGCCGGAGCTGAGCCTCACCTATCGCAGGACTGTTGACCATGTGTCGCCGCAGGTCGCGGCCGCTGCCTACCGGGTGGTCCGTGAGGCGTTGACCAACGCGGCCCGCTACGCGAGCGGGGCACAGGTGTGGGTCGGCGTGAGGCACGATTCCGGAAGCCTGACAGTGGTGATCAGGGACAGCGGCGGCGAGGCACGGCATGACGACCTCGGTTCTGGGCTTGGGCTGACGGGGCTGGTCACGACAGTGGCGAGCTGCGGTGGTACCTTCACGGCGGGCCCTGACGGCTCCGGCTGGACGGTGTGCGCGCGTTTTCCGGTTCGAGCCGAGGTCCCGTCGGTGCGGGCCGAGTGGTGGCGCGGCCCGCGTGCGTGGGACGCCGCGCTGGTCGGGCTCGCCTTCGCGCTGTCGATGGGGGCGGCCCTGCTGCCGGGTGGCTCCACGATGGTCTCCACGGAGCAGTTGACCGTGCTGGTACCGATGTTCATGATGCATGCCATACCGCTGTGGTGGCGTACGCGATCGCCTCTGTGGAGCCTCGCGGCGATGGTGTCGGTCCACCCGATCGCATGGGCGGTGTGGGTAGCCGGATGGTCTTCGATTCCCGCGGGCGACCTTTTCCTGTGGGGCTTCTGGGTGGAGCTGGCGCAGGTGTACGCCTTCGGCGTCTGTCGCGATCGGGTCGGGGGTCTGCTCGCGGTCCTGCTCGTCGCTGCGGCGGGCGGCCTGGCGCTGGCCATGGGGCCGGGCATCAGCGGTGACCGCGCTGCCGTCTGGGCAGTGCTCGCCCTGAGCGTGGCCGTTCTGGCGGTGCCGGCCTGGGCGATGGGCGCGATGGTGGCTCGGATGAGAGCACGGCGTCGCGAGGCGGACGGCGCGGCCGGCGACCTGTACAGGCAGGGGCTGTCGGCTGTCGCGCGGGCGGAGCGCGAGCGGATCGCGGCGGGACTGCGTCGTACGGCCTCTCGACATGCGGAAGCAGTCGTGGTGGCGGCCGAGGAAGGCCGGCTCAGCACGGTGCTCGACGAGGCCCGCGCCGGGCTCGGCGCGGTGAGGGGACTGCTGGAGGAGTTGCGCCGGCCTCTGGGCGCCGACGATCCGCCGCCGACGCTCGCCGGGTTGGCGGTCCTGGCCGCGCGGCGGATGGTGGCGGTGCATCAGATCGGTGATCCGCGCGGCCTGGTTCCCGAGTTGGAGGTGGGTGTGTTCCGAGTCGCACAGGAGTGCTCCGGAAGGACGGTCACCGTGTCCTTTCGGCATGACGGTGTGCTCGTCGGAGGCGCGACGAGCCGGGATGCGCGGAGACGACTGCACGTCCTGGCCGACGCGTATGGTGGCGCACTGACTGTGGGGACGGGCGGGACCGTACGGGTGTGGCTGCCCAGATGATCAGAGTGATGGTGGCCGACGACCAGGCGGTGGTCAGGGCCGGAATCAGCGCCGTGCTGGCCGCCGAGCCTGATCTCGACGTGGTGGCGCAGGCCGCGGACGGCCACTCCGCCGTCGCCATGGTCGCGTCGCTGCGGCCGGACGTCGTGCTCATGGACGTCCGGATGCCGGTGCTCGACGGGCTGGCCGCCACCGCGTCCATCACCGCCAGCACGTCCGACACCAGGATCATCGTCCTGACGGCCTTCGGCCTTGACGAGTACGTGTTCGGAGCGTTGCGCGCGGGAGCGTCCGGCTTCCTGCTCAAGGATGCCGAGCCGACGCGTGTCATCGACGCGGTGCGGGTCATCGCGCGAGGCGATGCGCTGGTGGACCCGGCGATCACGCGGCGGCTGCTCGACCGCCTCGCCGCGTCTTCCCCCGCGCCGGTGATCGCGCCGGGCAGGTTCACTCCACGCGAGAGCCAGGTACTCGAACATGTGGCTCGAGGGCTGTCCAACGCCGAGATCGGCCATGCTCTCCGGATCAGCCCGGCCACGGTCAAGGACCATGTCTCGGTGATCCTGGCCAAACTGGGCGTGCGCGACCGGCTGCACGCCACCATCTACGCCTACGAGTCGGGCCTGATCCGTCCCGGGAACCACTGACACCCCGCCGCGCAGGGGAGGTCCATATCGGTCCTGGGCAGGAGGGAAAACCCGCCGGCCGTTCATAGCGTTGCCCCATGAAACATGTGTCAGGGGCGGCCCTGTTGGTCGGCGCGGAGATCGCTGCAGTGGCGGCCGGGGTGGTCACGTTCTTCCTCACCGCGATGGTGACGTCGAGCGTGCCGGTGTTCGCGGCGGCCGGGCTGGCAGCGGTCGCGGCGATCAGCTGGCTGCTGGGACGGTTCGCGCTCCGGCGGCTGGGCGTGCCACGGCTCGTCATGCCCTATGTCGTGATCAATACCCTTGCGATGGCCGCCCTCGCGGCGCTCACGGTGTTCCGGGCATCCCCGGTGCCCGTGCCGGCCGTGCCCCCTGCGTCGGTCGCGTTCTGGCGGCTGCCGACCGGCTCGACCATCGCCTATGTCAAGCTCGGGGGAGAGGGGATGATCCACCGCCCGCCAGTGATCTTCCTGCACGGTGGTCCTGGAACGCCAGGGGAGGGGCTGCCCGAGGGCAGCCGGGAACTGGCGGCGGCCGGCTTCGACGTCTACGCGTACGATCAGCTCGGCGCCGGACGTTCCACCCGGCTGGCCGACCCCAGCGGCTACACGGTCGCCCGGCACGTGGCCGATCTTGAAGCGATTCGCCGGACCATCGGCGCCCAGAAGATCATTCTGGTCGGCCGCTCCTGGGGTGGCACGCTCTCGGCCGCCTACCTCGCCACACACGCCGACCATGTCCTCAAAGCCGTGCTCACCTCACCGGGCGCCATCTGGGACCCCGCCTTCCCGAAGGGGATCGGCTCTCCCTGGGACACCTTGCCCGCCGACCGTCAGGCTCGCGCGGACGAGTTGACCAGCGACCCGCGCATGCTGACACAGGGACTGCTCCTGCAGCTCAACCCCGCCGCCGCGCACGCCATGGTGCCCGACGCAGAGGCCGACGCCCGGATGCGGGAGCTTCTGCTCATCGGCAAGGACGCCACCGGCTGCAGGAACGCACGCCCCGCTCCGGTGCATGGCAACCTGCCTGGCTTCTACAGCAACCAGATGACGTCCGCGGACGCCGCGGCGGTCGCCGACCCGCGGCCGAAGCTGCGCGGAGTCCACGTGCCCACCCTCATCATGCGCGGGCAGTGCGACTACCTGAAGTGGGAGGTCACCTACGACTACCGGCGCACGTTGCCCGAGTCGACCCTGGTCTACGTTCCCGGCGCCGGACACTCGATCGCCAACGGCCGTCCCGGCCTCTACCGGAGCCTCCTGACGGCCTTCCTGCTCGACCGGCCCCTTCCCCGTCCCGCCTACACCGCGACCACCGACCCCGCCCGCTCATCTGCGGACGGAGCCCAGGGAGCATCATGACCGTGGTCACACTCGGACGGCTGGTTTCATCGTTCGGTCGAACGTGGCACGTACCGGCTGGTGGCGGGCGCTGACGCAGGAGCGCTAGTGGTGACGGTGGCGGGTGGGAGAGACCTCCAGGTAGAGCACAGCGCCACATATGCGCTCAGATCCTGGCGGGTCTACCGGCTCATCCGGGCCGAGGGCCGGCAGGGAGAGCCCGTGGCGGCGATCATCGCTGCTCTGCGGCAGCTCGCCTCTGTACTCGCCTCCCGCTCAATATCCTGCGCATCTATCCAGGGGTGATCGTGAGGGTGAGGCGGCCGGCCGTCTTCGTCTTCACGGTGAGGACGCGCCTGCCGGCGTCCCAGGTGGCTTCGCCGATGGAGGCCCGCCCACCGTGGGGGAAGTCGCGTGCGGGCAGATAGATCTCGGTCGGGCCGGTCGCGTTGGCGTCGAAGACCAAGGTCAGCGCGCGGGACTTCTCGTCGTAGGCGACGCTCACCGGCACCCCGCCGACCGCCCTGGGGTACGGCCGGGCCATCGCGGCGACCAGCGGCCCCGGCTTCCCCTTGTCGTCGTAGGGTCCCCAGGGTCCGGGGTCGCGTGACCAGTACGCGTGGCCCATGTTCACCTGGTCGGTGAGCTCGAGCACCCGCTTGACCAGGTCGGGGGAGCCCGGCCGGGACATGTCCAGCCCGAACTCGCCCAGCACCACAGGGCCGCCCACGCGTTCGGCGGTGCGTAGCATGTTGTCCCGCCACCAGCCCAGCGTGCGATCGGTCCACCGGCGGGAACCGGCCGTGTAGTCGTCGCCGAGGTCGAGCGGGAGCGGATAGAGGTGCGGGGCCAGGCCGATGCGCGGCAGGCCGTCGCGCGGGTCGTCGAAGTGGGGCAGGGCCGACGGCAAACCCCAGTTGACGCCCACGGCCTGGGGCTCGAGGAAGATCCAGCCGTCGGGGTCGACCGACCTGATCTCCGCGATCGACCTGCGGTAGAGGGTGGCCAGCGGGCCGGTCTCGAACTGGGCGCCCTGGATCGTGCCGCCCCAGGGCTCGTTCATCAGGTCGTAGCCGATGACGGCGGGGTCGTCCTTGAACCTGGCAGCCACCGCCTTCCACGCCTTGGCGTAGTGGTCCATCAGTTCGGGGTGGTCACCGGTGGTGTTCCAGAAGTGGTCGAAGGCCCGTATGACGCCGGGTTCCAGGTAGTACATCTCCCAGGTGGGCTGGTCGGTGCTGACCGGGAGGCCGTCGAGGTGTGTGGCCCACCCGGGCGCGCCGTTGCCCGCGCCTTTGCCCGGGGTGATGTCGCTGCCCCACAGGTCCTGGTGCATGTCCAGCATCACGTGGTAGCCACGCTTGGCGTACCAGGCGACGCGCTCAGCCACCTTGTCCAGATATTTCGTGTCATAGGTGCCTGGGGTGGGCTCGAGTGTGCGCCACTGGATCAGGAAGCGGACGAAGTTCGTCCCCATGTCCCGGTATTCGCGGTCGAGGTCCGCCTCGGTGAACGTCGGCAGGCCGTCGGGCGTGCTCTTGGCGCTGCTGGCCGTGTTGAAGCCGTGCAGGAGCAGCACCCTGCCCTGATCGTCCGTGACGAACCGGGTGACGGGCTTCGGGGTGGGTCTGGTCGCCGCGGCGACACCGCCCCCGGCCAGGACGGCCAGCACGGCGACGGCCGTGATAAGCCGAGCACTCTTCATAGGAACTCCGGTCACCGGGAACGGGGGTCTTCCGCCAGAATCGCGGTCGCGGCTAGCCTGCCGAACATGAGCATTAGTCGCAATAGCCTCCCCGCGATCGTCACGCTCGCGATCGTCCTGGCCTTCGGACTGTGGGGCAGCGCGCTGGTCACCCGGGTGGGTTACCTGGCCGTGCCGTCCGCGCTCGGCCTGCCGTACGGGCTGCCGGGTCTGCGTGCGGTGCCGCTGGGAGAGACGACCTGGCTCGTCACGCTCACCGACAGCGTCCTCGCCTTGGTGCTGGTCGTCATGGTGGCCCGGGCTCGGGGCGGCTTCTGGCGCACGTGGGGGGCGTTCGTGCTCGGGGCGGTGGTCGTCAACCTGCTGCGAGCGGTCGTGCTGTCCCAGATCGCCTCGGCGGACCTGGGGGCATACGCCGGACATCTTGTGGGCGGACTGATCGCGGGCCTGCTATGGGGGATCGCGCTGGGCTGGCTCGCCGGGCTGGCCGCCCTCCCGAGTCGGCAGCGGCAGCCCGCCACCGCGGGCATACCCTCGGCTGGGTGAGCACTATCGGGCCCGAGTCATGCCGGAACAGGCAAGGACGCGTTGTCGGCTGGTGGCCCAGGAGCATCCGATAGCTGGGATAGAGGATGCCGGCCCCCACGACACGATCGTCGATGTGCCTGCCTCGGGGACGTGGGGTTCGGGGTTGTGGCAGTACGGCAGCGAACACCCTGCCGCGGCATGCACGGGCCCTCGGCGAGCGCACCGCCGCCGAACCCAAGCAGCGATGGCGCACCCTGCAGTACGACACGCTCAGCCCCGGCCGGATCGGCGACATCGTCCGCGCCGCCCTCATCCTCAACGGGATGGGGCTAATAGAGCTGGTCAGGCGGTGGGGCGGAAGCCGAGGTTTCGGCTGTGGATAGCCGCGCCCGACGTGGGGCCGGATTGGGTACCTCAGTGGTGTGGCTGCGCTGACCTGCCAGATGCCATCTCGGGACCCGGACAGAATCGCAGCTCTGTCCTGTGTGACCACCGCCGTTGCCCCTTTCCGGCTTACTTGGTCTACCCCCGAGGACAGTGTGTGGGCCGTGGCCTGGTACCCAGTAGCCTGCGGTCATGACTGAGATCCTGAGGGTGACACCCGATGATGCCTTGGCGATGCTGATGGAGGGGAACCGGCGGTTCATCGCTGGCACGCCGGAGCACCCCAACCAAGATGCCGCCCGCCGCGCCGAGACCGCGCCGGCGCAGAGCCCGTTCGCGGTGCTGTTCGGATGCTCCGATTCCCGGCTGGCCGCCGAGATCATCTTCGATCGGGGCCTGGGTGATCTGTTCGTGGTCCGCACGGCCGGGCACGTGGCCGGCACCGAGGTGCTGGGCAGCATCGAGTTCGGGGTGAGCGTGCTGGGCTGCCCGCTGGTCGTGGTCTTGGGCCACGAGTCGTGCGGGGCCATCGCGGCGGCCTGCGCCGCCGCCGATGGTGGCAGCACCCCGGCCGGGTTCGTCCGTGACGTCGTCGAGCGGGTGATGCCGAGCGTGCTGGCGGCCCGCGCCGCCGGACACGATCAGGGCGAGCAGATCCTGCATGAGCACATCCGGCACAGCGCCGACCTGCTGCTGGAGCGCTCTCGCGTGCTGGCCGAGCGGGTGGCCGATGGCCGCCTGGCGGTGGTGGGCCTGTCGTATCGGCTGGCCGACGGCAGTGCGCGGCTGGTCGCCGCGCATGGCTTGAGCGGGGCGGCCGTCTCAACACGCGTCTGAATACGGTCTACCGACAGCCCGCGAAGGCGTCGGAGCGCCATCACGACCCATGCAGTGCGGGAGCAGAGGTCGACCAGGGTGTGAGGTCGAGTTCCGGATACCGCAGCGCCATGCCGGTCAGTGTCTGCGGCGTCCAGTAGGTATGGCCTGGTGGGGGGAACCCGAAGGCTTGGAGTTGGCGAGGGGTAGCGCGGTGGACGAACGCGACCCATTCTCGTTCGAAGCCGCGCGCTGCCCAGCCGGCACGTTGACCCCATGAGAGGCTGGACGGCCGGAAGCCCAGGTGCATGCTGTAGCGGGCGCCGCGAGGCGCTGTCAGTCGGGTGCCTCGGTGGAAGGTGCCGGCTTCGAAAGCGATGACGGTTCCTGCGGGCCCGGCACCGGAGACCTCGGCGCCGTACATCTCGGGGCTGCCGCTGTCATCGTTGAATCGCCAGTCGCTTTCCTGCCCCGGCCGCAGGAACCAGTTCGGGACGGCGGGGATGTCCGCGGTGTGCCTGCGTGAAAGGAGGTGCGGCGGCCCGAGCTCTTCGGGGACATCTGACAGAAAGACGAACATCTCCAACTGTCGGCAGCCCGGAGCGGTGCTGGGCACTAGCAGGGTGTGGTTGAGGTAGTCGCGGTGCAGGTCCTGGTCGTAGTCGCAGGCACCGGTGTACTTCGCCCAGGCTTCGGCCGTGTAGAGGTGGATGCTGTTGTCATCTAGCAGTGCCTGGGCGAGCGCCAGGATGCGATGGTTCACCGCAAGCAGGCTGATCTCGGTGCTGGCGAACGGGAAGGTGTCGATCCCGGCGAACTCGTCGCCGATGAAGCGTTCGCGGCGCGGGTCGGTGCCGTCATGGAAGCCCTCGGCGGACGGAAAAAGCAGCTCCAATTCGCTCACCGCCGCTCCCAACTCCTCGGCGGGGATGAACCCCGGGAGGATCACGAAGCCATCGGCCAGCCAGTCCCGCGCCGCGCTCTCAAGGTCCATCCACCCATGATCATCCACGCGGACAACCAGCGGCAATCACTTTTCGCACATACGGCTCGCCCTGCCCTCAGCCCTGTTAGATCAGCCGAACCAAACGCCGCTACCTGACGGCTGGGGACACGTTCGGGAGCTGAGGGCCGTTAGGGGCGTCCGCCGGCCAGCCGCCGGGGAGGCTCACCCCTCGAAGTCGAGGATCTCGCGGATCTGGTTGGCGAAGTTGGGCCGGGTCTGCGGTACCCAGCGGGGCGCGAATCTGATTCCCCAGGTTCCGCCGACCGGCCTGTTCTCGGGCGTCCAGTAGGTGATGTCGCGGTCCCGGCTGGGGATCAGCCGCGCCCACCCCTGCGGAGGTTCGGGCCGTAGCGTGGCGGCCTGGTCGAGCAGCCGGACGGCCGCGGTGGGCTTCATCCCGGGCACAGCGGCCTGGAGGTCGCGGACGAGGCGCTTACGCACATCCACCATGACGGGTCTCCGTGGTCTCTGGCAGGTCCCCACGTCACCGGCCAGCACATGAGAGAGCGTCTGGCAGGGGTTCGGACTGTCTCGTCACGGGAGGCGACGGCCTCTTGTCCTCGGATGCCGCCTGCTCCGTGGGCGCGGGCGACTCGGAGTGTGGCCTGGCGTGACCGGCCAAGACCAAGATTACTCCGGGCGGCGGCAGTTCCGCTGCCCGTGAGGGCGAGCATCGGGCCGAAGGATGGGCCTGGGCGGCTGGGGCAGCGCCGACGCGGCGGTGTGGCTCTCGATAGGCCGCTGTCCGCGCCCCTCGATCGCTACAGTGAGTGACCGATCGTCTCAGTCAGTAGTGACTGTGAAGGGATCGGGTATGCCACACCGACCACGCCGCACCGCCACGACCACCGCTCTCCTGGTCGCCGCTGTAGCCATCACCCCCGCCCTACCCGCCGCCACCCGTCCGCCCAGACCGCTACCGATGACGGTCGCCGCGCAGAAGGCCTGCTGCTGGCCGAGGCGGTCGCCGCCCTGCCCATCGCCACCGAGCAGCGCGACGGGTACCAGCGCAGTTCATTCCGCCACCGGACCGACGAAGATCGCGACGGCTGTTCCACGCGCGTTATCTGCACGATCCCACTGGGGGAGCACATCGAGGCCGTCGGTGTACTGCGATCTTAGCCTGTGAGCGGATTTGAGGCACATGAGGTACAAGAAAGGTCGAAAGCGGGCAACCACAGGATCATCGGTGCGGCCTAACAGTGCGTCCCCTAACTCGGCGAAGGCTTTCGATCATGGAGCTAGCCTGGTGGGATGGAATGGGATCTGGGCGAGCTTGTCGCAAAATACGACGTACCAGGCGCACAGGTCGCCGTTCTGGCCAACGGGGAGATCCAGGACGAGGCTGCGGGCGTGCTGAGTCTGCGCACCCAGGTCGAGGCCACGACCGACTCGGTGTTCAAGATCGGCTCGATCACGAAGATTTGGACAGCCACGCTGATCCAGCAACTGGTGGACGACGGTGTGCTGGATCTCGACTGTCCCGTTCGCGACTACCTGCCCGGCTTCCGGCTGAGCGACCGGGCCGCCACCGCATCTTTGACCGCCCGCCAGCTGCTCACCCACACCGGCGGTATCGACGGTAACCACTTCACCGACACCGGTCGCAACGACGACGCGATCGAGAAGTTCGTCGCCACCCTCGCCGAGGCGGACCAGCTCCTCCCGCCTGACACCGTCTTCTCCTACTCCAACAGCGGGTACGTGGTGCTCGGCAGGCTGGTGGAGGTGCTGTGCGACAAGCCCTTCCACGACGTGCTCCGCGAACGCCTGGTGACACCACTGGGTCTGCGCACCGCCGCTACCGACCCCTACGAGGCGATCCTGCACCGCGCCGCGGTCGGCCACGTCCAGATCGACGGAAAGGTCGTTCCGGCCAAAGAGTGGGCGGTTTCCTACTACTCCGCGCCCAGCGGCTCACACTTTGCGATCAGCGCACGCGAGCTGCTGGAGTTCGTCCGCCTGCATCTCACCGACCCCGCGCTGGCGGCACTGCGCGAACCCCAGGTCGAACCCGTCCCGGACTTCGGCGGCGGCGTCATCGGCTGGGGACTTGGCTGGATGCTCTACCAGGACGGCGTCGTCGGCCATACCGGCGTCTCCAAGGGGCAGAAGGCATGGCTTCGCGTCGCCCCATCGGCGGGCGTGGCGGTGGCCGTGCTGACCAACAGCACGGGCGGCGAACCCCTGGCCTACGAGATCTTCGGTGCGGCGCTCAGGGACCTTGCCGGCGTCGAGACGGCACCACGACCCGTGCCACCCCTGAACCCGACCGGGATCGACGCGGACCGCATGTGCGGCACCTACCGCTCCACCCTGTACGACATCACCCTTGCCAGCGAGCACGACCGTGCGTTCCTCACCTACCGCCCACGCAATGACATTGCCGAGTCCTTCCTCGGGGGGTCTGAGAACCGCGTCGAGGTCGTCCGCCTCAACCACAGCTCGGTCATCACCGCCGAACCGAAGTCCTCCGGCCACCAAGTCCTGTCGCTGGTCGGCTCCGACGGCCACGGCCGCGCCCGCTTTCTGCACAACGGCGCCGCCGCCTACCGGATCGCCTGATGGTCACCGCCGGCGACGTGCGCGCAGCGGTCCACCACGCATGCACTGCGGTCGGGGCAGGGCCGGGGCAGGCAGATGAGAGAGGGCGGCTCCCGGACGCTGGTGGCCGGCTTCAGGCGGCACGCGCCGCCGGCGTCGGCTTTCGAGTCCACGCCTCCGGCCTTTCCCTGGTCCTTCGCCACCCTCCCGATCTATCAACCGCCCGGCGGCAGTCTGGGCAGTCGCGGCGGTTTCGGCACTCCCAGCATGAATCTGCAGCTCATGGGAGGGTACGCATCGCCTTGCGCAGGGTGAGCCGGAGTGAGGCGATGGTCTCGTCAGATTCCTGCTGTTGTTCGGTGAGGCGTGCAGCTTGGGTGCGTGCCTCGGCGAGGTCTCGGGTCAAGGCCTGGGTGTGGCGTTCCAGACCCTGCACTTTCTGGACGAGTTCGGGCTGAACCGCGTTGTCGATTTCCGCGCCCAGAGCAAGCTGAAGGCGGTGTTTCAAGGCTTCGCGCTCTCGTTTCAGTTCCTGGATTTCTTGGCGTGCTATCGCAAGGTCGGTGTGCAGGCTGGCGGGGATGGCGCGCTCGGGCCGGGGGACCGCGGCTGCTTGCACACCATGCAGGGCCTGCTCACTCATCGCCTGCCGGATCGCGGCGCTGATAGCGGGGGTGTTGTAGACGAACCAGGTCGACACGTCGGCTTTTCGTGCCACCCCGGCGAAGGACATGGGCTGCCCGGCGTTGAGAAGATCGCGGACGGCTCGTTTCGTGCGGGCCGGGGAGCCTGTCCATCGACCTCGCCGAGCAGCAGGCCCTGACCGAGCTCGCGGCTGACTGCCCGGGCCAGCGGCTGCCGGAAGTGGGCGACGACCAGCGCTAGTGCACCGGCCGCAAGCTCCCCCTTGCGCCGGGCAGAGTCAGCCCGCCAGCGACCTGTCGCACCCCTTCGCTGACCCGCCGGCCCGGCGGGCGCAATGGGTGTTTTCGCCGATGCCGGCGAAGCTGCACGGTGCGAGGAACAGGCCAGGCATGAGAGACGGTCCTCTCCGTAGCGGGGGAGAGGACCGCATGAGGCTGCTCGGGTTAGCGTCTGCCTCCGATTCAGGCAGGCTCCGGAGGGTCTCCGGGGGGCTGCGCGATCTTGGTGCATCGCAGGCCCGCCGCGCGGGCCCGCATCGACTGGCCCGTGTCGAAGGTGACCAGGGTGATGGGGCGTCCTGCGAGAACCTGTGCCGTCACCGCCTGGTCCACGATCTCGTCATCTTCGACGGGCAGGCGAACGTGGTTGGGAGGGTCGAGGACGACTTCGACTGACACTTCCCCGCGGGGAATCCCGCCGCTCTCCAGCGGCTCGTAGTCCGCGAGTCGCAGCAGCGCGGCATGGGTGGGGTTGGGCAGGAGCCGGTCGAGCACCGCCAGGCTGTGTCGTGCTCTCCAGCGAACGTGTTTGTCCTTGGACTGCTTCAGGCTGTCCAGCTCGTCAATGACGATCATGGGTATCAGCAGGTGTACGGGCTCGGCGCGGACTTGGAGGAGTTGGCCGAAGTCGATGCTCTCCAGCTTGTCCTCGTGCTGGATGAAGACAGAGGTGTCGAACATGACGAACACTCCCGGCCGTGCCCAGCGTTCGATCTGCTCTGCAAGCTGTAGCGCCGCCAGGCCCACAGCTATCTGCCTTCCCTCCAGCTCCGTGATGACGAGGTCCTTCATCCGGTCTGGGAGAAGGGCTGATCCGTGCATCGATTGCAAGATCCAGTACCGCTTCGTCAAGACAAGATCGTCTAGATCGGACTCGCTGATCTCGTGTCGTAGGAGGGAGACGGCGCCGTCTACCCATTGCAGATAGGCGCTATGGAGCTCGAGCGGAGCCAGGTCTTCGCGCATCTTCAGCAAGCAGAACGCGTTGTCTTCCACTCTTCTTAGTGCTGCCAGGGCGTTCTCTCGATTGCCCCCAGGGGGAAGCCTCACCACCATGGGCTGATCCTCGCATGGAGTTGCAGATCAGCCCCGGGAAACTATCAGGATCGGACCTCGTCAGAGCGTGCTGGAGGCTGCCGCTCGGGCAGGCGGAGCCGGTTGACCGCAGCGCGGCGGGTGGCCTTCGGCCGGCGGCCGTACCGCGCGGTGGTGACGGGGGAGGAGTGGCCGACCAGGGCCTGCGCGGTGGCCAGGTCCACGCCCTGGTCGAGCAGGTCGCCGATGAACGTGCGGCGGAAGTCGTACGGCCGGTACGTCTTGCCGTTGATCGTCGGCTGGCGCTGGGCGGCTTGTCTGATGCGCTTGAGCAGCATCTTCCGCAGCGCCTGCCCGGTCATGTGGGCGGGGCGGCCGTCTGGGGTGGTGCGCATCCGTCCGGCCTTGGACAGCGGGGGGAACAGGGCGCCGGGGGTGCGGCCGCGCACGGCGATCCACGCGGCGATGAGGTCGGCGACCTGGTCGGGGACGTAGCTGTCGCGCTCCTTGTTGCCCTTGCCGAGCACGCGGAGTTCGTGGTTGTCGGGGTCCCAGTCGGCCAGGGCGAGCGCGACGAGCTCTTGGCGGCGGAGCCCGGCACCGTAGAGGGTGCCGAGCATCGCCTTGTCGCGGACGCTGGCCGGGTCGCCCGGCTTGTCGGGGTCGTCGCATTTCACCCCCAGGCAATCGCCCATGCTGGGCGCACCAATGACGATGGGCGCGGCCTGATGGCCGCGCCCATCGTTGGGCTCCCGTGGCAATCAAGTGTCGTCCGACATGACTACGCCTCGTCGCGTCGAGCGATGGATCGCATCATTCTGCGTCGTGGCTGTTCCCCTGCGGCCGGTCCCCCGGCCTATCGACAACCTGACTCTCCATGTTCGCGGTCCACACTGTCGGCGTGCCTGCCCTGACCGTCATCTTGCTGATGGGGAACGTGCGATCGGCGACGGTCTCGCCATACGTCCCCAAGAACCGGTAGTCCTGCGCGCTCACAATGATCTCGGAGCGCTCCCAGGCTCCCGTGTAGCCGAACGCGACCCCGTGACGGCCTGCCGCGTCGATCGCGTCCCGCTTGACCGAAACCCCCTGGATCATGGGCAGCGCGCGGAACAACGCGGCCCGCACGTCGGCGACCAACGGCTGCTCGCCCAGCAACTGGGAGATCGTCCGGAAGATCCGCTCCTGCCTGGTCGCGTCGGCGTCGTCGAACTCTGTCACGGGGGTCGCATCGACGCTCGCCCCGATCCTGGCGATCATTTCCTCGGGGGTGACCGGCGCCCTGGCCAGGTCCGCGCCCGTGACGCCGGGGCCGTACTCCTCCGTGACGAGCTTGCCCCGCCCGTTGTCCAACGCGATCTGCTTGCCGTCCAAGCTGTGCCACGTCTCAAGAGTCATGCGCTTGTCGCGATCCACCTCGGGCTCCGGCTCCTTGCGGAGCGGAGCGATCGTCTGCTTCACGTACAGCCAGCGGCCCGGCGACGGCGTGATCTCGTACGGGTCGGTCTCGGCGCTCCTGGCCGCCTTGTCGCCGAGATCCCGAACGCTGGCGACCGGGGTGGTGGCAGGTTGTTCATCGCCGCGCACCGCGAGGACGCCCGCGCCGACGGCCATCGCGACCGACGCAGCCAGCGCCAGACGCCAGGCCAGGCGCGGCCTGCGCCGCCTCGGCGGGGTCATCAGCGAGGGCATCGGCGACACGGGGACCGGCTCACGGATGGCCTGCAGCAACCGGGTGCGGGCCGCCTCCTTCGCCTCACCGGTGATCGCCGGGGTGGCCTCGAGGAACCGTCCGAACTCATCCATCATGCATCCTCTCTCGTGTGAAGGCCGGTGCCGAGGGTGGCCCGCGCTTGTTTGCGAGCCCGGTGCAGGCGCGAGCGCACGGTCCCGATCGGGATGTCGAGCGCCTGCGCCACCTCCTCGTAGGCCAGTTCTCCCAACGCCACCAGCAGCAGCACGTCGCGATCACCGCTGGCCAGGCCCGTCAACGCCCCCGCTAGCCGGCGGTCCTCGGCCTGCGCGGCCACGCGCTCGATCACCGCGTCGGCCATCGACTCAGGCGGCGGCTCCGCACCGGTGCGCGCCAGCGCCCGCAAGAAGCGCTCCTCATCGCGCCGCTGCCTGGCGATGAGGTTCGTCGCGATGCCGTACAGCCACGGCCTGGCCAGCGGCTGCGCGTGATCGTAGGAGGCGCGGGAGCGGAAGGCGGTCAGGAACGTCTCCGCCACGACGTCATCGGCCGCCTGCACGCCCAACCGCCGCGCGGCATAGCGGTGGATCTGCTCGACATACCGGTCGAACACGCCGGCGAACTGCTCCGGGTCGTCAATTGACCGGCGGATGAGCTCGGCGTCATCCGCCTCGACCATCTCCTCCGGTGGGGTTCGTGTCATGCCTGCTGTTTCCCGATGGGACGAATCGAGTTCTCGACGGCCGCGAGCCCGGTGCGTGAACCCGTCCAGGGCCTGCGGGCAACAACAGGCCAGACGATCTTCCCGTGCCCGAGAGGCCCACGATGACCTTACGCAACGCGCTCATGGCCGCCCTGCTGGCGGGAGCGGCCACTACCATCCCCACGCCCTCATCGGCCGCACCCGCCGGCACCGGCACGTCGAGCAGTGTGACATTGATCACCGGCGACCGGGTGATGGTCGCCGGCAACGGTTTCCGCGTCGTCCCCGGCCCTGGCCGGCGGGTGGACTTCACCAGCCAGATGCGCCAAGGGCATCTGTACGTGATTCCGTCCGACGCCCGCCCGTTGGTGGTCGAAGGCGCGCTCGACCGGCGGTTGTTCGACGTCACCCAACTGCTGGCCTGGCGCTATGACGATGCCCGCAGATCCGACATCCCGCTGATCGCCCAGTCGGGGCAGATTCCCGCGGCCGCCCGCCAGGCCCGGCGGCTTGCCGGCGCCGGCATGACCACGCTGCGTGTGCCGAAGGAAAGCGCGGGCCAGACGTGGAAGGACCTGACCAGCGGCGCCCGCGCCCTCGGCACTAGGAACACGAAACTCTGGCTGGACGGCCGCCGCTCCTTCGACCTCGATCAGAGCGTCAAGCAGATCGGAGCGACCACGGCCTGGGAGCTCGGCCTGACCGGCAAGGGCGTGACCGTGGCCGTACTCGACTCCGGCTACGACCCCGACCATCCAGATCTGAAGGGGACAGTGGCCTACGAACGCAACTTCAGCGAGGACCCTGACATCCGCGACACCCTCGGCCATGGCACCCACGTCGCCTCGACCGTCGCCGGAGCCGGAGAGAAATACCGGGGCGTCGCGCCCGACGCCAAGCTGGCCATCGGCAAGGTCGGCGGCGTGGACGGTATCGCCGACTCTGCCGTCCTGGCGGGCATGGAATGGGCCGCCCTCGAAGTCAAGGCCAAGATCGTCAACATGAGTCTCGGCGGGCCCGACACGCTGGAACTCGACCCCCTGGAAGAGGCCGTAAATTCCCTGTCGGAGCGGACGGGCACGCTGTTCGTCATCTCCGCCGGCAACAGTGACCGGCCCGGCACAATATCGAGCCCCGGCAACGCCGACGCCGCTCTCACCGTCGGCGCGGTCGACAGGTCGGACCGGATCGCCGACTTCTCCAGCCGGGGACCGCGGCAGGGCGATCACGCGATCAAGCCGGACATCACCGCGCCGGGCGTGGACATCGTCGCCGCGGCACCCGGTGGCGGCTACCAGACGCTCAGCGGCACCTCGATGGCCGCGCCCCATGTGACGGGATCCGCCGCGATCCTGGCCCAAAAGCACCCCGAATGGACCGGCCGGCAGCTCAAGGCGGCGCTCATCGGCAGCGCCGCGCCCTCCGCTGGCGCGACGCCGTACCAGCAAGGCACCGGCCGGGTGGACGTGGCCCGCGCCGTCGACCAGCAGATAGTGGCCCTACCGGGCGATCTATGGGCCACCTTCCCCTGGAACGGCCCGGATGAGCGGCTGGCCACCAGAACACTCACCTACGCCAACACCGCAGAGACCCCGGCCACCATCGACCTGGCCGCCGAAGGGGAGACGCTGAAGCTGTCCACCCAACGGCTGGAAGTGCCCGCGAAAGGCGAGGCGTCGCTCACCCTCACCGTCGACGCCCGCCAGAAAGCGCCGGGCGACTACCCCGGCATCATCACCGCCAGGTCCGGCCAGAGCGTGATCCGCACGCCGGCCGGCGCGTACGTCGAGCCGGAGTCGTACAACCTCACCGTGAGCGTCATCGGCAGGGACGGCAACCCCGCCCATCCGTACGTCGAACTGTACGACCCGAAGACCGGCGTCATCCACGAACTGGCCGTCCAGGACGGCATCGGCAAGGCCCGCCTGCCCGTGGGTGAGTGGGATGTCTACACCGACTTCAGCGAGCGGGCGTACGGCAAGACCGTCGCGCACACCGCGGTGCGCATCGCCGATCGCGACCAGCAGGTGGTCGTGGACGCACGCAAGGGCAATCCGGTACGGGTCACGCTGGACGATCCGAGCGCGGCCCCCGGACGCGGCCACTGGCTGAGCCTGGCACACGGCGCCTGGGGTATCGCGAGCTCGTCGAGCGAGGACCCCAACACCAGGCTCTTCATCGTCCCTTCACGCCAGGAGGGCCTGCGCTACCTGCTGCGGACCATCTGGTTCAGCAAGGACGCCGTGCCGAGCCCGTACCTGTACGACCTCGCCGACCACCGCGCCGGCGGCCTACCCGAAGATCCCACCTACGCCGCCAGGCGCAAGGACCTCGCCACGGTGAGCGCGACCTTCCGCGCGTCCGCCATGGCGGCCACCGGCCTGCCCCTCAGCGGCCCACGCTTCCGCGACGACTGGCCGGCGTCCCTGGCCTCGCCACCCCAGGACCTGGACCTGCCCGGCACTCTCACCTACAACCGCACGCCCGGCCTGATCTGGGAAAGCATGCTCGAACTCGGCACGTACACCCTCGCCGACGATGGCCAAGCCATGAAGCCCGGACAGCACACCCGGCAAACCTGGAACGCCGCGGTGACCGGTCCCGCGACAGCCGGGATTCGCGGCAGCCGTACCGGAAATACGCTGACCTTCTCCACCGTCGGGCTGTTCACCGACCCCGCCCCTGGCAGGGTTGGAGCGGACAGCGCGGCCACCGGCACCGCCACCCTCAGCCGGAACGGGCACGTGCTCACCGAGACACCCCTCGCCGGCTGCGCGCTCGACCAGTGGGAAAGCTGCCGCCTCCAAGCCGCGCTGCCGGCGGAATCGAGCCTCTACACGCTGCGGGCGTCCATGCGCAGCCAAGCGCCCTACTCCGCGCTGTCCACGGCGGTGGAAAGCGTGTGGACCTTCCGGTCAGCGCGCACGGAAGCGGAGCGGCCGCTACCGCTGATGGCGGTGCGCTACGCGCCCGGCGGACTCGACGATTTCAACCGCGCCAGACCCGGCTCACTGACCGAACTGCCCATCAAGGTCGAGGGCGCTCCCTCCACGCTCAAGCTGGAGCTCTCCTCCGACGACGGCACGAGCTGGCGTACTATCCCGGCCCAGCGCACCGCCACGGGATGGACCGCCACGATACCGAACCCGCGCACGCCCGGGTTCGTCTCGCTGAGGGCTACTGCCCACGGCACGTCCGGCACCACCCTGGCCCAGACGATCATCCGAGCTTACGCCATCGGCCCGGGCTGACCTCGCAGGCCCGGCTCGTCCGCACCAAGACCCCTCGCTTGAACATGCTGGGCGAAAACGATCCTTGCCGGGGGCGGACTGGATCCTTCTCCGGATCTTCGACGTGGAGAAGCAGCGGATCGGTAGGGCCCGGGCGTTCATAGATCAGGGACAGTGAAATCCTGCGGCTGGCGGAGCCGGCACCGAAAGTGTCCGCTCCGCCAGCCGCATCCCTGATGCTGACCTGGTCGCCTTCTATCGTCTGCATCGGCTCAGTCTTGTGCGGTTCGCGGTGCTGCTCGTCGACGACCACAAGACGGCGGAAGACGTGCTGCAGGACGTGTTCACTCGGCTTCATAGCAAGTGGGCGGCCGGGAGTCACGACGATCGCTCATGTCAGGGAAACGCCCGTGCTCAACGGTTCCCGGCCGATCTTTCCCCACCATGTGGAAGCCCACGTCGTACTTGCTTTGGGTGGCCCGCATAGACAGCCCCGCTCGAAATCACGGCGGATCGCCGCGTACAACTCGACCTTGGACTCGGGCTGCCGAGAGTCTCCTCTCAGCCGCCACCGTTCTGTGCCAACCCGATGTGACCTGGACCGTCAGGTTGGAAAGAGCTCATTGAGTGCTTTTCATCCCGCCTCGCGGAACTGAAGGATGAGGATGGCTTTGACGAGCTGACCTGCGAGAAGAGGGCAGCAACGTAGCTTGCGGAGGATGCGCCAGGTCTTCAGCTGCGCGTTGGCGCGTTCACCGGGTCCGCGGAGCTTGGCATGCAGGAGTTGGCGGCCTTCTGCGAGGCCGGCTTGTTCTTCCCCTTGTAGGGCACCCGCACGGGCTCACCGGCGCCGACGTAGCCCTTGTCAGCCAGGGCGATCATTCCGGCCGCCTCCAGGCGGCGCACGATGCCCCAGATCCGGGCGGCCCTCAGGTCGTGCACCGAGCCCGGCAAGGAGCCAGAGGTCCACAGCGGCGTGCCATCGGGGGCGGCCAGGACCTGGATGTTCATGCCGTGTTTCTTGTGCTTGCCGGAGTAGTAGGGCCGGTCGGCAGCGACTCGATCGATCGGGATCAGGGTGCCGTCCAGCACCACGAAGGCGTACGACCAGGCGGGGCCGGACCTGGAGGGGATGACGGCGGGCGTCCGCGCCCTGTCAACTGCCTTCCCGGGTACGTCGCGTGGCGCGAGGACGGAACCCCGCTGTCCATCATCTCCTTCACGGTCGCCGGCGGCCGGACCACCGCCATCGTGATCGTGGCCGATCCCGCGAGACTCGCGTCGATGCGCCTGCCGGACCCCGCATGAGTCACGTTCCCCGGTCCGGCCACGCCCGAGCCGATGGTGTACGAGCCGATGGTGGGCGCACCTGGTTGCCGGCGGCTCCCGGAAGGCATAATCGTGGACCACGGATCAAGATCACGATCATGGAGGCTCCGCTGTCCGCTCGTGCCGTCACCTGTGGGGTGGTCGCAGCGCTGGCCGTACTGTCGCTGAGTGCCTGCACGGACGCTCACCCCGCCGCGCGCCGGCCGGCCGCGACGAGAGCCGACCCCACGGGCAGTCCGCTGGCCACCGGCGTGGCTCCTGCGACGCGGGCGAAACCGGCGTCCTGCCAGAGCCCTCCCCGCCGGAGCGACCAGTTCCACGCCCGCCATGTCACCGCCGGCTGGCGCAAGGTCACCCCGGACAGCCCTTCCGGGTTCTTCAGGCAGGGGAACGTGAGCGCCGACGGCTCGCTCCTGACCGTGCAGGACCCCGGCGGCATCGGCGAGGTGCGGCGCCTGACCGGCGACACGCTGGAGCCCGTCCCCACCCCGTGGCCCGGCAAGAGCCTGGGCCTGGCGGCGAGCGGCGAGCGCCTCTGGGTGCTGACCGGGGCCGGACAGGACAAGTACGGCCTCGGCTCCCGGGAGGCTGGCACGTGGTACGGCGGGCCGCTGGCATCGGGCGGCGTGGACGTGGACGGCCGCGGTCCGTGGGTGATGGCGGGCGACCGGACGATGCGCTGGGACGGCCGCGCCTGGCGGCAGACGCCGCTGCCCGACGTCGGCGCCTCGCTCACCGGCACAACGCAGGCCCCCTGGGTCGTCCTCGACGAGGAGGCCCGTGCGCCGCTGGCCCAGTGGACCGGACGCGCCTGGCGGCTCGTGCGGGTGCCCGGCGTCAAGGGGAAGTGGGTTCAGCTGAGCGCGGTGGTGCCCACGCGGCCGGGCGAGTTCTGGGCGCTCGGCATGGTCACGTGGGACGAAGAGGACGCGGAACTCGAGCCTCTGGCACGCAGCAGGCTGCTCGCGCTGCGTTGGAAGGCCGGGCGGTGGAGCTGCCTGTTCGGGCCCACCGACGAGGAGGGGAACGCCCGTTTCGCCGATGCCGTCCACGACGGGCGTGGCGGGTTGTGGGCGGTGACCCACGACGGCGAACTGTGGCACCTGACCGATGGGCGCTGGACCAGGGAACGGCCGCGCGAGACTCGGCACGTCATGAACCCGGACACGACGCACGCGGACATCATGGAGCTGGCTGCCAGTGAGGACGGGCGCCACTTGTACGCGCTGGGCAGGGCAGTGTGGCGGCTGGGCCAGTGACGGCGCCCTGACGGCAGATCGCCGGCTCGTGCGGCCTCACAGCCGGGCTCTCAGCACGTCGACCTCGCAGCCCGGCGAGAAGGTGTCGAAGTCGTTCTCGATCAGCCAGCGGACCGCCACCAGGCTACGCAGCGACCACCACGCCCGGATCACGTCGAGGTCGACGTCGGCGCCGTAGCCGGCGACGACGTCGCCGAGGCGCTCCTCGTGTCCGAGCGTCAGGATGGCGAGATCGTACAGGGCGTCGCCCCGGTTCGCCTCGGACCAGTCGATCACGCCGGTGACCTCGCCACCGTCGACGAACACGTGGGTGAGCCGCAGGTCGCCGTGCGTGAACACCGGTGTCCACGGCCGCAGCGCGGCCTCGGCGACCCGGCGGTTGCGCGTGACCAGGTCGGCGGGAAGGACCCCGTTCGTGACGAGCCACTCGCATTCGCCGTCGAGGCGGGATGCGATCTCGTCGAGGCTCTGGCCGGGCCACGGCGGCAGCGGCGCGTCGTGCAGCTTCCGTACGGCGGCACCCGCCGCGACCCACGCCGCCGGCGACGCGGTCGACGGCTCGCCGAGGCGGCCGAGCGCCGTGCCCGGGACGGCGGCGAGCGCGAGCACGGGCGGCTTCCGCCACAGGACCTGTGGGGGTGCCACCGGAATACGGCAGAAACGGGCCGCGGGCTTGATCAGCCGCTAGGAGCTTGCATTCACGCCCTACCGGCGGGGGAGTGGCGGCCCATTTCCGGGCCACTGGAAAATAGCGGTGCGCACACCGCCGCAGACCACACGCTCAGCGAGCACACCCGCCGCGCCTACGCCCGGCAATGGGCCGCCTTCACCGCCTGGTGCGCCACCCACGGCCGGCTCGCGCTGCCCGCCACCGACGCCACCTTGGCCGAATACACCGCCCATCTGTGTACGGCGGGGCAGGCGCCGGCCAGCATTGAGCAGGCCCTGGCCGCCATGCGCACCATGCACCGGCTGTCCGGCCACCCCGGCCGGCCCGGCACCGAGGCCGCCCGGCTGGCGCTGCGCGCCTACAAGCGCCGCCGCGCCGAGGACGGCGGCCGCGGCCAGCGCGAGGCCCCGCCGATCACCATCGATGCGCTGCGCGCCATGGTCTCCGCCTGCGACCTGGCTACCACCAGAGGTCTGCGCGACCGGCTACTGCTCGTCCTCGGCCTGGCGCTGATGGGCCGGCGCAGTGAACTCGTCGCGTTCACCCGCGACGACGTGCGCGAGGTCGCCGACGGACTGGAGGTGACCATCCGCACCTCCAAGACCGACAAGGACTCCGCCGGCGAGACCATCGCCATCCCGCGCGGCAGCCATCCGGTCACCGATCCGGTCGCCGCCTGGCGCGACTGGCTCCAGGTGCTGGACCAGGCCGGACACACCGCCGGGCGGCTGCTGCGCCGCATCAACCGGCACGGCACCATCGGCCCCTCGCTCGGCGCCGACGCGGTCAACGTCATCGTCCGCGACCTGGCCGTCCGCGCCGGCGTGCCCAGCGCGGCGGTCACCGCGCACAGCCTGCGTGCCGGCGGCGCCACCGTCGCCTACGCCGCCGGCGTCCCGGTCGCCGTCATCGCCAAGCACGGCCGCTGGGCGCTGGCCTCCCCTGTGGTGCTGCGCTACATCCGGGCCGTCGACCGGTGGCGGGACAACGCCATGCGCAACGTCGGCCTCTGACGAGCGGTAACGCGACACTGACGCTGGCTGGCACGACCTACTGACAGGCAGATCGTCACGATCCATCTGTAGAGCGCGGCCGTAGACCCGGGGCAACGGGCACGGGCTAGAGGGTGTGCTGTGGGCCAACTTCGTGGCGATCCGCACCTGGAGGCGGGTGCCTCGAGCCCATGGCCAGGCACGTGGCCGTACTCGGCCATCCGCAGTCACTCAAAGTCGGCGAGCGTTGCGTGACAGTTACTTGCGAGAATTCTGCATTCCCGCAAGTTGCTTGCCGCCTGGCGCGACACAACAGATCTGATTTTCTTATTTTGATTTTCTAGAAAATCAATAATGGTATGGTGCCACTGTGACCGCAGAGACAGGCGTGGTGACTGTGGGTTCTCGTCCGAAGTGGCGAGTTCTCAGGCGATCTGACGAAGCAGGTGGCGAGCTCTCATCTGACGTGACGAGGATGATCAGGTGAGAGGGGGGCGCCCGATGGGTGTGCGATCTCCCGGTTCTTCTTCTGAGAACCCCGAGGTGGCGGTAGGAACGAGACGGCTCCGACGGATCATCTTGGCGGTCGTCATGGTGTGCCTGCTGGCGGGTGCTGACAAGGCGGGGCCGCAGGTGCGGTACTACGTCGCGCAGGGCCTTCGAGTCGGCTACCCGGCAGGCTGGCGAGTCGACGTCGATGCTGACTTGCGCCCGCCGATGGTCATGACTGCCGAGCCGCCATGGTGGCCGTTCGGTTGGTTTGCCGAGTATCAGGTGTCCCTGCTCCCGCATGGAGCTTCGTTGGAAGAGGCGGTGGAGGAGCATCTCAAGGACGTCCGCGACGTTTACCACGATGTCGTCCTGGAGGAACGCGAGAGAGTGGTGGTGGGCACCGGTGCGCCGGGCTACCTGCTGCGTAGTTCCTATGTTGAGTACGCCTCCGACATGGAAAGCTTCCCCACCGGCGAAATCGTGCTGTTCACCGTGACGGGACGTGGTCAGCTGCTCAAGGTGCGCTACATCTGCGAACTGCAGAGATGTGGATTCGAAGACGCCTCCATCCGCGCTGTCATGAAGTCGATGGTGCCGATGTGAAGGCGCATCTGCCCGTGCCACGTGCGCCCGGACGAGACAGCTCTGAGGCGGTATACCTGAGCGACGACGGCACAGAACGACGGGTGTCGTTGGCTCTCCTGGCGGAGGAGGTCGAGACGCCGGCGCGGCCGGTTCGCTCGTTCCCGTCGTACAGGGGGCACCGGTTCTGGGCCCAGCGCAGCTACACCTTGGCCATCGGCATCCCGTTCCACGAAATCCGCCGCTTCAGATGAGAAGGCAAGACCAGTGACCATCCCGGACACAAATGGCGAACCGCAGGTCAGTGATGCCAGCACTCGACAGATCAACAGAGAAGTCACCGTGGTGACGCCGTGCAAGCACTGTGGGGCGCCGATCGAGCAGCGGCGGGGGAGAGGCCGTCCCAAGGCGTACTGTCCCGAGGGCGACTGCCAGGCCGCCGCCAAGCGGGAAAGAGAGCTGCGTCGTGCCACCCCGGGGCTGGAGGGGGCACTGGCCAGGGCGGAGCAGCTGTACGAGCGGATGGAGAGCGGGCTCGCCGCCGCCATCGAGCCGCTCGCGCACGCGCTCGCCCAGGAGCTGAGCCCCGCCGGCGTGGAGGCGAAGCTGAGCGCCGTCCAGGCGGAGGCGCACACGCGCGTGGCGGTGGCGCGTGCCGAACGGGAGCAGGCGTTCGAGCAGGTACGGCTGGCTCGCGAGGCGGCCGAGCACGCCCGCCGGGAAGCGGCGCAGATGCGGCTGCGGGTCGAGGAGGCCGAGACCGAGCGCGACACCGCCCTCGGCGACGGCGAGCGGGCCCGCGAACAGGCCCTCGCGGCGCTGCGTGAGGCGGCCAGCACCGAACGGCAGGCGTTGCAGAACGCCGAGAAGTCCGCGCGCCGCGCCGAGCAGGCCGAACGGCGGGCGAAGGAGGCGGTGACCCGGGTCGAGCTGGCCGAACGAGCCCGTGACCAGGCGGTTCAGGAGCTGGCCGAGCGGGTGGAGGCGGCCGAGGCCCGTACGCGGGAGGCTCTGGAGCAGGCCGTACAGGCTGGTGAGGACGCCGAGCTGGCGCGGTCGGAGCGCGACCGGGCCCGGGAGGAGGTGGCCGCGGCGGCACACGCGCGGCAGGAGGCCGAGCGCGAGGTGGCGGCGGCCCGGGCTCGGGCGGAGGCCGCGGAGCAGGAGCGGGACCGAGCGGTCGCGCGGGCGGAGAGCGCCGAGCGTGCCGCCGCGCAGGCGGAACGCGACCGCGCTGTGGCCCTCAACGAGCGGGCCGCGGCGCTGAGCGAGGCCGAGCAGGCCCGTGACAACGCCGCCGCGCTCGTCGCGCAGGCGCAGGAGAACGCCGCCGCCGAGGTGGCGGAGGCCGCGCGTGAGCGCGAACGGATGGAGCGCGAGCTCGCCGCCCTGGCCGAGACCCTGGAGGCGGCCCGGCGTGAGGCCGCCGAGCTGGCCGAGCGGGAGGCCGCGCACCGGGCCGAGGCCGTGGCCGCCGAACGTGAGAGGGCCGACGCCCTGTCCGGGGAGCGTGACGAGCTGCGGGTGGAGCTCCGGCTGGAACGGGCACGGCTGGACGACGTACGGGCGCAGTTGGAGGCGGCGCGTGGCGAGGCGGCGGAGCTGCGGGAACGCGCTGTGGCGGCGGAGCTCCGCAGCGGCCGGGGCGGCTGAGTGCTCGCCTGGCCGACCGAACGCGGCCCCGTTCCCGTGCGCCACCCGGCCGCGGCCGGCGTCTGCCCGCACGCCGGCCGCGCCCGCCTCGGCTAGGACCGCGCCTGCGTCACCCGGCGTACTCGTCCAGCAGTCTGATCGGGACTGCTCCGACGATGCAAGATCACCCAGTGGTGTGGGTTCGGGCGCTTGCGTCGTCGGGCTGCGGGGTCGTGCTCGGCGGTGACGCGGGCGGAGGTCTCCTCACCCAGGCGTACGTAGCGGCCGGGGCCGGCCAGGTGCAGGGCGACCCGGCCGTGTCCGAGGTCGCCGTCGTCCACCGCGGGACTTCGCCTGCAGTTCGGGCGTGGTTGGGCCGGAGGCGGCCAGGTGGGTCAGCGCGCTGTGGCGCAGCTGGTGCAGGGTCCAGCCGTCGCTGTGGGGGTCGAGCTCGGCTGAGGCTGTCTTGAACAGGTGCTCGGCGCGCAGGCAGGACAGGCGGCCGTGGCCGTAGGTGGGGGGCAGGTGTCGGCGGCCGCCGGCGCGCGTCGTCCGGAGGCGGGGGCGCGTCGGTCGGCCAGGAACACCGGGCCGGCGGCGCGGCCGGCGAGCAGACGGGGCAGCAGGCGAGGCGGCAGGCGGGCTGTGGCGGTGGCGGTGGCCCAGTGCACGTATTCGATGGCGCCGCCCTTGGAGCGGACGCGGGCGTGGCGGAACTCGGTAACGGTCTACCGGATTGACATTGCTAGATATTTCAGTCATGTTTGAAATAACTAGCCAACAGGCATGGAGCAAACCATGGAACACGTGACCTTCAACAGCCTCGGCACCCGCTGCGCGGGCGACCTCTACCTGCCCGACACGAGCGACCCGGTCCCCGGGCTGGTGCTCGGGCACAGCGGGGTGATGGTCAAAGAGGCGCTGGCGTTCTTCGCGCCGTACTTCGTCAAGGCCGGCTTCGCGGTGCTGGCCATCGACTACCGCACGGTCGGCTCGAGCGAAGGCGAGCCGCGCGGCCTGGACTACCCGGAGCGGCAGGTGGAGGACTTCCGCAGCGCCGTGTCCTACCTGCAGACCCGTCCCGAAGTGCAGCCGGAGCGGATCGGGGTGTGGGGGGTGAGCGTCGGCGGCTCGGTGGCGGCCCAGGCCGCCGTGCTCGATCGGCGCATCAAGTGCGTCGTCGTGCAGAGCCCCAGCGTGTGGAACGGATGGCGGTACATGGAACGCCTCCTGGGCCGTGCCGGTGTCCACGCGCTGCGCGACCGGCTGCAGCAGGACTGGCAGCGGCGCTACGAAGGCGGGGAGAGCGCTCGCGTGCCGCACCTGACGCTGGAGGGCGACAGCGTGAAGGACACCCCGGACATGTCGACCCGCCTGTTTCCCACCTACCGCAACGAGAAGACCCTCGACTCGGCCGAGCACCTGCTCACCTTCGCCCCGGAGGACCTCATCCACCGGCTCGCGCCGACGCCGCTGCTGATGATCGCCAACGGCGGCTGGGACCCGTACCACATGCTGGAGGAGGCGCAAAGTGCCTTCGCCAAGGCGGGCGAGCCCAAGCGGCTCGCGGTGCTGCCCTACGACGTGCTCGGCCTGTACACCGGCCCGGGCCTGGAGGAGGCGACGGCGCTCGCGATCGACTGGTTCGACCTCTACCTGCGCAGGACCCGGCTCGCGGACATCACCCCGACACCCACCTACGAGTCGGTGGCCGCCATGACACAGTGAACCGGCACACGATCAACAACGGAGGACGCGACGATGAGCACTGAGGAACAGCAGGACCGGCTGCTCCGCTGGGTGGAGCGGGTGACCGCCTTCTGCGTCGAGGAGTGGGGGCTGCCACCCATCACCGGACGCATCCTCGGATGGCTCATGATCTGCGACCCGGCCGAGCAGTCCGCCGGCCAGATCGCGGACGTCATCCAGGCCAGCCGGGCCTCGCTCACCTCGAACATGCGCTTCCTCACGGCCATCGGCCTGGTCAAGAAGGTGAGACGGCCCGGCGATCGCGTCTCCTACTACCGCATCGAAGACGACGCCTGGCAGAAGGTCATCCAGCGCAAGCTCGAAAGCCTGAGCGCGTTCGGCGAGATCGCCGACGAAGGGCTCGACATCGTGGGCGGCGAGGGGCACCGCGCCGAGCGCATCAAGGCCGCCCACGACTCCCTGACGTGGCTGCAGAATCTCGCGGCCCGTCATCCGCTACGCCGTTAAGGAATCCCCATGCACCGCTGGCAACCCAAGCTCGGGCTGATCCAGGAAACGCTGCTGCTCACTCTGTACGCCAGGGCCCTGGACGCCGGGCGGCCCAGCCCGATCCTCGGCGACACGCTCTCCGCCGACCTGGCCGGCACCATCGATTACGACTTCGGCAAGCTGAAGGTCAAACCCAACCTCGTCCTCACCACAGCACTGCGCGCCAAGAAGCTCGACGGCGTCGTCCGCGCCTACATCGCCGCTCATCCGGGATGCGTGGTGCTCGACCTGGGCTGCGGCCTGGACACCAGGATGGTCCGCTGTGATCCTCCGCCCGGCGTCGACTGGTACGACATCGACTTCCCGGAAGTGGTGCAGCTGCGGGCCGAACGTCTGCCCGGCCGTTCCCACCTGGTCGGAGCCGACCTCACCAGCTCCGACTGGCTCACAGCCATCCCCGGCGACCGGCCGGCCATGATCGTCGCCGAGGGGCTGCTTCCCTTCATGCCCGGCGACTCCTTCCAGGCGATGACCCGCGCGCTGGCCGGCCATTTCCCTTCGGGCGAGTTCGCGCTCAACGGCTACACCCGCTTCGCCGCCTGGGCCATGAAGTACCACCCGACCATCAAGGCGCTCGGCATCAAAGCCGCCCAGGGCTTCGACGACCCACACGAGCCGGAGTCCTGGGGCGCCGGCCTCGAACTGATCGAGGAGCAGATCCTCACCCGCGCACCGGAAATAGCCCGGTTCCCGCAACCCCTGCGGGCGCTGACCCGTCTCACCGCCCGCAGCACGGTCTTGTCCCGGCAAGGAGTGCGCATTCTCCGCTACCGGTTCTGAGCCCGTGCGGGCGGCGGTGGCGGCGAGCGGCGTTCCTTCAGGTTGTGGACGTGCCGTCGGCGGTCAGGTCGCGAAACGCGGTGGAGGTGTGGGAGACGTGCCGGTGGCCAGGTGACTCACATCGAGCGCGGACCAGTTTCCCCGCGCAGCCGGGCCGGGTCGGCTGCGGTCGTGGCCGTCTTCCCGTCCAGTTGCCAGCCCTTCCCGTACGCCGCGGCGAAGGCGTCCTCGCCCAGCGCGGCCCGCCCCCGGCGGGTGAGCTCGAGGACCTGCCGATCGGTGTGGTCGTGAGCGCCGCGCAGCCGGGACGCGGCGCCGAGCAGGACGGCCGACTCGTGGTGCCGTCCGTGCGCCCCGGCGTACGCGGCGGCGTTCACCGCCACCAGCGACAGGATCGGCAGGTCCCGGCTGGCCGACGCCGCCGCGTACGCCTTCTCCAGCGCCTTCTCCGCGCCGGCCAGGTCGCCCGTCTCCAGGCAGAGCGCGGCCCGTGCGCTGCCGACCAGCGTCCGCACGTGGTCACCGGCGAACGTGGCGTCGCCGTCGAGCTCTCGTTCGGCGTCGTCGAGCAGTGCCCGCGCCCGGTCCAGGTCGCCGAGCCGCACCCGGAAGCCGGCCTCCCACGCGTCGAAGAGGAGCAGCAGCTCCTTCGAGGTCGCCCGCCGCGCCCGCTCGCGGGCCGACTCGGTCATCGCGATCGCCAGGTCGCTCTCGCCGCGCCGAAGGTGCAGGTCGATCCAGCGCAGGTCGCTGAACACCTGGTCGCCGAGGCCGAGCGGGCCGAACTCGCCGGCCAGCGACCGGGCCTCGCGCAGGTCGGCCAGCGCGCCGCCGAGGTCGCCGTCGTACTGCCGCAGCTGGGCGCGCATCGGCAGGGCGGCGGCCTGGCCCCAGCGGTCGCCGACCTGCCGGAAACGGGCCAGGGCCGCGGTCACGTCGGTGCGCGTCCTGCCGAGCTCGCCCGCGTTCTCGGCGAGCCGGGCCCGGAACATGTGGGCCAGCCCGGACAGCCACACGTCGTCGCCGTCGGCCAGGTGCTCGACGATCGCGAGCGCGGCCTTCTCCTCCTGCAGGAACGCGAGCGTGAGCGCGTACGCGCCGTACGGGCCGGGCAGCTCCGGGTGGGCGAGCAGCCGGTTGGTCAGCTCACGTATCCGCGCCCGGTCGCCCGCGGCCTCCCCGGCGGTCATCCCTGGCCGGGTGTCGAGCCGGTTGGACAGGTAGATCGCCTGGGCGCAGTCGCGGTCGGGCGTCGGCTCCCCGCAGGGCACCGCCAGGGCCTCGCCCAGCCAGTAGGCCGCGTCGCGGTGTCGGCCGAACATCTGCCAGTACCAGGTCAGGCTCAGGGCGAGCGCGACCGCGCCGGGAGCGTCGCCGGTGTCGCACCGCCGGCGCAGGGCGGCCAGCGCGTTGTCGTACTCGGCGCTGATGACGCGCATGGCCGCGAGCTGGCCGGGGCCGCGCAGCTGCGGATCGTACCGGGCCATGAGCGCGGTGAAGTGGCCGGCGGCCAGGTCGCGGACGGTGCCGAGGTCGCCCGTCTCGGCCAGGCGGCCGGTGCCGTACTCGCGCAGCGTCTCCAGCATGCGGTAGCGGCCCGGATCGGGCGCGAGCTGCAGCAGCGACCGGTCGACCAGGGCCGCGAGCAGCTCGGGAATGTCGGCAGCCGGCACCGCGGTGCCGGCGCAGACCGCGGTGGCCGAGGCCGGTGTGACGCCGCCGGGCAGGATCGAGACGCGTTCGGCGACTGTACGCTCGTGCTCGCTCAGCAGCTGCCAGCTCCAGGCGATGACCGCGCGCAGCGTGCGGTGCCGGGGCAGCGCGGTGCGGCTGCCGGTGGTGAGCAGCCGGAACCGGTCGGACAGCCCGTCGGCCAGCTCGGGCAGCGACAGCGTCCGCAGCCGGGCCGCGGCCAGCTCCAGCGCCAGCGGCATCCCGTCCAGGCCGCGGACCACCCGCCGGACCTCGGGCAACGTCGTCTCGTCCACCTCGAAGCCCGGGCGCACGGCCGCGGCCCGCTCGGTGAACAGGCGTACCGACGCCGCCCGCCGGGTCTGCTCGACGCCGTCGTCCGGCCCGGGCAGCGGGAGCGGGCCGAGCGGCACCAGCGCCTCGCCGTCGACCGCGAGGGGTTCGCGGCTGGTGGCCAGCACGCGCAGCGCGGAGCATCGGGGCAGCAGGGCCGCGACCAGGTGGGCCACGGCGTCGATCAGGTGCTCGCAGTTGTCGACCAGCAGCAGGCTCTCCCGGTCACCGAGCTGGTCGGCGAGCACGTCCAGGTCGGAGCCCTCGACCCGCGTCCGGGCCTCGAACATCGCGCCGCCGCGCAGCCCGATCCCGGCGAGCACGGCCGCGCCGACCTTGGCCGGCTCGGTGACCGAGGCGAGATCGATCATCCAGGCGTCGTGGCCGTACGCGTCGTGGTGCCGGCGGGCGGCCTCGACGGCGAGCCTGGTCTTGCCGGCGCCGCCGGGACCGAGCACGGTGACCAGGCGCCCGGCGGCGAGCAGCGTGTCGATCCGGGCGAGGTCGTCGTCGCGCCCGATGAAGCCGGTCAGCGGCGCGGGGAGGTTGCTCGGCCTGGTCCGCGCGGTGCCGGACGCCGGGGCGGGCAGGTTGCTCGGCCCGGTCCGCGCGGTGCCGGACGCCGGGGCGGGCCGCTCGGCGCGCAGCAGACGCAGGTGGCGCTCGCGCAGCGCGGCGCCCGGGTCGGCGCCGAGCACGTCGGCCAGGGTTGCGCGGACCCGCTCGTACAGGGCCAGGGCCTCGGCCTGGCGGCCCTGGGCGGTGAGCGCGTCCATGAGCAGCGCGGCCGCCCGCTCGTGGACGGGGTGCTCGGTGAGCAGGGCGGTCAGGCGGGCGGCGGCCGCGTCGGCGCGGCCCAGCGTCAGCTCGGCGCCGGCGAGGTCGGCGACGGCTTCGACCGAGGCGTGGGCCAGCCGGGTCGCGGCGGCGGGCGCCACCGCGGCGACGGCCGTGGGCTCGGCGCCGGGACGGTCGCCCCACAGCGCCACGGCCTCGGCGAGCAAGGCAGCCGCGGCATGCGTGTCGCCGGCGCGCACGCGGTCACGGCCGGCGGCGGCGAGCCGCTCGAACCGCAGCGCGTCCACGTCGGCCGCGTCCACGTTCAGCCGGTAGCCGCCGGCGACCTGCGCGACGTCGCCGGCCGAGCCGAGGGCCCGGCGCAGCCGCGAGACCAGGGCCTGCAGGGCGTGGGCGGGGCCGGCGGGCAGGTCCTCGGCCCAGATCGCGTCGACCAGGACGCCCTGATCGATCGGGCGCCCGCCGGCGAGCGCCAGCCGTACGAGCAGAGCCTGCAACCGGGCACCCGGAACGGGCAGGGCGGCGTCACCGCGGGACGCCTGAAAAGCGCCGAGCAGCGTGACACGAAGCGGCGCATCCCCGTCCATCTCCCAATCTTGGCGTGCGCACCTTCGAGTCCCCAAATCATGGCAGGACCGGCAAGTGCCGTGCGTGACCGCCATGTCAGCGCCGTGTGCGCCCCATGTGAGCGGCCCGGGTCAGTCTTGGCGTGCATCGGAAGACAGGCTTCGGAAGGGAGTTCTGATGCATGACGTAGTGATCGTGGGCGCCGGCCCGGTGGGTCTTCTCCTCGCCTGCGAGCTCGGCCTCGCGGGCTGTTCTGTCCTGGTGCTGGAGCGGGAGCCGGAGCCCGGTTCCCCGTGGAAGGCGGACCCGCTCGGGATGCGGGGCCTGTCCGCGGCGTCGGTCGAGGCGTTCTACCGGCGGGGAATGCTGCACCCGCTGCTGAAGGCGTCGGGCGTCGGCGACCGTCCCGTCGCGGAGGAGCCGGCACAGCCTCGTGGCGCGGGCCACTTCGCCGGCATGATGCTCGATCCGGCCAACGTCGACATCGCCGCCCTGCCGTTCCGGCTTCCCGGCCCGGCGATGGACGGCGTCATGACCGACCTCGAAGCGGTCGAGACGGTGCTGTCCGAGCGGGCGTCCGTGCTCGGCGTGCAGGTCAGGCGCGGCGTCGCCGTCTCCGGCATCGCGCGGGACGATGAGGACGACGGGGTCGTGGTCGTGCGAGCCGGCGAGCACGAGTACGCGGCGCGCTGGGTCGTCGGCTGCGATGGCGGACGCAGCACGGTGCGCGGGCTCGCGGGCTTCGAGTTCCTCGGCACCGAGCCGCAGTTCACCGGCTACGTCGTGCTCGCCACCGTCGCCGATCCCGAGAAGCTGCGCCCCGGCTTCAACCTGACGCCGACGGGCATGTACCTCCGGACGCCGGCGGAGGGGTACGTCGGCATGCTGGAGTTCGACGGCGGCGCGTTCGATCGCTCGCAGCGGCCGACTCGCGACCATCTCCAGGCGGTCCTGCGCCGGGTGTCCGGTACGGACGTGACGCTGAGCGACGTCCGCCTCGCCTCCAGCTTCACCGATCGGGCGATGCAGACGACCACCTACCGGCGGGGGCGCGTCCTGCTCGCGGGCGACGCCGCCCACATCCACTCTCCCCTCGGGGCGCAGGGACTCAACCTCGGCATCGGCGACGCCATGAACCTGGGATGGAAGCTCGCGGCGACCGTGCACGGGCACGCGCCGGACGGGCTGCTCGACACCTACACCGGCGAGCGCCGTCCGGTCGGCGCCTGGGCGCTCGACTGGACGCGCGCCCAGACGGCGGTCATGCGGCCGGACGCGCATGCCCAGGCGATCCAGGGCGTGGTCCGAGACCTGATCGGGACCCGTGACGGGACGACGTACGTGTTCGAGAAGACGTCGGGATCGTCGATCCGCTACGCCCTCGGCGGCGGGCATCCGCTGACCGGCCGCAACGCCCCGGACCTTCGTCTCGGGGACGGCACTCGCCTCGGCGACCTGATGCGGGACGGACGCGGCGTCGCTCTCGACTTCAGCGTCGACCGGCGCCTGGCCGACTCGGCGACGGGGTGGACGGGCCGGATCCGGTACGTGGCCGGGCCGGCGGGAGACGACCTCGGATCGGGTGCCGTGCTTGTCCGGCCCGACGGCGTGGTCGCCTGGGTGGGCGATCACGAGCCCGATCGTGACGGGTTCGAGCGGGCCGCGAGCCGTTGGTTCGGCCGGCCGGCAACCGGATGATGAGCCGCTCGAACGGTGAACCTTTCCTCCCCTCGACCGATGTCCAGGAGAACCACATGACGATCACCCTCCGCCCGGGAAGCACCGTGATGTTCACCGGCGATTCGGTCACCGACTGCCGGCGGCTGGAGAGCGAAGAGGGCCTCGGGTCCGGTTACCCGCTGCGCATCGCGGGCGAGTGGGGCCTGCGGCACCCCGACCGGCCCGTGACCTGGCTGAACACCGGGGTCGCGGGCGACAAGGTGATGGACCTCGAAGCCCGCTGGCAGGCGGACGTGCTCGACGCGCGCCCGGACGTGGTGTCGATCCTCGTCGGCGGCAACGACATGGGCTGGCACACGTACGACCCGGACGGACACGTGATCCCCGCGGAGGAGTACGCGGCGGGCTACGACCGGCTGCTCGCCCCCCTCGCCGAGGCCGGGGCCGGCCTGATCCTCATCGAGCCGTTCCTCCTGCCGATTCGCGGCCTGGTCGAGGTCGGCGATGCCCACATCGGCGAGGAGGAGCGGAAGGAGTGGCGCGCCGACCTGGACCCGAAGATCCAGGCCGTGCGCGAGCTCGCCCGCACGTACGGCGCGCACCTGCTCGCCGCGGACGGCATGTTCGCCGAGCTCGCCGCGACGACCGGGCCTGAGTACTGGGCCATGGACGGCGTGCACCCGACGCCGGCCGGTCACGCCGCACTCGCGGCGGCCTGGTTGCGCCTGGTCGCGTGACTGACCGTGCCCCGGTGGACCTTCAGGCGTGATGAATCCTCAGGCGGCGTCGAGGGCTTCGGTGATCTTGCGGGCCATCTCGGCCAGGGGCGGGCTGGGCTCGCCCTGCTGGGCCCGGGCGGATGCCTCGGTGGCGACGATGACGGTGCGGCGGAAGTTCTCGGCCTCTGCCGGATCGTGCTGCTTGAGCAGGTTCATGGACGCCGTCAGCGCCGGAAACACCTGGTCGGCGAGTTCGGCCACGGACTTGCCGTACTTCACGCCCCTGGGCCCCTTGGCGAGCACGTGCCCGACCAGGCCGGTCGCGGCGGTCAGGGCGATGGAGCCCCTGGTGGCGACCTTGTGCGCCGAGTCGGCGACACCGGCGGCGGACATCAGCGAGACGGCGCCCCACGCGGCGATCCGCAGGGTGAGCTTGTCCTGGTCGGTCAGGGTGATGGACATGGCGGCGTGCTCCCTCGTTCTGGCACGGAAGTCAAGATGGACGGACGGATACCGCGAACGGCGCCGAGAGGTGGATCGCTCGGGCCAGGCCGCCCGGGCGGATCGCACCCGGCCTCGGGCCGCGATCGCTGAACCGTTCACGCACTCACCATCGCCGGCCGCGCTGATACCGGGCCGTCGCCGTGCTGACACCGCCTCTGACCCGACGCCGCGGCCGGCCTGATCGCCGGGTGCTCCCCGGTCACCGGGTGACCGGTCAGTCGCGATGCTCGGCGAGGCGGGTGAGCAGGTCGATCAGGTGCCGCCGGTCCGCCGCGGGCAGCGGGGCGAGGAACTCGTCCTGGGCGGCGGCGATCAGCCGGTCGAGGTCGGTGAGGAGACTCCGGCCCTCGGCGGTGATGGTGACGATGTTGCGCCGGCGGTCCTCCGGGTCGGGCGCGCGCTCCACGACGTGCCGTTCGGCGAGCTCGTTGACGGTCGCCACCATGTCGCTGCGGTCGATGCCGATGCGGCGGCCGAGGGCGGCCTGGCTGGCGGGGCCGTACTCCTCCAGCGCGGCGAGCAGGGCGTAGTGGTAGCGCCGGACGCCGGCCTGGGCGAGCGCCCGATCCACGATGCGGTTGGCGGTCATCGCCGCATGGTTGGCCAACCTGCTCGGCAGCATGCGCAGCCGCTCGGGCGGCGGGCCCTCTGGGGTGTCCACGGGGCCAATCTAGCAACTTGTTGGCCGCACCCACGATTCGGTGTACTGTTGGCCGCGCCAACGTTGGCCATACCAACGTTCTTTGGAAAGGCGGATCACCCAATGCTGGACACCGATTCCACGGCCGGCGCCCTCCAGACCCTCACGGGCGTCTGGACCGGCCGGACGCGCCACGACGACCGGACCGGCCCCTTCACCATCTCCTTCGCCCCCGACGGCACCGTCGCGCTGCGCACCCCGCACGGCGTGGGCACCGGCGTCTGGAGCGCCGACGGGCCCGGCCGCTTCTCCTACGAGCTCACCGAGACTCCCGCTCCGGACGCGGACCACCACGGTCGCCGGCGGATCCACGTCGAGGCACACCTGGACGGCGCCGCGTATCACGGGACGGGCACCGTCAGCGCCGGCGGCGCTCCGGCGCGCGCCGCCGCCCCGGTGCAGTTCACCGCCGACCGCCTCGCGGGGGAGCCGGCGGCCTGGCACGACGTGGTGAGCCTGGGCGCGTCGATCCGGGGGCGCACGCTCCACCCCGGCGACGAGGGCTTCGAGCAGGCCTGCTCGGGCTGGCTGCTGACGGTCGAGCACCGGCCCGCGGCGGTCGTGGTCGCCGCCGACGCCGACGACGTGGCCGCCGCCGTCCGGTTCGCGGCGCAGGCGGGGCGGCCGGTCGCGGTGCAGTCGACCGGGCACGGCAAGTCGGTGCCCGCGGACGGAGCCGTGTTCATCGCCACCGGCGAGCTGCGCGAGCTGTCGGTGGACCCGCGTGCCGGCACCGCGCGGATCGGGGCCGGGCTGCGCTGGGACGAGGTGGTCGCCGCGGCGGCCGAGCACGGCCTCGCGCCGCTGTGCGGCTCCTCCGGCCAGGTCGGGGTGATGGGCTTCCTGACCGGCGGCGGGCTCCCGCTGACCGGCCGCACGTACGGCTTCGCCGCCGACCGCGTCCGCTCGCTCGACATCGTCACCGCCAACGGCCTGCTGCGCACCGTGTCTCCCCTTCAGGAGCCGGACCTGTTCTGGGCGGTGCGGGGCGGCAAGAGCAACTTCGGCGTGGTGGTCGCGGCCGAGATCGAGCTGCTGCCGCTGCGCACGATCTACGGCGGCCGGCTCCACTACCCGGTCGAGAACCGCGAGCAGGCCACCCGCGTGCTCCGCTCCTACCTGGCCTGGGCCAGGGAGCAGCCGGAGGAGATGTCGTCGTCGGTGACGCTGATGCGCTTCCCCGACGCGCCGCAGCTTCCCGAGGAGCTCCGCGGCCGTTCGCTCGTGCTGGTCACGCTGGTCCACGTGGGGGAGGAGGAGCTGGGCGCGCGGCTGGTGGAGCCGCTGCGCGCGCTCGGCCCGGCGCAGGACACCTGCGGCGCCATGCCGTACACGCGGATCACCGAGATCCACCAGGACCCCAAGAACCCGGTCGGGGCGCACCTGCGCGGCGCGTTGCTCCGCGAACCGGACGACGAGGCCGTGGCGGAGCTGGTCTCGTTCATCGACCCCGCGAAGTCCGGCGGGCCGTTCCCGGGCATCGAGCTGCGGCACCTGGGCGGGGCGCTGGACCGGCCGCCGGGCCGCGCGCACGCGGTCAGCACCCAGGGCGCGGCCTTCCACCTGTGGCTGCGGATGCCGGCCCCGCCCGATCAGGCCGACGCGGTGCGCGGGGCCGCCGACGAGATGCTGGCGCGGCTCCGGCGGTGGGACACCGGCGCCATGCTGCCCGGCTTCCTGTTCGACCACGACTCGGCTCCCGAACGGGTCAGGCGGGCCTACACCGAGGCGGACCACCGGCGGCTGACCGCGGTGAAGGCCACGTACGACCCGAACCACCTTTTCCGCATCAACCACACCATCCCGCCGGCGCGACACCCGGCCGACGGGTAGCCGGCATCGGGACGGCCGCTCACGGACGCAGCAGTTGCCGCACCCGTGCGGCCTCCCGGGTCAGGTGGTCGCGCTCCGGCACGCTGGTGGCGGCGCGGGACGCCTCGGCGTACAGCTCGGCGGCGCGTTCGAGGTCACCGGCGCGTTCGTGCAGGTACGCCGCCACCGCGGCGTGACGGGGCAGGTCAGGGGACACGTCGGCGAGCGCCGCCAGGCCCGCGCCCGCTCCGTCGGCCTCCCCGACCGCCACCGCGCGGTTGAGCCGCACCACCGGGCTGCCGGTGAGGGCGAGCAGTTCGTCGTACCACTCCACGATCTGCACCCAGTCCGTCTCGGCGGCGCTGCGGGCGTCCGCGTGCAGGGCGGCGATCGCGGCCTGCGCCTGGTACTCGCCCAGCCGGTCGCGGGCCAGCGCGGCCTGCAGGATCGTCACCCCCTCGCTGATCAGGGCGGTGTCCCAGCGGGACCGGTCCTGCTGGGCGAGCGGCACCAGCCGGCCCGCCGGGTCCGTGCGGGACGCGCGGCGCGCGTGGTGCAGCAGCATGAGCGCGAGCAGGCCCGCGGCCTCGGGCTCGCCGGTCAGGGCGACGAGCTGGCGGGTGAGGCGGATCGCCTCGGCCGCCAGGTCGACGTCCCCGCCGTACCCCTCGTTGAAGACGAGGTAGAGCACCCGCAGCACCGTCCCGAGGTCGCCGGGCCGGTCGAGCGGCTGTCCCGCGATACGCCGCTTGGCCCGGCTGATCCGCTGCGCCATGGTGGCCTCGGGGACGAGGTACGCCGCGGCGATCTGCCGCGTGGTCAGGCCGCCGACCGCGCGCAGCGTCAGGGCGACGGCCGAGCCCTGCGGCAGGGTGGGGTGCGCGCACAGGAAGTACAGCCGCAGCGTGTCGTCGGCGGCGGGCGCGGGACCCGCGGGAGGCTCGGCCTCCACGGTGAGCTCCCGCCCCCGGCGCGACGCCTCGGCGCGGGCGGCGTCGAGGAACTTGCGCCACGCGACCGCCACGAGCCACGCCTTCGGGTCGCGCGGCGGGTCGTCCGGCCAGGTCTCCAGGGCCCGGATCAGGGACTCCTGCACGGCGTCCTCGGCCGAGGCGAAGTCGGCTCCGCGCCGGACGAGGACGCCGATCACCGCGGGCACGAGCTCCCGCAGCAGGGACTCGTTCACTCGGTGACCGTGTGAGACTCGGTGAGGAACGGCCGGACCTCGAGCCACTCGTGGATCGGCTCGCCGCCGGCCCCGGGGGCGGCGGAGAGCTCCCCGGCGAGCTGGACCGCGCGGTCCCAGGACTCCACGTCGATGATCATCCAGCCGGCGATGAGGTCCTTGGTCTCGGCGAACGGGCCGTCGGTCACCGGCGGCCGCCCCTCGCCGTCGTACCGGACGAACGCGCCCTCGGGTGACAGCGCCTGGCCGTCGACGAACTCGCCCGTCTCCGTCAGGCGGGCCGCGAAGTCGCGCATGTACTGCACATGCGCGTCGACCTCCTCAGGCGTCCACCGGTCCATCGGCACGTCGTTGACGGCTGCCGGTGCGCCCCGGTAGTGCTTCAGCAGCAGGTACTTCATGGTGGTTCTCCTGGTTCGTCTTGTCCGTCGCGCGGCCCGTCGTGGTCGCTCGTGCCCCTGGGACGGAGCCGGCGCCGCGTTCTCGACATCCGGAAGCCAACTCATTCACAGAACTTTATTCTGGTCGTTTCGCCGCGTCGTAGTGGGCGCCGTCGGTGAGCGCGGCCGCGGTCTGGGTGAGGTGCCGGGTCAGCAGCTCGGCCGCGGCGTCGGCGTCGCGGGCCAGCGCGGCCTCCTCCAGCCGGCGGTGCTCGCCGACGCCGTCGCGACCGGGATCGCGGTGCGCCGACCAGCGCCGGGCCAGCTCGCCGGCGGTCCACATCCGGTCGAAGGTCTCCAGCAGGACGGGGTTGCCGCAGCCCTCCAGCAGGGTGCGGTGGAAGACCCGGTGCGCCTCGGACCACGCCTCGCTGTAGTGCTCGCTCTCGCCCCGCGGGTACGGCGGGGTGCGGGCCAGACGATGGTGGGCGGCTCGTACGCGGGCCTCCCAGTCGACGTCGCCCCGCTCGACGGACATGCGCAGCACGGCCGGCTCGACGGTCCGGCGGGCCTCGGCGATCTGCTGCCAGCGGCGGTCGGAGAAGGACGGGACGGCGAAGCCGCGGTTGGGCAGCCGGTCGGCGAGGCCCTCGCCGACCACCCGCACGAGCGCCTCGCGCACGACGGCCAGGCTCACGCCCTGCTGCCGGGCGAGCTCCTGCGGCTTCAGGGCGTCCCCGGGGGCGTAGTCGCCGCGCATGATCGCGTCCCGCAGGCGCACGTAGACCTGCTCGGAGAGCATCTGCTTCCCCGGCGGGGGCGGGGTGTGGTCCGTCATGGCCATATCGTAGACGATTGAGCAAATAATCGATTATCCGTGTTATGGTCGATTCAATTCCGCGACTTGAGAGGACCGACGCGATGAGCGCCAACGACCCCTTCGCCCGCCTTCCCGAGGCGGCCTCCTTCACCGTGACCAGCACCACCGTCGCCGACGGCGCTCCCTGGCCGGCCGAGCAGTTCTCCTCCGGCGTCCCCGGAGGGCAGGACATCTCCCCGCAGTTGTCCTGGAGCGGCGCGCCGGAAGGCACCAGAAGCTATGCCGTCACCGTCTACGACCCCGACGCCCCCACCGGGTCCGGGTTCTGGCACTGGGCGGTCGCCGACATCCCCGCCACCGTCACCGACCTGCCCGAGGGCGCGGGCGACGACACCGGCTCGGGCCTGCCCGAGGGCGCCTACCAACTGCCCAACGACGCCCGCGTGGCCCGCTTCATCGGCGCCGCCCCGCCGGCCGGGCACGGGCCGCACCGCTACTTCGTCGTGGTGCACGCCCTCGACGTCGAGTCCATCGGCGTCCCGGCCGACGCCACTCCGGCCTTCCTCGGCTTCACCATGTCCGGCCACATCCTCGGCCGCGCGGTCCTGACCGCCACCGCCGAGATCACCGCCTGACGGCCGGCTGCCCGCCGGCGTCGCGGGACGTCGCGGGGGAGACGCCGAGTCCCCGGCTGCGGCCCGTGGCGGTCGCCTGAGCCGCCGGCTGCTGGCCGGCCGGCGGCTCATCGGCGTGCTGAACGCTCCGGACGACGGCGCCCGCGCAGCAGCCGGCCCCCGAGGAGGACCACGCAGGACCCGGCGGTCAGCAGCCCGCCGGCGAGGAAGGTGCCCCGCACCTCGGCGAGCGACAGGACCAACGCCCCCAGCGCGGCACCCGCCGCGATGCCGGCGTTGTAGGCGCCGGAGTTCGCCGCCAGGGCGATGTCCGTGCGGCCCGGGGCGCAGTGCAGCATCGCGTTCTGCGTCGTCATGAACACCGGGCCGAGCGCACCCCCCATCAGCGTCAGGAACACCACCGCCGCCACCTGGTGAGCGCCGAACGCGTACAGGCCCAGCATGCCCACCGCCTGCGTGGCCACGGCGGCGGCCAGCGCGGACTGCGGGAAGCGGTCCAGCAACGCCCCGGTGACGCTCACCCCGGCCAGGCACGCGACACCGAACACCACGAACAGGACGCTGACCGTGTCCGGGGAGAATCCGCTCACGTCACCCAGGAACGTCACGATGTAGGTGTATCCGGTGAACGCCCCGGTGGCGGACAAGGCTCCGGCCGCCAGCACCGTGCCGAACCGCCGTACGTCGGGACTGGTCGCGTAGGCGGCGGGCTCCTCGTCCGGACGCGACGTCGGCAGCAGTACGGCGATCGTCACCAGCGAGACCAGCCCCAGAGCCGCCAGCACGGCGACGGGCACCTGCCAGCCGCTCTGCCGGCCCAGCCAGGTCCCGGCGGGCACCCCGAGCACGAGGGCGAGCGAACCGGCGACGGACAACGCCCCCATCACCCGCCCCCGCGCCCGCGGCGCGAACAGGCCCACCGCGACCGGCCCCATCACGGCCCAGAACAGCGCCTGGGCGAGCGCCGTCAGCAGCCGCGCCACGAGGAGCAGCCAGTACGAGGGCGCCAGCGCCGCGACGAGACTGGACACCACGAGCGCCCCCAGCAGCCCCGAGAGCACATGGCGCCGGGGCACCGCCCGCACGAGGTGCGCGATCGGCACGGACGCGACGGCCACTGTCACGCCGTACCCGGTGACCAGGAGACCGACCGCCGACAGAGAGACCTGGAGGTCGTCGGCGATGAGCCCCAGGAGGCCGACCGGCAGGTTCTCCGCGGTGTTGAAGGTGAGGGCGGCCAGCATCAGGGCGCCGAGCACCGCCAAGGCGTGCCATGGCGCCGGTGATCGCGTGCCTGTGCGGATCCCTTCCGGTCCTCGTCCGTCGTGCCGGCTCTTGGCACTTCTCATGCGTGCACCACACCAGTCCCATCGGCGCCTCGCAACCGGATTCCGCCGCCGGATCGGCGGGAGGGGCTCAGAGCGCGGCCGCCTGGTCGAGGTGGCCCTGGGCCTGCGCAGACAGATCCTGCCAGTCGGCCCACGTCTTCAGCCGGTCGGCGTAGGCCTGCTCGATCATCGGGCGGAAGCCCTGGCCGAACAGGATGCGCAGGGGCGGGTTGTCGGAGTCGACGAGGGTGAGCAGGGCCTGGGCGGCGGCGGCGGGGTCGCCGGCGGGCTGCTTGCCGGCCATGGCGCCCAGGCGGCGGCGCAACCCGTCGTAGGCGGGGTCGGGTGTGGCCACGTGGCCGTTGTCGAGCGGGTTGGGGTTCTTGCCGCCCCGGGTGGCGAAGCCGCCGGGCTCGATGATGGTGACCTTGACGCCGAACTCGGCGACCTCG
>NZ_JABWGO010000013.1 GCF_013363995.1 Nonomuraea rhodomycinica | reverse complement strand
AGCGGCTGCGGGCCGGCGTGGTGTGGGCCAACACGTTCAACAAGTTCGACCCGGTCTCGCCGTTCGGCGGCTACAAGGAGTCCGGCTACGGCCGCGAAGGCGGTCTTCACGGGCTGGAGGCGTACCTTGACGTGTGACCATCGCCGCGCCCGTCGCCGGGCGCGCCGCGCCCAGGCCACCCGGGACCACGCCTACGCCCGCGCCGGACGGCCCGTACGCACCGGCTGGTACGCCCACCGCTGCGGCGTGAGCCGGTGCGGCCAGGTCTTCGTGCCGGTCGAGATGTCGCAGGAGATCACGTGGAGGGGACGCGGCGATGAGTAGGTTGGCCGTGCGCAAGACCTACAAGCTGTTCATCGGCGGGGCCTTCCCCCGCTCCGAGAGTGGGAGGTCCTACGCCGTGACCTCGCCCGATGGCGACTTCCTGGCCAACGCCGCCCGCGCCTCCCGCAAGGACGCCCGCGACGCGGTGGTGGCCGCGCGCAAGGCGTTCCCCGGCTGGTCCGGGGCGACGGCCTACAACCGGGGCCAGATCCTCTACCGGGTCGCCGAGATGCTGGAGGGCCGCCGCGCCCAGCTCGCCGGCGAGCTGGGGCTCGGGCGGGCCGAGGCGCTCGCCTCGGTGGACGCCGCCGTGGACCGGCTGGTCTGGTACGCGGGCTGGTCCGACAAGATCGCCGCCGTGCGCGGCACGGCCAACCCGGTGGCGGGGCCGTACTTCAACCTGTCGTCGCCGGAGCCGACCGGCGTGGTCGCGGTCGTCGCGCCCGCCGACCCGCTGCTGGGGCTGGTGTCGGTCGTGGCGCCCGTCATCGTCACGGGCAACACGTGCGTCGTGGTCGCCTCCGAGCCGTCGCCGCTCGCGGCGATCACGTTCGCGGAGGTGCTGGCGACGTCCGACCTGCCGGGCGGGGTGGTCAACGTCCTCACCGGCCACCAGGCAGAGCTGGCTCCGTGGCTGGCGGCCCACATGGACGTCAACGGGCTCGACCTGACCGGGGTGACGGACGCCGACCTGGCGCTGCGCTGCGAGCAGGAGGCGGCGGGCAACCTCAAGCGGGTGCTGCGGCCCGTGCCGGAGCCCGCCGACTGGACCGCCGACCCGGGCCTGACCCGCATGACCGGCTTCCTGGAGACCAAGACGGTCTGGCACCCGCTGGGCGTCTGACCGGTCCCGCCGCCGCTCGGGTCCATCCCCGGGCGGCGGTCTGCTGGAGTTCCTGGCGCTGGGCCCGGCGCTCGGGCTGCCCGCCGCCCGGCCCGCGTCATCGGGCCGGCGGGATGTTGTGGTTGAGGCGGAAGAGGTTGGCGGGGTCCCACTCCGCCTTGAGCGCGGCCAGGCGGCGGTGGACGTCCGGGGCGTAGGCCCTGCGCACCTCGTCGGGGTTGGCGTGCTCGCCGTACAGGAAGGTGAGCGCGCGACCTCCGGTGGACCACGGGGCCAGGGCCGCGCGCACCCGCTCGTGGGCGGGGCGCACGGGAGCGGGGTCGGCGCCCGCGTCCAGCCGCGACAGCAGCCCGGCGTGGAAGGCCGCGTCGCGGTTGCCGACCGCGTTGGCCGCGGGGCCGGGACGGGACAGCGCCCCGCCGAGGTGGCGCACCTCCACGACGTGGCCCGCGGCGGCCTCCTCCAGCGCGCCGGCCGCGGCCGGCGGCAGGTCGCCGAGCAGCGTGTGGGTCGCGTAGAACGCCAGGGGCCCCGCCGGGTCGTCGTGGATGGAGCCCGACTCGGCGTACGGCATGACCCGCACGGTGTCCTTCAGCGCGGGACCGAGCGCGCGCAGCCGCGCCACCAGCGGCTCGCCCACCTCCACCGGGCCCGGGTACGCGATGCGCACGTGGGCCACGCGGCGTCCGCGCAGCACCTCGGGCACCTGTGGGGCGTCGGGGAACGGGATGAGCGCGACCGAGGAGGTCATCTCCTCGGGCACCGTGTCCGTCCACTCACGCCAGGCGCCCAGCACGCCGTCCACCCGGTCCGCGTCCAGGAAGAGCGCCCCGCCGTACAGGTTCGTCACCGGCACCAGACCGATCTCCAGGGCCGTCACCACGCCGAAGTTGCCGCGCCCGCCCACCAGCGCCCAGAACAGGTCGGGGTCGCTGTCCGGCGTCACGCGCCGCAGCTCGGCGTCGGCGGTCACCACCTCGACGGCGCGCACCTGGTCGGCGGCGTAGCCGTGGGAGCGCGCGAGCAGCCCGACGCCGCCGCCCAGCGAGTACGACACCGCGCCCACCGAGGGCGCCGAGCCGGACAGCGGGGCCAGGCCGTACCGCGCCGCCCGCTGGATCACGGCCGACCAGCGCACCCCGGCCTCGACGCGGGCCGTCGCCGTGTCCGGGTCCACCCGCACGCCCGTCATCCGGCGGGTGCTGACGAGCAGCCCGCCCTCGGCCGGCACCGGCAGCCCGTGTCCCGTGGCCTGCACCCCCACCGGCAGGCCCTCCGCCACCGCGTACGCCACGGCGAGCCGCACGTCGTCCGCGTCCACCACGCCGGCCACGACGTCCGGCCGGTGCGCGGCGAGCGCCTGGAAACCGGTCCGCTCGTCGTCGTAACCCGCGTCGCCCGGCCGCAGCACCGGGCCCTTCATCTCCGTGAGGTCCATGCCTCTCATGCTGCGGGACCTGGATCAAGAAGTCCAAGAGATACTCATGCTGTTGTCTATAATCACCGGTTATGGAACTTCGGCAGCTCGCGTACTTCGTGGCCGTCGCCGAGGAGGCGAGCTTCACCAGGGCCGCCGCCTCGCTGCACGTCGCCCAGCCCGGGGTCAGCGCGCAGATCCGCCAGCTCGAACGGGAGCTGGGCCAGCCGCTGTTCGACCGGTCGGGGCGCGCCGTGCGGCTGACCGCGGCGGGGGAGGCCGTGCTGCCCTACGCGCGGGCCGCGCTCAGGGCCGTGGCCGGCGCCCGGCAGGTGGTGGACGAGCTGACCGGGCTGCTGCGCGGGCACGTGGTGATGGGCGCCGTCTCCCTGCCCGGCGTGCTCGACGTGCCGGGGCTGCTGGCCGACTTCCGCGACGCCCACCCGGCCGTCGAGATCACCCTCAAGGAGGCCGATCCGGAGACGGTGGTCCAGGAGGTGCGGTCCGGGCGGATGGACCTCGGGCTGCTCGGGCTAGGGCCCGGCGTGCCGGCCGGGCTCGACGTGCAGATCGTGGTGAGCCAGCCGCTCGTGGCGGCCGTGAGCCGCGATCACGAGCTGGCCGGGCGGTCCGGGATCGAGCTGGCCGACCTGGAGGGGCGGGCGCTGCTGTGCCTGCCGCTGGGCACCGGGCTGCGGGCGGCGCTGGAGGAGGGGTGCGCGGCGGCGGGGTTCCGGCCCCGGGTCTCGCTGGAGGCCAGCGAGCCGCTGGTGCTGGCCCGGCTCGCCGCCCGCGGCCTCGGCGTGGCCGTGCTGCCGGAGTCGGCGGTGAGCGCGGCCGGGAACCTGCTGCACGTCATGGAGCTCACCGGGCCGCGGCTGCGCGGGCGGATGGCGATCGCGTGGCGGTCGGAGGGCGAGGCCGGCCCGGCGGCCCGCGCGTTCGTCGCGCACGCCAGGAGGACGCTGCCCGACCTGGGCCTCGACTAGGGCGCCCGCCGGCAGACGGTCCCGGCCGGGGGAAGCGTCCCCGACGTCAGGTAGGCGTCGACGGCGGCCGTGGCGCAGGCCGCTCTGAGGTACGAGCTGTGCCCGTCGCCGCCGTTCTCGTCGTTCACCAGCAGCCCGGAGCCGTGGATGCGGGACGACAGGCTGCGCGCCCAGGACAGGGGCGTCGCGGGGTCGTGGGTGTTGCCGACCACGAGCACCGGCGGGACCCCGCGGACGTCCAGCGGGCGCTGCGGGTTCGTCGGCCGGATCGGCCAGCCGACGCAGCCGGCCGTCATGTCCCAGAACTCCGAGGTGCCCTTCAGGTGCGGCGAGAGCTTCCTGACCCGGTCGAGCCGGGCGCGCAGGTCGCGGTAGCCGCTGATGCCGTGGGCGATGTCGAGGCACAGGATCGACCGGTAGGCCGCCGTGCTCGCCGGGTCGTCCAGCGCGGACGCCCGGACGGAGGCGAAGATCGTGGCGTCGCCCTTCTCGGCCTGGGCGATGGCGTTGGCCAGGCCCTTGCCGTACTCCGGAAGCTGGTTGAGGAAGACGTAGGCGACGTAGCGCAGCTCCTCGGCGGTCAGCGGACGGCCGCCCGCGACCGGGATGGGCTCACGCTCGGCCCCGGTCACCAGGTCGTCCCACGCCTTCGCCACGTCGCGGCCGTGCAGCGCGCAGTCCGGCGTCTCGGCGCACCAGCGGGTGAAGCGGTCGAAGGAGTCCTCGACGGCGACGGAGGCGTCGGCGACGAGCCGCTCCGAGGGCAGGCTGTGGTCGACCGCGCCGTCGAGCGCCATCGTACGGACCCGGTGCGGGAACAGCCGGGCGTACTCGGCGCCCAGCATGGTGCCGTACGACTTGCCGAGGAAGCTGATCCTCTCCTCGCCCAGGGCGGCTCTGACCGCGTCGAAGTCGCGGGCGACGCTCGTGGTGTCGATCTCGCGCAGCAGGGGGCCGGTGCCCGACAGGCAGCTCACGCCGACGGCCCGGTTGTGCGCCACCAGCTCGCGGTACTCGGCGAAGGAGCCGGGGAACTGCGTCACGGCCGGGTCGTGGACCGGCCGCCCGCACGTCACGGCCGAGCTCCCGCCGACACCCCGCGGGTCGACGCCCACCACGTCGAACCGGCGCAGCAGCTCGTCGCTGACGGCGTACTGGGGGTAGTCGCGCAGCAGCATCGCGGCCTGGCCGCCGGGGCCGCCGGGGTTGAAGAACAGCGTGCCGAGGCGTTCGCCGGTGGCCTTGCGGCGTACGACCGACAGCTTGATCGTGCGGCCCGCCGGGGCGTCCCAGTCGAGCGGGACCTCGACGGCGCCGCACTCGGCCTGCCGCGTGCCGCAGGGCTGCCAGGCGACGGACGGCGGGGCGGGGGTCTCGGGCGGGTGCGGCGTCTGGGGCGACGCCAGGAGAAGTGCCAGGAGGACGTGTTTCACAGCGGCCATGCTGTCCGGGCGCCGGGTCACGGACATCGGCCGTCCGGTCGACCCGGCTCGGCCGGACGGCCGGGCTTACTACGCATTCCTCCAGAAAAGGGGTATAACGTCATCGCCGTGGGATCTACCGTGTCCGTCCCCCAGACGCGCACCATGAAGGGCGACGAGCTGTCCGCCGACGACGCGTGGGCGACCCTGCGCAAGTACGGCGGCTGGCATCTCACGCGCGACTCGCTGGTCCGGTTCCGGTACGGCGACGGCATGAGCCACTCGCGCGCGCTCGCCTTCCAGATCTGCCTGGCCATCATCCCCGGCGCCATCGCGCTGGTCGGGCTCAGCTCCGTCACCCACCAGGAGGAGCTCGGCCAGGTGCTCGAACTCACCCTGCGCCGCCTCGCCCCGGGCGACGGCGCGGCGGTCAAGCAGGCGCTGGGCAGCGGGCACCACGTCCGCGACGCGCTCGCCCTGTGGCTCGGCCTGGCGACCACGATGGTGGCGCTGACCACGGCGATGGCCCAGTTCGAGCGGGGCGCCAACCGCATCTACGGCGTGGAGCGCGACCGGCCGTTCCCCCGCAAGTACGCCCGGGCCGCCGTGCTCGCGCTGGTCGCCGGGGTCACCATGATCACGGGGTTCACGGTCATGGTCGGCGGCGGGGCCATCGGCGAGGCGATGACCGAGGTCTTCGGCTGGAGGGCCGGGACGCGGCAGGCGTTCGCGCTCGTCCGGTGGCCGCTCGGCTTCCTGCTCGCGCTGGTGTCCACGGTCACCCTGTTCAGGGCCTCACCCCGGCGCCGGCAGCCCGGGCACAGCTGGCTCGCCTTCGGCGCGCTGGTGGCGCTGGTCCTGTGGACGCTGTTCACGCTGGCCCTGGCCCTCTACACGGCCAACAACAGCACCTTCGGCGCCACGTACGGCCCGCTGACGGCGGTGATGGCGCTGTTGCTGTGGTCGTTCCTCAGCTCGATCGCGCTCTTCCTGGGGGTCGCGTTCGCGGCGCAGCTCGAAGCCTGCCGGGCCGGCTGCGTCCCGCCCGCGCACCCCGACACCGGACCCACGGCGGAGGAGGAACGCGAACCCCTGGTCGGGGCGGTCGGCTCCGCCGTGATCACGGCCGTGCGCCGCGTGGTCACGCTGCTGGGCAGGAAACGGCCCCGCGGGACCTGACGCAACGGCCCGCCGCCCCGAGAGGGGATCTACGTCAGGCGGACATGCCGGGCGGGCGGACGAGCGGGTGGGCGGCTTCGAGCTGCGCGGCCAGTCCGAGGAGCTGCGGCTCGCCGCCCGGCGGCGCGACGAGCTGCACCCCGATCGGCAGGCCGCTCGAATGCGTCGCGATCGGAACGGCCAGGGCGGGCCAGCCGCACATGTTCCACGGCCCCGTCGCCGGGGCGAACCTGATGTTGGCCAGCGCGTTGCGCGCGAACCCGCGCCCGCGCCAGCCGTCGGCCGCGGGCGGGACGGTGGCCAGGACCGGCGTGATCAGCACGTCCGCGTCGCCGAACCACTGGTCGGCCGCGTACGCCTGCCAGCGCGCCCGCCCGCGCGCCCCGTCCAGGCTCAGCGCCCTCAGCACCCGCCCGCCGCGCGCCAGGGCCAGGCTCCGCCGGTCCAGCCCGGGGCCGCCCGTCGCGATCGCCCGGCTCCCGCGACCGGGCCCGGGGCCGTCGTGCGCGATGGCGCGGCTCCCGCGGTCGTCGTTCGCGAGGGCCCGGCTCCCGCGATCGGGCCCTTTCCCCTTCCCCGCCGCGGGACGGGACAGCGCGTCCACGGCCTCGGCGGCGCGCGACAGCCACGCGGCCACGGTGGACGGCCCGAGCCAGAACGGCAGCCGCCGCTCGCGCTCCACGACCGTGTGCCCGGCCACCCGGAGCGTCTCGGCCGCCGCGCGCACCGCCGCCCGGAACTCCCGGTCCATCGGCAGCCCCGCCGGCAGCGGCTGCGGCGCGTACGCGATCCGCAGGTCGAACGGCTCCTCCTCGGCCGGCGGCGCGGGCGGCTCCCACACCTCGTCCTCGCCCGCCCACACCGAGCGCAGCATCCGGGGCGCCGGCTCCCGCCTTCTGCCCCCGCGCCACGACTCGGCCAGCGCGGGATCGGCCGCCAGCACCGACAGGGCCAGCGCCAGATCGGCGACGTGCGCCGCCAGGGGACCGTTCTCGCTCAGCCCGTCCCAGTCGTCGCCGGGCGGCGGCACCAGCCCCGCCCCCGGCTTCACGGCGAACACCCCGCAGGCCGCCGCCGGGATCCGCAGCGACCCCATGCCGTCGTTGCCCAGGGCGATCGGCACCATGCCCGCCGCCACGGCCGCGGCGCTGCCCGAGGAGGAGCCGCCGGCCGTACGGGAGAGGTTCCACGGGTTGCGCACGACGCCGTGGACGCTGTCGCCGAAGCCGGCCAGACCCAGCTCGGGCAGGTTCGTCAGGCCGACCACGACCGCGCCCGCCGCGCGCAGCCGGGCGACGGCCTCGTGGTCGCGCGGCTCCGGGGTCACGCCCGTCGCGGCCGAGCCGGCCCGCATGGCCTCGCCCGCCACCTCCAGGTTGTCCTTGACCGCCACCGGGACCCCGGCGAGCGGCAGGTCGGCGAGGTCCCGGCGCCCGCCCAGCGCCCGCGCCTCCTCCACGGCCCGCTTCCTGACCAGCCGGAACGCGCCCACCTGCGGGTCGCGCCGGGCGATCACGCCGAGATGCTCCTCGACGACCGCCTCGGCGCTCACCTCGCCGCGGCGCACGGCGGAAGCGATCTCGACAGCGGATCTTCCGGCCCACGACATGCCTAGAAGTGTGCAACGTCCGGACTCCGGTGGCGAGGCCCCTTTCCGGGGTAGTCCGTTCCGGCGCGATGAACGGAGCCTCCCCGCCGCCGGCCGGCGCTCGCGTCAGCCTCTGAGCCAGACCCGGAGGGGGCCGGTCGGGGTGAAGCCGTGGCGCTCCGCCGGGGCGGTGTCGCTCTCGTAGCCCACCAGGGGCCGGCCCGGGAACCGCCGCGCCGCCTGGGCGACCGTCCCGGCCCACGCGGTGTCGTCGTCGCAGCCGGCCGCGAAGACGTTGGAGACGCCCACCGCCTCGCCCGTGGAGGTCAGCACGGCGCCGCACACGAGCGCGCCGTCGCGCCGGCCGTACAGGATGGCGGCCTCCTCCAGCAGCGACGGCGGGAAGAGCCCGTCCGTCTCGCCGCCGAGGCAGGCCCGCTCCCACTCCCGCAGCTCGGACGCGGAGCGCACCCGCCCCCAGGCGACGTCCCCGGCCGGATCGGGCGCGGGGGCGGCGGGCCGGTGCAGCCAGCGCGCCTCGAACAGCACCCGGAAGCCGTGCGGGGCCAGGTCCAGGGTGGCGAAGCTGTCCTTGACCGAGGCGCCCGGCCCCGCGTCGATGCCGCCGAGCACGCCGGCCTCGGTGGCCGCGGGGGAGAGGGTGACGGCGTCGGGGTAGTAGGGCGGGGTGCGGCGCGGGCTGCTCCAGGCGTGGGCGGTGAAGCGGCCGGGCAGGCCGTGCGCGCGGCACATCGCGTCACACCACGCGGCGTTGTCCCGTGCCGCTTCGGCCACCACTGCGGCGGCGCCGGTGTGTGCCGGGCTGCCCGGGCGGGACTCGTCGGCGCGCATGCGGTCACGTTCTCCTGTTCGTACGGCTCGTGGGGGTCGCGGTCAGCGGGTCCTCCGGCCAGGGGTGCCGGGGGTAGCGGCCGCGCAGCTCCGCCCGTACCGCACGGTAGCCGTCGCGCCAGAACGACGCCAGGTCGGCCGTCACCGCCACCGGACGCCCGGCCGGGGAGAGCAGGTGAACGAGCAGCGGCACCCCCGCCACGGACGGCGCGCGCTCCCAGCCGAACAGCTCCTGGAGCTTGACCGCGAGCACCGGCCGCTCCTCCGAGTAGTCGATCCGGACCCGCGAACCGCTGGGCACCTCGACGCGCTCCGGCGCGACCGCGTCCAGCCGCTCGCTCCACGGGACCAGCCGCAGCAGGGCCGTGGCCACGTCGATCCGCTCCAGGTCGGCGCGGCGGCGGGCCCTGGACAGCTCGGGCTCCAGCCACCGGTCGGCCAGCTCCGCCAGGGCGTCCAGGCCGGGCCCGGCGCCGCCCACGTCCGGCCACGGCTCGCCGACGGCGCGGTGGCAGAACGCCAGCCGGGCGCGTACCGCCAGCGCCTCCTTCGTCCAGGTCAGGACGTCCTCGGTACGCAGGCCGTGCAGCAGGGCCGCGCGCACGTCGGCGTCGGGCAGCGGCGCGGCCGACAGCTCGATCGCGCCCAGTCGCTCGACGACCCGCGCGGAGACGTCGCCGCGCCGCTCACCAGGGAGCACGCGCCAGGCGACCTCCTCCTCGGCCGTGACGGGATGGGCCAGCCGCGCGGTCGCCTCGTCGATCTCCACGGCCTGCCGTACGCGCGCCGACGCCGAGCCGGTGGGACGGTCGGCCACCGCGACCGCCAGCCACGGCGCGCCGGCGAGCTTCGAGCCCTCGCCGAGCGCGGCGGCCGTGCCGGAGGCCATCAGATAGCCGCCGCCGCGCCGCCTGGCCACCCGCTCGGGGAACGCCAGGGCGACCACCAGCCCCGCGAACGCGTCATCGGCCAGGGCGGCGTCGCCACCGCTCCCGGCACCGCCCCGAGCGGCGCCACCGCCCCGAGCGGCGCCACCGCCCCGAGCGGCGTCACCGCTCTTAGCGGCGCCACTGCTCCTGACCACGCCATCGCTCCCCGACGCGCCAGGGGCGTCCCTGGAGACGGCGCGGTCCTCAGGCGCGAGGGACCTCGACAGACGCCTGACCTCCTGGCGCCAGCGGGAGGCGAAGGCGTCGCCGCCGCGCCGGGCCGACCGCCAGACCTCGACGAGGTCGTCGCCCGCCTCGCGCGGAAGCTGCTCCGACAGCAGCGCGACCACCTCGGCGGCGCGCGGACCGGCGTCGATGAGCGCCCGCGCCAGCCGGGGGTGCAGGCCCAGCCGGGCCATCCGCCGCCCCCGGGCGGTCACCCGGCCGCCGTCGAGGGCGCCGAGGCCGGTCAGGGTCGCGGTGGCGGCGGCCATCGCGGCGTCGGGCGGCGGGTCCAGCAGCGCCAGCGCCGCCGGGTCGGGCACGCCCCAGCAGGCCGCCTGCAGGGCGAACCCCGTCAGGTCGGCGAGCGCGATCTCGGGCCTCGGATGCTCGGCCAGCCGTTCGTGCTCGGCCTCGGTCCAGCAGCGGTACACGGCGCCGGGCGCCTCGCGGCCGGCCCGTCCGGCGCGCTGGACGGCGGCGGCCTTGGAGACGCGGACGGTCGTGAGCGAGCCGAGGCCGCGGGCGTGGTCGGTGCGCGGCTCGCGGGCCAGGCCGGAGTCCACGACCACGCGGACGCCCGGCACGGTCAGGCTCGACTCGGCGACCGACGTGGCCAGCACCACCCGGCGCCGGGTCCCCGGCGACAGGACCGCGTCCTGCACGCGGGCCGGAGCCTGCCCGTGCACCTGCAGGACCTCCACGTCCTCCACGTCCTCCACGTCCCCCGCGACGTCCCGCAACCGCCCGGCGACCCTGGCGATCTCGGCCGTGCCGGGGAGGAAGCACAGCACGTCTCCCTCGCGCTCGGCCAGGGCCCGCCGTACGACCTGGGCCACGTGGGCGAGCAGCGCCGGATCGACGCGCATCCCGTGGGGCGGCGGGAGCGGGCGGGCCGGCGGAGCCCACACGGTCTCCACCGGGTGGGGCGTGCCGGACGCCGCCACGACCGGCGCGCCGCCGAGCAGGCGGGACCACGGCGCGGCGTCGGCCGTGGCGGAGGTGGCCAGCAGGCGCAGGTCAGGGCGGAGCGTCTCGCGCACGTCGAGGAGGAAGGCGAGCGCGGTGTCGGCGTCCAGGTGACGCTCGTGGCACTCGTCCAGCACGACGACGTCCGTGCCGGGCAGCTCGGGGTCGTGCTGGAGACGCTGGAGGAGCAGGCCGGTGGTGACGACCTCGACCCTCGGGTCGGCGCCGGTGTGCCGCTCGCCGCGGATCGCGTAGCTCACCCCCATGCGGCGGGCCGCGGCGCGCACGGCCAGCCGCCGCGGCTCGGCCACCAGCACGCGCAGCCCGGCGTCGGCCAGGGCGAGGGGCACGACGGTGGTCTTGCCGCTGCCCGGCGGCGCGGTCAGCACCGCCGTGCCGTGCGCGTCGAGCGCGCTCAGCAGCTCGGGGAGCGCGTGACGTACGGGCAGCTCATTCGCCATGCGCGGGGACGCCTTGAGTGAGGATGCCTTGAGCCAGGACGCCGGCACCGTCGCCCTGCCCGGCGTCGTCGGCGTGCGCGGCGGCCTGCCCGGTGTCGTCGGCGTGCGCGGCGGCGAGGACGGCGTCGAGCAGGCCGGGGAAGCGGGCGTCGAGGTCGTCGCGGCGCAGGCGCATGAACTTCAGCCGCCCGACCTGCCGGGTCATCACCACGCCCGCCTCGCGCAGCGTGCGGTAGTGGTGCGAGGCCGTGGACTTGTGCACGCCGAGCTCCTCGCCCACCCCCGAGCACGTCTGCTCCTTCCGGGCGGCGAGCCGGACGACGATCTCCATGCGGACCGGGTCGGACAGCGCGCGGAGAACCTCGGTGAGCTGGATGGACTCCGTCGCCGGATGAGGCAGCAGGCGCATGCTCCGACCCTATCTCCGTTTAATCGTTTGACAACCATAAAACCTTAGGACAGTTTGATGGACGTCCAACTGACGCGTACGGAGGATGATGTGACCACCCGGCTCTACCCCTTGGCGCTGGGCAACTTCGCCGTCGGCACCGGGATGTTCGTGACCGCAGGGCTGCTGCCGCCGATCTCCCGGGACCTCGCCGTCTCCCCCTCGGCCGCCGGGCAGCTCATGACCGTCTTCGCCCTGGCCTACGCCGTGCTGTCGCCCCTGCTCGCCGCAGCCACGGCCCGCATGTCGCGCCGCGCGCTGCTGCTCGTCGCGCTGGCCGTCATGGTCGCGGGCAACGCCCTGACCGCCCTCGCGCCCACGTACCCGCTGGTCATGGCGACGCGCGTGGTGGCCGCGGCCGGAGCGGCGATGTTCACGCCCACGGCGTCCGGCGTGGCGACGGCGCTGAGCTCGCCCGAGCGCCGGGGCCGGGCCCTGGCGCTGGTCATGGGCGGGCTGAGCGTCGCCACGGCCATCGGCGTGCCGCTGGGCACCTGGCTGGGCGGCGTCGCGGGCTGGCGGGCCGTGATGTGGCTGGTCGTCGGGCTCGGCATCGTCGGTCTCGTGGGCGTGGCCGCCGTGGTGCCGAACGTGGAGGTGCCCACCTCGGGCCGGCTGGCCGAGCGGTTCGCGCCGCTGGCCGACCGGCGGATGCTCGCGGTGCTGGCCACCCAGCTGCTCTTCTTCGCCGGCGGGTTCACCGCCTACGTCTACATCGGCTCGCTGTTCGACCTGCCGCTGCCCGCCGTCCTATGGGCGTGGGGCGTGGGCGGCGTCGTGGGCAACCAGCTCGGCGGGCGGCTGACCGACGCGTACGGGCCGCGCCGCATGGTGCTGATCGGCCTGGCCGCCTCCACCGTGGCGCTCGCGCTCATCCCCGTCGCCAACCTCGCCCTGCCCGTCGCGCTGGTGTGGGCGTTCCTGTGGGGCGCGCTCGGCTGGATGATCGCCCCCGCGCAGCAGTACCGGACGGTCGGCGCCGTGCCCGGCAACGTGTCGATCGGCCTCGGCCTGCTCGCCTCCGCGCAGTACTTCGGGCTGTTCCTGGCGGGCGTCACGGGCGGGGTCGCCCTCGGCTGGTACGGCCGGGCGGGCGTCGAGATCCTGGCGACCGCGATCGCCCTGGTGGGGGCGCTGTTCACGCTGGCGACCTATCGGCGCGCCAAGGATGCCGCAGAATGGGCGGGTGTCCGAACAGCAGATCGACCCGCGTGACGAGCCGGCGCCCTTCGGCGCCGTCGTCCTCCTGACCGTCGCCTCGGCCGTGGCCGTCATGGTCGTCACCAGCCTGCTCGACCAGCCGCCCGGCCTGAAGTTCCTGCTGCTCGGGCCGATCGCGCTGGTCGTGTTCGAGGTGATGGTCCACGAGGTGTGGTGGCAGCGCTGGTGGGGCGCGGTGCCGGGAGCCGTGCTGGGGCTGACGCTGTACTTCGAGGGCCGCGAGGCGCTGGGCGACGTCGTCGGCGACTCCTGGGCCCATCCGATCGCGTACGTCGCGGCCTGGGCCCTGTTCGCCGTCGTCTTCGCCGTGGCCAGCCGCTATCCGCGCACCCTGAGCGCCTGACGGCCTCAGCCCTGGGCGGGGATCCAGCCCAGCGTGACCGCGAGGATCACGAACAGGCCGAGCGCGATGCGGTAGACGACGAAGCCGGTGAAGCGGTGCTTGCTGATGTACCGCAGGAACCACGCCACCGCCGCGTAGCCGACGACGAACGAGATGAGCGTGGCCAGGATCGTCGGCCCCCAGGCCGGCGCCTGTCCCTCGCCGATCTCGCGCAGCTCCAGCAGGCCCGACGACAGCACGGCCGGGATGGCGAGCAGGAAGGAGTACTTCGCGGCGTCCTCGCGGCGGTAGTCGAGCAGGAGGCCCGCCGTGATGGTGCCGCCGGAGCGGGAGACGCCCGGGATGAGCGCGAGCGCCTGGGCGAAGCCGTACACGATGGCATGGGGGAAGCTGAGGTGCTTCTCCAGCGTGAGCTTGTTGCGGGCGGTGCGGTCGGCCCACCACAGGATGAGGGCGAAGACCACCAGCGTGGTGCCCACCAGCCGCAGGTCGCGGAAGACCGTCTCGATCTGGTCCTTGAGCAGCAGGCCGAGCACGCCGATGGGCAGGCTGCCCACGATGACGTACCAGCCCATGCGGGCCGCGTAGTGGGAGCGCAGCGCCGGCTTGAACAGGGATCGCGTCCAGATGGAGACGATCTCCCAGATCTCGTGCCGGAAGTAGATCAGCACGGCGGCCTCCGTGCCGAGCTGGATCACCGCCGTGAAGGCGGCACCCGGGTCCTGCCAGCCGAAGAACGCCGACACCACCCGGATGTGGGCGCTGGAGGAGATGGGCAGGAACTCGGTCAGCCCCTGGAGGAGGCCGAGCACCACCGCTTCGAACCAGCCGATCACCGGAGCACCTTTCCTGAGCAGCGGGAGTGACGGTGTGAGGCTAGCGGATGCGGTGGCCGAGCCGTTGCTCGCCTGGAGGCGCCCGCCGCACGAGCGCCGCCCACGCGAGATGCACGTTACGGGTCACCTCCCCAGGTCACGGGCCCAGTTCCGGGCGAAGGCGGCGAAGTCGCGCGCCGGCCGGCCGAGCGCCTCGCGAACCCCGTCCACCACGTACGCGTTGCGCCCGTCCAGCACCTCGGCGAACAGCGCGTTCAGCGTCTCGATGTCCTCCGCGGGCACGCCCGCCTCCGCGGCGCCCGCGGCGAACTCCTCCGGCTTGACCGGCGCGTACTCCACCGGTTCGCCCAGCGCGGCCGACAGCTCGGCGGCGGCGTCGGCGAACGTCAGCAGCCGTGGCCCGGTCAGCTCGTAGACCCGTCCGGCGTGCCCGTCCCCGGTGAGCGCCGCCACGGCCACGTCCGCGATGTCGTCGGCGTCCACGAACGGCTCGGCCACGTCCCCGGCGGGCAGCGCGATGACGCCCGCCTGGACGGCGTCCAGCAGGTAGCCCTCGTTGAAGTTCTGCATGAACCAGGCGCAGCGGACGATCGTCCACTCCAGCCCCGACTCCTGGACGATGCGCTCGCACGCCTGGGCCTCCGGCTCGCCCCGGCCGGACAGCAGCACCATCCGCCGGACGCCGCTGTCGACGGCGAGCTCGGTGAGCGCGCGGATGTCGGCCCGCGAGCCGGGCACGGCCAGGTCGGGGTAGTAGGTGACGTACATCGACTCGGCGCCCTGGAGGGCGGCCGGCCAGCCGTCGAGGTCGGCCCAGTCGAAGGCCGGCGAGGAGGAGCGGGACCCCGACCGCACGGGACGGCCGAGAGCGGTGAGCCTGTCGATCACACGGCGGCCGGTCTTGCCGGTGCCGCCCAGCACCAAAGTTGTCATGGCTCCAGTAAGCCCGGAGATCGCTGGACTCTCCATGGTTGAGAAGCGCACTTCCATATGCGATCGTCTAACCCATGGATCATCTGGCCGCGATGCTCGACGGCCCTCGCGCCCGCGGCGCCTTCCTGCTCCGCTCGCTGCTCGACCCGCCGTGGTCGCTGCGCGTGCAGGACGAGGCGCCGCTGACCCTCGCCGCGCTCGTGCGGGGCACGGCCTGGGTGGTGCCGGACGCCGGCGCCCCCGTGCGGCTCTCCCCGGGCGAGGTGGCCCTGCTGCGCGGCCCCCACCCGTACACCGTGGCCGACGACCCGGCCACCCCGCCGCAGATCGTCATCCACCCCGGCCAGCGCTGTACGACGCTCGACGGCGAGGCGGTCTACCAGTCGATGGAGCTGGGCGTGCGCACCTGGGGCAACGACCCCGACGGCTCGACCGTGCTCATCACCGGCACGTATCAGATGGACGGCGAGATCAGCAGGCGGCTGCTGGACGCGCTGCCGCCGCTGCTGGTCCGGCCCGGCGGCCCGGTGATCGGGCTGCTCGGCGCCGAGATCGTCCGGGACGACCCCGGCCAGGAGGTGGTGCTCGACCGGCTGCTCGACCTGCTGCTCATCTCCACGCTCCGGTCGTGGCTGAACGACGACGACGCCCCCGCCTGGTACCGCGCGCAGAGCGACCCCGTGGTGGGCCGGGCCCTGCGCATGATGCACCACAACCCCGCCCACCCGTGGACGGTGGCCTCGCTCGCCGCCGCGGCCGGCGTCTCGCGGGCGTCGCTGGCCAGGCGCTTCACCGAGCTGGTGGGGGAGCCGCCGATGGCGTTCCTCACCGACTGGCGGCTCGCGCTGGCCGCCGACCTGCTGCGCGAGCCCGACGCCACGATCGGCTCCGTGGCCCGCAAGGTGGGCTACGGCAGCTCGTTCGCGCTCAGCGCCGCCTTCAAGCGCGTACGCGGGATCAGCCCCCAGGAGCACCGGGCCGGGGCGGGCAGCCGATGAAGCCGCTGCTGCTGCTCGACGTGGACGGGGTGCTCAACCCGTTCCGGCGGCCCGACCCCGGGTACCGGCGCTACCGGTGCGAGATCGGCGGCCAGGTCTACACCGTCCACCTCAACCCCGGGCACGGCGCCCGGCTGCTGGAGCTGGCCATCGCGACGGGCGCGGAGCTGGCCTGGGCCACCACCTGGGAGCACCACGCCAACGAGTGGATCAGCCCGCGCGTCGGTCTGCCCGAGCTGCCCGTCGTGCCCATGGGGCCGGTGCTGGGCAGCGCGGCGGGGGAGATGTTCAAGACCCCGCACGTGGCCGAGTACGTCGAGCGCAGGCCGTTCGTGTGGTTCGACGACCAGGTGCGCCGGGAGGACGAGGACTACCTCAGGGGGCACCGGGGTCTGGACGACTTCCTGCTCGTTCCGGTGAACCCGAGAGACGGCCTGACCAGCGCGCATCTGGACGCGGCCCGCCGGTGGCTGACCCTGTCAGGGTTTTCTCAGGGTCCCTGAGGGGAGAGCGGACCTCTGGTTGTCCGTTGTTCAGGACAGGTGCAACCACACGGAGGAGACAGATGTACCGCTCACGAGAGCACAGGATCCTGGCCGGCGTCTGCGGCGGTCTCGCCGACAAGATGGGCCTGCCGCCCACGCTGGTTCGCATCCTGTGGCTGATCCTGTCGCTGCTTCCCGGCCCCATGTGGGTCCTGTACGTCGCCATGTGGATCCTCGTCCCGGAGGAGCCGAGGAAGTACTGACCTGTGGGGCGTTCTATCCTCGAACCATGAAGCCCAGGCCGCTGACCCTCATCCAGGACGAGCTGGTCGACTACGACAAGGCGATGGAGCGCATGGGCGACCTGGTCGCCGAGCGCCAGCGAGACGAGCGGCCGGACACGCTCTGGCTGCTCAGCCACCCGTCGGTCTACACCGTCGGCCGCCGCACCCCGGCGGCCCACCTGCCCGACCCGTCGCGCGGCATCCCCGTGGTCGAGACCGGCCGCGGGGGGCAGCTCACCTACCACGGCCCCGGCCAGCTCGTGGGCTACCTCATCGTCAAGCTGGCCGAGGGCGAGGGCATCGTGGACTACGTCCGCGAGGTGGAGCTCCGGCTGGTCGAGGCGCTGGGCGCGCTGGGGCTGCCGGCCGAGCGCCGCGACACCCCGCCGGGCTCGGAGCTGCTGACGGGCGTCTGGACGACGGCCACCGGGCGCAAGGTCGTCTCGATCGGCATGCGGCAGAGCCGCGGCGTCACCAGCCACGGCTTCGCCCTCAACGTCGACGGCGACCTGGAGCCCTGGAACTGGGCGGTGGCCTGCGGCATGCCCGACGTGGACATGACCTCGCTCAAGCGCGAGCTGGGCGAGACCTCCATGGAGCGGGTCCGCGCGGCCGTGGCGGCCTCCTTCGAGGCCGCCTGACCGCTCCGGCGTCAGCTGATCGGCAGTTCGTCGACGGTGCGGCGGGGGCCGGTGAACCAGTGGCGGGCCGACAGGACCCACCACAGGGCGATGGCGAGCAGCACGCCCCCCACCGCGAGCGGCGCGTAGTTGACCGACGTCCAGGTGAAGTCCGGGTCGCCCGGCACGCCCGCCGGTGACAGCGGCATGATGAAGTACACCGACACGATGGCGATCTCCACGCAGGCGATCCAGCCCATCACCCGGTACTTCCGGCCCAGCGTCCAGGGCCCCGGCCGGAACCGGTCGCCCATCTTCAGCCGCAGCCAGATCGGGATGATGAACGCCAGGTACAGCCCGATGACCGCGATCGACACCACGGCGTAGAAGGCCACCGGGGTGGTCGTGCCGGCGGGCGCGTACAGGGCGGGCAGGGTGATCAGCGCGGCCACCGCGCAGCCCGCGATGATGGCGTTGACCGGGGTGCGGTTGCGGTCCACCTTGGACCACAGCCGCCAGCCCGGCACCGCGCCGTCGCGCGAGAACGCGTACGTCATCCGCGACATCGAGGTCACGCAGCTCATCCCGCAGAAGAACTGGCCGATCGTGGAGATGGCGAACACCACGGTGGCCAGCGGCGAGGAGAGCGCGGTCTCGAAGATGGCGCCGACGAAGCCGGACTGCTTGTTGATCTCGTCCACGTGCGTCGCGGCGAACAGGAACGACAGCAGCAGGATCCAGCCGCCGATCGCCGAGTAGAAGATCGACTGCCACAGGCCGCGCGCCGCCGTCGTGGCCGCGCCCTGGGTCTCCTCCGAGACGTGCGCGCAGGCGTCGAAGCCGGTGATCGTGTACTGCGTGAGCAGGAAGCCGAGCGGCAGCACGTACAGCCAGAACGTGAAGCCGTTGGTGGAGCCGAAGCCGGAGTTGTTGAGCTGCTCGGTGAAGACGAACGCCGCGGACTGGTGGTGGTCCGGCGCGAAGATCAGGATGGCGACGATGATCGCGGCGCCGGCCACGTGCCACCAGACGGAGATGTTCTGCAGCAGCGAGATCAGGCGGTGGCTGTAGATGTTGATCAGCGCGTGGAGGACGAGGATGATCACGAAGAGGAGGAACGCCTGCGGCAGCGTGGCCTCCCAGGCGCCGCCCGTCAACCGGTTGAGGGTGATGCTCAGGAAGGTCGCGCAGCCGTAGTCCACGGAGGCGGTCACCGCGATGAGCCCGATGAGGTTGAGCCACCCCGTGAACCAGCCGTGGATCGGCTTGCCCATGGTGGCGGCCCACCAGTAGATCCCGCCCGCGGTCGGATAGGCCGAGACCAGCTCCGACAGGCAGAACCCGATGATGAGGATGAACGCGGAGATCAGCGGCCAGCCCCACGAGATGGCGATGGGGCCGCCGTTGTTCCATGCCTGTCCGAAGGTCGTGAAGCAGCCGGCGAGGATCGAGATGATGGAGAAAGAGATCGCGAAGTTGGAGAAACCGCTCCAGGTCCTGGCCAGCTCCTGCTTGTAGCCGAGCTCGGCGAGCCGCCTGGAATCCTCTTCAGTGGTCATGAAATCTCCCTGTACGCGGGGGGAGTCACTGATTGGTCTACCTCTAGACCATTTCGGAGGTAAGGGCAAGGCGTTACAGGGGATTTTTGACGGCGCCATCGGTTTTTGTCGGCTTTATGTCGATAACTGCCTTGCCGTGCACCTTTCCCGCCAAGATCGCGGCGACCGGCTCGCCGGGCCGCTCCCACGACCATCGCCCGCCGACCCCGGCCGACAGCTCGCCCCTCGCCAGCAGATCCACGAGGAACCCCAGGTCGGGCCCGGGGGTGCTGGGATCGCCGACGGAGCTGAGCGTACGCGCCGCACCGGGCATGAACGTGGAGTTCGGCTCGAACACCGCCGGCTCCCCGGCCGCCCACCCGATGCTCTGCAGGCTGCCGCCCGGCCTCAGCAGCCGCCAGGCCGCCACCAGGTACGGGCCGCCGAGCACCTCGACCACCGCGTCCACCGGCTCCACGCGGCCGAGGTCCGTCACCGTCTCCACCCCCAGGTCGCCGGCCCGGGTCGTGTCCCGCACGTGCGCGACCACGTGCGCCCCGGCCCGCCGGGCGAGTTGGACGGCCAGCCGCCCCACCGCGCCGGTGGCGCCCGTCACGAGCACCCGCGAGCCCAGCAGCGGCCCCGCGGCCCGCAGGGCGCGCACCGCCGCGATGCCCGCCATCGGCAGCGCGGCGGCCTCGGCCAGGTGGACCCCGTCCGGCACCACGGCCAGCGCGTCCACCGGGAACGCCGCCCGCTCGGCCCACGTGCCCGCCCCGAAGGCCACCACCCGCGCGCCGGCGGCCGGGCCGGTGCCGTCCGCGGCGGCCTCGACCACCGCGCCGGCCGCGTCGTAGCCGAGGATCGCGCCGTCGGGGAAGTGGCCGAGGTGGCGCACCTCGGCCGGGTTGACGGAGGCGTGGTGGATCTCGACCAGCGCCTCGCCGGGGCCCGGCTCGGGGTCGGGAACGGTGACGGGCGCGGCGGGGAAGGTCCCGCCGGAGACGGTCAGGGCACGCATCGCTGAGCTCCTCGAAGGATATGCGGACCGACGGTCCGCTTGTCTGGCCGGGATAGTATGAGGACCGTTGGTCCGGTTGCAAGCCCGAGGAGCGCCGGGCGGGGAGGGGGCGAGGTGCGAGCCGACGCGACGCGCAACCGCGAGGCGATCCTGCGCGCGGCCGAGGACCTGCTGGCCGCGCACGGGGCGGAGCACGTCTCGCTGGACCGCGTGGCCGCCGCGGCGGGGGTGGGCAAGGGCACGGTGTTCCGCCGGTTCGGCAGCCGTACCGGGCTGTTCCAGGAGCTGCTGGCGGAGCGGGCGGAGGCGCTGGCGCGCGCCGTCGGCACGGCCGGCTCGCCGCTGGGGCCGGGCGCGCCGCCCCGCGCGCGGCTGCTCGCCTTCCTCGACGAGCTGGCCGGGCTGGCCGAGCGCAACCTCGCGCTGTTCGCGGCGCACGAGCGGGCGTGCGCGGAGGACAAGTACGCCGACCCCACGTACGTGCGCTGGCACGGGCACGTCGCCGCGCTGGTGGGGGAGGCGCGGCCCGGCCTCGACGCGTCCTTCGCGGCCCACGCCCTGCTGGGGCTCTTCGACGCCGACCTGGTCGGGCACGTCATCGCCGAGGGCGGGGTGACCCGGCTGCGCTCCTCGGTCCGCGGCTTCGCGGAGGCGCTCCTGGGCTGATCCCCTGGGGTGGGTCAGGCCGGGAGGAGGGTCCGCAGGGCCAGGGCGGCCACCTCGCGCAGTTCCTCACGCGTGCGGCCGCTCGCCGCCTGCACCGCGATGCCGTCGGTGACGGTGTGGACGAGCCGGGCGAGCACGCCGGGGTCATGGCCGGGCGGCAGGTCGGGCGCCTCCTCGAAGCGCCGCCGCAGCGCCGTCTCGCCGGCCATCCGGCACGCGATCGCCGCCTCCCGCGCCGTGGCGGAGCCGGGCCCGCAGGCGTGCACGCTGTTGACGTTCAGGCAGCCGTGCGGCGTGTCCGCGCCCGTGGTCAGCTCGACCGCCCCCTCGACCAGGCGCTCGATCACCTCGCGGACGGTGGGCGCGGTCAGCGCCTCGGCGGCGAAGGCGCCCGGGCCGCCGACGTAGCGGTCGAGCGCCTTGGCGAACAGCTCCTCCTTGTTGCCGAACGCCGCGTACAGGCTGGGCCGGTTGACGCCCATGGCGGCGGTCAGGTCCGCCAGCGACGTCCCCTCGTACCCCTGCCGCCAGAACACCTCCAGGGCCCGGTCCAGCGCGGCGTCGGGATCGAAGGCGCGCGGTCTGCCGCCCGGCATGCGTCCTCCTCAGAGTTTTTTACCTATCGGTACGTTACCCGCTTGCGGGCGCGCCCGGCCGTCCCCTAGTTTCATACCGATCGATACACAACTAGGGAGGGCCAGGCGGATGATCAGAGCCGGAGTGGTCGGGGCGAGCGGATGGGCGGCAGGGTCCCACCTGCCCGCGCTGGCCGGGCTGGACGGGTACGAGGTGACGGCCGTCGCGACGACGAACATGACCAGCGCCGCCAAGGCCGCCGCCGAGCACGGCGCGCGGCTGGCGTTCGACGACGCCGGCGCGCTCGCCGCCCACCCCGAGGTGGACCTGGTCGTGGTGTCGGTGAAGGCCCCCGGGCACGCCGCGGTGATCAGGGCCGCGCTGGAGGCGGGCAAGCACGTGGTCTCGGAATGGCCGCTGACCGTGGACCCGGCGGAGGCGGACGAGCTGGCCCTGGCCGCGTCGGAGGCCGGGGTGGTCAACGCCGTCTGCCTGCAGGGACGTCACTCACCGGACACGCTCTTCGTGCGCGACCTGGTCGCGGCGGGGCGCATCGGGCGGCTGGAGTCGGCCGTGCTGGTGGCCGCCGGCGATCCGCTGGGCGGCGCCGTCATCCCGGCCGGTCTGGAGTGGAGCACCGACCCCGCCGGGGGCACCACCGTCCTCACGATCATGGCCGGCCACTTCCTGGCGACGCTGGACCGGATCACCGGCCCGCTGACCGAGGTGTCGGCCCGGCTGCCCCGCCGCCACGACGAGGTGGCCGTCGGTGACACCGGCCGCACCGTCGCCAACCGGGTGCCGAGCCAGGTCCTGCTCCAGGGCACGCTGGAGGGCGGCGCCACCGCCTCGGCCGTGGTCCACGGCGGCAGCGGCAGCCCCGACGGGTTCCTGATCAAGCTCGTCGGCTCCGAGGGCACGCTGACCGCGGCGCCTGCCCGGCCCGGCACGTACCTGCACTGGACCGACTGGGACATCCGCCTCGGCGGTGAGCCGGTCGAGGTGCCCGCCTCCTACCGGACCGTGCCCTTCGACCCGGCGGCCGGGCCCGCCGCCAACGTCGCCGCCTTCTACCAGGAGGTCGGGCGGGCGATCAGCGAGGGCCGGCCGGCCGCGACCGACTTCCCCACCGCCGCGCGCCTGCACCGGCTGCTCGCGGCCATCGAGCGCGCCGCCGCGAGCGGCGGCTCCGAGGAGGTCGCGTGAACGGACGCCTCAGGCGCTGAACGCGTCCACCGCCGCCTGGCTGAACGCCTTGAGATCGTCCGGCTTGCGGCTGGTGACCAGCACGTTGCCGTTGTGGGTGTCGACCACGACCTCCTTGTCCACCCAGGTGGCGCCCGCGTTGCCCAGGTCGGTCCGGAGGCTCGGCCAGGACGTCATCGTACGGCCCCGCACCACGTCCGCCTCGACCAGCGTCCACGGCGCGTGGCAGATCGCGGCCACCGGCTTGCCCGCCTCGAAGAAGCCGCGGACGAAGCCCACCGCTCTGTCGTCCATGCGCAGGAAGTCGGGGTTGGCCACGCCGCCCGGCAGCACCAGGCCGTCGAAGTCCGACGCGGAGACCTCGTCCACCGTGGCGTCCACCGCGTAGCTGCCCGCCTTGTCGAGGTGGTTGAACGCCTGGATGCGGCCGGAGTCGGTGGAGACCAGCTTCGGGGTGCCGCCGGCCTGCTTGACCGCCTTCCACGGCTCGGTCAGCTCCACCTCCTCGACACCCTCAGGGGCGACGAGGAACGCGATCGTCTTGCCGTCCATCATCAGGGTCCCTTCGTTGGAGTGGGTGTCCTGACCCCCTATCCGGCCGGTCCTGATGTATGCGCCCGAGCGCGTACGCGTGGACGGCGCACGCGGCGGCCGCCCCCACGGCGTACCAGAGCAGGTCGGGTGGGTTGAACGTGCTGCCCAGCACCGGACGCAGGACCTGCGGGACCTCGGCGAGCTGGGCGAACTCGATCACCCAGCTCAGCCCGGCAGCCACGAGCGCCGCCGTGACCGGCCGGACGCGCGGGACGACGAGCACGACGAGCGCCTGGATCAGGACCGTGTAGAGGGCGTCGCCCGCGTACTTGGCGAAGGCGCCGCCGGTCAGCGCCCGCACCCCCAGTCCCGCGGCGACGGTCAGGACGGCGGCCAGGAGGACGGGCAGGCGCGGCATCGGGCCACGATATTCGGGTCGGCCCGGCTCGGTAGCATCGGTCCACATGAGCGCGACCATGGTGGTGAAGGACCTCGCGGCCGGACACGGCGACCGGGTGCTGTTCTCGGGGCTCGACGTCGTCGTGAGCCCCGGCGACGTCATCGGGCTCGTGGGCGCCAACGGCGCGGGCAAGTCCACCCTGCTCCGCATGCTGGCCGGCCTCGACGCCCCCGAGGAGGGCGGCGTCCGCCTGAGCCCCGCGACCGCGACCGTCGGCCATCTCCCGCAGGAGCCCGAGCGCAGGGCGGGCGAGACGGTCGGCGCGTTCCTGGCCCGGCGCACCGGCGTCGCGGCGGCGCAGCGCGACCTCGACGCGGCCACGCAGGCCCTGGTCGAGCAGGCCCCCGGAGCCGACGACGCCTACAGCGAGGCCCTGGAGCGCTGGCTCGCGCTCGGCGGCGCCGACCTGGAGGAGCGCGCGCGGGAGGTGGCCGCCGACCTGGGGCTCGCCGTGGACCTGGAGCAGCCGATGACCTCGCTGTCCGGCGGCCAGGCGGCCCGCGCCGGGCTCGCGTCGCTGCTGCTCAGCCGGTACGACCTGTTCCTGCTGGACGAGCCGACCAACGACCTCGACCTCGACGGGCTGGAGCGGCTGGAACGGTTCGTCACGGGCCTGCGGGCCGGCACGGTGCTGGTGAGCCACGACCGCGAGTTCCTGGCCAGGACCGTCACCAAGGTCCTGGAGCTGGACCTCGCCCAGCAGCGCATCCGCCTGTACGGAGGCGGCTACCAGGCGTACCTGGAGGAGCGTGAGGTCGCCCGCAGGCAGGCCCGCGAGGACTACGAGGAGTACGCCGACACGCGCGCCCAGCTGGAGGCCCGCGCCCGCACCCAGCGCGCCTGGATGGAGAAGGGCGTCAAGAACGCCCGCCGCAAGGCCACCGACGGCGACAAGATCGGCCGCAACATGCGGGTGGAGTCGACGGAGAAGCAGGCCGCCAAGGCCCGCCAGACCGAGCGGCTGATCGAGCGCCTGGACGTCGTGGAGGAGCCGCGCAAGGAGTGGGAGCTGCGCATGGAGATCGCCGCCGCGCCCCGGTCGGGCGCGGTCGTGGCGACGCTGCGCGGCGCGGTGGTGCGGCGGGAGGCGTTCACGCTCGGGCCGGTGGACCTGGAGGTGGGCTGGGCCGAGCGGATCGCGATCACCGGCGCCAACGGCTCGGGCAAGACGACGCTGCTCGGCGCGATGCTCGGCCGGGTCCCGCTGGACGAGGGCCACGCCGCGCTCGGCCCCGGCGTGGTGGTCGGCGAGGTGGACCAGGCCAGGGGGCTGTTCGAGGGGGAGGAGCCGCTGCTCGACGCGTTCTGCCGGCACGTGCCCGCCATGGCGCCCGCCGACGTGCGCACTCTGCTGGCCAAGTTCGGGCTGCGGGCGGCGCACGTGCTGCGGCCGGCCTCGACGCTGTCGCCGGGCGAGCGCACCCGGGCGGCGCTGGCGCTGCTCCAGGCCAGGGGCGTCAACCTGCTGGTGCTGGACGAGCCGACCAACCACCTCGACCTGCCGGCGATCGAACAGCTGGAGTCGGCGCTCGCCTCCTATCCCGGCACGCTGCTGCTCGTCACGCACGACCGCCGGATGCTGGACGCCGTCCACGTGGATCGCCGCCTGCGGGTGGACGCCGGCAAGGTCATCGAGACCGACTGAAAATTTACACCGGATTCGGAAACGAAGATGAAACAATTTTCCGCGACTCGTTGACACGCGCTGTTCGTATGGTGTGCCTTTCTCTACACAGGAATCCCCGCCTGAAGGTGAGGCACATATGAGGAAATGGCTCGCACGCCTGGCTGTGCTGGGCGTAGCGCTGTTAATGGCAGGTCAGGGCCAGGTGGCCCACGCCCAGGAACCTGCGGCGGGGAAGAAGGTACTCCGAGTCGGAGCCACCCAGGCCGTGGACTCGATGAACCCCTTCCTGGCGGTCCGCCTCGTCTCCACCTCGATCCACCGGTGGATGTACGGCTTCCTGACCGTCCCCGACTCCAAGACCCTCCAGCCCAGCCCGGACCTCGCCGAGTCCTGGACCTCCTCCAGCGACGGTCTCACCTGGACGTTCAAGATCCGGCAGGCGAAGTGGTCCGACGGCCAGCCGATCACGGCCGAGGACGCCGCCTGGACGTTCAACAAGATCATGACCGACGACGCCGCGAAGACCGCCAACGGCCCGGCCGTCGAGAACTACGAGAGCGTCACGGCCAACGGCCAGGACCTCGTCATCAAGCTGAAGGCGCCCCAGGCCTCCATCCTGGACAACCCGATCCCGATCATGCCCAAGCACGTCTGGGAGAAGGTGACCGACCTCGCCAACTACGAGGCCGACACCTACCCGACCGTCTCCAGCGGGCCCTACATCGCGGTCGAGCACAAGAAGGACCAGTACGTCAAGCTGAAGGCCAACCCCGACTACTGGCGGGGCAAGCCGAAGATCGACGAGCTCCAGGTCATCTTCTACGACAACCCGCAGGCCGCCATCGCCGGCCTGAAGAAGGGTGACATCGACCTCATCGGCCGCCTCGCGCCGCCGGAGTTCCAGGCCATCCAGAACGACCCGAACATCGTGGCCTGGAACAACCAGGGGCGTCGCGCCGCGTACCTGGAGGTCAACCCCGGGGCCACGACGACCGACAACAAGCCGGTCGGCGACGGCCACCCCGCGCTGAAGGACGTGAAGGTCCGCCAGGCGCTGCACTACGCGATCGACAAGCAGAAGCTCGCGGACGAGGTGCAGAGCGGCCTGGCCAAGCCCGCCGACGGCTCGATCGTGCCGCCCATGTACAAGGACTTCTTCTGGGAGGCCAGCGGCGACACCAAGGTCACCTACGACCCGGCCAAGGCCAACAAGATCCTCGACGACGCGGGCTACAAGAAGGGCGCCGACGGCGTCCGCACGATGCCCGACGGCAAGAAGAAGCTGGAGTTCCGCTTCACGATCCACGCCGACACCCCGATCGAGGACAAGCTCGGCGAGTACCTGACCGGCTTCTTCAAGGAGATCGGCGTCACGCTGACCACCGTGAAGCTCGACTCCAGCAAGTTCTCGGAGGAGACCGGCGTCACCGGCAACTACGACATCGCGATCAGCGGCTGGTCGGTCAACCCCGACCCGGAGGAGGTCCTGGCCACGCACCTGTGCAGCCGGCGGCCCACCCCGGCCGGTGAGGGCGGCGGCACCGAGTCGTTCTACTGCGACCCGACCTACGAGAAGCTCTACAAGGAGCAGCTCAAGGAGCTCGACCGGACCAAGCGCGCCGACCTGATCAAGCAGATGCAGGAGCGCCTCTACACCGAGGCCCCGATCATCGCGCTCTACTACACGAACGACCTCGAGGGCTACCGCAAGGACCGCATCACCAGCATCACCTCGATCCCCGAGGAGAACGGCCTGCTCTACGGCGGCAGCGGCTACTGGCCGTTCTACACCGTGGACACGGTCGCGGCCCCGGCCGGCGGCTCCGCCTCCGGCGGCGGCGGCTCCAACACCGGCCTCATCCTCGGCGTGGTCGGCGGCGTGGTCGTCCTCGGACTGGTCGCGTTCCTCGTGACCAGGCGGCGCAAGAGCGCCGCGGACGAGCGCGAATGACCGCACCGCTCGAAGCAGCCGAGCCCGCCGCCGTCCAGGCGGCGGCGGGCCCCGGTGACGAACGCCCCACCCACCGCGGCACGCTGCAGTACGCGCTGTCGAAGGCGGGTGGGGCTTTGTTCAGCATCGCCATGGTGATCATCGGCACGTTCTTCGTGTTCCGGCTGCTGCCCGGCGACCCCGTGCGCAACCTCGCGCAGGGCCGGAACATGACCCCGACCCAGCTCGCCCTGGAACGCCACCGGCTGGGCCTGGACAAGCCGCTGATCGACCAGTTCGCCGACTTCGTGGGCAAGACGCTGCGCTTCGACCTCGGCACGTCGTACGAGTACAAGCGGCCCGTCCTCGACCTCATCGGTGAGCGGCTCGGGCCGACCCTGCTGCTCGCCGGCGTCGGCCTGGTCATCGCGGTCAGCCTCGGCCTCTGGCAGGGCACGCGGGCCGGCTGGCGGCACAACTCCCGCTTCGACCGGGTCTCGACCGGCATCTCCCTGGTGCTGTGGTCGGTGCCGACGTTCTGGCTCGGCCTGCTGCTGCTCATGGTGTTCGGCGTCGGCATCGGGCCGATCCCGGGGATCTTCCCCACCCGGGGCATCGAGAGCGTGGACGCGCCCGACGGGTTCGCGTACGTGCTGGACGTGGCCGCGCACATGGTGCTGCCGTGCCTCACGCTGGTGGCCGTGGTCTACGCCCAGTACCTGCTGGTCATGCGCTCCTCCCTGCTGGAGGAGGTCAGCCAGGACTACGTGACGGTGGCCCGCGCCAAGGGCCTGCGCGACGACGAGGTACGGCGCCGCCACGCGGTGCCCAACGCGCTGCTGCCCACGGTGACGCTGGTGTTCATGCGCATCGGCTTCATCGTCGGCGGCGCGGTCACCGTGGAGACCATCTACAGCTGGCCCGGGCTCGGGCAGCTCTTCTACGAGGCGATCAGGGTGCCGGACTTCACGCTCATGCAGGGCACGTTCATGCTCATCACCGTCGCGGTGATCCTCATGAACACGCTGGCCGACGTGGTCTACCGGATGCTCGACCCGAGGGTGAGGTCCGCGTGAGCGCCGTCGCGACGGGATCCGTGGCCTGGAGCCGCAGGCGGCTGGCGTTCGGCCGGTTCTGGCGGGACTTCCGGCAGCACCGGGGCGGCATGGCCGGCCTGGTCGCGCTCGCCGTGGCCGTGGTGCTGGCGCTGGTCGCGCCGCTGTTCATCGACCAGAGTGTGACGAGCGTGGTCTCCGGCACCGGGGTCAAGTGGTCGCCGCCCAGCCTCGCCGAGCCGTTCGGCACCGACGAGTCCGGCCGCTCCGTCCTGCTCATGGTCTGGTGGGGCTCGCGCACCTCGCTGCTCATCGGCTTCCTCGCCGCGCTGCTCAGCATCGTGATCGGCATGGTCGTCGGCATCGCCGCCGGGCACTTCCGGGGCTGGCTGGGCGCCACGCTCATGCGGATCACCGACTGGTTCCTGGTGCTGCCCTCGCTGATCACCGCGATGGTGCTGGCGGCCATCCTGGGCGGCAGCACGTTCACCATCATCGTCGCGATCGGCGTGACCACCTGGCCCACCACGGCCCGGCTCATCCGCTCGCAGACCCTCGCCGTGGAGGCCCGGCCGTACATCGAGCGCTCCAAGGCGCTCGGCGGCGGGCACTGGCACATCACCACCCGCCACGTGCTGCCGAACGTCGCGCCCCTGCTGCTGGCCAGCACCACGCTGGAGGTGGCCAGCGCCATCGTCACCGAGTCCACGCTGGCCTTCCTGGGCGTCAGCGCGAACAAGACCTCGTGGGGCACGATGCTGCGCGCCTCCTACGACTTCGGCGCGGCGACGCAGGGCGCGTGGTGGTACATCATCATCCCGGGCCTGTGCATCCTGGCCGTCGTCATGGCGTTCACGCTGTGCGGACGGGCGCTGGAGGCTGTGCTCAACCCGCGACTCAGGAAGGCGGGCTGATGGCTCTGCTCGAACTGGACGACGTCTCCGTCACCTACCGCATCGCGGCCGGCGAGGTGCCGGCCGTACGGGGGGTGTCGCTCACGCTCGACGCGGGGACGGCGCTCGGGGTCGCCGGCGAGTCGGGCTCCGGCAAGTCGACGCTGGCCATGGCGCTGCTGCGGCTGCTGCCGCGCGACGCCCGCGTAGGCGGCCGGATCCTGCTCGACGGCGAGGACGTCCTGGCCATGAAGTGGGGCCGGCTGCGCGCCGTCCGCTGGGCCGAGGCGTCGATCGTCTTCCAGGGCGCCCAGCACGGGCTCAACCCGGTGCAGCGCATCGGCGACCAGATCGCCGAGCCGCTGCTCGTCCACGGCCTGGCCAGGCCCGACAGCGCGCGCGGGCGCGTCGCCGAACTGCTGGAGCAGGTCGGACTGCCCGCCTGGCGGGCGCGCAGCTACCCGCACGAGCTGTCCGGCGGGCAGCGGCAGCGCGTGATGATCGCCATGGCGCTCGCCTGCTCGCCCCGGCTGATCATCGCCGACGAGCCCACGACCGCCCTCGACGTGATGGTCCAGGCCCAGGTCCTGACGCTGATCAAGGAGCTGCTCGCCGAGCACGGCATCTCGCTGATCATGATCTCGCACGACCTGTCGGTCCTCGCCGACGTCTGCGACCGGCTCGCGGTCATGTACGCCGGGCGGGTGGTCGAGCACGGACCCTCGCGCGAGGTGTTCCACGACCCCAAGCACCCCTACAGCGCCGCGCTGGCCGCCGCGTTCCCGACCGTGGGCGACCCGGTCTCGCGGCTGGCGCCCAAGGGCCTCGGCGGCGACCCGCCCGACCCCATGGACCTGCCGCCCGGCTGCTCCTTCCACCCGCGCTGCCCGGTCGCGCTGGACGAGTGCCCCACGCTCGACGTGGAGCTGTGGCCCGCCGGGCCCGAACGCCGCGCCGCGTGCGTACACGTACGGCCGGAGAAGGCCGAGCCCGCGGAGACCACCCTGGAGGTGTCGTGACCGAGACCCAAGCACCTGTGGAGGCCGTCGGCACGGCCCGGCCCACCCTGCTGGAGGCCCGCGACCTGCACGTGGAGTTCCCCTCGCGCGGGCGGCGCGCCCGCGCGGTCGACGGGGTGGACCTCGCGATCGGCGAGGGCGAGATCGTGGCGCTCGTCGGCGAGTCCGGCTGCGGCAAGACCACCCTGGCCCGCACGCTCCTCGGCCTCGAACGCCCCTCCTCCGGCTCCGTCCTGTACGGCGGCACGGCCCTGGAGTACGGCTCCAGGGCGCTCAAGGCGTACCGCCGGGAGGTGCAGCTCGTCCTGCAGGACCCGATGGGCTCGCTCAACCCGCGCCAGACCGTCTACGAGGCCGTCGCCGAGGGGCCGCGCATCCACGGCCTGCCCGGCGAGCAGGAGGTCGTGGCCTCGGCGCTCTCCCGGGCCGGGCTCCGGCCGCCGGAGCGGTTCTTCCTGCGCTACCCGCACGAGCTGTCCGGCGGCCAGCGCCAGCGCGTGGTCATCGCCGGGGCGCTGGCGCTGGAGCCCAAGGTGCTGATCGCCGACGAGCCGGTGGCCTCGCTCGACGCCTCGGTGCGGGGCGAGATCCTGGCCCTGCTGCTGCGGCTGCGCGACGAGCTGGGCCTGTCGGCGCTGGTCGTCACCCACGACCTGGGCCTCGCCTGGAACATCGCCGACCGGGTGGCGGTGATGTACCTGGGCCGGATCGTCGAGTCGGGTCCCGTGGAGCAGGTGCTCACCGCGCCCCGGCACCCGTACACGCAGGCCCTGCTGTCGGTGCTGCCCGAGTCGCCGGAACGCGTCGTGCTCACGGGCGAGCCGCCGGACCCGACGCGGATCCCGGGCGGGTGCCGCTTCCACGCCCGCTGCCAGGTGCTCGCCTCGGGGCGGGCGGCGGAGGCCGGGGTGGACGGCAGGTGCCGGACGGAGCCGCTGGCGGTGCTCCCGGCGGTGTCCACGGCCCAGGCCGCCTGCCACTACGCGGCGGCCGTGGACTGAGACGCGTTGATCAGGGGCGGAAGGCGGCGGCGTGCTCGGCAGCCCACTGGGCGAAGGGGCGCGCCGGCCGCCCGGTGACCTGCTCGACGGTCGGCACCACGGTGTAGCCCACCTCGGGCGTGTTGCCCAGGGCCTGGACGAGGAACTCGACGGTCTCCTCGCCCATCCCGTGGGAGCGCCACTCCGCCCGGGCTTCCTGCTCGGTGAGCTCGGTGAAGGTGATGTCCAGGCCGGTCGCCTCGGCGAGGACCCGCACCTTCTGCCTGGTGGTCAGCGCCTCGGGGCCGGTGATGGTGTACGTGCGGCCGCCGTGTCCCTCTCCGGTCAGCACGGCCGCCGCCACGGCCGCGATGTCGGCCTCGTGGACCAGGGCGCTCAGCCGGTCGCCGAACGGCTCGCGCACCACGCCGTGGGCCTTCACCGAGCCGGCCCACCAGCGCAGCGTGTTGGACATGAACTCGACGGGGTTCAGCAGCGTCCACTCCACCTCGGTGGCTTCCAGGGCCCGCTCCAGCGGCCCGTCGGCCCGGCCGCCCAGCACGCTCACCTTGCGTACGCCGGCCTTGACGGCCAGCTCCACGATCTCGGCGCCGTGCTTCAGCGGGGCGTAGTCGTCTCCCGCGAACGTGATGAGGTGGGCGGCGGTGACGCCGTCGAAGGCCGCGGGGAGGCTGCCGGGGTCCGCCAGGTCGCCGGCCACCACCTCGACGTCCGCGGGCAGGAGCCCGGAGGCGCGGGAGGGGTCCCGGGTCAGGGCGCGGACCTGGCGCCCGGCGCGGACCAGCTCGTCGACGACGCGGCGGCCGACGGTTCCGGTGGCACCGGTCACGAGGATCGTCATGGCGGACTCCCTTGAACTTTGAGGAACGGAACGCTCTGTTCTTCTAGAGTATCAGAACGGAACGATTCATTCCACAGCTTTGTAGTCCTCCAGCGTGATGGCGTTGGCGGCGCGGTGGATGGCGCCGGCGACCCGCTCGATCACCCGGTCGCGGCCGGGCAGGTGCGGAAGCAGCCGGATCATGAGGAGCTGGAGGCGGAGGGCGAGCCGTGACCCGATCACCATGCCCTTGAGGTTGGCCGGGCCGAGCTTCTGGTTGGCCTCGACGAACGGGCGCATCACGCTCTCGTACCGGTCGAGCGCGCCGTCTCCGAGGCCGTGGCGGGCGAGCTCGCCCGCGAGCACGTACGCGCCGACCAGCGCGAGGCTCGTCCCCTGGCCGGACGCCGGCGAGGCGCAGTAGCCCGCGTCGCCCACCAGGACGACCCGGCCCCGCGACCAGCGGTCCATGTGGATCTGGCTGACCGAGTCGAAGTAGAAGTCGTCCGAGCGCCGCACCGCCTCCAGCAGCGCGGGCACCTCCCAGCCGGCCCCCGCCATGGCCTCGGCGAGGAGTTCCTTCTGCCGGGCCGGGTCGCGGTGGTCGTAGGACAGGGCGGGCGACGACCACATGAACAGGGCCTTGGCGGTCCGGTCCTGCCGGGTGCTGTAGACGTTCGCGGTCCTGCCGGGCGCGGCGTGCACGGCCTCCTCGCGGTCGAGGCCGAGGTGGTTGGGGACGGTGGAGATCGAGATGTGGGCGCCGAGGTCGCGCCGGAAGCGCTCCTCCGGGCCGAACGCGAGCCGCCTCGTGACCGAATGAACCCCGTCGGCCCCGATGACCAGGTCGAACCGGCGCGGCGCGGAGCGCTCGAACGTCACGGTGCCGTCCTCGGCGATCCCGGTGACGGTGTCGTCGAAGACGTACTCGACGTCGTCGCGGGTGAGGTCGTACAGCAGCTCGTTGAGGTCGCCGCGCATGATCTCGGCGTCGTCGCCCGTGCGCCCGCCGAACAGGTCGGCGTCCATGGTCGCGACCGGGCGGCCCGCGGCGTCGTAGTGGGTCGCGTGGCGCATGTCCGTGCCGCGTGCGCGGACCGCCTCCAGCAGGCCCATGCGCTCGATCACATCCAGGGCGACGCCGCGGATGTCCACCTTGTAGCCGCCCGTGCGGATGGCGGGCGCCCGTTCGACGACGGTCGGCGTGAAGCCGTGACGCCGCAGCCAGTAGGCCGTCGTGGTGCCGGCGATGCTCGCCCCGGAGATCAGGATGTTCGTCATGCCGTGAACGGTACAACCGTTCCAGACGCTTGTCCAGAACACCTGTATGAGACGGCCGTGCTAGGTTGGCCGCATGGGAAATCGTGAGGACCTGCTGGCGGGCGCGAAGCGCTGCCTGATGGAGAAGGGCTACTCCCGCACCACCGCCCGCGACATCGCGAGCGCCTCGGGCGTGAGCCTGGCGGGCATCGGCTACCACTTCCGCTCGAAGGACGCGCTGATGAACGAGGCGCTGTTCGAGGCGATGAGGGAGTGGGGCGAGGAGCTGGCGGCCACGCTGGCCGGCTCCGTGGAGCCCGGGGCCACGCCGCTGCGGCGCTTCGAGGTGGCCTGGGACCGGGTCGTCGAGTCGTTCGACCGGCTGCGGCCCCTCTGGGTCACGCAGTTCGAGCTCATCGGGCAGATCGACCACCTGCCGGAGGTGCGCGAGTACCTCGTCCAGGGGCTGCACGCGGCCCGGGACGGGCTGGCGGAGCTGTTCGCGGGCGTCGACGCGGCCGGCGACCCGGAACGGGCCCGGGTGGTGGGCTCGCTCTACCAGGCCATGCTGACGGGCTTCCTGGCCCAGTGGCTCCTGGACCCGTCCACGGCCCTCAAGGGCGCGGAGGTCGCCCAGGCCCTCCGCCTGGCCGCCGGCTGACTATAGGCTAACCGTTAGGGGGGCGGTGAACGCGAACCGGCGATCCCGGCCGAAGAAGACGGTGGCTTCGAACCCTGACGCCCGCCGTATCGCGTTGACTGTCTTATTGACGGCAGGACGACCCGTGGACAAGTCCCCCCTTTGGGGCGTTCGCCGGGAGAGCGCCCGGCCCGTCGCCGTCCGAACAAGGAGATCCGCTCTGATGGAAGGGAAGCAGGAGATGGCCGTTGCCCCCGCCGGCGTCCGGCGATTATTGGTGGACACCGGGGAACCCCGCGCGTGGGTGTCCCTCAGGACCGACCAGGTGATGGCGCTGCTCGGCATCTGGTTCGGGGTCGGACTGATGATCGACGCCTGGGCGCACACCAACCTGGCCGGGCTGGAGACCTTCTTCACTCCCTGGCACGCGGTGTTCTACTCCGGCTTCGCCGTGGTGTCCGGCTGGATCATCTGGCAGGTGTGGCGCAACGTGCGCGCCGGGCGGCAAGGGCTGGCGGCCGTCCCCAACGGTTACCTCGCCGGGCTGGTGGCGATTCCCGCCTTCGCCGCCTTCGGGTTCGCCGACATGCTGTGGCACACCATCCTCGGCATCGAGACCACCATCAACATCCTTTTCAGCCCGTCACACCTCGGCCTCATCGTGACGATGATGCTCATCATCACGACACCGGTGCGCTCGGCGTGGAACGCCCCCGACGTCGGCGCGCGCCCCACGCTCGGCCGCCTGCTGCCCGCGCTGGTCGGGCTCGCGTTCGCCACCACGCTGGTGTCGCTGTTCCTGTCGTACGGCGACGCCCTGCAGTACCGCCCCGAGTCCATCGTCCAGGCGTTCTCCATGCTGGACGACTCGGGCGCCGGCCCGCGGCCGGTGGGCCCGGGCGCCTCCCGGGTGGCCGTCGCGATGGTCGTCACCAACGTCGTCATGCTCAGCCCGGTGCTGCTCCTCGTGCGCCGCTGGCTGTTGCCGTTCGGCTCGGTGACCGTCATGTACACGATCATGGTGCTCATGCCGGGCGCCCAGACGCAGTTCCGGAACCTGCCGATCCTGCTGTCGTTCGTGGCCGCCGGGTTGGTGAGCGACCTGCTGATCCGCCGGCTGCGGCCGTCGGGTGAGCGGCGCGCCGCCTACTGGGCCTTCGCCGGGCTGTCGGCCTTCGCCACCTGGGCGCTGTACATCGGGGTCGCCTCGGCCACAGGGGGCGGCCTGCCCGCCGTGCCCGAGCTGTGGACCGGCGCGCCGGTCATCGCCGGGCTGATCGGGCTGGCGCTCGGCGCCCTGCTCCTGCCCAACGCGGTCACCGCCCAGCCGGTCCGGCCGAGCGCGGCCGACGCCGAGCGGGTCGGGCCCGGCGTGGCCGACGCCCAGCCGGTCCGGCCGAGCGCGGCCGACGCCGAGCGGGCATGATCCGAGTCCTGTGCCTGGCCGCCGCCCTCGTGCTGGCGCTGGCCGCCCCCGCCGCGGCGCACAACGTCACGGCGGGGGCGGACCTGCGGGTCGCCCAGACGATCGCCGGCGCCGAGGTCACAGTGGTGATCAAGGGGACGACCCGGGTGCCGGGGCCGCTGCGGATCGGCGTCGTCGCCTACCAGCCGGTGTCCGGCCCGCGCTTCGCCCTCGAAGTCCGTTCCGTCGAGGACGGCCGCACGGTGACCGGCACCGCCCAGGCGACGGCGGACCCGCAGTACACACAGCTCCAGGTGGAACGGACCGGGCCCCACGAGCTGAGACTGAGCGCCGGGAACGAGAGCGCCGTCATCCCGTTCCGCGTCCTCGTCGAACGCGGATCGGCGGGCGAGCTCCTCATCTACGGCGGCCTGTTCGTGGCCGCGATCCTGCTGGTGGGCGGCCTGCTCACCGGGGCGACGGCCCGCCCGGGACGGACGATGGCGCTGGTCGCGGGCGCCGCGGCCGGAGTGACGGTCGCCGCCATGGTCATCGTCTTCGAATCGCAGGTGCCGGCGCCCGCACCCGCCGGCGCGGCACCCACTCCCACGACATCGACCGCGGCGGGGCGGCCGTACGCGCAGGCCCGAGTGCGGACGATCCCGGCCCGGCCGAAGACGGGAGAGGAGTTCACCCTGCGAGTCGATCTCCTCGACGGCTCCACCGGGCGGCCCGTGGACGACCTCACCGCGCACCACGAGGCGCTCGCGCACGTGGTCGTCACCAGCGAGGACGGACGCTACTTCCGCCACGTCCACCCTCTGCGCACGGCACCCGGCCGCCTGGAGGTCAGGCTGAGCGCCGACCACCCCGGCCGCTACCTGGCGCACACCGAGTTCGAACGGGAGGACTCCGGCGGGCAGCTCGTCGCCGCGGACTTCAACGTCGAAGGGACCGCCAGAGCACCGGAGCAGGCCGACCCGATCGCGGAGCCCGGCAGCGCCGGCGTACCCGCGCGGACCGGTACGACCGCCACGCCGCGCCTGCAACCCGCCGTGCCCGTCGCGGGCCGCCCCACGATGATCGAGCTGGACACCCCCGCCGGCGTGCGGCCCTGGCTCGGCATGACCGGCCACCTGCTCATACGCAGTCAGCACGGCGACTTCTTCGGCCACGTGCACGAGATGGGCTCCCCGGGATCCCGGGTGCGCTTCACCTTCAGCTTCCCCGAACCGGGCCGCTACCTCGCCTGGATCCAGTACGCCACCGCCGACCGCATCGAGACCGTACCTCTCACCGTGAACGTGACCGCGTCGGAGGCGCAGTGACGAAACCGGAGGCCCAGTGATGAAACGGGAGGCCCAGTGACGAAACCGGAGGCCCAGTGATGAAGAGGTGGCACGCGGTGGCCGCGACCGCGCTCGTGGCCGCGGCGGCGGCGCTGTACGTCGTGACCAGGAGCACGACCGCCGAACCCGTCAACCTGACCACCACGGGCTCCCGCTACGCCGCCACCGTCCTCATCGCGGACCCGGCTCCCGGCCGGGTCACCGTGGAGGTCACGGTGAGCAAGGGCGACGCCGACACCGTGGCCCTGTCGGCGGTCATGGCCGACATGGGACACTCCACTCCCGAGCTCTCCGCCACCAAGCGTGCGCCCGGCCGCTTCGTGGCCGTGGGCGAGCTGTTCCCGATGAGCGGCGTCTGGGACCTGTCGATCCGGATCGACGGCCCCGCGGGCGAGGAGCAACTCGCCACCAAAACCCTGATCCCCGATTAGCCCGTCACTCCTTCGGATCTGAGGGGCTGAGACCGGGTGGGCTCGAAAGCGCGGTCCTCACTCAGTGGCACGCGCTTCGCGCGGGGGGTTCGGGCTGTGACAGTGGGGGAGCCGAGCTCCCCCACACCCCCTTGCCGGGGGCTTCCCAGCCCCCGGACCCCCGGCCTGGGCCCTCCACGCCGCGCTACGGGCGGCAGGAGGGCAGCTCAGGACCTTGACGAGGCGGCGGAGGGAGCTGAAAGGCATGCCCGCCACCTCGTATCCCACAACGACGTGACGTCAACAGGCCCGAGTAGCTTGGCCCCCGTGGAGGAAGACCACCCGGGCGAAGAGCCGGCGCAGCGGCCCGAGCGCCGCGAGGACGTGCTGGAGGCGCTACGAGCTTTGGGTGACCGCGAATACCAGGACCAGCACTGGAGATCCGGGAAGGGATGGCCGGATCTCACCGCCGCCGTTCACTGGCTCATCGACGACACCTTCATCGATATGAACGGCGCACGATCGCTGATCCCCCGCCTTTTCCTCGATGAACGAGAAGCCGACCTCGTGCAGATGGTCGTCGACGCCCTCCTACGCGTACTCGACGCTCTCGGCCCCACCGCTCCAGACGACGCATATCTCGACCATCCTGAGTGGATCAACGTCCTGAACTCGGCCGGCGCGGCCTACCTGGCGCTGTCCTCCGAACAGCCAAGCTCGTGACGAAAGCTCGTGACGAAAGTTCGCGCAACGGGGCCGCCCTCGGTGAGGTAGCGGGCGATGCCGGCGACGGCGGCCCGGCGGATGACTGACTACGTTCGCGTGAACCCGTGGCTCCGCTCCACTTTCGCCACATGCAACGTGTAGCTCTGGTACCACTCGGCCTGCCCGCGCTTCTGCGCCGCGCGGTGCTCGGCGTTGTCCCGCCACGCCGTGAGGGCGTCGCCGTCGCGGAAGTACCCGACGGTGATGCCCAGCCCACCAGGAGTCTGCGCGTGGTCCATCCCCAGGAACCCTGGGACGTCCTTCACCAGGTCTTCCAGGCGGGCGTTGGTCTCGCTGTAGCCGCTCTGCTCCTCGGTTCGCACCGTCGTGAAGACAGCCACGTAGTACGGGGGGTCAAAGGCCTCGACGGGTGCGACAGGCGCTTCAGAGTGGATGTTGCTCATCGTGTCACCGTAAGGCGGGAAGCGCCCGACGATCCAGCGACCCCACTCATCCGATGTCAGGCCGGCGCCTCCTCCCTTCCGGCGTGAACGTGAACGTGTCGGTGAACGCGCCTCTCCCGGAGCGCACGGCCAGGAGAAGGGGCTCCCTGTGGATCGGCGGCCAGCTCTTCCCGCTCTCCTCGGAGCTTCCGTTCCACAGGTGGAAGCAGATGATCGGTTCCGTCGTCTCCTCGGTCGCGTACGCGAGTGTCCTGCCGTAGAAGGGGTTGTCGCCGCCGAAGAGGACAGAAGGCGGGCCGAACTCCTCCAGGACCTCGGTGTACGTGCGGTCCTGGGTGAGCCAGGAGCTGAGGTTGCGCCGCAGGGCGGCGTATTCCACGGCCGTGAGTGTTCTGTCGATGCTCAGCCAGCCGCGATCACGCGCGACTCCGCGTAGAGGGAGGCGACCCCGTGGTCGCATGAATCGGCTAACACGGTGCGGAACGCTCCTGTCACGCCACATGCGTCGAACGCTCCTCGGGACCGCAGTGTCCGCAGTTCCGCCGCCCAGACCTCTTCCTGGCCTTCCGCGTAGGTCAAGTGGTCGAGCAGGACGCGTAGGACGATCTCCCCGCCGTACGCGCTGGAGCGGCGAAGTGCCGCGTTGAGCCGGGCCCGGAGGTGGGCGCGGATCTCCGCTGAGGAACGCGGCTCGAAGGACGATGCCATGGTGATCATTCTGGTCCGCCGCATGAGGCGTGGGCCGGCATGGGGCTCGGTCAGGGCGTGGAGACGTAGAGGAGGGCGGCGATGCTGGTGCCGCCGACGATGCGTCCCTCGCCGATCAGCCGGCGCACGTCCGAGAGCGGTACCCAGGCGACGCGTTCGGCCTCGGTCGTGTCCGTCGGCGGGCCGATGTGGGTGGCCTCGTCGGCGCGGAAGATGTGGTGGACCGAGTCCGAGATGCCGTTGCTGGGCTGGATGTCGAGCAGGGGGCGCAGCGGGCCGGGGCGCCAGCCGGTCTCCTCCTCGACCTCCCGGGCCGCCGCCTCGGGTGGCTCCTCGCCGCTCTCGATCCGGCCGATGGGGATCTCCCACGCCCACGTGTCGGTGATGAAGCGGTGCCGCCAGATCAGCAGGACGCGCCGCCGGTCGTCGAGCACGACGGCGCCGGCTCCGGGCGGCATGCGCATGAGCCGATGGTCCAGGTGCCTGCCGTCGGGCAGTTCCACGTCCGCCACGCGTATGTCGAGCCAGTGGTCCGAGTAGAGCGGTTGTTCGGAGTGGATCTGCCAGCGCATCGCGGTTCGCTCCCGGCGTGGACGGCTGATCTCGGCACCACCACGTTACAAGCCCGGGCCGGGCGGCGCCCCCGGCCCAGGAACGTCATGGGGCGGTGATGCCCAGCAGGTGGTCCGCTCGTTCCGTGCGCAGGTGGAGCGCCGTCCGGCCGGTACGGTGCGTCGACACCAGCCCCGCCCCGCGCAGCGCGCCCAGGTGCTGCGAGACCGCGCTCGGGGTGATGCCCAGGCGGGCGGCCAGGGCGGCGGTCGTCCGGGGTTCGGCCAGGGCGGCGAGCAGCGCCGTCCTGGTGCGGCCCAGCACCGGGGCCAGGCCCGGCAGCGCCGGCGGGGGCGGCTCCCACAGCAGGCCGACGCCCACCGCCGGATAGCGGATCGACGCGGCGGCGACGGGGGACTTGTCGACGCCCACGTTCGGCCAGTTGAAGACGCTGGGCAGCAGCACCAGGCCGTGCCCGCCGGTGTCCACGGTGTGGACGGCGTGCGGGGTGCGCCGGCCGTGCACCACCAGGTGGCCGCCGTCCCAGGCGATGTCCCGGTGCAGCTCGGCGAACAGCGCCTGCACTCCGCCGTCCACGAGGGTGAGCGCCCGCTTGGCGACGTCGGCGTCCAGCACCGCGCGCATCCGGCCCCACTGCGGAGCGATCAGCAGCTCGTGGCACCGGCGGAGCGCGCCCGCCAGCCGAGGCAGCACCGCCGCCGGGTCGGGAACCTCGTCGGCCGGTACGCCCACGACCGCTCCGTACTCGCGCCGGAAGAACGACTCCTCGGTGGCGCGCAGCAGCTCCAGCTCGGTCGCCGTCGACGGCAGCCGCTCCTGCGGCACCGGGAACAGGAAGGACGGCATGGCCTCGGCGATCAGTGCCCGCAGCAGCGGCAGCTCGCGCTCATCCGCGATCAGCGGACGCGCCCCGCGCACCCAGGGCCGGTGCATCGCGTGCCCGCCCGTGCTCAGCAGGATCCGCAGCGCCAGCACCGTCTCCCCCAGCGGGGAGACGGCGAATCGCACCCTGGCGACCGACGCCGCGGTGAACCTGATCTCGACGGCCATCCGCGCCACCCATCATGTAGCTGTGGCTGAACGATAGCCTTGGCCGCCGCCACCCTCTCAGACTGCCGGGCATGGAGTTCTTCACCTCGTACGACGGCGTCAAGCTGGCCTACCGGGTGGCGGGGGACGGCGCGCCGGTGGTCTGCCTGCCCGGCGGGCCGACGGCCTCCGCCTACCTCGGCGACCTCGGCGGCCTGTCCGCGCACCTGCAGCTGATCACACTGGACCTGCGGGGCACCGGGCGGTCCGCGACACCTCAGGACCTCACGTCCTGTCGCTGCGACCGGCTCGTCGCCGACGTCGAGGCCCTGCGCGCGCACCTCGGCCTCGACCGGATGGACCTGCTCGCCCACTGCGCCGGCGCGAACGTGGCCGTGCGGTACGCGGCCCGCCACCCGCGCCGTGTCGGCAGGCTGGCGCTGATCACGCCGAGCGTCCGAGCCGTCGGCATCCCGATCACCGGCGACCTCCGGCGCGAGACGGCTCTCCTGCGCCGGGACGAGCCGTGGTTCCCGGAGGCGTTCGCGGCGCTCGAGGCGATCGTGGCGGGCGCCGTCACGAGCGACAGCTGGCGGGCCATCGCGCCGTTCTCCTACGGCCGGTGGGACGAGGCGGCGCGGGCCCACCACGCGGCCGATACGGAGCAGCGGGTCCCGGAGGTCATGGCCGCCTTCGGCGCCCCGGGCGCCTTCGACCCGGACGCCACGCGCGCCGAGCTCGCCCGCTTCACGCGGCCCGTCCTGCTGGTCGCGGGAGAGGTCGATCCGGGAGCGCCTCCTGCCGCCATGGCGGAGTTCGCCGGGCTGTTCCCGGACGCCGAACTCGTGGTCCAGGTCCGAGCCGGACACTTCCCGTGGCTCGACGACGCCGACCGGTTCGTGTCCGTCGTCGCGCGGTTCCTGGGGTAGGCGTTCCCGCCGAACGCTGCTAGAACGCGCTGATCGTGGCGGGGGCGCGTTCGGTGCGGCTGAGGGTGCGGATGACCGCCGTCGCCCCGTGCCGGTGGACGGCGAGCCGGGCCAGCAGGTCCACCACCGGCTCCACGACCCGCGCGGGCAGGGGCGGGGTCTCCACGCCCACGCTCGCCGCCAGGTCGTCGGAGTGGACGACCAGCTCCATCATGCGGGTCATGAGGAAGTCGTCCAGCAGCAGCGACCAGCCCGAGGGCAGGTCGAGGACGCGGTCGGCCGGCGCGGCGGGCAGGGTGGCGCGCTGGCGCTCCAGCAGCTCGGCGGTGGTGGAGGCCAGTGCGGCCGGGCCCGCGGCGGCGGACTCCTCGCCGGCGCGCCGGATGCCGACGTTGATCTCGTGGTCGACGCCGGCCTCGACCCAGGGGGACCTGGCGTAGTGCTCCAGGAGACCGATCGGCTCGGCGCCCGGCGTGGGGTCGGCGGCCAGCAGCCGGTCCACCCGTACGAGCTGGTGGCCGAGGTGCCCGGCCAGGCCCGCGACGCTGAACTCGGTGAGCGCGCTCGGCTTGTCCCAGGCGGCGGCGACGGCGGGATGGCCCAGCAGGGCGACCGCGGACTCCGCGGCCGTCAGATACGACGCCCTGACTTCCTGGTAGGACTCTCCGACTTCCCCCATGAGGACCCGGCCCCTTCCGTCTATGTCCGTCTATGTCGTGATCCGGGCCAAGACTATCCCTCCCACGATCAGGCTCAAGGCCGCCATCCGTCCCACCGAGACGGGGTCGCCGCCGAACACGATCCCCAGGGTGATCGCGCCCACCGCGCCGATGCCGGTGAAGACGGCGTACGCGGTGCCGACCGGGAGCGTGTTCATGGCCTGCGACAGCAGCCATACGGCGGCGGCCATGAGGACCAGGGAGATCAGGGTGGGGATGGGGCGGGTGAAGTTCTGCGTCGGCTTGATGCTCTGCGACCAGGCCACCTCCACCAGCCCGGCCAGGAGCAGGGTCAGCCAGCTCATGGCCGGACCTCCGACCCGACGGACGACGACTCGACGGACGACGACCCGGGGGACGACGCCCCGGGGGACGACGCCCCGAGGGACGACGCCGTCTCCAGGGCGGCGGTCAGCGACTCCTCGTGCCGGTCGCGCAGGTGCGCGAGCGCCGGGTCGAGCCGCGTGTTGACCAGCTCGGCGTGGACGAACGTCACGTCCTCCACCGCGAAGTGGCCCTTGAAGAAGTCGCGCAGGTAGCGCTCCTCGTAGTCGTACGGCTCGCGCGGGGTGCCGGGGCCGTACGCGCCGCCCCGGGCGCCGGTCACCACGAACGACCGGCCCTTGAGCGACATCTTCGGGAACGTGATCTGGTCGATCCACGCCTTCAGCGACGACGGGATCGAGAAGTTGTACATCGGCGTGCCGATGAGCACCACGTCGGCCGCCACGACCTCGTCGAGCAGCGGCTTGAGGATCGCCCACGCCTCCCGCTGGGCGGGGGTGCGGACGGCCTCCTCGTAGCGGGCGATCTCCGTGATCCCGTTCTCCAGGACGTAATCGCACAGCTCGGTCCACGCCTCGCGGATGTGCGGGACGGGGTCGGCGGCCAGGTCGCGGTAGACGTACCCGGCGCCGGGGTGCGCGGCGCGCCAGGCGTCCGCGTACGCCCTCGACAGTCTGCGGGAGAAGGAGGTACGGCGGGCACTGGCGTCGAGGTGGAGCAGCATGTCATCTCTCCGATCAGTAAGCGGACACGTTGTCCATTTAAGCATATCCGGACGATGTGTCCACATACACTGGTGCGCATGGAGAGAGCCGACGCCGCGCGCAACCGCGCCCGGATCCTGGAGGCGGCGGCCGCGCTGTTCGCAGCCCGGCCACCGCACGAGGTGACGATGGACGACATCGCCAAGGCCGCCGGGGTGGGCAGGGGCACGCTGTACCGCCGCTATCCCGACCGCGCGTCCATCGCGGTCGCGCTGCTCGACGAGCACGAGCGCGAGCTGCAGGAGCGCCTGCTGCGCGGCGACCCGCCCCTCGGCCCCGGCGCGCCGCCCGCCGAGCGGCTCGCCGCGTTCTACGCCGCCATGGTGCGGCTGCTGGAGGACCACGCCCACCTGGTGCTGGGCAGCGAGGTCGGGCGCACGCGGTTCGAGACCGGCGCGTACGGCTTCTGGCGGGCGCACGTCCGGTCGCTGCTGGTGGCCGCCGGCACGCCGAGCCCGGACGCGCTCGTCGACACGCTGCTCGCGCCGCTCGCCCCCGAGGTGTACGTCTACCAGCGCTCCGACCGGGGCCTCGGCATGGACGAGATCATCGAGGCGTTGACCAGGCTCACCCGCGTCCTGTGAGCGGGGGTGAGGCGCGGACGCACGGCCTCACCCCGGGCCCGGAGGGCGTTACCTGCTGTAGTTCTTCCCGAGCGGCCTGCCGGGGATCGGCTTGGCGATGAGCGCGACGGGGACGAAGAAGCAGATCTGGCTGATCGCCAGGGTCAGCGTCCAGAGCCCCTTCTCGTCGTAGTGGGCGCAGGCCCTGGCGTACAGCTCGTCGGGGACGCGTTCCCCGGCCGGGTTCGCGGTCAGGACGGCCTCGACCAGCTCCAGCGCCACCCGTTCGGCGTCGGTGAAGTACGGGGCGTCCCGCCACGACGCCACGGCGGTGATGCGTTCCTCCGTCTCCCCGGCGCCGCGCAGCAGGCCGGTCTGCCGCACCGTGTGGTACGTGCTGCCGACGACCTGCCCGGCCCGCAGCTGCACCAGGCCGACGGTGGTGCGCGGGATCGCACCGTTGTGGGTGGCCTTGGTCATGGCCGCGGCGATCGTCGCCACCTCGGGGAAGAACTGGCTGGGGTCGGGCAGACGCGACTGAAGGTTCTCCGTGGACATCGAGCGGTGGTCCTCTCTCGGTTTCGGCGGTGCGCCGGACGCTGTGTCAGGGGTCCGACGACCCGGCCGCCCGGAATGTGAGGCGACGCCCCCGTCTCACTGCCGCGGGTCCACCGTCCAGGGCCGGAGCTTCTCCGGGTTGCGTACGGCCCAGATGCGGGTGATCCGGTCGCCCGCGACCTCGAACGCCATCACCGCGTCGATGACGCCGTCCCGCTGCGCCACCAGACCGGGCTGGCCGTTGACCGTCCGCTCCAGGATCGTCAGGCCGGAGGCCATGCCGGCGATGGTCATGGCGTAGCGGGCGATCTGCTCGGGCCCCTCGATCGGGCGCAGCAGGGCGTTGACGAGGCCGCCGCCGTCGGCGATGACCGTGGCCCCGGGGTCGAGCAGGCCGATGAGGGCGTCGATGTCCTTGGCCTCCCATGCCTGCTTGAAGTCCCTGACGACGCCGGCCCGCCGGGCGGCGGGCGTCGCCGGGGTCCGCGCGTCGCGGATGCGGCGGCGGGCCGAGGAGGCGAGCTGGCGGCAGGCCGCCGGGCTGCGGCCGACGATCTCGGCCACCTCGGCGAAGGGGTAGCGGAAGACGTCGTGCAGGACGAACGCCACCCGCTCGGCCGGGGTCATCGACTCCAGCACGACGAGGAACGCCATGTTGACCGACTCGTCCAGCGTGACCCGGTCGGCCGGGTCCCCGCCGGGCCGCCCGCCGGCCCACTCCGTACGGTCGGGCAGCGGCTCGGGGATCCACTCGCCCACGTAGCGCTCCCGCCGGGCCCGCGCCGAGCCGAGCACGTCGAGGCAGATGCGGCCGGCCACCGTCGTCAGCCAGGCGCCGGGGGAGGCGATGGCCCGCTGCTGTTCCGGGGACATGGCGTACCAGCGGGCGTAGGTCTCCTGCACGACGTCCTCGGCGTCGGCCAGCGTGCCGAGGAGCCGGTAGGCGAGGTTGATCAGATGGCGCCGCTCGCTCATGATCGCGCTCAGGGTCGGATCGGGCCGGACGGCTCCTGGCTCGGACGGTGTGGTCATGGTGATGTCGGCTCCCTCGATGCGGCTGCCCTCACCGGAACGACGAGACGACGCACCGAACTGTGAGGTCGGCCACGTCGCCTCACATTCCCGGCGGTCGTGTCGTCGGAGTGCGAGACGCCGATCCAGGCGCGGGCGTACGGCCTCGTCGCCGAGGTCTTCACCCTCCCCCTCCCGTCCAAGGAGTCACTCGTGTTCTTGCGTGTCGCGGTCATCCTGCAAACCCTGGCCCTCTTCGCCGCGCCGATCACCGCCGGCCTGCTGCTGTCCACGCCCGGCGGGCGCACCCTGCACAGCGCCTCGGCGTACACCGTGTTCGCCGTGACGCTGGTGCACCTGATCGTCGCGATCCTGATGTGGCGGCCGGGCGGCGGCTCGCCCAGGCCCATCCTGTACGCGGCCGGGATGTTCGTGCTCACGCTGGCGCAGGTGGCGCTGGGCATCGCCCAGGTGAAGACGGTGCACGTCCCGCTGGGCGTGCTGCTGTTCGGCATGAGCCTCCTCCAGCTCAGCCGGGTCCCGGCCGCCCGCCGCGCCGGCGAGGTGTCCCACGCGCGCTGACCCACCTCCGAGCCGTTCAGAGGGCGTGGCCGCCGGCCACCTGGAGCACCTGGCCGGTGATCCACCGGGCCTGACGCGAGGCCAGGAACACCACCGCGTCGGCGACGTCGTCCGGCTCACCCGCCCGCCCCAGCGGCACGACCGACCGGACGTGCTCCTCCATGGCGGCGTCCATCCAGCCGGTCTGCACCGGCCCCGGCGCCACCGCGTTGACCCTGATGCCGGCGGCGGCCAGGTCGAGCGCCGCCGCCCGGGTCAGCGCCTCCAGCGCGGCCTTCGACGTGCCGTACCCGATCTGCCCGGGGAAGGCGCGGGCCGCGTCGGTGGAGACGTTGACCACGGCGGCCGGGCGGCCGGGCGGCCGGCGGCGCGCCAGCTCGGCGACGAGCAGGGCGGGCGCGATCGCGTTCACCTGGTAGGCGCGCCCCAGCCCGGCGGCCGTCACGCTCGCGAACGTGTCGGGGCTCTCGCAGTGGGCGGCGTTGTTCACGAGGACGTCCACGGGCCCGAGCCCGCTCTCCACCTGGTCGAACAGCCGTCCGGCGGCGTCCGGCTCCATGAGGTCGGCACGCACGGCGATGGCGCCGCCGCCCAGCTCGGCCGCCAGCGCCTCGGCCTCGTCGGGGGACGGGGTGACGTGCTCCCAGGTGACGCCCGGGGGCGGGACGGCGCCCGCGAACCCGTGGACGGCCACCCGCGCGCCCTCCCGGGCGAAGGCGCGGGCCACGGCCGCCCCGATGCCGCGTCCGGCCCCGGTGACCAGCACGACCTGACCGGAGAGTCCCGTGTCGAGCATCCCGCCAGCATGCCAGGGGCCCCGGCGGGAGGGAGCGCCGGGGGCCGGGAGCCGGGACGTTCGGCCCTGCCGCGACGGCGACCCGGCCTCCATCGTGGGACTCACGCAGGACGCCCGCCATGGCGGGGGCGGGCGGCGAAGGCGGAGGTGGAGGGTGAGGTGGCAGGTCGTGGACGGAGCGGTGCGTCGCAGCCCGTCGAACGCGGACGGGACGGGATGTCGCAGGCTGTCGGCGGTGGACCTGGCGATGCTGCGCCTGGAGCGGCCGTCGGCGCCGCAGCACGTCGCCGGACTGTGCGTGGTGGAGGCGGGCCCGCTGCTGGACGAGCGCGGTGACCTGGCGCTCGGCGCGATCCGGGAGCGGCTGGAGCGGCGGCTGGTCCGGGTGCCGGAGTTACGGCAGGTGCTGCGGGACGCGCCGCCGCTGTGCGGGCCGCCGCTGTGGGTGGACGATCCCGGCTTCGCGATCGCCCACCACGTACGGACGGCGCGGGTCGCGGCGCCGGGGGACGAGGCGGCCCTGCTGGAGACGGCGGAACGGCTGCTCCGCGACCCGCTGGACCGGTCGCGCCCGTTGTGGGACCTGCGGCTGCTGACCGGCCTCACGAGCGCCCCCGCCGACCCCGCCGAACCTGCGGAACCTGCGGGACCTGCAGAACCTGCCGACCCTGCGGAACCTGCCGAACCTGCCGAGCCCGCTGACCCCGCCGCGCCTGCGGGGCCCGCCGCGCCTGCGGGGCCCGCCGTCACCCGCGTCGGGCTGCTGTTCCGGGTGCACCACGCGCTCGTGGACGGCCTGGCCGCGGTGGCGCTGGCCGCCGCCTTCCTCGACGCCGACCCCCAGGAGCCCGATCCGCCGGCTTCGGCCTGGCGTCCGGCGCCGCCGCCCTCCGCCCTGGAGCTGTTCCTGGGCAACGCCCGCCACCGCCTGTCGCGGACCGCGGCCGTCCTGGCCGATCCGGCCGGCTCCCTCCGGACACTCCACGGCACGGTCTCGGCCGCGGCGGGCGTCCTGTCGGCCCTGAACGTCGCCCCTCGCACCTCGCTCAACGCATCCACCGGCGGACAGGGCCGCCTGCTGCGTGTCGTGCGGCTCGGGCTGGACGAGGCCCGGCGGGTGGCGCACGCCCACGGGGCCACGGTCAACGACGTGGTTCTCGCGACCGTCATGGGCGGGGTGCGCGACCTGCTGCTCGGCCGCGGCGAGCCCGTGGACGGCCTGGAGCTGAGCGTCGTGGTCCCGGCGACGATCCGGGACCCCGGACGGTCGCGCGACCTCGGCAACGTGGTCGGCGCCCTGTACTGCCGCCTGCCGGTCGGGGAGCCGGATCCGGTGCGACGGCTCACCCTCGTGGCCGCCGCGACCCGTGCGGCCAAGGCCGCGCAGCCCCTGTCGCGGGAGGTGTCCACGGTGATGTACGGGCTGCTGGGCGGCCTGTCGGCGCTCGGCCTGGACCTGGAGGGCCGGCAGCGGTCCATGAACTTCCAGGTCTCGAACGTCCCCGGCCCGGAGCGGCCCCTCTACCTGCTCGGCGCCCAGGTGCTGGACGCCGTGCCGGTCACCGGGATCACCGGCAACCTGACGCTCACGGTGGCGGCGCTGTCGTACCGGGGGCGGCTCGGCCTGACGGTGCTCGCCGACCGGCGCGCCTGCCCGGACGTGGACGTCCTGGCCGAGGGCATGCGCCGCGCCTGGGCGAAGACCCGGGCGAGCGCGCCGGCGGCGGGCGGCACACGCGGATGAGCGGTCATCGCGTGGCGGGGACGGTCAGTCCTGATCGCCGTCGCAGCCGCAGCTACGCCTGATCACCAGGGGTGCGTGCGCGGCCGGCGCGCCGGGGTCCCGGCCGGACAGCAGCTCGACCGCCTGCTCCGCCATGGCCTCCAGCGGTTGCCGGGTGACCGTCAGGGCCGGGGCGGTGTGGGCGCTCTCCGGGGTGCCGTCGAGGCTGATCACGGCGAGCCGGCCGGGGACGGCGACCCCGCTCGCCCACGCCCCTGACAGGACCCCGATGGCCTGCTCGTCGGTGGCGGTGATGAGGGCGCGTGGCAGGGCGTCGCCGGCGGCGAGGCGGCGGGTCAGGGAGTGGGCGGCGGCGCGCGAGTAGTCGCACCGCAGGAGCGCGGCCCAGGGGTCGTCGGCGACGGCCGCCCGCCACGCCGTCCGGCGATCCGCCACGGGCCCCGCGTCGTGCGGGCCGCCCAGGAAGGCGATGTGCCGGTGCCCGTGCCCGCGCAGGTGGGCGACGGCCTCCCGTACGGCGTCGTGGTTGTCGGCCCCGACGACCCGGGCGCGCCCGTCGGACGGGCCGTGGTGGACGTACACGGCGGGCACCCCCGCGGCCTGCGCCAGGTCCGTCACGTCGTCGCCGCCCTCGGCGGAGACGATCACCAGCCCGTCGACCTGGGCGGCGAGGAAGCGGTCGACGAGGTCGCGCTGGCGGTCCGCCGAGTAGCCGGCGTTGCCGATCAGCGTGAGCCGCTCGCGCCTCTCCAGCGCCTGCTCGACGTGCCGCGCCAGGGCGGCGAAGTACGGGTTGGAGGCGTCGGCCAGCACCAGCCCGACGACGCCCGTGGTGCGGGAGCGCAGCGCCCGGGCGATGCGGTTGGGACGGTAACCGAGCTCGGCCGCCGCGGCGAGGACGCGCTCGCGGGTCGCGGCGGCGACGGGACGGGGCCCGTCGTTGATGACGTAGCTCACCACGGCCGTGGAGGTCCCGGCCCTGCGGGCCACGTCGGCCAACGTGATCGGCTTGTCCGCGCGTTTCGTCATGACGGTTTACATCATCGTATCTAATCGTTTAGATAGCAGGGTCTAAACGATTAGACCCTCGAAGGAGAGGAGGCAGGCATGCCGGGCATCCCGTTGATCGTCGACACCGACACGGGTTCCGACGACGCGGTGGCGCTGCTCCTGGCCGCCGCCGGCGACCTCGGCGACGTGCGCGCCGTGACCACCGTGGCGGGCAACGTGCCCGTGGCGACCGCCACCCGCAACGCGCTCGTCTCGCTGGAGACGGCCGGGCGCGGCGACGTCCCCGTCCATCCCGGGTGCGATCGCCCGCTGGTCCGTACACCGTCCACCGCACAGCATGTCCACGGCCAGGACGGGATGGGCGACATCGGGCTGCCCGACCCGGAGTGGGTCGCCGAGGAGGAGCACGCGGTCGAGGTGCTGCTGACCCGTCCGCGCCGGGAGCCCGGCGAGCTGACCCTGGTCACGCTGGGCCCCCTCACCAACGTCGCCGTCGCGCTGCTCCGCGACCGTGACCTGCTGAGCCGGTACCGGCACGTGTACTGCATGGCCGGAGCCGCGGACCTGCGCGGCAACATCTCGCCCACCGCCGAGTACAACGTCTGGGCCGACCCCGAGGCCGCCCGGGTGGTCCTGGAGGCGGCCACGCCGGACAGGGTGACCTGGATCGGTTGGGACGTCTCCCGCAAGGACGCCGTCATGACGCCCGAGGACCAGCTCAGGCTGGAGCGGCTCGGCACGCCCATGGCGACCTTCGCCCACCGCGTCAACCGGGCCGTCGCCGACTGGGCCCGCGACGTCACCGGCCTGCCCGGGTACGACCTGCCCGACCCGGTCGCCATGGCGGTGGCACTGCGCCCCGACCTGGTCGTCGAACAGGAACGCGCGCACGTGGACGTCGCCCTGGGCGAGGAGACCCGCGGCCAGCTCGTCATCGACCGCAGGCGTACCGCTCCGCCGCCCAACCTGACGCTGGTCCGGCGGGTCAGCGAGCGCGGCTTCAAGGAACTGCTCTTCGACACCTGCGCCCGTACGCCCGCCTCGTCGGTCTCGCCGGGCTCGTCGGTCCTGCCGGGCTCGTCGGTCCTGCCGGCCTCCTCGGTCCCGTCCGGCTCCGGGCCGGAGGGACCGCGATGAGCTCCCGGACCCCTTCACCCGTGCCGCGTTACGAGCTGCACTGCCATCTCGACGGCTCGGTGCGCCCCGGCACGGTCGCCGACCTGGCCGGCGGCCAGGGCATCGTCCTGCCCTTCCCCGTCGAGCGCCTGGTCACCGCGCCGCCCCGCTGCGGCAGCCTCAGCCGGTTCCTCACCTACATCGACGTGCCGCTCGCGGTGCTCCAGACGCCCGACGCCCTGCACCGGGCGGCCCGCGAGCTGGTCGAGGACTGGCACGCCGACGGCGTGGTGTACGGCGAGGCCCGCTTCGCGCCCCAGCTCCACACCCGCCGGGGCATGAGCATGGACGAGGCGGTCCGGGCGGTCTCCGGCGGGCTCGCGGCGGGGCGTCAGGCCACCGGCGTGCGCACCGGGTTGCTGCTGTGCTGCCTGCGCCACCAGACGCCCGACGAGAGCCTCGCCGTGGCCGAGACGGCGCTGCGGCACCGCGACGAGGTGGCCGGGCTCGACCTCGCCGGCGACGAGCGGCTCCACGGGGCCGAGCCGCACCGCCCCGCGTTCGACCTCGCCCACCGGGCGGGACTCCCGTGCACGGTCCACGCCGGCGAGGCCGCCGGGCCGGCCGGCGTGTGGGAGGCGCTCGACGTGCTCGGGGCGCGCCGGATCGGCCACGGCGTCCGATGCGCGAGCGACGGCGCGCTGCTGGAGCGGCTGCGGCGCGACGCCATCGCCCTGGAGATGTGCCCGACCAGCAACGTCCAGACGGGCGCGGTCCGCAGCCTGGGGGCGCACCCCGCGACCCGGCTCCTGGCCGAAGGGCTCGCGGTCACCGTCAGCACCGACACGCGCACCACCTCGGCGACCACCCTCGCGCGCGAGTTCGCGCGCCTGCGCTGGTCCGCCGGACAGGAGCGGCTGGCGCAGGCCCACGCGGCCGGCGCGGCGTTCGCGGACCCGGCCGCCCGGCCGCACGACCGGGCGCCGTGAACGACTCCGCCAGGACCCGCTCCGCGCGTCAGGTGCTGAACAGGGCGCTCACCGACTCGCCGTCATGGATGCGGCGCATGGCCTCGGCCAGGGCCGGCGCGATCGACAGGACCGTGAGCTTGCCGCTCGGCCCGGGCGGCGGGACGGTGTTGGTGCAGACGATCTCCATGACCTCGGGCAGCGCGCTCAGCCGCTCGATCGCCCCGCCGGAGAACAGACCGTGCGTGCAGGCCACGCGCACCGAGTTGACGCCGCGCTCCCGGAGCCGGTCGAGCAGCTCGATGACCGTGCTGCCCTTGGCGATCTCGTCGTCCAGGATGATCACGTCCTTGCCGGCGACGTCGCCGATGACCGAGCTGATCACCACGCGGTCGTCGCTGAAGCGCTGCTTGGCGCCCATCGCGACCCCGGTGCCGAGCAGCCGGGCGAAGGCCGCGGCCTCCTTGGCGTTGCCCAGGTCGGGGGAGACGACGACGGTGTTGGACAGGTCGTACTGCCGGAAGTGGTTCGCCAGCTCCCGCAGCGCGTGCAGGTGGTCGACGGGCACGCTGAAGAAGCCGTGGACCTGCGGCGAGTGGAGGGTCATGGCGAGCACCCTGTTGGCGCCGGCCGTCACCATGAGGTCGGCGACGAGCCGGGCCCCGATCGAGATGCGGGGGGCGTCCTTCTTGTCGCTGCGGGCGAATGCATAGTGCGGGAGGACCACGGTGGTGCGGGCGGCCGAGGCGCCGCGGGCGGCGTCGAGCATCAGCAGCAGCTCGACCAGGTGCTCCTGCACCGGCGGCACGAGCGGCTGGATGAGGAAGACGTCCCGTTCGCGGCAGTTGGCCTGGAGCTGGACCTCCAGCACGTCGTTCGCGAAGCGGTTGATCGCCACCGGGTGGAGCGGGGTCCCGAGGTGGGCGCAGATCTCCTCGGCGAGCTGCGGGTGGGCCGAGCCGCTGAAAACCGTGATGTCACGCACGATTTCCAGAGCTTATCCCCAGGGTTCGCATGGCCGTGCCCGGGGGCTCGGGTGGCTCCTACGGGCTCACGTAGTGGTGGAGCAGGGCGAACTCGCCGGCGGCGTTCAGCCAGTCGCCTCGGCTGCTGGTGACGCGCCGCCAGCCGTGGCGTTCGTAGAAGGCGATCGCGGCGCGGCCCTCGCTGGAGACCTCCAGCGTCAGGGGCGGGCCGTCGGAGGGGTACGCGGCGCGGGCGGCGGCGAGCAGGCCCGCGGCGACGCTCCGGCCGCGGGCGCGCGGGACGACGAACAGGCGGGACACGACGGCGCTGACGCTGACGCCGACGAGCCGCGTGACGTGCGGGTCCGGGCGGGTGAGGCCGACGTGGCCGAGCACGGTGCGTCCGTCGTCGTCCACGGCCACCCACGCCCGGGCGAGGTCGTCGGGCGTGAGCCAGCCGGCGGGGTCGGCGGGCCAGTCCACGGGGTAGCGGTCGGCGGCGTGGACCTCCGCCAGCGCCCGCACGCAGGCGGGGAGGTCGTCGTCGGTCCTGGGACGGACCAGGGCCGGGGAGCGCGTCATGGGCGGGAGACCTCCGCGGGACGAGGGCGGGACGGGGCCGCAGAGGGGCTGGTCACTGCTCCAGGGTCTCCGGGGTGAGTCCGTCCAGGTCGTCGATGACGAGCCAGGCCAGTTCGAGGGCGTCGGGCGCGGGCGGGTAGCGGGGGTGCGGCACCGCGACGACCCGCATCCCGGCCGCGTACGCCGAGCGCAGCCCGTTGCTGGAGTCCTCCACGGCCACGCAGGCGCGCGGATCGACGCCGAGGCGCGCGGCCGCCTCCAGGTAGCCGTCCGGCGCGGGCTTGCCCCGGGGCACCTCCTCGGTGGAGACCGTGGCGGCGAAGCAGTCGTCGAGCCCGGCGGCGTCCAGGACGACGTCGATCAGCCTGCGGGGCGAGGAGCTGGCCAGCCCGAGGGTGTGGCGCTCGGCCAGCCGCCGGACGGCCGCACGGGCGGCGGGCATGAACGGGATGGCCTCGCGGTAGCGCGCGGCCATGGCGTCCACCACCTGCCGGGCGATCTCCTCCGGCGGCAGGGGGACGCCGAGCTCGTGCAGGTACGCGGCCCACTCCTGGGTGCTCATGCCCATGAGCCGGGACTGCGTCTCCGGGCGCCAGGTGCCGCCGTGGTCGGCGACGTACGCCCGGCGCACCTCCTCCCATACCGGTTCGGAGTCGACGAGCACGCCGTCGAGGTCGAACACGCACGCTTCCACCGCGAAACCCTCCAGACGATCAGTCGGTCTCCAGCCAATCACATCGCGTCGCGGACCCCCGCCGCCGGTAGGGGTTTGTCCGTATTGCCAGACTCTATTGACCGTGTCCGTACCGGATGACGGGCATGCAGGGGAGCATGTCCAACCTTCCACCCGGTGAGCGGAGCGACCACGGCGACGCCGCACGCGGGCTCGTCGCGCGGCTCGACCCGGCGGTGATCAGGAACGCCGACAACCGAGTCGTCTGGGACGGCGGCTCCTACGCCTTCCTCCAGGAGGAGTGCCCCGGCACCGCGCATCCCGGGCTGTGGCGCGAGAGCCGGCTCTGCGCCCAGCAGGGGCTGTACGAGGTGACCGAGGGCGTCTATCAGGTGCGCGGGCTCGACCTGTCGAACATGACGCTCGTCGAGGGCGACACCGGCGTCGTGGTCGTCGACCCGCTCGGCTCGGTCGAGTGCGCGGCGGCGGCGCTCGGCCTGTACCGGGCGCACCGCGGCGACCGCCCGGTCACCGGCGTCCTCTACACGCACTCCCACGTGGACCACTTCGGCGGCGTGCGCGGCGTCACGGGCGGCGGCGTGCCCATCCTCGCGCCGGCCGGGTTCATGGAGCACGCGGTCTGCGAGCGCGTGCACGCCCGCGCCGCCGTGACGCGCCGCTCGGTCTACACCTACGGCCAGGCACTCGAACGCTCACCGCTCGGCCAGATCGGCGCGGGCCTCGGCCCGGCCGCCTCCACGGGCGCGATCTCGCTGATCCCGCCCACGGTCACCGTCACCCGTACGGGCCAGGAGGAGGTCGTGGACGGCGTGCCGATGGAGTTCCAGCTCATGGCCGGGCCGGGTGATCCCGCGCAGATGACCTTCCTGCTCCCCGGCCGCCGCGCCCTCTTCCTGGCCGAGAACCTCACCCGCGACCAGCACGACCTGCTGCCGCTGCACGGGGCGGCGGTCCGCGACCCCCGGGCCTGGGCCCGCCGCCTGACCGAGACGATCACGCTGTTCGCCGGCCGGGCCGAGGTCGCGCTCGCCTCCCACCACTGGCCCGTCTGGGGCGCGGACGACGTCGTACGGCTGCTGACCCGGCGGCGGGACCTGCACACGTACCTGCACGACCAGACCGTGCGCCTGATGAACAAGGGGCTCACCGCGTCCGAGATCGCCGAGACGCTCCCGCTGCCGCCCGAACTGGAGGAGGCGTGGCAGGCGCGCGGCTACCACGGCGCGCTCAGCCAGCAGGTCAGGGCCGTCTGCCAGCGCTACCTCGGCTGGTTCGACGGCAACCCGGCGCACCTGTGGGAGCACCCGCCGCGCGAGAGCGCCGTCCGCTACGTCAAGTGCCTGGGGGGAGGGGGCGCCGTGGTGGAGTTCGCGCGCGGCTACATCGGCCAGGGCGACCTGCGCTTCGCGGCGCAGCTCCTCAACCACGCCGTCTTCGCCGACGAGGGCAACAAGGAGGCGCGGGACCTGCTCGCCGAGGTCTACACCCGGCTCGGCCACGGGGCGGAGAACGCCACCTGGCGCAACGTCTACCTGACGGGGGCGCTGGAGCTGGCCGACGGGATCGTGCCCGCGGTGCCCGCCGCGCCGTGCCCGGACCTGGTCGCGGCGCTCCCCGTGGAACGGATCTTCGACTCGGTCGCCGTCCGGCTCCACGGGCCGCGCGCCTGGAACGAGAGCCTGTCGATCGACTGGCACCTGACCGACCTGGGGGAGCGCCACCGCACGACGCTCTCGAACGGCGCGCTCGTCCAGCAGCAGGACCCGCCGGACGGGCCGGTGGACCTCACACTGCGGCTGACCAGGCAGCAGCTCGTCGCGCTGTTCTGCGGCAAGGGGGCGGAGGGGGTCGAGCGGGAGGGCGACGTCGGGGCGCTGCGCCGCCTGGTGGCGCTCCTGGACGACGCCATGCCGGACTTCCCCGTGGTCACGCCCTGACCGTTCTCACCGGCCGGCGTGGCTCACGGGCCGGCGCGGCCCACAGGCCGGGGCGGCTCACAGGCCGGCGTGGCTGATCAGCAGCACGGCCGAGGTGCAGGTCAGCACGCTCGCGGTGAACGCCCCCGCCCACGGGGGCAGCGCCCGGGCACAGGTCAGGGCGATCGGGAGCACCAGCCAGACGAACGGCTGCGCGGCCACCGCGAGCACGGCCCACGCCAGCACGAGCGGGAGCAGCCACAGCAGCGCGAGCCGGGGCCGGGCCGGGACCAGCTCGGCCTCGAGGAGCGTCCAGGCGACGTACAGGCCGCCGAGCAGCGCGCCGCCCGCGGCGGCGGCCGTGCCGCCGTCACGGGCGGTCGCGATCAGGGCGGACACCAGCAGCAGCCCGAACGCGCCGTGGGACATCCACCGGAGCGCGCCCGGCCGCACCATGAACAGGAATCGACTCATACGATCACCCACGGTAACCGTCGCGAGCCCGTCAGGCACCCACCGGCCCCCGCGAGTCCCGCGTCGTCTCGGTGTCGAGTCTCCGCCGACGAGCGTCCGCTGTGAGCCAGATCACCGTTGAGGTTGACCTCGGGTCAGGGTGCAAGCTCCTCGCAGCGGCGAGACGCCGACCGGACACCCGAGACTCGAAGGAGCGGACCACCATGTCCCTCACCCTCTCCGACCAGGACAAGAGCACCCTGCGGACCGCCGCGTACGGCGCGGTCTCGCTGATGGCCGCCGCCGGTGCCGCCGGCAAGCCGCACCGGATCGCCACCGGCGGCGCGCTCGCCTTGGCGTCGGCGACCGGCCCGGTCGGGCATGTGCTCGCGGTGCGGACGAAGGACGTCGCCCTGAGGGGCAAGTCCACCGCCGAACTCGCCGACCAGGTGCTGCCGGCCCTGACGGCGGCCATGAGCCTGCTGAAGGAGCAGGATCCGGCCGAGGCGGACAACTTCCGCCGCGCCGTCCTCGTCGCCGTCGAAGCGGCCGCCCAGCCCCGTCAGGGTGAGCCGAGCCCCACCATGGCGGAGATGGCCCGCAAGATCTCCGAAGCGCTCGACGTCGCCGCCGCGGCCCGCGCGGACGGCGCGACCGCGCCGGGAGCCGCGGCCGGGCAGGATCGCCCGGAGCTGCAGAAGGCGATCGAGGAGATCGTCGAGTCCGGCTTCCTCGGGGTGTCGCTGCGCGTGCACGACGAGCGGGGCGAGTGGGCCGGCAGCGCCGGGGCGGCCGAGCTGGGCGGGACCGGGAAGCCGCCGACGAACGGGCACGTCCGGATCGGCAGCGCCACCAAGACCTTCACCGCGACCCTGGCGCTCCAACTGGTGGCCGAGGGCAGGATCGGGCTGGACGTCCCGGTGGCGAACTACCTGCCCGAGTTCGGGCTGGACGAGCGGATCACGGTGCGCATGCTGCTGCAGCACACCAGCGGCGTGTTCAACTTCACCGGCGAGGTCGACGGCGACGGGACGGTCGCGCCGGGGATCCCCATCCCCTACGGCACCACGGGCAAGGAGTGGCTGGACAACCGGTTCACGACCTACCGGCCGCGGGAGCTGGTGGAGCTGGCGTTGTCCAGGCCGGCGCGGTTCGAGCCGGGGACGAGCTGGAGCTACTCCAACACCAACTACGTGCTCGCCAGGCTGGTGATCGAGAAGGTCACCGGCCGCTCGCTCGCCGAGGAGGTGCGGCGGCTGATCCTGGGGCCGCTCGGGCTGTCGGGCACGGTGGTGCCGGACGCCTCGCCGGAGATCCCCGCGCCGCACGCCCACGCCTACTACCGCTCCGAGGAGGACGGCCGGCCGACGACGACCGACATCACCCGCCAGAACCCCTCCTGGATCTCCACCGGCGGCGACATGATCTCCACCACCCGGGACCTCCACACGTTCATCTCCGCGCTGCTGGGCGGCAGGCTCCTGCCGGCCTCGCTGCTGGCCGAGATGTGCGCCCCGCACCCGACCGGCATCCCGAACATGGACTACGGCCTGGGGGTCTTCGTGGTGAACACGGACGGCGGCACCCTCATCTCCCACAACGGCGCCGCCGTGGGCCACGCGGCGCTGATGTACAGCACGCCCGACGGCCGCAAGACCCTGACCGCCGCGCTGAACTGCGTGGACGACGCCGGCCTGTCCATCGCGCCGGCATTCCTGAGCGCCCAGCAGAGGCTCGTCGACGAGGTGTTCCGCGCCGGGCAGGCCGGGCACACGGCAGGATCGTGCGGATGAACGGAGTCACGATCGGGCAGGCGGCGGCGTTCGTCGGCGTCACGGTGAAGACGGTGCGGCACTACCACAAGCTCGGGCTGGTGCGGGAGCCGGAACGCGACAGCTCCGGCTACCGGAGGTACGGATCGGCCGATCTGTTGCGGCTGGTGCAGGCCCGGACGCTGGCCGCCGCCGGAGTGCCGCTGGCCGAGATCGGGCCCCTGCTCGACGCCGATGCCGCGCTGTTCACCGCCGCGCTCGCCGACGTCGAGCGGCACCTCACCCAACAGATCGAGGAGTTGACCGCGCGGCGTGACACGCTGCATCGGCTCGCCGACGGCGACCGGGCCCTGCTGCCGGACCGGGCTGTGGCGCTGCTGGAGCGGATGGCCGGTCTCGGCTTCGCCGCGGACGAGACAGCGGCCACCAGGGAGGGCTGGGTGCTGGCCAGGGCCCTGGTCCCGGAGGGCTTCGACGACTACCTCACCCATTTCGAGCACGCCCTCGACGATCCCGGGCTCGTCGCCTTGGGCAGGCGCGCGGCCGAAGCCGCGGCCTGGGAGCCGGACGACCCCCGCATCGCCGAGCTCGCGGCCACGGCGGCCGGCCACTACCTCGCCAACCCCGCGCTGCTGAAGACGGTGACCGGCCTGCAGGCCCGCACCGAGGCCGGGACCCGGTACATGCTGATCGCCCACCACGGCGGAGAGCGGACACCGGCCGCGGCGCGGCTGGCCGAGCTCTTCGAGGCCGAGCTCCGCGCCGCCGGCATCCGCATCCCCAGGCCCTAGGACGCCCGCCGTGACCGCGCGACCTGCCCGACACCCTGGAGTTCGCGGGACGCCGAATCGTTCCGGCGCGCGTCGCGTGGCGTTTGACTTCCGTCCATGGACGCGCCGAACGACCTCTGTAAGGATCTTCCGGAGTACTTTTCCCCCTCGGAAGGCACACGGAAGAACATGCGGGTCGCACACGTACTGCTCACGGCAGCCCTCACCACCGCCCTCGGCTCCGGCCCCGCCCTGGCGGCGCCGGCGGAGGCCGGACCGGCGCGGTTCCCGGCGGAGGTGAACGGCGGCGCCTGGCCGTCGGGCCACGTGCAGGGCATGGCCCTGGACCGGAAGAAGGGGTACATGTACTTCTCCTTCACCAACCTCCTCGTCAAGACCGATCTGCAGGGCAACCCGGTCGGCTCGGTCACCGGGTTCACCGGCCACCTGGGCGACCTCGACTTCAACGAGAAGGACGGCCGCGTCTACGGCTCCCTGGAGTACAAGGACGCGAAGGCGTTCTACATCGCCATCTTCGACGTCGACCGGATCACCAGCCTGGACATGAACGCCGAGGGGTCCGACGTGGTGACCGCCGTCTACCTCAAGGACGTCGTGGACGACTACGCCGCCGACATGAACGGCGACGGCGTCTTCGACGGCAACGTCGCCAACACCCCCGACCACCGCTACGGCTGCAGCGGCATCGACGGCGTCGCCTTCGGCCCCGAGTTCGGCCGGCGCGGCGGCCAGCAGAAGCTGACCGTCGCCTACGGCGTCTACTCCAACACCACGCGCACCGACAACGACCACCAGGTGCTGCTGCAGTACGACATCCGCGACTGGCGCCGGTACGAGCGCCCGCTCACCCAGTCGCAGCCGCACACGGCCGGCCCGGACGAGGCGGCCGGCAAGTACTTCGTCCGCACCGGCAACACCACCTACGGCGTGCAGAACCTGGAGTACGACAAGCGCTCGGGCCACTGGCTGATGGCCGTCTACAAGGGCGTCAAGCCGCAGTTCCCGAACTACTCGCTGTTCGTCGTGGACGGCTCGGCCCGCCCGGTCGAGGGCCCGATCGAGGGACAGCCGAAGCCGGAGCGCGGCGCCCTGCTGCCGCTGCTCGACGAGGGCCTGCGCCACGACGCGACCGGCATCCGGGGCTGGGAGTCCGGCGGCCAGTACGGCCTGGTCTCCCTCGACGACGGCCGCTTCTACCTGGCCAAGGACGGCAAGATCACGGAGGGCGGCGTGACGAAGCAGACCGGCGTCGCCCAGCTCCACCGCTGGACCGGCCAGACGCCGACCCCGTTCGAGCGGATCCAGTAGCGACGGTGTCCGGCCCGCCGCGGGAGTGTCACTCGCCGCGGCGGGCGCGGGCCCGGCGCTTGCCCTCGTGCATCGCCTGCACCCGCGCCACCGGGATCGTGTGCCCCTCCTCGACCAGGCCGGCGGGCAGCCGCTGCGGCGGCGGCATCAGCTCCGCCCACGGGTCGCGGCCGTCCAGCAGCGCCGGCACGGTGTGCACGGTGAAGTCGCCCGGGCTCACCGCGTCGAGGTCGTCCCACGCCACGGGGAACGACACCGGCACGCCCGGCCGGACCCGCGGGCTGTAGGCCGCCACCACCGTCGCCCCGCCCGCCCGGGTCGAGTCGATGAACACCTTGCCCTCGCGGTCCTCCCGGATGAACGCCGTCGTGGCGAGGCCGGGGTCGAGGCGGGCGGCGCGGGCGCCGAGGGCGCGGGTCGCCGCCGCCAGGTCCTCCACCGGGACGCCCGTCTCCACCGGCACGAACACGTGCGCCCCCTTGGCGCCGCTCGTCTTGACCGCGCCCGCCAGGCCCGCGTCGGCGAGCGCCTGCCGGACGAGCAGGGCCGCCTTCACGGCCAGGCCGAACGCGCCGCCCTCCGGCGGGTCGAGGTCGAGTACCAGGTGGGTGGGGTCGCCGCCGGCGGGGCCGAGCGCCGGGTGGTACTCGACCGCCCGCTGGTTGGCGAACCACAGCAGCGTGCGCCGGTCGTCGCACAGCGCGTACGACACCTGCCGGCGCGACGCCTCGGCCCAGACGGACACCGTGCGCACCCACGACGGGGCGTACTTGGGCACGTTCTTCTGCATGAAGGCCGGCTGCCCCGGGCGGACCCGCACGACCGACAGCGGGCGCTCGCGCAGGACGGGCAGGATGCGCTCGCTCACGGCGTCGAGGTAGTCGACCAGGTGCCGCTTCGTGCTGCCGGACCCGTCGAACAACGGCTGGTCCAGGTTGGTCAGCGGCACCCCGTCACGCGTCTCATCGCTGCTCACGCGCTCCACCCTGCCCGCCTCACGCCTCCTCAGGCAACAGCTCCACATATCCCTCGGAGCCGTTGACGCGGATGCGCTGCCCGTCGCGGATGCGCCGCGTCGCGCCCTCGACGCCCACGACGGACGGCAGGCCGTACTCCCGGGCGACCACGGCGCCGTGCGTCATCACCCCGCCGACCTCCATGACCACCCCCTTCACCGACACGAACAGCGGCGACCAGCTCGGGTCGGTGAAGACCGTGACGAGGATGTCGCCCTCCTCGACCTCGGCCCGCGCCATGTCCAGCACGACCCGGGCCCGGCCCTCGACGACACCGGACGACACGGCGACGCCGGCCAGCGCGCCCTCGGGCAGCCTCCCGGCGTCGTACGCGCCGTCGATCATCTCGCCCTCGGAGGTGATGACGCGGGGCGGTGTCAGCTTGCGGTACGTCTCGTACGCCTGGCGCCGCTCGGCGATGACCGCGCGCTCCAGCCGCCCCGTGGCGACGGCCTGCCGCAGCTCCTCGAAGGTCAGGAAGTACACGTCCTCGGGCTTGTCGATCACGCCCTGCAGGGCCAGCCGCCCGGCCTCGGCGAGGATCGCCCGCTTGTACAGCTCGTAGCGCTGGAGCAGGGCGTGCTTGGAGTACTCGCGGTAGCCGATGAAGTGCCGGACGAGGCTCATCCGGTGGGCCGCCCGCCTCGCCTTGCGGGCGCCTCCGGGCAGCTTCCTGAGCCGCTCCAGCAGGTCGTTCATCGTGCGCTCGGCCTCGGCGCGGCCCCGCTCCGCCCTGCGCTCGCGCTCGCCGGGGGCGAGAGCGCGGACGTTGGCCAGGATGAGCGGGACGAGCAGCGTGGGGTCCTCGCTCCACCGCGTCCGGGTGATGTCGATGCCGCCCTGGCCGTGCATGCCGTACGCGCGCAGGTAGTCCTCCAGGGAGCGGCTGACCGCCTCCCCGCCCTCGACCCCGGCCAGCCCGGCGAAGAACGTGTCGCGTCCGGCCGTCTCCAGGTACGCGACCACGGCCGGGTGCTCGCGGACGACGTCGGAGACCGCCAGCAGGTCCAGGCCCATCGCGGCCACCACGTTGTGGTCGGCGGACTGCGAGAGGGCGTCGGCCGCGTTCCGGACGCCCAGCCACCGCGCCATGCGCTTGTTGACCCAGTTCACGGACTGGATGCCGATGAGCGCCGCCGCCACGCTGCGTGGGTCGAACGTGAGCTCGGCGACGACGTCGTGGTCCTTCTCGATGGCCGCGAACAGCGCGTCGCCCGACGCGCCGGCCAGGCCGCGGCGCAGCTCCTCGACCGTCGCCTCGGCCCTGGCGATCAGGTCGGGGACGACGCGGGGGTCGTCCTCGCGGGACAGCTTGAGGTACTGCCGGATCAGGGGCAGCGGGCCGCCCGGGCCGACGTCCGTCAGCGAGGTCCTTCCCCTGGCCAGGTTCCTGGCGAAGTCCTTCCTGGCCAGCACGGCGCGCAGGGCGGCGACCATCAGCACGTCCGCCTGGGCCACGCTCTTGAGCGTGGCGGCGCGCGTGAGCGGGGACGCCAGCTCGTGCGACAGGTCCTTGTAGAAGCGGTTGCCGGCCACGGTCCCGGCGGTGCGGCCGAGCCGGCGGTGGAACAGCTCGAACATCGACAGGCCGAGCGGCGCGAACGCGTCGGTCATCATCTGCCGGTGCCCGTAGGAGATGTAGACGTGGTTGCGGTCGTCGTCGGCCTCGGGCACCGGGTAGAGCGTGGTGACGGGGCGGCTCTGGAGCACGTGGAACTCACCGTCCGACAGCGCCCACTCGATGTCCTGGGGGCGGCCGAAGTGCGCCTCGATCCGCCTGCCGAGGCGTTCGAGCCGCAGGATCTGCGCGTCGTCCAGCGTCTGGGCGTGGCGGCGGGCCTCCTCCACGGGCCGCTCCTCGGTGCCGCCGTCGGCCGAGGCGCGCAGCTCGACGGTCTGGGTGGCGACGCGCCTGCCGGTGATCCGGCCGTCGCGCACCCGGTAGTTGTCGGCGTCCACGAGCCCGGAGACGAACGCCTCGCCGAGGCCGAAGCCGGCGTCGATGGAGACCACCCGGCGGTTGGAGCTGACCGGGTCGGCGGTGAACATGATGCCCGCCGCGTCGGGGAAGACCATGCGCTGCACGACGACCGCGGCCCGCACCGCCCGGTGGTCGAAGCCGTTCCGGACGCGGTAGGCGACGGCCCGGTCGGTGAACAGCGAGGCCCAGCAGCTCCGGACGGCGTCCACGACGGCCCGCTCGCCGCGCACGTTGAGGTAGGTGTCCTGCTGGCCGGCGAACGAGCTGGACGGCAGGTCCTCGGCGGTGGCGCTGGAGCGCACGGCGCAGGCCACCTCGCCGGCGCTCCCGGTCTCGGCGGCGAGGTCCGCGAGGCGGCGGGTGATGTCCTTCTCGATCTCCTCCGGCACGGGCAGGGCCTCGATGGCGTCGCGCAGGCGCCCGGCGGCCCGCGCGACGCCGGCGCGGTCGTCGGCCCGCAGCCCGGCGAGGTCGTCGATCAGGCCGCCGACGGCCGGGTCGCGCTCCACCACCGTCCGGTACGCCTCGGTGGTGACGCAGAACCCGCCGGGTACGCGGACGCCCTCGATCGAGGACAGCTCGCCGAGGTTCGCCCCCTTGCCGCCGACCCGGGGGAGTGCGGTCCGGTCGATCTCGTGGAAACCGAGCACATAGGTACTCATGGCAGATCCCCTCTCTAGCTGGATTAAAATACAGTACACCTCTGTATTCGAACTCAAGCTGGAGGTTTCCATGGCGGCCAAGATCTGCCTCGTCACGGGCGCGTCGTCGGGCATCGGCCACGCGACCGCGCTGGAGCTGCTGCGCGCCGGCCACGTCGTCTACGGCGCCGCGCGCCGCGTGGAGCGGATGGCGGCCCTCCGCGCCGCCGGCGGGCACGTCCTGGAGGCGGACGTGACGAGCGAGGCCGACGCTGAGCGCGCCGTGCGCACGGTCCTCGACGAACGGGGCCGCGTCGACGTCCTGGTCAACAACGCCGGCGCCGGGCTGCACGGCGCGATCGAGGACGTCCCGGTCGAGCGGGCCCGGCGGCTGTTCGAGGTCAACCTGTTCGGGGCGGCCCGGCTCACCCAGCTCGTCCTGCCGGGCATGCGCGAGCGGCGCTCGGGCCGGATCGTCAACGTCTCGTCGGTCGCCGGCCGGTTCGCGCTGCCGATGGTCGCCTGGTACCACGCCTCGAAGCACGCCCTGGAGGCGTTCTCCGACGCGCTGCGCCAGGAGGTCCGGCCGTTCGGCATCAAGGTCGTCGTGGTCGAGCCGGGCCTGGTCAGGACGGAGTTCGAGCGGGAGGCGGCGCGCGAGCTGCGCGCCTTCTCCGGAAGCGGCGCCTACCGGGGGCCGGCCGAGGCCATGGCCCGCAGGAGCGAGGGGCTGGCCGCGGTCAGGATGTCCGACCCGGCGGTGGTGGCCCGGACCATCCGCAAGGCGGTGGAGGCGCCGCGGCCCCGGCTGCGCTACCCGACGGGGCACCTGGCCCGGCCGCTCCTCGCCTTCGCCGGGCTCACGCCGGACCGGCTGTTCGACCGCATGGTGACTAGGATCGGGTGACGTGTCCACCATCCGCGTGCCGCGTCCGCCGGGGCGGCCCCGCAGCCGGCAGGTGGACGAGGCCGTCCTCGCCGCCGCCCTCGACCTGCTGATCGAGCGCGGCGCCAGCGAGACGAGCATCGAGCAGGTGGCCCAGCGCGCCGGGGTGACCCGCGCCACCGTCTACCGCAGGTTCCCGGGCAAGACCGCGCTGCTCATCCAGGCCATCGAGTCGGTCCACCAGGACCACGACCCGGGCGCCATCGACTGGCCGGGCATCGACCCCATGCTGGACGACTGGGCCGGCTACCTCAGCGTGCCGCGCAACCGCCGCATGCTCCGCCGTCTCTATGCCGCCGTGGACGACCATCCGGAGCTGCTGAGCGCCTACCGCGAGTCGCACGGGGCGCGCCGGGCGGCGGCCGAGCGCGCCGCGCTGGCCCGCTCGCGCGAGCGCGGCGAGCTGCCCGCCGACGCCGACCTCGACGCCCTCCAGCAGATCCTCGGGGGAGCCGTCCTGCATCACCTGGGGGCCTGTCCGGACACGGTGACCGCGGGGGAGGTCAAGTCGTACCTGGTCGCCCTCCTCCGGCAGACCGGCTACCGGCCCCAGTCGTAACATCGGCACCTTTCGCCCCCACAGCCCCCGGCCCGCCGGCGGGCTCGCGGCGCGACACGCCGACTCCCCTCGGGGAAGGCGAATTGTGGGGTTTTGGGGAGTATTGCGGGCGGTATTCCGCTTTGTGGGGGGAGCCATGAACAAGATCGTTGCCGCTGGTCTCGGGGTGGTGGTCATGCTGGGCCTGTGCGTCTCCTCGGCGCGGGCCGACGGCGACCTGCGCGATCTGGGCTCGGCGAGCGCCCATGGCGGCGAGCGTGGCCCGGCCGCGGCGGGTGCCGACGGCGACGGCCAGGACGTCAGCAGGCGCCAGTACCAGATCCTGCTCCGCCAGTGCTCGTACGCGAACACGGCGGCGGCGCGCACGCGGTGCCGCGCCGACGTCAGGCGGACCTACCGCATCGGCGCGGTGAACCCGTCGCTCGACTGCCGCACCTACTCGGGGGTGACGGTGTGCGGGAAGCTCATGCTGAGCCCCTCCGAACGCGCCTGCGTCCGGGACTCCGTCGCGAAGGGGATCTCCTACCGGCGCTCGGAGGTGGAGTGCTACGCCTTCCTGTGACGAGGCCGGAACGGCCGGCGGTCACGGGGCCAGGGCCAGCGCGACGGCCATGCCGCACCACGCCGCGCCCAGCCCCGCCGCCACGCTGCCCAGCGCGTTGAGCAGCGCGTACGCCGTGGCGCCGTCGCGGGCCAGCCGCACGGTCTCGTAGCCGAACGTCGAGTACGTGGTCAGCGCCCCGCAGAAGCCGGTGCCCAGCAGCGTCATGACCGGCCCGGACACCGGCGCGGCGGCGAGGAAGCCCAGGATCGTCGAGCCGATCGCGTTGACCGTCAGGGTGCCCCAGGGAAAGACGGTGTCGTGCCGCGACTGCACGGCCCGGTCGACCAGGAAGCGCAGCGGAGCCCCGACGGCGGCCCCGAGCGCGACGAGCAGCACGGTCACGAGTCACGCCCGCCCGTGTCCACCGCCATGGCGTCGCCGGGGTCTGCGGCGGAGCGGCCCACGTAGCGGATCACCTCCACCTCGTCGATCATCACCAGTCCCTCGGTGACCAGCTCGTCGAGCTGCGACAGGAAGGCGCGGATCCGGTCCGGATCGTCCACGATCACGATCGCCAGCGGCAGGTCGTCCGACAGCGACAGGATCCGGGCGGTGTGGAGCTCGCTGGAGGCGCCGTAGCCCTCGATGCCGCGAAACACACTGGCGCCCGCCAGCCCCGCCTGCCGGGCGCGGTGCACGATCTCGTGGTAGAGGGGCTTGTGGTGCCAGGAGGCGTCCTCCTCGACGTAGACGGTCAGGCGCAACGCCGGGCCCTGGAGTCTCATCGTCGTTCCTCCCTTCGCGAGCGCCAGGTGACGAACACCAGGCGGCCCAGGCGCTCCCCGGCGTAGGTCGCGAGCAGCGCGGCGACCAGGGTGCCGCCCAGGTAGGCCAGCGCCGTGCGGGCCGCGCCCGCCTCCAGCGCCTTCTGCGTGTCCACCACGTACGTCGAGAACGTGGTGTAGCCGCCGAGCACGCCGATGCCCAGGAAGGGCCGCACCAGCCGGTGGACCCGCCACGCCTCGGTGATGGCGACCATGAGCAGGCCGATCAGCAGGCACCCCGTCACGTTGATCAGCCACGTGGCCCACGCGAACCCGCCGGGCGGGTGGGGCATGGCGCGCGTGATGCCGAAGCGGGCCAGCGCGCCGAACGCCCCGCCGAGGGAGATCGCGCCCAGCGTGGCCCAGGGGACGCGCCGCACCCACGGCTCGGGCTGCCGCGCCGGGCGCGGAGCGGCGGCGGAGCCGGCCGGGCGCGGAGCGGCGCCGGAGCCGGCCGGGCTGCGCGCCCCGGACGTGCGGCGGGCGTCGGACATGTCCCTCCTCCAGTGCCTCTGACAGCGACGCTACTCCGTTCCGGCCCGCGGTCTCGCCCCGGCCCCGGGCCGCTGTCCGAAAAAATCGGGTAGGTCGGAAATACCATAGGGGGGTACCGTGTTAGAGTGGGTACACGGCAAGGGAGAGGGGGATCGGCGATGGCGGGATACTCCGCACGCAAGGACGACCACAGCCGGCGGCTGCGCCGGATCGAGGGTCAGGTCCGCGGGCTTCAGCGCATGGTCGAGGACGACAAGTACTGCATCGACGTCCTGACCCAGGTGTCGGCGGCCACCAGCGCCCTGCAGTCGTTCGCCCTGTCCCTGTTGGAGGAGCACCTGGCCCACTGCGTCGCCGAGGCCGCCCGCGAGGGCGGGCCCGAGGCGCAGGCCAAGGTCAAGGAGGCCTCCGACGCCATTGCGCGCCTCGTGCGCTCCTGACCCCGTCGTTGAGTTCCGTTACCGCTGTTGCGAGGAGTGATCGGTATGGCCACCACCGCCACCTACACCGTCAAGGGCATGACCTGCGGCCACTGCGTCAGCTCCGTCAAGGAGGAGGTCGGTGAGGTGCCGGGCGTCACCGGCGTCGAGGTCGACCTGCAGAGCGGCCTGCTGACCGTCGCCAGTGAGCAGCCGGTCGAGCAGGCCGCGATCGTGGCCGCCGTCGAGGAGGCCGGTTACAGCGTGGAGGGCGCGTCGTGAACACGGCAGGCAGGCTCGGGCTTTACGCCCTGGGACTGGCCGTGGTGTTCGGCGGCGCGCTCGGCGCCGGCAACGCGCTGGGCGACGCCGGCGCGGTGGCGGCGGGGGCGAAGGCCCCCGCCGCCCACGCGGCCACCGGCGGCCCCGCCGCCCACGGCGAGCAGGCCGCCCATGGTCAGCAGAACGCCCAGGGCCACGGCGACGCGGCTCAGGCAGGCTCCGAAGATACCCCCGGGGGGCTTCAAGTGTCAGAGAACGGCTACACCCTCGTCCCGCTCACCGATGAGATCAAGCCCGGTGAGCCCGCCGACTTCCGCTTCGCCGTGACCGGCCCCGGCGGGGGCAACGTCACGGACTTCGAGACCCGCCACGACAAGCGGCTCCACCTGATCGTCACCTCGCGCGACCTGACGACGTTCCAGCACGTCCACCCGGAGATGTCCGCCGACGGCGTCTGGACCGTCAAGCTGACCCTGCCCGAGGCGGGCCCCTACCGCGCCTTCGCCGACTTCGCGCCGACCGGCGGGCCCGCGCTGACGCTCGGGACCGACGTGTTCGTCGCCGGCGGCTACACGCCCCGCCCGCTGCCCGCGGCAGCCCGCACGGCCACGGTGGACGGCTACACGGTCGAGCTGATCGGCGACCTCGCCCCCGGCCGGTCGAGCCGCCTGGCGCTCAAGGTCAGCAAGGGCGGTGAGCCGGTCACCGACCTGCAGCCGTATCTTGGGGCGTACGGGCACCTCGTCGCCCTGCGCGGCGGCGACCTGGCGTACCTGCACGTCCACCCGGACGGCGAGCCCGGCGACGGCGTCACGAAGGCCGGTCCCGAGATCGTCTTCTACGCGCAGGCGCCGAGCGGCGGCGACTACCGCCTCTTCCTGGACTTCCAGCACGAGGGGAAGGTCCGCACCGCCGCCTTCACCGTCCACGCCGGCTCGCCCGGCGCGACGCCGGAGCCGAGCGGCACGCCCGCCGGCACGCCGAGCGCCGGACCGGCCGACCACGACGATCAGGGCCCGCACGGCCACTGATCGCGGGACGCGACGAAAGGAGAGGTGATGTCCCCCATCACGGAGACCCCCGTCACCGGGGAGAGGCCGCACGGCGCGGTCGAGCTGGCGATCGGCGGCATGACCTGCGCGTCCTGCGCCAACCGCATCGAGCGCAAGCTGAACAAGCTCGACGGCGTCACGGCCACCGTCAACTACGCCACGGAGAAGGCCAAGGTCACCTTCCCCGAGGGGCTCGACCCGCAGGTGCTGGTCAGCGAGGTCGAGAAGGCCGGCTACAGCGCCGCCCTGCCCGAGCCGCCCGCCCCCGAGGACGAGCCCGGGGCCGAGCGGGGCGAGCGCGGCGAGGGCCCGGACGAGCTGGGGCCGCTGCGCTCCCGGCTCATCACGGCCGTGGTGCTGAGCGTCCCGGTGATCGCGATGGCGATGGTGCCGGCGCTGCAGTTCACCTACTGGCAGTGGCTGTCGCTCACGCTGGCCGCGCCGGTCGTGGTCTACGCCGGATGGCCCTTCCACAAGGCCGCCTGGACCAACCTGCGCCACGGCGCGGCGACCATGGACACGCTGGTCTCGCTCGGCACGATCGCCGCGCTCGGCTGGTCGCTGTGGGCGCTGTTCCTCGGGACGGCCGGCATGCCCGGCATGACCCACCCGTTCGAGCTGACGATCGCCCGCACCGACGGCTCGGGCAACATCTACCTGGAGGCCGCCGCCGGGGTGACCGCGTTCATCCTGGCCGGACGCTACTTCGAGGCCCGCTCCAAGCGGCGGGCGGGCGCGGCCCTGCGGGCGCTGATGGAGCTGGGCGCCAAGGACGTCGCCGTCCTGCGCGACGGCGCCGAGGTCCGCGTGCCGATCTCCCGCCTCGCCGTCGGCGACCGGTTCGTCGTCCGGCCGGGCGAGAAGATCGCCACGGACGGCGTGGTCGAGGAGGGCACGTCCGCGGTCGACGCGTCGATGCTGACCGGCGAGTCCGTGCCCGTCGAGGTGCGGCCCGGCGACGCGGTCACCGGCGCCACCGTCAACGCGGGCGGCCGGCTGGTCGTGCGCGCCACCCGCGTCGGCTCCGACACGCAGCTCGCCCAGATGGCCAAGCTCGTGGAGGAGGCGCAGACCGGCAAGGCGCAGGTCCAGCGGCTGGCCGACCGGATCTCGGGCGTGTTCGTGCCCATCGTGATCGCGCTGTCGCTGGGCACGCTCGGCTTCTGGCTCGGCGCGGGCGCCGGCCCGGCGGCGGCCTTCACCGCCGCGGTGGCCGTGCTCATCATCGCCTGCCCGTGCGCGCTCGGCCTGGCCACGCCCACCGCGCTGCTGGTCGGCACGGGCCGCGGCGCCCAGCTCGGCATCCTCATCAAGGGGCCGGAGGTGCTGGAGTCGACCCGCCGGGTGGACACCGTCGTGCTGGACAAGACCGGCACCGTCACCGAGGGCCGCATGACGCTGGTCGAGACGCACGTGGCCGACGGCGAGGACCCCGTCGAGGTGCTGCGCCTGGCCGGTGCGCTGGAGAACGCCTCCGAGCACCCCATCGCCCGGGCCGTCGCCCGCGGCGCGGCCGAGCGGGCCGGTGAGCTGCCCACGCCCGAGGACTTCGCCAACGTCGAGGGGCTCGGCGTGCAGGGCGTCGTGGACGGGCACGCGGTGCTCGTCGGCCGGCCCCGGCTGCTGGCCGAGTGGTCGCAGCACCTGCCCGCCGACCTGCAGCGGGCGCTGGACGAGGCGCAGAACGCCGGCCGCACGGCCGTCGCCGTCGGCTGGGACGGCAAGGCCCGCGCCGTGCTGGTCGTGGCCGACGTGGTCAAGCCCACCTCGGCCGAGGCCATCCGGCGGCTGCGCGGGCTCGGCCTGACCCCGGTGCTGCTCACCGGCGACAACGAGGCCGTCGCCCGGAGCGTGGCCGCCGAGGTCGGCATCGACGAGGTGATCGCCGAGGTGCTGCCCCAGGACAAGGTGGACGTGGTCAAGCGGCTGCAGTCCGAGGGCAAGTCGGTGGCCATGGTCGGCGACGGGGTCAACGACGCCGCCGCGCTCGCCCAGGCCGACCTGGGCCTGGCCATGGGCACCGGCACCGACGTGGCCATCGAGGCGTCCGACCTGACGCTCGTGCGGGGCGACCTCCGCGTGGCGGCCGACGCGATCCGCCTGTCGCGCCGGACGTTGCGTACGATCAAGGGGAACCTGTTCTGGGCGTTCGCCTACAACGTGGCCGCCCTGCCGCTGGCGGCCATGGGGTTGCTCAACCCCATGATCGCCGGTGCCGCGATGGCGTTCTCCAGCGTCTTCGTGGTCAGCAACAGCCTGCGGCTGCGCGGATTCAAGTGATCCGCGCGCGGCAGCCCGAGAGCGGCCGAGGCGGCCGGTGACGAGAGGGTCCCGGCCGCCTCGGCTCTTTCGTCTCCCGCTCAGGAGCAGGTGAGGCGGGGCTCGGGGGCGTAGACGGTGTGGAATCTCTGCTCGCGCACCACCTCGCCGTCCTTCCGGAAGATCCGCCACACGTCGATCGCGAAGCCCTGAGCCCCGCCCATCGGCAGGCAGTCCGGCCCCTGGTCCCTGAGGGTGGGGAAGTCCTTGACGGCGTAGCGGGCGGAGCTGCGGGACTCGACGTCGTACCGCTTGGTGCTCCAGAACTCGACCGTGACGGACGTGCTCGTGTACGAGGTCCTGATCAGCACCCCGTACGGCGAGTCGTTGCGCCAGCGGAAGTCCGGCCGCGGGAACGACACCGTGGACTCGCGGCCCGCCGGATAGCGGGAGATGAAGAACTGGTGCGGCGTGTGCCGCACGTCCTCGAACCCGCCGAAGAACACCGCGTTGAACATCGTGGTCGCGAACTGCGACACGCCTCCGCCCACGTCGTCGACGAACCGGCCGCCCAGGATCATGGGCGCCTCCACGAAGCCGCGCTCCCGGTCGCGCCTGCCCACCAGGCCGTTCAGCGAGAACGTCGCGCCGGGCCGGACCACGTGGCCGTCCACCAGGTCGGCGATGCGGTGGATGTTCGTGACGCGGGGCGCGCAGCACGGGTGCCGCGTGGTGAAGGAGCTGACCTTCTCCCTGACGCCCAGCGCGCGGGCCCGCTCGGTGGTCAGGGCGGGCTCGACCCGGGCGAGCGCGACCCCGGCCGTGCGGGACCCCGACGCGAGCGCGGCCGACACGGCGGCGCTCACCGCCGCGGGGGCGAGGCCGCTGCCCGCCCGGCCCGGCACGACCGCCGGGCGGCCCTTGGCGATCGTGAACCCGGCGTCCTCGGGCCGCTCGGCGGCCGGGACCAGCTCGTCCCGCAGCTCGGCGGCGACCTCGCGCGCGTCGAACGACGGCCGCAGCCCGCCCCGCCCGTCCGCCACGAACCGCAGGTGGGCCGCCAGCCGCGACCGTGACAGGACGGCCCGCCGCCCGCCCGCCGTCAGCGTCAGCGGAGCCGCCACCGCGGCGCGGGCGGCGGAGACGGCGGCGCGCGCCCGCTCCGCCGTGACCGACGGGGCGAGCGGGCGGACCGGCAGCGTGACCCTCGCCCGGCGGGCCAGGAAGGCGTCGCGGACGGCCCGCGCCGCGGCGGCCCGGTCGAGAGCGCGTCCCGCCCCGGGCAGCACCGGCCGCGGCGCCAGCCCCACGTAGCGGACGCCGCCCTCCCGGGGCGCGCGGTCCACGGTCCGGGCCAGCGCGGCGACCTTCCGGCCCAGCAGCCGCTCGTCCACCCGGACCCGCGGGGTCAGGGCCCGGCCGCCGACCAGGCCGCGAACCACGCCGGCGGGCGTGCCCGCGCCGTCCATGGCGGCGGCGACCGTGGCCGCGGCGTCGAGCGAGAGGCCCAGGTCGGCGGGCGCCACGGTGACGGTCCCGCCCGGCGCGGCGAGCGCCATCCGGCCCGCCCGGGCGAACGCCGTCTCCAGCCGGGCCCGCGCCCGGGCCGGGGAGAGCCCGCCGATGTCCACCCCCGCGACCGTCGTGCGCGGCGGCACCTCGCCGGCCAGCACCATCGCCGGCACCCCGTACGCGGACAGGGCCAGGACGGCGGCGACAGCCGCGATCCGTCCCGCCCGGGGGCGAACGATCCTGCGCCGTGCGGTCATGCGCGTGCCTCCTGCCCGGGCGCCGCCACGGTGCCGGCGCCGATGGGAGATACGCGGGCGGGGCCGCCGGCGGCCGGGTCGGGAGCCCGTCGCAGCGGCCCGCGTGTCGGTGCCGCACGCGCGGGGCCACCCCGCCCACGATTACGGTCAACGCACGCACCGTAACGGGGAGTCACATCAGCCATGCTCGCGCACCGTACGACCGCCCGCATCGTGATCGCCGCCACCGCGGCGCTCGGCCTGCTCACCGCCTGCGACGGCTCCGGCGGCTCCGGCGGCCAGGCCCCCGCCGGCGGCGCGGCCTCCGAGGCCCCCGCCCTGCGGCGGACCGACGCCCCGCCCTCGCGGGCGCACAACGACTCCGACGTCATGTTCGCGCGGATGATGATCCCGCATCATCTCCAGGCCGTCCAGATGGCCGAGCTGGCCGCCACGCGCGCCGAGGACCCCGAGGTGAAGAAGCTGGCCGAGCGCATCCGGGCCGCTCAGGAGCCGGAGGTCGCCGCCATGCGCGGCTGGCTCCAGGCGTGGGGGATGCCGGAGTCCACCCGCGGGCACATGCGGCACGGCATGCCCGGCATGCTGTCCGCCGACGACCTGCAGGACCTCGAAGCGGTCAGTGGCGAGATCTTCGACAAGGAGTTCCTCCGGCTGATGATCGCCCACCACGAGGGGGCGGTCACGATGGCCCAGAGGGAGCGGCGGGAGGGCGAGAGCGCCGACGCCAAGGGGCTCGCCCAGAGCATCGAGACCTCGCAGCGGGACGAGATCGAGCAGATGAGGCGCATCCTCGACCGCCTCTGACCCTTCGGCGCGGGCGGCGGGTCAGCGGTCGTGCGGGCCCGCACGTACCCCCGGCCGCCCCGGCCTCACGCCGATGTTCTGAGCGGTTCGCCCCGGTCTCATGTGGTTTGACCGTTGGCGGGGCGGTAAGAGGGGACTCCCGTCCCGTCACTCGTTCACCAGGGGAGAGCGCCATGACATCCTGACGCACCGCCACGCACGGACGTGCGGATTCCGGGAACGGGTGCCATGAGCACCGGCGCGACGCCCGGCGCCGAGGGGGACGCCGGGCGTCGCGCCGGCATCGAGGAACACTGGGAGGAGCCCTTGACCATGGATCATTCGCGCGCGCCCGTGCTGGAGGCGCTGCAGGCCTATCACCGCACCGGCCAGACGCCGTTCAGCCCGCCCGGCCACAAGCAGGGGAGGGGCGCCGACCCGCGGGTGGTCGAGGTGCTGGGGGAGGCGGTCTTCCGCTCCGACGTGCTGGCGAGCGCCGGCCTGGACGACCGCTCGTCCTCCGGCGGCATCCTGGAGAAGGCGCAGGAGCTGATGGCCGACGCCGTGGGCGCCGAGCACGCGTTCTTCTCCACCTGCGGCAGCTCCCTGTCGGTCAAGGCGGCCATGCTGGCCGTCGCCGGCCCGCACGAGAAGCTGATCCTCGGCCGGGACGCGCACAAGTCGATGGTGGCCGGCCTGATCCTGTCCGGGGTGGAGCCGATCTGGGTGGACCCGCAGTGGGACCCCGGCCTGCACCTGGCCCACCCGCCGTCGGTGGACTCGTTCGCCGCGGCCCTGGCCGCCAACCCGGAGGCCAGGGGCGTCCTCGTGACCACGCCCACCCCGTACGGCACGTGCGGCGACCTGGAGGGCCTGGCCCGGCTCTGCCACGAGCACGGCAAGCCGCTGATCGTGGACGAGGCCTGGGGCGCCCACTTCCCCTTCCACCCCGACCTGCCGACCTGGGCGATGGACGCCGGCGCCGACCTGTGCGTCACCTCGATCCACAAGATGGGCTCCGGCCTGGAGCAGAGCTCGGTCTTCCACCTCCAGGGCGACCTGGTCGATCCTGCGGTGCTGAAGGCGCGGGCCGACCTGCTGTCCACGACCAGCGCGTCGGTGCTGGTGTACGCGGCGCTGGACGGCTGGCGCCGGCAGATGGTGGAGCGCGGCCGCGCCCTGTACGACCGCACGCTGGCGCTGGCCGAGCGGGTGCGCGCCGCCGTCGAACAGCTCGGCGGCCTGCACGTGTACGGGCGCGACGAGTTCGTCGGCCCCGGCCTGGCGTTCGACATGGACCCGCTCCAGGTGATCATCGACGTGAGCGGCTACCTGCCCCCGGGGTACGCCATGCACGACTGGATGCGCGAGCACCACCAGGTCAACCTGCACCTGTCGGACCAGCTCCGGATCAGCGCCCAGCTCACCCACGCCGACGACGAGCAGTCGGCGGGGAAGCTGCTCGACGGGCTGGCCGACCTGGTCAAGCACGTGGACGAGCTGCCGAGGGCCGCGGTGCGGATCCCCTCGCCGTCCCGGATGCGGCTGGAGCAGGTCATGCCGCCCCGCGACGCCTTCTTCGCCGAGACCGAGCAGGTGCCGGTGGAGCAGGCCGCCGGACGGATCTCGGCGGAGATGCTCACGCCGTACCCGCCCGGCATCCCCGCGGTGGTGCCCGGGGAACGGCTCACGCACGAGATGCTGTCGTACCTGCGCTCGGGGGTGGACGCGGGCATGGTCGTCCCGGACTCCGTGGACTCGAGCGTCAAGTCCGTACGGGTCGTCGCGTTCTGACGACCCGGCGGCCGGCCTGCGAGGACGCCGCGTGAGAAGCCGCCGGAGAGGGTAGTTACCCCACACGGGCTCCCCCTCTGGCGCAACCGGCGTGACGGGCGAGGAGGTGACGCCATGGTCACCACCGCGGCGGTCCGGACCGCGGACCGGACGCTCACCGTGGGCGTGGAGGAGGAGTTCCTCCTCATGAACCGCGCCGACGGCGAACTGGCGCTGCTCGCGCCCCAGCTCATCGACCTCCTGGGCGACGACCACGTCAAACCCGAGGCCATGCGTTACCAGCTGGAGACCGTCACCTGCGTGTGCGGATGCCCGGAGGAGGCCGGCGGACAGCTGCGGACCCTCCGCCGCCGCGCGGCCCAGGCCGCGGCCGAGAACGGCTGCCATCTCGTCGCCTCCGGCGTCGCCCCGGGCCGCATGCCCGGCGCGTACGCCGTGACACCCGACCCCCGGTACCGGGAGCTGGCCAGGCGCTTCGGCCCGCTGCTGGCCTGCACCGGCACCTGCGGCTGCCACGTCCACGTCGGCATGCCCTCGCGCGAGCTGGGCGTCCAGGTGCTGACCCGGGTGCGGCCGTGGCTGGCCACGCTGCTCGCCGTCAGCGCCAACTCGCCGATCGCCAACGGCCGCGACACCGGGTGGCAGAGCAAGCGGTACCGGCGCTGGGCCCGCTGGCCCTCGGCCATGGCGCCCCGGGCGTGGCGGTCCACCGGCGACTACGACGCCGCCGTCAGCAGGCTGATCCGCCGGGGACACGCGATCGACGAGCGCGGCGTGTACTTCCACGCCCGGCTGTCCTGCCGCTACCCGACGATCGAACTGCGCATCATGGACGCCTGCCTGTCCGTGGACGACACCGTCCTGATCACCAGCCTGGCGCGGGCCGTCGTGGGGCTGGCCGTCGCCGAGGTGCGGGCCGGCGTGCCGATCAGGCGGATCGGCGACGTGCGGATCACCGCCGCGCTGAACGCCGCCGCCCACCACGGCCTGGCCGCCCCCACCCGCCACCCGTACACGGGCCGGGTGGTGAACCACGAGCGCATGCTGGAGACGCTGCTGGAGCGCATCCCGGACGCCGACCTGATCGAGGACCTGCTCCGGCGCGCCCGCGAACGCGGGACGGGCGCCGCGCGCCAGCGGGTGCTGTGGGCCGCGGCCGAGACGCCTCAGGAGTTCGCCCGCCTGCTGGCGGAGGCCACGGTCTCGTGAGCCCGGGTCCAAGGTCCCGCCGACGCGGGTCGTTCCGCTCTGACGGCCCCCGGGGCCCCGCCATGACGATGGAACGGGGTGAGAGCCATGACCATGACCGGAGCGTACGGGATCGTCGTAGGGTACGACGGCTCGGACTTCTCGATGCAGGCCCTCGACTGGGCCATGGACGAATGCGAGCTGCGCAAGCTGCCGCTGACGGTCGCCCACGCGTGGCGCTGGCCGTACGGCGAGGCCCCCGAGGAGGCCAGGCAGCACCTGCGCAAGGCCGCCGAGCACGTCCTGTACCACGGCGCGGAGTGCGCCCGCTCCTCCAGCACGATCGGCGACGTCGCCACCGACCTGTACGAGGGGTCGCCCGCCGAGCGGCTGGTCGAGCTGTCGGCCGAGGCCGACATGGTGGTGCTCGGCTGCCGCGGGCTCGGCGCGCTGGCCAGGTCGGTGGTGGGGTCCGTCACCGCCTACGTCGCCGCGCACGCGCACGCCCCGGTGATCGTCGTGCGCGGGCCCGGCCCGATCCCGGCCCTGGCCGAGCCCGGCCCCGTGGTGCTCGGGCTGAGCGAGGGCACGCCGGACGAGGCGGTGGAGTTCGCCCTGTCCGAGGCGGCGCTGCGGCAGCTCCGCCTGCTGGTGGTGCACGCCGTGCACCCGCTGCCGATGGCCTGGGGCGTCAGCGTGGCGCCCGAGCCCGACATCGAGGTCCTCGCCGCCGCGGCGCGCAAGGGCATGGACGAGCGGCTGGAGGCGTGGACCGCCCGCTATCCCGAGGTCACCATCGAGCGCCGGACCGTCGTCGCCGCGCCGAGGGAGGCGCTGCGGGCCGCGTCGGACGGCGCGACGCTGCTCGTCCTGGGCAGCGTGCGCAGCCGCCATCCCGCGCACCTGGGCGCGGTCGTGCCGGCCATGGCCGAGCACGCGTCCTGTCCGGTGGCGGTCGTCCCGGCTCCAAGGAGGACATCATGAGGGCAGCGGTGGGCGACCGGCTGGTCGTCGAGAACACCTACGGCGGAGAGCCGCGAAAGATCGGCGTCATCGTCGAGCTGCGCAACCTCGACGGCAGCCCGCCGTACGTGGTGCGCTGGGTGGACGCCGAGCACGAGACGCTCGTCTTCCCCGGCCCGGACGCCCACGTGGTGCCGAAGGGCGAGCGTGACCGCTCGTTCCGGTGAGCGGGGGCGTCAGGCGTCCATGTGCAGGACGGCCGCGCCGGTGATCCGGTCGGCGGCCAGGTCGGCGAGGGCCTGACCGGCCTGGTCCAGCGCGTACGGCACGGTCGTGACGTGCAGCGGGCTGCGGGCGGCGTGCTCCAGCAGGGCGCGGCCGTCGGCGCGGGTGTTGGCGGTGACGCTGCGCAGCGTGCGCTCCTGGAACAGGTGCTCCTGGTAGTTCAGGGGCGGGACGTCGGTCAGGTGGATGCCGGCCACGGCCAGCGTGCCGCCGCGGTCCAGGGCGGCCAGCGCCACCGGCACCAGGTCGCCCACGGGCGCGAACAGGATGGCGGCGTCCAGCGGCTCCGGCGGTGCGTCGTAGGCGTCGCCCGCCGAGGCGGCGCCCAGGTCGAGCGCCAGCCGCCGGGCCTCCGGCGCGCGGGTCAGCACGTGCACGGTCGCGCCCTGGGCGATGGCCACCTGGGCGGTCAGGTGCGCCGACGCGCCGAACCCGTACACGCCGAGCCGCCCGCCCGGCGGCAGCTCGGCGCGCAGCAGCGCCCGGTAGCCGATGATGCCCGCGCAGAGCAGCGGCGCGAGCTTCTCGGCCGGCGGATCGGCGGGGAGGGGGTGGACGAAGTCCTGGGGGGCGGTCAGGTACTGGGCGTAGCCGCCGTCGGCGTCCCAGCCGGTGTAGCGCGAGCGGGGGCACAGGTTCTCGGCGCCGCGGCGGCAGTAGCGGCAGACGCCGCAGGTCGAGCGGAGCCACGCCACGCCCACGCGGGCGCCGTCGGGGAGGTCGGCGCCGGGGCCGCGGCCCACGACCCGGCCCACGACCTCGTGCCCGGGGACGGTGCGGGGGCGGCGCGGGGTCAGGTCGCCCTCCGCCAGGTGCAGATCGGTGCGGCAGACGGCGCACACCTCGACCTCGACCAGCACCTCGCCGGGCCCCGGCTCGGGGACGGGGAGCCGCACGCGCTCCAGCGGGCCGCCGGCCACGGGCCCCGGCCGGGCCACCACCCACGCCGTCATCGTCTCCGCCATACTCCCATGGTCACACGCCCGCCCTCCGCGCCGTCGGCGGAGCGTCACGAGGGCGGGGCCGTGTCCGCCTCCACCGGGGGCGGCTCGGCGGGCAGGCGGATCCAGAAGGCCGTGCCGCCCGGCCCGCCGTCCACTCCGGCCGTCCCCCCGTGCGCGGACACCACCGCGCGCACGATCGCCAGCCCGAGCCCCGTGCCGCCGGAGGCGCGCGAGCGGTCCTTGTCCACCCGGGAGAACCGCTCGAAGATCTCCTCCCGCAGCTCCGCCGGGATGCCCGGCCCGTCGTCGGCGACGGTCAGCTCGGCGCCGTCCGGCAGCGGACGCACGGAGACCGTCACGGTGGTGCCCGCCGGCGTGTGGACGCGGGCGTTGGCCAGCAGGTTCGCCACGACCTGGTGGATGCGGGGCGCGTCGCCGGTGACCGTGACGGGCTCCTGCGGCAGCTCCAGCCGCCACCGGTGGTCCGGCCCGGCGGCGCGGGCGTCGCCCGTCGCCTCGATGGCCAGGCGGGTCAGGTCCACCTCGCCGCGCGCCAGGGGCCGGCCCGCGTCCAGCCGGGCGAGCAGCAGCAGGTCCTCCACCAGCTCGCCCATCCGGCCCGACTCGGCGTCGATCCGGTCCAGGGCGTGGCGGACGGAGCCCGGCATGGGCTCGGTGACGCGCAGAGCCAGCTCGGCGTGCCCGCGGATGGCGGTCAGCGGGGTGCGCAGCTCGTGGCTGGCGTCGGCGGCGAAGGCGCGCAGCCGCTGCTCCACCGCGTGCCGGCGGCCCAGGGCGTCGGCCACGTGCCCCAGCATCCGGTTCAGGGCCGCGCCCACCTGGCCCGTCTCGGTCCGCGGGTCGGTGTCGGGCACCCGTTCGGCGAGCGTCACCTCCCCGCTGGCCAGCGGCAGCTCGGCCACCCGGCGCGCGGTCGCCGTCACCCGGTCGAGCGGGCGCAGCGCCAGCCGTACCCACACCGCGCCGGCCACGCCGGTGACGGCCAGCGCGGCGGCGAACAGCACGGCCTCGAACAGCTGCAGCCGGTGCATCGTCTCCTCCGCCTCGTGCAGCGGCAGCCCGGTGATCAGCACGTCGCCGTCCGCCCCCGGCAGCGCGAGGACCCGGTAGTCGTCCAGCACCCCGAGGTCGACCGTGCGGGGCACCCCGTCGGCCGGTACGGCCCGCAGCACGGCCTGGTCCTCCGCCGTCAGGCGCGGCTCGGCCCCGTACCTGGAGGCGACCACGGCCGCGTCCGTGACCGTGCCGTTCAGCAGCCGGACGCCCAGCGTGCCGCGCGCCTGCCCCCGGGTGTCGCCCCGGTCCCTGGACTCCTCGCCGCGCTCCAGGCTCGCCGGGAACCGGCCGCCCGCGCTGACGAGCTGCTGGTCCACGCGTTCGAGCAGGAAGTGCTCCATCGCCACGGAGGTGGCGACGCCGACGGCCGCGCAGGCGAGCGCCAGCAGCACCAGCAGCCCCGCGATCAGCCTGCCGCGCAGCGTCCGCGGCACCGGCGCCCTCACGGTCGGCCCGCCTTCCCCGACCGGCTCATGGCTTGAGCACGTAGCCGACGCCGCGCACGGTGTGGATGAGCGGGACGCGGCCGGCGTCGATCTTCTTGCGCAGGTAGCTGATGTACAGCTCCACCACGTGCGCCTGCCCGCCGAAGTCGTACGACCAGACGTCGTCGAGGATCCGCGCCTTGCTCAGCACCACGCGCGGGTTGCACATGAGCAGCCGCAGCAGCTCGAACTCGGTCGGCGTCAGGTCGATCAGGGTCCCGCCCCTGGTCACCTCGCGCGCCTCCTCGTCCATCACCAGGTCGCCGACCACGAGGCGGCTGCCGTTGCCGGCGCGGGCCATCCCGGCGCGGCGCAGCAGGCCACGCAGCCGCGCCACCACCTCGTCCAGGCTGAACGGCTTGGTCACGTAGTCGTCGCCGCCCGCCGTGATGCCCGCCACGCGGTCCTCCACGGCGTCGCGCGCGGTCAGGAACAGCACGCAGACCTCGGGGGCGTCCTGCCTGATGCGGCGCATCACCTCCAGACCGTCGAAGCCGGGCAGCATCACGTCCAGCACCACGGCGTCGGGACGGAAGCCGTCCGCCGCCCGCACCGCCGAGGGGCCGTCGCCGGCCGAGCGGACCTCCCACCCCTCCTGGCGCAGCACCTCTTCCAGGACCTCGACGATGTCCGGCTCGTCGTCCACGACGAGCACGCGGATCGGCGCGCCGTCCGGACGCGTCATCGTCGTCATCTCCACCCCCATGCCCCACAACATATGCGCCGCCTCTGAGACTCCTCTGAAATGTCCCCGGACGGGGTCTTTCAGAGGAGTCTCAGAGGTTCGGCTGGCACGGTTCAGACCGACGCGAGCAGCGTACGAGCGACGCGAGGAGGATCCGTGACCACCGCCTACGCCCCCGCCCGGGTGTCCGGGCCGCCGGCCCCGGCGCCCCGGCGCGCCGTCGTGGCCCGCCCCGGACCGGTGCTCGCCCTCATCGGGCTGGGCGCGCTGGCCGTCGTCGCGCTGTGGTGGCGCGACACGCCGTACGTGGCGGGCGCCGACGGCTGGCTCACCAACGGCGCCCGCGTCACCGGCCTGCTCGCCGGGTACGCGCTGGCCGTCCTGATCGGGCTCATGGCCCGGGTGCCGGCCCTGGAGCACGGCGTCGGCACCGACCGGCTCACCCGCTGGCACGCCATGGGCGGCAGGTACGTCGTCGGGCTCGCGGTCGCGCACACCCTCACGGTCGTCTGGGGGTACGCGCTGGCCGACCGGACCGGCGTGGTGGACGAGACGGTCACGATGGTGCTGACCTTCCCCGACATGCTCAAGGCCACCGTCGCCGTGCTGCTGCTCGTCGGCACCGGGATCGTCTCGGCCCGCGCGGCGCGCCGCCGGCTGCGCTACGAGACCTGGTACCACCTGCACTTCTACACGTACCTGGTCGCCTGGCTGGCGTTCGGGCACCAGCTCGCCACCGGGGCCGAGTTCACGGGCGACGCCGTGGCCAGGGTCGCCTGGTACGCGCTCTACCTCGGGGTGGCGGCGCTGGTCGGCTGGTACCGGTTCCTCGGGCCGGTCCGGCTGTGGCTGCGGCACCGGCCGCGCGTCGCCGCGGTGACCCGGGAGGGGCCCGGCGTGGTCTCCGTCCACCTCACCGGGCGGGGCCTGGAGCGGTTGCGGGCCGAGCCGGGCCAGTTCTTCCGCTGGCGCTTCCTCACCCGGGACCTGTGGTGGTCGGCCAACCCGTACTCGCTGTCGGCCGCGCCGGGCGGGACGCTGCGGATCACGGTCAAGGCGCTGGGCGACCACAGCGCCGCCCTCACCAGGCTGCGGCCCGGCACTCCCGTGGTCATCGAGGGCCCGTACGGCGGTCTCACCGGCCGCCTGCGCCGCAGCGGCAAGGCGCTGCTGATCGCCGGCGGGGTCGGGATCACGCCGCTGCGGGCGCTGTTCGAGACGCTGCCGGGCGAGGTGACCCTGCTCTACCGGGCCCGCACCGAGGCCGACCTGGTGCTGCGGGAGGAGCTGGAGCGGATCGCGGTCGCCCGCGGCGCCCGGCTGTTCCTGTCCACCGGGCCGCGCGACGAGGCGGAGCCGCTGTTCGACCCGGCCGTGCTCGCCCGCCTGGCGCCCGGCCTGCCGGAGCACGACGTGTACGTGTGCGGGCCGCCCGCGATGACGCGGGCCGCGATCGCGGCGGTGCGCGCCGCCGGGGTGCCGGCCCGCCGCGTCCACCACGAGTCGTTCACGTTCTAGGAAGTTCCAGGAAGTTCCAGAGGTTCAGGGGGAGTCCCGATGCGAAGGGCGTTGCTCGCCATCGTCGTCACGGCCGCGGGCCTGGTGCTGCTGTTGTCGTTCAAGCCGCACCAGGTCACCGACGCCGGCGCGCCCCCGGCCGCGGTCGCCCAGGCCCCGGCCGGCCGCTCCGGCGAGTCCAGGGAGTCCGGCGACTCGGATACGACGGGCGACTCCGGCACCACCGGCGACTCCGCCACGACCGGCACGACCGGCAAGGCCGACACGTCCGGCGGCTCCGGCGCCGCCGCCGGGCGGACCTACACCGGCGACGCCGCCGACACCCGGTGGGGCCCGGTGCAGGTGCGCATCACCGTCGCCGGCAAGAAGATCACCCACGTCGAGGTGGTCCAGGCGCCCGACACCAACCACCGCGACATCGAGATCAACCAGCGCGCCCTGCCCGTCCTCCAGCAGGAGACCCTGTCGGCCCAGAGCGCGCGGATCGACACCGTCTCCGGCGCCACGTACACCAGCGAGGGCTACGTCGCCTCCCTCCAGAGCGCCATCGACCGGGCGGGCCTGTGACCGCCCGCGCCGCCCTCGCCACGCGGCACGTCGAGCACGTCATGGGCACCGTGTTCTCCTTCGACGTCCGGGGGACGGACGACCCGGAGGGCGTCGGCCGGGCGGTCGCCTGGCTGCACCACGTGGACGCCGTCTTCTCCACCTACCGCGACGACAGCCCGGTCAGCCGGCTCGGCCGCGGCGAGATCGCCCTCGCCGACTGCCCCGCCGAGGTGGCCGAGGTGCTCGGCCTGTGCGCGCGGGTCGAGCGGGACACCGGCGGCTACTTCACCGCCCGGCCCCCCGGGGGCGGCCTCGACCCGTCCGGACTGGTCAAGGGCTGGGCGATCGAGCGCGCGTCCGGCCTGCTCACGGCCGCGGGAGCGCCTCGGCACACCGTGAACGGCGGAGGAGACGTCCGGCTCGGCGCCGCACCGGAGCCGGGCCGTCCCTGGCGCGTCGGCGTCGCCGCCCCGCCCACGGCTGCCGGCCGTCCGGCGGCTGACGCGCTGGCGACCGTGGTCGCCGGATCCGACCTGGCGGTCGCCACCTCGGGCACGGCCGAGCGCGGTCACCACATCGTGGACCCGCACACCGGCCGCCCCGCCACCGCCCTCGCCTCCGTCACCCTCGTCGGCCCCCGCCTCACGACCGTGGACGCCTACGCGACCGCCGCCTTCGCCATGGGGCAGGCGGCCCGCGACTGGGTGGAGGACATGGACGACCTGGAGGCGCTGGCGGTCACGGCCACGGGGGAGACGTGGCGGACCAGCGGCTTCCACCGCCATGTGCCGCCGGAACTCAGAGGATTCCTGCCCGCTTGGCCGCCCCGCTGATGAGCGCGGCCGTCAGCCCGCCGTGCTGGTACGGGAAGGCGTGCGACCCCGGCACGGTCACCGACCGCCCGTCGGCGGCCGCCGCGGCCAGCCGGTCCGCCCACGGCTGGGGCGAGAACGCGTCGTGGACGCCCCGGGCGACGACCATCGGGCACGCCACGGCCGGCACCAGCTTCTCCGGCTCGTCCTCCTGCGCCGTGCGCACGAAACGGGCCAGCGCCTTCAGCCCCGCCCTCCGGTAGTACGGCATCGTCGCCTTGAGCAGGCCCGCCGGCTCGTGCCCGGTCGTGCGGACGTACGGCAGCAGCAGGCCGGAGCCGGTGCGCAGGCTGGGCGGGAACGTCGGCCCGAGCAGGACCAGCGCCCGCACCAGTTCAGGCCGCTCGGCGGCGATCCGGAGCGCGACCTGCGCCCCGGTCGAGTGCCCGGCCAGCACCACCGGCCCGGCCGGCACGCTCTCCAGCCACCGCGTGACCAGCTCCGTCACGGCGGGCAGCTCGGGCGGGCACGACCACGGCGGGCGCCGCCCGAACCCGGGCACGTCCAGCAGGAACGAGCGCGCCCACGGGCCGCACCCGGCCAGCGTGTCGAACAGGTAGCCGAGGGCTCCCAGCCCGGGGACGACGACCACGGTCCGGCGGTCGGGGTTCTCCCGTCCCGTCTCGAGACTGCGCACCCGCGACCCTCCGGCCCCGTCCCAGCGCTCGTCCACGTGCACCCGTCCCAAGTCCGTCACCCACTCGTCCGTGTCCCGCCTTTCCCCGTCCCAACGTCGCGGACGGCCCGCCCGTTCCGCGGCCGGCTCAGCTCACCAGGGCCTGGGTGGCCGACTCCTTCAGCCGGGCGTTGGCCCAGCGCACCTGGCGCAGCGTCTGCGGATGGCACCGCTCGGCCAGCTCCAGCAGCTCCTTCTGCCGCGCGCCCTGCGCCCCCTGGGCCAGCAGCTCCCAGTCCAGCGACACCCCCGACGCGACCCGGTACAGGTGGCGCAGGTCCGCCAGCAGGAGCAGCCCCGGCTCCTTGCGGCGGCCCAGCCACTCGGCGGCCTTCTCCCGGACCCGCTCGGCCACCGTGGACTCACCCGCCGGCTCCGCGTCCAGCTTCACGCCGTAGTCCGCGCCGATCCGCGCCAGCTCCCGCACGTGGTCGTGGCACCACCGGACGAGGTCGCGGGCCACGTGGTAGGTCTCGTGGTCGGCCTTGTGCCGCTCCGAGAGCCGCAGCAGGACGTGGGCCAGCTCGTTCTCGGAGCGGTGCAGCTCCTTGATCACCAGGTCCAGCTTCATCGCGCGCCTCCCGACGCCGCCACGGACTCCTCCGCCTCCGCCTCGGCCCCGCCGAGCGTGGCGGGCACCGCGTCCTCCGGCCCGGCCGGCCGGGACGCGGTGGTCGTCGGCGCCGGCGCGGGCATTCCCCGGCCGCGCTCGACCAGCGAGACGCGCGCCGCCGAGGTCTTGAACAGCGGCTGCTTGGAGACGGGGTCCCAGTCGGTGACGGTGGCCTCGTTCGCCGCCCGCCCCATGCCCTTGTCGGGGCCCTTCTCCGGGTCGTAGGCATCCGGCCGGTCCCAGTAGCCGTAGTGGAACGGCAGGAACAGCACGCCGTCGCGGATCCCGCCGACCCGCAGCCGCGCCTGGACGGCGCCCCGCCGCGTCGCCACCTCCAGCAGGTCGCCCTCGGCGAAGCCGAGCCGCTTGGCGTCGGCCGCCGACATCTCCACCCACACCTCGGGAGCCGCCCGCTGGAGCTGCGGGGCGCGCGCCGTCTTGGTGCGGGTGTGGAAGTGGTAGAGCGTGCGCCCCGTCGTCAGGGCGAACGGGAACTCCTCGTCCGGCGGCTCGTGCGGCGGGATGTACTCGGCCGCCTTGATGATCGCCTTGCCCTCCGGGTTGAGCGCCTTGTACTCCGTCGGGGACAGCGGCGCGCCCGTGACCAGGTCGCGGCCGTAGTCCTCGCAGACCTCCGGCGCGCTCCAGAACGCGCCGTCCGCGTAGAGCCGCTCGGTGCCGTCGGGGTGGGCGTCGTCGCACGGCCACGGCACGCCGCTGCCGTCGCGCAGCTTCTCGTACGACAGGCCGCTGTAGTCGCACGGCCGCCCGCGCGAGCACTCCTTCCACCCCTCGAACGCGCCCTCCGGGTCGCTCCACTTCACCAGCGGCGCCCCGTCCTTGTCGCGCAGGTCGAGGCGGCGCGCGAAGTCGAGGAAGATGTCCAGGTCGGGACGGGCCTCACCGGGCGGGTCCACGGCCTTCTCCGACAGGTGGACGGTGCGGTCGGCGTTGGTGAACGTGCCGGTCTTCTCGCCCCACGTCGCGGCCGGGAGCACCACGTCGGCCAGCTCGGCCGTCTCCGACAGGAAGATGTCCTGCACCACCAGGAACAGCCGCTCCTGGGCCAGGATCGAGCGGATCCGGTGCAGCTCCGGCAGCGACACGGCCGGGTTCGTGCCGGAGACGTACAGGAACCGGATCGACCCCTCCTCCATGTAGCGGAACATCTGCATGGCGTGGGTGGGCGGCGAGTAGTGCGGGATGGCGAGCTGGTCGACGTTCCAGATCCGCGCCAGCTCCGCCACGTGCGCGTCGTTGGACCAGTTGCGGAAGCCCGGCAGGTCGCCGTCGGCGCCGCACTCGCGGGTGTTCTGGGCCGTGGGCTGGCCGTTCATCTGCAGCAGGCCGCAGCCGGGCCGGCCCAGCATGCCGCGTACCAGGTGGACGTTGTTGACCTGCACCGATGCGGCGGTGGCCTGGTGCGACTGGTAGAAGCCCTGCAGGACGGTGGACAGCAGGCGGTCGGCGGTGCCGATCAGCCGGGCGGCCTCGCGCAGCCTGCCGGCCGGCACGTCGCAGATCCGCGCCGCCTCCTCGGCGGGGTAGTCCGCCACCCGCTCGCGCAGCTCCTCGAAGCCGACCACGTGCTCGCGCAGGTAGTCCTCGTCGATCCAGCCGTTGGCGATGATCTCGTGCAGCAGGCCGTTCATCAGCGCGACGTTCGTGCCGGGGCGGTTGGCCAGGTGCACGGTCGCGGCCCGGGCGGCGGGCGTCTCGCGCGGGTCGACGCAGATCAGCGCGGGCGGGTTCGGCCCGGCGAGCCGGTCGAGGATCCGCGCCCACAGCACGGTCTGGGTCTCGGCCACGTTGTGGCCGTACAGCGCGATCACGTCGGCGTGGTCCACGTCGGCGTACGAGCCGGGCTGCCCGTCGCTGCCGAACGACTCCTTCAGCGCGGCCGCCGCCGTGGCCGTGCACAGCCGGGTGTTGCCGTCCACGTGATTCGTGCCGATGCCGCCGTGCGCGATGAGGCCGAGCGTGTAGTACTCCTCCAGGAAGAGCTGGCCGGTGGTGTAGAAGGCGAGCGCGCTCGGGCCCTGCTCGTCGAGCAGCTCCTTGGCCCGGCCCGCGACGCGTTCCATCGCGGTGTCCCAGTCCGCCTCGACCAGCCGGCCGCCCTCGCGCACGAGGGGCCTGGTCAGCCGGTCCGGCGAGTGGTTGGCCTGCCAGCCGTACAGGTCCTTGGGCCCCAGCCGGCCGCGGTTGACCCGGTCGGCGGCGCGGCCCCGGACCCCCACGATGCGGCCGTCCCTGACCGCGATGTCCAGGGCGTCGCCGTTGCTGTGCAGGATCGACGCGCTCTGCACCCAGCGCTCCACGTCCTGCTCGCCGACTCCCTCCTGGAGGAAGCGGTCCACGCGCACCGGCCACTCGTTCCCGGCCCCGTACGGCGTGCGCGTGCCCCACGGCTCGGCGATCCTGTCGACTCTCGGCATGCCGCCCCGCTACCCCGTAGCCGAGGGGACACGCGTCACGTGGGGAAATGCAGGACCACGTACTCGTACTCGCCCTCGCCGGCCCGCTTGAACGTCCCGTCGCCGTCGAGGTCGCGGAACACGGTCAGGTACACGTCCTGCCGCTGGTCCGCCACCGCCGTGTCCACCTTGTCGCGGAAGAAGCGGGAGACGAAGACCTTGTCCTGGGTGTCCGACTGGTGGGAGACGCGGGTGCCGACCAGGTAGTTGTGGCCCTCGTTGTTCAGGTACAGCCGTCCGGAGCCGTACTCGTAGTCGGCGATCCCGGTGCCCGGCCGGAAGCAGGGGTGGTCGGCGACCTTGCCGCCGTCGGTGATCGAGAAGACCGAGTCGTCGGTCCACGCGCAGACCTGGAGCGCCTCGTCCTTCTTCAGCGTGGGGAAGCGCAGCTCGAACGGGCTGCGCCTCATGGCGACGGTGGTGACCGGCCGGTCCAGGTCGGACAGGCTCATCGGGCTCGCGGCGCCGTCCTGCCACACCTCCAGCCCGAGGCGCGGGGTGCGGCTGAGCTGGCCGGCGGCCGAAGCGGTGGGCGTGGGGATGGGCTTGGGGCCGGGGCCTCGTCCGAGGTTCGTGGTGACGAAGACCGCCCCCGCCACCAGGGCGGCGGCGGCTCCGACGACGGCGGCCGACCGCACGACGGCCCGCGCCCGAGCCTGGCCGGGCCGGGTCGTGTCCTTCCGTGGGGGCGGCGGGGTGTTCGCGGCGTGAGGTCGCGGCGGCGCCATCAGGTGCGGGGACGGCGTGCTGGGCCGCGGAGGCGTCATCAGGTACGGGGAGTCGGCCCCGCCCGGCCGGTCCTCCATCAGGCCCAGCAGCACCTGCTGCGCGCTCGGCCGCCGCGCCGGGTCCTTGGCCAGGCAGGCGGCCACGTACTCCCGTAACCTCCCGGCCAGCGCGCCGAGGTCGGGCTCGGCGTGCATGATGCGGTAGATGACGGCCGGGAGCTGCTCGTGCCCGAACGGCGGCCGGCCGTTGGCGGCGAACGCGAGCGTGCAACCCCAGGCGAACATGTCCATCGGCGGCCCAGCCGGATCGCCCGACAGCTGCTCGGGCGCCATGTACGCGGGCGTGCCGACGGCGCCGCTGACGGTGGCGGAGGAGGCGTCGAGCGGCCGGGCGATGCCGAAGTCGATCACCCGCGGGCCGTCGGCGGCGAGCAGCACGTTCGCGGGCTTGAAGTCGCGGTGCACCACCCCGGCCGCGTGGACGGCGCCCAGCGCCGTGGCCGTGGCGATGGCCAGCCGGTCCAGGTCGGCGCCCGTCAGCACGCCCCGCTCCCGCACGGCCTGCAGCAGCGACGGCCCCTCGACGTACTCGCTGACCACGTACGGCGGGTCGGCGCCGGGGTCGGCCGCCAGGACGCGGGCCGTGCAGAACGGCGCCACCCGCTGGAGCGCCGCGAGCTCCCGCTCGAAGAAGCGCCGCAGGTCGGAGCCGGACCCGAACCCGTCGTGCAGCAGCTTGACGGCCACCTTCACCCCGTCCGGCGACGTGCCGAAGAACACGGTCCCCTGCCCGCCCTCGCCGAGCCGGCCGTGCAGCACGTACCCGGCGATCTCCCGGGGATCCGTGGAGCGGAGCGGTCGCAGCGGCGGCATCAGCGGCCGCCGGGCGCGGACGGCTCAGGCGCCTTGCTCCGCCGCACGACCTCCAGGTACTCCTCGATCGCGTCGCGGTTGCGGGTCAGGCAGGCGATGCGGTGGTTCATGCGGTCCAGCTCCCCCTCCAGGGTGGCGAGCATCTCCGGCGTGGCGTCCTTGAAGTGGATGACACGAGGTTTGTCCAGGCAGGGCAGGATCTGCTTGATGATCCGCGTGGGCAGCCCGGCGTCGAGCAGCCCGCGGATCTGCACGACCCGGTCCACGAACCTCTCGTCGTAGTCGCGGTAGCCGTTCGCGCACCGCGTGGGCATGATCAGCTCCTGCTCCTCGTAGTATCGCAGCAGGCGCCGCGGCGTGCCGGTGCGCTCCGCCAACTCTCCGATCCGCACGTGACCGACCTCACATGTCGTCGCTTTGACCTTCACATCTATGTGATGGTTCGAGCATACGCAGCATGAGCGACCGCATCACGCGGCCCGCCCCGCCCAGCACCGCGATCCCCGGGGAACGCCTGCCCCTGGGCGCGCTGCTGGCGCTGGCCACGGCCGCCTTCATCACCGTACTCACCGAGACCCTGCCCGCCGGCGTCCTGCCCGCCATGAGCGCCGGCCTGGGCGTGAGCGAGTCCGCGACCGGACAGCTCGTGACCGTCTACGCGATCGGCACCGCCGTCTCCGCCATCCCGCTGTCCATCGCCACGGCGGGCTGGCCGCGCAAGCGCCTGCTGCTGAGCGGCGTGGCGGGGTTCGCCATGGCCAACACCGTCACCGCCGTCTCGGCGACCTTCCCGCCGGCGCTGGTGGCCCGCTTCGTCGCCGGGGTGGCCGCGGGGGTCGTCTGGGCGCTGCTCGCCGGGTACGCCCGCCGCCTGGCCCCCGTCCACCTGCAGGGCAAGGCCATGGCGATCGTCATGGCGGGCATACCGGCGGCGCTGTCGCTGGGGGTGCCGGCGGGCACCTTCGCGGGCGCGGCGCTGGGGTGGCGAGTGACGTTCTGGGCGATGACGGTGATCGCCGTCGTGCTGCTCGCCTGGATCGCCGCGCTCGTCCCCGACCACCCCGGCCAGCGGGGAGGCGGCCGTCCCGCGCTCCTGCGCACCCTCACCGTGCCGGGCGTCGCGCCGGTGCTGCTGGTGACTCTGCTGTTCGTGCTGGCGCACACGATCCTCTACACGTACGTCGCGACGCTCCTGAGCGCCAACGGCCTCGGCGGCGCCGTGGACCTCGTCCTGCTGATCTTCGGTGTCGCCTCGCTGGTGAGCATCTGGCTCGTCGGGGCGCACATCGACCGCCGCCTGCGCCCGCTGACCGTCGGCGCCGTGATCCTGGTCGCCGTGGCGGCCTTCGTGCTGGCCATCGCCGCCCGCGACCACGCGCTGGTGTACGTGGCGGCGGCGCTGTGGGGGCTCGGGTGGGGCGGCGCCCCCACGCTGCTCCAGACGGCGGCCGGCGACGCGGGCGGCGAGGCGGCCGACACGGCGCAGGCGGCGCTGGTCACGCTGTGGAACGCCGCCATGGCGGCCGGAGGCGCGGTGGGCGGGGTGCTGCTGGACCTGTTCGGGACGGGCGCGTTCGCGTGGAGCACCCTGGTCCTGCTGGTTCCCACCCTGGCCGCCGTTCTCCTGGCCCGCCGCCACGCCTTCCCGCCCAGCCGCCTCACGTGACGCGTGGTCAGCCGGCGATCCGGGCGCGCAGAGCGCGTACGGTCCAGTCGAGCGGCGGTGCCAGGCTCTCGGGCGGCGGCCAGTCGTTGACGACGGCCAGCAGCCGCAGGTAGCGCTCACGGCGCGGGTCGTTCACCGCCTCCAGGTGGCCGAGCAGCCGCCTCCGGAGCCCCTCGTCGTCTCCCGCGGCCGGACCGGCCTCGCCGGGCGGCGTGGACTGCAGGGCGTACCGGGTCAGGATCGCGGTGACGACCGCGCCGGCCTCCTCGGACGCCGGATCGAGGCCGGCCGCCACCGCGGGCCGCGCCTTCTCGCGGACCACCGCCACCGCGTCCGGCCCGGGCACGGCGCCGGGCGCGGTCAGGGCCGCGCACTCCTCGGCGACACGGCGCATCACGGCGCGGAAGCCGGGGTCGCGGGAGAGCTCGGCCAGCTCCACCCACGCCTCCACCTGCTCCGGCTCGGGGTCGTCGGGCAGCTCGGGCGTCATCGAACACCTGATCCCGGCGAACGGGCCCACAGCGGCCCGGGCACCAGTGCCGGTCCCCGTCGCGGTCCTGGCCGCGGTCCGCGTCGCGGTCCCGGCCTCGGTCCCGGTCTCGGTCTCGGTCTCGGTCGCGGTCCTGGTTGCGTCCGTCTCGCCGAGGCCGCCGAACACGGCGTCGAGGAAGTCCTCGACCAGCCGCCGCCGCTCGTCCTCCGAAAGCCTGGCCAGTGCGTGCATGAGCTCCATCTCCTCAGGGGTGGCCCCGCGCCTGGCCACCGCCGTCAGCACCGCGCGCCGCAGCCGCAGCGTCCGGATCCGCACGGCCAGCGCCTCCGCGTGCGCGGCGGCCACCTCGGGCAGCGCGACCTCCCGGTCCACGACCCGGCGCACCGTGGGCAGGTCCAGCCCCAGCTCGCGCAACGTCCGTACGAGATCCAGCCGCGCGACGGCGTCCACGCCGTACAGGCGGTAACCGGCCGGGGAACGGCCGATCGGCGGCACGATGCCCTGATCGGAGTAGAACCTGATGGTCTTGACCGTCAGCCCGGTCCGCCGGGCCAGGTCGCCGATCGAGTAGCGCGCGTCGCCCTCCATGCCCCCCACCCTGCCGTCTCCCCTCACTGGAGACTCAAGGGCGCTGCCACGGCTTCAGCGGGGGCGGCGCGTCGGCGTCCTCCAGGTACCGCTTCGCCCCGTCCACGCATTCAGGGCAGACCGGCTTCTCGACCGCGCGGGCCACGGCCTCCGGGCTCGGCTCGCGGACCGAGCCCAAGGCGGTCATCCCGGGCGGGAAGCCGGTCTCGGGATCGACGGCGAACATCGTGGCGGTCGCGGGGTCGTAGGCGAACGTGCGGCCACAGCCGTAGCAGCGGCCTATCGTCGTAGGCTGCTTGTCCGTCATCAGCTCGTCCGTCCCGTCTGTCGTCCGGCGTGCTCATGGTCGTCCGGCGTGCTCATGGTCGCACGGCCGGCCGTGGCCGCCCAGTCCACAGCCTGTGGACCACCGATCACGAGAGGTGCCACCGTTGAGAATCCGCCGGGCAGTTCCCGAGGACGCCGCCCTCCTGGCCCGACTCAACCCGTACGTCCACTCGCTGCACGTCGAGAGCCGGCCCGACATCTTCCAGGAGACCCCTGACGTCGAGCGGCTCACGGCGCGCTTCGCCGAGCGACTCCGCCAGGACACCGCACGGATCTTCGTCGCCGAGCTCCAGGAGGGCGAGCTTCCGGACGGCGAGGCCGCGGGGTACGCGGGCGCGACCGTGCACCACCGTCCCGCCGACGTCCTGCTGAACGCCGACTCCTTCATCGCCCTCGACCAGATCGTCGTCGTGCCCGCGGCCAAGCGGCTCGGGGTGGCGGGCGCGCTGCTGGAGGCCGTGCGGGAGGCGGGCAGGCAGGAGGGCTGCCGGCGCATGGTCACCGACGTCTGGGACTTCAACGAGGGGGCCCGCTCGTTCTACGAGGCGGTCGGCTTCCGGCCCATGAAGCGCCTCCTGGAGCAGCCGCTCTGACGCTCAGCGGTAGATGGCGACCGCGGCCTCGGCCACCAGCGTGTCCACGAGGTCCACGACCTGCTTGGCCTCGGGCGAGTCCGCGTCGGCGATGGCGCGCAGCCGTTCGATGAGCTTGCCGGCCGGCTGGTTGAGGTAGAGCTCCGCCTCCACCCGCAGCACCGACACCAGGCCGCACAGCACGGCGCAGCGCGTGTCGGCCTCCTTCCAGCTCTCCGCGGCGGCCCGCACCCCCGACGACGCGCGTACGGCCCAGGTGATGTCGGTGAGCTGGTAGCGGAGGTACGGCAGCATGCCCATGCGGCGCTTGGTCACCGGGGCGAGCACGCCCTTGGCGACCAGGTCGTCGCGGGTGCGCTCGTAGATGTCCTTCGCCGCCGTCTTGATCCAGAACTTGACGTCCTCGTGGTCCCGGTCCCGCGGGATCAGGCCGACCATGGCGTCGGCGATCGGGTCACCGGTACGGCCGCGCTCGAAGACGGTGACCCGGCCCTGGACGACGGCGACGCGGTCGTCCAGGATCAGCTCGGCCAGCACCGCCCCGGCCAGCCCCAGCGCCAGCGACGACTGGTGGGTCAGGAGCTTGCCGGCCTCGGTGTGGGCGATGAGGTAGAGGTCCTGGTGGAGCGGCAGCCGGTTCACACCGGCTCCTTCCCGCCGAGGCCGCGCAGGACGGGCCGGCGTCCCGTGGCGTACATGCCGGCCAGGAAGACCGCGCCGACGACGAGCCAGACGAAGCCGGTCACCTGCGCGAGGACGTGGGCGTTGATGACGACGAGGATGAGGATCGCCATCCCGATCAGCGGTGAGATCAGGTGCGCCCACAGGTTGTCCGAGCGACGCCGGATCATGTAGTGCACGATCACCGACACGTGCAGCATGATGAACGCGACCAGCGCGCCCATGTTGATCAGGCTGCCGAGCACGTCGACGCCGTCCTCGCGGGAGGCCATGTACAGGCCGAGCCCGACGGACAGCGCGGAGACGAGCAGGATGGCGTTGGTCGGCACCGAGTTCTTGACCGACACCTTGGACAGGAACGCCGGGAGCTGGCGGTCGCGCGCCATCGCGTACAGCAGGCGCGACACGGCCACCTGGGCGACCAGCGTGTTGGCCACGCCCCAGGAGATGGCGGTGGCGTTCGAGGTGAGCTCGCGCAGCCATTCGCCGCCCGCGACGGCCGCCGCGTCCTGGAAGGCCGTGCCGGTGTCGTGGTTCAGCAGCGTGGCCGGGTCGGGCACGAGCAGGGCGGCCACCCACACCTGGACCATGAACAGCACGCCGGCCAGCACCAGCGCGAACCGCATGGCCTTGCTCACCTGCGCCGACCCGCCGGTGGACTCCTCGACCAGCATGCTGATCCCGTCGAAGCCGAGGAACGACAGCACGGCGACCGACACTGCGGCGAAGATCACCGGCCACGAGAAGGTGTCCGGGTTGAACAGCGGCGAGAGGCTGAACCCGTGGCCCGCGCCCTGGAGCAGGGCCCAGACGCCGGCCCCGAGGAACAGCACCAGCACGACCAGCTCGGCGGCGATCATGATGCGCGTGAGCCGGATCGTCATGCGGACGCCGCGCAGGTTGATCACCGTGTTGACGGCCACGAAGATGATCAGCCAGCCCCACACCGGCACCTGCGGCACGGTCTCGTTCATGGCCAGGGACGCGACGAGGTAGAGCAGGCTCGGCAGGAGCAGGTAGTCGAGCAGGATCGCCCAGCCCGTCATGAACCCGACGGGCGGGCTGATGCCGCGGCTGGCGTAGTTGTAGACCGATCCGGACAGCGGGAACGCCTTGACCATCTGGGCGTACGAGGCCGCCGTGAACAGCAGGGCGACCATGCCGACCAGGTACGCCAGGACCGGCATGCCGCCCGACCGGTAGTACACGAGCCCGAAGATCGCGAAGGGGGCGATCGGCACCATGAAGTTGAGGCCGTAGAACACGAGGTCGGCCGGCCCGACGCCGCGCCGCAGCTCCTGCCGGTAGCCGAACTGCTCGATCTGCTCTTGTGGCTGCACGACAGTCTCTCCATGTCGTCATGCACCGGTGTGCGGGGGGTGGCCGCCGGTCCGGAACGGATCACGGACATCGCGGTATTTCAACGGGTGATCCTCCCGTAGCGGAGGGTCGCGTCGCAAGGGGCGGAAGGGGCAAACGGGCATTGAGCGCCTGTTGTGGCCGCAAGGTGACCCTAGGGTGACCAAAATCCAAGCCGAAACCCCGCGCCGGCCTCACGGGCCCGGCGCGCCTCAGGCGGGGTCGTCGGTGAAGCCGAGGCGCCGGTTCATCGCGATCGCTGATGCGTTGCGCGGGTGGTGGAACGTCCTGAGCAGCCCGTACCCGGACGAGCGGACGAAACGGATCGCCAGCAGCTTCAGCGCCAGCGACAGCCCCTTGCCCCGGTACGGCGCGAGCACGCCGGTCATCTCGCTGAACGCGTACCCCTCGGCCGGGTGCAGGGAGGTCGCGGACATCCCGACCCACGCGCCGTCGTGGACCGCCAGGACGACGCCGCCGGGATGGAAACCGGGCGACTCGAAACGCCTCTCGACGAACTCCTCGTACGCGAAGAACTCGCCCCGCTCGGGGATGTCGGCCGAGCACGTCTTGTTGAGCTCGTAGAGGGCGCGCCGGTGGTCCTCCGTGTCGCCGCCCAGCTCGGCCATGGTCGTCAACCCGATGCCCGCCTCGTGCGCGCGCCGCAGGTACGGCTCGAAGGCCGCGTCGTCGAACCCGTCCACGTCCAGCCGCAGCCGCACCCACTCCACCACGAACCTGATCTTAGTCGTCGGGCACCGGCCTCCCCTCATGGCCCGGGGGCGAGAACTCCTCGTGCGCGGCCATGTCCAGCAAGACCGTCGCGTCGTAGGCGGAAGTGCCCGGCTCGGTGTGGTGGACGACCAGGCGGTGGCCTGCGGCGCGGAGGGGGTGGGTGCCCTGCCGGTATGATCACCCCCATGCCCACCCTCGACGACCAGGGCCGCCCGGAGCCCCCTCTCGCGGGCGACGAGATCGCCACCGTCCTGGGCTTCCTGGAGTTCCTGCGGGCGACCCTGGAGTGGAAGTGCGCCGGACTGGACGCCGACGGGCTCAGGGCCACCACCGGCGCCTCCTCGATGACCCTGGGCGGGATGCTCAAGCACCTCGCGTACGTCGAGGACGAATGGTCCGCGTACTGGCTGCACGGGCGGGACCGCCAGCCCCCGTGGGACGCGGTGGCCTGGAAGGCCGACCCCGACTGGGACTGGCACTCGGCCGCCGACGACACCCCCGAGCAGCTCCGCGCCATCTGGCGGGAGGCGGTGGACCGCTCGCGCTCCCTGGTGGCGCAGGCGCTCGCCGACGGCGGCCCCGACCAGCTCGCCCGCCGCACCTTGCCCGACGGCCGCGCCCCGAGCCTGCGCTGGATCCTGGTGCACCTGGTGGAGGAGTACGCCCGGCACAACGGCCACGCCGACCTGATCCGCGAGTCGGTGGACGGGCTGACGGGGGAGTGAGCCCGTGACAACCCTGGAGAGGCTTCGATGACGAATGACGCGGCGGTGCGGCTGCGGCCGGTGACCGAGGACGACCTCGACATGTTCCGGCGCTTCGCCACGGAACCGGGCCTCATCGGGCTCGACTGGACCGGGTTCCGCGACGCCCAGGCCCCCGCCCGGCGCTTCGCCACCGACGGCTACCTCGGCAAGGAGCACGGCCGGCTCATGGTGGCCGTGGACGGCAGCCAGAGCGCGGCGGGCTTCGTGGACTGGCACGAGACCGTCGTCGGCGTCGCGACGTACTGGGAGATCGGCATCGCGCTGCTGCCCGAATGGCGGGGACGCGGCATCGGCTGGCGCGCGCAGACGCTGCTGTGCGACTACCTGTTCACGCACACGCCGGTCGAGCGGATCGAGGCCCGCACGCACCCGGAGAACATCGCGGAGCAGAAGTCGCTGGAGAAGGCGGGATTCCGGCTGGAGGGCGTGCTGCGCGCCATCGAGTTCCGCGACGGGCAGTGGCGCGACGGCTGGGTCTACAGCAGGCTGCGCAGCGACCCCGCACCATCCCACCCCGGCCCCGCGGACGCCGCCTGATCTCGTCCAGGACAGTTCGCCGGATTGTCCTCGCGCATGTCAGCAGCAGTACCCGTTCGCGCCGGCGGGGGCGGCCGTGGCCGCGGTGATGGCGGCTCCCGGCCCGAGCGAACTGAGCCCCGTGAGATCGGACGGCCTCCAACAACCCCAGTGCGACGATCGAGCCCGGATGAGCCTCCACGGCGCGCCGCACGGCGTGTCCGTCATCCGGCCGTTCTGGGGGCGGTCATGCCCCTCTGGGAGGGCGCCGACGTCACCACCACCTGGACGTCGCGCCGCGAACCTGCGGCAGGCCGCGCAGCATCCGTACCCCCAGCGGCGCCAGAGCCACGCAGAGCAGAACGGTCACCAGCACGTCCGGGACCGAGGCGCTCTTCAGCACCCCCATCCAGGTGCCGCCCGCCAGCAGCAGCATCACCGCGCGGGCGACACCGAACAGGCACGAACGCCATGCGGCGACAGCCAGCAGCAGGGACCCCGCGTACTGGCCGACCGACGCCCAGACCGGTATCCGCCACGGCCCGTACGAGATGTCGACGTACTCCTTCATGATCGCGTCCGTCGCCCGGTCCAGCCCGAGGGCCTCGGTGAGCTGGAAGGCGGTCTGGTCGGCGCCGGCGAAGTACAGACGGGCGAACAGCCCGGCGACCAGCAGCGTGCCGCCCCAGAAGGCGAGACGGCCCCCCACCTGCTGCGCCAGGGCGACGAAGGCGGGGAAGAGCAGCAACGCCCCCAGCGCGAACACCGCGTACGCGAGGGTGAACAGCGCGGGCTCCGAGGTGTAGGCGAGGAGCTGGCCGTACGCGGCGAACGGCCGCGTCTCCGCCCACGCCTGCTGCTGAGGGGTGAGGGCGACGGCCGAGCTCAGCCGGCGCAGCAGATATCCGGCTGCCATGACGACCGGTCCGAGCACGAGGGCGACGCCGCCGAGCCGGCGTCCGGGGAAGTACGCGTCCATGACGGCGAACATGTCACCGGCGGCCCGGACGGATCATCCGCCGATCGTCAACCGCCACTCCTGTCGAAAGTCATGTCCATGCCCGTCCGGGATCTTCCCTATCGTTCTCGTCATGACGACAAGCCTCCGGCTCGTGCCCATCACGCCCGCCAACATCGACGCCGCCCTCGCGGTGAAGGTCCGTCCCGACCAGGAGCGGTTCGTCTCGCCGGTGGCGAAGTCGCTGGCCGAGGCATACGTCCACCCGCAGGTGGCCTGGCCGCGCCTCATCCTGGACGGTGAGAGCGCCGTGGGCTTCCTCATGGCGTTCCTCGACATCGACTGGGACGGCAGGGGAGTCGACTTCCGGTCCGGCCTGTGGCGCCTCAACGTGACGCCGGACGCGCAGGGGCGCGGAGTCGGCCGCTTCGCCGTCGCATCGGTCGCCGCCGAGGTCAGGCGTCGTGGCGGCAGGCAGATGTACGTCACGTGGGAGCCGGCGGAGGACGGGCCGGAAGGCTTCTACCGGAAACTGGGGTTCCAGCTCACCGGGGAGACGAGCGGCGGCCAGACGGTCGGCGTCCTCGACCTGACGAACCGCTGATCGTGAGCGGGAGGACGACGAACGGCGGGCCCGTCACCGGAACGCTGCACCACGTCGAGATCTGGGTCCCCGACCTGAGCCGGGCCGTCGCCGGCTGGCGATGGTTGCTGGCGGCGCTCGGCTACACCGAGTTCCAGCACTGGAGCGACGGACGCAGCTGGCGTCTGGGTGACACCTATCTGGTCCTGGAGCAGTCGCCCGCGCTCACCTCCGACCGGCATGACCGCCGCCGCCCCGGACTGAACCACCTGGCCTTCCATGTGGAGAGCCGAGCCCTGCTCGATGCCCTGGTCGAGCAGGCGCCGGCGCACGGCTGGACGTTGATGTTCGCCGATCGGCATCCGTTCGCCGGTGGGGAGCAGCACTATGCCGCCTACCTGGAGGACCGGGACGGTTTCGAGGTGGAGCTGGTCGCTTCCGACGCATCCTGATCCGCCGGCCTCCGGTCCCTGGTCGCCGGTCGGACGGAGCGCCGTCAGGCCGCGCACATGACACGTTTCTCAGATGTCGATTCTCAGCCGTCGAGTCCGTTCGGCAGACGCCATCGTCCTTGCGGCGGCACGACCATCAGAGAAGGACCGCGGAAACGCCCAGCAACACCGCTTGAAGAACAATGACACTGACGGCGATGCGGAGCGCCGTCAATTTCCAGAGAAGTGCCAGCAGGACCCGCTGCGCGGCCCATTGCCCGACCGACTCACGGTCGACCGCACGCACGCTGAGCAGTGACGGCTTCGCGCCAGGCCGTCGCCAGAGTCCCACGACCAGGACGACCGCGGCACCCACCCCGCACGCCTGCGAGAACAGGCCCGCCAATACCGACAGGGGGCCATCGACCACCGTCTCGCGACTCACCAACAATAACATTCCGGTACCGGCGAGCAGGAAGACCCCGGCGGTGTCCGCCCATGAAATCGTACGACGATGACGAGCGGTATCCGAGATGGACAGCGTCGAATCCGTCACACCTCAGACCGTAGCCCGATTCAAGAACGACGCAATACCTTGAGGGCAGGCGCGACGATCAAGCTCGTGATCTCAGCCGTCGCCACCAGGAAGGCTTGATGACGCGAGCAGCGCTCCCGCGAGGCGCCTCCCCGGTGGCGGCATACTGGAAGAACGCCTCAAGGTCATGCACGGTCCCCTCGCGGATCCGCTTGGCGACCTTGTTGTGCGGGTAGCCGCGCACTCCGCCGGGGCTCTCCACGGCGGCGGCCTTCTCGTCGGCGCAGTACACCCATCGCCATCCGCAATTGCGGACGATCATCTCGCCCAGGTACGCGCCCGCACTCAAGATCATGCTGTGCGTGACCTCGGGCGGCGGCTCGGCGGCGGCGAACTCGGCGCAGTAGTTGTCGAGGTGGCGAAGGAACGCGGGGTCCCAGTCGAAGGAGTGGCCGTCCGCGCGCGAATGCTCCATGAACAGCTCGGCCAGGTCGCTCATGTGTGCGGCAGTTTCGGCGTCGCTCGGCGGTGGGTCCTGCTGTGCCTTCGCGCGCATCGTCGCCTCCTCGATGTTGATTCGGATCAGCGCCAGGTCAGAGCCGCCGCGGCAGAGCCGCCGCGGCTCCACCTGCCGGGCGCATCCTGGCGCACCCGGGCGCATCCGGCCGCTCCGCTGACGTCGGACCGATCGAGTGAGCCCCGACGACGGCTCGGGTGAGGTCCGACCGGCTCAGGTGACCTTCAACCGGCTTACGTGACTCTGGGCCAGGATGTTCAGCCACGCGCCCCGGACGACTCCGGCGGCGTGATCCGCACCCGCGTCTCCTCGGAGTGGGTCTCAAGGTCGTCGAGCTGCTCGTTGATCGTCTTCCGCAGGTCGTCGTAGTCGCGGAACGAGAAGTCGTTGAACAACGTGTAGCCCGTCCACATCAGGTTCGCGCACACCCGCGCGGGCACCCGGCCAGTCGCCGCGCCCATGCCGACCAACGCCACCGACGTGATGCTGCCCGGCTCCTTCTCGTTCTGCATGTGGATGGCCTGGAACGCGGCGGCGCACGCCAGCGCCACGTTGAGCGTCTCGCTGACGTTCTGCGCCGACTGCACCATCGTCGGGGTCGAGATCAGGAACTTCGGGTTCACCGCCCCGGACGGCACGCACACGGCGCTGCCCACCGGCAGCGCTCCTCCGAACTGGTCACGGATCGCCCGCTGGACGCGCAACTGGATCCCTGCCCCGAGGTGCCGCTTGATGACGGCATCGACCCCGCCGTCCATCCGGCCGCGCGAGTTGGTCGGGTTGACCCAGGCGTCGACGTGCTGGTCGAGGATCGAGCCGTGGTGGATCTCGATGTCGGGGGTGTCGGCGAACGCCGCCCGCCATGACTGCACCACCTCCGCGTTGACGTCCGCCAGCACTACCTTGAGCTGCGGCTTCACACGGTCGACGATCATGGCTCACTCCGGTCGCGGGGGATGGGGGTTTCCGACGTCGATGAAGATACCGCCGCCCCCCGACAAAACAGATCTTGGCAGTGGGAGAGGGAGCGACGCCCACGCTCGTGGACGCCCACCCCGTACGCCGCAGTCTCGAACACCCTCGCGCTGACGGCACCTCATGTTGTGTCCCGGCTCCGAACGGACCCGCGGACCAGGCCGTACACCCCATCCACGCCTCCCGTAGGAACGAGGCGGCGGCTCCGAGATCGCGTAGAGGATCTTCACGCGGCACAATTCCTCCACCCCCAAGTCCCCCGTGCCTCGCAGCGGCACGGCTCGCCATACGGAGCCCATGATGAGAGACGACAGCGCCTCCACTCCTCCCGCCCCCCACGACCCCCTCGCCCTCACCGACCTCTTCAACGGTGGCGGCGAGCCGTGGTTGCCGCTGTTGAAGCCGGTCATCGAGGCGCAGCCGGCCGCGGCGACCTTCATCGGCCCGGGACGCAGCCCGATGGTCGTTCCCGTACGGGAGTTGACCTTCCAGGCGCTCAAGCCCAACCCGCCGCACAAATGGAAGGTCGTCGTCTTCGGCCAGAACCCGTATCCCCGGGCTGAGAGCGCCACGGGCATCGCCATGTTCGACAACACCTTCCACGACTGGAAGGACAGCCAGTTCGGCAAGGTGGTCAGCATCCGCTGCATCATCAAGGCCGCGGCGATGTGGAAGCACAGCATCCCCAAGAAGACGCCCATCGCCGACATCCGCGCCCTGCTGAAGCAGCACGACACCGTGCAGCCGCCGGAGTGGTTCCAGGCGATGCTCACCCAGGGCGTCCTGCTGCTGAACGCGGCGCTCACCGCCAGCAGCGACGGGGCGATGGCCACCGACCAGCACACCGCGTTCTGGCGGCCGGTCGTCGAGAAGATCGTCGAGGAGATCCTCAGGGCCAAGCAGAACGCCGAGGAGAAGGACCGCGGCGTGGTCTTCGCGTGGTGGGGGGTTCACGCCCGCAGCCTGAAGCAGGTCGTCCTCCGGCTGCAGAAGAAGTACCCCGAGGTGGAGGTGCGGCACATCGACCACCCCAACCCCGCCGCCCAGGGCGACATCTTCTGCGAAGGCGACCACTTCGGCACGGTCAACGAGGCGCTCCGGGCGCTCGGGGCCGACGACATCGACTGGCTGCCCAGCAAGGGGTGGAACAAGCCGACCTCGCAGGACGGCGGACCGGACGCGGACACCGCCGACCGGATGGGGGCGTTCATCGCCTCCACGATGGAGCTGCACAAGCTCTACCTCGAACGACTCGCCAGCGTCAAAGACGAGGGACTGGTCCTTCCCGCGATCACCGGGGTGTTCGACACCCCGCTCATGGACTTCCGCGAGGCCATCCGGCCGGTGGCCAAGCTGCTGTCGGGACTCGACTGGCACGCGGAACAGTCGCACCAGTTCGGTACGAAGCAGGCGGCCGGCGCGCCCGGCGAGCTGACCGCCGACGAGATCGCGGCGCTCTACCTCTACACCTGCGAGTCGGCCTTCTACCGGCAGATCAACGCGACCCTCCGCAATCCCGACCGCGGCCAGGTCGTCCCGTACCTGCCGTACCTGCGGCTCCTGTTCTCGGCCGTGTCGCGTCTGCCGGTCCGTAAGGAGCCGCTGTGGCGCGGGGTGTCGCTGGACCTGCGGGCGCAGTACCCGCTCGGCCGGACCGTGACGTGGTGGGGCGTGTCCTCCTGCACGTCGAAGCTCGGCGTGGCCCAGGCGTTCCTCGGTCGCCGCGGCAAGCGAACCCTCTTCGAGGTGCTGCCGGCGAGGGCCGTGGGCATCCGCAGGTTCTCGGCGTTCACCGGGGAGGAGGAGTACATCCTCGCCCCCGGTACGCAGCTCAAGGTGACGGATGTGAAGGTCGAACGCGGCGGCCTGTGCACGGTGAAGCTGGCGGAGTTGGAGGAGCAGTACCTGGTGGCGTGAGCGTGTCGGGGCGGTCATGGTGCGGGGAGTGCTCCAGGTCGGTTGATACGGCCTGCGTCGGCGGAGTGTGTGGGCTCATGGTCTTTTGAGGCGCGTGCTTGCGAGCGCGGTGCTTGCAAGCACGCGGGGCGTGAGGCCATGAGTCACATGGGGCGATCGGCGATCGGCGATCGGCGATCGGTGATGGGCGATGGGACGGGGCGCTGCTTGCGACTGTGCACGTGAGTCACGGGGAGAAAGGCATGCTCACGGTCGCGTGGCGTCGGGCACGGGCGTGCTCGCGGTCGAGCAGGAGATATGGGCGTGCTGGCGGAGGTGCACTATTCGGGTATATAGGCGCTGATAAAGCTTATCTATGTGGATGTCGGTAAATGCGGCTATTCGCCTATATGAATTGTTTGTCACGTCGCATAAGCTGCGGCCATGTTTCTTGATCAAATCATGATTTATCCGCTCAAGTCCGGTAAGAGTCGCTCTCTGGCGGAGGCGGTCATTCACCCCTGGGGGTTGGAGGGGGACCGCCGGTGGGCGGTCGTCGACGAGCGGGGCGACAACTTGTGGCTGGGCGAGTTCCCGCGGCTGGCTTCCGTCGCCGCGGACCCCACTCCGGACGGTGGGCTACGCCTGGCGGCACGAGGGATGGAGCAACTCATCGTGCCGCCCGCCACGGGAGCGACCACGCCGGTCGGCTTCACCGGCCTGGACCGGGCGGTGCTCGCCGACGGCTCGGCGCACGCCTGGTTCACCGAACTGCTCGGCCGCCCGGCCAGGCTGGTGTGGCTGGACGATCCCCGACGGAGGTCGATCGACCCCGCGCACGGTGGGCTGCCCGGTGAGGTGGTCAGCTTCGCGTGGGACGCGCCGCTCCTGCTCATCTCGGAGTCGTCGGCACGTGTCCTGGACGAGTGGTTGGCCGAGGAGGCGGCCAAGCACGGCGGCGAGGTGGCCGACCACCACGGCGAGGCGGCGACCGACCACGGCGATGCGGCGACCGACCACGGCGAGGCGGCGACCGACCACGGCGATGCGGCGACCGACCACGGCGATGCGGCGACCGACCAGGGCGATGCGGCGACCGATCAGGGTGAGGTGGCGATCGACCAGGGCGAGGCGGCGACCGACCACGGTGAGGATACGCCTGTCCGCGGCGAGTCCGCGCTTGTGCGAGGTGGGTCCGCGCCCTTGCGGGCTGGGTCCCCGCCCCTGCGTGGTGGGCCCGAGCCTCTGCGTGGTGGGTCTGCGCCTCTGCGGGGCGGGTCTGCGCCCTTGCGGGGCGAGGAGATGTCTGTCGTCCGTGGTCAAGGCGGGTCGGTGAGCCGTGGGTCGGTGAGTCAGGTGGGCGTGCCGGGGCGGTTGTCGCGGGTGCGGTTCAGGCCCAGCGTGATCATCGAGGGTGCGGAGGCGTTCGCGGAGGACCGTTGGAGCGAGGTGCGGATCGGCACGGTTCCGTTCCGTGTCTCGGAGCTCTGCGACCGGTGCGCCGTGACCACGATCGATCCGGAGACCCAGGTCAAGGGCAAGGAACCGCTACGAACCCTGGCCAGGCACCGCAAGTGGGACGGCAAGACGTGGTTCGGTATCCGCTTGGTGCCGTTGGAGCTGGGCCGGATCCGGGTGGGTGATCCGGTCAGCGCTCGGTGACCTGCGGCCAGAAGGGCAGCCCCATGGGCTGTGGCGTCGGAGGCGGCAGGGCGCGGATGGCGTGGACGGCGTGGACGGCGCGGACGGCGTGGACGGCGTGGACGGCGTGGGGTCAGCATGTCGTGTTCTTCGGTGGGAGGACCTTGTCGGTGAGATAGCGGTTGATGTGGTCGCGTGCGCAGGGGTTGACGCCGTAGAGGGTGTGGCCGGGGCCGTCATGGATGATCGTGACGCTGCCCGGGACCTGGTCGATCGCTCTGGCGACCGCGTCCGACTCGCCCCAGGCGCCGGCGCCGAGCAGGGGCGGAAGCGTCTTGGGGAGCGGGGCGGGCGGGTTGGTGACGGGTGCCGGCCAGCCGATGCACTGCAGGGTGCCGGTCGCTATGGTGCCGGCCGTGCCGGCGTTGGGGGCGGCCTGTCGCAGGCGCGCGACGGTCGCGTCGAGCTCCTTCCGGTCGGCGGGACGGGGCCAGTCGGTGCATTCGGTCACGCCGGTGGCCTGGTCGGGGTAGCGGGCGCCGCGGGCGGGGACGAAGGCGGAGGCGTCGCCGGCGTGAGCCTTGCGGATGGCCTGGGCCAGCGCCGGCCAGGCGGTCTTGCCCTGCCGGGCCGACGCGATGGCGAAGGCTTGCAGGTCGCGGCCTGTGTAGGCGACGTTCTTCGTGGCGGGGACGGGCGTGCGATCGGCTCTGGCCACCAGGGCCCGCCAGGTGCCGCGGATGCTCTTGCAGCCGTTGGTGGCGCACCAGTCGAAGAAGCGGGTCAGGAACTGTTCGTTGCCCTTGGCCATCTCCTCCAGTTCGTGGTTCCAGTCGGCCGGACTGTGGTTCCAGGTGCCGTCGAGGACCATGGCGCGCACCTGGTCGGGGAAGAGGCGGGCGTAGGCCTGGCCGTAGAAGCCGGCGTAGGAGGCGCCGTAGTAATTGAGCTTGGCGCCGCCGAGGGCCTTCCTGATGGCCTCCACGTCGCGGGCGTGGTCGGCGGAGCTCATGTTGGCGAAGAGCGCGGGATCGGCCTGGCGGCACACCTCCGCCTGGCCGCGGTTGGTGTCGGACAGCCGGCCGAGGTCGGCGTCGTCGCGCGGGAACTCGGGGATCGGGGTGCGGGTCCACAGGCAGGGCAGGCCGGTGCCGAGGCCGCGGAACTGCACGCCGTAACCGCGGGTGTCCCAGGTGACGATGTCCATGCGTTTGCGCAGGTCGGTCCACCAGCTCGACTGCGACTCGGTGAGGGCGACGCCGGGGGCGCCCGGCCCGCCGTAGGCGACGAGGGCGACGCCCTCCGACGTGCCGGTGGCGGCCAGGCGGCCCAGCTTGAGGGTGATCTTGCGACCGCCGGGGTCCTTCCAGTCGACGGGGACCTGGAGGTCGGCGCACGTCATGCCGATCTTGTCGTCGGGGCAGGCGCTCCAGTCGAGGGCGTCGGCGGCGCGCTGGGCGTGCGCCCCGCCTCCGGTGCTCACCAGGACCAGCGCCATCGCGAGTGACTTCAACATGCCGTTCACGATGCTGGAAAGGGCAGGCGTGGCGCGTCGGACCACGGTCTGATATCTCGGGGTGGGGAGTCAGACCTGGGGTTGTCATCCCGATCGCTCCTCGGCGCTGACCCCCATAGCGTGTCACGAAGAGGGCAGCGGAGGGGCGGAGGGTGGGAGTGACGAGGGCGGACGTGGGCGCGGCCCGGAGGCTCGTGATCGGTGACGTGCCGATCGTGGCCGAAGACCACGGCGGGCAGGGCAAGGACGTTCTCCTTCTGCACGGTGGCGGGCGCACGCGCCGGGACTGGGACGTCATGGCGCGGCTGCTGGCCGGCAACGGCTTCCGCCCGGTGTCGATGGACCTTCGCGGCCACGGGGAATCGGGCCAGGCGCCATGGTCATGGCGGGAGGCGCTGGCAGACGTCGCCGCCGTCGCCGAGGAATACGGGCTCCATCGCCCCGTGGTCGTCGGACACTCCCTCGGCGGAATGGTCGCCGCATTGTGGGCCGGAGAACATCCGGAGTGCCCGCTCGCGGTCAATCTCGACGGCCACGGGAATCCGACGCGGCCCGGCCAGTTCTCCGGCCTCGACGACGCCATGGCGGCGCGGGCGTGCCGGGAGATGACCGCGTTCCTGGAGGAGATGGGCCGAGGGCTTCCCGAGTCCTTCCTCCAGGTGATGCGTGAGATAGACGCCCTGGACCTGTTCGCCGCCTATCGTGCCGCGCGTTGCCCGGTCCTCGTCGTCAGCGGTGACGCGACGGCCTTCGCGGCCGTGTTCCCCGACCATCTCGTCCCTGCCTGGAACGCCTACTGCGCCTGGGTGCGACGACAGCTCGAGGAGGTCACCCGAGAGTCGCGGCTGGTACGGGAAGCGCGTCTGCCGACGGGGCACGATCCGCACCTGGAGGACCCCGAGGCCCTGCTGCGGCTTCTTCTCGATCACCTGGGCGACAGTCGCCGGGAGGTGCGCATCCGCTGACCGCAGATGCCCGTTCTCCCGCATCATGGGAACGTCGGCGCAAGCCGGCGGAGCCGAGAGGAAGGACCCGGATGGGCCTGGAGGTCGAGAGCCGACCGTCCGATTCGCCGTACGTCGAACGGGTGTGGCGCAGCACCAGCCACGACGTGAGCAGGATGACGTCGATCGCGGCCGCGCATCTGGACCTGGTCTTCTGGCAGCACCGCGGCAAGGTCAGCGCGGCCGTCATGGGCCCCGAGACGAAGGCGGGCCACGCCCCCGTCCCCGAGGGCGCCACGTTCTTCGGCATCCTCTTCTCGCTCGGCACTTCGATGCCGCATCTTCCGACCAGCCGGCTCGTCGACGGTTCCGCGGAGATCCCGGATGTGACGCCCAGGTCGTTCTGGTTGAAGGGCTCCTCCTGGCGCCTCCCCGACTACGAGAACGCCGAGACCTTCGTACGGCGCATGGTGCGCGAAGGCATCGTGGAACGCGATCCGGTCGTCGCCGCCGCCCTTCACGGTGCGCCGCCGGACGTGTCCGAACGCACCCTCCAGCGGCGGTTCGTGGCCGCGACCGGACTCACCCGCGGCGCCGTCCGCCAGATCGACCGGGCCAGGCGGGCGGCCGTCCTGATCCGGGAAGGCGTGCCGATCCAGGACGTGGTCCACCGGCTCGGGTACTTCGACCAGCCGCATCTGGCTCGGTCGCTGACCCGCTACATCGGCCGCACCGCCACGCGGTTGACGGACCTCGACGCGGCGGAGCCGCTGTCGCTTCTGTACAAGACCTGAGCGTCCGGTCCCGCCTAGCCTCGCACCATCACCTGGACGTTCGAGGAGCGGAGCGATGGCTAAGATCATTTCGAACTTCTTCATTTCTGTGGACGGCGTGGTCGAGTCGCCGGACAAGTGGCACTTCCCGTACTGGAACGACGAGATGGGGGCCGTGGTCGAGGCGGGCATGCAGGGCGCGGCGGCGATGCTCATGGGACGCAGGCTGTACGACGAGTGGGCCGCGTACTGGACGACGACGGAGGCCGACCAGGACATCGCCCGGTCCTTCAACGACATGCGCAAGTACGTCGTGTCGAACACCCTGGAGAAGGCGGACTGGAACAACACCACCGTCGTCAACGGCGACGTCGCGGCCAGGCTGCGCGACCTCAAGAAGCAGACCGACGGCGACATCCAGATGTCCGGGTCGGCGACGACCGTGCGGTGGCTGCTGGCCAACGGGCTGCTCGACGAGCTGAACCTGCTCGTCCACCCGATCGCCGTCGGGCGCGGGCAGCGGCTGTTCGAGGACACTCCCACTCACCCGCTGAAGCTGGTCAGGTCCGAGACGTTCCAGACGGGGGTGCTCAACCTGACCTACGTCCCGGACGCCGGCTGACCGATCGACACCTTTCCCGAACGGACGCGCCCGGCGACCTCCGGCGCGGCGGGACCGTACCGGAGGAGCGACATGAGCACGGACGTGGAGAACGAGGCCGCCGTCGGCCGTTACTTCGCCCGCTTCGGCAGGCGGCGCCACAGGTTGGCACGCGTGTACGGCGGCTGGGTACGGCTCATGGTCGCCGAGCACGGCCCGGAAGTCCTCGACCGGATCGAGATGGGCATCGGGCGCGAATGCTGTGACGAGGAGCAGGCGCGCGTGGAACGGCTGTCATGGACGAAAGCCAGGTACGCGCAGCGGAGGAGAGCCCGCCGGTAAGGGGCCGGGCGGACGTCCCGGTCGGCCCTGCGGAACGATCCGCGCAGGCCCCGCCCCGAACCAGCCGATTTTCGGTCAGTACAGTACCTGGATGGCGAACCTACGGCAGCAGATCCTCGCCGAGCTCGGCGTCAAGGCGACCATCGTCCCCAAAGAGGAGATCCGGCAGCGCGTCGACTTCCTCAAGGACTACCTGCGATCGACCCCGGCCAAGGGTTACGTGCTCGGGATCAGCGGCGGCCAGGACAGCACGCTGACCGGCAGGTTGTGCCAGCTCGCCAGTGAGGAACTGCGCGCCGAGGGGCACGAGGCCGTCTTCGTCGCGGTGCGCCTGCCGTACGGTGTGCAGGCCGACGAGCACGACGCCCAGATCGCGCTGGAGTTCATCCGGCCCGACCGGTCGATCACGGTGAACGTCAAGCCGAGCGCCGACGCCGCCGGCGCCGAGACGGCGCTCGGCCTGCGGGAGCTGCTGGGCGGGGAGCCCCACCTGCGGGACTTCGTGCGCGGCAACATCAAGGCCCGTGAGCGCATGGTGATCCAGTACTCGATCGCCGGGCAGCTCGGTCTGCTCGTCGTGGGCACCGACCACGCGGCGGAGGCGGTGACCGGATTCTTCACCAAGTACGGGGACGGCGGCGCCGACGTCACCCCGCTGACCGGGCTGACCAAGCGCCAAGGCGCCGCCCTGCTGCAGGAGCTGGGCGCTCCGCCGAGCGTCTGGGAGAAGGTGCCGACCGCCGATCTCGAGGACGACCGTCCCGCGCTGCCCGACGAGGTGGCTCTCGGGCTGACGTACGCCCAGATCGACGACTATCTGGAAGGCGCAGGCGTCACGCCGGAGCTGGCGGCGAAGGTGGAGTCGATCTTCCTGGCGACCCGGCACAAGCGGACCGTCCCGGTCACCCCGCTCGACGACTGGTGGCGCTGACCGGCATCTTGCCGTCGCCGTCGGCCATCTTCTTCTGCGGTACGTCGCCCAACGGCTCAGGCCGAGGCTCGCGGCGTCCCCGGGTGGCGCACGTGCTCCACCTGGAGCCCTAGGGATCTGAGCAGGTCGAGCAGCTCAGCGTGGTAGAGCTTGGCGGGATCGCCGGTCTGCGTGCCGAGATGGCCGTAGACCTCCAGGGCGATCAGGCCGTGCATGCGGCCCCACATGCGCAGCGCGAGGGCGACGGCGGCCGGGGGCAGGTCCGGGAAGTGCTCGCGGACCGTGTCGGCCAGTCCCGGCGAGAAGTCCGACCACTGGTGCTCGATGAACGCCTGGGTGGCCTTCGCTCGCGGCCAGGCGGCGGCGGCCAGTTCGGTGAGCCCCAGGCAGGCGCGTTTGGCGGCCTCGGGGGCCGGTCCTCCGGTGGGCGCGTGGTAGCCGGCGACCGGATCGCCGTAGATGAGCCGGAAGCCTTGGGGGTTGGACAGCGACCAGAGGCGTACGGCCTGCCCCCAGGCCACGATACGGCCGGCGATGTCGTCAGGGGGGACGGCGTCGCGGGCGCTCTCCACCTGGTCCAGCAGCGACGTGTAGATGTCGTTGATCAAGGTGGTGATCAACGCGTCGCGGGTGTCGAAGTAGCTGTAGATGGCGCTGCCGCTCATGCCCATCTCGCGGCCGATCGCCCGCAGCGAGACGGCGTCGGGGCCGCCCTCACTGAGGTGCTTGAGCGCGATGGCTTTGATCTCCGCGGTGGTCTGCGCCCGCAACCGTGCCCGGCGGCCCGCTGTCTGCTCTTGCACGCTTGACAGCTTACACCGCTACGTTAGAGTACGGCGCACAAAGTCTGAACGCCGTTCTGAGTTAGAACGGCGCATCATCATCCGTGCGGCAGAGAGAAGTCCGTGATGAAGGCCAGGACGGTCCTGTTCGACGAGCTCGGCGGTCCCGAGGTGCTCTATCTCTCCGACGTGGAGATCGGTGAACCCGGCCCCGGCCAGGTGCGGGTGCGCATCGACGCGTTCGGGCTCAACCGGGGCGAGGTGTTCCTGCGCACCGGCCGGTACTACTACGACGCGGTGCTTCCCGGCTCGCGCCTGGGAACCGAGGCCGCCGGCGTGGTGGAGGCCGTCGGACGCGACGTGACCGGTTACGCCACCGGAGACGCGGTCAGCATCGTGGCCAAGCCGAACGACGAGGGGATGTCCGTCCACGGCGTCCAGGCCGAGCGCGTCGTCGTGGCGGCCGAGCGGCTGATCCGCCGTCCGGAGCACATGGACGCCGTGACCGGCGCGGCCATCTGGGTGCCCGCGTTCACCTCCTACGGCGCGCTGGTCGAGGTCGGCGGACTGCGTCCCGGCGACGATGTGGTCGTCACGGCCGCCTCCAGCAGCGTCGGCCTGGCAGCCGTCCAGATCGCCGCCCATCTGGGCGCCAGGCCCATCGCGGTGACCAGGACCGGCGCCAAGACCGACCGGCTCCTGGCCGCGGGCGCCGCCCACGTGATCGCCGCCGACGACGGTGACGTGGCGAGGCAGGTGCACGCCCTCACCGGGGAGCGAGGCGCGCGGCTGATCCTCGACGGCGTCGCCGGGCCCGGCCTGCCCGACCTGGCACGGGCCGTGGCCCCGGACGGCATGCTGATCGTCTACGGCTCACTGGACGGGCGGCCCACCCCGCTGCCGATGTGGTGGCCGATCAACGTCTACGGCTACGCCGTCTTCCACCTGTTCGCCGATGAGGAACGGGTTCGCCGGGCCGAGACCTTCATCACCGACGGCCTGCGCGCCGGAGCGCTCGCCCCGGTGATCGACCGCACCTTCGACCTGGCCGACATCGCCGAGGCCCACCGCTACATGGAGTCCAACGCCCAGGTCGGCAAGATCGTCGTCACCGTCCAGCACTGACCAGGAGAAACCCATGAACTACACCGACCTCATCCACCGGTTCATCGACGCCGTCAACGACACCGACGCCGTCCGGCGACGCGCCACCATCGAGGAGATCCTCACCCCCGACTGCACCTACACCGACCCGGAGATCGCCGTCGAAGGACACGACGCGCTGGATGCGGCGTTCGCCACCCTGCAGCGGCGTGTTCCACCCGGTTTCCGCTTCAGCCTGACCGCCCCGGTGGACGTGCACCACCATCAGGCTCGCCTCTTCTGGCGGTTCGGCGATCCCGAGGTCGCCGCCCCCGCCGCGACCGGCTCCGACGTCGCCGTCTTCGCCGACGGGCGCATCCGCCACCTGTACGCCTTCTTCGACGCCGCCAACTGACCCGCCACCCGGGGAGAACCATCATGTCCTCCGCGACGCGACGGCTGCTGACCGTCGCGGCCATCACCGTCTGTGCCCTGTTGACCGGCGCCGCCGCCGCATATCCGGACACCGCCCGGCAGCTCCCGGACACCGCCCGGCAGCTCCCGGACACCGCCCGGCAGCTCCCGGACACCGCCGGTCCCGGCTGGAGCGCGACCTGGACCGCCGCGCCACAGCGCCCCGGCGTCAGCTTCGCCCCCAACTGGTCACAGCAGGGCTTCACCCGCCAGACCGTGCGCCAGATCGTCCGGATCAGCGTCGGCGGGAAAGCCGCCCGGATCCGGCTGTCCAACCGCTACGGCACGACCCCGCTCACCATCGACCACGCCACCCTCGCCCGCACCGCCCTCGGAGCCGCCGTCGAACCCGGATCGCTGCGCCGGCTGACCGTCCGCGGCAAGCGCGCCTTCACCGTCCCGGCCGGGGCCGACCTCGCCACCGACCCGGTGCCGCTGCGGCCGGCCGCCCTGGACTCGCTCACCATCACGTTCTTCGCGAACCAGCCGACCGGTCCGGCCACCTACCACGCGCAAGCCCTCGCCACCACGTACCGGGCCGCCGGCGACCACGCAGCCGACGTCGGCGCCGCCGCCTTCACCGACACCACGCAGTCCTGGTACTACCTCACCGGAGTGGACGTGATCCCCACGGCGCGCCACGGCGGCGTGGTCACCTTCGGCGACTCCCTCACAGACGGAGCCGGCAGCAGCGCCGACGCCGACAACCGCTACCCCGACGAACTCGCCGAACTCCTGGCCGCCACCGGCACGCCCCGCGCCGTGCTGAACCAGGGCATCGCCGGAAACCGCGTCACCGTCGACTCGGCGTGGTTCGGGGAGAAGGCCACCGCCCGCTTCCGCCGGGACGTCCTCGGCCAGCCCGGCGTGCGCACCGTCGTCATCCTGGCCGGCGTCAACGACATCGGCATCGGCGAACTGGCGGCGGCGCCTCCCTCCCCGATCTTCGCCCCCTATCCCGACGTCTCCGCCGGTCAGGTCATCGCGGGGCTGGGCGAACTGATCCGGATGGCCCACGCCGAGGGCCTGCGGGTGATCGGCGCGACGATGATGCCGGTCAAGGGATCGGCGTACTACACCGACCGCAGTGAGGCCAAGCGCGAGGCCGTCAACGCCTGGATCCGTGCCTCTGCCGCGTTCGACGCGGTGGTGGATCTCGACCGCGTCACCGCCTCGCCCGCCGACGGCGACCGGCTCGATCCCGCCTACGACTCAGGCGATCACCTTCACCTCAACGACGCCGGGTACCGAGCCGTGGCGGGCGCCATCGACCCGGCCGAGCTCGGCTGAACGTCCGAATCCCGCCTGTCGGCGATCGTGGACGGCGGGGGATCGACCAGACCGTCTTTGTCGGTGCCGTATGACACGCTGGGCCGTCGTCGTCCGAGATCGTCATGGTGGGAGATCGCATGGCCAACTGGCGTGAAGTCACCGAGGCGGAGCCGGAGTTCGCCGCCCGGGTCCGGGAGTCGTTCGAGTCGCACAAGCACAAGACCATCGCGACCCTGCGCAGGGACGGCTCGCCGCGGGTCAGCGGCATCGAGGCGTACATCGTCGGCGACGACCTGTGGTTCGGATCGATGCCTGGCGCCTTGAAGGCCCGCGACCTGCGGCGTGATCCCCGCTTCGCGCTGCACGGGCCTCCGGTCCTCCTGGGCGCCGGCGACTCCGCCCCCTCGCCGGGTGACACGAAGCTGTCCGGGTGCGCGGTCGAGGTCACCGACCGCGACCGGATCGCGCCGATGCTGGCCGCGCGCGGCCACGGTCCCGACGCCTTCCCCGACTCCCACTTCTTCCGGGCGGACATCCGCGAGGTCGTGCTGACGCACATCGAGGGATCCGTCATGGTCATCGACCTGTGGCGCCCCGGCAAGGGCCTCCAGCGCCTCAAGCGGACATAGGCCACGCGGCCCGGCCCCTCCGCGCTCCGCCCGTCAGCGGCTGCGGCGGTCGTCCACCTCGACCGACAACATGCCCCACTGGCCGGCGAACCCGACCAGTTCGCCCGCCAGCCCCTCGCCCGGCTCACCGAGGTGCCCGTCGGGGAGGAAGTGGACGGTCGTCCCCGTGGTGCCGTCATCGCTGATCGGCGTCAGACCGGTCACGGGAACACCGTGCTCGTAGCGCTGGGTCCAGGCCCCGCCTCGGCGACGGTTGGTGTGGACGAGCCAGACGCTGAACGCCGCGACGACGGACATGCCTCGGCGCGGATGACCGTCGGGCAGCAGCGGGGCGTCAGAGTTGTCGAAGAAGCGCAGGTCTTTCGACGCCATGACCGGCTTTTTCACGACTTGCCCCTGATCGTCGACGCGGGTGTCGGTGCCTCGCCCGTCGTCCGCCACGGACATAGAGCCGTCGGGGTGGAGGATGACCACGCAACGCCCGCCGCCGCCGCTCTCCGCTTCGTCGGCCGCGTAGGCGAGGACCTCGAGGACCAGATGACGGACGCCGCCTGGCGCGAGAACGGCCGGGTTCCGCCGGATCTGCGAGAGGTGCTCGGCGTCCACGCCGCTCGCCCAGTCGTGCGTGGTGTTGCGCCAAGAGGCCCTTGGGGTGTTCACCGGAGAAGCCTACGCTCGCCGGACGGCACGGATGTGGCCGCACCGGCGCATGTGCGACGATGCCGGAACCATGTCGCAAGATGCCCTCAACGGGGACTGCGCCCCGTTCGCCGCTCGGCTTCTGGCCGCCGTCCCGCTCGACCCCACCTCGGCGGACGCCCCGCTGGTGCCGCACTGGTCCGGACGCAGGCTGCTGGTGCAGCGCGGGGACACCGAGCTGGTGGTACGCGACCTGGACGGGCCGGAAACGGAGGTCCGCTTCCCCGCGCCCTGGCCGCGCCGATACGGCTCGGTGGCGGTGTCCCCGGCGGGTGACGTCGCCGTGTTCGCCGGCGTTCACGCGTTGCGGGCCGTGGATCGGACCGGCGCCGTGCGGTGGGAGCTCCGGCACGGTTGCTGGTCCGCCGCCGAGTGCGCCGAGGCCCACGCCTCGTTCTCCGAGTACGCCGCCGACGACGACCACGGCCACGCGGACAGCGGCTCGGCGGCCTTCTCCTCGGACGGCAAGCTCCTCTGGGCCCACGTCCGCGGCCACGCGGGGGACGACATCAACGAGGAGTGGCTCATCATCGACCCCGCCGACGGCACGGTGCTGACGCGGGCCGAGACGATGACCGTGGGGTCGGCCTCGGCCCACTTCCCCCATCCGGACCCGGCGTACATGGGGCTGACCGTCGCCGAAGGTGAGGAGGACTCGCCCGTGCTGTGGGGGCACTGGGACGGCGCGACGTTCACCGTCCGGCGGTTCGCCGAGGAGGTCCTCCTCGCCGTGAGCCCGACCGGGGAGCACTTCCTGACCACGGACCCGGGACAGTGGACCCTCTACCTGCACCGGGCGGAGGACGGCACGGAACTGCGGCGTCTGGACGCCGACGAAGCCGTGCCCCCGCCCTCGGGCGCGGCCGACGACCGCGCCCGCTGGGACCACGAGGGGGCGTTCCCGTACGACGAGCTCGCCGTGGTCGGCACCGAGTCCTCCGCGCGGGACCCCCGCCACTGGCTCGTCGATCGACGCACGATGACCGTGCGCGGCCGGATCGTCTACCCCTTCCCCATCTCGGGAGCTCCCCGATCGGCGGGGGAGGGCGCCTGGTACTCGATCTCCGAGGACCGGACCACCCTCCACCTGTGGAGCCTGCCGCAGCCGGAATGCTGAACTGCTCATGAGGCATCCAGGGCATGACCAGTACCGTTCAGGCATGGACACTTCGCTCGTGGTCCCGCAGTTGCCGGCTCGTGAGGGGGTTCTCCTTCGTCCATGGCGGCTCGACGACCTCGCGGTGGTCGAAGAGGCCGCCGGGGATCCGTACATTCCGCTGATCAGCAGCGTGCCGTCGAACTATTCGGACACGGAGGGCGCGGCCTTCATCCGCCGGCAGTGGAGCAGGGCCGCCGACGGGGTGGGGTATTCGTTCGCGATCGCGGACGCCGGAAATGATCGTGCTCTGGGGCAGATCGGGTTGTGGCCGGGACCGCACGGACGCGCTTCGGTGGGTTACTGGGTGGCCGGCTCCGCCCGTGGCAGAGGCATCGCCTGTGCGGCGTTGCGGACGATCTCGTCATGGGGCTTGGAGCATCTGCGGATTCCGCGGCTGGAGCTGCATGTCGAGCCGTGGAACGCGGCGTCGTGGAAGGCGGCGGAGCGGGCGGGCTTCGTCCGCGAAGGGCTGTTGCGCGGCTGGCAGGAGATCGGCGGCGAGCGCCGCGACATGTACGTCTATTCCCAGCTGCTCATGGATCTGGCCTGAGCCCGGCGTGAAGGTGTAGGCGGCCGCGTCTGTTCCGTCGGCCGTCATCGACGGCGCGGCGTCGCCCACGACGGAAGCCAGGCCGTCTCAGGCAATGTCGCCAGACTCCGGAAGTAGTCGATGATCGCCCGAAGTCCGGGGTGCGGATTCGATCGGGGCAAGATGAGCGATTGCGGGTACGCGATCGTCGGATTCACGACCGGGATGCGGCGCAGGTCGTAGCTCGTCGGCCAGACGAGGCGGTCGCGCGAGCCGACGAGAGTGGCCACGTCCGCGGACTCCGCGAGGGTGTCGAGCAGCGCTTCGACGCCGAAGTTCGGGCCCGCCCCGTCGACGCGAAGGTCGAAAGCAGTGGCGAGCTGGTCGTAGAAGTCCGCCCATTCGCTTTTCGGCGCGATACCCGGCACCCAGATCCGATGGCGGCGCAACTGGGATGGTGTCAGCGTTCGCGCGGAGGCGAGCGGATGCCTCGGCCCCACGAGGAGCTCCAGCGGGAAGTCGATGACGTGAACCATGTCGAGGTCGCGTGGCAGCGCGGCCGGGTCGGTGACGGTGCGGAAGGAGGCGTCGACATCGCCGGCTCGAATGGCCGCGACCGCCACGTGCGGATCGGCGGCTTTCAGGGTCACCACGTCGAGGGCGGTCTCGGGATGCGACCGCCAATAGTCGTGGAGGACGACGGCCTGCCCGCTCCGGAACCCGAGGACGTCGATCCGCAGAGCCCGTGAGTCCGGCCTGACCGCGGTGATGGCGCGCTCGACACCCGCGACGATGCTCCGTGCGTGCGGCAGGAACGCCTGGCCGTCGATCGTCAGCTCGACCCCTCGGGCGGTCCGGGTGAACAGGCGGACCTCCAGCTCGCGCTCCAGGGCGGCGATCCGCTTCGAGATCGCCTGCTGGGTCACGCCCAACTCGTCGGCCGCGTGCTGGAACTGCCCGACCTCGGCCGCCAGGACGAACGTTCGCACCGCTTCCGTGTCCATCGCCTCAGCATAAGGACGCCCAACCGATCGTTGTGGCCGGCGGAGAACCGGTTGTTTGATTCTGCTGCCTCGCGGCTGGTGTGATTCGACCCGCCAAACATCCGGTTGTCGCTTAAGGAGTCACGTGCGCGTGAGATTGGGGGCCGGCTTCGGCTGGCTGTGGTCGGCCTACGCCGTCAGCACGTACGGCACGTGGATCGCTTTCGGGGCGTTCCCGCTCATCGCCGTTCAGGTCCTGGAATCGCCGGCATTCGCCGTCTCGCTCCTCGAAGCCGCCGGACTCGCGGTCGCGGCGATCGTCGCCGTCCCGCTCGGACCCTGGGTCGAGCACCGGGCCAAGCGCCCAGTGATGATCGCGATGGACCTGGTCCGCTTCCTCGCCATGGCGAGCGTCCCGATCACGTACCTGCTGGGCCTGCTGTCGTACGGCCAGCTGCTCGTCGTGTCGGTCGTCACGGGAACGGCGGGCATCGCCTTCACCGCCGCCTCCGGGGCGTACCTGAAACACCTCGTGCGCGGCGACCACCTCCTCGTCGCGAACGGCCGGTTCGAGGGCACGGCGTGGGTGGCGACCGCGGTGGGACCGCCTCTGGGCGGGGCGCTCATCGGGTTGCTCGGCCCGATCATCACCGTCGGGGCGGATGCCCTCAGCTACCTGCTGTCCGCGTTCGGAGTGCTGCGCATCCGTGGAGGCGACGTCGCGGCACCTCGCGACCCGGGCACCAGGATGCGTGCGGCCGACCTGCTCGACGGCTGGCGGTTCATCCTCCACGACCGCGTCCTGCGCCGTCTGTTCTTCAACTCCGTGACCGTCAGCGGCCTGATCATGGCCACCCTCCCGCTCCTGTCCGTCCTCCTGCTGGGCCAGTACCACTTCCCGGCCTGGCAGTACGGTCTCGCCTTCGGTCTCCCGGCCGTCGGCGGCTTCGTCGGTGCCCGCCTCTCCGCGCGCCTCGTCGCCCGCCACGGCCGGTACCGTGTCCTGATCGTCTCCGGCTGGCTGCGATCTCTCTTCCCGCTCGGCCTCGCGTTCACCCAACCGGGCATCCCCGGACTCCTCACGGTCATCGTCGTCGAGGCCCTGCTGATCACCTGCATGGGCGTCTTCAACCCCATCCACGCGACGGAACGCCTGCAACGCACCCCCGTGGACCGCACCGCGCGGGTCCTCACCGCATGGAGCATCAGCAGCAAACTCGCGCAGGCCGCGCTCATGCTGATCTGGGGGGTCCTCGCGACACTCACCAGCCCGCTTGCGGCGATCACCGTCTCCGGCGTTCTCCTGCTCGCCACCCCGCTCCTGCTGCCCAAGGCGACGCACATGCCTGATCCCGCGGTTGCCGCGCCGGCCGAAGACGTCCGGTCGGCATGACTCGTCCCATGGACAGCGATCAGGGACGCCGCATTCTCACGGCTAGAAAGGACGGTGCTTCGTGCAACTTGTCGTAGGCGGCGTCGTCGATCTCCCGCAGGTCGGCGATCGGCCGGGGTTCGACCAGCCGCTCCAGGACGAATCCCGCGGCCAACAGCTCGCCCAGGAAGGTCTCCAACGGCATGCGCTGATAATGGATCGAGCGCCCGCTGTCGCCGAGAGGCAGATCTCTCCAGTCGTGGCTGAAGTACGAGCCTCCGAAGTGGCGCCAGTCGGCTGTGGGGTGAGTGATCGACACCAGGAGCCATCCGCCCGGTCGCAGGACGCGGCGCAACTCGCCCAGCAGTCGCATCCGGTTCCTGACGTGCTCGTACACGAGGGCGCAGACCACGCCGTCGAACGACGCGTCGCCGGCGAAGTCGAGCGGCTCTTCCAGATCGTGGAGGAGTAGCTCCGCACGGCCGTCCACGCGTGCCCGCGCGTGGCGCAACAGCGTGACGCTGCCCTCGATGCCGACCACTCGCGCGCCCTGAGCCACGAGTTCGGCCGCATAATGGCCGGCACCGCACCCGACATCCAGAATTCTCGTGCCGGAGACATCGCCCGCGAGTTGCAGCATCGCGGGCCTGTCGGTGTAGGCGTTGTAAGGGCTCGTATCGGCATGCTCGGCGAAAAGGTCGCCGAGCGCGCCATGGTAAGCGGTCGCCTTGCGCATCGGGACATCATGGCGGTGTGCACAAGCGACCGCCATCGAGTTTCCCTTGAAGCGCGCGCGTCGCCATGGACGTCGGCGACGCGGATCTCAGGTGGACGGGAGAAGACGTCCAGGCCCTCCGGGTGGAGCCTCGCGTTTGACCTTGACGCCCAGGTCAGCCTTTAGCGTCCCGTTCACTCACGTGCAGAGCACCTACAGAGCACTTACGGAGAGGGACACTCATGAGCGGCATCTCGGGCAGTTTCGCAGGCAAAGGCGTGGTGATCACCGGAGCCGGCACGGGGATCGGCCGAGCCGCGGCTCACCGGTTCGCCGCGGAGGGCGCGCAGGTGCTCGTCGTCGGTCGCACCGCTGCGCGCCTGGAGGAGGCCGCTGCCGCGCACTCCTCGATCAGCGCCTTCGCCGCCGACGCCGCGGCAGCCGACGGTCCCGAGCGGATCGTCGAGGCGGCGACGCAGCGGCTGGGGCGCATCGACGTCCTGGTCAACAACGCGGCGATCACCCGCCCCGCCGCGCTCGGCGCGATCGACCGCCGTACCGCCGAAGAACAGATCGCCACCAATCTCCTCGCCCCCCTCTTCCTGTCCCAGGCCGCCCTGCCGCACCTGGCCTCGGTGAAGGGGACGATCGTGAACGTGTCCTCCAACCCGCCCTGGGGCGGCTGGCCGGACAACTCGGTCTACGGCTCGACCAAGGTCGCTCTCGACTTCCTGACGGCCACCTGGGCAGTGGAGCTCGCGCCCAAGGGCGTGCGCGTCGTGTCCGTGGCGCCCGGCATCACCGCCACACCCGTGCTGGCCTACGCCGGGTTCACCCCGGAGCAGATCGCCGCCGCAGGCGAGGGACTCGTCGGACGCATCCCGCTCGGCCGCGTCGCCCAGCCGGCCGAGATCGCCTGGTGGATCGTGAACGTGGCGCGCCCCGAGGCCGCGTACCTCACCGGCACGGTGGTCCGCGTCGACGGCGGCCTCTCCGTGGCGGCGGGACAGCAGGCGTAAACTCGGACGGTGCTGATCGGGGAGCTGGCGCGGGCGAGCGGCGTCACCGTCCGGGCCCTGCGGTACTACGAGCAACAGGGCCTGCTGCAGCCGGAACGGGCCGCCAACGGCTACCGGCAGTACGACGGCAGAGCGGTGACCAAGGTCCGCAACATCCAGCTCTTGCTGTCCAACGGCTTCACCGCCCAGGACGTACGGGACTTCCTGCCCTGCCTGGACGACGGCGACGTCTCACTGGTGCCGGCTTGCCCGCCCAGCGTGGAAGCGGTGACGAGAAAGGTCGCGGTCCTGGAGGAGCGGATCGCCGAGCTGGCCGCCGTACGGGACCGGCTCCTGCAGGCCCTGAGCGGCAACCCGACGCCGCAGCAACCCGGCACCGTCGCTCGTCGTCACCCCGCGTACACGCGGACTGCGCGAGGCTAGACCCCTGGGCGGCCCCCGCCGCCTCCCGCTCCGAGAACCGCCAGAACCTCGCCGTCGTCATTGTTGATGAAGCCAGGCGTGGCCTACGTGTGACAGACCGAAGGGGAACGGAGAGGCGGTGGCGGTAGCACAACCGCGTGCGTGCCTCTGGCCTCCATGTGTGCGAAAATCGTACACATGGCTGAGGTGGACGAGAAGACGCTCGGTGCCAGAGTCCGGGAGGCGCGTGAACGGGCCGGCTTGAAGCAGGGCGAACTTGCTCAGCTCGTGGGCCTTGAGCGAACGGCAGTGAACAAAATCGAAAGTGGCATCCGCAAGGTCAGTGCCCTCGAACTGTCGGATATCGCGGCGTCTCTTGGCGTGACCATGTCCTCGTTCTTCTCGGAGCCGATCCCGGCGCTGGTCTCCCATCGCTCGAGTCAGGGCCTGGACACGGTCGACTCGAAGATCGACAAACTGCTGGCGAGTATCGCTGCTGACGTCGAGTTCGTCGATGAACTGGCCCCTGACGAGCTCGCGCTGCCTGGAGATGACTTCGCGCCGTCTCCTCCTCCCAGAACATCATCGGACGCCGAAGCTCTCGCGGCCACCGCGCGGACCATGCTCGGCCTCACTGACACGGAACCCGTGCACGACCTGGTCGCCAAGGCTGCCGCGCTCGGCCTCCTGATCTTCTCCGTCGATCTCGGGGTGGATACAGCCGACGCCGGGACGATCTTGCTGCGACGCGGTGGGGTGAGTCTGGTCAACAGCCACAACAAGGTGGGACGCCGCCGCCTCGCGGCGGCTCACGAGTTGGGCCACTACCTGATCGCCGACGAGTACACCGTCGACTGGAGGGTCGCCGACCGGCAGGGCGGCGACATCGAGACGCGCCTGGACCGGTTCGCGCGGGCGCTGCTGCTGCCCGAGCACGGCGTACGGGCTGCATGGGCCGAGTATGGGTCGCGCGAACTTCGCGAAGCTGCTGTGCTGCTCGCCAGCAGATTCCGGGTCGACATGGCAACGCTCTCCAGAAGGCTGGAAGAGTTGGACCTCGTCAACGGTGAGGGCGCTGCACTGGTTCGCGGTGTCACGACCACTCGTGCTGACATCGTGGAATTCGGGCTGGTTGTCTCAGCCGACCTGGAAGGAACGAGCCTGCCCGTTTCATATCAGAAGGCGATCCTATGTGCCTTCCGTGAAGAGCGGATCAGCCAGGAACGCGCGCTGGAACTCCTCCACGGCACCTTCACCGAATACGACCTGCCCTCGCGCCGGAAGCGCAGGGAGGACGAGATCTGGAAGTTCGTGTCGTGACGCCGCCGTCGGACGCATTAGTCTTCGACACCGGTCCGCTGCGGCACTTCGCTGTGAATGGGTGGTTGGGCGTTCTGAAGTTCCTCGCCGGTGACCGCCCTGTCATCGTCCCGGAGAGCGTCGAACACGAGCTCAAGTACCAGGTCCATGATCACCCTGCCTTGCGCCAGGTCCTCGACGCAGGCTGGATCAGCGTTGACCGCAGCAATGACGTGACGTTCCTGATGGCCTTCGCGGCCTATGAGCAGCGACTGGTCGCCAATGGACGGAACCGCGGCGAATGCGGCGTGCTTGCCCTGGGAAAGACTCGCGGTTTTGAGACGGTGCTCGACGACAGCGTTCCCCGCACCATCGCCGAAGAGGAAGGCATTCGGGTCACCGCGACCCTCCCGCTGCTCTGCAGTGCGATTCGAGAAGGGCAACTGACCGTGCCCATGGTGGAGGCGCTTGCCGATGATCTGATCGCGGGCGAGTACTTTCTCCCCTTCGGCCCAGGCGGTTTCAGGCGGTGGGCGCAGGAGCAGGGGCTCATCGAATATCAATGAGGTATGCCATCCCGATGTCGCGGACGACGACCGGGGAGGCCGCAAGGGGGCATGAGCACGGAGTCCCTCGCAAGACACGACCAGGTCAGCGCCTCAGCCACATATCGTCCCGGCGCGAGACGCGACGATCGCTCCGGGGTCGGAGCTCCTTAAAAGGCGGTGGGCCGTTAGTGACCGTGGCTGACCAACCGCTTACCTGGCCTGCCTTGCGCGCCGAGCACACCTACTCCTCCTTTCCACCTCAGCACCCACGGACCTCGGACCGGCGGGGCGATCATCCTCGAGCCGAAACGCCAGGCCCGGAGGCTGGTCTTGCAGTGTTGACGTGCTCCCACCACAATCGTGGAATGCTGTCGAGAGTGCCCGCTTCGCACAAGGTTGTCTTAGGCGTATGTGGGCTGCTGGGAGTGCTCTATCTGGCAAGGTGGCTCAGCGGCGCCGAGGTATACGTGCGTGGGCCGTTCTTCTGGCTCCTTCTGGCGGTCAAAGTGACCGCGGTTGCTCTGGCGATAGGAGCCTCATTCGAGGGGATTCGACGGTCTCGACGAGGTGAGCATCCCGAGCCCATTTCAGGAGAGGCGGTCGATGATTCCCATCGGCGGCAGCTTCAGGGCTCCGTGGGTATCGGCTTCGTGGCTTTTCCGCTCCTGTCCTCCATCTTCTACATGTTCGCAGCAACTGATGGCGGCTATCCCCACACCGCCGGTCCGCTCGACCTGGCTGCGTATGCCTCCACCGGTGTCATGTTCGTCGCGCTCATCGCGATGCTCACCTGGATGTGGAAGATGGGTATGCGGTAGCAAGACCCACATGGAGATGGCTGGAGGCATCCCGGCCGCTGCGAGAGTCGAGCGCGCCGGCACACCCCGATGAAGCGAGACGGGTCCGTCGCCGACGCCCTCGGGAGACATCGAAGGCAAGCCGCGAAAATCAGCGGCCAGGTCGGGAAGACGTCCCTGACCTGGCTTTTCGCTCTGAGAGCGGGTGACGGGAATCGACAGCGCCCGGCGCGGCGGTCACCCCGGAGCCGGAGCACCCCTGCCGGCGCCGAGACCTCTATTTCCACAGATAGTCATAGCGTGGCGAGGCTGGACGGATGAGGACGTCGCCATCTCGAATCTGCCACTCCTCTTGACCGTTCTTCTCATGGAACGCGAAGAACAGGCCACAAACGCGATCGCCGTCCTCGTCGATGGCCGGCAGGGCAGCGATCTGGCGAAGCGGGGCGAGCACCTCGTCAGCATCGCGGACGCTGCGGGCATAGCAGGCCGCATCAAGCCAGCCACCTTCGGGGAAGGTCCACCCCTTTCCTTCTCCTCGGCGGATGATGTCCTGCGCCTCGGCCCGTTGCCCGTAGAACTCCAGCCAGCCGCGTACGTAGATCCAGGTGCCCATGTCACCATGATCCTTCGTTCGATAGGGGTGTTGAGAAGTGAGCGGCCCGCGAGCTCGAACCGCGTGGCGGCGCGTCGAGGTTGGTGTGACTGCCAGCAGCCGCGAGAGGCTGATCGGGGCGGTTGCCGAGTGCGGGTGGCGACGGCCGTCAAGGCCGGGACATCATCGACGGCGTAGGACTTGTAGGCGTCGCTGCATGCCTGGATGACGGGGTGTCCGCTCTCCTTCGCGGCCAGGGCGGCACAGATGGCCGGTACGGCCATGTCAGCACGAGGTGGCGCAGGACCGCAGCTCCTTCGATCCGCCCGAACCGGCCGCCATCCGCGCGAATGACCTGCGCGTAGCCACGCGGGACAACCCACTCATCGCGACCGTCCACATGGCGATCCCGGACCGGAGTACGGTATGGCCGAACCAGCACGTGGTGGCGATGCCAGGGCGGGGGCAGCGATGAGCGCCGAAGACCGGATCGAACGGGCCAGGACGCTCTACGAACAGGCGGTGTTCAGCGGTGACGCCAGCGTGTTGACCAAGGCCGAACGCGACCTGGACGCGGTGGAGGCCGATATCACGTTGGCCCGTGGGCGGATACTGCACGCGCGGTTCCTCAGCGAGCGCGCCGGCCTCGGCTCGTCGCCCGTCGAGGATCCGGCTGAGCTGCCGTTGTTCGAGCGCGCGATCGAGCTGTACCGGACGCTGGGTGACGTGCGGGGTGAGGCCGAGGCGTTGTTCTGGATCGGCTGCTTACATCAGGTCATCCGGCGTGACAACGAGACCGCGGTCCCGGAGCTGGAGCAATCCTGCCGGTTGGCGGAGCAGGTCGGCGACAAACTGACCAAGTCCGAGGCTCTGCGGCATCTGGGCGTCGCGGCACACATGGCCGGTCGGCTGGATGAAGCGCGCGAGCGGCTGGAGGAGTCGTCGCGGCTGCGCCAGGAGATCGGGGCCCTGCCGGGCGTGGCCGCCAACATGGTCGGGCTGGCCTACATCGCCGCCGCCCAGGGCCGCCGGGCGGACGCGCTCGCGACACTCGACGAGGCGCACGCCATCGCACAGGCGCATGGCGCCCATGCCGTCGTGCGGCAGATCGAGCAGGCGAGAACGGAGATCTAGCCCCCCTCCATCCACGCTGATCGCAGCGCCAGGAACTCCGGCCCGATGGTCTGGCCACCTACGTCGGCAATGAACCAGGCGCTCTGTTCATCCCGGTGGCCAAGGGGCGGCCCGCTCCGTGCGTGAGCCGGGGAAACGCTGGCCTGCGGGGGAGCGCTTCGAGCACGCGTGATTCTCGGCGGGGCGATCGTGCGGGCTGTATCGGACCGGCGGTTGGTCGAGATCGGATGAACACGGGCAGTACGCACTCTCGCTCAGAGGGCCGCTGCGTGCACCACGGGCAGCGGCTTTCAAAGACGGACAGCTCGAATCTTTCGAATGTCCGTCGGGGCCTCTGACCCATGGAGCGCGGGAGACCTGAGCTCCCACCGACGGTGTGGCCACCAAACCGCATCAGCCCAATGGGCGAGCGTATCTCGCGCAGTTCATAACCTCAGGAGCCCACTATGGCCGACAAAGACGCATGATCGGCAGGAAATCCTACGAGAGCGAGAGAAATACCCAGTTCCTGTGACGCTTCCCCAGGCGCCGACTCCCAGAGGCTACTGTTATCGAGAAGAGCTCGGAGGAAAGTTCGCTGCTCATTGTCGAGCGAATCGCCTGGCGAGAACGCCTCCGGAAAGGCCCTCTCCAGGAGAAGTTCCAGATCCTTGATAGTTGTGGGGTGGAGCGGCGTGGTTGCCACTACGACGGCGGTGGGCAAGAGTTCGGCGAAGTTCGTCACCCGGCGGACCGCCTGGTGAAGCAGATGGTTCGGCCAACCTATGGTTGCGGGCAGCATGAGCGAATCGGCGTACCACGCTGCGGCCTGCTCGGCGGTGGTCACCGCGTGCCACACAGCCGACGAGCTGTCAGGATCGTGTGCGAGGCTTGAGGAGAACGCCGCGACGAGCCGAACGCCGGGATGCCGATCGAAGAGGAATGACCTGCTCACACCGCCGAAATGGTCGAGCGTCTCCAGCGCCTCGGCGCGCTCGTGGAAAGTAGCGGCGTTGCGAGCACGATCTTCGATAAGGGTAACGATCTCGGAGCGCCGGCTCGAAACCGTGGGCACCTGGCACAGCGCCGCCGCTGCGGATATCGCCGCAACACGCGTGCGTGGATCGCCGTCGGACAAGCATCGCAGGACCGGACCCACCAGGGCGGGAGCGATGCTCCTGCACTCCATGACGGCGTCGTATGCCCAGGCGGGCGTTTCGATGTCCCATGGGTCATCCGGGTCTCTCTGCCGACGATTGTGGTACATCGACCAGAGCTCACTATCACTTCGATCCGGCTCGGTGCTCTCGGCCACAGCTGCGAGAAAGTCGAGGAGGTGTGCGCGAACAGGCCGCTGTGGCTCCTGCCAACCGTATGAGAGGGGACGATCGAACCTCGGCTCCTGAAGCAACCCGGCGACCACGGTCGCGACCGGGGCCGTGGCGGGATAGACGGAGCCCTGGTGAGTGACCGCTGTGTGAAGGTGGACGATCGTGTCCTCCCACGCCGGGTCATCATCACGCACAAGCCGCCGAAGATGGTCGGGAGTATCGGTGGCCTGGCCATAGGCGTGAACCAAGCAAGACCAGTCGTAATTCTCCAGAGCATCCAACCCAAAGAGCATGGGGCATTCTCCCGCACAGATCACCTGCAGAAGACCTGCAGCCACGTTCCCGGTGAGTCAGGGCCGACGAATGAGCCTTGGCTCGTCGATCGTTTCAAGCCGTCTTTGGCGGCGGCCATGACGTGGCGATAGTGACGGCTGTATTTGTACCGCGGCGTGGCAACCCCGGTCGGAGCGTCCGGTCGGTGCGGAGGGCGGAGGGTTCGGGGGCACCGCGGCGCTGCGCGCCGCGGCAAACGGCGTGGGCTGAGTTCATCGAGGTAACCGCGAGCAGCAGTGACGTCGCTGCCAGGTTGGCTGCGGCGGCTCAGGTGGCCGACGAGATCGCCTCGCGGTAGTGGTGGTGGCGAGGCGAGATCAACGAGGCCGATAAGTGACTGGTGTTGATGAAGACCACCATGGAGCGCTTCGAGGACCTGACCGTGAGGGTGCGAGAGCTGCACTCCTAAGAGGTGCCCCAGATCGTGGCTGTGCCCCTGGCGACAAGCACGGGCGGCTATCTGGAGTGGATCAGGCAGGAGACCGCCCCGCGTCCCGGCGGGTAGCGATGAGGTCGCCGAGGTGTTCTCGCAACTGAACGCGGATTGGAGCGGCGCATCGACTCGGGCGAATACGCGCCTGGGTCTCCTTCCCGAGTGAGCACCAGCCTCATGGTGAATTCAGGATGGCGCGGCCGACCGCCGTCAAGACCGCCCATCAAGGCAGCCGACTGCTCGCGGCCGGAGAGGTAGAGGCGCCGAACCGAATTTCCGCCCATCCCGCTCACCCGCGTCTGGACGGCGGCGCTCAAGAGGGCGTGTCTCTCTCAGTTCCGCGTTCATGATCTATATGACACCGGCAACACGCTCGCCGCCTAGTCCGGGGCCACGCTCCGCGACCTTGATGACCCATATGGGCGGAGCGCGACCGAGCCATCGCTAACGCCCTGAAGAGGCAAGATCCAGACGGTTCGGGCACGTAGCGGGCGGGCGCGGGAGATCGAAGGCAAGCTCGTGAAATCAAAGTCGAGGTCGGAAGGCGTTTCTGACCTGGCTTTGCGCTCCGAGAGCGGGACGGGAATCGAAAGGGGAACTGCACCGATCACGCTGATCCGAAGCTGGAGTATCCGCCGGAGGGAGTTCCTCAGGGATGATGTGTACTGTGCCTGACCTCTTGTGGGATGACGCGAAGTGCATTTGATGCGAACAACTCACGGGCCGCATTTGACGGAATCGCATCGAAGTGGAAAAAACGGCGCGCGAGCGTCCTATTCGGAGTCCCAGCTCTCTCGATCGCATCTCCCCGGTCTGCTTGACCGGCCAAGCGAGCATGGTGGTAAGAAGGGAACACCTGGCCGTCTACGCCAAGGACGATCCCGGCATCCTCGTCTTCCCCGCGCCCAAGGGCGGCCCGCTGCGGCGGAGCGGTTACAACGAGCTCGCGGCGTGGCCGTGCGCCGTCCAGGCCATCGGCGTGGACGGGCTCCACGTTCACCATCTCCGGCACACCGGAAACATGATCGCGGCCGAGTCTGGGGCCGGGCTCAAGGGCCTGATGGCTCGGATGTGACACGACAACGTCCGGGCCGCGATGATCTACCAGTACGCCGTAAGAGAAAGCGACAAAGCGATCACCGATGCGATCGAGCGGCACATCAACAGGACCGACGACGAGGCGACAACGGCTCGGCGGGTGCGCTCGCTCCGGTGGGCTAGTTGCACGCCGGTTGCACGGAAGATCGGAAAGGCTCCGGAAACAATCAAGGCCCGGGTTGGGATCTTTCCCTGACCTGGGCCTTGGCTCTGAGAGCGGGTGGCGGGAATCGAACCCGCGCTGTCAGCTTGGGAAGTCTTTCAACGCCACTAGCCTGATCTGCGAAAACGGTGACCTGCACGCATGCCGGCCGAGTGCCCGTGAGTGCCCGTGAGTGCCCGTGAGTGCCCGTGATTCCCTGCTGATTGCCGACCGTACGGGCGCGCAACGGGCACGCGCCACAGCTCGATGTCAAAACGGAACCTCAACTCCGGCGTGACGCAATCTGGCAATCGCGATAGAAAGGCACTGCTCGGCACTGACCCCATCAGCCCGCATTCCTAGGCTCAACGGGCCGCCATAAGCAGAGAACGTCCAAGCTGGCCGCCCCTCAGTCAACCTTTCCGGGTCAACCCTGATCATGGCGCTGATGCCTTGCTCAGCCAGCCACTCCAAGATGAGCAGCGCGGCATCTTCGATGCCGCTTCTTGGACCAACCTTCGGCCATCGGTCCTTATGCGCCTTCATGGCACGACCCTACCGACAGGGCCTGTTCCGCCCTGACGGCCTGCTTGCAAATCGGCCCACTCACCAGGCGCAACGGCCCCGACCTGGGGAGCCGCCCGCGAGCGGGCGTGAGTACCCCCTGATGACCGCCCTTAATGGCACGCCAATGGCACGACGATCACATCACGACCTGCCCGGGCAGAGGGTCGGCGCACGACCCGCCTCCTGGTCCGCCCCCGTCCTCCTCGTAGCTGCCGACCCCCAGGACGGAACTGGGAGGGCCGTCGATGTCGCAACGGCTCAGGTAGTGCTGGTTTCCTCTCCCGGTCGAGCCTCGCGTTCGATCGCCCGTTGGACGGCACGGCGCACCAACTCGCCGGCGACCGGGGCCGACTTGTTGATCGCGTGCACGCGCTCGGTCAACTGCAGGAGCTCGGCCCGAATGTCGTCGATAGGCAGCCGCGGCAGATCGAAAAGCCGGACGTGCCGGATCGCGTCGCGGACCTCGATGTACGCATTGCCCGCCGCCGCACTCGCTGCCCCCTTCCTCTCAGCGCCCGCCGCTGTCGCCACGGCGGCCAATCCGGCGGCGGCCAGCGCAAGGATGCCGGATAGAAGGGTGCCTGCCACCTCGGCCAGTGTGCTCACCCCAGCCAGGCCGGCAAGCAACGCCGTCAAGACGTTCAGCAGCGTTCCGGAACCATCCCACCGCCTGGCTCTCAAAAACTGGACCCGCGCGGAAGCATCGACGTTGCGCTGGAGGCGCTCTAACTCCTCGGCGAACGAACCGCGTAAGGCATGCTCATCGCTGATTGCCACTCTGGCACCGTATCGGGCGTGCCCTTGCGAGAGCATGGTCAACGGGGCGTGGCGTATCCCAGACTCCGGCATCTGCGTCCGCCCTTGTTCCGCCGCGAGGCCGAGGGCTCACAAGATCACTCGCGAGGACTCGGACACTCGCAAGGTACTCGCAGATACGACAATTCGCCCCCGCAGTTCCGTCCGGGATTGCCACCTACCGTCTGGTGATCACTACCCGCACACCGGCATACGGTGGTCCAGGGCTGAGAAACGAAGCCCTGGACCGTCGATCGCCCCAAGCACATGTCGCGGCCAGCCATGCAGTGGCGATCGTAAGGGCTCCATTTGTGCGGCGGCGCGGCAACCCCGATCGGAGCGTTCGATGGGCACGGTGCGACCGGCGTGCGGTGGCCGGCCCGGTGTCCCGCCGCCGTCCGGGACCGGCCCCCAGGCCGCACGCCCGGACGGCGGGCGGGCGAAGGGCCGGGAGTACGGCGGCGCGCCGCGCCGCCGCTTGATCACCATCGGGCCGCCCAAGTCGGAGGCGGGCAAGCGCGTGGTCAGCGTGCCGGCCATGCTCCTTCCGTACCTGCGAGAGCACATGGAGACCTACGCCGAGCAGACCGGCGACGGACACGTCTTCGTCGGTCCCAAGGGTGCCCGGCTCCGACGGGCGAACTTCACCCGCGTCTGGACGGCGGCGCTCAGGAAGGCGGGCCTCTCCGGCTTTCACTTCCATGATCTCCGTCATACCGGCAACACCCTCGCCGCCCAGTCCGGGGCGACGCTCCGTGACCTGATGACCCGCATGAGCCACTCCACGACCCGCGCCGCGTTGATCTACCAGCACACCGCGATGGAGCGCGACAGAGCCATCGCCGACGCCCTCGGAAGGCTCGCTGAGGAAGCCCTGAAGAAGCAAGATCCAGACGGATCGGGCACGTAACGGGCACGGAAGATCGAAGGCAAGCCCGTGAAAATCAAAGGCCAGGTCGGGAAGGCGTCCCTGACCTGGCTTTTCGCTGTGAGAGCGGGTGACGGGAATCGAACCCGCGCTGTCAGCTTGGGAAGCTGATGTTCTGCCATTGAACTACACCCGCATCGGCCGGAGCCGCGCTCCCACTGTAGCGGAAACCCAGCCCACTTCAGCAAGCCCGCACACGGTAGGTTGCTCCACGTGCTGCTCTCTGACCGTGACATCCTGAGCGAGATCGACTCGGGACGGCTGGCGCTCGATCCGTTCGATCGGGAGATGCTCCAGCCCTCCAGTATCGACGTGCGGCTCGATCGGTACTTCCGGGTCTTCGAGAACCACAAGTACCCGCACATCGACCCGTCCGTCGAGCAACCCGATCTGACGCGCATGGTGGAGCCGGACGGGGATGAACCGTTCATCCTCCACCCCGGCGAGTTCGTCCTGGCCTCGACGTACGAGGTCATCACGCTTCCCGACAATCTGGCGTCCAGGTTGGAGGGGAAGAGCTCGCTGGGGCGCCTGGGGCTTTTGACGCATTCGACGGCCGGCTTCATCGACCCGGGCTTCAGCGGGCACGTGACGCTGGAGCTGTCGAACGTGGCAACCCTGCCCATCAAGCTGTGGCCGGGGATGAAGATCGGGCAACTGTGCGTGTTCCGGCTCAGCTCGCCGGCGGAGCACCCGTACGGGTCCGCGAAGTACGGGTCGCGGTACCAGGGGCAGCGGGGGCCGACGCCGTCCCGGTCCTTCCGCGACTTCCATCGCACCGTGATCTGACAGCCGGCCGGCCGGTCCTCCTCCATCGCCTGGCCCCGCCGTTCGGGGAACGCGACTGAGCGTCCACGCGCTCGGGTGTTCACGCGCTCGGGTGTCCACGCGCTCGGGCGTTCACGCGCTCGGGCGTTCACGCGCTCCAGCGTCCACGCGCTCGGGCAAGGCGTTCCGGGTTTCCCGGGGGCGTCGACCGGGTCCCGTTCCCGGTTGCCCGGGGGCGTCGACCGGGTCCCGTTCCCGGTTGCCCGGGGGCGCCGATCTGGCCGCGTTCCCGGCTTCCCGAGGGCCCCGACCGGACCGCCCCGCTGGCAAGGGGCGCGCCCGCGACGGCCCCTCCCCGCGCCCCTCCTGTGATCCTCCCCCCGTTCCGGGGAAGGTGAAGCTCCAGTTACGACACCTGACCAGGCTGGCGGTCCGGAGGGAAACTCACGAAGATGGTGACCGTAAGGCAGAACAAGTCCCCAGCGAGTGTGCCCCGGACCGACAGGTGCCCCGGTGTCGCAGAACATACGGAGGGTAGCGACCAGGAGAAGGGGACATGAAGTTCGCATTTCGCCTGGTAAGCCGTACTCTCTTCCACGGACCATCCCCGCACATCTGGAGAACGACGTGCGCCTGCGTCTCACGCCACGTGAGGACAGCTACTACGACCTGTTCGCCGACTCGGCGAACAACCTGGTCACTGCTTCCCGCCTGCTGGTGGAGATCATCAGCGACGGGTCGGACAGGGAAGCCCTGGCCGAGAAGATGCGCGCCTGCGAGCACGCGGGCGACGACCGCACCCATGCGATCATGAACCGGCTCAATGAGAGCTTCATCACGCCGTTCGACCGCGAGGACATCTACCGTCTCGCCTCGAACCTCGACGATGTGATGGACGCCATGGAGGCGGCCTCCGACCTCATCGTGCTCTACCAGCTCGACCACCTGCCCAAGGACGTGGTGCGCCAGGTCGAGGTGCTGGAGCGGGCGGCCGAGCTGACCGCGGAGGCGATGCCGCGCCTGCGCTCGATGAAGAACCTCAACGAGTACTGGATCGAGGTCAACCGCCTGGAGAACCAGGGTGACCAGGTCTACCGCCGGCTGCTGGCCAAGCTGTTCAGCGGCGAGTACGACGCGTTGACGGTCATGAAGATGAAGGAGGTCATCGACGCCCTCGAGGAGGCGGCCGACGCCTTCGAGCACGTGGCCAACACCGTCGAGTCGATCGCGGTCAAGGAAAGCTAAGCCCCGTGGACCTCACGCTCGCCCTCGTCATCGGCGTGGTCGTCGTGGCGCTGGCCTTCGACTACACCAATGGCTTCCACGACGCGGCGAACGCCATCGCGACCTCGGTCTCCACACGCGCCCTGACCCCCAGGGCCGCGCTGTTCATGGCCGCGGCGATGAACTTCATCGGCGCCCACCTCGGCACCCAGGTGGCGCAGACCGTCGGCAAGGGCATCATCGACGCCCCACAGGGCACACACGGCCTGGTCATCGTGGCCGCCGCCCTGGTCGGTGCCATCGCCTGGAACCTCATCACGTGGTACTTCGGACTTCCCTCCTCCTCCAGCCACGCCCTGATCGGCGGCCTCGTGGGCTCGGCGCTGGCCTCGGCCAGCCTCGTGCACTGGGACGGCGTGGTGGAGAAGGTCGTCATCCCCATGATCCTCTCGCCGGTGCTCGGCTTCACGATCGCCGCCGCGATCATGATCGCCATCTACTGGATCTTCCGCCGCGCCCAGCCGGGCAAGACCAACCGCGGCTTCCGGTACGCCCAGACGGTCTCGGCCGCCGCCATGGCCCTCGGCCACGGCCTGCAGGACGCGCAGAAGACGATGGGTGTGATCTTCCTGGCCCTCGTCGTCGGCGGCTACGCCTCGCCGCAGGACCCCATCCCGCAGTGGGTCATCATCTCCGCCGCCGGCGCCATCTCGCTCGGCACGTACGCCGGAGGCTGGCGCATCATGCGCACGCTCGGGCGGCGCATCATCGCCCTCGACCCGCCACAGGGCTTCGCCGCGGAGTCCGCGGCGGCGACGGTCCTGTACACCGCGGCGATCGGCTTCGGCGCTCCCATCTCCACCACCCACACCATCACCAGCGCCATCATGGGCGTCGGCTCCACCAAGCGGCTCTCGGCCGTGCGCTGGGGCGTGGCGGGCAACATCGTGACCGCCTGGATCCTCACGATCCCGGCGGCGGCGCTGGTGGCCGCCCTGACCTACTTCGCCCTCCACTGGATGGTCGAGTAAGCCCTCACGACACGGTGGTGGCGTACATGACGTCGGCGTCCCACCGGGCGAAGCCGAGCGACTCGTACAGCCGGATCGCCGCCGTGTTCGTCCCGTCCACGTAGAGCATCGCCTGCGCGAGCCCGCGCGAGCGCAGGTGGCTCAGCCCGGCCAGGGTCAGCGCCTTGCCCAGGCCGGTGCCCTGCTGGGAGGGGTCGACGCCCACGACGTACACCTCGCCGAGCGGCTCGTGCCCGTGCTCCGACGATCCATGGATCTTCGTCCAGTGGAACCCCACGAGCCGCTCGCCGCGTACGGCCAGGAAGAACCCCGCCGGGTCGAACCACGGCTCCCCCTCCCGCCTGAGCAGGTCGTCCAGGGTCCACGCGCCCTGCTCGGGGTGGTGGGCGAAGGCGGCGGCGTTGACCTTGAGCCACTCCTCCTCGTCCCGGCCGGGCTCGAAGGTCCGCAGCCGCACCCCGTCGGGCAGCGTGTACGGCGCCAGCGGCGCGAACAGCGACCGGCGCATCTGCCACAGCGAGCGCACCCGCTGCAGCCCCAGGGAGGCGGCCAGCGCCCCGGCCCCGTCGTTGTCGCCGTGCGCCCACAGCCGCAGCCGCCCGCCGGTCTCGTCGAGCACCGCCCGCAGCAGCCGCCGGCCGTGCCCCTGGCGCCGGTACGCCGGGTGGATGACCAGCTCCCCGCTCGGACCCTCGACCTCGTCGGTGGGGTCCACGTGCGCGTACCCGGCCAGCGCGTCGCCGGCGTGGAGCAGCAGCGAGCGGGCGCGCGGGTCGCCGCCGTAGCGCAGGTGGAGCATGACGTGCTCGTTCAGCGGCCGGACGCCGTCGGCCTCCGTCGCCGCCTCGACGAGCGCGAGCACGTCGGTGATTTCCTGGTCATCGAGCCGTTGTCTGACTTCCACGCGTGCCGTCACAGGTCGAACTCTAGGCGTACGACTGGCAAAACACGCCATGGCGGCGGCTGGCGAATCGTTACCTTTGCGACATTGGCTGCAAAGCTTCGCGCCGTAACGTCTTGGGCCATGACGTCTCGTTCCCTCCTCCGGCTCGCCGTGGCCGGAGCCGTCGCCACCACCACGGCCCTGCTGGCCGTGGCCCCGGCGGACGCGCAGCAGGCCCCCCGGACGGTCCCCGTCCGCCTGCTCGCCCTCAACGACTTCCACGGCAACCTCGAACCCCCCACGGGCTCGTCCGGCCGCATGGTCGACGAGCACGGCGCCACCGTGGAGGCGGGCGGAGCCGCCTACATCGCCACCCACATGAAGGCCCACACCGACGCGAACACCATCGCCGTGGCCCAGGGCGACCTCATCGGCGCCACCCCGCTGATCTCCGCGGCCTACCACGACGAGCCGTCCGTCGAGTTCCTCGGCAAGCTCGGGCTGAAGGTCGCCGCGGTCGGCAACCACGAGTTCGACGAGGGCTACGCCGAACTGCGCCGGATCATGAAGGGCGGCTGCCACCCGGTCGACGGCTGCTCGCCCGCCGGCGAGTGGAAGGGCGCCCCGTACGACTACGTGGGCGCGAACGTGCTGTTCAAGAACCCGAGCGAGAAGTCCGACGCGCTCGCGGCGCTGGGCAGCCAGCCCGCGGTCAAGGACCTGCTGTCCGACTGGGGCGTGCCCGCGCTGCCGCCCGTCAGCGTCAAGTGGATGAACGGCGTGCCGGTCGGCTTCATCGGCCTGGTCACGCAGACCACCCCGGGCATCGTCACGGCGGAGGGCATCAAGGACCTCAAGTTCGTGGACGAGGTCAAGGCCGCGAACGTGGCCTCCAAGGTGCTCAAGCTCCTCGGCGTGAAGGCCCAGGTCGTGCTCGTCCACGAGGGCGACCAGGCCGCCCTGGGGCAGTCGCCGGACGCGTGCAGCGCCGTCCCGGGCGCGGGCAACCGCATCGCCACCCAGGTGGACCCCGAGATCGACATGGTGCTCAGCGGCCACTCCCACCAGGCGTACCTGTGCAAGGTCAAGGACCCGGCCGGCCACGACCGCCTCTACTCGCAGGGCGGCTCGTTCGGCCGCGTCATCACGCAGGTGGACCTGCAGGTGGACGTCCGCACGCGGGACGTCGTGCGCTCCTCGGTCGTGGCGGACAACCACGTCGTGACCCGCACGGTCGACCCGGACCCCGAGATCTCCGACTTCGTGAAGACCTGGAAGGACCGGGTCGCGCCGGTCTCCAACAAGCCCGTGGGCCGCATCACGGCCGAGATCCCGAACACGGGCGGGCCGAGCGGGGAGACGCCGCTGGGCGACCTCATCGCCGACGCGCAGCTCGCCGCCACCAAGGCCGGCGGGAACGCGCAGATCGCGCTCATGAACCCGGGCGGCGTCCGCATGCCCCTGACCTACGCCGGCTCCCCGGCCGGTGAGGGCGACGGCGTCGTCACCTACGGCGAGGCGTTCGCCGTCCAGCCGTTCAACAACCTCATGCAGGTGGTCACGCTGACGGGCGCGCAGCTCAAGACGGTGCTGGAGCAGCAGTTCACCGGCGGGCCCAACAGCCAGCCGTTCACCAAGATCCTGCAGCCCTCGGCGAACCTGACCTACACCTACAGCACCTCGGCCGCGTGGGGCTCGAAGGTGTCCGACATCCGCATCGACGGCACCCCGGTCACGGACACGCAGCAGATCCGCGTCGCGGCCAACAACTTCCTGGTCGGCGGAGGGGACGCGTTCCTCGCCTTCAAGGAGGGCACCGACCTCTGGAGCGGGCCGCTGGACATCGACGCGTTCGTCGACCACCTGGGCAAGAACAGCCCGATCGCCCCGCCCGCCACCAACCGCATCACCGTGACGAGCTGATCACGGCGAAACCGTAGAGGCCCGCCTCCCGAGTTCGGGGGCGGGCCTCAGACGTCGGCCGTCTCGGCGCGATCAGGGACGAAGCGGTAGCCGACGTTGCGCACCGTGCCGATCAGCGACTCGTACTCGGTGCCCAGCTTGGCCCGCAGCCGCCGTACGTGGACGTCGACCGTCCGGGTGCCGCCGAAGTAGTCGTAGCCCCACACCTCCTGCAGGAGCTGCGCCCGCGTGAAGACCCGGCCGGGGTGCTGGGCGAGGTACTTGAGCAGCTCGAACTCCTTGAAGGTGAGGTCGAGCACCCGCCCGCGCAGCCGGGCCGTGTAGGTGGCCTCGTCGATGGCCAGGTCGCCGCTGCGGATCTCGTCGGGCACGTCCTCGCCGCCGGCCTGCGAGATGCGGCCGGTCGCCATGCGCAGCCGCGCCTCGACCTCGGCCGGGCCGGCGCCGTCGAGCAGCACGTCGTCCACGCCCCATTCGGCGGTCATCGCGGCGAGCCCGCCCTCGGTCACGATGACGATGAGCGGGCAGTCGACGCCGGTGGTGCGGATCAGCCGGCAGAGGCTCTTGGCGTGGGCGAGCTCCTTGCGGGCGTCGACCAGCACGGCGTCCACGGGCGGCGCGTCGATGAGGGCGGACGCCTCGGCGGGGGAGACTCGGACCGAGTGGAGCAGCAGCCCCAGCGCCGGCAGCACCTCGGAGGACGGCTCGAGGGCGTTGGTCAGCAGGAGCAGGTTGCTCATTTCGGCCTCCTCAAACACGCAAGGACCCGGGGGCTACATCGCCCAGGTCCTGTAGGGGAGGATAACCCACGCGAATGTCGCGTCCATGGGGCGTCCGACAGATGAACAGCGTTTTACCTGCGGCGACAATGTTAAGGAAGTCGCACTACGACGCTTTTGCGAGTATGAGGTTGCCATGGCTACTGGAAAAGTGCGGTATTGGGCCGCGGCCCGGCAAGCGGCCGGTGTCGCCGAGGAGTCGTTCGAGGCGGCGACCCTTGCCGAACTCATGACGAAAATCACACATGATCGCGCCGAGCTGGCGCGGGTGGTGAGCCGTTCGTCGTTCCTCGTCGACGGCTCGCCGGTCGGAAAGCGCGCCCACGACACCGTGGTGCTCGCCGACGGGGCGACGGTCGAGGTCCTGCCCCCCTTCGCGGGCGGCTAGCCGGCTCCCGGTGAGCGGGCGGCCCTGCGGGGAAGGGGCATTCCTGTCGATAAGCTCATGATCCATGGCCTGAGACAGGGAGCCCGATGCGCAAGCTGCTCGTTTTCCTGATCGTGCTGGGAGTCCTCCTCGCCGTCGTGGACCGCGTCGCGGTCGCGGGCGTGGAGCGGGACCTGTCCACCCGGATCGCGGCCTCCGCCGACCTCGACCGGCAGCCCGAGGTGTCGATCGAGGGCTTCCCCTTCCTCACCCAGGCCGTCGCGGGCCGCTACCCGGAGGTGCGCTTCGACCTGGGCACGCTCACGTACGGGGGAGTGCCGGTGCAGAACCTCCAGGGCGTCGCGTACGACGTGACGGCGCCGCTCGCCGACGTGCTCCAGAACCGCGCCGACGTCCGGGCCGGGCGGCTGACGGTCCGCGGCACGCTGACGCGCGCGACGATCGACAAGTACGCGCCGAAGGGTGTCAAGATCAGCGGCAACGGGTCGCGGCTCGTCGCGTCCGGCGAGGTGGCGGTCGGGGCGAACAAGGTGAAGTTCGACGCCGAGATGAAGATCGAGGTGGCCGACGGCGGCATCCGGCTGCGGGCGCAGAAGATCGCCGGGGTGCCCGACGCGATCGCCGGGCTGGTGAGCTACACGATCCCGTTCAAGGGCGACCTGCCGTTCGACGTGAAGGTGACGGGGGTGCGCAATGTGGCCGACGGGCTGGAGTTCACGGCCGAGGCGGAGAACGTCCCCCTCAGCGGACAGCGGCTCGGAGCCCGATGAACCGTCGAACCCGGCTGAACCATCCGGCCCCGCCGTACGTGATGAGGGCGTGAGTCCAGCAGGCACCGCCGACGAGGAGCTCGTGCGGACCCTTTTCGACGAGCACGCCGGGCCGCTCTACGGTTACGTGCTGCGACTGACCGGCGATGCCGGACGGGCGGAGGATGTGGTGCAGGAGACGCTGCTGAGGGCGTGGCGACACCCCGAGGCCCTCTCCGGCCGCCCCATCCGCGCCTGGCTGTTCACCGTCGCCCGCAACCTCGTGGTCGATCAGCACCGCGCGCGCAGGTCGCGTCCGCAGGAGACCGGTGACGAGGCCCTGGCCGTCGTCCCCGCGGAGGACGAGCTGGAACGGGCGGTCGAGTCGTGGGCCGTGGCGGAGGCGCTGGCCGCGCTGCGACCCGAGCACCGCGAGGTGCTGTTGGAGGTCTACTACCGGGGGCGATCGGTGAAGGAGGCGTCGGCCACGCTGGGCATACCGCCCGGCACGGTCAAGTCGCGCACCTACTACGCGCTGCGGGCGCTGAAGCTCGCCCTGGAGGAGCGGGGGCTGGCGCCATGACGTGCGAGGAGGTGCGGATCTCGCTGGGCGCCCACGCGCTGGGGGCGCTGGAGCCGGACGAGGCGCTGGAGATCGACGCCCACCTGGCGACCTGCGAGGCGTGCGGCGCCGAGCTGGTGGAGCTGGAGGGCGTGTCCGCGTTCCTGGAGAAGGTGTCCGAGCGCGACGTGCAGCTGGTGACCAGCCCGCCGCGCCAGGTGCTCGACCGGCTGCTGAACGCGCGTGCCAGGCGTCACCGCAGGGGCCGGATGCTCATGGTCGTGGCCGCCTCCGCGGCGGCGATCGTCGCGGGCGGCGCGGTGTGGACGGCCGTCGGCGACCAGCAGCACGACGCGACGACGGCCTCCGCCCCCGCGGCGTCCCGGTCCGGCGAGAGTCTGTCGAGCGCCCAGGACTCCGCCCGCTCGTCGGACGAGGCGGCGCGCCCCAAGGCCACCCAGGAGCCGCGCGCGAAGGCGCGGGAGGACCAGCCGAGGATCATGGCGGAGACACAGCCGCAGCCCGAGGCGAGCGCGACGCCGAAGCCGTCGGCCAGGGCGAGCGGGCAGGAGTTCGCCGGTCAGGACGAGTCGTCCGGCTACACCGCGAGCGTGGCCGTGTTCCCCGGCTCGCGCGGGACGGGGCTGTCGGTGAAGGTGTCCGGGGTGCCGGTCGGCACGACGTGCCGGCTGGTCGTGGTCGGCCGCGACGGGCGGCGCGACGTCACGGACAGCTGGACGGTCGATCGGGAGAACTACCAGGACAAGCCGGTCTTCGCCAGCCGGACCTCGATCCCGGTGAAGGACATCGCCAGGTTCGAGGTGGTGGACGCCTCCTCGCGGCAGGTGCTGGTCAAGGTCGCCGGTCCCCGGAGCTGAGGCCGCCGGAGCTGAGGCCGCCGGAGCTGAGGCTCCCGGACCCGCGGGGCTGATCCGGGCTGACGCGGGGCCGGAATGCCGTCGGCGCGGGCGTGGTTGCACGTGGGGATGACGGGAGTGTGGGTGGTGCTGGCGACGCTGGCGCTGGGTACGGGAATCGGGGTGGTACGTCTGCGCCGCGACGGCCGCATGCGTGACATGTCCGGCGACCGGGCCGGTGACGGGCGCGGCGACCGCCTCACCGCCGAGGCGCTGGGCGTCCCCCTCGGGCCGAGGGCGACGCTCGTGCAGTTCTCCACCGCGTTCTGCCAGCCCTGCCGGGCGACGCGGCGCGTCCTGGCCGACGTGAGCGCGCTCGTGCCGGGGGTCGCGCACGTCGAGATCGACGCGGAGTCGCGGCTGGACCTGGTCCGGGAACTGGACATCCTGCGCACCCCGACGGTCCTCGTCCTCGACCCGTCTGGAAATATCGTGAAAAGGGCCTCTGGCCAGCCGCGCAAGGCTGACGTGCTGACCGCCCTCGCGGCCGCCGTCCCGCCCGCGCAGCCGGATTCCGAGACGATCACGTCTCAAGAACCGGACGAGATGTGACAGATGGCGAGACGACGAGTAGTGTCGTCCGCATGAACCTTTCGACAGAGCTGCTGACGAAGCGGCGCGCGGTTGATTTCTGCCGCGTCGCCACCGCGCTCTGTCGCGCTGCCTGAGGACGGTCTCGCGCGGACATCCGGTCCGCCTCAACCCGACCCCTTCAGGGAGCATCCCCAGATGCGTGCCGACCCCAGAGCGCTGCGCTTCGGCGCGGCCGTCACCACCCTGGTCCTCGCCGCCGTCCTCGTGACGGGAAGCGTGTGGCCGCTGGCCGCCCAGGCCGTGGTGTTCGCTCTCGGGCTGGCGGGCCGCTCACCGTACGGGATGGTCTTCCGGACGCTCGTCAAGAGCGCGCCGAAGGTGACGGAGGACGCCCGCCCGCCGCGGTTCGCGCAGGGGGTGGGGCTGGCCTTCGCGGTCGCAGGTCTGGCCGGATTCGTCGCCGGGATCACGCCGCTGGCCCTCGGGGCCACGGCCGCGGCTCTCCTCGCCGCCTTCCTCAACGCAGCCTTCGGACTCTGTCTCGGCTGCGAAACGTACCTGCTGATTCGCCGTCTACTGCCCGCCGCCACATGGGAGGTTCACCAATGAGCCGCTCCGCCGTCCTGGTGGATGCCGACTGGGTCGAGGCCAACCTCGACACGCCAGGCGTCGTACTCGTCGAGGTCGACGAGGACACCAGCGCCTACGACAAGGGCCACATCCGTGGCGCCGTGAAGATCGACTGGAGGCAGGACCTCCAGGACCCCGTCCGCCGTGACTTCGTCGACAAGACCGGTTTCGAGACGCTGCTGTCCGAGCGCGGCATCTCCAACGACGACACCGTCGTGCTCTACGGCGGCAACAACAACTGGTTCGCGGCCTACGCCTACTGGTACTTCAAGCTGTACGGCCACGACAACGTCAAGCTGCTCGACGGCGGACGCAAGAAGTGGGAGCTCGACTCCCGCGAGCTGGTCAAGGACGTCCCGCAGCGCGACCGCACCCAGTACGTCGCCCAGGAGCAGGACACCGCGATCCGCGCCTTCCGCGACGACGTCGTGGGCGCCATCGGCAAGCTCAACCTGGTCGACGTCCGCTCGCCCGACGAGTTCACCGGCAAGCTGCTCGCCCCCGCCCACCTGCCGCAGGAGCAGGCCCAGCGCGCCGGGCACGTGCCGACCGCCCGCAACATCCCGTGGTCCAAGGCTGCCAACGACGACGGCACCTTCAAGACCGACGACGACCTGCGCACGCTCTACCAGCAGGCCGGCGTCGACTTCGGCAAGGACACCATCGCCTACTGCCGCATCGGCGAGCGCTCGGCGCACACCTGGTTCGTGCTGCACGAGCTGCTCGGCCAGTCCAACGTGAAGAACTACGACGGTTCGTGGACCGAGTACGGCTCGCTCGTGGGCGTGCCGATCGAGCTGGGGGAGGCCCGATGAGCGCCGCGCAGGGATGCGGAGCCCCGGAGCAGACGATCGCTCTGCCCGCCGGGATCGATCTGTCCAACCAGGCCGTGATCCAGGGCGTCGTCACGGGCGCCGGCACCGCCTACGCCCGGCTGCTCGACCACTCCGGTGAGTTCACCGGTGAGGTCGTGGTGTCCGACGACGGCGTGTTCCGGTTCTTCGCCGCGCCGGGCGACTGGACCGTCCGCATCATCGCGGGCGGCGGCGTCACCCGGGACGTGCAGGTGGAGGCCAAGCTGGGCGAGGTGTCCCAGCTCGCCGTGGCCGTCTGACCCGTACGCCTGCTTCGCGACAGGCCCGCGCCGCCACGGCGCGGGCCTTCCGCGTTCTCTCGCCCGGGTGCCACCGAACGCCGCCCGGCGGTGTTCCTGTAGACGTGAGTGTGATGGACTGCCTCGACCCGGTGCAGAAGGCGCTGCTCGACGATCTCGACGGAGGGTTCGCCGAGCTGTACGGCGCGCACCGCGACGTCGTCTTCTCGACGGCGCTGCGGCTGAGCGGGCGCTGGGCCGACGCCGAGGACCTCGCCGCGGAGACGTTCCTGCGCGCCTACCGGGCGGTGGCCGGGTACGACGCCGAGCGCATCGCCGCGCTGCGGACCAGGCCGTGGCTGCTGACCATCCTCATGAACATCTGGCGCAACTGTGCCCGCGCCAAGTCCCGCAGGCCGCCCCTCGACCTGCGCGAGGAGCCCGTGGACACCGTCGATCCGCGCGAGGGCGTCGAGGAGGCCGCGATGCGGAGGGAGACCGGCGACGAGCTGACGGAGCTGCTCGCCCTGCTGCCGGAGGAGCAGCGCCTCGCGGTGCTGCTCCGGCACGTCTCCGACCTGCCGGTCAGTGAGATCGCCACAGTGCTGAGAATCCCCGAGGGCACGGTCAAGTCACACGTGTCGCGCGGGCTGAAGCGGCTGCGCACGCTTGGAGGTGTCCGATGAACGACGACCCCTTGCTCGCCAGGCTCGCCGGGCTGGCCGTCGAGGCTCCCGCCGGGCTGCTGGACCGGATCGCGGCGCGCTGGATCGCGGTGCCGAGCCCGATCGGCGAGCTGTCCGTGGCCTGGACCGCCCGGGGCGTGGCCTACGTCCATCAGGGCGACGGGTTCACCGCCGCGTTCCGCGCGCGTTTCGGCCGGCCGCTGCTGCCGGCCACCCGGCCGCCGGCGGGTCTCGTGCCCGCGCTGCGCACCGGGAGGCCGTCGGGGCCGGCGCTCGACCTGGAGGAGCTGGGCGACTTCCAGCGGGACGTGCTGCGCGCCGTCCAGGCCATCCCGCGCGGCGAGGTCAGGCCGTACGCGTGGGTCGCGGCCCGCGCCGGGCGGCCCGGAGCGGTGCGCGCGGTGGGCACGGCGCTCGCCCGCAACCCCGTGCCGCTGCTCGTCCCCTGCCACCGGGTGACGCGCGCCGACGGGGCGCTCGGTGAGTACGTGTTCGGGCCGGCGGCCAAGCAGCGGCTGCTGCTGGCCGAGGGCGTGGACCTGGACCGGCTGGACGGCCTGGCCAGGGAGCGCGTCTTCTACCTGGCCAGCGACACGACGGGCGTGGTGTGCTTCCCGACCTGCCACAACGCCCGGCGCATCACGCCCGCGCACCGGCACGGCTTCCGTACGCTCGGGGCGGCCCGCACCGCCGGCTACCGCCCCTGCCGCACCTGCCGGCCGGACCTCCAGGCCGCCTGACCGGGCGGCCCGCGCCCTCCGGCCGCCTGACCGAGTGAGGTGCCGGAGTGGCGGGTGGGGGCTGCGGTGGGGTGACGGGGCCGCTACGATGCACCAGATGTCAGGTTCGTCTGGTGTGGCGGCGCCGCCCCGACCTGCGCCTTCACCGGCCCGGAAGCCGCCGTCGCCGTTCTCGCTGCCCGTGCACACGCTCCGCCTGCTCGGGCGCTGTGTGCTGCCGCTCGTCCTGTGGTTCGCCGCGGGTGAGGCCGTGCGCTTCGGACTGCTGTACGGCGCGACCGAGGTCGCCTACGGCGACTTCCGCCAGGTCCGGCTGGTGGCCACGATCACCCTGCTCACCGTGGTCGTCCTCGCGGCGCTGACCGTGGTCACGGGGATGCTGCACACCCTGCGCGGCGCCCTGTGGGAGATGCGGGCCCGGGAGGCCGAGGGCGCGGAGGACGAGCCGTTCTTCACCGCCCTCGACCGGGTCGCCCCCGCCTTCGCCGTGCTCTACATGGCCTGGGGCTTCCAGACCGAGGACGCCCGCGACCTGCAGCAGATGGACCTGTTCCACCACTTCTTCGACATGACCGAGGCCGCCTTCTTCGGCGAGAAGTCGCAGGTCGGCCGCAGTCTCATCGACCTCGACTGGCGGGTGTCGGTGGCCACGATGGTCGTCGCGTTCGGGCTGAAGACGCTGTTCGCCAAGCTGGTGGAGCGGGGCACCGGCCGCTTCTACGGCTTCGCCGCCGCGTTCTCGGAGTTCGCCTTCGTCTTCTACGGCCTCAACGCCACGGTCGCGGTCGCCGACGCGCGCTCGGAGTGGGTGGAGCACCGCACCGTGGTCGTCGGCACCGAGAGCATGTGGACCAAGGCGCAGGACGCCGTGCCGGTCCTCAAGACCCTCACCGGCGTGGTGAACGACGTCTGGCCGCTGTTCCTCGACTCCGTCGCCATCCCGCTGGCCTGGCTGACCGTGGCGATGCTGGTGTTCGGCGCGTACGCCGACGACACCCGCACCATGCTCAAGGGCACCCGGTTCGAGCGCGGCATCGACCGCCTGGAGGGCAGCCACGACCTGACGAAGCGGTCCTTCGAGCGGGTGACCGGCGGGTTCCAGGAGCGCTGGGTGCCGCTGGTCAACTCCCTGCGGCTGGTGATCAAGGGCGGCGCGCCGCTGTTCGGCATGATGTGCCTGTGCTACGTGGCCGTCACGGTGGGCGCGCAGTACGCCGACCGCGCGGTCCGCACGCTCGTCGGGTCGCAGGTGGAGTGGGCGTGGGTGTACCTGGAGCCGCCGCTCGCGTTCGGCCGCGACCTGCTGGTGACCGTGGTCACCATGGCGCTGCTGGCGGCCACCTTCGACCTCGCCGCCACCCGGGCCCGCCTGCGCGGCGAGGCGTTCACGACGGAGTGACCGGGGCCCGCCGGACCGACCCGGGCCCGCCGGACCGACCGCGGCCCGCCCGACCGATCCGGGCTCGCCCCGCTACCGCCGGAACCGCAGCACGTCCACGTCCGGCCTGCTCGTCCCCCGCTTGAACAGGTCGGCGGTCGGCGTGTCGGCGCGGTAGCCGCTGGGCCGGAACGACAGCTCCACCTCGCCGGCCACCGGCTTCGGCACCACGGCCAGCCCCTCCAGCCGGTACTCCTTGCCGACCTCCAGCCGCTCGGTCGGCCGGTCGCCGTCGGCCAGCTCCACCACCCAGGCGCGGCCCGCGCGGTCCTCCAGCCGGACGTCGTCCGGCTTGGCGGTCATGGTGGCGCTGGCCGGGTCCACGACCTTCTCCGTGATGTCCACCTTGAGCCAGGCGACGGTGTCGCCGTGCTTGCTGTTCGGCGGGGCCTCGGCGGGGCTGAGCGCGGCCGTCCACTCGATGCCCCGCACGGTGCCTGCCTGACCGGCCGCCACGGGCACGAGGCGGGTCTCCTTGGCGGAGACCTTCTCGTAGAACAGGTAGCCGTCGTACGTGGTCGCGCCGACGGCCACGGCGACGCTCACCAGCGCCCCGGCGGCCACCAGCAGCGCCCTGCCCCGCTTGCGCGGACGCGCCGCGCGCTCGGGCACCCGCGGCGGCGACGGCGGGGCCTGCAGGGCCTGCGGGGCGGGCGGAGGCTCCTCCGGGGGCGGGCCCGGAGGAACGGGCGGCAGCGGCTGGGTGACACCCTCGACGGGCTCCGGAGGCAGCGGGGGCCACACCTGCCGGTCGGGCCGCACCCGGGGCCGCATGCCGGGCCACGAGCCGCCCGGCCTGCCTCCGCCGTGCTGAGGGGGCGCGGAGGGCCGCTGAGGACGCGCCTGCGGCGGCTGAGGGCGCGCTTGCGGCGGCTGAGGGCGCTCCGGGGACGGCTGAGGGCCCGCATGCTGAGGGCCCCCGGGAGGCGGCTGGGGCGGCGCGGGCGGTCGGGGCGCCCCGTTGGCCGGGCGCGGGTTGCGGGGCGCGAACCAGTCGCGGTCGTCTGCGCTCATGTGCCCATCACTTCTTGACGACGGAGTAGACGTCCTGCGGCTTGGCGGCCAGGTCGCGTGCCGCCTTCTCGTCGAGCCCGAGGTCGATCTCCACCTCCGGCTGGTACGGCTCCACCAGGGCCGACGGCGGCAGCCCGAACACCACCCTGGCCCCCGGCAGCGCCGAGGCGGGCACCTCGAAGAAGAACCGCCCGCTGACCCAGATGTCCGGCTGCATCCAGGTGGCGGCCAGTGTGGCGGTGGACTCCACCCGGTCGGTGGCGGCGAAGCGGTGGCCGTCCTCGGTCAGCAGCGTGGGCTGGCCGAGATGGTACGGCTTGAGGACGGACTTGGCGGAGGCGCTCACCACGAGGAACAGGTTGTCCGTCTCGACCGTCCTGACGCTGCTGGTCTGGATCGCCTTGGCGGCGGTGAAGGAGTCGAGCCGCACGTGGAAGCGCCGGGCGTCGACGTCCTGACCCTTGACGCCGGTGTAGGTCAGCGGGGCGCCGGTGTCGTTCTCCGACAGCGCGAGCGTCTGCAGGCCGATGGCGCCGCCCGCGAGGAGCAGCCCCAGCAGCGCGTTGAGCGTGCGCGAGCCGCCGCGCCCGGAGCCGGAGCGCCCGCCGCGACGCCCGCCCGGCATCGCCGCCGGCCGGGGCTGGACCGCGGTCACGCCCTGGCTTCTTCCTGGACGGGCAGGGTCACCTGTGCCTTGATCTCGGGGGCGATGCTCTCGCCCGCGTTCTGGGTGACCATCGTCCACCTCTCGGTCGGGTCGTTGAAGCCGGCCGCGTACTCGAAGGAGCCCACGTCCATCGTGATCTTCTCCGGGGGCTTCTGGCCCTCCTCCAGCCGGTAGCGGACGATGACCGTGGTCTTGATCCCCGGGTGGAGCTGCCGGCTCTCGCCGCCCTTGGCGAGCGCGAAGGCGAAGGGGCCGGCGTCGTCCGGGAACTTCGGGCTGATCTTGACCAGCGAGCCGGCGAACGTGGTGGCGAAGCCGCCCTTCCCCTCGGCCGGGGGGATCCCGACGGGGGTGGTGCCGTCGCCGCGGTTGGTGACCTCGAAGACCAGCTCCACGAACCGCTTGTCCTCGTCGAACTGCGTCTGCGCCCGCTCGGTGCGGACCCGCGACTCGACGAAGCGCGTGGAGTACAGGCCCTGGTCGAGCACCGAGCCCTTGCCGAGCTGGGGCGGGGCGTCGGGGGCCTCGTTGAGGCCGCCCATGAGCGCGGTGATCCCGAGGGCCGTGACCAGCACCAGCGCCACCGCGGGCACCACTACCGGGCGTCTGGGCCTGCCGCTGCCGCCGGAGGGTTCGGTCATGGGTAAGGATGGTAATAGGTCACGCTTGTCCCATCCGCCGCTATCCTCCCAACGGGCTGGTCTAATTGCCGGGAACCCTGCCGTAGAAGGGGTTCTAGCTCATACGCTGTCACGGAGCAGCGGGACTAGCCTCGACGACTAACGACATATCGCGGCCGGAGGGTCACGTGGTGGACGTGCATCCTGAGCATGCGCAGCTCCAGGCGGACCGCATCTACCTGGGCTGGCAGTACATCCTGCTGCACCCGGACCCCGGACCACCACCGAAACGGCCCTCACCGGCGGAGGAGCCGCCGCCCGCGCGCCCCGACGCCGACCTCGCCCGCCGCGAGCGCATGCAGCAGGACATGCTCAACCGGCCGGTGCGCGTCTTCCGGATGTTCGCGGTCGTGCTGTCGCTGCTGGTCGTGGTGCTGGCCGTGGCCGGGCTGCTCCAGTGGAAGTTCGCGCTGCTCGGCCTCGTCGCCGCCTGCGGCGTGGCGATCATCTGCAGCTACGCGCTCGTCCAGGGCGACCGGGCCGTGCGCTACCGCATCAGCGAGCAGCGGGCCCGTGACGACCGTCGGCGACAGGAACGTGACAAGGAGCTGTTCCGCGCCCAGGAGGAGCACGCCCAGCGCTACCGCGAGTGGCAGCGGCTCAAGGAGCGCCACGACCGCCAGCTCACCTGGTACGCCGTGGCCGTGCCCGACGAGATCGACCGCATCGACGTGGCCGGCGGCACCCTGCCCGGCTGGTCGGCGCTGGTCACCCTGCTCGGCGCCACCCGCCTCTACAGCGGCGGCCACCTGACCGTGCTCGACCTGTCCGAGGGCGCCATCGCCAAGGACCTCATCGAGCTGGCCCGGCGCGGCGGCGACGACCCGCTGGTCTGGGTGCTGCCCGGCGACCTGCCCCGCCTCGACCTCGGCGCCACGCTCAAGCCCGAGGCGTTCGCCGACGTGCTGGCCCACGTGGTCAGCGTCAGCGAGGAGCACCGCACCACCCGCGACCTCAGCTTCGACAACGCGATCCTGGAGCGCGTCCTCGAAGTGCTCGGCGAGAACGCCACGATCAGCCAGGTCACCGCCGCGCTGCGCGCCCTGGCCCAGGTGGGCGACCCGCGCGACGACCTCAGGTACGGACTGATCACCGCCACCCAGCTGGAGCGCATCGGCACGCTGTTCGGCCGGGGCGTGAGCGACCGGGTGGTCATCGAGCGGGCCTGGGCGCTGGAGTCGCAGCTGCGCAAGCTGGAGACGCTGGGCACCGAGGCCGTGCGCCTGCCGCCCGCCCGGCTGCGCGTGGTCAGCATGGACCGTCAGGCCGGCGTGTTCGGCAACCGGGTGCTCGGCACGTACGTGGCGACCGCCCTCACCCACATCCTGCGCCAGTCGCCCGCCTCCGACCGGCCCTGGTACCACACGATCATCGTGGCCGGGGCCGACAAGCTCCGCGGCGACGTGCTCGACCGGCTCATGGACGCCTGCGAGACGTCCCGTACGGGGCTCGTCCTGACCTACCGCTCGCTCACCCCGACCGTGCGGGAGCGGCTGGGCCGCGGCCACGCCGCGGTCGCGTTCATGCGGCTGGGCAACGCCGAGGACGCCCGGGTGGCCAGCGAGCACGTCGGCACCGAGCACCGGCTGGAGCTGGCCCAGCTCACCGAGACGATCAGCGACTCGCTCCCCGGCGTCGACGGCGGCTACACCAGCACGATCGCCGAGGTCGAGGGCAGGCAGGAAGACCACGACGACAACCTCACCGACCTGGCCGAGGACATCAACGAGTCCACCGAGTGGGGCCGCACCACGGGCAAGATCGGCGAGAGGGAGCGGGTGCTCCAGCGCTCCCGCGAGTTCCTCGTCGAGCCGCACGAGCTCCAGCAGCTCCCCACCACGTCCGTGATCGTCACGGACGCCACCTCGCAGGGCCGGCGGGTCCGCCTCGCCGACGCCAACCCGGCCATCCTCACCTTCCCCAAGACCACGCTCGGCGAGCTGGACGACGTGCGCGAGGCCGTGCTGGCCATCGACGGCGACCATGACGCCGGGCAGGAGGCCGAGCGGGCGGGCGAGCGCGGCGACCCGCCGGGACGCGACGGCGCCGAGCCGCCGCCGAACCTCGGGCCGCCCCCGCCACGCCTCGACTGGCGCAAGGGAAGGCAATGAGATGGTCAATGTCAAGGTGACGGGCTGACGGTCGGCGGATTTTACTTAGAGCCGTCTGTGGGGGGATGAAATGCAGCCGAGTGTCTCGCTGAGCGGGCCGTGGTACCGGATCCAGTCCATCGCCGCACCCTCGCGAAGCTCCTCGGCCGAGTGGGACTTCGTCACCGTGCTGCCCGCCGTGCTGTCGGCCGCCCAGCGCGACCGGCCGTTCGCCATCGGGTGGCTCTCCCGCGGCTCGGGCGCGCCCCTGGAGCTCATCACGAACGCCGGCCCGCTGTCGCCGCCCCGCCAGCCGCGCCGCGCCACCGGCGCCCTGGGGGCGCCCACGGGGCCGCAGCCGCTGCTGTTCCCCGGCGGGGCGCGCGGGGTGCAGCTCGGCGAGGAGTACCTGGACGACCTCGCCGACCTGGTGTGGACGCCGTGCCCCGGCCGGCAGGCGCCGCCGCTCGGCAACCGCCGCGAGTTCGACCCGGACGAGCTGAAGCGGCCGACGCTGTTCGAGTCGACGCTGATCACGCTCATGTCGCGGCCGTTCGCCTGGCTCGTCGTGGCCGAGCCGACCGGCCTGCTCGACGCCGAGGTGGCCCACCTGCGCACCCAGCTCAACGTGCTGCGCCAGTACGGCGACGCCTCCGAGCGCTCCCGCTTCGACGCCGAGCGGGCCGAGCGGCGCATGCAGGAGCTCGACGCGTTCCGCGAGGCCGGGTTGTGGAACGTGCGGGTGCTGGCCGGCGGCGCGACGGCCGAGGAGCTGCGCCAGATCGCGCCCGTCCTCGTCGGCTCGGTCGAGATGAGCCACCACCCCTACCGGCTGCGCAGCGCCCAGGGCGCCGTCCACCCGCTGGCCGAGGCGCTGGCCATCACGCTCCAGGACCCCGCCGACGGGGCCGCCGCGCCCTTCGCCGCCACGGCCGGCGCGCTCGCGGCGCTCGCCGGGCTGCCCCGGCGCGAGGTGCCCGGGGTGCGGGTGCTCGACTCGGGGTTCTTCGACGTCACCTCCGAGGCCGACGGCGGCGAGCTGGAGCTGGGGGAGATCCTCGACGGGCAGGACCGGGGGGTCGGCTCGTTCCGGGTGCCGCTGGCCACGCTCAACCGGCACGCGTTCGTCACCGGCGCCACCGGCTCCGGCAAGTCCCAGACCGTACGGCACCTGCTGGAGCAGCTCAGCGCGGCCCGCATCCCGTGGCTCGCGATCGAGCCGGCCAAGTCCGAGTACGCCGCGATGGCCGGCCGGGTCGAGCACCTCGGGCCCGTCACCGTGATCAACCCCTCGGCGCCCGCCGGGGTGCCGTTCAGCATCAACCCGCTCGAACCCGAGCCCGGCTACCCCGTCCAGGCGCACATCGACATGGTCAGGGCGCTGTTCATGGCCGCCTTCGACGCCGAGGAGCCGTTCCCGCAGATCATGTCGCTGGCCCTGCAGCGCGTCTACGAGGCGACCGGCTGGGACGTCGTCACCGGCGGCGCCGTGCCGGGCTCCAAGGTGCCGCCCAGCGTGCCCACCCTGGAGCTGCTCCAGCAGCACGCCATGGACGTGATCAAGGAGATCGGCTACGGCCGCGAGGTGCAGGCCGACGTCGAGGGCTTCATCTCGCTGCGGCTGCGCTCGCTGCGCGTCGGCTCGGCGGGGCGCTTCTTCGAGGGCGGCCACCCCGCCGACGTCGGCGGCCTGCTCCAGCGCAACGTGGTGCTCGCCATCGAGGACGTGGCCAACGACGAGGACAAGGCGTTCCTCATGGGCACGCTGATCATCCGCATCGTGGAGCACCTGCGGATGCGCGCCCGCCAGGAGAAGTCCTCGGGGCTGCGGCACGTCATCGTCATCGAGGAGGCCCACCGGCTGCTGCGCGACCGGGGCGCGGGCCGGGCCGCCACCCATGCCGTGGAGCTGCTGGCCGGCATGCTGGCCGAGATCAGGGCGTACGGCGAGGGCATCGTCGTGGCCGAGCAGATCCCGACCAAGCTCGTGCCGGACGTGGTCAAGAACACCGCGCTCAAGGTCGTCCACCGGCTGCCGGCCGAGGACGACCGGCAGCTCGTCGGCGCGGCCATGAACCTCAGCGAGGAGCAGTCCCGCCAGGTCGTCTCGTTGCAGCCGGGCTGCGCGGCCGTGTTCGCCGACGGCATGGACCGGCCGCTGCGGGTGCGGGTGCCGCTCGGCGAGTCGCGCGAGCGGCTCATGCCCAGCCCGCCTCCGCCGATAAGGGGACGCCGCTCGGCGGCCTGCGGCAGCCAGTGCCGCACCGGGCAGGCGTGCACGCTCGTCGAGCTGCGCGAGGCCGACGTGCTGGCCGACGCGCCCGACTGGGCGTGGCTGCGCGTCTGGTGCGACACCGTCGTGCTCGCGTTCGTGACCAACCGCCCGCTGCCCGGGGTGCCGCGCGCGCTCGCCGCCGCCTGGTCCGACCTGCCGGTGCGGCGCGGCGAGTGCCTGCTCGCCACGCTGGTCGAGCGGTCGGTGCAGCGGCGCGCCTGGGCGCTGCGGAGCTGGCTCGACCCCGCGCTGCTCACGGAGAAGGCGGCGGAGACCGCCACGCGGCTGCTGGCCGGGCTGGAGCGGGGCGGCGAGCGTCCGGGCGTGGCGTGGGTGATCCCGCAGGTGCGCTGGCTGCACGAGGTGGACCGCCTGTTCCCGTACGGCCGGCCCGCCCCGGACCTGCGCAGCCCGGCGCCCCCCATGGAGTACGCCCTGTTCGGCGACCCGAACGGGACGGCGGCGGGCCGCGAGAACGGCGCGGCCTCGCGCGACGCGCCCGGCGGCACGGGCGCGACGGCCGCGTCGATGACCGGAGCGACGAGCGGGCCGATGACCGGGCCGATGACCGGATCGGCCACCGGAGCGACGGCCGGTGCGGCCACCGCCGTGGTGACGGCCGCCGCCCCGCACGGGGAGCTGCTGGGCCATCGGGCCAAGGCGCTGCGCCACCACCCCCTGTCCATGGCCATCGAGCACAACCGGGCCCTGGCCTGGCGGGTCATCCTGGGCGACGACGAGAACGAGGGCCTGCAGCGCGACGTCATGACGGTGGCGATCGGCATCGAGCCCGCCGCGCGGCTGCGGCACGTGGGGCAGACCATGGGGGCCGGGTGGCTCGAAGGCGTCCTGTCCTGGCCGTGCCGGTTCGTCCTGCCGTTCGACCACGGCGGCGCGCCCGAGATCCCGTTCACCGGCTAGTCAACGGTCGGGGGCAGGCGGGCTCAGCGGTCGCGGCGGCGCTCGGGCTCAGCGGTCGCGGCGGCGCTCGGCGCGCTTGCGGCGGGCCACCTCGCGCTTGTGCTCGGCCAGCTCCCGCCGGCGCTCGCGCCGCCCCTCCGCGGCCTCGCGCTTGCGGCTCTCCAGCTCCAGCCGCATGGCCTCCTGCGCCGCCGTGCCGCGCGAGGAGACCCGGGCGGCGGCCCGCGCGGCGAGCTTGGCCGCCCGCTTGGGGTTGACCCGCCGGGCGGCCCGCTCCCCGGCGGGCACCGCCGGGGCGGCCGACGCCCGTTCGAGGAGCGCGACGCCGTGGCGCAGGAGGAAGGCGTACAGCTCGGGATCGGTCGGCTCGGAGCCGAACGTGTGACGGGTGACGCGCAGCACGCCGTCCTCGGTGACCTCCAGCACGCCGACCCAGAACGACCCGTCGAGGTAGACGGAAAACGTGACCATGCCCTTGTTCTCCAGGTATGCCGAACGGCGGTCTGACGAGACCGCTTCCGGCACACCGGACATCCCTCAAGGGCGGTTACGGATATGTCACCCGGGCTACCAACCGGGCCGCGTTTTCGTGTGCGTTATCAGAGTAACCGCCGACGCCGACTAGGATCCTTTGCCATGACCCAGCTTCCACTGCGGGCACAGCTCGCGAGCGCCCTGGGCCGCAGCGCCGCCACGCTGTCCCGGATGACCGGGCGCGGTGACGGCTCGGTGATCGGCGGCCGGGTGGGCCTCATGCTGGAGCCCGACCTGCTCCGCCAACTGGCGCGCGACCGCAAGCTCGCCCTGGTCAGCGCCACCAACGGCAAGACCACCACCACCCGGCTGATCACGTCCGCGCTGCTGGAGATGGGCGAGGTCGCGACCAACGTCTTCGGCGCCAACATGCCGGCCGGCCACGTCTCGGCGCTGTCGCAGCACAAGGACGCCCCCTACGGCGTGCTGGAGGTCGACGAGAAGTACCTCCCCGAGGTCCTCGACACCACCGGTGCGGGCGTCGTCTGCCTGATGAACCTCAGCCGCGACCAGATGGACCGCGCCGCCGAGATCTGGCTGCTGGCCCAGAAGTGGCGGCGGGCGCTGTCCGGCAAGCCCACCCACGTCATCGCCAACTGCGACGACCCGCTGGTCACCTGGGGCGCCTCCACGGCCGCCAAGGTCACCTGGGTCGCGGGCGGGCAACGGTGGAAGGAGGACTCCTGGTGCTGCCCCGAGTGCGGCGGCCCCCTCGACCGCAAGGACGCCGACTGGGCCTGCCGCGAGTGCACCTTCCACCGGCCCGAGCCGCAGTGGGTCCTCGACGACGACGCGGTGATCGACCCGCGCGGGCAGCGGTGGCTGCTCGACATCCAGCTTCCCGGCCTGGCCAACCGCTCCAACGCGGTCATGGCGCTGGCCGTGGCCGAGGCGTTCGACCTCCCCGTCGAGCGGGCGCTGCCCCGGCTGCGCGAGGTCACCTCCGTCGCCGGCCGCTACACCACGGTCGAGCGTGAGGGCCGCCAGGCGCGGCTGCTGCTGGCCAAGAACCCCGCCGGCTGGCTGGAGGCGTTCGACGTCGCCGACCCGCGGCTGCCGATCATCCTGTCGGTCAACGCGCAGGGCCCCGACGGGCGCGACACGTCCTGGCTGTGGGACGTCGACTACCGCGTGCTGCGCGGCCGGCCGGTGTTCGTCACCGGTGAGCGCCGCCTCGACCTGGCGCTCCGGCTCGACGTGGCGGACGTGCCGTTCGCGGTGTGCGAGACGTTCTCCGAGGCGCTCGCCATGCAGCCGCCCGGCCGCGTCGACGTGATCGCCAACTACACCGCCTTCCAGCACATCCGATCGGAGTTCGGCCGTGCCGTCTGACAGCGCCCTGCGCATCGTCTGGATCTACCCCGACCTGCTGAGCACGTACGGCGACCAGGGCAACGTCCTCGTCCTGGAGCAGCGCGCGCAGCGGCGCGGCATCGAGACCGAGACCATCCACGTGCGCTCGGCCGACCCGGTGCCCGAGACCGGCGACATCTACCTCATCGGCGGCGGCGAGGACCGGCCGCAGATCCTCGCGGCGGCGCGGCTGCGCCGCGACGGCGGCCTGCACCGCGCCCTCAACCGGGGCGCGGCGCTGCTGGCCGTGTGCGCCGGCTACCAGATCATGGGCAGCACGTTCGGCGGCGAGGAGGGGCAGCCGGTCGACGGGCTCGGCATCCTCGACATCGCCAGCTTCCGCGGCCCGGCCCGCGCCGTGGGCGAGCTGGTGGCCGAGGTGGACGCCGCGCTCGGCCTGCCGACGCTGACGGGCTTCGAGAACCACATGGGCGTCACCCGGCTCGGCCCCGGGGTCAAGCCGCTGTCGCGCACCGTCAAGGGCACGGGCAACGGCGACGGCTTCGAGGGCTGCTACACGGGCCACGTCGTCGGCACCTACCTGCACGGGCCGGCCCTGGCCCGCAACCCGGCGCTGGCCGACCTGCTGCTGTCCTGGCGCGTGGGCGGGCAGCTCGCCCCGCTCGACGACACCCGCTACGAACTGCTCCGCCAGGAGCGCCTCAACACGGTCCTCGCCGCCGGCTGACCGCACGCAGGGCCGTCAGAGGCGGTCCTGGCTCACGGCGACGTGGATCGCGCCGGCGGCGTGCAGGCTCCGCACCAGGCTCCAGTCGTCCGTCGGGTCGAGCCACACCTGGAGCTCCTCGGGGCCGCGTGGCCGGGGCAGCGACCCCGCGGGTTCGTAGAACGACGTGACGAGCACCAGGGGCACGGGTCCGGTCCACTCCTCGGGCGCCGGCGGCACGTGCCGGCCGCCGAGCAGCACGGCTCGCTGCTCGGCCGTGCACTCCTCCAGCGGCCCGGCCACCGCAAGTTCCGCCTGGATGCGCACCTGCGTGTCCAGCGCGGCCCGCACGCGTGCCTCGTGCCGCTGTTCGGGGCTCTCCAACGTGTCGTAGCCGGGGCGCAGCGCCGCGACCAGCTCGCCCGGCTCGTCCGCGTACGCCCGCAGGCTCCCGCCCGCGAAGATCATCTCGTACCGGTACGGTGAGCCGTCGTCCTTGACCGGTGCGACGGGCGGCCGACCGGCCGCCGAGGTGTTGCGGATGACGACCGCGGCGAACTCGCTCACACCCACCACGCCTCCTTCCGCTCGTTCCACCGGGTGATCGCGAACAGGGCGGTGAGCTGAGCCTTGTCGGCCGCCCGGTGGAACAGGAGGTCGGCCAGCTCCAGATAGGACGAGTAGTCCCGTTGCATGCGCTGCTCCATGTGGGTGCCGATCAGGTCCTTGTCGCCGTGGTTGAGCGGGAACTGGTCGTCGCCGAGCCGCAGGGTCAGCCAGACCTTGGCCAGCGCCAGTTTGATCTGTGCCTGGATGACACCGGGTTCGAACGAGCCGTCGGGGAGGCGGAACTCCGGATGGTCGGTCGGGCCGCCCTTGACCGCTTTCAGGTTGAGCGCGTAGACGTGCTCCGAGTGGTCCTTGAGCACCGCGTCGAGTGAGGCGTACCCGAGGGAGCGGACCGTGTTGGGCTGGCAGTAGAGAAGCTCTCGATGGCCGGAATGCTCCGGGTTCGTCATCAGCCGCAGGATCGTGTCGAGGTAGTCGGCGTTCACCAGCCTCAGCATGCGATGGTAGAGGTACGGGAGATGGTCGAACACGGCGGTGTCCAGGTGGATGTGGCCTCCGGTGTTCGGCGTCGCCTCGCCGCCGTGCGACTTGATGATCTCGCTGACCAGCTGGATGTTCTCCCACGTGGATCGCGTGTCGTACAGGGGCGGCGGAACGAGCTCGCCGCCGACCGTTCCGTCCTCCTCCAGCCGCCAGGCGTCGTAGCCGGTGTCGTGGGAGGTGTGGTACGGGTGTACCCACGGGTCGTGGGTCAGTCCCGCGTCGTAGAGGTCGCGGGCGATGGCCAGGTTGATCGCTTTCTTGTGCCGCTGGAGCGACTCCGGGAAGTCGTACTCGAACTCCCTCGCGAACTTGATCCCGGTCCCGGGCGCGGCCATCCCCCCGGTGGCGTCCTCGATCATGTAGGGCACGACGGGTTCGCCGCGCTCCGCCCGGGCGAACGCCTCCGCCAGGTCGCGCTCGAACGCCTCCGGGTTGTCCCGGTAGGAGACCTCCGGCTCGCGCGGCCAGTTCTCCCAGGCGGTGGCGCGGGCCTCCAGCGCCCGGACGCGCTCCGCTTCCAGGTCGGAGGCGAAGTCGCCGGCCCTGACCATCGCCGCGCGGGCGAAGACGGCGTCACGGGCGGTGCTCTGGCGGAGCTGGTCCGTGAGTGCTTCCTCGGCCTGGCGCACGAGCGTCCGCGTGAAGTGGTACGGCTCCTCGGCCGGCGCCCGGTGGTAGGAGGTCAGCCGGTGGACGAGGTCGGCCCGGTCGACGGCGCCACCCGGGTCCAGCCCCCGCTCCTCGGCGCCTCTGAACACGTGGGCGAGCCGTTCGACGGAGTGATCCAGGTTGAGGTCGCCCGCCAGCTTGCGGAGCGGGTCGAGGACCCACGCCGGGGACCTGCCCGGCGAACCGACGATCCGGTCCATGCGCGCCAGCGCACGCGTGGCGGGATCGTCGAGCTTGATGTCGTACCGGTCGGACACCCGCACCTTCGCCCAGGTGTCGGGGGCGGTGGCCAGGTATCCGCGCAGCGCGTCCACCAGCGCCGCCCGGTCGGGGGCTCCCGCCGGGTCGTGGCCGAGTCGCTGGGCGCGGTCCGCCACGTGGGCGAGCCGGCGGATCGGATCGCCGAGGCCCAGCTCGCGCGACAGCCCGAGCAGGGGGTCCAGCGCGGATCGCGGCGAGCCGTCGGCGGCGATGACGCGGTCCATCCGGCCCAGGAGCGTGGCCTTCGCCGGGTCCAGGCGCGCGTCGGGGAACCGCTCCTCCATGACACGCGCGTCCCAGCCGCTCGCGTCCCGCTCGCGGTGGCGCGTGAGGCTGTCCACGAGCTCCGCGCGCGTCGCCGGCCGCTCCGGGAGCGCGCCGTGCGCGTCGGCCTCGGCGAGCATCTCGGTGAACGTCCGGAACGCGTGCGAGAACCCCGTCTCGGCCGCCAGGTGGCTCAGCCGCGCGTCCGGCGCCACCGAGTGGAGGGCCCGGTCGGTACGGCTCAGCGCCCTCGCCGCCGTGTCGTCGACCCCGTCCACGGCGTGCTCCTCCGCGATCCGCAGCCCGTCCCACAGTTCGCTGTCGTTCTCCCGGGCCTGCCTCAGCGCGCGCACCAGGTCCTGCCGCTCCGTGGCGACCTGGACGTCGACACCCCGCGCCTCGGCGTCCTGGAACAGACGTCCCACGTGGTCGAACGAGTAGAAACCGAGGTCCAGGTCCAGCGTGAGGCGGCGTAGCTGGTTGATCCTGGCCTCACGCGTGGTGCCGTTGCCACTGCCGATCACCTGGTCCATCCGGCCGAGCGCCCGCGCGAGCGGGAAGGAGGGGTTGGGAATCTCGCGGTTCGCCAGCCAAAGGCCGGAGAAGAGCAGCGGCTCCGCCTGCCGGTACTGCTCCAGCCGGTCGGTCAGGTCCTGCCTGTCCGTCGCACCGGCGGGATCGTAGCCCTGCCGTTGCGCGTCGTCATAGACCCGCACCAGGCCGTCGTAGGCGGCCGGGAGGCCGACGGACCGCGACACCCGGTGAAGTCCGAGGATCATGTCTCGGTCTGTGGCGTCCGGTAGGGCGGAGACCGAGATGCGGGCCAGCGACCCCAGGGTGTGCGCGTACGCGTCGTCCGGCACCGGGATCTCCAGCCTCTTCCCGAGGCGGTGACCCACGTCCACCACGGCGGGATCGAGGGGCGGCGCGGGGGTGCCGTCGTGGTTGATGAGCTGGTCGATGCGGCCCGCGCCGCGGCCCGGGTCGTCCGCGTGGTGGACGACCGCGCCCGGGCCCGCGTCGTCACCGTGGTGAACGCCGGTGGGCGCGGCCTCGCGGGGGGCGCCTGGCTGTCCGCTGTTCGTGGAGGCCGGGTCGCCGGCGTCGCCGGGGTGGGGCGGGGGCGCGGGGTGCCGGTCGGGCGTGTGGGCCGGTGGGGTGGTGCGGTGGTCGCCTGGGCGGGCCGGCGGGCCGGCGGGGTGGTCGCCGGTGCGGGCGGGCGGGGTCTCGCGGGTGGCCGCGGGGGCGGTGTCCCTGGGGACGGGGTTGCTCGGGGCGGTGTCCCTGGGGATGGGGTTGCTCGGGGCGGTGTCCCTCGGGGTGGGATTCCTCGGGGCGGTGTCCCTGGGGACGGCGGGCGGCTCGTGGGGGGTGCCGATGGGGACGGGAGTCCCGTCCTGGCTCTGGCCGGGGCGGGAGGCGGGGGTGTGGTGGTCGGGACGGACGGCGGGGTTTCCCTGGCCGTCGGTGGCGCGTCCGGATCCGTCCGTGGCGCGTCCGGGGCCCTGGCCGTCCGGGAGGCGGGCGGCGACGACGGGCTGCCCTTCCTGGGTGCGCCCGGAGCCGACGTCCTGGGTGTGCGTCGCGCGCGCGGGGTCTCGCGCCGGGTCCGTGCTCGTGGGATCGCCCGCGTCGTTCCGGGGAGTGGGCGTGGCGTCCGAACCGTCTCGGGGGGTGAGCGGGCGGGCCTGGTCGGTGGGTTGCTGGGTGTCCCGGTGGTGCTGGGTGTGCGGGTTGTGCCGGGCGGCCTCTCCGCGCTCGTTGTCCTGGGGGGTGTCGGTGCCGGTTGAGCTGTCCTGTGCGGTCGTGGGGGGCAGTGGCTGGACCGGCGTCGTCGGTGCGGTCTGCACGTACGGGGTGCGGAGGGGGAGGGCGTCGCGTGCGGCCTGCACATGTGCGAGGGGCGAGTCGCCGGTGCCCCCGCCCACGTGGCCGGGCGTGCCGGCGGCGTTGGCGTGGCCGGGTGCGCCGGGGGAGCCGGCGTGCGCCGGGCCGGGATTCACGCGGCCGCCTGCCGCGGGCGGTTCCGCCGGAGGGGTCGCGTGAGCGTTCCCGGCTCCCTGCGGAGCGTGGTCGCCCGCACCGCCCCTCAGGGGGTGACCTGCGGATGCGGCGTTGCCGCCGTGGTCGGCCGAGGCGGCGTTGATCGGATGGCCCGCGGAGGCCGAGGGCCAGGAGGGAGCGCTCGTGCCGTGGTGGCTCGTGGAGGAGCCGCTCGGCGGCCGGGCCCCCGCGCCGTCCGCCTGATGCCCGCCCCCGAGGCCGCCGTCTGAGGTGCCGCTCGCCGGGTGGCCGGCGGGCGTGCCGTTGTGGGGGTGGCCGGCGGACGCGGTGCTCTGCGGATGGCCGGTCAGCTCCGCGACGGGGCCGTGGAGGGGCCGTGTGTCGGCCGGTGGGAGGGGGCCTTGTGAGGGGCCGTCGTGTTTGCGGACGACTTCGCCTCTGATCACTTCCGGCTGCGGCGCAGAGGAGGGCGTGATCGCGGCGTCCCTGCTCGGAGGCGTGGTGCCCGGGCCGGTCGGTTGCTCCGGCCGGGCGGCGGGCGGGGTGTGCTCGCCGCTCAGTGTCACCTGGGTGGGTTCGATGACTCGTTTGGGTGTGGGGCCGAGGGGGGAGCCGGTCTCGCCTGGTGGCGGGGTGTGGCCGCTTGTTGACGGGTGGGGTGGTGGGAGGTCGGCGGCGGCTGTGGGCAGGTAGGAGACGCGGGCGCTGTGGGGGATGCCGATGCCGCCGGCGGTGCCGGCGATGAGGGAGTAGAACAGGTGGGCGGGGTCGAGTTGATCGTTGGCGGCCAGGCCGGGGATGGCGCCGACGGTGCCGGAGACGCCGCCGATGAGGGCGCGTCCGTAGATGCTCTCGGCGATGGCGGCGATCTTGTCGCGGACTCCGAGTTCGGCGCGCGAGAGGATGAACACGACCTCGCGGGTGGCCACCCGGGAGAGCCCGAATTCCAGTCCGGTGAACATGGCTCCGGTCATCGCTCCGTTGAGCAGTGACATCAGGGCGGAGCGTTCGTCGAAGTCCTCGCGGTGGCCGAACAGTGCCTGTGCGCCTTGGACCAGGAGGTCGAAGGTGCCCATGGCCGCGCCGAAGCCGAGGATGTTGACGATCAGGCGCCATTTGAGTGCCTGGATCGACATGCGGGTCATCACGGTGCGCAGGTGGATGAGGCTGAGTACCGAGGGTCCTCTGAGGGCGATCCATACCAGGAGGCGGACGATGACGAGTCCGAGCAGGGCGAGCGCGGCGTACTGCATCCACTGGGTGTGCTCCATGGTCACGCCGTGTTCGCGCAGCCGCCGGGCTTCCTCGCGGGTGGCCTTCTCCAGCAGTCGCAGCAGGGTCTCGCCGTCCCCGTCCCGCCGCGACGCCTTGTGTCCCTCGCCGGCGAGGTCGGCGAGGACCTTCTCGAACTCCTCTTTGGCGGCGCCTTTCCATTCGAGTCTGTGCAGGTGGCGCAGCAGGGGTTCGGCGTCCTCGGCGCGGATGGCGGCCAGTTCGTCGGCCAGGGCTTCCAGGGCGTCGGCCTGCCGGATGATGGTGCCGGGTTCGGCCTCGGGGAAGGCGTTGGCGGTCAGGGGCAGGGCGAGCGGTTTGACGATGTCGGGGACGAGCCCGAGGTCCAGTCCCATCAGCGGTCGACCCGGGCCGTCACGTGCCGGGCTTTCGCCGGTCGGTCCCGGGCAGGAACGACTCGAAGCTCACGCCCTCGCCGAACAGGTCCTCGAACGGGACGTCGTCGGCGATCAGCGGCCCGGCCAGGCTCCGCAGCTCGTCGGACACCTGCCGGGTGGCGAGCGCGGCCTGCTCGACGACGCAGGCGGCCAGCTCGCTGGGTGACAGCTCCCGGTAGACGCGAGGGTCGAACTCGACGGACCGCAGCTCCCCCTGGGGGCCGACCGTGACGGTGACCATGCCGTCCTGGGACCGTGACGAGCCCGTCAGGTCACGCGCCTTGCGGTGCAACTCCTTGGCTTGCTCGGCCTGCTGGTTGACGTCCTGGACGAGTTGCCGGAGCAACTCCCATGAATCACTCATCGTTACATCAATCCCACAAAGCAGTCAGGACGCCCGCATACTATCGATCAATTCAGGCTGTCAGGGAAGGGAACCGCGGATGGAGATGCAAGGGGTCACCTACAGCGTCAGCCAGATCAACGGGCTGGCCGGGGCGATGGGCGATCTGGCGGACCAGTTCCAGGACGTCGCGGGGCGGTACGAGGTGACCAAGGAGGCCGCCCGTACGGCGCTCGGCGACGACGACTACGGACGCGGGTACTGGCAGGCGAACGGGCCGCGGCTGGAGGCCGTCGGTCTCGGCCTGCGGCTGCTGGTCCAGGCGGCCCAGCGGGAGGAGGGGCGCCTGAGCCAGGCCTCCTTCACCTACGGGCAGGCCGATCCCGGCCGCTGACCGCGCCGGCCGCCGGCCGGAGCGGCCGATCGTGCCGGCTCGGCTAGTACACCAGCGCCTGGGCGCCCTCGGCGACCGCCTCCTCGACGAACGTCGGCGCGCCCGCGATGCGCACGCCCTCGATGACGTCGTCGACCGTGATGTCGCGCCGGGCCGCGCACTGCGTGCAGACCGTGACGCGCCCGCCCGCGAGCACCGCGTCCAGCAGGTCCGTCAGCGGAGCGGCATGGGGCAGGGCGAACTCCTTGGCCCGTCCCGGGAGGGCGAACCAGGAGGACTCGCCGGTCAGCCAGAGGGAGACCGGGACGCCGCTCGCCAGCGCGGCGGCCGCGACCGTGAACGCCTGGTTGCAGCGCTCCGGGGCGTCGGCCCCGGCGGTCACCTTGATCACCAGTGATCGTGCCATGCCCGTCACACTAACGCCCTCGATCGTCCGCGCGGCCACTAGGGTTGGGGGACATGGAAGAACCTGAGGTGCATCCCGATCTGGAGCCGATCGCCTTCCTGCTGGGCAGGTGGGAGGGCGCCGGTGTGGGGGGTTACCCGACGATCGAGAGCTTCAACTTCGGCCAGGAGATCGAGTTCGGCCACAACGGCAAGCCGTTCCTGTCGTACGTGAGCCGCACCTGGCTGCTCGACCAGGACGGCAACCGTGTCAAGCCGCTCGCCACCGAGTCCGGCTACTGGCGCCCGCAGCCGAACCGGCAGCTCGAAGTGGTGCTCGCCCACCCCACCGGCGTCGTGGAGATCTACGTCGGCGAGGTCGTCTTCCACAAGATCGAGCTGCAGACCGACGTGGTGGCCCGCACGGTGACGGCCAAGGAGTACACCGCCGGGCGGCGCCTGTACGGGCTGGTCAAGGGCAACCTGATGTGGGCCTACGACATGGCCGCGATGGGGCATCCGCTGACCTCGCACATGTCGGCGGAGCTGAAGAAGGTGGCATGAGCGCGAGCCCGTTCACCGCCGAGGCGGTCGAGGCGATCAAGCGCCACATGAACGACGACCACGGCGACGACGCGCTGCTCATCGTGCGCGGCCTGGGCGGCCGTCCGGAGGCGACCAGCGCGCTGACGAGCGGTGTCGACGGCGAGGCCATCGAGTTCACGGTCGACGGCGGTGAGCGGGTGCGGGTGCCGTGGGGCGAGACGCTCACCGAGCGGGCGCAGGTGCGCACGGCGGTCGTGCGGCTCTACCGGCGGGCGTGCGCCGAGCTGGGCGTCGAACCACGCGGCGAGCACTGACGACCGCGCACTGACGACCGAGCACCGGCGACGCTGGGAAGCGGGGCGTCGAGCCGCCGGTGTGCGAAGCCGGGGCCGGGACGCGGGCATGAAAAGACGCGGGCATGAAAAAGGGCCCCAGGCGCGCTCCGCTCGATGGTGAGCGGGCTGGATGGACCATGGTCGGGATGGGATTCCCGCCCTCCAGCCGCCGGGGGCCCCGGTGGTTGCCTCGTATTCGCCGAACGGCGCGAGACGGGGCGTCCGCATCGTCAGCGGACAACCACCTCGCTAGCCCAACTATGAATCACCATTGTTTGGACCACCTCCTTTCCGCGTACTCACGAAGTTATGCGGTGGCCCGCGAGAAGGGCAAGCGATTAAAGCGCCGGCCGTAGACTCGGAGCATGACCGAGACGCAGTGGCACGAGGAGCTCCGCGCCAAGGGCTACCGGGTGACTCCCCAGCGGCAGCTGGTGCTGGAGGCGGTCAAGGCGCTGGAGCACGCCACCCCTGAGGAGATCTGCGCCAAGGTCCGGGAGACGGCGCGCGGCGTCAACATCTCGACCGTCTACCGCACCCTCGAGCTCCTGGAGGAGCTGGGCATGGTGACGCACACCCATCTGGGGCACGGCGCGCCGACCTATCACCTGGCGGCCGAGGCCGACCACGTCCACCTGGTGTGCCGGGGATGCGGCGAGGTGATCGAGGTGCGGCCCGAGCTGGCGGAGGGGCTGGTGCGGGGGCTGGACGAGGAGCTGGGGTTCGCGACCGACGTCCACCACCTCACGGTGTTCGGCCGCTGCCGTGACTGCCGCTGAGGTCGAAGGTCCGCGCGGCCGATAATCTGGACGGCATGCGTAGTCCTCTGCTGGACCTGCCCGGCGCCGTGGCCGCCGAGGCTCCGGACGCCGACGTCGCCGCCCACTACGGTGACCTGTTCGCCGAACAGCGCGCGCTGGTGCGGGGCGAGGCGGTGGTCGACCGCAGCAACCGCGAGGTGATCCGGATCTCCGGCGCCGACCGGCTGAAGTGGCTCAACGACCTCACCTCGCAGAAGCTCGACACGCTCACTCCCGGCCAGTGGACGCGGACGCTCGACCTCGACCTCCAGGGCCGCATCCTGCACCACCTGACGCTGGTCGACGACGGCGAGAGCGTGCTCGCGCACGTCGAGCCGGGCACCGCCGACAGCCTGGTGGCCTACCTCGACCGCATGCGGTTCATGCTGCGGGTGGAGGTGACGCGGGCCGACGACCTGGCCGTGCTGTCCACGGCCACCGAGGACTTCCTGGTGCCGCGTTCGGAACTGCCGGAGCACCTGGGCAGGCCGCTGGCGGGGCTGTGGGCGTACGAGGCGCTGCGGATCGAGCGGCACGAGCCGCGGATGGGCCTCGACACCGACCACAAGACGATCCCGCACGAGATCGGCCTGATCGGCACCGCCGTCCACCTGAGCAAGGGCTGCTACCGCGGCCAGGAGACGGTCGCCCGGGTCCACAACCTGGGGCATCCGCCGCGGCGGCTGGTGTTCCTGCACCTCGACGGCAGCGTCGACACGCTGCCGCCGCACGGGGCGCCGGTGATCTTCGAGAGCCAGGAGGTGGGCACGGTCGGCTCGTCCGCGCGCCACCACGAGCTGGGGCCGATCGCGCTGGCGGTGGTCAAGCGCACGGTGCCGGTGGACGCGCCGCTGCTGGCGGGGGGTGTGGCGGCCGCCCAGGAGGTGATCGTCCCCCCGGACGCGGGGCGCAACGTCGCGATCGATCCCGCGCTGCGGCGTCGCATCCGCTAGCGATCTTTTTCGGTCGTCACGGCACAGCCGACCCGGCCGCCACCCGCCGCACGGGGCTGAGAGCCTCCAGGGGAACGGCCTCTGACCGGGTGACGGCGGGCCGCCGTCACGTGCGCGTTCTGGGCCGTCGCCGGGGTGAGGCCGGCGACCACGGCCGTTCGTGGACCCGCAGCCACGGCCGTTCGCGGAGTCCGCGCTCAGATGTCCACGATGAGCGTGATCGGCCCGTCGTTGACCAGGGAGACCTTCATGTCGGCGCCGAAGCTGCCCGTCTCCACGTGCGCCCCCAGCGCCCGCAGTTCCTCGACCACCGCCTCCACCAGCGGCTCGGCCACCGGCCCCGGGGCGGCGGCCTGCCAGGTGGGGCGGCGGCCCTTGCGCGCGTCGCCGTACAGCGTGAACTGGCTGATGACCAGCAGCGGCGCCGACACGTCGGAGCAGGACTTCTCGCCGTGCAGGACGCGCAGCCCCCACAGCTTGGCGGCGAGCTTGCGGGCCTCGGCGGCCGTGTCGGTGTGCGTGACCCCGACCAGCACGAGGAGCCCGGGCTCGTCGATGGCCCCGATCGTCTGACCGTCCACCGCCACGGACGCGGACGTCACTCGCTGCACCACTGCTCGCATGGGATCCCATTCTGGCGCAGTCCGGGGCCTTCGTAGACTCATGGCCGGAAAGGGGCGTGAAATGTCGCTGGTGGTGGAGGTTGTCCGTTCTGGGTTCGTGGAGTCGAGGCACCACGTCCGGATGTTGACGGTGGGCGCGGACGGCCGTCCCTTGGAGGCGCACGGGGCGGTGCACGTGCCGGCGTCGCCGCGTTCGTCGATGAAGCCCCTGCAGGCGCTGGGCATGCTGCGCGCCGGGCTGCGGCTGGAGGGGGAGCTGCTGGCGCTGGCCTGCGCCTCGCACGCCGGCGAGGCGATCCACGTCGAGGGGGTGCGGAAGATCCTCGCCGGGGCCGGTCTGGACGAGTCGGCGCTGCGGTGCCCGGAGGACTACCCCGAGGACCGCTCGGTGGCCGAGCGGGCCCGCGTGTACATGAACTGCTCCGGCAAGCACGCCGCCATGCTCGCCACCTGCGTGGCCAACGGGTGGCCGCTCGACACCTACCTGGAGGTCACGCATCCGCTCCAGCGGGCGATCCGGGCCACGGCGGAGGAGCTCACGGGGGAGCGGATGGCGGCCGCGGGCGTGGACGGCTGCGGGGCGCCCCTGTACTTCGTGTCGATGCTGGGGATGGCGCGGGCGTTCCGGGCGTTCCCGCTGGGGGAGGCGGGCTCGCCCGAGCGGCGGATCTTCGAGGCCGTGACGGCGTATCCCGAGTGGACGTCGGGCGGCAGCCGGGTGGAGGCGTCGCTCATGCGGGCCGTGCCGGGGCTGATGCTGAAGGCGGGGGCCGAGGGCTTCGAGGTGTTCGCCTTCGAGGACGGCCGGGCGGGTGCCGTCAAGGTCGAGGACGGGGCGTCGCGGGCGCGGACACCGGTGACGGTCGCGGCGCTGCGCTCGCTGGGCCTGGACACGGGCGAGCTGCCGGCCACGACGCCCGTCCTCGGCGGCGGCCGGGTCGTCGGCGAGCTGCGCCTGGCCGCCGCCCCGGCCTGACCTTCGCGGGGCACGGCCCCGCCCCGTCGCTCAGGCGGCCCGCGGCCAGTCCCAGCCGAGCTGGTGGAACAGGCCCAGGCGGTCGCTGACCGCCCGGATCTCGCTGATCCTCCCGTCGCCCACCGTGAAGATGAAGATCGCCTCGTTGGTGAAGCTCTTCCCGGTGGGCCGCGGCATGCGCGGGTGGTGGCCGGAGTGCGTCCCGGTCATGAGCAGCCGCGCCACGACGCGGTCGCCCTCCTCGACCAGGTCCTCGACCGACAGGTGGAACGGGTCGAACGCGTCGAGCTGCATCCTGATGCTCTCGAACGCGGCGCCGGGCTCGTCGGGCTCACCGTGGATGAGCTTGTTGTGGTCGACGACGTCGGCGGCCATGAAGGCGGGCAGGTCGCCCAGGCGGCGCTCGTTGACGGCGGTGAAGAAGTCGCGGATCAGGGTCTTCATGGCGCACTCGCTCTCTTACGCTGTAAGAACATATCTTACGGTGTATGAAACGAGCGGGCTTGTCAAGGGAGCGGATTCTGGACGCCGCGCTGGAACTGGTGGACCGGGACGGCGTCGCGGCGCTGTCCATGCGCCGGCTGGGCAAGGAGCTGGGCGTCGAGGCGATGACGCTGTACTACTACCTGCCGAACAAGGACGCCGTCCTCGACGGGCTCGTGGAGCGCACCCTGGCCGGGGTCGCCGTGCGGCCGGAGGGGCCGTGGCGGGAGTGGGCGCGCGCGTTCGCGGTGTCGTTCCGGGCGGCGCTGCTCGCCCACCCCGGGCTGCTGCCGCTGCTCGCCACCCGTCCGGTCGCGACGCCCGGCGGCCTGGACACCGCGGAGCGGGCCGCCCAGGCGCTGGTCGCCGAGGGGTTCACCGCCACGGACGCGCTCCACGTGATCACCACGCTGGCCACGTTCGTCATCGGGCAGGTGCTCGCGGAGGCCGGCGGCACGCCGGGGCACGACGGGCCCGACCCCCGGCCGGCGCTCGACCCGGACCGTCATCCCGTCTTCGGCGCCGCGCTGGCGGCCGGCCTCGGCACCGCTCGTGACCACGAGGACCGCTTCGCCTACGCCCTCGACGCCCTCCTGGGCGGCCTTGCCCCGAGATGAGCCCTTCCGAGAGGCGTCAGGGGCGCAGGAGGGCCGCGATCTCCAGGTGTCGCTTGGCGACCGCGTGCTCGAACGCCGTCATCCCGTCGCGGTCCGGGTGCCGCGGGTCGGCGCCCGCCGCCAGCAGCAGCCGGACGACCTCCTGGTAGCGCTCCGAGCCGTCACCCGCGACGACCGCCTTCAGCAGCGCCGTCAGGCCCTGGTCGTCGGTGTGGTCCACGGCGGCGCCCGCCTCCAGGGCCGCGCGCACGTAGTCGGCGTGGCCGCGCTCGCCGGCCAGGATCAGCACCGTGGCGCCGTCGCGGTTGACGTGGTCGAGGTCGGGCCCCGCGGGCAGCAGCACGCGCAGCATGGCGACGCTGCCCGTCACCCCGGTCACCAGCCACGGGGTGTCGCCCTGGTGGTCGGGCGCGTCGGGGTCGGCGCCGGCCGACACGAGGAGTTGCGCCACGTCCACGTGGTCGGCGGCGGCGGCCAGGAGCAGCGGGGTGCGGCCGCGGGCGTCGCGGGCCTCGAGCCAGGCCCCCTCGGTCACGGCCTCACGCACGGCGACGGCGTCGCCGCTGGCCACGGCCGTCAGCAGTTCCTCGTCGCGCACGCCTGATCCTTTCACGCCGGCGCCCGCCGCTCGCGGCGGGGCCGTCCGGCGCGTCGCCCACCCCTCCGGTACGCCGTCCGCACCCGCGCCGACCTGCGGCTCGTCACGAATAGAAGGTCCCACACCCCGGCGGACGTCATGCGGCCGGGGCGGCCGGAAGCGGCCCGCGGGGGACGGGGTCAGAGGGTGCGGAACTGGCGGGTGGCCGAGATGGCGCCCGACGTGGTGGTGGTGAACGTGCGCATCGAGCCGGCGAACTTCGACAGGTCCCACTCCGCCGGCCCGTGGTACCAGTACAGGTTGTCGGCCTGGTGCCCGTTGCCGGTGACCGAGGCGACGATGCGCGACCAGTGCTCCACCCCGTCGAAGATCACCGCGTACGGGAGGTAGCGGGAGAACAGCTCCACCCGGTGCTGCTCCGGCACCTCGCCCAGGTCGCCGGAGAACAGGTAGTCCCGGAACGCCAGCGTGTGCGCCAGCGCCGCCGACCCGCGGGCCGTCTTGGCCGGCATGTACTGCCCGCCCACCGCCAGCGCGCCGCCCGCGATGATCAGGGCCAGCCCGAGCAGCCCGTACGAGGTGAACCAGGCCAGCGCCACGGTGGCCAGCACGCCCACGCCGATGAGCGCCACCCCGGCCATCGTCCACCGGGTGCGCTCGGTGTCGGGGCGGCGGGCGAACCAGCCCTGCCTGACCACGTCGGCGTACAGGGCGTCGCGCACCTTGCCCAGGTGGCTGGCGAACGAGCCGGACAGCTGTGACAGCAGCACCGCCTCGCGCCCGTCGAAGATCGCGTCGTAGAGCGCCCGCTCGTACGGCAGGAGGGCGGCGGGATGCCCGGCGGGCAGCCTGACCAGCATCCAGTCGGGCGCGTCGTACGCCTGGCGGGGCTGCTCGTCGATGCGCAGGAACCCGCGCACGGCCAGGTCCACGATCGTCGCCGTCACGTCGACCACGTCGGCCTGCTCGTCCACGAGCGTGCCGATCTGGCCGGGCCGGACCCCGTCGGGCGGGGAGAAGTGCCCGTTCTGCACGGGCGTGCCCGTGTCGTGGTCCTTCTCGTGGGCGACCACCCTGGCGTCGCGCCCGCGCGTCCAGTACAGCAGCCCCACGCCGCCGAGCAGCAGCACGAGCAGGGCGGCGAGCGCGCCGCCGGTGACGGTGTTCAGCGCGAAAGCGGCGGTCAGCGAGAAGCGCCGGTCCAGGATGGGCGCACCGGCGCTGGCCCCCTTGGGGTAGGCCACGACGACGGTGAGCGCCTGCCCGGGGGCGAGGTTCTCCTGTTCGAACTCGGCCGAGGTGCCGGTGTGGTCCATGGCGGCGGAGGTGCAGCCGACGGCCGAGGTGAGCTCCCCGGCGAAGCACGACAGACTCTGCACCAGGCCCGGCCCGGCGACCTTGACCGTGGCCCTGGCGACGGGGACGCTCCACCCGTTCACCGCGAACCACCGCATCTCCTGCACGTTGCCGGCGGGCGTCACGGTGCCCTTGACGTCGTACTCGACCGTGGCGGGCGCCGTGACGGCCAGCTCGTCGCCGGTCAGCTTGCCGCCCTTGGCGTTCGCGATCCGGTAGAGCCGGTCGTCGGCGTCGTCGTGGCGGGTCCGGGTGAGGAACGTCCGGCGCAGCGCGCCCGTCGCACCCGAGATCTTCTCGGTGACGTGCAGCGTGCCGTCCTTGTGGAGGGTCATCGTGATCTCGTCGGTCATCCCCGCGCGGGCGGCCTGCGCCGGGGCCGGGGTGGTCGCGAGGATCGTGGCCGCCAGGGCGGCCGGCCCCAGAACGGCGGCGCTCGTGGCGGCCAGCGCACGCCTGAATCCCGTCATGGCCGGACATCGTAGCGGCAAGCGGTCCGCCGGCTTCGTCTCCGGCCCGGCTGTTGAACAGTTCGTTCAAAACATCGTGTTGACACCACCTCGTTCAGCGCTGCATCCTCGTGTCATGTCATCGACGGACGATCCCTTCACGCCGCCGCGGCCGGAGCAGGCGCGGGCGCATCGCGTGCACGCGTCGCTGTTCCGCATCGCCGAGCGGCACGCGGCCACCCAGGAGCAACGGCTCCGGCAGACGCACCCGTCGGCCATCGGGCCGCACGAGGCCGTGCGGCTGGTGTCGTTCCTGCTCAGCGGGGCCGCGCTGCTGGACGACGGCGAGCCGGAGGTGGACCACGCCGACATCACCGCGGCGCTGAGCCTCGTCCCCCAGGCGCGCGGGGAGATGGACGAGCTGGAGGCCGGGCTCCTGCAGATGGCGCGCGGTCGCGGCATGACCTGGCAGGAGATCGCCTTCGGGCTCGGGCTCGGCACCCCGCAGGCCGCCAGGCAGCGGTACGAACGACTGGTCGGCCGCGTCGCACCCGACGCGGAGGACCAGCCGGACGCTGAAGGCCGGCGGGTGGCGGAAGGGTAGCGGGCGGCGGGAGGCTAGCGGTCGAGGGAGACGGCCGTGGCCGCCCGCCGCACGCTCTCGTCGGAGGCGGGCCCGCCGGGGTTCTCCGTGGCGAGCTCCTGGTTGAGCCGGACGAACGGCCGCATCCGCTCCTCGTACCGGTCGAAGGCACCCCGCCGGTCCGCGCCCAGCTCGTCCGCCAGCACGTACGCCCCCACCATGGCGAGGCTGGTGCCCTGGCCCGACAGCGGCGAGGCGCAGTAGCCCGCGTCGCCCAGCAGCGTGACCCGGCCCGCGGACCAGCGGTCCATGTGGATCTGCGCCATGGCGTCGAAGTAGAAGTCGTCGGCCTCCCACATCGCCTTCATCAGCCGCGGGGTCTCCCAGCCCAGCGCCGAGCAGTGCTCCTCGACCAGTCGCTTCTGCGCCTCGACGTCGCGGTGGTCGTAGGAGATCGGGCCGGCGCCGAACCCCGCGTTCACCCGGATCGTGGCGTTGCCCGGCGCGCTGTAGACGCCGTAGCCGGCGTCGCCCTCGCGGTGCCAGACCTGCCAGCGGTCGAGGTCGAGGAAGTTGGGGGCGCTGTAGATGGAGACGTACATGCCGAGGTGGCGGACGAAGCGCGACTCCTCGCCGAACGCCAGCGCGCGGACGTTGGAGTGCAGGCCGTCGGCGCCGACCACGTAGTCGAAACGCCGCCGCCCGCCCCGCTCGAACGTCACGTCCACGCCGTCCGCGTCCTGCTCCAGCGCGGCGATGGAGTCGCCGTAGAGCGTCTCCGCGTCGCCGGCCGTGGCGGTGACGATGGCGACGAGGTCCTCCCGCATGATCTCGACGTCGTCGCCGTCCAGCCGGCCGGCGCTGATCGTGCGCTCGGTGGTGCGCATGGTCTCGTTGCCGTCGCGGTCGACCATCGACATGCCCAGCATGCGGGTCCGCCTGGCGAGGACCTGCTCCAGGACGCCCATCCGCTCGGCCACGGTGACGGCGGCTCCGCGCAGGTCGACGGCCTGGCCACCGCGGCGCGGGGCGGGGGCGCGCTCCACGATCGTCACCTCGAAGCCGTGACGGGCCAGCCAGTACGCGAGGACGGGCCCGCCGATGCCGGCGCCGGAGACGAGAACACTGCTCATGGAGGACCTCCATCTGTTTGGACGGTGTACGCGGCTGAATGTACAGCGTATTTTGGGTGCGTACAACCAGGTAGATGTACTAGTCTGTACTAGAACAGCAATGACCAGGAGGTTCGATGCCGGCTCCGCCGTACCTGCGGATCGTCGAGGACGTCAAGGCCCGGGTGGCCCGCGGGGAGCTGAAGGAGGGCGACCGGGTGCCCTCGACCCGGCGGCTCGCCCAGGACTGGGGCGTCGCGCTCGCCACCGCCGCCAAGGCCCTCACCGTGCTGGCCCAGGAGGGCGTGGTCAGGGCCGAGCCGCGCGTCGGCACGCTGGTGACCTCATGGCGTCCAGGAGCCGGCCCGCGCGCCCAGGCGGGCGCCCGGCGGCTCGGGGGAGGGGAGCACGAGCTGACGCGGGAGCGCGTCGTCGCCGTGGCCGTCGAGATGGCCGACGCCGAAGGGCTGGCCGCGGTGTCCATGCGGGGCGTCGCCGGACGGCTCGGCGCGTCCACGATGTCGCTCTACCGGCACGTGCGCGACAAGGACGACCTCGTCGGGCTGATGATCGACGCGGTGCTCGGGGAGTTCCCGCTCCCGGAGGAGCCGCCGCCCGGCTGGCGGGCGCGGCTGGAGCTCTCCGCGCGCCTGCAGTGGGCCGCCTACCGCAGGCATCCGTGGCTGGCCTGGGTCACCTCGCTCACCCGGCCACGGCCCTCGCCCGGCCTGCTCCGGCACACCGAATGGGCGCTCGCGGCGGTCGACGGCCACGGCCTCGCCCCCGACGCGATGATGCGGATCCACATCCTGCTCTACAGCTACGTCCAGGGCATCGCGGCCAACCTGGAGCTGGAGCAGCAGGCCCAGGCCGCCACCGGCCTGACCGACGAGGAGTGGATGGACCGGAACGCCCCGTACCCCGCGCTGCTCGCCCAGGGCGGCTATCCCACGTTCGTCAAGGTGGTCGAGGACCTCGGCGGCGACTTCGAGCTCGACCTCGACCGGCTCTTCGAGTTCGGCCTGCGCCCGCTGCTCGACGGGCTGGCGCTGATCATCGAGCGCGGGTGAGCGGGGCGCTCAGTCGCAGATCTCCACCCGCACCCGGCGGAAGCCGCGCCCCTTGCTCTCGATCTTGGCGACCCGCAGCCGGCCGATCTGCCGGGTCGAGGCCACGTGGGTGCCGCCGTCGGCCTGCGTGTCGAGCCCGACGATGTCGACGATCCGCACGTCCGTCACCGACTCCGGCACCAGGTTGGACGCGGTGCGGATGATGTCGGGGATGGCGAACGCCTCCGGCCGGGGCAGCACCCGCACGTCGATGCGCCGGTCGGCCTGGATCTCGGCGTTGCAGGCGGCCTCCACGGCGTCGCGGAAGCCCGGCGGCACCTCCGGCAGGTTGAAGTCCATGCGGGCCGTGCCGACCGTGCCGCGCTCGGGCACGATCAGGGCGTCCATGTTGCCGCCCGTCACCAGCGAGCCGTAGTCGCGGAAGACCACCCCGCACAGCACGTGCAGCCCCGAGTGGGTGCGCATGAGGGCGGAGCGGCGCTCGTCGGCCACGGCCGCCCGCACCGTCGTGCCCACGGGCGGGACGGGGTCGCCCTCGGCCGGGATGAGCTGGAGGTCGTCGCCCTTGCGCACGCCTTCGATCCGCGTCTCCACGCCCTGCCAGAGCAGAACTCCGTGATCGGCCGGCTGGCCGCCGCCGCCCGGATAGAATGCGGACCGGTCCAAGACGATTCCGTCGGGCGTGGCGTCGAGGACGACGGCCTCGAAGTCGCGAAGGTTCTGGTCGGCCAGTTCGAGCCTTCGCGTGCGTCCATGGAGGTCGATGGTCATGGCGGCAGCCTAGAGCTCCTGAGGTGGCGATGCGCGACCTGGTGCGTTCCCCGTTGACCGCATCGGCCGCGCTGATCCTGGCGATATGTCCCGTCATATCAGCATGTACGGCCAGCGCCGCACCGCCCCCCTCGGAAGCGCCCGGCCACCCCGCGGCCGCCTCCCACGCCGCCGCGTCCCAGGAGCCCACGTCCCAGGAGGCCACGTCCCCGGAGGACACGTCCCAGGAGGCCGCGTCCCGAGGGGCCGGCCCGTCTCAGGGGGTCGCCTCCGAGCGCTCCAGCGCCTCGTCCACGCGCCGCTCCCCGCCCGCGCCTCCCAGCCGCCGCGAGCCCGGGGCGGCGCCGGTGATGATGGTCCTGGGCGACAGCTTCACCGTCGGCTCGGGCCCCGTGCCCGCCTGGCGGGCCTACGCCTGCCAGGCCGCCCGCCTGCTCGGCTGGCAGCCGGTCATCGCCGGAGCGGGCGGCACCGGCTACCTCAACCGCGGGCGCGCCGGCCGCACGTTCCAGCAGTCGTACGAGGAGGAACTGGCCTGGCGCCCGGCCCCGGACGTGCTCGTCGTCTCCGGCGGCCACAACGACCAGCGCTGGAGCACCGGGCAGGTCGGGCGGGCGGCCGCCCGGCTGGTGCGCGACGCGCGGGCGGGCTGGCCGGCCACGAGGATCGTCCTCGTCGGCCCCATCTGGCTGGAGGCGGTCCCGGCCAAGGCCCTGCGCATCCGCGACACCCTGGCCGAGGTCGCCCGGCGGGAGGGCGTGGAGTTCCTCGACCCGCTGCGGCACCACTGGGCCGGCGGCGACCCGTCGGCCGTGGTGCTGCCCGACGGCGTCCACCCGACGCCCGCCGGGCACCTGCTGCTGGCCCGCTGGCTGGCCCGGTCCCTGCGCAGCTAGCGGGCGGAGGGTCTACCAGCCGCCGTAGGGGCCGCCGCCGCGGCCCATGCCCTTGACGGCCGGCTTCACGTCGACGATGTAGACCACGGCGGCGATCACCGCGGCGATCGAGAAGATGCTCACCGCGCTCAGCCCGATGAACTGCAACCCGCCGACGAGGAGGAACATGTTGAGGAACGACCACGCCCCCGCCAGCGAGAACAGCGTCGCCAGGGCCAGGATGATCAGCCAGATGTTCTTCTTCAGCTTGCCCGCCGCGACGAAGGCGGCCGGCGGCACCCGCAGCGCGTGCACCAGCCCGTAGGCCGACATGCCGAAGATGCCGGCGGAGAGCAGCAGGAAGAGGAAGTTGAGTCCGCCGTTGACGATGTCCATGTGTGCGCTCCGCCTCACGCTCGCGATGAATCGGCTTCAGCCTAATGGCCCGTGCCGGCCGCCGGGCACTCTCGGCGGCGACGGCCGGGAACCGAAAGGCCCGCCCCCGGCGACGGGGACGGGCCTCACGATCTGACGGTCAGGCCTTGGCCTTGGTGGTCGTGCGGGTCTTCCTGGCCGGGGTGACCGGGGTGGCGACGGGCGGCTCGGCGGCCTCCGACACCTCCTCCAGCTCCAGCGCGGCCTCGCCGCTCACCTTGCTGACGGCCTTGCGGCCGCGGGTGGCGAAGTCCTCGTAGACCACCGAGGCGCGCTGGGTGAGCTGGTCGGCGTAGCCGCGGGCCTTCTCCGGCAGCTCCTTGGCGAAGCCCTCGGCCTTGTCGGCGTAGACGCGGGCCAGCTCGGGCAGGTCCTTGCCGAGGTCGACACGGCGCGCCTGCAGCTTCTGGAGCTGCTCGGGGAGCTCGCGCAGCTTCTCGACGGCGTAGTCGCCGACGCCGGCCACGGCGTAGAACGGCTTGGAATCGGTGAGCTTCTTGACCTCGGTGGCGAGCGTCATGGGTTAACCTTCCTTGGTTTCCTGGTTGACGGTGTCGTTGCCGGTGGACGCCGCATAGGGCTCAAGAGCGGCGCGAAGCTCCGCCGGCAGCGACTGCTCGTCGTCCGCGACGGAGTCGCTCCGGGGATGAGCTTTCTGGGAGGTCTGCTCGTCCTCGGAGTGCTTCTCCTTGCGGAACGACTCATAGATATCAATCAGCACCTGGCGTTGCCGCTCGGTGAGATGCGTGTCGGCCCTGATGGCGGTGACGACGTCGCTCGGGGTCTCACGGTCCTCGATGAGGCCGGCCTGCACGTACAGCGCCTGGGCGGAGATGTGCAGGCCCTTGGCGATCTGGTTGAGGATCTCCGCGCTCGGCTTGCGCAGGCCGCGCTCGATCTGGCTCAGGTAGGGGTTGGAGACCCCCGCCGCCGCCGCGAGCTGGCGCAGCGAGATCTTCGCCTGCTGCCTCTGCTCGCGGATGTACTCGCCGATCGAGCCGACCTTCGGTAGTGCCATGCCTCCATTGTGCGCCACTCTGCTTGCAATTGCAAACGGAATGGTTAACACCAGCAAGCGTCAGAGCTGGTAGATCCAGAGGAACGGCGCGGACGTGACCAACGTCACGGACAGCGCGACGGCGCCGTACCGGAGGCTCACCGGCAGCTCCGGCACCGGCTTGAGCAGCCGGTCCACCCGTGCCATGAGGTTGTGGGCGCCGACGCCGAGCATGCCGTGCGGGGTCGGCATGGCGCCGGCCGTGCCGAACCTGAGCAGCGCGGTCGCGAGCCGGCGCGGCGAGCAGTAGCGGCGGGCGCGGTCGTCGGCGGCCATCTCGATGAGCAGCTCCACCTGGGCCTGCGCGTCGCGGACCACCTTCGACCAGGGCAGCGCGCGGCGCAGCGCCGCGAACGGCAGCAGCACCAGGTCGTGCCGCTCACGCACGTGGGCCGCCTCGTGCGCGAGCACGGCGGCCATCTCGTCCTTCGACAGCAGGCTCAGCGCGCCCTGGCTGACCACGACCTGCGAGCGCAGCCCCGGCACGCAGTAGGCGGCCGCGCTCGGGTGGTCGAGCACGCGCACGCCGGGCAGCACCGGGTCGTCGTGGGAGATCAGGGCCAGCAGCGTGCGGTGCCGGTGACGGGCCCGCAACGTCTGCACGCCCGCGGTCAGCAGGACCGCGACCAGCACGGCCAGCGCGGTGAGGCCGGCGACCATCGCGACCACGTGCAGCGCGTCCCACGGCTCGCGCGGCGAGCGGCCGGTGGCGAAGGAGACCAGCCCGTGCAGCACGCCCTCGCCGTACGGCTGGACGGCGAAGGCCAGCATCGCGCCGGTGGAGGCCAGGCCCCAGGACACGCCCAGGGCCTGCCAGAGGAGGATCGCGGTCTTGGGTGCCCGGGAGGTCCAGCGGGCCGTGGTGAAACGCCAGGAGCCGAGCCCGCACGCCGTGGCGAGCGCTGCCAGCACCGCTGCCGTGGTCACTCGTCCTCCAGCTCCGTGAGGGCTCTTCGCAGGATCTCCGCCTCCGGGCCGGACACGGCCTGGGCGAAGCGGGTCAGGGCGGCCGAGCGGTCGCCCGTCATGTCGAGCGCTTCCAGCATAAGCTCCGCGACGTACGCGTCGCGGGTCGCAGCCGGAGCGTAGCGCCATGCGCGGCCGTCGCGGGTGCGGTGGAGGAACCCCTTGCGGGTGAGACGGTCGAGAACGGTCATGACCGTGGTCGGGGCGAGGTCGCGGTCGGCGATGAGCCGGCCGACCTCGCGGGCGGTGAGCGCCGTGCTCTGCGCCCAGAGGATGTCCATGATGCTGCGTTCGAGCTCGCCGAGACCCTTCACACGCTCCAGCGTAGTACTACGACCTGTCGAGCACGCATCCGGACGTCGTGAGACCTCCGGCACATCCGTGCACACCATCCTCACCGAAGGGCAAGAAACGTCACAAAAATGGTCAACCCTTTAGTGGGGCGACGGCCTGCCACGGCACCGTGACCTCGCCCAGCCGCCACCGGGCCACCCCGCCGAGGGGCGCCTGGCGCGGGATCGGCCACGTGCGGGCCAGCATGGTCACCGCCGCCAGCCACCGCTGCCGCAGCCCGTGCACCCCGTACGGCGCGCACACCGCCCACGCGTGGTCGAAGTCGCGCAGGAAGGCGTGCACCCGCTCACCCGGGACGTTGCGGTGGATGAGCGTCTTGGGCAGCCGCTCGGCCAGGTCGGAGGGCCGTTCGAAGGCGTCGAAGCGGGCCGAGAACGTGAGCGTGCGCGGCCCCTCGGCGGTCACCCCGGCCCAGACCGCGCGGTGGCCCACCTCGGAGCAGGTGCCCTCGACCAGGACGCCACCGGGGGCCAGCCGGCCGCGCAGCAAGTCCCAGTAGTGCCACGCCTCCGCCTCGCCGTACTGGCGCAGCACGTTGAACGCGCGCACCAGCACCGGCGGGCGCGGCACCGGCAGCTCGAACCCGCCGAGCGCGAAGCTCAGCCCCGGCCGCTCGTACGGCTTGGCCAGCGCGACCCGCGCCGGGTCGATCTCGATGCCCGTGACCTCGACGTCGGGCCGGATCCGGCGCAGCCGCGTGAACAGCTCCAGCGTCGTCACGTGCGAGGCGCCGTAGCCGAGGTCCACGACCAGGGGCCGATCGGCGCCGCGCAGCAGGGCGCCGTGGGCCGCGGCGATCCACCGGTCGGCCCTGCGCAGCCGGTTCTGACCGGTGGTGCCCCGGGTGATCGAGCCGACCGGCCGGCCCGCGGGCCCGGCCGGCCTAGCCACTGACGCGGTGGACCTTGTGCTGGGCGGCCTGCGCGCGCGGGCGCATGACGATGCGGTCGATGTTGACGTGGGACGGCCGGGTGACGGTCCAGGCGATCGCGTCGGCCACGTCGTCGGCGGTCAGCGGGTCGGGCACGCCCTCGTAGACCCGGGCGGCGGCCGTCTCGTCGCCCCGGAACCGGTTGACCGCGAACCCCTCGGTGCGCACCATGCCGGGGGCGATCTCCACCACCCGTACCGGCTGCCCCGACAGCTCCAGCCGCAGCGTGCCCGCCATGGACGACTGGGCGTGCTTGGCCGCGACGTACCCGCCGCCGCCCTCGTACGGCACCATGCCGGCGGTCGAGGTGAGCAGCACGACCACGCCGTCGCCCGACTCCACCAGCTTGGGCAGCAGCGCCTGGGTCACGCGCAGCGTGCCCAGCACATTCGTGTCGAACATCGCCTGCCAGTCGTCGATCCGTCCCTCGGCGACGGACTCCACGCCGAGCGCGCCGCCCGCGTTGTTGACCAGCACGTCGCAGCGCTCCAGCGCGGCGGCCAGCTCGTTGACCGACTCCTGCGAGGTCACGTCGAGTGTGACGGGCCTGATCGAGGGCAGCTCCTCGGCCAGTCGCTCCAGGCGGTCGCGCCGCCGGGCGCCCGCCACCACGTCGTAGCCCTCGGCGGCGAGGCGCCGCGCCGTCGCCTCGCCGATGCCGCTGCTCGCACCGGTCACCACAGCCGTTCTCCTCATGGGCCACATCCTGCCAGGACCGCCCGGACGCCCTCGGCCGAGACCACCTGTCGGGAACGCCGGGCTTTCCGGCCCGCCGCATGCGGCCCGCCGCGTGCGCGCCCGGCCGCACGCCCGACCCCGGCCGAGATCGCATGTCGGGAATGCCGGAAACTTGTGGCCCATCGCATCCCCCCAGGACGGCACGCTCGACCCCGGCCGAGATCGCGTGTCGGGAATGCCGGAAACTTGTGGCCCATCGCATCCCCCCAGGACGGCACGCTCGACCCCGGCCGAGGCGACATGTCGGGAATGCCGGAAAATTTTGGTTGGTTGGTTTCGTTTTGGAGGTGATGTCGGGTGAGGCGACGGCCGGTGCACCGGGTCGCGACGATCAGCATGCACACGTCACCGCTGGACCAGCCCGGCACGGGCGACGCCGGCGGCATGAACGTCTACATCGTCGAGTCGGCCAAACGGCTCGCCCAGCTCGGCGTGGAGGTGGACATCTTCACCCGCGCCACCGCCGGCGACCTGCCGCCGGTGACCGAGCTCGCCCCCGGCGTCCTCGTCCGCCACCTCACCGCCGGGCCGTACGAGGAGCTCGACCGCGCCGACATGCCGGGCCAGCTCTGCGCGTTCCTGTCCGGCGTGCTGCGCACCGAGGCCATGTACGACCCCGGCCGCTACGACGTCATCCACTCCCACTACTGGCTGTCGGGCCAGGTCGGCTGGCTGGCCAAGGAGCGCTGGGGCGTCCCCCTCGTCCACACCATGCACACCATGGCCAAGGTCAAGAACCTCCTGCTGGCCCGCGACGACCGCCCGGAGCCACAGGCCCGCGTGGTCGGCGAGCAGCAGGTCGTCGAGATCGCCGACCGCCTCGTCGCCAACACCGCCGACGAGGCCCAGGAGCTCATCGACCTGTACGGGGCGCCAGAGGAACGGGTCGCCGTCGTGAACCCCGGCGTCAACCTCACCGTCTTCCAGCCCGCCTCCAAGGGCGCCGCCCGCCGCCGGCTCGGCCTGCCGCAGGACGCCCACGTGCTGCTCTTCGTCGGCCGCATCCAGCCGTTGAAGGCCCCCGACGTGCTCCTGCGCGCCGCCTCCCGCATGCTCATCGAGGACCCGTCGCTGCGCGGGCGGCTCATCGTCGCCTGCGTGGGCGGCCCCTCGGGCAACGGCCTTGCCCGGCCCGCCCTCCTCGTCGAGCTGGCCGCCGAGCTGGGCATCGCCGACGTGGTGCGGCTCGTCCCGCCCGCGCCGCAGGAGGAGCTGGCCGACTGGTACCGCGCCGCCGACGTCACCGTCGTGCCGTCGTACAGCGAGTCGTTCGGGCTGGTCGCGCTGGAGTCGCAGGCGTGCGGCACGCCCGTCGCGGCGGCCGCCGTCGGCGGGCTGCGCACGGCCGTGCGCGACGGCGTGTCGGGTGTGCTCGTGGACGGCCACGACCCCCACGAGTGGTCGCGCGCGCTGCGCCGCTTCGTCACCTCGCCGCGCTGGCGCGAGCACCTGTCGTCGGGCGCGCGCACGCACGCCGCCGCCTTCGGCTGGCAGGCCACCGCCGCGCACCTCAAGGACGTCTACGCCGAGGCCGTCGCCCACCTGCACCGGCTGCCCCTCGCGATCAACTCGTAGGGCTCCGGCTCGTAAGGTGTACGGCATGCGCGATGTCGTCGAAGCCGCGCTCAAGGCCGCGGACGTCTCCTACGACGAGCCCCGGCCCGGAGCCTTCCTGGTGAAGCTGCCGGGCCAGCACAAGCTGGCCACCATGACCTGGCTGATCGTCGGCGAGCAGGTGCTGCACGTCGAGGCGTTCTTCTGCCGCCAGCCGGACGAGAACCACGCCGAGTTCTACAAGTGGCTGCTCGCCCGCAACGGCGGCATGTACGGCGTGCACTTCTCCGTCGACTCCGTGGGCGACGTCTACCTCGTGGGGCGGGTGCCGCTCGCGGCCGTCGGCGAGGACGAGATCGACCGCCTCCTCGGGTGCGTGCTGACCTACTCCGACGACTGGTTCGACCGGGCGCTGGAGCTGGGGTTCGCCTCGTCGATCCGGCGCGAGTGGGAGTGGCGGGCCAAGCGCGGCGAGTCGCTGGCCAACCTCCAGGCGTTCGCCCGCTTCGCCGACCCCGGCCGCGCGGGCGACTGACCCCCGCCGCCGTTTTGGAGCGGGCCCCTAGGATTGCCGCATGGCGACTTTGGTGCTGCTGCGGCACGGCGAGAGCGACTGGAACGCGAAGGGCCTGTTCACCGGCTGGGTTGACGTCAGCCTGTCGGCCAAGGGCGAGGACGAGGCCCGCCGGGGCGGAAGGCTCCTGGTGGAGGCCGGGCTGCGACCCGACGTGGTCCACACCAGCCTGCTGACCAGGGCCATCCAGACGGCCCAGCTCGCGCTCGGCGAGGCCGACTTCGCGTGGCTGCCGGTGCGCCGCTCCTGGCGGCTCAACGAGCGCCACTACGGCGCCCTGCAGGGCAAGAACAAGGCGCAGACGCGCGAGGAGTTCGGCGACGAGCAGTTCATGCTGTGGCGCCGCTCCTACGACGTGCCGCCGCCCCCGATCGCCGACGACGACGAGTACTCCCAGGTGGGCGACGCGCGCTACGCGCTGCTGCCGCCGGAGCTCATGCCGCGCACGGAGTGCCTGAAGGACGTCGTGGACCGCATGCTGCCGTACTGGTACGACGCGATCGTCCCCGACCTCGCGGCCGGCCGCACGGTGCTCGTGGCCGCTCACGGCAACTCGCTGCGCGCGCTGGTCAAGCACCTCGACGGCATCGGCGACGAGGAGATCGCGGGCCTCAACATCCCCACGGGCATCCCGCTGCGCTACGAGCTCGACGAGTCGTTCCGGCCGCTGCGGCGCGGCGGCGAGTACCTCGACCCCGACGCCGCGGCGGCGGCCATCCAGGCGGTCGCCAACCAGGGCCGCTGAGAACGAGCGTGCCGGCCCGGTGACTCCGGGCCGGCACCGCGAGAATGCGGGTCAGGCGAGACCGCGGGTCAGGCGGGACGCGAGCCCGTCACCATGTAGACCACGGCGCTCGCGACGCGCACCGCGTGGTCGGCGTACCGCTCGTAGTAGCGGCCGATGAGCGTGATGTCGATGGCCGGCTCCACGCCGTGCGCCCAGTCCTTGGCCAGGATCGTCCGGAACAGCCTGCGGTGCAGCCGGTCCATGGCGTCGTCGTCCTGGTCCAGCTCCAGCGCCGCGTCCACGTCGCGGGAGGCGATGCAGCTCCCGGCCTTGGTGACCAGCCTCTCGGCGATCTGCCCCATCTCGACGATCGTGGAGCGGGCCTCGGCCGGGATGGCCGACTCGGGATGGCGCAGCCGCGCCACCTTGGCCACGTGGACCGCCAGGTCGCCCATGCGCTCCAGGTCGGTGCCCATGCGCAGCGCCGTGATGACCATCCGCAGGTCCACCGCGACAGGCTGCTGGCGGGCCATCAGGTCGAAGATCGTCGTCTCGACGTCCTCGAAGATGCCGTTCACCTCCGCGTCACGGGAGATGACGCTCTCCGCGAGCTGCAGGTCGGAGTCCAGCAGGGCGGTCGTGGCCCGGGAGATGGCCGAGCGGACAAGCCTGGTCATCTCGACCAGCTTGTCGGTCAGGGAATCAAGATCCTCATGGTACGCGTCGCGCATGCCGTCACCGTACGTGCGCGCCGATGAACGAACCCCGACCGTCAGATGAACTTTCCGGGAAAGGGGCGTTCATCCCCAGGTGAGAAGAGTGTCGCACGAAGTCGTCCGCCTACCATCGAGGGCATGAGTGAGATGGCCATGAGCTTCGCGGCCCTGGCCGGCTTCGTCGTGGGGGCGGTCGCGATCCTGTTCTACCGCAACCAGATCGAGAGCCCCCGGCGGACCGCCGCGGCCGAGGCGCCCGACCCGGGCGCGCTGCCGCAGGGCGTCGCATCGGTGCTGGCCGTACTGCCCTCCTCGGCCGTCGTCCTCGACGCGCACGACCGCGTGCTGCGCGCCAGCTCGGCCGCGCGCGCGTTCGGACTGGTCAAGGGCGAGAGGCTGATGGCCGCCGAGCTGCTCGCCCTCGCCCGGCAGGTACGCAGGGACGGCGAGATCCGGGAGAGCGAGATCGACGTCGCCGGCCACAAGTTCGGCCAGGAGACCACCAGCTTCGCGGTGCGCGTGGCGCCCCTCGGCTCCTACGGGCAGGTGCTGGTGCTCGCCGAGGACCAGACCGAGCGGCGCCGGGTCGAGGCGGTCCGCCGCGACTTCGTCGCCAACGTCAGCCACGAGCTCAAGACCCCCGTGGGCGCCCTGAGCCTGCTCGCCGAGACCATCCAGGACGCCGCCGACGACCCCGAGGCGGTCACCCGCTTCGCCGGCCGCATGCAGCACGAGGCGGCCCGGCTGACCTACCTCGTCCAGGACCTCATCACGCTGAGCCGCATCCAGGGCGCCGAACCCATCCCGACCCCCGGCCAGGTGGCGATCGACGAGGCCATCCACGACGCCATCGACCGCTGCAACACCCGCGCCAGCGCCAAGGACATCACGCTGGCCACCGGCGGCGCCGAGGGGCTGCGGGTCTGGGGCGACGACGAGCTGCTCGTCACCGCCCTGCGCAACCTCATCGACAACGCCATCGCCTACAGCCCCGAGCACACCCGCGTCGTCGTCAGCGTCAGGCCCGCCGGCGACTCGGTCGAGATCAGCGTCAGCGACCAGGGCATCGGCATCCCGGAGGAGTCGCTGGAGCGCATCTTCGAGCGCTTCTTCCGCGTCGACGCGGCCCGCTCGCGCGCGACCGGCGGCACCGGCCTCGGCCTGGCGATCGTCAAGCACGTCGCCGCCGCCCACGCCGGCGAGGTCTCCGTCTGGAGCAAGGAAGGCTCCGGCTCCACCTTCACGCTGCGGCTGCCCGCCTTCGGCGGCACGGCCGTGCCCGTACAACCCGCGAATCCCCTGGAGGCGGCCCGATGACCCGAGTGCTGGTGGTGGAGGACGAGGAGTCCTTCTCCGACGCGCTGTCCTACATGCTGCGCAAGGAGGGCTTCGAGGTCTCCGTGGCGGCCACCGGTCCCGAGGCGCTCGAGACGTTCGACCGCAACGGCGCCGACCTGGTGCTGCTCGACCTCATGCTGCCCGGACTGCCCGGCACCGAGGTGTGCCGGTCGCTGCGGCAGCGCTCCAAGGTGCCGGTGATCATGCTGACCGCCAAGGACAGCGAGATCGACAAGGTCGTGGGCCTGGAGCTGGGCGCCGACGACTACGTCACCAAGCCGTTCTCCTCGCGGGAACTCGTGGCGCGCATCCGCGCGGTGCTGCGCCGCCAGGGCGACCCCGTGGAGGAGCTGGAGACCGCCGTGCTCGCGGTCGGCCCGGTCCGCATGGACGTCGACCGGCACGTCGTGGCCGTGCGGGGCGAGCAGGTGCAGCTCCCGCTGAAGGAGTTCGAGCTGCTGGAGGTGCTGCTGCGCAACGCCGGCCGGGTGCTGACGCGCGGGCAGCTCATCGACCGGGTCTGGGGCGCCGACTACGTGGGCGACACCAAGACCCTGGACGTCCACGTCAAGCGGCTGCGCGCGAAGATCGAGTCCGACCCGTCCAACCCGCGCTGCATCCTGACGGTGCGGGGGCTGGGCTACAAGTTCGACTCCGCCGACGCCTGACCGCCCGGCTTCCGCGTACGGGCGCGTCCCGCGTTCGTGAGGTCCCGCGTCCGTGAGGGCCCGCGTCCGCGGGAGCCTCGCGCGTCGGTGAGGCGACACGCCCGGGTGCGCGAAACGCGCGAAACCCCGGCCCGTTCGCGACGGGCCGGGGTTTCGCGTGTCGGCGTGTCAGCGCGCCGGGTCGCTCAGTGCTCGCCCTCGCTCGCCGTGGCGGACGGCGTCGGGGTGGGCGTGGGAGCGGCGGTGGCGCCGGGGGCCGGCGGGTAGTCCTTGAACTCGCGGCTGCGCGTGATCACAGGCACGTTCATGGAGATGACGCCGGCGTTGGCGAACGTGAGGTCCAGCCGGACCGTCTCGCCGCCCCTGAGGCTCTTGGCGAGGCTCTCCAGCACCAGCTGGGGCGTCGGCTTGCCGGTGTTGACGAGCTGGTTGGGCGGGAGCTGGATCGGCGTGGCCACCTTCACCGTGCCGAGCGAGCCCGCGGACACCGCCGTGAGGGTGTCGGGCGTGCCCGCCGTGTTGATGATGTTGAGGTAGATCGGGGCGGAGCCGCGCCACGCGAGCTGGGCGCCGGAATCCGGACCGAGGATGAACGCCTGGGGGATCTGGACGCCACGCGGCGAGCCGTACTTGCCCTGCTCGATGAGGACTCCCGCCTCGTTGGGGGCGTACGGCTTGTTGGTGTTGGCGCCGAATCCAGCCGAACAGCCGGCAAGAACGGGAGCTGCCAGGAGCGCGGCGGCGGCGACAATCCAGCGACGGCTGGTCACGGGCGGGTTCTCCTTGGTATCGCGCGTGCGTGATGGTGCAGCGCCTACCATATCGACCTGTTTCCATGGTCATTTCCACGCCCCCGCAGGTCATTAGCTGTGCAGGCATATGCGATTCATAGACTTGACCCCTTGTCAACCCCTAATATGCGGCTTTGACCTGCAGTTATGGTGATTTCACTGTTCCGGGAGGCTGTGAACGCGTGGTACCCTGGAGTACAGCGGAAGGGGTACTTGTCACATGACTTTCCAGGTCGGCGACACTGTCGTCTACCCCCACCATGGGGCTGCTCGGATCGAGGCAATCACGACGCGATCCATCAAGGGTGAGGAAAAGACCTACCTGGTGCTCAAGGTCGACAAGGGCGACCTTACCGTCCAGGTGCCAGCCGAAAACGCCGAACTCGTCGGCGTGCGTGACGTTGTAGGCCAGGAAGGCCTCGAGCGGGTTTTCGACGTCCTCCGGATGCCGCACACGGAGGAGCCGACCAACTGGTCCCGCCGCTACAAGGCCAATCTCGAGAAGCTCGCGTCGGGGGACGTCAACAAGGTCGCCGAAGTCGTTCGCGACCTGTGGCGGAGGGACCGCGAGCGCGGCCTTTCCGCTGGTGAGAAGCGCATGCTCGCCAAGGCGCGCCAGATCCTGGTGAGCGAGCTCGCGCTCGCCGAGAAGACCAACGAGGACAAGGCCGAGGCCCTGCTCGACGAGGTCCTCAACTCCTGAACACGAACATTCCGCGGGTGGGCGTCGGTGTCGACGTCCACCCGTTCGCATCCGGGCGGGAGCTGCACCTCGCCGGCCTGCACTGGCCGGGGGAGACGGGTCTCGCCGGTCACTCCGACGGCGACGCCGCCGCCCACGCGGCCTGCGACGCGCTGCTGTCCGCCGCCGGCCTCGGCGACCTGGGCGGCCTGTTCGGCACCGCCGATCCCCGCTGGGCCGGGGCCTCGGGCGTCGTCCTGCTGGAGGAGACGGCCCGCAAGGTCCGCGCGGCCGGGTTCGAGATCGGCAACGTCGCGGTCCAGGTCATCGGCAACCGGCCCAAGCTGGCGCCGCGCCGCGCCGAGGCCGAGAAGGCGCTGTCGGCCGCCGTCGGCGCGCCCGTGAGTGTCAGCGCCACCACCACCGACGGGCTCGGCCTCACCGGCCGCGGCGAGGGCGTGGCCGCCATCGCCACCGCTCTCGTGGTCAACCTCGCCACCTCCCCGGGCGTCTCCTAGTACGGACGCGGTTGAGGGCGTCCCGGCGGGCGCCGCCTCCCGGCGCCGCGGCAGTGCCGCTGCGCCCGCCGTGCCGACCGAGGCGACGGTCCGTCACTGGCGCGGTACGGACCGTCGCCTCTCGCAGGAGTAGTGGCCCGTTATGCCGGGTAAATCCCCTTGTGGCATGTGAACGTCTCGGGGGGAGTACACATGATCGGCGCCATCGTCTCCGCCGTCGTCATCGGGGCCATCATCGGCGCGCTGGCCAGGCTCATCGTTCCCGGCAAGCAGAACATGTCCATAGGCCTGACGCTCATCGTCGGCATCGTGGCCGCTCTGCTCGGCACCCTCATCGCGCATCTGTTCGGGTGGGCCGACACCAAAGGCATCGACTGGATCGAGCACATTCTCCAACTCGTGCTCGCCGTCGGCGGCGTGCTCCTGGTGACCCGGATGAGCGCCGGAAAAGCGACGGGTCCAGGACCTACAGGGGTCTGACCAGCGCCAACGTAATTTCTACGCATAATTGTGCGCGCCTGGGTACTGACTTCACCGTGAGAGAGTGAACGGCTCACCCTCATGGGGAGGTTTCGTACCATGACTATCCAGTCCATCCTCGGCGCGATCGTCATCGGCGCCGTCATCGGTGCCGTCGGCCGTCTGCTGCTGCCCGGCCGGCAGGCCATCGGGTGGATCCTGACCGTCGTCGTCGGCATCGTCGCCGCCCTGCTGGGCACCCTCATCGCGCAGGTTCTCGGCGTTGAGACCACCCCGGGCATCGACTGGATCGAGCTCGTCATGCAGGTGGTCCTGGCGATCGTCGGTGTCGGCCTCGTGGCCGGACTGCGCCGCGGCAGCGGTTCGCGGAGCATCTAAGACCACTACCCCCGCGCTCCTGAGAGCGGCGCGGGACGGTATATGCGGAAAGACCCGCTCGGTTCGGCCGAGCGGGTCTCTGCGTTGCCTGGAGGGGCCTGAGACAGCCTTGCGGCGCGCGCGGGCCTTCCTGAGGCCCCTTTCCTCATCTGCTGTGATCGGGCCGTCTGGGGGTCTTTCGGGCCCGTCTCTCGTGTCACTCCCTCACGTCGGCGCGCCGCCCGCCATGCTGCCGGTCGGGTGGGCGGCCGCCGGCCCTGTCACTCCTCGGGTGGGAGAGGCGTGCTGCGCATGCGGCGCGCCGGAGCGTCGTCGTACGCCTCGACGGGCTCCTCGTGGATGACGGGGTGGGGGGCGGTGTCGACCATGGACTCGTCGCGCTCGCCGCCGGGCGCGGGCGGGGCCGGGGGCTCCTCGGCCGTGGCGGTGGCGGGGGACTCGCCCGGGTCTGCGGCCTCGCGGCCGTGCGCCCGGTCCGGCCCTCTGCTCCCGGAGGCCGGGCGGTCGTCGGCGACGACGGGCACGGGCTGGGTGTCGGCGTCCTTGCCGGCCGGGGTACGGGGATGGACGAGGACGTCGGTCGGCTTCACCCGGTCACCCCAGCGGACCGGCCGCCGAACGGGCTCCTGCCGAGGAGCGTCGGTCCGGCCGGCGGCCTCGGGCAGAGGGGCGGCCTCAGAACGGGCAGCGACCTGGGGGCGAGCGGCAGCCTCAGGATGAGCGTCAGCGTCACGCCGAGCAGCAGCCTCGTGCGGAGTGGCGGCCTCGTGGGGATGGGCAGCCTTGTGCGGGCTGGCGGCCTCGTGGGGATGGGCGGCCTCGTGCGGACGGGCGGCCTCCCGGGGAGAAGCGGCCTCCCGGGGAGGGGCGGCCTCAGGCTGCGGCGGTTCTTCGCGGGGAGTATCGCGGGGGCTTTCGCGCCGAGGCGTGTCTCGGCGGGGAGTCTCGCGTCGCGAGGTCTCCGGTCCGGAGGCTTCCCGCCGCGGCCCGGACGGGGCCTCGGGAGCCTCAACGGCGGCTGCCACGGAGTCCTCCTCCACGGGCACGGCCTCCACCGGCGTGGCCTCCACCGTCCTGCCACCGATAGCCGCGCTGGGCGCGGCCTCCCGCGGCGTGTCCGCCTTCACCGGAGCCGCCTCTTCCCGAGGCGCCCTTTCCCGGGTAGCCTCCGGTGCCACCGCGCTCTGCCCCCGAGCCGGGTCCCGCTCGGAGATCGGCGGCGTCTCGGGCGCCGGGGTGGGGCCGACGACCGGCGTCGGCTCCAGGACCTGCTCCAGCGGCTCGGTGGGCGGCGGCGTCTCGGACAGGGGCGGCGGCGCGTCGATCGCGCGGCCGCGCGGGAAGGGGACGAGGTCCGGCTCGTCGCCGTCGCCGTCGCCGTCGTCGTCCCGGTCGTCGCGGCGTACGGAACGCCGGTCCTGTACGTGCTTGATGAGCAGCAGCCACAGCCACAGCGCCACCGCCAGCATGACCCACGGGGCGACGGCCACGCCGACGGCCGCCTGCCGTACGTCCGGCTCCAGCCGTAAGGCGGCCGAGACGTTGGCCGCGGCGGCGGCCACCAGGAGCACGACCAGGACGATCGCCGTCTGGATCCGCACCAGCAGCCGTGCCGAGCGCAGTAGCAGCAGGCTGATCAGCGCCACCGCGAGCAGCGCGTCGAACGCCGCCGGATAGAGGTAGGCGAGGTCGGCCCGGGCCTCGCCGCGTACGGCCAGCGACCGCAGGTCGTCGAAGGAGAGCGCGCACGCGGCGCCGGTCAGGGCGGCGACCGCGAGACCGGCCAGGGCGATGCCGAGGCGGCGGAGCGGAGAGGGGGGTGTCACGTCCATGGCGCTGTCGAGCCTACAGAAGAATGGGGTTCACGACTGATCGAGGAGGAGACCGTGGCCGAGCTTTCCGACGCCGTGCGCGAGTTGTTCGACGGACCCAACTACGCGACGGTGACCAGTCTGAACGCCGATGGCTCGCCCCAGAACACAGTGGTCTGGGTGCGTACGGACGGGAACGACGTGCTGTTCTCGACCGTCGCCGGGCGCGTGAAGCCGCGCAACTTCGAGCGCGACCCGCGCACCAGCCTGCTGGTGATCGACCCCGCCAACCCCTACCGGTACGCCGAGGTGCGCGGGCGCGTCGCGCTGGAGGAGGACCCGGAGGGCAAGCTCATCCAGGAGCTCTCGCACAAGTACATGGGGCAGCCGTGGCAGGACGCGCCGGGCACCCGCAGGCTGATCGTCAGGGTCACTCCGGAGCGCGTCACCCTGCGAGGGTGATTTATTCGGCATGTGAGCGTGGCTGAGGCGTTAGCCTTTCCTTCGTGAGCCTGCACTTGTACGACACCAGCACACGCGCCGTTCGAGAATTCGTTCCGCTGGAACCCGGCCGGGCGTCGATTTACCTGTGTGGCGCAACCGTGCAAGCTCCGCCGCATATCGGGCATATCCGCTCAGGCGTGAATTTCGACGTGCTGCGGCGCTGGCTGCTGCGCTCCGGGTACGACGTGACGTTCTGCCGCAACGTCACCGACATCGACGACAAGATCATCAGGGTGGCGGCCGAGGAGGGCGTGCCCTGGTTCGTGGTGGCCGAGCGCAACCAGCGTGCGTTCACCTGGGCGTACGACACGCTCGGCTGCCTGCCGCCCACCGTCGAGCCGCGCGCGACCGGGCACGTGCCCGAGATGATCACGCTCATGGAGCGGCTGATCGAGCGCGGCCACGCCTACGCCTCCGGCGGCGACGTCTACTTCGACGTGGTCTCGTACGCCGACGAGTACGGCAAGCTCTCCAACCAGAAGCTGGAGAACATGCGGCCGGCCGCCGACACCGACGACGAGTCGTGCAAGCACGATGCGCGCGACTTCGCGCTGTGGAAGGGCGCCAAGCCCGGCGAGCCCACGTGGCCCACGCCGTGGGGGCTGGGCCGGCCGGGCTGGCACCTGGAGTGCTCGGCGATGGCGACCAAGTACCTCGGGCCGACGTTCGACATCCACGGCGGCGGCATCGACCTGACGTTCCCGCACCACGAGAACGAGATCGCCCAGTCGCAGGCGGCGGGCGACGGGTTCGCGCGCTACTGGATGCACAACGGCCTGGTCAAGATCGGCGCCGAGAAGATGAGCAAGTCGCTCGGCAACTCGCTGCTGATCCCCGAGATGGTGCAGAAGGTACGGCCGGTGGAGCTGCGCTACTACATGGCGGTGCCGCACTACCGTTCCTCGATCGACTACTCGGAGGAGGCGCTGCGCGAGGCGGCGGCGGCCTACCAGCGCATCGAGGGGTTCGTGACGCGGGCGGCCGAGGTCATCCACGACGTGGACGCCGACGCGCCGCTGCCCCAGGCGTTCGTCGACGCGATGAACGACGACCTGGGCACGCCTCAGGCGCTCGCCGTCGTCCACGAGGTGGTGCGCGAGGGCAACGTGGCGCTCGCGCACGGCGACAAGGAGGCCGTGGCGCGGCTGCTGGCCGAGACGCAGAACATGCTGGACGTCCTCGGCCTCGACCCGCGCTCGCCCCAGTGGCGCTCCGCCGGGTCCGACCTCAAGCCGGTGGTGGACGCGCTGGTGGCGGTGGCGCTGGAGCAGCGTGCGGCGGCGCGGGCGCGCAAGGACTACGCGGCGGCGGACGCGATCAGGGACCAGCTGGCGGCAGCGGGGATCACGGTCGAGGACACGCCGCACGGGGCGCGGTGGGAACTCTCCCGCTGAGCTCTCGACGGCACGCGATCTAGCCCGGACGTTTCCTTCCGGACGTTTCCTTTTGGGGGCGTCCGGGCTTTTCGATGCGGTCTGAGCGCGCTCTCTGCGACACCCAGCGTGTTGCTCGGGGAAGCAATTCTGGGGCCGGCGCGGCCGGAGGCTCTCGCCCGCCCCTTGCCATCGCCCGCGTGAGGGGCCGCCCGCCTGGTCCGCTCGCTCGGGTCGCTCTTAGGGCCGCTCGCTCGGGAGCCGCTCGCTTGGGGGCCGCTCGCTTGGTGGTGCGTTCGCTCGGGGGCTGCCCGCTTGCTCCTCGTCCCGCCCGTTCCTTGGCGTTGTACCTGCTCCTTGATCGTCGTTCCCACCTGCTCCCTGCCGCCCGGCAGGCTGCCGGCTCAGGTGCCGCGGTCAGGAGCAGGAGTGCGAGTGCCTGATCGCCGGGCCGAACACACGGCGCTCCAGCCGCACGTACGCCCGCCCGGACATCGCCAGCAGCGCCCGCCTGCCCGCCCCGGCCTCGCGCATGAGCCGGTGACGCTCCTCGGGGGTCGCCAGCCGGGCCGCCCAGGGCAGCACCCAGGCGACACGGTTCGGGGCGATGGTGGAGCGCATCCGCCGCGATGCCACCGCGTAGTCCTCGGCGGAGACGTATCGGGTGATCAGCGGCAGGACGTCCTGGTCCAGGTGGCCGACGTGCTCGTCGATCCGGTCCCTGACCACCCGCAGCAGGGCCGCGAGCAGCGCCGCGCCCGACTCGGGATCATCGGCGAACTGGTCGGCCGCCGCCCGCAGCCCCGCCAGGATCGGCGTCAGGGCGTCGCGGCTCTCCAGGTACGGACGTATGTCGATGGCGGCGCCGGCGGACTCGGCCACGATCGGCCACAGGATCCGCTCCGCGCACTCGTGGTGCCGGTCCATCTCCTCACAGAGGAGCGTGACGTAGTCCCGCACGGCCACAGCCCGCCGCCGGGACACCAGGGGCACCTCCGGCGCCCGCTGGGACTGTCCAGATGCTTTCGGCGTCCGGCGAGACAGCACCAGCCGGGACGGCGTGCGCTTGGGCTGGGCGGCCGGGGATGTGGGCGCAACCGTCGGCGTGCGCGGGGACTGGGCGGGGAACACGCTGCTGGCGGGGGTAGGCATGGAGTCGGCCACGACGGGCGAGGTCGGTGGCACGGCGCTCGCCTCGACGGCGTCCGCCAGCCCGCCGATCACGTCGGCCAGCCTGTGGAGATCGTCACGTAGAGAACGATGAATGAGCCGGGGAACGGTGACATCGGCTCCCCCTGAGTGGTGGACCGCGACGCTCCGGCCTGTGACGTTCTGACCTGGGATGCCCTGGCCCATGTCGCCCTGGGGCGAGCGGCCGTGAGCTGAGGGACCCTGGGGTGAGCCGCCCTGGGCTGAGCGGCCCTGGCCTGAGTCGACCTGGTTTGGGCCGCCTCCATCCATGACTCTTGCGTCGACAAGCCTCGCGTCCGCGACCCTTTTCCGCGCCTGACTTTCGTCCGCGAACCTCTCATCAGAGAGCTGTGAACCTTCACGCACATGTCGCGCGATGCCCACATCGCCGTTCTTGTGGATGTACGTCATAAATGACCTTCCCTCTTGTCTCGTCTACCGACTCCTCCTACTCGGAGTGGCTTCAGTGAAGATTTAGTAATATGTGTCCCCATTTGTCGTATTCCTTGTGATCGTCCAGGATCGACGACCTGCCACCAGATATGTCTCGATGTAGGCGAACAAGACCCGTCGGCCCTGAGCCGAAGCCCACCAGTCCCAAGCCGCAGCCCGGCCGTCCCAAGCCGGAGCCCAACAGGGCCAGGTTGGAGCAGCCGTCCCAGGCTTGAGCCTGACCGCCGAAAAGCCGGACTTCCGTCGCCCGCCGGATCCATTTTCAGATCCCACTGGGCCCTCGCCCTGCTCCTTCGAACCCGCCAGAGCAGCCACCCTTGAAATCCGGTCAGATCCCCGTTCAGTCCCATGCTGGGGCGCACAGACCTCCTCGTCCGGAAGCGAGCGCCTTCGTCCGGCCTCAAGCCAAGACCGCCTGACCTGTCCTCAGATCAAGCGGGGCCTACTGTGTGCGCCGCTCTTGGCTTGCTTGTGCACCGTGGCGCACCCTCGACCCCCAGCCATGGCTCTGAAGACGGCTGCAGGTGAGACCGCCACACCCAACCGACTGGGCCACGTCGCCCACGCATGCCCCTTGGCACACTCACCGGCAGCCCACACAGGGGACGCGGACGGGTGTTTACGGTGAGCCCCGACCGACCCGAACCAGTCGCATCCACCACTGTCCGGTAGCACTCACATCCACTATCAACGGCCTTTGACCTGCGGATTGTTCCCTCCAAGCCACGCTCCGCCCTACGGCTCTCGCCTCGCTCGCCACCTGACATAGATGGAGGCCTATCTACCTGACTTCAAAGCTTCTACTTCAAAAACGAGAAGTATCTGCTCTAAGATCGTGGCATCTGCTCAGAGCTTGGAGTGAGGGGGAGCGTCATGGGCGACGGCAAGGACAGCAACCTCGACAGCACCACCAAGGTGACCCTCAACGGGGCGCCCCGCGAGACGCGCGCCCCGGCACCCGATGAGGCGCCCCCTAACGCTGATGGAGCGGCTCCTACCAGGGCACCCGGCGAGACCGACGACGCGGCACCCGACGACACGTTGAATGTGGCTCCGCCCCAAGTCGCTGAGCTGCGGATCGGCTATCTGCTGCCGACCCGGGACTGGGTGGTCATGGATGATCGCGACCTCACCTCCCTGGTCGATCAGGCACGGTTGGCGGAGGAGCTCGGGTTCGACTCGGTCTGGGCGGGAGACAGCCCCGTGACGCGTCCGCGTGCCGACCCGCTGCTGGTGCTGGCCGCCGCCGCGGCACTCACCGAGCGCGTCACGCTGGGTACAGCGGTGCTGCTGCCCGCCTTGCGGCACCCGATCCTGCTCGCCCACCAATTGGCCACGCTGGACCTCATGTCCGGAGGGCGCCTGGTGGCGGGCATGGGCGCCGGTTTCCCGACGCCGAACACCGAGGCCGAGTTCGAGGCGATCGGCGTCGGCTTCAAGCGCCGGGTCAGCCGCATGGAGGAGGCCATCCACGCCATGCGCCGCCTCTGGAGCGAGGACGAGGTCTCGTACCAGGGGACGCACTTCTCCTTCCGCGACGTACGCCTCGCCCCGAGACCGGCCCGGCGAGGAGGTCCGCCGATCTGGCTGGCGGGGGGCGGCTCCGACGCCGCGCTGCGACGCGTCGCGAGGATCGCGGACGGCTGGCTCCCGTATCCGCCGGACCCTCGGACGTACGCCAACGAATGGACATCCATCACTGCAGAACGGTCGGCCTCCCTGAAGACGGGCGGCTCCCGCGATACGGAAGAACGCGACCCAGGCGACACGGCAACGCGGGACACTCGCCGCCCCGACGCCCAGAACGCGTCCGAGCCGCCCCGCGCGAAGGGACATCGTGCGGACGCCCTCTCCAACGACCGAAGCGACCGAAGCGGCCGAAACGACCGCAGCGACCTGAGCGGAACCAGTCACCGAAGGGACGGTGGAGACCGTGGCGGCCAAGGCGGACCTGGCCGGAGCGCCCGCGGCGACTTAGGCCACCACGGCGACCGTGACCGGAGCGACCGCAGGGACCTTCACAACCGGGGCTCGCACGACGCCCCGACCCCCGCCCTGTACGCCACGATCTGCCTGGACGACGACCCCGAACGGGCCCGCCTCCGCCTCCGTACCAGCATCGAGCGCTACTACAACGCGCCTCTGGAGGTCGTGGAAGGCATCCAGGCGATGTTCGCCGGGACGCCCAAGGACGCCGCCGCCTGGCTGCAGGCGTATGTGGAGGCGGGGGCGCGGCACGTGGTCATCCGGCTGGCCGTGGACGATCACCGGGCGGCCATGGAGGAGTTCGCCGCCCAGGTGCTGCCGCTCGTACGACATGCGTAGCCGAGCCGGCAGGAACCGAGACCTGCCGACGACAGGAAGGAACACCATCATGACCACGTACGTCCTGGTGCCCGGCGCCTGGCACGGCCCCACGGCCTGGGACCGCGTCGTGCCGCTGCTCGAACGAGCCGGTGCCCGCGCCGTCACGATAGACCTCGCCGCCACGCCCGCCACCGGGCTGGACGAGCATGTACAGCAAGTGATCACGGCGCTGGACGCACTTGAGCCGTCCACCTTCGCCGCACCCACTTGCGACGCCGCAACGCCTGAAAGCCCCGCACATACTCCCCACACATCCGTGAGCACCTCACGGACAGTCGCGCGAGCCTCGCGAACAGTCTTCCCCACACCTGGACCATCCGCCCCCGAACCCGGCCGTGTCATCCTCGTCGGCCACAGCTACGCGGGCCTCGTCGTACGGCAAGCCGCTGACCGCAGGCCCGAACGCGTCGAGCACCTCATCCTCATCGACGCCTGGGTCGGTCCGGACGGGTCGGGGCTGTTCACCCTGACGCCCGAGGCGTTCGCGGAAAGGATCCGCGCCGCCGCGGACGAGAGCGGCCTCATCCCCGCGCCGGCGCCCGCGCTGTACGGCGTCACCGAACCCGACGACGTCGCGTGGCTGCAGCCGAGGCTGCGCCCTCACCCGCTCCGTACGTTCACCGACACGACGACCCTCACCGGCGCCGTGGACCGCGTCCCCGGCACCGCCCTCTACTGCCGCCCGCAAAGCCTGCCCTTCGACCGGCTGGCCGAGGAACTCGGGTATCGGACGATGCCCGTCGACGCGCCGCACGACGTGATGGTCACGGATCCGGAGACGGTCGCCCGCTACCTTCTCGACATCCCGCAGGTTCAGAATCGGGAAGCGCCAGAGCTACAGTGAAGAAGTGGATCAGCGGACGTACAACCAGTACTGCGCGACGGCCCGGACCCTCGACATCGTGGGGGAGCGCTGGACGCTGCTGCTCGTGCGCGAGCTCCTGACGGGGCCCAAGCGCTTCGGCGACCTGCAGAGCAGCCTGCGCGGTCTCGGCACGGGACTGCTCGCGGCACGTCTGAAACACCTCGAACGTGAGGGCCTGGTCCGCAAGGTCGTGCTGCCGCCGCCCGCCCGCACCCCCGCGTACGCCCTGACGCAGGCAGGCGCCGAGCTGGGCCCCGCGGTGCTCGCGCTCGCGCGGTGGGGGATGAAATGGGCCATGGGCGAGCGCCGCGAGGACGAGGCGTTCCGGGCCGGCTGGGCGGTGCTCGGGCTGCGAGCGTGCTTCGACGCAGAGGCGGCGTCGGGGGTGAGGGCGGTGTACGAGTTCCGGATCGCGGACGAGATCTTCTACGCGCGGGTCGAGAACGGGACGATCGAGACCGTGCTGGGGGCGGCGCAGCAGCCTGACGTCGTGATCGAGATGGACGACGAGACGCTGGCGGAGCTCGCCGCGGGGGAGCGGACGCTGGCGGACGCCATCAGGCACGAGGTCGTACGGGTCTCAGGGGACACGGCAGCGGTCGGGCAGCTGAAGTCGCTGTTCCGGCTGCCCCAGCCGCAGTCCAGGTACGAGCAGGCGACCCAGGAGACCTGACGCCGAAGCCCCGGACACCAGAGAAGGCCGAACCCCAGACCCAGACCTCAGACACCAGAGGACGTTGGCGCCCCAGATGCCAGAGGACGCTGGAGTCCCAGCGCCCGGTAGCCCCGTAGGAACCCGGGTAGCTTCGGAGGAACCCGGATAGCTCCGGAGAAACCCGGCCCCCAGTCGCGGGACGAACAGGCACAGGGCCGAAGCGAGCGGGCATGAGTGGGTCGTGCCCGCCAGTACCCTTGATGGCATGGCAGCTGGTGGTAGGGCGTCGGGCAGGCCCGCGAAGAAGAAGGGCCCGACCAAGGGCACCGGAGGTCAGGTCCGCCGCGGCCTGGAGGGCCGGGGCGCGACCCCACCCGCCGAGATGCGCCACTGGTACAAGGACAAGGCGCGCGCCGAACGCGTCGCCCGCGAGGAGCGTGGCGGCGGCGGTGGCGCGCGGCGCCCGGCCGCGGCCCGGCAGAGGCGTTCGGAGGACGCGCCCGAGTACATCGGCGGCCGCAATCCCGTGCTGGAAGCGCTGCTCGCCGGGGTGCCGGCCAGTGCCCTGTACGTCGCGCAGCGCATCGACAACGACGACCGCGTCCGTGACTCGATCAAGATCGCGGCCGAGCGCGGCATCGCCCTGCTGGAGTCCTCGCGCGACAAGCTCGACCGCCTCACCGACGGCGCCGTGCATCAGGGTCTCGTACTCCAGATCCCGGCCTACGACTACGCCCATCCGTCCGAGCTGGTCGAACTGGCCCAGGACGCGGCCGAGGCGCCGCTGATCGTCGCCCTCGACGGCGTGACCGACCCGCGCAACCTGGGCGCCATCGCCCGCTCGGCCACCGCGTTCGGGGCGCACGGGCTGCTCATCCCCTCGCGCCGCTCGGCGGGCGTCACGGGCGGCGCCTGGAAGACGTCCGCGGGGACGCTCGCCAACCTGCGGGTCGCCCGCGCCGCCAACCTCACGGCCGCGCTGCGCGAGTACCGTGACGCCGGCCTGTTCGTGATCGGCCTGGACGGCGAGGGCCGCACCGACATCGGCGACGTCGACCTGCTGACGGAGCCCCTCGTGGTCGTCATCGGCTCGGAGGGCAAGGGCCTGTCCCGGCTGGTGCGCGAGCACTGCGACGTGGTGGCCCGCATCCCGATGCGCGCGGCGGCGGAGTCGCTGAACGCGGGGGTGGCGGCGGGAGTGGCGCTGTACGAGGCCGCTCGTCACAGGAGTCGCTAGGCTCTACACTGGTAGGCCGTGCCGACGTAGCTCAATCGGCAGAGCATCTGTCTTGTAAACAGAAGGTCAGGGGTTCGATTCCCCTCGTCGGCTCTGCAGCTCAAAGGCCCTTCGGGATGATCCCGGAGGGCCTTTGTGATCTCCGTACAGCAGCGCCGTACAGCAACGCGTTCAGTGGATACCTGCCGCTCACTGCACACCTAGCTCCTTGCGCATCAATCGCAGGTATTCATCGAACGCTGATGAGAGCGGTCCTTGATCGCCTTTGCCATTCGCTCCGAAGAAGGCCATGAGTTCCTTGGTCGCCATTTCGGCCGCGCGATGAGTGGAGGGAGATGCGAAGACCCGCACGGTGAGAAGCCGCTTGTACAGTCCATCGAAGTCGTCTGCCTCGAAGTCACACGGCGCCGGGCCTTCGTCGTAGGGGTTGTGACGTGCTGCGATGTCCCAGTAGTGGTCGAAGCTCTTGAGGAAATCTACGTGTGCTTCCCTCCGATGGTCATAGGAGCGCCCTTGAGCCTCCCGCCGCCCTTGCATGAACTGACCGAGCGCAACGCCAGCAAGGGCACTCAGCGCGCCCACTATGACCGACCACATGGCATGACTCCTTCGCGATCGCGGCTGATGGAGTGACATGATCACGTAAAAGCGGCAAGGCTTGCATAAATGTTGCCACTTCGTGAATAGCAAACGCTCCGCCGAGAGGCGGAGCGCTCACGTACCTCTGCCTGATCAACGATCAAGTAACGAGAACGGCACTCATTCCCCCTGCTCGCCAGTGCCCAGGCTCTGCGCCAGTCGGTCGAGTGCCTTGCGTGTCTCTGGACTCGGGATCTGGGTGTAGACGTTCATGGTCACGCTGATCTGTGAGTGCCTGAGGATGCGCATGGCCACGCGTGGATGGACGTCGAGGGCGGCGAGGAGCGAGGCGCAGGTGTGCCGGGTGTCATGGAAGCGGATGCGTGGGACACCGGCGTTCTTGCAGTGGGCCTCGAAGGCGCGGTTAAGGTTTCGTGGTTCGATGGGCGTGCCGTATCTCGTGGTGAACACCAGGTCTGAGTCCTTCCACTTGTCGCCGGCCTTTTCGCGGGCCTGGTCTTGCAGCTCGCGACGCAGCTTCAGGGCCGAGACGCACAGGCCCAGGAGTGGGAGCGAGGCGGACGAGTCGTCGGTCTTGGTCTTGTCCCTGTGCAGGAGCTGGCCGCCGACTCTGGTGAGTTGCCGGGCGATGTGGAGCTCTTCGGCGTCGAGATCCACGCAGTCCCATGCCAGGCCGAGCACTTCCCCGCGCCGCAGGCCAAGGACGAGGACGAGCACGTACGCGGCGTAGAGCGGATCGTCCTGGACGTGTTCGAGGAAGCGACGGGCCTCATCGACGCTCCAGACCACCTGCTGACGCTTCTTCTTGGTCTTGCTGGCGCTGGGCAGTGTGGTCAGCGCCGCGACGTTCTTCGAGATCAGCTCCTCGCGGATGGCGTGGCCGAGGGCTGCTCGGAGAGTGCGACGAATGCCGATGATCGTGAAGCGGGCTGGGTAGCCCTTGCAGCACTTCCCGATGGCGCAGCATCGGCGCTTGGCCTCGGGGCGCTTGTGGTCCTTCTTCTGGTCGCAGCAGGTGCAGAGAGTGGGCAGTGTGTTGAGCCAGGCTTGCACGTCGCGCACGGTCAGCTTGTCGAGCCGCTTCCTGCCCAGGCCGGGAATGATGTACAGCCGCACGAGCGGTTCGTACGCGACGTATGTGGTCGGTTCCCGGTTGGGTTCGACGACCTCCGCGAGCCAGCGCTTGAGGAAGGCCGCGACGGTCTCGTGTCTGGTGGCCACGGGGCCGCTGCGGGCCTGGTCATGGAGCTTGAGCCACTTCTCGTGGGTCTCCTCGCGGGTCTTGCCGTAGGCCCATTTGCGGGTGCGCTTGCCGGCCGGGGTGGTGACCCAGACGTAGCCCGCCCAGCCGCCCTTGTACGGGAAGATCGAGCCTTCACCGTTCGATCGCTTGCTCATCAGGCGGCCTCCTCACAAAGACGGGTCACGTAGGCATCCAGGACGGACGACGGGATGCGGCGGCAGCGGGTGCCGACGAGGATGGATGTGATCTCGCCGGAGCGGATCAGGTTGTAGAGGGTCCAACGGCTGACCTTGAGCACGGCCATCGCTTCCGGGACGGTGAGGAGGTCAGCGGTCATGCGTGCCCCTCTCCGTTGACGGTGGCGGCGAGGGCGGATTCGCCCGGCGTGAAGCCCTGCCCGGCGTACTTCCAGTGGGCAAGGACGAGCGTGCTGGTCGGGTCGTACGGCAGGCGTTGCAGCTCTTGGGCCTCGCGGTACTCCACGCGGACGCGCCGCAGGGCGGTCAGGGTGGTCGAGTAGGCGCGGCTCTTGGTCGAGAAGTGGCCTCGGAAGCCGAGCATGTGGGCCCATTGCCGCAGGCGCAGCGGGGCCAGGTCCGGATGGGTTTCGGTGTTGCCGAGGTCCCAGGCGGTGCGGATCAGGCGGGCGGCGTGGTCGGTGACGCCGTGGGTGTGCAGGCGGGCGAGGTCGTGGTGGGTGACGCGGCGGTCCAGGGTGCCGGAGGTCTCGGCGGCCTTGGTGGCGTACTTGGCGATGTAGCCCGCGACGGCTGCTTCGGACAGGGTGCTGGGGCCGGCGGTTCGGATCGGGCGGACGTCGATGGTGCCCCAGGTGAGTGGGTGGCCGGTTCGCGGGGCGGGCAGGCGTACGGCTTGGGCGGCGGAGTGGATCGTGGTGGTGAGCAGGTCGAGGGTGGCCCAGGTGGGCGGGGTTGTGAGGGTGTCGCCGTCGCGGCCGTCGAGGCGGATGACGGCGTGGAAGTGGACGACGCCCCTTGCCTGGTACTCGGCGACCTTGGCGAAGGACAGGCGGCTGACGCGGGCGAACTCCTTGCGGGTCAGGCCGGTGGTGGCGGCCAGGTGCTGGCGGAGGTAGACGGTGAAGCGGTGCCACAGGGCGGCGGCGTGGGCGTTCCACAGGATGTGGGCGGTGTAGTCGTAGCTGTCGGCGTCGAGCGGTTGGCCGATGGTCGGGTCTCCTTGGTGGTGGCGGGTGAAGCATGACGGGCCGGTACGGCGTGCATGGCAGACGTTGGCGGTGCCGTCCTTGTCAGGACCCTGGTGGACGGGGCCGAAGGACGGGGCGGTGAGCGTGGCGAGGACTCTGGGATGGGTGCGGACGATCTCGGGAACCCCCTTGTCTCCGCCGAGCAGGCCCGCGCGGATGAGGTGGAAGGTGTCTTGGCGGTAGGTCTCGGCGCAGGCTGGGCAGCGAGAGGCGCGGCGGTTGCCGCAGCGGACGAGGAGCTGGCCGTGTGGTTCGTCGCGGGTGGTGTAGGCGTTCAGGACTTCGCCCGTGGTGCCGTTCAGGACGGCGGATTCGCCGGTCAGGCGGATTGGGTCGGTGCAGCCGCGGAGTCGGTCGACCTGGTGTAGCCATCGGGTGACGTCGTGGTTGGAGCGGCGGGCCAGGTCCCGGATGACCGGACCGATGAGGTCGCCGAGCTGTGCGGGCGTTTCGGTCATTGGGCCTCCTCTCCGCTGCCTTCGCAGCTCGGGCAGTAGACGATGATCAGAAGGTGGCTTTGGATCGAGCGGACGCGGACGGAGCCGTATCCGTCGCATTCCGGGCAGGGCCGGTCGCGCATACTGGAGTTCCTTCGTTGAGTGCGGAGGGTGACGCCCCACGGGGACGGCGGGCTGCCAGGCTTGAGCCGTCCCGTGGTGGCGTCGTTGGTCAGTTCTGGTTGTCGATGCCGGTGCCGGAGCAGTCGCGGCAGGTGTCGTCGTCGTACAGGCCGGTGCCGTTGCAGGTGGCGCAGGCGTAGGCGGAGATCACTGGGGTTCCCCTCCTTGTGTTGTGCACGGGCAGGGCTGGTCGGGTGTGGTGGTGTCGCAGTCGGGCGGGTCTCCGTCGAAGTCGCAGCCGTATCGGGCGCAGCAGGCGCAGAACGGGCACGGTAAGCGGGTCACGGGTGGATGCCGCATCAGTCGGCACGGAGGGCGACCTTGGCCCGTTCGCACACGGTGGTCATCGAGTGCCCTTTCCTTGGCAGGTGGGGCAGGTCTCCGTGGTCTCGATGACGAGGGTCGGGCCGGTGGGCTGGGGCTGGCTGCGGTAGGCGGTGATGGTGCCGGAGCCCAGGCAGCGGCGGCAAGTACAGGTGATTCATGCGGGGCCGCCCTGTACCGGGACCCAAGCGGCGCGGTTGCCGGCGGCGTGGCGGACGGCGGCCACGACCTAGCCGAGGTTGGTCGAATCCAGGATGGTGAGCGCCGGGCCAAGCTCGACGGGCAGGGCGTAGGCGATCGAGAGGGCGATGCGAAGCATGGCGTCCTCTCCGCGTGAGCAGGGCAGCTGGCCGCGGGTGAGGGCGTTGTGGACGGCCTGCCAGTCGATGACCGCGAACGGTTCCTCCAGGTCCACGGCGAGGGTCTGGAAGTCCGATCGGCGTAGCCAGGTGCCGTGGTGGATCAGCAGCTCCACGGCGGCTTCCATCGGGCAGGAGCCACGGGCCCAGGAGCGGGCGGCCTCGATGATGAGGTCGTGGTGGTTCATGCGACGGGTTCCCTTCGGATCAGGGTGAGCAGGTCGTTGGCCACGTCAGTCGAGACCTGCATGCGGATGGCGAGCTGGTCGCCGGTGATGGGCCGGTGGTGCTTGGTGTGGTGGTCGCCGGCCAGACGGCGGGCGTAGGCCAGCAGCGCCGGGGACACGGCGGGTTCGGGTTCGCGTTCGGCCGAGGGCAGTTCGACGGGGTCGACATGTACGGCCTGAGCGATCTCGGCGTCGGTCTCTGCGGGCTCGGCAGCGGCCGGCCTCTCTGGACGGTGCGAGGCGCGGCGTTCCAGCATCGACACCGAAACCAGGAAGGCCACGGCAGGTGTGGCGGCGGTGATCCAGCCCCACACGGTCGGCCGGGCGGTGGCGAGATTCGCTGCCAGGGTGAGGACGATGCCGCCGGTGAGCACGAGTGCGGGCCAGGACATCAAGCCGCATCGGTGGCGGCCGGTGCGCTTGTCGCGTTGGAGTTCGCGGGCAGCCATGACGCACATCAGGTCGATGCACACGGCGACCGCCCATGACTGCCAGCCGACTTGTCCGTGCCGAGCGGCCAGATCGCTGATGTGGGTGAAGGACCCGACAGCGGCGATGACCGCCAGGACGACGACGGGACCGGTGTCGACCAGCCGGGCGCGGATGTGGTTCATGGCAGGGCACCTCCCTTCGGTTTCGGGCATGGGGCGGGTAGGGACCTGGCGCGATCAGGCCGGCGCCGGGGCCTTGGGCAGGTGAGTGGTTAGGTGGGTTCGCCTTCGCGGGCCAGGGCTTCCAGCTCGGCGTCCGTGACGGTCACGGTGTCGGTGCCGGTGAGGAGATCGGCCCAGGCGGGCGTCAGCTCGGCGTTGGTCTGGGCGGCGGCCTCGGCGACCTCTTCGCTGACGTAGACGGACCGAGCCCGGTACCAGCGCCCGTCATCGCCGACGACGACGGCGGTGCCCGGCATGTTCGCCGGGATCTGACGGGCCGCGTCGAGGGCGGCCGGGTCGGTGTCGCCCAGTGTCATGGTCGCGGTCTCCGGGTCGTTCACCCGGTGGCAGACGCGGCCGGACAGTTGGGATCGCAGAGCGGTGACGCCGGGACCGAGGTCGGAACCGACCCGTTGACCGCACACCACCAGATACACCCCGAACGCCCGGCCGAGCTGTGCCAGCCGCAGGAGCGCGGTGGCGGTCGAGGCGATCTCGTCCTTCTCGCCCTTGTGAGCCATCAGGAACAGCTCCGCCACCTCGTCGACCAGGACCACGACCGGGGTCGGGCGCAGGTCTTCGGGCAGTCTCCAGATGTTGCGGACCTTGTTCGTACGGCACAAAGCCATGCGGGTCTTGACCAGGCAGATCAGGTCATCGAGCAGCCCGACGCATTCGGCCCGCTCGGTGGCGATGGCGGACAGGCGTGAGCTGTAGGCGGTGAGTTCGACGCCGCCCTTGAGATCGAAGCCGACCAGGGCGACGGGCTGGCCTGACAGGCCGGTGATCAGAGCGTTCAGCAGAGTGGACTTGCCGGACTGAGTCGCACCGGTGTTGAGCCAGTGCGGGACCGTACGGAAGTCGACCACCCACGGCGCGCCGGTCTCCAGCAGCCCGACCCGCACCCGCAGCAGCCCTTCAGACAGCACGGGTGCGCGAACTTCGGACAGCGGATCACCTCGGGTAGCGAGCAGGGTGATCCGGCCAGGCCGTGACGCCACCAGCCGCACCGAATGCACGCGCCAGGCGTGGGCGAGGTTGGGCAGCCGGGCGGCATAGTCATCCGGCGTCTGACCGTCCATGAGCTTGACGTTCACCCGGAAGCCGAGACGACACGGGCGGACGATGCCGAGCCGGGGTGGTTTGTCGATCTGCACCCGGCGGACCTTCCGCTTGTGGGTGAGCGAGATCGTCGCGTGGCCGACGACCGGAAGGCCGTCGAGGGTGTAGCGCCAGCGGCGGCGCTTACGGGTCAGGGAGCAGCCGAGGGCGACGTTGCCCCAGGTGAAGTAGACATGCAGGGTCTTGAGCGGGTAGCCCACGACCAGCCAGAACGAGACGGGGTGCAGCCCGCGCCACACCAGCAGGATCGTGCAGGCCGAGGCCACGGTGATGGCCAACGGGATCAGCCAGTCGGACATACTTGGGACGTCCTTTCGAACCTTCGAAAAGGGCTGGCCCCGGGAGCGGGCGAACGAGCTGCCTGGCGACGCGCCCGCTCCCAGGGGTGTACCTACGGGTCAGGCGGCCTTGGGCATGGCCACCGTGATCGTCTCGGCGCGAAAGCCGAGACCGGACCTGCCGTTCATCGACCAGAAGAACGCCGCCAGGCCGACCGGCCGGACCTGCACGCCCTCGGGGATCTGCGGGAACGTCTCGCTGGGGAACGTCACCACGATCACCGGGTTACGCCGGTCGTCGTTCGGCTTGGGGAGCAGCGGGATCGTGTACAGCTCCCGCCCTTCGGCGTCCCGCTTCACCTCGCCGGTGGCGCGATCCACGATCTTGGGCTCAGGCTCGCCCGCGACCGTGAACGCCAGGCTGGTGATGTCGACGGGGATGTTGCGCATGTTGATCTCCTCTGAAGGTTGCCTAACTTGGCTAGGCATCTTGTTGATGCCTTCATGTTGCCCAGCATGGCTAGCCATGTCAAGCATCCCGAAGGAACTGGACTAGGCAACCTAGAAGAACTAGGCTGATTTGCGTGATGAGTCTCGATCCCGACGACCCCCGCCCGCCGTACCAGCAGGTCGCCAACGCCTTGCGCGCCGCGATCCTGACGAAGAAGTTCGAGCCGGGGGAGAAGCTGCCCTCAGGCCACGACCTCGCGAAGAAGTACGGCGTGGCGCGCATGACCGTCCAGCAGGCCATTCGCCTGCTGCGGGACGAGGGCCTGGTCGTCTCACGCCAGGGAAGCGGCGTGTTCGTACGCGAGCGCACCGAACGGCCGGTCGAGCTGCGTCCGCACGTTGAACGGGCCTTCGAGGAACAGAACGTCTCCATCGACTTCGCCGGCTTCTCCGGCGAAACCCTCAACGGGATGCTTCAAGAGCCTTTGGACAAGATCCGCCTCGGACGGCTCACCCCAGAGTCGATCAACATCCGCATCCTGGTCCCCGACATGGAACACCCCATGTCCCTGCCCTGCCGGACCGAAGACCTCAGCGACGATCCCGTCATCCGGACGCGCGCACTACGCATCCAGCAGCGCAGTACCCAGGCCATCGCCGACGCCGTGCATGAGCTGGCCGACCTCGGACTCGTCAAAGCCGCGACCGTACAGGTACGCGTTCACCAGACCGCGCCCGCGTTCAAGTTCTACGTGATCAACCGCGAGCGCGTGTTCTTCGGCTTCTACCCGGTCGTCAAGCACACCGTGCGCATCAAGGGGGAGCCCCACGAGCTGTACGACGTCATGGGCAAGGACGCGCTGCTCTTCCACTACGAGATCACCGAGGACCCGACGTCGATGGCCTCGCAGTACGTCAGCGAGGTACGGCGCTGGTTCGACAGCATGTGGACCACCATCAGCCGTGAGGTCGACCTGTGACCACCGCCGCCGACCTCGCGCGCCAGGCCGACGCCGTGCTGCTCGACTTCGACGGGCCGGTGTGCCGGGTCTTCGCCGGCCTTTCCGCATCGGTGGTCGCGGCCCGGCTCAAAGAACTGCTCACCAGGGAAGGCGTCCAACTGCCCCAGGACGTCGAGGCCCTGGACGACCCGCTTAAGGTGTTGCGCCGTACGGCTGACTTCGCTCCTGAGCTGGTCGACACGGTGGAGACCGCGCTCATGGCCAACGAGGTCGAGGCCGCGACCTGCGCTGAGATCACGCCGGGCGTTCGCGAGTTTCTCGAAGCATGTGCAGAGGCCGGCAAGCCGGTCGCCATCGTGAGCAACAACTCCGAGCCTGCCATCGAGACGTTCCTAGCCCTGGCGGACTTGGGGGAGTGGGTCACCGCGGTTTCCGGGCGCCCCATCGGGGAGCCGAACCAGATGAAGCCGGACCCGGGATCGACGCTGCGAGCGTGCAAGGCACTGGGAGTCGAGCCAGCGAGGGCCGTGCTGATCGGGGATTCCGACTTCGACATGCAGGCCGCACACAACGCAGGAACACGCAGCATCGCCTATGCCACTGAGCCAGCCAAGGCCGAACGCCTCACGCAAGCCGGGGCTGACGCAGTGACCAGCAGCATGGCCGAACTGGCAGCGCACCCGCAGTAATGACGCCGTCCCGGCAGTCAGTCAAGATCGCCCGTGATTCATATCTTCCCTACGTCATCAAGCCGCCGCCCGATGGGCGGCGGGCGGCCGGGCGGTCCGGGCGGGCGTGCGGCCTCTCCGGGCCGGTCCCGCCCGGCCACCCCGCCGCACCAGCGGACGCAGGCAGAAGCGCATACGGAACGTTCACCGGCACCACGAGGTACGTCGACTCCCCGACTGAGCCGATGACGTCAAAGCATGCCTCCGGCGGGAGCACTCCGACACCGAGGTATCGCCACATGGCTCTAAACGTAGATGGGTGGCTGGGGGCTGAACACCTCGCACATCATCGACCCAGGCAAGCCCAGCAGACCGGCTCCTCCGCATCAAGCTCAGCTCTGACCGCAGGACAACGCGATTGAGGAACAGCGACCGGCGAACGTACAAGCGAGCCGAGCTTGACACTCCAGCCCCGGCCTGCTGCCGCCACGCGGTGAGCCGACGGCGTACAAGGTGATCAGGGGGTAGAGGCGCGCGTTTCGGTGCTCCGACAAGTGGCGTTGATAGTGCCCCATGCGAGGTTTACTCCGCTTTCTTCTCAGGCACGCCTCCTCCATCGTTGTCACGGCTGATAAAGCGTCCCCAGCCCGGCTTATCCTCGCATGGAACGACATGCCATTCGCGGAGCCACTTTCTCTTGAATAGAGATTTGTTCTCGGCCGCCTCGACGTATGTATCAAAGAAGCCTACCGAGCCCCCTTCTCTCTCGATCCAGTCATGCATCTCTAGATAAGAGTGAAATGTGGTGTCAACAATGGTGAGAAGTCCGTTCAGCTTCAAGTAATCAAGATGTGCATGAGAATGGAAATTGACGTTTTCGATCCTGGATAGCTTGGCGAAGGTTGCGCCGCCGAACCTGGTGTTGCTCATGAATTCTACATTTTCACACCAGAACCCGCCTGTGAACGATACGGCCCGGAAGGTGGTGTATTGACGGAAGGTGGTTCCGGTGAAAAATGCCGTCTCGCCAAACTGGCTACTATCGAACTGTGCGTTGTCCTCAAATTCGGCATCGGTAAACCATGCCCCTTCGCGGAAATCTGCCGATTCAAAAAGTGCTTCATCCGTAAATTTGGTTTCCCCGAAGCTGCAAGAGGCGGAGGCCGTAACCTTCTTGAAGTTGACGGGGCCTTCGAAGATTGTCCTATAAAAGGAAGCGCCCTCGATGAATTCGGACTGCTCAAAGCTTGCCTCTGTGAGCTTGGCGTCTTGAAATGAAAGTCGACCACAAAATTTCGCCTCGTTTAGTCGAATGGAACCCTCTACTCTTGTGCTGTCGAAGTCGGCGGTGTCTGTGAAGGTAGCTCCGGTCAGCTTCAATTCATATTTGAAGCGTGCGCCAGAAAAAATTGCCGAACCAATGAAGCGCGCGTTAGATAGATCGATACTCCCTACGCTGCAATCCTGTAGTGAGAAGTTCTCCAGCATTGCGCCCTTGAGGTCGATAGATACGTTATCCCAGAATTGCTCTGAGGGAGACGTGCCATTGTTGTTAAGCAAGTGATTTCTGAGGAGCGTTTGCGCGGCAAGTCGGACCTCTCGCTCTTCGTCTTGAGCTGGCTGTCCGGATGCGCTCGAGTCGGTGTCTGACTCTTCCTCTGCTGCCCTTGTAGTGCCATTGTGATGAGGCATTCGCAAGTATGTGCAGATCACGTTCACAATGGTCTGGCGATGCTGTAAGTGATTCTGTGCTAGGCGCTCCAAGCCATACAACCCTCCTAGGCGAACCACTGCTTTTTCTCCGCCTAGTTGCTCTACTGCCTTTATGTAGAGTTCGGTTACTCTCCGTTCGTCGGCGTCATGCTGACTGTGCCGGGCGACCCTTTCATTATGTCGGTGAGTCAACTCGTTTAGCCATTGCTTCCGCGCTGTCAGTAGTAGTGCTGCGAGTCCTCCTATGCCGACACCTACTGTAAGGCCGGTCTTGATAGCATCGAATTCTAAGGCTGCATTTCCATGTGCCGCAGATCTAAGAAGGGCTATTGCTGACCACGTTGCTACCGCGGCGACCAGCAGTCCGATCACTATCGACCACCAAGGAAGAACGCGAAATCCTGGTGTCTGCTTCGAAGATGGCGAGCGAGACGAAGTCATCCACAATCCAACACCTGTCGCGAAAGCGCTAAATGCCGCTAAGGCAAGAAGGGCGGGTTTAGGGAGCGAGTCCCACCACGTGACGACCTCGTGCCACAATATTATTACGACAGCAAGCGCTGCAATGATGCTTGCCGCTACAAGCGCAATGGCAGTAGTGCGACGACTCAAGCTTGCCCTCCGAGTTATGGCATTCAATTGCAAGCTGCTTGTTGGTGATCCTTTTGTCGGGCTGAGTTAGTTTGGGTCCAACCTGCGAGCAATCCGCGCAACATAGCCCAAAGGTATGACGGCCTTAGGTTCGCTGTCGTACTGAGTGTGCATCTGTCGGGGTGCAACTTCAAGATCTGCTTCCCCATAGACATCAACAACAGGATCTCGCGAAGATCGGTTCATGCACTACGTCCGTGGACGTGACCTCGCCCGACTGGTGCCGATCAACCGTTGATTGGTGGGTGACTATCTGAGTGACGAACGAGGCGTACGGCTGAGGGCACTCACGGGGACTACTTGACCGTTGACCCGGGTCAGGATGTCTTTCGAGCCTGACCGACCGGTGTCGCGGTCGAGCGGCTTCGCATCGAAGTGGTCTAAGGCCGTGACGATCGCTGACTTCGGTTCCGGGCCTCTCGGACTGGGGCGATCGCTGCCGCAGATCGACTTCGTCGATCTTTGCCACCGGTCTGCGGGGGGCTGTCCGCCGGGACTTGCTCTTATCGCGCGTCACCGACGATGAGCAGGGACCACCAGCGACGAGCCTCCGCGTGGGGCCAAGGGCCGGCGAAGGCGTGTACAGGGGTGTCGAGTTGTGTGACCTTGTGGATCAGATAGGCGCCGCTGTGTGCGATCAGCTCGTAGTAGACAGCAGTGCAGGCACAGGTGAACTCCTGGACGCGGGACCGCTCAGGTGCAAGCGCTGTCCAGGCGAGAACTGTGTGGTTGGCGCGAGCACGTGCCGGATGCGGGGACACGGCGGGGCACTCCCAGTCGGGTGAGTCGCTGAGGTCGGCGGCCTGGACGCACTGCTCGTCGGACATGCTTCGAATATAGACCTCTCTATACCTCTGTAGAGGCATCTAGGTGTTCTTGCAGGTCAGAGGGCATCTATGTTTTGCAGCGTGGCGGAGGACAGCGACTATCCAGAGATCGACAGCGATGGGCCCGAACTCGTCTACATGGTCGTGGCCAACCACATCGCCGGGAAGATCGAACGAGGCGAGCTCAAGCTTGGGCAGCGGCTTCCCTCAGAACTGGACCTCGCGGAGCAGTACGGCGTAGCCAGGATGACCGTTCGTCGTGCGATGAAGGAGCTACGCGAGCGCGGCCTCATCCGGAGCGTTCACGGCAAGGGCACCTACGTGCAGCAGCCCGATCCTCCCGCTGAGAACGTCGATCGGTGACGGTTGCTGTACAGCAACCCGTACAACAACGTCTGAACCTCACGCCCACATCGATTACCAGACAGCGTTTCGGCCAGCCTTAAGAGCAATATCAGGCGTTCTGCGATGCTCATGGGTTTGACGCAGAGCTGGTAGGGCTACAGGGTTCTACGGGACGTTCGTGAACTGACCATGACGACCTGGCTCATGCAGAACGTCGGCGAGGCCCCCGGATCGGCGAGGAGTTCGCGCATCGGGTCAGGTCCCTCCGTGAAGGAGACCGCGACGTTGTCTGGCATCCGGTTTAAGCGGCAAGCCAACAGCAAACGACTCTTCGACCCGCCAGCGCAGCGCGACTGTGTGCGATTGAGCAACGTGTACGCCACGCCCTGGCAGCTTGCCGAGGACGCGGATCAGACGCTGCCAGGGGAGTACCTGCGGCTCGGTCGGCTGGCGGAGTACTTCAACGGATCGGCCGCACAGTTGCCGAAGGTGATCCAGCGGATCGATCTCGATCACGACCGGATTGCTTTCCGGCGCTGGGATCGTCTCCGACTGGTGACCGGTGCCCGGCTATGGCTGCTGGTGGTCCCGTCCAGGCAGATTGTCGCCGTGCTCAGTCTCGATGTGACCTGCGAGCTAGCACACACGATCGACCTGCTCGAGGACTGCTACTACCTTGATGTGAAGGTCGAAGGCCAGAGCGTCACGACGCTGGCCGCCGAAGCACTTGGCATGGGGGGCGTATTTTTGCCCGAGCGGCACCAGATCGCCTTCGGGCCGATAATGTCCGCCACCAAATATGATGACATTGTCCAGCGGGTCATCTACCGCGCCGACTTGCCGTATCGCAAGGAATTCAGTGCGATCACCTATCCAATGGAGCTAAACCGGAACCCGGGCGCGGTAGCCGCGGTAGGACCGTATGTCAGCGTCTTATGCGGTCAGCAGGATTACGTCGAGAACAGCGTCTTCCTGTCCGCGATCCAAGGCGTGGCCAGCGCGGCACGATTGCGCGAGATCCGAGCAACGGTTTATTCCGCGGTGTCCACGTTCCGCGCTACCGACCGTACGCACCAGGGCACGCAAATGCGGCGCAAGACTCTGGAGAGTCTGAGCGGCCAGCTCGGAAACATGGAGCTGGACTTGAGCTACAGCGTCGAAGCGACGGCGGACCTTGGTTTACTTGTCCCCTCGCTGCGAGTGGCCGGCTACCACGACGCCTTGTACGAGGCGATGGGGCTGGGGGCCAAGGCAGAGACGGTGGCCCGAATGCTGCGCCGCCTTGAGAGGGCCACCGCCGCCGAGTTGACCGCAATCGAAAGCCAGGAACGTCGTGCGGACGAAGACCGGCGGCTACGCTGGGCCATAGCCATCGGGTTCGTGTCCACACTCGCCGTTCCTGTCGGCTTGATCCTCGCTTTTCTCGGCATCAACGCACGTGAAGTCGACAATAGTTGGTCGATGTTCGACGTCCGTTACCTGCCCGTCTACGCGCTCGCAGTCCTCATCGTTCTTAGTGGGGTGCTGGTATCGGCCGCGCTCTACGCCCAGCAACGCCGTGCAATGCGCCGCAATGGCAAATCGGAGGAGCCTGCGGAGTAGATCCCTTCTGCCCCTGCCAGGTGACAAGGCAGAGCGATGGTGAGGCGTATGAGCTCGGCTGGATCGCGCAAGCGCTTCGCCGGTCAGGGTTCGATCATCGATCGACGAAGACGTTCTGCGATAGCCGAGAGGGCTGGAACAGCAGAACCCGCTGTTGCTGTGCAACAGGTACCGTCGCGATGCGTTCGTCTCCTCAAGGTCACGTCAGATGAGCGGGGCCTGGCGTGCTACGTAGTCGTCACTGGGGAACCCGTATCGTCGCAGTTCCTCGTCGAGAGGCTTGGGCCTGCTCTAGGAGCAATGTCGTCATGGCCGAGGAGGCATCGAAGTTCATCAATGAATGGATCGCCAGCTTCGACGACTGACAAGTCTCTTCGAACCGGCCCTCGGCTCCTGTGACGCGCGGGCTGTACAGCAGCACGTACAGCAACGCCGTCTTATGCGATCACACCCGGCCAGCGCGCATCTACCGCCTGAGCAGGCCGAGGTGTCCTCAACGAGTGGTCTGCCCTTCCCTTGTAAACAGAAGGTCAGGGGTTCGATTCCCCTCGTCGGCTCTGCAACAGGAAGCCCCTGAACAGGCGATATGCCGTCAGGGGCTTCCTTGTTTGCGAAAGGATGTGGCGACCGTGCTCATGAAGTGCCCTTGCCGGGGCGCTGAGGCAGTCTCGTCCACATCCTGTGGCGGCAACCCTGGATTGGGCTTAGGAGCTCAGTTCATAGCGGTACCAATGGCGCGGATCGCCGTCCTCGTGCAGCCACAGTGTCCCGTCTCTGCCGATCTTCCCTCGCGCCCAGCCGGTCGGGTGTCGGTCGTCTGGCAGAAGCAGGTTCGCTCGGTCTGTCTCAGTGACGGCTCCGCCCTCTCTGCGGGCCCTGCGGATCTCCCAGCGGAAGCCGCCACCTGCTCGGTGCTGATCGAGGAAGGCAAGCTCGGCGCCGGAGACCGCCAGGCCGCTGCACCGTGTGACGGGGTTCGGTGTGATGCTCCGGACGCCGTCACCGTCGATCTCGATCAGCGGGAAGTCGGTGTAGGGGCAGGCGTGGACCACCTCATGGCCGACATTCAACGCATAGCAGTCGCACCAGACGACGTCTGGAGTGTGGGATGGCGCCATCCAGGGTGGGCTACCGTGGCTGTCCCAGCGCGCGAGTCCGATCATGAACCTGTAGGAGCGGGTGCCGTCCGGGTTGGCGAACCAGTAGTTCGACTCGTCGAAGTAACTGGTCCAGATGTTGCCCTGGGCGTCGGTCATGAGCTGCTCGATGCCGTCACCAGCGTAGAAGGCCGCTTGGGTCTGTCCGTCTCTGTCGATCACTCGGACGTTGTCGGTGAGGTGTAGTTCGTCCTCTGGAACCAGCCATCGATAGCGCTCGATGTCGACGCCCACGGGCTCGCAGCGTGCAGCGGCCAGCACGATGCCGTCACCGAGGGTGTCGATGTGGGTGAACCACAGGCCGAGATCTGTCAGCGTGATCTCGCGGACCTCGGCTCCGTCGCAGATGACGGCGGTCGCGTCGTAGCGCGGGGGCGGACGTAGCGCGGAGAAGTGCGGGACGGGGGTGAAGCCCTGAGAGGGGTCGGCGACCAGGGCGGCGAGCCGGCCGCGGTGGTCGATGGTTGAGGCCAGGACCTCATCATGGGCGTAGCGGTCGGGAAGCGTCGCGTGCAGCGCGAGCCGGCAGTCAGCGGCCATGGGCCTTTCTTGTTGTCATCCCTCGATGATCGCATACAAGGCGGCGCCGAGTCGTCGGTGCGGTCGACCGAACGCAGCTCGGGTCTGCAGCCAACAGTCGTCCCGGTCACCGCTCTCCGGAGACGATCGATCACGTAGCGTGCGGTACCGCGGCCAGGATTGCGAGCTGAACAAGATCGACGTACGTCTATGCGGGCAGGTGGGTCATGGTTGCTTCTGAAAGCCACCTTGGGAGCCACCCGCGCGGAGGATCAAGAACTGAGATGATCGGATCTGAACAGCCGGGGACCTCATGACCAGCCCGGCGAACGCCGGACGGCTGCGGAGATCGTTTGGCAGTCTCGTAGACAATTCCCCTCATCGGCTCTGACAGGAGACCTCGTGGAGATGGAAGAGCATCCTGGCACATGGACCTACGACGCTGAGGTGGGAGCTACGTACGTCTACCTCCGAGGTCCTATCGCTGAGGGTGGGGTCGCGCGGACGGTCACGATGGATGAAGCGATGGTGAACTTGGACCTCGACGCTGATGGTCGCGTGATCGGTATCGAGATCATCGCTGAGTGGCCGGGACAATAGCGAAGTGGGCCCTCCTGGACGTACTGTGCCGGACGGTGGGAAGGGGGCGGCGACGCTTCGTCGGCTGTGTAACAGCAAGGCTCCTGAGCGGCGCCTGTCTGGCTTGACTCCTCATTTCTTTGAGGCGCTACAGCGGCGATGATGACGGCGATCTACTTCTCGTTCGGCGAGTGAGGATGCCCTCCCTTTGAGATCGTGATTGCTCTTCGCCTGGGAGGAAGCAGGCATGCCGATTTCTCCGGCAGATTTCGATGCGATTTTCACGGAAGGCGCGCGCTTCCCGTGGCCGAGCGGCCATACGTTGCGTATCGAGCTGCGCGAAGTGGCGAAGCTGGAGCTTCCCACTGGTCGGCTGGTCGCCCGCGACAACGGCATCCGGGTCGCGGACCCGTTCGACGAGACGCAGGCGTTCGCGCACTCCGTCAAGAACGGCAGCTATACGGTGGTGCTCGCGATCGCGGAACCCGAGGCTCGCAGCTATGGCGCACGTCCGAGGGCGGCTGCCGCCAAGGTCGTCATCTCGGCTGAGGAGGTGGCTTCCTGGGAGATCGCACTGCGCCCTGGCCAGCGAATGGCCGACTTGGCCGACGACGCCTTCTTCGGATTCGCCGTCGACAGCGGCCAAGGGTGCTTTCTCGACCTTTCGACGCTGCCGTTCCTGCGGCGTCTTCAGCGGGACGAGACTGAACTCGACGCGGCCCGGGACCGGGTGATGCGGGACTGCCATGCCGAGTTGATGGATCCGCAGGCCGGGACGAACATCGTGCTGTTCGACTGCGGGATGGGGGATGGTGCCTATCCCACCTGGCTCGGCCGTGGCGTGAGCGGGGAGATCGTGTGCTTCGCCACGGATCTTGAACTGCTGTCGCACAGTTCTGGTCGTCCTCCCACATGACCTCTGCGTCCAACATGACCTCCGCGTCGCTGATGGCGGCCGATAGCTTGGCCCGCTGGTGTGGTCATGTGGTCGAACACTCCCTGTCCCGACGGATCGCCTCATGTCTTGCGGTGATGAGGTGGAGCCGCGGCGCGGTGCTCAGGATGAACTGCGGCGCTGTCGTCTGGCGGCGATGTCGGCCGTGATGAGCAGCCCGGCAGGGACGGCTATGAACAGGAAGCCGCTCGGTCCGATGAGGCTGACGGCCAGCGCTCCCCAGGCCAGGAGCGTCCAGCCGACGTACCCGGGAAGGAGCTGTCCCTGGCGCCCGGCCCGCGCCGCCAGGAGGCCCAGCAGTGCCAGCACCACGACGAATCCGCCGGGCAGCGCCCAGAACGTCGCCACCGAGTCGCTGTCCGCGGCGTTGTCGTGGAGGTCACCGGCGAGCCAGCTGGACCATGGGGCCAGGGTGGCGAACAGGGCGGTGTGCGCCACGGCGATCACGAGCATGGTTCGGCCGGCCCAGATGGTGAGCCGGCTCGGGGGCGCGGGCGGTGCCGGTGGGACGGCTGCCGGTGGTGCGGGTGGGTTGGCCGCGGGTGTGAGGCTCATGGGTGCCAGCTTCTCCGGGTCGCGGCCCGGCGTGCTCCCCTGCCGGAGGGATGTCGATCCCTCCGGCAGGGGAGTGGGGCACGTGTGGCTCCCACGGTCGTGGGCGGCTCTCCCGGTCACAGACGTGTCAGGGCGGGAGCGCGAGTGATCGGGTGGCTGTGGAACGGCCGGCTTGTGAACGGAGGGGCGGGGCCGGCGGCGAACCGGGAACCGCGGTCACCTGAGCGCCTCGCGGATCAGCGCCGCGTCGTGGTCGAGGAGTTCGCGCGAGCGGGTCTTCCAGTCAACGGTGATCGCGACGCCGTCCCCCGGATAGCGCGGCACCACGTGCAGGTGCAGGTGGAAGACATCCTGACCGGCGGCTTCCCCGTCGGCCAGTGACAGCCGCACGCCGTCACAGCGGAGTCCGGACGCGCGCAACCCGGCCGACACACGCCGTGCCGTTCGCCAGATCGCCGCACCGATCGCGTCGTCGGCGTCCGCGAGCCCGGCCATGTGCGCGCGTGGGATCACCAGTACGTGGCCGATCGTGGCGGGTCTGTGGTCCAGGATGGCCACCACGCTGTCATCGTCATGGACGACGCTGGCCTCGGCTCGCCCGGCGATGATCTCGCAGAAGACGCAGACTGCCATACGGATCATGATGTCGGTCGGGGCAGGTCCGCCGCACCCGGATTTCGTGCGACGGCTTCCGTCCGCCAAGGGGTTGCGAGTGACCGCTTTGGGTGATCGTGGAGTGGAGGGAGGGAGGTCACGTGCGGAGGATGATCGCGTGCCTTTCACTGGTGCTGCTCCTTTTCTCCTGCGGCTGGTCACAAGAGAGGTCGGCCGGTGATGCTCGCGGCCTTTCGTCTGACGAGTTCCGTGAGCGTGCCCGGGAGGTGGCGGAGCGCCGGCAGGGCTCGGCCGACGACCGGGCCTGGCGGGAAGGGTTCGTCGCGCTGGGAGCGCTCAACCCCCTGAGATGGGCCCGCGTGGGCGGCATCCCGGCCTGGGTGAACAGAAGCGCTCACAATGGTGCCTGGCGGCTGGCGGCCGAGCTGCCCGCGGACTCCCCGCCCCGCGCCGACGCGCGGTGACAGGGCTGCCGGTGCTGCGGGGACTGAACAGGCGCTGACGTCCGTCGCCGAGGCTCTGAGCGGCCTCCTTTCCGATCTTGTGGGGGTGTCTGATGGGTGGCCAAGGCCGCGCGGTGCCTGATGTGCGGACGAGCGTGCTCCGGCTGGCCGAGACGTTGGTGATGCTGGCCGCCGGCGCCGATGAGCAGGTCGCGTGGTGCCGGCGGCACGGCTGGGGCGTGGACGAACTCGCTCTCGATTTCGACTGGGCGAGGAGCTGGGTGGTTCGGAACGTGGACGAGCAAGCGCCGGGACTGCTGTCGCCGTTGCTCCACGACGTGCTGGAGCGCATCGACGATCGCCTGGAGGCGATGAGCGGTGAGGCCGACGCCGGCACCTGGACTCCCCGCGGTCTCGCCGTCGATCCTGAGTGGGAGGAGGTACGCCGTCTCGCCCGGCGGGCGCTTGCCGAGATGGCGGGGCCGGTGCGCGTTCCCCGCCCTGAGGAGCTGTGAACCGGCCGGTGGGATGAGATGCCCGAAGTGGTGGGTCTAGGGTCGTGATCATGGAGATCGACCACGTCACCGAGATAGTCGTCGATGCCGCGCGCGTCGCGATCCTCCCCCGCTTCCGGGCGCTGGCCGAGGGGGAGGTGGCCGAGAAGTCGCCCGGCGAGGTGGTCACCGTGGCCGACCGTGAGGCCGAGGAGCTGATCAGCCGCCGGCTGCGCGAGGTGCTGGACGCCCCGGTCGTGGGTGAGGAGGCGGCCGCCGACGACCCCCGGCTGCTCCAGGCGTTGGGGGAGGCTCCGGCGGCGTGGGTGGTGGATCCGCTGGACGGCACCGCCAACTTCGTCGCGGGCCGTCCCGACTACGCGGTGATGGTGGCGCTGGTGCGCGGCGGGGAGACCGTCGCAGCGTGGATCGCGCAGCCGGCGCAGGGACGCGTGTACGTCGCCGAGCGTGGCGCGGGGGCCTGGCGTGACGGGGTCCGGCTGCGCAGGGAACCCGCTCCCGGCGACCCGGCGGCGCTGCGCGGGGCGGCGCTCACCAGGTTCCTCGATCCGGCGGCCAAGGCGCGGGTCGAGGCGGCCGCGCCCCGGTTCGCCGCTCTGCGGCCGGGCAGCGGATGCGCCGGTGTCGACTATCCCCGCCTGGTGGACGGCGAGCAGGACTTCGTCCTCTTCCAGCGGACCCTGCCCTGGGACCACGCTCCCGGTGTCCTGCTGCTGACGGAAGCGGGTGGTCACGCGCGCCGCCTGGACGGCGGCCCCTACCGGCCGGCCGATCCGCGTCCCGGCCTGCTCGACGCCGCGGACCCGGCCTGCTGGGGAACGGCGCGGTCGCTGCTCCTCGGGTGATCGCCGCTCCGGCCGCGACCGCTGCTCATCGGCCGATCATCGCTGCTCCTCGGCTGATCGCAGCCCCGGCCGCGATCGCCGCTCATGCCCTGACCGCGGCCCGCTCATGCCCGGTGGGACAGCCGTTCCGCCAGGATCCGGGCGCGGGCGAGCTGGACCTTGCGCGCCTGGCCCGCGGCGAACCCGGCCACGACCCGGGGAGCCGTCAGGTCGAGCCGGTCGCGCACCCGCGTGCCCCCGGTGCCGTCCGGCGCGAGGCCGAAGCGGTAGGCCATACGGACGCGCCCAGGGCTTCGCACCTCGCCGTACACGGACAGCCCGTCGGTGTGGAGTGCCACGTCGATCGGGTTGTCGTACGTGAGGAACCGGAGGAGCCGGAACCGTTCGACGGCCGTGTACCGGATCACCCCGGGCCGCGAGCGGTCCACGTCGCGGACGGCCACCACGAGCGGCGACAGGCCGATGTAGCTCTCCGGAGTCGTGAGGTGCTCGAACACCTCCTCCGGCGCGGCTCCCACGCGATATTCGTGGGTCAGCACCCTGTTCGACACCCCGGCCTCCCCTGCCTGCGCCTTTTGTCGCGGAATTTTGGCAAGATCCCTCGCTGCCGGGGAAGCGCGGAATGATCACGAAAGATGCCAGTTGAGGCGCAGACGCGACAACTGACATGATCTCGCTGGTTCTGTCACCCTGTGCAGCGCATGGAGCACCCTTGTTCAAGCGTCGTGGTTTGATCTTGTCCGCAGCCCTCACCGCGCTGGCGGTGGGCGTCGCCGTTCCCGGCGCGGCGGCGGGCGACGAGTTGGATGATCCGACAGCCCCGGGTCCGGTGTACAAGACGGTCACGGACAAGAGCGCCCTGCTGTCCTTGCAGACCAACGGGCGCCCGGACGGGCGGGACATGGTGTTCCGGATCTCGGGCTCCGTGTACGCCAACATCGAGGGCAACGCGTACGACCCGACCCTGCGTCACGGCCAGAAACTGTTCAACATCGAGGGCTACAACATCCGGCGGCTGTACCGGGTGCCCGGCACCACGCAGCTCTACCAGCTCTCCCGCGAGATCGTCTTCTACACCGACCCCGCCGACCCGACGAAGGTCCTGCGGGAGTGGAAGAACCCGATCGACCAGAAGACGTACCCCGTCGTCCCGATCAACAACGACGCGGTGAACTTCGGCCCGTTCAACGTCACCCCCTCCTACGTCGGCCCGCCCCTGCGGCAGATGCACGACGAGACCGAGTGGACCAGCGACATCCCGGTGCGCACGGACCTCAAGACCGCGCTGGGCGAGTCGTTCGGCCTGGTCAACGGCGTCTACGCGGCCCAGGAGATGTTCGACTTCTACGTCGACGACCGCGAGGTCGCCGCCCGCACCGTCGTGGGCACCGTCCCCAAGGGGGCGATGAACACCAAGATCAGTTGGGCGAGGACGAGCCCGTGGGCGCCGTTCATGTGCCTGCCGGAGACCGACGTGCGCGGGCAGCTCACCTACCACGCGCGGAGCTGGTCGCTGCAGTCCTACAGCGAGATCGAGCCGTGGCTGCGCGCGGAGGTCGAGGCCGGCTACCCGCTCTACACGGCCGCCCCCACCGCGCCCGGCCCGAGCGAGACGTCCTGGACCTCCTTCTACAACAAGCAGCTCGGCAAGGGGGCCACCACCTGGGCCGCCTGGTGCGCCGCCAACGGAAAGGCCTGACGCACACCATCCCAGCCGTCGGCGCCTCGGGAGGCTCCGGGCGGCTGGGATCTTCCTCACTGCTTCGGCACGAGCCCGAGGTCGAACCGTATCCCGACCTCGTCGCCCACCTTGAGCGCGCCGAGGAACGCCGAGTACGGCCGGATGCCCCATCGCGACTGCGCGACGACCGCCGAGCCCTTCACCCGCCCCTCGGCCAGCGAGCCCCGGACCTCCACGGGGCGGGTGGCGCCGGCCATCGTGAGGTCGCCCTCGACGCGGAACGACTCCGCCGTCCCCTCGATCCGTGACGACCGGAACGTGATCACCGGGTTGCGCGCGCTGTGCAGCACCTTCTCCCGGATGATCTTCTCGATCTCGGCGCGGTCGGAGGCCGTGAGCGGCTTGACGCCGCCGGTCCCCTCGCGCACCTCGAACGACCCCGCGTCGACCTCCACGGTCAACGACGAGCCGGCCGGGCCGGCGGGGTCGATCAGGGCCTCGCCGCGCCAGCGGGTGACCGCGATGGTGAGGTCATGGCCGGCCTTCGCGCCGAACCCGGCACGCGTCGTCGTGACCTCGAGCAGGCCGGACTCGGGTCCCAGCGGGTACGCGCCGGCGGTGATGCCCATCCCGGCCGCCCTAGGAGCCGGACTCGACGGTGACGAACGTCCAGGCGATGGACCGCATCCGCTCGTAGACGGCGTACACCTGCTCGTCCTCGTCTGCGCCGCTCGCCCGGTAGGCGGTGAGCGCGAGCGGGGACCCGTTGGGGGAAAGCGTGCACCAGGTGCTCCCGTCGCCCGGCGTCCAGGTGGGCGCGGGGACGACGATCAGCGGGTTGTCGGCCATCTGTGCTCGCTTTCGGTCAGGGACATGCCTCTCTTGTCCTGTGCCCGGGATACCCGACGGCGCCGAGCGCCGCACTCGTCGTCCTCGCAGTTGGGCGCTTTTTGGCGGTCGCTCGACCCTGTGCCCCCGGGTCGGGCCCCGGAAAGCGAAAGGGCCCCCGGCGGGATGACACCGCCGGAGGCCCTCGCCGACCGTCAGCGGCGCCCGGACGACACCAGCTCCCGGTCAGCCTCCTCCTGGACGAGGTCGAGGTCGTCGGCGATCTCGGCGCCCGCCACGGCGTCCGGCAGGTCGTCCTCCATCCGCCGCAGCGGCCGGTACCACAGCCCGAGCGCCCCCCACACCACGAGCAGCGCGCCGGTCACGGCCAGCAGCAGGCCCACGCCCCGCCCCGGGCCCACGCCGACGAGGTCGCCAACCACGGTGCCGTCCAGCGCCCCGCCCGGGTCGAGCAGCGGTCCGAACAGGCCGGACAGCGCCGGCGCGGACAGGAACGCCAGCGGGGTCATGGACACCGCCAGCATCTGGTTGGTGGCCAGCACCCGGCCCTGCAGCTCCAGCCCCACCTTGAGCTGGATGAGCGACAGCCAGTGCGCGTTGAGGATGCTGAGGAACAGCCACGACAGCAGCCCGCCCACGGCCGCCAGCGCGACCGACGGGCGCAGCCCGATGAGCACGATGCCCAGGCCGAAGCCGCTGACGAGGCCGACCATGCCGATGGCCCGCCGTTCCGTGCCGCCCCAGAACACCATGACGAGGGTCCCGAGGACCGCGCCCAGGCCCTGCGCCGCGGTCACCACGCCGACGCCCGCCACGTCGCCGAACGACTCCACGGTCGGCACGGTGACCGCCAGGGCGAGCATGCCCAGGTAGTTCTCCACCACGAAGAACCCGATCATGATCATGAGGGGGCGCCGCCGCACCAGGAACCGCCAGCCGCCCGCGATGGCCTGCCGGAACGTCTCCTCCAGCCGGTGGAACATCCGGTCGGGGAAACGCACCAGCAGCAGCGTGACCAGCCCGGCGGCGAAGGTGACGGCGTCCACCGCCACCACCCCGTGCAGCCCGACCAGGGAGATCAGCGCCGCCCCGGCGAGCGGCGCGACCAGCATGCCGAGCCCGGTGCCCACGTTGGCGACCGCGTTGGCCTGCATCAGGTACGGCTTGGGCACGAGCTGCGCCACGGCCGCCAGGTAGGCGGGCCGGTGGAAGGCCGTCACGAGCGACAGCACGCCCGAGACGATGCCGACCTGCCACACCTCCAGCCGGCCCGTGGCCAGCAGGATCACCACCGCGAGCGTCGCCACGGCCGACACCGCGTCACAGGCCAGCATGACCAGCCGCCGGTCCACCCGGTCGGCCACCGCCCCGCCGAGCGGCGAGGCCAGCAGCGACGGCAGCGTGGCCAGCATCGAGACGAGCGCGTAGTCCGAGACCCGCCCGCTCTCCTGGTAGGCCCACACGCCCAGCGCGAAGGCGGTGAGCGCGCTGCCCAGCAGCGAGGCGGTCTGCCCGGCGGCGACGGTGTAGAAGCGGCGCAGGTCCCGGCGGGCGCGCTCGCCGACCACCTCCACCTCGCCGACCGGCTCCGGCACCCGGCCCGCCGCCCAGGCGTTCAGGTGCCCGTCGATGATCTCGGCCAGCCCCGTGGCCTGGTGCTTGATGAAGTAGTGGCCCGCCCGGGGGATCGTGGCCAGCTCCACCCGCTCGGCGAAGGCGCCCCACTCGCGGTAACGCTCCTGGTAGAGCTCGGTGGCCCGGTCACGCTCGCCGATCACGCACAGCACCGGCGCGGAGAGCCGCCGCGCGCGCCCGCCCGCGGCGCCGCGTCCGGGCTCGCTCAGCTCGCCGCTGAACCACGCCTGCGCCTCCTCCACGTCGTGCCGCAGGCCGCGCAGCATGATCGTGGTGTCGCCGGTGTCCTCGTCGAGGGCGCCGAGCGTGCGCAGGAAGTCGCGCTGCGACCGGTCGGAGGACCACCGGTTGGCCGGGAACCTCCGATTCCACCAGGCGGAGAGCCGGCCGGGCAGGCGGGCGTCGGGGAAGCTGCCGCCGACGAACAGCCCGGCCACCGCGACGCCCGCCTCCTCCAGGCGCAGCGCCAGCTCGGTGGCCGCCGCGGAGCCGACGCAGTGCCCGTAGAGGGCGACCGGCCCGGTGCTCAGCCCGGACAGCTCCGCCAGGATCCGCTCGACCAGCTCGGGGAGGGTCAGCAGCGGCTCATCGGGCCGGGCCGGGTCGTGCCCGGGCAGCTCGACGGCCAGCACCGCCGTGCCGGGATGCCGGGCCGCCAGCTCGGTGGCCAGTGGTCCGTACGCCGCGGCCGAGCCGCCGCCGTACGGCACGCACAGCACGGTGCGGGCGGCCACGGCGGGGCCGGCCAGCCGGTGCAGCAGCCCGGGCTCGCCCGTGTCACCGGAGTCGAGGTGGGCGGCCAGCTCCCGTACGGTCGGCCGGGTGAACAGGTCGATCACCCGCAGCGCGGGATCGATCTCCCTGACCGCGCGCACCGCCATGAACGAGTCGCCGCCGAGCGCGAAGAAGTCGTCGTCGATGCCGAAGTCGTCGATCCCGAAGTCGTCACCGCCGAGCACCGCCGCCCACACCTCGGCGACGCGCCGCTCGGTCGGCGTGCCGGGCGCGACCCGTTCGGCCGCCGCGGTGACCTCCGGCATGGGCAGCGCGGCCCGGTTGACCTTGCCCAGGGGAGTGAGCGGCAGCGTGTCGAGGACCACGATGGCCGGCGGCACCATGTACTCCGGCAGCCGTTCCCGCAGGCCCGCGCGGACCGCCGCCAGATCGACGTCACCGGGCGCGATCCAGGCGACCAGCCGGCGGTTGTGCGCCTCGCCGACCGGCAGCACCGCGGCCTCCAGCACGCCCGGCTGGTCCTGCAGCGCGGCCTTGACCTCGCCCAGCTCCACCCGGAACCCGCGGATCTTCACCTGGTCGTCGACCCGGCCGAGGAACTCCAGCATGCCGTCGGCGTTCAGCCGCACGCGGTCGCCGGTGCGGTAGCAGCGGGTGGCACCGGTGACCGGGTCGGGCACGAAGCGCTCCGCGGTCAGGTCGGGCCGGCCGAGGTAGCCGCGTGCCAGGCTGGGGCCGCCGATCCACAGGTCGCCGGGGACCCCGGCGGGCAGCGGCCGGCCGGCCGGGTCGACCACGTAGCAGTCGACGTTCGGCAGCGGCCGGCCCAGCGGGACGGCGGCCGAACCGGTCGGCGTGGGCGGCGCGACGCAGCTCAGCACCGAGACCGTGGTCTCCGTCGGCCCGCAGTGGATCTGCAGCTCCAGGCCCGGCCGGGCGTCGCGGATCCGTTCGGCCAGCTCCCACGAGGTGGCCTCGCCGGCCAGGATCAGCAGCCGGGTCGGCAGCATCGCGGCCAGGTCGCCGTGCGCCGCCAGCAGCTCCAGGTGGCTGGGCACCATCTTGATCACCTCGACCGGGTGGGCGGCGAGGTGGCGGGCGAAGGCGTCGGGGTCGGTGGCGGTGTCCTGGTCGAGCAGGTGCACGGTCGTGCCGCCGAGCAGCGCCCCGAACAGGCAGGTCATCACCAGGTCCGAGGCCATCGTGGAGACCACGCCCCACGAGCCGTACGCGCCGTCGATCCGTTCGGCGACCGCCCGCAGGTACTGCAGGACGGCGCGGTGCTCGACCGCCGCGCCCTTCGGCCGGCCGGTCGAGCCCGAGGTGAACAGCACGTGCGCCAGGTGCTCCGGCGACACGGCCACGCCGGGCGAGGTCTCCGGCAGGTCCTCGGCCAGCACCTCCTCCAGCACGAGCGCGCCGGGCAGCCGCCCGGCCAGCGCCCGCTCCGCCAGCACCAGCCGCGCCCCGCAGGAGACCATGTACGCCAGGCGGTCGTCCGGGTAGGCCGGTTCGAGCGGCATGTACGCCGCCCCGGCCTTGAGCACGCCCAGGATGGCGGGGACGAGCGGCCGGTGCCGTTCGGTGAGGACGCCCACCACGTCGTCGGCGCCGACGCCGGCGGCGCGCAGCCGGTGCGCGATCCGGTTGGCCTGCCGCTCGACCTCGGCGTAGGTCAGGGTGCCCGCCGGGTCGGCGACCGCGACGGCTTCGGGGGTGCGCGCCGCCCAGTCCTCGAACCAGGCGTGCAGCGGCCGGGACAGGTCGTAGTCGCGGCGCGGCCCCGCGACCAGCGGCCCGGTGACGGGCTCCAGCGGCACGGCCGCCGCGGGGGCGTCCAGGTCGGCGAGCATGCCCTCCAGCAGGGTCACGTACCAGCCGGCCAGGCGCCGCGCGGTGTCCTCGTCGAACAGGTCCCGGCGGTAGGCCAGCGTGCCCTCGTAGTGGTCGCCGGCGTTGGCCAGCGCCAGGTTGAGGTCGTACTTGGCGGTGCGCAGGGGCGGCTCGAAGACCTCCACCTCCAGGCCGGGCAGGCGCGGCGGCTCCGGCGGGGTGTCCACGACGTTGAGCACCGCCTGGAAGACCGGGGTGGTGGCCAGGTTCCGGTCGGGGTGCAGCCGCTCCACCACCCGCTCGAACTGGATCTCCCGGTGCGCGAACGCGTCGAGCGCGAGGTCGCGCGTGCGGGCCAGCAGCTCGCGGCCGGTCGGCTCGCCGGACCGGTCGCCCCGCATGACCAGCGTGTTGACGAAGCAGCCCAGCATCCGCTCGGTGTCGGGGTGCAGCCGGCCGGCCTCCAGGACGCCGACCGGGACGTCGTCGGTCGCCGACACCCGGCCGAGCAGCTCCTGCCAGGCGGCCAGCAGCACCATGAACGGCGTGCCGCCGGCGCCCGTGGCGGCCGAGCGCACCTTCGCCGTGAGCTCGGGGCCGAGCACGAGCGGGACCTCGCCGCCCGTCCAGTCGGCCACGGACGGGCGGGGCCGGTCCGTCGGCAGGTCGAGCACCGGTTCGAGCCCGGCGAGCCGGTCGAGCCACCAGCTCACGTCGCCTTCCGGCTGTTCGGCGAGCCAGCGGGCGTAGTCGCCGTAGCGCACCCGCGGCCGTGCCGGCCGCTCGCCCAGGCCCAGCTCGGCGGTGTACAGCGCGGCCAGCTCGGCCAGCGCCACGTCCCGGGACCAGGCGTCGAAGGCGATGTGGTGGACGGTCAGCAGCAGCACGTGCTCGTCGTCGTCCAGCCGGAAGAGCGTCGCCCGCGTCGGTGGCTCGGCGCCCAGCTCGAACGGCCGGTACGCCTCCCGCTCCAGGGCGGCCCCGAGCCGGTCCGGCCCGGTCACGTCCTCGACCGTGATCGGCACCCGGTCCGCGCCGACCACCACCGTGCGGTCCTGCTCGACCAGCGTGCGCAGCACCTCGTGCCGCTCGGTCAGCTCCCGCACGGCGTTCAGCAGCGCGGCGGTGTCGAGCGCACCGCGCATGCGCACGGCCGTCGGGACGTTGTAGGCGCCCCGCTCGCCGGGCTCGGCGAGCTGCGCCAGGAACCACAGCCGCGCCTGCGCCGGCGAGGGCGGCGCGGGCTCGTCACCGGCCGCGGCGGGGATGCCGGGCACGGCGCGGGCCGCGGTACGGCGGGCGGCGGCCAGCCGCTCCGCCAGCCGGTCCTGCAACTGGGTCAACGCCCCGCCTCCAGCTCCGTCATCAGCAGCTTCTCGACGGCGGCGGCGAACGCGCCCAGCACCGGCCGTTCGAACAGCAGCCGCACCGGCACCTCCATGGCCAGCGCCTCCCTGAGCCGCCCGGCGACGAGCATGGCCGCCAGCGAGTGGCCGCCGACCGCGAAGAAGTCGTCGTCGACGCCGACGCTCCCCAGGCCCAGCACCGCCTGCCACACCTCGGCCACCAGCAGCTCGGCGTCGCTGCTGGGCGGCACCTGCGCCCGGGCGACGCGGTCCGGCCTGGGCAGGGCGGCCCGGTCGGTCTTGCCCGAGGAGGTGGTGGGCAGCGCGTCCAGCGTCACCCACTGGCGCGGGATCATGTAGTCGGGCAGCCGCTCGCGCAGCGCCGTCTCCAGCAGGGCGGTGTCGGCCGCGCCGACCACGTAGCCCACGAGGTGGTCCTCGTGCACGACGACGGCCGCGTCGCTCACGCTCTCGCGCAGCGCGGCCTCGATCTCGCCGAGCTCGATCCGGTGCCCGCGCACCTTGACCTGCTGGTCCCGGCGGCCGAGGAAGTCCAGGGTGCCGTCGGCGCGCCAGCGCGCCAGGTCGCCCGTACGGTAGCGGCGCTCGCCGGGCGCGAGCGGGTCGTCGGCGAACGCGCCGCTCGGCACGCCCCGGTACCCCCGGGCCACGCCCGCGCCGCCGATCCACAGCTCGCCCGGCACGCCGGGCGGCAGGAGGCGTCCGGCCTGGTCCAGGACGTAGGCGCGCTCGCCGGGCAGCGGCCCGCCGATGGACACCGTCTCGCCGGCCGGGGCGGTGATCCGCGTCATGGTGGAGTAGACGGTCGTCTCGGTCGGGCCGTAGGAGTTCCACAGCTCGCCGATCCGGGCCGCGAGCTGGTCGGCCAGCGCCGGGTCCAGCACCTCGCCGATGCTCACCACCCGTACGCGCCCGCCGCCCGCCCAGCCCGCGGCCACGAGCATGCGCAGCGTGGTGGGGGTGGCCGTCAGCAGCGTGACGCCGCACTCGTCGATGCGCCGGGCGACGGCGTGGCCGTCCAGGGCCGCCTCGCGGTCCAGCAGCTCCAGCCGGAGCCCGTTGCACAGGCTGACCCACAGGTCGAAGCCGAAGACGTCGAAGGAGAAGGGGGTGAGGCCGAGCATGACGTCGTCGTCGCGGACGCCGGGCATGACCCGCATGGCCGCCACGAACGCCGCCAGGTTGGCGTGCGTGACCTGCACGCCCTTGGGCCGCCCGGTCGAGCCGGAGGTGTAGAGCACGTAGGCCAGGTCGCCCGGGGCCGGCTCATGGGGGATCGGGCCCCCGTCCGGCAGCGCGGCGAGGTCCAGCACGGTCGCGCCCGTCGGCTCGGCCAGCAGGCGCGCGGTCCCGGTGGTCCCGGCGGCGGCGAGCACCACCCGGGCCCCCGAGTCGGCGAGCTGGTGCCGCAGCCGCTCGGCCGGATGGTCGGGTTCGAGCGGCACGTACGCCGCGCCCGCCCGCGCCACGCCGAGCAGGGCCGCCGGCAGGAAGCGGTCGCGCGGCAGGCACACGCCGACGACCCGGTCCCCGGCCGGTCCGGAGGCGTACGCCTCGGCCACGGCGGCGGCCACGCGGGCCGAGATCGCGGCGAGTTCGGCGTAGGTCAGCTCACCGGTCCCGTCGGCGACCGCGACGCGCTCCGGATGGCGCGCGGCCCGCGCCAGCACCTCGTGCGCGACCGTGGCGGTCTCCAGCGGGGGCAGCGGCGCGCCGGTGCCCCAGGCGAGCAGCGTGGCCCGCTCCTCGGCGGTGACCAGCCGGAGCTCCGACAGCGGCAGGTCCGGGCCGGCCACCGCGGCCTCCAGCAGCCGCATGAGCCGGTCGGCGAAGGCGTCGGCCTCCTCCCGGGTGAACAGGTCGACGTCGTACTCGAACTGGACCTCCACCCCCGCCGACGTGGTGTTGACGAACAGCGTGTACGGGGCCTGCGCCCCGCCGCCGCTGAGCTCGCCGAGCAGCTCCACCGCCAGACCGTCGCGCTCCAGCCGCACCGGCACGGACGGCGGCTGGTAGGAGAGCACGACGGGGGTGAGCATGGTGCCGCGCGGGCGCTCGATGCCGGAGACGGCCAGCCGCTCCTCGGGGGCCAGGCCGACGTGGTCGAGGGAGCGGGCCGTGGCGGTCGCCGCGCGGGTGACGGCCCGCCGTACCGACAGCTCGCCGTCCAGGCGCAGCCGTACGGGCAGCACGTCGACCAGCGGGCCGACGAGGCCCTCCAGCTCGGGGTGGGCGCGGTCGGCGACGGCGGCGCCGAGCAGCACGTCGGACCGGTCGGTCTGCGCCGCGACCAGCAGCCCGAGGACGGCGAAGTACACCGCGAACGGGGTCGTGCCGGTCGCCGCGGCCAGCGCGGCCACCCCGGCCGCCGTCTCGGGCCGCACCTCGCGGACCAGGCGGGTGCCACGGAAGCGGCTGGGACCGCCCTCGGCGCGGGCCGACAGATCGTACGGCGGCGCCGCCCCGGCCAGCTCCCCGGCCCAGAACGCGCGCAGCCGTTCGGTCCGCGCGGGGTCGGCGGCCAGTTCCCGCTCCAGCAGGGCCACGTCGCCGACCTGGACGGCGGGCGGGGTGACGGTGCCGGTCAGCGCCTCCATCAGCGCGGCGTTGGACCAGCCGTCGTAGGCGGTGTGGTCGGTGACGACGATCAGCTCGGCCGTCCGCTCGCCGCGCCAGAGCAGCGCCGCGCGCAGCAGCGGCACGTCGGCGGAGATGTCGAAGCCGTGGACGGCGAGCCGTTCGGCCAGGCCGGGGGAGTAGGGGTGCTCCTCCAGCGGGACCGGCGCGGGCGGGCGCACCTCGGCGGCCGGCTCGCCGTCCGGGCCGACGACGGTGACCGTGCGCAGCACCTCGTGCTCGCGGACCAGCCCGTCCAGCGCGGCCCTGACCGGCTCGGTGGAGTCCAGCTCGGTCAGCAGCAGGCGGAAGGCGAGCGTCGTGGCGTTGCGGGTGTGGCTGACCTCGCGCAGCAGCCACATGCCGTACTGCGCGGCGGTGAGGGGGTAGCGGGTCGTGCCGTGGTGGCGGACCGGCCGGGGCGCGCCGGAGCCGGTCGCGGTCTCCTCGATGAGCGGGGCCAGCTCGGCGATCGTGGGCCGGCCGAGGAACGTGGTGAGCGCCACGCGCGCGCCCAGCTCGCGCTCGATGACCGCGCAGATCCGGGCGGCGGCCAGCGAGTGCCCGCCCAGGTCGATGAAGTGGTGGTGGACGCCGACCTGCTCGACGCCGAGGACGTCGCCGACGATCTCGGCGAGGCGCCGCTCGATGTCGGTGCGCGGCGCCACGTACGGGCCCAGCTCGGGGGCGAACTCCATCGCGGGGAGGGCGGCCCGGTCGATCTTGCCGGTGGGGCCGAGCGGGATGCGGTCCATGATGGCGATCCGGGACGGCACCATGTAGTCGGGCAGGTGCCTGCGCATCCACTCGCGCAGCGCGTCCTCGCGCAGGTCGTCGTGCCCGGCGGCGGGCTCCACGTAGGCGACCAGGCGGCGCACCTCGCGAGCGTCGTCCTGGGTCAGCACCGCCGCGTGGTTCACGCCGGGGTGCCGGGTCAGCGTGCCCTGCACCTCGCCCAGCTCGACACGGAACCCGGCCACCTTGACCTGGTCGTCGTTGCGTCCCGCGTAGTGGTAGACGTCGTTCTCGCGGCGGACCAGGTCACCGGTGCGGTAGTGGCGCACCCCGTCCTCGTCGGTCACGAAACGCTCGGCGGTCAGCTCGGGCCGGTTCAGATAGCCCCGGCCGACCAGCGGCCCGGCCACCCACAGCTCGCCGATCTCGCCCTCTCCCAGGGGCCGCCCCTCCGGGTCGCGCACGCTGAGCAGCGATCCCGCGTAGGCCGAGCCGATCGGCGGCTCGCCCTTGTCGTCGCGGGTCACCTCGTACGAGGTGCAGGTGACGGTGCACTCGGTGGGCCCGTACACGTTGACGACCCGCCGGACGCCGGGGTTGGCGTAGATGCGGTCCACCAGCGCCCTGGTCAGCGGCTCGCCACCGGCCATCACCATCCGCGTCGCGGCGGGCAGCGGCTCGCTCAGCAGGGCGACCAGCGCGGACGGCGCGCCGTACACGGCCGTCACCTCCTCGCGCGCCGGGAGCGTGGGCAGGGCCAGCAGGTTGTCGGCGACGATCACGGTGCCGCCGGTGACCAGGGGCAGGAACATCTGCGTCACCGAGGGGTCGAAGCACACCGACGTGGCGAACAGCATGCCGTCCAGCTCGCCGGCGTAGCGCTCGGCCTCGTGGCGCAGCAGCGCCATGACGTTGTGGTGCTCGACGACCACGCCCTTGGGGCGTCCGGTCGAGCCGGAGGTGTAGATCACGTACGCGGCGTCCGCGGGGCCGCCCCGCTCGGGGCCGTCGTCCTGGGGATGCTCGCCCAGGGCCTCCACGAGCAGCGCCTCGGCGCCGGAGGCGGCCAGCACGGCCTCCTGCCGCCGGGCCACGGGGCCCGAGGTGATCAGCTGCGCCATGCCCGCGTCGGCGGCGATGAACTCCAGCCGGTCGGCGGGGTAGGCCGGGTCCAGCGGCACGTACGCCGCGCCGGTCTTCCAGACGCCGAGCAGCGCGGCGATCAGCGTGTGGTCGCGGTCCAGGCACACGCCCACGGAGTCGCCCGGACCCGTGCCCCGCGCCCGCAGCGCCCGGGCGATCCGTTCCGCGTGCGCGTCGAGCTCGGCGTACGTCACCCGGGTCGTGCCCGCCACGACGGCGACGTGTTCGGGTGTGCGTCGTGCCTGGCCGGCGAAAGCCTCGTGAACACGGTCGGTGTCGAGGAAGGTACCCACCAAAGATCTCCCGCGTCAGGGTGGATTGATCGCGGCAAGGCTCGCACGTCCAGCGACACCGGCGAGATTTAGGCAGGTTCCGTTACCATAACAATGATCATTGCGATAAGTGACACGAAATGTCCGATTAGTGATCTCCGCTGGAGACGCGGGATCGCGGCGCGCCGTCCCGTGCTCGGCCATGCGGCTCCCTGTGGGCGCGTCACTTGACGTGATCTTGGCCTGGGGGGCGGCCGTCAAGCGGCCGGCGCCGGCCGCACACCGCGTAGAAAAGCCATCAATATTCCGACGATGGCCGTATGAATCCCGTCAAGAAGCGCCAAAGCCCCAAAATCCGGCGATTTGCTGTGATGTGAGGCCGCCCGTCCGGGGGGCCGCAACGCAGGAAACCTAGGCGAGGAGTGGGGATGGCCGACGTCATCTTCGTCGCCCTGACGATCGCGGTCTTCGTGGTCCTCGGGCTCGTGGTCAAGGCGGTGGAGCGGCTGTGAGCGCCGTCAACGCCATAGGTCTGATCGGCGCCGTCGTGCTGGTGAGCTTCATGGTCGCCGCCCTCCTCCACCCGGAGCGCTTCTAGATGGCCGCCCTGTTCATCGGCGCGCTCGTCGTCGCCCTGGCGCTGGTCCACAAGCCGCTGGGTGACCACATGTACCGCGTCTACACCGGGGTCAGGCACAGCCGGGCCGAGCGCGTGGTCTACCGCCTGGTGGGCGTGCGGCCCGAGGCGGAGCAGCGCTGGCCCGTCTACGCGCGCAGCCTGCTCGCCTTCTCCGCCGTCTCGATCCTCTTCCTGTACGCCTTCCAGCGCCTGCAGGACAAGCTGTTCCTGTCGCTGGGCCTCGCCCCCGTGCCCGACCACATCGCCTGGAACACCGCCGTCAGCTTCGTGACCAACACGAACTGGCAGGCGTACGCCGGCGAGTCCACGATGGGGCACCTGGTGCAGATGGCCGGGCTGGCGGTGCAGAACTTCGTCTCCGCCGCGGTCGGCATGGCGGTCGCCGTCGCCCTCGTCCGCGGGTTCGCCCGCGACGGCGCCGACACCATCGGCAACTTCTGGGTCGACCTGGTACGCGGAACGCTGCGCGTCCTGCTGCCCATCGCCTTCGCCGGAGCGATCGTCCTGGTCGTGGGCGGCGTGGTGCAGAACTTCACCGGGCCGCACGCGATCACCACCCTCACGGGCGGCACGCAGCACATGACCGGCGGTCCGGTGGCGAGCCAGGAGGTCATCAAGGAGCTAGGCACGAACGGCGGCGGCTTCTACAACACCAACTCGGCGCACCCCTTCGAGAACGCCACGAGCTGGACCAACTGGTTCGAGATCCTCCTCATCCTGCTGATCCCGTTCAGCCTGCCGCGCACCTTCGGCAAGATGGTCGGCCAGGTGCGCCAGGGCTACGCCATCGCCGCCGTCATGGGCGTCATCGCGCTGGCCTCGGTGACCCTGACCACGGTGTTCGAGCTGCACGGCGCCGCCACGGTCCCGCAGGCCGTCGGCGCGGCGATGGAGGGCAAGGAGGTCCGCTTCGGCGTGGCCAACTCCGCCACCTTCGCGGCGGCGACGACCCTCACCTCCACCGGGGCGGTCGACTCCTTCCACGACTCCTCCACCCCGTTCGGCGGCATGATGACGCTGTTCGACATGATGCTGGGCGAGGTGGCCCCCGGCGGCGTGGGCTCCGGCCTGTACGGCATGCTCGTCCTGGCCCTGATCACGGTCTTCGTGGCCGGCCTCATGGTCGGGCGCACCCCCGAGTACCTGGGCAAGAAGGTCGGCGCCCGCGAGATCAAGCTGGCCTCGCTGTACTTCCTCGTCACGCCGGTGCTGGTGCTGGCCGGCACGGCGGTCGCCATGGCGAACCAGGCCGGGCTCGCGGCGATGCTGAACACCGGCCCGCACGGGCTGTCGGAGATCCTCTACGCCTTCACCAGCGCCTCCAACAACAACGGCTCCGCCTTCGCCGGCGCCACGGTCAACACGCCCTGGTACGACGTCGCCCTCGGCCTGTCCATGGCGTTCGGCCGCTTCCTGCCGATCGTCCTCGTGCTGGCCCTGGCCGGCTCGCTGGCCCGGCAGACCCCTGTGCCCGAGTCGGCCGGCACGCTCCCGACCCACCGCCCGCAGTTCGTCGGCATGGTGGTCGGCGTCACGATCATCCTGGTCGCCCTCACCTTCCTCCCCGCGCTCGCGCTCGGCCCGATCGCAGAAGGACTGTCCTGATGTCCACGCACGTGCTCGAAGGCGCCCCCGAACGGGTCGGCGGCGGCCTGCTCGACCCCCGGCAGCTCCTCACGTCGCTGCCCGAGGCCCTGCGCAAGCTCAACCCGGCCACGCTGTGGCGCAACCCGGTCATGCTGATCGTCGAGATCGGCGCGCTGGCCACCACGGTCCTGGCCGCCACCACCGAGACCTCGTTCTTCGGCTGGGCGATCGCCGGGTGGCTCTGGCTGACGGTCGTCTTCGCCAACCTGGCCGAGGCTGTCGCCGAGGGGCGCGGCAAGGCGCAGGCCGCCACGCTGCGCGCGGCCAAGCGCGACACCACCGCGCGCCGCCTGCGTGAGCGGACCTCCGCGGAGTGGGACGTGGTCGGCGCGGCCGAACTCAGGCAGGGCGACTTCGTCGTCGTCGAGGCCGGTGAGACCGTCCCCGGTGACGGCGACGTGGTCGAGGGCATCGCGTCCGTGGACGAGTCGGCCATCACCGGCGAGTCGGCCCCGGTGATCCGCGAGTCCGGCGGCGACCGCTCCGCGGTGACGGGCGGCACGAAGGTGCTGTCGGACCGGATCGTCGTCGTGATCACGCAGCGGCCCGGCGAGAGCTTCGTGGACCGGATGATCGCCCTGGTCGAGGGCGCGAACCGGCAGAAGACGCCCAACGAGATCGCCCTCAACATCCTGCTCGCCGCGCTGACGATCGTCTTCCTGGTCGCCACCGCCACCATGCAGCCGCTGGCCATCTACTCCATGGCCGTCAACCCGGGGGTGCCCGACTCCCTCGCGCTCACCTCCGACGGTGTCACCGGGATCGTGCTGGTCTCGCTGGTCGTCTGCCTGATCCCGACCACGATCGGCGCGCTGCTGTCGGCCATCGGCATCGCGGGCATGGACCGTCTCGTGCAGCGCAACGTCCTCGCGATGTCCGGCCGCGCCGTGGAGGCCGCGGGCGACGTCTCGACGCTGCTGCTGGACAAGACCGGCACGATCACGCTGGGCAACCGGCAGGCCGGCGAGTTCGTGCCGATCCGCGGCGTCACCGAGGAGGAGCTCGCCAAGGCGGCGCAGCTGTCCAGCCTCGCCGACGAGACGCCCGAGGGCCGCTCCATCGTCGTCCACGCCAAGGAGGTGTACGGCCTGCGCGAGCGCGAGCCGGGCGAGCTGACCCACGCCACGTGGGTGCCCTTCACCGCGCAGACCCGCATGTCGGGGGTGGACCTGGACGGCCGGGAGATCCGCAAGGGCGCCGCCACGGCGGTCATGACGTGGGTGCGCGACCACGGCGGCCACCCGGCCGACGAGGTCGGGCGCCTCGTGGACGGCATCTCCGCCAGCGGCGGCACGCCGCTGGTCGTGGCCGAGAAGGGCCGGGTGCTCGGCGTCATCCACCTCAAGGACGTCGTGAAGAAGGGCATGCGGGAGCGCTTCGACGAGATGCGCCGCATGGGCATCCGCACCGTCATGATCACCGGCGACAACCCGCTGACCGCTCGGGCCATCGCGGAGGAGGCCGGCGTGGACGACTTCCTCGCCGAGGCCACGCCCGAGGACAAGCTGGCGCTGATCAAGAAGGAGCAGGAGGGCGGACGGCTGGTCGCGATGACCGGGGACGGCACCAACGACGCCCCCGCCCTCGCCCAGGCCGACGTCGGCGTGGCCATGAACACCGGCACCTCCGCCGCCAAGGAGGCCGGGAACATGGTGGACCTCGACTCCAACCCCACCAAGCTCATCGAGATCGTGGAGATCGGCAAGCAGCTCCTCATCACGCGCGGCGCGCTGACCACGTTCTCGATCGCCAACGACGTCGCGAAGTACTTCGCGATCATCCCGGCGATGTTCGCCGCGGTCTACCCGGGCCTGGACGCGCTCAACGTCATGGGCCTGGCCAGTCCCCAGTCGGCGATCCTCGCCGCAGTGATCTTCAACGCCCTGGTGATCATCGCGCTGATCCCGCTCGCCCTGCGCGGCGTGCGCTACCGCCCCTCCGGCGCCTCCAAGCTCCTCAGCCGCAACCTGTACGTCTACGGCCTGGGCGGCATCGTGGCCCCCTTCGCCGGCATCAAGCTCATCGACCTGCTCATCCAGTTCCTTCCGGGGATGTCGTAAATGGACCACATGCCAAGCTGGATCCGCCGGCACCTCGCCGCCGTCCGGGCGCTCGTCGTGCTGACGCTGGTCACGGGCGCGCTCTACCCGCTCGCGGTGACCGGCGTGGCCCAGCTCCTGTTCGACCGCCAGGCCAACGGCTCCCTGATCGAGCGGGACGGCAGGACCGTCGGCAGCGCGATCGTCGGCCAGAGCTTCACCGACGCCGCCGGCAAGCCCGTCGCGACGTACTTCCAGTCCCGGCCGTCGGCCGCCGGCGACGGCTACGACATGCTCTCCACCGCGGCGAGCAACCTCGGCCCGGAGGACGTCGTGGACACGCCCGGCCGCGCGTCGCTGCTCACCCAGGTCTGCGCCCGCTCCAGGGCGATCGGCGAGCGGGAGGGCGTCAGCGGCGCCCGGCCGTACTGCACGCCGGACGGGGTCGGCGCGGTGCTGAAGGTCTTCCCGGTCGCCGGCCGGCCGGTGCGGGCCGTGTCGGTCAACCAGCCCTGTCCCGCGACGCCGTTCGTCGCCGAGTACCGTGGCGTCAAGGTCGAGTGCGCGCGGCCCGGCGAGGACTACGCGGCCGGCCGCACCGTCCCCGTCCGCGGCGGCGTGACGCAGGCGGCCGTCCAGGTGCCCGCCGACGCGGTGACCGCCGGCGGCTCCGGGCTCGACCCGCACATCTCGCTCGCCTACGCCCGGCTCCAGGCGCCGCGGGTGGCCAGGGAGAGAGGAGTCGGCGTGGACCGGATCCGGGCCCTCATCAGGGAGCACACCACCGGCAGGGCGCTCGGCTTCATGGGCGAGCCCGCGGTCAACGTGCTCGAACTCAACCTGGCCCTCGACCGGTCATGACCAGGGGTCGCCTGCGGGTCTACCTCGGGGCGGCCCCCGGGGTCGGCAAGACGTACGCGATGCTCGGCGAGGGCCGGCGCGCCCGGCAGCGCGGCCGGGACGTGGTCGTGGGGTTCGTCGAGACCCACGGCCGCGCCCGCACCGCCGAGCTGCTGGAGGGGCTGGAGGTCGTGCCCCGCCGCACCCTCGTCCACCGGGGCGTGAGCTTCACCGAGCTGGACGTGGACGCGGTCGTCGCCCGCGCCCCCAGGGTGGCGCTCATCGACGAGCTGGCCCACACCAACGTGCCCGGCTCGCGCAACGCCAAGCGCTGGCAGGACATCGAGGAGATCCTGGACGCCGGCGTGGACGTCGTCACCACGGTCAACATCCAGCACCTGGAGTCGGTCAACGACGTCGTCGAGCAGATCACCGGCATCGCGCAGCGGGAGACCGTGCCGGACGAGGTGGTGCGCCGCGCCGACCAGGTCGAGCTGGTGGACATGTCGCCGGAGGCGCTGCGCCGCCGGCTGGCCCACGGCAACGTGTACGCGCCGGAGAAGGTGGACGCGGCGCTGTCCAACTTCTTCCGCGAGGGCAACCTGACGGCGCTGCGGGAGCTGGCGCTGCTGTGGGTGGCGGGCAAGGTGGACGAGCAGCTCGACCGCTACCGCGCCGCCCACGGCATCGAGGGCACGTGGGAGGCGCGCGAGCGGGTCGTGGTGGCGGTGACCGGCGGGCCGGAGGGCGACACCCTGGTCCGGCGGGCGGCCCGGATCGCCGCGCGGTCCAAGGGCGCCGACCTGCTGGCCGTCCACGTCACCAGCGCGGACGGCCTGGCCGGCGGCGACCCCGCCAACCTGACCCGGCAGCGGGCGCTGGTGGAGTCGCTGGGCGGCACGTACCACCAGGTGGTCGGCGACGACGTGCCTGGGGCGCTGCTGGACTTCGCGCGCGGCGTCAACGCCACCCAGCTCGTGCTCGGCGCCTCCCGGCGGGGCCGGTTCGCGCAGCTGCTCTCGCGCGGTGTGGGGGTGGAGACGACGGCCCGGTCCGGCAGCATCGACGTCCACATGATCACGCACGCGGAGGCGCAGCGGGGCCGGGAGCGGCCCGCCCGTTCGCGCGCCGCGCTCACCAGGCGCCGCAGGGTGGCCGGATGGCTGGTCGCGGTCGCCGGGATGCCGCTGCTGACCCTGGCCCTCCTGCCGTTCCGCGCCGTGGTCTCGCTGCCCAGCGAGATCCTGCTGTTCCTGTGCCTGGTCATCGGGGTCGCGCTGGCCGGCGGCATGTGGCCGGCCGTGACCGCGGCGGTCGGCGGGTCGATGCTGCTCAACTGGTTCTTCACCCCGCCGACCGGCGAGTTCACCATCGCCGATCCGGAGAATCTCCTCGCCCTGGTGGTCTTCGTGCTGGTCGCGGGTGTGGTCAGCACGGTCGTGGACCTCGCGGCCCGCCGTACCCGGGAGGCCATGCGCGCGCAGGCCGACGCCGAGCTGCTGTCCACGCTCGCCGGGCACGTGCTGCGCGGTGAGGCGGCGCTGCCCTCGCTGCTGGCCCGGCTGCGCGAGACGTTCGGCCTGACCTCCGTCACCCTGCTGGAACGCGTCGGACCGCCGAGCCCGGACGACCCGGCCGAGCCGCGGGCGTGGCGCATCCTGGCCACCGCCGGGGGCGCGCCGGTCACCTGCCCCGCCGGGGCCGACACCGACGTGACGGTGCGCGACGGCCTGGTGCTGGCGGCGCGCGGGCGGCTGCCCGCCGCCAGCGACCGGCGGGTGCTGGAGGCGTTCGCCGCCGAGATCGCCGTCGCGCTGCGCCAGGAACGGCTGCGCGAGCAGGCCGAGCTGGCCGAGCCGCTGGCCGAGGCCGACCGGATGCGGACCGCGCTGCTGGCCGCCGTCAGCCACGACCTGCGCACCCCGCTCGCCTCGGCCAAGGCCGCCGTGGACAGCCTGAACGCCACCGACGTCACCTGGTCCGCCGAGGACCGGGCCGAGCTGCTGGCCACCGCCGAGGAGTCCCTGGACAAGCTGAACCGGCTGGTGGAGAACCTGCTCGACATGAGCCGCCTGCAGGCCGGCGTCCTCGGGGTGGCGCTCCAGCCCCTCGCCGTGGCGGAGATCGTCCCGCCGGCCATCGACGACCTGGGCCCGCTGGGCGACAGGGTGGAGAGCGACATCCCGTTCGAGCTGCCCGAGGTGGTGGCCGATCCGGCGCTGCTCGAACGGGTGCTGGTCAACCTGCTGTCGAACGCGGTGCGCTACAGTCCGGCCGACCGGAAGGCGCTGATCAGCGCGAGCTGGCACGGCGACCAGGTGGAGGTCCGGGTGATCGACCGCGGCCCCGGCATACCGCCCGAGGCGCACGACCGCGTCTTCATGCCGTTCCAGCGGCTGGGCGACCGCGACAACCACACCGGCGTCGGCCTCGGGCTCGCCCTCTCGCGCGGACTGGCCGAGGCCATGGGCGGCACGCTCGTCCCCGACGAGACACCAGGGGGAGGTCTCACCATGATCCTCGCATTGCCCATCTCGTCCCGGTCGGTGACGCCGTGACCCGCGTCCTCGTCGTCGACGACGAGCCGCAGTTGCTCAGGGCGCTGCGGATCAACCTCGTCGCCCGCCACTACGAGGTCGCGACGGCCCCGGACGGCGGGGCCGCGCTGCGCCAGGCCGCGGAGTTCCATCCCGACCTGGTCCTGCTCGACCTCGGGCTGCCCGACCTGGACGGCCTGGACGTCATCCACGGGCTGCGCGGCTGGACCACCGTCCCGATCATCGTGCTGACCGGCCGGTACGCGCACCAGGACAAGATCGAGGCGCTGGACGCGGGCGCCGACGACTACGTGACCAAGCCGTTCGACATGGAGGAGCTGCTCGCCCGCATCCGCGCGGTCACCCGCCGGGCGGGCCTGCACGAGGAGGAGCTGGCCAAGATCCAGATCGGTGACCACACGGTGGACCTGACCGCCAAGACGATCTCCGGGGACGTGCGGCTGACCCCGACCGAGTGGGGCATCCTGGAGATCCTGCTCCGCAACCCGGGCAAGCTCGTCGGCCAGCGCCACCTGCTGGCGGAGGTGTGGGGGAGCGGCCACGTCAAGGAGACGCACTACCTGCGCCAGTACATGGCCCAGTTGCGCAAGAAACTCGAACGGGACCCCGCGCATCCGGCCCACCTGATCACGGAGCCGGGCATGGGATATCGCTTCAAGCCGTGACGTCTCCCCGGCCAAGCCGAAATAGCCGAAAAATATGCATTCATACGCATTCTTGACGCCCTCACCTGGCCATTTCCCCTTCCGGGCTGGGTAGGGTGCTTTCGGCTTTAGGCGTGTTTCGTGAAGGGTGACCGAAATGGTGCTGGCGAAACGGCCAGTCGCTACCGAGGGAACGCTGCGCTCGTGGCTCCTCGAAGGTCTGCAGACCGACCGCAGGCAGATCGAGCACGGTCCCCACGCCAAGCACCCGTGGTGGCGGGTGATGTGCCTGACCGGCGTCGACTACTTCTCCACGCTGGGCTACCAGCCGGGCATCGCCGCACTGGCGGCCGGCTTCCTGTCGCCGCTGGCCACGCTGTTCCTGGTGGGGCTCACCCTGCTGGGCGCGCTGCCGGTGTACCGCAGGGTGGCGGCCGAGAGCCCGTACGGCCAGGGCTCGATCGCCATGCTGGAGCGGCTCGCCCCGCAGTGGTGGGGCAAGATCTTCGTGCTGGCCCTGCTCGGGTTCGCCGCCACCGACTTCGTGATCACGATGACGCTGTCGGCGGCGGACGCGACGGCGCACATCCTGCAGAACCCGCTCGTCCCCGACGCGCTCCAGGGCCAGGCGGTCCCGGTCACGCTGCTGCTGCTCGCCCTGCTCGGCGGGGTGTTCCTCATGGGCTTCGGCGAGGCCATCGGCATCGCGGTGGTGCTGGTCCTCGTCTACCTGTCGCTGAACGCGGTGGTGGTGGTGACCGCGATCCTGCACGTGCTGGAGGCGCCGCAGGTGGTGGTGGACTGGCGGGACGCGCTCAGCACGGGATACAGCAGTCCGCTGGCCATGATCGGGCTCTCGCTGATCGTGATGCCCAAGCTGGCGCTCGGCATGTCCGGGTTCGAGACGGGCGTGGCCGTGATGCCGGTGATCGCGGGCGACATCAAGCGGCGCATCGTGGGCGCCCGGCGGCTGCTCACCACCGCCGCCGTCATCATGAGCGTCTTCCTGATCCTCTCCAGCTTCGTCACGACCGTGCTCATCCCGCACCAGGAGTTCGAGAACGGCGGCAAGGCCAACGGCAGGGCGCTGGCCTACCTCGCGCACGGCTACCTCGGCCCCTGGTTCGGCACCGCGTACGACATCTCCACGATCGCGATCCTCTGGTTCGCCGGGGCCTCGGCCATGGCCGGCCTGATCAACCTCGTGCCCCGCTACCTGCCCCGCTACGGGATGGCGCCCGAGTGGACCGGCGCGGTGCGGCCCCTCGTGCTGGTCTTCTCGGCCATCGGGTTCGCCATCACGGTCATCTTCCACGCGAACGTGGACGCCCAGGGCGGCGCGTACGCGACCGGCGTGCTGGTGCTCATGCTGTCGGCGGCGGTCGCGGTGACGCTGTCGGCCCGGCGCGGGCGGCGGCACGGGGCGACCGCCGGCTTCGCCGTCATCTCCTTCGTGCTGGCGTACACGCTGGTGGACAACGTCATCGAGCGGCCCGAGGGCGTGAAGATCGCCTCGTTCTTCATCGCGGCCATCATCCTCACCTCGCTGCTGTCGCGGGCCACCCGCTCGACCGAGCTGCGCGTCACCGACGTGCGGCTCGACCCGCTGGCCGAGGAGTTCGTGAACGAGGCGTGCGGGGAGATCCACCTCATCGCCAACGAGCCGCACCGGCGTGACCAGGAGGAGTACAACGCCAAGGTGCGCGAGACCTGGCTCAACCACCGGCTGCGCAGCTCGGAGCCCGTCATGTTCGTCGAGGTGAGCGTGCCCGACGCGTCGGAGTTCGAGACGGAGCTGGACGTCAGGGGCGAGGAGCGCTACGGCCACAAGATCCTCACGGTCGAGAGCTCCGCGGTGCCCAACACGCTCGCCGCGATCCTGCTCTACCTGCGCGAGCGCACGGGCGGAGCCCCGCACATCTACTTCCACTGGACCGAGGGCAACCCGGTCGTGGCCATGCTGCGTTACCTGGTCTTCGGCGGCGGCGACGTGCCCGCGCTCACGCGGGAGGTGCTGCGCCAGGCCGAGCACGATCCCGCACGCCGGCCGCACGTCCACGTCGGCTGAGGCGGCGCCCCGGCCAGGGTGGGATATTTCGGTCAACAGCGAAGGATTATCCCCCTACCGTGGGGCCATGGTGTTCCGAAAGAGCGAGTGGCCCGCCATGGCGGCGGCCGGTGTGACCGTCGTGGCGTGGGCGTCGGCCTTCGTGTCCATCCGCAGCGCCGGCGCGGCCTACTCCCCGGGCGCGCTGGCCCTCGGGCGGCTGCTCGCCGGGACGCTCGTGCTGGGCGCCATCGCCCTGGCCCGGCGGGTGGGATGGCCGCCGCGCGCCGCGTGGCCGGGGATCGCCACCTCGGGCGTGCTGTGGTTCGGCGCGTACATGGTGGTCCTGAACTGGGGCGAGCGGGAGGTTGACGCCGGGACCGCGGCCATGGTGGTCAACATCGGGCCGATCCTCATCGCCCTGCTGAGCGCGCGGCTGCTGGGCGAGGGGCTGCCCCGGCCGCTGCTGGCCGGCATGGGCGTGTCGTTCGCGGGCGCGGTGGTCGTCGGGGCCTCGGTGTCCGGCGGCGGGCACGCCTCCGTGCTCGGCGTGCTGCTGTGCCTGCTGGCCGCCATCTCGTACGCCGGAGGCGTCGTGGCGCAGAAGCCCGCGCTGCGGCACGCCGGCGCGCTGCAGGTCACCTTCTACGGCTGCCTGGTCGGAACCGTGGCCTGCCTGCCCTTCGCCGGCGTGCTCGTGAGCGAGGCGGCCCGCGCCCCGCTGCCGGCGACGCTCAACATGGTCTACCTGGGGGTGGTCCCGACCGCGCTGGCGTTCACCACCTGGGCGTTCGCCCTGGCCCGCACGACGGCGGGGAGGATGGGCGCGACCACGTACGCGGTGCCGGTGCTGGTGGTGGCCATGTCGTGGGCGCTGCTGGGCGAGGTGCCCGGGCTGCTCACCCTGCTCGGCGGGGCGCTGTGCCTGGCCGGGGTCGCCGTGTCCCGCCGTCCGGCGGCCCGCGCCCGTCGCGCCGCCGGTCAGGAGCCGGTCAGGATCCGGTGAGGTCGCGTTCGAGGGTGCGGGCGTAGGACTCGACGGCGGCGACGATGTCCACCGCCTCGGGGTCCAGCAGCCACTGGGTCTGCAGCCCGTCGAGCGTGGCGATGATCTCGGCCGCCTTGACCTCCGGGTCCAGCCCGGCCCGCGTGAGCCCCGCCTCCCGCGCCGAGCGGATGGTGTCGGCGACGATGGCGCGCAGCGCGCGGTAGCGGGCGACGAAGTGGTCGTGCCCCGGCGCGTCCGGCTCCAGGCTCTCGGCCACCAGCACCGTGAACAGCTTGGCCAGCCCCGCCCGCTCCCTGTTGCGCCGGGCGAACTCCGGCAGCGCCCGCAGCCGCTCGGCCGGCTCCATGCCGAGCAGCTCCATGGCGAACGCCTCGCTGTCGAGGTCGCGCCGCTCGATCACCGCCAGCAGGAGCCCCGCCTTGTTGCCGAAGTGGTGCAGCAGGCCCGGCTCGGTGATCCCCGCCCGCCCGGCCACGTCGGCCAGCGAGGTGCCCCGGTAGCCGCGCTCGGCGAACAGCTCGGACGCGATGCCGATGATCTCCTCGCGGCGCAGGCGGGCCCGCTCGCGGCGGCTCGTGACGGGTTCGTCCCCGTGCAGGGGTTGATCGGCACGACTCATGGTGTTAAACCTAGCGCAACTCACTTACCGAGTACTAAGTAAGTTAGGTGGCGACCATGGGGCGTCTGCTGGCGGGAGCGGGGGTCGTCGTGTTATCGGCGGCCCTGAGCACGAGTTCGGGAGCGGCCTGGGCGCGGCAGTCCCCGGGCGAACCGGTCATCCTCGTCCACGGCTGGAACGGCACGCCCGACTCCTTCGCCCCGATGAAGGCGGCCCTGGAGCAGGCCGGGCACCCGGCGTACGCCATCGACCTGCCCGGCGAGGAGAACGTCGCCAATGCCGACGCCATCGCCGCCCTCGTCGAGCAGGTACGCCAGAAGCACGCGGCCGACAAGGTGAGCCTGGTCGGCCACAGCATGGGCGGCCTGTCGGCCCGGTACTACCTGAAGTCCCTGGGCGGCGCGGCCAAGACCCTGAGCTACGTCTCCATGGGCACCGGCCAGCGCGGCTACTGGCCCGCGTGCCTGCTCCCGGTCGCGCAGGGCGGCCAGATGTGTCCGTCGGGCACGTTCATGCAGCAGCTCAACAGCGGAGACCCGACCCCCGGCGCGGTCCGCTACACCGTGCTGGCCAGCTCGCTCGACGAGACCCGCGACGACACCATCGACGGTGTGGCCTGCCGGGCCGAGATACCGGGCGTGCCCCACGCCGAGGAGCCGGGGAACCAGGCGTTCATCGACGCGGTCCTGACCGCGCTCGGCGGCGGCTGCCCGGCCTGAACGTTCTCGGGGGCCTCGGCCCCCAACTCCAGCTCCCCGGGTGCGGCCGGGGAGCTGGAGCCCGTTCAATCGGCGGCCGGTCGCCCCGCCTCGTCGCGGAGGGCGCTCAGCCGCTCTGCCTCGTGGTGCAGCGCCGCGGTCAGGAGCAGCTCCAGGCGGAGCTCCTCAAGATCCGGGGCCGCGAGGCCGTCGAGGACGCTCATGGTGGGCCTCCCTTGCGGGTTGGACGCCCCACCGGTCACATCGGTTTACCGTTGGCGGGATATCGGTCGCCGCGAAATCCGGCGTTGGCGAGACCCGGAAGGCGTCACTCCCGGAACCTCTCCCACGCGGACTGCCGGGTCATGCCCAGCGCGGCCCCGATGCGCTCCCAGCTCACGTCGCGCGTGCGCAGGTGGCGCACCCAGTCGTGCAGGTTGTCGTCGACCTGGACCTGGACGGTGACGATCTTGGGCAGGTGGTCGAGGATCTGCTCCTCGGTCATGCTCTCCCACATGGGCAGCCGGGGTTCGGTGGAGGTGGCGAGCCGCTCCTGCTCCAGGATGTCGACGCAGAGGCCGACGCACTCGTCGCAGATGTGGACGCCGGGGCCCGCGATGAGCTTCGCGACGTCCGCGCTCGGTTTGTGGCAGAACGAACAGTGCAGCTTCTCTTTCCAGTCAGGCATGACCTGACGTTAGTCCGTCAGGCCACGCCTGACAAGGGTCATGCGGGCCCGATCGATCTCCTGGCGTTCCTCCCGGATCCGGCGGCAGATCGTCACGTACGCGGTCACCACCTTGCGATAGGCCAGGCGCGCCTCGTCGAGCTGGGTGCTGAGCGCCAGGATCCGGTCGGGGTCGCCCTGCCGCTCGGCCTCCGCCAGCAGTTCCCGCGCCTCCGTCACGATCTCCTCGGCCCTCAGCCGCGTACGGCGGAGCAGCGCCGAGCACTCGGAGAGCTCCCGCAGGCGTGCCGAGGAGACGATGAGCTCGGCGGCGCGTACGGCCGAGCCGGTTTCTCCGTGTCTGCGGAGATCAGATGCCATTCCCGCCACCTCCCCGGTCGAGATTGCCTAAGCGTAGACGCGTGACGCGGGCCGGCGGATCACCGTGGGAGCCGCCGGGGTACGGCACTCCTACCAGTGGGAAAGTTCTCTACCCCGCGGTGGAGAAACGCCTTCCTGAAAGTAATTCGGTGCTGACGAATAGTGACCGGTTGGCGATATTAGCTGGGCTTTCCGGGCATGCGCGAAGAATTACCGGAGTCGTGAGGGGACGAGAAAAAAGCCGGTGGTGAAGTCCGCCGATCGCCCCACGCGCCCCCCGCGCTTCGTCACATACTGAAGCCAATCGGAGGCGGACTGTAGCGGCGAGGGGCGCGGCTGTGGCTATCACGACATCGGCGAAGGACGGCGAGACGGTGGACGTCAGCGTCGTCATCCCGGCCCGCGACTGCCGGCCGTACCTCGACCGCTGCCTGACCTCGGTGCTCGTCCAGCGGGTGCGCAAGGAGATCGTGGTCGTCGACGACGGCTCGACCGACGGCAGCGCCGAGCTGCTCGACCTCTACGCCGCCTACCACAAGGCCAGCGTCAAGGTCGTGCGCCTGAGCGGCGAGGGCGGCGGCGCCGGGCGCCCGCGCAACGTCGGCCTCGACCACGCCACCGGCCGCTACGTCTTCTTCTGCGACGCCGACGACTACCTCGGGCCCGAGGCGCTGGAGCGCATGGTCGCCATGGCCGACCGCAACGACTCCGACATCGTGCTCGGCAAGATGGTGGGCCACGGCCGCCGCGCGCCGGTCTCGATGTTCGCCCGCGACGCCGAGCGGGCCGAGCTGGGCGCCAGCGCGGTCTACAACAGCCTGTCGTGCTTCAAGCTGTTCCGCCGCGAGATGCTCGAACGCCACCGCATCCGCTTCGCCGAGAGCCGGCTCGTGGGTGAGGACATCTACTTCACCGTCCACGCCTACTGCCACGCCGGGGTGATCTCCGTGGTCGCCGAGCACGACTGCTACCACCTGGTGGCCCGGCCCGACGGCAGCAGCATCATGCAGCAGTCCGGCAGCCGCGACCCGCTGGGCTGGCTGGCCATGATCCGGGGCCCGGTCCAGCTCATGCTGGAGCACATCCCGCCGGGGCCGCTGCGCGACCACCTGCTGCTGCGGCACTTCCGGCTGGACGTGCTGGCCCAGCTCGGCGTGCCGTTCCTGGAGTCCGACCCGGTGCGCCGCAAGGACATCGCGCAGGAGGTGGCGGCGCTGTGCGACGAGTGGCTGACGCCGGGGGTCCACGCGCGGCTCAGCCGCATGGGCCGGCAGCGGGTCGCCTCGCTCGACGACGTGGACCGGCTCGGCCGGCTGGCCGACATCGAGGCCGCGGCCGTCCGCCGCCGCCTGACGGCGCTGCGCTGGGAGGAGGGCGTGCTGGTGGTCGCGGGCACGGCCGGGCTCGACGGCGTCCACCTGCCGTACGCGATGTCGCTGGTGCTGCGCGAGCGGCACGACGCGGGGCGTGAGGTCGTCGTGCCCGCCGCGTGCGAGGGCGAGCGCTTCACCGCCCGCCTGGACGTCTCGCGGCTCGGCTCCGGCATCTGGGACGCGCGGATCGCGATCGAGCTGGAGGGTGTGATGCGCACCGGCCGGCTGGGGGCCGACCGCGACGAGGACGTCGCCCGGCCCGCCGCCCGGCTCGTCGGCGAGGCGGTGGTCATCCCGTACTTCACCAAGGACAACGGCAACCTCAGCATCGACGTCGGCGGGCACCTCGCGGCGGTGCCCGGCAGCGTGCGCGTCACCCGCACCCGGTGGGCGCTGGGCAGCCGGCTGGCCATGGACGGCGAGGTCACGGTCGGCGGGTCGGCGCCCGGCGCGTCGGCGCTGCGCCGGCTGATCTGGCGCGAGCGGCGCACCGGCGACGAGCGGGCCGAGCGGGTGGTGCCGCTGCCGGGCGGCGGGTTCGCGGCCCGGCCCGCGATCGGCCGCCTGTCGCCCGGCACCTGGGACGCCTACCTGGAGGTGGTGGTGGGCGGACCGCCCGCGCGGTTCCGGGTCGAGGCCGACGCCGAGACCGTGGCGGCGCCGCGCCGCCTGTGGGGAGGGGCGATGTTCCGCAGCGTGCGGCCGTACGCGACACCGGGTAAGGGACGGTTGAGCGCGGTGGTCCGGAAGCTCACCGCTCGTACCGTGCTACGAAGGATCTTGCCCTAATTGCCAACTATGTGCAGGTGCAAGAGAATGTCCTAAAGTAGGGCTGTTGTGCAGTCCTAGGTGAAGGATGTGCCATGCACGTACCCGATGGCTTCTTCAACGCGGCCGTGTCCGTTTCCGCCGGAGCCGTGGCCGCGGCCGGAGTGGCCGTGTGCCTGCGCGGCGCCCGGCGCGAGCTCGACGACCGCACCGCCCCCATGGCGGGCCTCGTCGCCGCGTTCATCTTCGCCGTGCAGATGCTGAACTTCCCGGTCGCCGCCGGGACCAGCGGGCACCTGCTGGGAGGCGCGCTGGCGGCGATACTCGTGGGCCCGTACACAGGGGTGCTGTGCATGGCCGTGGTCCTGCTCGTGCAGGGCGTGTTCTTCGCCGACGGCGGGCTCACCGCGCTGGGCGTCAACATCACGATCATGGGCATCGTCACCGTGCTCGTCGGCTGGGGCGTCTTCCGGCTGGTCACCCAGCTCGTCCGGGGCAAGGGCGGGGTGACGGCCGCCGCCTTCCTCGCCTCCCTGCTCTCGGTGCCCGCCGCGGCGCTGGTGTTCACGCTGCTGTTCTGGATCGGCGGCACCGCGCCGATCGAGGTGTCGGCGGTGGCCGCCGCGATGGGCGGCGTGCACGTGCTGATCGGCGTCGGCGAGGGCCTGATCACCGCGTTCACGGTGGGCGCGGTCCTCGCCGTGCGGCCGGACCTCGTGTACGGCGCGCGCGGGCTCGCCGCACCGCTGGTGCTGCGCGGGCCCGACGGCGTCACGACGGTCGAGCCGGCGGCCCGGCCGGTGGCGGCCGGGAAGGCGCTGCGGCCGTTCCTGCTCGGCGGCGTCGGCCTGACGCTGCTGCTGGCGGGCGTCGTGTCGTTCTTCGCCTCCTCCAGCCCCGACGGCCTGGAGGCGGTCGCCGAGAACAAGGGCTTCATCGGCCAGGCGACGGAGCACGTGATGAGCTGGTCCCCGCTGGGCGACTACGGCGAGGTCGGCGGCATCCCCGTGGGCGTCGCCGGGGTCATCGGCGTGGGCGTCGTGCTGCTCGTCGCCGGCGCCGTCGCCCACGCGGCGCGCGCCCGCGGGCAGGCCCCCGCCGCCGGGGACGACAAGGTCAAGGTCTGAAGGGCACATCGTGGGCGCGGGGCACCATCACCAGCTCTACCTGCCGGGCGCTTCGGCGGTCCACCGGCTGCCGCCGCAGTGCAAGCTGCTCGCGGTGTTCGCCTTCGCCGTGGTCGTGGTGGCCACGCCGCGCGAGCGCTTCTGGGCGTTCGGCCTGTACGCGCTGCTGCTGGCGGCCGTGGCCTGGGCCGCTCGCGTGCCGCCCGGCCACGTGCTGCGGCGGATGGCGATCGAGCTGCCGTTCGTGCTGTTCGCCTTCCTCATCCCGGTGATCGGGCTGGGGGAGCGCACCACGGTGCTCGGCCTCTCGCTCAGCGTGCCGGGGCTGTGGGCGGCGTGGAACATCCTGGCCAAGGCCACGCTGGGCGTGGTCGCCTCCATCCTGCTCGCGGCCACGACCGAGCCGCGGGTGATCCTGCTCGGGGCGCAGCGGCTGCGCGTGCCGTCGCTGCTGGTGCAGATCGCCATGTTCATGCTGCGCTACCTCGACGTGATCCTGGACGAGATGCGGCGGATGCGGGTGGCCCGCGAGTCGCGCGGCTTCGAGGCCCGCGACGTCCGGCAGCTCCCGGCCGTCGCCCGCTCGGCGGGGGCCCTGTTCATCCGCTCGTACGAGCGGGGTGAGAGAGTGCACCTGGCGATGCTGAGCCGCGGCTACTCCGGCCGGATGCCGATGCTCGGCGAGGTCTCGGCGTCGGCCGCGCAGTGGGGGGTCGCGCTCCTGCTGCCGGTTTCGGCTCTAGCGGTGTTGGGACTGTCCCTGTGAACTCTCCGAACGACGTGAACTCTCTCGAGGTGTCTCGCCTGGCCTACGCCTACCCGGACGGCACCCAGGCGCTGTTCGGCGTGGACCTGACGATCGGCCGGGGCGAGCGGGTCGCGCTGCTCGGCCCGAACGGCGCGGGCAAGACCACGCTCGTCATGCACCTCAACGGCATCCTCACCGCCGGGCACGGCACGGTCACCGTGGGCGGCACGCCCGTGCGCAAGGACACGCTCAAGGAGGTCCGCCGCCGGGTCGGCCTGGTCTTCCAGGACCCCGACGACCAGCTCTTCATGCCGACCGTCCGCGACGACGTGGCCTTCGGCCCGGCCAACATGGGCCTGACCGGCGAGGAGCTGGAGCGCGCGGTCAAGGGCGCCCTCGACCGCGTCGGCATGCTGGAGGCCATCGACCGGCCGCCGCACCACCTGTCCTTCGGCCAGCGGCGCAGGGTGGCCGTGGCGACCGTGCTCGCGATGGAGCCCGAGATCCTCGTGCTGGACGAGCCGTCGTCCAACCTCGACCCGGCCGCCCGCCGGGAGCTGGCCGAGATCCTGCGCTCGCTCGACGTGACCGTGCTCATGGTCACGCACGACCTGCCGTACGCGCTGGAGCTGTGCGAGCGCTCGCTGATCCTCTCCGGCGGGGTGATCGCGGCCGACGGGCCCACGCGCGAGCTCCTCGCCGACACCGAGCTGCTCGCGGCCCACCGGCTGGAGCTTCCCTACGGCTTCGCCGTCCCGGCCCCCGCCGAGCCCGCCTGAGCCGCGCCACGGCGCCTCAGGGAGAAGTACAGTGGCTCAACGAGGAGGGGCCCTATGAAGCTGCGGCTTGCGCGACACGCCCTCGGTGACGCCGTGGTGGTGGCCGTGGAGGGTGAGCTCGACCTTTTCACGGCGCCGTTCCTCCGCGACGAGGTACGCGACGCCATCAAGCAGGACAGCGCCCGGCTCGTCCTCGACCTGCAGCAGCTGTCCTTCATGGACTCCAGCGGCCTGTCGGTGCTCATCGAGGCGTGGCGGCTGGCGACCGGCGAGGGCGGCGGGGTGTCGCTGGCCGCGCCGCAGGCTCCGGTGGCCCGGATCCTGCACACGACCGGCCTCGACCGGCGGATCAAGGTGTACGCCGACGTCGACAGCGCCGTTGGCGAGATTTAACCCACCCCGAGTAGAACTTCATTCGGTCGTCGGGTTAGGGTCCGGGATATGGACGTGAACGGATCTGCAGCAATCATCTCCGGCGGCGCCAGCGGCCTCGGTGAGGCCACCGCCCGCGAGCTCGCGCGGCACGGCGCGACCGTCGTCGTCGCCGACCTGAACGAGGAGCGCGGCAAGACCGTCGCCGACGAGCTCGGCGGCGTCTTCGTCCGCACCGACGTGGCCGACGAGGACCAGGTGCAGGCCGCCGTGGACGCCGCCGTCGCCACCGGCAAGCCGCTGCGCGTCGTGGTCAACAGCGCGGGCATCGGCTGGGCCGAGCGCACGGTCAACCGCGAGGGCAACCCCCACAGCGCGGCCTCCTACCGCAAGGTCATCGAGGTCAACCTGATCGGCACGTTCAACCTCATGCGCATCGGCGCCGCCGCCATCGCGAAGACCGAGCCGGTGGACGGCGACGGCCAGCGCGGCGTGGTGATCAACACCGCGTCCGTGGCGGCCCTGGAGGGCCAGACCGGCCAGCTCGCCTACTCCGCCTCCAAGGGCGGCATCGTCGGCATGACCGTGCCCGCCGCCCGCGACCTGGCGGCCATCGGCGTCCGCGTCAACACGATCTGCCCCGGCATCATCGACACCCCCATCTACGGCTTCAACCCCAACGCCGAGGAGTTCAAGGCCAAGCTGGTCGCCCCGGTCGTCTTCCCCAAGCGCATGGGCCAGGCGAGCGAGTTCGCCCACCTCGTCCGCTCCCTCGTCGAGAACGACTACATGAACGCCGAGGTCGTCCGCTTCGACGGCGGCATCCGCTTCCAGCCCAAGTGAGGTCACGTGTCTGACGACGTCCTCGTCGAGGAGTCCGGCGGCGTCGCCGTGCTCACGATCAACCGCCCGAAGGCGCGCAACGCGATCAACGGCGCGGTGGCCCGGGGCATCGCCGAGGCGCTGGACGCCCTCGACGGCCGCCCCGACGTGTCCGCCTACGTCCTGACCGGCGCGGGCGGCACGTTCAGCGCCGGCATGGACCTCAAGGGGTTCCTGGCCGGCGACTTCCCCGTGGTCGAGGGGCGCGGCTTCGGCGGGCTCACCGAGGCGCCGCCGCGCAAGCCGCTGGTGGCCGCGGTCGAGGGGTACGCCCTCGCGGGCGGCTTCGAGCTGGCGCTGTCCTGCGACCTGATCGTGGCCTCCTCCGAGGCGACGTTCGGCCTGCCCGAGCCCAGGCGGGGGCTGGTCGCGGGCGCGGGCGGCATCATGCGGCTGCCGCGCCGCGTGCCGTACCACGTGGCCATGGAGATCGCCCTGACCGGCGACCACTACCCGGCCTCACGCCTGTACGAGCTGGGCCTGGTCAACCGGATCACCGAGCCCGGCGCCGCCCTGGAGGGCGCGCTGGAGCTGGCCCGCAAGATCGCCGCCAACGCGCCGCTGGCCCTCGCGGCGACCAAGCGGGTGATCATCGAGTCGCAGGACTGGCCGCTGGAGGAGATGTTCCGCCGCCAGGGTGAGATCATCAACCCGGTGTTCGGCTCCAAGGACGCCATGGAGGGCGCGGCGGCCTTCGCCGAGAAGCGCGCCCCCCAGTGGAAGGGCGAGTAGCCCGGCGGACCCGACGACCCCCTCCCCGCCCAGGGGAGGGGGTCGTTTTCCGCACGCGCGCATGACGGGCCCTGCGTACGGTAAAGAGAGGGCGTCGAGCGGGAGGGCGTATGAGCGGCGATTCCAGTGCGAGGTACGACTCGGTCAAGCGCGGGGCGGGCACGCTGCTCACCGGCGCGCTGAGCGCCCTCGTCGTCATGGTGGTGATCCTCGGCCTGATGTGGGGCGTCGAGGTCGTGGACTACGTGCTGGGCGGCACCCTCGACCGGCAGTTCGGCATCGTCGGCTGGGAGCCCGACGGGCTGGCCGGCATCGTGTTCGCGCCGTTCCTGCACGTCGGCTTCGGCCACCTCATGGCCAACTCGCTGCCGCTGCTCGTCCTCGGCTTCCTGGCCGCCGTGCGCGGCCTCGGCCGGTTCTTCGCGGCCAGCGCGCTCATCATCGTCATCGGCGGCCTCGGCACCTGGCTCACCAGCCCGGAGATCATCACGGTCGGCGCCAGCGGGCTGGTGTTCGGCTACTTCGGCTACGTCGTGTGCCGGGGGCTGTTCGACCGCCGCCCCCTCGACATCGTCATCGGCGTCGGCGTGGCCATCGCGTACTACTCGATCCTGTGGGGGCTGCTGCCCAACCAGCAGGGCATCTCGTGGCAGGGCCACCTGTTCGGCCTGATCGGCGGCGTCGTGGCCGCCTGGGTGCTGCGCCGCAAGCGCCCCGCCGCCCTGCCGTCCTGACCTCGCGACGCGAACGGCCCCGCACACCGCCTGCCGGCGGGTGCGGGGCCGTCTCCGCGTGACGCGCCGGCTAGAGGCGCTCGACCACGTGGTCGATGCACACGGTCAGGGCCTCGATGTCGGCCGGGTCGATCGCCGGGAACATCGCCACCCGCAGCTGGTTGCGGCCCAGCTTGCGGTACGGCTCGGTGTCGACGATGCCGTTGGCGCGCAGCACCTTGGCCACCGCCGCCGCGTCGACCTCGTCGGAGAAGTCGATCGTGCCGACCACCTGCGAGCGGAACTCCGGCGCCGCGAACGGCGTCGCGTAGGACGACTTCTCGGCCCACGAGTACAGGCGCTGCGCCGAGTCGGCCGTGCGGGAGGTGGTCCAGGCCAGGCCGCCGTTGCCGTTCATCCAGTCGAGCTGGTCGGCCAGCAGGAACAGCGTGGCCACGGCCGGGGTGTTGTAGGTCTGGTCCTTGGCGGAGTTGTCGATGGCGACCGGCAGGCTGAAGAACTCCGGCACGTAGCGGTCGGTGGCGGCGATCTCCTCGACGCGGGCCAGCGCGCGCGGCGACATCAGCGCGATCCACAGGCCGCCGTCGGAGGCGAAGCTCTTCTGCGGCGCGAAGTAGTAGACGTCGGTCTCCTCGATCGACACGGGCAGGCCGCCCGCGCCGGAGGTGGCGTCCACGAGCACCAGCGAGTCGTCGGAGCCGACCCGCCGGATCGGCATGGCCACGCCGGTCGAGGTCTCGTTGTGGGTGAGCGCGTAGACGTCGACGCCGTCCTCGGCGACCGCCGTCGGGTGGGTGCCGACCTCGGACTTGATCACCGAGGGCTCGCCCAGCCACGGCGCCTTGCGGGCGACGGTGGCGAACTTGGAGGAGAACTCACCGAACGACAGGTGCTGCGAGCGGTCGCGGATGAGCCCGAAGGAGGCGATGTCCCAGAACGCGGTGGTGCCGCCGTTGCCGAGGACGACCTGGTAGCCCTCGGGCAGCGAGAACAGGTCGGCCAGCCCGGAGCGCACGCGGCCGACCAGCTCCTTGACCGGCTTCTGGCGGTGGGAGGTGCCCATGACGCTCGCCCCGGCGGAGGCGAGGGCGGCCAGCTGCTCGGTGCGAACCTTCGAGGGCCCGCAGCCGAAGCGGCCGTCGGCGGGCTTGATGTCAGCGGGAATCACGATGTCAGCCACCCGACCAGGTTACTGAGCCGGTCAGGGTGACTCGGCCCGGGTCCGGAATGTGAGATGTCCGTGGACCTGGCCTCATCTCAGGATGATCACATACGCTCGGCCTCATCAGCCGAATCCCGGGGGACACGTCAGGTCCGGAGGCCCGATCGCGTATGCCCAGAACGCCGGTGTACCAGGTGATCGACGAGGCCGTGCGGCGGCCGTCGCCGCTGTCGAGGGAGCGCGGGCTGCCGATCCTGGTGATCGTCGGGGAACCGGCGGCCGCCGCGCGGGCGGCCGGCACCGCGGCGTGGTTCGGGCGGCGGGTGCCGTACGCGGAGCTCGACGCCGGCGACTTCCCGGACGTGGCCGCGATCGCCGAGCGGCTGGCCGGCGCCCAGGGCATGCTGTCCACCTGGGTCCGCGGCACGCTGCTGCCCCCGCCCCGCTTCCCGCTGACCCTGTTCGCCCTGTGGGCCTGGAGCCGGCGCGGGGCCGAGGTCCCCGGCGCGGGCACCCCGCCCAACCCCGTGGTCAAGCGGCTGGTGTTCCGCCAGTGGATGGCCGAGTGGCGCAAGGAACGGGCCCGCACCGGCCGCGTGCGCCGGGCCATGGCCGACTACGTGGGCCGCGCCATGACCACCTGGATCCCCGCCTCCGGCCTGGCCGCGTACGGGCTGCAGAAGCTCGTGGACGGCGTCAGCCTGGTGGTGTGGGGGGCGGGCATCGCCGTGGCCCTCGTGGGCGGCCTGGTGCACGCCCTGCTGCTGATCCGCGGGCCGATCTTCTACCGGTGGTTCCGGCGGGCCCCGTACTTACGGCGCGGGCGCGACGAGAGCGTCGTCGAGTACGCGGTGCGCGTGAGCGAGGCGCCACCGGAGGAGGTCGAGCGGCTGCTGGTCGCCGCCCTGCTGGAGGACCTGCGCCAGGCGTACCAGCGCCGGGTCATCCCGTGGCCCGGCTGGGGCCGCGACACCTATCCCGTGCTCCAGCTCAGGAACGCCGAGCCCGGCACGGCCGGCCGCCGGTTCATGGAGCTGGTCGACGACGTCAGGAGCGTCGCCGGGCAGAAGGGCCCGCTGCTGGTCGTCGCCTCGACCACCGTGGCGCCCGCGGCCGAGCCCGTGGAGCCGCCCACCGGGCCCGAGCCGGACGCGGTCGAGCTGTTCCGCGGCTGGCGCGAGCGGGTGCGGCGGCTGCGGCCCAGCCCGTACGTGGTGATCGAGGCCGAGCCGTCGGCCGGGACCGGCAAGGACGAGCCCCGCAGGCTGCTGCCCGTCCGGCCGCTGGGGTACTGGCTGGCGGTGACGGCGCTGCTCGTGCTGCCCCTCACCGGGGCCGTCGTCGCCACCTCCGGCTGCGGCGCCGAGCTGACCCGGGTGGCCGAGCAGTGCGTGGGCCTCGGCGCGCTGGAGAAGATGGCGCCCCACCCGCTCGTCCAGCCGGTGCTGGAGCGCATCGAGCGGCAGAACGCGCGGATCCCGTTCACCGCCAAGGTCTTCACCGTCGCCTACCTCGGGCCGCTGACGACGCAGCCGGGCGCGGCGTTCAAGGACGGGCAGATGGCGGCGGTGGCCGGCGAGCTCACCGGCATCGGCGCGTACCAGGACAGCTACAACCGCGGCAAGTCCGACTGGAAGATGAGGATCGTCTTCGCCAACACCGGCCAGGACTTCCTGAGCGCCGAGCTGGCGGCCCGCGACGTCGAGGAGCGCGCCCGGCGCGACCCGTCCCTGACGGCGGTCGTGGGCTTCGCCTGGAGCCGCGAGGAGGTCAGGCGGGCCGTGGACGTCCTGACCCGGGCGAACCTGCCGATGGTCAGCACGGTGAGCACGGTCGGCCGGATCGCCGGGACCGGACGGCAACGCTCGGCCTACCTGTTCCGGCTCGCGGTCGTGGACGAGCTGCAGACCAGGGCCACGGTCGCCTGGCTCGACACGCTGGGCCTGGCCGACGACGTGGGGCCGCGGCCGGACGTGGCCGTGGTCTGGCAGCGCCAGGAGGGCGAGCTGTACAGCGAGGACCTGAAGAACCTCTTCCTGCGCGACTACCCGGGACGCAGGTCCGACCACTCCTTCGGCGACGACGCCTCGCTCGGCGCGGCGATGGAGGAGGCGTGCGGCAGCGGGGCGCGGGTCGTCTACTACACGGGCCGGGCCGACTTCCTCACCAGCCTCAAGCGGGCCTGGGGCGCCTCGTGCGAGCGGCGCAAGGTCCGGCTGCTCGTCTCGGACGACCTCACCGGTGCCGTCGCCAACGACGTGGCCTCCAACGGAGGCGGTCACGACACGACCCTGTCGTTCGTGTCGCTGACCGACGTGCGCGACGCGTCGCTCAACCAGGGGCAGAAGTCGCTGCGCCAGTGGGCGGGCACGTCGGGGGTGTTCTCGTTCGCGCACGCCTCGTTCGGCTACGACGCGGCGCAGGCGGTGGCGATCGCGGTCGACGCGTACCGGACGCAGGGCGGCGCGGAGGACATCCGGGCCGGCGTCCACTACAACCTGCGGGGCCTGCGCTTCGACGGCGCCACGGGGACGGTGACCTTCTCCGGCGACGCCAAGGACCATGACGCGCAGGGGCGCGAGGTGTGGCTCATGTCCGTCGCCTCGGGACAGCCCATCCGCGCGATGTGGGTGTGCCGGCCGACGGCGGCGCAGGCGGGCTGCACCGCACCGCCCGGGTGATGTCGCACCCGGGCGGCGAGCGGACCGTACGGCCCTGTGGGCGCCGTGGTCAGATGGTGCCGGCGACCTCGTCGGCGCCGGGCACGTCGCTGAGCGGACGCGAGGCCGGGCCGGTGTACCTGGCGCTCGGGCGGACCAGGCGGCCCGTCTTCTTCTGCTCCAGGATGTGCGCGGCCCAACCGGCCGTGCGGGCGCAGGTGAACATCGAGGTGAACATGTGCGAGGGCACCTCGGCGAAGTCGAGGACCACGGCGGCCCAGTACTCCACGTTGGTGGCCAGCACCCGGTCGGGCTTGCGGGCGTGCAGCTCCTCCAGAGCCGCCTGCTCCAGAGCCGCGGCGACCTCGTAACGCGGGGCGCCGAGCTCCTTGGCCGTGCGGCGCAGCACGCGGGCACGCGGGTCCTCGGCGCGATAGACGCGGTGGCCGAAGCCCATCAGCCGCTGGCCCTTGTCCAGCTCGCTCTGCACGTACTTCTTGGCGTCGCCCATCTGCTCGACGCCCTCGATCATGTGCAGCACGCGGGCCGGGGCGCCGCCGTGCAGCGGGCCCGACATGGCCCCCACGGCGCCGGACAGCGCGGCCGCCACGTCGGCGCCGGTCGAGGCGATGACCCGGGCGGTGAACGTCGAGGCGTTCATGCCGTGCTCGGCGGCCGAGGTCCAATAGGCGTCGATGGCCTTGACATGCCGGGGGTCCGGCTCACCGCGCCAACGGACCATGAACCGCTCGACGATCGTCTTCGCCTCGTCCACCCGGCTCTGCGGCACCATCGGCAGGCCGAGGCCGCGCGCCGACTGCGCCACGAAGGACAGGGCCATCACGGAGGCGCGGGCGAGCTGGTCGCGCGCCTCCTCGTCCGAGATGTCGAGCAGCGGCTTGAAGCCGTACGCCGGGGCCAGCATGGCCAGGGCGCTCTGCACGTCGACCCGGATGTCACCGGAGTGGACGGGAATGGGGTACGGCTCCGCCGGGGGCAGGCCCGGCTGGAACTTGTTGTCCACCAGCAGGCCCCAAACGTGCCCGAACGGGACACGGCCGACCAGCTCCTCGATGTCGACGCCCCGGTATCGAAGGGCGCCTCCTTCTTTGTCCGGTTCCGCGATCTCGGTCTCGAAGGCCACGACGCCTTCGAGGCCGGGTTTGAAGTCGGACATTATTGGCCGCCTCCCTTTCTTGCCATGTTCCGGCAATGCCTTGATGTCGAGATACCGGCGGGTCAATTTAACCCCCTGCCGAGTCATGCTCGGTCTTCGGACCCGTTGAAACGCCATCGCCCCAGGTCGGGGGCTCGTTATGGGGTCCACGGCCGAGCGCGCAAGAATACCGTCTCGTGGATGCCACCTCGCGCCCGCCCTCGCTGGCCGGGCTTCGCCGCACGTACGAGGGCGAGCCGCTGCTCGAAGCCGGGGCCGCCGCCGATCCGATCACCCAGTTCAGCGTCTGGTTCGAGGACGCGCTGCAGGCGGGCGTGCCCGAACCGAACGCCATGGTGCTGGCCACGGCCTCGGCCGGCGGCCGGCCCAGCGCCCGCACGGTCCTGCTCAAGGGCTACGACGAGCGGGGCTTCGTCTTCTACACCAACTACGAGTCGCGCAAGGGCCGCGACCTGACCGAGAACCCCCGGGCCTCGCTGCTGTTCCCCTGGCACCCGATCCGCCGCCAGGTGCGCGTCGAGGGCTCGGTGACGCGCCTGTCGCACGAGGAGTCGGCGGTCTACTTCCGCTCCCGCCCGTACGGCTCGCGCATCGGCGCGTGGGCGTCGCGGCAGAGCGCGGTGGTGCGCTCGCGGGAGGAGCTGGACGCCCGCTACGCGGAGCTGGCGGCGCGCTGGCCGGACGATCCGCCGGTGCCCGACTTCTGGGGCGGCTACCGGGTCGTGCCGCTGGAGGTGGAGTTCTGGCAGGGGCAGCTCGACCGCATGCACGACCGCCTCCGCTACCGGCGAACCGGATCTCGGTGGGTCTTGGAGAGACTTGCCCCTTAATGTGCCTTAAGTGGCAATCGGGGAGCTGGTTAAACGTCATCTACTGGACACCCGGCCGCTGGGCGTGCCCGCGTACCGGCGGATCTGGATCGGCCAGTCCGTCTCGCACGTGGGCAACGCCGCGACCCTCGTCGCGGTGGGCCAGCAGGTCTACGTCCTCACGCACTCGTCCCTCTGGGTGGGCCTGCTGGGCATGGCGAACTTCGTCCCGCTGGTCGCCTTCGGCCTGTGGGGAGGAGCGGTCGCCGACGCCGTGGACCGGCGCCGCCTCCTGCTCGTCGGCTCGGCCATCTCCTGGGCGAGCACCCTGCTCATCCTGCTCCAGGCGCTCGCCGGCCTGGACAACGTCTACGCGCTGCTCGCGGCCGTCGCGCTGAACGCCACCGGCTTCGCGATCAGCTCGCCCACCCGGGGCGCGATCATCCCGCGCATCCTCACCCCCGAGCTGGTTCCGGCGGCCAACGCCCTCAACTCCCTGGTGTACAGCCTCGGCGCCATCGCCGGGCCGATGATCGGCGGCCTGGTCCTCGCGTGGTCCGGCTACGCGGCCGTCTACGCGCTCGACGCCGTCCTGTTCGGCGCCGGCCTGTACGCCGCCCTGCGCCTGCCCCCGCTGCCGCCGCAGGGCGAGGTGCGCCGGCCCGGGGCCCGCGCGGTGGTCGAGGGGCTGCGGTTCATCCTCGGCAGCCAGGTGCTGCTCATGTCGTTCGTGGTGGACATCATCGCGATGGTGCTGGCGCTGCCCCGGGCGCTGTTCCCCGAGGTGGCGGCCGAGCGGTTCGGCGGCGACCCCCTCGCCCTGGGCTGGCTCAACGCGTCCATGGCGATCGGCTCGGCCGCCGGGGCGCTGTTCTCCGGCTGGGTCGGCCGGGTCACCCGGCAGGGGATCGCCCTGGTCGCCGTCATCGCCGTGTGGGGTCTGGCGGTCGCCGCGGCCGGGATCGTCCACCAGCTGTGGGCCGTCGTGGCGTTCATGGCCGTGGGCGGCGCGGCCGACGTCGTGTCGTCCGTGTGGCGGCAGTCCATCCTCCAGCTCCACGCGCCCGACGAGATGCGCGGCCGCATGCAGGGCGTCTTCCTGGTGGTCGTGGCCGGCGGGCCGCGCCTCGGCGACCTGCGGGCCGGCGCCACGGCCGTCGCGTTCGGGCTGGGGGCCGCCTGGGTGGGCGGCGGCCTGGCGTGCGCCGCCGCCGTGCTGGCCGTCGGCCTGTCCGTCGCCCGCTTCAGGGACTACCGCGCCGATCGTTGACGGTGCCGGCGGCGACCAGGAGGTCGGCGAGCAGGCCCGCGTAGGCCGCGTCCCGGTCGGGGGCGCGCAGCACCGCCGACGGGTGGATGGTCGCGACCGCCAGCGCGCCGGCCCCGTCGCCCAGCGGCACGGGCTGCCCCCGCTGCCGCGTCACCCGGAAGGCGGGCCCCAGCAGCGAGCGCGCCGCCGTGGCGCCCAGCACCACGACCACCTCCGGCTCCACCAGCGCCAGCTCGGCCGTCAGCCACGGCCGGCAGGCGTCCACCTCGGCCGCCGTCGGCTTCTGGTGGATGCGGCGCTTGCCCCTGAGCACGAACGAGAAGTGCTTGACCGCGTTCGTCACGTAGACGTCGTCGCGGTCGATGCCGGCCTCCTCCAGCGCCCGGTCCAGGATCCGCCCGGCGGGCCCGACGAAGGGCGCGCCCTTGCGGTCCTCCTGGTCGCCCGGCTGCTCACCCACCAGCATGAACCGGGCCGACGCCGGTCCTTCGCCGAAGACGGTCTGGGTGGCGTCGCGGTAGAGGTCGCAGCCCTCGCAGCGGGTCGCCGCCTCGCGCAGAGAGTCCAGGTCGAGGCGGTCGGGAAGGAACGGGGCCGCCCCGTTGTTGCCGTCCTTTGCCATCGCCGGTCCTTGTCCGCAAGTAAGGTTTCCTCTGACTTGTGTGCCCGAGGCGGACGGGCTCAGTCCCCGCCGTGACCGGCGTAGCATTCCAGTTGGGAGGAGCCTTGACCGCACACGGCCTGATCGACACCACGGAGATGTATCTCCGGACGATTTACGAGCTCGAGGAGGAGGGCATCGTCCCGCTCCGGGCGCGCATCGCCGAGCGCCTCCAGCAGAGCGGCCCGACGGTGAGCCAGACCGTGGCCCGCATGGAGCGCGACGGACTGGTCCGCGTCGAGGGCGACCGGCACCTGTCGATGACGGAGCTGGGCCGCACGCTCGCCACGCGCGTGATGCGCAAGCACCGCCTGGCCGAGTGCCTGCTGACCGAGGTGATCGGCCTGCCGTGGGAGGAGGTGCACATCGAGGCGTGCCGCTGGGAGCACGTGATGTCGGAGTCCGTGGAGGCCCGGCTGGTGACGCTGCTGCACAACCCGACGACGTGCCCGCACGGCAACCCCATCCCCGGCCTGGCCGAGCTGGGGGCCAAGGAGCCGTCCGACGAGACGAGCCTGTCCATCCTGACCTCGATGTCGGCGCTCGCCGGTCCACGGGACGTACCGGTCGTCGTGCGGCGAATTAGCGAACAAGTGCAAAGCGATCCCGCCGTGATGCTTAAACTCAAGCAAGTTGGGATACAACCCGGACGCGAGGTCACGCTCGCGGCGAGCGACGACGGTGTACGGGTGACAGGTGACGGTGACGCGAACAACACTCCCGCGGAACTACCGCGCGACGTTGCGGCGCACGTTTTCGTCTCCAAGCGCTGACGCGCGCGCTGCTGCTTGGTTGAATCCCTCGAGGGAGGCCCTCCACTCCCCTCCGGTCAAGACTGTTGCAGGAGCGCCCGTGGTTCGCTTTGCGCACATGCCTCCCCGAGGAGTGGTCTCCGGATGAAGCGATGGGGGGATCTCTCCGAGGACGCGGCCGACCACCTCGCCGCGGAGTCCGTCCTGGACCACGCCGAGATGGCGGTCGTCGTGACCGACCGTTTCAGCAACCTCCTCTACTGGAACCCCTTCGCGGAGAAGCTGTTCGGCCGGCCCGGCAAGTCCGTGGCGAGCGACACCTCCGTGCTGTCCCTCGGCATCCTGGAGAAGGACCACCCGCTCGCGATCGAGCTGGCCAAGCACGTGCTCAAGGGCGGCGTCTGGGAGGGCACGTTCGACGTGCGGCGCGGCGACGGCACGATCGTCTACGTCCGCGCCCAGGCCGTGCCGCTGCGCCACTCCTCCGGCTCGGTCACCGGCATCGTCATCACGGCGCGCGAGGCGCTGCGCAGCAACGAGCGCGAGAAGGACCGCTTCGGCCTGCTGGAGCGCATCGGTGAGCGGCTCGCGGGCTCCCTGTACGTCGAGGAGACGCTCAAGCGGGTCGCCGAGATGCTCGTCCCGCAGTTCGCCGACCACTGCTTCATCGAGCTGATGGAGGGCGACCGCCTGGTGCGCCGGGTGTCGCAGCACGTGCAGGGCTGGACCCCGCCGCCCGGCACCTGGAAGCCGGTCGGCGCGGAGATCCGCTACCCGCCCGGCCACTACGCCGAGGTCGCGATGCGCCGCCAGGAGACGATCCTCGTCGAGGACTTCTCCTCCAGCAGCTTCCCCGCCCCGAGCGAGGACAGCGCCAAGCTGTGCGGCGAGGTCGGCATGACCTCCGCCATCGTGGCGCCGCTGTGCGTACGCGGCGAGACGCTGGGCCAGATGTACCTCGGCCTGTCCAACCTGACCGACCGGCGCAGCCCCCACTACGACGCCTTCGACCGCGACTTCGTCGGCGCCATCGCCACCCGCGTCGCGCTCGCCATCGACAACGCGCTGCTGTTCGAGGAGGAGCGGCACACCGCCGAGTCGTTCCAGAAGCACCTGCTGCCGCGGGCGCTGCCGAAGCTCGACGGCCTGCAGATCGCCGTGCGCTACTATCCGGCGGCGCCGCTCGCCTCCCACGGCCAGGGCATCCAGACCCAGGTCGGCGGCGACTGGTACGACGTGATCCCGCTGTCGGCCGGCCGGGTCGGCATCGTCATCGGCGACGTCGAGGGCCGGGGCGCCCGCGCCGCGGCGATCATGGGACAGCTCCGCGCCGCCCTGCGCGCCTTCGCCCAGGACGACAAGTCGCCCGCCGACATCCTCGCCCGGCTCGACGAGTGGACCCGCATCATCGCCACTCCCGAGAAGGACGACAACGGCGCCGACGTCAGCGTCCCGCCCATCGTGACCTGCCAGTACCTCGTCTACGACGCCTGGTCGCGCACGCTGTCGTTCGCCAACGCCGGTCACGCGCCGCCGCTGCTGCTGGTCGACGGCCAGTGCGTCGAGATGGACATCGAGGAGGTCGGCCAGCCGCTCGGCGTGCGCGCCAAGGGCCTGCACGCCGACCTGGTCTACAAGGAGCAGACCCGCGTGCTGCCGCCCGGCGCCGCGCTGCTGCTCTACACCGACGGCCTGGTGGACCGGCGTCCCAACCGCGACGGCCGGATGCCGAGCGACGAGGAGACGCTCGGCGTGCTGTGCGAGAAGCTCGGCAAGTACGCCGACGCCGAGGTGGAGCGGGTGGCCGACGCCGCCACGGTGGCCGTGCCCGGCGAGATCGACGACGACATGGCGATCCTCGTGGTCCGCTCCAGCCAGGCCGACCTGGACGTGGAGGAGCGCACGTTCCCCGCTCAGCCGATCATGGTCGGTGAGGCGCGGCGCATGGCCTCGGAGGCGTTCGACGCCTGGAACGTACCCGAGGAACGGGCCGAGCTGGCCTGCCTGCTCGTGTCGGAGGTCGTCACCAACGTGGTGCTGCACGCCGCGAGCGCCAGCGTGCCGCGCCGCGAGCTGACCGTGGACGGGCCGCTGCCGTTCGACGAGTCGTGGGACGTGCCGGGCTTCGAGGACGAGGTCGTGGGCGAGAAGGAGTTCACCCTGCGGCTGCGCCGGGGCGACGAGGCGGTCTGGGTCGAGGTGTTCGACCAGGACCTGCGGTTGCCGCGCATCCGCAGCGCGGGGGAGAACGACGAGGGCGGGCGCGGCCTGTACCTCGTCGACCAGCTCGCCCGGCGTTGGGGCTCGCGTCCCACCAGGGAAGGCAAAGCCGTCTGGTTCGAGATTCCCACCCGCAGCCGCTGAGTGGTTCACTCCTACGCATGGAGTTGGCCTTCGAGCGGCGCGGCGCCGGTCCGCCGCTGATCCTCGTCCACGGCATCGGCCACCACTGGCAGGGCTGGCTGCCGGTCATGGACCGGCTGGCCGCCTCGCGCACGGTGATCGCGCTCGACCTGCCCGGGTTCGGGGTCTCGCCGCCGCTGCCCGCCGGCACGCCGTACACCGCGGAGGCGCTGGCCGACGCGGTCGAGGCGTTCTGCGACCTGCTGGGCGTGCGGGAGCCGCACGTGGCGGGCAACTCGCTGGGCGGCTACATCGCGCTGGAGCTGGCCTCGCGCGGCGTGGTCCGCACCGCCACCGCGCTGTCGCCGGCCGGCTTCTGGTCGCCCTCGGAGCTCGTGTACGCCCGGACGGTGCTGCGCGCCCTGCGCGCGTCGGCCGGGGCGCTGCCGCCCGAGCAGGCGGCCCGGGCCGCCGCCACCCCGGCGGGCCGGGCCCTGACCGCCGGGCTGCTGGTCGCCCGTCCCTCCAGGCTGGCGCCGGAGGCGCTGGTGGCCGCGGCGCAGGCGATGGCGGCCGCGCCCGGCTTCGAGGAGACGCTGGAGTCGTTCGCCGGGATGATGCCGCCCGCGCCGCCCAAGGCGCCGATCACGATCGCCTGGGGCGAGCACGACCGTCTGCTGCCGCGCCGCCAGGCCGTGCGCGCCGCCCGGTGGTCGGGGCAGCGGGTCAAGCTGCTGCTCGGGTGCGGGCACCTGCCGATGAGCGACGACCCCGAGCTGGTGGCCAGGGTGCTGCTGGAAGGCAGCGGCGGTCAGGCGGCTTCGGGATAGCCGGTCGGGCGGCCGCGGGGGAGGGCCGTCAGGCGGCTTCGAGGTTGGCCGCCATGCGGCGCAGCACGTCGATGGTGGCCGCGTACTCCTCTCGGCTCACTCCCTCCGCGGCGCGCCGGCGGATGCGGCCGACCTGCTCCGCGAGCGCCGCGTGCGCGCGCCGTCCCTCCTCGGTGAGCTCGGCGCCCTCGGCCCATCCGCGGCCGGCCAGGCGTTCGTGCGCGTCGTCCACCCCGGCGAACGGGGCGAGCTGGGCGCGGGGATCGTCGCCGGCGGCGAGCACGTTGAGCACCTGCCACTCCCTGCGCGTCACCCCTCCCGCGTCCAGGGTCGCCGTGAGCGTGTTCTCGAACAGCTCGTCCAGGTGCTTGAGCCAGTAACCGATCATTCTCTCCATGAATGTAGAATAGCAACTATATGTACGATGACAACAATCTTGCGGCGGTCGAACGCGCCATGGTCGCCATCAGACGCAGGCAGAGCAGGCGCGTCCTGGCGCGGCAGCAGGGCGCGCCGGCCCCCGAGCACGAGGTGCTGGACGTGCTGGAGGCGGCGGGCGAGCCGGTGACCGTGTCGGTCGTCGCCGAGGCGCTGTCGGTCGACCAGCCGCGCGCGAGCCGCCTGGTGGCGGCGGCGGTGTCGGCCGGTCTGGTACGGCGCGAGGCCGACCAGGCCGACGGCCGCCGGGCGCTGCTGGTCATGACCGAGGCGGGGCGCGAGGCGGTCGAGCGGGCCCACCAGGGCCGGCGCGCGACCTTCGACCAGGCCATGGCCGGGTGGACCGGCGAGGAGCGCGCGCAGTTCGCGCGGCTGCTCACCCGCTTCGTCGAGTCGCTGCCGGGCGGCTAGAGCCGGTTGGAGCCGGCCTACGGCGGTCGAGGGACCCGGCTCGCTACGACACCCGCTCGTTGGCGAGGACCGCGATCAGCAGCGGTACGACAGCCCAGGCGCCGAGGACGGCGAAGGCGGCCGCGTCCGGCATGATGTCCGGCAGCTGCTCGATGAGCTGGAGCGCCGGATAGCCCGGCAGGATCCGGTTGACCACCTCGCCGCCCGGCAACATCAGCCCGGCGAAGGGAACCAGCACCATGAGCAGCATGAGCACGCAGACGGCCACGACGCCGTTGCGGAAGATCGCGCCGAGCGCGAGCCCGAGCAGCGTGGTCATCACGATCATGAGCGTGCCGCCGCCGACCACCGCCCATGCTCCGGCGGGGGGCAGCGTGGGGCCGAAGCGTGAGGCGACCGCGTGCCCGTACAGGTATCCGGGGATCGCGATGACCAGTGAGGCCGCGACGGCGATCGCCGCCAGCACGGCCGCCTTGGCGAGCAGCACCCGTGAGCGCGACGGCGTGGCGACGAAGGTCGTGTTGATCATGCCGGAGGCGTACTCACCGCTGATCGACATGGTGCCGAGCATGCCGAGCGGCAGCTGGGCCAGCACGACTCCGACGTAGTCGGCCACGACGATCCCCATCGCGGCCTGCTCGCCCGTCCGGCCCGGGGCCCAGCGCGAGATCACGGTGGAGGCGCCGAGCGCGGTGAGCGCGAGCGCCGTCAGCACCCCCACGCCCAGGGCCCACCAGGTCGAACGCAACGTGCGCAACTTGATCCACTCGGCCGCGACGGCGTTCACGACGCGCTCCCGATGACATCCATGAACGTGTCCTCCAGCGACCTGCCGGGGCGCACGAACCGCGTCATCTCCGTGTCGGCCAGCAGCCGGCCCCGCCCGATGACGATCAGGTGGTCGGCGGTGACGGCCATCTCGTGCATGAGATGGCTGGAGACCAGCACGGTCCGCCCCTCGGCCGCCAGCGACTTCAGCAGCCCGCGCATCCACCGGATGCCTTCGGGGTCGAGCCCGTTGAGCGGCTCGTCGAGCAGCAGCGCCTCGGGATCGCCGAGCAGGGTGGCGGCCAGTCCCAGCCGCTGCTTCATGCCGAGGGAGAAGGCGCCCACCCGCTGGCGCCCCGCTTCGCCGAGCCCGACCAGCTCCAGCAGCCCGCCGATGCGCGTGCTGGGGATCCCGTTGGTCCTGGCCAGCCACCGCAAGTGCTGCTCGGCACGGCGTCCGCCCTGCACGGCGCTCGCGTCGAGCAACGCGCCGACATGGGTGAGGGGTCTGGCCAAGGTCCGGTACGGCACGCCGTTCACGGTGGCCCGTCCGGAGGTCGGCCGGTCGAGTCCGAGGATGATCCGCATGGTCGTGGTCTTGCCCGCGCCGTTCGGCCCGAGGAATCCGGTGATCTTTCCTGGGGCGACGGTGAAGGACAGGTCGTCGACGGCGGCGCTCCGTCCGAAGCGTCTGGTCAACCCGATGACTTCGATCATGCCCAGCACGATGCGCCGCGGCGGCCGGCCCGCGCATCGGTCCTGAGACCGATACGCGCCGCCGACCCCGGTGGTTAGGGTCGAGGACGTGCCTGATCAGCCCCGACCTCCCCTGCTGAGCCGGATACCGGGCTGGGCCTGGGTGGCCCTCGACGCCGTGGTGGCCCTGCTGCTGGCGGTCGGCTTCCTGGGGCTCATCGCCTCGCGCAACCCCGCGCCGCCCGATGCGCTCGACCACGCGGTGGCCCTGGCCACCAGCCTGCCTCTCGCGGTCAGGCGCCTGTGGCCGCGGGCGGTGTTCGTGGTCGTGCTGGCCGGCGGGCTGGGGATGCGGGAGTTCCTCCTCCCGCCGGCGGACCCGTTCGGCCTGCCGCTCGTGCTCTACACGTTGGCCACCCGGAGCAAGGCGGTGCCCGCGCTGCTCGTGGCGGTGGCGGTCACGACGCAGGGGCTGGTGGAGTTCCCGCTGCGGGGCCAGGCCCTCGACCGGCTCGGGCTGGTGCTGGCGATCGTCGTGGCGGCCTGGACCACCGGCACCGCGGTACGGCAGCGCAGGCTCTACACCGAGCAACTGGCCGCCAAGGCCGAGGAGCGGGCCCGTGCCGAGGCGGCGAAGGAACGTCTGCGCATCGCCCGCGAGCTGCACGACGTCATCGGTCACAGCCTCAGCACGATCGCCGTGCAGGCCGGCGTCGAACGGCACGTCGGCGACGCCGCGGAGATGAGCCGCGCGCTGGGCTCGATCGAGCAGACCAGCAGGTCGGCGTTGCGCGAGACCAGGCGCCTGCTCGGGGTGCTGCGCGAGGACGGCCCGGCGGACCTGGCCCCCGCTCCCGGGCTCGGCGACCTCGACGAGCTCCTGGCCAGGACCAGGGCCGCGGGCCTGGAGGTGGAGTTGCGGCTCGACGGCGAGGTCCGGGGGGAGATGGAGCTCACGGTCTACCGGATCGTGCAGGAAGCGCTGACCAACGTGCTCAAGCACGCCGGGGCCCGGCGGGCCACGGTCCTGATCGAACGGCGGGAGGAGGAACTGGTCGTGGAGATCACCGACGACGGCGGGAACGCGCGGGAGCGGCCCTACGGCCACGGGCTGAAGGGGCTGCGCGAGCGCGTGCGTGTCTTCGGCGGCGAGTTCGAGGCGGGCGTCCGCCCGGTGCGTGGTTTCCGGGTGATGGCGAGGCTGCCGCTGTGATCAAGGTGCTGGTGGCCGACGACCAGCCGCTCATCAGGGCGAGCTTCCGCCGGCTGATCGACAGCGTGCCGGGGTTCCAGGTGTACGGCGAGGCCGCGACGGGCGCGCAGGCGGTCGCCGTCGCCGCGAGCGAACCGCCCGACCTGGTGCTGATGGACGTGCGGATGCCCGAGCTGGATGGCATCGAGGCCACGCGCCGCATCTGCGCCGCGGATCCGCGGGCGCGCGTGCTCATCGTGACCACCTTCGACCTGGACGAGTACGTCTACGGAGCGCTCCGGGCCGGCGCCACGGGCTTCCTGCTCAAGGACACCCCGCCGGCCGAGCTGATCCGAAGCGTGCGGGCCGTCGCGTCCGGGGACTCCCTGCTCGGACCCGGCGCCACGCGGCGGCTGATCGAGCGTTACGTGAGCCGGCCGGCCCGTCGCCTGGACATCACCGAACGCGAGCGGGAGGTGCTGGTCCTGGTGGCGCGCGGCCTGTCCAACGCGGAGATCGCGCAGACCCTGTACGTCACGCTGAGCACGGTCAAGACGCACGTCAGCAGCCTGCTGCTGAAGCTCGGCGCCCGGACCCGGGTCCATCTGGTCATCGCCGCCTACGAGGCGGGTCTCGTCCAGGGCTAGCGGAAGGTCTGGCCCCAGAGCAGCAGCATGACGATCACGAAGACGATCATGATTCCGGCGTAGCCGACGGCGCCCAGGCGCAGCGCGCGCCGCACACGGTTCAGGCCCCAGGCGAACAGCAACGCGAGGAACACCAGGAGGATCAGGCCGCCGTCCATGCTGCCCAGTATGCGCCGCCGGAAAGCCCGGCGCGCGCGGCCATGCCGGGTCCGCGCGAAAAGCCGCAGGGGCCGTTGGCCCGTCAGAAGCCGAACGAGCGGCCGATGATCTCCTTCATGATCTCGGTGGTGCCGCCGTAGATCGTCTGCACGCGACTGTCCACCCACGCCTTGGCCACGGGGTACTCCATCATGTAGCCGTAGCCGCCGTGGAGCTGGAGGCAGCGGTCGATGACCTTGGTCTGCAGCTCGGTGGTCCACCACTTGGCCTTGGCCGCGTCCACCGCGCTCAGCCGCCCCGCGTTGAGCGCGAGGACGCACTTGTCGACGTAGTGCCGGGCGATCTCCGTCTCGGTGGCCAGCTCCGCCAGGACGAACCTGGTGTTCTGGAACGAGCCGATGCTGCGGCCGAACGCCTGCCGGCCGCGGCAGTACTCCACGGTCTGCTCCAGCACGGTCTCGGCCGCCGCCACCGCGCCCACCGCGATCGACATGCGCTCCTGCGGCAGGTTGCGCATGAGCTGGAAGAACCCCTGTCCCTCGGCGGGGCCGAGCCGGTTGGCCACGGGCACGCGCACGTTCTCGAAGAACAGCTCGGCGGTGTCCTGCGCCTTCATGCCGATCTTGTCGAGGTTCCGGCCCCGGCCGAACCCCTCCATCCCGCGCTCCACGACCAGCAGCGTGATGCCCCGCGCCCCGGCGTCCGGGTCGGTCTTGGCCACGACCACGACCAGGTCGGCGTTGACGCCGTTCGTGATGAACGTCTTCTGCCCGTTGAGCACGTAGTGGTCGCCCTCGCGGACGGCGGTGGCGCGCACGCCCTGCAGGTCGCTGCCCGCGCCGGGCTCGGTCATCGCGATCGCCGTGATCAGCTCGCCGCTCGCGAACCCCGGCAGCCACCGCTGCCGCTGCGCGTCGTCGGTCAGCTCCACCATGTACGGGGCCATGACGTCGTTGTGCAGGGAGAACCCGAGACCGGTGGCGCCGTGGCGCATGATCTCCTCGACGATCACGGTGTTGTAGCGGAAGTCGGTGACGCCGGCGCCGCCGTACTCCTCGGGGACCGAGAAGCCGAACATCCCGATCTCGCCGGCCTTCTTCCAGACCTCGCGCGGGACGATGCCGTCCTGCTCCCAGCGGGCGTGGTGCGGGACCACCTCCCGGGCCATGAACTCGCGCACGGTCTCGCGGAAGAGCAGGTGCTCCTCCTCGAAGAGGTCTCGCTCCATCGGTCTCCTCCAGGGCGGGCGGTACGGACGCCAGAATACGATTCTGTTACCCCGAGGTATACCCCGGCTGAGCGCCTGCTTTGTGGAGTGGACACGGCTTCATCACAAGTGCCGAACATCGGCTGATTGAAAGTGGAATCGCCTTAAGATCTACCTTCGGTCGATGTGTGTCGGGAGTGTCCGTGAATCGGTGGCGCAAGGCGTTGATCGGCGCAACGGTCGGCATGGCCGCGTCCGCCGCCTTCGTGGCGGCATCCCACCCTGGGCAGGCCGAGGCGTCGCTGGTCGTCACCTATCAATGCCGTGACGGCATCGCGGGAGCCGGAGTCAAGGTCGAGGCGAGGGTCACACCCCGGATCGCGGCCGGCGGCATGCTGGACGTCGGCTGGTCGCTGAGCTACCTGGAGGAGAACAGAAGGTTCGGATCTCCGGGCTTCTTCGCCAAGGGCTCCACGCTCGACCTCGAAGGCGTGGTGGACATCAGCGGAGCCTGGAAAGGTCAGCTACAGCCCACCGGATCCAAGGAGCAGCCCGAGTTGGTGCCCGGCTCCTTCTTGGAGCTCCCCGAAGGGCTGTCCGATGCGGGCTCGATCCAGCGTCCCGGAAAGATCCGAGTGAAGCCGGGCGCTCTGACCGTGAGGTTCAAGCCCGCCAAGGGCGAGGTCATGGTCAACGACTCCAACAAGGCCATCAAGTATGACGGCCCCTGGTGGTCACACCACACTGAGCAGGAGTTCGGCGACCACCTCTATGACGTGAGTGAGACCGGACAGCAGGGCGCCTCCGCCGAACTCACCTTCACCGGTACCCAGGTCGCCTACATCGGCAGACGCGAGCGGGACCTCGGGCCGGTGCAGGTGTTCTTTGACGGGAAGGCCGTGACCGACCCGCTGGTCGAGCCGGGCAAGGACACCAACGGCACGCCGATGACCGGGACCAAGTCCAAAGAGGTGCTCTGGACCTCGCCGGTGCAGACGTATGGCGAGCACACCATCAAAATCGTCAATATGGAGGCCAAGAAGGCGTACCTTGACGCCTTCCGGGTGACCACGGGTGACAGTGAGGTGCCGCCGCCCTACAAGGAGGCGCACTGCGAGATCGTGGGAGACCCCGGCGCCATCGACGTCGTCGTGCCAGGCGCCACCCCGACCAGCACGCCGACGACTCCCACTCCTACCGTGACGACCCCCACGCCGACCGGCACCGGGGGCACCCCGACGTCAACGGCCACCACGCCGAACCCGAACAACTCCTCGCCCTACTCCCACACCCCCGGCTCGTCCCACGTCAGCGTGGTCACCGGAGGTGTGCGGACCGCGACGGCCACGGCGACGGTGACGCCGACCCGGTCGCCCAAGGCGACCACCACCAGGTACGTGAAGGCCCAGGTGGCCAAGACCCCCAAGGGCGGGGTGGACACGGGTGAGGCGCCGGAGCCCACGAGTTCCTCGTACGGGCTGATCGCCGGCGGTTCGCTGCTGCTGATGGGGAGCGCCACGGGCGGGCTGCTGCTGCGCAGACGGCAGGCCGCGCACGCCGGAGGAGGCCGCTGATGAGCGAGCACACGACTGGGCAGCCGAACGAGCCGACGCCCGAGCAGCCGAACGCACTGACAGCCGGGCAGCCGAACGCGTTGCCGCCCGGACAGGCGCACGCGCCGGCGGCCGGGCAGGCGCACGAGCGCGCGCGGGCGCGTAAGGCGGCGCTCGACAAGGCGATGCCGGGGCTGCTGGTCGCCGGCTCCCTGGGCGGCGTGGGCGCCATCATGGCCGGACTGCTGTCCCTGGCCCCCGCCGTGGACGACGGCTCCGCCCCCGTGCCGGGCGTGGTCGCGCAGGGCGAGCCGAGCACGGTGCAGATCCAGAACATGGGCGCGTTCGTCCTGTCGCCGACGGTCGGCCCGGGCGGCAAGGACGTGCCCCTGACCCCCGCCCGTCTCGACGCGCCGCCGCCCCCGGCCGCGGCCCCGGTCGTGGCGGCGATCCCGCCCGCGAAGACCACGACGAAGAAGAAGCCCGCGCCGACCCGCATCAAGATCCCCAAGATCAAGGTCAACGCGCTGATCGGCTCGGTCACGGTGGACTCCAAGGGGAACCTGACCACGCCGCCGCTGTCCAAGCCCAACCAGGCGGGCTGGTACCGCTTCTCGCCCGTGCCCGGCGAGCTGGGGCCCTCGGTGATCAACGGCCACGTGAGCACCCGCAAGGGCGCCGCCGTCTTCTACCGCCTGCGGGAGCTGGCCAAGGGCGACGCGATCTACGTGTACCGGTCGGACAAGAAGGTGACCAAGTTCACGGTCAGCGGGATCGAGCAGGTCGGCAAGACCTCGTTCCCCACCAGCCGGGTGTACGGCAACACCGCGAACGCGCAGCTCAGGCTGATCACCTGCGGGGGCGTCTTCAACAAGACCGCCCACTCCTACACGGACAACGTCATCGTTTACGCGACCTTGTCCAAGAAGAAGGGGTAGCGCCGCATTTGCGCGGGTTTCCCGGTTTACAGGAGATTTACAGGCACAATTCGTAAGATCTCAACCTAACCGTGACCAATGGCTGCCAGTCTGGTACGCCTGTTGAACCTGTGCCGAAACGGAGAAGGACAGTGCTGACGTCCAAGGCGCGGCGCCGCCGCCTCGCCCTCAAGACATCCGCCTTAGCCGCAGCAGGTGCAGGTATCTTCGGTGTCGTCCCGGCTGTGGCGGCACTGGCGACCCCTGTGGAGCGCCCCTACGTCTGCACGCCGGCCACCGGGGCCGGGGTCCCATCGCCCGCGCCCACCATGACGGTTCCCTTCAGCATGGAGCTGGTGACGCCGGCGGCGGCCACGCCACATGCGACGGTGACGGTCAACTGGCAGATCGTGCAGCCCACCACCGGAGCACTCACCGCGCCGGCCACGATCAGCGCCCAGGCCACCCTCGCCGCCGAGGCCACGGTGACGCCGAGCGGCACGCCGATCACCTCCTTGCCCGTCGTGGCCTCTGGCGCGGTCACGCCCTACAGCGTGATCACCCCGGGCGCGACGCCGCAGCTTCCCAACATGAAGATCGTGGTGACACCGACGGCGACGGGCACGGTCGCCATCAAGGGCGACGGGTTCGCGCTGAAGGTCAACAACACCACGTGGTACAACTGCGCGCCTCAGAGCGCGGGCGGCGGCCCCACTCTGGCCTTCGTCGTCGGCACCGGCACCCCGACCAGCACCTCGACCTCGACGTCGACCTCCACCTCGACCCCCAGCAGCACCCCGACCACCCCCACGCCGACCCCCACCAAGACGACCCCGACCCCCAAGAAGACCAAGACCAGCTACGTCACCGTGGTGGAGACCCCCACGAAGCGCTCGTCCAAGACCCCCAAGGCCGGTGCCAACACCGGTGCCGGTGGTGAGATGGGGCCCGACGGGCGGATGTTCGTGCTGGTCGGTTCCGCGCTGATCCTGGCGGCCGGCGTCGGGGGGCTGGCGATGCGTCGCCGCGGCGTCAACAGGGGCTGACGGCGCCATGGCCCAGCACTACCCCTACGGTGGCGAGCCGCCCGACGACCCCGGCGGGCGGGTGCTGCGCACCGTCCTCATCCTGGCCGCCATCGCGGGTGTGGTCACGGTCGTGGCCGGCATGCTGATCGTCTTCAACTCCCCGGAGGAGTACGGGCTGGCCTCCTCCCGGCGCGACCAGCTGCCCCTCAGCGCCCAGCCCGACGGCAAGGCCACCGGCCAGCCGGCGCAGGCGCTGTTCAAGGCCGCCCCGACCGTGCCGCCGCCCCTGCCGCTGCCGGACCCGGCTCCGCCGATGATGCCCTCCAGCCCGGTCCGCGTCGTGATCAAGAAGCTCGGCGTGAACGCCCCGGTCAAGTCGCTCGGTCTGGCCAAGGACGGCACGATCCAGGTCCCGCCGGCCGACAATCCCAACCTGGTGGGCTGGTACCGCGAGATGGCCACCCCTGGCGAGGCCGGCGCCGCCGTCATGCTGGGCCACAAGGACACCTACACGCGCGGCGCCGTCTTCAGCCGCCTGCACGAGCTCCGCAACGGCGACACCATCGAGGTCAAGCGGCAGGACGGCGTCACGGCGGTGTTCACGGTCGGCGGCATCGAGCAGGCCAGCAAGAAGACGTTCCCGACCGAGCGCGTCTACGGCAGCCGGGCCAACGCGCAGCTCCACCTCATCACGTGCGGTGGCACGTACAACCGCGCGATCGGTCACTACACCGATAACATCATCGTCTACGCGACGATGACGAGCTCCTATCGAAGCTGATCGCGGAGGCGCGCATGGGCTGGATGGCGAAGCGGAGACTGCGTACTGGCCCGACGGCGGCGTTGCCCGCCAAGCCGGCGCGTGGTGAGGTGCTGCGGCTGGTGCGGCTGGCCGATCCCGACGCCCGCGAGGACGGTGAGGACCTCGTCGCGACCGACGTCCGGGTCCACGCGCCGGTGGAGGCCGAGCCCGACCTGGTGGGCGGCGTGCTGGAGCAGGTGTGGGCGGTGCGGGTGTCGGCCGAGGGGCCGCTGCCGTTCGACTTCTTCGACCGTTACCTCGCGGAGGGCCTGGCGTTCCGGCTGGGCGGGCTCGCGGTGTGCCGGGGCGAGGTGAGCGATCCGGCCGACGAGGAGGGCGGCGGGCCCGCCGTGATCGTCCCCGTACGCCCGGCCGACGACGAGTTGCGTCCCCTGCTGGAGGCCGAGCTGGGCGAGGTCGAGCAGGAGGAGGAGTTCGTCCACCTGGGCGACGGCGTGCGGGTGCTCGTCGTGCCGCAGAAGGGCCGGCCGCCGGCCGTGGGCGAGCTGCTGCCGTTCGCCTCCGACCTGACGGCGATCGAGCTGCGCGGCGAGGACGCCGAGCGGCTGGGCGCGCTCGCCTTGCGGCTGGCCGAGGCGTTGAACGGCCTGGTGGTGGACCGGTGGCGGTTCCGGGTGGACGCCGTGACCGATCTGCTGCCTCCGGCCGGGAAGGCGTAGAGCATCGTTCTGTTGTAGTCTCTCCCTATAACCGAATAATGCTCGGTTTCAGGAGGCACTGTGGCAGAGGCGTACATCGTCGGGGCGGTCCGCACCCCGGTCGGCAAGAAGAAGGGCGGCCTTTCCACCGTCCACCCCACTGACCTGGCCGCGCACACGCTCAAGGCGCTGATCGACCGCACCGGCGTGGACCCGGCGGCGGTCGAGGACGTCATCATGGGGTGCGTGATGCAGTTCGGCCCCCAGAGCATGGACATCGCGCGCAACGCGTGGCTGTCGGCCGGGCTCCCCGAGACCACGGCCGGCGTCACGATCGACCGGCAGTGCGGCTCCTCGCAGCAGGCGGTCCACTTCGCCGCCCAGGGCGTGCTGTCCGGCACCCAGGACCTCGTCGTGGCGGCCGGTGTCGAGTCCATGAGCATCGTGCCGATGGGCGCCTCGATCACGGCGGCGCTGGAGAAGGGCATGCCGTTCCCGTTCGGCGACAGGTGGGTCGAGCGTTACGGCAAGCAGGAGATCTCGCAGTTCCGCGGCGCGGAGCTGATGTGCCAGAAGTGGGGCCTCTCTCGGGAGGAGCTGGAGCGGTTCGCGCTGGAGTCGCACCAGCGGGCGGCCAAGGCGGTCGCCAACGGCTACTTCCGCGACCAGATCGCGCCGGTCAACGGCGTCGAGGACGACGAGGGCCCGCGTCCCGACACGACGCTGGAGAAGATGGCCGAGCTGAAGACGCTCAAGGAGGACGGCCAGATCACCGCGGCCACCTCCTCGCAGATCTCCGACGGCTCCGGCGCGGTGCTCATCGCCTCCGAGCGGGCCGTCCGCGAGCACGGCCTCACCCCGCGCGCGCGGATCCACCAGCTCGCGCTCATGGGCGACGACCCCGTCTACATGCTGACCGCGCCGATCCCGGCCACCCGCAAGGCCCTGGACAGGGCCGGCATGTCGATCGACGACATCGACGTGGTGGAGATCAACGAGGCGTTCGCCCCGGTGCCGCTCGCCTGGATCAAGGAGCTGGGCGCCGACCCGGCCCGGGTCAACCCGAACGGCGGCGCCATCGCCCTCGGCCACCCGCTGGGCGCCACGGGCGCGATCCTCATGACCAAGCTGCTGCACGAGCTGGAGCGCACCGGCGGCCGGTACGGCCTGCAGACGATGTGCGAGGGCGGCGGCCAGGCCAACGTCACCATCATCGAACGCCTCTGACCCGAGAAGCGGTCCAGCGCGGCGCCCCGGCCCCACGTGGAGGCCGGGGCGCCGCGGTGGTGTGCGGGGGCCCATGGCGTACGGGCCGCGCGCCGCACTTCACCACCATCCCGGTAGTGGTCTAGCGCCCCTTGGGCGGGATGCGCCGCGGCGGCGCGATCGGCCGCTGCGGCAGTTTGGGCAGCTTCCGGGGCGCCGGCGAGGCCGGACTCCCCGGAAGGCTGGGGGCGTTCTTCTTTCGTTTACCGCTGGCACGTACTCGCATACGAGACTCCTTCGCGTGACTCGCGACGCGGCTGTGGAACGCCGGTCGACAAGCTCAGCTGCCGCGTCTGGACGGACTCGCCCGCGGGAGTGGACACCGCCGGGCGGATGGGCTGCCGAGTGGCCGGGCCGATCGAGGTCGGCCCCGCTCATCACAGGAAGAAACGCATGTCCTGGACGGTAGGGGACGCGGGGGAAGGGGCGCAACCGATTATTTCCGCGACGCCTTCGCCGAGGTGCTAGTCCAGCCGCGCCGGAGCGGTGTCGTGGACCTGCTGGAAGATGACCGACGTGCGGAAGCCGGCGATCTCGCGCCGCTTGCTCAGCCGGTCCAGCAGGAACGCGTGCAGGTGGTCGAGGTCCTGCACCGCGACGTGCAGCAGGAAGTCGTCGCCGCCCGCCAGCACGAAGACGCTGAGCACCTCCGGCAGCTCGGCGGCCGACTGCTTGAACGCGTCGATGACCTCCCGGCTGAGCGGGCGCACCTGCACCGACACCATCGCCTGGACCGACCGGTTGAGCGCCGCGGGGTCGATGTCGGCGTGGTAGCCGCGGATCACGCCGCGCCGGGTGAGCGCGCGGACGCGTTCCAGGCAGGTGGAGGGCGCCACGCCGAGCTTGCGGGCCAGCTCGCGGTTGGACTGGCGCGCATCTGTTTGGAGAAGGCGCACGATCGCCGAATCTAGTTCGTCCATGACGGCAGTCTCGCACCGGTTCCGGCCGTCTGTTCGGTCGCTATGCCACCAGAGCGGGCGAATGACTAGTTTTTCGGGATATGACAGGACAGACCGGTGGGCGGCTCGGGGCCGCGCAGGGGACGGCGTTGCTCGTGGGCGCGGTGCTCGGACCAGGGATGCTGGTGCTGCCGCACCTCGCCGCCGCCGCGGCCGGGCCCGCCTCGGTGCTGGCCTGGGCCGCGCTGCTGCTGCTCAGCGTGCCGGTGGCGCTCACCTTCGCCGCGCTCGGCGCCCGCTACCCCGACGGCGGGGGAGTGGCCAGCTTCGTGGCGCTGGCGTTCGGCCGGCGCGCCTCGGCGGTCGTCGGCTGGTGGTTCTACGGCGTCATCCCCGTGGGCGCGCTGGCCGGGGCGCTGGTGGGCGGCGAGTACGTGGCCGCCGCCCTCGGCCTGGACTCCAGCGCCGGGGCGTGGGCGGTCGCCGCGGCGCTGCTCCTGCTGGCGTTCGCGGCCAACGCCGCGGGGCTGCGCACCTCCGGGCGGCTCCAGCTCGGCATGGTGCTCGCCCTGGTCGCGGTGCTGGCCGGCGCCGTGCTCACCGCCGCGCCGCACGCCCAGGCCGCCCACTTCACCCCCTTCGCCCCGTACGGCCTGCCGGGGGTGGTGGACGCCGCCGGGGTGCTGCTGTTCGCCTTCGTCGGCTGGGAGGCCGCGAGCCACCTGTCGGCCGAGTTCGCCGACGGCCGCGGGCTCACCCGGGCGACCGTGGCCACCCTGGCCCTCATCACGGTGCTCTACCTGGGCGTGGCCCTCACCACGATCGGCGTGCTCGGCCGGCGCGCCGCCGAGAGCCCGGTGCCGCTGGCCGCGCTGCTGGAGATCGGCGCCGGCTCCGCGGCCCGGCCGGTCGTCGGCGGCGTCGCGGTGCTGCTGACCTTCGGCGCGATCAACACCTACGTCGCCGGCGCCTCCCGGCTCGGGGCGGCGCTGGCCAGGGACGGCGCGCTGCCCGCCTGGTTCGCCCGGGGCGGCGGGCCCGGCGGCACGCCGTACCGGAGCCTCGGGCTGCTGGCCGGGGCGACCGCCGTGACGACCGGCCTGGCGCTGGTCTGGACCGTGGACCTCGACACGCTGATGCGGGCCACGTCGGCCTGCCTGGCGGCGGTGACCGCGGCCGGCGTGGCGGCGGCCGTGCGGGTGCTGCCCCGCGGGCCGCTGCGGGTCATGGCCGTGGTCGCGACCGTGCTCGCGCTCGCCGCGCTCGCCTGCTGCGGGGCGTACCTGCTGGTGCCGGCCGGGCTGGCGGTGGTGGCCCTGGTGGCGACGCGCGCCTCGGCCCGCCGCCCGGTGGCACGCGTGACGATCCCTTGAGGTGATCTCGCCGGAGCGCCGGGTACACAGGCATCCCCAGGGAGCGTAACGTCGGCGGGAGGATGCCATGAGCGAGTACGCGAAGGCGAGAGAGCTCGGCGAGCAGGCCCGCGAGAAGGAATGGACGCGCCCCAGCTTCGCCAAGCAACTGTTCCTCGGGGACTTCCGGCTGGACCTCGTGCGCCCCGCGCCCGTCCCGGCGGAGGAGGCGGCCAAGCGGGGCGAGGAGTTCGTGCGCGCGGTGCGCAGGTTCCTGGACGCGCACGTCGATCCGGCCGAGATCGAACGCACCGCCCAGGTGCCGGACGAGGTGGTCAAGGGCCTGGCCGGGCTCGGCGCGTTCGGCATCACGATCGGCGAGGAGTACGGCGGGCTCGGCCTGCCGTACCTCTACTACTGCCGCACCCTCATGCTGGTCGGCTCGTACTGCCCCGCGCTGGCCACCCTGCTGTCGGCGCACCAGTCGATCGGCGTGCCGCAGCCGCTCAAGCTGTTCGGCACCGAGGAGCAGAAGCGCGAGTTCCTGCCCCGGTGCGCGCGCGGCGAGATCTCCGCGTTCCTGCTGACCGAGCCGGACGTGGGCTCCGACCCCGCCCGCCTGTCCACCACCGCGGTGCGCGACGGCGACGAGTACGTCCTGGACGGCGTCAAGCTGTGGACCACCAACGGTGTGGTGGCCGACCTGCTCGTCGTCATGGCCCGCACCGGCGAGAAGGTCAGCGCGTTCGTCGTCGAGGCCGACACGCCGGGCATCACGGTGCAGCGCCGCAACGCGTTCATGGGCCTGCGCGGCATCGAGAACGGCGTCACCGAGTTCCGCCAGGTCAGGGTGCCGGCCCGCAACCTCATCGGCCGCGAGGGGCAGGGCCTGAAGATCGCCCTCACCACGCTCAACACCGGCCGCCTCTCCCTGCCGGCCACCTGCGCGGGCAACGCCAAGTGGGCCGTCAAGATCGCCCGCGAGTGGGGCAACGCCCGCGTCCAGTGGGGGCGCAGCGTCGGGCGGCACGAGGCCGTCGCCACCAAGATCTCCTTCATCGCGGCCACCGCGTACGCCCTGGAGGCCGTCTGCGACCTGACCAGCCGCATGGCCGACGACCAGCGCAACGACATCCGCATCGAGGCCGCCCTGGCCAAGCTGTACGCCTCCGAGATGGCCTACCAGGTGCTCGACGAACTGGTCCAGATCAGGGGCGGGCGCGGGTACGAGAGCGCCGAGTCGCTGGCCGCCCGCGGCGAGCGCGGCGTGCCCGCCGAGCAGATGCTGCGCGACTCCCGCATCAACCGCATCTTCGAGGGCTCCTCCGAGATCATGCGCCTGCTCATCACCCGCGAGGCGGTCGACGCCCACTTGTCGGCCGCCGGCGAGCTGATCGACCCGGACGCCTCGCCGCAGGCGCGGGCCCGGGCGCTCAGACGGGCCGGCGCCTTCTACGCCCGCTGGCTGCCGACGCTCGTGGCCGGCACGGGCAACCTGCCCACCTCGTACGCCGGCTTCGGCCCGCTCGCCCACCACCTGCGCTACGTGGAGCGGACCAGCCGCAAGCTCGCCCGGTCGCTGTTCTACGGCATGTCCCGCTGGCAGGGGCGGCTGGAGCACCGGCAGGCGTTCCTCGGCCGGATCGTGGACGTCGGGGCCGAGCTGTTCGCCATGACGGCGGCCTGCGTCAGGGCCGAGGAGGACGCCGCCGACCTGGGGCGCCGGCCGTACGAGCTGGCCGACACCTTCTGCCGGCAGGCCAGGCGGCGGGCCGACGCCCTGTTCGCCCGGCTCTGGGACAACAGCGACAGCGCCGACGTCCGCCTGGCCCGGTACGTCCTCGACGGCCGCTACGGGTTCCTGGAGGAGGGCGTCCTCGACCCGTCGATCGAGGGGCCGTGGGTCGGCGCGCCCGAGGGCGGGGAGAACATCCGCCGGAAGATCACCTGAGACACCGGTCTAGACCGCTGGTCAGCGCTTTCCGCCCCAGATGTTGCCGAACCGAGACGAGCCGGTATAGACCGGCTGTCGAAAGCGGGCTTACGCTGGCGCAAACGCGTGGCGAGACGGCTCACGCACCCCCATATCCCTCTGGGCGGGACGGCGACTGGTACGGACCAGCAGGGACCCCGTCCGACGAGAAGGCGGTACACAGGTGAGAATCAAGCTTGCGGGCGGCGCCGCTCTCGGCGTGGCGGCCATGCTGGTCCTGTCGAGTTGCGGCTCCGGCTCGGGCGGCTCGGGCTCGTCCGGCGACCAGAAGGCGTCCGGCGGAGGCCAGGTCACGCTGAAGATGGTCGCCGCCGACTACGGCGACGGCCCCGGCAAGCCCAACTCCGGCGAGACGTTCTGGAAGGGCGTCGTCGACGAGTTCCAGGCGGCCAACCCGAACATCAAGGTCGACGTCCAGGTCATCAACTGGAACGACATCGACAAGCAGGTCGCCACCATGGTCCAGAACGGCCAGGTGCCCGACATCCTGCAGACCGGCGACTACTCGGGCTTCGCCAAGGACGACATGCTCTACAAGGTCGAGGAGGTGCTCTCCCCGAACGTCTCCGGCGACATGCTGCAGAAGTTCGCCGACTTCGGCAAGGTCGACGGCACCGCCTACGGCATCCCGTTCGTCTCCTCCGCCCGCGCCCTGTTCTACAACAAGGACCTGTTCACCAAGGCCGGCATCAGCGAGCCGCCCAAGACCTGGGACGAGCTCAAGGCCGCCGCCGAGAAGCTCAAGAAGGCCGGCGTCAGCCAGCCGTTCGGCCTGCCCCTCGGCCAGGAGGAGGCCCAGGCCGAGTCGTTCCTGTGGATGCTCGGCAACGGCGGCGGCTACAAGGACGCCTCCGGCAAGTGGGCCATCAACTCCCCGCAGAACATCGAGACGTTCACCTACCTCAAGGGCCTGGTCGACGCCGGCCTGACCACCCCCAACCCCGGCACCAAGGACCGCAAGACGGTCTGGGAGGACTTCGGCGCCGGCAAGGTCGGCATGGTCAACGGCGGCCCCATGTCCATCCCGATCTTCGACGCGGCCGGCCTGAAGGACAAGTACGGCGTCGCGCCCATCCCCGGCAAGTCCGGCCCGCTCGACACCACCCTCGGCGTCATGGACTGGATCATGGCGTTCAACAAGAACGGCCACGCCGCCGAGATCAAGAAGTTCTTCGACTTCTTCTACACCGGCTCCGCCGCCCAGAAGATCAGCGACACGTACAAGCTGCTGCCCGTCACCAACGGCGGCATCCAGAAGCTGTCCAGCGACGAGAAGCTCAAGCCGTTCCTCGACGCCCTGCCCAACGCCAGCTTCTACCCGTTCCAGGACCCCAAGTGGGCCGACCTGAACCCGGAGATCAAGCAGACCATCGGCGGGGCCGTCAAGGACGACCCGGCCAAGGTGCTCGGCGAGCTCCAGAAGACCGCCGACGCCGGCTGACCCCTCGGCGCACCGTACGGCCGGTGTCTCGCAGCCGGGGCGCCGGCCGTACCGTCCTGGAAGGTAGTTCATGAGAAGGTTGCGCGCCCTGGAGCCGCTGGCCTGGACCGGGCCCGCCGTCGTGCTCATCGCGCTCGTCGTGCTCTGGCCGGTCGTCGAGATGATCCGGTCGTCGTTCCTCAAGATCAACCGGCGAGGGGTGGAGCAGGGCTTCTACGGCCTGGCCAACTACGACAAGCTGTTCGACGAGAAGGACTTCGCGGACATCATGGTCCGCAGCGTCATCTGGGTCGTCGCCGTCGTCGCCCTGACCGTGCTCGTCTCGCTCGCCCTCGCCCAGCTGTTCAACCAGCGCTTCCCCGGCCGCCGCGTCGCCCGCTGGGCGCTCATCGCGCCCTGGGCCGCGTCCGTGCTGATGACCGCGATCATCTTCAAGTGGATGCTCGACCCCGAGGTCGGCGTCGTCAACCAGATCCGGGTCAAGCTCGGCCTCCTCGACGCGCTCGGCGGCGCCTCGGCCGACCAGCTCGGCGACGCCTCCACCGCCATGCCGTGGCTGGTCTTCGTCGCCGTCTTCGTCTCCGTGCCGTTCACCACGTACGCGCTGCTCGCCGGCCTGGCCACCATCCCGGCCGACGTCTACGAGGCGGCCAAGATGGACGGCGCGTCCAGACTGCGCACGTACTGGTCCATCACGCTGCCCCTGCTGCGGCCCGCCCTGACCGTGGCCGCGCTCATCAACGTGATGAACGTCTTCAACAGCTTCCCGATCATCTGGGCGATGACGCACGGCCAGCCCGGCTACTCCACCGCCACCTCGACGATCCTCATGTTCATCCTCAAGGGCTCGAACATCGGTGAGTCGGCCGCCATGTCCGTGGTCAACTTCGGCATGGTGCTCGTCCTGACCGTGATCTTCCTCAAGGTCTCCCGCTGGAACAAGGAGGTGGCCTGATGGCCGTCACGACCGCGCCCCCCGCCACCGCCCGCCAGCACGCCCGGCCCCGGCCCCCCGGCCGGCGGGCCATGCCGAGGCTCAAGACCACGATCACCGCGGCCGCCGCCTACGTGATCGCGTTCATCTTCGTCTTCCCGTACCTGGTGATGCTGCTCACCTCGATGCGGCCCCAGGACTCGCTGCGCGAGGCCACCCTGCTGCCCACCGAGTGGGACCTGTCGAGCCTGACCGGCTTCTGGAGCAGCGGCCTGGCCGGCAACCTCATGGTCACCCTCAAGGTGGCCGCCGGGTCCACCATCCTCGTGCTGCTCGTGGCCCTGCCCGCCGCCTACTACTCCGCGCGGTACAACTTCCGGGGGCGCACGGCGTTCCTCATCCTCGTGCTCGTCACCCAGATGTTCCAGCCGACCGCGATGCTCGTCGGCATCTACCGCGAGTTCTACCAGTTCGGGATGGTGGACTCGATCTGGTCGCTCATCCTGGTCAACGGCGGGTTCAACCTGGCGTTCGCGGTGTGGATCCTCAACGCGTACTTCTCGTCCATCCCACGCGAGCTGGAGGAGGCCGCGTTCATCGACGGCAACGGCCGGTTCGGGGCGCTGTTCCGCATCACGCTGCCGCTGGCCATGCCCGGCGTCATCACCGCGCTGATCTTCACGTTCATCGCCGCGTGGAACGAGTTCGTGGTGGCGCTCACGCTCGCCACCACGCCCGAGAACCAGCCGCTCACCGTGGCGCTGAACTCGTTCATCGGTCAGTACCAGGTGGACTGGCAGAGCCTGTTCGCCGGCTCGGTCATCGCGACCATCCCGGTGATCATCCTGTTCGCGCTGATCGAGCGGAAGGTCGTCGGCGGCCTCACCGCCGGCTCCATCAAGTGACGGCTACCGGGGGACGCGGGCCACGCAGAAGACCGTCTGGCCGAACGGCGGCGTGATGAACCGCTCGATCAGCCGCGTCGCCGGCACCACCGTGCGGTCGTAGATCTTCACCAGCCGCGGGTCGGGGTAGCCCACCCCGCCCCGCCGCACCGCCGCCCACCAGGCGATGCCGCCCAGGAAGTTGATCGGCTTGAGCACGTCGATGTCGAGCCCCGCCTTGGCGACCGTCGAGCGCAGCGTCTTGGGCGTGTAGCGCTGGACGTGGCCGACCTTGCGGTCGAAGTCCCCGTAGAGCTGCATGTAGCCCGGCACCCAGATGATGATCCGCCCGCCCGGCAGCGTCACCTTCGCCAGCGAGCGCAGCGCCTCGGCGTCCTCCTCGATGTGCTCGAGGACGTTCATCATCACGACCGTGTCGACCTTGTCCTCCAGCGGGATGTCGGTCGGCAGCCCGAACTGGAGCACGTCGATGTCGTCGCGACCCGCGAAGCGCTTGCGCAGCTGCTCGACGCAGTAGGGGTCGAAGTCGCTCACCACGAGCCGGTCGAGCCGCGGCAGGAACTGCTCGGCGAAGTGGCCCAGGCCGGAGCCGATCTCCAGCATCGACCGCCCGACGTGCGGGGCGACCATGTCCAGCTCGTACTGCCGGTAGTTCTTGGCCTCGTCGCCTCCGAGGTGGTTCTCCAACGCCTCGTCGCCGGCCGCCGGCTGCACTACACGGTCATACCCTGAAGACATAGTCCCGTTCCTTTAAGGGCTCGCGGATTGGCCCGAGTCTAGTGCCCGGCCGGGCTCGAAGGTCACATGATGCGCCGAACGGGTCTTCCCAGACCGTCCGGGATGCGGTGGAATCTGACCCGCCCATGGACGACGACGAGGCCATCGCCCGCTCCCTCGCCGGTGACCTGACCGCCTACGAGGCGCTGGTCGCCCGCTACAGCGCGCTCGCCCACCGCACCGCCGCCATGCTCGGCGCCGCCGACGAGGCCGAGGACGTGGTGCAGGAGGCGTTCGTCAAGGCGTACCGCGCCCTCGCGTCGTTCCGCCGCGGGTCGCCGTTCCGGCCGTGGCTGCTGCGGATCGTGGCCAACGAGACGCACAACCTCACCCGCTCGCGCGGGCGCAGGAACGGCCTCGCCGCCCGGCTCGGCGCCGTCGCCGACCCCGTCGCCCCCGACGACCCGGAGGGCGCCGCCGTGGCCGGGGACCGCCGCGCCCGGCTGCTGGAGGCCGTCCGCGCCCTGCCCGACGGGGAACGCGACGCGGTCGTCTGCCGGTACTTCTTACAGCTGAGCGAGGCCGAGACCGCCGAGGTGCTCGGCCGTCCAGTGGGCACCGTCAAGTCCAGCACGCACCGCGGGCTGGCCCGGCTGAGGGAGGAGGTGGGCGGTGAGCTCGCGTGAACCCCACGACGACGATCGCGGCGATCGCGGCGATCGCGACGATTTCGGCGACTCCGATGCTTTCGGCGACCTCGAAGCTGAGCTGTTCGCGCTCGGCGACGCCCTCGACGTCCCCGCGCCGCCGCCCGCCGACGTCGCGGCAGCCGTCCGTGCCCGCCTGGCCGCCACCCCCGCCTCCCGTGTCACCCGCACACCGGGCACGTGGCGCAGGCGCCGGTGGGCGGTCGTCGCCGCCGTGGTGCTCGCCGTGGCCGCCCTCACGGCCGCCACCCCGCAGGGCAGGGCCGCGGTCGCGCAGATCCTCCGGTACGCCGGGATCGAACTGCGCCTCGGCGGCGCCCCGACGACCGGCACGACCACACCCGGCGGCCCCACGCCCACCTCGCTGCCGGGAGAGCGCGCCGTCACCCTCGCCGAGGCCCGCGCCATGGTCCGCTTCCCCGTCCGGACCCCGGCCGCCCTCGGCGCCCCGGACACCGTCACCGTCGCCGACGGCGGGCGCGTCGTCTCCATGCTGTGGCCCGGCGGCCTGCGGCTCGACCAGTTCGACGGCACCATCAGCCCGTACCTGTGGAAGCAGCTCGGCCCGCCCTTCCCCGAGCAGGTCCACGCCCGCGGCATCGACGCCCTGTGGATCGGCGGCGCCCACCCCCTCGGCTACATCAAGCGCGAGGACGGCACCTCCGTGCCGCTCCGGCAGGCCGCGCCCACCCTGATCTGGGAGAACGGCGGAGTCGGCCACCGCCTGGAGGGCGCGGGGGACAAGGACCGCGCCGCCCGCATCGCCGCCTCGCTACGCTGACCGCCCACCGGGGAGCGGCGCTCACCCGGGCGCGGCCAGCCAGTCGTCGATCTCCTTCAACAGCTCCTTGCGGGTCTCCTCCGGCGCCGCCGAGGCCCGCACCGACTGCCGCGCCAGCTCCGCGACCTCCGCGTCGGTGAAGCCGTACGCCTCGCGCGCCAGCTCGTACTGCCGCGCCAGCCGCGACCCGAACAGCAGCGGGTCGTCGGCCCCCAGCGCGATCGGCACCCCCGCCTCGAACAACCGCCGCACCGGCACGTCGCTCGCCCGCTCGGCCACCCCGAGCCCCACGTTCGAGCTGGGACACACCTCGCAGCAGATCTCCCGCCGCGCCAGCAGCTCCATCAGCCGCTCGTCCTCCGCCGCGCGCACCCCGTGCCCCAGCCGGTCGGCGCCCAGGTCCTCCACGCACTGCGCCACGCTGCGCGGCCCCAGCAGCTCACCGCCGTGCGGCACCGCCAGCAGCCCGGCCCGCCGCGCGATACGGAACGCCCGCTCGAAGTCGCGGGCCTGCCCCCGGCGTTCGTCGTTCGACAGCCCGAACCCCACCACGCCCCGCCCCGCGAACTGCGCCGCGAGCCGCGCCAGCGTGTTGGCGTCCAGCGGGTGGCGCGTGCGGTTGGCCGCCACGACCACCGCGATCCCCACGCCCGCGTGCTCCGCGGCCCGGCCGACCGCGTCCAGCACCAGCTCCATCGTCGCCGTCAGCCCGCCGAAGCGGTGCGCGTAGCCCGACGGGTCCACCTGGATCTCCAGCCACCGCGACCCCTCGGCCGCCTCGTCCTCGGCCGTCTCCCGCAGCAGCCGGTAGACGTGCTCCGGCCGCGACAGCACCGACCGCGCGATGTCGTACAACCGCTGGAACCGGAACCAGCCCCGCTCGTCGGTGGCCCGCAGGCGCGGCGGCCAGTCCTGTTCCAGGGCGTCCGGCAGGTGCAGGCCCTGCTCCCGGGCCAGCTCGATCAGCGTCGAGTGCCGCATCGATCCGGTGAAGTGCAGGTGCAGGTGAGCCTTGGGGAGAGCGTCGAGCGGACGTGCCATTTCCCTATGGTGCCACTCAACCCGGTGCGGTACTCACGCGTTGAGGAGGGGCGAAAGGGGACCCTCGCTCATGACGGATGAAGATGAGGCGGCGTTCGACGAGTTCCTCGCCGCCCGGAGCACCTCGCTCATGCGCACCGCGATCCTGGTCTGTGGCGCCACCAGCCACGACGCCGAGGACCTCGTCCAGCACGCGCTGGAGAAGGTCTACCGGCACTGGCCGAGGATCCGGGGCGACAATCCCGATGCGTACGCGCGCAAGATCGTCGTCAACGCGGCGATCAGCAAGGCGCGGCGCCGCCGCCTGATCCAGGAGATCACGTTCGCGCGGCCGCCCGAGACGGCCGCGCCCTCACCCGACCTCGACCTGCGCGACGCGCTCTTCGAGGAACTGCGCAGGCTCCCGCCCAGGATGCGGGCCGTGCTCGTCCTCCGCTACTGGGAGGCCCAGTCCGAAGCCGCGACCGCTGCCCTGCTCGGCTGCTCGCCCGGCACCGTCAAGTCCCAGGCCGCGCGCGGCCTGGCCAGGATCCGCGAACGCATGAACGTCACCGAAGGAGCGATGCCATGAACGTCGAGGACCTCCTCGCGGAGGCCATGGAGCGCCAGGTGTCCCACGTGCAGGCCCCGCCCACACTGGGCCGGACCGTGCGCCGCCGGCACCGCGCCCACGTCATGAGGTTCCGCGTGGCCGGAGCCGCCCTCGTGACGGCGGCCGTCGCCGTGGCCGTGCCGCCGGCCCTGAACACCGGAGGGGCCGTCCCCGCGGCTCCCGCCGGTTCGCCCACCTCCGGCCAGGACACCGCCGTGGTGGACTCCGTCACCATGCCCGACGTCACGGGCATGAAGATCGCCGACGCCGTCGCGGCCGTACGCGCGGCCGGCCTGGGCCTGGACGGCGCGGAGCCGTTCAGCCCCGGGTCGGCCGACGAGATCGTCGTCACGCAGAAGCCCGCCGCCGGCGCGGAGGTCGCCAGGGGCTCCCTCGTCGCCCTCACCTCCCTGCCCCCGATCAGCCGGCCGCAGGACCTCGGCGACCTCGGCGACGGCCGCACGTTCGGCGGCATCCACGTCGGCTACCTGCCCGAGGGCCTGGCCTGGAGCCGGTGGTCGGGCAAGAACGGCTTCGGCAAGACCAGCTACGCCACCTCGTACGCGCCCGACGGCGGTGACGACAGCCGCGGGTACGGCGTCCAGATCGTCGTGTACAAGGGCGAGGCGGCCAAGCGCGTCCGGAGCCGGATGGACACCCTGCCGTCCGTCGCGATCGGCGACCGCGAGGGCTACCTGGCCAACCTCACCGACGGCGGGGAGGTCGTCAAGGAGCCCCGGGACGACGCCACGGCCACGATCGGCTTCCTCGTGAGCGACGAGATGGCGGTCGAGGTGTGCATCAGCCCCAAGTACGCCAAGCAGGTCGACGCCATGGCCGAGCTGAAGAAGATCGCCGAGGGCATCGAACCGATCAGGTGACCCGTGCCCGTCGCCGGCTGAGCGGGGGCCAGTCGTGCGAACGGCACCACGGGCGGCGGTGGAGCGGGGATCCTACGGTCATGACCCCTGAGGCGATGACCCCCCGTCCCCCGCAGGACGCGCCACCCCGGCGGTTCCCCGGGGAGACGGGCACGCCGGCGGCCGTCGCCTCCCATGGCACCCCACCCCTCCACCCTGCTCCGCCCCCACAGGAGGGCTCGGCCTTGGGAGCGGGCCCTGCCCCATGGGAGGACCCGGCCCCACGGGACGGCTCGGCCCCGGGAGAGCCGGGAGAGGTTGTGGCTCCGGGTGACGCCGTGACCCTGCAAGAGCGCGCGGGGGAGGGCCCCGGTGTTCGGCAGGGCGGGCAGTGGTGGCGGGCGGTGCTCGCGCTCGGCGCGTTCGGGGTGGCGGCGGCCACCGTGTTGGGGATCTTCTCCTCGGGGTTCGGCCGCCCGCCCCGCGCCGCCGCCCTCGACCCGCCGCCGCGCTCCGGGGAGTCGTCGGCGTCCTCGCCCGGGGCGGGAGCGCTCGTGACCGCGCCGCCCGGCGTCGCGCCACCCACGGCAGGCGCCCCCGCCGGGCCCGCGCAGGCGCCGCCGCCTCCCGGCCCCGCCTCCACCCTCGCCGTCGTCTCCGCCGACCTGTGGTTCACCCACCTCCCGGCCGGGCTCACCCGAACGGGCGGGGGAGCGGCCGACACGGGCCCCGGCACACGTACCGTGTGGGCCCTCTGGGCCGCACGACCCTCCTCCGTGCCGGACACCGAGGCCGCGGGACACGGGACGGTAGCGGGACACGGGACGGTAGCGGGACACGGGACCGACGTCCGGGCCACCGGGTACGCGGCGGGCGACCGGTTCGTCGAGGTCCGCGCCGACTACGGCGCGATCGCCGCGAGCTGGGCGGCCTACCGCCGCACCGCACCGCCCGGCTCCAGGGAGACCGCAGTCGGCGGCAGGCCCGCCATGGTCGGCCGTGACCCGCGCGGCGGCCGCACCGTCGTCCGGCTCCTGCGCCCCGGCCTCGGGGTCCGCGTCCGGGTCGGGGAGCCGCTCGCCGGGGAGCTGCTTCCTGTTGCCGCCTCCGTACGGAGTCTTGTAGGAGACTGGGGAGGTTTTCCCTGAGTCTCCACACATAGTCATGGGGGGTCGATGCGCCGCTGCCTGGCCTCGGCGATCATCGTGCTGGCAGTGGCCGGTTGCGGCTCCGACGTGCCCGTGACGCACACCGCGCGCACCACGCCCGGTCCCGTCACCGTCCACGAGACGCCGTATCCGGACCTCACCTGCGGTGACGGCAGCGTGACGCTCACCTACGTGCCGTCCGGGCTCTCCCGCGGCCCCGCGTTCAACCGGGTCAAGTCGCTGACCCGCAAGCTCCACGTGCGCGGCCGGACCTGGCGCGGCAGCGGCGGCGAGCAGCTGCTGGTCGGGGTGGTGTGCGGGGTGCGGTCCGTCGAGACGTTCGCCGGCCTGGTCAGCAGGGCCGGGCTCGGCGCGTACGAGGGCATGCCGGCGCTCCGCTGGCGCACCCGGGGCGACATGCGCAACTTCATGTGGCTCGAACGGCCCGGCGTCGCGGTGTACGTGGCCGCGACGCCGGGACTCGCCCACGAGGTCCGGGACGTCGCCGACGGCGTCGCCCTGGACGGCTGACGGACACACAGCGGCTGACGGACTCGCACCGGTTGACGGACTCGCAGCGGCTGCCGGGCCCCGGACGGCCGCCGCGCCCCCCGGACGGCCCGGGTGTCAGTGCGCCTCGGACAGCAGCTTGGCCATCCGGCTGACGCCCTCGACCAGGTCGTCGTCGCCCAGCGCGTACGACAGCCGGAAGTACCCCGGCGTGCCGAACGCCTCACCCGGCACCACCGCGACCTCGGCCTCCTCCAGGATCAGCTCGGCCAGCTCCGCCGACGACGCGGGCCGCCGCCCGCGCAGCTCCTTGCCCAGCAGCTCCTTGACCGACGGGTACGCGTAGAACGCCCCCTTCGGCTCCGGGCACACCACGCCGGGGATCTCGTTGAGCATCCGCACCATGGTCCGCCGGCGCCGGTCGAACGCCTCGCGCATCCGCTCCACCGCCGACAGGTCGCCCCGCACCGCCGCCAGCGCGGCCATCTGCGAGACGTTCGCCACGTTGGAGGTGGCGTGCGACTGGAGGTTGGTGGCCGCCCGCACCACGTCCGGGGGGCCGATGAGCCAGCCCACCCGCCAGCCCGTCATCGCGTACGTCTTGGCCACGCCGTTGAGCACGACCACCCGGTCGGCCAGCTCCGGCACGGCCGTGGCGATGCTGGTGAACTCGGCGCCGCCGTACACGAGGTGCTCGTAGATCTCGTCCGTGACCACCCACAGGCCGTGCTCGGCCGCCCAGCGGCCGATCTCCTCGGTCTGCTCGCGCGTGTGGACCGCGCCCGTGGGGTTGGACGGCGAGACGAACAGCAGCACCTTCGTGCGCTCCGTGCGCGCCGCCTCCAGCTGGTCGACCGTCACGAGGTAGCCGGTCGTCTCGTCGGTCACGACGTCGACCTGGACGCCGCCCGCCAGCTTGATCGCCTCGGGGTACGTCGTCCAGTACGGCGCGACGACCAGGACCTCGTCGCCCGGGTCGAGCAGCGTGGCGAACGCCTCGTAGACGGCCTGCTTGCCGCCGTTGGTGACCAGGACCTGCGTGGGCTCCACCCGGTAGCCGGAGTCGCGCAGCGTCTTGTCGGCGATGGCGAGCTTCAGCTCGGGCAGGCCGCCGGCGGGCGTGTACTTGTGGAAGCGGGGGTCGCGGGCCGCCTCGACGGCCGCCTCGACGATGTAGTCGGGCGTCGGGAAGTCCGGCTCGCCGGCGCCGAAGCCGATGACCGGGCGGCCGTCCGCCTTCATCGCCTTCGCCCGTGCGTCCACGGCGAGGGTGGCCGACTCGGAGATCGCGGAGATTCGCGTGGAGACGCGAGGTCGCATGGACATGTCCCCATGCTTTCATCTCCTCGCCGCCGCGACCCGCCGCAGGGCCCGTCGTGGCGGCCCGTCGCGAGGGCCCGTCGCGAGGGCTCTGAGCTGGGAGATCGGAATGAGTTCGACGGAATGGGGATCCACCGATACACTTTCGCCTGGTCGTACCGCCGCATGTCGATGTGCGGTTCGGTCCAGGCAGTGAGCTGATCAGGGTAGTGTGGTTGGCGACATAGGGCACTGGCGCAATTGGTAGCGCACCGGTCTCCAAAACCGGCGGTTGGGGGTTCGAGTCCCTCGTGCCCTGCGAGTGCGGTCCGCGCAATAATGGGCGTGTAAGGCGCGCCGCAAACTGCGTTGGATACGACAGATTCAGGTGAGGACTGTGGCGATCGACACGCGCGGCGAGACCGCAGGCAAGCCCAGTGGTGAGAAGAAGTCTCGCACTACGCCTGCCCTTTTCTACCGGCAGGTCGTCAACGAGCTGCGCAAGGTCATCTGGCCGACGCGCAAGGATCTTGTCACCTACACCACGGTCGTCCTGGTATTCGTTCTGATCATGGTGGCCATCGTGTACGGGCTGGACAGCGCCCTCGGCTGGGCCGTCCTCAAGGTCTTCGGCGGATCCTGATCCGCGCCGGGGTCGTCAAGGCCGCCTGACGGAGTCGCCATTCGATTCGACGAAATTCGACGGAAGAGGAAAGTCACCGTGTCCGAGTCTTCAGTGCCGGCGGAGGAGCCCCGCAGCGAGTGGGGCGACGAGCCGGAAGAGGCCGCCGAGGCCACTGAGGAGTCCTACGGCGCCGAGTTCGCGGACAGCGACGAGAGCGCCGCCGACGAGGCTCCCGCAGCCGAGGACGGTGACGTTGAGCCCGACGTCGAAGAGCCCGACGTCGATCCCGTCGAGGAGTTCAAGCGCGGTCTGCGCGGCCTTCCCGGCGAGTGGTACGTGATCCACTCCTACGCCGGTTACGAGAACCGCGTCAAGTCCAACATCGAGAGCCGCAACGTGTCGCTCAACATGGAGGACTACATTTACCAGGTCGAGGTGCCGACGCACACCGTCCAGGAGTTCAAGAGCGGCAAGAAGGTCCCGGTCAAGGAGCGGGTGCTGCCCGGCTACGTGCTGGTGCGCATGGAGCTGACCGACGAGTCGTGGGCCGCGGTGCGCAACACGCCCGGCGTCACCGGCTTCGTCGGCCTGTCCAACAAGCCGAGCCCGCTGAGCCTCGACGAGGTCGCCAAGCTGCTCGCCCCGGAGCCCACCGAGGAGAGCAAGAAGGCCGCCACCAAGACCGCCACCGGCCCGACCGTCGAGTTCGAGATCGGCGAGTCCGTCACGGTCATGGACGGCCCGTTCGCCACGCTGCCCGCCTCGGTGAGCGAGATCAGCCCCGAGTCGCAGAAGCTCAAGGTGCTCGTCTCGATCTTCGGCCGCGAGACCCCGGTCGAGCTGTCGTTCAACCAGGTCTCGAAGATCTAAGACGATCACCTACACTTAGACGTTCGGCTGGCCGCCTGTCGCGAAGGGCGGCCTTCCGACATGTCCGGCCGCACCCGCGCCCGGACAGCATCACGATCAGGACCCGGAGAAGGACACATGCCTCCGAAGAAGAAGATCGCGGCGCTCGTCAAGGTTCAGCTCCCCGCTGGCCAGGCCACGCCCGCCCCGCCGGTCGGTACCGCCCTCGGTCCGCACGGCGTCAACATCATGGACTTCGTCAAGCAGTACAACGCTGCGACGGAGGCCCAGCGGGGCAACATCATCCCCGTTGAGATCACCATTTTCGAGGATCGCAGCTTCACCTTCATCACGAAGACGCCGCCGGCGCCCGAGCTGATCAAGAAGGCTCTGGGTCTCGACAAGGGCAGCGCGGTCCCGCACAAGGACAAGGTCGGCAAGCTCACCCGCGAGCAGCTCCGCAGCATCGCCGAGACCAAGATGCCCGACCTCAACGCCAACGACATCGAGGCGGCCGAGAAGATCATCGCCGGCACCGCCCGGTCGATGGGCATCACCCTCGCCGACTGACCTTTTCCCATCCCGTGGGAGGGCCCAGCGCTGGCCCGCGGACCACAAGGAGACATCATGCAGCGCAGCAAGGCGCACAAGAACGCCGCGGCGAAGATCGACCGCGAGAAGCTCTACTCCCCGGCCGAGGCGGCCAAGCTCGCCAAGGACACGTCGACCACCAAGTTCGACGCGACCGTCGAGGTCGCCGTCCGGCTCGGCGTCGACCCCCGCAAGGCCGACCAGATCGTGCGCGGCACGGTCAACCTTCCGCACGGCACCGGTAAGACCGCCCGGGTCCTGGTCTTCGCGACCGGTGACCGTGCCGAGGCCGCCCGCGAGGCCGGCGCCGACATCGTCGGCGCCGACGAGCTGATCGACGAGATCGCCAAGGGCAACCGGCTCAACGAGTTCGACGCCGTGGTCGCCACCCCGGACCTCATGGGCAAGGTCGGCCGCCTGGGCCGCGTCCTCGGCCCGCGCGGTCTCATGCCCAACCCCAAGACCGGCACCGTGACGCCCGACGTCGCCAAGGCCGTGACGGAGATCAAGGGCGGCAAGATCGAGTTCCGCACCGACCGGCAGGCCAACCTGCACTTCATCATCGGCAAGACGTCGTTCGACGAGCGCAAGCTCATCGAGAACTACGCCGCCGCGCTGGACGAGGTGCTGCGTCTCAAGCCGTCGGCCGCCAAGGGCCGCTACGTCAAGAAGGTCACCTTCTCGACCACCATGGGCCCCGGCGTCCCGGTCGACCCCAACGCCACGCGCGGCCTCACGGCCGAGCTCGACGCGTAACGACCTTCCGCGCCTTCGGGCGCACATCGAACGGCCCCCGTCTCCTCGCAGGCGGGGGCCGTTCGCGTACGGGCCTGTAGGGGCGTAGGGGTTCGCGCCGGCTGTGCGGCCGTCAGCGTTCGGCGCGCCACACCGCGCCGTAGGAGTACGTCGGCGGGTTGTCGTAGGACACGAATCCCGCCGCCCAGAGTCCTCGGTCGGCGACAACGAGGGCGTTGACGCCGAGGGCGTTCATGCCCATCCGGGCGACCGTCTCCCAGACGCCGGTCGAGCGGTACACCTGCAGCGCCTCGTCCTTCTCCCGCCACAGGCCGGTCGGCCGGTCGGGACCGCCGCGCGCGGCGGGGCGCAGCACGTACGACCCTTCGTCGCAGATCGCCTCGCCCTCTTCGTCCAGGCAGATCCGCCACGACTCGCCCAGCATCCACACCTGCCCCGCCGCCTCGACCGTCACCTGGGTGAGCAGGCTCTCAACCCCTCTCGCCCGCGGGGGCACGGGCAGGCTGTGCCAGGCGCGGCCGTCCCAGCGTGCCATCGCCGGGCGTCCCCGCACCTCGTCATCCCGGACCCCGCCGACGACCCAGACGCCGCCGCGCTCACTGGCGTCCACCGCCCACGGCTCGAACGGCAGCGCCGGCTTCCGCCAGGAGCGCCCGTTCCAGTGGCGGACCCAGCCCTTGCCGCCGCGCGCCGGCTCCGGGATCGCCCACACCTGGCCGTCGTCCAGGGCGACCGCATCGCTGATGGGCCGCTCGGACGGGAAGGCGCCGGCCGGCGCCGGTCCAGCGCACCACCGGATGTCTCGTCAGCGTGCTCACCCCGCAGACCACCGGCGGGCCTGCCGTCCGGCGGGGGCCCACCGCCCAGACCGAGCCGTCCCGCGCGGTGGCGACGTCGCCGAACGCGTGGACGTCGGGAGAAGGGAACGTGTGCACGCGCCAGCCCCGGGCGACCCCCGTCGGGGCCGCGGCCGGGGTGGCGCCCGGCGTGAAGGTGGAGCTGGGGGACTCGTGCCACAACGGGGCCGGGGGGCCGCCGGGGCGGCGCCCGCTTCACCCGGCGGCAGGACTCGGAAAACGATCACATCGGTGCCGCCCTTCAGCCGTTCGTGTTCGCTGGTAGGGGAGGCGGCCCGGCATGAGGCGGATGTGGCGGACGATGCCGCTATGAGACTGACGAAGTTCGGGCACGCCTGCGTGCGGTTGGAGAAGGACGGGCGCGGGCTCGTCATCGACCCCGGCATGATGACCCCGGAGGCCGAGGCCCTGAGCGGGGCGGAGGCCGTGCTCATCACGCACCAGCACTTCGACCACCTCGACCCGGACCGCCTTCGCGCCGCCGCCGCGCACGATCCGGACCTGGCCGTCTACACCTGTCCCGGCGTGGCGCTCGAACTGCCCGACCTCGCCGGCCGCGTGACCGTGGTGCGTGACGGCGACACGTTCTCCGTCGCGGGCTTCCAGGTGAGAGCCGTGGGCGAGAAGCACCATCTCAGCCATCCCGACGTGCCGCCCGTGGACAACGTCGGGTTCGTCGTCGACGACGAGGTCTTCCATCCGGGTGACGCGCTGACCCTGCTCGACGTCCCCACCGTGCTCGTCCCCGGCCAGGCGCCCTGGATGACGGTGCCCGATCTGATCGCGTACCTGCGGAAACTGTCCCCGCGACGCGCCTACGCCATCCACGACGGACTGCTCGGCGAATGGGGCCTGCGCGTCCTGGACGGCGTCCTCGCCGGCGAGGCGGCCGGCCTGGGCACGACCATCCGGCGCCTCGCCGCGGGCGAGTCCGTGGATCTCTGAGCACCGCTGACCCGGACAGGCGACGGCACCACGGGATGGTCCGGGACGACCCTGGGTTTTCCCTTAGATCTCCGGGGAAGACGGCATTCCCGGCTACTGACACGTAGGGTCAAGACATGCTGAAGCGCAGGATTTCTCTCGCCACTGCCGCGGCCGGTGCCGCGTTAGTGGCGGTCACGCTCACCGGTTGCGGCTCGAACACGCAGCCGATCCAGGTGAACCTGGCCGCCTCCGAAGTGCTGGCGCAGGCCGCGCAGAAGACCGCGGAGGTCACCAGCTACACCGTGGACGCCGTCGTCAACGTCACAGGCTCGCAGGACGACAGCGGCAAGGTGCAGGGGCGGATGCTCTATCAGAGCAAGCCGCAGCTCGCCGTCGACCTCACGCTCGACACCGTCGACATGGGCCAGCGCGCGCTGCCCGGCGGGGTGCGCGCCGTGCTCCAGGGCGACACGGTGTACGTCAAGGTCGAGGCGCTGAAGGAGCTCGTCGGCGCCACCAAGCCGTGGATCAAGGTGTCGCTCAGCGACATGGGCGGCTCCGACCAGGTCAGGCAGACGCTCGACCAGGTCCAGCAGTTCGACCTGGCCAACGTCACCAAGATGGTCACCACGTCCCAGGACGTGAAGTCCGTCGGCACGGAGACCGTGGACGGCACGGACACCACGCACTACAGCGGCACGTTCCCGACGGACGTGGCGGTCAAGCAGCTCCCCGCCGACGAGCAGGAGCAGGCCCGCAGGGGCCTGGCGGAGCTGAAGGACGTCAAGTTCGACGTGTGGGTCGGCTCCGACGGCCTGCCGCGCAAGCTCGCCCTGAACGGCAAGGAGCAGGGCACCACGCTCGACGCCACGCTGTTCTTCAAGGGCTTCAACGAGCCGGTGAACATCGAGGCGCCGCCCGCCGACCAGGTCGGTGAGATGCCCAAGGGCACCACCAACTAGTCCGACCAGGACGAGTCCACCAGCGACCGAGCGATCGGTCTCGAGAGCGATTTGGAAACTCGGCGGCCAGGCCGTACTCTGGTCGTTGCCGAAGACCGCCGGCTGTTGTCGGGTGCCTGACTACCTGACGACCGAAGGATCCGCGTAAGCGGACGGCCCGCGCAGGTGTGATGCGAGTTTCCCGCATGGTTCATCCATGTGCGTGAGCCCCGTGTGCGCCCTGCGCCCGGGGCTGTTCTCGTTTCTGTGGGCCTTCACCGGTGGCACATCTGGAAGGAGGCCCATGGCGAGGGCGGATAAGGCGACAGCGGTTGCCGAGCTCAAGAGCGAGTTCGAAGGCAGCGCCGCCGCCGTTCTGACCGAGTACCGCGGTCTCACCGTCGCCCAGCTCAAGCAGCTGCGCGTTGCTCTTGGTGAGAATGCGAAGTTCGCCGTGGCGAAGAACACCCTGACCAAGATCGCGGCCAACGAGGCCGGCGTGACGGGTCTGGACGACCTGCTGATCGGCCCGACCGCTGTCGCCTTCGTCAAGGGCGACGTCGTCGAGGCGGCCAAGGGTCTGCGTGACTTCGCCAAGGCCAATCCCCTTCTGGTGATCAAGGGTGGCGTGCTGGAGGGCAAGGCCCTCGACGCCGCTGAGATCACCAAGCTCGCCGACCTCGAGTCCCGCGAGGTTCTCCTCGCGAAGCTTGCTGGCGCGCTCAAGGCGAAGCAGAGCGCCGCTGCCGCGATGTTCGCCGCGCTGCCCACGCAGATGGCTCAGCTGGCCGAAGCCCTTCGCGCCAAGCGCGACGAGGCGGGCGAGTAGCTCGGGGATTGCCGCACACACCGCGGTCCCGTTCCTAATTTTCGCAAGTCCCATACGGAGGAAATCATCATGGCGAAGCTCAGCAACGACGAGCTGCTCGACGCGTTCAAGGAGATGACCCTCCTCGAGCTGTCCGAGTTCGTGAAGCAGTTCGAGGACGTCTTCGACGTCAAGGCCGCCGCCCCCGTCGCGGTCGCCGCCGCTGCCCCCGCCGGTGGCGGTGCCGCCGCCGCCGAGGTCGAGGAGCAGGACGAGTTCGACGTCATCCTCGAGGCCGCCGGCGACAAGAAGATCCAGGTCATCAAGGAGATCCGCGCCCTCACGTCCCTCGGCCTGAAGGAGGCCAAGGACCTGGTGGACGGCGCTCCCAAGCCGGTCTTCGACGGCAAGGTCAACAAGGAGCAGGCGGAGAAGGCCAAGGCTGCCCTCGAGGGCGCCGGCGCCACCGTCACCGTCAAGTAACACCCCTCTCCGGGCGCCCTTCGCGGGCGCCTCGCGAGGTCGTACGTCCAGAAGGGGCGGCCACACCCTGGTGCCGGGTGTGCCGCCCCTTCTGCGTGCCCGCGCCCTTACGCCGCCACCCCCTTACGGTCCCCACCCCCTTGCGGTCCCCACCCCCTTACGGTCCCCACCCCCGTACGGCCGCCACCCCCGCACGGCCGCGCGCCCCCGTACGCCGCGGCCCCGGTACGCCGTCGCCCCGGGCGTTCTTCGCGGGCCCCGGCCGGGTGCTCAGCAGATTCTCATGCGCCTTTCATGGCCGGCGGAGGAGCCGTTCCTAGCCTGGCCTGCGTGACCACCACCACGCATGTCAGGACCCGATGGGCGCTGGGCGGCCTGCTGGCCGCCACCGCCGCGCTCTACCTGTGGGGGCTCGGCTCGTCCGGCTGGGCCAACGCGTTCTACTCGGCCGCCGTGCAGGCCGGCACCCAGAGCTGGAAGGCGTTCTTCTTCGGCTCGTCCGACGCCGCGAACGCGATCACCGTCGACAAGACGCCGGCGTCGCTGTGGCCGATGGAGCTCAGCGCGCGGATGTTCGGGCTGAACACCTGGAGCATCCTCGTCCCCCAGGCGCTCATGGGGGTGGCGACCGTCGCCGTGGTGTACGCGACCGTGCGCCGGCGCTTCCCGGCCTGGGCGGGGCTGCTGGCCGGCGCCGTCATGGCGCTGACGCCGGTGGCGGTGCTGATGTTCCGCTTCAACAACCCGGACGCGCTCCTGGTGCTGCTCATGACGCTCGCCGCGTACTGCGTGGTGCGGGCGCAGGAGCGGGCCGCCACCCGGTGGCTGGTGCTGGCCGGGGTGTGCCTGGGGTTCGCTTTCCTGGCCAAGATGCTGCAGGCGTTCCTGGTGCTGCCGGGGTTCGCGCTGGTGTACCTGCTGACGGCTCCGACGGGCGCGTGGCGGCGGGTGGGACAGCTCGCGCTGGCCGGGGCGGCCATGGTGGTGTCGGCCGGGTGGTGGCTGCTGGCCGTGGCGCTGGTGCCCACGTCCGACCGGCCGTACATCGGCGGCTCGCAGAGCAACAGCGTGCTGGAGCTGGCGCTCGGCTACAACGGCATCGGGCGGCTCAACGGCGCCGACTACGGCGGCCTCGGCAACCTCAACCAGGAGGCGGGGCCGCTGCGGCTGTTCGACGCCGAGGCGGGCGGCCAGATCTCGTGGCTGCTGCCCGCCGCGCTGATCCTGCTGGGGGCGGGGCTGTGGCTGACGCGGCGCGCGCCCCGTACGGACGCGGCGCGCGCGCAGCTCGGCGTGTGGGGCGGGTGGCTGGTCGTCACGGGGCTGATCTTCAGCTTCATGCAGGGGATCTTCCACGCGTACTACACGGTCGCGCTGGCGCCGGCGATCGCCGCTCTGGTGGGAGCGGGCGCCGCGCTGGCGTGGGAGCGCCGGGAGCCGGTCCTGCCGGCCGCGGTCACGGCGGTGACGGTGCTGTGGTCGTACGTGCTGCTGACGCGTAACGAGGACTGGAACCCCTGGCTGGGGCCCGTGGTGCTGGTGGCGGGACTGGCGCTGGCGGCGGCCCTCCTGACCCTGGGGCGCCTCGCCACGGGGCGCGTGGCCGTACGGGAAAGTCCGGTCGCGGAGGGTGCCGGTCAGGAGGACATGCGGCCCGATCCGGCCGTACGGGGGCTGCCGGTCGAGGAGCGCTCTGCCGTGGCGGGCCCGCTTCAGCCGGAGGCGGTCGGGGAGCACGGCCGGCGCGGCCCGGAGCGGACGGCCCTGACACACGGAGCGGTCCGGATCCGCGAGGCCGCCCACGCCGCCCAGGGCGGGCCGGCCGCCCAGCAAGCTCGGACAAGTCGGGAAGGGCGGGAGCCGGGACGGGGGCGGGCGCCGAGATGGTGGGGTGCGGTCGTCGTGGGCGCGGTCGTGGTGTGCCTCGCCGGGCCGGCCGCGTACGCGGTGGACACCGCCTCCTCGCCGCACACCGGCGCCATCCCGACGGCCGGCCCCTCCACCGGCGGTCCGGGACGCTTCGGCGGCCCCGGCGGGTTCCGCGGCGGAGGCCGGGCGACGGGCACGGGCCCCATGGGCGCCCAGCCCGGTCAGGGTTTGCCCGGGGGAGCGCGGCAGGGCACGGGGCAGCCGGGCGGGGCGTTCCCGGACGGGCGCGCCGCAGGTCGTGGCGGCATGGGCGGCGGCCGGCCCGGCGGCATGGGCGGGCTGCTGAACGCGGGAACCCCGTCCGCCGAGCTGACCACCCTGCTCGAGCGGGACGCCGCCGCCTACACGTGGGCCGCGGCGACTGTCGGCTCGAACAACGCCGCCGGGTACCAGCTCGCGACCGGTCTCCCCGTGATGGCGGTGGGCGGCTTCAACGGCACCGACCCGGCGCCCACACTGGCCCGCTTCCAGCAGTACGTGGCCGAGAAGAAGATCCACTACTTCGTCGGGACGGGCATGCCGGCCATGGGCGGCATGGGCGGCATGGGCGGCACGAACGGCATGGGGGGCTCGGGCAGCGGGGGCAGCGACGACGCGGCCCGGATCGCGGCGTGGGTCCAGGAGACGTTCACGGCCATCACGGTGGGCGGCGTGACGGTCTTCGACCTGACCACCCGCTGACCGGCGACCCACCGGGCCCACCTCCACGCCCGGACGGCCGCCGGTCCCGAGCCGCTCTCACGCCCGCACGGCCGTTCCAGGTGCGTCCCCACGCCCGCACGGTCGCCCTTCCCGACGCGTTCTCGCGCTCGCATGGCGGCCTCGCGCTCGCATGGCGGCCTCGCGCTCGTACGGTGGCCTCGCGCTCGTACGGTGGCCTCGCGCTCGCACGGCGGCGTTCCCGGTGCGCCCCCACGTTCGCACGCCCGCGGTTCTCGGTACGCCCCACGCCCCCACGCCCGCACGCCCCCACGCCCGCACGCCCCCACGTCCCACGGCCGCCGTTCCCAGCGCACGCCGCCGTCCCTGCGGCGGCCCGGTCGACGCGCCCCGGCACCCGTGCGGTGGCTCACCAGGTGCCGCGCCTGTGCAGCGGCCGCCGAGCACCGTGCGCCCCGCCCCCGCCCCCACCCGCGCGGCGGTCCGGCGGAGGCGTCACGGTGCCCATGTGGCAGCCCCCGGGCGCGCCCGCGTCCGCGCGGCCACCGGAGGCGTCCCGGCACCCGTGTGGTGGTCAACCGGGCACACCCACGTCCGTGCGTCGGTCCGGCGGAGGCGTGCTCCGAGGCCCGGGGCCGCGGCCTCGTCAGACCGCGGGCCCCGGCCTCGGTCAGACCGCGGGCCCGGCCCCGGTCAGACCGCGGCGCGGACGCGGCTGATGGCGGAGGAGTCCATGTAGTCGCGCGTGTGGACGATCCGCCCATCCCTCACGCGCAGCACCAGCAGGCCCGGGACGGTGATCGGGTTCCCGGCCACCGTCACGTCGGTCTGCTGCTCCACCACCACGACCTCGGGATCGGCCGTGGCGTGGAGCGCCACCATCCGGACCCGCTCCACCTCGGCCGGAGTCTCCGACCACGTCACGCGGTAGGCGGCGCGCACCTCCTCCCGTCCCTTGAGCGGCGGCAGCCCGCCGAACGGGAACTCGTGCAGCCCCTCCTCGGCGTACAGGTTGGCCAGCTCGTCGGCGGACTTGTGCAGCATGGCGCGGTGGAACGCCGCCACGGTCTCCTCGATGGACACGGAATTACCCCATTTCGCTCAACAGGCGTTGACTCAACGAGCGTAGAGCGAAATGGGAAGTCCGGTCAACGCATGTAGAGTCGACCCGTGACCGAGCCAGCGCCGCCGCGCGCCGAGCGCCGCCGCAGGACCGAGCAGCGGGTCCTCGACGCGGCGCGCGAGCTGTTCGCCGAGCGCGGCTTCGAGCGCACCACGATCCGCGCCGTGGCGGCGTCCGCCGAGGTCGATCCGGCGCTGGTCATGCAGTACTTCGGCAACAAGCGGCGCCTCTTCGCCGAGGCCGTGCGCGTCGCGGGCCCGGCCGGCTCCGCGGGGAGCCCGGAGGAGGCCGTCGAGCAGTTGCTCGCCACCCTGGGCGTGAAGATGCGGCTGCCGCCCGCGTCCCTGGCGATGCTCCGCTCGATGCTCACCCACCCCGAGGCGGCCGCGACGGCGCGCGAGACGCTGGGCCGGCAGGTCGCACAGGTCGGCGCGTCGCTGCCCGGCGAGGACGCCCCGCTGCGCGCGGCCCTCATGACGACGATCCTGCTGGGCGTGACCGTGGGCCACCAGCTTCTGGAACTGGACGAGCTGCGCGAAGCATCACCTGACGCCCTCGCCGCCGCCCTGCGCCCCGCCCTGCGCGCCCTCGCCGACCCAGGCGCCTGAGCTCGCCGGGATTCAGCGCCCGGGCTCAACCCGGGCTCACGCGGCCGCCGCCTGAGTCGCGCCGTCGCTGACCGATCCATGCCGTCTCATGCCGGTCCGGCCGATTCCCGTCCGGTCGCGGTGACCTCCGCGTTATGATCCGGCCGGCGGAAGGGGTGCGCGGACGTGACGAATCTCTCTCTTCGGTTCGGTCGCCCACTGATCCTCGCGATGTCCGCGCTGCTCGTCGTGCTGGCCGTGGCCGGCCTGTGGATCGGCGCGCAGGAACGGGACGCGCAGGCCAGGGCCGACGATCGCGAGGCGGCGCTGCGGGCCGCGGGCTCGCACGCGGTGAACCTGCTGTCGCTGCACTACAAGACCGTGGACGCCGACGCCCGGCGCATCCTCGACTCCTCCACCGGGGCGGCGCGCGAGGAGTACGAGGCGAACCTGGGGCGGCTCAAGAGCACCACGGTCGCCAACAAGGTCGTGCAGGACGGCGTGCTGCGCGCCACCGGGCTCGTGTCGATGACGGGCTCGGCGGCCAGGGTGCTGGTGGTGGCCGACGTGGACATCCGCTGGGAGGGCTCCAAGGCGCCGCCGCAGGACCGGTTCTTCCGGTGGTCGATGGACCTCGTCAAGGTCGGCGGGGTCTGGCTGGTGTCCAAGGCCGTGCAGATGTAGCCCGCCGTCCGGGTGGGTGCCCGGAGGAGAGGAGCGCTGGTGTGAGGGTCGTCATGGCCGCCGTGCTGGCCGTCGCCGTGCTCGTGCTGGGCGCGGTCGTCGGCGTGATGTGGGCCGACCTGCGGGCCCTGCGCGGCGCCGACGCGGACGGCGTGGAGGCGACGGCGGCGGCCCGTACGGCGCTGCCCGAGCTGATGTCGTACGACTACCGCACGGTGGACCGCGACCTGGCGCGGGCCAGGTCGCGCACGACGGGCGCGCTGTCCGGCTACTACGGCGAGCTGGCGAGGTCCCTGGCCGGCAAGGCCAGGGCGCAGAGGACCGTGCAGACGGCGTCCGTCACGGCGGCGGCCGTCGAACGCGCGGAGCCCGGGCGGGTCGAGGTGCTCTTGTTCGTGAACACCGGTACGGTCAGGGAGGTTCCGGGGGAGGCGGCGCCGCAGCGTCAGATCAGCCAGAACCGGGTCAGGCTGACCATGGTCCGCGGTGACCGCGGGTGGCTGGCGGCGGACCTGTCGACGCTGATCGGGACCGTCTGAGGGGCTGGGCGCGGCGGGTCCGTCAATTGTTACCAAAAATGAGGTTTGGCGAAGGCAAAGGACGGGGTACCTCCTTCACGACCACACCGGTCGCCGGCATGGGTTCGGTCCTCGGTGTGACGGAGCGTTAACCGTCCCCGTTCGCGGGTATCGTCTTGGGCCTGACGGTAGGCGCCCGATCACGCAGGGGAGAAAACCCAGCGTCCGGGCCCCTGGTCGGCGGAAAGTCCGGCTTGTGGGCTTGACGTTTCCGCTCGAACGGGCGATGCTGCGACCAACGTGGAGCATGCAGCGAAGGCGAAGTGGACAGGCGTGTGCCGTTCGGCTACACTGCCCCTTTGCGCTGCCCTTTGACGACCCGCTCCGCTTGCTCACGTTGCGAGGTTGTCTGGCGTGCGTGTAGTCAGTCCGCCGCGAGCCCTCGGAAGGACATCTGTTGGCAGCCTCGCGCAACGCCTCCGCCGTACCCGCCGGTCCCCGTCGCGTCTCTTTTTCGCGCATCCAGGAGCCCCTCGAAGTTCCTGACCTCCTCGCCCTGCAGACCGAGTCCTTCGACTGGCTGCTCGGCAACGAGAAGTGGAAGGCCCGGGTAGAGGCGGCTCGCCAGGCCGGTCGCAAGGACGTCCCGACCCAGTCGGGCCTCGAAGAGATCTTCGAAGAGATCAGTCCGATCGAGGACTTCTCGGGGACCATGTCCTTGTCGTTCCGCGACCACCGGTTCGAGCCGCCCAAGTACTCAGTCGATGAGTGCAAAGACAAGGACATGACCTTCTCCGCCCCGATGTTCGTGACGGCGGAGTTCATCAATAACACCACCGGTGAGATCAAGAGCCAGACGGTGTTCATGGGCGACTTCCCGCTCATGACCCAGAAGGGCACCTTCATCATCAACGGCACCGAGCGTGTCGTGGTCTCCCAGCTGGTCCGCTCGCCCGGTGTGTACTTCGAGCGCAACGTCGACAAGACCTCCGACAAGGACCTGTACGGCTGCAAGGTGATCCCGTCGCGGGGCGCCTGGCTCGAGTTCGAGATCGACAAGCGCGACAGCGTCGGTGTGCGCATCGACCGCAAGCGCAAGCAGGCCGTCACCGTGCTGCTCAAGGCACTGGGATGGACCAACGAGCAGATCCTCGAGCGCTTCGGCCAGTACGAGTCCATGCGGGCCACCCTGGAGAAGGACCACACGGCCG
>NZ_JABWGO010000012.1 GCF_013363995.1 Nonomuraea rhodomycinica | reverse complement strand
CTCCATTAAAGGTCTGATCTCTAACTTAAAAGGAATCCGTCACCGGCTTTCGCCGATATGACGGGGTCATGCATTGTTCATGCACTGGCTTTTAACACACTGTTGAGTTCTCAAGAAACGGACGCGTACTCTTCAGTACTGCAAGAGGCGCAGACTCCGTGTTGCTATCTTATCAGACTCTCTGATCTGGTGTCAATCTCCAGATCGGTGATCACCTGGTAAGAGGCAACCCCCGCAACTTACCGTGCCACCCTGGTCGTGTCGAATCAACCGGATTTCCGGTGACGTGGACGCACCCAGAACGGCCCGGACCTGCACGCGCCGAAGCACGCCGGCCGAGTGGCTCGCTGTGAAGGGATTTGCCCTGGGGCCCGGCCGCCATCTGGCGTCCGGCTCACTCCCGGGCGAAGACAAAGACTAGGTCGCCATCCGCTCCTCGTCAAATCAGGCCACGCACCGGCGCGCCTCCTCGCCACGGGGCCCCGCCCACCACCGTGACCACCAGCGTGACCACCACCGCGGCCTCGCCCAGCCGACCGCGCCGGGACACGGAAACGCCCGGCGCTCAGGGCAGGGTCGTCAGCGCGCGCACCTGGTCCGCCGAGGTGAACAGCTCCGCGGACATGCCCGCCTCGCGCGCCGCCACCACGTTGGCCTCGTTGTCGTCGAAGAACAGCACGTCGGACGGTGCCACCCCCATCCGCTCGGCGCAGATCTCGTACGCCCGCCGGTCGGGTTTGGCCACCCCGATCCGGCACGAGAACGTCAGCGCCGCGAACCCGCCGAGCCACGACCCGTGCCGTGTCTCCCACACCGGCACCAGGTCCTCGATGATGTTGGAGAGCAGCCCGAGCCTGCGTCCCCGGCCGGCCAGTTCGCGTACGAGGCCGACCATCTCCTCGTCCACCTGGCACCAGCTGTCGAGATCGGCCTGCCGCAGCGCCGGGACGTCGGCGAACCGGGCGCCCAGGTGATCGGCCACCGCCGCCCAGTACGCGGCGCCGTCCTGGCCCGCGTCGTAGGCCGGACGGCACGCCCAGTACGCCTCCCAGAACCGCTCGCCGGGAACCCCCGCCAGCTCGACGAGCCGCTGCTTGGCCTCCTCGGTCTGGGTCCGGGCGATCACGCCGTACAGGTCGAAAACGATCACATCAGCCATGTCCATGAGCTTATGCGCGTATTCTGCCCCGGTGATGACCGCCGCCACCCTCACCCCGATCGCCCCGCCCGCCACCCGTACCCGCTGGTGGGGAGCCTGGGCCGCAGGGGTGGCGGGCGGCGTGGCGGCGCTCAGCGGCTCCGGCTCCGCCTCCCTCAACGGCGACGAGCTGGCCACGATCAGCGCGGCCTCCCGCTCCCTCGCCGGACTGTGGGAGCTGGCCCGGCACATCGACGGGCATTTCCTGCCGTACTACCTGTTCATGCACCTGTGGACCCAGTTCGGGACGGCCGAGCTGTGGCTGCGGCTGCCGTCCGCGCTGGCGATCGGGGTGGCAGCGGGCTTGCTCGCCGACCTGGGCCGGCGGCTGCACAGCGGCCGGGCGGGGGTGACGGCCGCTGTGCTGTTCGCGGTCCTGCCGTCCGTGTCGTACTACGGCGCGTTCGCCCGGCCGTACGCGTTCGCGGCGGCGGCCGTCGTGTTCTCCTTCTGGTGCCTGCACCGCCTCACCCGCGCGACGCCGCGGCGGGGATGGGTGCTGTACGGGGTGTCGGTCGCGCTGGTCTGCTCGACGCACCTGTTCGCGGTGCTCACGCTGCCCGCCCACCTGCCGATCCTGCTCTCGACGCCGCGATCCGACGAGCCGGCGCGAGGCCAGGAGCCGTCGCGGCACCGTGAGCTGCTGACCCGGGCCCTGCCCGCGCTGGCCGCCGGGTGCGTGCCGGCGCTGGTGCTCGGCCTGGTCGGGTACGGCGAGCGGCACGCGGTGAGCTGGATCCAGGAGCGCGGGCCGGAGGTGCTGCTGAAGTTCCCCAAGATGGCGACGGGCGCGGAGACGGCGGGCGTGCTGGTGTTCGCCGTGGCGCTCGCGGGCGTGGCGCTGACCTGGCCGCGCGCGCGGGCGTGGTCGGCGGCGCTGGGCGCCTGGCTGGCGGGGCCGCCGATCCTGCTGCTCACCGTGTCGCTGCTGGTCACCCCGCTGTACGTGGACCGGTACCTGTTCGTCACGTCCCCGGCGCTGGCGCTGCTGGCGGCCCTGGCCGTGGCGGCCGTGCGGCCCCCGGTCGCGGCCGTGGCGGCGGGCTGCCTGCTGGTGGGCGTCGCGGCGGTCGCCGGGCTGGACCGGCACACGGAGCTGAGGACCGTCAACGGCCGGTTCGAGGACTTCCCCGGCGCGGTGCGGCGGGTGGCGGCGCGGGAGGGGGACGCGATCGTGTTCGGACAGAGCTCGGTCCGCGCCGGTTTCGACTACTACGCGCCCCCTGGTCTGGCCGATGACGTGCTGCGGCTGAGTCCCGCGCCGGAGGCGGGCGGGTTCGGCTTCCCCGAGCGTACGGACGTCGCCGAGGCGCTGCGGGACCGGCGGCGGGTCTGGGTGGTGTGGCGCGGGGCCAAGGCCGCCGGCGACAGGCTGCCCCGGGTGAAGGCGGTCAAGGAGGCCGGCTTCGAACCGGTCTCGTCGTGGCACTCGGCCGAGTTGCCGGGACTCACGGTCGCCCTGTACAGCCGTTCCGCAAGGGAAGCCGGCCGCCACTGAGCGACCGGCGCACGGCGACCGGCGCGAGCGCAGCCGACCGGCGCACGGCTCACGCCGCGAGCGAAGCCGACCGCCGCACGGCGCACATGAGCGCGGGCCCTCCCCTGAGGGGAGAGCCCGCGGTGGAAGAGCCGGGTCAGCCGACGACGACGCCGCCGATCGACTTCTTGCCGCGCCGCAGCACCAGGAAGCGCCCGTGCAGCAGGTCGTCGGAGGTCGGCACGTACGCCTCGTCGGTGATCTTGACGTTGTTGAGGTACGCCCCGCCCTCCTTGACCGCCCGCCGGGCCGCGGACTTCGACTCGACCAGCCCGCTGTCGGCCATCAGGTCGACCAGCGGCGCCCCGAGCGCCGGGACGGCCGCCTTGGGCACCTCGGCCAGGGCGGCCTGCAGCGTCGCGGCGGGCAGCTCCTCCAGCGAGCCCTGCCCGAACAGCGCCTTGGACGCCGCGACGGCGGCCGCGAGCTCGTCGGCGCCGTGGACCAGGGCGGTCAGGTCCTCGGCGAGCGTGCGCTGCGCCTCGCGGGCGAACGGCCGCTCGGCGACGGCCTTCTCCAGCGCGTCGATCTCCTCGCGCGTGCGGAAGGTGAACACCTTGAGCAGGCGGATCACGTCGCGGTCGTCGGCGTTGAGCCAGTACTGGTAGAAGGCGTACGGGGTGGTCAGCTCGGGGTCGAGCCAGACCGCGCCGCCGGCCGTCTTGCCGAACTTGGTGCCGTCGGCCTTGGTGATGAGCTTGCCGGTGAGCGCGTGCACGTGGGCGCCCTCGACGCGGCGGATCAGGTCGACGCCGGCGGTGATGTTGCCCCACTGGTCGCTGCCGCCGACCTGGAGCGTGCAGTTCTGGCGGCGGTAGAGCTCCAGGTAGTCGTTGGCCTGGAGGATCTGGTAGCTGAACTCGGTGTAGCTGAGCCCTTCGCCGCCGAGCCGGGCGGAGACCGACTCGCGGGCCAGCATGCGGTTGACCGGGAAGTGCTTGCCGACGTCACGCAGGAAGTCGATGGCCGACAGCCCGGCGGTCCAGTCGAGGTTGCTGACGACCTCCGCGGCGGTGGGGCCGGGCTCGAAGGACAGGAACTTCTCCAGCTGCACCCGGATCCTGCTCACCCACTCGGCGACGACCTCGGTGGTGTTGAGGACGCGCTCGGTGCTGCGGCCGCTCGGGTCGCCGATCAGGCCGGTGGCCCCGCCGACCAGCCCGACCGGCCGGTGGCCGGCCCGCTGGAAGCGGGTGAGGATCAGCAGCGTCGCGAGGTTGCCCATGTGCAGGGACGGGGCGGTCGGGTCGAAGCCAGCATAGACCGTGATCGGCCCCTTCGACAGCGCCTCACGCAGGGCCGCGATGTCGGTGGTCTGCGCGATGACGTCGCGCCATTGGAGCTCGTCCAGAATGTCGGTCACGGTGCTGGCTTTCCGATAGACGTCGATTGGTTACAGCCTGCCCGATCGCGGCCTCACCCCGCCACTTGGAATACGCTCGGCAACCATGTGGAGGGTCCGTCGCGAGCTGGCCGTTTCGAAGATCTTAGGGGCTCTGGGGTGCGCGGGTCTCGCCGTCTTCTGGTACGTGGACGGGGACGTGCGCGGGGTGATCCTGGCCGTGCCGGCCGCGGCGCTCGTGGGCGCCATGGGCCTGCGCGACGTGCTCGTGCCCGTCCGGCTGTCGGTGTCGGAGGACGGGATCACCGTGGTGCACGGGTTCGCCGGGCGCAGGCACGTGCCGTGGGCGGACGTACGGGACGTCAAGGTGGAGGTGCACCGCAGGTACGGCCTGCGCAGCGAGATGCTGGAGGTCGACACCGGCGATCACCTGCACCTGTTCAGCGCTCACGAGCTGGGCGCCTCCCCCACCGAGGTGGCGGCGGTGCTGCGGCGGCGCGGCACGTGAGCCCGGTACGGCGACACGGTGGGGTCGCCGTCGATCCAGAACCGCCACGGCGTGTCCTTCGCGGTCGAGATCCCGGTGCGGGGGCCTGACCGGACGGCGGCCGGCTCGGGCGGGGCGCCCTCCAGGACGGCGGCGGCCCCGGCGGGGACACCGGTCAGTCCGAGCTGCGTGAACCGGCCGGGCGCGCCCTCCAGCACCGCGTCGAGCCCGTTGTGCTCGCGGGTCAGGCCGAGCGCGGTCGCCAGCCGGGCGGGGCCGCGGGCGAGGTCGCGTCCGGGGATCCGCCGGGAGGCGTCGCCGTTGGCCGTGCGCCGCTCCCGGGCCACGTCGAGCCCGGCGACGATCTCCCCGGCGCGCAGCAGCACGGCCGAGCCGTGGTCCTCGGGCAGGCACACCAGGTTGGCGCAGAAGTGCATGCCGTAGGTGAAGTACACGTACAGGTGGCCCGGCGGCCCGAACATCACCGCGTTGCGGGGCGTCTTGCCCCGGTAGGTGTGGGCGGCCGGGTCCTCGCCCGGCCCGCCGTACGCCTCGACCTCGGTGAGCCGCACCGCGACGGGGCCGTGCACGAGGACGCGCCCGAGCAGGTCGGGCGCGACCTCGTGGGAGGGCCGGTCGAAGAACGAGCGCGGCAGCGGCGCGGAGGTCAGGAGCCCGCCGCCCATGCGGCCTGGGCGTCGACGACCTCGCGCAGCGCGGCGATCTGGTCGCGGACCCGGTCGGGGGCGGTGCCGCCGTGGGCCTTGCGGGCGGCCAGCGCGCCGGGCACGTTGAGCACGTCGCGGACGTCGGGCGTCAGGTGCTCCGACACCTTGATCAGCTCGTCGTCGGTGAGGTCGCCGAGGTCCTTGTCGTAGGACTGGCAGTACACGACGAGGTGCCCGACGGCCTCGTGGGCGTCGCGGAACGGCACGCCGCGCCGGACGAGCAGCTCGGCCAGGTCGGTGGCCAGCGCGAACCCGTCGGGTGCCGACGCCTGGAGGCGGGCGGTGTTGACGCGCATCGTGGCGACCAGGCCGGCCATCGCGGGCAGGACGAGCAGCAGGGTGTCGACGGCGTCGAAGACCGGCTCCTTGTCCTCCTGCAGGTCACGGTTGTAGGTGAGCGGCAGGCCCTTGAGCGTGGTCAGCAGCGACATGAGGTTGCCGATGAGCCGGCCGGACTTGCCGCGGGCCAGCTCGGCCACGTCGGGGTTCTTCTTCTGCGGCATGATCGACGAGCCGGTGGAGTAGGCGTCGTCCATCTCGATCCAGCGGAACTCCTGCGAGGCCCACAGGACGATCTCCTCGCCGAGCCGCGACAGGTGGACGCCGATCATGGCGGCGTCGAACAGGAACTCGGCGGCGAAGTCGCGGTCGGCCACGGCGTCCATCGAGTTGGGGGCGGCGCTGTCGAAGCCCAGCTCGGCGGCCACCGCCTGCGGGTCGAGCGGCAGCGAGGAGCCGGCCAGCGCGCCCGCGCCGAGCGGCGAGACCGCGGCCCGCTTGTCCCAGTCGGTGAGGCGGTCGATGTCGCGGGCGAAGGCGTGGACGTGGGCGAGCAGCTGGTGGCCGAAGGACACCGGCTGCGCGTGCTGCAGGTGGGTCATGCCCGGGGCGGCGGTGTCGGCGTGCTGCCCGGCCTGCTCCATGAGCGCCGTCTCCAGCTCGACCAGCCGGGAGACGATGGTGCGGGCGTGGTCGCGCAGGTACAGGCGCAGGTCGGTGGCGATCTGGTCGTTGCGGCTGCGGCCGGCGCGCAGCTTGCCGCCGAGCGAGCCGAGCCGTTCCAGCAGGCCGCGCTCCAGCGCGGTGTGCACGTCCTCGTCGGCGACCGTCGGCCGGAACTCGCCCGCCTTGCAGGCGCGCTCCAGGTCGTCCAGCGCGCCGATCATGCGCTCCAGCTCCTGCTCGTCCAGCAGCCCGGCGCGGTGCAGCACGCGGGCGTGGGCGCGCGAGGCGGCCAGGTCGTACGGCACGAGCCGCCAGTCGAAGTGCACGCTCACCGACAGCCGGGTCAGCGCGTCGGCCGGGCCCCCTTCGAAACGTCCGCCCCAGAGCCGCATCGGCTTCCCCTCACTCACGGTTGTCATCTCCTCCTCGTCAAGATTGTCTGGCCGCGCCGGCGCCGGATCTCCTGCGCGACCTTAGTGCACGTCACCCGTGCCGGGCGTCCCGGGCCGCCGCGATCTTGGCGGGAAGGCTGAAGAGCTGGACGAAGCCCCTGGCCAGGGACTGGTCGAAGCTGTCGCCGGTGTCGTAGGTGGCCAGCGAGAAATCGTACAGGGACTGGCCGGAGCGGCGGCCGGTGACGGTGGCGCGTCCGCCGTGCAACGTCATGCGGACGTCGCCGGAGACGTGTTTCTGGGCGTCGGCGACGAAGGCGTCGAGCGCGTCCTTGAGCGGCGAGAACCACAGGCCGTCGTAGACGAGCTCGCTCCAGCGCTGGTCGACGCCGCGCTTGAAGCGGGCCAGGTCGCGTTCGACGGTGACGTTCTCCAGCTCCATGTGCGCGGTGATGAGCGCGACGGCGCCGGGCGCCTCGTACACCTCGCGGGACTTGATGCCGACGAGCCGGTCCTCGACCAGGTCGATGCGGCCGACGCCATGGGCGCCGGCGCGCCGGTTGAGCTCGTCGATCACCTGGTACGGGGTGAGCGGGCGGCCGTCGAGCGCGGCCGGGACGCCTCGTTCGAAGGTGATGACCACCTCGTCGGGCTCGCGCGGGGCGGCCGGGTCGGCGGTGTAGGCGTAGACGTCCTCGGTGGGGCCGTTCCAGATGTCCTCGAGGAAGCCGGTCTCGATGGCGCGGCCCCAGAGGTTCTGGTCGATGGAGAACGGGTTCCTCTTCGTCGTCTCGATCGGCAGGCCCTTGTCCTCGGCGAACTCGATGGCCTTGTCGCGGGTCCAGGCGAAGTCGCGGGCCGGGGCGACGACGCGCAGCCCGGGGGCGAGGGCGGCCAGGCCCGCCTCGAAGCGGACCTGGTCGTTGCCCTTGCCGGTGCAGCCGTGGGAGACGACCGTGCCGCCGAACCGCTCGGCCGCCGCGACCAGGTGCTTGACGATGAGCGGCCGCGACAGCGACGACACGAGCGGGTAGCGGTCCATGTAGAGGGCGTTGGCGCGCAGGGCCGGCACGCAGAAGTCGGCGGCGAACTCCTCCTTGGCGTCCACCACGACCGACTCGGCGGCGCCGCAGTCGAGGGCGCGCTTGCGGATCACGTCCATGTCCTCGCCGCCCTGGCCGAGGTCGAGCGCGACGGCGATGACCTCCGCGTCCATCTTCTCGGCGAGGAACGGGATGGCGACGGACGTGTCGAGTCCGCCGGAGTACGCGAGGACCACTCTCTCGCTCATGTGAGGAACCTCCCGGGTGTGGCTAGGTGCGGCGGTCGGCGGCCTTGAGCAGGGACTCGGCCACCGCCTGGCCGCCTTGCGGGTCGCGGCTGATGACGAGGATCGTGTCGTCGCCCGCGACGGTGCCGAGGATGGACTCCCAGTCGGCGTGGTCGATGGCCGAGGCCAGGAACTGGGCGGCCCCGGGCGGGGTGCGGACGATGACCAGGTTGGCCGACGCCTCGGCCGAGACGAGGAGCTCCTCGGCGATGCGGTGCAGCCGCGCGGCGGGCGACTCACCGGTGCCGAGCCGGGCGACCGGGATGCGGCCGCCGCCCTCGCCGGGCAGCGCGTAGACCAGCGAGCCGTCCTCGGCGCGCAGCTTGAGCGCGCCGAGCTCGTCGAGGTCGCGGGACAGCGTGGCCTGGGTGACCTCGACGCCGCTCTCGGCGAGCAGCTTGGCCAGCTCGGGCTGGGAGCGCACGGCCTGCCGCTGGAGCAGGTCGGTGATCTTGGCCTGGCGGGCGGCCTTGGTCATGGGGATGGTCATGGTCGGGTCACCAGCCAGTGCAGGAGCGCCTTCTGGGCGTGCAGGCGGTTCTCGGCCTGGTCCCACACGGCGCTGCGGGGTCCGTCGAGGACGTCGGCGGTGATCTCGTAGCCGCGGTAGGCGGGCAGGCAGTGCAGCACGATCGCGTCGTCCGCGGCGTGCTCCAGCAGTTCCGCGTTCACCTGGTACGGCATGAGCGCGGCGACCCGCTCCTCCTTGCCGTCCTGGCCCATCGACACCCAGGTGTCGGTGGTGACGACGTGGGCGCCGGCGGCCGCGGCGGCGGGGTCGGAGGTGGCGAGCACCGAGCCTCCCGTGCGGGCCGCGATGGCGGCGGCCTGGTCGAGGACGACGGGGTCGGGCTGGTAGCCGGCCGGCGCGGCGACGCGCACGTGCATGCCGGCGGTGGCGCCGCCGAGCAGGTAGGAGTGGGCCATGTTGTTGGCGCCGTCGCCGAAGTAGGCGAGGGTGAGCCCGGCGGCGCGGCCGAAGCGCTCGCGGACCGTCTGCAGGTCGGCGAGGATCTGGCAGGGGTGGAACTCGTCGGTCAGCGCGTTGACCACGGGCACGCCGGAGGCGGAGGCCATGGCCTGGATCCGCTCCTGGCCGGAGGTGCGCCACACGATCGCGGCCACCTGGCGTTCCAGGACGCGGGCGGTGTCCTCGATCGGCTCGCCGCGGCCCATCTGGGAGGAGCCGCCGTCGATGACGAGCGGCAGGCCGCCCAGCTCGCCGACGCCGACGGCGAACGACACGCGGGTGCGGGTGGAGGGCTTGTCGAACAGCACGGCGACGGTCCTGGGCCCCTCGAACGGGCGGTAGCCGTGGCGGTCCTTCTTCATGGCCTCGGCGAGGTCGAGCACCTCGGCCTGCTCGGCTGGCGACAGGTCGTCGTCCCTGAGGAAGTGCCTCACCGGGCGGCCTCCGTGAGAATGGCGGGGAACGCGGACACGAACGCGTCGATCTCGGCCTCGGTGACGACGAGCGGCGGGGCGAGCCGTACGGCGTCGGGCTGCAGTGCGTTGACGAGGAACCCGGCGCCGGCGGCGGCCTCCTGGACGCGGCCGGAGACCGGCTCGGTCAGCACGGCGGCGAGCCAGAGCCCGCGCCCGCGCACGCCCTTGAGCAGCGGGTGGCCGATCGCCTCCAGGCCGGCGCGCAGCCGGGTCGCGACCTGCTGGACGTGGCCGAGGTCGACGTTGTCGAGCACGGCCAGGGCGGCGGCGCAGGCGACCGGGTTGCCGCCGAAGGTGGAGCCGTGGTCGCCCTTGGCGAACAGGGTGCCGGCCTCGCCGAAGCCGACGCACGCGCCGATCGGCAGGCCGCCGCCCAGGCCCTTGGCCAGGGTGAGGATGTCGGGGGTGAAGCCGTCGGCCTGGTGGGCGAACCAGTGGCCGGTGCGGCCGATCGCCGACTGGATCTCGTCGGCCACGAGCAGCGCGCCGGTGGCGTCGCAGATCTCGCGGGCCGCGGCCAGGTAGCCGTCGGGCGGCGGGACGACGCCGGCCTCGCCCTGGGTGGGCTCCAGGAAGACGGCGATGCAGTCGCCGGTCACGGCCTCCTTGAGCGCGTCGGCGTCGCCGTAGGGGACGAAGCGGACATCGACCGGGAACGGGCCGAACTGGTCGCGGATGGCCTTCTTGCCGGTCAGCGACAGGGCGCCGATGGTGCGGCCGTGGAAGCCGTTCTCGGCGGCGACGAAGTAGCTGCGGCCCTCGCGCCGGCCGTACTTGAGCGCGAGCTTGTAGGCCGCCTCGTTGGCCTCGGTGCCGGAGTTGGCGAGGAAGACCCGCGCCGGCGCCTTGAGCAGCCCCTGGAGCCGCTCGGCCAGCAGCACCTCGGGCTCGTGCAGGAACAGGTTGCTGGTGTGGGCGATGGTCGCCACCTGACGGGAGACGGCCTCGACCAGCGCCGGGTGGGCGTGGCCGAGGGAGCTGACCGCGATGCCGCCGATGAAGTCGAGGTACTGCCTGCCGTCCACGTCCCACACGCGGGTGCCCTCGCCGCGGGCCAGCGCGACCGGCGGGACGCCGTAGTTGGGCATGAACGCCCGCTCGAACCGGTCGAACAGGCTGGGCTGCTCACTCATCGGGCATCACCATGGTTCCGATTCCTTCGTCGGTGAAGATCTCCAGCAGGAGGGCGTGGGGCACCCGTCCGTCGAGGACGTGCGCCTGGGGGACGCCTCCCCGCACCGCGGTCAGGCACGCCTCCATCTTGGGCACCATGCCGCTGGACAGGGTGGGCATCAGGTCCTCCAGCTCGGCGGCGCCGAGCTGGTCGATGACGTCGGTGTCGTCGGGCCAGTTGGCGTACAGGCCCTCGACGTCGGTCAGGACGATGAGCTTCTGGGCGCCGAGCGCGACCGCGAGCGCCGCGGCGGCGGTGTCGGCGTTGACGTTGTAGACCTGGCCGTCCTCGCCGCGGGCGACGCTGGAGACGACCGGGACGCGGCCGTCGTCGATGAGCGCGCGCACGGCGCCGGGCTCGACCCTGACGATGTCGCCGACCTGGCCGATGTCCACGGGCTCGCCGTCGACGATCGCGTGCTTGCGCTCGGCGGTGAACAGGTGGGCGTCCTCGCCGGACAGGCCGACCGCGAACGGGCCGTGCCGGTTGATCAGGCCGACGACGTCGCGGTTGACCTGGCCGACCAGCACCATCCGGACGACCTGCATGGCCTCGGGCGTGGTGACGCGCAGGCCCGCGGTGAAGGTGGACTCGATGCCGAGCCGGTCGAGGTGCTCGCTGATCTGGGGGCCGCCGCCGTGGACGACGACCGGCCGCAGCCCGGCGTGGCGCAGGAAGACGATGTCCTCGGCGAAGCCGGCCTTGAGCGCCTCCTCGGTCATGGCGTTGCCGCCGTACTTGACGACGACGGTCGCGCCGTGGAAGCGGGTCAGCCAGGGCAGCGCCTCGATGAGCGTTCCGGCCTTGGCGTGGGCGCCGTTGGCCCGCAGCGAGGGGCCGGTTCCGGAGGAGGCGGTCATGACGAGTACGCCGAGTTCTCGTGGACGTAGGCGGCGGTCAGGTCGGTGGTGTGGATGGTCGCCGATTGGGCGCCCGCCGACAGGTCGATGGTGATGGTCACGTCGCGGGGGCGCATGTCCACCTTGGACCGGTCGTCGCCGACCGCGCCGCCGCGGCAGATCCAGATGCCGTTGATGGCGACGTTGACCCGGTCGGGCTCGAACGCGGCGGAGGTGGTGCCGACGGCGGACAGCACGCGGCCCCAGTTGGGGTCCTCGCCGTGGACGGCGCACTTGAGCAGGTTGGAGCGGGCGACGGCGCGGCCGACCAGCAGCGCGTCCTCCTCGGTGGCGGCGCCGACCACCTCGATGGCGACGGCCTTGGTGGCGCCCTCGGCGTCGACGAGGAGCTGGCGGGCCAGGTCGGCGCAGACCTCGGTGACCTTCTGCTCGAACTCGGCCAGGTCGGGCACGACCCCGGAGGCGCCGCTGGCCAGCAGCAGCACGGTGTCGTTGGTGGACATGCAGCCGTCGGCGTCGAGCCGGTCGAAGGTGCGGGAGGTGGCCCGGCGCAGCACGGCGTCGAGCTGGCCGCTGGTCAGGTCGGCGTCGGTGGTGATGACGCAGAGCATGGTGGCCAGGGCCGGGGCGAGCATGCCGGCGCCCTTGGCCATGCCGCCGACCATGTAGCCGTCGGCCCGCTTGAACGAGATCTTGGAGACGGTGTCGGTGGTGCGGATCGCGTCGGCCGCGGCCAGGCCGCCGTCGCGGGAGAGCTGGGAGGCGGCCTGGTCGACGCCGGGCAGCAGGGCGTCCATGGGCAGGCGCTCGCCGATGAGGCCGGTGGAGCAGACGGCGACCTCGCCGGCGGAGTCGCCGAGCACGCCGGCCACCCGTTCGGCGGTGGCGTGGGTGTCCTGGAAGCCCTCGGGGCCGGTGCAGGCGTTGGCGCCTCCGGAGTTGAGGACGACCGCCCGCACCCTGCCGCCGCTCAGGACCTGCTGCGACCACAGCACGGGGGCGGCCTTCACGCGGTTGGCGGTGAAGACGCCGGCGGCGGCGCGGCTGGGCCCGTCGTTGACGACGAGGGCGAGGTCGCGGGAGCCGCCGGACTTGATGCCGGCGGCGATGCCCGCGGCCCGGAAGCCGAGGGGGGCGGTCACGCTCATGGGGCGACTCCTGTCGTGGGGAGACCGAGCTCTTCTGGCAGGCCGAGGGCGAGGTTCGCGCTCTGGAGCGCGCCTCCGGCGGTGCCCTTGGTGAGGTTGTCGATGGCGATGACGGCGACGAGGCGGCCGGCGCGCTCGTCGAGCGTCACCTGCACGGCCGCGGTGTTGGCGCCGTACGTCATGGAGGTGGCGGGCCAGACGCCCTCGGGCAGGAGCCGGACGAACGGCTCGGTGGCCAGCGCGCTCTCGTACGCCTCGCGGACGGCGGCGCGGGTGAGCCCGGGAGTGGCGGGCGCGGTGCAGGTGGCGAGGATGCCGCGGCTCATCGGGGCGAGGGTGGGGGTGAACGACACGCGCACCGGGGCGCCGGCGACGTTGGACAGGCCCTGTTCCATCTCGGGGGTGTGCCGGTGGACGCCGCCCACGCCGTACGCGCTGACGGAGCCCATGACCTCGCTGCCGAGCAGGTGGGCCTTGAGCGACCGGCCGGCGCCGCTGGTGCCGCTGGCGGCGACCACGACGACGTCGGGCTCGGCCAGGCCGGCGGCGAAGGCGGGCGCCAGGGCCAGCAGGACGGAGGTGGGGTAGCAGCCGGGGACGGCGACGCGCCGGGCGCTCTTGAGCACCTCGCGCTGGCCGGGCAGCTCGGGCAGGCCGTAGGGCCAGGTGCCGGCGTGCTCGCCGCCGTAGAACTCCTGCCAGGCGGCGGGGTCGGCGAGCCGGTGGTCGGCGCCGCAGTCGACCACGAGCGTGTCCTCGCCCAGTTCCGCGGCGACGGCGGCGGAGTGGCCGTGCGGCAGCGCGAGGAAGACGACGTCGTGGCCGGCGAGCGCCTCGGTGGTGGTCTCCTCGATGACCCGGCCGGCCAGGGGGGCGAGGTGGGGCTGGTGGGCGCCGAGCGGAGTGCCGGCGCTGGAGGCCGCGGTCAGCGCGCCGATCTCGAACTCGGGATGGCCGAGCAGCAGCCGGAGCAGCTCGCCTCCCGCGTAGCCGCTGGCACCTGCGACCGCCGCCCTCATCCCTACCTCCAGGTCTGCATAGTCATGCATCACTTCTCATGTCCTTGCTTGCAGAAATGATGCACGGCAGAGCAAGAACATGCAAGTCGGAGGGGGTGCGGCACGCCGGGGACCGGCGCGTTTCCCCTGCGCACGGCGTGAACGGAATGTTGCTCTAGCGCACCGTACCTACCGGTCGGTACTGTGATGCTTCCGGATCAGCCGTCTCATCGCGGGAGTCTGCGCATGACGCTCACGCATGCCCAGGTGGAAGCCCGGCTCACCGGGCCCGGCCAGCTGTTCGAGGTGGAGGAGATCGGCCGCACCGGGGTGCGCACCTGGAAGCACGCGCCCACCCACTTCCGGGCCCTGCTCGACATCAGCCGCTTCCACGGCGACAAGGTGTTCCTCGTCTACGAGGACGAGCACATCACCTTCGAGGAGCACTACCGGCGGGTGGCGGCACTGGCCACCCGGCTCGTGGAGGACTACGGGGTCGCCAAGGGCGACCGGGTGGCCGTGGCCATGCGCAACTACCCCGAATGGGTCGTCGCCTTCTCGGCCGCGCTCGCCGCCGGCGCCGTCGCCGTGCCGCTGAACGCGTGGTGGACCGAGCCCGAGCTGGCCTACGGCGTCTCCGACTCCGGCGCCAAGGTGCTGATCGCCGACGCCGAGCGGGCCGCCCGCCTGGCCTCGACCGGCCTGCCGCTCATCGTGGCCCGGGGCGAGGCGCCTCCCGGCGCGCGGGCGTTCGCCGAGCTCGTCGGCGAGCCCGGCCCCGAGGTGCGCCTGCCTGACGTCGAGCTGTCGCCCGAGGACCCCGCCACGATCTTCTACACCTCGGGCACGACCGGGCACCCCAAGGGGGCGCTCGGCAGCCACCGCAACCTCGGCCAGTCGCCCATGACCGTCGCCTACGGGCTCATGCGGGCGGTCGCCATGGCCGGCAAGGACATCGCCGAGGTCGCCGGCCAGCGGCGGGTGACCCTGCTGACCGTGCCGCTCTTCCACGTCACGGGCTGCTTCTCGGCGCTGACCACGACGATGTTCAGCGGCGGCGGGCTGGTGCTCATGTACAAGTGGGACGCCGGGCAGGCGCTGCGCCTCATCGAGCGCGAGCGCGTCACCACCATGATCGGCGTGCCGACCAACGCCTGGCAGCTCATGTCGCACCCGGACTTCGCCCAGCACGACCTGTCCTCGCTCACCACCCTCGGCTACGGCGGCGCGCCCGCCCCGCCCAAGCTGCTGGAGCGCATCACCGCCAACCTCCCGCAGCGGGCCACCTCCAACGGCTACGGCATGACGGAGACGACCGCCCTGGCCATCGGCAACGGCGGGCCCGACTACCTGGCGAGGCCCGACAGCATCGGCCTGCCCTCGGCCGTGGTGGACGTGCGCGTGGTGGACCCGGCCGGCGAGGAGCTGCCGCGCGGCGAGGTGGGCGAGCTGTGCGTGCGCGGGCCGAACGTCATCATGGGCTACTGGAACAAGCCGCAGGCCACGGCCGAGACGTTCGTCAACGGCTGGCTGCACACGGGCGACCTGGCGAAGATCGACGAGGAGGGCTTCGTCTACATCGTCGACCGGGCCAAGGACATGGTGATCCGGGGCGGCGAGAACGTCTACTGCGCCGAGGTCGAGGCCGCGCTGTTCGAGCATCCCGCCGTGGACGACGCCGCGGTGATCGGTGTGCCGCACGACGAGCTGGGCGAGGAGGTGGGCGCGGTGGTCCGCCTCGCGCCCGGCGCCGCCCTGACCGCCGACGAGCTGCGGGGATTCCTGGACGGGCGGATCGCCAAGTTCAAGATCCCGGTCCACGTGTGGTTCCGCGAGGACGAGCTGCCGCGCAACCCGGGCGGCAAGATCCTCAAGACCCGGCTGCGCCGGGAGATCCTGGGGCCGTAGCCCTCGCCGCCAGTCGTGGCCGCCGGACGTCGTCCGGCGGCCCTTTTTTCGTTCGCTCAGCCGCAGGTCGGCGGGGAGATAGCCGCCCGCATTACCTGGTGCGTAATCGCGCGTCTCCCACCCCGGATGACACCTTTTCGGTTGTCGGCACCGAACACCGACACCAAGACCGGAACACCAGAACCGGAACACCGAGAAGGAGCCAGCGATGACCGCCGTGACCGTCACCACCGACCGGACCAAGTTCCTGCGCCTCGTCCTGGCCGCGGACGCGGCCGTCACCGGGGTCAACGGCCTGGCCTACCTGGCCGCGGCGGGCCCCCTCGCCGACCTGCTCGGGCCCGGCGCCGGGCTGCTGCGCGGGATCGGGGCCTTCCTCCTCGTGTACGCCGTGGCCGTCGGGGTGCTGGCGACCCGGCGGACCGTCGACGCCGCCGCCACCAAGGCGGTGATCGCCATGAACCTCACCTGGACACTCGCCAGCCTGGTCGCCGCGGTCGCCGAGTCCGGCGAGTTCACGGTGCTCGGCCTGGTGTGGACCGTCGCCCAGGCCCTCGTGGTGGCGGTCTTCGCCGAACTGCAGATCATGGGCCTGCGCCGGGCGCGCTGACCCTCCCACATATCCCTAAATTTCCCTCGAAAGGCTGAAAAATCATGAACGCTGAGCTGGTCGAGCGCTACGTCGCCGCCTGGAACGAGACCGACGCCGCCGCCCGCGCCAAGGCCGTCGCCGAGCTGTGGACCGAGGACGGCGCCTACACCGACCCGCTGGCCCAGGTGCGGGGCCACGAGGCGATCGCCGCGGTGATCGCGGGGGCGCAGGGCATGTTCCCCGGCCTCGTCTTCAGCGCCGGCGAGGTGTTCGACGCCCACCACGACATCGCCCGCTTCACCTGGCACCTCGGGCCCGAGGGCGGCGAGCCGGTGGCGATCGGGTTCGACGTGGTGCAGCTGGCCGAGGACGGCAGGATCGCCCAGGTGCTCGGCTTCCTCGACAAGGTCCCCGCCGCCTGACCCCCTTCCTTCCTCCCCCTCCGCCGAGCGGCCCTCGGGAACGATCCCGGGGGCCGCTCGGCGTTCCGGCGCACCCGGCGAGAGTGCGCACCCGAACCCCAGGAAAAGCGTTTGCCCCGGTGCCCGCGAACCAGGACAATCAGCGCCCGTGCCGCGACGACTCCTCGACCTGTTCCGCCGCCTGATGCCCGACCTCGGGCCGCTGCGCGACTCCCGCGACTACCGCCTGCTCACCGCCTCCGGCGTCGTGACCATGTTCGGCACGTTCATCACGGTCGTCGCGGTGCCGTACCAGATGAAGGAGCTGACCGGCTCCCCCCTCGCGGTCGGGCTGGTGAGCCTGGCGGAGTTCGTGCCCATGGTGGTGTGCGGGCTGTGGGGCGGCGCGATCGCCGACGCCCTCGACCGGCGCAAGGTCATCCTGCTCAGCGAGCTGGGCCTCGCCCTGACCTCGGCGATGCTCACGGTCAACGCGCTGCTGCCCGACCCGCAGGTGTGGGTGCTGTACGTGGTGGGCGCGCTGTCGACGGGCATCGGCTCGATCCAGCGGCCCAGCCTGGAGTCGCTGACGCCGCGGGTGGTGCGGCACGACCAGCTCGCCGCCGCCGCCGTCCTGCAGAGCCTGCGCTGGAACGTCGGCGCGATCGTCGCACCCGCCCTCGGCGGACTGCTCGTGACCTCGTTCGGCACCGCCACCGCGTTCGCGGCCGACACCCTCAGCTTCGTCCTGTCGCTGCTGCTGCTCTGGCGCACCACCGCGCGCCCGCCCGCCGAGGACGCCGCCCCGGCGTCGCTGCGCTCCCTGGTCGAGGGCGTCCGCTACGCCGTCGGCCGGCGCGACCTCATGGGCACCTATCTCGTGGACATCGCGGCGATGGTGTTCGCCATGTCCACGGCGCTGTTCCCGTTCCTGGCCGACCAGCTCGGCGCGTCGCGGGCGCTCGGCCTGCTCTACTCGGCGGGGGCCGTGGGCGGCCTGGTGGCCACGCTCACCGGAGGCTGGACCTCCCGCGTCCACCGGCAGGGCCTCGGCGTGATCGTCGCGGCGGCCGTGTGGGGCGCGGCCGTCGCGCTGGCCTCGGTCGCTCCGAGCGTGTGGCTGGTGTTCGCCTGCCTGGCGCTGGCCGGCGCGGCCGACATGATCAGCGGCATCTTCCGGATGACGATCTGGAACCAGACCATCCCGGACGAGCTGCGCGGGCGCCTGGCGGGCATCGAGCTGCTCTCGTACGCCAGCGGCCCGATGCTGGGCAACGCGCGCGCCGGGCTGATGGCCGGCTGGGGCGGGGCCCGGTTCTCGCTCGGCGCGGGCGGGCTGCTGTGCGTGGCCGCGGTGGCGGGCCTCGCCGCGGCGCTGCCGGGCTTCCGGAGGTACGACGCGCGTACGGACGAGCACGCATTGGCCGAGAAGGCGCGCCGCGAGGAGCGGCAGGTCACCGAGGCCGGCACGGCCTGAGCGGGATCACCCGCTCTCGCGCCACCCGTCGTACTCCTCCACCAGGGCGTCGACCCGCTCCCATTGTGCTGTGTCCAGCCCTTCGGCCACGACGAGCCACTGCGCGTCCTCGGCGTCGTCCTCCCCGGCCAGGGTCTCGCGCACGACACGGGGCACGCCGAGCTCGGGGAACCACTCGCCCAGCGTCTCCGCGACCTCCTCGGCGTCCTCCCGCTCGGCGAACACCAGCAACTGCCTCATGACATGGCATTGTGCCGCAGATCTGGATCGATCACAGCCCGGTCGTCGTCGGTCGCGAGGGGGCCTTCCCACGGCCCGAGCACGCGCACGACGAAGGGCCCGGTACCGCCGTACCGGGCCCTTCGCAGGGATCGTCAGGCGCCGCGGAGCTGGGCCCCCACACGGTCGGCCGCCAGCGCGACCGCCGCGTCACGCGCCGCCGTCGTCTCCTCGACCGTCAGCGTGCGGTCGGGGGCGCGGAAGCGCAGCGTGTACGCCAGCGACTTGTGCCCCTCCCCCACCTGCTCGCCGGTGTAGACGTCGAACAGCCGCATCGACTCCAGCAGCTCGCCCGCGCCGTCGCGCAGCGCCGCGGCCACGTCGGCCTCCGGCGTGAAGTCCGGCACGATGAGCGCCACGTCCTGCGTCGCCACCGGGTAGGCCGACACCCGCGGCGCGTCCACCGGACCCGGCAGGACCGCCTCCAGGCGCGACAGCTCCAGCTCCATGGCCGAGGCGCGGGCCGGCAGGCCGTACGCCTCGATCACGCGCGGGTGCAGCTCACCGGCGTGGCCGACGAGCGTGTCGCCCACGTAGAGGGCGGCGCAACGGCCCGGGTGCCACGGCTCGTGCTGGTCGGCGACCACCGACAGCTCGACCCCGGCCTCCGCGGCGACGAGCCGGGCGGCCTGCACGGCGTCGGCCCAGCACTCCTGCCGGCCGCCGCCCCACCATCCGGACCGGTCGAACTCCCCGGCCAGCACGACCGCGACGCGGCGCGGCTGCTCGGGCAGCGCGGCCTCGATGGCCGCCAGCTCCTCCTCGGTCGGCCGGCGGTCCACGCCGGGCGTCGGGGCCACGGCGGGGGCGTCCTCGCGCGGCCGGTAGACCGCGCCGGACTCGAACAGCGCCACGTCGGTGAAGCTGCGCCCGACGTTGCGGGCCAGCGTCTTGAGCAGGCCGGGCAGCAGCGTCGTGCGCAGCAGCGGCTCGTCGTCGGCCAGCGGGTTGACCAGCCGGGCCGCCCGGCGGCGGGCGTCGTCGGCGGGCAGCTGGAGGCGGTCGAGGTCGGCCTCGCCGATGAACGGGTAGGCCAGCACCTCGACGTACCCGGCGGCGGCCAGGGCCCGGCCGACGCGCCTGCGCAGCCGCTGCTCCTCGGTCAGCCCCGCCCCGGCGGGGGCCTTGGGCAGGACCGACGGCAGGTGCTCGTAGCCCTCCAGCCGGATGACCTCTTCGGCCAGGTCGTTGGGGTCGGTCAGGTCGGGCCGCCAGGACGGCGGCGTCACCGTGATCATGTCGGGGCCGGTCACGGCCAGCTTGGCCGCCAGCTCGCCGCCGGTGACCACGCCGGTCGGGTCGACGGCGCCCTTGCGCACGGCCGGGTCGTCGCCGTCGGTCACGACGCAGCCGATCTGCTCCAGCCGGCGGACGACGGTCTCCTTGGTGTACGGGACACCGGCCACCGTGCCGGGGTAGCCGGCCGGGATCGCGATGCGGGGCGGCTCGGCCTCGGCCTCGGCGTGGGTGACGCCGCGCCCCGGGGTGCCGCCGCCCAGCTCGGCCAGGAGCTGCACGGCCCGCCACGACGCGGGCAGCGGCAGCTCGCGGTCGACGCCGCGCTCGAACCGCTTGGACGCCTCCGACACCAGGTTGTGCCGGCGCGACTCGCGCGAGATACCGGTGGCCGAGAAGTGGGCCGCCTCGATGACGATGTCGGTCGTGGAGTCGGAGATCTCGCTGTCGAGACCGCCCATCGTGCCGGCCATCGACAGCGGGCCGGCCTGGTCGGTGATGAGGATGTCGTCGGCGTCGAGGTCGCGGACCACGTGGTCGAGCGTCTCCAGCCGCTCACCGGGCCGCGCCCGGCGCACGACGATCTCACCGGTCAGCTTGGCCCGGTCGAAGGCGTGCAGCGGCTGGCCGAGCTCCAGCATGACGTAGTTGGTGACGTCGACGGCCAGCGACACCGGCCGCATGCCGGCGCGCGTCAGCCGGACTCGCATCCACAGCGGGCTCGGCGCGGCCGGGTCGAACCCGGTGATCTCCCGCAGCACGAACCGGTCGCAGGCGGTCGGATCGCCGATCGAGGCGGGCCAGGCCGTGCCCTCGGCCTCGGGCAGCTCGACGTCGGCGGGGTCGCGGAACGACACGCCGAAGGCGGTCGCCGCCTCGCGGGCCACGCCCCGGATCGACAGCGCGTAGCCGATGTCGGGGGTGATCTCCAGCTCGATGACGTCGTCGCGCAGGCCGAGCAGCTCGACCACGTCGGCGCCGACCGGGGTGTCGGCGGGCAGCACCATGATGCCGCCGTGGTCCTCGCCCAGGCCGAGCTCGCGCTCGGAGCAGATCATGCCCTCGGACATGCGGCCGTACGTCTTGCGGGCGCCGACCTCGAACCCGCCGGGCAGCACGCCGCCCGGCAGCACGACCGGCACCCGGTCGCCGACGGAGAAGTTGGAGGCGCCGCAGACGATCTCGCGGGGCGTCGCCTCGCCCGTCTCGACCTTGCAGTGCCGGATCGGCTTCTTGAACCCGGTCAGCTCCTCGATCTCCAGCACCTCGCCGACGACGACGTTCTTGACGTCGTGGCCGTGGGAGGTGATGGACTCGAGCTTGAGGCCGGCGGCGGTGAGCCGGTCGGCCACCTCGTGCGCGGTGACGGCGGGAAGATCGACATACTCCCGCAGCCAGGAGAGCGGGACCCTCATCAGATCTCCATTCCGAACGGGAGCGTGAAGCGCACGTCTCCCTCGACCATGTCGCGCATGTCCTCGGCGTTGTGGCGGAACATCAGCGTCCGCTCGATGCCCATGCCGAACGCGAACCCCGAGTACCGCGCCGGGTCCACCCCGCAGGAGACCAGCACGCGCGGGTTGACCATGCCGCAGCCGCCCCACTCGATCCAGCCCTCGGACTTGCAGGTGCGGCAGGGCGGGTTGCCGGGCACCGCCGAGGCGCCGCGGCAGACGAAGCACTTGAGGTCCATCTCGGCCGACGGCTCGGTGAAGGGGAAGTAGTTGGGCCGGAACCGGGTCGTGATGCCCTCGCCGAACATGACCTCGGCGAAGCGGTCGAGCGTGCCCTTGAGGTGGGCCATCGTCAGGCCCTCGTCGATCGCCAGCCCCTCGACCTGGTGGAAGACCGGGGTGTGGGTGGCGTCGAGCTCGTCGGTGCGGAACACCTTGCCCGGGGAGATCACGTACACGGGCAGCTCGCGCTGGAGCAGCGCGCGGATCTGCACCGGCGAGGTCTGGGTGCGCAGCACCATGCCGGAGCCGGCGGAGCCGACGAAGAACGTGTCGTGCTCGGAGCGGGCCGGGTGGTCCTGGGCGATGTTGAGGGCGTCGAAGTTGAACCACTCGCCCTCCAGCTCGGGCCCCTCGGCCACCTCGTAGCCCATCGCGACGAACGTGTCGGCGATGCGCTCCTGCATCGTGGTCAGCGGGTGGCGGGCGCCGCGCGGCTGCCGGTCCCAGGGGAGGGTGACGTCGACGGCCTCCTCGACGAGGACGCGCGCGTCGCGTTCGGCCTCCAGCTCGGCCTGGCGGGCGGCGAGGGCCTGGCCGATCGCCTTGCGGGCGGCGCCGACGCGCTTGCCCGCCTCGGCGCGGGCGGCCGGCGGCAGGGCGCCGATCTCGCGGTTGGCCAGGGCGATGGGCGAGCGGTCGCCCGCGTGCGCGAGGCGGGCCTGCTTGAGGTCGTCGAGACTGCCGGCCGACGTGATGGCGTCGAGGGCCTCGGCCTCCATGCGGGACACCTCGTCGGCATGCAACGGTGTCACCTCGACGGGGTCGTAGTCAGACAAGAGTGAGCTCCGTATTCAGGGCTTGAGCGGTCAAGAGTCTAACGGTGGAAGCCCACCGGCCGACTCGCGCTTCGCGGCGAAGTGCTTCAGGCGAAGTCGGGCGTGCCGGTGGGCACGGTAAATCGGAACTCCGCGCCGCCTTCGGGCGCCCGCTGCACGGTGATCGTGCCGCCGTGCGCCTCGACCAGGCCCTTGACGATGAACAGGCCGAGGCCGGTGCCGCCGCGGCGGCGGCTGTTGCCGCGCCAGAACTGGCGGAAGACGCGCGGAGCCAGCTCGGGCTCGATGCCCTCGCCCTGGTCGCGCACCGACACGGCCACTCCCCATCCGACGGACTCGATGACGATGGTCACGGTGCCCCGGCCGTGGCGCACCGCGTTCTCCACCAGGTTACCGAGAATCTGGTCGATCTTGTCCTGGTCGAGCCACATCTCGGGCAGGTCGTCGTCCACGACGAGGCGGAAGCGGTCCTCGGGCTCGCCCGCCGCCACCCGCCCGGCGACGACGCGGCGCGCCCGCGCGGGCACGTCCACGACCTGGCGGCGCACCTCCAGGCGCCCGGACTCGATGCGGGAGACGTCGAGCAGCTCGGTGATGAGCCGGGTCACGCGGTCGGCGTCGTTGTTGACGGTCTCGAGCATGACGCGCTTCTGCTCGTCGGTGAAGCGGGTCCACTTGGCCAGCAGCGTCGCGGTGAAGCCCTTGACGCTGGTCAGCGGCGAGCGCAGCTCGTGGGCGACCGTGGAGACCAGGTCGGCGCGGCTGCGCTCCAGCCGGGCGCGGGCCCCGCCGTCGCGTAACGTGATCGTCACCCGGGCGACGTCGCCGCCGCGGGCGGGTTCGCGCACCAGCCGGGCCGCGACGTGCAGCTCCTGGCCGCCCGGCAGGTGGAGCGGGCGTTCGGGCACGCGGGTGCGGGTGCGCAGGCCGCCCTGCGGGTCGAGGGCCTTCCACCACTCACGGCCGTCGTGGTCGCGGAACGGGAACACCTCGTCGATGTCCTTGCCCACGGCCCGCGCGGCGGGCACCCCGGTGAGCCGGACGGCGGCCCGGTTGACGGCGAGGACGCGGCCGAACCTGTCGGTCACGATGAGGCCGTCGGGGAGGTCGTCGACGGCGATCGAGCACGCGGGGACGATCTCCTGACCGCCGGTGCCCGCTCCGTGCACGACCTCGCCTCCTCCGCCTACAAGGCCGACAATAGCGGGTTTCCCGGCGCCTAGGGGACTCGCCGCGAGGCTGCGTATGGCAGCGGGGTGGCCGGTTCATGCCAGCGCCCACGACAGGTCGGCCTTCCGTCCCCGCCCCGTCACGTGAGGGACACGTGTGACCTCACGGGACAGGCCGGCCAGTCATGCCGGGCGGCTCACGTGGTGATCGCGGCGGGCCTCAGGTGACGCGCCGGAGGCGGTCCTCAGGCCGCCGGCTCGGTGCGGGCCTCAGGTGACGCACCGGGTGCGGGCCTCAGGTGGCGCGCTGGGCGCGGGCCTCAGGTGGCGCGCTGGGTGCGGGCCTCAGGTGGCGCGCTGGGCGCGGGCGGAGGCGTACAGGCAGACGGCGGCGGCGGTCGCCAGGTTGAGGCTCTCGGCCCGCCCGTAGATCGGCACCCGGACCACGTCGTCGGCCTGGGCGAGGATCTCCTCGGGCAGACCCCACGCCTCGTTGCCGAAGATCCACGCCGTGGGTCCGGACAGGTCCACGTCGTCGAGGGTGTGCTTGCCCGCTCCGTCGGCCGCGAGGACCCGCAGGCCGCGCTCCTTGAGCCGGCGCACGGCGTCGGACACGGGGGCGCCGGTCACGACCGGCAGGTGGAAGAGGCTGCCGGCGCTCGCGCGCACGCACTTGCCGTTGTACGGGTCGACGGAGGCGTCGGTGAGGATCACCGAGTCGGCGCCGGCGGCGTCGGCGGCCCGCATGACGGTGCCGGCGTTGCCGGGGTCGCGCACGTGCGCGAGCATCGCCACCAGCCTGGGCTGCCCGGTCAGCGCCTCCTCCAGCGGCACGTGCACCAGCCGGCAGACCGCCAGCAGCCCCTGCGGGGTGACGGTCTGGGACAGCTCGGCCATGACCTCGCCGCTGGCCCGGTGGACCGGGACGTCCTGCGCGACGGCCTCGGCGACGATCTCGGGGTGGCGCGACTCGGCCTCGGCCGTGGCGAACAGCTCCACCGTCACGCCGTCGAGCCTGAGCGCCTCGCGCACCGCCTGGGGGCCCTCGGCCAGGAACTTGCGGTCCTGCTCGCGGAAGGCCCGCTTGGTCAGCCGCCGGGCCGCCTTCACGCGCGGCGACTTGACGTTGGTCAGCTCGGATCCCGCCATGCTCTCCCTGCTCCCCCTGACTGTGCTGCTCGCGCCGCCTGCTCGTTCATGCGTCCGGCGCCCGTACCCCTGACGACCCGGCCATGTGGCCGCCGTACATATGGCCCTACATACGGCAAAGGGCCCACCGTGAGGTGGGCCCTCGGCTGGAGCCCAAGGTGGGGCTCCCTCACATGTCTCAGCTCGCGGCCGGAGCGTTCACGTTCGCCGGCAGCGCCTTCTTGGCGGCCTCGACGAGCGTGGCGAAGGTCTGACTGTCGTTGACCGCGAGGTCAGCCAGGATCTTGCGGTCGACCTCGACGCCCGCCAGGCGCAGCCCCTGGATCAGGCGGTTGTAGGTCATGCCGTTCTGGCGGGCAGCGGCGTTGATGCGCTGGATCCAGAGACGACGGAAAGCGCCCTTGCGGTCCTTACGGTCGCGGTAGGCATAGGTCATCGAGTGGAGCATCTGCTCCTTGGCCTTGCGGTACAGCCTGGACCGCTGGCCTCGGTAACCCGCCGCCCGCTCGAGGACGACCTTGCGCTTCTTCTTGGCGTTGAGCGCCCGCTTCACGCGTGCCATGTTTCTTCTCCCCGGGGGTTCGCGCTACTTGGCGAGCAGCTTCTTGATCTTCTTGGAATCGGCGTCGGAAAGGACGACCTCGTTCTTGAGACGGCGCGTCAGCGTGGACGACTTCCACTCGTTGTAGTGCGCGCGGTTGGCGCGGCGACGCTTGATCTTGCCCGTGCCGGTGAGCCGGAACCGCTTCTTCGCACCACTGTGCGTCTTCATCTTCGGCATGTCGCCGTCTCTCCTCAATTCGGTCGTGCCGGTGGCCGGGCCGGTGCTGGCCGACCCGGTCGCGGCGTCTTCGTCATGCTGGTGGCTGCTCGGGGTGCTTGTAAGGCTAGCCCCTACCGCGGGTCACGCTTCCTGTTCGGAAGGAACCTCTGCGGTGGCATCGCCGCCACGCTGCGCCTTGGCCGCCGCCTTCTCGGCCTTGGCCTCGGCCTTCTTCTTGTGCGGACCGATCACCATGATCATGTTACGGCCGTCCTGCTTGGGCTGGGACTCCACGAAGCCGAGCTCCTGGACGTCCTCGGCCAGCCGCTGCAGCAGCCGGAAGCCGAGCTCCGGCCGGGACTGCTCACGGCCACGGAACATGATCGTCACCTTGACCTTGTCCCCCGCCTTGAGGAACCGCACCACGTGACCCTTCTTGGTCTCGTAGTCGTGCGGATCGATCTTCGGCCGGAGCTTGATCTCCTTGATGATCGTGTGCGCCTGGTTCTTGCGCGCCTCGCGCGCCTTCATCGCGGACTCGTACTTGAACTTGCCGTAGTCCATGAGCTTGCACACGGGCGGTCGAGCCGTGGCCGCGACCTCGACGAGGTCAAGGTCGGCTTCCTGGGCGAGCTTGAGGGCATCGTGAATGGAGACGATGCCGACCTGCTCGCCGTTCGGGCCCACGAGGCGGACCTCGGGAACTCGGATACGCTCGTTGATGCGGGGCTCAGTGCTGATGGGGCCTCCTAGGTTTGCGATCCCTACGTGCTCGTCGTGCCGGGGAGCTTCCGCGAAACGCGAAAAGCCCCGCACGTCGCGCATGCGGGGCCACTGAGCTCTTCGGCGTCGTGGCCTTCAAGCTCCCCGGAGTAGTCCGGCGTGATCCTTTACCCGGCCACCTCTCGGCGACCCGGGTGGGAGGGAGACCTCCGCTTGCGCGTCCAGCAAGGCATGCCGGACCGATCAGAGAGCTACATTACCACAACCGCGCGGCAAGCTCGAATGTTCCCTCCCGCCAGATGAGGGGCGATCATGGCACCGCCCTCCCCCACGAGATCGACCTGGGTGCTGCCTGGTGAGCCGCCTGCTCCACCGGCCACCCGGTGACCCGCGACGTGGTCGAGGACGGCCTCGAGGTCAAGCTGGTCGATCCGTTCGCGTGGTCCGTCTGAGGATCTCGGCCTCGCCGGCGGCGCGCATCTCCTCCACCGGGACGTCCGTGCGGCCGGTCATCAGCTCCACCTGGCGTACCGCCTGGTGCAGCAGCATCGCGAAGCCGCCCACGACGGTGCCGCCCGCCGCGCGCACCGCCGAGGCGGCGCAGGTCGGCCAGGGCGAGTAGACCACGTCGAACAGCGCCGGCACCCCGGCCAGGGCGTCGGCGTAGGCGTCGGCCGCGCCGCCCGGCAGCGTGGAGACGACCAGGTCCACCCCCAGAGCGGCGTCGAGCTTGTCGAACGTCTCCACGGCCAGCGCCACGCCGAGCCGTTCGGCCGCCTCCGTGGTCTCCGTCGCGCGGGCCGGGTCGCGTACGAGCAGCGTGGCGGAGCGCAGGCCGAGGCCGCGCAGCGCCGCGAGCGCCGAGGCGGCCGTGGCGCCGCCGCCGAGCACGGTCGCCGAACCCGGGGCGGGCACCCCCGCCTCCGTGAGCGCCTGCCGGACGCCGTGGACGTCGGTGTTGTAGCCGTGCGCCGCGCCGTCGCGGAACACCACGGTGTTCGCGCCGCCGACCTCGGTGACGGGCTCGGTGACGGTGTCGAGCAGGGGCAGCACCGCGCGCTTGAGCGGCATCGTCAGCGACAGGCCCGCCCAGGCGTCACCGCCGTCGGGGGCGGCGGGGTTCTCGCCGCGCACCGGACGCAGCCGCCGGAGGGTCTCCGGCAGCGCCGCCTCGTCGCACTCGATCGCCTCGTAGCTCCACCCGGCCAGCCCCATCGCCGCGTACGCGGCCCGGTGCAGGCAGGGCGAGAGCGAGTGCGCGATCGGTGAGCCCATCACCGCGGCCCGCATGATCACCTGCTCCTTCACGCCTTACCGAACTGCGAGCACCCTATCGCCCCGGGAGGAGGCGTCCCGCGTGGCGCCGTCGCGCACCCCGGGCTCCCGCCCCCGACGTGCCGGACGAGTGGCGTACCGCGTCCCCCGGACACGGCGAGGGCCGCCCGCGTGCGTGCGGGCGGCCCTCGCCGGTCGTCATCCCCGAGCGGCGGCCTCCGGCGCGCGGACGGACCCGCGCCCCGAAGGCCCCCGGTTCAGCCGCCGTTGCGGCGGTACTCGTCCAGCAGCTGCTGGAACTCGGCGTCCGTCGTGGCGAACTTGGTGACGTTGCTCTTCGGGTCGGTGGCGACGAAGTACAGCCAGTCGCCCTTCTCCGGGTTGAGCGCCGCCTCGATCGCGTGCTCGCCCGGGTTCGCGATGGGGCCGGGCGGCAGCCCGTCGTGCATGTACGTGTTGTACTTCGTGTCGATGCGCAGCTCGGCCTCGGTCGCGGCCGTGCGGTACTTGCCGAGCCCGTACATGACCGTGCTGTCCATCTTGAGCTTCATGGGCGGCTGGTGCTGGAGCCGGTTGTAGATCACCCGGGCGATCTTCGGCATGTCCTCGTACCGGCCGGCCTCGGCCTGGATGATGCTCGCGATCGTGACGATCTCGCCCGGCGTGTGGCCCAGGCTCTTGGCGCCGTCCGCCAGGCCGGTCTTGTCGGCCTCCTGCTCGAAGCGCTCGACCATCTTGCCGAGGATGTCCGCCGGGGTGTCCTTCGGCTGGAACTCGTACGTGGCCGGGAAGATGTAGCCCTCCGGCCTGCCCTTGGCGTACCGGGGCAGGTCCAGCGCGCGGGCGTTGCGGGACGCGGCGAGGAACTCCTTCTGCGGCTTGCCGGTCTGCTTGGCGAGCTGGGAGAGCGTGTCCGACAGGCGCAGGCCCTCCTTGATCTGCACCCGCACCAGCAGGCGGTTGGTCGAGTCGAGGAGCTTGACCGCGTTGGCCGCGGACATGCCCTTGCGCATCGTGTACGAGCCGGGCTGGAGCGAGGCGCTCTTGCCGGCGTTGGCGATGGCGTTGGTGAACGCCCGGGCGCTGGCCACGACCCCCTGCCGCTCCAGCTCCTGGGCGACGTCGGAGGCGCTCTGGCCCTCCTTGATCTCGATCACCACGTTGCCCTGGCCCTGCCCCGTGTAGTCGTCGGGGACGAGGGCGCCGCTGAGCCACTGGTAGCCGAAGTAGCCGCCGCCGCCGATGATGCCGGCGAGGACGATGAACGCGAGAAGCGGGGCGATGAAGCGGCCGCGGTTGCGGCGCCTGCGCCGCCTCCTGTTGCCGCTTCTGCCGGAACCACGGGACCGGCGCCGGTCACGACCTTCGTCGTCCTCGGCGCCCAGCAGGAAATCCATGTCGAGCTCGCTCATAGGTGCGCTGGCCAATCTCCCGGTTCGGTACGCCCGCCGTCAAGCGGCCGGACCGAACGATGGGGGGTCACCGTACGGAACGGGGGGATCCGCCGGTCGTGCGCCGATGCCCCGGGGCCGTGACTCTCCGTAGCCGTGCGGGGCGACGGAAGGAGCTGCGGCGTCCCGGCTCCGTGACTCCGCCCGCGGATCTCGCCGATCCTCCGGGGGGTGAGGGGCGTCGCGGGGAGCATCAGTTCGTCCCGAGGTTTTCGTTCAACTCTTCCCGGTATCTCACGAACTCGCTCTCTTTGTCGGTGAATTTGGTGATTCTATGCGCCGGATTGGTTGTCACAAACCAGTACCAATCCCCCTTCGCGGGGTGCAGGGCGGCGTGCAGCGCCCGTACCCCCGGGTTGGAGATCGGTCCAGGTGGCAGCCCTCTGCGCGTGTACGTGTTGTACGGAGAGCCGACCCTCGTCTCGCCGGGTGACAGGCGGGAGGTCCGCTTCCCGAGCGCGTACAGGGCGGTGGAGTCGATCCGGAGCGGCAGGTCGCGCCCCAGCCGGTTATAGATCACCCTGGCGATCTTCGGGTAATCGGCGGGGCGGCCCGGCTCGGCCTGCACGATGCTCGCCACCGTGACGGCCTCCAGCGGGGTCAGGTCCATCCGGGCCGCCCGCTCCTCCAGGTCGAGCCGGTCGGCCACGGTCACGAACCGCTCCACCATCGCCGCGAGCAGTCCCCTGGCGGTCGTGCCGGGCCCCATCTCGTACGTGGCGGGGAACAGGAAGCCCTCCAGGCCCCGGGCGTAGTCGGGCAGGCCGACCTGGCGCGAGTCGACCGCGCGCAGGTCGGCCAGCGGCACGCCGGCCTGCTTGGAGATGCGCCGCAGCGCCTCGTCGAGCCGCAGCCCCTCGGGAACCGTGATTCGCCGCACGGCCTGCGCGCCGGCCGCCACGGCTCCGCCGCCCTCCGGGTCGTCCGGGCTCAGGTACGCCCTGAGCAGCCCGTACGCGCCGGCGGCGAGGACGAGTGCGCTGAGTGTGAGGCCGCCGATGACGACGGCGGCCCGGCGCACGCCTTCGCGCCGTCCCACGGGCAGCGGCAGCGTGTCGGCCTCGTCGGCCTCTTCGCCCCCAGGACCGCCTTCGGCGCTGTCGCCCGCTTCGGCGCTGTCGTTCCCTTCGGCGCCGTTGCTGGCTTCGGCGCTGTCGCTCGCTTCCGCGCGATGGTGGCCTTGGGCGCGATGGTCGCCTTGGGTGGCACAGTGGTCCCCTGGGACGTGGTGGACCCTGTGGACGCTGCCGTCCTCAGCCCCTTCGTCACCTCGCCCCTGCGGAACATCTCGGCCGAGGCCGTCCTCACCGCGCGCCTGGGACGTGTCGCGCCCCGGCCGCTCCGCGGCGTCGCCCCGGAGGGTGTGGGCCGCGGTGTGCTCCTCGCTTCGCGTCGAGGAGGGAGTCGGTAGGTGGGGGGCGCCGGCGCGGGGCTCCTCGTCGTGCCCCCGCGCCGCTCCCCCGCTCACCGAGTCGCTCCGCGCCCGGCGGGGCGGGCTCCGGTCAACGCGGCGGCTCCGGCCGAGCGACGGGACGCGATCGATGAGCGACCCGAGAGACCAATGCGGCTCGCCCTGTTCAAAGGGCGGCTCACCAGATCGGAGCGGCCGGACCTCGTCGCAGAACGGCCCACGGGACGAGAGCGCCCTGTCCTCGCCGAAAGGCGACTCAGGAGATCAGAAAGCCCAGCCACCCTCAAGGAGCGGCTCACCCGACCAGAGTGCCCGGCCCTCCTCAAGAAGGGACTCACCTGACCGGGGTACTCAACCCCCCTCGGGGAGGGACTCACCCGACCAGGGTGCCCGGCGCACGCCGAAGGACGTCGTACGAGACCGGAGTGGCCGGTCCCCGTCGGAGGGCGGTTCATGAGGCCGGCCCGGCGTCCGCCGCGGACGGCGGATCGACGGGCCTGCCCGGCGGCGCGCCGGTGGCTCTCTCGGAGTCCAGGGCGTCCTGCAGCAGCACGACGGCCGCCGCCTGGTCCACCACGTCGCGCTGCTTCTTGGCGCGTACCCCGCTGGCCCGCAGCCCCTGCTGGGCGGCCACGGTCGTGAGGCGCTCGTCGAACAGCCGGACCGGTGTGGGCGCGAGCCGCCCGGCCAGCGCGACCGCGAACGCGCGGGCCAGCCCGGCGGCCTGCCCCTCACGGCCGGACAGGGAGGTGGGCAGGCCCACCACGACCTCGATCGCCTCGTGCTCCGCCACGATCGCGGCGATGCGGTCGAGGTCGCCCCTGCCGCGCCTGACGGTCTCGACCGGCGTGGCCAGCATGCCCGACGGGTCGCTGCGGGCCACGCCGATGCGGACGGATCCGACGTCCACGCCGATCCGTGAACCGAACCGCATGTCAGCCGAGCTGCCCCTCGATGGCCTGCTCGACCAGCCGCAGGGCGTCGCCGATCGCCTCCGGGCGCGTGCCGCCGCCCTGCGCGACGTCGTCCTTGCCTCCACCGCCACCCCCAAGAGCCTTGGCGGCGACGCCGACCAGTCTCCCGGCCTTGAGCCCTCGCTCGCGTCCCGCCTCGTTGACCGCGGCGACCACCACGGGTCGGTCGGAGGGGACGCCGGCGATCACGACGACCGCAGGCCTGTCGGCCGGGAATCTGCCACGCACATCAAGCGCGAGCTTACGCAAATCATCACCGGTCGTGCCATCAGGCGCGCGGTGTGTCACCACGGAGACGCCCTGCAGGTCACGAGCCTGCCCGGCCAGCTCACCGGCCACCTGGAGGACCTGGGCGGATCGGACCCGCTCCAGCTCCTTCTCGGCGGTGCGCAGCCGGGTGACGATGCCCTCGATGCGCTCGGGCAGCTCCTCGCGGCGCGCCTTGAGCTGCTCGGTGAGCTGGGCGACCAGCACGCTCTCGCGGGCCAGGAAGCGGAAGGCGTCGATGCCGACGAGGGCCTCGACGCGGCGCACGCCCGCGCCGACCGACTGCTCGCCGAGCACCTTGACCAGGCCCAGCTGGCCGGAGCTGTGGACGTGGGTGCCGCCGCACAGCTCGCGCGAGTAGTCGCCGATCTCGACCACGCGGACCTCGTCGCCGTACTTCTCGCCGAACATCGCCAGCGCGCCCATCGCCCGGGCCTCGGCCTGGGAGGTGTAGAAGGCGTTGACCTTGAGGTCGTTGATCAGGACGGCGTTGACCTCGTCCTCGACGTCGCGCAGCACGCTCGGCGGGACGGCGCCGGCGGCGGTGAAGTCGAAGCGGAAGCGGCCCGGGGAGTTCTCGGAGCCGGCCTGGGCCGCCGACTCGCCCAGGGCGTTCTTGAAGCCGCGGTGGACGAGGTGGGTGGCGCTGTGGCTGCGCGAGATCGCGCGGCGCCGCTCGATGTCGATCTCCGCCTGGGCCTCGTCGCCGGTGCGCAGCTCGCCGGAGCGGACCTTGCCGCGGTGGACGACCAGGCCCGCGAGCGGCGACTGCACGTCGACGATCTCGACTTCGGCGCCGGCCGTGCGGATGACGCCCTGGTCGGCGAGCTGGCCGCCGCCCTCGGCGTAGAACGGGGTGCGGCCGAGCACGACCTCGACGGTCGAGCCGGCGCCCGCGGCCGGGACGGGCACGCCGTCGACGAGGACGCCGACGACGGTGGTCTCGGCCTCGGTCTGGTCGTAGCCGAGGAACTCGACCCGGCCCGCCTGCTCCAGCAGCTGCCCGAAGACCGAGATGTCGGCGTTGCCGGTCTTCTTCGCCGCGGCGTCGGCCTTGGCCCGCTCCCGCTGCTCCTTCATGAGGCGGCGGAAGCCCTCCTCGTCGACCTTGAGGCCGTGCTCGGAGGCCATCTCCAGGGTCAGGTCGATCGGGAAGCCGTAGGTGTCGTGCAGCTGGAACGCCTGGTCGCCGGAGATCGTGGTGCCGGACTTGCGCTTGGTCTCCTCGACGGCCACGTCGAAGATCGCGGTGCCGGTGCGCAGCGTGCCGAGGAAGGACGCCTCCTCGGCGTCGATGACCGCGTGGATCTGCGGCGCGTCGGCCTTGAGCTGCTCGTACTGCTGGCCCATGACGTCGATGGCGACGGAGGTGAGGTCGTGCATGTAGCGGTCGTCGCCGGAGCCGAGCAGGCGCAGGTTGCGCACGGTGCGGCGCAGGATGCGGCGCAGGACGTAGCCGCGGCCCTCGTTGGCGGGCATGACGCCGTCGGCGACGAGCATGGTGCCGGTGCGCACGTGGTCGGCGATGACGCGCAGGCTGACGTCCGCGCGATGGTCGCGGCCGTAGCGGGTCTTGGTCAGCTCGGCCGCGCGGTCGAGGATCTTGTAGGTGGTGTCGATCTCGTAGATGTTGTCGACGCCCTGCAGGATCGCCGCCATGCGCTCCAGGCCCATGCCGGTGTCGATGTTCTTGCTGGGCAGCTCGCCGCTGATGTCGAAGTCGATCTTGCTGCGGACCTGGCTGAGCTGGTACTGCATGAACACGAGGTTCCAGACCTCGAGGTAGCGGTCCTCGTCGGCGACGGGGCCACCGTCCTTGCCGTACTCGGGACCGCGGTCGTAGTAGATCTCCGAGCAGGGGCCGCCGGGGCCGGGCACGCCCATGTGCCAGTAGTTGTCCTCCAGGCCGCGGCGCTGGATGCGGTCGGCGGGCAGCCCGACCTTGTTGTGCCAGATGTCGAACGCCTCGTCGTCCTCGTGGTAGACGGTCGCCCACAGCCGGCTCTCGGGGAAGCCGAAGCCGCCGTCGGACTCGCTGCGGGTGAGCAGCTCCCAGGCGAACGGGATCACCTCGGCCTTGAAGTAGTCGCCGATGGAGAAGTTGCCGAGCATCTGGAAGAACGTGGCGTGACGGGTGGTCTTGCCGACCTCGTCGATGTCGGGCGTGCGCACGCACTTCTGGGCGGTGGCCAGCCGTGACGCCGGAGGCTTGCGCTGCCCCAGGAAGTACGGCTTGAACGGCACCATACCCGCGTTGACCAGGAGAAGCGTCGGGTCCTCTGCGATCAGGCTGGCCGAGGGCACTACCTTGTGCCCACGCTCCTCGAAGAAGCGCAGGAAGCGGCGCGCGATCTCTGCCGACTCCATGGTGGCCATCCTTTGCGTTAGTCGTGTGTGGTGGATCTGTGGCGGTCAGTCGCCCTGACCAGCCTGGTCAAGGCCGAACCTGGCGCGCAACTCGGTTTCGCGCTCGGCCGCCTCGCCGAGGGCGTCGGAAGTAAAGTCTCTCACCCGCGCGAGCATGCCCGCCGCGCCGGCGGCCGTGCGACGGGCCACGTGGTCGGGCTGGAGCGCCTGCAACCGGCGCATCACCCACAGGGCGATGAACGCGCCCAGGGACAGGTAGAACAGCCGCCGGATCACGGGCGCCTCCCCGCCTGGCTCACGGACCGGCGCCCGGCCTGCCCTGCGGGACGGGCCGTGGCCCGGGCCGCGCGCGGACGGCGGGCTTCGATCGCCCGGCGGACGCCGTGGACGAGCGAGGACACCTTGATCAGGGGGCCCGTGAAGATGGTCTGGGTCACGGCGCTGAGCTTGGCGGCGTGGCCGCTGACCTGCTTGAGGTCCTGGGCGATGGCCTCGACGGCGACGAGCTGCCGGTTGGTCTCGTTGACCGTGACGCTGACGTCGTCGAGCAGCGGCGCGACCCGGCTGCTCAGGTCGGAGACCGCGCGGGTGGTCTCGGTCAGCAGCCTGGCGAGCCTGACGAGCACCAAGGTGAGCACGCACACGAGGACGATCCAGCCCGTGGCCGCGATCAGCCCGGCGACCTCTCCAGCGGTAAGCATCCGGTCATCTCCCTCGTACGCTGCGCCGGAAATGCAAGAACCCTATCGCGTTCGGGGACCCAGGTTACTGGGCACCGCGCTCGCGGCCGGATCCGCCGCACCGTGATCACCCCTGCCGAGCCTGTCTTGGCCGCGGTCGTCGGCAGGTGTGGGCGGAGGTCAGCGGGCAGGGGCTCCGGTCATTCGCAGGTGCGGGCCGGGTGGACGTCGGGGGCGTACTCCGGCCACTGGGCGGCCGTGAGGCCGGTGCCGACGAGGCCGCACAGCCTGCGCTCCCAGGAGGCGGGGTCCACGTCCCAGAGGACGACGGCGCGGTCGTCGCCCGCCGAGGCCAGCGTGCGGCCGTCCGCGCTGAAGGCGAGGGTGAGCACCTCGCGCGTGTGGCCGGTCAGGGGCGGGCTCAGCCGGGTCCTGGCGGCGGCGTCCCACAGGACGACCCGCCCGTCGTCGCCGCCGGTGGCGAACGTCCGGCCGTCGGGGCTGACGACGACGGCGTTGACCGGCCCGGCGTGGCCCGCGAGCGGGGCCGTGAGGGGGCGGCGGGCGGCGCCGTCCCAGAAGGTGACGCCGCCGCCGAGCCCGCCGCCGGCGAGCGCCATCGTGGGGCCGCGGGGGCCGGTGGCCATGCCGCCGACGACGGCGGGCCGGTGGACGCGGGCGGAGACGCGGTGCCGCGCGTCCCACCAGGTGAGCGTGCCGTCGGCACCGGCCGACACGAGCGTGCCCCCGGCGCCGTACGCGAGGCCGACGATCCCGTTCTGCACGCCCGTCGGATGCTGTACGCCCGTCGGAGGCGGGCCGGGGAACGGCCCGGCGACCAGGGCGCGCCGGGGGACGTCCCAGAAGGTGACGCCGCCGTGCAGGTCGCCGGCCGCCAGGGTGCGCCCGTCCGGGGCGAAGGCCAGCCGGGCCGGGACGTCCCGGTCCGGTGCGACCAGGCGGCCGACGACGGCGCGGCGGGTGGTGTCCCAGAGGGTGATGGCGGCGTCGTAGCCGGCGGCGGCGAGGGTGCGGCCGTCCGGGGCGAAGGCGATGGCGGTGCTGACCGTGACGGTGTCGTCGCGCAGCGGCTCACTGAGCGGGGCAGCCCTGTTCGGGTCCCGGTTCGGGTCCCGGATCGGGTCCCACAGGATGATCGAGTCGTCGTCGGAGGCAGAGGCGAGGGTGCGTCCGTCGGGGCTGAACGCCAGGCCGGTCACGCGTTCGGTGTGGCCGGTGAGCCGCCGGTCGAGGCGTCCTCCGGCGGCGGGGTCCCAGAGCACGACGCGGCCGGCGGCGTCACCTGTGGCGAAGATCGTCCCGGCTGCGCTGCTGGAGGTGCCGCCGGTGGCGGAGGGGGGCGTGGCTGGGCTGCCGGGGGCGGAAGGGGTTCCGGCGGGGCTGGAGGCCGGGCTGGACGCCGGGCTGGAGGTGGCCATGATGGAGAGGGCGCCGCCGGGGCCTGCCGCGACCGTGGTGACGGGGCGCGGCCCGGTCGTGAGGCGGGTGGCGCGGGGTTTGGCCCGGGTGAGGTCCCACAGGTCCGCCGACCCGTTCTCGGAGACGGTGACGAGCGTACGGCCGTCCGGACCGAACGCCACGCCCTCGACGGCGTCGCGGACACCGGTCGGGCGGCGCAGGAGGCGGGCGCGGCCGGTGCGCAGGTCCCAGAGGGCGACGGAGCCGTCCATGCTCCCGGAGGCGACGATCTCCCCGTTCGCGGTCGCGCCGGTGGCACCGTTCGCCCTCCCGACCCTCTTGATCCCGACGATGGCGCCGTCTGCCGTCCGGGCCCTCGTGATCCGGCGGGCGGCGCCGTTCGTGATCCCGGCCCCCGTGGTCACGCCGGCGGGCCCGGATGCCGCGCCTGAGCCGCCCGGTGCGAAGGCGACGGCGAAGACCGGGTCCGCGTGGCCGGCGAGCGGCGGGCCGTGGCGGGTGCCTCGCGCGGCGTCCCAGACGATGACCTTGCCGTCGTCGCCGCCGGAGACCAGCAGGCGGCCGTCCTGGTTGAACGCGACGCTCGTCACCTCAGCGGTGTGACCGGTCAGGGGACGGCCGTGCCGGGCGCGGCGGGCGACGTCCCACAGCAGCACGGCGCGGTCGGTCGCCGAGGCCAGCAGCCGGCCGTCCGGGCTGAAGGCCACGCCGCTGACGGCCTTCGCCGGTGCGGGCAGCGCGGGACCGGTGCGGGCGTGGCGGGCCACGTCCCAGAGGTACAGCCTGCCGTCGTAGCCGCCCGACGCCAGCAGCCGGCCGTCCGGGGCGAAGGCGAGGCTCTTGACCGTGTCCGTGTGCGCCGGAAGGCTCGCCACGTGGCCGAGGCCGCGCACGTCCCACAGGTCCAGCCGTCCGTCGTACGTGCCCGTGGCGAGCGTACGGCCGTCGGGACTGAAGGCCAGGGCGCTGACCGGGCCGGACAGGACGGGCAGGAACGCGGCCACGCGGCTGCGCCGCAGGACCTGCGTGAGCAGCGCGCTGCGCGCCTCCGCGGTGTCGGCCAGCCGGTACGCGGCCAGGCTGAGCCGTGTCGACAGCACGGGGTCGTCGTCGAGCAGCGGCATCGCCTCGGCGGCCAGGCGGCGGGAGGCGGCCAGCAGCGCGCGCCGCTCGGCCAGCTCACCCTTGGCCGCGGCCTCCTCGCGGTTGCGCGCCGCCACCACCGCCATCGTGCCCGCCAGCACCGCGAGCACCGTCAGCAGGGCGGCCGCGGTCCGCGTCAGCCGTAGCGTACGGCGGTGCTGGCGGAGGTCCTCGCCGATCAGCTCGTCCTTGGCGATCCCGTGCAGGGGCGCGGCGACGTCGGCCACGCAGCCGTGCAGGCGCGGCTCTCGGGGCGAGAGCCCGGCCCGTCCGCGCGCCCACCGCAGGTCCACCCAGAGCGGCTCGCCGCCGAACCAGTCCAGCGACTCGGGCGGCAGCGCGGTCGTACGGGACGGGTCGAACCCGCCCAGGTCGTCGTCCCAGGCCAGCTCCCCGCCCGTCAGGACGATCAGGACGGTGGACGGCGACCGGTTCTCCCGCCACCACCGCAGCTCCCGGCGCACCCAGCGCGACGCTGCGGCCTCCGGCGAGGCCAGCAGGACCAGGTGACGGGAGGCGGCCAGCGCCCGTTCGATCGACGGCCACAGCTCCGGCGCCGCCGGCAGGCTCACCTGGTCACGGAAGACGTGCAGCGCGCGCCGCCGGTACCAGGGTTTGCCCATGGCACGCAGACCGGCCTCCAGCAGCGGTGCGAGCCGCGCGTCCGCGGTGTGGCTGTAGGAGATGAACGCGTCGTACGCCGCCGTCTCGGCCACGTCCGTCCCCTTCCGCGTCGCGGGTCGCCCAGCGCCGACGGTACGTCTCGTAAGCGCGTCCCGCAGGGGAAACCGAGCGTCGCGCGGCGGGAACCGGGCGTCATGCGGCGGCATGCGTCCGTTCCGTGGCGGGCCACGCGTCCTGCGGGGGAATCGGTCCGGGATCGGACCGTTGGGGTCGAAGTGCTTGGGGTCAGGGCGGTCGAGGCCAGGGCGTTGGGTCAGGGCGTTGGGTCAGGGCGCTCGGAGTCAGGACGCTGGGGTCAGGACGCTCGGGGGTCGGAGAGCTGGGGACAGGGAGGTGGAGGCCCGGGTGCTCAGGGGCACGGGGCTGGGATCGCGGTGCTGGGGCAGGGCGCTGAGGACAGGCCGTCGGGGCTAACGCGCCCGAACCTAGGGCTCCCGGTGGGCGGCCGGTTCCAGGGGTCGCGTGGGGGGTTCCCGCGTACGGTGCTGAGCGTGGAAGGGGCCCGGCTCCCGGGGCGTCCTCCGGACGTTTCAGGGAGCGCGGGATGGAGCGCGGCATGGACGGAGACGACGGCGTCGCGTCAGGACGCGGCGCGCGCCCCTGGGAGCCCCGCCGGACCCGTGGCAGGTCGCGTGGAGCAAGGCCGCGCGAGTCGAACGCCCGCGAGTCGAACCCGTATGAATCGCCTTCCCGTCGGTCAGGGCCGCGCCGGCCGACCTCCCGTCGGCCGACCTCCTGTTGGCCGGCCTCTCGCTGGTCAATCTGGCGCTGGTCAAGCCCCCGCTGGCCGGTCTGGCTCGCGCCGGGTTCCCGCCGGTCGGGTCCGCGCGGGCGCGGCGAGCGCGGGCCGGGTTACGACGCGTTCATCTCGTACGCGCACGGCCCCCACGACCGGCTCGCCGTGGCGCTGCAGCGGCGGGTCGAGCGCTTCGCCAAGCCCTGGTACCGCAGCCGCGCGCTGCGCGTCTTCATGGACCGGGCCAGCCTGGCCGCCGCCCCAGAGCTGTGGCCGTCGATCGAGCGCGCGCTGGAGGCGTCCGCCTGGCTGATCCTGCTGACCTCGGCGAAAGCGGCCTCCTCGGCCTGGGTGGATCGGGAGGTCGCGTGGTGGCTGGCCCACCGGTCGCCGCGGCGGCTGCTCGTGGTGGCCCTCGACGGCGGGCTCGCGTGGGACCAGGCGCGGGGCGACTGGGCCGCCACGGCAGCGGTACCGGCGGCGCTGCGTGGCGTGCTCCCGCACGAGCCGCTGTGGGTGGACCTCAGCGGCCTCACCGGCCCCGGCGCGGCCTCCCCCAGCGCGGCCGTCCCCGGCACGACCGAGCCCCGCACGGCCAACTCCAGCACGACCGAGCCCCGCACGGCCAACCCCGGCACGACCGAGCCCGGCACGACCGAGCCCGGCACGACCGAATCCGGCGCAACCGGTCCCGCCATGCCGGACGATCCCCTGATCTCCGGCAGCCCCGTGATCCTCGGCGATCCCGTGATCCCCGGGGCTCCTCCTACCGACGATTCCGCCATCACCGGCGACTCCGCGGCTCCCGACGACGTCGTGATCCCCGACGACCTCGTCGCCGCGGTGGCCGCGCCCCTGCGCGGCCTGCCCAAGGACCTCCTGGTGGGTGAGCACCTGCGTGAGCGCCGCCGGACGATGCGCTGGGTGCGCGTCGTGGTCACCGTCCTGACCGTCCTGCTGGTGACGGCGGTGGCGGCGGCCCGGATCGCGGTGGGCGAGCGGGACGAGGCGCGGACGCAGGCGCGGGTGGCCACCTCGCGCCAGCTCGCCGCCGAGGCGGTCGCCGCGCTCCCGTCCGACCTGGACCGCGCCCAGCTCCTCGCCGTCGCCGGGTACCGGACGGACCGCAACCCGCAGACCCGCTCGGCCCTGTTCCAGGCGGTGACGGCGGCTCCGCACCTGGTGGGCTACCTGCACGCCGGGGCCCGGGTGTCGGCCCTGGCGGCGTCCGGCGACGGCCGTGTCGTGGTCGCGGGCACGGCCGACGGGCGGCTCGTGCGGTGGTGCCACACCTGCGGGACGCGGGAGGAGACGAAGGCGGACGGACGGCTCGTGTGGGACGTCGCGGCCGGCGCCGACGGCTCCGTGGTGGCCGCCGCGGACGGTGAGAGCGCCGTGGTCTGGACGCGGGAGCAACGGATGACCCTGGAGGCGGGTCGGTGGCCGGCCAGGGCGGCCGTGTCGCCCTCCGGGCACCTCGTCGCGCTGCTGGAGGAACGGCCCGGCGCGGAGCGCTCCGTGCTGGCCGTGCACGACCTCGCGCGGGGGACGACGCAGCGGCGGACCCTCCGCCGGGTCTACGCGCGGATCGCCTTCACCGGCGAGGCGGCGATCACGCTGATCGACATGCACGGGCCCTGGGAGCGCCGGGCCGTCTCCGGCCTGCGCCGCCTCGCCGGCTCCGGCCTGCTCGGCACCCCCATGGGCGGCTACACGCTGGGGATGTCGGCCGACGGCCGGCACGTCGGGTTCTGCAAGTACGGCGAGGTGACGACCTGGGCCACCACCGGGCCGCCCGAGCCGGCCATCCGGTCGGGCGCTGTGCCGTACGTCTTCGCGGAAAGCCTGGCGATCAGCGAGGACGGCGGCCGGGCCGCGGTCGCCCAGAGCGGCACGATCCGGGTGGTGCCGCTGAAGCCGGGCACCTCGCCGTCCCCCGTCCTCGCCGAGCTCACCGGGAACGCCGACACCGATCGGGTCGTCTTCGCGGGCGGCCCCACCCGGCTGGCCTCCACCTCGGGGGACGACGTGGTGCTGTGGGACCTGGAGCGGTTCTCCCGCCTCGGCACGGCCACGGAGGTCCCCTCCCTGGAGCAGGACGCCACCGCGGGCGTGCCGCCGCGGCTGGAGTTCTCCCCGAGCGGGCGCCGGCTCGCGCTCGCCAGCGCCGTCGGCCGCATCGTGACCACGTTCGGCGTGGCCGCGGGCCGGCTGTCGGAGGTGTCGCGGAGCGAAGGGCAGGTCGTGGACGCGCCGAGCGACGTGCCGCTGTGGTTCGGCGAGCGGCTCGCGCGGCTCGGCCCCGACCGTTCCGGCCTGAGGCTCGTGGACGACGGGAGCGGCCGGGTCCTCGCCCGGTGGCCGGTCCCCGCCGCGGAGGCGGAGGTCGCGGAGGCGCGCCAGGTGCGGGGCGGCACGCGGCTCGTGGGTGTGAGCAGCACCGGAGCGGTGAGCACGTACGACACCCGGACCGGGGAGGTCCGCCGGCTCCACCAGGTGCCCGGCAGCACCTGGTGGGGCGACACCGCCATCAGAGCGGACGGCGGGGGCGCGGTGACGGGCGCCCTGAGCGGCGAGGGCACGGCCTACGTCGACCTGCTCACGGGAGCGGCGCACGAGGTGGGAGAGGGACGGTCCTCGGGTGTCGTGTTCGCCCGGGAGGGGCTCGTCATCCAGCGCGAGAGCGGGCCCCTGGAGCTGTGGGACGTCCAGGGCAGGCGGCTGCTCCGCACCTTGCCCGGTGTCGGCAACCCGGCCGGCGCCCTGGCGGTGAGCCCGGACGGCGGCACGGTGGCGCGCGTCCGCGCCGACGGCTTCGCCGTGCTCACCGCGCTGGGCACCGGGGATCCGATCGGCACGTTCCCGCTCCCCGTTCCGGAGAACGCGACCAGCCCGACGCCCTGGGACGCCACCGCGATGGCGTTCACCCGCGACGGCCGGCACCTGGTCACCGCCACCTCCGGCGGCCGGCTCGCCGTGTGGCCCGTCGATCCGGCGGACTGGCGGCGCATCGCCTGCCGCACCGCCGGGCGCTCCCTGACCTCCGCCGAGTGGAACGGCGGGGCGGCCGGCGGTCCCCCTCCCGCCTCCTGCGACCGGTGAGCCCCGGCTCGCGCCGGACCGCGCAGCGGCGCACGGACCGCCCGGCACGTGGCCGCCGCCGCGTCAGGCGCCCCACGCGTGAACGAACACGCGCGGGAAGAAGCCGCGCGTCAGGTGCCCCGCAGGAAGTCGCGGATCTTGGCCCAGCGGTCGGCGACCGGGGCCTCCGCGCCGTGCCGGGTGGGCTCGTAGTAGCGCCGCTGCCGCACCTGCTCGGGCGCGTAGTCCTGCCGGACGAGGCCGTGGTCGAAGTCGTGCGGGTACTTGTAGCCCTCGCCGCTGCCGAGCTTGGCGGCGCCGGGGTAGTGGGCGTCGCGCAGGTGGACGGGCACCTGGCCGATGAGGCCGCGGCGCACGTCGCCGGCCGCGGCGCCGATGGCCTTGACGACGGCGTTGGACTTGGGCGCCAGCGCGCAGTGGATGACGGCGTGGGCGAGGTTGATCTGCGCCTCGGGCAGGCCGATGAGCTGGACGGCCTGGGCCACGGCGACCGCGGTCTGCAGGCAGGTGGGGTCGGCCATGCCGACGTCCTCGGAGGCGAAGATGACGATGCGCCGCGCGATGAAGCGCGGGTCCTCCCCCGCCTCGACCATGCGGGCGAGGTAGTGGAGCGCGGCGTCGGCGTCGGAGCCGCGCATCGACTTGATGAACGCGCTGATCACGTCGTAGTGCTGGTCGCCCTGCCGGTCGTAGCGGACGGCCGCCTTGTCGACGGCCCGCTCGACGACCTCGACGGTGATCTCGTCCTCCAGCAGGGCCGCCGCCTCCAGGTACGTCAGCGAGCGCCGGGCGTCGCCGCCGGCCAGCCGTACGAGGTGGTCGAGCGCCTCGGGGGTCAGCGTGGCGCGCCCGGCGAGGCCCCGCTCGTCGGCGGCGGCGCGTTCCAGCACGGCGCGGATGTCGTCGTCGGTCAGCGACTCCAGCGTGAGCAGCAGCGAGCGCGACAGCAGCGGCGAGATGACGGAGAAGAACGGGTTCTCGGTCGTGGCGCCGATGAAGGTGACCCAGCGGTTCTCGACGGCGGGCAGCAGGGCGTCCTGCTGGGCCTTGTTGAAGCGGTGGACCTCGTCGACGAAGAGCACGGTCTGCCGGCCGGACATGCCCAGCTCGTTGCGGGCCTGCTCGATGGCGGCGCGGACGTCCTTGACGCCGGCCGAGACGGCGGAGACCTCGACGAAGCGGCGCTTGGTGACGTTGGAGACGACGTAGGCGAGGGTGGTCTTGCCGGTGCCGGGCGGCCCCCACAGGAAGAGCGACATGGGCGCCTCGCTCTCGACGAGGCGGCGCAGCGGGGTGCCGGGGCCGAGCAGGTGGCGTTGGCCGATCACCTCGTCGAGGGTCCGCGGCCGCATCCGGACCGCGAGCGGCTGAGGTGTGGCCTGCTCGGCCGCCGAGTCGAACAAGCTCTCCACAGCGTGAGATTACAGGGTGGACCGTGTGCAGTGGTCCAGAGCCGGGCGGCGGTCCGGGGGTCAGGAGCTCCACACCGCTCGGGCGCCGGAGTCGCCGGCGCGGAAGACCAGGTACGCGGTCGCGGCGGCCAGCGCCACGACCAGCGCCGACAGTCCCAGCGTGGCGGTACGGCCCAGGCGGTCATGGGTGGAGCCGCGCGCGGATGTGGTGGCGTACACGAGCACCAGCGAGCCCAGCGCGAGGGCGCTGACCGACAGCAGCAGCGGCAGGGCGAAGCCCTCGTGCACCTCGATGCGCTCCCCCAGCGCGCCCCCCGCCGAGGCGAAGCGGGCCTCCCGCAGCCGCTCGCCGCTCTCCCTGGCCGCGAAGACGGCGGCCGGCGCCACCACGGACAGCAGGACGAGCGCCCAGGCCAGCAGGGGCCGCCGGGCCGCGAGCAACGCGTACCCGACGGCGACCACGGTGAGCAGCACGGTCAGGACGACGGCGAAATGGATGATCAACGGGTGCGCCGGCAGGCCCAGGATCTGGTCGAACATGGCATGGGCTCCTTTTCGTCCTTATTTCAACTACGTGCTGGTGCGCGATATGGTTCCGACCTGCCGCGCCACAGTGACCGGTTTTCATCACTTACGTCCATCACATTCAGGTGCCGGTAGCATTCGAGGAGTTGTTCGGTCATGCGTAGGCAAAGTGGAGGACATACCGGTGAGCGGCGAGGACCGCCAGAGCCAGCTGGCGCGGGAGCACAAGGAGCGGCAGGCACAGCGCGCCGCCGCGCAGTCCGCCAAGGCGCGGCGGAACACCTTCATCGGCGCGGGCGTTGCCGTCGCGGTGGTGGCGGGCGGCATCTTCGCCGCGACCACCCTGGTCAACCGGGATCCGGCCAAGACCGTCGCGGCCGAGAGCACACCCTCCGCCTCGGCCAGCCCGTCGGCCGCACTGCCCACGGCCAAGCCCACCCCCACACACACCGGCCCGGTCACCTGCACCTACAAGCGTGACACCTCGGATGTCCCGCAGAAGTACGTGGGTATGCCGGGCAAGCGGCCCAACATGAAGCTCAGCACGATGACCGTGGTCACCAACCACGGCAACATCGTGATCGACCTCGACCCGGCCCTCACGCCGTGCTCGGTCAACTCGATGGCGTTCCTGGCCAAGAAGCACTTCTACGACAACACCAAGTGCCACCGCCTGGTGACGCCCGAGACCTCCGGCCTGTTCCTCCTGCAGTGCGGCGACCCGAAGGCCAAGGCCGACGGCAAGAACCCCACCGACGGTCAGGGCACCGCGGGCTACGTCTTCGCGGACGAGGCCGTCGGAGCCGTCCCGTACACCAAGGGCGTGGTCTTCCTGACCCAGCCGCAGGACGCCGCGGGGCAGAACAGCAGCCAGTTCGCGATCTCGATGTCGGACGAGAACGCGCAGATCGAGCCGCAGTACTCGGTGCTCGGCATGGTCAGCTCCGGCCTGGACATCATCGAGCGGGTCGCCAAGGACGGCGTCATCGTCAACGACCAGGACATCACGGGTGACGGCGGCTCGACCGCGCCGAAGAACCCGGTCATCATCAAGCGGGTCATCGTGAAGTGACCCCGCGGGGCCACGTCGGCGGCCGCCTCACCGGAGATCCGGGAGGCGGCCGTCGCCGTCTCCCGCCACCGAAGCCCAGCGCCCCCGCCTCCGCGAAGGAGACGGGGGCGCTGTCAGGACGCCTGTACGGGCCTGTGCCTACGCCTCACCCTTGGGCTGGGCGTCGACACCGGCCTCCTTGCGCTGGGCGGCCGTGATGGGCGTGGGGGCCGCGGTGAGCGGGTCGAAGCCGGAGGCCGTCTTCGGGAACGCGATGACGTCGCGGATCGACTCGCCGCCCGACAGCAGCATGCAGATGCGGTCCCAGCCGTAGGCGATGCCGCCGTGCGGCGGCGGGCCGTACTTGAACGCCTCCAGCAGGAAGCCGAACTTGCTCTCGGCCTCCTCCTTGGAGATGCCCAGCACGTCGAAGACGCGCTGCTGCATCTCGGCGCGGTGGATACGGATGGAGCCGCCGCCGATCTCCATGCCGTTGCAGACCATGTCGTAGGCGTAGGCCAGGGCCTCGGCGGGGTGGTCCTGGAAGTTGTCGGCCCACTCCGGCTTGGGGCCGGTGAACGGGTGGTGGACGGCCGTCCAGCCGCCCTCGCCGTCCTCCTCGAACATGGGCGCGTCCACCACCCACAGGAACGACCACTGCGACTCGTCGATCAGCCCGCAGCGGCGGCCGATCTCCAGCCGGGCCGCGCCCAGCAGGTCGCGCGAGGCGTTGCGGGCGCCGGCCGCGAAGAAGATCGCGTCGCCCGGCTCGGCCTTGACCTGGGCGGCCAGGCCGGACAGCTCCTCCTCCGACAGGTTCTTGGCGACCGGGCCGCCGAGCGTGCCGTCGGGCTGCACGAGCACGTAGGCCAGGCCCTTGGCGCCGCGCGAGCGGGCCCACTCCTGCCAGCCGTCGAGCTCCTTGCGGGTCTGGGAGGCCCCGCCCGGCATGACGACCGCGCCGACGTACTCGGCCTGGAAGACCCGGAACGTGGTGCCGGAGAAGTAGTCGGTCATGTCGACGAGCTCCTGGCCGAAGCGCAGGTCGGGCTTGTCGGAGCCGTAGCGGGCCATCGCGTCGGCGTAGGTCATGCGCGGCAGCGGCATCGGGATCTCGTAGCCGAGCACCTCGCGCCACAGGCGGCCGATCAGCTTCTCGCCGACCGCGATGACGTCCTCCTGGTCCACGAAGGACATCTCGATGTCGATCTGGGTGAACTCGGGCTGCCGGTCGGCGCGCAGGTCCTCGTCGCGGTAGCACTTGGCGAGCTGGTAGTAGCGCTCCAGGCCGGCGACCTGGAGGAGCTGCTTGAACAGCTGCGGCGACTGCGGCAGGGCGTACCAGTTGCCCGGCTGCAGGCGGACCGGCACGAGGAAGTCGCGCGCGCCCTCGGGCGTGGAGCGGGTCAGCGTCGGCGTCTCGACGTAGACGAAGCCCAGCTCGTTCAGCACCTCGTTGGCCAGGTAGGTGGCCTTGGAGCGGGTGCGCATGGCCTGGGCGACCTGCTGGCGGCGGATGTCGAGGTAGCGGTACTTGAGGCGGGCCTCCTCGGAGACGCCGACGTTGCCCTCGATGGGGAACGGCAGCGGCGCCGACTCGCTCAGCACCTCGACCTCCTCGGCCACCACCTCGATGGCGCCGGTGGGCAGGTCGGGGTTCTCGTTGCCCTCCGGGCGCACGCGCACCTGGCCGACGACCTTCACGCAGTACTCGGCGCGCAGGTCGTGGGCGTGGTCCTCCTCGCGGAAGACCACCTGCGCCGAGCCCGAGGCGTCGCGCAGGTCGATGAAGACCACACCGCCGTGGTCACGGCGCCGGGCCACCCATCCCGCGAGCGTCACCTGCTGCCCGGCGTGCTCCTCACGGAGCGACCCGGCCGTATGCGTGCGAATCACTGCACTTTCCCTTTCAGAACGTCGACGACCTGGGCCAGCGGCACCTCGGTCTGCTCAGCGGTGGTCAGGTCCTTCAGTTGGACGGCCTCGGCCGCCAGGTCGCGCTCGCCCAGGATCAGCGCGAAGCGGGCGCCGGAGCGGTCGGCCCCCTTCATCGCCCCCTTGAGCCCCTTGCCGCCGAAGGCCATGTCGGCGCTGACGCCCGCCCGGCGCAGCTCGTCCATGAGCAGGAACATCCGGCGGCGTGCGTCCTCGCCCAGCGCGACACCGTACACCTGGACGCGCCCGGGCGCCTCGGCGGGCACCAGCCCCTCGGCCTCCATGGCGAGGAACGTGCGGTCGACCCCGAGCGCCCAGCCGACGCTCGGCAGCGGCGGGCCGCCGAGCATCTCGCTGAGCCCGTCGTAGCGGCCGCCGCCGCCCACGGCGGACTGGGAGCCCAGCCCGCCGTGCAGGAACTCGAACGTGGTGCGCGTGTAGTAGTCGAGCCCCCGCACCAGCCGGGGATCGTCCTCGAAGGCGACCCCGGCGGCCGTCAGCAGCGAGCGGACCTCCTCGTGGTAGGCCTTGCAGGCCTCGCACAGGTGGTCGACGACCAGGGGCGCCCCGGCGAGCTGGGCCTGCACCTCGGGCCGCTTGTCGTCCAGCACGCGCAGCGGGTTGATCTCGACGCGGGCGCGGGTGTCGGCGTCGAGGTCCAGGCCGCGCAGGAACTCCTGCAGGGCGGCGCGGTAGGCCGGCCGGCACACGCGGTCGCCCAGGGAGTTGAGCAGCAGCCGGACCTGGGTGAGGCCGAGCGCCGCGAAACCGCGCGCGGCGAGCACGATCAGCTCGGCGTCGAGCGCCGGGTCCTCGGCGCCCAGGGCCTCGGCGCCCACCTGCCAGAAGTGGCGGTAGCGGCCCTTCTGGGCGCGCTCGTAGCGGAACTGGCTGCCGGAGTACCACAGCTTGACCGGGAGCTGCCCGTTGTGCAGGCCGTGCTGGAGCACCGCGCGCACGACCGAGGCCGTGCCCTCGGGGCGCAGGGTCAGCGAGCGGCCGGCCTTGTCGGGGAAGGTGTACATCTCCTTGGAGACGATGTCGGTCGACTCCCCGACGCCCCTGGCGAACAGCTGGGTGTCCTCGAAGACGGGCGTCTCGACGTAGCCGTAGCCGGCCCGCCGCGCCGGGGCGACGAGGGCCTCGCGCACGGCGAGGACCTGCTCGGAGCGGGGCGGGAGCCAGTCGAAGGTGCCCTTGGGTGCTTGGAAACTCATGGATTCCCTGTCAGATGCCTCGTGTGGGACCGGCGTGCGGCGCGGCCTCCCTGAGATAAGGATTGGTGGCGCGCTCGTGGCCGATCGTGGTCTGTGGTCCGTGGCCCGGCAGGACGACCGTATCGTCAGGCAGCGTCAGGCACTTGGTGGCCAGGCTGCGCAGGATCGTCGGGTAGTCGCCGCCCGGCAGGTCGGTGCGGCCGATGGAGCCGGCGAACAGCAGGTCGCCCGCGAACATGATCGCGTCGTCGGGCAGCCGGAAGCTCACCGACCCCCTGGTATGGCCGGGCGTGTGGTCCACCGTGAACTCCAGCCCCGCCAGCGGGAGCGTGGCGCCGTCGGACAGCTCGCGCACGTCGTCGGGCTCGCTCAGCGTGATGCCGCCGAAGAGCTGGGCGCCGACCGAGCCCCAGCCCGCGGCGGGGTCGGACAGCAGGTGGCGGTCGTCGGGGTGGATCCAGGCCGGCACGTCGCGGGCACCGCACACCGGCGCCACCGACCAGACGTGGTCGAGGTGGCCGTGGGTGAGCAGGACGGCCACCGGCCTGAGCCGGTGCTCGCGCAGCAGCTCGTCGACCCCGTCCACGGCGTCCTGACCAGGGTCGACGATCACGCACTCCTCGCCCGCGGCGGGCGCGATGACGTAACAATTGGTCTGGAAGGCCCCTGCGGGGAAGCCTGCGATGAGCATCTGCCTCAGGTGATCTCGTCAAAAAAGCCAATGGGAATGTAACCGAAGGGTACCGGTGCGGGTCGCCGGGCTGCGAATCATCGCCCGTTGGCCGATACGATTCGCCCACCTCAGTTGATTGACTATGGGAGGCAAAGCGGTGGCCACGGGGAAGGACCGGCAGAAGCAGCTGGCGCGCGAGCACCACGAGCGCCAGTTGCAGCGCCGCATCGAGCGCGAGCAGAAGGCCAAGCGCACCGCGATCATCGGCTCCACGGTCGGGGTCGTGGTCGTGGTGGGCGGCATCGTGGCCGCGGTCGCGCTGCTGGGCGGCGACCCCGCCAAGGAGGCGGCGGCCACGCCCACCGCCTCGGCGCAGGACACCTCCGCGCCGCAGGACACCGCCTCGGCCTCGCCCGCCGCGCAGGCCAAGCCGTACGACCCGAAGACCGGCACGTGCGGCTACGTGGCCGACACCGCGGGCGGCAACGTCAAGAACGTCGGCATGCCGCCGGCCAAGGTGTCGCTCAAGCCCGCCACCAAGACGATGACGCTGAAGACCAACCTGGGCGACATCGAGGTCACGCTCGACAACGCCAAGGCGCCCTGCACCGTCAACTCCCTGGCGTTCCTGGCCAAGAAGAACTACTACGACGGCAGCAAGTGCCACCGCCTCGGCAGCGACAAGTTCCCGATGCTGCAGTGCGGCGACCCGACGGCCAAGGCCGACGGCAAGAGCGGCGGCGACGGCACCGGCGGCCCCGGCTACGTGATGGCCGAGGAGAACCTGCAGGGCGCCGCGTACAAGCGCGGCGTCATGGCGATGGCCAAGACCCAGGCGCCGGGAAGCACGGGCAGCCAGTTCTTCCTGGTGTACGGCGATATCGGACTTACCCCGGATTACACGCCGGTGGGTACGATCACGAAGGGGCTCGACATCCTGGACAAGGTCAACAAGGCGGGCGTCATCGGTGACGCCGGGGACGGCACGGGAGCACCCAAGGAAACCGTCGAAATCAAAGACGTGACAATAGCTGGCAAGAGCTGACGTAATACAACAAGGGACGTCATGTCCCGAAGGGTCTGATGGAAAGTGCGGGAGGACACGGTGAGCACCGACCCGTGGGGCCGGGTAGACGACGACGGCACCGTCTACGTGCGTACGGCTGAGGGAGAGCGCGCCGTCGGCTCCTGGCAGGCCGGTGAACCCGAGGAAGCGCTGGCGTACTTCCATCGCAAGTACGACGAGCTGGCCGGCCAGGTTCAGCTGCTGGAGCAGCGGGTCAAGGGCACCGACCTGGCGCCGGCCCAGGCCGAGGCCAGCATCGTCAAGCTGCGCGAGGCCGTGGCCGAGGCGCACGCGGTGGGCGACCTCGGCGCGCTGACCGCCCGGCTCGACGGCCTGTCCGAGCTGGTCGCGCACCGCCGCGAAGAGGTCAAGGCGGCCCGCGAGCACGCCCGGGCCGAGGCCAGGGCGGTCAAGGAGCGCATCGTCGCCGAGGCCGAGCGCATCGCCGACGAGACGACCCACTGGAAGTCCGGCGGCGAGCGGCTGCGCCAGCTCGTCGAGGAGTGGAAGGCCGCCGACCGCATCGACCGGGTCACCGAGGCGGCCCTGTGGAAGCGGCTGTCGGCGGCCCGCACCGCGTTCGCCAAGCGCCGCAAGCAGTACTTCGCGGGCCTCGACGAGCAGCGGGAGGGCGTGCGCGCCGCCAAGGAGCGCATCGTCGAGGAGGCCGAGGCGATCGCCGGCTCGACCGACTGGGGCGGCACGGCCGCGGCCTACCGCGACCTGATGCAGCAGTGGAAGAGCGCCGGCCGGGCCTCGCGCGAGGTCGAGGACGAGCTGTGGGCCCGTTTCAAGGGCGCCCAGGACCAGTTCTTCCAGGCGCGTTCGGCGGTGTTCGCCGAGCGCGACGCCTCGCTCGCGGCCAACGCCGAGGTCAAGGAGCAGCTGCTGGCCGAGGCCGAGAAGATCTTGCCGGTCACCGACGTGCGCGCCGCGCGGGCCGCGCTGCGCCACCTCGTGGAGCGGTGGGAGGCCGCCGGCCCGGTGCCGCGCGACCAGCGCGACCGCCTGGAGGGCGGGCTGCGCAAGGTGGACGACGCCGTCCGCCGCGCCGAGGAGGCCGAGTGGAAGCGCTCCAACCCCGAGGCGCGCGCCCGCGCCCAGAGCACCGTCGACCAGCTGCGCACCTCGATCGAGCAGCTGGAGAAGCGCCTGGCCAAGGCGCGTGACGCGGGCCGGGCCAAGGACGTCAAGGAGGCCGAGGAGGCCCTGACGGCCCGCCGCTCGTGGCTGGAGGAGGCCGAGCGCACCCTGGCCGAGTTCAGCTGACCGGCCGAGGTCGGCTGACCGGCTGAGGTCGGCTGACCGGCTGAGGTCGGCTGACCGGCCGCTGCGCGACTCGCGCGCCGGTCCGGCACGCGCCCGCGCGGGCGACGGGGGTCGCCTGCGTGTCCGCGCGCCCGTCCGCGTGCTCGGCGCCCTGAGCGGCGGGCGGGCGGACGAGCCGGGAGCCGTCAGCTCCCGGCGCCGCTGACGCGGTAGACGTCGAAGACGCCCTGGATGTTGCGCACGGCCTTGAGCACGTGGCCCAGGTGCTTGGGGTCGCCCATCTCGAAGGTGAACTTGCTGACCGCCACCCGGTCGCGCGAGGTGGTGACCGAGGCGCTCAGGATGTTGACGTGCTGGTCGGACAGCGTGCGCGTGACGTCGGACAGCAGGCGCGGCCGATCCAGGGCCTCGACCTGGATGGCGACCAGGAACACCGAGTCGTCGCCGGGCGACCAGCTCACCTCGACCAGGCGGTCCGGCTGCTCCTTGAGCTGCTGGACGTTCGTGCAGTCGGCCCGGTGGACCGAGACGCCGTGGCCGCGGGTGACGAAGCCGACGATCTCGTCGCCGGGCACCGGGGTGCAGCACTTGGACAGGCGCACCCACACGTCGGCGTCGCCCGCGACGACCACGCCCGCGCCGCCTCCGCCCCTGGGGCGGCCGCGCAGCCGCGTCGGCAGCGACGTCTCGGCGATGTCCTCCTCGGCGCTCTCGACGCCGCCGATGGACGTCACGAGCTTCTGCACGACCGTCTGGGCGGCCACGTGGCCCTCGCCGACGGCCGCGTACAGGGCCGACACGTCGGGGTAGCGCAGGTCGCGGGCCAGGGCCAGCAGCGACTCGCCGGACATCAGCCGCTGCAGCGGCAGCCCCTGCTTGCGCATGGCCCGCCCGATGGCCTCCTTGCCCGCCTCGATCGCGGTCTCGCGGCGCTCCTTGGAGAACCACTGCCGGATCTTGTTGCGGGCCCGGCCCGACTTGACGAACTTCAGCCAGTCGCGCGACGGCCCGGCGTCGGGCGACTTGGAGGTGAAGATCTCGACCGTGTCGCCGTTGCCCAGGCGCGACTCCAGCGGCACGAGGCGGCCGTTGACGCGGGCGCCGATGCAGCGGTGGCCGACCTCGGTGTGGACGGCGTAGGCGAAGTCGACCGGCGTCGCGCCCTCGGGCAGCGCGATGACCTGCCCCTTCGGGGTGAACACGTAGACCTCGGAGACCGACAGGTCGAAGCGCAGCGACTCCAGGAACTCGCCCGGGTCGGAGGTCTCCTTCTGCCAGTCGAGGAGCTGGCGCAGCCAGGCCATGTCGCTGCCCGGCTTGACCTTGCCCTGGGGGCCGGGGGCGCCGACCTCCTCCTTGTACTTCCAGTGGGCGGCCACGCCGTACTCGGCCCGATGGTGCATGGCGTGGGTGCGGATCTGCAGCTCCACCGGCTTGCCCTCGGGGCCGATCACCGTGGTGTGCAGCGACTGGTACATGTTGAACTTCGGCATCGCGATGTAGTCCTTGAACCGGCCGGGCACCGGGTTCCATCGCGCGTGGATCGTTCCGAGGGCCGCATAGCAGTCGCGCACGCTGTCGACGAGGACCCGGATGCCGACCAGGTCGTAGATGTCGTCGAAGGCGACGTCGCGGGCGATCATCTTCTGGTAGACGGAGTAGTAGTGCTTGGGCCGGCCCTTGACCACCGCGCGGATCCGTGCGTCGCGCAGGTCGCCGGAGACCTTCTCGATGACCTCCTGCAGGAACAGGTCGCGGCGCGGGGCCCGCTCCGACACCATGCGCGCGATCTCGTCGTAGCGCTTGGGGTAGAGCATCGCGAACGCGAGGTCCTCCAGCTCCCACTTGATGGTGTTCATGCCCAGGCGGTGGGCGAGCGGGGCGAAGATCTCCAGGGTCTCGCGGGACTTCTGGTGGCGCTTGTGCTCGGGCAGGTAGCGCATGGTGCGCATGTTGTGCAGCCGGTCGGCCAGCTTGATGATCAGCACGCGGATGTCGCGGGACATGGCGACGACCATCTTGCGCACGGTCTCGGCCTGCGCCGCGTCACCGAACTTGACCTTGTCCAGCTTGGTCACGCCGTCGACCAGCGAGCCGATCGTGTCGCCGAAGTCGGCGCGCAGCTCGTCCAGGCCGTAGGAGGTGTCCTCGACGGTGTCGTGCAGCAGGGCCGCGCACAACGTCTCGTCGTCGGTGCCCAGCTCGGCCAGGATCGTCGCGACGGCCAGCGGGTGCGTGATGTACGGGTCGCCGGACTTGCGCTTCTGGTCGCGGTGGTGGTGGGCGGCGACCTCGTAGGCGCGCTCGATCAGGCGCAGGTCGGCCTTGGGATGGGTGGCACGGACCGTGCGGAACAGCGGCTCCAGCACCGGGTTCATGGCCCCACCCCCAAAGCGGCGCCGACGCGTCGCAGGAGCGCCGCCGGCAGGTTCGGCACTTCCTGCGTCGGTTACGTCGGGCACGACCACATCACGGGGCACACAGACTCCTCATGTTCGAGTCCAGGTCCCCCAGTGTATCCAGGCGCGAAACCTGGCCTCCCGCGGGTCCGGCTCAGACGATCACCAGGGAGCGCAGGTCCACCTCTTTGAGGCGCTCGCGCCCCTTGAGGAAGGCCAGCTCCATGAGCATGGCGACGCCGACGACCTCCGCCCCGGCCCTGCGCACGAGCTCCACGGTCGCCTCCGCCGTGCCGCCGGTGGCGAGCACGTCGTCGACGATGAGCACCCGGTCGCCCTCGTCGAAGGCGTCGCGGTGGACCTCGATGGTCGCGGAGCCGTACTCCAGATCGTAGGACTCCTCGAGCGTTTCGGAGGGAAGTTTGCCCTTTTTCCGTACCGGCACGAATCCGGCTCCGGCGCGGTAGGCGACGGGGGCGGCGAGGATGAAGCCCCGCGCCTCGATGCCGACGATCTTGTCGGCGGGGCGCCACCCGGCCACCTCGTCCACCACGGCCGCGAACGCGGCGTGGTCGGCGAGCAGCGGGCTGATGTCCTTGAACAGCACGCCGGGCTTGGGGTAGTCGGGCACGTCCCTGATCCGGTCGAGGATCAGCGCGCTGAGGTCGGTCATGTCGGGGCTCCTTCGGGAGGTTCGTGTCGCCGGGGGGCGTCACGGAATGGGGCGGACGTGCGGCGGGGCGGGACGGCGTGGTGCCGGCCCGCCCCGCGTGTCATGCTCAGCCCTTGGCGACGGCCGCGTTCTCGGAGCCCTTGGACCCCTTGCCGGACTTCTTGCCGCCACCGCCGCTCGCGGCGGCGACGCGCCGGGCGATGGCCTGGTACTTCGGCTCGCGCTCCTTGAGCGTCACCAGCAGCGGCGTGGCGACGCACAGCGAGGAGTACGTACCGACGATCATGCCGACGAACAGGGCCAGCGACAGGTCCTTCAGCGTGCCCGCGCCGAGCAACGTGGTGCCGATGAACAGGATCGCCGCCACCGGCAGGATGGCGACCAGCGAGGTGTTCAGCGACCGGATCAGCGTGTGGCTGAGGGCGTTGTTGGCCGCCATGGAGTACGTCTGCTTGGACGTCGTGCCCAGCTTGGCCGTGACCTCCTTGATCATGTCGAACACCACGACCGCGTCGTAGAGCGAGTAACCGAGGATGGTCAGGAAGCCCAGCAGGGTCGCCGGGGTGACCTCGAAGCCGGACCAGGCGTAGATCCCGGCGGTGATGACGAGGTCGTGGATGAGCGCGACGATGGCGGCCAGCGCCATCTTCGGCTCGAACGCCATCGACAGGTACAGGATGATCGCCAGCATGAAGACGCCCAGGCCGATCCAGGCCTTCTGGGAGACCTCACCGCCCCAGGAGGCGCCGATCGACTGCACGTCGATCTGCTCCTTGACGTCGTACTTCTGCTTGATGACCTGCTGCAGCTTGGCCGTGGTGGCCTCGGAGAGGTCCTCGCTGGTGATGCGGTAGCGCTGGTTGGTCGTCTGGACGATCGCCTGGTGGACGCCCTCGTCGCGGAACGTGTTGCGGACGTCCTCGACGGTCGTGGCCACGGCCGGCTTGAAGGAGATGACCGAGCCGCCCTTGAACTCCACACCCAGGTTGAGGCCGTTGATCAGCAGGCCGGCGATGGAGACGATCAGCAGGAAGCCGGACAGGCTGTACCACAGCTTCCAGCGGCCGACGAAGTCGATGTCGATCTCGCCGCGGTAGAGGCGACGCCCCAGTCCCATGTCAGGCCTCCTGCGGGGTGGTCGTACGGCCGGCGGAGCCGGAGTGGTCGGCGCTCATGCGCTCGGAGTCGAGGCCGGACAGCGGATGCCCCTTGGCGAAGAACTTCAGCCTGGCGAGCACCGCGATGAACGGCTTCGTGAACAGGAACACGACCACGATGTCGATGAGCGTGGTCAGGCCCATGGCGAACGCGAAGCCGGCCACGCCGCCGACCGCCAGCGCGTAGAGCACGACCGCGGCGATGAACATGACGGCGTCGGCGATCAGGATCGTGCGCCGGGCGCGGACCCAGGCCACCTCGACGGCGGCGCGCAGGGTGCGCCGCCCCTCCTTCATCTCGTCGCGGATGCGTTCGAAGTAGACGATGAAGGAGTCGGCGGTGATGCCGATCGAGACCACCAGGCCGATGATGTGCGGCAGCGAGAGCCGGAAGTTGGCGTTGTGGCCGAGCACGACCACGGCCGTGTAGGTGAGGATCGTGGCGACCACGAGGCTCAGCACCGCGACGATGCCGAGGCCGCGGTAGTAGAGCAGGCTGTAGACGACCACGAGGGCCAGGCCGATGACGCCGGCGATCAGGCCGCCCTGGAGCTGGTCCTGGCCGAGGGTCGAGGACACCGTCTCGGCCGAGCTGCGGTTGAACTTCAGCGGCAGCGCGCCGTACTTGAGCTGCTCGGCCAGGTCGGTGGCGCTCTTCTGGTCGAAGCCGCCGGTGATCTCGGCGCGGCCGCCGGGGATGGCGCTGATGATGTTGGGGGCGGTGATGACGACGCCGTCGAGGACGACCGCGACCTTGTTGCGGGGCTCGGGTGCGCTGACGGCCTGGCCGGTGAGCGTGGCCCAGGTGCTCGCGCCCTTGGACTTGAAGTCGAGCTGGACGAGCCATTCGGTGGTGCCCTGGCGGACGCCCGCGGAGGCGGTGTCGATGTCGGTGCCGACGACCTTGGCCTCGTCGAGGACGTACTTGTAGCTGCCGTCGCTCTCGCAGGCCGCGTACTGCTTGTTGGGGTCGTCCTGGACGCCCTGGCCGCGCTTCTTGGGGTCGGTGCAGTCGAGGGTCTGGAACTGCTTGAGCACCGCCGGGTCGATGCCGGTGGTGTCGATGTTGGGGTTGGCCGGCTGCTGCGTGCTGCTCGGCGTGGCCGCCGGGGTCGGGGTGGCCTTCGCGTCCTGCCCCTTCTGCCGCTGCTGCCGCTGGTCGGACTGCGCCCCGCGGGTGGTCTCGGGCTTGGCGGCCTTACCGGTGGTCTCCGGCTTGGCGGCCTGGCCCGTGGCGGTGGGCGTGGGCGCGGTCAGGGCCGAGGACAGCGCCTTGCCCGTCGGCGACACGGACGGCCCGGGCGTGCCCGCCGAGCGGGTGGAGGACGGCTGGGGCTTGGCCGACGACGAGCTCGCCGGCGACGCCGAGCCGGACGGGGTGGCGCCCGGCGTCGGCGCCTGGGTGGGCAGATCCTGCGGGAGCTGCGTGGCCTCCATCGCGAGCACCTGGCGGAAGCGCAGCTCCGCGGTGGTCGAGACCAGCCCGATCGCCTCGTTCTGCCCGACGCCCGGGATCGAGATGATGATGTTGTCGCCGGACTTGGCGACCTCCGCGTCGGAGATGCCGTTGCCGTTGACCCGATCACGGATGATGTTGACCGCGCGGTCGAGGATCTCCTCGGGCGGCGAGGCACCGTTCTGGGTCACCGGTGTCAGCGTCAACGTGGTGCCGCCCGCGAGGTCGAGTCCGAGCTTCGGCGTGAACGCCTTCTGCAGGAACATCGTCCCGCCCAGGGCGAGGATGAGCGCCAGGAGCAGCAGGAGCGTCCGCCCCGGCTTGCTGTGGCTGCTGGTCGGTCGGGCCACTGGTCGTCAGTTCTTTCGGATAGAGGTTTGTCGCAGAAGCCTAGTCAGGACTTCGTGGTGTCCTGGCCGTCGTTGCGCTCGGAGGCGGTGCCGGTCGTGCCGTCCTTGTCCGTCTCGACGGCGTCGGACACGTCGTCCGCCGGAGGTTCGTCGGCCACCGGCTCGCCAGGGGTGACGACACGCCCGATCGCGGCCTTCACCCACCGGGTCTCGATGCCGGGGGCCACCTCGAGGACCACGTCCTCATTCTCCACCGCGACCACGGTGCCGAACAGGCCCGTCGTCGTCATCACGCGCGCCCCGGGGGTCAGGCTGTTCTGCATCTGGGCCGCTTCCTGCTGACGCTTGCGCTGCGGACGAATCAGCAGGAAGTAGAACACCACCACCAGAAGAATCAGCGGCAGGATACTCGTGAGTTGACCCGTGTTCATAAGGGGCGACCTTCCATCTTCGTACAAGAAGTTGACACCGGCGTCGCGCCGGAAATTCCGGGCTGTGCCTCCGGGGCCGCGCCGCTCAGCCCGTCAGCCTACACAGCCAGCCAAACCACGGAGTGTAGGCCGTTGTTGCGAAACGCGGCAACGAGGCAGCGTTTCGCCGCGCGGGGAAGTTCCCAATTCGAAACGGTTGCAACCGTTCTGTAATCAGTCGAAATGCGCCGCTCCGAAGGCGTCCGGGGGCGGCGTCATTCCCAGATGATGCCAGGCCGCGGCGGTCGCGACCCGACCGCGCGGGGTCCTGGCCAGCAGTCCCTGCCGGACGAGGAACGGCTCGGCGACCACCTCGACCGTCTCGGGCTCCTCCCCCACGGCCACGGCCAGCGTGGACAGGCCCACCGGTCCGCCGCCGAACTTGCGCAGGAGCGCGCCGAGCACCGCCCGGTCGAGCCGGTCGAGCCCTTCGGGGTCGACCTCGTACAGGTCGAGCGCGGCGGAGGCGACGTCGCGGTCGATGACGCCGTCGGCGCGCACGTCGGCGAAGTCGCGCACCCGGCGCAGCAGGCGGTTGGCGATGCGGGGCGTGCCGCGCGAGCGGCGGGCGATCTCGTGGGCGCCCTCCGGCGGCAGGGTCACGCCGAGGAGCCGCGACGAGCGGTGCAGCACCTGCTCCAGCTCGGCCACCTCGTAGAAGTCCATGTGCGCGGTGAAGCCGAAGCGGTCGCGCAGCGGCGCGGGCAGCAGACCGGCGCGGGTGGTGGCGCCGACGAGCGTGAACGGCGCGATGTCGAGCGGGATGGCGGTCGCGCCGGGCCCCTTGCCGACGACGATGTCGACCCGGAAGTCCTCCATGGCGAGGTAGAGCATCTCCTCGGCGGGGCGCGCCATCCGGTGGATCTCGTCGATGAACAGCACCTCGCCCTCGGCCAGCGTCGACAGGATGGCCGCCAGGTCACCGGCCCGCTCCAGGGCGGGGCCCGAGGTGATGCGGAGCGGGGCGCTCAGCTCGGCCGCGATGATCATAGCCAGGGTCGTCTTGCCGAGTCCGGGCGATCCGCTCATCAGCACGTGGTCGGGCGGCCGGTTGCGGCGCAGGGCGCTCTCCAGGACCAGCGAGAGCTGCTCGCGCACGCGGCCCTGGCCGATGAACTCGCCCAGCCGCTTGGGGCGCAGGGCCGCCTCGATCTGCAGCTCGTCGCCGTCGGCGTCGGGCGACACGAGGTCCCGCTCCAGGCTCACTTCCGGGTCTCCCTCACGCTCTGCCCTCTCCCTGCCCTCTCCGCCCCGCGCCGTGCCGGGGGCGGGGGTCCTGCGAGAGTACGGCACGCGCGCGCTCCCCGTCCGGGCGGGAGAGCACGCGGCCGGCGGCCGGACGGGCCTGACGGGTGACCGGGCGGCCGCGGTGACCCGAGGGCGGGGCGGGCGCGTGACCGGTGACCCGGCGAGCCCGCTGGCCCGGGGACGCGGTGGCCCCGGTGGCCATGTGATGGGTGGCCGGGCGGGCCCCGTGGCCAGGGGGCGGGGTGGGCGGTCGTGGGGTCATCGGACGCTCAGGGCGCGTAGGGCGGACTTGAGCAGGGCGGCGACCTGCGGCTCGCGGCCCTCGGCGGCGTCGGCCTCGGCCTGCGGCTCGACGGCGAGGACGGCCTCGTCGGCGTCCTTGGCGGAGTAGCCGAGGCCCACGAGACCGGAGTGGACCTGCTCGCGCCAGAGCGGGGCCGGACGGTCGCCGTTGAGCGCGGCGTCGAGGGCCGCGTCGGGGGTGCCGAGACGGTCCTTGAGCTCCAGCACGATGCGCTGGGCGCCCTTCTGTCCGATGCCGGGGACCTTGGTCAGGGCCTTGAGGTCGGCGGCGGCGACGGCGACGCGCAGCGCGTCGGGGGTGTGGACGGCGAGCATGGCCAGGGCCAGCTTCGGCCCGACGCCGCTGGCGGTCTGGAGCAGCTCGAACACCGCCCGCTCGTCCTCGGTGGCGAACCCGTACAGGGTGAGGGACTCCTCGCGCACCACCAGCGAGGTGGCCAGGCGGGCCTCCTCGCCGACCCTGAGCCGGGCCAGCGTGCCGGGCGTGCAGTGGGTGAGGACGCCGACGCCGCCGACCTCGATCACGGCGCCGTGGGGCGCGATGGCGGCGACCCGGCCGGCCACTGATGCGATCACGGTGTCACGTCCTTCTTCAGGGGCTTCGCCGGGGGCTTCGCGGGGGTCTTCGCGGGGACGTCCTGCTGGTGCGTCGCGGGGCCGCCGGAGGGGGCTCCGGCGGCGGCTGTCCCGGCGGCCATGGCGGCACGGCCGGTGAGGTCCGCGAGGGTGTCCGTGGGGGCGTCGGAAGCGCGGCCCTCAGCGGTACGGGCCTCAGGGGTGCGGGCCTCAGGGGTACGGGCGTCAGGGGTACGGCCCTCAGGGGTACGGGCGCTGTTGATGCGGGCTCCGAGGGTGCGGGCTCCGACGGTACGGGCCCCGGCGGCGCGGGCCCCGGCGGCGCGGGTCGATGCGGTGCCGCGGGCGGCGCCGGCCATGGCCTGGGCCAGGCGGTGCTGGGCGCCGCCGCGCCACACGTGGCAGATGGCCAGGGCGAGGGCGTCGGCGGCGTCGGCCGGCTTGGGCATCTCCTTGAGCCGCAGCAGCCGGGTGACCATGGCGCCGATCTGCTTCTTGTCGGCGGTGCCGCTGCCGGTGATCGCGGCCTTGACCTCGGACGGCGTGTGCAGGGCGACGGGCAGGCCGCGCCTGGCGGCGCAGAGCACCGCGATGCCGGCGGCCTGGGCGGTGCCCATGACGGTGCGGACGTTGTGCTGGCTGAAGACCCGCTCGACCGCCACGGCGTCGGGACGTACCTCGTCGAGCCACTGCTCGATGCCGGCCTCGATGCCGACCAGGCGCGCGCCCAGCTCCTCGTCGGCCCCGGTCCGGACCACCCCGACGGCCAGCAGGGTCAGCGGCGCGCCGGGACGGCCCTCGACCGCTCCCACGCCGCACCGGGTCAGTCCCGGGTCGACGCCCATCACTCGCACCCTCGCGCCTCCCGCCCGTATGCCTCGGGGCTCACCGCTCCCCGCCGAACACGTGTTCGGCAGGAGACTCTACCCCGGCCGGCCTGTCCACGCACCGGAAACGCGCGGACGTCGGGAAACGTCGGCGCGTCGCGGGCGAGGGCGCCTTCGCGCGCCGAGGCCCCCTGTGCGTCGCCCACCGACGTGCACAGACGTCGTCCCGCCTCCGGGGGCCCCGTGGACGCTCCCCGCTCCGGAAGCCGTCACGAGCGGCCTCACGGCCCGGTACGCGGACATCAGCGCGAGGCCCGCCAGTGCTGGTGGACGGAAGGTTCCGCCGGAAGACGAGAGGCCCGCAGAGAGAGCCACCCGCATGGAGAGCCACCCGTGGGGAAGGCCGCCGGCCCCGTGGGGAAGGCCGCCCGCCCCGTGGGGAAGGCCGCCCGCCCCGTGGGAAGGCTGCCGGCAGGGAGAGCCGCCCGCAGGCCAGGCCGCCCGCAGGGAGAGCCGCCCATCCCGCGAGGAGGGCCCCTGTGGGGAAGGCGGCCCATCTCGCGGGGAAAAAACCCGTAGGGAGAGCCGCCCGTAGGGAGAGCCGCCCGTAGGGGGCGGGAGGCTCTGTCAGAAGTAGTCCAGCATGTACGGCCGGGCCGCGAAGGCCGTGTCCAGGGCCTCGTCCCAGGAGTCGTCCCCCGACAGCAGGCCGCTGCGGCGCAGCGTGGCCGTGGGGATCCCCGCGTAGAGCGCGGACAGCCCGTTGATCCCCAGCCGCGGCCCGGTGAAGGAGCTTGCGCCGGTCGTGAGCGCCGTGGCCGTGCCCTTGCCGTCCGCGACCGTGAGCCGCCACAGTCCCGTGTTGCCCGCGCGTACCGTGTCCTCGACCTCGACGGCGGCGTCCAGGGCCGCCCCAGACGGGAAGCCCCTGCGCTCCACCGCCGCCTCCACGTCGAGGACCCGGAACATCCAGCGCTCCGCCGTGAGCCGCTCCTCCGAGCGTTCGCGCAGCAGCCACAGGACCGGGTCGTCCGGGGCGACGACGGCCAGGACGGTCTTGGCGATGGAGGAGGCCGAGCCGACCAGCGACCACAGGGCCCGGGCGGTCTCCGGCGAGCCGGCGACGAGGTTGTCGACGCGCATGCTGTCGCCGTCCCAGCGGTAGACGGCGTAGCCGTCGGGGGCCAGGTAGAGGAAGTCGTCCTCCTGGGACAGCCAGTGGGCCCAGGTGCGTTCGTCCCAGGAGATGGGGCCGGAGGAGCGGGCCGCGCCGTGCAGGCGGTGCAGCAGCGCGACGACCTCCGCCGCGTCGCCGGCGTCCATGCGGCGTACCGGCACGTCGCCGGACGGCCGGATCCCGCGCAGCGCCTCGGTGGGGATGGTGACCAGGTGGCGGGCGCCGGCGTGCTCGTAGCCGGTGGCGCGGTAGACGGGGGTGGTGGCCGGGTAGAGCGCTGAGACGGCGTCGCCCAGGCCGACGGCCCGCTCGACGACGGCGCGCATGAGCCGCGTGCCGACGCCCCTCCCCCGGTACTCAGGGTTGACGGTGACGCCGGCCACGCCCGCCAGGGGCTGGGGCCGGCCGTGCCACCACTGGGTGAACGCCCGCACCCGCGCCGCGCCGGCCAGCCGGGAGCCCTCGAACACGCCGAGGTAGCGGCCCTCGTTCAGGGCCGGGATGACGAAGGAGCGCCAGGTCTCGCGCTCGGCCGGAGAGACCGGTCCGAACGAGCGTCGGCGGACGTCGAGCAGGTCGTCGTAGTCGTCGGTGGTCAGGTCGCGAATCTCCACAAGGGGACAACCTACGCAGCCGGGGCGGGGTTGCGCGAACCGCTCCCCGGCGCGCCCGCGCGCAGGGCCAGGCGGTGGAGGTACAGCACCTGGGCGGCCCCCGCCGCGAGCAGCGCGACCAGGACCACCGGCAGCGGCGTGGACAGGCCGGCGGAGGGCCAGCCGCCGTACTGGCGGAGCTGGAGGAACTGGGTGACGGGCGCGGTGGTCAGGCCGGGGTCGTGGGCGACGAGGAGCGGCCACAGGAGGTCCTGGCCGTTGAGCAGGGTGACGACGAGCACGAGGATGCCCGCCATGGGCAGGGAGGGCCGGACGACTCCGCCGGCGAAGTCGCCTCCGGACCGCTCGGCCAGGCCCCTGCACAGCAGCGTGAGCAGGAACAGGCAGGGGACGCTGACCAGCACGGGCGGCACGAGGGCGACGAAGGTGTCGATCAGCCCCAGGTTGCGCATGTCGGTCCAGCCGGCCACGCCCAGCGGCCCGACCCCCACGAACAGCCAGGGCGCGAACGGCAGGAGCAGCCACTCGCTGCGGCGGCCGAGCGGCCGCAGCGCGCCGATGCCGAGCGCGCCCAGGTAGGCGACGCCCACGGAGACCACGGCGCCGATGACGGCGGGCGCCCACGTGTTGACGTGGACGGCCAGGCCGCCGGGGCTCGAGGAGGGCCGGGTGAGGGCCGCGAGCCAGGGCCAGGTGAGGACGAGGGCGACGGCGGCGTAGGCGACGAGGGCGGCGATGCCCGCGGCCCTTCCCGCCACCGAGGCGCCCCGCCCGCCGCTCCCCGGCCCACCGCCGACCGGCCCGCCGCCTGCTGCTCCGCCGCCGGCCAGCCCGCCGCCGGTCGGTCCGCCGCTTCCCGGCGCGCCGGTGGCGCCCGGGTGCGCCTCGTACGGCACCGGCTGTTCCGTGCCCGGGACGGGCATCGCGGCCCCGTACGCCACGCCGCCCCGGGGAGCGCCCGGCCCGAATTCGTGACCGCCCGCCGCCGGGCCGGCCTGGCTCGCGCCGCCCTGGCCCGGAGCCGTCCACCCCGGGGCCGTCTGGCCCGGGACCGTCTGCCCAGGGGCCGTCTGGCCCGCGGCGGCGGCCTTCACCGGCTCGTACGCCGGCTCGTACGCCTCCTCGGAGCCGCTCTCGTCCCCCTGCGCGACCCAGAGCCGCACCCCGGCCGCCACCACGACGACCGCTGCGACGAGGCCGAGCACGCCCAGGACGATCCCCGTCAGCGTGGCCACCGCCGCGCCCATGCCCGGCCGGCCCTGGACGAACGCGTGGGCGTACTGCATGCCCGCCAGCGTCTGCGCGCCTCCGGGGCGCGCGCCGCCCGTCAGGAGCGCGGACAGCGTGAACGTCTGGAGACCGGCCGCGAGCGTGGCGAGCGCCACGACGACGCCCACGACGATCATGCTGCGGGTCACGGCGCCGCCGCGCAGCGCCGGCAGGAACGCCATGACCGCGAGCGCGCACACGACGCCGAACGTGGCCGCGGCGACGATCAGCCGCAGCCCGGAGGGCGCCGTGGCCGGGTCGCGGAGCGCGGTGGCGAGGGTGACCAGGCCGGACTCGCCGGGCCTGAGCCCGTACAGCCAGGAGACGGCGACGGCCGTCGGCGAGAAGACCACGGGCGCGAGCGACAGCACGACCAGGCCCGCGCGCCGCGGCCAGGTGCCGGCCCGGTCGAGCGCGACCGCCAGCAGCGGCCCGGCGACCAGCGCGACCAGCAGCGGCATGAGCACCAGCGACAGGCTGAACCCCAGGGCCGCCCAGACCTCACCCGCTCCGGTGAGCTGGGCGTAGTTGTCCAGGCCCACGTACTTGCGGGGGGTGAGCGAGCCGCCCGACTCCAGGCTGAGGCGGATCGTCTGGACGGTGGGCAGGAGCAGCGAGATGAGCATCCCGAGCCCGGCCGGCATGAGGAGCACCCAGCCGAGCGCGGGCGACGGGGGTCGGGGAAGGCTGTCGGAGGTCACGGCCCACGACCCTACGCCGATCCAGGAGCGCCCCGCACGCCGTCGCCCCCTGGCGCGGGGACGGCCGGGGCCCCCGGCGCGCCGGGGGCGCGAGCCGGCCTTCCTGCGCGCGCAGGACCCGGGCGCCGCGCGCCGGGGCCGCGAGCCCGCCTTCCGGCGGCATGCCGAAGGCCGCCCCCGCGCGGGAGGCGGCCCGGAAGAGCGGGGCCGAGGAGGCTCAGGCCTCCAGCTTCTCCATGACCTCGTCGGAGACGTCGAAGTTGGCGAAGACGTTCTGCACGTCGTCGCTGTCCTCCAGCGCGTCGATGAGGCGGAAGACCTTGCGGGCGCCCTCCTCGTCGAGCGGCACCGTCATGGTCGGCATGAAGCTGGAGTCGGCCGAGTCGTAGTCGATGCCGGCGTCCTGGAGCGCCTTGCGCACCGGGACGAGGTCGCCGGCCTCGGAGACGACCTCGAAGGAGTCGCCGAGGTCGTTGACCTCCTCGGCGCCCGCGTCGAGGACGGCCATGAGGACGGTGTCCTCGTCGAGGCCGTTCTTGGGGACGATGACGACGCCCTTGCGGTTGAACATGTAGGACACCGAGCCGGGGTCGGCCAGCGAGCCGCCGTTGCGGGTCAGCGCGACGCGCACCTCGGAGGCGGCGCGGTTGCGGTTGTCGGTGAGGCACTCGATGAGCACCGCGACGCCGCCGGGCGCGTAGCCCTCGTACATGATGGTCTGCCAGTCGGCGCCGCCGGCTTCGAGGCCGCCGCCGCGCTTGCGGGCCCGCTCGATGTTGTCGTTGGGCACGGAGTTCTTCTTCGCCTTGAAGATGGCGTCGAAGAGGGTGGGGTTGGCGTCGGGGTCAGGGCCACCGGTCCGGGCCGCCACCTCGATGTTCTTGATGAGCTTCGCGAACAGCTTGCCGCGCTTGGCGTCGAGCGCGGCCTTCTTGTGCTTCGTCGTCGCCCATTTGGAGTGGCCGGACATTACCTAGAGCTCCCTCACCATGTCTACGAAGTATCGGTGCACCCGCGTGTCCCCCGTGAGCTCCGGGTGGAACGAGGTCGCGAGCAACGGCCCTTGACGGACCGCGACGATCCTATCCCCAGGCTGGGCCATGCCCAGCACGTCGACGTCCGGGCCGACCGATTCGACCCACGGAGCGCGGATGAAGACCGCGTGCACGGGCTCGCCCGCGAAGTCGAGGTCGGCCTCGAAGGAGTCGACCTGGCGGCCGAAGGCGTTGCGCCGGACGACCATGTCGATGCCGCCGATGGTCTGCTGACCGGCGATGCCGTCCTCGATGCGGTCGGCCAGCATGATCATGCCGGCGCAGGAGCCGTAGGCGGGCATGCCGGCCTTGACCCGCATGCGCAGGGGTTCGAGCAGTTCGAAGGTCTCGGCGAGCTTCCACATCGTGGTGGACTCGCCGCCCGGGACGACGAGGCCGTCGACGGCCTCCAGCTCGGCGGGCCTGCGCACGGCGACGGCCCGCGCGCCGGCCTCGGTGAGCATGCGCAGGTGCTCGCGGACGTCGCCCTGCAGGGCGAGCACGCCGACGGTGGGCGGGCGGCTCGCGGGCGCGTCGGCAGGCTCGCTGGCGGGCGTGCTGTCGGGCACGGTGGCGGGCACGGTCGTCCTTCCGTCGGGGTGCGGGTCCGGTTCATTCAACACCACGGCGGGGTGGTGTCTTCCGCCGGGATGCACCGGCACGCCGGGGGTGCGGTGATCAGGCGGGCGCCGCGTCGTGGACGCTGTGGTCGAGGTCCACGCGGGCCAGGGAGCGCAGGTGGTGGCGGCGCGTGTACAGCACGGCCATGCCGATCAGGCAGCAGAGGGCGCCGGCGGCGTACGGCACGGTGACGCCGATCTCCTCGCCCAGCTTGGTGGCGACGAACGGGGCCAGCGCGCCGCCCATCCAGCGGACGAAGTTGTAGCCGGCGGAGGCGACGGGACGGGGCGCGTCGGAGACCTCCATGGCCGACTCGGTGAAGACGGTGTTGTTCAGGCCGATGGGGATGCCGGACAGGACCGTGCAGATCACGACGCCGGCGCGGAGGCCCTCGCCGGCCGACACGGCGATGCCGATCTGGAGCACGGCGAGCAGGCCGAGGGCCAGGTGGAGCACGTTCACCGAGCCGATGCGCCGCTGGAGCGGCGGCGCGCCGAAGACCGAGGCGAGGGCCACGCAGACGCCCCAGCCGAAGAAGACGGCGCCGATGCCGTACGGCGACATGCCGAGGATGAACGGGGTGAAGGCCAGCACGGTGAAGAACGCGAAGTTGTAGAACAGCGCGGTGAAGGCCGTGGTGGACAGGCCGCCGTGGGCCAGGGCGCGGATCGGTGCGCTCAGCCTGGTCTTGACCCTCGGCGCGGGCGTGGCGCGCAGCAGCGTGGCGATGAGCACGAAGCCGGCGGCCATGAGCGTGGCGGTGCCGAAGAAGGGCGCCCGCCAGTTCCAGTCGCCGAGCAGCGCGCCGACGAGGGGGCCGGCGGAGATGCCGAGGCCGAGGGCGGCCTCGTACAGGATGATGGCCGACTCGGCGCCGCCGCTGGCCGCGCCGACGATGACGGCGAGGGCGGTGGCGACGAACAGGGCGTTGCCGAGCCCCCAGCCGGCGCGGAAGCCGACCAGCTCGGCGACGCTGCCGGAAGTGCCGGCGAGCGCGGCGAAGACGACCACGAGCGCGAGGCCGGCGAGCAGGGTGCGCTTGCCGCCGATGCGGCTGGACACCCAGCCCGTGACGAGCATCGCCACGGCGGTCACCAGGAAGTAGCTGGTGAACAGCAGCGACACCTCGCTGGGGGTGGCCTTCAGGCCCTGGGCGATGGACGGGAGGATCGGGTCGACCAGGCCGATGCCCATGAAGGCCACGACCGCGGCGAACGCGGTGGCCCAGACGGACGTCGGCTGGCGCAGGATTCCGCCACCGGATGACATGGTGCTCCTTCTCCGGGTCGTGCAGGTGCGACGGTTGTCGCGGGGGCGTACGGGTGCGCGGTCAGGCGCGGCCGAGCTTGGCCAGCACGGGCAGCGCGGCGGCGAGCGTGTCGCGTTCCCGCTCGGTGAGGGCCGCGAGGTCCTGGCCGAGGCGGGCGAGCCGGGCCTGCCGCACGGCGAGCAGGCGGGCGCGGCCCTCGCCGGTGAGCTCGACGGTCCTGACGCGGGCGTCGGCGGGGTCGGCCCCGCGGGCGACCAGCCCGGCGTCCTCCAGCCGGTTGATCTGGACGGTCATGGTGGGGAGCTGGACGGCGTGCTCCTCGGCCAGCTCGGTCATCCGCCGGGGCCCCTGTTCGAGGGAGCCGAGCACGGCGTACTGCTGGCTGGTGACGGGCTGGCCGGCGGTGGTGCGCCTGAGCAGGAGGACGAGGTGGCGCAGGACGGCGGAGACGCCCTCGGCGAGCACGCCGGGGTCCGCCTCGCCGGGGCCGGGGGTGCTGGGATCGGTCATGCTTAGCCCAACTAACTTAGCTGAGCTAATATTCCGATCGGCCTCCGGAAAACGCAGGAGCGGCGCCCACATGACGTGGACGCCGCTCGGCGGGAGGCGGGGTCAGGGACGCTCGGTCTCCAGGCGGACCGTCTCCTCGATCGACGGGGCGCCGAGGGTGCGCGCCGCCGGGTCGAGCGGACGTAGGTACGTCTGCTGGACGCCGGGCACGCGGTCCTCGACCACGAACGTGGCCTTGGTGTGGACCGCGGCCCCCGGGGTGCGGACCTGCGGGACGACCCGGAAGTCGGCCGTGAGCGCGTCGCGGTCGATCTTGGTCAGGACGTAGCCGCGCTGGTTGTTGTAGAACTTCAGGTGCGGGTTGATCTTGAGGAAGGGCTGGGAGGCGGGGTTGGAGTCGGCCCCGTCGCCGCCGGTGGTGATCGAGGTGGTGACCAGCTCGGAGCCGACCGTGGGCCCGGTGGGGTCGTCGTAGTTCAGCTTGAGGTCGCTGGCCCAGTGGGCGTGCACGTCGCCGGTGAGCACGACCGGGTTGCGGACCCCGGCGTCGATCCAGCCCTGGGTGATGCGCTGCCGGGAGGCGACGTAGCCGTCCCAGGCGTCCATGCTGGTGACCTTCGCCGGGCCGGCGTTGTTGTCGCGCTGGGCGAAGAAGACCTGCTGGCCGATGATGTCCCAGTGGGCGCGCGACTTGTGGAAGCCGTCGATCAGCCACGCCTCCTGCTCGGCACCGGTGATCGACCGGTTGGGGTCCACGGCCGCCGGGCAGTCCCGGTAGCCGTCGCCGCAGCCCTGGTCGTCGCGGTACTGGCGGGTGTCGAGCATGTGGAAGGTGGCCATCCGGCCCCAGCGGATGCGCCGGTAGAGCTGCATGTCGACGCCGCGCGGGATCGAGGTGCGGCGCAGCGGCATGTTCTCGTAGTAGGCGCGGAAGGCGGCCTCGCGGCGGGCCAGGAAGTTCGGCTGCGGGATCTCGGGCTTCTCGGGCACCTCGTCGGCCCAGTTGTTGTCCAGCTCGTGGTCGTCCCAGACGACCAGCCACGGCGCGGCGGCGTGCGCGGCCTGCAGGTCGGGGTCGGCCTTGTACTGGGCGTGGCGCTGGCGGTAGTTGGCCAGCGTCTCGGTCTCCGGGCCCTCGTGGTCGCGGACGTTGCCGCCCGGGATCGTGTAGGTGTCGCGGGCGTACTCGTACTGGTAGTCGCCCAGGTGCAGCACCAGGTCCGGGTGCTCCTCGGCCAGCCGCCGGTACGAGGTGAACAGGCCGTGCTCGTACTGGGCGCAGGAGACGAACGCCATGGCCAGGCCGCTGCCGTAGGCGAGCGGGTGCGGCGCGGTCCGGGCGCGGCCGATGGGCGAGACGTACGGGCCGACGCGGAAGCGGTACCAGTAGTCGCGGTCGGAGCTCAGGTGGTCGACCTCGACGTGGACGCTGTGCCCCCACTCGGGCGCGGCCACGGCGACGCCCGCGCGCACGACCCGGCGGGCGTTCTCGTCGGCGTAGACCTGCCACTGCACGGTGAACGGGCGCTGCGGCATGCCGCCGAGGCCGTCCTCGGCCAGCGGCTCCTGGGCCAGGCGGGTCCACAGCACGAAACCGGAGTGGTCCGGGTCGCCCGAGGCGACGCCCAGCGTGAACGGGTCGGTCCGCAGGCCGCGCGAGGCGAGCGACTGGGCGGTCTCGGCGGCGGGGTCGGGGGTGGGGGTGGGGTCCGCGTGCGCGGCTCCGGCGGGGAGCGCCGCGGCGGCGCCCGCCGCTAACCCGGTGACGAGGAAGTGCCGCCGGTTGAGCTGGGACATGCGTGGCTCCTGGGACGATCAAGGGTGGAGGACGTCCGTAGCCTGACGGAGTCCCATGACGCTCCGGTGAACACCACACAACACGAAAAAGGCGACATCCTTCGCGGATATCGCCTAATCGGAAATTACCCTCATGGAGGCCGGCGCCCGCCGGACAGGATCATGCCCTAACGACGCGCCGCGCCCCGAGCCGACGCGCCGATGATCGCCCTGCGCCCGGCCCCACGGAGCACCACGCCCGGCCCCGCCGTCGACCGGGAGCCCGGACGGCGACCGCCCGCGACCCGGCGGCCCCGAGCGGGGCGCCACGAAGCGCGGGCGGTCGCCGGCAGGGTCACCAGCCGCGCTCGGCCAGGCGGTGCGGCTGCGGGATCTCGTCGACGTTGATGCCGACCATGGCCTCGCCCAGGCCGCGCGAGACCTTGGCGACGACGTCGGGGTCGTCGTGGAAGGTCGTGGCCTTGACGATGGCCGCGGCCCGCTTGGCCGGGTCGCCCGACTTGAAGATGCCGGAGCCGACGAACACGCCCTCGGCGCCGAGCTGCATCATCATCGCGGCGTCGGCCGGGGTGGCGATGCCGCCCGCGGTGAACAGCACGACCGGCAGCTTGCCGGTGCGGGCCACCTCGGCGACCAGCTCGTACGGCGCCTGCAGCTCCTTGGCCGCGACGTACAGCTCGTCCTCGGGCAGGGACGTGAGGCGCTTGATCTCGCCGCGGATCGTGCGCATGTGGGTGACGGCGTTGGAGACGTCGCCGGTGCCGGCCTCGCCCTTGGAGCGGATCATGGCCGCCCCCTCGGTGATGCGGCGCAATGCCTCGCCGAGGTTGGTCGCCCCGCACACGAACGGCACGGTGAACTGCCACTTGTCGATGTGGTTGGCGTAGTCGGCCGGGGTCAGCACCTCGGACTCGTCGATGTAGTCGACGCCCAGCGACTGGAGCACCTGGGCCTCGACGAAGTGGCCGATGCGGGCCTTGGCCATGACGGGGATCGACACCGCGGAGATGATGCCGTCGATCATGTCGGGGTCGCTCATCCGGGACACGCCGCCCTGCGCGCGGATGTCGGCCGGCACGCGCTCCAGGGCCATCACGGCGACCGCGCCGGCGTCTTCGGCGATCTTCGCCTGCTCGGGGGTGACGACGTCCATGATGACGCCGCCCTTGAGCATCTCGGCCATGCCGCGCTTGACGCGGGCCGTTCCGGTGACGGGGCCGGTGGCCGGCCCGGGGGTGGACGGAGCTTCGGGCGTGCTGCTGGACACGGTCTTCCTCACGAACTCTGCTGTCGAGCCGGCCGCGCCCGTCGTCCCGTCGTCGGGGGTCGGGGCCGGCTGCCTCTCCTGCGCCTACGGTCAGTTGTCAAACCCATGGTAGGTCCTGGAGGGGCCTCCACCCCACACACCACCATGTCATGATTTTTCAGGATATTTGTACGTCACGGCGTGACGGGCTTGCGGCTCGCCAGGGCGATCCACACCTGGCCCGGGGCGAAGTTCATCGGCTCGCCGCTCTCGGTGGTGAACGTCGTGCCCTCCTCCTCGGACTTGCGCTCCCAGCGCGCCTTGTACGCCTTGCCGTCGCGCAGCACGATCGCCGACCCCTTGCCCACGGAGTGGACGAGCGGCGTGTAGCTCTGGTTCTTGTCGTGGAACTGCGAGCGCTCGGTCTTGGTGTACTGCACCACCACCGTGGGCGCGCTGAGCTGGCCGCCCTCGGCCGCCATGTCCTTCTTGCCGTCCTGCCAGATCAGCCACTGCTTCTTCTCCTCCGACCAGGCGAAGGTGAAGCGCGCGCCGGGCCAGCGGACCGTGTACGACGTCTTGTCCACGCCGCCCTCGGCCGGGGCGTCGCCGAAGGTCAGGCCGATGTCCTTGGCCTTGCTCGCCTTGGGCGCCTTGGCGAGCAGCTCCTTGGTGTTGGCGAACAGGTTGTACGGGGCGACGCGGCCCGGCTGGCGGAAGTACGCGCCGGGGGCGCGGCTGTCGGAGACGTCCCACAGCGAGGCCTGCGCGATGAACGGCAGCATCTTGGTCTGCGCGCCGGAGTAGGCGAAGGCCGGCTTGCCGAACTGCGGCACGATGTGCAGGTCGGAGATGCGGGCGCTGCGGACCGGGCCGACCTTGGGCGGGATCTTCGAGGAGAAGATCGCCATGAGCCGGGTCAGACCGGCCTCGACCTGCTCGACGTAGACGATGTCGGCGCTCTTGAGGCCGAGCTGCGGCTTGCCGGCCGCGGTGTTCTCGATCTTCACCGCGAGCACCGGCCTGAGCGCCGTCGCCGGCTTGCCGGTGAACGGGTGCAGGTCCGGCTCGTCCGTCGGCTCGGCGGAGGCCGGCGCGGAGGTGGCCGCCTGGGGGACCTTGCCGGGAGCGGGCTCGTCCGACGAGCACGCCGCCAGCGGCGGCACGACCGCTGCTCCTGCCAGCGTGACGGCGATCAACCGGGATAGGCGCACCTGTACGACTCCTCCGCTTCGGCCCGGAAAATGGAAGAAGCTTACCGGCCGGGCCAAATCGGGGTCATTCAGTTGCCATGGCCGCCGGAGGATCGTCGTCGATCTCGAAGAACGACGGGAACTCGGTGTGCCCGGCCAGGCGCAGGGTCCTGGCCAGCCAGCGGCGCTGCGCCGTACGGGTGACGCCGACGGCGTTGTTGTAGAAGCGGCGCGAGTAGACGACCTTGGCCACGGCCGCGTCGAGCTCCTCCAGCAGGTCGGGGCCGCCGGGCGCCTCCGACAGCTTCTCGCGGAAGCGCTCCTGGTCCACGGCGGCGCGCAGGGCGCGCGACAGGTCGCTCTCGGCGTGCTCGCGCTCCTCGGGCCCGGCGATGCGGGCCTCGTGGGCCGCGGCGGCCAGCACGAGCGAGGTGGCCGGGTCGAGCAGCCGGGAGCCGGCCAGCTCCAGCACGACCGCCCGGCGGCGCATGAGGGCGGCGTCCAGCGCCTCGCGGGCCAGCTCCAGCCGGATGTGCAGCCGGTCCAGGCGGCCCGCCCGCCAGGAGACGTACACGGCGGTGAGCACCACCACGATGCCCGCGATCAGCACGATCAGGGTGGACGTCACAGGTCTTCCTCCACGAGGCCGGGCGCTCCCGGCGTCACAGGTCTCACTCCACGAGGCCGGGCGCTCCCGGCGTCACAGGTCTTCCTCGACGCGGCCCGCGCCCGCGGTCGTCACCGTCTCGTACACGCGGACCACGTCGCGCGCCACCGTCGACCAGTCGTACTTCTGGACCGCGACCAGCGCCTCCTCGGCCAGCTTGGCGCGCCGCTCGGGCGCGTCGAGCAGCGCCGCCGCCTCGCGCGCCAGCGACGACGGGTCGCCGTTGGCGAACAGCGCCCCCGCCTGCCCCTCCCCCAGCACCTTGCGGAACGCCGGGATGTCGCTGGCCAGCACGGTCGCCCCGGACGCCATCGCCTCGGCCAGCACGATGCCGAAGCTCTCGCCGCGCGTGTTGGGCGCGCAGAAGACGTCCACCGAGTGGTAGGCGCGGATCTTGTCGGCCTCGCTGACCATGCCGAGCACGGTCACCCGCTCGTGCAGCTCGCGCGGCAGCCGCTCGTAGACGTCCTTGGCGTCGCCCGGCCCGGCGATCAGCAGCTTGAGGCCGGGCCGGGCCGGGCCCAGCTCGGCGAAGGCGTCGAGCAGGATCGGCAGGCCCTTGCGCTCCTCGTCCATGCGGCCGAGGAAGCCGATCGTGGCCCCGTCGGGCCCCCAGCCGTCCAGCGGCTCGGCCGAGGTGTAGCGCGCCACCGTCACCCCGTTGGGGATGAGCACGGTGTCGCCGCCGAACTGCTCGACCAGGCTCTTGCGGGCCGCGTCGGACACGGCGATGCGCCCGCTCAGCTTCTCCAGCGCGCTGCGCAGCAGCGGCTCGGCCACGGCGATCGCCCGCGAGCGGGTGAAGGAGGCGTGGAAGGTCGCCACGATCGGGCCTCTGGCCGCCCAGCACGCCAGCACGCCGAGGCTCGGGATCAGCGGCTCGTGGATGTGCAGCACGTCGAACTCGCCGGTGCGCACCCAGCGGCGCACCCGCGCCGCCGACAGGAAGCCGAACGACATGCGCGCCACCGACCCGTTGTACGGCACGGGCACCGCGCGTCCGGCGCCCACCACGTACGGCGGCAGCTCGTCGTCGTCGGCGGCCGGCGCGATGACCGACACCTCGTGGTCCTGGGCGATGAGCGCCTGCGCCAGGTCGTCGATGTGCTGCTTGACCCCGCCCGGCATGTCCCAGGAGTACGGGCACACGATGCCGACCCTCATCGCGGCAGGTCCTCCAGCCACAGCCGCTGCAGCATGTGCCAGTCCTCGGGGTGGGCGGTGATGCCCTTCTCGAAGACGTGGGCGAGGCTCTGCGCCATCGCCGCCACCTTCTCCTGGCGGGTGCCCTCGGCCGGCACCGGGATCTCCTCGTGGATGTCGATGCCCCAGTCGTCGCCGTGGAAGTAGACGGTGGCCGGCAGCAGGGCCGCGCCGGTCTGGACCGCCAGCAGCGGCGGCCCGGCGGGCATCTTGGTGCGGGCGCCGAAGAAGTCGACCTCCACGCCGCTCTTGGTCAGGTCGCGCTCGGCCGGCAGGCAGACGACGCCGCCCCGCCGTACGCGGATGGCCAGCGTCGCGAAGTTGTGGCCGTCGCCGCCCGTGAGCGGCAGCACCTCCATGCCAAGGCTCTCGCGGAAGGCGACGTAGCGGCGGAACAGCGACTCGGGGCGCAGCCGCTCGGCGACCGTGGCGAACGGGTGGCCCACGCCGACCAGCCAGGCGCCCGCCTGGTCCCAGTTGCCCATGTGCGGCAGCGCCAGCACGACGCCGCGCCCGGCGGCCACGGTGTCGAAGATGTGCTCGGCCCCGGTGACGTGGGTGCGCCGCACGACCTCCTCGACCGGGAGGGACGGCAGCCGGAAGATCTCCTCGAAGTAGCGGAAGTAGGACCGCATGCCGGCCCTGGTCAGCTCCCCCAGCTCCGGGCTGCCCGGGGCGAGCCCGGTCACCCGCGCCAGGTTGGACTCCAGGCGGAGCACGGACTTGCCGCGCCGCGCCCAGACCCGGTCGGCGGCCAGCCGGAAGGCGCCCGCGGTCAGCCCGCGCGGCAGCAGCGGCACGAGCCGCCAGCCCGCCGCGAACCCCGCGGCGACGACCCGGTCGGTGACGGACGGCTTGTCGCTCATCGCTCCCTCGTCTGCCGGTGGACGTGGACCACGCGCTGCACCACGGTGACAGCGCTGGCCGCCGCGAGCAACCACATGCCGGCAGCCAGCACGTACGGCACCCCCAGCCCGGCCAGGAAGCTGGCCACCAGCGCCACCACCAGCCGCTCGGGCCGCTCGGCCAGCCCCACGTCGCAGGTCAGCCCCAGCCCCTCTGCCCGGGCCTTGGCGTAGGACACCAGAGCGCCCGCCACCAGGCAGAACAGCGTGACCGACGCCATCAGCAGGTCGCCCTCGGCGAAGAAGTACAGGATGAGCCCGCAGAAGATCGCGGCGTCGGCGACCCGGTCGAGCGTGCTGTCGAGAAAGGCTCCCCAGGTGCTGCCGCCCCCGCCGCCGAGCCGCGCGACCACGCCGTCGAGCAGGTCGAACAGCACGAACACGGTGATCACCAACGCGCCGGCGGCCAGCAGACCCGCGGGGAAGAACAGCAGGGCCGCGGCCACGGTGCCGAGGGTGCCGATCGCGGTGACCATGTTGGGTCCGATCCCGTGGCGGACCAGGGCCCTGCCCAGCGGGGTGAGTATCCGGGTGACGGCCGGACGCAGGAGTTTCAGCATCGCGCTCTGATCGTAGGCCATCCCGGGCCCGGCCACTTTCTTTGCCTCACCCCCCTTGTGATATCCGCCACACGGGTATTTGGTGAACACACCGCGTCTGTTCATGCGGTCCTGCTTCACCCTCCGCGCGGGCGCGGCGTTGGAACTCGAACCGACGACACGGGAGAGGATGCCCGGCCGGGCGCCTGGCCGCGGGTCAGGCCGCCGGAGCGGGCCGTCTCGTCCCACGAGACCGGAGGCGATGTGGCGGAGAAGAACCCGGGCGCGGCCATGGGAGCCGCGGGCAGGGCACCATCGGCCGACAGTGCGGACGCGATACGCAACGTCGTGCTGGTCGGCCATTCGGGAGCGGGCAAGACGACCCTCGTCGAACAACTGCTGACCGCCACCGGCACCATCCAGCGGGCGGGCCGGGTCGAGGACGGCAACACGGTCAGCGACTTCGACGAGGTGGAGGTGCGCCAGCAGCGGTCGGTCAACCTGGCCCTGGCGCCTCTCACGCACAACGGCGTGAAGATCAACCTTCTGGACACCCCCGGTTACGCCGACTTCGTGGGCGACCTGCGCGCCGGCCTGCGCGCCGCGGACGCCGCCCTGTTCGTCGTGTCGGCGGCGGAGGGCATCGACGGGCTCACCCGGATGCTGTGGGAGGAGTGCGCCGGGGTCGGCATGCCCCGCGCCGTCGTGATCACCAAGATCGACCATCAGCGGGCGGACTTCGACGAGGTGCTCGCCACCTGCCAGGACGCCTTCGGCGACGGCGTCGCCCCCCTCTACCTGCCGGTGATCACCAACGGGCACGTCAACGGCCTGATCGGGCTGCTGTCGCAGAAGTTCTACAACTACGCCACCGGCACGCGCACGGAGAAGGACCCCGGGGCCGAGTACGAGGAGCGGATCGAGGAGTACCGCGGCGTCCTTATCGAGGGGATCATCCAGGAGAGCGAGGACGAGTCGCTCATGGACCGCTACCTCCAGGGCGACCCGATCGACACCAAGGTGCTGATCGAGGACCTGGAGAAGGCCGTCGCCCGCGGCAGCTTCTACCCGGTGCTCTGCTCGGGCATCGGCGTCGGCGCCATGGAGGTGCTGGAGCTGATCACCCAGGGGTTCCCGTCGCCGCTGGAGCACCCCCTGCCGGAGATCACCACCCTCGACGGCAAGCCGGTCGCGGACGTCACCTGCGACCCGGACGGGCCGCTGGTCGCCGAGGTGGTCAAGACCACGAGCGACCCGTACGTGGGCCGCATCAGCCTCGTGCGGATCTTCTCCGGCACGCTGCGTCCCGACATGACCGTGCACGTCTCCGGGCACGGCCTGGCCGAGCGCGGCCACGAGGACCACGACGTCGACGAGCGCATCGGCACCCTGACGTGTCCGCTGGGCAAGCAGCAGCGGCCCGCCGCCAAGGGCGTCGCGGGCGACATCGTCGCCGTCGCCAAGCTGTCGCGGGCCGAGACCGGTGACACGCTGTCGGAGGTGGAGCGGCCGCTGCTCATGACCGCCTGGCAGATGCCCGACCCGCTGCTGCCCGTCGCCATCCAGGCCAAGTCCAAGGCCGACGAGGACAAGCTGTCGCAGGCGCTGGCCCGGCTCGTCGCCGAGGACCCGACGCTGCGGCTGGAGAACAACCCCGAGACCAAGCAGCTCGTGCTGTGGTGCATGGGCGAGGCCCACACGGACGTGCTGCTCGACCGGCTGGCCAAGCGCCACGGCGTCGAGGTCGAGCGGGTGGAGCTGCGGGTGCCGCTGCGCGAGACGTTCGGCGGCAGGTGCCAGGCCATGGGCCGCAACGTCAAGCAGACCGGCGGGCACGGCCAGTACGCCATCTGCCACATCGAGGTCGAGCCGCTGCCCTCCGGCGGCGGCTTCGAGTTCGTGGACAAGATCGTCGGCGGGGTGGTGCCGCGGCAGTTCATCCCGTCGGTGGAGAAGGGCGTGCGGGCCCAGATGGAGCGCGGCGTGGTGGCCGGCTACCCGATGGTGGACGTGCGGGTGACGCTGTACGACGGCAAGGCACACTCGGTGGACTCCTCCGACATGGCCTTCCAGATCGCGGGCCAGCTCGCGCTCAAGGAGGCCGCCGCCAAGGTGCCGACGCTCCTGCTGGAGCCGGTGGACGAGCTGTCGGTGCTGGTGGCCGACGACTACGTGGGCTCGGTGATGTCCGACCTGTCGTCGCGGCGCGGCCGGGTGCTCGGCACCGAGCCGGTCGGCACGGGCCGCACGCTGGTCAAGGCCGAGGTGCCGCAGCTGGAGATCACCCGGTACGCGATCGACCTGCGCTCGATGTCGCACGGGACGGGGACGTTCACGCGGACGTTCCTGAGGTACGAGCCGCTGCCGTCGCACCTGGCGGGCAAGGTCACGGCCACGGACTGAGCCGAGCGTCCCGGCCGCAGGCCGGGGAGCGGGACCGCGTGGAGAGCCGGGCGCGCCGCTCGGGGCGCGCCCGCTCTCGCATGCCCTTCCTTCACTCGCGCATCACGAATCGATTTCTTTTTTCCGGCCGGAGCATGCGGGACGGGGTGCCAGACTGGGGGCATTATGCGTACCGGACGCCCTCTGCTCGCCGCCGCCGCTCTGGCCGTCCTCACCACGGGTGCCGCCTTCGTCTTCGGCCCCGGCCCCGGTGAGCCGCCCGCGGCGGGAGCAGCCAAGAAGAAGACGGCCGCCGCTGCGGCGGTGTCCTGCAAGGCCGACGCCCGCTATCCGAAGCGGCAGTTGCGCGGCGTGTGGATCGCGACGGTCAAGAACATCGACTGGCCGTCGAAGACCGGGCTGACGCCCGAGCGGCAGCGCGCCGAGTACGTCCGCATCCTCGACGGGGCGGTCAAGCGCCGGCTCAACGCGGTGTTCGTGCAGGTGCGGCCGGCCTCCGACGCGCTCTACCGCTCGTCGCTGGAGCCGTGGTCGCAGTACCTCACCGGCACGGCCGGCAAGGACCCGGGCTGGGACCCGCTGCCGTTCCTCATCGCCGAGGCGCACAAGCGGGGGCTGGAGTTCCACGCCTGGTTCAACCCGTACCGCGCCTCCTACGACGGCGGCGCGGGCAAGCTGCCCGCCGGCCACCCGGCGCGCGAGCATCCCGGCTGGACCGTCGCCTACGACGGCCGCCTCTACTACAACCCGGGCCTGCCGCAGGTGCGCGAGCACGTCGTCAAGGTCGTCACCGACGTGGTCAGGCGCTACGACGTCGACGGGGTCCACTTCGACGACTACTTCTACCCGTACCCGGGCCAGGGCGGGGCCTTCGACGACCGGGCCGCCTTCGCGAAGTACGGCAAGGGCCGGAGCCTGGCCGACTGGCGCCGCCACAACGTCGACACGCTGGTCGCCGAGGTCGACGCGGCCGTCCACGCGGCCAAGAAGCACGTGAAGTTCGGCATCAGCCCGTTCGGCATCTGGCGCAACAAGGCGCAGGACCCGGCCGGCTCCGCCACGTCGGGCATGTCCGCCTACGACAGCATCTACGCCGACGCCCGCGCCTGGATCAAGGCGGGCACGGTCGACTACCTGATCCCGCAGCTCTACTGGCCGATCGGCTTCAAGGCGGCCGACTACAAGACGCTCATGCCGTGGTGGGCGCGCCAGGTCAAGGGCACCGGCGTCGACCTCTACATCGGCCAGGCCGCCTACCAGGTCGGCACGCGCACCGACAAGGCGTGGTCCAAGCCGGGCGAGCTGTCGGCGCAGCTCACCCTCAACCGCGGGCACAAGCAGGTCGAGGGCGACGTCTACTTCAGCGCCAAGAACGTCCTGGACAACCCGCTCGGCGCCATGGACCGCGTGGTGGCCGGTCACTACGCCCGGCCCGCGCTGCTGCCGCTGATCAAGGAGCGCGGCGGCGACGCCCCGGCCACGCCGGTGGGGCTCAAGGCCGGCGCGGCCAAGGGCGAGGGCGCGGCGCTGACGTGGACGCCGTCGCAGGGGGCGCGCGCCTACGCGGTCTACCGGCTGCCCGCCTCGGGCGCCGACTGCCACACCGTGGACGCCCGCGACCTGGTGGCGCTGGTCACCTCGCCGTCGTTCGCCGCGCCCAAGCCGGGCACGTACCTCGTGACGGCCCTGGACCGGCTCCAGCACGAGAGCGACGCCGCCAGGGTCACCGTGCGCTGACCCCCGAAGGGCCCCTGGCGGGCGTCAGCCCCAGGCGCTCGCCAGCAGGTCGCGGGTGTCGCGCAGGAGCTGCGGCAGCACCTTGGTGCGGGCCACCACCGGCATGAAGTTGGTGTCGCCGCCCCAGCGCGGCACCACGTGCTGGTGCAGGTGGGCGGCGATGCCCGCGCCCGCGACGTCGCCGAGGTTGAGCCCGACGTTGAAGCCCTGGGCGCCCGACGCCTTGCGCAGGGCCCGCAGCGCCCGCTGGGTGAACTCGCCCAGCTCCAGCACCTCGGCCCGGTCCAGCTCGTCGTAGTCGGACACGTGGCGGTACGGCACGACCATGAGGTGACCCGAGTTGTACGGGTAGAGGTTGAGCACCGCGTAGACCACCTCACCGCGGGCCACCACCAGGCCGTCCTCGTCGCTCATCCGCGGGATGGCGTCGAAGGGGCACCCGTCGCCGGGGCCGGTGCCGGTCGGCTTGCCCTCGCCCTTGATGTAGGCCATGCGGTGCGGGGTCCACAGCCGCTCGAAGTTGTCGGGGTCGCCCGCTCCTGGCTGATCGTGCATATCTAGCAGCATAGGGCCCCCTCCCGGGTGTGGGAGGGGGCCCTGAGAGGCGTGGGCGTCAGACCTGGATCCGGCGCTCCACCGCCGAGACGATCTCCTCGACCGCGTCGTCCACCGGCACGCCGTTGTTCTGCTCGCCGTTGCGGTAGCGGAACGACACGGCGCCCTTGGCGACGTCGTCGTCACCGGCCAGCAGCATGAACGGCACCTTGGCCTTCTGCGCGTTGCGGATCTTCTTCTGCATGCGGTCGTCGGAGGTGTCGACCTCCACCCGGATGCCCCGCTCACGCAGCCGCTTGGCGACGTCGTTGAGGTAGGAGGCGTGGGCGTCGGCGATCGGGATGCCGACGACCTGCACCGGGGCCAGCCACGGAGGGAAGGCGCCGGCGTAGTGCTCGGTCAGCACGCCGAGGAAGCGCTCGACGGAGCCGAACAGCGCCCGGTGGATCATGACCGGCGTCTGCCGGCTGCCGTCGGCCGCCTGGTACTCCAGCCCGAAGCGCTTGGGCTGGTTGAGGTCGAGCTGGATGGTCGACAGCTGCCAGGTGCGGCCGATCGCGTCCTTGGCCTGCACGGAGATCTTCGGGCCGTAGAAGGCCGCGCCGCCCGGGTCGGCCACCAGCTCCAGGCCCGACTCGGTGGCCACCTGGCGCAGCGCCTCGGTGGCCTCGTCCCACTCGGCCGGGTCGCCGATGAACTTCTCGGAGTCGTCGCGGGTGGACAGCTCCAGGTAGAAGTCGGACAGGCCGAAGTCGCGCAGCACGCTGAGCACGAACCGCAGCAGCGACTTGATCTCGTCGGCCATCTGCTCGCGGGTGGTGTAGATGTGCGCGTCGTCCTGCGTCATGCCGCGCACCCGGGTGAGCCCGTGGACCACGCCGGACTTCTCGTAGCGGTAGACCGAGCCGAACTCGCACAGCCGCAGCGGCAGCTCGCGGTAGGACCGCCCGCGCGCCCTGAAGATCAGGTTGTGCATGGGGCAGTTCATCGGCTTGACGCGGTAGTCGACGCCCTCCAGCTCGAAGGCCGGGAACATGTCGTCGGCGTACCACGGCAGGTGGCCGGAGGTCTCGAACAGCGACGACTTGGTGATGTGCGGGGTGTTGACGAACTCGTAGCCGGCCTCGGCCTGCCGGCGGCGCATGTAGTCCTCCATCTCCTTGCGGATGATCCCGCCCTTGGGATGGAAGATCGGCAGGCCGCTGCCCAGCTCCGGCGGGAAGCTGAACAGGTCGAGCTCCGCGCCCAGCTTGCGGTGGTCGCGCTTCTCGGCCTCTTCGAGCAGCTTGAGGTATTCGTCCTGCTTGTCGCGGGACTCCCACGCGGTGCCGTAGATGCGCTGGAGCTGCGGGTTCTTCTCGCTGCCGCGCCAGTAGGCGCCGCCGGAGCGCATGAGCTTGAAGGCCGGGATGGACCGGGTGGACGGCACGTGCGGGCCGCGGCACAGGTCCTTCCAGCGCAGCTCGCCGCTCTTGGCGTCGAGGTTGTCGTAGATGGTGAGCTGGCCCGCGCCGACCTCGACCGACTCCTCGTCGGCGGCGCCGCCCTTGAGCCCGATGAGCTCCAGCTTGTACGGCTCGCCGGCCAGCTCCGCGCGGGCCTCGTCGTCGCCGACGGGGCGGCGGGAGAACAGCTGGCCCTCCTTGACGATCTCGCGCATGCGCTTCTCGATGCGCTTGAGGTCGTCGGGCTGGAAGGCGTGCTCGACGTCGAAGTCGTAGTAGAAGCCGTTGTCGACGGGCGGCCCGATGCCCAGCTTGGCGTCGGGGAACAGCTCCTGCACCGCCTGGGCCATGACGTGGGCGGTCGAGTGGCGCACGATGGCCCGGCCCTCGGCGCTGGAGATCTCGATCGGCTCGACCACGTCGCCGTCGGCGAGCCGCCAGGCGAGATCGCGCTGCTCGCCGTTGACCCGGGCGGCGATGACGGTGCGGCCGTCGGCCTCGAGCGCGTCGCCGGCCGTCGTGCCGGCCGCCACCACACGCTCGGCTCCGGCGAGGGTGATGTGTAGCTCGGCTGACACGGTGGCTCCCTGATGCTAGGCGCCGGGTGGCCCGGATGGCGTCCGGCGGTGTTGGACACCGATGCTATCGCGGGTGATACCCCAGCCTGGTCAGCGCTTGACGGCTGCCGTCGAACACGTTGCGGTCCACCGGCCGGCTGGAGTACTGGTGGATCGTCCACTCCGCCCACGGCGCGGGCACCTGCGGGTCGCCGCGCGCGTGGCTGGGACTGGCGATCCACAGCGGGTAGCCCTCCAGGCCGGCGCAGTGGCCGGAGTGCGCGAACGACGGGTAGGTGTAGACGAACGGGCGCACGCCCGCGTGCAGCTCGACGTAGCGCAGCCAGCGGCGGGCGTGCCGGGCGACCTGCTCGGGCTTCAGGCCGTCGCTGGTCTCCAGGTCGAGCGCGATCAGGTCGCCGCGGCGCAGCCCGCCGGCGCGGCGCAGGGCGGCGAGGAAGTGGCGCGCGTGCTCGGCCGCGTCGCCCTTGGGCCGGGCGAAGTGGTAGGCGCCGCAGACGACCCAGTTCTCCCGCATGCCCTGCCAGTTGCGGCTGAAGTAGCGGTCGGTGAAGCCGCCGCCCTCGGTGGCCTTGGCGAAGGCGAAGGCGACGCCCTCCTCGGCGTGGTGGGCCCAGTCGACCCGGCCCTGCCAGTTGGACACGTCGATGCCATGCAGCAAGCGCTTCACCTTGTGGAAGTCTAGGCGCGCGCCTCCCGGCGGGCTCCCCGACGCGCCGTCGGCCTCCCGGCGCGGCCCGAGCCGCCGCCGGGAGAGCCGGCCGCCGTCAGAGGAGCCGGCCGAGCAGCGCGAGGGTGCGCTCGCTCTTGGAGTAGGGCGAGGCCACGAAGTCCGTCACGCCGGCCCGGCGCAGCTCGTCGAGCTGGGCCAGCACGGAGTCCTCGTCGCCCACGACGGCCACCTCGCCGGGCCCCGACACGCCTTCCTTGTCGAGCATGGCGCGGTACGACGGGAGCTGGCCGTACATGGAGAAGACCTCGTCGGCGCGGGCCCGCGCGGCCTCGGCGTCGTCGGTGACGCAGACCGGCAGGGCGCACACGATGCGCGGCCGCGGCCGGCCCGCCTCCTCGGCGGCGGCGGTGATGGCGGGCACGACGTGCTGGGTGACGGTCCGGGGGCCGGTCATCCACAGCACGGTGCCGTCGGCGCGCGAGCCGGCCAGCTTGAGCATGCGCGGCGCGAGCGCGGCGATGAGGACCGGCATGCCGGCCCCCGGCGTGCTCAGCCGGATGTCGGCCTTCAGCGTCTCGCCCTCGACGTGGACGTGCTCGCCGCGGGTGGCCGGCAGCAGGATGTCGAGGTACTCGGCCATGTGCCGGGCCGGGCGCTCGAAGCTGTAGCCGAACATGTTCTCGATGACGACCTGGTGCGACAGGCCGATGCCGAGCGTCAGCCGGCCGCCGAGCGCGGCGTTGGCGGTCATCGCCTGCTGGGCGAGCGCGGCCGGGTGGCGCGGGTAGGTGGGCACGACGGCGGTGCCGAGCTCGATGCCGGGCGTACGGGCGCCGGCGACGGCCAGGGCGGTGAGCGCGTCGAGGCCGAAGATGTGCGACATCCACGCCGAGGCGAAGCCCGCGTCGCGCGCCGCCGCGATGCCGTCGCCCAGCTCCTTGATCGGGTCCGGCCCCGTGGGCTCGTTCAGGAACAGTCCGATGCGCATGGTGACCGAGCTCCATTCTGGTCTGGTGTGCGCGAGTCTAACGGCGGCCGCCCGGGGGGCCGCCACGCGACACGGGAGATCGCCGAGGCGTCCGCGAGGGGCGTTTGTAAGGTGGGAACATGAGCCACGATCGCGCCGGAATGCCCGCTCAGCCCGCCGACCTCGTCGACGTCGCCCGGCTGGTCACCGCCTATTACGCGCTCCATCCCGATCCGCAGGAGGTGGCGCAGCGGGTGGCGTTCGGCACCTCCGGGCACCGCGGCTCCGCGCTCAACGCCGCCTTCAACGAGGACCACATCCTGGCCACCACCCAGGCGATCTGCGAGTACCGCGCGGCGCAGGGCACCGACGGACCGCTGTTCCTCGGCGCCGACACCCACGCCCTGTCGGAGCCGGCCCGGGTGTCGGCGCTGGAGGTGCTGGTGGCCAACGGGGTGGACGTGCTGGTGGACTCCCGCGACGGCTACACGCCGACGCCGGCCGTCTCGCACGCGATCCTCGCCCACAACCGGGGCCGCACGAGCGGCCTGGCCGACGGCGTCGTGGTGACGCCGTCGCACAACCCGCCGGCCGACGGCGGCTTCAAGTACAACCCGCCCAACGGCGGGCCGGCCGACACCGGGGCCACCTCGTGGATCCAGGACCGGGCCAACGAGCTGCTGGCCGCCGGGCTGGCCGGGGTGAGGCGCGTGCCGTACGCCAGGGCGCGGCGGGAGGCGGGCCGCCACGACTTCCTCGGCGCGTACGTGGACGACCTGCCGTCCGTGGTGGACCTCGACGCGATCCGCGCGGCCGGGGTGCGGATCGGCGCCGACCCGCTGGGCGGGGCGAGCGTGGCCTACTGGGGCGAGATCGCCGAGCGGCACCGGCTGGACCTGACCGTGGTCAACCCGCTGGTGGACCCGACGTGGCGGTTCATGACGCTCGACTGGGACGGCAAGATCCGCATGGACTGCTCGTCGCCGTACGCGATGGCGTCGCTGATCGCCGGGCGCGACCGCTTCGACGTCGCGACCGGCAACGACGCCGACGCCGACCGGCACGGGATCGTCACGCCCGACGGCGGGCTGCTCAACCCCAACCACTACCTCGCGGTCGCGATCGACTACCTGTACGCGCACCGCGACGGCTGGCCGGCCGACGCCGGGGTGGGCAAGACGATGGTGAGCAGCTCGATCATCGACCGGGTGGCGCGCTCGCTGGGGCGGCGCCTGCACGAGGTGCCGGTCGGGTTCAAGTGGTTCGTCCCGGGGCTGCTCGACGGCTCGCTCGGGTTCGGCGGCGAGGAGAGCGCCGGCGCGTCGTTCCTGCGCCGCGACGGCTCGGTGTGGACGACCGACAAGGACGGCATCATCCTCGCGCTGCTCGCCTCGGAGATCACGGCGGTGACGGGCGCGTCGCCGAGCGCCCGCTACCGGGAGCTGACCTCCCGCTTCGGCGACCCGGCCTACGCCCGGGTGGACGCGCCGGCGACGCGCGAGGAGAAGGCCGTGCTGGGCCGGCTGTCGGCCGACCAGGTGACGGCGACCAGCCTGGCCGGGGAGCCGATCACGTCGGTGCTGACCCGGGCGCCGGGCAACGACGCGCCGCTCGGCGGGGTGAAGGTGGCCACCGAGAGCGCGTGGTTCGCGGCGCGGCCGTCGGGCACCGAGGACGTCTACAAGATCTACGGCGAGTCGTTCAAGGGGCCGGAGCACCTGGCCAAGGTCCAGGAGGAGGCGCGGGCACTGGTCTCCGCGACGCTCGCGGGGGCGTGAGCGGCCGGTGATGCCGGTGGGCGCCGTGGCAAGCTTCGATAAACCCGGGCAAAATGGGGCGGCAGCGGCTGTTTGGCGTACAAGATGGCGACATTCTGCAATGATCTCGTCGTTGGACAGCCTGAGTATGTAGCCCCCCACGGACAGTGACTGATGCCCACATTCGAGGAAATAGCCGCCTTCGTCACGGATAAGCCGGTCGCCACCGCTGTCATCGCCCTGCTGGGCCTGCTCGCCTTGGGCGCCGCCTTCCTCCTGCTCCGGCTCGCCTGGCGGGCCGGCGCGTTCCTGATCGCCCGGTACGTCTCGCCACGCCCGGTCGAGGACATCCTGACGATCGTCGCCGCGTCCATCGCGACCGGCGTGTCGGCGCAGGGCATGTGGCGCTTCTCCGGTGACGTGCTCGGCCTGGACGGCCCGCTGCGGCTGCTGCTGTTCGCGTTCATCGAGGTCGCCATCATCACCTCGGCCGTACGCGCCCGCCGCAACATGCGCGAGAACTTCTCCGCCGGCATCGACGGCATCGCCGTGTGGGCGCTGACCTGCCTGACGGCCGTGCTGTCCAGCATGGACGCGCGCAGTCTGCCCGAGGCGGTCTTCCGGCTCGCCGCGCCGCTCGTCGCCGCCTGGCTGTGGGAGCGCGGCATGGCCATCGAACGGCACCGCATCCGCGGCACCGGCCGCATCAACTGGCGGCTCACGCCCGAGCGGCTGCTGGTGCGCGTCGGCCTGGCCGAGGTGAGCGACCGGACCGCGAGCGAGGTCGACGCCCACCGCCGGCTCACCCGCGTGGCGCTGGCCGCCAAGAAGGCCAAGGCGCTGCGCGAGGCCGGCGCCTCCGACCGCAAGATGCGCGCCGCGCTGGCCCGGCTCGACAAGGCCATGGACCAGGCCGTCGAGCACACCGGCCTGGCCGTGGACCCGGCCCGCCAGGAGGCGCTGCTCGCCCAGATCGCGGCCCTGTACAACACCACGGCCCTCATCGACGCCGACCCGCGCGTGCCGTGGGAGCCGCACGCCGACCACCACCCCGTCCCGGCCCGCCCCGCCCTGCCGGCCGCGCTGGCCGAGCTGGTGGAGGACGAGGACGAGGACGTCACCGTGCTCGACACCACCCCGCAGGTGGTCGACACCGCCCAGCGCGCCGCCCTCATGCGGGCCGCCCGTGACTACTGGGACCGGCAGATCGCCAAGGGCATCGTGCCGCGCACCGTCGACATCGCGCAGGAGATCGGCATCTCGCTGGCCACCGCGCGCCAGTATCGTGCCCTGTGGAAGCTGGAGCCGGAGGCGCACGCCCTCATCGAGGCTCTGTACCAGCAGCACGGCATCGTCGACACAGGGGCCTTCCCGGCCCTCGGCGCCGACGGGCGGGTGCTGACCAAGTCCTGAGGGCGCGGGGGGCCGGGTGAGGGAGCGCACGCTCGAACGGGTCAGGAAGCTCCTGGCCAAGGCCGAACGCACCGACAACGAGCACGAGCGCGCCACGTTCATGGCGGCGGCCTCGGCGCTCATGGCCAAGTACGGCATCGACGCCCTCGACCCCGGCGAGCAGCGCCAGGGCCCCGGCGACCGGATCGTCACGCTGCCGGCGCCGTGGGCGCGGGAGAAGGCCCGCCTGGTGGGGCTGGTGGCGCAGGCCGTGCGCTGCCGGCCGCTGCTCATCGGGCGTGCCGACGGCGGGCACCGGGTCCACATCTTCGGCTTCGCCGCCGATCTGGAGCGCGCCGACCTGCTCGCGACGTCGCTGCTGCTGCAGATGGCCTCCGGGCTCGCCCGCACCCGCCCGCCGGCCGAGGCGGCCGCCGCCCGCGCGTACCGGCGCTCGTGGCTGCTGGGCTTCGCCGACGAGGTGTACCGGCTGCTGCGCGAGGCCGAGCAGCGGGCCGAGGCCGAGCACGTCGCCCCGTCCGGAAGCACCGCTCTGGTGCTGGCCGACCGGCGGGCCGAGGTGGAGCGCGCAGTGGCGGCGCGCTACCCGCGCATCCGGGTGACGGTGCCGCGGATGAGCGGCACCGGCTACCACGACGGGGCCGCCGCGGGTCGCCGCGCCGACCTCGGCCGCACCCGCGTGCCCGACGCCTCCTCCCCCGAGCTGGCCGGCTGATCGCGCCCGGCGGCGGCCGGATGCGGGGGCCTAGGGTGAGGCGCATGGACAACGGCTGGACGGACCCGGCGGGAGGCTCCCCCGCATCGCCGGTGGCCTGGACGGACCTGGCGGGTGGCTCCCCCGCGGCGCTGGCGACCGGCGCGGAGCTGGTGGCGCGCTGGAGCGAGCCGCACCGCCGCTACCACACGCTCGACCACCTGGCCGCCGTGCTGGCCGCCGCCGACCGGCTGGCGGGGGCCGCGGCCGATCCCGCCGCCGTGCGGCTGGCCGCGTGGTTCCACGACGCCGTCTACGACGGGCGGCCCGGCTGGGACGAGGAGCGCAGCGCCCAGCTCGCCCAGGCCCGCCTGCCCCGGTGCGGGGTGCCGCCCGCGCGGGTCGCCGAGGTGGCCCGGCTGGTACGGCTGACCGCCGCCCACGACCGGGTCGCGCCGGGCGACGCGAACGGGGAGGTGCTGTCGGACGCCGACCTGGCCGTGCTGGGCTCCCCGAGCCGGGAGGCGTACGACCTCTACGCGGCCCGGATCCGGCAGGAGTACGCGCACGTGCCCGACGAGCCGTTCCGCGCGGGACGGGCGGCCGTGCTGGAGCGGCTGCTGGCGGCGCCGCGGTTGTACCGGACGCCGGCGGCGTACGAGCTGTGGGAGGAGCGGGCCCGCGCGAACCTGCGCGCCGAGCTGGCGGCCCTCAGGACAGGCCGGCCGTGAGCCCCTCGGCGTCCCCGTCCGGGGCGCGGCGCTTGCGGCGGCGCAGGCCCGCGGCGACCAGGCGGCGCAGCAGCTCGCGCGAACCGACCGCCTCGGCCCCCAGCTCCACGGCCCGCGCGTGGACGGTCTCCGGCACGTCGTAGTGGTCGCGGTCGAACGCCCGGGCCGGCACCCCCAGCAGTGCGGCGAAGGCGTGCAGCTCCTCCAGGGAGTGGTCGCTGACCAGGTGGGACCACATGAGGCCGCGCGGGCCGGGCCAGTTCGGGGGGTCTATGAGCACGGTCACGTGCCCCAGGGTAGGACCCTCCCGCGTACGGTGAGCTCGCCGAGGTCGGCCACGACCACGTCCGCGCCGTGCTCGCGCAGCTCCTCGCCCCGCTCGTCGGCCCGCTCGTCGCCGAGCTCGGGCCGGCCGACCGCGACGACGAGCCCGAAGCCGGCCTTGCGGGCCGCCTCGACGCCCGGCAGCGCCGCCGCCACCACGGCGGTGCGCGGCGGCGGCACGGCCAGCCGGCGGGCGGCCTCCAGGAACAGCGCCGGATCGGGCAGGCCGGGCAGGTTCAGCAGGGCCGCGTCGTCGCCGTCGACGAGCACGTCGAACAGGTGGGTGACGGCGGCCGAGGTGATCAGCTTGCGGCCGTGCATGCCGGCCGAGACGGCCGCGGTGCGCGCTCCCCGGTGGCGCAGCTCGTGCAGCAGCGCCACGGTGGACGGGAACGCGGCGACGCCGTACTCGTCCACCTGGTCGACGAACAGCCGGTCCTTGGCCCGGCCGAGCCCGTGGACGGTCGGCGCGCCCGGCTCGTCGTCGGGCGCGCCCTCCGGCAGCTGCAGGCCGCGCGAGGCGAGGAACGCGCGGACCCCGTCCAGGCGGGTCCGGCCGCCGACGTGGCGCAGGTAGTCGTCGCGGATGTCGAAGGGGGCCGAGCGGCCGCGCAGGAAGGCGTCGAAGACGTGCTTCCAGGCGGCCGCGTGGCCCCGCGCGGTGTCGGTGACCACGCCGTCGGTGTCGAACACGACGACGCTCACCGTGCTCAGGTCGATCGCGGGCTCGTTCACACCTGTGAACGTAACCCCATCACCAGGCGACGGGTAGCTTCTCCACGCCGTGGACGATGGACAGCGCCCGGAACGGCACCTCGCCGGCCACGCGCAGGCCGGGGAAGCGGCGCAGCAGCGCGGGGAACGCGATGCGCATCTCCATCTGGGCCAGCGGCGCGCCGATGCAGCGGTGGATGCCGTGGCCGAAGGCCAGGTGCGAGCCCGCCGTGTCGCGGTGGGGCTTGACCTGGTCCATGTCGTCGCCGAGGCTCGGGTCGCGGTTGGCGGCGCTCAGCGAGCACAGCACCATCTCGCCCTTCTTGACGGTGTGGCCGTGCAGCTCCAGGTCCTCGCGGGCGAAGCGCGGGAAGGCGACCTGCACGACCGTCATGTAGCGCAGCAGCTCCTCGACCACCTCGTTGACGTGGCCGTCGACCTCGCGCACCTTGGCCGCCTGCTCGGGGTTCTGCAGCAGCCACAGGGTGCCGAGCGAGAGCATGCTGGTGCTGGTGTCGTGGCCGCCGGTCAGCAGGCCGTCGGCCATGCTGGCGAGCGTGCGGTCGTCGAGGTCGTCGCCGTGCTCGCGCAGGAGCTGGCCCAGCAGGCCCTCGCCGGGGGCGAGCCGCTCGCGGGCGACGAGGTCGGTCAGGTACGTCATCGCGTCGTTGACGGCCTGCAGGGACGCCTCGGGCCCGGCGGTGAGGTCGAAGCGGTTGGTGCTGATCCGCAGGAAGTCGGCCCGCTCCTCGTACGGCACGCCGAGCAGCTCGCACACCACCAGCGACGGGATCGGCAGGGCGAAGGACTCGACCAGGTCGGCCGGCGGCCCGGCGGCCTCCATCTTGTCGAGGTACTCCTCCACCAGGGCCTCGATGCGGGGCTCCATCCGGCGCAGGCGGCGCACGGTGAACTCCGGGGTGAGGTAGCGGCGCAGCCGGGTGTGCTCGGGCGGGTCGCGGAAGCCGAGGCCGCCCGGGTCCTCCTGGTTGGAGCCGAGCCCGATCACGTTGCCGAAGTCGTTGCTGAAGCGCTCGTGGTCTCCCAGCACGGATCGCACGTCGTGGTAGCGGGTGACCAGGTACACGGTCTGGCCGCCGGGGATCTCCATGGGATAGACGGGATGATCGGCGCGGATGCGCGCGAGCTCCGCTACCGGGTCGAAACCCTCCCTCATGAATTGAACGAGGGGGAACTCTGAGTCTGACATCGAATCCATCCTGTACGGGGAGTTATCGCCATCTAGGGAGGAACCCGGAACGATGGTCCCATCTGCGGGGGGTGGGTCCGGCCGCGGCCCATGCCAGGGGTGCGGGATGGGACGGCTCGCTCCATTCTGTGCCACCGGATGCCGCGGTGCGACGACGCTCTCGCGGAGCCTGCCGGGAGCGCGGGCGGCGACGCCGGCCGTCAGGGGGACGCGCGCGGGCGGCGATGAAAGATACAGGGCCGGCCGTCCCGGCGGGCAGCATGTGGGAGCGCCCCCATTCGTCCGATCCCCCCGCGGAAGATGGAGACCCACCGTGCACTCACCCCCTCACGCCCCGGCCCGCCGCTGGGCCGTCCGCGCCGCCGCCGTGCTGACCGCCGCCGTGGCGTTCCTGGCCACGTGGGCCGTCGCCGCCGACGCCCACGGCACGGTCGTCGACCCGGCCTCCCGCAACTACGGCTGCTGGCTGCGCTGGGGCAGCGACTTCCAGGCCGGGATCCCCGACGGCCGGCTCTGCAGCGGCGGCCACGCCGAGAGCGGCCGCTACGACTCCCTCGACACGCCAGGGGCGTGGAAGACCACGGACGTCCGCACCAGCTTCACGCTCAAGCTCCTGTACCAGGCCCGGCACGGCGCCGACTACCTGCTCGTCTACGTCAGCCGGCCGGGCTTCGACCCCACCCGCCAGGCGCCCGCATGGTCCGACATGCAGCTCCTGACCAGGACCGCGAAGTTCAGCCCGGGTGAGTCCTACACGGTCGGCCTGAGCGTGCCGGGCCGCACGGGCCGGGCGCTGGTCTACACGATCTGGCAGGCCTCGCACCTCGACCAGGCGTTCCTGCTCTGCAGCGACGTGAACTTCGTGAGCTGAGGCCGCGCGCGCGACGAGGAGGCCGCCTCCCCACGGAAGGCGGCCTCCGGTCCGGGCCGTCACCCCTTCAGACCGGTGTGGGCCAGGCCCTCGACGAACTGCTTCTGGGCCAGGACGAAGACCACCAGCACCGGCAGCGCCGTCAGCGAGGCCGCCGCGAGCTGGACGTTCCACATGGGACCGCCGTAGGCGTCGACGAACTGCGTCAGCGCCTGGGGCAGCGTGAACTTCTCCGGGCTGGACAGGAACACGATCGGTTCCAGGTAGAGGTTCCAGCTGTGCAGGAAGGTGAAGATGGCCACGGCCCCCAGGGCGGGGCGGGCCAGCGGGAGGGCGATGCGCCGGAAGGTGGCCAGGCGCCCCAGGCCGTCGACGGCCGCGGCCTCCTCCAGCTCGTGCGGCAGCACCAGGAAGAACTGCCGCATGATGAACGTGGCCAGCACGCTCGGCGCGCCCAGCACCGGCACCAGGACGAGCGGCCAGTGCGTGTCGGTCAGCCCCCAGCCGTGGAAGAGCTGGAACAGCGGCACGATCGTGACTTCGCTCGGGATCAGCAGGCCGGTCAGCACGATCACGAACAGCACGTTCGAGCCGCGGAAGCGGATCCGCGCGAAGGCGTAGCCGGCCAGCGCGGAGACCGCCAGCGTGCCGACGGTGACGACGAGCGCGATGTACAGGCTGTTCCAGTACTGCAGCGCGAACGGCTGCAACGCGAAGACCTGCCGGTAGGCCTCCAGCGTCGGCCGGCCGGGCCACGGCGTCGGCGGGAAGGCGAAGATCTCGCTCACCGGCTTCAGCGAGGAGGTCGCCATCCACCAGGTCGGGAAGACGAACGGCACGCACAGCACGCACAGCAGGCCGTACAGCAGCGTCTTACGCCTCATGGAACACCCACCTCCTGCGCATGCGCCACTGCAGCAGGGTGAGGGCGAGCACGATCACGAACAGCAGCACCGACAGCGTGGCCCCGTAGCCGAAGTGGTGGAACTGGAAGGCCTGCTGGTACAGGTAGTAGACGAGCACGGTGGTCGAGGTGCCGGGACCGCCCTGGGTGAGCACCGCGATCTGGGCGAACACCTGCAGGGAGCCGGCGACCGTGATGATCGAGGTGAGCAGCACGGTCGGGCTGATCATCGGCAGCGTGATCCGCCGGAACCGGGTCCACGCCGAGGCGCCGTCCAGCCGGGCCGCCTCGAACAGCTCCTTCGGCACGCCCTGCAGCGCCGCGAGGAACAGCACCATGTTGAGCCCGACGTTCTTGAACACCTGGACCACGATCACCGAGAGCGTCGCCCAGGAGCCGGTGCGCAGCCAGTTGGGCCCCTCGACGCCGGCGATCCGCAGGATGGCGTTGACGCCGCCGTTGTCCTGGAGGAGGAACCCCCACACGATCGTCCACGCCACGAGCGAGACGACCACCGGGGAGAAGAACAGCGTCCTGAACACCGTGGTGCCGCGCAGCCGCTGGTTCAGCAGGACGGCCAGCAGCAGCGCCAGCGACAGGTTGAGGACGACCAGCCCCGCCGAGAAGAGCCCCGTGGCCATCAGCACCGACGGCACGTTGGGGTCGCTCAGCAGCCGCCGGTAGTTGTCGGCGCCGACGAAGCTGAAGGTGTCGGCCAGAACGTTCCACTCGTTGAGGCTGTAGGTGAGGACCAGAGCCAGCGGCAGGAAGACGAACAGCAGGCTGCCGGCGAGCTGCGGCGCGACGAAGAGATAGCCGAGCAGGTGGTCGCGCCGCCGGCCGGTCCACCAGCCCGCACGGCTGACGGTCCGCGCCCGGCGAGCCACGGACAGCGCCATCACGGGGCCAGCATCGGCTGGATGGCGGCGCAGACGCCCTTCATCACCGTGGCGACGTCCGCATCCGGCTGCCACAGCTTGTCCAGCTCGGCGCGCACGGCCTGGCCGATCTCGGCCTGCCCGGCGTGGCTGGGCTTGACGCGACCGGCGGCGATGCCGTCGACCACGACGTCCTGGAGCTGATCCGGCTTGAGCAGCGGATTGCTCCTGGCCAGCGAGTCGGCGGTCAGCAGCGGCTGCCGGGGCGGCGGGAAGTACTGGGCGAGCTTGGCGGAGTTGGCGGGGTTGGTGAAGAAGGCCAGGAAGTCCGCGGCGGCCTGGGCGTTCCTGGACTTCTTGAGCACGCCGACGCCCGCCTGGCCGATCACGCTGTACGCGCCCTTCGGTCCGGTGGGCAGCGTCACCAGGTCCCAGGCGAAGGCGCCGTCCTTGAGCAGCGAGGCACGGGAGATCTGGGTGATCGTCATCGCGGCCTCACCGGCGAAGAAGTCGGCGGTGGTGCCGGGGGCGGGCATGGCCTTGTCGGTGAAGATCGCCTTGTGCAGGAAGCCCATCGCCTCGATCATCTCGGGCTTGTCGAAGCCGCAGGTCCTGCCGTCCTCGCTCCACGCCTCGGCTCCCCAGCCGCCCCAGACGGAGGCCAGGTTGTCCCAGCCCTTGTAGTCGAAGTCGCGCACCACCAGGCCGGCCTTGCCGGTCTTCTGCTGCACGGCCGACGCGATCTTGACGGCCTCCTCCCACGTCCAGCCCTTCGCCGGCACGCTCTGCCCGGCCTTCTTGAGCAGGTCGGTGTTGACGAAGACGCCGAACGGCGAGGTGGAGAAGGGGTAGGCGTAGAGCGTGCCGTCCTTCTGCCACAGTTTGGTGGTGCTGGGCACGAACTCCTCGGGCTTGACGAGGTTGCCCAGGGGGGCCAGCGCGCCGGAGCTGACGAAGTCGGGAGCCGCGTTCTCGAAGATCCACGCCAGGTCCGGCGCGTTCCCGCCGGCGATCTGGGTGGTCAGCGTGGTCGTGTAGGTCTCCACCGGCAGGGTGTCGTACTTCACCGAGACCTTCGGATGGGTCTTGTTGTACTCGGCCGCGATGTCGTCGAACAGCTTGAGGTGGGCCTCGTTGCCGGTCCAGATCGTCATCCGCAGCGAGACGGGGCCGTCCTGCGGCTCCGCCGAAGATCCGCAGGCCGCGAGGGCCAGCGCGCCCGCCAGCCCGAGCGCGGTCACCTTGATGCGCATGTCGTTACTCCTTGAGGGGGGTTAATATCCGGAGATCTCCGGCCAGTGGAGCTCGATCCCCTGCGCTTCCAGTCGATCCTGGAAGCAAGCCAGCAGGTCTGGATCGTTCCGGACGGCGCGCGGGGGCACCGACCTGTCCAGACAGAAGGCGGCCAGCGCGCCCGCGGCCTCGCCGATGTTCCACTCGACGGGGTGCAGCCGGTAGCAGCCGTTGGTGATGTGCGTGGTGCCGAGGTTCTTGCCGGCGGGCAGCAGGTTGTCCACCCGTCGCGGGATGAGCGCGCCCAGCGGGATCTCGAAGGGAGCGCTCGGCACGTCGATGTAGTTGTCGCCGCCGGTCGAGGGGTGCAGGTCGATGCGGTACATGCCGATGCCGGCCGCGTCGCCGTAGCGGGCGCCCTTGACGACGTCCTGCTCGATGACGGTGTGCTCGGCCAGGATGCGGCGCGACTCGCGGATGTAGGGCGCCTGGGCCAGGCCGTCGGCCGAGCCGGTCACGTCGCCGCGCAGCCTGAGCCCCGGCCAGCCGGTGCCGCCGTCGGGCCGCGGGGCCTCGGTCTGCAGCCAGTACAGGACCGACCGCGACAGCTCGCGCGCGGCGGCCAGGTGCTCGGCGGCGTCGGGCACGTCGAAGGCCGGGCCGAGCACGTAGTCGATCATCGGCCAGTTGACCAGGCAGATGTCGCTGGCGTAGGCGCCCGGGGTGAACAGGCGGCGGGCGGCGATCCGGCGGAAGGTCCACAGGTTGCCGTCGCCGGGGTTGCGCCGCTGGTCGGCGCGGACCAGCAACGGGTCGTCGTCCGGGTTGGGGGTGAAGCCGCGCTCGCCGATCTCCAGCGTGCGCGGGTTGGGGCTGCGCCAGCCCAGCAGCTTGCCGCCCCAGAAGGGCAGCTCGAAGTCGCGCCAGAAGTCGTAGGAGGCGGGCTTGTCGATGGTGTGGTCGCCGTCGACGTGGTCGATCGCGAAGCAGACCGAGACCGCCTGCATGTTGAGCGGCTGCGCCTCGGCGGGGGCGCTCGGCTCGCCGGTGTCGCTCTGCGACTCGAAGCCGGTGACGTACTCCGTGCCGGTGAGCGGCAGCAGCTCGCCCGTCTCGGTGGCGTCCAGGATGTACGGCGCGCTGACCACGACGTCGTCCGAGCCGTGGCGCAGCCGTACCGAGACGACCCGGTCCCAGTCGGTCTCGGCGGCCACCGGCGCGCACGGTTGCAGCACGGACAGCCGCCCGCTCCCGCGGTAGGGGGCCAGCATGGACTCGATGACGGCCAGCGCCACCCGGGGTTCGTGGCAGAGGGGGCTCACCCAGCCGGCGCCGGGGTTGAGCTCGCGCCATGCCCGCGCGGGCCCGGTCAGGGGGTAGTGCCGGCGGTAGTAGGCGCGGATGCCGTCGCGCAGCGCGCGGTAGCTGGCGGTGACGCCGAACTGCTCGACCCAGGTGTGCTCGTCCGGCGGCACGGCCTGGCTGGTCAGCTGCCCGCCCAGCCAGTCGTGCTCCTCGGTCAGGATCACCCGCCGGCCGGCTCTGAGCGCCGCGAGCGCCGCCGCCACTCCCCCGAGGCCGCCTCCGACGACCAGCACCTCGGTGCTCAGCTCACGCAACGTTGTTCCTTCCCAGGGTCGAGCCCTTGACGAGTTCGCATGGGAGCAGCCGCTGGACCGGGCCGCTGCCCTCGATGAGTTCGGTGAGGACCTCCACCGCCTGCCGGCCCATCTCGGCGCGGGGGATGCGGAAGCCGGTGAAGTCGATGTCGGTCGGGGCGGGCCGGGTGGGATCGCCGAGCGTGACGATCGACAGGTCGCCGGCCACGGCCAGGCCGCGCCGCCCGGCCGCCTGGAGGATGAGCGCGCCGTCGGCGTGCTCCTCCACGAAGATCGCGGTGGCGCCGGTGAGCAGCGCCTCCTCGGCGTCGGCCGAGGGGAGGGTGACGGCATGCAGCCCCGCCGTCCCCTCCCTGAAGCCGCGATGGCGGTCGGCGAACGACTCGGGGCCGGCGCCCTGCCCGACATAGGCGAATTTTTCGTGACCCAGGCCGCGCGCCTTCTCCACCAGTTCGCGCACCGCGCTGCCGTAGTCGGCGCCGACGTAGGAGATCGGGCCCCCCGCGTCGTCGCGGCGGCCCACCGAGACGAAGGGGTAGCCCTCGGCGACCAGCCGGGCCAGCTCCTCGCGGTCGAGCTCCCGGCCGAGCAGCACGCAGCCGTCGGCCAGGCGCAGGCGGTGGTCCTGGTGGTAGATGCGCTTGCGGCCGTCCACCAGCGGGGCGCTGGTCAGCAGCAGCAGGTCGCAGCCCACCTGCTCGGCGGACTCCTCGATGCCGACGAGGAACGGGTGGTAGAAGTCCCCCGTCGCGCTCGGGAAGACCGGCTCGTAGGTGAAGACGCCGAGGATCCGGTTCCTGCCCGCCGCCAGCCGCCGGGCCAGCGGGTCGGCCACGTAACCCGTCTCCCTGATGACGCGCAGCACCCGGTCCCTGGTCTCCGCCGGGATCCTCGTCTCGGCTCCCGGACGGTTGTTGAGCACCAGCGAGACCGTGGTCTGGCTGACGCCGGCGAGCCGGGCGATGTCGCGCTGCGTGATGCGTCCCATCTCACCTTCCCCTGCAGTAATGCGCATTAGCGTGACAGTGAGTGTTCAGCATGCGTTTCGTCACCGTCAAGAGGCGGCGCGGGAGTAATGCGGATTAGCAGAGGGTCAGAAGTCGAACGTGATCGTGACCTCGATGGCGCCGTCGTGCGGCACCCGGAGCACGTGCAGGCGCCGCCTGCCGTCCCGCAGGTAGGACACCGAGGTGACGGCGAAGGTGGCCGGCCGTGCCGTGCCCCAGCTGAAGCGGACCACTCCCCCGCCGCGGCGCAGCTCGAACCCGTCGGCGGTCGCGGTCGCCGAGCCGCCGTACGGCGCGGCCGTGCCGTCGGTGAAGGTGACCTGGTCGGTGGGGTGCACGACGATCGGGATCTGTTCGGTGGCCGCCGAGACCGCCTGGACCGAGCGGCGGATCTGGCCGCCGGTGATCCGGACGTCGGTGACCACCGAGGAGTCCGGCGTGTGGAAGCGCAGCCGGTAGGGGTCGCCGCCGAGGAGGTCCACCGGCATGGGGCCGTCGGCGTCGGGCCGCTGGCCGGGGAAGACCGTCGCCCAGCACGCGTGGCTGTTGTCGTTCAGCGACTGGATGATCGTCCCGGCGACCGGATGCCACAGGAAGCTCAGCCCGGTGCGGGGGAAGGAGCTGGACCGTCTGGTGCCGAAGCAGCCGCCCAGGTACAGGTTGGGCCGCCGGATGAAGAAGAACTCCTGCCCGTCGTCGCCGCGGATCTCCTCGAACCGCTTGGAGCGGAGGTAGGGCAGGGCGGCGACGGCCGCGTCCTTGTCCGCGCGAAGCGGATGGCGCTCGCCGTAGAGGGCGTGGGTGAGGATGCGCGGCGAGGTGTCCTGCTTGGCCAGCACGGGAACCGGCGAGGGATCCGCGGCCCAGGCGGCGCGGGCGGCGGCCAGGTCCTCGCGCGCGGACAGGAAGGCGGCCAGCGCGGGCACCTCCGGCACGAACTGGCTGGCCAGCGCGGTCCGCTCCGGGTCGGGCCGGACGTCGTCGTAGAAGCGGGTGCTGGTCCGCGAGGACGACGCGACGTTGGTCAGCCAGCCGGACCCGTCGGGCTCGCGCAGCAGGTTGTAGCCGAGCCAGTCGGCGTACCTGGCGGCCATCCGCACCAGGTGCGGGTCGCCCGACTGGCGCCAGGCGTCGGCCATCTCGGGGAGCATGACCTCGAAGTTGTAGTTCTGGTCCGGCCCCGACTTCTCGTAGAAGAAGCCCGCGGGGCTCTGGCCGGTGCGGGCCATGCGGGCGAAGGCGTCGGTGAGCTGCCCCTGCAGCGCCGGATCGGGGTCCAGGCGCAGGGTCAGGGCGGCGCCCGCGAGACCGGCCATGGTCTGGTTGGCGTACGCCAGTGTGCTTCCCCAGGCCGACCGGTTCGAGCCGTCGAGCAGCCAGGCGGCCGCCTTGTTGAGCGCCGCGGCGAGCTGGGGCTGACGGGCGGGCAGGACCTTGGCCTGGCGCAGCAGGGCGAGGGTCTTGCTGAGGTAGCCCAGCGCGAAGCCGGTGGGGGCGAGCCCGTGCTCGCCTCTGGAGTACTCGGGAACGATCCGTCGGCGTGCTGCAGGCTCAGGTAGTGGCCGAGCGCCGCGTCGAGGGCACTCTGGAGCGCCGGGTCGCCCGAGTACGGGTTCCAGGCCCGCCGCTGGGTGAGGAACCAGGCCAGCGTGTAGACGTGCTCCTGCACGCGGGCGTTGTACGGCGCCGCCGGGCTGCGCCACCAGCCGCCGGCGAAGAAGCCGGAGGCGTCCATGTCGTGGACCATCGGGGCGAGGGTGGTCAGATACGTCGCGAAGCGCTGCTCGGCGGGGGCGAAGAGCCGGCGGTCGGGGGCTCCGGGGGGCAGCGTGGCGAGCGCGAGGGCCTCGGCGCGGCCGGTCGGCAGGGCGGCGGACAGGGCGGCCGCGCCGGCGCCGGTCAGGAGGGTTCGGCGAGTGAGCATGGCGCACACGGTCACGCAGCGGGGTCACGCGTGTCAATAAGCTAATACGAATTAGCGCCCCATGATCACCCGGGAGGGGCGGGTCCTGGGCGATGGAGTGCCGATCGGGTGAATGCGCGCGCCGCACGTTCGGGCCGGCAGCACAGGGGGCGGGGCGCGCCGGCGACGGGGATGCCTGTGGTGGGAGAGCATGCGAGAAGGGGCCCCGGACATCTCCGGAGCCCCTTCTGCCTCTTCGCGGTGGGCGATACTGGGATCGAACCAGTGACCTCTTCGGTGTGAACGAAGACAGTAACCCCAGGTGAGAACTCTGCAGATGCTTCTCTACCTGCGAAAACTGTCGCCCCGTGTCGACTGGTGTCGACTGGTGTCGACACCTCTTGACGCACGCCTGACGCACACAGACGGTCTCGAGGATGCAGATTACAGAGAGCAACGTCTCGGCGGGCGACCAGGACCCCCACCGCCATCAGGAGGGCCGGCGGAACTGTCGGACGTCGGCGTTCGGCCGCTTGTCCTCTTCCTCCTCCATCCGGATCGCGCTCTGCATGGCCACGATCATCGAGCGGCGGACGAACTCCGACAGCCCTTCCATCTCCCACACCTGACGCTCGTACGGGTCGCTGTACGGGTTGGTGTCCGGCGCAGGCTCGGGATGAGACGCCTCTTCCAGTTCCTCCGGAGGGCGGACCGGCAACTCGTCACGCTCGACCTGCCCAGCGAGCACCAGCATCTCGCCGACGTTGAAGCCGAGTGCCCGGCCGATCCGTCGTAGGACGTCGATCTCGACACCTTGGCCCTTGTTGACGACCCGGTTGATGATCGAGACGTGCACGTCCGCTTCGCGCGCAAATTGCGACTGCCCGCCCTTGGCGAGGTCGTAGCCGCGTCGCGTCAGCTCCTGGCGCAGCCAAGCGCCTAGCTGACCTGCCATTTTGCCCACGAGCAATGATGATAGCGCGCTGATCACTTCCCACAACATGGCCGCTGAGGGCACCGAAGCCTGACTGTCCAGGTTTACCCATGTGAAAGCCCTGATTTGTAGCGCAAAGAATCTTGACTTCCCTATTGCTTCTCTGAACAGAGAAGACTAGATTCCAGGCACAGCTTCTCTCCACAGCAAAGTTCGAGCTTCAACTAGGAGGTGCCATGGCGCACAACGTCAAGCTGCGCCGCGACGAATTCGCAGATCAGGCCGCCGCGCTCGGCCTCGACTCGCAGAGCGCCCAGGCCCGCGCCATCGGGGTCCACGTCTCCATCCACAACCGCGTCATCACCGGCAAGACCAAGGACCTGTCGGGCCCTTACGTGATCGGGATCCTCCGGCTGCTCGGCGACGACACCGTACGCGAGCAGATCGAAGCCCTCTTCGACGTGGACGAGCAGGTCGCGTCGTGAAGCGCGCCAAGAGCAAGACCGCCGACACGCAGTTCCAGCTCCCCTTGCTGCTGACCATCCCCCAGGTGTGCGAACAGCTCGGCCTCGACAGCAGGGACGCAGTCTACGACCGCATTCGCGACGGCCTCCTCGAGGCCGTGGACGTGGCCGGACAGGGCAGCACCCGCACCCTGCTGCGCGTCCCGGCCTCCGCGCTCCTGGCGTACGTCGCCAACCTGCCCCGCGTGCACAACCCCACCCCGTAAAAGCCGCGAGGCCCGACCGCTGTCACCGGCCGAGCCCCGCCGATCACATCCCTACTCGAGCGAAGGACGAGATCGTGACCATTCTCGCAGACCACACCGACACCACCAACGAGCGCACCACCATCGAGCTGGCGCCCGCCGACATCCTCGACGCCACCGACGCCCTCCAGCGGCTCGGCGGCAAGCGCATCACCCACATGACCGCCCGCGACCGGCAGGCGCTCACCATGCTCACCTACCTGAACGAGCTGCCCCCGTACCGCCGGAACTTGCTCGCGAGCTTCGTCACCGGCGAGCTGACCGGGCTGACCGGCGGCGCCGCCCGACTGATCCAGCGGTATCTGCCGGCCGTCTCCGACGAGGACCGGCGGGAGTGGCGGTCAACCCGGTATACCGGGTCCGCTCCGGCCCACCAGATCATCACCGCGCTCGCCGGGTACGCCGCCAGCCGCGCCGACGAGTTCGGCAGCCACATCCTCGACGGGGCTCTCCAGACCGCGATCCGCATCGGCCGGCCCAACCTGCCCCTGCACGAGGTGCCCGGCACCGCCAACAAGCTGATCGCCGACGCGCTCGGCGACCTCGACGCGGCTGGGCTCGCCACCCCGTCGCAGGGCAACCCGGTCGAGCGGGCGCTGCGCATCATCGCCGCCCGCGCCGCCCGCCACCACGACGCCGTCGGCGCCGCGCTCCGATGGGCGATGCAGACGCTCGCCGCCGAGATGGCGCACGCCAGCCCCACCCCGATCTCGGACGTCGAGCAGCACGCCGCCCACCAGCAGGTGACGGAGCTGGTCGAGGGGGCCCGCACCGACGACGCGTCGGATCGCATCACCGCCGCGCTCGCCACGTACGTGGACGAGCACAGCAGCGACGCCGGCGGCGGCCACCAGCGCACCATGCTCCTCGCCGCCCAGATCGCCCGCCTGTTCAACGTCACCCCGGGCCAGGCGATCGACCTGGCCAAGCACGACCCCTACGACGACCGCGTCAAGGCCGCCAGCCAGGCCCGCGACGAGGCCCTCGCCCGGGCCCGCCACGCCCGCGAGAACGCCGACTACGACGTGACCCCCGTGGCGGTGACCCGATGAAGATCCGCGACCTGCGCGACGACGACGTCGTCACCAACCCCGACTGGGCCGAAGGTCGGCCGGTCCGCGTCACGAAGCTCGGCGCCAGCGGCGTCCGCTACCAGGACTTGACCGCGCACGGCCGCGCCCGCCAGGTGGACGTGAACCCCGACACCGAGGTCACCGTCAAGGCCCGCCGGTGGGGTGGTCGCTGATGTGGATCGTCCGCCTCCCCGAGCAGCGCATCCCGTTCGGGCCGTTCACCGACGAGCAGGAGGCCCAGCGGTTCGCCGCCTTCCTGACCGCCGAGGTCGACCCCGCCGTCGTCGAGCGGCTGTGCTCGCCGGCCACCGAACTCCTCAACTGGCGCGACCACCTGAACGGCGGTGACCAGTGAGCCGCACGCCGAAGCTGCCGTGGCTGCCGCCCGGCACCTCCTCCACCTGGATCTGCCGGAAGGGCCACGTCAACTTGCGCACGACCACCACCTGCGGGAGCTGCCGGTGAGCACCTTCACCCCCGAGTACGAGGGGCTGCCGTCCGAGGACGAGATCAGCGAGTACCTCGCCAGCCTCGGCGACCCTCACGAGCACCCGTACGACGCCTTCCCCGCCCAGGCCCGGCCCCGGCCGACCTGGCGGGGCGGGCCCCGCCTCGACCACGAGGCCGAGCTCGGCTACGAGGACGAAAGGCGCGACCGTGACTAATCCCAAGCACGCCCGCGACACCGACAACGGCCGCTACTACGAGGACCCCGCCACCGGCGATCTCTACGTCAGCGTCACCAACGTCCTCAACACCCTCAACAAGCCCGCGCTCGCCCCGGCCGCCGCCAAGGTCACCGCCGAGTACTTCGCCGACAACCTCCCGGCCGCCATCCGCGCCAGCCGCAACCCCAGCGCCATGGATGCCTTCATCAAGGCAGCCAAGGCCGAGCACAAGACCGTCTGGGAATCCCGCCGCGACCTCGGCACCCGCGTGCACGCCCTCGCCGAAGCCCACGCCCTCGGCGCCCCGGCCGAGCCCGACGAGGAGGCCCAGCCGTTCGTCGACCAGTACCGGCTGTTCCTCGACGACTTCGGCGTCAACCTCGCCACCGATCTTGAAGCCGTCGAGGTGACCGTCCTCGACCGCACCCACCGCTACGGCGGCACCGCCGACCTGTGGATGCGGCTCAAGGGCCTGCCCGGCGGCCACCCCGATGGCCTGTGGCTGATCGACATCAAGACGTCGCTCACCAAGCCGGCCACCACTGTCTACCGCGACCACCCGCTCCAGCTGTCCGCCCTCCGCTACGCCGAGCTCGCGCTCGCCCCGGACGACAGCGAGCACCCCATCCCGGAATTCGTCGGCACGGCCATCCTCAACCTGCGCTCCACCAACTACGGCTTCGTCCCCGTGCCCACCAGCCGGGAACTGCACGCCGGCTTCCTCGGCCTTCTGCAGGCCTCCTACGTGCTGCACGGCCTCGACATGAAGCCGTGCAAGCCGATCAACACCCCTGCCCGCAAGCCCCGTACCAGGAAGGCAGCCGCCTGATGGGCTCCCGCATCATCACCCTCCAGCGGCAGGCGCGCGAACTCGGCCGCCTGCGCACCGGCTACAGCGTCCCCAACGACGACCCGAACAAGCGGCCCCGCGCGGTCCGCTCCCAGACCTGGATCGTCACCAGCCACGCCGAGCACTACGTGCAGGCCGCCGCCGACATCTGGGGCGGCCAGGTCGAGAAGTGGCAGCCCCAGGGCAACGGCGCCGCCCAGTGGCGGGTCATCACCCAGACCAGCAGCCTCGACGCGATCCTCCCGCCCGGCGACCCGCTCTCCCAGGCGTACGAGACGTGGACGAAGGGCGGAGCGCAGCGCCGCTGCGACGGCATGACGGAGACCCTGTCCGACTCGCCCTGCCTGTGCCGGGCGCAGTGGGGCGAGAACTTCCACGAGGTCGCGCCGCGCGACCTGGCGTGCAAGATGACGACTCGGCTCAACGTCATCCTGCCCGAGATGCCGGACATCGGCGCCTGGCGGGTCGAGACGCACAGCTACCACTCCGCCAACGAGATCGCCGCCGCCGTGGACGTGCTGAAGGGGTCGATTGGCCTCGACGCGCTGATCCCCGTGCGGCTGCGCATCGAGCAGCGCACCCGGGTCGCGCAGGGCAAGACGAAGCAGTTCCCCGTGGTCGCGGTCGAGCTGCGCGGGAGCACGGCCGGGCAGGTGCTGGCCGGTGCTGCGCAGACCGTGCCGGTCGGCGGCGGGCAGCTGCGGCCGGAGGTGGAGCAGGGAGGCGCGGCGGCCCTCGAGGCGCCTCGCCCGGCCGTCAAGCCGACGGCCGAGGACTTCGTCGCTGCCGCGCAGGGCTCGCAGTCCCTGGACGATCTTTCCACCAACCTGGCCGCGGCCCAGCACGCCGGCTTCGCCCGGAACCTGCAGGACCAGAAGGACCCGGTCGCGGTCGCGTTTATGCGCCGCCGCGCCGAGCTGAGTGCCCCGACTACCGCGCCGGTGGCCCCGACTGCGCCGCCGCGTCTCGAGCGGGTGGCCGCCCAGCAGGACAGCGAGGACGCCGATCTGGTGTGGCAGCAGATCGTCGCCGCCTGGCCCGGCACCACCTCCGAGCTCAACACCGCGTTCGCGCAGACCATGAGCGGACTCGACCCCGCCTCCGCCGGCCCGGGCGACCTCTCCACGTTCCTGGCCAAGCTGCGTGCGGGCGAGCTCACCGAGGGGGCGACCTCCTGATGAGCTGGCACAAGGGCATGCTGTGCGCCTTCGACCTTGAAAGCACCGGGGTCCACGTCGACACCGCGCGGATCGTCACCGGCTGCGTCTCCCTCATCAACGGCACCACCGGCGAAGCCCAAACCAAGACGCTGCTCGCCAACCCCGGCATCGACATCCCCGAGCAGGCGACCGCCATCCACGGCATCACCACCGAGCACGCCCGCGAGCACGGCGACGACCCCGCCGTCGTGACTGGGCTGCTCGCCGACACCCTCATGCAGCGCGTGTACGACGGCGTCCCGATCGTCGGCTGCAACGTCGTCTACGACTTCACCCTGCTCGACCGCGAAACCCGCCGGCACGGGCTGGAGCCGTTCGGCGACCGGCTCGCCGCCGCCCAACCGGTCGCGATCGACGTGTACGTGCTCGACAAGGCGATCGACCGCTACCGCAAGGGCTCGCGCAAGCTGACCGACCTGTGCAGCCACTACGGGGTGCGCATCGACGGCGCCCACGACGCGAGCCATGACGCGATCGCCGCCGCCCGGGTCGCCTACCGGATCGCCCAGCGGAACCCGCGCATCGCCGGCATGCCGCTGCACGACCTGCACGCCCTCCAGGTGAAGGCGAAGGCCGAGCAGGCGCGCAGCTTCCGCGACTACCTGGCCCAGCAGGGCAAGCCGCACGGCGACGTGCGCGAGGAGTGGCCGCTCATCCCGTTCACCACCACACCTCAGGGGGTCGAGGCATGACCAGCATCTTCGAACCGGCCGTCCGGCAGTTCGGGCCCGGCGAGCCGCCCCCGCTCGAGGACCGCGACGCGGTACTCGACCGGCTCCACCGGTGGATGGCGCAGGCCGATGAGGACGCCGACGCGCTCGCCCAGCGCGGCGGCCAGGAGCGGGCCATCGCCGCCGAGCACCAGCGGCTGGCGGAACGCTACGACGAGGCCGCGGTCGAGGCCCGCAAGCGGGCGGACCGGTGGCGCCGCCACATCGAGATCGAGATGACCGAGCGGGAGCAGCCGGCGGAGGAGCCGGTGACGCGCCCGGTCGCGCTGCCGCAGCGGCGGGCCCTGTCCGAGTCGTGATCGACCTGCTGCACGGGCTGTCCTTCCTGGCCGGGCTGGCCGGCGGCATCTGGTGCCGCCCGGCCGTCCGCGCCGCAGCCCGCACCCTGCTCGCCTTCCTGAAGCGGCGCGCCCGGCTGGCCCGCCGCTCCCTGGCCGCCCTCTCCCGGGCGGCCCACCTCAGGCCGCACAGGCCCCGCCACGCAACCCCAAGGACACACCCATGAAGCTCATCCTCGCCATCGCCGCAGCCGCCGCCCCGGGCGCGCTCGCCGGCGCGCTCTACATGCTGATCGCCGACCCCGGCAACACCGCCGCCGACGCCGTCCTCGTCGCCGGCTTCGCCGCAGCCACGGCCGGCACCTGGCTGGCCAGCTTCCGCGAGTCGCGGACCGGGGGTGCGCGGTGACCGCCGACACCCTCGACCTCGCCATCAGCGCCGTCCTCCAGCGCGCCGCCGACACCATCGACGACTGGGACCTGTGCAAGGGCGACTACACCGACCCCATCGACGGCGGCTTCTGCACCGCCGGAGCCATCGCCCACGCCTGCGCCCTCGACGCCTCCGACTGGCAGGACGGACACACCCCCGTCTACAACGACCCCGACGAGAACACGCGTTGGCTTGCCCGCCGCGCCGCCGCGCTCACCGCCCTTCGCGCGCTCGCTGGCCACGTCCTCCCGTTCACCCCGCCGGAGGACATGTCCCGCCGGGAGCTGATCGACCTCATCGCCCTGTGGAACGACGACGAGGACCGCACCGCCGAGCAGGTCGTAGAGGCCATGCGCGCCGCCGCCAGCGAGGTGACGGCGTGACCCCGCACACGCTGTGCATCCTCGCCGTCGCCGCCGCATGCGCCGCCGCCGCGATCGGCCACTTCCACAACCCGAACCGGCGCGCCCGGCAGCGGCAGCAGCGGGACGCCGCCGCGCGCCGCCGGCACGACCGCATCCAGATGGCCGGGATGCTCGCCGTCCACGACCCGGAGGCGCTGTTCCTGCGGCTCCTCGCCGACCACCCCGAGCTCAGCACCATCCGCAAGGGGGCGTGATGCACGACGTCACCCACGAGTCCGCCCTGCGCGCCGCCATCCACGCCGAGGTCGACGACCTCGACCCGTGCGACTGCCTCCCGCAGATCCTGGCCGCCGCCCGTCGACGCGCCCCCTGGCTGCTCGCCGTCCTCGCCGGCATCGGCATCGCGCTCATCGCCACCGGCATCCTCCTCGCCACGCAGCAGCACGGCGAGCCCACCCCGACCGCCACCACCCGCCTGCTGGAGGCGTGACATGACCCAGCACCTCACGACGTCCGGGGCCCCCACCATCGGGGGTGGGGCCCCGGCCACCCCCCGCGTGTATGGCCTGGATGTCTCCTTGACCGGCACAGGGATCGCCTCCAGCAGCGGCTGGTGCGACACCACCGGCGAGACCGGCATCACCAGCATGCCCCTCCACGAGCGGGAGCCCGCCATCACCCGCCTGGCCGACCGCATCACCGACTTCATCGGCCCCGACGTCAATCTCGTCGTCATCGAAGCCCCCGCCTACAGCCGGCACGGCGGCGGCGCCCACGAGCGGGCCGGACTGTGGTGGCGCATCGTCCACCGCCTCCACGGCTGGGAGATCCCAGTGGTCGAGGTGCTTCCGAACCTGCGCAGCATCTACGCCACCGGCAAGCACAACGCCCGCAAGACCGAAGTGGTGGACGCGGTCGCCCGACGGTGGCCGAGCTGGCAGACCCGAGGCGACGACAACGCGGCCGACGCCGTGGTCCTCATGGCTCTCGGCCTCCACCACCTCGGCGCGCCGCTGTGCGACATGCCGGCCAAGAACCGGACCGCGCTCGACCGCGTCGCCTGGCCCGAGGCGGTGAGCGTCGCGTGAAGAAGCGCATCCTCGACGGCTTCTGCGGAGCAGGCGGCGCCGCCATGGGCTATCACCTCGCCGGATTCGAAGTCATCGGTGTCGACATCAACCCGCAGCCCAACTACCCCTTCGAATTCCACCAGGGCGACGCCATCGAGTTCGCCAAGCAGCACGGCCACGAATTTGACGCCGCCCACTACAGCCCGCCCTGCCAACACGACTGCACTCTCACCGCAGGCACCAACGCCGGAAAGTTCACCTACCCCGACCTGCTGGAACCGACCAGGCAGGTGGCCGAGTCGATCGGGCGCCCGTACATCATCGAGCAGCCGCCCGGCCGCGCATCGAAGCGGATGCGGGTCGACGTCACTCTGTGCGGCGAGATGTTCGGGCTCGCTGTCATCCGGCATCGCAACTTCGAGCTCGGCGGCTGGACCATGCCGCAGCCCGAGCACATCAAGCACCGCGGCCGGGTGGCCGGCCTGCGACACGGCCAGTGGTTCGAGGGCCCGTACTTCGCCGTGTACGGCGAAGGCGGCGGCAAGGGCACGGTCACGCAGTGGCAGCAGGCAATGGGGATCGACTGGACCGGTGTCCGTAAGGAGATCGCCGAGGCGATCCCGCCCGCATACACCCGACTCATCGGCGGGGCGCTGATGGCCTACCTCGGCGCCGAGGCGGTGATCGTCGGATGAGCCTCGGCATCGAAGTCGCCTGCCGCTGCTGCCACAAACTCGGCCCCCACAACGGCCGAGGACTCCGGCACACCTGCTGGCGCCGCCACCGCAAGGCCGGAACGCTCGACCAGTACCCGCCCCTCGGCGCTGGCCTGCCCCGCCTGTGGCGGATCGAGACCTACCTCGAACTCCGCGAGCGCGGCCTCTCCAAGCAGGAGATCGCCGCGAGGCTCGAAGTGACCGTCCGCTCCGTCGAGCGCTACGCCGCCCAAACCCGGACCGGGGTGGCGGCATGAGCGGCAAGCCCGTCCCCATCACCTGCCGCGACTGCGGACAAGACGGCTACCACGGCGGACGCGGCCTCTGCCGCACCTGCTACACCGCCCACCACAACGCCGGCACCCTCCACCAGTGGCCGTCCGTCAAAGGCGACCACGCCTGGCAGAAGACCAGCCGTCACAGCCGCCCCGAACAGGAACCCCCATCGACGCGGTCCCAGCGCGGCGGCAACTGGCGGGACGACGCAGCATGCCGCAGCGCAGACCCCGAACTGTTCTTCCCGATCACCTCCAGCGACGACCACCCGCAGGTCGAGCAGGCCAAAGCCGTATGCCGCGGCTGCCCCGTCCTCCACGACTGCCTCGACTGGGTGACCCGCAACCCGCAGTGGGACGGCATCTGGGCCGCCACCACACCCCGCCAGCGCCTCCTCCAGCCCGAAAGGACCTCGGCATGACCACCACCGTCCAGCCCGGCCTGTGGCAGCACATCGGCAACGCCCTCGCTTGGGTCGACGCCGCCAACGGCCGCAGCGACCACGAGACGTCCATGCGGCTCCTCAAGCTCGTCGAGGAGGCCGGCGAAGTCGCCGCCGCCTACATCGGCACCGTCGGCCAGAACCCCCGCAAGGGCGTCACCCACACCCGGCAGGACGTCGCCGACGAGCTGTGCGACGTTGCCATCACCGCCCTGGTCGCGCTGGCCACCATCACCGGCGACGCCGACACCGCCCGGGCCGCGCTTGACGCCCACCTGGCCAAGCAGGCGCCCCGCTTCGCCGCCCAGCCCGACACCCAGCTCACCCTCTTCACCACCGCGGAGCCCGCAGCATGAAGCTGACCATCGACCCCAAGCTGCTCGCCGACACCGTCGCCTGGGCCGCCCGCGCCATCCCCACCCGGCCCAGCATCCCCGTCCTGTCCGGCCTTCTCATCGCCGCCCACGACGACCAGCTCGACGTCTCGGCGTTCGACTACGACATCAGCGTCCGCGGCACCATCCCCGCCGACGTCGCCGAGCCCGGCCTCCTCCTCCTGCCCGGCCGCGTCCTCGCCGAGGTCGCCAAGGCGCTCCCCGACCGGGCCATGCTCAACCTCACCGCCACCGACGCCGAAGCCGTCCTCACCTGCGGACGAGCCGAATTCGCCCTCCCCACCCTCCCGGTCGAGGACTACCCCACCCTGCCCGAGCTGCCCGACACCGTCGGCAGCATCGACGCCGACCAGTTCGCCGCCGCCGTCTCCCAAGTCGCCCCCGCCGCCGGCCGCGACGACACCCTCCCCATGCTCACCGGCATCCGCGTCGACGCCGACGGCGACCAGCTCACCCTCGCCGCCACCGACCGGTACAGGATCGCCGCCCGCGACCTCATCTGGCAGCCGAACGGCGCGCCGTTCGGCCAGCTCATCCCCGCCCGGCAGCTCCAGGACATCGCCAAGGGGCTCGGCCACGGCACCGTGCAGATCGGCATCGGCGACGGGCTCACCTCCTTCACCAGCGGCAACCGCCACACCACCGTCCGGCTGCTCGACGACCAGTTCATCGACTACCGCTCCCGCATCACCCACGAGGCGGCCATCAACGTCAGCGTGGACGCCGCAGCGCTCGCCACCGCCGTCAAGCGGATCGCCATCGTGGCTGAGCGCACTACCGCCGTCCACCTCGCCTTCGACCGCGAGCAGGTGCTCGTCCGCGCCGGCGCTGCTGACGTCGGTCGCGGCAACGAAACCGTCGGGTGCACGCTCGCCGGCAACCCGATCCAGATCGCGTTCCAGTCGCAGTACCTGCTAGACGCCCTCAACGCCATCGACGGCACCGCCCGCATCGGCATGGACGGGACGACCAAGCCCGCCCTGTTCCGATCCGACGACGACACCTACCGGTGCCTCGTCATGAGCCTCCGGGTCAGCTGATGACACGCCCGTGCACGCGCTGGGACGCCGCCGCAGGCAAGCACTGCGGCGGCACCCCCACCAGGCTCTACATTTCCGGGCCCAGATGCGCTACCTGCACACCGGCCGCACTCGCCGGCCAGCCCGAGCCAGGCCAAGGCGCGCACTGCGCCCCCAACCGGCTGTACTGCCCGCCCACCAGCCGGTGCGCCACCTGCACCGCCCAGCACGGCGAGGCCACAGCATGAACCAGCTCACCCTGCAGGACGTCCTCGACCGCGGGCTCACCATGCGCACCCTCAACCGGTGGATCGCCCACGGCCACCTCCAACCCGGCCGCCACGGCCACGGCAAACCCCGCGAATGGCCCCAGCAGGAGTTGCAGATCGCCGCCCTGATGATCCGCCTCACCGAAGGCGGGCTCACCACCGGCGTCGCAGCCATCATCGCCCGCGCCCACATCGCCGACGGCGGACGCCCGCTCATCAAACTCGCCCACGGTCTGGTGATCGCGATCGACACCGACCTGCTCAAGGAGACAGCGTGAACGACCGCGCGATCGTGCTCCGCGGCGACGCCCGCAACCTGCCGCTGCCCGACGCCTCGGTGGACCTCATCTGCACGAGCCCGCCCTACTGGGCTCTGCGGGACTACCGCGATGGCGACGCCAGCCTGGAAGGGCAGATCGGCAACGAGCCCACCCCGTGGGGCTACCTCGGCGCGCTCTGGGAGGCCACCGCGGAGTGGGTGCGCGTGTTGAAGCCGTCCGGGTCGCTGTTCGTCGTCCTCGGCGACAAGTGGGCCAACCGCACCCGCGGCGCATGGAGGGGCAGCAGCGACGGCTACACCGGCCGCGCGGACAGCCCCCGCTACGTCCGCCCAAAGGACCTGCCGGAGAAGTCGCTGATCGGGTTGCCGTGGCGGTACGCGATCGGCTGCATCGACCAGCTCGGCCTGATCCTCCGCTCGGAGATCGTGTGGTCGAAGCCGTCCCCGATGCCGGAGTCGGTGACCGACCGGGCCCGACGCAGCCACGAGCAGGTCTTCCACTTCACGCTGCGCCAGCGGTACTTCTCCGCCACCGACGCGATCCGCGAGCCCCACAAAGCGCCGCGGCGGACCGCGGGCGTGACCGCGTTCGCCGCCCGAGACCGGAACATCGCCCGGACGGCGACCGGCGACTACGCCGGGCCGAACCCGCTGGGCGCGATCCCAGGCAGCGTGTGGGAGATCGCCACCCAGCCGCTCCAGGCCCCCGAGGAGCTGACGGTCGGCCACGACGCTGCGTACCCGCCGGCGCTGGTGCGGCGAATCGTCCTCGGCTGGTCACCAGAGGACGGCCTGGTGCTCGACCCGTTCGGCGGCAGCGGCACCACCGCGCTGGTCGCGGCCACGCTTGGCCGCCGCGGCGTGAGCATCGACCGTTCCGCCGGCTACTGCCGGCTCGCCCAGTGGCGCACCACGGACCCGGGAGAACGGGCCCGAGCCCTCGGACTACCGAAGCCGGAGCCCGTCCCCGACTCGCAGCCCGCGCTGTTCGACGACGAGGCGATCGCATGAGGCGCCCAGGAGGTCCGCATGTCCTGGTGCAGCACCTGCCGGCGGCCAGCCACCCGCATCATCACCGGCCGCCGACCAGGACGCTCGCTCTACAGCGCCCTCTCCTGCGACACCTGCGCCGACAAGCACCAGGAGAAAGCCCGGCAGGCCGGGGCCATCACCGACGAACCGCTCGAGGGACGCGCGCAGGACCCGCTGTTCTGACACGGCCACGCCGCCCCACCCCATAGCCCACCATCCGAACGCACACCGTCCAGGGGGGACCGGTTGACCTCCGAGCAGGACCCCAACCAACTGTGGGACCTCCAAGCCGAGCAGGCGGTCCTCGGCACCTGCATGACCGTGCTCTACATCGTCCCGCACATCCGCGCCGTCATCCCCGAACCCCGGGCGTTCTTCCGCAGCCAGCACCAGGTCATCTACAGCGCCATCCTCGACCTCGCCGACCAAGACGCCCCCACCGACACCATCGCCGTCCACGACTACCTGCAGCGCAACAAAACCCTCGGCCAAGCCGGCGGCGGCGACTACCTGCACACCGTCATGTCGGCAGGGCTCCTCGCCGGCGACCCCGCCTACCACGCCCGCATCGTCATGCGGCACTGGTCCAACCGCGAGAGCATCTACAAGCTCGAGCGCGCCATCCGCGAGATCAAGGAACAGGACCCCGACGACGGGCCCGACCGGCTGCGCACCCTCGGCGAGGACCTCCTCAAGTCCGCCGACAACCTCTCCATCGGCGGCGCCCCCGCCGGCGACACCAGCGACCGGTTCCCCCGCCTCGACTGGACGGACGCGTTCGCCACCGACTTCAGCGAAATCAACTGGCTGCCCGGGCGGTGGCTGGAGCGCGGCCAGCAAGTCGCCCTCGTCGGCGACGGCAAGGTCGGCAAGTCCATCTTCACCCTCGACTGGATCTGGCGAGCCATCACCGGCAGGCCCGCGCTCGGCGACATCCGCCGCGAACCCATCAACGTCCTCTACTTCGACCGCGAAAACTCGCTGCGCGACATCGTCACCCGCCTGTCCGCGTTCGGCGCCACCGACGACGACCTCGCCGTCCTCAACGAGCGCTTCGACTACCGGATGTTCCCCCGCTTCTCCGGCGCCCTCAACGCCTCCGACACCGCCGCCAGCGAACTGCTCGCCATCGTCGACGAACAGCCCCGCGACGTCGTCATCCTCGACACCGTCTCCCGCTACATCTCCGGCAAGGAGAACGACTCCGACACCTGGCTCGAGCTGTACCGGCGCGTCCACGAGCCGCTCAAGTCCCGCGGCATCGCCTCGGTCCGGCTCGACCACTTCGGCAAGGACATCGAGAAGGGCTCCCGCGGATCCTCGGCGAAGACGCAGGACGTCGACCACGTGTGGGAGCTCACCGCGTACGACGAAACCCGGACCTTCACCGACACCGTTGAGGCGGTCACCACCCGGCTCAAGATGCTGCGCACCCACACCCGGACCGGTCTGGGCGACGACGTCTTCCACATCACGCGGCGGGGCGAGAAGGAGCGTGGCGGGGCGTGGCTGGCCGGCCGGACCCGGCATGAGCTGACCGACTCCACCGCCGCTGACGCGCACAGGGCGCGCATCCAGACCTACGTGGACGACCTCATCATGCGCGGCGTGCCGGCGGGGTTCGGCAGGGACCGGCTGAAGCAGTGGGCGGCGCAGAACAAGGTGTCGCTGCCGACCAACAACGGCCATCTCGTGGAGGTTGTGCGGGCCCTCAAGGAAGCCCAGAACTCGGCGTAAGGAGGCTTGGAAGAATGTCCCGGTTTGTACCGAAAAACCTGTACCAAATCGCGTTGGTACAGGTCCCGATTTTGACCTGTACCACTGACTGTCCCAACCTGTACCAAGACCTCGCATCGCCGCAGGTCAGACCTGTACCCCTGACTGTCCCAACCTGTACCACCGGCAACCTGTACCTTGTACCACCCCCTTATAGGGGTGGTACAGGGGACAGCCCAGGTACAGCCCGACCCCGCGGCGGCGCCCGATGAACCGCCCCGCCGCCCTCCTCGAACAGCCCACCCTGTGGGACGACCCCGCCCCCGAACCGCAACCCGAGAACACCACCAAGCGCCACAACCGCCGGCACGTCCTCGGCCTGCCGCGGCCCTGGGCCGGGCGCATCCCCTGCGCCGCCCTCTGCCTCATCTGCGGGCGCCCCGACACCATGGGCGTCTGCCCCGACGGCTGCACCACCGTCTGCGGACGCCCCCAGCCAGCCCGACACGACGGCAAAGCCCCCATCGAGGTGTGCCTCATCACCGCCATCGCGATCGCCCGCATCGTCCCCGGAAGGCAGTGGGCCATCGTCACCTGCCCCCACTGCGAGCGCACCCACTGGCACCAACCCGCCCCCGGCCGCCGCTACCGCATCGGGCAGTGCGGGCAGCCCTACATCCTCCACATCCCCGAGGTGACCTCTTGACCAGCGACGACCTCATGCGCGCCGCGGGCGCGGCCTGGTGCGACCAGCACGGCAAGTGGGAGTGTTCGAAGCAGTCGAAGCGCAGCCAGTCCCGCTGCCACGGCCTGGCGATCCGGGGCACGGCGGCGTGCCGTACACACGCTGGCGTGTCCACCGCGGTGGCGAAGGCCAAGGGCGAGGCCCTGTCGGCGTGGCGCGCGGTGCCCGGCCGGCAGGACGTCAGCCCGGCCGAGGCCGTCATGGCGATGCTGCAGATGTCGTGGGCCAGGGTGCACATCTACGCCGGCCTGCTCGAGCAGCAGCTCGCCGAGGCGGACCCGTCGCGCGGTGTCGGCTACGGCGAAGGGCTCGTCGGGCACACCTTCAGCGCGTCGCCGAGCGTGGGCGTGTACGAGTCCGGCGAAGCCGTCCGCGGGCTCGCCAAGCTCGAGGCGGAGGAGCGGGACCGGTGCGTCCGGTACGCCCGGGTGGCGCACGACATGGGGATCGCCGACCGGGAGATCAGGCTGGCGGAGGCTCAGGGCGCTCTGCTGGCCGGGGCGATCTCCCGCATCCTCGACGCGCTCGACCTGACCGCCGCGCAACGCTCCCTGGTGCCGACCGTCGTGCCGGGCATCCTCCTCGAGGTCGCCGGAGGTGCGTCGTGATCCGCATCCGCTGCGCCATCCGCCGCATGCTGGAGTGGCAGCAGGCCAAACGCGACTACCGGGCGCTCTGCCGTCAGGGTCGGGCTCCGCATGTGCGGTTCACCGTGGAGATCCACCCTGACGACTACGAGTGGACGGGCCTGAACGGCATCACCGGCCTGAAGACCACGGTGCCGCTCACCCGCGAGGGCATGCGGTACATCCGGCGCGCCCTCGGCGACATCGAGACGACGTGCATCCGCGGCATCCTCGAGGCCAGCCGCCGCGCGGCTGAGCCATAGCCCGAACCCGCCGAGAAAACCCGCCCAGGACCGCTACAGCGCCGCAGAGATGCATCCTGGGCGATGCTGTGCAGCACAGAACAGGCCCCATCCCTCCGCAGAGACGAGGACCAGTGACCGAGACCGCGCTACGAGGGGACGAGGCGTTCGCCCTCACCACCCTCCGCGAAATGATCGTCAGCCTGCAGGATCACATCGACCGGCGCGCCGCCGAGATCGCCGCCCCCCGCATCACCACCGCCGAGCAAGCCGCCGCCGACGCCAAGGCCGAGACGGAACGCACACGCCAGAGCGTCCAGACGCGCCTCGACGATCTGCGCCAGGAGTTCGACCGTCAGGACAGCGTCCAGCGGCGAGAACTCGCCCGGATGGCCGCCCGCGCGGAGCACGCCGACGCGGTCATCGCCGCTGCTCGCGAACGGCACCCGTCCGCCGACGAGCTCGCCAAGACGAACTCGCAGTCCGGCCGGTACTGCCCGACCTGCATCACCCTCGCACCATGCGACACCAGGCAGATCCTCGACGGACAGGAGCCCGACCATGCCTGACCTCGCGACCGTCAACGCCCGCATCCAAGCGCTCGCCGACCACCTCGGCCGGGAGGGGCACCCCACCCACGACCACCTGTGCCCCGACGACGTGCGCCGCGACCTGCTCGTCGTGCTCGCTGGCCAGGACCTGCCCGGCATGGTGACCGTCGCCAGGGCCGACCTCGACCTCGTCATGAACCACGCCGGCAACCCGCTCCGCGTCGCCGAGTACCCGGCCGCCTGCCAGCGCATCCGCGACGCCCTCGCCCGGGAGCAGCCGTGAACCGCGTCTACGTCGCCCCCGTCGGCACCCGGCCGGACGAGCCCGGCTGGCAGGTCGTCGGCCACGTCGTCGACGACGGGCTCGTCATCATCGACGACCTCCCGCACGCCGAACCCATCCGGTGGCCACTCCGCATCTCGCTGACCCTCACCGCACCCGCGTCCCGGCTCACCTGGTGGCGGTGGCAGCTCGTCACCGGGCGGCCCGGGCCCGGAGCGTCGAGGGTGAAGGCCGAGTACCGGAGGCGGAGCCGATGAACCGCCCCGCCCGGATCGCGGTGCACCTGACCATCCTCGGCCTCATCGCCGACCTGGCCTACATCCTGGCCCACGCCGCCGTGTTCTTCCTCCTCGACGGCATGTGGCTGGAGAGCGCCGCCTACCTCGCGGTCGGCAGCAGCACGATTGCCTGGATCTCCACCACCGGAGCGAGCCGCACCCGCGCTCTGCTCTCCGAGGACAGCCACACCAGTACCGATCAGGGGGAGTAGCACCGTGCCGATCAACCCGAACGCCTGCCCCGGCATCTGCAACCGGGCCGCCCGCGCGGCATGGACGTCGTACGACCAGGCGCTCGCCGACCACGCCGACGCCATGACGGCGTGGCTGCGGCTGCCCGGCGACGACCGCGGACCGCAGCCGGTCGCGCCCGAGCAACCCGGCATGCCGGTCCACGAGGGCGAGCCCGTCTGGTGCCGCCGCTGCCCGAGCATCATCCGCCACGCGCTCGGCGAGCTGGACGACATCGGCGCGCTGCTCGCCGCCAGCGTGGATGGCCACCGCGGCGCTGCCATGGCGGGCCCGAACGGCGTCAAGCCGCTCGACCATCGGCAGCTCGTGGAGGAGCTGGACGATCTGTTCGGGTTCCTCGTCTCGGTGGAGGACGCGTGGCGGCCGGCACGCGGCTACCCGCCCCGACCGCGCCGCGCGCGCGGCGCTGACGCCCGGATGCGCACCGTCGGGTGGCTGCTCGGCCAGCTCGACAACATCCTCCTCGACCCGTGGTCGGTCGAGGTGGGGCTCGACATCCTGCGCTGGCACCGGCGGCTGCTTCGGATGACCAAGTCGGATCCCACGGCACGGCGGTCACCGATCGAGTGCCCGCGCTGCCGGGAACGGCAGGTGCAGCGCCGGGATGACGGGTACTACGAGTGCGGCTCGTGCTGCCGCCTGTTGAACGAGAGGGAGCACGACCGCGAGTATGCAGAGCAGGCCGACCAACATCAGCAGCAAGAGGAGCTGACCGCGAGATGACGCACTGGTTCCTGATCGACGAAGGCGCGCACGCCGGCCGTCCCCGCCTGCAGGGCTGGCTCGAGACCGCGGTCCAGACGGCGGACGGGTGGCTCAGCTACGCGACCTGCCCGCGCTGCTTCGCCATGGTCCAGGTGAGCGGCACCTCCGGCGACCAGACGTGGCGGCACGAGGAGTGGCACGCGGACACGGACTTCCCGATCCCGGCGCGGGTCCGTGACCGGCTCGCCAAGCCTGGCGAGAAGCGCGGCGGCTGAGCGTCCTACAGGGGCCCGATAGAGATCATTGCCACTACATAAGAATGTCTGTTATCAGGTAGCGTACCGGCGTAGCCTCGGGTCAGACGGATCCCCCTCCGAAAGAAGATCACCAGTGATCCATGACGCTGCCGCACTCACCCCCCTCGCCGACTCCCCCATCCCGTTACGCGGCCGGCCACCGGCCCGCGACGACCGCGCCCTCGTCGAACTCATGCACGCCGCCGGCATGACCCCGCTCGCCGTCGCCTCCACCGCCGCGTGGCTCGACGGCGAGAAGCGGGCCAGCCCGAGCACCCGCGCCAGCTACGTCACCGACCTCGGCTGGTGGCTGCACTACCTCCACGCCCGCGGACTCGACCCCGCCGACGTCCACCCGCTCGAGGCCGACCGGTATGCCGCGGCGCTGCGCGCGGCCGGGCTCGCCGACTCCACCCGCGCCCGCCGTCTCGCCGCCGTCTCTTCCTGGTACCGGTACCTCGTGCGCGCGGGCGCCGCCCAGCGCAACCCGCTGCTCGACATGGAGCGGCCCGCCGTCGAGGACGTGTCCAAGACGCGCAGCCTGTCGAAGGATGAGCTCGACCGGATGCTGGCCCACAGTCGCCAGTACGAGACCGCCCGCACCTACGCGCTGCTGTGCCTGCTGGTCGTCACCGCCTGCCGCGTCGGTGGTGTCGTCGCCGTCGGGGTGGACGCGCTCGGCTACGACAAGGGCAACCGGGTCATCGACCTGCCGGTCAAGGGCCGCGGGGGCACGAAGACGAAGCGGTTCATCATCCCGCCGTACGCGTCCGTCGCCCTCGACGCCTACCTGGTAGAGCGAGGCGCCAAGCCCGGCCCGCTGTTCAGCACCTCGACTGGCCGGCCGATCGACCAGCCGTACGTGTACCGGCTCGTGCGCCGTATCGCCAAGGCCGCCGGCGTCCCGCAGTGGGAGTCGCTGTCGCCGCACTCGGTGCGGCACTCGATCGCCACCTACCTGCTGGAGCAGCATCCGCTGCACGTCGTGCAGGACCTGCTCGGCCACGCCGACCCGCGCACCACGCGCCGCTACGACCGCGCCCGCGGGCTGCTCGACCGCTCCCCCGCGTATGCGCTCGGCGCGGCGTTCGCGCAGGGCGAGGCCCAGCATCTGAAGGTAGGCGTCGATGGTTGACCGCGACCCGATGGCCGAAGCCGCAGCACTCGCCGAGACGCTGCGCGAGACGATCGCGAACCTCGACGCCCGCATCGAGGAGCGCGCCTGCGCGATCGCCGCCGAGCAGGGCCACGCTGGCGGCGACCTGTTCGCCCCCGTGCGGAAGTCGCTCGAACAGGCGGGCGAGGCGATGCGCCGGGAGCTGATGGAGAAGGTGGGAGATGCGCCGGGCGCCCGAGAGTTCATCGCCGGCCTTCCGGCTGCTCATTGGACGTACAGCGCGACCGACCTGTTCTTCGAGATCTGGCAGCACAAGCAGCGTCAACTGTTGGCATCCAGCAGGCCCCACCTGCGATAATGGATCTTATGACGGATATCGACACGCTCGCCTGCGACGTGCACCCTGTCGCCGACGGCGTGCTCGTCATCCCCCGCCTGCTGCCCATCGCCATCCCCGAGTCCGCGCTCGGGCTGAGCGTCCGGGAATGGCTCGGCTTGCCCGCCTGACCAGCGGTGTGTAACACTTCTCGCGGTTACCACACGAATGCCCTCACGCCTCACCGCGGAGGGCATTACGCGTTCCAGGGGGTGAACGTGATCCCCGAGCCCGTCACCGCGCAGACCGCCGCCGCCCGCCTCCGCAAGAAGCCCGGGACGATCAGGCAGTGGGCGCGCCGCTACCAGGCCCGCCAGCTCGGCACCGTGGACCGCGCCGTCTACTACTGCTACGACGACCTCGCCACCATCGACGGGTGCATCGCCCGCGGCGAGCAGGTACCCGCCACGCCCGAGCTCCGCGACCAACTGCGCGCCTCGCTGCGCGACCGCTACCGTGCCGCCGCCTAGACCTTGAACCGGGCGATCCGGGCGAGGTGCTCATCGTCCGCCGGCTTGATCAGCCACCAGCCTACCGGCGGCACCTGGTGCAGCAGCACATGCTCGTGGTCCGGCAACCCGAACTGGCTACCGTCCAGGTCGACGAGGTAGGCGTGGAGTTCGATGCGCGGCTTCATCGGCCGGCCGTGCTCGTCGAGGTCGCCCGGCAGCACCTTCGGCGCGATGTAGCGGGCGTGGACGTGGGTGACCCGCCAGCGGTGGATGGGGTTGCCGTACGGCGCGACCCAGCCGCCTGGCTCGGCGGGGTTGTACGGCCAGTTGTGCAGCTCGACGCGTGACGGTTCCACGTCCACATTCTCGCGCAAAGGTTCGACTTGATGCCGGTCAGGGGGTGACCCGCGCGATGCAGTGGCCCATCCCGCCCTTCCCCACCAAAATCGTCGCCGGCGACGCGGTAAACGTGAACGGCTCCGCCCCCAACAGCAAAGGCGCCTGGGTCACCCTGCTCACCCTCCCGGCGGACCGGCCCGCCTCATGGCTCAACCTCGGAAACGACCAGATCAGTGCGTCAGGTGACCGTGCCGCCCTCATGGACATCGGCATCGGCAGCGCAGGTTCGGAAACGATCCTCGCGGCGAACCTGGTCGTCGGCTACCGTGACCACGGCACACTGGCGTTCCCATTGCACATACCCGCAGGCGCCACGATCCGGGCGCGCCTGGCCGGCGCAGTCTCCATGAACATCTGGACGACGGCCACCGCCTACGTTGGCGAGCCGGATTGCGGCTTGTCAGTGCCGGGCCGCATCACCACCTACGGCGTGGTGGCGTCACCGATAGACGCTACGAACGTCACTCCATCCGGAACGCTCAACGTCAAGGGCTCCTACGCGCAGATCACGGCAGCAACCACGGCCCCGATCCACGCGCTGATGGTGCTGGCCCAATCGTCCACTTCCACACCGACCGACACCCGCTACGCGATCGACATCGCAGTGGGCTCGCCCGGCAACGAAACGATCATCGTGCCTAACCACTACGTGCGAGTCGAGAACAGCCCCGTCTGCGTCTACCCGCAGTCGCCTCCGTTCGTTCCTCTGTCGACGTGCATTCCAGCGGGGGTTCGGCTGGCTGCTCGCTGCTCGATCTGGACCGGTTCGTCCGCGCCCATCGAGGTCGCCGTCTACGGGTTTACCTACTAGGAGGCGATCGTGGCGTTGACGATCAGCGCGTCGGGGACGCAGGCCGCGACCATCAACACCGAGCACACGCTCACGACGCTGACCGGCCCGAAGACGTTCACGTTGCACGTCGACTGCAATGCGATGTCCCATGGCAGCGGCACCGCCGACGAGCTCGAACTACGCATCAAGGCGAACGTGCTGTCGGGCGGCACGGAGCGGGTCGTCTACTTCGCGCTGTTCACCGGCGCACAGGACATCCCCATCAAGATCAGCCTGCCGGTGCCGGTTCCGCAGACAGCCACGGTCACCCTCAAACAGACCGCCGGGACCGGGCGCTCGTTCCCGTGGGCGATCACCACCCCCGACTGAGCCGATGTCCCGCTACCGCGACCGCACCATCCCGCGCGGCCAGCCGCCGGTCACCGGCAACCTCACCGCGGCCCTGCCCGCGCTCACCTCAACGGCCTCCGGCACGGTCGAAGCTTCCGGGGCGCTCGCCGCTGCTCTGCCACCCCTCACCGGGCAGGCGTCCGGCCAGGCCACCGCCCGCGGTACGGTCGCCGGAACGCTGCCTCCGCTCACCGCGAGCGCGGCGGGCGCCGTCCACGCGCCCGGCCTGCTCGACGCCACCCTCCCCGCCATCACCGCCCAACTCGACGGCGAGGTGACCGGCGGCTTCCTCACCCCCGTCCTCCCGGCGCTCACCGCCGACATGGCCGGAACCGCCACCGCGACCGGCAGCACGGCCGGGCTCCTGCCCGCCATCGCCGCAGACCTGGCTGGCCAGGTGGTGATCCCGCCTCACGACATCGCCGTCACCGCCGGCCAGGCGCGCCGCGGCTGGGCGTCCGGAAGCCTCGCCCGGTCGTGGGCGGCAGGCGCCCCCGCCACCCGCTGGACGGCCGGCTCGCCGACCCGGGTGTGGGGCAGCACCGAGGCAGCCCGCCGCTGGGCGGCACGCCAGCCCACCACCTGACCCGGGAGGGGTGAGCATGGCGACGAAGATCCCATCCGTCAGCGTCGAATATCTGAAGGTGCCCATCACCGGGCCCTCCGACGTCACCCTCTACACGGTGCAGATGGCGGTCATCCCCGACGGCCAAGACCCGGTCACCCTCGACTGGAAGGCCGCCATCTGGCTCGGCACCAACGCGGCCGTCCTCATCGGCCCAGGCGCCACGATCCCGCTCAGCGAGGGCACCTACCGCGTCTGGGTCAAGATCTCCGCCAGCCCCGAGACCCCGGTCCTCGACGCCGGCCTCATCAACATCACCTAGGAGGGAACGCGCGATGGCGCTCCGCATCCCCACCGCAGCCCGCAACGCCGCCATCGACGCCGTCGTCGACCTCCTCGACGCGGGCGCCGGCGCCGCCACCATCGAGGTGCGCACCGGCTCGCAGCCGGCGACCGCCAACGACGCCGCCACCGGCACCGTCTTGGCGACGTTCACGCTCGCCGACCCTGCCTTCGGGTCCGCGTCCAGCGGCGTGGCCACGCTGGCCAGCACACCGCGCTCCACGACCGGTGTGGCGGCGGGCACCGCCGGCTGGTTCCGCGCCAAGGACTCCAACGGCAACACCGTGTTCGACGGGGCCGTCGGCACGTCCGGCGCGGAGCTCAACCTCAACACGTTGACGATCTCGGTCGGCGTGAACGTCGAGATCACGTCCGGCACCATGACCATGCCCGCGGGCTGAGGGGACTGACCATGTCGCTCTACCTGACCGTCGAGGTGCGCCACGACCCGGCCCACATGACCAGCCCGCCCTACAAGATGCTGATGAACTGGTGCTCGGCCAACAACATCCCCTTGGTCACCGGCTGGATGCTGTACGTCTACAACGAGAACCCGGTGCGCGCCGTGCTGACGGTCATCGACCTTGACGAGCAAGGCGAGTGGATCTGGCCGGAAGGCGCCGACGCCCCGTCAACGCACGAGGTCACCTACACCTGCACGAGCCTGCCGCCGCTGTCCGGGTACATCGTCCGCGGCGGCTCGACCGCGCCGTAGCCCGATGGCGACCCGCCACAACACGGCCTCCAACCCGGCGCTGGCGGTCTCCGACACCGGCTGGGGCGGCGAGGCGGCGCCGGCCAGGACGGCCGTCACCGGCTTCGACCGCGGGTTCGCGGCCCGGTACACCTCCGGCACGTTCCTCCGCACCGCCACCGGCGGTGTGACCGCGGGCCTCGACTACACGCTCAGCGTCTACGTCCGGCCGGCCAACGGATTCTCGTCCGGCGGCAACATCTACATCGAATGGCGGGACGCCGGAGCCTCCGTCATCACCTACAGCAGCGGCTCCTACTCGCTGACCGCCAACACCGTCACCAGGGCCAGCCTCACCGGCACCGCCCCAAGTGGCGCGGCGACTGCCCAGCTCATCCTCGACGGGGCAAACTACAGCGTCACGACCGTGGACGCGACGATGCTGCTCGTCGAGCAGGCCAGCACGCTGCTCGACTACTTCGACGGCGACAGCCCCGGCGCCTCCTGGGACGGGACACCGGGCGAATCCCCGTCCACCCTCCCGGACGCCCTGCCTATCACCGGCGCCCTCGCCGCTGTCCTCCCGTCGCTCGCAGGCTCGGCCACCGCGCTGGTCGAGGCGTCCGGGACCCTGGCCGGGACGCTCCCTCCGATGGCCGCCACCGTGCAGGCGACGGCCAAGGCGTCAGGCTCGCTCACCGCCGCGCTGCCTACCCTCACTGGGGTACTGGCCGGCCAGGTCGCCGCCCCTCCGCAGGGCGCCCTCGCCACGACGCTCCCAGCGCTCCGGGCGTCGCTCACCGGCGTCTCCGACGTGCCCGACCTCGACAGCCCGGTGGACGTGGCACCGCCCCGGCTCGGCTGGCCGGTCGGCGTACCGCGCCTGGCCGACCTGGTAGGGCCGCCCCGACTCGGAGGTGCGTGATGCCGTACATGCCCGCCACCTCCACGGAAGAACTGCACGTCCCCTACCTGCAGGACCTGACCAGCTTCCCGGTCGAGATCGCCATCGTGCCCGTCGCTGATGGGGAACCCGGCGACGACGACTACCACCCCGCGACCTGGGAAGGCGCCGAGGCGGTCCTGCTCATCGGCGCCGGCACCCCCGTCGCGCTGGCGCCGGGCGCCTACGTGGTGTGGACGCGGCTGACCGCGGGCGCTGAGCGTCCGGTACGCCGGTCGGGGATCCTCACGGTCGGCGGGCCATGACCATCACGCCGTGGGAGGTGGCGGCCCGGCACTTCCAGCCGCGGCCCCGACGCTGGGCCACCCCCGGCCAGCTTGCCGCCGCCCTCGACCCCACCACCGTCCAGACGCCCGCGCTGGATGTCATCGACCGGCACCTCGTCGCGCTCGCCGACCGTGACATCGACCGGCTCATGGTGTTCATGCCGCCCCAGGAGGGCAAGTCGGTGCGGGTCTCGCACCGGTTCGTGGAATGGCTGCTCACCACCGACCCCGACCTACGGGTCGCCATCGTGTCGTACGCGGACGAGATGGCCCGCCGCTGGGGCTCCGACATCAAGCTCGACGCCCAGAGCTTCGACGGCACCGACGGCTCCGTGGATCTCGGGCTGCGGCTGCGCGCCGACTCCCGGGCCGCCGGGCGCTGGCAGATCGACGGGCGCAAGGGCGGCGTCTACTGTGTCGGCGTCGCGGGTGCGCTCACCGGCAAGCCGGTCGACGTGATGGTGATCGACGACCCGATCAAGGACCTGGAGCAGGCGCAGAGCGCGGTCTACAGGGAGCGGGCGTGGCGGTTCTGGCAGGCCGTCGCCGTGCCCCGGCTCGGGCCTGGATCCCGGGTGGTGCTGGTGCAGACCCGCTGGCACGAGAACGACCTGGCCGGCCGGCTGCTGGAGCAGGACCCGGACCGGTGGAAGGTCGTGTCGATCCCGGCGCTGGCCGAGTCCGATGAGGACCCGCTCGGCCGGGCGCCGGGTGAGGCGATGCGGTCGGCGCGCGGCGCCCGCGACTGGGCGAAGATCCGCAAGGATGTCGGCGAGTACGTGTGGGCCGCCCTCTACCAGCAGCGCCCGGCACCGGCCGATGGCGGCTTGTTCAAGCGCTCCGGGCTGCGGCACTGGACGCGCGGCGCCGACGAGCGGCTGCTGCTCGACGGGCGGGTCGTGGACCTGCGGGACTGCTGGCGGTTCCTCACCGTCGACCTCGCCGCGTCCACCAAGACGTCGGCCGACTACACGGTCGCGGCGGTGTGGGCGATCGGCGTGGACGGCGACCTCATCATGCTCGACGGCATCCGGGAGCGGATGGACCCGGCCGGGCACTGGCCCGCCGTCCGCGCGCTCCGGGAGCGCTGGTCCGCCGACGTCGTGTTCGTCGAGTCGCGCATGTTCGGCACCACGCTGGTCTACGAGGCGGGCCGCGACGGCGTCCCCGTGCAGGAGCTGCACGCCGACACCGACAAGGTCACCAGGGCGCTGCCGGCGACCGCCCGGGCCGACTCCGGCCGCCTGTGGTTCCCGCCCGAGACGGCGTTTCCGCAGTTCGCGGACTGGCGGGACGAGCTGCTCGCCTTCCCGAACGCAGCCCACGACGACGTCGTCGATGTCGTCGCGTACGCGGCGCGGGTGGCGGGCGCGCACTGGCTGCCGATGGAGTCCGCCGCCCAGGTGGACGCCCGCCGCGCTGCGACCTCCGCGGATGACGTGATCGGGCAGGCATACGCCGCGGCGACCGGCGGCAACACCGGCCTCGACCTGATGAGCATCAACTACTGAGCGGGGTGACATGACTATCAGCGCCCCCACCCAGGACATCGGCCACCTCGAGCAGCACTACGGGCTATGGCTCGGCGACTGGCTCGAGCAGATCCCCGACCTGATCTGGCCCCAGTCCGTCCAGACCTACGCACGGATGCGGCACGACCCCCAGCTCACCGCCGTCCTCGCCGCCTACACCCTGCCCATCCGCCGCGCCACCTGGGCGATCGACCCGGCCGGCTGCCGCGACGAGGTCGTAGCGCTGGTGGCCGACGACCTCGGTCTGCCCATCCTGGGCGCCGACACGGAGCCCGGCCCGGCGCGGCGGCGCGGCGTCCGCTGGGCCGACCACCTCCGCCTCGCTCTGCTCAGCCTCACGTACGGGTTCGCGCCGTTCGAACGCCGGTATGAGATCCGCGACGGCCGGGCCCGGCTCGTCAACCTCGGCGAGCGGCTGCCGCACACGATCGGCGCCATCAACCTGCACCGCGACGGCACCATCAAGACGATCCAGCAGGACCTCGCCCCGATCAGCCCACCGATCCCGGCCGAACGGCTCGTCTGGTACGTCCACGAGCGGGAAGGCGCGAACTGGGCAGGCCGCAGCATCATGCGCGCCGCCTACGGCGCTTGGCTGCTCAAGCACGAAATCTGGCGCGTCCACGCAACGTCGATCCGCCGGTTCGGGATGGGCGTCCCCAACGTGGAAGCACCGCCCGGCGCTACTCCCGTCCAGGTCGCGGAGGCTCAGCGGCTCGCCAGCGCGATGCGGGTGGGCGACCAGTCCGGCGTCGGCCTGCCGAACGGCTTCAAGTTGAACATCACCGGCATGACCGGCTCCGCGCCGGACGCCATGGCGTTCATCCACTACCTCGACCAGCAGATGAGCCGCCAGGCGCTGGCCGGGCTGATGGACCTGGGCGACACGTCCAACGGCTCCCGCGCGCTCGGCGACAGCTTCCTCGACCTGTTCCTCCTGTCGCTGCAGGCGGTCGCCGAGGAGATCGCCGACACCGCCACCTCCGGACAGCCCGGCATGGCCGGCATCGTCGCCCAGCTCGTCGACTACAACTTCGGTGAGGAGGAGCCCGCCCCGCGGATCGTCGTCCAGGACGTCGGCTCCCGCCAGGAGGTCACCGCCGAGGCGCTCGACATGCTGCTGCGGGCCGGCGCCATCAACCCCGACCCCGAGCTGGAGGCGTACGTCCGCAAGGCGTGGCGGCTACCGGAGCGGGCGACCGCGGCGCTCCCGCCGCCTCCCGCGCCGGAGCCGACCCCCGAACCCGCCCCGGCGCCGCAGGCCCGCCACAGGCGGCGTACAGGGCGCGCCCGGCAGGTGCGGGCCGCCGCCGACCAGGAGGGTGTCCGACGCCAGCTGACGCTCGCCGAGGACTCCTCCGGCATGGACCCGGCCGCGATCCAGCAGACGTGGCAGGACGCCCTCGACGCGCTGGTGAACGACTGGCAGGACGTGGCAGAGGGGTGGCGGGACGACCTCGCCGACCAGATCGAGCAGGCCATCGCCGACGACGACCTCGACCAACTCGCCCACCTGACCCTCGACAGCACGGCCGCGGCGGCGCTGCTCACCGCCGCCATGGTCGCGCTCGCCGCGCTGTCAGCCCAGCAGATGGCCGACGAGGCAGCATCCCAGGGCGTCACCGTGGAGCCGGCGCAGCCGGACGAGGAGGCGCTCGGCGCGGTCGCCGCCGTCATCGCCGCCCTGCTCGCCGCCTGGCTGGCCGGCGCCGCCGCCCGGGAAGCTCTGCGCCTGGCCGTGCCGGGCGCGGTCGCCACCGCGGTGGCCGCCGCGGTGCTGGCGTTCCTGGCCGGCCTGTCCGACCGCTTCCTGCGGGATCAGCTCGGGTCGGCTCTGTCGCAGGCGCAGGCGTCCGGCCGGTTCGCGGTGCTCGACGCCGCGCCTGCCGCCCGCTACGTCGCCAGCGAGGTGCTCGACACCGCCACCTGCGGGCCCTGCCGAGACGTCGACGGGGTCGAGTTCGACGACCTGGACGCGGCCCGGGCCGCGTACGGCAACGGCAGCTACATCCACTGCCAGGGCGGCGTGAGGTGCCGAGGCACCGTGTTCGCCCTCTGGAACGACTAGGAGACCCCGGTGAGGCAGAAGACGGCGCGCCCCCAAGCGCGCACCGGTACCGACCGCTGGTACCAGATCCGCAACCTCGCGGACGGGGCCGCAGAAGTCGTCATCTTCGACGAGATCGGCTGGTGGGGCACCAGCGCCGCCGACTTCATCCAGGAGTTGAAGCAGGTCACCGCCTCCGAGATCACCCTCCGGTTGAACTCGCCCGGCGGCGACGTGTTCGACGGCGTGGCCATCATGAACACGCTGCGCGCCCACCCCGCGAAGGTCACCGCCCACGTGGTGTCGCTCGCCGCGTCCATCGCCTCCGTCATCGCGATGGGCGCCGACCGAGTGGTGATGCAACCGCACTCGCAGATGATGATCCACGACGCCAGCGGCCTGTGCGTCGGCGACGCCTCCGACATGCGGAGCATGGCCGACATGCTGGACCGGCAGTCCGACAACATCGCCGCCGTGTACGCCGCCCGCGCGGGCGGCACAGTCGCAGAGTGGCGCGAGCGGATGGCCGCCGAAACGTGGTTCACCGCCGAGGAGGCGGTCGCCGCCGGGCTGGCCGACGAGGTCGCGGCCCGCCGCGAGGACGAGCCTTCCGCCACCAACTCGTGGGACCTGTCCGTGTTCCGCTACGCCGGCCGCGAGTCCGCGCCGGCCCCGGTCGTAGCCACTGCGACCGCCCAGACTCCCCCGGCCGAGCCGGCCGCGGGGCCCGCAATAACCGATCAGGAGGAGGACTCCATGTCCACTCTGAGCGAGGGCCTGCGTGAGCGGCTCGGCATCGGCGCCGACGCTGAGCTCGACGACGACGCCCTGCTCGCCGCGCTCGACGAGGCTCTGACCGAGCGCGCCGACCCCGACACCCCCGAGCCGGCGCCCGCGCCGGAGCCGGTCGCCGCGCGCCTGCCCGAGGGCACGGTCCTCGTCGACAAGGCCACCCTCGACCAGCTGCGCGAGGACGCCGCCCAGGGCGTCGCCGCCCGCGCCCAGCAGCGCACCGAGGCCCGCGACCGGGTGCTCGACGACGCGATCGCCTCCGGCAAGTTCCCGCCCGCGCGGCGCGAGCACTGGGCGCGTCTCTGGGACGCCGACCCCGACGGCACCCGCGACACCCTCGCCAACCTGGCCGAGGGCACCGTTCCGCTGGCCGACCTCGGCGAGCCCGGCGGCGACGACCTCACCGCCGACACCGAGTTCGACCACCTGTTCTCCCGGAAGGCGGGCTGATCATGGCCGACTACACGCCCGTCTACACCGGCGGCGCCGCCCCCTTCTCCATGACCGCGTCCGCCGCCATCACCGGCGGCCAGGTCGTGTTCGCCTCCGGCGTCGGCACCGTCGCCCCCACCGCGGGAGCCAATGGCGCCTACGTCGGCGTCGCCGCCCACGACGCCGCCTCCGGCACCCGAGTCACCGTGTGGCCCATCCCTGGCGTCATCCACGAGTCCACCACCCCCGCCGGTGTCACCGCCGGCGCCGCGCTCACCTCCTCCACGGCGGGCGGCGTCGACTCCGGCACCCTCGCCACTGTGGCCGCCGCCGGCACGCTCATCGGCACCGCCCTGTCCACCGCCGCCTCCGCCGCCAAGTGCCGGTGGATCGGCCGCTAACCCCCGAAAGGAGATCAGGACATGCCTGGTAGCTACCCGGCGGCGCCGCCCACCCTTTCGGGCGACCTGCTCACCATCCACCGGCTCCTCCAGTCGCCGACGCAGATCCAGCGCCGACTGCGCACCTTCACCGATCTGCGGTTCGTGTCCGATCAGATCCTCACCCAGCGGTTCCGCTCCAACGGCGGCGCCGTCCTGTACGAGGTGTCGGAGCCGATCCTCAACGCCCGGCCCGTCGAATCCGTGTCGCCCGGCTCCGAGTACCCCCTCGACGTGCCCCTGTCCGGGGCCGCCGCGATCGCCGCGGTCCAGAAGTGGGGCCAGGCCATCTTCATGACGGACGAGGAGATCCTGCGCAACGTGTACGCCGGCAACGCCGTCGACCGGAACCTGCGCAAGACCGTCAACTCCGTCATCAAGCAGGTCGACTCGGTCGCGCTGTCGGCGATCGCGTCCGCGGTGACGCAGACGATCGCCGCGGTCGGCGCCTGGTCGTCGGCGACGACGATCCTGCGCGACATCGAGAAGGCCAAGGCCGTCATCGTGGACCTGAACATGGGCTACATGCCGGACGCCATCCTGATGTCGTCCAACAAGTACGCGCTCATGGCCTCCGATCCGACGATCGCGAACCTGCGCCGCCGGGAGACCACCGACAACCCCGTCTACACCGGCAAGATCGACGTGCTGGACGACCTCACGGTGATCGTCGCCCCGCTGTCGTCGATGCCGGGCGGCTCAGACGACGTGTGGATCTTCGACACGCAGCAGCTCGGCGGCATGGCCGACGAGCAGGACGCGGCGCCCGGCTACACCGTGTCTGACATGGCGATCCAGGTTAAGTCGGTGCGCGAGGAGGACCGTGACGGCTGGAAGCTGTGGGGCCGCCGCAAGACGGTGCCGGTGATCCAGGAGCCCAGCTCCGGAATCAAGATCACCGGTACGTGAGGGGGGACACCATGACGCAGTACCAGGTGGTCGCCCCGTGCGTGACCCACATCCCGGTCGCCTCGGCGTCCGGGCAGATGCTCGCCACCTTCTACGAGGGCGCGATCCTGCCGGCCGGTGTCCCGGCCGACCGGGTCAAGCACCTGCTCGACTCGAAGCTCATCAAGGCCCTCGACGAGCCGAAGGCTGCGGTCCCAGCGCCGGTCAAGACCAGCTCGTCCGAGACCGAGCCAGCGCCGGCCGAGGGCGGGGAGCATCTGGCCAAGGTGAACTCGCGGTCGTCGAAAGGCGACCTCGTCGAGTACGGCGTCGCCCAGGGTGGCGACCGTGCCGAGCTCGACGCGCTCACCCGCGACGAGCTGCTCGACCGGTACGTCCGGCAGCAGTAGCACGTGGCCCGGCCCGGCGGGACCCCCCGTAACCGCCGGCCGGGCCACCCCACAACAGCAGAGGGAGGTCACCGTGGCGGATCCGTCGTGGACGCCGAGCCTTGAGCAGGTGGCCGACCACATCCCCACCCGCACCCGATCCGCCGCAGCCGCCGGCGACGACAGCATGCTCGGCACGTTCAACCAGCAGACGACGCCGACCAACGAGCAGGCCACCCGCCAGATCACAGCGGCCGTGGCCGAGGTGCTCGCCGCGGTCGGCGGCACCATCCCCGCCGCCCCACCACACCTGGTCACGCTCGCCTCCGAAGCCGCTGCGCTGCGGGCCGCGGCCGACATCGAGCTCGCCTACCCCGGCCGGCAGGCCGACGTCAGCGTCTACGAGCAGCTCGACCGGCGCGCCAAGGACGCGCTGCAGCGGCTGATCGACGCTGTCAACGACGCCAACGCCGGCCCCGAGGGCTCTCTGCTGCCCGTCTATGCGTTCCCCGGCCCGGCCTGGTACGGCGACTACCCCCTGTAGGAGGTGATCGTGGCCGACATCCGGTGGGTGTGGAACGAGCCCGAAGTCTTCCGCGTCCTCAAGTCGTACGAGGGGCCGGTCGGGATGCACATCGCCAAGCTCGCCCGCACGGTGACCCGCGGCGCCAAACGCCGCGCCAACGTCTCCCCCGCCGGCGACATCGAAGCCGGCCGGCCGCCCGGCTACATGCGGGCCCGGATCCGTTGGGACCGGGGACGCGACCTGATCGGTGTCTACGCCGACATCTCCTCACCCGCCCGCACCGCCCGCGACAACGCCCCGTACGGCCTGTTCATGGAGGTCGGCACGCGGGCTCACATCATCCGGCCGCGCCGCCCTGACGGGTGGCTGCGCTGGATCGGTAGCGACGGCCGCGTCCACTTCGCGAAGGTCGTCCACCACCCGGGCACCCGACCGTACGCCTACCTGCGGCGCGCCCTCTGGGCGCTACGCGGAGCCTGACCGTGGCCCGCGTCACCGCCGTCACCGCCATCCGCGCCTGGGTCAACGCGCACCCCACGCTCGCCGGCCCCGGCCGGCCCCTCGCCCTCGGCACCTTCCGCGCCCGGCCACGCTCGCCCGGCCAAGGCGCTTACCTGACCCTGCACCGGCTCGACGGAGCCGACGCCCTCATCGCCGAGGAAGCCGTCGACCAGGCGCGCATCGCCGGCGTCGTCTATGCCGGCACCGAAGAGGCCGCCGAGACCGCTGCGACGGCGTACGCCAACGCGCTCGCCGCCCTCTCCGGCGCTCACACGGCGATGGGCGACGCCGTCTGCCTGGTGGTGGACGACATCACGGGACCGCAGTTCATCGACGACCGGGCCGGGGACAGCGAGCTGTTCGCGTTCTCGGTCGACGCCGACTTCTACCTGATCAACGGAGGTTCATGATGGCGGCTCTACCCCTGCAGGTGATGCAGCCGGGAGGCGCGGCGATCACGCTCGCCGCCGCGTCCGGCGGCGGCGACACGTGCCCAGCCGGCGACGAGATCTTCCTGGAGGTTCTCAACGGCAACGCGGCGGCCCGCACGGTCGTCCTGGCGACGCCCGGCACCTTCCAGGGACTGCCGATCGGCGACCGGTCCGTGACGATCCCCGCCGGCGAGCGGTGGCAGATCCCCGTACCGCGCATCTTCGCGAAGGCCGACGGCCGGTGTGACCTGACGTACACGCCGGACGCCGCTTCGGTGACCATCGGCTGCTTCAAGTACGCGTCATGATGGCCGCCCGACGCGACGACAAGTCGCCCACCCCAGCTCCGGCTCCGGCCGCGCCGCCGTACTACATCGCCGAGCGCCCGCTGTACATCGGCGGCCAGTTCGGGCGCGCCTTCAACCCCGGCGACCAGGTGCCCGTCGAGCACGTCGAGAAGTACGGCTGGCAGACCAAGGTCCGCCTCCCTGACGGATACGCCGCCCCGGACCAGCCCCAAAGCGAGCCTGAGACCGAGAACGGCCAGGCCACCACCACCGGAAAGGGTGACGCCTGATGGCTCGTGGAAACCCGAACGCGATCGCGCTCGGCCCCGGCAAGCTGTACATCGCCGTGCTCGGCACTCCCGAGCCTGCCGACCTGACCACTCCGTGGGAGTCAGTGTCAGCGAACTGGGTGCCGCTCGGCTACACCGACGAAGGCTCGACGTTCAACTACAGCGTCGACAGCGAGAGCGTCGAGGTGGCCGAAGAACTCGACCCCGTCGCCGTCGCGCTCACCAGCCGCGAGGGCAGCGTCTCCTTCGCCCTGGCCGAGATGACGGCCAAGAACATGCAGCGCGCCCTCAACGGCGGCAGCATCGTCGCCGGCACCGGCATCGTCACCTTCGAACCGCCTGACCTGGGCGAAGAGGTCAGAGTCATGCTCGGTTGGGAGTCCGAGGACGGCGAGGAGAGGTGGGTGTATCGCAAGGCGCTGCAGACGGGCGGCCTTGAGATCAACCGCCGCAAGGGCGCCGAGAAGGCAGTCATTCCGTGCGAGTTCAAGCTGGAGAAGCCTTCGGCCGCCAAGCTGTTCAAGGTCATCTTCGACGAGGCGAGGGCCGCCTGATGCGCTCCTACACCTCCAAGCGCCAGCAGAACCAGGCGGCCCCAGTCCTACGGTTTGAGCTCGATGGCGAGGTCTTCACCGGCGAAGGCAGCGTCTCGATGATGGACCTGTCGGAGTTCGCCCGGCTGGCCAGCGTCGGCATGGACACCACCGACCCCCGCGCGGGCGCCATCCTCGCCGACATCTACCTGGCGCTGCTCGGCGAGAACGAGTACCAGCGGTTCCGCGCCCACTGCAGGCGCAACGGCACGGACGGCGAAACGCTGATGAACATCCTCGGCGACCTCGCCTCCGAGGAGGCCGACCGCCCTACGGACAGGTCCTCGGACTCTTCCGATGGGCCGCCGAACGCCGCGGGTACTGCCAGGGTCGTTTCCTTCTCTCGGGGCACGGTGGCCGAGGTCCCGAGCGAGGCCACGGCGGAGACGGAGACGGCGCCTCGCAAGGTCGTCTCCTACGGTTAGAGGATCTTCCCCTACGCGACCAGCTCGACGTCATCCACGCCTGCTGGATCGACTGGCAGCAGCAGACCCTGCAGACGACCGCGCTTCTGGCCCTGGCCGGAGCGCTCGACAAGGTCGAGCCTGACGCCCACACCAGCTTCCGTCAGGCGTTCTCCGACCCCAGCGATTCGAAGCCGCGTCGGCCGCGCACGCCAGAAGAACGCGCCGAGCGCCGCCGTCTGATCGCCCGCATGGCAGCCGGATAGCCACTCTCAAGGACCGGTCGAGGGGGTGCTGCATGCCCGGCACCCCACTGGCGGAGGCGTACGTCCGCGTCCGCGCCCTCACCGACCGGTTCAAGGACGACGTCGAGCGCGGCTTCGCCGGGCTAGGCGACCAGTTCGGCAAGCAGTTCTCCCAGGAAGCGGCCAACCGTCTGCGCGACGAGCGCGGCCGGTTCGCCGCCGCCGGCCGCGACCTCGGCGACGCCGCAGGGGACGCCGCGGGAGAAGAGTTCGGCCGCCGCATGGCCGAGGCGGGCGCCGTCCGGTTCGGTGACGACGGCGCCCCGTTCGTCGCCGCGGGCAAGCGGCTCGGCGGCGACGCCGGTGATGCGGGCGGGCAGGAGTTTTCGCGCCGGTTCTGGCGGGACGCCAACGGCCGGTGGAGGGACGAGCGCGGCCGATTCGTGTCCGCCGGCGAGGCGCTCGGCGAGGCCGCTGGTGACGGCATCAACCGCGGCATCGACCGGCGGATGCGAGACGGTCACGGATCGCGGCTCGGCGAAACCTTCGGTCGAGCGTTTGTCGACGGGCTCGGCGGCAGCCTGTCCAAGCTCGGCGACCTCGGCAAGCGGGCGCTCGACGCGATGCTGCCGTCGCTCGGCCGGTTCACGGCGGGGCTGGGCGCGGCCACGTCTGCTGCTGCTGGGCTGCTGGCCACGGTCGGCAAGTGGGCGGCGGTCGCGTCTGGTGTGGCCGCGCTGGGGGCTGCTGCGGCGTCGGCGGCCGGGTACACGGTGGCGCTGGCCGCGTCGCTGGCGCCGCTGGGCGGGCTGCTCGCTGCGCTGCCCGGCGTCGCCCTCGCTGGGGCTGCCGCCTTCTCGGTGTGGAAGCTCGCGACGGGCGGGCTCGGCGAGGCCATGGGCGCCGCACTGTCGGGCAACGCGAAGAAGCTGGAGGAGGCGCTCGGGAAGCTGAGCGAGAGCGGCCGGGCGTTCATCACCGAGTTCCAGCAGGCCATCCCGCTGCTGCAAGGGTTCAAGGCGGTCGCGCAGGACGCGTTCCTGGAGCCGCTCCTCGGCCAGATGGAGCGGTGGCTGACCTCGGCCAACGTGCTGCGGCCGGCGATCGCCGGGCTGGCCGGCGAGTTCGGCGGCATGGTGCGCACCGTCCTCGACTTCGCGACCGCCGACCGTACCCTCGGCCAGTTCAACACGGTCATCGGCGACACCCACACCCTCGTCGGCGCGCTGAACGGCGCGTTGCAGCCGCTGCTGCGCGGCTTCGTCGATCTGGGCACGGTCGGCTCGTCATGGCTGGCCGGCCTGTCCGGCGGGCTCACCGACTCGCTGACCAGGTTCGGCGAGTGGATGTCCCGGGTGTCGGCCGGGGGGCAGGCGTGGGCGTGGATGGACCGGGCGCTCGCCGTGCTCAAGCAGCTTGGCGCGCTCGCCAAGGACCTGTGGGACATCTTCGACGGGCTGATGGATGCCGCCCGCACCGCCGGGGGCGACGCGCTCGGCGTGCTCGGACAGCTCGTGGACGTGTTCGCCCGCTGGGTCAAGAGCGCGCAGGGCCAGGACGTGCTGGTCACGGTCTTCCGCGCGCTCAACGACATCGGCCGCGCCCTGCTGCCGATCATCCAGGCGGTCGGCGGGGCTGTCGCCGCCATCGCGCCCGAGGCGGCCAAGCTGGCGACCGCGCTCGGGCCGGTGCTCGCGCAGGCCATCGCCGCGCTCGGCCCGGCCATTGCCGCGGTCGGGCCCGGCATCGTCGCCATGATCCACGGTATCGGGCAGGCGGTCGCCGCGCTCGCGCCCGCCATGCTGCCGCTCGGCCAGGCCATCGCCGCGGCGTTCGCCACCTTGAAGCCGCTGCTCGCGGCGATCGGGCCTGCGATCGCCGCCCTCCTGCCCGGCGTGCAGGCGTTCTTCGGCGCCTTCGCTCTGGGGGTGGCCCAGCTCGCGCCGGCGCTGCAGCCCCTCGGCGCCGCCCTGGGCGGCATCCTCTCCGCGATCGCGCCGCTGCTGCCGGTCGTCGGCCAACTTGCCGCCCTGATCGCCACCTCGCTGGCGGGCGGGGTGCAGGCGATCCTGCCGTCCCTGCAGCGGCTCGTTGGCGCGCTCGGGCAGGCCCTGGCCGCGCTGGCGCCGATCGTCCCGATGGTGGTCGAACTGGCCGCCTCGGTGATCAACGCGCTCGTGCCGGCCTTGGCGCCGCTGCTACCGCAGATCGCCGCGCTGATCACTCACCTGGTGCAGGGACTCGTCCCGGCGCTGACTCCGCTGATGCCGATCATCGGTCAGCTGGTCGGGGTGATCGGCCAAGCCTTCGTGTCGGTGCTCGGCGAGCTCATCGGCGTGATCTTGCAAATCCTGCCGCCGTTGACGCAGACGGCGCAGATCATCGGGCTGGCGCTGCTGGACGCGGTCCGGCAGGTCGCGCCGTACATCCCGCAGCTCGTCGGCGCCTTCCTGTCCTTCCTGCCGGCGCTGGTGAACCTGCTGCCGCCGTTGGCGGACCTCGCGGTCAGCTTGATGCCTCGGTTCATCGACGCTGTGGTGGCGATCTTGCCGCACCTGCCGGCGCTGATCAGGAGCATGGTCGACCTGAATCAGGCGATGCTGCCGCTGCTGCCCGTCTTCACGGACCTGTTGAAGCGGATGGCGCCGCATATCCCGTTGTTCATCGAGCTGGCGGCGGTGATCGCCGAGCGGGTGCTGCCGCAGATCACCAAGTTTTTGATCATCGTCACGCAGACGGTCGGCGGCGTGATCCAGAAGTTCACGGAACTGTACGACCGGCTGATCGGCCACAGCATCATCCCCGACCTGATCAACGGCATCAAGAACTGGATCAGCGGCCTGCCCGACATGTTCGCCCGCTGGTTCGGCCAGGCCAAGGACTGGGCGATCGGCAAGTTCAACGAGCTCCTGAACTGGGTCCGCGGCCTGCCCGGCGCCATCACCGGCGCGCTCGGCAACATGGGCAGCCTGCTGGGCGGAGCCGGCCGGGACCTGATCGTGGGGTTCTGGAACGGCATGGTCGGCATGTACAACTGGCTGCGCGACTCGCTGTACAACTTCTTCCGCGGGATCATGCCCGACTGGGTGCGCGACGCCCTCGGCATCCACTCCCCGTCGCGGCTGTTCGCCGAGATCGGCAAGCAGTTGCCGGCCGGTCTCGTGGTGGGCATGGACGCCGGCCAGCCGATGATCCAGTCGGCGGCCCAGCGGATGGCCGATGCCACGGTGGGCGCGTTTACCGAGCCCGCCTCTCCGGCGCCCGCGTTCGACGGGGCGTTCGCGGCCCCGGCCGCGGCACCTGGTGCGGCGGCGGCCGGTGGAGGGGTGACGATCGAGAACCTCACCGTGCGGGGCATCCTCGACCCGCGCGACCCCGGCTCGTTCCGGCGGATGGTCGAGGAGATCCGGCAGGAGATACGCACCTTGGACCGGGAGGTGTACGCCGGATGAGTCATTCCGCCTTCTCGCCGATCATGTTGTACACGGTCTGACGGGCCAGCTTGGTGTGGTTGATGATCGCCTGCGGGGAGACCTGGCCGTCTTGGACGGTGCCGTTCCGCGCGGAAACGGCGGCGGCCCGGATGTAGCGCATCAGGTGCTTGACCTGCTCGCGAGCCGCTCTGAGGTCGTTGCCCAGCATTTCCAGCGTCTGAAGCGCATCAACTTCGGTGAGGAACCTGAAGTCGGGGTCTTCGGTCCAGTCGATGCTGTCGCGGTCGTCGTGGTACAGCTCGTTGGGTCCGGTGATGAGCCGCTGATCCATGCCCGCCTCCATGATGTCTACTACTAGACACTCTAAGGCTCCACCGCCCATCTGTCTACCGGTAGACACTTTCCGTTGGGAGGGCATGTGGCAGACCTGCAGCTCGGCCGTCTCACGCTCCGCGAGACGATGACCTTCTCGGAGAGCGCCTATCAGGGCTGGTCGCTTCACATCTCCGGCGTCGAGGTGTGTCCGCTCATCACCCGCGACGACGTGTGGGACCGCTTCGACGGCGTGCTCGGCGGCCAGGGCGGGCTGGTGCAGGCGATCTGGGAGGAGAAGTCCGAGCGCAACGGCTACTACACGATCAGCTCCGCGTCCGGCGACGTGAAGGACCGGAAGCGCCAGGGCATCACCGAGATCGCCTGGAAGATCAGCCTGCAACGGCACGGCCCGGACACCGACGTCGACCTGGAGTCGCGGCTCGCCGGCGCCGTCCGCGCGAACGACTTCTCGCTGGCGGGCGAGCGGTGGCATGCGCCGCCGATCGGGCACTTCGCCTACTACTCCGGCAGCACGCTGCCGTCCACGATGACCCGCCCCACCACCGACGGCGTGATGACCGTCTACCGCGGCGTGCCCGCGGGGGTGTCGCCGCGATGGGGCTGCCGCGTGGAGGACTACCTGCGCGGCCGGGTTCGGGTGCTGACCGGCGGCGTCGAGCGGGTCGGCACCGCGCACCCGCTGGACGAGGACGCCTGGGAGCTGTCCAACGGGCTCGTCCGCGTCCGGCCCGTGGCCAGCGGCGGAAGTCTGGAGGTTGCCAGCTTCACTGGCGGCGTGTGGCGGCCGAAGCGGTGGTGGGTCGACATCGGCGGCACCCAGGTCACCGGGTGGGACTCGGCGTCGGTGCTGCGCAATGACCTGGAGAGCTGCATCGTGCGGCTGGCTGTCCGCCGCTCGCCGGTCGGCCGCGCCTACCTGGACCTCACCCTGCGCCGCGGCTCCCGGATTCTCGAGGGGTATCTGCAGCGGGGCGACTCCGGCACCATGTCGGTCTACCTCGCCAGCGCGGAGACATGCACGGACGCCACCTCGTACGTGGTGCGCTCCGCCGACGACAGCGACGGCAACCGGGTCGTCGCCGGCTCGGCGCGCAACTTCGACCCGCACGTGAGCGGGGGCCTGACGAAGACGAGCTCGACAGCGATGGACTTCTTCCTCGGCGTCGTGGCCGGCGGCGGCAGCGCGGTGTCGGGCGATCAGGCCACCAACCTCAGGGATCAATACCTCGGCGCGCTGCCCGAGGTTGTCGCGGCCGTGAGGAGGTGACCAGGTGCCGGTCAACGAAGTCCTGATGGGGCTTGGGTCGTGGAGCCTCGTCCTCGTCGACGAGACCCCGAAGACGGTCACCGACCAGCTCGGCTTCTTCGGTCACGTTGCGATCGTGCCTGGCCGGGTGAACCCGGCCGAGTACGGCGACAGCCTGCTCACGATGGCCCGCTACGTCGGCGTCCTCACCGGCCGCGACTTCGACCACCTGCGCAAAACCGTCTCCGGGCATGGCATGGCGGTGTGGCTGGGCGATGCCGACGACAAGGGAGACGTCCTCGAGACCGCGGTGCAGATCACCAACAAGACCTTCCCCGAGGCGATCCGCGCGCTGCTCGGCGCGGCCACGGCGGTGGTGGAGGGCACCCTCTACAGCGGCATCCCGGGCACGTACACGGGCCGCCACCAGTGGCAGAGCAGGCGCAAGGCGATCGACTACGTGTGCTCGACGATGGGCGCCGAGTGGCGCGTCAACGGCAATGCGACCCTCGACGCCGGCCCCGCCGCCTCCCTCTTCCAGTCGACACCGACGTGCGTGATCGTGCGCCGCCGGCCGAACCGGCACACCGACGGCGACGACCTGACCATGCACGGGCTGCGCGGAGACATGGCGCTGGCCCGCGACGTCGACGACTTCACCACCCGCGTGGTGGTACTCGCCGAGGGCGAGGGCAGCTCAACGGCGACCGGATCGGCGAACCACCCGGCGAACCCGTACCTGGATCTCAGAGGCCAGCCCGTCAAGCGGGTCCGCCTGATCAGCGAGTCCGGCACCGCGCCCGGGAACGCCAACACCCGCGCGCAGATCCAGCTCAACCGCTACCTCGGCACCCGCAACGCCATGCGGCTGACCACCGACGACTACGACATCCAGGGCGCCTTCCGCGTCGGCGACTGGGTGTGGGTGTACGACCCCGACTCCGGGCTGGAAGACCCAGCGAACGAGATCACGTTCCGGGGCGAACGCATCAACCCGGTCAAGCTGCGGATGGCGGGCGCCTCGTGGCCAGTCCGCGAAGGGTCGACGGTCGCCTACCGGTCGCAGGCCGGCGTGTGGCTGGATCTGACGCCGTACGTGGACTTCGAGGGCGGCGAGACCACGGTCGATGTGGGTGAGCTGCTGCGGGCCCTGTCGTCGGGCGGTCTGGAGCCGGTCGGGCCGAGGCCGATTCCGGACTCGACGGTGCCGGGCATAGTCAGCTGGGATCTGCCGTTCCTCAGCGGCGTATACCTGGACGCGCTGGGCAACACCCGCGCGAAGATGCTGGTCAAGTGGCTGCTGCCGTTGAACATGGACGGGTCGACGATCCTGGACGGCCACCATTACGAGGTGCAGTACGGGGTGTCGCCCGCCAGCGACTGGCAGACCGCGTACGCGCCGTGGGGCGACCTCCAGGCGATGGTGTTCGACCTGTCTCCCGGCGTCGACTACGACTTCCGGATCCGCGCGGTGGACTCCAGCAACAACCAGGGCGCATGGAGCGTCGTCGAGACCGCGACGGCGAATCCGGACACCATCCCACCCTCAACGCCGGCCGCGCCGACGGTGGCCGGGTCGCGGCTGGCGATCCAGATCACGCACACGCTCGGCAAGGCCAGCGGCGGCACCTACAACTTGGAACTCGACCTGCACCACCTGGAGATTCACGTCGGCTCCACGAGTGGCTTCACCGCGGATGCCAGCACGCTGAAAGGCCAGGTCGCCGCCCACGCAGGCATGCTCACAGCCGGGATCCCGGCCATCGCCACCGTGGACGTCGAGGAGACCACCGCGCGCTGGGTCCGGGTGATCGCCGTAGACGAGGCCGGCAACCGGTCCCCAGCATCGGCGTCGGCCACCGCGACAGCCCTGCTCATCGACGACGCTCACATCAGCAACCTCACCGCCACGAAGATCACGGCGGGGACGTTGAGCGCCGACATCGTGCTCGGCGCCCGCATCAAGACGGCCGACAGTGGGGCGCGAGTGGAGATGAACGCCAGCGGCCTGCAGATGTACAACGGGGCCGGCACCTCGCTCGTCCAGTTGCAGACGAACGGGCAGTTTTTCCTGCGGAGCGGCACGACCGGGGCCCGTATGGACATGTCCACGGTGACCGGTATCCAGTTGTTCAACGCGGGCGGCACTCGGACCGTATGGCTCGACATCGACGGCTCCTTCGAGCTGCGATCGGGAGCCAGTGGTGCCCGCATCCAGATGGACGAGACCGGGCTCAAGGCGTTCAACGGCGGCGGCACCCAGACCGTCACCATCGACAGCTCCTCCGGCAGCTTCACCCTGCGATCGGCCACGTCGGGCGCTCGCATCGAACTCGACACGACCGGGTTCCGCGCCTACAACAGCAGCGGCAGCGCCACCTTCACCGTGTCCGCGTCAACCGGCGATGTCGACCTCACTGGGCGGCTCACGAGCACGGTGAGCGGCAGCTCAGCCCGGCTGGTGGTGAATCCGCTGTTCGGCGCGAACCCTGAGATCCGGTTCTACCGGGACGCCACCCAGTACCACTACATCACGTCGTTCACCGGCGACAATCCGCCCGCAATCCAGATCGGCTCTGTGCTGGTGTCGGACCGGAAGGGCACCATCCAGCTATCCCGGGACGTCGCCCAGCTGACCATCACCGCCGAGAGCGCTGCGATCATCAGCGGACTCGTGGCGAAGGAAGCCGGATGGCTCGACTTCTTCGGCAAGATGGGCAGCCCCGGCTCCGGCGCTGCGTTCGCTCGCGGGCTGGCCAGCTTCCCTTCAGGCACTATCGGCAGCATCGGATACGGGTTCACCTTCAGCGCCACCGCCCTGCCGGTGGCCACCATGTTCAACATCTTCGGCCCGCACGCCGTGTCCGTCACCAGCCGCAACAGCGGCGGTTTCAGCTTCGACACCTACCCATCGCCGCCGGGCGCGGGATACGACGTCATGTACTGGGTGTGGAACCAATGATCGAACGCGAGATCGTCGACGCCTACCTGTGGCAGGGCGACGACGGCACCGCATGGTGGATGATCCACACGACGAATCCGGGCGGCCCGCCGTATGTGTACGCGCTGCCGGCCTGTACGTTCGCGAACCTGGCGGTCGAGTACGGCCTGGACCCGGACGACATCGACACGCTGTTGGACGTCGCGATCCACCAGCTGCACATCCCGGAGCCGGGCGTGCGGCGCAACGCCGAGACCGACCCGGCCGCCCGCAAGGGCATGCTCCGCGGCGGCAGGCCCGTGACGCTGGGCAATGCCGACTCGACATCGCATGCGCGTGAGGCGCACTTGGAGCGCGTTGCCTGGGTGAAGGAGACCGCGGTGCGGGTGACGGCGCCGACGCCGGGACGCCGGCGTGTCGCTTCGCCGCACGCGCTGGATCTCGCCGGCCAGGCGGTCGAGGTGGATCCGGGTGAGCGGCTGGCGGTGTTGAAGGCCACCTACAGGCCGGACCCTCAGCTGATGGCAGAGACTCGCAGGCGGCTGAAGGCCGCCCTTGGAAGGGATGTGTAGTGGACGAGACGCAGCTGAGCGTGGCGACTGACGCCGTGCTGAAGGTGACCGCTGGGCAGCGCAATGCGGCCCTGGATGAGAACGCTCAGCTGCGCGCGCTGGTGCAGCAGCTCGTGGATGAGCGTGACGAGCTGGCCGCCGAGAACAAGCGGCTCCGCGCCGCAGGCCCGGGCGCCTAGTACTGGGGCGGGTACGGCGGCGGCTGGTGCTGCTGCTGGACCGGCACCGTGCGGGTGACCTTCCAGCCGATGAAGCTGACCGGGATCGCCACGAGCAGCCACAGCCCGATCGTCAATAGGGCCAGCCACCAGTGAACGAACACCCACAGGCAGCCGTGCACGATCGCGGTGATCGGGTTGAACCCGCGCTCCCGCACGGTGACCATCTGCACCGGCCCGTACTGCGGCATGGGCGCCGGCAGGTGCGGCTGGCTGTACGGCTGCGGCTGATACGGCTGGCCGCCGTACTGGGGGCCTGACTGCTGGTACGGGTCGTGCGGCTGCTGCGGGTAGCCCACGTTGATCTCCAATGGCCGGGGCATGTGAGACGCCTCCAGCATCCCTCCGGTTTACACCCGCTGCATGTCCGGATCCGGACACATGATCGTGCCGCCCGCCGTTTCGTGAGGGTGCCGGCGGGCGGCACCCCTCTCAGACCCTCCCAGGAAGGCAGGACACGAGTGGAGTGGGCCCAACTCCCGATCCCTCAATTCGGAGCCTTCGGCGTCCTCCTCAGCGTCCTCTGGCTCGTGTTCCGCGGCCACCTAGTCCCCCGCTCCCACGTGGAGGACCTGCGATCCGATCGCGACGCCCGGGTGGCCGAGGCCAACGAGGACGCCGAGCAATGGCGCGCCCTGTACGTGGGCGAGTGCGAAGCCCACGACCTCACCCGGCGAGCGCACGCGGAGGAGATCCGGGCCGCGCTGCTCGCCTCGACCGAGGGGGCGCAGATCGCCGCCGCGCTGCTGAAAGAGCTGCGAACGCAGATCGGGGCCGGCTCATGACCGACGAGCCGCGCGAGGACGAGCACCCGGACATCGATGACGCCAAGCATGCCGTCCAGCAGTCCCGAGAGCGCGCCGAGCAGGAACTCCGGCAGGCCCGGGAGCGGGCCCGGCGGATGCTCGGCCTCGCCGACCGCCTGCGCCGTCTCCGCGAGGAGAACGGCTTCCATCAGCTTTTCGAGGAGGCGTTCGGTGGCCGTGGCTGACCTCATCCAGCACGCCGGCACCGCGCTCATCACCATCTCAGCGTTGCTGGCGGTCGGCTGTGTCGTCGTACACAGCGCCCTGGCCCGCTGGTGGAAGACCGCGGCCGGCCGGCATGCCTTCTCGTTCGAGGCAGTCCTGGCCCTGTCCCTGACGCTGTGGGTGGTGCGGCTCGCGCTCCCGAATTGGGAGTGGTTCACGCTCTTGCGGCTGGCCGCGTTCGCGCTGGTGCCTGTCGTGCTGGCGTGGCGTCTCGTGATCATCGTTCAGGTATGGCGGCGCAGCCACCAACGTAAGGGAGCCTCGTGAAGTTCATGCCGGCCGCCAAGCACGGCGGCATCCAGACCCGCGTCACCCGGATCGTCATCCACGCCACCGTCTCCCCCTGCGTCGAGGGCGGCGCCCGTGCGGTGGCGCGCTACTTCCAGTCGGCGGGCGCCGGCGGCAGCGCCCACTACACGGTCGACCCGGGCGAGGTCGTCGCCTCGGTGCGCGAGGGCGTCGTCGCCTACCATGCGCCGCCGAACACCGGCAGCATCGGCATCGAGCTGTGCGACCCGCAGAAGGGCTCCAGCGCCCGCTGGCGGGACGACGAGCACGAGGCCATGCTCCGGCGCGCCGCGGCGCTGGTGCGGCAGGTCGCGGCCCGCTGGGACGTACCGCTGCGCCGGCTGTCGGTGGCGCAGGTGAAGGCGGGCAAGGCGGGGATCTGCGGGCACGTCGACGTCAGCAAGGCGTTCGGGCAGACCGACCACTCCGACCCGGGCAGTGGGTTCCCGTGGGATCACTTCATGGAGCTCGTCCGCGGCGACGGCGAGGAGCCGCCGCGGGTGGTGGTGAAGGACGGCGTCCCGCAGTGGTCCGGCCGCACGCTCAAGGTGGGCGAGCCGATGCAGCGCGGCGACGACGTGAAGACGTGGCAGGCCAAGATGGCCAAGCGCGGATGGGACATCGACGTGGACGGCTGGTACGGCGCGCAGTCGCGGACGGTGTGCCGAGGCTTCCAGCGGGCCACCGGGCTGCCCGCCACCGGCGAGGTGGACCGGGACACGTGGGCGATGACGTGGTCGTGGCGCCCGCCCGAGAAGTCGTGATCGACGATCTGGCCCGGCTGTACCTGCAACGGCAGCACGGGCCTTCGGTTCCAGATTTCCGCCCCCGCGCGAGGGGCGGCGCATCCCCTGAGGAGGGGCACATGCACAACGCACCTATCGAGTACGGCAAGCCGCCGGTCGAGGCCAAGGTGAAGTGGGCCAGCCTGGGCGGGTTCCTCGGCTCCGTCGGCCTGCTGGCGGTGCTGCAGGCGGTGGACGCTGACCACAGTCTGATCGCGTGGTGGCCCGACTGGGCCGAGGCGGTCACGATCCCGCTGCTGCCGACGGCGATCGGCGCGGTGGCTGGCTGGAAGGCGAAGCACACGGCTCGCCCGGATCTGCCTGTCAACAAGCGGTAGCTCTGGAGCGTCCCACGCTGGCGCCCACCCGGCGTGGGTCCGCCCCCGTCACCCCTTCGCGGGGTGGCGGGGGCTCCTTTCGTGTGCTCAGGCGCCGCCGCGGCGTTCCCGATACGCGCGGCGCACCCGCTCCCGCAGTTCCTCCGGCACCGGCTCGCCCTCGGCGAGCTGGTACTGCAGTCGTTCCGTCGGCGTCATCTGCTTCCACACCTCGGCCAGGTCTGGGTCTTCGCTCGGCAGCATGTGCTCGTCGCTCATCCCGCCATCCTCACCCCGCGGGTTGATCGTCTGAGGCATGTTGGCACAGCCCGCCGTCGAGCCGCTTCCGGTTGGCGCTCCAGGGGCTCATAGGATCGGCTCGCACCACACGCACCACCCCGGGGAGACGCGCCATGGCCTACAACGGACCCGACGACCTGCTGCAGATGAGGCGCGACTTCGTATCTGCGGAGAAGGAGCTCGCCAAGCTCAGCCGCCGGCCCGACCATGATCGGGAGAAGTGGCAGAAGACGCACGCCCAGATGAGGGAGCTCGCGGTCAAGATCCAGGCGCATCCCTGGATGGCTGCGGCCGAGAACCGCTACCAGGCGTGGATGCAGCTACGGGACGCGGCGGTCGAGGGGTAGGTCGATCACTTCGACGAGATCGGGCAGCGGCACCAGCGCGGCGACCTCGGCCACGGTGGTCGCGTAGGCGAGCACGATGTCGCGGATCGGGCCGCGCCGGGTCACGCGCAGCACCTGGCGGGCCCCGTGGCCGCGGTCGAGCAGGATGCGCTCCACCTCGATGCCGCCTGGGCCGTACCACCTGCTCACGGCCGCCAGGCTACGCCAGCCAGGACGGCTACTCGTCCGCCGGCTCCGGCTTCGGAGCGGCCACGAACGTGCCCAAGCCGCGCACCGCGTAAGCGACGCCCTCCTCCCGCAGCCGGATCAGCACCTTGCGGGCCGTGCCACGGGCGACACCGAACTCCTGCACCAGCTGGTGCTCGCTCGGCAGCGGCGAGTCCACCGGGTAGGTGCCGTCGGCGATCCTCGCCTTGAGGATCTCCGCGATCTGCACCCAGCGCGGGGCGTTCAACCGCCATTCGATCATCACGGTTTCACGCTAGGCACCCCTACTGACCTGCGGATACCCATACTTCCTCATGTCTCACCATGGTGAAGTATGGTGAACAGGCGTAGCATGACGGCCACCTAGCCACACATAAAAGTGGGCCCGACCGGCGCGGACACGCCAGCGGGCCCAGACGCACGGTGGAGGTGCGCCCCTATGGCCGAGTCTACGAGCGGCCACGCCGAGAACAACCCCCCGGCGCCGCTCCCCCAGATCCCCGAATGCGACGTAAGCCTGGACGAGACCGGGCTCTACCGGCTGACCCACCGGCGCACCCGGGAGACCGCCACCGCATCCACCCCAGAGCAGGCCGACCTGCAGGGCGCCATCCTCCGCGCGCACGCCGCCCTCACCCGCAAGCTGCCGTTCACGACCGGCGACCTGCGATGACCGCGACCAAGCTGCGCGTCCCCTATATCACTGCCTACTCGGGGGAAGAAGTCGAGGGGAAGCTGGTCCTTCGCTGGCATCCAGAGGCTGCGGGGCTACGCCTCGCCTACGTCGACGAGGTCGCCCTGGATCGCATGTTCGGCGTGCTGTGGGCGCGCCAGGGCATTTCCCGGGGCGGCGCCCCGCAGTGGAAGCTCGTCAACAGCCTGCGGCAGCGGCGCGCCATGTTGCGCAACCTGTGCCAGGTGTGCGGGCGGCCGGCCACTGACCCGATCTCAGGGCGGGTGTGGTGGGTGCTCGCCGATGACCCCACCGACACCAGCGACGGCGCCGGCTACACGAACGCCCCGCCCACCTGCCGTTCCTGCATCCCCGAGGCGATCGCCTCCTGTCCCCGCCTACGCCGATCAGCAGCGGTCTACACCGTCGGCGGCAGCGAGCCGTACGGCGTCCTCGCCGCCGTCGTCCAGGAGTCGACCAGCAACGGCGAGATCGTACTGAAGAAGAACGTCCCCATCCCGCTCGATGCTTTCCAGCGGCTGGAGTTGGCGATGGCGACGCAGCTGCTCGTCGTCGTGCGTGATCTGCGGCGGGAGGCGATCCCATAGTCAGCCTGGCTCCCGCGGAGGCCGGGTGCGCGAACCGCGACCACGTGGGAGCCGGGCGTCAGAGCTGGTCGGCCCTGTCCGGTCGCGGAGGGGGCACCGGGCAGGGCCGCCCTTTCCCCGCGCATGAGTGAGCCCCGACCGTAGGTGACGGCCGGGGCTCTCGTATGTGGCGGTTCTACAGCCCGTAGGCGGCGAGCTCCCGCCGCACCGCCCACCGGCAGAGCGTCCAGGACGCGGCCCGACGGATCTCCTGGGCGCGCTCCGACGTCATGTGGCCGTAGTACATCCATTCGTCGAACTCGTTGCTGGCCGCCGGCCACATGTCGCCGGCTTTCACGCATACCTGCTGCAGGTGGTCGAGGATGAACGCCGCCCCGGGGTCGAGGCAGGGGCGTGTGCTCAGCCCCAGGGTCCGCCGGAGCGTCTTTCGCGCTCGCCAGAAGGTGTAGCTGATGCTCATGGTCGGTGTCCTCACAGGCTGGTGGTGGTGGGCCCTTCGGCCCAGAGTCCGAACGTGGCGTCCGCCCACAGCTTGAGCCGGGTACGGCGCGCCACCTCCTCAGGCGTCAGGTGGGCGGTGCGGTGCGGCCGGCGCAGGATCCTTGCGACGCTCTCCTCCCAGAACTGGGTCAGGAGGTAGGCGACGATGCCCTCCAGTCCGGCGGCGGTGGCGATGTCGGCCTCGTACCGGAAGTGCTCGTGCCAGTCCCGCTTGTGGCCGAGGCCGTGCGCGTCCTCGTACCAGATGCAGCCCTCGGCGATCTCGGCGGCGATCTGGTGCGGCATGTGAGCGACCTGCGCCACGGTGAGCCCGAGCTCACTGGCGAGCGCCATCATGCGGTCGACGCAGCCGGCTCCCCGTACCCGCTCAAGGTTTTGGATCAGTGACATGGGGTTTCTCCCTTGAGAGGTCAGGCGGCCGACATGGGGGCGGGGGCGTGGTGCTCGACGTCGAGGTCGGCGGCCCAGATGGTGCGCTGGCAGTGGGCGCAGCGGTAGAGGATCGGGCCCTCGTCGAGCGCGTGGTGGCAGCGCGGGCAGCGCGAGGTGAGGGTCATCACAGCCACCAGGCGAGGTCGAGGATGACGAACATGGTCGCGCCGATGCCGGCGACGAGCGCCGAGACGGTGGGGACGGTGCCGCGCCGCCACAGGGTGAGGGCGACGTGGAAGCACGCGGCAGCGACGACGAGCGGCGGCAGGAAAACCCACGGGGGCCGCCACGGCTGGGTGTCGCCGAGGAGCCAGAGCGCCCAGACGACGGCGGAGCGCTGGGTGAGCGCCCACGCGCCGAGCAGGACGGCGGCGACGGCGAGGCACATCTCGACGCGGGCGCTGTCCTGTGAGGTGGGGGAATCGATCTCCATGGTGATCTTCCTTTCGTGTTGGGTGATTCAGGCGTTCTGCAGGACGTACATGCCGTGCCCGCCGCGGGCGACGTCGCCGGCGTTGACGAGATCACGGAGGGCGTTCCGGACGGAGTTGGCCGACTTGACCTGCCGGCCACCGTCGGCGTTGACAGAGGCCAGGACGTCTTCGACACTCATCGGCGCGCCAGCGTCGGCCAAGGCGGCCATGACACGGTCGGCCAGGAGGCGCGGCCGGCGGCGGGCCCCACCTTCCGGCTCGTCGTCACCGCCAGGGCCAGCCTGCCCGCGGCCCTTCTGCGAGAGCTCCTCACGCAACTCGGCACACAGCGCCGCCATGTCAGCCTGGTCGTGGCGGGCGGCGTACGCCGCGCCGGCGGCATCCCATGAGGCTTCCTCCAGTTGGGCAGGCTCACCGGGCCCGTAAAGGGCGAGAATCTCGGGATCCAGGCCGGGCAGCGGCGCGATGGAGCCGATCCTCCAGTGCCGCATCATGCTGGTGGGGGTCGAGCTGGACAGCAGATAGGCGGTGCCCTGGGTGTCGCAGAAGTCGTCATCGTCGTCGGCCAGGTCGAACTGGCTGCGCAGCTGGACCGGCTTGAACTGCTTGGGGATCGGCGTCAACGACTGGGCGGCGGACAGCAGGCCGTCCGCGACGAGCTGGGCCATCATCGACGACGACCAGCGCAGCAGGACGATCTCGCCTTCCTTCAGCATCGCGCGCAGCGTGTCCGAGCCGCCGAGCTCCTCGAGGTGGCTGGCCTGGGCGTCCAACTCGATGCCGATGCCTACGCTGCGCCCGGTCCGGCCCAACTCCTTGATCCAATACGTCATCTCGTCCCGGTAGGGGGCGCCGCGCTCCAGCCCGCGGTTGGCCTCATCGAGCCGCACCGACATCAGCGGGTCCGGGTCGCCGATCAGGAAGGCGTTGCGGCCCAACGCCGCGTACCGGCGCTGCCGGGCCTGGGCGACGGCGACCGCCGCCCGCAGCATCAGGACGACCTCCTCCTGGCTGGTGGCGCGCCAGTCGACCTGGCCCTCGGATTCAGGGGCGCTCTGGCCGCCCTTGAGGTCGCCGTACCAACTGACGATCCGGTTCCGCTTCTCGGCGGCGAGTGTGTACTGGACCGTCCGCGACTTGCCGGCGCCGGTCGTCCCCAGGACGAACGCGCGCACCGCGGATCCGGTGCGCGGGTCGAACAGGCGCCGCCGCGCCGGGCGGCCGTTGTGATGGCGGCCGACCACGATCCGCCCGTACCGGTCCATGAGCATGTCGCTCGGCGACGGCGGCGGCATCACGGCGAGCGGGTTGAACGGGTAGATGGTGACGATCGCCTGCCGTCCGCTGGTTTCGACGACGACGCGGGCCGGATCATCGGAGACACCGAGAGCGGAGCACAGCGCTTCCTTGTCGTACTTGATGACCTGGCCGGGCGGCGCCTCCAGCATCAGCTCCACGATCTCGTCGCTGCGGGCCAGCGTGTGCGCGCTCACTGGTCACCTCCGTCAGAGGCCGCGGCGGGCCGGCCGCTGCGCACGCTGATCAGCACGGTCCCTGGCATGGCCAGCGGGGCGATCCTGGAGGCCCACACCGAAGCTGGGTCGCGGGCATCCTCCTGCTGGCCGACCTTCAGCAGCCGCACGGACGCGCCGCGGCCGGGCACCGGCCCGATCGCGATCAGATCCTCGGGGATGTCCATGGCCGCCGACAGGTCCTTGACGTCGATGTTCGGGACCGGGCGGCCCGGGGTGGCCGAGCGGATCACGGCCTTGAGCGACCTCTCGCCGGTCCGCTCGATGCCCTCCAGCAGCGTGCCGGGCGCGGCACCGCCCTTGACGGCCACGTGCTCGGCCCACCAGCGCGCGGCCGGATGGTCGTCGACCAGCTCGTCGGCCGGGTCCTGGGCGGTCGCCGGGGCGGGCGGCGGCGTGGGGGACATCATGCGGCGGGCGACGCGGGCCGGCCGCACCAGCCCGACCCCCAGCGTCCACACGGCCAGAGCGAGCGCCTCCACCCAGTGGATGCCGGGCACGATCCGCTCGCCGACCAGCAGTGCGGCGAGGCTGGCCCCGGGCGCCAGGTACAGCACGGTCGCGACCGTCTTCTGCTGGCCGTCGGGCTTCCACAACCGCAGCGTGGCCAGCCCGACGCCGGACAGGGCGGCGGTCGCCAGTAGGGACGCCCCGGCGAAGTCGCCGGTGAACAGCCCGACCGCCGCGGCGGTGAAGCCGGCCGCGGTGGCCAGGCGGCCCGTGCCGCTGCGTGCGGCGTCGAGGCGGCGGAGCGCCCGGCTGAGGTCGTGCCACTCGGGCAGCGACATGTCCACCTTGGGCAGCGGCGGCGGCGTGTTCACGGTCGTCTCCCTTCAGCGGTTGCTGTAGAACTCGGCTTCGGCCATCGGCACCGACATGCTGCGGGCCTTGTCGGCGACGGTCCCGTAGTCGGCCTGGTGGGCGTCGGACGCCTGGCCGAACATGGTCGCCAGGTCCTCGGTGTCCGCGGCCATCGCGTCGGCTTCATCGAGCACGCTGCGCATGACGGCGGCGGCCTCGTGGTGCTCGCTGACGGTGTCGACGTCCACCTTCAGCGACGCCATCTGCTGGGCCAGCCGGTCCACGCCGGACGAGCAGCCTTCGATGTAGCGGTAGGTGTCCCGCACCTGCTCGCTCAGGCCGCGCAGCCGGATCCCGGCCACCGTGAGCTGGGCGATGATGATGCCGTAGCGCACCACCGTCTCCAGCACGCCGCCGCTGGCCGCCACCGCGGCGCCCGTGTGGCTTCTCTCCAGCTCTGCACCCATGACAGGGCCTCCCTACTCGTCGTGGTATTCGCGCTCGGCGGGCCTGGCGTGGCCTGCGTCGCGGACCGCGTCAGCCAGCGGCTTGTGCCGCGCCGCGGCGTTGCTGCCAGCAGTCGCGATCGCCTCGGCCGCCCGGGGCAGGCTCTCGGCGATGGCGTTCGCGCGGGCCTTGACGGTGAAGGTCTTGTCCATGAGCCGCACCATCCAGCCCGCCAGGACACCCGGCACCTTCAACTCGATGACCTTGGCGTGGACGGCTTCCAGCTTGGTGATGAGCCGTTCGCAACCGTCGGCGGTCGCGCGGGCCTCGGCGACGCCGTCGGTGATCTCCTCGGCCATGTCGGCGTCGGCTTCGATCACGTCGTAGATCGTCAACTCGGCGTCGCCGTACTGGGTCGTGCGGGGCGGCGGCGTGGACATGCTTCGGGCTCCCTGCTCGTACGGGGCTGACTGCGGCGTCGAGCTGGCGTGGCCGGCGGGCAGCGCACGCCACCCCGCCGCGGGCGCCCCGGCGACGGCCCTGGCCGGCTTGTCGGACTGGTCACGGCCGGAGGGCTCGTCGACGCGCTCCATCCGCTCGAAGCGGTAGGCCCGGTCGGCACCGGGCGGGGGTCTCATCCCCTCCCAGCCGGGAGGCGGCGGAGGCGGGGACCTCCACGAGCCGGCGGCGTCCTGGTAGTCGCTCGCGGGCTTCGCGCCCGTGGTGGCCTTGCCGCCGGGCCGTCCGGCTGTCCACCGCTTCGGCCCCGCGCTCCTCTTACCGCCCTTGCGCGCCTTCCAGGTCAGCTTCTGCCCTTCGGGGCGGCGGGATCCGCCCGGCGTCTTGGCGGCCGGCTCGTCCTTGCCGGCGCCGCCCTTCGGCTTCTTCGCCGGCTTGCCGCTGCTCTCAGGGCGTCCGCCGGTCCAGCGCTTCGGCCCGCCGTCGTCCTTGGCGTCCTTGCGCTTGGGCGCCTTCCACGTCAACGGGCGCGGGCCCGGGGGGCTGGGGCGCTTCGCGTCGGGCGCGCCCTTGTCGGAGGTCTTCTTAGCGGCGTCCGGGGAGGGCTGCTTCGGCGACTTGCCCTTCCCCTCGGGGGCTCGGGCGTCCGGGCGCGCCGGCGCGCTGCCGTCCTTGTCGGGACGGCGCTTGCGCTGCTTCGCCTTGTCCTGATCCCGCACCGTCTTGCCGCCAGGCCCGGCCTTGGGCGCCTTGCCGGGGCCGCTCTTGCCGTCGCCTGGCCTCCGCGCGCCTTCAAGGCCGCCTTTCGGCGCCTTGCGCGGCTTCCGCTCGCCGTCATGGCCCGTGTGCCCGCCAGCGCCCCGTCCGCCGCCACGCGGCCCGTGAGGCTTCCTGTGGGCGCCCTCCTGGTGCGAGCGCGTCAGCAACCCGGACCGCTTCCCCTCCGCGCGCGTACCGGCTCCGGCAGCGGCAGCCTTCGCGGTCGCCTTGTCCGCAGCGGCGCGGGCCTGATCGGCGAGCGCCGACCGGTGCCGAGCCCGATGCCACATGCCCTGCGCGGCGGCCACACCCATGGCCGTCATCAGCGCGACGGCGAGCTGGAGAGTGTCCCGCGGCGTCGGGTTGTCCGGGTCCTCCGGCTGCGGCGGGGCGAACGCGCCCTCCTCCTCGTCGTCGGCGGCGGTAGGCGTAGGGAGGGCGGGCATCATCAGGGCTAGCGGAGGAGCCATCTGGCCGACCCGCGGCAAGCTCGGCCACGTCCCGGCCGGCCGGGCCTCCGGTTCGCTGGGGGCGCCCTCAGCCAGGAAGGCGGGGAACTGCGGGGTGGGCTCCGGGGGCAGCGGCGGAGGCGGAACGGACCCGTCCGGCCGGGACCGGAAGCTCACGACATTGTCGTCGTCGCTCACGATGCCCGCTCCTCTCAAGTGTTGACGGAAAGTGACTGAATGACGTACTCTCGCGCGCTCGCGCGCGCAGGCGCTCGCGCGCTCGCATTACACGCGCGAGGCCAGTTCACGGATGAAGATGAACATGGCACCCCCGCGCACGGTTACTGCCTGTAGCGCTGGCAGTAGTTGGTGAGCGTCAGCGCAAGGTCGTGCCACGCCCCCTCGTCACCGTCCGCGGCGCGCTCGCGGGCGATCCTTCGCGCCTCGTCCCACCACAGCTCGGCCACTCCCTGAACCCCGCGGCCAGCTGCCAGCTCCCGGCGCTGCTCGGCGTGCCGACGCTGGTTGTAGGCACGTCGCTCAGCGTTGGTCATCGGCTGCTTCACGGCATCTCCTCACCAGGTCGGCTGATGGGTGCTTGCGGAGGGGCGTCGAACGACGGAGGTAGTACGACCGGCGGAATCTCGAAGAACTCGCTCGCCTCGTCCTCGGCCTTCGACACAGCCGGACGAGCCGGGTGGCGCGGCAGGCTGTTCGCGACCAAGCTGTCCACGAACCAGCGTGGCGCTGGCGACATGGGAGGCAGCAGGCTGGAGACGGCTTCCGGGAGCTTCCAAAAGCCCAGGAGCGCGGCGGTCGCGGCCACGAGCGCCACCGGGTCCTCGTCCCCGAAGTCGAACCATTCGCCGTGCTTCCAGTAGCTGCGGAAGCATGCGTGGAGAACCCGCTCCATATCCCGCCCACCTGGGGTTTTCCACAGCATCCGTAAGGCGACTGGGGAGCCGACCTGCAGCTCCTCCAGCCGCTTGTCCGGGTTGAAGCTGACTCCGATCTTCACAGGTCGCGCTTCGTCTGAGCCGATGAGGTAGAGCCACCTCTGACGCTTGGCCACTGACGTCCTCGCTTCTGCAGAGCGGTCGGTGCGATGTCACGCCGATTCCCGGCGGATCATGTCGAGAAAGCTGCCGTCCTGCGAGGTAGCCGGCGCGCGCGCCTCAGCCGGTCTCCGCTGGGCGACCCGGCCGGCGTCCGTCCCGCGCGCGAGGGCCGGCGCCTGCTTGGCCTGCGCGGCGGCCTGACGTGCGGCGGGGATCTCGTGGCGGTGCTTCCGGTAGCGAGCCTCCAGCCGGTGCGTGAGCTTCATCGCCTTCTCCAGGTGCTCCTGGATCTCGGCGAGCGGCGCAGTCACCCGCCCGTGCCGCCACCACGCTTCGAAGGAGCCGTACTCCGGCGGTGGGTTCTCCGCCCACATCGCCTCGGCGTCCCGTCGGATCCGGGACACATAGTCGGCATACTCCGCCAGGTGGTGCCGTAGCTGGCTGGCGAAGGCGGCCACCATCTCGGGGCGGTCCAGCATTTCCCCGGACCATCCCTCGTCTCTGGTTGTCGTCATCGCTGGGAACTCCTTCGGGAAGTGAACGGGAACAGAGGCAGGGAACTCCGGCGGGAACTCGGTGTCCGCGGAGAGGGAACAAGCGAGGGAACACCGCGGCGTGCTGCGCGGAACTGGGGCGGGAACTCCGGAGGGAACTGGAGCTTCTGCGCGGAGGGAACTGGAGCGCCCGCGCGGTGGAAGGGCGCGCTGGTGTGACCGCTACGGGACCGCACGGAGACGCACCTCCTCGCTTCCGGTTTCGCCCTGGCCGTTTCCGCGGCCGGGGGCCATGTCGGCGATCAGGTTGCGGGCGTACTTCGTGGTGCAGTCGAGCATCGCGGCGAGTTCCTTGACCTCGATGTCGGGGTTGGTGCGGAGGATGCTCGCGGCCCGCGCTCGCTTGTTGACCTGCTGGCCGGCGCCCTTCCCGGACGCGGACTCGATCTCTTTCGGGCGCCGCTTACCGGCGGTGCTGTTCTTGGTCAGCTCCAGTCGGACGCGGGCCTCGGTGGCGATCTCGGCGTCCCGGACCCTGTCCTCGGTTTCGGCCGCGGCTTCCTTCCGAATCTGGGCTACAGCGTGCTCCCAGCGGTCGGCCAGCTCTCCTCGGATCGCCTGCTCTCGCTCGTCCAGTTCCTCGCTGTGCCGCTCCGCGAGTTCCCTTCGGAGCGCAGCGAGTTCCGCGCTGTGGTTCTCCTCGAGTTCCCTCTGGAGTTCCCCGAGTTCCGTCTTCTTCGCCCGCTCCAGTTCCGCCCGCAGTTCCTCCTCGCGGGCGGCCTGTTCCGCTGTGAAATTCCGCCGCAGTTCCGCGTTCAGGACCGGCTCGAGTTCCTTCCGGAGTTCCTCCAACTGGAGAGCCCGGTTGTAGGAGTAGCCGACCCCGGACAGCGCCAGGAGGGCCATGACGGTGGACAGGTCGAGCACGATCGGGAAGAGGACGGCCAGGAAGTGGTTGCCGCCGACGAAGGGCAGCACCACTTCCTGTTGGGCGTTCACGCTGAGCGCCATGCCGCCGACGAAGACCAAGCCGACGCCGCCCTTCAGCAGGTTTGAGGCGTAGGGGTCGGTGAGCAGGTGGGCAAGGAAGGCGGCGGCGATGACGGGTGCGATGCCGATCAGGAAGCCCGCCACCGTCGCCTTGAGGTCGCCTTCGGCGGCTTTGCTGAGGGCGTGCATGACGCTCAAGGTCAAGGAGATGGCCCCGCAGAACACGAGCAGGCCCCAGAGCGGCCATCGCGTGTGGTTGTCGGTGTCGTGCTGGGCGGTCACGGGTGATCTCCTCAAGGTGCTGATGTTGATGTGTGGCGGTGGTTCAGGCGGTCGCTGACGCGAGGGCGATTACGCCGACCCCTCGCTCTCGGGCCGGTCGCGCTGGCTACGGCGGAGCCCGAACTGCCACCAGCGGGGCTGCGGCGTGAGGGCGTCCTGGACGCCGAGCAGGTTCGCGTCGAGCGTCTGGCTGGACTCGCGGATGGCGTCGGCGATGTTGTCGAGCGAGTCGCTGGCGGTCTTCTCGATCGAGGCGGTGATGCCGGAGAGGGCGTCCTCCAGGCGGGCGTTGGACCGGTCGTGGGCGCCGGCCAGGTACCGCACCGCGGTCGCGATCTCGGCGAGCTCCGTGCGGCAGGCGGCGACCTGGCGGACGGCCTCGCGCAGCTCGGCGAGCTCGCTGGTGATGGCCAGCAGCGTGTGCGCGGTCGCGGCCTGGGCCGCGTACATCGCGGTCGCGGCGTCCCGCTCGTGCAGGGTCCGGTGGTTGTCGTGGATGTAACCCTCGTAGAAGTGGCGCCCGTCGGCCGCGTAGGCCAGCAGCGCCATGGCCTGCTCGGCCGGCGTCGCGGTGGTGGTGCTCATCGGGTGGGCTCCTGCTCGTCGGTGTCGGGTGGCGGGTTCATGGCGGCGATGGCGACCTGCCAGGCGTTGAGCGTGGCGAGCGCCTCGGCGAGGCGGCTGTTCACCTGTCGCGGCTACGGCGCAGGCGGGGGTTGCGGGAGAGCACCTCGGCGCGGTTCCTCTCGGCGGCCGACCCCTCGCGGTCGCCTCGCAGCAGCGCGACGAAGGATCGGGCCCAGGTGCCTGCCACGAGTTCGAGTCCTTCGTCGGTGTAGGCGGGCGGGATGTCGTCGCCGTCAGCCCACCCGCTCATCGGGTGACCGTCCCGGCCCGGGCGGCGGCGACCGCGGCGAGGAGGGCGAGGCCGATCGTCTCGGCGTCGTCGAGGGAGAGCGGTTCGTCGGCGCTGCGGTACAGCTCGATGGCGATGCCGTAGCCGGGGTGGTGGTTGATGCCGACGTACGGCCGAGCACCGTGGTGGGGCTGGCCGGGGATCGGCCGGTCGGCGGCGTAGCAAGCCGACTCGCCGTGATCGTGGCGGACGCACCAGGGCGTCGCCACCGGGCAGGGGCGGCGCTGCTGCGGGACCAGGGCCGGGGCGAGGGTCTGTGGCATGATGGTTGCGTTCCTTCCGGCTCGTACGGGCGGGGGGACACGGCGGGCGGCCCGGGTCTTGGCAGATGCGGGGCCGCCTGCGGCATGTCTGGGGTAGGTCGGCGGCATCAGACCGCCACCTCGGCGAGGGTCTCAGCGCGATACACCGCGGCGTACTCCTCCACCACGACGCTCTGGCCCGACTCGGCAATGTCCAGCAGCCGGACGATGAAGGCGCGGGGGACCTTGTAGGTGCGGCGGAACCTGATGCTCGGGATCTCTCCGGCCTTGACCGCTCGATCCACGGTCATGCGGGAGACGTTGAGCATGGCCGCGGCCTGCTTGAGGGTCAGCAGGGCGTGGGGCTCCTTCTGCACAGAATTCACCTCCAGAACTCATGTCGCCCGTCGCTCCGGTGGCTCCTCGGGCACTAAGCGAACTGTATTGCTTCTCCGGAGAAGCCACAAACATTTCGAGGTAACAAACGCCTTGCCTTGATCGGGGAACCGTGTCGCTTCTCCAGTAAGGTGGAGCATTAAGAAGCCGGACATCGATCACAAAACAGGCAGGTCATGGCAGATGCGAAACGGTGGGTGAGCGTTTCCGCCCCATACGTCCGACCGCAAGCAGGTGAACCCGACGCCTGGGCTCAGGAAGCCGCACAGCACGGCCAGGCCGGTACCCAACTCCTCCGCGAAGTCGCCGAGATCGAGCCGCCCGCCCACATCGCCGCCGCACTCGGTATCCAGCCCGGCGAAACCGTGATCGTCCGCCGCCGAACCATGCTGCTCGACGGCCAGCCGGTCGAACTGACCGACTCCTACTACCCGGCGGACATCGCCCGGGGCACCCGCCTCGCCGAGCCGCGAAAGGTTCCAGGCGGAGCCGTCAGGCTGCTTACCGAACTCGGTCACACGCCCGGCCACGCGGACGAGGACGTGTCCGCCCGAGAGCCGACCGACAGGGAACGCCAGATGCTGCACCTACCGGCCGGCGAATGGGTGCTGGTGCTGTTCCGAGTCCTGAAATCCGATGCCGGCCGGCCGATCGAGGCCAGCATGATGACCATGCTCGCGCGGGGCAGACACCTGCGCTACGCCCTGTCCCTGTGACCAGAGAGGACCGACCGGTGGCTATGTCGGATGACCGGCCGAAGCACATCCAGATCGCGGCGGACCTCCGCGCGCAGATCATGGCCGGGACGCTCGCGCCCGGCGAGGCGATCCCTTCTACCCGTGCGCTGCAGCAACGGTACGGAGCGTCCGGCACGGCGATCGCGAACGCGGTCGGCATCCTGAAGGCGGAGGGATGGGTGCTGGGGCAGCAGGGCAAGGCCGTGACAGTGCGAGACGCGCAGATGGTGGTGGTGTCGGAGTCCGCCTACTTCGAGCCGTCGCCTGGCGGGTATTCGTACAAGCTCCTCGGCGTTGAAGAAGGCGAGCCGCCGAAGGATGTTGCGCGTGCCCTCAGCTTGGAGTCTGGGGAGGGGGCCGTGCTGCGCCAGCGCCTCACACTGCGCGCTGGCGTTCCCGTTGAGGTCTGCTGGTCGTACTACCCGCTGAGCATTGCTGCCGGCACTCCGCTGATCAACCGCACCAAGATTCGCGGTGGCGCGCCGGCGGTCCTCGCACAGGCGGGATTTCCCGAGCGGAGGCTGGTCGACCGCGTGTCGTCTCGGATGCCGACTCCTGAGGAGGTCGAGCACCTCGACATCCCCGACGGCGTGTCGGTGCTGAGGCAGTTCCGCGTCATCTACTCGGACAGCGGCCGGCCTGTCGAGGTGAGCATCATCGTCAAGCCGGGCCATCTCTATGAGCTGGAGTATGAGCGAACCATCGAGCAGTGATCCGGCAGCGAAGCCCCCGCATCTGCGGCGGACCTGCCGGCAGCCCTCGCGGTCATCTGTCGTACGACAGGTGACCGCGCACACCGACGCCCACCTGTGTTTTGACCGGCCGTAAACACCGCCTCACACATGGTCTTCGCAGGTAGTGAGGTTGTGCGCGCTAACAACCGAAACTCCTGGTATAGAGCGTGCTTTAAGCTGCATAAAGCTGCAACGTCACGTTCCTGCAACGGTCCTGTCCGTAAGTTGCCGATCGCGGTTTGTGAGCGTCAAATGCCCTATTGAGGCGCAATCCGAAACCGCGTGCGTGGGGCCGCAGCATACCGCCGGGGGGTGGGAAAGATCGCCAACAAAGAAGTGGGCGAAAGCCCGAGACATGCCAAAACAGCCCTGCGGGAGGGCACCACAGACGTACGACAGCTGACCGACGCCCAGCTAGTCGACCCACGGTTCATGCGCACCGTCGTCACCCGCATGGCCGACCAGATCGACACGCTCCAACTCCTCGTCGGCCAACTGTTCGAACAGCTCGACACCGAACGCGCCGGCCACGCGCCGCCCGAAATCCGGCACGCCCTCGCCCGGAAAGGCCGGCGCGTCCACTTCATCACCGAGTGGGTCGACGGCCGCGAGATCACCGTCGGCATCCGGCCGACCGGCCGCGACGACCCGGCCGACGCCGACAGACGGTGGCAGCTGCTGCGCGAACAGTACAGCGGGGGTCGAGACCAGTGAGCGGGTTACCCGACTGGGAGCTCCGGGAGGAGCACGACCCACCGTTCGACGTCGTCGCCCACTGGGAAAACGACCGGCTGATCATCACCGTCGCCACGACGCTCCAGGGCATCGAACGGCAGGACGCGATCGACGCCCTACTGGCCCGCTACCGCCGCCGCGACTGGCGCGGGGTCTTCCCCATCCCGCTGCTGGCCGGCGCCTGGGAGTGGGCGCGTGAGCACGAGCGCGCCGCCTCGGCTGCCGCCGGCACCGCGGCCACCGCGATCGTCGGCACGATCGCCCTCGCCATCACCGGCGTCCTGGACAGCGACGAGCGCAGGCCGTACGCGGCCCCGCCGCCGACGACCATCGTCATGACCGTGGACGGCACCCGCGCCGACCTCCCTTCCACGACCCGGCCGTCGACGGCGCGCCCGTCGCGGCGGCCCACCGCTCCCCCGGCCGTGGCCGAGCCCCGGAGGCTCGCCGCCACACCGGCCACCGCGGGCCCGAGCCAGCGAGGCGCGACGGAGGTGACCCGGCCGGCCCGCCGTACACCGGCGCCGAGCTCGCGGCCCACCAGGAGGCGACCGGAGCCGTCAGCCGCCGTGCGAGAGCCGCGACGGGAACGGGAGACGGTCGTCGCGGTGACGGCCCCGCCACGGCGCACCGAGCGGCCTACAGTGGACGCGCGCCCAGCAGCCACGACAGCGCCCGCACCCCAGCCCGGGCCGACCGCCGCAGCGGGGTGCGGCGGCATCATCCACGCCCGCGTGGATCCGCTGCTGGACGTGTGCGTCCGCCTCCGATAAGCACCCCCTGGAGCGTTCCCCATGCCCTACATCCGCCGCCTCCCGAGCGGCCTCTACCAGGCGACCGTGCGCATGCCCAACGGCAAGCGGGTCACCGAGACGAACCGGCTCAAGTCCGTCGTCGAGAAGTGGGCCAAGCAGCAGGAAGCCAAGTTCGCGGCCGGCGACGTCCGCGACCCGAACGCAGGCAAGATCAAGGTCGCTGACTGGTATGCCCGCTGGACGAAGGCCCGGCTTGTCGAAGGCCCGACGAAGGCCAAGAATGCCTCCCTGTGGGCGACCCACTGCCAGCCCAAGTGGGGCGACTGGCCCATGCAGGCGGTCCAGCGGGTCGACGCCCAGGCGTGGGTGGGCGAACTGATCGAAACCCGGCGTGTCCGGCACAAAGGCCGCACGGTCAGCCCGTTCGCCGACCCGGACGAGATCCCCACGCTGGCCGCGTCGACCATCCACGACATCGTGTATCTGATGGGATCCATGTATCGGGCCGCGATGAAGGAGAACCCTCCGGTCGTCATGGTGAACCCGTTCGGCGACCTCGACCTGCCGCGCCGCAACGCCAAGTCGGTCGAGTTCTACGAGCGGGAGGAGGCCCAGGCGCTGTACGCCGCTGTGGAGGAGCTACACGGCCCCGGGTGGCGGACCCTGGTCGAGCTCGGCATGGACGTGGGGCTGCGGCCTGGTGAGCTGTACGGGCTGCACGCGCACCGGGTGGACTGGATGCGTGGTCTGCTGGCGGTGGTGGAGGTGCAGACCCGGGAGGGGCTGCGCGCGTATCCCAAGAGCATGAAGAGCAACCGGGTGGTGCCGGTGCCGGCGCTCACGCTGGCGGGGATGAGCCGGCTCATGCAGGGCCGGGGGCGCATGGAGAGGGTGTTCACCGCGCCGGGCGGCGGGCTGATCGACGACGGCAACTTCCGCGACCGGATCTGGTACCCGAGCATCGAGGTGGCGGGGATCCGCCGCTTCCCGCCGAGGATCATGCGGCACACCGCGGCGAGCTGGTTGGTTCAGGACGGCGTGCCCCTTTACGACGTACAGTCGCTACTGGGACACGAGAGCTTCACCACTACCCAGCGTTACGCGCATCTGGCTCCGGACGCCCACGAGAAGGTCGTCCAGTCGTGGCGGCGGCGTGCGTCAGGCGACGCACGTTAGCGATCATGACGCACGTACGACGCACGATCATGCAAGAGGCCCTTCCCGGTCTTCCCGGAAAGGGCCTCTGACGTGCGGTGGGCGATACTGGGATCGAACCAGTGACCTCTTCGGTGTGAACGAAGCGCTCTCCCGCTGAGCTAATCGCCCTGATGTGCGGCCCCTTGCGGCTGCCGACGGGAAAACCATACCGCACCCCGGGACCTCCTGGCGAAGCGGCGGCGCGCCGGGAGGCGGTCAGGGGCGGGGATTCGAGGGAAAGGGGGTGGTTGCCCGTCGCCGGAGCGGGTCGGTGGCATACCATCGACGTGTTCCGGTAGGAGCCGATCGTGATCTTTTCTCCGGAAACGTTCATGAAGGGTTCCACCGCAGCCGGCTGGGGAGCGCGCAAAGCCCTCGCAAATACCAGCCGACTGATGACGTTTGGCCAGATAGATGCCCGAATGTCCAGCTGTGAGGTGCGTTACAGAAGGCCCTGGGAGCGGAATCTTTCCTACAGGTTTCTTCGTTCCGCGTCATAGCTCAGGACGAAGTCCGTCAGAGCAGTGAAAGCCCCGAAGAGGGGACCTACGACAAAAAGGTTTGGCTGACGATGAACAGCACCACCGTCTCCGCCGAGCTTGGCCTCCGGCTTGTGGTCCCCGACCGAACCACCGTCCCCCTGCTCGCCGGCCTCAGCTACACCGCCGACGACCCCTACGCGATCCGTATGGCCTTCCACGTGGGGAACGACGAACCGGTCGAGTGGATCTTCGCCAGGGAGCTGCTGACCGTCGGCATCGTGCGCCGCGTCGGCGACGGGGACGTGCAGGTGTGGCCGGCCCGCTCCGACGGCGAGCGCACGCTGCACATCAGCCTGACCTCCCCCTTCGGCCAGGCGCTGTTCGAGGTGCCGTTGACGCCGCTCACCGAGTTCCTGCACCGCACGTACGAGAAGGTGCCCGCGGGGCGCGAGACCGACTTCATGGACCTCGACGCCGAGCTGACCAACATGCTCTGGCCGTCCTGAACCCCCTCGGCAGCACCCTCGGCCCGGCCCGCTAGGCGCCGGGCAGCGACTCCAGCGTCCGCCTCATGCGGGCGATCTCCACGCTCTGGCCCGCGTACACGTCCCGCGCCATGCGCCGCATGCCCACGTCCCGCCCGGCGGAGAGCTGCTCGCGGGCCATCCGCAGCGCGCCCTCGTGGTGCCTGATCATCAGGCGCAGGAACAGGCGGTCGAAGGCGGCGGAGCGGGCGGCGCGCAGGGCGTTCATCTCCTCCAGCGAGGCCATCCCGTAGCCCTCCGGGCCGTGCTCGTGCCCGGCCGGGACGGAGCGGCCGAGGCCGGCGAGCCAGCGGGTCATCACGGTGATCTCGGGCTGCTGGGCCGCGGCGATCTGCGCGGCGAAGCCCCGCACGGTCGCGTTCCCCGTGCGCTCGGCCACCAGGGCGGTCATCTCCAGGGCCTGGCGATGGTGCGGGATCATGCCCTCGGCGAAGCGGACGTCCGCCGCGCCGGGCTCCCGGTCGGCCTGGCCGACCCGCTCCCCCGGCGTGGCCGTACGGGCGGGAGCTCCCGGTTCGCCTGGGACGATCACCGGGGCGCCGGTGCCCACGGCCGAGGGGCCGGCCGCCCGCTCGGCACACGCCCCCACCGCCAATATCGCCATAATTGCGACAAGAGGCGGTACGGACCGCGATCGTACTGACATAGCTTCCATACTGGGACACAAGACGAGGGGTACGTGCGTGATCTCTGCCAGGGTTCGGGGGGCGGTGTTGTGCGCGGTCGCCCTGCTCGTGTCCGCGTGCGGGTCGGGATCGGACCCCGGCGGGCCCACGCCGCGCTCAGCGGGCACCTCACAGGGGTCGGGCGACGACGCCGTGATGACCAGCTCCAACGTCAAGCTGGTGGCCAACGTCCCGCGCGCGGCGCCGCTGAACAACGAGATGGACTGGAACACCGACCTGGCCTTCCAGGGAGACTACGCGTTCGTCGGCAACTTCGGCGGGTTCTCCGTCTACGACATCAGCGACCCGGCCAGGCCGCGGACGGTCAGCCAGGTGGCCTGCCCGGCCCAGCAGAACGACGTCTCCGTCTACGGCGACCTGCTGATCCTGTCGGTGGACGAGCCCCGCAGCGACGCGGGCTGCGGCTCCGACGAGGACACGCGCGCCTGGGAGGGTCTGCGCATCTTCGACATCAGCGACAAGACCCATCCGACGTACGTCTCGTCCGTGGCGACCGAGTGCGGGTCGCACACGCACACCATGGTGCCGCAGGGCGAGACGCTCTACGTGTACGTCTCCTCCCCGGGCGGTGAGGCGGACTCGGCGACCTGCACGCCGGAGCACCAGGTCATCCAGGTCGTGGAGATCCCGGTCAAGGACCCCCGCTCCGCGCGGGTCGTCGCCAGGCCGAACATCTTCCCCGAGCGCCAGAAGGGCAGCGGCGGCTGCCACGACATCACCGCGTACCCGGAGAAGAAGCTCGCCGCCGCGGCCTGCTTCGGCGACGGGGTGCTGCTCGACATCTCCGACCCCGTGAACCCGAGGGTGCTGCAGCAGATCCGCGACGAGACCAACTTCCAGATCTGGCACTCGGCGACGTTCAACAACGACGCCACCAAGGTGGTCTTCAGCGACGAGCTGGGCGGCGGCAGCGCGCCCACCTGCGACCGCAACACCCCGCAGACCAAGGGCGCCAACGCGATCTACGACATCGTCGACGGCCGGCTGGAGCGGCGCGGCTACTTCAAGATGCCCCGCGAGCAGCAGCGGGAGGAGAACTGCGTCGCCCACAACGGCTCGCTCGTGCCGGTGCCCGGCAAGGACGTCATGGTGCAGGCGTGGTACCAGGGCGGGGTGTCGATCTGGGACTTCACCGACTCCTCGGCGCCGAGGGAGATCGGCTTCTTCGAGCGCGGGCCGTACCCGGACGGCGGCGACGACCCGGTGGCCGGCTCCTGGTCGGCTTACTACTACAACGGCTACATCTACTCCAGCGACATCCGCGAGGGGCTCGACGTGATCTCCATCGACGACCCGCTGACGAACCCCGCCAAGAAGGTCAAGATGGACGACTTCAACGTGCAGACGCAGAAGTCGTACTGAGTCAGGCTTCGGGGGCGTCGCCCCGCGCCCGGGCGGCCGGTCAGGCGGGCCGCCCGGGGCCGGACGTCACGGGTCGAGGTCGCCCGCCGAGCGCTCGGCGAAGACCCGCATGGCCTTGGCCGTGATGGGGCCGGGGGCGATCGGCAGCTCGGTGTCGTCGACCAGCCTGATCGGCTGGATGTCGCGCGTGGTGGAGGTCAGGAACGCCTCCTCGGCCTCGTACACGGCCGACAGCGGCACGTCGGCCTCCTCGCCGCCGCACCATTCGAGCACCAGCGCCCGCGTGACGCCCGCCAGGCAGCCGGACGCGAGGGTGGGGGTCAGCAGCCGGCCGTCGCGGACGACGAAGATGTTGGAGCCGGTGCCCTCGCACAGGTCGCCGGCGAGGTTGCCGAAGATCGCCTCGCCGCCCCCGCGGGCCTTGGCGTAGGCCAGGGCCTTGGCGTTGTCGCCGTAGGAGGTGCTCTTGACCCCGGCCAGCGCGCCGCGCTCGTTGCGCGGCCAGGGCACGACGGTCACGTTGGCGGTGACCGGGAACGGCTTCTGCTCGTCGACGATCACCACGGCGGTGGTGCCCTGGTCGCCGCGGTCGGAGCCGAGCGGGCCCGGGCCGCTGGTGTAGGTGATGCGGATGCGGCCCAGCGCCCAGTCGGGGGCGGCGGCCAGGCACTTCGCGACGCCGTCGGCGATGGCCTCGACGTCGGGCTCGGGCAGGTCCATGCGCTGCGCGGAGAGCCTGAGCCGGTCGAGGTGCCGGGTGAGCGCGAACGCGCGGCCGTGGACGATCTTCACGGTCTCGAACACGCCGTCGCCGACCATGAGCCCGTGGTCGAACACCGAGACGGTCGCCCGCTCGGGGTCGATCAGCTCCCCGTTGACCCAGACAGGGATGTTCATCAAGTGCCTCCTGATGATGCCAGTGAGATGAGCCTGGACGCCTTCAGCTCGGTCTCGAGCCACTCACGCCGGGGATCGCTCTCCCAGGTTATGCCCGCGCCCGTGCCGAACCGGATCTCGCCCGCGGCGATCCAGAACGTGCGGATGCCGACGGCCAGCGCCGCCCTGCGTCGGTCGGCGTCGACCCAGCCCACCGCCCCACAGTACGGCCCCCGGGGCGCGGGTTCGAGCTGATTGATGATCCTCAGGGCCGACGACTTGGGGGCCCCGGTGACGGAGCCGGGCGGGAACGTGGCCGCGAACAGCTCGGCCCAGCCCGCGCCGGGCCGCAGCCGGGCGCGCACCGTGGAGACCAGGTGCACCAGGCCGGGGTGCTCCTCGACCGCGCACAGCGACGGCACCTCGACGGAGCCCACGGCGGCGACCCGGCCCAGGTCGTTGCGGACCAGGTCGACGATCATGACGTTCTCGGCGCGGTCCTTGTCGAGCAGGTCGGCGGCGGTGGCGCCGGTGCCCTTGATCGGGCGGGACTCGACGACGTCGCCGTCGCGCGACAGGTAGAGCTCCGGCGAGGCGGACACGACGGTCACGCCCGGCACGTCGATCACCGCGGCGTACGGGGCCGGGTTGCCGGCGGCGAGCCGGGCGGCCAGGGCGAGCGGGTCGGCGTCGGACGGCACGGGCGCGCTCAGCACCCGGCACAGGTTGGCCTGGTAGACCTCGCCGCGCTCGATGTGGTCGCGGATCGTCCCGACGCCGCGCTCGTAGGCGGCCTGGTCGAGGGAGCTGTGCCAGCGGCCGGGCGGTGGACCGTGCCAGGGGCGGCGGGGGCGGGGCAGCGGAGCGGGACGCACCCGGTCGAAGCGGGCGCAGGTCACCTTTCCCTCGTAGTCGGCCACGACCGCCCACCAGCCGTCGCCGTCGAGGGCGGCGAGGTCGGTGGTCAGGTCGCGCAGGCCGGTGGCGAGGAGTCCGCCTACGCGGGCGAAGGCGTCGTGCACGGCTCCCATTGTCCCAGCAGCCGGAGGAACTCCAGCGCCGCGGGCAGCGGACCGGCGGGCACGACCGCGTAGACCTTGCGCGCGGGGGCGGTGCCGCGCAGCGGGCGCAGCACGATCGAGGGCGGCACGCCCCGGGCGGCCAGCTCGGGGACCAGCGTGACGCCCAGCCCGGCGGCGACGAACCCGAACTTGCCCGTCCACTCGGCCACGCGCAGGCCGCTGCGCGGGGTGAACCCGGCGGCGGCGCACGCGGCGGTCAGCAGCGTGGGCTGGCCGCGCGGGGCGGCCTCGATCCACGCCTCGCCAGCCAGGTCGCGCAGGTCGACGGCGTCCTCACGGGACAGGGGGTGCTCGCGCGGCAGGGCGACGAGCAGCCGGTCCTCCCGCAGCAGCACGGCCCGGCCCGGGCCGTCCTCAGGGTCGCCTCGCCGCGGAGCCGCCTCCCCCAGTCTCCCGTCGCGCGGTTGCCCGTCGCTCGGTTTCCCGTCTCCCCGTTTCACGTCTCCCGCGACGCGGCCTTTCCGGGCGGGATCCTCCGACGGCGTGGCGAGGTCTTCCGGAACGTGGCCTGCCGGGGCGAGGGCCTCGGGGACGAGGTCTTCCGGGGCGTACGCGCGGAGCGTGAAGCCGGCGGGCAGGCCGGCCGGGTAGTCGCTGATGACCGCGATGTCCAGCGACCCGGCCTGGAGGAGCTCGACCAGCCGGGAGGTCAGACCTTCGATCACGCGCGGCTCGACGCGCGGCCGGACGCGCGCGAAGACCCTGAGCGTGCCCGGCACCAGGTCCACGTTGGCCGTGGCGAACGCGCCCACGCGCAGCGTGCCGCCGCTCCCGCCGTGGATCGCCGCCAGCTCCTCGCCCGCGCGTTCGAGCCGGTCGAGGACGGCGACGGCGTGGCGATGCAGCGCCCGGCCCGCCGGGGTGAGCCGTACGCCCCGGGCCAGGCGTTCGAACAGCGGCCCTCCGGCGGCGCGCTCCAGCGCGGCGACCCGGCGGGAGACCGCGGACTGGGTGTAGCCGAGCAGCTCGGCCGCCGCGGTGAAGGAGCCGTTGCGGGCCACCTCGTCGAACAGCCGGAGGGTGGCGGTGTCCAAGGTATTCGCGTCAGTCATGGCTGCCATGCAATCTAGTCGCTGGTGGAATCTCTCGTCACGCGGTTCACTGATCACATGACCGCATTCAACGGAAATATCTTTGGAAAGATCACTTTTCTTGGACAGGGGCGGATGGGCGTCCCCATGGCGCGGCGCCTCGCCGACGCCGGCCACCCGGTGACGGTGTGGCGCCGGGGCACGGGCGTGACGGCCGCCGAGGCGGTGCGGGGCGCCGACCTGGTCGTCACGATGCTGCGCGACCCGGCCGCGGTCCGCGAGGTGCTGGCGGCGGCGCTGCCCGGGCTGGCTCCCGGGGCGACGGTGGTGGAGATGTCGACGATCGGCCCGGAGGCGGTGCGGGAGCTGCGGGCGCTGCTGCCGGCGTCCACCGGCCTCGTGGACGCTCCCGTGCTCGGCAGCGTCGGGCCGGCCGCGGACGGCACGCTGACCGTCCTGGCCGGAGGGCTGGACGGGCTCGACGCGCCGGTGGCGGCGAAGGTCCGGGAGGTGCTGTCGGTGTTCGGCACCGTGCGGGAGGCCGGGCCGCTGGGGGCGGCCGCCGCGCTGAAGGTCGCCGTCATGAGCGCGATCGTCCCGGCCCAGGTGCTGATCGCCGAGACGTTCGCGTACGGCACGGCGCACGGCGTGCCGCGCGAGGTGCTGGCCGACGTGCTCGCGGGCACCCCGATCGGGCCGCTGTCGGAGCGGTTGCGCGTGCCCGCGGCGGAGACCCGGTACGCCCTCGGGCTGGCGGCCAAGGACCTCAGCCTCGCGGCCTGGCCGGAGGCGACGCTGGCCACCGCGGCCCGCAGGCGGCTCCAGGAGGCCGAGGCCGCCGGGCTGGGCGGGCGCGACCTCACGGCGATCGCGCCCCACCTGGAAGGCCCCTCCACGCCGCACGCGCACTCGCCGGAGGCCGGTGACGGCGCGCGGACGGGGCGCGCGCCGAGGGCCGTGCCGCTGAACCCGCCGACCGTCCCGGCCACGAACGGCATGTACTCCCACGCCGTCCGGGCCGGCGACACGCTCTACGTGTCGGGGCAGGCCGCCCTCGACGAGGGGCACCGCGTGGTGGGCGAGGGCGACATGACCGTCCAGGCCGAGCACGTCTTCCGGAACCTGGAGCGCATCCTGGCCGACCAGGGGGCGACGTTCGAGGACGTCACGTTCATCCGGACGTACCTGACGGACATGGACCTGCGGATGGAGTACGGCGCGGTGCGGCGCAAGTACATCACCGGGACGCCGCCCGCCAGCACGACCGTCGAGGTGCCGCGGCTGTTCATGCCGGGGCTGCTGCTGGAGGTGGACGTGATCGCGGCCCTGCCGTGAGCGATCACCGGCGTCTCCTTATCCGGATCTAGCAAGATCACCGCTATCTCTGATCCGCATGACGTACCGAACATCACTGACGGCATTCGCGCTGGCGCTCGCGGGGCTGGTGGCGCATCCTTCCCCGGCGGGCGCCGGCGCGGACGCCGGCCCGAGGGCGAGCGCCACCCCCGGCCCGGGCTCCGGCGCGCCGTCCGTCCAGTGGACATCCTGCCCCGCCTACTCCGATGAGGTGATCCGGAGCCTGCGCGTGACCGAGGAGCAGATCCCGGCCTTCCGCGCCCTGATGAAGCGCCTGGAGTGCGGGACGGTCAGCGTCCCGCTGAACCATCGGGACCCCGGCGGGCGGAAGATCGACATCGCGGTGACCCGGCTGGCCGCCACGGACGAGACCCGCCGGCTCGGCGCCATCGCCGTCCTGCCAGGAGGGCCGGGCAACAGTGGATACCTGGACCCGGTCCTGCGGGTCGCGCTCAGGAACGAGCAGATGGCCAAGGCCAACGAGCGATACGACATCATCGGCTTCGACCCGCGCGGGGTGGGCTACAGCACCAAGGTCGCCTGCCCCGTCTCGCCCGTGGGCCCGCAGGAACCGGGCACGCTCACCGAGGAGGCGGCCAGGAAGATCTACGACGCCCAGGTCGCCGCCAACCAGGAGTGCGGACGCTCCGACCCCGCCTTCCTCGGACAGCTCACCACCGAGAGCGTGGCCCAGGACCTGGACCTGGTGCGGACCGCCCTGGGCGAGCGCACGCTCAACCTGCTCGGCTTCTCCTGGGGCACCTACCTGGGCATGGTGTACCGCAGCCGGTTCCCCGAGCACACCGGACGGGCCTTCCTGGACAGCGTGGCGCCGCCGTGGACCCGTCTCGACGAGCATATGAAGGACAGCGCGGAGGCGGCCGAGCGCGACTTCGGGCGCATGGCCGCCTGGCTGGCCCGCCGCGATGCGACCTACGGTCTCGGCGCCACCGCCCGGCAGGTGCGCGAGGAGGTGGCGAAGCTGGTCCGCGCGTACGACAAGAATCCCAAGATCTACACTGACGTGCGGCGGCCCGTCGACGGCTCGGCCGTCGCCGACCTGGCCAAGCGCAACTCGACCGAGTGGACGCGCGCGGGCAGGGCGCTGGCCGAACTGCGGACGGCGACGGGCACCACCGCCCCGCCCACCGTCAAGGAGCTGCTCGGCGCCCCGATGACGGGGACGCCCGTCCCCGGCGCGCCCGAGACGCTGAACATGACCATGAACCTGGCCGTCGCGTGCAACGAGGACGGCAGCCGGGTCGGTTTCGACACCGCCTGGCGTGACTACCGGCGGCTCGTGAAGCGCCATCCGGCGACCGGCCGGTCCTGGGGAGTCGGTGGCATGTGCGCCGGTTGGCCGCTGCCGGTGCAGCAGGTCGCGTTGAAGCGGGGCGGCGGGTCACTGGTCCTGGCCGGGCACCTGTACGAGTTCATGTCCGTCTACGACTGGACGCTGCAGACGCGGCGCGCCGTCGGCGGCACCGTCTACACGGTCGCCGACGACGTGCACGTGTCGACCACCCGGGTGCCCGGGTGCGCCGCCGACGTGGTCCGGTACTTCGAGACGGGCCGGATCGGCGCGGGCTGCGGGGGCGGCGCGGTCCCGAGCTGACCCCGGCTCAGTCGAGCGGGCCCGTGACCGCCTCCACGGCGGCGATCACCGAGCCGTCCGCCACCGAGCGGACCGCCGCGTCGATCTCCGGCGCCAGGAACCGGTCCGGGCCCGGACCCGGCACGGTCTCGCGCAGCGCCTTGACCACGGCCGCCGTGGCCGGGGCGGGCGTCAGCGGGGCGCGCAGGTCGAGCGCGCGGGCGGCGGTCAGCACCTCGATCGCCAGCACCCGCGTCAGGCCGTCGACGGACCGGCGGAGCTTGCGCGCCGCCGACCAGCCCATCGAGACGTGGTCCTCCTGCATGGCCGAGCTGGGGATCGAGTCGACGCTGGCCGGCGCGGCCAGCCGCTTGAGCTCGGAGACGATGGCCGCCTGGGTGTACTGGGCGATCATGTGGCCGGAGTCGACGCCGGGGTCGTCGGCCAGGAACGCGGGCAGCCCGTGGTTGCGGGCCACGTCGAGGAAGCGGTCCGTGCGGCGTTCGGACATGGAGGCGAGGTCGGCGGCGACGATGGCCAGGAAGTCCAGCGCGTACGCGACCGGGGCGCCGTGGAAGTTGCCGTTGGACTCGACGCGGCCGTCGGCGAGCACGGCCGGGTTGTCGACGGCGCTGGCCAGCTCCCAGGTGGCGACGTTGGAGGCGTGGGCGATCGTGTCGCGGGCCGCGCCGGCGACCTGGGGGGCGCAGCGCAGGGAGTAGGCGTCCTGGACGCGGGTGCAGGCGTTGGGGTCGCGGTGGCTCTCCATGATGGCAGAGCCGGCCAGGATCTTCGTCATGTTGGCCGCGGCCCGGGCCTGGCCCGGGTGCGGGCGCAGCGCCTGGAGCTCCGGGGCGAAGACGCGGTCGGTGCCGAGCAGCGCCTCGACGCTCATCGCGGCGCTGACGTCGGCGGTCCTGACCAGGCGGGTGAGGTCGTCGATGGCCAGGATCAGCATGCCGAGCATGCCGTCCGTGCCGTTGATGAGCGCGAGACCCTCCTTGGCGGCCAGCTCGACCGGCTCGATGCCGGCCTGCTTGAGCGCCTCGGCGGCCGAGGTGAGCCGCCCGGAGGCGTCGCGGACCGGGCCCTCCCCCATGAGGGCCAGCGCCACGTGGGCCAGCGGGGCCAGGTCGCCGGAGCAGCCGAGGCTGCCGTACTCGTGCACGACGGGCGTGATGCCGGCGCTGATGAGCGCGGCCAGGGTCTTGGCGGTCGTCGGCCGGATGCCGGTGTGCCCGGTGGCCAGCGTGTGCAGGCGCAGCAGCATGAGCGCGCGCACCACCTCGGTCTCCACCTCGGGGCCGCTGCCGGCCGCGTGCGAGCGGACCAGCGACCGCTGGAGCTGGGCGCGCAGCGCCGGGTCGATGTGCCGCGTGGCGAGCGCACCGAAGCCGGTCGAGACGCCGTAGGCGGGGACGGGACTCTCGGCCAGCTCGTCCACCCGCTGCCGCGCCGCCGCGACCGCCGCCACGGCGTCGTCGGTGAGCTCGACCGCGGCGCCGAGCCGGGCCACCCGGATGACGTCGTCGAAGGTGAGGGGTTCGGGGCCGACGTTCACGACTCCGTTGTCGCGCATGGTGTTCTCTCTCGTTCAGGTAACCGGCGTATGCGATGTTAGCTCCTTACCGGAGAACAGCGCCGCCAGCCCCTCCCTGCCCGCGTCGGTGAGGTTCACCGCCCGGGGGACGGGGCCTCTGACGTACCAGCCGCGTTCGAACAGCACGGCGGTGATCGCGGCGCCGAGCGCACCGCCGAGGTGGGCCCGCCGTTCGGTCCAGTCGAGGCATTCCGGGGCGAAGCGGCGCCTGGCGCGGCGCGCCCCTTCGACGTCCACGCCCAGGCCGCCGAGCAGGCGCTCCCCCTCCGGGGTCACCTCCTCCCCGGCGAGGCAGCCGGCCTCGCGCAGCCGATCGAACAGGCCGACCCCGGCGCGTCCGGCCAGATGGTCGTAGCAGGTGCGGGCCTCCTCCAGCATGCGCGCCTGCCGCGACTGGCGCAGGGAGCGCACGGGCGGGCGCCCGCCGACCCTGGCCAGCACCTCCAGCACCTCGGCGATCTCGGGCCCGGCCAGCCGGTAGTAGCGGTGGCGGCCCTGCCGTACGACGGCGACCAGAGCGCCGTCCAGCAGGCGCGACAGGTGCGCGCTCGCGGTGGCGGCGCTCACCCCCGCCATCCGGGCCAGCTCCCCGGCGGCCAGCGCCTGGCCGCCGAGCAGGGCCGTGAGGATGGCGGCCCGGGTGGGGTCCGCGATGAGCGCCGCGACGGGCGCGATGTCGGCGTCGGCCGCGACGTGCTCCATTGCTGCCATGCCCCCGACCCTAGCCGGGGCACGTTTCGCCGCAGGCCGAAGGATGCGGGCGCCCACGCGGCGGGGACACCCCACGCGATCGCGGTGGCACCCGCGCCTCCCCCGGCGGACATGCTTCGACCGCCGTTTGAGTGCTTCCGGTGCACGATCGGCGCCATGACCGACAACCCCGCGCTCCTCGTGGCCGACTCCGTGGACCGATGCCTCGCCCTGGCCGAGACCTGGCTCGCCTGGGACGGCCGTCCGATCCTGACCGACGGCGCCAACCTGTGGACCCCCGCCAAGGCGGCCCGCCGCATCCAGGACCACCTGATCGACCACCTCGCCGAGGTGGAGGCCCTGCTCGCCGGCGCCGCCCCCGCGCCCGACCCCTGGCACGGCCGCATGGTGACGCTGGACGCGGACTGGGCCCGCTTCACCGAGCTGGACCTCGCCGAGGCGCGTTCCCGCTGGCCCCGCCTCGCCCAGTCCTACGTCAACCGCTACGCGACCGTCCCTGACGCCTGGGACGTCCCCCGCGACCCCAACTGGACGCTGCGCCAGATCGCCGAGCACGTCGCCGGCGTCGTCTGGTACGCGGAGCAGGTCGGCGACCTCCGGTTTGGGGACTCGGCCAGGATTCGCTAGAGTTCTCTCGTCACCGCAACACAGCGGCGGCGACGCGGAAGTGGCTCAGTGGTAGAGCATCACCTTGCCAAGGTGAGGGTCGCGGGTTCGAATCCCGTCTTCCGCTCGGAGCTTCCGGCTCGGTGGAGTGGCCGAGAGGCGAGGCAGCGGCCTGCAAAGCCGTCTACACGGGTTCAAATCCCGTCTCCACCTCGGCAACGGACGATTAGCTCAGCGGGAGAGCGCTTCCCTGACACGGAAGAGGTCACTGGTTCAATCCCAGTATCGTCCACCACACCTCACCCCAGGTCATGCGACCTGGGGTGTTCGTGTTTATTGCCCTTACTTCCGGGGGTCTCCGGTCGCCGTACGGCGTCCTCCGTGGGCGTACGGGGCGGGCTCGCCGCCGGGGTACGGCGTCGCTCGCGGGCGTACGGGCTCATGGCGGGCTCTTGCAAGGAGCAGGACATCCATCGCCGGGGTCTCGTGGGAGTCTCCCAGGCGTACGGGCTGCCGGGCGGCCGTGGTGGCGCGGCGGGAGCAGCGGCGCGGCGCCAGGGACAACGGTGGAAGCAGCGGCGCGGCGCCACGCACAGCGGCGGCAAATCCCCGGGCACGGCCGAGCTCGGCGGCCGGAAATGCAGTGTGAATCTGTCGGTGCCCGGTGATAGAAAACAGGTTCGATACCCATCCGCCTGCCGCCTCGGGGAGCTTGGCCTGTGACCTCCAACAGCACGCCGGAGTTCTCCGTCTCCGGCCCGCGCCACGACCGTCGCGGCCCGGTCCGCTGGCTCTGGTCCCATCTGCGCCGCCAGCCCCTGCACCTGACCGGCTTCCTCGGCGGGTCTCTGGTCATGGTGGTGCTCAACGCGACCGTGCCGTCCCTGACCGGCGACGCGTTCGACGCCGTGCTGGGCCAGCGGGGCGAGCCCGCGGACGCGCTGCGGCCGATCGTGCTGGCGCTGCTGGCGATCGTGCTGGCGCGCGGCGTGTTCGACCTGGTCGCCCGGATGTCGAGCGAGGTGCTGGCCAAGCGGCTGGAGCGCGACGCCCGTGACGAGCTCTACGTGAGCCTGCTGGGCAAGAGCCAGACGTTCCACAACCGGCAGCGGGTGGGCGACCTCATGGCGCGGGCGGCCAACGACATCCGGCAGCTCTCCACCATGGTCACCCCGGGCCTCGACCTCATCGTCGACTCCGGGCTCACCGGCATCGTGCCGCTGTTCTTCATCGGGGCGGTCGACCCGCGGCTGCTGCTCGTGCCCGGGATCTTCGCCGTGGTGTTCGTGGCGGCGCTCTGGCACTACATGCGGCGGCTCAACCCCGTGGCGACCCGCATGCGGGAGGAGTTCGGCGACCTCAACGCCGCGCTCAGCCAGGCGGTGCGCGGCATCGAAGTGATCAAGGTGACGGCGCAGGAGGAGCAGGAACGGCGGCGTTTCCGGTCGTACGCGCGCCGCTACCGCGACTCCTTCGCGCGCAACGGCCTGGTGCAGGCCCGCTACCTGCCGACGCTGCTGTTCGCGTTCGCGATGGCCGGGGCGCTGTGGCACGGCCTGGCCCTGCACGGGTCCGGGCTGATCAGCACCGGGGATCTGGTGGCGTTCATGGGGCTCATGGCCATGCTCGGCTTCCCCACCCAGATCTCGATCTTCACGTTCTCGCTGGTGCAGATCGGCATCGTCTCCTCGCGCCGGATCCTCGACATCATGACGTCCGAGAGCGAGCTGGCGCAGCGCGCCGACGGCCACACCGCGCCGATCGGCGGCGAGATCGTCTTCGAGGACGTCACCTTCGGCTACGGCGAGGGCGAGCCGGCGCTGCGCGGCGTGTCGTTCACCGTGCGGCCGGGCGAGACCGTGGCCGTCGTCGGCGAGACGGGCTCCGGCAAGAGCACGCTCACCAAGCTCGTCCCCCGCATCTACGACGTCACCGCGGGCCGCATCCTCATCGACGGGGTGGACGTCCGCGACTGGGACCTCGACTCGCTGCGCTCCCAGATCTCCACGATCGAGCAGGACATCGTGCTGTTCTCGCGCTCGGTGGCCGAGAACATCGCCTTCAGCCTGGGCCAGCGGGCCGACCGCGAGGCCGTGGTGCGGGCGGCCGAGGACGCGCAGGCGGCCGAGTTCATCGGTGAGCTGTCCGACGGGTACGACACGGTCATCGGCGAGCGGGGCGTCACGCTGTCGGGCGGGCAGCGCCAGCGGCTGGCGATCGCGCGGGCGCTGCTGACCGACCCGGCGATCCTCGTCCTGGACGACTCGACGAGCGCCATCGACTCCGCCACCGAGGACCGGATCCAGCAGGCGATCGGCCGCATCCAGGAGGGGCGCACCACGCTGCTCATCACGCACCGCCTGTCCCAGATCCGCTGGGCCGACAAGGTGCTGCTGCTGAGACGCGGCGAGCTGGCCGACTACGGCACGCACGACGAACTGATCGCCCGCAGCCGCCTCTACCGGCGGATCTTCTCCCACTACGACGAGGTCGACCTGGACGACGGCCGCGCCGCACTCACCGACGACCGGCACGCGCCCGGCGGCGACCAGCACGCGCCCGGCGACGACCAGGACGCCACCGGCGGCGGCCGGGAGGGGCTCGCCGGCGGCCGGGACGTCGATCCACGGGACGCGGATCAACGGGACAAGGATCCGCAGGACGAAGATCTGTTGGACGCGGATCTGGAGGAGGCGGGTCAGGCGATGGCCGGCGAGCAGGGAGGGGTGCGCTGATGGGCTTCATCATGGACGGCCTCGACGCCGAGGACTACGACCGCACCTACGGCGACCGCGAGCTGCTGCGCCGCATCCTGTCGTACTTCCTGCCGAAGCTCGGGGCGATGGTGCTGGTCGCCGTCATGATCGTGCTGGGGTCCGCGAGCCAGGCCGCCATGCCGCTAGTGGCGAGCTGGGGTCTGGACGAGATCCAGAACGGCACCATCGCCGAGACCGGCTGGCGGCTCACGCTCGGCCTGCTGCTGGCGGGCGGGCTCGGCTGGGTGTTCAACTTCGTACGCCAGTGGCAGAGCTCGCGGATCACCGGCGACGTCGTGCTGCGCCTGCGCGAGGACGCGTTCGACGCGGTGCTCCAGCGCGACCTGTCGTTCTACGACGAGACGCCGTCGGGCCGGATCGTCAGCCGGGTGACCTCCGACACCGACGACTTCGCCACGGTCTCCACGCTGACGATGGACCTGATCAGCCAGGTGCTCATGGTGGGCCTGGTGACGGTCCTGCTGTTCATGCGCAGCGTCGAGCTGGCGCTTCTGACGCTGCTCGTGGTGCCCGTCGTGGTGGGCATCGCGCTGCTGTTCCGGCGGGTCGCCCGGACGAGCACCCGCCGGGCGCAGCGGTCGCTGAGCCGCGTCAACGCCAACCTGCAGGAGACCATGGGCGGCATCGCCGTGGCCAAGAACTTCCGGCAGGAGCGGCAGGTCTACGACGAGTTCCGGCCGATCAACCAGCAGAGCTACAAGGTGACGCTGGGACAGGGGTTCGTGTTCTCGTCGATCTTCCCGGTGCTGTTCCTGGTGGCGGGGCTGGCCACGGTCGCCCTGACGCAGCTGGGCGGCACGGCCGTGCTCGGCGGGCGGCTGTCGGCCGGCGACTGGTACCTGTTCCTGCAGGGTGTCGCGCTGTTCTGGTTCCCGCTGACGTCCATCGCCGCGTTCTGGTCGCAGTTCCAGCAGGGCCTCTCGGCGTCGGAGCGGGTGTTCGCGCTCATCGACGCGCCGCCGCGGGTCGTGCAGAGCGACGCCCGCGACGTCGGCCGGGTGGCGGGGCGCATCGAGTTCGACCGGGTCACCTTCGGCTACGACCCGGCCGCCCCGGTGCTGCGTGACTTCGACCTGGTCATCGAGGCGGGCGAGACGGTGGCGCTGGTCGGCCACACGGGCGCCGGCAAGTCCACGCTGAGCAAGCTGATTACCCGCTTCTACGAGTTCCAGGAGGGCCGCCTGCTGATCGACGGCCACGACATCCGCACGTTGGAGCTCGGCGCGTACCGCAGGCAGATCGGCGCGGTGCCGCAGGCGCCGTTCCTGTTCAGCGGCACGGTGGCCGACAACATCCGCTATCCGCGGCCCGAGGCGACCGACGAGGAGGTGCTGGCCGCCGCGACGGCGGTCGGCGGCGGCGACTGGATCGAGGCCCTGCCCCACGGGCTGGCCACGGACGTGGGCGAGCACGGGCGGGCGCTGTCCATGGGGCAGCGGCAGCTCGTGGCGCTGGCCCGGCTGCTGGTGCAGGACCCGGCGATCGTGGTGCTGGACGAGGCCACGGCCAGCGTCGACCCGCTCACGGAGGCGCAGATCCAGGAGGGCCTCGACGTGGTGCTGGCTGGCCGTACGTCGATCGTCATCGCGCACCGGCTGTCCACGATCGAGCACGTCGACCGGATCATCGTCCTGGACCACGGCCGGATCGTCGAGGAGGGCGACCACGCGACGCTGCTGGCCCGCGGAGGGAGGTACTGCGAGGTGTACAACACGTACTTCCGCCACCAGTCGCCGCACTACCGCGCGGGCACGGGGTTCGTCCCGGTCGCGGCTCAGGGCTGAGGGCGCGGGGCGCTTCCCGTCCGTCCCGGCCTGGGAACCGGCCCCTTGCAGGGCCGGTTCCCTTCCGGCCCCGCTTCGACCTGACCCTTCACGGGCGGGTACTTCAGCCCCGCCCCGACCTGACCCGCCACGGGCGGGTGCTTCCGGCCGGGCCTCGGCCTGGCCCCTTACAGACCGGACCGGTTCCTTCCAGGCCGGTTCCCTTCCGGACCGGTTCCCTTCCGGGCCGGCCTCGGGCTGACCTCTACCGGGGGCGACTCCCGCCATGGTCGCCTCCCCCGGCGGGGGCGTGCGGTCCTGAGGCGGAGCCGGCCGGTGGTGAGGAGGTACGACCTCGTGCAGGCGTCGGGCCGGGATGGCGCGGTGAGCACTGTCGCGCCGCCGCGGTCGGTCGCTCCAGCAGGTCACGACCTTCCGCGCGGCTCGTCATGCGGGAGCCCGGCCCACCACGACCGCTCGGCCCGCCCACGGGCATGACAAGGTTTTACGTCGCCGTGGTCGCCTGAAGCCGGCCCGGCCCGGAAAGACGAAGAGCTCTAAGGATGAGGAACCGGCCGACAACCGTCGGCGTTCACGAACATTCCGTCATCCGGGAGCGACGAACCATGCAGTCGATCGTTCTGGAGGCCGTTGATGACGTCACCCTTGACCATGGCTCCACTCCCGATGAGCCGTCCGAACCGGTTCCGGTGGATGAAGGCCCTCGGATTGGTCCTTCTCGGCATCGCGCTGGGGGTGGCGCTGTCCGTCGCGGCGCGGTGGCCGCACTGGGAAGCGGTCTACCGCAGCGACCAGCCGGCCACGGTGGCCTACGCCGACGGTTCGAGGCACCTGCTGGCCCTGGTCCGCCGGAGCTCCTTTGTCGGGGAGTCGCACCAGATCTTCGTCGGCCGGGATCCGAGCCTCTCCTACGGTCACTGGGTGGACATCGAGACGTTCGCCGAGTCTGAGTCGGTCAAGACGACCGAGTGGACGACCTCCGGCGTGCGGGTGGTCTTCGACACCGGCCACGAGCTGTTCGTCCCCGCCAGGTACTTCATCGGCGGCCGGTGACCCGCCCAGGCGAGCGAACGGCAACGCTCTCGGCAGGGTCTCCCTGAACGGTGGGCGCCCTCGATCGCCTGCTCCCGCTCACCTCTCATTGGACGGACGCCCCATGCCCGGGGACCCTCAGGCCATAGGATGCCGCCCTGTGGATCTTGTCTCACACGCCGGTTTACTGGCCCAGGTCATCCCGGCCGTGCTCATCGCGATGGTCGTCGAGTTCCGCGCCGTGCACGACACATGGCGCAGCGTGGCCCAGGATCACGCGAAGAACCGCTCGCCGGCGGAGCGGCAGGAGCTGGCGCGCCTCATCCCGAGGCAGTTGGTCGTCCAACTGGCCGTCATGCTGGTGCTCACCCTGCTGGAAGTCGCGGCGCTCGTGGTCGCCGGTGGGCGATCCGGACCGCTCAAGCTGGCCGAGTGGATCGTACGGGAGCGGGTCGCGGTGTTCGTCCTGGCCGGAGGGCTGGCCATGATCCTGCAGTGGGGCGCGCTGGCGCTCATGCAGAGCTACCAGCGGGCGGGGCTCATCTCGGACCAGGATCGGCGCGCGTTCCACTGGGTGCTGCGGGTGCTGCTGTATGCCACCATCTTCGGAGCGGCGTGGTTGACCTTCGGATGAGCCACCGAACCTCTCTCCGACTTCGGTGCGATGGTCCGACCTCTCCACCCACATCGCCTCCGGGGCCCGAGAGCCGGGAGGCCCTCCGGGAACCGGCGAGCCGGCAAGGACGGCCGGCTGACGGGCTTGGGGGGCCACTGGCCGGGGAGTCAGGAGCCGGGCGCCGGGGGCGAGCGGCTGGGGGTCAGGTGACAGGTGAGCAGCGGGTCAGCGGACGGTTTCGCCCTCGTCCAAGGCGAGGAGGGAGAGCTCGGCGCGGTTCGGCAGGCCGTGCCAGTCGCCATCCGACGCCACCGCGAACGCCCCCACCGTCACCCCGCGCAGCAACCGCTCCCCCAGCGGCAGTCCGTCCAGCAGCCCCGACAGGTAACCGGCCACGAACGCGTCGCCCGCGCCGACCGTGTTCACCGCCCGCACCGGCACCGCTCCCGATGTGGCGTGCCCGCCGTCCGCCGTCCACGCCTCCGCGCCCGCCGCGCCGCGTTTGACGACCACCTCGCTGATCCCGGCCGCGAAAAGCGCGGCAACGTCCCTGTCAACGCCTGTCCCGCCCGCGAGAAGCCCGGGAACATCCTCGTCGGCGCCTGTCCCGCCCGCGAGAAGCCCGGGAACATCCTCGTCGGCGCCTGTCCCGCCCGCGAGAAGCCCGGGAACATCCCCGTCGGCGCCTGTCCCGCCAGCGAAAAGCGCGGGAACATCCTCGTCGGCGCCTGTTCCGGCCGCGGGAAGCGCGGGAACGTCCCCGTCACCGGCTGGCCCGGCGCCGCCGGTGACCAGGGGCAGCTCGTCCGCCGAGGCCACCAGGACGTCCACGTACGGCAGGAGACCCGCCAGCGCCCGTGACGCCGTACCGCGGTCCCACAACCGAGACCGGTGGTTGACGTCGAGGCAGACGCGCGTACCCAGCTCCCGCGCCTGCCGTACGGCGTGCGCGATCGCGGACGCGGCGTCGGGGCCGAGCGCCGGGGTGATGCCGGTGACGTGCAGCATCCTCGCCCCGCCTGCCAGGGCAGCCGTGGCGTCGTCGGATGTGAGGCGGGAGCCCGCGGAGCCGGCGCGGTAGTAGTGGACGCGCGTGATCGTCGCCACCCTGCGTTCCTGGACGAGCAGGCCCGTCGGGTGGTCGGGATCCGTCCTGGCGGTGTCGACGTCGACGCCTTCCGCGCGAAGAGTGCGCAGGACCAGGAGGCCGAGCTCGTCGTCACCCACGACTCCCGCCCAGCGGGCCGTGTGGCCGAGCCTTGCCAGGCCGATCGCCACGTTGGCCTCGGCGCCCGCCATGGACAGCTCCAGGCTGCCTCCCAGGCGCAACGGCCCGCCCCCATGCAGGGACGCCATCGCCTCACCAAGCGTGACGAGGTCGAGGGCCCGGGGCGGCGGTGCGGTCGAGGGCAGGTCCGCGGCTCGGGAGGTGGTGGCCGGGATTCTTGTGGTCGCCGGGATGCTTGAGGCTGTGGGTGCCGTGCTGGACATGTCCGAGGGAACAGGCATGACCGGGTGAAGGTGTGCGGTGGCAGGCATGGCTTTCTCGCCGTGTGACTCCCCGTTCGGGTGGGTCGTCATGGTGTGTCCGCCTCATGTCGGAAATGTCGGCCGCGAGTACGGAGCGCAGCCAGAACGCCGTCCCATGGGACCCCATCGTGCGAGGCGCGGTCCCCAGGGACGCCGTCCCCCGGGGCGCCCTCGCTCAGAGCGCCGCCCTCTGGGGTGCCGTCCCTTGGCGTGCCGTCCCCCGAGGTGCCGTCCCTCCGGGTGCCGTCCCCCGAGGTGCCGTCCCTCGGGGTGCCCTCCCCCGAGGTGCCCTCCCTCGGGGTGCCGTCCTTTGTGACGTCACCGTGCGAGGTGCTGTTCTCTGTGGCGCGGCCGTACGCAGCGTTGTCCCGCCGAACGGCGTGCCCAGATGTGCTGCCGTGTGGGGCGTCGCCCGTCAACGGCGAGCCGACCCCCACCGCCACCGCACCCGCCTCCAGGTACGGGCGGATCTGCTCGGCCGTCACCCCGCCCACGGGGATCAGCGGTATCGACGGGAACGGGTCGCGCAGCGCCGACAGGTAGCCGGGCCCGCCCAGCGAGGCCGGGAAGACCTTGACGGCCGTCGCCCCCGCCTGCCACGCGTGCCACACCTCCGTGGGCGTCAGCGCCCCCACCAGTGCCGGCACCCCCAGCGACAGGGCGCGGGCCGCCCCGGCGCTCATCGCGGGTGTCACCACGAAGCGCGCCCCGGCCTCAAGCGCAGCGTCCGCCTCGGCCTCGGTGAGCACCGTGCCCGCTCCCAGCGTCACCGACGCTCCCAGCTCCGCGTGGAGCCGGGCGATGACGTCCAACGCCCCGGCACCGCTCAGCGACACCTCGAGGACGTCGATGCCCTCCTCCACCAGGACGTGCGCGGTGCGCACCGCAGCCTCCGGGTCGCGGCCTCGCACGATGGCCAGCAGCCGCCGCCGGCGTAGAACGTCGAGAAGGTCCACGTCCTCACCCCGCCATCGAGCCGTCGTGAAGCGGATCCATACCGTCAGGGGGCGTCGGACCGGCGGGGATCCGGTCCACACCACCACCTGCCAGCAAACCGTCATGGAACGGGTCCCCGCCGCCACCCGCCAGTACGCCGCCGCCGCGCAGATCCATGTCACCACCCGCCCTCGAGCCGTCGAGGAGCCGGGCGGCCCTGTGCCCCGTCATCGAGCCGTCGTGGCCGAGGACGACCGGATCGAGCGGGGTGAACGGGTCGAACGGGTCGAGAGCATCCATGTCACCACTCCGCCATCGAGCCGTCGTCGTGTCGCCATACCGGGTTGCGCCAGGCGTGCCCGCGCCGGTCCGCCTCCCGTACCGCCGGCTCGTCGACCACCACGCCGAGGCCCGGCAGAGACGTGCGGTGGGCGTGACCGGCGGTGAAGGCGAACGGCGCCGGGTCGAGCACGTAGTCGAGGAACTCGGTGTCACGGTGGTAGTGGATGCCGGCGCTCTGCTCCTGGATGAGGAAGTTGGGCGTGGCGAAGCCGACCTGGAGACTGGCGGCCAGCGCGATGGGGCCGAGCGGGCAGTGCGGCGCGATCTGCACGTCGAACGTCTCCGCGAGGGCGGCGATGCGCCTGACCTCGGACACGCCGCCCGCGTGGGAGATGTCGGGCTGGGCCACGGCCAGGCCGGAGGTGAGCGCCGGCAGGAAGTCGGAGCGCGAGTAGAGGCGCTCGCCGAGCGCGATCGGCACGTCCGTGGCGGCGGTGAGGTCGGCCAGCCGGTGCAGCAGACCGGGGGCGAGCGGTTCCTCCACGAACATCGGATGCAGCGGCGCCACCGCAGCGATGATCCGGCGGGCGTCGGCCGCCCCGGCCCGGCCGTGCAGGTCGATGGCGAAGTCACGGCCGGGCCCGAGGGCGGAGCGGGCCACCTCGGCCCGGGCGACGACGGTGGCGAGGTCGGCGGCGGTCGCGGCACGCGGCAGCAGGCCGGTCCCGTTCATCTTGATCGCGGTGAACCCGGCCTCGACCTGCTTGTCGATCTCCTCCCGCAGCTCGCCCGGGTCGTCGCCGCCGACCCACGCGTACACCCGGACACGGTCGCGGACCGGCCCGCCGAGCAGTTCGTGCACGGGCGCGCCGTAGTGCTTGCCGGCGATGTCCCACAGTGCCTGGTCCAGGCCCGCCACGGCGCTGGACAGGACGGGGCCGCCCCGGTAGAAGCCGCCCTTGGTGAGCACCTGCCAGTGGTCCTCGATGCGCAGGGCGTCCTGGCCGACGAGGTACTCGGCGAGCACCTCGACCGCGGTGCGGACCACCTCGGCTCGGCCCTCGACGACGGGCTCGCCCCACCCGACGACGCCGTCGTCCGTCTCCACGCGGCAGAACAGCCACCGCGGCGGGACCAGGAACGTCTCGATCCTGGCGATCTTCAAGCGTGCTCCCCCATGATCTCTTCTCCGGGCGGCCGTCGTCTCATGACCGCTCCTCCACCACGCGCCGTTTCACAGCCGTCCCTGTGTCACCGCGACTCGCCGTGGCGTCCTCCGACGGCGCCCCGCCTCACAGCGGTCTCGCGCGAGCGGCACCGCTGCTCACAGCAGCCCCTCCACGTCGCGCCACGCCTTGGCCAGCAGATCGCGCATCGCCGTCTCGGCCGCCTCCGCGTCGCCGCGCCTGATCGCCTCCAGCACCGCCAGATGGCTCGGTACGGGGTCGTCGCCGCCGTTGGCGGCGTGCACGAGCCGGTCGCGGCCGGCCAGGCCGGCGCCCATGACGACGTCCATGCGGACGAGCAGCTCGTTGCCGCCCGCGGCGAGGAGCGCCCGGTGGAAGTCGAGGTCGGCCGCGACGGGGTCGTCGGCCGCCACCATGCGGTCCAGCGCCTGCTGGAGTTCCTCCAGCTGCCCGGGCGTGCGGCGCTGGGCGGCGAGCCGGGCCACCGAGGGCTCGACGATCGAGCGCAGTTCGTGCAGGTCGTGCAGGAACCCGGGGTCGGGACGGCCGGCGAACTTCCACCGGATGACGTCGCCGTCGAGGAGGTTCCAGTCGGCGCGGGGCCGCACGTGGGTGCCGAGCTTGGGCCGGGCCCCGATGAGGCCCTTGGCGGTGAGCACCTTCATCGCCTCGCGCAGCGCCGTGGAGCTGACGCCGAGCCGTTCCTGGAGGGCCACGACGTCGAGGGCGTCGCCCTCCTTGTACTCGCCGCCGAAGATCATGGCGGCGATCGCCTCGACGGTCTGCCCGTGCAGGCCGCGCCCGCTGTAGGCCGCCATCACGCCGAGTCCTTCACGATGCTCCAGCCGCCGTCGGCCGTCAGGCAGGCCCCGGTGACGAACGACGCCTCGTCGGAGGCGAGGAAGGCGATGACCGCGGCCACCTCCTCCGGTGCGCCGAACCGGCCGAGGACGGTGGCGCGCACGCTGCCGGCGCGGCCCCGCTCGTCCACCCGGTCCCAGGCCGGGGTCATGACCGGTCCGGGCAGCACGCAGTTGACCCGCACGGCCGGGCCGTACTCGACCGCGAGCTGCCGGGTGAGCGCCGTCAGCCCGCCCTTGGCGGCGGCGTACGCGGGGTGGCCCGGCAGCCCGACGACGGCGTGGACCGAGGAGGTGATGACCACGGCGCCACCGGTGGCGGCCATCGGCGGCAGCAGCCGGCGCGCACCCAGGAAGGCGGCGGTGAGGCCGACGCCGAGCTGACGGTTCCACGATTCCAGGCTGGTCTCGTGGGCGGGGGCGACCTCCACGACGGCGGCGTTGCTCACGAGCACGTCCACGCGTCCCCAGGCGGCGATCCGCTCCCAGGTCTCCTCGGCGGACACGTCGCCGCGCAGGTGGACGATCTCCGGCATGGTCTCCGAGGCTTCGGCCGCGCTCTCGGCGGCGACGTCGACCACGAGCACCTCGGCGCCCTCGGCGGCCAGCCGGCGGGCGGTGGCCGCGCCGATGCCGGAGGCGCCGCCGGTGACGACGGCGCGGCGGCCCGCGAACCGGCCGCTCACTCGATCTCCCCGAGGGGGACGACGGCGACGTCGAGCGGGCCCAGCTCGGCTCCGGCCGCGCGTACGGGGTGGTCGTTGTGGTTGAGCAGGAACACGTGGCCGCCGCGCCGGACGGCCTCGACTCCGGCGGGCAGCCCGGCCAGGACGGGCTCGACGCCGGCCAGGCGCAGAGTGTCGCGGACGAGGTCGCGCATGGAGCGCTCGGCGGGGCGGGTGCCGAGGTAGGTGGCGGTGCCCCGGCCGTACGCGTGGCGGGTGACGGCGGGCAGGCCGGCGAGCGGGCCGTCGGTGTAGGAGGCGAGCACCTCGGCGCCCTCGGGCACGATGTGGTCGGCCCACAGGTCGGCGGCGCCGCCGGTGGACAGGCCGACCCGCTCGCCGTCGCTGAGCGGCCAGAACTCCTCCACGCGCAGGCCGAGCAGGTCGCGGAAGGCGCCGGGGTGGCCGCCGAGCCGGATGCGGTCGCAGTCGTCGGCGATCCCGCTGAAGAACGACATCAGCAGGTGGCCGCCGTCCTCGACGTACCGCCGCAGGCCCTCGGCCGCCGCGTCGTCGCACAGGTAGAGATTGGGCACGATCACCAGCTTGTACGAGGACAGCCCGGCCGCGGGCGGGACCACGTCGACCGTGACGTTCTCGTGCCAGAGCGGCGCGTAGTGGGCGCGCACCCGCTCCGGCATGCGCAGTTCGGCGGGCCGGGCGTCCAGCTCCAGCGCCCACCAGGCGGGGTAGTCGAAGACGAGCGCCACGTCGGCGGGCACGCGGGTGCCGGCCACGCCGCTCATCGCGCCCAGCTCGGCGCCGAGCGCGGCGGTCTCGCGGAAGATCCGGTCGTGCGGCCCGCCGTGGGAGACGACCGCGGAGTGGAACTTCTCCGCGCCGCCCGGCGAGGCCCGCCACTGGAAGTACATGACGGCGTCGGCGCCGCGGGCGACGGCCTGGTGGCTCCACAGCCGGTTGAGGCCGGGCCGTTTGGGCCGGTTGGGCGGCCGGTAGCTGATGGCGCCGGTCGCGGTCTCCATCATGAGGTACGGCCGGCCGCCGCCGAGGGAGCGCATCTGGTCGTGGAAGAACGCGGCGTCGACGGGGGCGGCCGGGTCCTTCGGCTCGGGGTAGAGGTCGAGCGCGACCACGTCGAAGTCGGGCGCCCAGGAGGCGTAGTCGGCGACCGGCTCCCACATGCCCATGATGTTGGTGGTGACCGGCACCTCCGGGGTGAGCTCGCGCAGGACGGCGCGCTCGGCCCGGTAGCAGGCCAGCAGCGCGTCGGAGCTGAAGCGCCGGTAGTCGAGCTCCTGCGCCGGGTTGCGCAGCGTGGGCGCGGTGCGGGGCGGCAGCACGTCGGCCCAGTCGGAGACGCGCTGGGACCAGAACGTGGTGGACCAGGCGGCGTTGAGGCCGTCGAGGTCGCCGTAGCGCTCGCGCAGCCAGCTCCGGAAGTCGTCGGCGGAGACGTCGCAGTAGCACTCCTGGACGTGGCAGCCGTACTCGTTGCCGACGTGCCAGAGCGCGAGGGCGGGGTGGGTGCCGTAGCGCTTGGCCATCAGCCCGGCGAGGCCGGCGGCGGCCTCGCGGTAGCGGGGCGAGCTGGGGCAGTAGTGCTGGCGCGAGCCGGTCGACAGGCGCACGCCGTCGCGGTTGACCGGCAGGGTCTCGGGGTGGAGCCGGGACAGCCAGGTGGGCGGCGAGGCGGTGCCGGTGGCCAGCGAGACCGCGATGCCGGCCGCGCCGAGCAGGTCCATGACCTCGTCCAGCCAGCCGAAGTCGTACGTGCCGGGCTCGGGCTCGACGCTCGCCCAGGAGAAGATGCCGAGGGTGACGACGCTGACGCCGGCCTCGCGCATGAGGCGGATGTCCTCGCGCCACACCTCCGGCGCCCACTGCTCCGGGTTGTAGTCGGCGCCGAAGCCGATGCTGTCGTTGAGCACGGGCAGGATGTTCACCCTTTGACGCTCCCTGCGGTCAGGCCCGCGCGCCAGAAGCGCTGGAGCGAGGCCATGGTGAGGACGAGGAGGAGTGCCGACACGGCGGCTCCGGTGACCGTCAACTCGAAGAAGGCCGGGTCGCGGAAGGTCTGGGAGTTCCACAGGGCCAGGCCGAGGGTGACGGGGTAGAGCCGCTGGTCGGACAGCATGACGAGGGGCAGGAAGTAGTTGTTCCAGACGCCGATGAACTGGAACAGGAAGATCGTCACCAGCGCCGGGCTCATGATCTTGAGGCCGATGCGGAAGAAGATTCGGTACTCCCCCGCGCCGTCGAGCCGGGCGGACTCCAGCAGCGCGTCGGGGATGGCGGCGTGGGCGTGGATGCGGGCGAGGTAGACGCCGAACGGGCTGACCACGCTGGGCAGCAGCACCGACCAGAACGACCCGGTCAGGCCGGCCTGGCTGAAGATGAGGTACGTGGGCAGGGCCAGCACGGTCGAGGGCACCAGCACGCCGGCGAGGACGAGGTTGAACAGGGCCTCCCGGCCGCGGAAGGGGTACTTGGCCATGGCGTAGCCCGCGGCGGCCGACAGCAGGGTGGCCGCCAGCGCGCCGAGCCCCGCGTACAGGAAGCTGTTGAGGACCCAGCGGCCGAACAGGCCGTCGCCGGTGCCGAACAGGCGGCCGAGGTTGGCGCCGAGCTGCGGGCGCGGCGACCAGAGGCCGAACGTCCCGAACAGGTCGGCGGTGCTCTTGGTCGCGGCGACGAGCACCCACACGACCGGCAGCAGGAAGTAGACGGCCGCGGCGAACAGCAGCGCCAGCACCACCACGGTGGCCGGCTGCACGCGATGCGCCGGGCCCGTGGTCGCGCCGCCGGCGCCCCCCGCCCTGTCACGGCGACCGGCGCGGCCCCCGCCCGCCTCCACGCTCACCATGCCCGGTTCCCCTTCCCGTTGACCAGCCGCAGGAACCCGAGCGAGATCACGAAGGCCATGACGGCGATGAGAGTCGCCTCGGCCGAGGCGAGATGGATGTCGGCCTGGCCGAACGCCTGGTTGTAGGCGGCCAGGTTGGGCGTGTAGTCGCTGGTGATGGCCGTGGTGAGCGGCTTGAGGACGAGCGGCTCGACGAAGAGCTGGAGCGTGCCGATGAGCGTGAACACCGTGATGAGGATCAGCGGCGCGCGCACCAGCGGCACCTTGACGTGCCAGGCGATGCGCGCCTCGCTCGCCCCGTCGACGCGGGCCGCCTCGTAGAGCTCCTGCGGGATGGCCTGCAACCCGGCGATCAGCACCAGCATGTTGTAGCCGGCGAACTGCCAGGTGGCGATGTTGGCGATGGACAGCAGGATCGTCTGCGGCGACAGGAAGTCGTGGGGCAGCCCGGCGGCGGCCAGCACGTCGATGAGCGGGCTGGTCTGCGGCACGTACAGGAAGCCCCACAGCAGCGAGGCGATCACGCCGGGCACGCCGTACGGCAGGAAGAACGACACCCGGAAGAACGCCCGGAAGCGGGCCCGCGCGGAGTCGAGCAGCAGGGCCAGCGCCAGGGCGGCGACCACCATGACCGGCACCTCGATGAGGCTGAACACCAGCACCCGGCCCACGCTGGCGGCGAACGCCGGGCTGGTGAGGGCGGTGGCGTAGTTGCCCAGCCCGGCGAACTCCAGCACCGGCTCGCTCAGCCCGAGGCCGCTGCTGGTGAGCCGGAAGAAGCTCTGGTGGACGGCGTAGCCGATCGGCGCCAGGTAGAACAGCGCGAAGGCCAGGAAGAACGGCGCGACGAAGACCGCCACGTGGAGGCGGGGCCGGCGGGGGCGCCGCCGGGCCGTGCCCGCCGCCGTCCCGGCCGGTGCCCGCCGCAGCACCTCCGCCACCGTCAGCCGCCCGTCACGACGCTCAGGCCCTTGGCCTTGAGCTGGTCGACCATCGCCTGCTGGGTCTTGGCGAAGGCGTCGGTGAGCGTGCCCTGACCCTGGACGGCGGCCTTGGCATTGTCGGTGAGCGTGGCGTAGAGGGCGTCGCTCACCGGCGGCCAGCGCCAGTCGAGGGCGACGGCCGCGTCGGACTGCTGGAAGACGTCCCAGATGTTCTGGCCGCCGTAGAAGGGGAAGACGGTGTCGTCCTTCTGCAGGTTGGTGACCTTGCTGGTGTCCTTGGCGGAGGGCCAGCCGTAGCCGGCGGACAGCAGGGTGTTGACGCTCTGGGGGTCGCTGTTGAGCCAGACCGCGAACTCGGTGGCGGCGGCGGGGTTCTTGGTGCCCTTGAGTATCGCCGAGGAGGAGCCGCCGCCCCAGCTCGCCGAGGTGAACGCCGGGGCGTCCGGCCACTGCGGGATCGGGGCGACGGCCCACTTGCCGGAGGTCTCGGGCGCGTTGCCGCGGATGATCGCATCGCCCCAGGAGCCGCCGATCCAGCCGACGATGCCGCCGGTCTGGAGGTCCTTGTACCAGGCGTTGGACAGGTCGGCCTCGGTCTTGAGCACCTTGTCGTCGAGCAGCTTCTGCCAGAAGGCGGCCATCTTGCGGGTGTCGGGGTTGTCGATGGTGACCTTCCAGGAGTCACCCTCGGTGGAGAACCACTGCTGCCCCGCCTGCTGCGCCAGGGAGATCAGCCACGGCGCCTGGTTGGCGGCGAACGTGGAGATGTAGGCGTTCTTGTCCTTCTTGCGGATGGTCGCCGCGGCGGCGGCGAAGTCGTCCCAGGTCTTGGGCGCCGCGATGCCCCACTTGTCGAACAGGTCCTTGCGGTAGTAGAAGCCCATCGGGCCGCTGGCCTGGGGGATCGCGTAGACCTTGCCGCCGAAGACGCCGGTCTGCCACTGCCAGCCGACGAACTTCGCCGCGTCGTCCTGGGCGTACTCGGTGACGTCCTGCAAGGCGCCGTTGACGAGGAACGAGGGCAGGGAGTCGTAGCCGACCTGGGCCACGTCGGGGGCGTTGCCCGCCTTGACCGCGGCGAGCATCTTGGCGTAGCCGCCGTCGGGGCCGGGGGTGATGGTCTCGAGGTTGACCTGCACGCCGGGATGGGAGGCGTTGAACTGGTCGACCGCCTTCTGGATGTCGGGCACCCACGACCAGAACGTGAGCGTGACCGGCTTGGCCGGATCGCCGCTCGCCGGCGCGGCGGAGGGCTGACCGCCGCCGCCGCACGCCGCGGCGAGGCCGATCGCGGCCGCCATGGCCGCGGCCCGCGCCACCCGGGAGATCTTCGATCCCATGCTGACTCCCTTCCAACGGAACGCCTGACCTCGGGTTCCGGCTTGGAGGGAGACATTATTGGTATTTTATTAATAATGCAATGGCGTTACGTGACCGTTTCCGGGGAGGGAGGTCGGCGCCCTCCCCGGCGGGCCGCGCCGGTCACTCGTCCGGCTTGAAGGTGAAGGTCGAGGGGGCCTTGAACGAGGGGTCCGGCGCGCCGTACACGAGGGAGATCTGCTCATGCGGCTTGACCACGATGGCGGCGGGGTCGCCCGCGACCGGGACGCCGTTCACCTCGGCGGTCAGGGTGCGGCCGGCGCCGGCCTGGAGGGAGCCGATCCGGGTCGCCGACAGCGTGACGCCCCACTGCTCGAAGAGCTGGCCGAGGGTGAAGACCTCGCCCTTGGTGTGCGGCTCGACGTGGATGACGCCCCGGTCGTCGTGGGTGTGCAGGGGCGACATCTCCTCCCCCACGATGCCGATGTCGGCCGGCACCTCGACCTCGTCGCCGTCGACGAAGACGCTCAGGTGCGCGTGGTAGTGCTCGGCGTGGCCCATCGGGCCGTGGGTGAGGCCGGCGGCGCGGATGCCGGGCAGCGGGTCGGCCGGGACGGGCCAGGGCGGCGTGCCGCCGTCCGCCGGGCGGGGCGCGTGGGCGCGGACGTACTGGACGACGGCGACGCCGCCGGCGGCGAGCGCGACGGCGGCCAGGGCGGCGACCAGGACGCGGGCGCCGCGACGGCGGCGGGCGACGCCGGTCTCGTGGGCGGCGGGCGCGGTGAGGCCGGGCGCGGTGAGGTCGGCGTGCGGTTCGGGGGCGGTCTCGGGGGGATCGGCGAGCCGCTGCTGCTGGTGAATCGCCTCGGGTGACATGGGCCCATGATGAGCGAGGAGACCCCTCACGGGGATGGGCCGCGCACAGGCCGGATCCGGCCGTCTTTACCTGCCACCGGTACGGGGTCGCACACGCCCGTTCCTCACCCCGCCTCCCGGGACGAGGTCGCACACGCCCGCTCCATGCGGCCTCCGGGACAGGCCCCGGCCGGGGGCGCGGCTGCTCGTACGGCGGGGAGCCTGGGATGATCGAGGGGAGCGGGTGGCATCCCGCGCAGAACGGAGCCCGGATGAAAGTGATCGTCTTCGGCGCGACCGGCATGGTCGGGCAGGGCGTGCTGCGCGAGTGCCTGCTCGACGACCGGGTGGAGTCCGTGCTCACCGTGGGCCGGACGCCCACCGGGCGCCGGCACCCGAAGCTGCGCGAGGTCGTCCACGGCGACCTGCTGGACCTCACGCCGATCGAGGACGAGCTGGCCGGCCACGACGCGTGCTTCTTCTGCCTCGGCGTCTCCTCGGCCGGCATGGGCGAGGAGGAGTACCGGCGCGTCACGTACGGGTACACGCTGGCCGCGGGCACCACGCTGGCGCGGCTCAATCCGGGCTCGACGTTCGTGTACGTGTCGGGCGCCGGCACCGACCCGGGCGGCCGGGCGATGTGGGCGCGGGTCAAGGGCGCCACCGAGGAGGCGCTGCTGGAGCTGCCGCTGGAGGCGTACATGTTCCGGCCCGGCTACATCCAGCCGGTCCATGGCGCGACGTCGCGGACACGGTGGTACCGGCTGGCGTACGTGGTGACCGCGCCGCTGTACCCGATCCTGCGGCGGGTGTTCGCGGCGAGCGTGACCACGACGGAACGGATCGGCCAGGCCATGATCACGGTGGCCGAGCACGGCGCCCCCGAGCGGATCCTCGACCCGGCGGCGATCAACGCCCTCGCGGCGGCCCGCGCCTAGCCGGATCCGCCCGGCACCGCGCGCGGCGGCCCGGGCCACGATCATGGTGGAATAAGGCGGGGCGCCGTTGCGCTGAGGTAGCTGTTCAAGATTCAACAGTCATGGGTGGTGACTAAGATGCAGTTCGGCGTCTTCAGTGTCGGCGACGTGACCATGGACCCGACCACGGGCCGCACACCGACCGAGCACGAGCGTGTCAAGGCGATGGTGACCATCGCCCTGAAGGCCGAGGAGGTCGGCCTGGACGTGTTCGCCACGGGCGAGCACCACAACCCGCCGTTCGTGCCGTCCTCGCCGACCACGATGCTCGGCTACATCGCGGCGCGGACCGAGCGGCTCGTGCTGTCCACGGCCACGACGCTGATCACGACCAACGACCCGGTCAAGATCGCCGAGGACTTCGCGATGCTGCAGCACCTGGCCGACGGCCGGGTGGACCTGATGCTGGGGCGCGGCAACACCGGCCCGGTCTACCCGTGGTTCGGCCAGGACATCCGCCAGGGCATCCCGCTGGCCGTCGAGAACTACGCGCTGCTGCACAAGCTCTGGCGCGAGGACGTGGTGGACTGGGAGGGCCGCTTCCGCACGCCCCTGCAGGGCTTCACCTCCACGCCGCGCCCGCTCGACGGGGTGCCGCCGTTCGTGTGGCACGGCTCGATCCGCAGCCCGGAGATCGCCGAGCAGGCCGCCTACTACGGCGACGGCTTCTTCGCCAACAACATCTTCTGGCCGAAGGAGCACTTCGTCCGCCTGATCAGCCTCTACCGGCAGCGGTACGCCCACTACGGCCACGGCACGCCGGAGCAGGCGATCGTGGGCCTCGGCGGGCAGGTGTTCATGCGCAAGAACTCCCAGGACGCGGTCCGCGAGTTCCGCCCGTACTTCGACAACGCCCCGGTGTACGGCCACGGGCCGTCGCTGGAGGACTTCATGGCCGAGACGCCGCTCACGGTCGGCAGCCCGCAGCAGGTCATCGACCGCACGCTGACCTTCCGTGAGCACTTCGGCAACTACCAGCGCCAGCTGTTCCTCATGGACCACGCCGGGCTGCCGCTGAAGACGGTCCTGGAGCAGCTCGACATCCTCGGCGAGGAGGTCGTGCCGGTGCTGCGCCGCGAGTTCGCCAAGGACCGTCCGGCGCAGGTGCCGGACGCGCCCACCCACGCCTCGCTGACGGCCGCGGCGACGGCGGCGGCGGCGACCGAGACCTCCACCACTGTCTGAACGACCACCGTCCGAACGACACCGTCAGGATCCCCCTCTCCCGAAGATCCCCCGACGACACCGAACAGGAGTGTGACCATGAAGCTCGTCGCCGTGTCGGCCGGGCTCAGCGAGCCGTCTTCGACCCGGCTGCTGGCCGACCGCCTGCTGGAGGCCACCCGCCGCCATCTGGAGACCGATGACGGTCAGGAGCCGGTGGAGGTGCGCGTGGTGGAGCTGCGCGACCTGGCCGTGGACGTCGCCAACGCCTTCGTCACCGGGTTCCCCGGCGCCCGGCTGCGCGCGGCCATCGAGGCCGTCACCGCGGCCGACGGGCTGGTCGCGGTCACGCCGGTCTTCACCGCCTCCTACAGCGGCCTGTTCAAGTCGTTCTTCGACGTCGTGGAGCCGGACGCGCTGGCGGGCAAGCCGGTGCTGATCGCCGCCACGGGCGGCACGGCCCGGCACTCGCTGGCGCTGGAGCACGCGATGCGGCCCCTGTTCGCGTACCTGCGGGCCGTCGTGGCGCCGACGGCCGTCTACGCGGCCTCGGAGGACTGGGGCGGCGGCCGCGACGCGTTCACCGACGGGCTGGGCGAGCGGATCGGGCGCGCGGCCGGCGAGCTGGCCGCGCTCGTGTCCGGCCGGCCCCGTCAGGCCACGGACAAGGCCGGGGACAAGGCCGGGGACAAGGCCGCGGACAAGGCCGTGGGCGCCGTCGGAGAGGTCGAGGAGGTCGTGCCGTTCGAGCAGCAGCTCGCCGCCCTGCGCCCCTGACCGGACGCCCGCCGATTCATCCGGATTCGGCGTACCGCTTGACTCCTGTGAGTCTCGTTCGTTAGGAAAGATTCCTAACCAACCCCCGGCTCACAGGAGCTCATGTGTTAAGCACCCTCCTCGCCCCCGTCCTGGCGCCCGTGCTCGCGCTGACCCTGCAGGCGCCCGTCGATCTCACCGATCCGCACAAGAAGGACATCGCCATGCAGCTGGTGTCCAGCGCGGAGAACTCGTCGCTCGACTGGAAGGCCCAGTACGGCTACATCGAGGACATCGACGACGGCCGCGGCTACACCGGCGGCATCATCGGCTTCTGCTCCGGCACGCACGACATGCTCCAGCTCGTCGAGCTCTACACCCAGCGCAAGCCCGGCAACGTGCTCGCCAAGTACCTCCCGGCGCTGCGCAAGGTCGACGGCACCGACTCCCACAAGGGCCTCGACCCGAACTTCACCAAGGACTGGAAGAGCGCGGCCAAGGACCCCGTCTTCCAGCAGGCCCAGAACGACGAGCGCGACCGCGTCTACTTCGACCCCGCCGTCAGGCAGGCCAAGAGCGACGGCCTGCGGGCGCTCGGCCAGTTCGCCTACTACGACGCCATGGTCATGCACGGGCCCGGCGACGACAAGCTGAGCTTCGGCGGCATCCGCAAGTCGGCCCTGGCCAAGGCCAAGCCCCCGGCGCAGGGCGGCGACGAGACGACGTACCTCGACGCGTTCCTGGACGCCCGCAAGGCGGCCATGAAGGCGGAGGAGGCCCACGAGGACACCAGCCGCATCGACACGGCGCAGCGGGTCTTCCTCAGGAAGGGCAACCTCGACCTCGACCCGCCGCTCACCTGGAAGGTGTACGGCGACAGCTACACGATCAAGAAGTGACGGAGCCGCCCGGCCGCTCCCCTCGCGCGGCCGGGCGCCCGGCGTGCTCAGATCTGCACCAGCTCCACGTCCATCAGGTCCGCCAGCGCCTTCAGCTCGCCGATCCGGTGGCCGGTGCCGAGCGCCCAGTGGTGGGAGATGCCGGAGGCGCTCCAGGCGTCCGTCCACTCCCCCGGGTCGCGGCCGAAGTCCACCCGCGACGTCGTGTTGCCGATCTTCAGGTGCGGGCCGTCCACGGTCACGCCCTCGGAGGCGACGAACGCGAAGCGGCCGTCGCGCCGCTGGATGAGCCCGAACGCCGTCACCGGCCCGTGCGCCACGTCGAACTCGACCGAGACGCCCCAGCCGCGCTTGCCGTGGAAGACGCCGAGGCCGCGCAGCAGCGGACGGCGGGCGCTGATGGCCAGGTGGGCGGGCCCGTCGTGGCCCATCTCGACGTGGCCGCGCAGGAAGTCCAGCGCCTGCAGCTCGGTGAACGAGCCGCCCGCGCCGAGCCGGTCCATGATCAGCATCGCGAGGGAGGTGCGCAGCTCGTACTCGCCGGCGGCCGGGACGCCGCGCGCCGTGAGCAGCGACGCGCCGAGGATCATGCCGGCGCCGAGCCGCTCGTGGATCTCGCCGTCGAGGCCGCGGTGGTAGTAGGCGAGGCTGTCCAGGTCGAAGTCCTCGACCAGCCGGTCGAGGCCGAGGGAGACGCGGGCGGCCCACTCGAAGTCCTCGGGCACGACCGTGTCGGCCAGCTCGAACACCTCGCGGGCCAGCCCGATGCGCTCCTTGACCTCGGCGTCGCCCACCTTCTCCACGCGGACGCGCAGGTCGTCGAACTCCAGCACCTCGACGTGGCCGCCGAAGTTGACCGGCACGAGCGTGAGGTCGGTGGAGACGTCCAGCATGCCCGGGTAGAGGTGGCCCATCAGCCCGTGGCGGCCCTTGCGCAGGGCGGCGCGCACGCCGGCGGCCTTGACCCACCGCTCGATGCGCTCCCAGGCGCGCGGGTCCTCCAGGTAGCCGGAGACGGAGCGGAACGGGACGCCGGCGCGCGTGAACGTGTTCGCCATCTCCGGCAGCGGGCAGGCGCCGCAGTAGGCCAGCCACTGGCCGGTGTCGAAGGTGTCGTGGTCCATGGACTCGGTGGGCTGCAGGTTGATGAGCAGCACCGGCGCGCCGCTGCGCTGCGCGACCGGCAGCAGCATCGTGGCGGTCATGTAGGTGGTGAGGAAGCCGACGATGAGGTCGCAGCCGGCCTCGCGCAGCCGCTCGGCCGCGACGGCGCCCTCCTGGGCGTCGGAGATGAAGCCGACGTCCACCACCTCGCAGCCGAGCTCCCCCATCCGCTCCGACACGCGCGCGGACGACCGCTTGAGCTGAGGAAGCAGGTCGGGGAACTGGGGCCAGTACGCGCCGAGCCCACCGGCGACGAGCCCGACCTTGGTCCGGGGTGCGGTGGTCCTTTCGAGCGGCATCGTTGCCTCCTGAGGTTTGGGGCCGGTTCTGGGGGTAGCAGGGGTGCGGGGACAGAGGGAAGACGGTGCCGCCGGCGGAGGATGACCGCCGGCGGCACCGCGCGTCAGGAGCCGATGAGCGCGCCTAGCGCAGGAACGCGGCGGCCACGCCGGCGTCGACCGGGATGTGCAGGCCGGTGGTCTGCGCCAGGTCCCCGCCGGTCAGCGCGAAGACGGCCGCCGCCACGTGCTCGGGCAGCACCTCCCGCTTGAGCAGCGTCCGCTGGGCGTAGAACTCGCCGAGCCGCTCCTCCTCCACCCCGTACACGGCCGCCCGGTTGGCGCCCCAGCCGGAGGCGAAGATGCCGGAGCCGCGTACGACGCCGTCGGGGTTGATGCCGTTCACGCGCACGCCGTGCTGGCCGAGCTCGGCGGCGAGCAGCCGCACCTGGTGCGCCTGGTCGGCCTTGGCGGCGCCGTAGGCGACGTTGTTGGGCCCGGCGAAGACGGAGTTCTTCGAGGAGATGTAGATGATGTCGCCGCCCATGCCCTGCTCGACGAGCACGCGGGCGGCCTCGCGGGAGACGAGGAACGAGCCGCGGGCCATGACGTCGTGCTGGAGGTCCCAGTCGGCGAGCGTGGTCTCCAGCAGGGAGCGCGACAGCGACAGGCCGGCGTTGTTGACGACCAGGTCGACGCCGCCGAAGGCGAGGACCGCCTGCCGTACGGCCTCGGCGACCTGCTCCTCGGAGGTGACGTCGGCCTCGGCGGCGATCGCCACGTCCTCGGGGCGCAGCGCCTTGGCGCCGAGCTCCGCGGCGACCTTGCCGGCGGCGGCCACGTCGCGGTCGGCGACGACCACGCACGCGCCCTCGGCGGCCAGGCGGCGCGCGGTGGCGGCGCCGATGCCGGAGCCGCCTCCGGTGACCAGGGCGATCCGGCCGGCCAGCGGCTTGGGCGCGGGCATGCGCCGCAGCTTGGCCTCCTCCAGCTCCCAGTACTCGATGCGGAACTTCTCCGACTCGTCGATCGGCTGGTAGCGGGACAGCGCCTCGGCGCCGCGCATCACGTTGACGGCGTTGACGTAGAACTCGCCGGCCACGCGCGCGGTCTGCTTGTCCTTGCCGAAGCTGAACATGCCGACGCCGGGCACCAGCACGATCGCCGGGTCGGCGCCGCGCATCGGCGGCGAGTCGGGGGTGGCGTGGCGGGCGTAGTAGGCGGCGTACTCCTCGCGGTAGGCGGCGTGCAGCTCGCGCAGGCGGGCCACGGCCTCCTCCAGCGGGACGTCCGGCGCGAGGTCGAGCACGAGCGGCGCGACCTTGGTGCGCAGGAAGTGGTCCGGGCAGGACGTGCCGAGCGCGGCGAGCCTCGGGTGCTCGGCGCGGGCGAGGAAGTCGAGCACCTCGGGCGAGTCGGTGTAGTGGCCCACCTGGCGGGCGTCCGTGCTGGCCAGCCCGCGGATCACCGGGAACAGCTCGGCGGCGCGGCGGCGGCGGGCCTGCTCGGCCAGCGGCTCGTGCACGACGGGGCCGAACGGGTCGGGCCGGCCGTGCTCGGCGATGTACCGCTCGGCGGTACGGATGATCTCCAGGGAGTTGGCCTGGCACTCCTCGCTGGTGGCGCCCCAGGCGGTGATGCCGTGGCCGCCGAGGACGCAGCCGATGGCCTGCGGGTTGGCCTCCTTGATGGCCGCGATGTCGAGGCCGAGCTGGAAGCCGGGCCGCCGCCAGGGCACCCACACGACCCGGTCGCCGAAGATCCGCGTGGTCAGCTCGGGGCCGTCGGCGGCGGTGGCGATCGCGATGCCGGAGTCGGGGTGCAGGTGGTCGACGTGCGTGGCGTCCACGAGGCCGTGCATGGCGGTGTCGATGGACGGCGCGGCGCCGCCCTTGCCGTGCAGGCAGTAGTCGAAGGCGGCGACCATCTCGTCCTCGCGCTCCGGACCCGGGTAGACGCCGGTCAGCGCGCGCAGCCGGTCGAGCCGCAGCACGGCGAGGCCGGCGGCGGTGAGGGTGCCGAGGTCGCCCCCGGACCCCTTCACCCACATCAGCTCGACCTGCTCGCCCGTCACCGGGTCGGTCTCGCTGCCCTTGGCGGAGGCGTTGCCCCCGGCGTAGTTGGTGTTGCGCGGGTCGGCGCCCAGCGCGTGTGCTCGTTCGAGCAGTTCCTGTACGGCCTGCATCAGGCTCCCCACCCTGCCTGCGCGCCGCCGACCCTCTCGGCGGCGATCTTCTCGAAGTAACCGGACCTGGCGTAGGCGGCCATCGGGTCCGGGTCCAGCCCCATCTCCTCGCGCAGCTCGGCGAGCAGGGGGCGGACGTCGGTGTTGTAGGCGTCCATGAGCGCGGCGTTGGCGCCGAGCACGTCGCCCTCGCGCTGCGCGGCGGCCAGCGCGTCACGGTCCACGAGGAGGGCCTTGGCGGTCGCCTCCTGCACGTTCATGACCGACCGGATCTGGCCGGGGATCTTGGGCTCGATGTTGTGGCACTGGTCGAGCATGAACGCGGTCTCGCCGGTGTAGCCGCCGCCGCGGATCACCTCGTACATGATCCGGAAGAGCTGGAACGGGTCGGCGGCGCCGACCATGAGGTCGTCGTCGGCGTAGAAGCGGGAGTTGAAGTCGAAGCCGCCGAGCTTCCCCTCACGCAGCAGGAACGCCACGATGAACTCGATGTTGGTGCCCGGCGCGTGGTGCCCGGTGTCGACGACGACCTGCGCCTTCGGGCCCAGCTTGAGGCAGTGGGCGTACGCGGCGCCCCAGTCGGGCAGGTCGGTCATGTAGAAGGCCGGCTCGAACAGCTTGTACTCCAGCAGGAACCGCTGCCCCTCGCCCAGCCGCTCGTAGACGGCGGCCAGGGCCTCGGCCAGGCGGTCCTGGCGGGCGCGGATGTCGTCCTGGCCCGGGTAGTTGGTGCCGTCGGAGAACCACAGCTTGAGCGTGTCGGACCCGGTCTGGTCCATGATGTCCACGCACTCCAGCAGGTGGCCCAGCGCCTTCTTGCGCACCGCCGGGTCGGGGTGGGTGACGCTGCCCAGCTTGTAGTCGTCGTCCTGGAACACGTTGGAGTTGATGGCGCCGATGGCCACGCCCAGCTCGGAGGCGTGCCGGGCCAGGTCGGCGTAGTCGTCCACCTTGTCCCAGGGGATGTGCAGGGCCACGGTCGGCGCGACGCCCGTGTGGCGGTGCACCTGCGCGGCGTCCGCCAGCTTCTCGTACGGGTCGCGCGGCACGCCCTGCTGGGCGAACACCTTGAACCTGGTGCCGGAGTTGCCGTACGCCCAGGACGGCGTCTCGATGCGCTGCCGGCGCAGCTCTTCCTTGATCAATGCCTTCCCCGATTCCCTCTGTCCTGACTCAGTCAAGGTGGAACACCTCTTCCAGCGGCGCGAACGCCTCGTCCGCGCGGCCGGCCTCGAAGAACGGCGCCATCTCGGCCTGCCACCGGTCGTTGACCTCGGTCCCGGCCATCCGCTCCTGGGCGGCCTCGAAGTCGTCGGTCTCCAGGTAGCCGACGAGCAGGCCGTCCTCGCGCAGGAACAACGAGTAGTTGCCCCACCCGGCCCGCCGCAGGGCCTCCAGCATGTCCGGCCACACGGCCTTGTGCCGCTCGCGGTACTCGTCGAGGCGGTCCTCGCGCACCTTCAGCAGGAAGCACACGCGCCGCGTGCCGCCTTCGCTCGCCTTCACTGGCCCTCGCCTTTCGCTGGTCTCGTCGTAGGGTCTTGTCGTGGTGAGGTCCCCGCCGGGCGGGCGGGGACCGGGTGGAGCGGTCCGGCAGGAGCCGCTAGAAGTCGAACTGGTCGATGTTGGCGGCGTCGAAGGTGAACGGCGGGCCGAGGATGACCTCGCCGTTCGCGCCGATCGTGCGCTCGCCGAGCTTGCCGGCCTTGAACGTCTCGCCCTGGGCGCCGGTGATCTGGCCGGAGACCAGGGCCGCCGCCGCGTAGGAGGCGAGATAGCCGAGGTCCTTGGGGTTCCACAGGGCGAACTTCTCGACCGTGCCGTCCTTGACGAACTGCCGCATCTGGTTGGGGGTGCCCAGGCCGGTCAGCGTGATCTTGCCCTTGTACTTGGAGCCGGAGATGTAGCGGGCCGCCGCGGAGACGCCGACCGTGGTGGGCGAGATGATGCCCTTGAGGTTCGGGTACGCCTGGAGCAGGCCCTGGGTCTCGGTGAACGACTTCTGGTCGTCGTCGTCGCCGTAGGCCACCTTGACGAGCTTCATGTCCTTGTAGTCGGGCTTGGTCAGCTCGTCCTTCATGTACTTGATCCAGGTGTTCTGGTTCGTGGCGTTGGCCGTGGCCGACAGGATGGCGATCTCGCCCTTCTTGCCGATCAGGTCGGCGAGGAGCCGGACCTGGCTGCGGCCGACCTCCTCGGAGCTGGCCTGGTTGATGAACAGGTCGCGGCACTCGGGGGCGGCGTCGGAGTCGTACGAGACGACCTTGGTGCCCTTGGCGCGGGCCTGCTGGAGGGGCCCGCACACGGCGTTGGCGTCGTTGGCGGCGATGAGGATCGCGTCGTGGCCCTGCTGGGTCAGGGTGTTGATGTAGGAGATCTGGGAGGAGGCGGACGCGTCGGACGGGCCGACCTCCTTGGCCTCGCCCTTGAACTCCTTGGCGGCCTCGATGCCGGCATTGTCGACGATGGTCTCGTACGGGTTGTTGATCTGCTTGGGGAGGAACGCCAGCTTCATGCCCTCCTTGAGGGGGGCGTTCGGGTCGGCCTTGGCGGCGGCCGAGGAGGAGGCGGGGGCCGGCGCGGGAGCGGAGGTGACGCTCGACTTGGTGGTGCCGCCGCACGCGGCGACGGCCAGCGACAGCAGGGTGGCGGCGGCGGTGAGGCGCATCGGGGTCATGGGGTTCCTTTCAGGGCGGGCCTGACCAGGGAGACGAGGCGGGGGGTGAGCACCGACACGATGAGGAGGAGTCCGGTGACGATCGACTGGATCTCGGTGGAGACGTCGCCGAGCATGAGCAGGTTGCGCAGGAGCCCGATGAGCAGGACGCCGGCGATCACGCCCCCGAGGGTGCCCTTGCCGCCGTCGAAGTCGACGCCGCCGAGCAGCACGGCCGCGATGACGGCCAGCTCGACGCCGAGGCCGTTGTCGGCGCGGGCCGAGCCGTAGCGCAGGGTGAAGACCACGCCGGCGAACGCGGCGACGGTGCCCGACAGCACGAAGAGCAGCAGCTTGATCCGCTTGACCCGGATGCCGGCGAAGAACGCGGCCTGCTCCTGGGCGCCGATGGCGTACAGCGCGCGGCCGAAGCCGGTGGCGTGCAGGACGACGCCGGTGACCACGGCCAGCAGCGCGAACAGGGCGACCGGGTACGGCACCGGCGTGCCCGGCACGTCGCCCACGGCGAGCGCGGTGTAGGCGGGCGGGAACTGGGCGACGGCCTTGTCGCCGAGCACCACGTACGCCAGGCCCCGGTAGAGGGCGAGCGTGCCGATCGTGACGGCGAGCGACGGCAGCCCGAGCCGGGTCACGAGCAGCCCGTTGACCAGGCCGCACACCGCGCCGACGAGCACGACCAGCGGGATGATGGTCTCGATGGCCAGGCCGGCGTCCCACAGGGCGCCGACCAGCGCGCTCGACAGGCCGAGCACGGAGGCGACCGACAGGTCCACCTCGGCGGCCACCACGAGCAGGGTCATGGCCAGCGCGATGAGCGCGATCTCGCCGAGGTCGCCCAGCGCGAACGACAGGTTGCCGGTGGTCGCGAAGCCGGGCACCGCCAGCGACCCCGCGGCGAACACCGCGACCAGCAGCGCGCCGACCAGCACGTCCCAGCGCAGCACCCGGGTCATCGGCGGCCTCCCTTCCGCAGCAGGCGGGCGACCCGGACCGCGAGCACCCGGTCGACGCTGATGGCCAGCAGCAGCAGCGCGCCGGTGATGGCCTGCTGCCAGAACGGGTTGACCCGGAGCACGACCAGCGCGCTGCCGATCGTGGTCAGCAGCAGCGCTCCGAGCGCGGCGCCGTACACGCTGCCGACGCCTCCGGTGATGGCCACGCCGCCGACCACGACGGCGCTGACCACGAGCAGCTCCCAGCCGTTGGCGGAGTCGCCGACGACCGTGCCGAACCGGGCCAGCCAGAGCACCCCGGCGAGCCCGGCCAGCCCCCCGCTGACCAGGTAGGCCGCGAGGACGCGCCGCCGGACCGGCACGCCGGCCAGGCGGGCCGCCTCGGGGCTGGAGCCGATCGCGTAGAACTCGCGGCCGCTGGGGTAGGCGCGCAGGTACGCCCCCACCGCGAGCATGACCGCCAGCGTGATGAGCGGCAGGTACGGCACGCCGAGCACGGCCCCGTTGCCCAGCGCGAGCAGGGCGGGCGGCAGGTCCACGGCGTTGATCTGCCGCCCGTGGGCGATGTAGTGGTCGAGGCCCTGGATGACGTACAGCGTGCCGAGCGTGACGACGAGGGCGGGCACCCGGCAGAAGCTCACCAGCAGGCCGTTGACCAGGCCGCAGGCGGCCCCGATGGCGACGCCGAGCAGCACGGCGGGCACGAGGCCGGCGCCGCGGGCCAGCACGTCGCCGGTGACGAACGCGACCAGCCCCACCACCGAGCCGACCGACAGGTCGATGTTGCGGGTGATCACCACGACCGACTGGCCGACGGCCAGCAGGGCGAGGATCGCGGTGTTGAGCAGGATGTCCTCGACGCCCTGGCCGGACAGGAAGTTGCCGTTGATCCCGGCGGTCACGGCGACGAGCACGGCCAGGGCGGCCACCAGGCTCAGCTCGCGGGCGCGGAAGACGAGGTCCACCAGGGCGCGGGCCCCGCGCGCCCCCACCTCCCGGCCCGGCGGCGCGGTGGTCGCGGTCATGCGGTCCCCCTCGCGGCCGTCACGCGGCTCTCCTTGCGGCGGTCATGCGGCCCTCCTCGTGGCGGCGTGCATCACGCTCTCCTCGGTGGCCTCGGCGCGCGGGATCTCGGCGGTCAGCCGTCCCTCGCGCATGACGAGCACCCGGTCGGCCATGCCGAGCACCTCGGGCAGGTCGGAGGAGATCATCAGCACGGCGATGCCCTGCCCGGCCAGCTCCGACAGCAGCCGGTGCACCTCGGCCTTGGTGCCCACGTCGATGCCGCGCGTCGGCTCGTCCACGACGAGCACGGACGGCTCGGTGGCCAGCCACTTGGCGAGCACGACCTTCTGCTGGTTGCCGCCGGACAGCACGCCGACGCCGTCGCCGAGCCGGGCGAACTTCAGCCGCAGCCGCGCCGCCCAGTCCGCCGCCCGGTCACGCTCGGCCCGCCGCGAGATCGTCGCCCCGCGGCGCAGGGAGCGCAGGCCGGTCAGGCCGATGTTGCGCTCGATCGACATCTCCATGACCAGGCCCTGCTGGCGGCGGTCCTCGGGGACCAGGGCCAGGCCCGCGCCCATGGCGGCGGTGGGGCTGCCGGGCGGCAGCTCGCGGCCGGCCACGGTGACGGTGCCGGCGTCCCACCGGTCGATGCCGAAGATCGCGCGGGCGACCTCGCTACGGCCGGCGCCGACCAGTCCGGCCAGGGCGACGATCTCGCCGCGGCGCACCTCGAAGGAGACGTCGGTGAAGACGCCCTCGCGGGTCAGCCGCTCGACCTTGAGGGCGACGTCGCCGACGGCCGCGTCCTGCTTGGGGTAGAGCGCGCCGAGGTCGCGGCCCACCATGCGGCGCACCAGGTCGTCGTGGGTGAGGCCGGCGACGGGCTCGCTGGCGATCCACTGGCCGTCCCGCAGCGTGGTGACGCGCTGGCAGAGGGCGAAGATCTCGTCGAGCCGGTGGGAGATGAACAGGATCGCGCAGCCGTGCTCGCGCAGCGCCTCGACCACGGAGAACAGCCGGGCCGTCTCGGCGCCGGACAGCGCGGCGGTCGGCTCGTCCATGATCAGGACACGGGCGTCGCGGGAGAGCGCCTTGGCGATCTCGACGAGCTGCTGGTCGGCGATGGACAGGCCGCGCGTGGGGCGGCCGGGATCGAGGTCGACGCCGAGGCGGCCGAACAGCTCGCGGGTCTGCGCGCGCATGGCGGCGCGGTCGATGCGGCCGAGCGAGCGCCGGGGCTGGCGGCCCATGAAGATGTTCTCGGCGACCGACAGGTCGGGGAAGAGGGTGGGTTCCTGGTAGATGACGGCGACGCCGGCCTGCTGGGCGTCGGCGGGGCCGGTGAGGACGACGGGCTCGCCGTCGAGCAGGATCACGCCCTGGTCGGGGCGGTGGACCCCGGCGAGCGTCTTGACGAGCGTGGACTTGCCCGCGCCGTTCTCGCCCGCGAGGGCGTGCGCCTCCCCCGCGTACAGCTCGATGGAGACGTCCCGCAGCGCCCGGACGGCGCCGAAGGACTTGCTGACGCCGGCGAGTGCGAGCGTGGGGTGAGCGCCCATACAGCCTCCGCGCGACAAACGTTTTAACAGGATGTTTCCGGAATGTAGGCGCTACGCCTGCGGGCGTCAATGGGGCATACTCCGCTATGGCGCCATTGTGATTGATACGTTTTAATCAGGCCATGCGATTCACCGCTGTGGACCTGGGCGCGTCGAGCGGCCGGGTGATGACCGCCGACGTCACCCCCGGCACGATCGAGCTCGCCGAGGCGCACCGCTTCCCCAACCGGCCGGTACGGGTGGCCGGGACCCTGCACTGGGACATCCTCGCCCTCCACCAGGGCGTGCTCGACGGCCTGCGCAAGGCGGGCCCCGCCGAGTCGGCCGGGATCGACTCCTGGGCGGTGGACTACGGCCTGCTCGACGCCGCCGGCCGCCTGATCGGCAACCCGGTCCACTACCGCGACTCCCGCACGGCCGACGTCACCGAGCGGATCGACCCGTACGAGGTGACGGGGCTGCAGTTCCTGCCGTTCACCACCGTCAACCAGCTCCTGCGCGAGCGGCTCGACGGCGCGGAGACGCTGCTGATGATCCCCGACCTGATCGGCTACTGGCTGACCGGCCGGATCGGCGCCGAGCGCACCAACGCCTCCACCACCGGCCTGTACGACGTGACCCGCCGCGACTGGGCGTGGGACCTGGTCGACCGGCTCGGCCTGCCCCGCCGGATCCTGCCGCCCATCACCGACGCCGCGGCCGGCCCCGTGCGCGACGACGTGGCCGCCGAGCTGGGCTACTCCACCGTCGTCACCCAGGTCGCCTCGCACGACACCGCCTCCGCCGTGGTCGCCGTGCCCGCCGCGGGCCCGAACTTCGCCTACATCTCCTGCGGCACCTGGTCGCTCGTCGGCGTCGAGCTGCCCGCGCCCGTGCTCACCGAGGAGAGCCGCCTGGCCAACTTCACCAACGAGACCGGCGTGGACGGCACCGTCCGCTACCTGCGCAACGTCATGGGCCTGTGGATCCTGCAGGAGTGCCTGCGCGTCTGGGACCACCCCGACCTGGAGGCGCTGCTGGCCGAGGCCGGGAAGGTCCGCGTCGAGGCGGTCATCGACCCGGACGACCCGTCGTTCCTGCCGCCGGGCGACATGCCGGCCCGCATCGACGCCTACTGCGCGCGCACGGGGCAGCGCCCTCCGGAGGGGCGGGCGCAGGCCGTACGATGCATCCTGCAGAGCCTCGCCCTCGCCTACGGCAGGGCCGTCGACGACGCGGCCCGCCTCAGCGGGCGGCCCGTCGAGGTCGTCCACCTGGTCGGCGGCGGCTCGCGCAACGCGTTGCTGTGCCGGCTCACCGCCGAGGCGACGGGGCTGCCGGTGGTGGCGGGCCCGGTCGAGGCGGCCGCCCTCGGCAACGCGCTGGTGCAGGCGCGGGCCCGCGGCCTGGTCGGCGACCTGGCCGAGATGCGGGATCTGGTACGGCGGAGCGCGGACGTGCGCACCTATGAGCCCCGGGGGCGTGAATGGCCACAGTGAGCATCAAGGACGTCGCGGCCCGGGCGGGTGTGTCGCCCGGCACGGTGTCCAACGTGCTCAACCGGCCCGAGAAGGTCGCGGGCGACACCCGCGCCCGGGTCGAGGCCGCCATCCGGGAGCTGGGATTCGTCCGGCACGGCTCGGCGTCCACGCTGCGGGCCGGTCACAGCCGCACGATCGGGCTGTCGGTGATCGACATCGGCAACCCGTTCTTCACCGACGTCGCCGCCGGCGTGGAGGACATGGCCAGCGAGCGCGGCTACGCGGTCATCCTCGGCAACTCCTCGGGCAGCCGGCTGAAGGAGGAGCGCAACCTGCTGGTCTTCGCCGAGCAGCGGGTGCGCGGCGTGCTCATCACGCCGTCCGACGAGGACCCTGGCCGGCTGGAGCTGCTGCGCGAGCGGGGCATCGCCGTCGTGCTCGTCGACCACCCGGCGGAGCGCTCCAGCCAGTGCGCGGTCGCGGTCAACGACGTGACCGGCGGCGCGATGGCGGTCGGCCACCTGCTGCGCGGCGGGGCCGGCCGGATCGGCTACGTGACCGGGCCCGCGGCCATCCGGCAGTGCCAGGACCGGCGGCGGGGCGCCGAGCAGGCCCTCGCCGCGGCCGGGCGCGACCCGGCGGAGCTGCGCGAGATCGCGATGCCGGCGATGACCGCCAAGGCCGGCCAGCAGGCGGCCGAGAAGCTGCTAGCCGAGGACACCCTGCCCGACGCGCTGTTCTGCGCCAACGACCTGCTGGCGCTCGGCATGCTGCGGGGGCTGCTCCAGGCGGGCGTGCGGGTGCCGGACGACGTGTCGCTGATCGGGTACGACGACATCGACTTCGCCTCGGCCTCGACCGTGTCGCTGTCGTCGATCCGGCAGCCCACGTACCAGCTCGGCCGGGTGGCCACCGAGTTGCTGCTGGACGAGTGCGACAACCCCGACACGCACGCGCACCAGCAGATCATGTTCCAGCCGGACCTCGTCGTGCGGGAGTCCACGCGGTAGGTTGGAGCCCTGACCGGATGACGGGGGTTGGGGCGTCATGTCCAACGGTGTGCGTCATGTGCTCGGGCTGGTCGCGGGGATCGTCCTGCCGCCGCTGATCGCCGTGATGCTCATGTACGGCGTCACCGAGGTCAACCGGAGCTTCCACAACTTCGCCGTCTCGTGGGCGGGCCTGGCCCTGATCGTGCTCGCCGGCGCGCTGACGGCCGTCCTCGCCGCCTCGCGGATGTCGCCGATCGCCTCGCTGCTCGGCGGGATCGCGTTCGTCGTGCTGGGCGTGCTGCCGTTCATCGAGATCTTCTCGGGGCCGATCGTGCCGGACGCCCTCGTGCCGGGCTGGGTGCGCAACGGCTACCTCACGCTGGGGCTGACGGGGGTGTTCCTGCTCCTCGGGATCGTGCTGCTGGTCTCGTCGGCGTTCCCCTCGCGCTGGCGCGGGCCGCGGCCGGCGGCGCTGTCGCCGGGGTACGGGGCCTCGCGGGGACACGAGGGCCCGCCCTCCTACGGGTCGCCCTCCTACGGGTCCTCCTCCTACGGGTCGTCGCCGTCGTACGGGCAGGTGCCCGACGACACGACGAGACCGATGCACCGCGAGTGACCCGCCCGGCGGTGGTCCGCCGCCGCGTCCGGCGGGGCGGGCTGGCAGAATGCCGCCCATGCGCGACATGGAGATCGGCGGTTTCCTCGAACGGCTGGCCGCCCGCGAGCCGGCCCCGGGCGGCGGCGCCACCGCCGCCCTGCACGCGGCTCAGGCGGCGGCCCTGCTCGGCATGGTGGCCCGGTACACCACCGGCGACCGGTACGCCGAGCACGCCGAGACCGTCGCCGCGGTGACCGCCGAGACCGACACGCTGCGCGAGCGGGCCCTGGACCTCGCCGCCGAGGACGCGGCGGCCTTCACCGCCGTGACGGAGGCGTACCGGCTGCCCAAGGGCGAGGAGCGGAGCGCGGCCATCGCCGCCGCCCTGGCCGGCGCGGCCGAGCCGCCCGCCCGGGTCGCCGGGACGGCCGCGCGCCTGGTGGAGCTCTGCGAGACGCTGCTGCCGATCGGCAACCCCAACGTCGCCACCGACGTGGCCGCCGCCGCCGAGGCGGCCCGGGCCGCGCTGACCACGGCGCGGGTCAACGTCGAGGTCAACATGGGCGGCATCCGGGACGAGCGGGTGCTGGAGGGGCTGCGCGAGCGGCTGGCGGGCGTGGACGACGCCGTCGCCCGGGCCGAGCGGGTGACGCTGGCCGTGCGGAAGGAACTGGCCCGATGACCGGCTCCCCCGGGGTGGAGCTGCGCGGCCGGGAGACCGCCGCGGCGATCAAGGAGGAGATCGCCGGTCTGGTGCGGTCCTCGGCGACGACGCCGCGGCTGGCCGTCGTGGTCGCCACCGGCGACGAGGCGACCCTGTGGTACGTGCGCTCCATCGCCAAGGCCGCCGGCGGCGTGGGCGTCGCCTGCGACGTGGTGGACCTCGGTCCCGCCGCCCCGGCGGAGCGCGTCCGGGCCACGCTCGAACGGCTCAGCGCCGACCCGGGGGTGCACGGCGTCATGCTGCAGACCCCGCTGCCCGAGGGCGTGCCCGCGCAGGAACTGGCCCTCTCGATCGACCCGGCCAAGGACGTCGACGGCGCCAACCCGCTGTCGCTCGGCCGGCTGGCCGCCGGGCTGCCCGCGTTCGCGCCGGCCACGGCCGCCGCGGTGATGGCGCTGCTCGACCACCACGGCGTCGCCCTGGAGGGCGCCCGGGCGGTCGTGGTCGGCCGGTCCACCGTCGTGGGCAAGCCGCTGGCCCACCTGCTGCTCGACCGGCACGCCACCGTGACCGTCTGCCACTCCCGCACCCGCGACCTGGCCGCCGTGACCTCCACCGCCGAGGTGCTGGTCGCGGCCGTGGGCCGGGCGGGGCTGATCGGCGCCGGGCACGTGGCGCCCGGAGCGGTCGTGATCGACGTCGGCACCAACCCGACGGCCGACGGCGGCCTGACCGGCGACGTCGACTTCGACGCGGTCATCGGCAGGGCCGGGGCGCTGACGCCGGTGCCCGGCGGGGTGGGGCCGGTGACGACGGCCCTGCTGCTGCGCCACACCGTCACCGCGGCCGGACTGACGTGACCCGTCCCCCCTCGACGACGCTCCCCCGTACCCGCCGGAAGGTGAAGACGCCCGATGCGTGACGTCCTGATCGTGCAGAACAGCAGGAGCGGCGGCCCCGGCCGGCTCGGCGGCTGGCTGGAGGACATGGGGCTGCGGCTCGACGTCGTCCACGCCTACGACGGCGCCCCCGTGCCCGCGCGGCTGCGCCACGACGCGATGATCATGATGGGCGGCGGTTACCTGCCCGGTGAGGACGACCGGGCGCCGTGGCTGGCGCCCACGCGCGGGCTGGTGGCCGAGGCCCTGGCGGGTCAGGTCCCGTTCCTCGGCATCTGCCTGGGCGGGCAGATGCTCGCCGAGGTGGCGGGCGGCGAGGTGACCGGCGACGCGGGCGCGCCGGAGAACGGCAGCGTCCCGGTCACGCTGCGGCCCGAGACCGCGACCGACGCGCTGTTCCACGGGCTGCCGCCGGTCGTGCCCGCCATCGAGCACCACGTGGACGCGATCACCGCCCTGCCGCCGGACGCGGTCTGGCTCGCCGAGACCGAGCGCTGCCCGTACCAGGCGTTCCGGGTCGGCGGGCGGGCGTGGGGCGTGCAGTTCCACCCCGAGGTGCTGCCGGAGCGCATCCGGACGTGGGAGGTGGACGGCTTCGACCCCGACGAGGTGTACGCGGGGGCGGTGGCCGACGAGCCGGTCTCCACGCCGATCTGGCGGGAGGTCGCCACCCGCTTCGCCAAGCTCGTCGCCGAGCGCGGCTGACGGCCGGACCGGCCCGCGCGTGGCCGCCCGCGCGAGGCCGGTCGCGCGAGGCCGGTCGCCCGGCCGGCTCAGGACGTGTGCGCCTCAGTGAGCCGGTCGCCGGGCCGGCTCAGGACGCGTACGCCTCGTAGCCGAGCTTGGCGGCGACGGCCAGGCCGCAGGCGGCGGCGAGGTAGCGCAGGCTCTGCCCCGGCAGCCGCCGGGCGATCTTCGGCCCGATCCACCCGCCGAGCAGGAACCCGGCCGCGAGCGGCCCCACCGCCACCCAGTCCACGGGGCCGAACAGCGCGAACCCGATCGCCGCGACCGCGTTGGCCAGCCCCGACACCACGTTCTTGACCGCGTTCGTCCGGGCGGGCGCCTGGTCGAGCATCGCCGACAGCACCGCGAACATGAGGATGCCGCCCGCCGCGCCGAAGTAGCCGATGTAGACGGCCACGACGAACAGCGCGATCCGGGCGAGCACGCCGTGCTCCTCGTGCTTGCGCGCCGACGGCGGCCGGACGAGCAGCAGCGAGGCCCCCGCGATGAGCCACGGCGCGATCAGCTCGAACGTCCGCGACGGCGTGAGCAGCAGCAGCGCCGCGCCGGCCGCGCCGCCGAGGGCGGTGACCCAGCCGAGCCGGAGCACCCGCTCGCCCTGCCCGGCCAGCTCGGGCCGCGAGCCGGCCGCCGCGCCGAGGCCGGTGAACAGCAGGGCCACCGTGTTGGTGACGTTGGCGGTGAGCGGCGGCAGGCCGAAGGCCAGCAGCGCGGGATAGGACACGATCGAGGCGAGGCTGACCACGGTGCTGACGATCCCGGCCGCCACACCGACGCCGAGAAGTCCCAGCACGTCACCCACGATCACCTGGACATGCTAGGGGCTGTCCGTTTCGTCCCGGGTGGGCGGGTGCCGTCACGACCTTCCCGCGGGGCTACATTGATCATGTGCGCGTGAACCAGCTTCACCCGTGGCCGGCCACCGTCGAGGAGGCACGGGCCGTCCAGGACCGGCTCCGTCCGCGGGTCGAGCTCACCGGGCCGGCGTCGTTCGGCGTCGTGGCGGGCCTGGACGTCCACTACCACGGTGACGACCGGGTGCGGGCGGCGGTGGTCGTGCTCGACGCCGCCACGCTGGAGGTGGTGGAGCAGGTGACCGCCGAGGGCCGGGCGCGGTTCCCGTACGTGCCCGGGCTGTTCGCCTTCCGGGAGCTGCCCGCGCTGGTCGAGGCCCTGGAACAGCTGCGGACCACGCCGGACCTGCTGGTGTGCGACGGGTACGGGGTGGCGCACCCCCGGGGGTTCGGCCTGGCCTGCCACCTCGGGGTGCTGACCGGGCTGCCGGCGATGGGGGTGGGCAAGACGCCGTTCGTCGGCGACCACGCGCCTCCGGAGGCGGGGCGCGGCTCGTGGACGCCGATCATGCTGGACGGGCGGACGGTGGGCCGGGCGGTCCGCACCCGCGAGGGGGTCAAGCCGGTGTACGTCTCCCCCGGCCACCGCCTCTCCCTGGAGACGGCCACGGAGCAGGTGCTGCGCCTGTCGCCCCGCTACCGGCTGCCGGAGCCCGTCCGCCGCGCCGACCACCTCGCCCGCCACCCGGCCTGACCGCACCGGCCTGACCATCGCCTCGGCCGGGGTCAGGCGCCGGCGTGCTCCAGCGGGGTGAGGATGGCCTGGGCGTCGGCGCCGCCGAACCACAGGCCGATGACGAACGCGGCCGTGGCCTCCAGGAGCGTGGCACGGGCGAGGCCGCCGCCGTCCAGCGGGGTGCAGCCGAGCTCGGCGACCAGCCCCCGCACCTTCTCCACGGCCTCCGGGTCGTCGCCGCAGAGCGGCACCGCCAGCGGCCGGCCGCCGAAGACGGGCGGCGTCATGCGCCAGACGTCCACGTGTCCCAGGTTGAACGCCTTCACAACGTGAGCACCTGTGATATCCGCCGCCATCCGGGCGATCGGACGCACGGGGTCGTACGAGTCCGGCGTGGCGGAGTTCGTCACGTCGATGAGCGGCTTGCCGCGCAGCGCCGGGCCGGCGGCGGTGAGCACGTCGCGCAGTCCCGCCTCCCGGACGGCGGCCATCACGACGTCGCCGAACGCGGCCGCCTCCGCCCACGTGCCCGTCAGCACGGCCCCGTGGGACACGCCGGCCGCGCCGGTCATCCGCGCCGCCGAGGCCGTCGCCCGCACGGGGTCGCGGCCGCTGATCATGACCTCGTGCCCGGCGCGGAACCACTGGGTGCCGAGGGCGTCGGCCATGCCGCCCGCGCCCAGGATGCCGATCCGCATGGTGTTGCTCCGTTCGTCAGAAGGGGTGGTGACGAGGACGACGGTACGGAGGTCGATGCGCACCAATCGGTGCCTTTCGCGTACGGTTGAGGAATGACGATCTTCGGACCGGCCGTCGACGTGCGCCCGCTGTTCCCGCGCGAGCGGCGCGCCCTGCTGGACCTGCTCGGCGGGCTCGGGCCGGCGGACTGGGCGCGGCCGACGGTCTGCCCCGGCTGGGACGTCCACGACGTCGTCGGGCACGTCCTCAACGACTACGCGCGGCGGCTGTCGGGCGGCCGTGACGGGCACGGTGGCGCGGTCTTCGCCTCCGACGAGACGCTGCCGTCCTACCTGGCGCGCGTCAACGAGGAGTTCGTCAGGGCGTCCCGCCAGCTCAGCCCGAGGCTGATGATCGAGCTGCTGGACCACCTCGGACCCCGGCTCGACGCGATGTGGGCGGCCGTGGACCTCACCGGGCCCGCCGGCCTGGACGTGTCGTGGGCGGCGACGGACCTGCCGAGCCCGGCATGGCTGGACGTCGGCCGCGAGTACACCGAGTTCTGGGTGCACCAGCAGCAGGTGCGCGACGCCGTGGGCGTCCCCGGGGCCGACGACCCCGAGCTCGTACGGCCGGTCCTGGAGATCTTCGCCCGGGCCCTGCCGCGGGCGCTGCAGGCGGAGGCACGGCCGGACGGCACGGCCGTCGAGCTGGAGGTCACCGGACCCGCCGGCGGGAGGTGGCTCGCGGTCAGGCGGGACGGCCGGTGGAGACTGGACCCGGGCGAGGCGCGGCCCGCCGCGCGCGTCACCATGGACCAGGACACGTTCTGGCGGCTGGCGAGCAGGGGGATCACGGTCGGGCAGGCCCGCGCCCGCGCGGCGCTGACCGGCGATCCGGCGCTGGCCGGAGCCGTGACCATGCTGCTGGCCGTCGTGGCGTGAGAGCGCGCCGAGGAGGGAGGCGTTCATGGCGTTCCTCGCCGACTGCCAGGCCAGGCTGGCCTTCGACCTGATCGCCAACACCTGGAACGCCGTGGTCGTGTGGGGCCTGCGGCACGGGCCGCGCCGCCCCGGGGAGTTGCGGGCGGCGATCGGCGGCATCAGCCCCAAGATGCTCACCGAGACGCTGCGCCGCCTGGAGGCCAACGGGCTGGTGACGCGCAGGGCGTACGCCGAGGCGCCGCCCCGCGTGGAGTACGCGCTCACCGAGCTGGGCGAGACGCTGCTGGAGCCGATCGAGGGGCTCGGCCGGTGGGCCGCCGAGCACGTGGACGAGGTGATGGCGGCACAGGACCGCCTGGAGGCGGCCGGCGAACCGGCGGGCTGACCGCGACGCGGCCTCCGAGGGCACCCGGTTCGCCCCGTCCGCGAACAACGGCTGAACGTACCTGGACATCAGCTCGTACCACCTGACCTGCTTCAGGCTGGGCTGCCCCAAGGTGACGAACGACGTCCTCCACCTCACCCACCGCGTCCAGCCGGCCGCGGCGCAGTCGGCGTACGCGAAGAGCCGTACGTGCAGACCCTCCAGTACCACGGGGTGAGCAGCGGCCGTTAGGCCCCCTCCCCGCCCGTACCGCCGGAGCCCTACAGCCAGCCCTGGGCCTGGGCGTGGCGGACGGCCTCGACGCGGTTGCGGGTGCGGGTCTTGCCGATGGCCGACGACAGGTAGTTGCGTACCGTGCCCTCCGACAGGTGGAGGCGGGCGGCGATGTCGGCGATCGTGGAGCCGTCGGCCGCGGCGGCGAGCACGTCCCGCTCCCGGCCCGACAGCGGGTTCGGGCCGGCGCTGAGCGCGGCGGCGGCCAGGCCGGGGTCGATGACCCGTTCACCGGCCCGCACGCGGCGCACCGCGGCGGCCAGCTCCCGCGCCGGGCTGTCCTTGACGAGGAACGCCGCCGCGCCCGCCTCCATCGCCCGGCGCAGGTAGCCCGGCCGGCCGAACGTCGTCAGGATCACCACCCGGCAGCCGGGCAGCACCCGGCGGATCTCCTCGGCGGCGGTGATGCCGTCGCCGCCGGGCATCTCGACGTCGAGCAGCGCGACGTCCGGCTCCGTCTTGCGCGCCACGGCCACCGCCTCGGGCCCGGAGGCGGCCTCGCCGACCACCTCGATGTCGCCCTCCAGGCCGAGCAGGGTGACGAGCGCGCCGCGCACCATGGCCTGGTCCTCGGCCAGGATGATCCTGATCACGTCCGCTCCGCCCCCGTCTCGCCGGGCACGCCCCGCACCACCCGCACCGCCGTCACGGCCTCACCGGCGGCGGCACCCGACTCGGCCGGGACGGCAGGCTCGGTCGGATCGCCCGAGCCGGCCGGGGCCGGGACCCGGACGACGAGCCGGAAACCGCCGCGCACCCGGCCCGCCGTCATCGTCCCGCCCGCCGCCGCGACCCGCTCCGCCAGCCCGGCCAGCCCATTGCCCTCCCCCTCGCCCACCGAGCCGACCGGCCCGTCGCCCTTCCCCTCGCCCACCGGCCCGGCCGGCCCGTCGCCCTCCCCCTCGCCCACCGGCCCGGTCAGCCGGTACGCCTCTTGTGAGGCCCCCGACCCCGCGTGGCCGCGTCCGTCGTCGGTGATCTCCAGTGTGGCCTCCGCCCCGTCGTACGTCACGGCGATCTCGCAGCGCCGCGCCCCCGAGTGGCGCAGCACGTTCGTGCTCCCCTCGCGGACCGCCCACGCGAGCAGCCCGTCGAGCGCGGGCGGCAGCGGCGTCCCCGTCAGCCGCACGACCGTGTCCGTGCCCGCCGACTCCAGCGCGGCGCGGGCGCCGTCGACCGCCTCGGCCAGCCCCCGCTGCCGGTAGCCGGTGACGGCCTCGCGCACCTCGACCAGCGCCTGGCGGGCCACCTCCTCGATGTCGCGGATCTCCCGCAGGGCCCGCGGCGACTCCTCGGCCAGCCGCCCGGCCAGCTCGGCCTTCATGGCGATGAGCGACAGGCTGTGGCCGAGCAGGTCGTGCAGGTCGCGGGCGATGCGCAGGCGCTCCTCCCCGGCCGCGAGCCTGGCCACCTCGCCCTGGGCCTCCCGCAGCCGGGACACCAGCAGCCGGGTGTTGCGCACGTTGGTGAACAGCACCCCCAGGGTCGCGACCTGGAAGACGAACAGGAGCAGGGTGCCCGGGTCGGTGCCCATGAGCCCGCCGAGCACGACGATGGTGACGCCCATGCCGGCGACGGCGACCGCTGCCCCCCGCTTCGGCAGCGTCATGGCGTAGGCCACGCTCATGTAGACCGGCAGCGCCAGCCAGGCCCCGCCGAAGATCGGCGGGAGCGCCACGGCGAGCAGCGTGGTGAACCCGAGCAGCGGGTACGTCCAGCGCCCCGGACGGCCGAACGTCCGCTGGCTGAGCACGATCCCCGCGTAGGCGGCGACGAACCCGGCCAGCGCCACGCAGGCCCACACCGCCCGGGCGCCGGTGATCTCCCCGTTCAGCACCCCCAGGACAGGGGCCACGAGGTAGACCAGCCCGACGGAGACACTCAGCAGCCGCCTGGCGGGCGAGAGGCCGTCACGCGGCGGCTCGGGAACGCTCATCGAATCTCCTTGAGCACGGAGGCCCCCCGGGAGGAAACGCGGGACAGTGCCGCACGATGGATGCGAACATCGAAGCGATTCTCCATCGACCGCCTGGTACGAGGTGAGGCGTGGCGCAGGTCGTGAAGCGGGCCTACAGGTACCGCTTCCATCCGACGTCCGAGCAGGCCGAAGAACTCGCTCGGACGTTCGGCTGCGTGCGCCTGGTCTACAACAAGACCCTGGCCGAGCGGACCCGCGCCTACACCTCGGAAGGCCGCCGCATTTCCTACGCGGAGTCCTCGGCCACCCTCACCGCCTGGAAGAAGACCGACGAGCTGGCGTTCCTGAACGAGGTGTCGAGCGTTCCGCTTCAGCAGGCGCTGCGCCACCTTCAGGCGGCGTTCGCGCACTTCTTCGCCCGCCGGGCCCGCTACCCGGCCTTCAAGTCCCGCGAGAAGTCGCGGGCATCGGCCGAGTACACCCGCTCGGCCTTCACATGGCGAGACGGGCGGCTCACCCTCGCCAAGATGCGCCAACCGCTGGACATCGTGTGGTCGCGGCCCCTGCCGCAGGGCGCGCAGCCGTCCACGGTCACTGTCTCCAAGGACGCGGCCGGCCCGGAGCATGAACGGGCCGACCGCCGCAAGCTCGCCCGGGCCCAGCGCGATCTCGCCCGCAAGGAGAAGGGTTCGGCCAACCGGCAGAAGGCGAAACTCAAGCTCGCCCGCGTTCACGCCCGGATCACCGACCGGCGGCGCGACTTCCTGCACAAGCTCACCACTCGGCTCGTCCGTGAGAACCAAACGGTCGTGATCGAGGATCTCACTGTCCGCAACTTGGTCAAGAATCACGGCCTGGCCCGTGCCGTCTGCGACGCCTCCTGGCGCCAGATGCGGTCCATGCTGGAGTACAAGGCCGCCTGGTACGGGCGGGAACTCATCGTGATCGACCGATGGTTCCCTTCCTCCAAGCTGTGTTCGGCGTGCGGTGCCCTGCAGGGCGAGATGCCGCTGGCCGTCCGGGTGTGGCAGTGCGCCTGCGGTGCGCTGCACGACCGCGACGTCAACGCCGCGATCAACATCCTCGCCGCCGAGCTGGCGGAGAGGTGAAACGCCTGTGGAGCCGGTGTAGGACCTCAAGGGCGTAAGCCCGGCGGGCGACTGGCGGTGAAGCAGGAAACCCGACCCGCGAGGGTCGGAATCCCCCGGCTTCAGCCGTGGAGAGGAAGTCAAGCGCGTACGGTAGCCCGCCGGTAGGCGAGGACGGCGAGCACTCCGAGGGCCGCCGCCCAGCCGGCGACCGTGAGCGCGTCCGGCAGGGGCACCCCGTGCCCGGCGATGACGCTCCAGCCCATGTCGGCGTAGGAGTAGGCGGGGGTCACCTCGGCGATGGAGCGCATGGTCTCGCCCATGGCGCTGACCGGGAACCAGAGCCCGCCCACGATCACCAGCCCCAGCATGGTGATCATGGTGACGGGCTGGACGGCGTCGGGCCGCAGCAGCGAGCCCACGACCAGTCCCAGCGCGACGAACGGGACGGCCCCCGCCCACAGCGCCCCTACCAGCGCCGCCCACTGTCCCGCGGACAGCGACACCCCCTGGGTGAGCGCGCCGGCCAGGCACACGAGCAGCATCGAGGGCAGGACCAGCGTCAGCGCGCCCACCAGCTTGCCCACGATGATCATCCAGCCGCGCAGCGGCGTGACCTGGAGCTGCGGCAGCCAGCCGGAGGCGCGTTCCTGCGCCCACGGGCCGGCGGTGTTGACCAGGGTCCCCGAGATCGCGCCATAGGCGGCCATGGAGACCATGACGTACGCGCTGAGGGCGACGCCGCCGTCGGTGGTGCCCTTGCCGAAGACGTTGGCGTTGAGCAGGTAGATGACGAGGGGGAAGCCGATCCCGAGGATCAGGTACCTCCGGTTGCGGACCATGCGGAGGATCTCCAGCCGCACGTACGAGGCGAGCATCACGGCTCCCGGGTGAGGGCGAGGAAGGCGTCTTCGAGGTGGCCGCCGGAGACCTCCAGGTCGTGGACCTCCAGCGTGGTGCCGCGGTACAGCGCGGCGGTGGTGCGGGCGGCGTCGTCGGTGCGCAGCCGGGCCACGCCGTCGCGGATCTCGACCGAGGTGACGCCCGGCAGGGCGTCCAGACCGGCGGCCGGCTGGTCGCCGAGGCGGAAGGTGACCAGCCGCCCGCCCGCCGTGGCCTTGATCTCGGCGGGGGTGCCGTCGGCGGCCAGCCGGCCGCGGGCGATGACGAGCACCCGGTCGGCGTGCTGGTCGGCCTCCTCCAGGTAGTGGGTGGCGAACAGCACCGTACGGCCGCCCGCCGCGTACGCCCGCATGCCGTCCCAGAAACGCCGCCGCGACTCGACGTCCATCGCGGCGGTCGGCTCGTCGAGCACGAGCAGGTCGGGGGCGCCCGCGACGGCCAGCGCGAACCTGACCCGCTGGGCCTGGCCGCCCGACAGCCCCTTCGCGCGCCGCTTGGCCAGGGAGCCGAGGTCGGCCAGGTCGAGGATCTCGGACAGCGGCAGCGGCCGGGGGTAGAGGCCGCGCACGAAGCCGACGAGCTCGCCGACGGTCAGTTCGGGCATCAGCTCGCCCTGCTGGAGCATGGCGCCGACGCGGCCTCGCGCGACGGCCTCCTCGGGGGTGCCGCCGAGGACGCGTACCGTGCCGGACGTGGGCCGGGCCAGGCCGAGCAGCAGCGACACGGTGGTGGACTTGCCGGCCCCGTTGGGGCCGAGCAGGGCGATGGCGCCTCCCGCCGCGGCGGTGAGGCTCAGGCCTTCGACCGCCCGCACGTCGCCGAAGTGCTTGGCGACGCCGGTCAGGGCGAAGGCGGGGGTGGATGGGATGGTCTCCATGGCATCCACGCTAGGAGCGGCCCGGGCGCGTCCCTGGTGCCGTGCGTCCTGCCTTCACGCTGACATTTGTCATGCGCCGGGCGGCGGGTCAGGGGCCGTAGAGGCGTTCGAGGACGACGGCCACGCCGTGGTCGTCGTTCGACAGCGTCCGCCGCTCCACGGCCGCGAGCACCAGGTGGTGGGCGTTGGCCATGGCGTACCCGGCGCCCGCGAAGGCGAGGACGGCGAGGTCGTTGGGCATGTCGCCGAACGCGGCCACCTCGGCCGGTTCGACGCCCCGCTGCGCGCAGAACCCGGCCAGCGTGCCGGCCTTCGTCACCCCCGGCGCGCTGATCTCCAGCAGCCCGCCCACGCCGGAGTGCGTCACCTCGGCACGTCCCGCCACCGCCTCGGCCGCCGCGGCGGCCATGTCGTCCACCGAGTGACGGCCGGACCAGGCCAGCAGCTTGACGAACGGCTCGGCCGTCTCGCGCACGGACCGCACCTCGCGCCGGCTCCTCGGGTCGTGGTGGTGGACGTCGTAGCCGGGCTCGGCCAGCACGACCGTGCCCGTCTCGACGGCGAACGCGACGCCGGGCAGCGCCTCGGCCAGGACGTCGATGACGTGGGCCGCGGCCTCGGGGTGGAGGTCGTGCCGGGTGACGATCTCGCGGGCGGCCAGGTCGTACACGATGGCGCCGTTGCTGCACACGGCGGTGCCGCTGACGCCGGCCGCCTCGGCGATCGGCTCGACCCCGCGGGGCGCGCGGGCGGTCACGAACACGATCTCGGCGCCGGCCGCGCGCGCCAGGCGCAGCGCGCGGCGGGTGCGCGGGGAGACGGAGCCGGTCGAGTCGAGCAGGGTGCCGTCGAGGTCGGTGGCCACGACGCGCGGCCGGGCCTGGTGGTCGGTGGCGGGGGGAAGGTCGCTTGGCGGGGTCACGCGTCGATTATCGCGGCCCTTGCCGTCCCGGTCCCTGCTGTCGCGGGCCCGGTCGCGGCGGGTGCGGCGGAGCCCGATAGGGTGCGCCGCGTGACCGAGACCGTCCGTCAGGACAACCCCGCCGGGTCCGCGCTGAGGTTCGCCACCGAGCTGGTCGCCTGGGTCGCCACCCCGTGGGCCCTCGCCCCCTGGTCCGTCCCGCTGGCCGTCCTGTCGGTGGTCGTGCTGATCGGGCTGCCGACGCTGTTCTCCACGCCCGGGGACAAGCGCAACGTGATCGTGCCCGTGCCGGGGTTCGTGACGATCCTGCTCGTGCTGCTCCAACTCGTCGCCGCGGTGGCCGCGTCGTGGGCGGCCTGGCCCGCGCCGGTGGCGGTCGTCGTGACGGCGCTGGCCGTGGCGACCGTCGCGTTCGAGGTGCCGCGCTGGCGGTGGCTGCTGTCGCGCGGCGCCCGCCCCTAGAGCCGCGACCCCCTGGAGCCGCGGCTCAGAGCCGCATCTCGGACGGCAGGCTGGTCGCCGCGTCCAGCAGCTCGACGCCCAGCAGCTCCCCCGAGGCCCCGTAGTCCAGGACGGCGCCGCCCACCGTCTCCTGGCGCACGGCCTCCCCGGGCGCGATCTCGTGCTTCATCGCGATGTAGGCGACGTCGCCGTCCTTGTCCCAGGTGAGGTAGACCGTCTTGGGCCGCCGGTCGTCCGGCTCCTCCTCCCAGCTCAGCAGCCCCTCCTTGGCCTCGTGCGAGCCGGCCAGCGCGGCGCGGACCATGGCGAGCGCCAGGTCCACCGCCTCCAGCGCGTCGACGCCGGTCACCTTGCGCTCGTGCTCCCACCCGGCCAGCCCGTCGATCCGGTACGGGCACGACCAGTCGCCCGTGGGCTCCTCCGCGGGCACGCCGACGGTGACGGTGACCTCGCTCGGCGGCTCGGTGCGGAGCGTCAGCGTACGGCGGGCGATCTCGTACATGCAGGTGATCTACCCCGGCGCGACCGGCGGGTACCCCGCGGACATTTCCGGCACGTCACCCGGCGGTTTCCTTGCTTCTCCGGCGCGATACGGCTTAAAGTCGCATCTCATACATCGCATATGATGCGCGATCCACCAGGGAGCCATCGCAAGGAGTACGTGTGGCGATGCCAGTCCTCAGTCCCGGCGCGTTGCCGTCCCGCACGGCGCACGTGCTGGAGACGATCAAGGCGGCGATACTCAACGGCCGGTTCAAGCCGGGGACCCCGCTGGTCGAGAGCGACCTGGCCGGCCAGTTCGGCGTCTCGAAGACACCGGTGCGCGAGGCGCTCAAGGCGCTGGAGAGCACGGGGCTCGTCGTCATCCGCCCCTACACGGGCACCACCGTGCGCGAGCTGAGCGACGAGGACGCCCTCGGCGTCTACGACATGCGCCTGCTGCTGGAGCCGGAGGCCGTGCGGCGCAGCGTCGCCGCCGGCGCCAGCTTCGCCGAGGCGGCGCGGGCACTGGAGCGGGCCGCGCACGCCGGCGACGCGTCGGAGCGCAGCGTCGCCAACCGCGACTTCCACGGCGCTCTCTACGCGGGCTGCGGCAACCCGCTGCTCGTCCGCACCCTGGACGGGCTGCGGGACCAGACCGCGCTCGTGTCGGCCTCCTCGTGGTCACGCTCCCCGTCGTGGGAGGAGGAGGCCGAGGAGCACGCGGCGATCCTCGAGCAGGTGCGGGCCGGCGACGCCGACGGCGCGGCCGGGCTCGTGCGCCGGCACATCGAGGGCTTCGTGGCCAGACATCTCAGGAGGGAGCCGTCCGCCTGAGGATCAGCGAGATGCGGCCCGTTCTCCGCCAAGATCCCGAGCCGCATCTCTGAGAACACAAACGCTCCCTCGGGAGCGTCTCTGTCACCCCCCGTCAGAGGAGCAACCATGTCTCATTCTACGCCGACGGGCACCCCGTCGGCCCGGCGCAGCCGCATGCGGTGGACGATCGTCGGCTTCTCGGCCCTCGGCCTGACCATCGCCTACCTCGACCGCGCGGCGCTCAGCGTCGCGATGCCGTTCATGTCCGAGGAGTTCGAGTTCAGCCCCGCCGTGCAGGGTGTGCTGCTCTCGGCGTTCTTCTGGACCTACGCCCTGTTCCAGATCCCGTCCGGCTGGCTGCTGGACCGGTTCGGCCCACGGGTGATCTACCCGGTCGCGGTCGGCTGGTGGTCGATCTGGACGGCTCTGATGGCCGCGACCCAGAGCTTCGGCTGGGTCATCGTCTCGCGCCTCGGCCTCGGCGTCGGCGAGGCGCCCGTGCAGCCCGCCAACGTCAAGGTCGTCTCGCAGTGGTTCCCCCGCAAGGAGCGGGCATTCGCGTCGAGCCTGTTCGACATGGGCCAGCAGATCGGCACCGCGCTCTCGGTCCCGGTGGTGACAGCCCTGGCCGTCCTCGGCGGCTGGCGGCTGTCCTTCCTGGTCATCGGCGTGCTCGGCATCCCGTGGCTCATCGGCTGGCACCTGGTCTACCGGCACCCCGAGCAGCACAAGCGAGTCTCGGCCGAGGAGCTCGCGCACATCCGCTCCGACCAGGCCGAGATGGCCGCCCCCGAGGCGGGCGCCGGCAAGGCCCTCTGGGGCCGGCTCCTGCGCGACAACCAGGTGTGGGCGCTGATGACCGGGTACGTCTTCCGCTCGCTCGCCGGAGCGTTCTTCCTCACCTGGTACCCGAGCTACCTGCTCAAGGACCGCGGGTTCAGCAAGGAGGACTTCGGGATGGTGGGCGCGATCCCCGCGCTCATCGCCATCGGCGCCACCGTGCTCGGCGGCGTCGTGTCGGACCGCATGCTGGCCAAGGGGATGTCCACCAACCTGGCGCGCAAGGTCCCGATCGTCTCCGGTCTCGGCCTGAGCGCCTGCATCGGCTTCGCCCCGTTCATCGAGAGCAACCTCGTGCTGATGATCGTGCTCACGGTCAGCAGCGCCGCCCACTCGTTCGCGGGCGCCGCGATCCTGAGCCTCCCCGCGGAGGTCGCCTCGTCCCCGGCGAGCGTCGGCTCCATCGCCGGGTTCCAGAACTTCGGCTCGCAGCTCGGCAACCTCATCAGCCCGATCGCGATCGGGCTGTTCCTGAGCGCCGGCGGCGGCTCCTACGTCGGCCCCCTGGTCGGCGCCGCCGCGAGCTGCCTCGTCAGCGCCGCCGTCTATCTGTTCTGGGTGCGCGTCAAGCCCGTCACGCCGTCACCGGCCCCGGCGGATCCGGCCCTGGCGGATCCGGCCGGTACGGGCACCGCATCCCCTGAGAGGACCACCACGTGAGCACCACTCCGGACCTCGGAGACCTGAAGGAACGCCTCGCCACCGTCATCGGCATCCCCGTGGTGCCCTACACCGCCGGCGGCGAGATCGACCACGACCGGGCCGTCGCGCTGGCCCGGCGCCTGGTCGGCAACGGGATCACCGCGCTGACCCCGAACGGCAACACCGGCGAGTTCTACGCGCTGTCCCCGGACGAGCGGCGCGCCGTCCTGACCAGCGTCGTCTCCGCCCGCGGCCCTGGCACGACGATCGTCGCCGGGGTCGGGCTGGACGTCGCGACCGCGATCTCGGACGCCCGCTTCGCCCGGGACGCGGGCGCCGACGCCGTCATGATCCACCAGCCGGTGCTGCCGTACCTGTCGGCGCGGGGCTGGGTCGAGTACAACGCCGCCGTCGCCGCGGCCGTGCCGGACCTCGGGGTGCTGCCGTACCTCAGCACCACGGCGGTCACCGGCGCCGACATCGCCCGGCTCGCCGAGCGGGCGCCGAACGTCGTCGGGCTGAAGTACTCGGTGCCGGACCCGGTCGTGTTCGCCACGACGCGCGCGCGGGCGGGCGACGGCCTGCTGTGGGTGGCGGGCCTCGCGGAGTCGTACGCGCCCGCCTACTGGCAGGCCGGGGCCCGCGCGTTCACCTCCGGCCTGGTCAACGTCGCCCCCGCGGTGTCGCTGGAGATGCTCGCGGCCCTGCGGGACGGCGACTACGACGCGGCGGCGCGGGTGTGGCGGCGGATCCGGCACTTCGAGGAGTTGCGGGCCCGCGACCGCGCGGCCGACAACGTCTCCGTGGTCAAGGAGGCGATGCACCAGCTCGGCCTGTGCCGGCGCGAGGTGCGCCCGCCCAGCCACCCGGTGCCCGCCGCGCTGGCGGAGGAGGTGGCCGAGTCGATCAGGTCCTGGCGTGCGGCCGTACCGGAGCTCGAACCGGAGGGGCGGCCGTGAGGATCGCGTCGCTGCGGACCTTCCGCCAGCGGGTGGGCGACCGCCCGCGGGTCCTGGTCAAGATCACGACGGACGACGGGACGGCCGGCTGGTCCGAGGTCTACAACCACGGCCCCGACCTGGCCTACCCGCCACTGCTCGACTACCTCTTCGAGCAGATCAAGGGCATGGACGCGGGCAGCCCGAGCCGGGTCAACCAGTTCCTGCTCCAGTCCTGCCGCTTCCCGCAGGGCGCCCTGGGGCTGGCCGCGATCGCCGCGATCGACCTCGCGCTGTGGGACATCGCCGGCAAGGCGCTGGGCGTGCCGGTCTACCGGCTGCTCGGCGGCGCCGTGCGCGACCGGGTGCGGGTCTACGCCGGCCTGTACTCCGCGCCCGACCCGGCCGAGCTGCGGGACACGACCGCCGCGCTGCACGAGCGGTTCGGGTTCACGGCGTTCAAGCTCAGCCCGTACCGGCGCGACCTGCACCGCTCGCGGTTCGGGCTGGTGGCCGGCGAGCTGGGCGGCTACTTCGGCCGGGTGCGCGAGGAGCATCCGGCGGAGTGGGAGTTCGCCTTCGACGCGCACGCCTGCCTCTGGCAGCCGCGCCAGGCCGTCGAGCTCGGCGCCGCGCTGGCCCCGTACCAGCCGCTGTTCCTGGAGGAGCCGATCCGGCCCGAGCACCTGCCGGCGTGGGCGCGGATCCGGTCGGAGCTGGCCGTGCCGCTCGCGACGGGCGAGTCGCTGTACTCCCCGCACGAGTTCCTGGCGCTGCTGACGGCGCAGGGGGCCGACATCGTACAGCCCGACATCTGCGTGGTCGGCGGGCTGACGCAGATGACGCGGATCGCCGCGCTCGCCGACGCCCACTACGTCCCGGTGGCGCCGCACAACCCGCTCGGCCCGCTCGCCACCGCCGCCAACGTGCATTTCGCGGCGGCGGCGACCAACTTCGCCATCCTGGAGTACAAGCCCGACGAGGTGTCCTGGTGCCCCGACCCGTACCTGCCGGTGGACGGGCACCTGGAGCTGCGCCCGGACCGGCCCGGCTGGGGCGTCGAGATCGACGAGGCCGCCCTGGAGGAGGACGACTGGGTGCACTGGGAACGCCGGGTGCCGGCCCGCCCGGACGGGTCCACGGCCTGGATGTGACCCGATCCGCCCCGTCCCATACCGCCCTCGTCGCAACGCTTTCCGGGCCGCTCCGGCCCGGTCTACCCTGCGAACGTCGGCGAGGGTGGGGGGCGGGACGATGACGGAGCCGTTCGGGACCAGGCTGCGGGCCAGGCTCGACAAGTACGGGCCGCTGTGCGTGGGCCTCGACCCGAGCCCGGCGCTGCTGCACGCGTGGGGCCTGGACGACTCGCCGGCGGGGCTGGAGCGCTTCAGCCGCACGGTGGCCGACGCCGTGGGCGACGTGGCCGCCGTGGTCAAGCCGCAGCCGGCGTTCTTCGAGCGGTGGGGCAGCCGGGGGTTCGCCGTGCTGGAGTCCGTGCTGGCCGACCTGCGCCAGGCCGGGCCGCTGGTCGTGCTCGACGCCGGGCGCGGCGACACCGGCGCCACCATGGCCGCCTACGCCGAGGCGTACCTCGACCACGGCAGCCCGCTGGCGGCCGACGCGGTGACGCTCAGCCCGTACTTCGGGTTCGGGGCGCTGGAGGGGGCGATCACCTCGGCCGTCGCCAACGACGCCGGGGTGTTCGTGCTCACCCGCGCCGGCGGTCCGGAGGCCTTCCGGGAACCGCTCGCGGCGCGGGTCCTCGCGGGCGTCGAGGCGGCCAACGCCGGCCGGACGCCGTTCGGGCCGGTGGGCGTGGTGCTCGGCGGCGTGCCGGGCTCCGGCCTGCTGGACCGGCTCAACGGTCCGGTCCTGGTGCCGGGCGTCGGCGGCCCGCGCGGCCTGTCGCCCGCCGACCTGGCACGGCTGTTCCCCTCGGTACGGCACGCGGTGGTGCCGGCCGTCTCCGGCGCCGTCCTGGCCGACCCGGCGCGGGTGCGCGAGCTGACGCTGCGCCACCGCGACGAGTGCGCCCGCCACCTGTCCGGCCCGTGACCCATGGGGCGGGGCGCCCGCCGGAGGCCCGGCCGGTCAGGTGGACACCCGGCGTGCCGCGATCACGAGCAGGACGACCGCGCCGGCCGTCGCGATCGCGTTGCTGGTCAGGTCGACCGTCTGGCTGATGGGCACGGTCATGGTCGGCTTCCACGGGAAGGAGTGCCACGCGTAGGTGAGCATGGCTCCTGCCGCGAGCGCCAGCCGGTGCGCGTCCGACCAGCCGGAGCGGTGCGACCAGCGCCTCACCAGCAGGCCGGCCGCGGCGAACAGGGTCAGGTAGCCGAGCACGCTGCCCCATGCCGGGAGGGGGATCGCCAGCCAGGGCGACAGGCCGGTGGGATCGATGGCGTAGAGGAGGACGAAGACCGCGCCTGCCGCCAGGGCGAAGGCGAACACCGCCCAGGGGGCGGGCGCGCCGCCCCCGGTCGTGGGGGCGGCGCGACGCAGGCGGAGCCCGAGGACGACGAGCGCGGCGACCACCACGGCGGCCCCGGCGAACTGGAGCGGGCCGGCGAGCAGGCCGATGTCCGCCGCCCTGGCGACGGCGGCGAGCACCGAGTAGAGCGCGAAGAACACGGCCACGGCCCGGAAGCCGCGCTCCTTCAGCCACGGCGTGGTGCCGCGTGGACCGGCCAGCGTCTCGATGATCGCGATCGGGACGCTGATGCTCCAGATGGTGTGCACGCCCGCCATGAACAGGACCCACGGCAGCGCCGTTCCCAGCGCGGGAATGTAGCCGTAGTCGAGGATGCGGACGCCGACCCAGTTCTCGTCCCAGAGCGTCTGGGTGATGAACGCCTCTTCGAACATCCCGTACGCCAGCGCGAACGCCAGCATGGTCGGCCAGCCGCGCCCGGTCCGCCGGACCGCCTCACGGATGAACAGGGCGCCGGCGCCGTAGAGGGGACCGATGACGAGGAACCCCACGACCCCGATCACGTCGGTGATCGGGAAGTTCCCCATCAGGACCTCCGCGTCCAGTGGCGCCAGGAACAACAGTCCGATCGCGGGCGCCAGGCGTACGAGGGGCGGGCTCTGGTGAGTTGTCGTCACGACCTACACCACTCCAAGTGTGAGGGAACGTCGGTCTCGGGAGGAGGCTCCGGGCGCCGCGCACCAGCCCGCGCCGGCTCCTCCGCTCAGGCGGGGGCTCAGGCGAGCTGCTGCCGGCTGATCCCCTCGATCAGCAGGTCGCGCAGGCTGCGGTAGAGCTCGATGGCCTGCGGTACGGCGCGGACGACGCGCTCGCGCGCGTCGGGGGTCTCGAGCGACGACCTGACGATGTACGCGAGCGCGTCGGCCCTTGCCGCCGGCGGGATCTCCTCGTCCGTGCGGTAGGAGTCGACCGTCAGGAATCCGGTGAGGGTCGCGACGAACGCGTGCAGGCGCGTCTCGGGCTCGAGATCGTCGCGTACGACGCCGTGCTCGCGCATGATCTCGAAGTAGTCGGCGATCGTCCGCGCGCGTGCCTTCATGAGCGGGCCGACGTGGTCGGCCCCGGTGCGGGCGAGCGCCCCGAGCGTCTCGGCGTCACCGGTGACGATCAAGCGGATGATCGGGTCCTCGTGCACCGACAGGTACGCCAGCCTGGCCAGCTCGCTCGGGAGCGCGTGGGACGGATCGGCTCGGAAGGCGGTCAGGAACCGGTCGAGCAGTCGTGCCTGCTCACGCATCAGCACGGTGAGGAACAGCACTTCCTTGGTGGCGAAGTGCAGGTAGACCGTTCCCTTGCCGACCCCGGCCCGGCGCGCGACGTCCTCGATCGTCACCCGCCGGTATCCCCACGCGACCAGCAGCTCCCCGGCCGCGTCCAGGATCATGCCGGCCCGATCGTCGCTCATCGCATCTCCTCCGTGACCTCTTGACCCGATTGGCGAATCGAGTCATCGGGTCAACCGTACACCGCCGGAGAGCATGCCGAGGAGCCGGTTCAGCCGGAGACCTCATGAGGCGCGGGGCGCGGGGTGCGGAGCAGGCGTGGCCGGGTCGGGCGGCGGTCAGCCGGTGGGGCCGGCGTCCGGGCGGACCTCCGGCTCCTCGCCGGTCTCGCCGTCGCGGCCCGCGCCGCGCTCGGCGGCGGGTTCCTCGCCACCCTCCGCACCGGCTTGCCCGCCTGCGGCCTGGGCCTCGGGCGGGTCCACGGGCACGGGGCGGCGGGAGCGGGGCGTGCCGGCTCCCGACCGCTCGGCGACGACGTCGCTCTCCGCGTTGAGGCCGGTCACGGTGTCGGGCAGGTCGTCAGGACGATCGTCGTGCTTGTCGCTCATGACCGGTCCCCTGCCCCGCGCGGCGCCGCTGATGTGGCCGGGGACGGGGGAATCCGATCACGCCTGCGACCCGGCCAGCAGTTCCGAGACCGGGACGAACGCGTACCCTTCCGCGCGCAGCGCCGACACCACGCCCCGGATGGCCGCCCGCGTGTTGGCCCCGCTCCCGTACCAGGGGTGCAGCAGGACGATCGACCCGGGCCGCACCTGGGCCCGTACCTCGGCCACGATCTGCTGGGGCGTCGGCGTCTTGCCGGAGTCGGGCTCGACGTCCCACATGACGGTGGTCTGGTGGTGCTCGGCCAGGTACATCGGCAGGGTCAGCAGCTTCTTGCCCGTCGGCGGCCGGAAGGTGATCTCGCCCTTCTGGCCGGCGGCGCGGATCAGCGCGTTCGTCCGCTCCACCTCGTCCTTCACGGTGTCCGGCGAGACGAACACCATGCGCCGGTGCGTGTAGGTGTGGTTGCCCAGCTCGTGCCCCGCCGCGACGAGCGCCGCCGCCTCCTTCGGGAACCTCTCCATCTGGGAGCCGACGACGTAGAAGGTGGCCTTCGCGTCCTCGGCGGCGAGGGCGGCCAGCACCTCGGCGGCGTGCTCGTCCGGCCCGTCGTCGAAGGTGAGCGCGACCACCTTCTCCGGCGTGTCGAACCGCGACACGAGCGTGCCGGCGACCTGGTACGTCCGCGAGTTGACCAGCCGGTACAGGCCGGTGGCGGCCAGCGCGAGCACGACGGCCACCGCCAGAGTCACGAGCAGCCGGCGGCGTCGTCTCATCGGACCTCCCCCATGATCATGATCATGGGGGAGCAGTCTAGAGGGCCGCGTCGATCTCCGCGCGGCTCGGCATGGAGGTGCTCGCGCCCTCCCGCTGCACCGACAGCGCCGCCGCCACCGACGCGAACCGCAGCGCCTCCTCCGCCGGCCGGCCCTCCGCCCTGGCCACGGCGAGCGCGCCGACGAACGTGTCGCCCGCCGCCGTGGTGTCCACGGCCTCCACCCGTACGGCCGGCACGCGCAGCCGCTCGCCCGAGCGCGAGCCGTACAGGGCGCCCTCGGAGCCGAGCGTGATCACCACCTCGGGCACCCGTTCGAGCAGCCGGGACAGCGCCTCGCCGGGGTCGGCGGCGCCGGTGATGGCGGCGGCCTCGTGCTCGTTCGGGACGATGAGCGCGACGGCGTCCAGCAGCTCGTCGGGCAGCGGCTGCGCGGGCGCCGGGGTGAGCACGGCCGGCACCCCCGCCTCGCGGGCGGCGCGGGCCGCGCCGACGACGGCCCGCATGGGCAGTTCGAGCTGGAGCAGCACCGACGCGGAGGCCGCGATGACCGCGCGCTCCTCCTCGGAGGGGGCGGTGACCTGGCCGTTCGCGCCGGGCACCACGATGATCGAGTTGCCGCCGTCGTCGTCCACCACGATGTGCGCGATGCCGCTGGGGCCGGGCACCTGGCGCAGGCGCTCGACGTTCACGCCGGCGACCGCGAGCGTGTCGCGGATCTCCGCGCCGAACGCGTCGTCGCCGACCGCGCCCAGGAAGGAGACCTCGGTGCCGGCGCGGGCGGCGGCGATCGCCTGGTTCGCGCCCTTGCCGCCGGGCACGGTGCGGAACATCCGCCCGGTGACCGTCTCACCGCGCTTCGGGGCCTGGTCCACGTACGCGACCAGGTCCATGTTCGCGCTGCCGAACACCGAGATCATGCCCTCATCAACTCCCTGGTGCGGCGGGCCAGCTCGTCCAGCCCGATACCGTCGAACCCGGTCAGGCTGCTGGCCAGGCTGTTCCTCATCTTCCACCGGGCGGGCACGCCGCCGTTCAGCGCCCCCGCCACCGAGCCGACGGTCGCGCCCGCCGAGTCGGTGTCCCAGCCGCCGGCCACGGCGCCGGCGATGGAGGCGGTGAAGTCGCCCCGGCCGTGGACCAGGGCGGCCGCGATCAGGGCGGCGTTGTTGATCGTGTGGACCCAGTGCAGGCCCGCGTGCCGTTCGTGCAGGCGGTCGAGGACGCGTTCGAAGTCGGGCTCCGAGGCGGCGTCCTCGGCGGCCCGCCGTACCGCGTCGTGCAGCCGCGAGGCGGGCGGGACGACCGACAGGCCGGCGGCCAGCACCTCCTCCACGGACGTCGCCACGAGCGACTGCGCGCACAGGGCGGCGGCGAACATCGCGCCGTAGACGCCGTTGGCGGTGTGCGTCAGCCGGGCGTCGCGCCAGGCGTACTCGGCGGCCGTGGCCGGGTCGCCCGGGTTGACCCACCCGTACACGTCGGTCCGGATGAGCGCGCCGATCCACTCGCGGAACGGGTTGCGGTGCGTGGCCGTCGCGGGCGGCTCGACGCCGGACAGCAGGTTGCGGTACGCGACCCGCTCGGCGGTGAACGTGCGGCCGGCCGGCAGCTCGTCCAGCCACAGCTTGGCCACGTCGTCGGTGGTGAAGCCGCGGCCGTGGCGCTCCAGCACGGTCAGGGCGAGCAGCGGGTAGTTGAGGTCGTCGTCCTCGGGGACGCCGTCGATGTTCTCGGCCAGCGAGTTGACGGCGCTGCGCCGGTTCCAGGGCCAGCGGGCGGCCACGTCGGCGGGCAGGCCCCGCGCCGTGAACCAGCCGCGGATCGGCCAGTTGCCGGTGGCCTGGGCGATCTCCCGGACGCCCTCGCGCGGGATCTTCTCCACGGGCTTGCCGAGCACGCATCCGGCGGCCCGCCCCTCCCAGGCGCCCAGCAGCCGCGCCGGGTCCACCGCGGGGACGGCTCCGGACGGCGAGGAGGGCGCGGAGGGCGCGGGCGAGGCGCCGGTCCGCGTGCCGGGCTGCGTTTCGGTCCGCGTGCCGGGCCGGTGGGCGGGCCAGGCGGGGGTCGCGGCGATGATCGCGTCCAGGTCGGTGGGCTCGCCCAGCGGCGACGGGATCGCCGCCAGCTCGTCCAGCAGCCGCTCGGCCAGCGGGCGCAGCCGCAGCGCGCCCGGCTCGGACGCGCCCGCGCGCGGCGGCGCGTCGTGGCCGCCGGCCGCGCGCCACCGGGCGGCGATCTCCCGCACGTCGCGGCCGTCCTCGGCGGCCTGGCGCAGCTCGTGCCCCACCAGGTCCTCGGGCTGCACCCAGGTGAGACGGATCACGCCCCGCCCTCCGCGCCGTCCAGCGCGCCGCTCGCGGTGCCGCCCGGCGCGCCGTCCGCGGTGAGCAGGGCGGCGAAGGCGCTCTCGTGGGCGCGGCGGCGCGCCTGGTCGTCGGCGTGGACGCGGCGCGCCACCCGCGCGATCGCCCGCCCCGGCTCGACCAGGTCCGTACGGCTGGCCCGCCCGATCTCCTCGACCCACTCCCCCGGCACCGCGGCGAGCCCGCCGAGCGCGCCCGCGACGGCGCCGCCCATGGAGGCGATCGAGTCGGCGTCGCGCCCGTAGTTGACGCCGCCCAGCACCGTCTCGCGGAAGTCGCCCTTGGCGATCACCAGGAACCCGAGGGCCAGCGGCAGCTCCTCGATGCTGTGCACCCGGCTCGGCCGGCGCGCCCCGAGCCCCTGGTCGCGGTAGGTGTCGGCGACCGTGTCGTAGGGCCGCATCGCCGCGCGCAGCGTCTCGAACGAGCCCTCCCAGTGCCCGAGCCCGCGCGCCGCCTCGCAGACCGCCTCGATGGCGGCCCTGGTGCCGTCCTTGGCCAGCCGCAGGCAGGCGGCCACGACGGAGTCGGGGGTGGCGCCCGGGCGCATGGCCTCGGCGACGGCCGCGGCCATCACGCCGGCGGCCTCGCGCCCGTAGCTGGACTGGTGCGCGCCGGTGAGGTCGATCGCCTCCGCGTAGGCGGCGTCGGGGTCGGCGGCGTTGACGACGCCGACCGGCGCCACGTACATGGCGGCGCCGCAGTTGACGATGTTGCCGACACCGGCCTCGCGCGGGTCCACGTGGCCGTAGTGCAGGCGAGCCACGATCCACTTCTCGGCGAGGAAGATCCGGTGCAGCGGCAGGGCCTCGGTCTCCAGCTCGGGGATCCAGCGCCGCTCCCCCATCAGCTCGGGCACCAGGTGCTCGGCCATCGCGTACGCGTCCAGGTGGCCCTGGACCTTCTCGTAGACGCGGATGAGCGCGTGCGTCATCAGGGTGTCGTCGGTGATGTGGCCGTCGCCCTTGTGGTACGGGGCGATGGGGCGGGCGTTGCGCCAGTCCTCGTTGAACGGCGGCACGATGCCCTCGACCGGCCCCCCGTACCGCTGGGTGATCTGCTCGGGCGTCCAGCCCTCGGTGGCGCCGCCCAGCGCGTCGCCGACCGCCGCGCCCGCCACACAGCCCACCGCCTTGTCGGTGAGCAGGTCCGCGGGCTGATCTGCGAGCGGCGTCATACGAGTTCCTCCGTGAGTTCGATGAGATCTGTTCCCGCCAGGTGCGGCAGGCAACAGCCGGCCAGCGTGCGGGCCGAGGCGGTCCACCCCTGCGGGATCGCCTCGAAGCCGCCGCACGCCCCGGTGATCGCGCCGGTCAGGGCGGGCGCCGAGTCGGCCAGCGGCGCCAGGCAGGCGGCGGCGGGCACGGCCCGGCCGAGCGCGCCGCCCGACACCTCGGCCAGCGCCAGTGCGACGGGCACGGTCTGGGCGGCGCCCACCGCGTAGCTGTAGACGTGGTCGAGCAGGGCGGCGTCGAGCGCGGGCACGGCCGCGAACGGGTCGCCCGCCGCGCGCGCCACCTCGATCGCGAGGCGCGCGTTGTGCCCGATGGCGGTGTCCTCGGGCAGAACGGCCAGCGCCGCCTCGACGGCCTGGCCGGCCGAGCCGGTGGCGACCGCCGCGCCGACGGCGGCGGCCATGGCGAGCGCGCCGAGCACGCCGTCGCCGGCGTTGGTCACGCGGGCGTCCTCGGCGGGGTCGCGGCCCAGCGCGCCGAAGGCGACGGCCCGCACGGCGGCGGCGTCGTCGAAGTGGTGCGGGTTGTCGTGGCCGCTGGCGGGCGGCTCGACGCCGCGGGCGAGGTTGTCCAGCGCGGTGGCCACCGAGATGCGCGCCCGCAGGTCCGGGTTCCGCTCGCGGAGCTCGCGGAACGCCTCGGCGCGCGGCCGGTCGATGGTGAGCGCCGTCCAGGCCAGCCACTCGGCGTCGTCGGACGGGCCGAGCGCGAGCGGGGCGACGGGCTGGTTCAGCGCGAACGGCACGGGCAGGGTGGTGACCCGGTGCTCCTCGGCGAACGCGTCGAGCTCCCGGTGCAGGCGCCGGCTCCACGGGGCGTGCAGGGCGGAGCGGTGCCGGCCGGCGGGCCAGCCCGCGGCGTCGCCGACGGCGAGCCCGGCGAAGGCCCCCCGGATTCTGTCCCCCGACATGGTCGTCTACTGTCCTTTCGCCGTACGGCTTGCGCCGCCCGGTCCGTCTGCTTGCCCGCCCGCCCGCGGGCCGGTCTCCCGGTCCGCCGGCGGGGGCGCCGGGTCGTCGCCCGCGCCCCCTCGCGGAACGGTGCTCGCGGCGGCCCGCGAGTCGTCGCCCGCTTCCGCGCCCGGCCGGTGGCGGGCCGCCGCGTCGGTGAGCTCGTCGGCGACGGTCAGGACGTGCCGGCCGGCCACCACGGGCAGGCAGGTGCCCGCGACCGGGCCGATGCGGGCGGCCCACCGTTCCGGCACGCCGCCCTCGCCCTGCCCGGCGCCCGCGACGGCCCCGGCGATGGCGCCGATGGTGTCGGCGTCGCGGCCCAGGCTCACGGCGAACGTCACGGACGCCTCCACGTCGCCGTCACCGGCCAGGTAGGCGGCCAGGGCGAGCGCCACGGCCTCGGGCGCGACGTCGGTCCACGGGTAGTGGCGCACCACGACGGCCTCGTGCAGCGCCTCCATCAGCGCCGCCTCCCCGTCGTCCGGCTCGCGTGCCTCTCCCGGCCCCTCCTGGACGGCGGGCCGGTGCCGGGTGCGGTCGACGGCGGCGACGGCGCGGGTGACCGCGCGGGCCGTCCACGAGTCCTCCGGCACCACCGACAGCGCCGCCGCCACGACCTGGCGTGGCGGCAGCCCCGCCATGGCGGCGGCCACGGCGCCCGCGACGGCGCGCCCGCCGAGGACGCCCTCGCCCGACTGGCTGACCCGCCCGTCCTCCGCCACGAGCCGCGCGGCCTCGGCCGGGTCACCGGGGCAGAAGATCCCGTACGGCGCGGCCCGCATGGCCAGCCCGTCCGACCAGCCGTGCTGGTGAACCAGCCCGGTCATCGGCGGTTCGAGACCCCGGCGGAGCGCTTCGACGGTCCCCAGCTCCGAGAACCCGGCCCCGCGCATGGGGCCGGTGATCCGGGGCAGCACCTCGGCCCGGTAGGCGGCGGCCACGGCGGCCGAGGTGAGGCCGTGCCCGTGCCGGACCAGCTGGGAGGCGGCGAAGATGGCGTACTCGGTGTCGTCCGTGCCGCCGCGCTCGATCTCGGTGAGCCGGCCCCAGCGCCGCCGGATCTCGGCCGGGGTGAGGTTCTCCGCGGGCGCCCCGAGGGCGTCGCCGGCCGCGAGGCCGAGCAGGCACCCTCGGGCCCGGTCGCGGTGGCTCCCCGCCTCGGGACGGGTCACCGCTGCGCGATACGTCACCGCTGGTACCGCTCCAGCACCTTGTTGCCGTCGTCGACCAGCTTCTTCGCCACGTCGTCGATGCTGATCTTGTTGGCGAAGTACTCCTGGAGCGCCGGCGTGGCGACCTTGCTCTTCCACTCGTCGAAGCCGTTGACCTTGAGGAACGGGGCGACGACGAGGTTCTTGGCCGAGGCCGTGGCCACGTCCCAGCCGTTCTCCTTGGTCGTCATCGACGGGTCGGAGGCGGCCTTGACGGAGGTCGGCAGCAGCCAGTCGCCCTTGGCGAGCTTGGCCTGGTTGGTCGGGTTGAGGAAGTACGAGATGAACTTCAGCGCCTCGTCCGGGTGCTTGCTGTCCTGCGCGACCGACAGGGTCTGGGAGACCGCGCCCTGGTCGGAGGTGGTGCCCTTGAGCGGCGGCAGCGTCACCCACTCGAAGCCCTTCGGCGCCTGCTCGGCGACCTGCTGGCGCAGGTAGACGCCGGCGGGCAGCATGGCGAACTTGCCGTTGAAGAAGGCGGGCAGCGGGTCGGCCGTGCCCTGGCCGAGGGCCGCCGGGTCGGCCGACTGGTCCTTGTAGAGCTGGTCGTGGATGCGCTGGAGGACCTGCTTCTCCTCCGGGCCGACCTTGACCGTGGTCTTGCCGTCGACGGTCTGGAAGAAGGTGCCGCCGAAGTTCAGCGCCAGGTTGAGGGTCTTGTTGACCGGCGACTTCATCGGCCAGGCCACGCCGAATTTGTCACCCTTGGTCATCTTCTTGGCGGCCTCGGAGAACTCGTCCCACGTCCACGGGTTGTCGGGGGTGGGGATGCGCACGCCGGCGGCGTCGAGCAGCTTCTTGTTGGCGATGATGACCTGCGACTCCTGCAGGAACGGCACGCCGTACACGCCCTGCTTGCCCTTGCCGTCGTCGAAGGTGACGGTGTCCCAGGACTTCTGCGGGATGTCGCTCTTCAGCTCGGCGGGCAGCTTGTCGGACAGGTCGAGCAGGTAGCCGTCGGAGGCGAAGCCGGACAGGGCGGGCGAGTCGTTGTGGATGACGTCCGGCGCGGTGCCGCCCGCGAACTGGGTGACGAGCTGGTCGTTGACGTTGTCCCAGCTGCCCTGGACGTAGGTGACCTGGATGGTGGGGTTGGCCTTGTTCCACTCGTCGACGATCTGCTTGTTGGCGGCGACCGACTCCTTCTGCCAGGCCAGGCTGAGGAAGTTCAGCTTCACCGGCTCGCCGGGCTTGCCGGCCGCGGAGCCGCCCTTGTCGCCGCCGCCACCGCTGCCGCAGCCGGCGGCCAGTGCGACGATCGCCGCCGCCGCCAAAGCGGACTTCATACGCATGAGAGCCTCCTACTAGCCCTTGACGGCGCCGGCCATCAGGCCGGACTTCAGTCGCCGCTGGATGATTGCGAAAAAGATCAGGCTCGGGATGGTCGCCATGAGCGACGCGGCGGCCAGCGGGCCGAGCCGGGCCACCCCCTCCGGGCCGGTGAAGCGCACCAGTGTCAGGGGGAGCGTCATCACGTCGGGGTCCTGCAGGATCACGAGCGCGAAGAGGAACTCGTTCCACGACGAGATGAACGCGAACAGCAGCGTCGCGACCACGCCGGGCGCGAGCAGCGGCGCCACCACGCCGATGATGGTCCGGATCCGCCCGGCGCCGTCCATGGCCGCGGCCTCCTCCAGCTCGGCCGGCACGGCGCGCACGTATCCCTGGAGCATCCACAGCGCGAACGGCAGCGTGAACGTCACGTGCACGACCACCAGGCCGGGCAGCGTGTTCACCAGCTCCATGTCCCGCAGGATCATGAAGAGCGGGATGATGATCAGGATGAACGGGAAGACCTGGCTGACCAGCACCCACCCGATGGCGATCCGGTTGACCAGGCCGCGGTAGCGGGCCATCGCGTACGCGGCGGGCAGCGAGATCACGACGGTGACGACGCTGCTGGCCAGCGCCACGACCAGGCTGCGGGTGGCCGCGCCGACGAGGTCCTGCTCGCCGAACGCGTCGGCGAAGTTGGCCAGCGTCGGCTCGCGCGGGATCCACGTGGGGTCGGCCAGCGCCATCTCGCGCGGCGTCTTCAGCGCCGTGGACAGCAGCCACAGCAGCGGGAACGCCAGGAAGACGACGTAGGCCAGCAGCGCGAGGTACTGCGGGACGCGCCGCAGCCCGGCGGCCTTCCCGCGGGTGGTGACGGTCACTTGGCCTCCCTCATCTGGCGCCACAGGTACAGGCCGAGCGCCGCGAGCACGACGACGGCCATCGCGAGGCCGAGCATCGAGGCGTAGCCGGCGAACCGGTACCGGAACGCCTCCTCGTAGGCGAACAGCATCGGCAGCCGCGTCTGGCCGCCCGGCCCGCCCTGGGTGAGCACGTAGACCAGGCCGAACTGGTTGATGTTCCACACGAAGTCGAGCGAGGTGATGGCCACGATGACCGGCTTGAGCTGCGGCAGCGTGATGTTCCAGAACTTGCGCCAGCGGCCCGCGCCGTCCACCTCGACGGCCTCGTACAGCTCCCGGGGAACGTTCTGGAGCCCGGCCAGCAGGACGACCGTCGTCTGCGGCATGCCGGTCCAGACGCCGACCACGATGATCGCCGGCAGCGCGAGCGAGAAGTCGGCCAGCCAGTTGATGTGCGTGCCGAGCAGGCTGTTCAGGATGCCGGCGTCGGGGTGGTAGACGAGCTTCCACATCAGGCCGATGACCACCGGCGGCATCGCCCACGGCACGACCGCGAGCACCCGGGCCACGCCCCTGAACCTGAGGTCCTGGTTGAGCAGCAGCGCCAGGCCGAGGGCGGCGAGGAACTGCAGGCCGGTCACCGAGACCGCCCAGATCATGCCGATCCGGAACGACGACCAGAAGTCCTCGGCGGTCAGCAGCTCGCCGAGGTTGTCCAGGCCGACGAAGCTGGTCTCGTGGTTGCGGGTGTTGCGCGCGTCGGTGAACGCGAGCGCGATGCCGTACAGCAGCGGGCCCACGCTGAACAGCAGGACCGGCACGAGCGCGGGCAGCATGAGCACCCACATCTCGCGGGTCTGCCGTGAGAACCTCCTGCGCCGCGCGTGCCGCGCGGGCGGGGTGGGCGGCGCTGGCCTGGTCGCGGTCGCCGTCATGACGTGCCCCCTCCTTCCGTGCTCCTGCCGTCCCTGCTCCTGCCGCGCGTGGCCGGCGGCTCCGGCGTCGTGGAGGCGCGCACCACCAGGCGGGGCGGCACGGTCACCACGCGGGGCTCGTGCTCGCCGTCCTGGAGCCGGTCGAGCAGCAGCTCGGCGGCGACCCGGCCGCGCTCGGCGGACCCGAGCGAGACGCTGGTGAGCGACGGCCACGAGGCCGCGGCGAGGTCCGTGTCGTCCATGCCGACCACCGCGACGTCCTCCGGCACCCGCTTGCCCGCCGCGCGCAGCACGTCGAGCGCGCCGAGCGCGATGAGGTCGTTGGCGCACATGAGCGCGTCGACGTCGGACACCCGGTTGAGCAGGGCCGCGACCGCGCGGCCCCCTTCCGCCCGGTAGAAGTCGCCGATCTCCACCAGCTCCTCGTCGTACGGCAGGCCCAGCTCGGCCAGCGCCTCGCGGTAGGCGGCGCCGCGGGCCGCGCCGGGCACGGTGTCGGTCGGGCCGTTGACCAGCGCGATGCGGCGGCGGCCGAGCGCGTGCAGGTGGTCGACGGCCAGGCGCACGCCGGTGCGGGAGTCGGCCCGCACGTTGTCGACGGGCGTGCCCTCGGGCACGGAGCCGATGACGACGACGGGCGCGCGGGCGGCGCCCAGCATCTGCAGGTGCGCCTCGGTCACGCGCAGCGGCACCATGATCATGCCGTCGACGTAGCGTTCGCCGAGGCTGTGCAGCACGTCGATCTCGTCGGCGACGACGGCGCCGGTGGAGTGGAGCACGAGGCGGTAGCCGGCGGCCTTGAGCACCGGCTGGATCTCGCGCAGCATCGCCAGGTACGCCGGGTTGCCGACGTCGGCCATGGCGAACGCGACCTGATGCGTGCGCCGGGACTTCAGCGACCGGGCCACGGCGTTGCGCACGTAGCCGAGCTCCTCGGCCGCCGCCATCACCTTGCGCACGGTCTCCTGCCGGGTGGGCAGGCCGTTCAGCACCCGCGAGACGGAGGCGATGGACACGCCCGCGCGCTCGGCGATCGTGGTGATCGTGGGTCCCTGTGCCAAGGTCGTCCTTCCGGGTTCGTAAACGTTTCCGGCAAGGATCTGTAAACGTTTACGGTGTTTCGGACATGAAACCGGCAGGCACCATGCCGGTCAAGTCACGATCACATAACACCAGGTCAACGGCATGCCGGGCCGAGCAGGCCGCGGCTTTCGGCCGGGAAACGGTCACGAAACGGGCTCGGGGGCGCGGAGGGCGTCAGGAACGGACGGGAACCTCGGCCCGCGGGTGCTCCGCGGACAGGGAGCGGATGGCGGGGGCGCCGGCGAGCGCGACGACGGCCGCGAGCACGGCCGGGACGATCAGCGCGACCGGCAGCGACGACGCCTCGGCGACGTATCCCAGCACGGCGGGCCCCACCAGCATCCCGCTGTATCCGAACGCCGTCACCAGCGACAGCGCCCGGCCGACCTGGCCGCCGGCGGCCCCCACGGCGCTGAAGATGACCGGCACCACCGTGGCCAGCCCCACCCCGGCCAGCGCCCATCCCGTCCACGCGCACGCCACCCGCACCGCGTCGCCCACCAGCGGCGATGCGAGCACGAGGACGTACCCCAAGGCGGCGAGCAGCCCGGCGAGCTGGATCGTGCGCACGGAGCCGAGCCGCCCCCGGATGGGGTCGCCGAGCAGCCGGACGGTGGTCATGGCGACGGAGAAGATCGTGTACGCGACGGGCGCGGCGGCCGGGTCGGTGCCGAGCACCCAGCGGGCGTGCAGGGCGGCCCAGTCGATCGCGGCGCCCTCGCTCAGGTGCCCCGCGAACGCGGCCAGCCCGAGCATCGCCACCAGCCCCCACCGCAGCCCGGGGCCGGCCCGCCGCACCCGGCCGCCGCCCGCCGGGGCCTCCTCGCCCGCCGCCCGTCCCGCGTCCGCCGCCGCGCCGACCTCGCCGTCCACGGCCGGGACGTCCCGCGACGGGCGCGCCGGGAGCAGACGCAGGGCGAACGGCACGTACACGAACGGCACGACCACCGCCGCCGCCACGAGCAGCACCTGCGCGTCCAGCCCCGTCTGCAGCACCAGCGCCGTCAGCCCGCCCCCGGCCGCGCCGCCCAGGCTCCACGTGCCGTGGAAGGCGGAGATGATCGGCCGTCCGTAGGCGTGCTCGACCTCGACGGAGTGGGTGTTCATCGCCACCTCCGTCACCCCCAGCCCCATGCCGAACACCACGGCCAGCCCGGCCAGCCACAGGTACCCGGAGGCCAGGGCGGGCCCCAGCAGCACCGCCGCCGACAGCGGGCCGGACACCCAGCACACGGCCCGGCTGCTCCACCGGTCCACGAGCGGGCCGGTCACCAGCATGGACACCAGCGCCCCGCCGGAGATCAGCAGCAGCACGCTGCCGAGCCGCGCCGGCCCGAGGTCGAGCCGGTCGTTGAGGGACGGCAGGCCGGCGGCCCACAGGCCCATCACGAACCCCGCCAGGAAGAAGTAGCCGAACACCGCGATCCGGGCGCGCCGCGCCACCGCAAGACTTATGTTCACGGCTAGAGCATAATCGGGAGCAGGCGGACGGCACAACGGCGGTACCTGGTGGGACCGCCGCGAACATCTGGTGGGACCGCCGCGGACAGACCCGCCGGCCGGAGCGCCGGACGGACCGGCGACCGGCCGTGGTAAGTGAAGCGACGTGTGCGGCACAGGGGTGTGGCACGCGACGTGACGCGTCCCCACCGGCGACGCGGAGGGTGCGGCAAGGGCGCCGCGCGGAGGGAAGGGAGCGCCGGAGATGCGAGCGGAGCACGAGGCGGGGGCGACGACCAGCGGGGCGTTGCGGGCCCACAACCGGGTGCGGCTGCTGCGGGCGGTGCACGACTGCGGCGCGTCCCTGACCCGCTCGGCGCTCACCCGCGACCTCGGCCTCGCCCGCGGCACCGCGTCGGTGCTGGTCGGGGAGCTGGCCGAGAGCGGGCTGCTGCACGAGGAACCGGCGGCCGAGCACGGCCGAGGGAGGCCCACGCAGGTCCCGGGCCCGCATCCGCGCGGCCCGATCGCCCTCGCGGTCGACGTGCGGGAGGACGCCTGGGAGGTCGCGGCGTGCGAGCTGGGCGGGCGCGCCACGGTCGTGGAGGTGCGCCCGCACGACGGGACGCCCGAGGGCGCGCTCGTGCCCCTCGGCGCGGCGCTGCGCGCCCGGCTCGAACGGCTGGCCCCCCGGGTCGTCGGCACCGGCGTGGCGCTGGCGGGCCCGGTGCGCCCCGGCGGGCTCGTCGACATCGCGCACCTGCGCTGGACCTCGGTGGACGTCCCCGGCCTGCTGGCCCTCCCCGGGCCGCTGGTCGTGGGCAACGACACGGCGTTCGCCGGGCTGGCCGAGGCGCGGCGGGGCGGGCTGCGCGGCGTCGCCGTGGGGCTGCACCTGCACGTGGACTTCGACCTGGGCGGGACGCTGATCGTGGACGGCCGCCCGCTGGCCGGGGCGACCGGGGTCGGCGCCGAGTTCGGCCACATGCCGCTCACCGGCGGTGACGCGCCCTGCATGTGCGGGGCGTACGGGTGCTGGGGGCAGGAGGTGGGCACGAACGCCCTGCTGCGCCACCTCGGCCTCGCCCACGGCGGCGGGCGGGGCCGCGACCACGCCGAGCGGCTGCTCTCCGCCGCCACGGCGGGCGACGAAGCGGCGGTACGGGCCGTGAGGTCCTGCGCCGGCGCGCTCGGCCGGGGCGTCTCCGCCCTGGTGAACGCGCACGACCCGGAGGCGGTGACCCTGTCGGGGTTCGGCGTGGATCTGCACCGGCTGGCGTTGCCGGAGCTCATGGAGCGGTTCGAGCGCGGCCTGATGGCGATCCGCCGGGAACGGCCGCCCCGGATCGTCCCCTCGGCCCTCGGATGGCGCGGTTCGCTGATCGGCGCCATGGAGTCGGTCTTCGACGCCTTCCTCACGGTGGACGCCGTGGACCAGTGGCGCCGCGCCCACGCCTGAGCTGTCCGTGTTCCGGCGCCCATAGCGCATGGTCGGCACCGGAAAAGTGGCCGCGACACGCCCGAAAATCAGAATGTGATGCAAAACACGCGAGACGGGTGAAACGCCGACACCGCCCGGAATCCGGCACCTGCCCGGTGATCTACCAGCGGTTCCTCCCCGGGCCGCCCGAGAGGCCGCCCCCGTCGGCCGGTGGCCCCCGAGGGGAGGCGGCGGCCGGCCGAGCGGCTCGCGACCGGCGGGCCGTCGAGAGAAGGGCCCGCGACCCGTGCGGACCGGCCGGGCGCGTGAGGGCGCGGGAGCGCGGACACACCTGTCCCGTGAAGAACGCCGACGTAGGCCGCCACCTGGGCTTTTACCGGCCTCCGCGCAGTGAGCGGCGAGCGGCCGGGACCACGCCCGTGCGTCAGCCGGACGGCGCCCTTGCCCCGGTCACAGCGGCGGGCCCGCCCCGGCCGCCGGCGAGGCCGTCCACGCCCTGGCCGGAAGCCGTTTTCCACGCCCGCGCGGCGGCGTCGCGGGAGCGTGCCCAGCGGCGGCGCCCCGCGGGCGTCCCCGCTCCCCCGCGCGGGGCCCCGCCGCCCGCCGAGACGGCCGCACGGGCGCTGCTCCGGCCCTGAGCGGACGCTTTCCGCACCAAGAACCGCTGGTATCCGCCATGATTAGCCACTGCACTACGGGTAACAGAACCCCGAACGTTTAACTCCCCGAGGAGACAGAGATGGCACTTCCCACTCTCACCCCCGAGCAGCGCAAGGCGGCTCTGGAGAAGGCGGCCGAGGCCCGCGCGGCGCGCACCGCCCTGCTGGCCAAGGTCAAGGCCGGCGAGATGACGTTCTCGCAGCTCCTTGAGCGTGACGACGACATCGCCAAGAAGATCAAGGTGTCGCAGGCGCTGCGCGCGGTCAAGGGTGTCGGCCCGGCCAAGGCCACCGCGCTGATGGAGGAGGCCGGCGTCGACGAGAAGCGCCGCCTCGGCGGCCTGGGCGCCCAGCAGCGCAAGAAGCTGGTCGAGGCGCTCGGCTAGACACCGGGTGGCCGGGTCCTGGAGACCGGGTGGCCTGGTCCGCGCGGGTCCGCCGCGCGGGCCGGCCGGCCGCCCGGCCCCGGAACCCCCACCGGCCCCGCACAGCCTCCGGCCTCCCCCACCCGCCGGGCTCCCCGAGAGAGACCCCGCACGTACGGGAGCGCGGGTCAGGAGCGCAGGTAGGCCAGCACGGCGAGCACGCGGCGGTGCTGGTCGCTGTCGTCGGCGTAGAGGCCGAGCTTGCTGAAGATGCTCCTGATGTGCTTCTCCACCGCCCCGTCGCTGATCACCAGCTGCCGCCCGATGGCCGGGTTGGACCTGCCCTCGGCCATGAGCCCCAGCACCTCCCGCTCGCGCGGCGTGAGCTGGGCCAGCGGGTCGTTCTTGCGCCTGCGCACCATCAGCTGCGACACCACCTGAGGATCGAACACGGTGCCGCCCGCGGCCACCCGCCGCAGGCCCTCCAGGAACTCGTCGACGTCCACGACCCGGTCCTTCAGCAGGTAGCCGACCGCGCCCCGGGCGTCGGCCAGCAGGTCGTCGGCGTACGACACCTCGACGTACTGCGACAGGATGAGCACCGGCGTCCCCGGCACCCGCTTGCGGGCCTCGACGGCGGCGCGCAGGCCCTCGTCGGTGAAGGACGGCGGCATCCGCACGTCCACCACCGACACGTCCGGCCGGTGCTCGGACACCGCCGCGACCAGGGAGTCGCCGTCGCCCACGGCGGCCACCACCTCACAGCCGAACTCCTCCAGCAGCCTGACCAGGCCCTCCCTGATCAGGACCGCGTCATCGGCCACGACTACGCGCACGGCACCTCCGCCACGATCACTGTCGGCCCGCCGTCGGGCGAGTCGACCGTGAGCTCCCCGTCGACCGCGCGGAGCCGGTCGGCGAGCCCGGCGAGACCGTGTCCCTTGGCGACGTGTGCGCCGCCGACCCCATCATCCCCGATCGTCAGCATGAGGACGTTGCCGGTGCGGGTGAGCTGGACGGTGCAGACGGTGGCGCGGCTGTGCTTGGCGACGTTCGTCATGGTCTCGGCGACGACGAAGTAGATCGCGTTCTCGACGGCCGCCTGGAAGCGGCCGACGATCTGCACGTCCAGCTCCACGGGCACCGTGCAGCGGCTCGCGAGGGCGGCCAGCGCGGGCGCGAGGCCGCGGTCGGACAGGATGGGCGGCGCGATGCCGCGCGACAGGGCGCGCAGCTCGTCGAGCGTCTCGCGGGTGGCGGTGATCGCGGAGCTGATCGTGGCCTGGGCGGCCGCTGGGTCCTTGGCCATCTGCCGCTGCGCGCGCGACAGCTCCATGGCCAGCGACACCAGGCGCTGCTGGGGGCCGTCGTGGATGTCGCGCTCCAGCTTGCGCAGCGCGTTGGCCTCGGCGGAGACGGCGGCGGCGCGGCCCTCGGCGAGGTCGTCGATGCGCTCCTGCAGCTCGGCGACGCCGGTCAGCAGCGCCCGGCCCAGTCCGGCGCGGATCAGCGCGGCCCCGCGCACCATGAACGGCATGACCAGCAACCCCAGCAGGCCGAGCGACACGTAGAAGACGACGTTCACGCCGTAGCCGCGGCCGAAGCCGAGCAGCTCCGGCAGCTCCATGTTGCCCGGGATGCGCGAGGTCACGACGCCGTAGAGGGGGTAGGTCAGGCCGAGGAAGGGGAGGGCCCAGAACACCACGGTCAGCACGAACGCGATGATCGCCATCGGCAGGTTCAGGATGCCGTGGAGCAGGTCGAGCCAGGACTGCCCGCTGGTCAGCGGGTTGATCAGCCGGCGGAACCGGCCGGCCCCCTCGGGCGCGGGCTTGTAGCGGGGACGCACGGGCGGGCGGCCCAGCACGTCGGACAGCCAGCCGCGCTCGGCGTCGGCGAACCCGCGCGCGATCATGAGGACGCCGGCCAGGATCGGCACGCCGATCCACACGACCGCGGTGCCCAGGCCGGCGGCGAACCCGGAGATCAGGATCGCGAAGCCGATGACCGTCGTGGGGAAGCCCACGAGCGTGTAACGCGTGTCGAGCAGGACACGCCTCATGAGGGAACGCATGGCGCAACGGTATGCCGGTGTCGTCCCCGGTTCGACCCGGTGTGCAGGCATGCCGGGGTAGGGCCCGCCCTACCCCCGCCGGTGGTGAGGTCTCGACCGCGGTTCGGCGGCCCGCGGGAATGTGCCGGGACGGCCGCGCCGGGAGCCTGGGGACATCTCCTCCCCGCGCTTCCCGACGAAGCCGATGAATCGAGGCTCTCCCCCATGACCGTCCTCCTCGACCGTCCGGCGCCGCCCGGCGTCCCCGTCGCGGCCGCCCCGCCGCGCGTCGCCCGGGACCCGTTCATCGACGTGCTGCGCGTCCTGGGCATCGCGCTGGTGGTGTTCCAGCACTGGACGATCCCCGTGCTCGCCTTCGACGGGACGACCCTGACGACGGGCAACGCGCTGGCGACGCCCGGGGTGTGGGTGGTCACGTGGCTCAGCCAGGTGATGCCGCTGGTGTTCTTCGCCGGCGGCGCCGCGAACGCGATCAGCTTCCGCCGCGCCCGGCACGACGCGCCGCGGTGGCTGGCGGCCCGGCTGCGGCGGCTGGCCTGGCCGCTGCTGCCGCTGGCGGCCGTGTGGATCCCGCTGCCGCACGCGCTCGCGGCGCTCGGCGTGCCGGCCCAGCCGCTGGAGACGGGCGCGCGGCTGACCGGCCAGCTCCTGTGGTTCCTCGCCGTCTACGTCATCGCCGTCACGGCCATGCCGCTGATGGCCCGCCTGCACGAGCGGCACGGCGGGCGGGTCCCTGCGGCGCTGGCCGCCGGCGCGGTGCTGACGGACGTCGCCCGCTTCTCCACGGGCCTGGACGCGCTGGGCTACCTCAACATCGTGTTCGTGTGGCTGGCGGTCCACCAGCTCGGCCTGCTGTACGCGGAGGGCCGGCTGACCCGGCCGGGCGTCATGGCGGCGGGCGGGTTCGGGGCCGCGGCGCTGCTGGTGTGGGCGGGGCCGTACCCGGGCAGCATGATCGGCCTGCCCGGCGCCGAGATGTCGAACATGGCGCCCCCGACGCTCGCCATGCTGGCCGTGGCGTTCGGGCAGGTGGGGCTGGCCCTGCTGCTGCGCGGGCGGATCCTGCGGCTGCCGCTGGACGGGCTGCTGTCCTGGGCGGGGCCGCGGATCATGACGGTGTACCTGTGGCACATGCCGGCGCTGTTCGCCGTGACCGGGGTCGTCGTGGTGGGGCTGGGCGTGGACACGCCGGCGCCGGGCGGGGCGGGCTGGTGGGCCGGGTGGCCGTTCTGGTTCGGGGCTCTGTGCCTGGTGATGGGGCCGCTGCTGAAGGGGTTCGCCCGGTTCGAGGAGCCGCCCGCGCTGCCGTACCGGCCGGGCGGGTGGCCGCGGATGCTCCTGGCGGCGGCGCTGACCGGCGCCGGGGTGCTGACGCTCACGGTGGCGGGCTTCGCGCCGGGGATCGCGCCGGTCGCGGCGGTGGCGGCGGTCGGCGGCGCGCTCCTGCTGACGACGGCGCCGCGCCGCCCGGCCCCCGCCCTGCAGCGGTGAACACCCGGAAACACGCCTGTCATGCGATGCCCGCCACAATCGGATGACATGACGACACCACGACCGCTGTCCGAGTCCGACCTCCCCGCCGTCGCCTCCATCTACGCCCATTACGTCGAGAAGAGCGTGGCCACCTTCGACGAGACGCCGCCCGGCGTCGAGGACTGGCGGGCCAAGGCCGCGGCCATCACCGGGGCCGGGCTGCCGTTCCTGGTGACGGAGGAGGACGGCGAGGTGACCGGCTTCGCCTACGCCGGCCCGTTCCGGCCCAAGCCCGCCTACCGTCACACGGCGGAGGACACCGTCTACCTGGCGCCCGGGGCCACGGGACGCGGCCTGGGGCGGCTGCTGCTGGGCGAGCTCATCGAACGCGCCGCCCGCGCCGGGACGCGGCAGATGGTGGCGGTGGTCGCCGACGGCGGCGACAGCGGCAACCCCGCCTCGCTGAGGCTGCACGCGGCGTTCGGCTTCGAGCAGGTGGGGCGGCTGAGGAGCGTCGGCTTCAAGCACGGCCGCTGGATCGACACGATCCTCCTCCAGCGCGCCCTGGACGCCCCCGCCACCCCCTGACCGAACCACCGGGCCGGACAACCCACCCGCGCTACCGGCAAGCGGCTCGACCACCGGGGTTTCCACCCCCTCCCCCGTGCACGCCCGCGACAGAGCGTCAACGCCGCGAACGAGCGGTTCGACCACCGGGGTTTCCACCCCCTCCCCCGTGCACGCCCACAACAGAGCGCCAAAGCCGCGAACGAGCGGCTCGACCACCGGGGTTTCCACCCCCTCCCCCGTGCACGCCCGCAACAGAGCGTCAACGCGGCGAACGAGCGGTTCGACCACCGGGGTTTCTTCGGCAGGATAGAGGGCGTGAGCCTTCTCATCGACCGCCTCCCCGAAGAGATCGACGCCGAACCGGACGCGATCTTCGACGCCTTCGTCTCCTGGAACTCCGAACGCGGGCTCACGCTCTATCCCGCTCAGGAGGAGGCCCTCATCGAGGTGGTCTCCGGCAGCAACCTGATCCTGGCGACCCCGACGGGCTCCGGCAAGAGCCTGGTCGCGGCCGGCGCCCACTTCACGGCGCTCACCCGGGACCTCCGCACGTTCTACACGGCGCCGATCAAGGCCCTGGTGTCGGAGAAGTTCTTCGACCTGTGCGCGATCTTCGGCACCGAGAACGTCGGCATGATGACCGGCGACGCCAGCGTCAACCCGGGCGCCCCCATCATCTGCTGCACCGCCGAGATCCTCGCCAACGTGGCGCTGCGCGACGGGGCGGCGGCCGACATCGGCCAGGTCGTCATGGACGAGTTCCACTTCTACGCCGAGCCCGACCGGGGCTGGGCGTGGCAGGTGCCGCTGCTGGAGCTGCCGCACGTGCAGTTCGTGCTGATGTCGGCCACGCTGGGCGACGTCACGATGTTCGAGCGCGACCTGACCCGGCGCACCGGCCGGCCGACGTCCGTGGTCAAGCACGCCGAGCGGCCCGTCCCGCTGGTCTACTCGTACCGCATGACCCCGCTGCACGAGACGCTGGAGGAGATGCTCAGCACCGGGCAGGCCCCCGTGTACGTCGTCCACTTCACGCAGGCCGCCGCCATGGAACGCGCGCAGGCGCTGATGTCGATCAACATGGCGTCGAAGGCGGAGAAGGAGGCGATCGCCGCGATGATCGGCGGCTTCCGCTTCACCACGCGCTTCGGCCGGGCGCTGTCGCGGCTCGTGCGCCACGGCATCGGCGTGCACCACGCCGGCATGCTGCCCAAGTACCGCCGCCTGGTGGAGCGGCTGGCGCAGGCGGGCCTGCTGAAGGTCATCTGCGGCACCGACACGCTGGGCGTCGGCGTCAACGTGCCGATCCGCACCGTGCTGTTCACCGCGCTGTCGAAGTACGACGGCAACAAGGTGCGCCGGCTGCGGGCCCGCGAGTTCCACCAGATCGCGGGCCGGGCCGGGCGGGCCGGGTTCGACACGATCGGCTACGTCGCCTGCCAGGCGCCCGAGCACGACATCGAGAACGCCAAGGCCCTGGCCAAGATCGGCGACGACCCGAAGCGGCGGCGCGGCTACGCCCGCAAGAAGCCGCCGGAGGGGTTCGTCGGCTGGAGCGAGGAGACGTTCGAGAAGCTGCAGGGCGCCGAGCCCGAGCCGCTGGCCTCCCGCTTCAAGGTGAGCAACGCGATGCTGCTGGCCGTCATCAACCGGCCCGGCGACTGCTTCCAGGCGATGAAGCACCTGCTGACCGACAACCACGAGGACCGCAAGTGGCAGCGGCGGCACATCAGCCAGGCCATCGCCATCTACCGGTCGTTGCTCGCGGGCGGCATCGTCGAGCAGCTCGCCGAGCCCGACGAGCAGGGCCGCCGGGCCCGGCTGACGATCGAGCTGCAGGAGGACTTCGCGCTCAACCAGGCGTTGTCCACCTTCGCCCTGGCCGCCTTCGACCTGCTCGACAAGGAGTCGCCGAGCTACGCCCTGGACATGGTCTCCATCGTCGAGTCCATCCTCGACGACCCGCGCCAGATCCTGTCCGCCCAGCTCAAGAAGGCCAGGGGCGAGGCGGTCGCGCAGATGAAGGCCGACGGCATGGAGTACGAGGAGCGCATGGACGCCCTCGCCGAGGTGATGTACCCGATGCCGCTGGAGACGCTGCTGCTCGGGGCCTACGAGACGTACCGGCGGGGCCACCCGTGGGTGGGCGACTACACGGTCAGCCCCAAGTCGGTGGTGCGCGACATGTACGAGCGGGCGATGACGTTCGGCGAGTACATCCAGTTCTACGAGCTGGCCCGCTCCGAGGGCACGGTGCTGCGCTACCTGGCCGACGCCTACCGCACGCTGTCGCGCACCGTTCCCGAGCACCTGAAGACCGACGACCTGGTCGACCTCATCGAGTGGCTGGGCGAGCTGGTGCGGCAGGTCGACTCGTCGCTGATCGACGAGTGGGAGAAGCTGACCAACCCGGCGGAGGCGCTGGAGCGGCACGAGCAGCTGGAGACCAAGGTCCGGCCGGTCACCGCCAATCCGCGGGCGTTCCGGGTGCTGGTGCGCAACGCGATGTTCCGGCTGGTGGAGCTGTGCGCGCTGGAGAAGGAGGAGGAGCTGGAGGAGCTGGCTCCCGACGTCGACTGGGGAGCGGCGCTCGACGCGTACTACGACGAGCACGAGGAGATCCACACCGACGCCGACGCGCGCGGGCCGGCGCTGCTGCGCATCGAGGAGGAGAGCGGGCTGTGGAAGGTCCGCCAGACGGTCAAGGACCCGGCGGGCGACGGCGACTGGGGCATCGACGCCCAGGTCGATCTGGCGGCCTCCGACGAGGAGGGGCGGGCCGTCCTGCACGTCCTCGGCCTCAACCGGCTCTGAGGGGTCACCGGTCAGGACGGCCGGGCGAGGTCAGGACGGTGGCAGGGTCAGCACGGCGGCCGGCAGGTGGCGCAGGGCCTCCGGGATGACGACCGTGCCGTCCGGGCCGATCTCGGCGGCCCCCTCGCCCCAGTGGGCGCCCGGGCGGCCGAGCAGGTCGGCGGGCAGGCGGAAATCACCGTGCGCCGGGTCGAGCGCGATCACGTTGAGCGTCCCGTCGGGGCGCACGGTGTAACGCAGCGGAGCCCCCACCGGCTCGGCGTGGCGGTGCCAGGGGCGGGTGCCGTAGACGGCGTCCGGGTGGGCGGCCAGCCACCGGCCGAGCTCGCGCAGCCGGGCGACCTGCGCCTCGGGCAGTGACCCGTCGCCGCGCGGGCTGATGTTGAGCAGCAGGTTGCCGTTCTTGGCGACGGTGTCGACCAGGAGGTGGACCAGCTCGGTGGCGTCGATGAGGTGGGTGTCGTCCTCGGCGCGGTTGTAGCCGAACGAGGCGCCCAGGCCGCGCGTCGCCTCCCACGCCCACGCGGGCGTGCCGGTCTCGGTGCGGTACTCGCGGGTGCGGAAGCCCAGGTGCGGCACGCCCCACCGGTCGTTGACCACTCCCTCCGGCACGAGGTCGTAGTAGTGCTCGAACAGCTCGGCCAGGCTGTACGGCCCGGCGGCCTTGGCGGAGTCGGGCCAGTCGATGTCGTTCCACAGCACGTCGGGCCGGTGCGCCTCGACCAGCTCCCGCACCTGCTCGAAGCAGTGGCGGGCGAAGGCCGGGTCGTTGCGCCGGTGGGTGAACAGGTCGGTCAGCGACCGGATCGGCGGGAAGTGCGACACGTGCCAGTCGAGCGCCCCCGAGTAGTAGAGCCCGAAGCGCAGCCCCGCCGACCGGGCGGCGCCGGCCAGCTCGGCGACGACGTCGCGGCGGGGCCCCCGGTGGACGCTGGAGAAGCCGGTGGTGGCGGTGTCCCACAGGCAGAAGCCGTCGTGGTGCTTGGCCGTCGGCACCACGTAGCGCGCCCCGCACGCGGCGAACAGCCGCATCCAGCCGTCGGGGTCGTACCGCTCGGCGGTCCAGGCGTCGGCCAGGTCCTCGTAGGAGGTGCCGACGCCGAAGGAGCTCTCGTGGTAGGCGGCGGTCGGCGAGCCGGGGATGCGCAGGGTGTTGGCGTACCACTCGGCGTACTGGTGGTGGCTGTACTCGAGCTCCACGGGCACGTCCTCGCCCGGCCGGCGGGGCGGCGCCCACCCGGCGACCGAGTACAGCCCCCAGTGGACGAACACGCCGAACTTGGCGTCCCGGTACCAGTCGGGCACCGGTCGGTCGGGGTAGCGCGGCGCGTCCTCACCGAGGTCGGGACCGGTCCGGCGATCGAAGAAGAGCATGGATTCCTTTCAGCGCCCGGCCAGCCCGGCCGTGGCGATTCCCTTCACCAGGTGTTTCTGCAGCGCGACGAGCAGCAGCAGGGTGGGCAGGATCGAGATGACGGAGGCGGCCATGACCAGGTGCCACTGGTTGCCGTTCTGGCCGAAGAACAGTTGCAGCCCGAGCGGCACGGTGCCTCTGGCGTTCACGTCGTTGATCATGATGAGCGGCCACAGGAAGCTGTTCCAGTAGCCGATGAAGGTGAACACGGCGAGCACGCCCAGGGCGGGCCGGGCGAGCGGCAGCATGACCCGCAGGAAGACGCGCACCTCCCCGGCGCCGTCGAGGCGCGCCGCCTCGCGCAGCTCGCCCGGCACGCTCTTGAAGAACTGCCGCAGCAGGAACGCGCCGAAGGCGGTGAACGCCCACGGGAAGATGAGCGCCTGGTAGCTGTCGACCCAGCCGAACGCCTGCATGAGCAGGAACATGGGGACGACCAGCACCTCCTGCGGCACCATCATGGTGGCCAGGAAGACCAGGAAGATCCCGTCCCGGCCGCGCCAGCGCAACGCGGCGAAGGCATAGGCCGACAGCGCGGAGGCGGCCAGCACTACGAGGGTGCCGGCGCCGGCCACCAGCACGCCGTTGCCGATGTAGCGCTCGAAGGGCACGTAGGCGAAGACGTCGGCGAAGTTGCGCCAGCGCAGCTCCGAGCCGACCAGGGAGCCCGGCGAGCCGAACGTCTCGCCCGGCGGCTTGAGGGCCGTGGCGACGGCGAAGATCAGCGGGTAGAGGAACGTCAGGGCGACGGCGGCCAGCAGGACGTGGGAGACGACGCGGCCGGCTCTCCTCGGGGACTCAGCTCTCATAGTGGACCCACCGTTTCTGGCCCACGAACTGCACGGCCGTGACGCCGAGGATGATCGCGAACAGCAGCCACGCGCCCGCCGCGGCCAGCCCGAGGTCGCGGGACTCGAAGCCGGCCTGGTAGACGTTCATGACCAGGGTCTCGGTCGCGTTGCCCGGACCGCCTGCCGTGAGGATGTAGGGCTGGGTGAACACCTGCAGCGCGTTGATCATCGTCATGGTGGCCGCGAAGAACAGCGCCGGCGAGATCAGCGGGAGCTGCACGCTGACGAGCCTGCGCAGCCCGGTCGCCCCGTCGAGCGAGGCGGCCTCCAGCACGCTGGGCGACATCTCGTTGACGGCCGCGGAGAAGACGATCATGTTGTAGCCGAAGCCCTGCCACACGCTCATCGCGACCACCGCGAGCAGCGCGGTGCGGCCGTCGGCCAGCACGTTCGGCGCCCCGCCGAGGGCCTGGAAGAGCAGCTTCCAGATCACCGCGTTGGCCACCATGGGCGTGATGGCCGGGACGAAGAACAGCACCCGCCACAGGTTCGCCCAGCGCGAGCGGTGGATCCAGAAGGCGAGGCCGAGCGCGAGCAGGATGTTGAGCGGCACGTACAGGCCGGTGAAGACGAAGGTGTTGCGCAGCGCGGACAGGAAGTCGGGGTCCTCCCCGAGCAGGTAGCGGAAGTTGTCCAGGCCGACGAACTCCCGCGTGCCGAGCATGGGCCACTGGAAGAAGCTCATGACGACGGCCATCCCGACCGGGAACAGGGTGAACAGTCCCAGCCCGAGCACGCTCGGCGTGACGAAGCCGAGCGCGCTCCACTGCTCTGTCGTGCGCGGTTTCACTGGCCTCTTCACTGGCCTCGGGCGCTCTGCTGCTGGATCGTGGCGAGGGCGTCCTGGGGCGACTGGTCGCCGGTGTAGACCCGGATGAGGTACTGCGCCATGAGCTTGCCGACGCTGTCCCAGTTCTTCGTGGTGAACAGGGGGACGCCGCCGGCCAGGCCGTCCTTGACCGAGGCGATGGCGCCGCGCACCGCCTCGGCGTTCTTCGGGTCCTGCTTGACCAGGAACTCCTCGTAGGCGGCCTGCTGGTCGGTGCGCGAGGGGAAGCTGCGGCCCTGCCCGGCCAGGTAGGCCTGGGCGTCCGGCCCGGTCAGCACCGAGACGGCCTGGGCGGCCTCCGCCGGGTACGGGCAGCCCTTGGCGACGCCGAAGCCGGAGGCGGCGAGGTAGGTCTTGGACCCGCCGGACCCGGCGGGCAGGGGCGCGAACCCGACGGCGAACTTGGCGTCCTTGAGGGCCGAGCCGATGTTCCACGACCCGTCGACCGCCATCATCGCGTTGCCGTTGACGAACTGCGTCTCGCCCCAGCCCACGTCGGAGGAGCTGGCGGGCACCAGCGCCGCCTTGGCGGTGGCCAGGCCGGCGTACCAGGTGAGGGCGTCCACCATCGGCCGGCTGTCGAACTGCAGCTTCACGTCGGGGGTGACCGGCTGGGCGCCGTTGTAGGACAGCAGCATCGACAGCGTGTGCAGGTCGGCGAAGGACATGCCGAACCCGGCCTTGCCGCCGGTGGAGAGCTTCTTGGCCGCCTGCTCGAAGTCGGCGACGGTCCAGCCGCTCTTCGGCTCGGCCACTCCTGCCTTGGTGAAGGCGTCCTTGTTGTAGTAGAGGAGCATCGAGGCCAGGTCGTACGGCAGGGCGAGCTGCTTGCCGCCCAGCTTGAGGGCCTGCAGCGCGGCGGGGGCGAAGCCCTGGACGTCGGCCTTGCCGTCGAGCGGTTCCAGCAGGTCGGCGTAGGCGCTGAGGCGCAGGCTCTGCATGGACACCACGCACGGCTGCTTGCCGGCGGCGAACTCGGTCTGGAGCTTGGTGAAGTAGTCGTTGAACGGCGCCGTGCGGAGGTTGACCTTGATGGCGGGGTGCTTCTGGGTGACGAGCGCGGCGAGATGGTCGAGCTGCGCCTTCTCGTCCTCGCTGCCGGCCCACATCTCCCAGTCCAGCGTGACGGTGCCGCCCGTGTCGCGGGCGCCGCCCGACGTGCCGGTGCCTCCGCCGCCGCCGCACGCGGTGGTGACCATCACGCCTGCCAGCCCCAGGGCCAGCAGGACACCTCTGCGCATGTGCATCTGCGCTCCCTCCTGGACGCCGCCCGTGATATTTTTCGGGGGCGAAATTATTATGGTGGCTGACCTTAGGGTCGGGATGCGCAAGGCGTCAAGAGAGGCAGAATGAGCGGTATGCCCCCACCCCCGTACCGGGAGGACCTGATCAAGGCGGAGATCCTCGCCATGCTCGGGTCACGGCCGCTCAACCGGTCACAGATCGCCGCCCGGCTGGGCCTCGGCGCCGCGACCGTGACGGAGCACACCCGCCGCCTCATCGACCTGGGCTTCCTGCGCGAGCTGCCGCCGCAGGTCAGCGGCAGGGGACGGCCGAAGGTGCCGCTGGAGGTGGTTCCCGACGCGGCCTACACGCTGGGCCTGCGCGTGCACCCCGACCACCTGATGGGCGTGCTGGCACGGCTCGACGGGGGCGAGGTGGCCCGCTTCACCCGGCCGTTCTCGCCCGCGGACGACCCGGTGCGGCAGCTCGCGGCGGCCTGCGAGGACGTGCTGCGCGATCCGGCCACCGGCGCGCGGGTGCTCGGCATCGGGCTGGCCGTCCCCGGGGTGATCGACCCCGGCACCGGGACCGTCCGCCTGTCGCCGCGCATGGGCTGGACCGACCTGCCGCTCCAGCCGCCGCTGGCCGCGCGCCTGCCGGTGCCCGTGCTCATCGACAACGACACCAGGGCCTCCACCACCGGAGAGCTGCTCTACGGCACCGGCCGCGACCACGACGACTTCCTGGTGCTGGCGATCGGCGACGGCGTGGGCATGGGCATCGTGCTCGGCCGCCGGGTGCATCGCGGGCCCGACGGGGTGGCGGGCGAGTTCGGCCACGTACCCACCGGCCCGGACGGCCCGGCGTGCGTGTGCGGCCGGCGGGGCTGTGTCGACGCGTACGTCGCGGACTACGCGCTCGCCGCCGAGGCCGTCAGGCGCGGCCTGGCCGCCGCGCCGCCGCCGCCGGCGGAGCTGCGCCGCCTGGCCGCCGACGACGCGAAGGGCGTGCGCGACCTGCTCGACGAGGCCGGCGAGATCCTCGGCCGGGCCGTGGCCGGCGTGGTCAACGTGCTCGCGGTGCGGGCCCTGACCGTCATCGGGGAGAGCCACGTGCTGTGGCCGTACCTGGCGCCCGGCTTCCACCGCGCGGTCGACGACGGGGTCATCGCGGCGCTGTCGGGGCTGGAGATCACTCTGCGGCCGTGGGACGACAGCGGCCACGCCCGCGGCGCCGCCAGCCTCGTCCTGGCCGCCAGCCTCGCCTCGTGAGCCGCCGGTGCGGGGCTGGGCGGATTCCGGCGATCACGGCCCCTGCCGCCGAGGCATCCGGCCGAGGGAGCGATCGGGGGCGACGACCGGCCAGAACCGGAACCGCCACACCTCCAGCCCCTCAGGAAGCGCGTCCACCGGACAGAGGGGGTTGTCGCCGGGGCGCGAGCTCGCCCTGACCCACCACTGTCGATGTTCCATGCGTAGGTCCAGGAACGCGTACGTCACGCGACCGCCCACCTCGTCGACACAGGCGAAACCCGAGCTCGAGTAGAAGAGGACGGTCCGGCTGCGATGCCACCCTTCGCCGTCACCGGGAGGTTCGGCATCCCACAGCTCCAGTGCGGCTTTCACCTTGTGGAAGCCCACATCGCTGATGACGATCCCGCGGTTGGCCGTGGCGGCGAACCAGTTGTCCGCATCGGCGAGCCGGGCCGTCTCGTCCCACGACGGCCACCCCGGCGGATCCGCGTAGCCGCCCATCCAGGAGGCGAGCAGGAACTGTGAGTGATCCACCTCGACGGTGTCGGCCACCGTGTCGATCGGCCGCGTCATGCGGGCGCTCCGGCCGCTGGATCGGCGGGACGCGCGCCACGTGCCGGACGCGCTTGGAGCCCGGCGGCCCCCGGGCCGACGCCGGGCTCGACGTCCCCCGTCGTGGCAGGACGACGGGGGAGATAGCCGTGTGCCGGAACGGACTGGCAACGGCGTTCCGGCACACGCCTGTTCATCAATCTTCGCGGAGAGTGAGTACAGATGGCGTCATGAGAATGTCTCAAGATCGGGACATTTCGCACCGTGCGACGGTGCAGATCTTGGCGAGCATCCGCCGGGCGTCCTTGATCTGCTCCCGGTAGTCCGCCTTGGCTGGCCTGCCCCACTCCCCCGCGCGCGTGTAGAGGACCAGGGCGTCGGCGCGGCGGACGACCACGGCCCGCTCGCCGCCGATGGCCGGCTTGCCGCCCTGGTAGCTCTGGCCGGACACGGTCACGGCCTCGTCTCCCAGGGCCAGGGGCGCGACGGCGTAACGGTAGCCGCCGGTGCGGCAGGCCGCAGCGGCGGCGCGCAGGTCGCTCATGGCCCGGCGCGCGGCGGCCTCGGAGGCGTACAGGACGACCTGCTCGGACTTGGAGTAGTCGGGCACGGCCGTGTAGACGATGGTCCTGGCCGCGGCCCGTCCGGACTGGCCCAGCCCGGGCCGCTGGCACGGGCCCACCACGAGGGGGGCGCTCTTCTTGCCGCTGACGCTCCAGCTCGTCTCGGGGTCGTCGTCCTTGACCGAGGCGGCCTTGTCGTACAGGAGGAACCCGTTGGGGATGGAGACGGCGGCGGCTAACACCAGACTGATCAGCATGGTTCAAAATAGTACGAATGACTGACGAGGACATCCGGAGAACCCTCGGCCTGCTGGCGCAGGAGGACACACTGCGCGCGTTCGCGTCCCTGGTGCTCGGCGTGGAGGGCGAGCAGCCGCCCAAGGCGCTCGAACGGCTCGCCGGCGGCGGCCTGGCCGCCCGCGGCGAGGACGGGACATGGCGGGCCACCCCCGAGCGCTTCCGCGAGCTGCTGCGCCGGCTCGCGGAGGCGCCCGCCCCGGTGAGCGAGGAGGAGCGCCTGCTGCGGACGTTCCTCGTCGACGGCAGGCTGCGCACCATGCCGATGCGCCGGGAGAAGCGCCTGGTGGTGCTGCGCCACATCGCGCGGCTGTTCGAGCCGGGCGTGCGCTACGCCGAGAAGGACGTCAACGTGACGCTGCGCGCCTTCCACGACGACTACGCCGCGCTGCGCCGCTACCTGGTCGACGAGGGCCTGCTGTCGCGCGAGGACAACGTGTACTGGCGCAGCGGCGGCCCCGTGGACGTGTGACGCGGGAGGACCGCTAGGGCTCGCGGATGTTGCGGGTCCAGGCGTCGATCTTGGCCTGCCAGGCGGCGGCGTCCTCCGGGCGTCCCGGCACCCCGGGCAGCCTCTGCCAGGGCAGCGGCCCGCCCTCGCGCCGGTACTCCACGCCGATCGCGTCCAGCCGGGGCAGGTGCGCCGCCAGCCGCTCCCGGAACTCCGGCAGGTCGCGCCCGGCGGGGCTCCACACGGTCTCGGCGAAGGCGGCCAGCCGCGGGAAGGCCATGTAGTCCACGCGCCGGGGCGAGTCGATGAGCTCGGTCCAGATCGCGCACTGCGAGCCGAGCACGCGCGCGGCGGCCGGGTCGCCGCGCAGCTCGGCGGGCACCGGCTCGAAGGCGTGGACGTCCTCCAGCGTCAGCACCGGGCCGAACGGCGCGGGCTCCTCCGGCCCCGGCCCCTGGCGGTAGTCGAGGTAGACGGACGTGTCGGGACAGGTGATCACGTCGTGGCCGCGGCGGGCGGCGGCGACCGCGCCGTGCTCGCCGCGCCAGGAGGCGACCACGGCGCCCGGCGGCAGGCCGCCCTCCAGGATCTCGTCCCAGCCGACGAGCCGCCGCCCGCGCGCGGCCAGGTGGTCGGCGAACTGGCCGATGAACCAGCTCTGCAGCTCGTCCTCGTCGCGCAGCCCCAGCTCGGCGATCCGGCGGCGCGCCGCGGGGCTGGCCCGCCACTGGTCCTTGCGGCACTCGTCGCCGCCCACGCACACGTACGGCCCCGGGAACAGCTCCAGCACCTCGTCCAGGACGTCGCGGAAGAAGGCGATGGTGGAGTCCTCGACGTTGAGCACGTTGACCCCGATGCCCCAGGTCGTGCGCACCTCCAGCGGGACGTCGAGGTTGCCCAGCTCGGGATGGGCGGCGATGGCGGCCTGGGTGTGGCCGGGCAGGTCGATCTCGGGCACGATCATGATGTGCCGGTCGGCGGCGTAGGCGACGATCTCGCGCAGGTCGTCCTGGGTGTAGTAGCCGCCGTGCGGGCGGCCGTCCATGGGGCCGTCCCAGCCGACCTGGCTCTCCCGCCGCCAGGCGCCCACCTCGGTGAGCCGCGGGTAGCGCCGGATCTCCACCCGCCAGCCCTGGTCGTCGGTCAGGTGCAGGTGCAGCACGTTGAGCTTGTGCAGGGCCATCAGGTCGATGAAGCGCAGCACCTCCCGCTTGGGCAGGAAGTGCCGGGCCACGTCCAGCACGCAGCCGCGCCAGGCGAAGCGCGGCGCGTCCTCGACGAGGACGGCCGGCACCTCCAGCGGGGCGCCGCCGCCGGAAGCCCCCGCCCTGCGGTAGGCGCGCGGCGGCAGGAGCTGCCGCAGCGTCTGCGCGCCGTAGAACGCCCCGGCCGGGCCGCCCGCCTCGACGCGGGCGCCGCCGGTGTCCACGGTCAGCCGGTACGCCTCGGGCGGCAGGTCGGCCAGGGCCAGGCTGATCGTCCCCGACGGCCCCGCGCCCGGGGTCGCCGGCCCGCCCGGCAGGAGCTCGCCCCCGGTCACCGGGGCGAGCTCGGCCCGCAGCCAGGAGGCCACCCCGCCGAGCGCCGGGTCGGCGGCGAGCGCGGTGTCGCGGTCGAGGAGCCATCGGCCCAGGCGGGGCTCGTACCGGACGGGCTTGGGAACGATCATGTGCTCTCTTTCTCCTCAGCGACGCCTGGTCGCGGATGGGCGCCTAGTCGCAGGTGATGGCGGCGTCGGCGAAGTCGGCGTGGTCGGAGGTGGCGTTGTCGCCGCCGTTGGTGGCGACCAGGCGCACGAACCGGGCCCCGCTCACGGAGGCGGTGACCTTCTTGCCGGGCTGCGCGCCGGTCAGCACGCCGGAGTACGCGACCCGGGCACCGTCGGCCCACACCTCGAACCCGGCCGAGCCGGCCGCGCCCACCTCGTCGTCGATCCCGGCGGTGAACTCCACGCTCCGGCACCGGCCGCCCGTGTAGAACTCGATGTCGGCGGGCGCGTGCGCGCCCAGGCCCTTGGCGTAGCGGACGCCCTCGATCGTGAGGGGCCGCCCGTCGCCGGCCGCCTTGTCGCCGTTGCTGGTGTCGCGCTCGACGGGGCCGAAGTAGTTCTTGGCGGAGGTCCACGACAGGTCGCTGAGGTACGTGCGGCCCGGCCCCGGCCCCTGGGCGACGGCCACGACGGCCGTGCCGGTGGCCGTCCCGCCCGTGAAGGCGGCCGTGGTGGTCAGGTCGTAGGCGCGCGGCTCGGTCCCGGCGGGCGGGGTGAGCGCCCAGGTGACGGTGAACGTCTCCCCGGCGTCGAGCCGGGACCGGGTCGCCGGGGTGCGCGCCTCGGCCTTCCACCCGTCGGGCACGGCGAGCGTGACGCGCAGGTCGCGGACCCGGGCGGTGGCGCCGGAGTTGACGACCCGGGTGACGATCTCGCGCTCCTTGCCGGGTTCGAGCATGCCGGGCCGGTCGTCGCCGAGGAAGGCCGGCGGGTCGGTCTCCACGGTGAGCAGGGGCGGGGCCTGCTCGCGGCTCGGGCCGACGCGGTACATCACCGCGCCGTGGGCGGGCACGTGGGCGGACAGCTCGCCGGTGGTGGTGGCGACCTGCCCGCTCCACAGCTCCTCGGCGCGGTAGCGCCCGGCGGGCAGCCGGTGCGCGACGGTGGTCGCCCGGTTGCTCTCGTTGAACAGCACGACCGCCTGGTCGCCCCCGTCGAGGGGTTTGACGAGGACGTGGTACCAGCCGTCGCTGCGGACCAGCCGGGCGGGTGCGCCCAGGCTGTCCTGGTCGACGGCGATCACCTTGGGGTTGGCGACGACCGTCTTCGGGGCGGCCGCCGGGTCGGCCTGGAGGACGAGGGGGGCGGCGCCCACGGCCCACAGCGTGAACTGGGTGCGGTACTCCGCCTCCGTCATGCCGCCGCGGCCGGCCTGGATGAGGTCGGGGTCGGCCCAGTTGCCCGGGCCGGCGTACTGGACGCGGAGCTGGTTGGTCTCCCAGACGTCCACCATGGAGGAGTAGGCGTCGGGCAGGGGCCGGTTGTAGACGTTGGTCCGCCAGGTGACCGCCCCCGAGTCCTTGGCCCACAGCCACGGGACCGTGCTGCCGTCCTCGTTGTTCATGGCGAAGGCGACGGAGTCGCCGAGGGCCTGCCGCATGCGCGGGTAGAGCGTCTGGGCGATCTGCTGGACGTTCTGGCCGGGGAAGTCGGCCGCGGGGATGTTGCACCAGTCGTACTTGACGTGGTCGACGCCCCAGCTCCGCACCAGCTCGGCGTCGGCGCTCTCGTTGCGGTAGGAGCCGGGGCCGCCGCCCGAGCACGCCTTGGTGCCGGCCGACAGGCTGAGGCCGAGCCTGAGCCCGAGGCCGTGCAGGTGGTCGGCCAGGGCCTTGATGCCGCCGGGGAAGCGGGCCGGGTCGGGGGCGAGGGCGCCGTCCACGCGTTGCGGGGCGAGCCAGCAGTCGTCGAGGAGGACGAGGCGGTAGCCGAGGGGCGCGAGGGCGGCGAGCCCGGCGGCGGCCCGCCGTACCGACGCGTCGGACACCGAGCAGCCCAGGGAGCGGCTGCTCCACCCCATCGGGGGGCCGCCGGCCGGCGTCGCGGCGGCGCCGGGCGACGGCAGGAAGGGCAGCGTGAGGAGGGCCGCCGCGGCGGCGGCCGTGAGCTTGCGCATGGGGGTTCCCGTCAGACCTGGTTGAGCCGGGGGGTGCCGGGCTCGATGACGAAGGAGCCGGAGGTGTAGGCCGGGGCGTACGGCTCGGTGACGCGCGACAGCGACCGGAAGTCGACCGTCATCTCGCGCTCGGTGAGCTTGGCGCGGACGTAGCCGCGGCGGCCGTTGAAGAACTTCACGTGCGGGTTCTCGGCCAGCAGGACCCCGGTGTTGGGGTACTCGTCCAGGCCGTCGCCGGCGCTGGTCACCGACGTGGTGACCAGTTCGACGGCGACGGACTTCGACTCGGGGTCCTGGTAGCTGCGCTTCACCTCGCCGGCCCAGTGGGAGTGGACGTCGCCGGTGAGGACGACGGCGTTGCGCTTCGTGGCCTCGATGGCGGCGGTGAGCCGGTCGCGGGAGGCGACGTAGCCGTCCCAGCCCTCGTTGGAGTAGCCCTTGCCCGCGCCGTTGGTCCAGTCCATCTCCATCATGAACACCTGCTGGCCCAGCAGGTCCCAGGTGGCGCCCGACTCCTTGAGCCGGCTCTCCAGCCACGCCTCCTGCTCCTGGCCGAGGATCGTCCGGTTGGGCGCCAGGCGCTCCGCGCAGTCGGGGCCGACCGTGCCGCTCCTGCCGGTGCAGGCGTACAGGTCGCGGTACTGCCGGGTGTCGAGCAGGTGCAGGTTGGCGACGGCGCCCCAGCGCAGCGTGCGGTGCAGCCGCAGCGACGAGCCCTGCGGCCGCTGGGCGCGGCGCAGCGGCATGTTCTCGTAGTACGCCTGGAAGGCGTCGGCGCGGCGCTTGAGGAACGGCGGGTCGGGCTGCTCGGGCACGTCGCCGGCCCAGGCGTTCTCGATGTCGTGGTCGTCCCAGACCACCGCCCAGGGCGCGACCGCGTGGGCGAGCTGGAGCTCGGGGTCGGCCTTGTGCTGGGCGTGGCGTAACCGGTAGCCGGCCAGGTCGAGGCATTCGCCGCCGGCCTGGTCGCGCACCGGGTACTTGTAGTCGCCGTACTCGTAGATGTAGTCGCCGAGGAAGGCGATCAGGTCGGGCTCGTCCTCGGCCATCCGCCGGTACGCGGTGAACCACCCGGTCTGGTAGTCGGCGCACGAGGTGAACGCGAGGTTGAGCGCCCGGCTGCGGGTGCCCGGGGCGGGGGCGGTGACGGTGCGGCCCACGGGCGAGATCTCGCCGTCGGCCCGGAAGCGGTAGAAGTACTCGGCGCCCGGCTGGAGGCCGCCGGGCTCGGCGTGGACGCTGTGGGCCTCCTCCGGCCGGGCCGTCTCGACGCCCTGCCGGACGACGTGGCGGAAGTTCTCGTCCTTGGCGAGCTGCCAGTGGACGGCGACGGGCCGGGACGGCATGCCGCCGAGGCCGTCGGCGGCCAGCGGGTCGGGGGCCAGGCGGGTCCACAGGACCACGCCGTCGGGGAGCGGCTCGCCGGAGGCGACGCCGAGCCGGAACGGGTCGGACAAGGGGGCGCGGCGAAGGGTGCGGGCGGCCGTCGCCTGCGCGGGCGGGACGCCCAGCGCGGCGGCGGCGCCCAGGCCGGCGCCCCCGGCGAGAAACGCACGCCGGGTGATCATGGTTGGGGGGCTCCCTACTTGATGGTGGCGTTGCCCTCGGTGACCGCCTGGTCGGCGGCCTGCTTCGGGGTGAGCCGGCCGAGGTACATCTCGTTGAAGATCTGGTTGAGCTTGGTCTCGAACCCGGTGAACCCGGTGGTCACCGGCAGGGGGAACGTGGTGCCCTCGGCCTCCTTGACGAAGGCGGACACGTCGAGCTTGGCCGTCTTGGCCCAGTGGTCGACGTAGCCCTGGGCGAGCCCGTTGAGCGCGGGGAAGACGTAGCCCTCGTCGGCCATGAGCTTCTGCGGCTCCTCGGTGCCGAGGTAGGCGGCCAGCTTCTGCGCCTGCTCGGGGTGCTTGCTCTTGGCGTAGACGGCCTCGGCCAGGCCGTTGAGGTTGACCGCGCGCCCGGCCGGGCCCTCGGGCATGGGGGCGACGCCCACCTCGAACGCGGCGTCGGGCACCACGAACGGCAGCAGCGCGTTGTTGGCGGGGAACATCGCCACCTCGCCGGCCTTGAACATGTCGGTGGCCTTGCCGGTGGGCGGGTTGGTGCGGGTGGCGGGCGGCGAGACGTGGTGCTTGTTGACCAGGTCCACGCCGAACTGCAGGGCCTGCACGCTCGCGTCGTCGTTGAAGGTGTAGGTGCCGAAGGGCTTGTCGAGCAGCTTGCCGCCGTTGCTGCTGACCCAGTTCATCCACTGGGTCTGGTAGTGGTTCCAGGACAGGAAGCCGTACGTCTTGATCTTCGCGGGGTCGAAGCCGGGGTCGCCGGGGTGCTTTCCGGCCGCGTCGGCGGTGAGCTTGCGGGCGGTCTCCAGGAACGTGCCGGACCCGTCGGGCTTCCAGGTCAGCGTGTCGGGCATCTCGACGCCGGCCTTCTTGAACAGGTCCTTGTTGTAGAGCAGGCCGACGATGCCCCAGTCCTTGGGCATGCCGTACTGCTTGCCCTGGTAGGTGAACGCCTCGGTCACCGTCTTGTGGTACTTCGCGGTGTCCACGGGGACGGGGCTGAGCACGCCCTTGGTGACGTACTCGGGGAACTGGGTGGGCGTCATCCAGAAGACGTCGGGCGCGGTGCCCGCCACGGCGTCGGCCGTGAGCTTGGTCCAGTACTGGTCGTACGGCAGCAGCTCGATCTTGACGTCGATCGACGGGTTGGCCTTCTCGAAGGCGGCCATGACCTTCTCGTAGCCGGCCTTCTGCTGCTCGTCCCACAGGCGGTAGGTCAGGGTGACCTTCCCGCCCGAGGCGCTGTCCGAGCCGCCGGAGCCGCAGGCGGTCAGGGTGAGCACGGCGGCGCCGGCGAGGGACGCGGCCCAGCGAATTCGGGGGGTGAGCATGATTCGCTGACCTCTCTCACTTGAGGCCGGTGAGGACCACCGACCGGACGATGTACTTCTGGAAGAAGATGAAGATCGCCACCATCGGCGCGAGGGCGATCAGGCCGCCGGCCATCATGAGGCCGCGGTCGACGCCGATGCCGACCTTGAGGGCGGAGATGGCGACGGTGACGACCTTGGTCTCGTCGCCGCTGGTGATGATCAGCGGCCAGAGGAAGCTGTTCCAGGACGAGATCACGGTGATGATGGCCAGCGTGCCGATGGCCGGCCGGCACAGCGGGAGCAGGATGCGGAACAGGATGGTCAGGGGTCCCGCGCCGTCGATGCGCGCCGCCTCCTCCAGGCCCCCGGGCAGGCTCTTGAAGAACTGCCGCATCAGGAAGATGCCGTACGGGGTGCCGAGGATGTACGGGGCGAGCAGGCCGTACCAGGTGTTGACCGCTTCCAGCTCGCGCATGATGAGGAACAGCGGGATGACCGTGACCGCGCTCGGCACCATCATCGTGGCCACGTACAGCCAGAACAGCGCGTCGCGGCCCCGGAAGCGGAGCCGGGCGAAGGCGTAGGCGGCGAACGTGGTGAACACGAGCTGCCCCAGCGTGAGCAGGGCCGTCATCACGACCGTGTTGGCGAGGAAGCGGGGGAAGTCGCCGCCGAGGATCTCGGCCAGGTTGGCCGTGGACGGCGGCAGGCCGGGCAGCCACGGCTCGGTGGTGCTGAGCTGGCGCCGCGTCTTGAAGGCCGTCAGCACGACCAGCAGGTACGGGAAGACGGACACGAACGCGCCGGCCGCGAGCGCGGCGTACAGCGCCGTCCGCCTGAACGGTCTCGTCACCGGTGCTCCCTCAGCTCAGGTCGTAGGTGGTGCGGCGGCCGAAGAACCTGACCTGCGCCAGCGTCACCAGGAGGATGACGGCGAACAGCAGCATGGACAGGGTCGAGGCGTAGCCGAAGTCGAACTCGCGGAACGCGGTGCCGAAGATGCGGAAGTTGAGCACGTCGGTGCTGCCGCCCGGCCCGCCGTCGGTCATCACGAAGATGGTGTCGAACGCCTGGAAGGCGCCGATCAGGTTCGTCACCGTGACGAAGAACATCGTGGGGTTGAGCAGGGGTAACGTGATCTTCCAGAACCGCTGGGCGGGGGTGGCGCCGTCGGTGGCGGCCGCGTCGTACAGCTCCTTGGGGATGCCCTGGAGGCCGGCCAGGAAGAACAGCATGGTGTAGCCGGTGTGCTGCCAGATGTTGACCAGCGCCACGGCGGGCAGCGCCCAGGCGGGGTCGGACAGCCAGTCGGGTCCGGCGACGCCGACCAGGTCCAGGGCCCGGTTGAGCGCGCCGTCCCGCGGGTCGAAGATCCAGTCCCAGACGAGGCCCATGACGATCGGGGTGGCCATCCAGGGGATGACGAACAGCGACCGCAGGATCCGCACGCCCTTGATCCGCCGGTCGAGCATCAGGGCCAGCGCCAGGGCGAGGACGGTCTGCAGCGGGATGCACAGCAGGACGTACAGCACCGTGACCCACAGCGAGTGCCACGCCTCGCCGTCGCCCGCCAGCCGGGCGTAGTTCTCCAGCCCGACGAAGACGGGCGCCGACAGCAGCTCCCAGCGGAACAGGCTGAGCGCGAACACGATGACGACGGGCAGCAGGAGGAAGGCGACGACGCCGAGCAGGCTGGGCCCGATGAACAGGTAGGCGTACCAGTCGCCGAGCCGGCGCCGGCCCGTCACGACGGGTCCGTCCGGGTGGGCGTCAGCAGGCGGCGGGTGGTCTCCAGACCCCAGGCGTCCAGGGCGGCGATCGGGTCGCTGGAGCCGCGCAGCCCGCCGCTGCCCTCGACGTGCGCGGCCCACTGCTCGCGGGCCTCGACCTCGGGGCGGACGATGAGGCAGTCGGGGTCGTTGACCCACCACCGGGCGTGCAGGAACTCGCGCGCCGCGCCGGTCAGCCGGGCGCCGAGCTGCGACGGCTGGCTGATGTCGCCCGAGCGCGGGTGCAGCGTCGGGGCGATGTCCGGGCTGACGCGCATGATGTCGACCAGGCCGAGGCTGGGCAGCATCGGCGCGCCGCAGCCGTGCAGCGTGGCGTCCGGTCCCGCGCCCTCGCGCACCAGCTCCAGGCCGCGCCGGTACGCGGCGACGGGGTCGAGGTCCTCGTGCCGCCGGCCGGCCAGCGCCCCCGCGTACAGGTAGTCGAGCTTGAAGTGGGTGATGCCGAGCGCGGCGAAGGCGCGGAAGACGCCCACGAGGTGGGCGGCGGCGTCGGGGTGGGTCACGTCGAGGACGGCGAGGTCCTGGTCCCACATGCGGCCGGCGTGGGCGCCGCGGACCATCCAGTCGGGGTGCTCCCGGTACAGGCGGCTCTGGTGGCCGGCCAGGAAGGGGGCGGTCCAGATGCCGGCCCGCCGGCCCGTCCCGGTGACGGCGCCGACGGCCCGCTCCAGCGAGCCGAACCCGGGACGGGGGTCGAGCCAGTCGCCGATGCCGGCCTCGTAGCCGTCGTCGATGAGGATCATGTCGGCCGTCAGCCGGTGGCGCTCCAGCAGGCGGACGTTGTCCAGGACGTCGGTCTCGGTGACCTTGTCCCAGTAGCCGTACCAGGTGCACCACATGGGCGGCACCGCGGGGAACGCGCCGGGCGCGTGTCCCTCCGCCGTCGCGGCGGCCCACGCGCGCAGGGCCGTGTCCAGGTCGGCGGCGCGCGTGTGCCGTACGGGGCCGTCGGCCGAGACGACGAGCCGGCCGCCCTCGCGGCGGGCCCGGATGGAGGGCACCTCCAGCGGGCCGGGCGCGGACCAGACCTCGACCGGCCCGTCCCCCGGGTCGATCGCCAGCAGGCCCTCGCCCTGGAAGACGCCGTCGGGGACAGGGGTCTCCGGGCGGTAGCAGAGCGTCTGGACGTTGCGGTCCGCCGGGCGCGGCGGGGTCTCGCCGAGCCGGTAGGAACCGGTGGGGCTCCACGACTGCCAGCCGTGTTCGAAGACCCGGCCCCGCTCCGGATCGCACCTGATCTCGCCGACCTCCGCGAACGGCATCGGGTCCCTCATCTCTCTCATACTTACGAAGGAGCGCTTCATTAGTAGCACCGCGCGCTCCGCAGGGTCAATGCCCGATATTGCACGATATGGACGCCCACTACGCGGGGTGCTCCGGCTGGTGAACGCTGGCATAATGGCCAGTTACAGAGGAGACCTACATTAGGAGCGGCGATGGCGAACGTCCGCGGCGGCGACCTGTCGCGGCTCAGGCAGCTCAACGCGCTGGCCGCGATCAGGGCGCTGCGCGAGGCCGGGCCGCTCACCCTCACCGCGCTGGCCGAGCGGACGGGCCTGTCGCGGCCGTCCACCAAGGAGGTCGTGGACGAGCTGACCGGGCTGGGCTGGGTGGAGGAGGTGCCGCCGAACCCCGGCACCATGGGCCGGCCGGCCCGCCGCTACCGCTTCCGCGCCGACTGCGGGCACCTCGTGGGGGTGGACATAGGAGGGCACAACATCCGGGCCGCGCTCTCCGACCTGGACGGCGAGATCCTCGCCGAGACCCGCCAGCCCGTACGCCCCGACGACCCGCTGGAGGAGCGGCTGGCCGCGATCGAGCGCGCGGTGTCCGGCTGCCTGGCGCTCAGCGGCCGGGCCGCGTCCGACCTGTGGCTGGTGGCGGCCGGCACCACGGGCGTCGTCTCCCCCGAGGGCCGCGTGCAGTTCTCGGCCGCGATCCCCGCCTGGATCGGCCTCGACCTGGCGGGCGAGCTGGCGCGCATGTTCCCGTGCGAGGTGCTGGTGGAGAACGACAGCCGCCTGGCCGCCCTCGCCGAGGCCCGCCGCGGCGCCGCCCGGGGAGCCCGTGACGTGGTGTTCCTGCACGTGGGACGGCGCATGGGCACCGGGCTCATCATCGACGGCAAGGTCCACCGGGGGTTCGGCGCGGCGGCCGGCGAGATCGTCATGCTGCCGGAGGCCCGCTGGTACGACGCGCCCGACCACCTCAACACCTGCGCGGTCGTCCCGCCCGGCACGCCCGAGGAGGACGCGGCCGGCTTCACCCTGGCGGCGGCCCGCGACGGCGACCCGGCGGCCCTGGCGGCCGTCGGCCGGTACGTGGACGACCTGGCGGTGGGCACGGCCGCGATGGTCCTGCTGCTGGATCCGCAGGTCGTGGTGCTCGGCGGCGGCTTCTCCCGCTCGGCCGACGTGCTGCTCGGGCCGCTGCGCGAGCGGCTGGAGCGGGCGTGCCTGCGCACCCCCGAGGTGCGGGCGTCGGCGCTGGGCGACGAGTGCGTGGTGATGGGGGCCATCGACTACGCGGTGGACCATCTCGACCGTCACCTGTTCACGCCGGACGCAGGCCCCTCGCTGCCCCTCCCCCAGCCGGCGGGCCGCTGACCGGGTCCGGTCGGGGCGTCCGATACGGTCGAAGGGCATCGGATCGCACCGGATCCGCCACCGTGTGGCACCGGCAGCAGCAGGAGGTGGTCATGGCCGACGCCATCACCGTGAGCGTTCTCGGCACCGGGATCATGGGAGCCGCCATGGCCCGCAACCTCGCCCGGGCGGGCCACCGGGTCCGCGTCTGGAACCGGACGCGCGCCAAGGCCGAACCGCTGGCCGCCGACGGCGCCCACGTCGCCGGCACCCCGGCCGAGGCGGTGGAGGGCGCCGACGTCGTGCTCACCATCCTGTACGACGGCCCGGCGACGCTCGACGCGATGCGCCAGGCGGCGCCGTCCCTGCGTCCCGGCATGGCGTGGGTGCAGTCGACGACCGCCGGGGTCGAGGCCGTCGGCGAGCTGTCCGCCTTCGCCCGCGAGCAGGGGCTGGCGTTCTTCGACGCCCCGGTGCTCGGCACCAAGCAGCCGGCCGAGGCCGGGCAGCTCGTCGTGCTGGCGGCGGGTCCCGCCGGGGCGCGCGACCAGGTCGAGCCGGTCTTCGAGGCCGTCGGCAGCCGTACGGTGTGGACCGGCGAGGACGGCGCGCAGGCGAGCGCGACGCGCCTCAAGCTGGTCGTCAACAGCTGGGTCCTGGCGGTCACCCACGGCACGGCCGAGGCGCTGTCCCTCGCCAAGGCCCTGGGGGTGGACCCGCAGGGCCTGCTGGACGCGGTCGAGGGCGGCCCGCTCGACATGGGCTACCTGCGCGCCAAGTCCGCGCTCATCCTGAACGGCGACCTCAGCTCACCCAGCTTCGCCGTCTCCACGGCGGAGAAGGACGCCCGGCTGATCGTCCAGGCCGGCGAGGGAGCCGGGGTCCGGCTCGACGTGGCGGCGGCCGGCGCCGAGCGCTTCCGCCGGGCCGCCGCCCAGGGCCACGGCGGCGACGACATGGCCGCCTCCTACTACGCCAGCTTCGACGACTCGGCCTCCTGAGGACGCCGGGGGCCGGTCAGGGCATCCTGCCCAGTCCCCGCGCCAGCACGGACGCCGTCGCGGCGACCACGCCGTTGTCCATGGTGGCGTCCGGGTCGGTGCGGTTGGTGTAGACGGCGATGACGATCGGCGCGCCGGTGGGCGGCCAGGCGACGGCGATGTCACTGCCCGGCGCGTACGCTCCGGCGGCGCCTCCGGTCTTGTCGCCGACGGTCCAGTCGGCGGGGAGCCCGGCGCGGATGCGCTTGGTCCCGGTGACGCTGGCGCGCAGCCAGCCGTTCAGCCGGTCCCGGTCCTCGGCCTTCAGGGCGCCGCCCAGGGTGATCTTCTGGAGGTTGCGCGCCATGAGCGCGGGCATGATCGTGTCGCGCTTCTCGCCCGGCTTCCAGACGTTGAGCTCGGGCTCCCAGCGGTCCAGCCGGCCGATCGGGTCGCCGAGGGAGCGGTAGTACCGGGTCAGCCCGGCGGGTCCGCCGATCTGCTTGAGCAGGACGTTACCGGCTGTGTTGTCGCTGACCGTGATGGCCGCGTGGCACAGCCGCTCGACGGTCATGCCGTTGTCGATGTTCTCCTGCAGGCCGGTGACCGGCGAGTCGGCGACGACGTCGTCCTTCGTCCAGCGAAGGGTCCGCTCCAGCAGGCCCGGGTCGGTCCGGCGGGCCTTGTCGAGGATCGCTCCGCACAGGATCGCCTTGAACGTGGAACGGCTGGGGAACCGCTCGTGCGCCCGGTAGGCGAGGGTCTTGCCGGTGCCCGTGTCGAGGGCGAACGCGCCGATGCGCCCCTGGTAGGCGGTCTCCAGCTCGCGCAGCCGCTTGACGACGTCGCCGGGCGCGACGCCGGGCGGCTGGGCGGTGGCCGTGACCCGCTCGGCGGCGGCGACCGGTCCCGTGCCGATGACGGTCCCGGCGAACGCCGTGGAGACCGCCAGAAGCGGCGCTCCCAGCCTCGTCAGGACTTTCCGTATATGCCGCATTCAACAGCTCCATGTCGTTCGTTGCGATCTCCGTGCGCAGAAGAGCAGACCAGACGCCGGACGAAGTTGTCCAATAGTGATATAGGCGACAGATCCATAGAGGTTTGGATATAGATCGAGGTCAACACCCGATTGGTCCGAGGGGCGCACGGATGGCATGCTGTAACCCCCGGCGATCATGAGGAGACCAGCGATGCGCCCTCCCGGCACGCAGCCCGCCGCCCGGCACACCCCGCTCAGCGCGGAGGAGAAGGTCCGAGCCGAGGCCAACTTCGTCCCCCTCGTCGCCGAGCACCTCAGGTCCGGCGGCCGGTTCCGGGTGAGCGCCGACACGCCGGAGATGGTGGAGCTGTTCCAGGGCGTGGCCCGCAGGGTGGGCGACCTGCTCGGGCGTCCCGTGGTCAGCTACGCCAACGGCCGGTACATCGTGATCGCCTTCGGCGAGCAGGCGACGACATCCGATGGTGCCGGGGGCCGGCCAAGGTCATCCTCTGAGGCATGACGAAACCCGTGCGGGTCCGCCCCGCGACGCCGGCGGATGCCGCCACCTTGGCCGAGCTCAACGACTTCGTGCACGCCCTCCACGTGGAGAACCGGCCCGACTTCTTCCGCACGCCCTCGTCGGCCGACGAACTGGTGCCGATCTTCCGCGCCTTCCTCGAACGCGAGGACACCTTCGGGTTCGTCGCGGAGTCCGCGGGACGTGCCGTCGGCTACGTCACGGCGACCGTCCGCCGGCACCCGGGAGACGCGCTCGTGCACCCCCGGAACGTGATCTTCGTGGACCACATCGCCGTGGATCCCGCCCTGGCCCGCGCCGGAGTGGGCACGGCCCTGGTCGAGTCGGTCCGCGCGGCCGGCAGGGAGGTGGGCTGCACCCGCATGATGACCGACGTCTGGGCCTTCAACGAGCGTGCGCTGGCCTTCTTCGAATCCGCCGGTCTCGCCCGCATGACGTACTGGCTGGAGCAGCCGCTGGAGTGAGCGACCCGGGACAGCGAAAAACCCCAGTCTCCCGGCTTCCGCCGTGAGCTGGGGCTTCGTTCGCCATGAAGTCGGCGTGGTGGACGATACTGGGATTGAACCAGTGACCTCTTCCGTGTCAGGGAAGCGCTCTCCCGCTGAGCTAATCGTCCTTGGAGGTGGAGACGGGATTTGAACCCGTGTGGACGGCTTTGCAGGCCGCTGCCTCGCCTCTCGGCCACTCCACCGAGGCCAACTCCGAGCGGAAGACGGGATTCGAACCCGCGACCCTCACCTTGGCAAGGTGATGCTCTACCACTGAGCCACTTCCGCGTTGCCCGACTACTCTAGCGGGTTTTCCGACCGGATGCTCACTCCACGCGCGCCCGGAGCGCCGCGAAGGCTCTTCGGGGAGCGCCGCGAGGGGCTACTTGCGGAGCTGGCGGGCCACGCTGCGCTCCGTCGCCGGGAGGCTGAGGAAGATCTCCAGGATGCGGGTGAGCCGGTGGACCTCGATGCGGTGGAAGGCCGGCCCGTCGGAGCGGGCCAGCAGCAGGGTGAGCGCGAGCGGCGGCAGCGGCGCGTGGATGACGTGCAGGCCGCCCTCCAGCGTGGCCGCCGCGGGGCGGGGCGGCACGGTCTCCGGCAGCGGCACCTTCTGCGGCGCCCGCCAGCTCGCGTACAGCACGCCGTGCTCGGCGGCCGTGGCCGCCCAGTCGGCGCTGAACAGCACGGGCAGCGAGTCGACGAGGGTGGTCAGCGCCCGGTCGCCGGCCGTGGTGATGTACTTGAGGATCTCCAGCTCGGGATAGGTGCCGGGCGCCTCGCGGGTGGTCCAGACGCCCTGGACCGCGACGCCGTCGATGCCCTCCAGGCTCTTGCGCAGGGCGTCCTTGGGGGTGCCCTCGGGGCAGAACACGGTGATGTCGTCGACCGCCTGCCCCGCGCCCCGGTCGAGGACGGTGACCTGGGTGATGTCGGCCCCCGCCGCCCCGAGAACCCGGGTGACCTCGGCCAGCGACCCCGGACGGTCGGGCAGCGCGATGCGGACGCGAAGCAGCATCCTTCCCCTCCCCTGCGAAGATGCCGTTCCCAGCCTATCGGCGAATACCGGTCATGGCCGGACCTGCGCTACAAATGTCCAGGTGAAGATTGGGGCGATGGGGGTGTGGCCGCCGGTCGTGCTGGCGCCGATGGCGGGCATCACGAACGCGCCGTTCCGGGTGCTCTGCCGCGAGCAGGGCGGCGGGCTGTTCGTGTGCGAGATGATCACCACGCGGGCGCTGGTCGAGCGCAACCCCAAGACGCTCCGGATGGTCAGGTTCGCGGAGTCGGAGTCGCCGCGCAGCATCCAGTTGTACGGGGTGGACCCCGACACGGTCGGCCGGGCGGCCAGGATGATCGCCGAGGAGGACCTGGCCGACCACATCGACCTGAACTTCGGCTGCCCCGTGCCCAAGGTGACCCGGCGCGGCGGCGGCTCGGCCCTGCCGTACAAGCGGCATCTGCTGCGGCGCATCCTGCGCGCGGCCGTCGCGAACGCGGGATCCCTGCCCGTGACGATGAAGATGCGCAAGGGCATCGACGACGACCACCTGACCTACCTCGACGCGGGCCGCATCGCGGCCGAGGAGGGCGTCGCGGCGATCGCGCTGCACGCCCGCACGGCCAAGCAGCACTACGGCGGCGTGGCCGACTGGTCGGCGATCGCCCGGCTGAAGGAGGCCGTGCCGGAGATCCCGGTGCTGGGCAACGGCGACATCTGGTGCGCCGACGACGCGCTGCGCATGGTCGCCGAGACCGGCTGCGACGGCGTGGTCGTGGGACGCGGATGCCTGGGCCGGCCGTGGCTGTTCCGCGACCTGGCCAACGCCTTCGACGGCAGCGCCGAACGGGCCCGGCCCACCCTCGGCGAGGTGGCCGCGATGATGGCCCGCCACGCCGAGGGGCTGGTGGAGTGCTTCGACGTGGAGCGGTACGCGGTGGCCGACTTCCGCAAGCACGTCGGCTGGTACCTCAAGGGCTTCGCGGTGGGTGGCGAGCTGCGGCGGGAGCTGGCCTCGGCCGAGTCGCTCGACCAGCTCCGCGAGGGGCTCGCGCGGCTCGACCACGACCAGCCGTGGCCGCCGAACACCGACACGCCGCGCGGCAAGTCCGGCGAGCGGGGCAAGGTGCAGCTGCCGGACGGCTGGCTGGACGACCCGTGGGACGGCGCCGTGCCCGACGACGCCGAGTCCGACACCTCCGGCGGCTGACCCGGCCCCGGCGGCTAGTGCGGGCCGGTCGTGTCCGTGCCGCACGGGCCGCCGCCGACGGCGGGCTCCAGCGCGACGGGCTCGCCGGACATCGTCAGCGTCGGGTAGTGGACGGAGATCCGCTCGGCGGAACGGCCCGCGTAGTGGCAGATGAAGCTGCGCCTGAAGCGGTCGGCCGTGGTGTTGGGCCCCGACCCGTGGACCAGGCTGCCGTTGAAGAACAGCACGTCGCCGGGCTCCATGTCCACCGGCACGGCTTCCAGGCCGGGCGGCGGCGGGACGTACTCCCGGGTGAACGACACATCCAGATCAGCCTCTTCCGGGCAGAACAGGTCCATCTTGTGCGTGCCGGGCACCACCTCCAGGCCGCCGTTCTCCCGGTCGATGCGGTCGAGCGCGATCCAGGCGGCCACGCAGGTGCCCGGCTCGACCTTGAGGTAGAAGTTGTCCTGGTGCAACGCCTGCCCGCGCGCGCCCGGCGGCTTGAAGTAGAACATGCTCTGGGCTGCTATCGGCTCCTCGCCCAGGAGCTCGCGCAGGATCTCCGCGATGCGCGGGTCGAGGAGGCGGCGCAGCGCGAGGTCGTTCACCTGGTGGGGGTGCATGACGCGCGGATAGTCGCGCAGGATGTCGTACGGCTGGCCGGGCTCCTGCGGCCTGGGCTGGAAATGTCCCGGTATGGGGCCTGCGGCGTGCAGGTCCATGAACGCGTCGCGCAGCTCGGCGGCCTCGGCGGCGGTGAAGAGTCCGGGCACGACGGCGTACCCCTGGTCGTGGAAGGTGGTGAGCGTCATGCTTCTCACGCTAGGAAGCAAGGCCGGTGAAAGGTATGCCCGTGACCGCTGACGACATGTCCGTTCCTGCCGCGGAGCTGATCATCGTGGGCCACTTCGACCGGGCGCCGGGGTACGTCACGCGCCGGCCGGGCGGCTCGCCGAGCTGGCTGGTGATGTGGACGCAGGCGGGGTCGGGGCTGGTGGAGCAGGGCGGCGCGTCGTTCACGGCGGGGCCGGGCGACCTGGTGGTGCTGGCCTCGGGCGCGGCACAGCACTACCGGGTGGCGCCGGGGGCGGAGCGGTGGCGCTTCTGGTGGGCGCACTTCCAGCCGCGCCCGTCGTGGCCGGGGTGGCTGGCGCCGTACGCGCGGGCGGCGGGCTGCCACCTGGTGGCGGGGGTACCGGTCGCCCTGCACGAACGGCTCGACCAGGCGTTCCGCCGCGCGCTGCGCGACGCCCGCTGGCTTCCCCCCGCCGACCCCGCACGGCCGGACGCCACCCGTCTCGCACGGCGGGACGGCGCCGACCTCGCACGGCCGGACGGCGCCGATCTCGCACGGCGTGAGGTCACCGAGCCGGCGGGGGCGCGTCATGCGAGCCCCACCGGCCCCGGGTCACCGGCGGGCGGTGCCGGGTCACCGGTCGGCGAAGCGGGGCCGGTGGCAGGGCGGAGCGCGGCCCCAGGCGGCGCGGAGGCATCACGTGGCGAGCAGACGTCAGGCGGTGCGGTGAGGGCCCGGGTTGGGGACAGAGCGTGGGCCCCGGAGACGGCGTCGGACGCCGGGACGGCGCTGGACGCGGAGATGGAGCGGGACGCCGGGACGGCGCTGGACGCGGAGATGGAGCGGGACGCCGGGACGGCGCTGGACGCGGAGATGGAGCGGGACGCGAGTGGGGCCGTGGCCGGGTCGGCGGCGGCTCGGGAGCTGGTGCTCGGCGCGGTCGAGGAGGTGCTGGTACTGGCCACCGCCTCGGCCCGCCGCCCCGGTGACGGCGACGGTGGCGGCGACGGTGGCGGCGGTGGCGGTGACGGGCGGGGCGGCGACCCCCGGGTGCGCCGTGCGCTCGCGCTGATCGCCGCCGAGCCCGGCGCCCCGCACTCGGTCGCCTCGCTGGCGCGCGCCGTCGCCCTGTCGCCGTCCCGCTTCGCGCACCTGTTCACGTCCGAGACGGGCGCGCCGCCGATGCGGGCCGTCCGCCAGGCCCGCATCCGGCACGCGGCCCGCCTCCTCGAGGCCACGGACATGGACGTGGGCCAGGTGGCGACGGCCTCCGGCTTCGTCAGCCCGTTCCACTTCAGCCGGGCGTTCCGGCAGGAGTACGGCCTGCCGCCCCGCGCGTACCGGCGGACCCGCCAGGAGGCGGACCGAGCGGGCTCCTGACACGGTGGCCGATTCGTGATCATGGTCTGGAACGATCTCACGCATGAAAATCATGATCACTGCCATCGTGGCCGGCGGGGCCCTGCTGGTGAGCGCCGCTCCCGCCCAGGCCGCCCCGGCCCGGATCGCCGCCAAGGACCCGATCAGCGCCCTGAAGGCCCGCCTGGTCCCCGGCCACGGCGTCCGCTTCACCGACACCACCACGGTCAAGGCTGACGACGGCGACGCCGGCCTCCTGCAGCGCACCGGCACGTTCCAGTTCTCCAGGAAGGGGATCGCGGCGTCGGACATCACCGCCAAGTGGTCCGCCGGGACCGGTCGTGAGGACGAGATGCCCGAGCGGACCATCAGCATCGGGAAGGTCAGCTACGACCGCAGCGAGATGTGGAAGGACAAGATGCCGCCGGGCAAGACCTGGTACCGCTCCCGCGGTCTGCCCGGAGGCGGTGGCGGCTTCTACGGCCAGGTGATCAACCCCGCCGAGCCCGGCACGCTCGCCGTCCTGCTCAAGAAGGGCAAGCGGTCCGGCGCCACGCTCAAGGGCACGATCACCTTCAAGGAGCTCGCCAAGGTGTCGCCGTGGTTCGACGCGTCCGTTCCGATCCGTTCCGACAACGCGGCGAAGGTGTCCTACACCGTCACGTTCGACGGGACAGGGCTCGCCGCCAAGGTGACCAGCTCGTACCCGGCCAACGCGGTCCTCGACACCTCGGCGCTCGACGGCAAGACCATGACCATCGAGTCGCGCTTCACCGGCTGGGGCCGGAAGGTGTCCGTCAAGGCACCGGACCCGGACACCGTCACCACCAAGGTCTCGGACTGACCCCTCGCCGGAGACACCCGGTCAGCGGACCCCTCGGGGTCGGAACTGGATGCTGATGCGCGGCCCCGTTGGCCGGGTGGTCTTGGGCACGGCGTGCTCCCAGGTGCGCTGGCAGCTCCCGCCCATGACGATGAGGTCGCCGTGGCCGAGGTCGTGGCGCAGGGAGTGGCCGCCGCCGCGCGGGCGCAGCAGCAGGGGCCGGGGGGTGCCGACCGAGATGATGGCGACCATGGTGTCCTCGGTGCTGCCCCGGCCGATCGTGTCGCCGTGCCAGGCCACGCTGTCGCGGCCGTCGCGGTAGTAGCAGAGCCCGGCCGTGCGGAACGGCTCGCCCAGCTCCTCCTCGTAGTGCGCGTTGAGCGCGCGCCGCGCGTCGTCGAGCACCGGGTCGGGCAGCGGCTCGTCCTCCTCGTAGAACTTGAGCAGCCGCGGTACGTCCACGACCTTGTCGTACATCCACCGCCGCTCGCCCTTCCAGGGCACGCGCTCGGCCAGCCGCTCGAACAGCGTGTCGGCCCCCGACAGCCAGCCCGGGCGCACGTCGATCCACGCGCCGTGGTCGAGCTGTGTCCGGTGCACGGTGGCGCCGAGCGCGCCGACGGCGACGTCCTCGTCCAGCCCCAGCAGGGACGCCTGGAAAACACCCCTCATGACACCGAGTGTAGGCCAGCCTTCAAACATCCTTTCGACTAGCCCTCGCCACCTGCTCTTTTCCGCCGCCGCGGACGCCCGCGGTCCCGTAGGGACGTGCGCGATCCCCGGGGGCGGGGCGCGGCATCCGTGCCCGGCCGGTCCGCACGGCACGCAGCCCGCGCGGACCGGCCGGGCGCCCACCGGACGCCCGGGTGTCCCGCCAGTATCCGGCACGGGCCGCTGACCTGCCCAGTACCGGAGCCGCGCGATTCCGGGCGCCACCCGGGTTCCGCCCTCCGACGATGACCATGTAACGTCCTGTCGGTGATAGCCCGTTACATGTTCGGTGCGATCACGGCCCGCACGGGGGACGAGATGTCCGGTCCCGCGCTGCTCGTGGCCGGACTCGCCCTCACCGGGTCGCCCGTGGTGGCGTCCTGGCTGCTGGCCGGGCTGACCGCGTCGGCCGCGGTCGGCGGGCCGCTGCTCGGGGTGCTGCTCGACCGAGCCTCGCACCCCGGCCGGATGCTCGCCGGCTGCCTGCTGGGCTACACCGCGGGCCTGCTGGTCGTGCTGCTGGGGCTGGGCCACGTGCCCGACGCCGCGCTGGTCGCGGTGGCGGTGCTCGCGGGCCTGCTCGGGCCGGCGCTCACCGGCGGCTGGACCGCCCAGCTCCCCCTCCTGGCCCCGGCCGGACGCCTGGAGCGGGCCAGCGCGCTCGACGCGATCAGCTACAACGCCGCGGGCCTGGCCGGGCCGGCCGTGGTGGCGGGGGTCGCGGCGGCGTGGGGCGGGCAGAGCGCCATGGTGGTGTCGCTGGCGCTCCTGGTCGCGGCGGTCCCCATCGCGTACCGGCTCCCCGCGAGGGCGCACCGCGCGACCGGCGCGGACGGAGAGGGGATCCGGCGGGAGCTGGCCGCCGGGTTCACCGCGATCGCGCGCAACGCGCCCCTGCGCCGGGCCACCGTGACCTCGATGGTCTCCTACGCGGGCGTCCCCATGTTCGTCGTCGCGGCGCCGCTGCTGGGGGCGGCTCTGGCGGGGGCGGTGGCGTACGGGGCGCTGCTGCTGGCCCTGACCGCCGGCGCCGCGCTGACCGCCAACGCCGTCCTGGCCCGGCGGCGCCGCACGTCGCCCTCCCCCGACACGATCCTGGCCGCCGCGACGCTGCTCCTCGGCGTGGCGCTGGCGCTCGCGGCCGTCGCGCCGCACCTCGCGGCCCTGGCGCCCCACCTCGCGGCCCTGGCGCCGCACCTCGCGCCGGCGCGGCCCGAGCCGTTCACGGCGGCCTTCGGGGTGGCGGCGCTCGCCGCCGTGCTCGCGGGCGTGGCGGAGGGGCCGCAGCTCACGGCCCTGCTGGCGGTACGGCACCGCGAGGCTCCGCCGCAGCAGCGGAGCCAGATCTTCACCACGGGCGCCAGCCTCAAGATCACCTCGTTCGCCGCCGGTTCCACGGTGGCGGGCCCGCTGGCCGCGCACGACCTGGGCGCCGCCCTCCTGGCCGGGGCGGGGCTCCAGGTCGCCGCGGTGACGGCGTACGCGCTGCTGTCACGGCGCCCCCGCCCCTGACGGGCGCGCGGACGGCGCCGCGCGCCCGCCCCGTCCCCCGGAGGTCAGGCCAGGACGGGGAAGTTGGCGCGGAACACCTGCCCCGGGTCGCGCGACTTCTTGATCTCCCGCAGCCGCGCGAGCGTCTCGGCGGGGAACGCCTGGGCGGCGTCCTCGCCGGGAACCAGGAACGTGTACGGCTTGCGCCCGCTGACCCGCTCCCCGAGCCGCCGCACGATCTCCTCCTGCCTGGCCGGCACCGCCTCGGCGAGCCCGGGCAGCCGCAGCCCGAGCAGGTACAGCAGGTACGGCTCGGCCAGCGCGCCGCTCGCGCCCCCGGCGGGGCGGGCCTCGGCCAGCGCCCCGCCCAGGTGCCTGACATGGAGGTTCAGCAGCGGCGCCATCGGCTCGGACGCGAGGACCTCCAGCACCGCGTCGTCCACGCCGGTCAGCAGCTCCGCCCGCGACAGCGACGGGCTCGGATCGACCGGTTCGTCGGCGATGCCGCCCAGGTCGGCGACGTCCATGACCGCGCGGTTGTCGGACAGGACGCCGCCGATCCTCTCGAACGGCGCCAGCAGGTCCCTGGCCTCCGCCGCACCGCCCAGGTACGTCACGTCCACCGTGACGATCGCGGGCGCGGGAGGCGGCGGCTGCACGCGGTTGACCCACACCGACAGCTCCTCCGGCGCGCCCGCCGTGACCTGGCGGAACGCCTCGAAAACCTCCCCGGCGCGCTCCCCCGGCCACACGAGCCGCCCGCCGTACAGGATCGGCAGCGGGAACAGCTCCAGCTCGACGGCGGTGATCAGCCCGAAGTCCCCGCCGCCGCCCCGCAGGGCCCAGAACAGGTCGGCGTCGGAGTCGGCGGTCACCCGGACCTGCTCGCCGCCGGCGTCCACGACCTCCAAGGCGCGCACGGAGTCGGCGGCCCACCCGTGGGCGCGGCCGAACCACGACAGCCCGCCCCCGGCCACGAACCCGCCCACGCTCACCACGGGCGAGCTGCCCGCCAGGCCGGCCAGGCCGTGCGCGCCGGTCTCGGCCAGGACCCGGCCCCATCGCGCGCCCGCGCCCACGCGGGCGACCCGCGCGGCCGGGTCCGTCTCGACGCCGTCGAGACGGCCGGTACGCAGCAGGATCACGCCCTCCACGTCACCCGAGGCGCCGTGGCCCGAGGGCTGGGCGGCGATCGTCAGCCCCGCGTCGCGGGCGTGACGCACCAGGGCAGCCACGTCCGCCGCGTCCTCGGCCTCGACGACCGCGGCCACCGGCTGGGGCACGCCCACCGTCCACGGACGGCTCGCCTCCTCGAACCCGCCGTCACCAGGGAGGAGCACCCTCCCCTTGACGACATCCCGCAGGCTCTTGCTCGTCATGTGTTCCTCTTCTCCTCACGTGTCCCTCGGGTGATCTTCGCGTATCACTCGGGAGACAGAGCGGGTCTCGCCCGCGCGATCGTGCTGTCGAGCACATGACGGAGCCGAGCGGGAAAGTGTGACCGCCGCGTTCTGGGCGATCAGCGAGGAGATCAGCGAGGAGATCAGCGGGACAAATGCCCCATAAGCGCATAATCTTCCGTGCTGTCGATGGGAGCTGACCGCATGAAACGTGTCCTACTCGTCCTGGCCGTTCTCGCCGCCGGCCTGGGCGCCGGCCTGGGAGTCACCCCCGCCGCCCAGGCCGCGGGCGGGACCGTGGTCCTGAAGTTCTATGACACGGCGGGCAACGGCACCGAACTCAGCGCCACCCAGGTCAAGACCGTGATGCACGGGAGCGGCGGTTCCGACAGCGACGCGCTGGTCGACCCGGTCACGCTGGAGGACGTCAAGGGATATCCGCTGTACAAGAGCGGTTCGCCGGCCCGGTGGCGCTTCGACATCCCCCGCCAGGCCGTCGCGTTCGCCGTGAACTGGCCGACCAGCCGCGGCTTCTCGACGGTCGTCGTCGACAACGGCGGCGCCGGGTTCACCGCCGGCCGGACCCTGGTGTTCAACCAGCAGGCGGCCGAGGACGCCAAGCGGCGGCTGGACGCGGCCCTGGCCGCGCGGCCCGACTACGTCCGCTCGGCGGCGTTCACCGCCGCCCTGGCCGACGCCGTCACCAACCTGAACGCGGCCGACGCCGCGACGACCGACGCCGACCGCGGCAAGTACGGCCAGCGCGCGCTGAGCGCGGTCAACACGGCCAACGACCTGCTCCTCAGCGAGTACGGCCCGGCCTACGCCAGGGCCCACGACACCCAGCCGTGGATCGGGCTCACGGTCGACGACATCGCGTCGCACCCGAACTGGGCCGCCCTGGCCAGGACGCACACGCAGCCGTACGGCTGGGTCAGGATCGTGTTCGACCCGATCGCGGACCACGGGAACGTCGAGCACTACCGCGGCGCCGTGCAGGCGGCCCGCGCCGCGGGGCTGCACGTGATCGGCCAGCCGATCGACTCCACCTTCGCCAACCGCTACACGCGGGCGGAGTACCTGGCCAGGGTCAAGGCCTACGTCGACGCCTACCCGGGCATCGAGGCGTGGGAGGTGGCCAACGAGGTCAACGGCTGCTGGGTCGACAGCCGCACCGACGCCAAGGGCGACTGCGTGGACGAGCTGGTCGACCCTGACGACCGGATCAGGAACAAGATCGCCGACGCCGCCGCCTACGTGCGCTCCAAGGGCGCCAAGGTGGTCGTCACGCTCTACTGGCAGCTCGGCACCGACGAGGCCCGGTGGTCCACCTTCACCTGGGCGCGCGCCAACCTGCCCGCCTCGACCAGGCGGGACATCGACGTGGTGACGCTGTCCACGTACGTGGAGGACGCGCCCATGGGCCTCGCCTTCGACCAGGTCATGCGGGCGCTGCAGGCGGAGTTCCCGGACCAGAAGGTGGCGGTCGGCGAGCTGGACTACTGGAGCGACGACACCACCAAGGCGTTCTGGGCCTTCGACGAGAGCGACCCGCTCGCCGGGCGGCGCGCCGTCGCCGCGCACTACTACGCCGCCTCCCTGGGCTACCCGCGCAGCGTCGGCGGCGCCTTCTGGTGGTACTTCATCCAGGAGCTGCCCGGTGACGCCGGCCTGCAGAAGGCGATCCGCTCAGTGGTGGACCGGCTCACCCTCACCTGAGCCCGAGGGCTTGGGTGAGGGCGGTCAGGCGCGGGAGCGGTGGGCGGCGACGCGTTCGCGAGTGGCGCAGCGGGCGCTGCAGTAGCGGCGCGGGCTGCCGCCCCCGAGGTCGAGATACGGCCGGCGGCAGCCGGGCGAGGCGCACAGCCCGCCGGGCACCCGCTGGTGGTCGGCCAGCAGCACCGCCAGCGCCAGCGCCGACGACGACAGGAACCACTCCGCCCACGGCGCGTCGTCACGGCTGTCCACGTGCAGGTGCCACGGGCTCGTGCCGCCGTGGCGGGTGAGCCGGGGCGCCCGCGCGGTGTCGTCGAGCACCTGGTTGAGCAGCCGGGCGGCCTCGTCGGCACCGGGGGCGGCGAGCACCTCCACCAGCCGGGCCGCCGCCTCCCGCATCGCGGCGACGTCGTCCTCCGTGAGGTACGGACTCATCCCCACCCCGCCGCTCGCGGCCTCAGGAGACGCGAGAGCCCCCACCTCAGGAGACGTGAGAGTCCCGGCCTCCTGAGGCACGGGAGGCGCTCCCCCGTCGCGCGGGCCGGCGACGGCGGACGAGGACGAGACCCGGTCGGCGACAACGGACGAGACCGGGCCGGGGACCGGGACGACCGTCTCGCCGTGCGCCCGCAGCACCTCCGCCACCGCCTCCACGGACGCCCCACCGGACGGACCGCCGGACGGACCCCCCGGCGGCTCCCCGTACAGCAGCACCACGCACAGGTCGACCGCCCGCGCCGCCATCGCCTTGGTGGAGTGAACCTTCACGCCCGCAGCGTATGCCCGCCCCGCCCCGATCGACGCCCGTCACCCGCCGCACGCGGCGAAGACGAAGGTGTCCTTCAGCAGCGCGTACCGGTCCCTGATCGTGACCTTGCCCGTGCCGGTGTCGATCTGCGCGATCGACACCGTGTCGGGCTTGCTCGCGTGGTAGCCCACCAGGTGCACCGTGACCTGTGAGGGCCCCGTCCAGTCCACCATCTCGACGTCGCCGGCCGGCAGCTTCACCTTCAGCCGGGCCGTCACCTGGTCGGTCGCCATGTCGTACAGGGCCAGGCTCCGCTTGGCGACCAGCGCCGCGACCGTGCGGCCGTCGCCGGACAGCGCCTGCGGGCCGTTCGAGGCGACGAGCTGCGGGGGCGTGACGCGGGTCAGCTCCTGTCCCGCGTCGCTGTAGGCGACCAGGATCTGCGAGCCCTCGTCGTCCTCCGACCCGGCGAGCACCTCGCCGCCGTCTGCGCTGAAGCCCTTCAGCTCGTACGCCGACGGGATCGTGCCGATCCGCTCCCCCGTCCCGGTGTCGAACACTCGGGTGTCGCGCGCCTTGTCGCCGCTGAAGGACACCGCGAGCCGGGAGCCGTCGTCGGAGAGCCGGAGCATGGTCTCGTACTGCGCCACCTTGGGCAGCGCGTTCTCCGGGAGCAGGCTGACCCCGCCCCCTAGGGCGCGCAGGGCGAGGCGGCCCTGCTTGGTGTAGTACGCGAGCCGCTGCCCGTTGCCGCTGACCGCGACCGGCGCGGCCACGCCGGTCGCCTTCCGGCCCTTGGCGTCGCGGGCGATCGTCTGGGCGTCGGGCAGCGTGCCCCGCGCGCCGCTGTGCATCACGACGCGCCAGGCGCCGCACGGGCGCGGTTCGCCGCCCTTGGGCCGGCAGCCCTTGATGGAGACGTACCGGACGCTGTCCTGGCCGTGGCCGGTGTGGGCGTGCGGCGGCTCGAGCAGCGCGCCGGCCGCGACCGGCGTCACCGGGGCCGCCAGCGCGGTCGCGGGCGCGGCCAGAAGGGCGGCGAGCCCGAGCGCGGCCCCCACCGCGACGCCCGTCCCCCGGAGCGTTCCCCTGGCGTTCTCGTTCCTCATCGCCATCACTCTCCCGCCACGTAGAAGGCGTACCGGTCCTTGCCGAGGGTGTACCTGTCGTTCTGCCGGACCGCGCCCGTGCCGGGGTCGGCGGTGAGCACCCGTACCACCGCCGGCCTTCCCACGTCGTCGGTCGTCGTCGTGAGGACGAGCCGCCCGTCGGCCGTCCACCGGGCGAGGTACGGCGAGGCGGACGGCTTGAGCGCCAGCTTCACCGTGTCGTGCAGCTCGCCGCTGTCCAGGTCGTAGATCCGCAGCCGCGGCGGACGCTTCGCGTCCGCGTCGCCGTCGATCAGCACCGCCACGGTCCTGCCGTCGGCGGCCAGGGCCAGGGTGGCGGCGTTGGCCACGACCTGGGGCGGCGTCCTGCTCGTCGAGCCGCCGCCGAGCCGGTGGGCGACGAGCGCCGTGGTGTTGTCGCCGGGGAAGCGACGGGCCAGCACCTCGTCGCCGTCGCCGCTGAACCCGGCGGGCTCCTCGGCGGCGGGCAGCTCGGTGACCTTGCCGGTGGCGATCGTGACGACCTTGGTGGGACGGCGGTCCGCGTCGTCGTCGTAGCTGACGAGGAGCCGGTCGCCGGCCGGTGAGAGGGTCAGGGTCAGGTCGCCGGTGCCGGTCCCCTTCGGCACGAGCGACCGGGGCAGCTCCTTGACCCGCCCCCCGGCGGCCCCGCGGACGACGACGCGGTGGTCGCGGGCCAGCTCGTAGGCGATGACGCGGCCGTCGCCGCTGATCGCGAAGCGGCCCTCGTCGTCGACGCGGCGGCCCTTGGCGTCGGTCCGGTTGGTCGCGGCGTCGGGGACGGCGAGCGTGCGGCCGTCGGCCATGAGCAGCCGCCAGTGCCCGCAGGCGCGGGTGTCGCCGCCCTTGCTCTCGCAGGACGGGATCCACGCCGCCCTCGCTGCCGCCGATCCGGTGGCGGCGCTGGAGGCGTGGGCGGGGAGCGGCGCGAGGGCCGTCCCGCCGATGATCGCCGCGGCCAGTAATGCGGCGGATGGTGAGATGTGCCTCATGTCGGTGATCCTTCCGTTCACCCCGGTTAGATCCCGGCATGAGGAGTGCGGTTGGTCACATCTCGGCCACGACCCCGGCGCGCGGCTACGGCAGCGGCCTCCGCCCCGCGAAGCCCAGGTCCGTGCGGTGGTACCAGCCGAGCTCCGTCTCGCCCTCGATCCAGCACAGCCGTACGGACACCTCGTCCAGCACGGCCGGGAAGTCGAGCAGGACGGGCGCGATGCCCTTGATCTCCAGGCCCTGGCCGGCCCACCCGCTCAGGATCTCCTCGATGCGCGCCTCCAGCGCCTTGAGCTCGGGGATCCCGCCGAGCGGGGAGGAGCCGCCGGTGCGCCGGTCGTGGGCGAGCTCGGTCATGTCGGCGCGGGCGGCGACGAGCGCGCGGGCGTCCTCGACGATCGCGGGCAGCAGCGCGCGGGCCTCGTCGGGCGTGTAGAGCCTGTCCATGACCGCACGGTAGCGCGCGCCCCCGCCCCCGGCGGGCCGCCGGTCAGGCGTTCGGCTCGTACGCGTGCACGAGCAGCCGCTCCGCGTCGTCGAGGTAGCCGTCGAGGAAGGCCGCCGCCTCGTCCGCGCGCCCGCTCTCCAGCAGCTCCAGCAGGCGGCGGTTGCGTTCGACGAACGGCTCGTGGAAGTCGCGCGGGTTCTTCATGACGTGGAAGACGAGCCGCAGCTCGGCGAGGAGCTGGCGCATGGCCTCGTCCAGCCGCGGGCTCTCGTTGAGGGTGACCAGCGCCTGGTGGAAGCGGATGTTGGCGGTGCCGACGGCGCGCCAGTCGTCGCGCGCGGCGGCCCGCTCGGCGTCGGCGACGGCCTCCTTGATCAGCCCCAGCGCCTGCGGGGTGGGGTTGCGGCGCACGGCCGCGCCCTCGATGACGCGGCGCACGCGGTAGAGGTCGGCGACGTCCTCTGCCGACAGGATCCGGACGAACACCCCCCGGTTGAGCCGGTGGTCGAGCAGGCGTTCGTGGCCGAGCAGCCGGAACGCCTCCCGCAGGGTGTTGCGCGAGACGCCGAGCGCATCGGAGATCGCCTCCTCCGACAGGCGCTGCCCGGGCTCGAAGAAGCCCTCGCTGATGCGCTCGCGCAGGATGTCGGCGACCCTCTCGGCCGTGCTGCTGCGCCCCAGGCGCGAACGGTCTCGTTCGAGATCGGCAACCCCGTGCTCCACGACGCCAATTAATCATCGAACAAACCCCTTGTCGAATTGTTCAACGATTCTTATGTTGAAGACAAAGCCCTTCAATACCGTGGGGAGCGAAGCGATGGCAGGCTCCACCTCCCAGGCGCGTCGGGTGATCGTCGCCAGCCTGGTCGGCACGTCCCTGGAGTGGTACGACTTCTTCCTGTACACGACCGCGGCCACGCTGGTCTTCGGCAAGCTGTTCTTCCCGACCCTGGAACCGCTCAACGCCACCCTGCTCGCCCTGACCACCAACGCCGTCGCGTTCGTCGCCAGACCCCTCGGCGGCATCGTCTTCGGCCACTTCGGCGACCGGGCGGGGCGCAAGACCGTCCTCGTGGTCACCCTGCTCGTGATGGGCGTCTCGACGTTCCTCATCGGCGTGCTCCCCGGGTACGCCACCATCGGCGTCGCCGCCCCGATCCTGCTGGCGGTGCTGCGCTTCGTGCAGGGGCTCGGGCTGGGCGGCGAGTGGGGCGGGGCGGTCATCATGTCGCTGGAGCACGCCGACGACCGCCGCCGCGGGTTCAACGCGAGCTGGCCCCAGGTCGGGGTGCCGGCCGGGTTCGTGCTGGCCACCGCGCTGCTGGCGCTGCTGTCGGCCACGATGACGGACGCGGCGTTCCTGTCGTGGGGGTGGCGGATCCCGTTCCTGCTGTCGGGCGTGCTGGTGATCGTCGGGCTCTGGGTGCGGCTGAGGGTGACCGAGTCGCCGCTGTTCGCGGAGGTGGAGAAGCAGGGGCGGACGGCGCGGATGCCGCTGGTCGAGGTGCTGCGCACCCACCCGCGGGCGCTGCTGTCGGCCTTCACCGCCCGCATCGGCGTGGACGTCGCCTTCTACACCTTCACCGTCTACATCCTCGTCTACGTGACCGGCCGGCTCGGCCTGCCCCGCTCCGTCGGCCTCAACGCGGTGCTCATCGCCTCGGCCCTGCAACTGGCGCTGATCCCGTTCTTCGGCGCCCTGTCCGACCGCCTCGGCCGGCGGCCGGTCTACCTGGCGGGCGTGGTCGGCGCGGCCGTCTGGGTGTTCGCGTTCTTCCCGCTGCTCGACACCCGCTCGTTCCCGCTCATCGTGCTCGCCGCGGTCGTCGCGCTGGTCACGCACGCGGCCATGTACGGGCCGCAGGCGGCGTTCATCGCCGAGCTGTTCAGCACCCGGCTGCGCTACAGCGGCGCCTCCATGGGCTACCAGGTGGCCGGGATCGTGGGCGGCGCCATCGCGCCGATCATCGCGCTCAAGCTGCTCGACGTGTACGGCACGACGCTCGCCGTGTCGGTGTACGTGGTGATCGCGCTGGCCGTCACGGCCGTGGGCCTGGCCATCGCGCCCGAGACCCGCGACCTCGACCTCGCCCACCCCACCGATCTGGCCCGCCGGGGCTGACCCCGGACCCGGCCGGGTCAGGGGCGTCCCGGCCGCACTCCCCCATACCGCCGCGAATGCGCGGGCGGCGGCTGCCACCGCCGCCCGCGCGGGAGGTCCCCCGTGAGAACCACCCTGCTCGTCATCGCCGCGATCCTGTCCGTCCCGGCGCTCGTCGGCCTCGTCACCGGGCTGGAGCGGACCGACGGCGGCGAGGTCGCCGTCGTCCGCGACGGCGGCCCGTTCGACGACAACAAGGTGCGCCAGGTCATCGACCCGGCCTCCGGCCTGACCTGGACCGGCTGGTGGTCGTCCACGCACGGCTACCCGGCCCAGCAGCGCTTCTACACGATCACCGCCGACCCCGGGCGGGCCACCACCCTCGGCGTGGACGTCGTGACGGTGCCCAGCAGCGACGGCGTGAACCTCGGCATCGAGGGCACCCTGTACTTCACGCTCAACCTCGACCACGCGACGCTCAAGACGTTCGACGACAGGTACGGCACCCGCACCTTCCGCGCGAAGGACGCCGCCGCCCTCTACCCGTGGGAGGGCGACGAGGGGTGGAGCGCCTTCTTCGGCCAGGCGGTGCGGCCGGTCATCGACAACGCGCTGCGCTCCGAGATCGGCGCGATGCGGTGCGGCGAGCTGGTCCCGTCGTGCTCGCTGCTGGAGAGCACGGCGCTCAGGCCGCAGAGCAGCAACACCAACCTGGTCAAGGTGCAGAACGCGGTCAACGCCACACTGGCCCGCGAACTGCCCGGCACGCTGGGCGGCGACTTCCTGACCGGGCTGCGGTTCACGCTGGCCAGGGTGACGCTCCCGGCCGAGGTGCAGAAGGCGGTCGACCGGTCGCTGGCCGCGAGCGCCGCCGTGTCGGAGGCCCAGGCCAAGGTGGAGCAGGCCAAGGCCGAGGCCGCGGCCAACCGGGCGCGCCAGGAGGGCTACGACAAGTGCCCCGCGTGCGCCGAGATCGAGAAGCTCAGGTCGTTGCCGCAGGGCATCACGGTGTACGCCCCGGGCAACCCGCAATCGGTTGTGGTCCCGGCCCGCTGATCTTCCCGGGCCGGCCCGCCGATCTTCCTCGGCATGGCCCGCCGATCTTCCCGCTCCCGGCCTGCTGATCTTCCTCGTCCCGCCGCCGCGACCGCGGGGGCCGCGGCGGACGGGGCGGCGAGCGGCCCGGGAGCGAAGCGGGACGTTGTGATTGAATCGCTGCCGATTCCCAGAACACCGGGCATCCATTGGGCATAAACTGCGCGCCTGTGAGCCTGCCTGTACGTGAACGTTCCCCCCGCCCGGGCGGCGGTCGCCACCGCCGTCCCGTGCCCACGTCCCTGCCGCCGGACGCCCCCGTGCTCGTGCTCGCCGCGCCGGGCGACGCCTCCGGCGTGGCCTCGGAGATCGCCGCGGTCGTGCGGGTGGACAACCCCCAGATCGAGGTGCGTCTGGCGACGGTCGCCGACCTGGCGGACTCCCTGCCCTCCGGCCGCGACGCCGTGGTCGTGCCGCTGCTGACCTGGGACGACCCGGCCGTCCTGGCCGAGATCGGCAAGGCCGTGGCGGCCGGCGGCACCGGTGCGGTGGTGACCGAGGCGCTCGGCCCGCACCCGCTGCTGGCCGAGGCCCTGCACATCAGGCTGGCCGAGAAGGGCCTGGCCCGGGCCGACCGGGTGCGCCTGCTCAACGTCTCCAGCCCCGTCGACGCGGTCATCCTCGGCACCGCCGGCGGCGCGCGGGCGGTGCAGGCCGTCCAGGCCACGGCCGTGCTGCTCGCCTCCCGGCTGACGCTGCCGGTCGTGGCGGCCTCGCTCGACAGCGAGCCGGGCGTGAGCGTGGCCGCCCAGCGGCTGCGCGCCGCGGGGGCCGAGCGGCTGGCCATCGCCCCCTGCGTGATCGGCCACGAGCTGGCCGCGGGCGCCCTGGAGCAGGCCGCCGCCGGCATCGAGGCCGGGTACGCCGAGCCGCTCGGCGCGCACAGCGCCATCGCCGAACTTGTCGCCCGAGCTTACGGTAGTCAACTCGCCACTTGACAAGGGCTTGTGGAGATCGCAGAACTCGCGTTTACTTCTCCCCATGCGCCGCGTGCAGTGCAATGGTGCGCGTTTGTGCTTGCGTGACGTCACGGAGGCCGACGTGGCGGCGCTGCACGCCGTCTACGGCGACCCCGCCGCGACGCGCTTCATGCCCTTCGGCGCCCTCACCCCCGACCAGGTGGGGGCGCTCGTCAAGGAGGCCCTGGAGGCGGCGGAGGAAGAGCCGCGCCGCCTGTACGTCTTCGCGGTCGAGGACGTCGACCACCACGAGGTGATCGGCGTCGCCCGGCTGCACATCGAGGCCGACCTGCCGCACAGCGCCGAGATCGGCCTCGGGCTGCGCCCCGACCAGTGGGGCCGGGGCATGGGCACCGACCTCATCCGGCTGCTGCTGTCGTTCGGCTTCAAGCAGCTCGGCCTGCACCGCGTCTGGGGCGCCCGCTCCCCCGACAACCTGCCCGCGCAGCTCGCGATGCTGACCGCCGGCATGGTCGAGGAGGGCCGCATCCGTCACCACCTGCCGACGCCCGACGGCTGGCGCGACTCCATCGTCCACTCCGCCCTGGAGGACGAGTGGACGGACCGCTGACCCGGCGCCGGGGCCGCCGGGTTTGACAGGCGGGGTGGTTCCGGACGGGAATGACGCCCGACGTCCGCATCCCCGGGCCCCACGGGGTTGACGGGGCGGTGCGTCGCCGCCGGGGATTGTCGGTGGCTCCCCCTACGATGAGGCTCCTCACGGAGGGATCACAGACATGCTCGACTCGCTGATCGTGCCCCTGTTCGTCACGACGGACCTGCCGCCGCGCGCCGACCTGGCCGAGTTCGGCGCGTTGCTGGCCGAGACGGCCCGCACGCTCGACCATGACGGCGTGAGCTACGAGGCGTTCCTGGCCGGCAAGGTGTTCTGGCTCGACCGCCCCGCCACCGCCCGGCAGACGGCCTCCGCCGAGGCGGAGCAGCGCTTCGCCGCGCTGCTCGGCTACCTCGCCGCCTCCGGCCCCGGCCACACGACGCGCGGCGTGGTCGCCGACGTGCGTCGGGCGATCTGCGCGGCGGTCACCGGCCGCTACGGCGACGCGGGCGTCCCTCCGGCCGTGTTCGCGATCCGCGACCGCGACGTGCGCGAGCGCACCCCCGACGCCGCGCTCTACGTCGACACCCGTGACGCGGTCCCCGACCTGGTCACGGTCACCCGCCCCTACCTGTGACGACAGGGGCGGGGCGGCCGGTCAAGTCCTCGTACAGACCCGGCCGCCGGCGGTGACATGCCCCTCGTCGGGGGTAGTCGGCCTGCATGCTTTTCGGCCAGGAACACGTTCAGCGCTATCAGCAGACCAACGGCGAGGAAGGCCACGACTGGAACAACACGACGGTCCTCCTCCTGACCACGAAGGGCCGCCGATCGGGGCGCCCGTACACCACGCCGCTCATCTACCAGAAGCACGGCGACGCCTACGTCGTCGTGGCCTCCAAGGGAGGCGACCCGGACCACCCCGACTGGTACAAGAACCTGGAGCAGAGCTCCGAGGTCGAGGTGCAGGTCAAGGGCGACAAGTTCAAGGCCCGCGCGCACACGGCCATCCCCGAGGAGAAGCCGGAGCTGTGGACCCTGATGACCCGCGCGTGGCCCGACTACGACGAGTACCAGACGAAGACCGACCGCGAGATCCCGGTCGTCGTCCTGGAGCCGCTGCGCTGACCCGCGGGTGACAAACCCGGCCCGGCGGAACGGCGGGGCCGGGTCCGTTCGTTGCCCCGGCATGGCTGACATTCCCTATGATCGGAAAGAACAGCTCAGGCAGATCGAGAGCGGTCTCCTGCCGGGCGAGCGCATCGTCGCCGTCTACGACGCGATCGGCGCGGGGACCGGCTTCCTCGGCCTCACCGACCGCCGGGTCATCGTCCAGGACACGTCGTTCGTCGGCAAGAAGGTCGCGCTCACGAGCATCCCGTACGGGAAGATCTCAGCGGTGAGCGTGGTCAGCAACAAGTCGTTCGCCGGCGGGTTCTTCTCCTCGGGCGCGATCGCCATCCACGTCGGGACGCACACCTACGAGGTGGACTTCCGCGGCGAGAACAAGGCGCACCACGTCCACGACGTGATCCTCCACCACATCTCCCAGGGCTGACGGCCCCCGGCGCCCGGACCCCGGCCGGGGCCGGGCGCCGTCCACGTCAGGCGGCCGGTCCGGTCAGCGAGGCGTACAGCTCCAGGGTGCGCTCGGCGATGCGCTCCCACGAGAAGTGCTCGATCGCCCGGGCGCGCCCGGCCTCGCCCATCCGGCGGGCCCGCTCCGGGTCGGCCAGCAGAGCGTTGACCCGCTCGGCGAAGTCGGCGGCGAAGCGCTCCGGGTCGTGCGGGGTGCCGTCGGGGCCCTGGTCGACCGGCACGAGCAGCCCGGTCTCGCCGTCGGCGACCACCTCGGGGATGCCGCCCGTGGCGGTGGCGACGACGGCCGTCTCGCAGGCCATGGCCTCCAGGTTGACGATGCCCATGGGCTCGTACACCGAGGGGCACACGAACACCGTGGCGTGCGTCAGGAGCTGGATCACCTCGGGCTTGGGCAGCATCTCGGAGATCCAGACCACGCCCTCGCGCTCGCGTTCGAGCTCACGGACCAGGCCGGTCACCTCGGCGGCGATCTCCGGCGTGTCGGGCGCGCCGGCGCAGAGCACGAGCTGCGCGCCGGGGTCGAGCGAGCGCGCCGCGTGCAGGAGGTGGACCAGGCCCTTCTGCCGGGTGATCCGGCCCACGAAGATCACGTACGGCTTGGCGGGGTCCACGCCGTGCCTCTTCAGCACCGCGTCGTCCCGGTCGGGGGCGTACTCGGCGGTGTCGATGCCGTTGTGGATCACGCTCACCCGCTCCGGCGGGATCTCCGGGTAGGCGGCCAGCACGTCGCGCCGCATGCCCTCCGACACCGCGATCACCGCGTCCGCGGCGGCCAGGGCGGTGCGCTCGGCCCAGGAGGAGATCGCGTAGCCGCCGCCGAGCTGCTCGGCCTTCCACGGGCGCAGCGGTTCGAGGCTGTGCGTGGTGACGACGTGCGGGACGCCGTGCAGCAGCTTGGCGACATGGCCGGCGAAGTTGGCGTACCAGGTGTGGGAGTGGACGACGTCGGCGCCCTCGCAGGCGGCGGCCATCTCCAGGTCGACGCCCAGCACCTGGAGCGCCGCGTTGGCCGACTCCAGCCCGCCGGGCACCCGGTAGGCGGACACGCCCGGCATGTCGCGGTCGGCGCCGAAGCAGCGCACCCGGACGTCGGCCAGGCGGCGCAGGCGGCTCGCCAGGTATTCCATGTGGACTCCGGCACCGCCGTACACCTCTGGTGGATACTCCCGGCTGAGCAGATCAACGCGCATGAGACGACCTTACGAGCATCCCGCCCATCAGGGACACACCGGCGTACGACTCGCCGTTCGCGTTCCCTCCGCCCCGCCTCGCCCGCGGACCGGCCGAGGTCATTGCGGCCGACCGGCAAGGAGAAATCACCAAAAACTTAAGAAAAGTGACACTCCGGTACGGGGCCACGTCGATAGATCCGCTCGTAGGGGGTAGCGTCCTGCACATGAGGTCCCGGAGGGTGCTTGCGGTCGTACTGGCAGGTGGCGAGGGGAAGAGGCTCATGCCTCTCACGGCGGACCGGGCGAAACCGGCCGTGCCGTTCGGGGGGATGTACCGTCTGATCGACTTCGTCCTGTCCAACCTCGCCAACGGCGGTTACCTGCAGATCGTCGTACTGACCCAGTACAAGAACCACAGTCTCGACCGTCACGTCTCGCGCACCTGGCGGCTGACGGCCATGCTCGGCAACTACGTCACGCCGGTGCCGGCGCAGCAGCGGCTCGGGCCGCGCTGGTTCTCCGGCTCGGCCGACGCGCTGTTCCAGAACCTGAACCTCATCTACGACGAGATGCCCGACCACGTCATCGTGTTCGGCGCCGACCACATCTACCGGATGGATCCCCGGCAGATGGTCGAGCAGCACGAGGACTCCGGGGCCGACGTCACGGTGGCCGCCATCCGCCAGCCGCTGTCGCTGGCCGACCAGTTCGGCGTCATCGAGACCGACCCGCAGGGCCGGCGGATCGTGGCCTTCCGCGAGAAGCCGAAGGACGCGGTGGGGCTCGCCGACTCGCCCGACGAGGTGTACGCCTCGATGGGCAACTACGTCTTCCGCACCCAGGCCATGATCGACGCGCTGCGCGAGGACGCGCTCGACCCGACGAGCAAGCACGACCTCGGCGGCAACATCATCCCGATGATGGTCAAGTCGGGCGGCGCCGACGTCTACGACTTCGCCAACAACGTCGTGCCGGGCTCCACCGAGCGCGACCGGGGCTACTGGCGCGACGTGGGAACGCTCGACGCCTACTACGAGGCCCACATGGACCTCATCTCGGCCCACCCGATCTTCAACCTGTACAACGACAAGTGGCCGATCCACACCGGCCACGACCCGCTGCCGCCGGCCAAGTTCGTGCACAACGACGGCGACCGGGTCGGCCGGGCGATCGACTCCCTCGTGTCGCCGGGCGTGATCGTCTCCGGCGGCACCGCGATCCGCTCGTGCCTGTCGCCGAAGGTGGTGCTCCACTCGCACTCGCTGGTGGAGGACTCCGTGCTCATGGACAACGTCAAGGTGGGCCGGGGCGCCATCGTCCGGCGGGCCATCATCGACAAGAACGTGGTGATCCCCGACGGGGCGCGCATCGGCTTCGACCTCGACTACGACCGCACCCGCTTCGCGCTGACGCGCGGCGGGGTCGTGGTCATCGGCAAGAACGAGATCGTCGAACGCTGACGGACTCTCGGGGCGGCTTCGGGCGACCAGGGCCCAAAAGCAAGGTCCTCACAAGGGCGCGCTTCGCGCGGAGGGGCTTGGGCCATCAGAGCTCAAAAGCAGGGTCCTCACGGCAGGCGCGCTTCGCGCGATTGGGATTCGGGCTGTGACAGTGGGGGAGCCAAGCTCCCCCACACCCCCTAGCCGGGGGCCTCCGGCCCCCGGACCCCCGAGCGCCGGCCACCTTGAAGGCGGAGAGCCGACGGCAGCAGTTCGATTCACGCATAAATCAGAGAATCATGCGTGGCCCAAAGAATAAATTCCTGCGCGTTCTGCTGTTGGCACTGCGGGCCGCTCGCCTGCCATTTACTTCGGCCATCATCTGGTTTCTCTTCGCCCAATGGAAGCTTACGGACGGTTGGGGCTGGGGTTGACCAGGAAGAGGCACTGGCTGTTCCCGCGTTCCTGGCAGATTAGAACACGGTTGAGCACACGGGACAAGCGCCTGATCGAGTCGCACACTGATTTGCCAAGAGCGAAACCAGACAAACTGCAAGTAGCCACTTTCCTAACGCTGTGCGGCCTCCGCCGCACGGAGCCTTTCTGGCCGAACTCCCCACGCCAGCACATCGCCACTGCTCGCGAGATTCAACAAAGTGGGCGCAGAGAGAGACCACCTCCTGCTAAGGCAGTCGAACTCCTGAAGAGGGACGGCGGGCGGAGCCTCGCTCGTGCTCCACTTGTGAGATGGGGAACGCTCTAGCAAGTCTGATCGCGATCGCTGGCACGCTGTTAGGCGCTTCAGCCACCTATGTCTTCCAGCTACGTACCGCCCGGCAGGCTAGGCGACATGCGTGGGATGAGCGCTTGTGGCAGGAACGGTTGGCTACCTACAGCGCCTTCGCCGATGCCCTGACGTCGTATCGCTATAGTCAAAACGATCGGTGGCATCGGCACAAGGAGGATCCTGACGGGCCGGCTGATGTGGCGGCACGTGATGTCTCGTTCGCGCGGCGAGCGAGCGCCAACTCTGCGCTGTTCAGACTCCAGCTCGTCACAGCGGACCCGGCGCTGAATCACCTCGCCGCCCAGGCGCTAGATGCCGCGTGGAGGATCTATTCCTCGGCAGATCAGACGGAGCTGGACGCCGGCCGTGATCAAGCACTCATCGCTCTCCAAGAGTTCATGAATGCAGCCTCGCAACAGGTGCTGAATGCGGCCGCACGAGGGCAAGCGCAGCGCGCAAGCCTACATCCCTCCCCGTGATCTTGGAATGGAGAGGCTCGCAACCATCGACGCGGGGCCCCTTCTATTCAAGTGCCGTCCAGTTCCCGGTACGCATCGCGCAACTCTCCGGCTTCGGGGACACGGCGCGCCTCGATGGCGTTGATCACCTCTCGTGCTCGCCAATAGCTGGATGGCACCAGGGACCCGCTGGTAAGGGCGGCAAGCGTGATCTGCCCTGCCTCGTCTGGCTGGTCAGCGGCCAGCAGAGCGAGCGCGAGGTCGAGCCGGGCGGAGACTGCCCTCCTCGCGCGAACCGTGCCATCGGCAGCGGACTCCAGACGGGTGAGCACTTGCCTTGCGTACCTCTCGGCCGCCGGGTCGCCGAGCCAGGAAAGTGTGGTCGCGACGTAGGCATCCCTCTTGGAAGGGTCGTAGCGGTAATGGTGCTCGGGCCGCTCGGGCATCGGCAGGGGCGCGACGAGCCGGTCAACGCGGCGCAGTGAGTCCCGGGTCTCCGGACCGGCTCCCAGTCGGGCCCATGCCCGCCCCTCCTGGGCGGTCGCTTGTATGTAGACGGAGCTACCACGTGGCGCGATCGTCTGCGCGCCCTGGGAGAGGGTCAGAGCACGGCGGTAGTCGCCGATCGTGACAGCCTGCCATGCCTCCGTCTCCAGGCACCATGCCGCGATCTCGGAATGCTCGGCGTGGCCGGCCAACTGGGAGGCTGCCCGCAACCATGTGCTCGCCGCCTGGAACTGCCGAAGGTCGATATGGCACGTGGAGGCGAGCAATGACAGCCAGCCGCCGACCGCGAGAAGACGTCGATGCTCGTGGAGCGTCTTCTTGGCGTCGAAGAGATGCGAGACGTAGGACAGGTGCTGGCGGATCCGGTTCAGCAGCTCGGGCGGCGGGGTCACCGGATAGGCGGTCGCGAGGTCGTCAACGGCTGCCTCCAGCCGGTCGAGCGTCTCGGCACCCACGTCGCTTGCAGCGACACGCCGGGTCAACTCCAGCGCTTCGATCTCGTCCCCGTCGAAAGGCACACGAGGGACGGTGCCGCTGGCCTCAGCGCCGAACAACTCCGCTTCCTCCATGCCGAACACCCTGCAGTAGAGCACTCGGTAGGGATCCTTGGGCTGGTGCCTGCCCGCTTCCCAATCCTTGATCATCCGCGTCAGGGATTCCCGTTCGGTGAGCCGGGCGCGGGTGCGGCTGTCAGCGGCCTCGGCAAGCTGCTTGGCCATCTCCCGCTGCGTCCTGACGAAGAGCTCTGCGCTTGAAGTACTTGAGATTTTGACACCCCGCAGCCGCTCCCAGGGCCAAGCGCACCGGGCTCTGTCTGGGAATCAGACGGCAACCTCATACCCGGCGCCGAAAGCGTTCCAACCGTGACAGAGTGATCCGCATGATCCCCGCCCACGTCCCCGACGAGCCACCGCTCACCTACGCCGACAGCTTCGACGTACCGGTCCTTTTCCGTAACGGGCCTGCGAAGAAGCCCAGGAGGCAGTGGCGGACGGCCAAGCACAAGCTGTGGGCGGGGTCGGGTGGGTTTCCGGCGATCGACGGCTGGTACATTTCGACGACCACCCGGCGGGAGAGAATCAGCCGCAGTATGCGCACGGGGAGCTCGTCGCCCGTGTTGCGCCGCTGTATGCCTATCTCGGCATGCACCCCGTCATGCCTCAGTACCCCGTACGAGGCACCATGGGCTGGCGTCTGACCCTGAACCCGGTGTACGCGTACGGCACCGAGCGCACCGCGAAGAACGCAGCCTCCTACCGGCTGGGGAGTGCGTCGCCGGACGTCAAGCAGATCGGGCAGGAGGCGGCCTCGTAGGCTTCAGCCGCACCTGGCTCAGCCATCCGCTGCTCCCTGAGGCTGCCTTTCCGGCCCGCGCAGTGATCAGCCAATAGGCGACCCCGCGGCGAGCAACGACCACGCCCAGCTGATCGGTGGCGGTAGCCAGGCAGTAGCGACGGGTGCGTCCATCGCCGATCCGGCACCCTATGTTGGCTTTATCCGCTCTGCCGGAGCGGCGAAGCGGTCCGGGGAAGGCATCTCATGATTCAAGCCATCGCCAGGGTACGCGGCCTGTCGAAGGCATTGGTGGCGTGCTCGTACGGGGCGGCGGTGCTGACGCTGACATGGCTCACCCAGGACGGTCACCTCGGCGACGCGATGTTCGGGGTGATGGCCATGATGCTCATGGCCTTCCCGCTTTCTCTCGCCGGCGGCTCCTTGTACGGAACACTGCAACAACTGATCTACCCGACGAAGCATGACGATCCCACCTATGGAGTGAACTACCCGTACGCCTGGGACTACGTCCTGATGGCGTGGCCGGGGATCGTCATTGCGATCGTGTTGGCGGTCCTGCTGGCATGGCGGCGCACACGTACGGCGGGGCGTGTCAGCGGGTGGTTCTTGGCCGCGGCCGTCATTGTGACGGGAGTGGTGACCATCTTCGACGACTGGGGGCCACGTCGGCCGTATGGCTGGCCGTTCCTCGTCTATGGGCTGATCATGGCCACCGGGTTGATCGCTGTGGGCAGGACGGCCGTGGAGGAAGCCGCCGCTGCGGACGTCTAAGAGCCTGCGCAAATAGGTGGCCGGTCATGGGCGTCCAGCGCGATCTGCTTCAGGCGGGTGAACAGCCCGAGCTGTATCCACTCGTCGCGGCTGTTGCGGATCGTGCTGGCCGAGCAGCTGGAGTCCGCGATCGCCTCGTACGAGCAGCCGAACCGAAGGACGTGCAGCAGCTTGTCGAAGACGATCCGGTCGCTGTCCCGTCGGCCGACCGGGCCGCGCCCGCCGCCTGTCTGCGCGGGCCGACGTCATGCCATCAGGGGAAAGACTCGGCCGGCGCACGGGGCCGGGTTGGCGGGAGCCTTGGCTTCGGGCCGTGCCGTCAGCGGCGCTCACTGCCTGCCGGCGAGGCGGCGGTGGCGTCGATCGCTCCGGCAGACGGCTTGAATCCCCTGGTGATGAGCCAGATGGCCAAGGTCAGCTCCCAGGCGAACACCGGTATCGCGGTGAGCGCCCCCACCCCGGAGGCCTGCTGGTAGAGGCCGAACAGCTCGGCAATCGCGGAAGCGAAGATCAGCGGGCCGCCGACCAGCCCCAGCACGGCGATGAAGCGCGGCACGAGCTGCGAGCGGTACATGAGGTACGCCATGACCACCGTGTTGGCTCCACAGACGAAGTTGGGCCCGAGCAGGAACGTCCAGTCATGGACCGCGACCAGCGCTCGGCCCGTGGTGAGGAGTGAGGCCGGGTCCGCCCCCTGCGGAGGATGCTGACGCAGCGTCACGACCGCGAGAAGGCTGACGATGCCGACGGTGATGACGGCGGCCTCCAGGGTGCGAAGGCCGACGTAACCGACGGCGAGGCCTTCGCTGTGCCGCCGGGCGACGGGGAACAGGGTGAACGCGGTGCCGACGATCGCGATGGCGAGGACCACCTCGAACAGGGCGCCCAGGAGCACCCTGGTGTCCGCGCCGCGGCCGACGATGTAATCGGCGTTGTGCAGCACCGGGCCGTACAGGAAGAGCCCGCCGATCGAGGTGACATGGGTGACGAGGTAGCACACGCCCGCCACTGTCGCGAGCTTTCTTGGTGAGGCCACCGGGACTCCTTAGGTGATGTGGTCGCGCCGCAAAGGTGTACGACGTACACCTTTGGTCGTCACAGTATGGTGTATCGCGTACACCTGTCAATGGGGGATCGGCGACGACCGGTCGAAGGGGAGGCGGTCAGCAGATGACCCAGCAGACAGAACCGGCGCGCCGGACGCCCCTCAACCGGGACCGTGTGCTGCGTGCCGCCGTCGCGCTCGCCGACCGCGCCGGCATCGAGGCGCTGAGCATGCGCAGCCTGGCGCACGAGCTGAACGTCGTGCCGATGGCGCTCTACAAGCACGTGGCCAACAAGGAGCAGCTCCTCGACGGCATGGTGGATGTCATCGTCGGCGAGATCGATCCCCCGGCCGGCGACGCGGACTGGAAGAGCGCGATCCGCCGCCGCATCCTCTCGGCACGACGAGCGCTCCTGCGCCACCCCTGGGCCTCGCGCGTCATCGAGTCCCGAACCAGCCCCACCCCCGGTGTACTCGACTACCTCAACTCGATCATCGGCATGTTCCGGGCCGGCGGCCTGTCCCCCGACCTCACCCACCACGCGATGCACGCCCTGGGCAGCCGCGTATGGGGGTTCACCCAGGAACTGTTCCCGGCCTCGCCGGGGCCGGCTCCGGCCGACGCCGACCCCCAGGCCCTCGCGGCCCTGCTCGGCGAGATGGCCACCCGGTACCCGCACATCGTCGAGATCGTGCTGGCTCGACCGCACGACGGCGAATCGGTCGTGGGCCAGGGCTGTGACGACCAGTTCGAGTTCGAGTTCGCCCTGGACCTCCTGCTGGACGGGTTCGAACGACTCCACCGGCAGGGATGGACGTCTGCCGAGCGATTCTGACGCGACGGCGGTACCTCCCGCTGGACCAGGCAACAGGTCCTCGCGCTGCCCCCTCGCACCGCGTCACCATGTGAGGGTTTCCGGCCTGCCACCCGATAGCCCTCCGCCGTAAGAAGGCTTCGATGACACGATCATCACCGTCCGCAGCCTGATCCGCCGTGCCTGGAGCACCCACCGCTGGGATACACGCCCCCGACGCCGACCATGACCGGCCGCCTCTCTGCGCGGCTTCTAAGGCCGTGTTCCGAAAGATCACGTGGGAGGCCGAACGAAGAGGTCTCCGGCTGCCGAAGTGGTACAAGCTGCGGTTGATCGTCGGGATCCGGTGGCGAATCCGTACCGTGGGCGCCGTGGCGGGATGTACCGCCCTGCTGCAGCCACTGGTTCACCGTGTACGGCTTGTTCCGTCGCTGGCGTGTCGCGCCGGTGGTGCCCGGCGGTGGCAGCCTCAAGGTGGCCGGTCGCAGGTCCAGGTCGGCCGGGGGCACTCCAGGAGCGCCCCCGAAGTCGCCGGCGGACAGCGTGCCGTCACCTGTGACAGCTGCGCCTCTGAGCAGGCGGGCGGGGATGGTGCGGCCTCGGGCCGGGCTGGCGTGGGCCATGCCCGAGGCGGGACCGCCGTCCGGCCGGGGGGCGCCATTCCCGCCGGTCAGACCGTGGCCCGTCGATCATCCGGATGTCGTCCACGGTAGCCAGGTGATCGTCACGGCTGCCACTCATTAACCCAGCCACCGGCCGAGCCAGGACTCCCCCTCAAGGACCCGTCAGCGCAGGACGAGCACCCCGGCCAGTGCCACGAGGGTGACGAGCAGCGCCGAGGCCGCCCCGAGGGCGACGGCGCGGCGGCCGGTGCTGAGCAGTTCCCGCACCCGTACGGCCGTCCCCATGGCGAACAGCGCGGCGGTGAACAGCACCGTCTCGGCCGTCCTGATCGGCGTGAGCCAGGCGTCCGGGACCGCGCCGAGGCTGCGCAGGGCGACCACCGCCAGGAACCCGGCGACGAACAGCGGCACCACGGGAGTCCTGCCCCGGGGGCCGGGCCGGGCGGCGCGGCGGCGCCAGAGGCTGACGCCCGCGATGAGCGGGGCCAGCATGACGACGCGGGTGAGCTTGACGACCACGGCCGTGGCGAGGGCGGCCGGCCCGGCCGTCTGCGCCGTGGCCACCACCTGGGCCACCTCCTGCACGCTCGCCCCGGTCCAGATGCCGAAGCTCTCCGCGGGCAGGTGAAGGAGCCCGCCGGCGACGGGCAGGAGGGCGATCGCGAGGGAGCCGTACAGGGTGACCAGGGCGACCGCGGTCATGACGTCCCGCTTCTCGCTGTCGGTCACGCCGTCCATGGCGGCGATGGCCGCGGCGCCGCAGATGGAGAAGCCGGTGGCCACGAGCAGGGCCGGCTCGCGGCCCAGGCCGAGCCGCGTCCCGAGCCACCAGGTGCCGGAGAACGTCACGGCGACCGTCGTCACGACCAGCAGCAGCACCGGGAGTCCCAGGGCGAGGACGTCCGGCACCGCGAGCCGCGCGCCGAGCAGGACGACGCCGAGGCGCAGCAGCCGCCCGGAGGCGAACGCCAGGCCGGGCCGCAGGGCCTCCGGCCGCGCGCCGAGGTTCCCCAGGAGGGCGCCGAGGACGACGGCCACCATCAGCGGGCTCACGGCGGGCACGAGCGCGTTGACGGCCACCGCCACGGCCACCCCGGCGGCGGCCACGAGAAGACCGGGCACGAGGGATCCCCCGGCAGCGGCGACACGCGCCACGCCGGCGGAGGGCAGGCTTTCGGACGGCGGCCCGGCGGAGAGCGGGCTCATGGGCGGCGCCTCGGTGGGGAGCGCGGTCATGGACGGCGCGCCGGCGGACGGTGAGATGCCGGGGCCTGGGCTCGCCGATGGCGCCCCGGCGGGGAGTGGGCTGGCCGACGGCGTGCGGGTGGGAACGGAGCGGGTGGAGGCGGAGCTGGCGGACGGGTCGGTGAAGGGTGTCGCGCTGGCGGACGGGGACTCCGAGGAGGACACGGAGGCGGCCGGGGGATGGATGGACGCCGCACTCGCGGAGCCCGCACTCGCGGAGCCCGCACTCGCGGAGCCCGCACTCGCGGAGCCCGCACTCGCGGAGCCCGCACTCGGGAGCGGCACACGGGTGGGCGTCGTGCTCGTGGAAAGTGTGCGGGTGGACGGTGTGCGGGTGGGCGCTGGGCTTGGAGACGACGTGCGATTGGGCGCCGCGCTCTTGGGCGGCGTGGGGGTGGACGCCGGGTGGGTGGGCGGCGTGTCGGAGGGCGGGCTGGTGGACGCGCTCATGAGCCGATCTTCACAACCGCGCGGCACACCCGGTAGACACCGGTTCCGCAGCGGGTCATACGGTGAGTGCATGACCCGACGATGGCCCGACCTGGGCAGCCTCGAACTGCTCCTGCTGATCGCCGAGCACGGCAGCCTGGGCAAGGCCGCCAGGCTGCACGGCATCACGCAGGCGTCGGCGAGCCGCCGGCTCGACACCCTGGAGCGCGAGCTGGGCGTCCCGCTGCTGCACCGCTCGACCACCGGCTCGCGGCTCACCCCGCAGGGCGAGGTCGTCGCGGGCCGGGCGCGGGTGGCGCTGGAGGCGGCCGGCGAGCTGCTGACCGGTGTGGAGGCGCTGCGCCGGGAGCGTGACGCCCGCGTGCGGGTGGCGGCCAGCATGACGGTCGCCGAGTACCTGCTGCCCGGCTGGCTCGTGGCGCTGCGCCGGACCGCGCCGGACGTGGAGGTGGGGCTGCGGGTGGCCAACTCGGGCGTCGTGTGCCGGCTCGCCGGCGAGGGCGACATCGACGTGGGCTTCATCGAGTCGCCGTACGTGCCGGAGGGGCTGACCGCCCGGCTCATCGCGCAGGACCGGATGGTCGTCGTCGTGGCGCCCCGGCATCCCTGGGCGCGGCGGCGCGCTCCTCTGGAGTTCGCGGAGCTGGCGGCGACACCGCTGGTCATGCGCGAGCCCGGTTCGGGCACCCGCCAGGCCGTCGATCGGATCATGGCCGGGCGGGACGTCGCCGCCCCGGTCCTGGAGCTGACCTCGAACGCCGCGGTGAAGGTGGCGGTGGAGGCGGGGGTCGCGCCGGCGGTGCTCAGCGTGCTGGCCGTGGCGGCCGAGCTGCGCGAGGGGCGGCTGGTCGAGGCGCCCGTCGCGGACTTCGACGGGCGGCGGCCGCTGTTCGCGGTCTGGCGGGGCCGGGCCCGGCCGGCGGGCGCCGCGGCCGAGCTCGTCCGCCTCGCCGGCGCCTCCGGTCACGCCGGCACCAGCCCGAAGGGCCCCGTACGGAAGGCGGGAGCGGAGCCGGCACGGCCCGTTCGAGGGGGCCGGCGGGTGACCGGTCAGTAAGGGGAGGGTTGACCGCACTTGACCATTAGTGGATAACGGAATCCGGCACGGGCAGCACACCCGCACTGTTTCGGAGCACCCGATGACGAGCCTCGCCTCCCCAGCGCTGGTCGGACGCGACACGCAGCTCAGGGCGCTCCTCCACGCGATCATCGACCCGCCGGCCGTGGTGCTGGTGCAGGGTGAGGCGGGGATCGGCAAGACCCGGCTGGTCCGCGCGGCCGTCGAGCTCCTTCCCGACGAGCGCACCGTGCTGGTCGGGCACTGCCACCAGCTCAGGGAGCCGTTCCCGTACGGGCCGGTCTTCGACGCGCTGCGCCACGCGGCCGCCGCGCTGCCCGACCGCTCGGCGCTGAACCCGGTGACCGGGACGCTGCGCGGCTACCTGCCGGAGCTGGCCGAGCACCTGCCGCCGGCGCCGCCTCCGCCGCCGGTCGACGACCCGAGCGCGGAGCGCCACCGGCTGTTCCGCGCCGTGCACGCGCTGCTGAGCGCGGCGGGGCCGGTCCTGCTCGTGGTGGAGGACCTGCACTGGGCCGACGACGGCACGCGTGACCTGCTGCGCTTCCTCACCGACCAGCCTCCCGCGGGCCTGGCCCTGGTGGTCACGTTCCGGCGGGAGGACCTGCCGGTGCCGGGGCTGCCGTTCGGCCACGCCTACCGGCATCCGCAGGGCGTCAACAGCTCGGTGGTGGCGCTGGCGCCGCTGGACGTGGAGGGGGTGCGGCGCATGGCGGGCACCCTGCTCGGGCGCGCAGAGCTGTCCGTGTCCTTCGCGGCCCGGCTGCGTGAGCACACGGGCGGCGTCCCGTTCGTGGTGGAGGAGGTCGTCCGCTCGCTGCTCGACGAGGCCGGCCGGTTCCCGGGGGCCGACAAGGACGGCGAGGACGGCGAGGGCGGCGAGGGCGGCGATGCCGACCCGACCGGCCTGGATCGCATCGCGGTGCCGCTGCTGCTGCGCGAGGCGATGGCCGAGCAGCTCTCCGGCCTCTCCCCCGCCGCGCTGCGCGCCGTGCACGCCGCCGCGGTGCTCCAGCTCCCCGCCGACGAGCCGCTGATCGCCGCCGTGGTGCATCCGCCGGATGGCGACGAGGCGGCCGGCCCCGTGGTCCGGCCGCCCGGCGCGCCGTGGGACGGCGGCCCCGACGGGACGGGGCTGCGTGAGGCGCTCAGGGCGGGCGTGCTGCTGGAGCACCCCGACGGCCAGTACGGCTTCCGGCACACGCTCGCCCAGCAGGCCGTCTACGACGCGATCCCGGGCCCCGACCGGCGGCTGCTGCACCGGCGGGCCATGGCGGCGCTGGCCACGCTCGACCAGCGGCCGCTGGTCCGGCTCGCCTACCACGCCAGGCGCGCGGGCGACTTCGACGCCTGGCGGCGGCACGGCGAGGCCGCCGCCGACCAGGCCGCGGCGCTCGGCGACGTGCCGCTCGCCGTCGAACTGCTGGAGGGCATGCTCGCCGACCCCAAGCTGCCGCACGAGGCCCGCGGCCCGCTGGCCCTGCGGCTCAGCAGGCTGGCCGCCGTGGGCCTGTCGCACCGGCGGGTCGTCCGGCTGCTGCGCCATCTGCTGTCGGACGACTTCCTGGCGCCGGGGGCGCGCGGCGAGGCCCGGCTCAACCTGGGCGTGCTGCTGTCGAACCAGGCGGGCGCCATCGAGGCGGGGCGCCGGGAGGTGCTCGCCGCGCTCCCCGACCTCACCGACCGTCCCGGCATGGCGGCCAGGGGGCTGGCGCTGCTGGCCATCCCGGCGTGGGGTCCCGAGCCGATCGCCACCCACCAGAAGTGGATGGACCAGGCCGAGAGTCTCGTGGTCGCGGAGGACGACCCGGAGCTGGCGGCCACGGTCCACGCCAACAAGGTCGCCTTCGCCATGCTGGTCGGCTCGCCGGAGGCGTTCGAGCTGGCCGAGACCCTGCCCGCGGACCACCCGTCGGCGGGGGTCCGGCGCCAGGTGGCCCGCGCCTACTCCAACCTGTGCGACGCGGCCATCCCGCTCGGCCACTACGCGGCGGCCGAGCGGTACGCCCGCCTCGGCCGGCGGATCGCCGAGGAGAGCGGCGCCCTGTACCCGGTCTACCTCATGGAGATGTCCTCGATCAGGCTCGACTGGCTGACCGGGCGGTGGGAGCGGCTGCGCGAGCGGGCGGTCGCGGCCGTCGAGCGGATGCCGGAGGCGCCGCTGCTCGGCGTGGACGCCCAGCTCGTGCTCGGCATGCTGGCGCTGGCCAGCGGCGAGTGGGAGGAGGCGGGGCGGCGGCTGGAGGCCGCGGGGACGCGGACGGCCGACTCGGCCTTCCTCCCGGTGGCGGCCTGCGCCTCGGGCGGGCTGATCGAGCTGTCGCTGATCCGCGGCGAGGTGGACGCGGCGCTGGCCGAGGCGCGCGGCGCGGTGGCGCGGCTGCGCCGCAAGGGCGTGTGGGTGTGGGGCGACCAGCTCGTCCCGGCGGCCGTCACCGCGCTGCTGAGGGCGGGGCGCCGTCATGAGGCCGCGGAGCTGGCGGAGGAGTTCGCCGCGGGCATCGAGGGCCGGGACGCGCCGTCGGCCATGGCGGCGCTGGAGGTGGCGCGCGGGGCGCTGGCGCGGGGCCGGGGCGTGCTGGAGGAGGCCCTGGAGTGCCATGCCCGCGCCCGGGAGGCGTACGAGGCGATGCCCAGGCCGTACGGCGCGGCCCGGGCGGCGGAGGACGAGGCGGACACCCGGCTGGAGCTCGGCGACCGGGAGTGGGCGGCCCGGCTCGTCGCCGACGCCGCCGAACGGTACGCGACCCTCGGCAGCACGCACGACGCGGCCCGCTGCCGCCACAAGCTGCGCACGATCGGCGTGGGCGGGCCGCCGCGCCGGGGGCGCAGGGCGGCCGGCGGCGTGCTGTCGCCGCGGGAGCGCGAGGTGGCCCGGCTGGTGGCGCAGGGCCGCACCAACAGGGAGATCGCCGAGGTGCTGTTCCTGTCGCGCCGTACGGTGGACACGCACGTGGCGCGGGTGCTGCAGAAGCTCGGTGTGCGTACCCGCACCGAGGTGGACCCGCCTCCCTGACCGGGCCCGCGGCAACGGGAAGGGGAAAGCCCCGGCCAGGGGGAGAGTCGGCCGGGGCTTTCGCTCGACGGGGGTCAGACGGTGATGCTCCAGGAGTCCAGGAACCCGGTGTCACCGAGGTAGACGTCGCTGACCTCGAGGGTCCAGGTGCCCGCGGCCTGCTGGCTGACCGGCACCGAGTAGGTCCTGGTGCCGTAGGAGGTGCAGCTCGTGCCGCCGTACCGGTCGACCGCGTACCACTGGCCGCTGGGTCCGCGCAGCCAGATGTCGAGGTCCTCGG
>NZ_JABWGO010000011.1 GCF_013363995.1 Nonomuraea rhodomycinica | reverse complement strand
GGATGTCCAGGACGGCGGTGATCGGGGCGGCGGTGTCGAACTTCTGCATGGTGTGCTCCTTGTGCTGTGTTCTTTCGAGATCAACCATCGCCGACCGTTCTGATACCGGGCCGTCGCCGCCCTGACAGCGCCGCTGACAAGCGGGCGGGAGCAGCCGGCCGGGGCTCCCGCGCGGGAAGGGCCGGTGTGTCCCGCCCCCGCTACGACAGGGCGGCGCGGAGGATGGCACGGGCCGCCGGGGTGGCCGCGGACGGGGCCGAGGACTCGACCACCACCCCGACCGCCACCTCCGGGGCGTCCGCCGGGGCGAAGGCCGTGCAGGCCGACGGCCCGTGCCCCGACGTCGTCGTCTTGGCCGCCACCTCCATCCCCGGCAGCGCCGCCCCCGCCGCCGGGCCGCCGGGCACCGTCGTCGTCGTCATCAGGGCCGCGAGCTGTCCCGCCGGCTGCGGCGGCATGGCCGTCCGGTACGGCGCCGGCTCGGCGCGGTCCGTGGTGGACCCGTCCGGCAGCCGGACCTCCTCCACCAGGTAGGGCCGCATCAGCAGCCCTCCGTTGGCCACCGCCGCCGACAGCATGGCGAGCATGAGCGGGCTCGCCCGGACCTCGTCGCGGCCGATCGCCGACAGCGCCGCGCGCGACGGGTCGAGGTCGCCCGGGTACGTGCCGGTCCTGGCGGACAGCGGCAGCGTGAGGTCGTCGGCGTTGAAGCCGAACGCCTCCGCCTGGTCACGCAGCAGGTCCGGGCCGAGCTGGAGGCCGAGGTTGGCGAGCGCGGTGTCGCAGGAGAGCTGGAAGGCGTAGGCCAGCGGCGGGCGCCCGTCACCGCAGGGGCGTCCGGCCGCGGCGGTCAGGAAGGCGGGCGGGCCCGGCAGCGGCAGCCGGGCCGGCGCGCCGATCCGCGAGGCGACCGTGTACTCCCCCGAGCCGAGCGCCGCCGCCGTGGTGACCAGCTCGAAGACGGCCCCCGGCGGGTAGGCGCGGCGCAGGGCCCGGTTGAGCAGCGGCCGGCCCGGGTCGCCGCGCAGCCGCCGGTCCGTGGCAGCCTCCTCGGCCGGGTCGCCGGGCGCGTAGGCGGCCGGGTCGTAGGAGGGGTAGCTGACCAGCGCGAGGACCGCGCCGGTCGCCGGGTCGAGCGCCACCGCGGCGCCCGGCCGTCCCGTGGCCTTCAGCGCCTCGTACGCGGCCCGCTGCACCGGCTCCCTGATCGTCAGCCGGACGTCGGCGCCGCCGTAGGCGCGGTCCTCGACCAGGGCCCGCACGCGCACCTTCGGGTCGCTGCCCGACAGGACGGCGTCGCGCGCCCTCTCGACCCCGGTGGCCCGCCGGAGCGAGACGTGCCCCGTGACGGGCGCGTACATCTCGCCGTACGGATAGACCCGCAGGTGACTGTACGGCCCGGCGTCCGCGCGGCGGCTGGTGGCGACGACCGCGCCCTCGTGGGTGATGATGTCGCCGCGCGGCCGGCCGAGCCGGGCGAGCAGCACCCGCTGGTCGCGCGGGTCGGCCTCCAGGTCGCTCCGGCCGAACGCCTGGAGGTAGGTGAGGTTGGCCAGCAGGGAGAACAGCAGCGCGGCGCAGGCCAGGCTGGCGCGCCGCAGCGGGAGATCCATGCGTCTCGCCCCGGGCCCGGCCATGGCTTCTGGTCTAGCAGCCGCGGCCCCAAGTCCGGGCTACAGGACGCTGCGGTAGTAGGAAATCTTGCGGTTGATGTAGCGCTGGCGTTCGGCGAGGTTGGCGATCTGCGCCTGCACGCGCCGGTCGTGCTCCTCCAGGACCCGGATGCGGTCGGGGATCGTGTGCTCGCCCGCCCGTACCAGCTCGGCGAAGCGGAGCATCTCGGCGATCGGCATGCCCGTGTCGCGCAGGCAGCGGATCATGCCGAGCCAGCTCAGGTCCTCCTCGCTGAAGCGGCGCTGACCGGCCGCGTTGCGTTCGACGGGCTCCAGCAGGCCGATCTTCTCGTAGTAGCGCAGCGTGTCGAGCGTGAAGCCGGTCTCCTCGACGGCTTCGGCCGGTGTGTAGACGGTCACGCGGCCAAGGATCTCACCTGGAGCCGGATCCAGGTCAAGCTCCAGCGCCCGCTTGACATGGAGCGCACTCCAGGCCGGACAGTCATGACCATGAACACCGGACTGAACATCGTGCTCGGCACCATCCCCTTCGGCACCGCGGTCAGCGAGGCGGACTCCTTCGCCCTGCTCGACCGGTTCTTCGAGGCGGGCGGGCGGATGCTGGACACCTCCAACAACTACCCGTTCTGGCTGGAGGGCCGCACGGGCGACGAGAGCGAGCAGACGCTGGGCGCGTGGATGGCCGCCCGCGGCAACCGTGACGAGATCTTCGTGAGCACGAAGGTGGGCGCCCGCCCCACGGTGCCGGGTGACACCACGCTGGACTCCGCCGAGGGGCTGTCGGCGGCGGCCGTCGCGCGGGGCGTCGAGGGCAGCCTGCGCCGCCTGCGCACCGACCGGATCGACCTGTACTGGTCGCACATCGAGGACCGCTCCGTGCCGCTGGAGGAGACGCTCGGGGCGTTCGGCGAGCTGGCCGCGCAGGGCAAGATCCGCGAGCTGGGCGCCAGCAACATGCCGGCCTGGCGGCTGGAGCGGGCACGCGCCGTGTCGGCCGCGCACGGCTGGGTCCGCTACACGTACGCGCAGCTGCGCCACACCTACCTGCGGCCGCGCCCGTTCACGCGGCTGGCGGAGGGCGGGCACCGGCTCGCCACGGACGACATGCTCGACTACGTGAGCTCGGAGCCGGACCTGACGCTGTGGGCGTACAACACGCTCATGTCCGGCCGCTACACCCGCCAGGACCGGCCGCTGCCGGAGACCTACGACCACCCGGGCACGGACCGGCGGCTGGCGGCGCTGCGCGAGGTGGCGGCGGAGCTGGGCGTGACCGCCAACCAGGTGGTGCTGGCGTGGTTGACGGCCGACGGGCACGTGCCGATCGTCGGGGTGTCCACGGCCGCCCAGCTCGACGAGGCGGTCGCGGCGGCGGAGGTCAAGCTGGACGACGACGTCCGCGCCCGGCTCGACGCCGCCTGCTAGCCGCACCCGGCGCGAGGGCCGCACCTTGGCGCGAGGGTCGTGCCCGGCGCGGGGGCCGCACTCGTCGCGGGCCGGCTCAGGGAAGGTGGTCGGAGAGGTAACGGCGGAGGAGCAGCTTGCACTCGGCGATCAGGTCGGCGTCGCCCGCCGGGTCCACGCGGAAGGCCAGCTTGAGCACCGCGTCCGTGGCCTCCACCGCCACGATCAGGGCGCGGTCGAAGCTCTCCCCGGCGGGGGCGCCCAGCCGCTCGCGGGCGAGCGACCGCAGCCGGTCGGCGACGATCGCGTTGTTCTCCAGCGCCGAGTCGAGCATCCGGTTGGTGCCCTCCAGGGCGGGGCCGCCGGGCGTCACCAGCACCTCACCGAAGTCGACCACCCCGAAACCGGGCGTGGTCCGCTTCATGGCCACGAACTCGTCCACGGCCAGGTCGATGAGGTCGGTCCAGTGGGCGAGGTCGGCGTGCGCGAGCCGTTCGGTGATCCGGCGCAGGAACGCGTCGAGGTTGCGCCGGGCGAGCGCGCGCACGAGCCCCTGCTTGTCGGGGAAGAACTGGTAGAACGTGCCGATCGGCACCTCGGCCCGGCGCGCGACCTCCTTGGTCGTGAGTGCCTCGTAACCGGCCTCGTCGAGCAGCACGGCGCACTCGTCGAGCATGCGCTCGACCCGCTCCAGGCTGCGGCGTTGGGCGGGACGGCGCCGCAAGGTACTGGTCATGCCCACCATCCTGGCCCATTACCGGCAGGTAGAGGATCTCGCTTTGCCGTCAGTTAACATGAGCCACACTCGCATAGCACTGAGGAGCCGCGATGTTCCTGTGGGGCACGGCCACGGCCGCCTACCAGATCGAAGGAGCCGTCGCCGAGGACGGCCGGGGCGCGTCCATCTGGGACACGTTCGTCCACGAGCCGGGCCGCACCCGCGACGGCCACACCGGCGACGTGGCCTGCGACCACTACCACCGGTGGCGCGAGGACGTGGCGCTCATGTCGGGCCTGGGCGTCAACGCCTACCGCTTCTCGATCGCCTGGACCCGCGTCCTGCCCGAGGGCTCCGGCGCGGTCAACCCCAAGGGGCTCGACTTCTACGAGCGGCTGGTGGACGCGCTGCTGGAGGCCGGCGTCACGCCGGTGCCGACGCTGTTCCACTGGGACCTGCCGCAGGCGCTGGAGGACCGGGGCGGCTGGCTGGAGCGCGACGTCTCCGGCCTGTTCGCCGAGTACGCCGCCGTGGTGGCCGAGCGGCTCGCCGACCGCGTCCCCACCTGGATCACGCTGAACGAGCCGTTCATCCACATGGCCTGGGGATACGGGCTGGGCGTCCACGCGCCGGGCCGGGCGCTGCTGCTCGACGCGCTGCCCGTGGCCCACCACCAGCTCCTCGGCCACGGTCTGGCCGCGCAGGCGCTGCGGGCGGCGGGGGCGCGCGAGGTGCTGATCACCAACAACTGCACGCCGGTCTGGCCCGCCTCGGGGTCCGAGGAGGACCTGGCCGCCGCCGCGGCCTACGACACCCTGCACAACCGGCTGTTCAACGACCCGGTGCTGCTCGGGACGTATCCGGATCTGACGGCGTACGGGATCCGGCCGGACGGCGCGGCGGGCGACGGGCCCGAGCTGAGCGCGGCGCTGGGCATCCGTGACGGCGACCTGGCCGTGATCTCCGCCCCGCTCGACGGCCTCGGCGTGAACTACTACAACCCCACCCGCATCGCCGCCCCCGCCGATGACGGCCTGCCGTTCACCGACGCGGGCGTCACCGGGTACCCGACCACCGCCTTCGGCTGGCCCGTCGTGCCCGACGGGCTGCGCGAGCTGCTCACGGGGCTGCGCGAGCGGTACGGGCAGGCGCTGCCCCCCGTGTACGTCACGGAGAACGGCTGCTCCCAGGCCGACGAGCTGACCCCGGACGGCGTGGACGACCAGGGGCGCGTCGCCTACCTGCGCGACCACGTCGCCGCGCTGGAGCGGGCCCGCGAGCAGGGCGTGGACGTGCGGGGCTACTTCGTCTGGTCGCTGCTGGACAACTTCGAGTGGGCCGAGGGATACCACCAGCGCTTCGGCCTGGTCCACGTGGACTTCGCCACCGGCGAGCGCACCCCGAAGGCGTCGTACGGCTGGTACCGCGACCACATCGCCGCGGCCCTCCGGCCGTAGCGGCCCCTCGCGGCGGGGCCGCCCGGCGGCACCGGCGGCCGGCGGGCCCGCCGGCCGCCGGCTCGGGCCGATCCGCCGAAGATCACTGTGTGCGGGCGACCTTGGCGGCATACTCCCGCGTATGTGGTGGTTTCGCGTCAAGGTCGTCGCACTCATCGGCGCCGCGCTGCTGACCATCGGGGCACGGCCCGGGGAGACCGTCAGCCTGATGGCGGCCCCGCCCGGCGGGCCTCGGCAGCCGCCCGGACGTGAGACGCCGGCCATCGACGTCCTGGCGGAGGTCTCCTACGGGACCGACCTCTTCGGTGACGTGGCGGTGGAGCGACGGGGTTCCGGTGTGGCCGCCGTACGGCTCGCCGACGGGACCGACGCCTGGGTCTACGAGCGCATCTGGGCGGACGACTTCGTGGACTGGGTCAGGGTCGACGGCCGGCACCTCGCGGCCGTCTGGCGCGACGGCCGGGTCACCCTCATCGACGTGCCGACCGGCCGGATGGTCTGGCACGCCGACCTCCCCCCGGGGCCCGCCGAGAAGCTCAGCCGGTCCTACGACGAGGAATGGCCGGCGATGTGGGAAGTTTCCGTGGCCGCGACCGGTTCCCTGGTGGTCCAGCATGACCGCCGCGTCGACGTGCTGGACGTCCGCACCGGCGCCATCCGCTGGACCCGCCCCTTCACCTCGTGCCGCCCCGTGGACGGGGTCCAGGGCATGGGCGGGATCGTGCTGCTCACCCACGGGTGCGAGGGCGACACGGTGAACGGCGTCGCGCTCGACGCCGACGACGGCACGCAGTTGTGGACGGACGCCGACACGATGACGTTCATCACCCGTGACCTCGGTCACGGCCGCCTGGTGACCATCGGCGACGGAGGCGAGCTCGTCGTCCGCAGGGCCGTGGACGGCACGGTCCTCTGGCGCGCCCGGCCGAAAGGGCTGCCGAGCAACGACGCGACCCTTCTCGGCGTTTCGGACGACCTGCTGACGGTGGACACCCCGCAGGAAGTCGTCGCCTACCGCACCGCCGACGGCGGCGTCGCCTGGCGCAGATCGTTCGGAGGAGCGCCCAGAGAGCCCGGCCGGGTACTGACGAACGGCCGGATCACCTATGTGCGGGAGACCGACAGGACGCTCGTCAAGCTCGACGGCCGCACCGGCGAGGTGATCGACCGGCGCCGCTTCGCGGAGGAGATCGAACCGCTGGCCATGCGCGACGACCTGGCCATGGTCGACGTGGGGGTCAAGCACCATCTGGTGGTCGCCTGACCGCCGCGCCGTCAGAAGACCGACACGTGGACGTGGTCGTAGTGGTTGGCGGTGACGCCGCCCCGATCGGACATGGGGTCCCAGCCGCCGCCCGACCGGATGTCGTAGTAGCGCTGCTTCCAGATGATGTACATCACGCCGATCTTCGACCCGTTCTGGATCAGCCACTCCGCCAGCGCGTCGCCGCGCTCCTCGTCGGCCCCGCTGGCGGCGCGTCCGCCGCTGGACATCATGAAGTCGCAGGCCCGGCCCTTGCCGTGCTCGCCGGGGTCGCCGGGGCGCAGGCAGCCGACGCCGTACGGCATGGGGAAGTTCGCCATGATGGCGGCCCGGACGGCGATCATGCGCGGCGTGAGGCCCTCGGAGCCGCCGGGCTGCTGGAAGCCGTACTTGGCGAGCAGGCGCTCGATGTCGCGGCGCTTGCCCTGCATGACCTTGATCTCGCGCTTGAGCTTCTCCACCTTGTCGTCGGCCGCGACCTCGGCCTTCTTGGCGTCCTCGATGAGCTTCTCGACCTGGCGGACCCGGCCGGCGCGCTCGGCGGCGATGTAGCTCATGTTCGCCGCCTGGGCGAGCGCCATGGACGGGTCGCCGTCGTAGCCCACGAGCCCGACGCCGTCGAGGGGGCCCATGATGTACGTGTTGCGGGCGATCGCGGACACGTCGGCCTTGGCACGGGCGAGGCGGGCCTTCAGCGCACCCGACGTCTTTATGGCCCTGCTGACCTGGAGCTTGATCTCCTCCAGGCTCTGGATCTGGCCGCGGTAGCGCTCGTTGAGCGCCTGCGCCTGCTTGGTGAGCCTGCGCAGCTCGGCGGGGTTGGGGGCGGCCGTCGCGGCCTGCGGCAGGGGGAGTAAGAGCAGGCCCAGGAGAAGGACGGCCAGCAGGGCGACGCGACCGACCATCACGCCCGTCCTCCCCTCATAGACGGTCCGAAACTATAGAAGATGATCTTGATGACTGTCACCTGAACGACCGAACCGGCACACCTTTGACGACCTATATCGCGATAAATCACGTTTTGTCGCTTCTAACCGACCGGGCGGCGGCGGCGCCCCGCGGCCCCCTTGCGCGCACGCACAGAACATGGTTCGGTCGGCTTGGGCACTCCCTTTTCCCAACCAAGCATCCGGTCAAGCAGGAGGCTCTCGACATGCGCCAGCACGACACGCTGTTCATCGGAGGCGAGTGGGTGGCCCCCGCGGGCACCGGAACGATCGATGTGATCTCCCCGCACACCGAGGAGGTCGTCGGCCGCGTGCCCGACGGCACGGCCGCCGACATGGACCGCGCGGTCGCCGCGGCTCGCGAGGCGTTCGACCGCGGCCCCTGGCCACGCATGACCTTCGCCGAGCGCGCCGAGGTCCTCGCCCGGCTGGCGGAGATCTACGCCTCCCGGCAGAACGAGATGGCCGAGCTGATCACGGAGGAGATGGGCTGCCCCATCACGTTCTCCCACCTCGCGCAGGTGCCCCAGCCGCTCGGCACCCTCCAGTTCTACGCCGAGCTGGGCCGCACGTTCGCCCAGGAGGAGCAGCGACCCGGCATGTTCGGCCCGACCACCGTGCGGCGCGAGCCGGTGGGCGTGGTGGCGGCCATCGTGCCGTGGAACGTCCCGCAGTTCGTCGCCATGACGAAGATCGCCCCCGCGCTCCTCGCCGGCTGCACCCTCGTGCTCAAGCCCGCGCCCGAGACGCCGCTGGACGCCTACCCGCTGGCCGAGATGGCGCAGGAGGCGGGGGTCCCGGCCGGGGTGCTCAACATCGTGGCCGCCGGCCGCGAGGCGGGCGAGCACCTGGTCTCCCACCCCGGCGTGGACAAGGTGGCCTTCACCGGCTCGACCGCCGCCGGCCGCCGCATCGCCTCCATCTGCGGCGAGCAGCTCAAGCGGGTCAGCCTGGAGCTCGGCGGCAAGTCGGCGGCCATCATCCTCGACGACGCCGACCTGGCCTCCAGCATGGGCATGCTGTCGATCGCCTCCCTGCTCATCAGCGGCCAGGCGTGCGTGGCCCAGACCCGCATCCTGGCCTCGCGCAACCGGTACGACGAGGTCGTCGAGGCCGTGGCCGGCATGGTCTCCTCGCAGCAGGTCGGCGACCCCGCCGACCCGGCCACCGGCATCGGCCCCCTGGTCGCCCGGCGCCAGCAGGACCGCGTCGAGGGCTACATCAGGATCGGCATGGACGAGGGCGCCAAGGTCGTCGTCGGCGGCCTCGACCGGCCGTACGAGCGCGGCTGGTACGTCACCCCGACCGTCTTCGCCGGGGTGAGCAACGACATGCGCATCGCCCGCGAGGAGATCTTCGGGCCGGTCCTGTCGGTCATCCCGTACGAGGACGAGGCCGACGCGATCCGCATCGCCAACGACAGCGACTACGGCCTGGCCGGCTCGGTCTGGACGGCCGACACCGAGCACGGCATGGACGTCGCCCGCCAGGTGCGCACCGGCACGTACGGGGTCAACTGCTTCACGCTGGAGGCCAACGCGCCCTTCGGCGGCTACAAGGCGAGCGGCGTCGGCCGCGAACTGGGCCCGGAGGGACTGGCCGGCTACCTGGAGCACAAGTCGATCATGCGACTGGGCTGAGGGCCCGAGCAGCGGGGCCCCGGCACCGGAGTGCCGGAGCCCCACCGGGATCGGCGAGCACCCAGCGCGCCCCCGCAACGCTAGGTGCCGCTGACGCGGCTACCTGTGGCGGCTCGCTGAACGCGAGCCACCAGAGGTGCGACCGTGCCCCCTGGCCGCCAGAGAACGACAGCCACGACCCACGGATGTGGATCACTGTGAGCAACCGCCCGGATACATGAAGTATGTCCTACGGACCCCGCCGGCGGCGGTTTCCTTCCCCAAGGACTTTCTCCCGGCGGATTTCTTCCATCCGCTCTAGGTAGACGCGTATTACTCACGAAAGGTTCGTTGTGATCCACTTTCCGATCCGATGGATGAGTTCGGGGGTCGCCGCGGACTCCGCGTGACCGTACCCCGGCTCGATCCAGAGCTCCTTGGGCTCGCGCGCGCCGTCGTGGAGCTGATGGGCGTGCTCCAGCGGGAAGAACGCGTCCGCGTCGCCGTGGACGACCAGCAGCGGCGTCGGCGAGATGAGCGCGGCGGCCTCGTACGGCGGCATCGGGACCGGGTCCCACTGGCCGCTGGCGATCCGCGTGCGCTTGGCCACGCGCGCCGCCCACCGGCCCAGGGGCCGTTCGATGGCCCAGTGGACCTGGCGCATCGGCTTGGTGCCCCGGTAGTACCAGCGGGCCGGGCCGCTCACCGAGACCACCGCTCCCACGCCGCCGCGCAGCCCCGCGTGGCGCACCGCGACCGAGGCGCCCATCGAGAAGCCCACCACCGCGATCCGCCGGTAGCCGACCACCCGGGCGTGCCGGACGGCGGCCTCCACGTCGAGGATCTCCAGGTCGCCGACCGTCGTCTCGCCTCCGGAGCGCCCGTGGCCGCGGAAGTCGAAGGCGATCACGCCGCCGTACCCGCTCAGCACGTGCACGATGCGCCGCGCGGTGCGCTCCCGCCACGACCCGGTGAACCCGTGCGCCACCACGATCCCGACCTCGTCGCCCGCTCCGGCCGCGGGAGGCGTGTGGGCGGCGTCGATGCGGACGCCGTCCTCGGTGCGGAGCATGACGGGGAAGTTGGGCGCGAGCGGCATGCAGCCGAGCCTACGACGGGCAGCCGTCGCTCCCCAGGTCGGCCACGCTGACCACCATCCGCACGTGGGAGCCGTCGGCGGCGTCCATGGCCTGCGGCAGATCGGAGATCATGACCCGGGCGCGGCTGGCGAGGATGCGCCGGCGCAGCTGCCACGGGTCGAGCTCGACCGGCACCGGCCAGGCCACTCCCCCGGCGGCGATCACCGCGTCGGTCGCCACCAGCAGGTCCGACCCCACCGGCAGGCAGATGACCACCGTGTCGCCCGCGCGCACGCCCCGCCGCCGCAACTGCGCGGAGGCCGCGGCCGACCGCTCGTCGAGCTGCTCCTCGGTCAGGCCGACGCCCGTGCCCCAGTCGACCATGACGATGCGCTCCTCCATGCCGCCACGGTAGGTGCCGGCCGCCGGCGGTGCATGAGGCGGATTATGCAGATCGCTATGCAGAAGTGCCGAGGTGCCGGGTCGCCCAGACCGCGATCTGGGCGCGCGAGCTGTAGCCGAGCTTGTCCATGATGTTGGCGATGTGCCGGGCCACGGTCGCGGGACTGATCACCAGCTCCGCGGCGATGGCCCGGTTGGACAGGCCGCGGGTGAGCAGCGCGGCGATCTCCTGCTCGCGCGCGGTCAGCAGCATCCGCCGGACCTGGGCGACGGACACCGGCCCGACCGGCCCGACCGGCCCGACGGGCCCGACGGGCCCGACCGGCTCCATCGGCCCCGGTGGCCCCACCGCGACCTGCCCTGCCGGCGTCACCGGCCCGACCGGCACCGCCGCGACCGGCACCCGCGCCGTCCTCGCCGCCCGCGCCGCCGTCGCGACCCCGGTCACCGCCGCGGCCGGCGCCCTCGCCGCCTCGCACGCCGCCGCGGCGTCCATCCCTGCAACCCCGGGCACCGCCCCGGCGCCGGCGATCACCTCGCCCGCCACAGGACCGCCCGCGGCCACGACGTCCACCCCACTCAGCTCGATCGCGTCCACCACGTCCGCCACGTCGGCCACGTCCGCCGGGCCGGCGAACGGGGCCCCCGGCCGCTCGGCTCCTCTCCCGCCCGCCAGGACGAGTCCGGCGACGTCGAGGGGGTCGGCCTCCCGGCCGCCCGCCCACAACGCGGCGGTACGCCCCTCCCCCAGCCTGGCTCCCGCCCGGGTGAGCAGTTCCTCGACCCGGGTGCCGGTGGAGCGCTGGCGGATCGTCTCGCGCAGCGCTGAGGCCGCCGCGGCGGCCAGCACCGCGCCCTCCAGGTCGCCCTCGGCCTCGGCCAGCACCGACAGCCCGACCAGGCAGCGGGCCACCCCCCGGCGTTCACCGGCCCGCGTGCTGAGCGTCAGGCTCGCCGCCAGCCGCTCCCGCGCCAGGTCGTACTCGCCCAGCATGGCCGCCACCCGGCCGATCCTGGCCAGGCACCGGGACAGATCGACCCCGCTGCTCGGCCCGCACCCCAGCTCCCGCAGCCACGGCACGGCCCTCTCGTAGTGGGTCATGGCCGTCACCAGGTCGCCGCGCGCCTCGGCCACCGCGCCGAGCTGCGCCGCCGTACGGGCCATGATCCAGCGATGGCCGTGCTCGCGGGCCCGCAGGAACGCCTCCTCGGCGTGGCGCTGCGCCTCGCGCAACCGGCCGCGGACCAGCGCGACCGCGGACAGGCCGGCGAGGGCGGCCGCCTCGTTCCACGGGTCGGCGGCGGCGCGGGCCAGCGCCAGCCCCTCCTGGGCGTGGCGCAGCGCCTCGTCCGGCCGTCCCAGGCGCAGCAGCACCATGACGCACAGGCTGTGCATCACGCCCGTCGGGAACGGCCCCGCGTCGCCGAGCCGCCCCATGCTCTGCGCGACCAGCTCCAGCGCCCGGACCAGCTCGTCGCGCGCCTCCAGGCCGTAGGCGAGGTACGCCTTGGCCCGCGCCACCTGCTCGTCCGGCACCTCGGCCAGGTCAAGGGCGAGCAGCCGTTCCACCCAGCCGACGACCTCGGTGGGGCCGCTGACGGGCAGCAGGCTCGTGCTGTGGAAGCACAGCCACAGCCCGCGCCGCGCGTCGCCGGACTCGATCGCCCAGTCGAGCGCCGCCCGCTGGTCGTCGGCCAGGGCGCGTCCGGCCTCGAGGGCGGCCAGCCGTCGCGCCCACGGCAGGCGCGGCTCGACCAGTTCCTCCAGGAAGTGGCGTTCCTGCAGCTCGCACAGCACTTCGAGATGGCGCGCGCGCACCATCTCGCGCTCGCCCTCCTCGCGCAGCCGGCCCGCCGCGAACCGTTTGATCGTCTCCAGCAGGCGGTAGCGGCCCCGGCCCTCGTCGCGCAGCACCAGCGACTTGTCGACCAGCCCGCCGAGCAGGTCGAGGATCTCGGTCTCGGAGACGGGCGGCTGCGCGCACACCCGTTCGGCGAGCTCCAGCTCGAACGGGCCGGCGAACACCGACAGCCGCCGCAGCAGCACCTGCTCGCGCGGCGAGAGCAGGTCGTGGCTCCACTCGATCGTGGCCAGCAGCGTGCGGTGCCGTTCGGGGGCGGTGCGCCCGCCGGTGGTCAGCAGGGAGAAGCGGTCGTCGATGCGGTCGACGATCTGCCCGGGGGTGAGCAGGCTCGTCCGGGCGGCGGCCAGCTCCAGCGCGAGCGGGAGACCGTCGAGGGCCCGGCAGAGCCGCACCATGTCGGGCAGGCTCTCCGGGCCGAGCCGGGCCCCGGCGGCCGCGGCCCTCTCCCGGAACAACCGCACGGCCTCGGCGTCGTAGACGCTCCTGACCGCCCGCGGGTCGCCTTCCAGGCCGCTCGCGCACGCCCCCGCCCACGGCGCGCCGGCCTCGTCCTGCCCGGCCCAGTACTCCTGGAGTCCGAACGCGGCGGCCCCTTCCGGTGGCCCGTCCGCCCCGGGAAGAGGGATCGCCGCAGCGGAAAGAGGGATCGCCGGCGTGGGCGCCTCGTCGCTGGAGCCGACTCCGGACAGGACCACCCCGGCGGGGACCGTGCCCCACCCGGAGGTCGCGTCGTGGCCGGGCGGAGCCCCGTCCGCCGGAGCCCCGCCCGCGGACATGGCGCCGCGCGGGAGGGCGTCGTCCGGCGTGGCGTCCGTCCCCGGCCGCGCGGCACGTACCAGGAGCCTGCCGAGAGCGGACGAGGCGGAGGCCGCGGCGGCCAGAGCCGGGGAGGGGCAGGCCGCGCGGGCGTCGGCCGGCGGGGACGCGGCCGGGGCGCGCGGGAGCAGGGCGTCGGCCGGAGGCAGGTCGAGGGGCGGCACCCGCCAGACGATCTCTCCCGTGATGCGGAGCGGCTCGCGGCTGGTCGCCAGGATCCCCACGTGCCGGCACGAGGCCACCAGCTCGGCGCTGACCCGGGCGCACGCGTCGATCAGGTGCTCGCAGTTGTCGAGCACCAGCAGGCAGCGCGTGTCGCCCAGCCGGGCGGTCACGGTGTCGAGCAGCGGACGGCCGGGCTCCTCGCGCACGCCCAGCACCCTGGCGAGCTCGCCCTCGACCAGCTCGGGCCGGGTGACCCGGGCCAGCTCGACCAGCCAGACCCCTCCGGGGCGGCTCGGCACGAGCCGGGCGGCCACGCGCAGCGCCAGCCTGGTCTTGCCGATGCCGCCCACCCCGCACAGCGTCACCAGCCGCGCCCAGCCGTCCCCTCCCTCGCGACGGTGGTCCTCCCCGTCCTCTCCCGGCAGGCCCCGTTCGAGGGCGAGCCGGTCGAAGGCGTCCGACGGCTGCGGCCGGTCGCGCCGCCCGTGATCGTCGCCGCCGCCCTGACGCGGCACCGCGAGCGCCCCTCCGGCCCCGGCCTCCACGGGCCACGCCTCCGACGGGCCTCGGGCGCGCCGGTCGCCGAGCAGGGCGCACAGGTCGTCGAGGTCGCGTTCGCGACCGACGAAACGGTTGGGTTCGGCAGGAAGGTTGTGCATGGGGGGCTGCGGCATGTGGTCACCCTGCGTCACGGAACGATCACAGTTTCCCACAGTGTCGCACTTCTCAGAGGCCGAGGGACCTCACGATCGCTCTTTCGTCCAGAACGTGTAGTTCCGGATCGGCGGAGAGCTTGCGGGCCAGCTCGGGGTGGGCGATCGTGACCGAGACGGCGTGCTCGGCGATCAGGATGCGGCAGCCGAGGACCGACGGCTCCTGCGCGATCACCACGCTGGACCCCGCGGTCATCGCGATGTCCACCACCCACAGCCCCTTGAACGGGTCGTCGCTCACCGCGGCGAGCACGGTGTCCCACTCCTCCAGCAGGAGCTCCTCGTCGATCTCGCGCAGGTGGTCGGTCAGCTCCTCCAGCCGCAGGGTCCGCCCGCTGTACAGGACCAGCGCGGGGCCGCACAGCGGCCCGAAGTCGACCGTGCGCTCGCCCTCCAGGTCGGCGAACGGCTTCGCGCCCGGTGACGGCTCCACGGTGAAGACGTGCTCCACGTCGGCCCTGACCGGGCCGTGCAGGCGCTGGGCGATCATCATGCGGGCGGGGCCGCGCAGGTGGAGCGCCGCCACGCCGCCCGCCCAGACGACGGAGTGGACCGCGACGGCCAGCTCGATGCCGAGCGGCAGGTCGATCAGCACCTGCTCGCCGTAGCGGAGCCCGCGGGCGCGCAGCCCGCCCGCCACGCGCGTGACGCGGCGCGCGAACGCGCTGCGGGCCAGCACCTCCCCCGTGCGGACGTCGGTCATCGTCGGGTCGCCGTCGTGCTCGGCCGCGGCCCCCATAACCAGTTCCGTCCAGGTCATGGCGACAATGTAGGGACCCCAGACGGCTGAGGCATGCGCACAATTGTGCATCCCGCTATGTACCTCTGGCCGACGGCGCCCGTCGCGCGCCAGGCCTGCCCCGGTTGGTCCGGGATAGTGTCGTACGTCTCGGCAGAGCGGTCCGCACGTGCCATGACCAGGGATCAACTAGACTTGACTGAGCCGCGACATCGCGCGGCGGCCCCCACCGACACAGAGCGAGACGTCATCATGCCCTTGAACAGCCGCGACGACCTGCGGAACATCGCGATCATCGCGCACGTCGACCATGGCAAGACCACGCTGGTCGACGCCATGCTCTGGCAGTCCGGGGCCTTCCGCGCCAACCAGGACGTCGACGACCGCGTCATGGACTCCAACGACCTCGAGCGCGAGAAGGGCATCACCATTCTCGCGAAGAACACCGCGGTCCAGCACGGCGGCATGACCATCAACATCATCGACACCCCGGGCCACGCCGACTTCGGCGGCGAGGTCGAGCGCGGCCTGTCGATGGTCGACGGCGTCGTGCTGCTCGTGGACGCCTCGGAGGGCCCGCTGCCGCAGACGCGCTTCGTGCTGCGCAAGGCGCTGTCGGCCAAGATGCCGGTCATCCTGTGCATCAACAAGGTCGACCGGCCCGACGCGCGCATCAAGGAGGTCGTCGACGAGGTCTACGAGCTCTTCATGGACCTCGACGCGACCGAGGAGCAGATCGACTTCCCGATCGTCTACGCCTCCGCCAAGGCCGGCCGGGCCTCGCTCAACCGTCCCGAGGACGGCGGCATGCCCGACTCCGGCGACCTGGAGCCGCTGTTCGACATCATCAAGTCGACGATCCCGGCCCCGACCTACGACCCGAGCGCCCCGCTGCAGGCCCACGTCACCAACCTCGACGCCTCCTCCTACCTCGGCCGGATCGCGCTGTGCCGCATCCACCAGGGCGTCATGCGCAAGGGCCAGCAGGTGGCCTGGTGCCGCACCGACGGCTCCATCCAGCGCGTCAAGATCACTGAGCTGCTGATGACCGAGGCGCTGGAGCGCAAGCCGGCCGAGGAGGCCGGCCCCGGCGACATCATCGCCATCGCGGGCATCCCCGAGATCATGATCGGCGAGACGCTGGCCGACCCCGACGACCCGCGTCCGCTGCCGCTGATCACGGTCGACGAGCCGGCCATCTCGATGACCATCGGCACCAACACCTCGCCGCTGGTCGGCAAGGTCAAGGGCGCCAAGGTCACCGCGCGCATGGTCAAGGACCGCCTGGAGAAGGAGCTCGTCGGCAACGTGTCGCTGCGCGTGCTGCCGACCGACCGCCCCGACGCCTGGGAGGTGCAGGGCCGCGGCGAGCTGGCGCTGGCCATCCTGGTCGAGCAGATGCGCCGCGAGGGCTACGAGCTGACCGTGGGCAAGCCGCAGGTGGTCACCAAGGTCATCGACGGCAAGGTGCACGAGCCGGTCGAGCGGCTGACCGTCGACTGCCCCGAGGAGTACCTCGGCGCGGTCACCCAGCTCCTGGCCGTCCGCAAGGGCCGCATGGAGCACATGACCAACCACGGCACCGGCTGGATCCGCATGGAGTTCGTGGTCCCGGCGCGCGGCCTGATCGGCTTCCGCACCGAGTTCCTCACCGAGACGCGCGGCACCGGCCTGGTCCACCACGTGTTCGACTCCTACGAGCCGTGGTTCGGCGAGCTGCGCACCCGCAACAACGGCTCGCTGGTGGCCGACCGCTCCGGCCCGGTCACCGCGTTCGCCATGCTCAACCTCCAGGAGCGCGGCACGCTGTTCGTCTCGCCCACCACCGAGGTGTACGAGGGCATGATCGTCGGCGAGAACTCCCGCTCCGACGACATGGACGTCAACATCACCAAGGAGAAGAAGCTCACCAACATGCGCTCCTCCACCAGCGAGGAGACCGAGAAGGTGATCCCGCCGCGCGTGCTGTCGCTGGAGCAGGCCCTGGAGTTCATCCGCGAGGACGAGTGCGTGGAGATCACGCCCGACGCGGTGCGCATCCGCAAGGTCGTCCTCGACGCCGCCACCCGCGGCCGCGCCGCCGCCCGCGCCAAGCGCGCCTGACACCCCGCGTGACCTGGCCGGACGTGGACGCGTCCGGCCGGTCGGCGGGGCCCGTACCCGCGTCCTGACAGCCGGGTTCTCCCCCTGTTCGGACAGGTGTGACCACACCGTTACCCCAGTACGCAGAACATCCGGCCCTGCCCGTGGATCATCCAGACTGTGGGGAAGCTCCGGATCGTCGTCGCGTTCGGGCTGGCCATGGTCTCGCTGGCGGCGATCCTCTGGTGCGTCGCGGCGGCCCGGCCGGTCGTCGCGCCCGCGCGTCCGGCGGGCCCCGAGGTCCCCGACACGTGGGAGCTGACGGCCGGGCGCACCGCCGCCGAGTTCGCGACCCAACGTGAGGCCACCACCGAGGTCGTGCTGGGCCGGGCGAGCCGCGCCGACCTGACCGGCGTGCCCGCCGGGCGCATCGACGAGCGGCAGACCCAGGTCAAGGTGACGATCACGCACCGGCTGCGGATGCGCGCCGCCGACGAGCTGGTCGCGACGCTGCGGCAGGGCAGCGAGTTCCCCGGCGGCATTCAGCGCTTCACCGACGACGGGTTCGGCGCGATCAAGGTGCTCGGCGCCGTGCTCGCCCCGACGAAGCGGCTCGCGCCCGTCCTGACCACCTCCGCCGGGCACACCACGGTCGAGTTCCGGGTGACGATGCTGCGCCAGCTCCAGCCCGGCGAGCTGATGGAGCTGGGTTTCCGTACGCCCACCGGCCGGCCGCTGATCGTGCTGCGGCGCGCGGTCACGGTGTTCCCCGGCGAGTGGACGACGCTGCGCGTCCAGGGTGTGCGGCCGTCGCGGGAGGACCCGGAGCGGCTGGAGTTCGCCGTCGGGTACTACCCGGTGAGCGTGACGCTGGCCCAGGACTCCTACGGGTTCCCCGACCGCGAGGAGGAGGACGACTTCTCGTGGGCGACCGCGCTCGGCATCGGCACCGCGGTGGTGCTCGCCTGGTACGTCCTGCGGGCCATGGGCCTGGCCTGGTGGCGGCAGACGGCCAACCGCGAGTTCGCCATCGGCCTGGCGCTGGCCGCGCCGACCCTGCTGATCCCGCTCGTGGTCAAGGAGTTCACGCCGTTCGCGTACGTGATCCTGTTCGGCGCGGTGCCGGCGCTGGCCGTCTGGCACGCCGGGCGGGTGCTGCCGACGAGCCCGCCGTGGACGGTGCGCGAGGTGCTGGGCGTGACGGGCCTCGGCGTGCTGCTGAGCGTGGGCATGCTGTCCTGGTCGTGGCTGCACGAGCAGCTCCCCGGCCGCACGCTGCTGACGGGCGCCGCGATCGCGGCGCTGGCCGCCGCCGGCTCCGCCGTGGGCTTCAGCGCCGACCTGGGCATCCGCATGGTCGCGGTACGGCTGGCCGCGTTCGCCGCCGGGTCGGCGGTCGCGCTGCTGGCGCTCGCGCTGTGGGCCCGGGCGCTGGCCGACGGCGTCTACCCGCCCGACAGCGTGCGGCTCGTGCTGTCCCTGGGCTGGGCGCTCATCCCCATCGCCGCGGTCGCCGTGGCCACGCGGCAGTGGTCGAGACGGGCCGTCGTGGTGGCCGTGGTCGTGAGCTTCCTGGTGCAGGGCTGGCCGACCGAGTGGCTGGACGCCGGGTCGTGGAGCCTGCCCCTCGCCACGCCCGGGGTGGAGCCCAAGCTGGGTGACCTGCCGCTGAGCCCGCTGATGCGGGGCATACTGGGCCTGCTGCTGCTCGGGTTCGGGCTGCTGGTGCTGCGGCTGCGCCGCTTCGGCGGCTCGGTGCGCGCGATCAGCCTGCCGGCGGCCGAGGGCACGATGATCGCGGGGCTGATGGTGCTGTACCTGACGCCGCGCGGCAGCATCACGATCGCCGACAGCGACGTGCCGCTGCCGCTGCTGTCGATCACCTCGATCGTGGCCTGGCTCGCGGCGCGCTGGCTGCTCGTCACCCCGCACCCGTCGGTGGTCGAGCCCACCTCCCCCGACGAGCACCGCGAGCTGATCAGGGCCGCGCTGCACAAGCGGCTGCTGCTGATCTCCGAGCAGGAGCTGTACCGCATCGGCCGGGGCAAGATCGGCGCGGGCGAGATGACGATGGAGGACTTCGACGAGCGGCGGCACGCCCTGGAGGAGGCGCTGCGCCTGCACGGGCGCGACCCGGAGACCGCCTTCGCCACCGCCGCCGGCTGCCCGCCGTGGGTGAACGGCGTGTACGGCTTCGTGGTGAGCCTGCTGCTGAGCCTGCCGTTCGCGTTCCTGTACGGCCGGCCCAACGGGGTGGACCTGAGCAGCTTCGTGTTCGACATGCGCTACCTGCTGGCGCTGCCCGCCTTCGGGTTCCTGTTCGGGTACTTCTACCCCCGCATCCGCGGCACCCAGCCCATGACCAAGGCCCTCTACCTCATGGCCGCCGCCCTGGCCACCGAGCTGTCCGGCTACCTGTCGACGCTGGTCGAGCCGGACATCGGCGGCCTGGACAAGGTGCAGGTGGTGGCGATCGTGGGCGGGGAGGTGGCGCTGGTGTGCATCGGGCTCGGGCTGTACTGGGAGTGGCGGCTCATGCACCTGGCCGGGGAGCCGTGGGCGCGGGTGCGCAACATCCGCAGCGTCCGCAGCCTGGCCACGCCGCTGCTCGCGGTGCTCATCGCGGCGGTCACCACGGCCGCCACCTCGGCGGCCGGGCAGACGGTGGACCGCATCCTCAAGGGCGACGAGCAGGTCACCACCTCGACCTCCAGGTAGGGCTAAGCCGCCTCGACCTCCAGGCAGGGCTGACCCGCCTCGACCTGCAGGGAGGGCTGACCCGCCTCGACCTGCAGGCAGGGCTAGCCCGTCGCCGAGGACAGCACCACGTAGCCGGCCGCGGAGAACCGTACCCGGTAGCCCTGCTCGAGCAGCGTCCGCACGCGGGCCTGCTGCTCCTCCACGTCCGGGAACGGGAACGTGCGGCGGTCCACCACGGCCACCACCCACGGCGCCCGGCGCGGGGTGCGGTCCCACAGCAGCACGGTGGCGCGGCCGGACAGCGCGGGGGCGAGGTTGTTGGCGGCCTCGACCAGCGCGCCGTCCGGCACGGCGGCCACGGCCGCGGCGGCGGCGCTCTCCCGCGCGTCGCGCCGGTAGGAGGCGGGGTCGGCCAGGTCGGCCAGCGCGAAGAACGGCACGGTCGCGACCGCGAACGCCACCACGCCGACCGCCCACGCCCGCGCCAGCCGCGCGCCCCAGGGCGCCCGTCGCGCCTCCAGGCGGTCGCGCAGGCGGCGGATCGCGTCCACGCCCGCCGCGAGGACGACGACCACGACGAACGCGTTGTAGTGGTACTCCGGCACCCACCAGTTGGGGAAGGAGCTGGCCAGCATGCGCTCGGCCAGCAGGGGCGCCGCCACGAGCAGGATCGGCGACCCCGGCGCCGCCAGCAGCGTGACGCCGAGCAGCAGGACCAGCGTGAGCAGTTTCACGGGCGGGCTGCCGAGCTGCGCCACCACCGCCAGCGGGTCGGTCAGCGCGGTGCGGGCGGCGGCCCCGGCGTCCGCACCCAGCGCGCCGTACGCCCAGTAGTAGTCGGCCCGCCCGCCGAACAGCGGGATCAGCACCTGCGAGGCCAGCCACGTGGCCGCGAGCCCGCCGGCCGCCAGGGCCGCGCCCAGCGCCCGCCACCCGCGCCGGCCGAGCAGCACCACGCCGAACCCGGCGACGAGCAGCCCCATGTCCTCCTTGACGCACAGCAGCGCCAGGGCGGCGAGCACGACATGGGCGCGCCGCCCCGCCTGCCACCGTTCGAGCAGCAGGCCGGTGAGCAGGGGCGCGAACGCGGCCTCGTGGAAGTCGAACGCCGCCGTCTCCACGACCGGCCACGACAGCGCGTACGCGACGGCCACGAGGTGCGCGGCGCGCACGCCCAGGGCGCGCCGGGTGAACACCCACAGCGGCACGGCCGCCGCCGCCAGCAGCACGGCCTGCGCGAGGAGCAGCGTGGCGGGGCCGTCGTGGATCCAGTAGAGGGGCGCGAGCACGGCCAGGACGGGCGACCAGTGGTCGCCGAGCACGGTGAAGCCGGGCCCGAAGTCGTTGTGGACACCCTTGATCACGGCCACCGGCAGGCCGAGCCGCGAGTAGGACCGGACCGCCTGATCGAAGATCACCAGGTCGTACGCCCCGGCCCGGAAGCCCGCGAACCGCACGAACGAGACCGCGCCGTACAGCAGGGCCGCCACCACCGTGATCGCCGCCAGGACCCACCGATCCCGCCGCTCCGGCCGCTCCGGCCGCTCCGCCGCGCGGACGCCGTCATCGGTCGCCGTCACGCCGTCCCGCTCCCGCGTCCATGCCGCCGGACGCCGCCACTCGTCGCCGTCACGCCGTGCCGCCCGCGTCGCGGGACGTCGCCGTTCGTCGTCCTCACGCTGTCCCGCTTCTCCCTGCCGTCACCGCCCCGGCACGCCTCGGCGCGGCCCGTCGCGCGGGCACGGCGTGCTCCCCCGCCACCTCTCCGACAAGCCGTGACGGATCCTGACATCCCCCATCATCCCGCCCCAGCGGCGGTGGCGGGTCCGGTCAGCGGCGGCGGGGCAGCTCGCTCCCCCGTACGTGCGTGGCCAGCCAGTCGACCAGCGGCGCGTACGCCCGCCAGCTCTCGCGCACCCGCTCCACGACCTCCTTCGTGTGGATCCACGGCTCCGGCGGGAAGCGGCGGCCGGCGTGCAGCGAGCGATGGCGGAGCAGGTCGATGCGCGGATGGTCGGGCGGGTAGTCGCGGGGCCGGGTCTTCAGCCGGTCGCCGCCCTGCTCGTAACCGGCCGCCAGCAGCTCGGCGACCACGGCCTCCAGCGGCTCGCCCGACAGGTCCTCGGCGACGGCCGCGCGGTAGCGGGCGATCTGGTCGGGCGCCTGGGTGTAGCAGCCGCCCGCAGTGAAGAGCCCGTCGGCGCCGATCTGGACGTACAGCCCGATGCCCGGCATGCGGTCGACGAAGGCGCCCTGGTGGGTCTTGTACGGCGACTTGTCCTTGGCGAAGCGGACGTCGCGGTGCGGCCGGAACAGGTGGGCCTGCCCGAACTCGGCGGCCAGCTCCTCGGTCAGCGCGAGCATGGGCGCCCGCACCGCGTCCTCGTAGAGGTGGCGGTGCCGGGTGAAGTACGTCTTCGTGTTGTCCGCCTCAAGGCCCTCGTAGAAGACGAACGCCTCGTCGGGGAAGCCGGTGAAACCCATGGGGCCAGCCTGCCACGTCCCACCGACAACCCCTCACCGCTCCTTCGGGTTCTCCACGCCGGTGTACGTCCGGCCCGGCAGCGGCGCCCTGCCGTACAGCTCCGACACCGTGACGAAGCGGTAGCCCTTGCTCGCCAGCGTGTCCAGCACCCGGGGCACCGCCGCGACGCTGGTCGGGTGGATGTCGTGCATGAGCACGATGGAGCCGGGGGGCGCGGCGCCGGCGCGGCGGGCCACGATCCCGGGGTCGCGGTCGCGCCAGTCGAGGGTGTCGACGCTCCACAGGATCTGCGCCAGCCCCTCCAGGCGGGCCTGCTCGGCGACGCGGGCGTCCGTCGCCCCGTACGGCGGCCGCATGAGCCGCATGCGCACCCCGGTGGTCCGTTGCACGACGGCCTCGGTGTCGGCCAGCTCGCTCCTGAGCCGTTCGTCGGACATGGCGGTCAGCGGCGGGTGGCTCCAGGTGTGGTTGCCCAGCTCGTGCCCGTCCTCCACCATGCGGCGGAGGAACCCGGCGTGGTCGGCGGCCACCATCTCGCCGAGCACGAAGAACGTGGCCCGCACGTGCCGGTCGCGCAGCAGGTCGAGCAGCTTGCCGGTGTACGGGCCGGGCCCGTCGTCGAAGGTGAGCGCGACGCACTTGCGCCGCCGGCAGTCGACCACGCGGCGGGCGGGCCAGTCGGGCTGGACGGCGGCCAGGCGGCGGGCGAGCACACCGGGGTCGGCGACGACGGGCGGGCGCGGGGCGGCGACGGGGGGCGTGGACCTGGTGCCGCAGCCCGCCCCCAGCGTCAGCGCCGCCATGGTGAGCGCCGCCACCGCCGTCCGCGCCGCCATCGCTCTCAGCGTCGTGCACGGGGCCGCGGCGGCGCCCCGGTCACGGGTAGTCCTGCGCCAGGTTCCCACGCGACTCTTTGGCCAGGTCATCCCACCACAGTGGGACATCGGCCTGAAGTTCTGTGAAGCGACGCGCCACCCTTATGGCACATCCGACCGCATCCGTACCCAAATGCCGACGTTTGACCGGTCCTTCCTGCCATCGGTAAAACCCGTCCCGATAGCGGACGACCAGGCCGATCCAGACGGGCAGCGTGACGTCGTCGCCCATCTCGTACGCGGTCGTGACGCCGAGCACGCGCAGCTCGGCCCGGAGCCGCTCCGTCGCCGCGCGGGCCTCGGTCACGCGTCACCCCCTGCCGGCGATCGGACGCACACACAGGGATGTACCCACCCACGGCTCACAGCCGACAATGACATGTCGTCATCATGCAGCTCCGCAGGGTGACGGGGAGGCCGTTCGGCGTCATCGGGACGGCCGGGTGCCGATCAGTGGTCGGGAGCCTCCCGCGGCTCGGCCACCACCATGATCAGACGGAGCTCCTCGTGGCCCAGGTTGGCGTACCGGTGCGGGCGGTCCGCCGTGAACAGGACGGCCGCGCCGGCCCGGACGAGGTGGCTGCGGCCGTACACGGTGAGGGTCATCTCGCCCTCCAGCACGGTGACCATCTCGCGGGTGCCGGGCGGGTGGGCGTCGCCGTCGTGGTGGCGGCCGGGGGCCAGCCGCCAGTCCCACAGCTCCAGGATCATCGGCTCGTCCGCGCCGACGAGCAGCCGGGCCCGCACGTCGCCCTGGTCGAACGTCACCACGTCGGCCTCCTCGACGATGCGCACCGTCGGCACGTCGGAGACCTCGACGAGCCGCGCCACGGTGACGCCGAGGGCGGAGGCGATCCGGGTGAGCGTCGAGACGCTGGGGTTGGTCCGTCCCTGCTCGACCTGCACGAGCATGCCCCTGCTGACGCCGGAACGGGCGGCCAGCGCGTCGAGGGTCAGGCCGCGGTGCGAGCGCTGGGCGCGCACGTTGTTGGCGATGGCCTGCGTGATCGTCTCCGGGTCTTCCATGGGTGCAGTGTAGTGATATCGATTTGCAGTCTGGTGCACCTTATGTGTTGTACTAAGAGTGCACTCCAATGGACTGGACGGTGAGAGCACATGACTGCGGTGATCCTGGCGACCGCGTGCGCCGTGGTGTACGGCACGGCCGACTTCTTCGGCGGGCTGGCCACCCGGAGATCGCCGGTGCTGGCCGTCGTGGTGCTCTCGCAGCTCGCCGGCCTGGCGCTGATCGCCGGGCTGCTCCCGCTGCTGCCCGGCCTGGCGAGCGGCCCGGCGCTGCTGTGGGGCCTCGCGGCGGGGCTGGCGGGCGCGGGCGGGCTCGTGCTGTTCTACCGGGCGCTGGCCACGGGCGTGATGTCGGTGGTCGCGCCGGTGGCCGCGGTCACCTCGGCGGCGCTGCCGGTGCTGTGGGGGCTGGCCAAGGGCGAGCGTCCGCAGGCCGTGGCCATGGCCGGGGTCGTGCTGGCGCTCGGCTCGGTCCTGCTCGTCAGCCAGGACCGCTCGCCGGCGCGGCGGGGCGGCTCCCGCGGCTCGGTGCTGATGGCGCTGGCCGCCGGCACGGGGTTCGGCGGGTTCTTCGTGCTGCTCGACCTGGCGCCGGACGACTCCGGGCTGTGGCCGCTCGTGGGCGCCCGCCTGTCGTCGGTGACGGCCGTGGCGCTGGTCGCCCTGGCCACGCGGAGGGCGCTGCGGCCGGGAAGCGGCGCGTGGCGGGTGATCGCCGCCGCCGGCGTGCTCGACATGCTGGCCAACGTGCTCTACCTGCTCGCCCAGCGGCAGGGGCTGGTCAGCCTGGTGGCGGTGCTGGTCGCGCTCTACCCCGCCAGCACGCTGCTGCTGGCCCGGCAGGTGCTCGGCGAGCGGCTGCGCCCCCTCCAGGTGACCGGCGTGACCTGCGCGCTGGCGGCGGTCTCCCTCATCGCCTTCGCCTCGTCGGGGGCGTGACGCCCGCGGCCCCCATGCGGCCCGGGCCGTTGCATGGGAGACAAGCGCTTGCTACGTTTCGGCCGTGCGCCCTGACCGGGCACGACCCGACGGTGAGTCGCTCAGGCATGTCGCGGTGCCGTACGACTCGGACGAGGACTTCCTGCGGCTGCTCCTGCCGCGCGTGCGCGGCGCGCTGCGTGCGGGCAGGCGGGTGCTGGCGGTGGTCACCCCCGCCCGGCTGGAGCTGTTACGGGACGCGCTCGGCGCCGACGCGCCCCGCCTCGACAGCCGCGCCCGCGCCTCCTGGTACGCCCACCCGCACCGCGCGCTCGCGGCCCAGCACGAGTACACCCTGGGCCGGCGCACCCTGGTGATCGGCGAGCCGCCCTGGACCGGGCGCACCGACCGCGAGGTGCGCGAGTGGATCCGCTACGAGTCGTGATCAACGCGGCGCTCGGCGGCGCGGCGGCCGAGCTGCTCTGCCTGTACGGCGCGAACGGCGTGCCGGAGGAGGCCCGGGCGCACGTCCCGCTCACCCACCCGTACCTGCTCGGCCCGCACGGCGAGACGCCCAGCCCCGGCTTCGTCGAGCCGCACGAGCTGGTGCTGACCGGCGACGACCGGCCCCTGCCGGGGCCGAGCGGGCAGGTGGAGTCGGTGCGGTTCACCGCGCCGGAGCTGCGGCGGCTGCGGCACACGGTCGGCGACTACGCGCGGGCGGCCGGCATGGACCGCGACCGGGCCGCGTCACTGGTGCTGAGCGTGTCGGAGATCGCGGCCAACAGCGTCGAGCACGGCGCCGGGCACGGGACGATCACGATGTGGGTGAACGGGCGGGAGCTGATCTGCGAGCTCGCCGACCCGGGCGGGGCGCTGGAGGACCCGCTTCCGGGCTACATACCACCGGAGCCCGAATCCTCGCGAGGATACGGGCTCTGGATCAGCCGTCAGCTCTGCGACCTGGTGGAGCTGCGCACGGAGGACGGGACGCTGCGCGTGCGGCTCCACATGCGCCTGGGCGGGCGGCGGGGGACGGGGACGGTGTGAGAGGTCAGGCGGCCGTGCGCTGGGCCGGAGGACGGAAGGCGCCCTCTTCCACGGCGTACGGCTCCAGCATGGTCCGCAGCTGGCGGCGGCCCCGGTGGAGGCGGGACATCACGGTGCCGATGGGGGTGCCCATCCGCTCGGCGATCTCCTTGTACGCGAACCCCTCGACGTCGGCCAGGTACACGGCCACGCGGAAGTCCTCGGGCAGGGAGCGCAGCGCGTTCATCACCACGTTGTCGGGCAGCCGCTCCAGCGCCTCGGTCTCGGCCGACTTCAGCCCGGTCGAGGAGTGCGACTCGGCGGCGTGCAGCTGCCAGTCCTCGATCTCCTCGGCGGCCGACAGCTTGGGCGAGCGCTGCCGCTTGCGATAGTCGTTGATGAAGTTGTTGGTGAGGATGCGGTGCAGCCACGCCTTGAGGTTGGTGCCCTCGCGGAACTGGTGGTAGGACGTGTACGCCTTGGCCACCGTCTCCTGCACGAGGTCCTCGGCGTCGGCGGTGTTGCGGGTCAGGCGCATGGCGGAGGCGAACAGCTGCGACGTCACGGGCACGACATCGCGCTCGAACCAGTCCTGACGCTGCTCTTCGGTCATAGTGATCAAGTTTCCCCCTAGCGCTATCCCATCTCGGCACAGGTCGGCCCGCAGCAAATCCATGGTGTCAACACCCACGTAAGGGCCGCGTTAACGGTTACGCCTGGTCAGAGAGGTGAGAAGTCCATCTGCTCGCGGCGTGCGTTATCACGTCCACGGCTGGACTTGTCTCAGTACCATAACACTATCCACCCAATTCTGCGGAAAAAGTGGCCGGAGTCACATGAGATAGCGTATGCACATGGATTTTGTGGATCGTCACGACACGAGGACGCGCCACTGGGTGGCCGAGGCCATCCGCACAGTGGAAGCCGACGCCAACCGGAGTTGTGACACGCACCTTCATGTCTTTCCGCTGCCCCCGCAGTGGGGGGTAAACCTCTACTTGAAAGACGAGTCGGTGCACCCCACCGGTTCACTCAAGCACCGTCTGGCCCGCTCCCTCTTCCTCTACGGCCTGGCCAACGGCTGGATCGGCCCCGACACGACGATCGTCGAGGCGTCCAGCGGCTCGACGGCGGTGAGCGAGGCGTACTTCGCCCGGCTGCTCGGCCTGCCGTTCATCGCGGTGATGCCGGCCTCGACCTCGCCGGAGAAGTGCCACCTCATCGAGTTCCACGGCGGCAAGTGCCACCTCGTCGACGACCCCACCACGATCTACGACGAGTCGCGCCGCCTGGCCGCCGAGACCGGCGGCCACTTCATGGACCAGTTCACCTACGCCGAGCGGGCCACGGACTGGCGCGGCAACAACAACATCGCCGAGTCCATCTTCGCCCAGATGGCGATGGAGCCGCACCCGGTGCCCGCCTGGGTCGTCGTCGGCGCCGGCACCGGCGGCACGTCGTCCACGATCGGCCGCTACATCCGCTACCGGCGCCACTCCACCCGCCTGGCCGTGGCCGACCCCGAGGGGTCGGCCTTCTACCCGTCGTGGGTGTCGGGCGACGTCACGGTCACCGCGCGCGGCTCGCGGATCGAGGGCATCGGCCGGCCGCGGGTGGAGCCGTCGTTCCAGCCGTCGGTGATCGACCGCATGCTGGCCGTGCCGGACGCCCGGTCGATCGCGGCCATGCACTGGGTGCGCGAGGTGACCGGCCGCGACGTCGGCGGCTCGACCGGCACCAACGTGGCCGCCTGCGTCGAGCTGATCCGGGAGATGCGCGCCGCCGGCGAGCGGGGCAGCATCGTGACCCTCATCTGCGACGGCGGCGAGCGCTACCGGGGCACGTACTGCGAGCCGGCCTGGCTGGCCGCCCAGGGGCTGGACATCCACCCGCACCTGGACGACCTGCGCCGCTTCCTGGCGAGCTGAACCCGGGGGCCGCGGCCCTCAGGCGGCCCTGGCCGGGTCGACGGAGAAGAACCCGGCCAGGTCGTCCAGCATGGCGTGGGCGCCCTGGATGCCGACCGCGGTCATCCACGTCTGGTCGCTGACCTCGTGCTTCGTCCCCTTGAGCTTGCCCCACAGCGGGTTGGCGACGAACTTGTCCTTGTACTTGGCCGCCTCGGGGTCGCCGTAGGTGGCCACGAAGATGTGCTCGGCGTCGAGGTCGGTGATGCGCTCCTGGCTGACGTCGACCACGATCGAGTCGGTGGCCGTGGGCTGGCCCTGCGGGCGCGGGAAGCCGACGTCCTTCAGCACGATGCCGGAGTAGGACTTCTCGACGTAGAGCCGGGCCGTCGGCTCGCCGGCGAAGCGGACGATCGAGATGGTGGGCAGCTTCCCGCCCTCCTTGGCCTTGATCTCCTCGCCGATCTTCGCGGCGCGGGCCTCGTACTCCTTGATCCTGGTCTCGGCGAGCTGCTCCTTGCCGAGCGCCTGGCCCATGAGCCGGACGTTGTCCTTCCAGATGGCCCCGGTGCTCTCGCTGAAGACAGTGGGCGCGATCTTGGAGAGCTTGTCGTACAGGGCCTCGTGACGCACCTTGGCCGAGACGATCAGGTCGGGCTTGAGCGCCATGATCTTCTCCAGGCTGGGCTGCTCCAGCGTGCCGACCGCGACGGCCTCCTTGCCGTACTGGCCGGCGACCGTGCCGAGGTAGTCGGGCAGCTTGGCCTCGATGGAGCGGTAGGTGGTGTAGCCGACCACCGGGGTCTCCAGCGTCAGGACCGCGTCGACGAAGCTCTGGTCGAGGGCCACGACCCGCTTGGGCTGCGCCGGGATCGCCGTCTCGCCCATCGCGTGCTTGACGGTGCGGAACGGCTTGCCGGCCTGGCTCGTCGCCGAGGCGGTCGTGGACCCCGTGCCGCCCGAACCACAGGCGGCGGCGAGCCCCGCCACCAGCATCGCGGCCACCACAGCGCGCAACCGTCTCATCGAAACCCCTTCCCGGGCAAAAACTTAGGCAACCCTTATTTAGGTTAGCCCTGCCTAAGCTGGCATACTTCAGCGGGACGGGCAACTGCCGGAAGGGGACCACGTGAGCGCAACCGCCGTCGCGCCGCGCCTTCACGGCATCCGCCGGCGCCGCGGCCTCGTGCTCGCCGCCCTGCTCGCGGCCGTGTGCGTCGCGGTGGTGCTGAGCGTCACGATCGGCTCCAAGGCCGTGCCCCTCGCCGACGCGTGGCGGGCCCTCACCGAGCCGACCGGCACCGAGAACGACATCGTCATCCGCTCGCTGCGCGTGCCCAGGACCGCCCTCGGCGTGCTGGCCGGGCTCGCGCTCGGCGTGGCCGGGGCGCTCATGCAGGGCCACACCCGCAACCCGCTGGCCGACCCCGGCCTGCTCGGCGTCACCCAGGGCGCCGCGTTCGCGATGGTCGCCTCCATCATCCTGCTCGGCGCCCAGAGCCTGCTCGCCTACATCTGGTTCGGGCTGGCGGGCGCGCTGGTCGCCAGCGTGTGCGTGTTCGCGCTCGGCATGGTCGGCGGGCGAGGCGGCCCCACGCCGGTCACGCTCGCGCTGGCCGGCACCGCCGTCAGCGCCTTCCTGTACGCCCTGACCTCGGCGATCGTGCTGCTGGACGAGCAGGCCATGGACGTCTTCCGGTTCTGGCAGGCCGGCTCCGTCGCCGGCCGCGGCCCGGACGTGGTCTGGCAGGTGCTGCCGTTCATCCTGGTGGGGCTGGTGCTGGCGCTGGTCAACGCGCCCGGCCTGAACGCGCTGTCCCTCGGCGAGGACGTGGCCCGCAGCCTCGGCCAGAACATCGCCCTCACCCGGAGCGTCGGCGTCACCGCCGTCACGCTGCTCACGGGGGCGGCGGTGGCCTCCTGCGGGTCGCTCGCGTTCGTCGGGCTCGTGGTGCCGCACCTGGCCCGCCCGCTGTCCGGCACCGACCACCGCTGGCTGCTGCCGTACTCCGGACTGATCGGCGCGGCGCTGCTGCTGGTCTCCGACGTGATCGGCCGGGTCGTCGCCCCCTCCCCCGGCGAGCTGGAGGTCGGCGTGGTGCTGGCGCTGATCGGCGCCCCGTTCTTCGTGGCGCTCGTCCGCCGCCGGAAGCCGGTGCGGCTGTGACGACGACGACCCGGACGAGGGCCGGGGCCTCGCTCCCGCTGCGCGTGGCGGGCCTGTCCTGGCGGGTGCGCCCGCGCGGCGTCGCCGTCACCGTGGGCGGCCTGCTGGCGCTGGCCCTGCTCATGGCCCTGAACATGCGCCTCGGCGACCTGCCCCTCGGCCTGGGGGACGTCGTGCGCGCCACGTTCGACCCGTCCGTGCCCGAGCACTTCGTGGTGATGGAGCTGCGGCTGCCGCGCGCGCTGACCGGCGCGCTCGTCGGCGCCGCCCTCGCCCTGTCGGGCGCGATCATCCAGTCCATCGCCCGCAACCCGCTGGCCAGCCCCGAGATCCTCGGCGTCACCACCGGCGCCTCGGTGACCGTGGTGGCCGGCGTCGTCATGAGCGGCAGCGTGTACGGCGGGGTCAGCGGCCTGTTCTCCGCCCTCGGCATCCCGGCGCTCGCGCTGCTCGGCGGCCTGGCCGGGGCCGCGATCGTGTACGCGCTGGCCTGGCGGCGCGGCCTCGACGGCTACCGGCTGGTGCTCGTGGGCATCGGCGTGGCGGCCGTGTTCACCAACGTGAAGTTCTGGCTGCTGACCGTCGGCGACGTCAACGACACCGGCCGCGCCATGGTGTGGATCAGCGGCTCGCTCAACGGCCGCGGCTGGGAGCACGTCGTACCGGTCGGGCTGGCCCTGGCCGTGCTGGTCCCGCTGACCCTGCTCGGCACCCGCTCGCTCGACGCGCTGCGCTACGGCGACGACACCGTCACCGCGCTCGGCGTGCGGGTCAACCTGTCGCGCGCGCTCATGCTGCTGGCCGCCGTGCTGCTGGCGGCCGTGGCGACGGCCTCGGCCGGGCCGATCGCGTTCGTGGCCCTCGCCTCGCCGCAGATCGCGCTGCGCGTGGTGCGGTGCGCCCAGCCGCCGCTGCTGTCGTCGGCCGTCACCGGCGCCGTCCTCGCGACCGGGGCCGACCTGATCGCGCGCACCGCCTTCTCCCCGATCGAGCTGCCCGTGGGCGTCGTCACCGCGGTCCTCGGCGCGCCGTACCTGATCCACCTCATCTGGAGGGCACGCACATGAGGCTCCAGGCCGCCGGTGTCACGCTGGGCTACGGCGACCGGGTCGTGGTCGACGGGCTCGACCTCGGCATCGAGGCGGGCACGGTCACCACGATCATCGGGCCCAACGGCTGCGGCAAGTCCACGCTGCTGCGCGCCCTCGGCCGGCTGCTCAAGCCGCGCGGCGGCGAGGTGCTGCTCGACGGCAAGCGCATCGACGCCATGCCGACGCGGGAGGTGGCCAAGGTGCTCGGCGTGCTGCCGCAGGCGCCCACCGCGCCCGAAGGGCTGACCGTGGCCGACCTGGTCGCGCGGGGCAGGCACCCGCACCAGACGTGGTACCGGCAGTGGTCCTCCGACGACGAGGGCGCGGTGGCCCTCGCCCTGGAGCTGACGGGCCTGGCCGACCTGGCCGAGCGCCCCCTGGACGAGCTGTCCGGCGGCCAGCGGCAGCGGGCCTGGATCTCGATGGCGCTCGCCCAGGGCACCGACCTGCTGCTGCTCGACGAGCCCACCACGTTCCTCGACCTGGCCCACCAGGTGGAGGTGCTGGAGCTCGTACGGAACCTGCACCAGGAGGCGGGACGGACCATCGTCATGGTCCTGCACGACCTCAACCTCGCGGCCCGGTACGCCGACCGGCTGGTGGCCATGCGCGGCGGCCGGGTGGTGGCCGCGGGCGCCCCGCACGAGGTGCTGACCGAGGAGCTGATGCGCGAGGTGTTCGAGCTGGACGCCAAGGTCATCCCCGATCCGGTGGCGGGGACTCCGATGGTGGTGCCGATCCGGCCGCTGTCCCGGCCCTGACGTCCCCGACGGTCAGCCGCCGCAGGGGCGAGCGGGCCACCGCGAGGGCGATGGCCGCCCAGCTCAGGCCCGCGAACACCATGATCGCGTACGCGTCGCGCGCCGCCGCCTCGAACAGCCCCGCCGCCAGCGCCGCCAGCGGGATCGACGCGAAGGCGATCATCCGGGCCGTGCCCAGGACCCGTCCGAGCAGGTGGTCGGGGATGAGGCGCTGCCGTACGGTCGCGGTGGCCACGATCATCGCCCCCGCCGCCGAGAACTGCCCCGTCCACGCCAGCCCGATCGGGACCGGGCCCCGGGCGACGGTCATGAGCAGCATCGACGCTCCTCCGGCCAGCAGCGACCAGGTCATGATCCGTCCCGGCGGCCACACCCGGACCAGCCGGCCGCCCAGCAGCGCCCCCGCCACCGCGCCGGCCCCCTGGAAGGCGTAGACGACGCCGATCTCGCCCGGCGTGAACCCGTGGTAGGAGCTGAGGTAGTAGACGAGGTCCGCCAGCAGCAGCCACACGCCGAAGTTGCAGGCGGATGACATGATCGCGGTCGTGAGCACCGCCCGGTCGCCGCGCACGAGGAACCGCAGGCCCTCCCGCAGGTCGGCCCCCATCGACCAGCGCTTCCGCCCCTCCCCCGCGCCTCCCTCAGCCGCCCCGGGCCGCCCCCGCGCGCGTCCGGCCGTGGCGGTGAAGCGCCCGCCGATGAGCGCGATCAGCAGCGCCGACAGCAGGAACGACCCGGCGTCCACGTACACCGCGACCTGGTAGCCGAAGGCCACCACCAGCGCCCCGCCCGCCATCGGCCCCGCCATGCCCACCGCGTGCTCGCCGATGTGGACGCGCGCGTTGGCCTGCGGCAGCCGCTCCGCCGGCACCAGGGACGGCACCAGCGCCCGGAACGCCGGCTGGTAGAGCGGATCGACCGACGCCAGCAGCAGCGCCACCAGGTAGATCGGCCACAGCCGCCCCACGCCCAGGGCCACCATCGCGGCGAGCACCAGCGTGACGGCCGCGGAGGCCGTGTCGCCCAGCACCAGCAGCCGCCGCCGGTCGTAGCGGTCCGCGAGCACCCCGCCGACCATCCCCAGCAGCAGGTACGGCACGTACTCCATGACGTAGACCAGGCCGGTCCCGAGCGGCGACCCCGTGAGGTCGTAGACCAGGAGCGGCAGCGCCAGGCGGTAGATCCACGTGCCGAGCGACGAGGCCAGGAACCCGGTCAGCAGGAGCCAGTAGGACCGGCCCACGCTTCACGCCTCCGCGAGCGCCCGCCGGATGTCGGGGTCCCCCGGAGCCAGCCGCGCGGCCCGCAGGAGGTCCTGGCGCGCCTCGTCCGGCCGTCCCGCCGCGCTCAGCACCAGATGCCGGTTGAACAGCAGCTCGGCCGTCTCCTCCAGCTTCAGCGCCCGCGTGAGATCGGACAGGGCGGCGGCGTGGTCGCCCTCGTCGTAGGCGACGGCGGCCCGCCCCGCCCAGGCCGCCACCAGGTCCGGGTCGAGTTCCAGGGCGGCGCCGAACGCGGCCACGGCCTCCGCCCGCCGGCCCTCGGCCGCCTCGACCTGGCCGAGCACGCACCTGAGGTGCGGGCTGCGCGGGTCGAGGGCCAGCCCGCGCTCGGCGTCGCGCCGGGCCGCGGCGTGCTCGCCCGCCGCGGCCAGCAGCCCGGACCGGTTCACGTACGCCGGGGCGAAGCCCGGGTCGAGGTCGAGCGTGTGGTCGAGGTCGGCGAGCGCGCCGTCGAGGTCGCCGGTCGCGTACCGGACCTCCGCCCGGTTGTAGTACGCCTCGGGGAACGGGGGGCTGAGCCGGATCGCGGCCTCGAAGTCGGCCCGCGCGTCCTCGTGGCGGCCCAGCTTGTGCAGCAGGGCGCCGCGGTCGAGGTAGTAGTCGGGGTAGCCCGGGTCGGCTCCGATGGCGATCGCGTAGTCGGCCAGCGCCTCCTGGGTGCGGCCGGTGGCGCCCAGGAGCTGGGCGCGGTTGGCGTACAGCACGAGCCGGTGGATCGGGTGCGTGTCGGCCAGGTGCTCCTCGGCCAGGTCGATGGCCTCGCGCACGAGGTCGAGGGCGGTGTCCAGGTTGCCCCTGCGCACCTCGACCAGGGCCTTGCCGTTGAGGTCGAAGCCCAGGTGGAAGGCGCGCTCGCGGGCGTCGGGCAGCAGCGAGGTGATCGTGACGGCCTCGTTGGCCCAGGACAGGGCCTCCTCCGGGTCGCGCCGGGCGAGGTCGTGGTGGCGCACCAGCAGCATGGCCGTGGCGTACGCGATCGTGGCGCGGTGCTTGGGGTCGACGGTCAGGCGGCGGGCCCGGTCGTACAGGGCACGGGCCTCATCCTCGCGCTCGACGGCCTCCAGCGAGCCGCCCACGCGCTGCACCAGGGTCCGCCAGCGGTCGGGGTCGTCCTCGTACGTCATGCCGCGCAGCGCCTCCAGGCCGGCCTCGGCCATGGCGTGATGGAAGCCCTCGTCGCGGAAGCGGTCGAAGTCGGCGTTGACCGGGCCGCCCGACGGCGCGGACCGGCCGGGGACGATCCGCAGCAGGCCGGGGTCCACCCGCCTGCGCAGCACCTCGATCAGCTCGGCGTCGGTGGGATCGGCCTCGCCGAGGTTGTCCACGGTGACGGTCAGGGGCCGGGTGCGGGTGAGGTGGTCGCGGACGAACTCGGCCAGCCCGTTCGCGATCCGCAGGGTGCGGCGGGCGCCGGGGATGAGGATGCGCTGGGCCCTCGGCAGGGTCTCGGCCAGGGAGCGCCTGCGCCGGGGAACGGCCAGCAGCGGCGCCGCGACGCCGATCTCGATGTCGTACGCGGCGACGAGGTCGGGCCCGCGGCCCAGCGCCTCAGGGACGAGGCGGTCCAGCAGTGCCGCCGCGAACGTGTAGGGGCCGTGGAGCCTGCGGTCGGCGTCCAGGACGATGGATTCCACCCGAACCTTCTTCCGTGATCCGTCTCCGGTCGCGCCCCGGCCGGCGTCCCTTCACGGGGACGCCGGCCGGGCGGGAATCAGTGACCGTGCCGCGGAGCGGCCGCACCGGAGGGCTTCACGGTTCCGGGCTTGTGGACGACGACCTTCTTCATCGGGGTGCCTCTCGTGTTCCAGCATGACGAGACCGGCGCGAAGCGTCGCGGGGCGATCTCTCGGATGACCGGTTCATGTGAACACACGCCGCCGACGGCGATCAAGGCTTTTCCGGGTAAGTAAAATTTCCTGTCCAATTTTCGGAAATAGCCATAACAGCAATGGCCATATCCGAAAATAATGCGCCCGTTATTCGCCGATAATCGCGTCCACGAAGACCTCGGGGTCGAAGGGCGCCAGGTCGTCGGCCCCCTCGCCGAGACCGACCAGCTTGACCGGAACCCCCAGCTCCCGCTGGACCGAGATGACGATGCCGCCCTTAGCCGTGCCGTCGAGCTTGGTCAGCGCGATGCCGGTGATGTTGACCACCTCGCCGAACACCTGGGCCTGGCGCATGCCGTTCTGGCCCGTGGTCGCGTCGAGGACGAGCAGCACCTCGTCGACGGTGGCCTTCTTCTCGATGACCCGCTTGACCTTGCCCAGCTCGTCCATCAGGCCCGTCTTGGTGTGCAGCCGGCCCGCCGTGTCGACGATGACCACGTCGGCCTTCTCCTCGATGCCCTTGGCGACGGCGTCGAAGGCCACCGAGGCCGGGTCGCCGCCCTCCGGGCCGCGCACGGTGTCGGCGCCGACCCGCTCGCCCCAGGTCTGGAGCTGGTCGGCCGCCGCCGCGCGGAACGTGTCGGCCGCGCCGAGCACGACCTTCTTGCCGTCGCCCACGAGGACGCGGGCGAGCTTGCCGGTGGTGGTGGTCTTGCCGGTGCCGTTGACGCCGACGACCAGCACCACCGCGGCCCGCTCGCCGTGCGGCTTGACGTGCAGGGTGCGGTCGAGGTCGGGGTTGACCTGGATGAGGAGCTGCTCGCGCAGCAGCGCGCGCACCTCTTCGGGAGTGCGGCTGCCGAGCACCTTGACCTTGGTGCGCAGCTCCTCGACGATCGCCTGGGTGGGCGCCACGCCGACGTCGGCCTTGATCAGCAGCTCCTCGACCTCGTCCCACACGTCGTCGTCGAGGCGGTCGCGGGAGAGCAGGTCGAGCAGGCCGCGGCCGAGCGCGCTCTGCGAGCGGGCCAGCCGGGACCGCAGCCGCACCATCCGGCCCGCGGACGGCGGCGGGACCTCCACCTCGGGCGCGACGACCATCGGCTCGGCCGGCTTGACCGGCGGGGGGAGCGTGGTAGTCGCTCCTCCTTCACCCTCCTCGGTGCCCGTCTTCGGGCGCTCCTTCTCCTCCTCGGGGAGGGGCGCCGTCTCGGGCGGCGCGACCGGCGGCGCGGACTTGCCGCCCGGCCTGAAGAGCAGGAAGAGGCCGCCGGCCGCCAGCAGGGCGACGACGACCACGATGACTATGACGCCGAGGTAACCATCCACAAGATGTCAGTTTTCCAGATCGACTGTCATGCTCATGCCCAGGGCGGCGCCGCGGGCGCGTCAGGCGGGCTCATGCCCGGGCGGGCGGCGCGCCGGCCCCCCGTCTCAGGCGGGTTCGCGCTCGCGCAGGCGCTGGCTGACCACCTGGGTCACGCCGTCGCCGCGCATCGACACGCCGTACAGGGCGTCGGCGATCTCCATCGTGCGCTTGTTGTGGGTGATGACGATGAGCTGGGAGCTCTGCCGCAGCTCCTCGAACAGCGTGAGCAGCCGCTGCGTGTTGGTGTCGTCGAGCGCCGCCTCGACCTCGTCCATGACGTAGAACGGCGACGGCCGCGCCTTGAAGATCGACACCAGGAACGCCACCGCGGTCAGCGACCGCTCACCGCCCGACAGCAGCGACAGCCGCTTGACCTTCTTGCCCGGCGGCCTGGCCTCCACCTCGATGCCGGTGGTCAGCATGTCCTCGGGGTCGGTGAGCACCAGCCGGCCCTCACCGCCCGGGAAGACCCGGCCGAAGACCTGGTCGAACTCCCGCGCCACGTCCTCGTAGGCGGAGGCGAACATCTGCTGCACCCGGTCGTCGACCTCCTTGACGACGGTCAGCAGGTCGCGCCGCGTCTTCTTGAGGTCTTCGAGCTGGGAGTTGAGGAACGCGTGCCGCTCCTCCAGCGCCGCGAACTCCTCCAGCGCCAGCGGGTTGACCTTGCCGAGCTGCTGCATCTGCCGCTCGGCGACGCGGGCCCGCTTCTCCTGCTCCTCGCGCACGTACGGCACGGGCGGCTCGCCGGGCACCGGCGCCTCGGGCCCGTACTCGGCGATCAGCGCCTCGGTCTCGACGCCGAACTCGTCCATGGCCCGCTGCTCCATCTGCTCCAGGCGCAGCCGCTGCTCGGTGCGGGCCACCTCGCTGCCGTGGACGCGGTTGACCAGCTTGTCCAGCTCCTGCGTGAGCTCGCGCACCCTCAGACGCACCTGCTTGAGCTCGGCGTCGATGGCGACGCGAGCGAAGTCGGCGTCGTCGCGCTCGCGCGCGGCCAGCTCGACGGACGCGTTCAGGGCGGCCAGCACCTGCTTCGCGCCCCGGGTGACGGCCTCGGCCACGGCCGCCTGACGGCGCCGCCGGGCGCGCTGGGCGGCCGCCTGGGCGCGTTCCTGGCGCTCCCGCTGCGCGGCCCTCAGCAGGCCGTCGGCGCGGCCCTCGATGCCCTTGACGCGCTCCTCCGCGGTGCGGACCTGCAGGCCCGCCTCCATCTCCCGCTGGCGGGCCGCCTGGCAGGCCGCGGCCAGCTCGTCACGGGCGTCGGTGGTGGGCTCGGTCTCCAGCTCCTGGGCGTACTCGGCCTCGGCGAGCCGCATCTCCAGCTCGGCCAGCTCCTCCAGGCCCTCGGCGCGGGCCTCCTCGGCGGCCGTGACGCTGCGCGCCAGCCGCTCGGCCTCGTCGTGGGCGGCCTTGGCGGCGGCCTCGAGCTGCGCGAGGCGGCGGGCGGCGTCGGCGCTGCGCCGGTCGGCCTCCCGCTGGCGGGCCCTGACCTGGTCGAGCGTGCCCTGGGCGGCGCTCACGGCGGACTGGGCGGTGTCGGCGGCGCTCTGGGCCTCGGTGACGGCCGCCTGGGCCGCCTCCACGGCGGCCTGCGCCGCCTGCTCGGCGGCCAGTGCCTCGTCCAGGCCGACGGCCGTCAGCCCGGCGCGCGCCTCGGCCTCCTCCAGGTCGGCGCGGGCGTCGTCGAGCGCGGCCCGCACCTGCAGGACGGACGTGCCGCCCTCGGAGCCGCCGCTGGCCAGGTGCGCGGCGACCAGATCGCCTCCCCTGGTGACGGCGCGCAGGTCGGGGCGCGCCTCGGCGAGGCGGCGCGCGGCGGCCAGGTCACCGACGACGACGACGCCGTCGAGCACCCGCGCGACGGCCGCGCTCAGCGGCGCGGGCACGCCGACCAGGTCGGCCGCCCACTCGCCCCCCTCGGGCGCCGCCCCGCGCTCGGCACCGCCCGCCATGCCGTGGGGCGATCCCGGCGCGCCGTTCGCGGAGCCGGTCACGAGGAGGGTGGCCTGGCCGGCCTCCTTGAGGCGGAGCAGTTCGAGCGCCTCCACGGCCGTGCCCACGGACTCGACCGCGACGGCCTCGGCCACCGGTCCGAGCACGGCGGCGACGGCCGCCTCGGCGCCCGGCGCGACCTGGAGCGAGGCCGCCAGCGGCCCCAGCACCCCGGACAGGCCCGTCTCCATCAGCGCCGCGCCGCCGTCGGCGCCCCGGGACAGCCCCAGCTCCAGCGCCTCGGCCCGGGCGCGCAGCGCGGCCACGGCCCGCTGGGCCTCCTGGTCGGCGGCACGAGCCGTGCCGACCCGCGCCTTCGCGGCCTGGAGCGTCTCACGCGGAGCCCCGAGCGCGGCCCGCGCCTGCTCGACGCCCGCCCTGGCCTCCTCGGCCGCGGCCCGCGCCTCCTCGACCACCGCCTGCGCGGTGGCCAGCTCCTCGGCCAGCGCCGGGTCGGCGGCGGGCTCCTCGCCGCGCCGCTCCTCCAGGTCGTCGAGGGCCCGGCGCTCGCGCTCGGCCGCGTCGGCGACCGCCTTGGTCAGGCGGCCGATCTCGTCCTCGGCCGCGCGCGACCTGCTGCGTACGGAGTCGACCTGGCCGCGCAGCCGGGCCAGGCCCTCGCGGCGGTCGGCGGCGGCGCGGGCGGCCATCGCGAGCCGCCGCTCCTCCGCGGCCAGCTCGGACTCGGCCTCGGCGCGCCGCTCGGCGGCGCCGTCGAGGAGCTCCTGCGCGGCCTCCAGCTCGGCGCGCAGCACCAGCTCGCGCTCGCGTACCTCGCCGGCCTCGCGCTCGAGGTCCTCGGGGTCGCGGCCGCGGCGCTCGATGGAGGCGGCGTCGACGGCGTGCCGGTGACGCTCGGCGGCGAGCTGTTCCAGGCCGGTCAGGCGTTCGCGCAGCGACGACAGCCGGAACCAGGTCTGCTGCGCGGCGCTCAGCCGCGGCTGCGCCTCGGCCTCGGCGCTCTCCAGGGCCGCCTCGCGCTGCTGCCCCTCGGCCAGCTCGGCCTCGACCTGGGCGCGCCGGGCCAGGACGGCGGCCTCGTCGGCCGCCTCGCGCTCCAGCGTGGCGCGCAGGATGCACACGTCGTCGGCCAGCAGCCGCAGCCGCGCGTCGCGCAGGTCGGCCTGGATCACCGCGGCCTTGCGGGCGATCTCGGCCTGCCGACCCAGCGGCTTGAGCTGGCGGCGCAGCTCGGTGGCGAGGTCCTGGACGCGGGTCAGGTTGGCCTGCATCGCGTCGAGCTTGCGCAGCGCCTTCTCCTTGCGCTTGCGGTGCTTCAGGACGCCCGCGGCCTCCTCGATGAACGCCCTGCGGTCCTCGGGGCCCGCGTGCAGCACGGCGTCGAGCTGCCCCTGGCCGACGATGACGTGCATCTCGCGGCCGATGCCCGAGTCGGACAGCAGCTCCTGGATGTCGAGGAGCCGGCAGGTGTCGCCGTTGATGGCGTACTCGCTCTGCCCGGACCGGAACATCAGCCGGCTGATCGTCACCTCGGTGTAGTCGATGGGCAGCGCGCCGTCGGTGTTGTCGATGGTGAGCGTGACCTCGGCGCGGCCCAGCGGGGGCCGGGACGAGGTGCCGGCGAAGATGACGTCCTCCATCTTGCCGCCGCGCAGCGACTTGGCGCTGTGCTCGCCCATGACCCAGGCCAGGGCGTCGACGACGTTGGACTTGCCCGAGCCGTTGGGACCGACCACGCAGGTGATGCCTGGCTCGAAGCGCAGGACGGTGGCCGAGGCGAAGGACTTGAAGCCGCGCAGGGTGAGGGTCTTCAAGTGCAAGAGCCGGCCCCCCTTCTCCCTGAACGGACTTCGGGAAAGCCTACTGGTCCGCGCGCCTCGTCGCTGGCCACCACGGTGAGGTCGCGGCCCGGAGGCGGAAAGGGGGCGTCAAGACATTCCGAACGAGGGCAAATAACAAGGGACGCCTCTCCGAGACGTCCCTCAATCTTGCGTTCCGATCACTCTCAGGTGAGTGCCGGCTCGCGCTCCTGCATGCGGCTGAGCGCCTCGTCGCGGGTTTGCGCCGCAAGAGCGTCATTCTGGGCCTGAAGCCGGATGAGTTCTGCCTCCAGGTCACGGATCCGCTGCTGCAGACGCCGCATCTCCGAGACCATTCGAGGGTCAGGACCACCGACGTGGCCGAGTAGAGCCTTCGCCATGGTAAAGGGTCCTCCACGCTGAGTGACCAGACTGGTTCGCGCACTTCATATTCCGCGGGAGGGGTGCGCGTGGTACTTAACAAGAGTCGCACCGGCAGTGTGGGCGGTCAAGTCGATCGGACCGTCACGCCCCTCGCGGGGCACTCCCGTGCATATAACTATACCCCATTTGGGCGGTTTAGCGAAAGCGACTACCGCTCCCGGAAACCCCCCAAACCACCTCGGACTTCACTCCACCTCTCCACTACTCCATCGACTCTTCCCGGCGTGTCGCAACCCCTCAGCAACTCCAGCAGCTTGACGCACGCCTCGCGCGGCCCCTCGGCGACCACCTCGACGCGGCCGTCGTCGGTGTTGCGCGCCCAGCCCGCCAGGCCGAGCTCCAGCGCCCGCGCCCGGGTCCACCAGCGAAAGCCCACGCCCTGCACGCGTCCCCTGACCCAGGCGGTCAGCCGTACGCTCTCCTCCACGCTCCGCCCCTTCCCGCGCGCCTCGTTCGCTTCTCGCACGCCTCGTCCGCTTCCCGCGCAGCTCGTCCGCTTCCCGCGCATCTCGCCCGCGCGGCCCGCGTCACGCCACCCGGCGGCACGCCTCCGGGCCCGCCACGCCCGCGGCGGCCTCGGCGAAGGCGCGCACCGCGGCCGTCGCCCCGGCCCGCGGCCACGCCAGCCCGAGCACCGACGCCGGCAGGCCCGTCACCGGCACGAACACCACGTCTCGGCGCTCGTGGTAGGCCGCCGTCGGCGTGCAGAACAGCATGCCGCCGCGGCCGAGCGCGACCAGCGTGATGCCCTCCTGGCTGGTGGTGACCGTACCCCCTCGCGGGATGGGCCGACCGGCCGGGGTGCGCTCGGGCGCGACCAGCTCGCGCCACGCCCGCGGGGCCGGGCCGCCCGGCTCGATCAGCGGCAGGCCGGCCAGCTCCTCCGCGTCCACGGCGGGCCGCTCCGCGAGCGGGTGGCCGGCGGGCAGGCCCAGGCTGACCGGCACCCGGTTCAGGCCGGCCCCCGTCTCCAGGTCGGGCTCGTCCACCGGCAGCAGCGTGAACGCCACGTCCACCAGGCCCGCGCGCAGCCGCCCGAACGGGTCGGACAGCGGCACCTCCACCAGCGTCACCTCGCACGACGGGTACAGCGCCTCGAAGGCCCGCACGGACGCGGTGACGAGGTCGGTGGGCGTGCCGAGGAAGCCGACGCGCAGCGTCCCCGTCACCTCGCGGGCCGCCGCCCTGGCCCGGTCCACCGCGTCGCGCAGCCCCTCGTACGCCGGTCGCAAATCCGCCAGGAAACGCTCGCCGAGCGGCGTGAGCCGCACCCGCCTGCTCGTCCGGTCGAACAGCCGGGCGCCGATCCGCGTCTCCAGCGCCCGTACGAGCTGGCTGACCCGGCCCGGCGACAGGTACAGCCGGTCGGCGGCCCGCGCGAAGTGGAGCTCCTCGCTGAGCACCACGAAGCACTCCAGTTCCCTGAACTCCATCCTCACCCCTTAGTCCAGCTAAACCTTGCCTGAGCGTCCCGTCATTGTTCCCCCGGCGCCACAGCCGAAGGCTGGGGTCATGACCCCTACCGTCTCCGATGCCGCGCCCGTGACGACGGCGCGCCCCCTCGCCGTGGCCGCCGTCGCGGCGGGCACCTTCACCATTGTCACCAGCGAGATGCTGCCCGTCGGCCTGCTGACCCCGATCGGCGCCGACCTGGGCGTCTCCGACGGCACGGCCGGCCTGATGATGACCGCCCCCGGCCTCGTCGCCGCCGTCTCCGCGCCGCTGATCACGCTGGCCGCGCGGCGCCTGGACCGCCGGGTGGTGCTGTGCGGGCTGATGGCGCTGCTCGCCGTCGCCAACCTGCTGGCCGCCCTGGCGCCGGTCTACCCGGTGATGCTGGCGGCGCGGGTGCTGACGGGGGTCAGCATCGGCGGGTTCTGGGCGTTCGCGGTGGGCCTGGCGCCGCGGCTGGCGCCGGAGCCGCTGGTCGGCCGGGCCGCGGCGACGATCGCGTCGGGCATCGCGGTGGCGTCCGTGCTGGGCGTGCCGGCCGGGACGTTCGTCGCCTCGGTCGCGGGCTGGCGTGCTGCGTTCGCGGCCGTCGCGCTGCTCTCCGTCGCGCTGTGCGTCGCGCTGGCCCGGCTGCTGCCGGCTCTGCCCGCCGAGCGGGCCGCGCGCCTGTCGGACCTGTGGCGGGTGTGGCGCGCGGGCCCGCTCAGGGTGGTGCTCGTCGTGACCGCCCTCGTGGTGACCGGCCACTTCGCGGCCTACACCTACGTCCGGCCGTTCCTGGAGCAGGCGGCGGGCGCCGGCGCCGCGGCCGTGAGCGCCGTCCTGCTCGGGTACGGCGTGGCCGGTGTGGCGGGCAACTTCGCGGCCGGGGCGCGGGCGGCCCGGCGTCCCAGGGGCGTCCTCGTGACGCTGGCCCTGCTCATCGGGGTCGCGACCGCGCTCCTCGCCGCCACGCCGGGCTCGATCGGCCCGGCGACGGCTCTGCTGGTGCTCTGGGGCGTGGCCTACGGGGGCGTGTCGGTGACCCTGCAGATGTGGGTCGTCCGGGCCGGCGGCGGGGAGGCGGGCATGGCCATGCTGACCGCGGTGTTCAACGCGGCCATCTCGCTCGGCGCGTTCGCCGGCGGGCGGGTGGTGGACGGGGCGTCGGTCCCGGCCGTCATGTGGCTCGGCGCGGGGCTGTCGCTGGCCGCCGCGGCCGTCGCTGGCATCTCGGGCAGGAGAACGACGAACGGTTCATGAACGCGTCGCGGACGATGGCGCTGCCGCAGCGCGAGCAGGGCAGGTCGCGGCGGCCGTACGCCTCCAGGGAGCGCTCGAAGTAGCCGCTCTCGCCGTTGACGTTGACGTACAGGCTGTCGAACGACGTGCCCCCCTGGCGCAGGGCGGCCGCCATGACCTCGCGCACCCCGGCGAGCAGCTCGGCGATCTTCGGCCGGGTGAGCGACTGCGTGGGGTGCGCCCAGTGCAGCCGGGCCAGCCACAGCGCCTCGTCGGCGTAGATGTTGCCGACGCCGCTGATCAGGGTCTGGTCGAGCAGGGCCCGCTTGACCTCGGTGCGCCTGCGGCGCAGGGCGGCGGCGAACCGGTCGTCGTCGAACGCCTCCTCGAACGGGTCGGGGGCGATGTGCGAGATCGGCGCGGGCACGCCGCCCTCCATCGGCGTCAGCATGACGTGGCCGAAGGTGCGCTGGTCGACGAAGCGCAGCTCGGGACCGCCGTCGGCGAAGGCGAACCGTACTCGCAGGTGCTTCTCCAGCGGGGAGTCCGGATCCACGACGAGGAGCTGCCCGCTCATGCCCAGATGGGCCATGAGCGCCTCCTCGGCCCCCGACAGCGGCAGCCACAGGTACTTGCCGCGCCGCTCGGCGGACAGCAGCACGCGGCCCTTCAGCCGCCCGGCGAACTCCTCCGCGCCCGGCACGTGCCGGCGCACCGCTCGGGGGTGCAGCACCTCGACCGCGGCGATCTCCCGCCCGGCCACCCACTGCGCGAGGCCGCGCCGGACGACCTCGACCTCCGGCAGCTCAGGCACCCTAGCCCGCCGGCTGGCTCTCGCGCTGCTCGCGGCGGGCCCGGATGCGGGTCCAGGCCGCCTCGGCCGCCTGCTGCTCGGCCTCCTTCTTGCTGCGCCCGTTGCCCGAGCCGTAGGACTCGCCGCCCACGCGCACCTCGGCGGTGAACGACTTGGCGTGGTCGGGCCCGCTCTCCTCGACGTGGTACTCGGGCACGCCGAGCGCCTCGGAGGCGGTGAGCTCCTGCAGGGAGGTCTTCCAGTCCAGCCCGGCGCCGAGCGAGGCCGAGCGCACGATCAGCGGGTCGAAGAGCAGGTGGACCACGCGGAACGCCTCGTCCAGGCCCTTGTCGACGTAGACGGCGCCGATCAGCGCCTCCAGGGTGTCGGCCAGGATCGACGACTTGTCACGCCCGCCGGTGCCCTCCTCGCCCCTGCCGAGCCGCAGGAACCGGCCGAGGCCGAGCCCGCGCGCCACGTCGGCCAGGGCGCGCATGTTGACCACCGCGGCCCGCAGCTTGGCGAGCTGACCCTCGGGCAGGTCGGGGTGGTTGCGGTAGAGCGTGTCGGTGACCACCAGGCCCAGCACCGAGTCGCCGAGGAACTCCAGGCGCTCGTTGGTGGGCAGGCCGCCGTTCTCGTACGCGTAGGAGCGGTGCGTCAGCGCCCGCTCGAGAATGTCGGGATCGAGGCTGATCGACAGCACTCGCTCCAGCTCTGCTCTGGCGACCTCCACGGCCACCGGCTTGGGACCTGCGCCCACGGGTTTCCTCCTCGGACACCTTCACCTGGCGCGACGGCTGCGGAGGATGCCCGAAAACGTGGTGGGCGTCGGGGGGTACAGAGCCCCGGCGTCCACCACGACCGCGGGCGAGCCGCCGCCGCACGCGACTGAGACGTTCACGCCGACCGGGGCACAATGGCACCCGGTCGGCATCACGTCAACTGCGAGATCAGGCGGACGGCTCGATGACCTGACGACGGTTGTAGGTGCCGCAGGTGGGGCACGCGATGTGCGGCTGCTTGGGCGAACGGCACTGCGGGCAGCTCACCAGGGCGACAGCAGTCGTCTTCCACTGGGAGCGACGGGCGCGGGTGTTGCTCCGCGACATCTTTCGCTTCGGGACGGCCACGTCACTTCTCCTGATCGTTATCGTTCTCGGAAACCAGACCTTGCAACGACGCCCAGCGAGCGTCGATCTTCTCGTGCCGGTGATCGGCGCCGGCCTCGGCCAGCTTGATCCCGCACTCCGTGCAGAGCCCCGGGCAGTCGTCACGGCAGACCGGGCTCAACGGCAGTGCGAGCACCACCGCGTCGCGGAACGTCGGCTCGAGATCGAGCAGCTCCCCGTCGAGCAGCGAGTCGTCCTCGGAGGCGTCCTCGTCGGAGTAGAAGAACAGCTCCTGCAGATCGACCTCGATGTCCGAGGACAGCGGGTCGAGGCACCGCGCGCACTCCCCGGTCAGCGGGGCCTGCGCCGTGCCCGACACGAGCACGCCTTCCATCACTGCTTCGAGCCGGAGGTCCAGCTCGACCTCGGCGTCCTTGGGGACACCGATCATGTCGACGCCGAGATCCGCCGAAGCCGGGAGAGTGAGGCTCATCTGCCGCATCGTTCCCGGCCGCTTTCCCAGGTCGTGGGTCGAGATCACCCAAGGCGAGCGGGGGTCGAGGTGCTGAGTCATCCTGCTCTCGCTAGGCATGGCGGAACTGTCGCCGTCGTACAAGGCCGAAATGAAAGGATACCAGGTGGCGGTCAGCCCCTGAGCCGCTCGACGAGCAGCTTGTGGACCAGGTCGGGGACCAGCCCGGACACGTCCCCACCGTACCGCGCGATCTCCTTGACCCGGCTCGACGACAGGAACGAGTACTCGGGATTGGTCGGCATGAACAGCGTCTCGACGCCGGACAGCCGGTAGTTGAGCTGGGCCATCTGCAGCTCGTAGTCGAAGTCGCTGACCACGCGGATGCCCTTGACGATGGCGGGGATGTCGTTCTGCTTGCAGAAGTCGACGAGCAGGCCGTGGAACTTCCGCACCTTGACGTTCGGGAAGTCCTTGGTCACGGCCTGCAGGATCTCGATCCGCTCGTCGACCGTGAAGAGACTGCTCTTCTCCAGGTTGATGAGCACGGCCACGGTCACCTCGTCGTACAGCCGGGCGGACCGGGCGATGATGTCGAGGTGGCCGTTGGTGATGGGGTCGAAGGACCCCGGGCAGACAACGCGGCGCAAGACGCCTCCCTGGTCATGGGGCAGGTCTACGGATTACCGGCGGCGCGACCGTACCAAACGGACGCTTCGCCATAACGGCGAACCCTCTCCTCAACGTAACCATCCGGCCATACCACCGCTTTTCCCCGGGTCTCCCTCTCGAACGCCACCAGCGCGCCCTCGGCCAGCCATCCCTGATCGCGCAGCAGCTCCAGGACCCGCGCGACCTCCTCGTCGGGCACCGCGTACGGCGGGTCGGCGAACACGATGTCGTACGGCTCGGGCCCCCCGGTGTGAGGTTGGCCACCCTTGCCCCCGGTGTCCTCGGCCGGCCGGCTCAGGAACCGCTCGACCTTGTCCGCCACGACGTGCGCGCCGGCGAGGCCCAGCTCCCGCACGTTCGTCCTGATCACCCGGACGGCCTTGGGGTCGGACTCGACGAGCACCGCGCGCTCGGCTCCCCGCGACAGCGCCTCCAGCCCGACGGCCCCCGACCCGGCGTACAGGTCCAGCACCCGGGAGCCCCGCACGCCGTGCAGGGAGTCGAGCGTCAAGAGGATGCCTTCGCGAGCTCTGTCGCTGGTCGGTCTCGTGCCGCGCCCCGGCGGGACCGCCAGCCGTCGCCCGCCCGCGCTCCCCGCGATGATCCGAGTCATGTGAGCCATTCTCGCGCACGTCGGCGCAGGTCAAGAGTGGACAAGTGTCGGCCTCGAGAACGCAAGGGTGATTCACATGCCCCTACCGGCCACGCATGATGGGTGCTGCGGCCTTCGAGGTGACCCAGTAGAAGGCCGACCGGCGTGGTCGTGAGCCCTTCCGCACGCCGGTTCCCTCGGCACCTGACCCGAGGGGTGGGCCCAGCCGGGGACGGCATTCGGGGGGAGGCCGTCCCCGTAGCTGGGCCCAACACCTCTTCCCGGCCGCTCACGGCCACCGGCCGTCGGCGGCCCCCGGCCGTTCACGGCCCCGGCCGTTGGCGGCCTCACTCGCCTCCGCATCCGCGAGCCACGCGCCGCGCCGAGCGCGCAGGCGGCCGCCCCGGGGACGTCCGGTCGTCTACGTCTTCTCCAGGTACTCCGCGCGTTCGTCGGCCAGCAGCCGGTCGATCTCCGCGCGCAGGGCCTCGTGCCCGGCCAGCTCCGGGTCGTCGGCCAGCAGCCGCGCCGCCTCCTCGCGGGCGGCCTCGATCACGTCCTCGTCGCGCAGGAGCTGGAGCAGCTTGAGCGACGAGCGCCGCCCCGACTGCGCGGCGCCGAGCACGTCGCCCTCCCGCCGCTGCTCCAGGTCGACCCGCGACAGCTCGAACCCGTCGAGGGTGGCGGCCACCGCGTCGAGCCGCGCCCGCGCGGGCGTGCCCTCCGGGAACTCGGACACCAGCAGGCACAGCCCCGGCAGCCCGCCCCGGCCGACCCGGCCGCGGAGCTGGTGGAGCTGCGAGACCCCGAACCGGTCGGCGTCCATGATGATCATGACGGAGGAGTTGGGCACGTCGACGCCGACCTCGATCACCGTCGTCGCCACCAGCACGTCCAGCTCTCCCCGGCTGAACGCCCGCATGACCGCGTCCTTCTCCTCCGGCGGCAGCTTGCCGTGCAGGATCCCCAGCCGCAGGTCGTGGAACGGCCCCTCGGACAGGAGCTGCGCGACGTCGAGGACGGCCAGCGGCGGCCGCCGCTCCTCCCCCGACGCCCCCTCGCCGGGCCGGTCGGCCCCGGCCTCCAGGTCGCCCTCGTCGCCCTCCAGATCGCCGATGCGCGGGCACACGATGTACGCCTGCCGGCCCAGGGCGACCTCCTCGCGTACCCGCTCCCACGTGCGTTCCAGGTAGTGGGGCTTCTCGGCGGCGGGCACCACGTGGGTGGTGATGGGGGCGCGCCCGGACGGCAGCTGCGACAGCGTGGAGACCTCCAGGTCGCCGAAGACCGTCATGGCGACCGTGCGCGGGATCGGGGTGGCGGTCATGACCAGCACGTGCGGCCGCCCGCCGCCCGCCTTCTCGCGCAGCGCGTCGCGCTGCTCGACGCCGAAGCGGTGCTGCTCGTCGACCACCACCAGCCCGAGGTCGGCGAACTGGACGTGCTCCTGGAGCAGGGCGTGGGTGCCCACGACGACGCCGGCCGTGCCCGAGGCCGCGTCGAGCAGCGCCGCGCGGCGGGCGGCGGCCCCCATGGAGCCGGTGAGCAGCGTGACCGTCGTGCCGCCGAACATGCCGCCCTGAGCGAGGTCGCCCAGCATCGCGGTGATCGAGCGGTGGTGCTGCTGGGCGAGCACCTCGGTGGGCGCGAGCAGGACGGCCTGGCCGCCCGCGTCGACCACCTGGAGCATGGCGCGCAGGGCGACCACGGTCTTGCCCGCGCCGACCTCGCCCTGCAGCAGCCGGTGCATGGGGTGCTCGCGGGCCAGGTCGGCGGCGATCTCCTCGCCGACCGCGGCCTGCCCCTCGGTGAGCGCGAACGGCAGCCGCGCGTCGAAGTCGCGCAGGAGGCCGTCGTCGCGGCGCGGGCGCGCCTTGGCGGGCCAGGCGGTCGCCGCCTGCCTGCGCTGGAGCAGCACGGCCTGGAGCACGAACGCCTCGTCGAACTTGAGCCGGTCGCGGGCCCGCTGCACGTCGCCGAAGTCCTTCGGCCGGTGGATGGCCTCCAGCGCCTCGTCCAGGTCGCGCAGGCCGTGGCGGGCGCGCAGGCCGGCGGGCAGCGGGTCGGCCAGCGGCCCCAGCGTGTCGAGCACGACGCCGATCGCTCGCCTGATCACCCACGGGGTCAGGTCCTTGCCCGCGGGATAGATCGGCACCGGCGCGGCGGAGAACTCCTCGGCGCCGGCCTCGTTCTCCTCGAACAGCTCGAACTCGGGGTGCGTGAGCTGCCAGCGCGGATGCGTCCGCGAGCCGAACAGGCCGACCTTGCCGGCGAACATGCCCCGCCTGCCCGGCTTGAGCCGGGACTCGGCGACGTGGGAGCCCTTGCCGAAGAACGACAGGTAGATCTTGTTGCGGTCGGCGTCGACGACCTCGACCTCCAGCCAGGTGCCGCCGCGGTTGCGCATGGGCTTGCGCATGAGCCGGCTCACCTCGCCGACCACGGTGACGTGCTCGTCGACCTCCAGCGCGTCGAGCGCGGTCAGCTCGCCGCGCTCGGCGTAGCGGCGAGGGTAATGGCGCAGCAGGTCGCCGACCGTCTCCAGGCCGAGCACGGTGTGCAGCAGCTTGGCGGTCTTCGGGTCGAGCGCCTTGGTCAGGGGCTCGTCGAATCGGCTCACGGCACTATGTTCTACCGCCTGAGACCGACAGGAACGCACGCCACGGCCCTGGAGTCGCCGCCGGGTCACTCCACGCCGATGAGGAGCGGGTAGCCGCCCTGCTCCCCGGCGTACACGACCAGGTCCACGTCCGGCCGGGTGGCGCGCAGGTGCCCGCCCACCTCCTCCGCCAACCCTCCGGGCGCGTCCGCGCCCGTCACGAGCGTGACCATCTCGCCGCCGCCCGCCACCATCCGGTCCACGACCGCGACGGCCACCTCCCCCAGCTCGCGGCCGATCACCGCCACGTCGCCGTCGATCAGCCCCAGCACGTCGCCCGGCCGGCACACGCCCACGCTCGTGACGCCCTCCCTGCGGGCGACCACCAGGTGGCCGTGGCGGGTGTGCCCGGCCGCCCCGGTCATGGCCACGACGTCGTCGTCGAAGCGGCGCAGCGGGTCGTGGACGGCCAGCGCCGCCAGCCCCTGCACGGTCGCCCGGGTCGGCAGCACGCTGACCACGACGCCGTCCTCCCTGGCGATCTCCGCGGCGGCGGTGGCGACCGCCTCGGCGCCCTCGTCGTTCGGCAGCACGGCGACCTCGCCGCCCGCCTGCCTGATCGCGGCCAGCATGGCCGGCAGCGACGGGCGCGTGCCCGGCTCCCGCCGTACCACCACCGCGCCGCACTCCTCGAACAGCGCCGCGATGCCGTCGCCCGCGGCGACGGCCACCACGCCCCGGCCCGCGTCGCCGCGGTGGGTCCGCCCGGCGAGATAGGTGATCTTGATCCGGTACGGCCGCCCGACCCGCAGCGCCGCCTCCACCGCCGGGCCCGCCTCGTCCACGTGGACGTGGACGTTCCACAGGCCGTCGCCACCGACGACCACGAGCGAGTCGCCCATGGCGTCGAGCTCCTCGCGCAGCTTGGCCACGGCGGCGTCGTCGGCGTCCAGCAGGTACATCACCTCGTACCCCGCGCCCACCTCGGTCATCGGCGAGACGCGCGACGTCGGCGCGGGGACCTCGTAACGCTCGCCGGAGTCGCCGGTCACCGCGGTCGCCAGCGACTCCAGGATGATCACCAGTCCGGCGCCGCCCGCGTCCACGACGCCGCTGCGGGCCAGCACGTCGAGCTGCTCGGGGGTGCGGCGGAGCGCGGCGCGGGCCTCGCGGGCCGCCCGCCGCGCGATGTCGGCCAGGTCTCCGTCCGCCTCCCGCACGGCCCCCGCCGCGGCGGCGAGCACGCTCAGCACCGTGCCCTCCACGGGCCGCGCGACCGCGTCCCGGGCCAGCGAGGCGGCCCTGGCCAGGCCGGCGCGCAGGTCGGAGCCGTCCTTCAGCACCTCGGCCAGGCCGCGCAGGGCCTGGCTGACGATGACGCCGGAGTTGCCGCGCGCGCCGACGAGCGCCCCGTACGAGAGCGTCTGCCAGACGACCGCTCGGTCCACGTCGTCGGGGAGCGCCTCGACGGCCTCGGCGGCGGCCAGCATGGTGAGGTGGAGGTTCGTGCCGGTGTCGCCGTCGGCGACGGGGAAGACGTTGAGCGCGTCGATCTCCGCCCGCGACCTGCCCAGCGCGTCCGCGGCCAGACGGGCCCAGCGGCGTACTCGGGGCGGGTCGAGAACCTCCATACGCGACGCTCCGCCCTCTCGAGTGCGCTACGGTTAAAGAAGGAGGATATCGCCGCATCCGTCCTCGTCCAGTGGCGCGAGTTCGCACCTGGTGGTGCGGATCGGATATCCTCGTCTGGCTGGCCGGTTGTCCCGGCATGCCCTCCGCCCGACAAGCATCAGCGGACAGGGCTACATCGACTGTTTTAAGGAGCGATACCGTGGCTTCCGTCTGCGATGTCTGCCGCAAGGGCCCGATCTTCGGCAACAACGTGTCCCACTCGCACCGCCGCACCCGTCGTCGTTGGAACCCCAACATCCAGACGGTTCGCGCGGTCGTCGGCGGCACGCCGAAGAAGCTGAACGTGTGCACCTCGTGCATCAAGGCGGGCAAGGTCTCCCGCTAGCTTCGAGTCTCGCGACAAGCCCGCCGCTCCCGGCCGAGCGGCGGGCTTTCGTCATGCCCGGCCCCGCGCCCGGGCCTCGCGCGTCCTACCCCGCCTCCGCCCGGGCCTCGCGCGTCAATACCAGGCCCCGCCTCTCGCCCGGGCCTCGCGCGTCATGCCCGGGCAGGCGTCGTATCGCGTGCTGAGGCCGGTCAGCGCCACTGCCAGGCGTGGTCCACGGGGCCGATGCCCGCGCCCAGGGGGAAGCCGCGCCGGATCGCGCCCGTGACGTACTCCTTGGCCTTGCCCACCGCGCCCGGCACGTCCTCGCCCATCGCCAGGTGGGAGGCGATCGCCGAGGCGAGCGTGCAGCCGGTGCCGTGGGTGTGGCGGTTGTCGAGCCGCTCGGCGGTGAAGCGGTACTCACGCGTGCCGTCGGTCAGCAGGTCCACCGGCTCGCCCGGCAGGTGGCCGCCCTTGACCAGTACCCAGGCGGGCCCCAGCTCCAGGATCGCGTCGGCGGCCCGCCGCAGGTCGTCCTCGTCCTCGACCTTGACCGAGGTGAGCTGCTCGACCTCCCACAGGTTGGGGGTGACGACGGTGGCGACGGGCAGCAGCCGGGTGCGCATCGTGTCCACGGCCTCGGGCGCGAGCAGGGAATCGCCGTGCTTGGAGACGCCCACGGGATCGACCACGACCGGCGCCTCGTACGCGCCGAGCCTCGCGGCCACGGTCTCGACCAGCTCGGGCGAGGCGAGCATGCCCGTCTTGACCGCCTGCGCGCCGATGTCGCCGAGCACGGAGTCGAGCTGGGCGCGCACGGCCTCGGCGGGCAGCTCCCAGTAACCCTGGACGCCGAGGGAGTTCTGCGCCGTCACGGCGGCGATCACACTCATGCCGTGGACGCCCAGGGCCAGCATGGTCTTCAGGTCGGCCTGGATGCCCGCCCCGCCGCCGGAGTCGGATCCGGCGACGGTCAGCACGCGCGGAGGGGTCGTAGCGGTCATGCCCCCATCCAACCATCGCGCGCGGGCGGGCGCCGTGGCGGGCGCCCGCCCGGGAGGCGCTAGCTGACGGCGCAGTCGCCGCCCACGAGACCGCAGTTCTCCGGCTCGGCGGCGCGGCCGGTCGCGGTGAAGGTGATCGCGGTCGAGCCGCCCTCCGCCAGCGTGTCCGGCAGGTCGATGATCAGCAGATCGCCGTCCTGCGTGTACTCGGCGCCCGTCAGGTTCAGCACCCGGCCCTTCACCGGCACCGACACGGTGAGCGACTTGAGCGCCTGCGGCGAGGAGTTGACCACGTCCAGGTGGGCGGTGTAGCCGGTGAGCCGCTGGCGGACCACGTCGAAGCCGACGCTCACCGAGCCGCCGCTGGGCCCCGCCGTCTCGGTGGCGGTGGGGACGGGGTTGCCCGTCGCGTTGTCGGCGGGGTCGGTGACCGTGATCGTGCTGGGCTCCTCGGACGGGGTCTCCAGCGCGGTCTCCTCGGTGGGAGTCGGCAGCGGCTCCTGCGTGGGCTTGACCGCCTTCTTGGTCCTGGTCGGCTTCGCCTCGGGCGTGGCGGACCGGCGCGGCGTGCGGACGCTCGTCGTGGTCTGCGGGCCCGGCGTGCCGGCGGGCTGCGTCTTGTCGGCCGTGGGCTCGTCCGTCGGCGACGGCTCCTCGGTCTCGTCCTCCGCCGGCTCCTCGCTCTCCTCCTCGGCGGGCTGCGAGCCCTGCGGGCCCGGCTGGTTCGTCGCCTGTACGGCGGCGCAGCCGTCGGCGGGGCAGCCGGACGGCTGCGACGATCCGCTCATCAGCTTCACGCCCGCCACGGTGCCGCCGAGCACGACGGCGACGGCGGCCACCGAGAGCAGCGCGAGACGGCCCCGGTTCCTGGCCGGCGGTTCGGCGTACGGGTCGGCGTCGTCGGAGGAGGACTTGCGGCGCCCGCGGCGGCGCGGCTCCGGGTCGCCGTCACGCCCGCCGTCCCGGTCGCCGCCGGGCTCGTCGCCCGACCAGCCGGAGCCCAGGAAGCCGTTGTCGGCGCCCTCCGACCACGCCGGAGCCTGGGCGTCGACCATGGTCGGGCTGCCGAACACCTTGATGTCGCCCGGCTCGGGCGGCCCGGCCGGCGGGGACTGGGCGCGGGTCTGCTCGGAGAGCGGGTCCTGGCCGAACATCTGCGTGGCGTCGGCGCCGCGCCCCTGCGGCCCGTCGCCGAAGGCCTGGCTCTCAGCCGGTCCGGACGCCTGCGGCCGCTCGCCGAACACGTGGGTCTCGGCCGAGCCGAAGGCGTGGGGTCCCGAGGGCCCGTCGTCGCCGAAGCCCCGCGGGCCGGACGACCGGTCGCCGCCGAACGGGTCGTCGCCCACGAAGCCGGGGGTCGAGGAGGGCCTGCCGTCCTCGAACGCGCGTCGGATGGGCGCGCTCCTGCCGCTGAAGACGCGCGTGCCGGACGGCCCGTCGCCGCCCGACGTCCGCGGCCCCGAGGGACCGTCGCCGCCGAAGTCCCCCGGCATGCCGAAGGTCTGGGTGCTGTCGCCGACCTCGCCGCCCTGCCCGGGCTCGTCCCAGTGGGCGGGGCGCGCGAAGGCGCCGGTCGTCTCGAACGGCTGGTCGGCGGCCGGCCCGGAGCCGGCGCGGGACCGTGAGGGCGGCGGCTGGAAGGCGCCGGTGGTCTCGAACGGGTCCTTCTCCGGCGGACGGACGGCGGCGCCGGGGTCCCGCTGGGGCATCGGCGCCCACTGGCCCGTCACTCCGGCCTGGTCCGGCAGCTCCGGCCAGCCGGGCGGCTCGGCCCGCTCGGCCCGCTCGGCCGGCTCGTCATCGGTGTCCCAGAAGGAGCTCTTGGTGGTCGGATCCGGCGCGGCGGCCCACTGCGCGGCGCGGTCGGCGAGCCCGAAGTCCTCGTCGTGAGAGTCGTCGGACGTGCCGTTCCCCCGTTCGCTCGCGTCGTCGGCTCCACCTGTGTGGCGGCCCATGGCAGCCCTTTCTTGCCGGTTACGATGGCCGCCAATCTTCATAACACCTTCGCTACGACTTTGTCCCAGCATTCCCGTGAGTCACATCTCATAGTGGGAAATTTTCCTGCAAATCGGGACATCTCGTTACTGAAAGTGATCCCAGCCGCCGCGCCCCACGTCACGGCCCCGTACGGCGACGCCCTCACCCTCCACGACGGCCCCCACGACCTGCCACGCGTCCCCCAGCGCCACCCCGGCGGGGAACACGGCCGCGAGCGCGTGGTCCTCACCGCCCGTGAGCACCCAGTCGACGGGATCGGCCCCGAGCTCCTTGGCGGCGGCGGCCACCGGCTCCCCCACCGTGAAGGCGTCCGGGTCCAGCTCCACCCGCACCCCGCCGGCCCGCGCGAGATGCCCCAGGTCCTGCAGGAGCCCGTCGCTGACGTCGAGCATCGCGGTGGCGCCCAGCCGCGCCGCCTCCGGCCCGCACGCGTACGGCGGGCACGGCCGCCGGTGCGCCTCCACCGCCTCGAACAGCGCCCCCGCGTCACGCGGGACCTCCCGGCCGGCCTCCAGCAGGGCCAGGCCCGCCGCGGCGTGCCCCAGCCGCCCCGCCACGGCCACCACCTGGCCGGGACGCGCCCCCGACCGGGTCACGGGAGGCCGTCCGCCCAGGTCGCCCAGCGCCGTCACGCCGAGCACGACCAGGTCGCTGCGCGCGATGTCGCCCCCGACCACGCTCGCCCCCACGACCGCGCACTCGTCGCGGAACCCGTCGGTCAGCGCGTCGAGCCAGTCGACCGGCAGATCCGCCGGGATGCCCAGCCCGACCACCAGAGAGGTCGGAACGGCGCCCATGGCGGCGATGTCGGCGAGGTTCTGCGCCGCGGCCTTGCGGCCGACGTCGTAGCCGCTGGACCAATCGCGGCGAAAGTGCCTACCCTCAAGCAAGAGGTCCGTTGACACCACGACGCGCCCGTCCGGCGCACTCACCATGGCGGCATCGTCGCCCGGTCCGAGCAGAACACTGGCTCCTTGCGGCAGACGTCCGGAAATACGACTTACCGCTCCGAATTCGCCGAGATCTCCGACTCTGATGACACACCTCCTGACCCACACAGGGTACGGTGGCCCTTCGGCGTGATCCAATCGCCCGGGAGGACGTAATGGTGCAGGCCTACATCCTTATTCAGACCGAAGTCGGCAAGGCGGCGAGCGTGGCCGCGGAGATCTCCGGCATCCCCGGAGTCACGCAGGCCGAGGACGTGACGGGACCGTACGATGTGATCGTGCGGGCCGAGGCACGGAACGTCGACGAACTGGGCAAACTCGTCGTGGCCCAGATCCAGGGCGTCGAGGGGATCACTCGGACCCTGACATGCCCGATCGTGCACATCTGAGGTAGATCTTTCCGGGAGAACTCGCCGTCCATGCGTGCCGCCGCCCTCTCGATGCTGCTGTTGCTCGCGCTCGCCGCGTGCGGCGCCGTCCAGGTCGAGCCGCCCACCCCGCGGGGCGAGGCGGCCACGGCCTGTCAGCGGCTGTCCGGGCTGCTGCCCCGCACGCTGGACGGCGCCGGACGCGGCACGTCCGTGCCCGAGTCGCCCTACGTGGCCGTCTGGGGCGACGGGGAGATCGCGCTGCGGTGCGGCGTGCCGCGGCCGGCCCGGATGGCGCCGACCGACCAGCTCCAGGAGATCGACGGGGTCGGCTGGTTCGCCGACCCCGACAAGCCCACGCTCTACACCGCCGTCGCGGCCCCGCTGTACGTGGAGGCGACGATCGCCGGGACGCACGTGGCGCCCCAGGTGCTCGCCGACCTCTCGGGCCCGATCAGCCAGGTCACGCCCAAGTAGTACCGTGCGGGCCCGATCAGTCAGGTCGCGTCCGAGCAGTCCCCCGGTCAGCGCAGCCCGGCCGGCCGGTCCAGGGCGAGCTGCACCAGATGGTCCACCAGCTCCGGGTAGCTCATCCCCGACGCGGCCCACAGCTGCGGCGCCACCGACAGCGACGTGAACCCGGGCATCGTGTTGATCTCGTTGAAGACGATGCGCCCGTCGGGCGTGTAGAAGAAGTCGACCCGCGCGAGCCCTTCGCACTCCAGCGCCTCGAACGCCCGCACGGCCATCGCCCGCAGTTCCTCCGCCACCTCGCCCGGCAGGTCGGCGGGCACGGTCAGCGACATCTGGTCGGGGTAGTACTTGGCCTCGAAGTCGAAGAACTCCTGGCCGCCCTCGACCTTCACCTCGCCGGGCCGCGACGCCCGCGGCGGCTCGTCGCCGAGCGACTCGAGCACCGCGCACTCGACCTCGCGCCCGGTCACCGCCGCCTCGACCAGCACCTTGGGGTCGTGCCGCCGGGCCTCCTCGACCGCCTCGGCGAGCGTCGCCCGGTCGTGGGCCTTGGAGATGCCCTGGGAGGAGCCGGCCCGGGCCGGCTTGACGAACACGGGCCAGCCGAGCTGCTCCTCGGCCTCCTTCAGCACCCGCTCCCGGTCGAGCCGCCAGTCGCGGTCGCGCACCACCAGGTAACGCTCGATCGGCAGCCCGGCCGCCGCCATGACGGTCTTCATGTACGCCTTGTCCATGCCGACGGCGCTGGCCAGCACCCCGGAGCCGACGTAGCGCACGCCGGCCATCTCCAGCAGCCCCTGGATGGTGCCGTCCTCGGCGAACGGCCCGTGCATCACCGGGAACACCACGTCCACCGTGCCCAGCTCGACCGGGATGCTGCCCGGGTCGTAGGCGACGATCGAGCCCTGGCCGGGCGGCAGCGCCAGCGCGGCGCCGGAGGTGTCGACGCTGGGCAGCTCACCCTCCTCGATGGCGAACCGCTGGCCGGCCGCGGCGAGCACCCACCTGCCGTCCTGGGCGATCCCGATGGGGATCACCTCGTACTTGTCCTTGTCGATCGCCTCCAGCACGCTGCCCGCCCCCATCAGGGAGACGGCGTGCTCGGAATTGCGACCCCCGAAAACGACGGCGACGCGTGGCTTGCTCATGACGTCCGAATCTACCGGCGTGTCCCCACTACAGCGAGCCAAGCACGCCGGTGATGTCCGCAATGGTCAGACACCGTACCGCTCGGGCTTGGGTGAGCGGGACATCAGCAGCATGCCCGCCTCGCTGGGCGACATGCCGTCGTGGACGACGCCCACGACGACCTCGGTGATCGGCATCTCGACGTCGTGCTTCCTGGCCAGCTCCAGCACCGACTCGCACGACTTGACGCCCTCGGCGGTCTGCCGGGTGGCCGCGACGACCTCCTCCAGCGTCATGCCGCGGCCCAGGCGCTCGCCGAAGGTGCGGTTGCGCGACAGCGGCGAGGTGCAGGTCGCCACGAGGTCGCCCATGCCGGCCAGCCCGGCGAACGTGTGCGGGTCGGCCCCGAGCGCCGCCCCCAGGCGGGAGATCTCGGCCAGGCCCCTGGTCATGAGCATGGCGCCCACGTTGTCGCCCATGCCCATGCCCGCGGCGACGCCGACGGCCAGGGCGATGACGTTCTTGACCGCGCCGCCCAGCTCCACGCCCACCACGTCGTGGTTGGTGTACGGGCGGAACCACGGCGGCAGGTGGCAGGCCTTCTGCAGCCGCGCGGCCACGGCCTCGTCGGCGCAGGCCACGACGGTCGCCGCGGGCTGGCGCTGGGCGATCTCCTTGGCCAGGTTGGGGCCGGAGACGACCGCGACGCGGTCCTCGGCCGCGCCCGCGACCTCGCGGATGACCTCGCTCATCCGCTTGGTGGTGCCGAGCTCGATGCCCTTCATCAGGCTGACCAGGATCGCGTCCGGCGGGATGTGCTCGCGCCAGACCGCCAGGTTGGCCCGCAGCGACTGCGACGGCACGGCCAGCACCACGAAGTCGGCGCCGTCCAGCGCCTCGGCCGGGTCGGTCGTCGCCCGCAGCGAGGTGGGCAGCGCCACGCCGGGCAGGTAGTCGAGGTTGGTGTGGGTGCTGTCGATCGCCGCGACCAGCTCCGGCCGGCGCCCCCACAGCGTGGTCTCGTTGCCGGCCTCGGCCAGGATCATCGCGAACGTGGTGCCCCACGAACCGGTGCCGAACACCGCCGCCTTCGTCATCGTCGTCACCGCCCGGCCGGGTCGTAGGGAGTCTCGGGTGCCTTCTCGCCGCGCAGCTCGGCGAGCTGCGCGGTGATCGCCGCCATGATGTCGGCCGTCGCCTGGCGCAGCACCTGCCCCTGCGGCGGCTGACCGGCGTACCTGGACAGGTCCACCGGCGGCCCCACCGACACCCGGAAGGTCTTGCGCGGGAAGAGCCTGGGCTTCTTCTCCCCGTACGGCAGCAGCTCATGCGCGCCCCAGTGGGCGACCGGGATCACGGGGGCGCCGCTCTCCAGGGCCAGCCGGGCGGCGCCGGTCTTGCCGACCATCGGCCACAGGTCGGGGTCACGCGTGCAGGTGCCCTCGGGGTAGAACAGGATCGCCCCGCCGTCGCGCAGCCGCTGCGCCGACACGCTCAGCGAACGGGCGGCCTCGCTGCTGGCCCGCTCGACGGGGATCGCGCACAGCGAGCGCACGGCGTGGCCGAGCAGCGGCACCCGGAACAGGGCCGCCTTGGCCAGGATGACCGGCCAGCGCCCCTGGTCGTACAGGAAGTGCGACAGCAGCACGGGGTCGGTCCACGACAGGTGGTTGGCGGCGATGATCACCCCGCCCTCGCGGGGGATCCGCTCCCCGTGGCGCCAGTCACGGCTGACCAGGAGCCGCGACAGTGGCTTCACGATCACCACGGCCAGGGACTCCCAGAAACGCGATGGCCGCGTGAGGCGCCTCATGCTCTCCTCCAACCCGAACGTGGTGTGCGCCCCAAGTCTCCCGGTTGGCCGCGCGGGATGTCGAGGCGCGATGCTTAACCCTATGAGCAACCGCTGGTCACTGGTCATCCCGGTGAAGACACTGGTCGCCGCGAAGACCCGGATGGCCGCCGCGGCCGGCCCGCACCGCACGCGGCTGGCCGTCGCCGTGGCCTGCGACACGGTGTCGGCGGCGCTGGAGTGCCCGGCCGTGGCGCGGGTGGTCGTCGTGACCGCCGACCCCTGCGCCGCCGTGCCGCTCGCCGCGCTGGGAGCGGACGTGGTGCACGACCCCGACCGCGGGCTCAACACCGCGCTGCGCACGGGCGCGGCCCACGCCGTACGGCTGGCTCCCGGCGACCCCGTGGGGGCCCTGCAGGCCGACCTGCCCGCGCTGCGGCCCGCCGAGCTGGCCGTGGCGCTGGCCGCGGCGGCGGAGTTCGACCAGGCGTTCGTGCCCGACGCGCTCGACGTGGGCACCACGTTCTACGGGGTACGGCCGGGGATGCCGTTCACCCCCCGCTTCGGCGGAGAGTCGCGCGCCAAGCACCTGGCGGTCGGGGCCAAGGAGCTGTGCCTGGACGGCATCGACTCGGTCCGTCGCGACGTCGACACCCCCGACGACCTGCGCGCCGCCGTCAGGCTGGGTCTCGGTCGGCATACCGCTGCGGTGGTGGCGGAGCTGTGGCCGTCCTGATGCGGGGCGCGGTGACGACCGCCAGGTGGGCGAGCCCGAGCGCGGCGACGCCCACGGCGAAGACCGCGTAGCCGCCCGTCCGCTCCCCGAGCGCGCCGCCGAGCAACCCGCCCAGGGGGAAGGCGCCCCACATGAGGAAGCGCATGGCGGCGTTGACGCGGCCCAGGAGGTGCGCGGGGGTGACGCGCTGGCGGTGGCTGAGCTGGGCGACGCCGAACACCGAGCTGGCCGCGCCGAACAGCGCCCCGGCCGCGGGCAGGAACGCCAGGCGCCAGCCGGGGCCGGTGGCCAGCGCGGGCAGGTAGAGCACCGAGGCCAGCGCCGCCGAACCGTACAGGGTGGCGCCCGTGCCGAAGCGGGCGGTCAGCCGGGGCACGAGCGTCGCGCCGGCCAGCGCGCCGCAGGCGGCGCCCGACAGCAGCAGGCCGTACGCGCCGGGGCCGACGCCCAGCTCCTTGACCAGGTAGAGCGGGAAGCCGACCGCGCAGACGCTGTTGGCCGCCATGGCCAGCGCCCCGACGACGGCGACGCGGCGCAGCACCGGCTCCCTGACGACGAAGGCCAGGCCCTCGGCCATCTCCCGCCGCAGCCGCCGCTCGCGCCGTGACGGCCGCTGCACGGCCTCCGTGGGGCGTTCCTCGGCCCGTACGCGGGACAGCAGCAGCGCGGAGGCGAGGTAGCTGACGGAGTCGGCGAGCAGGGCGACGGGCGCGGTGAGCAGGTTGACCAGCCAGCCGCCCAGGCCGGGCCCGGCGAGCAGGGAGACGTTGCGGGTGACCTCCAGGGCGCTGTTGCCGCGTTCGAGCCGGTCCGCGGGCACGACGGCGGGCAGCACGCTCATGTGGGCCACGTCGAAGAACACGGTGCCGAACCCCAGGATCAGCGCCACGGCGTAGAGGTGCGGCACGGTCAGCACGCCCGCCCACGCCGCGAGCGGCACCGTGACGAGCGCCAGCCCTCGTACCAGGTCGGACCAGACGAGGACGGGCAGCCGGCGGACCCGGTCCACCCAGACGCCCGCGGGGAGCCCCACGAGCAGGAAGGCGAGCATCTGGGCGGCGGAGAGCAGGCCGAGCTGCAGCGCTCCCGCGTCCAGCGCGAGGACGGCGGCCAGGGGCAGCGCGACGGTGGTGACCTGCGTGCCCATCTGGGTCACGCCGTTCGCCCAGACGAAACGCCAGAAGTCGGGGTTCGAGCGCATAAGTAGCGATACTCGGGTGTTCCGCTCCCCGATGGCAAACGGATTAGGCTGGTGCGCGTGCAGGCCACGGTGCGCACCTTCGACGAGGTCACCCGCTCCGGCACGGTCTTCCTCGACGACGGGACCGTGCTGCCCTTCGGCGCCCACGCCTTCGACGCGGGCCCGCTGCTGCTGCTGCGCTCGGGGCAGCGGGTGCGGCTGGTGATGACGGACGGGGAGATCAGCTACGTGACGCTGTCCACGTTCCCCGTGCCGGAGTGATCCGCCGCCGAGCCCCCGGGAAGCGGCGACATCCCCCGGACGCGGGGTCCCCGGAAACGCGAAGCGCCCGGCCCCCAGGACGGGGACCGGGCGGGTGCGACGTCGTTACTTCTTCTTCGCGGCCTTCTTGCCGCCGGCGTTCACCAGCTCCTTGAAGTCCGACCCTGGCCGGAACTTCGGCCCCCAGCTCTCCGCGACCTTGATCTCCGCGCCGGTCGACGGGTTCCTGGCCGAGCGGGCCGGCTTGTGGACCATCTCGAACGCACCGAAACCGGTGATCGAGACCTTGTCGCCACCGGCCACGGCCTTCTGGACGACATCGATGATCGCGTTGACCGCTTCGGTCGCCGTCTTCCGGTCGCCGACGCGCTCTACGATGGCGTCGACGAGCTCTCGCTTGTTCATGTAAGTTGTGCTCCCCCCGTTACGGCTCGGGGTTCCAGCTAACGAAGTTCGACGTAGAAACCCCTTACTCTCCCGAAACTAGGCCGGATTGCGGGCGAACTCAATCACCCGGCGTGCTTTCGGGTGCGCGTGGCGTGTCGAGATCGCCGTCCAGAGAGGCCAGGAGAAGATCCAGACGGGCCGCAGCCCGTGCCGGATCGCGCTTGGCGAGGTCGCAGATCGTCAGATATCGCCGAGCCAGCCGCTCTTTCTCGTCGGCGGGAAGCCCGGTGAGCACGGCGCTGACGCGGCGGTGCGCCTCGCGCAGCCGCCGCGCCAGCTCGTCGTCGTCTAGACGGTCGTCGGCAGCCATGGCTGCCGCTCATTCTCGTACGCCGCGACGTCGTCGGCGTGCCGCAAAGTCAGGCCGATGTCGTCGAGGCCCTCCATGAGCCGCCAGCGGGTGTAGTCGTCGATCTCGAAGCCGACGGCCTCGTCCGCCCACCGGACCTCGCGGCCCTCCAGGTCGACCGTCACCGGCAGCGACGGGTCGGCCTCGACGGCGGCCTGCAGCGCCTCGACCTTCTCGCCCGGCAGGACGACCGGCAGCAGGCCCATCTTGGTGGAGTTGTTGCGGAAGATGTCGCCGAACCGGGCGGCGATCACCACGCGGAAGCCGTACTGCTGCAGCGCCCAGACGGCGTGCTCGCGCGAGGAGCCGGTGCCGAAGTCGGGTCCGGAGACGAGGATCGAGGCGCCCTGGTAGGCCGGGTCGTTGAGGACGAAGCCGGGGTCCTCGCGCCAGGCGGAGAACAGGCCTTTCTCGAAGCCGGTGCGGCTGACCTGCTTGAGCCAGACGGCCGGGATGATCTGGTCGGTGTCGACGTTGCTGCGGCGCAGCGGCACCGCCGTACCGGTGTGGGTGATGAAGGCATCCATGTCGGGATCTCCTAGAAGTCGGGAAGCACGTCGGGTGGGGCGGCCCGGCCGCCTCACCGGGAGCGCGCTAGAGGTCGGCGGGGGCCGTGAGGCGGCCGGTGACGGCGGTCGCGGCGGCGACCTGCGGCGAGACCAGGTGGGTGCGGCCACCCTTGCCCTGGCGGCCCTCGAAGTTGCGGTTGGAGGTGGAGGCGCTGCGCTCGCCCGGCTGGAGCGTGTCGGGGTTCATGCCGAGGCACATGGAGCAGCCGGCCTCGCGCCACTCGGCGCCGGCGGCCTTGAACACCTCGTGCAGCCCCTCCTGCTCGGCCTGCAGCTTGACCAGCATCGAGCCGGGCACGATGAGCGTGCGGGTCTTCACCTGCCGGCCGCGCAGGATCTCGGCGGCCGAGCGGAGGTCCTCGATGCGGCCGTTGGTGCAGGAGCCGACGAAGACGGTGTCGACCTCGACGTCGCGCAGCGGGGTGCCGGCGCTCAGGCCCATGTACTCCAGGGCGCGCTCGGCGGCGGAGCGCTCGATCGGGTCGGCGAAGCTCGCCGGGTCGGGCACCGACGCGCCCAGCGGCAGGCCCTGGCCAGGGTTGGTGCCCCAGGTGACGTACGGGGTGAGCGTGGAGGCGTCGATCTCGACGACCTTGTCGAAGACGGCGTCGTCGTCGGTGCGCAGCGACTTCCAGTACTCGACCGCCTGGTCCCACAGCTCGCCCGACGGCGCGTGCGGGCGGCCCTTGAGGTAGGCGAACGTGGTCTCGTCCGGGGCGATCAGGCCGGCCCGGGCGCCGGCCTCGATCGACATGTTGCACACCGTCATCCGGCCCTCCATGGAGAGCTTGCGGACGGCCTCGCCGCGGTACTCGACGATGTAGCCCTGGCCGCCGCCGGTGCCGATCTTGGCGATGATGGCCAGGATCAGGTCCTTGGCGGTGACGCCCACGGGCAGCTCGCCCGAGACCTCGATGGCCATGGTCTTCGGCCGGTAGGCGGGCAGGGTCTGCGTGGCCAGCACGTGCTCGACCTCGGAGGTGCCGATGCCGAAGGCGATGCCGCCGAACGCGCCGTGCGTGGAGGTGTGGGAGTCGCCGCAGACGATGGTCATGCCCGGCTGGGTCAGGCCGAACTGCGGGCCGATGATGTGCACCACGCCCTGGCCGGCGTCGCCCATCGGGTGCAGCCGGATGCCGAACTCCGCGGCGTTCTTGCGCAGCGTCTCGACCTGGGTCTTGGAGACCGGGTCGGCGATGGGGCCGAGCACGGTCGGGACGTTGTGGTCCTCGGTCGCGATGGTGAGGTCGGGCCTGCGCACCTTGCGGCCGGCGAGCCGGAGCCCGTCGAACGCCTGCGGACTGGTCACCTCGTGGATGAGGTGCAGGTCGATGTAGAGCAGGTCGGGCTCACCGTCGACGCGGCGCACGACGTGCTGCTCCCAGACCTTCTCCGCCAGTGTGCGGCCCATGATCTCCTCCTGCTCGTTCCGCGACTGCTCCATCGCAGTGGTCCGGCCGGACCTTCGCGTGTGGCTTTGCCTCCGACTTGCTTTCTCATATGTCGAGACGGCAGTATCGGCCTATGGACAACTCTAGCGGAGTCGGAGTACTCGACAAGGCCGTTCTGGTGCTCAACGCCCTCGAAGCCGGCCCGGCCTCGCTGGCCCAGCTCGTTCAGGCCACCGGATTGGCCCGCCCCACCGCGCATCGGCTCGCGGTCGCCCTCGAACACCACCGCATTGTGAGCCGTGACACACAAGGCAGGTTCGTCCTGGGTCCGCGGCTCTCGGAGTTGTCCACGGCCGCCGGCGAGGACCGGCTGCTCGCGGTGGCCGCGCCGGTGCTGATGCAGTTGCGCGACCTGACGGGCGAGAGCGCGCAGCTCTACCGCCGCCAGGGTGACGAGCGCGTGTGCGTGGCCGCGGCCGAACGCGCCAGCGGCCTGCGCGACACCGTACCGGTGGGATCGGCGCTGCCCATGACGGCGGGCTCGGCGGCGCAGATCCTGCTGGCCTGGGAGGAGCCCGACCGGCTGCACCGCGGGTTGCGCGGCGCCAAGTTCACCGCCGCGACCCTCGCGTCGGTGCGCCGCCGCGGCTGGGCCCACAGCGTGGGCGAGCGGGAGCAGGGCGTGGCGAGCGTGTCGGCGCCCATCCGGGGCAGCGGCGGCAAGGTCATCGCCGCGGTGTCGGTGTCGGGCCCCATCGAGCGGCTCACGCGGGCGCCCGGACGCCTGCACGCCGTACCGGTGATGGCCGCCGCCGAGCGGATCACCGAATCGATGCGCCGCACGTCATGATCGGGATGCGCGCCACGGCCCGGCCGATGTCATGATCATGAGGGACCGCACGTCATGATCGGCAAAAGCGCGGATTTGGGGGGCCGAGTGCACCGTCGGCGCACTAGCCTGAGTGGGTGACAGATCGCATCGAGGTAGCCGCCACTGAGCTGCGACCCCTGCTCGAAGAGTTCATCATGTGGGCGCGGGTCAACGCGCCCGACAGCGACCCCGAGCTCGTCGGGCCCGCCGCCCTGTGGCACCGTCTCGCCTTCTCCAGCGACCTCGGCACGTGGAAGCGCGCCGACCTGCGCAACCTGCTCCTGGACCGCATGCCGAAGGTCGTGGAGGACCCCGACTCCGCCGCCGACGGCATGCTGCCGGCCGTGGACGCGTACCTCACGTTCCTCTCCCAGACCGGGAGGCTGACCGAGGACTCCGACTCCCTGGAGGGCCTGCGGGAGGAGCTCGACGACGTCGAGGACGAGTTCGTCGAGCTGATGGAGGAGCTCCTCGAGGACGCCGAGGGTGAGGACGAGGACGAGGAGGAGACCGGCGATCTGGGCGACTTCGAGCCGTTCGCGGACGAGCTCGCCGACCTGCCCACGATCCGGCTGCGGCCGGACGCCGAGCTGGCCGCCGCCGCCCGCGAGGTGCCGCTGATCGCCAAGGCCCGCGACCTGGCCGTGTGGGTCGGCTCCGGCCGCCGCGTCGGCGAGGACACCCTGCTGTCCGACGCCGAGGTCGAGGAGGCGCTGGCCGCCGTCGGCCTGCCGAGGCCGGAGACCGAGGGCTCCCTCGCCGAGGCCGTGCCCCAGCTCTGGAACGTCTGGAACCTCGCCGTCGACCTGGAGTTCCTGGAGCCGGGCGAGGGCAACACGGTGGCCGTGCAGGACGACACATCCGAGTGGCCGTTCGACGACGACGAGGACGTGCTCGACGCCTGGATGCTCGGCCTCCACTCGATCGACTACGGCGACCCCGAGCTGCCCGACGACGATCTGACCATGGCGCTCGCGGGGCTCACCCGTGGCGTGCTGGTGCGGCTGCTGCTGGCCGGCGGCTCGCGTGAGCTCGACGGCCTGCGCCAGGAGCTGGCCGAGGCCGCCGCCGAGCTCGACGAGCTCGGCTCCGACGCGTGGGAGGCCGCCGGCGACCCGCTGGCCCCGGCCGTCGAGTGGCTCACCGGCTACGGCATGGTCGCCCTGGACGAGTCGCGGGGGGCCGGCGGGACGCTCAGCCTGACGGCGCTCGGCACCGAGGGCGTCATCCACCTCGTGGACGACGCCGACATCGAGATCGACGCGCGGCCCGCCATCGAGTCGATGAGCGCCCACGAACTGCTCGCGCTCAGCGCCGAGCTGCCCGAGGAGGAGGCCGACGCCGAGTTCGCCGCCTGGATGCGGCTGCGCGAGCCGGGCCGGGCGGCCGAGGAACTGCTGGAGGCGGCGGCCGAGGACGAGAGCGACGCGCTCATCCGCGTCCAGGCCGCCAGCGTGGTGGGCACGCTCGGCGAGGATGCCGTACCGGCCTGGCAGGCGGCGCTGAAGCAGCCGTCGCTGCGCCCGTACGCGGCCACGCACCTGAGCCAGCTCGGGGTCGAGGGGGCGCCCGAGCCGACCCAGGACGACACCCACTGGCTGATCCTGGACATGTGGACGATCTCCGCCGGGCTGGGCCGCTCGGAGTTCGTCAGCAGCCTGCGTGACATCGGCCCGGACCTGCTCAACAACCTCCTGGAGGTGATCTGGAAGATCCCGCACGCTCACGTGGAGGAGCTGCTGGACCTGATCTCCCAGGTGCACCCGGACAAGCAGGTCGCCAAGGCGGCCCGCCGGGCGCTGTTCAAGGCCCGCTCGCACCAGTAGCCGCCGGCTGGAGCCGTCGTGCCCCGGGACCGCCTTCCGCGGCCTGGGGCACAGTGGTTTCGTCTGTCAGGTGAGGACGCCGGTCAGGCGAGGACGTCGTCGAGGGAGTCGGCGGTGACGGCCCGGCGGATCCACTCCTGGACCTGCGTCGGGTCGGTGCAGGCGTCGATGCGCACTCTGGCCTGGTCGGTCACGGTGAGACCGCGCGCCTCCAGAACGGTGATCAGTGCCTCGATCTCCCCTTCGACCTTGCCTTCGGCCTTGCCCCTGCCGAAGTGCTCGCGGGCGAACGGGCTGTAGACCGGCCACGCCGTTGACGACATGATCTCCTCCAGGTTCTGCTTCACGCCCTCTGAGCCGAGGTCATAAGCGTATTCATAGTACTGCGGAGCGTGTTGGCTGCCGAGCTTTGCCAACGCGGCGACGAACGCCTCCACGACGGGACGGCTCTGGCCGTGGATCATCACGGAGACCGTGGCCAGTTCCATGCATGCCACGGCTTCGACGGGGTCGGTGATGGCCGGCACCTGGTCCGGCCCCATGACGAGGGGCGTCAACGAGTATTCAGGGAGGTCGGTGACGATCGGCGCGGCAGCCCAGGCCGCAACCTTGTCCGTCGCGCACACGACGAGCACGACGACCGGACAGTCGAGCCGCAGCCACAGGGCGGCCGCGTACCGGGCCCAGGCGAGACGTTTCTCCTCGGTGACGTTGAGCTGGACCTCGACGACGATCCCCAGCTCCGGACTCTTCGGCGGCCCCAAGGTGATCACCGTGTCGGCGTAGAAGTCACGTGAGTGTCGGTCGTTGAACTCTCCGGAGGTGACCTCGACGTAGGTGTCCGTCGAGAGATCGGGGTCGTAGATCCGCTGGAGGATCTCCACAGCGAACGCCGGACGGCTCCTGAAGAGCGCGTTCAGCGTGTCATGGATGATGGATGACACATCGCGGTACGTTATCAGTCGAGTACTGACTGTGACGGGAATTCGTAAAGCCGTTTCGAACGGGAACGCGAAAAACGCCCCGGCGCGGAGGCGCGCGGGGCGTCATGAGAGAGAACGTAGTCCCGACCGGATTCGAACCGGCGCTACCGCCTTGAGAGGGCGGCGTCCTGGGCCACTAGACGACGGGACCTTCATGTGTACTTGTGTGACTGTGGTAGTCCCGACCGGATTCGAACCGGCGCTACCGCCTTGAGAGGGCGGCGTCCTGGGCCACTAGACGACGGGACCGCGTCCCACAAGCAATCCGCCGGGCTTCCCCGGCGACGGACGTAACTCTACCGCACCTCGGAGACCACAACCAAACCGCGATCAGGCGCGTGGAGCGACGGGGTAGATCGCGGCGCGGCCCCTGACGCCGGTCGAGGAGGCCGGCGGGGCTAGTCGGTCAGCAGGCCGCGGCGGTAGGCCTCCGCCACGGCGGCCGCGCGGTCGTGGACGTCCAGCTTGGCGTAGACGTGCACGAGGTGAGTCTTGACGCTGGCCTGGCTGATGAACAGCCGCGCGGCGGCCTGCTGGTTGGTCGCCCCGCCCGCCACCAGCCGCAGCACCTCCAGCTCACGCGGGCTCAGCGCCCCCCGCGCGGGCTTGCGCACCTGCTCGGCCAGGCGGCCGACGAGGGCGGGCGCGAGGACCGTCTCGCCGCGGACGGCGGCGCGGACCGCGCGCACCAGTTCGCGCGCCGGGGCGTCCTTCAGCAGGTAACCCGCCGCGCCCGCCTCCAGCGCGGCCAGCACGTCCGTGTCGAACGTGGTCAGCACCAGCACCCGCGGCGCCGCCGGGCCGAGCGCCCGTAGCTCGCGGATGGCGGTGACGCCGTCCATGCCGGGCATGCGCAGGTCCAGCAGGACGAGGTCCGGGGCCAACTCGGCCGCCAGCCTGACGGCCTCGGCGCCGTCGGACGCCTCCGCCACCACCTCCAGGTCCGGCTCCGCGTCCAGCGCCGCGCGCAGGCCGTCGCGCACGATCGGGTGGTCGTCCACCAGGAGCAGCCTCATGCCTCCACCGCGAGCAGTCTCATGCCTCGCTCCACGCCTCCCCTCCCGCTCTCTCTCCCTCTCCAGCCTTGTCTCCCGCGCCGCCTCCCGTCTCGTCTCCCGTGCGCATCGCGTGGCCGGTCGTCGCGGGCAGGGCCGGGACGGTCACCGCGACGGCCGTGCCCGCCCCCGGCTCCGACTCGACCTCCAGGGTGCCGCCGACGCCCCGCACCCGCCTCCGCATTCCGTCCAGCCCGAAGCCGTCAGTGGCCGTCTGCGGGTCGAAGCCGGCCCCGTCGTCGCGGACGTCCAGCAGGACCGTGTCGTCCGCGTACGAGAGCGTCAGGACCGCTCTGGTGGCCTCGGCGTGCCTGGCGACGTTGGCCAGGGACTCCTGGGCCACGCGCAGGAGCGTGTCCTCCACGCCCGGGGCCAGCGCCACCGGCGTGCCGGTCAGCTCGAACGTCAGCTCGGCGCGCGCGGCGCGGTTCCAGTCGTCCGCCAGGCAGCCGATCGCGTCGGGCAGCCGGGAGTCCTCCAGCGGCCCGGGGCGCAGCGCGCTCACCGCCCGGCGCGTCTCGCTCAGCCCCCGCCGGGCCAGCTCGGACGCGCGGGCGAGGCGGCGCCTGCGGTCGGTGTCATGACCGGCCAGGTCGGCGCGGTCGGCGGCGTCGAGCTGACCGATCAGCGCGACGAGGTCCTGGGCGACCGTGTCGTGGATCTCGCCCGCGACCCGTTGCCGCTCGTCGAGCACGCCCGCGTGCCGGGCCTGGCCGAGGAGCCGGGCGTGCAGGTCGGCGTTCTCGGCCAGGGCGGCGCGCAACTCGCCGATGAGGCGGCGGCGCCGGTCGCTCTCCGCGCTGACGTACCAGCCGGCGGCCACCAGCGGGACGGCGATGCCGGCGATCACGGTGAGCAGCCCGGCGGGGTCGCGCGCCCCGGCCTGGGCGGCGACGATGACGGCGGCCGTGAACGTCATCCCGGCGATGACCAGCCGGGTCGGCAGCAGGGCGACGGCCAGGGGATAGCCGGCCGAGGCGAGCAGGGTGAAGGCCGGATGGCGCGCGGCCAGGACCCCGGCGAGGGCGAGGAACCCGGCGTAGTGCGCGGCGGCGAGCGCGGGGCGGTCGTGGCGGCGCGCGTGCGACCACGGGAGCGGCGCCAGCCAGAGGGCCGTCAGCCCCGCCGCGACCGGCCAGGGCACCGAGGCGAGCCACGGCGCCACCGCGATCACGACGTTGTCCGCGCCTCCGGAGCTGATCGCGCCGTGTCCCATGGTCTGCGCGCCCTCCGAGCCACCGGCGAGCGCGGCATCTCCGGTGGGCGCGGCGCCCCCGGTGAGCGCGGCGGCCACCGTGGAGACGACGAGCAGGCCGTACGCGAGCGCCACGTGCACGAGTCGCGCGCGCCCCTCGGGCCCCTTTCTCGCGGACACGGTCGAAACGGCGACTCTCACGAGCATGGCCGCCCTCACGACCCCGGCCCGCCCTCGCGGGTCAACCGATCGGTGGATGCCCGGCCTCCACCGGACGACGAGCCGCCCGGGCGATGCGCGCCCCCTCCGTCCCGCAGGAGCATCGTCACATGAGCGAACACACCGAGACCGCCCGGCCGCGCCGCGTCACCACGTTCGTCTTCGTGACCGGCGCCAACGGCACCGCCTCGCAGGACCCCGAGCTCACCCTGCGCGGCCACCGGACGGTCGGCGTAGACCTTCCCGGGCACGGCGCCGCCGAGCAGTTCCACCGCGCCTACCAGGCGCCCCAGGACCTGGCGGCGCTGGCCGCCCTCCCCTCCCCCGTGTCGGGCGTGACGCTGGACGACCACGTCCGGGCGACCGTGGACGTCGTGCGCCGCGTCGCGGAGCACGGTCCGGTGATCCTGGTGGGCGGGAGCCTGGGCGGCGCGGCCGTCACCAGGGCCGCCGACGAGGTGCCCCACCTGATCGACCGGCTGGTGTACGACGCCGCTTTCTGCTGCACCGCGCTGCGCTCGCCGGCGGAGTACCTGGCAACCCCGGAGGCGGAGGGCAGCCTGGCCGCCGGCGTGCTGGGCGGGCTCGTCGGTGATCCGCGGGAGATCGGGGCGATCCGGGTCAACTGGCGCTCGGCCGACCCGGCGTTCCTGGACGCGGTCAAGGAGGCGTACATGGCCGACGCGAGCGACGGGGAGTTCCTGGCGATGGTGAACGGGCTGCTGCCCGACGAGAGCCTGCTCGTGTCGGGCGGTGACGCGCGCGGCCGCGCGGAGGCGTGGGGACGGGTGCCGCGCACCTACATCAGGCACGCGCGGGACCGGACGATCCCACCCGCGCTGCAGGATCGGATGATCAGGGAGGCCGACGCGGCAACCCCGGGCAATCCGTTCGACGTGCACACGGTGGAGGCTACCCACGCGCCGACGGCGGCGGTGTACCGGCAGATCAGCGACATCCTGGATCGGCTGGCGACGGGAAAGCCGGTGACATGAAAAACGGACGCCTCGGTTTCCGAGACATCCACTGCTCACTGCTGGGGTACCAGGACTCGAACCTAGACTAACTGAACCAGAATCAGTCGTGCTGCCAATTACACCATACCCCACCGCTCCGAGCCCCGTGGGGCGCGTTCGGCGACGTCCGAAAGAATAGCCCAGCTTGGGGAGAAGACCAAAACGATTCCCCCGGACCGCCCGGCGGGTCCCTCCCCGTGCCAAGCTGAGGGGGACAAAACACCATGTGGAGGAGCCCGAGCGTTGGCCGAGAACCCCTTGTTCGCCCCTAGTTCCCTGCCGTACCAGCTGCCGCCTTTCGCGGACATCCGCGAGGAGCACTACCTGCCCGCGTTCGAACGGGGGATGGCCGAGCAGCTGGCCGAGGTCGACGCGATCGCCGGGAACGCCGAGCCGCCGACGTTCGACAACACGGTCGCCGCGCTCGAACGCTCCGGCCGGCTGCTCGCCCGGACGGCCACGGCGTTCTACAGCGTCGCCGCGTCCGCCTCGACCGACGGGATCATGGAGATCGAGAAGCGGATCTCTCCCGAGCTGACCCGGCACAGCGACGCCATCCGCCTCAACCGCGCCCTGTGGGCCCGCGTCAAGCAGGTCGCCACCGAGGACCCCGAGGAGGCGTGGCTGCTGGAGAAGTACCGCGAGGACTTCGTCCGGGCCGGCGCCGACCTGTCCGAGACCGAGCAGGAGCGGCTCAGGCAGCTCAACGAGGAGCTGGCGCGGCTGTCCACCGAGTTCGCCCAGAACCTCATGCGCGCCTCCACCGACTCGGCGCTCGTGGTGGACGACCCCAAGGAGCTCGACGGGTTCGACGAGGACCGGATCGCGTCGCTGCGCCGCGACGGCGCGTACGTCCTGCCGCTGCTGAACTTCACCAACCAGCCGGGCCTGGCCCAGCTCACCGACCGGGACGTGCGCCGCCGGCTCTACACGCTGAGCGTCGGGCGGGCGCCGGGGAACTTCGGCCTGGCGGCCCGCATGGCGACGCTGCGCGCCGAGCGGGCCCGGCTGCTGGGCTTCCCGAACCACGCCGCGTACTCGGTGGCCGACCAGACCGCCAAGACCGTCGAGGCGGTCGAGGAGATGCTCGGGCAGCTCGTCGGCCCGGCCGTGCGCAACGCCCGCAAGGAGGCCGAGGCGCTGGCCGAGCAGGCCGGGTTCCCGATCGAGCCGTGGGACTGGTCCTTCTACGCGGAGAAGGTGCGCCAGGCCCGTTACGACTTCGACGCGAGCGCGATGCGGCCGTACTTCGAGCTCGACCGCGTCTACCGCGACGGCGTCTTCCACGCGGCGACCCTGCTGTACGGCATCACCTTCACCGAGCGTCCGGAGCTGCGCGGCTACCACGAGGACGTGCGGATCTTCGAGGTGTTCAACGAGGACGGCAGCGCGCTGGGCCTGTTCGCGCTCGACCCGTACGCCCGCGAGGGCAAGCGCGGCGGCGCCTGGATGAACAACCTGGTCGACCAGTCGCTGCTGTTCGGCGAGAAGCCGGTCGTGGTCAACAACCTCAACGTCTCCAAGCCGGCCTCGGGCCCGACGCTGCTGACCTACGACGAGGTCAACACGGCCTTCCACGAGTTCGGGCACGCCCTGCACGGGCTGTTCTCGGAGGTGCGCTTCCCGCGCGTCTCCGGCACCAGCGTGCCGCGCGACTTCGTCGAGTACCCGTCGCAGGTCAACGAGATGTGGGTCACCTGGCCGGAGGTGCTGGCGAACTACGCGCGCCACCACGAGACGGGCGAGCCGATGCCGGCCGAGCTGGTCGAGAAGATGAAGGCGGCCGAGCAGTTCAACCAGGGCTTCATGACCGTGGAGTACCTCGCGGCCACGCTGCTCGACTGGGCCTGGCACAAGCTGGAGCCGGGCCAGGAGGTGGCGGACGCCGAGGCGTTCGAGCAGGCGGCCCTGGAGGCGGCCGGGATCGCCTTCCCGCCGGTCCGGCCGCGGTACCGGACCAACTACTTCGCGCACATCTTCTCGGGCGGCTACAGCGCCGGCTACTACTCCTACATCTGGAGCGAGGTGCTGGACGCGGAGAGCGTCGAGTGGTTCAAGGAGAACGGCGGGCTCAGGCGCGAGAACGGCGACCACTTCCGGCGCACGCTGCTGTCGCGGGGCGGCGCCACCGACCCGCTGACGGCCTTCCGCGCGTTCCGCGGCCGTGAGGCGTCCATCGAGCCGCTGCTGAAGCGCCGCGGCCTCGTCTGACCGGACCGTGCGTGGCGTGGGGGCCGGCGACCCCCACGCCCGCGGCGGCGGGTTGCATGGTCAGCCGGCGTTGGTGAGGGGCAGCAGGCCGCGCTCGGCGAACACCTTCTTGGCCACGAGGGTGGCGTTGATCGCGCGCGGCATGCCGCAGTAGACGGCCGAGTGCAGCAGCGCCTCGGAGATCTCCGCGGGGGCGAGGCCGACGTTCAGCGCGGCGTTGACGTGCACCTCCAGCTCGATCTCGCAGCCTCCGAGCGCGGTGAGCACGCCGAGGGTGACCAGTTGCCGCTCGCGCGGCGGCAGCTCCGGGCGGGCGTACATGTCGCCGAAGGCCCAGGCCACGACCTGGTGGCCCAGCTCGGGTGAGATGTCGGCGAGCGAGTTCACGACGCGCTGCCCGGCCTCGCCGTCGATCTGTTCCAGCACCTTCATGCCGTGTTCGTAGCGTTCCTGGCGGTTCATGGTTTCTCCCGATGTTTCATGCGGTTCGACGGGTTTCAGTCTGTCGAGCACGGCGCCGGGATCTGCCTGAGCGCGCATCCTTCCTATACTCGCCATGCCTGGGAGGTATGGCATGGAGTTGCGGTTGCTCACGTACGTGGTCACGATCGCGGAGGAGGGCAGCGTCAGCGGCGCGGCCAGGCGGCTGCACCTGACGCAGCCGACCCTGAGCCGCCAGCTCCGCGAGCTGGAACGACAGGTCGGCGGGGCGCTCTTCGACCGCACGGGACGCGGGCTGACCCCGACCCCGGCCGGCGAGGCCCTGGTGCGGCGGGCGCGCGTCGTCCTGGCCGAGGCGCGGGCCGCCCTGGACGAGGCCCGCCTGGCCGGCCAGGGACTGTCGGGGCGCTTCACCGTCACGTTCGCCGGCTCGGGCATCAACGGGCCGCTCGGAGCCGCCCTGGGCCGGCTGCGCCGTGAGCTGCCCCGCGTGGACCTGCGGCTGCGCGAGAGCTTCAACGACGCCGAGATGTCGCAGGCCGTGCTGGACGACCACTGCGACCTCGCGGTCCAGCGGCTCCCGCTGCGCGACGCCCGTCTGGCCACGCGGCTCTGGTGGCGGGAGCCGATGACGCTGTTCCTGCCCGAGGGTCATCCACTGGCGCACGGCGCCGAACCCGCCCCGCTGTCGGCGCTGGGCCAGATCCCGCTGGTCCTCTGGCCTCGCGAGGTCTCCCCGCGATCGCACGACGAGATCATCGCCCTGTGCCACCACGCCGGCGTCGTGCCGCGGATCGGCGCGGAGGGCCACAGCGTCCAGACCCTGCTGGCGCTCGTCGCGGCCGGGTTCGGCGGGGCCGTGCTGGCCGACTCGCACCGGGCGCTGCGCCGCGTCGGGGTGACCCCGCGCCCGCTGGCCGGCACCTCCACGGGGCTGTACCTGGTGTGGCGGGCTGGCGACACCGGCCCCTTGCTCCAGCGGGTGCGCACGGTCCTCACCGAGCTGGGGCAGGGCTGACGCGCGCTCGCTCAGCAGGCGTCGGCGAGGCGCTCGCGCAGCCACTCCTTCTCCGCCCGGCTCATGGCCCGCGCCACCAGCAGCATCCCCTTCCGGTACGGGTCGGGCTCCTCCTCCGCGCGCACCGGCCGACCGCCCTCGTAGAAGAAGCCGGCCGGCGCCTCCAGGAAGTCGAGGCGGCGCCGGAGCACCGCGGCGCGGTCGGCCGGGTCGGGCAGGGCCGACAGGAACGTCAGCAGGACGAAGAAGCGCGCCTGGTCGCTGATCTGGAGGTCGGCGGGGTTGCGGAGGCGGTCGAGCAGCTCCTCGCGGCCGGCGGGGGTGAGGGTGAGCACGTACCGGCGCGCCGCCGCCACGCCCGCCTCCTCGTGCCGCTCGACCAGGCCCGCCGCTTCGAGCCGTGAGATGGCCGGGTAGAGGGCGCCGTCGCTGACCGGGCGCAGGTGGCCGGACAGCGCCGCGATGCGCGCCTTCAGCTCGTAGCCGTGCATCGGCCGTTCGTTGAGGAAGCCCAGGATCGTCAGGGCCAGGTCGCCGCCGCTTGCCATGGGCCGCATCGTACCGCTATACCTCTCTTCGATATACAACGAAACGAGGTAGATGATGATCCGGCTGGCGATCCCCGTGTACGTGGAGCTGCTGACGGCCGTCGTGGCGGTGGGGCTGATCGACCTGCTGTGGGTCTCCGGGCTGGGCGAGGCCGCGGTCGCCGCCGTGACCGTGGGCACCACCGTCGAGTACCTGGCCTACGGCCTCTTCCTGGCCGTCCCGACGGGCGTCACGGTGCTGGTCGGCCGCCGGGACGGGCACGCGCCCGTCACGCCCGTCGTCCGCGCCGGCTGGGCGCTGTGGGCGGTCCTGTCGGTCGCGATCGCGGTGCCGGGCGTGCTGCTGCGCGAGCCGCTGGCCGCGCTGTTCACCGACGACTGGCGGCTCACGGCCGGCTTCTTCCTGGTCTCGCTCGGCGGGCTGCCCGTGTACTTCGCCCAGACCGTCGTGGACGGCATCCTCAAGGGCCGCGGGGACACCCGGCGGCCGATGCGGCACGCCATCCTCTGCAACGTGCTCGTGGTCGCGCTGGACCCGCTGTTCATCTACGGGCTGGACCTGGGCGTGCAGGGGGCCGCGCTGGCGACCGTGGCGGCCCGGCTGCTGACTCTGGTCGTGGCGCTGGCGACCTCGCGCCGCCTCATCCGGCCGCCGTCCACGGAGGGGGACGCCGGTGTGGGTGCCGGTGCTGACGCCGTCGGGGGCGCGGCGGTCGCGTGGGACGTGGTGCGGACCGGCCTGCCGATGTCCGGCGACTTCCTCGCCCGCTCGGCCGTGGGCATGGCCCTGGTGGACCTGGTGGCCGGATTCGGCACGCGGGAGCTGGCCGGCTACGGCATCGGGCAGAAGGTCATGCTCGCCGGCGTCATGGTGTTCTACGCGCTGCGGCAGGCCGCGATGATCCGCACCGCCCGCTCCGAGCCGGTCGGCTCGCCGCTGCTGCTCGGCCTCGGCGCCGGCGCGGCCGTGGCGCTCGCCGTCAACGCCGTGGCGGCGCCCGTCGCCGCGCTCTTCACGGCGGACCCGGAGCCCGCCGTGAGCTTCCTGCGCTGGATGACGCTCTACCTGGTGCCGTTCGGCGGGCTCATCGCCGTCGGCGGGGTGCTCCAGGCGAGCGGCCGGGGCGGGCGGCTGCTGGCCGCCACGCTCGCCGGGTTCGCCGTGCAGGTGCCGCTGGCGTACGCGCTGAGCGCGCACGCCGGCGTCACCGGGGTGTGGCTGGCGATGGCCGCCGGGGCGGCCGTCAGCCTCGCAGGCGCGCTAGCGCCGCGCGCAGCCGCTCCTGGCTCCGCTCGCGGCCGAGCACCTCGATCGACTCGAACAGCGGCAGACCGACCGTCCGGCCGGTGACCGCCACGCGGACGGGGGCCTGCGCCTTGCCCAGCTTGAGGCCGTGGGCGGCGCCCACCTCCTCCAGCGCCTCCTTCAGCGACTCGGGGTCCCAGCTCACGGTGTCGAGCCGCTCCAGGTAGCCGGTGAGGATCTCGACCGGGGCGTTCTTCATCGCCTTGTCCCAGGACGCCTGGTCGAACACCGGCTGGTCGAGGAAGAGGAAGTCGACGTTCTGCCGGATCTCCGACAGCACCGTGATGCGCGTCTGGGCGAGCGCCGCGACCTTGCTGAAGGTCTCGCGGTCCCAGTCGGGGTCGAGGTACGGCGAGCAGCGCTCCTCGAAGACGTGGATCGGCAGCGCCCGGATGTACTCGCCGTTGAAGGCGCGCAGCTTCTTCTCGTCGAAGAACGCGTTGGAGCTGTTGACGTCCTCCAGCCGGAACAGCGGCACCATCTCCGACCACGGCATGATCTCGCGGTCGTCGCCGGGGCCCCAGCCGAGCAGCATGAGGTAGTTGACCATGGCCTCGGCCAGGTAACCCTCCTCGCGGTAGTCCTCCAGCGCCACCTTGTCGCGCCGCTTGGACAGCTTCTTGCGCTGCTCGTTGACGATGACCGGCAGGTGCGCCCACACCGGCGGCGTCGCGCCGAGCGCGGGCCACAGCAGCTCCTGCCTGGCCGCGTTCGGCAGGTGCTCCTCACCGCGGGCGACGTGCGTGATGCCCTGCGTGATGTCGTCGACGGCGTTGGCGAGCACGTAGAGGGGCGAGCCGTCGCTCCGCGCGATCACGAAGTCTTCCTGCGCCTTGTTGGGGAACTCCACCCGGCCGCGGATCAGGTCGTCGACCACGGTGACGCCCTCGTCGGGGGTGCGGAAGCGGACCGCGCCCTCGGTCAGGCCGCGCTCGCGGCAGTGGCCGTCGTAGCCCTTGTCCTTGGAGCCGGTGCGCTCCTGGACCTGCTCGCGGGTGCAGTCGCAGTGGTACGCCTTGCCGTCGGCCAGCAGCTTGGCCACGGCCTCGCGGTGCTGCGGCTCGTACGCCGACTGGAAGTAGGGCCCCTCGAACGCCGGGTTGGTGCCGTTGATGCCGATCCAGTCGAGCGCCGAGATGATGCCCTCGGTCCACTCGGGCCGGTTGCGGGTGGCATCGGTGTCCTCGATGCGCAGGATGAACCGCCCCTTGTGCTGCTCGGCGACGGCCCAGTTGAAGAGCGCGGCGCGGGCGCTGCCCACGTGGAACATGCCGGTGGGGGACGGCGCGAACCGCACCCGGATGTCAGTCACGAGCGACCACCTTGTTCGTCAGAGTGCCGATGCCTTCGATGCCGACGCTGACCTCGTCGCCGATCTCGACCGGGCCGACGCCCGCCGGGGTGCCGGTCAGGATCACGTCGCCGGGGATCAGGGTCATGACCGCGCTGACGTAGGCGACGAGCGCGGGGATGTCGTGGATGAGCTGGCTGGTGCGGCCGCTCTGGCGCACCTCGCCGTTGACCGTCGTGGTGAGCGCGAGGTCGCTCGGGTCGAGGTCGGTGCGGATCCACGGGCCCAGCGGGCAGAACGTGTCGAAGCTCTTGGCGCGGGTGAACTGCACGTCGCGCTTCTGCAGGTCGCGGGCCGTCACGTCGTTGGCGCAGGTGTAGCCGAAGATGACGTCCTTGACCCGCTCGACCGGGACCTCCCGGCACAGCCGCCCGATGACCACGGCCAGCTCGCCCTCGTAGTCGACCCGGTGGGACAGCGAGGTGGGGTAGGCGACGGCCTCGCCGTGACCGATGACGGAGGTGGACGGCTTCATGAAGATCAGCGGCTCGTCGGGCACCTCGTTGCCCAGCTCGCGGGCGTGCTCGGCGTAGTTGCGGCCGATGGCCACCACCTTGCTCGGCAGCATGGGGGCCAGCAGCTTCACCTGGGACAGCGGGTATCGCTCGCCGGTGAACTGGACCTCGCCGAACGGGTGGCCGGTGATGGCGGAGACGAACTCCTCGCCCGGTCCGCCCTCGACCACGCCGAACGTGACGCCTTCGCCTGTGGAGAACCTCGCTATACGCACCCGACAAGGCTATCGCCGCCGCCGAGCCGGTCCGCCCCCCGGAGGTGCGGCAGGTTAGCCTGGCAGACGGCACCGGGTCGCGACGGGGCACCCGGTGCGGTGAGGCTGCCGCGAGAGGGGTCGCGTTGTCCGTCGTGAAGATCAATGTGCTGACGGTTCCCGCCGAGATGCGGGAGGAGCTGGAGCGCCGGTTCGCCAACCGGGCGGGGATGGTGGAGTCGTCCGACGGGTTCGAGTGGTTCGAGCTCCTGCGGCCGGCCGAGGGCACCGACCGCTATCTCGTCTACACGCGCTGGCGCAGTGAGGACGACTTCCAGAACTGGCAGAAGGGCATGGCGTTCCAGCGCGGCCACGCCCAGGCCGCCGCCGACGCGGGCCGCGCCGGCGGACAGGGGCAGGGGCACGGCCACGGGCAGGGTCCGGCCGCCACGGACTCGGAGGTGTGGTCCTTCGAGGTGGTGCAGAGCGCCGGCCCGAAGTCCTAGCCGGCGCTTCCGGGGGCGGTCAGTCGTCGAGGGGGTTGCGGGCGATGCGCTCCGCGATCCCCGACCGGACGAACCCGCCCGCCAGGCTGGACGGCTTGCGCTCGCCCTGCTCGGCGATGCAGGCGGCGAACTCCTTGGCGATGTCCAGGCGCGGGTGGCGGGCCAGGACCTCCTCCCGCAGGCCGGGCGGGATCAACTCGGTGCGCCGGCCCGAGATGTCCATGCCCGTGGACAGCTCCAGCAGGTGCCCCTCAGGATCGTCCTCCAGGGACACCTCGGCCCACATGTGCCGGACGATCACTTCGAGGGCGCGCTGCCTGCGCTCGCGCGACCAGCCGGCGCCCGCGCAGAACGCCCACGCCACGTGCCCGCCCGCCTCCTCGAACGGCACGGTGTGGCTGTCGAACTCGGCGGTCAGCCCGAGGTCGTGGAGCATCGCCGAGACGTAGAGCAGCTCCGCGTCGAAGCCGATGCCCTGCTTCCTGGCGTAGGCGGCGGCCCACAGGTAGGCCCGGACGGAGTGGTTCAGCAGCGAGGGCGTGTGGTATCTGGCCGCCACCTCCAGCGCGCCGCGGCAGGCGGCGGTGTCGGGGATCACCAGGTCGTTCAGCTTCATGGGGCCATCATGGCTCAACGGGCGCGGGCGGCGGGCCGGGGGACGCCCCGGCGGCCCGGCGCGGCGTCGCCCGGGTCCGCGGGCGGGGTGCGGCGGGCCAGCGCCAGGCCCGCCGCCAGGCAGGCGAGCGGCACGCCGGGCAGCACGTACCGGTGGTCGAAGGCGGCGATGAGCACGGGCAGCAGGAGCAGCGTCACCGAGGCCGCCCACGGCAGCAGCACGTCGCCGCCCAGCGACCGCCACCTGACCACGACCCCGGCCAGGCCGACCAGCAGGAGCGCCCCGAGCAGCGGCCCCCGCAGGAAGCCCCAGCCCTGGTAGCCGCGGATCAGGCCCGCGTACGGCTCGACGACCGCGCTCTGGCCGGAGGCGCCCTGGTAGTCGGTGGTGATCTCGGCGGCGGTGCGGTCCTTGGAGGCGGGCACGTCCTTGAACGGCGGGATCCGCTCCGGGAAGGAGTAGGCGCTCTGCGGCCCGTCGACCGGGTACACCCAGCGCTCCCAGCTGAAGATGTGCGCCGAGTCGGCGAGCCCCGCGGCGAGGAAGTCGAGGGGCTGGGCGAGGATGGCCTGGCGCGCGAAGCGGCTTGCGGCCTCGTCGCGCGCGGCGTTGCCGCCCTTGATCGTGGTGATCGGCGAGTCGGCGTCCCAGATGTACTCGGGCGGCTGCCGGCGCTGCCCCAGCGGCTCCTTCGGGCAGAGCTGCGGCAGGTCCGGCTGGATGCGCGCGCAGTCGGCGAAGGTCAGCGTGCGCGCCCACAGGAACGTGCCGCCGCGGCTCAGCGCGAACGTGCCGTGGACCGAGGCGAACCACGAGGCGTAACCGGCGAGCGGGATCGCGGCGGCCACGGCGAGCGCGGCGACGGGGCGCCAGCCGGCGCGGCGCAGCAGCAGCGCGACCGCGACCACGGCGATCAGCGGGAGCCCGATCGTGCGGGTGACGGTGGCGGCGGCCAGCAGGACCCCGGCCGCGGCGGCCGTTCCGGCCGAGGGGCGGGGCCGCCACAGGACCAGGGTCACCGCGGCCATGACGAGGAACACGAACAGCAGATCAGCCATGATCATGTGTTCGAGCTGGATCTGGTACGCGTCGGCGAGCACCGGCAGGGCGAACAGGGCCGCGGCCCAGCCGGGCAGGCGGCGGCGCAGCAGGGCGTACACCATGACGCCGATGCCGAGCCCGAGCAGGTGCTGCACGACCACGACCGCCTCGATGCTCGACAGCGGGCGCAGCGCCCACAGGAAGAACGAGTAGCCGGACGTGCGCGACTCCAGCGGGCGCGGGTCGAGCGCGGCGTTGAGGTAGGCGAAGGAGTCGGCCCAGAACCAGATCGCCGGCCGGTAGCCGAGGAGGGCGAGGCCGCGCAGCACGACCCCGGCGAACACGGCAAGGAGGAACGCCCTGTGCGCGCGTACCAACGACATCAGCGGCCTCCTCAGCCTCCCGGCGAGCAAACAGGATACAAAGGGCGAATAGCTCTCGGGCCGCTAACGATCTGGCACCCGGTCTGTCGCCCGACTTGACCGGTTGATCGCGATTCGGACAGCATGTTCCGCCCCCATTTCATGGTCCGGAAGGAAACCGGCGTGCGCCGCCTCACGATCACCCTCGCCTCCCTGCTTCTCCTGTGCGGGCTGGCACGTTCAGCGCACGCCGACACGCCCGCGGACGGCACGGAGAAGGTCAAGCGGACCGCCCAGTGCCAGGGCGACTGGCTGCCCGCCACACCCACGGCCGACGAGGTCATGCGGGGCGAGATCTCCCTGGTCGGCCTGCCGCCGTACAAGCTCGGCAGCAAGATCAACTGGGCGGCCAGCCCGTACCGCAACCGCTCGTGGGAGTTCGTCTTCCAGTCGCTGCGCTGGATGGGCACGCTCGTCGTGGCCTACGAGAACAGCGGCGACGAGCGCTACCTCGACCGCGCCAAGGCGATCACCAAGGACTGGGTGGCGAGCAACCGGCGCGGCGCCCGCGGCACCCCGTCGTACGCCTGGAAGGACCACCCCGTCTCCCTGCGCTCGCAGGCGCTGGTCTGCCTGAGCATGCACGTCAAGGACGGCTGGCTGAAGGACAGCCTGGCCGACCACGCCCGGCTGCTGGCCGACCCGAGGCTCTACAAGAAGGGCCACAACCACGGGATGGACCAGGACATCGCGCTGATGGGCATCGGCTGCCGCTACGGCCGCTCCGACTGGGCGGGCCTGGCCTCCAGGCGCCTGACCGGCACCGTCAAGCTCGACGTGGACTCCCAGGGCGCGCTCATGGAGCAGGCTCCGCGCTACGCCGTCTACGTGTACGGCCGGCTCCAGGTGGCCATCGCCAACATGAAGGACTGCGGGCGCAAGGTGCCGGGCGAGATCTCCGCGCGGGCCGACGCCCTCAAGGACTTCATCGCCCACTCCACCATGCCCAACGGCTACATGGCGCCCCTCGGCGACGGCAGCGCCGAGACCGAGCCGCGGGTGGAGACCGGCACGCCCAAGCAGGAGGTCAAGGTCTACCGGGCCGGCTATGTCTACGGCCGGACCGCCTGGAACAAGCCGGACTCCGCGTACTACTCGATCAGGTTCGGCCCCGGCCTGAAGTTCCACGGCCACGAGGACCACCTGGGCGTGACGTACTACGCGCACGGCCGCGACATCCTCATGGACGCCGGCTTCCACTCCTACGAGAAGAGCGCCTACCGCTACTGGACGCTCTCCCCCGAGGCGCACAACGTCCCCATGGTCGTCGGCCAGCGCTTCCGGCCGCGCACGGCCAGCAAGCTGACCAGGTCGGTGATCGGCGCCGACCGGCAGGCGTTCCGCCTGACCGACAAGGCGTACGGGACGGCCCGCACCCGGTCGGTGCTCGTCAACCACGGCGACGACCTGATGGCGGTGCTCGACACGGCGGCCGGCGGCAAGAAGGTGCGCAACCTGTGGCGGTTCGCCCCGTCGCTCAAGGTCGTCTCGAACGAGGGCGGCCGGGTGGTGCTGGGCGACGGCAAGTTCCGGGTGACGCTGCTCCAGTTCGGCCCCTCCTGCCGTCCGGTGGGCGGGCAGAAGGTCGAGCGCGGCGGGAAGCTGGGCTGGGTGTCGCCGACCTACCTGTCCAAGCAGCCGGCGTCCGTCGTCGTGTCGCCGGACGCCGCGTCGCTGCTGACGGTGATCGTGCCCGGCACGGACGACCCGAAGGTGTCGTGCTCGGGCGGCAAGGTGAAGGTCGAGGGCGTGTCCTTCTCGGCCGGCCTGCTGTGACCGGCCCTGCTCTGACCGTCTCGACTCGCCTCAGCTTGTCGCGGCGGCGAGCCCGGTCCGCAACGCCTCCGCGTTGGCGGCCGCGAACTGCGCGAACGTACGCGGCGGGCGGCCCGTGAGCTCCTGGACGGCCGTCGTCGTGGCGGCCAGGTAGCCGGTCGCGACCTGCCGGGACAGCTCGGCGACGTCGTCGGCGAAGGACGCGGGCAGCCCACGGGCTCGCAGCGCCGCGGCCAGCTCGTCCGGAGGCAGCGCGACGCACCCGACGGTCCGGCCCAGCACGGCCGAGAGCTCCTCCGCGACCTGAGCATGGGTGAGCCCCCGCGGTCCGGTCAGCACGTGCGTCGCCCCCGGCCCGGGTGATCCGGTGAGCAGCGCGGCGGCGCAGGCGGCGATGTCGTGGCAGTCGATGTACGACACCGGGACGCCCGCGTAGGGGTCGAGGAGCTTCCCGTCGGCGGAGAAGGCGCCGGCCCCGGTGATGAAGTTCTGCATGAACCCGCTGGGCTGGAGCATCGTCCAGCCGAGACCGGACCCCTTGAGGTACTCCTCGACCTCCCAGTGCGCGCCCTCGGCCAGCCGGCCGCCGTGACGGGCGTGCCAGACCGACACCTTCACCACCTGCGACACGCCGGCGGCGCGCGCGGCGTCGATGGCCGCCTTCTGCTGGCGGATCATCGGCTGCTCGCCATCCACGGGCTGGGCTCCGCCCGCGTTGAGGAACAGCCGGTCGACCCCCTCCATCGCGGGGATCAGCGAGGCCGGGTCGTCGAAGTCTCCCACGACGACGTCGCAGCCCAGGCTGCTCGCCTTGGCCTCGTCGCGGACCAGCGCGCGGAAGGGCGTCGCCCGGTCGCGCAGCAGGCCTACGAGGTGGCGTCCGATGGATCCGGTGGCTCCGGTAACCAAGATCATGTCAGTTCCGTTCAGGAGGAGGCAGGCGACCCACGGTATTCTGAGGCAGCCTCGACTAAACTATACTGAGGCTGCCTCGAATTACCAGGGACTCCACATGACCACCACCCGCCGGCCTCGCGCCGACGCCCGCCGCAACTACGAACGCCTGCTGGCCGAGGCCGACGCGGCCTTCCGGGAAGGAGGCGTCGAGTCCAGCCTGGAGAGCGTCGCCCGCCGCGCCGGCGTCGCCATCGGCACCCTCTACGGCCACTTCCCCACCCGCCGGGCACTGGTCGGCGCGCTCCTGCGCGAACGCAACGAAGGCCTGTTCGAACTCGGCGAACGGCTCCTGGCCCGCCCCGAACCGGACGCGCTCGCCACCTGGGTCCGCGCGGCCACCGCGCACGCCGCCGCCTACAGCGGCCTGGCCGCCCTCCTCGCCGACGGCCTGGACGACGAGACTTCCGACCTGCACGCCTCCTGCCGGCGCATGGCCGACATCGGGGAACGGCTCGTCGCCCGCGCCCGCGAAACGGGCGCCGTACGCCCCGACGCGACGGGCGACGACGTCATCGCGCTGACGACCGCGGCGGCCTCGCTCCACGAGCACCGCTCCGCGGCCGAGGCCGACCGCCTCATCACCCTCACCATGGCCGGCCTCGCCGTCCGGCGCCTTTGAGACGGCCGGCCACACCCGAGATCCGTCGTGCCCGCGACTTCTCGTCTTCGAGACCGCGACCACCCCAGACCCAGCCGTCTCCGGCTTCGGCCATCCCAGGGCCCGAAGATCCCGGAGCGCGACCATCCCGGCGGGCACCATCGTGACCGCTCTGCCAGGGAGCGTCGTGCGCTGAGCGGGGCCGGCGGGTGTAGATCGGGCGCGACGGCGTGTGGCGAGGGGACACCGGGTCACGTCGGCACCGCCCGCCCGGCCTGACAGCGTGGTCCACGCCGGACGACGTCAGGTGAAGTCCTGGCCGTGCCGTCCGGGACTCGCCCCGTTGCTCATGACCGGGCGGCCGAGTCTCCGCGGCCACCATGGGCTCGCTCTCCCCGGCTCACTCCATGCCGTGCTACCGCTGCCCCGGACGACACGACGCGATCGGGCGTACGACCGGGGGTCTGGGGTTCGGAAGACCCCCGGGTGGGGGTGCGGGGGCTTGCCCCCACAGAGCGCGGCCCGGAGCCCCATGGCGCGGAGCGCCCCCTGCGGAGGGCCATGCTTCGCGCCCCGGAGCCCCCCGGCCGGAAGCTCGTGTCAGCCGGTCTCGCGGCCCGCGCGCAGGAGGCCGTAGGTGACCGCCTGCTCCAGCGCCTGCCAGGAGGCGTCGATGATGTTCTCGGCGACGCCGACCGTGGCCCACTCGGCCGTGTCGTCGCTGGAGGTGATGAGCACGCGGATGACCGCGCCCGAGCCGTGCGTGCCCTCCAGGATGCGCACCTTGAAGTCGATGAGCTCCAGCCTGGCCAGCTCGGGGTAGAGCTTCTCCAGGCCGAGCCGCACCGCCTTGTCCAGGGCGTTGACGGGGCCGTTGCCCTCGCCCGTGGCGACGATGCGCTCGCCCTTGGCGTGCAGCTTGACCGTGGCCTCGCTGACCAGCTCGCCGTCCTTGGTGCGCTCGACGATCACGCGCCACGACTCCACCTCGAAGTGGCGGCGCCGCTCGCCGTGGACGGTGTCGCGCAGCAGCAGCTCGAAGGAGGCGTCGGCCGCCTCGAAGGTGAAGCCCTGGGACTCCAGGTCCTTGACCCGCTCGACCAGGGTCTTCGTGTGCTCGGGGGTCAGCTCGTACCCCAGCTCGCGGCCCTTCAGCTCGACCGAGGCGCGGCCGGCCATGTCGGAGACCAGCATGCGCATGTCGTTGCCCACCTGGGCGGGGTCGATGTGCTGGTAGAGGTTGGGGTCGACCTTGATGGCGCTGGCGTGCAGGCCGGCCTTGTGGGCGAACGCCGACGCGCCGACGTACGGGGCGTGGGAGTTGGGCGTGACGTTGGTGACCTCGGTGATCGCGTGGGCGATGCGGGTCATGTCGGCCAGCGCCTGCGGCGGCACGAGGTCGAAGCCCCGCTTGAGCTGGAGGTTGGCGACCACGGTGAACAGGTTGGCGTTGCCGGAGCGCTCGCCGTAGCCGTTGGCGCAGCCCTGCACGTGGGTGGCGCCGGCCTTGACCGCGGCCAGGGTGTTGGCGACCGCGCAGCCGGTGTCGTCGTGGCAGTGGATGCCGACGCGCGCCCCGGTCTGCGCGGCCGCGTGGACCACGTCGGCCAGCTCGTCGGGGAGCATGCCGCCGTTCGTGTCGCACAGGGCGACGACGTCGGCGCCCGCCTCGGCGGCGGTCCTGAGCACCTCCAGGGCGTACGCTGGGTTGGACTTGTAGCCGTCGAAGAAGTGCTCGGCGTCCAGGAAGACTCGCTGTCCCTCCGCACGGAGGTGGGAGACCGTGTCGCGGATCATCGCGAGGTTCTCCTCGAGGGTCGTGCGGAGGGCCAGCTCCACGTGCCGGTCGTGGCTCTTGGCGACAAGGGTCACGACCGGCGCGCCGGATTCGCGCAGAGCGGCCACCAAAGGGTCGTCGGCTGCCTTCACACCGGCCCGGCGGGTCGCGCCGAACGCGGCTAGCTGCGCGTGCTTCAGGTCGAGCTCGGTCCGAGCCCGCCGGAAGAACTCTGTGTCCTTGGGGTTGGCACCGGGCCAGCCCCCTTCGATGAAACCGACGCCCAGCCCGTCCAGATGGCGCGCGACAGCGAGCTTGTCGGCGACGGTGAGGTTGAGCCCCTCCTGCTGTGCGCCGTCACGCAGCGTCGTGTCATAGACGTGGAACCGGTCGTCGGCCATGGTGTCCTCTCCCTGGAAAACAAAAAGACCCCTCACGGACGTGAGAGGTCTGCGCGCTGGCTATGTCCCTGTGTCAGCCAGCGCGCCTGCCGATAATGAGCAGACCGTAGAACATGGTGCTCAGCAGTCTGCCATACCGACTCACCATTCGGCACATCGGTCTCAGGGTATGGACACCCGGTGTCACACCGTGACGCCGGAGCCCCCGGTGATGGCCGTCTCCAGGGCCTTCGGGTCGAACGCCTCGTCGCCGAGCAGCCGCCCGTCGAGCACGACCGTGGGGGTGCCTTCGAGGCGGATCCTGGCGCTCTGCTTCAGGTGGTCCTCGGCGTAGGTCTGGGAGGTGACGCACTGGTCGACCGACGCGCCCGCCTGGCGGGCCGCCCTGGCCAGCTCCTCCAGGGTGAAGCCGGAGGCCACGCCGTGGGGGGCGGGCTGCATGCTGTACAGCTCGTCGCGGAAGGCCAGCCAGTTGTCCTCGGGGACGCAGCGGGCCGCGGCGGCGGCGCGTACGGAGTTCGAGTGCATGGGCTCGTCCTGGAAGATCGTCACCGGGTGGTAGACGACCTTGACCTTGCCCTCCGCGGCCAGGCGGCGGATCGTGGCGTCCACCCGCGTGTGCAGGTCCTTACAGACCGGGCAGTCGAAGTCCTCGTACAGGTCCAGCACCGGAGCGCTGGCGCCGGTGTCGGCGAGCACCATGCTGCCGTCGGGCTGCCGCAGCAGCCGTACGCCCCGCGACGTCCCGTCGCCCCCCACGGTCTGCAGCACCACGAGCCCGGCCAGCACCGCCAAGGCGGCCAGCACGGCCGCCACCCTCTTCGTCATTCGCCCCGTCCCTCGATCCGGTCGCCGCGACCTTACCGGAATCACCTGAGAAACCCCTGAATAGGGGATCAAAGACGGCAGAACCGGCGCGACCGGCCCGGGGTGACGACGGGCCGGTCGCGCGGTGAGGTGGCTAGAGGACCTTGTGGATCCAGCCGTGCAGGTCGGGGCGGGCGCCGTACTGGATGCCGAGCAGCTCCTCGCGCACCCGCATGGTGACCGGGCCGGGCGTGCCGTCGGCGATCGTCCAGGACCGGTCGGCGCCCTTGACCGTGCCGACCGGGGTGACCACCGCCGCCGTGCCGCAGGCGAAGACCTCGGTGATCTCGCCGGACGCGCAGCCGTCCGCCCACTCCTCGACGCTGATCAGCCGCTCCTCGGCCTCCAGGCCGAGGTCGTCGGCCAGCGCGATGATCGAGTCGCGGGTGATGCCGGGCAGCAGCGTGCCGGTCAGCGCGGGGGTGACGAGCTTGCCGCCGATGACGAAGAACAGGTTCATCCCGCCCATCTCCTCGACGTACGCGTGCTGCGCCGCGTCGAGCCACACCACCTGGTCGCAGCCGTTCTCGACGGCCTGGCGCTGGGCGACGAAGGCGGCGGCGTAGTTGCCGCCGCACTTGGCGAAGCCCGTGCCGCCGGGCGCGGCGCGGGTGTACTCGGTGGACAGCCACACCGAGACGGGCTTGACGCCGCCGGTGAAGTACGAGGCCGCCGGCGAGGCGATCACCATGTACTTGTAGGTGCGCGACGGGTAGTTGACGCCCAGCCCCACCTGCGTGGCGATCATGAAGGGGCGCAGGTAGAGGCTGTGCCCCTCGGTGGTCGGCACCCAGTCGCGGTCGGCCTGCACGAGCTGCTCCAGCGACTCGACGAACGTCTCCTCGGGCAGCTCCGGCATCGCCATGCGCGCCGCCGACTGGTTGAAGCGGGCGGCGTTGGCGTAGGGGCGGAAGGTCACGACCGAGCCGTTGATCTGCCGGTACGCCTTCAGGCCCTCGAACAGCTCCTGCGCGTAGTGGAAGACCGCCGTGGCGGGGTCGAGGGTGAGCGGCGCGTACGCCTGGAGCCGCGCGTCGTGCCAGCCCCTGCCCTCGGTGTAGTCGATGGAGACCAGGTGGTCGGTGAAGGTCGCGCCGAAGCCCGGGTTCGCCAGTACCTGCTCGCGCTCCGCCGCGGTGCGCGCATGGTCGGACAGCTGCACGTCGAAGCTGAGCTTCTGAGCGATGGTCATGACGATGGTCCTTCTCTCTACGACGGGGTGATGCCGGCGGCACTGCGCGACGGCAGTCCGTACTTCCTATTGTCTCGCTATTTGGGATGGCAAGGGGGCAGCAGGGTGTATATCCCCCGGAACATGCGAAAAGCGCCTGGCGGGTCCCTGTGCGGACCGCCAGGCGCTGGTGGAGCTAGGGCGGCCCTAGCTCGATACTCGCGCGGTGATGTCGTCGCCGATCTCGTGGGTGGTCCGGCTCGCCCACCCGCTCAGCCGCTCCAGGATGTCCTCGGAGACGGCCTGCTCGATCTTGGCGGCCTCGGCGTGCCGGCCGAGGTGGTCGAGGAGCATGGCGGCGGACAGGATGGTGGCGGTCGGGTCGGCCTTGCCCTGGCCCGCGATGTCGGGCGCGCTGCCGTGGACCGGCTCGAACATGCTGGGCGCGGTGCGGTCGGGGTTGATGTTGCCGCTGGCGGCCAGGCCGATGCCGCCCGCGATGGCCGCGCCGAGGTCGGTGATGATGTCGCCGAAGAGGTTGTCGGTGACGACCACGTCGAAGCGCTCGGGCTGACTGACGAAGTACATCGACGCCGCGTCGATGTGCGCGTAGTCGGTGGTGACCTCGGGGAACTCCTCGGCCACCCGGTTGACCGTGCGCTGCCAGAGGTCTCCGGCGTAGGTCAGCACGTTGGTCTTGTGAACGAGCGTGAGCTTCTTGCGCGGCCTTGACTGCGCCTTGGCGAAGGCGTAACGCACCACGCGCTCGACGCCGTGGGCGGTGTTGAGCGACTCCTGCGTGGCGATCTCGTGGGGGGTGCCGGCGCGCATGACGCCGCCCGTGCCCGCGTAGAGGCCCTCGGTGCCCTCGCGGATCACGATCATGTCGATGTCCTCGGGGCGGGTGTCGGCCAGCGGCGTCTCCACGCCCGGGAAGAGCTTGACCGGGCGCAGGTTGACGTAGTGGTCGAAGGTGAAGCGCAGGCGCAGCAGCAGGTCGCGCTCCAGGATCCCGGGCGGGACGCTGGGGTCGCCGACCGCGCCGAGCAGGATCGCGTCGTAGCCGCGCAGCTCCTCCAGAACGGAGTCGGGCAGGGTCTCGCCGGTGCGGTGGTAGCGCGCGGCGCCGAGATCGTAGTGGGTGGCCTCGATCTTCGTGCCGACGGCTTCGAGCACCTTGAGCGCCTCTGTCACGACCTCGGTGCCGATGCCGTCACCGGGGATAACTGCCAGGCGAATGTCGCGCGAATCCATGGCCGGTACCTTACCTGGTCGTCTCGACTGACGAACACACCATCTCACTCAACGGACATCCGTTTTGAGGGGGATTGCGCGTATTTGACCGTTTCGTTAGAGTCCCTCGAGCCGAATCCACGCAGCGGTTGCGTGGAGCCGGGGACCCATTCCCCTCATGGGGCGAATCGGCAGGTCACCGCCGTAGGGCCGCTTCCAGGCCCGAGCCCGTCAGCTAACCCGGTAGGCCGTATGGAAGGACCTTCGTGTCTCGCTTCGCCATGCTCGCCGCCGTCGCGACCGCCGGGATCGCCATCGCCGCCCCGGCCGGCGTCTCCCTCGCCTCCACGCGACCCAGCACCCCCCTCTCCCCCCTTTCTGGAACGTTCCAGAACGCCTCCTCCTCCGTCCCCGGAAGCTCGCAGGAGGACACCTCCACCGCCCGGCTGACCTCGCCGGTCGTCACCCTCACCGGCGCGGACGTCAAGGCCGCCCGCGTCAAGAAGACCCCCCTCCCCGCCTGGAAACGGGCGCTCAAGTACGCCCTCGACAAGCGCGGCACCCCGTACGTCTGGGGCGGCGCCTCCCCCGCCGGCTACGACTGCTCCGGCCTGATGCTGCGCGCCTACCAGCACGCCGGCATCACGCTGCCGCGCACCGCGGCGCAGCAGTACAACGCGTTCTCCCGGAAGATCTCCTGGAAGAACCTCAAGCCCGGCGACCTCGTCTTCTTCCATGGCCTCGGGCACGTCGGGATGATCTCCAAGCCCGGGTACATGGTCCACTCCCCGCACACCGGCGACGTCGTCAAGGTCGAACGCCTGTCGGCCTGGCGCCGCTCCTCCTTCGTCGGCGCCGTCCGCCCCGACCCCAAGGGCGTCAAGGCCTGGGCCGCCCGGAAGGCCGCGGGCGAGGAGCCCGCTCCGGCCATGCCGATCGCCTCGATCCTGTAACCCCCGCCCGGCGGGCCGGCCGCGCTCGGGCGGCACCCGAGCGCGCCCAGCCCGCCCTGACGGCGGCGCGGGCGTAGCGTGATCCGTATGGCTGCCGAAAAGGTGCGTCTCAGCGAGGAGAAGGCGACCCTGCTCGCCACCCTGTACGGCAGGGCGCTGGACGCTCGCTCACCCCGGCCGATCCTCGGCGACACCATGGCCGCCGAGACCGTCTCCAGGATCGACCACGACTTCCGCCGCGTCGGCGTGGGCCCGCGCACGGCCGCGTCCGTGGCCCTGCGGGCGCGCCTCATCGACGACTGGGCGCGGGACTTCCTCACCGCGACGCCCGCGGCGACCGTGCTGCACCTCGGCTGCGGCCTCGACACCCGGGTCCACCGGCTGGGGCCGCCCGCCGGCGTGCGGTGGTACGACGTCGACTATCCCGACGTCGTCGAGCTGCGCCGGCGGCTCTACCCACAACCGCCGGGCTGCACGACGATCGGCACGTCGGTGACCGATCTCGGCTGGCTGGAGGGGATCCCGCGCGACCGTCCGGTGCTGGTCGTGGCCGAGGGGCTGGTCTACTACCTCGGCAGGGAGGAGGGGCGCGCGCTCGTGCGGGCCGTCGCCGAGGGGTTCCCCTCCGGCCAGTTCGTCTTCGACGCCCTCAACCGCCGCGGCATCGCGCTCCAGGTGGTCAACCGGCCCGTGCGGAAGGCGGGCGCGACGATGCGCTGGGGCATCGAGGGACCCGGGGACCTGCTGTCGATCAGTCCCCGGCTCCGGTGCGTGACCGCGCTCAGCGCGTTCGACATGGAGGGCTTCGCCGAGCTGTCACTGTCGCACCGGCTGGCGGCCGCGGTGGCCCGGGTGTCGCGCACCCTGCGGAACATGGCCGTGTTCTACCGGCTGGCCTTCTGACCGCGAGCCCCCCCTGACCGGAGAGCGCGCCGGATGACCGGAGACCGCGCGGACGGTCCCCGGCCCGGGCGCCGGGGTCAGCGGTAGTCGGCGGTCAGCGGGGCGCCGCCGTTGTCACGGCGGTCCAGCGCCGTCTGCAGGGCCTCGGTCGCCTCGTCGTCGTGCTCTTCGGCGCCGTTCCAGGCGTACATCTCATACATGTGGCTCATCTCATTTCGCGGGGCGTCGTACGGACGGAAGCCGGACCCCGGTCGCGAACCCGACCCGGGCCTGCGGCGCACGGTCCGGATCACGGACCGGGCGATGGGACTGACGGCCGACGCGACGCCACGCACCGCGGCGGGTCGCCGGCCTGCCCTAACAGGCCCCGCCGCGGCAGGTAATGAGTACGAGAACCTGGCGCATTGACAGCCAATGTACCTTCCGGTCACCGGGCTGTCTCGTTGGACGTCCTAATATCTCGCATCGTGAGACGACAAACGGCCGCCGCCGGACACATGAGGTCCGGCGGCGGCCGTTCGCGTCGGTGCGGGAGGATCAGCCGTCGAGGTCCACCGAGCGGCCGCTGTCGGCGCCGATCTCGGCGATGATCTGCTCGACCACGTCGGCCGGGATGGCCGAGTCGACGGTCAGCGCGATGAGCGCCTTGCCGCCCTTGACGTCACGGGCCACCTGCATCGAGGCGATGTTGATGCCGTGCTCGCCGAGGAGGCGGCCGACGACGCCGACGACGCCGGGCCGGTCGGTGTAGGTGAAGAACGACAGGTGCTCGGTCGGCTCGATCTCCATCTCGTAGCCGTTGACCTCGACGATCTTCGTGATCTGCCGCGGGCCGGACAGCGTGCCGGACACCGAGACCTGCCGGCCGTCGGCCAGCACGCCGCGCACGGTCACCACGTTGCGCCAGTCGGGGCTGTCGGAGCTGGTCACCATCTCGACCGTGACGCCGCGGTCCTTGGCCAGCAGCGGCGCGTTGACGTAGGTCACGGAGTCCTCGACCACGTCGGTGAAGACGCCCTTGAGCGCGGCCAGCTCCAGCACCCGCACGTCCTGCGCGGCGATCTCGCCGCGCACCTCGACGTCGAGCTTGGTGGCCACCTCGCCGGCCAGCGCGGTGAAGACGCGGCCGAGCTTCTCGGCGAGCGGCAGGCCCGGCTTGACGTCCTCGGCCACCGCGCCGCCCTGGACGTTGACCGCGTCGGGCACGAACTCGCCCGCCAGCGCCAGCTTCACGCTGCGCGCGACCTGGGTGCCGGCCTTCTCCTGGGCCTCGTGCGTGGAGGCGCCGAGGTGCGGCGTCACGACGACCTGGTCCAGCTCGAACAGCGGGCTGTCGGTGCAGGGCTCCTTGGCGAAGACGTCGAGGCCGGCGCCCGCGACGCGGCCCTCCTTGATCGCGGAGTAGAGCGCCGCCTCGTCCACGATGCCGCCGCGGGCCACGTTGATGATCCGCACCGACGGCTTGACCTCGTGCAGCTCCTTGTCGCCGATGAGGCCGAGGGTCTCCTTGGACTTGGGCAGGTGGACCGTGATGAAGTCGGCCTGCTTGATGACCTCGTCGAGGCTCACCAGCTTGACGCCCATCTGCGCGGCGCGGGCCGGCGGCAGGTAGGGGTCGTAGGCGATCAGCTCGACGCCGAACGGCTGGAGCCGCTGCGCCACGAGCTGGCCGATCTTGCCGAGGCCGAGGATGCCGACGACCTTCTCGTCGAGCTCGACACCGGTGTACTTGGACCGCTTCCACTCGCCGTTCTTGAGCGCGGCGTGGGCCTGGGCCGTGTTGCGGGCGCTGGCCAGGATGAGGGCGACGGTCTGCTCGGCGGCGCTGGTGATGTTGGAGGTGGGCGCGTTGACGACCATCACGCCGGCCTTGGTGGCCGCCTCGACGTCGACGTTGTCGAGGCCCACGCCGGCGCGGGCCACCACGCGCAGCTTGGGCGCGGCGGCGATCGCCTCGGCGTCCACCTGCGTGGCGGAGCGGACGATCAGCGCGTCCACGTCCGCGAGCGCGGGCAGAAGCTGGGAGCGGTCGGCGCCGTCGGTGTGGCGGACCTCGAAATCGGCGCCGAGCACGGCGAGGCCGGCCTCGGACAACTCCTCTGCGACCAGGACGACAGGCTTTGTCACGGGTGGATCCTTACGGCGAGCGGCGGGCTGGAGGGGCACGTCGGCGAGCCCCTCGGAGTCCCCCCGAGTGTATCCGCGCTTGTGAACGCGTTCACGAGGGACCCGGAATGTGAGACGGACGCCGCCCTACCCGCCCCGTGCCAAGGTCATCCACGTCGCGCCCATCTTTGTCTTGCTCAGGAGTTTTCTTCGCCATTAGCCTGATAAGCCGTGGCCCACTACCTATGGTTCGTCATATGAGCATCGGGAATCCTGCGCTCGCCGACGTGCTCGCCCAGCACGGCACCCCGCACCGCCTGCTCGCGGCCCTGGCCGACGGCGGAGTACTGGTGGCCGTGCGGCCCGACCGGTCCGTCGTCCTGGGTACCACGCAGGCCGGCGATCGGGTTCTGCTCGGTTACACCGGCCCGGGCTCCTACGCCCGGCACCGCGGCTGCCATTCCCTGTCGGCCTGCGACGCCGACACCATCCTCGACATCCAGCGCGTCACGGGCGTGCGTGAGATCGTCATCGACGCGGCCGGCCCCGCCGCGGCCGCCGTGCCGATCGACGACCTGCAGCGATTCCTGACCTCGACGCGCAGCGGGCCGACGCCCGTCCTGTCGGGCGCCGCCCCCGCCGCGTACGCGACCGGCGCCATGGCCATGGTGTCGCGCGGCGCGCCCGCGCTCGCCCAGGTGGCCCCGCCGGCCCCCGAGTCCCCGCCCATGCCGTGGATCCCCGCGCCGCGCCCGCACCTGTCGGGCCCGATGCAGCAGGTCGATCCGGGCTACCGGCGCTGCACGCACCCGATCCTGCCCGCGCTGCGGCGGGCCATCGCGCACCTGCTGGCGGACTTCCCGCTGGTCCACCACGTCTGGATCTCCGAGGCCCGCACCGCCTCCGGCGTCCCCGGCATCATGCTGCACGTCAAGGTGCACATGTCGGCGGCCGAGGACGTGGTGCGCGACCTGCACCGCGGGGTGCGCGCCCGGCTGCCGCAGTTCGCGGCCAGCGGGGCGCCGATCCTCATGGCGCGGGTGGCCGACGCGCGCAGCGAGCGCCGCATGATCGAGATCGGCGCGCACGTGGTCTGCGCGAACGTCATCGACTAGCCGGACGTACGCGGGAGGCCGGGCGTACCCGCTGGAAGCGGGCCCTACCGAACAAGCCCTCGCTCGGTTTAGATGAGGGCATGATCGCAACGCCCGCCGGCGCCCCCACCGTGTCCAGGGGCGTGCGCCTCGGGTATGGCGTCGGGTCGTTCTGCACGGCCACGTTCAACGCCGTGCCCGGCCTGCTGCTGCTGTACTACATGACGAACTTCCTGGCCGTGCCCGCGTGGCTGGCCGGCGCCGTGGTCGCCGGCCCCAAGGTGTGGGACCTGGTGATCAACCCCCTCGTCGGCCGCTGGTCGGACCGCACCACCTCGCGGCTCGGCCCCCGGCGGCCGTGGCTGCTGGCCGGGGCCTGCACGCTGCCGGTCGCGTTCGTCCTGGTCTTCGCCGGGCCGCCGCTGACCGGCGTGCCGGCCGCCCTGTACGTCGGGGCCTGCTTCATGGCCGCCGCCACCGGATACGCGCTGTTCGAGGTGCCGTACAAGGCGATGCCCGCTGAGATGACCGGCGACTACCACGAGCGGACCTCGCTGCTGCAGTGGCGGATGGTCTTCATCGGGGCCGCCACCGTGATCAGCGGCATCGTGGCGCCGGCGATCGTCAACAGCGACGGCCACGCCGGCACCCTGGACAGCTACCGGCTCATGGCGGTGACCGTCGCGTCGGTGCTGCTCGCCTCGATGCTCGGCGCGTTCTTCGGCACGGCCCGCGCCCCCATGACCGGCGCGCCGGAGCCGGACTCGGGGAGCCTGCGCGAGCAGTTCGCCGCGGCCCGGGGCAACTCGGCGTTCGTCTGGCTGCTCGCGCTGAGCTGCCTGCAGATGATGGCGGTCAGCATGCTGCTGGCCGGGGCGCCGTACTTCGCCGCGTACATCCTGGACGACCCGAAGACGACGAGCACGCTGTTCGCGGTGTTCGTGGGACCGATGCTGCTGGCCATGCCGGCCTGGGTGTGGCTGGCCAGGCGCTACGACAAGCGCGGCGCGATGATCCTGGCCGGGCTGCTGTTCGGCGGCGGCACGCTGGCGAACCTCGCCACGCCGCTGTTCGGCTCCTGGTACGCGCACACCATGCTGCTGGTCGTGGGCCTCGGCTACGCGGGCGTCCAGCTCCTGGAGTTCTCGATGCTGGCCGACGTGATCGCCGTGGACGCCGAGACGACGGGCAAGCGGCGGGCCGGGGTGTTCACCGGGCTGTGGACGGCGATCGAGAGCGGGATCAGCTCGTTCGGGGCGTTGATCTTCGGCGGGGTGCTGACGCTGGGCGGGTTCGTGGAGTCGGACGCCGGCCGGCCGGTGGCGCAGCCGGACAGCGCCGTGACCGCGGTCCTCCTCGGAGAGACCGCGATCCCGGCGCTGGTGCTGTTCCTGGCGGTGCTGATGACGCTGAAGTACCGGCTCAGGCCAGGCGGCGTGCCGGCGTCCAGCGCGTCCGGGTGAACACGCCCGCCACCAGGGCCGCCAGCAGCGGCAGCCCGAGCACGATCGCGGCGACGGGCAGCCCCGGGACGTCGAGGACGGCGGGCTCGACCGAGCTCGTGTCGCCGAAGCTGATCGTGCGGGCCATGGAGAAGGTCAGCGCGACGCCGGTGCTCAGCCCGCCGGCCAGCCCCACGAGCGCGCCCGCGCCCGCCACGAACCCCGCCTGGGCCGCCACGACGAGCCGGCGGGTCCGCCGGGCGGCGCCGACGGCCGAGAGCGTGTCGAGGTCACGGCGCATGTCGGCGGCGGCGAGCCCGGTGGCGGCGAGGGTACCGCCGAGGCCGAGGACGAGCGCCAGGCCGAAGGCCACCGGGACCATCGCGTCGTCCTCGTCGCCGGGGCCGATCTCGGTCATGGTCGTCATCCTGCTGTCGATCGCGTTGAGGTCGCGTTCGAACCGGTCCCGGTCGGCGGGGCGATAGCTCAGGTACAGCTCCTGCTCGGCCGCCTTGAAGCCCTCCCGGGTGAACACCGCGGGCGAGACGACCGCGCCGACCTGCTTGCGGTCGGCGCCCTGGGCCGCCACGGCGGGGACCCGGAACCGGTGGCGGTCCTCTCCCTCGCTGGTCACGTCCACCACGAGCGTGTCCCCGCGCAGGAGGTCACGGTCGAAGACGACGGCCTTGCCCTGCGCCAGCGCCGCCGCGGCGGCGTCGTCACGCCGGCCCTGCAGGAAGGCGAGCAGGCGAGCGTCACCGATCATGATCTGCCCGCTGCCGCACCCGTCGGGGCACTCGTGCCGGAAGGTCACGAACGCCGGTGTGACGTCCTGACCCTTGGCGTCGCGAATCCGCTGGCCGGCGACCATGTCCACACCCGGGAGGCGCTTGCGGACGGCGTCCCGGACCCTGGCCCAGGCCGCGTCGTCGATCGGGTCGAACGCCGTCACCACGGTGGAGCCGACGGGCAGGTGCGGCCGGTAGCGCTCCACCCGGGTCGCCTGCGCGCTGGCCACGCCGACGCCCATCGCGACCGCCGCCATCGTGGCGGCCATGACCGCCGCCGCGGCCGACGCCGTACGGACGCGGTGCCGGACGGCGTCGCGCACGGACAGCCGGGCCGGCAGGGGCAGCCGGGGGGCGAGCCGCCCCAGGAACCGGACCAGCCACGGCATCAGCGCGACCAGCCCGAGCACGACCAGGACCGAGGCCATGACGATGGGCAGCGTGTCACCGCGGCTCAGGAACACTCCCGCCGCCGTGGCCCCCAGGCCGAGCAGCACCAGGACGAGCCCCAGGACGGGCCGGCCACCGCGGGCGCGGATCTCCCCGACCTCGCCCTCGCGCCCCGCCAGCACCTGGGCAGGACTCTGCCGTGCGGCCTGCACCGCCGGCACCACGGCCGCCACGAGACCGCTGACCAGACCGAGCGCGGCCACGCCGAGCACCTGTCCCCACGGAACGTCCAACGGTCCGAGCGGCGCTCCCCAGCGCGCGACGAAGGGGGCCGCCAGCCACGCGCCGCCGATGGCGAGGGGGACGCCGAGCAGGACGGCCACGCCGCCGAGCACGAGGCCGTCGGCCAGCACGATCATCTTGAGCTGGGCGGCCGACGCGCCCTGGGCCGCGATCATCGCCAGTTCACGTCTGCGCCGCCGCAGGCCCACGGCGAAGGCCGGCCCGGCCAGCAGAACGGTCTCCATGACGACGAGGATCACGATGGTGGCGATCCAGAGCAGCGTGTCGCTCGTCAGCCGATCGTCCCGGAGGACGGAGGCCCTGGGTGGTTCGGGGGCCTCGATGACGGCGCGGGACGACACCCGCAGGCCCACGGCGTTCAACCTGCGCACGTCGTCCCACTGGAGAGGCGCGGTCGTGTCGGCGAGCCAGGAGGTGCTGAGGGTCTGGTCCTTCAGGATCGAGCCGGGTAGGGCGATCATCTCCATGTCGCCCGGCTCGTTCGGGTTCTCGGCGATGCCCACGACCTTCCGGGCGCGGTCCCACCGGGTGACCTTGAGGGTGTCGCCCATCCGCACGCCCGTGTCCGCGAGCGGCGGCGTGATGGCGATCTCGTCCTGCGTGGCGGCGAACCTGCCCTGCGTGAGCCGGCGGAGCCCGCGGGCGATCGGATCGCGCAGGTCGCCCTCCAGCAGGCGCACCCGTTCGTAGCCGCCGGCCAGGCGCGCCTCCACCTCACTGCTCCGCAGGGAGATCAGCCGGCCGCCGCCGAGGAAGTCGCGGAGGGTCTCCGCCGTCCACCGGCGCGGCTCGCGGTCGTCCTCTCCCCGTCCGTCGACGACCGTCCAGGCGTCGCCCGCGACGTCCTGCTTGATGGGGTGGCCCGAGGCCGTCACGGAGATCCGCGCGTCGGCCGCGCCGAGCCGGGTCGTCAGCCCTTCGAGCGGGCTCACCTCCAGCGTGCGGTAGCCGGTGAACAGGGCGGCGAAGACGAGCACCGGTAAGCCGATCATCACCACGATCAGGGCGCTGCGTCCCTTGAAGCGCCGCGAGTCCCTGCGGGAGACGCGAAGCGCGGCGGTCAGGGCGCTCATCGGGCGCTCTCCAGGCGGACGGCGGCGGCGTCCGCGATCTCGCCGTCGCGCAGGTAGACGACCCGGTCGGCCCAGGCCGCGTACCGGGGCTCGTGGGTGACGAGCAGCACCGCCGCGCCCGCGTCGCAGCGCTCGCGCAGCAGCCGCATGATCTCGTCGCCGGTCGCCGTGTCGAGCGCGCCGGTCGGCTCGTCGGCCAGCAGCAGCCTGCGCTCCCCCGCCAGCGCCCGCGCGATGGCGACCCGCTGCCGCTGCCCCCCGGACAGCTCCTCGGGGAAGCGGTCGGCGATCTCCCGCACCCCGACCTCGGTCAGGGCCTCCAGCGCCTCGGTCCGTGCCCGGCCCGCGCGCACCCCGTCGAGCTCCCGGGGCAGCATCACGTTCTCGGCCGCCGTGAGCGACGGGATGAGGTTGAGGTCCTGGAAGACGTAGCCGACCTCGCGGCGGCGCAGCGCCGCCAGGTCCTTGACGGCGGCCAGATCCGTGTCGCCGATGGTCACGCTGCCCGAGGTGGGGCGGTCCAGGCCGCCGGCCACGTTGAGCAGCGTCGACTTGCCCGAGCCGGACGGTCCCATCACGGCGACCAGCTCGCCGCGCGCGACGTCGAGGCTCACCCCCTTCAGGGCGGGTACGTCGCCGTGGACGCGTGTCACGTCCCGCAGCTTCACGACAGTCATGAGTGCTTCTCCCTGAGAACGGCCTCGCAGTGGTCCAGCCAGCGCTGTTCCGCCTCGGCCTTGAAGATCAACGAATCGAGGACGAGCCGTTCGGCGAGCTCGCCCGAGGCGGCCCGCTTGGCCCGCGTGAGGTCCTGGAGCGTCCGCATGGCGGCCATGCGCTGCGCCAGGATGACCGCCTGGACATCCACGTCCCCCATGGAGACGGCCATGGCCAGCTTGATGGCCAGTTCGTCCCGAGGCCGGCCGGCCTGGTCGACGGGGGTGCTGAACCATCGCCCCAGTTCCTCCCGGCCGGCCTCGGTGATCGTGTAGACGGCCCGCCCCTGGTCGTCGGTGCCGCCAGGGGCGACCAGGCCGTCGCGTTCCATCCGGGAGAGCGTCGTGTAGACCTGGCCGATGTTGAGCGGCCAGGTCGCCCCCGTCGACGCCTCGAATTCCACCCGGAGCTGATAGCCGTACCGCGGCCCCTTGCTCAGCAAGGCGAGGAGCCCGTGTCTGATCGACATGGATACTGAGTATGCATACTGAGTATGCTGACGGCAAGCCGGACGCCCGAACGGCCGTGGAATGCGCGGTTTCTGGACAGAGAACGCGCACTGGCCCGATACTCGGGGCATGAGCTCGACGCATCCTCCGTTTCGCGCCTCCGACGGAGAACGTGATCGCGCGATCGGCGAGCTCCGCGACCGGGCCGTGGAGGGCCGCATCTCCCACGACACCTTCGTGGGCCGGGTGGACCAGGCCCTGCGTGCCCGCAGCCGCGACGAGCTCGACCGCCTGGTGGCCGACCTGCCGCGCCGCAGGACGCTCCGGCAGCGCGTGACGGACATGGTGTCCTCGGCCTCCGACTTCACCACCGGCCTGCGCGCGGCCTGGCGCCGGCCGCGCCTGCCCCGGCTGGCGCTGCCCGAGGACGACCGCGTCCGCTACGTGGTGGGCCGGGGCGCGGCGTGCGACCTCGTGCTGTCCGACCTCACCGTCTCGCGCGTCCACGCCGAGCTGCGGCGCGAGGAGGACGGCGGGTGGATGCTGGTCGACCTCGGCTCGCTCAACGGCACCCGGCTCAACGGCTGGCGGCTGGTGGGGCCGGCCCGGGTCAAGTCGGGTGACGAGATCTCGTTCGGCGACTGCGGCTTCCTGCTCAGCTCCGGACAGCCCTCCGCCTGAGCCGTCCCACCTCTCGGACGGGGTCACCCGCCGTCGCGCCCCGCCAGAACGCCGAAAGATACGGATATTTGCGGATTACACCGCGTACGCGCTGCCTGATGATCCAGGGCGAGACCCCCAGCTCTTTGGAGACTCCATGCGGCGCACCTCAGCCTCCCTCGTCGCGGGCGCGCTCGTCGCGGCCGTCGCGTGGGCGTCCAGCCCCTCCACCTCCGCGATCGCGCTCGAACCGTCGGCCGGCGTGGCCGACCTGACCCAGGACATCAACCAGATCCTCGCCGACTCGCGGCTCACCATCGCCCGGGCCGGCGTGGTCGTCAAGAGCGCCGCCACCGGCGAGGAGCTCTACTCCACCGACGCCGGCAAGCAGATGATCCCGGCCTCCAACACCAAGCTGTTCACCTCGGCCGCCGCCGCCGAGACACTCGGCCTCGACTACCGCTTCCCCACCACGGTCCTGTCCGCCGGCCGCAAGATCGGCTCCGCGCTGACCGGTGACCTGGTGCTGCGCGGCACCGGCGACCCGACCATGCTGGCCGAGGACTACGACGCGCTGGCCGCCAAGGTCGCCGCGGCGGGCATCAAGCTCGTCACGGGCAAGCTGGTCGCGGACGACACCTGGTTCGACTCCACCCGGCTCGGCAGCGACTGGGCGTGGGACGACGAGACGGCGTACTACGCGGCGCCCATCTCGGCGCTGACCGCCGCGCCCGACCGCGACTACGACGCCGGCTCGGTGATCGTCTCGGTGGCGGCCGACGGCGACAAGGTCAAGGTCTCGACCACCCCCGAGACCGACTACCTGAAGATCGTCAACAAGGCGACGGTCGGCTCGTCCACCGACGTGCTCATCGAGCGCCAGCACAACAGCCGGACCGTCGTCATCACCGGCACCGTGGCCGACCCGTACCAGGAGTGGGTGGCCGTGGACGACGCGACCGCCTACGCCTCCTCGCTGTTCCGCAAGGCGCTGGACAAGCACGGCGTGCGCGTGCTCGGCCCGACCGTGACCGGGGCCGCCCCGTCCGGCGCGACCGAGCTGGCCGAGCACGAGTCGATGCCGCTGAGCGAGCTGCTGGTGCCGTTCCTGAAGCTGAGCAACAACATCCACGCCGAGATCCTCACCAAGGCGATGGGCCGCAAGGTCTCCGGCCAGGGCACCTGGTCGGCCGGCCTCAAGGTGGCCACGGACTTCGCCAAGGCGAACGGCGTCCAGGTGATCAACATGCGGGACGGCTCCGGTCTGTCGCGCCGCGACGGCTTCTCACCGGGCTCGATCGCCCAGCTCCTGACCGCCGTGCGCGGCAAGCCGTGGTTCAAGACCTGGTACGAGGCCCTGCCCATCGCCGGCAACGCCGACCGTTTCGTCGGCGGCACGCTGCGCAGCCGGATGCGCAACACGCCGGCCGCCGGCAACGTCCACGCCAAGACGGGCTCGCTGACCGGCGTGACCTCGCTGTCGGGGTACGTCACCAGCGCCGAGGGCGAGCCGCTGGTCTTCTCGATCATGCTGAACCAGTACCTGTCGGGCTCGCCGAAGGACATCGAGGACAAGATCGCCGTCCGCCTGGCGCGGTTCTCCCGCACCGCCACGGTGGACGCCGCCCCGCAGCTCCGCCAGGCCGCGACGGACGCCCCGGACCTCGAGTGCTCCTGGCTCAAGCCCGCCGAGTGCTGACCCGGCCGGCTCCGTAGTCACCCGCTCAGCCCGAGCCCTTCCGCGTGGACGGGGCTCGGGCTGTGGCGTTCGCCGGCGCCTCGCCCGTGCGGCTGATCGCGACGAGGCGCCGTCAGCCGGCTTCCAGAACGAAGAACAGGAAGCTCAGGAACCTCGGACCGGTGATCTCGCGGAGCTCGTCGGGGAACAGTTCGCGGGCTTCCGGCGCGAACGGCGGTTCGCTGATGACGCTGATGCGGAAGCCGGCCGCGGTGAAGGACTCGGTCATCGCGTGCAGCGGCCGGTCCCAGAAGGTCAGCTGGGCGGTCTGCCCACCCATGGTCCATCGTTCGGTCCGGCTACGGATTCCGAAATAGCGGGGCTTCTCCCCGGCCATGTGACGTGTGAGGGGGATCACGAACGGATGGTCGACCGAGACGAGGAGCCGGCCGCCGGGTCTCAGCACGCGTCGCAGCTCGGCCAGTGTCGGCCCCCAGTCCTCCAGGTAGTGCAGCACCAGGGACGCAATGACGTCGTCGAAGGCGCCATCGGGGAAGGGCAGCGGGCCGGCCAGGTCGGCGACCCGGAGATCCGCGTCGGCGCCCAGCCGCCGTCCGGCCAGCTCCAGCATCCCGGCGCTCGCGTCGATGCCGGTCACGATGGCGCCTCGATCGCGCAGCGCGGCGAACAGGGGGCCCGAGCCGCAGCCGGCGTCGAGGATCCGCCGGCCGGTCACCTCCCCGGCGAGCTCCAACATCGCGGGCCGCTCGTAGTACGCGTTCGGCAGGCTCGTCTCGTTCTCGGCCGCGTACCCCTCGGCGATCAGGTCGTAGGCGTTGGACGGGGAGGGCCGTGCGGACTCATCGTGATCTTCGGGCGCGGTAGGCATGCGGGCCATTGTGGACCATTGGTGGGCCATCGAGGAGTTCGTCAATCGCAGGCGTACAGGTTTCGATCACGATTGGGACACCTGGAGCTCCAGATATAGCCCCACTTTTCCTGACATGCCCGATGCGCACCCACCAGAATGCGGGTTCGACGCAGTGTCTAACCCTCATCGGAGGACATCGTGCGCGGACCACTCCAGGCTTTCGCCTGCCTCGGAAGTGTGGCGGCCTTGATCTTCCCCGTTCCCGCCACGGCGGACACGGCCGCGAGCCCGGCCGCCACCACCGCCTCGGGTTCGGCCGCGTGCCGCGTCGTGGCCGCCAAGCCGTTCGTCGACGCCAAGGGCCTGATCCGGGGTTCGGCCACCAGGTCCGGCTGCGGCGACCGCACCCGCCTCCGGGTACGGATCACCAAGGACACGCTCGGCCCGGACCGCGTCGTCAAGAGCGGCTCCCGCGTCCTCGCCAACGGCACGATCACGGCCGGCCTGCGCTGCGTCCGCACTCCGGCCCGCTACTACGTGCAGGCCGTCGAGGAGGGCGGCCGGACCAGCCGCTCCCGTACGGTCAGCCTGTCCTGCGCCCGCGTGACCCCGCCCACCACCGGCGGCGGCGCCTCCACCGTCGAGGAGGAGGTGGTCGCGCTCACCAACAAGGCCAGGACCGGGAACGGCTGCCGCCCCCTCACGCACGACCCCAAGCTCCACCTCGCCGCCGAGCGCCACTCGGCCGCCATGGCCGCCCAGGGGTTCTTCGACCACACCGCCCCCGACGGGAGCGACCCCGGCGACCGCATCCGGGCGGCCGGTTTCACCCCGGTCCGGGCGTGGGGCGAGAACATCGCCATGGGACAGCGGACCGCCGCCCAGGTCGTCCAGGGCTGGCTCGACAGCCCCGGCCACCGGGCCAACATCATGAACTGCACGTTCACCCACATCGGCGTCGGGCACGCGGCGAAGGGCCCATACTGGACGCAGGACTTCGCCACCCACTGACGCGCCGAGCCAGGGAGCGCCTGGCCTCCACCGAGCGCGCCACCGCGCCGGTTCCCACCGCCCGCCATGGCGCTCCCCTCCCGGCGGGCCCGGCCGCGACTCCCCCGCACACGGACTCGCGGCCGGGCCCGCCCTTCCTCTCCTGCACCCGTCCTGCGCACGGCGTCGCCGCGGCGGGGTGGGACACGAGCGGCCCGGGCGGGAAGGACCCCTGGTGGGAGCCGTGAGCGTTGGGGGTGGCCGGTGCACTGGCATGCCTACGTCTGGGTCGGGAACGGCGCGGACCGCGAGCGCGAGGAGGAGCGGCGCCCCGGCTCGCCGGAGTTCCGCGCGTCGGACCTGCCGCCCATGCTGACCGGCGACTGGCTGGCCCGGCCCGCCTCTCGCGTCGCCGCCACCTTCGACGACCCCGGCCCGGCGCTGGAGTGGCTGTCGGCCCGGTACCGCCGAATCGAGGGTTCCTTCCCCCGCCCGGACGGGGTGGGGCTGCGGGCACGGCTCGACGGGGCGGCCGACGCCTTGCCGCGCGGGGTGGACGTGGTGTGGGGCGAGTGGCTGACGGGCGGGCGGTTCGCGAGCATCGCGATGATCTGCTGCCCGAACCGGCACACGGCGCACCCGTGCCCCGTCCGCCGCCCCGCCGCCCCTCATCGATGAGCCGACGGCATGCGGCCCGTGGAGCCCTCCCGGCCGCCTCGGTCGCCGGCGGGCCCGTCCGCTCTCGCCCCACCGCTCGCGAGCTTCACGCCGAGGACGATCAGCACGGCTCCGGTCATGGCGGTCGCCGAGGCGGTGAGGCCCGCCGCGCTGAACCCGAGGCCGCCGGTCAGCGCCCCGAACGCGTACGGCGCGATGATGGCGCCGGTGCAGACGCCGACCTGGACGACGTGTCCGGCGGTCTCGGCGTGGCCCGGGACCAGCCGCAGGGCGGCGGACAGCAGCAGGCCCGTCCACCCCCATCCGGCGGTTGGAGGGCCGTAGCGCGGTCCCTTCCGGAGAGCGCGTCACCGATGGGTGGCGGTCAGGCGACGGGGATCCAGGTGAACCGGCCGTCGGGCTGCGGTTCGGCCCGGCCGAAGACCACGTCGGCGAAGTGCCCGCCGTAGCCGATGGTGCCGGGGCAACTCAGCTCCTCGACCAGGCGGCGGCGGTGCTCGGCGGACGCGACGGGGTCGTGGTCGATGCCGCAGGACCATTCGGGGTGGGTCACCTGGATCGGCGCGTGGAGGGCGTCGCCGAACGCGATGAGCCGCCGGCCGCCGCCGGTGATGGTGTAGGTGGTGTGGCCGACGGTGTGCCCGGCCGCGAACGAGGCCCGTACCCCGGGGAAGATCTCCTCGCCGTCCACGACCGTGCGGACCCGGGGTTCCATGACGGCGAGCCGCGGCTCGGCGTCGAGGTCGCGCCCCTCCCACTCGGGCGCCGCCACCAGATGAGCGGCGTGCGCGAAGGGCGGCGCGGTCTCGCCCGGCGCGGCGCTCCAGGCCCAGCCCAGGTGGTCCGGGTGCAGGTGGGTGATGGCGACGGCCTCGATCCGCTCCGGTGTACGGCCCAGCCGCCTCAGGCTGTCCAGCAGCTCACCGCCGTACAGCCGGCCCAGCAGCGGGTTGGCCGGGTCGTCGGGGTGGGACTCGGGCCCGAACCCGGTGTCGATGAGCAGCGCCCGGTCGCCTCGCTCGACCAGCAGTCCCCCGATCCCGGCGACCAGGAAGCCGTCGTCGTCGAGGTGGTCGCGGTGCTCCGCCCAGTCGGCGGCGGTGGCGGCGGGCAGCCAGCCGCCCGGCTTGAGCCGGACCGCCCCGTCCGGGACGTAGGTGATCGTCAGGTCGTCCAGCTCGATCGAGCGGACGCGCGGCTCGCGGCTCAGTCGCGCGGGGTCGACAAGGGTCGTGGTGGTCATGATTCCCGCCTCGTGCTCAGGGAGACGCCGCCGGACGGCAGCACGGGCAGAAAGTTACAACTAGAACCGTTCTAATTGCAATCATTCGAGTTGTAGTAAAGTAGGGCCATGACGGAGGAGAGGGAGACGCAGCCCCAGGCCGATCGCGAGATCTGCGGCCTGATCAACGGCCTGGCCAAGCAGATCGAGGCGCATGTCCGCTCCCGCGCGGCCACCCTCGGCCTGACCGCCTCACAGGGCGTCGCGCTGCGCGAGCTGACCGGCCCCATGACCCTGCGCGAGCTCGCCGAACGGATGAGCTGCGAGCCCTCCAACGCCACCTTCGTCGCCGACCGCCTGGAGGAACAGGGCTACCTCGAACGCCATCCCCACCCGGGCAACCGCCGCGCCAAGCAGCTCGTCCTCACGCCGGCGGGCAGCGAACTGCGCGAGCGCCTCCTGGGCCTGCTCTCCGAGAACTCCCCGCTGGCCCCGCTGGCCCCCGAGGAGCAGGACACCCTGCAGCGCCTCCTCGCCCGCGCCGTCGTCCGCTGACGGAACCGGACAGAGAGTTTCGAGGCAGCCGAGCTTCCCATGACCGCGCCTCCACAGGGCCCCTCATGCCGGAGAGCCGAAGCTCCTCAGACCAAAAGGGCCTCTTGAGCGCTATCCGCCCGATCTTCGACGAGATTCACGGGGATCCTTCGACGGATGGCCTTGCCGCGCGCCGGTGAACGTCATCCGGCGGGACGCGTCGGGCGTACCACGCCGGATTCCGGTGAGCGGCTGGCGTCGCGGGGGTGCGGGGGCCGCCGCGACGACCTTGCCTACCGAACCTCGAGCCTTGGACCCGAGGAAGGGGCGGGTCAGAGGCGCTGGTCGGAGAAGCGGGCCAGGACCAGGGACTCCACCACGCCCACCACCGCGTACGCCACGATCGACACCGCCGTCACCACCACGATGTCGGCCCACACCTCGTCGTAGCGGAACCCGCCGATCGCGCGCAGGATCCCCGCGCCGATGCCCTCGCCCGTGGCCAGCCACTCGGCGATGAGGGCGCCGATGATCGAGGAGGGCACGGAGATCCGGGCCGAGGCGAAGACCGAGGGCATGGCCGTCGGCACCGCCACCTTGCGCAGGACCGTGAGCCGCCCGCCCCCGTACGCCATGATCAGGTCCGTGGCCTGCGGCGACGCGGAGCGCAGCCCGAAGGCGACGTTGACCAGCGCCGGGAAGAACACCACGATCCCGCCGATGACCGCCACGCCGGCCAGGTCCCGCCCGAACACCAGCGTGATCAGCGGCGTCATGACGACCAGCGGCACAGAGCGCAGCAGCATGGCGACCGGCATGAACGTCTGCTCGACGGTCCTGAACAGCACGAACGCCACGGCCACCGCCATCGCGGCGACCATGCCGGCGGTGAAGCCGATGGCGGCGTCCCGCACCGTGACGCCGAGCGCCCCGAACACGGCGTCCCGGTGCGCCGCGGCGCCGTCCACGAACAGGTACTCCCACACCTGCCAGGGCCGCTTGCCGACGAGCGGGCTGATGCCGAACGCCTCCAGGAACAGCCACCACCCGGCGACCACGATCAGCACGGCCGGGGCCAGCGGCCCGACCACCCGCAGCAGGCTCCGCCACGCCACGGTCCCGGCGCCGCTCGCCGCGGCGCGTCCCGTCACGGCGCCGTTCGGCTCGACGCGTCCCGTCACGGCGTCGTTCTGCTCCACGTCCTTCGTCACCGCCCCCGCCATCCCCGCACGTTCCGTCGACCCGCCTTCCGTCACAGCGCCGACCCCGATTCCGTACGGCCGGACGACCACGGCGTCACCACGCGCGCCACCAGCGCGACCGCCGCGTACCCGAGCCCGGCGACCAGGCCCGCCACCAGCGCCAGCCCCCACGTGCGGGGCACCTGGAACTGCTGCTGGGAGATCATGAGCGACACCCCGAGCCCCTGGTCGTCGCTCCCCAGGTACTCCCCGATGATCGCGCCCAGCAGCGCGGACGGCGCCGAGATCCGCAGCCCGGCGAAGGTGCTCGGCAGTGCCGCGATGACCTGCACGTACCGGAGCCGGGCCAGGCGGCCGCCGCCGTACACGGTGACGACGTCGAGGCTGGCCCGGTCGGCCGAGCGCAGCCCGAGCAGGGCGCCGATGAGCGTGGTGAAGAACACCGAGACGGCGGCGAGGAAGACCACGGTGGCCGGTCCGCCGAAGACGACGAGGATGATCGGCCCGATCGCGAGCAGCGGGATGCAGTAGCTGATCACGGCGAGCTGCGTGGCCACGGCTTCCAGCCGCGGGACGAGCAGGACCAGCATCGCCACGGCGATGGCCAGGCCGTTGCCCCACAGGAACCCCTGGAGGGCGGCGCCGACGGTGCTGGTGACGTTCGGGCCGTAGAAGGCCCAGCCGTCGCGGGCCATGCCGGCGAGCACCTGCCACGGGGTGGGCACCGCGCCGCCGTCCGCGAAGAGCGTGACGGCGAGCAGCCACCACAGCCCGACGAGCGCGACGACGCCGGCCAGCCCGTGGACCCGCCTCATGAGCCGTGCCCCGCGGGCTCCGTCCGGCCGCCGCCGAACAGCAGCGCGCTGAGGTGGTCGTGGATGGCGTGGAACTCCGGCGTGCGCATCATCTCGGGGGTGCGCGGCCGGGGCAGGTCGATCTCGACCAGCTCCACCACGCGGCCCGGGCGCGGGCTCATGACGGCCACGACGTCCGACAGGAAGATGGCCTCGCCGATGCCGTGGGTGACCATGAGCGTGGTGGCGGGCTTCTCGGTCCAGATGCGCAGCAGCTCCAGGTTGAGCCGCTGGCGGGTCATGTCGTCCAGCGCGCCGAACGGCTCGTCGAGCAGCAGCACGCTGGGCTTGACGACGAGGGCGCGGGCGATGGACACGCGCTGGCGCATGCCGCCGGACAGCTCCGCCGGCCGCGCCTTCTCGAAGCCTTCGAGGCCGACCAGCCGGACGAGGTCCTCGACGACCCCGGGCTCGGGCCGGATGCCGGCGACCTCCAGGGGCAGCCGGATGTTGGCGGTGACGCTGCGCCAGGGCAGCAGCGCCGAATCCTGGAAGGCGATGCCGAGGTGGTGGCCGCGGCGCAGCTCCTCGGGCGTCTGGCCGTTCACCCGGATCTCGCCGGTCGTGGGCTGCTCCAGGCCGGCCAGGATGCGCAGCACGGTCGACTTGCCGCAGCCGGACGGGCCGAGCAGCGACAGGAACGAGCCCTTGGGCGTGCTCAGGTCGACGTGGTCGAGGGCGGTGACCCCCTTGCCGAACGTCTTGCCGAGCCCGGAGACGGAGATTCCGCTCATGAGAGCTTCAGGCTCGGGTCGGCCTTGTAGACCTCGTCCAGGATCGTCAGGTCGAACAGCTGCTCGGCCTTGACGTTCAGCCCGGCCTTGGCGAGCGAGGCGATGTTCTGCTCGATCAGCTCGGAGGTCATCGTGAACAGGCCGTTGGCCTTGGCGTCGGGCGTGACGACCAGCTCGTTCTGCATCTTGGCCTCCTCGGTCTGCTCGGCGACGTCGAGGTTGAGGTCCTTGCCGTACGTCTTGGCGGCCATCTCGGCGGACTTGGCCGGGTCGGCCACGGCGTCCTTCCAGCCCTTGATCTCGGCGGTGAGGAACGCCTTGAGCTTGTCGCGCTCGGTGTCGATGGTCTGCTGCGTGACGGTGAACGTCTCGGCGACGAGCGGCAGGCCGTGGTCGGCGAACAGCAGGTGGGTGGCGTCCACGCCCTGCATCTTCAGCCGTACGGGGCCGCTGGTGACGAAGCCGACGTAGCCGTCGAGCTGGCCGGAGGTGAGCATCGACGGGTCCGACTGGAACGGCACCCGCGTCACGCTCGCCGGGTCGATGCCGTTGGCCTTGAGCAGCGCGTTCCAGACCAGTTCGTTGGAGTCCTGGACGCCGATCTTCTTGCCGACCAGCGCCTTGGGGTCCTCGATGGGGTTCTTGGACAGGGAGATGATCGCGAACGGGTTCTTCTGGAACGTCGCGCCGACGATCTTCAGGGGTGCGCCCTGGAGCACGGCGGGCGCGGTGATCGTGGGGGCCGACAGGCCGATCCAGCACCGGCCGGTGGCCAGGCCCGACTCGACCGAGGTGCCGGAGCCGCCGCCGGACAGCAGCTCCACCTGGGAGAACCCGGCCGCCTTGTAGTAGCCCTTGCTGTCGGCGAAGTACTCGCCGGCGAACTCGACGTTCTTCTTCCACGAGAGCTGGAGCTTCACCGAGCCGAGGCCGCCCTCGCCGCCACCGCCGCCGGTGGAGGCGGAGTTGTCGCCACAGGCGGCCAGGCCGAGCGCCAACCCGGCCAGACCGGTCGTCCGCAGGAACGCGCGACGGTCGAGGGTAGCCATGATTCTCCTTGGGGCGGGGGAGGTTCGGCGGTGAATCCGCAGGTCAGGAAGCTATCCCTCGATTATTACCATCTTGTGACGGAATTTCGGTCATCCGCAGAGGCGGCCGGCGGTCCACCGGGTCCCGTTCGCGTTCCGGCCGCGTACGCAGGGAAAACCGCGACGGGGCCGCGGAAGGCTCCTGTAGGTCCCTACGAGAGGGTTCGCGCAGGTCCGTAGATCCCTCCAGCCGTCCCGGGGCTCCGGTAGCGTCGGCGAGGAGATGAGGCTGGACGAGATGAGACTTGACGGAATCCTGCTCTGGGACGGCACCGAGGCGCGCGGCCCGGTGGACCTCACCTGGGAGCCCGACCGCATCGGCGAGATACGGCCCGCCGAGGTGCGGCACGACGACCTGTGCGTGATCCCGGGGCTGGTCGACACGCACGTCCACCTCGTGGGGTACGCCGGGCCTCTGCGTCCGCCGCCCGACTTCGCCACCTGGCCGCTCGTCACCACCCGCGACGAGCAGGTGCTGCACGGCCTCGCCCACGCCCAGCGGGCGATGCGCAACGGCGTCACGACGCTGCGCGACCTCGCGGGCGACGAGGCGCAGATCGCGCTGCGCCGCGCGTTCGACGCGGGCGTGCTGCCCGGTCCGCGCGTCCAGGTCCACGGCGTGGTCGGCATGACGGCCGGCCACAACGACCTGTTCGTGCCCCCGGCGTTCCCGCAGCGCAAGCCCACGGCCGACGGCCCCGACGACTGCCGGAAGCTGGTGCGCACGTGGGCGCGGGCCGGCATGGACGGCATCAAGCTCACCACCAGCGGCGGCGTGCTGTCGATCGGCGACAAGAACGCCTGGCGCAACTACACGCGCGAGGAGATCCGGGCCGTCGTCGACGAGGCGCACGCGCTCGGCATGCTGGTCGCCTCGCACGCCCACTCCGAGGACGGCATCCGCGTCGCCGCCGAGGAGGGGGTCGACTCGATCGAGCACGGCACGCTGATGAGCCGCGACCTGGCCGAGACGCTGGCCGCGCGGCGCACCCCGGTCGCGCCCACCCTGCTGATCAACGAGGCCATCGCCACCGGCCGCGTGCCCGTCACGCCCGAGGCCATGGCCAAGGCCGCCGAGCTGGTCGCCAGGCGGGACGTGCTGCTCGCCGAGGCCGCCCGGCTCGGGGTGCGCTTCGTGCTCGGCACCGACGCGAACGGCCACCACGTGCAGTTCGGCGACCAGCTCGCGGAGGTCGTGCGGATGACCGAGGTGCTCGGCATGGACGCCGAGGCGGCGCTGCGCGCGGCCACCTCGGACGCGGCCGACGCGATCGGCGCGCCCGTCGGCCGGATTGCGCCCGGCCTCGGGGCCGACCTGGTCGTGCTGCGCGGACGCCCGTGGGAGCGGATCCAGGACCTGGCCACCGAGAACATCGTGGCCGTGGTGTCACGCGGACGGCTGGTCGCCGGAGCCCTGCCCACCGTGCGCTCCTGACGCGGGCGATCTCAGCGCCAGGTACAGGTCCGTACGGTCGCGCATCGACGACATGCGCCGCCCGGTCAGCTCCTCGATGCGCTGCATCCGGTAGCGCAACGTGTTGACGTGCACGTACAGCTCGTCGGCGGCCCGCTGCCACGACCCGCACGTCTCCAGGAAGACGTCCAGCGTCCGCAGCAGCTCCGAGCCGTGCCGCGCGTCGTACTCCTCCACCGGCCCGAGCACGTGCTCGCGGAACGTGCGCCGCACCCCGCCGGGCAGCGCGGCCAGCAGCAGGTCGAAACTGGCGATGTCGGCCACGGACATCACCGACACGGGCCCCTCGCCGTCGAGCGCCGACTCCATGCCGCGCCGCGCCGTCTCCAGCGCCTCGCCGAGCTGCGACACGCTGGTGGCCGCCTCGCTGATCCCGGCCGCGATCCGAAGGCCGGGCCACGTGGCGGCGAGCGCCCGCAGCTCCTCGGTCAGGCTCTTGCGCGAGGCCCGGCCGTTGACCAGCACCACCGCCTCGTCCGGCCGGCCGCCGACGACGAGGTGCCGCCCCTTCCTGGCCAGGCCCTCGTGCAGCAGCGCGGGCAGGTCGGGCTCGCCGGCCGCCGTCCCACGCCCGTCCACGCCCGGCCGCCGCACCTCCGCCGCTCCCGGCCGCCGTGCCTCCGCCGCTCCCGGCCGCCGTACCGTGGCCACGACCATGGCGATCGTCGGCAGCCCGGGGTCGGCGCCCAGCAGGCGCAGGTGGGCCGAGACCTCACCCGGCGCGAGCTGCTGCGCGCCGAGCACGTCCAGCAGCGTCTGCGCCCGGGCCCGCTCGGCCTTGCGCTGCTCGACGGCGAACCCCTCCGCCGTCACGGCCTCGGTGATCGCCCCGAACGACTGGTCCGGCGCGGCCAGCAGCAGCGGCACGCCCCGGCGTTCGCAGGCGCGCACCAGCGCCTCGGGCAGCTCGCCGAGCACGATCAGCCCGACGACGAGTCCGGCCGCGTCGCACGTCCACAGCGCGTCGGCGAAGGTCTCGCAGTCGGCGGGCTCGCCGGTGTACCAGACGCCGCTGGTGAGGACGAGGTCGCCGGAGCGCAGGTAGCGGCGGGGGTCGGGCAGGTCGGTCGGGTAGGCGCGGCGTACCTCGCGGTCGAGCGCGTCGTGGCCGGTCACGGTGGAGAGCTTCAGGTCGTCACGCGCCAGCAGGTCGGCCAGCCTCATGCAACACCCCCGATTTCCCGAAATTTGATGTTATGCCAGGTCAGGGGGCAACACTTCAGAGGTTCGCACGATATCGCAGCGGCCCGCGGTCCGGTTTACTCGGTCCCATGCGGCCCAAAGCGGAACTCCACCTGCACATCGAAGGCACTCTCGAACCCGAGCTCGTCGTCGAGCTCGCCCGGCGCAACGGGGTCGAGCTGCCCACCTTCGACACCGAGGAGATCCGGGCCCGCTACGACTTCGCCGACCTCCAGTCGTTCCTGGACGTCTACTACGACAACATGGCCGTGCTCCGCACCGAGCAGGACTTCCACGACCTCGCCGCCGCCTACCTGCGCCGCGCCGAGGAGCAGGGCGTGCGCCACGCGGAGATCTTCTTCGACCCGCAGGCGCACCTGACGCGCGGCGTCCCGCTGGAGGCGGTCTTCTCCGGGCTGAGCGCGGCTCTCGGCGACAGCCCGGTGTCCTCCGCGCTCATCCTGTGCTTCCTGCGCGACCGGGGCGCCGAGGAGGCCGAGGCCGTGCTGCGCGCGGCGCTGCCGTTCCGTGAGCACTTCATCGGCGTGGGACTGGACTCGGCCGAGGTGGGGCACCCGCCGTCGCTGTTCCGGCGCGTGTTCGACATCGCTGCCGGCGAGGGACTGCGGCGCGTCGCCCACGCCGGCGAGGAGGGCGGCCCCGACTACGTGTGGGAGGCGCTGGACGTGCTCAAGGTCGAGCGGGTCGACCACGGCATCCGCTCGATGGAGGACCCCAAGCTCGTGGCGCGGCTGCGCGAGGAGCGGATCCCGCTGACGGTGTGCCCGCTGTCGAACGTGCGGCTGCGGGTCGTGCCCACGCTGCGCGACCACATCCTGCCCGCGATGCTGGACGAGGGGCTGATGGTGACGGTCAACTCCGACGACCCGGCCTACTTCGGCGGGTACGTGGAGGACAACTACCGGGCGCTGCGCGACGAGCTGGGCATGACCGACGAGCAGCTCGACCGGATCGCCCGCAACTCGTTCGAGGCGTCGTTCGTCCCGGTGGACGCCCCGGCCTGAGACGCGCGCGCCCGCCGGCGCGGGACCCCGGTGCGGGGCCCGCGCCGGCGGGCGGCGGACTAGGCCTTCAGCCAGCTCATCATCGGGCGCAGCTTGGCGCCCGTCTTCTCGATCGGGTTGCCCGCGAGCTCCTCGCGGTGGCGCTGGAACTCCTTCTGGCCGCCGTCGAACTCCTCGACGAGCTGCCGGGCGAACGTGCCGTCCTGGATCTCGCCCAGGATGCGGCGCATCTCCTGACGGGTCTCGTCGGTGATGACGCGCGGGCCGCGGGTGTAGCCGCCGTACTCGGCGGTGTCGGACACCGACCAGTACATCTTCGAGATGCCGCCCTCGTACATGAGGTCGACGATGAGCTTCATCTCGTGCAGGCACTCGAAGTAGGCGACCTCCGGCTGGTAGCCGGCCTCGATCAGGGTCTCGAAGCCCGCCTTGATCAGCTCGGACACGCCGCCGCACAGCACGGCCTGCTCGCCGAACAGGTCGGTCTCGGTCTCCTCGGTGAAGGTCGTCTTGAGCGCGCCGGCGCGGGTGCCGCCGATGCCCTTGGCGTACGACAGGGCGAGGTCGAGCGCCTTGCCGGAGGCGTCCTTCTCGACCGCGACGAGACACGGGACGCCGCGGCCGGCCTCGAACTGGCGGCGCACGAGGTGGCCGGGGCCCTTCGGGGCCACCATGCAGACGTCGACGCCCTCGGGCGCCTCGATGAGGCCGTAACGGATGTTGAGGCCGTGGCCGAAGAACAGCGCGTCACCCTCGACGAGGTTGGGCGCGACGTGCTCGGCGTACAGGTGACGCTGGATGTGGTCCGGCGCCAGGATCATCGTGAGGTCGGCCTCCTCGACCGCCTCCGACGGGGTGAGGACGCGCAGGCCGTCGTTCTCCGCCTTCTCGCGGCTCTTGGAGCCCTCGGGAAGACCGACGCGCACGTCGACGCCGGAGTCACGCAGGGAGAGCGCGTGGGCGTGGCCCTGGCTGCCGTACCCCAGCACGGCCACGTGACGCCCCTGGATGATCGACAGGTCGGCCTGGTCGTCGTAGAAGATCTCGGTCACTTGCATTAAACCTTTCAGGCGGTACGGTCCAGTGCCCTGAGGGACCGGTCGGTGATGGAACGGGCGCCGCGGCCGATGGCCACCATGCCCGACTGGACGAGCTCCTTGATCCCGAACGGCTCCAGCACCTTCACGAAGGCGCCGAGCTTGTCGGTGGTGCCGGTGACCTCGATGGTCACGGCGTCGGCCGCCACGTCCACGCAGCGGGCGCGGAAGAGCTGGACGAGCTCCAGCACGTGGGAGCGGTTCTCGGCGTCGGCCTTGACCTTGATCAGCATCAGTTCGCGCTGGACGCACTGCGCCGGGTCGAGCTCGACGATCTTGAGGACGTTCACCAGCTTGTTGAGCTGCTTGGTGACCTGCTCCAGCGGCAGCTCCTCGACGTTGACCACGATGGTCATGCGGGAGATGTCGTCGTGCTCGGTCTGCCCGACCGCCAGCGAGTCGATGTTGAAACCCCGCCGGCTGAACAGCGCGGACACCCTGGCGAGCACACCGGGCTTGTTCTCCACAAGCACGGACAGCGTGTGCCTACTCATCCTCGTTCTCCCACGTCGGCGCCATGTCACGGGCGATCTTGATGTCGTCGTTGCTGGTGCCCGCCGCCACCATCGGCCACACCATCGCGTCCGCGTGGACGACGAAGTCGATCACGACGGGCACGTCGTTGATCTCCATGGCCTTCTCGATGATGGCGTCGACGTCCTCCGGACGCTCGCACCGCAGCCCCACACAACCATAGGCCTCCGCCAGCTTGACGAAGTCGGGGATCCGGCGCACGGACTGCAGATCGGTGTTGGAGTAACGCTGGTCGTAGAACAGCGTCTGCCACTGGCGGACCATGCCCAGGTTGCCGTTGTTGATGATGGCGATCTTGACCGGCACACCCTCCAGGGCGCAGGTGGCCAGCTCCTGGTTGGTCATCTGGAAGCAGCCGTCGCCGTCGATGGCCCACACCGTGGACTCGGGCCGGCCCATCTTGGCGCCCATCGCCGCCGGGACCGCGAAGCCCATCGTGCCGGCGCCGCCCGAGTTGATGAACGTGCCCGGCTTCTCGTACTTGACGAACTGCGAGGCCCACATCTGGTGCTGGCCGACGCCCGCCACGTAGAAGGCGTCCGGCCCGACGATCGCGCCCAGCCGCTCGATGACGTACTGCGGGGCCAGCGAGCCGTCGTCGTAGTCGTCGTAGCCCAGCGGGTAGGTCTCCTTGTAGCCGTTGAGCAGCGTCCACCAGGCGGAGTAGTCGCCCCGCTGGTCGGAGCCCTCGATGGCGGCGATGAGGTCACCGAGGACCTCCTTGCAGTCGCCCACGATCGGCACGTCGGCGTGGCGGTTCTTGGAGATCTCGGCCGGGTCGATGTCGGCGTGGACCACCTTCGCGTACGGCGCGAACGTCTCCAGGTCGCCGGTCACCCGGTCGTCGAAGCGCACGCCCAGGCCGATGATCAGGTCGGACTTCTGCAGCGCCCCGACCGCGGCCACGGTGCCGTGCATGCCGGGCATGCCGAGGTGCTGCGGATGGCTGTCGGGGAACGTGCCGCGCGCCATCAGCGTGGTGACCACGGGGATCTCAGTCAGCTCGGCCAGGCGGCGCAGCTCGGGGGCCGCGCCCGCCTTGTTGACGCCGCCGCCGACGTACAGGACCGGGCGCCGCGCCTCGGCGATCAGCTTGGCGGCCTCGCGGATCTGCTTGGAGTGGGGGCGGGTGACGGGACGGTAGCCGGGGAGCTGCATGACCGGCGGCCAGGAGAAGGTCGTCTCGGCCTGCAGCGCGTCCTTGGAGATGTCCACGAGCACGGGGCCGGGACGGCCGGTGGAGGCGATGTGGAACGCCTCCATGATCGTGCGGGCGATGTCGGCCGGGTCGGTCACCAGGAAGTTGTGCTTGGTGATCGGCATCGTGATGCCGGAGATGTCGGCTTCCTGGAAGGCGTCGGTGCCGATGGCCTTGCTGGCCACCTGTCCGGTGATCGCCACGATCGGCACGGAGTCCATGTAGGCGTCGGCCAGCGGCGTCACCAGGTTGGTGGCGCCGGGGCCGCTGGTCGCCATGCAGACGCCGACCCTGCCGGTCGCCTGGGCGTAGCCCTCGGCCGCGTGGCCCGCGCCCTGCTCGTGCCGTACGAGCACGTGCCGGACCTTGGTCGAGTCGTAGAGGGGATCGTAGGCCGGGAGGATGGCGCCGCCCGGGATCCCGAACACGGTGTCGACTCCGACGTGCTCCAGAGCCCTGACGAGGGCCTGTGCACCTGTCATCCGTTCGGTCATCGGCTCGTTTCCTTGCGTGGCTGTCTCGTGAGGACATAAAAAATGCCCCTGCCCCACCGGAGAGGCGGGACCAAGGGGCGGCGCGCAGGTCGAAGTGCTTCGCTATCGGCCTGCGCGCCGGCGAAGTACTACGAGGATCTGCATGCGAAGCATGGCCTCACCATAGCCCCTCGCCGCGGGTGGGTGTCAACTTGATGGGACGCGTGTCTCACACCGTGAGACTGGTCCTCATCAGCGAGTCCACTCCGCGGGCCGCCATCGGCCTGGCCACGAGGAAGCCCTGACCTCGGGTGCAGCCCATCTCACGGAGCAGTTCGAGCTGCTCGGGCCGCTCGATCCCCTCGGCCACCACGATGAGACCGAGGTCGTGGCCGAGCCGGACGATGGTCCGGGTGAGCAGGGTGAGCGTGTCGTCGCGGCCCAGCCCGGACACGAACGACGGGTCTATCTTGATCATGTCGACCGGGAGCTGCCGCAGGAACGCCAGCGAGGCGTACCCGGTGCCGAAGTCGTCGATCGCCAGCCGCACGCCGAGGGCGCGCAGCTCCGACAGGCGCCGGATGGTCTCCTCGGCGTCCTCGACGAGCATCTCCTCGATCACTTCCAGGGTGAGCGCCGATGCGGGCAGCCCGCTCTCGCTCAGCGCCTCCTCGACCGTCTCGACGAAGCGCGGCGCGGTGATCTGCCGCGCCGACAGGTTGACCGACAGGCCGATGTCCCAGGAGGAGGCCCGCCAGGCGGCCACCTCGCGGCACGCCTCGCGCAGGATCCACTCGCTCAGCGGCACGATCAGCCCGGTGTCCTCGGCCGGCCCGAGGAACTGCTCCGGCGGCACGAACACCGAGCCGCGCCACCAGCGCACCAGCGCCTCGACGGCGGTCACGCGGGAGGTGGCCAGGTCCACGACCGGCTGGTACTCGATGGCGAACTGCTGCTCGATCAGCGCCCGCTGCAGGTCGGCGGCCAGCTCCAGCCGGCGCACCACGTCGGCGTGCATCTGCGCGGCGAACACCTCGACCCGGCGCCCGCCCAGCTCCTTGGCCCGGGCCATGGCCACGTCGGCGTTGCGGATGAGGTCGCCCGCGGGCAGCTCCTCCTCGGCGAACGCCACGCCCACGCTGGCGGTCAGCGCCACGTCGCGGTCGGCCACCCGGAACGGCTCCTGCGAGACCGCCCGCAGCAGCCGCTCGGCCATGTCGACGGCGATCTGCGCCTCTCCCCCGGTCTCCACGAGCACCGCGAACTCGTCGCCGCCCCACCGGGCGAGCGTGTCGTCGGCCCGCACGGCGCCGCGCAGCCGGCGGGCGGCCTGCCCGAGCAGGTAGTCGCCGCTGGCGTGGCCCACGGAGTCGTTGACCGAGGTGAACCCGTCGAGGTCGAGGAAGATGACCGCGACCTGGCCGGCGCGGCCGGAGAGCACCTCGCGGGTGCGCTCCTCGAAGTAGGCGCGGTTGGGCAGGCCGGTGACGCCGTCGTGGAAGGTCAGGTGGGCCACCTGGTTGCGCAGGGCCTCCTCGTCGCTCACGTCGCGGGTGGTGACGAGCAGCAGGTCCTCGCCGCCCACGTGGCGGGTGGCGACCGACTCGGTGGGCCGCCAGGTGCCGTCGGCGGCGCGCACCCGGCAGGCGATCATGCAGGCGCCGGGGCTGCCGCCCTCGTCGTCGAAGCCCATCGCGCGCAGGGCCGCCTGGATGCCGGGGACGTCCTCGGGGTGGATGTACTCGAAGATCGTGCCGCCCACCAGCTCCTCGGGGCGGTAGCCGTAGGTGACCTCGACGCCGGCGCCGATCTCGCGCACGATGCCCTCGTAGTCGCACAGCAGCACCACGTCGCCGGTGCTCTCGGCCAGCTCGCGCAACTGCCGGTCGCCGAGCGCGACCAGGCGGCGCAGCCGGGCGTTGGCGCCCGACAGCACGAACAGCCGGAACAGCAGCAGCAGGACCGCCGAGCCGGCGAGCACCACCACGCCGGTCACCGGCTGGAACGCGCGCACGCCCGCCAGGTGGACGAGCAGCGTGACGGTGGCCACGCCCACGAGCACCAGCGGCACGAGCGCGATCAGGTTGCCGACGGACGTCCCCCCGGACGCCGGGCCGGACTCGCGCACGGCCCACGGCACGGCGGCCAGCAGCAGGAACGCCATCGGCGCGAGCATGACGCTCCACACGGGCGGCACGGCGTCGGTCAGCCGCGCGACGGCCTCGGCGATCCCGGCGATCGTGGTGGTGGCCAGCACCCCCACCCCCGCCGCGGCCGGCGGCGCCGCGCGCCCCCTGACGGCCGACGGCACCGCCGCGCAGGTCACGAGCAGCGCCAGCATCGGCGGGAGCATGGTGAAGGTGAACGTCGCGGGGTCGGCCTGCTCGTACACCCGGCGCAGCGCCACCACCCAGCCGATCAGGAACAGCGAGACGGCGCACAGGTAGGAGTCGGTGACGAGCCGTAAAACGGCGGTGCCCGACAGGGAGCGGCCGCTCGCGATGAGCGCGCCGCCGGCCAGCAGGACGGTGCCGACCAGGACGAGCAGGTCGGCGAAGCTCACCATGAGGCCGGTGTTCTCGGCGACCGGCCGCAGGGCCACGCCGCCGGCCCAGACGACGGCGCCGCCGCCCATCCAGCGGGTGCCCGTCGCCGTCGCGCGCTGGTCGCCCAGCCGCGCGGAAGTCGTGAGCAGGGAGGCGGCGGCGAGCAACGCCGCGAGAACGCCGGCGACCGCGCCGGTGACCGAGGTCTGACCGCCCACGAGGAGCGCAGCCGCGAACCCGGCCACACCGGCCGCCGCGGCGGCGGTCAGCGGTGCACGTGGATCACGCCAGCGGATCACAGTCGTCGCCCATCCCGTCTCGAACTCGCTCAGTGACCGCCGAAGGCCGTCGGCCACATCGCCAGTGTGTGCGGTCGCGCGCGTCCGGGTGGTGACAACGCCTATGTCGTCACCGATCTGATAACCGCGCGGACCAATCTGTTCCGAGAACTATCTTGACAGTGAGTCAGGAATCGTTGGTAGAAGCAACCGTACGCACCGAAGGTCACGGTGCAGCCACTTTCCGGAATCCTCTCAGTACGCGTCGCCGCTGCCTGTCGGCCTATGCCCGGTCAGGGGGTCAGTACGCGTCCGTGATGACGTTGTTGAGCGGCTCTCCCGCGAGGTGGCGAAGGAGCTGCGAGCGCAGCAGCCGCAGCAGCCGGCGGCCGGAGGCGGGGGTGCTGCCGGCGACGTGCGGCGTGATCAGCACGCCGGGGGCGCTCCACAGCGGGTGACCGGCGGGCAGCGGCTCCGGGGCGGTCACGTCGAGGGCGGCGCGCAGCCGCCCGGTCTTCAGCTCGGCGACCAGCGCGTCGGTGTCGACGATCCCGCCGCGGGCGGCGTTGACCAGCACCGCGCCGTCCTTCATCCGCGCCAGGAACCCCGCGTCGACCATGCCGGCCGTGTCGGCGGTCGCGGGCACGAGCAGCACGACGACGTCGGCCCCGGGCAGCAGCGCGGGCAGCTCGTCCATGCCGTGGACCCGGCCGTGCTCGCCGTCGCGGGCCGTGCGCGCCACGCGGACGACCTCGACCTCGAAGCCGTCGAGGCGCCGCTCCAGCGCCGCGCCGATCGACCCGTAGCCGACGATCAGCACGGTGGCGTCGGCCAGCACGTCGGTGTGGTGGTAGGTCCACTCGCCGCGCCGCTGCGCGTCCACGAACCCGGGGAACTCCCGCAGCACCGCGATCATGGCGCCGACCGCCCACTCGGCCGTGCCCGCGTCGTGGACGCCGCGGGCGTTGCACAGCACCGCGCCCTCCGGCACGTACGGCCGGTACGGCTCCACGCCCGCCGTCACCGTCTGCAGCAGGCGCAAGGAGGTCATCCGGGACAGGATGCCGGGCACGTCGGGCACCGTGACGAGCGGCGGGATCCAGACCTCGACCTCCTCGATCCCCTCGGGCAGGGGTCCGGAGCCGTCGTACACCGCGCACTCCACGCCGGGGAGGTCGGACAGGACATCGGCCGCCGCGTCGGAAGGAACCCAGATCCTCATGCCGAGAACCTTACGACCTGGCGGGAAGTATGAACCATATGAGGAAGCTCAGGAAGATCCTTCTGGTGGCGGGGCTGGCGGTGGCCGTGGGGGCGTGCTCGGCCACGGGCGGGACGGCGAGCGGCGAGGTCGCGACGGCTCCGCCCCCCGCGGACCCGCCCTCGACCGCGGCGGACGACCCGGGCAAGGGCGCCCCTCCGCGCGACGTCGCGCGGCCGGGCGAGCCGCGCACCGTCGCCCGTGACCTGGCGGTGCCCTGGGCGATGGCGTTCCTGCCGGGCGGCGACGCCCTGGTGACCGAGCGCGACACGGCGCGGCTGCTGCGGGTCACCCCCCGGGGGCGCGTCACCGAGGTGGCGACCGTGGACGGTGTGCGGCCCGACGGCGAGGGCGGGCTGATGGGCGTGGCGGTGAAGGGCGAGGAGGTGTTCCTCTACTTCACGGCCGCCGAGGACAACCGGATCGTGCGCTACCCGTTCGCCGGCGGCCGGCTGGGCGCCCCCAAGGTGATCGTGCGCGGCATCCCCAAGGGCGGCATCCACGACGGCGGCCGGCTCGCGTTCGGCCCCGACGGCTACCTGTACGCCAGCACGGGCGAGACCGGTCACGACCAGCTCGCCCAGCGGCGCGACTCCCTGGGCGGCAAGATCCTGCGCATGACCACGGACGGCGCCCCCGCGCCCGGCAACCCGTTCGGCACGCTCGTGTACAGCCTCGGCCACCGCAACGTTCAGGGCCTGGCCTGGGACCCGGCCGGCCGCCTGTACGCCTCGGAGTTCGGCCAGAACGCCTACGACGAGCTCAACCTCATCAGGCCGGGCGCCAACTACGGCTGGCCGGAGGTCGAGGGCCGCGGCGACGACCCGCGCTTCACCAACCCCGTGGTCACCTGGCGCACCTCCGAGGCGTCGCCGTCGGGCCTGGCCTACGCGGGCGGGTCGCTGTGGATGGGGGCGCTGCGCGGCCGGCGGCTGTGGCAGATCCCGCTGGACGCGAGCGGACGGGCGGGACGTCCGCTGGCCCGCTTCACCGACGTCTACGGCCGGCTGCGCGGCGTGGCGGCGGCGCCGGACGGGACGCTGTGGGTGTCGACCAGCAACAAGGACGGGCGCGGCTCGCCCCGCGAGGGCGACGACCGCATCCTGTCGGTGCCGCTGCGCACCCCCTAGCGCCCTATTCGGCCGCGCAGACCACCTGGGCCTGGGGGCGGTACTTGGTGGTCTGCTTGCGGTCGCGCTTGACCTCTTTGCCGTCGTTGACGAACACCCGGGTGACGTCGATCGTGAAGCCCTGCACCCCGGCGGTGGGCACGCACCCCGGGTCGCTGCTGGTCTGGGTGCGGAACGCGGTGAAGTCCCGCTTCTCCGACTCGACCGCCTGGACCTTGTCGTAGCGCCGGGTGCTCCACAGCGTGACCGTCACCGACGTGCCGGTGGCGGCGGTCTTGATGAGCACCCCGTAGTCGGAGTCGTTGCGCCACTTCAGGTCACGGTCCGGGTAGAGGAGCGCCGCGTCGCGGCCGGCCGGGTAGCGGACGGCGTAGTAGTCCATCGGCGTGCGCTCGACCTCCTCGAACCCGGCGAAGTACGCCGCGTTGTAGAGGGTGGTGGCGAACTGGGAGACGCCGCCGCCGACGATGGTGACGAGCCGGCCGCCGACGATCTGCCCGGCCTCCACGTAGCCGCCCTCGCGGGTGCGCTCGCCCGTGGCGTCGTTCAGCGAGAACGTCTGGCCCGGCCGCACCACGACGCCGTCGAGGTCGGCGGCCATCCGCTGGATGTTGGTGGCCCGGGGCTGGCAGCACTCGAACGTGGTGGTGAACTCGCCCACGTTCTCCTTGATGCCGAGGCCGCTCACCTCGGCGGTCGCCACCTCGGGTCTGACCGTGGCCAGCTTCACCGGGACGACCCGGCTGCCCTGCCCGGCGACCACCTTGGCCACGTCGTCGGCGAGCCGCTCGGGGTCCACGCCCCGGCCCGTGCGGGCGGGGACGAGGACGGGCTTGCCGTCGACGATGTCGTAGGTGGCGTCGCGGGGCGCCTGCGCCTCGTCGATGAGCCCGCTCTCCACCGTGGCCAGGGCCTTCTCGGCGTCGAAGCGCGGCACGAGCTCGCCGTCCTCGCCGGCGGTGAAGGTGAGGCTGGCGGCGATCGTGGCGGGCGGGATCTGGGCCTGCCTGCCGCCGAGCGCCAGCGTGATGGGGGCCGCGACGGCCCGCTCGGCCAGGGCCTTGGCCTTGGCGACGGTCTCGGGGGTGCTTTCGGGTTTGGCGGGCCGCAGGGTGAGGACGACCGAGTCGCGGCCGCCGCGGAAGGCCGCGTCGATGGCGCGGACCGCGTCGTCGCGGTCGAGCAGCACGCCGTCGCGCGGCTCGGTCACGACCGGGCGCAGCCCCTCGAAGGCCACCCGGCCCTCGCGCGGGACCTTGTCGTGGCTCTCGGCGAGCCCCTCGACGGTCCGGGTGAGCTGGGAGAGGTCGATGGTGACCTTCGGCTCCAGGTCGGTGGTGCCGGTCAGCCCGCGCCACACGTCCATGGGGCCGGGGAAGCCGCTGCGGGCCTGGCCGATCGTGCCGACCACGTCCAGCTCCAGCCCGGCGTCCTCGGCCTGGATGATCTCCTTCTGGCCGCCGATGTCCACGGTGACGGGCTTGTTGAGCTTGACGGCCAGCTCGTCGCGGAGCTTGTCGGCCGCCTGGGTGACGGTCAGGCCGCCGATGTCCACGCCGCCGACGCGGGTGCCGCGTAAGACCGAGCCCGACATCAGCACGGCCGGCACCAGGTACGCGAGCACGGCCAGCACCACGACGACCACCAGCACGGCGGGCAGCAGGCGGCCGCGGCGGGAGGGCTCGGGGTCGAGGAAGACGGGCTCAGGGCCAGGCTGCTCGGGCAGGCCGAAGGCGGCGGCGCGGGAGGTCTCGGCCCGGGGCCGGCTCACCGGCCATGGCTGCACGGGGGCCGCCATCGGAGGCAGCGCGCTCTTGCCGTCGCCGGGGCCGGAGCCGCGGTCCGCGCCGTCGGGGGTGCCGCCGTTCCTGGGGCCGTTCCTGGGGCCGTTCCTGGGGGCGCCCTGGCCGGGGGGCGGAGCGGGGCGCGGCGGCGCCGAGGGGCCGAAGATGTCGGGTGACACGCCGGGAGGCAGGCCCTCGATCCGCGGCCTCCTGCTCGTGGTCCCCGAGCTGGGCAGGGGGACCGAGGAGAAGGGGTCTGTCGGCGAGTCGATCGGCCCGGCGTTACGCACGCCTCAATCTCCTCCCGCTACGCTGCCACATCTTCAGGCAACAGTAAGGCACGAGCATCTGGATATGTCACGGAATACGGCTACGGATGGGTGTCAACCTCTCCACTGGTAGCGATGTTCGGGACGGCCCGCCGTGCCGTACCTGGGCCTCAGCTCGGCCCGGCCCTCCGCGCACAGGTACTCCAGGTAGCGGCGGGCGCTGACCCGCGACAGGCCGGCCAGCTCGGCCGTCTCCGCCGCCGACAGGTCGCCGCCCGCCTCGCGCAGCGTCTCGGCGACCAGCGCGCAGGTGGCCGGCGACAGGCCCTTGGGCAGGGACGCGGCCGAGGAGGGCGTGCCGAAGAGCCGGTCCACCTCGTCCTGCCGGGCCTCGGGGCCGATGGAGGTGAGCTGCCTTCTGGTCTCCGCGTACTGCCGGAGCCGTTCGGCCAGGGCGTCGGCGGTGAACGGCTTGATCAGGTAGTTGACGGCGCCGCGCCGCATGGACTCCCGGACCGTGGGCACGTCGCGGGCCGCGCTGATCACCAGCGCGTCGGTGTCGCGCAGGTCCTTGAGCACGTCGAGCCCCGACATGTCGGGCAGGTAGATGTCGAGCAGGACGAGGTCCGGCCGGTGCCGGGCCGCCTCGGCGAGCGCGTCGGCCCCGGTGTGCGCCGTCGCGACCACCCGGAAGCCGGGGACGCGGGCGACGTACCCGCTGTGGATGCGCGCCACCATGAAGTCGTCGTCCACGACGAGCACGCGGATCTCGCCCCGCTCGTCACCGGCGGGCCCCGGCCGGGCGCCTTCAGGGAGGTCACCGGCACGGGCGGGCCCGGACCGGGCGCCTTCACCGAGGTCGCCGGCGCGGGCGGCCGGCGCCGCGGCGGCCTCCGGGTCCCGCGTCATCGGGCCGCCACCGCCTCGGCCGGGGGCGGCAGCAGGGCCGTGAAGACCGCGCCCCGCTCGTTGCGCACCCTGACCCAGCCGCCCCGGCGCAGGCACGCCTGCCGGGTCAGCGCCAGGCCGAGCCCGCGCGGCCCGGAATGGGCGGCCTTGGTGGTGAAGCCCTCCCGGAACACCTCCTCCACCAGATCCGGCGCGATGCCCGGGCCGGAGTCGCCCACCCGCACCCGCAGCCCGTCGTCGCCGGCCCGCACGGACACCTCGATCGTGCCGGGCGCGCCGTCCAGCGCGTCGATCGCGTTGGCCACCAGGTTGCCGACCACGAGGACCGCGTCGCGCGGGTCGCCGAGCGAGCCCTCGGGCACGGCCGAGTCGTCGGCCAGGACCAGCCGGGCGCCGCGCTCGGCCGCCTCGGCGGACTTGGCCAGCAGCAGCGCCGCGAGCGTCGGCTCCTGGACCCGTTCGCGCAGGTCGGCGGCGTACGCGGTGCCGGTGCCGCGGGTGATGAAGCCGATCGCGGCCTCGTGCTCCCCCAGCTCCAGCAGCCCGACGACCGTGTGCATGCGGTTGGCGAACTCGTGCGCCTGGGCCCGCAGCGCCTCGGTCGCGCTGCTGGTGTCGTCCAGCTCGCGGGCCAGGCGTACCAGCTCGGTGCGGTCGCGCAGGGTCACCACCCAGCCGCGGTGCTGGCCCCGTACGGACACGGGCGTGCGGTTGAGCACCAGCACGCGGTCGCCGTGCAGCACGATCCGGTCCTCGCCCGGGTCGGCGCCGCCGAGCACGTCGCGCATGCGGCCGGAGACCGGCAGCCGGGTCAGTTCCTCGCCCACGAGGTCGTCACCCACGAGGTCGAGCAGCTCGCGGGCGGCGTCGTTGACCAGCGTCACCCGGCCCGCGAGGTCGAGGGCGAGCACGCCCTCCTTCACGCCGTGCAGGACGCCCTCGCGCTGCTCCAGCAGCGCGGCGATCTCGCTCGGCTCCAGCCCGAACGTCTGCCTGCGCACCCGCGCGGTGATCAGCGCGGCGGCGGCGAGCCCCGACACCAGGACGGCCAGCGCGGTCCACAGCAGCGGCGGCAGCGCGTCCGCGAGCTGGCCGGTGACCGTGGTCTGCAGCACGCCGACCGACACCAGGCCGATGACCTCGCCGTACTCGTCGAAGACGGGCGCCTTGCCGCGCACGGTGGTGCCGATGGTGCCGGTCTCGGTGCCGACCCAGCTGCGGCCGGTGTTCAGCACCGTGGTGCCGTCGGTGGACAGCTTGCGGCCGATCAGCGCGGTGTTCGGATGGGCGTAGCGGGTCTGCTCGCGGTTGGCGATCACCACGTAGTCGGCGCCGGTGGAGTGCTGGACGCTCACCGCGAGCGGCTGGAGCACCGTCTCGGGGTTCTTCAGGTCGAACGCGTCGCGCACCTGCGGGAGCGCGGCGACGGACTGGGCGATGGCCAGGGCCCGCTGTTCGTGCAGCGCGTCGAGCTGGTCGCGCGTGTGCTCCGCCCACACGCCGGCGGTGCCCCCGACGGCGAGCAGCACGATCACCATCTGGAGCACGAAGAGCTGCGTCCCGAGGGACGCGTCGCGTACTCGTCTCACCCCACTCATGGAAACATCCGCAGGTCACAGCGGGGTAGCGACCAAAAAGACCTAAAAGACTACTACCAGATAAAGCTCGACTCCTCGCGTGACGGACTTCACCATCCAGGTTTCATACCGTGAAATCCCCCCCTTGGAGTTCTCATGCGGATGCGTATACTCGCCGCCCTCGCGGCGATCTCCATCGCCGCGCTGACCGGCTGCGGCGAGAACGCCGGTGGCGGCGGCACTTCGGGCGCCGCCGGCACGCTGCGGATCATGGCGCCGGCCTCGCCCGGCGGCGGCTGGGACCAGACCTCGCGCGTGGCCGAGCAGGCGCTCAAGGCCGCCGACCCCAAGCGCAGGGTCGAGGTCTACAACGTCCCGGGCGCGGGCGGCACCATCGGCCTGTCCCAGCTCGCCGGCGAGAAGGGCAACGGCAACCTGCTGATGACCATGGGCCTGGTCATGCTCGGCGCGGTCGAGCAGAACAAGTCCAAGGTCACCCTCGCCGAGACCACGCCCATCGCCAAGCTGACCGAGGAGTACGAGATCGTCGTGGTCCCGGCCGACTCCCCGCTCAAGCAGCTCTCCGACCTGGTCGCGGCCTGGAAGGCGGACCCGGCCAAGGTGTCCGTCGCCGGCGGCTCGGCGGGCGGCACCGACCACATCGTGGCCGGCCTCATGGCCAAGGCCGCGGGCGTCGACCCCAAGAAGGTCAACTACATCGCCCACTCCGGCGGCGGTGAGGCGCTCAACGCGCTGCTCGGCGGCAAGGTCACGATCGGCATCTCGGGTGTCGGCGAGTTCGCCGAGCACGTCAAGTCCGGCAAGCTGCGCGCCCTGGGCATCACCTCGGCGCAGCGGATCTCCGGCCTCGACGCGCCCACCCTCAAGGAGGGCGGCCTGGACGTCGAGCTGGCCAACTGGCGCGGCTTCGTGGCGCCCGGCGGCGTCAGCGAGGGCGACAAGAAGGCCCTGACCGACCTGGTCACCAAGATGCACGACTCGCAGCCGTGGAAGGACGCCGTCGCCAAGAACGGCTGGATCGACTCCTTCCAGACCGGCCAGCAGTTCGCCGACTACCTCACCTCCGAGCAGGCCCGGGTCAAGGGCATCATCGCCGAGATGGGGCTCGTGTCCTGATGTCCACACCGGACACACCCGTGCGCGTCCCCTCGGGGGAGCCCTCGGCCGGGGAGGAGCCGCGCCGCCGGTGGCGGCCCGAGCTGGTGCTCGCCCTCGTGGTGCTGGCGCTGGGCGTGCTGGTCATCGTCGGCACGCTCGACGTGTCGGCGGCGGCCTCCCAGCTCGGCATCGGCCCGCGCTTCTTCCCCACCCTGGTCGGCGGCGCGATGATCGTCGTAGGCGTTTTCTACGTCATCGACGTGCTGCGCGGCGGCCAGGGCGACCCGGAGGAGAGCGAGGACGTCGACGCCGACGCCCCCGCCGACTGGCGCAGCGTCGCCCTGGTGAGCGGGATCTTCCTGGCGTTCGTCACCGTGCTCAACGTCGTCGGCTGGATCATCGGCTCGGCCCTGCTGTTCTTCGGGCTGTCCGTGGTCCTCGGCGCCGGGCACAAGGTGCGCGCGGCGGTCGTCGGGGTGGTCCTGGGGCTCGTGACGTACCTGCTGTTCGTCAAGGGGCTGGGCGTGACGCTGCCGGCCGGCTGGTTGAGGGGGGTGCTGTAGGTGGACTCGCTCCAGCTCCTGATCGACGGGTTCGGCGCCGCGCTGACCCCCGTCAACCTGCTGTACGCGCTGGTCGGCGTCACGCTCGGCACGCTCGTCGGCGTCCTGCCCGGCATCGGGCCGGCCATGACCGTGGCGCTGCTGCTGCCGATCACGTTCACGGTGCCGCCCGCGAGCGCGTTCATCATGTTCGCCGGCATCTACTACGGCGGCATGTACGGCGGCTCGACCACGTCGATCCTGCTCAACACGCCCGGCGAGTCGTCGTCGATGATCACCGCGCTGGAGGGCAACAAGATGGCCCGGCGCGGGCGGGCCGCCCAGGCCCTGGCCACGGCCGCCATCGGCTCGTTCGTGGCCGGCACGATCGCGACCGCGCTGCTCGTGGTCGCCGCCCCGGCGGTGGTGGCCTTCGCGATCGCGTTCGGGCCGGAGGACTACTTCGCGCTGGCGATCCTCGCCTTCACCGCGGTCTCGGCCGTGCTGTCGCGCTCGCTCGTGCGCGGCCTGGCCTCGCTCGGGCTCGGCCTGGTCATCGGGCTCATCGGCATCGACCAGCAGACCGGGCAGGCGCGCCTGACCATGGGCGTCCCGCAGCTCCTCGACGGCATCGACGTGGTGATCGTCGCGGTCGGGCTGTTCGCGCTCGGCGAGGCGCTGTACGTGGCCTCCCGGCTGCGCCACTCCACGCCCGAGGTGGTGCCCGTGGGCCGGGCCTGGATGGGCCGCTCCGACTGGGCCCGCTCGTGGAAGCCGTGGCTGCGCGGCACCGCGCTCGGCTTCCCGTTCGGCGCGCTGCCGGGCGGCGGCGCCGAGATCCCCACCTTCCTGTCGTACGCGGCCGAGAAGCGCCTGGCCCGCGGCACGGCCCGCGAGGAGTACGGCAAGGGCGCCATCGAGGGCGTGGCGGGGCCGGAGGCGGCCAACAACGCCTCCGCCGCGGGCACGCTCGTGCCGCTGCTGACGCTGGGCCTGCCCACGTCCGCGACGGCCGCGATCCTGCTGGCCGCCTTCCAGCAGTACGGCCTGCAGCCCGGACCGCAGCTGTTCGACCACAACCCGGCGCTGGTGTGGGGCATGATCGCGTCGCTGTTCATCGGCAACACGATGCTGCTGGTGCTGAACCTGCCGCTCGCCCCGCTGTGGGCGCGGGTGCTGCGCATCCCCCGGCCCTACCTGTACGCCGGGATCGTGGTGTTCGCCGCCCTGGGCGTCTACGCGCTGAACGGGACCGTGGTGGACCTGGTCGTGCTCTACGTGCTCGGCCTGCTCGGGTTCGCGATGCGCCGCTTCGGGCTGCCGGTGGCCCCGGCCGTCATCGGCATGATCCTCGGCCCGATGGCGGAGATCCAGCTCCGCCGGGCCCTGGCCATCGGCGCCGGCGACGTGACCGTGCTGGTCAAGAGCCCGGTCGCCGTGGTGCTGCTGCTGCTCGCCCTGGGGGCGCTGCTCACGCCGCTCGTGCGCAGGCTGGCCGTGCGCAGGGAGCTCGCCCCGACCGTGATCCACGAGGAGGACTGACACCGGCCGCAGAAGATCACGCGGTCGAGGATTGACGCGCCGTCTCTGGGGCACTGCGATCAGTGCTTCAAGGGAGCGTCCAGGGATGTGCCAAGGCCCCGCCGATCATCCGCCGGCGGGGCCTTTCGCACGTTCTGAGCTCTTGAGCCACTCGGACCGGGCTCTTGAGCCACTCGGACCGAGCTCTTGAGCCACTCGGACCGAGCTCTCGGGTTACTCGGAGACGCCCAGCTTCTCCAGGATCAGCACCCGCGCCCGGGCCGCGTCGGCCTTGCCGCGGCTGGCCTTCATCACGCCGCCGACCAGCGCGCCCACAGCGGCGATCTTGCCGGAGCGGACCTTCTCGGCCGCGTCGGCGTTGGCCGCGAGGACCTCGTCGATGATCGCGGACAGCTCGCCCTCGTCGTTGACGATCTTGAGGCCGCGCTTGTCGACCACCTCGTCCGGCGTGCCCTCGCCGTTCAGCACGCCCTCCAGCACCTCGCGGGCGAGCTTGTCGTTGAGCGCGCCGGAGGCCACCAGCTCGGTGACGCGGGCGATGTGGGCCGGCGTGATCGGCAGCTCGGCGAGCGCGGTGCCGCTCTCGTTGGCGCGGCGCGCCAGCTCGCCCATCCACCACTTGCGCGCGTCGGCCGCCGGGGCGCCCGCCGCGACCGTCGCCTCGACCAGGTCGATGGCGTCGGCGTTGTGCATGGCCTGCATGTCCAGGTCGGACAGCCCCCACTCGGCCTGCAGCCGCTTGCGCTTGACCGACGGCAGCTCGGGCAGCGCCGCCTTCAGCTCGGCCACCCACGCCGGGTCGGGCGCGATCGGCACCAGGTCGGGCTCGGGGAAGTAGCGGTAGTCCTGCGCCTCCTCCTTGGACCGGCCGGACGTGGTGGTGCCGGTGTCCTCGTGGAAGTGCCGGGTCTCCTGCACGATCCGGCCGCCGTCGGCCAGGACCGCGCCCTGCCGCTCGATCTCGCTGCGCACGGCGCGCTCGACGCTGCGCAGGGAGTTGACGTTCTTGGTCTCGGTGCGGGTGCCCCACTCCGACGAGCCGCGCGGCATGAGCGAGACGTTGACGTCGCAGCGCAGCGACCCCTCCTCCATGCGCACGTCGGAGACGCCGAGCGAACGCATGATCTCGCGCAGCTCGGTGACGTACGCGCGGGCCACCTCCGGCGCCAGCCGGTCGGCGCCCGGGATGGGCTTGGTCACGATCTCGACCAGCGGGATGCCGGCGCGGTTGTAGTCGACGATCGAGTAGTCGGCCCCGTGGATGCGGCCGGTCGCGCCGCCCACGTGGGTGGACTTGCCGGTGTCCTCCTCCAGGTGGACCCGCTCGATCTCGATGCGCACGGTCTCGCCGTCGACCTCGACGTCGATGTAGCCGTCGAAGCAGAGCGGCTCGTCGTACTGCGAGATCTGGTAGTTCTTCGGCATGTCCGGATAGAAGTAGTTCTTCCGGGCGAAGCGGCACCATTCGGCGATGGAGCAGTTCAGCGCCAGGCCGATGCGGATCGTCGACTCGATCGCCTGGGCGTTGGCCACCGGCAGCGAGCCGGGCAGCGCCAGGCAGGTCGGGCAGACCTGCGTGTTCGGCGGCGCGCCGAACATCGTGCGGCAGCCGCAGAACATCTTCGAGGCGGTGCCCAGCTCGACGTGCGTCTCCAGGCCCAGCACCGGCTCGAACCGGTCGAGCGCCTCGTCGTAGGACATCTTCGTGGTCGTCACAGGGCCGGAGCCTCCTTCAGCAGCGGGCCGCCCCAGCGGCTCTCCAGGGCCTTCTCGACCGCGGCGGCGACGCGGTAGCAGCGGTCGTCGCCCAGCACCGGCGCCATGATCTGCAGACCGACCGGCAGGCCGTCCTCGTCGGCCAGGCCGCACGGCACGGAGATCGCCGCGTTGCCCGCCAGGTTGGACGGGATCGTGCACAGGTCGGCGAGGTACATCGCCATCGGGTCGTCGGCCCGCTCGCCGATCGGGAACGCCGTCGTCGGCGTCGTCGGCGAGATCAGCACGTCCACCTGGTGGTAGGCGGCCTCGAACTCCCGCGCGATGACCGTGCGCACCTTCTGCGCCTGGCCGTAGTAGGCGTCGTAGTAGCCGCTCGACAGGGCGTACGTGCCGAGCATGATGCGCCGCTTGACCTCGGGGCCGAAGCCGGCGGCCCGGGTCAGCGCCATGACCTCCTCGGCGCTGCGGGTGCCGTCGTCGCCGACGCGCAGGCCGTAGCGCATGGCGTCGAAGCGCGCCAGGTTGGACGAGCACTCCGACGGCGCGATCAGGTAGTAGGCGGGCAGCGCCGTCGCGAACGACGGGCAGGAGATCTCGACGACCTTGGCGCCGAGCGACTCCAGCAGCGCCACCGCCTCGTTGAAGCGGGCCTGCACGCCCGGCTGGAAGCCCTCGCCGCCGAACTCCTTGACCACGCCGACCCGCAGGCCCGCCACGTCGCCCTGCCGGGCCGCCTCCACCACGGAGGGCACCGGCGCGTCGATGGAGGTCGAGTCGAGCGGGTCGTGCCCGGAGAACGCCTCGTGCAGCAGCGCCGCGTCGAGCACGTTGCGGGCGAACGGGCCCGGCGTGTCGAGCGAGCTGGCGAAGGCGATCAGGCCGTACCGGGACGAGCCGCCGTAGGTCGGCTTCATGCCGACGATGCCGGTGACGGCTGCGGGCTGCCGGATCGAGCCGCCCGTGTCGGTGCCGGTGGACAGCGGCGCCTGGTACGCGGCGACGGCCGCGCTCGAACCACCCGACGAGCCGCCGGGGATCTTGTCCAGGTCCCACGGGTTGCGGGTCGGGCCGTAGGCGGAGTTCTCCGTGGAGGAGCCCATCGCGAACTCGTCCAGGTTGGTCTTGCCCAGGATGACCAGCCCGGCCTCGCGCAGGCGGCGCGTCACGGTCGCGTCGTACGGCGGGCGCCAGCCTTCGAGGATCCTGGACGCGGCCGTGGTCGGCATGTCACGGGTGGTGAAGATGTCCTTGTGCGCGATCGGCACGCCGGCCAGCGGGCCGAGCCGCTCACCGGAGCGCAGCCGCTCGTCGACGGCGCGCGCCTGGCCGAGCGTCACCTCCCGGTCGACGTGCAGGAACGCGTTGATCTTGGGCTCGACCTCGGCGATGCGGTCGAGGTGCGCCTCGGCCACCTCGACGGCCGACACCTCACCGGCCGCGACCAGCGCGCCGAGCTCGGCGGCGCTCTTCTGGATCAAGCTCATGCCTCCTCCCCGAGGATGCGCGGCACCCGGAAGCGGTCGTCCTCGACGGCGGGGGCGCCGGAGAGCGCCTGCTCGGGCGTCAGGGACTGTCGCACCTCGTCGGCACGGAAGACATTGGTCAGCGGGAGCGCGTGCGACGACGGCGGCACGTCCTCGGCGGCGACCTCGGCGACCTTCGCGACCGACTCGATGATGGCATCGAGCTGCGTGGCGTAGTGGTCGAGCTCGTCGTCGGTGAGCGCCAGCCTGGACAACCGGGCCAGGTGCGCGACCTCGTCGCGGGTTATGGCGGACATGAGTCGTTGAACCCGTTTCGTGGATGGAGTTTGGACACTCACATCCTAGGGGCCGTGACGGAACGCCTCCGAACCATTGACACCCTGGCAACAGACCCGGACCGGGTGCATGATCCACGTAGCGGGTCTACATGTCCGGGAGCGCCGATGGATCGCAGGACTCGGAAGTGGTTCGTGCTCACCCTGCTCGGCATGGTGGCCCTGTTGGCGGCCGGCGTCCTGACGGCCTTCCTGACCGTCTCCACCATCTCCTTCGAGGCCCGCGCCGCCAGGAACGAGGGCGTCCCGGGGACATTCACCGCGAAGGAGCAGCATTGCCGGCACGGCTCCTGCTCCTGGCACGGAGCCTTCGCGTCGGCCGACGGCCGGGAGACCAGGGACTACACCATCATGCGCGACCTCAGCTTCTCGGTCGTCCCGGGAGACCGGGTGCCGGCGATCGACGTCGGCGATGGGGCGGAGGTGTACCACCCTGGCAGTTTCGACTACAGGTTCGCCGTCATGGTGGTGCTCACCACTCTCGGGTGGCCGGCGCTGGCCATCTGGCCGGCCCGGCGGGCGCTGGAGATCTGGCGCGCCCGCTCGCTCACGCCGTCTGGGTGACCTCGGGCCGGTATCCGTACTCGATGGCCGACGAGGGCTCGAAGCGGTCGCGCAGCCACGTCGTGGCGTCGGCCGGGGACATCGGCTTGCCGAACAGCCAGCCCTGACCCAGGTCGCACCCCATCTCGGCCAGCCGCAGCGCCGCCGCGTCCGTCTCGACGCCCTCGGCGACCGAGCGCAGCCCGAGCGAGCGGACCAGGTCGACGATGGAGCGGACGATCCGCGCGTCGTCCTCGGACTCGGCGATGCGCCGCACGAACGACGCGTCGATCTTGACCTCGGAGATGGCCAGCCGCTGGAGCCGGATGAGCGAGGAGTAGCCGGTGCCGAAGTCGTCGAGCGCGAGCGGCACTCCCAGCGCGGCCAGTGCCTTGATCGCCTCGTGCTGGTAGGCCTGGTCGCCCATGAGGATGCGCTCGGTGACCTCCAGCTGGATGGCCGCCGGCGGGAGCTGGTACTTGGCCAGCCCCAGCTCCAGTTGCTCCGGCAGCGCCGAGTCGAGCAGGTCGCGGGCGGAGATGTTGACCGAGACCCGTACCGGCAGGCCCGTGTGCCACCATCGGGCGGCCTGCTCCAGCGCGCTGTCGATGACGTACGCGGTGAGCTGGCGCATCAGGTACGACTGCTCGGCCAGCGGGATGAACTCCGACGGCGCGATCGGCCCGTGCACCGGGTGCCGCCAGCGCAGCAGCGCCTCGACCCCGTGGACCGCGCCGTCGGCCAGGCTGACCTTGGGCTGGTAGTGCAGCCGCAGCTCGCCGTTGTCGACGGCGCGGCGCAGGTCGCCGAGCAGGTTGAGGCGCTCGGGCGAGTTGCGGTCCTTGTTGGGCTGGTAGAGCTCCACGCCCGTACGGCCCTCCTTGGCGAGGTACATGGCCACGTCGGCGCGTTGCAGCAGCAGCTCGAAGTCGGGGGCGTGGTCGGGGTAGAGGGCGATGCCGACCGAGCCGTCGAGGTCGAACGTCATCCCCTCCAGGCGGACGGGCTCGGTCAGGGCCGCCCGCAGCCGGGACGCCACCTCGCGCGCCGCGTGGGCGTCTCGGATCGAGGGCAGGAGCACGGCGAACTCGTCGCCGCCCAGCCTGGCCACCACGTCGCCGGGCCGTACGGAGTGGGTCAGCCGGTGGGCCACCATCTGGAGCAGCCGGTCGCCCACCGGGTGCCCCATGGTGTCGTTGACCTCCTTGAACCGGTCGAGGTCCAGCAGGAACAGGCCGACCCGCTCGTCCTGGCGGGCCTCGGCCAGCGCCTCCTCGGTGCTGACGATGAGCATCTTGCGGTTGGGCAGCCCGGTCAGCTCGTCGTGCAGCGCCTGGTGGTCGCGCCGCATCGACAGCGTCGCGGTGAAGTAGACGGCGGCCAGCGGCGCCACGAACAGCGGCACCATCTCGGGCGCCTGGCTCATGACGACCACGACCAGCGGCGCGAGGCCGAGCAGCCCCGCGTACACCAGGCTCTGCGGGCCGATCGAGGCCCTGATCACGCGCACGATCGACCGGCGCTCGTGCAGGGCGACGGCGCCGCTGACCAGCGCGGCCCGCACGGCGAAGTAGGCGACGCCCGCGATGCCGATGGCGGGCAGGTCGGCCCCTTCCGGCACCCACGGCTGAGCCGGGCTCGGCACGATCCCGAACACGCCCAGCACCACGGCGGCGGCGGTCAGCGCGAGCGTCGACTGCGCGGTGTTGAACATCACCCGATGCCAGGCCCGGCGCGTCACCACCCCGTTGATCGCGACGGCCACGCACTGCGTGATCACCGCCACGGGCAGACCGAAGTGCAGCAGCACGGCGAAGGTGAACATCGTCGAGGGATACGTGCCGCCGACCAGGGCCGCCGAGGACACCATCACGGGCCGCAGCTCCCCCAGGATGACCAGCACGGCCAGCACCCAGAACAGGGACGTGCGGGCGAGCTCCACCATCGGCCCCACGTCCAGCCGGAGCAGGGACACGGCGAGGGCGGTGAAGCCGATCACGGTGACGCCCGCGAGGTACGCCCACAGGGGCGTGCCGACGCGTGGTCCTGTGTCGCGGGTGTCGGTTGGGTCAGTCATCGGTAAACAGAACCCCCATCAGGTCACTATGGGAGGGTACGACCTTTACCCCACTTCGCGAAACCAACCGCGTACGTTCCGTCACTTCTCCTATCGGACATATGCCCGGAAAGCACACTGTGTAGACAGCATATCGACGCTCTGTACCTGCGCGGCGACTTTCAGCCCTTTTGCTACCCCTAGATGTGATCTGTTCTTCCGCCGGGCGTGTCGCGCCCACCGCAACCCGGCACCGCGCGGGGTCGAGAGGCACGCGGGGAGGAACTCTGGGCGGCGGAGCCTGCGGGAGCGGTCCTGGCCCACGGAACTCCTGGGAGCGGTGATCCACGCGCGGAACGCGTGGGACGATGCCGGGGCGCGAAGCCGGGGGCCCGAACGGACCTCGGACCCGAACGCCCAGGCCAGACCCGCCGCCCCCAGTGGACCTCAAAGGCGGGTGTGGCGCCTATGCCTCCGGCTGGACCGCCACCTTGGCCGCCTCCTCCGGGCCGTCCTTGAGGAGGGTCTCGAAGCCCGCCTCGTCCAGGATCGGCACCCCCAGGCTGACCGCCTTGTCGTACTTCGACCCGGCGTTCTCCCCCACGACGACGAACGCGGTCTTCTTGGAGACCGAGCCCGCCACCTTGCCGCCCCGGCTGGTGATCGCCTCGGCCGCCGTGTCGCGGGTGTAGCCCTCCAGCGTGCCCGTCACCACGAACGTGAGCCCGTCGAGGATCTGCGGCCCCTTCTCCGGCGCCGGCTCGTCCTCCATGCGGACCCCCGCCGCGCGCCAGCGCTCGACGATCTCGCGGTGCCAGTCGACCTGGAACCACTCCCGGATCACCGCGGCCGTGCGCGGCCCGATGTCCTTGACCGCGGCCAGCTCCTCCTCCGAGGCGTTCATGATGGCGTCCATCGAGCGCATCTCGCGGGCGAGGAGCTGGGCGGTGGGCGGGCCGATGTGGCGGATCGACAGCGCCACGAGCACCCGCCACAGCGGCACCTGCTTGGCCTGCTCCAGCGACTCCATGAGCTTGACCGCGTTCTGGCTGGCCTCGCCGCTGAGGTTGGAGAAGAACGAGACGACCTTCTCCTCGCCCGTCTTCGGGTCGATCTTGGGCAGGCCGCTGTCCATGTCGCGGACCACGGAGCGGATCGGGATGAGCTGGTCGAGCGTCAGGTCGAACAGGTCGGCCTCGGTGCGCACCACCGGCTCCTGCGGCGGCAGCGGCTGGCTGAGCGCGGTGGCCGCGACGTAGCCGAGGCCGTCGATGTCGAGGGCGTTGCGCCCGGCCGCGAAGTAGAGGCGCTCGCGGATCTGCGCGGGACAGCTTCGCGCGTTGGGGCAGCGCAGGTCGGCGTCGCCCTCGCGCTCGTAGGCCAGCTCGGTGCCGCACTCGGGGCAGTGCGTGGGCATGACGAACTCCCGCTCGGAGCCGTCGCGCAGCGCCGTCACCGGCCCGACGATCTCGGGGATGACGTCGCCCGCCTTGCGCAGCACCACGGTGTCGCCGATGAGCACGCCCTTCTTGACCACGATCGCGGCGTTGTGCAGGGTGGCCCGCTCGACCGTGGACCCGGCCACGGACACCGGCTCCATCACCGCGAACGGCGTGACCCGGCCCGTGCGGCCGACGCCGACCTGGATGTCGAGGAGCTTGGTGTTGACCTCCTCCGGCGGGTACTTGTAGGCGATGGCCCAGCGCGGCGCCCGCGAGGTGGAGCCCAGCTCCCGCTGGAGCCGGAAGTCGTCGACCTTGACGACCACGCCGTCGATCTCGTACGCGGGGTCGTGCCGGTGCACGTGGTAGTGCTCGATGAACTCGTCGACCTCGGCCGGGCTGCCCACGACCCGGTACAGGTCGCTCACCGGCAGCCCCAGCTCGCGCAGCCGCTCGTACATCTCGGACTGCGTGCGCGGCGGGGTGGCGCCCTCCCAGACGCCGACCCCGTGGACGATCATGCGCAGCGGGCGCTGGGCGGTGATGCGCGGGTCCTTCTGCCGCAGGGTGCCGGCCGCCGAGTTGCGCGGGTTGGCGAACGGCGGCTTGCCCTGCTCGACGAGCTGCTCGTTGAGCGTCTTGAAGTCGGCGACCGGGATGTAGACCTCGCCGCGCACCTCGACCAGGCTGGGCACGTCGTCGCCCTTGAGCCGGTGGGGCACGCCCTTGATGGTGCGGACGTTGGCCGTCACGTCGTCGCCGGTGCGGCCGTCGCCGCGCGTCGCGCCGCGCTCCAGCTTGCCGTCACGGTAGATCAGCGCCACCGCGAGCCCGTCGATCTTGAGCTCCACGAGGTAGGGAGCGGGGTCGCGCTCGGCGAGCCGCTCGGCGCGCGCCTGCCAGGCCGCCATGTCCTCGGCGTCGAAGGCGTTGTCGAGGCTCTCCATGCGGGCGAGGTGCTGCACCTTGGCGAAGTCGCCCGAGACCGGCGCACCCACCTTCTGGGTCGGCGAGTCGGGCGTCTGGAGCGAGGGATGCGCCTCCTCCAGCGCCAGCAGCTCGTTGAACCAGGCGTCGAACTGGGCGTCGCTGACCGTGGGCTGGTCGAGCACGTAGTAGCGCCAGCGCGCCTCCTCCACCAGCTCCGACAGCTCCGCATGGCGCTTCAGCGCCTCCACCGGCACGCCCCCGGCTTCGGTGTTCGGCTCGCTCACGCCGGACTCCTTCCTCTTACGACCCCTGGGAGAACGCTATCGCCGGGCACCGACAAGATTGGCCAGGTGAGAGGTCATCCGGCGGCCCCCGCCTCCGGATCCTCGCTGAGCACGCGGGCCGCCTTGCGGCAGGCCGCCAGGGCCACCCTCGCGTACGCCGGGGAGGCGCCGGCCAGCCCGCACGACGGCGTCAGCACGACCTGCTCCGCCAGCCGCTCGGCCGCGAACCCGAGGCGGCGCCACAGCTCCAGCGCGGGCTTGGCGACGACGCCCACGTCCGGCAGCCGTGTGTCGGTGCCGGGCACCACGCCGAGGAACAGCAGCAGCCCCGCCTCCACGGCCTCGCCGACCGCGTCCTCGTCGCGCCGCCGGACGAGGGAGGCGTCCACGGAGACGCCGCGCACGCCCGCTCTGCGCAGCACGTCGTACGGCACGGACGGCGCGCAGCAGTGGACGATCGGCGACGGGAACGCGCGCAGCGACTCCTCCACCCGCCACTCCTCCACGGCGGGCAGCCGCCCGAAGCCCGAGGCGGTCGGCACGGTGCCGGCCAGCACCCCCGGCAGGCCCGGCTCGTCGAGCTGGAGCACCACCTCGGTGACGCCGGGCAGCCGCCGTCGCACCTCCGCGACGTGGTCGGCCACCCCCTGCGCGAGGGACTCGGCCAGGTCGCGCACCGCGCCGTGGTCGGACAGCACCTTGTCGCCGTGGCGCAGCTCCAGCGCCCCGGCCAGCGTCCACGGGCCGCACACCTGCACCTTCAGCGGCCCCTCGTAGGCGTGCCCGACCTCCTCCAGGCCGTCGAGGTCACGCCTGAGGTGGTCGACGGCCCGCTGGTGGTCGCGCCCCGGCCGCCCGGTCAGCCGCCATCCGGACGGCTGCACCTCCACCGGCAGGTCGATCAGCAGGCCCGCCGTACGGCCGATCATGTCGGCGCCCACGCCCCGCCCGGGCAGCTCCGGCAGGTACGGCAGCCCCGGCACTTCGCCGAACACGACCCGCGCCGCCTCAAGGTGATCCTGGCCGGGATGCGACCCGACCCCGGTGGCTTCCCACGTCAACATGGGACAAGCGTAGGCTCTCCAAGATGAGGCTCATCAAGTACGGCCACGCGTGCTGGCGGCTGGAGAAGGACGGCAAGGTCCTCGTCATCGACCCGGGGATCTTCAGCGAGGCCGAGGCTCTGGACGGCGCCGACGCGGTGCTCATCACGCACCAGCACGCCGACCACCTCGACCCCGACCGCTTGCGGTCCGCGCCCGCCGACCTGGAGGTCTGGACGTGCGAGGCGGTCGCCGGTGAGCTGGCGGAGGTGCCGGTCAAGGTGCAGACGGTGCGCCACGGCGACGCGTTCGAGGTGGCGGGGTTCGGGGTGCGGGCGTTCGGCGAGTGGCACGCGGCGAACCATCCCGACATGTCGGTCGTGGAGAACGTCGGGTTCCTGATCGACGACGAGGTGTTCTACCCGGGTGACGCGCTGACGGTGCCCGGGGTGGAGGTGCCGACGCTGCTGGTGCCCACCACGGCGCCGTGGCTGAGGCTGCCGGACATGGTCGAGTACCTGCGCACGATCCGGCCGGCGCGGGCGTACTCGACGCATGACGCGCTGTACAGCGAGGTGGGGCTGGGGCTGCTGGACACCTGGCTCAAGCTGGAGGCCGACAAGCAGGGCGCCGACATCCGGCGCGTCCCCGCCGGCGGGTCGGTCGACCTGGCCTGACGCGCCGCGCTCCTGACGCTTCTCCCAGCTCCTCCGGGCCGTCCGTCCGCGAAGGGCGGGCGGGTCCGGAGGAGAACGGAAGGGACCTGGGAGTGGTCAGGCCGCGTGGGTGATCGTGGCGCTGCCGACGACGGTCGCGCCCGAGTAGAGCACCGCGGCCTGCCCCGCGGCGACGCCCGTGGCCGGCCGGTCGAGCTCGATGCGCAGCCCCTCGCCGGTCTCCTCGAAGCGGCACCCGTACACCTCGCCGTGCGCGCGCAGCTGGACGGTCAGGTCGTCGAGGCTCGACGGGCCGTTCCAGACCGGACGGCCGCACGTGATCGTCGTGACCTCCAGCGCCGAGCGCGGCCCCACGGTGACGGTGTTGGACACCGGCTCGATGGACAGCACGTAACGCGGCCTGCCGTCGGCGGCCGGCCGGTCGATGCGCAGGCCCTTGCGCTGGCCCACCGTGAACCCGTGGGCCCCCTGGTGGCTGCCCACGACCTCGCCCGACTGGTCGACGATCGGCCCCTCGGCGGCGCCGAGCCGCTCGGCCAGGAAGCCCCGGGTGTCGCCGTCGGCGATGAAGCAGATGTCGTGGCTGTCGGGCTTGTCGGCGACGGTCAGGCCGCGCCGGGCCGCCTCCTCGCGCACCTCGGCCTTGGTGGAGTCGCCCAGCGGGAAGATCGCGTGGCTGAGCTGCTCGCGGGTGAGCACGCCCAGCACGTACGACTGGTCCTTGGCCTGGTCGACGCTGCGCGAGAGCACGCCGTCGACGAGCCTGGCGTGGTGGCCGGTCGCCACGGCGTCGAACCCGAGCGCCAGCGCCCGGTCGAGCACCGCCGCGAACTTGATCTTCTCGTTGCACCGTAGGCACGGGTTGGGCGTGCGGCCCGCGGCGTACTCGGCGACGAAGTCCTCGACCACGTCGCGCTGGAAGCGCTCGGCCATGTCCCAGATGTAGAACGGGATGCCGATCACGTCGGCGGCGCGGCGCGCGTCACGCGAGTCCTCGATCGTGCAGCAGCCCCGGGCGCCCGTGCGGTGGGATTGGGGGTTGGCCGACAGGGCGAGATGGACACCGGTGACATCGTGACCGGCCTCGGCGATCCGCGCGGCGGCCACGGCTGAGTCGACGCCGCCCGACATGGCGGCAAGCACACGCAATCCCATGACGTTCCAAGCGTACTGTCCGATGGAGAGTGGGCCTCGCGCCCGGTGCGGCCCGGAGGGCTCGGCGGCATGCCGCGGCACGGCCACATCCTGGGGCCCCGGGCCGGGGTGAGGGCGCGAGCACGCGCGCGGTCTGGAAGGATTCACGGCTATGCGACTGTTCGGGCGCCAGAACGGCGAGGACGGCACCGGCGGGCACGGGACGGGCGGGCCGGGTGACCGCGTGTCCGCGTTCTGGGCGTGGTGGCAGCAGGCGCGGCCCCGCGTCGACTCCCTGGTCGCCGCCGACGACATCCTCGGCTTCGGGCAACTGGTCGACGGCGCCGTGCTGGCGCTCCACCCCGACCTGAAGTGGGAGCTCGCCCCCGGCAAGGAGGCGGCGCACGCCCTGGTGGTGACCGCCGCGGGCGACGCCGAGCTGCGGCCGCTGGCCCACCGCTGGGCCGCGGCGGCGCCGGAGGGCGACCTGCTGTGGGAGTTCCACCCGTCGCGGCAGGCCGACCCGCGGGCGACGGAGCGCACGGTCAACGTGGACGGGGAAACGTTCAAGCTGGACAAGCTGACGCTCGGGCTGCGTGTGCCGCGCGACGGCTCGCGCGTCGACGTGTCGGCCTACCATCCCGCCTTCGCCGACCTCGACGAGGACGACCGGCTGGAGGGGACTCTGATCGCCCTCGACTGGCTGCTGGGCGAGGACGAGGTGGCCCGCTGGGTGGGTGAGATCACCCCGGTGACGTTCGAGCCGATCGACGCGGTGGCCGCCGCGCACCTGCCGGCCGTGGTGGCCGACCTGGCCGCGGACCTCGCGCCCGGCGCGGGCGAGGAGCAGTGGGCGCTGCTGGAGGGCCGGACGGGCCGCGGCGCGCCGCTGACGGCGACCGCCCGCCATCCGCTGCGGCCGGTGGACCATCCGCTGTTCGACCGGCACGTGGAGATCACGCTGCCGTACCGGCACCGCGACGAGGGCGGCCTGCCCGCGGGCGACTCGCTCGCCGCGCTGCGCGCCTTCGAGGAGCGGCTGTCGGCCGGGCTGCTCGACCGGCGGGAGACGGCCCTGCTGGCCGCCCACGTGAGCGCCGAGGGCCTACGGGTCTTCCACGTGTACGCCGACCCGGAAGGCGACGCCGCCGCCTGGGCCAAGGAGCTGGCCAAGGGGTGGAACGAGGGCAAGGCGCGGGTGGCGGTGACGGAGGACCCGGCCTGGACCGCGGTCGCCCCCTTCCTCACCTGACCGCCCAAAGCCCGGGAAGCGCAGGGAGGCGCCGGAGGGTCGGCGGTCAGCTCAAGCCGGCGCGGCGGGCACGTTCGACGGCCGCCGGCAGCACCTCGACGAGCCGGTCCACGTCGTCGCGCGTCGAGGTGTGTCCCAGCGAGAACCTGAGGGAGCCGCGCGCCGACACCGCGTCGGCGCCCATGGCCAGCAGCACGTGGGACGGCTGCGCCACACCCGCCGAGCAGGCCGAACCGGTCGAGCACTCCACGCCCTTGGCGTCGAGCAGCATGAGCAGCGCGTCGCCCTCGCAGCCGGGGAACGAGAAGTGGGCGTTGCCCGGCAGCCGTTCGGCGGGGTCGCCGTTGAGCACCACGTCGGGCACCGCCTGGCGGACCCGCCGGATGAGGTCGTCGCGCAGCTCCGCCAGCCGTAGCCGCTGGCTCTCCTGCTCCTTGACCGCGATCCGCACCGCGGCGGCGAAGCCCGCGATGGCGGGCGCGTCGAGCGTGCCGGAGCGCACGTCGCGCTCCTGCCCGCCGCCGTGCTGGACGGGAACCGGGGTCAGGCCGCGCGCCAGCAGCAGCGCGCCCACCCCGACGGGGCCGCCGGTCTTGTGGCCGCTGACGGTGACCGCGTCGGCCCCCGACGCGGCGAACGACACGGGGAGCTGGCCGACCGCCTGCACCGCGTCGGTGTGGAAGGGGATGCCGTGGTCGCGTGCCGCCGCGGCGAGCACGTGGATCGGCTGGACGGTGCCGACCTCGTTGTTGGCCCACATCACGCTGACCAGGGCGACGTCGTCCGGGTCGCGGTCGATCGCGGCGCGCAGCGCGTCGGGCCGGACGCGGCCGAGCTCGTCGACGGGCAGGAGCTCCACCTGGGCGCCCTGCGTGTCGGCCAGCCAGTGGGCCGGGTCGAGCACGCCGTGGTGCTCCACCGAGCTGACCAGGACGCGGCGGCGCGGGGCGCGCACCCAGTAGAGGCCCTTGACCGCGAGGTTGTCGGCCTCGGTGCCGCCGGAGGTGAAGACCACCTCGCTCGGCCGGGCGCCCAGCGCGTCGGCGATGCTCTCGCGCGCCTCCTCGACGACCCGGCGTGCCCGCCGGCCCGCCGCGTGCAGCGACGAGGCGTTGCCGACCTGACCGAGCTGCTCGGTCATGGCCTCGATCGCCTCGGGAAGCATCGGCGTGGTCGCAGCGTGATCAAGGTAGGCCGACGGTCTGCTCACCCGCCTAGGGTATCTCGTTTGCTACTGTACCGTCCGGACGGTACAGTAGAGGCATGAGACGGGACGAGTTGCTGGACGCCGCGGAGGATCTGCTCTGCGATCAGGGCTCGGCCGCGCTCACGCTCTCCGCCGTCGCCGACCGCGCGGGGGTGAGCAAAGGTGGCCTCCTCTACCACTTCGGCAGCAAGGAGGCCCTGATCAAGGGCATGGTCGAGCGTCTCATCGACGAGTTCGACCAGCTCATGGCCGCCCAGCCGGACGACACCTACACCGAGCGCTACATCGCCGCCACGCTGGCGGCCGTCCGCTCGGGCCGGCTGCGACGATGGGCCGTGGTCACCGGGGCGTCGGGCAACCTGTTCCTGCTGGCGCCGCTGCGCGAGGCCATGGCCCGCTGGCACCGCGAGGGGCTGGACGTAGAGCCCGACCCGCTCGCCTCCCAGGTGGTGCGCCTCGCGTGCGAGGGGCTCTGGGACGTGGCCAGCCACGACCCGGAGCTCAACACCGAGAGCGACCTGCGGGCCCTGGAGGCCCGCCTGCGCGCGCTGCTGAAACCTCCTCCGGCGCCGTAGATCCGCCCGAGGAGACCCGGCGGCGGCCCGAGGAATCGGGCGAGCCGTAAAGGCGGCGCCGGATGGAAATAAGGCGACCGACAGCGGTGTTGGAGGCTCTGGCCCGGGGATCAGCCCGGGCCGCGGCGGCCGGTGCGGGGACGCACGGCGCTCACCTCGCGTGGGCCCGTTTCCCCCGCGTTCCGGCCCATGGCCCCCTCACGGAGACAGGGCCCGCCGCGCCCACCAGGCGATCTCCGTGACCAGGCCGCGGCACCCCGCCGCGCCCCCCCCCCCCGGACGCCGGCCACGACCCGGCGGGCGTCCGCATGCCCCAGGACGCCGGCCCCCGCCGGCGCCCGTCCCCCTCCCCGAGGGCCGCGGCATCCCCGCCGCGCCCCACCGAGCCCCCAAGGGCGCCGGCCCCCGCCGCGCCCGACCCTCCCCCCAAGGGCGCCGGCCCCCGCCGGTGCCCGAACCCCCGAGAGGGTGCCGGCACCCCCGCCGGCGCCCCTCCCCCGACTTTTCGAATGACGTTCGTGACGCTCTGAGAGGTGCGCTGTGATGATGGCGAAGGACCTGCGGACGGCCCGGTACGGGGCCGTCCTGACGTTCGTGATGGCCGGCCTGATGGTGGGCACGATGACCGTGCGCATCCCGGCGTTGACCGACAAGCTGGGCCTGTCGGAGTCCGTCGTGGGCGCCATCCTGCTCGTCTGGGGCCTCGGCGCCCTGGTCACCATGCAGTCCATGCGCCGCGTCATGGCCCGCTTCGGGAGCAGGAGCGTCCTGCGCGTCGGCGGGCCGCTCACGGCGCTCGGCCTGGTGGGCGTGGCGTTCGCGCCGAACCTGCCGGTCCTCCTGGGCGCCGCCGCGTTCTTCGGCCTCGCGTTCGGCATGGTGGACATCGCGATGAACGCGCAGGGCTCCACCGTCGAGCGCGCCTACGGGCGTCCCCTGATGAACGGCATGCACGCGGGCTGGTGCGTCGGCGCCATCTCCGCGGGCGCGCTGGGCAGCCTGGCCATCGCGCTGGGCCTGTCCTTCACCGCGAACCTGGCGCTCGTCGGCCTGGTCTCCCTACCGGTGATGATCCTGGCCGGCCGCGCGTACCTCGCCGAGGCCCCCGCCCGCGAGGCCGGGACGGCCGCACGGCGCCGCATGCCGCCGATCGTCTACCTGCTGGGCGCGCTGATGTTCTTCGCGTTCATGGTCGAGGGCACGGTCGCCGACTGGAACGGCCTGTTCATGCGTGACACGCTGGGCGCGCCGGAGGCGGTGGCGGCGCTCGGCTATCCGGTGTTCGAGGTGGGCATGCTGATCGCCCGGCTGACCGGCGACCGGCTGCGGTCGCGGTTCGGAGTACGCGGCATGCTGACCGTGTCGGGGCTGGCAACGGCCGGGTTCTTCACGGTCGTGCTGGCGGCGCCCGCGCCGCTGATGGCGGTGCTCGCGATGTTCTTCGTCGGGCTCGGCGTGGCGACGATCTCGCCGATGACCCTGTCCCTCGCCGGCACCGCCACGGACAACCCCGGGCCGGCGATCGCCCAGGCCGGCGCCATGGGCTACGCGGGGCTGCTGCTCGGCCCGGTCGTGATCGGGTTCCTGTCGGACGCCACCTCGCTGCGTACCGCGCTCGGGCTCGCGGTGGTGCTCGGCCTGCTGATCACGCTGGCCGCACGCCTGCTGCCGCGCGAGGAGCCGGAGGCGGTCCGGGTACTGCCGGCGCGCGAGCGCGAGCGCGTCGAGGTCGCCGCCTGAGCCATCACGCCCTGGGCGTCACGCTCGGGGTGCCACGCGAACGGCGCCGCACGGATGACTCCGTGCGGCGCCGTTCCACGTCATCCGGGACGCCCTCGCGCCACTGGTGACGACTCCCCTGCCGACCGGCGGTCTTTCAGAGCGGACCGGACGCGACCGGCGACGATGACCGAATGACGTCCACCCCGACGACGCCATCAGCCGCTCTGGTCGAACAACTCCTTAAGAGACTGGACGGTCACCGCGCGAGTAGCCCAGCCCTCCAGCTGAGCGAGATCAGCACACGAAGAGATCCGTGCGCGCATGTCCTCCGGAACATGGAAGCCACGCGCGCCCAGCACAAGCATCAGCATCCTGGCCGCCTCTTCGGCTGCGCCCTCGGCTCGGCCTTCGTCGAGGCCACGGCCGTAGTGTTCGCGGGCGAAGGGGCTGTAGACGGGCCAGTCTGTGGACGTCATGATCTCCTCCAGGAGGTGCCGCACTTCGGGCGCCGACTTCTCACCCCGCCTGACACACGACCCGGCTGGCGTTCACCCTGACGACGCCGTCAGCCGCTCTGGTCGAACAACTCCTGAAGAGACTGGACGGTCACCGCGCGAGTAGCCCAGCCCTCCAGCTGAGCGAGATCAGCACACGAAGAGATCCGTGCGCGCATGTCCTCCGGAACCTCGAAGCCACGCGCTCCCAGCACAAGCATCAGCATCCTGGCCGCCTCTTCGGCTGCGCCCTCAGTCTTGCCCTCGGCTCGGCCTTCGTCGAGGCCACGGCCGTAGTGTTCGCGGGCGAAGGGGCTGTAGACGGGCCAGTCTGTGGACGTCATGATCTCCTCCAGGAGGTGCCGCACTTCGGGCGCCGACATGCTGTAGGCGTATTCATAGTACTTCGGAGCGTGTTCATCACGCAGCGTGCTCAACGCTGTGGTGAAAGCCTCCACCACCTTGCGGTCACGACCGTGGACCATGACCGCCATCGCCGACAACCCCAGGTTGGCAGCAGCCTCCTGAGGATCGATGATGGCCGGTATGCCGTCCGGCCCCAGCACCTGAGCCTGGAAGCGATAGCCGGCCAGCCCGGAATCGATCGGCAACGCATAGTGGGCGGCAACCCCACGATCGGGACAGACGATCAGGACCGTGACATCGCAGCCCAGCATCAACCACAACGCGGCGGCATAGCGTGCCAGTTGCTGGGGGTTCTTGGACTTGTCCTGCTGGATCTCGACGATGATGGCGTGCGCCGGCGTCCGCGGAGGCCCCAGGACGAGGACCAGGTCGGCCTCGATGTCGTCGGACGGCCGAGTGTTGAAGGTGGAATCCTCAAGCCGGATCAGCGGCGTGGCAGGCAGTTCCATACCCAGAAGATCACGCAGAACCTCGACCGCCAGTTGCGGACGGTTGCTGAACAGCCGAGTGAGGGCGTCATGGCGGGGGGACGGCATGACACTTATTGTCACATGACAAACACATGGAGTTATGGGAAACGGCCATCGAGACCCGCCGTTTCGGGGGTGCCTCCGGCCGGCCCGACGTGACTGGCCACCGAATCGGCGAAGCGGCTCTTGAGCAGGGGTTTGGGGGGCCGGGGCCCCCCAATGTCACAGCCTGAGCCCTGTGCGCGAAGCGCCGTCAAGCGAAGACCGTGCTCTCCCCCTGCCGCTACTTCCGCTTGGCGACCTCTTCGGTGAGCTGCGGAACGACCTGGTGCAGGTCGCCCACGACGCCGTAGTCGGCGAGCTCGAAGATCGGCGCCTCCGGGTCCTTGTTGATCGCCACGATCGTCTTCGCGGTCTGCATGCCGGCCCGGTGCTGGATGGCGCCGGAGATGCCGGCCGCGATGTAGAGCTGCGGCGAGACGGTCTTGCCGGTCTGGCCGACCTGGAACTGGTGCGGGTACCAGCCGGCGTCCGTGGCGGCGCGCGAGGCGCCCACGGCCGCGCCGAGCGCGTCGGCCAGGCCCTCGATGACCGAGAAGTTCTCGGCCGAGCCGACGCCGCGCCCACCGGAGACCACGATCGCGGCCTCGGTCAGCTCGGGACGGGCACCCTTCTCCTGCTTGACCCGCTCGACGATGCGGGCCGCCCTGGCGGCCTCGCTCAGGGTGAGCGACACCTCCTCCTCCGCGCCGGCGCCCGCGGCGGGCTCGGGAGCGGTGGAGTTGGGGCGTACGGCGACGATGGGCGTGCCCTTGCGCACCCGGGAGCGGACGTTGACCCCGCCACCGAAGATGGACTGGTCGGCGACGAAGCCCTCGCCGAGGCCCACGGCGTCGGTGATGACGCCCGAGTCGGTCTTGACCGCGAGGCGGCCGGCGACCTCCTTGCCCTCGGCCGTGGCCGCCACCAGCACGGCGGCGGGCGACTTGTCGGCCACGAGCTGGGCGAGCAGCTCGGCCTTGGGGGCCACCACGTGGTCGACCACGTCGGCGGAGGAGGCGACGTAGATCTTCTCGGCGCCGTACTCGGCCAGCTTGGCCTTGGCGCCGTCGGTGAGGCCGGGGCCGGCCCAGACGGCGGCCGGCGTGCCGAGGCCGCGCGCCAGGGTCAGCAGCTCCAGCGTGACCTTCTTGACCTCGCCGTCGAGCTGCTCGACGAGAACGAGAATCTCCGACATATCAGCAAAACCCCCGTTCTCAGATGAACTTCTTGGAGGCGAGGAACTCGGCGGCCTTCACGCCGCCGTCGCCCTCGTCCTTGACGATCGTGCCGGCCGCGCGCGGCGGGGCCGCGGCGAAGTCGACGACCTCGGACCAGGCGGCGTCGAGGCCCACCTGGTCGGCCGCGATCTCGGCGTCGGCGATGCCGAGCGTCTCGACCGGCTTCTTCTTGGCCGCCATGATGCCCTTGAAGGACGGGTAGCGCGGCTCGTTGATCTTCTCCACCACGGAGACGACGGCGGGCAGGGTGGCCTCGACCCGGTCGAACCCGTAGTCGGTCAGCCGCTGGATCGCGATGGACGACCCGTCGACCTCGACCTTGTTGGCGAGCGTGAGCTGCGGGGTGCCGAGCCGCTCGGCCAGCATCGCGGCGAGCACGCCGGTGCGGGCGTCGGTGGACTCGGAGCCGAGGATGACCAGGTCGAAACCGATCTTCTTCAGCGCCTGCGCCATCGCGTAGGAGGTCGACAGCGCGTCGGAGCCGTGCAGGGCGTCGTCGCTGAGGTGGACCGCCTTGTCGGCGCCCATGGCCAGGGCCTTGCGGATGGTCTCGGTGGCCTTGCCCGGGCCCATGGAGAGGACGGTGACCTCACCGCCATGGGCCTCCTTGAGCTTCAGTGCCTCCTCGACCGCGTACTCGTCCAGCTCGTTGACCACGCCGTCTACGGCGTCACGGTCGAGCGTCTTGTCATCGGACCGCAGCTTGCGCTCGGTCGCCGTGTCGGGGACCTGCTTCACGCAGACGACGATGTTCATGGCCGGTGGCCGACCTCCCGTGTTCGCGTGCGCCACCGCGTCGGTGCGGCGGGCGCTGGATGCATGCTGTCCAGACTGCCAGGTGTCCCGTGGGCTCCGTGACAGCGGGTGGCACGGGTCGCTCCCGTGCTTCCCGCCGCCATGTTACCCACGGGTAGCTTCGGCGCAAACACGACCTCCCGGGTCCGCGCCGCGGCGTCACCGTTCCCCACACTACCGAACTTTGTTCGGTACGCTGCGAGGTGACGCCGGTCAGGCGGACAGCAGGAACACGATCCCCGTCACCAGCGCCGTCCCCGCGAACAGCGCCAGCGTGAACGTGCTGAACGCCATGCTCAGCCCCAGGCTCAGCCCCACGGCGCCCACGATGCTCGCGAAGTCCACCACGATCCGGCTCGTCCGGTACGGCCGGTGCGCCAGCAGGGCCACGCCGGCGTCGGCCACCACCCCCAGCGTGTACCCGGCCAGCAGGAACAGGGTCACCTCCGGCAGCGGCTCCCGCGCCGCGGCCGCCAGCAGCGCCACGAACAGGGCCGATCCGATCACCCACCGCCTGCGCACCTTCTCCCGGTGCCGCTCCCTGGCCTCCTCGGGTGAGCGCCGGCGCCGGTCGTCGCCGGGCCGCCACTCGCGGGTCTCCAGGTCGTGCAGGCCCTCGTGCCGCCGCTCCGCCCGGGAGCGCCGCCGGTCCCGGCGCAGGTCGTGGCGCAGGTCCGGCTCGCGTCCGCCGGATATGTCAGGCATGTCGAGACGGGACGGGTCCACGCCCGGCAGCCCCGTCCAGGACCCCTGGGCGGCGGTCGCATCGGTGCCGGGCGACCCTGTCCAGGACGCCGGGGAGGGATTACCGGGCGCACCGGCCCGTCCCGTCCAGGGCCCCTGGGCGGGGGGCGCGGCCGCGTCGGGGGAGCCTGTCGAGGACGCCTGGGCGGCCGTCACGTCCGGCGGCCGGGCGGCGGCCCCACCAGGCGGGGTGCCGCCCAGCGGCGGGACATCCGCCGCCGGACCACCGGCCCCGCCACCGCCCGCCTCGACACGTCCCGGCCCGGCGCCCCGGGACGAAGCGCCGTCAGGCCCGGCGCCTCGGGACGAAGCGCCGTCCGGCCAGGCGCCCCGGGATGAAACACCGTTCGGCCCTGTGCCAGGGGCTGTCCCGCCATTGGCTGCGGGGGCATGAGGCGGCGGGCGATCCGGTGACCCGGGGACAGCGGACGGCCACGGTGTGCCGGGAGCCGGAGACATGGACGATCCCGGGGTGCCCGCCGGTTCGGACGGCGGGGGCCCGGCGAGGGCCCCCAGCTTCGCGTGCAGTTCGGCGGCCGTGGGCCGGGCGGCGGGGTCCGTGGACAGGCACCGCCGCAGCAGCGGCTCCAGCCACTCCGGGGCGCCCTCCAGGTCGGGCTCGTGGTGGACGACCCGGTAGGCCACCGCCGACGCGGGGCCCTGCCCGTACGGCTGGCGTCCCGTGGCCGCGTACGCGAGCGTGGCCCCGAAGGAGAACACGTCGGCCGCCATGCCCGCCTCGCGGCCTTCCAGCACCTCGGGGGCCAGGTAGCCGGGCGTGCCCACCACCGCGCCCGAGGCCGTCACCGACAGCGAGTCGAGCGCGCTGGCGATGCCGAAGTCGATGACCACGGCCCGCCCCTCGGCCATCATCACGTTGGCCGGCTTGAGGTCGCGGTGGATGACGCCCGCCTCGTGCATGGCCAGCAGCGCCGCCGCCAGCCCCGCCGCCAGGCGCGGCAGGTCGGCCACCGGCACGGTCACCGCGCTGAGCGGCCTGCCCTGCACGTAACGGGTGACCAGGTACGGCCGCGCCCCGTCACCCGACCGGCCGTCCAGCGAGGCGTCCAGCACCTCCGCCACGTACGGCCCGCCGACCCGGCGCATCGTCTCGACCTCGCGGGCCAGCCGCGCCAGCGCGACGGCGTCGGCCGCGACGTGCGGATGCAGCACCTTGACCGCGACCGTGCGCCCCTCGGGGTCGAGCGCGAGGTGCACCTCGCCGAAACCGCCGGAACCGAGCCGGGAGAGCAGGTGGTACGGACCGAGGTGCTCGCTCATACCCCTTCCTTCCCCTCAGGGGCGGATCAGGACACGCGGGACGCTCAGGACCAGGGTGACAGGAAGCCTAGCCCGACCTGACGCAGGAGGTCGTCGATGAGGCCCGTGATGAGACCCGTCGCGCTGTCCCGCGCGCTGCGGGTCAGCTCCCTGATCACGGTCTCGGGGGCGCGCCACGGGCTCCAGACCGTCTCCTGGCCCAGCGCGAACATCACCACGACCATCGTCACGGTGCCCACCGCCAGCAGCGCCACCGTGGCCGCGCCGGGGCTGCGCAGCATGCCGGTGATGGCCCGGGTGACCGTCCGGCGGGGCGGGCCGCCGCCCGGCAGCACGAACAGGCCGGCCGAGAACGCCCCCGCCGCCCACGCGGCGCCCTCGTTGACGCCCATGCCGCCGCCCCAGCGCAGCACGCCGTACACGCAGAGGCCGAACAGGATCGACAGCGGCACGTGGACCAGCGACACGAGCGCGGCCTTGACCAGCGCCCACGGGGTGCCGACGAGCACGAGCAGCGGGTCGGCGGCGCTGGAGCCGCGGATCTGGCGGCGCTTGACCATGTCGCCGAACAGGTAGTCGCCCACCCGCAGCACCACGGCGAGCGCGATGGCCACCGCGCCCACGGCCACGGGCATCATGACCGTCAGCGCGACCAGCATGACGAGCAGCAGACCGCCGACGAGCTGGCTGCCCACGAGGTAGCGCTTGCGCTCGGCGGGCGGCGTGTACGGGGGCGGGGCGGCCGGACGGCGGCTGTCCTGGGTCGCGGGCGGCGTGTACCGGGGCGGCTGGGTGGCCGGGCGGTAGCGGTCCTGCGTGGCGGGGTAGCCGGGGGCCGGAGCGCCGGCGACCCGCTGGTCGGGCCGGGGCGCGCGGGCCGGCATGGGCGCCGGCACGTAGGGCGGCGGGCGCTCCTCCTGCCGGGGGCGCTCCTGCCGGGGCTTCGGCTCGTGGCGGGGCGTCGGCTCGTGGCGGGGCTGCGGCGGGCCGTACTCGACGGGCGGCAGCAGGTCGGCGTAGGAGTCCTGGGCGTCGAGGACGCGGGTGCGGGTGGACAGCTTCTTCGTGCCGCCCGTCTGGGCCTGCGGCGCGGCCTCGTGGAACGTCGTCACCGACGGGTCGAGCGCCCTGGCCATGCGCAGGAGCTCTTGGGCGCTGGGCCGGGCGGACGGGTCCACGTCCAGGGCGCGCGAGAGCCAGCCGCGCAGCCACGCGGGCGCCTTGTCGAGTTGGGCGCGCCCCTCCATGATGTTGAAGCAGACCGCCTCGAACGTGCCCGTGCCGAACGGCGGCGCGCCCGTCGCGGCGAAGAACACCGTGGAGGCCAGCGCGTGGACGTCGGCCGCCTGGGTGATCTCGGAGTCACGGATGATCTCGGGCGCGAGGTAGCCGGGCGTGCCGACGAACATGCCCGTCTGGGTCAGCCGCGTGGCGTTGACCAGGTGGGCGATGCCGAAGTCGATGACCAGCGGCTCGCCGTCGACCAGCATGACGTTGGACGGCTTGAAGTCGCGGTGGATCACGTCGGCGGCGTGGATGGACACCAGCGCCTGGCACAGCCCCCGCGTCAGTTTGATCACCTCGCCGGCGGGCAGAGGGCCGTCGTTGAGTACGGTCTCCTCCAGCGTGCGGCCGGGCGCGAACCGGGTCACCACGTACGGCTGGCCGCCGACGAGCTCGGCGTCGAGCACCTCGGCCACGTGCGGGCTGCGCACCCGGCGCATGGTCTCGACCTCGCGGGTGAGCCGGTCGCGGGCCTTGAGGTCGGCGGCCACGTGCGGGTGGAGCACCTTGATGGCGACCTCGCGGCCCTCGGAGTCGACGCCGAGGTGGACAACCCCCATGCCGCCTTCGCCGATCTTCCGTACCACCCGGTAGGGGCCGAGCCGCTCTGGCGCCTGGGTGTTGCCCGTGCTCATCGCCGTCCTACCCCCGTCATCCCCCCGAGTCCCCCTTCAGTCCGTCGAGCTGCTCCACCACAGGTCCCACGTTCACCGGAGCCCATACGGCCCTCCTAGCGTCGTCCCTGAACGTGCCGTAGGCGAGGACCAGCGAGAGCGCCGCGGCCGCCCCGAGGACGCCCGCCAGCACCATCGCCGCTGTTCTCGAGGGTACGAGGGAAGCGAGCGTCCTGCGCATCTGGCGCCCCGGGCCCTCCACGCCCGGTCCCGCGCACAGGGTCCAGAGGGCGACCGCCGCTCCCCAGGCCAGCGCGTTGTACGGGTCCGTACCGAGTACCACGGTGAGGAGCAGCGTAACGGGTAGCCCGAGTATGAGAGCGTAAAGAACCAGAGCGAGCGTGATGCCCACGGACTTGGCCAGCGCCTGCGGGTGCGCGAACACCCTGACCACGTCCAGCGCCGCCGCGCCGGTCGAGCGGCGCGCGATCAGCTCCGGCTGGGCCAGGTCGGCGGCGCGCAGGAGCACCGCGACGGGCACGACCACCGCGGCCACCAGCACGGGCGCCATGACCGCCACCACGATCATGACGACGAGCAGCATCGCGCCCGCCACGCCGTAGGCCCGGGAACGCTGGAGCACCTGGCCCGGAACGGCGCCCGGGACGAACGGCTCCCGCTTGGTCCGCGGGTCGGGCGGGTACTGCGGCTGGGCCGGGATGTAGGGGGGCGGCGGCTGCTGGGTGGGACGTCCCTGCGGCGCCGGTCCGGACGGGCCGCCCATGCCGAACGCCGCGTGCCCGGACTGATGACCCGCCTGGTGCCCTGCCTGATGACCCGCCTGGTGCCCTTGAGGACCCGGGTGGCCGGCCTGCGGGCCCGACCCGGGCGTGGCGTGCGGTCCGGAGTACGCGGCCGGTCCGGAGAACGACGCGGGCCCGGCGTGCGGGCCCGATCCTGGGTGGGGGGCCGCGGCGTGCGGCCCCGATCCGGGATACGGCGCGGGACCCGCGTGGGGTCCGGTGCCCGGAGCGGCGCCGGGGCGGCCGTAGTCGACGTTCGGGCGGCCGTAGTCGGGGTGGTCGGGGCGTACGCGCCGCGTCGGCACGTCGCCCTCCTGCGACGGCAGCGGGCCGTGCTCCCCGGGCCACGGGGACGGGGCGCTGTCGCCCTGCCGGGAGAAGGCGTTGTCGCCGGGCCGCGGGTAGGCGGCGCCGTCACCCGGCCGCGGGGCGCCCTGCCACGGCTGGGCGCCGCTCTCCTGCTGCATGCGGCGCAGTTCCTCGGGCGTGACGCGGCGGGTCGGCCACGGGTCGCCCTCGTCGTCCGCCCACGGATCGGCCTGGTCGCCACCCGGCGTCGCACCGCCCTGCCCCGTGCCCGGAACGCCGGCCACAGGACCGCTCTGTCCGGTTCCGGGAACGCCCGGACCAGTTCCGGAAACGCCCGTCGCGAGCGGCGGGCCACCCTGGCCGAGCAGCGACACGTACGGCTGGTCCTGGCCCGGCGGCGGCTGGCCGGGAGCGGGCCCGCCCGGCTGGCCGAAGCGGACCTCCTGCCCGTCGAGGAGCCGGCGGGGCGTGACCGGCGGCGTGGAGATCTCCCAGGCCGGCCGCTCGGCGACGGGCCGCGGCGCCGGCAGGTCGAAGCGGTCGGGGCCCGGCACCGTCGAGATCTCGTCCGGCGACGCGCCCGGCGACCGGGGCAGCATGCGCGCGGTCTGCTCGGCCAGCTCGGCGGCCTTCGGCCGCTTGCCGGGGTTGCGCTGGAAGGCGGCCTTGAGCAGCGGCTGCAGCTCGGCCGGCGCGGCCCCGATCTCGGCCTTGCCCGCGGTGATGTTGTAGAAGATCATCTCCAGCGTGCCCTTGCCGAAGGGCGGCTGGCCGGTGGAGGCGTACAGCAGCGTGCCGGCCCAGGCGTGGACGTCGACCTCCGGCCCCGCCTCCTGCCCCTCGATGATCTCCGGGGCGAGGTAGCCGGGCGTGCCGATGAACATGCCGGTCTGGGTCAGCCGCGTGGCGTCGACCGCCTGGGCGATGCCGAAGTCGATGAGCACCGGCTCGCCGTCGAGGATGAGCACGTTGCCGGGCTTGAGGTCACGGTGGATCACGCCGACGGAGTGGACCGCGGCCAGCGCCGTCGCCACGCCGTGCGCGATGCGCACCAGCGCGGGCAGGTCCAGCGGGCCGTCGTCCTTGACGATCTCGTCCAGCGAGCGCCCGGGGACGTAGCGCGTGACGATGTACGGACGATGACCGGTGACGTCGGCGTCGACGACCTCGGCGATGTACCGGCTGCGCACCCGGCGCATGGTCTCGACCTCGCGCGACAGCCGTCGCCTGGCGACCTCGTCACCGGCGACCTCGCCGCGCAGGACCTTGACCGCCACGTGCCGCCCCTGGGGGTCGGCAGCGAGGTGGACAACGCCCATTCCGCCTTCACCGAGCCGCCTGAGCAGCCGGTAAGGGCCAAGTCGGTCATCGTTCATGGCATGAAGCACCATACCGGCTTAATCCCCGCCCACGAGATGAACCATGAGGCCACATTCCCACTCGTACAACGTCCGGATCGGGGCCATGGGTTTCCCATCCGTCGGTATCGAATCGGCCACGACATCGGAGATCGCGGCGCCCTGCTTCTTCGCCTGTTCTGTTATGCGTCGTTGGCCAGCGGGAGGACCTCCGCGCCCTTCAGCCCGGCCAGGGTGGACCCGGCGACCGCCAGCTTGCTCCTGCGCAGCCCGCTGCCGACGACCACCCTCGGGTGCTCGGCCACGCGCGCGTCCACCAGGATCGGCCAGTCGGCCGGCAGGCCCAGCGGCGTGATGCCGCCGTACTCCATGCCGGTCAGCTCCACCGCCTCGGCCATCGGCGCGAAGCTCGCCTTGCGGGCCTCCAGGTGCTTGCGCACCACGCCGTTGACGTCGACCCGGGTCGTGGCCAGCACCATGCAGGCCGCGTAGCGGGTCTCGCCGCCGCGCCTGGCCGCGACGACGACGCAGTTGGCCGACTCGTCCATGCGCACGCCGTAGCGTTCGCAGAAGGCCGCCGTGTCGGCCAGCTCGGGGTCGATCTCGGCCACCTCGGCGAGGCCGGGCAGCTCGCGCACGGCGCGGGCCACCGGGTCGGCCAGCAGGTCGGTCCGGTCGGTCGCGGGCACCCAGTGCAATGTCATCCCATCTCCTCGTTCGCTCCCCCAGGACCCTACGTGGTCCCGGCGACAGCGTGCCGTCACTGCGAGCTCAGCACCCGCTGGTGCAGCTGGGTGACGGCGGCGCGGGCCGACTCCATGGCCCCCGCCTGCCAGGCGATCAGGTGGGTGAGCCAGTCGCCCGCGAAGTAGACCCTTCCGCTGGGGCGTTGCAGAAGAGTGAACGACGAATCAAAGGCCGGCCAGCGCACCCAGCCGCCCTGGATGTGCTCCTGGCGCTCCCAGGCGATGGAGACGCTGGACAGCAGGCCCTTGCCGTACTTGTCGCCGTGGATCTTGCGGCCCTGGGTGACGGCGCGGCGGCGGCGGTCCTCGGGGGTGAGCGCGCCGTACAGCTCGGCCTCGGGCCCGGTGGTGTAGTAGCCGACGATCAGGCCGCGCTCGGAGTGGTAGCCGTACGAGGGGTACCAGATGTGGGTGATGTCGAGGTCGGTCTCGGTGATGCCGCCGTAGATGCGGTCCTCCAGCTCCCACCAGCGCCGGTCGTACTCCATGCCGATCTTGCCGGCGGCGACCGGGACGGGGGTCCTGAGCGCGGCGGTGACGTCGGCGCCCAGGTTGTGCGGGATCCGGGCGAGCACGTGGGGCGGCAGGGTGGCCACGCAGTAGTCGGCCTTGATCCGGCCGCCGTCCCAGACGACCTCGACGCCGTCGGCCTGGTTCGTGATCTTCGTGACCTTGGCACCGGTCCTGACGCGGTCGGCGCCCACGGCCTCGGTCAGCCGCGTGACGATGGCGTCCATGCCGCCGACCGGCTGGAACATGGGGGTGGCCTGGTCGTAGCCGAAGTCGTTGAGTATGGAGCGGCCGGTGCCGGCGGCGAGGACGTCGTGCAGGGCGCCGGGGCCGGGGACGGGGGTGCCGCCGTCGAGCGCCGGGTATCGCAGGTAACCGCGCCGCGGGGAGCCCGCGTAGTCGAGCTTGGGGCCGAGGTCGCCGAAGCGGCGCAGGAAGTCGAGCAGGCGCTCCCGGTCGTCACGGGTCAGCTCGCGGTCGAGCGCTCCGGCGTTCGTGGCCTTCGCCAGTAACTCCGCTACATACCCATACATGTCGGCTTTCGCGGTGCGGGCCCGCACCGTGCCGCCGCTCGTATGGACGTACGCCTGGGCGTTGCTGTTGATGAACGTCTCGATCGGCACGCCCAGCTCGCGGCAGTAGTCGAGCGTGACCATCCACTGCGCGATGCGGCCGGGCCCGGCGTTGAAGTAGACGCCCTCGCCGAAGCCCGCCTCCTGGGTGGCGCCGCCCGCCTCGGTCAGCCGGTCGCCGCCGCGCAGGGTGAGGTTGCGCCCGCCGGCCCGCTCGCGCGCCTCCAGCAGCGTGCAGTCGTAGCCGGCCTTGCCCAGCTCGTACGCCACGGTGAGCCCGGCCACGCCCGCGCCGAGGATCACCACCGTGCCCGCGGCCCGGCCGGTGAGCGAGAAGTCGCCGGAACGCGGGGCGGCGAACGCCTTGTCCTGCCCGGACGGCGCCAGGCCGAGGGCGCCCATGGCGGCGTACATGGCGCCCGCGCCGCCGACCGCCCCGATGCCGACGAGCAGCCCCCGCCGCGTCAGCGCCGCACCCTCCACGCCGCACCTCTCTCCAGGCATGTTCCCGGCCCGCCCGCGTCGGGGCGACGGCCGCTCCGCACCGTACACCCGCGCCCCGGCGCCCGCATGCCGGACACCCGGCGGCCGGGGAGGGCTCAGCCGTAGGGGCCGCTGCCGCAGGCGATCTGGCCGCCGATCGTGGCGAAGATGCCGAACAGCGCCATGATCTGCGTGAAGTCGTCGGTCGTGAACTCGGTGTGGCGCGTCCCCGCGGCCTTCACGCCCGGGATCAGCCCGACCGCGGCGGCGATGGCGGTGGAGTTCCACTCCACCCCCAGCGTGTACGGCGGAGCCGGCGTGTACGGCGTGAAGTCGGTCAACCGGTTCAGGGCGCGGGCCATGGCGTCACGGATGCGGGACTGGGCCACGCTCGGCGGCAGCAGCTCGGCCGAGAACTTGTCGATCCCCTTCTTGACCGCCACCGTCTCGACGTCGCCGAGCAGCTCCCGGGCCTCCTCGCCCACGGCCTCGTCCCCGCTGACCAGCACGACCGGCACGCCGTGGAACCCGGCGCACGCGGCCACCAGCCGGGTCTCGCCGCACACCTCGCCATTGAGGTAGACGTTCTGGATCTCCTTGCCCATCCACGTGTGGTTGAGCACGCCGTGCTGCACCCCGGCGCGGGCGTGGTAGCCGATGAACCCGGCCGCCTGGAACGAGCCGTCCAGGCCCTGCGCCATCCGCTGCGCCTTGCCGGGGCCGCGGATGAGGGTGGCGCGGGGGTCGAGCAGGTCGATGCGGAGGTTCTTGGTGGACCCGTGGGCGTCGTTGACCAGCACCGACGTGGCACCGGCCGCGTAGGCGCCCTCGACGGCGGCGTTGGCGTCGGCCGTCATCAGCTCGCACCCGCGCTCGTAGCCCCGCTTGCCGGCGTGCATCTCCTCCGGGTCGGTAAGCCCGGTGACGCCCTCCATGTCGACCGACAGGTACACCTTCATCCGCCGTGTCTCCCCTTCGTTCACGATCCCCAGCTCTCCACCCGGCGCACCTCGTCGTCGGTCATGAAGCCGACGTTGGCCGCCATGAACGCCGCCGCCCGCTCCCGCCACGGCTCCGGGATCTCCTCGATCGCCCTCGGGTAGCAGTGGTCGAGCCAGCTCGTCGACTCCTCGGTGACGTCGAAGTACGTCAGGGCCGTGGCGAACACCGTGTTCTCGATCCCGGGCACGCGGGCCAGGCCGTACTGGATCATCTCCTGGCCGCCGTAGGGCGGCGGGCGCATCCACTTGCGGGCCACGGGCCGGTCGGCGGTGATGGGCGTGTCGAGCGGACGCCGCTCGATCGCGGCCTGGATGAGCTCCTTGTACAGGCACTTGCCGCAGGTACGGCAGGGGCCGTCGGTGCCGCGCAGGCACCAGCGGACGGAGTCCTTGAGGTCGGAGCCGAGGGCGAGGCGCATGGTGACGGCCTCGCTGACCCCGCCGACGGGCAGCACGATGTGGACGCCCACCGCCGCGAACAGCCGGCCCCACTTGCCGTGGGGCGCCCACAGGTCGTTGTCCGGGGTGTAGCGCAGCAGGTAACGGCCGCCGCCGAGCCACCGGGAGCCCATCTCGTACCCGAAGCCGAGACCGCCGAGGCCGAGCCGGTCGGCCGACAGCAGCGCGCCCGCCGCGACGGCCTGGTGCTCCGGGTAGCCGGGACGGGGCTCGGCGAGCGTGTACTCCAGGTCGGACCGGATGATCGTGAGGTCGCGCCCGGTCCCCCGGGCCAGCTTGGCCAGCACGTCGGAGCGGTAGTGGGGCCACCGGTTGGGGACGCGGGCGTGCGGCACCCGCTGGAAGTGGACGAACGGCGCGTCCGGGTAGACGGTGGCCGCGGCCACGGAGTCCGCCCCGCCGCTGTAGGAGATCGCCAGCGTGCTCCCGGCGCGGCGCGGCTCGGCGCCGACGGGCCCGGCCTCGATCCCCCACCCGTCGTGCAGCGCGGCGGCGACCTCGGCCGACACCGCCCGGTCGAAGGTGACGCGCCTGCGCGTCCACGGGGCGACGACGGTCCACGCGGCCACGGCGAACAGGTCGGGGTGGGCGTCGTCCGGCACGTCCGACAGGGAGCACGAGTTGATCGCGAGCTTGACGGGGTGGCCGTCGGAGGCGTGCCCGGTGATCTCGTCCTCGGGGTCGAGGCGGAAGGTCAGGACGCCGCCCGACCAGGTCACCCTCACGACCGCTCCGCGACGCCGGCCGCGCGGTCCCTGAGCTCGTCGATGGCCTGCCAGACCAGGACCTCGTTCTGCAGCACGCCGTCCATCGCCTTGGCCGTCTCCTGGGCCAGGCGCTGGGTGTCCTGGGCGATGCGGCGGGTCTCGTCGAGCTTGGCACGGTCCGGCCCCGGCGCGGCGGGCGCGGCCTTGCGCAGGCGCTCCACCTCCGCCTGGAGCGTCGCCATCTCCCGGCGCAGCGTCTGGACCTCCCACAGGGCGTCCCTGATGTCCTGGCGGTGGTCGGCGATGGAGATGTAGCGGGCATCGAACCACGTGCGCACGGCCTGACGCAGCCGCGCGGGGACCAGGACGCGCATCATGAAACGTCACCATAGTGGGAAATCGCCACCCACCACGGCGCCGTGCCCGAATGGCAACACTCCGTCTTACTCGCCCGCGCACGCAGCCGCGCCCGGACGGGGGAACGCCGTCCCCGCGCCTCCTCCCGCCCTGACAGAGGTGTTGACGGATCCCCGGCCGGCGTTTACGTTTCCGGCACGCATGCGAAATATATCGTCGATGTGCCGAAACTTTCGGAGGGCGCCATGTGGCGAGGCGTTGTCGCGATCACGCTGCTCGGCCTGCCGGCCGTCCACACCCCACCCACCGGCCCCGACACCGCCGCCCCGAGCGTGATCACGGTACGTGAGCACGTCCGTCACCAGGAGATCGACGGCTTCGGCATCTCGCAGGCCTTCCGGCGCAACGAGCTGCTCCGCGCGCTGCCCGAGGCGCAGCAGCGCGAGATCCTCGACCTGTGGTTCGACCGCGCCAAGGGCGCCGGGTTCAGCATCCTGCGGCTCGGCATCGGCTCCTCCCCCGCCGGCAGCCCGTACGACCACATGGTCTCGATCCAGCCCGAGGACCCGGGCGGCCCCGACGCGCCGCCCCGCTACGTGTGGGACGGCGACGACAACAGCCAGGTCTGGGTGGCCAAGGCGGCCAAGGAGTACGGCGTGCGGCGCTTCTTCGCCGACGCCTGGAGCGCCCCCGGCTACATGAAGGACAACGGCGACGACAAGAACGGCGGCGTCCTCAAGCCCGAGTGGCGTGCCGCCTACGCCCGCTACCTGGCCCAGTACACCCGCTTCTACGCCCAGGAGGGCATCAGGATCACCGACCTCGGCTTCACCAACGAGCCGGACTTCACCGCCACCTACGCCTCCATGCGGTTCACCCCGACCGAGGCCGCCGCGTTCGCCAAGGTCCTCGGGCCCATCGCCAAGGGCGTGAACCTGGTGTGCTGCGACTCGTTCGGCTGGAAGGAGGCCAAGGCGTACTCGGCGGCCGTCGAGGCCGACCCGGAGGCGCGCCGCTGGGTCAGGACCCACACCGGCCACACCTACGCCAGCCCCGTGGACGGGCCGCTGCCCACGACCCGCAGGACGTGGATGTCGGAGTGGAACCCCAACGGCGACACGTGGGACGAGCGCTGGGACGACGGCGGCGGCTACGACGGCATGACGATCGCCTCGGCCGTGCACGACGCCCTCACGCTGGGCGACGTGAGCGGCTACGTCTACTGGCTCGGCGCCTCGCGCGGCGCCACCCGCGCGCTGCTCCAGATCGACGAGACGGCCAGGACGTACCACGTGTCCAAGCGCCTGTGGGCCCTGGCCGCCTACAGCCGGTTCATCCGCCCGGGAGCGATCCGCCTGGACGCCTCGGCGACCGACCCGTCACTGAAAGTCTCGGCGTTCCGGAACAAGGACGGCTCCCGGGTGGTGGAGATCCTCAACACGGGAACGGCGCCGGTCACGTGGAGCGGCGTACGGGGCCGGGCGACGGCCTACGTCACGGACGAGACCCACGACCTGACCCCGTCCGAGGTCACCGCCCGCACGGTGACGCTCGCGCCGCGATCGCTGACCACGGTGGTGGTCAAGGGCTGATCCTGGATCAGCGGCCGGAGAACTTCGGCCGGGACTTCTCGGTGAACGCCGTCATCCCCGTGCGCGCGTCCTCGGTGGCGAAGAGACCTGAGAACTGCAGGCGCTCGATCTCGAGCCCCGTGTCGAGGTCGACGTCGAAGCCCCGGTCGACCGCCTGCTTGGCGGCGCGCAGCGCCACCGTCGGCCCGCCGGCGAACGTGGCCGCCCACTCCAGCGCCGCCGTGTACACCTCCGCGTCCGGCACCACCCGGTCGACCAGCCCCATCGCGAGGGCCTCGGCCGCCGGGACGTGCCGGCCGCTGAAGATGAGGTCCTTGGCCCGGGCCGGCCCGATCAGGCGCGGCAGCCGCTGCGTGCCGCCCGCGCCCGGGATGATGCCGAGCTGGATCTCCGGCTGGCCGAGCTTGGCCGACTCGCCCGCGACCCGGAAGTCGGCGCACAGCGCGAGCTCGCACCCGCCGCCGAGCGCGTAGCCGGTGACGGCGGCGATGACCGGCTTGCCGATGTGCGCGACCGCCGTGAAGCAGTCCTGCAGGGTGCGGGAGTGCAGGGCCATGTCGGCGTACGACATGGTGACCATCTCCTTGACGTCGACGCCGGCGGCGAAGACGCGCTCGCCGCCGTAGAGCACGACCGCGTGGATGTCGGGGTCGGCGTCGACGGCGCGGGCCGCCTCGGCGATCTCGTGCTGGGCCTGGCGGTTGAGGGCGTTCATCTTGGGGCGGTCGAGCCTGATGGTGGCGGTCTGCCCGGCGACCTCTACGCGTACGAACTCAGCCATGCCCCGACCCTACAAGAGCGTCCCCGCGAAGATCCGCCGGCGTCCATGCGTGAAAAAATCCTTCGCAAAGCTCTCGCCGCAGAAAGAAAATATTGAGACGCTGTGCGTTGCAGCACCCCCAGCAGTCTAGGAGCGCCCATGCGCAGAGCGCTGGCGATCGCCGCGGTCGCCTTCCTCCCCTTAGCGAGCATCCCCACGGCGGCGCAGGCCGCCGCCGAGCCGGACGACCGGCAGCAGGCGTTCACCGCCGCCGCCGCGGAGTTCAAGGTCCCCGAAAGCGTCCTGCTGGGCGTCTCCTACCTGGAGTCGCGCTGGGACGCCCACGCCGGCCAGCCCAGCAACAACGCCGGGTTCGGCCCCATGCACCTGACCGACGCCGCCTCCTTCACCGCCTCCAACCACCACGGCGAGAGCGAGGAGGACGCGCGCGGCGACGAGAGCCGCCCGCTGGCCGCCCCCGCCGAGACCCCCGCCCCCGCCGAGATCCCCGCCTCGCTGCGCACCATCGAGAAGGCCGCCGAGCTCACCGGCGAGAGCCGCGAGAAGCTGCGCGCCGACGACGCCGCCAACATCCGGGGCGGCGCCGCGCTGCTCGCCGACTACCAGAAGTCGCTCGGCGCGCCGCTGAGCGACGATCCGGCCGAGTGGTACGGCGCGGTCGCGAAGTACTCCGGCGCCGAGGAGTCGCAGGCCGCCAAGGTCTTCGCCGACGAGGTGTACTCGACCATCAAGGAGGGCGCCGACCGGGTCACCGACGACGGCGGCCGCGTCGTCCTCAAGCCGGTGCCCGGCCTGGAGGCCGTGGAGAAGTGGCTGGAGAAGCTCGGCCTGCGCCCGCCGCGCCGCGACGGCGTCGAGTGCCCGCCCACGATCTCCTGCGAGTGGATCCCGGCGGCCTACGCCCAGCTCCCGAACGACGACTACGGCCACTACGACCTGGCGGACCGGCCCGTCAGCCAGAAGGTCGACTACATCATCATCCACGACATGGAGGGCTACTGGGCGCCCTCGGTCAAGCTCAACCAGGACCCGAAGTGGCCCGGGAGCTGGCACTACTCCGTCCGCTCCAGCGACGGCCACATCGCCCAGCAGATCAAGACCAAGGACGTCGGCTGGCAGGCCGGCAACTGGTACATCAACGCCAAGTCCATCGGCATCGAGCACGAGGGCTTCCTGGCCGAGGGCAGCACCTGGTACACCGAGGCGATGTACCGGTCGTCGGCCAAGCTGGTGCGCTACCTGGCGCTGCGCCACGGCGTGCCGCTCGACCGCGCGCACATCCTCGGTCACGACAACGTGCCCGGCACCCTGCCGACCACGGTCAAGGGCATGCACGAGGACCCGGGACCGTTCTGGGACTGGGCGCACTACTTCGAGCTGATCGGCGCCCCGCTGCACCAGTTCGGCGGCCCCAGGTCCGGATCCATCATGATCAAGCCGGACTTCGCGACCAACAAGCCGTACTTCTACGGCTGTGACCGCAAGAACCCGGAGAACGCCTGCCCGCCGCTGCCCGCCTCCACGGTCTGGCTGCGCACGGAGCCGCGCGCCGACGCCCCGCTGATCAAGGACATCGGCAAGCACCCCACGGGCGACTCCCTCTACAGCGTGTACGACCACAGCGCCCGCGCCACCACCGGCCAGCGCTTCGCCGTGGCCGACCGGCAGGGTGACTGGACCGCGATCTGGTACCTCGGCCAGAAGGCGTGGTTCCACAACCCGGCCTCCGCGCCGACCGCCGTGCCCTCCATGGGCCTCGTGGTGACGCCCAAGCCGGGCCTGGCCACGGTCCCGGTGTACGGCAGGGCCTACCCGGAGAAGGAGGCCTACCCGGCCGGGATCCCGTACCAGGCGGTCACCCCGCTGCAGTACACGTTCTCGGCCGGCGAGAAGTACACGCTGGCCGGCCCGGCGGCGACCGAGTACTACCGCGCGGTCACCTTCGAGCCGGAGCCGCACACCGTGGTCAAGGGCAAGACGAAGTACCTGGAGATCCAGTTCGGGCACCGCGTCATGTTCGTCAAGGCTGACGACGTGCGTGTGACGTTCTCCGGGTGAACTCCTGAACGGCGCGCCTGGTGCTGTTCCACGCCTCCTGGGAGGAGTCGAACGTGCGCTGGGCGACGCCGACGAACACGCAGTCGATGACGAGGAGCTGGCTGATGCGGCTGGCCAGCGCGCCGGGACGGAACTCCGTCTCGCGCCCGGCCGAGATGAGCACGTGCTCGGCCAGCTCCGCGATCGTCGAGCGCGGGTTGTTGGTGATCGCCACGGTGGTGGCGCCGGCCTCCTTGGCCCGGCCCAGCGGCTCCAGCACGTCCGGCGTCTCGCCGGACGTGCTGATGCCGATGGCGACGTCGCCGGGCTTGAGGAGGACGGAGCTGGTCAGCGCGAGGTGGGCGTCCTGGAAGGCGTGGCTGGACACGCCGATGCGCAGCAGCTTCTGCGCGACGTCCGCCGCGACCAGGCCCGAGGCGCCCACGCCGTACGCGTCGACCCGCCGCGCCCCCACGATGGCGTCGATGACCAGGCCCAGCCGCTCGGAGGTGAGCTGGGCGACCGTGTCGTTGATCGCCTCGGACTCGGCCCTGGCCACCTTGACGATGACCTCCGACAGCGGGTCGTCGGGGGCGAGGTCGCCGGGCACCAGCCGGTCGGGCTGCGCGGCGGCCGCGGCCAGGGCCAGCCGGAGCTGCGGGTAGCCCGCGAAGCCCAGCAGCCTGGCCGTGCGCACGATCGTGGCCTCGCTGGTGCCCGAGGCGGCGGACAGCTCGGTGATGGTGCTCCGGGCCACCGTCGCGGGATCCTCCAGGATGAGGCGGGCGACGGTCTGCGCGGCGGGCGTCAGTGAGGGCAGCACTCCGCGGACCGTGGCGACCAGAGTGTCGGCGCGCACGCCGTTCCCGGTGTTGTCCACATCCCGATTATCCAGCGGCGTCAAGGCCCGCCGTCCCCGTCCGCACGTGTCCGCGCGCTCACCGCAGGGTGCCGTTGGTCATCCCGACCGGCTCCTCGGGCACGGTGAGCAGCCCGAGCTCGGCCGGCGAGGCCGCCAGCGGGTGGTGCGGCACGACCCGGACCGTGTAGCCGAACGCGCCCGTGCGGTCCAGCGGCACCACGCCCGCGTAGTGGGCGCGGCCGTCGTCGTCGCTGTCGACGGGCGTCAGCGCCAGGTAGCCCGGGTGGAGCAGCTCGTCGTGCGGCCCGACCCGGCCGTAGGCGGCCTGGACGAGCACGTCGTCGGGGCTCAGGTCGCCGAGGGCGATCGTGGCCCGCAGCTCCATCACGTTGCCCACCTCGGGGGTGTCGCCGACGCCGGACGCCTCCACGTGCTCGACCCGAACCCCCGGCCACGCCTTGGACACGCGCAGCCGCCAGGCGGCGAACGAGCGGGCCCCGGAGTAGGACTCGGCCGCGAGCGCGCGGCCCGCCTTGGCCGCCGGCGTGTACAGGCTCAGCACGTAGTCGCGCAGCATCCGGCCGGCCAGCACCTTGGGACCGAGCGAGGTCAGCGTGTGCTTGACCATCTCCATCCAGCGGCGCGGCAGCCCGTCGGCCGCCCGGTCGTAGAACCGGTCCGACACCTCGTGCTCGATCAGGTCGTACAGGGCGGCGGCCTCCAGCTCGTCACGCCTGTCGGGGTCGGCGACGCCGTCGGCCGTGGGGATCGCCCAGCCGTTGGTGCCGTCGTACCACTCGTCCCACCACCCGTCGCGGATGGACAGGTTGAGCCCGCCGTTCAGGGCCGACTTCATTCCGGACGTGCCGGACGCCTCCAGGGGGCGCAGCGGGTTGTTCAGCCACACGTCGCTGCCCTGCGTCATGAGCTGGCCGAGCGCCATGTCGTAGTCGGGCAGGAACACGATGCGGTGGCGCACGTCGGGCTGGTCGGCGAACTTGACGATCTGCTGGATGAGCTTCTTGCCGCCCTCGTCGGCGGGGTGGGCCTTGCCGGCGATCACGATCTGCACCGGCTTGTCCGGGTCGAGCAGCAGGCTCCTGAGCCGATCGGGGTCGCGCAGCATGAGCGTGAGCCGCTTGTACGACGGCACGCGGCGGGCGAAGCCGATCGTCAGCACGTCGGGGTCGAGGGCGTCGTCGATCCAGCCGAGCTCGGCGTCGGAGGCGCCGCGGTCGCGCCAGGAGCGGCGCAGCCGGGCCCGGGCCCCCTCGACCAGGCGGCGGCGCAGGGTGCGCCGGATCTGCCAGATCTCGGCGTCGGAGATCTTCTGGATGCCGTCCCAGCCGCGCGCCCGCTCGATGAGCAGCGGCAGCTCGCGCCCGGCCAGCTCCATCATCTCGCGGCCCACCCAGGTCGGGGCGTGGACGCCGTTGGTGATGGAGCCGATCGGCACCTCGTCCACGTCGAAGCCGGGCCAGAGGTTCTTGAACATCTCCCGGCTGACCTCGCCGTGCAGCTCCGAGACGCCGTTGACGCGCTGGGCCAGCCGCATGCCCATGACCGCCATGTTGAAGCGGCCGGGGTCGGCCTCGGCGCCCAGGGCGAGGATGCGCTCCACGGGCACGGTCGGCCAGGCGTTGTCGCCGCCGAAGTGCCGCTCGATCATCTCGATGGGGAAGCGGTCGATGCCCGCGGGCACCGGCGTGTGCGTGGTGAAGACCGTGCCGGCCCGCACGGCCTCCAGCGCCTCGTCGAACGACAGCCGCGCCTCGGTCAGCTCGCGGATGCGCTCCAGGCCGAGGAACCCGGCGTGGCCCTCGTTGGTGTGGAAGACCTCGGGTTCGGGGTGGCCGGTGATGCGGCAGTAGGCGCGGATGGCGCGCACGCCGCCCACGCCGAGCAGCAGCTCCTGCATGAGCCGGTGGTCGGTGCCGCCGCCGTAGAGGCGGTCGGTGACGTCGCGGGCCGCGCTGTCGTTGTCGGCCACGTCGGAGTCGAGCAGCAGCAGCGGCACGCGGCCGACCTGGGCCACCCAGAGCTGGGCGTGCAGGGCGCGCCTCTCGGGCAGGCCGACGCGGATCTTGACGGGGGTGCCGTCCTCCTCCTTCAGGAGGGTCAGCGGCAGGCCGCCCGCGTCGAGCGACGGGTAGTGCTCCAGCTGCCAGCCCTCGGGCGACAGCGACTGGGTGAAGTAGCCGTGCCGGTAGAGCAGGCCCACGGCGAGGATGGGGACGCCGAGGTCGCTGGCGGCCTTGAGGTGGTCTCCGGCCAGGATCCCGAGCCCGCCGGAGTACTGCGGCAGGGCGGCGGCGATGCCGTACTCGGGGGAGAAGTAGGCGATGGCGCGCGCGGCGTCGGGCAGCGTCTGGTACCACCGCGGGGCGGTCATGTACTCGCGCAGGTCGTCGGCGGCGTCGGCGAGACGGCGCAGGAAACGGCGGTCGGCGGCCAGCTCGGACAGCCTGGCCGGGTCGACGGCGCCGAGGAGGGCCACCGGGTCGTGGCCCACCTGTTCCCACAGGCGCGGGTCGACCTCGGCGAACAGGTCTGTGGTCTCGGGGTGCCACGACCAGCGCAGGTTGTGGACCAGCTCGCCGAGTGCGGCCAGCTCCCGGGGCAGGACTGTGCGTACGGTAAACCGGCGGATAGCTCTCACGTTTGTGCACCCTATGGGCTAGGAGGGACCTCTCAGTCCCTCACCCTCAGCAAGGACGTTCAAACCCCTTCCGGGAAGAAGCATGAAGCGCGACGATTGGGGCAACTTCCACCATTGTCAGTTCTCCCGGGGACACGGGAGGTCTATCCGCTGCTGCCCACAAATTACATGCAAGGATCGTTCTTGCCACGGAAGCCTCCGGCGGTACCGAGTGTGCCGTCGCAACCTCGAAATGCGCGATGATCGGAAGAATTCCCATCACGGACATCCACCCCGTCGTCGACTGCGGGCAGTGGCCCGCCAAGGCGGTCGCCGGTGAGACCTTCCAGGTCTCGGCGACCGTGTTCCGAGAAGGCCACGACGCCGTGGCCGCGGGCGTGGTGCTCACCGCGCCCGACGGGCAGCGTGATCGGCTGAGACCGATGCGCGAGCTCTCGCCGGGCACCGACCGGTGGGGCGTCGAGGTCTGCCTGCCCACGGAGGGTGAGTGGCTGTTCCGCGTGGAGGCGTGGAGCGACCCCATCGCGACGTGGCTGCACGACGCCGAGATCAAGATCCCGCGTGGCATGGACGTCGACCTGATGTGCGAGGAGGGCGCCCGGCTGTTCGAGCGGGCCGCCCGCGGCGTGCGGCAGGCCGACTGCCCCGCCCCTGGCGGGCGCACGACGCCGCAGGCCAGGAACGGGCACATCCCGGCCGACCCGGCCAGGGCCGCCGCGCGCGCGGCGGCGAAGCAGGGCGCCGACAAGCAGGGAGCGGACAAGCAGGGAGCGCCGAAGGAGGCGAACGGCGAGAGCGCGTGCGGGCACCGCGCGGCGCTGCTGGCGATCGCGTCCGCGCTGCGTGACGAGGAGCTGGACCCGCGGGCGCGGCTGTCGATCGTCCAGCTGCCCGAGACGGCGGCGCTGCTGCAGGCGCATCCGCTGCGCGACCTGGTCACCAGGTCGCGGCCGAGGAAGATCGTGGTCGATCGGCGCCGGGCGCTGTACGGCTCGTGGTACGAGTTCTTCCCGCGGTCGGAAGGCGCCCTGGTCGACGACCACGGCATCACCAAGTCCGGAAATTTCCAGACAGCGGCCAAGCGTCTGCCCGCCATCGCCAAGATGGGCTTCGACGTCGTCTACCTGCCGCCGATCCACCCGATCGGCCACACGTTCCGCAAGGGGCGCAACAACACGCTCAGCCCCGAGCCCGACGAGCCGGGCTCGCCGTGGGCGATCGGCTCGGAGGAGGGCGGGCACGACGCCGTCCATCCGGACCTCGGCACGATCGAGGACTTCGACGCGTTCGTGGCCCGTGCCCGCGAGCTGGGCATGGAGATCGCGCTGGACCTGGCGCTCCAGTGCTCCCCCGACCACCCGTGGGTCAAGGAGCATCCCGAGTGGTTCACGATCAGGGCCGACGGCACGATCGCGTACGCCGAGAACCCGCCCAAGAAGTACCAGGACATCTACCCGATCAACTTCGACAAGGACCCTGAGGGGATCTTCGCCGAGGTCCGCCGGGTGGTCCGGCACTGGATGGACCACGGCGTGCGGATCTTCCGGGTGGACAACCCGCACACCAAGCCGGTGGGCTTCTGGGAGCGGCTGCTGGCCGACATCCGGCAGACCGACCCGGACGTGCTGTTCCTGGCCGAGGCGTTCACCCGGCCGGCGATGCTGCAGACGCTGGCCAAGGTCGGCTTCCACCAGTCGTACACGTACTTCACGTGGAAGAACTCCAAGCAGGACGTGGAGTCCTACCTGTCGGAGCTGGCCCGGGACACGTCGTTCTTCCTGCGGCCCAACCTGTTCGTCAACACGCCGGACATCCTGCACGAGTACCTCCAGCAGGGAGGGATCCCGGCGTTCAAGATCCGTGCCGTGCTGGCCGCGCTGGTCTCGCCGACGTGGGGCGTGTATTCCGGGTACGAACTCGGGGAAAACATTCCTGTCCGCCCCGGAAGTGAAGAATATCTCGATAGCGAGAAATATCAGTACAGACCTCGCGATTGGGACGCAGCGGAGCGAGAAGGCCGCACACTCGCCCCGTTCATCACGCACCTTAATTTGTTCCGAAGAGCCCATCCGGCCCTCCAGGAATTGCGTAATCTACGGTTCCACCGCGTCGACCAACCGGATATGGTCTGCTTCTCCAAGCGACTTCCGGGCGCCTACGACCCGGCCACACGACGGCACGGGCTGGGCGACGTCGTCCTCGCCGTCGTCAACCTCGATCCACACCACACCCACGAGGCGACGGTCGATCTCGACATGCCCGCGCTCGGCCTGGACTGGAACGCGGAGTTCGTGGTCGACGACGAACTGTCCGGCGAGTCGTATCGTTGGCGACAGGGGAATTATGTCCGCCTCGATCCCCATATCCATCCTGCCCACATCTTCACCGTTCGAGCCGCGCCACGGTAGACCAGAATTCAGCGGGGAGTCTTCAACGTGTGTGTTAGCGCCTCCCTCATGAGCCCCGCGAAGGAGGGCTCATGAGCTCCACACCCATACCCAACCCCTTTGACGAGGAGAAGCCTCGCGACCCGTACTGGTACAAGCGCGCGGTCTTCTACGAGGTCCTGATCAGGGGTTTCTCCGATTCCAACGGAGACGGGACCGGCGACATCAAGGGCCTGATCGGCAAGCTGGACTACCTCCAGTGGCTCGGCGTCGACTGCCTGTGGCTGCTGCCGCTCTACGAGTCGCCGCTGCGTGACGGCGGCTACGACATCGCCGACTTCATGAAGATCCTCCCCGAGTTCGGAGACCTGGGGGACTTCGTGAAGCTGGTCGACGAGGCCCACAAGCGGGGCATGCGCGTCATCGCCGACCTCGTCATGAACCACACCAGCGACGCCCACCCGTGGTTCCAGGCGTCCCGGCACGACCCGGAGGGTCCGTTCGGCGACTTCTACGTCTGGTCCGACACCGACACCGCCTACGCCGACGCGCGGATCATCTTCATCGACACCGAGACGTCCAACTGGACCTACGACCCGGTGCGCGGCCAGTACTACTGGCACCGGTTCTTCCACCACCAGCCCGACCTCAACTACGAGAACCCGGCCGTGCAGGACGCCATGCTGGAGGTCCTGCGCTTCTGGCTCGACCTCGGCATCGACGGGTTCCGGCTGGACGCGGTGCCCTACCTGTTCGAGGAGGAGGGCACCAACTGCGAGAACCTGCCGAAGACCCACCAGTACCTCAAGCGCGTGCGCGCCGAGGTGGACCGGCTCTACCCCGACAGCGTCCTGCTGGCCGAGGCCAACCAGTGGCCCTCGGACGTGGTGGACTACTTCGGCGACCCGGTCGGCGGCGGCGACGAGTGCCACATGGCGTTCCACTTCCCGCTGATGCCGCGCATCTTCATGGCCGTGCGCCGGGAGTCGCGCTACCCCATCTCCGAGATCCTGGCCCAGACCCCCAAGATCCCCGAGAACTGCCAGTGGGGCATCTTCCTCCGCAACCACGACGAGCTGACGCTCGAGATGGTGACGGACGAGGAACGCGACTACATGTACGCCGAGTACGCCAAGGACCCGCGCATGCGCGCCAACGTCGGCATCCGCCGGCGCCTGGCGCCGCTGCTGGAGAACGACCGCAACCAGATCGAGCTGTTCACCGCGCTGCTCCTGTCGCTGCCCGGCTCACCGGTGCTCTACTACGGCGACGAGATCGGCATGGGCGACAACATCTGGCTGGGCGACCGCGACGGCGTGCGCACCCCCATGCAGTGGGACCCCGACCGCAACGCCGGGTTCTCCGACTGCGACCCCGGCCGGCTCTACCTGCCGGTGATCATGGACCCGATCTACGGCTACCAGGGCCTCAACGTCGAGGCGCAGCAGAAGAACGCCGGTTCGCTGCTGCACTGGACCCGGCGCATGATCGAGATCCGCAAGCGTCACCCGGTCTTCGGGCTCGGCGAGTTCATCGAGCTCAACTCCTCCAACCCGAGCGTCCTCGCGTTCGTCCGCGAGCTGGGCGACGACCGGATGCTGTGCGTCAACAACCTGTCCCGCTTCCCCCAGCCGGTGGAGCTGGACCTGCGGAGGTTCGTCGGGGTGTCCCCGGTGGAGACGATGGGCGGAGTCCCGTTCCCACCAATTGGCGAGCTTCCGTATCTTTTGACGCTTCCGGGGCATGGGTTCTATTGGTTCACCCTCCCGCCGGCAGCCACCCAGGAGGAATGAGACGTGCTTGAGGAGCTCCTTGCCGCATGGATCGGACGTCAACGATGGTTCGGCGGCAAGGGGCGCCCGATCGACCGAGTGTCGATCGACTCCGACGCCACGATCGAGGCCGGCGACCCCGGCCTGCGCCACCTCGTGGTGTCGGTGTGGCAGGACGGCACACGTGACCGCTACCAGGTGCTCCTCGGCCTGCGCTCCGACCTGCCCGACCGGCTCAAGCACGCGCTGATCGGCGTGCACGGCCCGTACTCCTTCACGGACGGGCCCTCCCTCGACGAGTGGTACGCCTACGACGCCGTCCACGACGTCGAGCTGACCCCGTGGCTGCTCGAATGCATGGGCCGCGACTGCGACTGGGGGACGGTGCGCTTCCGCCACCTCCCGGGCGTCGAGATCGACACCTCCCTGCGCAGCCTCGTGCTCGGCGCCGAGCAGTCCAACACCTCGCTCGTGTACGGCGACGCGTACATCTGCAAGCTGTTCCGGCGGCTCGTGCCCGGCGTCAACCCCGAGCTGGAGATCATCACGGCGCTGGCCGAGCGGCACGCCCCGCACATCGCCCAGCCGTACGGATGGGTCGAGACCGACCTCGACGGCACGCCGACCACGCTGGCGATCACGCAGGAGTTCCTGTCCAACTCCAACGACGGCTGGGACCTCGCGCTCGCCAGCGTCCGCGACCTGTACGCCATGCCGTTCGAGGACGGCTACGGCGAGCCCGCTGCCGTCAGCGCGGCGGACGCGGGCGGCGACTTCGCCGGCGAGTCGTTCCGGCTCGGCTGCGCCACCGCGCGCGTCCACCAGGAGCTGGCCGCGGCGTTCCCCACCGACGTGATCGAGGTCCCCGAGGTCAAGCGGATGGCCGAGGGCTTCAGGCGGCGGCTCGCCCGGGCCGTCGCGGAGGTGCCCGAGCTGCGCGAGCACGTCGGCGCCATCGAGGCCGCCTACCACCGGGTCGAGGAGCTGACCACCGAGGTGCCCGTGCAGCGGGTCCACGGCGACTACCACCTCGGCCAGGTGATGCGCACCAACACCGACTGGGTGGTGCTGGACTTCGAGGGCGAGCCGGGGCAGCCGCTGGCCGAGCGGCGGGCGCTGTCGTCGCCGCTGCGCGACGTGGCCGGCATGCTGCGCTCGTTCGACTACGCCGCCAGGCACCTGCTGGCCGACCGGCCCGACGCCGCGTCCCTGGAGCCGCGCGCCGAGGACTGGGCGGCGCGCAACCGCGCCGCGTTCCTCGACGGCTACGCCGACGGCGGCGGGGCCGTCTCGCCGGCCGACGCGGCCCTGCTCAAGGCGTTCGAGACGGCCAAGGCGGTGTACGAGGTGGTCTACGAGGCGCGCAACCGGCCCACCTGGGTCGGCATCCCGCTGGCCGCCTTCCGCCGCACCGGACTCTGAGGGTCAGCGCAGCTCCTCGATCAGGCCGGACAGGCCCTCGGCGCCGTGCCCGCGGGCCACCCGGCGCTCCAGGATCTCCTTCATCGGCAGCAGCAGGTCCGGCTTGACCCCCTGCTCCTCGAAGGCGGTCACCAGATTGGCCATGCCCACCCGGTTGACCTCCAGGTTGGAGACCTCCGTGGCGTAGTCGCCCTGCTCGATCTCCTCGGCCCAGCGCGGCTTGAGCGCGGCCATCGCGTGCATCCACGGCACGAGCAGCGTCTCGGTGAACTCGCGCACCGGCCGCCCCTCCGAGGCGACCAGCGCCGCCGCCTCCAGGAACCCGGCGATCTGGCCGTACATGCCGGTGAGCATGGCCAGGTCGTACAGCGGGGCCAGGCCCGGGTCCTCGCCCAGGTGGCGCGGCTCGGCCAGGAGCTTGAGCGTCGCCTCGTGGCGGTCGAAGGCGGCCCGCGAGCCGCTGTAGAGGATCAGCGCGCCGGGCTGCCCGATCATCTGCGGGACGGCCATGATGCCGCCGTCCAGGTAGTCACCGCCGCGCCCGGTCACCCACGCGCCGGTCTCGCGTGCCTCGGCCGGGCGGCCGTTGGTGAGGTTCAGCACCGTACGGCCCGCCAGGGCGGCGCCGTCCAGGACCGCGCGGGCGGCCTCGTAGTCGAGCACGCAGACGATCGCCAGCGGGGCGGCCGCGACGGCCTCGGCGGCGGTGGCCGCACGGGCGGCGCCCTTGGCGGCCAGGGCGTCGGCCTTGGCGGCCGAGCGGTTCCACACGGTGACCCGGTGACCGGCGGCCAGGAGGGTCTCGGCCAGGGCCGTGCCCATGAGGCCGAGCCCGAGCACCGCGATGTTCTCCGACATCTCGTCGTTCCTTAGGTTGTGGGGCGTGACGGGAATCCACGGTGCCCGGCCCGGGTTATGGTCGCGTTCGGCAAGCGTTATGGGGGGCTGATGCGGTTCGGGGTGCTGGGGCCCCTGGCGGTGTGGACGCCCGGCGGCGAGCCCGTCCAGGTGCCGGAGGCGAAGGTCCGGGGGCTCCTCGCCGACCTGCTGGCCCACCGCGGCACGTCCGTCTCCGCCGACCGGCTGATCCTCGACCTGTGGGGCGAGCGGCCGCCCGCCGGGGCGCCCGCGGCGCTGCGGGTCAAGGTGTCGCAGCTGCGCCGCGTCCTCGGCGACCGCGAGGTGATCGTCCACCAGGCGGGCGGGTACGCGCTGCGGACCGGCGCGGCGCGCGAGGTGGACGCCGACCGGTTCGAGGAGCTGCTGGGCCGCGCCCGCCGGGACGGCGAACCGCGGGGCCGGCGGACGCTGCTGGAGGAGGCGCTGAGCCTGTGGCGGGGCCTCGCCTACGCCGGGTACCGCGACGAGCCGTTCACCCGGGCCGAGACCGTCCGGCTGGACGAGCTGCGGCTGGTGGCCCTGGAGGAGCTGGCGGCGGCGCGGCTCGCGCTGGGCGAGCACGGTCCCGTGGCGGCCGACCTCGCGGGCGTCGTCGCCGAGCACCCGCTGCGCGAGCGGCTGCGGGCCCTCCACCTGCGCGCCCTGTACGGGGCGGGACGGCAGGGCGAGGCGCTGGCGAGCTACACCGACCTGCGCACGCGGCTGGCGGACGAGCTGGGCGTCGACCCGGGGCCCGAAGTGGTGGCCCTGCACCAGGCGATCCTGCGCCACGACCCGTCCCTGGGCATCGCGCCCGCCCCGCGGACCCGCTCGTCCCCCGGTTTGGAGGCCTCGGCCTCCCGCAGCGCCACCTCCCGCCCTGGATCTCCGCTCTCCGGCGGCACCCCCGACGGGACCTCCGCGGCGGCTTCGCCGCTCTCCCCCGCGCCGGGGCTGCCCGCGCCGCTGTCCTCGCTGGTGGGCAGGGCCGAGGCGGTGGACGAGGTGCGCGCCCTGCTGCGCGCGAACCGGCTGGTCACGCTCACCGGGCCGGGCGGCGTCGGCAAGACGCGGCTGGCGCTGGAGGTGGCGGCCGAGCCGGGGCAGCCGTTCCCGGGCGGCGTGTGGATGGTCGAGCTGGCCGCGTCCGCACCCGCCGAGGTGGCCGAGTCCGTGGCGGGCGCGCTGGGGCTGCGGGACGACGTCCCGGGGTCGCTGACGGATCGGCTGGCCGCGGCCCTGCGCTCCGGGGCCGGGGCCGGGGCCGGGGCCGGTGAGCGGCTGCTCGTGCTGGACAACTGCGAGCACGTGGTGGACGAGGTCGCCGCGCTCGCCGGCCTGCTGTTGCGGGCCGCCCCCGGACTGCGGATCCTCGCCACCAGCCGGGAGTCCCTGCGCGTGCCGGGCGAGGCCCTGTGGAGCGTCCCTCCCCTGAGCGTGGACGCGGCGGTCGAACTGCTGACGTCCCGGGCGGGCCTGTCCGCCGCGAGCGCGGACGGCGAGCGGAGCGCGCTCGTGGAGATCTGCGTGCGGCTCGACGGCATCCCGCTGGCCCTGGAGCTGGCCGCCACCCGGCTGCGCGCCCTCACGTCCCGGGGCCTGGCCGACCGCCTCGACGACCGGTTCCGCGTGCTGGCCCCCGGGCTGCGCGGCGCCCCGGCCCGCCAGCGGACCCTCCGCGCCGTGATCGACTGGAGCTGGGAGCTGCTCGGCGAGGAGGAGCGGCTGGTGCTGCGGCGGCTCGCGGTCCACGCCGGCGGCTGCACGCTGGAGGCGGCCGAGGCGGTCTGCGGGGAGCCGGGCCTGGACGTGCTCGGCCCGCTGTCCCGGCTGGTGGACCGGTCGCTCGTGGTGCGGTCGGCGGACGGCCGGTACCGGCTGCTGGAGTCGGTGGCGGCGTACTGCCTGGAACGGCTGGCCGAGGCGGGCGAGCTGGACGCCGTCCGGCTGCGGCACGTGCGCCACCACGCCGGCCTCGCCGAGCGCGCCGAGCCGTCCCTGTACGGGCACGACCAGCGCCGCGTCCTCACGCTGCTCGACGCCGAGAGCGCCAACGTGCGCGCGGCCATCGACCACGCCGTACGGCTCGGCGCGGCCGGCGAGGCGGTGCGGCTGGTGAACGCGCTCGCCTGGTACTGGGTGCTGCGCGGAAGGCTGGGCGAGGGCCGCCGCGCGCTGGAGGCCGCGCTGTCGGTCGCGACGCCGCTGACCCCCGGGGCCGCCCGGGCGCGGCTGTGGCTGCACGGGCTGGAGGGGCTGGCCGGGCGGCCCGTCCCGCTGGACACCGCCCTGTTCGAGGCGGTCGAGGACCCGGCGGAGCGGGCCCGGGCGCGCTGGTTCGCCGGTCTCGCGCTGTTCGGCTACGACGACCTGGAGCCTGGCATGGAGCTGGTCGAGTCGGCGCTGGCCGCCTTCGAGGCCCTGGACGACCGGTGGGGCACGGCCGCCGCCCTGAGCGTACGCGCCAGAGGGGCGGGCATGCGCGGCGACCTCGCGGCGCTGCGGCGCGACGGCGAGCGGGCGCTGGCGCTCTTCCAGGAGTGCGGCGACAGGTGGGGCGAGATGCGGGCCGACGAGAGCCTCGGCACCCTCGCCGAGATCACCGGCGACTACGGGCGGGCCGCGGCGCTGCGGCGCGACGGGCTGCGGATGGCCGAGGAGCTGGGTTTGTGGGGCGCCGCCTGCGACGCGCTGTCGCGGCTGGGCCGGATCGCCATGCTGACCGGCGACCACGCGCGGGCGGAGGACTACCACGAGCGGGCCAGGGCGCTGGCCGTGTCGCAGTCCAACCGGCCCGCGGAGCAGTTCGCCGAGATGGGCCTGGCGCTCGGGGCCCGCAGGCAGGGCCGGCTGGACGAGGCGGACCGGCTGCTGCGCAAGTGGATCGGCTGGGTGCGCGAGGTGTCCGGGGCGCCCGGGGAGGCGCTGATCCTGGCCGAGCTGGGCTTCGTCGCGGAGCTGCGCGGAGACGCGGCCGCCGCCCGGGAGCTCCATCTCGGGGCGCTCGCGATGGCGCGCCACGTCGGCGACCCGCGCGCCGTCGCGCTCGCCCTGGAGGGACTGGCGGGCGCCCGCGCGCTCGCCGGGGAGCATGCGCAGGCGGCCCGGCTGCTCGGCAAGGCCGCCGCGCTGCGCGAGTCGGCGGGGGCGCCGCTGCCGCCCGCCGAGCGCGGGGACGTGGACCGCGTCACGGCCTCGGCCCGCGCCGCCCTCGGCGACACCGCCTTCACCGCCGCTCTCGCGCTGGGCGCCGCCTCCCCTCTCGGCGGCCTCGTCCCCGAACACGGGTGAGCCGCACCGCCCGACGTCCTCCGCCCTCCGGCACCCGCCGGTCCGATCGGAGAGACGAATATCGTCGTTCCCCCGCGCGGCATGTCCGGGGCGACTACTCTTCGCAGGTGCTCGTAAACGAAGAGTAAAGGAGCCCGGCATGCGGGGCGTGATGATGCTCGCGGTCTCGGCGGGGGTGGTCGCGACGATCACCGCCGCCGTCCTGCTGCTGCCCGACGACGGCGCGCCGCCCTCCGCGCGGGCCGAGCTGCCCGCCGCGGCCTCCCCGGCGCCCGGCGACCCGCTCACCCCGGAGGAGATCCGGCGGGCGAGCGACATCGCCACCTCCGCGGGCCCGCGGGCGCACTTCGCCGCCGGCCGGGCCGAGCTGCTGTACGTCGAGCGCGACGACGGCAAGGGCGGCGAGGGCGAGCGGCGGGCCGACGCGTACGTCTACGACTACGGCAGCGACACGCTGACCGTCCGCACCGTGGACCTCGCCCAGGGCAAGGTGGTGCGCGAGGTCTCCGGCACGGGCACCCAGCCCCCTCCGTCCAAGCGCGAGGAGACCCGCGCGGCCGAGCTGATCCTCGCGCACCCGCGGCTCGGCGAGGGCATGCGGGCCGCCTACCGGCGCGCCGCCGGCAAGCCGCTGCGCTCCACGGCCGACCTGTGGCTGCGGGGGCTGATCTACACGGCCCGGCGCGGGGACTGCGCCGAGCACCGGTGCGTCAGGCTGTTCGTCCGGCTGCCCGACGGCACGTTCCTGGACACGAGCCGTGTCGTCGCCGACCTGTCCGCCAAGAAGGTTCACATCCTGGAGTGGTGAGGTGTTCCTCCGTATCGCCCTCGCGGCCTTCGTCATCGCCGCCGCCCACGCCACCCCGGCCCCCCGCGCCGCGCTCGCCGCGGCGTCCGGCGCCCGCCCCGCCGCACCGGCCGGGAAGGCCGTCGCCGCCGCACCGGCCCGGAGCGTGCTCGCCGCGCCGTCCGGGGCCGCGTGCGGCTCGCCGTACCTCGTGGACCAGGCGCTGCCGAACGGCGCGCGCTGGCGGATGTGCTGGGAGATGCGCACCATCGAGGGCCTGACGCTGAGCCACGTCGTCTACACCCCCAGGGGTGGCGCCCCGCAGAACGTGCTGCGCAGCGCGGCGCTCGCGCAGATCCACGTGCCGTACGACAGCGGCGAGCCGCGCTACCACGACCTCGGCTCGCTCGGCGAGTCGGCCATCGCGCTGACCGCGGCCGACTGCCCCGGCGGCGAGCGGCGCGGCACGTACGTGTGCGTCACCACCAGGGCGCGCGGCCACGCCCACCTCAAGGACGGCTTCGGCGACGAGCAGGCCCGCAAGTCGCGGCAGGGCGAGGAGCTGGTCGTGCTGTCGGGCTACCAGGTCGGCTGGTACGCCTACGTCGCGGAGTGGGTGTTCGGCGACGACGGCTCCATCACGCCGCGCCTCGGCGCCACGGGCTCGCTGGCCGGCACGGTGACCACGCCGGGCCACGGCTGGCCGATCGGCGTCGGGCGGCGGCACTTCGAGGAGTCGCACAGTCACAACGTCTTCTGGCGGCTCGACTTCGACGTCGACGCCGCCACCCGCGACGCCGTGGAGCAGTACGACTTCGCGGGCACCGGCACGAAGCGCCGCTCCATGGTCCGCACCCGCTTCGCCACCGAGACCAAGGCGGTCAACCGGCGCATGCGCTGGTGGCGGGTGCTCGACCCCAGGGCGCTCAACGCCGACCGGCACCCGGTCTCCTGGGAGATCGACAACTCCGACAGCGCCGAGTACCGCGGCCCGGCCGACGAGGCGTTCACCCGGGCCGACCTGTACGTCACGCAGTACCACGCGTGCGAGCGGCTGGCCACGCAGAACCCGCTGCCGCACTGTCGTAACTCGGTCGACCGCTACGTGAGCGGCGAGCGGCTGACCGACCCGGTGGTCTGGGTCAACGTGGACTTCCACCACGTGGCCCGCGACGAGGACGCCGACCCGATGCCGGTGCACTGGCAGGGCTTCCGTGTCCTGCCGCGCGACGTCACGGCGAAGAACCCCAGCCCCTGAGGCCCCCACCGTGCCCTGACATACACCAGGTATTCCCAACTTTCGGTGATTGTCTCCGTGAAAGCGGGCAGTGGCTGGGTTGGACGGTCGTCGTAGGGCAGGGTTGGGAGCATGCCGATGAGGACAGAGCTCGACCGCCTCGCGGGCGGTGCGCACCACGATCCCCATTCGATCCTGGGGGCGCACCCCGCCGAGGGCGGTGTGACGTTCCGTACCCTGCGCCCGCTGGCCGAGCGGGTGCGGGTGGTGCTGGAGGACGGGACGGCTCACGAGCTGAGACATCAGGCGCACGGGGTGTTCGAGGTGACGGTGCCGGGCCTGGACAAGGTGCCCGCGTACACGCTGAGCGTCCAGTACTCCGGCGGGGAGCCGCAGGAGGTGCGCGACCCGTACCGGCACTGGCCCACGCTCGGCGAGATCGACCTGCACCTGATCGGCGAGGGACGGCACGAGCGGCTGTGGGAGGCCCTCGGGGCGCGCGTCATGCGGCACCAGGACGTGGACGGCACCGCGTTCGCCGTCTGGGCGCCGAACGCGCGCGGCATCCGGGTCGTCGGCGACTTCAACCACTGGGACGGCACCGCCTACCCGATGCGCTCCCTGGGCCGCTCCGGGGTGTGGGAGCTGTTCGTGCCCGGCCTGGGGGCGGGCGAGCGGTACAAGTACCAGATCCTCGGCGCCGACGGCGTGTGGCGCGACAAGGCCGACCCGATGGCCCGCCGCACCGAGGTGCCGCCGCAGACCGCCTCGGTGGTCGACCACTCCTCCTACTCCTGGGGCGACGCCGAGTGGATGGCGCGGCGGCGTGAGCACCAGCCGCAGCGCGGCCCGATGAGCGTCTACGAGGTGCACCTCGGCTCGTGGCGGCCCGGCCTGTCGTACGTGGAGCTGGCCGACCAGCTCGTCGCGTACGTGCGGGAGATGGGCTTCACGCACGTGGAGATGATGCCGGTGGCCGAGCACCCGTTCGGCGGGTCGTGGGGCTACCAGGTGACCTCCTACTACGCGCCGACGGCGCGGTTCGGCAAGCCCGACGAGTTCCGCCACCTGGTGGACCGCCTGCACCAGGCCGGCATCGGCGTGCTGCTCGACTGGGTGCCCGCGCACTTCCCGATGGACGACTGGGCCCTGGCCCGCTTCGACGGCACCCCGCTGTACGAGCACGCCGACCCCCGGCGCGGCCAGCATCCCGACTGGGGCACGTACGTCTTCGACTTCGGCCGCAGGGAGGTGCGCAACTTCCTGGTGGCCAACGCCCTGTACTGGCTGAAGGAGTTCCACATCGACGGGCTGCGGGTGGACGCCGTGGCCTCGATGCTGTACCTCGACTACTCGCGCCGCGAGGGCGAGTGGACGCCGAACATCTACGGCGGGCGCGAGAACCTCGACGCCGTCGAGTTCCTCAAGGAGATGAACGCCGTCGCCTACCGGGACGAGCCGGGCATCTCCACCGTGGCCGAGGAGTCGACGGCCTGGCCGGGCGTCTCGCGGCCGGTGCACCTGGGCGGCCTGGGGTTCGGCTTCAAGTGGAACATGGGCTGGATGCACGACACGCTGGCCTACCTCCGGCACGAGCCGATCTTCCGGCAGTACCACCACCACCAGATGACGTTCTCGCTGATCTACGCCTACTCCGAGAACTACGTGCTGCCGCTGTCGCACGACGAGGTCGTCCACGGCAAGGGCTCGCTCCTGGGCAAGATGCCGGGCGACGAGTGGCAGCGCTTCGCCCAGCTCAGGGCCCTGCTGGCGTACATGTGGGCGCATCCGGGCAAGCAGCTGCTGTTCATGGGCGGCGAGTTCGGCCAGGGCTCGGAGTGGTCGGAGGAGCGCGGGCTCGACTGGTGGGTGCTGGAGTTCGACGGGCACAAGGGCGTGCAGCGGCTGGTCCGCGACCTGAACGCGCTCTACCGTGACACGCCCGCGCTGTGGGAGCTCGACACGGACCCGGCGGGGTTCCGGTGGATCGACGCCGACGACGCCCCGGGCAACACGTTCTCGTTCGTCCGCTTCGCGGAGGACGGGTCCGCGGTGGCGTGCGTGGCCAACTTCAGCGGCTCGCCGCACGAGGACTACCGGCTCGGCCTGCCGTACGGCGGGCAGTGGACCGAGGTGCTCAACACGGACGCCTACGACTACTGGGGCAGCGGGGTCGGCAACCTGGGCACGGTGGAGGCGACCGAGGAGTCGTGGCACGGGCTGCCGTACTCCGCCCGGCTGCGGGTGCCGCCGCTCGGCGCGTTGTGGCTGCGCAGGGAGGCGCCGGAGGCCGAGGAGCCGTCACTGACCGGTGAGACGGCCACGACCGCCGGGGAGGGCGCGGTCCCGTCGGTGGCCGGGGAGAGCACCGCGGCCCCGGCGGTGGCCGGAGAGAGCACCGCGGCCCCGGCGGTGGCCGGGGAGGCGGAGCCGCTGCTCGCCGAGGAGCCGCCCGCGTCCTGAGGCGTCGACAGGGGGCCGGACGTCGCTGAGAGGTCGCCCAGAGTTCGCTGAGAAACCCCGCGCGTCTCTGGGCTTGCCGGATAAATGACCTTAAACTCCGAGATCATCCCCCTCTCGGAGGACGCGTGCGACTTCGCCCCCTGGTCACCTGGGTGACCACGTTCGCCCTGCTCACAGCGGCCCCCGTCATCCCGGCCCACGCCGACGACCCCGCCCCCTCCGCCGAGACGTCCGCGCGGCCCACTCCTCCCGAGGAGAAGCTGCCCGAGGAGAAGCTGGAGGACGGCCTCGCGCTCGACCGGGGTCCGGTGCGGGCGATCGTCGAGCTGACCGACGCGTCCCAGCGCGAGCCGATCGCCGCCAAGGCGGCCGAGGAGAGCGTGGACGTGGTCCTGCGCTCGCGGACGCAGCCCTTCATGGTCGTGGAGGGCACGGCCGAGGAGCTGGCCGCGCTGGCGGCGGACCCGCGCGTGAGCTCGGTCCACCGCGATCGCGCCTATCCCCCGGCCGAGGTGTCCAACCTCCAGCTCATCGGCGCCGACCAGGCGCACGCGCAGGGCTTCAAGGGCGGCGGGCAGGCGGTGGCCGTCCTGGACACCGGCATCGACCTGGACCATCCGTCGTTCGGCGGCCGGGTCGTGGAGGAGGCGTGCTTCTCCGCCGTGGAGGACGGCGTCACGTCGCTCTGCCCGAACGGCGAGACCAGCATGGTCGGGCCCGGCGCGGCGAACGCCGTCACCGACAGGTGCCTGGCCGGCGGCGTGAACCTGTGCGAGCACGGCACCCACGTGGCCGGCATCGCCGCGGGCGCCGAAGGGGTGGCGCCCGAGGCGAAGATCGTGGCCATCCAGGTGTTCAGCCGGGTGGACGACGAGAGCGTGTGCGGCGAGCCGTCCTGCCTGCTGGCCTACGAGTCGTCGCTGGGGCTGGCCATGGAGCACGTGGCCGAGCTGTCCACGCCCGTCGCCGCGGTCAACCTGAGCCTCGGCGGCAGGCTCTTCGACACCTCCTGCGACACCAGCGAGGAGGGCCAGGTCTTCAAGCCGCTGGTGGACGCGCTGCTGGCCAAGAACATCGCGACCGTGGTGGCGGCCGGCAACGAGTACTACGACGGCGTCTCCTTCCCGGCGTGCGTCTCCTCGGCCGTGGCCGTCGGCGCCAACGACGGGGCCGACGCCATCGCCGACTTCTCCAACCGGGGCGAGCTGGTCGACCTGTTCGCGCCGGGGGTGGACATCGAGTCGTCGGTGCCGGACGACCAGAAGGCCGTGCACAGCGGCACGTCCATGGCCACGCCGCACGTGACGGGCGCGCTGGCGCTGCTCAAGGCCAGGTCGCCGGACACCCCGATGACCGAGCTGATCGCCAAGCTCACCTCGACCGGCAGGCCGTACGCGTATCGCGCGAACGACAAGGACGTGGTCACGCCGCGCCTCGACGTGCTGGCGGCGCTGGGCGGCGCGAGCCCGCAGCCCACGGTCAGCCAGACCCCGGCCCCCGCCCCGACGGGCGACGACCCCGCGCCGGACCCCGGCCCCGAGCCGGACCCCACGGACGGCAGCGGCCCGGCGCCCGAGCCCGACCCGACGGACGACGACACCCCCGTTCCCACGCCGACGCCGTCGTCCACCCCGGTCCCCCTGCCCACGGTCACGGTCACGGTGACGATCACCCCCACCCCGACCGCCACCTCCACCCCGGCCCCGGTCTGCACGCGCGGCAAGGCGGCCAAGCGGCTGACGGCCAAGCAGTGGGCCGTGGAGATCCACCGTTCCAGCGGCACGATCCCCGACGCGACGCTCACCTGCTACCTGAAGCTGGTGCAGAAGGGCAGCAAGGTGTTCCCCGAGATCACCAAGGCGTCGTCGCTCGGCACCGCGTACCGGGTGCTGAAGGCGTCGAAGACGGCGCGGCAGCGGCTGGACGCCGCGCTGCTGGCCGGCTGGCTGACCTGGGCCCACGGGACGAACGGCACGGCCAGGCTGGCGAGCGCGGAGAAGGTGCGGTTGAGCGCCAAGGCCAAGGCCGCCTCCCTGAAGAAGGCGGCCAAGACCCTGGCCAAGTAGCGCAGCCGGTCAGCCGTTGAGCCGGTCAGCCGGGTCAGCGGGTCAGCCGGTCAGCGGCGCAGCCGCAGCGTCACCAGCTCGAACGGCCGCAGGCTCAGCGCGACCGTGCCGTCCTCGCGCCACCTGACAGGCGCCTCGGCCAGAGGCCGTTCGAGCAGGTCGGTCGCCGTGACGCCGCTGACCGGGAAGCCGGCGGTCAGGGTGGCCGCGGCCCGGCCGCCGTGCGCCTCGTGGAAGCGGACGACCACGTCGCCGCTCTCGTCGTCGGCCAGCTTGACGGCCGTCACGACGACGGCGTCGTTGTCCAGCGTGACCAGCGGGGCGACCTCCGCGTCGCCGGGCAGGTGGCGCGCGGGCAGGTTGACGACGTACCCCTCGCGGACGGCGTCGCCGATCGTCGCCCCCGGCACGAGCGCGTGCCGGAACCGGTGCAGCCCCTGGTCGGTCTCCGGGTCGGGGAAGCGCGGCGCACGCAGCAGCGAGGCGCGGACCGTGGTGGTGGTGCCCCCGTCGAGGTCGCGGACCGTCCGCGTCACGTCGTGGCCGTAGGTGGAGTCGTTGACCAGGGCGATGCCCCAGCCCGGCTCCTCCAGGTGCACGAAGCGGTGGTTGCACGCCTCGAACTTGGCGGCCTCCCAGCTCGTGTTGGTGTGCGTGGCGCGGTAGGTGTGGCCGTACTGGGTCTCGGAGGCGTACCGCTCGGCGCGGACGTCCAGCGGGAAGGCCAGCTTCAGGAACTTCTCCGTCTCGTGCCAGTCGACCTCGGTGTCGATGTCGAGCCGCTTGGCGCCCGGCCGCAGCCCGAGCACCTGGGTCACCTTCGAGCGGCCGAAGGAGCGGGTCACCCTGACCGTGCCGGGCTCCTCCCCCGGCGCCACCTCGTCGGCCGCCACCAGGTCGGTGCCGGTGTTGCGGTAGAACGCGTCCACGTCCCAGGCGTCCCACATGTTGGGGAAGTCGGGGTGGAGCTGGAGCAGGTTGGCGGCCTGGCCGGGGGCGACGGCCTCGCGTCCGGCCGCGAGGTCGCGGACGGACACCACCAGGCCGCGGCCGTCCACCTCGACCCGCAGCAGGCCGTTGTCCAGGACGTGGCCGCCGCCCTCGCGCGGGCCCACGGTCGTGCCGCCGGCCGTGGCGGGGGCCTGCGCGCCGCCCGCGGGGACGCCGTCCCGGGTGTGCGGCGCCGAGTTGAACACCAGTGTTCCGCCGCCCGCGTCGCCGGCCAGAGCCCGCTGGGCGGCGTCGATGATCGCGTTCAGCTCCTCGGCGACGGCCGCGTACGTCCGCTCGGCCTCCCGGTGGACCCAGGCGATGGACGAGCCCGGCAGGATGTCGTGGAACTGGTGCAGCAGCACGGTCTTCCACAGCCGGTCGAGCCGCTCGTACGGGTAGGGGTGACCGGCCCGCACGGCGGCGGTCGCCGACCACAGCTCCGCCTCGCGCAGCAGGTGCTCGCTGCGCCGGTTGCCCTGCTTGGTCCTGGCCTGGCTGGTGAGCGTGGCCCGGTGCAGCTCCAGGTACAGCTCGCCCACCCAGACGGCCGGGCGCGGGTGCTCGGCCTCGGCCTTGGCGAAGAACTCGGCGGGCGTCTCCCAGGTGACGACGGCCGAGCCTTCCAGGTCGCGCATCCTGGCCGCCTTGGCGACCATCTCGCGGGTGGCGCCGCCACCGCCGTCGCCCCAGCCGGTTGGGGCGAGCGAGTGCCGCGCGAGGTCCTTGTCCTTGAAGTTGCGCGCCGCGTGGGCGATCTCGCTGCCCTTCATGGAGCAGTTGTAGGTGTCGACCGGCGGGAAGTGGGTGAAGATCCGGGTGCCGTCGATGCCCTCCCACAGGAACGTGTGGTGCGGGAACGTGTTGGTCTGGCTCCACGAGATCTTCTGGGTGAGCAGCCAGCGGGAGCCCGCCGCCTTGATGATCTGCGGCAGGCCGGCGGCGAAGCCGAACGTGTCGGGCAGCCACACCTCGTCGTTCTCGATGCCGAACTCGTCGAGGAAGAACCTCTTGCCGTGGACGAACTGCCGGGCCATCGCCTCCGAGCCGGGCATGTTGGTGTCGGACTCCACCCACATGCCGCCCGCCGGGACGAACCGTCCGGACGCCACCGCCTTGACGACCTTGGCCCACACCTCGGGCCGGTGCTCCTTCACCCAGGCCCACTGCTGGGCCTGCGACATCGCGAAGACGAACGACGGCTCGCTCTCCAGCAGCGCTGTCATGTTGGAGGTCGTGCGGGCCACCTTGCGCACCGTCTCGCGCAGCGGCCACAGCCAGGCCGAGTCGATGTGCGCGTGGCCGACGGCGCTGACGCGGTGCGCCGACGGCGCGGCGGGCGTGGCCAGCACCCCGGCCAGGCACTCCCGGGCGGCGGCCGCGGTGCCGTTGACGTCCTGCAGGTCCACCGCGTCGAGCGCGCGCTCGATCGCCCGCATGATCTCCCAGCGGCGGGCCCCCTCGACGGGCAGCTCCACCATCAGCTCGCCCAGCACCTCCAGGTCCATGACGAGCTGCCACACGGTCTCGTCGAAGACGGCCAGGTCCATCCGGGCCAGCGTGTACTGCGGGTCGGTGCCGGCGGTCTCCTTGTCGCCGAGCGGCGTCGGCAGGAACGGGTGGTAGTCGAGGATGACCGGGTTGGAGGCGGCCTCGATGTGCAGCCGCACCTCCTCGCCGCCCTCGACGGGCGCGCCGATCCGGACCCAGTCGTTGAGCGGGTGCAGGCCCTTCACCGGCGTGCCGTCGGGGCGGTAGACCAGGCCCTCGCACTGGAAGCCGGGCATGTTCCGGTCGAAGCCGAGGTCGAGGATCGCCTCCACGGTACGGCCCGCCCACTCCGGCGGCACCGTGCCCGTGACGGTGAACCAGCTCGTCCCCCACGGCGCGCCCCAGCGGTCGCCGACCGCGATCGGCTCGGGCGTGGCCGACAGGCCCTCCGCGACGGGCACCGGCTCGCCGGGGGCGTGCCAGACGGCCACGTCGAGGGGCACGGACTCCGGGTGGACGGCCGGCCGGATGCGCTCGTCGAGGACCCGCTTCAACCGGCCTTCGACAAGCTTGCGGTCGTCATGCATCTGAACTCCTGATTGCCTGGATGGCTAACCTTTGATCGCGCCTTCCTCGACGCCTCGGAAGAAGTACCGCTGGAGCGCCGCGAACACGACCACGATAGGCACGAAGGAGATCATCGTGCCCGCCGCGATCAGCCGCGGGTTGGAGGTGAACGTGCCGTTCAGGTACTGCAGCCCGACCGTCAGCGTGTAGTGGTCGGGGTCGGTCAGCACGATGAGCGGCCACAGGAAGTCGTCCCACGCGCCGATGAACGCGAAGATCGTGATCACGCTCAGCATGCCGCGGACGTTGGGCAGGCCGATGTGGCGCAGCCGCTGCCACGCGGTCGCCCCGTCGATGAGGGCGGCCTCGTCCATCTCCTGCGGGATGGCCGCGAACGCGGTGCGCATGAGCAGGACGTTGAGCATGGCGATCGCCCCGGGCAGCGCCACGCCGAGCAGCGTGTCGGCCAGGCCGAGGCTGCGGACGGTGACGTACTGCGACACGATCGTCACCTCGCCCGGCAGCACGAGCGTGGCCAGGAAGAGGCCGAGCAGCAGCTTCGCGCCGCGGAAGCGCAGCCGGGCGAGCGCGTACCCGGCCATGGTGGCGCCGATGACGTTGCCGGTGATGACGATCGCGGCCACCACGAGCGAGTTGGCGGCATAGGACCAGACGGGGATCGCGTCGGCCACCTGGGCGTAGTTGTCCAGCGTGGGGTGCTCGGGAAGGAAGCTCGGCGTCCGGGAGTAGACGTCCTCGTCCAGGCTCTTCAGCGACGTGGACAGCTGCCACAGGAACGGCGACACGGTCAGCGCCAGCACCAGCAGGAGCAGCGCGTACCGCAGCGCCTTCTCGGCGGGGCCCGCGGAGGTGAGGCCGCCGGGACGGACGCGCTTGGCGTGTGCCGCCATGTCAGGCCGCCTTCCTGTCGAGCCGCAGCAGCAGGAGCATGGGGCCGACCGTGATGACGAACAGCACGATGCTGAGCGCGGAGGCGTAGCCGAGGTGGCCGGAGAAGCCGCGGGTGTAGAGCTGGATCAGCATCACGACCGACATGTCGCGCCCGCCGGGCCCGCCGGTGCCGTTGGACAGCACGTACAGCTCGGAGAAGACGCGCAGCGCCGAGACCGACACCAGCACCGAGACCAGCAGCATCGTGTTGCGCACGCCGGGCACGGTGACGCTCCAGAACCTGCGCACCGCGCCGGCGCCGTCCACCGCGGCGGCCTCGTGCAGCTCGCGGCGCACGTTGCCGAGCGCCGACAGGTAGATGATCATGTAGTAGCCGAGCCCCTTCCAGACCGTCAGGCTGATCGCGCTGAACAGCAGCAGCCAGCGGTCGGTGAGGAACGGCACCGGCTCGGCCACGACGCCCAGCCACTGGGCGAAGCCGTTGACCAGGCCCCGGTCGTCCAGCACCCAGCCCCAGATCAGCGCGACCACCACGGCCGAGGCGACCACCGGCGTGTAGAAGGCGGTGCGGAAGAACGTGATGCCGGGCAGCCGCTTCTCCACCAGGATCGCGAGGAGCAGCGGCAGCATGGTCAGCAGCGGCAGGCAGACCAGCATGTAGACGACGCTGTTGACCAGCGCGTCGGTGAGCTGGGAGTCGTCCAGCGCCCGGGCGAAGTTGGCCAGGCCGGTGAAGTGGCCGCCGCCCAGCGGCTTGGCGTTGGTGAAGGCCAGCACCACCGTGTTGAGCGACGGCCAGAGGTTGAACACCAGCAGCCACCCGACCGCCGGCGCCACCAGCAGCCAGGGCGTGAACCAGCGGCGGTGGGTCATCAGCCCTGCAGCAGCTCGTCGCACTTGGCCACGGCCGTGTCCAGCGCCTCCTTCGAGGAGACCTCACCGCTGATCGCGAGCGCGAACTGCTGCTTGACGATCTTCTTCATCGCCTCGGTGAGCACGACCGGCTCCAGCATCTTCGCCTTGGCGAGCGAGGCGAAGGCCATCACCTTGGCGTCGCCGGCGTTGGTGCCGTCGCTCTTGCTGAAGAACGGGTCGTTCGCCGACGCCTTGGTGCTGGGGAAGATGGCCACCAGGTGGGCGAAGGCCGCCTGGTTCTCCGCGCTGGTCACCCAGCGGGCCAGGGCGAGGGCCGCGGGCGCGTTCTTCGACTTCGCCGACACCGACAGGCCCTGGACGTACAGCGGCGGGGTGCCGAAGGCCGGCGACGGCACCACCTTGGGCGCCAGCGACGGGTTGTCCACGGCCAGGCTGGTGATGTAGTTGCCGCCGCCGGTCGTCCACGCCACGGTGCCCTCGTTGAAGAGCTTGGCGTTGCCGGCGTAGGTGTCGGTGAGCACGTCGCGCGGCAGCAGGCCCTGCTTGAACGCGTCACGGTACTTGTCGAGCAGCGCGGCGGCCTCGGGGGTGTTGAAGGTGAAGTGCTTGCCGTCGTCGGACACCAGCTTCACCCCCGCCTGCACGAAGTCGCCCAGCTCGGGCTTGCGGCTCATCAGGTAGACCTTGCCGCCGGACTTGTCCTTGAGCGTGCGGGCCTGGGCGACCAGCTCGTCGAAGCTCGCCGGCGGCTTCTTGGCGTCGAGGCCGTTCTCGGCCATCAGCTCGGAGTTCCAGTAGTTGACGTCGGTGTTGAGGTACCACGGGTAGCCGTAGACGCCCTGGACGCCGGGGTAGGTGTAGGCCGACAGGCCGCCGGGGACGTACTCGTCCTTGACCGCGGGGTCGGCCTGGGCGACGTCGAGCAGCAGGCCCTGCTTGACGAGGGGCAGGGCGTACTCGGGCGGCAGGTTGGTCACGTCGGGCAGGGAGTTGCCGGCGGCCTGGCTGAGCACCTTGTCGGAGTAGCCGTCCCCGGGCTGGTCCAGCCACTCGACCTCGACGCCGGGGTACTTCTTCTCGAAGGAGTCGATGACCTTCTGCATGTAGTCGGTGAACTTCGGCTTCAGTGCCCACGTCTGCAGGCTGACCTTGCCCTTCACCTCGCCCGTCGCCGTCGCGCCAGGCGCCGCGGCCGGCTGCCCCGTGTCACCCAGCCCGCAGCCGGCGGCCGCCAGCACGGCGGCCAGACCCAGACCTGACCAGTACCTACGCATGAAGCTCTCCTCGGAGAAGGCGCTAAACCGCTATAGTTGCCGGACTATTCACTGGCTAGACTCTGCTGTCAATAGGTGACATCGACTTGTGAAGGAGTCGCTGGTGGCTCGACCGACGATCGCCGACATCGCCGAGCGGGTCGGCGTCTCCAAGGGCGCGGTCTCGTTCGCGCTCAACGGGCGTCCCGGCGTGGCCGAGGCGACGCGGGCCCGCATCCTGCAGGTCGCCAAGGAGATGAACTGGCGCCCGCACAGCGCCGCGCGGGCCCTCGGCGGGGCCAGGGCGGAGGCGGTCGGGCTGGTGATCGCCAGGCCCGCCAGCACGCTCGGCGTGGAGCCGTTCTTCGCCCAGCTCCTGTCGGGGCTGCAGGCAGGGCTGTCGCGGCAGGCGGTCGCGATGCACCTCATGATCGTCGAGGACGTCGAGGCGGAGACGGAGGTCTACCGCGACTGGGCGTCCGCGCACCGCGTCGACGGCTTCATCGTCGTGGACCTCAAGGTCCGCGACCCGCGCATCGAGGTGCTGGAGGAGCTCGGCGTGCCGACCGTGGTGCTGGGCGGCCCCGGCAGGCACGGCTCGCTGTCCAGCGTGTGGGCCGACGACCGGGAGGCCATGCTGTCGGTCGCCGACTACCTCGCGGCGCTCGGCCACCGGCGCCTGGCCCACGTCGCCGGCCTGCCCGAGTTCCGCCACACCCAGCGCCGCATGCGGGCGCTGCGCGACTCCAGCCGCCGGCTCGGCCTGGCCGAGACGGTGTCGCTGACCACCGACTTCAGCGACGCCGAGGGCGCCGCCGCGACCCGGGCGCTGCTGTCGCGCGCCCGGCGGCCCACCGCGATCGTCTACGACAGCGACGTGATGGCCCTGGCCGGGCTGGGCGTCGCGGGCGAGATGGGGGTGCGGGTGCCGGACGAGCTGTCCATCGTGGCCTTCGACGACTCGGTGCTGACCCGGATCGCCCACCCCGCCATCACCGCGCTCTCGCGCGACACCTTCGCCTACGGCCGCCGGCTGGCCGAGGTCATGCTGGCGGTGATCGAGGAGCCGGGGCGCCGGCGGGACGTGAAGACGGCCACGCCGCGGCTGGTCGTCCGGGAGAGCACGGCGCCGCCCGGGGCTTGGCAAGCGGACTAAACCGGTTTAGGGTTCGCGGGAGTTCGACTCATCTCCCGGAGGACGCGTGCCCCTGTCCCACCCCATCCGTTTCGGCGCCAACTACGTGCCCTCGGCCGGTTGGTTCCACGGCTGGCTCGACCTCTCCCCCGACTCGGTCCGCCGCGACTTCGACGACCTCGCCGGACTCGGGCTGGACCACGTCCGGGTCTTCCCGATCTGGCCGTGGATCCAGCCCAACCGCGCCCTGATCAGGCGGCGGGGCGTCGACGACCTGCTCCAGGTGATCGACATCGCCGCCGAGTCCGGCCTGTCCGTGGCCGTGGACCTGCTCCAGGGGCACCTGTCCAGCTTCGACTTCCTGCCGTCCTGGGTGCTCACCTGGCACCGGCGCAGCGTCTTCACCGATCCCGAGGTCCGCGAGGGCATCGCCGCGTACGCGGACGCCGTCGCCCGCGCGGTCGCCGGGCGCCCCAACGTCTTCGCCGTGACCCTCGGCAACGAGGTGAACAACCTCTACCCGGCCAACCCGACGACGCCCGAGGCGTCCGCCCGCTGGGCCGCCGAGCTGATCGACGTGGTGCGCGCCGCCGCCCCGGACCTGCTGTGCCTGCACTCCCTGTACGACGCCACCTGGTACGACCCCGGCCACCCGTTCCACCCCGCCGACAACGTGGACCTGGGCGACCTGACCACGGTGCACTCGTGGGTGTTCAACGGCGTCTCCGCCCTCGACGGCCCGCTCGGCCCGGCCACCGTCACGCACGCCGACTACCTCGTCGAGCTGGCCGCGGCCACCTCGCCGGACCCGGCCCGCCCGGTCTGGCTGCAGGAGGTCGGCGCGCCCCGCCCGGACGTCCCGGAGGCCGACGCGGCGCGGTTCGTGCGCGCCACGCTCGACGCGGTCACCGCCAACCCGGCCCTGTGGGGCGTCACCTGGTGGTGCTCGCACGACGTGGACCGCGCCCTGACCGACTTCCCCGAGCGCGAGTACGACCTCGGCCTGTTCACCGTCGACCACCGGGCCAAGCCCGCGGCCCTGGAGCTGGCCTCCGTGATCCGGGAGCACCACGAGCGGCGCGTCCCGGCGGCCGGCCGGCCCGCGCTGCTGTGCGACGTGGACCTCAGGGCGGAGCCGGAGCGCCGGGCCGAGGTCGCGCCGGGCAGCGCCTTCCACACCGAGTGGGTCAGGCTGCGCCAGGCCGGCCCGCTGGCCATCGTCACGAAGGGCCGCGCGGACGACACCGCCCACCTGGCCGCCCGCGGGATCGAGGCCGTCCTGACCTCTGCATGACCCGGCAACGACAGGAGGAGAACAGATGCGCCTGTTACCCCGGCTGTGCGCGGTGCTCACCGCCACGGCCCTCGTCGCGGCCGGCGGTCACGCCGCCTCGGCTCGTTCGCGGAGCGAGGCGGCCGGCGGCCAGCCGTACGCGTCGTACTGGTACCCCGACACGATCCTCGGCTGGGACCCGGCCACCGACCCCGACGCCCGCTTCAACCGCTCGCGCGTGCCGCTGCGCCCCCGCGTCTCCTCGCCCCGGCTGAAGGCGAACGTGAACGCCCGGGCCGGGGAGGGCCGCGTCGCCTCCCTGGTCTCCTTCGCCCCCACCTCCGGCAACCCCTCGCAGGGCTCGCCCACCGCCGACTACTACGCGTTCACGTACTGGCAGTACGTCGACACGCTGGTCTTCTGGGGCGGCTCGGCCGGCGAGGGCCTCATCCTGGCCCCCAACCCGACGGTGATCGACGCCGCCCACCGCAACGGCGTCAAGGTGTACGGCACCGTCTTCTTCCCGCCCACCGCCTACGGCGGCCGGATCGAGTGGGTGCGCGACTTCGTCAAGAAGTCCGGCTCGGCGTACCCGGTGGCCGACAAGCTCGTCGAGGTCGCCCGCCACTACGGCTTCGACGGCTGGTTCGTCAACCAGGAGACGGCCGGCGGCGACGCGGCCCTCGCCACCGAGCTACGCTCGCTGATCACATACGCGCGCGGCAAGGGCCCGGTCGAGTTCATGTGGTACGACGCCATGACCGAGGACGGCGCGATCTCCTGGCAGGACGGCCTCACCCAGGCCAACGACGCGTTCCTCGCCGACCCGGACCGGGTGGCGGACTCGATGTTCCTCGACTTCGGCTGGACCGCCGCCCGCCAGCGCGCCTCCCGCGACCGGGCCAGGTCGCTCGGCCGCGACGAGCACGACCTGTTCGCGGGCATCGACACCGAGGCGAACGGCTACGACACGGCCGTCCCGTGGGAGGCGGTGTTCCCCTCCGGCCGGCCGCACGTCACCTCGCTGGGCATCTACCGTCCGGAGTGGACGTGGAAGTCGGCGAGCGGGCCGGCCGACTTCCGGGCCCGCGACTCCCGGTTCTGGGTGGGCGCCAACGCCGACCCGTCGGACACCTCGGCCTCCTCCCCGTGGAAGGGCCTGGCCCACTACATCGCCGAGTCCAGCCCCGTCACCGCCAAGCCGTTCGTGACCGGCTTCAACACCGGGCACGGCGACTTCTACAACGTCGGCGGCACGCGCGTGCGCGACGGCGGCTGGAACAACCTGTCCGTGCAGGACGTCCCGCCCACCTACCGGTGGATCGTGGAGTCCACGGGCAGCAGGCTCACCCCGTCCATCGACTACGGCGACGCCTACGAGGGCGGCTCCTCGCTGCGCCTCACCGGACGCCTCGACGCCGCCAACACCGTGCGGCTCTACCAGACCCGGCTCCCCGTGGCCGCCGGCACCAAACTGTCGGTCGTGCTGAAGACGCCCCGGGCCGGGGCCACCCACCTGAAGGCGGCGGTCGCCTTCACCGACTCGCCGACCACGTTCACGACCTTCGACCTCGGCGCGACCGGCGGGACCGGCTGGGAGCGCAGGACCCTCGACCTGTCCGCGCACGCGGGCCGGACCATCGCCCAGCTCGCCCTGCGCGCCACCGGCTCCGACGACGCCTACGACATCCGGGTCGGGCAGCTCGCCGTGTACGACGGCGCGATCGACGTGCCGGCCGCGCCGTCCCGGCTGACCGTGCTCGGCGTCACCGACGTCTCCCCCACCCGCAAGGCCCTCCGCCTGTCCTGGACCGGCGCCGGGCGGCCCCACCACTACGACGTCTACCGGCGTGACCCGGACGGCTCGCGCACCTACCTGGGCGCGACGCCGAACGACGCGTACTACGTGCCGGCCCTCGACCGGGCGGGCGCCGAGCCTGCGACGACGATCGAGGTCGAGGCGGTCGGCGCCGAGTACGGCCGCTCCACTCCCGCCACCGCCACCGTCACCTGGTAGGCATGGCCGACGGCTCAGCGTACGCTTCGCCGGTGATGATCTCATCGACCGCCGGCGGGAGAGGGCGGCTCGGGCCGGCGCTGAAGGCCGTCACCGCGTCGCTGGCCGTCGGCATGACGACGATCGCCTGCGTCCCCACCAGCCCCGAGGCCGGAGGGCTGGTGGGACTGACGGTCGACGAAGCGGGCCACCTCGCCGCGGTGATCTCCTGGTGCGCGCGTGCGGCGCCGGACAGCGTCGTCGTGTACCGGCGGGGGGACGACGGGGACAGCAAAGTGGCCGAGCTGAAGAACACCTCCCTGACCGGCGGGATCGCGTTCGTCGACCTGGAGGAGACCGCACCCGGATGGTCGGTCACGCGGGGCGGCCTGCGGCTCACGAACGGTCAGACGTACAGCGTGATGGCATACGCCGGGGACGTTCACGCCCAGGAGAACTACCTGGTCTATCCCGGCCCCGCCTTCACCATGGACGCCAAGAAGGAGATCCCTCCGGGACGGGTCCTGACCGAGCGGTACGAAGCGCGGGGGCAGGCCGACGCCACCCTCTCGATCGCCGACTTCACCGTCAAGGCCAGGGGATTCTGCCGGTAGCCGTCATCCGTCCAAAGACGTCCGCGTACGTCCGAGATGTGTCGCTTAGGGTGGCTTCATGGACGCAGGCAAGGCGATCTTCGAGACCGTGGACAAGCTTCGTCAGCGGCGCACCGCCCCGCTTGTCCTGGAGCTGGACCTCACCGAGGGCCTCACCGAGGGGCCGCCCACCGATCCGCTGTCGGCCGTGCTGTCCATGCGCAAGCCGCGCCTGTCCGACGTGCTCGCCGGGCTCAAGCGCGGGCGCGGCGACTCCCGGGTCAAGGCGCTGGTCGTGCGGATCGGCGGGAACCCGCTCGGGCTGGCCGTGGCCCAGGAGCTGCGGCAGGCCGTGGCCCGCTTCCGCGCCTCCGGCAAGCTCACCGTCGCCTTCTCCGAGACCTACGGCGAGTTCGGCAACGGCACCGTCCCCTACTACCTGGCCAGCGCCTTCGAGCGCGTCTACCTCCAGCCCAGCGGCGACGTCGGGCTGACCGGCGTGGCGCTGGAGCAGCGCTTCGTCAAGGGGGCGCTCGGCAAGCTGGGCGTCGGGTACGAGATGGGCCAGCGGCACGAGTACAAGACCGCCGCCAACACCTTCACCCAGGACCACATGACCGAGCCGCACCGCGAGTCGATGGAGCGGATCGTCGAGTCCGTCGTCGACCAGGTCGTGGCGGGCATCGCCGAGGGGCGGCGGCTGGACCCGGCCAAGGTGCGCGAGCTGATCGACCGGGGCCCGTTCATCGGGTCCGAGGCGGTCGAGGCCGGGCTGGTGGACGGGCTCGCGTACCGGGACGAGGTGTACGACGAGGTCAAGAAGGCCGCCGGCAGCGAGGCGCACCTGCAGTACGTCTCCCGCTACGCCCGGGCCGGCGCGGTGCGGAAGCTGCCCAACCCCACGGCCGACGGGGTGGCGCTCGTCCAGGGCCACGGGCAGATCAGGATGGGACGCAGCGGCCGCAGCCCGCTCGGCGGCGGCGGCGCGATGGGGTCCGACACGGTGAGCGCCGCGCTGCGCGCCGCCCGGCGCGACGACCACGTCAAGGCGGTCGTGTTCCGGGTGGACAGCCCCGGCGGCTCGTACGTGGCCTCCGACACCGTGTGGCGCGAGGTGGTGCTGACCCGCAAGGTCAAGCCCGTCATCGTGTCGATGGGCGACCTGGCCGCCTCGGGCGGCTACTTCGTCTCCATGGCCGCCGACGTGATCGTCGCCCAGCCGGGGACCCTGACCGGCTCGATCGGCGTCTTCGGCGGCAAGCCCGTCCTGTCCGAGCTGCTGGAGCGGGTCGGCGTCAACTCCGAGCTGGTGGCCGGCGGCGCGAACGCCGGGATGTTCTCCACCACGCGCGGCTTCTCGCCCGAGCAGTGGGAGCGGGTGAACGCCTGGCTGGACCGCATCTACGACGACTTCGTGGGCAAGGTGGCGCAGTCGCGCGACCTGACCCGCGAACGCGCCCACGAGCTGGCCCGGGGCCGGGTCTGGACCGGCGCCGACGCCCGGGAGCGCGGGCTGGTGGACGAGCTGGGCGGCCTGGAGGACGCGCTGGCCGTGGCGCGCGAGCGGGCGGGCCTGGCCGACGACGCCCCGGTGCGGGTCTACCCGCGCATCCACCCGCTGGAGCGGCTGCGCGGGGCGGAGTCGAGCGAGGACAAGGCGGCGGCGCTGGCCCGGGTCCGGATCGACGCGTGGGGGCCGCTGGCCCGGCTGTCGGCCGAGCTGGGGCTGCCGGCCGCGGGACCCCTGGCCCTGCCCGGGTGGTACACCATCCGCTGAGGGAACAGCCGGGGCCGGGTCCGCCGCCCATCGGGCGGTAAGGGTGGCCGACCATCGGGCGGTTGGGGCCGGCCAGAGGTCAGGTTAGGCGCCCATGGGGCGGTAGCGGCCGCGCAGGCGGATCAGCGGGGCCAGGGCCGGCGTGACGTAGGCGACGTCGAGCACGCGGGCCAGGAACAGCGTGTGGTCGCCCGCCGGTATGACCTGCGTCGTCTCCGCCTCCAGGGCGGCGACCCCGTTCTCGACGACGATCGCGTCCGAGTGGGGGCCGCGGTGGTGCGGGACGCCCGCCACGAGGTGGCGGGCGCTGGGGCGGCCGGCGGTGGCGAAGCGGCTGGCGACCGCGGCCTGGCCGGACGACAGGAGCGAGGCCGCCCACCGGTCCTGGCGCAGCAGCACCTCGCAGAGGTAGCCGCCACTGGCCAGGCTGACCAGGACGAGCGGCGGGTCGAGCGAGACCGACATGACCGCCGACACCGTGGTGCCGAGGTCGTCACGCCCGTCCCGTACGGTCACGACCGACACGCCGGCGGCGAGCTGGGCCATCGCCTCCGTGAATTCCAAGGTCCCCTCCGACTACGAAGAGTGGCGACGGGGTGGTGACGGGCCCCGCGGACGGCGGGGCCCGTCACCGGGGTCAGGCCAGCCCGTTGCTGGTCAGCCACTCCTTGGCGACCGTGGCCGGCTCGTCCTTGTTGACGCTGATCTTCTGCATCATGTCCAGCAGCGACTGCGTCGTGAGCTTGGCCGAGACGGCGTCCAGGGTGGTCCTGATCGTGTCGGTCGCCGCGGCCTTGTTCACCAGGGGCGTGACGTTCTGCGCGGGGAAGATGTTCTTCGGGTCCTGCAGCGGCACGAGGTTGTTGGCGGTCATCTTCGGGTCGGTGGAGAAGACGTTGCCGACCTGGATGGAGCCGTCCTTGATGGCGTCGGCCGTGGTGGGGCCGGTGGGCTTCCACTCCTTGAACTCCAGCCCGTACACCTCCTTGAAGCGCGCCTCCCAGCGCTTCTTGAACTCGGGCGGCCCGCCGACGGTCATGGTCTTCGACACCTTGGCCAGGTCCTCCATGCTGTTGAGGGACTGCTTGGCCTGCGTGTCCTTGGTGATCGAGAGGGTGTCCTTGTCCTCGGCGGGCGAGGAGGCGAGGACCTCCAGCTCGGCGGGCAGCTTCTGCTTCAGCGCCGCGTTGACGTCGTCGGTGGTGCTCGCCTTGTTCTGCAGGTCGATGAACGCGAGCAGGTTGCCGTTGTACTCGGGCACGATCGTCAGCCCGCCGCTCTTGACCTGGTCGTAGACGACCTCGCGGCTGCCGATGCGGGGCTTCTCCTCCACCTGCACGCCCTTGGACTCCAGCGCCTGGGCGTAGATGGAGCCCAGCAGCACGCTCTCGTCGAAGTCGAACGAGCCGATGACGGCCTTGCCGCCCCCGCCGCCGCCCGTCGCCGAGCCGCTGGGCGCCGCGCTCGTGGTGTCGAGCGGGTTGCCGCCGCCACCACCACCGCCGCACGCGGTGAGGGCCAGTGCCGCCGTCAGCAGCACCGCCGCGGTGCCGAACCTACGTCTCATCACGTTGTTTCCCTTCCTGAGGCCACCTGACGGACCTTGACCCGCCGGCTCACGCCGGGCGAGACCGTCGTCCGCTGGAGAAGCGTGAAGACGAGCTGCACCGCCAGTGCGAACAGCACAATCAGTACAGAACCCCCGACGACGCTCGCGTAATCCTTTGTCGCGAAACCGTCGATCACGAACCGGCCGAGCCCGCCCAGCCCGGTGTACGCGGCGACCGTCGTGGTCGCGACGACCTGGATGGCCGACAGCCGCAGCCCGAGCAGGATGAGCGGCAGCGCCACCGGCACCAGCACCCGGCCGAGCACCTGCCCGCCGGTCAGGCCCATCCCGTACGCGGCGTCGCGCAGCTCCGGATCGACGGAGCGGATCCCCTCGAACGTGTTGACCAGGATCGGGGGGATGGCGAGCAGCACCAGCGGGATGATGACCGGCAGGATCGAGGCGGTGCCGAGCAGCAGCACGAACAGCACCAGTAGGCCCAGCGTGGGCAGGGCCCGGGCGAGGTTGGCGGAGATGACCACGATGACGCCGCCGCGGCCGGTGTGCCCGATGAGCAGCCCGAGCGGGATCGCGACCAGCATGGCCAGGGCCAGCGCCAGCGCCGAGAACTCCAGGTGCTCCAGCAGCCGGGCGGGGATGCCGTCGGGGCCGGACCAGTTGGCCGGGTCGCCGAAGAAGTCGCTGAGCCAGCTCACGACGCCCTCCTTGCCCGCACCCACGGGGTCAGCAGCCGCTGCGCGAGGACGAGCAGTCCGTCGGCGACCAGCGCGAGCGCCACGATGAGCACGATGCCGACGACGACCGGCGGCAGGAACGGGTTCTGGTAGGCCCGGGTGAACAGCATGCCGAGGCCGCCCTGGCCGATCAGCGCGCCGACGCTGACCAGGCTGATGCTGGAGACCGCGACGACCCGCAGCCCGGCGAGCACGACCGGCACGGCGATCGGCAGCTCGACCTGGACGAGGCGGCGCAGCGGCGTGAAGCCCATCGCCACGGCCGACTGGCGCACGTGGTCGGGCACCGAGCCGAGGCCGTCCACCACGGCGGGCAGCAGGACGGCGATCGCGTAGAACGTCAGCGGGATGATCACCGTGGTCTTGGACAGGCCCGTGACCGAGATGAGCAGCATGAAGACCGGCAGCGACGGCAGCGCGTACACGACGTTGAACACGCCGGCCGCCGGCTGGTAGAGCCACCGCCAGCGGGCGCTGGCCAGGCCGAGCGGAAGGGCCAGCACGAGGCCGGCGACGATCGGCACGAGCGACATGACGAGGTGGTCACCGAGGAGGTCCTTGATGCTGCCGACCCGGCCGGTGTCCCAGTTGCGGGCGATCCACTCCCACAGCGACGGGGGCCCGTCCGCGATCAGGCGTACCAGCAGCGGCTCACCCATCGGCGGCCTCCGCGAGCGCCGCGTCGAGGACCTCACGGGTGGCCACGCCGACCACCTTGCCGTCCGCGCCGACCGCCACCGCGCATCCGGACGGCGACAGCAGCGCCGCGTCCAGGGCGGAGCGCATGGAGTCGCGGCCGGGCCGGAACGTGCCGTACGGCTCCGGCTCGCCGCCGCCGCCGTCGCCGCGCAGCCATCCGAGCGGCCGGCCGTCGTCGGAGACGGCGAGCACCCAGGGCTCGGGCGAGCCGCCGGAGAAGCCGGCGGGCACGGTCAGGTCGGTGCGCAGCCGCAGCCCGTCGGTGCCGACGAACTGCAGGCGGCGGATGCCCCGGTCGTGGCCCAGGAACTCGCGGACGAAGTCGTCGGCCGGCTCCGACAGCAGCGTCTTGGGGTCGGCGAGCTGCGCCAGCCGCCCGCCGACGCGCAGCACGGCCACGCGGTCGCCCAGCTTGATGGCCTCGTCGATGTCGTGGGTGACGAAGACGATCGTCTTGTTCAGCTCGGCCTGGAGCCGCAGCAGCTCGTCCTGCAGGCTGGTGCGCACGATCGGGTCGACGGCGCTGAACGGCTCGTCCATGAGCAGCACGGGCGGGTCGGCGGCCAGCGCCCTGGCCACGCCCACGCGCTGCTGCTGGCCGCCGGAGAGCTGGAACGGGTAGCGCTCGCCCATCGCGGGGTCGAGGCCCACGCGTTCGAGCAGCTCCATGGCCCGGCTGCGGGCCTTTCCGCGGTCCCAGCCGAGCAGCAGCGGCACGGTGGCGACGTTGTCGACGATCTTCTTGTGGGGGAAGAGGCCGGCCTGCTGGATGACGTAGCCGATGCCGCGCCGCAGCTTGGGCGGGTCGATGTCCCGCACCGGGTCGCCGTCGAGGAGGATGCGCCCCTCCGTCGCGTCGATCATCCGGTTGATCATTCGCAGGGACGTCGTCTTGCCGCACCCCGACGGTCCGACGAACACGGTGATCTCGCCCGTGGGCGCCTCGAGTGACAGGTTGTCCACGGCCACCGTGCCGTCCGCGTACCGTTTCGTGACGGCGTCGAATGTGATCACGCGCGACCTCTCGCTTGCCCGGGCAGGGTCGCGGCCCCCCTGCCACGACCGCCGCATGATCTCTTGGAGGCCCACACTACGGCGGCCGACGGGGGCATGTCGCGCCACCCCTGCGGTTAAACGCTTCACCCCACCAGCCGGAATTCACAACAAAACCGGATCTCTTGATGCGCCGATGGTGGCGACTTGGCATGATTGCTTCACCATCGGTGAACACACCGAGCCCGCCAGCCCCTTCTCCACCACCACCGCAGCAATTCAGCAAGAGGAACCGGCCCGTGACACAGCCGCTCACCGATCAGCGTGCCCGCGCCGAGCTGGTCGCCGAGCTCTACGACAGTCACGCCGCCGGGCTGTTCGCGTACTGCGCCGACCAGCTCGGCGACCACGGCTCCGCCGCCGACGTGCTGGTGTCCGTCCTCACCAGCGTCCCCGCGACGGCCCCGGCCCGCGCCGCGTTGTACGCGCTCGCCCGCCGCGAGATCCAGCGCCGTGACGTCGTCTACGCGCCCCCTGTCGTCGACCCGCTCATCGATCCCGCCTCCGCCCTGGTGGAGCGCACGCTGCACGAGCTGCGCCCGCACCACCGCGAGGTGCTCCTTCTGTCCGAGGTGTGCGGCCTGGACCGCGCAGAGCTCGCCTGGGTGCTCGACGTGGCGCCCGACACGGCCGACGAGCTGGTGAACGCCGCCGCGCACCGCTATCGCCGGCTGCTCGGCGCCGCGCTCGACCGCGCCGCCGCCCGCCGCGTGCCGAAGCCGGTGGCCGACGTGTACGGCGCCCTGGGCGTCGCGCCGCTGCGCGACGTGCTCGGCCGCCTGCCGTGGCCGGAGCCGCCCGGCACGCTCCGCGTCCACTTCGCCGGGTCCCGGTCGCCCGAGGCCGCGCCGATGTTCGTCAAGCCGCGCTGGCCGGTGCCGCCGGTCTGGCCGCTGCCGCTCGGCGAGCGCGACCCGCTGACGAGCACGGGGCTGTTCCCGGCTGAGCTGCTGAAGCCGCCGTCGCCGTCCCGCGTGCCGCCGCACGAGGCGACGACCGAGCCGATGCCCAAGGTGGGCGACCCGCTGGCCGCGACCGACCGGGCCCGGCCGAGCACGGGTCTGGTACGGCCGTGGCAGGCGTTCACCTCCGCCCGCGACCAGGGGCTCGTCCCGAAGCGGCCACGCCCGGGAGAGGCCGGCGATCGGGCACGACCTGGAGAGCCCGGGGAGCGGGCGCGGCCTGGGGAGCGGCCGTTCTTCCTGCCGGGAGGCGGCGACGCGTTCGCCACGGGTGACGTGTTCCTGCCGGGAGGCGGCGACGCGTTCGCCACCGGCGACGTGTTCCCGCCGCCGGGCGGCCCGCGGCCCGCACGGGGCCGCGCGTCCTCGGCGCCGATCCCGGGCGACGTGCTGGACGACGAGTCGGCCACGCAGGAGATGCCCGCGATCCGCGACGGGGTCCGCCCCGGCGACCCGGCCGCCCGCGGGCCGGCCGGTCCGCCGGCCCGGACGGCCGGCGAGGGCGCGCCCGGCAGCCTGTTCGCGCGGCGCGACCGCGCTCCCGAGCCGATCTACCGGATGCCGCTCCCGGCGGACGGCGCGGCCGGGTCGGCGCCGTCCCCCACCGGGCCCTCCCTCATCGGGCCGTCCGCTCCCGCGCCGTCCCCCACCGGACCGGCCGTCCGGGACGCCATGGGCGACCTGGGCGCCAAACCGGGACAATCAGGAGAAGCCGAACGGGCCGACGAGCTCGGATGGACCGGCGAACTCGGGCGGGCCGACGAACTCGGGCGGGCCGACGAACTCGGGCGGGCCGACGCACTCGGGCGGGCCGGCGAACTGGGACGAGCCGGCGGATTCGCGAAGTCCCGCGAGAAGGACGCGCGCACGTCCCGGCCCGGCAAGGACGCCAAGGCCGGGCCCCGCTCCGGCAAGGGCGGGCCGTCCGACCGGCTGCGCTCCGGCGCCCCGGCCAAGCCGCCGCGCGCGGGCAAGAGCGCGCCGCGCAAGGGCGCCCGGCCACGCCCGCGCCGCGGGCGCAGGCACCACGACTGGGCGTGGGAGCTGATCGGGTTCCTCATGTGCGTGGCGATCGCGATGATCGTGTTCTTCTCGGTGCCCACCATTTTGAGCCCCTGAACGGCCCCCGAGGCGAGGGGTGTCAGCCGGCGGACAGGATCAGCCCGCTGGTCGGCACCCCCGTCCCGGCCGTCACCAGGACGTGCTCCACCCCGGGCACCTGGTTGACCGACGTGCCGCGGATCTGCCGCACGGCCTCCGCGATGCCGTTCATGCCGTGGATGTACGCCTCGCCGAGCTGCCCGCCGTGCGGGTTGACCGGCAGGCGGCCGCCCAGCTCGATGCCGCCGTCGCGGACGAACCCCGGGGCCTCGCCCCGGCCGCAGAACCCCAGCTCCTCCAGTTGCGCGAGGACGAACGGGGTGAAGTGGTCGTACAGGATGGCGGTCCCCACGTCCCGCGGCCTGAGCCCCGACATCTCCCACAGCCGGCGGCCGACGACGGACATCTCCGGAAGCCCGCTCATGTCGTCCCGGTAGTAGCTGGTCATCATCATCTGCCCCTCCGCCGACCCCTGGGCGGCGGCCGTGACGACGGCGGGCGAGCGCCGCAGGTCCCGCGCCCGCTCGGCGGAGGTGACGACGAGGGCCACCGCCCCGTCGCTCTCCTGGCAGCAGTCGAACAGCCGCAACGGCTCCACGATCCAGCGCGACGCCTGGTGCTCCTCCAGCGTGATGGGCCGCTGGTAGAACCAGGCGGCCGGGTTGGTGGCGGCGTGGCGGCGCATGGCCACGGCGACCCGGCCGAAGTCCTCGGACGTGGCCCCGTGGACGTGCATGTAGCGCCGGGCGAACATCGCCACCCACGCCGCGGGCGTCATCAGCCCGAACGGGACGTGCCAGCTCATCTCCAGCCCCTGCGAGGTGGGCTGGCCGCCCAGCCGGGCGTCGGGCTGCCCGAAGCGCCGCCCCGAACGCTCGTTGAAGGCGCGGTAGCACACGACCGTGCGGGCCATGCCGGTGGCGACGGCCATCGCGGCGTGCGCGACGGTCCCGCAGGCGGCGCCGCCGCCGTACTCGACCCGGGAGAAGAACGTCAGCTCGCCCGCCCCGATCTCCCTGGCGACGGCGATCTCCTGGTTGGTGTCCTGGGTGAAGGTCACCATCCCGTCCACGTCGGACGGGTCGAGACCGGCGTCGTCCAGCGCCGCGAACACGGCCTCGGCGGCCAGCCGCAGCTCCGACCGGCCGGATTCCTTGCTGAACTCGGTGGCGCCGATGCCCGCGATGGCGGCTCGCGTTCCCAACACGTACTGGCTCCTTTGACGTCGTCGCGTGCGCGGGCACGGCGGATCCCCGGAACGCCCTGGCGGGACGGAGAGGGTGATCAGGCCGTTTCGTCGGAGGGAAGGGTGAAGGTGACGGTCGCGGTGGCGTGGTCGCCGAGGCTGACCTTGCCGCGCACCTCGACCGTGTAGTCCGGCCCGTCCTGGGTGACGACCGTGCCGTTGAAGTCGAGCCGGTCCCCCGCGTACGCGGGCACGCCGAGCTTGACGTTGATGCGCCTGATGATGGCCTCCGGCCCCGTCCAGTCGGTGACGTACCGCTCGACCAGGCCCATCGTGGTCAGGATGTTGAGGAAGATGTCCCTGGAGCCCTGCGCCCGCGCCCCCTCGACGTCGTGGTGGACCGGCGTGAAGTCCATGGTGGCCAGGGCGGTGGAGACGACCACCGTGGGCGTGAGGTCGATGGACAGCTCGGGCAGCACCGCGCCGATCTCGATCTGGTCTTCGGTCAGCGTCCGCATCACGACTCCCGTGGCACCCACATAGGAAGGATCACTTCGTCGTCCATTGCCCGATAGGTCGCACGCAACTCCATACCGATACCCACCGCGTCGGGCGGGCAGTCCACGACGTTGCCCACAATCCGCACCCCTTCCGGCAGTTCCACCACAGCCACCACGAACGGCGTCTCCCGCCCCGGAACGGGCGGGTGGTGGTGCACCACGTAGCTGAAGACCGTGCCCTCGCCGCGGGCGACGACGTAGGAGCGGCTGGTGGAGCGGCACGACGGGCAGACGGGGCCGGGCGGGTGCCGCAGGCGTCCGCAGTCGGCGCAGCTCTGGATGCGCAGCTCGCCCTGGCGCACGCCCTCCCAGAAGAACGCGGTGTCCCGGTTGTGGGCGGGTCGCAGCGGGTACGGCGCCTTGCCGGCGGGCGCGGCCGTGACGGGCGCGGTCGTGACAGGCGCGGTGGCGGGCGCGGTCGTGACGGGCGCGGTGGCGGGCGCGTCGGCGACGGGGGTCTCGCGCCGCCGGCGGGGGCGGAACTTGAGCACCCGGAACATCATCTCGGCCACCGGCGCGTCGCCCTCGCCGTACCAGGTGACGTTCCAGGTGGCGAAGTACCCCTCACCCAGGGCGGTGCGCTTGGGCCCGATCAGGCCCGAGAAGCGGGTGGCCGGCGTGAGCCGCTCCCCCACGCGCGCGGGGCGGTGGTAGGTCTGCTCGCAGTTGGTCGCCACCACGCCCGTGTAGCCCGCGGCGTCGAGCGCGGCCAGCACGTCGTCCACCGGCGAGCGGTCCTTGGCGCCGCGCCGCACGCCGGGCATGGTCCACACCTGGGCCATCGCCGGCGGCGAGACCCCCTTGTCCAGGTACGACCGGTTGGCGTCGCCCATCGCGTCGAGCCAGTGCCTGATCATCGGGATGTTGACCGGGTCGGCGGCCGGACCGCCCCGCACCTCGCCCAGCGCCACCTGCTTCTCCGCGAGCTCCAGCAGCTCGTCACCGGAGCCCATGCCCGTCTCCTTCCTCGCGCCCGTCTCGGTCATCGCGGCGGCCTCGGCAGGTTCAGGCCGAGCATGGCGATCAGCTCGCGCTGCACCTCGTTCACGCCGCCGCCGAAGGTCAGCACCACGGCGCCCTTGACCCCGTGGTCGAGGCGTTCGAGCAGGTCGGCGGTCTCCGGGTCGGACGGGTCGCCGTAACGGGCGAGCACCTCGCCGACCAGCCGGCCGATCTCCTGCATCCGCTCCGAGCCGTAGATCTTGGTGGCCGACGCGTCGGGCGCGCCCAGCCAGCCGAGGTCCATGTTGGCGGCCACCTGCCAGTTGAGCAGCTCGTTCGTACGGAAGTACGCGCGCACCCGACCGAGCGCCCGCCGCACGTCCGGCACGTCGGCCAGCCCCGTGCGCCGCGCCCAGGCGAGGAAGCGGTCGTAGGTCTGGCCGAGGTTGCCGGCCGGGCCGAGCGTGACGCGTTCGTGGTTGAGCTGGTTGACGATGAGGTCCCAGCCCTTGTCCACCTCGCCGACGACCATGCTCACCGGTACGCGCACGTCGGAGTAGTACGTGGCGTTGGTGTGGTGGCGGCCGTCCATGGTGACGATCGGCGTCCAGGAGAAGCCCGGGTCGTCCGTGGAGGCGATCATCATGGTGATGCCCTTGTGCTTCTTCGCCTCGGGGTTCGTGCGGGCGGCCAGCCAGATGTACTGGGCGTAGTGGGCGCCGCTGGTGAAGATCTTCTGGCCGTTGACGACGTAGTGGTCGCCGTCGAGCACCGCGGTGGTGCGCAGGGAGGCCAGGTCCGTGCCCGCCTCGGGCTCGCTGTAGCCGATGGCGAAGTGGCACTCGCCGGCCAGGATGCGGGGCAGGAAGAACTCCTTCTGCTCCGGCGTCCCGTACTGCATCAGCGTCGGCCCGACCGTCTGCAGCGTGATGATCGGGTACGGCACGCCGGCGCGGGCGATCTCGTTGGCGAAGATCTGCTGCTCGACCGGGCCGTAGCCGCCTCCGCCGTACTCCTTGGGCCAGCCGAGGCCGAGCTTGCCGTCGCGGCCGAGGCGCCGGCAGTGCTCCATGTAGGTGTCGCCGAACGGGTCGTCGGCGATCTTGCGGCGTTCGTCGTCGGACAGGCAGCTCCGGAAGTACGCGCGCAGCTCGTCGCGGAGCGCGCGCTGGTCCGGTGTCAGGTCGATGAGCATCAGGCGAGCGCTCCGATCAGGTCGAGCTGGGCGTCCTGGCCGCCGAGCAGGTGCGACAGGTGCTTGGCGTGGGCGAAGTACCGGTGCAGCGGGTAGGTCACGTCGAGGCCGAGCCCGCCGTGCAGGTGCTGGCAGGTGTAGAGGGCCCGGAACGCCTCGCCGGTGTGGAAGGCGGCCAGCGCCAGGTCCTCCTCGGCCGGCAGGCCCTCGCCGAGCCGCCAGACGGCCGACCACATGGCCACGTCCAGCGCCCGTCCGGCGATATAGACGTCCGCGACCTGCATGGTCACGGCCTGGAACTCGGCCAGCGCCCGGCCGAACTGCCGGCGCGTCTTGACGTAGCCGGTGGTCAGCTCCAGCGCCCCGGCGAGGACGCCGCTCGCCTGGGCGGCCACGGCGGCGGTGAGGACGTGGCGCAGCGCGGCCACGGACCCCGGGCCGGCGACCCGCTCGGCCGGCGTCCGGTCGAGGACGAGGGTGGCGGCGGGCTCGCCCGTCGCGGTGAACTCGGGGCGCGACTCCGGCCGCGACACCAGGAACACGCCGGCGTCGGCGGTGACCAGGACGTCGGACTCCAGGTACGGGACGCCGGTCTTGCGGCCGGTCAGCACCCAGCCGTCGTCGGTGCGGTCCGCGGTGGTCGCGGGCGGGTCGGCGAGGGCGCGGCCGGGCTCGCGCAGCGCGAGGGTCGCGGGGCGCTCCTGCTGCTCGCGGGTGCCGTGCCGGGCGAGGAACAGCGCGGCGGCCAGGGCGGGCAACGCGGGCACCGACGCGGCGCGAGCGCCCACCTCGCGCAGCACGACGGCCATCTCGACGGGGCCGAGCCCCGCCCCGCCCGCCTCCTCGGGGCGGCACAGGTCGAGCAGGCCGGCCTCGCGTAACCGCCGCTCGGGCTCGTCCCCGGCGAGCAGGTCGGCGGCCAGCTCGCGCAGGTCGCGCTGGGTCTCGTCCAGGCCGAAGTCCATCATGCCTCCAGTAGGTGTGCGCGGCCGTTCCTGGCGAAGTCGTCCTCGACGGCCTTGACGTCGTCCTGCTCCAGCCGCCGCCAGCGCCCGCTTCGGGACGGACCGTCCTGAGACGAGCCGCCCTGAGACGAGCCGTCCTGAGCCAGGTCCTTGGGTGGGCTGTCCTGGGGCGGGCCGTCCTCCGCCGGGCCCGGGAGCCGTCGGGCCTCGGACGGGCCGAAGGGCCGCCACCAGACGGGGTCGGCGGTGCGCCACGCCTCGCGGGCGAGCAGGCGCTTGAGGACCTTGTGCGAGGGGGTCTGCGGCAGCTCGGCCGAGATCCGGACGTAGCGGGGCACGGCCTTGCGGCCGAGGTCGGCGCGGGCGGCGAGGAAGGCGGCGAACGCCTCCGGGGAGAACGGCCCCGCCATGACCAGCGCCGCCATCACCTGGTCACCGGCCGCCGCGTCCGGCACCGGGTACACCGCCGCCTCCACCACGCCGGGAAACTCCCGCAGGGCCGCCTCGATCGGGGCAACCGCGAGGTTCTCGCCGTCCACGCGCAGCCGCTCGGTGCCGCGTCCGGCGAAGAACACGTGGCCGCGGGCGTCGGCGTAGGCGAGGTCGCCGGACCAGAACGCGCCGCCGCGCAGTCGCTCCGCGTCCGCCTCGGGGTCGTTGTAGTAGCCGTCGAACAGGCCCGTCCCGGACACGTTGACCAGCTCGCCGATCGCCTCGTCCGGATTGAGCAGCCGACCGTCCTCGACGCGGGCGGTGGCGCAGCGCCGCCCCGTGAGCGGGTCGCGGATCTCGACGCCGTCCGGGAGGCGGCCGAGCGCGCCCGGCGGGGCCGCCGGATCGGGCGTGAGCGAGATCGCGGTCTCCGTCGAGCCGAACGCGTCGATCACCCGGCAGCCGAACCGCTCGCCGAAGCGCCTGGTCGCCGTCGCGCTGCCCTCGTTGCCGAAGGCCAGGCGCAGGGGGTTGTCCGCGTCGTCGGGGCGGGGCGGGGTGGCGAGCACGTACGACAGGGCCTTGCCGACGTAGTGCAGGTACGTGCAGCCGTACCGCCGGACGTCGGGCAGCAGGCCGGACGCCGAGAAGCGGCGCCGCAGCACCAGCGCGGCCCCGGACGCGACGGCCGGGGCGTAGGCGGCCATGAGGGCGCCGGAGTGGAACAGCGGCATCGGGCAGTAGACGACGTCGTCCGGGGTGAGGAGCGCGCCGAGGCTGCGTCCGGGGACGGCGAGCTTGCGCTGGGTGATCCGCACGGCGCGGGGCCGGCCGGAGGTGCCCGAGGTGAAGATCAGCATCACCAGGTCGCCAGGGGCGGGGTGTCCCGGCGCGGCCCCCTCGGATGCTGCCCTCTCGGGTGCGGCTTGATCGGGTGCGTCGGCGGGCCGCGGCGTCTCTCCGCCGCTGCCGACGCTGTCGGTGAGGGTGGCCAGCGGGGCTCGCGGTATGCGGAGGGCGCGGGCCAGGCCGGTCGCCGCCTCCTCGTACGGGCCGTCGTACAGGAGCAGGGCGACGTCGGTGGCCGCGGCGTCCCGGGCCAGCTCGGCCGGTGAGCGGGTGGGGTTGAGCGCGACGACCACATACCCGCCGAGGGCGGCGGCCCCCACGAGCACCGGCAGCCCGGGCACGTTGTCGCAGAGCACGCCGACGTGCGGCCGGCCGGCGGCGCGCGCGGCCCGCCAGGAGGGGTCGGTGATCGCGCCGAGCCGGGCGGCGGCGGCCCGGCAGGCCGCGACATGCTCGCGCCAGGACCACGCCCGGTCCTCGAAGAGCAGGCCGGGACGGTCGTCGCCGGCCCGCGCCAGGAGCAGGGCGGCGAGGGTGTCCGCGGTCATCGCGCCTCCAGCAAGCGCTCGGCCAAACGATCCGCAAACTAGAACAGATTCTAGTATCTGTCCAGTGCCCCACCCACCGAAAAGTCGGGATATATGGCTGTAACGCCGTGGACATGGGCCTATACAGGCTTCTTTGTGACTCGCCAGTAACAAGCCGTGCCCGGGAGAAATCAGATAACGTGTTCTCATGCGTACCCCGCACGCGGCCGGCACCGCGTCCTCCAGCGACATCGAGGGGACCATGGAGAGCCACACCACGCCCGGTTCCGGCGGGCACGCGTCAGGCGGCCACAGCGTCCGCACCCGCAGCCAGCACCAGCGCCGCAAGCGGATCGTCCAGGCCGCCGCCGCCCTCGCCTCGCGCGGCGGCGTCGAGGCCATGCAGATGCGCACCGTCGCCGAGCGGGCCGGCGTCGCGCTCGGCACCCTCTACCGCTACTTCCCGTCCAAGATGGACCTGGTCGTCGCGGTCGTCGGCGAGGAGATCGACCTGCTGGAGAGCAGCATCGAGCGCCGTCCGCCGGGCGCCTCCACCCCCGCCGGACGGGCCGTCGACGTGCTCATGCGCGCCACGCGAGGCCTCATGCGCGAGCCGGAGCTGGCCGACGCGCTCATCCGCTCGCTCATCCTGGCCGAGGTGGAGACGCCGTTCGGCGACCGCATGACCGGCCTGCTGCTGCGGGTCTCGGCCGACGGGCTCTCGCGCGAGCAGGCCACCGAGGAGCAGGTCGCGCTGGCGGGGTCGCTGTCGAGCATCTGGGTGCAGGAACTGCTGGAGATGCTGCGCGGCCGGCGCACCTACGACCAGATCCAGCGCCGCATCGAGATCGCCGCCGCCCGCCTCCTCACCGACCTCGCCTGACCGACCCCCCGCCCGGACGCGAGGCCCCCACCTTTCGAGGCCGACCCGGCCGGAGGCGGCGCCCACCTTTTGACGCCGACCGCCCGGAGGCGGCGCCCACCTCTCGACGCCGACCGCCCGCAGGCGGCGCCCACCTCTCGACGCCGCGTCCCTGGACGCGACACCCGCCCACCCGGCCTCGCCCTGGCGCAGGCGCCGATGTCCTTTCCGGCACGCCCGGGCAGGCCTCGGTCAAGCCTCCGCCGGCTCCTCCCTCATGGCCCGGAACGTCCGGCGGTAGGCGTGCGGCGACACACCCAGGGCGGCGTGCAGGTGCCGCCGGAACGACGCCGCCGTGCCGAACCCCGCGCGCCCGGCCACACCCTCCATCGGCAGGTCACTGCTCTCCAGCAGCCGGCGGGCCAGCTCGACCCGCTGCCGGGTGAGCCACTGCCCGGGGCTCGTCCCCACCTCCTCGCGGAAGCGCCGGGTGAACGTGCGCCGGCTCATCCCCGCATGCCGGGCCAGGTCGGCGAGCTGGAGGGGCTCGGCCAGGCGGCTCAGCGCCCATGCCCGGGTGGGCGCCGTGCCCGCCGTGGACGGCTCCGGCACCGGGTGCTCGATGTACTGGGCCTGGCCGCCGTCGCGCCAGGGCGGCACGACGCAGCTGCGCGCCACCTGGTTGGCGACCTCGCTGCCGTGGTCGCGGCGTACGAGATGGAGGCAGAGGTCCACCCCGGACGACGCGCCGGCGGAGGTCAGCACGTCGCCGTCGTCCACGAACAGCACCCCGGCGTCCATCCGCACCCGCGGGAAGAGCCGGGCGAAGCGCTCGGCGTGCTTCCAGTGGGTGGTGGCCGGGCGGCCGTCCAGCAGCCCGGCGGCGGCCAGCACGAACGTCGCCACGCAGATCGACACGGCGCGGGTGCCCGGCCGCATCCGGGACAGGGCGTCGAGCAGTTCGGGCCGCAGGCTCTCGGGGCCGGTGATGGCCGCGTGCGCGTCGGCGGCGGGCAGCACGACCGTGTCGGCCGTCGCCAGCACGCCCGCGTCGTACGCGGCGGCGATGGTGAAGTCGGCCGCCGTGCGCACCGGGCCGCCGTCAAGCGTGCAGGTCACGACGTCGTAGAGCGGCTCACCGGCCGGCCCCCGGGCCGTGGCGAAGATTCTCGACGGGATGCTCAGCTCGAACGGGATGACGCCGTCGAGCGCGAGGACGGCCACGCGATGCATGGCCCAATGTTTGCACACCTTGGCCTTCGGGCCACTCGCGGCGTGGCCGCGGCGGCGAGCACGCTGGAGCCATGAAGATGCGCGCGATGAGCCAGGACGCCCTGGGCGGTCCCGAGGTGCTGACGATGGTGGAGCTCGACCGGCCGGAGCCCGGGCCGGCGCAGGTGCTGGTACGGGTGCACGCGGCGGGGGTGAACCCGGCCGACTGGAAGATCCGGGCCTCCGGCGGCCACCTCGGGCAGCCGCCGTTCGTGCTCGGCTGGGACGTCTCGGGCGTGGTCGAGGAGGTCGGCTCCGGGACCACGATCCACAAGCCGGGCGACGAGGTGTTCGGGATGCTGCCGTTCCCGTTCGGCCACGGGGCGTACGCCGAGTACGTGACCGCGCCCGCGCGGGCCTTCGCCCGCAAGCCCGCGGCCGTGGACCACACGCGGGCCGCCGCGATCCCGCTGGCCGCGCTGACCGCCTGGCAGGCGCTCGTCGACACCGCCGCGACCCGCGGCGGCGACCGGGTGCTCGTCCACGCGGCGGCGGGCGGCGTCGGGCACTTCGCCGTGCAGATCGCCAAGGCGCGCGGCGCGTACGTGGTCGGCACGGCCAGCGCCGCCAAGCACGACTTCCTGCGCGGCCTCGGGGCCGACGAGGTGATCGACTACCGCACCGAGGACTTCGCCGAGGTCGCGCGGGACATGGACGTGGTCATCGAGACCATGGGCGGCGAGTACGGCCGGCGGTCCCTGCGCACCCTCCGCGAGGGCGGTGTGATCGTCTCCCTGACGTTGTCGCTGCTGGACCCGGGCCTGCACGCGGCGGCGGCCGAGCGGGGCATCCGGTCCGAGGCGATGCTGGTGGAGGCCGACCACGCGGGGATGCGCTCCTTGGCCGCGCTGGTCGAGGCGGGGCGGCTGCGTCCGGAGATCGCGGCGGTCGTGCCGCTGGAGGACGCCGCCAAGGCCCACGAACTGGGCGAGTCGGGCGGCACCACCGGAAAGATCGTCCTCACCGTCACCCCGTGACGCCTCACCCGTGACGACTCACCCTGTGAGGCCTCACCCGTGACGACTCACCCCGTGACGCATCACCCGGGGTCGCCATCCCGCCCCGCCGGCACCGCTCCGAGGAGGGCCCCTCTCCGCCCCGCGTCCGATGAGGGGTCGATGAGGGGCACTCCCGGCACCCGCACCGCTCTGGCGCCACCGGCACACCGGACCCGCCCGGGAGTCGCCGCCGACCCCGTGCGGCATCCCCGCACCGACCCCCGCCCTCGGGGCCGGGCTCTCCCCCTCTTGGGATCACGCACCATCCCGGTGCTCCGCGTACGGAATCTGTCGGTGGCAGGGCGTATACAGGGAGGATGACCGACAGGCCATCGACCGAGGACTTCCTCCGGCTGGCCGACCCCATGCGGCGCGAGCTGCTCGCGCACTGCTACCGCATGACGGGTTCGGTGCACGACGCCGAGGATCTCGTCCAGGAGACCTACCTGCGCGCCTGGCGCGCCTACGACGGGTTCGAGGGGCGTTCGTCCCTGCGTACGTGGCTCTACCGCATCGCCACGACCGTGTGCCTGACCGCGCTGGAGAGCAGGGGCCGCCGGCCGCTGCCCACCGGTCTGGGCGCGCCGAGCACCGAGGCGAGCGCGCCGCTGGTGGAGCGGCCGGAGGTGCCGTGGCTGGAGCCGGTGCCCGACGGCATGGTGGGCGCGGGGGCCGACGACCCGGCCGCGATCGTGACCTCGCGCGAGAGCATCCGGCTGGCGCTCATCGCGGCCCTGCAGCACCTGCCGCCCCGGCAGCGGGCCATCCTGGTGCTGCGCGACGTGCTGCGGTGGCGGGCGGCCGAGGTGGCCGAGGCGCTGGAGACCACGACGGCCGCGGTCAACAGCGGGCTCCAGCGGGCGCGGGCCCAGCTCAACGAGGTGTCCCCGAGCCTGGACGATCCCACGCCGCCGTTGCCCCAGGACCAGCGCGAGCAGCTCGACGCCTACGTGGCCGCGTTCGAGAGCTACGACGTGGCGGCGCTGGTGAAGCTGTTCACCCGGGACGCGGTCTGGGAGATGCCGCCCTTCACCGGGTGGTACCAGGGCGCCGAGGAGATCGGACGGCTCATCACCGTCAACTGCCCGGCCGAGCATGCGGGCGATCTGCGCCTGGTGCCCGTGGCGGCCAACGGTCAGCCGGCCTTCGCGGTCTACTTCCGCCAGGGTGACACCTATACCGCGTTCTCGTTGATGGTGCTGACGCTCGCCGCCGAGGGCATCCGGCACGTGGCCATGTTCTTCGACGTGGGGCTCTTCGAACCGTTCGGGCTGCCGCCCACGCGGCCCGTCGAGGAGCGGGCTTCCGCAGCAAACTAGAACGAGTTACAGTCGGCTCCCGAGCATCGTTCTGGAGGCGACAGTGGGCACACCGGTGATCGTCGAAGCCGTCCGCACCCCCATCGGCAAGCGGGACGGCTGGCTGTCCGGGCTCAAGCCGCAGCAGGTGCTCGCCGCTGCCCTCAAGGGGCTGGTCGAGCGCTCGGGCGTCGATCCGGCCGTCGTGGGCCAGGTCTTCGCCGGCTGTGTGACGCAGGCGGGTGAGCAGGGCGGTCACGTGGGGCGCTACTCCTGGCTGTACGCGGGCCTGCCGTACCAGACGGGCGTCACCACGGTCGACGCGCAGTGCGGCTCGTCCCAGCAGGCCGTGCACCTCGCGGCGGCGATGATCCGCGCCGGCGTGATCGAGGCCGGCATCGGGTGCGGCGTCGAGATCATGAGTCGTGCGCCGCTCGGCAGCAACGTCCTGCCCGCCAGGCCGCGGCCGGACGACTGGAGCATCGACCTGCCCGACCAGTTCACCGCCGCCGAGCGCATCGCGGCACGGCGCGGGCTGACCAGGGAACGGCTCGACTGGCTCGGCGCCCGTTCCCAGCAGCTCGCCGCCAAGGCGTGGGCCGACGGGCGGTTCGAACGCGAGATCGTGCCCGTCGGCGACGTACGGCGCGACCAGGGATTGCGCGAGACCACCGTCGAAGGGCTGGCCCGGCTCAAGCCGGTGCTCGGCGAGGGCGCGCTGCACACGGCCGGCAACTCGTCGCAGATCTCCGACGGGGCGGCGGCGGTGCTCGTGATGAGCGAGGAGGCGGCCCGCGCGCACGGCCTGCGGCCGAGGGCCCGCATCCTCGCCCAGGCCCTGGTGGGCGCCGAGCCGTACTACCACCTCGACGGCCCCGTCGAGGCGACATCCAAGGCGCTGACCATGGCCGGGATGTCGATCGGCGACATCGACCGGTTCGAGGTGAACGAGGCGTTCGCCGCGGTCGTGCTGTCGTGGGCGAGCGTCCACGAGCCCGACTTCGACCGGGTCAACGTCAACGGCGGCGCCATCGCGCTCGGCCACCCGGTGGGGGCGTCGGGCGCCCGGCTGATCACCACGGCGCTGCACGAGCTGGAGCGCTCGGACTCGTCGACGGCTCTGGTGACGATGTGCGCGGGCGGCGCCCTGGCCACCGCCACCATCCTCGAACGCGTCACGTGACGGTACGAGCACCATTCCACGCGCCGCGCACCGCGCGCTCCTGCGAGCGCCAGGCATGCCCCGCACCGCGCAAATGTGGATGGGCGTCGGCGCACAGGTGCCGGCGGTGCGACGCGCGCCGGTTGTCGCCACCTGGCGTGGTGGGGCGACGGTGAACGCGGCTCGCGAGACGGCGTGCGGGGCGGCGGGGGCGAGCGGCACGCACGGTCATCTTCCCCAACGATGATCAACCCGTCATCTCAAGACGTGTCACCTTAGGTGCCGGAAATCCCTTTCGGTGCTCGCTTCCTTCCGCCACACTCGTTCCACGCTCACGCACCACGGGGGACCGACCATGAGAAAGACCCGGCGCAGGCCGTACGCCGAGCAGCGTCCGCAGGACCTCGGCGGCGGGGTGTGGAGCGTGCCGGTGCCGATCCCCGGCAACCCGCTCGGCTACACCCTCGTCTACGCGATCGAGTCGCCCCAGGGCCCCGTGCTGATCGACGCCGGCTGGAACCATCCCGACGCGTGGGAGGCGCTGAGCGGCGGGCTGGCGACGCTCGGCATGGACGTGGCCTCGGTGCGGGGCGTGGTGGTCACGCACTTCCACCCCGACCACGCCGGCCTGGCCGGGCGGGTGCGTGAGGAGTCGGGCGGCTGGATCGCGATGCACGAGGCCGACGCGGCGCTGGTCACGCTGATCCACGGGCTGGACGAGGGCGAGCACGAGGCGTTCCAGACGGACATGCTCAAGCGGGCGGGCGCCGACCCGGGCGACGTCCGGGTGGTCGCCGCGGAGCGCCCGCTGCCGCCCGCGCGGCCGGACCGCGAACTGGCCGACGGCGACCTGGTCGACCTGCCGGGCCGCAAGCTGCGCGCCGTCCACACGCCCGGGCACACCCCTGGCCACATCTGCCTGCACCTGGAGGACGCGGACCGGCTGTTCACCGGCGACCACGTCCTGCCCGACATCACCCCGCACATCGGCATCTATCCCTACGACCGCGATGACGTGGACCCGCTGGGCGACTTCCTCGCCTCGCTGGACCGGGTCGGCGAGCTGGGACCGCTGGACGCCTTGCCCGCTCACGAGTGGATGTTCCCTGATGTGGCGGCGCGAGCCGTCGAGATCCGTCACCATCACGAGGACAAGCTCGACCGGCTGGCCGCGCTGCTGGCCGAGCGGGCGGAGCCGCTGACCCTATGGGAGGTCGCCGCGATGATGACCTGGAACCGTCCCTGGGCCGACCTGGGTCCCATGCTCAGGGGCATGGCCGCCGGTGAGGCGGCGGCCCACCTGCGCACGCTGGAGGTCCGGGGCGCCGTGAGCCGCGTACGAGGATGCGATGCGGTCCGCTTCCAGGCCATAGAATCCTAGACATCCGATGTCTAGGGAGAAGAGCGTGGCGGTCACCGACGCGGCCATCGACAAGATCAAGCAGATGATCCTCTCCGGCGAGCTCGCCCCCGGGGACCGGCTCCCCAAGGAGGCCGACCTCGCCGAGCGGCTGGGCCTCTCACGCAACTCCCTGCGCGAGGCCGTCCGCGCCCTCGCCCTGATCAACGTCCTCGACGTACGGCAGGGCGACGGCACGTACGTCACCAGCCTGGAGCCGCGACTGCTGCTCGACACCATGTCGTTCGTGCTGGACCTGCACCGTGACGACACCGTGCTGCAGTTCTTCGAGGTGCGCCGCATCCTGGAGCCCGCCGCCACCGCGATGGCCACCAAGCTCATGACCGACGACGAGATCGGCGAGCTACGGGTGATCCTGGAGTCGCTGCCCGCCGACCCGACCGTCGAGGAGCTGGTGGCCAACGACCTCCAGTTCCACCAGCGCATCGCCCAGGGGTCGGGCAACGCCGTGCTCTGCTCGTTCATCGAGAGCCTGTCCGGGCCGACGACCCGGGCGCGCATCTGGCGCGGCCTGACCCAGGAGGGCGCGATGGAGAAGACGCGCGAGCAGCACACCGCGATCTACGAGGCCATCGCCGCCCGCCAGGCCGACGTGGCCCGCTCCTGGGCCACGGTCCACGTGGCGGGCGTCGAGTCCTGGCTCCGCAAGGCCCTCGCCTGACCCCACCCGACCTCGCCGGTGCACCCCTCTCTCGTCCGCGGCGACACCCCCGCACGCCTGTGTTAGCGTGACTCGCATGATCCATCCTCGTGCCTAGAGACGACCCGCCGTATCGCCCAGCCGGTATGGGCTCGATACGGACTCGGTGTCCCTGAGGCTCGCAGCGTCTCCGCCACGCGCCGTGGCCTGACGCTGCCTTTTCGAGGTGTTCTCGTGTCTTCTCCTTCAGCGGCGTCCTACGCCGCCGTTCTTCGCATCCCTCTCGCCGGCCGTACCTTCGTCGCGGCGCTGGTCGGGAGATCGTCCTACGGAATCGTCTTCCTCTCCTTGGTCCTGGCGTTCACCCAGGCCACCGGCTCCTACACCATGGCCGGCGGTGCCATCGCGCTGTTCGGGCTCGCCAGCTCATCGCTGTCTCCGATACGCGCCCGGCTGATCGACCGGTACGGGGTCCGCCGGGCCCTCCCTCCGATGGCGGTCACGTACGCCCTGCTCCTGACCCTGGTCGCCGTCCTCACGTGGCAGCCGGGGACACCCGGCGCCCTGCTGTGGCCGCTCGCGGGCATCGCGGGGGCGCTCACCCCACCGCTCGGCCCCATCATGCGGACCTTGTGGAGCGACCTGCTCCCTGACGGCCCCCTCCTGCAACGCGCCTATGCGCTCGACACCGTCGCCGAGGAACTCCTCTACGTGACCGGTCCGTTGATCGCCGGTCTGCTGACGGGAGTGGCCCATCCCTCGCTGGGCGTCCTCGTCAGCGCCGCACTGGTGGCCGCCGGGTCGCTGGCACTGGTGTCCTCGCCCGCCGTGGACTCCGCGTCCTCACGAGGATTCCAGCAGGCCGAGGCGCCGAGCGTTTCCGAGCCGTCCGCGGGCAGGCGGGCCGAAAGCAGGTGGAGGCCGCTCGCGGGCCTCGGCGGCCTGCGCCGGCCGGTTCTGGTGACCGCCGGCGTGGGCATGAGCCTGGGCTCGCTGAGCCTCCTCCTGGTCGCGTTCGCCGGGGAGCATGCGCAACTCGCCGCAGTCGCCTGGGTCGAGGCCGCGCTGGCCGCCGGAAGCGCCGTCGGCGGACTGGTCCACGGCGCCGTCTCGTGGCGGCTCAGCCTGGAACGGCGGTTGCCCTTGCTGGCCACGGCGCTGGCGCTGTCCCTGGCCGCCGCCGGGCTCGCGCCCGACATCGTCGTGCTGTCCTTGGTGGCCGGCGTCGCCGGGCTGTTCGTCGCCCCCGCCCTCACCACCGCGTACATGCTGGCGGACAAGAGCGCGGCCGCCGGCGCCAGGACGCAGGCCGGCGCGTGGGTCAACACGGCGTTCAACACCGGGAACGCCGCGGGCTCGGCCTCCGTGGGGCTGCTCCTCGGCCATCTCGCCCTGGTCGCCTGCTTCGCGGCCGGAGCGCTGCCGTCACTTCTGGGCGCGCTCGCGGGGATGAGGAGGCCCCGCGACTCGGCCGAGCCTTCTCGGGAGGCGACGTCGCCCGACGTCTCCGCCTAGCCGCTCCCCTTTCCCGTAAGAAGCCCTGAACGTCTCCACCCCCTCCGCGCGGACCGAAGCGTCGCGCCGCGGGGGCTCTCGTCCCTTCCGGCGGCTTCTGTCGGAAGGGACGGCCCCGCCGGACCGGCAGCCGTTCAAGAGCCCCGCGCAAGCACGGCATCGACCGCTCATCCGTCCCCGAGCGTCCTCCCGGGTCAGGTCTCGGGGTCCGCCGCTCCGCGGCCGGCGGGGCGCCAGAACTGGCGTTTGCCCTCCTGGCGTACGGCGACGCCCAGCCTCGCCAGCTCTTGCCGCAACTGCTCGGCGTCGTCGTCGTCGCCCTTCTCCAGCGCGCGGGCGCGGGCCCGGAGGTAGGCGTGGGCGGCGTCGGTCAGGTCGGGGTGGCCGTCGGCCCAGCGCCGGAACTCCTCCCGGTGGGGATCGCCCTCGGCCCGCCACGGATAGCCGTGGGCCAGGAACGCCTGGGCCAGCGGGCGCGGCCGGGGCAGGTCGCCGCCCTGCCGGACCAGCTCCTCGGAGTCGTGGCCGAGCAGCACCAGGTGCTTGGCGTCGAGGAAGGCCATGGCCACCGCGGAGCGCGGCAGCTCCTGCCGGGAGCTGCGGTGCGCGATCGACACCCGCCCGTCGTCGATGACGATCTTCACGGTGTACTCGTCGGCGATCACGGCCAGCACGAGGCCCGCGACGACGCCCACGACGACCGCCCCGATCGTGAACGCCGTCGGCGGGATGGACTCGATCAGCCGTAACGGCCCCTCGAACGGGGTCCACGGCAGTGACGTCGCCCACCCGGCGACGTACCGCAGCAGCCAGCCGGCCCCGGCGCCCAGCAGCGGGGCCCCCACCCAGACGACGACCCGATCGCCCGGCGTGGGCAGGGTGGTCGGGCCCGGCGAGGTCGGGTCACCGGATGGCATGGGCAGTGCTCCTTCCGTCGTGAGCGGCTGACGAACGACCGCCACGGCAGGAGGGAAGGGCGGCATGGCGTCCCTCGGCGTCGTTCTCCGCAGCCACCGTAACCATGCGCGAGGTCCCTGCCCTCATCCGAAAGTATGCGCGGTGCGCGACTTTGGTGTTCAGCACTTCCCGCCCCGTCAACGTCGCCGCAGTGCGGGCCGGGTGGGCGGGGGTAGGAGGCGGGTGTGGCCGACAAACTCGCGCGATACCGGAGCAGACGCGACCCCAGCCGTACCCCCGAACCCGTACCCGCGCAGCCCCCCGACCGGCCCGAATCACCGGCAGACCAGGGCGACGGCGACGCGTTCGTGATCCAGGAGCACCACGCCCGCTCCCTGCACTGGGACCTGCGGCTGGAGCACGACGGCGTCCTGGCGTCCTGGGCCATCCCCAAGGGCCTGCCGGCCGACCCGGCCGTCAACCATCTGGCCGTCCACACCGAGGACCACCCGATGGAGTACCTCACCTTCCACGGCGAGATCCCGGCCGGCGAGTACGGCGGCGGCGCCATGACGATCTGGGACCACGGCACGTACGAGACCGAGAAATGGTCCGACCGCGAGGTCAAGGTGGTGCTGCGCGGCTCACGCGCCTCCGGGCGGTTCGTGCTGTTCCAGACGAACGGCAAGAACTGGATGATCCACCGGATGGACCCGCCGGCGCGCGACCCGTTGCCGCCGCTGGAGCCCATGCTGCCGGTCGAGCGCGTCCGGCCGCCGCGCGACGAGGAGGGGTACGCGTTCGAGTTCGCGTGGGGCGGCCGGCGGACGCTGGTGCCGATCGACGGCGGCCGGACGGACGCGGCCCGCGCGTACCCGTGGCTGCGTCCCCTGGCCGCCTCGTTCGGCAGCCGCAGCGCCGTCCTCGACGGTGAGGTGGTCACGCTGGGCGGCGCGGAGGTGCTGGTCTGCTACGACCTGCTCTACGACGACGGCCGCTCGCTGGTGGCCGAGCCGTACACGGCGCGCCGGGCGGCGCTGGAGGCGCTCGGCCTGTCGGCGGCGCGCTGGCAGACCGCTCCGTCGTGGCCCGGCCAGGCCGCGCCGGTCCGCCAGGCGGCCCGCGAGCAGGGCCTGCCCGGGGTCGTCGGCAAGCGCCTCGACTCGCCGTACGAGCCGGGCCCGTCGAAGGCGTGGCTGCTCATCCCCTCGCCCGGTACGTCCCGAAAATGACGCGCGTCGGGCCCGGGCGCGACGACATACTCATCGCGTGCACATCTCGGATATCTCTCCTCACAGCGACCCCTTCGGCCAGGAACTGCTCGATCTGCAGCACGCCGCGTACGCCGTGGAGGCGGAGCTCATCGGCGACGACCGGATCCCGCCCCTGCACGAGACCCTCGACGCGCTGCGCGCCGAGCCGCTGGCCTGGCTCGGCGCCTTCGACGAGGACGGCGCGCTGGTGGGGGCCGTGGCGTGGGAGGAGTCACCGGACGAGATCGACGTCAACCGGCTGATCGTGCACCCCGGCGCCCACCGGCGCGGCATCGGCCGGGCGCTGGTCGAGCAGGTCATGGCGCGGGCGGCCGGCCGCCGGGTGATCGTGTCCACCGGACGTGACAACGTGCCGGCCCGCAGCCTGTACGAGCGGCTGGGGTTCGAGTCCCGGGGCGAGCGCGAGGTGATCCCGGGGCTGTGGATCGCCAGCTACGCCCTCACCGCCTGATCCCACTGATCCCGCGCCTCAGAGCAGCCCCTCCGCCTCCAGTTCCGCCCACAGGTCCTCCGGCACCGGCCGGTCCCACAGCGCCGCGTTGGCGCGCACCTCCTCCGGCGAGCGGGCGCCCAGCACGATCGTGGCCACCGCCGGGTGCCGCAGCGGGAAGGCCATCGCCGCCTGCGGGAGCGGCACCCCGTGCGAGTCGCAGATCGCGGCGACGCGGCGGGCTCGATCGAGGACGGCGGGCGGCGCCGGGGCGTAGTCGAACGTGCCCGACGGCCGGGCGGTGGCCAGCAGGCCGCTGTTGAACACCCCGGCCGCCAGCACCCGCACCCCGCGCTTCGCGCACGCCTCCAGCAGCGGCAGCCCCGACCGGTCGAGCAGGGTGTACCGGCCGGCCAGCATGACCACGTCGATGTCGGTCTCCTCGACGAAGCGCAGCGGCGCCCGCCACTGGTTCATGCCGACGCCGACGGCCTTGACCACCCCCTGCTCGCGCAGCTCGGCCAGGGCCGGATACGCCTGGGAGAGCGCCTCCTCCATGTGGTCGTCGGGGTCGTGGATCAGGGCGACGTCCACGGCCGGCAGGCCCAGCCGTTCCAGGGACTCCTCCAGCGAGCGGCGCACGCCGTCGCGCGAGAAGTCCCAGACCCGCACGCGGTCGGCGGGCACGTCGAAGCCCTGGTCGTCGCGCCCGTCCCGGCTCGACGGCACGAGCAGGCGGCCGACCTTGGTGGACAGCACATATCCCGTACGGCCGGCGAGCGCGGCCCCCAGGCGGCGCTCGGACAGGCCGAGCCCGTAGTGCGGGGCCGTGTCGAACAGGCGCACGCCGCTCGACCAGGCGGCCTCGACCGTGGCGCGCGCCTGCTCCTCGCTCACCGCCTCGTACAGCCCGGCGATCGGCGCGGCGCCGAACCCATGACGCGGCAGGTCCAGCGCGTCGTCTCCCCCGGTCACGTCGTCTCCCGAAACCGTCACGTCAGCTCCCAGACCAGCGAGAGCCCGCCGGAGCCCTTGTCGAAGTCGCCGTCCAGCAGCCGGTTCATCCTGGCCTGCCACGCCCGGTCGGCGGGGTGGTCGCGCAGCGCCGCCTGCAGCGCCGCGTAGTCCTCGACCTCGACGAAGTGGAACAGGTCCAGGCCGTCGCGGTAGATGCGCCAGGAGCGCAGCCCGTGCTCGCGCATGGCCTGCTCCAGCTCGGCCGGGATCTCCGCGTGCTCCCGGTCGTAGATCTCCTCGCAGCCCGGCCTGAGCCGGGTGCGCAGCGCGATCCGTTCCATCAGTCCTGCGCCTTTCCTCCGGCGATGCGGCTGATGATGAGCGCGACCAGGATGATCGCACCGTAGACGACCGGCTGCCAGAAGCCCGAGACGCCCTTGAGGGTGAGGATGTTCTGCACCAGGCCGATGACGAGGACGCCGGTCAGCGCGCCGAGGATCGTGCCCTTGCCGCCGTCCATGCTGACGCCGCCGATGACGGCCGCCGCGAACACCATGAAGATCCAGCCGACGCCCTGGTTGGAGCCGATGGCGCCGAGCCGGCCGGTCTCCAGCACGCCCGCGAGCGCCGCCAGCGTGCCGCCGAGGATGAACACCCCCCACAGCACCCGGTTCACGCGGATGCCGGCGGCGCGGGCGGCGTCGATGTTGCCGCCGATGGCGTACAGGGCACGGCCGATCCGGAAGTAGGCGAGCCCGGCGATGCCCGCCGCGAACAGCACCCCGGCGATCCAGATGGAGGCCGGCAGCCCGAGCCAGACGGCGCTGCCCAGGTAGAGGATCGAGTCGGGGAGCTCGAAGAGCGTCTTGCCCTGGGTGGGGCCGAGCTGGAGCCCGTGCACGATGATCAGCATGGCCAGCGTCACGATGAACGCCGACAGCTGGAACTTGATGATCAGGAAGCCGTTGAAGGCGCCGATGGCCGCCCCGACCAGCAGGCAGAGCGGGATGACCAGGCTGCCCGGCAGGCCGAGCCCGAACCCGCCGGCCGAGGCCGGGATCACCATCATGACCGCGATGGCCGGGGCCATGCCGACCGTCGACTCCAGCGACAGGTCGAACTTGCCGGAGATCAGGATCATGGCCTCGGCCAGCACGAGCAGGCTGATCGCGGCCTGCTGCTGGAGCACGTTCGTCAGGTTGCCGCTCGTCAGGAACGTCGGGTCGAGGAACGCGCCCACGACGAGCAGGATGAGGATCACCGGGACGAGGGTCAGGTCCCGGAACCGGGCGAGCCGCACCCGGGGGGCCGGCGACGCGGTCAGTGTCGTCACTGTTCAATGCCTTCCATCACGGCCACGAGCTCGTGGTCGGTCCACCCACGGGGCACGTCCTTCACGACCCGGCCGTGGAACATCACCAGCACCCGATCGCAGACGCGCAGGTCGTCGAGGTCGTCGGAGACGAGCACGGCGCCGGCGCCCCGCTCGACCGCGTCCTCGACGGCGCCGAGGAGGGCCTGCTTGGCCTTGACGTCCACGCCCGCCGTCGGGTTGATCACTACCAGCGCGGACGGGTCGTCGACCAGCGCCCGCGCGAACACCACCTTCTGCGCGTTGCCGCCGGACAGGTCGCCGACGGGCTGCCCGGGCCCCTCGGTCTTGATGTCGAGGTCGTCGATGAGCTGGACGGCCCGGGCCCGCTGCCGCGACGGGGAGACGGTGCCGAAGCGGCCGAGCTTGCCCGCGACGGGGATGGTGGCGTTCTCGGCGACCGACAGCAGCGGCACGAAGCCCTCGTGGTGGCGGTCCTCGGGGACGAAGCCGAGGCCGGCGCGCAGGGCGGACGGCACGTCGCCGGGGCGTACCCGCACGCCGTTGACCGTGACCGTGCCGGCGTCGGGCTTGCGCAGGCCGACGAGGGTCTCGGCGAGCCCGACCTTGCCGCTGCTGGCCGAGCCGGCCAGACCGACCACCTCGCCGGAGCGGACGGCGAGGTCCACCTCCCGGTAGCGGCCGGCCAGCGACAGGCCCTCGCCGGCGAGCACGACGCGCTCGCCCGGCGTGCGGGCACGGGCCTGGTAGGCGGCCGTGGCCTCGCCGGTCATGGCGCCCACCAGCTCGTCGTGGGAGAAGCCGGCGACGGGCCGGGTGACGATGTGCCGCGCGTCGCGGAAGACCGTGACGCTCTGGCAGATCTCGTACACCTCGTCCAGGTGGTGGGAGATGTACATCATCGTGACGCCCTGCTCGCGCAGCGAGCGCATGCGGGCGAACAGCCGCTCGATGGCGGGACCGTCGAGGCGGGCGGTCGGCTCGTCCAGGATGATGAAGCGGGCGCCGAACGACAGCGCCCGGGCGATCTCGACGAGCTGGCGCTGCTCGACGCTCAGGTCCCCGGCCAGCGCCTGGACGTCCACGTCCACCTCGTACGTGTCGAGCAGCTCGCGCGCCCTGGCCCGCAGCGCCCGCCACCTGATCACGCCGCCGTCGGTCTGCCGGTTGAGGAACAGGTTCTCGGCGACCGTGAGGGCGGGGATGATCGTGGACTTCTGGTAGACGCAGGCGACGCGCCGCCGCCAGGCGTCGCGGTCGGCCAGGGCCGGCGCGGGCTCGCCCGCGAACAGCACCTCGCCCTCGTCGGCGGGCTGCAGGCCGGTGAGGATCGACACCAGCGTGGACTTGCCGGCGCCGTTCCGGCCGACGAGGGCGTGCGTCTCGCCCTCGGCGATCGCGATGCTCGCGCCGTTGAGCGCCACGGTCGGCCCGAAGCGCTTCACGACATTACGAGCTTCAACGTGATATTTCATCACTTGACCTGATTGCCCCAGAGGTTCTTGTCATCCACGTTGTCCTTGGTCACCAGCGGAGCCGGAAGCTGGTCCTCCAGACCGTTGGGCAGCTGGATGATCGTGCTGTCGTGGTCCGTCGGGCCCGCCTTGAAGGTCTTCCCGTCCAGCGACGCCTTCGCGTAGAACATCGCGTACTTCGCGTACAGGTCGGCCGGCTGCGAGACCGTGGCGTCGATCTCGCCCTTGCGGATCGCCGCCAGCTCCTCCGGGATGCCGTCGTTGGAGATCACGAAGACGTGCTTCGGGTCGCCCGGCGGCACCAGCAGGTTCTTCTGCTTGAGCACCTGGAGCGTCGGGGCCAGGTGGACGCCGCCGGCGTGCATGTAGATCCCCTTGATGTCGGGGTTCTGCTCCAGGCGGGTCTGCAGCATGGACGCGGCCTTGCTGCCCTCCCACTCCGTCGGCTCCTCGAACACCGTGATCCCGGGGAACTTGGTCTTCATGCACTCGCGGAACGCCTCGGCCCGGTCACGGCCGTTGACCGAGCTGAGCGAGCCCATGAGCTCCACGACCTTGCCCTTGCCGCCCAGCTTCTCGCCGAGGAACTCGCAGGCCTTCGTCCCGTACGCCCGGTTGTCGGCGCGGACGACCATGGAGACCTTGCCCTTGTCGGGCCGGGTGTCCACGGACACGACGGGGATCTTCTTGTTCTCCAGCTGCTGCAGGGTGCTGGCGATGGCGCCGGTGTCCTGCGGGGCCATGACGATCGCCTTGGCCCCCTGCCCCACCAGCGCCTGCACGTTGCTGACGAGCTTGCCCACGTCGTTCTGCGAGTTGGTGGCCGGCATCAGGTCCACCTTCTGCTCGGCGGCCATCTGCGGGACGTACTTGATGTAGGAGTTCCAGAAGTCGGAGTCGGCGCGCGGGTAGTCGATGCCGACCTTCCCGCCGCCCGCCGCGCCGCTGCCGGCTGTGGACGTACTGCTGGAGCCGCAGGCTGCGACGACCGCCATGAGGGCCGCACCGGCGGCGACCGGGCCGAGCTTCATCGTGGAGACACCTTCCTCGGGCCGGGGCCGGCTCCCCTCTGGAGCCGGCCCTGTGGTGCTGATTTCAGTTGGCGGGCAGGCGGGTGCGCTCAGGGGGCGGGGCGCAGGCGCAGCCCCTGCATGCCTCCGTCGACGGCGAGCGCCATGCCCGTGGTCGCGCTCGCCTCCGGGCTCGCGAGGTAGGCGATCGCGGCGGCGACCTCCTCGGCGGTGACCAGGCGGCCCATCGGCTGCCTGGCGTTCAGCGCCCTGCGCTCGGCCTCCGGGTCCTCGGCCGTGTCGAGCAGCCGGCCGACCCAGGGCGTGTCGGCGGTCCCGGGGTTCACGCAGTTGACGCGGATGCCCTCGCGTACGTGGTCGGCGGCCATCGCGAGGGTCAGCGACAGCACCGCGCCCTTGGTGGCGCTGTAGAGGGCGCGGTTCGGCAGGCCCGCCGTGGCGGCGATGGAGCAGGTGTTGACGATCACCGCGTGCTCCGACCTGCGCAGGTACGGCAGCGCCGCCCGGCTCACCCGCACCATGCCGAGCACGTTGACGTCGAAGACCCGGTGCCACTCGCTGTCGGGGTTGTCCTCGACCGTGCCCTGGGCGCCGATGCCCGCGTTGTTGACGACCACGTCGATGCCGCCGAGCCGTTCGGCCGCCTCGGCGACCGCCGCGCGCACGCCCGCGTCGTCGGTGACGTCCACCTTGATGCCGACGAACGGCTCGCCGGGGGGACGCAGGTCGAGGCACGCGACCCGCATGCCGCGCTCGGCCAGCAGGGTCGCGGTGGCCAGGCCGATGCCCGACCCGCCTCCTGTCACGATCGCTTTGAGACTCATGCGTCCTTCCAGACCTCGCCGTCGGGGAACGTGTAGGCGGCGATCGACTCGGGGCGCATCTCCGCGCTGAAGCCCGGCGCGGAGGGAGCGCGATACCGTCCGTCGTCGATGACGACCGGGTCGGTGAAGTGCTCGTGCAGGTGGTCGACGTACTCGATGACCCGGTTCTCCATGGAGCCGCTGATCGCCACGTAGTCGAACATCGACAGGTGCTGCACCAGCTCGCACAGCCCGACCCCGCCCGCGTGCGGGCAGACCGGGACGCCGAAGCGGGCCGCGAGCAGCAGGATCGCGATGTTCTCGTTGACGCCGCCGACCCGCGCCGCGTCGATCTGCAGGTACGACAGGGCGCCGGCCTGGAGCAGCTGCTTGAAGACGATGCGGTTCTGCACGTGCTCGCCGGTGGCCACCGCGATGGGGCGGACGCCCTCGGCGATCGCGGCGTGGCCGAGCACGTCGTCGGGGCTGGTGGGCTCCTCCACCCAGTGCGGGTTGAACTCGCCCAGCGCCCTGACCCAGGCGACGGCGGAGTCGACGTCCCAGCGCTGGTTGGCGTCGATCGCGATCGGGTAGTCGGGCCCGCACACCTCGCGGGCCACCCGGAAGCGGCGCACGTCGTCGGCGAGGTCGGCGCCCACCTTGAGCTTGATCTGCGGGAACCCCTGGTCCAGGGCCTCCTTGCAGAGCCGCCGCAGCTTGTCGTCGTCGTAGCCGAGCCAGCCCGGCGAGGTGGTGTAGGCGGGGAAGCCCTCGCGCCGGAGCGTCTCGATCCGCCCGGCCTTGCCGTCCTCGGCCTGCCGGAGGATCTCCAGCGCCTGCTCGGGGGTGAGGGCGTCGCTGAGGTAGCGGAAGTCGACCAGGTCGACGATCTCCTCGGGCGTCATCTCCGACAGCAGCAGCCAGAGCGGCTTGCCCGCGCGCCTGGCCCTGAGGTCCCACAGGGCGTTGACCACGGCGGAGATCGCCATGTGCATGACGCCCTTCTCGGGGCCCAGCCAGCGCAGCTGCGAGTCGTTGACCAGCTCCTTGTAGAGCGCGCCGAGGTCCTCGGCGTCCCTGCCGATCACGTACGGCCGCAGGGCGGCGATGGCGCTGGTCTGCACGTCGTTGCCGCGCCCGATCGTGAACGCGAACCCGTGGCCGGAGAAGCCGTCGTCGGTCCTCAGCACGACGTAGGCGGCGGAGTAGTCGGGGTCGGGGTTCATGGCGTCGGAGCCGTCCAGCTCGCGCGAGGTGGGGAAGCGGATGTCGCGCGTCTCCATCTCCACGATCCGGTACGGCCGCGCCGCCTTCTCGACGTCACCCCTCATGCCTGCCCCACCGTCTGCCGCTGCCGGCCCAGCCCCTCGATCTCCAGCTCCATCACGTCGCCGGCCCGCAGGTACGGCTGGCCGGGCATGCCCATGGCGACGCCGGCCGGGGTGCCGGTGTTGATGACGTCGCCCGGTTCGAGCACCATGAACTGGCTCAGGTAGCGGACGATCTCGGCGACGTCGAAGATCATGTTCTTGGTGTCGCCGTTCTGGCGCAGCTCGCCGTTCACCCAGAGCCGCAGCGCCAGGCTCTGCGGGTCGGTGATCTCGTCGGCCGTCACCAGCCACGGCCCCAGGGGGTTGAACGTCTCGCACGACTTGCCCTTGTCCCACTGGCCGCCGCGCTCAAGCTGGAACTCCCGCTCGGAGACGTCGTTGGACACGGCGTACCCGGCGACGGCGTCCAGCGCCTCCTCGCGGCTGTCGAGGTAGCGGGCCCGCCTGCCGATGACGATCGCGAGCTCGACCTCCCAGTCGGTCTTCACGCTGCCGCGCGGCACGAGCACCTCGTCGTACGGGCCGACCATGGTGTTGGCGGCCTTCATGAACACGACCGGCTCGGCCGGCACGTCGGCGCCCGACTCGGCGGCGTGGTCGCTGTAGTTGAGGCCGATGCACACGATCTTGCCGGGCCGCGCGATCGGCGGCCCGACCCGCAGCCCCTCGCCCACGACGACGGGCAGCTCGTCGCGCTCCAGCGCCTCGCGGACGCGGGCCACTCCCCCGGAAGCGAGGAAAGCCCCGTCGATGTCGGGCTCTCCGATGTCACGCAGGTTGCCGGCGTCGTCCATCACCACCGGCCGTTCCTGCCCGACAGGTCCTACTCGCAGCAGCTTCACACCGCATCCTTCGTCAACAAGTCCATACATCGGATGTCTATAGCTCCGATGCTGGTGGGAGCCGAGCAGGGATGTCAAGCCTTCGGGGGGCGATACATCGGATCCGTGGGTGGAAATATGCCGACGCCGCACCCGAAACACCCCAGGAGAAGATCAGGACGCCCCAGAAGACGCGTCGAGAAAGAGCGATGAGACATCGGAGGAGGAAGAACTCCCGTTACCGGACCACAAACGCACGGTGCGAGCGCGATCATCGGACGACTTCGGCCATCACCTCCCGAGCGGAGCGCTCCGCCCGGGACCGGGCGGCCCGTCGCCTGCCGCCAAGGCGCCACCCCCGGCCGGGCGACCGGACCGGACGACCGGGCGAACAGATCCGGAGCGACAAACACCCGATGTCTCATACCCGGCGCGACCGCGGTGAAGCGCGGGTGGCCTTGCGGGACCGGGTGCGGTTGACTGGAGGGCGAACCCGAAAGAGAACACGTTCCAGATTCATGGGAACCGTCCCCCTGAGGTGAGCGACCGTGCGGATCGACCTCGTCGACCAGGATCAGTACGCGCAATCCGGACCACCCCTCGACCAGCTGCGCTGGCTGCGCGAGCACGACCCGGTCCACCGCCACGACGACGACCCCCCGTTCTGGGCGGTCACCCGCTACGAGGACGTCGTGTACGTGTCCCGGCGCTCCGACCTCTTCTCCTCGGAACGCCGGCTCGCCCTGTTCCACGAGGTGCCGGAGGAGCAGCGGGTCTTCCAGCGGATGATGATGCTCAACCAGGACCCGCCGGAGCACACGCGCCGGCGCTCGCTGGTCAACCGCGGCTTCACGCCCCGCACGATCGGGGCGCTGGAGCAGCACATCCGCGACATCTGCGACGACCTGCTCGACAAGTGCTCGGGCGAGGTGGACTTCGTCACCGAGGTCGCGGCCCCGCTGCCGCTGTACGTCATCTGCGAGCTGCTCGGCGCGCCCGTGTCCGACCGCGACAAGCTGTTCTCCTGGTCGAACCGGATGATCGGCGCCCAGGACCCCGACTACGCGGACACGGACGGCGGCGAGGGCGGGGCCGCGGCCATGGAGCTCTACGCCTACGCCAACGAACTGGCCGCCCAGCGCCGGGCGAACCCGCGGGACGACATCGTCACCAAGCTCATCCAGCCGGACGAGCACGGCCAGACGCTGGACGAGAACGAGTTCGACCTGTTCGTGCTGCTGCTCGTCGTGGCGGGCAACGAGACGACCCGCAACGCCGCCTCGGGCGGCATGCTGGCCCTGTCCGACCACCCGGAGCAGTGGGAGCGCCTGGTCGCCGACCCGTCGATGGCGCGCACGGCCGCCGACGAGATCGTCCGGTGGGTGTCCCCGGTCAACCTGTTCCGCCGCACGGCCACCCAGGACCTCACGCTCGGGGGCCGGGAGATCAAGGAGAACGACAAGGTCGTCGTCTTCTACTCCTCGGCCAACCGGGACTCCTCGGTCTTCCCCGACCCGGACGTCTTCGACATCGGCCGCGACCCGAACCCGCACATCGGCTTCGGCGGCGGCGGCGCCCACTTCTGCCTGGGCAACCACCTGGCCAAGCTGGAGCTCAGGGTCCTGTTCGAGCAGCTCGCCCGCCGCTACCCGCGCCTGCGCCGCACGGGCGAGGCGCGGCGGCTGCGCTCGAACTTCATCAACGGCATCAAGGAACTGCCGGTCAAGGTGAACTGACGCCCCGTTTGCCGCGGAGCCGCTCAGACCGTCTTGATCACTCCCCCGTCGGCGAGGTAGTCGGCGCCGGTGAGGTTGCCGGAGACCGGGGACGCGAGGAAGGCCACCAGCGCGGCGGTCTCCTCAGGCTCGGTGAGCCGTCCGGTGGTGATGCCCATCCGGCCGGGCACGCCGGCCAGGAACTCGTCGAGCTCCACACCGGCCGCCCGGGCCAGCTCACCGGCGTAGCCGTCGGGGTCGTCCCAGTTACGGGTGCGCGTCGGCCCCGGGCTCACGGTCAGGGCCCGCAGCCCCTGCCCGCCGAACTCCTCGGCGAGCCCCTTGGTCAGGTTCGTCAGGGCGGCCTTGGCGGTGCCGTAGTCGATCGGCTTGAACGCGGCGCGGGCGCCGATGGAGGACACGTTCACCACGACCCCGCGCCGCCGGAGCAGCCCGGGCAGCAGGGCACGGGTGACGCGCACGGTGGCGAAGAGGTTGAGCTGGAAGGTGCCGAGCCAGGTCTCGTCGTCGATGTCCAGGAATCCGCCGGCCCGCATGCTGGCGTCGAGGACTCCGCCCAGGTTGTTCACGAGGACGTCCACGTCGCCGGCGCGCTCGGCGAGGGCGCACACCCCCTCGGGGGTGGTGAGGTCCGCCTGCACGGCCACCACGTCAGGGTCGGAGAGCCCGCCCGGCCCGGCGCCGACGGTACGGGCTGCGGCGACCACCCGGGCGCCCTCGGCGGCGAACGCCCGCACGACGGCGAGACCGATGCCCTTGCTGGCACCGGTGACGACGACGGTCTTGTCCTTGAGCTGAAGATCCATGATGGGGACACCTTTCTTGAACTCTAGTTACAAAATGCGGGCACGCAGACGCCCCTGAGCACTTCGGAGAAACCCAGGTCGGTGACTCGGACGGCTCAGAGGACGGACAGGGCCGTCTCCGCCAACCGCGAGAGGCGGCGCGGGTCGGGGTCGGCCTTGGCCAGCACCTGGATGCCGTTGATGGTGGTCAGGAAGAACGCGGCCAGCGCCGCCGGGTCACGGTCGGCGCTGATGTCGCCGTCCCGCTGCCCCTCCTCGATGGTGCTGCGGAACGCCGCCTCCTGCCGCTCGAAGGTGCGGCGTACCAGGTGGGCGATCACCTCGTCGCGGTCGGCCAGCTCGACGGCGGCGTTGGTGACCATGCACCCGCGCCGCTCCCGGTCGTCCAGGGCCGCGGCGACCAGGAGTTCGAGGGCGGCGCGCAGCCGCTCCCGCGCCGGGCCGGGCCCGTCCAGCACCTGGAGCAGCCGGGTCGTCTCCCGCTCGTAGTAGCGCCTGAGCGCCCGCTCGTACAACGCCCGCTTGCTGGTGAACGCGTTGTAGAGGCTGCCCCGGCCGATGCCGAGGGCCTCGACGAGCTGCTGCGGCGTGGTGGCGGCGTAGCCGTTGGCCCAGAACACCTCCATGGCCTTGTCCACGGCGGCGTCCGGATCGAACTCCTTGGTGCGTGCCATGCGGCCACCGTAGCCTTACTGGAACTGGAGGTCAAAAATCGGTGCCGGTTCAGACGCCATCCGGCGTCAAGCGGAGGACTCGGGGGCGATGGTCCGCAGTCGCTCGATCTCGGCGAAGATCTCCTGGTCGCTGAGCACGGGCCTGACGGTGAGCCCTCGCGGCCCTGATTCACCGCGGTGCCTGCCGAGGGACGAACAGAGGCCGGCCCGGAGTTCGGCCAGTTCCCGACGGAGTGCATCGCGTTCGGTGAGCACTGCTTGTACGTCGTCCAGGGTGAAAAGCGTCTCGGAGAGGCCCGCCATGGTCCAGCCGCCCTGGCCGGGCTCCCAGAAGATGTCGACCTCGATGCCTTCATGGGGGTCGCCACCAGGTGTCGAGTCCTGGTCGGTGGTCACGTTGAGATCTTCTACGCGGACGTACAAGCCATCGGCGTTGACGTCGACCACGACGGGGGTCTCATCGGGCAGGCCGGTGAGGTGGTCGAGGAGTTGGCGGACGGTAAGCACAGACGCAGGGTGGCATGGGCCGCGCCTGGTGTGCATTCGTTCGCCGCTGCGGGCAGGCCGAGCGAGGCGGCCGCGCCGGGTAAGCGGTGACGGCGGCGGGCGGCGCCGATGCGGGAGAGGACGCGGGTCGTCTGGCGTGGCGTGGGACGCCAGCCGCACTCGATGAGGGCGTTGGCGACGTGCTCCAGCAGGGCGGCCGTCCGGGCGGGGATCACGTCCCTGCGCACCGGGATGACCCGCCAACCCTGCCGGCGCAGCTCCGCGCGCCGTGTGTCGTCGCGGCGCCGGTCGGCCGCCGAGGAGTGGTGCTCCCGGCCGTCGTACTCGACCGCCAGCCGGTACGGCTTCCAGCCCAGGTCGAGGTACGCGTGACGGTCGCCCGGGAGGGGCACCTGGATCTGGGTGGCGGGGCGGGGCAGGCCGCCGTCCACGAGGATGACCCGCAGCCAGCTCTCCGGCGGCGAGCCCGCGCCGCGGTCGGCCAGGGCGAGCGTGTCGCGCACGTGCCACGAGGGGGCCCGGCGCCACAGCTCCTCCAGGTCCACGCCGCGCCTCGCAAACTGGTCGAGGGCGGCCACCGCCTCCAGGCGCGGCAGCCAGCGGGCGCAGTCGAGGGCCGTGCGCCCGGGGGTGGTGACGCGCACGCCCCTGTGCACGGTCACGTCGCCCGGAGGCAGCGTGGCGACGTGGGTCACACAGCCGGGGAGCGCCAGGTGACCGGGGGCGACGAGCTCGACGGGCCAGTCGGCGTCGGTTGCGCCCGGGCTGAGCGCGTTCAGGCCCCACACGTGCGCGGCGGTCTGGCGGCAAGCGACGGCCTGCGGCGCCGCCCGGGTCACCGCCCGCGCCCGCCCGAGGAGCGTGGCCGGGGCAGGGGTGAGCGCGGCTCCGCCGGGGGCTCCCGGGGTGACCCGTGCGGGCCCCGATCCACCGCGCCCGCCTTGGGCGGCACCGGCGGGCGCAGGCCCGCCACGACCGTCCTGGGCAGCACCGGCCGACGCAGGCCCGCCACGCCCGCCCTCGGCGGAACCGGCCGACGCAGATCCGCCACGCCCGCCCTGGGCAGCAGCGGCCGACGCAGGTCCCCCACGACCGCCTTGGGCAGCAGCGGCCGACGCAGGCGCGCCGCGACCGACTTGGGTGATCCGGGCGGCTCCGCTGAGGGGGTCTTCACCGGCCGGGGCGCCGCCGGCCACATCGGGGCCCTGGTCGCAGGTTTCGCTGGAGTGGTTCACGGGCTCAGGATGGCGGGGGTCGAGGCCACGCCCGGGCGCCGAATGCCGTTCTGGGGACGAGGAGAAGCTGTCCACAGCTCGACGGGAAGCCTGCCGGCGCTAGGGAAGCTCGCCGAGCCCGTGGCGGAGGGTGTAGTCAGGCGTCGCGTACGCGCCGCCCTGGAGCGGCTCACCGGCGAAGTACTCGGCCGCCCCCGGGATGCGGTCCGCGTAGTCCTCGGCGTCGTCGCGGGGCCGGTAGCCGAGCCGGTCGTCCAGCTCCCAGAACCGGCGGGTGTTGGCCGACACCGCGTACGCGGCGGTGAAGGTGACGCCGGGCCGGGTCAGCGCCGCCCAGACGAAGCCGGCGCAGTCGTACGGGCTCAGCCAGGTGGCCAGGTGCCGCGGCTCGCTCGGCACGGGCTCCAGGCTGCCGATCCGCAGGCACACCACCTCCAGCCCGAACTTGTCGGCGTACAGCCGGCCCAGGGCTTCGAGGGCGACCTTGCTGACCCCGTACAGCCCGTCGGGGCGCGGCGGCGTCTCGGGCGAGACCGTCTCCGTGGAGGGGTGACAGCCGGTCAGCCGGTTGCTGCTGGCCAGCACCACCCGCCTGACCCCGGTGCGGCGTGCCGCCTCCAGCACGTGGTGGGCGCCCAGGACGTTGGCGTGCAGGAGGTCGGCGAGCGGCGCCTCGTCCGGCACGCCGGCCAGGTGCACGATCGCGTCGGCGCCCTCGACGACCGCCATCACGTCCTCGACGCCGCCCAGCTCGGCCTGCCGGACCTCCTCGTTCGGCCCCTCGGCGGTCAGCGGCACGCGGTCCACGGACACCAGCCGGCTCAGGCGGCCGCGCAGCGGTTCGCGCAGCACGGAGCCGACGTTCCCGGCGGCGCCGGTGAGGACGACACTCTCCATAGTCATGAAGGGGATTGTGCAGCCATATACCGACATTTCCGTCAAGGCCGCCCCACCTACCTCAGGTGCGGCACCACCTTCTGGGCGAGCAGCTCCGCCTGGTCCCGGAAGTCCGTTCCCACCGGCATGAGGTTCATCGACCCGAACCCCAGCCCGCACAACTCCGCCAGCCGCTCCGTCACCTGCTCCGCGCTCCCCGCCACGACCCCGCCGTCCACGCCGGCGTCCCCGGCGTCGCCGATCCGCACCGGCACGTTGTACACGCACTCCACCTCCCGCCCGCTGGCGGCGGCCGAGGCCAGGACCCGCGCGCGCAGGCCGGTCACCTGCTCCGGCGACGCGAACCCGTACGACGGGATCCACCCGTCGGCCAGCCGGCCCGTGACCTCCAGCGCGCGCTTGCCGTACGTCCCCAGCCAGATCGGGATCGGCCGCTCCGGCTTGGGCTCCAGGTCGGCCTCGAACGTCTGATAGCGGCTGCCCTCGAACGTGAACGACGGTTGCGACCACAGCCCCCGGATGACCTGGACGGCCTCCTCCATCCCGGCCACCTTCTCCCGCGGCGACGGCACGCCCAGCCCGAACGCCCGGAACTCCTCGTCCGAGTACCCGCCCCCGAGCCCGAGGATCAGCCGGCCCCCGGAGAAGCGGTGCAGGGTCTCGGCCATCTTGGCCACCATCGCCGGCGACCGGTACGGCACGCCCAGCACCCGCGTGGCCACCTTGATGCGCGACGTGGCCGCCGCGACCCAGGTCAGCATCGTCCACACCTCGTACGTCGGCGCGCTGCCGCACGGATGGTCCGAGGCGGAGACGAAGTCGAATCCCAGCTCCTCGGCCGCCCGCGCGTCGCCCACCGGGTCCGCCCCCGCCGCCGCGGAGGTGGAGATCCCGAGCCCGAACATGCCCATGACGCCTCCTAAGTCGTTTACATGTAAACCTAAATCACAGTTGTTTACACGTCAACGACATGGGTTAGGGTGGGGGCATGCCCGAGCCCCGATGGCTGGACGACGACGAGTTCCGCGCCTGGATCGGATACCGGCGGATGCGCCTGCTGCTCGACGCCCAGGTGAGCCAGGACCTGACCCGCGAGTCGGGCCTGTCGGCGCCCGACTACGACGTGCTGTCGGCGCTGACCTCCTCCGAGGGGCACCGGCGGCGGCTGACCGAGCTGGCCGACCGGATGCTCTGGTCCAAGAGCCGGCTGTCCCGGCACATCGGACGGATGGAGCAGCGAGGGCTCGTCGCCCGCGAAGGGTGCGAGACGGACGCCCGCGGCTCGGTGATCGTGCTCACCGAGCAGGGGTTGCGCACCATCCAGGAGGCCGCCCCCGGGCACGTCGCGTCGGTGCGGCGGCACCTCATCGACCTGCTCTCCCCCGAGCAGATCGACGCCCTCGGCACGATCGCCGAGACCGTCCTCGCCCACCTGGCCCCGGGCGAGGACCTGCGGAGATAGTCCGGCCGCCGCTACCCGGCCCAGATGGGCCGCCAGTCCGGGATCTCGTGGAAGCGGCGCAGCTCCGACAGCCCCGCCAGGATCCCGCCCCACGCGCCGTACGGCGGCAGCTCGCCCTCGAAGCCGCTCTGCACCAGCGTCAGCCGGGTCCGCCCGCCGGAGCCATCCAGCTCCCAGGTGCCGACGCCGACGGGACCCCAGTCCACGGACAGCCGCCGCCCCGGCTCCAGATCGACGATCACGGCCGGGTTCGGGTTGTCCAAGCCGCCCATCGCGAAGCGCCCGCCCACCCTCGGCTCGATCGCGAGGGGATAGCCGAACCAGCGCGTCGCCTTCTCCGAGTCGACCAGCGAGTCGAACACGGCATCCGGCTCCGCGTCGACGACCACCTCGGCGCGCATGTCGGGCGTGGTGAAGTCGATCTTCGGGGTGAGCTCGCGGCCCTCCAGGTGCTCGGCCAGGTTCGCCAGGGCCAGGCACCAGTACGTCTGCAGGACGCCGCGGATGCTCGTGTTCGCGATGGCCTCCTGGTGGTCGTAGTCGCTCTGCGACAGCGACACGATCGTGGCGTCGTCGCCGTCCTCCTCCACGGCGAACTCGGTGGTGGCCTCCACCCCGCCGAGCGTCCAGGCGAAGCGGACCGTCCGGTCGTCGGCGTGCAGCAGCCGCTGGCGCGGCGCGTCGCCCTCGGGGGTGTGCCGGCCCCAGAACGCGTAGCGGCCGGGCAGCTCGACCTCGGCGTGCTCGGCCAGCCAGACCCGCATGGCGGCGGGGTCGGTCAGCGCGTGCCGCACCTCCTTGACGGGGGCCTGGACGCGGGCACGCAGGGTCATCGGCTCAGTCATCGTGCTCCTCCTTCAGGTCTTGCGGGTGAACGGGGTAGCAGGCGACGGCGAGCTTGAAGGCGTCGCCCTCGGCCCCGCCGTACCTCGTGAACAGCTCCCGCAGCGTGCTCTGCAGGTCGTCGAGGAACCGCTGCCGATCCTCGGGCCGTACGCGGATCTCTCCCGAGACGCCGATCGAGGGCAGCTCGGGGGCCGCGCGGTCGAGGCCGGCGATGTCGGCCTGCACTTCCTCCATCAGGTCGAGGAGGTAGCCGAGGCTCAGCTCGTCGCGCGCCCGGCGCAGGCCGATCCGGCCGACCAGGCGGGGCGACAGCCAGTAGGCGCGGGCGCCGGCCTGGTAGCTGCCCTCGTTGATGCCGCGCACCTTGCGCTCCGACACCAGGTCGACCAGCCCCGCCTCGACCAGCCGTTTGACGTGGTAGTAGACGCGCTGGGGCGTCTGGCCGAGCCGCTCGGCGACCTCGGAGCAGGTGCGCGGCTCGGCGAGCTGCCGCAGCACCTCCACGCGCTGCGGCTTGAGCAGGGCCTCGGCCTGCTCGATCTCTTCCAGGTACAGGACGTCTCTCATCGCAAAAACATTGTTTTACGTAAAAGACAATTTTGTCAATGACCCGTGCCGGAGGTCCGCGCGGGGCGGACCGGGGATCAGGGCCAGGAACTGTCCTGGTCGGGGTCGCCGCCGTCCGACAGCAGACGGATGTCCGACTCGACCATCAGCGCGACCAGCTCGTCGAACGACACGGTGGGCTCCCAGCCGAGCTGCACCCGCGCCTTCTTCGGGTCGGCGCACAGCAGGTCCACCTCGGCGGGGCGGTGCAGGGCCTGGTCGGTGACGACGTACCGCTCCCAGTCGAGCCCGGCGGCGGCGAAGGCGGCCTCGGCCAGCTCCCTGACCGACTTCATGCGGCCGGTGCCGATCACGTAGTCCTCGGGCGTGGCGGCCTGGAGCATGAGATGCATGGCGCGCACGTAGTCGCCCGCGAACCCCCAGTCGCGCCGCGCCTCCAGGTTGCCCAGGCGCAGCTCGTCCGCCAGGCCGAGCTTGATGCGGGCCACGCCCAGCGACACCTTGCGGGTGACGAACTCGGCGCCGCGGCGCGGCGACTCGTGGTTGAACAGGATCCCGGACACCGCGAACATGCCGTACGACTCGCGGTAGTTCTGGGTGAGGAAGTGCCCGTACGCCTTGGCCACCCCGTACGGCGAGCGCGGGTGGAAGCCGGTGCGCTCGTTCTGCGGCGTCTCGCTGACCTGGCCGAACATCTCCGACGACGACGCCTGGTAGAAGCGGATTTGGCCGCCGGCCGCCGCGCCGCCGCGCGACACGCCGGAGCACACCCGGATGGCCTCCAGCATGCGCAGCACGCCCATCCCGGTGACCTCGGCGGTCAGCTCGGCCTGCTCCCACGACATGGGCACGAAGGAGATGGCCCCCAGGTTGTAGACCTCGTCGGGCTGTACGCGTTCCACGGCCGAGATGAGCGAGCCCTGGTCGAGGAGGTCGCCGCGCACCACCTGCACGTCGGCGAGCAGCTTGCGCATCCGCGACACGCGCGGGTTGGCCTGCCCGCGGGCCAGCCCCCAGACCTCGTAGCCCTCACGGAGCAGGTGCTCCGCGAGGTAGGAGCCGTCCTGGCCGGTGATGCCGGTGATCAAAGCGCGCCTGGCCAACGGGCCCTCCCCTATCACTACCGCGTCTGTCTGGGACGGGAATGTACAGCTACGGCCTAGTCACAGCACCAGTCCACCTAGAACACGTTCCACCGAACCGCGCTCGGGCATGCCAACGTCGCAGTTCGCGCGCCCTGCGGAAGAGATGAGGAACAATTCCAGACGACCTACCGAATGGTAGCCTTTTCGGACTAAGGTCATCTTTCACGGTACACGCCGGACACAGCGTGCCTACCGGCGGAGAAAGGGGTGTCCGTTGCGGATCGCGCTGCTGTCCTACCGCAGCAAGCCGACCTGTGGGGGGCAGGGCGTCTACCTGCGCCACCTGAGCCGCGAGCTGGTCGCCCTCGGGCACCACGTGGAGGTGTTCTCCGGCCAGCCGTACCCGGAGCTCGACGACGGCGTGATCCTCAACGAGGTGCCGAGCCTGGACCTCTACCGCGACGAGGACCCGTTCCGGACTCCCAAGCTGCACGAGTACCGCGACTGGATCGACTGGCTCGAGGTCGGCACCATGTGGACGGCCGGCTTCCCCGAGCCGCTGACGTTCACCCTGCGCGCCTACCGCGAGCTGAAGAAGCGCGTCGGCGACTTCGACGTGGTCCAGGACAACCAGACCCTCGGGTACGGCCTGCTGGGCATCCAGAAGCTGTTCCCCGTGGTCGGCACCATCCACCACCCCATCAGCGTGGACCGGCGCATCGAGCTGGAGGCCGCGCAGGGCGCCAAGAGGCTGTCGCTGCGCCGTTGGTACGGGTTCGTCAAGATGCAGGCCCGCGTCGCTCCGCGGCTCAGCCCCATCCTCACCGTCAGCGAGTCGTCGCTGGCCGACATCCACCGCGACTTCAACGTCCCGCAGGCCAACATGCGCCTGATCCCGCTCGGCGTCGACACCCGCTACTTCCACCCCCGCCCGGACAAGCCGCGGCGCAAGGGCTCGATCGTGGCCGTGGCCAGCGCCGACTCCCCCATGAAGGGCGTCGCCACACTGCTGCGCGCCGTCGCCAAGCTCGCCACCGAGCGCGACGTGAACCTCACCGTGGTCAGCCGGCCCACTCCCGGCGGGCCCACCGAGCAGCTCGTCCAGGAGCTGTCGCTGCAGGAGCGGGTCCGTTTCGTCCACGGCATCTCCGACGACGAGCTCGGCGAGCTGATCGCCACCTCCGAGATCTCGGTCGTGCCGTCCCTGTACGAGGGGTTCTCGCTGCCCGCGGTCGAGCACATGGCCTGCGCCACGCCGCTGGTCGCCAGCCGTACCGGTGCGCTGCCCGAGGTGGTCGGCGACGCGGCGGTCCAGGTCGCGCCCGGCGACCCGGAGGAGCTGGCCGCGGTGCTGCGGCGCCTGCACGACTCGCCCGAGGAGCGCGAACGTGTGGGCCGCGCCGGATACGACCGGGTCATGGAGCGCTACACCTGGCACGTCGTCGCCAAGCGGACCGTCGAGGCGTACCACGAGGCCATCGCGGCCCACCGCCCCGCCCGCTGATCTCCTCCCAGCCGAGAAGCCCCTTTTCCCCGACCACAAGGAGACGGATCAAGTGCTGACCGTGGACTTCGACCGGCTGCCCGTGGGGCCCGGCACCCGCGTGCTCGACCTGGGCTGCGGCGGGGGCCGGCACGCCTTCGAGGTGCTGCGCCGCGGCGCGGACGTGGTCGCCTTCGACATGGACCAGGCCGAGCTGGACGGCGTGGCCGGCATGTTCGCGGCGATGGACAAGGCCGGCGAGGTGCCGCAGGGCGCCACCGGCCAGACCGTCCAGGGGACGGCGCTGGACATGCCGTTCGAGGACGGCAGCTTCGACCGGGTCATCGCCGCGGAGGTGCTGGAGCACATCCCGGACGACATGGCCGCCATGCGGGAGATCTTCCGGGTGCTCAAGCCGGGCGGCATCGCCGCGGTCACGGTGCCGAGCTTCCTGCCCGAGCGGATCTGCTGGGCGCTGGACGAGGACTACCACACCGCCCCGGGCGGCCACGTGCGCATCTACACGCTGGCCGAGCTGTCGGCCAAGCTGAAGTCCACCGGCTTCGTCATCGGCCCCCACCACCACGCCCACGGCCTGCACGCGCCGTACTGGTGGATCAAGTGCGCGGTCGGCGTCAACAACGACGACCACCCGCTGGCCAAGGCGTACCACGAGCTGCTCGTGTGGGACATCATGAAGCGCCCCGCCGCGACCCGCGTCGCCGAGGCCCTGCTCAACCCGCTCATCGGCAAGAGCGTGGTCCTCTACGTCAGGAAGCCCGCGGCGTGATCGGCCGCGAGGAGGTCGTCCGGACGGCCTTGAGCATCGCGGCGATCCAGCAGGAGGACGGCGGCGTGCCGTGGCCCGAGGGGCACGTGGACGCCTGGAACCACGTCGAGTGCCTCATGGCCATGGCGGTCGCCGGGCTGGAGGAGCCCGTGCGGCGCGGCTGGGAGTGGCTGGAGCGGCACCAGCGCGAGGACGGCTCCTGGCCGATGAAGCTGGTCGGCGGCGCCGCCGTCGAGGAGGGCGGCGAGACCAACCACGCCGCGTACGTCGCCGCCGGCCTGTGGCACCACCACCTGGTGACCGGCGACCAGGAGGCCACCGAGCGGCGCTGGCCCATGGTCAAGGCCGCCCTCGACTACGTCGCGGGCCTGCAGACCCCGCGCGGCGAGATCGTCTGGGAGCGCGACGCCCGGGGACGGGCCTCGACGTACGCGCTGCTCACCGGCTGCTCGTCCATCCACCAGGCGCTGCGCTGCGGCGTGCTGCTGGCCGAGCGCCTCGGCGACCCGCAGCCGCACTGGGAGCTGGCCGCCGACCGGCTGGCGCACGTGCTGGCGGCCCATCCGGAGGCGTTCGCCGACAAGAGCCGCTTCTCGATGGACTGGTACTACCCGGTGCTGGGCGGGGCGGTGCGCGGCGCGCAGGCGTCCGAGCTGGTGGAGCGCGAGTGGGCGACGTTCGTGGTGCCCGGCCTCGGGATCCGGTGCGTGTCGGACGAGCCGTGGGTCACGGGCGCCGAGACGTGCGAGCTGGTGCTGGCGCTCGACGCGCTGGGCGACCGGGAACGGGCGCGGCGGCTGTTCGCCGACATCCAGCACCTGCGGCACGAGGACGGGTCGTACTGGACCGGCTGGCAGTTCGCCAACCGCAAGCACTTCCCGCACGAGCGGTCCGGCTACACGGCGGCCGCGGTGGTGCTGGCGGCGGACGCGCTGGAGGGGCTGTCGGCGGGCGCGGGGCTGTTCCGCGACGTGAGCGCGCCGTCCGTGCCGCCGTCCGACCCGGACCGGTGCGGCTGCACCCCCGCCCGCGCGTGATCCCCCGTCCGCAAGGGCTTTTGCGGTTTCTTTGCCGGTGAGGCCGGAGCGCCGCACCGGGCGGGCGCAAGCGGGTCACTAGCGTCGGGAGTGGCCGTACGAGGCGTCTTCGGGGGAAGCGTGGGCGACACGGGCACGACTGCGTACTTGCACCATGACGGGATCGACGCGGCGCCCGCGCCTCCGGCCGCCGGCTGGCGCAGGCTCCTGGCCCGCGACGCCGACGAGGTCGCCGCCGGCCCCTGGGCCGCCGAGCCCGGCCGGCGCGGGGTCGAGGAGGCCGAGAGCGCGTACGTCTCCGGCTTCAACGCCGCCCTGTCCCGCGACGCCGGCGCCCTTCCGGCGCTGCTCGACGGGCTGCCTCGGGAGAGGTGGACGTTCGCCTGCGAGGGCGCGGGGGCCGCGAGCGCGGTGCTCGACCTGCTCACGCTGTCGCGCGGACGGCGCCTGCGCGCGCTGCTGTCCGGACCGGCCGCGCGTCACCACCACGCCGTCCACCTCGGCGCCGGGCGCGGGTACGCGCTGCTGCGCCTGCCGCCCATGCGGGGGGCGTGCCGGGGGCATCCGCTGCTGCGCTGGCTGGCCGTGGACGGGTACGGGTTCCAGCGGGGCCTGGAGGCCGGGGTCCGCCTGCTGCACGAACGGGCCATGCCGGGGCTGCTGACGCGGGCCCGTTGCGCGACGTTCGACCAGGGGCTCGGCCGGCTGCTGTGGCACCACGAGCGGGCCGCTGCCGAGCCGGTCGCCGACCGCGTCGCCGGGTTCCCGGCGGGACGGCGGGGCGACCTGTGGGCCGGGGTCGCCTACGCCGCCACGCGCACGGGCGGCGCCACCGGCGAGGAGCTGGCGCTGCTGGCCGAGCGGGCGGGCGCCGACGGGTACCGGTCCTGCCTGGCGCAGGGGTGCGCGTTCGCGTCGATGGCCGTGGTGCGGGAAGCGGCCCTGCTCGGGCCGGCCGTGCTGGCCGCGCCGATCCTGGCGGGGGCCGAGCCGGAGGAGGCGGCCGCCTGGGCGGACCGGGCGCTGCTGGCACTCGGCCACGACGCCCGTACGCACGACGACTACCTCGCCTGGCAGGCGGAGACCCGGCGGGCCTGGTCCCACCGCCACCGCCTCGGCTGACGGGCCCTCAGAGGCCGGGGCGGACCCGTTCGAGCACCCGCAGCGAGCCGCGTACGTCGACCTCCTCGAACGCCCCCGACTCCAGCGCCCGCAGATACACCCGGTACGGCGCCTGCCCGCCGTCGGCCGGATCGGGATAGATGTCGTGGAAGACCAGCGCCCCGCCCTCGACGACGTGCGGCGCCCAGCCCTCGTAGTCGCGGGTCACCGGATCCTCCGAGTGGCCGCCGTCGATGAACAGCATGCCGAGCGGCGTGCGCCACAGCCGGGCGACCCGCTCGGAGGCGCCCACGACGGCGATCACCTCGTCCTCCAGGCCGGCGGCGGCGATCGTGGCCCGGAAGACGGGCAGCGAGTCCATCCTGCCGAAGCGCGGGTCCACCAGCGTGGGATCGTGGTGCTCCCAGCCGGGCTGGATCTCCTCCGAGCCGCGGTGGTGGTCCACGGTGACGACCACGGTCCCGGCCTGCCGGGCCGCCGCGCCGAGATAGATGGCCGACTTGCCGCAGTACGTACCGATCTCGCAGATGGGGCCGCGCTTGCCGTACCGCAGAGCCGTCTCGAACAGCGCCAGCCCCTCGTCCGGCGGCATGAAGCCCTTGGCGTTCTCGGCGGCGTCCAGGAGGTCCGGCGGCATCATCATGGACCGCACCCTAACCGACATCCGCCCCCAAGACCGAACAAGGTTCCGGTGACCTCTTGCCCCGGCATTCTGCAACCTGTTCTACTTGGCACGTGAATCAGCGCGCTCGCATCGCGATGTCCGGCGACGAGGTCGACGCATTCCTCGCATCGGCCCGCAAGCTGCAGCTCGCGACCATCAACCCCGACGGCACGCCGCACCTGGTCACCATGTTCTACGCGCTCGACGAAGGGGGAAGGGTCGTCTTCTGGACGTACGCCAAGGCGCAGAAGACCCGCAACCTGGAGCGCGACCCGCGTGTGACGTGCCTCATCGAGACCGGTGACGACTACGACCAGCTGCGCGGCGTCATGCTGTACGGCAAGGCCCGACGGGTGGACGAGCGCGCGGCCGTCCTCGACATCGGCCTGCGGGTCGTGCGCGGGATGAACCCGGGCGTGGCCGACGAGCACCTGCTGCCCTATGTCGAGCACACCGGTCGCAAGCGGGTCGGATTCGTCGTGGAGCGCACCAAGGTGGTCTCATGGGATCACAGGAGGCTCACGTGAAAGTCAAGGTCGACGAGATGGTCTGCGAGGCCAATGCCGTGTGCATGGGGCTCGCTCCCGAGGTCTTCGATGTGGACGACGACGACCAGCTCCACATCCTGCTGCCCGACGTGCCACCCGAGATGCACGACCGCGTACGCCACGCCGTCCGGTCCTGCCCGAAAGCCGCACTCTCCCTGGAGGAATAGCCGTTCCGCCAGGACAGCCCGTTCCGCCAGGACAGCCCCGAGGAGGAACCCCCCATGCGCGCCGCGCTCCTGCACGCCGTAGGCGACGACAAGCTCGACATCCGTGACGACGTCACGCTGGCCCCCGTCGGTCCCACCGAGGTACGGGTCCGGGTCAGGGCCACCGGCGTCTGCCACTCGGACCTGTCGGCCATGTCCGGCGTGCTGCCCCAACCCGTGCCGCTCGTCCCCGGGCACGAGGGCGCGGGCGAGGTGCTGGAGGTCGGCGACCACGTCACCACCGTCCAGCCGGGCGACCACGTCATCATCAGCTGGCGCCCGGCCTGCCAGGAGTGCCGGCTCTGCGTGGGGGGCCAGCCGCACCTGTGCATGAAGTACACCGTCGAGGCCTTCAGCAAGGGCAACTTCCGCTTCGGCGGCGACACCATGGCCTTCGGCATGGCCGGCTGCGGCACCTGGGCCGAGGAGGTCGTCATCCCCTGGCAGGGCGCGATCAAGATCGACGCGGACGTGCCCTGGGAGGCGGCGGCCCTCATCGGCTGCGGTATCACCACCGGCGTCGGCGCCGCCGTCAACACCGCCAAGGTCCGCCCCGGCTCCACGGTCGCGGTCGTCGGCTGCGGCGGCGTCGGCCTGTCTGTCATCCAGGGCGCCCGCCTCTCCGGGGCCAGGACCATCCTCGCGGTCGACCCGCTGGAGTCCAAGCACGAGCTGGCCAGGAAGGTCGGCGCCACCCACGCCGTCACCCCCGACGGCGTCATGGGCGCCCTCGCCGAGCTGACCGACGGCCAGGGCTTCGACTACGCCTTCGAGGCTGTCGGCAAGGGCGCCACCATCCAGGCCGCCTGGCAACTCGCCCGGCAGGGCGGCGACGTGATCGTGGTGGGCGCGGGCGCTCTGGACGACATGGTGTCGATCTCGGCGTTCAGTCTGCTGTTCGAGGGCAAGAGGCTGCTGTCCAGCGTGTACGGCGAGGCGGACGTCCGGCACGACTTCCCGTACTTCGCCACCCTGTACAAGGCCGGGCAGCTCGACCTCGACTCCATGATCAGCGCCCGCATCCGCCTGGCGGACCTCAACGACGCGGTGGCGGCCTTGAAGGGCGGCGAGGTGCTGCGCCAGGTCGTCATCATGGACTGACCTGCTGGGGTTCGAAAGGCAAGGTCCTCACGGGAAGGGGCGCGCTGCGCGCGCAATCACGCTCGGGCGTGCCCCCCAGGGGAGCCTTCAGATCAGGGGTTCTCGAACGTGACGCTGCCCATTGAACACGTCATCGCCTTGTGGAGTTCCACGGATCCCGCCGATCGCTCTCATCGGCCATGATCAGGCACCTACAGTTGTCGGGCCACGCCCACGTAGCCGTACGATCACCCGATCAAGGACCGCGATGTCGATACACGAGAGTCTGGCGATCCTTCACCGCGCCGCCGAATCCGGAACGGTCGTCATCACGGCGTCGGAGCCCGCCTCCGCCGAAGCCGTCCGCGACCGCGAGACAGGGCTGAAGCCCCATTTCGGAACCGTCGACTGGACGGCTCCGCCCAGCTACCGGGCTTTCCTCGCCGAGCACAACACCTTTGCCTGCAAGCGCCGGGACGTCTCATCCGACGGGTACATCGAGTTCGTCGTCGTCGGTGACGACGCCATCGTTGAGCTGAACTCCGATCTCGTGCATATGCCCGAGCATGTGGACCGCGGCGACGGCCGGTGGCTGTCCACCAACCACCTGGTCGGCTTCGCCCTCGCCGACGCGGACAACGAGGCGGTCTGGTGCTTCGATGTCACCCAGCCGGACGCAGACGGCGAATACCCGGTCTACTACCACCACTACGACGATCAAGAAGGGCGCGCACGCTACGTTGAGGGCGGGGACTGGGAGGACCTGGCCAACTCCACCCCGGACTTCCCCACGTTCGCCGCCTGGCTGGACGCGATGGCCAACGCGTTCACCGCGCCTGAGCCGCCGAGCTGGTTCGAGCAGCTGGGCTCTCCGGGCTTCTACCCGGGACTGTAGGAGGCCGTACAGGTAGGGGTGCGATCATGTCCAGGGTCGGGGCGAGCAGCGGGGAGTCGTGAGAGGCAATGGTTTTCGTTGACGCCGGGGCGTCGTGCTGCGGGGCTTCGTCCCTGAGGCGAGAGACGGCCGCTGATCGGCGGCCGTCTCCTCGATCGGGGCGGGCGGCATGACGACACCCGCCGAGGCGGAAGAACGGCACTCGGCACGTCACGTCCCGACCCGAAGCCCCTGGCGCCAGGTGGGGTGTGCCGGGTGCCAGCCGAGTTCGCGCTTGGCCTTGGCGTTGGACGCGCCGCGCAGCTCGGTCATGAGCACGACGCCGGCCTGTCCGGCGGCCAGCCGTCCGATGAACCGCGGTACGCGCATCGGCTTCTTGGCGCCCAGCATCGCCGCCAACTCCGGCAGCCATTCGGCGACCGGGGCGGGGTCGTCGTCGACGATGTTGTAGACACCGCGGCCGCCCTTCTCCACCGCTGCGACCGTGGCCTCGGCGGCGTCGGCGATGTGGACGAACGACCACACCCCGCCGCCGTCGCCGACGACCGGGAACTTGCGCTTGCGGATCATCTCGAGCTGCGCGGAGCCCGGCGCCATGGAGGTGCCGGGGCCGTAGAACGCTCCGTAGCGCAGCACGATCCCTTCGATCCCGGCGGCGTCCAGCACGGCCTTCTCCAGGTGCTTGACCGCGGCGATCATCGAGGCCATGTCGCTGACCGGCGAGCGGTCCAGGGGGTCCTGCTCGGTCTTGACCGGCCCGCCGGTCCGGGTGTACGTGAACGCGCCGTTGCTCGCGGCGACGAACCGTCGTACTCCTGTGGCGCGGGCGGCCGCGAGCAGGTTGTCGGTGCCCTCGATCCGCAGCCGGTCGGTGGCGGCGAAGCTGCGTTCGAAGTGGCGGGTGTCGATGTGCCCGATGGCGGTCAGCTGGTGAACGATCACCTCCGGGGCCGCCTGGCGGACGGCCGCCTCGACCTGGGCGCGGTCGAGCGCATCGGCGACGACCGGCACCGCGCCGAGCTGTGCTGCCCTGGCCTTGCCCGATTCGCTGCGGACCATGGCGAACACCTCGTGTCCCGCATCGACCAGACGGGGCACGAGTTCCTTGCCCATCGCTCCGGTCGCTCCTGCCACCAGCACTCTCATCGTCGGCTCCCTTGCCGTCCGGTTCGGATTCGTCCCTTGAACCGGACAAGCCGCCGTTTCCTGACAGGAGCCGAAGGTGAGTCACGTCACATCACGAGCAGGGGCTCCTCATGGCCGGCCGCCGCCCACCCTCACGCGTCCCCGAACACCATGCGATGCCCCTTGGCGGTGTCCATGTATTCGCGCACCCGATGGATCAGCCCGTCCCGCAGTTCGAAGACGAAGCAGTAGTCGTTGTGGTAGGCGTTGCCGCCCGCCAGCGTGGCCCGCATGGTCTCCTCCACCACGACCACGTCGCCGTCGGCGTAGAAGCCGCGGAAATCCAGTGCCACGTCGGCGACGAACATGCGCCGGAAGTCGACGGTGAGGAAGTGGACGATGGTGTCCCTGCCCACCATGTGGTGCGACCCGCCGAGCGCTACGGCGGTCGCGTTCCCGGGCGGGGCCAGCCACTCCGCGTCCTGGGTGAAGAACGCCGCGATCTGGTCCTTGTCGCGGGTCGAGAATGATCGCCACGCCTGCTGCACCAGCTCGCGGCTCTGTTCAGAAGTCATGCCAGGCAGCGTAGGCAGCCTGCGAGCGCGTGACCGGCCACATTCGGACACGGGTCAAGGCACCCAGCCGCCGCGCGGGAGCGCGTGATCGTGGAAGCTTTCGGCATGAACACTTCCGCAGACGACGGCTCACCAGAGCGGGCAGGCTACCGGCGATCGGCGGGGACACCGCGCGGCGAGGCCAGGCGCCGGGAACTGCTCGATCGGGTCACCGAAGACCTCGCGGTCAACGGGCTGGTGGACTTCTCGCTCCGGCGGGCCGCGCGGGCGGCCGGCACCACGCACAAGGTGCTGCTCTACCACTTCGACGGGGTCGACGACCTGCTCAGGCAGGCAGTGCTCAAGCTGCGCGAGAGGCGTACCGTCAGCGCGATGGCCGCCGCCACCGGGGGACCTGCCGGTCGGACGCTGGCCGATCGCGTACGCGCCATGTGGTCCATGCTCAGCGGCGACGAGCCGGGCCTGCGGGTGCTCGACGAGGCCATCGGCCTGGCGATGTACGACCCGGGCCGCTTCGGCTGGCTCGGGCGGGAGGCGTCTCAGCTTTACCTTCCCTCGCTGGTGTCGCTCTGTCCGGTGGACTGGTCGGACCGGCGCAAGCTCGAGGTCGCCGAGATGATCCTGGGGGCGCTCCGAGGCTTCCTGGTGGAGTCGCGGACCAGCGGGGACGCCGCGGGGATCGCCGCGGGGTTCGAGGCCCTGGTCCGCGCTCTGGAGCGGGAGGAGGCCGCCGCCGGTCAGGACGATTGAGATCGGCAGCCCGCTTCGGGATGCCGTCACCGCGGCGCCGCCGCGCCGCGCACCGCAGCGTGGACGGCTTGATGGACAATATGCGAACCGGGTGGTTCACTTGGCGCATGACATCAACCCACCCGCAGGCCGGGGCGCGAGAGTCCGGGGAGCGGGAAGAGGTCCGCTTCGCCAGCGGCGACACCGAGTGCGCCGCCTGGCACTATCCGGGCACCAACGGAGCCTGTGTGGTCATGGCCGGCGGCTTCGCGGTGCCCAAGGAGCCGGCCACCGACCTGTTCGCGAAGCGATTTCACGACGCCGGTTTCAGCGTTCTCGCCTTCGACTATCGCGGGGTGGGCAAGAGCGGCGGGCAACCGCGCCTGGTCCTCCCGGTCAAGAAGCAGCTGGCCGACTGGGAGGCCGCGATCGCGTTCGCCGCGGCCCTGCCCGAGGTGGATCCCGCCAGGATCGCGCTCTGGGCCTTCTCCATGTCCGGCGGTCACGTCATCCGCGTCGCGGCGCGTGGCCCGCGGGTCGCGGCGGTGATCGCCCAGACGCCGAACGTCGGCGGCCCGGCCGCCGTGCTCAGCGCGGCCGGCCACCAGAAGCCACTCGCGATGCTGCGCTTCACCGGCAGGGGCACAGCCGACGCCGTCGGCGCCCTCCTCGGCCGCCGGCCCCTGCTGGTGCCGCTCGCGGGCGAGCCGGGCACCGTCGCCATGCTCACCACCCCCGACGTCGGGGACGGGCCGCGCGCGCTCGACCCTGACGGCAGGCACCCGGAGTGGCGGCAGATGGTGGCGGCGCGCTCCGCGCTGCGCCTCCTGTTCTACCGGCCCGGCCGTGACACCTCCCGCGTACGGAGTCCGCTGCTCGTCCTCACCTGCGACGAGGACCGGACCGCGCCCCCTGGACCCGCCGTCGACGCGGCGCGGCGAGCACCGTACGCGGAGCTGGTCCGCATGCCCGGCAGGCACTACGCGCCCTTCATGGAGATGCACGAGCAGGCCCTCGACGTCGAGCTGTCCTTCCTCCGCCGGCACCTGCTCGGCCACGCGGGAGGGGGACCAGGCGCCGCCCCCGCCCCGCCGGCCTGACCGGGACGTCCGCCGCCGCGAGGGCGCACGGGTCATGGACGATCAGCGATGGCTCGCGGTGGAGATCACTTGCCGTCGAAGAGGCCGGGCGGGCATTCCATGGGTTCGACGGAGCCGTCGGGGTTCTGCATCTCGCACCGGGTCCCGGAACCGCGGTCACCGGCACCGGCACCGGCACCGCCGCCGGCGAGGGTGCCCGACACACCGGTGAAGAACGCCAGGCCGATGACGACCGCGATGAGCCCGACGACGATCCCGCCCGGGCCGCCCCCGGTGCTCCCCGCGGGCACGGCCCGGGTCGGGTCCTGCGGGTCGTAGAGCACGTCGGTGGCGTTGCCGACGCCGAGGTCGGAGGTGGTGCGCGCCTCGGTGCTGATCTCCCGCCCGTCCAGGGTCGTGAAGGTCAGGACCGGCCGGTGTCGGGCCCTCAGGTGCTCCCCCTGCCCCGCGAACGTGGTCCGGACGTCGCTGACCACGCCCGGCACCCGGTGCGCCCGCCGGGCGAACCGCCTGCCGTTCGCCATCCCCTTGATCGAGAACAGGATGACCAGCACTCCGAACGCCACGAACAGCAGCGGGAAGTAGGTGACCAGGTCCTCCAACACGGGCCTCCTCAGGCGGCTCGAACGGTAGAACGCTCGGGACGTGCCAAGGTTCCCGGATCCTCAGCGCCTCGTTCACCAGTGAAGTATGTGATCCATGTCACGCCGTGTCACTCCGCGGCGGGCGGCGGTGTCTTGAGGGCATGGACGCACACAGCACCCCTCACAGGATCGTGGTCATCGGCGGCGGCTACGCCGGAACGGTCGCGGCCAACCACCTGCGCCTGCGCACCGACGTCGACATCACCCTGGTCAACCCCCGCCCGCACTTCGTGGAGCGGATCCGGCTGCACCAGTTCGTGGCCGGCGACTACGACGCCGCGGTCGACTACGGCACGCTGCTCGGCGACGGCATCCGGCTGGTGGTCGGCGACGCCACCCGCATCGACACCGCCTCCCGCACGGTGGAGCTGGCGTCGGGCGACGCGCTCGACTACGACTACGTCATCTACGCGGTCGGCAGCACCGGCGGGGTCCCCTCCTCGGTGCCGGGCGCGGCCGAGTTCGCCTTCTCCGTCGCCGAGTACGAGTCCGCCCAGCGGCTGCGCGCCAGGCTGGCCGAGCTGCCGGCCGATGCCGCGATCACCGTGGTCGGCGGCGGGCTGACCGGCGTCGAGACCGCCGCGGAGCTCGCCGACCAGGGGCGCGCGATCACTCTGGTCTGCGGCGGAACCCTGGCTCCGGCGCTCACCCCGCCCGCCCGCCGGTCCGTCGCGACGTGGCTGTCCGAGCACGGCGTCACCGTGCTGGAGGGCAACGCGGTGGCCGAGGTCCGGCGGGACGCGGTCGTCCTGGCCGACGGAACGGCACGGCGCAGCGCGCTGACCATCTGGACGGCCGGTTTCGGCGTGCCGGGCCTGGCCGCGGCCAGCGGGCTGAGCGTCGACGCGCTCGGCCGGCTGCTCACCGACGAGACGCTGGTCAGCGTCGACGACGACCGCGTCGTCGGTACGGGCGACGCCGCCGCACCGTCGGGCCGGCCGCTGCGGATGAGCTGCCAGGCCGCGATGCCGCTCGGGGTGCAGGCCGCCGACGCCGTGCTGAGCCGCATCGCCGGAACGGCGCCGGCGGTGATCGACCAGGCGTTCAAGTCGACCTGCGTCAGCCTGGGCCGGCACGCCGCCACGATGCAGTACTCCCTCCCCGACGACACCCCCTTGGACACCTACATCGACGGCCCGGAGGCCGCGGAGCTCAAGGAGGAACTGTGCCGCAGGGCGGTGCTGGGCATCAGCATGGAGGCCCGCACCCCGGGCGCCGTCGTGTGGCAGAAGGCCGGGCCCCGGGCCGGGCGGATGGTGGCCCAGCCATGAGCACGAACGAGCATGCCGAGCGGTTCACCGCGCTGCGGCCGCTGCTGTTCACGATCGCCTACGAGATGCTCGGCTCGGCCACCGAGACCGACGACGTGCTGCAGGACAGCTATCTGCGCTGGGCGACGGTGGACCTGACGACGGTCCGCGACACCAAGTCGTACCTGGCGCGGCTGGTGACCCGCCAGGCGCTCAACGCCTTGCGGGCCGGCGCGCGCCGCCGCGAGGACTACGTCGGCGTGTGGCTGCCGGAGCCGCTGCTGCTCGACGAGGACGACGCGTCGGCGGACGTGGTGCTCGCCGAGTCGGTGTCGATGGCGATGCTGGTGGTCCTCGAAACGCTCAGCCCCGATGAGCGGGCGGTGTTCGTCCTGCGCGAGGTGTTCGGCTTCGACCACGACGAGATCGCCGAAGCGGTGGGCAAGTCGGTCGTGACCGTGCGCCAGGTGGCGCACCGCGCCCGTGAGCACGTGCGGGCGCGGCGCAAGCGCTTCGAGCCCGCCGGCTCGGTCAGGACCGCGCGGGTCACGGAGCGGTTCATGGCCGCGGTGAGCACCGGCGACATGGAGGGGCTGCTGTCGCTGCTCGCCCCGGACGTCACCTGGACCGCCGACAGCGGCGGCAAGGTGATCGCGGTGCGCCGGCCCGTGGTGGGCGCGGAGAAGGTGGCCGCGCTCGTGCTGAACATCTTCCGCCCGGACACCCGGATCGAGTGGGTCAACTGCAACAACACGCCCGCGCTCGTCGCCTACAGCGGCGACAAGCTGGAGGGCGCCTTCCTGACCGAGGTCGTCGAGGGGCGGATCACCCAGTTCTACGCCATCCGCAACCCGGACAAGCTCCTCGCACTGGCGGCGCCGCGCCGGATCAGCCGGTAGGCGCCGGACCGCTCACGGAGCCGCCGCCGCGCCGGACCCCTCACGGAGCCACCGCCGCGCCCGCCGCGTCACCGCCGTCGAGCTCACTCGCCGATCCCGGGTGGGCACTCCGTGGGCTCGACGGAGCCGTCGGCGTTCGTGAATTCGCACCGGGTCTCGTAGCTGCCGCTGAAGCCCCCGCCGAAGCCGCCGCCGAAGCCGCCGAAGGCGCCCGACACGGCGGCGAAGAACGCCAGGCCGATGACGACCGCGATGAGTCCGACGACGACTCCGCCGAGGCCGCCCCCGGTGCTCCCGGCGGGCACGGCCCTGGTCGGGTCGTCCGGGTCGTAGAGCACGTCGGTGGCCTGGCCGACGCCGAGGTCGGAGGTGGTCTGCGCCTCGGTGGTGATCTCCTGCCCGTCCAGGGTCGTGAAGGTCAGGACCGGCCGCCGCCTCGCCCTCAGGTGGTCGCCCTGCCCCGTGAACATGGTCTGGACGTCGCTGACCACGCCCGGCACCCGCTGCGCCCGCTGGGCGAACCGCCTGCCGTTCACGGCCCCCTTGATCGAGAACAGGATGATCAGTCCACCGAACGCCACGAACAACAGCGGGAAGTAGTTGACCAGGTCGTCCAACACGGGCCTCCTCAGGTCGGCTCGATCGTTAGAACGCTCCGCAGCCGCCAAGGTTCCCGCTTGCCGGCATCTCGTTCACCGACGCCCGCGACCCCCGCCCGGCTCCCCGGGAAGGCCGCCGGTCAGGACGCCGGTGAGCCAGTCGTAGACCAGCGAGGACGTCAGGGCGATGTTGCCGAGCCCGCAGTGGCCGTCGGCACCGTGTTCGGTCGCCAGGCGGTGGAACGCCTTGGCCGGGACGACGAGTCGCTCGTGGAAGCGGCGGGCCTGGCGGCGGGCGACGGCGTTCTCGCCGTCCGCGGACAGGGTCAGCGTGGGGCAGGTGATCTTGGACACGAGCCCGTCGAGGGTGAAGGACCGGGCGAGCCGGTGGAAGTCGGCGAAGGTCTGCGCCCCGGTGGTCCAGAGCATGTAGTTGTCCATGGTGGCGTGCAGGGCCCAGTCGGCGCTGCCGACCTGCTGGTAGAGGCCGTTCCAGAACTCGGCGGGGGCGTCGGCGGGCGGAGGGGCGGGCAGGGCCGTGGTGAGCGCGTCGAAGATGAGGGAGTGGAAGTCGACGATCGGCGCGTTGGCCACCAGGGCGGCGACCCGCCGGTCGTGGGCCGCGGCGCGGGGGGCGAGGTAGCCGCCGAAGCTCAGCCCGTACAGTGCCACCCCGTCGGCTCGCACGTCGGGCCGGGCGGTCACATAGTCCAGCACGGCTGCGAACGGCACCTCGGAGTCGGCCCGGAAGACCTGGCCGGGGTGGTGATGAAGCAGGCCGCGCTGGCCCGGGCCGTGGAACAGCACGACGTTGAGCCCACGCTCCAGCGCGTGCGGGACGCCGGCCAGGAAGTACAGCTCTTCGCCATGGCCGTCGCCGCCGCCGGAGATGACGACGGTGGGGCGCGGGGCGCCCGAGTCGTCGGGGGCGAAGAAGTAGCCGGGGAGGTCGACGCCGTCCTGGTAGGGGATGGCGATGCGTTCGGCGGGCGTGTCGAGCAGCGGCAGCGCGCGGTCGAAGTGGGAGACGCCTTCGTCGTAGAGGGCCGTGAACGCCTCGTCCTGGTGGCGATCGAAGAAGAACTCGGCGGCGCGCAGGTAGTTGTAGGCGCGGTGCAGGAACGTGCGCGCGGTGCGCGAGCGGCCGGCGGCCACCGCGTCGTCCGCCATGCGAGCCGCGATCCGGCCCTGCTCGCTCCAGGCCCGGACGAAGGCGTCACGCCCTCCTCCGTTCCGGGCGATCTTCCGCGCGACGTGCACGACCTCGCCGGCGGAGGCGGCCCCGAAGTCGGCGTAGGCGAGGGTGCGCAGGTAGGCGAAGTCCAGCAGCTCGCTGTCGGCGAATCCGAGCCGGTTGATCGTCATAATGGTGTCGGCGGCCATGGGTTCTCTCCCGAGTCGATCGGTCGTCACTGGCGCCAGCTTCCGGCCGCCGGTCGCATGCCCACCAGCAGCAGGTGTGCGCGGATGCCGCGGGGGGCGACACGGGAGGGTGAATGTCGCATCGGGACGGCGGGCTCCAGGGGGCGCGCACGCGCAGGCTCATCCGCGACGCCCTCATCGAGCTGGTGGAGGAGAGGGGTTTCGGCGACGTCACCGTGGGCTCCGTCGCCAAGCGCGCGCTCATCAACCGGGCGACGTTCTACCGCTATTACCAGGACAAGTACGCGCTGGTCGAGGAGATCTTCCAGGAGGTCATCTCCGAGCTGCCCGCCGAGCTGAGCCCTGCCGGCCGCATATCGGTGCAGGACCGGATCGTCGGCTGGGAGCTGCTGTTCGACCATGTGGATCGGCATCACCGGCTGTACGCGGCGCTGCTGGGCCGGCGCGGGGACCCGTGGTTCGCGGCGCGGTTGCGGGAGCGCTGCGTGGACCTGGCCAGGGACCGGCTCCGCAACGTCCACGGCGACATCGCCCCGCAGGCCGGCGGGGGCATGCCTGCGGGAGAGCTGGAGCTGGTGTTCGCGGCCAACCTGACCCTCGGCGCGATCACCTGGTGGCTGGAGCACGACCGTCCCCTGTCCGCGCGCCAGATGGCCGAGGCGGTCGTCCGCTTCGCCACCCGGGGCTACTTCGGCGCCCTGGGACTCGACGTGCTGCCGCCCGGCGCCTGATTCCCGTTCGGTTGGCGCTCGGCCCGTCTCGTCGTCGCGGCCGGGGAATGCGGGCCGCGATAAGGCCGCAATGTGAGCTTTGTCACTGAAAGAAAAGGGTCCTCCGCAAAACGACGCACAATCCGGACGTCAGTCCTCGGCGCCGGCGCGCGAAGATCACCTGTTCGACGAGCGGTGGAGCGAGACTCCCGCCCGCACTTCCATCGCCGTTTACGGTCACCTGCCGTACTTTATGAGACCGCGTTTTTCCTTGAATAATTGACGAGTCACGCACAGTGCGTCTGCGGCGGCTTGCCCGCGCAGTTGTCATCGTCCTAACATCTCGTGGCGCAGGGATTCAGGAGCGCCTACCGGCATCCGGTCCCCGCGTTTTTCCTCCGCATGACGGGGCGCGCACCAATAGCGCCCCGTCACGCCGAACCCCGCAGATCGCGGCAGAGATACAAGGAGGTATCACCATGCGATCGCAGCGAATCTTCCACCGTCGCAGGGCATGGCTCGCCACGGCGGCCCTGGCCGGAACGGTGCCGCTGGCCGCCGTCGCCCCGGCCGCGGCGACCGCCTCGACCGGCTCGGCCGCGCCCGACCCCGTCGGCGTCTACGTTCTCCGCGTCACCCCCGTGACCAGCGGCGATCCCGCGCCCGTCGCGGCCGGCACCCTGCTGTGCGGCCCGGACGGAGGCGCCCACGCCAACCCGACGCCGGCCTGCGACCAGCTCCGTCGCGCCAACGGCATGGTCGAGCGCATCCCCGAGGACCCCGGCATGTGCACCAGGGAATACGCCCCCGTCCGCGTGACCGCGACCGGCGTCTGGAACAGGCAGTACCGCGAATTCGCCCGGACGTATCCGAACCTCTGCACGGCGGTGCGTGCCACCGGAGGCGTCCTCTTCGTCTCCTGACCCCGGCCTTTCGTACGTAACGGGGCATCCCGATCCTCATTCTCACATGGCCGTCACGTGAACGGCAGATTAGCGCCCGGCTGCGAGAATAAGTCCTCCCGGGATGCCCCGGGACAATGCTGCCCGCCATCCGCCGCGGAGACCCGAAAACGTCTCCCGAGCAAGGAGAAGGATATTTCCATGGTCAAGCACCTGACCGTCGCGGCCATTTTCGCGGCCATCACGGTCCTGCCGGCCACGACCGCGCAGGCCGAAACGCAGGCACGGCCCAAGGCCCGTCATTCGCAGGAAATGATTGGCTATGAAAAGTCGGGCGGGTTCGCCGGAATTCAGCGGAGCATTTCGATCGGCCGGGACGGCACGGCGCGGGCCGCCTCCGCCGCGGTCACCGCCGAATTCCGGCTCACCGCCGACGAGCTCAACCTGCTGCGGCGCAGGCTCGGCGCCATCTCCACGTGGAGGTCCTCCACCGAGGGCTGCGACGTCGCGGACCACTTCACCTACGCCCTGCGCTACCGCGGGCACCACGCCGTCCGCTGCCACACGCTGCCCCGCGACTGGGAGCCCGCCGTCGCGCAGCTCGACCAGATCATCGACCGCCACCTGGCGATGAGCAGCCCCACGTCGCACGACTGACCCACCGCGCCGCCGGTGGCCGGACGGCCACGGTCGGGACGGCCTGGGCGAGACCGGCCGGAGGGGTGCCGGAGCTCGCCGATCGGGGGGCCGTCCCGGCCGTTCATCCCTTGACCTTGACGCTGGCGACAAGGTCTACGCTCGGGGCGCCGGACACCACCCGAGGAACGGAAAGCCCCATGAGCGCAGAGCGTCAGTCCCTGCTCGACCACGACCGGCGCTTCTTCGAGGCGCTGACCGCCGCGGACGCCAAGGCCCTGGCGGGCCTCCTCACGGACGACTTCGTCCTGGTGAGCGTGGACGACGGTGCCGTCGTGGACCGCGACGTCCTCATCGACGCCGTCGCCTCCGGCGCCGTACGGTTCCCGGCGATCGAGGCGTTCCCGGAGGAGGCCGTCGTCCGCCGCGTGGGGGAGGTCGGGATCGTCGTGGGGCGTACCGGCATGAACTTCACCCAGCCCGACGGGACGGCCTTCAGCGCCGGCAGCCGCTACACCCACGTCTACGTGGCCGACTCCCCCGGCACGTGGCGCCTCACCTCCGCCCAGGGCACCACCATCAAGCCCACCTGAGGCATTCCCGCCGCGCAGGGCGCGGCCCGGCATAATCACCCGCATGCGGTTCGGAATCCTCGGTCAGACGCGGGCGTGGCACGACGACGCCACCGAGGTTTCCCTGGGCGGCCCGGCGCGGCGGGCGCTGCTGGCCCTGCTGCTGGTCCGTCCCGGCGAGGCGGTCGCCGCCGAGCGGCTCGCCGACGAGATCGACCCGAACGGCGGCACGTCGGCCCACGCGCTGCACTCCCAGGTGTCCAGGCTGCGCTCCGCCCTGGGCGACGGCGCGGCGATCGAACGGACCGCGACGGGCTACCGGATCGTGGTCCGGGACGACGACGACGTGGACGCCTGCCGGTTCGAGCGGCTGGCCGCGGAGGGCCGGTCGGCGCTGCGCGAGGGCGACCCCGGCCGCGCGGTCACGCTGCTGCGCGAGGCGCTGGAGCTGTGGCGGGGGCCGGCTCTGGCCGACCTCGCCGAGAGCCCGACCGCCCGGGCCGCCGCCGCGCGGCTGGAGGAGCGGCGGCTCGGGGCGACCGAGGACCGGATCGAGGGCGAGCTGCGCCTGGGCGGACACCGGTCGGTCGTGCCGGAGCTGCGCGAGCTGGTCGGCCGCCATCCGCTGCGGGAACGGCTGGCGGCGCTGCTCATGCGGGCGCTGTTCGCCGGGGACGGGCGGGCGGCGGCGCTGGAGGTGTTCGAGGAGACCCGGCGGCGCCTGGCCGAGGAGCTGGGCGCCGACCCCTCGGCCGAGCTGGCCGAGCTGCACCGGGAGGCGCTGAGCGCGCCGCCGCCCGCCACGCCCGCCGCGCCGCCCGCCCAGCTCACGAGCTTCGTCGGCCGGGCCGCGGAGGTGAGCGAGGTCGCCGGGCTGCTGCGCGTGGCCCGGCTGGTCACACTGATCGGCCCCGGCGGCGTCGGCAAGACCCGCCTGTCCGTCGAGGTCGCCGCGGTCGCGGACGACACCGTGTGCTTCGTGGAGCTGGCCGCGCTGCGCGACGGCGCCGACCTGCCGCGGGCGGTGCTGGGCGCGCTCGGCCTGCGCGAGAACGGGCTGGTCGTCGCGGCCGACGGGCAGGGGCCGGTCGAGCGTCTCGTCTCGGCGCTGTCGGACCGGGTGCTGCTGCTCGTCCTGGACAACTGCGAGCACGTCGTCGAGGAGGCCGCCGCGCTGGCGGCCCGGCTGCTGGCGACCTGTCCCCGGCTGCGGGTGCTGGCCACGAGCCGCGAGCCGCTCGGCGTCATCGGCGAGAACCTCCGGCAGGTGCGCGGCCTCGACGGTGACGCGGCCGTGCGGCTGTTCACCGACCGCGCCATGGCCGTGCGGCGCGGGTTCACCGCCGATCCCCAGGTGGTACGGCGGATCTGCGCGGCGCTCGACGACCTGCCGCTGGCCATCGAGCTGGCGGCGGCGCGGCTGCGCACCCTGGACGTCGAGGAGCTCGCGGGACGGCTGGACGACCGGCTCGGCGTGGGGGCGCGCGGCAGCCGCACGGCCGACGAGCGGCACCGGACGCTGCGCTCGGTGGTCGCCTGGAGCTGGGAGCTGCTGTCGGAGCCGGAACGGCGGGCCGCGCGGCGCTTCGCGGTGTTCGCCGGCGGCGCGACGGCGGAGTCGGCGCTGCGGGCGTGCGGGGCCGACGGTGAGACGCTGGAGTCGCTGGCCGACAAGTCGCTCGTGGAGGTGGTGGGCGGGCGTTTCCGGATGCTGGCCACGATCCGCGCGTACGCCGCCGAACGGCTCGCCGAGGCGGGCGAGGACGAGGCCGTGCGCCGGGCCCACGCCCGGCGCCTGCTCGACCTGATGCGGACCGCCGACCCCCACCTGCGGCGGGCCGGGCAACTGGAGTGGCTGCCGAGGCTGGCCGCCGAGCACGCCGACCTGCTGGCCGCGCTGCGCTGGAGCGTCGAGGCCGGTGAGACGCGGACGGCTCTGGACCTGCTCGCCTCCGCCTCGACGTACCTGTGGCTGACCGGCACGTCCGCGGCCGTCGCGCCGCAGGCGGTCGCGCTGCTCGCCGCCATGGCCGCGCCGGCGGAGGAGGTCCCCGGTGAGGAGTACGCGACGTGCGTGCTGCTGGCGGCGTCCGGGGTCGACGGGCGGCCGGTGTGGCGGCGGCATCGCGCGGCGGCCGAGAAGGCGCTGGCCGCCGCGTGGCCGGGCGACCGGGCGGGCCGCCACCCGGCCACCCTGCTGCTGTGGATGATGCGCAGCGCCGTCGAGACCGATCCGGGCGGCGCGTACGCGCTGGTCTGGTCGCAGCGCGACTGTCCCGACCCGTGGGCGAGGGCGGCCGCCCGGTACGTGCACGGCTTCGGGCTGCTCGGCGAGGGCGACACCGCGGGCGCCGAGCAGGCGTTCCGCGCGGCGGCCGAGGCGTTCCGCGCGTTCGGCGACCGATGGGGCACGGCGCTGGCCCTGGACTCGGTCGCCGGCCTGGCCCGCGCGGCCGGCGACCGGGCGAAGGCCGTCGCGCTGACCGACGAGGCGCTGGCCCTCACCGAGGAGCTCGGCGCGCTGGAGGACAGCGCCGACCTGCTGGTCAACCGGGGCGACCACCTGGCCGGGGACGACCTGGCGGCGGCGCGCGCCGACTACGAGCGGGCCGCCCGGCTCGCGCACCGCGCCGGTGGCTCCACCTATCTCGCGGCGGCCCTGCGCGGGCTGGGCGACGTGGCCTTGGCCGAGCACGACCTCGCCGAGGCCGAGCGGCTGTACCAGGAGGCGCTGGAACGGCTCGACCCGCACTGGATCAAGAGCGTCGGCCACCGGGTGCGCGCGCTGGCCGGGCTGGGCCAGGTCGCCGAGGCGCGCGGCGACCGGACCGGAGCCGAGGCGCGCTACCGTGAGGCGGCGACGTCGGCGGCCAGGGTCGCGCCCGCCACCCTCGAGACGCTGCGCATGATGGGCCTGCCCGAATCGGTGGTGCGGGCGGTGAGCCGGCGGTGAGCCCGCGGTGAGCGCCCCGGTGGAGGCTCGGTGTCATGACCAACCGCACCGTCCTCATCTCCGGCTCCTCCATCGCCGGCCCCGCGCTCGCCTACTGGCTCCACCGTCACGGCTTCGTCCCGACCATCGTGGAGCGCGCCCCCGCCCTCCGTGACGGCGGCTACGCCGTCGACTTCCGCGGCGAGGCCCATCTGACCGTGCTGCGCCGCATGGGCGTCCTCGACGCCGTCGAACGCGCCAGGACCGGCATGGGCTCCATGTCGTACGTCGACGCGGCCGGCAGGCAGCAGGCCAGGATGCCCGCCGACCTGTTCGCGGGCGACGTCGAGATCCTGCGCGGCGACCTGGGGCGCATCCTCCACGACGCGACCGAGGACTTCACCGAGTACGTCTTCGGCGACTCCATCACCTCGCTCGACGAGGACGCCGACGGCGTGAACGTCACCTTCGAGCGCGGTGCTCCGCGCCGGTTCGACCTGGTGGTGGGCGCCGACGGTCTGCACTCCACCACCCGCCGCCTGACGTTCGGCCCGGAGGAGCAGTTCGTGAAGCACCTCGGACTGTACTGCGCGATCTTCACCACCACGAACTACCTCGGACTTGACCACACCGGACACGCCTACCGCACGGCGGGCCGGCTCGTCGCCCTGTACAGCGCGCGCCACAACGCGGAGGCCAAAGCCGTCTTCTACTTCGCCTCGCCGCTCATGGACCTCGACCGCCGCGACGTCGCGCGGCAGCAGGAGATCCTCGCCGAGCAGTTCACCGGCAACGGCTGGCAGAGCGAGCGGCTGCTGCGCGAGATGCGGCGCGCGCCGGACTTCTACTTCGACTCGGTCGGCCAGGTCCGCATGGACACCTGGACGCGCGGCCGGGTGGCGCTGGTGGGCGACGCCGCCTACTGCCCCTCGTCGCTGTCCGGCATGGGCTCGGGCCTGGCGTTGATCGGCGCGTACGTGCTGGCGGGCGAGCTGGCGGCCGCGGGAGGCGACCACCGCGTCGCGTTCGCCCGCTACGAGCGGGAGCTGCGCGCGTACGCGACGGGCTGTCAGAAGATGGGCGACGGCGTCGCCAAGCTCATGGTGCCGGGCAGCCGCGTGCTGGCCTCGGTCCTCAACCGCTACTACAAGCTGATGCCGTACCTGCCGGGCAAGAACATGGCCGCCACCATGGCCCGCAAGGCCGCCGAGAACATCACCCTCCGCGACTACGAGAGCCTGCGCCGGCCCGCGTGACCCGGCGGGAATTGCGTGGCGGACCCGGAGCCGTCTCCGGCATAGTGCCGACAATGCACCGACAGCTCATCAGCCATCTCGCCCACGCCGACCACCCGATCGCCGCGCCCGTCAGCGAGGCGAATCTCGATCGCCTGCTCACCCGCGCCAAGCTTCCCGCCGGCGCCCGCATCCTCGACCTGGGCTGCGGTGAGGGGGCGTGGCTCCTGAGGGCCCTGGAGCTCTACCCGGACGCGACGGCGGACGGCGTGGACATCGGGGAGGAGGCGCTGGCGGCGGCCGCCGAGAGCGCCGGCCGCCTGGGGCTGTCGGACCGGCTCCGGCTGCACCAGGTCCCGGCCGACGCCTTCGAGGCCGCGCGGCCGTACGACCTGGTGCTGTGCGTGGGCGCCACCCACGCCTTCGGCCTGCTCGCCGAGACCCTCGACGCCGTGCGCCGCCACCTGCGTCCCGGCGGGCTCGCGCTGATCGGGGAGGGGTTCTGGGAGCGTCCCCCGTCCAAGGAGCTGCTCGACCTGCTCGGCTCGGACCCGGACGACTACGCCGATCTGGCCGGCACCGTGGCCCGCGCGCGCGACGCCGGCTACGCCACGGTCCACGCCCACACCAGCACGCGCGAGGAGTGGGACGACTACGAGTGGTCCTGGACCGGCACGCTCACCCGCTGGGCCCTCGACCACCCCGGCCCGGACGGGGACGAGGCCCTGGCCGCCGCCGACCAGCACCGCGCCCTGTGGCTCGACGGCTACCGCGACGTGCTCGGCTTCGTCACCCTCCTGCTCCGGCCGGTCGACCGGTAGCCCGACCGGCCCCGCCGGAGAGGGGCGTGAAGAGGACGGGCGGGTTCGGGCAATCAGCGCTGATCACTTCTTCGGAAAGGCGCCGCATGCATGAGCTCGTCCCCTGCCCGTGTCCTACGCATGAATGAGGCGATGACCGACGCGTCGATCATCGAACGGTCGTTGCGCGAGGCCGACTGGTTCTCGATGATCTTCGATCGGTACTTCCCGGTCATCCACCGCTACGTGGCGGCCCGGCTCGGGCCGAGCGCGGCCGACGACGTGGCCGCCGAGACGTTTCTCGCCGCCTTCGACCAGCGGCACCGCTACGACCTGGCCTTCGACGACGCGCGGGCCTGGCTGTACGGGATCGCCACGAACCTGATCGGCCGGCACCGCCGCGGCGAGATCCGCCTGTACCGCGCCCTCAGCCGCACCGCCGCCCCGGACGACGTCGCGGGCCACGCCGACCGGGTGGCGGAGCGGGTCTCCGCCGAACGGCTGAGCCCCGAGCTGGCGCGCGGGCTGGCGGCCCTGTCCAAGGGCGACCGCGACGCGCTGCTGCTCGTCGCCTGCGCCCAGCTCAGCTACGCGGAGGTGGCACGCGCCCTGAACATCCCGATCGGCACGGTCGGTTCCCGGATCAACCGGGCCAGGCGCCGGCTCCGCACGACATTGGGTCCCACGGCACGGGAGGTAATCGACCATGGATGAGCTGCGGCAGCTGCGCGACCGTCATGACGCGATGCCGGATCCGGCCGCGGAGGTCGTCTCGGAGGCGCGTTCCCGGCTGGCGGCCCACATGCGCGCGTCGCGGACCCGCGGGCCGGCCCGGTTCGCGGCCGTCCGCCGCGCCCGGCCGGTGTGGGGGCTGGGCCTCGCCGGCGCGGCAACCGCCGTCGTCCTGGTGGCGACCACGGTGAACGGCACGGAGCCGGACGGCGGCCGGGCCGGCGTGGTGAGCGCGGCCCCCCGCACGGGCGCGACCCCGACCGGCGCCCCGTCCCCCACGACCCTGCGGCTGCGTCCCGTCGCCGACGCGCGGGACCTGGCAGGCAACGCGGCGGCACAGGCCGCGGCGGAGCCGGACGTCGAGCCCCGGCCGGGCCAGTGGGCGTACCTGAAGAGCCTCTCCGCCCGGACGCAGGTGGACGGCGGCCCCGGGCTGTTCGGCACGCCGAAGGTGCGGACGACCCGGGAGAGCTGGCGGCGGCTGGACGAGAAGGGCTTCGCCTTCCTGGAGCACGGCCGGCTGAAGGTGCTGAAGGAGTCGGAGTACGAGGTGACGTACCCGTACCTGCTCTCGCTGCCCGATGACCCGGGCGCGCTGCTGGAGCGTGTGTACGAGCAGATCGACACCGAGGAGGCCGCCAGGCGGCAGGACGGCCCGGCGGAGGGCGGCCACCGGTTCACGCCCGCCCCGCTCACCCGCGACGAGCGGCACATGTACGCGTTCCAGTACATCGCCCAGGGCATGCGCGACGCCGTGCTGCCCGCCAGGATCCGCGCCGCGATGTACGGCGCCCTGGCCAGGATCCCCGGCGTCCGGTACGAGAAGGGCGCGTCCGACCTGGCCGGGCGGCCCGGGGTGACCCTCTACCGGGTCGGCTCCGGTTACCTGCGCGACGAGATCTTCATCGACCCGGAGACGTACGCGTACCTCGGCTACCGGACCGTCGTGGTGCGCGACCACGAGGACCACGGCAGCACGGTGCGCAAGGGCCAGATTCTCGGCTGGGACGCGCAGCTCAAGGGCGCGATCGTCGACAAGGCGGGCGCGCGCCCATGAGGGCCGGCCCCCTCACGCGCGCGCGTGAGGGGGCCGGGTCGCGCACCGTCGCCGGGGCGCTCCGCCGCGGAAGGGGTGGGTCGGCGGCTTCGCGCTGTGTGGTCGGCAGCAAGGTGCGCTGCGGGGGAAGGTCAGCGGCGCGGTGCGCCGATGGGCCGATGGGGGAACGGTCAGCGGCGGGTGTAGATGATCGCGAGGGTCGGGGGCTTGACGCCCTTGTCCTGGTTCTCCGAGGCCGCGAAGGCCCGCCAGTTCGTGGCCTCCTTCTCGTCGGCGCCGCGGAGCTGGATGCCGTAGTCGGGGGCGCCCGCGGCCCACGCCTTGGCGATGTTCGTCACGGGCCAGGACAGGAAGCCGGCGCCCATGGCGCACGGCGCGGTCCAGGTGCGGCCGCGGCCGACGCGGGTCGTGGAGGCGCCCTCGCTGGTCGTCGTGGGCTTGTTGTCCCAGTTCAGGTCGTGCTCGTCCCAGGGGCTGGTGACCCGCTCGGCGGTGAGGCCGGAGCCGACGGCGACGCCGCAGGCGTTGGTCTCCAGGTTCCACATGCCGAGGGTGGCCAGGATGACCCGCTTGCCCTTGATCTTGGAGGTGTTGAACTTGACGTAGCTGCGCATGACGTCGCCGCCCTGGCCGTTCTCCCACGGCATGGTGCCCGCGATGATCATCGGGTCGCCGGGGTGGGAGGCCCAGGTGCTGGCCACGTCCGCGTCGGTCTCGACCTGCGGGAGCGTGATCGACGGGAAGACCGTGACCGGGTACTGCCGCTTGGGGTCGGCCAGGAAGCCCGCGTCGGGCTTGAGCACGAGCACCTTGACGCCGTTCTGGGTCTCGACCGTGGAGTCGATCTCCTTGATCGCGTCGCCGCGCGGCTTGCCGTGCCCGCTGGCGTCCCACATGACCGGACGCGCGCCGGAGGCGACGACCTTGCCGTCACCGGCCGTGCTCGTCAGCAGGAGCCGGCCGTTCGCGTCCTCGGTGAGGTCCACGCCCTCGGTCTGCACGGGGATGCGCAGCTCCAGGGGGCCGGTCGGCTTCTCGCGCAGCACCACGTCGTGGCGGAAGCCCGTGGGCAGCACGGTGACGACGAGGTCAGCGCCGGGGCCGGCGGCGTCGGCGAAGGTCGCGACGTTGCCGTTGACGGACGGCTTGGGCAGCGCGGTCGGCCACTTCACGGCGAACGTCCGGCCGGCGTCGTCCACGATCTTGGCGAGCGGCGCGTCGCCGCCGGCGGAGACCTCGACGTTGGCCCGGGAGACGCGCGGCTTGAACACCGCGCCGTCCTGGACGAGCGAGGTGTCGACGGGCAGCCACTGGTCGCCCCGCTTGATCTGGGCGACGCCGGAGCTGACGGTCTCGGTGAAGGTGCCGTCGGGGTTGGCGACGGTGGTGCTGTTCTCGTTGGTGAGAGCCGGCACGGCCACGGCCTGGCCGGTCTTGGCCGCCTGCTGGGAGGCGGTGTCCATGGCCGTCTCGGCGGCCTCGGCGCTCTGCGTCGTGTCGGAGGGCGGCGTCGGCGTGGCGGCGGCGGCCTCGAACGTGGTGGTGCCGGTGAGTACGGTCGCGGTGAGCAGACCGAGAGCGAGCTTCCCCGTAAGCGAAATACGCAATTCTCATCCTCAGTGGTACAGATGACGAATGGTGACGACTTGTCCAGCTTTTTCGATTTAAGATTTGATAAATCGGCGTAAGTCTGGACAGGCGGCATCAGAGGGCGACGCCTGGTCAGGCGCGTCCCCTGGCCCTGATGACCCCGTGCTGCCGGCGCGCGGCGCCGGCGTACCCCGTGTGCTAGGCGACCCCGCGTACGCGTGAGTACATGATTCCCCGTTCTGCGAATGTGAGCATGATCGCGCTCGGATCACATGAATATCACGCGACATATCCGGACAGGCCGAAAATGCACGACTATGACCTATCTCACAGAACAATGCGTCATCGAGTAAAACACTCGGTCACCTCCGAAAGGCGACCTGGCACCCGGCCGTGCCCGCGCCTGAGCCGGTCGTGTGCGGCCCGGCGCGTGCATGCGGCCGGGACCCGGGAGCCGTGGACGAGGACGGGACCGGGGCAGCGGGCCTGGACGACAACGACGCGCGCGCCGGGGACTGCGGGCCTGGACGACGACGCGCGCCGGCGGACTGCGGGCCACGTCAAGGGCTGACTTTCGTCAGGGGTGCCGCTGGACGGATGGCCGATGTCGCGGCCCGTCCCGATCTCTAGGTTCTCCGGAGTACGACCCTCGAACGGAGCGCCACCAGTGAAGATCCTTCCCCTCGCCCTCGCCGTGCTGACGGCCCTGGCCGTACCGTCCGCCCCTGCGGCGGCGTCGATCGCGCCGACGACGACGCGGACGACGGCCGCCCCGGAGCTCTCCCCCGCCGCCATCGACGCTTACGTCAACCGCGCCCTGGACGCCACGGACCTGCCCGGCCTGTCCGTCGTCGTGACCCACGGCGACCGGGTCGTCCACGCCGCCGGCTACGGCCACGACTCCGAGGGCAGGCCGGTCACCGCCGCCACGCCCATGCGGGTGGCCTCCGTGACCAAGTCGTTCACCGCCATGGCCGTGATGATCCTCGTGGAGGAGGGCAAGCTCACCCTCGACGAACCCGTGGTCGAGCAACTGTCGGAACTGCGCATGGCCGACCCACGCGCCCGGTCGATCACCGTACGGCACCTGCTGAACCAGACGTCCGGCCTGTCCGACACCACGACCGACATCCGCGACCTGGACACGGCCGGCTCGCTCAAGGAGTACGCCGCCAAGCTCGGCGACGCCACGCTGCGCGCCGCGCCCGGCACCCGCTGGGAGTACTGCAACGTCAACTACAACCTGGCGGCCCGGCTGGTGGAGGTGGCCAGTGGCCGCGCGTTCGGCGACTTCATGAGGGAGCGGGTCTTCGGGCCGCTCGGCATGCGCTCCAGCGCCGTCAGCGACCGGGAGGTCCGGCCGGCCGACGGGTACAACTCGGTGTACGGCCTCTGGCTGCCGCGCCCCGAACTGCCCGCCTTCCTGGACGGCAGCGGCAGCGGCGGCGTCATCACCACGGCCGCCGACATGGGCCGCTGGCTGATCGCCCAGAACGGCCGGGGCCGCCGTCTCGTCGGCCCGGCGAGCCTGGCCGCCATGCACGCCCCGAGCACGGTGCGCGACTACGGCATGGGCTGGGGCATCGACGACGGGACCAGGCGGCTCACCCACTCCGGCAACCTGTTCACCTACACCGCCGTCGAGACGATCGTCCCCGAAACGGGGTACGGCTTCGCGGTCATGGCGAACAGCGCCGCCCTGGCGGACGCCACGTTCACCATCGCCGGCGGGCTCGCCGACCTGAGCGAGGGCACCGCGCCGGAGGTTCCGGGGGGCGACAGGCAGCAGTTCGAGCTGGTGCTGGGGATCATCGCCCTGGCGGCGGCCGGGCTCGGGGCCTTGGGGGCGGCCCGCTCGCGCCGCTGGGCGGCCCGCCGTCTCGCCACGATGACGTCGAAGAGGCCCGAGACTGCCAAGGGGCCGCTGGGGTCCGCAGGGGTGCCGGTGGGGTCTGCGGGGGAACCGGCGGGGTCCGCGGGCGTACCGGCGGGATCTGCGCGGGGATCTGCGGGCGTACCGGCGGGATCTGCACGGGGATCGACGGGATCTGCACAGAGGCCGGCGGGGTCTGCACAGGGGCCGGCGGGGTCTGCAGCAGCGGGGTCTGCAGGAGGGCCGGCGAGGTCTGCAGCGGCGGAGTCTGCAGGAGGGCCGGCGAGGTCTCTGGGGTCGGGCACGTGGCGGGTCGGGCTGCGGCTGGTGCCGGTGCTCCTGCCCTCGGCGCTGCTGGCGGCGTATCCGGACCTGGTCTCCTTCCTGACGAACGGCCGGACGGTCACGTGGGCGCAGCTCACGTACTTCCCGGCGCCGCTGACGATCACCTTGGTCGTGGCGGCCGTGGCGGGCCTCACGACGGCCGCCTTCCGCCTCGCCCGACTCCGCGCACTGTCCGGCCTCGTCGGACACAGCGCGCCATCCGCCCTCTTCCGGCATCGCGCACGGTCCCGCGCGCGGCACACCACGACGCCCTCCCCCACGACGAGGATCCGATAGCCGCCAGGCGCCCCCTCCACGCACGGCCCGCCCATCGGCGCATGCGGATCCGCGTTTAACCCCCGGCCGTGCGCGCAGAGAACCTGTCGGCGGATGCGGAGACGATCATCGGTGGAGGCGTTCGAGTGGACGACCAGGACAGCAGGCTCAGGCTGTGTCAGGTGGTGCTGGACTGCACCGACGCCAGGGCGTTGGCGGAGTTCTACCGGTCTCTGCTGGGCCTGGTCTACCGGCCCGGTGACGAGCCGCCCGAGCCGGGAGTCGACGACGAGCGGGGCCGCGACTGGCTGGTGCTGCGCACCCCGGGCGGCGCTCCGCAACTCGCCTTCCAGCAGGTCGAGGAGCTGCCGGAAGCGACATGGCCGAAGGGGCCGGTCCCCCAGCAGTCGCACCTGGACCTCACGGTGACGTCGGTCGAGGACCTGCGGACCCAGCATGAACGCGTCCTGGGCCTCGGCGGCCGGCTGCTGCTGGACCGCGTCGACGACCCCGAGGAGCCTTTGCGCGTGTACGCCGACCCGGCCGGACACCCTTTCTGCATCTTCGTGTCCGGACGCACCGCTTAGCCGTCAGCCCACCCAGTACGTCATCTCGACCCCCGACACCGCGCTCCGCACCGCCTCGAACCCCGCCAGGTCGTCGTGGTCGCCCAGGGCATGGCGCACGGCCTCGCTCAGGTGGACGCGGCCGGGCGTGCCGAGGTCCTGTGCCATCTTCGAGGCGAGGTTGACCGGGGCACCGGCGACGTCCCAGCCGCCGCCGGGCGTGCGGCCGGCCAGCACCGGCCCGGCGGCCACCCCGATCCGGCCCACGATCTCCCGCGCGGCCAGCCCCGCGCGCATCTCCAGCGCGAAGCGCACGGCCGGGGCGGGCTCGTCGAACAGGTAGATGCCCAGCGGCCCGGCGACCTTGATCTCGACGGCTCCCTCGGGCGGCAGGAGGCTCACGCCCACGTCGCGCATCGCCGCCGACAGCGACAGCCCTCTCAGCAGCTCCACCTCGGGCGTGTCGGCCGGCGCGGCGCTCCGCTCGACCAGGACGACGGTGCGCTCGCGCAGGTGCTCGGCGGCCAGCCGCCCGGCCAGTTCGGCGTCGCCGGGGCGGGCGTCGAGCAGCAGCAGGTCGGCGTAGAAGGCGCCGGAGTAGGGGATCGGGTAGTGCTCCTCGCCGGTGACCCCCGACTCGCCCGGCCATCCCTCGGCCGCCCACGCCGGGCCGAGCCCCGCGATGTCGAGGCGGGGACCGTCGAGCACCTGGTGGACGGGCCCGACCAGGCCGCCGACGCCGTCCTTGGGCCGCAGCGCGAAGGGGTGCCCCTGAGGCAGCCGGTCCACCACGGCCTGCGTCACCGCGATCTCCCCGCCCTCGGTGTCGTTCTCGGCGAACTCCTCGACCGCGTCGGCCTCCGCCCCGTACAGCCCGCCCGACAGCTCGTAGAAGGACCCGAGGTGGGCGCCGATCCCGATGCGGACCTCGCAGTGGCGCCGGATCTCGTCCTGTGCCGTCAGCAGGGCGGACAGCAGCGTGGACGCCGGCACCGTCTCCGGATGGAACAGCTGCGCGTTGTCGGCCGCCCACACCCCCACCGCGCGCCCGCCCGCGGCCCTGGCGCACGCGTGCAGGATCCGCTTCGGCCGGTCGATGAGCGCCAGCACCTCCAGCAGCCCGAGCCGCTGGCTGAGCCGGGTGAGCCCTGCGGAGTCGGACACCACGGAGTATCCGCGCGTCTCGTGACGGCTCAGCAGGCGGCGCGCCTCGCCATCGGTGCGGTCGGAGGCGCGCCACTGCTCGACGAGGAACAGCGGCAGGCCGGCGGCGACGTCGCGCCGGGTGTCGAAGCCGCCCGGGGTGAACGGGCCGGCGGGGGGTTCGTGAGCCACTCCGCCACTTTACCTCACCCAGGGTGATCGTTCGCATGCGCTTGGTGACGTCACGAGGCTCGCCAGCCGGACCACCGCGTCACGTCCACGAGCACGACGGGCCCGGCGGGTCGCCTACCTCGGTACTGCTCGTACTTCTCCACCAGCGCGTCCACCGCCTCGCCGCCCGCCTCGCCGCCCGTGGCGGCGTCCGGGCCGAGGACGCGGGCCGTGCCGTCGGCGCGCACCCACCACAGCCGCGTCCAGTCGTCGTCGTAGTGGTCGGCGAGGAGCGCGACCCGGGGGTTCGCCCGGATGTTGCGCAGCCGCTTCAGGTCGGTGGTCGACTTGGGCTTGTGATCGACCGCGATGACGATCCGGTCTCCGGCCAGGGCGAACGTGACGGGCACCAGGTGGGGCGCCCCTCCGGCGTCCACGGTGGCCAGGCGGGCGACGCGCTGCCCGCCGAACAGCCGGCACGCCTGGTCGGCGTCCATCAGCTCGTCGCGCCGTCCGGCGGGCCCGGGGAGAGCCCGGCGAAGGAGGCCCGTACGGTGTCGGCGATCCGGCGCTGGATCGGGTCCGCGTCCGGCCCGAACAGCCGCTCCTCCACGTCTTCAACGACCTTCATCGCCTCCCGCATCAGCCGCGCGCCCTCGGGTGTGAGCTCCAGCGTCGACGCCGACCCGGCCCTCGCCTTGCCGTCCCGTACGAGCCCGGCCCCCGCCAGCCCCTTGACCCCCGTGTGCACGCTCTGCACGGTGATGCCCGACATGCGCGCCAGATCGCTGAACGACGCCTTGGGCACCCCGGCGATGTGCGCCAGCGTGAGCAGCACGATGGAGGGACTGGTCGCCGGCGGATCCGGACGGACGCTCTCGGTGGTCACTCCCCCAGTCTCCCGCAGCGCGCCACTCTCGCCGGAGGCGGCCGACGGGGTACGCGGGCCGAGGTGTCACCCTCGCGACGGGGGCGCCGAGGAGCGCCCGTCGAGGGCGGGGATCTCCACACGTGCTCCGGGTTCACGGTTCGGCGTCCAGACTCCAGAGGACGACCGACTCGTCGACGGCGCCGGTGGCGAGCACGTCGCCGGTGGGGGAGAACGCGGCGGCGCTGATCTGGGACTGATGTCCGCCCAGCGTGGCCACCCGGACGGGTCTGCGTGGCTCGGAGACGTCCCAGAGCAGCGCCGCGTACTCGTGGCTTCCGGTGAGCAGGAGACGGCCATCGGGGCTGAAGGCGGTGGTGTAGGCGGCGCTGTCGTGGCCGAGCGGGGTGCGGCCGGTGAGCCGGACGAGTTGCTCCGGCTCACCGGTCACGCGTGCACGTACTGACCCGTCATGCCGGAGCCCCCGTGGCGGAGGCTGTGACAGTGGGCGGGGGCCTCGATCAGACCTCTTTCTTCAGGAACCGCAGGACGAGGGCGTTGTAGGCGTCGGGCTTCTCGGCGGGGACGATGTGGCCGGCGCCCTCGACGAAGGCGGTCTCCGAACCGTCGGACAGGCTCGCGCCGATGGCGGCCAGGGCCTCCTCGTCCAGGGAGACGCTCTGGTCCGCGGTGCCGTGCAGGTAGAGCGTGGGCTGGGTGGGCAGCGCGCCCCACAGCGCCATGTGGGCGGCCTCCCATTCGGGGGTGCCCATCACCTTCGGGCCGAAGTTCATCCGGTAGAGGTCCAGTGCGGCCCTCAGGCGGGCCGGTTCGCCCAGGGCCTTGCGCGTCGCCTCGAAGTCCTCGGTGGCGTCGTAGCCGGGTGCGGTCCACTTGTCCTGCATGACCTGCCGCAGCCAGGCCATGTCGTCGGCGGCGATGACCGTCTCGGCGATGTCCATCTGGAAGAACCAGAAGTGGTTGAGCCGCTCGATGCCCTCGTAGGTGCCGGCGTAGCGGGCGAAGTACCACAGCGGCGGGACGTCGCTCACGACCACCCTCGACCAGCGCTCGGGTGCGGTGGCGGCGGCGGCCCAGGCGGTGGCGGCGCCCCAGTCGTGGCCGATCAGGACGGCGTCGCTCCCGCCGCCCAGCGCCTGGTGCAGGGCGTTGGCGTCGGCGACCAGGTCCGCCAGCAGCATGCTGCCGTCGGCCGGCAGGGCCGAGGGGGCGAAGCCCCGGATGTTCGGGGCGACGGCCCGGTAGCCGGCCGCGGCCAGCGCCGGGATCAGGTGCCGGTAGGTCGCCTCGCCGGATTCGGGAAAGCCGTGGAGCAACAGCGCCAGCGGCCCTTCACCCTGCTCGACGTAGGCGATCCGGACACCGTTGACGGTCACGGAACCGTGCTGCATCGCGTGCTCTCCTTGCAGGTCAGTGGCCTCGGAGTCGCTCTCCGGGCCGAGCACGCACGATCCTCACAGCTTGCTAACCAACCAACAAGTACCTACTATTTTGTCAGGTACTAACCTTTTTTTCAGTAAGCCGGTGCGCGATGAAGAAGACGAGCTACTCGTGCGGCCTCGACGCGGCCGTCGACGTGGTCGGCGGCAAGTGGAAGGCGCTGATCCTGTGGGCGCTGCATCACGAGCCGGTGCGGTTCGGCGAGCTGCGCCGTCAGGTCCCGGGCATCAGCGAGAAGATGCTGATCCTGCAACTGCGCGAGATGGAGCGTTGCGGGCTCGTCCATCGCGAGGTCTACCGGCAGGTGCCGCCCAAGGTGGAGTACTCGCTCACCGAGTTCGGCCAGTCGTTGAACACCGCGCTGATCCCGCTCGGCGAGTGGGGAGAGAAGCACATGCAGACCATCGAGGCCGTCCAAGGCACCGACGCCGCGTCGGGCGCCGCCTGACCGACCCGCCGCTGAAGGTTCGCGCGCCGCGCGCCGACCACGAGACGAGCCGTTGGGTTGAGCGCACGAGGCCGCTTGGGGGCGGGACGCGGTCAGCCGCGCCATCGCACCCGACAAACCCGGCGACGTCGACGGCCATCCTCGGGATACTGATCCCCCATGGATGAGGTCCAGATGATCGTCGCCCATTCCGAGCGCGCGACCCTGCGCGTCGGCGACGTGTTCCTGAAGGTGGACGCCGATCAGGCGCGCATCGACGCCGAGGTCGAGGCGATGGCCATGGCGCCGGTCCCGACCCCGAAGATTTTGTGGCACCAGCCGCCGGTGCTCGCGATCGCCGCGGTCCCGGGGACGGCGCTCGGCCGCCTCGGCGAGCCGTCGACCGCGTCCCCGGCGGCATGGGCCGCGGCGGGCGCCGCCGTCCGGAGGTTGCACGACGCACCGTCGCCGTCCCGGACCGGCCGGGCCGGCCGCGGCCTTGAGGAGTTGGCGGCGGAGCTCGACGGCGAGTGCGAGTGGCTCGTGACGAACGGCGTCCTGCCCGCCGACCTGGTCACCCGCAACCGCCAGGTGGCCGAGGCCGCGCTCCGGCCGTGGACGCCGGTGTTCACGCACGGCGATCTGCAGATCGCTCACGTGTTCGCCGACGGCGACGGGATCACGGGCATCATCGACTGGTCCGAGGCGGGCCAAGGTGATGCCCTGTTCGACCTCGCCACCTTGACGCTCGGACACGAGGAGCGCCTCGGCGACGTCGTCGCCGGCTATGGCACGGACGTCGACCTCGACGTGATCCGCGCGTGGTGGTCGTTGCGAAGCCTGCTGGTGGTTCGCTGGCTGGTCGAGCACGGCTTCGACCCGTTCGCGCCGGGGTGTGAGGTCGATGTGCTGAGATCCCGGCTATGAGGGTGGGGGTCATGAGGGCTTCGTGGATGCCGTCGCGAACCTCCCGGCGGGTGCGCGGGTCGGCGGAGGCCATCCGGGACGCTTTTCCAGGCCGGAGCCGTACGGGGTGCCACGGCGGGCGATGACCGGTGTGACCCCTGCGGCCCAGCCCGTCCGGCAGTCCTTGTCATGGTCGTGGCCCCGATCGGCGTTCATCGCCTATCAGCGGCATAAGCGAGGTGACATCGTTGCGGTTGCTTCTGAGGGGCGTGCAGCGGGGTGCTCAGCAAATTTCTCCGGTCAGGACTCCCCCTGACGTCTCCGGCCCGGGCCGGGGTGCGCGAGGGGCGGGAGCCCCTCGCCCCCGGGGCGGAGCCCCGCGGCAAGAACGCCCGAGCGTCAGCGAGGACCATGCCCTTGAGGGGGTCGAAGGGGGCGGGAGCCCCCTGGGGGGCACGCCCGAGCGCGAGTTCGCGCGCAGCGCGCCCCCGTGAGGGCCTTGCCTTTCAAGCCCTGCACGTGCCCGGAGCGTCAGGTGGTGGAGAAGGCGGCGTCGAACGAGGTCGCCGGCGGGGTGATGGAGTTGAGCCGGCGGATGTAGCCGAGCGCCTCCTTGGCCCCGTCCAGGCGGTCCATGCCCGCGTCCTCCCACTCGATCGAGATGGGCCCGGAGTAGCCGATCGCGTTGAGCGCCCGGAAGCAGTCCTCCCACGGCACGTCGCCGCGGCCCGTCGAGACGAAGTCCCAGCCGCGCCGCAGGTCCGCCCACGGCAGGTGCGAGGACAGGCGGCCGCGGCGGCCGTCGCCGACCCGGACGCGGGTGTCCTTGCAGTCCACGTGGTAGATGCGGTCGGCGAAGTCGAGGATGAACGCCACCGGGTCGAGGTCCTGCCAGACCATGTGGGACGGGTCCCAGTTGAGGCCGAACGCGGGACGGTGGCCGATGGCCTGCAGGGTGCGCTGCGTCGTCACGTAGTCGTAGGCGATCTCGCTGGGGTGGATCTCGTGCGCGAACCGTACGCCGACCTCGTCGAAGACGTCGAGGATGGGGTTCCAGCGGTCGGCGAAGTCCTGGTAGCCCGCGTCGATCATGGAGGCGGGCACCGGCGGGAACATGGCGACCGTGTGCCAGATCGACGAGCCGGTGAAGCCGACGACGGTGTCGACGCCGAGCAGGGCGGCGGCGCGCGCGGTGTTCTTCATGTCCTCGGCCGCCGCCTGCCGCACCGACTCGGGGTCGCCGGAGCCCCAGACGCGGGCGGGCAGGATGGCCTTGTGCCGCTCGTCGATGGGGTGGTCGCAGACGGCCTGGCCGACGAGGTGGTTGGAGATGGTCCACACCTTGAGGCCGTGCTTGTCGAGCTGGGCGCGTTTCTGCTCCACGTACGACGCGTCGGACACCGCCTGGGCGACGTCGAAGTGGTCGCCCGAGCAGGCGATCTCCAGGCCGTCGTAGCCCCATTCGGCGGCGAGCCGGCACACCTCCTCGAACGGCAGGTCCGCCCACTGGCCCGTGAACAACGTGACCGGTCTCATCATGCGTCCTCTCCGAGTCCTGCGTTCTCTCCGAGTCCTGCGTTCTCTGCGAGTCCTGCGTGCTCTCCCAGTGATGCGTCCTCCACGGCCGTGTAGCGGCTGGCGTCGGCCGCGCTCCGCTCGACCGCGGCGAGGACCCGCTGCACCCGCAGGCCGTCGGCGAACGACGGGGCGGGGTCGCGGTCCTCGGCGATCGCCTCCAGGAAGTCCTTGATCTCGTGGGTGAAGGTGTGCTCGTAGCCGAGCCCGTGGCCGGGCGGCCACCAGGCCCCGGCGTACGGGTGCCCGGGCTCGGTGACGAGGATCCGGGTGAAGCCGGAGTCGCCCTCGCTGACCCAGAGCTCGTTCATGGCCTCGAAGTCGAAGGCGAGGCTGCCGAGCGAGCCGTTGAGCTCGATGCGCAGCGCGTTCTTGCGGCCGGTGGCGAAGCGGGTGGCCTCGAACGAGGCGAGCGCGCCGCCGGAGAGCCGGCCGATGAACAGGGCGGCGTCGTCCACGGTGACCGTCCCGGTGGCGGAGCTCCCGGTGGCGGCCAGGCCGGCCGACTCCTCGGCCAGGGGACGCTCCTTCACGAACGTCTCCGTGAGCGCCGAGACGCCGACCACGCGCTGCCCGGTGACGTACTCGGCGGTGTCGATGATGTGCGCGCCGATGTCGCCGAGCGCGCCGGAGCCGGCCTTGTCCTTCCGCAGCCGCCACACCAGCGGGAAGTGCGGGTCCACGATCCAGTCCTGCAGGTACTGCGCCCGCACGTGCCGGATCTCGCCGAGCCGGCCCTCCTCCACGTACCGCCGGGCCAGGGCGATGGCCGGCACCCGGCGGTAGTTGAAGGCGACCATGTTCCTGCCGGGCGCCGAGGCCGCGGCGCGGACCATGGCCTCGGCCTCGGCGACGGTGTTGGCCAGCGGCTTCTCGCAGATGACGTGCTTGCCCGCCTCCAGCGCGGCGATGGCGATCTCGGCGTGGGAGTCGCCGGGCGTGCAGATGTCGACGATCTGCACGTCGTCGCGCTCGACGAGCTTCCTCCAGTCGGTCTCGACGTCGGCCCAGCCGAGCCGGGCCGCGGCGGCGGAGGCGCGCTCCCTCGACCTGCCCGCGAGCACCGCCATGCGCGGCGCGAGCGGCAGGTCGAAGAAGGCCCCCACGCTCCGCCATGCCTGGGAGTGGACGCGGCCCATGAAGGCGTGGCCGACCATGCCCACGCCGATGCCGATCTTTTCTGACATGCAGCCCCCGATCAGGACTCGAAGCCGAGTGGCAGGTACTTCTCGACGTTCTCCTTGGTAATGGTCTCCGACGCGAGCGTGATGGACTGCGGAACTTGGTTCTCCACGAGGTCACTCATGCCCTTCCCCTGGGCGATGAGCCGGGCGAGTTTGATCGCCGAGGAGGCCATCGTGGGGCTGTACGTGACCGTCGCCTCCAGCACGGACGAGCCGGACTGGATCTCCTTCATGGCGTTGAGCGAGCCGGCGCCCCCGACCATGAAGAACTCCTTGCGGCCCGCCTCCTTGATGGCGGCGAGCACGCCGATGCCCTGGTCGTCGTCGTGGTTCCACAGGGCGTCGATCTTCTTGTGCGCCTGGAGCAGGCTGGTCGCCACCTGGTTGCCGGTCTCCACGGTGAACTTGGCGTCCTGCTTGGCGGTCACGCTGAAGCCGTACGTCTTGAGCGCGTCGGCGAACCCCTTGCTGCGGTCCTGGGTCAGCGGGAGGGTGGCGATGCCCTGGATCTCCACGATGACCGGGTTCGTGACGCCCTTGTCCTTGAGTTTCTTGCCGATGTAGTGGCCGGCGGCGACGCCCATGCCGTAGTTGTCGCCGCCGATCCAGGTGCGGTAGGCCAGCTTGTCGGGGAAGACGCGGTCGAGGTTGACGACCGGGATGCCGGCCTGGGTGGCCTGGAGGGCGACCTGGTTGAGCTGCTGGCCGTCGTTGGGCAGGATCACCAGCGCCGCGACCTTGGCCGCGACGAGCGACTCGACGGCGGAGATCTGCTGGTTGATGTCGTTGGTGGGCTCGACGGGCTTGAAGTCGATGTCGGGGTACTGCTTGGCGGCGGCCTCGGCGTTCTTGGCGATGGCGGCGATCCAGCCGTGGTCGGCGGCGGGGGCGGAGAAGCCGATGGTGACTTTGGTGCCGGGCTGGTCGTTGCCGCCGGCCGACGGGGCGGGAGCGGGCGCGGCGCCGGCGGAGGGGGCGGCCGACGGCTCGTTGCTGGTGCAGCCGGCGGCCGCTAACAGGGCGGCTCCGCCGAGTCCGCCGACGAGGAATCCGCGGCGCGCGACTTTGTCGGTCATGGTGTTCTCTCCTTCAGGTTCCGCCGCTGGAGCAGGACGGCGACGACGATGATCAGGCCCTTGGCGATGAGCTGGTCGCTGGTGTTGAGGCCGTTGAGGATGAACAGGTTGGTGATGATGGTGAAGATCAGCAGGCCGAGGATGGAGCCCACGATCGTGCCGCGCCCGCCGGTCAGCAGCGTCCCGCCGATGATGACGGCCGCGATGGCGTCCAGCTCGTACAGGTCGCCGTGCGTGGAGGAGCCGGTGGTGGTGCGGGCCATGATGAGGATCGCGGCGATGCCGCAGCACAGGCCGGACAGCGCGTACAGGAGCATGGTGTGCCGCCGCACGTCGATGCCGGCCAGCCGGGCCGCCTCGGGGTTGCCGCCCACCGCGTACGTCCGGCGCCCGAACGTGGTGCGGTTGAGCAGGACCCAGCCGAGGACGACGACGAGGGCGAAGACGTAGACGAGCAGCGGGACGCCGAGCACCCGGGTGGTGGCGAGGTCCACGATGGCCTGGTTGTCCGGCCGGACGAGCTGGGTCCTGCGGTCGGACATGCGCTGGGCGAGGCCGCGCGCGGCGACGAGCATGGCGAGCGTGGCGATGAACGGCACCAGCCGCCCGTACGCGACGAGCAGCCCGCTGACCAGCCCGGCGCCCGTGCCGACGAGGATCGCGCAGATCGCCATGACGACCGGCCCGAACTCCTGCGTGGCCACGGTCGTCGCCCAGACCGAGGCCAGCGCCATGACGGCGCCCACGGACAGGTCGATGCCGCCGCCGATGATGACGAACGTGGCGCCGACGGTGATGACGCCGATCGTGGCGGCCAGCGACAGGATGCTGACCAGGTTGTCGGCGGTGGCGAAGGCGGCGGGCCGGGTGACCAGGCCGACGCCCACGAGCAGCGCGAGCGCCACGAACAGGCCCAGGTGCCGCAGTTCGAAGGAGCGGGGGGCGGCCGTCGTCACGGGGGCCTCGGCGACCGTTCTTCCTGCTTCGGCCATCAGGCGACCCTCCTCTTCATGACCGCTTCCGTCATCAGGCGGCCCTCCCATTCATGATCATGTCGAGGACGCGGTGCTCGTCGAGGTCACGGGCGTCGCCCTGGTGGATGACGGTCCCCTCGCGCAGCACGAGGACCCGGTCGGCCAGGCCGAGCACCTCGGGCACCTCGCTGGAGACGAGCAGCACGCCGATGCCGTCCTCGGCCAGGCGGCGGATGACGGTGTACAGCTCGGCGCGGGCGCCCACGTCCACGCCGCGGGTCGGCTCGTCGAGCAGCAGCAGCCGGCGCCCGCCGAGCAGCCAGCGGGCGAGCACGGCCTTCTGCTGGTTGCCGCCGGACAGCGTCTTGACCGGGCGCTCGGGGTCGCGGGGGCGGATGTCGAGCGCCTCGGCCAGCCGGGTGGCCTCGGCGCGCTCGCGGGCCCGGTCCAGCCAGCCGAGCCTGGCGAAGCCGGATAACCCGCCCAGCGTGATGTTGGCGGTGACGCTCTGGTCGAGCAGCAGCGCCTGGGCCTTGCGCTCCTCGGGGGCCAGGCCCATGCCGAGCCGTACGGACTCGACGACGCCGCCGCGGCGCAGCGCCCGCAGGGGGCCGTCCCGCCGTACGGACTGGAGCAGGCCGGCGCGGCGGACCTGACGGCCGCCCACCAGCACCTGGCCGGTGGCGCGGCGCGCGCCGTAGACCGCCTCCAGGATCTCCGAGCGGCCGGAGCCGACCAGGCCGGCCAGCCCGACGATCTCGCCCGCGCGCACCGAGAACGACACGCCCGCGAAGGCGCCGGGGGCGGACAGGCCCTCCACCCGCAGCACCTCCTCGCCGGGCGGCCGGGAGGCGCGCGGCGGGAAGACGTACTCGACGTCGCGGCCGGTCATCAGGGAGACGATCTCGGAGGTGGGCGTGTCGCGGGCGGGCAGGCCGACCGCGATGGTGCGGCCGTCCTTGAGGACGGTGACGCGGTCGCCGATCTCGCGGATCTCCTCCATCCGGTGGGAGATGTAGACGACGGCGACGCCGCGGGCGGTGAGGTCGCGGATGATCCGGAACAGGTTGGCGACCTCGTCGTGGGCGAGCGCGGCGGACGGCTCGTCCATGACGATGAGGCGGGCCTCGCGCGAGAGGGCGCGGGCCATGGACACGATCTGCTTGGCGGCCGGGGGGAGCCGCCCGACCTCGGCGGAGGGCCGGATCTCGGGGTGGCCGAGCCGGGCCAGCACCTCGCCGGCCGCCCGGTTGGCGGCGCGCCGGTCGGTGAAGCCGAGCCGGGCGTGCTCGTGGCCGAGGAAGATGTTGTCGGCCACGGTGAGCCCGTCGACGAGGTCGAGCTCCTGGTAGATGGTGGCGATGCCGAGCCGGATGGCGTCCACGGGGCTCGCGGGCGCGGCCGGGACGCCGTTCAGCTCGATCGTGCCCTCGTCGGGCCGGTGGGCCCCGGCGAGGACCTTGATCAGGGTGGACTTTCCGGCGCCGTTCTGTCCGAGCAGGCAGTGGACCTCGCCGGCCCGCACGTCCAGGTCCACGCCGTCGAGCGCGCGTACGCCCGGGAACTGCTTGACGATTCCCCTCATGACCAGCATCGGGGTCTCTCCTGTCAGGCGTTGACGATCTTGTTGATGTTGTCGGGTGACAGGTAGTGCTCGATCGCCAGGAGCCCGGCGCCGAGAGCGGCGGCGTCCTCCCCGGTACGGCTCGGCACGATCGACAGGTGGTGGGTGGCCAGCGGCAGCGACCTGCGGTAGATCGTCTCCCTGATCCCGGCGAGCAGGTGCTCGTGGACCCGGGACAGGACGCCGCCGACGACGATGACCTCGGGGTTGAAGAAGTTGACCAGCCCGGCCAGCACCTCGCCGATGTGCCGGCCGGCCTCCCTGACCAGGCGCAGCGCCAGCGTGTCGCCCGCCTGGACGAGCGCGACCACGTCGGCGCCGGTCGCGGCGGGCACGCCGAGCTCGGTGAGGCGGCGGGCGAGCGCCGCGCCTCCGGCCACGGCCTCCAGGCAGGCGCTGTTGCCGCAGCGGCAGCCCGCGTCGTCGTGGCCGGACACCCGGATGTGGCCGATGTCGCCCGCCGACCCCTGCGCGCCGCGGTGCAGCCGTCCCTCGGCCACGATGCCGCAGCCGATGCCGGTGCCGACCTTGACGAACAGCAGGTGGCCGGTGCCGGGGAAGGCGTTGCGGTGCTCCCCCAGCGCCATGACGTTGACGTCGTTGTCGACGAGGACGACGCAGTCCTCGAAGTGCTCGGGGATGGGGTAGTCGTTCCAGCCGGGCATGATCGGCGGGTTGTTCGGCCGGCCGGTGGCGAACTCGACCGGCCCCGGCACCCCCATGCCCAGCGCCCGCAGCGCCGACCTCGGCCGCCCGGCCTCGGCGAGCAGCCGGTCGAGACGGGTGTCGACGTGGGCGAGGACGGCCTCGGGGCCCTCGGTGACGAGGAGCGGGTCCTCGCACTCGGCGAGCACCTCGCCCGAGATGTCCATCAGCGCGACCCGGCAGTGGGTGGCGCCCACGTCCACGCCCGCGAAGGCGTGGCCGTCGGTGTGCAGCCGGAGCTGGCGGGGCGGCCGGCCGCCGGTGGACTCGCCGCTCTCGCTCTCCTCGACGAGGCCGCTCTCGATGAGGGCGTCGACGCGCTGGGAGATCGTGGAACGGGCGAGGCCGGTGAGCCGGGCCAGGTCGGATCGGGTCGTCGCGGAGCCCGCGCTGATGAGGGTCAGCACGTCCCCGGGCGAGCCCGGAGCGGGGGTCATGCCGCGACCTTAAGAGCGGCAGCCGTACGAATCAAGACCGAATTTCGGCTTAAGTCGGATATCTTCCGCCGATCATCGAACAAAGGGTGTCCGCACACAACGAAAGGGACCCCTCCGCGCGGAGGGGTCCCTGACAGGAAGACTCAGCGAGCCGTCAGAGCATCGCCTTCATGGAGTCGGCGGCCGTCAGGACGTACGGCTGCTCGGCCATGATCGCCCCCCAGTTGTCCGCGACCGCCTCCGGCGAGATGTCGTCGGAACGCCAGCCCGGCCCCTCGGCCACCATGACCCGCGCCACCTTGCCGCCCCCGACCGTGAACACCTCGCCGCTGACCTCGCACGAGTCGTGGACGAGGTAGGCGACGAGGGCACTGACCCGCTCGGGCGTGAACTTGGCCTCGAACTCGGCCGGCAGCAGCGACTCGGTCATGCGCGTCCAGGCGACCGGGGCGATGGCGTTGGCCTTGATGCCGTTGCGCGCGCCCTCGATGCCGATCGTCCTGGTCAGCCCGACCAGGCCCATCTTGGCGGTCGAGTAGTTGGCCTGGCCGAAGTTGCCGAACAGGCCGGCGGGGCTGGAGGTGTTGACGACGCGGCCGTAGCCGGCCTCCTTCATGTACGGGTACGCCGCGCGGGAGACGAGGTAGGAGCCCCGGACGTGGACGGCGAGGACCGCGTCGAACTCCTCGACCGTCATCTTGCCGAACGAGCGGTCGCGCAGGATGCCCGCGTTGTTGACGACGATGTCGATCTTGCCGAAGGTGTCGACCGCGGCCTGGACGATGGCCTGCGCGCCCTCCGGGGTGGCGACGTTGTCGGCGTTGGCGACGGCCTGGCCGCCGTTCTTGGTGATGAGCTCCACCACCTCGGCGGCGGGACCGGCGGAGGCGCCCGTGCCGTCGAGCGCGCCGCCGAGGTCGTTGACGACCACCTTGGCGCCCCGCTCGGCCAGCAGGAGCGCGTGCGACCTGCCGAGGCCGTGCCCGGCCCCCGTGACGATCGCCACCCTGTCATCGAACCGAAGCATCGAACCTCCAGCGCAGGAGAACAAACTTCTAGTACGAGTACGATAACCCGCGTCCCCGCGCGCGCAACCGTGACTGATCGTCGCGGATAGTGATCGGCCACGTGTTTTTCTGCTAGAGTTGCGGGCTCCCAAGGCGAGGGTCTGCCTCGCCATTCCCTCCATCGGGCCTGGGAGGCCGGACATGCCGGTGAACGCGCCCATCCGCGTGGTCCAGTGGGCCACCGGTTCCATCGGCCGCTACGCGTTACGCAGCGTGCTCAGCAGGCCGGGACTCCAACTGGCGGGCGTCCTGGTGTACGACCCGGATAAGACAGGCAAGGACGCGGGCGAGCTCGTCGGGATGCCGCCCACGGGCGTGACGTGCACCGACGACGTCGACCGGATCCTCGCCCTGGAGGCCGACTGCGTGCTCCACATGCCGCTGCCGGCGTTCTCCTTCGGCGCCGGCCAGACCTCCGACGTCGAGACCATCTGCGCCCTGCTCGCCTCGGGCAAGAACGTCATCACCACCACGGGCTTCGTCTACCCCAAGGCGTACGGGCCGGGCGTCGTCGGACGCGTCGAGGCGGCCTGCGCCGCCGGGGACACCACCCTGCACGGCACCGGCATCAACCCGGGCTTCATGAGCGACTTCCTGCCGCTGGCGCTGACCGGGCTGTCCGACCGGGTCGACCACATCTACGTGCGCGAGTCGTCCGACTTCCGCGGCCATCCGTCGCGGCAGGTCGTCGTGGACCTCGTCGGGTTCACCCGTTCGGCCAAGGACTACACGGCCGCCGTGCGGCCGTACCGGATGTTCCAGCGCTCGCTCTTCGCCGAGAGCGTGCAGCTCGTCGCCGACGCGCTGGACGTGCGGCTGGACGAGGTCGAGGAGAGCGACGACTTCGAGCTGGCGACGCGCGAGTTCGAGATCGCGGCCGGCACGGTCCGGGAGGGCACGGTGTGCGCCTCGCGCTGGGTCTTCTCGGGGCTGGTGCGGGGCAGGCCGTTCATGACGATCGAGGTGGTCTACAAGGCCGACGCGGCGCGGGTGCCGCGCTGGCCCGACCCGGGGTTCGTGCTGCACATCGAGGGGGTTCCGCACATGACGCTGTCGGTGGACGAGGTCTCCCACGGCCCGGCCGCCGCCGCGGCGCACGCCATCAACGCCATCCCGGCGGTCTGCGCCGCTCCCCCGGGCATCCGCACCCTGCTCGACCTGCCGTTCGCCACCGGCCGAGGCAGGGTCCGGCTGCGCTGACGGCGATCGCCGGGGGCCCGGCCGCGCGGACCGCGCTCACGGGACGGCCGGGTGCCAGCGGTCCGGCTCGCCGGGCACGCAGGCGACGCGGCCCCGCTCGGCCAGCCAGACCAGGTGCGCCAGCGTCTCGTTCGTGGCGGCCCGGCGGGCGAACGCCTGGAACGTCTCCCACGGCCGCGACCAGGTGAGCCGGGTGGCCACCTCCCAGCAGGTGAGCCCGCCGGTCGCGGCCCCGACGACCCGCTCGACCTCCGCCAGCCGCTCCTCGTGGTGCGCCGTCACGTGGTCCACCCGCCCGGTCAGGTCGCGGAAGCGGTACTCGTGGGCGGGCAGCACCTCCTCCACCTCCAGCTTGCGCACGGCGGCCAGCGAGTCGAGGTAGTCGGCCAGCGGGTTCGGCCGCGACTGGGGGTGGACGGCGACGATCGGCGTGATCTTGGCGAGCACGTGGTCGCCGGAGAAGAGCAGCTTGCGCGACGGCGAGACGAAGCACAGGTGGCCGGGCGAGTGACCGGGCGTCCACAGCGCCCGCAGGTCCCATCCGGGCAGGTCCAGCCGGTCGCCGTCCTCGATGAGCCGGTCCGGGCGCACGGCCGACACCAGGTGCCTGATCGACATGGACGCCCCGGCCAGCTCGTCCACGGTCTCGCCGGGCACGCCCGACCGGCCCAGCATCTCGCGCTCGCGGCGCACGAGGGAGTCCACGACGTCGTCGTCGTAGCGCTCGCGGATGAGGGCGGCGTCGGCGGGGTGCAGCCCGATCCACGCCCCGGACGCCTCCCTGACCCGCCCGGCCAGCCCGTAGTGGTCGGGATGGATGTGCGTGACGAGCACGGCCCGCACGTCCGTGATCCCGTAGCCGGCCACGCCGAGGCCGGCGACCAGCGCGTCGTACGCCTCGCCGGTGTTCCACCCGGCGTCCACGATCGCCACGCCGCCGGGCAGCTCCAGGACGTAGACCAGCACGTACCGCAGGGGATTGACCGGGATCGGCACCGGCACGGACCACAGTCCCGGCCCGACCCGCTCGACCTCCGGGAGCGCGCCCTGCCGCCACGCGTCGTACTGGGCCGGGCTGGAGGGATTCACCACGAACTTCGCCATGGGTCCGATTGTCCAGCCATTGCCGAACCATGTTCTACTGGGGGCATGAAGCCGGCACGCGAGACCACCGGCGACGGGCGCTTCGCCCGCCAGCCGAACCGTTTCACCGAGCGCCTCGGGCCGCCCGAGCCCGGAAGGTACCGGCTCTACGCCTCCTACGCCTGCCCGTGGGCGCAGCGGGTGCTCATCGTGCGCCGCCTGCTCGGCCTGGAGGACCTGCTCGACGTGACGATCGTCGACCCGATCCGCGACGAGAAGGGCTGGCGGGTGCCGGGCGGCGACCCCGAGTACCTGTCGGAGCTCTACCTCGCCAGCGACCCCGGCTACCAGGGCCGTTACACCGTCCCCGTGATCTGGGACGCCGCCGAGGGCCGCATCGTCACCAACGACTTCCCGCGGATCACGCTCGACCTGGAGACGTCCTGGTCCACCACCCCGGACCTGTATCCGGAGCGGCTGCGGCCGGAGATCGACGCGCTGAACGAGTGGCTCTACCACGGTCTCAACAACGCGGTCTACGAGGCGGGGTTCGCCAAGTCGCAGGCCGCCTACGAGGAGGCCGTGACGCGGGTCTTCGCCACGCTGGACGAGCTGGAGGAACGGCTCGCGGCGGGCTCGCCGTACCTGTTCGGCGACGAGCTGACGGAGAGCGACGTGCGGGCGTACACGACGCTGGCCCGCTTCGACGCCGTCTACCACGGCCACTTCAAGTGCTCGGTGCGGCGCCTCGTCGACTATCCGGCGCTGTGGGCGTACGCCCGCAGGCTGTACGCCATCCCGGCCTTCGGCGAGACGACCGACTTCGACCACATCAAGCGCCACTATTACATGACACATCCCGACATCAACCCCAGCCGGATCGTCCCGGTCGGCCCCGCGATCGACTGGAGCCTGTGACGCCTCCGGTCAGGCCGGGGCGGCGCGCTCCGGCTCGGCCACCGCGGCCCCGCCCGGCCTGAGCGCGGGCAGCCGGGCGAACAGCAGCGCCGAGGCGGCCATCAGCCCGGCGGCCAGCCCCCAGGCGACGCCCGTCCCGGCCGCGGTCGCCAGCACGCCGAGTCCCAGGTTCGACATCGCGCCACCGGTCTGGAGGGCCAGGGAGCTGGTGGAGCCGACCGTGGTGCGCTCCGCCGCGGTCACCGCGCGGTGGGTCATCTCCAGGCACAGTACGCCCGTGACGGCGAGGCCCGCGTACATGGCGACGTACGCCGCGCCCGCCGCGGCCAGCCCGGCGGGACCGCCCGTCTCGGCGGTGGCGGCCAGCGCGCCGAGCGACAGCGCGGCGAGCACGACGCCGAGGGCCGCCCCGCGCGCCGGTCCCCGCGCCAGGCGGGCCGCCCGGGGGGCGAGCGCGCTGCCGGCCGAGCTGCCCGCGAAGCCGAGGGCCGACACCAGCGCGTACGCCGTGCTGCCGAGCTCCGCCGTACCGGCCAGCCGGGCCAGGCGGCCGGGCGTCAGCAGCTCGACGGCGGTCAGCGCCACGCCCGTCACCAGGGAGTACACCGTCAGGCGGCGCAGCAACCCGTGGCCGGTCGCCAGCCGCAGCCCGCTCAGCACGGTCGCGGGCACGGCGCGCAGCGTCTCGCCCAGCGACGCCCGCCGGTGTGACGGCTCGGGCAGCGCGAGCAGCACCACCCCGAGCAGCACCGCCGCCGCCACCGCCCCGAGCAGCGGAGGCACCGCCAGCGGCTCCACCGTGCCCGGCGGCACGACGAGCGGCACGAACCCGCCCGCCAGCACGCCGAGACAGAGCGCGGCCGACTCCGTCGCGCTGCCCCGCGACAGCCCCGGCCGCAGGTCGGCGTCACGCCCCTCCACGTCGTGCAGCGTGTCGACGTACCAGGCGGTGGCGGGGCCGCTGGACAGCGCCCGCGCCACGCCCTTGAGCACCCCGGTCAGCACGAACATCCAGAACGTCGTGGACACCGCCATCAGCGCCAGCGACACGGCCGTGAAGCCGGCCGACACGGCCAGCACCACGCGGCGGCCCACCACGTCGGCCAGCCCGCCGGTGGGCAGCTCCAGGGAGAGGGTGACGACGGAGAAGACGGTGAAGGCCGTGCCGATCTCCGCCAGGCCCAGGCCGCGCTCGGCCATGAGCAGGACCATCGTGGGGATCATGAGGCCGCTCGGCAGCCAGGTCAGGAAGCCGACGACCAGGTAGCGGCGTAACGCCGAGCGGGCGGTCATGATCACGTGTCCTCCTCGGTGTCGCTGGCCTCGGTGTCGCTGGCCTCGCTGTCGCGGCTCTCGCGGGGGAAGGCGGCGGCCCAGAGCTGCACGTGGCGGGCCTCCGGGTGGCCGGCGTAGCGGGTGATCAGCTCGCGCACCAGCTCGCCCACCCGCTCGGCGAACTCGCGCACCCCCGCCGGGGGAAGCTCGGCCAGGTAGTCGCTCATGCCCGCCACGGACAGCCAGTCCGGGTCCGGGGACTGCTCGAACGCCCGCATCTCGCGCGCCAGCATCTCCACCTGGCGCGCCTGGATGATGCGGACCGCCTCCCAGCCCTCCGGCGTGGCGGCCATGCGGACGTTGTCCCAGGAGGTGTAGAGGTGGCGGGAGCGCCAGCGGCGCTCCCTGGCGTCGTGCCGGTCGGGGTCCTCCTCGATGAAGCCGTATTTGGCCAGGACGCGCAGGTGGTAGCTGGTCGACCCGGAGCTCTCCCCGACCACGCGGCCGAGCTCGCTGGCCGTCGCCGGGCCCTCGGCGCGCAGCAGGCCGAGCAGCCGCACCCGCAGCGGGTGGGCCACCACCTTCAGCACCCGCGGGTCATTGATCTCGTAGCTGTGCTCCACACTCCCGACCGTAAACCGCAAAGGGAATTTTGCAAAGTGTTTTTTGCGATCCGGCTCGGTCAATGGAGTGGTCTGAGAGTTCAATACACTGGGCTGCATGCTCGACGACATCACCGTGGACGCATCCGTCCTCGCGCTGCGCCCCGACTTCGCCGCCCTGGTCATGACCGCCCACGGGCTGCGCAACGGCCCCACGGACGACCGGTCGCGCGGCTGGCTGAGCGCCGCCTCCGACCTGCTGTCCGCCGAGGGCGAGGAGGAGCGCGAGGCGCGGGCCGCCAAGATCGAGGCGTGGCGCGACGCCTACCGTTCGTTCGGGGCCAAGCCGTCCCGCACCCGCCCGTCGGTCGACGCGCTCACCCGCCGCCTGCCGCTGCCCGAGATCAACCAGGCCGTCGACGCGTACAACTCGATCAGCGTGAAGCACGCGCTGCCCATCGGCGGCGAGGACCTCGACCGCTACGCCGGGCCGGCGCGGCTGGTCCGCGCGGCCGGCGACGAGGCGTCGGAGGAGGCGCTCGGCACCCCCGACGCCGGCGAGGTGATCTGGCGCGACGACACGGGCGTCACCTGCCGCCGGTGGAACTGGCGCCAGGTCGCCCGCACGCGGCTCACCGAGGAGACGGTCAACGCGCTGTTCATCCTGGAGCGGCTGGAGCCGATGACACTGGAGGAGCTGAAGGTCGCCGGCGAGGAGCTGGCCGAACTGCTCTCGGAGCTGTCTCCGGGGGTCCGCGTCGCCAGCCGGTTGCTGTCCGGCGGGAAATAAACCTCTTCCCCTAAGGTTGATACCAAACGGTGATATTTCCCGTATCACCACCGTTGACTAGGGGTGCGTGACCCTGGTCGACGGTTCGGGAAGGATCCGGCGGGGCGGCGCGCCGACCCGCGCGCGCGTAGCCGGACGGGACGAGTAACCTTGGACAGGTTCTCTAACATCAACGCCGATCTGCGGAAGAGGGCGATTTCCGCCGTGTCGTCTGAGTCGTCGCGGGCAAACCCGCTGGCAAGCTTTGGTCAGAACGAGTGGCTTGTCGACGAGCTGTACCAGAAGTACCTCCAGGATCCCGAGTCGGTGGACAAGGCCTGGTGGAACTTCTTCGCTGACTACAACCCTGACTACGGACCGGGCCGGACCCCGGCCAGGGAGGCGGCGAACGGCACGGCTACCGCGCCTTCTCCCGCACCCGTCAAGACGGCGGCTCCCCCCGCCGCCACCAAGCCCGCCGACAAGCAGGCCGTCAAGCCCGCCGACAAGGCGGTCGAGAAGCCGGCCCAGCCCGCCATCCCGGCGCCCAAGGGCGCCGAGGAGGTCAGGCTGCGCGGCGCCGCCGCGCGCACGGCCGCCAACATGGACCTCTCGTTGACGGTCCCGACCGCGACCAGCGTCCGCGCCATCCCGGCCAAGCTGCTCATCGACAACCGCATCGTGATCAACAATCACCTCAAGCGGGGTCGCGGCGGCAAGGTCTCCTTCACGCACCTGATCGGCTACGCGATCGTCAAGGCGCTGAAGGCCATGCCGGAGATGAACCACTCCTACGCGGAGATCGACGGCAAGCCGACCCTGGTCAAGCCCGAGCACGTCGGCTTCGGCCTGGCCATCGACGTCCAGAAGAGCAACGGCGAGCGCCAGCTCCTCGTGCCGTCCATCAAGGCCGCCGAGCAGATGGACTTCCGCCAGTTCTGGATGGCGTACGAGGAGGTCGTCCGCAAGGCCCGCGCCGGCAAGCTCGGCGTCGACGACTTCACCGGCACCACGATCTCGCTGACCAACCCCGGCACGATCGGCACCGTCCACTCCGTGCCCCGCCTCATGCCCGGCCAGGGCACGATCATCGGCGTGGGCGCGATGGAGTACCCCGCCGAGTACCAGGGCGCCTCCCCCGAGACGCTCTCGCGCCTGGCCGTCTCCAAGGTCATGACGCTGACCAGCACCTACGACCACCGGATCATCCAGGGCGCCCAGTCGGGCGACTTCCTGCGCCAGATCCACCGGCTGCTGCTCGGCGAGGACGGCTTCTACGACGAGATCTTCGAGGCGCTGCGGATCCCGTACGAGCCGGTCCGCTGGGTGCAGGACGTCTCGGCCTCCCACGACGACGACGTGTCGAAGTCCGCCCGCGTGATCGAGCTGATCCACGCCTACCGGGTGCGCGGCCACCTCATGGCCGAGACCGACCCGCTGGAGTACAAGCAGCGCAAGCACCCCGACCTCGACATCCAGTCCCACGGCCTCACTCTGTGGGACCTCGAGCGGGAGTTCGCCACCGGCGGCTTCGGCGGCCGGCCGCTGATGAAGCTGCGCGAGATCCTGGGCGTGCTGCGCGACTCCTACTGCCGCACCGTCGGCATCGAGTACATGCACATCCAGAACCCCGAGGAGCGGGCCTGGATCCAGGCGCGGGTGGAGAAGCCGCACGCCTCGCCCGACCGCGAGGAGCAGCTCAACATCCTGTCGCGGCTCAACACCGCCGAGGCGTTCGAGACGTTCCTGCAGACGAAGTTCGTCGGCCAGAAGCGCTTCTCGCTGGAGGGCGGCGAGTCGCTGATCCCGCTGCTCGACTCGGTGATCAGCGACGCCGCCGACGAGGGCCTCGACGAGGTCGTCATCGGCATGGCCCACCGCGGCCGGCTCAACGTGCTGGCCAACATCGTGGGCAAGTCGTACGCCCAGATCTTCGGCGAGTTCGAGGGCAACATCGACCCGCGCACGGCGCACGGCTCCGGCGACGTGAAGTACCACCTGGGCGCCACCGGCGAGTTCAAGGCGCCGAGCGGCAAGACCATCACCGCCTCGGTGGTGGCCAACCCCTCCCACCTGGAGGCGGTCAACCCGGTGCTGGAGGGGGTCGTCCGCGCCAAGCAGGACCTCCTGGAGCGCGGCGAGGAGGGCTTCACCGTCCTTCCGGTGCTCATCCACGGCGACGCGGCCTTCGCCGGCCAGGGCGTCGTGGCCGAGACGCTCAACCTGTCGCAGCTGCGCGGCTACCGCACCGGCGGCACCGTGCACGTGGTGGTCAACAACCAGGTCGGCTTCACCACCTCGCCGGCCTCGTCCCGGTCGAGCGTCTACGCGACCGACGTCGCGCGGATGATCCAGGCGCCGATCTTCCACGTCAACGGCGACGACCCGGAGGCCGTGGTCCGCGTCGGCCAGCTGGCCTACGAGTACCGCCAGACGTTCCGCAAGGACGTCGTCATCGACCTCATCTGCTACCGCCGCCGCGGCCACAACGAGGGCGACAACCCCGCCTTCACCCAGCCGCTGATGTACGACCTGATCGACGCCAAGCGCTCGACCCGCAAGCTCTACACCGAGGCGCTGATCGGCCGGGGCGACATCACGGTCGAGGAGGCCGAGCAGGCGCTGCGCGACTACCAGGCCAAGCTGGAGCAGGCGTTCACCGAGACCCGCGAGGCGGCCAAGAAGCCGCTGGAGGCGGGCGCGATGCGGGTGCCGCCCACCGAGGTCGTCAAGTGGTCGCACGACGACACGCCCACGGCGATCAGTGACGAGACGCTCAAGCGCATCATCGACACCCAGCTCAACCTGCCCGAGGGCTTCACGCCGCACCCGCGCCTCGCGCCGGTGATCCAGCGCCGCGGCACGATGGTCGAGCAGGACGCCATCGACTGGAGCACGGGTGAGACGCTGGCCTTCGGCTCGCTGCTCATCGACGGCCACCCGGTGCGCCTGGTCGGCCAGGACTCCCGGCGCGGCACGTTCACCCAGCGCCACGCGGTGCTGGTCGACCGGCTGACCGGGGCCGAGCACACGCCGCTGAAGACCTTCAACCAGGGCACCACGAAGTTCTACGTCTACGACTCGCTGCTCAGCGAGTTCGCGGCGCTCGGCTTCGAGTACGGCTACAGCGTGGTGCGGCCGGACGCCCTGGTCGCCTGGGAGGCGCAGTTCGGCGACTTCGTCAACGGCGCCCAGACGATCATCGACGAGTTCATCTCGTCCGGTGAGCAGAAGTGGGGTCAGAAGTCGGGCGTCGTGCTGCTGCTGCCGCACGGCTACGAGGGTCAGGGTCCCGACCACTCCTCGGCCCGCATCGAGCGCTTCCTGCAGGTGTGCGCGCTGGACAACATGACGGTCGCCCAGCCGAGCACCCCGGCCAACTACTTCCACCTGCTGCGCTGGCAGGTGGAGTCGGGCCGGCACCGCCCGCTGGTGGTCTTCACGCCGAAGTCGCTGCTGCGCCACAAGGCGGCCACGTCCAAGGCGAGCGACTTCACCTCGGGCACCTTCCAGCCGGTCCTGTCCGACACGACCGTCGACCCGGCGAAGGTCACCAAGGTGGTCCTGTGCTCCGGCAGGGTCTTCTACGACCTGGCGGCCAAGCGTGACGAGAGCGGCCGTGACGACGTCGCGATCGTGCGGCTGGAGCGGCTCTACCCGTTCCCGGCCGAGGAGCTGGCCGCCGAGCTGGGCCGCTACGGCCGGCAGGCGCAGCTCGTCTGGGCCCAGGACGAGCCGGTCAACATGGGCCCGTGGCCGTACCTCGCGCTCAAGCTGGCCGAGGACCCGCAACTGCTCGGCGGGCGTCCGCTGAGCCGCGTGTCCCGTCCGGCCAACAGCTCGCCCGCGGCCGGTTCGCACAACGCCCACGACAACGAGCTGCACGAGATCCTCAACCAGATCTTCGGCTGATCGGTTCCACCTGAGACCCTCGCCGGCTTCGTGCCGGCGGGGGTCTCGCCTGTCCAGCACCCGGTCAGGAGCGGGGCCGGAGGCTGACTAGAGTGAGATGTCCCGGCAGCACGACGAGGGAAACGGAGCGCGATGTACTTCACCGACCGGGGGATCGAGGAGCTGGTCGACAGGCGCGGCGAGGAGGAGGTCAGTCTCCTCTGGCTGGGTGAGCGGCTGCGCGAGTTCGTGGACCTCAACCCCGAGTTCGAGGTCCCGATCGAGCGGCTGGCCACCTGGCTGGCGCGCCTCGACGACGAGGACGAGTGACGCCAGGCCGCTTCGAGGGTCAGGCTGCCTTCCGGCGCCCGCCCGGCACGCGTAAACGCGATACATCTTGAGTTTCGGCGAGACGCGACATATCGTGTCTTAGGGAACCAGCGTGCCGCCAGGAAGGGTGGGGACCATGCAGCAGTGGACCATCGACGACCCCCGTCAACTGACGTTCGGGCCGGTGAGGTCGCTCGACGTGCGGATCGTGTCGGGCCGGCTCGCCGTGCTCGCCAGCGACGGCCCGCCCGTCCTGGAGGTCACCGAGATCGTCGGCTCGCCGCTGATCGTGACGTACGACGAGGAGGCCGGCGAGCTGTCCGTCACCTACAAGGACCTCACCTGGGACGGCATGCTGAGCTGGCTGCGCAAGACCCGGCGCCACACCGTCGCCACGCTGACCGTGCCGAAGGACTGCCAGGTCAAGGCGGGCGTGGTCAGCGCCTCCGCGGTCATCGCCGGGTTCGAGAACCTCACCTCGGTCAAGAGCGCCTCCGGCGACGTCGTGCTCGACGGCGTGAGCGGCGAGGTGAGCGCCGGCACCGTGTCCGGGCAGGTGGAGAGCCGGGCCATGGTCGGCGACCTGTCGTTCACCAGCGTCTCCGGCGACCTGACCGTCGCCCACGGGATGCCGCGCCGGCTGCGCGCCAACAGCGTGTCGGGACGCATCACCGCCGACCTGGAGCTGCGGCCCACCGGTCATGTGACGCTCACCAGCGTCTCGGGTGACATCCTGGTCAGGCTGCCCGAGGACGTGGAGGCGGACGTGACGATCCGGTCCACCTCCGGCCGGCTGGTCAGCACGTTCGAGAAACTGTCCAACCAGAGCCTGCCCGGCGCGAAGTCGCTGTCGGGACGGCTCGGCGGCGGGATGGCCTCGCTGTCGGCGACGACGGTCTCCGGCGAGGTCGCGCTGCTCAAGGGGGAGAAGGAATGAGCCCTGTCTTCGGTCATGGCCGCCTGCGGCTGTACCTGCTGAAGCTGCTGGACGAGAGCCCACGCCACGGCTACGAGGTGATCCGGCTGCTCCAGGACCGTTTTCTCGGCGTCTACTCGCCCTCCCCCGGCACCATCTACCCGCGCCTGGCCCGCCTGGAGGAGGAGGGGCTGGTCACGCACGAGGTGGTCGACGGCAAGAAGGTGTTCTCGATCACCGACAAGGGCCGCGAGGAGCTGAACGACCGCCTCGACGAGCTCGACGACCTGGAGCAGGAGATCTCCGCCTCCGTGCGCGACATCGCGCGGGAGGTCAAGGAGGACGTGCGCGACACGGTCAAGTCGCTGCGCGAGGAGCTGACCCGGATGGCCAAGGACGTGCGCGTCGGCTCCCCGGAGGACCTCCGGCGCACCCGCGACCGGCAGAAGGCCGACTTCGAGCGGCTCAAGCGGGAGCAGAAGCGGCAGTGGATGGAGCACGCCGGGCACTGGCAGGGCGAGAGCCAGCGGCTGACGTCCGAGTGGCGCCGCATCTGGGCCGAGGTGTGGTCCTCGCTGGGCGGCGCGCCGGGCGCGCGCGCCGACCTCGACGCCGAGCTGGGCGGCATGCTGGCCGACTTCGTGGCCCAGGTGCGCGAGGAGGCGTCCGGGACGAGGCTGGACCGGGAGCGGCTGGAGCAGGTGCGCGCGGCGCTCGACGAGGCGTCCGGCCGCATCCGCGACACGCTCCGGTGACGGCGGGTCACGAACAACGGGGCACGAACGCCGGGACACGAACGGCGCGTCACGAACAACGGAGCACGAACGCCGGGGCACGAACGGCGCGTCACGAACGGCGGGCGGCGCGGCGGGCGCGGCAGGCGATCGGCATGTAGCGCAGCCGCTCGGGCAGCCGCGGCGTGATCGCGGCCACCGCCCGGCCCAGGTGACGCAGCCGCCGCTCCTCGCGCGCCGACCAGCGCAGCCCCAGCCTCTCCCGTACGGCCGGCGGCAGCGTCCCCACCGTGACGAACCAGGCGAACTCCCCCCATCCGGCGCCCACCGGCGCCCACAGGTGGCGCAGCGGCGCGGGCAGCCCCGGAGGCGGCGGCGTCGAGCGCAGCAGGGCCAGCACCTCGAACGCGGTCGGATGCGCCTCCAGCCGCCCGGACACCATGCCGTCGAAGTACCGCCAGAACGCCTCCACGTCCGCGGGCATCTCCCGCTCGGGCACGCGCAGGAGGCCGCCGATCCGCCGCGCCTCCGCGTACAGCCTGCGCTCGCCGTCCGGGCCGTACGGCACGCCGAAGAGGCGGTTGAGCGTGACGTACCGCTCGAACAGCGACAGGTGGACCCACGCCCACGCCTCCCCGCTCAGCGCGTGGTAGGGGCGGCCCCGCTCGTCCACGCCGGCGAAGCTCCGGTGCAGCTCGCGCAGCCGCGCCCCCTCGGCGGGACCGGCCTCTCCCCCGTACACCCAGGTCTGGGCGGAGGAGAGGGTGCGGGCGAGCCTGCCCCACGGGTCGTCGCGGAAGGCGGAGTGGCGCGCCACGGCGGCGCCGACGGCGGGGTGCATGGTCTGCAGGACCAGCGCGCTGCCGCCCACGAGGAGGTTGCGGTACTCGCCCGCGGTCTCCCAGTGCAGCGAGCCCGGCCCGAGGGGTTCGACGGTCATGGCGACGCCTCCCGGCCGAAAGGGGGCTTTCTCCCCTTTCGTACCCCTCGGGCGAGGGCTTGCCTCAGGCCGTGAAGACGATCTTGCCGAACACGTCGCCCTCGGCCAGCGCGGCGAACCCGTCGCGGGCCTCGGCCAGCGGCAGCGTCCGGTCGATCACCGGACGGACCCCGGTCTGCTCCAGGAACACCGCCAGGCGGCCGAGCTGGTCGCGGGTCCCCATGGTGGAGCCCACCACCGAGAGCTGCAGGAAGAAGACGCGGTTGAGGTCGGCGGGCGGCACCGCACCGCTGGTCGCCCCCGACACCACGACCCGGCCGCCCGGCCTGAGCGACTTCAGCGAATGGTCCCAGGTGGCCTGGCCGACGGTCTCCATCACCGCGTCCACCCGCTCGGGCAGCCGCGCGCCGGTCTCGAAGACCTGGTCCGCCCCCAGCTCCAGAGCCCGTTCCCGCTTGTCCGCCGAGCGGCTGGTGGCCCACACGCGGTACCCGCCGGCCCGGCCGAGCGCGATCAGCGCGGTCGCGACGCCGCCGCCGGCCCCCTGGACGAGCACCGTCGAGCCCGGCTGGAGTCCCGCCTTGTCGAACAGCATCCGGTAGGCGGTCAGCCACGCCGTGGGCAGGCACGCGGCCTGCTCGAAGGTGAGCGCGGCCGGCTTGGGCACCAGATTGCGGCGCGGCACGGCGACCCGCTCGGCGAAGGTGCCGTCGTGGAGCTCCGACAGCAGCGAGCGCTTCGGGTCGAGCGTCTCGTCGGCGCCCGCGCCGATCACCGCGTGCACGATGACCTTGTTGCCGTCCTCGTCCACACCGGCCGCGTCGCAGCCGAGCACGATCGGCAGCCGGTCCTGGCGGATGCCGACGCCCTTGAGCGTCCACAGGTCGTGGTGGTTGAGCGCGGCGGCCCGTACGGTGACGGTGGTCCAGCCGTCCGGGGTGGACGGCTCCGGCCGCTCGCCGAGCGTCAGCCCGGCCAGCGGATTGTCGGGATCGGTCTGTGTGGCGGTTACGGCGAACATGGCCGCACCCTACTTCAGCGTGATCCGGATCTCCTTGACCGCCCGCTCGACGAACGCGGCCGAGCCGGAGGCGGCGATCTGCACCCCGCCCCGGCAGGCGGTGCGCGACGGCCGGCCGCGCCGGTCGATCATCATGGGCGCCGGCGACGCCTCGTCGCACCCCGGCGCCAGGATGAGTCCCACGACGTCGCCGGCCACGCCGCCGAACCACAGCTGCGGCCCGACCGGGTCGCCCCGCACGGTCTCGCCCGGCCGGGCCAGGCGGACCGGGTCCGTGGCGGTCAGCACCAGGTAGCCGCCCTTGGTGACCCTGCCCCTGATGTGCCCGGCCGCGGCCATGCGCTGCTCGAAGGTGAGCCCCTCGGGCCGGTCGTACAGCGCGAGGCGCCAGTCGCCGAACGCGAACAGCAGCACCTGCCCGTACGAGCCGCTGCCGGGCTGGCGCGGCCACAGCTGGACGTCCGGGGTGAGGTTGCGCAGGGGCTGACCGCCCTTCGACACCTCGGCCTCGCCGCCGTACGGGGCGGACATGCGGCGGTACTGGCCGGCCACCCAGGCGCCCTGGAACGGCCGCGAGCCGAGGGCGGCGAGCCCGAGCCGGGCCGGGTAGCGGACCTCGGCGGGGGTGCCGTCAGGGAAGACGACCCGGATCACCTCGTCACCGCCCTTGGTCCTCGGCGTGGCGAACAGCACGTTGGGCGTGGCCCTCGTGGTGGTCATGGGGGCGGTCGAGGGGGCGGTCCCGTGTCCGGCGACGCCGGGCTCCGGCTCGGGGTCGCGGCCGGCCAGCAGGCCGGCGACGGGGATGGCGAGCAGGGCCGCGAGCACCGCGATGCCGGTCCAGCGCCGGCGGCGGTGGTGCTGGCCGGCCTCGATGACGTCGAACTGATCGGCCACGGCGGTCCTCGTGTCGGGCGGGCTCTCGCCTTCGGCCCCAGTTCATTCCAGGGACGGGGTGCGGCGCATTCACCTGATCGCCACATTGACCTTCCCCGGAGGGACTCGGTCACCAGGTGGCCGTGTTCACCCGCCCGTCGGAGGCCAGCCGCACCGTCTCGCCGACCAGCTCGCGCGCCTCCGCCTCCGCCATCAGGCCCGGATCGTGGACGAGCGCGTGCGCCCGGCCGCCGCCGGGGAGGTCCACGACGAGGATGCCCCGCTCGGCCGTCCCGTCGCGCCCGTGCGCCACGGTGTAGCCCGCGACGACCGCCGGGCCCTCGTACACGTCGGCGATCGCGACCGGCTCGGCGGTGAAGACCGGGCGGCCGTCGCCGAGCGCGCCTCCCGGCTCGGTGGACCAGATCGCGCAGGCGTGCTTGGTCAGGTGCATGCCGACCGAGGTCACCAGGCCGTGGCCGCCCCGCGCGCGCAGCAGCCCGGCCATGGCGGCGGTCGAGTGGAGGACGTAGTCGCTGGCCGGGCCGCCCGCGTACGGCAGCCCGCCGGTCACCGTGAGCCCGCGCGGGTCGAACGGGTCGAGCCCGGTCGCGTCGCACGCCTGCCGCAGGGCGACGGCGAAGCAGCTGTACACGTCGAGGGCGTTCATGTCGCCGAGCCCGAGCCCGGCCCGGGCGAAGGCCGCCCGCGCCGCCCGCGCGATCGCCCGTGACGAGCCGAGCGCGGGCCGCGCGGCCACCTCCCAGGTGTCCTCGGCGTACGCCCAGCCGCGCAGGTGGATCCGCCGCTCCTCCGGGACGCCCAGCCGGTCGGCCAGCCCGGCGCTGACCAGCACCACCGCCGCGGCCTGGTCCACCTCCAGCACGGCCACGGTGTCGCGCGTGTACGGCCAGCCGACGAACCGGCCGCCCGTCAGCTCCTCCGGGGTGCGCGGGACGCGGCGCCAGGCGTACGGGTTGGCGGCGGCCACCTCGGTCATGGGGGCCATCATCCGGGCCCGGTCGGCCATCTCCTGCTCGAGGGTCCAGCCGAGGGCCGCCCGCCGGGCCGTCTCCATGATCGCGTACGTGTGGACCGGCAGGAACAGCCCGTGCGCCAGCTCGGCGGGATGCGGCGGGCGTTCCCAGCCGTAGGGCGGTTTGGGGACCGCCGGGTGGCTCCACGGCACGCGCTCGCCCGCCTTCCGGTAGGCGCGGCGGGTGGCCAGCGCCTCGGCGCCCACGACGAGGGCGCAGTCGAGCCCGCCAGCGGCGATCCGCGCGGCGGCCTCGCCGATGAGCAGTTGCGGCGCCGTGCCGCTGACCTTGGAGTACGCGGTGTGCCCGGGCGCCGCGCCGAGCCGTTCGGCCAGGCGTCCGGCGGGGTCGTCGTACTGCCAGGAGTCGGTGTGGACCACCTGGATCGAGCCGAGCCGCCGGGCGGGCAGCCGGGCGTCGTCGGCCGCGGCCCGCGCGACCGCCTCCCACAGGTCCAGCGGCTCGGGACCGGGCTGCTCGCGGACGGTCAGCTGGGCCGCGCCGACGAGGCAGGGCGTGCGTGGGTCCATGCCGCCATGAAAGCAGAACGCGATTCGGTGCGCTTCCCCCGGAAAGCGGCGGGGACCTCGGCGCGCGGCCGAGGTCCCTGTCGCTTTCGGAGCTCGTGGTCGGAGACGCTCGTGGTCAGAACTGGGAGAGCGGCCCCATCGCCGCCTGCATCTGGCAGCTGTTCGAGAACGTGCGTTCGTAGCGGACCGGGCGGCCGCCCCAGACGCCGAGCGCCGAGACGCGCACCGGGTTGTACTCCATCGTGCAGACCGCGTCGGTCCGCGAGGGCAGCCGGGCGGGGTCGCCGCCGGCCCTTTCGAGGGCGACGCACGCGGGCTTGGGCGAGCGCTGCCGGCACGACAAGACGGTGCCCTTGTCGCCAACAATGATCACGAAAACCCTCCGATCCGTGTCACGAGAGTGAGTCTCGGCCAGGGCGGGCGTGGCGGCGAATGCCGTACAGGAAAGCACGGCGAGACAGAGAAGTCGACGCATGCTCGCAGCCTGCCTCGGCCCCTGACCTGCGGCAACGACCGACACGTGGGAGCAGTCTCACCTATCCGGACGGCCTACTTGACACCATCCTTATGGGACACAAGTCACGCTTGATCAGATAACGAATCTTCATCTGAGCTGCAATACAGTCAGTTGATCTGGAAAAATCCACCTTTACACCCCAAGGAAGGCATTTCCATGATCCCCCCGGTCCGGCGACTGGCAGCCGTCGCGCTCAGCGCGCTGCTCGCGCTGCCCGTGCTCGGGGGGACGGCGTTCGGGGGGACGGCGTACGCGCGGGCCGAGAGCTGGGTCTACTCGGTGACGCTCACCAAGACCGCCGCGGACGTCCAGAAGGTGGCCGCCACCTGGAAGCCGGACGTCCTGAAGAACGCCGACAGCTACAGTCCCGCGACGCCGGGCTCGCAGTCCTCCACGAGCGCGGGCGCCACCGCCGTGCCCAGCGAGCAGCTCACCCCCGCCAAGAAGGCCAAGGTCCCGCTCAGCGTCTCGCCGGAACTGCCGGCCAAGGGCACGACCGCCCGGACCATGGGCAAGGTGTACTTCCGGTTCGGGACCAAGGAGTACTGGTGCTCCGCCAGCGCGGTGGCCGCCAGGAACCACAGCGTCGTCGCCACCGCCGCGCACTGCGCCTACGACGCCCGCCAGGCCAAGCCGGCCGACTCGTGGATCTTCGTCCCGAACCCCGGCCCCAACGGCGAGACGCCCGACGGCATCTACGTCGGCGCGGAGATCAGCATGCACGAGCACTGGCCCGGCCGGGGTGACTACGACTACGACTACGCGTTCGTGACCGTGCATCGCGGCTTCACCTGGGCCACCGTGGGCGGCAAGCTCGTCATGAAGGACGTCGGCCGCCTCCAGGACAACGTCGGCGGCCAGGGCCTGGCCGTCGCCAAGGGCGTGGGCAACCGCGTCACCACCTTCGGCTACCCGGCCGGCCCGCAGCCCGACGGCACCCGGCCGTTCGACGGGCGCAAGCTCCTGTCGTGCACGGGCAGCACCCGCTGGACCGTCGCCCCCAGCCGCGACCTGCAGTACGGCGTGCAGATCGAGCCGTGCAACTTCACCGCGGGCGCCAGCGGCGGCCCGTGGCTGATCGACTACCAGCCCGCGCAGGGCCTCGGCTCGCTGAACGGGATCAACAGCCTGACGTGGAACCGGGACGCCAAGGGTGGCTACGACGCCATGTCCACGCCCAACTTCACCCTCGCCACCGGCGAGGTCTACCGCCACGCGGCGGCGGTCACCACCCCCGCAAATGTGACGTAACTTACACGTAGCGTGGCAACCCCCGCGGTGATCAGCCACGACGTGATCTCGAAAAGATCACGACCGCCTCATCGGCGGATGACATGAGCTTCGCGAAATTCACAGGCGCGGAGTCAGACCGATAGGTTCCCGGCTGTCCGTCTGCTGCACCGAGGGATGTACGGAACCCCGGCAGCACAAGGCAAAGCCTGGAGTTACCTTGAAGCGAATCCTCCTCCCGACCGGTGGCGTCGTCCTGGCCACCGGCCTTCTGGCCGCGGGCCTCACCGGCACCGCGCAGGCCCGAGCCGACATCGCCACCGACCCCATGGCCCGCAACACCTCGCAGGCCGCCTCGGTCGCCTCGTTCTGGCTGGCCTCCAACGGCGCCGCGCTCCGCTCCGCCACGGCGTACGACTGGGATGCCAAGGAGGTCCGGAAGCTCGTCTCCAAGGGCGGCTACACCGCGGACGGCAGCCCCGGCACCGCCGCGCCCATCGGCGAGGACAAGAAGCCCATCGGCCGCGCGCAGAACGTCAACCTGCCCAAGACGGTCGGCAAGGTGTTCTTCGTGGACGGCTCCGGCAAGTTCCGCTGGTGCACGGCCACGTCCGTGCAGTCCAACTACCGCAACCTGGTCGCCACGGCCGGCCACTGCGTGTACGACACGGACAGCAACAAGGACACGATGAGCAACTGGGTGTTCGTGCCCGGCTACTACGAGGGCAAGGCGCCGTTCGGCATCTACGTCGGCAAGCAGGCCTTCACCCACAGCGACTTCGACGTCTACGAGGACTACGACCGCGACTACGCGTTCGTCACCGTCTTCAACGGCATCGCCTTCGAGGGCGTCAAGCAGGTGGACCGCAAGGACTTCGAGCGGTTCAGCGGCCCGAAGCGCAGCTGGGGCGGCCACTACTACATCCTGCTGTCGAAGGACGCGGGCCGCCTGGGCGACAACGTCGGCGGCCAGGGCGTGGCCTGGAACCAGCCCACGGGCAAGACGGTGCGCGCGTTCGGCTACCCCGCCGGCCCGCACCCGGACGGCAACCGCCCCTACAGCGGCGTGACGCCGAAGTGGTGCTACGGCGCGACGACCGGCAAGGCCGTGGGCGCCCCGTGGCTCAAGATCGAGGAGCACGTGGGCCTCAAGTGCCCCGTCACGCCCGGCTTCGACGGCGGCCCCTGGCTGAGCAACTACAGCAACAGCAAGCGTCTGGGCTACGTCAACGGCGTGACCAGCACGTTCGCCGACCAGGACGGCAACGACCGCATCGACACCATCACCTCGCCGTACTTCGACGGTGAGACGGCGTCGATCTACAACGCGGCCAAGAACGTGTGGTCCGGCAAGATCGTCGGCTCGAACGGCGAGCTGTACAAGTAACACCCCGCTCGACGGAGGGGCCCGGCTTCGGCCGGGCCCCTTTTTCGTGCCCGCGGTTTGGCTCGCGGGAGGGTGGGGAGGGGTCGAAAACATCGCCGGGGACGCCGATTCAGAAGATCATCCGGCTCGGAGGCGAAGTTAGACGGAGTTGGAGCCCGATTTGGTTCCTGTGATCTACATCACATACACGCGAACACGTAGCGTGATGTCCGTTTGATCCACCTTTACTCCGCCGTTACGAAACCGCGCGATACCCAGCGAAAACGTGACGCCTTGATCACTTTGGGCAAAGATCACTGACTGGTAACGGAAGGGTCACGGCGGTAAGGGTGCCTACCGAATGGGGCAAACCGGCTTCCACCTGCAAAGATCACCGCGCTATGTTCCTTGCTATCCCTTTACTGACGCATGGGACGCATGTTGCGACCCACGACAGACCAAGGAGCAGTTCCCTTGAAGCGCATCCTCATCCCCGCCGGTGGCGCCATCCTGGCTACCGGCCTTCTGGCTGCCGGCCTCGCCGGCACCGCCCAGGCCGCCGGAGACGTCGCCACCGACCCGATGGCGAAGAGCGCGGCCGACGCCAAGGCCATCGCCCAGTACTGGGCCGAGAGCAACGGTGCGGCCCTCAAGGCCGCGACCGAGTCCAACGTCTGGGACAAGAGCGACGTCGCCAAGCTCCAGAGCAAGGGCGGCTACAGCGCCGACACGAAGCCGGGCTCGGCCTCGCCGATCGGCCAGGAGAAGAAGACCACGGTCAAGGTTCAGAACGTGAACCTGCCGAAGACCATCGGCAAGGTCTTCTTCGTCAACAGCAAGGGCGAGAAGAAGTGGTGCTCCGCCACTTCCGTCCAGTCGAAGTACCGCAACCTGGTCGCCACGGCCGGCCACTGCGTGTACGACACGGCCGGCAACACGGACGTCATGTCCAAGTGGGTCTTCGTCCCGGGTTACTACCAGGGCAAGTCGCCGTGGGGCATCTACGTCGGTAAGCAGGCGTTCACGCACTACGACTTCGACGTGTACGAGGACTACGACCGCGACTACGCGTTCGTGACCGTGTACAACGGCATCCAGTTCGGCGGTGCCACCGCCAAGCAGGTCTCCAAGGCCGACTTCGACAAGTACCAGGGCATCAAGGATGCCAAGGACGTGGCGATCACCGAGGCCGAGTACCAGAAGTGCAAGGACCTCAACGGCGGCGAGACCCCGGACTGCTGGGCGAAGACCGACACGAAGATCGAGGCCGTCGGCCCCGACTACCCCGGCGCGGTCAAGGCCTTCACCGAGGTCACCAAGGAGCAGTACGACGCGGCCCCCACGGGCTCGGGCAACAACACCAAGGCGCCCCGTCAGACCAAGACGGAGAACGTCACCAAGTCCGAGTACGAGAGCTACAAGGGCCCGGGCTACCGCAAGATCGACGAGCGGGGCAACTACACCATCACCCACTACTTCGTGAAGAACTGGGTGAAGAAGACCGACCTCAAGGGTTACTACAAGACCGTCTTCTACATCATCGAGGGCTTCGCGAAGGACGCCGGCCGTCTCGGTGACAACGTCGGCGGTCAGGGTGTCGCCTGGAACCAGCCCACCGGCAAGTACGTCCGCGTGTTCGGCTACCCGGCCGCCGCGCACCCCGACGGCAACAAGAACTTCACCGGCATCACGCCCAAGTGGTGCTACGGGAAGACCTCGAAGAAGCTTGTCGGCTCCGCCGCCAAGAAGATCGAGGAGCACATCGCCCTCAAGTGCTCGATGACCGAGGGCGCCGACGGTGGTCCGTGGCTGCTCAACTACAGCAACACCAAGCGTCTCGGCTACGTGAACGGTGTCACCAGCACCTTCAACGACCAGGACGGCAACGGTCGCGTCGACTACATCTCCTCGCCGTACTTCGACGGCGAGACCGCGGCGATCTACAAGGCCGCCTCGAACGTGTGGTCCGGCAAGATCCTCTAAGTAGCGCACCCCGATCGGGCTGACCCGATCGACCCCGCGTTCACTCGTCAAGGGCCCGGCATCGCCGGGCCCTTCGGCGTTCCCGGAGAAAGTGCGGACCGTTTGGACGCAGCGGAGGCTCATACGGTGCCATCCGAGCGGTGTGATGTGCGTCACATCCATGCCGACGGGGTCTGATCGCCGACACCTCGCCCCCAGCAGTCACTCTGATCACTCGCTCGTGTTGATCAGGGAAAACGGGCGCGTCAGGCACACCGGACAAGTCGTGGCGATAGCCGATCTAAACATCACAGAACGATCACGGCCGACAAGCCCCCTGTTTTCCTTCCAAAGTGGCTACCGCAGCCCAAGATCGCGCCTGTATCTTCTGGCTATCCCTTTACTGACGCATGGGACGCAAGAGGCGTTCCACGACAGCGCAAGGAGTTACCTTGAAGCGCATCCTCCTCCCCGCCGGTGGCGCCATTCTGGCCACCGGTCTGCTGGCTGCTGGTCTGGCCGGCACTGCTCAGGCCCAGGGCGACGTCGCGACTGACGCTCTGGCCAAGACCGAGGCGCAGGCCGCCGAGGTCGTCGACTTCTGGACCAAGTCGAACAACGCCGCGCTGACGCAGGCCGTTGCCTTCAACCCCGACTCGCTCGAGGTCAAGAAGATCAAGAGCGGCGGCGGCTACTCCGCCGACACCAAGCCGGGCTCGGCTCTGCCGATCGGCGAGGAGAAGAAGGTCGCGGTCAAGACCCAGAACGTGAACCTGCCGAAGACCATCGGCAAGGTCTTCTTCGAGGGTCGCGACGGCAAGCTGTACTGGTGCTCCGGCACCTCGATCCAGTCGCAGTACCGCAACCTGGTCGCCACGGCCGGGCACTGCGTCTACGACATGGCCGCCAACAACGAGGTCGTGAGCCGCTGGGTCTTCGTCCCGGGCTACTACCAGGGCAAGACGCCGTTCGGCCTCTACGTGGGTAAGCAGGCCTTCACCCACTACGACCTCGACGTGTACGAGGACTTCGACCGCGACTACGCGTTCGTGACCGTGTACAACGGCATCGGCGGCCCCAACGCCGGCGCTCCGAAGCAGGTCTCCAAGGCCGACTTCGACAAGTTCGGTGGGCAGAAGTTCACCAAGGACATCGCGATCTCCGAGGCCGAGTACACCAAGTGCAAGGACCTCAACGGTGGCGAGACCCCGGACTGCTGGGCCAAGCCGTCCACCATCCAGGACACGGTCGGCCCGGACTACCCGAACGCCGTCAAGGTTCTGAAGGAGGTCTCGGCGGAGGACTACGCCAAGGCCCCCGAGGGTAAGGTCAACGGCGGCAAGGCCACCGGCGCGACCTACACCGAGTACGTGACGGAGTCCCAGTACAAGGGCTACACCGGCCCGGGCTACCGGAAGATCGACGACAAGGGCAACTTCACCATCACCCACTACTTCGTCAAGTACTGGGTGAAGGAGACCGCCAAGGTCGAGTACCTCCGCACCGAGTTCTACATCGTGGACGGCTCCCTCAAGGACGTCGGCCGCCTCGGTGACAACGTCGGTGGCCAGGGTGTGGCGTGGAACCAGCCTGCTGGTGCCGTCGTCCGTACCTTCGGTTACCCGGCGGGCCCGCACCCCGACGGCAACAAGCCCTACACGGGTGTCACGCCGAAGTGGTGCTACGGCAAGACCGAGTCCAAGGTTCTGCAGATCCCGGCCAAGAAGGTCGAGGAGCACCAGAGCCTGCGTTGCCCGGTGACCGCCGGCTACGACGGTGGCCCCTGGCTCGCCAAGTACAGCAACGCCAAGCGTCTCGGCTACGTCACCGGTGTCACCAGCCTGATCGTGGACACCGACAGCAACGGCCGCTACGACAAGATCACCTCGCCGATCTTCGACGGCGAGACCGCCGCGATCTACAAGGCCGCTGCGGCCGTGTGGTCCGGCAAGCTTGTCAAGTAGTTCTTGGCGGTACCGAACGACGACCCTGGGTCATCGTTCACCAGCTTGACCCGAAGGGCTCGGCTTCTGCCGGGCCCTTCGGCCTTTTCCGGGTCTTTTGGTACGGACCCTTACCTAAGTGACCTGAGGGTCGATAGGGTCTTACGAGACACTTGACAAGTTTGTGGAGCCCCCCAGTGAAGCGCCTGCTCGTACCCCTCGCCGTCGCCGGTCTCAGCGCCGCCGCCCTCGCCACCCCCGCCACCGCCGCGCCGAGCTGGGTGAGCGACCCCCTCACCCCCAAGCCCGCCGACGCCTACAGCTCCGCGTACTTCTGGCTGGACGCCAACGGCGCCGCCCTGAAGAAGGCCACCGAGTTCCGCGTCGACGCCAAGGACGTGCCCAAGCTGGTGCACCCCCAGACCACCTCGGCCGACGGCAAGCCCGGCATGGCGGCCCCGACCGGCACCACCGGCGCCGCGCCCAAGTCCAAGAACGTGAACCTGCCGAAGACCATCGGCAAGGTGTTCTTCCTCGACCGCGCCGGCAACCAGCGCTGGTGCTCCGCCACCTCCATCCAGGCCAGGAACCGCAACCTGGTCGCCACGGCCGGCCACTGCGTCTACGAGCAGGGCAAGGACGTCTTCGCCAAGTGGGTGTTCGTCCCGGGCTACTACCAGGGCAAGGCCCCGTTCGGCGTGTACGCGGGCGCGTACGCCTTCACCGCCTACGACCTCGACACCTACGACGACTACGACGGCGACTTCGCGTTCGTGGCGGTGCACAACGGCTTCGAGCTCGCTGGTGAGAAGACGGTGTCCAAGGCGGAGTACGACAAGTGGGCCGGCGACAAGTGGGCCAAGGACGAACCCATCGACGCGGCCACGTACAACAAGTGCGTCGACCTGCACGGCGGCGAGACGCCCGACTGCTGGGCGAAGCTGTCCACCCTCACCGACGTCGTCGGACCGTCCTTCCCGGGCAAGAAGCGGGCCTTCAAGGAGGTCGCCAAGGAGGACTTCGACAAGGCCCCGACCGGTGACGGCAACGGCGCGCAGGAGCCCGCCAAGACTGTCGTCGACCACGTCACCCAGAGCGAGTACGAAGCCTACAAGGGCCCCGGCTACCGGAAGATCGACGGCAGCGGCAACTTCACCATCACCCACTACTTCATCGGCTACTGGGTCAAGGAGAGCGCCAAGACCGACTACTTCAGGACGGTCTTCACCCTCGGCCTGGCCAAGGACGCCGGCCGGCTCGGTGACGTCGTCGGCGGGCAGGGTGTCGCCTGGAACCAGCCCATGGGACAGAAGGTGACCGTCTTCGGCTACCCCGCCGCCCCGCACCCCGACGGCGACAAGCCCTTCACCGGCCTGACCCCCAAGATCTGCGCCGGCCGGACGGGCACCAAGACCTACCAGGTCAACATGTTCAAGGTCGAGACGCACCAGGTGCTGAAGTGCTCGATGACCGGCGGCTCCGACGGCGCGCCGTGGCTGCTGCGCTACGACAACAACAAGCGCACCGGCTACGTCAACGGCGTCACGAGCCTGTTCCACGACCAGGACGGCAACGACCGGATCGACTTCATCAGCTCGGCCTACTTCGACGGCGAGGTCGCCGACGTCTACAACAAGGCGAACTACGCGGCGACGAAGTCGATCGTCGGCCCCAACGGTGAACTGATCGGCAGCTGAGGGTCAGACCGGCGCGAGGGCGCGGGCGCGTTCGTACAGGGACGTGACCGCGCTCTCGCGCCGGTACGGTTCCAGCCGCCGGCGCAGGTCGGTGGCGTAGGAGCGGGACCTGACCGACTGGAGCTCCCCGGCCAGGTCCAGAGCCCCGGCCGCCACCCCGCACGCCTCCTCCAGCTCGCCGCACTGGAGCAGCCCGGCGGCCAGCAGCGACAGGTTGAACATCCGGCCCCGCACGTAGCGGCCGTCCATGTCGAGCGAGCGGCGGGCCTGGCGCACGGCGCGCGGCCCGTCGCCGAGGTCGCGGAAGCAGTGGGCGAACTTGGCGGCGAGGTAGGCCTCGTCGAAGTAGCCGAGCCAGGCGGGCTCGCGGCCCGGTGAGCGGCGGTCGAAGGCCAGCTCGGCCTGGTGGAGGCTGGCGCTGCACGAGCGGGCGTCGCCGAGCCCGGCGTGGGCGTGGGCCTCGAGCACGTGGCAGGAGGCCATGAGCGTCTGGACACCGGAGCGCCGGGCCGCGAGCTGGGCGGCCCTGGCCAGGTCGAGGGCGTGGGCCGGCTGGCTCATGTAGATGGCCTGGTGGGCCATGCCGGCCAGGATCTCGCCGCCGAGCGCGTCGTCGCCCGCTCCCCTGGCCAGGCGCAGCGCCTGGATGAGGTAGCGCTGGGCGAGGCCGTGCTGCTCCAGGTCGTAGGCCATCCAGCCGGCCAGCCGGGTGAGCTCGGCCGCGGCGGCGGCGAGCTGCTTGCCTGTGGCCTCGCCGTACGTGCCGTCCTTGAGCAGCGGCCCCACGGCGGTGTCGAGGTACTTGACCACGGAGGCGCGCACGCGCCCGCTGCCGAAGCGGTTGTCGAGCTCGCCGAACGAGCGGGTCACCTCGTGGATGGCCGCGATGTCGGCCCGGCCGACGCGGCGGGTGCCGCCGCCTTCGAGGCGGCCCTCGGATGGGGATGTCAGCCAGCGCACGGCTCCCACGGAGCCTGCTCCTATCGCGAACGTGGAGTCGATCAGGAATCTCCTTCTCTCCACGTCGGCCCGCCACAGCGCCGTCACGGTCGCGACCCCCTCCTGCCACGTGTGCGTGAACTCTTGCCCGAGGTCGAGGGGGGTGATGATCGTCGGCATGCCCAGGTCTTCGGGTCGGACGGGCCTGCCGAGCCGGAGCGCGAAGATCTCGCTGAGCAGCGCCGGCACGGGCTCCCTGGGCCGCTGGCCACCGATCCATCGCAGGACGGAACTGTGGTCGTACTTCAGGCCCGGGGTGCCGCGCGCGGCGCCCAGCTCGTTGAGGCGCCTGGCCAGCCCTTTGTGGGAGAACCCCGACTCCGCGATGAGCTGCCGCAGCAGTCTGTTGGGCTCGCGTGTCATCGCTCTCCTCACCGCGGGAGTGGAGCCGGCCACGTCGTGGCCTCCTCACCGAGGGAGGCGGGAGCCGGCGTCCTTACAGAGGGCTCCTGTTATAGCACGCTGAGTAAAGGAAGTTTTGCGCTTTCCCGATGCTCGCGCGAACTATCCGGACGCCGGCCCGGCAGATCCTGTACGCGTCAGCCCTTGACGCGGGCGACGCCGTCCTTCCTGGCCTGCTCAGCGACGGCCGCGGTGACGGCGGGGGCGACACGCTCGTCGAAGGGGCTGGGGATGACGTAGTCGGCCGCGAGGTCGTCGCCCACGACGGCGGCGAGCGCGGTGGCGGCGGCCACCTTCATGTTCTCGGTGATGGCGGTGGCCCGGACGTCGAGCGCCCCGCGGAAGACGCCGGGGAAGGCGAGCACGTTGTTGATCTGGTTGGGGAAGTCGGAGCGGCCGGTGGCGACCACGCGGGCGTGGCGGGCCGCCACGGACGGCGCCACCTCGGGCGTGGGGTTGGACAGCGCGAACACGATCGAGTCGGGCGCCATGGACGCGATGGCCTCCTCCGACACGGTCGAGCCGGACAGGCCGACGAACACGTCGGCCCCGGCCAGCGCCTGCTCGGTGGAGCCGGTGTGAGCGGCGCGGTTGGTGTCGCGGGCCAGGGCGGACTTCACCGGGTTGAGGTCGTCGCGGCCGGAGTGGATCATGCCCTTGGAGTCGGCCACGGCGATGTCGCCGATGCCGGCCTCCAGCAGGATGCGGGTGACCGCGACGCCGGAGGCGCCGGCGCCGGCCACGACGGCGCGCAGGTCGCCGAGCGTGCGGCCGGTGAGGCGGGCGGCGTTGGTGAGCGCGGCCAGGACCACGATGGCGGTGCCGTGCTGGTCGTCGTGGAAGACGGGGATGTCGAGCAGCTCGCGCAGGCGGTCCTCGACCTCGAAGCAGCGCGGGGCGCTGATGTCCTCGAGGTTGATGCCGCCGAAGGAGGGGGCGAGCCGGACGACGGTCTCGACGAGCGCGTCGACGTCGGTGCAGTCGAGGCAGATCGGCACGGCGTCGACCCCGGCGAACTCCTTGAACAGCAGCGCCTTGCCCTCCATCACGGGCATGGCCGCGGCCGGGCCGATGTCGCCGAGGCCGAGCACGGCGGTGCCGTCGGAGACGACGGCCACGACGTTGGAGACCCACGTGTAGTCGTGGACCAGCGACGGCGTGTCGGCGATGGCGGTGCAGACCTGGGCCACCCCGGGGGTGTAGGCCAGTGACAGGTCACCGGCGTCGCGGACCGGGATGGTGGAGCGGACCTCCAGCTTGCCGCCGCGGTGCAGGGCGAAGACCGGATCGACGTCGAGTGAGGCGAGTGAGGACGATGCGGACGAGGCAGGAGAGGCAGTCACAGAGAGACCCCAGTAGTCATCGGACGGACGAAGGACCTTCGGCAGACGGCGCGAGAGGCCTGGCTTCGGTAGCCGCCAGGGTCCCCTCCCGAACGTCTCGTGAGGGGTTACGGGGGTCACCCGTCGCCCCATAGTGCCACACGCCGAGACGACCACAGGTATCGCCATCGACGCCGTTCCGTTGACGCATTGTTAAATGTCCGATGGCGGAGCCGGGCAACCTGCCACTTAAACTTCACCAAATCCGACTTTTTGGCATATACCCTTGAGGAGGCCTGACATGGCCCTCTGGCCCAGGAGCAGCCGTGGCCAAGCCATCGGCGCGCTCGCCCTGACCGCCGTCCTGGCGCTGTCCGGCTGCGGCGGCGGTTCGGGAGGCGGCTCCACCTCCGCCACCACCGGAGGCGGCAATGCCGCGGGCGGAGCCAAGCTCGTTCACCCGGGCAAGCTCACCACCTGCACCAACATCCCGTACGAGCCGTTCCAGTTCAAGGACAAGGACGGCAAGATCGTCGGATTCGACGTGGACATCGTCGACCTGGTCGCCAAGAAGCTCGGCGTCACGCAGGACATCGTGGACATCGACTTCGCCGTCATCAAGAGCGGCGCGGCCATGGCCACCGGCAAGTGCGACGTCGCCGCCGCCGGCATGACGATCACTCCCGAGCGCAAGCAGAACATCACGTTCTCCGAGCCGTACTTCGACGCCACGCAGGCCCTGCTGGCCAAGAAGGGCACGGGCGCCAAGTCGCTGGAGGACGTCAAGGCCAAGGGCCTCAAGCTGGGCGCCCAGGCCAGCACGACCGGCCTCGACTACGTCAAGAAGCAGGGTCTGGACCCGACCGAGTACGCCGACAGCTCCAAGGAGCTGCTGGCGCTGCAGGCCGGCCAGGCCGACGTGATCGTCCAGGACCTGCCGGTCGTGCTGACCTGGCTGAAGAAGCCGGAGATCGCCGCCAAGTTCGAGCTGATCGCCAGCCTCGACACGGGCGAGCAGTACGGCATCGGCCTGAAGAAGAACGCCGACCCGGTCCTGCTCAAGACGATCAACGACACGATCACCCAGGCCAAGTCCGACGGCACGTACGAGAAGATCTACGTCAAGTGGTTCGGCAAGAAGCCCGGCGAGCTGGGTTGATCCATGACGGATCGCCTACCACCACCGGTGGCGGCCGAGCCGGGCGGGAAGGCCCGGCTCAGCCCGCGTAAGAAGCAGCGCATCAGCCGCGCGATCCAGTACGTCGTCCTGGTCGCGATCGCCGTCGGCATCGTCCTGTACGCCGACTGGGGCAGCCTGGCGGAGAACTTCGCCAAGCCCGACGTGGCCGGCAAGGCCCTGCCCGAGCTGTTCACGGTCGCGCTGCGCAACACGATCATCTACTCGGTCGGCGGCTTCATCTTCTCGTTCGTGCTCGGGCTGGTGCTCGCGCTCATGAGGCTGTCGACCGTCCGGCCGTACCGCTGGATCTCCACGCTCTACATCGAGATCTTCCGCGGGCTACCCGCCCTGCTCATCTTCCTGCTGATCACCTTCCTGCCGCTGGCCCTGCCGGGCTTCGCGGTGCCCGGCGGCACGTACGGCCAGGGCATCCTGGGCCTCGGCCTGGTCGGCGCGGCCTACCAGGCGGAGGTGTTCCGGGCCGGTCTGCAGGCGGTGCCCAAGGGGCAGGTCGAGGCGGCGCGCTCGCTCGGCATGTCGGCCGCGCGGGCCCAGATCACGGTGATCATCCCGCAGGCCATCAGGATCGTCATCCCGCCGACCACCAACCAGTTCGTGGCCCTGCTCAAGGACTCGTCGCTGGTGCTGTTCCTCGGCGTGTCCGGTGAGTACGTGGAGCTGGCCAAGTTCGGCAACGACCTGGCCTCCCAGTACGCCAACGCCACGCCGATCATGGTGTCCGGCCTGACGTACCTGCTGGTGACGATCCCTCTGGGGCACCTCTCGACCCGACTGGAGAAGCGGGAGGTGAGGGCTCGATGACGCACGCCATCGAGATCAGGGACCTGCACAAGCACTTCGGCAAGAACGAGGTGCTGCGCGGCATCGACTGCACCGTCGAGACCGGCCAGGTGGTCTGCGTGATCGGCCCCTCCGGCTCGGGCAAGTCCACGCTGCTGCGCTGCGTGAACCTGCTGGAGGAGCCGACCCGGGGCAAGGTGCTGGTGGAGGGCGTCGAGGTCACCGACCCCGACGTGGACATCGACGCGGTGCGGCGCCGCATCGGCATGGTGTTCCAGCAGTTCAACCTGTTCCCGCACATGACCGCGCTGCAGAACGTCATGATCGCCCAGCAGCGGGTGCTCAAGCGCGGCAAGAAGGAGGCCGAGAAGGTCGCCCGGACCAACCTCGAACGGGTGGGCATCGGCGACAAGGCGGGCTCCTACCCGGCCCAGCTCTCCGGCGGCCAGCAGCAGCGCGTGGCCATCGCCCGGGCGCTGGCCATGGGCCCCCACCTCATGCTGTTCGACGAGCCGACCTCGGCGCTCGACCCCGAGCTGGTCGGCGACGTGCTCGCGGTCATGCGCAAGCTGGCCGAGGAGGGCATGACCATGCTCGTGGTGACCCACGAGATGGGCTTCGCCCGTGAGGTCGCGGACCGGGTCCTGTTCATGGACGGCGGCGTCATCGTCGAGGACGGGTCGGCCGACCAGGTCATCGGCGACCCGCAGCAGGAGCGCACCCGCACCTTCCTCAAGCGCGTGCTGCACCCCGAGGGCTGACGCGCGAGGACGGATGAGGGGCGGCCACCTTCCGCGGACCAGGGTGGCCGCCTCTCCTGCGGGCGTCACAGCGCGGCCCAGCCGTGTAATACTCCGGCATGGACTTGACCTCTTACGCCGAGTGGGCGGTCCGTCTCGTCAACGACCCCGACCCGCCGCCCCCGCTGCGGGAGCTGCGCGACCAGCTCGCCGCCGTCTTCGACGCCGGGGACGAGGCCACCGTGGCGGCGCTGCTCAACGTGCTGCTCGTCCTGCACCCCGTACGGCCGCAGCTGGCCGCCCACGACGGCCGCGGCTGGCACCTGCACCTGGCCGAGGACCCCACGGACAACCCCGCCGCGGGCGCCGTCATGGGCCTGGCCGCGGTGGTCGCCGAGCACGGCGCCGAGCGGCTGGGCCGCTGCCAGGACCCCCGCTGCGGCCGGGCGTTCCTCGACACCTCCTCCAACCGCTCGCGGCGCTACTGCTCCTCCCGCTGCGCCACCCGCGCGAACGTCGCCGCCTACCGGGCCCGCCGCCGCGGCGGTCAATGAGGCCGATCACTCCCGCGAACGCCGCCGCGGCGGCCAGTAGCGCAGCACGACCCGCCCCACCACGTCGGTGACCGGCCCGAAGTCCCAGCTGTCGCGCCGGCCGGAGGCCCGCTGGTTGTCGCTCTCCAGCCACCACCCGTCGTCGCCCTGCCATGCGGCCCGCTTGACGATCAGCCGGGAGGAGTCTCCGGGGAGCCGGGCGACCACGATGTCGCCGGGCCTGACCGGGGCGCCGCGCCGCACCAGGAGCCAGTCGCCGGGCAGCAGCGCGGGGCGCATCGAATCCCCTTCGACACGCACTCTCATACGCCGAGACCCCCTCCGTCACGGGCCTTGCGACCCGAGTAAGGTCGGTAAGTGGACCAAGCTGACTCAGCATCAAGGAAGGACCTTCTGATGCTCGCACGACTGCTACGACCCAAGCACGTCGCCTCCGCGCACTGCGACCTGCCCTGCGGCGTCTACGACCCCGCTCAGGCGCGGATCGAGGCGGAGTCGGTCAAGGCGATCATGGAGAAGTACGCGGCCAACGAGGACCCGGTCTTCCGCGCTCGCGCGCTGACCATCAAGGAGGAGCGGGCCGAGCTGGTCAAGCACCACCTGTGGGTGCTGTGGACCGACTACTTCAAGCCCCCGCACCTGGAGCAGTACCCCCAGCTCCACCAGCTCTTCTGGGACGCCACGAAGCTGGCCGGCGCGGCGGGCGCCAAGGGCACGGTCGACGTCGCCAAGGCCGAGGACCTGCTCGGCAAGATCGACGAGATCTCCAAGATCTTCTGGGAGACCAAGGCCGCGTAGAACGGCGCAAAGGCTCTGTGTGGTTACCCGCTACACAGAGCCTTTTCCGTTGTTGGCGAGTCTGAATCGTCCAAGCACCTCTCAGGGGCGGTAAGTTGCAGTCAGCGTCGTATACGCGAGGAGGAACGTGACCGAGGAAACCGAGACGCGCATGGAGGGCGAGACCGGCATCCGGGACGTGGTGAGCATCAGGCTTCCCGCGGCGAGCGCCTACCTGTCCGTGTTGCGTACGGCCACGGCCGGGCTGGCCGCCCGGCTCGACTTCACGCTCGACGAGATCGAGGATCTGCGGATCGCGGTCGACGAGGCGTGCGCCATGCTCCTGAACGAGGCGGTCCCGGGCACCGACCTGACCGCCGAGTTCGAGCTGACCGGGCAGGAGATGCAGGTCAAGGTCGAGGTGGCGACAGTCGGCAGCTCCGCGCCCAAGCGCGACGACTTCGCCTGGATGGTCCTGACCGCCCTGGCCGACGATGTGGAGGCGGTTACCGACTCTCCCGACCGCATGGCGATCGTCCTGCGTAAGCGCCGAGGCGCGGCGAGGCCGGCGTGACGGAAAGGACTGGAGCGATGGCCACCAGCGACCACGCTGTGCCCGACCGGGTCCGTGCCCGCATGCTGTTCGCCGAGCTGGCCGAGCTCGGGCCCGAGGAGCCGCGCCGTCAGCGCATCAGGGACGAGCTGGTGGAGCTCCACCTTCCGCTGGTCGAGTACCTCGCGCGGCGCTTTCGCAACCGCGGCGAATGGCTCGACGACCTCACCCAGGTCGCCACGATCGGGCTCATCAAGTCGATCGACCGGTTCGACCTCAACCGCGGCGTGGAGTTCTCCACCTACGCGACGCCGACGATCGTCGGCGAGATCAAGCGGCACTTCCGCGACAAGGGCTGGGCGGTCCGGGTGCCGCGCCGGCTGCAGGAGCTCAAGCTCTCGCTGACGAAGGCGATAAGCGATCTGTCGCAGCGCGAGGGGCGCGCGCCGACGGTCGCCGAGCTGGCCGCCTACCTCAAGATGACCGAGGAGGAGGTGCTGGAGGGGCTGGAGTCGGCCAACGCCTACTCGACGGTGTCCCTCGACGCGCCCGACTCCGGCGACGACGACGCGCCCGCCGTGTCCGACTCGCTCGGCATCGTGGACGAGTCGCTCGAAGGGGTCGAGTACCGCGAGTCGCTCAAGCCGCTGCTCGAACGCCTGCCGCCGCGTGAGAAGCGCATTCTCCTGCTGCGGTTCTTCGGCAACATGACGCAGTCCCAGATCGCCACCGAGCTGGGCATCTCGCAGATGCACGTCTCGCGCCTGCTGGCCCGCACGCTGGCCCAGCTGCGCGAGGGCCTCACCGCCGACGACTGACGCCGTCAGCGGGTTTCCTGGCCGTCGCCGTACAACGCCTTGGTGGTGGGGGGTGCGAGCACGGCGGCCAGGCCGATCACCGCCACCGCGACCAGCGGCACCCCCAGGTCGGGCCGGCCGGAGTCGATGAGCGTGATCGCGACGGGCAGCACGAAGACCTGGGCGAGCACGGTCGGCGTCCTGCCCCACCGCTCGCCTCTCAACAGGCCGCCCCACGCCACCCAGAGCAGCCCGGCGCCGATCAGCATGCCGAAGGCCGCCTCGGCGACGGCACTGGTCACGTCGGCGGCCAGCCCGCGCGCGGTCTCGACCGCCACGAAACCGCCCAGCCCGAACGTCACGAGGCCCTCCAGGGCGACGACGACGGCGGCGACCAGCAGGCTCAGGGGACGCTTCGACACACGGGAACCCTATCCGCTCCGGCCGCCGGTCCGGTCTCCGCCCGGGGCTTCAGGTGCGAAACCGGGATCTTCTCGACAAGACAGACATCCATCATGGATACGCTGGCCTCATGCGCGCGATGCTGCTGGTCAACCCCAAGGCGACGACCACGAACGCCCGCACCCGGAACGTGCTGCTCCGGGCGCTCGGGGCGGCCATGGAGCTGACCGTCGAGGAGACCGGCTACCGGGGCCACGCGGCGTCGCTGGCCGCCACCGCGCGCGCCAAGGGGTACGACGTGGTGGCCGTCCTCGGCGGCGACGGAACGATCAACGAGACGGTGAACGGCCTCCTCAACCCCGTCAACGGCATCGCCGCCCGGCCCTCCGGCCCCGGCGACGACGGCGCCCCCGCCCCCTCCGTCGCCGACGCCGTCGCCGACGACAACCCGAGTGCCGGGCGTCCGGCGGTGATCGTCATCCCCGGCGGCAGCGCCAACGTGTTCGCCCGCGGGCTCGGCCTGCCGAACGACCCCGTGGAGGCCACCGGCGCGGTGCTGGAGGCGCTGCGCGAGGGCCGCCGCAGGACCGTCGGCCTGGGCCAGGCCCTCTGGGAGAACGAGAGCCGATATTTCACCTTCTGCGCGGGCCTGGGGTACGACGCCGAGGTCGTCCGGGCCGTCGAGGGGCTGCGCGGCGCCGGCCGCAAGGCGACGCCCGCCCGCTACGTGAACACCGCGCTACGGCACTATGTCGCGACCGACAAGCGGCGTCCGGCGATGACGCTGACCGGTCCGGGCATCCCCACCGCAGCGGGGATCTTCATGGCGATCATCTCCAACACCTCACCCTGGACGTACGTCGGCACGCGCCCGGTCCGCCCCACGCCGTGGGCCTCCTTCGAGACCGGCCTCGACATGCTGGGACTCCAGCGCATGGGCCTGACCTCGTTGATGCCGCTCATCCAGCACATTCTCACGGAGAGTGACGCCCTTCCGTCCGGACGGCACCTCGTCCAGCTGCACGACGAACCCGAGTTCACCCTCACCGCCGACCGCCCGGTGGCCTTCGAGCTGGACGGGGACTACCTGGGCGAACGCGAATCCGTAACGTTCCGGTCTATCCCGAACGCGTTACAAGTCCTGGTCTAGCTGGTTACATTCGGTCATTGTGTGACGCATCCGACATCCATTACGGCCAAAACTTCGCCCGGAACCCCTTGCGTGCACTCTCCGTGGCTGACAGGCTCAGACTGACGTCGGAACGTAGGACGTTTAACCAGAACCCCGAGGTCGTTCCGGTCGTCCGGCGAGCAATTCCCGGTCCCCCATGGTCCGGGTCCTTGCTCGCGCGCCTTAGTGAAACTCTTCACAAAGTAGTAGCCGCACGGAGCCCGACCACCGGCTCCATCTACTAAGGAGTGGACGCATGGACTGGCGCCACCGAGCTGCCTGCCGTGACGTGGACCCCGAGCTGTTCTTCCCGATCGGCAACACCGGCCCCGCGCTCATGCAGATCGAGGAGGCCAAGCAGGTCTGCCGTTCCTGCCCGGCCGTGGACGCGTGCCTGAAGTGGGCCCTGGAGTCCGGCCAGGACGCCGGCGTCTGGGGCGGCCTGAGCGAGGACGAGCGTCGCGCGCTCAAGCGCCGCACGGCCCGTGCCCGCGCCCGCGCCTCCGCCTGACCCCACCCGACCGCGACACCCCGTCCCCGGAGCCCCTGCCCCCGGCAGTCGCCCCCGGCACGTCGAAGTCCTCGAAGCGATCCGTACGGCCGCCAGTCCCCCGCCGCGACACCGCGGCGGGCGCGGCCGTCTCACCATCGGCCTCGAGCATCCCGCGGACCGTCACCCGGCGGGCAGCGGGATCGACAGCATGACCTCCGTGCCGCCGCCCTCGCGCGGCCCGATCGAGAGCTTTCCGGACAGCTCCCCCTCCACCAGCGTGCGCACGATCTGCAACCCGAGGCTCGTGGAGCTGTCGAGGTCGAACCCCTCCGGCACCCCCTGACCGTCGTCCCAGACGGTCACGTTGAGCCGGTCGTCGCCGGGCCCGACCCGCTCCACCACGACCTGCAGCCGCCTCGGCCTGCCGTGCTGGAGCGCGTTCTGCAGCAGCTCGGTCAGCGCCATCGCCAGCGGCGTGGCGATCAGCGACGGCAGCACGCCGAACGCCCCCACCCGGCGCGGCGTGACCGCGGACTCCGCGGCCGACACCTCTCCCGCCATCGCGATGACCCGGTCGGCGATGTCGTCGAAGTCGACGAACTCCTCCGGCGCGTGGGAGAGCGTCTCGTGGACGATCGCGATGGACCCGACCCTGCGCACCGCCTCCTCCAGCGCCTCGCGCCCCTCCGGCACCTGCAGGCGCCTGGCCTGCAGCCGCAGCAGCGCCGCGACGGTCTGCAGGTTGTTCTTGACGCGGTGGTGGATCTCGCGGATCGTCGCGTCCTTGGTCATCAGCTCGCGCTCGCGCCGCCGCAGCTCCGTCACGTCGCGGATGAGCACCAGCGCGCCGATGCGCCCCCCGCCGACGATCAGCGGGATGGCGCGCAACTGCACGATCGTGCCGCCGGACTCGACCTCGGTCTCCTTGGCGGCCCGCCCGCTGGCCACGATCATCAGGTCTTCGTTGATCGGCTCGTCGGAGTAGCACAGGGTGGCGGTCACCCGGCCCAGCTCCGCGCCCACGAGGTCGGCGTGCAGGCCGAGCCGCCGGTAGGCCGACAGCGCGTTCGGCGACGCGTACGTCACCCGGCCGCCCCGGTCGAGCCTGAGCAGCCCGTCGCCCACGCGCGGCGAGCGGACCAGGATCGGCTCGTCGCCGGAGAACGGGAAACGCCCCTCGGCGACCATCTGCGCCAGGTCGGAGGCGCTCTGGAGGTAGGTCAGCTCCAGGCGCGACGGGGTGCGCGCCGACGACAGGTTGGTGGAGCGCTGGATGACCGCGAGGAAGCGGCCCTGCCCGTCGGGCAGCACCCGCCGCACGGGGATCGTCTCCTCGCGCACGGGCACGCCCGTGGACCAGTCGGGGTCGCCCTCGCGGCAGATGCGCCGCTCGTTCCAGGCGGTGTCGATCAGGTGGCGCTCGCCGCGCGCGACGACGGTGCCCACGACGTCGTCGTGGTAGACGGTCGGGCCGGTCGTCGGGCGCATCTGCGCGATGGCGATCCAGCCGCCGCCGTACCGCTCCCCGTGGCCGTTCTCGGTGCGTCCCGCACGCCCCTCGCCGGCCTCCGCGGCGGGCGGGAGCAGCGGGGCCCACAGGATGAGGTCGGCGAAGGACAGGTCGGCGAGCAGCTGCCAGTCGGAGACCAGCGAGTGCAGCCATTCGAGGTCCGCCGCGTCGAGAGCGGTGTGGCGGACGACGAGGTCGCTGAGAGTGGGCACACTGCATCATGCGCGCTGTCCCGCCGTACGACCAAACCGGCCCCCCGGTTCGGTGCACTCAACCAGCCTTTTCCGGGAATCTCACATTGTGAGAACCGTCACACTGTCCCGGGCGCTCGTGTCCAGGGGAAACGGTCCCGGGGAGCCGGAGGTGATCCAGACGTCGGACCAGACGGCCAGATCGTACGTCGTCGGCACGGGTCTCGTACCGGCCTCGGTTGCGGCCGCCTCCGCCGCGATGGATATCCTTCTCCATCAACCCGAGCCGCGTCGACGCCTCCGCCCGCCCTCGGCGCCGGACGGCCGCTCTTGCCTGCGGTTGACCGCTCGGGCCAATCTGAGTTCCGATGATCTAGCGGTGATCCGACACGCCCTCACCGCCGTGGCAGAAGTGAAGGTGAGAGCGTGACGGACGACGGCCCTCGCGTACCGAAGTACTACGACGTGAAGCGCAGCCTGCTCGAGCTCACCAAGAGCCTCCCGGCCGGCACGGCGCTGCCTCCGGAGCGGACGCTGGCCGTGCGGTTCGAGACCTCGCGCACGACCGTGCGGCAGGCGTTGACGGAGCTGGTGGTCGAGGGACGGCTGCTGCGCATCCAGGGCAAGGGCACGTTCGTCGCCCAGCCGAAGGTGGCGCAGGTGCTCCAGCTCACCTCGTACATCGGCGACCTGCGCACCGCCGGGCTGGAGCCGGACACGAAGATACTGGAGATCGGCTACATCACCGCCGACGAGGCGCTGGCCCGCCGCCTGGCGATCAACCCGGGCGGGCGCGTGCTGCGCATCCACCGGCTCCGCCTGGCCAACGGCGAGCCGGTGTCGATCGACACCACCCACCTGTCGGCGCGCCGCTTCCCCCGGCTGCGGCGCGAGCTGGAGGTCCACTCTTCGCTGTACGAGACGCTGCACAACGCCTACAACGTGCGGCTCACGGACGCCGAGGAGATCATCGAGACGGTCCTCGCGACGCCGTACGACGCCAAGGCGCTGGGGGTGGACGTGGGCCTGCCGATGCTGCTGCTGACCCGGCACGCCTTCGACGCCGACGGCAACCCCGTCGAGTGGGCCCAGTCCCTCTACCGCGGTGACCGGTACAAGTTCGTCACGCGGCTGCGTCGCCCCTGAGCGGCTGACGGGCTCCAGGGAGACCGCCTCCGACCCGCGGGTTCCCCGGCACCCTAGGCTTGAGGGGTGAGTGTGCTCGTCGTCAGCGGGACCGACACCGGGGTCGGCAAGACCGTCGTCACCGCCGCGGTGGCCGCGCTGGCGCGCCTGCGCGGGTCGAGCGTGGCCGTGGTGAAGCCGGCGCAGACCGGTGCGGCACCCGGCGAGCCGGGCGACCTGGACCACGTCATCCGGCTGTCCGGCGTGACGACGACGTTCGAGCTGGCCCGTTACCCGGCCGCCCTGTCGCCCGCCGCAGCCGCGCGGGCCGGCGGGGTCGCCCCCGTGTCGCTGGAGGCCGCGGCCGGGCGGATCGGCGAGCTGGCCGAGACCCACCGGCTCGTGCTGGTCGAGGGCACCGGCGGGCTGCTGGTGCGCTACGACGAGGACGGCGGCACGATCGCCGACCTGGCGCGCGCCCTCCGGGCGCAGGTGCTGGTCGTCGCCCGCGCCGGCCTCGGCACGCTCAACCACACGGCGCTCACGCTGGAGGCCATGGCCAACCGCGGGCTCGGCCTGGCCGGCGTGGTGATCGGTGCGTGGCCGGCCGAGCCGGGCGCGGCCGAGCTGAACGACGTGGCCGACCTGGAGATGCTGGCCGCCCGTCCGCTGGCCGGCGTGCTGCCGGAGGGCATCGGGGCGCTCGGCCCCGAGGAGTTCGCCGAGGAGGCGAGGCGCGGGCTCGCGATGACGCTGGGCGGCGGCTTCGACTCCGCGGCGTTCAAGCGGCGCCTCGGGCTGCTCCCCTGACCCCTACCGGCCGCAGGACGCCTCAGGCAGCTCACACACCTTCTCGGCCATCCGCTCGGCGCGCCCGACGAGCTCGCGGAAGCCGCGGAGGGGCAGTGACCTGGTCGGGTAGACCGGCTCGCCGCTCGTGGCCGCCACGTACACCGCGGCGCCCCGCCGTACGACGACGGCCTGCTCGCCGCTCTCGTAGAAGCGCCCGCCCGCGCGCAGCCCGTCGTCGCCCACGTCGAGCGGCTTGCTGAAGTACCGGTAGCGCTTGATGCCCTTGCCCACGTCGGCGCAGCGCGCGAGCTCGGCGCGCAGCCCCCGCATGGCGCGCTCGGCCGCCGCCGGGTTCCTGTAGAGCACGAGCTGCTCCTGGTCGACGCGGCTCGGGCTCTCGTGGACGACGCTGCGCGCGGCCACCCGGCCCGTGTCCCACGGCCTGGCCCGGAAGCACGGGTTGAGCGCCAGCGGGCGCTTGAGCGAGTCGCTGACCTTGTAGGCCTCGTCCTGGGTCGCCGGCGGGTGCGTCTCCGAGGGGAGGAACCCCTTCGGCAGCCCGCCCCCGCCGCTCAGCACCCCCGCCAGGGCGAGCACGGCCATCCCCGTCTGGATCATCTGGACCTCCATCGTCCGTTGACTCATCCATGAGATGACCATGGTGCGCCATTGGTTCGGATATCACGGGACTTGTCGGCCGAACAGGGTGATGATGCAGGCATGGCAAAGGCGATCGAACAACCCGTTCCCGGCATCACGGTTGGCCATGGCCTCCTCGCCCGGCGCAACGGCCAGGCCGAACCCGTGGACAAGATCGTCCACGACGGCGACACGATCAACATCGCGGCCGACGGGAACTTCGGCGTCCGCATGCTGGGCGTCGACGCCCCCGAGGTCAGCTTCGAGCTGCCCCAGAGCCCCGACTTCCCGGACTTCCCGGGCGGCTTCGTCAAGATCGAGCATCCGGCCTGGACGACGTTCCTGACCGATCCCTTCGCCAAGGGCCTGCCCGAGCTGTCGCTCCGCACGGCGCTGCGCGCGAACCTCACGGCCCGGCTCGGCCCGCGCGCCGCCGCCAACCACGCCGCCCACGCCGCGCCCGCCACGAAGGCGCTCAAGGAGATGATCGCCGCCGACATCGCCGAGCAGGGCCTCACCGAAGCCACGTTCAAGTTCCGGCTCGCCTTCGCGCACGAGATCCTCGACCGGTACGGCCGGCTGCTCTGCTACGTCAACCGCGACCAGCGCGACCGGCCCCGCCCCGACCCGTACAACGAGCGGCTGCTCACGGCCGGGCACGTGATCCCGTACTTCATCTGGCCCAACGTGGACCCGTTCGTGCGCCAGGAGGGCCGCGTGGCCGACGCGGTGCCCCCGCCGGGCACGGCCCGCTCGATCGGCGAGGCAGGAGCCCTCGGCCGCGCCCGCGAGGCGGTGCGGCAGGCCCGCGGGAGCGGGCTCGGGCTGTGGGACCCCGCGGACCCGCTCGCGATCCTGCCGTTCGAGCTGCGCTTCCTGGCCCAGCGCCGGGCGCCCGACCGGTACGTGCTCGACCTGTCGGACGACGCCCGCGAACTGCTGCACCCGCAGAGCTACTTCCGCGTCCCGAACCCCGAGGACCGGCTGTTCGTCAACGCCGAGCACGCGCCGCTCTTCCACGAGAAGGGCTGGTCGGTGCCGCCCTTGTGAGGCCCCGCCGGGGGTGGGGCGAACCCCACCCCCGGAGCGCCCACCAGGCCCCTGTCGCGCGGAGGGCCGGGATCAATACCGTTGACGGCATGAAAGTCCCCCGGCCCTGGTCGGCGCGGGCCTGGCTGGACACCGCCCACGTGATGACCGGCCTGCCGGTCGCCGTGGTCCTCGGCGTGCTGACGCTCGCGCTGGCCGTCGTCCCGGCCGCGCTGCGCCGCGGCCTGCCCGCGTTCACCCGGGTGCAGCGCTCCCGGTTCGCGGCGTTCCAGGGCGCGCACATCCCGCGCATCGGCGAGCCCGGCGGCTGGCGCGACGCCTCGACGTGGCGCCAGCTCGGCTACCACCTGCTGTCCCCCGTGGTCAGCGCCGCCGGCGCGCTGCTCGTCGGCCTCGGCTGGGGCGGAGCCCTGGTGGGGCTGACGGCCTTCGCCCAGCCGTGGTTGCAGCCACCGCCCCTGGTGTTCGTGTTCGACCTGCGCGACCCCCGCATCGCCGGCCTCTACACGGCCGTGGGGCTGGTCCTCCTGCTGGCCTCGCCCGTGGTGGCGCGCGGCATGGCGGCGCTGGACCTGGCGGTGGCCCGCATGCTGCTCGGCCCGAGCCGTTCCGAGCTCGACCGGCGCATCGAGACGCTGACCGAGAGCCGGGCCGGGGTGATCGACGCCGCCGACGCCGAGCGCCGCCGCATCGAGCGCGACCTGCACGACGGCGCCCAGCAGCGGCTCGTGTCCCTGGCCATGAACCTCGGCCTGGCCCGGGCCACCCTCACCGACCTGCCCGAGCCGGCCCGCCAGGCCATCGCGCAGGCCCACGAGGAGGCCAAGCAGGCGCTCAAGGAGCTGCGCGACTTCGTCCGCGGCCTGCACCCGGCCGTGCTCAACGACCAGGGCCTCGACGCGGCCCTGTCCGGCGTCGCCGCCCGCGCCCCCTTCCCGGTGCGGCTGCGCGTGCGCATCGACCGGCGGCCGACGCCCACGATCGAGGCCGTGGCGTTCTTCGTGGTCTCGGAGGCGCTGACCAACATCGCCAAGCACGCCGCCGCGTCCCACGCCGAGATCGTCGTGACCCGCGACGGCGAGCGGCTGCGCGTGCGCGTCCACGACGACGGGCACGGCGGTGCCACACTGGACGCCGGCACCGGCCTGCGCGGCCTGGCGCAGCGCGTGGGAGCGGTGGACGGCGCGTTCATGCTGACCAGCCCGCCCGGCGGGCCGACGACGATCGAGGTGGAGCTGCCGTGCGAGTAGTGCTCGCGGAGGACTCGGTGCTGCTGCGCGAGGGGCTGGTGCGGCTGCTCGACGCGGCCGGCATGCGGGTGGTGGCCGCGGTCGCCGAGGCCGAGAGCCTGCTGCGCGCCGCCGAGGAGCACCGGCCCGACCTCGTGGTCACCGACGTCCGGATGCCGCCCACGCACACCGACGAGGGCCTGCGCGCCGCGCTCGTGCTGCGCCGCCAGCAGCCCGGCCTGGCCGTGCTCGTGCTGTCGCAGTACGTCGAGGAGCGCTACGCCGCCCAGCTCCTGTCCTCCGCGGCCGGCGGCGTCGGCTACCTGCTCAAGGACCGGGTGGCGGACGTGACCGACTTCATGGACGCGCTGCGGCGCGTGGCGGCGGGCGGCACGGCCCTCGACCCCGAGGTGGTCTCCCAGCTCCTCCTGCGCGGCCACAGCGACCCGCTGGACCGGCTGACGCCCCGCGAGCGGGAGGTGCTCAAGCTGATGGCCGAGGGCCGCTCCAACGCCGGCATCGGCCAGGAGCTCGTCCTCAGCGAGGGCGCCGTCGGCAAGCACATCGGCAACATCTTCACCAAGCTGGACCTCGCGCCGGCCGAGGGCGACCACCGGCGCGTCCTGGCCGTCCTGCGCTTCCTCGACGTCAGGAGCACGCCGTGAGAGCGATCTGGCTGGCCGCGGGCACGGTCTTCACCTCGATCGTGCTCGTCGTGGCCACGGCGCTGCTCTACAACGGGTTCGCGGACGCCGATCCGCCCATCGAGGTCTCGCGCGGCTCCTTCCCGTTCCACGGCTCCCAGGTGCGGCTGGTGGTCGAGGACGGCGTCTCCGACGTGCTGATCCAGAGCGGAGAGGCCGGGGAGGTCGTCGTGGAGCGGCAGGTCCGCTGGCTGCGCAGGAAGCCCGAGGTCACCGAGGAGTGGGGCTCCGGCACCTTGCGGGTCAGCTCCGACTGCCAGGTTCGCGACCGTTCCGACCGCTCCGGCCCGCTCCCCTGCGAGGTCGGGTACAGCATCGCGGTGCCGCCGGAGACCTCCCTCGACACCAGCACGGCCAGCACGCCCCTCCAACTGGCGAACATCCCCGGCAAGCTGCGGGTGACCTCCGTCTCCGGCGACGTGCACATGGACGGCGTCCCCGGCGACCTGCACGTCAGGAGCGGCTCGGGCGACGTCGAGGCGACGGCGCTGAGCGGCGAGCGCGCCGACGTCGAGGTCGGCACCGGCCGCGTGCACCTGGGCTTCCGCCAGCCGCCGGCCGAGGTGCGGGCGGTCGTGCGGACGTCCGGGACGGTCTCGGTCGAGGTGCCCCGCAGAGCGACCTACGACGTGACCGCCACGGCTCCCAAGGTGGACGTCGACGTCCCTCGCCAGATCGGCGCCCCCCGCCGGATCACCGCCTCGGTGGCCGAGGGCGTGATCGACATCTGCTGCGACTGATCCGCCGTCCTGCGTTGCTTCCTGTTTACTCGTGTGACTGGTTGGTAAGTTCCCGGCATGGAGTCTGCGAAGCACGCCGGTGACGCCGCCGTCGCCGTGTCCAAGGCCTACGGCGTCGAGACCATGTTCACCCTGTCCGGAGGGCACGTCTTCCCTCTGTACGACGGCGCCGTCCACGAGGGGATGCGCATCCTCGACGTGCGCCACGAGCAGAGCGCCGTGTTCGCCGCCGAGGCCACGGCCCGCCTGACGCGCAAACCCGGCCTGGCCGTGCTCACCGCGGGCCCCGGCGTCACCAACGGCGTCAGCGGCGTGGCCACGGCCCACTTCAACGGCTCCCCCGTGGTCGTCCTCGGCGGCCGGGCGCCGCGCTCGCGCTGGGGCAGCGGCGCCCTGCAGGAGATGGACCACCCGCCGCTGCTCGGCCCGATCACCAAGCTGGCCTTCACCGCCAGCGACGCCGAGACGCTCGGTCAGGACGTCGAGGTGGCCTTCCGCACGGCCGTCGCGCCCCACCGCGGCCCGGTCTTCCTCGACATGTACATGGACGACCTGTTCGCCCCGTCCGCCATCCACGACGTCGAGACGCAGACCCCCTCGCCGCTGGAGCCGGATCCCGACTCGCTGGCCGCCATCGCCCGCCTCATCGCCGAGGCCGAGCGTCCCGTGCTCGTCTACGGGTCGGACGTGTGGATGGAGCGGGCCGAGGAGGCCGCCCGCGACTTCGCCGAGACCTGGCGGCTGCCCGTCATCCCCAACGGCCAGGGCCGCGGCATCCTGCCCGCCGGCCACGACCTGCTGGTCACCCGCGCCCGCGGCCTCGCCTTCGGCCAGGCCGACCTCGTCGTGGTCGTCGGCACGCCGCTCGACTTCCGCCTGGGCTACGGCTGGTTCGGCGGCAAGGAGGGCGCGCCGCTCGCCAAGGTCGTCCACATCGCCGACGCGCCGTCGCAGCTGGCCACCCACATGCAGCCCGCCGCCTCGGCCGCCGGCGACCTGTCCGTGGTCTTCTGGGGCCTCACGGCGGCCTGCGGCGAGGCCGGGGTCAAGCCCGACCACCACGCCGCCTGGGTGTCCCGCCTGGCGGAGACGGCCGCCGCGGCCATCGCCGGCGACGCCGACCTGCTCGCCGCCGACTCCGACCCCATCCACCCGATGCGGATCTACGGCGAGCTGGGCAAGGTGCTGGACGACGACGCCGTGGTCATCGGCGACGGCGGCGACTTCGTCTCCTACGCCGGCAAGTACGTCGAGCCGCGCCGCCCGGGCAACTGGCTCGACCCCGGCCCCTACGGCTGCCTCGGCACCGGCCTCGGCTACGCCATCGCGGCCCGCCTGGCCCGGCCGTCCGCGCAGATCGTGCTGCTCATGGGCGACGGCGCGGCCGGCTTCTCCCTCATGGACGTCGACACGCTCGTGCGCCACCGCCTGCCCGTCGTCATGGTCTGCGGCAACAACGGCATCTGGGGCCTGGAGAAGCACCCCATGCGCATGCTGTACGGCTACGACGTGGCCGCCGAGCTCCAGCCGCAGTGCCGCTACGACCAGGTGGTCACGGCGCTCGGCGGCGGCGGCGAGCTGGTGACCAGGCCCTCGGAGATCGGGCCCGCGCTGCGCCGCGCCTTCGACTCCGGCGTGCCGTACATGGTCAACATCGCCACCGACCCCGAGATCGCCTACCCGCGCAACACGACGGGGGTGTGAGAGCCGCTAGTTCTTGTACGGGGACGTGGCCCCGGTGGGCGTGGGACTGCCGGAGGGACAGGTGCCGCCCTCGATGAGCACCAGGGTGACGGGCTTCTTGGGGGCGAGCATCGTCCCGGCCTCGGGGATGGACTCACCGACCCTGAGGCAGTCCTGCGGCACCGCGCCCCGGGTCTGGTCGTCCACCTTGATCGTGAACCCGGCGTTCAGGATGGCCGCCCTCGCCTGCGGGAAGGGCAGCTCCACCACGGGCGGCACGGCCCTCTTCACGACCGTCGGCGTGGGCGTGGGCGACGGCGACTTCTTGGTGACCGTCGGCGTGGGCGAGGGCGACCTGGTGGGCTCCCGGGTCGGCTCCTCGGTCTGCGCCGGCTCCTCGGTCTCGGTCGGCTGGGTCGGGACGGGCTCGTGGGTCGTCGGCTTGGGCTTGGAGGGCCGTCTGGTCGTCTTGGTCGCCTTGGGGGTGGTGGAGGTCTCCGAGCCCACGCCGGACGTGGTGGCCGTGGGGATGGGCGGATCCTCCTGGGGGTTGAGGCCCGTCAGGGCGACGGCGCCGGCGCCCGCCCCGAGGACCACCGCGGCGGCGATGCCCGCGATCAGGCCGCCCCGGCGCGGCGCCTTCCCGCCGCGCCGGCCGCCCTGCCGCGGGTTGGCCACGGTGGTGGCGTCCTGGGCCTGGAAGCCGCCCGTGCGCTGGCCGCCCGCCTGGGCGGGCTGCTGGGCCTGGTGGGAGCCGGTCTGCGGGTAGCCGTCGGACTGGTGCGCGCCCGTCTGGTAGCCGCTCTGGTGGGCTCCGGTCTGGTAGCCGCCCTGCTGGGCTCCGGTCTGGTAGCCGCCCTGCTGCTGGGCGCCCGTCTGGTAGCCGCCCTGCTGGGCGCCGGTCTGGTAGCCGTCCTGGGGGTGCGCGCCGGTCGGGTGGCCCGCGGCGGGATGGGCGCCGGTCGGGCCGGGATGCGTGGGCGCGGCCATCGTGGCCCCGGTGACGTGCTGCGTCGGGGCCGGCAGGGCCGGCGTCTGGCCGTTGGCGATCTGGCGGGCCGTCTCGCTCATCGCCTTGGCCGTCGGGAAGCGCCGCGCCGGGTCCTTGGACAGGGCGCACTCCACCAGCGCCCGCACCGCCGGCGGGATGTCCGCGGGCAGCGGGGGCGGCGCCTCGCGGATGTGCTTGAGCGCGATGGTGACGGCGCTGTCACCGTCGAAGGGACGCTGCCCGGCCAGGCACTCGTACGCCACGACGCCGAGCGCGTAGATGTCGACGGCCGGCGTCACCGGAGCGCCCTCGGCCTGCTCCGGCGCGCAGTAGGCGGCCGTGCCGAGCACCATGCCGGCGTCGGTGAGGCGGTTGGCGAGGTCGGAGCGGGCGATGCCGAAGTCGGTGAGCACGAGCGTGCCGTCGCGCTGCACGAGCAGGTTGCCGGGCTTGACGTCGCGGTGCACGATGCCCTGCTCGTGGACCGCCTGCAGGGCCGCCGCGGCCTGCGCGATGAGCTCCATCGCCGCCTGCGGCGGGATCCGGCCCAGGCGGGCCAGCAGCCGGTCGAGCGGCTCGCCGTCCACGAACTTCATCACGAGGTAGACGGTGTCGCCGCTGACGCCGTAGTCGTAGACGTCGACCACGCCCGAATGGTTGATCGTGGCCATCGCCCGCGCCTCCCCCTGGAAGCGGGCGACGAAGCCGGGATCGTCCATGCGGCCCGGGAGCAGCACCTTGACGGCGACGGTGCGGGCCAGCACGATGTCCTCGCCCCGCCAGACCTCGCCCATGCCGCCGGCGCCGATGCGGGTATCCAGGCGATACCGCCCCGCCAGCGTCGTCCCTTGGGCCACCATGCTTCCCCCGTTACCCCTTCGCCTCTGCGACCTCTCCCACCCCGGGGCTCTCCAACAAAGCGGACTTGTGTCGCGGTGAGATCACACAGAGGTCACGGAATTCCGAGAGTGTACGACTCAGAAATCCCACAAGCCACTTAACACACACAAGCCGTACAAACCCTATCCTGCGGCCTGGAGGCCGTGCTTGTCCGGGGATTGACGAGATCAGCATGCCCCGACGGCGCGGGATCGCGCTCACCCGCGGGCCTGCCGTGGCGGTGACAGTACGCTGTCGTCATGACGCTCGCGCCCGGCCTCCGCTCCCAGCTGCTCATCATGGTGGAGCGCGAGGACACGGCCCAGAAGGTGGGCAGCGGCGACGTGCCGGTGCTCGCCACACCCAAGCTGCTCACCTTCGCCGAGATGGCGACCGTCCAGGCCGTGCGCCCGCACCTCGCGCCCGGCCAGAGCACGGTCGGCACCCGCGTGGAGCTGGAGCACCTGGCGCCGAGCCCGCTGGGCGCGCACGTCCAGTTCACCACCGAGCTCACCCAGGTCGACGGCAAGCGGCTGGTCTTCGCGTTCGAGGCACGCGGCAAGGACAGAGTCGTCGGCCGTGGCACGATCGAGCGCGTCGTGGTCGACCGTGCCGCCTTCATGGAGCGCGCGACTACTCGATGACGGCGATGAGGTCGCCCTCCTGGATGACGTCGCCCTCGTTGACCTTGAGCTGCGTCACCACACCGTCGTCCTCGGTGAGGACCGGGATCTCCATCTTCATGGACTCGAGGATGACCAGGGTGTCGCCGTCGGACACCGTGTCACCCTCCTTGACGACGACCTTCCACACGTTCGCCACCATCTCGGCGCGTACCTCAGCCACCGGGGCTCCCCTCTTTCAACGGATCCAAGGATGTCATGCGCGACCGCCGCGCATCCGCCCGACGAGCCCGGTGTCATAGTCACCCGAGGCGAACTCCGCCTCGTCCAGCAGCTCGGCGCAGAACGGCAGGTTGTTCTTCGGCCCTTCCACGGTGAAGCCGGCGATCGCCTCGCGGGCCCGCTCCAGCGCCTGGCCGCGCGTCTCGCCGTGGACGCAGAGCTTGGCCATGAGGGGGTCGTAGAACGGGGTGACCGTGTTGCCCTCCTCGTAGCCGGAGTCGACGCGCACGCCCTCACCGGCGGGCTCGGCCCACGCGGTGATCGTGCCGGGTCCGGGGAGGAAGCGCTTGGGGTCCTCGGCGTAGACGCGGAACTCGAAGGCGTGTCCGCGCACCTCGGGACGCACCTCCGGCTGCTCGCCGGCCGCCACCCGAAGCTGGAGCTCCACCAGGTCGAGCCCCGTGACGAGCTCGGTGACCGGGTGCTCCACCTGGAGGCGGGTGTTCATCTCCAGGAAGACGAAGTCCTGCTTGTCGGCGTCGACCAGGCACTCGACGGTGCCGGCGCCGAGGTAGCCCACCGCCTCGCCGGCCCGCACGGCGGCGGCCAGCATGCGCTCGCGCAGCTCCTGCGTGATGCCGGGGGACGGCGACTCCTCGACCACCTTCTGGTGGCGGCGCTGCACGGAGCAGTCACGCTCGCCCAGCGCCACGACGGTGCCGTCGGGCAGGCCGAGGATCTGCACCTCGACGTGGCGGGCCCGCTCGATGTAGCGCTCCAGCAGGATCGCGGGGCCGGCCAGCGCGTCGCCCTCGCCGCCCTCCGCCGCGGCCGCCGCGAACCGGGCCGCCGCCCTGGCCGCCTGCTCGAACGCCTTGGCCAGGGCCTCCTCGTCGTGCGCGACGCTCATGCCGATGCCACCGCCGCCGCCCGCGGTCTTGACCATGACCGGGTAGCCGATGTCCAGGGCGGCCTTCCGGGCGAGCTCCAGGTCCGTGACCGGCTCGCGGGTGCCCGCGGCCACCGGCACGCCGGCGTCCTCCATCAGGTTGCGCGCGTTGATCTTGTCGCCCATCCGGTCGATCGCCTCGGGCGCCGGGCCGATCCAGACCAGACCGGCGTCGACGACGGCCCGGGCGAACGCGGCGTTCTCCGCGAGGAAGCCGTAACCGGGGTGGATCGCCCGCGCTCCGGTGGCGCGCGCGGCCTCCAGCACCTTTGCGGCGTCGAGGTAGCTCTGCGCGGGGTTGGCCGGGCCGATCAGCACGGCCTCGTCGGCCTCGCGCACGAACGGCAGGTCGGCGTCCGCCTCGGAGTGGACGGCGATGGCGCGCAGGCCCATCCGCTTGACCGTGCGGATGATCCGCCGGGCGATCTCCCCCCGGTTGGCGACCAGAACGGGTCCGAGCGTCTCAGTAAGCACGCCGCCCACCTTACGGGCGGCGTGACATCCGCCCGTTCCGCTGAAACGACTGATCCAAAGAGCGCGATCTGTAGGAAACCCACAATGATGTGCCATCCCGAACGCAGGGGAAACGAGGATGCGCGCGCTCGCGCTATAGAGGTCGGACGAGCGGGCGCCCTCGCCGCCCGGCCCGGCCGTGAGCCGGCGCTGGGGCGGGACTGGGGCCGCGCTGGGGCCGGGCTGGGGTGGTCCTCCGGCGCGGCTGGGGCGGCCCTGAGGCGCCCGCTGGGACGATGCCAGGGCTCAGGGACGGTGAACGGCGTCAGAGACCGTGGACGGCGTCAGAGACGGTGAACGGTGTCAGAGACGGTGGACGGCGGCGAGACGGTCGATGACCCGCGACAGCGCCTCGATGGCGGCCGGGTCGTAGGCCGAGCCGGCGGCCAGGCGGATGCGTTCGAGGGCCGCGCCCGCCCGGTCGCGGTCGGTCGAGCCGCCCACCAGGTCGTCGTAGGCGTTGGCGACCTTGATGATGCGGCTGGACAGCGGCGGGTCGTCGCTGATGGGGTCGCACTGGCGGCGCACCACGTCGGCCACCCGGTCCAGCACGCCCGTCTGCTTGATGACCTCGGCGCCCAGCTCGGCGATGCGCCGAGCCTGCTCCGGATCGGCCAGCACGGTGGCGCCGCCGGGGATCGGGTCGCGCAGCGAGAGCTGGCCGATGTCGTGCATGAGCGCGGCGTACTCCAGCTCCAGCAGCTCGGGCTCGGCCATCCCCAGCTCCCGGCCGATGGCCACGGCCAGCCGGCTCACCCGGCGCGAGTGGCCCGGCTCGACGTACCCGCCGACCTCGGTGACGCGCGACAGCGCCCGTACGGTCTGCAGGTAGGTGGCGCGGATCCCCGCGTACTTGCGGAAGGCCACCTGCGTGACCAGCAGCGGCGCGGCGAACACCAGCAGGGCGACGAGGTCCATGCTGTGGGTGGCCAGGGCGAGCAGCACGCCTGAGGCGGCCACCGCGGCGCCCAGCGGGAACGCCATGTTCAGCTCGTCGCGCACCGCGACCCGGAAGGCGGTGCGCACCTGCTCGGCCCGCAGCAGCGCGGCGATCAGCACGTCCACCAGCAGCGTGACCGCGATCAGCACCACCATCACCGCGAGCGCCGGCCACCACGTCGGGTCGGGCCCCTGCGTGAGCCTGAACAGCGGGTCGGCCAGCGGCCGGAACGCGAAGGCGAGCAGCGCGCCGGTGAGCAGCCGGCGGGCCATCGCGTCGAGCCGCGGCGGCCGGCCGACCGCGAGGTGCGGCAGCGCCCCGGCGATCATGCCGACGGCGATCACCGCCACGACCTGGAGCGCCGAGTGGCGGAGCTGGTCCTGGCTGAGGTCGAGCAGCAGCGTGTAGCCGAGGGCGGCGGCCGCCCCGATGGGCGCGACCTCCCTGTTGCCCGGCATGGTGAGCCGGGCCAGCTCCCCCACCGCGATGAGCGCGCCGAACCCGACCGCGATCTCGGGATGGTCGAGCCCGGTGGCGGCCGTGTGCGCGACCCCGGCGACGGCGACCAGCCCGGCCGCGCAGATCAGCAGGAGCTGACCGGAGTCGAGGCCCTGGAAGGCCCGGCTCACGGTCCGCTCACCACTTCGATGGGCATCGTGGGGTCGTCGTGGTCCTTGACCGCCGCCTCGTCGGCGTCGGGCGGCGGCGGCTCGACGCGGCGCGGCGGCTGCCACGGCTGGTGTTCGAGCGCCTTGACGAAGGCGCTCACCATGACGGGGTCGAACTGGGTGCCGGCGTTCTTGCGCAGCTCCTGCACGGCCACCTCGACCGGCCGCGCGCCCCGGTAGGAGCGGTCGGAGGTCATCGAGTCGAACGCGTCGGCCACCGCGATGATCCGCGCGAACTCCGGGATCTCGTCGCCGGCCAGCCCCATCGGGTAGCCCCTGCCGTCGTGGCGCTCGTGGTGGTGCATGATCCCGGCGTACGCCTCGTCGAGGAAGTCGATGCCGCGCACGATCTCCAGCCCCCGCATGGGGTGGAGCTGGATCGCGGCGAACTCCTCCTCGGTGAGCGGCCCCTCCTTCTGCAGCACCTTGGTGGGCACGCCGAGCTTGCCCACGTCGTGCAGCATGCCCGCGTAGCGGATGGCCCGCAGCCGCTCCTGGCCCATGCCGATCTCCTGGGCGATCATGCTGGAGGCGGCCGACACGCGGGTGCAGTGGCCCCGGGTGTAGTAGTCCTTGGTCTCCACCGCCTGGCACAGGGCCGCGATGGTGGCGTCGTACGAGCGCTGCTGGGCGTGGTACTGCCCGAACGCCCATCGGGCGACGAACAGCGGCACCAGCACCAGCACCGCCGAGATCGACTGCACGGTCGCCCACAGCCCCGCCACGAGCAGCCCGAACGTGCCGTACCCGAGGTAGGACAGCAGGAACTGGGCCAGGCCCCGCATCGGGACCTCCACGGCCCGCACCCCGGTCGCCAGGCGGATCATGGTGAGCGTGAGCAGGATGTTCAGCGGCACGAACACCGCCGTGGCCGCGACGTAGGGGCCGATCAGGTCGTCGAAGGCGTGCACCTCCGGCACCCCGATGCGGCCCCCGAGCTGTACGTAGACCCAGCCGGCCGCGTGACCGCAGATGGCGAACTGCGCGCCGTTGAAGAGCCGCTTGACCAGCGGCAACCCGGGCCGCACGCTCAACACCGCGGTGAACCCCACGAGCGCCGTGCCCTCCGGCCCCAGCAGCACCACGGCCGCCAGGGCGGCCGAGAAGCTCACCGACACCGCGAACTGCTCCACGTTGAGCAGGGTCGGCATCGACTCGCACACGAGGAACAGCAGGGCCAGCACGAGCAGCGTGCCCAGCTCCTCGGTGCCCAGGCGCCCGGGGGCCACCGCCTGCCCGAGGGTGGTCACGCTGTGGGCGATGACCCCGGCCCCGAGGGCGATGACGGTGACCAGGTAGACCCTCGCAGGCCACGACAGTTCACGCATGGCGGCCTCTCACGGCCGGTTCAGGTCCACGAGACCCCGGGCGGGATGAGGCCCCCACCCGTGATCAGCAGCGCGACAGGAGCGATCAACGTGATACCCGTGATCAGGCGGGCGATCCATGTCTTCGACATCCGCTGTGCCTCCCCCTTGAGTCCTGGGGCTCACGCTACAGAACGCGGGGTCGTCGCACCGGCGGAGTCACGAATCGCAAGCAAAGCGTAATCAACCGGCTACCCCCGGCGACTCCTGGCCCACTCGACCGTGGCCTTCAGGCCGGTGGCCAGGTCGGTGCGCGGCTGCCAGCCGAGCCCGTCGTAGGCGGGCACCGGGTCGACCGCCATGGCGGGCAGGTCGCCCAGCCGGGGCGGCGCGAACCCGGGCTTGTCGGGCCGGCCGGCGGCGTCGGCGATGAGGGTGTGCAGCCTGCGGTCGGTGGTCTGGATGCCGGTGCCGAGGTTGAACCTGCGTCCGTCGCCGGCCTTGCCGCACGCCCGGACGAACCCGTCGACCACGTCGTCCACGTAGACGTAGTCACGGGTCTGGCCGCCGTCACCGTAGACGACCGTGGGGGTGCCGCTGAGCAGGCCGTCGGTGAAGATGGCGACCACGCCGGCCTCGCCCTCGGGCGACTGGCGCGGGCCGTACACGTTGGACAGCACGAGGGTCGTGCACTCGATGCCGTGCAGGGCGCGGAAGGTGGCGAGGTAGGTCTCGCCGCTGAGCTTGGAGGCCGCGTACGGCGAACGCGGGTCCGTCGGTGCGTCGCCGGGCACCGGGATCGTGGCGGGACGGCCGTAGACGGCGACGGAGGAGGCGAAGACCACCTTGCGGGCGCCGCCGGCGCGGGCGGCGGCCAGCACCGACGCGGTGCCCACCACGTTGACCCGGGCGTCGTGGAGCGGGTCGGCGACGCTGCGGCGCACGCTGATCTGCGCGGCCAGGTGGCAGACCACCTCCGGCCGTGCCTCGGCGGCCAGGTCGGCCAGGGCGGGATCGCAGACGTCCAGCACCCGCAGCCGGAACCGGTCGCTGGTCAGGGCGCCGGACAGGTTGTCGCGGTCGCCGGACGACAGATCGTCCACCACGACGACCTCGTGCCCGTCGGCCAGCAGCCGATCGACGAGATTGGACCCGATGAAACCGGCACCACCGGTGACGAGCACGCGCATGGGCCGAATTTTAGTCGGACAGGTCGGCTCTCACCTGCGCGATGCGCGCGAGGACCTTGGATCGCAGGTCGCCGGGCAGCGGATCGCAGCCGCAGTGCTTGGCGACCAGCTGCTTGACCACCTTGTCGAGGTCGTACTCCTTCAGGCACGGGCCGCACTCGTCGAGGTGGACGCGGATGTCGACGCAGTCGCCCTCCTCGAGCTCGCCGTCGAGGTAGGCGTAGACCTTGTCGAGCACCTCACGACAGTCGGTCTCGTGCGGGTTGCCGCAGCTCATTTGGAACCCTCCGCGGGGACAAGGCCACGCTCGCGTGCGTAGTCCTCCAAGTGCGTCCGCAACTGCCTGCGTCCGCGGTGGAGCCTCGACATGACGGTGCCGATCGGAGTGCCCATGATGTCGGCGATCTCCTTGTACGGGAAGCCCTCGACGTCGGCGAGGTAGACGGCGATGCGGAACTCCTCGGGGAGCGCGGCCAGCGCCTCCTTGATGTCGCCGTCGGGCAGGTGCTCGAGGGCCTCGACCTCGGCGGACTTCAGACCGCTCGACGTGTGCGACTCGGCGCGGGCGAGCTGCCAGTCCTCGATCTCCTCGGTGCCCGACTGCTTCGGCTCCCGCTGCTTCTTGCGGTAGCTGTTGATGAAGGTGTTCGTCAGGATCCGGTACAGCCAGGCCTTGAGGTTGGTGCCCTCCTGGAACTGGTGGAAGGACGCGAACGCCTTGGCGAAGGTCTCCTGGAGCAGGTCCTCGGCGTCGGATGGGTTGCGGGTCATCCGGAGCGCCGCGGAGTAGAGCTGCTCGAGATACGGCATCGCTTCGCGCTCGAACCGCTCGCTGCGTTGCTCGAGAGTCTCCGCGCCTGTCGCGGGCACCAGGCCCACCCCCCTAAGATCACCGGTGGCCGGTTGTGCCGGGACACCGTACTCAGGGGAGAATACCCGCTCGTCCTGCGGCGCCCGGCCACCGGGGAGCGGGTCCATGAGTGTGAGCATGCTCGTCGCAACACGCCCGTGCCCGCGTCTGTTCCCGCAAGATGGAAGGTGACGAACGACCCGGTGCGGGGAAAACCATACGTACCGGCTGGTAGCCATTTTCCGGAACCCAGGAGTCGCGTGTGCTGCCCATTCCGGCCGAGGAACTGAACGGCTCAGGGACGCTCGGACCGTACTGGACCTTCTACCGTGCCGTCGTGGCCGAGCAGTTGAGCCGGTGGCTTCCCGCGACGCCCTCCGTGGTGCTCGACCTGTCCGGCGGGCGCGGGCGGTGGTCCGGCCAGCTCGCCAGGGCCGGGCACCGCGTGATCGAGGTGCTCGACTTCCGGCGGGTCGCCGACCCCCAGGCGAGGCTGCGGACCGTGGACGGCCAGCCGTGGCTGCGCGAGGCCGACGCCCCGGGCCACGAGGCCGGCGAGGTGCGCCAGGTGCGCGCCGACGACCTGTCGTTCCTGCCGGACGAGAGCGTCGACGCGGTCGTCGCCGAGGAACGGGCCATGTCGATCGAGCTGATGGCCGAGTCCGCGATGAGCGACGTGGCGCGCGTGCTGCGACCGGGCGGGCGCGTGCTGGTCTGCGTCGACTCGCTGGTGCTGGGCATGGCGATCCTGGCCGAGCAGGGCCAGTGGCAGCACCTGCGCCAGACCGGCGAGGTCATGCTCGTGCCCTGGCCCGACGGCAGCATCACCCGCTGCTTCAGCAGCGCGCAGCTGCAGGAGCTGCTCATCGGCGCGGGCCTGGAGGTGGAGTGGGTGCGTCCGCGCACCGTGCTGTCGCCCTCGACGGTCGACCACGTGCTCGGCTCCGGCACGCGGGCGCTGACGTGGCTGGTGCGCACGGAGCTGGAGGCGCACCCGGACGACGACGACACGGTCGGCATCCACCTGGTGGCCAGCGCCCGCAAGGCCTGACGCGCGTCCCGACGCTCGGCGGCGGCGTTCCCGCCTCTCCTGAGCGTCCCGACGCTCAGCGGCGGCGTTCCCGCTTCCCCTGGCACTGCACGCACCGCGCCGCCTCGGGACGCGCCTCCAGCCGGCCCTCCGGCACCGGCTTGGCGCAGTCGACGCACCTGCCGTACGTGCCCTCGTCGAGGCGTTCGATCGCGTCCAGCACGGCCCGCCGCTGCGTCGTGGCGACGGCCAGCATGGCCTGGGCGCGGTCGGCGTCGCTGAGGTCGGAGCCGGCGTCGGCCGGCGAGCGGTCGTTGACCGAGAGGGGGTCCCCTCGTAACACGCCGATCGAACGGTCGAGGTCGGCGAGCATCTGCTGCAGCCGCTGGCGAGCGGACGTGACCTCCACGGATCCGCACCTCCGGGTGAATGACGGCATCCCGCGGCGGGACTCCCCGGTTGTCCCGCGCGGAGCTTGGGGGGCAAGGTGGTGGCGGTGACTCCTAGTAAGCGAATGCACCGCTTTTCTCACCGAATGCCCACTTGACCGGGCTTTTACACCTTCAGAAGAGGGCGGGAGCCTCCTCGGGAGGGAGCGGCTTGATGAGGTCAGGGCCGTTGTTGCGGACGTTGTTGACGTCGGTGGAGACGGGGATCGCCGCCAGCCGGCCGGGACTCGCGGGCACCAGCAGCCCCGAGACGCTCTCCGTGTCGGTGAGCTTGGGGTCGAGCCACTCGGCCCACCGGTCCTGCTCGATCATCATGGGCATCCGGTCGTGGATGCGGCCCAGCTCGTCCTCCGCGTCCGTGGTGATGACGGTGCAGGTGACGAGCCACTTGAGCGGGTCGTCGTCCGCGCGCGAGGGGTCCTTCCAGAACTCGTACAGGCCGGCCATCGCCAACACCCCGCCGTCGTCCGGGCGGATGAAGTACGGCTGCTTGCGCTTCTTGCCGTCGTCGCCCTCGACCGGCATCCACTCGAAGTAGCCGTCGGCGGGCAGCAGGCACCTGCGCTTGGCGAACGCCTGCCGGAACGACGGCTTCTCCGCCAGCGTCTCGGCCCGGGCGTTGATCATGCGCGAGCCGATCGACGGGTCCTTGGCCCAGGCCGGGACCAGCCCCCAACGCACGACCCTGAGCTGCCGCACCGCCCGCCCGGCCTCCTTGGGCACGCGGCTGAGCACGGCGTAGACGTTCTTGGTCGGGGCCACGTTGTAGTCGGGACCCAGCTCCTTGTCGGGGTCGCCGTCGAGCTCGACCTGGAACTCCTCCAGCAGCTCGTGCTTCTTGCGCGCCGACGCGTATCTACCGCACATGCCCCCACATTGCCACGTGGGGCTTTCGCTCGCGTGTTCCCACCCACTGCAGGGGGCCCGCCTTCCTCCGCACCCAGGCGGAGAGCGGCCGTCCCGCCCGATCCACAGGCGGGACCGCCCACCGCCCCCGATCCACAGACAGAGAGCCGCCATCCACCCCTGTCCCCTCCCCCCTGCCCCCTGTCCACAGACAGAGGGTCATCCTCCACGCCTGTCCACAGGCCTTCGGCCAGGGCGACGGCCGCTTCGCCCCTGGCCCGATAGGCTTGGGCCCATGCCCGCTCAGCACTGGCCCGCTCCCGTCGCCACCGGCCCCGTGGCCGCGTCCGTCGAGCTGCCCGGCTCCAAGTCGGTCACCAACCGCGCCCTCGTGCTCGCCGCCCTCGCCGAGGGTCCCGGCACCGTGCGCAGGGCGCTGCGCAGCCGCGACGCCGACCTCATGGTCGCCGCCCTGCGCTCCCTCGGCGCGACGCTGGAGCCGACGGCCGAGACCTCCGCCTCGGTCGACTGGCGGGTGACACCGGGCCCGGTGCGCGGCGGCGCGCACGTCGACGCCGGCCTGGCCGGCACGGTGATGCGGTTCGTCCCGCCGGTGGCTGCGCTGGCCGACGGCCCGGTGACCTTCGACGGCGACCCGCACGCGCGCAAGCGTCCGATGGGCCCGATCCTCGACGCGCTGCGCGCCCTGGGCGCCCGCGTGGAGGGCGACGCGCTGCCGTTCACGGTCAGCGGGCCGATCGCGGGCGGCGAGGTCACGATCGACGCGTCGGCGTCGTCCCAGTTCGTCTCGGGGCTGCTGCTCACGGCGGCGCGCTTCGAGAAGGGCGTCACGATCCGCCATTCCGGCCCGCCCGTGCCGTCGCAGCCGCACATCGACATGACCGTGCAGATGCTGCGGGCGGCGGGCGTGCGCGTGGACGACGGCGAGCGCGACGTGTGGCGGGTCGAGCCCGGCCCCGTCGCGCCCCGCGACCTCACGGTGGAGCCCGACCTGTCGAACGCGGCCCCGTTCCTGGCCGCCGCCATGGTCACGGGGGGCACGGTCACGATCCCGGGCTGGCCGGCCGTCACCACCCAGCCGGGCGACGCGCTGCGCGGCCTGCTCGCCGACATGGGCGCCACCGTCCACCTGGACGACGACGGCGTGCTGTCGGTCACCGGCTCGGGCCGGATCGAGGGCATCGACGCCGACCTGCGTGAGGTGGGCGAGCTGACGCCCACGATCGCCGCTCTGGCCGCGCTGGCCTCCTCACCGAGCCGCGTACGCGGGGTGGCGCACCTGCGCGGCCACGAGACCGACCGGCTCGCGGCGCTCGCCACCGAGATCAACCGGCTCGGCGGCGACGCCGAGGAGACCGACGACGGCCTGATCGTCCGGCCGCGCCCGCTGCACGGCGGCGTCTTCCACAGCTACGACGACCATCGCATGGCCACGGCCGGGGCGGTCATCGGCCTCGCGGTGCCGGGCGTCGAGGTCGAGAACATCGCGACGACCGGCAAGACCCTTCCGGAGTTCACGACCATGTGGGCGTCGATGCTGGGCTCGCAATGAACGCGCCCCGGCGCAACGTGACCACAGGACGGCCTGCGGTACCGCACCTTTCCGGGCAACGCGAGGGGGCACGCGCGGCGTCCCCACAGGCTCGGGAGACGGGTCCTGAGGCAGGCACAGCGGCATCGCATGCGCGCCGGACGGGCGAGAAGGGGCGTGCGGCGGCTCCGTACGCGACCGGGATGACCGCGAAGACACAGACGGCGACATCACGCACCTTCTGGACGGGCGCGGAGACACGTGCGGCGACATCGCACATGACCGCAACGAGCGCGGAGACGTGCACGGCGGCAGTGCATGCGCCCGGCGCGCGTGGGAAGGCGCATACAGCGTCATCCCCCGCGCCCGAGGTGCGTGAGACCGAGCCGACGGCCCCTCCCCGCGCGCTCGGGGCGGGCGTGGAGGTGCGGAGGGTGTCGTCACTCCCGTCCGGCGGGCGGGGGGATGCAGGACGCGCGGCCTCGACGCCCGGGCTCCGGGGTCGGCGGCCGCTGAAGGCACACAGGAACGATCGCAGGGGTGAAGACCGCTGAGGAAGCGGGAGTACGACGAGGACGACGTACGGGTCAGGCCGGGCAAGGGGTCACGGCCACGGACCCGTATCCGGCCTGCGCACGAGGACGCCGTCGAAGGGTTCATCGTGGCCGTCGACCGGGGACGCTACACCGCGCTGGTCGAGGCGGAGCGGCCCAAGGGTTCGGCCGCCAAGCGTGGAGCGCGGCAGCGTTCCCGCCTGGTCGTCGCGATGAAGGCCCGGGAGCTGGGCCGCAAGGGCATCGTGGTGGGCGACCGGGTGGCGCTGGTCGGCGACGTGTCGGGGCAGCCCGACACGCTGGCCCGCGTGGTGCGGGTAGAACCGCGCACCTCGATGCTGCGGCGCTCGGCCGACGACACGGAGGACACCGACGGCATCGAGCGGCCGATCGTGGCCAACGCCGACCAGCTCGTCATCGTCACCGCGCTGGCCGACCCGCCGCCGCGTCCCCGGATGATCGACCGGATTCTCGTCGCCGCCTTCGACGCCGAGATCGAGCCGCTGCTCTGCCTCACCAAGTCCGACCTCGCGCCGCCCGACGACCTGCTCGCCCTCTACCGGCCGCTCGGCGTCCCGCACGTCGTGGTGCACAAGGGCGGTTCGCTCGACGAGTTGCACGACCATCTGGAGGGCCGCGTCAGCGTGCTCGTGGGCCACTCGGGGGTGGGCAAGTCGACGCTGGTCAACGCGCTCGTCCCGGACGCCAACCGGGCGGTCTCCCACGTCAACGCGGTGACCGGCCGAGGCCGTCACACCTCGACGTCGGCCGTGGCCCTGGAGCTGCCGGAGGGCGGCTGGATCATCGACACGCCCGGCGTGCGCAGTTTCGGCCTGGCCCACGTGTCGGTCGAGACGGTGCTCGCGAGCTTCCCCGACCTGGTGGAGGGCACGGTCGACTGTCCCAAGGGCTGCACGCATCTGAGTGACGGGTGCGCGCTGGACGCGTGGGTGGCGGCCGGGCACGCCGACCCGGCGCGCCTGGAGTCCCTCCGCCGCCTGCTGGCGATCCGCGAGGGCGCCCCGGACGAGTCCCCCGCCACCTGAAACGACGGTCGCCCCCGGACACCGCCGTCCGGGCCAAGTCCCCGGACACCGCCGTCCGGGCCAGGTCCCCGGCCGCCGTCGTCCGGACCAGCCCGCCGTACGAGCTGCCATGGCGCATCTCCCTGCGCGCAGCGGACCGGCCACGGTCCTCCCTGCACGCATCTCCTCGCGCAAGGGCTCCTTACGCACGTTTCCCCGCGCGGAGGGTTCCTCCGCTCAGAGTGTCCCCGCCACGCTCACGTGCGGTTGGCCGCGTTCACGTGCGGTTGGCCGCGTTCACGTGCGGTTGGCCGCGTTCACGTGCGGTTGGGCCGCAGCGTCCACGTGAACGTGAACGAGCACACCGGCACGTCCTCCCCGTTCCTGACCTCCACCGCGACGTCGAACTCCGGCCGCTTGCCCGCGTCCAGCTCGGCGATGACGTCCTCGCGCGCGGCGAGCAGCCGCCCCTCGGCGACCACGTCGCCCTTGGCGAGCTTGTGGTACTGGACGGTCGCCCCGGTCGTGAGCGGCACCGCGCGGGCGAGCTGGTCGCCGAGCGCCGACAGCATGGCGGCGCCCGAGGCCGACTCCGCGAGCGTGAACAGCGCGCCGGCGTGCGGTCCGGCCACGTGGTTGTGCAGGTCGGCGCGGTCGGTCAGGCGGCACACGGCGCGCCCGTCCCCGGTGTGGTCGAAGGTGACGCCCAGGGTGCGGGCGAACGGAACGGTCTGGAGCAGCAGGGCTCCGGCGTCGAGCGTCATGCCCCGATGCTACTGACGAGTAACACCAGAACGCAGCCAGCTGCGGCGAAAAGCATCCAAGCCATGTTCAACCCATCCGGAAGGGCACTTTCGGGAAAGGCGACGCGGGCCCCTGATGCTCGGGAGGCCCGGCACGGTAGCGTGGCGAACCGTGCAGGGTTACAACGACGATCTACGCCTCGCCCACGTGATGGCGGACGCCGCCGACGACCTGACGATGCGCCGGTTCAAGGCCGTGGACCTCAAGGTCGAGACCAAGCCCGACCTCACCCCGGTCAGCGACGCCGACCGGGCGGTCGAGGAGGCCATCCGCGGCACGCTGCGCCGCGCCCGCCCGCGCGACGCGGTCGTCGGCGAGGAGTTCGGCCAGACCGGCTGGGGCGCCAGGTCCTGGATCATCGACCCCATCGACGGCACGAAGAACTACGTGCGCGGCGTGCCCGTGTGGGCGACGCTGATCGCGCTGATGGAGTACGGCAAGGTCGTCGTGGGCCTGGTGTCGGCCCCGGCCCTCGGCCGCCGCTGGTGGGCCGCCACCGAGGGCGGCGCCTGGACCGGCAAGAGCCTGGCCAGGGCCACCCGCATGCAGGTGTCGCAGGTCTCCGCCCTGAGCGACGCGTCGTTCTCCTACTCCAGCTTCGGCGGCTGGGAGGAGACGGGCCGCCTCGAACCCTTCCTCGACCTCGGCCGCGCCTGCTGGCGCACCCGCGCGTACGGCGACTTCTGGTCGCACATGATGGTCGCCGAGGGCTCGGTCGACATCTCGGCGGAGCCGGAGCTGTCGCCATGGGACATGGCGGCCCTGACGGTGATCGTCGAGGAGGCGGGCGGCGTCTGGACCGACGTCGAGGGCAGGCCCGGTCTGGAGGGCGGCAGCCTGGTCTGCACCAACGGCCTCCTCCACGACGAGGTGATCAAGCGGCTGAACGACGGCCGCACCCCCGGCGCCTGAGGCCCGTCACCCCGCCCGTCCGAGAGCCAGCACCCGGTCCACCGCCCGCATCAGGCTCTCCCGGTACGACCCGCCGAACAGCACCACGTGCACCAGCAGCGGATGGAGCTGGTGCAGCGGCACCCGCTCGCGCCAGCCGTCGGCCAGCGGGCTCTCCTCCTGGTACGCCGCGAGGATCCGCTCCTCGTACGGCACGCCGAACAGCGCCAGCATGGCCAGGTCCGTCTCCCGGTGCCCGCCGTGGGCGGCGGGGTCCACCAGCACGGCGGTGCCGCCGGACCACAGCACGTTCCCGCTCCACAGGTCGCCGTGGATGCGGGCCGGCGGCTCCGGCGGACCGGCCGCCTCCGGGAAACGCTCCACGGCCCGCTCGATGCGCCGTACGTCCCCGGCGGGAAGCCGCGCCCGCCGTACGAACGGAAGGACGCGCCGGGTGGCGTAGAAGGCCGGCCAGTCGTCGGCGGCCGAGTTGTCCATCGGCAGGTCGGCGATGAAGCCCGGCCAGGGCGCCCCGAAGGCGGGCGCCCCCGCCCGGTGCATGCGCGCGAGCGCCCGCCCGAACCGCTCGGCGGCGGCCGGGCCGGGCGGCTCCGTGTCCACCCATGACAGCACCAGGCGGTCCTCGGCCACCTCCACCACCTCGGGGACGTCCATGGCCTCGCCCAGCCACCGCAGCCCGGCCGCCTCCGAGGCGAACACCGGCGAGGCCTTCCCGACCTTGGCGAACACCCGGCGACCGTCGTCCAGCACGCCGCCCCGCAGCCGCCAGCCGTGCGACACCCCGAGGTCCTCGGCCCACCTCATCGGCCCGCCCGGCGGCCGATGCGATGGACCCGCCCGTCAGCCGATCTCATCAGCGATGTGCTTCGCGACGCCCTCGGCCGCCGCCTCGACGAGCCCCAGCACCTCCACGAAGCCCTCCGGACCCCCGTAGTAGGGATCCGGCACCTCGGCCCCCTCGGGCGCCGCCGGGTCGAACGAGCGGAACAGGCTCACCTCGACGCCGGCGGGAGCCATCCCCCGCAGGACGGCGAGGTTGTCGCGGTCCATGGCGAGGACCAGGTCGTAGCGGTCGAACCAGTCGCGGGTGAACTGCCGGGCCCGGTGGGCCGAGCCGTCGTACCCGTGGTCGGACAGCGTGCGCAGGGCGCGGGTGTCCATCGGGTCGCCCGCGTGCCATCCGCCCGTGCCGGCGCTCTCCACGGTGACCCGGCGGCCCAGCCCGCGCTCCTCCAGCACGTGACGGAGGACCACCTCCGCCATCGGTGACCTGCAGATGTTCCCCATGCACACCAGGCATACGCGATACGTCATAAACCCCATCATGGGGGCGACCGGGCCCGTTCACCGAACGTTCACCCTTGTCAGGGGTTGTGAGTCACTTTGCCTGCATAGCTTCAGTGGCGACTAAGGACCAAGTGGGAGGAACCCAACCGTGAAGTATGCAGGCCGGCTCGCCGCCGTCGCCGTCGTCGGCGCGCTCTCGCTCGCTGCGTGCGGCACAGACAACAACAGCTCCGGCAGCGCGAGCACCAGCTCGGCCGCCGCCACCGGCGCCGCTGGCAGCGGGCTCAGCGGCACCATCAACGCCGCCGGTTCCTCGGCCCAGGCCAACGCGATCGACCAGTGGAAGAAGGACTTCCAGTCCAAGAACGCGGGCGTCAGCGTCAACTACCAGCCGAGCGGCTCGGGCGCGGGCGTGCAGGCGTTCATCCAGGGCACGGTCGCCTTCGCGGGTTCCGACTCGGCCCTCAAGGACGACAAGGGCGAGCCGGCGCAGGCCGACGCCCGGTGCAAGACCGGCAAGGCCATCAACATCCCGATGGTGACCGGCCCGATCGCGGTCGTCTACAACCTGCCCGGCGTGGACGGCCTTCAGCTCTCCCCCAAGACGATCGGCGCCATCTTCAACGGCAAGATCACCAAGTGGGACGACGCCGCCATCAAGGCCGACAACCCGCAGGCCAAGCTGCCCTCCACCCCGATCCAGGCCTTCCACCGGGCCGACGAGTCGGGCACGAGCGACAACTTCACGAAGTTCCTCAAGGCGACCGCCGAGTGGCCGTACGAGCCGGCCAAGGCCTGGCCCGCCGAGGCCAAGGGCCAGGGCGCCAAGGGCTCCGACGGCATCGCCTCCTCGGTGAAGGGCGCCGAGGGCGCCATCAGCTACGTCGAGCTGTCGTTCGCCGAGAACTCCCAGCTCCAGAAGGCCAAGGTGGCCAACGGCGCCGGCGAGTTCGTCGAGCTGACCCCCGAGAGCGCGGCCAAGACGGTCGAGACCGCCGAGATCAAGGGCACCGGCAACGACCTCAAGCTGGGCATCGACTACGCCACCAAGACGGCGGGCGCCTACCCGATCGTCCTCGTGACCTACGAGATCACCTGCGAGAAGGGCCTGTCGGCCGACGAGGCCAAGCTGGTCAAGTCCTTCCTCACCTACACCGCCAGCGACGAGGGCCAGACCGCGCTGAAGGACCTGGGCTACGCGCCCCTGTCGGGCGAGCTGCTCACCAAGGTCCGCACCGCCGTCGAGGCGATCTCCTAGATCCGCCGATGACGACTGACGTCCGTACCCGTGGGGGCGGACCGGCCACGCGCCGGTCCGCCTCGCGGCGCAGCCACGGTGAGGCGCCCTTCCGCTTCGCCGCCACCGGCGCGGGCATCCTCCTGCTGGCGATCATGGCGGCCATCGCCGTGTTCCTCATCAGCGAGGCGGTCCCCGCGCTCCGGGCCAACAAGGGCAACTTCTTCACCGACCTGACCTGGGAGCCGAACGGCAGCCAGGTCTTCGGCATCGCCGCCCTTGCCTTCGGCACCGTCCTGAGCTCCGCCATCGCGCTCGTCATCGCCACTCCGGTGGCCATGGGCGTGGCGCTGTTCATCTCCCACTACGCCCCGCGCCGCCTGGCCGGGCCGCTCGGCTACCTGGTCGACCTGCTCGCCGCCGTCCCCAGCGTCGTCTACGGCCTGTGGGGCGTGACGTTCCTGGTGCCGCTGCTGAAGACGCCGTCGGAGTGGCTGAACGCGCACCTCGGCTGGTTCCCGCTGTTCTCCGGCGAGGGCGCGATCGGCGGCAAGACCATGCTCGCGGGCGGCGTCGTGCTGGCCATCATGATCCTGCCGATCATCGCCGCGATCTCGCGCGAGGTCTTCCTGCAGACCCCCAGGATGAACGAGGAGGCCGCGCTCGCCCTCGGCGCCACCCGCTGGGAGATGATCCGGATGGCCGTGCTGCCGTTCGGCCGCCCCGGCGTGGTCAGCGCCGCGATGCTCGGCCTCGGCCGGGCCATGGGCGAGACGATCGCGGTCGCCCTGATCTTCCCCGCCACGTTCGACATCAGCATCGAGATCCTCACCCCGCACGGCAACAGCATCGCGGCCAACATCGCCAACGGGTTCGGCGAGGCCACCCCGATCGGCCGGGGCGCGCTGATCGCCTCCGGTCTGGTGCTGTTCGTCATCACCCTGCTCGTCAACATGGGCGCCCGCATGATCATCAACCGCCGCAAGGAATACGCGAGGAGCGGCGCATGACCACCGTCCAGCACATCTCGGCCGGCCGCCGCGTCAAGGACCGCCTGGCGCAGGGGCTGGTCTATCTGGCGTTCGCGCTGGCCGTCGTGCCGCTCGTCTCGGTGCTCTGGCTGGTGATCAAGAACGGCCTCGCCCGGTTCGACCTGGAGTTCCTCACCCACTCCATGCGCAACATCGGCGCGCGCGACGCGGGCGGCGGCGCCTACCACGCGATCATCGGCACGCTGGAGCAGGTCCTGCTCGCCTCGCTCATCTCGGTGCCGATCGGCCTGCTCACGGCGATCTACCTCACCGAGTACGGCAACGGCGGCCGGCTGAGCCGGGCCATCAGCTTCTTCGTGGACGTCATGACCGGCGTCCCGTCCGTCGTCACCGGCCTGTTCGTCCTCGCGTTCTGGATCCTGTTCCTGGGCATGCCGTTCTCCGGGCTGGCCGGCGCGCTCGCCCTGTCGATCCTCATGATGCCGACGGTGGTCAGATCGGCCGAGGAGATGCTCCGCCTCGTGCCGAACGACCTGCGCGAGGCCTCGTACGCGCTGGGCGTCGCCAAGTGGCGCACGATCGTCAAGGTCGTGCTGCCGACCGCGTTCACCGGCATCGTCACCGGCGTCATGCTGGCCGTCGCCCGCGTCGCCGGCGAGACCGCGCCACTGCTGCTGACCGTGTTCTTCACCGACTCCATCAACAACGACCCGTTCAGCGGGCCGCAGATGGGGCTCCCCCTCTACGTCTTCGACCAGGCGGGACGTCCCAACGACACCGCCATCGACCGGGCCTGGACCGGAGCCCTCACGCTCATCCTGATCGTCATGCTGCTCAACCTGGTGGCGCGGCTCATCGCCTGGTGGCGCTCGGCCGCCAGGGGCCGATAGGGGGTAACCAGCGCAATGTCCAAGCAGATCCAGGTGTCCGGCCTCGACGCCTACTACGGCTCGCACAAGGCCATCGAGGACGTCTCGATGACGATCGAGCCGCGTTCGATCACGGCCTTCATCGGCCCGTCCGGATGCGGCAAGTCGACGTTCCTGCGCACGCTCAACCGCATGCACGAGGTCATCCCCGGCGCGCGCGTGGAGGGCAAGGTCCTGCTCGACGGCGAGGACCTGTACGGCTCGACGGTCGAGCCGGTGTCGGTGCGCCGGTCCATCGGCATGGTGTTCCAGCGTCCGAACCCGTTCCCCACGATGTCGATCTACGAGAACGTGGCCGCCGGGCTGCGGCTCAACGGCCGCGTCTCGAAGTCGGAGAGCGACGGCATCGTCGAGGAGTCGCTCAAGGGCGCCAACCTCTGGAACGAGGTCAAGGACCGGCTCAACAAGCCCGGCGCCGGCCTGTCGGGCGGTCAGCAGCAGCGGCTCTGCATCGCCCGCGCCATCGCGGTCAAGCCGCAGGTGCTGCTCATGGACGAGCCGTGCTCGGCGCTCGACCCGATCTCCACGCTGGCCATCGAGGACCTCATGGTCAAGCTCAAGGACGAGTACACGATCGTCATCGTCACCCACAACATGCAGCAGGCGGCCCGCGTCAGCGACCGGACGGCCTTCTTCAACCTCGACGGCCAGGGCAAGCCGGGCAAGGTGGTGGAAATGGACGAAACTTCCCGGATGTTCACCAACCCCTCGCAGAAAGCGACCGAGGACTACATCACCGGGCGCTTCGGCTGATGACCCACCAGCAGGCGGCATCCACGGTGAACGGGGACACGCGGACCAGACCCGTACTGCTCATCGCCGACCCCGACGAGAACGTCGCCGGAGACCTGGCCGACGCCCTCGAACGCGAGGGCGTCGCCGTCACCAACGCGCCCGACGGCGCTCAGGGCCTGCTGCAGGCCGGCGCGCTCCAGCCCGACGTGGTGCTGGTGGCGGCCACCCTGCCGGTCATCGGCGCCGTCGACTTCGTCCGCGCGGTCCGGCTCGCCCGGGCCGTGCCCGTGCTGCTGGGGGTCGGCGAGGGCAACGCCGACCAGGCCGTCCAGGCACTCGCCGCCGGGGCGGCGGCCTGCGTCGCCCGGCCGTACCGGGTGCCGGAGCTGCTGCCGTTCATCCACGCGGCCTCCCCCGAGCAGCGCGACGTGCTCGCCGCCGGCTCCGTCGAGCTGGACGTGCGGGCCTACCAGGTACGCGTGGACGGGCGGGTCGTCCACCTGCCCCTCAGGGAGTTCGAACTGCTGCTGTACCTCATGCGCAACGCCGACCGGACGGTGACGCGGGAGCAGATCATGCGGCACGTGTGGCATGCGGGGGCCGGCACGTCCACGAACACGATCGCCGTCCACGTCAAGCGGCTGCGGGCCCGGCTCGGGGACGAGGACGATCAGCTCATCCAGACGGTACGCGGGGTGGGCTACCGGCTCGTCACACCGGTCTCGACAACCTGAACGGGGCGTCACACCGGTGTCCAACGGCCTGAACGGGCCGTCACGACGGTCTCGACGACCTGAGCGGGCCGCCACGGCGGTCTAGGCGGCTTGAACGGGCCCGGTTGACGGCCTGGGCGGCTCGGCTGCCTGAGCCGGCTCAACCGCCCGACCAGCCTCGACCTCTTCGCGTCGGGGGGTGCGGGCCGGTCACGGCGGGACGGTTCGGCCGGTCACCGCGGGACGATTCGGCCGGTCACCGCGGGACGATTCGGCCGGTCACCGCTGGGCGATTCGGACCGGCACGGCGCCGCTGACTGGGGTCGCCCGTGTGGCGCTGGAGTCTCACTCCCCGGCGCTGCGCTGAAGTGTGACCCGCTGGCCCGATACCGCAACCCGAGTCGTCGGCGCGGCACCGCGACCCGGGTCGTCGGCGCGGCACCGCGGTCATGGTTGGCGGCACGTGCGGAACGCCTTCATGACGCGCCTTGCCACACCTTCCACAGTCGCGATGCCGTGCCCCACCTCGGCGGCCCCCTCGCTGAGCACCGCGACCGCGTAGTCGTGACCCGCCGCCCCGTCACCGCGCCCACGGAGAATCCCGACCGTGACGACGGCCCAGCGCTTGGTGGAGACCCGCTTCAGCCAGCCGTTCTTCAACGCCACCCGATCGCTCCCGCAGGCGGCGGCACTGATCCCCCAGTTCTGGCCGTGGATCACCCGCCCCATGAGCCGCAGCACCTGCTCCCGGTCCTTGCCCGGCAACGGGCTCCGATCCGACACCAGGGCCCCCATGAGCCGTACCTGGTCCTCGGCCGAGGTGGGCGTGATGCCCCAGCAGTACAGGTCCACGCATTTGCCCGGAACGCCCATGGTGTGGCGAAGCCCGAACCTCCGACCGGCTCTGGTGAAGCCGTCCGGACCGCCGATGCGCGACCAGAGCCGGTCGGCAGCGTGGTTGTCGCTGTAGCGGATCATCAGATCGGCGTCGCGGCGCACGCCCTCCGGCAGCTCGCGCCAGGGGGTGCGCAGGAGGAGCGCCATGAGAATCTGCACCTTGGCCGAGCTGGCGGTGATGAGACGCTCGTCGCGGTGGTAGCGGTAGAGACGGCCGTCGGTGAGGTCGCGCACCATGGCGGTGACGGGCCCGGGACGACCGGCGAGGTAACGGTCGAGCCGCATGGTCAGGCTCTTGGCGGGGACGGGTACGGCCCTCACCTTGGTGTCGGCGGCCTTGCGCTCTTGGGGCTTGAGGGCCTTGGAGGGCCCGTGATCAGCGGCATTTCTGGGCGCGAGCTCGATGGACTCGACGAGGGAGCTCGCGCTCGGCCCCGCGCGTAAGCGCTCCTGGCCTCTGAGGGCGACGAGCGCAGGGGACAGGGCGGCCGCGGCGGGAGAGCCGAGGATGGGCGGCGAGAGGGCGGCCGGCGCCACCAGAAGGGTGACCAACGCGGCGCGGCGCACCGCCCTGCCGATGATCATTGCCGAATTATCCCGACAAAGCACGACACGCCGCTAGCCATTCCCGCAATCGACCGCACGGGTTGAACGGGCGATTCAGACGATGAGCTCTGAAGACATGAAGACGGCCATCGCACGATCCTTCGAGTGCATGACCTGGACTGAAGGGGAACCCCGCGATGGCCGCCGAACACCAGTGTGCCGCCTGCGCCGCACTTGTAGAGGCTGTTTGGCGTAACTCCTCGAAATATCTCGATGACGAAGCGTCACAATGAGCACATTGACGGCATGAGGCAGCTGTACCCGGCCAGTGGAGGCCCAGCGTCAAGCCCATCCGGGGTGAGCCAGGAGCGTGCATGAACCAGCGGCGCCAGGTGCACAGCCATGCACCACGGCCGGGCATCGCGTCGCTTGCTTGTGCGCACCCAGCTCCGAGCCGGCCCTCCGGGTACGGCGAGCATCCAGCGGCGAGAGCTCACAGATTCATAGCTCACGGCATCGGCGACAGACGGTGCGACTGTCCACCCAGAGCTACTCCGGCCCATTCCCCCACGGCCTTGAAGATGGTGGACGAGAAGCGCACAGGCGCCAGTGCTCCAGCAATGCATGACCGTCAGCGCGTATCCCACCGGCGCTGGCCGAGCACAGGCAACCCAACGCATGACCCGAAAGCACGAGCACCAAACAACAGCAACTCACACACGGACAAGCCTGCGCGGTACACACCAGAACCCGCCAGGCAATCACACCGCCACCCACAAGGCGCCGGCCAGCCCCCACAAGCCTGCACAACGCAAGAAAGGGCCCCATCCTCCGCCCCTCAAGCCAACCCTGGCCCGAGAAGCTCCGGATGGAGCCCTTACCTGTCAAACAAAGATTGTCCGGCGGTGACCTACTCTCCCACACCCTCCCGAGTGCAGTACCATCGGCGCTGGGAAGCTTAACTTCCGGGTTCGGAATGTAACCGGGTGTTTCCTTCCCGCCATAACCGCCGTAACC
>NZ_JABWGO010000010.1 GCF_013363995.1 Nonomuraea rhodomycinica | reverse complement strand
ACCATCGAGATGGCCAGATCGATCGCCCGGGCCTTGGCCGTCGTCTTGATCGAACGGGTGCCCAGCATCGCCGCCCGCTGGTCCGCGCCGACCCGGTCCACACCGGGCAGGCCGTGCAGGAACGCTCTGAGCGTCGCGCCGGAAGCGGCCACGTCCGCGAGCGAAGTAGTCATAGTTGACACCTCCACAGCATCGCCGACCACGCGGGCCAGCTCCAAACCGGATCTTTCCCCTCGTGTCCGTCGGCCGCGCGCGGGGTCGCGGCGAAGCCGTCCCAAGGAGGCGTAAGGCGGCTCTGAGGTGCGGATAGGTCTGCCCTAAGGCGGCCTAAGGCGGTCTAAGGCGGTAGGGGACCCCGGCCTAGGCACCCCGGGACGAAAGTCGGACGGGAGATAGGGCATCCGCCCGATGTGGCGCGGTGGGCCTTAGCCGGAAAGTAGAGGGTGTCAGCAAGAAGAGGGTCCAGTCAGGAGACACCATGAACCCCGAGATCGACTACCAGCTCATGAAGAGTCAGGCGAGGGAGCTGCGCGCCGCCGCGGCCCAGCACCGCCGCGTACGCGAGGCGGAGGAGGGCAACAAGTCCGAGCGCCGCTCGGTCTTCGGCAAGCGCCGTTCCTCATGAACACGTCACGAGAGCCCGGCCGCATCCTCCCTCGCGGCCGGGCCTCTGCGCCTACCTGAACCATCGCCGTCCACAATCCGCGATAAATACGGCGAAAGCTCACCAAAGGGCATGACATGCTGGAAGACATGCTGGGCCGGTCGGTGAGTCCCGTCTTCGTCGGACGGGCCGAGGAGTTGGCGTCGCTGTCCCAGGCGCTCGAAGAGGCCCGTCGCGGCGCCGCGACGGCCGTGCTGCTCGGCGGCGAGGCCGGCGTCGGCAAGACGAGACTCGTTCAGCGCTTCGCCGACCAGGCGGCCCGCGACGGCGCCCTCGTCCTGTACGGCGGCTGCGTCGAACTGTCGGCCGAGGGCCTGGCGTACGCGCCGTTCACCGCCGCGCTGCGGCAGCTCGTCCGCGAGCAGGGCCGCGCCAGGGTGGCCGCGTTACTGCCCGAGGGCGCCGAGCGCGACCTGGCCCGGCTGCTCCCCGAGTTCGGCGAGCCCAGCGGCGACGGCGAGACCGACAGCGGCCGCGCCCGCCTGTTCGAGCAGATCCTCACGCTCCTGGAGCGCCTGGCCGAGAGCCGCCCGGTCGTCCTGCTCATCGAGGACATCCACTGGGCCGACCGCTCCAGCCGCGACCTCATCGCGTTCCTGTGCCGCAACCTGAGCGGCCCGCAGGTGCTCATCGTCATGACGTACCGCTCCGACGACCTGCACCGCCAGCACCCCCTGCGCCCGGTGCTGGCCGAGCTGGGGCGGGTCGGCGGCGTGCTCCGGCTCGACCTGCCGCGCCTGTCCAAGGACGAGGTGGCCCAGCAGATGGCCGGCATCCTCGGCAGGTCGCCCGCGTACCACAAGGTGGAGAAGGTCTACGACCGCAGCGAGGGCATCCCGCTGTTCGTCGAGGCGCTGCTCGACAGCGGCGCGGACTCCGCGTTCCCGTCCTCGATGCAGGACCTCATCCTCGGCGCGGTCGAGCGGCTGCCCGAGGAGACGCAGCGGGTGCTGCGCATCGCCGCCGCCGGCGGCATCCGCGTCGGCCACGCCCTGCTCGCCGCCGTGAGCGGCCTGTCCGACCTGGAGCTGGAGGGCGCGCTGCGCCCCGCCATCGCCGGCAACGTGCTGCAGATCGCCGACGGCCGCGCCTACCTGTTCCGCCACTCCCTCATCCGCGAGGCCGTCCACGACGAGCTGCTGCCCGGCGAGCACCAGCGGCTGCACGCCCGCTACGCCGAGGAGATCTCCCGCGACCGCTCGCTCGTGCCGCCCGGCCGGGCCAAGGTCGAGCTGGCCCACCACTGGTACGGCGCCCGCGACGACGAGTGGGCGCTGATCTCCGCCTGGGAGGCGGCCCGCGCCTCGTTCCACGCGTTCGCCTACACCGAGGCCATCCCGCTGCTCGAACGCGTGCTCATGCTGTGGGACCGGGTGCCCGGCGCAGCGGAGCGCATCGGCGCCGACCACACGGCGGTGCTGGAGAAGGCCAGCGACGCCGCGCGCGCCAGCGGCGACATCGACCGAGGCCTGAAGTTCATCAAGGCGGCGCTGGCCGAGCTGGACGAGACGCGCGAGCCGGCCCGGGTCGCCAAGCTCCTCGTGCGCTGGGGCCAGCTCAAGGTCTACAAGGAGAAGACCGACGTGGTGGAGCAGCTCCGCCACGCGCTCAGCCTCGTGCCGGAGCCGGACCTGGCCCGCGTCGAGGTCATCACGCTGATGTCGCAGCACCTCATGCTGCGCGGCGACACCGAGGAGGGCACCGCGCTCGCCGAGGAGGGCCTGGCCCTGGCCAGGAAGCTCGGCGACCGGTGCCAGGAGGCCGAACTGCTGCTCAACCTGGCGCTCGGCCTCTCTCTCGCCGGCGACACCGAGGCCACCCTGGCCACCAACCTGCGCGCGCTGGAGATCGGCCGCGAGGAGGGCTCCGGCCGCGTGATCACCCGCGCGATCGGCAACAACGTCGACACGCTCAACGACCTCGGCCGCTGGCAGGAGGCGCTGGAGCTGGGCGAGGAGGGCTGGCGGCTGGCCAAGAAGTACGGCCGGGTCCGGCTGTCCGGGCTGTTCACCCTGAACAACATCGCCGAGACGCTGGAGGCGATCGGCCGCTGGGACGAATGCCTCGACACCGTCGAGCGGGCGCTCAACCTCGGCCCCGTGCTGCGCAACCGCCACCACCTGCTGCGGATCCGGGCCGACGTGGCCATCGGCCGGGGCGAGGTGGACGTCGTGGAGAGCATCCTGCGCGAGACGGGCGTGCTGGCGGAACGGCCCGAGGACTTCGTCCAGGACATCACCAACAGCATGCGGCTGCGCATCGGCTGGCACATGCTCCGGGGCGAGCCGGACGCCGCGCTGGCGGTCGCCGAGCGCACGCTCGCGCGTCCCGCCCAGTCGCCCAAGGCCATGCTCGGCTGGCGGCTGCTCGCCCTGCTGACCGTGGTGTGCGACGCGATGGAGGAGACCGAGCCGCTCCGCGCCCGAGCGGTGCGCGAGCAGGCCGCGGAGATCGCCGCCGGGCTCGTGGTGAGCGGGCCGGTCGCCGAGGCGTACCGGCTGTCGTACTCGCGCGACTTCGACGCCGCGGCGGCGGCCTGGGAGCGGCTGAACCGGCCGCACAACCAGGCCAAGGCCCTGCTGCGGGCCGCGGGGATCGCGGCCCGCTCCGGCGACCGCGAGGGCGCCGCGTCGCGGCTGGCGCTGGCCCGGCCGCTCGCCGCCGGGCTGCGGGCCGCGCCGCTGATGGAGGAGATCGACACGCTGGGCCGCCGCGTCGGCGCGCCGCCGCAGCCCGACCAGGCGGCGCCCGAGCTGCTCACGCCGCGCGAGCTGGAGGTGCTGCGGCTGGTCGCCCTCGGGCACACCAACCGCGACATCGCCAAGGAGCTGTTCATCTCGGCCAAGACCGTCAGCGTCCACGTGTCGAACATCCTGGCCAAGCTGGGGGTCACGACCCGCGGGGAGGCCGCCGCCGCGGCCCACCGCCTCTCGCTGCTGTCGCGCTAGCCGCCGCGGGGCCGGGCCGTCAGACGAACGGCTCGACCAGGAGGATGACGCCGAACACCGCGAACGCGGCGGCGGCGCCGTACTTGATGGCCTTCTCCGGCAGGTGCTTGCCCAGCATGCGGCCCACCACGATGGCCAGCGCGTCGGCGGCGACCATGCCCACGGTGGAGCCGATCCAGGTGCCCAGCCAGCCGTGCTGCGTGGCCAGCGTGATCGTGGCCAGCATGGTCTTGTCGCCCAGCTCGCTGAGGAAGAACGCGACGGTGACGGCGATGATCGCGTTGCGGGTGGTGCGCTGCGCCCTGCTCGACTCCTCCTCGGTCAGCTCGTCGCCCCTGAGGGTCCACAGGGCGAAGCCGAGGAACGCGATCCCGGCCACGATCGAGATGGCCGTGAGCGGCAGCACCTCGCCCACCAGCCGGCCGACGGCCACGCTGACGAGGTGGACGACGGCCGTGGCCAGCGTGATGCCGGCCAGCACCGGCCAGGGCTTGAAACGGGTGGCGAACGTCATCGCCATGAGCTGGCTCTTGTCGCCCAGCTCCGCCACGAAGATGACGGCGAGACTGATCCAGAAAGCTTCCAACGGTCCTCTTCCGCGCGGCCGGACCGTGAGCGGCCGCCCGGGGGAGATTCCGGGCACGACTCCGGCCCGGCAGCGTCTTGGTGCATGACGTACATGTCCACGACTGCCAGGCCGAAGGTCTCGTCCGCCCGTCTCGGGCCCGCGCGACCGGGCGCCGGAGCGCCAGTGTGTCGATCACGCGATTGGGACTACTCCCCCTCGGTGTGGTTCCGGAGAACTCTAACAAGCCTCCGGGGATGCCTTATTCCGGGGCCGCCCTACGCGGAGGCCTCGTCGAGGGCGCAGCCGACCAGCACCGGCTCGTTGACCAGCGTCACCCCGAACTTCTCGCGCACCCCGTCGCGCACCTCCCTGGCCAGCGCCAGCAGGTCGGCCGCGGTGGCCTCGCCCGTGGGGTTGGTCAGCGCCAGCGTGTGCTTGGTGGAGATGCGGGCCGGGCCGCGGGAGTAGCCCTTGGGGAAGCCCGCCTGCTCGATCAGCCAGGCCGCGGGCACCTTGACCGAGCCGCCGGGCAGCTCCCAGCGCGGGTGGCCGGGCGCGCGGGACTCCAGCTCCTCGGCCTCCTCGGGGGCCAGCACCGGGTTGGTGAAGAACGAGCCCGCGCTGCGGGTGTCGGGGTCGGCCGGGTCGATCACCATGCCCTTGGAGCGCCGCAGCTCCAGCACGGCCTCACGGGCGCGCGCCAGCGGCACCCGCTCGCCGGGCTCGACGCCCAGCCGCCCGGCCAGCTCCTTGTACGCGACGGGCGCCGACAGGCCGGACACGTCCAGCGCGTAGGTCACCGCCAGCACCACGTGACGGCCGGGCTCGCGCTTGAACGCGCTGTCGCGGTAGGAGAAGCCGCACTGCCGCGCCTCCAGGTCGACCACGTGCCGGGTGCGCCGGTCGTAGGCGCGCACGCACCTGATGGTCTGCGAGACCTCCTGGCCGTACGCGCCGACGTTCTGGATGGGGGTGGCGCCGACCAGGCCGGGGATGCCGGACAGGCATTCGAGCCCGGACCAGCCCTCGCCCACGGCGCGGGCGACCAGCGGCTCCCAGCTCTCGCCCGCCTCGACCGTGACGACCACCTGCTCGCCGTCGCGCGAGACCGACACGCCCTCGGAGGCCACCTTGACGACCAGGCCGTCGAAGCCGTCGTCGGCCACCACGACGTTGCTGCCGCCGCCGAGCACCAGGACGCGCTCGCCCGCCCGGTCGGCCTCGGCGACCTCGGAGACCACCTGCTCAGCGGTGGCGGCCTCGACGAAACGGCGGGCGGGGCCGCCCAGGCCCAGCGTGGTGTACGGCGCGAGCTTCTCCATGGGCCACAAGCTTAGGAGATGCCGGGCCCTGCGGCAGAGGGCCGGAGCACGACCGAGCACCCGCCCACGGGCCGGATCGGGCCGGGGCGGGGTCAGACGGAGCGCAGGCGGCGGACGGGCAGGCGGTCGGCAGGGACGACCCTGACGCCGCGCAGGCTCCGGGACAGCTCCGTGCCGTCGCGCGTCTCCTCTGGGGCGTCACCGAGGGCGACCGACCTCCGTACCGCCAGCAGCTCTCCCCCGAGCGCGGGGACGTCCCTCGCGCCCTCTCCCGGTCGGGTCTCGCGCCACGTCCGCCCGTCCGGCTCCGGCGCCGTCCACCCGGCGGCCACCGCGCCGTCGTCGATCGCCGCGACGAGCGGCGTGATCGCGTCACCCTCCAGCGCGACGGAGCCCTCCATGACGACGAACACCTCGGCCGTGTCCAGGCGCAGCAGCTTGGCCAGGCACTCGCCCCACGTGGCCGTGCCGCCCCGCCACTCCGGCTGCTCCTCGACGTACCAGGCCGTGACGCGCTCCGGGTGGCGCGAGGCCAGCTCGCGCAGCACCGCGCCCGCGCCGTCCACGTCGCCCAGGTCCAGGGCCAGGACGTGCGCGGCGGTGTGGTCGATGACCGACTGGAGCGCCCGCCGGGTGTCCTCGGGGTGGCCGTCCACCAGGAAGCCGACGGTCGTCGTGATGTCCTCGGTGCGTACGCGCTGACGCTCGGCGTTGACGCCGAGGGCGTCGAGGCGGTTGGCGGCCAGGGTGCCGTCCCAGACGCGCTGGGCGTGCAGGAGGTCGTCGTCGGGGACGCCGTGCTGTGCGGGGTCGCCGGAGAAGCCGAACTCCGCGGCGGGGTTGCCGCGCGCGCCGGCGCCCGTTTCGCCGGCGCCCGTCTCGCCGGCGCCGGAGCCGGGCGTTCCGGAACCACCCGTGCGGGCGCCGCCTGAGGTGTCGCGGCCGGTGCCGGTGCCGCCGGCGATGTCCTGCGGCCTCGGGGGACGCAGGCGCCGCGACGGGGCGCCTTCGGTCACGGCGGACACGGGGATCGAACGGACCGTGGGCCAGACGTGGACGTGGTGCGGAGCTTCGGTCATGGTCACACGGCTACCCCGAAGCCGCCCGCCCTATCATCGCGCCCGCAGGTCAACGGGCCGAGCCGACCGCTCAGGCGAGCTGGACCACGGCGCGGGCCCTCGACAGCACCTTGGCGTCGTCCGCGCGGGCGGTCAGGCCGACGACCACCCGCTTGTCGTCGAGCTTCTCCTCCACCACGCCGCTGACCGTGATCGTGGCCCCCTCGTCGTCGTCCGGGACGACCACCATCGACGAGAACCGCACCCCGTAGTCCACCACCGCGGCCGGGTCCCCGGCCCAGTCGGTGACGAAGCGGCCGCCCTGCGCCATCGTGTACATGCCGTGCGCGATGACGTCGGGCAGCCCGACGGCCTTGGCGAAGCGCTCGTTCCAGTGGATGGGGTTGAAGTCACCCGACGCGCCCGCGTACATGACCAGGTTGACCCGCCGCACCCGGTACTCCGCGGCCGGGATCTCCTGGCCCACCTCGACCTCGTCGTACGACACCGTCGCGGTCATCAGGCCGCACCTCCCCGCTCCACGATCGTGTTGTAGGTGGTGCAGACCGGCTCGCCGGACACGGTGGTGACCTCGCTGCGGATGGTCATCAGCTCGTTGCGGCCGGCGCTGCGGATGTCGGTGATCGTGGAGCGGGTGACCAGCTCGTCGCCGGCGTGGACGGGGCGGGTGTACTCGAAGCGCTGCTCGCCGTGGACGACCATCGCGATGTTCAGGCCGAGGTCGGGGTCCACCAGCGCCTCGCTGCCGCCCTGGAGGCTGAAGACGATGGGGAACGTCGGCGGGGCGACCACGTCGGGGTGCCCGGCCGCCCGGGCGGCCTCCTTGTCCCGGTAGATGGGGTTGGCGTCGCCGATCGCGGCCGCGAACTCCCTGATCTTCACCCGGCTGACCTCGTACGGGGCGCTGGACGCGTACGTGCGTCCGACGAAGTCACGGTTCAAGGCCATCTGCGCTCCCTCGCATGTGCTGCGCCGTCGAGGCAGACGCTAACAGAACAACGTTCGGCTGTCGCCGTCGCTTTTCCGGGTTTTTGCCGACGGCGCTCGGCCTGTGCCGTCCCCTCCACGACACAGGCCGAGCACACGACAAACCGGCGCCTCGATCCGGGGCGCCGGTTGTGTGGTGCGATGTGGCCAGGTAGTACTACCGGGCGAGCCGCGCTCGGGAGGAGCTAGCGGGTCTCGCGGTGCGCGCGGTGGCAGCGGCAGTTGGGGCAGTACTTCTTCAGCTCAAGCCGATCCGGGTCGTTGCGCCGGTTCTTCCGCGTGATGTAGTTGCGGTGCTTGCACTCCTGGCAGGCCAGCGTGATCTTCGGCCTAACGTCGGTGGCAGCCACGTGGGAGTGCCTTTCTACGTTTGGGACTAGGACATACCCATCCCAGGTCGGTGACCTGGGGAGGGGCAGTAGCGGAGGCCGGACTTGAACCGGCGACACAACGATTATGAGCCGTTTGCTCTGCCTGACTGAGCTACTCCGCCTTTGAGCCGGATGAGACGACCCGGCTCGTAGAGGATACCCGACCCGTGAAGCACATATGTACTTCACCTGATCGGGTGGGTGCTCCCAGTATGCCTCAGGAGCGCCACTCTGACGAAATCAACGTCAAGGGCCCGTTCGCGCATTCCGGGAACCGGCCGATCGCTCCGAAGCGGTTCCGGGACGGCGGCGGCTCGCCGGCCGCGCCGGAGTGCGGGCCAGCGTAGCAGCGGGGCCAGGCGCACGCCAGCCGCCGCCGGCGCCCGCGACGCCCCCTACAAGGCCGGACACACATCGCGATAGGACACACCCTTCAGGTACCGGCTCCATTCCTGCGCGCTCATGGTGCGGCCGGCGCGCTTGCACACCAGCTCGGCGACGCGGTCCCCGTCGACCGGTATCTCGGTCACGGTCCCCGAGCTGTTGCCCGACACGTACAGCGTGTGGTCGTCGGCGCTGAACGCCAGCAGGTCCAGGATCTCGATGGGGAAGGAGCCGATCCTCTGCCGCGAGTCGACGTCCCAGATCTGGGCGGTGTACACGTCGTCGAACGTCTCGCCGATGGACCTGCTGATCAGGGCGACGAGGGTGCCGTCGTGGCTGAACAGCACGGCCTCGACCTGGCCGTCGGCCGCCGCGCGCATGGCGGGGGGCAGCTCGGCGCCCTGCGCGCTGTCCCACAGCTCGACCGTGCTGGAGCCGAGGGCCAGCAGCGGCGCCGTGGGGCTCACCGCGATGGCCTCCCCGGCCCCGTTGAAGCCGCGGCCGACGACCTTGCCGGTGTCCAGGTCGAACACCTTGCCGGTGGTGCTCACCACTGCCGTGCCGTCGCGGGCCGCGACGATGGTCCCCGTGGTGGTGGTGAGCTTGTGCCGGGCGAGCACGCGGCCGGTGTCGGCGGCCAGCACGACCAGCTCGTTGCGCGCGTCCCGCTCGCTCTGCTCCGCGAGCGACAGCACCAGCCTGCCGCCGTCGGGGGTGAACGTCCTCGACAGCGCGAACTGCCCCCGGGGAACGGGACGGCGCCAGAGGCGCTTGCCCGTGGCCACGTCCCAGACGGACACCGCCGAGTCCTCACCTGTGGCGGCCAGCCGCCTGCCCGCCGGATCGAACAGCTCGTTCGCGGCGCCCTCGCTGCCCGCCATCGGCACGCCCAGGCGGCGCCCGTCCCAGACGCGCATGGGGTGGCCGTCCTTCGTGGCGGCGATCAGGCGGCCGTCCTGGCTGAACGCGCTGACCTGGTAACCGCTCGGCAGCCTGCCGAAGGTGACGCGGGAGCCGAGGTCGACGGTGACGATCGAGCTGTCCAGCAGATAGCGGATGGTCCTGCCGTCCGGGTCCAGCCAGGCGTCGTCGAGCATGCCCTCCGCCTGGTAGGTGTAGAGCTCGGTGCCCTTCCCGGCGTCCCACAGGTGGATCGTCCTCCCCTCGACGCCGAGCATCCTGTCGCCGTCCCGGCTGACCAGCAGACGCGCGCCCACGAAGTCCTCCGAGGCCGACTCCTGCCAGAACGGCCGGTCCTCGTCGGCCACCTTCGTGGCGGTGTCCAGGTTCCACTCCTCGATGTCGCCGTTCGCGCACAGCAGGCGCCGGCTGTCCGGCGTGAACGCCACCACGCTGCCGCACTTCTTCGGCAGCCGGGTGTCCACCGTGAGGTCGGACAGGCGGACCACCTTCAGGCCGCCCTGGTTGATCCCGATCCCCGCGACGTAGGCGCCGGACGGCGCGATGGCCGGGGCGGAGTCCGCCTCCAGCGCCGGGGAGAGCGAGTAGGACCGGCCCGTCCTGGCGTCCCACAGGTACTCCATGGTGCTCTCCCGCATCACCGCGGCCAGGCTCTCGTGCGCGTCGAAGACGACGTGGACGCCCGGGGTGCCCTCGCTCACGGCGTGCTCGTGCAGCTTCCTGCCCGTCATGGTGTCCCAGGAGTACGCCCTGTTCCTGCTGACGATCACCAGCGTCCTGCCGCTCGGGCTGAGCGCGGCGGCCGTCGGCAGCGCGCCGAACCCGCTCGGCCACCTCCAGAACGCCGTCTGCCGCCGCGAGGGGACGTCGTAGACCCGCACGCCGTCCTCACCGGCGATGACCCGCGTCCGCCCGTCGGCCGCCGCCGCCGTCGCGGAGACCCCCTTGGCGCCCGGGTCGCGGAAGACCGCGCTCTCCGGCATGGTCAGCGAGGTCGTCAGGCTCCGCCTGCTGTCGGTGTCCGGGGCCAGCCGCCAGCCCGCGACGCTGAGCAGCATCGCCCTGACCGGGTCGGTGGTGCGCCACCTGTCGGCCTCGGCCGCGACCTGCCGCCCCACGGCCTGGTCGCGCTGCCGGGCGACCAGGCGGCTCTGCTCGGCCACCTGCCTGCTCTGCAGCACCGCGAGCCCGCCCGCCGCCAGCGCCACCGCCAGCAGCCCGGCCAGCGCGACCGTGGTCAGCCGCCTGCGGCGCACGCGCCTCCTGGTCAGCTCGGTGCCCGCCGCGAGGAAGTCGCGTTCCTGCGGGGTGAGCGTGATGTGCCTGCGCCCGGTGGCGGCCCAGGTGAGCGCGTGGTCGAGGCGGCTGCCCTGCAGCAGGTCGCCGTCCTTGCGCCCGTTGTCGGCCCATTGGCGGGCCGCGCTGCTGATCTGGCTCAGGACGGCCAGGCCGTCACGATCGCCGTCCACCCACACCCGCAGGCGCGGCCAGGCGCGCAGCAGAGCGGGACGCGACAGCGCCACCGCGTCGCCCTTCTGCGTCACCAGGTAGGAGAAGACCCGCAGGATGCGCTCGATGGCCTGGGCCTCCCGCTCGGGGCGGCCGGCGAGCAGCTCCTCCTTCAGCGCCCAGCGCACGGCCTCGTACCCGTCGTCGGTGACCGCCACCATGCGGAGGAAGACCTCGGCGGCCAGCTCCCGCTCGTCGGGCGTGAGCGCGCCGTACGCGTCCTCGGCGATCGTGCCCAGCGCCGGGTCGGCCGTGTCGGGCACGTACCCGCCCCTGGCCGCCCGGCTGCCCGCGGCCAGCAGCCCGCGCGTGTCCGAGGCGTCGCCGCTGACCAGCGCGAGCAGCAGGTCGCGGGCCGTGGGACGCGCCGAGGGATCCTTCTCCATCGCGGCGGCCACCAGCGAGGCCAGCCGGGGCGGCAGCGCGCTCAGGTCGGGCTGCGCCGACAGCACCCGGTGCATGACCCCGCCCAGGTTGTCGGCCTTGAACGGGTCCTCACCCGTGGAGGCGAACACCATGATCGACCCCCAGGCGAACACGTCGGCGGGCGCGCCCGCCCGCTGCCCGGTGAACACCTCGGGCGCCATGTAGCTGGGCGTGCCGGACACCTCGCCGGTCTTGGTCAGCGACATGTCCACGGTTCGCGCGATGCCGAAGTCGATCACTCGCGGGCCGTCCGCGCCGAGCAGCACGTTGTCCGGCTTGAGGTCCCGGTGGATCACGCCCGCGTCGTGCACGGCGGTCAGCGCGGTGGCGATGGCCGTGGCGAGCCGGTGCAGGTCGTCCCCGGTGAACCTGCGCCCCTGGTCCACCGCCTGGCGCAGGGTGGGGCCCGCGACGTACTCGCTGACGATGTACGGCCTGCTGCCCGACAGGTCGGAGGCCAGCACCCTGGCCGTGCAGAAGGAGGCCACCCGGCCGGCGGCGGCCACCTCCTTGGCGAACCGGTCGCGGCCCGCCTGGCTGTCGGCCGCGTGCAGCAGCTTGATGGCGACCCTGCGCCCGTCGCGGTCGTAGGCGTCGTACACCACTCCCTGACCGCCGGAGCCGAGCCTGCCCGCGAGCCAGTACTCCCCGATGTGCTGCGGGTCCCCGGCGATCAGCGCTTCCACGGCGGGTTAGATGCCGGGCCCGCCGACAAAGTTCCGCTCTCCGGACCGGGCACTCGGCCGGCCGTCAGCCGGCGCGCAGCGCCTCGACGACGGCGACGGCTTCGTCGAGCAGGCCGATCGGACAACCCCAGTAGTCGTAGATGCCGCCGCGGGCGCGGTTGCTGCCGCAGATGACGAACACCCCGGTGCCCAGTCTCGCCTTGAGCAGGCCGGCCAGCCAGCCGACGAAGCCGCTGTTGTCGAGCCCGGCGGGGAAGTGGAACGAGAAGATCCCGAAACGTTCGACGTGTTCGTGCTCTTCGGTGAGCGGGACCAGGCGGCTCCAGCTCTGCTCGTCGCGGACCACGGCCAGGGTGTCTCCGGTGAGCGCCGGCGGCTGGTCGGCGGGGGACTCCTCGAACCACCAGACACCCTCGTGCACGCGAACATCGGCCTGGGCGATCACCCGGCGGAGCCGCGCCTCGGTCTGTTCCGGGGTCTCCATGCTGACACTGACCATCGGCGCTCATCTCCCCGTACGTACCTGCACCAGGACTCGAACCTGGGACCTCCGCATTATGAGTGCGGCGCTCTCACCGACTGAGCCATGCAGGCATGGGCTGACGATCTCGACTATCGCAGCCGGGACGAGCCGGCCGCCACCGGTTTGTTCGGCCGCCGGAACGCGAAACGCCCGACCCCGCGGTGCGGGTCGGGCGTCGTTCCTTCTCAGAGTGAGAGCCCCCAAACGGAATCGAACCGTTGACCTTCTCCTTACCATGGAGACGCTCTGCCGACTGAGCTATAGGGGCCTGTCCGGCGCTGCGGACAGGTGTAACCATACACGTCCCCCAGCGATGATGCGAACTGGACGAGACCGCGCAGGTCGCGTCAGCCGACCGCCTCGAAGCCGCGCCGCGGCCGCAGGGTGACCACCTCGCACAGGTCGGCCAGATCGACGAGCGCGGCCACCTCCGCGACCGAGAAGCAGTCGGCGACGACCCGCCCGTCGCGGCGCACCCGCAGCACCTGCCGGCCGTCGCGCAGCCCCGGAACGATCTCGAAACCGTCAGGCCCGACCCATCGACTGTCCATAGCGGCACAGAGTAACCCTCGGGTCTCTCATTTTTCGCCAGGCGACAGCCGTTACACCGCCACCGGGGGCGTCAGAGCCGGTAGAAGCCGGCGAAGTCCTTGAGGCGGGAGATCGGGTCCACCCGGACGAACGCCCCGGTCTCGGGCGCGTTGATCATCTTGCCGTCGCCGAGGTAGATCCCGACGTGGTGGGTGTCGAGGCCCTTCGCGGTGGTCCGGCCGAAGAAGACGAGGTCTCCGGGCAGCGCCGAGACGACCCGGCGCATCCTGCGCACCTGGTCGTTCGTGGTCCCCGGGCCGAGCACGTCATGTCCGTGCGCCTGCGCGTACACCCAGCGGGACAGGCCCGAGCAGTCGAGCCCGCGGGTCCGCTCGGCCGGGCACGGCAGGATGCTCCCCCGGTAGCCGGCGCACGTGCCCTTCGACGGCCCCGGGTCGCCGCCGTGCCCGCCGCCCCACGAGTACGCGATCCGCTGCCCCTCGATCCGCAGGGCGATCCGCACGATCTCGGGCTGCACGTACGGCATGAGCGGCACCGACGCGGTGGCGGTCACCAGGAGGAGCGCCGTCACCAGCGCGATCCGCCGCCTGCTGGACACCCGGGCTCCTCTCGGTCGGTGGGTCAGGGCCTCCTCAGGGGAGATCCTGCCTCATCACCTCACGAGGCGCTCAGGGTCAGCCGTACGGACCCGACCGTGAACCGCAGGCCCACGGTGCCCTTGGCCGAGCGGGGCCTGGTGGTGAAGGACAGCGTGGCCTTCTGACCGCGCCCGATCTCGGCGATCTCGCAGCGCACCGCCGTGCCGCTGAAGGAGCAGCCGGGCGCCTGCACCACGCGCTGCCCGCCGTACGCGCGGCCGGTGACCTTGATCCGCGTCACCGGGTGCGGCCCCGTGTTGGACACCGTGACCGTGTAGCGGGTGCGGCTCCTGGCCTGCCCCGCCACGGTGATCTCGGCGGGCGGGTTGGCCAGCTCCTCCAGCTCGTCCTGGGTGCCGTTGAAGGTGTTCTGCCCGCCGGGCAGCGCGCCCTTCTCGGCCGACTGCCAGAACGTGTGGCGCTTCCAGCCCTTGGGCAGCTCGCCGGGGTCGGCTCCCCAGCGCGCCAGCCACAGCGGGTTCGCCTTGAACGCGGCGGAGTCGCCCGTGCAGGCGCGCCACCAGCTCGTGGTCGTGTAGATGATCGCCCGCCGGCCGGTCTCCTGCCGGTACCTGTCCGTGAAGCCCTTGATCCAGGTCACCATGTCGGCGGGCGACAGGCCGTAGCAGGAGTTCTTGCCGTTGCGGTCCTTGTACGGGTTGTCCTCCAGGTCGAGCACGCCGGGCAGCGTCCAGCCGTCGGACTTCCAGGCGCCGCCGTTGAGCAGGAAGAACTCCGCCTGCGCCGCGCCGTCGGACTCGTGCGGCTGGGCGAAGTGGTAGGCGCCGCGGACGAGCCCGGCCGCCAGGGCGCCGCCGAACTGCTCCTCGTAGCGCTGGTTGCGGTAGTCGACGCCCTCGGTGGCCTGGACGAAGGCGAACTTGCCGCCGCCGGAGGTCACCGCGCCCCAGTCGACCGCGCCGGTCCAGTTGCTGACGTCCACCCCGGCGATCGCGCCGTCCGCCGCCGCGGCGGACCCGCCTGACACGGCCATGGCGCCGGCCGTCACGGCCGCGATCGCGGCCCCCCAGAGACGATTCACGGCGGCGATCATCGCGGAGCCCCTACCTGGCCGCAAGCCGAATGTGTTGGCCGTTATCGAAGCGCTTTCTCCGAAAAATCGGATTGTTTCCGAAAAGCGCAGCTCGGGGCCGGAAAAAACCTCCGGCAGCCTTCCGTCGATGACGTCGTTCTCCCAGGTCAGCGCCGTATGTGAACACTACGTTCGCGTTTGCCCCCAAGGGATATGCGGTCGCAGGATGGCCTGGATTCCCAAGAACGACCCCGGCCGGGGTCTCCTCGCCATGCCCTGAGGAGCCACAGCATGATCCACGCCCGGGCACTGACCCGAGTGTTCACCGTCAAGAAGGAGACCGTCCACGCCGTACGCGGCATCGACCTCGACGTGGAGGCCGGCAGCCTCGTCGCCCTCCTCGGCCCCAACGGGGCCGGCAAGTCCACCACTCTGCGCATGCTCACCACGCTGCTCCCGCCGAGCTCCGGCACCGCGACCGTCGCCGGTCACGACGTCGCCCGCGAGCCCGCCCGGGTGCGCGCCCGCATCGGCTACGTCGGCCAGAAGAGCAGCGCCGGCGAGAACTTCCAGGTCCGCGACGAGCTCGTCAGCCAGGGCCGCTGCTACGGCATGACGACCGCGGCGGCGGCCGGACGCGCCGACGAGCTGCTGGACCTGCTCGGCCTGCGCGCGCAGGCCCGCCGCAAGCCGGGCACGCTGTCGGGCGGCCAGCGCCGCCGCCTCGACATCGCGCTCGGCCTCGTCCACCGGCCCGACCTGCTCTTCCTGGACGAGCCGTCCACCGGCCTCGACCCCAGGAGCCGTGCCGACATTTGGGAGCACATCACGCGGCTGCGCGAGGTGTACGGCACGACGCTGTTCATGACCACGCACTACCTGGAGGAGGCCGACACCATGGCCGAGCGGGTGGTGATCGTGGACGGCGGCCGGATCATCGCCGACGGCACGGCCGGCCGGCTGAAGAACGAGCTGGCCGGCGACCACATCACGGTCACCACCCGGACGGAGGCCGAGGCGGCGACGGCGGCCACCGTGGCCCGCGCGATGACCGAGACGCCGGCCCGCGCGACGCCCGAGACGCCGGCCCGCGCGATGACGGAGACGCCGGCGACCGCCTCCGGGTCGGCCCGGCAGGCCCCGGACGGCGTCACCGTGGACGGGACGACCGTGCGGGTGCGGGTCGCCCGCGCCCCCGCCGCCCTGCCCGCCTACCTGCGCGCGCTGGAGGAGGCGGGCGTCCAGGCCGCCACCGCCGAGACCGCCCGCCCCACCCTCGACGACGTGTTCCTCACCCTCACCGGGAGAAGCCTCACCGATGACGACCTTCCTGCGTGACACCGCCATCGTCTTCAGCCGCGAGATCACCCCGTCGTTGCGCGCGCCGGCCGGGCTGGTGCTGGAGATGGGGCAGCCGCTGGTGTTCCTGTTCCTGTACGGGGTGCTGCTGGACGGGGCGGTCGGCTCGTCCTGGCAGTGGTTCGTGCCCGGCATCCTCGTCATGATGTGCCTGACCGGCCCGATGGGCGCCGGCCACACGATGCTGGTGGAGCTGATCGGCGGCTCGCTGGAGCGCCTCCTGGTCACCCCGCTCGACCGCACGGCCATGCTCGTCGGCCGGACCATGAAGGTCACCGTGGTCCTGCTCTGCCAGGCCGTCCTCATCGTCGTGCTGGCGCTGCCGCTCGGGTTCCGGCTGTACCCCGCCGGGGCGGTGGCCGGGATCGCGATGCTGCTGCTGTTCGCGACGGGGCTGGGGGCGCTGTCGTTCGTGCTGGCCATCAGGTCGGCGCCGGACGGCACCCTGTTCTGGCTCGTCACGCAGGCGCTGCTGTTCCCGCTGCTGCTGATGTCCGGCGTCTTCCTGCCGATGGACGGCGGGCCGGAGTGGCTGCGGGTGGTGGGGGGCGTCAACCCCGTCGCGCACGTCGTGAACGCGCAGCGCGCGCTCTTCTCCGGCGACCTCACCCACCCGTCGGTCCTGTCCGGCATGGTCGCCGCGGCGCTGGTCGCCGCGGTCGGGCTGGTCGCCGGCACTCGCGCCCTGCGCAAGGGCGTCTGACCCGCGCCCTGCGCGTCAGGGGCTGATCGCCAGGAACAGGAACGCGGCGAACAGCCCCAGGTGCACCCCGCTCTGCAACAGCGTGGCGCGTCCCGGGACGACGGTCAGCGTGGAGACCGCCACGGTCAGCGCCAGCAGCACCATGTGCGTGCCGCCGAGGCCGAGCACCAGCGGCCCCTCCAGCCAGATGGACACGACCGCGATGGCCGGGATCGTCAGCCCGATGCTGGCCATCGCGGAGCCCAGCGCCAGGTTCAGGCTGATCTGGATCTGGTCGCGGCGGGCCGCGCGCACCGCGGCGATGGTCTCGGGAAGCAGCACCAGCAGCGCGATGACGACGCCGACGACGGCCTGCGGCAGCCCGGCGTTCGCCACGGCCAGCTCGATGACCGGCGACTCGACCTTGGCCAGGCCGACGACGGACACGAGGGCCGCGAGCAGCAGCCCGAGGCTGACCAGCGCCGTCCGCCCGGACGGCCTCGGGGCGTGCTCCTCCGCGCGGCCGTCGCCCCGCGTGTGCGGGGTGGCCACGGGCAGGAAGTAGTCGCGGTGCCGTACGGTCTGGGTGAGGACGAACAGCCCGTACATCGCCAACGACACCACGGCCGCGAACCCGAGCTGGGCCGGGGAGAAGGCGGGCCCGCGCGCGCTCGTCGTGAACGACGGCAGGACCAGGCTGAGCGTGCTCAGCGTGGTCACCGTCGCCAGCGCGCCGCCGGTGCCCTCGGCGTTGAAGACCGCGACGCGGCGCCGCAGCGTGCCGGTGAGCAGCGACAGCCCGACGATGCCGTTGCACGTGATCATCACGGCGGCGAACACGGTGTCGCGGGCCAGCGACGCCGTCCTCTCCCCGCCCGACAGCATGAGGCTGACGATCAGCGCGACCTCGATCACCGTCACGGCCACCGCCAGCACCAGCGACCCGAACGGCTCGCCGACCCGATGCGCGATCACCTCCGCGTGGTGGACGGCGGCCAGCACGGCCCCGGCCAGCAGCAGGGCCACCAGGACCCCCGTGACCGCGGACACGCTCCGCCCCCAGGTGAGCGCCAGCGCGGCCAACGCCAGCGCCGGAACGGCCACGGTCCACCATCGTGCGATATGACGACGCATATAGGGTGTTACGCCCTTTCTTTCGCAGAAACCACGGCAATCACTCTCAGCATGCCCGTTTCATGCGAAATGTCGCCGAAGCTCAGCAGCGCACCGCGGTCACCGTGGCGCCGGGGGGAACCTCCAGCGTGGTGGCGGAGCCGTCGGGGAAGGCGGCCGTCCACGTGTACGTCACCTGGCCGGACAGGTTGGTGAGCGTGGTGGCCTCCCCGCCGTCGTGGCGCACCGCGACGCGGCCCCGCCCGATCGGGACGCCGCTGACGGCGGCCCAGCCGATCTCCGCGGGCAGCCGCGAGAGGGTGGACAGCGCGTTCGCCGGCGCGTCGGGCCGGACCCCGAGCAGGCCCGCCACCACCTGGCTGACCAGCGTGAACGAGACCTCGGGATAGTCGCCGTTGAGCCCGCCCGCCACGTGCCCGCCGGTGCGCGCGTGGAAGATCTCCCGCATCCACCGCCAGGCCGCCTCCGGCCTCCCGTTGCGGAAGAAGACGTCGGGCAGGTACGTCCACGCCTCGACGTTGGCGGGCCGGCCCGGGCCGCTCGCCTGCGCGTCGACGTAGTCGAGGTAGGCGGGGTCGTCGCGCAGGCCCTTCAACGGCATGAAGAAACTGTTCTCGGCGCCCCAGCCGGTGACCGGCCGGCCGTCGAGGGTGAAGCCGCGGGCGCCCTTCCAGTCCTGCTCGTAGTGGCGGCGCAGCTCCGCGGCCCGCGTCTCGAACCGGTCACCGTCCTCGCCGCGCGCCCTGGCCAGCGCGGCCATGGCCAGGTGGGCGGCGTACTGCGTGGCCAGGCCGTCGCCGGCCACCGCCAGCGGCTCGCCGCCCAGCTCGTTGTAGCTGGCGACGCCCTCGAAGATGCTCGTCCCGCGCGCGGTGGCGGGCAGGGCGATGGCGTTCGCGCAGTAGTCGCGCAGCACGGGGTCGTGGACGTAGGCGGCGTCCCCGGTCCAGCGGTGGAGCTCCGCCACGCACTCCACCAGTTCGAAGACCGCGGGCACCTCCCGGACGAACTCGCCGGGCCCGCGGTAGTCGATCGACAGGTACGAGCCGTCGAAGTTGAACGCCCAGACCGGGCGGTGGCCGTGCTCCGCGGTGGCCGAGGCGGCGAAGCGGCGCAGCATCGTCAGGTTGGCCTCGGCCAGGCCGAGCAGGTGCGCCCCCGCCGCCTGGTGGACGAAGTCGCGCAGGTAGAAGCCGCTGCGGTGGGCGTAACCGGCCCAGTAGGACGGCAGGTAGACGCCCTCGCCGGTGCCCAGCGGGCGGTGCTCGTCGACGTTGACGGGACCGCGCGTCCCGCCGGGGTGGGCCCAGCGCAGCGCGCGGTCACGCGCCCACGAGAACATCTCCACGAGCTCGTCGTGGCCGGAGGCCACCATGAGATCGTCGTGGCCGGATTCACAGTGCATCAGGGGGTCCCAAGCTCGGGCGGATCACCGGCTCGCCGGGGAGGACGAGCCCGGCCCGCGGGGTGACGCCGTCCTCGACGATCTGGAGGAGGCGGCTGATCAGGGCCTTCGCGATGCGGTCCAGCGGCAGCCGCACCGTGGTCAGCGCCGGCTGGAGCCACGCGGTGACCGGCAGGTCGTCGAAGGCGGCCACGGCCAGGTCCGTGCCGATCTCCAGCCCCTCCGCGCGCGCCACGGTGTAGACGCCGAGCGCGAGCCAGTCGCCACCGGCCACGATCGCGGTGGGCCGGTCGCGGCCGGTCAGCAGCGCGCGGGTGGCCTTGACGATCTCGCCGGGGTCGTCGCCCGGCGCGGAGTAGACCTGCCCGGCCAGGCCGTGGCGCCGCACCCCGGCCAGGAACCCGTCGCGCCGGTCGTCCATCCACGGCAGCCCGGAGGAGGAGGCCAGGAACGCCACCCGCCGGTGGCCCCTGGCCGCCACCAGGCCGACCATGTCGATCACCGCCTGCGCGCTGTCGACGTCCACCCACGACTGCGGCTGGTCGGGCCCGGTCCGGCCGAAGGCGGCGAACGGGAAGCCGGCCCCGGTCAGGTGGGCCAGGCGCGGATCGTCGCGCAGCACGTCCGACAGCAGGAAGCCGTCCACGGTCCGGGCGGCGATCAGCTCGTCGAGCGCCTGCTCCTGGCTCTGGCCGGGGCGCGGGCGTACGAGCAGGACGCGGTATCCCGCCTCGCCCGACGCCGCCACGACCGCTTCCAGGAAGCCGCCCATGAGCGGGTTGGGGTTGGCCGGGTCGTCGACGGGCGCCGGGTAGGCGATGATCCGCCTGGTGCCCGATCTCAGGCTGCGGGCCGACTGGTCGGGGCGGTAGCCGAGCTCCTCGATGACCGCGGAGACCCGTTCGAGGGTCTCCGGCTTCAGCCGGTGCGGGGCGTTGAGGGCGTTGGAGATCGTCTGGCGGGACACGCCGGCCACCCGGGCGACGTCCTCGACGGTGACCCCGCGTTCGCGTGGCCGGCGCGCCGCCACTCAGTCTCTCCTCAGCGTGAGCAGGCCGCCCGTGGGCACCTCGACGACGCTCGCCCCGGGCTCCGGCGAGAGCTCGGCCGTCCGGACCAGGCTCCCGCGGCAGTCGCGGACCTCCACGCGCGCCGGGCCCGCGCCGAAGAGGACCACGCGCGGGTCGGTGGCGGCGTTGGCGACGAGCAGGTCGCCGGACTCCGGCACCTCGACGGGCAGCGGCGCGTAGCGCGCGACGATCGTGGCCCGCTCGTCACGGGCCCGCACCAGCGGGTAGCCGTGCTCGGGCTGCTCGGGCTCCAGCGTGCCCAGTTGCAGCGTCTCCAGGTGGTCGCGGAAGACGCCCAGCCAGAACCGGAGCGTGTCGAGCTGGTCGGGCCGCTGCGCCGCCAGGTCCACCGAGATCTGCGGCACCGAGAACAGCACGTTGATCAGGTGGACGGCCACCTGCTCCGCGGGCTCGTCCGGATGCCACAGGAGCATGTCGGAGTGGACGGCCACGGGGCCGGCCGCGAGTCGCAGGTCCACGGTCCGCTGCCGGTTCTCCTGGGGGCTGAGCGGGCAGTCGGTCGCCCTGACCATGTTCGCGTACGGCCACAGGCCGGGGCTGGTGTACGGCTGGCGGTGCTCGACGAGCAGCTCCGGCCGGACACGGCGCAGCCGCGCGTCCAGGTCGCGGAGCAGCCGCCTGACCCCCTCGTCCACCTCGGCGCAGTCGGCGCCGTCGGCCGGGGCCGGGTCGCCGCCCGGCGTCGCGAAGCGGTCCACGAAGTCGATCTTCAGGCCGTCCATGCCCCATGCCTCGACCGCCTGGGCGAGCCGGTCGATGAGGAACTCGCGCACCTCCGGGTGGCGCGGGTCCAGCACGGCGGCGTCCATGTGGTCGAGGTAGCGCAGGCACCTGCCCTCGAAGCGCTCGAAGGCGGCGTTGTGCTTGCCGACGAACGGCAGGGCGTACCAGAGCATGTACGCCATGCCCAGCTCGCGCACCCGAGCCACATGCCCCGACATGTCAGGGAACGTGGTGGTGTTCGGCTCCCAGTCGCCGCAGAAGGCGTAGCCGCGGGCCCGGTCGGCGGTCTGCCAGCCGTCGTCCACGATGATCGTCTCGCAGCCCAGCTCCTTGGCCAGCCTCGCCTGGAGCTCGACGGACTCGGCGCCGACCTCCTGGTGCATGCTGTACCACGTCGAGTAGACCGGCAGCCGGGCGCGGTCCGGAGTGGGCGGCAGGTCGCCCGCCTCCGCCTGCCACCAGGCCGCCGTCCCGGCCACCGCCGCGGAGAACGGCCGCTCCGACAGGTCCAGCCGGAACCGCAGCCCGTCGCCGTGCAGGGTGAACGCGAACTCGCCCGTCTCCTCGATCACCCCGCCCGTGAAGCTCACCGGCGCCACCGGCTCGGCCACGCCCACCGTGCAGACGTTGGCCCCGGCCGCGCCGACGAGCGAGACCACCGGCGCGCCCGCGGTCAGCCGCGCCGTCAGCGGCGCGTTCCAGATCGGGGGCACCCAGCGGGCGCCGCCGATCGGCGTCCAGAACGCGCTGACGCCCACGCACGGCACCCGCCACTGCGCGGCCGTGGCGTCCGGCGCGTCGATCAGCCACACGCCGTCGGCGACCTCCCTCACCTCCGCCCCGGCCGCTCCGGCCAGGGCCAGTTCGATGGCGCCGGCCCGTACCGTGCTCGTCTCGCCGAGCGCGTAGGGCTCCCAGACCTGCATGCTTATCCCTTCGTGGCACCGGCCAGCAGGCCGGAGATGAACTGTTTCTGGAGGACGAGGAAGAGGATCATCATCGGCAGCGAGGAGATCGCGGTGCCCACCATGACCTGGCCGAAGTCGGTCCTGGCCTGCGCCTGCAAGGTCGCCAGGGCGACCGGCAGCGTGAACATCTCCGGGGTCCGCAGAGCGATGAGCGGCCACAGGAAGTCGTTCCACGCCCCGAGGAAGAGGAAGACGCCCAGCGCCGCCAGCACCGGGCGCATGACCGGGACCACCACCCGCCACAGCACGCGCAGCTCGCCCGCCCCGTCCACCCGGGCGGCGTCCAGGAGCTCGTCCGGGATGGCGAGCAGGGACTGCCGCATGAGGAAGATGCCGAACGGGACCGTCAGGTTGGGCAGGATCAGCGCCGGGAAGCTGTCGATCAGATCGAGGTCGTTCATCATCTCGAAGATCGGGATGATCGTGACGCCGCCGGGGATCACCAGCGTGGACAGCAGCAGCACGAAGAACGCGTTCCTGCCGCGGAACTCGAACTTGGCGAAGGCGTACCCGGCCAGCAGCGCCACGACGATCGCGATCGAGGTCTGCACGACCGCGACGAACAGCGTGTTGCCCAGCACGTGGACCAGGCCGATCGACTCCTCCAGCTTGGCCGTGTTCGCCCCGAGCTGGTCGCCCGGATAGAACTTCGGCGTCTCGGCGAAGATCTCCGAGTTGGCGTGGGTGGCGGCCATCGCCAGCCAGTAGAACGGCCCGACGCACAGCGCGAACACCGCGGCCAGCACGAACGTCAGCGCCCAGCCCTTCACTTCTTGCCTCCGGTGAGCTTGAGCTGGAGCAGTCCGAACCCGGCGACGATCAGCGTGAGCGCGTAGGCGATCGCCGCGGCGTAACCGAAGTCGAAGTAGCGGAATCCGTTCTCGTAGAGGTACAGCGAGATGGTGAGGGTGGAGTTGTCCGGGCCGCCGCCGGTGATCACGAACGGTTCGTCGAACAGTTGCAGCGTGCCGATCGTGGACAGCACGACCGTCAGCAGCAGGATCGGCCGCAGCTGCGGAACCGTGATCGACCAGAACCGGCGGACCGCCCCGGCGCCGTCGACCATCGCCGCCTCGTAGAGCTCCTTGGGGATGCTCTGCAGCCCGGCGAGGTAGATCACCGCGTTGTAGCCGGTGTAGTGCCAGGTGAGTGCGATGACGATGGCGATGCGGGCCCAGAAGGGGCTGCCCAGCCAGTCGATCGCGTCGACGCCGAAGATGCCGAGCACCCAGTTGAGCAGGCCGGAGTCCTTGCTCAGGATCACCGAGAACATCACGCCGTAGGCGACCAGGCCGGTCAGCGACGGCATGAAGACGCCCAGCCGCCACAGGCCGCGCAGCCGTAGGAGCGGGGAGTTGAGCCCGAGCGCCAGCACCAGCGCGAGCAGCAGCATGATCGGCACCTGGACGACCAGGATCAACGCGGTGTTCCACAACGCGGTCCAGAACAGCGGGTCGTTCACCAGCCGGACGTAGTTGTCCAGCCCGACGAAGGTGCGAGCCGCGCCCGCGCCGGTGGTCAGGCTGATGTACAGCGCGGCGAGGATCGGGTACGCCTTGAAGGCTACGAAGCCGAGCAGCGCGGGCAGGATCAGCAGGTAGGGGATGTTCCTCTTGGTGATCAGCGGCCGATGCGAGCGGGGCGAGCCGCCACCCTTGGTGGCGGCCTCCCGGGTCATCGTGAGCGTCATCCCGCGAGCTTCCTGCCGGTCTGCTGCGCGAGCTGCTGGGCGGCGGTGGCCAGGGTCGCCGCCGGGTCGGCGCCCTTGGTCAGAACCTGCGTCTGGGCGTCGCTGGCGATCTTCAGGGCTCGGGCGTAGTCACTGGAGTAGAAGGTGGCGTCGGCGCCCTCGGTCAGCGAGTCCACGAACGTCTTGAGCGCGGGCTGCCCGCCGAAGTACTCCGTCGGGGCGGAGAACACCGGGTCGGAGTAGGCCGCGGTCAGGGCGGGGAAGACGCCGCCCTCCTTGAAGACCTTGTTGATGACCTCGGGCTTGGTCAGCGCGTACTCGATGAACTTGAACGCCTCGGCCTGGTGCTTGCTGGTGCCGGAGATGGCCAGGTGCGTGGAGTTGACGATCGCGGTCCGCTTGCCGCCCGGGGTGACCGCCGGCGGCTGCATGACCCGCCACAGACCCTTCTGCTCCGGGCGCATCTCCGGGATGTAGCTCGCCGCCCAGGCCGCCCACGGCAGCACGGCCAGCTTGCCACTGCTGATCAGCTTCTTGGCGGTGCCCTCGCCGGAGGTGTCGGCGACGATCCCGGCGTCGTTCATCTTCTTGATCAGAGTCATCGCCTGTACGGCGGGCGCCGAGCTGAGTGTGACGTCGCCCTGCTGGTTGAAGTAGAAGGCGCCCTGCTGCTGCAGGAGCGACTGGTAGAAGTCCATGTCCATGCTGCCGGCGGCCGGCTTGTTCAGGCCGATGAGGGACGCCCCGGTCTTCTCCTTGAGCTTCTTGCCCGCTTCGATGGCGTCGTCCCAGGTCCGGATCGCGGCCGCGTCGATCCCGGCCTTCTCGAAGAGGTCGGAGCGGTAGAAGAAGCCGATCGGGTTGACCTCCCAGGGCATCGCGTAGACGCCGCCGTCCTTGCCGGTGACCGTGGGCCACAGCCCCTTGGCGAAGGCGTCCTTGTACTTACCGGCGCCCAGCTTGTTGAGGTCGGCCAGGCCACCGGGGAACTTGTCCACGTAGCTGGGCAGGTAGTCGATGCCGATGTGCAGGATGTCGCCGAGACCCTTGCCACCCGCCGCCATGCCGACGGTGATCTTCTCCCAGATGGCCGGGTTGCCGATCACCTGGACGTCGACCTTGATGTTCGGGTTGGCCCGCTCGAAGTCCTTGGCGACGGCGGCCAGGCCGTCCGAGGCGGGCTTCCAGCTCCACACGGTGATCTTGACCGGCCCGCCGCTCTCCGCCTTCTCCCCACCGCCGCCGCAGGCGGCGAGGGTGAGGGTACCGGCGAGGGTGAGCGCGAGGACTCCACGACGGTTGATCATGCGCGTGCTTCCTTTCGGGGGATGAGCGCCGCGTCGGATATGAACGTTCAAACGATCTTCTACCTGGCTACTCAGGGCAGGCGAGGGGATGTTTGCCGGCCAATCGGCGGGCGACTTGGGGGTTAAGGTATTTGATCGTTCATATTGCGCGCAAGAGTCCGCGTCGAGAACGGAGGACGGCCGGCAGTCCGGCGGCGAGGCGGTCGTAGTCCTCGGGCGTGTTGTAGATCTGCGCCGACAGGCGGAGCAGCCCGACCGGCTCGATCTTGATCTGGCAGCCGAGGCGGTCCAGGATCTCGGCGCAGAGCGCGTCGGCCTCCGCCTTGGTCGGGCCCAGGCCGGACGCCAGCCGGACCACCCGCATCGGCACGCCGGGGTGGCCCACGTCGGTCTGCGAGCACTCCTCCCGCGTCCCCGGGGCGTCCGCGCACAGGCCGGCCTCGTGCAGGGACTCCGCCACGACCCGCTGCCCGTAGGCCGCCAGCGCCGTGTTGTGCGCGCGCACCCGTTCGAGCCCGAGCCGTTCCAGCAGGTCGAGCCCGTACGGCGCGGCCAGCAGGGCGGTGTAGTCACGCGTGCCCTGGAACTCCACCGCGTCCGGGAACCCCTCGCCGTAGGAGACGACCAGCGGCCTCACCCGGCCCCGCCAGCGCGGCGCGACGTGCAGCAGCGCCGCCGGGCGCGGCGCGAACGCCCACTTGTGCAGGTTGCCGACCCAGAAGTCGGCGTTCACCGCGTCGAGGTCCACCGGCAGCATCCCCGACGCGTGGGCGCCGTCCACCACCGTGACGACGTCCCGCGCGGCCAGTTCCCCGGCCAGCCGGGCGACCGGCAGGAGCCGGGCCCCGGCCGAGCTGACGTGGTCGAGGACCGCGACCCGGGTCCGCGCGCCGACCCCGCCGAGGACCGCCGTCACCGGATCGTCGCCCAGCGCCACCCTGACCAGCCTCGCCCCGCTCTCCCCGGCCCGCCGGCGCAGCGCACGCTCCACCGCCGCGTACCCGTGGTCGGTGTAGAGGATCTCGTCGCCCGCCGCGAGCGGCACCGACTCCAGCGCCACGGCGACCCCCTCGGTGGCGTTGGCGACGAAGGCCGCTCCGGAGCTGTTGAGGAAGGCGGCCACCCGCTCCCGCGCCGCGGCCAGGCGCGCGGGCAGCCGGGCGAAGAACCGGTCGGGCATCCGCTCCATCTCCGCCCGCAGCTCCGCCTGCCGCTCCTGCACCTCCACCGGCACCGCGCCGTACGAACCGTGGTTGAGCTGGATCACCTCCGGGTCCAGCGAGAACAGCTCCCTCGCCCCGGGAATCGGCGTCGTCTCCACAAGTCCTCCCAGATCGTCCTGTCCGACATCGCGGATGATATGAACGTTCACAGGACCTAGGATGACGGAGCCATGGCCGCGCCCCCGCACGGAGGAGGAGAACCCGAGCATGCCGGCGCAACGGCCCCGCGGGGTCAGCATCCAGGACGTCGCGCGGGCGGCCGGCGTGTCCCGGCAGACCGTCTCCAACGCGCTCAACGCCCCGCACAAGCTGCGCCCCGACACCCTCGAACGGGTCACCGCGCTGATCGAGGAGATGGGCTACCGTCCCGACCAGTCGGCGCGCAGCCTGCGCTCCGGCACACGCCGGATCATCGCCTACACCACCCCCGAGACCGACCCGGACAACCCCAACGCGCTGATGAGCGGCTTCCTGGAGGCGATGGTCGCCGCCGCCGGCGAGGCGGGCTACCGCATCCTGCTGGTGCGCCCCCGCCCCGGCCAGAGCAAGGCGCGGGCGCTGGAGGACGTCATCGCCGCGCGCACGGCCGACGCCATCCTGCTCTCCGACGTGCTGGAGGACGACCCGTGCGTGGACTACCTGCACGAGACGGGCTTCCCCTTCGCGGTCTTCGGCCGCACCGGGCCCGGCAGGCCCCAGGCGTGGGTGGACGTCGACTCGGCGCAGGCGATGATCGACATGGTGGGCCTGCTGTCGTCCCACGGCCACCGGCGGGTGGCCTACCTCGGCACGTCGGCGGCGCTGCCCTGGCTGCGGCACCGGGAGGCCGGCTTCCGCATCGGGGCGCGTCGCTTCGGCCTGGCCGGCCACGAGGCGTTCGTCGACGGCCTGGACGAGGTGGTGGCCGTGGCGCGTGACCTGCTGAACCGCTCGCCCCGCCCCACCGCCCTGGTCCTGGACGACGACTGGCTGGCGCCCGGCGCGTACGCCGCCGCGCAGGCCGAGGGGCTGACCGTCGGCGCCGACCTCGCGGTGACCGGGTTCAACGACATGCCGTACACCCGGCTGCTCCAGCCGGCGCTGACGACCGTCCGGCTGCCGCTGCGGCGCATCGCCGACGCCCTGGTGAGCCGGCTGCTCCAGAGCGTCGAGGAGGGGGCGCCGCCCGAGGCCGGGCTGCTGCTCGCGGGCGACCCGGTGCTCCGGCCGAGCATGACGACCCTCGCGTAGGCGGTGCGCCGCCGAACGGCCCTCCCGGTGGACAATGAGGCCATGACCCGTGTCCTCGCGTCCATCACCGTGCCGTGGATCCCCGCACCGCACCGCCTGGAGGTCGCGCTGACCCGGAGGCTGCCGCCGGTGGAGCAGACCACCTCCGCCTTCGCGTTCGTCCTGGACGCCGCGGGCCGCACACTGCTGACCCGCGTCGGCCGCGAGGGGCGCGGCTGGGACGTCCCGGGCGGCCACCTCGACCCGGGTGAGCGGGCCGCCGAGGCCGCCTCCCGCGAGTTGGCCGAGGAGACCGGCCTCGCGCTGCCGCCCGAGCGGCTGTCGGTGTTCGCCTGGCAGCGCATCGAGCTGACCGGTCCCGCCCCGGCCGGCTACCGCTACGCGTCGCTGACGTACATGGTGATGTTCGAGGCCCGCCTCGCCGAGCCGGGGCCGCCCACCGCGCCGCCCGCCGGCTCGGAGAGCACGGGCGCCGAGTGGCTGCCGCCCGACGAGGTCGAGCGGCGCTGCACCGGCCAGGTCTGGCTGACCGCCCACCGCGCGCTGCTGGCCCGCGACTCCCCCTGAGCGCGGCAGGGCGCCGGCCGGTCGAACCGGTCGGCGCCCTCTTGAGATCAGGCCGTGCCCGCGGGGGTCACGAGCAGTGCTCGAACCCGCTGTCGTAGGTGTACGAGCCCGCCTTGCCGCCCCACTTGACGCACTTGTCGGCGGCGGCGGCGATCACCGGCCCCGCGTAGTACGAGAAGTTGCCGCTGTCGGTGACCCGGGTCTGGCCCTGCACCTCCAGGTAGGCGCTGGTGGCCGTGGCCTGGCCGAGCGAGCTGGTCTTGATCGTGGCCACGCAGTTCCTGCCGCTGGTGGAGTTGTAGAGCAGGTAGACGTTGCCCGCCGTGCCGAGGGGCGCGGAGTCGATGACCTTGTAGCCGCTGCCGCAGACCGACTCGGGGGTGTGCGGGTTGGTGGGCCCGCCGCCGCCGTTGACGTAGCTCATGTACGTCGTCCAGTTCCAGTACGGACCGGGGTCGGTGTGGTCGGCCGTGGGCACCTCGTTGTGCCCGATGATGTGGGCGCGGTCCTTCGGGATGCCGTAGCGGTCGGCGATGTTGCGGGTCAGCGCGGCCGAGGAGCGGTACATCGCGTCGGTGAACCACGACGCCTGATCCACCCAGCCCTCGTGCTCGATGCCGACCGAGCGGCGGTTGTAGTCGCCGGCGTGGAAGGCCCGGTCCTTCTCCCTGACCATCTGCGTGACGGCGCCGTCGGAGGAGCGGACGACGTAGTGCGCGGAGGTCGGGTTCGGCCGGGGCCCGGTCTGGAACCAGTCGATCGTCCCGGCGTACGTGCCCTGCGCGACGTGGATGACGATCCGGTCGATGGCGTCACTGGTGGGCCGGTCGGAGACGGCGTAGTTGGAGCTGTGGGCGGGCACCCAGGTGGCCCCGGGGTAGTCCACCGTGGCCGCGGCGAGCGTGGCGTTCTCGCCGAGCTGCTTGACCTTGGCGTACGAGCCGCGGTCGGGCTCCACGGCGCGGGGCGCCACCTTCACGGTCTCGCCGTCGGGGGTGGAGGCGCTGACGCCGCCGCCGAGGAGGTCGTACACGGTGTCGGCGTACAGCCTGGCCACCTCGGGCTGGGAGGCGTTGCCGTACTCGGCGACCACGGAGTACCACTTCGCCGGGTCCTTGCGCGCGTCGGCGCCCAGCCCCAGCTCGTCGGCCAGGGCGCGCAGCACGGCGGCGCCGCCGGTGATGTTGGCCGTGGTGTCGCTCTTCAGGGTGGCCACGGGCAGCTTCGTCAGCGTGGCGGCCCGCTCCAGCGAGTGCGTCCTGGGGTTGCTGACCAGGTGCATCACGCCGTAGCCGCCGGAGGCGCTGGGCTTGCCGCCGTGCCCGTCGAGGTGGGTCTCGGCGTACGCGACCGACACCAGCAGGTCGCGCGGCACCTCGTACGCGGCCGAGGCCCGCGCGAAGGCGTCGGCGACGGGAGCGGCGGTGGCGGCGCCGGCCGGTTGCCCGATGAGAAGCGAGAGGGGGATGATCGCGCCCGCTAACAGCGCGGCCGGACGGCGGAGACGAGCCTTCACGTGTTTCTCCTCAACGTTACGTCGGAGGACTCCCACGACCGCCGTCCCCGGCCTCGGCCGGCGCCGCGTCGGCCGAGCCCCCGAAACGCTCCTGCTGGCGACAAGCGTGATCGCGGCCCGCATAAAGAACGTCCAGAGAACGCACACGCCCGTCAGGCCCCTCCGGGGGACCGTACGATCATCTTCGGCAACCGGTTCGGGGGGAGCGTGTGGACGAGAGCGTGTCGCTGGCCCAGCTCACCCGCCGCCTCGAAGAGGTGGTCGGCGTGCTGGGCGGCGTCCCCGTGGAGGTCGAGCGGGTGGAGGACAACGAGCGCGTCCGGCGGCAGATCCTGCACCTGGCCGGCTCGTGCCGGGAGCTGCGCGCCCTGCAGCCGGTGGGCTCGACGGACCAGGGCCGGGAGGAGCAGCGCAGCCGGCTCGACGTGCTCGGCGCCCTGCGGCGCGGCATGAGGATGCGCACGGTCGTCCACTCCAGCGTCCTGGACGACGAGCTCAAGGCGGCCCGGATCAGGGAGCTGCACGCCGCCGGCGACCTGCACCGGGTCACCGACGAGCAGGTGCAGCAGCTCCTCGTCTTCGACCACGCCGTGGCGTTCCTCCGCATCACCCCTGTCGCGTACTCGCCCGGAGCCCTGGTGATCAGGCAGCAGAGCCTCATCACGGCCCTCATCGACCTGTTCGAACTGACCTGGGCCCGGGCCAGGGAGGTCACCGAGCCGACGCATCGGCTGACCCCGCGCGAGCGCGAGGTGCTCGCGCTGATGGCCGAGGGGCGCTCCAACGGCGCCGTCGCCCGCGCCCTGTCCATCACGGAGGCGGCGGTCGGCAAGCACGTGGCGAGCCTGTTCGCCAAGCTGGAGCTGCCGGCGACCCAGGACGACAACCGGCGGGTGCTGGCCGTGCTCGCCTACCTTCGCGGGGCGGCGAGGTAGGGCGAGACCGACCCCGTGCTCGCCCCAGCCCCCGTGCGGCCGTGGCCCGGCCGCCGATTCAATGAGCGTCATGCAACGAATGAACGGATTGTTGGTGGGCGCCGTCTTCGGCGCGGTCTTCGTGGTCGTCAACGCCCGGAGCCCGCTGAACACCGGGGCCGCCGACGTCCTGCGGGTGGCCGCCTGTCTGGGGGCCGCGGCCGTCGTGGCCATGTGGTTCGCCACGGTACGGAAGGAGCGGTCCGCCGCGGAGGCGGGAGGGGAGCGGCCGGCCGCGGAGGCGGGAGGGAAGCGGCCGGCCGCGGAGGCGCGGAAGGGCATGTTCGGCCGCGGATACCTGATCATCGTGGCGGCCGAGGTGCTGCTGCTCTTCGGCGGGCTGCGGGTGCTGGCCCTCCTCGACCGTCCGGAGCAGGGCAACGTGGCGTGGGTGGCGTTCGTGGTGGGCGTGCACTTCGTCGCGCTGGCGCCGGTCTGGAAGGACTGGAGCATCGCCGTTCCCGGCGCCGTCCTCACCGTGCTGGGGGTGGCGGGCCTCGTCCTGGCCTCGACGCCGGCCGTCTCCTGGGTACCGCTGCTCAGCGGCATGCTGTCGGGGGTGGTGCTCGTGGCGGGCTCCGTCACCTTCGGGTGGCGCTCTCTTGTCGGTGCCTCCTGATTGTGTGGTCGCCACTGATCACACGACTGTAGGAGTACGGATGGAGCGGCGGTTCCCGGCGGAGGACGAGGAACGTCTCTGGAGCCTGCTGGAGGCGGCGTGGGCGCCTCTGGGCGGCGAGGTCGGCCAGGCGCGATGGGCGCTGGCGAACCAGATGGCCGGTGACGACCTCAGCGGCCCCACTCCGTTCACGGTGGTGGAGGCGGCCCTCGACGACTTCCTGAGCAACCTGCGCTTCATCAGCGGGAAGTTGCCGTCGGACGAGCTCACGCGCCTCGACCGGGTGGTCGAGGCCAAGCTGTACGACCTCGACCGGGCCGACCTCCATGGGGTCGTCGGGGGCTCCGACGACGGTTTCCTGTACGCCCGCGGCTTCGTGGTGGCGCTGGGCCGCGACTTCTACGCCGCCGTGGCCGACGACCCGAAGGCCGCGGTGCCCGACGCCGAGTGCGCGGAGATGTGTTACTTCTTCGCCCACCTCCACCATCGGCGCCACGGGGACTTCCCCGACACCGGGTCGGGGATCAGCCGCGAGTCGTGCTCCAACGCGGCGGGCTGGCGCGACTCCTAGCCGCCCGAGGCCCCTTGCCCGGGACAGGCAGCTTGTCCCGGGACAGGTTGTCCCGGGACAAGGGGGCCGGCGTCCGGGACCCGATCAGGGACGCGCGCCCCTGCCGGCCCGGGACGGCCAACGCCGATCGTGGACACCGTCACACCCCGACGGCCCCCACAGGAGGCACTCATGGACGCGCGCATCACCGACGAGCCGGCCAAGGCCCGCACGGACCTTCCCCCGGCCGCTCCCCCGGCCGGCGTCAACGGATCGCGACCGGCCAACCGGTCGCGACCGGCAGGCGGATCCGGAGCGGCCGGCGGATCGGGAACGGCCGGCGTGGCGCGGCCGGTGGGGGCGGCGCGGCCGGTCGGCGCCGCCGCCGTCCGGCGCGCCGGCGCCGGGCTCACGGCCGGTGCGCTCACCTGGGCGACGGCCATCTCCATCTTCGGCTCGACCGGCGTCGGCGTGGGCGAGCGCGTCGTCGACCTGACCGGCCTGTGCTTCCAGCTCGGCGTGTTCTGCCTGCTGTGGGTGCAGCTGCGCACCCGGGCCATCGGCACCTCCCGCGCCGCCGCCATCGCGCTCCGCGTCGAGGCGGTCGTGCTCGGCGTGGCCTCCGTCTGGTCGCTGCTGCACGGCGTCCTGCCCGACGACCTCAAGAACGCGGCCTGGCTGGCACCGCTCGACCTGTGCTGGCCGCTGTCGATGCTCGGCATGGCCGCCATCAGCGTGAAGCTCGCCACCGCGGGCCGGTGGAGCGGCCTGCTGCGCTGGTGGCCGCTGGTCGCCGAGAGCTGGGCGGTCGTCACCGTCCCCAGCTTCCTGCTGGTCGGCGAGGACCTGTCCCGCTGGGTGGGCGCCGGCCACCTGGTCATCGGGTACGCGGCGCTCGGGCTGATGCTCGTCGCCCGGCCGGGCCAGGTCCTGGGCTCCCCCGCTTCCGGAAGGGCCTGATCCGGTGGAGTTCCGAGTCCTCGGACCGGTTGAGGCGCGCGACGACACGGGCCGGGCCGCCGCCCTAGGCGGCCCCCGCCCGCGCACCGTGCTGGCCCGGCTGCTGGCCGTGCCGGGCGCGGTGGTCTCCACCGACGCCCTGCTCCACGCGCTGTACGGGGACATGCCGCCGCCCAGCGCCCTGCCGTCGCTGCACTCGTACGTGTCCCATCTGCGCCGCGCGCTCGAACCCGGGCGCCGGCCGCGCTCCCGGCCGGCCCTGCTGGTCAGCCGCCCGCCCGGCTACCTGCTGGCGACCGAGCAGGTGGACGCCGTCCGCTTCACCGCGCTCGTGGACCAGGCGGAACGGCAGCCGCCCCGCGCGGCCCTGGCCTGCCTGGAGGAGGCGCTGCACCTGTGGCGGGGGCAGCCGTACGCCGAGTTCGACGACCAGCCGTGGGCGGTCGCGGAGGTCAGGCGGCTGAACGAGTCGCGTCTCGTCGCCGTGGAGCGGCACGCCCGGGCGCTGCTCGCGCTGCGCCGTCCCGATGCCGTGATCGCGACGCTGGAGGCCGAGACGACGGCCAACCCGCTGCGCGAGCGGCTGTGGTGCCTGCTGGCGCTCTCGCTGTACCGTACGGGCCGGCAGGCGGAGGCGCTGGGCGTGCTCCGCCGGGCGGGACGGCTGCTGGCCGACCAGCTCGGCCTCGACCCGGGCCCCGAGCTGAGGGCCCTGGAACGTGACATCCTCCACCACGCCGACACCCTGGGCGCGGACCTCCACCCGGCCGCGGAGCACGACACCGTCACACTGACCCCCGCCCCGGCGCCTGCTCCCGCACCCGCTCCCGGTCCCGCACCCGCTCCCGGTCCCGCACCCGCTCCCGGTCCCGCACCCGCTCCCGGTCCCGCACCCGCTCCCGGTCCCGCTCCCGCTTCCCCGCTCCGCGAATGCGCCCTCCGCCGGCCGGCGGCCTTACGCCGCGCGGGGGGCGCCGGACCAGAATTGTCGGTCCGGGGCCGTACTGTGTGCCGGTGGCGGCACCCGTGAACCCGCCCGCCACCTCCGCACACCCCGAACGGCACGAATCGAGGCAGGACCTTGAGCACGGTCATCTCCCACGACGGCACGGTCATCGACTACGACCGCTACGGTGACGGGCCCGCGATCATCTTCATCGGCGGCGCCACCCAGTACCGCGCCATCGACCAGAACACCGCGGAGGTCGCGCGGCGGCTCGCCGACGAGGGTTTCACCGCGATCGACTACGACCGGCGCGGACGCGGCCGGTCCGGCGACACCGCGCCCTGGGCGCTGGAGCGGGAGGTCGAGGACGTCGCGGCGCTGATCAAGGCGGCCGGCGGCACCGCGACCCTCTACAGCAGCTCGTCCGGGGCGACCGTGGCGCTGGCCGCCGCGCAGGCCGGCGTCGGCGTCACCGCGCTCGCCCTCTACGAGCCGCCGCTGTTCGCCGGCCTCGACCACGGCACGCACCTCGACACGATGCGCGCCCTGCTGGCCGAGGGCAAGCACGACGAGGCGATGCGCTACGAGATGACGGCGGTGTTCGGCGTGCCGGCCGAGGCCGTCGAGGGCATGGCCCAGGGCCCCGGCTGGGCCGACCTGGTGGCGGTCGCCCCCACGCTCGTCTACGACCTCGCGTCCGTCCACGACGTCAACACCGACCCCGACTGGGCCGGCCGCTGGTCCTCGGTCACAGTGCCGGCGATCGTGTACTCGGGCACCGAGACCTTCCCCGGCATGCCGGAGGCCGCCGACGCGGTGGCGGCCGCCCTTCCCGACGCCACCCGCCGCGTCCTGCCCGGCCAGGGCCACGGCCCTTCCCCCGACGCCATCGTCCCGGTGCTCCTGGAGTTCCTCCGCTGAGGAGGGCGTGCGATCATCGTGCCCATGACATCGTCCCGAAAGGGCCATGCCGCGTAGGCGTCCCTCGGAGGTCCGTACGCGGAGATCGTCGTGCGGCGCCCACAGAGACCTGATCCACCATGTCCCCGGGCTCGGCCGTCGTCCCATGGGCGCGGTGATCGCACTCGAACACACCCGGATGTGGCCGGGCGCCGTGGCGGACGCCCTGGTGGCCTGGCAGCACGCGACCCTGCCCGGCACCGCCGACCGCCTCTTCCACAGGTGCCTCTGCGACGAGTGCACCGGCGACGCGCCTCGCCGGCGGCTGCAGCAGGCTCTCCTCGCCCTGCCGCCGTGGGCGGGACGACAGCTGTACGCCCTGGTGCTCCCGATCGACCGGTACTCCATCAGCCGCCGGTGAGGCGCTACCTACGGCCGCGCAGCAGCGTCACGGTGAGCCAGACGACGGTGGGCAGCAGGAGGAGCACCACCTGCACGACCACGATGAGGAAGACGTCGTAGTGGGGCGTGCTCATGAAGGCGTCGTCGTTCTCCACGGCGCGTGGCTACCGGCAGGAGTCCTGGCGCGGAGCCGGTCCTGGGAAGCGCGACGCGACAACCACGCCGCCAGCTCGGCGCACCACTCCTCCTCACGCTCCATGCTGACCCACGCGAGTGAGCCGGCCGGCAGGCCGCCCTCCCAGTAGGTCAGGTGCCTCGGCGCACAGAGCGAAGACCTCGTGCGGGGCGACGGCGGGATCCGGCTCGACGAGCGTGTGGCACCACCAGGCATCCAGGAACTCCCGCACCGCGGCGGCTTGATCAGCGGGCCACTGCCACCACTTTCCCCGCGCGAACGAGAGCCCGGCCCCCTCCATGCCGAGGACAGGCTCGACACTTCCTGCGACCAGGGCCCTGGAGAACTGGGGCAGGATGCGGCGGAGCACGGCCGCGTGGTCGTCCCAGTCGGGTGCCTCCCACGTGCGACGCAGCAGGTCGGCGTGGAGCTCTACGTCCGGCACCTTCAACAGGGCGAGCTCCGCCGCGCTGCCCCAGTGGCACTCACAGTTGTGCTCGTCGGGGCGGGCGGTCATGCCGCGGAACGTGACGGCCACGCGGGTCAGCGCCGCGTCGAGCCGACGTCGTGCGGGGGTCGGGTCCGGCTCCGTCATGAGCGATCGCCTTCAGGGACTCCGGAGGGCCGCGCCGACCGAAGGTCGCCACCTTAGTCGGCCGCAGATGAGCGATCAAGCTCGACGTGATGTGCCGCCGCTTCGCGCGACTCGCGCCAGGTCACGCCGAGAACAGCGGCGATGGCCGCGGTGAGGACGGGAAGACCGGCGACGAGCACGGCGATCGCCGGCCACGGGGTCTCGAAGGGTACCCGTGGCGGCGCGTCCCATTCGGACGACTCCGTCAGCGGCCACACCAGTCGCAGGCCCATGACGCACCCGGCGGCCGCGCCCACCACCGTTCCGCAAACCGCCACGAGCCCCGCACGACAGGCGACGAACCACCGCAGGCTCGCCGTCGATGCGCCGCCGACCCGCAGCAGCACACGTCTCGACCGGGAGTCGGCAGGCGTCCTGCGGGTCGCGGTCAACGCAGCCCCGAGGGCGAGGGCCAACGCCGCCCCGGCGAAGACCTTCCAGCCCCCCGGGGCCTGGAACCCTCGCTCGATGTAGGTGGTTCCCGATTCACCGAGCCGGCGATCGAGCCGCTCCTGCTCCTCCGCCGTGGTGCGGTGGACGGAGGGGTCGATGACCAACTCCTCGGGCTCCGGCCGACAGCCGAGATCCCGCACGGCCCGCACCGGGATGAAGATCTTCTCCTCCTGCGGGTCGGCGGATCTGGCGGCGATCGCGGGAAGGATCTTGCTGGTTGACGACGCGCCGCAGTCGCCGTAGTCGATCGTCACCTTGTCGACGTCCGTGTCATCAGCCGTGATCACCACGGCCGTGTCCTCGTCGTAGGGCGTCGACGGGGCCGCGGTGAGATAGCGGAGCAGCGCCTCGTCACCGATGACCACGGCCGAGGTGCCGCTCTCCAGGTCCGGTGCGTCCACATCGACGATGTCCAGGCTCAGAAATCCGGAATTCGGCAGGCGATAGCTCTGCGCGATCGGCACCTCGGGTAGCTCCTGCTGGACGACCCTGCCCACAGCCGCCGCCTGCTCCGGCGAGGGCCAGGTCACCACGAGAGCGCCGGAGCGGGCCTGTGGACGGTACGCCGCTCTGTCCTGCTCCACCTGGGCCGTCCCGACGATCATGAACGTGAGCGCGAGTGCCGTCGCACTCGCCGTCGTCGCCGCCGCTGCCGCTGCCCGGCGCCCGGCCGCGCCGTGAGCCGCCAGGCGGATCGGCGGCGTCAGCCGTACCGCCGGCCTCCCGAGCAGGACCAGCAGCCATGAGACGAACGGGCCGATACCGAGGAGGAGCAGTGCCGCACCCGCCAGGGCCGCGAGAACGGTGAGGGCCAGACCGCCGTCGTCGTAGGGCGTGTAGTGGCGCGTGGGCCGCGTGACCACCAGCACCACGATGCCGACGGTCGACAGAACCGCTCCCCAGGCCAGATGGGGCCGGCTCACGCGGGCATGACGGCTGCTGGGGGCGGAGCGAACCGCGAGCGCCACGGAGCCGCACACGGGGGCCGCGGCGACGCACAGGATCGTCACCATCAGCGCCGCGTTGAGCACCGCCAAGATCACTTGCTCCATAGCCGGATCGTACGCAGCGCCGAACGGACGCGGTGATCTCGCGGCTCCGGGGCCTTCCGAGGCGCGGCTGCTGCGCGTCAGCGGCGCCACGTACCAGTTCCGGCACCGCGAGCCGCAGGACTTCCTGGCGCCGCCCGGCCGGGAAATGTGATCGACAAGGCCGGCGCCGTCCGCCTAGGGTGCGGGCCATGACGGACATCCCCATCGCGAATCGGTGCGAGTGCGGCGCCACGGCCGGCCCGCTGGGCGTGTGCGCGGACTACTATCACGGGATCCTGGCCGAGGAGCAGGCCGATCCGCGGATGTACAGCTGGCACGCGCCGGTGGTCTGCGCGTACCTCCTGCAGCACCCCTCCCGGGCGCGCGAGAAGTACCTGGACGGCCAGTTCCGCCAGTTGCAGCTCTACGTGGACCAGGGCCTCGACGCGTTGCTGCGCGTGGCGGCTCATCAGGTGGCGCGGAACAGGCACGGGTCACGGTCGGGCTACGACATGGCACCCCTGGCGCCGTACGAGCCGCTCCCGCCGGGCGGACCTCCGGGGCGCTTCCGCGCCGCGTTCTCGGGCTTGCCTTACAGGGAGGGCAGCTTCGTGGCCGACGGGCACGAAGCGTACGGCCGCCGCATCCAGCTCATCGCCGAAGCGACGGTGGAGGCGTGGACCTCCCTCCGGGCCTGACGCACGCGGCGAGCCCGGCCGGGGGCCGGCGATCGCGGGGTGACCGACGATGAGCAGGAGGCGCTACGTCGCCCGAGGCGTTCCCGGGGGCTACCGGATCTGGGACAACAAGGCACGCCGCTGGTGGGGCGAACTGTACGAGCTGTGTCCGGACGATCTGCTCGCCGAGCTGAACGGCGCCCGCGACCACGCGAGGGTCACGGCCCTGCTCAGGCGTCACCGGGCCATGAGGCGATGAGCGCCCCTTGCTCTACAGCCTGTAGAGTGTGGCGCGATCGTGCGAGTGGGAAGGTGAGGCATGCTGCGCTGGTTCCGGGTCGTGGCGGTGGCCGAGGCGTGCTCGTGGGCGGGCCTGCTGGTCGGGATGTTCTTCAAGTACGTGGCCGCCACCGGCGAACTCGGCGTGAAGATCTTCGGGCCGATCCACGGGGCGCTGTTCGTGCTGTACGCGGCCGGCGTGGTGCTCTCGGCGCGGGAGGCCGGCTGGAGCCGGGGCGCGGTGGTGCTCGGCCTGGCGTGCGCGGTGCCGCCGTTCACCTCGGTGTGGTTCGAACGCCGGATGGCGGCGCGCACCCCGGCCGGACAGCCGGCCTGACCCCGGGCCGGACAGCCGGCCTGACCCCGGCCTCCGGACTCCTCAGCGCTTCGCGGCCTTGCGGTAGTGGTCCAGGACGTGCTGCCGCAGTAGGTGGCCGAAGCCGGCGCGTTCGAGGCGCAGCCCCAGGTCCGCCGGGGTGGTCCCGAGGGCGTCGGCCGTGCGCCCGAGGTGCCAGTCGTGCGCGGCCAGCCTGGTCAGCAGGTAGCCGCGCCGGATCTGCGCCTGCGACAGGCGGAAGGTCTTCAGGTAGGCGACCTGCCCGTCGTCGGAGGTGATCGTCTCCCCGATGTGGTTCTCCCGCCGCGGTTCGAAGCGCGGCAGGAACCGGGAGAGGCGGAACGGCCCGAACCGGTAGACCTCCTCCACCCGGCCGGGGGACGACAGCATCTCCGCCGCCATGGTCGTGTCGTGGAAGGACGCCCACTCCCGTTCGTGCCGCTCGGCCGCCTGGCGCAGGTCGTCCAGCGAGGCCACGCGCAAGGCGTCCACCACCGCGGGGAAGTCGCGTACCGGGTGGTACAGGGCGTAGTCGTGGATCAGCTCACCGTACAGGTCGTGGATGAGGGTCGGGTGCAGCGCCCGGTAGTCGTCGGGGTGCGGCACCACGGTCGCGGCGGCGAGCGAGTCGGCCACGTAGATCATCAGCCCGCACTGTCCGGGGTAGATCTCGAAGACCCGCAGGGCGTCCGCCAGCCCGCTGATCTCGGCGCCGCTGTAGACGGCCTCCACCCGCGGCGACAGGTCGCGGCGCGACCACTCCTCCCAGACGATCTCGGGCCCGTCGAAGTGCAGCGCCAGGTAGCCCTCCACGGCCAGGTGCATCGGCAGGAAGCGCAGCCGGTTCTTGTCGACGCGCCGCGCCATGCGGCGCCGCGTCCTGATGCCGATGCGGCGGGCCGGCTCGTCGATCTGGGTCCCGTACGCGGCGGCGGGCGTCCCGTCGCCGGTCCAGGACGCGACGAAGGCGTGCGGGATGTAGGCCCAGTAGCCGGTCCTGTCCGGCAGCGACACCATGGACAGCTCGTCGCCGTAGATCTTGGCGTGCAGCCGCAGGTCCAGGATCGGCTCGCGGCGGACGAGCGGCACCAGGCGCACCGCTCCCCAGGTCTGCGCGGGCCGCGTCTCCAGCCCGGTCAGGTCGATCATCGCCGCGCCACCCTCTCCGCCGCCCGCTCGGCCAGGTAGCCGCGCAGCTCCGCCAGGCCGGTCCGGCCCTCGGCGAACTGGGCCAGCTCGACCAGCACCGGGAGGTCCTCCGCGTCCCGGATGCCGGTGGTCGGCACACCGGGCGCCAGCCGGCGCACCTCGAAGCCGCCGGCGTCGTAGACCGGGTTGACGTGCACGATGCTCACCTTCCGGCCGGGGTCCAGCCGGGTGCGCCAGACGCGCAGCACCTCGGCGGCCAGCCCCGGCGGCGCGTTGTCCCAGCCGTCGGAGACGATGAGGAGCCGTTCCGGGGCGGTCTCCAGCCCGTCGACGATCCGTCGCCCGAGCGGCGTGGGGCCGGTCGGCCGCGCCATCAGCGGGTCGCCGCCGCCCGACAGCCAGAGCCCGCGGTAGTCGCCCGCCAGCGCCTCCAGCAGGTAGTGGCAGGCCACGGCGACCGCGAGCGGCCTCCGTCGCTTGGTGACCGAGCCGAAGGCGGAGAAGCTGTCGTCGAGGACCGCCGTGACGCGTCCCCAGGTGCCCGCGCGCGTTCCGGCCGCGCGCGCCGCCGACGCGCGCAGGGCCGCGGTGAGTTCGGAACGGCGGCGCGCCCGGGTCTGGAAGGGCAGCGACAGCGCGTAGGAGGCCAGCCGCACCAGGGGCATCGCGGCCAGGTCGGCCTCGACGCCCTGGTCACGCGCGGACTCGGCCAGCCGCATCCGCTCCAGCCTGGTCAGCCGCGGCGCGATCCGCTCCATGAAGATCTCGCGCTTGATCCCGTGCCGGGCGGCGAATCCCTCGGCCACGGTGTAGGGCAGCTCGTAGACGGCGGCCTGCTCGTAGTGCGCGCGGCGCCAGGCGTCCAGCAGCGGGTGGTCGAACCTGGTACGGCCGCGCGGCGCGAAGAGGAAGTCGCCCAGCTCGCCCTCCAGCCGCAGGTGGGCGTGGCGCACCGCGTCCTTGACCGCCGTACGGTACTTGACCGCGTCGAAGGCCAGGTCGGGACGGCCGGACAGCCACCCGGCGATGATCGCCCGGGTGCGCCGGTTGTTGACGCCGAGCCGCCGCAGGTCCTGGAACAGCCGGTAGACGCGCTGCGGCGCCATCCGCGACAGCCGCCACGCGATCAGGGCGCCGTCGCCGCCGTGCCGCAGGAGCAGGTTGCGGATGATCATCGCGGCGTTGTGGTCGTTGATCTCCAGCGCCAGCGTCGCCGCGTAGATCTCGGGGTAGTTGCCGTCGATGTAGCTGTGCAGGAACCGGAGGGAGAGCCGCTGCTCGGCCTGCGTGCTGTGGAACTCGCGCTGCCCGGTCGACGTGATCGCCGCGTTGACGAACAGCAGGACGTCTTCGCACTCGATCAGGTCGGCGAACGTCTCCATGATCGCCCCCTTGTCCGGGCCGGCCGGGGAATGAGGGCACGAACTGCGAAGGCATCGCTGTACAGGCGGGTTCCGGAAGTCGCACCGAAGTCCCGCGGCCGACCGGAGACGACGGTACCAACGATCACGGAACGGCGCAGGTGGATATCAATCCCACCGAAACGCAGAAGCTACATCCTTTCCGCCATTTCCCTTGCATCTGCGATGGGTAGCACGAAAGCCCCTTGCAGTTACATGGCGGCCCATGTGAGGGTGAGGAGGGTCAAGACGAGGAGGCGGCCGTGCGGCCGACGTCAACCGATCTTCCATCGGCCGGCCAGGTGGCTCTGTCGGGCGAGGTCCGCGTACCCGCCCGGTGGAGCGTCGCGACGCTGCGGTCCATGCCACAGCGGGAGATGACGGTGACCTTCGAGTGCCGCACCTCCGGACCGCGACGCCACTACTTCACCGGGCCGCTGCTCATCGAGGTGCTCCAGGCCGCGCAGCCGCTGTTCGACCCGGCCGAGCGAAAGGACCGGCTGCGCCATCTGATCGCGGTGCTCGGACGCGACGGCCACCGCGCGGTGCTGTCGTGGGGCGAGATCGACCCCGAGTTCGGCGACACGCGGGCGCTGCTGGCCGTCAGCATGGACTGCCGGCCGCTGGACGAGCAGGGGCCGCACCTGGTGATGCCGGGCGATCGCTGCGGGGCGCGGCACATCAGCCAGGTCACCGACATCCGGGTGTGCGCCGACGACCGGCTGTGGGGATGAGCGCGCCGTCTCGTTCAGACAGGAGCTCGTTCAGGCGGGATAGGCGTGGGTCTCGGTGGCCTTGACCGAGGCCCAGATCGTCTGGCCCGGGGTGAGGTCGAGGTCGGCGAGGGCGGCGGGGGTGATGTCGGCGAACGCCGTGACAGGGCCGTCGAGGTGGACGCGGACGTTGTCGCCGTGCCGTTCGATGCCGTCGATGCGCGCCTGCCAGAGGTTGCGCGGGCTGCCGTCCGGACGGGAGCGGTAGAGCGCCACGGCGGCGGGCGGGAAGGCCACGAACGCGGCCCCCTCCAGCCGTTCCGACGTGCTGATCAGCAGCTCGCCGACCTTGACCCGCGGCCCGTCGGCCACACCGCGATACAGGTTGAGCCCGACGAGCCGGGCGACGTAGTCGGTGCGCGGGTGGCGGGCCACCTCGGCGGGGGCGCCCTGCTGGACGATCGCGCCGTTCTCGATGACGACCAGCCGGTCGGCCAGCACCATGGCGTCCAGCGGGTCGTGCGTGACCAGCACGGTGGCGCCGCCGAAGTCGGCCAGGTGACGGCGCAGCTCCGAGCGCACCTCCAGGCGGGTGTGCGCGTCGAGGGCGGCCAGCGGCTCGTCCAGCAGCAGCAGGTCGGGCCGTACGGCCAGCGCCCGGGCGAGCGCGACGCGCTGCGCCTGGCCGCCGGAGAGCTGCCGCGGCCTGGCGGCGGCCCGCTCGGCCAGGCCGACGCGTTCCAGCAGGGCGGCGGCCGTGCGGCGCGCCTCGGCCTTGGAGGCGCCCTGGCACCGGGGACCGAAGGCGACGTTGTCCAGCGCCGACAGGTGCGGGAAGAGCAGGTAGTCCTGGAAGACCATGCCGATCGGCCGCTGCTCGGGGGCCAGGGTGTGCAGGGCGTGCCCGTCCAGGACGATCTCGCCCTTCGACAGGGGGACGAGGCCGGCCAGGGCGCGCAGGGCGGTGGTCTTGCCCGCGCCGTTGGGGCCGAGCAGCGCGACCACCTCGCCCGGCCGGACGTCGAGCGCGATGTCGAGGGTGAAGGCGGGCCGGGTGACCACGAGCCGGGCGTGGAGGGTCACGGCGCGCTCACCCACCGGTCGCGCAGGCCGGCCAGGATGATCATCGAGACGGTCAGCAGCACCAGGCTGAGCACGATGGCCGCCTCCGGCTCGGTCTCCAGCGCCAGGTAGACGGCCAGCGGCATGGTGCGGGTGGTGCCGGGGAAGTTGCCCGCGAACGTGATCGTGGCACCGAACTCGCCCAGCGCCCGGGCCCAGCACAGCACCGCCCCCGCCACCACGCCGGGCATGACCATCGGCAGGGTGACGCGGCGGAAGACCGTCCAGCGGGAGGCGCCGAGCGTCGCCGCGGCCTCCTCGTAACGCCGGTCGGCGGCCCGCAGCGCGCCCTCCACGCTGATGACCAGGAACGGCATCGCCACGAACGCCTCGGCGACGATCACACCCGCCGTGGTGAACGGCAGCGTGATCCCGAACGCCGACTCCAGCCACTGCCCGACCAGCCCGCGCCGCCCCAGCACCAGCAGCAGCGCCACGCCGCCCACCACCGGCGGGAGCACCAGCGGCACGGTCACCAGCGCCCGCACCAGGCGCCGGCCCGGGAACTCGACCCGGGCCAGCAGCCAGGCCAGCGGCACCCCGAGCAGCAGGCTCATGGCGGTGGCGACGGTGGCCGTCACCAGCGACAGCCGCAGCGCCTCCAGCACGTACGGCTCGGCCAGCCGCTCCGGCAGCGTGGACCACGGCGCTCGGACCAGCAGCCCGGCCAGCGGCAGCACCAGGAACGCCAGCCCCGCCAGCGCGGGCACGACCAGCATCCACGGCGGCCGCGCCGAAGCGGTGCGGTTCTGCTCGGTGACGGCGCCCATGCTGATCAGGGCGCCTCGAAACCGGCCTTGGTCAGCACGTCCTTGCCCTGCGGCGACAGCACCAGGCCGACGAACTGCTCGGCCAGCTCACCGGCGGGAGCCTTCGGGAGGGCGGCGATCGGGTAGTCGTTGATCGCCTTGTCGGCTTCGGGGAAGGCGATGCCCTGGACCTTGCCCGCCGCGGCGATCACGTCGGTCCGGTAGACCAGGGCGGCGTCCACCTCGCCCAGCTCGACCTTGGTGAGCGTGGCCTTGACGTCCTGCTCCAGCGTCACGGGCTTGACCTCGAGCCCGGCCGCGTCCAGCGCCTTGACCGCCGCCGCCCCGCACGGCACCTGCTCGGCGCAGAGCGCGACCTTCACCTTGGGGTCGGCCAGGTCCTTCAGCTCGTCCACCTTGGCCGGGTTGTCGGAGGGGACGGCGATCTGCAGCTTGTTGCGGACGAAGGTCTTCGGCGAGGTCGCCGGCGACGCGTCGGTGACCGTCTTCATCGTGGCCGGGCTGGCCGCGGCGAACACGTCCGCGGGCGCGCCCTGCGCGATCTGCTGCGCGAGCGTCGCGCTGGAGCCGAAGTTGAACTTCACCGACGTACCCGGATGAGCCGCCTCGAAGTGCTTGCCGAGCGCGGTGAAGGCGCCGGTCAGGGACGCCGCCGCGAACACCGTCACCTCCTTCGCCCCCTTGGCCGCGCCGGCGGGGGTGGCCGCCGAGCCGGCCGGTACGGCGGAGCCGCATCCCGACAGGCCGAGCGCGAGCGCGACGGGGAGGGCGACGGTCCACCGGGGAAAACGCCTCGACACCAAGGGGCTCCTCACAGGCTGCTGGGCACGCGCTCGTGACCAGGGATCTCGACGACGACATTGGTGGACTTGATCACGGCGATCGCCACCACCCCCACCTGCAGGCCCAGCTCGTCGGCGGCCTGGCGGCTCATCAGCGACACCACCCGGAACGGCCCGGCGGCGATCTCCACCTGCGCCATCACCGCGTCCCGGATCACCTCGGTGACGATCCCGCGGAAGCGGTTACGCGCCGAGGAGCGGTTGCCGCTCTCGCTCTCCCCGACCTGGGCTCGGGCGAAGGCCGCCAGATCGGCGCCGTTCACCTGCCGGTGACCGTGCTCGTCCCGCTCGGCCGCCAGCCGGCCCGCGTCCACCCACCGGCGTACGGTGTCGGAGCTGACCCCGAGCAGCGCCGCGGCCTCACTGATCCGGAACGTCGTCACAAGACCTCACCCTACCCTTCGCACATACCAGTCTGAAGACCCCCTCTCCCCCGAAACAGCAGCCCGATCCAGCCTCCTGACATGGCATCCACGAGAGTGGACCCCGCCGTCCCGGCCGTCGCGCAGCGGCGCCGGCGACAACGCGAGAGGCCCGCCACCGCGTCTCCGCCGGTGACGGGCCCCTTCCCGGTGAACCCGCGTCAGGTGATCGACATGCTCTTGACGGCCGCGATGATCCCTTTCCGGTCGTAGCCGGCGGTGGGCAGGGTGGAGCCGTGAGCGTGGCGGACGACGCCCGCCGCGTCGACCAGGATGCTGCCGGACTGCTGCAGCGCGCCGAAGACCTTCCTGCCCAGGCCGATCATCTCGTGCGGAGTGCCCTGGCGGCCGACGAGGACGGGGAACGGCACCCCCCGCTTGGCCTTCCAGGCGGCCGCCTCGGCACGGTCCTCGGGAACCGCCAGCATCACCTGGACGCCGCCGTCCGCGAACTCGTCGCGGCGCCGGTCGAGGTCCTGGACGTGCAGGTTGCAGACCGGGCACGACGTCGACCGCATGAAGTAGATCAGTACGGCGTGTCGGCCCCGGTAGTCGGACAGGCGGACGGTACGGCCGTCGGTGTCCTCCAGCACCACGTCGGGCGCGGGGGATCCAGTTTCGAGCATGGCGGAACTTCCTCTTCGAACTCGGGTTGTGAAAACGCGGACCTTCGACGGTCTTCGGGCAGACCTTCGGTGGTCCTGAGTCAGGCCGACGGCAGGCGGGGCCGGGGTCGGGCGTACGTCAGGCGGGTCCGGGGTCGGGCGTACGTCAGGCCGCGCCGCGGTCCGACGGGCTTTCGGCGGGGCCGGTCACGCCCGCCAGGCCGAGCCGGAGCCTGTTGCGGGCCCGGTGCAGCTGGGACTTCATCGCGGCGTTGCTCAGGCCGAGCGACCGCGCGACCGACGGCCCCGGATGGCCCAGGACGTCCCGCATGATCAGCACTCTGCGCTGGACCTCGGGCAACTCCTGGATCGCCCGCGCGACCCACTCGGCCTCCAGCCGCCGGAGCGCCTCGTCCTCGGCCGAGGACGCCAGGCCGCTCTCGAACCCGTCCTCACGCTCGAACAGCGGTCGCTCGTCCTGACGCTCGAACACCAGACGAGCGCGGCGCAGGCACTCGTTGCGGACGATGCGGAACATCCACGACGCCAGCGCCCCGGTGGCGCGGAGCGAGCCGATCTTCCGGTAGAGGATGATCAGCGCTTCCTGCGCGGCGTCCTCGGCGTCCTGCGGTGAGGCGCAAAGGTGCTCCGCGAAGCGCCGCACGTGAGCGTGGGCGCCATAGAGCACCGCGGCGATCGACTCGCGGTCGCCGGCCTGCGCGGCCTCGATGAGCTGCGCACTCGCCCATCCCCGGTCAGCCATGCGCACGCCCTTGCTCTCTGCTGGACAAGGTCCTGAAGCATACCCGCCGCACCACCGGCGTCACGGCGTCCCGCACACCCGTCTCCTTCCCCAGTGTGGCCATCACCTCATAAGAGGGCTGGGCGGGGCGAAAGGATTCACCCATGCCGCGATCGGCTCATGTCGGGAGCCGTGGCCGGTCGCGGCCGGGGCTCTCCGGAGACGGCGCGGAGGTCAGCGTGGCGACGGCACCACGGCGAGCTCCGCGGTGTAGGCGTCGGGAGGCGCGCTCAGCACCCAGACGACCATCGCGGCGAGCGTCCGCGGCCGGATGCACAGCTCGGGATCGTACGGGCGGCCGAACGCGGTCCTGACCTCGCTCAGCAGGTCGGTCGCCGTGGGGCCGGGATAGACGGTGGTGACCCGTACGCCGGAGGCCGCCTCCTCGTCGCGCAGCGAGTCGGCCAGCTCGCGCAGCGCCGCCTTGCTGCCGGCATAGGCCGACCAGCGGGCGATGCCGGTCGTTCCGGGAGCGGCGTTGATGAAGATCACGTGACCCCGCGAGCGCCGCAGGGCGGGTAACGTCAGCCGGGTCAGTTCGGCGGCGGAGCCCACGTTCACCGCCAGGGTCCGCTGCCACGTCCCGGGGTCGGCGTCGGCGACGGCCGCGACCGGGGCGATCGCCGCGCAATGCACCAGCGCTCGCAGATCCGCCAGCTCGCCCGCCTTCTCCAGCGCCCCGATCGCACCGGCCAGCGTCCCGGGCTCGGCGAGATCCACCTCGATCCCCCGCACGTCGAGCCCCCGCGCGCCGAGCCGCCCGACGTCGCGCCCCACGGCGGTCACCCGATGCCCGGCCTCCACCAGCGCGCCGGCCAGCGCCGCCCCGATCCCTCCGGTGGCTCCGGTCACCAGTACGTGTCCCATGACGGCTCCCAACCTCGGCGCGGCAGCGTGATCATCGTACGCACCGCGCAACCTTCCGCGCCCCAGGCGGCGTAAGGACGGGTGACTGTCGCCGCAGGAAGGACCGTTCATGGCGGATCGATCGGAATACGACGCCTTCGTCGAGACGTCGTGGCACCGGCTGCTCCGCACCGCCTACCTGCTCACCCGCGACTGGGCGACCGCGGAGGACCTGGTGCAGGCGGCACTGCTCAAAGCGTGGCAGGCCTGGCCGCGCCTGGGGGCCGAGCGCGAGGCGTACGTCCGGAAGATCATCACGAACCTGCACGTCTCCTGGTGGCGGCGGCGCTGGAGACGGGCCGAGCTGACCAGCGAGTCGCCGCCCGACCGCGCACAGGCGGCCGACCACATGGGGCAGGCCGACGAGCGGGAGCTGGTCTGGCAGGCGCTCGGACGCCTGCCGGCCCGGCAGCGGGCGGTCATCGTGCTGCGGTTCTTCGAGGACCTGACCGAGGCCCAGACCGCCTCGATGCTCGGCTGCAGCGTCGGGACGGTCAAGAGCCAGGCGAGCAGGGCGCTGGCCAAGCTGCGGGTGGACGAGTCGTTCGCGTACGACAGGAGGGGGTAGCACCATGCCCATCGACCAGGGAGAGCTCCGCCACCTGCTGGACGAGCGCAGCCGCCCCGCACTCGACCGACCCGTCCCGTGGCACTCGTTGCGGGCCGGGACGCGGAGCGCGCGACGGCGCCGGCTGTCGGCCGTCACCGCCGCGGCCGCCGTCGCCGTAGCGGCCGTCGCCGCGGTGACGGCCGTGAGCCTGCGCGGTCCGGAGGACGTCGATCGGCCGACCGTCGCGCGGATGAGCGAGAAGTTCCCGGTGCGGTACCAGGAGTCCGACGGCACCGTCTACCGCCGGCTCGCCGTGGTCGCCTTCGACCCGTCGAAAGAGAGGTCGAAGACGTTCCAGGTGAAGGTGAGCGGCAAGCCGGTGGCGGTGCTGCCCGAGTGCCCGCCCGAGACGTCACGGCAGCCCCAGATCAGCGCGCGGGTGCCGGGGACGGCCCGGACGTACACGCTGTCGCCGGTGCCCTTCCTGGCCAACGCGTGCACGCGCGGCATGGCGATGGACATGACGCCGTTCCCGGCCGGGACGCGGCGGGCGACGTTCACCATCACCGCGCGGCACGACGCGCCCGCCGGGAAGTGGCGGTTCGGCGTGTACGAATGGGCGCCTCCCGTCACGATGAGGGCGCCCGCGCCCCCGGTCGAGCCGCCGGCGAAGATCAGAGAGGGGCTCGACCTGGTCACCAGGCGCAGCGTCACCTGGCCCGGCGCCCGCGAGGTGACGCTCACCGTGCCGAACACGGGCCGCACCCTGGCCGTCGTCGCCTACTGCGGCGACAACCTCGGCGAGCGGCTCCTCCAGCAGCTGTGGGTGAACGGCCGGATGGAGAAGGGCGCCATCGACTGCTCGATCCCGCCCGGCGCCCGCGGGCTGGGGTTCACGGTCCTGGGCAAGCGGCCGCAGGCCGAGAAGACGGTGACGGTCAAGGTCCGGGTGACGGCGCCCGTTCCGGAGTACCTGCTCCGCCCGGGGACGCTGACGGTGGCCGTCTACGACGGATTCATGTGATGCCGCCGGCGGGGGCGGCGCTCTTCGGTGGTACGGGACGGAGGACTGACGCGGACGCCCGTCCGCTCGCTACGTTGATCCGCATGGGCGACGCGAAAAGACCACTGACCTCGACGGATGCGGCCACGGCATTGGCCATGACGCTCGACGCGCTCGAAGCGGCGGGCGCCGACCCGGCGTACCGCGTGTGCGGCACCGGCGCCGCGCTCCTGCAAGGAGTCCCGCTGCCCGCCGGGGACATCGACATCCTGCTCGGCGCCCGGGAGGACGTGGACACGTTCGCCGCGGCGCTCTCGTCGTTCCCCTGCCGGTACCCGGCGTCCTGGCTCGCCGGATCCGCGCAGTACTTCGCCAGGTTCGCGGTGAACGGGGTGGACGTGGAGCTGAGCACCCCCGAAAGGCAGGTCGATTCGGACGCCATGGAGTGCGCGGGCAGCGGGCCGTGGCAGCACTACGTCCAGGTTCCCTGCGGCTCGCACCATGTGCCGGTCGTCCGGCTGGAGCTCCGGTTGGCCACGGAGCTCCTGCGAGACCGGCCTGATCGCTACGACCCGCTCCTCGACCACCTGGGCACGCACGGGTTCGATGCCGATCTGCTGCGACGGGCGCTGGACGGCTGCCGCATCCCCGCTCAGCGCCGGCGGCTCGTGCGAGACCGCCTGGCCACCGTCGCAACCAAGATCCAAGTCGATCACCAGTGAGCTCTGCGACGCTCCGCGAGGTAAGCGAGAACGCGTCACAGGAGACACACATATGAGGAAGAAGGCGTTGTCCGCCGCGGCGGCATCCACCGCGGCGGCCGCCCTGACCGCTCTGGCGGCCGTGGCCGTGGCGGCTCCCGCGCCCGCGTCCGCGGCGGCCGTGACGATCAAGGTCGAGCGCGCCCACGCCGAGATGGTGCGGGAGTGGATCGACCCGTTCACCTGCCCGACGAACACGGTGCTCACCGGCCGCTCGCACTACGGCGACGAGAACGCCCCCACCACCTACTACTGCAGCTTCATCCTCATCAACGGCGAGCAGGCCCAGGTGTACCTGAGCGACTGGACCTCCCGCCTGAAGGAGAGCAGGTCCGACTACAGCGCCCCCGACCACCAGGCGGTCGCCGGCAGGTGGCACGAAGGCGACGAGAACGGCTACACGAGGTACCGCACCGCGAGCGTCTACTGGCGGGGCCAGCGGGTGCTGCTGGCCAACGGGGACATCAGCGGCGAGTACAGGGAGAGCAGCCACACCTGGCAGGCGGACGAGAACAAGGTCATGACCGGTCGCCTGCACAACGGGGACGAGAACGGCAAGACGTACTACCGGTTCGCCACCGTGACCTTCGCGGGCTGATCCCGCCGACCGCCGCGTGATCGCGCCTCGAAAGGAACCGAAGACAATGAGAACGTACGGCAAGGCCCTGTCCGTCGTCGCCGTGGCCGCCGCCCTGTCCGCCACCCTGTCCGCCGCCACCATGGCCTCTCCCGCCTCGGCGGCGGTGACGATCAAGATGGAACGCGTCTACACGGAGAGCGTGTGGGAGTCGATGGGCATCCAGTTCACCTGCCCGCCGAACCAGGTGCTCACCGGACGCTCCCACTACGGCGACGAGCGGGCCAGGACCACCTACTACTGCAGCCGCATCCTGATCAACGACGAGCAGGTCCAGGTGCACGCCGGTGACTGGACCTCCCCCCAGAGGGAGAGCAGGTCCGACTACAGCGCCCCCGACCACCAGGTGATCGTCGGCAGATGGCACCAGGACGACGAGAACGGCGACACGAGGTACCGCACCGCCGCGCTGTACTGGCAGGGACGGCAGGTGCTGCTCACCGACGGGGACACCAGCGGTGAGTACAAGGAGAGCAGCCACAGCTGGCAGGCGGCGACCGGCAAGGTCATGACCGGTCGTGTCCACTACGGGGACGAGAACAGCAAGACCTGGTACCGGTTCGCCACCGTGTCGTTCGCGGGCTGATCTCCAGCGCTTCGCGGGCTGATCCGGGCGCGGGTTCCGCTCGATCGCGCGCCCGGGTCAGAGCCTGCCGGTGAACAGGTCCGGCAAGGCTGCCCAGTGGCGTTCGGCGGCCTGCCGGCTGGTACATCGAGATGTCAGCCTGGTGTAGCCGTGGCGGGCGTAGGCGTAGACCTCGCCTCGCTCCGGCGGCGGACGCCCGCCGCGGCGTGGCCGGCGTCCTGCCCGCGCCCTCGCCCTCGCCCTCGCCCTCGCCTCGCCCTCGCCTCCCCTCGTCGAACGCGCCGGTCCGCGGTGACAGTGGTTTGCAAGGACGTTGGGGTGAATTATGAGGTGTCTTGATGACTTAAGCGGGGTATCGGTGCGCGAAAGTATGAAATGTCCGGCCTGTGAGGCGCCGTTGCCCGGGCCTCAGGGGCCGGTGACCAGGTGCCCGGCATGCGCATTGCCTCTGCAGGGACCCGCCGCGCACGAGCTCTGGCAGGTGGACCAGGTCCTCGCCGGGCTGAGGGACCAGCAGGCGCGGCTGCAGGCCCGCCGTACCGAACTGCTCGACATCCTGCGCGCCGGCACGGCGGCCCAGGGGGCGGCAGGCACGGGCGCGGCGCACCAGGGAACCGCGGGCACCCCGGCATCACACCCGGGCACCCCGGCATCACACCCGGGCGCCCCGGCGCGCGAGGTCTCCCCGGGCGCCGCGAAGAACGTCCTGCTCATCCTCGGCGGCCTGCTGCTGACGGTGGCGGCGGTGGTGTTCACCGTGGTGAGCTGGGGGCTGCTGGGCATCGGCGGGCGCGCGGCCGTGCTGGCCGCGTTCACCACGCTGGTCATGCTGGCGCCGGTCGTGCTGATCCGGCGCGGGCTCACCGCGACGGCCGAGACCATGGCCGGGTTCGCCGTCGCGCTGCTGCTGCTCGACGGCTACGCGGCCAGGCGGGTGGGATTCCTCGGGGTCGACGCCCTCGACGCGTCGCACTACACGGCCGGGACGCTCGGGCTCACCGCGCTCGTCCTGGTGGTCTATGCCCGGGTGACCCGGCTTCGCGGACCCGCCCCGGTCGCCGTGGTGCTGGCGCAGCCGGTCCTGCCGTTGTTGACCGGCGACTGGTCGATGACCTGGCTGGTGGCCATGCTGGTGGCCACGGCGGCGCTGGACGTCCCCCTGGTCCGCCGTGGCCGGGGAGCGGTGAGGGTGACGGCCGCCCTGGCCGGCAGCGGGGTCGCGATACTCGCCCTGCTGGTCGGCGCGGCGCACGCGCTGGGTTCCTCGTCCGTCGGTGAGGCCCTGGCCAGGACCATGCCACTGGTCGCGCTGGCTCTGCTCGGCGGGTTCGTGACCTGACTGCTGGCCCGGCCGGGCAAGGCCGAGGAAGAGATCTGGGCCTCGGCCGTCACCGTCGGGACCACGCTCACGCTGATCGCCGTGCCGGCCGCGCTGGCGCAGCCGGCGCTGAACGGCCCCGGCGCGGACTGGCGTCCCCTGGCCTACCTGGTCCCCGCACTCGCCGTCGTGCTCGCGGCCACCTGGCTGCCCTGGCGGAAGGTACGGCTGACAGGCATGACCACCGGCGGACTGGTGGCGCTGCTGACCACGCTGACCTTGCTGTCTCGGCTCGTGGTCACGCTGGCGGCGCCGCTCGCCTGGCTGGACGTGCTCTGGACGGGCACGTGGAACGGCCCGCGGTGGCGGCCGTTCGAGACGGCGACGCCCGCTGACGTGGTGGCGCTGGGCGCGATGACAGCGGGCCTGCTGGTGGCGGCCATGCGGGCCGCCGGCGGCCGTGCGACGAAGGCGGCGGCGTCAGGGACGCCGGTGCCGGGAACGCCGGTGCGGGGGACGCCGACGTCCAGCGGCTCCACGCCGAGCGAATCAACGCCAAACGCATCAACGCCCAGCGAATCGGCACCGAACGAATCGACACGGAGCGAGTCAACGCCGGGCGAATCAGCACGGAGCGAATCAACGCCGGGCGAATCAGCACGGAGCGAATCGGCGCCCGGGGCGCTGGCGTCCAAAGCGCTGGGGTCCAAGGCGCTGGGGCCCCAGACGCTGGCGTCTAGAGCGCCTTTGCTCTCCGGGGCGCTGGTGTCCGGCGCGCTGATGGTCGCGATCATCCCGCAAGCCTTCGGCATGCCGTACCCGGCCGCGGTGACAGTGCAGGTGGTGCTGGCCGTCGCGCTGGCGGTGACCGCCACCCTGAGCCGGGCGCCCTGGTGGGCCACGGCATGCGCGCTCGTCGCCGGTCCGGCCTCGGTACGGGCGGCGGCGTACGCGTTCGGCAGCGAGCCCGCGACGCTGATCGTGCTGCCGATCCTGGCGGTGGCCGCGGCCTCCATGGCCCTGACCGCCAGGGTGAGGGAGCTCCGCATCTGGGGACTGTGCTTCGCCGCGCTGTTCCTCGGGCTGGAGGCGGTGACGGCCGGCTTCTCGCTGGGCCTGAGCGTCCTGGTCGCGGCGAGCCTGGGATTCGCCGTGGCCGGGGTGCTGGTGCTGCTCATGTCGCTGTGGGCGGGCTCGGCCGTCGGAGGCGGCGCGAACGGCCTCAGGTACACGGGCACCGCCCTGCTGTTGCTGGCCTCGTGGCTGCGATTGGCGGCGGACGAGGTCACCGTCGTCGAGGCGTACACGGTGCCGTGCTCGCTGGTGCTCCTGGGCTCCGGCTGGTTGCGGCGGCGGCGCGGCGCGCCGGTCTCGTCCTGGGCGGCCTATGGTGCCGGCCTCTCCTTCACGATGCTGCCCAGCCTGGTGGCGGTATACGTGGACTCGGAGTGGCGGCGGTCGCTGGCCCTCGGCGTCCTGTCGCTGGCGGCGCTGCTCGCCGGAGCCCGGCTCCGGCTCCAGGCCCCAACGGCGATCGGAGCCCTCGTGCTCGCCGGGGTCACGGTGCGGGAACTGGCCCCGTACGTGTCGGAACTGCTGCTCACGGTGCCGAACTGGGTGCCGATCGCCGCGGGAGGACTGCTGCTCGTGGTGGTGGGGGCGACGTACGAGGCCCGCATGCGGAACCTGCGCCAGTTGCGCGACACCCTGACAGCGATGCATTGACGTTCCGCCATCGAAAGAGACTCAGTCACGCGATCACGGAGGCAACCCAGGCGCACGCCGCACGGCCCCCGGACTCCCCCGTGAGAGGCTCAGCCCCATGGCTCAACCATCTGAGGCAGCCTTCCCCACGGACAAGCTGAGCGCGCTTCGCCTCGGCCGACCCCTCGTCGCCGAAGTCGAGGCAGGCCGGCCGGAGTATCGCGCATGGATCGAGATCCGCCCACTGAGGACTGACGCCGACGCCGCCGCCCAGCGAGAAGGCTGGACACGTAACGACGAGGGCCGCAGCTTTCGGCTGACACACTGCGAGTACGTCATCGAGCGCCTCGACGGCTGGGACTACGACATCGGAAGCGACGAGATCAAGCGCACAACCGCCGCCGACGAAGCCGACCTCCTGGCCCTGCTCCAAGATTGGGGCGTACCGCCCGAACGGTTCACCTACCCTTGGGACACCGACTTTCCGGCTTAGCGGACGCTCGCGTCAAACCTGCGACCCGGCCCACGCTCGGATGATCTCGACGGCGAGCCAGTGGCGCCGTGACTCGGCTTGGTGGAGTGGTGTCCCGTGTCGCGGCGACGAGGCGAGCGGGTCGGCGCCACGGGCAAGGAGGTAGGCCGTCACATCGACATGCAGGGGCTCGCCGGTCTGAACGTGTCCGTCAATCTCCACGTCTATGGCGTGGTGCAACAGGGTCCACCCGTTTTCGTCGGGGTCCTCGACGCTGTGACCGTTGTCGAGGAGTTCGCGGAGGGCGGGAAGGTCTTCGAGTTCGACTGCCAGGTGCGCGGGACTCTGCGTCATGGGGGAAGCCTGGCATGAACGCCTCCGCCATGTGATCACGTCAACCCTGCGGCCGGCGGGCGGGCCTGTTGCGTGACAGGCCGCCCGCGTACCCGCCCGTCAGATGTGCGGCGCCGGGGCCTATAGCGTGACCATCAGGACGTGGCGGCTTGTCTGCGCATCAGCAAGTGGCCGCGGCGGAACCGTTCACCCTCCAAAGGCTCGCGCAACATCCGCCCCACCTCGACGAACTCCTCCTTGCGGAGCAGGTCGGCCAGGTCGTCGATCGGCCAGCGGTAGGCCGACGTCACCTTGTGGTCGAACTGCAGCACCGGCCCGCCCTCGGACTCGAAGAAACCGAGCAGGAGGTATCCGCCCGGGGCCAGCACCCGGCGGAACTCGGCAAGGTACGGCGGCAGCTCCGGCGGCGGGACGTGGATGACGGAGTACCAGGAGAGCAGACCGCCGAGCTCCCCGTCGGCCACGTCGAAGGCGCCCATCGAACCGACCTCGAAACGCAGGTCGGGATAGTCCTTGCGGGCGATGTCGATCATCGCGGGAGACAGGTCGACGCCGAAGGCGTCCAGCCCGAGGTCACGCAGGTGCGCCGTCATGTACCCGGGACCGCAGCCGGCCTCGGCTACCGGCCGGGGTCCGGCGGCACGTACGAGTTCGGCGAACGCGGCGACTATCGCGCGATCCAGTGGCAGGCGGTCGAGCGAGTCCCGGGCGAGGTCGGCGTAGAGCTCGGCGACGGCGTCGTAGGCGTCCGCGGTCGCGGTCAGATAGGGGGAGGATTCGGCCACGGCGGACGACTGTAGTCCAACCATCGGCGGAAATCGTCGATCATCGACCGGCCGGCGCGTCACCGATCCGGTCCCCTGGCGCGGCGCGTACGGCCACTGAATGACCGGAGCGCCCACGGGACGAACCTCGGGACCCGACTCACCGTCACTTCTTCTTGGGGAAGGCGGCGCTCAGCGCGGAACCGCGGGTGATGAAGGCGACGCCGATCAGGGCCGGCGCGGACAGCCCCTGAAGGACGGCGTACCACGCGGGGCAGAGGCCGGGGATCAGATCGACGCCGATGATCGCGATCGGCATGACGGTGGACAGGGTTCGTACGCGGTCGAAAGCCTTGTACGACCCCTCCGACGCCCGGACGGTCATCCGGTAGACCAGCGGGGCGACCGCGAGCAGGACGGCTCCCCGGATCCACATGAACGAGCTCGCCTCGTGACCGGTGAACGCCATCACGGCAACCACCCCCAGGACGATGGCGCTGACGGCGCCGAAGAGCGTGACGCACTTCTTCACCGTGGCGAAGGCCTCCTGGGTGCGGGCGTCGCCGAGCTGCGCCGTCGTGGTCGTGATGTCGCCGGCGTTCGCCATGATCTGTCTCCTCCGTGTCGTTGTGGTAGCGATGCTAGGTAGCGCCCTACCTGGCCCGATATGGGGTTGGCCGCACGGGTGGGTGGGGCCAGGCCCACTCCTGCGCGCCTGCCATGACTCCTGAGACCGATGACCACGTTCCGGGGTGTCGGGCGGGTGAAGGCGGCCGGCGGGCGGACTCCGTAGCGGCGATACTGGCACCGTTGTGAGGCGAGCCGGCATCGATGAAGGAACCGCCGATGATCACGGACCCGACGATGACCCGGATCGGCCAAGGGGTGGAGCTGCATCACCACCGAGGTCAGCGTGAGGCCGCTCGCGACCTGTTCGCGCAGATCTGGGACGACATAGGCGGCGAGCGAGGCGACCCGCTGCACGTTTGCGTCCTCGCCCACGCGATGGCCGACGTACAGGACGACGTCCACGAAGAGCTGATGTGGGACCTGCGGGCGCTCGCCGCCGCCGACCTGATCACCGATGAGCGGGTGGCCCAAGCCGGGGTGACGCTTTCGGCGGCCGGCTTGTACCCGTCGTTGCACCTCAACCTGAGCGAGTGCTACCGCAAGCTGGGCGATCTCGACCGCGCCCGCGAGCACCTCCACCAGGCTCGGACCACGATCGGCGCACTCGGCGACGACGGGTACGCGCAGCTCATCAAGGGCGGCCTGGAGCGCCTGACCGAACAGCTCAGAGACGATCCCCAACCGGAGAACGACCGCATCGAATGACGCAGCCTCTCGTCACACCATGATCAATGGTTCAGGTACGAGCTGAAGTGGTCGGCCACGATGTCCGCCACGGCCTCAGCATCGTCGCGCCCGTCGACCTCAAGGACCCGGATGCCCAGGCGACGAGCGGAGCGGGCGGCCTCGTCGGCGACGAGGCGGTCTCGGGCGAGTCGGTTGCGCTGCGCTCGATCGGGGTCGCTGACCGCGTGACTGACGGCGGCGGCACGGGGCAGTTCGCGGAACTGACGCTCACGGAATTCCTCGCTCGGCACCATCACGATCATTCGACGGGGTGAGTCGATGATGGGCGCGACCAGTTCGGGACGCAGCCCCCAACCTTCGGCGATGACGGGCCGCCCGGATACCAGGCCGCGCAGGTCGTCCAAGGCCCACTCGAATCGCGTGGGGAAGCCGGCCAGGGTCTCGTCGGCCATCTCCTGGGGGCTGGTGTGCACCCAGACGCTGTCCGGGTCGGGGTCCGCGGTGGGCTCGCCAAGCCGTACTCGGTGCGCGATCCGCCGGTCGTTGTGCGCACGCGCGTCGTGGTAGTCGTAGTGGTACGCGGTCAGCCCGTACCGGACGGCCAGCAGCCTGGCGACGGTGGACTTGCCGGCCCATTGGCCGCCTCCGATCCACAGGGCGTTGCGCAAAGTGCCGAAGGGATCCCATACCTCACTGTCCGTAGCGACCATGGTCACAGCCTGGCAGCGTGCAGACGAAATCAACAGTCTTGTTCTGCCTGCCCAGCAGGGAGATGATCGTAGAGAGGGGAAGTGTCGCACTGAGATCCGCCGGTGCGGCGGCCGGCCGTTGCGCTCCGGCGGCGGATCATCACCCGTCGGTCAACGTCGCCCAACTCGTGATGTTCACCACCGCGAGCACGCTGAACGCCACGCCGGTGATCATCCCCAGGCCGAGAGCGAGGCGTCTGGGAAGCCACCCGATCAGGCCGCCGGAGCCGAGTTGTATCGGGCCCCACACGAAAATCACCAAGGGGATGAGCGTTCCCCACGGCATGGTCGGATCTGCTCGGTCGGCTTCGTTCTGGAAACGCACGGCAACGCTCACGGCGATGCCCGTCAGAACGAAGAAGGTCCCGGCGAGCAAGGCGGCCACCGATCTCTTCTCCTTCGCCGGCTCGGACGTCGGCATGGGCTTCGTCTCGGTCGTCTTCGTCCCATCGGAACGGAGCAGGTCCAGGGCTGCCTCGGCCGTGGGCCTGTTGGCGGGGTCCTTGTCCAGGAGCCGCATGACGAGTGGGGCCAGCGAGCCGGCGCGCTGCGGAGGTGCGGGTCGGTGGGCCAGGACAGCGCGCAGCGATGCCGAGGCGCCGGCCCGCCTGAACGGGGAGAAGCCCTCCACCGCCTGGTAGAGGGTTGCTCCGAGGGAGAACAGGTCGCTCTTGGGGCCTCCGTCGTCACCCTCGGCCCGCTCGGGCGCGATGTACTCCACCGAGCCGACCACCATCCCGGTCCGCGTGAGCGCGGTGTCGGCGTCGTGGATCGCGATGCCGAAGTCAGCGAGCAGGATGCGCCCGTCATCGGCCAGCAGCACGTTGGCAGGCTTCACATCCCTGTGCACGATCCCGGCCGCGTGCGCCGCGCTCAACGCCTCCAGCATCGCCTCGGCGATCCTCTTCGCCAGAGGCAGGGGTACGGGGCCATCGGCGCGAATCGCCTGCTCCAGGGAGCGCCCGGCCACCAAGTCCATGACCATCCACGGGACGCCGTCCTCGACCACCACGTCGTGCACGGCGACCACGTTGGGGTGGGTGCGCAACCGCGCGGCGTGCCGGGCCTCTCGTTCCGCGCGCAGCAGCCTCTCGGCTCGTTCCTCGTCCGAGCCGGCCTGCGCCAGCGAAACCACCTTGACCGCCACGTCGACGCGTAGGTTCTCGTCCCGGGCCTTCCATATCTGCCCGAACCCGCCGGACCCCAGCTCGCTGACAAGCCGGTAGCGCCCGGCCACCAGACGCCCTGCACAGCCCTCGCGCGACATCCGTCTCCCGCCGTTCGCCAAGCGAAGCCCAGAATCGCGCAGTGAACTGCCGTCAGAAAGAGCTGTTCCCATGGAAGCGGGCCCCGGCTTGGCGAACGTCGTCGGCGTACTCGCCTGATCAGGTGAGTCGCTGAACGATGCCTGCGCAGCGCACGGGGTCTTCGGTGAGGCCGGCGTCCAGACCCCACAGCCAGTGGTCCACCGAGCGCAGCACCGCCCACGCGCAGGCCCGGGGCCGACTCATCTCGGCCGCGTCGATCAGCGCGTCGAGACACCAGCGAAGGCGACGAGTGCCGGCCGGTCTGCCGCCATCTCCCCTGCCAGCCCGAGCGCGATGTCGAGCACGCGGGTGGGGAAGGGCCGGCCCACCGCCTCCCCACTGGTGGTCAAGCCGCTCCAGCAGCAGCGCACCGCTGGACACGTCCGCATCGACCAGCAGAACCATGCCGCGCCCGTTCCACACCCGCAGCGCCGCGACCTGATCGGGGACCGACTCGTCCGGCCAGCTCACTTTGAGTACCAGCGGTTCGTCACCGCGGCTGACCGGCACCGCCAGACCGTTGTCCCCATGCATGGGGTCGCCGTCAACCGTCAGATCCCAGCGGGCGCAGTGTTCGGAGACGATGCCGGGCAGCGCGGCCAGCCACAGCCGCCCGGCCTCCCCCTCGCGCTGCCATCGCCCCCAGGAGCGGAACGAGTCCGGCACCGTCATCGATCGCCACCCCCTCCACCACGAAGGCCGCGTGCGTCCACACAGGGAACCACCACATGACCGCGCGACCAGCCCGTGGACCGGGCGCCGATGACTTCCGGGCGGCAGCGTTGTCTAAGGCATCAGTGACAGATCGCAGATGCCGCGGCCACCCGAACGCTGCGGTCCGAGACACGCACGTTCCCCCGGCAAGCACGGTCCCCGGACGACCCGAGACCACGGAGTTCTGATCATGCGGAAGCTGATGGCGACAGTGTTCAACTACTCCCTCGACGGCCTCCTCGCCGACGAGGGCACCGACTTCTGGAAGTTCTGCTTCGACCTGCCCGAGAACCGTGAGCCCGACCAGCCGGCGCACCTCGACTGGCTTCGGAGTGCGTACGCGCACGTCATGGGCCGCACCGCCTACGAGGGCATCGCCGGGGCCATGACGACCTCCACCGACCACCCGTTCGCCGACATCCTGAACGCCGGGCGCAAGGTCGTCTTCTCCCGGACCCTGAAGACGGCCGACTGGGCCAACACCACCATCGCCGCTGGTGACACGGTAGAAGAGATCGACAAGCTCAGGCATGGCGGCGACGGCCACATCGTGGTCTGGGGCGGCGTCAGGCTCTGGCGGTCGCTCATGCGGCTGGACCTGATCGACGAGCTCCGGGTGAGCATGTTCCCCTACGTCGCCGGCGAGGGCACCCGGCTGTTCGACGGCGTCCCCAAGTCCTACCCGCTCGACCTGGTCTCCAGCACCGCCTCCAGCAGCGGGATCATCTATCTGCGGTACCGGCGGCACCGCTGACCCACCGCGGCGACCGTGGCCGGAGTGTTCCCTCGTGAGGGTGCCCTCGATGAGGTCGCGCGGCTGGGCTCGGGCGGTGACACCCAGCTTGGGGAAGCTGCGGTAGAGGTGCGAGCCGACCGTACGCGAGGAGAGGAGGAGCTTCTCGCCGACCTCGCGGTTGGTCAGCCCGCGGGCGGCGAGCCTGACGATCTGCTGCTGTTGCGGGGCCGCATGGACCCAGGTCGACGACCCCCGCAGCCAGGAACGACAGGCCTGGGGCTGCCCCGTCCGCACCACCGTCCAGGCGTACACCGGCCCGAGCGGGCCTCGTGACCGCAGAAGTCACATCGAGTAGGCGCCGGAGGCGAGGGCGATGATGCCGACCACGGTCATCAGCAGCGCCGAGCCGGGGTGCATGGTGATGGAGATGCGGATGTCCTTCTTCTTCCAGGCCAGCCAGACGCCCGGGTAGAGGAAGACGAGCTTCGACAGGACCGTCCAAGGGGCCCAGAAGTGGTACACCGAGAAGAAGAAGGTGTTGAAGAACGGGGCCCACTTGCCGAGCTGCGGGAGGCGGGGCAGCAGGAAGCCGCGGAAGTAGTACTCCTCCAGCAGGGGCAGGGTGAAGCCGGTGAACGGCGCGCAGATGAGCAGTGTGGTGAGCACGAGGTCGTGCGAGTAGCCCTGGAGGTAGGCGGTGCCGGAGGGGCCGGCGCCCTGGTAGTCCACCCAGGTGAAGAACCATTCGTAGACGATGTTGTCCAGCGGGGTCAGCGAGAGCGACACCACGGTCATCCACACGAGGCACGCGGCGCCGAGCCAGAAGACCTTGCCGCGCGGGACCGGCTTGTCGCGGTAGTGGACGACGCCTTTCATCGTGAAGCGGCCGGTCTTCTTCTTGCCCAGCCACAGCAGGAACAGCTGGAGCGGGAAGAGCACGACCGCGAGGGCGATGGCCCAGGCCAGGAAGATCGGGAAGTTCATCGCCCGGACCAGGGGGGCGGCGACGAACGCGTACACGGCGACGATGACCGCGCCGGGCACCAGGTGCAGTGCGATGGAGAGCGGGACGGAGTGGCGGTCGGCGAGGAGCTTCGCGACGAAGCCCTTCGGCTGGGCGCCTCGGGTGTCGGCCGGCGGCTGCATTGCTGTATCCATGCCGGGAATCGTGGCCCCGCGACCCGACATGGACCTGACATCGCGCTGACACGGCTTCGCGTCGTCGTTCGCGAGCACCTGATCGACCTGCTCACCGAGTAGGACGGACGGGCCTCACCGAGCGGGAGTGACGCGTACGGGCGGCTCGACGGTGAACGCCGTCAGGGCGTCCGGGTCCGGGGCGACGCCGGTCCCGGGGCCGTCGGGCACCGTGAGGGAGCCGCCCGTCAGCTCCACGGGTGCGGTGAGGTCGCGCTCGTAGTAGCGGGCCGTCGCCGAGATGTCCCCGGGCAGCGTGAAGCCGGGCAGGCTGGCCAGCGCCAGGTTCGCCGCCCGGCCCAGTCCGGTCTCCAGCATCCCGCCGCACCACACCGGAACGTCGGCGGCCTGGGCGAGGTCGTGGATCCGGCGCGCCTCCAGATAGCCGCCGACCCGGCCGGGCTTGATGTTGATGACCGAGCAGGCGCGCGCCCTGATCGCGGCGGTGGCGGCGCGCGCCGAGGTGATCGACTCGTTGAGGCAGATCGGCGTGTCCATGCGGGCGGCGAGCCGGGCGTGGCCGTGCAGGTCGTCCGGAGCGAAGGGCTGTTCCAGCAGGGCCAGGCCGTACGCGTCGAGGCGGGCCAGGTGGCGGGCGTAGGCGGTGTTGGCGTCGGCGGTGTTGGCGTCGGCGGTGTTGGCGTCGGCGGTGAGCATCAGGCCGGAGCCGAACGTCTCGCGCACCAGCCGGACCGGCTCCACGTCCCAGCCGGGCTCGATCTCGAGCTTGATCCGCGCGTACCCGGCGGCGACGTGCCGGTCCACGGTGTCGAGCAGGTCGTCGAGGGTGGCGGCGATGCCGACCGACACGCCGACGCGCACGCTGGGCCGCACCCCTCCCAAGTAGGCGGCCAGTGACAGGCCGCGCGCCTTGAGCACGGCGTCCAGGACGGCCGTCTCGACGGCGGCCTTGGCCATCGGATGGCCGCGCAGGTGCGCCAGCACGGGCGCGACGCCGGCCGGGTCGAGGCGGGGCACCGCGAACAGGGCGGGCAGCAGGAAGCGGCGGATGAGGTCGGCCGCGCCCTCCAGGTACTCGGGGCTGTAGGTGGGCTCGTCGTCGGCCACGCACTCGGCCCAGCCCTCCTCCCCCTCGGCGCCGCGCAAGCGCACCAGCAGCGCCCTGCGCACGGTCTGCGTGCCGAGCGAGGTGCGGAACGGGGTGAGCAACGGCAGCGCGACCGTGTGCAGCTCGGCTTCGGCGATCCTCATGCCGCACGCTCCAGCACGTACCAGCCGTCCCTGGTGAAGGCGGTGATCCGGTAGCCGCGGGCGAGCGCGCCCCCCAGGGCGGCCCGCTGGGCGGCCCGCCATCGCGCGGCCTCCTCGGGGTGCTCGCGCCGCAGCCCCGGCCGTGATCTAGGCCGGGCCGAGCACCTTCGGCGTGATCAGCGCCTGGGCGGTCTGGACGAAGAACCCCTCGTCGGCCTCGTAGGCGCCGAGCACGACGCCCTGGCCGAGCCCGGACAGCAGGGCCTTCAGCGCGCGGGCCAGGCGGAGCGCCTGCTCGCCCGTGACGGCGCCGCCGTCGTGGTGGCGGCCGGTGAACAGCGCGGCGAGGTCGGCCTCGGTCGACCTGATGGAGGCGTTGAGCCTGCCGCGCAGGTCGGAGTCGTCGAGCACGAGGTCGAGCACGCGGGTCTCGAACAGCAGCATGCCGGCGGCCTGCGGGTCGGCCGACATGCGCAGGAACCGGCGGGCGACCTCGGCCACCGCCTCCTCCAGCCGCCCGCCGGACCCTTCGCACCCGCCGGACCTGCCAGCCCCAGCGGTCTCGGCCGTGCGCAGGTCGAGCGGGCCGGCGTAGTCGTCCACCATGGCGGCCAACAGCCCGTTCTTGCCGCCGAACAGGGAGTAGACCGCGCCCGTGGTCAGGCCGGCCAGCTCGGCGATGTCCTCCAGCTTCGCCTTCGAGCCGTCCCTGCCGACGATCTCGCGCGCGGCCTCGATCAGCGCGCGCTTGTTGGCGGCCTTGCTTTCCGCCCTGGTCAGCCGCATGACATCTCCTGCACGCCGTAAAGATAATCTGATTTACTAGAATAATCCAGATTATCAGGAGGCTCGAAAATGGACGTCACCTCCCACATGAGCCGCGTGCCCGACTTCACCGCGTTCCCGATGGTGGACCAGATGCACGCCGAGCTCGACGACCTCGCCGCCGCCCACCCCGACCTGGTACGCCTGCGCCGCATCGGCACGTCCCGCCTGGGCGAGCCGCTGCGCGCGGCGACCATCGGCGCCGGCCCTCACGACGCCGTGATCATCGGCGGCCCCCACCCCAACGAGCCCATCGGCGCGCTCACCGTCAGCGCGCTGCTGCGCCAGCTCGTCGAGGACACCGCGCTGCGGGAGGACTTCGGCTTCCGCTGGCACCTCGTCCCGTGCGCCGACCCCGACGGCGCCCGCCTCAACGAGGGCTGGTACGCCCGCCCGAACGACCGCCGCGCCTGTGCCGAGCACTTCTACCGCCCAGCGGAGGCGGACCAGGTCGAATGGACCTTCCCGCTGACCGGCGAGGACTACTTCTTCGACCGCACGCTGCCGGAGACCGAGGCGCTGATGCGGCTGATGGACGAGGTCAAGCCCGCCTTCGTCTACTCCCTGCACAACGGCGAGCTCCAGGGCGCGTTCTACTACCTCAGCCGGGACGACCGGGCGCTCGCCGCCCGCCTGACCGCCATCGCCACCGCCGAGGGTCTGCCTCTGCACATGGGCCCGCCGGAGGTGCCCGGCGCCGTGCAGATCGGCCCGGCGGCCTACCTGAGCCCGCGGGGCTCCGAGCTCGCCGCGACGTACGGCATCGGCGGCGGCAGCGTCGACTACGCCGACCGCTTCGGTGCCCTGCACCTGGTCACCGAGCTGCCCTACTGGGCCGACCCCCGCGTCGACGACCAGACCCCTGCCGATCAGGAGTACGGCGAGGCGATCCGCGACTCCCTGGCCGGGCAGCGCGCCCTGATCGCCGAGCTGGCCGCCTCCCTCGCCCGCGTCAAGGGCGACCTGACGGTACGCTCCCCGTTCCGCCGGGCGCTGGAGGACTTCATCGGCGCCCACGACGAGTTCATCGGCGGCTGGGAGAGCCTTCCCGGCACCGACCGCCCGGCCACGGTGGCCGAGGTGGTCGGCAGCCGGCAGATCGTGCATCTCATGCGGCTGAGGTACTGCGGCACCTACCTGCGCATGCTGGACGCCGAGCTGGCCGCGGGCTACCTGACGCCGGCCGTCCGGGCCGAGCGCGCCCGGCTCGGGGCGCGCTTCGACGAGTGGTTCGAGGAGGCCGAGGCCGAGGCGATGGGCACGCCGATCCCGCTGCGCTCGCTGGTCGCCGTGCAACTCGGCGCGGCGCTGCTCGCTGCGGACTCCGCCAGGCGGACGCGCCTTTCCTGACCGGCCCGCCCCGGCCGCACCCGACCGGGGCGGCCGGGCCGCGGCTCAGCCGTTCGCGCGGATGGTCCTGTCGATCCAGTCGCGGTAGGCGGGCACGTCGGTGTAGAGGCCGGGTCCCTGCTCGCAGGAGGGGCTCTCGGCGCCGGGGCCGGAGGTGACGCCGATGAGTTCCCAGCGGCCACCGCGGCCGCGCTGGATCTGGGGGCCGCCGGAGTCGCCGTTGCAGGCCATGGCCCTGGGCCTCCGGCTGATCGTGCACAGGCGAGTGTCGCCGGCGAAGCCGGGGCCGCACTCGGATACCGCGCCGCGGCGGGTGTCGAGCTGGCGCAGCTTCGCGGTCATCTTCCAGTCGGCCGGGTCGGTGCTGAACCTCGTGACGCCGAAGCCGAGGATCCGGGTCGGCGTGCCGGGCCGGCCCGCCTGGTCGGCGATCTCGATGGGCTTGATGCCGACCCGGCGGTCCAGGCGGACCAGCGCGATGTCGTTCTTGTTCGGCGAGTTCTGGGCGTAGTCCGGGTGCAGGAACGCCTGCGCGATCTTGCGGACGGTTCCGCCGGACGTCCGCCGGTCGCTGCCGATGCGCACCGTACCCTTCGGGATCGAGCCGATCTCCAGGTCGAGGCAGTGCGCCGCGGTCACGACCCACTGCGGGTTGATCAGGGCCGCGCCGCAGTTGCCGTCCGTGAGGCCCATGAGGGGGGCCGTGGTCGGGATCGTCGCCATGAAGGGGTAGGACTCGGTGGGCCTGGAGCCGTTGATGATCGCTCCGGCGCTCCCGGCGGTGACCGCGAGGCAGGCGGCGCCGGCCACCGCGACGACGGCGGAGCGGGAGACGATACGGCGGAACGAGGTGGTGCCGGACACGGGTGAGGCCCTTCATCGGTCGTTTGCGAAGTCATGAAGGTATCGGTCCGGCTTCATCGGGACGATCATGTCAGCAGGCCATCACCCGGTAGGGACAACCCCACCTGACCAGGGCTGATACGCCCTGCCGCCGCGCATCCAGTTCTGCGCGACTCTCCGACCCGGCTCCCGGTCCGGTCACCGACCACGACAGACCCTCGCTTGCTCACCGTCCCGAGCGGACGCGGGGATGACGTATCTGGTGTGCAGGCCGTTCAGCCACGCCTCGTCGAGTTCCCTCCCCGTGACGCGGCCGATGAGGCGTAGGGCCGAGGTCACCTCGGCCGCGGCCGTGTCGCCCTCGAAGGCCAGCCCGTCCATGTAGACGTCCAACGCATCCGGATCAGCGCCGTCCCGCGCCTCCGGATCCCCGACCACCAGGGTCGTCACCACCTCGCCGTCGACCACGTATTCGAGGTCTTCAACGCCCTCCAATTCGTACAGGGGCCAGCCGAGATAGAGCAGCCGCCCACCGTCCCGAGTCAGCTCGACCCAGGACCGCCATTGCCACGCGTCGTTCCCGTCGAGTTGGATCACCTGGACCCAACCCGGCGCTTGTGGGCCGATCCAGATGACGCCATCGCCGTGCTCGGTGTAGCTGCCGGTGACGATGTCCCGCCAGCCGCAGGCTTGGGCAGTGCTCGGGTCGGCGCGCAGCCGCCGTGCCACCTCCTCGACGTCCAAGCCTTCCACCCAGACGCCCCGGAACGGCGCGTCCCGGTCGATGCCGTGAGCGACGAGGAGCTCCCAGAGGTCCTTGCCGGCGTCCAATGCCCCTCCATCCCGGCCGCGGAGATCCCTCGCAACCTCGCTTGTACCGTCGGCGCGACCCGCCGGGCAAGGGCGTGCAGGACCAGCGGCATCAGCCGTTGACTCCCAGCTGGCTCAGCAGCGTCGCGTTGTCCTCGATGTGCCAGTCCTCGATGATCTTGTCGGTGCCGACGTGCTGGATGTCGATGGCGTTGAACTCGACCCTCTGGCCCTTGCCCTGAACGCCGCCGAAGGTGCCGGTGAAGTGACCGCGGAAGACCAGCCGGGCAGTGATCTTGTCACCGGTGACCAGCAGGTCGGACAGCTCGCAGGTCAGGTCCGGCACGGCGGCGCGGAAGTTCTTCGAGGCGAACGCCGGGCCGGCGGGGCCCTGCGGGCGGCCGCCCGGCAGGGTGTTGTCCTTGAACCGCGGGCTGACCGCGGCGTCCAGGTACTTCTGCCGCCCTGTGTTCCAGAACGTGTACAGCTTCTGCGCCAGGTGGACCTCCTGGGCCGCGCGCTTGTCGCCGATCGAGCGGTCCACGGTGATCCGCTTGGGCCGGATCAGGTCGGGTGAGCGGTCGATCAGGCGCTGGGGCCAGGCGTGCGGGCCGTGGTGGCGGCCGTTGTCGTGCGCGTGTGCGGCCGTGGCGACGCCGCCCGCGAGGCTCGCCGCCACGGCGACGACGACGGCACGGGCCAGGACGGTACGGACAACGGCGGTGCGGACAACGGCGGTACGGACCACGGCGGTGCGGACAAGGTTGCGCGAACGCATGAGCGGTACTCCTCGAATCAGCCGGTCACGCTCGGCGCGTGCCGGGACGGCCGTCCGGTCCCTTCGACCGGACGGAAGAACGAATGGCGATGGGTCAGATCTGGCGCAGCGCGCCGCCGTCGACGGCCCACTCGGCGCCGGTGACCTGGCCGGCGAGCGGCGAGAGCAGGTAGGCGATCACCCGGGCGACGTCCTCGGGCCGGCCGAGCCGGGCGCTGGGCAGTCGCCGCACCTTCCGCACGAAGTGGTCGACGGCCGCCTCCGGCGCGAGGCCGAACTGGGTGCCGAGCTGCTCGGCGAATCCGCCGGGGGCGTCCCACAGCCTGGTGCGGGTCGGTCCGGGGGCGACCACGTTGGAGCGCACCCGGTGCGGGCCGAACTCGCCCGCCAGGGTCTTGGACAGGGACAGCAGGGCCGTCTTGGCGGCGGCGTAGTCCACCAGTGGTACGTCCGGCAGGCGAGCGGCCTCACTGGTCACATGGACCAGCGAACCGCCGTGCTCCAGCAGGGCGGGCAGCGCGGCGCGGGTCATCCGGACGACCGAGTGGAAGTTGAGGTCGAACGCCGCGTGCCACTGCTCGTCGCTCACCTCCAGGAAGCCGCCGCGTGACTCGAGACCGCCGACGTTGTTGACCAGGCCGTCCAGGCGTCCGTGGCGGGCCAGCACCTCGGCCACGACCTGTGCGGGCGCCCGTGGATCCGTCACATCGGCCGCGACGGCGCTCACCCAGGTCCCGAGCTCCTCGACGCCCTCGGTCTTGCGGGCCATGCCCACCACGAAGGCCCCCTCCTCCGCGAGGACCCGTACGGTGGCGGCGCCGATGCCGGCGGAGGCTCCGGTGACCAGGAAGACCTTGCCGTCCAGCTGAAGATCCATCAACTGCTCCTTGTTCAGTCAGGTCGGATGATCCGGCGAGCCGGCGGTCAGGCGAGGCGGCCGCCGCCGTCGACATGCAGCACGGTGCCGGTGACGTAGGGGTTGTCCATGGCGTAGAACACGGCCTTGACCAGGTCCTCCGGGCTGCCCACCCGCCGGGCCGGGTTGCGCTCGGCCACGCCGCGCAGGAACGCCGCCTTGTCGGCGCCCATGCCGTCCCAGGCACCGGTGTCGACGATGCCGGGAGAGACGGCGTTCACCCGGATCGGGGCGATCTCCACCGCCAACGCCTGCACCAGGAAGGCCAGCGCGCCGTTGGTGGTGGCCATCACCGTGCGGGCGGGCGCCGGCCGCCAGGCCACCACACCGGAGAAGAAGGTGAACGAGCCGTGCTCGGACACCTGCCCGGACAGGTGCTTGGCGATCAGCAGCGGACCGATCACCTTGGCCGACAGCGCCCGCTGCACCTGGGCCAGGTCGAGGTCCTTCAGCGGGCCGTTGGCCGGTATCGCGGCGGTGGAGACCAGGTGATCGAACCGGCCGAGACGTCCGGCGAAGTCGGCGATCGACCCCTCGTCGGACAGGTCGAGCCGGTGCACCTCGCACGGCCCGGACAGCTCACCGGCCGTCCACTCCAGCTTGCGCAGGTCAGGGCCGGCCAGCACGACCGTGGCACCGGCTGCCGAGGCGGCCTTGGCGATCGCGCGTCCGGTGTGCGAACCCGCGCCCACCACGACAAGCCGCTGCCCCTTCAGGCGCGTGTCATCGGACATAGGAGTACTCCTTCGAGTCGTCGGGGATCGGCCGCCCGCGGTTGCCGGTGGCGGCCACTCACGACTCTGTCCCAGCCTCCTGCGATAAGTCCAAGGCTTGTTTTCTAGCGCTGCGATAAAATTCGCTCATGGCGGTTCCGACGCTCCGGCAGCTCGAATACCTGGTCACCGTGGTGGACACCGGATCCTTCACCCGCGCGGCCGAGCGGCTGCACGTGACACAGCCCGCGCTCTCCCACCAGATGCGCGCGCTGGAGAGCACGGTCGGCGGCCCGCTGCTCGAACGCCTGCCGCGCTCCGTGCGGCTGACCCCCATGGGCAGGGCGGTGCTGCCGCACGCCCGCGCCGCGCTGGCCGAGGCCGAGCGCCTGCACAGAGCGGCCCGGCGCACGGCCGGCCTGGAGGAGGGCGAACTGGAGGTCGCCGTTATCTACTCGGTCAGCCTGGGCATTCTGCCGCCCGTCCTGCGGGCCTGGCGCCGCCGGCACCCCGGCGTACGGATCCGGCTGCGCGAGTACCCGCACGCCGACCGTCTCCAGGCCGCCATGGCGGCCGGACGCGCCGACCTCGCCATCGGCCCCGAGCCCGCCGGATGGGAGGGGCCCATCCGCGAACTCGGCGTCGAGGAGTTCGCGATCGTCCTGCCCGCCGACGACCCGCTGGCCGACCGCCCCACCGGCACCCTCGCCCTCACCGATCTCGCCGACCGCGCCTGGGTCCACTACGCCCCCGACAACGGCCTCGCCGACCTGCTCGACCATGTCTGCGCCCAGGCGGGCTTCCATCCGCAAGCGGCGATCCGCGCCGAACAGACCTCCGCCGCTCCCCTGCTGGCCGCCGCCGGACTCGGCCCGGCCCTGGTTCCGGCCAACATCGTCTCGCCCCACTTCGACGGCATCCTGCTCCGCCCCGACCCGCCGATCCGCCGTACCCTCGTCGCCTACACCCGCACCCGCCCCGACCCCATCACCGCCGCCTTCGCCGACCTCCTCGCCCGGCAGGCCCGCGTCAACCCACCCGGATTCCCGGCGACCGCCACCGCCCTCGACCGGAAGGATGCCGACGCGTCGGCAGACCCTCAGCGCGGGTGAGCGGAACCCTGCCGTCGGCCTGATGTGGTGCGCCGGCTCCGCCGCATTTGGGACAAGCCCTTGACTGAAATACGGATCGTCACGTAGAAATTTCTCACCGCATTCGTCTCAGTGTGAAACTAAAGGGAGAGTCCACGTGGAGAGCCGTGATGCTCGCCGGGTCAATCGCGCCGCGGTGCTGAGTGTTCTGCTCAGTGACGGCAGTGCGTCCCGGATGGCACTCGCCAAGTGCACCGGGCTCAGCAAGGCCACCGTTTCCCGAGTGGTGGAGGACCTCCTCGCCGAAGGTCTGATCAAGGAGTCGGGGCCGCTCCCCGCCGACGGTCCAGGGCGTCAGCCGTACGCGCTCCACCTCGCGGCGGACGCCGGCCTCGCCGCTGGAGTCGACATGGGGGGCAGCAGCACGCGGTTCCTCCTCGCCGACCTCACCGGCAGGGTGCTGGTCAGTCACCGCGCGGCGACGCCCCAAGCCGGCGACGCCGCGGAAGTGGCCGCCTTCCTGGCCGAGACGCTCGCCTCGCTCGCCGCCGGACACCCCGGCGGCATCACCAGCACCACTGTGGGCCTGCCCGGAGCCGTTCACCCCGGCACCCGCGCGGTCAGGAGCGCCCCCAACCTTCCGCAGATCGAAGGCACCGCGTTCACCGAGGCCGTCGCCGCCTCCATCCCCGGCGCGGTGGCCTTCGAGAACGACACCAACTGCGCGCTCATCGGCGAGGTCCACGCCGGTGCGGCGCACGGCCGCCGCGACGCGGTGATGGTGACCATCGGCACCGGCCTCGGCGTCTCGGTCCAGCTGGACGGCAAGCTCCTGCCGGGCCGCACCGGCGCCGTCGGTGAGTTCGGCGCCCTGCCCTACGCGGACGGCACCCTGGAGGACGCGATCTCCGGCAAGGGCCTGACCGACAAGGCGCCGAGGGCGACCCCCGCCGAGATCCTCGCCGGTGACCTCCATCCCGAGCTGCGGGACAAGGCCAGGAGAGCCCTGGAGACGCTGCTGCGCCTGGTGACCGTCGCCTACGAACCCGAGGTGATCGTGCTGGGCGGCGGCGTGAGCGCGTCGCTGCTCCCCTGGCACACGGCATTGGAACGTTCCCTCACCGACCTCACTCCCGAACCGCCGTCCGTGGTGACCTCCGCGCTGGGCGATCCCGCGGGCGCGGCCGGCGCCCTGATCGCGGCGCTCGGCGCCGCCCACCGCGCGATCGGCGTGGACGCCCCCGTTCCCGCCGTACGGCTGACACCGAAGGAGAGCCATGTTCCTGCGCAGGCTGGTTAGGACCAACCCGAAACTCGCCGAGACAGCTGTCGCACTGCACCAGGAGGGCCGGCTGTCCGCCAACACGTACCTGATCGACATCGACGGCCTGAGAGCCAACACCGAGATCACCGTGGGGGCCGCCCGCCGGCACGGCCTGGGCCTGTACGTCATGTCCAAGCAGTTCGGCCGGAACCCGGACGCCCTGCGGGCCATAGCGGCGGCCGGCCTGGAAAGCGCGGTCTGCGTCGACTTGCAGGACATGGAGGCGGTCCAGCGGGCGGGAACGCGCGTCGGGCACGTCGGCCACCTGGTCCAGCCCCACCTGGGCACCGAGGACGCGGTCGTCGCGGCCGGCCCCGAGGTCGTCACCGTCTTCACCGAGGAGACCGCGGCCAGGATCGCTTCCTCCGCCTCGCGCGCCGGTCGCGTTCAGCCGGTGCTGCTGCGCGTGCGCGGCCCCGAGGACCGCTACTACTTCGGACACGCGGGCGGCTTCCCGATCGGCGCCATCGAGGAGGCTGCCGGGCGGGTGGAGTCCCTCGACGGCGTCACGGTCACCGGCGTCACGAACTTCCCGTGCATGCTGGCCTCCGCCGAGACCCGGACGATCGAACCGACCCGCAACTTCGCCACCTTGGTCGAGGCCGCCGAACGGCTCCGCGCGGCCGGATTCACCATCACGCAGGTCAACGCCCCCGGCACCACCTCATCCGGCACGTTCGAGCGGCAGGCGGCTTACGGCGCCACGCACGTCGAACCGGGCAACGGCCTGCACGGCACGACGCCGCTGCACCTCTTCGACGACGCCCAGCCCGAGGTTCCGGTCATCGTCTACGTGAGCGAGGTCTCCCACCTGGACGGCGGCGACGCCTACGCCTTCGCGGCCGGCCACTACATCGACAAGGTCCTGGGCGAGTACCGCCTCACCGCCCTGGTGGGGCCCGACCTGCGCGAGTACGAGGTCGAGACGGCGCCCGACGGAGCCATCCACTACTACTGCGCGATCAAGAACGCGCGGGGCGTACGTCCCGGCGACACGGTCGTCTTCTGCTTCCGGCCGCAGGTCTTCGTGACCAGGGGCCGGACCCGGGCGGTCGCCGGAATCAGGTCGGGGGACCTGGATCTGCGGGGGAGCCACGACGCCGAAGGGCGTCCCATCCACGGCGTGGCCTGAAGGCCACGTCCTTTCACAGGAGGTCACCTTGGACTCCACTCCCCGCGGCCTGAAGAGCGGCGCGCTGAGCGCCGTCGGGGCCGCTGTCATTTCGATGGCCTTCATGGGACCGGCGACCAGCGTGTTCTTCAACACCCCGCTGGCCGCGGCCGCCGCCGGGTACGCTCTGCCGCTGGCGATCCTGCTGGCGATGGTGGTCTGCCTGCTTGTGGCGTCGGTGATCGCCTCCTTCGCCCGCAAGCTTCCGACCGCGGGCTTCGCCTACACCTTCAACACCCACGGACTCGGCCGCCGCGGCGGCTTCCTGTCCGGCTGGCTGCTGGTGCTGGCCTACGGCATGGTCGGACCGATGCTGCTGGCCGCCATCGGCTCCTTCACCGCCGACTTCCTGGCCCAGTACCTGTCCCTCACGGTGCCGTGGTGGATCCTGACGCTCGCCTTCTCGGCGATCATCTGGGGGATCAGCGCCCTCGGCGTCTCCCAGTCGGCCAAAGCCGCGTTGGTCTTCCTGGTGCTCGAACTCGGCGTGCTGCTCGCGCTCTTCGGCGTCATCTTCGGCAAGGGCGGCGCCGACGGACTCTCTCTGGCCCCGTTCGATCCCGCCGAGTCGGCGGGCGGGCTGGGCGGCCTGGGCAAGGGCATGCTCTGGGGCATCCTGATGTTCATCGGCTTCGAGTCGGCCGGCACCCTCGGTGAGGAGGCCCGGTCAGCTCGCCGGGTCATCCCCATCGCGCTGTTCACCGCGGTGCTCGCCATCGGCGCCTTCTACGCGCTCTCCGGGTACGCAGCCGCGATCGGCTTCGGCAGGTCGGGCGCACAGGCGCTGGCCGCCGACCCGGCGCCGTGGAACACGCTCATGAACAAGTTCTGGGGGGTCGGCTGGCTGCTCGCGCTGACCGTGCTCAACAGCCAGTTCGCCAACCTGATCTCCGGCGTCACGGCGATGGTCAGGGTCGTCTTCGCGATGGGCCGTGAGGGATTCTTCCCGCGCCGCCTCGGCACCGTCGACCATCGGCACGTCCCTCAGGCCGCGATCGCCGCCTACATGGTCTTCGCCATGGCCTTCGCGCTCGCCGCCGGAGTCTGGATCGGCCCCCTCGGCGTGTACGGCTTCGCGGGCACGATCGTGGGCGTCGCCATGGTCGTCATCTACATCCTGATGTCGGTCGCGTTGATCCGCTTCTATCTCCGCGAGCACCGCGCGGAGTTCTCCGTGCTGAAGCACGGGGTGATCCCCGCCTTGGCCGCGCTGCTGCTCCTGCTGCCGATCTATGGGCAGGTGGTGCCCCTGCCCGATGGGGCGAACCGGATCGCGCTGTTCCTCATCGTCGCCTGGGTGCTCGGCGGCCTCGCCTATCTGATCCGGATCGAGCGGGGTCGTCCCGAGCTCCTGACCGCGATGGGTCGGGTGTGGACGGAGGAACCCGATATGGCCGAGAGCAAGCCCTAGAACCTGTTTTGTGGAGCTCGCGCGAGCCGTAGCAGCAGGCCGGCGATGGTCCCGGGTCATCCGCGCCGGCCTGATCCCCAACTAGCCGCTTAAGTCGACCCGCACAATCCGTAGTGGTTCGACGTAACGGAAGGTGTGCGCTTGAGGACAGACTATGTCTGGTGCACGGCTTGAACTCGTAGAGGTTGTCCCTTGCGCCCATTTGTCGAGCCATAAGGTCGCGACTGCCCCCGCCCGCCCCATCAGCACTACATCAAAACGGCCCGTCACGAACCGGGGCACACCGTCGGGCTCAACCACTACGCTGCCCTCGCATCCCCGCCCGCACCTCCAGGCGAGTTCGGCCAGCCGCACGACTGCATGATGAGCGGCGACGTCGACAGGATGCCCGACCCGACCGGCTCGTGGATCTGGCAATACAACGACCACCACACCAACCACATCAACGCCTGGTGGTCGTGACGATGCGAGGAGAACCCCACGTGAGCAAGCACCTCGCCGCTGCCCTTGCCTTGGCGGCCGCCCTGACCGCGTGCGGCACCACCACGTCGGCGCAAACCGCGCGGCCAAGCACCGCCCCTGCCGCGGCCGCCGAGCAGAAGGGCTCGCTCGATACGTCCCCGCTGCGCGTCGCGGCGGCGGACTTCCAGGCCGCCGAATCTCCCGAGGCTCTCGCCGCCGGACGACCCATCGTGGCCGCCGGTGTCATCGACGGCTGGCAGCAGGGACCGATCCTGGAGAGCTACCCCAACGGCCCCCTTGACTACCGAATCGTCCTGCGCGTCCGCATCACCGAACCACTCAAGGGCGTCGCCGGCCGGGCCTCGATCGCGAACGGCCTCATACACATCGCCCTCGATCAAGGGCCCGTCATACGCGACGACGCGCTCCCGGCCGACCAGTGGAAGCCCGAAAAGGATGTCCAGGACTTCGCCACCGCGATGCCGCCCGGCACCCGTGTCCTGGTGTTCCCCCGAGAGATGCCCGAGGGCGCACTTGGCAAGGTGCGCGATGCGGGTGCCGCGCTTCCGCCACGGGCGAAGCTGATGTCCGTGCCGCCTCAGGGCATCGTGCTGGAGGACCCCGCCCTCAAGGCCCGCGCCATCGACGGCCAGACCGCACTCGTCGGCGGCAGGGAGCCTCTCAACGTCGGCGGCTCCGCCTGGAGCGAACCGAAGAACATGGACGAACTCGTGGCCAGGCTGAAGCAGCGGGGGTTCGACGAATGACTCAGCTCCCGCCCAGTCGCCTGACTCGCTGAGGCGACACTGACGATCTGATGGACTGGCTTCCTCTCGCCCCAGCAGCGAGAGGAAGCACGACCATATGGCACACCCCCGACGTCGCCGCGGCGCTCCCGCCGTACAGCGGCCTGGAGCCCCTCTGCCCGAAGTGCGGATGGATCGGCGCCACCCTCCAGCACCGGCCGGTCGCGCGGCCCGCCCCGTCTTGCCGTGTAAACCCGACCAGCTCGTGGACGCGACCAGGCCGAAACGACTCGCCCGGCATCGCACCCCGCCATGCTGCGGCTACCACTGGGACGAGGACCACTGGAGGCGCCCCCGATGGCCGCCACGGCGCCGGACGACGCTGCCGAGAGACTGGCGAGCGGTCGTAATGGCCGTCCCCGAGACCCCTGACGCTGCGGACGCCGTGCCGGCCTGGCTGGAGAAGATCGCCGACAACCTCCCGGACGGCCCACGGTCCGGTTCTCCTCCGGTGCTCGTCCGCGACGCGCACGTACCCGCGCATGCGGGGATGGTCCCGTGGCCTGACTGCCAACGCGGCCACGGCCTGGCGCTCCCCGCGCACGTGGGACGGCCACGCGGGTATGGCCCTCGGGGCGACGGTTTACAGCGCGTGTCCGTTCCTGTCCGTCAAGGCCTCGGACCTGCGGCGCCACCTTGCTCGGCCACCATAGCCAGCAAGATCATTAACGCACAGTGCACGAGCCCTCGGCCCCTCCGCACCATCTCCGTGCGGCTTTCGCTCAGCTCGCATCCACAATGGACCCATGCGAGGACCGTGGGTGCATGTTGGCCAACTCTGGACAAACGGCGATCCGTTTCTCGCTGTCGACGCTTCGCTGCGCGACGCATGGCGTGGATTCAGCGACAACCAATACGACGACATCGTGGATCTCGGCCCGGAGGACACCAGCATCCCGGTCGGAGCCGGCTGGGCAGCCCTCGTCGGCGCCGACGGAGTCGTCCGTGATGACAGCTGGATGGAGGTCTTCCAGGCAGAGGACGGCGGCATCGGCATCGTGCAGGCATCGGGGCCCGACTACCCGCGTGTGCTGACCGAGGCCCTCCGCCACCCGGACACCGACGATGAAGACGGTGACCCACTCGTCGTGCGCAGCGGGAAGCTCGCCTTGTTCAGCGCCGCATGCGACGGCACCGGAGCACACTCGCAACCCCTGGCGCCTGCCCGACCAGGACCGGTGCCGCCGGCACACGGACGACCACCACACGGGGACGATCCAGGCCTTCTGATATCGACGATGTACACAACGTTCGCGTTCAAGGTGCGCTGGTACACCCGGCTGGACGACGAGAGCTGTTTCGCCCGGTGGCTGCTGACCCCTGCACGACCCGTGTGATCAGTAAGTGCTCAAGCGATCGCCACCGTCGTCGCCGAGACAGCGCCATCGGCTGCAGAAGGAGCATCAGATGATCGCTTTCGACGGGACCTTCTACCACATCACGGATCCGAAGTTCGAGATGACGATCCCGGCATGGCAGGGATATGAAGCCGACACCGCCGACGAGGCCGACGCGACGATCACTTTCCGCGATGGCTTACGCCGATATGCGACCTTCATGACCCTGGATGTCGTCGAGCACAACATGGACAAGAATGCGCGCACCGGCGAGTTTCATGCTTACGAGACGCCGGGTTCGAGGGTATGGCGGCCGCGATTCGTGATCTGATCTCGTCTGGAGACATCGAGGCAGCATGCGGCCTGCTCGACCCTCGTGCCGATGGCGAGGCGAATTGAACGCCCCGACCTCGCGGAGAGCGGCGCGAGCGAGGGAATCGAACCCGTGCCGTCAGCTTGGGAACTGCAGAGATCTTTCCATTAGGGGCGTTGACTCGGGGCTGGGGCGGGTCGTGGGTGACCGTGGTTGAACCCTCGTCACCGCCCTTGATGACACGCCAATGGCACAACGATCAGCCCGCGACCTGGCATTTCTCGCGCGTCGCGCACACGCCGGCCGCCTAATCATCCCGTCCGCAGTCGACCCGTTCGAAGGGAATGTGGCCTCGCCGCTCGCCAAGCGGCCGTACGACCTGCGGCACGCGGCCGTGTCCCTGTGGCTCAATGCGGGCGTCCCGGCGCCGGATGTGGCCGAGCGTGCGGGGCATGGGACGCCCTCCTGCGTGTCTACGCCAAGTGCATCGACGGCCAGCAGGAGATCGCCAACAAGCGGATAGGCGACGCCCTCGCCGCATGACCAAGTACTCACCACACCCAGAGCCCCGGCCCACCACCGGGGCTTTTCTCTTGGCCACGTATTGGCCGAATCGGGCCGCCGACCTGCGGGGACGCACCCAAGATCCTTGCACGCATATTGGTGGACCAACGACAACCGCCCGCTCACGGCGGCATGACCCCTGAAACGCAGAAGAGGCCCCGAAGGGCCTCTGACCTGCTGGTACTGCTGGTGGCAGGTGCAAGGTTCGAACTTGCGGTCGGCTGAGCCGACGGTTTTACAGCGGGCCAACGTTCCTGACAGCATCAGGCCTTGACCTCGGACGAGACTCTCGCCCTTCCCCTACTAGGGAAGACCATCCCGCATATATCCCGCGGGGCAAGCAGGCGCTCCATCTACTCCTTCTCCACCGACTGCGTCGGGCGCACCTCAGTCTCTTTCTGCAGTTCTTGGTGGCGCAGTACCGTCGTCAGGTTGTTACGGCCGGTCAACGTCTCCGGACGCTCTTCGCCCAGCACTCGGCGCCGCATCTCCAGTACCGCTCGATGCTCGGCCTCCGCCTCCTCCAACCAGCCCCGCTCACCCAACACCCCTGCCAGGTTGCTACGGCTGGTCAACGTGGACGGGTGCTCCTCGCCCAGCACCCGGCGGCAAACCTCCAGCACCGCCCGAAGCTCGGCCTCCGCCTCCTCCAACCAGCCCCGCTCACCCAACACCCCCGCCAGGTTGCTACGGCTGATCAACGTGGACGGGTGCTCCTCGCCCAGCACCCTGCGGCAAACCTCCAGTACCGCTCGATGCTCGGCCTCCGCCTCCTCCAACCGGCCCAGCTTGTGCAGCACGCCCGCCAGGTTGTTGCGGCTGATCAACGTGGACGGGTGCTCCTCGCCCAGCACCCGGCGCCGCATCTCCAGTACCGCTCGATGCTCGGCCTCCGCCTCCTCCAACCAGCCCTGCTCATCCAACACCCCTGCCAGGTTGCTACGGCTGATCAACGTGGACGGGTGCTCCTCGCCCAGCACCCGGCGGCAAACCTCCAGCACCGCCCGAAGCTCGGCCTCCGCCTCCTCCAACCAGCCCCGCTCACCCAACACCCCTGCCAGGTTGTTACGGCTGGTCAACGTGGACGGGTGCTCCTCGCCCAGCACCCTACGCCGCATCTCCAGCACCGCTCGAAACTCGGCCTCCGCCTCCTCCAACCAGCCCCGCTCACCCAACACGAGCGCCAGGTTGCTACGGCTGATCAACGTGGACGGGTGCTCCTCGCCCAGCACCCGGCGGCAAACCTCCAACTCTGCCCGATGCTCGGCCTCGGACTCCTGCAACCGGCCGAGTGCGCGCAGCATGAGCGCCAGGTTGTTACGGCTGGTCAACGTGTCCGGGTGCTCCTCGCCCAGCACCCGGCGCCGCATCTCCAGCACCGCTCGATGCTCGGCCTCGGACTCCTGCAACCGGCCGAGTGCGCGCAGCACGCCCGCCAGGTTGCTACGGCTGGTCAACGTGTCCGGGTGCTCCTCGCCCAGCACCCGGCGCCGCATCTCCAGCACCGCTCGATGCTCGGCCTCGGACTCCTGCAACCGGCCCAGCTCATCCAGCACGAGCGCCAGGTTGTTACGGCTGGTCAACGTGATCGGGGCATCGTTGCCATGCGTCTGCTGATGGAGGGGATAAGCCATGCGGTAGGCCTGTTCCGCCAATGGATAGCGGCCTTGGCGGTAGGTCGTCAGCCCGATCTGGTCAGCGTCCTCAGGGTTGCCAACATGCGCCAGCATGACCTCGATCACGGACGTGGCCACCTGCGCGAGCGGGCCGTCAGCTTGCTGCTGGACGTCGACCAGATAATCGAACACGTCCACGCCGTCATCAGCAGCGCCGGACACGAGCGAGAGCAGAGCAGTGGTGGCCCGCCGGGGCTGGGTGGCCCAGTCCCAGGCCTCCTGCATGGATTCCGGTTGTAGGCGGTGCCCGCCTCTGGAGTCCAGGTAGGCGGTATGCAGCTCGGCGAGCAAGGTGCGCGGCAGAGGGCTGGTGTAGCCAGCGCGGCGGCAGTCGATGGCGGCGGCCACGAGCGCCGCCCCGCGCGGATTGACCCCGACGTCCCAGGCATCCGCAAACAACCGCTGCAATTCTGGCCCTGAGGCAAGGTACTCGGCGATTCCGCACTCATCCGCGTGCTCCAGCGCCGAGGAGATCCGCGCATCCCACTCTCGTGCCTGGGCGCGTTCCAGTTCGGTCCGACTGAAGATCCTCGGCAGCCTGATGGCATACGCCTGTTCCAGCGCCTCTCGGATCTGGCGCCCCGCTGCCCGCATGGCATCATCTGGATCTGCCGCAGGGCTCGTGAGCCGCGCCTGCTCCGCACTGCGGAGCGTGGCCACGATCACACGATGACCACTCCCGCCTGTGATCCGCGCGATCTGCTCGCGGGTCAGCCCGCCAGGGCCGAGGTAATGTTCCAGGTCCGACAGCCACAACACCACTCGCTGCACCCGCACGCACGATTCGATCGCGGCCGGGAGCGCAGCACGATCGTGCGGGGCGACCAGCACATGATCGGGCAGCGTGGCTCGGACCGCCTCATAAGCGGTGCGCGACTTGCCCGCGGTCGAATCACCGACCAACAACACGAACCCACCACCCGCCAGCGCCTCCCGCACCTCGTCGTCCACATCACGGGGAACATAGGCCGGCGGCTCGGTATCGGGGCTGCCTGGCAGGCTGATCGCCGGATGCACCCCCAACTGCAACGGGTCCGTCACATCAGACACGCGAGGCAGCCGTCCACTGGGCAACACCAAGGCGCCGTCCTGAAGTTTCAGCGTCACCTCGTCCTGACGGGCCACCGTCCGCTTGTAGCGCTCCTGCACCAGCCCGGACACCACCGTCGCGACCGCGACGACCACTGCCGCAGCCCCAAGGATCCATGGAACGGTCACCTTGAAGGCCACCAGCACCCCGGACACGGCCCCGGCTGCCGCCAAGCCAATCACAACGATCAGCAACCGCCGCTCCTGCCACCGGACACCGAACATGCTCCCCACCCTCTCGACTCCGGTGCTCGGAGAGTGACACAGCACATCCTCGAACGACCAGCGAATCCCGTCCGTTGTCACGCAACCGACACCGTGAGCAGATGTCTGGACGTACTCCTCAGTTCGGCAGCGGGGCGTACCCATATGCTCGGTGAGCCGTGCTGAGGAACGAAGCACGGATCGTCGATCGCCCCCAAGTATGTACGGCGTCCAGCCACGCAGTGGCGATCGTAGGGCTGTGTTTGTGCGGCGGCGCGGCAACCCGGGTCGGCGCGTTCGATTAGTACGGCGGGGCCGGCGTGCCGTGCCCGGCCCGGTGTCCCGCCGCCGTCCGGGACCGGCCCCCAGGCCGCACGCCCGGACGGCGGGCGGGCGGAGGGACGGGAGTACGGCGGCGCGCCGCGCCGCCGCTTGATACCTATAGGAACAATTCGGCAGTGGTTATCGGCCGATAATGTCTTGTCTTGCTTGATGGTCGACTCTCTGGCCTCGCTTGATGCTTGGCACCTTGATCATCCTTATGTCGCTCGTGTCGTTATCGGCACTCCGGGGGAGGCTGGACCCTGTCGGACGATGAGGTCGTCCCAGTGCTGGCACGTCGACATGATCGATCTGCCGACTCGACGGTTGTGTCCCGGTCAGCGGGTGGCTGCCCGTCGTGGGGTGCAACTGACGAGGCGACGAACCTTGCCGTTGTGCCCTGCCACACATGGCGATGCCATCCCATGCTAAGTGTCGGAGTCCTCTTGTACCCTGCTGTCGTGTCTGATTCACGACCTGCTATCCCTCGACCGATGGAGCGCATGATCCTCGTCGAAGCTGGGCATCGGTGCGCCATCCCCACTTGTCGAGCAACTCCGGTGGAGATCGCTCACATTGACCCTTGGGCCAAGGTTCTGGAGCATAAGCCCGAGAATCTTATTGCCCTTTGCCCCACATGCCACACGCGATACGACCGGGGTGAGATCGATAGACAGTCGATGTTGACTTACAAGCGACAGCTCCAACGACTCCAGGCGCGATCGGCCGAAAAAAGCGTCGCCCAACCCAGTACCTCTTCACGCCCAACCTCACCGCCTGCCTCGCCTTCAATCCAGACAGCGCCAGTTATAGACGCGGACCCTTTTCCAAAGACAAACATCTATTTTGGCGACTATGAACTTGTATGGCCTCCCCACCTTTTTGTCGACGAGGCGACAAATATTATCCGCGGAAGCCAGCGCATACGTGACAATTTTGCTGCGGTGGAGCGCCTACTTGGAGAGGCGTTTAGAGATTCTAATGTCGTTCAAGATTTCAACGCACTGAGCAATGGCATGCTATTTGGGGTGCCCAACTCCTCTAAGATAACTCCAGATGAATTTATTCAGGAACTCATAGCGCGGGCTTACGACATTCCTATCCAGAGCTCCCCGCGCGCATATTGGAAGCGAGCTCAAAACGGCACTATCAAAGCGTTGTATCGTGACTTGACAAAGGCTCGCAAAGATTTCTCTGCACTGATCAGCAACTTCGAAGAGAATGGCTATCTGGATCAGGCATTTCCTAGGGATTGCGTGGACGACCATGCAAGGGATTTCGTTGACCCTGCAATAGAGATAGAGAGAAGACTTGGCGTTTCTGGCGCCTGGCCATTGAATCCTCAGACCTGGGATGAAGACACCTTTCTTGGGCTTGTAGAGGTATTTCACGACTTGGTCTCAAGACCTCGTGAGGCTTGGTATCACGATTTTGCCAACTGTGGGATGCACTACTCCAGTTTTGCCACAGAATCTGGAAGGAAGTTGTATCGCTGGCACGTCAACCGAATCTTCGAAGGGGCAAACCTTCCGTATAGGATTTCCGAGTCTGGCGAGTATGTCGGACGCATTGTGGGGTAAGTTTGGGCTATCGATCGGCTTGCGTGCGCTACTAGATCGTTTGGCGTTCCTCATAACTCTTGAGGTTGCCGCGGTTTTCTCATGCTGAATCACGGACAGTGTTAGCTGTGATCAGCCAATGAACTCCAGCGAATGAGGCTTGCCGCCGGGGCGCGTCGTGCGGACCGCCGCAAGCGGCCCGTCAATGGAGTAGTGAAGCTTCATGGGTACGTAGTCCCCGGCGCGTAAGACAGCTACTTCAGATCTGCGTTAGAAGCCATGTACTGCGAGTGGCCTAGACGGTAGTTTCGCGGTGTGGCTGATGACGCTGAGCTGACGCGCTGGGTGGTACACGGGGAACGGCTGATCTACGACAACCGGTGGATCCGGCTCGGCATGGCCGATGTGGAGATCCCTGGCGGGGAGCGCTTCGAGCACCATGTGGTGCACTTGGACCGGGCCGCTATCGCTGTCGTCGTCGACGAGCAGGATCGGGTCCTGCTGATGTGGCGGCATCGGTTCGTGTTCGACCGGTGGGGATGGGAGCTTCCTGGTGGGCTGGTCGAGGCCGGCGAGGACCCGATAGCCACGGCAGTCCGCGAGGTCGAAGAGGAGACCGGGTATCGGGCGAAGCAGGTAGAGCACCTGGTGAGCTATCAGCCGATGGCCGGTATGGTCGACTCCGAGCACATCCTGTTCCTGATGCGCGGGGCTGAGCTGGTCGGCAAGCCGGAGGGCGAGGTGGAGGCCGATCGGATCGAGTGGGTTCCGATGGCGGAGATCCCGGACATGATCGCCCGCGGGGACATCTGGACGTCGGGAACATTGATCGGCCTGCTTCAGGCTCAGCAGCGGCTCAACGGCCAAGGGCGCGGTTGACCGCCCGCGACAGTTCATCGATGCGGCGCCGCTGACGGCGGGAGCCGGTCATGGTGGCCAGTTGCTTGGCGCGATGGATATGGGGTTGGGCGGCTTCGGGGTCGCCGGCGGCGAGGAGGGCATGTCCGAGGTCGCACCGGACGCCTGCTTCGGCGCGGTTGTAGGTGCCGTCCATTCCGGCAAGTGAGGAGCGGAGGTCCTCGACGGTGCCGGGGTCGCCGAAGCGGAGCAGGCAGCTTCCGCGCCAGCGGGCGAAGTGGTGGACGTTGATGGACAGGTAGGGCATGTCCGCGTCGCCGTCGCCTTCCGGCAATACGGCGGCGGCCTGGTCGAGGGCGCGACGACATGCGGTCTCGTCTCCGAGGATGGCCGCGGCTTCGCCCTCGGCTGCGGCGAGCCATGTGCGCAAGCGGGCGGGGACGTGGTCTCGGTGCGTGGCGTGGATGTACTGGAGTAGTTCGGCTGCCTCCGCTGGGCGGCCCATGTCCATGAGGACGTACGCCTGCTCGCCGGAGACATAGGCCAGCACGGCGGCGTCCTCGGCTTCCCGCGCGGCGGCTTTGGCGGCTTCGTAGTGGTTCCATGCGTCGTTGAGGGCCACGGTGTTGATGGCCTGCCAGCCGGCCAACGAAGCTGTTTCGGCAAGTAGGTGGGCGAGCTGGGCGCGGATGCGTGGGCGTACCGCGTGGCGGTGGGCTCGTTCGATCTGGGCCATCTGGGCGCGCATCTTGTCGGCGATGGCGACGCTTCCCAGTCGGCGGTCCTGGAGGCGGAGGTTGTTGGTGTCCGTCCGCAGGATCATCACCATGGTGTCGTCGACGGCTGCGGCGGCCTCCAGGCGGGCGGCGAGTTCGTCGGTCTGCTCCTGGTGCTCGTCGTCGAGGTCGCCTGTTGGGGATGCGATGTCGAGTGGGGCCAGGCCGAGGAGCATGCGGGCGTGGTCGGGGAGGCCGAGTCCGGTGGCGATGCGTTCGAAGACGGCCAGTTCTTCGATGGGGCCGGCGCTTCCATTGAAGATCTTGTTGACGCGAGGCTGCGCTATTTCGGTCGCTGTTGCGATGCGAACCTGACTGATACCGCCGTATTTTGCGACGAGCCGGAATAGTCCAGCGATGTCGCGGTTTTTCAGGCTTTCTCGCATGTCGTCGCGGTCCCAAACCGATGGCGGTAGCTTGATCGGCTCGAAAGCACTCGCGCGCATGCGGTCCTCCGGAACTCGGCTCCGTGATGGTGCATTGCCGTGCCGGGGACTCTATATGCCTCGGTGGTATATCGCCGCTGGATATGTATAAACGGTTGGTCCATTCATGCTCTGCCGCATGACAACTCCGGTCAGGTGTGAAGAATGCGACGGGCGCGGATGGAAGATCGTCACGCGGCGCGGGCATGTGGCGGCGTCGAAGCTGGGCGTCGCCTCCTCCTCCACCGTTGAGTGCCTCTTCTGCGATGGAGCCGAGTGCGGCGCCCCCGCCGGCGGCGAGGTGTTCGAGTGGGAAGTACGGATCCAGTCCGGCGGTAGTGAGGCACTCGGGTCGTGCGGGTCGAGCCCGTTCCAGGCGACGGCGATGGACGAGCTGCGCAAGGCGATGCGCGGCGTGGCTGGGGACGCTGCGGTGTGCGGGCGCATCGTCCACAGCGTCTACGGGCTCGGGGGTACGGCTGACGGCGAGAGCCGTCACGAGATCTTCCGTGCGTACCTGGACACGGCCGGCTCGGTCAGGTTCGAGCGGGTGGCCGAATGAGTGCGGCGAAATTCGTCTCGATTCATCCGGGGCATTCGGCTGAGCTTCTTCGGCAGGCGCTGGCTGTCAAAGGGGTCACTGCTGACGTTCACGACGGGTACGGGCTCGCGCTCGTATCGGTCTGGGTCGGTCTGGTGGTGTGGTGCGACGGTGCCCATTTCTGGTGGCGAACCGGGTGGAATGCCGGGCGGCGTCGTGTCATCTATGCGTGGCATCCCGCGATCGACCCGGTGCGGGCCGCTCACCGCGTCGCCATGCGTTATGCGGATTTGCGATCCACGCATTCCGCGACAGGGCCGCTGGCTGAGTTTCTGCGCGAGACCGAGCATGAGCGATGACGAGGTCGCCTTCTGGGGGTGCGGGGTGGAGAGCATCCGGCGGAACTCCGTCCTGGTACAGCATGCGGTGCGTACGGACGGTATGACCGCATGGTGCGGGGTGACGGTGCAGCCGGTGTTGATCGACGAATGGCATGTGCCGTTCGTCCCGGACGGCTCGACATCCTGCAAGGAATGTGCGCGGCGGTACAGGCAAGCCTTCAGGTGGAGACGGAAGTTTGCCTTTCAAGAGCCCTGACAGGTCACTTCTTAGCCAGTACTGTACTTGTGCGGACGAGCGCAAGAGTGAACGGACGGCCAAGATGAGCATGGACTTCGCCCCGCCGAAGTACGCCCAGGTCATGCGGGCGATCCAGGAGCGTATCGAGTCGGGCGAGTACGCGCCCGGCGACATGCTGCCGTCCGAGACACAGTTGGTTCGTGAGCTGGGCGTGGGCCGTACGACTGTGGTGCGGGCTCTTCAGACCTTGGCCATGCAGGGCTGGATCGAGCGTGAACACGGGCGCGGCTCGTTCGTGAAGGGGCGTCCCGAGAGCGGGGCCGATCGCGTTCGGCCGAGCTTGACTGCGACCGAGCAGGGCGAGAGTCCGGAGAGCCTTGTAGAGGTGGCGCGCGTGTCGGCGCCTCGGTTCGTGGCGAAGCTCCTCGGGGTCGCCGAGCGTACGCCAGTGATCATGCGTAGGCGGGTGGCTCGTGAAGGAGATCTCCCGTCGGCGGTGGAGACGGTGTGGGTTCCGCTGGAGATCGCGGTGGGTTCCGACCTGGACAAGCCGGAACCGCTGCGCAGCGGCATCCGCCGGCATCTCCAGGCGGTCAAGCATCTGCGCTTCGACCACATCACCGAGCGCGTCACCGCTCGTAAGCCGACCAAAGAAGAGGTCGAGCTGCTCGGCTCATCCAACCCGGTGCTCGGCGTGCTGGCCACCGTGCACGATCCAGCCGGGACAGTGCTGCTCGCCATGAGTCTGGCCCTGCCGGGCACTCCGCATGAGCTTGAGGATGTCTACAAGGTGAGCTAACTCTTACCAAGCCATTCCGGCTCAGCCACTTGTGCGGACGAGTGGCCGTTGCCTACTCTCAACTCATGCGGACAAGTGGACGAGCGAACGAAGGGCTCTCCGCCGCAGTAGAGAGGAACCTCATGGCAATCCAGGGACCCATCCCGATCAGCTTCGAGCAGGTCTTCCCGCACGGCTGCTACCTCGTCGGCAACGTCGAGCAGGTCAAGGACTTCGACGCCTCCACCAACGGCCGAACCGTCTACGCCAAGGACAAGACGACCGGCGAGCCGGTCTGGCAGGTCCCGGTCATGGACGGTGACCCCACCGTGAAGGCGTCCCAGAAGACGGTCGCGGTCAAGCTCCTGTCCTCGACCGAACCCATCGCCCCGCCGAGCGTGGCCGGCGTGCCCATTACGCCCGTCGAGTTCGTCGGGATGACCATCACGCCGTACGTGTCTCAGGCCGGTCGACTGGCCTACTCCATCCGCGCCACGGGGATGCGTCCGCCGCGCGCCAAGCAGGCTCCGGTCGGTAAGGAGACGGCGGCGTGAGCCTCGAACCGTACACCTACGTCACGCTGTCGATGCCGTCGGCGGACAGGCCGCACGTCGCTGTTTCCTTCTACAACCACGAGGCGAATGCTCGCGCCGGTGTGATCGACGAGCGCCGCCCGTACCTGGCCGTCAGCACCCCGGAGGCCAACGTCTCCATCTCCACCACGGGCGGCGGGTCGGTGACCAACGCCGACCTGGCCCTCGCGCGCAACATCTACGCCGCCGCCGCTCAGTACCTGGCCGACTGCGAGCGCCTGCACACCCAGCAGCCGGCCACCGGCAAGGCCACCGACCAGACGGCGGCCTGACACGTAAGGCGGGGCCGCCAGAAGCGCCAACTTCCGGCGGCCCCTCGGTTCTCCCCTGACTCCACATCACGAGAGGTTCCAAGCTTATGTTCAAGCGGCTGCCTGGTGATGAGGCGCGCAACCTCGTCACCACTACGCCCGACACGGCCATCGTCTTCCGCCCGGCCGTCGTCCAGACTCCCGCCATCCTGGCCCTGATCATCTTTGCCTGGCGCGTCCTCACCGGATGCGTGCGGCTGCTGTGGCGGCACCCCGTTGCCGTGCTCCTCGCCCTGACGCCCGTCGTCCTCACGCAGGTGTACGGCTGGCGTACCGCGCTGCTTCTGCTCACTCCGGTCCCTACGGGGATGCTCGCCTGGGCCCTCACCGACCGACACGGCTTCGTCCGCCTGATCGGGCTACGGGTGCTGGCCTGGTGGCGGCTCGTCTGGGTGTACCGGCGGCACTGGCAATCGGTCATGGTCGTCTCAGGACTTGGCCGGCACCTGTGGGGCCGTGACTACCTGCCCAAGCTCGGCAAGGTCACCTGCACCGCATGGGCCGACCTGGTCACCGTGCGCATGCTCAAGGGCCAGTCGGTCAAGGACTGGGCCGACCGCCTCGACCACCTCGCACAGGGCTTCGGCGCTGCCTCCTGCCGTGTGGCAGTCATCCGGGGCGGTCGGCTCCAGCTCACCTTCCCGCGTACCGACCCGCTGGCCGTGCCGCTCGATGCTCTGCCACTGCCCGACGTCCCGACCGTGGGGCCGATCGAGGTGGGCAAGCAGGAGGACGGGCGGCCGTGGCGGCTCAAGGTGCACGGCACTCACGTCCTGGTCGCGGGCGCCACCGGGGCTGGCAAGGGCTCGATCATCTGGTCCACGATCCGCGGGCTGCTCCCGGCCGTGCGGGCGGGCCTGGTCGAGATCTGGGCGCTCGATCCCAAGCTGATGGAGCTGTCGTACGGGCGCGCCTTGTTCGGTGAGCGATACGCCGCCGCACCGGATGAGTGCGCCGACCTGCTCGATCAGGCCGTGACCGTGATGCAGGAGCGTGCCGCCCGGTTCGCCGGTGTGCTGCGTTCCCACACTCCAACTGCGGAGGACCCGTTCGTCCTGGTGGTCGTCGACGAGGTGGCGTTCTTGACCGCCTACCAGGCCGACCGGCAGCTCAAGCAGCGCATCTCCGCCGCGCTGGCCACGATCACCACCCAGGGCCGCGCGGTCGGCATCAGCGTCATGGCCGCCCTCCAGGACCCGCGCAAGGAGGTCATGAACATCCGCAACCTGTTCCCCGACAAGATCGCCCTGCGGCTGGACGAGTCCGAGCAGGTGGACATGGTCCTCGGCGACGGCGCTCGCGACCGTGGCGCCCTGGCCGACCACATCTCACCCGTCCCGGAACGGGGCGCCGGCATCGGCTACGTCCGCCTGGAAACCTCACCCGACCCGGTCCGGGTTCGCGCCGCATACGTCTCCGACACCGACATCCGCGACATGGCCGCCACCTTCACCACCGCCGGAAGGGACGCCGCCTGATGAAGGTCTGCTTCCACGGCACCGCCGAAGAACTCGATCGCGTCTCGGGCCGCCGCCTCATGATCCTGCTCACCTTCCGCGACCTGCCCCGGCTGCGCGTCTTCGCGCTGCTCCACCCCCGCACGCTCAAGCACCCGTACAACGGTCTGTTCCGGCTCTGCGCCGACTTGGCCGAAGACGAGGGAGGTGTCCATGGCTGAATTGCCTCGCGCCGTACGGCAGGCGATGCCGCTGGCCCGTGAGGTTGCCGTGGAGGTCGCCAAGCAGTACGGCGTGTGCATCCGGCCCGTACCGCTCAAGCGCCTGGACGTTGACACCGGCCGCTGGGAAGTCGTGGACGTCCCCTGCGGAGCCACCCTCGACGCCAAGTGCCCGTCCTGTGCCAAGCGCAACCGGCAGCTCCGCATGGCCCAGTGCCGCGAAGGCTGGCACCTCGACCATGAGCCGACCATCACCCCGAACGACCCGAACGACGAACAGCGGTGGCTGGTCGAGTTCCGCGCCGATCTCCAAGCCCGCCGCGACCAGGCCGCCGCCCTCGGCGAAGACACCGCCGACTGGGACGCCGCCGTCAAGGGCGTGGACGCTGAGATCAACGAGGCGGGCATGCGTGGCAACGTCCTCGGCCGGACCGTCCCCAAGCGCACCCGCTCGACGAGGCGACGGCAGGACGCCCCGAACCTGCCCAAGCGGAGGATGTCGCCGACCACGCTCGGGCGGACCTTCACCAGCTCGGACGGCAAGGTCTATCGCCCCTCGCTCTTCGTCACCCTGACCCTTCCGTCCTACGGCAAGGTGCGCGATGGCGTCCCGGTCGATCCCGAGACTTACGACTACGCGCGAGCCGCTCGCGACGCTCTGCACTTCGCCAAGCTCGTGGACCGGTTCGTGCAGAACCTCCGCCGCGTCGCCGGATATGACGTGCAGTACTTCGCCACCGTCGAACCACAGAAGCGTTTCGCCCCGCACCTGCACATGGCCATCCGCGGCACTCTCCCACGCGCGGAGGTCAAGCAGATCGCGGCGGCCACCTACCACCAGGTGTGGTGGCCACCGGTCGACAAGGTCGTCTTCGACGGTGACCACTTCCCCGTCTGGCAGGACGACACGGGCTACCTCGACCCGGCCACCGGCGAAGTCCTGCCCACATGGGACCAGGCCCTCGACCAGCTCGACGCCGACGAGGACGCCGAACCACTGGCTGTGCTGCGCTTCGGCGACCAGGTCGACGTCAAGGGGGTGCTCGCCGGCACTCCGGACGCCGACCAGTGCATCCGCTACCTGTCGAAGTACCTGACCAAGAGCCTCGGCGACAGTCTCGACGCAGGCGATCGGGCTCAGCGCGAGCACGCGGCACGCATGGTCGAGGCGCTGCACTACGAACCCTGCTCGCCGCGCTGTCCCAACTGGCTCCGGTACGGCGTCCAGCCCAAGGACGCCAAGCCCGGAATGGCTCCCGGCCAGTGCCGGAGCAAGGCCCACAAGCCCGACCACCTCGGCTACGCGGGCCGCCGCGTCCTGGTCTCCCGGAAGTGGTCGAACAAGACCCTCGCCGAACACAAGCAAGACCGCCGCGCCTGGGTTCTGCAAGCCCTCGGCCAGCCCAACGAGCCGACCGACCCACACCGCTACATCTGGAAGCCCGTCCCGGCCGGCGACGCCAACGTGTCGCCGCTCGCCGTACGCCTCCTGCGATCGGTCGCCGAACGCCAACGCTGGCGAGCCCACATGGCCCAACTCCAAGCCCAAGCAGGCGGCCAAGATCTTCCGGCAACTGAGGAGGCGGCGGCGTGAAGCGAGACGAGCTCCTGACCGTTGCCCAGGTCCTCGACGAACTCGGCGGAGTCTCCCGCCGCACCTTCTACCGCTGGCGCGAGATCGGCAAGGCCCCGCGGGGCATCCGCCTGCCCAACGGCGAACTCCGCATCTACCGCAGCGACCTCGACGCCTGGCTCGAATCCCTCCGGAGTGCAGCATGACGACCTCGTACGACGTGAAGTTCTGGGAGATCCGGCGGAACAAGTCCAGCAAGTCACCCTCCTACGAGGTGCGCTGGAAGGTGGGCGGCCGGGAGAAGTCCAAGACCTACAAGACCAAAGCCCTCGGCGAGAGCTTCCTGACCGACCTGCGGCAGGCCGCACGACGGGGAGAGGCGTTCGATCTGGAGACGGGTCTCCCCCAGTCGATGATCAAAGCCAAGGACGCCCGGACGGTCCTCGACTTCGTGAAGGCCTATGTCGAGGCGCGCTGGCCGCACGCGGCTGCCAAGAGCCGTGACAGCATGTCCGACGCCTTGGCGACGGCTCTCCCGGCGTTAACGACGGACAAGGCTGGGCGGCCGGACGCTGTCCTCCTCCGTACGGCTCTACGCCAGTACGTTCTCCTGCCCGAAGACAAGCGACCTGCGATGCCTGCCGACATCGCACGAGCCGTCCGCTGGCTGGAAGCGGCAGCGCTCACCATGGAGGCCCTGAACGAGACTAAGGCCGTCCGCCCGGCCCTGGACGCCCTTACGCTCCGCCTCGACGGCAAGAAGGCCGGCGCCAACACGATCAAGCGGAAGCGCGCCATCCTGCACCACGTCTTCGAGTACGCCGTGGAACTGGAAGAGCTGCCGTCCAACCCGCTGCACCGCATCAAGTGGAAGCTTCCCAAGACCACCGAAACAGTGGACCCCCGAGTCGTGGTCAACCCCTGCCAAGCCCGCGAACTGCTGGTGGCGCTCACCTACGTCGGCAAGCGTCAGCGCGGCGGAAAGGGCCGGGGACAGCGGCTGATGGCCATGTTCGCCTGCATGTACTTCGCCGCACTCCGCCCCGGCGAGGCTGTCAGCCTCCGGGAGCAGGACTGCCACCTCCCGCCGCATGGCTGGGGACGGCTCACCCTCGACGGCTCGCGGCCGGAGGTGAACCGCCGGTGGACCGACACCGGGGACGCTCACGAGCTGCGCGGCCTCAAGCATCGGGGCCAGGATGACATCCGCCGGATCCCGATCCCTCCGGAACTGGTCAAGATCCTTCGGCAACACATCGCGGAGTTCGGCATCGCCCCCGACGGGCGACTGTTCCGCAGTGAGCGTGGTGGCGTGGTCGCCTCGACGGCCTACACCGAGGTCTGGCAGGAAGCCCGCACGCTGGCCCTCACGCCCGCCCAGGTCGCCTCACCGCTCGCCCGGCGACCGTATGACCTCCGGCACGCGGCCGTCTCCCTCTGGCTCAACGGCGGCGTTCCGGCTCCAGAAGTGGCGGCTCGTGCCGGCCACGGGGTGGATGTCCTGCTGCGCGTCTATGCCAAGTGCATCGACGGCCAGGAGGAGATCGTCAACCAGCGGATCGCGGACGTACTCACCGCATGAGATCACGAACGACGCTGCTCGAAGGGCTCCGGCTTCTCCCGGGGCCTTTCGGCGTTGCGGGGCTGCTTCATCCCGCACATACTCCGGATCACGGCCATCCACCTGGGGAAACACGCCCGGATCCATCCCGCGTATATCCCGTGACCACCGACAAACGGCCGCTCAGGGCTGCATCTGGCTGCACACCCCTGAAACGCAGAAGAGGCCCCGAAGGGCCTCTGACCTGCTGTTACTGCTGGTGGCAGGTGCAAGGTTCGAACTTGCGTAGGCTGAGCCGACGGTTTTACAGACCGCTCCCTTTGGCCACTCGGGCAACCTGCCGTGTCTTCCGCTCTCGCGGCGACAGACAGAAGAATAGCGGACTTCCGGGGTGCACGTGACACCGGTTTGTACCGCCCGGGGATCGCGGCCGTGCCGGCGTCGGATGGTGGCAGGGTGGAGGGGTACGGGCCTGGTGGACTGCACTAGGGGCCGATGCTGGCTAGGCTCGTGGGCTGGGTCCGTGTTCACGGGGGCGCGATGCGTGGTCGGCGAGCCCGGAGGCCGGGCCGGACACCGCAGACATGCGTTCGCAGCTGAGAGGATGTGCGTTTTGGCCGATTCGTCTTTCGACATCGTCAGCAAGATCGACCGCCAGGAGGTCGACAACGCGCTGAACCAGACCGTCAAGGAGATCGGGCACCGTTTCGACTTCAAGGGCACGGGGGCGAGCATCGCCTGGTCCGGGCAGGACAACATCGAGATCAAGGCGAACAGTGAAGAGCGGGCGAACGCCGCGCTCGACGTGTTCAAGGAGAAGGTGGTCAAGCGGAATCTGTCGCTGAAGATCCTGGACGCGGGCGAGCCCAAGCTGTCGGGCAAGGAGTACCGCATGCTGGTGAGCCTCAAGGAGGGCATCGACCAGGAGAACGCCAAGAAGATCTCCAAGCTGATCCGCGACGAGGGCCCCAAGGGCGTCAAGGCGCAGATCCAGGGCGAGGAGTTGCGGGTCAGCTCGAAGAAGAAGGACGACCTGCAGGACGTCATCTCCCTGCTCAAGGGCAAGGACCTCGACATCGCGCTGCAGTTCGTCAACTACCGGTAGAACTCACGGTAGTTCTACCGGTAGTTCTACCGGCGGTCCTGCTGGTGGTTCCGCCGGTAGGCGGAGGTCGAGCGCGGCGGGCCGGGGCGCACGCAGTTCTTGTGGTCGTTCCGCATCGCTGCCTGCGTCCCGGGCCGGCCGGTCCGGCAGGCTCACCGGCGGCCGAGGGTGTCCTCAGCCGAGTTGGGAGCGCAGGATCACCAGGTTCTCCCAGTCTCCTCGCGACAGCCCGTACACGCGGGCGAGAACGTCCAGCTCCTGCGTCGTGGGCAGGCTGAGGCCGCGTTCGAAGCCGGTGAGGTCCGGTGCGGCCACCCCCGCTCGCCGGCCGGCCTCCTCGACGGTGAAGCTCTTTCCCTCGCGGGCACGGCGCAGCGTGTCCGCCAGCGCGGCCCGGGGACCGGTCAGGGGCGGCGCGGTCCCGGGGCCGGCCGCCGCCGCCTGAGGCGGTTCGGGCGAAGGTGACGTGAGCGGGTCGTCCGGCGTGCCGAGCCCGCTCAGGAACGCCACGGCGACGACCACCACGATGATCGCGATCAGCCCGAGGCCGCCGCCCGTCGCGACCGCGCGGCGCACGTGCGGCCGGACCCACACCGATCTGCCGTCGCCGAGCCGCCGCCAGTGCCCCCTCACCTTCACCCTCACCATGGCTGGAACGTACGGACGGCCGGATCCCGGGTCCAGGTTCCGGCGGGAGAGGGTTCCGTACCAGGTGACTCGATCGGCGGGTCGGTAGGCTCGGGCGGCGTGACGATGATTCCCCTCCGGCGCTTCACCGCGCGGGTCCTCCCCGTCGACGATCAGGGCCGGGTTCTGCTGCTGTACGGGTTCGAGCCCGCGCGCCCCGACGAGCGCTTCTGGTTCACGATCGGCGGGGCGCTGGAGGAGGGCGAGACGCTGCAGGAGGCCGCCGCGCGCGAGCTGCGCGAGGAGGTCGGCATCAGCGCCGAGGTGAGCGAGTTCACCGGCCCGTACGGCACCAGCACCGTCGAGTTCTCCTTCGCCCAGTACGCCATCACCCAGGACCAGACGTTCTTCGCGGTACGGGTGGGCGCGGCCGAGGTCTCGTTCGACGACATGGAGGAGATCGAGAAGGCCACCACCGTGGAGCACCGGTGGTGGAGCGCCGAGGAGCTCGAGGCCACGGACGAGGTCGTCCACCCCCCTGAGCTGGCCGGTCTGTTGCGGCGGATCACTGGGGGCGGAGGACCCGCGTAGCGCCCGCGATCAGCGCCGTCGCCAGGATCCAGCCGGCGACGATCAGCCCGTACGCGAGCCCCTGCGTCCATCCGGCCGGGTCGAACATCTCCCGCTGCCCGAACGTGGGCAGCGGCAGCAGCAGGTCGAAGCTGTAGGCGAACGAGTCGAAGACCGGCGCCTCGTCCGGCTTGAGGGGGCGCGGCGGGTTGAGGCCGAAGGCGACGGTGCCGGCGAGCAGCAGCAGGGCGAACCAGACCCCCGCCAGCCAGGGACGGTACCCGTAGCCGACCGTGACGTCGAGCAGCCGCCCCCACGCCCGCTGGCCCGGCCCCTGGGTGCGGCGCCTGGCGCGGAGCTTGGCGAGCTGGGCGCGCCGGGCGAGCCCGTCGTTGCCGTCGCGCAGGTACCAGGCGGCGAGCTGCTCGTACGGCTGCGGCCGGAAGCCCTCCGGGTCGCGCGCGACCCACTCCACGCGCCGCTCCACGCCGCTGCCGCGCAGCCGGTCGTACGTCAGGCCGTTGAGCCGCAGCTTCTCGGGCCAGGTGGCGGGATCGTCCTGCAGGGTGCCGACGCGGGCGTAGGTGAGGTTGACGACGCCGTCGACGGGCGTGGACGGCTTGAGGTAGAGCTCGCGGATCTCCGCGTGGCTGGCGTGCAGCGCGTACGGGGTGTCGGGGCTGCTCAGCACGCCGTTGACGGAGAGCGTGCCGCTCACGCGCGCCCCGCGCAGCCGCACGCAGCCCGCCGCCGTGAAGCCGCGGGTGAGGTGGACGGCGCCCTCGACCACCATGTCGTCGGCCCTGATCGCGTGGCCGCCGGGGTTGCGGACGGTCGCGCCCTCGAAGTTGAGGTCGCCGTTCACGCGGCTGCCGGCCAGGCGGACGCCGCCGGTGATGTCGGCGTCCCGGAACGTCGCTCCGCTCTCCACGACCATCGAGCCGGCCGACAGGGCCCACACGTCGTCGGCGGTCAGGCGGACGCCGCCCAGCCACAGCCCGCTCTCGAACACGGCACGGGCCAGGCGGACGGTGCCGGTGATGTGCGAACCGGACAGGCTCAGGTGGCCCGCCACCCGCATGCCGCCGCCGCTGAAGCCGGGCAGCGCGCAGTCGATGAGGCGGACGGTGCGGGTCGTGGTGGCGGTGAGGAGGACGGGTTCGTCCAGATGGCAGCCGCCGAGCGCGAGTTCGTGCTCCACCCGGCCGCCGAGGATGGACAGGGAGCCGGTGATCCGCGCCCCGCGTAACCGCACGGCCGCCACCGAGCCGGGCGCGGCCTCGCGGGCGCCCAGCAGCAGGGACGCGATCACCTCGGCGCGGATCGTCCGGTCAGGGCCCCAGGTGTCGCCGTCCTTGGGGGCCTTCTGCCCCGCCGTGGTGCCGGGGCCGGTCGCCACCGGGGCGAGCTCCACGGTCTCCCCGGTGGGAAAGGCGTTCCACAGCTTGCGTTCGGCCTCGCTGAGCCGGGGGGATCGGGCCATGGGGACGATTATCACCTGCTGGTCCGTACGGGAGGCCTCAGCGGCGGTAGCCCGCCATGCGCTCCAGCCGGGCGACGCGCTCGGACGTGGGCGGATGCGTGGAGAACAGCCGGCCGAAGCCCGAGCCGCTGAACGGGTTGGCGATCATCATGTGGGACGCCGAGGTGAGGCGGCTGTTCTCGGGCAGCGGCAGGCGGCGCGCGCCCATCTCGATCTTGCGCAGGGCGGAGGCGAGCGCCAGCGGGTCGCCGGTGAGCCGGGCCCCGGACTCGTCCGCCTGGAACTCCCGCGTACGGGAGATCGCCGCCTGCACCATGCCCGCGGCCACCGGCCCCAGCACCATCATGAGCAGCGCGCCCACGAACCCCGGCCCCTCGTCGTCGTCCGAGCCGCCGAAGAAGACGGCCACGTAACTGAGCCAGGTGATCATCGTGGCCAGCGCCCCGGCCACCGACGAGAGCAGGATGTCGCGGTTGTACACGTGCGACAGCTCGTGCCCGATCACGCCGCGCAGCTCCCGTTCGTCCAGGAGCTGGGTCAGTCCGTACGTCACGCAGACGGCCGCCCTGCGCGGGCTCCGGCCGGTGGCGAAGGCGTTCGGCTGCACGGTGGGCGACACGTACAGGCGCGGCATCGGCTGGCGGGCCTGCGTGGACAGCTCGCGGACGACGCGGTACAGGCCGGGGTGCTCCACCTCGCTGACCGGCCGCGCCCGCATGGCGGACAGGGCGATGCGGTCGGAGAAGAACCAGGCGACGGCGTTGCTCACCACGGCCAGCACGAACGCGATCCGCAGGCCGGTACCGCCGCCCAGCCACGCACCCGCGGTGAGGATCAGCGCCGACATGCCGCCCAGCAGGACGGCGGTGCGCAGGCCGTTGTGGTGCAAGGTCCCTCCCTTCGTGGTGGGGGTTCACCTGCTCCAACGACTGTGGCGGGCTCCATCGTTCCCGGGCGCGCGCGGCCGGGCGCCGCCTCCCGCGGAGATCGCAGGTCAGCGCGCCGGGGGCAGGTGCATGTGGACGCTGGTGCCGCGGCCCGGCCGGGACGCCAGGCTGGTCCGGCCGCCGGCGTCCTCCACCGCGCCGCGCGCGCTGCACAGGCCGAGCCCGGTGCCCCGTTCCCTGGTGGTGAAGAACGGCTCGAAGGCGTGCTCCGCCACCTCGGCCGGCATGCCGTGGCCGGTGTCGTGGACGGTCAGCCGGACCCGCTCGTCGCCCTCCGCCGGGGCCGTCTCGATGGTCAGCCGTCCGCCGTCGGGCATCGCGGCCAGCGCGTTGACCATCACGTTGAGCAGCGCGTTCTCCAACGCGGCCCGGTCGATGCCGACGGCGGGCAGCCCCGGGGACAGCCGGGTGTCGAGCTCGACGCCGCCGCCGAGCGCGGGGCGCAGCATGGCGGCCGTCTCCTCGACGACCGCGTTCAGATCGGTCCGGTCGGTCCGGTCAGTACGGTCGGTCCGGTCGGTCCGGTCGGTGCCGTCGGTCGGGTCGGTCCGGTCGGTCGGGTCGGTCCGGTCGGTCCGCCCTGGGCCGTGCGCGCGGCCGGGGGCCAGGAGCCGCCGGGCCAGGGCTTCGCCGCGTTCGGCCGCCTGGCGGATCCGCTCGACGTCGGCGCGGCCGGGAGCGTCCTCGGGCAGCGCGTCGAGGGCCAGCTCGGCGTGGCCCAGGATCACCCCGAGGAGGTTGCCGAGGTCGTGGGCGAACCCGCCGACGTCCAGGCCGGCCTCGCGCAGCAGCCGCAGCGCGTCCCTTCGCGCCTCGCCGTCACCTCCCGCGCCCAGACGAAGCCGCGCCTCGCGGCCCTCACCCTCCCCGCACAGGCGAGACCGCGCCTCGCCGTCGTCGGCCCTACACAGCAGAACGTGAATCGGGACCATCGTGCATGTCCCCTCCGTCTCCGAACCTGTAGCCCACACCGTGCACCGTGCGCACCCAGCGACCGGACCGGGCGTCGTCGCCGAGCTTGCGCCGCAGGTTGGCGATGTGGACGTCTATCACGTGGGCGTTGCCCGGCCAGTCGGTGTGCCAGATCGCCCGGGTCAGCGTCTCGCGAGGCCATACCCGCCTCGGACTGGAGGCGAACAGCACCAGCAGGTCGAACTCGATGCGGGTCAGCGACACGGGCCGCCCCGCCAGGTGCACCTCGCGGCTCTCCTCGTCCACGACCAGGTCACCGAACTCGTGGACCCCCGCCCGTTTTCGGAAGGCGCTCTCCGAATCGCGGCGCGGCCGCCGGAACATCGCCGCGACGCGCGCCCGCAGCTCCCGCGGCGAGAACGGCTTGGTCAGGTAGTCGTCGGCGCCCACCTCCAGGCCGATGAGCCGGTCCTCCTCGTCCGCCCGGCCCGACACCATGATCACGTACGCGCTCGTCATGCCCCGCAGCCGCCGGCACACCTCGATGCCGTCCATGTCCGGCAGCATGAGGTCGAGCGTCACCAGGTCGGGCCGCCTCCGAGCGACCAGTTCCAGCCCCTCGGCTCCGGTGTTCGCCTCCGACACCTCGAATCCGGCCATCCGCAGGACCTCGCACAACAGCCACCGCACCTCCGCGGTGTCCTCGATGACCAGCGCCTCCGGCCGTTCCACGACGCATCACCTCTGTCAGCCACCGATCGCCAGCGAGCGCGGTGGCGGCGCGGTCGCACGACCGTGACCCTGGCGATCCCTCCCCCGTCAGGCGTCACTTACCGCCGCTGGGCGCCGTGAAACCGCTTCCCGGCAGATGCGACGCGCAGATCGGTGAAGCAGGTCGTCGCGTCCTCGTCGTAAAGCCCGATGTGGCCGCCCTGATAGGGCCGTTCGCGGTCGCGGAAGCGCACCAGCCGGCGGCCGTCGACCGCGGCCGTGATCGTGTCGCCCACCTGCTGGACCTCGATCGTGTGCCACACGCCGAGCGCGTACGACCGGGTGCCCGTGGCGAGGTACCGCTGGTTGCCCGGGTAGCCGGGGGTGACCTTGCCGAGCTCCCAGCCGTTCGGTTTGGGCACGAGGTAGTAGAAGTGGTCGTCGTCCGTGTAGTGCCACACGACCCAGGCGACCTCCCAGGCGTTGGGCGTGGGCCGCCGTAGCTGGTGCAGGGTCCTGGCCCGGACGCGGATCCGGACGTCCGCGTAGCGGCCGGTGGTCAGGGCCAGCGCGGCGTGCGTCTCGGCCGGGCTTCGCGCGGGCCGCGGCGAGAGCTGCCACACGCCTCGGCCGCCCGCCTGGTACGTGCACGCCCTGCCGTACCCGTCGTACGACAGCAGCAGCCCCGCCCGGACGGTCCCCTCCGGCCATGGGGCGCACGGGGCGGGCCCGGCGGGGACCGCCGGGTGGGCGAGCAGCGCGACGGCCGCCAGCGCGGGGACCGCGAGCGCTCTCACGCGTGCTCCCGCGACGGCTCCGGCTGCCGTGACGGCTCCGGTTCCCGTGACGGTGACGGTGACGGTGCCGCCCCCGGTGACGGCTCGGCCAGCCGTTCGGTCTTCATCCAGACCCGCCGGCCGCGCGCCGCCCGCCACAGCCCCCGCCAGGCCGCCACGAGCCAGATCAGGTTGTACACGATGAACAGGTGGCCGTGGACGAGCCCGCGCAGCCGCCCCATGTCGCCGGTGATGCGCGCGTACAGCGGCCCGAACAGGTAGGCCGCGCCGAACGTCAGCGCGTACCACGACGCGATCGGCACCGGCTGGACGAGCTGCTCGCGCGCCAGCGGCGAGAACGCCACGCCCACCAGGGACGCGACCAGCGAGAGCGTCATGAAGGCGCCCACGAAGATCAGCAACGGGCTGAGCAGCACGTTCAGCAGGTCGATCGCCTTACGGCCGGACGCCCGCTCGACCACCGAGGGCACGAGCCGCAGCGCCTGGAGATGTCCCTGGTACCAGCGTGAGCGCTGCCTCGCCAGGGCGCGCGTGCTGACGAGCCCCTGCTGGCTCACGGTCGCGTCCGGCACGCAGACGGTGCGCCAGCCGGCCAGCACCATCCGCACGCCCAGGTCCAGGTCCTCGGTCAGGCTGGGCGACCAGGGGTCGTCCCCCAGGTCCAGCAGGGCGCTCAGCCGCATGATCTGGCCGTTGCCGCCGAGCCCCGCCGAGCCGATGCCGGTGCGGGTGCGCTGGAACATCCAGGTGTAGACGACGAACTCCATGTCCTGCATCCGCGCCAGGAGGCTCTGCGCCCGGTTGCCGATCCGCACGCCCATCTGGACGGCGCCGACCCGCGGATCGGCGAAGTACGGCAGCGCCTTGTCCAGGCCGCCCGGGTCGAGCCGGCCGTCGGCGTCCATCAGGCAGACGAGGACGTGGTCGGCGTCGCCGTCGGGCAGGTCCTCCGCCAGGCGGCGCAGGGCGTGGTTGAGCGCGCGTCCCTTGCCCTGGCGGGCGTTCGGCGGCTCGCGCCGCAGCAGCCGGACCCGCGGGCCGGCGACCCGCCGGACCACCTCGGCCGTGCCGTCGTCGGAGCCGTCGTCCACGACCAGGACCGTTCCGCACGGCAGGCCGCGCAGCGTGCCGGCGATGACGCGCTCCTCGTTCAGGCAGGGCACCAGGAAGACGACGGAGAAGCCGTCGCCGTCGCCGGCGGGCCGCTCGACGGTGCCCGCCGTCTCCAGGTACATCCCGAGCGTGTACGTGAACACCAGCAGCACCGCCGACAGCGCGCACAGGATCAGCACGTTGATCATCGAAGCCTCCGCCGGGCGACCGTTACGGTGATCATCGGCGCCTCCGCTGGGCGGCCAGCGCGAGGGCGCCGAGGACGACGACGTACAGCGCGAACAGCAGCCCGGCGACCGCCAGGGCGAGCCGGGCCACCTGGAACGCCGTCGCCCCCACGTCCGCGGCCCGCGCGAGGAGCAAGGCGGCTTCTGTCATGCCGGTCACCTCTCTTCCCTCATGACTGACAGGTCCCTCATGACTGACAGGGCTTCTCCCTCACAGCCGGCAGGGCGCCACGAAGCGGTATCCCATCGACCGCATGCGGCCGACGATGCGCTCCAGCCGGTCGGTGCCGAGGAAGGGGTGGTAGAAGAAGCCCGCGACGTTGTCGCGCACCACAAGCTGCGCGCGGGCGTGCTCCAGGATGGTCGCGGGCGTGCCGTCGTCGTCCGCGGTCGGGCGCAGCTCCACCAGGCCCAGGCTCTCGGGGATGACGACGCTGCCGTAGACGTCGCGGGTCACGTACGGGGCGAACTGCTCGTCCATGTACGGCGACACCGGCGCGTGGCGCTGCCAGCCCGGGGTGAAGTAGGAGCCGCGGTCGTAGCGGGCGGCGAACCTGCGCGCGATGACGCGGTAGTCGGCCGGCGAGGCGGCGTAGTGAGGCACCTCGAAGACGCGCGGCTCCGGCAGGCCAGCCGCGCGCACCTCGGCCGTCGCCAGGTCGAGGCGGTGCTCCATCCAGGCGGACGAGTCGCCGTGGATCGTCCCGTCGTAGATGAGCCGCTGCTGGGCGTCGAAGTGCGTGCGGAAGAACTCGAAGTCCTGGCCGGTCTCCCCGTTGGTCGGGTTGGGCGGGCCGTCCGACTGGTGGGTGTAGCCGTGCAGGACCATCGTGCCGCCGTGATCCAGCAGGTAGACCAGGGACCGCACCAGCTCCGGGCGGTCGCGCAGGCGGATGGTGGCCCGCTTCGGGCCGTCCGGCAGCGGGCCGCGGTAGACCGGGATGACGCCGAAGCTGAACGGGACGCCCAGCCGGTACAGCGTCTCGCCCGCCGCGCGGACGGCCTCTGGATCGGCCTGCGGCCCGAGGTCCTCCAGGCGGACCAGCGCGCGGTGACGGACCGGCGTGCCCGGGGCGAGCAGGTCGAACAGCAGGTCGGACACGGCCAGGAAGCGGTCGTCGTCCTCGTCGACGTTCACCGCGGCCTCGGCGACGTAGGTGAGGTTGCCGGACCTGACGGCCCAGGGACGCGTCCGGCCGTCCGTGGTGACCGCCGTGGCCAGCACGCGCGCCCTGCGGGGGTCGAGTCCCGCGAACGTGCCGATCGGGCCCTGGTCGGGGTCGCGGCTCAGCAGCACTCCCTTGTACCGGACGCCGCTGACGCCCGCCAGGCCCTGCTCCGCGGCGCGTACCCGTCCGGACTGCGGGAGCGGCGGCCGGGCTTCGGGGCCCTGGCGCGGAACCCGGCGCGGCGCCAGGCCCGAGCCGCCCCACCGCCAGCCGTACCGCTGGGCGAAGCGATCCGAGGTGGTGAGCGTGCCGATGTTGCCGCCCAGCCAGAGGACGGGCCCCTGACCGGCGAGCACGTCGTGGCGCAGGGCCGACGGAAGCCGCTGGACGCTCGACATGCCCACGTACACCAGGGCGCGGTGCCTGCCCAGCATGCCGGCCCGGTAGGCGCTCGTCCGGATCACCCGTACCGGGCCGAAGTGGGAGACCAGGTTGGCGGCGCGAGTGGCGTACACCTGGAACGCGGCGGGGCCGTCGGCGTCGTCCACGGCGATCAGCGTCGCGGTCGCGTCTCTCCCGCCCTTGCCGGGTCGGTGTCCGGTGGTCTCCTCCGCGCGGGCGCGCGCGGCCGCTGCCGCCGGGCCCGTGTACTGCGCGCCGGGCGCGTCGGGGCCGCTCGTGCTGCACTTCGGCCACGTACGGGGTGCGGGCAGGGTCGCCGGCTCCTTGCCGGAGAAGATCCCCAGGCTGGCGCCGGACACGACGAGGCCGCTCAGGAGCAGCGCCGCCAGCCATCTGAGGCCGGTGTGCCGCCGCGGCCCGTCCGTACGCCCGCCGTGGCCGCCCATCGCCCGACCCTGCTCCACACGCTCGGGGCCGCTCTTCGAGCCACCACCGTTCGCACGCTCGGGGCCGCTCATCGAGCCACCACCCGTCGCACGCTCGGGACCGCTCATCGAGCCGCCACCCTTCGCGGGCGCCGGGCCGCCGCGGTCTCGGTCCGATCGTGCTGCTCGGGCAGCACGCCGAACGGGACGGGCCGCGGACCGAGGCCGAAGAGGTGGGCCAGCGCCGCCAGCACCCGCTCGGTGGCCCGCCCGTCGCCGTAGGGGTTGCGCGCCCGCGCCATGCGCCGGTACTCCTCGGGCGAGTGGAGCAGCATGCTGACACCGGCCACGATGCCGTCCTCCTCGGTCCCGACCAGCCGTGCGGCGCCGGTGCGGATCGCCTCGGGACGTTCCGTGGTGTCGCGCATCACGAGCACCGGCTTGTCGAGGCTCGGCGCCTCCTCCTGGATCCCGCCGCTGTCGGTGAGCACGAGGTACGAGCGGCGCAGCAGGCGGGCGAAGTCGCCGTAGTGCAGCGGCTCGGTGAGGGTGACGTTCGGATGCCGGCCGAGGCGCGGGAGCAGAGTGCGCCTCAGCTCCGGGTTCGGATGCAGGGGGAAGACGAGGCGCACGTCCCGCCTCCCGGCCGCCGCCAGCCGTGCCAGCGCCCGGGCGATGCCCTCCATCCGGTGTCCCCAGGACTCTCGGCGATGCGCGGTGACCACGATGACGCGCCGGCCGTCGTCATCGAGCCCGGCCAGCCTCGGTTCCCTGTATCCGTGCCCCGTGCGGGTGCTCCTCAGGAGCGCGTCGACCACCGTGTTCCCGGTGACGACGACCGACTCGGCGGGGACGCCCTCACGCAGGAGGTTGTCCGCGCTGTCGGACGTCGGCGCCAGGTGGAGGGTGGTGATCCGGCTCGTCAGGGTGCGATTCGCCTCCTCGGGGAACGGCGAGAACAGGTCGCCGCTGCGCAGCCCGGCCTCCAGGTGCACGACCGGCACCTGGTGGTAGAAGGCCGCGAGCGCTCCGGCCAGCGTGGTCGTGGTGTCCCCCTGCACGACGACCGCGTCGGGACGGCACGCGGCCACCAGACCGTCCAGCCCGGACACCGCCCGGCTCGTCAACTCGGCGAGGGTCTGTCCCTGCCGCATGATCCCGAGATCGACGTCCGGTTCGATGCCGAACGTCTCGTGGACCTGGTCGAGCATCTCGCGGTGCTGCCCTGTCACGACGACGACCGGCTCGAAGAGCTCTGTTTCGGCGAGTCCGATGACCAGGGGCGCCACCTTGATCGCCTCCGGCCGCGTGCCGTAGACGACCATGACGCGACGCACGCCCGGCGCCGCACGGCCGGTGCCCATGAGCCTTGTTGAGGAGCACATAGAACGACATCTCGCACCAGAACGTTCAGCAATCCTCAAGACGACCTCAGCGCTGCCTCAATTCACCAGGACAACACCCCAGGTCCGGGAGGCCGGCGGACCGGAGCGGACCCAAGGGAGGCGGCGAGACGTGGCCGGAGACGCGGAACCGTTCTGAAGCGGGCTACGAAGTCAGGTCGAACACCAGCTGGGGCGCCACCGAGAACACCACCGTGATCGCGACCGCCAACCCGACGGCCACCCAGGTGGCGGGGAACGCGCGCCGGCCGATCACCGACGGCGCCGGGGTCAGGACGCGGGCGGTCCAGGCCACGTAGTAGTAGAGGCCGATCACCGTGTTGACCGCCATGACCACCGCCAGCCAGCCCGCCCCGCCGTTGACGATCTCGCGGAAGACCACCACCTTGGCGAACAGCCCGGCCAGGCCGGGCGGCAGACCCGCCAGGCAGACGAGGCAGAACGCCAGCGACAGGCCCGCCACCGGGCTGCGGTAGGCGAGGCCGCGATAGTCGTCCAGTTCGTTGCGCGCGGACGTCCGGGACACGAGCATGACGACGGCGAACGCGCCGAGGTTCATGGCGGCGTAGATGACGAGGTAGGCCAGGGACGCCCCGACCGGCCCGCTCACCAGCACCTCACCCCCCGGCGCACCCACCGACGCCAGCACCTCGGCTCCCCGCCCACTCGCCGACGCGAACCCTCCGGCCCCCGGCACACCGGTCGCCGCCAACACCTCAGCCCCCGGCGTCGAACCGACCCCCTCGGCCCCTGGCACACCCGCCACCGCGGACACATGACCCGCCGCGCCCACCCAGGAACCCGAGTGGCCCCATGAACCTGACGAACCGGGCGAACCGGCCGCGGCGACTCTCTCGGCGGCCTGGGCGGCGACCGCGAGCGGGGTCAGGATGTACCCGGACTGGGCGACCGACGACCAGGCCAGCAGGCGTACGGCGGAGCGCTGGCGGAGGGCCAGCAGGTTGCCCACCGTCATGGTGAGCGCGGCGATGACGGCGACGACGGGCGTCCACGTCACGGACTGTCCGGAGAGCGCGGTGGTGAGCAGCAGGATCAGCCCCGCGAACCCCGCCGCCTTCGAGATCACGGACAGCAGCGCGGCGACCGGCACCGGAGCGCCCTGGTAGACGTCGGGCGCCCAGGCGTGGAAGGGCACCGCGGCGACCTTGAACGCGAACCCGGCCAGCACCAGCACGACGCCCACCGTGATGACGCCGGACGCCGGGGACGCCGCCAGCGCCTCCGCGGAGGACGCCCCCGCCGCACCCGGCGCGGGCACCGCACCGCTGAAGATCTCCGCCAGCCGCGAGAGGTGGACCGTGCCGCCGATGCCGTACAACAGCGACACACCGAACAGCATGATCGCCGTCGACACGACCGAGACGACGAACAGCTTGACCGCGGCCTCCGAGGCCCGCCCGTCGTACCGTTTCAGCGCCGTCAACGCGAAGACGGGGAGCGACACCAGCTCCAGCGCGACCACCAGCATGATCAGGTCGCGCGACGCGGGGAGCGTCACGGCGCCGGCGATGGCGCAGAGCAGGAGGAAGTACCACTCACCGGCTGGTATGCCTCCAGCCGCCAGCTCCGACATCGACATCAGCACGACGACCAACGCCGCGACCAGCACCAACCCGGCGAAGACCAGCGTGAACCGGTCGGCCACGAACGAGCACAGAGCCGCGGCCTGCTGCGACGCCTCACCGGACTGCCACGCGCCGACGGGGCCTGCCCCTCCGGCGGCCTGGGTCAGGTTGCCGGGTACGCAGAACGTGGCCGGGCCGCGGCCGTCCTGCCCCGCCTGCCCGAGCCGTACGGACTGGGCCACGACGAAGCCGAGGGCCACGACCACGCCCCCGATCGCCGTCAGGCCCAGCCCCGTCCTGACCCTCGGACCGGCGGGCAGGAAGGCGTCGAGGAGCAGCACGAGCCCGGCCACGAGCGCCAGCACGAGCGGTGGCGCGATGACGAAGTAGTCGATCTGCTGGGTCATGACAGGGCTCCCAGGAGCGTCTGCACGGCCGGCGTCGTGAGCGACAGCAGCAACCCGGGCCAGAGCCCGAAGAGCAGGATCAGGACGATCAGCGGCACCCAGGCGACCATCTCGTACGGCTGGATGTCGCGCGGCGGCCCACCGCCCGCACCGGGCTCATGACCACCGGGCTCATGACCACCGGACCCGGCAGTCCCCTCGGCCCGCGGGTCGTCGCCCATCGCGGCGATCTCCCCACCGGCTCTCTCCTCGGGCCCGCCCGCACCTCCCGCCGGCCCGCCCGCATCTCCCGCCGGCCCGCGCGTGCTCTCCCCCGGACCACCCACCGACCCGCCCGTGCTCTCCCCAGGACCACCCACCGACCCGCCTGTGCTCTCCCCAGGACCACCGGCGGCCCCCACCGTCGCTCCCGCGCCCACCAGGGCCGGACCTGGTCGGGAGGGCCGGCCGTGGGTGACACGCGAGAGCATGACGAGGAAGTACGCCGCCGTCAGCACCGCGCCCAGCCCGCCGATCACCATGTACGTCAGGAACAGCCCCCTCGGCAGCCCGTCCCCCGGCCGGAACGCCCCCAGCAGGGCCAGCATCTCGCCCCAGAACCCGGCCAGCCCCGGCAGGCCCAGCGACGCGATCGACGCGAACGTCAGCACCGCCCCCAGGTGCGGAAGCGTCGCCAGCATCCCGCCGCCCAGGGACGGCATGTCGGCTGTGCCGTACCGGTCCTTGATCGACCCCGCGAGGAAGAACAGCAGGCCGGTGATCAGCCCGTGGGCGACGTTGGCGAACAGGGCCCCGTTGACGCCCACCGTCGTCAGCGTCGCGAAGCCCAGCAGCACGAACCCCATGTGGCCCACCGACGAGTAGGCGATCATGCGCTTGAGGTCGCGCTGGGCGAGGCAGGCCAGGGCGCCGTACACGACGCCGACCACGGCCAGCGCCCCCAGCCAGGGAGCCGCGGCCACCGCGCCCTCCGGCAGGATCGGGATGGCGATCCGGGCGAAGCCGTACGTGCCCATCTTCAGCAGCACGCCGGCCAGCAGGACGGAGCCGGCCGTCGGCGCCTCGGTGTGGGCGTCGGGGAGCCAGGTGTGCAGCGGCCACATCGGCGTCTTGACCGCGAGGCCGAGCCCCACCGCCGCGAACGCGACGATCTGCGCGCCGCGCGACATGCCCGCGCCGTGCGCGCGGGCGAGGGCGACGATGTCCAGCGTGTCGGTCTGCGACCAGATGAACAGCAGACCGACCAGCATCACCACGGAGCCGAGCAGGGTGTAGAGGATGAACTTGGTCGCCGCCCCGCGACGGCCCTTGCCTCCCCACACCGCGATCAGGAAGTACATGGGGATGAGCACGATCTCGAAGAACACGAAGAACAGCAGCAGGTCGAGCGCCAGGAACGTGCCGACCATGCCGACTTCGAGCACCAGAAGCGTGAACACCAGCGCTCTCGGCCGCGTCCCCATGAGCCGTCCGGGCCCCCGCCCCCGGCCCCAGCCGAGGTACAGGAAGCAGAGGAACGTCAGCAGCGCCGTCAGCGCGACCAGCGGCAACGAGATCCCGTCGACGCCGAGATGGAAGCGCAGGCCGAGCCCGGGGATCCACGGCAGGTCGACGGTGTACTGCGGTGCCGCCGACCGCCCGTAGTCGAACACCGCCACCATCACCACGGCCAACGCCAGCGCGAGCCCCGAGACCGCCTGCCCGTAGAGCGGCAGGGCGGGGCGGAGCGCGGCGGGGGCGACGAGCAGGAGCAGCGCGCCGAGCAGCGGCACCGCGAGCAACGTGACCGGAAGCCAGCCCATCATGCGAACACCACCGCCGCAACGCCCGAGCCCGCCACACCAGGTCCGACCTGCAGCCCGCCCATCATGCGAACACCACCGCCGCCACAACGGAGTCCGCCACACCCGATGTGACCTGCAGCCCGGCCATCATGCGACCACCACCGCCGCAACGCCCGAGCCCGCGACACGGGCCGACCTGGAGCGCGCCCAACATGCGAACACCACCGCCGCAACACCGGAGCCAGCGACACCAGGTCCGACCTGAAGCCGCCGGTCATGTGAACACCACCGCCCCCACCGCGATCAGCAGCAGTCCGGCGAGCAGCCCGGTCACGTAGAGCTGGACGTTGCCGTTCTGGGCGAGGCGGAGCACCCCCGACAGTCCGCGCGCCGCCTGGCCGGAGCCGCGTACGGCGCCGTCGACGACCACGTCGTCGGTCCTGACGACCAGCCGGGCCATGGCCAGGACGGGCCGCGCGAACACGGCGGCGTACAGGGCGTCCACGTAGAACGCGCGCTCGCACGGCACACGCAGCGGCCCCAGCAGCCGGGCCGGGTCGGCGAGCGGCGCCGAGCGCCAGACCGCGTACACCACCCCGGCGCCGAGCACGGCCAGCACCACCCCGACCACCGCCACCCCGAGGTCGACGTGGACGCCGCCGGCGAACCCGAGCAGCAACGCCGGGACCGCCAGCAGCGCGACCGGCACGAGCATCGTCGGCGGTCCCTCCCGCACGTCGATGACGTGGGCCGTGCCCGGTTCGGGCTCGGGCAGGGCGACGACGGTCCTGCTCTCGCCGAAGAACGTGCGCAGCCACGCCCTGGTGGCGTACGCGCCGGTGACGGCGACGGTCGCGAGCGCGCAGCCGTACAGGAGCAGGGCGGCGGCGTCGGTGAGGCCGCCGCCGGCGAGCGCGCCCTCCATGGCCGCCAGCACGGCGTCCTTGCTGAAGAAGCCGCTGGCCGGCGGCAGGCCCATCAGCGCGGCGAATCCCACGGTCATCGCCGCGAACGTCACCGGCAGCGAGCGTCGCAGGCCGCCCATCCGGCTCATCAGGTTGGCGCCGACGTGGTGGATGACGACACCCGCGCACAGGAACAACAGCGCCTTGAACGCGCCGTGGGTGAGCAGATGGAAGATCGCGGCCTTCGCCGAGCCGGCCGCCAGACCGCCCGCCATGTAGGCGAGCTGGCTGATCGTGGAGTAGGCGAGCACGCGTTTGAGGTCGTCCTGGGCGAGTGCCGCCAGGGCGGCGCCGAGCATGCCGAGGGCCGCGATGACGGCCAGCACGTCGAGTGTGGGCCGGGCCGCGGCGAACGCCGGGAAGAGCCGGGCCACGATGAAGATGCCGGCGGCGACCATGGTGGCGGCGTGGATCAGCGCGCTGATCGGCGTGGGACCCGCCATGGCGTCGGGCAGCCAGGTGTGCAGCGGCACCTGGGCGCTCTTGCCCGCCACCCCGGCGAGCAGCAGCAGGGTGGCGGTCACGAGCGTGGCCACGGACATCTCGGGCACCTTGGACAGCACGTCGGAGATGCGGAAACTGCCCGCGGCGAGGCCGAGCGTGAACAGCCCGAACAGGAACCCGACGTCGCCGAGCCTGGTGACCAGGAACGCCTTGACCGCCGCCCGGGAGTTGGCGCGGTCCTCCCACCAGTGGCCGATGAGCAGGTACGAGCAGAGCCCCATGATCTCCCAGCCCACGTAGAGGACGAGGAGGTCGCCGGCGTAGACGACGAGCAGCATCGCGCTGGTGAACAGGCTGACGAACGCGCTGTAGGAGGGGTAGCGCGGGTCGTCGTGGAGGTAGCCCACGGAGTAGACCTGTACGGCCAGCGCGACCAGCGTGACGAGGACGCCCAGCACGGCGGAGAGGTCGTCGGCCTGGAGTGTCAGGGAGATGGGGATGCCGCCGGTGACGATCGTGCCGTAGGTGTGGCCCACGGGTCGCCCGGGAGCGGCGTCCGCAAGATAGGCGAAGCCGGGCGTCCAGGCCAGCGCGATGGCCAGGACGGCGGAGACGGCGGTCGGCAGCACGGCGAACCAGGCCGCCCGCCGATGCGCCCTCGGATCACCTTCCGTTCCGGCCGGGCCATCGCCTGGCGCGGGGCCTCCAGAGCCGACCGCACCACCCGACGCCCGCCCTCCAAAGCCAGCCGCGCCACCCGACGTCGGCCCCCCAGAATCGGCCGCACCACCCGACGCCCGCCCTCCAGAGCCGGCCGCACCACCCGACGTCGGCCCTCCAGACGGGGCGGCCGTGGTCGTACGGCTCTGACCGTACGTACCCGCCGGGCGGCGGGCGCGGGACAGGAGAAGGCCTGCCGCAGCGGCGACGAACGGCAGGAGCACGGCAAGAAGCGGGAAGGTCGTCACCGGTTGCCTCCTCGCTCGGCGTCGCGTTCGTGTTGGGCGGCTGGGTCGGCGTTTCGTGGCGGGGCGGACTCGTCGGTGGTCCGTGTGGCCCCGTCACCGCCTCCGGCCTCGGCATCCTGGTCGCCTGAGGGTGAAGTTCGGTCGCCTGAGGGTGAGGTTTGGTCGCCTGGCCGCGTGGTTTGGTCGGCTGACGGCGTGGCTTGGTCGCCATCGCTCAGCCGATTTGCCTGGTCACGCCCGTTGCCGATGGTGTCGCGTCGCGCGGCGGACTGCTGGGCGAGCTCCTCATCGATCGGCCCCGCGGCGTTGGCACCTTGTGGGGCCTCAGGGGAGGCGCTTTCGGGGCCTCTTGGAGGCGTGGTGCCTGACGCTGTCGATGGAGACTGGGAGTGGGACTCGGACCTGGACCCGGACCTGGACTCGGACCGGGGCTCGGACCGGGACCGCGCGCTCCCTGCGGCCAGGGGGGATGATGCGCTTTGCCCTGCCGATGCGGACTCGACGCTCTCTGCAGCCAGCGCGGAGGAGGCGCTGAGCTCTGCCGATGGGGATTGGGGGCTAGCTGCGGCCAGCGGGGCTGGGGCGCTTCGAGCTGGGGATGAGGCGCTTGGAGCTGCCGAAGAGGACTCGGCGCCCTCTACGGCTTCCCGGGATGGGGCGATCGATGGGGGCTGCGGGGAGTCGGCGGACGGGGGCGGGGCGTATGTCGGCGGCTCGGACAGCTCACGGAGGCGATCGATGTCGACGGTCCTGCGGTTGCGGTAGAGGGCCAGGATGATGGCCAGGCCAAGACCCACCTCCGCCGCCGCGATGACGATGACGAACAGCGTGAGCACCTGACCGCTGTGCAGCCGGTCGCGCAGCCACACATCGAACGCGACGAGGTTGAGGTTGACGGCGTTGAGCATCAGCTCGACGGACATCAGCACGAGGATCGTGTTGCGGCGGGCGAGCACGCCGTACACACCGATGGAGAACAGGAGCGCCGACACGACGGCCGGGTAGACGATGTGCATCAACGCCCCCCGGTGCGGTGCGTCGGCGGCTCAGGGCTGCTGGACGATCGGCCTGTCCCGTGGGACTCGTCTCCGGGCTCTTGAGGGTGGACAGGAGGAGAGCCGGGCGGCGGGATCGGCGGCGCGGAGATGTCCGAGGTGTTCGCCGAGGACGGGGAGTCGCCGCCCGGGATGTCCGTGCGGGACAGGACGATGGCGCCGATCAGGGCGGCCAGCAGCAGCACCGACAGCGCCTCGAATGGCAGCACCCACGTGCTGAACACACTGGCCCCGAGCTCCTTGGCCGCGCCCTGTCCCGGCCTGAGGGGTGCGTAGGCCGTGCGGAAACCGTCGACCACCACCGTCACCAGGACGGCGGCCGTGGCCGCGGCGACCAGCGCGGCGACGAGCCGGTTGCCGCTGTCGAGGTCGGCGGAGCGGCCAATCGGGGCCCGGGTGAGCATGATGCCGAACAGCATGAGCACCACCACGGCGCCCACGTAGATGAGGACCTGCACCCAGGCGACGAACTCCGCCGTCAGCACGAGGTAGCACCCGGCGAGCGCGCCGAAGCAGACCACGAGCCACAGGGCCGCGTGGACGAGCTGGCGGGTCGTGACGACGAGCAGCGCCGATCCGACCGCCACCGCACCCAGCAGCAAGAACACGATTTCTTGCCCGGTGGGCGACAGATAGGAGGGCACCGCCTCGGTCACTACTCCTCCTCAGGCTCCCTTGGGTCGTCAGGGTCGAGACGCCCGGGCGGGCGGATGGAGCGAGGATCGGCCATCCGGCGCCTGCGCGGCCTCGGGCCAGAAGTCTGCTCTTCTGGACCGGGGTTCGGCTGCGGCTCGCCCGAGGCTGTGGACAACTCTTCGCCGGATGAAGGGGCTGTGGATGACGGTTCCAGGGCCCCGCCTTCCCCTTGGGCGCCTTGGGCGGTTCCCGCGGATAGGCCCTCTTCGGGCCGTTCGGGCTGTTCAGGATTTCGGGAGGCAGGAGCGCCGCTGCCCGGCTCCGGCTGCTGCGGCTCGGGGGCGGTCGCGGCGGAAGTGTCGCCCTTGGACGGCCCTGAAGGGCGGTCTTCCGGGATGGGTGACGTGGCCGGCTTGTCGGCAGGCGAAGGCGGCGCGGGGAGGGCGCCGGGCGGGCGGATGCCACGGACGTTCGCCATGCGTGTTCTGCCCGTGGTCCGGGCCGGCCTCTCCGGGGCGCCCGACGCGCGGCCCGGCTTGTCGGCTCCTGCTCCTTGTCCTGGCTCCTCGATCTGAGAGGAGTGTCCCGGAGTCCCCGGGAGGGGGCCGGTCGTACGGGGTCCGGGCGCCGCGCCGGATGATGCGCCGGCTTCCTGGGTCGGTTCGGCCACGCGAGACTCCGCCGTCGGCGCACCCTTCGCGGCACCGGCAGAGCCCGACTCGGGCCTCGGCGCGTCTTGCGCGGTACCCGTGGAGCCCGACTCGGGCCTCGGCGCCTCCCGCGCGGTACCCATGGAGCGCGGCTCGGGCGCCGACGTGTCCTGCGCGGTACCGGTGGAGCGTGACTCGGGCGTGGGCGTGGCATCCGCGGGGTCCGTGGAGTGCGGCTCAGGCGTGGGCGAGGCCGGTGAAGGTCTGGGAGCCTGCGCTTCGGTAGTGCGGGCATCCTCCCTGGAGACACCCTCCCTGGAGGCATGCTCTCTGGGAACGTCCTCGCTGGCAGGAGTCGCGCGTGGTTCCACCGTACGGGGCGAGCCTTCCGGTGCGCCGGAGTCCTCGGCCGCAGCCGGGCGTCGGGCCGGCTCTCGTGCGGGGCCGCCCGGCGCGTCTCCTGTGCGGGATCCGGAAGACGTACCCGTCGCCCGGGATTCAGCGGACGTATCTGTCGCGCCGGGTTCGGAGGGCGTACTCGTGGCGGGGGCGGACGCCGTACCCCTTGAGCGCGCGGGGCTGGGCGCATCCCCCGTGCGAGGTGCGGCGGGAGTGCCCGCCGTCCGACCGCCGGCGGGTGTGCCTGTCGCCCGGGGACCTGCGGCGGGGCGGCGTGGGGCGGCGGCGAGTTCCTTGGGGGGCTCCGCGCCGGGGTCGTGGGCCGGAGGAGGGGGCACCGTGGGCACCCAGGCGGCGAGGCGGTCCTTCTCGTGCAGCAGGTTGCGGATGTCGCCCTCTGCGTATTCGAACTCGGGAGACCAGAACAGCGCGTCGAACGGGCACACCTCGATGCAGATCCCGCAGTACATGCACAGGGAGAAGTCGATGGCGAAGCGGTCGAGGACGTTGCGCTGACGGGGGCGGCCGCCCTCAGGCGCCGGAAGGGTCTCCTTGTGCGAGTCGATGTAGATGCACCAGTCGGGACATTCGCGGGCGCAGAGCATGCAGGAGGTGCAGTTCTCCTCGACCAGGGCGATGACGCCGCGGCTGCGCGGAGGGAGATCCGGCTTGACCTCGGGATATTGCTGGGTGACGGATTTGCGCAGCATGTGCCGGAGGGTGACGGAGAGTCCCTTCGCCAACCCAACACCCGGTATCCGCGCCATGGTCATCATCATTGCGCACTTGGCCGCGCACGTGAATGCGCCGGTCGCGTTGTCCCCAGTTTTTCCACAGCTATCCACAGGTTATCGGGAGGTTATCCACAAGATGGCTCCACAGCCGATATGAACCAGAGTGGGGCGATAGCCTTCCGGCATGTTGAACAGCCGGAGGCGCGATCCCAGTGGCCTGGCGTGGGCCGCCGCGGTGCTGTGGGCCGCCCTGCCGCTGTTGACGTGCGGGATGCTGACGCCGTTCACGATCGCGTTCGCGGCGTTCTGGCTGCGCAGCGTGTGGCAGGTCATCGCCGCCGCGTTCTACACCGTGTGCGTGGGCTCGTTCCTCATCGTCATCTTCGCGTACGACACGTTCGAGGACATCCCGGAGCCGATGTCCTCTCTCGTCTCGCTCGCCCTGGTCGTGACCTGGCTGGGCGGCGTCATCCACTCCGCCATCCTCGTGCCGCGCTTGGTCAGGGCCCGGCATCTGAGCCAGCCGGCGTCCATGGGCGAAGCGAGCCGCCAGAGCCCCCCTCCGTACATTCCTCCGCCCGACCTCCGCCGAAGTCCCGACCCGCGCTTTTCCCGGCCCGACGTCGACCCACGCTTTTCCCGGCCCGACGTCCGCCGGGACTCGGCCCCGCACACTCCCGCGCCCGACATCCGGCAGCGCCCGGCCCGGCACACCCCCGCGCCGAACCCCGCCGCGCATCACACTCCCACGCCCGACATCCACCGGAGTCCGTCCTCGCATCAGATCCCCGGACCGGGCGTCCATCAGGGCCCGGGCCGGCATGCTCCCGCGCCCGACATCCACCAGCGCACCACCTCGCCGACCTACGACCAGCGGAGTCCCGGGGAGCCGGAGTGGATCGGGCCTTACCGAGTGCTGCGATCGCTCGGCCGGGGCGGGCAGGGCGCCGTCTACCTGGCGCAGGCGCCCAGCGGCGCGCGCGTGGCGGTGAAGGTGCTGCACGACCTGGTCGACGAGACGGCTCGCGCCCGCTTCGCCCGCGAGGTGGAGGCGGCGCAGCGGGTGGCGACGTTCTCCACGGCCCGGGTGCTGGACGTGAACATCAGCGGGCAGCACGCGTACATCGTCAGCGAGTACGTGGAGGGGCCGTCACTGGAGCAACTCGTGCGCAACCACGGTCCGCGCGACGAGGACGGCCTCACGCGGCTGGCGTTATCCACAGCCGGGGCGCTCGCCGCCATCCACAAGGCCGGGGTCGTGCATCGTGACTTCAAGCCGAGCAACGTGCTGATCGGGAACGACGGGCCGCGGGTGATCGACTTCGGCATCGCGCGGGCGCTCGACCAGGTGACGGTGACGTCGGGGAAGATGGTCGGCACCCCGCCGTACATGTCGCCCGAGCAGTTGACGGGGGCGGCGGTGGGGCCGTCGTCGGACGTGTTCAGCTGGGGGGTGACGATGATGTTCGCGGCCACGGGACGGCCGGCGTTCGGCGAGGACACGGTGCCGGCGGTTTTCCACAGGGTGCTGACGTTCCACCCGGACCTGTCGCCGCTGCCGCCCGGCTTACGGAAGATCGTGGGATCGTGCCTCCAGAAGGCTCCGGAGGACCGTCCGGCGGCTGCGGATGTGATGCTGGCGATCATCCATTGATCGTGTGATCCGCATCAATGGGTGATCCGCATCCCGCTCGTCCACTTTCCGGCTGGCCCACTTTCCGGCTCGCCCACGGTCCCGCTCATCCAGGGTCCGGCTCACCCACGGTCCGGCCCGCCCACGATCGGGCTCATTTCGCGTCCTCCCCTTCCTGCGGTCCTCCGCTTCCTGCGGTCCTCCGCTTTGTGCGGGTCCGTCCCGGCGGCGGTCCGCTGTGCACCCTGCGGCTCGCCCACAGTCCGGCTCGCCCACGGTCCGGCTCGCCCGCGATCCGGCTCATCCGCGATCGGGCCCGCCCAGGATCGGGGTCATTTCGTCCTCTTCCTGCGGTCCTCCGCTTTGTGCGGGTCCGTCCCGGCGGCGGTCCGCTGTGCACCCTGCGGCTCACCTGCCGTACGGCTCACCCGCCGTGCAGATGGGGCTGCCTGGTTGCTGGTGGGCGGTGAAGGGCAGCCCTGGCGGCATCGGGCTTCCTGATGAGGTTTGTCGGTGCCTGCCCACGTGCAGCTCTGCTGGCATGGGAAGAGGCGCCTCAATCCAGGAACATCCGGTCCGATCCACGCAGTGACCGACCGAGGCCATCGCATATGGCCGATCAAGGCACTTGAGGCCCGCCGGGCCGTACGGGGCGCGGGCGGGCCTGCGTGGCGAGGGCGATCCTTCTCACCTGGCCGGCCAGGCCCGTGGAACCCACGGTCAGATGGGCAGGCGCCAGGTGTTCCATTCGTCCAGCAGCTTGAAGCCCATCGCCTCGTTGATCGCGAGCATGTGGGCGTTGGACGTGGCGTTCCACGTGATGACCCGCTCAAGCTGCGGTTCGTGCTCTCGTAAGCGGAGCAGGTTCGTCAGTTTGAGGAGGAGACCGAGACGGTGGCCGCGATGCGGACCGAGCACGGCGGTGTCGGCCTGGAGGCCCCAGCCGTCCTGCCGGTCGGCGTCGAGCCAGATACGGGTGAATCCGGCCGGGGCCCCATCGGCGACTCGCCGCGCCATCGCGGTGTAGCAGTCGAGCCCGCCAGGCACCATCCGCTCCTCATGCGCGCGGACGCGTTCGGCGTCGAAGTGGGCGTGCTGCATGCTCGCGTCCGCCGGGGCGTCGTTCATGCCGGCCATCACCGTGCCCAGGTCGGCCAGCCGTTCCGGTGCGGTGGGGCCGGTCCAGAGCTCGACCTCGTACCCCTCGGTTCGAGGCAGCATCTGCCGGAACCCCGCCCAGTCGGCTGTCCGCAGGTCGAGGGTGCGGCGGGCCTCCGCCACCGAGACCGTGAAACCGTGCGCCTGGGCGAAGCGTGCGCCGATTCCCTCCGTGGGGGTCTCCACGAACAGCAGACTGCGGCCGTTGGCGCGCGCCCGTCCGGCCGCCTCGTCCAGCAGTCGCGTGCCGAGGCCGCGTCCGCGCCGGTCCGGCCGTACGAACAGCGGGTCCAGCCACGCGATGTGCGTGTTGTCGTGCTCAGGCATCCGCAGCCGGTAGCCGGCCACCGGCTCGCCGCCCTCCTCGATCACGCGGACCTCCTGTCGCTGATCGGGCACGCCTTCGGTGAACAGCCACTGGAAGCGCCGCCGGCTGAAGAGAGGGCCGGGCAGGTCGGCGAACGCCTGGAGGTAGGCGTCGTGGAGGCGGGTCATGGTCAGGTCGTCGAGGATCGTCATGCGGGCAGGTGTCCCATCGTCGGCATGCGGAACATGTAACCGGACCATGTCTGGCGGAGGCGACGCATTTATCGGCGGGTTCCGGATTCGCCGCCAGGGTTGGGTGATGGCCTGGCTCCCCAAGTCCCCGCGCCAGGTCCCCGGGCCAGGTCCCCGGGCCAGGTCCCCGGGCCAGGTCTCTGAGCCAGGTCTTCGTCAGAGGCCATCCCTACAAGCGAAGGGGCCGCGTCTTTGGGGGTGTCGCCGGGGTGCACGGCTGGGCAGACGCTCGTGACACCTCTGGGAAAGGTTTCGGATGTCTGGACGGACATCGCGAAGGGTGCGCTGTGACTGGGGGTAGGGGGATGCGGCTGCGGGGCCATGGGGGGCGGAGGAGCGTACGTGGAGGCGGGTAGCGGCGTGTCCAGGCGCGTGGCCAGCCGGTCCAGGCACGCATGTCCGGGACGCGTCCAGGCACGCACGTCCAAGGGGAACGACGCCTCCCCCGGGTGAACGACCACGCCTCCAGCGCACGTCGTCAGGTCAGGACCTTCACCACGCCCGTCAGCGCGAGCTGCACCAGGGCCAGCGGCACCAGCCCCACCCATGCCAGCTTCTGGAGCTGGTCCTCGCGCAGCCGCGGGAAGCTCACCCTCAGCCAGATCACCACGAACGCCAGCGCGAACACCTTGACGAGCGTCCACAGCCAGCCCGGCAGCAGCGGGCCGTGCCAGCCGCCCAGGAAGAGCACCGTGGTCAGGAACGACAGCACCACGATCCCGACGTACTCCGACAGCATGAACAGGGCGAAGCGCATGCCGGTGTACTCGGTCATCGGGCCCATGATGATCTCGGACTCGGCGATCGGCATGTCGAACGGCGGCCTCCGCAGCTCGGCGAGCCCGGCCAGGAAGAAGACCACGCCGCCGATGGCCTGCCACGGCAGCCACCACCACTGCCACGCCTCGACGATCCCGGGGAGGGACAGCGTGCCCGCGGCCATCGCGACGGACGAGGCGGCCAGCACCAGTGGCAGCTCGTACGACATGAGCTGCGCGGCGGCGCGCATGCCGCCGAGCACGGAGTACTTGTTGGCCGAGGCCCATCCGGCCATGATCGAGCCGAGCACGCCGATGCCCATCACCGCGAGCACGAAGAACAGCCCGAGGTCCAGGTTCACCGCGACGCGGCCCTGGTCGATCGGGATGACGATCATCACGACGAGGTACGGCACCAGCGCCACCCCGGGGGCGATCATGAAGATGCGCCGGTCGGCGGCGGCCGGGATGACGTCCTCCTTCTGGGCGAACTTCACCCCGTCGGCGATCAGCTGCGCCCACCCGTGGAAGCCCCCCGCGTACATCGGTCCGAGGCGCGACTGCATGTGAGCCATGACCTTGTGCTCGGTCTGCCCCACGATCAGCGGCAGCACCAGGAACACGGCGAGGATCACGACGAAGCTGATCACCACGTCAAGCATCGGGCGCGGCCTCCTAGTCGGACGGGTCAGGCATCAACGTCGGGCAACCGATGTCCCCACTCGGTCTGGGTCAGGCATGGGGCGTCGTGCGCCGCCTGCATCACGCTTCAGGCGTCGCGCGTCGCGCTGCCCACGGGTCAGGTGTCGTGCGCCGGCCTGCTCACGCATCGGGGGCCGTTCCCCAGTCGGCGGGCACCCCGGGCGGGAGCGTCCTGCGGCGGCTCGGTGCGCCGTGGCCCGACTCTCCCGGCTCCTTCGCCCCCGGCCACGCCTTGGCGACCCGGGCGGCGAGGATGAAGTCCTTGCGCAGCGGATGGCCCTCGAACCCGTCGGGCAGGAGGAGCGGCACCAGATTCGGGTGGCCGTCGAAGACGACGCCGAACATCTCGTACGTCTCCCGCTCGTGCCAGTCGGCCCCCCGGAACACGCCCACGGCCGACGGCAGGCGCGGCTCGGCGCGCGGCACGCTCGTGCGCACGAGGACGCGACGGCGGGCGGCCGGGTCGTACAGGTGAGCGACGATCACGAAGGTCTCGGGCGGCTCGTCCACGCCGGTCAGCCAGTCGAAGAACGCGTAGCCGGAGTCCCTGAGCGCGGTCAGGACCTCGATCCAGTCGCCGGGGTCGGCGACGTCGAGGGTGGTCTCGCCGTAGGACTCGGTGGCCTGGACGCGGTCGTCGCCGAAGCGCTCAGCCGTCTGTTCGGCGGTCTGCTCGGCCGCCCTGCCGGCGCTCACGCCCGCCCCTCCGGTTCACCTGAAGGCGCACCTGAAGGCGCGTCCGGGGCCTCCGGTCCCGCGCCGTGGGCGCGGGACCACAGGTAGCGGTCGCCGAGCTTCTCCCCCGCGATCTTCTCCTGCAGCTTCATGATCCCGTACAGCAGCGCCTCCGGCCGCGGCGGGCACCCCGGCACGTAGACGTCGACGGGGATGATCTGGTCCACGCCGTTGGTGACGCAGTAGGAGTCCCAGTACGGGCCGCCGCTGTTGGAGCAGGCGCCGAACGAGATCACGTACTTGGGGTCGGGCATCTGCTCGTACAGGCGCTTGACGGCCGGCGCCATCTTGTCGGTCACGGTGCCCGAGACGATCATGAGGTCGGCCTGCCGGGGGCCGTTGGCGAACGGGATGACCCCGAACCGGATGAAGTCGTGCCGGCTCATCGACGTGGCGATGAACTCGATGGCGCAGCACGCCAGCCCGAAGTTGAACACCCACAGCGAATAGCGCCGCCCCCAGTTGAGGACGAAGCGCATCGGCTTGGGCGCCAGCCGGGAGACCGGCCCCACGGTGGGCATCGGGAGATCCGTCGCTGCCATGTCTCCATTGTCCCGCCTGATCGGCCTCAGGTGTAGATCCGGCCCGCGAGTACGGGGTCAGGTCCAGGTGAGGACGCGTTTGCGCCAGGCGTACAGGATGCCGAGCGCGATGAAGCCGAGGAAGACGAACATCTCCACGAGCGTGGTCAGGCCGAACCCGGGCGCGTCGAACACCGTCGCCCACGGGAACAGGAACACCGCGTCCACGGCGAACACGACGTACAGGTACGTGAAGACGTAGTAGCGGACCTGCGACTGCGCCCAGCCCTCGCCCACGGGATCGACGCCGCACTCGTACGAGGTCAGCTTCTCGGGGGTCGGCCGGGTGGGCCGCAGCAGCCGGTTGGCCATGAGGGCACCGGCCACGATGGCCACGCCGATCGCGAACAGCGCGGCGACCAGCGCGTAGGACCCGAAGTAGCCGTCCACATCCCGATCGTAACCCAGTCAAACCTCCGGACCTATCCTCCCAAATCGGGGTAAAAGGTATGATCGCCCCCATAACCTGGCAGCTATGCACAAATTGCGCCTCCTTGGTGGATTCGCGCTGCTCGCTCTCGCGACGGGCGGCTGCGGCCTGAGCTCGGGCTCCCATGAGCGCAACATCGTCGTGCCCGCGGACCCCACCCTCCTCGACTACGTCAACCCCGCGACCGTGACCGGGCTCACCTCGGGGTCGCTGAGCGAGGGCGAGAGCGCGCGCCGGTATGTGCACATCACCTATCCGCAGATCAAGGGCGCGCCGGCGCTCGGCGCCGCGCTGCACGAGGAGGCCGAACGGCAGCTCCAGGCCTTCCGCGCCGTCGTGTCGGCCGCCTCGTCCGACGCCCTCCGCCCCCGTGACCCCGGCACCGGCTACCAGCACCAGAACCAGGACAAGAACCAGAAACAGAAACAGAACCAGAACTCCGGCGCCGGCTACAGAACGGGCTCGAAGGGCCGCGGCACCGGCTACAAGGCGAGCAGACCGCCCGCCAGGGGCGGAGCCCGCGCCCTCCCCCTCCGCGAGCACCTCAGCGAGAGCGCCTTCACCAGCACCTCCCTGCGCCGTCCCGAGCTGAACGTGCAGTGGCAGCTCACCGCGGCCTCCCCCGACGTGGTGGGCGTGCGGCTGCGCAGCGGCGAGTACGTCGGCGCCGGCTGGACCCGCTCCACCAAGACCTTCTGGTACGACCGGCGCCACGACCAGGTCGTCGGCTCGACCGGGCTGCTCGCGGGCAAGCCGGCGCTCCGGGAGGCGGCCCGGCTGGTCCGGGAGGGCCTGGAGTCGCGCGGCGCGGCCGTGGACCGCTCCGCCGTGACGCCCACCCAGGACCGGCTCGACTCGATGGCGTTCAACCGGATGGGCGACCTGGTCGTGGAGTTCGACGACTGCGAGATCGGGTCCTGCTCGCTGGGGCGCGTCGCGGTGGCCGTCCCGGCGTGGCAGGTCCAGCCCCTGCTGTCGGGGACCGGCCGGCTCGCCCAGGCCGCCGCCGTCACGGCGCCCGCGAAGACCGCCCTGCCCCCGATCGCCCCCGAGGAGGGACCGGCCCAGCTTCCGCCGGCCATGGGCACCGCCCGCCCGGACGACAAGCCGCCGCTCGGCGCCGGGACGCGGGCCGGCTCCGGTGTCCAGGCCGCCGCCCCCGCCGGCCCGATCCACCGGCACGTGGACTGCGCCAAGGCCAAGTGCGTCGCCCTGACCTTCGACGACGGGCCCGGCCCCCAGACGCCGCGCGTGCTCGACGCGCTGCGCGACGGCGGCGCGCGGGCGACGTTCTTCGCCGTGGGCGCCAACGCCGAGGCCAACCCGTCCGTGCTGCGCCGCATGCGCGACGAGGGCCACGTGATCGGCAACCACGCGTGGGCGCACCGCGACCTGACCAAGCTGCCGCTGAACCGGATCATCGACGGGCTCAGCCGCACCCAGGACGTGATCACGCAAGGCTCGGGGCGGATGCCCGCGCTGGCCCGCCCGCCGTACGGCGTGGCGAGCCCGGACGTGCTGGAGGCGGCGCGCCGCGTGGGCGTGGCGCTGGTCGGCTGGGACGTGGACACGCGCGACACGCCCGAGGACCCCGAGGGCCGCGGTGAGGACGCCGCGACGATCACCCAGCGCGCCGTCAGCGGCGCCCGGGCCAACGCGATCATCCTGCTGCACGACACCAACGACGCGACCGCGGACGCGGTTCCGGACATCCTCAAAAAGCTGGGCAAGAAGGGTTACACGTTCGTCACCGTTCCGGAGCTGTACGGCTCACCAGGCATGGAGCCGGGACACTTCTACCGCTCCGCGACGGCGACCATGGTGTACGGCCCCTGAGGCGGCGCACCCCCGGGGGCCACGTATAGTTGGCCCTCGTGACCCGAACAGTCCTCTTCGCCCGCCTGCACGTCGACCTCGGCAGGCTCGCGTCGGCGCTGTGTCACCCCTAGCGGTTCAACGGCCTCCCCCTGAATCCCATCGCGTTTACCCGCGTTATGCGCTGAGGAAACGTGTTGAACCTCGCGAGGATCTAGCATGGAACTGAGAACGCGCCCCAAGCGACCGCGCATTGGCGCGTCGAGGAGGACTGAGCTGTGACGAAGCAGGTCCAGCAACTCGACCGCGTGATCATCCGCTTCGCCGGCGACTCCGGCGACGGCATGCAGCTCACCGGTGACCGCTTCACCGCCGGCACGGCGGAGTTCGGCAACGACCTGTCCACGCTGCCCAACTTCCCGGCCGAGATCCGCGCGCCCGCCGGCACCCTGCCCGGCGTCTCCAGCTTCCAGCTGCACTTCGCCGATCACGACATCCTCACGCCCGGCGACGCGCCGAACGTGCTCGTCGCGATGAACCCGGCGGCGCTGAAGGCCAACCTGGGCGACCTGCCCCGGGGCGCGGACATCATCGTCAACACCGACGAGTTCACCAAGCGCAACCTGCAGAAGGTGGGCTACGAGACCAACCCGCTGGAGGACGACAGCCTCGCGGAGTGGCGGGTCCACGCGGTCCCGCTGACGTCGCTGACGGTCAAGGCCCTGGAGGGCTTCGACCTGTCGAAGAAGGACGCCGAGCGCTCGAAGAACATGTTCGCCCTCGGCCTGCTGTCGTGGCTCTACCACCGGCCGATCGAGCACACGATCACGTTCCTGCAGCAGAAGTTCGCCAAGAAGCCCGAGATCGCCAAGGCCAACATCGCGGCCTTCCAGGCGGGCTGGAACTACGGCGAGACGACCGAGTCGTTCTCGGTGTCGTACGAGGTCAAGCCGGCCAGGCTGGCCCCGGGCGTCTACCGCAACATCTCCGGCAACCAGGCGCTGGCCTACGGCCTGATCGCCGCCTCGGTGCAGGCGAAGCTGCCGCTGTTCCTCGGCTCGTACCCGATCACGCCGGCCAGCGACATCCTGCACGAGCTGTCGAAGCACAAGCGGTTCGGCGTGCGCACCTTCCAGGCCGAGGACGAGATCGCGGGCGTCGGCGCGGCGCTGGGCGCGGCGTTCGGCGGCGCGCTGGGCGTGACGACGACCTCGGGCCCGGGCGTGGCGCTCAAGGCGGAGACCGTGGGGCTCGGGGTCACCACCGAGCTGCCGCTGATCATCGTGGACGTGCAGCGGGCCGGTCCGAGCACCGGCATGCCGACCAAGACGGAGCAGACCGACCTGCTGATGGCGATGTACGGCCGCAACGGCGAGTCGCCGGTGCCGGTCGTGGCGCCGATGTCGCCGAGCGACTGCTTCGACGCGGCGATCGAGGCGGCCCGGATCGCGGTGAAGTACCGCACGCCGGTCATGCTGCTGTCCGACGGCTACCTCGCCAACGGCTCCGAGCCGTGGCGGCTGCCGGAGATCTCCGAGCTGCCCGACATCTCGCAGGCGTTCACCACCGAGCCCAACGGCGAGGACGGCGCCTTCCTGCCGTTCAAGCGCGACGACGAGACGCTGGCGCGTCCGTGGGCGATCCCCGGCACGCCCGGCCTCGAACACCGCATCGGCGGCATCGAGAAGGCCGACGGCACGGGCAACATCTCCTACGACCCGAACAACCACGACCTGATGGTCCGGCTGCGCGCGGCCAAGATCGCCGGGATCGACGTGCCCGACCTGGAGGTGGACGACCCCGACGGCGACGCCCGGGTGCTCGTGCTCGGCTGGGGCTCGACGTACGGGCCGATCGCGGCGGCGGTGCGGCGGATCAGGAAGTCCGGCGGCAAGGTCGCGCAGGCCCACCTGCGCCACCTCAACCCGCTGCCGGGCAACACCGGCGAGGTCCTCAAGGGCTACGACAAGGTGCTGCTGCCCGAGATCAACCTCGGCCAGCTCGCGCTGCTGCTGCGGGCCCGCTTCCTCGTCGACATCATCAGCTACAACCGGGTGCGCGGCCTGCCGTTCAAGGCCGAGGAGCTGGCCGGGGTGATCCAGGACGTGATCGACAGTGACTGAGCTGCTCAACGGGAAGGGCCTGTCCCTCGTCCCCAAGACCGACGCCAAGCAGACCCTGAAGGACTTCAAGTCCGACCAGGAGGTTCGCTGGTGCCCCGGCTGCGGTGACTACGCGATCCTGGCCGCCGTGCAGAGCTTCCTGCCGGAGCTGGGGCTGCGGCGCGAGAACATCGTGTTCGTCTCGGGCATCGGCTGCTCCTCGCGCTTCCCGTACTACCTCGACACCTACGGCTTCCACTCGATCCACGGCCGCGCGCCGGCGATCGCGACGGGCCTGGCCGCGAGCCGGCCGGACCTCAGCGTGTGGGTGATCACGGGAGACGGCGACGCGCTGTCGATCGGCGGCAACCACCTGATCCACGCGCTGCGCCGCAACGTCAACCTCAACATCCTGCTGTTCAACAACAGGATCTACGGCCTGACGAAGGGGCAGTACTCCCCGACCTCCGAGGTCGGCAAGATCACGAAGTCGACGCCGATGGGGTCGCTGGACAAGCCGTTCAACCCGATCTCGCTGGCCCTCGGCGCCGAGGCGTCGTTCGTGGCCCGCACCATCGACTCCGACCGCAAGCACCTGCAGTCGGTGCTGCGCGAGGCGACCGCCCACCGCGGCACGTCGCTGGTCGAGATCTACCAGAACTGCAACATCTTCAACGACAACGCCTTCGAGCCGCTGAAGGACCCCGAGGTCCGCGACGACATCACGCTGCGGCTGGAGCACGGGCAGCCGATCGTGTCGGCGTCCAAGGCGGTCGTGCGGGGCGACGACGGCCGCATCTCGGTAGTGCCGCGGGCCGACGTCGCGGCCGAGCGGATCCTCGTCCACGACGCGCACTCGCCCGACCCGTCGGTGGCGTTCGCGCTGTCGCGGCTGGACGAGCCGGCGTTCGAGCACGTGCCGATCGGCATCTTCCGCCAGGTGGACCGGCCGGCGTACGACGTGCTCATGGCCGAGCAGCTCGAGGAGGCCGTGGCGCAGCAGGGGCCGGGCGATCTGTCCGAGCTGCTGATGGGCGGCGACACCTGGCGCATCGGTTAGGAGCGACGGCAGGGGGCGGCGGCGAGCCGCCCCCTTCGTCATGTCCGGACAACCTATCGGGGGATGTCATGTCGGGCTCGCTGGTGACGGGCGCCACCGGCTTCATCGGCTCCCGCCTGCTGCGGGGGCTCGGGGCCGCGGGCGAGGCGCACGGGGTGAGCCGTTCGCCGCGGCCGCGGGCGCCGGGCGTGGTGTGGCACCAGGTGGATCTGCGCGACGCGGCGGCGGTGGAGAAGCTGTTCGCCGCGGTGCGGCCCGAGGTGGTCCACCACCTGGCGGGCGAGGTGGACGGCGCCCGCGAGCTGGACGTGGTGCTGCCGACGCTGACCGGCAACCTGACGAGCACGGTCAACGTGCTGGCGGCGGCGGCCCGGTCGGGGAGCCGGGTGGTGCTGGCGGGGTCGAGCGAGGAGCCGCGGCCGGGCAACGGGCACGCGGCGCCGCCGTCGCCGTACGCGATGGCCAAGGCGGCGGCCTCCGGGTACGCGGACCTGTTCCACCGGCTGTGGGGGGTGCCGTGCACGATCGTGCGGCCGACGATGGTGTACGGGCCGGGCCAGCGTGACGGGACGAAGCTGGTGCCGTACGTGACGCTGTCGCTGCTGCGGGGCGAGGAGCCGCGGCTGACCAGCGGCGCGAAGGTGGCCGACTGGGTGTACGTGGACGACGTGGTGGAGGCGTTCGCCGCGGCGGGCGCGGGCGGGCGGGCCGTCGGGCACGCGCTCGACGTGGGCACGGGGGTGCGGACGCCGGTCCGTGAGGTGGTGGAGCTGCTCTACCGGATCGTCGGGGCGGGCGGCGAGCCGCGCTTCGGGACGGTGGCCGACCGGCCGCTGGACGTGCCGCAGTCGGCCGAGACCGGGCCGGCGCGGGAGCTGCTCGGCTGGGAGGCGCGAGTCGGGCTGGAGGAGGGCCTGCGGCGGACGGTCGCCTGGTACGCCGCCCGTCAGGGCGTGATCTTGTAGATGTGGTAGGCGCTCTCCTCGGCGAAGGAGTCGGTGAAGGCGCCGCCGGTGACGGGGATCCGCCGGTTCTCGAAGAGCGCCTCGACCTGCCCGGCCGGGACGCCGGGGGGCAGCGTGAACGTGTGCGGCCCGGGTCCGCCGTCGACGCCCGGCATGGCGAACAGGTAGTAGGCGCCGTCGTGCCGCTTGAGCATGGTGTCGACGCCCTTGCCGAAGTCGTACTGGAGCGACTGGGTGTTGAGGACGGGGGCGAGCTGCCTGATCTGGCCGTTGACCTCGGCGACGGCGGGTCTGGTGGCCGCGCCGCAGGCGTCGCGCAGGACGTGCTGGCTCTGACACCGGCCGCCGAAGCTGTGGTTGAAGTAGACGACGCCGCGGGCGCCGTGGATGAGTGAGCTCATGACGGCGCCCTTGAGCTGGGCGGGGCCGATCGCCTGCCGGTCCTCGGGCGCGGGCTGCCCGACCTCGACGAAGGCGTAGATGGGCTGCCGCTTGCCGTCGAGGGCGTCGAGCTTGCGCTGGCGGTCGATGAGCAGCCCGTAGTTGGCGGCCCTGGCGCACTGGTCGGCGCGGAACTTCAGCGAGTTCTGGGCGTCCAGGCAGGCGTAGTAGCTGGTGTACCAGTAGACGTCGAGGGAGACGAGGTCGGTGTAGTCGTTGACGAACCGGCCGGCCTGCCGGTCGTTCTGCCAGATCATGACGCCCTTGCCGAAGTTGGCGTAGTGGGGGCGGCCGTCGTTCTTGGGCAGGCGGTCCTTGAGGGTCTTCATCACGGTGTAGCCGCAGCGCTCCTTGTGCGGGTCGTCGGGGACGCACAGGGCGCCCTGGCCGGGGAAGTTGCCGGTCCAGCCGTCGTCGCCGGGTCCGGCCCACATGTCGGCCTCGTCGGTGATGAGCCAGGCGACGGTCTCGGGGCCGTACCCGGCGATCGGCTCGCCGGTGATGGCGAACATGCCGTTCTTCCTGATGAGCGCCATGTCGCTGGTCTCGGTCAGCTCGACGTAGGTGTTGATGCCGGCCGCGCGGTCCTTGTCCACGTCGTCCTGGGTGATGACGGACTCGTACCAGACGCCGACGGGGAAGAACGACGGGTCGGTCCAGCCGGCGGCGGCGGTGGCGGGGAAGCGGGCGTAGTAGGCGGGGCCGCCCTCCCAGGCGACGGGGGCGAGGGCGGGGGCGGACGCGGCCGGGCCGGGGGGCGTGGTCTCCCGGGGGCCGGACCCGACGCTGCGCAGGTCGAGCACGACCCACACCAGGGCCGCCGCGGTGAGCAGGATCAGCGCCGCGAGCAGCGGGCGCGGGACCCGCATCAGCGCTCGCCCTCGGCCAGCGCCATGAGCTCGCGGGCGCGCGCGGACCAGGAGGCGTCCCGCACGGACGCGCGCAGCTCCTCGGGTGTCGCCGGGCCGCCCGTGTCGAGCGTGAGCCTGACGGCCTCGACGAACGCGGCGTGCGTGGCGGCGCTCCTGACCAGGCCGGTGTACGCGGCCAGCTCGGCGAACTCCGTGCTGACGACGGGCAGGCCGAGCGCGAGGTACTCCTTGAGCTTGATCGGGTTGGCGTGGCGGATCCAGGCGTTGTCCCGCCACGGCATGATCGCCACGTCGAAGCCCGACCCGTACGCGGGGATCCGCTCGTAGGGGCGGAAGCCGAGCCAGTGGACGTTGGGGTACTTCGTCAGCCGCTCCATGGGCGCGGTGGAGTCGCCGACGAGCACCAGCGACGCCTCCGGCAGCTCGACGGCGAGGCGTTCGAGCAGCTCGAAGTCCACGACGAAGTCGTCCAGGGCGCCGAAGAAGCCGATCCTGGGACCCGCGATGGCGGCCAGGTCGGGCGGGAGGTCGGCGGTCCGGGTGAAGTGGCGCAGGTCCACGCCGTGGTCGAGGAAGTGCGCCCGGTCGCCGGTCAGGGGGCGTTCCTCGGCCATGAGGGCGCGGCTGACGTAGACGACGCGGTCGGAGCGGGTGAGCAGGGCGCGTTCCATCGCGCCGATGGTGGCGGCGTCGGCCTCGGGGAACGCCGAGTGCCGGTCGGAGCGGTTGAACACCAGCGACCGCCTGGCCATGGGGCGCACCACGTCCCAGGCCGTGGGGATGGTGACGACGACGGCGGGGCGGCGCATGCCGAGCGAACGGCACACGGCCCGCACCTGGGCCCGGACGAGCGCCGCGTTCAGGGCGCGCAGCGGCGGCGAGCCGTAGAACGGCAGCGGCAGCGGCGACATGACGTGGAAGCCGGGCAGCGGCTCGCGCACGAGCTTGGCGACGCTGCGCAGCTTGCGCGCGATCCGGCGGGCCACCTGGGTGGACTTCCCGGGGGCGGGCATGCGCATGCCGATGCTGTTGACCACGAGCACCTCGCGGTGCGCGGCGATCGAGCGCATGAGCTGGAAGTCGGAGTGGGCCTGGTTGTGGTACCACCAGTCCTGGGCGGAGAAGCAGACGTAGCCGGGCGCCGGCTGCGCGGTCTCCCGAGGCCAGCGCGGCAGCGGCCACAGGGCGCGCAGGGCGGCCCGGTGGCGCTCCCCCCCGGGCCGGCCGCGGGTGGCGGCGCGCAGCGCCTCGTTGAGCGTGACGGCCAGGCGCATGAGCAGGGCGCGGGGACGGCCGTGGAGCTGGCGGTGGAGCCTGACCCGGTTGGCCGCGGACAGGGCCCACAGGCGGCTGGAGGTGGACTGCTCACCGCCCAGGTGGACGGCGAGGGCGGCCGGCACGTAGCGGACCGCGAAGCCGCGCTCGCCGGCGCGCAGCATGTACTCGGTCTCCTCCGAGTACAGGAAGTAGCGCTCGTCCAGCGGCCCGGTGGCGTCGAGGCACCGGCGGGAGACCAGCCAGGCGGCGCCGGTCGCCCAGTCGTGCGTGCCGGGCCGCCGGTACGCCTCGTCGGCGACGACGAGCTCGCCCAGGGCCGGGACGCGTCCGGCGCGGTGGCCGCCGAGCAGCGCCTCGCCGAGCGCCCGCAGCACGGTGGGGCGGCGCCGCAGCGACAGGTGCCGGTGGCCGGAGTCGTCGGTGAGGCGCGGGACCGTGATGCCGGTGCCGGGCTCGGCCAGCGCCTCGCGCAGCGCCGTGACGGCGCCGGGGGCGAGCCGGATGTCGGGGTTGAGCACGAGCACGTCGCAGCCGGGCGCGGCGGCGATCCCGGCGTTCACGGCGGCGGCGAAGCCGGCGTTGCGGCCCGTGGAGACGGTCTCGACGGCGGGCAGCGCCTCGCGGGCGCGTTCGAGGGTCGCGTCGGCCGAGTCGTTGTCCACCACGATCACCCGGGCGTCGCCCGCTCCGGCGGCGGCCAGCGAGCGCAGGCAGTCGCCCACGACCCGCTCACTGAAGTAGGTGACGATCACTATCGCGAGCATGCGGGCACGGCCTCTCGGGAGCGTCGGGACTCAGGAGTGTCGGAACCGGCTGAGCAGGGCGCCGGCGAGCAGCGCGAGGGCGAAGGGGGCGTCGTCCCGCAGATAGCGGCGGGCCAGGCGGCGCGGCTCCAGCGCGAGGCGGTGCAGCCATTCGCCGCCCGCCCGCTGCAGGGCGCGCGGGGCCCGGCTGAACTGGCCGGCGGCCATGGGGATGCCCGCGCCGCAGCCGAGGAACCAGGCGGCGGGCAGATCCGGGCGCAGGTCGCGGATGAGCCGTTCCTGCCTGGGGAAGCCGAGCCCGACGAGCACGAGGCCGGGGCGGGCGGCGGCCACCTGCCTGATCACGTCGCGGTACGCCTCGGGGTCGGCGTCGAAGCCGTACGGCGGGGAGAGGGCCCCCGCGATCCGCAGCCCCGGGCTGCGCGCCGCGAGCGCCTTGGCGGCGGTCTCGGGGACGCCGGGGTCGCCGCCCAGCAGGTAGACGGAACGGCCCTCGCGCGCGGCCCGCGCGGACAGGGTGTGGACGAGCGAGGCGCCGGTCACCCGCTCGGGGACGGCGGTCCCGGCCAGGCGGCCCGCCCACACCACGGGCATGCCGTCGGCGACCACGAGCTCGGAGCCGGCGACCAGCTCGGCGAGGGAGGGGTCGCGGGTGGCGGCTCGGACGATGTCCACGTTCGCGGTGACGATCGCGCCGCCCCGGCCGGCCGCCCAGGCGCGGGCGACGTGCTCGGCGACGGCGGCCTCGGTGAGGGCCATGACGTGGACCGCTCCGACGCGCACCCGCGCCGGGGGGTCGGTCGTGAGGAAGGGATCCGCCGGAATGGTGTCGCTCCTTCGCGCCGCCGACCTAACATCACGACCTTTCACGAAATAATCGGCATAGGAGATAAACCCGTTACCCGGGGTCCGGCGGAGGCCCCGCGCGCCCGCCCCGGGCCGGGCGCGCGGCAGCGCGCGGCGGTCGCCTGAGGGTTTCCGGCGCGCCGGTCGAGGATCGCTTGACCAGAGCGGGCCAGGGCTTCCGGCGGGGCGGGCGGGCGGCGATCATGGGCGCATGAGAGTGGAGCGAGGCGCGTTCGACGGGGTCCTGATCTTCGTCCCGACCCCCCACCACGACGACAGGGGCTTCTTCACCCGCACGTTCGACACGGCCCTGGCCGCCGCGCACGGGCTCGACCCGGCGGCGTTCGTCCAGGACAGCCAGTCCCGATCGCGGCTCGGCACCCTGCGCGGCATGCACTGCCGGCTCGGGCGGGGCGAGGCCAAGCTGGTCAGGTGCGCCCGCGGCGCGATCCACGACGTGCTGGTGGACGCCAGGCCCGGCTCGCCGACGTTCGGCGAGAGCTGGAGCGTGGTGCTCGACGACAAGGAGTTCGCCCACCTGTACGTCCCGCCGGGACTCTTCCACGGCTACCAGGCGCTCACCGAGCAGGCCGACGTGTGCTACCGGATCGACCGGGAGCACGACCCGGCCGAGGACCTGACCGTGCGCTACGACGACCCGGACCTCGGCATCGGCTGGCCGCTGCCGGTCACCGCGATCAGCGCCCGGGACCTGGCGGCGGGGTCGTGGAAGGAGGCGCGGGAGCGCCTGCTCGGCTGAGCCCGTCCTCCCCGGCAGCCGGAGCGGCTCGGGCGGCGCGGGCCTCGCGCAGGAGGGCGCCGGCCGCGCCCACCAGCAGGAACGACAGGCCGGTGATCACCGCGTACGCGCGCAGGTCGAAGGTCGCGGCGCCGATCAGCGGCACCACCAGGCAGGCCGCCAGCGTGAGCCCGAGGTCGCGGGAGGCCGGGTCGGCCAGCAGCCGCCGGGCGCGCAGCGCCGACCAGATGCCCGCCGCGAACAGCCCCGCGAAGGCCAGCACGCCGATGATCCCGGTCTCGACGGTCGTCAGGATGTACTGGTTGTCGAAGACGAGGTACTTCGGGGCGTACCAGGTGCCGAGCCCCCGCCCCAGCCAGGGGTGGCGGCCGATCTCGGTGGTGGCGGCGGCGTAGTCCATGGTCCGCCAGCGCAGGCTGGAGTCGTTCGAGATGTTGGTGAACAGCGCGACGATGGCTCCCAGCACGCCCGGCACCACGAGCTTCACGGCCCCGAGGAAGACCAGCACGGCCCCGGCCGCGAGCAGCCGCCGCACCTTCGGCCAGCCCGCGAGCAGCACCACGGCGGCGCCGGCCAGCCCGACGAAGGCCGAGCGCGACACCGAGAACACCATCCCGGCCCCGATCAGCCCCGCGCACACCCACCAGCGCAGCGCGGGCCCGCCCCGCTCCCGCGCCTGGAACGCGAAGTGCAGCGCGATCGGCAGGATCATCGCGCACATGACCGCGAACTCGATGGGGTGCCCGGTGGTCGCCGCCACCCGGCTCAGCCCGTTGCGCTCCAGGATGAACAGCTCCTCCTGGGTGTAGCGCAGGCCGGGCAGCACCATGTACTTCGTCGGGTCGAACCTGAACAGGAACTGCACCGCGCCGACCACCCCGAGCACCGCGCCCATCACCGCGACCGTCTTCAGCACCAGGTCGAGCCGGTCCCGGCCGCGCACGCCGTCCACGACGAGCAGCACGACGCCGATCATGGCGAACGCGGTGACGAGCATGTGGTCGGCCAGCTCCACCTCGTCCCTGGGCAGCGGGCCGGCCGTCGCGTAGGCGTACGTGGCCAGCAGCGAGGCGGCGTGGACGAACACGGCCGAGCGGACGAGCGTGCGGCCCTTGGCGGCGCCGAGCGTGCTGGTGAAGTGCGCGCACAGCCACCACACCAGCGCGAACAGGCCGATGGACTCGGCCGGGGTGATCGCGAACGACAGCCCCCGGTACACCAGCCGGGCCGGGACGATCATGAGGACGACCGCGAACACGACGCCGACCGTGGCCCCGTCGGCGCGGTGCGGACGCGGCAGCGCGGACGCCTCCAGCAGCGCCCGGGTCCTGGCGGCCGCCCTGGAATCCGTCACGGTCATGCCGGGCGCCGCCTCAGCCGCAGGACCGGCCGCCGCCCGCCCGGCCGCCCGCCCAGCCTCCGTCGCACCGCGGGGGCGACGCTCTCCGCCGCGAACCCGGCCGTCAGGGCGGCGAACAGGCCGAGCGCCAGCACCGCCGCCGCCGAGCGGCTCTTGCCGCCGCGCTGCTCCAGCGGCGCGGTGGGCGCGACCATCTCGGTGAGCTTGATGTACGTGCTCGGCGGCGCCTGGAGCACCTGCTGGCGGGCGGCCATCTCCAGCTTGGCCCGCGCCACGAGCCTGACGACGAGCTCGTGCGCGGCCCGGGCCGACGGGCTCTTGGCCTCGATGATGACGAAGGGGCCGTTGGCCAGCAGCTCGGGGTTGGAGCTGCCGTTGTGGACCACGTACGAGGTGTCGCCGCCCGGAGGAGCGCCGAGCGTGGCCGCGGTCTCGGGCGCGCTGAGCGCCTGGAGCAGGATCGAGGCGGAGACGTTGAGCGCGCCGTCGTAGTTGAGCAGCGGGTTGACCCGGGGGTTCGGGTAGTCGGGGTTGGCTGGAACGCTCCCGCCCGTGACCGGGACGGTCAGGACCAGCACCGCGCTCGACTGGTAGACGGCCGGGATCGTCCGGTAGACCGCAAAGGCGACCGCGAGGGAGAGCAGGAACGCGGGGAGCGTGACGTACCACCTGCGGAACACGACCAGGACCGTCCCCCAGAAGTCCAAGACGCTTTCCTTCCCGTATCAGAAAACGGGTGTCTCCCCACAGATCATCGTTTTTACCGGTATCCGGCGTTACCAACTATTTGTAACGAGCCAACGGTGCACCGCGATGTCACTGCCGGGCCATTTCGCCGACATTCAGGGTGGGGAGCACCGATGCAGCAAGCGCTGAGCTTTACCTTCCACCGCGACGAACTCCTTCCGCTCGCCGACAGTCACCGCGAAGGCTTCCTCAAGGCCACGCCGTTCCGGCACGTCGTCATCGACGACTTCCTCCCCGCCGAGGTCCTGGAGCCGGTCCTGGCCGAGTTCCCCGAGCCCCGCGACATCGAGTGGCAGCGCTTCGACAACGCCCGCGAGGTCAAGCTCGCGCTCGCCGACACCGAGCGGATGGGGCCGGCCACCCGCCACCTGCTGGCCGAGTTCAACGGCCAGGTGTTCATCGACTTCCTGGAGCGGCTCACCGGCATCGAGCACCTGGTGTCCGACCCGCACTACGACGGGGGCGGCCTGCACCAGATCCGGCCCGGCGGGTTCCTGAAGGTGCACGTCGACTTCAACCGGCACCGCCGGCTCGACCTCGACCGGCGGCTGAACGGGCTGCTCTATCTCAACAAGGACTGGGAGGAGTCGTACGGCGGCCACCTCCAGCTCTGGAACAAGGACATGACCGCCTGCGAGCACCGCATCCTGCCGGTGTTCAACAGGTTCGTCCTGTTCGCCACCACCGACGACGCCAACCACGGCCACCCGGAGCCGCTGACCTGCCCCGACGACCGGGCCCGCCGGTCGATGGCGCTGTACTACTACACCAACGGCCGCCCGGAGGAAGAGGTGCTGGACGAGCACGACACCAAGTTCAAGCAGCGGCCGGGCGAGGAGTGGAAGAGCTCCTTCCGGCAGACGGCCAGGCGCTGGGTGCCGCCCGCGCTGGCGGACCTGGCGACGCGCCGCAAGTAGCGAGCGACGAGTAACGCGGTCAGCGCGGTCAGCGGCCGTTGAGCCGCGCCACGTCGATGGGGCCGGTCTCGTCCAGATCCTCGGACGGGCCCGGCCCCTCCGGATCGGGGGCGGGGACGGGCCCGGGGTCGGGGGCGCGGAGGAACAGCCCGCGGCGCACGACCGCGTACGCCGCCCCGAGCCCGGCCACGAGGCCGAGCAGCAGCCCGCCGACGGCGCCCTGGAGCTTGGCCGACCCGTCGGCCTCCGGAGCGAGCCGCACCACGTCCTCTGCCTGGACGAACGTGATCGGGTGCGCCTTCAGCTCGTTCTGCCGGTCCTCCAGCTCCTGGCGCAGCCGCTCCTGGGTGGCGGCCAGGACCTTGGCGGCCGTGCCCGGTGAGTCGCTCTCGACCTGGACGTAGATGAACGGGCCCGTGGTGCCGACGCCGAGCAGCGTCGGGTTGCTGCGGCCGTCGTCGATGGTCAGGTCGGTCGGCCCGTCCTCGGTGACGCCGACGGAGGCGAACACGTCGGAGGTGTTCATGGCCAGGATGAGGATGCTGGCCGTGGTGCGCAGGTCGTCGGTGAACTGCAGCAGCGGGTTGGTCTGCGCGACGGGCTTGGTGCCGTCGATCGAGCCGCCGCCCGAGGGGGTGACGAGGACCATGGACGCGCTCGTCACGTACCGCTCGGGCATCAGGAGGTATCCGGTGGACGCCAGGGCGACGGTGAGGACGGCGACCGGGACGGCGATCAGCTTCTGCCGGGCAAGGCCAAGAATGGTCTTCCAGAATTCCATATATCCCCTGCCCGATACGCACAGCAACGGGGCGCGATAATCCCCCCGAAAAACCGTTCCAAAAGGGGCATCGCGCTTTCCCATCAGCCCGTTACATCCGCTTTGTTACGCGGGCCCTTTCTGAACCGATGAACCTCACGGTGGCCGGGAACCGGCCGGTGCGGGGGTGGGGATGGAACCGGGGGCCGCTGCTCCGCCTGAACGGCCGGCGCGGCCGGCCCCTGAACGGTCCGCGCGGCTGGGCGGACTCGACGGCATCCGCGGCCTGGCCGCGCTGTTCGTGGTGCTGCACCACTGCCGGCTGCTGTCCTTCCCCGGATTCCCCGCCGACACGGGCCCGGCCTGGGCGAGCTGGCTGCTGTACGGGCACTTCGCCGTCGTCGTCTTCATCGCGCTGTCCGGGTTCTCGCTGGCCGTCAAGCCGGCCCGGTCCGGATGGCGGCTCGGCGGCCTGCGCCGCTTCGCCCGCCGCCGGGCCTGGCGGATCCTGCCGCCGTACTGGGCGGCGCTGGTGTTCAGCCTCGCGGTCGCCTGGACGCTGGTGCCGCAGCCGGGCCAGGGGCCGCCCACGGCGAAGAGCGTGCTCTTCCACGGCCTGCTGGTGCAGGACCTGTTCGGCTCGCCCAGCCCCAACGGGGCGTTCTGGTCGATCGCCGTCGAGGCGCAGCTCTACTTCGTCCTCCCCCTGCTGCTGCTGGTGGTGCGGCGGCTGGGCGCGGCGGTGATGGTGGCGGCCGTCACCGTGGTCGTGCTCGCGGTGGGCCTGCTGGCCGGCGGGGTGCCCGTGGTGGCGCTGCTGATGCGGCTGACCCCGCAGTTCGCGGTGCTGTTCGCGGTGGGCGTGCTGGCGGCCGGGGTGCTGCGCGCGCCGGTGCGGGCTCCCCTGCACTGGATGGCGCTCGCCGCGTTCGTCCCCGTGGTCGTCCTGGTCGCCGTGCGCGGGCCGGTCTGGACGGCCGCGCACTTCTTCTGGGTGGACCTGGCCCTCGCCCCGGCCGCCGGGCTGTTCCTGGCGGCCGTGGCGGGCGGACGGCCGCGGCCGCTGGTGCGCGTGCTCGACAGCCGGCCGCTCCGCTCGCTCGGCTCGTTCTCCTACAGCCTCTACCTGGTCCACGCGCCGATCGTGGTCGCGCTGCACCACTTCGTGGTCGCCCCGCTCCTCGGGCCGGGCGTGGCCGGGTTCCTGGCGCTGCTCGCCCTGGCCGTGCCCGCCTCGGTGCTGTTCGCGTGGGCGTTCGCCGCCGTGTTCGAGCTGCCGTTCCAGCGTTACCGCGGGACGGCGGAGCTGCGCGCGGCGACGCGCTCGTGGGCGCCGGCCAGCAGGAGATAGGCGCCGGCCGTCCAGGTGTAGGCACGGTCGCGCAGCCCCGCCCCGGTGCGGGCGTCGAAGTTCTCGGCGAACCCCGACTTCTCGCACAGGGCCCGGAAGCGCGCGCTGATCTCGTCGGCCAGGCCGGGGTGCCCGGCGCGGCGCAGGCCGTCCTCGATCAGCACGGTCGAGGGCGCCCAGATCGGGCCGCGCCAGTAGCCGTCGTCGCGGTAGTGCTCCGACGCAGGCGGCTCGGTGGCGAGCCCGTACTCCGTCAGGTGCGTCCCGATCCGGGCGGCCAGCGCCGCGCTCACCTGCTCCGGCAGCTCCTCCCCCAGCACGATCGGCATGAGGTCGAGCAGGCTGGAGCTCGACCAGGTACGCCCCGAGCGCACCCCCCGGGCGACGAACCGGTCGCCGCGCCACAGCTCGGCGAGCATCGCCTCGCGCATCCGATCGGCCGCCGCCGTCCACCGGGCCGCCGCGGGCCGGTCGCCGAGCTCCCCGGCCAGGCGGGCCAGCTCGCGCATCTGCAGCACGAGGAAGGCGGCCAGGTCGGCGGTCTCGACGACCCGCTCGGGGTCGAAGGTGGTGGCGTTGTCCCAGCCGCTGTCGTTGCCGTGCTGGTAGTGCGCCAGCTCGCGGCCGGGGGCGCGCCGGGCGGTCAGCCAGAAGGTCGTCCAGCGCTCCAGCAGCCGGTACGTCCCGGCCGGATCGCCGCCCGCCGCCGGGCCGAGGCGGCGCAGCGCCCAGCCGTGGATGGGCGGCTTGACGAAGTTGTGCAGGACCTCGGAGTGCGCGACCGAGTCGGGCAGCGCGCCGGCGGGGTCCTGGTGGTCGAAGGGCAGCCGGAACTGGTCCCAGGCCAGCTCGGGCAGGCCGTCGGCGAGCGCGAGGGCGTTGAAGCAGTGGTCCCAGCTCCACACCTTGTCCATCCAGTGCTTGGACATCAGCACGGCCTGGCGGGTGACGAACCCGGCCGGGCGGACCGTGGCCGACCACAGCACGTAGGCCGCGAGCTCGGCCGCCGGGGTGCGCTCGCCGCGCCAGGGCGCCACCGCGCCGGCGAAGGCCGCGAACCGGTCACGCGCCGCCTCGGCCACCTCGGAGAAGGCCGCCCGGCCCGGGTAGGGGGCGCGGGCGGTCTCGTACTCCTCAACGGCGATCTCCCACGCGTCGTCCGGCAGGACCACCCCGCGCTCGGCGGTGCCGAGCGCCTGGTCGCCGAGCGGCTCGGCGCGCCCGCCGAGCACCGTGATCCGGTAGCGGCGGCCGGTCTGGTAGACGGTGAAGACCGACGATCCGTCGGTCGGGTCCTGGTAGAAGTACGGGCCGCTGAACGGGGTGAGCACGGGGTCGGCGGCGAGCACCCGCAGCCCGAGGCCGCGGCCGCGCACCCGGACGGTGTCCGGGGTCTCGTAGACCAGCTCGATCCGGCCGCCGCCATGGGCCCAGGTGAGCAGGTGCGGCGTCGCGGTGACGGCGGTCTCGGCCCGCTCCCGGCCGGAGGTGGGCACGAGCCGCAGGACGGGGTGCATGCCGGTCTGGTGCGACACCAGGTGCACGTCGTCGGCCCAGACGCCCTCGGCCACGACGGGCGACAAGCAGAACCAGGAGCCGGAGGAGCTGAACGGGATCTCCCGCGGGGAGAACACGGCCACGGTCACGAGGTCCCTTCCACGGGCAGCCACACGCGCATGCTCGTCGGCCCCCTGTGGGCCCACGAGTGGTAGGGCCGGAGCGGCACGTCGAAGCGTTCCCCGTCTTCGGCGGGAGGAGCCGGACGGGCGGGCGCGTAGGCCCAGCCGCGACCGAGGTGGGCGGGAATCCGGCCGCGCACCCGCGCGCCCCCGCCGTCCGGCTCCGGTCCTGATCCGGCGTCGATCACCAGGGCGTCGAGCCCGCCGGGATCGGGCAGGTCGCGCGACTCGGCGCACAGCACCTCCGGGCCGCGCTCGACGGCCACGCAGCCGCGCACGGCGTCGATGCGCGGGTCGGGCCAGGTGAAGCGGGGCCGCATCGGCAGGTCGAGGAGCACGACGTCGCCGGCCTGGAAGGCCCGCCGGACGGCGAGCACGCCGGGCTCCGCCGACCGCGTCCGCCCGTCCTCGGTCACGGTCGCGCCGGCCGCCCACGCGGGCACCCGCAGCGACAGCGTCCACGGCGAGGACGCGCCGGCCGCGACCCGGACCCGGACCGCGCCGCTGGCGGGGTAGTCCGTCTCGACGTCCACGGCCACCGGCCGCCCGTCCGGCAGCTCGGCGCGGATGGCGCACGGGGCGTACTGGTGGATCTGCAGGCCGTCGTCGTCGGTCGTGGCGAGGTAGCCGGCCAGGCCGGCCAGCGTCCGGGCGACGTTGGTGGGGCAGCAGGAGACCTCGAACCACGCGGCCCGGGTGCCGCCCTCGGCGCGCGGGCTCACCTCGTCCGGGTCCGCCGGGCGGCCGGGGCTGCGCTGGTGCAGGGGGTTGGCGTAGAAGAAGGCCCGGCCGTCGGGGCTCGGGGAGGCGGCGACGACGTTGTAGAGCGTCCGCTCGATCAGGTCGGTGTAACGGACGTCGCCCGTGGCGAGGTGCAGCCGCCACGACACCATGATCGACGCGATGCCCGCGCACGTCTCGCAGTAGGCCCGGTCCGGCGGCAGCTCCCAGTCCTCGCCGAAGCCCTCGTCCTGGTGGCGCGAGCCCATCCCGCCGGTGATGTAGGTCCGGCGCTCGACCGAGCGCTCCCACTGCCGTTCCACCGCGCGCAGCAGCTCGTCGTCGCCGCGTTCGACGGCGACGTCCACCGCCGCGGCCGTCAGGTAGAGCGCCCGCACGGCGTGGCCGCGCCAGACCTCGGCCCGCCGGATCGGCACGTCGTCCTGGAAGTAGGCGCGGCCCAGCGGGATGTCGCGGAGCGTTCCATGGCCGCGGCGCTCCAGGAACAGCCGCGCCTGCTCGACGTAGCGGTCCTCGCCGGTCGCCCGGCCGAACTCGGCCAGGCCCACCTCGATCTCGGGGTGCCCGCAGATCCCGGACAGGCCGTCCGCGCCGAAGGTCCGGCACACGTGGTCGGCCGCCCGCCGCGCGACGCCCACCAGGTCGTCCTCGCCGGCCGTGCGCAGCCGCGCCACCGCCGCCTGGAGCAGGTGCCCCGTGTTGTACAGCTCGTGCCCCATCTCCAGGTCGCTGTAGCGCGGCTGCTGCCGGTCGTGCCCGAAGCACGTGTTGAGGTAGCCGTCGGGGTCCTGCGCCCGGGCCACGCGCGCGGTCAGCCGCTTGATCGCGGCCTCCGCCCCCTGGTCACCGGTACGACCCTCCTCCCAGGCCAGGGCCTCCAGCAGCTTGTAGACCTCGGAGTCGGAGAACGACCAGCCGGGACGGTCGGGCGAGGTCGTGCCGTCGGCGACGCGGTCGAAGTTGGCGAGCCAGCCGAGGCGCTCCATCCACGACTCGCAGTGGGCCAGCGTGGCCGCGGCGTTCACGCTCTGCCTGCCGCCCCAGAACCCGCCGGTCAGGGTGACCTGGCCGAGCCCGAGCGGGCGGACCGGCCCTCTGCTGGGCAGCACGGGGACGGCGCGGGCGGCGGCCGGCGCCTGTGGTGTGATCGTCACTGGGTGTTCAGTCCTTTACTGCGCCGGCGGTGACCCCGGCGGCGATGTAGCGCTGCGCGAGAACGAGGAGGAAGGCGGCGGGAACGGACGCGATCACCGCGGTCGCCATGATCGAGTTCCACTGGGTGGTGTTGTTGCCGATGTAGCGGAAGATGCCGAGGGTGACCGGGATCGTGTCGCTGCTGCGGTTGAGGGTCGAGGCGAAGATGAAGTCCGACCAGGCCCACAGGAACGCGAACAGCGACACCGTGATCACCGAGTTGCGGCTCAGCGGCAGGACGACGGACCGGAACGTGCGCCAGGTGCCCGCCCCGTCGATCTGCGCCGCGGCCATGATCTCCCGGGGGATGCCCGCCATGAACGCCCGGAACAGCAGCACCGCGAACGGCACGGCCAGCGTCGAGTCGGCGACGATCAGCCCCGCGACGGTGTTCAGCATCCCGAGCCTGATGTAGATCGCGTAGAAGCCCATGGCCATGACGACGGCCGGGATCATCTGCGCGACGAGCAGCAGGAAGTCGATCGCGCCGGTGCCGCGCGGCAGCAGCTTGGCCAGCGCGTACCCGGCGGGCAGGGCCACGATCAGGGTGACGGCGACCGTTCCGAGGCCGATGAACAGGCTGGTGGCCAGGGCCGGGAGCTGCTGGCCGAGCGCCGCCGCGTAGCCCTCGAACGTGGGGTTCCAGGGGAACCAGTGGGGCGGGTCCGCCCGCATGTCGCCGGTCCTGGTGAGGGAGACGTTGACCATCCAGTAGACGGGGAACAGCATCACCCCGGTCAGGACGATCCCCACTCCCGTCCGCCAGTTCTTCACGAGGATCCCTCCTTCCGCTGCAGCCGTACGTGCAGGAGCCCCGCGGCGAAGGCGATGAGGATGAGCAGGTTGCCGACGGCCGCCGCCGGGGAGAAGTCGGGCTGGCCGGTGCCGAACGCCTCGCGGTAGGACCAGATGGCCAGCGTCGCCGACGCGTCCGCCGGCCCTCCCCTCGTCATGATCCAGATGATGTCGACGACCTTGAGCGTGTAGATGAGGCCGAGCAGCAGCGTGATCGCCGACACCGGGCGCAGCAGGGGGAAGGTGATGCGCCAGAACCGCTGCCAGGCGTTCGCCCCGTCCAGGCCGGCGGCCTCGTACAGGGAGGCCGGGATGTTCTGCAGCCCGGCGTACAGGATCACCAGGTTGAACGGGATCCCGAGCCAGATGTTGGCGACCGTGACCGACAGCAGCGCGGTGCCCGGCGAGGTGAGCCAGTTGATCTGGCCGATCCCGAACGCCCGCAGGAAGGCGTTGACGATGCCGTTGTCGCTGTTGAGCATCCACGACCAGGTCGAGGCCGAGACGATCAGCGGCAGCAGCCACGGCACCAGGAACATCGCCCGCAGCACCGCCGACAGGCGGAAGCCGCGCTGGAAGAAGACGGCGAGCGCCAGGCCGAGCGCGTACTGCAGGGCGATGGACACCAGCGTGAACACGGCCGTGTTGCGCAGCGCCGCGAGGAAGGCGTCGTCGGACAGGACGGCGCGGTAGTTGTCCAGGCCGGTGAACTCGGGGTCGCCCTGGACGAACGCGCGCGGCGTGTAGTCGTGCACGCTGAGCTCGATGTTGCGGTACAGCGGATAGGCGTAGAAGACGAGCAGGTAGACGACGAGCGGCGCGAGGAAGGCGAGGGCCGTCCACCGTCCGGAGCGCCGGCGGCCGGGAGCGGGGCTCACCTTCGCCGCCGGCCTGCCGGTGGTCGCCACCGCGTCGGTGCGGGTGAATGCCATGGAAGGTCCGCTCAGCCGCCGACGGCCTGCGCGGCCTTGGCCTGCGCGTCCTTCAGCGCGTCGGCGGGGGCGGCCGAGCCGCTCAGCGCCTTCTGCACCGCCGTCCACAGGGCCTCGGAGATCTTGGGGTACTTGGTGCCGAGGTTGTCGCTGGTACGGCCCTTGGCCGACCGGACGGCCTCGACCCACGGCTTCAGGCTCGGCTCCTTGGCCAGGATCGCCTGCTGCCCCTCGGCGGTGGACGGGATGTAGTAGGCGAATGTCGTGCCCGTCTCGACCAGGCCCTCGGGCGTGGTCATGCACTCGACGATCTTCTTGGTGGCGGTGTAGCGCTTGGCGTCCTTCTGCACCGGGACCGTGATGAACTCGCCGCCCGTGGGGGTGGGGGCGACGCCGCCGTCCTTGGCCGGGATCTGCACGATGCCCGTCGGGAAGCCCGCCTTCGCGGCGCTGTTGATCTGCCAGGTGCCGTTCTCGGCGAAGCCGAACTCGCCGGTGAGGAACTCCTCCCAGGTGGTGTTCTGCGAGTTGCTCAGCACCGAGTTGGGGGCCAGGCCGTCCTTGAGCCAGGAGTTCCAGAGGCCCAGCGCCTCGGCGGCCTGCGGCGAGTCCAGCTCGGTGAGCTTTCCGCCGGCGCCCCAGAACCACGGCAGGAACTGGAAGGAGCCCTCCTCCGTGCCGATGGCGGCGAAGGTGATCGGCTTCTTGCCCGCGGCCTTGACCTTCTTCAGCGCCGCGCCGAGCGAGGCCCAGTCCTTGATCGAGGCCGGGTCGACGCCGGCGGCGTCGAGGATCTTCTTGTTGTAGTAGAGGGCGAGCGTGTTCGCGCCGATGGGGATGCCGTAGGTCTTGCCGTCCAGCTCGCCCGCGGCGATGAGGTTCTTGTCGAACCTGGCGGTGTCCAGGCCGAACTCGTCCATCGTGGCCAGCATCCCCGCGTCCGCGAGGGTGGAGACGGCGGGGTTGTCGAGCAGGATCACGTCGGGGGCGTTGCCCTCCTGGCCGGCGAGCAGGGCCTGGTTGGTCAGCGCCGTGGTGTCGTAGGCGGTGCGCTTGATGGTGACGCCGGCCTGCTGGCCGCAGGTGTCCACCCGCTTGGCCCAGGCGGAGGAGGCGTCGTGCTGCGGGTACGGGTCCCACCACGTGTAGGTGTTCGCGTCGGCGGCGGGGGCGGCGGAAGCGCCGGGGGCGGGCGCGGACGCGCACGCGGTCAGGGCGGCCAGGCTCAGCAGGGCGGTTCCGAAGGCCGCCGCTCGGGCGGAGAACGATGGACGAGTCACCCGAATCCTCCAGGTGTTAGCGCTAACAAATAGCGCCGGCGAATGGTTCTGTGGGGTGCGCCCGGCTCTAGCGGGCGGGCGTACGCGGGTGGGGCTCCCGCGGCGGCGTGGTGCTGCCGCGGGAGACGAGCTCGGGGGAGATGAAGCGCACGACGAAGGGCTCGCGGCGGGCCGCCGCCGACTCCACGCGGCGCACGAGCTGGCGCACCGCCATGGAGCCGAGGCGGTCGGGCGCGCTCTCGACGAACGAGTAGGGCAGGGAGAAGGCCGCGGCGAACTCCGCGGAGTAGCGCCCGATGACCGACAGGTCCTCGGGCACCCGCAGCCCTCGCTCGTGGGCGACGGAGGGCAGCGCCGCGGCGGCCGCCTCGTTGTTGATCAGCAGGCCGGTGGCCGACGGGTAGGTGTCCAGCAGCGTGTGGAGCAGGCGCCCGACGGCCGGCTGCCGGGACTCGCCGTACACGGTGTGCAGGGTGACGCCGCACTGGCGCGCCCGCTCCAGGGCGGCGTCCCTGAGGCGCCACACGTACGCGCCGCCCCGCTCGACCACGTGCTCGGGTTGCGAGATCAGGATCAGCTCGCGGTGGCCGAGCCCGTGGAGGTGGTCCACCATGGCCCGGCCGGCCTCCTCGAAGTCGAGGTCGAACACGTCGATCCCCGAGCAGTCGCCCGGCAGGCCGACCGTGGCGCCCGGTTGGGCCGCGGCCCGCAGGATCGGCAGCCTCGGGTCGTCCTGCGCGATGTTCATCAGGACGACGCCGTCCACCATGCGGGAGTCGGTGATGCGCCGCAGCGCCCGCGCGCCGTCCTCGTCGGTGACCAGCAGCGTGTCGTAGCCCAGGTCGCGCGCGGTGTCGGTGACGCCCTGGATGTACTGCATCATCGCGGGCGCGAACTCGTCCGTGTAGAAGCGGGCGAGCAGACCGAGGACCTTGGTCCTGGACGTGGCCAGCGCCCGCGCGCCGGCGTTCGGCGTGTAGGCGAGCGCCTCGGCCGCCGCGAGCACGCGCCGGCGCACCTCCTCCGAGATGGGCCGCTTGCCCGACAGCGCGTACGACGCCGTGCTGCGGCTGACGCCGGCCTCCCGGGCCACGTCCCCGATCGTCGCCATTCTCACCTCCTTGATCGTCGAACCGGTTCGACGCTGAAGACCGCCTGATTCCCGCATCGCTCACCGGACGCCTGGCGAAGGTGCCGTTGTCGTCGGCGTTTGCAGGCCACAGCGAGCCGGGGCGCGGCACCGTCCCGGACGGGGGCCGCCTGCGAACCTTCGGAACAGGCGAACCGGTTCAACGATGTGCTCGACTGTCGCCCAGGCTCGGATCCGCGTCAAGGGCCGATACCCGCCGAAATCGAATCGTGACATGGCGGGTGAAAGCGCGGCGCGCCGCCGGGCCGATCGGCCGCGGCCGGAGCATTGACGCGTCGCGGCCGCGCCGCGTAACCTGCGCGAAACCCACGTGGCGCTGCCGATCGCTCCCGAGATCAGTCTGTTAACGCTCACACTCACATGGTGGACAGGGACGGCACTCCCTCCCGCAGGACGATCACCTAAGGGAAGTCGTTGATGACACCGACGAGCATCACCAAGGCCGCGCGAGCCGGGCTCCTCCCGGCCGTCCTCATCCTCGCGTTATCCACAGGAGTCCCGGACGCCATGGCCGCCGCCGACCCGCCCGCCCCCGCCCTCGTGTACGACTTCGACTCCGACGACCTCCCCACCGGCACCATCGCCGACAGATCCGGCAACGGCCTGGACGGCACGCTGGTCAACGGCTCCACGGCGGCCCTGGTGGCCGGCGCCGGCGGGGGCCGGGCCCTGAGCCTGCCCGGCGGGGCCGCCGACTCCGGCGGCGCCTACGTGAAGCTGCCCCTGGCCGTGCTGAAGGACCGGACCGACCTGACCGTGTCGGCCCGGGTGAAGTGGGACGGCACCACCGCCCCCTGGCAGTGGATCTACGCGCTCGGCAAGGACACCGGCCGCTACCTGTTCACCACCCCCTCCAACGGCGACGGGCTCCTGCGCACCGCGGTCACCACCTCGGGCGGCGGCGGCGAGGCCCAGGTCACGGGCTCGGCCCGGCTGCCCGCCGACGCCTGGAAGACGCTGACCGTCACCCTCGACACCGGCGCGAGACGCGTCACCACCTACCTCGACGGCGCCGCCGTCTCCTCCGCGAGCACCACCGTGACCGCCGCGCAGCTCGTCGACGCCGCCACGACCTCCGCGGGCTTCATCGGCCGTTCGTTCTACCCGGACCCGCTGTTCGACGGCGCGATCGACGACTTCCGCGTCTACCCGGCCGCGCTGACCGCCGAGCAGGTGGCCGCCGTCGCCGGCGGCCGGACGCCGACGCCGACGGGCCTGGCCCAGGACGCCTTCACGGTGCGGACGACCATCGGCAGGGCCCCGGCCCTGCCGGCGGCGGTCCGCGCCGCCTTCTCCGACGGCTACGACCGCGACCTGCCCGTCACGTGGGCGGCCGTGGACCCCGCGAAGTACGCCGCCGCGGGCTCGTTCACCGTGACGGGCACGGCCGGCGGGCGCGCCGTCACCGCCGAGGTCACGGTGGTCCGCGAGGGCCGGCTCGTCATCGACCTCGCCAAGGACACCGGCGCCTTCCACGGCGGCGCGTCCGGCACCCTCTACGGCCTCTACGGGCCCGGCGTGCCGACGAACAACCTGATCGAGGGCATGCGGCTGCGCACCGTCTCGACCAAGGCGCAGGACGGCGCCCAGCACCCCGGGGCCGACGCGCTGGAGGTGGTCAAGCCGCTGGCCGACAGCACCGACGGCGACGTGTACATCTACATGACCGACGTCCACCGGGGCTTCCCGTACGAGTGGCCCGGCGCGACGCCCCAGGAGAAGCTCGACCTGTACAAGGAGAAGATCGCCAAGCAGGTCGACCAGGTCCTCAAGCTCGACCCGAAATATCAGGACAACATCGTCTTCGTGCCGTTCAACGAGCCCGAGGGCAACATGTTCGGCACCGGCAAGTGGAGCTACAACGGGGTGAGCTGGCTCAGCGACCCCCGTGACTACTTCCGGGCCTGGGACGAGGTCTACGCCATCATCAAGGGCAGGATGCCCGCCGCCCGGATCGCCGGCCCCAACACCAGCGTGCTGTACGGCCAGGTCAAGGGCTACCTGGAGCACGTCGTCGCGGCGGGCACCGTGCCCGACGTGGTGACCTGGCACGAGCTCAGCCACCCCGAGCAGGTCCGCGCGAGCGTCAGGCGCTACCGCGAGATGGAGGCCGGCGTCTTCGCCGGCACGAAGTACGCGGGCCGGAAACTGCCGATCAACGTCAACGAGTACGCCTTCAACTACCACACCTCCGTGCCCGGCCAGATGATCCAGTGGGTGTCGGCCATCGAGGAGTCGAAGATCGACGCCGACATCGCGTACTGGAACATCGACGGCAACCTGTCCGACTCCGCCGTGCAGGCCAACCGGGGCAACGGCCAGTGGTGGCTCTACAACGCCTACGGCGGCATGACCGGGCACACCGTGGCGGTCACGCCGCCGTACCCGGGCCAGAACTACACCCTCCAGGGCGTCGCGACGCTCGACCCGGCCAAGAGGCAGGCCCGCGCGATCATCGGCGGCGCCGACGGCGCCGGGCACATCCGCTTCGAGAACGTCCCCGCCGGGCTGTTCGGCGGCAAGGTCCACGCCTGGGTGCGGGAGATCCCGTGGACCGGCCAGGTCGGCGACTCGCCGCAGCCCAAGCTGCTCGCCGAGCGCGACGTCGCCGTCCAGGACGGGGCCGCCGTCCTCGACTTCGGCGCCGACCTGCCCCGGCTCAAGGAGTCGTCGGCGTACGAGATCGTCCTCACCCCGGCCGGCAAGGGCACGGCGACCTCACCCGTGACCGAGCTGTGGGAGGGCTCGTACGAGGCGGAGGACGCCAAGTACACCGGCACCGGCTACAGCCGCAACGGGCCCGAGGGCTCCCCCTCGGACGTGTCGAAGTTCTACACCTCCGGCCGCTACGACGTCGGCGGGCTGCGCACCGGCTCCGACGGCGTGCTCGACTTCACCGTGGAGGTCCCGAAGGCCGGCCGCTACGACCTGAGCGTCTTCGCCAACTCCCTCAACACCTTCGACAAGGTGCGCGAGCAGGGGCCGGCCAACGTCTTCCTGCGCGTGGACGGCGGCTCCGAGCAGGAGCTGTTCCTGCCGCTCGGCTACAAGTGGGTGGTGTGGGACCACGCGGACACCGCCGTGGAGCTCTCCGCCGGCAAGCACGTCATCTCGCTGGCGGCCCGCAGCCTCGACGGCGCCCGGACCACCAAGGGTGACGCGATCATCGACCGGGTCCGGCTCTCGCTGCCGAACCCGGCGGCGGCCACCGCCACCTACCCGGCCGAGCTGGCCGACCTGCGCGGGGCCCGCCTGTCCTACGACAGCCGGGAGAGCACGGGCTCCGGCGTGGCCGAGGTCCGCAAGGGCCAGTCGGTCACCTTCTGGGTCTACTCCGCCCGGGACGCCGCGGCCGTCCTCGACCTCAGGCTGCTCGGCCCCGGCAAGGCGCTGGTGGCCGTCAACGGCCAGGAGGTGACGGAGGCCCGGCGCGGCGCCTCCACCGTGGCGGTGTCGCTGTCCGGCGGCGTCAACAAGGTCACGGTCACCGGCAGGACCGGCACGTCGCTGGTCGACCGCCTCGACGTGCGGCCGGCCCCCGACGCGCTGCCCGCCACCGTCTACCAGGCGGAGGCCGCCGCGCTCGCCGGGACGGCCAAGGCCGCGCCGCTCTCCCTGGCCGACGGCAAGGCCGCGGTGACCGGGATCGGCGGCCCGCCCGGGAACGCCAGCACGCTCACGTTCACCGTCCGGGCCGACCGGGACGGCACGTACGCCATGCGCGTCCGCTACTCCAACCCGGAGCAGTCGGCCGCGACGCACTACAACCCCGACCCGCTCGCCAGGCACGCGGACGTCTCGGTGAACGGGGCCGCGCCGCAGCGCGTGCTGTTCCCCCACACCTTCCACGAGAACGACTTCTGGGAGCTCACCGTGCCGGTGACGCTGAAGAAAGGGGACAACGCGGTGCGGTTCGGCGCGGAGGAGCTGCCGAACTTCGACGGCACGACGTACGCGTCGCAGACGTTCCCCGGCGTGCTGCTCCGCTCGCAGTACGCCCCGCTGATCGACCGGATCACGGTGGCGCCCTTCAGCGGGAGGTGACCAGGCCGGCCAGCTTGCGGCCGCGCCGGGCCGCGACCGTGCCGTGCCTGCGCACGTACATCCGCGCCACCAGCGCGCGGCCCCGGCGGCGCTGGGCGGGGGTCAGCTCGACCTCGCCCAGCGCCCGCAGCAGCTCCCTGCACTGGATCAGCGTGGAGACCCGCACGTGCCAGGCCGGCGCGCCCAGCTTGCGGGCGATGTCGGTCAGGCGCTGCGGCTCCCAGTCACGGCCGGCCAGCACCTCGGGCACGTGCCCCCACGGCCCGGCCAGCGCCATCCGGGCGGCGAAGATCTCGTCCTCGCGCAGCAGGGCGGGCCCCCGGTTGACGGCCATGACCCGGGTGCGGCGCATCAGCGCGTAGAGCGGGTCCATGGCGAACGGGTCCTCGTTGAGCATGCGCAGCGACTCGGCGAAGCGGTCCACGGGGTCGTCGGACAGGTAGCCGGTCCCCGTGTACGGCGCCGTGCGCGTCGCGCCGTCGGGCCCGGTGTACGCCTGCTGGGTGGTCACCAGGAGCAGCCGCTCGTCCCGGGCGAAGACCTCCAGGCAGCGCGAGACGTAGTCGGGCGCCAGCCAGTTGTCGTCGCCGGCCCACCGGTAGAACACGCCCCGCGAGCGGCGGATGGCGTCGCTGAAGTTGGGGAGCTGCCCGATGTTCTCCGGCTGGCGGTGGTAGACGATGCGCGGGTCGGTGGCGGCCCAGTCGCGGCAGACCTCCTCGGTGCGGTCGGTGGAGGCGTTGTCGCAGATGACCAGCTCGATGTGGCGGTGGTCCTGGGCCAGGACCGAGGTGATCGTCTTCTCCACCCGGTCGGCGCCGTTGTAGACGGGCAGCCCCACCGAGACCAGCGTGTCGTCGAATGTCATTCAGGCGCTCCTTCTCACCAGCTTGTGCATCGCGGTGCCCGGCACCGCGACCAGGACGAACAGCAGCAGCCCGGCGCCCCCGGCGACGGCCAGCCGCACGAGCGCCGGACCGCCGCCCGTCAGCCCGTCGAGGACGAGCATCAGCGCCCCCGCGGCCAGCGCCGCCACGGCGGGCCGGACCAGCGCGGGCAGCGCGGGCGCCACGCGGACGCCCACCCGGTGCAGGAGGAACAGCGCGAAGGGGACCGCGACCAGCGCGGCGACCAGCGCGTGGGCGACGGCGGCGCCCCTGATGCCGCCGAGGTGCGCCCCGGCCACCAGCGCGGGCAGCAGCGCCGCGGCCCACACGAGGTTCAGCCACACCGTGGTCCTGGTGGCGCCCAGCCCGGTCAGGATGTCCACGGCCAGGAACGAGATGAGCATCCGCACCACCATGAGCACGGCCAGCCAGCGCAGCACGCCCGCCGAGAAGTCCCACCGCGCGCCGTACAGGAAGGAGATGAGCGGATGGGCGAGGACGGCCATGACCAGCGCGGGCGGCAGCACGAAGGTCACCATCACCGGCACGGACCTGCGCACGCCCTCCGACAGCGCCGCCGGGTCCTCGGCGAGGCGGGAGAAGCTGGGTAAGGAGACGTAGCGCAGCGCCGTGCCGATGATCCCCGGCACCCAGCTCGACACGTTGAACGCCAGCAGGTAGTAGCCGAGCTGCTCGGCCCCGAGCACGTTGCCGACCACGACGTAGTCGGCGTTCATCAGCACGGCCTCCAGCCCGAAGCCGAGGGCCGACGGGACGCCGAAGCGCAGCAGCCGGCCCGCGACCTGCCGGTCCAGGCCGAGCCGGACCGGCACCCAGCCCCAGACGAAGATCAGCACCCCGGTCACCACCGACGCGGCGACCTGGCCCCAGGCGAAGCTGTAGGCGCCCGCCCCGCGCAGCGCCAGCGTGATGGCCACGGCCGCGTTCGCCACGAAACCGATCATGATGGCGCGGGTCAGCTTGTCCTGGTCGAAGCGGCGCAGCAGCGCGGCGCTGCGAACCGCGGTGAACGCCTCGATGAGGATGATCGAGGTGAGCAGCCGGACCACGCCCGTGGCGTCCTCGTTGCCGGCCATCCGGGCGAAGACCGGGGCGAACCCCCAGAAGAGGCCGTACAGGCCGGTGGCGAACACGAAGCTCAGCACCGTGGCCGTGGGCGCCATGTCCTCCAGGCGACCCCGCCACTGCACGGTGGCCGCCTGGATGCCCACGTCCTTGACGTGCATGACGAGCTGCGTCGCCGCCAGCGCCACGGCGTACGTGCCGAAGTCGTCGGCCGCGAGCACGCGCGCCAGCACCAGCCCCATCGCGAACGACCCGGCCCGCGTGACGAGGTTGCCGAGGATGCTCCAGCGCAGCCCACGCCCGGCCTGGGCGCCGATCTCCGCGACGCGCTGTGTCTCGTCCATCCGTGCCTTTCCGAGGGGGTGCCGTCAGGGGGTCACGCGTTCGAGCCAGATCTCCCGCCAGAACGGCACGAACTCGCGCGGGCAGTTGAGGCTGTGCACCCCCTGGCACACCACGTTCTCCAGCGTGATGCAGGGGGACTTCATCGTGAGCATGCGGCCGGAGCGCTCGTCGATGCACCGCTCGACGCGGGCCTGGACGCGCACCACCTTGCCGCAGTAGCGCGCCATCTCCTCCTCGAAGCCGAGGCCGCGGTTGAGCATGTCCTCGTTGAGGGTGGCGAGGATCTCGGCCTGCGACTTGACCCGGACCAGCTCGCCGGGCCTGAGGTCGAGGGTGCCGGAGGGCGTGCGCCCGCGCAGCCCCGGCCGCAGGAACCCCCACCTGCGTCCCTCGCGGAACCACAGCCTCTCCGGCAGGAGGCGCTTACTGGCGGCCTGGAGCCGGTTGAAGATCCCGATGAGCAGGGCGTGGGCCGTGCGGGCCGGTCCCACGTTGCCGGAGCGCACGTCGGTGACGTACTGGCCGAGGCTGCGCACCGGCAGGCAGACCGGGGCGGCGCGCAGCAGCTCGGTGGCCTGGCAGGCGTAGTGCTCCGGCGCGTCGGGTTTGCGGGTGTTGACCTCCAGGAGGGGCAGGAGCCGCCCGTCGCGCGAGGCCGGCGCCTCCGGGAACGCCTCGCCGCCGCTCCCGACCCGCTTCAGCCACGCCTCCTTCCAGTACAGCGAGCAGGCCGTCTGGCAGCCGCCGTGCGCCGAGCCGTCGCAGCGCGCCCCCACCAGGTGGACCGCGCGCTCCATGCGGCGCAGGCCGCTGCGGGTCTGCGTGTCGCACAGCTTGTGCGCGACCTTGTGGACGGTCATCCGGCGACCGCAGAACGCCGCCATCTCCGGCATGAACGGCAGCCCATCGAGCTCGCCGCGCTCGTCCAGCGTGGCCAGGATCTCGGCTTCGCCGCGGACCTCCACCACGTCTCCGACCCTGAGGTTCAACCGATCTCCTTCACCAGTCCGGCAGTTGCCAGCGCCCGCGCGGCGGTCTCGACCGCCTCGAAGGGCAGCGCTGATCGTTCGGCGATGTCGAGCAGGCTGTGGTCCCCGTCGGACAGGTTCAACACCCATAACATCGCCATCTGCGCCTGTTTCGTGTCACTTCTCCCGCCGAGAGATCCGTAGAGGCCGCGCCGGCCGAGCTGCGGCTCGCCGTACGGGCTGAGGTTGAGGTAGGTGCGCTCGCCCTCCAGGACCCCGACGACCCGCCACAGGACCTCCAGGGTGTCGGCCATCGCCTCCGGCGTGACGAAGCCGGGATCGTCGGCCGAGGTGTGGTACTCGGGGTAGCCCGCGTACGGGGTGCGGGTGAGGCCGCCGAACGGCAGGTCGAAGCCCGGCGAGCAGAACTGCCGCTCGTCGTAGCCGTACGGCGAGAAGTCCAGCACGGTGTGCGGCCGGTCCCCGAGCACGTGGGTGACGGCCCGGTCGATGCCGGCGTCGCCGCGCCTGCTGCGCTTGTACGTCAACGGCCCCCGATCGCCCGCGCAGGCGAGCGTGAGCCCGTGCCGGACGAGGCCGACGCGGTCCCGGTTGAGCGCCAGCCAGGTGATCGCGCCGATCGTGCCCGGCATGAACAGGAACCGGTAGGTGTGGCGGCGCGTCCCCATCGCGGCCAGCCGGCCGGCCAGGGCCGTGGCCACCGCGACGCCGGCCAGGTTGTCGTTGGCCAGCGACGGGTGGCAGACGTGGCAGGAGATGACGACCTCGTCGGGCAGCTCGCCGGGCAGCACGTGCTCGGCGATGGTCAGCGACCCGTCGGCGAGCGTGGAGTCGACGCACACCTCGTACGGCCCCTCGCCGAGCCCGTCCAGGACGTCCTGGCTGAGGCAGAACCCCCACGTCTCGGCGTAGTAGCTGGTGCGGTAGGGCACCAGGGACGGCTGCTCGGGCAGCGTGTGCAGGCGCGGGCGCAGCTCCTCCAGCGTGAACACGCCGGAGACCGGCACGCTGTAGCCGACGACGTGCAGGTTGCAAACGCGGAAGTCGACCACCCGGCGCCCGGAGGGGTCCTTGACGTAGGCGTCGCGGATGTTCCACTCCTTCGGCACCGTCCAGTCGAGCACCTGCGTGCCCGTCGGCACCTCGGTCACGTCGAGCGCCAGCCGCTCCCCGATGACGGCGAGGGTCTCCCGGACGCCGTCGCCGGTGATGCTGCGGCAGATCGGATAGAGCCGTCGCACAAGCGCGTGCATCTCCTCAGGAGTCATGGGCGCAGCTCGGCGGAGATCTCGCCGGCGTCGCGGCGGTCCGACAGGCGGGCCAGGCGCGTGTAGCGGCGCTCGAAGGCGTGCCGGGTCAGCCCGTACGCGCGGTAGGCGTCCACCAGCTCGGCCGCGCCCTCCTTGACCGTCCGGCGGGCCTCGTAGCCGGGCAGCGCCCGCCGGATGCGGGAGAAGTCCACCCGGTACGAGCGCGGGTCGCCGCCGGTCTCGCCGGTGATGACCAGCGTGGAGCCGGGCACCGCCTCGACGACCTCGGCGGCGATCTCGGCGACCGTCACGTTGTTGCGCTCGGTGCCCACGTTCAGGGCGCGGGCGTGGACGGCCTCGCGGGGCGCGGTGAGCGCGCGCAGGAACGCCTCGGCGATGTCGCGGGCGTGGACCAGCGGCCGCCACGGGGTGCCGTCCGACAGCACCCGCACCTGGCCGCTGAGGTGGGCGTGGCCCACCAGGTTGTTGAGCACGATGTCGGCGCGCGGCCGGGGCGAGTACCCGAAGGCGGTGGCGTTGCGCAGGAACACCGGCGAGAAGTCGGCGTCGGCCAGCTCCACCAGGTCGTCCTCCACGCGGACCTTCGACTCGGCGTACGGCGTGACGGGCCGCAGCGGGGCGTCCTCGTCCACCAGGTCGTCGCCGCCGGAGGCGCCGTAGACCGAGCAGGTGGAGGCGTACAGGAACCGTTTCGCCCCGGCGTCCCTGGCCAGGCGGGCCAGCCGTACGGACGCGTGGTGGTTGATGGCGTAGGTCAGCTCGGGCGCCAGCGACCCGAGCGGGTCGTTCGACAGCGCCGCGAGGTGGACGACGGCGTCCACGCCGTCGAGCAGCTCCGGCGGCACGTCGCGCAGGTCCACGGCGTGGGCGGGCGGCTCTTCCGGCAGGGGCCCGAGCACGCAGTCGGCGAACAGCCCCGAGTCGAGGCCGACCACCTGGTGCCCCGCGCCACGCAGCACGGGGGCCATGACGCTGCCCAGGTAGCCCTGGTGGCCGGTCAGCAGGATCCGCACAGTCAGTCTCCAGCCAGGTCGAGGGTGAGTTTGCGGGTGTGGAACGCCTCGGCGTAGCGGGCGCCGCACTCGACGCCGCGCACGCGGGCCAGCCCGAGGAACGCCTCCCGGTCGTACCAGGACCGCCGCCGCTGCGACGGGTAGTGCCGCTCCAGCAGGTCGGCCTTGGCCTCGGCCGTGCGCTGCTCCAGCGGCTGGTAGACCGAGGGACGGCCGAGGTCGCCGTCCCACTTGACGATCTCGTAGCCGAGCGTGAGGTGGTCGCGGAACACGGTGGGCACCAGCTCGGCCAGGCCGCGGTGGTCCTGGTGCGCGTCGCCCTGCCAGGGCGCGAGGATCAGGTCGGGGCTCGTCTCCGCGCGCAGGTCCTCCAGCGCGTCCTTGGCCTGCTCCCAGTACGACGGCAGCCGCCCGTCGGGGATCTTGAGCACGGTGACGGCCAGGTCGGCGCCGGGGCAGAACCCGGCCAGCGCGGCCCGCTCCTCGTCCTCCCGCTCGGTGCCGCCGCCCGACAGCACGAGCGCGTCCACCCGCACGCCGGGCCGCGCCGCGCAGAGCGTCAGCAGCGTGCCGCCCGCGCCGATGGCGACGTCGTCGCAGTGCGCGCCCAGCGCGAGGACCCGGCCCAGCGCGCCCGGCCGCAGGCCCTTCATGCTTCCCGCCCCGACTCCCACAGGGCCCACGGCCGCTCCCCCCGCTCCCAGGAGCGGTCCAGCTCCAGCCGCTGGTTGACGGTGTCGCTCGGCCGCCAGTAGCCGCGGTGCCGGTAGGCCAGCAGCCGGCCGCGCTTGGCCAGCTCGGCGCAGCCGTCGGCCACCAGGTCGCCGTTCTCCGGGATGTGCTCGAAGACCTCCTGGCGCAGCACGAAGAAGCCGCCGTTGACCCAGAGCGGCATCGCGCTGACCGGGGTGATGGCGCCGACGACGTTCGCCTCGGTCACGTCCACCACGTGGAAGGTGTTGGTGGGCGGGACGACCATCATCGACGCGCCCGCGTCGGCGGCGGCGAAGCGGCGGATCATGTCGGTCAGCGGCGCGTCGGTCAGCACGTCGGCGTAGTTGGCCAGGAACATCTCCTCGCCGTCGAGATGGTCGCGCACCCGGCGCAGGCGCTCGCCGATGGGCGAGTCGACGCCCGTGTCCACCAGCGAGATCGACCAGCCGGAGATGTCGGTGGACAGGAGCTCCACGCGGCCGTCGCGCAGCACGAAGTCGTTGGAGGCCGTCTCGCGGTAGCCGAGGAAGAAGTCCTTGATGTGCTGCGCGCCGTAGCCCAGGCACAGGATGAACTCCTTGTGCCCGAAGTGCGCGTAGTAGCGCATCACGTGCCAGACCAGCGGGCGCGGCCCGACGAGCTGCATGGGCTTGGGCAGGTCCCCGCCGGGGACCTCGCTGCGCATCCGGGTGCCCCGCCCGCCGCAGAACAGCACGACCTTCATGACACCACCTCCAGCTCGGGGATCGGGAAGACCAGCCGGCCGCCCCACTCACGCACGTAGGACAGCTGCTCGACCAGCTCGTCGCGCAGGTTCCACGGCAGCACGAGCACGTAGTCGGGCCGGTCGGCGGCGATCCGCTCCGGCGGCAGCACCGGGATGCGCGAGCCGGGCGTGAACCGGCCGTGCTTGTACGGGTTGCGGTCCACGGTGTACGGCAGCAGGTCGGGGCGGATGCCGCAGTGGTTGAGCAGCGTGTTGCCCTTGCCCGGGGCGCCGTATCCGGCGACCGTGTGCCCGGCCTCGGCCGCGTCCACGAGGAAGCGCAGCAGGTCGCGCCGGACCTTCGCCACGCGCGCCGCGAAGTCGTGGTAGCCGGACAGCTCGTGCAGCCCGGCGGCCTTCTCCATGGCCAGCACGTCGGCCACCCGGTAGGACGGCGTGGCCGACGGGTCGGGCACCGCCCACAGCCGGATCGAGCCGCCGTGCGTGGGCAGCAGCTCCACGTCCACCAGCGTCAGCCCGCCGCTCGCCAGCGCCCGGCCGGCCGAGGCGACCGTGTAGTACTGGAAGTGCTCGTGGTAGATCGTGTCCCACTGGTTGCGCTCCATGAGCGTCAGCAGGTGCTGCACCTCGATCGAGACCCGCCCGTGGTCGGCCACCAGGGCGCGCAGGCCCCGGGTGAAGCCGACGACGTCGGGGATGTGGGCGTACACGTTGTTGGCGACGACCAGGTCGGCGGGGCCGTGCTCCTCCCGGACGCGGCGGCCGGTCTGCTCCGTGAGGAACGCGGTGAGCGTGGGCACCCCGGCGTCCCGCGCGGCCTGGCCGACGTTGGCCGACGGCTCGATGCCAAGGCAGCGCACGCCGCGCTCGACCACGTGCCGCAGCAGGTAGCCGTCGTTGCTGGCCACCTCCACGACGAACGCGCCGGGCCGCGGGTCCTGCTCCTCGACGAAGCGCCGCGCGTGCTCCACCCACGAGGTGGAGTAGGAGGAGAAGTACGCGTACTCGGTGAACGTCTGCTCCGGCGTGATGAGCGGCGGCAGCTGCGCCAGCCAGCACTCCGTGCAGACCCGCAGGTGCAGCGGGAAGGTCGTCTCGGGCTCGTCGAGCTGGTCGGCGGTCAGGAACGACTCGCAGGGCGGCGTGGCGCCGAGGTCCACGACCCCGGCCAGGCCGGTGGAGCCGCACAGGCGGCAGGCGGCGGCCACGTCAGCGCACCCCGGCCAGGGCCGCGGCCTCGGCCTCGCTCTCGTAGGCCGCCGCGAGCTCCTCCGGCATCGGCGCCAGGTCGCCGCACCGGGTGAAGTCGCGCAGCGTGGTGCCCGTGCAGCGGGCGTCCACGTTCGGCGCCCCCCGGCGCGCGCGCACGTCCCCCAGGTGCACGGTGCGGAAGTCGATGCTGAAGCGGGTCCGGCCCGAGGTGTTGGGCACCGTCGAGTGCAGGTGGGCGCCGGAGAACATCAGCACGCCGCCCGGCTCCGGCACGACCCGGATCTGCGGGTCGAGGTCGATCTCCTCCTCCGGCCGGGGCTGCACGCGGGTGTCGGTGCGCACGTGCTCGGCGGCGGTGCGCCTGCTCGTCCGGTTCCACTCTCCGTAGTCGTAGGCCGCGCTGCCGTTGCGCACCGGCGTGTCGAAGTAGCGGGGGTGGAAGGCCATCACGTTCTCCGCCACCACCCCGAAGACCGGGATCCACCAGTTGACCTGGTTGAACGGGGCGGAGTACCAGCAGTCGCGGTGCGGGTGGAAGGCGTAGGAGATGCCCGAGACCAGGTAGTCGTGGGAGGTGGAGGTGCGTAAGCGGGGCACGTCGAAGTACGTCAGCGACGGGTCGCAGCCGCGCTCCTCGATCAGCGCGGGCACCAGCTCCTTGCAGCGCGGATGGTGGATGAAGCGCGGCTTCAGCTCGGCCAGCAGCCCCGCGAAGTCCTCCACGGGCATGTCGTGCTGCGCGGTCTCCGGGTCGAGCGGGCCGAACGCGTCGGCGACCAGCTCCCGGGCGAAGCCCACCAGCGCCGTGGCCGCCGGCGAGGCGGAGTAGACGAACAGGTCACCCCGGAACAGCAGGTCGCGGCGCCGGTCGTCGGTCGCCGTGCTGTTGGAGAGGACGGCCGTCATGTGAGGATCCCTTTCTCGTGGTCTAGGTGCTCGGGCCGGACCGTGGCATCCTGCGATCATGGATGCCCTCTCGGTCGAAGGGGCGTGGCTGCACACGCCGCGTGTCCACGCCGACCTTCGCGGCTCGTTCTTCGAGGCGTTCCGCACGGCGGGGCTGCCGCACCCGCTGGAGGCCGCGCAGGTCAACTGCTCGGTCTCGCGCCGGGGCGTGGTCCGCGGCGTGCACTTCGCGGCCGTGCCGCCCGGCCAGGCCAAGTACGTGCTGTGCGTGGCCGGCACCGTGCTCGACGTGGTGGTGGACCTGCGCACCGGCTCGCCCGGGTTCGGCCGCTGGGACGCGGTGCGCATGGACGACGAGACTCCCCGGGCCATGCTCCTCGCCGAGGGGCTCGGCCACGCGTTCATGGCGCTGAGCGAGCGGGCCACGGTCGTCTACCTGTGCTCGCAGCCGTACAACCCGGGGCGCGAGCACGCCGTCCACCCCCTCGACCCCGCGCTCGGGATCGACTGGCCGGGCGGGACGGAGCCGGTGCTGTCGGAGAAGGACGCCGCGGCGCCCACCCTCGCCCAGGCGGAGGCCGCGGGGTTGCTGCCGGACTACGAGGAGTGCGCGAAGTTCTACGCCACGCTGCACTGAGGACCCGCCTCCCCCACCCGGGCCGGGGTCCTCGGCAGCTCCCCCGTCAGCGCGGGCCAGGCGGCGCGCAGCGCGTCGCGCCAGTGGCGGATCGGCGCGCACCGGGTGTGGGCCAGCACGCTGTTGCCCGGCCGGGCCGCCGGGCGGGGGTAGGCGGTGCTCGGCACCGGGCGCACCAGGCCGGGATCGGCCCCGCACAGGGCGTACACCTCCCGGGCCAGGCCCCACCACGTCGTCTCCCCCGAGCTGGTGCCGTGGTAGACGCCGGGCGGCAGCCCGGAACGGACCAACCGCAGCACGAAGGCGGCCAGGTCGGCGGCCCACGTCGGCTGGCCGCGCTGGTCGTCCACCACGTCCGCGGCCGTGCCCGCGCGGGCCAGGCGGGTCATCGTGCGCACGAAGTTGGGGCCCGCCGCGCCGTACAGCCAGGCGGTGCGCACCACGTGGTGGCCCCGCTCCAGCGCGGCGCGCTCCCCGGCGAGCTTGGTGCGGCCGTAGGCGTTCAGCGGGCACGTCGGCGCGTCCTCCGGGTACGGCTCCCGGCTCGTGCCGTCGAAGACGTAGTCGGTGGAGATGTGCACCAGCCGGGCCCCGGCCGCCGAGCAGGCGTCGGCCAGCGCCGCCACCGCGTGCCCGTTGACCTCCAGCGCCTCGGCCTCGTGCGTCTCGGCGTCGTCCACGGCCGTCCAGCCGGCGCAGTTGACGACGACGGCGGGGCGGCAGGCGGCCACCATGTCGCGCACCGCGCGCCGGTCGGTCACGTCCAGCTCGGAGCGGCCCAGCGGCAGCGCCGGCTCACCCGAGGCCACGACCGCGCGTAACACGTCGGCGGCGAGCATGCCGCCGCCCGTGATCAGCCACCTCACGCGCCCTCCCACCAGTCGCGGTTGGCGGCGTACCACTCGACGGTCTCCTTGAGCCCCTGCTCGAACGGGACGCGCGGCCGGTAGCCGAGGGCCCGCAGCCGGGTGTCGTCCAGGGAGTAGCGGCGGTCGTGGCCCTTGCGGTCGGCGACCGGCTCCACCATGTCCCAGCCGGCGCCGCACGCCTCCAGCAGCCGCCCGGTCAGCTCGCGGTTGGTCAGCTCGGCGGTGCCCGCGATGTGGTAGACCTCGCCCCGCTCGCCCTTCTCCGCCACCAGGTCGATGCCGGCGCAGTGGTCCTCGGCGTGGATCCAGTCGCGCACGTTCAGCCCGTCGCCGTAGAGCGGCACCTTACGTCCGCGCAGCAGGTTGGTGACGAACAGCGGGATGATCTTCTCGGGGTACTGCCGGGGGCCGTAGTTGTTGCCACACCGGGTGATCGACACGTTCAGGCCGTGGGTGACCGCGTACGCGCGGGCGATCAGGTCGCCGCCCGCCTTGGAGGCGGCGTACGGGGAACGCGGCCGGAGCGGCGCGGACTCGTCCCAGGAGCCGCTGTCGATTGTGCCGTACACCTCGTCGGTCGAGACGTGCACGACCCGCGGCACGCCGGCGTCGAGGCACGCCTGCATGAGCGCCTGCGTGCCCATGACGTTGGTGCGCACGAACTCGGCGGCGCCCTCGATCGAGCGGTCCACGTGCGACTCGGCGGCGAAGTTCACCACCAGGTCGTGACCCGGCACCACCTCGGCGAGCAGGCCGGCGTCGCACACGTCGCCGTGGACGAACGTGTGCCGCACGCCGTCCAGGTTGGCCCGCCGGCCGGCGTACGTCAGCTTGTCCAGCACGGTCACGTCGTCGCCGCCGTGCGAGCGGACGAAGTGCGAGCCGATGAAACCGGCGCCGCCGGTGACGAGGATTCTCATGAACTGATCTGCACCTTGCTGTGATCGCCCAGCACGAGGCGGTGGGCTCGGGGAGAGGTGGACGCGGGCGTCACCTCGACGTCGTGGCCGATGAGCGACGACTCGATCCGGCTGACGCCGCGGATGGAGCTGCGGGGTAACACGATCGAGTACTCGATCTCGGCGCGTTCGATGACGCAGTCCGCCCCGATGGAGGTGAACGGGCCGACGTAGCCGTCCTCGACGCGGGCGCCCGGGCCGATGACGGCCGGGCCGACGACGCGGGAGCGCGCCACCACGGCGCCCGGCTCGATGACGACCCGGCCGATCAGCTCGCTGGCCGCGTCGACCGAGCCGCTGACCCGCGGCTCCAGCGACTCCAGGACCAGGCGGTTGACCTCCAGCATGTCGGTGACGTTGCCGGTGTCCTTCCAGTACCCGGAGATCACCGAGGACTCCACGGGCAGGCCGGCCTCGATCAGCCACTGGATCGCGTCGGTGATCTCCAGCTCGCCCCGCCAGGACGGCTTGAGCTCGGCCACCGCCTCGTGCACGGCCGGTGTGAACAGGTAGACGCCGACCAGCGCGAGGTCGCTCTTGGGCCGGGCCGGCTTCTCCTCCAGGCCGACGACCCGGCCGGAGGCGTCGAGCTCGGCGACGCCGAACTGACGCGGGTCGCTCACCTTGGTCAGCATGATCTGCGCCGCGGGCCGCTCGCGGGCGAAGCGGCGCACGAGGCCGTCGATGCCGCCGACGATGAAGTTGTCGCCGAGGTACATGACGAAGTCGTCGTCGCCCAGGTAGTCGCGGGCGATGAGCACGCCGTGCGCCAGCCCGAGCGGCGCCTGCTGGCGCAGGTAGGTCACCTCCAGCCCGAACGCCGAGCCGTCGCCGACGGCCGCCTCGATCTCCGCCTGGGTGTCGCCGACGACCAGGCCCACCTCCCGGATGCCGGTCTCCGCGATCGCCTCCAGGCCGTAGAACAGCACCGGTTTGTTGGCGACGGGGACGAGTTGTTTGGCGGAGGTGTGGGTGATGGGCCTGAGCCGGGTGCCCGCCCCTCCGGCGAGCACGAGTGCTTTCACCGCTAGTAAGCCCCTTCTCCGCGGGTGACGACGGACCAGGTCTTCCACAGGATCTGCAGGTCGAGGACGAGCGACCAGTTCTCCACGTACCGCAGGTCAAGTCGTACGGATTCCTCCCAGGTTAGGGTTGAACGTCCGCTTACCTGCCACAGTCCGGTCATGCCCGGTTTGACGACGAGCCGGCGGCGCACGTCCGCGCCGTACTGCGCGACCTCCTCCGGCAGCGGCGGGCGGGGCCCGACGAGCGACATCTCGCCGCGGACCACGTTGAGCAGCTGCGGGAGCTCGTCGATGGAGTACCGGCGCAGGTAGGCGCCCACGCGGGTGATCCTTGGATCGTTCCGTATCTTGAACAGCACGCCGTCCAGCTCGTTGTCCTGGAGGAGCGACGGCTTGAGCCGCTCCGCATCCACCACCATGGTCCGAAATTTCACGACACGGAATTCCTTGCCGCCCCTCCCGACCCGGGTCTGGTAGAACAGCGCCGGCCCGGGGCTGGTCAGGCGGACCAGCAGCACGATCGCGGCCAGCGGCACCGCCATGACCAGCAGCGCCAGGCCCGCCACGCACCGGTCGAACACGCTCTTGACCACCTGCTTGGCGCCGTCGAACTCGGGATGCTCCACGTGCAGCAGCGGCATCCCGGCCACCGGCCGGATGCTGATGCGCGGGCCGGCCACGTCCATCAGCGCCGGGGCCACGAACAGGTCGGTCCGCTCGGTCTCCAGGCTCCACGCCAGCCTGCGCAGCGCCACGCCGTCCATCTCGGGGCAGGTCAGCACCGCGACCGCGTCGGCGCCCACCCGCGCCACCGCCTCCGACACCTCGCCGAAGGAGCCCAGGACGGGGATGCCTTCGAGGTCGTCGTCCATGCGGTCGGGCGGCAGGCACGCTCCAATGACCCGCATGCCGTGGTGCGGCTGGCCCCTGAACTGCATCACCAGGTCGAGGATCGCCTCACGGTGCCCGACCGCGACCACCTGGCGCAGGTACTCGCCGACCGCCCGGCGGCGGTGCAGGCGTTTGCGCATCCTGTAGCGGAAGTACAGCGTGGACAGCAACGCCAGCGGGAGCATCGCCATGACGAAACTCCGCGCGACCGCCGTCTGTGTGGCGTAGGCGCCGATGGCCACGGACGCCATCAATGCCGCCCCGCCGTTGAAGACCGCCCTGAACTCCTCCATTCCCTCGCCGTGCGCGCGTTCCCGGTACGCGCCGCCCATCATCAGCGCGACGGGCCAGGCGACGACCAGCCCGGCGCCGAGCGCGTACTCGGCGACCGGGATGAACGCGCCGTACAGGAGCCGCACCCCCAGCACGCACACGCACGCGCCGAGCGCGCAGGCGACGTCACCTCCCCAAAGGATCCGCAGGTACGCCCGCGTCCAGATGCTCGACGCGTGGTGCGGAACGGCCTCGAGGAGCGCGACATCGGACTCCCCAATCCCCACCCTCATAACACCACCCTGGCAACTCTGTGCACCGCTTTACCCTGACGTTCTCCGTACACTTCCGGATGAGCTGTCTCGTAGTACACATCAAGGGCGGCGACCCCCACTAAAGAGTAAAGATCAATTCTGTAGTGGGGAATAACGACATATGTCCACAAGTGGACGCCGTTTGCGGCGTTCAAGGGGTTGACGACCAGATCAGTCCGTGTAAGTCGCCGTGGGATGAATTGCTATATTCAACGATTTAAAACGGCAATTACGGCGTAGTTACGGACGGACCGCCAGTGGGTGCTCTGGGGGGATGTAGGGCGTTCCGCGAACTCTTCTGCCATGGCGCACATCCAAACTCCTGTGACTCTTGTGACGGGGGATCCGACGCGCATCGGGCAGTACTGGCTCGCCGGAAGGCTGGGCTCGGGCGGCCAGGGGGTGGTCTACGACGCCTACGACCCGGAGGGGCGCCGGGTGGCGATCAAGATGTTGCACGGCACCGACGTGGGCCTGCTCCAGCGTGAGGTCACCGCGGCCCAGCGGGTCTCCTCCTTCTGCACGGCCCGCCTGATCGAGGCCGATCTCACCGGGCCCCGGCCGTACCTGGTCAGCGAGTACGTGGAAGGGCCCAGCCTGGGCGCCGCCGTACGGGACGGCAGGACCTTCGCCCCCGGCGAGCTGCACCGGCTCGCGACCGGCATCGCCACCGCGCTGACCGCCATCCACGACGCGGGCGTGATCCACCGCGACATGAAGCCGGACAACGTGGTGCTCGGCCCCGACGGCCCCCGCGTGATCGACTTCGGGCTCGCCCGGACGCTGGAGATGTCGCTGACCGCGTCGGGCCTGGTCTCCGGGACGCCCACGTACATGGCGCCGGAGGTGTTCACGGGCGAGCGGGCGGGGGCCCCGGCGGACGTGTTCGCGTGGGGCGGGATCATGCTGTTCGCCGCGACCGGCAGGGACCCGTTCAAGGCCGAGACCCTCGGCGCGGTCATGCACCAGGTCATGTCGGTCGAACCCGACCTCACCTGCCTGCCGGAGACCCTTCGCCCGCTGGTCCACGCCGCGCTGCGCAAGGACCCGATGGAGCGGCCCACGGCCCGCGCCCTGCTGCTCGCGCTGATCAGCGGCGACGGACGGCTCGACACGGCCCGGCTGCTCGCCGAGGGCGGCCGGGCGTCGCACCTCGCCACCGAGGCCCGCGATCCCGGCCTCGGCCCGCTCGCCGAAGAGGCCTACGGCATGCTGAGCCCCGCCGACCGCGACCTCGCCGCGCAGGTGTTCCTGCGGCTGGTCACGGTGGACGAGGACGGCGAGCTGTCCCTGCGGCGGGCCCGCCTGAGCGAGTTCCCGGACGCGCGGGGCGTGCTGCGGGTGTTCGCCTACCTCCTGGAGGTCACCGGCGACGAGGTGCGGCTGACCCGGCCCGCCCTGCCCCACGCCTGGCCGCGACTGCGCGGCTGGATCGAGGCCAACCGGGACGGCCTCGCCGTCCACCGGGACATCATGAGCGCCGCCCGGCGCTGGGACGACGGCGGCCGGCGGGACGGCGACCTGCTCACCGGGCGCTCGCTGGAGTCCGCGCTGCAGTGGGCGGCCACCGGCCGGCGGGACATCACGCTGGTCCGCGCCGAGCGCGACTTCCTGAACGCGGGGGCCGCGCTCGGCCGCCGCCGGGCCCGCCGGACCCGGATGGTGTCGCTGAGCCTCGCCGTGCTCCTCGTGGCCTCGCTGGCCGCGACCGGGGTCGCGGTCTGGCAGAGCCGGGTGGCCGACGACCGGTTCCGCTCGTCGGAGGCGGCCAGGATCGCGGCCGCCTCCGGAGCGATCCGCGCCACCGACCCGCGCCTCGGCGAACTGCTCAGCGTCGCGGCCTGGCGGCTCGACCCGTCCGCGCAGACCCGCAAGGCCATGAACGACTCCCTCGCCAAGCGCGAGAGCGCCATGTTCCAGGACCCGGTGACCGGCCCCGACACGCTGCGCACGCTGAGCGCCGACAGCAGGACCCTGGTCAGTATCAGCGGCGGCGAGGCCCGGCTGTGGGACGTGGTCCGCCGCGTCCAGGTCGGGAAGCTGCGGCTGGACGTCAAGGGCACGCCGATCGACGTGGCGCTGAGCCCGTCCGGCGCGGTGCTCGCGGTCCTGACGAGCAAGGGGGCGTACGCCTGGGACGTGCGGACCGGCAAGGCCACGGGCACGTGGCGGTTCGACAAGCCCATCGGCGGTGACGACTCCGACCGGGCCGCCGTCAGGTTCGGCACGGTCGACCGCTATGTCATGGTGCGCCGGGAGGGTCCCGGCGACATGTTCTGGGACCTGAGGACCGGCCGGAACGCGAAGGTCTCCGGTTTCTGGAACGGCGCGATGACGCCCGATGGATCGGCGATCTTCACGCAGTACCGCGACACCAAGACGATCGGCAGATTCGCGCTGCCCGGCCTGAAGCTCACCGGCACGAGACCGGCGCAGGAGCCGTGCAAGTACTGCCCCGACCCGCTGGCGGTCACCAAGAAGGGAGAACTGCTGGAGGTGCTGCCGAGGTGGCGGCTCGGTCTCACCGACCTGGCGGAGCCGGACAACTTCACGGCCGGCACGGTGATCGACGACGGTCCCGCCACCTGGAACGGGGGGCGCGTGATCTTCAGCCATGACGAGAGACTGCTCGTCTCGGCGACGGACAAGGAGATCCAGCTGTGGGGCGAGGGGATGCTCCTCACCACGCTGACCGTCCGCTCCGCGTCCGACGACACCTCCGACTGGGTGGCCGAGGCGATGTCACCCCAGCCGAGATTCGACCCCGGCGGAAAGGTGCTGCGCTACCTCAGCGAGGACCGGGTGTTCTCCGTCGACCTCTCCGCGCTCACGAGACCGGGCGATTCCGAGTCCACCACGGCGGCGGTGAGCCCGGACGGCACGAAGAGCGTGGCCTTCCGCGGCCGCGACGGGGGCACCGACGCGTATCTGCGCGACGGCGGGAGACGTGAGCTGCTGATGGGCGGCGGGAGCGACCGGTTCGACTTCACCGGTGCCGCTTTCAGCCCCGACGGCAGGGTGATCGCGCTCAGCACCTTCGCGATCGCCGACAAGGGTCCCGACGACGTCACGAACACGACTCGCCTGCACATCCACGACGCCGCCACCCGCAAGGAGATCAAACGGCTCACCGTGAGCGACGTCGGCGAGGGCTTCCTGATGGCCCTCAGCCCCGACGGCGGCAAGATCGCGGTGCAGCTCTCCCTCTCGGACGACTCGACGAAGTCCACGCTCCAGTTGTGGGACTGGAAGGCGGGCCGCGCGCTGTGGTCGGCCAAGCTGACCAGACTGACCGATGTCGCCTTCAGCCCCGACGGGACCCGGCTGGCCGTGCTGGCGCAGGAGCCCCGTCTGCTGGACACCGCCACCGGCAAGCCCGCCGGCCCGGTCTTGCGGGCCGGCGGCCGCACCACCAGCCTGGTGTACGGCGCGTTCACCCGGTCCGGGGATCTCGTCACCGCGGACAACCGTGGCCGCCTCGCGGTCTGGAACCGCGAGGGCTCGCCCCGGACGGTCATCAGCGGCACCTCCGGCAGCCCGACGGCGCCGCTCGCCGTGTCACCGAAGGAGGACCTGGCCGCCCTCGTGGGCGGCGACGGCAAGGTCCGCCTCTACGACCTGGCGCGTGGGCAGTACGTCGGCGCCGTCCCGGACGACGACCGAGGCAACGTCCAGCGGGTGTCCTTCACCTCCGACGGCTCCCGCCTGGTCACCTTCGACCAGGTCGACCTGCGGCACGAGTATCCCATCGCGCCCTCGGCCGTGGCCGAGGCGCTGTGCGCACGCTTCGGACGCACCCTGACCGCGCAGGAGTGGACGGCCAACCTTCCCGACATCGCTCCGGTCTCCGTGTGCGGGAACGACTAGTCGTACTCGAGGTCCGGCAGCGCGGACGGCGGGTCGGGGCTGCGCCAGACGACCACCGCGCCGTCCCGCGCCGCCTCGGCCGCGAGCTGGAGCCGGTCCAGGTCGAAGTCCGGCAGGTAGCGCAGGCGCGCCAGGAACGTCGAGTCGGTGGCCGACCTCGGCACCACGCAGCCCTCGCCGTCGCGGTCGAGCAGGATGTACAGGACCTCGGAGTCCGTCTCGGCGGCGACGCGCACCTCGACGACGTCCTCCCAGGCGAGGGCCTCGACGCTTCCGTCGGCGTAGTGACGGGTCACGCCCTCTTCCGTGACATACACGTAGGAGTCCGGCATCGGGTTGCCGTGCATGGCCGCGATTCTCGCGAGTCGGAGGGGCGTACCGCAAGGGCTCGCGCTCAGCCGCCCCAAGTGTGCCCGAGATGGGCCGCCACCGCGGCCCGCGCCGCCTCCACCGGACCGTCGGCGATCGCGTCCAGCAGCTCCCGGTGCTCGCGCACGAGCACCTCCCTGTCCTCGTACACCTCGCGCAGCCGCACCAGCCCGAGCCGGGTCTCCGCCGCGAGCGCCCCGTAGAGGCGGTGCAGGCGCGGGCTGCCCACGGCGGTGATCAGCGCCTCGTGCAGCGCCATGTGCTCGGCCACGGTGTCGGCCCACGGCGCCTCGGCGGGCAGGCCGTCCATCCGGGCCAGCGCGGCGTCGGCCTCCGGCACCCGCCGCCCGGCCATGGCCTGCGCCATGAGGTCCTCCAGCGGCCGGCGCACGTACATGAGGTCGTCGAGGTCGTCGAGGGTCACCTCGGGGACGTACGCGCTGCGGTTGCGCTCGCGCCGCAGCAGGCCCTCGTGGACGAGCGCGGCCAGGGCCTCGCGCACCGTGGGCCTGGCCACGCCGTACGCGGCGGCGATCTCCTGCTCGGGCAGCGGGGTGCCCGGCGCGATCTCGCCGGACAGCACGCGGCGGCGCAGCTCACCGGCCAGGGCGCCGACGGCCGAGACGGGTCTGAGGGGCAGGGTCACGGGTCAGACTCTAACGGCGGGGTCCCCCGGTGCGGACACGACCTCGGGCACGCCCGGCCGGGGCCGCCGGTCGGGCAGGGCCACGACGACCAGGCTGACCGCCAGCAGCGCGAGCCCCGCCCACGACACCGGGGCCAGCCGCTCGCCCAGCACCACCAGCCCGAGCAGGGCGGCGACCGCGGGCTCGGCCAGCGCCAGCGTGGACGCCGTGGCCACCGGCGTGGTGCGCAGGCCCCTGCCGTACAGGACGTAGGACAGCGCCGTCGAGGCCAGCCCGAGGTAGAGGACGGCGAGCAGCGCCTTCGGCTCGCCCAGCCACCCCGCGCCGCTCCAGAGCAGCACCGGCAGCATGATCACGGCCGCGCCGCCGAACAGCACGCCCATCACCCCGTCGGACGGCGCCCCCTTGGCGATGGCGCGGGCGGCGCAGACCGCGTAGAAGGCGTAGACGAGGCCGCCCAGCAGCGCGAACAGCACCCCGGACACCATCTGCCCGCCCGGGCCGGCGGCCTCCTCGCCGCCGCCCGCGATGAGCGCGGCGCAGCCGGCGACGGCGGCGGCGGTGGCCAGCGCCCAGCGCCCGCTCGGCCGCTCGCGGTGCAGGATCCACGACAGCAGCCCGGTGAACACCGGCCCGCTGCCGATCGCGACCACCGTGCCGACCGCCACGCCCGTCCGGCCGACCGCCGCGAAGAAGCAGAGCTGGTACGCGGCCACCGCGACGGCGGCGAGCAGCGTGGCCGGGCTCACCGCCCGGCGCGCCCCCTTGCCCGCGAAGAGCGCGAGGGCGGCACCACCGATGACCAGGCGGGCGGCGGCCAGGGCGACCGAGTCGGCGGAGACGAGCAGGCCCGCGGTGCCGGCCGTGCCCCACAGCACGGAGGCGCCCACGACGGCCAGAGGTCCTTTCTTCATGGCTTCATTGTCTGACAATCAGACAATAGAGTCCAGTTCGATCAGCCCGCGGTCACACGAGCTCGTCCAGGAGCTGATCGATGAGGCGGGCGGCGGAGGAGACCAGCTCGGCCGCGTAGTCGTCGAGAACCGCGATGCCGTCGCCGATGCCGGACGCCGTGCGGGCCGGCAGGTCGAGCAGCGCCTCCCCCTCGGCCGAGGCGGCTCCGTCCACGTGGAACGCCCCGCCGGAGGCGGCGATGGAGACGGTGAAGCTCACCTCGCGGCCGTCGGGCAGCGTGAACGCGGTGCCGGCGCGGACGCCGGCCGGGGGGAAGAAGTAGCAGAAGGGCTCGCTGCGGACGAAGGGGTGACGTAACTCGGCGAGGCTCGCCGCCGCCCGGCTCATGGCCGCCAGCAGACCGGCGGCCGCCAGGCTCTCGCTGTCCACCCAACCGAGGGTAGATCACCCCGGCGACCACCCGCCAGCCACCCTCTCCCCAGGCCGCCGCCCCCTCACGGCCGGTCCGTGCGCGGGAGGCGGGGAGAAGACGGTCGCCGGGTCAGTCGGTGGCCAGGCGGGCGTGGCGTTCGACGTCGTGGCGGACCCCGTCGTGGGCGAGCTTCCCGCGTTCGATCCCCTCGGCGCGGAAGCCCGCCTTGACGGCGACCCGGCACGAGGCCGGGTTGTCGACGCGGTGCCCCAGCTCCAGCCGGAACAGGCCGCGTTCCCGGAACGCCCACCGGGCCAGCTCCTCCACCGCCGCCGGGGCGACGCCGCGGCCGCGCGCCTCGCGGACCGTCCAGTAGGAGACCCAGCCGTTGGCGTGGGCGTCGATGCGGGCCACCGCCACGTTGCCGACGACGCGCCCCGCGAGCGTGACCGCGAACGCGTGCCCCACCCCGTCCCACGAGGCGATCCACCCGAGCGCGTCCTGCGGCGTGACGACCGGCCAGGGGGCCTGGCGGGACAGGTCGGGGTCCTGGAAGGCGGCCAGCACGGCGGGGGCGTCATCCTCGCGCCACTCGCGCAGCCGGATGTTCGTTGTCAGCATTAATGCCAGGTTATCCCCCGATGTGGTGGGCGGATTCGAAGGCCGTCACCAGGGTCTTGGGGGCGGTCAGGCACCACGCCTCGGCCACCAGCTCGAACAGCTCGTCATAGTCGATGCGGTCGAGCCGGATCACCACCCACCCGAACCGCCCGGCGGTGAACTGCGGCTCGAACACCTCGGGCCGCTCGGCCACCAGCGCGATCTGCTCCTCGACGGTCGCCTTGACGCCGACGGTCTCGGTCTCCTCCCACAGGTAGCCGAACCCCTTGCCGCGCACCTTGAAGCTGACCCAGGTCGCCATGCGGTCCCTGCGGACCTCGGGCAGCTTGTCCACCAGATCGAGGAACTCCTCGACGCTCACACCCATGGCCCCTGTGTAGCAGCCGCGACCGACACAACCTCGTCCGGGCCGTCAGCTCACAGCCCCGGGAGCAGCAACCCCCAGTACAGCCCCCACGGCACGAGCACCAGCCCCCCGGCCATCAGCGCGGCCAGCCGCACCCGCTCGCCCGCCGCGACGCCCGCGCGCCGCCGCCACCACGCCAGCCCGGTGACGGCCGTGGCGACCACGCAGGCCACCGCCAGCGCCTGGAGCGCCAGCCACACCACCGGCCGGCCCGCCACCAGCGGTCCCGGGCTGCCCAGCTTGGCGCCGGTCATCACCGCGTACATCACGTAGCCGAACGACCCGAGCACCACGGTCAGCCCGCCCGCGCTGAGCAGCCGCGCCGCCGCGCTCACCGGCCGCCGCGAGACGCCGGCGCCGGCAGGGGCGGAGCGCGCGCGCACCCGCCGGACCAGGGCGCCCAGCGGGTACGCGGCGAACCCGGCGAGCATCACCACCAGCGCTCCGGCCTGCACGTCGGCGGCCTCCCACCACTCCACCGGCGGCACCGGCACGGTCGGGGTCGCCTGCACCGGCTCCGGCCCGGACGCGCCGCTCGCGGGCGGACGGCCGGAGGTCACGTCCGTCACCCAGGAGCCGACCAGGTCGGCGTAGCCGGGGGCCAGCTCGGGCAGCCGGGTGACGCCGCGGTCGGGGGTCAGGTGGGCGGCGTGGTCGGCGTCCGCGAAGTAGCGGACGGTGAGGTGCTCGTTGCCGCCGCGGCGCAGCGCCTCGGCGAAGCCCGCGCCGCTCTCCCGGGCGGGGGTCAGCAGGTCGTGAACGCCCCAGACGGCGAGCACCGGGCAGCGCACGGCGGCGATGGTGGGGGCGGGGTCGTAGTACGGCTCGGGGAAGAGCTCGCCGTCGGCCAGCACCCGGTACAGGTCGGGCTCCGTGCCGTCCACCAGCCGTCCCCTGACACCGGCGGCGCGCAGGCCGGCGTGCACGGCCCACGCCTGCTGGAGCAGCGGCTGCTGGCTGTTGGCGCCGACGAGCACGACGAAGGCGACGTCGCGGGACCGGGCGGCGGCCATCGGCGCCACCCAGCCGCCCTCGCTGAGCCCCCAGACGCCCACCTTCGCCGGGTCCACGCCCGGCTGCCGGCGCAGCGCCGCCACGGCCCCCAGCGCGTCGCCGGCGAGCTGCGCGTACGAGCGCTCGAAGAGGGAGTAGCCGACGGACCGCTTGTCGTACACGAGCACCGACAACCCCCTGCGGGCGAACTCGACGGCCTCGCCCATGAGCTTGGTCCGGGGCGTCCCCGTGCCGGCTCCGTGGATCAGCACGATCCCGGGCCGCTTCCCGCCGCCGCCGTGGGCGGGCGACAGGACGGTCCCGTGCATGACGAGCCCTCCGTCGCCGCGGAAGGTGACCTCGGCCGCCGTCAGATCACCGGGTACGGCCGGAGCCCCGGTCGCCGCGGCGGCCCGGGCTCCGGGCGCGGCGAGCAGACACCACAGAACGGCGGCCAGTCCGGCCAGCAGAACACGTCTCATGTCTGCCGAGAGTACTTTGCAGACAAGTCTCGGCAAACAGATCTCGGCAGAAATCCCTCTGCGGGACTAGACTCCTCCTCATGACGGATGAGGCCGCCTCCCCCGAGTCCTTCCTGCTCGACGACCCGGCCCGGCTCAAGGCGCTGGCCCACCCGATGCGCCGCCTCATGCTGCGCCACCTGGGCGTCCACGGCCCGGCCACCTCCACCACGCTCGGCGAGCTGCTCGGCGCGAAGACCGGCACGACCAGCTACCACCTGCGCCAGCTGGAGAAGTACGGCTTCATCGAGGAGATACCGGAGCGATCGACCGGCAGGGAGCGCTGGTGGCGCAAGGCCCCGGCGCCACGCGACATGCGCCTTCCCGCACCCGACCGGCTGGCGCCGGAGGACCGCCCGATCCTGGCCGAGTTCCACCGCCTGGGCCTGGAGGAGGACCTGCGGCTCCTGGAGGGGCTGCCCCGGCTGTACGAACGCGACCCCGCGCGGGTGAAGGCGTCACGGGGGCTCGGCTGGATGACGGACGAGGAGTTCGAGGCGTTCTTCGAGGGCTACATGGAGCTCCTGCTCAGGCACAGCCACTCACGCGAGGAGGCCCCGCCGGGCGCCCGCCCGCTGTACCTACGCCTCTGGGCCTTCCCCGCCACGGCCTCGGAAGACCCCGAAGGGACCCCTGACGCCTGAGGCTGCTGCGATCCGAGGGGCTGCTTTGTGGGGTTTGTCCAGTTATGGTGACCGCAGAACAGCGGCGTCAGGCAGGAGGACAAGCGTGCCCCTCTTCCTCGCCCGCATGCTGGCCCGGCTCGTCCTCCTCGGGACCTGGTGGACCCCGGTCCTCGTCTTCACGCTGGTGTTCCTGACGAGCTGGCCGCTGATGGCGCTCGCGGAACCGGCCGGCAGCGAGATCGTGGCCCCGGGCAACTACTGGTGGTACTTCGTCGTCACCGCCTCCACCGTGGGCTACGGCGACCTGTACCCGGAGACCGCCGCCGGGCACGCCGTGGGCGCGTACGTCATCGCCGGCGGCATCGCGACGCTGACGACCGTCTTCACGAGGTTCGCGTCGAGCCTGGAACGCGCCAAGGGACGAAGGATGCGAGGTGCCGTCACCGTGGACATGTCCGGTCACATCGTGCTGCTCGGCTACACGCCCGGCCGTACCGAGCAGATGGTGGACGAGCTGGCCGCGGACGGGTCGTGCCGCATCGTGCTCTGCGCGTGGGACGAGGTGCAGACCCACCCCATGCCGGAGCGCGAGGTGACGTTCGTGCGCGGCGACCTGACCGACGACAAGGTGCTGCTCCGGGCCGGCGTCCACCGGGCGCACAGCGTCCTCGTCGACGCCCGCGACGACAACGAGGCGCTGGCCGTCGCGATCACCGCCGACCACGTGGCCCACGGGGCGCACCTCGTCGTGGCGCTGCGCGACGTCTCGCGGGTCCGCCAGCTCCGCTACGTCCGGGACACGCTGCGCTGCGTCCAGTGGCACAGCCCGTACATGATCACTGAGGAGCTGCGCGACCCGGGCATCGCCGAGGTGTACACGCAGCTCATGACCCACGGCGACGCCGAGACCTACTCGGTGCGGCTGCCCGAGTCGGTGGGGCCGGTGCTGGTGGACCGCTGCCAGGTCTCGCTCGGCCGCCGCTGCGGGGCCACGCTGCTGGCCGCCCGCACCGGCGACGAGCTGCTCGTGAACCCCGACTGGCGGACCGAGCTGCCGGCCGGCTCCGTGCTCTACTACGTCGCCTCCCGCCGCCTCACCCCCGACGAACTCGCCGCCGCCCTCGGCGCGGAGGGCCGAGCCGGCTGATTTTGCCGGCGGGCGCCCGGGCGGCATGCTGGCCTGATGCGCCAACGCTCGGGCCTTCGCGTCTGGTACTGGGCACTCATCCTCGCTCTCTTCCTCGTCCCGGTCGGCGGTGTCACGCTGGGGTGGTTCTTCCTGTCCGAAGGCTGGGAGAACGCCGACCAGTGGGCGAGCATCGTCAGCGCCGTCGTCGCGCTCATCGGAGGCTCGGTCGCGCTGCTGCGCTGGCTGCGGGGCCGAGCCGCCACAGCCGCCGCCGCCGATCCCGACGATCAGGAGGTGAGCGCCGAGGTCATGGCGGAGCGCCTCGCACGGCTGGCCGCCAGAGTCCGCCAGGTCTGGGAGTCGGAGGAGCTGCGCCAGCGGCTGCTCGACCCGAGGCCGCTCCCGGTCTCCTGGCGGACCCTCGGCCCACCGGTGAGCGACCACTGGCGCGTCATCCACGGCGGCGACGAGCCGATCGACCTCGACGGCTCCCTCGACGAGCTCTACGACATCGTCCGGACCAGGCTCCGAGCCCCACGCCTCGTGATACTCGGCGAGCCCGGCGCGGGCAAGTCATCGCTGATCATGCGTTTCGCCCTCGCCTGGCTGGCCCGCCGGGACGACGACTCTCCCGTACCGGTGATCTTACGGCTGTCCACCCGGGAGCCGGCCGACGGCAAACGGCTCACGACGTGGATCTACGCGCGCCTGCGCGCGGACTACGGCTTCCACGAGTCCGTGAGCCTGGATCGGCTGCTGCCGATCCTCGACGGCCTCGACGAGATGCCCGAGCCGCTCCGCACCCGGACGCTGAGAGAGATCAACGCCACCTTCGGCGCCACGTCGCCCGTCATCCTGACCAGCCGCAGCCACGAGTACGCGGCCACCATCGACCATCCCGACGCGGACGTGCTCACGGCCGCCGCCGTCGTGGAGCTCAACCCGCTGGACGCGGAGGCGATCCGCGAGTACCTGACCATCACCACGAAACCCGCGCGGCTTCCGCGGTGGGAGAGGGTGTTCGGGGAGCTGACCCGCGCGCCCGACAGCGAGACGGCGCGCGGCCTGTCCACGCCGCTCGCCCTGTCGCTGGCGCGCATGACGTACGCGGAAGGCGCCGAGGACCCCGACCTGCTGCTCACGTTCAGGACCCGGCACGCCGTCGAGGCCCATCTGCTCGCGCACCTGGTGCCCACCGTCTACGCCGGCCGCGACGACCTGCCCGGACCCTCCTGGGGCCATCGCGACGTCCACTCGTGGCTGTCCCATCTCGCCCGCCGCTTCCCCAAGCACGGGATCTCCCGGGAGTCGCTGACCGACGAGGTCCCGTCCCCGGCCGAGAACCTGATCTTCAGCTCGCTGGCCGGCCTGGCCGCCGCCGTGGCGTTCGCCGTCGCCGCGTCGCCCGTCGTGGGGCTCGTGCTCGGCACGACGATCGCCCTCGTCGTCCTGGTCTACGTCTTCGCGGGGGACCACTCGCTCTCCCCCGTGTTCCTGAGCCCCATGACCCTGCTCACCGCGGGAGGTCCGGCCGCGGTCCTCTTCGCCGCCGTCCACTGGTACCTCAGCGCCATGCAGGGGTCCACGGCCGGACAGGCGGCCGGGCTGGCCCTCGTGACCTCGCTCTGGCTGTTCGTCGTCCTGAGCAGAGGCGTGATCACCTTCATCGCGGCGGTCATCGACTTCGCTCTCACGCTCCTCGTCACGACCGGGCCCTCCTCGCCGTGGTCGCTCGGCCTCGCGGCGGTCCTCACCCTCGTCCTCGTGACCCTGCTGGAGAACTCCTGGGTCCGGTTCCTCATCGCCCGCGTGTTCTTCACGCTCCGGGGCGTCCTGCCCTGGCGCGTCCTGGCGTTCCTGGAGGACGCGCACCGGCGCGGGGTTCTCCGCAAGGTCGGTGGCATGTACTACTTCCGGCACGATCTGCTGCGCGAGCAGCTGGCGACCTCCGCTGATGTAACTTGACATCAAGATACCGAGAGGAGCCCCGATGCTGCACCACGTCCAGCTGGCCTGCCCGCCCGGGAGCGAGCAGGCCCTTCGCGACTTCTACGAGGGCGTCCTCGGCCTGGCCGAGATCCCCAAGCCCCCGGTGCTGGCGGCGCGGGGCGGCTGCTGGTTCCGCGGCCACGGCATCGAGCTGCACCTGGGCGTCGAGGCCGACTTCCGCCCGGCCCGCAAGGCCCACCCCGGGCTGCTCGTCTCCGGCCTCGACGCGTGGGCCGAGCGGCTGCGCGCCGCCGGGTACCCGGTCACGTTCGACGACGACTTCCCGGGCATGCGCCGCTTCTACAGCGAGGACCCGCACGGCAACCGCCTGGAGTTCCTGGAGCCGGCCGGCGCCTAGGACCCCCGCGGATCCTCGACCACCCCGACGACGTCGGAGACGCTGATCGTCCCGGTGCCCGGGGCGTCCTGATGGGAGCGGGAGTCCAGGGCGGAATGCCGGTTGTCGCTCATGATCCATATCCGGTCGCGCGGCACCTGCACGTCGAAGTCCAGGTCGGAGGCCGGGGGTTTGGCGATGTACGGCTCGTCCAGCGCCTTGCCGTCCAGCTCCAGCCGCCCGTGGGAGTCGCAGCACTTCACCGTGCTGCCCGGCACGCCGATGACCCGCGAGACATAGGTCCTCTCGGGGTCGGGGGTGCCCACCGACCAGCCCTCCGGCTCGCGGTAGACGATGACGTCGCCGACGCGCGGGACGTACGCGTCGCCGACCCGCCGCACCGACATGTGGGCGCCGTGCTTGATCGTGGGCTCCATGGCCTGGCTGGTCATCGTGTAACCGGTCCGATCGAAGATCCCCAGGTCGGCGGACGCGCAACCGGCGACCGGCGTCAGGAGCAGGACCAGGGACAGGGCGGATAAGCGTGGACGGATCATCCGGACATTGTGCGGCACGGGAGCGACGAGGGGCCCTCCTAGACTTGGCCCCATGGCACGGATCCTGCTCCTGCACTCCCAGTACGGCCTGCGGCCCGCCGTCCACCAGGCCGCCGGGCGGCTGCGCGCGGCCGGCCACGAGGTGCACGTCCCCGACCTGTACGACGGGCGCGTCGTCGGCACGCCCGAGGAGGCCATCGCGATCAAGGACGAGCTCGGCCGCGACGAGCTGCTGAAGCGGGCCGTGGCCGCCGCCGCTCCCCTGTCCGGGCAGGGCGTCGTGTACGCGGGGCTCTCCCTCGGCGGCGCGCTCGCGCAGAACCTCGCCCTGGCCGACGAGAACGCCCGGGGCCTGCTGCTGATGCACGGCACGTCCGACCTGCCCGAGGGAGCGTTCCTGGACGACCTGCCCGTGCAGCTCCACGTCGCCGACCCCGACACGTACGAGCCGGTCGACTGGCAGAACACGTGGTACCTGCTGATGCGCCGGGCCGGGGCCGACGTGGAGGTGTTCCGGTACCCGGGCGCGGGCCACCTGTTCACCGACCCGGACCTGCCCGACCACGACCCCGAGTCCGCCGAGCGCGCCTGGGCGACGGCGCTCGGCTTCCTCGCCGACCTCTGAGCCGATCTCTGAGCCGATCTCTGAGCCGATCGCCGGCCCTAGGCCGTACGCTTTCTGACCCAGTACGCGCGCAGGTCCTCGCCGCGCTCGAACAGGCCGGCCAGGACCGGCACGCACGGCTCGACGACCCGCGGGTCGGTGATCCGGCGGGCCCCGACGTGCCTGCCCGCCTCGTCGTACAGGACCTCGTAGAGCAGGGTCGGACGGAGCAGCACCAGCTCCGGCACGGGGCCGCCGTCCTCGTACGGGCGCACCGCCGAGACCGGCACCACCCGGCCGTTCTCCCCCTCCTCGGCCCGCATGGCGAGCAGCGCGAGCTCCCAGCGGAGATACGGGGTGAACGGCTCCTCCACCACCCTGATCCGCCGGAAGTCGAGCCGGGCGGGATTGTCGTCGCGGAAGCCGGGGCGCATCCGCTCGGCCAGCTCCATCGCGCGGTCCCAGTCGCCCTCGACCATCGCCAGGTAGCTGGGCAGGTCTCCCTCGTCGAAATGCTGCGCCCGTTCGAGCTTCCACACGACGCCGCTCGTGGCCGCGAGCGCCCCGGCGAAGTCGGCCCCGTACTCGGCGGCGTCCATCACCTGGGCGGGGACCGTGCGCAGACGGTTCAGAACGTCACTCATCAGGCCTCCCGAACAGGCCCGGCGGGCCTCTCGACGTGACTCATCAGGCCTCCCGGCGTGCGGGCGGGCCACCCCCCGCCCGCACGCGGGTCAGTTCGAGTTGCCCTGGCTGGGCGCCCACGCGGTCGGCCCGACCTTGTCGAGCCGGCGGACGACGATCCTCTTGCGCGGCTTCCGCTCCTGCTGCGCTTCCGGGGCGGGGGTGTTGCTCATGACACTCCTCCTTACCGAGGTGAGTGGGGAACGGTAACCGCGAACGTACGGTCTTCCCGCTCCTTGATCAAGAACAGATGTCGCAATCGGGACGCGAGGGGTGGCGGGCGTACACGTGGCCGTCCGGGTCCAGCAGCATCACCCCGTGGAAGTAGCCCGGCGGCGTGGACATGACCCCGGTCACCAGGGCCAGGACGTCGTGCGCCACCAGGTGGCCGGACAGCCCGGCCGAGGCCCCGGTCACGCCGGGCCAGGCGTAGTCCGCGCCGGGCCGCGACGGGATGCCGGCGCGCACGCACTCGTAGCAGGGACCGCCCGGGCCGAAGACGCCCACGCTGACGAGCGGCCCGTTGTACCCGCCGCTCACCCACGGGATCCCCGCCTCGGCGCACACCCGGTTGGCCCAGCTCTGGATCCCGTACGGCCCCCGGGGGCGGTCGGCGCAGAGCGCGAGGACGTCGAACCCGTCGATCAGGCGGGCCAGCCGCCCGGGGCCGTCCACCGCGGCCGCCTCGGCGGTGATGCCGATCTCGGAGTTGACCTGGCGCAGCCGGTCGAGCGCCACCTCCGCCTTGAGCCGGCCGACGTCCGGCTCGGTGTAGAGGATCTGCCGGTTCAGGTTGGACAGCTCCACGACGTCGGGATCCACCAGGTGCAGCCGACCGACGCCGGCGGCGGCCAGCGTCCAGGCCACGTGGCTGCCGGTCCCGCCCAGGCCGAGCACCACCACCCGGGCGTTCTTGATCCGCACCTGCGGCTCCCAGCCGTGGTCGCGCGGGGTGAGGTCGACCCAGCGGAAGTAGTCCCTGGTGCGGCTGTGGCGCTCCTTCTCCCGCTCGGTCAGCTCCGGGCAGGGCTCGGGCGCGGCGTCCTCCACGTGGCCGGACGACACAAGGGTGGCGACGATGTCCTCGGCCTCCTCGCACGTCAGCACGGGGTGGCGGGCGCGCAGCTCGGCGGCGATCCGCGCGGGGGGACGCGTGCCGTCCATGAGGCTCAGCGCCGTCCAGGCCCAGCCGTCGGCGTCCGCGATCTCGGAGGCGATGCCGTACAGGGCCCCGCCGAGCCGGACGGTGCCGTCGCCGAGCCGCTGGGGAGCGTGCTCGGGTTTCACACGAGGCAGGCGCATCCCCCGATCGTCGTTACCGGCCAGTACCCCGGTCAAGATCAATTGACTCCCGCCGCCCGGAGCCGGAGCCGTGGAACGGCCCGAGCCCGGGCGGCGGGCGGCTCACGCCCGGGACTGCTCCTGGCGACGGCGGAACTCCTCGAACGGGGTCCGGTCGAACACGAACCGGTTGTGGACGATCCTCCCGTCCCGCACCGTGACGCATTCGGCCGCCGGCGCGCTCCTGGCCGGGACGGTCTCGGCGTCGTACATGATCAAAGCCGTCTCGTCGTCCCCGAACGCGGCGATCAGCTCCGCCCTGACGAGCAGGTGCTCGGCGAACGGCCCCAGGAACTCCCGGTACGCCTCGACGCCCGTGAGCCGCCCCGCCGGGGCGTCGCACACGACGTCGTCGGCGAGGTAGCTCATCGCCAGGTCGAGGTCCTTGCCGGTCCACGCGCGGTGGTGGGCCAGCGCGATCTGCAATGCTGAGCCGGACATGGTGTCTCCTTCCGTTGTCGCCCGTTACGACACCGGAAGCCCGCGGAACGGAACGGTCGTGGCGGAAATCGCGTTCGAGGAGCAGGTCGCGGCGTACCGGCGCGAGCTGCTGCTGCACTGCTACCGCCTGCTGGGATCGCTGACGGACGCCGAGGACGTCCTGCAGGAGACGCTCCTCGCCGCCTGGCGCGGCCTGGACGGCTTCGAGGGCCGCTCGTCGTTGCGGTCGTGGCTGTACCGCATCGCCACCAACCGCTGCCTGAACGCGCTGCGCGACCGCGGGCGGCGCGTCCCGCCGGAGCCGAAGCCGCCGTTCGAGCCGCCGCCGCCGAGCCGTCACGGAGACGTGCCGTGGCTGCAGCCGTACCCGGACACGCTGCTGGTGCCCGACGCGGCGCCCGGTCCCGAGGCGCGCTGCACGGCGCGCGAGGCGGTCGAGCTGGCGTTCGTCGCCGCGCTCCAGCGACTCCCGCCCCGGCAGGCCGCCGTCCTCGTGCTCCGGGACGTGCTCGGCTACCCGCCCGGCGAGGTCGCGCCGATGCTCGGCGTCACGCCGACCGCGGTCAAGGGACTGCTGCAACGGGCCCGCACCTCGCTCGCCCGACAACCGGAGCGGGGCGGCGGGCGCCACCCCGAGGCGCCCGCGCCGGGATCGGCGCGGGAGCGCGAGCTGGTCCGCCGCTTCGCCGACGCCTTCACCGCCGACGACATCGACGCGCTGGTCACCCTGCTCACCGACGACGCGTGGCTGGCCATGCCTCCGGCGCCGCACGAGTACCACGGCGTGCCGGCGATCGCCTCGTTCCTACGGGCGAGCACCGCCTGGAGCGCGGACCTGCCCGTGCTGCTGGTGCCCACGCGGGCGAACGGGCAGCCGGCCTTCACCTGCCGCCTCGGCGGGGAGCCCGCGGGAGTGATCGTGCTCACCCTCGCCGGCGACCGGGTGCGGGGCATCACCCGCTTCCTCGTCCTCGACGACGGGTTCCTGCGCCGTTTCGAACCGCGATGTTAGGGGATTGTCAAATCCCCAGTGGTGTTGATCACTGCCTGCCTAAGATCACGAACATGCTGATTAACCGAACCTTACGGACGATCACCGTGCTCACCGCGGCGTTCACCGTCGCGCTGACCGGTGCGGTCGCGGGAGGCGCGAGCGCGGCCACGGCCGACGAGGCCCAGCCGAAGACCGACCGTCAGCTGCTGTTCTACAACCACGCCTACAGCGTTGTGGACAAGGAGACCGCCGACGCGGTCGAGAACTCCGAGTACCTGAAGAAGTTCGCCAACTTCGAGGTCCGCACCACGACCGGCGGCGGGATGACCTGGAAGGGCCGCTACCTGAAGGGCCGGGAGACCTACCTCGAACTGTTCTCGGTCGGCGACCTGCCCGGCCAGGACGCCGAGTTCGGCTCCGCCGGCATGGCCGTCTCGGCCGAGCGCGCCGGCGACCTCGCCACCGTGGGCGAGCGGCTGAAGGCGCAGGGGATCACCCCGGTCCCGTACCGCCAGACGCGCGACTTCGGCGACGGCGTCAAGGTGCCGTGGTTCGACACCATCCGCACCTTCAGCGACCAGTACGAGGCCTTCGACCCCTGGGCGATGGAGTACCTGCCGGAGTACTTCGCCGACCCGCGCAGCAAGACCGAGCCGGAGAGCTTCCCCGGCGACGTCGGCCGCGAGCGCTACCTGCCCGACGACTACCGCGACCGCCTGATGCGCGACATCACCGCCATCCGCATGGGGGTCCCGGCCCGCGACCTCGCCACCATGGTGCCGCTGCTGCGCGCCGGCGGGTTCACCGTCCAGTCCCTCGCCAACGGCGGCGTCGTCGCGACGGGCGGCGGCACCCGGATCCACCTCGACTCCGTTCCGCGCGAGCAGGCCGGCCTGAAGCGGGTCGACTTCGTGCTCAACAAGTCGCTGGCGTACATGACCGAGGAGCGGATCGGCCGCTCGACCCTCGCCGTGGGCCCCGGCGCGCACGCCGTGTGGACCTTCGACGCCCCTCAGTGAGCCTGCTCTCTCCCGCTCGATGAGGCTTCTCTCGCCGGCTCGATGAGCCTTCTCTCTCCGGCTCGGTGAGGCCGCCCTCCCCGACTCCAGGGACCGGACGACGCCGGCCTCCCGGCCGCCGTCGTCCGGCTGCCACCCGTCACGGACCCTCGCGGGTCACGGGCCGTCGCGGGTCACGGCAGGAGCCGGGCGGCCGTGACCTTGTGCAGGTGGATCACCACGTCGAACGACCGGCCGAGCGCCACCTCGGTCGCCTGGTCCGGCGACCAGGAACCACCGCCGATCAGGCGGGACGGCCGGGCCTGCGCCAGCCACGCCGCCACGCCCGCGGCGGCGGTGCCGGCGGTGGTCAGGGCAAGGCCGAGGGCCGGCACACCGGCCCGGATCTCGGTGTTCACAGTCATGTCCCGATGCGTGAGGAGGATCTCTGTTGACGGATCAGAGTTCTCTGAACCACGCTGTCAGCGCACTCGACGTCCGCTGAGAAGGGGTTCGCCGGGTGTCAGCGCGTCGCCGACATCGAGGTCGTCCTGACCCTCGCGGCGGAGCTGCACTTCGTCCGCGCCTTCGCCGGGGTCGTCCGCGACCTCGGCGGCCACACCCTCTGACCGCCCGCACCGACCGCACGACCGAGAGCAGCCGAACGAGATGACCGACCGGGTACCCGACGACCTGCTGGCGATGGCCGACGCGCTCGTGCCGGGGGCCCGCCTCGACTCGGCGCGGTTCGTCCGGGGCGGCATCCACGACGTCGTCCTGCTGCCCGGTGTCGCCGCCGTGCGCGTCAGCCGGCGCCCCACCGGCGCCGAGGCCCTGCCACGCCGTACCGAGGTGCTGCGTCTGATCGCCGCCGCCGGGCTCCCCTTCGCCGTCCCCGAGCCGCTGACCCCGGTGACGTGGTTCGAGGAGCGGGCGGCCGTCGCCGTGTCGTGGATCGACGGCGCCGGGCACCCCGAGGGCGTGGGCGACCCCGCGGGAACCGGCGCCCTGCTGAGCGCCATCCGGGAGCTCCCCGTCACGCCGGAGCTGCGCGCCCTGCTGCCCGCGCCGCGCGAGCACGAGGGCCGCGACAACTGGGCGGCGATCCTGGCCGAGGAGGTCATCCCGCGCTTCCCCGACAGGTGGCGCGAGGAGGGCCGGCGGCGCCTGGCGGAGGCGACGGCCCTGGAGCCGGTCCCCGACACGCTCGTCCACGGCGACCTCGTGGGGAGCAACGTCCACTGGGGCGAGGACGGCCGGCTGATCGGCGTCCTCGACTGGGACCGGGCCCACCTGTTCGATCCCGCGATCGACGCCGCCTTCATGGCCTGGCACGGCTGGGACCACCTCCGCCAGGCCGTCGACCGCGAGACCTACCGGCGGGCCCGCGTCTGGGATCGCACCTTCGGCGTGGACCACCTCGTCGCGGTCCTCGAACTCGGCGGCAAGCCGCTGAGGTACGTCGACAGCTACGTCGACCACATCGTGGCCTGGCTGGAGCGATACGCCTGACAGCGCTCACCCGCCGGCGAGAGGCCGCCGGTCACCTGTCGGCAGGTCCGGTGGGGATGACGCATCCCGCGTGCCTGGGCGGCCGGCCGCGTGATGATCGCAGCCGCTTGAGCGCGTCATGGGTGGGCGTGCCCGGGGCGGCGGTGTAGAGGATGACGCGATGGTCGCCGCCGGGCAGGGACAGGACCTCGCAGTCGAGCTCCATCTCGCCCAGCACGGGATGCGTGGTCCTCTTCGTCATGGTCCGCTGCACCTCCACCTCCCGCGCCGCCCACAGTTCGGCGAACAGCCGGCTCGTCGAGGTCAGCTCGTCCACGAGCTGCCGCACACCCGGGTCGTCCGGGTAGCGGCCGCTGGCCCGCAGGTCGGCGACGGCCTGGCGGGCGAGCTCGACCCGGTTGTGCGGCAGGTTCGGCTCGGTGCCGAACAGCCATCGCAGCGTGTTCCGCTCCCGGCGCGGTATGTCTGCCGGGTCGCCGATGAGCGCGACCAGCATCTCGTTCCAGGCCAGCAGGTCGCCGCGGGTGTTGACGATCATCGCGGGGACCTCGTCCAGGCGTTCCAGGAGGCGCAGCGCGTTCGCGGGCACCTCCGGCGAGGAGCCCGCCGGAGCCGGCGCCTGGTCGCCCATGCGGAGCAGGTAGTCGTGCTCGTCGCCGCTCAGCCGCAGCGTACGGCTGAGCGCGGCGAGCACCTGCGCGGACGGCTGCGGCCCGCGCCCTTGCTCCAGCCGGATGTAGTAGTCGACCGAGATCCCGGCCAGCAGCGCGACCTCCTCGCGCCGCAGCCCCGGCGTCTGGCGCCGGCCGCCGGGAGCGAGCCCGACCTCGCCGGGGCTGACCCGCTCGCGCCTGCTGCGCAGGAAGCTGCCCAGTTCCTCCCTGTTCATCGTCCTCCATCATGGCCTGGTACTGCGAGTCCCAGGCCCACGGGTGCCTACCCGGCCTCTCCTGGCCGCGGCCAGGCTGGTCACATGACGATTCTGGTCACCGGAGCGCGCGGGCACGTCGCGCGCAGCCTCGTACGACAGCTTCTCGACGCGGGAGAGCCGGTCCGCGCGGCCGGCCGCGACCCGGGCGCGGCCCGCGTGCCCGCCGGGGTGGAGGCGGTGCTCTGCGACCTCGCCGACCCCGCCACGTTCGGCAAGGCGCTCACGGGCGTCGGCAAGGTCTTCCTGTACGCCGAGCCGCGCGGTGTGGACGGCTTCGTCGCCGCCGCGGCGTCCGCCGGGGTGGAGCACATCGTCCTGCTGTCCGGGGTGCTCCACGATCCCGCCTCGGCCGACGCGATCAGCCGCATGCACGGCGACGCGGAGCAGGCCGTGACCCGCTCCGGCGTCGCCTGGACGTTCCTGCGGCCGGGCGGGTTCGCCACCAACACCCTGCAGTGGGCCCGCTCGGTCCGGGACGAGGGAGTGGTACGGGACCCGTTCCCGGACTCCCGCTCGGCGCCCGTGCACGAGGCCGACATCGCGGCGGTCGCCGTACGCGCCTTGACCGAGCCGGGGCACGAGGGCGCGGCGTACACGCTGACCGGGCCGGAACTGCTCACCCGGAGGCGTCAGGCCGAGCTGATCGGCGAGGCCGTCGGCCGCCCGGTCCGCTTCGACGTCCAGGACCTGGAGGAGTACCGGGCCGAGCTCGGCGCCTGGACGACGCCGCAGGTCGCCGAGGCGGTGATCCGCGAGTCGGCCGCCGCCGTGGACCGGCCCCTGCCGCCCACGGACACGATCGCGAAGGTCACCGGCCGGCCCGCCCGGACGTACGGGCAGTGGGCCCGCGACCACGCCGCGGACTTCGGCGCCGCCTGACCAGCCACCCTGACCAGCCACCCTGACCAGCCGCCCTGACCAGCCGCCCTGACCAGCCGCCTGATCAGTCGCCTGAGCGGCAGCCGGCCGTCACCCGGTCGCCACGACCTCGCCGGCCGTGACCTGAGGAGCGTTCGGCAGCAGGGACGAGAGGCTCTCCCGCACGAACTCGGCGGCCCGCTTGGTGGACTCCTCGGCCCCGGCCTCATCCTCGAAGACACTGGTGGACAGCATCACGCCGTCCCCCGCGTCGACCCAGTAGTAGGCCACGAACCCGGGGACGTCGCGCAGGAGCGGCACGAACCCCTCGTTGACCAGGCGTGCCGCCTCGGCGGGATCGGTGACTCCCTCGTACCGCCGTACCGTCGCGTACATGACCGTCCTCCCCTCCGGGGCTGCGAAGATCGCCCCATGGGGGAGGACGTACCCCTGTCGCCGGCGCTCCGATGCCAACGACCGGCAAAACGTCAGGACGCGGTGAGACCGAGGTCCACCGGCAGCGACAGCGGGCCGATCGTGAAGAACGACGGGGAGTACGCGATGTCGTCGGGGTCGATCGCGAGGCTCAGCCGCGGCAGCCGCCGGTACAGCGAGGCGAGAGCCAGCCTGCTCTCCAGCCGGGCCAGCGGCGCCCCGATGCAGTAGCGCGGGCCGTGGCCGAAGCCGAGGTGCCCGGTCTGCTCACGGGTGATGTCGAACCGGTCGGCGCTGTCGCCGTACTCCGCCGGATCGACGCCGCTCGCCTGGTAGACCACGCCCACCGCGTTGCCCTTGGGGATGCGCACCCCCGCAACGGTCACGTCCTCCGCCGTGAAACGGAAGCTGGTCATCATCACCGAATGGCGGTAGCGCAGGGTCTCCTCGACCACGTCGGCCCAGCGGTCCTCGGCCATGGCCAGCCGGAGCTGGCCGGGGTTGCGGGCCAGGGCCACGACGGCGTACCCGAGCAGGTGCACGGTCGTCTCGTGGCCGGCGACGAGCATGAGCCACAGCACGCCGACGAGTTCGTCGGTGGTCAGCCGGTCGCCCTCGTCGCGGGCCTGCACCAGGCCCGAGGTGAGGTCGTCGCCCGGTTCGCGCTGCTTGCGCTCCACCAGCTCGTGCAGGAAGGCCTGCAGTTCGTTCTGCGTCGCGAACGCCACCTCCGGCGGGGTGGTGTGCGCCAGCAGCGTGGCGGTCCAGTTGCGCAGGCGCAGCCGGTCCTCGGCGGGGATGCCGAACAGCTCGCAGATCACCCACATCGGCAGCGCCTCGGTGAAGGCGGGCACCAGGTCGACGCCGTCGCCGGCGGCCACGACGTCGTCCAGCAGGCCGTCGATGATCTGCTGGATCCGCGGCTCCAGGGCCTGCACCCGGGCCGGCGTGAACGCCCTGCCGACCAGGCCGCGCAGCCGCCTGTGGTCGCCGCCGTCCATGGTGGACAGGTGACCGCCCTGGACGATGGCGCGCAGCGGCCAGTCCTCGGGAATCGATCCGTCGTACAGCGCGGGCCAGTGGCGGGGGTCCCGCAGGAAGGTCTTGTTGTCCCCGGCGAGGATCTCCCGCACGGCCTTGTGGGTCAGCGCAAGGTAGGCGGGCACGCCGCCCGGGAACTCCACCTCGACCACGGGGGCGATCTCGCGCAGCCGGAGGCAGGTGTCGAGCGGGTTCTCGTTCACGGCGGGGAAGGAGGGGAGGTGCGTCGTCATGTGACCCTTTGGAGAGGAGATCCTGGAAACAGGAAGTGACGGGCGATCAGTGATCAGTGATCACACCAGCCGCAATTTACGCACCGCGCGAGGCTGTGTCAGTAACGCGAGAGTTATCTTCCGTTCACCCGCGCCGGATCGGCCACGGCGGCTCCAGCCGCCCGGAACGGTGATGATACAAAGAGCCCGTGTCAGATGATCATGCCTTGTCGTTCGCGGCTGGTTCGCCCTCAGTGGTGAGCCCGTGCCCGCACACCCCCGCCTGCCCGCCGCCTGCCTGCCTCCCGCAGAGCCTGCGGGCGCAGCCGGCACGGGCCGTGTCCGCCGGCCAGGCGCAGCCGGCACTGGCCGTGTCCACCCGGCAGGCGCCGCCGCCGGACGACACGGGCAGCCCCAACGGCTACGACGTCAACGAGGCGTTCATACGGAAGTTCGCCGGCACCATGGACAGCTCGGCCACCGGCGTGGAGACCGTCAAGCACTGGACGCCCCGCTTCGAGGGCTGGCAGCTCATCCCCATGGCCGGCGTGCCCATAGCCGGGTTGCTGTTCGTCAACCGGTTCAACACCGTCTCCGACACCTGGGCCGACTGCGCCGGCATCCTGTCCGGGTTGTTGCGCACCGACGGCGGCAAGATCGTCAAGGCCGCCGACAACTACCACGCCGCCGACCACCACAGCACCCCCGCATGAGGAGGAATCCGCGATGACGGTTCCGTCGAGTTCGTCGGGCGAACCGCCGAAGCTGATCCTGCCCGGTCAGACCGCGCCCACGGGCGACCGGCAACTGCACATCGCCAACGCCAACGGCACCGTGCAGCGGACCATCACGGTCAGCCCCACGCCGCGTACCGACCCCGGCTTCTATCGGCGGCTGATCCAGGGGCTGAACCCGCTGCGCCAGAACAACCGGGCCGCCATGGCGGTCTCGGGGCTCGGCGCGGCGGCGCTCGCGCTCGACGTGGTGGCCACCCTCAACATGGGCAACCCGTTCCTGTTCTACGCGCGACGCGAGCTGTGGAAGGACATGGCCGGGGCGCTGGAGGGCAGCCGGTCCGACTTATGGCGCTCGTTCTTCGACGACATCACCCCCTACTGGAAGGGCGTGGCGCAGCAGACCCTCCAGCAGTACGTCCGGTTCAACATCAACGGCCTGTACGGCCAGCTCGGCAAGATCTCCGGCGCGATGAGCAGCACCATGCACAGCCAGTACAAGGAGGTGATGGAGTACGACCTGTCGGTGTTCGGGTTGTACGCCACCTCGGCGCCCATCCTGCGCGCGGTGGCCACGATGAGCACGCACCCGGTCGGCAGGGTCGCCCTGATGACCCAGGTCGGCCTGTTCATGAGCGCGGCCGGCAACCTCGTCAAGCAGTTCGCCGACGTCTACAACAAGTACGAGAGCGAGCTCAACAAGCTGGAGCTGAAGCTCAACGACCTGAGAGGCGCCTTCTACCGGTCCGGCGACCCGTCGCGGGGCGCGCGCGACCTGCACCTCACCGACGCGATCGCCGACCCCCGCCTGGTGGACGAGTACTGGGTCCCCATGAACGAGCCCGAACCGGCCAAGGGCAAGTCACCCTCCAAGAAGGCCTCATGAGGGACGTCGAGGCGTCCGCCCTGAACGGGCCGGAGGACGTCGTCAACCTGCTGCGCCAGGCCGACGACTGGACCCGCGCCCTGAACGGGGCGTTGACCGGGCTGGCGGAGGAGCGGCTGGCGGGCACCGACCCGTCAGGGGTGGTGCGCGCCGAGGTGAGCGGCAGCGGGCGCCTGCGCGGGCTGTCGATCGATCCGCGCGGCCTGCGCGGCCTCGACCACGTCCAGCTCGCGCACGCCGTCCAGGAGGCGATCGCCGCGGCTCACCGGACGATGGGCGATCGGCTGACGGAGGTCATGCAGGAGCTCTCGGGCCCGGGCCGGAGCACCACGGGCGCCGACGCCGCCGACCCGCTCGACGGATACATCCGCAACGTGCTGCGAGGAGACTGAGCGGTGGAAGGCTCTGCGGTGGAAGGCTCTGACGGGATCAAGGAGTTCGAGGAGGCGCAGGCGCGGCTGGACGCGCTCATCTCCGCCGCCGCGCGGGCGGAGGCGAGGGTGGAGGAATGGAGTGCCGCCGAGTTCTCCGGCCGGGCCGACGACGGCGGGATCACGGCCGTCACCGACGCGCTCGGCACCCTCGTGCGGCTGGAGATCTCGGCGCGCAGCCGGAGACGGCTCGACGCGGCGAGCCTGGCCCACGAGATTCTGACGGCGGTCACGGCGGCCGAGGACGCCGCGGCGTCCTCCAGGGACACGCTCTTCGCCGACCTCCTCCCGGCCTCGGGCGGGATCGCTCCGGGCGGTCCCGGCTCCGCGTAGCGGCTCGGGCGGCGGCAGGGCCCAGGTTCCGGGACGGGCTTCCCTACCTGGGCCTCATGTCGTACGTGGCGGCCAGGTCGCAGGCGAGCTCCACCTGTCCCCGGAGCACGTCGCCCACGGCGCCGCGCACCTCGACGGAGATCACCGTCCCGCCCACGGCCCGCGCCAGCCTGAGGTCGAGCCGGGTCACCTCACCGACCAGCGGGTAGCCGTACCAGCCTTCCTCCCGCTCGTCGTCGGTGCCGGGCAGCGCGGCCTCGACCGCCTGCCAGTCGAGGTCGTCGAAGTCGTAGCGGACGAGCGACGCGACGACCTCGCAGAAGACCCTCGCGTTCCCTTCCCTGATCCATCCGGCGTGGACCAGGTCCGGCCGGCCGATGGGCGGCAGCATGACGGTGGTGTACCCCGAACGCCGGGACGCGTGAGCCGCCGGCCCGTCCGGTACGTCTAAGAAGCATGAGGAGCAGGCAGACAGCGCTCGCGGCATCGTTGGCCGTGGTCCTGAGCGCGACCCTGGCGCCGCCCGCGCAGGCGGCGACCGTGCAGAAGAAGGTGCTGGTGGAGCTGCGCGAGACGGGCGGATTCGCGGGGTTCAAGGACCGCGTGATCGTGTACACCGACGGGTGCGCACGGGTGAGCCGCCGTACGGGGCCCACCGTGGACAAGTGCCTCACCGGCAAGGAGATACGGACGTTGCGCGGCCATCTGAAGCACCTGCGGGTGGGCCGCTCGGAAGCACGGCCGCCCGGAGCGGACTTCATCACCTACACGCTCGCCTACCGGGGCCACCGCGCCAGCCGCTACACGCTGCCCGCCTCCTGGAAGCCGGTGGTCCAGCAGCTCGAACAGGTGCGGCAGAAGTACTGGGCGCCGGACTGACCGTACCGGCGCGCGGGTCAACGGCGGAACAGCACGTCGAGGTCGCCGAAGCCCAGTGAGCCGTCCAGCGCTGTGAGGCCCCCCGTGCCGAGCAGCTCCGCGGCGGCTCTGCGGGCCGCGGTGTAGGCCGCCTGGGCCAGCGCGGTGCCCAGGCTGACCCTGCGTACCCCGGCCTGCGCGAGCTCGGCGACGGTGGGTCCGCCGGCGACGGCCATCGCGTTGACCGGCAGCGGCGACGCCGCGCAGAGGGCGTTCAGCACGTCCAGGTCGAGCAGGCCGGGAACGAAGATCCCGTCGGCTCCGGCCTCGGCGTACGCCGCCGCGCGCTCCAGCACCTCACCGAGCCGGCCGTCCGGCGCGCCGATCCCGAACAGGTAGACGTCGGTACGGGCGTTGACGAACAGCTCCGGCAGGCCCGCCTCGGTCGCGGCGTCCCTGGCGGCCCGCAGCCTGGCGCCCTGCTCGGCGACGTCGAACAGCGGGCCGCCGACGGCCGTGGAGTCCTCCAGGTTGACGCCCACCGCGCTGGCCCCGGCCACCGCCCGCACGGTCGCGGCGACGTCCGCCGGAGCGGGCCCGTACCCTCCCTCCACGTCGACTGTCACCGGCACGTCGACGCAGTCCACGATGCGCCGGGCGGCCGCCACCATCTCGTCGCGGCCGAGCCGCTGCCCGTCTCCGCGGCCCAGCGACCACGAGACGCCGCCGCTGGTCGTGGCGATGGCCGTGGCGCCGGCGGCGGCGATGACGACCGCGCTGGCGGCGTCCCAGGCGTTGGGCAGCACCAGCACGGACTCGGCGTTCAGCTCGCGGAACAGCCGCGCCTTGCTCCGGCTCGCGGCATCGGTGGCGGGGGCGGAGGAGGCGGGAAGGTCAAGGGACATGCGCGTGACTGCCTTTCAGGTCGTACTCGTCGGGTCGTGCTCCCGAGATGCTGCTGTGCGGGAACCCGGGGGTCCACTGATTAAGCTGTGACCGAATCCTGAGAAGCAGCGGAGGCGGCATGAGGACGCGGCTGGCCTTTTCGGTGAACGATCTGGCCGAGACCCGGTTCGCCGTCTCGCCCATGTGGGAGGTCGTCACCAGCGTCAGAGCGCTGGCCGCCGCCGTGGTGCCGCGCCCGCACCGCGCGTGGGCCGACCAGGTGCGCCCCCGGCTGGCCGCCGCGGGCCTCGATCGCGGCTGGCTGGCCGACATGATCCCGCCCGTCGGTCACCTCCCCGACTTCCTCAACCCGGCGCCGGCGACCCGGTCCCCCGGCCTTGCCGACGAGCTGGCCGCCATCGCGGCCACCGACCCCGAGCAGGTACGCCTGGACCTCGACCACCTGGCCGGGGAGCGCGACGGCGCCCTGTCCCCCCGGCTGCGCAACCTGCACCGCAGTCCGCACGCCTGGCTGCCGCGGGTGGTCGCGGAGATCGAGACCTACTGGGCGCTCGCGATAGCCCCCTACTGGGCCAGGATCCGCGCGGCGCTGGAGGCGGACCTCTTCCACCGGGGCCGCCAGGTCGCCGAGCAGGGGACGGCCCAGGCGCTGGACGAGCTGCACCACACGGTGCGCTGGGCCGGCGGCAGCCTCCACCTGGAAGAGCGGCACTGCGCCATCACCAGGATCGACACCGGCGCGGGGCTGCTCCTGGTGCCGTCGGTCTTCGCCTGGCCACGGGTGCTGACCCGGTCCGTCGCGTCCGAACCGCCGCAACTCGCCTATCCGGCGCGCGGGATCGGCACGTTGTGGGAGCGCCGGACCCATGCGCACCTGGACGCTCTCGCCGCCGTGATCGGCCGGTCCCGGGCGTTGATCCTGGCCGAACTCGACACGCCCGCCTCGACCACCGAGCTCGCCCAGCGCTCGGGCCTGTCCGCGGCGGGCGTGTCCCAGCACCTCACCGCCCTGCGGGCCGCCGGTCTCACCAGCACCCACCGGGCGGGCCGTTCGGTGCTCTACGCCCGTACCGGCCTGGCCGACGCCATGCTCACGGCACAGACGTGACGCGCCTGCCCGGGCGCTCCGGACGCGCGAATGGTCAGCGGTCGAACCAGCGTGCCGCGGAGGGTGTGAGCAAGATGACGAGGATCGCGACCGGCAGGACGGCGCCCAGGTTGACCAGCGTCCCCCAACCGAGCTCACCGCTGATCGCGGCCGCGACGACGTTGCCGCCGACCGTGACCGCCTCGACGGCGACGGCGCACCAGCGCACCCACTTCCTGCGTGACGACCAGCGAAAGACCAGCAATCCCATGATGACCACGACCAGGAGGAGCTGGAGCAACCACACGAGGAACATCGGGGTGACGGCGCCCGCCACCGCGTCCGCCCCCGTCATGGCGAAAAGCAGAAGAGCGAAGCCCAACTGCAGGGTCGCGCCGGCCCTGGCGGCTTGTACCGCGGCCGGCATCCGCTCGGCCGGAATGGCGTCCGTCACACGATCATCGTGCCTCACGGCAAAGGTCCTGTGGAGCCCCCGGCAGAACATCGCGCGGACGATCCCGCACATGGCACAGCGGGCGCATGACTCGCTAGCCTGAGGCGCGATGAACCATTTGAGCACGTCGAGAGGCGAGTTCGCGCTCACCCGCTTCCCCGAGGACCCTCGCGACCAGTTGCGCGCGTGGGACGCCGCCGACGAGTACCTGCTGCGGCACCTCGACGGGATCGACGGCGAACCGGCCGACCTGTCGGGCACCGTGGTCGTGCTGGGCGACCGCTGGGGCGCCCTGGTCACCGCGCTCGCCGGCCACCGCCCCGTGCAGATCACCGACTCGTACCTCACCCAGCAGGCGACCCGCGCGAACCTGAGCCGCAACGGGATCGCCGAGGACACCGTACGGCTGCGCACGACCATGGACGCGCCACCGCCCAGGATCGACGTGCTGCTGATCCGGGTGCCCAAGGGGCTGTCGCTCCTGGAGGACCAGCTGCACCGTCTCGCGCCGCACGTGCACGCGGGCACCCTGATCGTCGGCGCCGGGATGGTCACCGAGATCCACACCTCGACGCTAGAGCTGTTCGAACGCGTCCTCGGGCCGACCAGGACGTCGCTGGCGGCGAAGAAGGCACGGCTCATCTTCTGCTCACCCGACACCGGGCTGCCCCGTGACGCCAGCCCGTGGCCGCGCAGCTACGCGCTGCCCAGCGGCATCGGAGTGGTCTCCGGGCTCACCGTCACCAACCACGCGGGCACCTTCTGCGCCGACCGCCTGGACATCGGCACCCGGTTCTTCCTGCAGAACCTGCCGCCGCTCCGGGGCCGTGGCCATGTCGTGGACCTGGGCTGCGGCAACGGGGTGATCGGGCTGGCCGCCGCTCTGAGCGACGGCGACGCCAAGGTGACGTTCATCGACGAGTCCTACCAGGCGCTGGCTTCGGCGGAGGCGACGTTCCGGGCGAACACGGACCCGGACACAGGCGCGGGCGCGGACCCGGACGCGGGCGCGGGCGCGGGAGGCGGCAGGGCGGCGACGTTCCTGGCGGCCGACGGCATGTCCGGCGTGCCGACGGGCACGGTGGACCTGATCCTCACCAACCCGCCGTTCCACACGCATCGCGGGAGGACCGACGCGACGGCGTGGCGCATGTTCAACGGGTCGCGCGCGGCCCTGCGCCGCGGCGGCGAGCTCTGGGTGGTCGCCAACCGGCACCTCGGCTATCACGTGAAGCTGCGCCGGCTGTTCGGCAACTGCGAGGTCGCCGCGAGCGACCGCAAGTTCGTCGTCCTGCGGGCCGTCAAGCGCTGACCGGCCCGTCGGAAGCGCTGTGGCGGCCCGCGGGTGCCGAGCCCGTCACCTGATGTGACCGAGCATCGCGCATCGGCGCCCTGAACCGGTCACTCCGCCAGGGTGCGCAGGAACGCGCCCGCCACGGCGCGCTGGCCGGCGAGGGTCAGGTGCAGGCCGTCGTCGAGGTGCGGCGAGCCGTCCGCCCGGGCACCGCTGTCGATGCGGGTGGCGAGGCGGGTGTCGACCGTGGGCTCGGGCTGGGCGTCCAGGTGCTCGGCGAGGTGGTCGATGTCGCTGTTGAACCAGCTGAGGTGGGCCCGCTGGAAGTGCGGGTACGCGGCGATCCGGCCTTCGTCCACGGCGGACGGCGTGAGCCACACCCACCGGGCCCCGGTGCGCCGGGTGGCGAGGTCCCGCAGCGCGAGGAGGTTGCGCCGGCTCTCGGACGGGCTGACGAGCGTGGGACCGTGGCCGGGGCCGAGGCGCTGGACGTCGTTGCCGCCGAGCATGCACAGCACCCAGTCCGGACGGTGGTACGACAGGGCGGGCAACTGGGCCAGCGCCTGGGTGGTGGTGCACCCTGTGACGGCGAGATTGGTCAGCCTGACGGCGTCCGCGGGGCGGCGCGCCGTGAGCAGGTGACGCAGGATCTCGAACCAGGACAGGCGGTCGGCGGTGGTGCTCTCACCGATCGCCACCACGTGCTGGCCCGGCCGGAATGGCAGCCGGTCCACCTGTCCCGCGACCACCGGGTCGGCGAGCATGTCGGACGCGGCCCGCCGTACCGCCGCCTCACAGCCCTCGACCAGGTCGCGGTACGCGGCGACGTCCAGGCCGAACAGGCCGGCGACGCGGGTGTCGTCGAGCCCCCCGAGGTAGGTCAGGGTCTTCTCGGGCTGCTGGAAGCGCACCAGCCGTTCGGCCACGTCTGCGTTCATGGGTTTCCTTCCGAAGCCGGGTCGCCGTACCAGATTCATTCACATCAATGAACAGTTCTCTACTATGAATATATACGGCGGCGTGTCAGGCCCTTCGCACACGGGCCGTGACGTGAATCACCGTCGTCGACGCCGCATCGGTGTCACGAATCAAGGCCTCGATGTGTCTGGTGAGTAGGCAACGTGAAGGGGGCCCGCATGCGATCGATATTGGCCAACCGCCGCTCGTTCCAGTTCTCCCACTGGTCTTTCATGTTCGCGGAGATCGCCGTCTGGTCGTTCGTCGTCCTGACGGTGACCGGGGCGATGCTGATGGTGTTCTACGACCCCGGCATGTCCCAGGTCACCTATGACGGCTCGTACGGCCCGCTGCGCGGACTGCTCGTCAGCAGGGCCTTCGACTCGACCATGGAGCTGAGCCTGGAGGTGCGCGGCGGCCTGCTCATCCGCCAGATCCACCACTGGGCGGCGCTCGTCTTCGTGGCCGCCGTCGTGTTGCAGCTGCTGCGCATCTTCCTCACCGGCGCCTTCCGCCGCCCGCGCACCGGACAGTGGCTGATCTGGGTGACCCTGCTCGCGCTCGGCATGGCCGCGGGCGAGACCGGCAACGCCCTGCCCGACGACATGCTGTCGGGCGGCAGCCTGTGGCTGATCGTGTCGGTGGTGCAGTCCATCCCCGTGGTGGGGACCTGGACGCTGTCGCTGCTGTTCGGCTCCGGCTTCCCCGGCGACAGGATCATCCCGGTCATGTACGGCGGGCACCTGCTGCTCCCGGTCGTCATGGCCGCGCTGCTCATCGCCCGTGAAATGCTGATGCGCCGGCACGGCCACTCGCGGTTCGTCGCCTCGATGCCGGCGCGGCGCAGCGCGCGCCCGACGATGGCGCTCGCGACGATCGGCATGCTCGTCATCCTCGGATTCGGCTTCCAGATCGCCCCGATATGGCTGTACGGCCCGGCCATGCCGACGCAGATCTCGGCGGGCTCGGTTCCCGACTGGTACATGGGCTTCCTCGACGGCGCCCTCCGGATCATGCCCGCGTGGGAGCTGACCATCGGCGACTACACCCTCAGCCTCGCGGTCCTCGTCCCCACCCTGGTCGTACCCGGGGTCTTCTTCACCGCCCTGGCGGCCTACCCGACGGCCGAGCGCCTCCTCCTCGCGCGGCGTGGCCGCCGTGACGCGCTGGGCCGGCCCAAGACCACGAGCCGCATGGCCCGCGAGACACCGGCGCGTGACGTGCTCGACCGGCCCCGCGAGACGCCGGTCAAGACGGCCGTCGCGGTCGCCGGCATCACCTTCTACGGCCTGCTGTGGGCGGCCGCGGCCAACGACCAGATCGCCCACCAGTTCCACATGACCGTCGACGCGGTGACCATCTTCTTCAGGTACGTCGTGGTCATCGGCCCCGTCGTCGCCTTCGTCGTCACCCGGTGGATCTGTCTCGCGCTCCAGCAGGCGGACCAGGAGGTGGCCGAGCACGGCGTGGAGACGGGGATCATCATGCGGTCCGCGGACGGCGGATTCCACGAACGGCTGGTGCCGGCGCGGCAGGAGCCGGCGATCCTCTCGGGCCTCTCAGGGAGATGACAGTGACGTCGAACAGGCCACAGGTCGTGATCGTCGGAGCCGGGGACGCCGGATACCAGGCGGCGCGCACCCTGTCGCGCAAGGTCGGCGACGGCGCGGAGATCGTACTGGTCAACCCGACCGGCGTCGCGCAGCGTCGCGAGCTGCTGCCGCAGGTGCTGACGGGCGTCCTCGGCCCGGACCGGATCAGCGTGCCGCTGGCCGAGACGCTGCCGGGTGTGCGGGTGGTGCTCGGCACGGTCACCCACATCGACCCCCACGCCCGGCGCGTGCTCTACGACGGCGGCGTGCTGGACTACGACCGGCTGATCGTCGCGGTCGGAGGCGTCAGCGAAGTCGCCCCGGTCTCCGCTGTCTCGGCGCACAGCGTCGGCTTCCACAGCGCCGACCAGGCCCTCCACCTGCGCGATCACATCCAGCGGCAGCTGGCGCTGGCCGCCGCCGGCACCGACCCCTTCGAACGCGCGGCACACTGCACGTTCGTCGTGCTCGGCGCGGGATACGCCGGCATAGCGGCGGCCTCGGCCGGTCAGTCGCTGTCCCAGTCGATCGCCTGCCGCGACCCCCGGTTGCACGAGCAGCCGATCCGCTGGATCCTGGCCGATCCCGCCGAGTGGCTGCTGCCCGACATGCGGCACCGCCTGTCCCGCGCCACGGCACGGACGCTCCGCTCGCGGGGCGTGGAGGTCCGGACGCGGACCTCGGTCGGCCAGGTCACCACCCGGGGGCTTCGTCTCACGGACGGCGACTTCATCCCCACCCGTACGATCGTGTGGAGCTTCGGGGTCCGCCCCGATCCGCTCGTGACCAACCTCGGGCTGCCGGCCGAGCAGGGCCGGATCAGGGTGGACGAGCACCTCGCCGTGCCCGGCCACCCCGAGATCTACGCCTGCGGTGACGTGTCCGCCGTCCCCGACCTCACCAGGACCGGCAAGCTCACCCCCATGAGCAGCCGGCATGCCGTGCGCCAGGGCGCGCTGGCGGGCGGCAACGTCGCGGCCTCCCTCGGGTACGGCTCACGCCGGCCGTACCAGCACCGGATCCGCGACTCCATCGCGGAACTGATCCCGACGTCGGAACGGCCGCTGAGCATGGCATGAGCCGCCTTGCCCGCACCCCCGCTCCGCGGAACTTTCGCCCCGCCTGACGAGTCGTTGGCTATGACCGATCGATTCTCTGGGGGAACAGTGGGACTCGGCGACTCAAGGGCGGAGAAGGCGGCGGAGCGCGGGGAGGAACACCGGCTGGCGGGACGCTACGAAGCGGCCGTCGAGGAGTTCACCAGGGCCATCGACCTCGTACCCGACCACGCCTACGCGCTCGGCTCGCGCGGCCAGGCGCTCAGCGCCATGGGGCACGTCGAGGCCGCGCTCGCCGACTTCGACCGGGCCGTCGAGCTGGATCCCGACCTCGGCTGGGTCTACGTCGAACGAGGACGCGCGCTGGCCGACGCCGACCGCGACCAGGAGGCCCTGGCCGACTACGACCGGGTGATCGCGCTCTTCCCGGAAGACGCCGACGCCCACACCGCCCGAGGTGACCTGCTCTGGGACGACCCGGAGGCGGCGGTCGCCGCCTACAGCAGAGCGATCGAGCTCGACCCCGGTGACAGCTTCGCGCCACTGATCGGACGGGCCGCCCTCCATCGGCTGGACGGCCGCCTGGAGGAGGCGCTGGCCGACTACGACCGGGCCGTCGAACTGGACGCCGACGTGTCGTACGTGTTCAGGGAGCGCGGCCGGGTCAACCTCCGGCTGAAGAGGTACGAGGAGGCGCTGGCGGACCTGAACCGTGCGATCGACCTCGACCCGGACGACAGCGACTCCTACACCGAGCGCGCGCGGGTCCAGTACGAGCTCGAACGGCTCGACGAGGCGCTGGCCGACGTGAACGTGGCGCTGGCCGCGGCCCCCGACGACAGCGAGAGCCTTGAGCTGCGGGGCATCCTGCACATGGTCGCGGGCCGGCCCGCGACGGCGGTGGCCGACCTGGACCGGGCGATCGAGCTGGACCCCCGGGCGCTGATGGCCGTGATGATGCGGGGCCAGGTCCACGAGCAGCTCCGGCTGTACGACGCCGCGTACGCCGACTTCAGCAGGGCCATCGAGCTCGGGCTCGACGACGCCGACACCTACGTCAGCCGTGGCAACGCGGCCCTGCTGTGCCATCGGGCGGAGGACGCGCGGGCCGACGCCGGGCTGGCGCTGGAACGCGACCCCGACCATTTCGACGCGCTGCTGCTGCGCGGGCTCGCCAACTGGACACTCGGCCGGCTGTTCGAGGCGCACATCGACCTGATGCGGGCCGACCGGCTCTCACCTGGCTCTCCTGTCGTCGCGCGCTGCATCGAGGAGCTGGGCCCCGTCCTGGAGGGCCAGATGGAGGAGGCCCTCATGATGTCCTTCGCCGAGCTGGTCGCCGACTCCGCGCGGGAGCTCGTGGCGGCTGAGAGCGCCGTCGAGGAGACGCGCACGACGGAGGCGGCCGAGTTCGCGGTCCTGGTCTCCGTGCTGCGCGATGAGGATGAGGCGGGCATGGAGGACACCGCCGCGGTGGAGGCGCGGCTGGCCCGCGACCCCGGCGACCCTTTCGCGTTGGCGGTACGGGCGGTGCTGCACCGGTCGGCGGGCCGCCACGCCGCCGCGCTGGCCGACCTCGACGCGATCCTGCGGGCCGACCCCGCCGCCTGGTGGGCGGCGGCGCTGCGGCACACGGTGGACTCCGGCGACGGAGTGCGGCAGGAGGCGGACGGCGACCTCGTCTGGGCGTACCGGCTCGGAGGGCTCGGGCTGCCGCCCGATGCCGAGGTGATCTGCGCGATGGCCGTGACCGGTGGCGCCGAACTGGTGCGCACGGTGCTCCCCATCGCCTCACGGACGCTGCTGGACATCCTGGAGGACCCGAAGACGGACCCCCAGGAGCCGTGACGGCACCGCCCGGCCGACGCCCCGGCCTTGGCAGCTGTGACCGAGGCCGCCTACGATCCACTCGCGGGAGGCAGAGGGCGCAGGGCACGGCAGACGGATGACGGGTGCGACAGGCGGTCCAATGGCACAAGACACGACGTCGCGCCAAGCGATGGACTTACGGGTGCACCGCTGGCTGATGATCGTTGGGGCGCTCCTCACCGGCGTCGCCCTGCTGCTGCTGTCGCTGCTCCCCAGCGCGCCCTCCCAGGCGGTCGCGATGACGGCGTGGGTCGAACGCGGCCACTCGCTACTGTCGTGGAGCGACGAACTGCTGTTCTTCGCGGTCATCTGCTGGGGAGCCGGCGCCCGCGGCCTCTTCGGCGCGCGCAAGGCCGAACCGTCGGCGCGGATCAACGTGGGGGTGACCGCTCTCACGGTCACCCTCGTCGCCCTCGTCGTCCTGCTGCTCGCGGTGGGGCGTCTGGTCTACCCGGTGTTCGAGATCCAACTGTCAGCCGAGGCTCTGGCACTGGTCGTCAGCGCGACGTTCGGCGCCCTGCATCTGGCGTACCTGGGTTTCGCCGTCGCTGCGGTCGCGCTCAGCTGGTCGACACGCGCCGGACTGCTCGGACGGGCTGTCGGCGTCTTCGCCGGAGCCGCGTTCGTCGTCGGCTCGTTCCCCTGGCTGACACCGAACTGGTGGAACTCCTCGGTCGCGGTATTGGTCGCCGCGTGGGGCGTGCTCCTCGCCCTTGCCACCGTAACGCGCTCCGAGAACCCGGCGACTCAACGGAGAGGATGAGTACCACCGTCCAGGGGCCTTCCGCTTACCCGAGCAGCGCGGTGCTGCCCGGAGGCCTTGCGGAGCCCGGCGAACTGCAGGCCGGTGAAACCCGCCACCACTGCCGCCTGGACGACCACGAAGGCCGTGCCCAGACCGGTCAGCGGGAACCACCCGGCGATCAGCATCTCCGCGCTGGCCGCCACCCAGGCCACGTTGACCACCATCACCGCGATCACCGCCGCCCTGTTCACCACCGGACGCGCGGCAAGGTGGAGGAGGGTCGCGGCGAAGGCGACCAGGAACGCGCCGACCGGCACGAGGAACGCGGCGGGCAGGCCGAACATCGAGCCGAAGATCGCCGCGACTGCCAGAAAGACGAGGCCGTTGGCGCCCGACCCGATGGCGTCCTGCTTGAGCGCGAACCGCAGCAGCTTGGCCCTGGCGTTGGAGTCGGCGGCAGTGGTGGGCGCGGTGGCGGTGGCGGCCATGATCAGATCCTTTCGTGCGGGACGCTGTCGTCCCTGTGCCGACGAAATTACGCAGGCCGACGCCGCGCCGAATCTGTCATCGTGACGGTAGCGTCCGGTCACGGTCACCCGCTCGCGCACTGGGCGGGCACCTGGCCTTCGCCGCGGTGCCAGGCCGGAGCTACGGTGCGCGTTCCGCTAGATTTCGGCCATGTTGTACGGGCGGGCTGCGGAGCAGGCTCAGGTGGATCGGCTGCTGGCGAACGCGCGTTCCGGACGCAGCGGTGTATTGGTGGTGCGCGGCCAGCCGGGTATCGGGAAGACCGCGTTGCTCGGCCACCTGACGGAGCGGGCCGCGGGGGTGCGGGTGCTCCACGGGGTCGGCGTCGAGTCCGAGGCGGAGCTGCCGTACGCCGCCCTGCATCTGCTCCTGCGTTCCGAACTGCACCGGATCGACGTGCTGCCCGAGGCACAGGCGGCGGCGCTGCGGGGCGCGCTGGGTCTGGGCGCGGCGGCTCCGGAGAACCGGTTCCTCGTCGGGCTGGCCGTGCTCAGCCTGCTGGCCGAGGTCGCGGGCGACGGGGCGCTGCTCTGCCTGGTCGACGAAGCGCAGTGGTTCGATCGGGCGTCCATCGACGCGCTGGTGTTCGTGGCGCGGCGGCTGGACGCGGAAGGCATCGCGCTGGTGTTCGCCGGCAGGGAGGAGTTCCACCCGCAGGGGCTGCCCGAACTGTGGCTGGACGGTGTGGACCGCGACGCCGCCGTCACGCTGCTGGCCGAGTCGGCCAGGGATCTGGCGCCCAAGGTGCGGGACCGCGTCCTGGACGAGGCCGGCGGCAATCCCCTCGCGCTCATCGAGCTGCCGTCCACGCTCACCTCGGAGCAGCAGGCCGGGCAGCTGAACCCGTTCACCACCATTCCGGTCGCCAACCGGGTGCAGCAGGCCTTCCAGCAGCAGATCAGGGCGCTGCCCGACAGAGCTCAGGCCCTGCTCGCGGTGCTCGCCGCCGACGACACCGGCGATCTCGGCATCGTGCTGCGCGCCGCGGAGTCCTTCTCCGCCGGGCTGGCGGACCTGGAAGCGGCGGAGCAGGCCAAGCTGGTCACGGTGAACGGGGCCGCGGTGGCCTTCCGGCACCCGCTCATCAGGGCCGCCGCCTACCAGAACATGCCGTTGACGTCGCGGCTGGCCGTACGGCGTGCGCTCGCCGAGGTGCTCGTCGGCGGCGAGCACGCCGACCGCAGGGCCTGGCATCTGGCCGCGGCGACGACCACGCCTGACGAGGACGTGGCGCGCGAGCTGGAGCTGGCCGCGGAGCGGGCGCGCACCCGTTCCGGCTTCGCGGCCATGGCCGCGGCCTACGAGCGGGCCGCCGAACTCACCCCCGACACCGCCAAGCGGTCGGTACGGCTGGCCGCGGCGGCCGTGGCGGCCAGCGACGCGGGCCAGCCGGCCCGCGCGGGCTCGCTGGCCGACCGGACCAGCGAGGAGATCCAGGACCCGCTGGCCCTCGCTCACCTGATCCAGGTGCGCGCCCATCGGGAGTTCGAGCAGGGCAGCCAGGCCGCGGCCGGCGAGCTCATCATCACCGGCGCGGAGCGGGTCGCCAGGCTGGACGCCGAGCGGGCGGCCTACCTGATCGTGGAGGCCGTGCGCTGCGGATGGTACGCCGGTGACCCGGACCTGGCGGAGCAGGCGGCAAGGCTGCTCAGGGCCCTGCCCAGGATCGGCTCTCCGCTGGTGAGCGGCGCGCTCGGGCTGGCCGCGCTGGTCAACGGCGACCTGAAGAATGCGGTCGCGCTCATGCAGGAGCTGGTACTCGCTCCGGATCTGTCCGAGCTCCAGGTGCCAGGCATGCTCTTCATGGCCCAGATGTGCGCGCCCATCGGGCGCTACGGTCAGGCCGAGGCCGCCGCGGCGCGCGTCGAGGCCGAGTGCAGGGCCCACGGCATGGACGGCTGGCTGACCACCGCCGTGGAGACCCGGCTGCAGGCGCAGATGCTGCTCGGCGGGTATCGCGAGGCGGCGACCAAGCTGGAGGAGATCATCCCCGTGATCGGCGACCTGGGTCAGCGGAACGGAGCGGTCGCGCTCACCGCGCTGCTCGCCCTGGCGTGCGGCGAGCTGGGCGACGAGCAGGGATGCCGGACGGCGGCCGCGGCCGTCTTCGAACAGGCGGGAGTGCGCGGGCTCCGCACGGCCGAGGCGGTCGCGGTGGCCGGGCTCGGGCGGCTGGAGCTCGCGCTGGGCCGTCCGAAGGCGTCGCTGAAAATCCTGGAGAGGATTTCGGCCGCCAACGCGCCGGTGTCCGTCTTCTTCGCCCCTGACCGGATCGAGGCCGCCGTCAAGGCCGGGGAGCCCGAGCGGGCGCGCGAGCCCCTGGCGTACTACCTGAACTGGGCGGCCGGCGTCGGCGTGTCGTCCGCCGACGCGGTCGCACTGCGCTGCCGCGCCCTCGTCGAGAACGACGAGGACCTGTACGAGGAGGCTGCGCGGGCGCACGAGCAGGGCGAGCAGCCACACGAGCAGGCCCGCACACGGCTGCTCTACGGCGAGTGGCTACGGCGGTCGCGCAAGCGTGCCGCCGCCCGCGCCCAGCTGCGCGCCGCCCTGGAGACCTTCGACCGGCTCGGCATGATGCTGTGGGCCGAGCGCGCCCGCGCCGAGCTGCGCGCCACCGGCGACGTCCCCGCGGCCCCGCGCCAGGCGGACGATCCGCTCAGCGTCCTCACCGCCCAGGAGAGGCAGGTGGTACGGCTGGCCGCCGCGGGCGCGTCCAACCGCGACATCGCGGCCCAGCTGTACCTCAGCCCACGCACCGTCGGCTACCACCTCTACAAGGCCTTCCCCAAGCTGGGGATCTCCTCGCGGGCGGAGCTGGCCGCGATCGCTACCTGAGCCTGCCGTACAGTTCGGTGATCTTGGCTTCGTCGGCGACGAGCGGCAGCTGGTCGAAGGTCAGGGTCCAGTCGCTCGAGATGCCGGCGGTGTCGCCGACCCGCTCGATGATCCCGAAGCTGACCGGGTCGGTCTGGCCCTCGGGCAGGAGCGTGCCGTGCCATTCCAAGTACGTCGCGCCCTTGACCCTGACGGCCTGGCCCGGCTGCAGCCGGACATCGCTGACCTGGTCGAAGAACCTCTTCAGGTAGGCAAGCTTGCCCTGCCCGGTGCGCAGCGTGCCGCCGTTCAGGCCAGGGGCCGACAGCGGCGCGCCGGTGAGCCGTTCCACCAGGGCCTCCGCGTCCTCGTCGTTCCATGCCTCGGCACGGGCGACGAGCTCATCGGGGCCGAGGACCGGCTTACGGCCCTGGTCGGGGGTGCTGCCGTCGGCGACGTCGGCGAACAGGTCGGGCAACTCGGGGTCGAGCGGCTTGAACCAGGTGTGCCGGTCGTAGTAGCGACGACCCTGGTCCACCTTGCCACCGTCGGTCAGCTGGACCCGGTAGACCGCAGGGTAGGCGACCTCGTGCCCCTTGATCGTGGCCTCGTTGTACGCTTCGAACATCACGGCGGGACCGTTCACAGCGATGCGCGTGCCACGGAAGCGGAAGTCGGGGACCAGGCTGAGCGATCCGCTGATCGACTTTCTGATGGCCTCCTCACCTCGCAGCAGCGGCGCGCTCGCCTTCGCCGGCTCCCACAGCGTCGCGTCCTTGGACCAGATGTCGACGTAGGCACCCACCCGGTCGGGGGTGGTGACCTTGCCGAACCTGATCTGCCGCTTGATGAACGTGCAGGCGTTGGGCGACACCCAGCCGCTGATGGAGGTGACCTCCGGCCGCGCCTCCGCGCACCCCGCCGCTCTGTCCCAGCTCTCCCCGGTCGCCTGCGCCGGCCCGGTGATCGTGCAAAGCGCCAGCACCGCCCCGACTGCGAGGCCCATCCCCGCAACCCGCGTCGCCTTCATGACCTGCCCCTTTCGATGTTCTTTCAGGTGCCACCGAAATTAGGCCGATCCTCTTCGCGGCAAATCTGTCAACGTGACGGTAGCCAGACGCACCGCACCAGGTAGGTCATGGGAAACGCCATCGCGTCCGGCTGTATTCGCCCTTGCGAAAGCAAGCGATGACGCGGTGGTCGTAAGGACTCTCTTCGACGCGTTGGAACGCTTCTTAGACGATCGTGATAAGCAGAAGTACCAGGACGGCTCCAGCTCTGCTGACTGAGCCACTGCTCGTCTGCTCGTCGTCCATCCGAGCGCGACAAGAGCATGCGGTCTCGCCGGGAAACGCCGGCATGACCACCAGCGCCTCCCAGACGAGGTTGTTACCGCCGTCCACGCGCACGATCAACCATTCCCTGAGGCCGTCCAAGAAGGTATGACCGCTGGCGGCGGGAAACCCGGCGATGTACGTCGTGAACAACCGGTACGGGCCCTCAAAGCCGTACTTCAGGGCGCCTCGGGCATCCCTCGAGCACTGCTCAGGCGGTCAACCCCCAGCCACTCCCGAGACGCCGAACGGGGTGGGGTGTGGGGCGGAGCCCCACCCGGGGGTCTCGGGGGCTCGGCCCCCCGAGCAGGGGAGCCCGAGCGGAGCGAGGCCCATAGCTTTTCAGGCCCCTACCTTCAGGACGTCAGGCCGACCGGGCAGGAGACACCGGTGCCGCCGATGCCGCAGTACCCGTTCGGCACCTTGTACAGGTACTGCTGGTGGTAGAACTTGACTCTCCGCAACAACTCATGTGAGGAGAGTTACATGACCATTGTCCCGGTCATCTCCTACGCTCGCATTTCCGCCGACATCAGGCGGGATGAGCACGGGGTGCAGGACCAGCACCGCCTCAACCGGGAGACGGCGGAACGGCAGGGGTGGACGGTCGTCCACGAGTACACGGACAACGACAAGTCAGCAGCGAAGGCCGATGTCGTACGCGATGACTTCGAGGCCATGCTACGGGCCCTGCGGGCTGGCGAACTTCCCGACGGTACGGCGGTGCAAGGCGTCGTGATCGTCGCAGAAGATCGCCTCGCCCGGCGTCCCGGCGACTACGAACGCTTCGTCGAAGCGATCACCTACCAGGACGGCCGCGTGTTCGCCGACGCTCGCGGCCCGAAGGACCTCTACAGCGAAGATGCCGAGAGCATGGGGCTCTTCGGCGCCGTGATCTCCAAGATGGAGGTCCGCAAGATGCAGCGCCGCATGCGCCGCTCGCACCGCATGCGCGCCGAGCAAGGTCTCCCAGTCGGCGGCACGCGCCCCTTCGGCTGGAAGTCTGACCGTCTCACCCTCGACCCCAAGGAGGCACCTCTCGTACGACAGGCGGTGCTGGACCTCATCGCAGGCCGCTCGCTCCACTCCATTACGAACCAGTGGCGTCGGGAGGGCGTGAAGACCTCGCTGGGCAACGAGTGGACGCCCCCATCGCTCAAAATCAATGTGCAGAACCCCCGCATCTGCGGCTGGCGGGAGATCAACGGCGAACTCGTTCGAGACTCTGAGGGCAACCCCGTGGTCGGCCAATGGGAGCCGATCGTGACGCCAGAACAATGGATGGCGGTCAAGAACATCTTCGATGCCCGCAGGGGCCACTTCGTCTACAGGGACGGGCGCGTCGGCCACATCCTCGCACCGGACTTCCGCGAGCCGAACTACCTGCTCACCGGCTTCCTCCGCTGCGGTCGCGCCAAGCCGGACGGTTCCCTTTGCAACACCTCGCTGCGTGTCACCCACAGCAAGGACTGCGTCCAGCACATCTACATCTGCCCGGGCAAGACCGTCGGCGGCTGCGGCGGACTCGGGCGGCGCGGTGACATGGTTGATCTCTTCATCTCGGAAGCGGTCCTCGCCAAGCTGGAGCAGGTCCAACTCGCCGCATCCGCCACCCCCGCCGAATGGCCGGGCCAGGCCGAGTACGAGGGTGCGAAGACCCGCCTGGAGGAACTGCGCGTGCAGTGGACGGCGGGCAACATCACGAACGAGTTGTTCTTCTCAACAGCGCCGGACCTTGAGAAGCGCATCGCCCGCCTGCGCACCGAAGCTCAAGGCTTCACCGCCGCCGCTCAGCGCCGCCAAGCCCGTTCCGACACCGACATCAGCGACATCCGACGGCGCTGGTACCTGCCAGAGGAGGAAGACGGACTCCCCCTCACCATCAAGCGGTCGTATATCCGCGAAGCCCTCCTAGCCGTGATCATCTATCCCTCCGGCAAGGGACGCAGGACGTTCAACCCCGACCTGCTTGAGCCGATCTGGCGAGAGGGCTGAGCCCAAGACGTCCAGGACGTCCCGGAAGGCTGTCCCCCTTACCCAGGGGCGACAGCCTTCTTACTTCGCCCTCGAACCATCAGTGACAGCCGGACTTCTACGGACACCCCCGGACGCCCACGGGACGTACCGGACGTCTGCGCTCGGGTCGCTGCCGGAACTCCGACCTGCGTAAACACGTTCTCTGAGTGGTACAACGTACGTACTCACACCAAGAGCCATCGTCCCTCTACAGCACGACCGCAGCGAACATCTCGGCGAATCACCTCAAGGCGCATAGACGATCCCGGGCAAGCACATCCACGACCACTGATGACCCGTCGGATTTCCCGGCCCGACGGCAGGTGTCCACACAGAGCGCGCCATTCACCTTCTCGCCGCACTCCATTCCTGTTCTCTCGCTGCTGGTACCACCGCCAACGGCTGTCTTCAGGCTGCCTTGGCGCTGGCGCCTGGTTGTGCTCGTCAGGTACGGCGGTGGCTCCCGCCCACAAGCTGAGGAGGCCACCTGAACCAACCGAACGAGCTGTCTGCCCAGGAGTGGGGCAAGCAGCAAGCTGCACGATCCCCTCGCTGGTCAGAAGAGAAGTGGCAGCGCATCGCCACCGTGCTCGGCGTATGCGTCGCCCACCAAAGCCCGCCCGACGGCTCCTCCGGGAAGGACGCCGCATGAGCGAGGTTCCTCACCTGTCACCCGAGATGCTGGCCGTGATGCAGCGAGCGGCCATGCCCGACTTCGCCCGCTGGCAACAGATGGTCCACGCCACGGGCGGCTGCGCCCAACCGGTCCGGCTGCACGGCGAGAGGTACACGCTGGACAGCCGGACGGGTGAAATGCTCGACATGTACCGGACCGCCGACGAGCCGACCGGCTTCCTGCTCACAGCCTGCGGCAACCGGCGCGCGTCCAGGTGCCCGGCCTGCTCGGTGGTCTACAAAGACGACACGTACCACCTGATCATTACTGGCCTACGCGGCGGCAAGGGCGTGCCGGAGGAGGTCAGCCAGCATCCCCGAGCGTTCGTCACCTTCACCGCCCCATCGTTCGGTGCCGTCCACGCCCACCGCGAGCAGTCCGGCCGGGCGCTCCCATGCCGTCCTCGTCGGGACCGTCCCGTCTGCGAGCATGGCCGGCCGCAGGGGTGCGGTCGCCGTCACGAACGCGATGACGCTCAGATCGGTCAGCCCTTGTGCCTGGACTGCTACGACTACATCGGAGCCGTCCTCTGGAACGCGCACGCGGGCGCGCTCTGGCGGAAGTTCACCAAGACCATGCCGAGCGTCCTGGCCCGCCTCCTCGGCATCACCCGTAGGGAGCTACGCCAGACGGTCCGCCTCTCCTATGCCAAGGTCGCCGAGTACCAAGCGCGCGGCCTGGTCCACTTCCACGCCGTCGTCAGACTGGACGGACCGGACGGGCCAACCGACCGTCCACCAGACCACATCACGATCGATCTGCTCGACCATGCCGTACGCCGGACCGCTGAACAGGGGGCGGTCCGAATAGAGGACGGACCGCCGTCCCCCATCCGGTGGGGCGAGCAACTCGACGTCCGACCGGTCTACGTCTCAGCCGAGTTGGACGGCATGAGCGATCAGCGCGTGGCCCGGTACGTGGCCAAGTACGCCACCAAGGGCGCGGAGTCGGCAGGCACAGTGGATCGTCCGATCCGACACGCCTGGGAGATCGCCAGGCTGAAGGTCACAGAGCACGCCCGCCGGATGATTTACACCTGTTTCAGCCTCGCCGACCTGCCGCCGTACCGACACCTGCCACTGCGGCAGTGGGCCCACATGCTCGGGTACGGGGGCCACTTCTCCACCAAATCGCGCCACTACTCGATCAGGCTCGGGGACCTGCGGCAGGCTCGTGCCCGCTACCGAGCAGAGCAGGCAAGGCTGATGGCGAACGTCCCCGTCCTCGACGCGGCCAACACTCTGACCGTGGCCGAGTGGCGCTATGCGGGAAGCGGTCATCGACACGGAGAGGCCTTCTGGGCCGAGGTCGCCCGAGAACGCATCGCCACCGCACGCAGAATCCGCCGTGATCGGGAGGGCGACACCGGATAGCGCTACGGCCTCTAGGTCTAGAGAGGGCGCCTCTAGACCTAGAGGCCGTTCTAGAGGCACATCTGCTCACTGGCCTGCGCGTTAGAGGCTAGAGCGTCCTACGGGACATGGCCGCTACGAGGGTGGTCGGGATCAATCGACGTGGGGATGCTTCGCCTCTAGGTAGTCATTGAGCTGCCGCCACTGCGTGGGGTGAATGTCCAAGGCGTGCAGTTCTCCGGGTTCGACCCACCGCACGTCGCTCGCCTCGTCGTTCGCCTCAGGCCGACCTCCGACAGGACGGGCGATCAGCATGACCTCGTACTCCTGGCGGATCTCGCCATCCGTGTAGGCGACGATGTGACCGGGGTCGGAGTAGATCCCGAGAATGCCCACCGGCTCGACCCGGACGCCGGTCTCCTCCTCGGTCTCCCGCACGGCACACTGCGACGGTGTCTCACCGATCTCCATCTTTCCCATGGGCAACGCCCACTGGCCGGTGTCACGGCGGCGCTGCATGAGGATACGTCCCGCGTCGTCCACGGTGACCGTCCCGCAGGCCGGTACCAGGCTGTTCGCCTTCGGCGCGTCCGGGTCATTCCAGTACTCGACTCGTCCCATGAGGTGCCTCTCAGATCTCCGCGCCGGACCACGGAACAGCTCCGGACCAGACGCGCTCGAACGACGACATGTAGTGCTCGGCCATCGTCCCGCCGTCGAGACGCCGGAAGTGGAAGGTCGGGTTGGCCGAGGCCGGTTCGCCGTACGCATGCGGGTTGACCAGGATGTCATCGTCGTAGCGGAACAGCGAGGCGTACAACGTGGTCGCGTGCAACCGCACCTCACAGCCGTCCAGCTCGGGCAGCGTCCGATAGTAGGTCAGGGAAGAGCGGATCTTGGCGGCCAGCGTACCGCCGAGCCCTTCTTCGCGGTCGCGGGTCTCGACGGACTGAGCGCTAGGATCACCGAAGCACAGCCTGATCGCGACGCCGCGCCCCGCCCTCTCCGTCAGCAACCGTGCGATCTTGGGCTGCGTCTGGGCGAAGAACGTCCCTGAGAAGACCAGCACGTCCACCTTCTCCTGAGCGTCGCTGAGAAGCCGCAGCCACAACTCGCGGGGCACGCTGGCGCGGTCAGGGAAGACCTCCACCAGTTCCGACTGGTTCGCCCTCCCTCGACGTGCCTGGCTGCTCTCCAGCACGTCACGCCACAGGTACATCTCGTCAGCGGTCAGCAGCTTGGCCGCCGCCCACCGGTGCCGGCGGTGGGGGACCCGGCCCGTGTTGATCCACCGTTCTACTGTCTTGGGCTCGACACCGCACGTCTCGGCCAGGTCTTCCAGAGCTACGCCGTGACGAAGCATCGCTGTGCGTAGGCGTTCGTTCACACAACTCAGTGGACGCGAACGTCCCTGGACGTTTCAAGGCCCTGACGGGACGTTTCTCGGTGACTTAACACGTCCCGACAACGGGCTGCGGCGAAGTTCAAAGGTCCTGCTCACCTGGCTTCACTTGGACGCATCGAAACCGCTGCCCCTGGGAGGTAGGTGGATGAACACTGGCCTGGCGTCGCCCGGTCCCACTCGCGTGGTGTCATCGCTCGACGCGGCTGCTCACTTGCAGCGGGAACTCAACCACCTGGGCATCCCGAGCGACGTTCACGACGGATATGGGCTCGCGCTGGTGTCCGTGTGGGTCGGCCTCGTCGTGTGGTGCGACTGTGAGCGGTACTGGTGGCGTACGGGCTGGGATCCAGGCCGCAAACGCGCCATCTACGCCTGGCATCCCATCCTGGAGCCCGCAAGAGCCGCCGGCCGCGTCGCCCGCCGCTATGCAGACGTGCGCCAGTCTCACCGCTGGTCGAACGAGATCGCCGATGTGACCCACGAAGTCGCCCAAAGCTCGAAGACAGCATGAGCGGCCGGAGTTGGTGGCGCATGCCGGGATGCCGCGTTCGCATCTCCAGCATGGAGCACAGCCCGATGACAACACGAGCGCTAGGGCCGTCGATCACGGGTCATACCGGTCACGTACTCACCGTGATGCGCGGCGGCGTCCTCGCCCTCGTCAAGCTCGATGGACCCGAAAGCGACCTGCCGATGGGGATACGGCGCTGGATGCTCCATTGGGATGACCTCACAGAGCTGCCCCACTGATGCGGTGGGCCAGGGCTGAGGATCGAAGTCCTGGACCGTCGATCGCCCCCAACCCGACACCGACCTCAGCCCGGCTCTGGCGATCGTGAGGCCGATCCGGAGTAGGACGCGCCTCCGGCCTGCACCCCTGGCTGCGGGCGGCTTGGCCGCTCCCACCGGGACCGGCCCCCAGGCCGCACGCCCGGCGGGGAGGGCGGCCGTCCTGCCGCCCGCGCGGCGGCGCGCAGCGCCGACGCCTTGACCTTGTAGAGAAACTTGTCGCCGTGGTCATCCTGGACCATCAGGCGGAATAGCCCTTACAGCTGCAGGACGCCTGCCGTCGAACCATGCGGAATCGCTCTACGAAATTGGCGCGCTACGCCCCTCCTGACATAGAGATGTCTTTGGGTAGCCAACCCAGATCCTCCACCACATATGGTACCTACCATGACGGACCAGGACGCCCCCTCAATCGCGCTGATCACCATCGATCGCGACTCTGCTTCACTGATTCTCAGCCGGTCCGACGGAAAAGAAGCCCGCTTTCCTATCACACGGCTTCCGTTTGAGGAAAGTAGCGAGCTGGCGCGCTTGCACTTCACGCCTTCATTTACACGACTGCTAGCCGTCACCAAATCAGGCGATGAAATAGTGTTTGAGCTGGCCACCAACGATGCTACAGCCGACGTCACGGACAAGAGGCTCATTGTCTACCTAGATCAGAATCAATGGAGCGCCGTTGCGAATATTAGGTACGACGACTCCTCAGGATCTCCCGAAGATCGAGATGCTGTAAAGCAACTGATAGAGTGGGCGCTAGACGATAAGGTAATTCTGCCCGCGTCGGCAGGCCACTACTTCGAAACTAGTAAGCGTTTCGACAAGGCGAAGAGATATCGCCTCGGCCTCTCCATTCTACAGCTCAGTCGCGGATGGCAGATGCGGGACCCTTTGCAAGTACGTCGCGACGAGCTCTATAACACTTTCTGCAATCTTCTTGAGAGCCCAGACAAGCACCGGAATGATACGGTGTTCACGCTCGATCCAAAAGCTCTACATTCAGAGTCGCGTGGAATGACTAATTACTCCGCACCAACAGACTTCCCTGAAGGGGTGGCCTTCAACCTAGAGGCGCTAGTGCAGGCATCAGCTTCAATCGACACTATGCTCGATGCAGAGCGATGTGAGCCTGGCCCTGATACGGGATGGACGCAAGCTAACCAAGCGTTCAGCGACTGGCTCGACGGTCAAAACCTTGACGCGAATCAGAAGCGTAAAGCGATAGATGCGTTCTTCCTCAATGACCTTGTCGGCGAGATCGCAGAGGAGTCGTTCGCCGCAGGGATATCCACATCTCAGCTCAGTGACTGGATCTCAAGCAATTCAATCAAGGAAATAGCCCGAATGCCTGCACTTGGGATATTTCGAGAGATGCTGCACAACAGGCATCTCAATAAGGGGACCACGTGGAAGCCGAATGACGTAACAGACATGGTCTACCTTTCATGTGCGGCCGGGTATGCGGACTTTGTTGTCTGCGAGCGACACATGCGGGAGCATCTAGCACACGGCATTCGACGTCTAGGTATTAAGTCGCAGGCATTTCGCCGACTCAGCGATGCGACTTCGGCGATCGAGATCGCCCTATCGTCCAGGTGAGCTGCCAAGTTACAACGCAGGCATGGCCGGTACCAGGCTCTACCAATCTTTTCGGAACCGCTGCGGACGCAGTGGGTTCGGAGCTTCATTCAACTCACCGCCCAATGAGGAGCCTCCGTCGCATATCCGGACCAGCGGGCCTACTGGAGGAATCTCCATAGAGGAAAAGGAGGGGTGATCAGGATGGGCGGCCGCCCAATCAAAGGCCTGAGAGAGAAGCGCGCGGTTCACCCCTTCCGCGAACTCTTCGGCCTCATCATCCCGTAAATGCAACAAGCCACGATGCGCGGCTCCAACTGGTCCGAGCAGGATTAGCTTCCGCGGTGCCACAGGAAGGGCGATTTCAGAAGCGCGCGCAACACCGCTGGAACGCGTTGGATAGAAGTGAATGATCTGCTTACGCCCTCGCTTCTTTCGCAACCGTTTAGCAATCTCCTCTTGGGAAAGAAAACAATCCTCAACATGATTTACGTGACCTTCTTCGACATGAACCAGCACCGGCTCATCACAGGTAATAAAGAGAGGCTTGTCGAGTACTACGAGCGAGTATGGGCGGCCACATAGATGCTTAAAGATTTCCTCTGCCGCCGCCCCTATAGTACTCAGATGCTCATTAGGATGCGGCACTACGGTCACGTCTCGTAGCTCTTGGACATCCACCTGACCTGAAACCTGCAGCTTGACCAGGTAGTTCGTCATCAACTCATATTCACGTCGATGACGTTGCCCACGGACTATCTGGAATGCTAGAAACTGGGCAAGCGACAGCGAATCGGCAAGACTAATCGGCTGCAGATAGCCCAACGGGGAAAGGAGATATTTGATCAACACTGCAGCCTGGCTCTCCATCATCGCAAGAGCCTGTTCCAATCGGCCGTCAGCTTCTCCGCTGTTATTCACGAAGGTATAAAAATTCTTGATCGCCATGTCTCGCGGGTTCCGTCTGACGTAGCCGGCGCCTTGGCGATCACGCACATGCATGGTGCCTGATGAATCAGCAAACCTCGCGAGATAGAATCTTGGGACAGTGTGATGCCTACGACCTACGCCCTCGGCAGCACTGGCCGACGTGACCCACCCAATGGCGTCCTGCTCTATCTGACGTATCCGATCGAAGTCGATCAAGCTCATTTCCAGCACCCGGAGTCGTTCATCGAAGACAGCCATTCTGGCTGATAAAGGTTGGACAGGCCGGCGAGATGAGCAATCTCTATAATCCGGAACGCCAGGGCCTGGCGTACCGGCTGGAGACCGATCCGTCCTCCTCCAGTCGATAGCCAGACCAAGGTCTTGGCCTCCTGCACGAGTCAGCCGTCAGGCCGCTGAGCTACGCCTCCCCAGAGGTGAGACCAACGGGACAAGCGACCCCAGTCCCGCCGATTCCGCAGTACCCGTTTTTGTTGCGGTGGAGGTACTGCTGGTGGTAGTCCTCCGCGAAGAAGAACGGGCCCGCCTCGGCCAGCTCCGTGGTGATCGAGCCGTACCCCGCCTCCGACAGCACCTTCTGGTACGCCTCGCGCGACGCCTCGGCCGCCTCGCGCTGGTCCGGCGAGTGGTAGTAGATCGCCGAGCGGTACTGCGTGCCGACGTCGTTGCCCTGGCGCATGCCCTGCGTCGGGTCGTGGGCCTCCCAGAAGACCTTCAGCAGGTCCTCGTACGACACCTTCGCCGGGTCGTAGACCACCCGTACGACCTCCGTGTGGCCGGTGCGGCCGCTGCAGACCTCCTCGTACGTCGGGTTGGGCGTGTAGCCGCCCTGGTAGCCGACGGCCGTGGTGATGACGCCGGGCGTCTGCCAGAACTTGCGCTCGGCGCCCCAGAAACAGCCGAGGCCGAAGTCGGCGATCCGGGCGCCCGGCGGGTACGGCGGGGCGAGCGGCGCGTCGAGGACCGCGTGCCGGGGGGCGACCGGCATCTCCTCGGGCCGCCCGGCCAGGGCGTCCTCCGGTCGGACCATGGTCGTCTTGTTGCCGAACAGCCAGCCCATCGTGCCACCTCCGCAGACTCTGCCTACGATACAGAAGCCCTAACGCTTAAGAGTCACTACATAGTCCCGTATAGCGATACACATTTGTGTTTAAGCATGGTAAGCCCCGAAAATGGGGGACATGCCTGACGTTCGCCGTGGTGTGTTGTTCGGGGTGGCCGCGTACACCATGTGGGGGCTCTTCCCCCTGTACTGGCCGCTCCTCAAGCCCTCCGGAGCCGTCGAGATCCTCGCCCACCGCATGGTGTGGTCGCTGGCCGTCGTCGTGACGGTGCTGGCGGTGCGCCGCCACTGGGCGTGGATCCGGACGATGGCCCGCCAGCCGCGCAAGCTCGCCCTGCTCGCGCTCGCCGCGGCGATCGTCACGGTCAACTGGGGCGTCTACATCTACGCGGTCAACACCCATCACGTCGTCGAGAGCGCCCTCGGTTACTTCATCAACCCGCTGGTCAGCGTGCTGTTCGGGGTGGTGCTGCTGCGTGAGCGGCTGCGGCCCCTGCAGTGGGCCGCGGTGGGGTTCGGGGCTCTGGCGGTGCTCGTGCTGGCCATCGACTACGGCCGGCTGCCGTGGATCGCGCTCACGCTGGCCGTGTCGTTCGGCCTGTACGGGCTGGTCAAGAAGCAGGCGAACGTGGGCGCGGCCGAGAGCCTGACCGTCGAGACGCTGGTGCTGCTGCTGCCCGCCCTGGGCTACCTGGTGTACCTGCAGACGGCCGGGCAGGCGACGTTCGGCCGCGAGGGCCTGGGCCACGCGGCGCTGCTGGTGGGCGCGGGCGTCATCACCGCCGTGCCGCTGCTGTTCTTCACGGCCGCCGCCATCCGGGTGCCGCTGAGCACGATCGGGCTGCTGCAGTACATCGCGCCGGTCCTGCAGTTCCTGTGCGGGGTGCTGGTCGCGAAGGAGACGATGCCGGCCAGCCGCTGGATCGGGTTCTCGATCGTCTGGCTGGCCCTCGCGGTCTTCACCTACGACAGCATCCGTGCGGCCCACGCCACCCGCGCCGCCAGGAACCGCACCGCGCGGGCCGCCGACCCTCAGCCCGAGCGTTCCATCACGTAGTCGCACAGCGCCATGAAGGCGTCCTTGGCCGGGATGTCCGGCAGGGCGGAGATGTCGTCGCGGGCCCGGTCGATCCAGGCGGCGAGCTCGTCGCGGGCCCTGGCCATCGCGGGGTGCGCCCGCAGCAGCGTCAGGGCCTCCTCCAGGTCCTCCTCGGCCACCGGCCCCGACAGCAGCTCCACGAGCCGCGAGGGGGTGCCGGAGGCGAGCGCGTACAGGACGGGCAGCGTGCGGATGCCCTCGCGCAGGTCGGTGCCGGGCGTCTTGCCGGACTCGGTGGAGGTGGACGCCACGTCGAGCAGGTCGTCGCCGAGCTGCCAGGCCACGCCGATCGCCCCGCAGGCCCGGCTGAGGCGCTCCTCGACCTCCGCCGGGGCGCCCGCCAGCAGCGCGCCGAAGCGGCCGGAGGCGGCGATCAGGGAGCCGGTCTTGTCGGCGAGGACGCTGATGTAGTGGGCGACGGGGTCGTCGCCCTCGCGCGGCCCGATCGTCTCGCGGATCTGTCCCTGCACGAGCCGGGAGAACGTCTGCGCCTGGATGCGGATGAGCTCCGGCCCGAGGTCGGCCAGGAGGTCGGACGCCTGGGCGAACAGGTAGTCGCCGGTGAGGATGGCCACGGTGTTGTCCCACCGGGCATTGGCGGACGGGGAGCCCCGGCGGACCGGGGCCTCGTCCATGACGTCGTCGTGGTAGAGCGACCCGAGGTGGGTCAGCTCGATGACCACGGCGCCGGGCACGACACCCGGCGCCGACGGGTCGCCGAACTGGGCCGCCAGCAGCACCATCAGCGTGCGGAAGCGCTTGCCGCCCGCCTCGATGAGGTGCTTGGACGCCTCCGTGACGAAGGCGTCCTCGCTCTCGACCGACGAGCGCAGGAGCTTCTCCACGGCGGCCAGGCCGGTGGCCACGTCCTGCGCCAGCCGCTCGTCCTCAATGGGAAGGTCAACAACGGGAGGCGCGGACATGGCATATCCCCTTATCTGATGAACAAGTTGGCCGCGGCCTGATGGGCCACGTCGAGCATGGGCTGCGGGAAGAGCCCGACTCCTACCGTAACGAGCGCCGCCACGGCGATGACGGCCACGGTGCCCATACTCGGCTCGGCGATGGACGGGCCGTCGGCCGCCGGCTCGCTGAAGAACATGAGCACGATGACGCGCACATAGAAGAACGCGGCCACCGCCGAGGCGACGACGCCCAGCACGACCAGCCCGGTCATCCAGCCGCCCAGCGAGTCACCCGACTCCGAGCCGCTGGCCAGGGCCGCCGCGAACACCGCGTACTTCCCGAAGAAGCCGCTCGTCAGCGGGATGCCGGCGAAGGCGAGCAGGAAGAACGCGAAGACGCCCGCGAGCACCGGCGACCGCTTGCCCAGGCCCGCCCAGCGCGACAGGTGACCCGCCTCGCCTCCGGGGTCGCGGACCATCGTGACGATCGCGAACGCGCCCACCGTGGTGAAGCTGTAGACCAGCAGGTAGAACAGGATGGCCGACAGCGAGCCGGCGTTCTGCTGGCTCTTGTCGAACGTGGCCATGACGCCGATCAGCAGGAAGCCGGCGTGCGCGATCGACGAGTAGGCCAGCATCCGCTTGATGTCGGTCTGCGTGATCGCCAGCACCGCGCCCACGATCATGGTGAGGGCCGCGACGGCCCACATGACCGGCCGCCAGTTCCAGTCGAGGTTGCCCAGGCCGACCCAGAACACGCGCAGCACCGCGCCCATGGCCGCGACGAGCGTGCCCGAGGCCATGAGAGCGGTGATCGGGGTCGGGGCGCCCTGGTAGACGTCCGGCTTCCACGCCTGGAACGGCGCCGCGCCGATCTTGAACAGCAGGCCCACGCCGAGCATGGCGAAGCCGATCAGCAGCAGCGGGTCGAGCAGCGCGCCGCCGGCCAGCGCCTTGTTGATGCCCGGCAGCGACACCGTGCCGGCGTAGCCGTAGAGCATGGCCGTGCCGTACAGGAAGAACGCCGACGAGAACGCGCCCAGCAGGAAGTACTTCATCGACGCCTCCTGCGACAGCAGGCGACGCCGGCGGGCCAGGCCGCACATGAGGTACAGCGGCAGCGACATGACCTCCAGGCCGACGAACATCGTCAGCAGGTCGTGGGCCGCGGGGAACAGCATCATGCCGCCCACCGCGAACAGCAGCAGCGGGTAGATCTCGGTGTGGCCGCTGCCGGCCGCCTCGGCCTCCTCCTCGTCGGCGCTGCCGGGCACCGCCGCCGCCGAGGCCACGAAGTGGCCCTCGTCGTTGACGAGCAGCACGCACACGAACGACAGGACGAGGATGACACCCCAGATGAACAGCGCGGGCCCGTCGACCGCGACCGCGCCCATGGCCACCGCCTCGGTCGGCGCGCCCCGCATGATCACCTGGACGAGCACCAGGGCGAACGCGCCGCCCAGGGAGACCAGCGTGAGCGGGACCTGCATCACCTTGCGCAGGTAGCGGGGGGCGAACGCCTCCACGAGCACGCCGAGGACGGCCGCGCCGAACACCAGCAGCATCGGCGCCAGCGTGCCGTACTCGATCGTCGGCGCCTGCATGATGTCATTCACTGACCGGCCCCCTTCTCAGCGATAGCCGGGTTGTCCACCTTGACGTTGACCAGCGTCTGGCTCACCGCCGGGTTGATCACGTCCAGCAGCGGCTTGGGGAAGAACCCGAAGCCGATGATCAGGGCGACCAGCGGCGCGAGGACGACGATCTCCCGCACGTTGAGGTCCTTGAACGCCTTGACCGGCTCGGCGGTCGGCCCGTTGAGGACCCGCTGCACCATCCACAGGATGTAGACGGCCGCGAGGATCACCGCCAGCGCCGACACGACGGCCGCCACGGTCAGCGCGCCGGAGCCGTGCGCCTTGCTGGCGTACGTGCCGGTCATGACCATGAACTCGCTGACGAAGGACGACAGTCCCGGCAGCGACAGGCCGGCCAGGCCGGCGATCAGGAAGAACCCGGCCAGCAGCGGGGTCACCTTCTGGGCGCCGCCGTAGTCGGCGATGTGCGGCGAGCCGCGCCGGGCGATGAGGAACCCGGCGGCCAGGAACAGCGCGCCGGTGGCGAAGCCGTGGTTGACCATGTACAGGGTGGCGCCCGACTGGGCGACCTGCGACATGGCGAACACGCCCATCACGATGAAACCGAAGTGCGAGATCGACGTGTAGGCGATGAGCCGCTTCATGTCGCTCTGCCCGATCGCCACGATGGCGCCGTAGATGATGCTGATGACCGCGAGCACCACGATCGGCATCGTGAACGCCTTGGCGGCGTCGGGGAACAGCTCCAGGCAGAAGCGGAGCATCCCGAACGTGCCCACCTTGTCCAGCACGCCCACGAGCAGCACGGCCGCGCCGGCCGGGGCCTGGGCGGCGGCGTCGGGCAGCCAGGTGTGGACCGGCCACAGCGGCGCCTTGATCGCGAAGGCGATGAAGAAGCCGGCGAACAGCCACTTCTGCGTCGCCGGGTCCTGGATGGCGCCGACGAGCTCGGGGAACATGAACGTGCTCTTGCCCGCGACCACGTACAGGCCGATGACCGCGACCAGCATGAGCAGGCCGCCGAACAGCGAGTACAGCAGGAACTTGACGGCCGCGTACGACCGCTGGGCACCGCCGTACGACCCGATCATGAAGTACATCGGGATGAGCATGGCCTCGAAGAACACGTAGAACAGGAAGATGTCGGTCGCCGCGAAGACGCCGATCATCATCGCCTCGAGGACGAGCAGCAGCGAGAAGTACGTCTTGACCGACCGCTTCGGCGTGATCAGCGTGCCGTCGGCGGTGCGGACGCCGTCGGCGTCGTGCCAGGAGGCGAGCACCACGATCGGCACGAGCACCGCGGACAGCACGATCAGCACCAGCGCGATGCCGTCGACGCCGACCCCGAAGTGGACGCCGAAGCTCGGGATCCAGTCGTAGACCGCGGCGAACTTGAACCGGTCGCCCTTGGCCGACGGGAACTGGAACGCCATGACCAGCGTCAGCGCCAGCACGACCAGCGAGACCGCCAGCGTGACCTGCTTGGCGACCTGGTCGGCGCCCTTGGGCAGCAGGGCCACCACCACGGCCCCCAGCACGGGCACCGCCAGGAGTATGGGGAGCCAGAGTGACGACATCAGATGTTCCCAACGAGGAGCAGGGCGCCGGTCAGCAGGGCGGCACCGATCAGGATGGACAACGCGTACGTTCTGGCGAAGCCCGTCTGGATCCGCCGCAGGCGGCCCGAGGTCCCGCCGATGCCCGCGGCCAGCCCGTTGACGACTCCGTCGATGCCGCGGTTGTCGAAGAACACCGCGATCCGGGTGAGCCACTGACCGGGCCGCATGAACAGCGACTCGTTGAGCGCGTCACCGTACAGGTCGCGCCGGGCGAACGTGGTGAGGAACGAGCCGCGCGGCTGGACGGCGGGCACCTCGGCCCGGCCGTACTTCATCCAGGCGTACGCGGCGCCGACCGCCACCAGCGCCAGCGTGGCGAGGCCGGGCGTGCTGGCGAAGTGGAACGTCGGAAGCTCCTCGGGGCGCCCGACCGCGGGCGCGAGCCACAGCATGAGCCGGTTGCTGAGGATGAGGTAGCCGCCGAGGAAGATCGAGCCGATCGACAGCACGATCAGCGGCACGGTCATGACGGTCGGCGACTCGTGCGGGTGGGCGTCCTCCGCCCACCGCTTCTCGCCGAAGAACGTCATGAAGATCATCCGGGACATGTAGAAGCCCGTGATGCCCGCGCCGACCACGGCCAGCCAGCCGAGCACCTGGTTGTGCTCCACGGCCGTCTCGATGATGCCGTCCTTGGTGAAGTAACCGGACAGCAGCGGGAACCCGATGATCGCCAGGTACCCGATGATGAACGTCACGAAGGTGATCGGCATGTACTTGCGCAGCGCGCCGTACTTCCGCATGTCCACCTCGTCGTTCATGCCGTGCATGACCGAGCCGGCCCCGAGGAACATGTCGGCCTTGAAGAAGCCGTGCGTGATCAGGTGGCCGATGGCGAAGGCGTAGCCCGCCGGGCCGAGGCCCGCGCCGAGCATCATGTAGCCGATCTGCGACATCGTCGAGCCGGCCAGGCCCTTCTTGATGTCGTCCTTCGCGCAACCGATGATCGCACCGGCGAGCAGCGTGGCAGCGCCGACGATCGCGACGGCCAGCGCCTGCGGCGAGCCCTCCGGGAAGAAGAACGCGCCCGAGCGGACCACCAGGTAGACGCCGGCGGTGACCATGGTCGCGGCGTGGATGAGGGCCGAGACCGGGGTCGGGCCCTCCATGGCGTCGAGGAGCCAGGACTGCAGCGGGAGCTGCGCCGACTTGCCGCACGCGCCGAGGAGCAGCAGCAGGCCGATCGCGGTGACCATGGGCTGTGACAGGCCGCCCGCCTTCTCCGAGAGCTCGGCGAAGGCGAAGGTGCCGGTCGCGCTCCACATGATGAACATGCCGACGAGCAGCCCGAAGTCACCGACGCGGTTGACGACGAACGCCTTCTTCGCGGCGACCGCGGCCGACGGCTTGAACTGCCAGAAGCCGATGAGCAGGTACGAGGCCAGGCCCACGCCCTCCCAGCCGATGAACAGGCCGACGTAGTTGTCGGCCAGCACCAGCAGGAGCATCGCGGCGACGAACAGGTTCAGGTACGAGAAGAACCGGCGCCGGTCGGGGTCGTGCGACATGTAGCCGATCGAGTAGATGTGGATCAGCGATCCGACACCCGTGATCAGCAGCGCGAAGCTGATCGACAGCGGGTCGATCAGCAGCCCCATGTCCGCCATGCCGGGGATGAACTCGTACAGGTGCACGGCCTGACGCCGCTGCTCCGCGGACAGTCCGAGGAGCTCGAAGAACGCCAGCACCGCCACGACGAACGAGGCGAGGGACATGGCCACGCCCAGCAGATGGCCCCACCGGTCGGTCTTGCGTCCCAGGACCAGCAGGATCGCCGCGCCCAGGAGCGGGAAGGCGATCATGAGCCATGAGACGCCGATCGCGCCGCCGGCGGTGTGCTGGACGATCTCAACAGGAGATTCCACCAGTCACCTCTTAGTACTTCAGCAGGTTGGCGTCGTCGACGGACGCGGACCTGCGGGTTCGGAAGATCGTCACGATGATGGCCAGGCCGACCACGACCTCGGCCGCGGCCACCACCATCACGAAGAACGCGATGATCTGGCCCTCGAGGTTGCCGTTCTGCCGGGCGAAGGTGACGAACGCGAGGTTGCAGGCGTTGAGCATGAGCTCGACGCACATGAACACCACGATCGCGTTGCGCCGGATGAGCACGCCCATCGCGCCGATGGCGAACAGCAGCCCCGACAGGACCAGGTAGTGCGCGGTCACTTGGAGTCCTCCTCGGCCTTGTGCTGGATCGCCTCGGCCAGGCGCGGGTCCTCGGGCAGGTGGCCCTGCTCGACGTCGTAGCGCGCGATGTAGCGGTTGACGGAGTCCTCCGCGACGGAGCCGTCGGGCAGCAGCGCCGGCATGTCGATGGCGTTGTTGCGGGCGTACGTGCCGGGGCCCGGCAGCGGCGACGGGCGGTCGCCGAGGAAGCGGGCCCGCGACAGGTCCTTCTGCGTGGCCTTCTCGGTGAGCCGCTCGCGGTGCGCCAGCACCATCGCGCCGAGCGCGGCGGTGATGAGCAGCGCCGAGGTGATCTCGAACGCGAACACGTACTTGGTGAACAGCAGCAGCGCCAGCGACCGGATGTAGCCGGCCGTGCCGACCGCGCTCTCCAGGCCCGCCTGCGGGGCGAAGACCGCGTTGCCGACGGCCACGATGATCAGCACGGCGAAGCCGATGGCCGCGATCGCCGCCCAGAACCGCTGGCCCTTGAGCGTCTCGACCAGCGAGTCGGACGAGTCGACGCCGACCAGCATGAGCACGAACAGGAACAGCATCATGACGGCGCCGGTGTAGACGATGATCTGCACCGCGGCCAGGAACGGCGCGTCCTGCACGGCGTACATCACCGCCAGGCAGAGCATCACGGTGCCGAGCATCAGCGCCGAGTACACGGCCTTCCGGTTGAAGACCATGCCGAGCGCCGCGCCGACGGAGACGACGGCGAGCACCCAGAACGTGATGGTCTCACCCATTGGTCCGCCCCAGCCGGTAGTAGTCCTCTTCGGTCTCGCCGAGCCGCATGGGGTGCGGAGGCTGCTCCATGCCCGGGGTGAGCGGCGCGAGGAGCATCTCCTTGGTGTAGATGAGGCTCTCGCGGTCGGTGTCGGCCAGCTCGTACTCGTTGGTCATCGTGAGCGCCCGGGTGGGGCACGCCTCGATGCAGAGTCCGCACAGGATGCACCGCAGATAGTTGATCTGGTACGTGCGCCCGTAACGCTCGCCCGGGGAGAAGCGCTCCTCGTCGGTGTTGTCCGCGCCCTCGACGTAGATGGCGTCGGCCGGACACGCCCAGGCGCACAGCTCGCAGCCGACGCACTTCTCCAGCCCGTCCGGCCACCGGTTGAGCTGGTGGCGGCCGTGGAAGCGCGGAGCCGTCGGCCGCTTCTCCTCCGGGTAGTTGACCGTGACGGGCTTCTTGAACATCGTGTGGAAGGTGACCCCGAAGCCCTTGACGGGGTTCAGCCAATCAGTTAGTCCCACTGGGAATCTCCTTGTGCTGCACCCCGTGGTAGTGCGGCAGATCGAGCGGCGGCACCGGGAAGCCACCCGCCGCCGGCTCGCTGGACAGCTCCTCGAACTCGGCCTCCACCTGGGCCTTCTTCGCTTCCCTGCGCCGCTGGTTGACGGTGTCGAACCGGAGCCAGATGGCGATGGCGCCGATCACGATGACCGCGCCGAGCCCCCAGGCAACCGCCGAGCGGTCCCCGTTGACCACCACGTTGCGGACCGCGGCGACGACCAGGATCCACGCCAGGTTGACCGGGATCAGCACCTTCCAGCCCAGCGACATGAGCTGGTCGTAGCGCACGCGCGGCAGGGAGGCCCGCACCCACACGATGAAGCAGAACGTGAGCACGAACTTGATGAAGAACCACAGGACCGGCCACCAGCCCTGGTTGGCCCCCTCCCACAGGGAGATGGGCCAGGGCGCGCGCCAGCCGCCGAGGAAGAGCGTCACCGCGATGCCGGAGGCGGTGAACGTGTGAAGGTACTCGCCCATCATGATCAGAGCGAACTTCAGGGAGGAGGAGTACTCGGTCTGGAAGCCGCCGACCAGCTCGCCCTCGCCCTCGGGCAGGTCGAACGGGATGCGGGCGGCCTCACCGAACATGCAGACCACATACACGAGGAACGACGGGATGAGCAGGACCGCGTACCAGGTCTGCTCCTGCGCCTTGACGATCTCCGAGGTGGACAGCGTGCCGGCGAACAGGAAGATCCCGACGAACGACAGACCCATCGCGATCTCGTACGAGACCACCTGGGCCGCCGAGCGCAGACCGCCGAGCAGCGCGTACGGCGAGCGCGACGACCAGCCGGCCAGCACCACGCCGTAGACCGAGATGGCGCCCATGGCCAGCATGAACAGCACGGCCACCGGCAGGTCCACGAGCTGCAGCGGCGTCTGCACGCCGAACAGGTTGACCATCGGCCCGATCGGCACGATCGAGAAGGCCAGGAAGGCCGGGACCACCATGATGATCGGGGCCAGCAGGTAGAGGATCTTGTCCACGGTCCGCGGGAACAGGTCCTCCTTCAGGCCCATCTTCAGGCCGTCGGCCACGGACTGCAGCAGGCCGAACTTGCCGGCCCGGTTGGGGCCGTAGCGGTTCTGCATCCGCGAGATGAGCTTCCGCTCGAACCAGACGCCGAACAGCACGCCCAGCATCAGGAAGACGAAGAGCATCACGGCCTTGATGATGGAGATCCAGAGCGGGTCCTTGCCGAAGTCGGCGAGGGTCGGATCGGCCGCGAGAACGTGGGTCATGAGGCGCTCCCGATGGTGACGATGTCGCCGGACACCGCGCGCAGGTCGCGGGTGACCGAGCAGCCGCCGGAGTTCGCCGGCACCCAGACCACCCGGTCGGGCAGGTCCGCGACGCGGACCGGCAGCGTGACCGGGTTCGGGCCGGGCCCGCCGACGACGAGCTTGTCGCCGTCGGCGACGCCGATCTCCGCCGCCGTGCTCTCCGAGACCAGCGCCTCGGCGGCGCGGGCGGTGCCCGCGAGGTACGGCTCGCCGTCCTGCAGGCGGCCTTCGTCCAGCAGCAGGTGCCAGGTCGCCAGCACCGCCTCGCCGGCCGCCGGGGCGGCCTGCGCGCGGGTGGCCACGGACGGCGCGGCGACGCGGGTGCCGCGCCAGGCGCCGATGGCGCCCAGCTCGCGGCGGACGGCCTTGGCGTCGGGCAGCCCGAGGTGGACGTCCATGCGGTCGGCGAGGTTGCCGAGGACGACCAGCTCGCTCTGCAGGCCGGGCACCTTCAGCGGCGCCTCGAACGAGCGTCCGCGGCCCTCCCAGTTGACGAACGTGCCGCCCTTCTCCTGCACGGCGGCGACCGGCAGGACCACGTCGGCCCGGTCGGTGACCGCGCTGGCGCGGATCTCCAGGCTGACGATGAACGGCGTGCGCTCCAGGGCGTCGAGCGCGGCGGCCGGGTCGGGCAGGTCGTAGGGGTCGACACCGGCGACGACGAGCGCGTCGATGTCGCCCTCCGCGGCGGCGGCCAGGATGCCGGCCGTGTCGCGGCCGGGGACGGCGGGCAGCGAGGCGACGTTCCACGCCCGGGCGATCTCCGCCCTGGCGCTCTCGTCCTCGACCGGCCGGCCGATCGGCAGCAGGTTGGGCAGCGCGCCCGCCTCGACGGCGCCGCGCTCACCGGCCCGGCGCGGCACCCAGGCCAGCCGGGCGCCGGAGGCGGCGCTGAGCCGGAGCAGGGCGGACAGGGCGCCCGGGACGGTGGCCAGGCGCTCGCCGGCGAGCACGATCGTGCCCTCGGCGAGGCCGCCGACCAGCTCCCCGATCGCGTCGGCCTCGCCGCCCGGCGCGGTGCGGATGAGCGTGCCGCCCATCTTGGCCAGGCCCGGGGTGGCGAACGGCGCGATGGCGGTGACCTTGAGCCCGCGCTTCTTCCACGCCTTGCGCAGGCGCAGGAAGACGATCGGCGACTCCTCCTCGGGCTCGAACCCGACGAGCAGCACGCCGGGCGCGCTCTCCAGGTCGTCGTAGGAGATCTCGATGCCCTTGCCGGCGACCGCGTGGGCCAGGAACGCCGCCTCCTCGGCGGAGTGCGGCCGGGCGCGGAAGTCGATGTCGTTGGAGCCGAGGGCGACGCGGGCGAACTTGGAGTAGGCGTAGGCCTCCTCGACCGTGACGCGCCCGCCGACGAGGACGCCGGCCTTGCCGCGGGCGGCGGCCAGGCCCTGGGCGGCGACGCTCAGCGCCTCCGGCCAGGAGGCCGGGACGAGCACGCCCTCCTCGTTGCGGATGAGCGGGGTCTTGAGGCGGTCGGGCTGCGTGGCGTAGGTGAACGCCCAGCGGCCCTTGTCGCAGTTCCACTCCTCGTTGACCTGCGGGTCGTTGCCGGCCAGGCGGCGGGTGACCCGGCCGCGCCGGTGGTCGGTGCGCAGGGAGCAGCCGGACGCGCAGTGCTCGCACGCGCTGGGCGTGGAGACCAGGTCGAACGGCCGCGCCCGGAACCGGTAGGCGGCGCCGGTCAGCGCGCCGACCGGGCAGATCTGCACGGTGTTGCCGGAGAAGTAGGACTGGAACGGCTCGCCGTCGGCGACGCCCACCTGCTCCTTGGCGCCGCGCTCGAAGAACTCGATGAACGGGTCGCCGGCGATCTGGTCGGAGAAGCGGATGCAGCGGGCGCACTGGACGCACCGCTCGCGGTCGAGCAGCACCTGCGTGGACAGCGGGAGCGGCTTGGGGAAGGTCCGCTTGTGCTCGTGGAACCTGGACTCGCCCTGGCCGTTGGACATGGCCTGGTTCTGCAGGGGGCACTCGCCGCCCTTGTCGCAGACCGGGCAGTCCAGCGGGTGGTTGAGGAGCAGGAACTCCATCGCCGCGCGCTGCGCCTTCTCGGCGACCGGCGAGGTGAGCTGGGTCTGCACGACCATGCCCTCGGCGACCTCGATCGCGCACGACGGCTGCGGCTTGGGGAAGCCGCGGCCGTTGCCCGCGTCGGGGATGTCGACGAGGCACTGGCGGCAGTTGGCGGCCGGGTCGAGCAGCGGGTGGTCGCAGAAGCGCGGGATCTGGATGCCCAGCAGCTCGGCCGCCCTGATGATCAGGGTGCCCTTGGGGACGCTGATCTGGAACCCGTCGATCGTCAGGGTCACCAGGGTGGTCTCTACGGCGGTTGTGGTCACTGGTCACCCCAGAGAGTGGACTTCTTCGCGTCGAACGGGCAGCCGCCGACCTCGAAGTGCTTGAGGTACTCGTCGCGGAAGTACTTCACCGAGGAGTGGATCGGGCTGGTCGCGCCGTCGCCGAGGGCGCAGAAGGAGCGGCCCAGGATGTTGTCGGCGATGTCGGTGATCGTGGCCAGGTCGTCCTCGGTGCCCTGTCCGGCTTCGAGCCGCTTGAGCACCTGCTTGAGCCAGTAGGTGCCCTCGCGGCACGGCGTGCACTTGCCGCACGACTCGTGGGCGTAGAACTCGGTCCAGCGCAGCACGGTGCGGACCACGCAGGTGGTCTCGTCGAAGATCTGCAGCGCGCGGGTGCCGAGCATGGAGCCCTTGGCGCCGACCGCCTCGAAGTCGAGGGGCACGTCCAGGTGCTCGTCGGTGAAGATCGGCGTGGACGAGCCGCCGGGGGTCCAGAACTTGATCCGGTGTCCCTCGCGGATGCCGCCCGCCATGTCGAGCAGTTCGCGCAGCGTGATGCCGAGCGGGGCCTCGTACTGGCCGGGGCGGGTGACGTGGCCGCTCAGCGAGAAGATGCCGAAGCCCTTGGACTTCTCGGTGCCCATCCCGGCGAACCAGTCGGCCCCGTTGGCGATGATCGAGGGAACACTCGCCACGGACTCCACGTTGTTCACGACAGTCGGCGAGGCGTACAGGCCCGCCACGGCCGGGAACGGAGGCTTGAGTCGAGGTTGACCCCGGTAGCCCTCCAGCGAGTCCAGCAGCGCCGTCTCCTCGCCGCAGATGTACGCGCCGGCGCCGCTGTGCACGACGAGCTCCAGGTCGTAGCCGGAGCCGAAGATGTCGGTGCCCAGGTAGCCCTTCTCGTACGCCTCGCGCACGGCCGCGTGCAGCCGGCGGATGACGTGCAGCACCTCGCCGCGCACGTAGATGAAGGCGTGGTTGGCGCGGATGGCGTAGGAGGTGATGATGACGCCCTCGACCAGCGAGTGCGGGTTGGCCATCATCAGCGGGATGTCCTTGCAGGTGCCCGGCTCCGACTCGTCGGCGTTGACGACGAGGTAGTGCGGCTTGCCGTCGCCCTGCGGGATGAAGCCCCACTTCATGCCGGTCGGGAAGCCCGCGCCGCCGCGGCCGCGCAGGCCGGAGTCCTTGACGGCCTGGATGACCGCGTCGGGGTCCATGCCGAGCGCCTTCTTGGCCGCCTCGTAGGGGCCGTAGCCGTCGAGGGTGAAGGAGTCGGGACGGTCCCAGTTGGCGGTCAGGACGGGAGTCAGGGTGACGCTCATGCCTCTGGGGCCTTCCATCCGTTGGCCTTGGCGACCTTCAGGCCCTCCAGCGAGGCGCCGGCGGCCGACGGGCCCTCGCCCGCGAGGTCGTCCGGCAGGCCGGACAGCACGCGCGAGGCCTCCTTGAAGGTGCACAGCTTCTTCGGGCCCCGGGTCGGGCGCACGTCCTTGCCGTCACGCAGGTCGTCGACGAGCTGCTTGGCCGACTCGGGCGTCTGGTTGTCGAAGAACTCCCAGTTGACCATCATGACCGGGGCGAAGTCGCAGGCGGCGTTGCACTCCAGGCGCTCCAGCGAGATCTTGCCGTCGGACGTGGTCTCCTCGTGACCGACGCCGACGTGCTCGCTGAGCTCCTCCCAGATCTCGTCGCCGCCCATGACCGCGCACAGCGCGTTGATGCACACGCCGACGTGGTAGTCGCCGGCCGGCCTGCGCTTGTACATGGTGTAGAACGTCGAGACGCCGACGACCTCGGCCTTGCTGAGGCCCAGCATCTCCGCGCAGAACTCGTGGCCGTCGTCGGAGACGTAACCGTCCTCCGACTGCACCAGGTGGAGCAGGGGCAGCAGGGCGGACCGCGCCTTGGGGTAGCGCCCGATGATCTCCTTGGCGTCCCTCTCGAGACGCTCGCGGACTTCCGGTGAGTAAGTCACCGGTCCACACCTCCCATGACGGGGTCGATAGAGGCCACCGCGGCGATGACGTCGGCGACCTGGCCGCCCTCCGCCATCGCGGGGAAGCCCTGCAGGTTGCAGAAGGACGGCTCGCGGAAGTGGACGCGGTAGGGACGGGTGCCGCCGTCGCTGACCACGTGGGCGCCGAGCTCGCCCTTGGGGGACTCGATCGAGGCGTACGCCTGGCCGGCCGGCACCCGGAAGCCCTCGGTCACCAGCTTGAAGTGGTGGATCAGGGCTTCCATGGAGCTGCCCATGATGTGGGCGATGTGGTCGGGCGAGTTGCCGAAGCCGTCGGGGCCGAGCGCGAGCTGCGCGGGCCAGCCGATCTTCTTGTCCTCGATCATCACGGGGTCGCCCTTGAGGGGGCCGGCGATGCGGTCGAGGGCCTGCTCGACGATCTTGAGCGACTCCTCCATCTCCCGCATGCGCACGAGGTAGCGCGAGTACACGTCGCAGCCCCGCTCGGTGGCCACCTCGAACTCGTAGGTCTCGTACCCGCAGTAGGGCTGCGACTTGCGCAGGTCCCACGGCAGGCCGGCGGCCCGCAGGATGGGGCCGGTGATGCCGAGTGCCATGCAGCCGGTCAGGTCGAGGTAGGCGACGTCGCGGGTGCGGCTGAGGTAGACGGGGTTGGCGTCGAGGAGCTTGCGGATGTCCTTGATCCGCTTGGGCATCTCCTTGAGGAACTCGCCGACCTTGTCGACCGCGCCCGCGGGCAGGTCGACGCTCACACCGCCGGGGCGGATGTATGCGTGGTTCATCCGCAGGCCGGTGATGTACTCGAAGAGATCCATGATCATCTCGCGGTCGCGGTAGCCGAAGAGGAACGGCGTGGTCGCGCCCAGCTCCATGCCGAACGTGCCCATCGCGACCAGGTGCGAGGAGATGCGGTTGAGCTCCATCATCATGACCCGGATGGCCTGGGCGCGGTCCGGGATGCGGTCCTCGATGCCGAGGAGCTTCTCGACGCCCAGGCAGTACGCCGTCTCGTTGAAGATCGGCGACAGGTAGTCCATGCGGGTGACGAACGTGGTGCCCTGGGTCCACGTCCGGTATTCCATGTTCTTCTCGATGCCGGTGTGCAGGTAGCCGATGACGCCGCGCGCCTCGGTGACCGTCTCACCGTCGAGGGTCAGGACCAGGCGGAGCACGCCGTGGGTGGACGGGTGCTGCGGGCCCATGTTGACGACCAGGCGCTCGGCCTCGGAGTCGCGCACCCCGGCGGTGACGACCTCGTCCCAGTCGGCGCCGCCGACCGAGTAGACCTTGCCCTCGGTCGCCTCGTCGTAGCCAGTGGTCACTGGTAAGCCCTCCTCTGGTCGGGCGCGGGCACCTTGGCGCCCCGGTACTCGACCGGGATGCCGCCGAGCGGGTAGTCCTTGCGCTGCGGGTGGCCGTCCCAGTCGTCCGGCATCATGATCCGGGTCAGCGCGGGGTGACCGTCGAAGACGATGCCGAAGAAGTCGTACGTCTCCCGCTCGTGCCAGTCGTGGCCCGGGTAGACGCCGACCGTCGACGGGATGTGCGGGTCGGAGTCGGGGCAGCTCACCTCGACCCGGACGCGCCGGTTGTGCGTGATCGAGCACAGGTGGTAGACGGCGTGCAGCTCCTCGCCCGCCAGGTGCGGGTAGTGGACGCCGGAGACGCCGAGCGACAGCTCGAAGCGCAGCGCGGGGTCGTCGCGCAGCTTCTGCGCCACCTCCAGCAGGCGCTCGCGCTTGACGTGCAGGGTCAGCTCGCCCCGGTCGACGACGACGCGCTCGATCGCGCCGTCCACGGCGCTCTCCAGCGTGTCGACCAGCTCGTCGAAGTAGCCGCCGTACGGGCGGGGCGAGGACAGCTGCGGCGCCCGGCGCACGACGAGTCCGCCGTAGCCGGAGGTGTCGCCGGAGTCGGCGGCGCCGAACATGCCGCGGCGCGCGATCGGCGCCTCGGGCACCTCCGGGGTCGCCGGGACCTCGGCCCCGGGGACCTCGGGGAGGTTGTCTGGGGAGGTCACTTGGCAGCCCCCTGGTCGATCAGCGGAAGCTGGCGCAGGGCCCGCAGTTCGAGCTCGTCGATCTGCTTGGCGCGGTGCGCGCCGAACTTCATGTTCTGGATCTTGTCGTGTAGTTTGACGATCGCGTCGATCAGCATCTCCGGCCGCGGCGGGCAGCCCGGCAGGTAGATGTCCACCGGCACGACGTGGTCGACGCCCTGCACGATCGCGTAGTTGTTGAACATGCCGCCGCTGGAGGCGCACACGCCCATCGCGATGACCCACTTGGGCTCGGCCATCTGGTCGTAGATCTGCCGCAGCACAGGGGCCATCTTCTGCGACACGCGACCGGCGACGATCATGAGGTCGGCCTGGCGGGGAGACGCCGAAGCGCGCTCCATGCCGAAGCGCGCCAGGTCGTAGTGGGGGCCGCCGGTGGCCATCAGCTCGATGGCGCAGCAGGCGAGGCCGAAGGTGGCCGGCCACACGGAGTTCTTGCGCGCCCATCCCGCGGCCTGCTCGACCGTGCTGAGGATGAATCCGCTCGGGAGTTTCTCTTCAAGTCCCATTTTCAGTCCCAGTCCAGACCCTTGCGCCGCCACACGTACGCGTAGGCGGCGAGCACGGTGACGATGAACAGCAGCATCTCGACCAGCGCGAAGATGCCGAGGCCCGAGGCGATCACCCGGCCGTCGTCGCCGCGCAGCGGGGCGAACGACACGGCCCACGGGTAGAGGAAGATGATCTCGATGTCGAACACGATGAAGAGCATCGCGGTGACCATGTACTTGAGCGGGAACCGTCCGCCACCGACAGGCTGGGGCGTCGGCTCGATGCCGCATTCGTAGGCGTCAAGCTTGGCGCGGTTCCAGCGCTTGGGACCGGTGAAGGGAGCGATGGCGACCGAGAAGATCGCGAAGCCCCCCGCGAGAACGGCGAGCACCAGGATGGGCACGTAAAGGTCCATCGCTACGCCTCCTCTGGAGTCGCCGCGCGCGCGGGCGCGCAGCCTGATCTATGGATGTGCCGGGTGTTTGCGGGATTCATGCTGGCGGCGCGACCTTCGAGAGTGCGTTGATGATCTTGTCTGACGCATTGCCCCGCCGGTCGGTGAGATTACCAAGGAGTTTGAGCGCGAAGCGCATCAGCCTCGGGTGAGGCAGACCGTGGCGGGTGCCGAAGCTCATGACGCCGGGCTTGCCGATCGCCTCGACGAACCAGCGGCCGAGGGTGAAGTAGCCGCCGTAGGCGTCCTTCAGCGTCTGCGGGTACGCGCGAAGGGTGCGCTCGCGCTGGGCGGGGGTGGTGTCCTTGCGCAGGGCCCGCTCGATGACCTCGGCCGCGATCTCGCCGGTCTCCATGGCGTAGGCGATGCCCTCGCCGTTGAACGGGTTGATCGCCCCGCCGGAGTCGCCGACCAGGACCAGGCCGCGCGTGTAGTGGGGCTGCCGGTTGAAGGCCATGGGGAGCGCGGCGCCGCGGATGGGGGCCGTCATGTTCTCCTCGGTGAAGCCCCACTCGGCGGGCATCGACCGGCACCAGCGCCTGAGCAGGTCGCGGTAGTCGATGTTCTTGAACTGGGCGCTGGTGTTGAGCAGGCCGAGGCCGACGTTGGCGGTGCCGTCGCCGACGCCGAAGACCCAGCCGTAGCCGGGCAGCAGCGTCTCCTCGTCCCAGAGCTCCAGCCAGGTCTCCAGGTAGTCGTCGTCGTGGCGGGGGCTGGTGAAGTACGTGCGCACGGCCACACCCATCGGGCGGTCCTCGCGCTTGTGCAGCCCCATGCCGAGGGCCAGCCGGGTGCTGTTGCCGTCGGCGGCGACGACGATCCGCGAGCGGTACGCCTTGCCGTCCTTGGTGGTGACGCCGACCACATGACCGCTGCGGTCGTCGAGCACCGGCCCGGTGACGTTGACGCCCTCCATGAGCCGCGCGCCGGCCTTGACGGCGTTGGCGGCCATGATCTGGTCGAAGTCCTGGCGGGTGCGGACCAGGCCGAAGTCGGGGAAGCGCTCCAACTGGGGCCAGTCGAGCTCGAATCGGAGGCCGCCGCCGACGACCCGCAGGCCCTTGTTCCGCACCCAGCCGGGGGCGTCGATGTCGACGCCCATGTTCATCAGCTGCTTGACCGCGCGGGGCGTCAGCCCGTCGCCGCAGACCTTCTCCCGGGGGAAGGTGGTCTTCTCGAGCAGCAGCACGTCGAGCCCGGCCCGGGCGAGGTGAAAGGCGGTGGCGGAACCGGCGGGACCGGCGCCGACGACGATGACGTCGGCGTCAGCCTTATTGGCTGTGGGCACGGTCACGGGACTGTCCTGTCCTACACGCTCGAAGGCTTCGGGGTGTCTGGTCGCCTTCGTTCCTTTGTGAACCCCTTCACAAACTTGTCGGCCCGCAGTCTAACGCTTTTCCGGTACATAGTGGCAGTCGGGGCCTGCCGCTTTGACCAAACCGTCGCCGAAGCGGATTTCGGACACCCGGAGTGCGCATCAGGCCGGCTTGAACCCCCGGTGCATGGCCACGATGCCCAGGTCCAGGTTTCGCCAGGCCACCCGCTCCCAGCCGGCGCCCTGGATCGTGTGGGCCAGGGTCTCCTGGTCGGGCCAGTCCCTGATCGACTCGGCGAGGTAGTCGTAGGAGTCGCCGTTGGACCCGAAGACGCGGGCCACCACGGGCAGCAGCCGCATCAGGTACTGGCGGTAGACCAGGTCGAAGGCCGGCAGCGTCACGCGGGAGAACTCCAGGATCACCAGCTTGCCGCCCGGCTTGGTGACCCGCAGCATCTCGCGCAGCGCCTGGGCGGTGTCGTGGACGTTGCGCAGCGCCACCGAGATGGTCACCGCGTCGAAGGAGTCGTCGGCGAAGGGCAGCCGCATCGCGTCGCCCGCGACGAACGGCACGCCCGGTCCGCTCAGCGCGTTGCCGCCGCGCCTGCCCACGCCGGTGCGCAGCATGCCCAGCGAGAAGTCGCAGGCGATCGCGCGTGCGCCGAGCGTGGTGAACGTGTCCGTCGAGGTGCCCGTGCCGGCCCCGAGGTCGAGGACCAGCTCACCGGGCCCCGCGTCCACGGCGTGGGCGACGGCCTTGCGCCACAGGCGCACCTGGCCGAGCGTGAGCACATCGTTGACGAGGTCGTAGCGCCGGGCGGTGCGATCGAACATCGCGGCGACCTCGACCGGCTGCTTGTCCAACTGAGCGCGCGTCATGGCCCAAGCCTATGACCCTCGCGACAATCAACGGAAAGTAAGCGTATGACCACGAAGAGTCTGCTAAAACTTGGCGAATGTTTTCCCGAGTCACACTCGCGGCGCTTCTGGCGACCGCACCTGTCGCGCACGGGCGGGTGGTGTCGGCCGATCCGGTCGACACCACACCGCACGTCCTCGACGGCATCGTCAACGCGATCGCGCTGGTGGGCGGCGCCGTCGTGGTGGGGGGCTCGTTCAGCGAGGTGTCCGCCGCCGACGGCACCGGCACGGTGGCGCGCGACAACCTGTTCGCCTTCGACCTGGCCACCGGGCGGATCCTGCCCGGCTTCGCGCCGGAGGTGGACGGTCCCGTCTACGCCCTGGCCGCCGGCGACGGCGGCACCGTCTACGCGGGCGGCGACTTCCCCGAGGTCAACGGACAGGCCGTGGGGCCGCTGACGCGGCTCGCCCTGGCCGACGGCGCCGTGGTGCCGGGCTTCACACCGCGCGTGGCGGGCGGCATGGTCGCCACGCTGGCCCGGCGCGGCTCCCGGCTGTACGCCGGAGGCGACTTCACCGCCCCCCGCACGGCCCTGGCCCGGCTGGACGCCGTCACCGGGGCCGCCGACCCGCGCTTCGCGATCACGCCCGGGGCTCCGCTGGCGCCCCGGGTGAAGGTCAATGCGCTGGCGGCGACGGCCGACCGGCTGGTGGTGGACGGCAGCTTCACCACGCTCGACGGCCGCTCGCGGCCCCAGCTCGGACTGATCGACATCAGCGGGTCCACGGCCAAGGTCGCCCCGTGGCGTTCCACCGCGTACGCGCCCGCGTGCATGCGCGCGTTCCCCTCGTACGTGCGGGGGCTGGACGTCTCGCCGGACGGCCGCTGGTTCGTGGTCGTCACGACGGGCGGGCCGCGCGGCGGGCGGCTGTGCGACTCGGCCGCGCGCTTCGAGACGTACGCGACGGCGCCGGACGTGCGGCCCACGTGGGTCAACAGCACGGGCGGCGACTCGCTCTACGCGGTGTCGGTGACGGGGGCGGCGGTCTACGTGGGCGGCCACCAGCGCTGGATGGACAATCCGCGGGGTCACGACACGGCGGGGCCGGGGGCGGTGCCGCGCGAGGGCATCGCCGCCATTCATCCGGTCACGGGTAAGGCCCTCAGTTGGAATCCCGGCCGGGAGCGCGGCATCGGGGTGAAGGCATTTCTGGCCCACCCCGGCGGACTACTGGTTGGTAGCGACACGACGAGACTGGGACGGGAGTACCATGCCCGGATTGGCATGTTCCCCCTGCTCTAGTCGTCGCGCGGCTCCGGCCGGTCGAGCTTCTTGGTGAGGCGCGAGCTCATGGCGTCTCGCTGGTTGGACAGCAGGACATAGCTGACGACGCCGCTCACCAAGAATGAGACGACGATCAGCCAGAACAGGTTATGCAGGCCCAGCAGGGCGAGCAGGCCGGCGGTCACGAGGAAGAGAAGAATCCTCAACAGGGTGTAAACGAGAACGGGTCGCACAGGTCGAGGTTACTCGCCGGCCAGTGCGGTCGCTCTTCGCATCCGGCGCGAGCGCTGCTAGTGTGCCCAGTCAGGGAGTTTCGTAAAGAAACACCCACGAGAGCCCCAAAGAGGCTCTATCATATAACAATCGGGCAGTCAGCTGATAACAACCCGTGATCTTTGTCGAAAACCACGGATAAATCAGGCTTCGCTCGACACACTGGTTACCTGTCCGCCCGCTGGCAGGAAGCGGGATGCGAGGGGGAGAGATTGGTGGAGAGTAGCAGCGAGCGTCTGCTGACCCCAGGAGAGGTTGCCGCCCTCTTCCGGGTAGACCCAAAGACGGTTACGCGCTGGGCTGCGGCAGGCCGCATCAGCAGTATCCGCACCCCCGGAGGGCACCGGCGCTTCCGCGAGTCGGAAGTGCACGCCCTTCTGCGAGGCGAGGACGTCCTTACGGCCGATCGGCCGGCAGGCGAGTCCCCGCGCGTCTGACGTTCCGTCTTCGGTGATCCTGCGCGCCAGGATCACCGCGGCGGGACGATCTTCTCGATGACGCACGTCTGGATCACGCACGGTACGCCCGGGCGCCAACCGCTGACCGTGGCTGGCGCCTGTCCGGGACGGCTCCTCCCCCGGCCGCGCGGCTAGGTCTCCTCCTGCTCCACTCCGGCCTGCCGCTCCACCCCGGCCCGGCCCGCGACCGGCTGCTCCTCCTGGGACGCCGCGGCCCGCTCCGCCGTCGCCTGCCCGGCTCTCGGCCGCTCCGCCGTCAGCTGCTCGGCCCGATAGGCCAGGAACTCCCGCTCCAGCTCGTCGTTGCCCGCCTGCCACCTGACCCGCCGCTCGGCCAGCTCCTCCTCGGTCAGCGACTCCGGCAGCCAGCGGTCGTAGTCGGGGTCGCCGGGCACCAGGTCCACGTAGGCGTTCGCGATGAGACGCCCGTCCTCGCTGGTGAGGGTCCGCGGTACGCGCAGGGTCCCGTCAGCGAGCCGGATGACGTACATGGCTGATCACCTAGATTCCGTAGCGCCGGTTGAAGAACAGCATGACGTCGAGCGCCATCCGCGTGTCGCCGTTCAGCATGTCGACGAGCGCCGGCCTCTGCCGCGAGGCGATCGCGGCGAAGGCGTCGGCGAAGAACTCCTTGCGGCCCAGGCCGCCCCCCTGCCGGTGGAAGGCCGAGGCCAGCAGCGGCGTGGCCTTCTCGTACAGGGCCACGAACTCCGGCGAGTCGGACACCCAGTCACCGTAGGTGGAGTCGATGTCGTCGATGGCGTGACCCACCTCGTGCATCATCACGTCCGGCGTGGGCGACGGGCGGTCACCCACCACGATCTTGCGGTCGCCGTACGCGCCGGCGCAGATGTCCCAGGTGGCCCGGCCCGAGGGCAGCGGGGCCCCGCGCAGGTAGCCCATGTCGTCGAGGTCCGGGACGCCGCCGGGCCCGACGTAGATGCCCTCCAGGCCGTCGGCGAGCAGGTCCTTCAGCCGTTCGGGGAGCCGGGCGAGGCTCTCCACGGCCCGCACCACGTCCGGGGGCGGGGGGCCCAGCCGGGCGTCCCACTGGCGGTGCAGCACCGCCTCCAGCCGTCCGCAGTGCCGCAGCCCGTCGGACAGGGACGGGGCGTCGGGGCGGTTCGGCTGCGCCCGGGGCGGCAGGTCGTCGAGCTCGAAGTCGTACCAGGTGTACTGGGGGCGCTCGACCACGGCCGCCGGCAGCCGCTCGTTCCCCTCCCACCGCCTCCGGCGCTCCCACGGCCGGGGCGCCTCCGCGCGTCCCGGCTGCGCCGTGTGCGGCTCCCTGACCTCCCTGTCACGCCCCGGCCGGGTCTCCCTGTCACGCTCCAGCCGGGAGCGTAAGGAACGGCTCTCCGCCTCGCGTGGGGACTCGCGCGGGTGACGGTCGCCGGCCCGCTCGGCGTGCGGCGGTCGGGCGCCGCCGCGGGCGCCCCAGAGGGTGCGGGCGCCGGTCGTGCCGTCCGGTCCGGCGCGCTCGGCACGGCGCGAAGGGCCGCCGTAGGCCCAGAACGAGCGGTCGGCGTCGGGGGGCGCCTCGCTGCGCCGGGAGAAGAGGTACGAACCGCGCCGCCACCAACGACCCCGCCGATGGCGGCCCTTGTCGTTAGAAAAGGCCATCGCACCTCTCCACGCCATGGCGCCCGCGCAGACCTCCGGACGGCCGTGAGGGCGCCGCCCGGCGAAGGGGCTCCGCTGAATCTGTTCCACGGTACGACGCGGATCACCGCGAGTCACCCGAAATGGTGCATGTGACCGACACGATCACGTCGCGGATGGCTTACAGTTCGGGCATGGCAGGTGTCGTAATCGGCCTGGCGCTGCTGGCCTTCTGGCTCTACTCGCTGTTCGACCTCATCACCACCCCCGAGGAGGAGGTCCGAAACGTCCCCAAGACCCTCTGGCTGCTGATCGTCGTGCTGGTGCCCTTCGCGGGCGGGCTGTTCTGGATGCTGCTCGGCCGCCCCCAGGGCGCGCGCACGACCGAGCGGGCCCCCCGCCGGCCCGACGTCCACCACGCCCCGATCCCCAAGGGGCCCGACGACGACCCCGAGTTCCTGCGCGAGCTCGACCGCCGCATGCGCGGCGACGACTGATTCGACCCACCCCCGCGGACGGCGCCCCTCCCCGTCCGCACCGACCGCCCGTGCCCGTCAGTTCACGTCGGCGTAGCTGTGCAGGCCGCTGATGAAGATGTTCACGCCGACGAGGTTGAACAGCAGGCAGCCGAAGGCGATGAGCTGCACGATCGTCGCCGCGCGGCCCCGCCAGCCCGCCGTCACCCGCGCGTGCAGGTAGGCGGCGTAGGCCACCCAGGTGATGAACGCCCAGATCTCCTTGGGGTCCCAGCCCCAGTAGCGCCCCCACGCCTTGTCCGCCCAGAGCGCGCCCGCGATGACGGCGAACGTCCACACCGGGAACGACAGGACGATCGCCCGGTGCGCCACCCGCTCCAGGTCGGCCCGCGACGGCAGGCGCGAGAGCCCGTCGCCGCGCACCAGGTACAGGATGCCCGCGACACCGGCCAGGACGAACAGGCCGCTCGACAGGATCGCCGCCGTGACGTGGATGGCCACCCAGTACGAGTTGAGCGCCGGCACCACCGGGCCCGCGGCCGTGTAGAGCACCTTGACCGCGAAGCCGAGCCCCAGCGTCGCCGTGATCATGACGAACGCGCCCAGGAAGCGCACGTTCTGCCGGACCTGCGTGACGAGGAACGCGGTCACCGCGGCGAAGCAGATCGCCACCACGAACTCGTACATGTTGCCCCAAGGCCACCGGTCCACGGCGAGACCCCGGGTGACGATCGCGGCCAGGTTGGCCGCCCAGCCCAGCCAGCCGAGCACCAGCGCGGCGACACCGGCCTTGGGCGCCCAGCTCGGCGGCTCCACCCCCTCCTGGGCGGCGGGAGGCGCTCCGCCGGCCGCCTCGCCGTCGCCCGCGGCGCCGACGGTGACGGGCACCTTGGCGCGCCTGGCGGCCACGTCGGAGCGCGCCCGGCCGAAGGCCAGCTCCAGCGCGAAGCCGACCATGGAGAAGAGGTAGAGCAGCACCGCGGCGACGACGAAGAGGTCGCTCACCTCGGCCAGTCGGTCAGCGGTCATCCCTGTCTCCAGCTGTGAGAACCTGCACGATGTCGTCGAACTCCTCGGCGAAGCCCGCGGCCGAGCCCTCGGTGCGGGTCAGACCGCCCACCTCGGCCGTGCCCCCGTCGCCGATCCGCACCCACACGCGGCGGCGGCGGATCATCAGCGACAGCGCGATCGAGACCGTCGCGAGCCCCGCGAAGATCAACGCCGGAAGGCGGCCCGGGTCGTAGGCGATCTGGAGCGTGATCCACTCCTTGACGCCGGTGAACTCCAGCTTCCCCGCGCCGCCCGGCAGGTCGAGGGACTTGCCCACGGCCAGCGGCTTCGGCACGGAGGTGCCCATCACCAGCGGTTTGAGCTTCTTCATGAGGTCGGGAGGCGCCAGCTCGTACACCGACTGCGGCCGGCCGGAGCGCACGCCGAAGTCGCCGGTGAACGCGCCGAGGACCTGGACCTCGGGCTGCAGCTCGCCGGGGAAGGCGGAGGCGTAGGTGCCGTCGGTCAGCGGCACGCTCGTCGGCAGGAAGCGCAGCAGGAAGCCGAGCTGCGAGGGCCGGGCGTCGGGCGCCTTCACCACGCACCCGGAGGTCAGCGTGGGCTTGTGCTCGATGAGGCACGGCACCGGCCCCTCGAAGGCCACCTGGCCCTGGCCGTCGGTGACCTTGAAGACCGGCGCGTAGCCGTGGCCGATGAGGTAGGTCTGCGTGCCGTCGATCTCCAGCGGCTCGTTGACCTTCAGCTCGTAGTCGCGGGCGGGCGCCGTCGGAGCGTCGTTGACGCGCAGGTAGGCGGAGTAGTCGAGCTCCTGCCCCCGCTTGTCGCCCTGGACCTGGTAGGTGGCCTTGAAGTCCTTGAGCTCGAACGAGAACGGCTCCAGCGACTCGGCCGACACCTCGCGGCCGGGGATGAACCGGTCGTAGTTGGCGACCGTGTTGGCGAAGCCGTCACCCTCGACGACGAGCACGTTGCCCCGGTAGCCGAACAGCGAGCCGATGCCGACCGCCACCAGCAGGCCGAGCAGCGAGACGTGGAAGAGCAGGTTGCCGGTCTCCCGCAGGTAGCCCTTCTCGGCGGCCACCCATCCGTCGCCGGTGTCGACCCGGAAACGGCGGGCGCGCAGCCGCCGGGCGGCCTCCTCGACCGTCAGGTCGGCGGCGAGGGCGGCGTGGTGCGGCAGCCGCGACAGGTTGCGCGGGGCGGCGGGCGGGCGGCGGCGCAGCTCCCGCAGGTAGGTGGCGGTGCGCGGGAGGACGCAGCCGATCAGCGAGGTGAACAGCAGCAGGTAGATCGCCGCGAACCAGACCGAGGTGAAGACGTCGAAGAGCTGGAAGCGGTCGTACCACTCGGCGAGCGTGGGGTTGTCCTGGAAGAGCCGCGCCACCTTGTCCGGCTCGACGCCGCGCTGCGGCACCAGCGACCCGGGCACCGAGGCCAGCGCGAACAGGAACAGCAGGATGAGCGCCGTCTTCATCGAGGTGAGCGTGCGCCAGAACCAGCGCGCCCAGCCGAGCGCGCCGAACCCGGCGGGCTGCGGCGTCCGCTCCTTCTCCAACTCCTTGACGGCCATCAGATCACCGGCCTGAACCCGCCGACGAGGCCCTGCATGCTTGCGATCATCTCTCCCCACAGGCCGGTCACGAGCAGGAGCCCGACGGCCACCATCATGCCGCCGCCGATCCGGGTGATCAGCCGGCTGTGCCGGCGGATGGCGCGGAACGTGCGCAGCGCCTTGCTGTAGGCCAGGGCGGCGGCCACGAACGGCAGCCCGAGCCCCAGCGCGTACGCCACTGCGAGCAGCGCGCCCCGCGAGGCGCTGCCCTCGTTGAGCCCGAGCCCCAGCACCACGGCCAGCGTCGGGCCGATGCACGGCGTCCAGCCCAGCCCGAAGACCACCCCGAGCAGCGGCGCGCCGGCCAGCCCCGCGGCCGGCAGCCGGTGGATGCGCACGTCGCGCATGAGCGCGGGCAGCACGCCGAGGAAGGCCAGCCCGAGCACGATCGTCAGCACGCCGATCACGCGCGTGATGACGTCGGCGTTGATCCGCATCACCGAGCCGAGCGTGCCGAACAGCGCTCCCCCGGTCACGAACACCACCGCGAACCCGGCCACGAACAGCGCCGTGCCCAGCACCAGCCGCCCCCGCCTGGGGTCGGCGCTCATGCCGGTCACGTACGACAGGTAGCCCGGCACCAGCGGCAGCACGCACGGCGACAGGAACGACACGATCCCCGCGAGGACGGCGATCGGGACGGCCAGCAGCAGCGAGCCGGAGGCGACGACGTCACTCATCGCGCACCTTGGTCACGGTGTCCATGAGGTCCTGGTAGCGGACCGCGCCGAGCGCGCGGGCGGCGATGCGGCCCTGCTCGTCGATCACCAGGGTGGACGGGATCGCGGCGGGCGGCACCGTGCCCTGGAAGGCCAGCGCCACCTTGCCGGGCTGGTCGAAGATGCTGGCGTAGCCGGTCTGCTCGGTGCGCTCGAACGCCTGCGCGTCGGCCTTGCGGTCCTTGAAGTCGACGCCGACGAACTCGACGCCGCTGCCCTTGGTCTTGGCGGCGACGTCCTTGAGCACGGGCGCCTCGGCACGGCACGGCCCGCACCAGGAGGCCCAGAAGTTGAGCACCACGACCTTGCCCTTGTGCGCGGCCAGGGAGGTGGTGCCGCCGTCGAGCGTCTCGCCCTCGATCGCGGGGGCCGGCTTGCGGTCGGCCGCGGGGAACACCTGCATCGTGCCGTCGCCCGCGACGAAGCGCGTGTCGCCCGCCTGAGGCTGCCCGCTCTGGTTGCTGCCCGCGCAGCCCGCCGCCAGGACGGCCACGAGGGCGAGCGAGCCGACGGAGGCGAGGGAGACGGGCTTCGCGCGCACGGGGAAGATCTCCTTGTACTACAACCGGTAGAGCTTGCAACTCTACCGGCGGAACCGGCCGGCCAGGACTCTGGGGGCGGCGCGGCGGGGTCGGGGCGGCGAGATCGGGGAGGGGGCTCAGGCGCCCGGGAGGGTGGGCCCCTTGACGAGCGAGCCCGCCGGCTCGCTGTAGCCGACGCTGACCAGCCGGTTGCCCTCGAACGTGAACGTGGTGAGGCTGGCCAGCGCGCACTGCCTGCGCCGCGGGTCGTGCCAGAGCCTGCGCCGCCCCTCGGCCGCCATACGGATCGCCCAGATGGGGAGCTGGTGGCTGACCAGGACCGTCTCGTGCCCACGCGCGGCGTCGCGGGCCTCCTCCACGATCGAGCGCATGCGCGCGATGATCACGGGGTACGGCTCGCCCCAGGACGGGCGCATGGGGTTCCAGAAGTAGCGGTAGTTGCGCGGGTTGCGGAAGATCTGCAGCCCCTGCCCCACCGTGCGGCCTTCGAGCAGGTTGCCGGCCTCGATCAGCCGGTCGTCGGTGGTGACGTCGAGGCCCAGCGTCTGCGCCAGGGGGGCCACGGTCTCCTGGGCGCGCTCCAGGGGAGAGCTGTAGAGGGCGACGATGTCACGGGAGGCCACCGCCTTGGCGACGGTCTCGGCCATCAGCCGGCCGGTGTCGGACAGGTGGTATCCGGGCAACCGGCCGTAGAGGACGCCGTTGGGGTTGTGCACCTCGCCGTGACGCATCAGGTGGACGACGGTGGTTTCAGCCATGATGAGCCACAGCCTATCCGTTCCCTCCCTGACGTCCCGATGGGCCCTGAGCGGCGTGCCGCACGGGGTTTCAGACGGTGGCCCAGGCGTTCTCGTGGGCGCGGCTGGCCTGGGTCAGCGCCTCGACCGCGGCCCTGATCGCGGGCCGGCGGGCCGCGTCCGTGCGCCAGATCGCGTAGATCCGCCGGGACTGCCGGGGCCGCAGCGGCACGACGCTGGCTCCGTCGGGGACGCGGTCCCGGCCGAGCCTGGGGATGATGGCGCAGCCGAGCCCGGCGGCGACCAGCGCCATCTGCGTCGGGTACTCGTCGGCCATGCAGGAGATCTCCGGCTCCAGGTCGGCGTTGCGCAGCGTGAAGACGAGCCAGTCATGGCAGACCGTGCCGGGCGCGGAGCTGATCCACTGCTCGCCGCTCAGCGCGGCCAGCTCGACCTCCTTGCTGCCCGCGAACGGATGGCCGCTCGGCACCACCACGTCGGCGATGTCGTCGAGCAGCGTCGCCTTGGACAGGCCCTCGGGCATGGCCATGGGGCGGTTCATCCAGTCCTGGATGATGCCGAGGTCCAGCTCGCCGCGCGCCACCTCGCGCACCACGCGCTCGGGCTCGCGCTCGTTGAGCAGGACGTGCAGATCGGGGTGGCGCTCGCGCAGCCCGCTGAGCGCGCCAGGCATGAGCCCGCGGGCCGCGGTCGGGAAGGCGCCCAGGTGCAGCCTGCCGACGACCGCGCCGCGCAACGCCTCGAAGTCGGCCTCGGCGGTCTCCACCAGGGCGAGGATGCGCTCGGCGTGCTCGGCCAGCAGCCCGGCGGCGTCGGTGAGCCGCACGCCGCGGCCGTTGCGCTCCATGAGGCGGGCGCCGGTCTCGCGTTCGAGCTTGGCGATCTGCTGGGACACCGCCGACGGCGTGACCATCAGCGCGTCGGCCGCCGCGCCGACCGAGCCGTAGACGTGGACGGCGTGAAGGGCCTTGAGCCGGTTCAGGTCCAACATGTAAGCCAGCCTAAAGGGTTTAGCGTAGAAAGTCTCGCTTGTCCTTCAATCTGTAGCGAAGGAAAATATATGCATGCGAATCCTTAAGACGAAGAAGCAGTCCGCCCCCACGTTCTCCTACCTCAAGGTCCTGGCCGAGCAGGCCCGCGAGTCGCGCGTCCGCTACCAGAAGCCGCGCTCTGCGTGACCTCGCGCCAGCTGACACTCCGCCACCTGGCGCTGGCCGTCGGCCTCGCGGCGTGCTCATGGTCGCGCCCGCTTCGCCGCTCGTCGGCTCCTGCGTCGCTCTCTCCCGGCGAGCTCCTGCGCTCCTCTGGGGTGTCAACTTCGTGGTGATGCAGGTCGGCCTGCGTCACTTCCCGCCGCTGCTCTACGCGGGACTCAGGTTCGCCCTGGCCGGACTCCCCGCCCTGCTGTTCGTGGGGCGGCCCCAGGTGGCGTGGCGCTGGGTCGCCGGCGTGGCGGCGGCGATCGGAGTCGGGACGCCCGCGCTCCCGCTCGTCACGCCTCGCCGCGCCCGCACGGGCGGCTTCCACGGCCTCCGTGAGCTCCACGGCGCCGCGCAGCTCGCGCCCCTGACCTCGCGCGCCCGCCGTCATGCCTTGCGGGCGCGCTCCCACGCCTCGCTGGTCCTGAAGTGGGTGTCGTAGAGCTCCTGGACGTCGAGCAGGCTCTCCGGCGGCACCTTGCCGTACGCGACGCGCTCCAGGTGGCGGAAGTACTCGAACCGCGCGACGCCCGGCGTGATGACGATGAGCAGGTCGGCGTCCTCGCCCGGGGCGGCGGCGAAGGCGTGCTCGACGTTCGGCGGGACGACGACGAGGTCGCCGCGCTCCGCGGTGACCACCTGCTCGCCGGACAGGAGCTGCGCGGTGCCGTCGAGCACGTAGAACAGCTCGGCCGAGCCCGCGTGGAGATGCGGCTTGGCGCCGTCGGCGCCGTCGGCCAGCGTGACGCGCTGGGTGGACAGCGCGCCGCCGGTGGAGTCGCCGTCGGCCAGCAGGCGGATCGTGGCCGGGGCCCGGCCGATGACCTCCGCCTCGGCGGAGCGGACGATCACGGACTCGGTGAAGCGCGGGTCGATGTGGGACATGCGGTGAACTCCTTGCCTTGACGGGTGCTGTCGTTCAGACCAGGAAGAGCAGGGCGGAGCTGATGAGGACCGCCACTGCGGTGGCGAAGTGGACGCCGAAGGCGACCGCCTTGGCGCCGCCGTTGCGCAGCACGATGACGGTGTCCGCGAACGGCATGATCGCGGCCACGAGCATGAACCACGCCTCGGCGCGGGCCCCGACGAAGAACAGCAGGGCCAGACCCATGACGCCGTAGGTGAGGTCGCGCCACCCCTTGATCGTCAGGTAGACGGCGGCGTCGCCGTGCTCGGCCGGGACGCCGTAGCCGGCCGCGGCGGCGCGGGGCTGCGTGAGGAACCGGTAGCCGATGAAGAGGATGAGCAGGTCGAGGACGACGGCGAGCCCGTAGGCGATGGGGGACAGCATGACGGTCTCCGTTCAGGGATTGCTAGCAGCGCTAGGAACGAGAATGACGCTAGCAGAGCATGGACAGAAACGCTAGCGATGCTAGAGTCGAGAGCATGTCGATACAGGCGCGCCGAGAGCGCGAGCGTGCGGAACGTGAGCGGCTGATCATCGAGGCGGCCCGCGAGCTGGCCGAGAACGAGGGCTGGGAGGCGGTGACCACCCGCCGCCTCGCCGAGCGCGTGGAGTACAGCCAGCCGGTCCTCTACAGCCACTTCAAGGGCAAGGACGCGATCATGGCGGCGGTCGCGGTCGAGGGCTGCGCCGACCTCGCCGTCGAGCTGCGCGCCGGCCGCCTCGCCGCCGACGGCCCCGAGGAGGCGCTGGCCGCCGTCGCCGACGCGTACTCGTCGTTCGCCGAGCGGCGGCCGGCACTGTACGACGCCATCTTCAGCCAGCGCGTGGACCTGCCGTTCGCGACGCCGGAGGCACCGGCCGCCCTGCAGGCCGCCTTCGGCGAGCTGCGGGAAGCCGTGCGCCCCTTCGCGGGCGACGACGACCTGGGCCTGCTGACGGAGACGTTCTGGAGCGGCCTGCACGGGCTGGTGACGCTCATGCGGGACGGCAGGCTCCCGCGCGAGGCCCACGCCCGCCGCGTCGCCATCCTGCTGGCCCGCTTTGGGAGCGGCCTTTAGGCCCCTTTTTATGGCGATAGATCGCCATTCATTGGTTGAGAGTCACCAGCGTGGATAATGTCGGCATCCAAGGTCATTTTGTGGCTAGGATGCCGCCCATGCGGTTAACCCCCCTCGTTGTGGCATGCACGCTTTTCTCCCTGCTGCTCACCGGCACGGCCCAGGCGTCCGTTTACCCCATCAGAGAGCCCGAGCTCACCAAGAACAAGCTGTACGGCACCGGCGCGCTCGAACCGGGCGAGTGCCGCGAGCGGGACCTCCAGGACAACCACGTCCCCTCCGCCAAGCGCTACCTCACCGCGGTCCTGAACTGCCTCAACACCTCGTGGGGGGCTCATTTCAAGCGCGCCGGCATGCCGTTCACCAAGTCGAGAATCGGCTTCATCACCAAACCGCGGCGATACTGCGGCCACAAGTGGGGCAAGTACACCGCCGCGACATACTGCGACAAGGAGCGGCGCTTCCTCGTCCTTCTCGACAAGGACACCCTGTCCGACCCCGAGGGCGTGTCCCTCATGCAGCTCGCCGCGCACGAATACGGGCACCATATTCAGAACATCACCGGCATGGCCCGGGCGTTCGACTACTACCCGTACAAGGGCAAGAAAGAGCTCAACGAGCAGATCCGGCGCTACGAGCTCCAGGCGGAGTGCCTGAGCGGCGTCTTCGTCGGCAGCGTCTGGGAGTCCCTCGGCCGCGACGAGGCCGACTGGGACGACCTCGTGGACGTGACCCGGGAGAGCGGCGACGAGTGGACCAAGGCCTCCGACCACGGCAAGGGCCGCAACATGGCTGCCTGGCTCGACAAGGGCTTCCGCGCCGCCGCCCCGAAGGCGTGCAACACCTGGGTGGCCCCGAGCTCCAAGGTCTCCTGACCGGCCGGCAACGGCGTGCGGCGGCCTCGGGCGGAGGGTCGCCCTCCCCCGAGGAGGCACGATGATCACCTGGCGCCGGGTCGAGGAGCGGGACTTCCCCCTGCTGGGCCGGTGGCTGGCCCAGCCGCACGTGGCCCGCTGGTGGAACCACGAGACGTCGCCCGAGGCGGTCGAGCGCGACTTCGGCCCGGCCGCCAGAGGCGAGGAGCCGTCGGAGGACCTGCTCGTCCTGCTCGACGGCCGGCCGCTGGGGCTGGTGCAGCGGTGCCGGCTGGCCGACTACCCGCGGTACGCGGCGGAGCTGTCCGGCGTCGTCGAGGTTCCCGGCGGGGCGATGAGCATCGACTACCTGATCGGCGAGCCCGAGCTGACGGGGCGCGGGCTCGGGCCCGCGATGATCCGCGCCGTCGTCGCGGCGACCTGGGCGGATCACCCCGGGGCCACGGCCGTCGTGGTGCCGGTGGTCGCGGCCAACCGGGCGTCCTGGCGGGCGCTGGAGAAGGCGGGGCTGCGCCGGGTGGGCGAGGGCGAGCTGGAGCCGGACAACCCGGTGGACGACCCGGCTCACTACGTGTACCGGATCGACCGCCCGCTCACCCCCTGACCACGGCCTACCGGGTGGCGGCGGCGGCCTTGGCGGCGATGGGCAGCGCCTCGGCCACCCGGCCCAGGGCCTCCTCGTCGTGCGCCGCCGACAGGAACCACGCCTCGTACGCCGACGGCGGCAGGTAGACGCCCTGGTCGAGCATGGCGTGGAAGAAGGCGCGGTAGGCGGAGACGTCCTGGGTGCGGGCCCGGTCGAAGTCCGTCACGTCGGCGTCGGTGAAGAAGATCGAGAACAGGTTGCCCGCCCGCTGGAGCCGGTGCGGCACGCCCTCGGCGGCCAGCGCCTCCGAGGCGGCCCGGCCCAGTTCCAGCGCCGCGGCGTCCACCTTGGCGTACACGGCGTCGTCCAGGAGCCGCAGCGTGGTCAGGCCGGCGGCGACGGCCAGCGGGTTGCCCGACAGCGTGCCGGCTTGGTAGACGGGTCCCTCCGGCGCGAGGTGCGCCATGACGTCGGCCCGGCCGCCGAAGGCCGCGGCGGGCAGCCCGCCGCCCATGACCTTGCCGAACGTCATCAGGTCGGCCTCGACCGGGTCCAGCCCGTACCAGCCGGCGGCCGAGACGCGGAAGCCGGTGAGGACCTCGTCGATGACGAGCAGGGCGCCGTTGGCGGTGCACAGCTCGCGCAGCCGCGCGTTGAAGCCGTCGCGCGGCGGCACCACGCCCATGTTGGCCGGGCACGCCTCGGTGATGACGCAGGCGATCTCGGCCGCCGCGAACGCCGCCTCCACCGCCTCGATGTCGTTGTACGGCAGGACGATCGTGTCGGCGGCCGACGCCCCGGTGACGCCCGGCGTGTCCGGCAGCCCGAACGTCACCACGCCGGAGCCGGCCGAGGCGAGCAGCGCGTCGACGTGGCCGTGGTAGCAGCCCGCGAACTTGATGATCTTGGAGCGGCCGGTGAAGCCGCGGGCCAGGCGCACCGCGCTCATCGTCGCCTCGGTGCCGGAGCTGACCAGGCGGATCCGCTCGACCGGGCCGACCCGGCCGACGATCTCCTCGGCCAGCTCGACCTCGCCCTCGGTGGCCGTGCCGAACCCGAAGCCGCGCGAGACCGCCTGCGAGACCGCCTCCACGACGGCCGGATGGCGGTGGCCGAGGATCATCGGCCCCCAGGAGCACACGAGGTCGACGTAGCGGTTGCCGTCGACGTCCGTGACGTAGGGGCCCTCGCCCGACGCCATGAAACGCGGGGTGCCGCCGACCGCGCCGAACGCGCGGACCGGCGAGTTGACGCCTCCCGGCACGAGGGCGCGGGCGCGGTTGAACAGGTCCTCGGACTTCTGTGTACGGCTCACGCGCTCCAGGTTAGCCGCGGAGGGTCGTGGTGCCCCGGTGGACCCGTCCCGTCGTACCCCGAAATATGTACACATGATCGGCCGGTGAGAGGAGGACACCCGGCCACCGCGTCCGCGACGATCGGCACCGTGACCACGTCCGCGCCCCGCCCCACCTCAACGGGCCCTTTCACCGGCCCCTTCACCGGCCTGTTCACCGGCCTGGCCATGGCGGCGTTCGCCGCGGCGTACGCCGGGCTGATCGTGACCGGCCACACCGCCGTGACCGCCTCCGCCGACCCCGGCGCCTCCCCGCTCTCGCTGTGGGGCGCCGCGCTGCCGCCACTCGCCGCGATGGCCCTGGCCCGCCTGGTGCCGCCCAGGAGGGAGCCGCCGGCGCCGCTGGCCGGGCTGCCCAGGGACCGGCTGCTCAGGGAGGCGTGGGCGCTCGTGGCCGCGGCCCTGGCCTTCGCGTGCGCGGCGCCGATCGCGCGCGGCGGCCTGGAGCTGCTGTACCCGCCGGTCAAGGTGCTGTTGCTGCTCGTCGTCCCGCTGGTCGTCTTCCGGGTGTCGCGCGGGGACGGCCCGAGGGCCAGGGCGATCCCGGCTCCGGTCACCTGGCTCGCGCCGCTGCCCGCGGTCGTCGCGTGGTTCCTGCTGGCGCAGGTCAGCCCGCTCGCCCCGCCGCTGAGCCAGGACCTGCCCGACCCGGTCACCCTGGCCGTGGCCTCGCTGGTCACGCTGCTCACCGCGAGCGTGCTGGAGGAGGTCTTCTACCGGGGCTGGCTGCAGACCCGGCTGGAGGCGCTGTACGGCCGGTGGCCGGCCGTCCTGGCGTCGTCGTTGCTGTTCGCGTTCCTGCACACCAGCCACATCACGCCCGCGGCGCCCGCGCTCGGCGTGGCGACCATCGTGGCCTTCCAGGGCGTGTTCGGGCTCATGCAGGGCTACCTGTGGGCGCGCTACCGCAACATCTGGGCGGTCATCCTGATCCACACGCTGGTCAACCTGGTGTACGTGCCGATCCTGCTGGGCCGCTGACCCGCTCACGGCGTTGCCGACGCTACGTTCAACGGACTAACGTCCCCTCATGCCCAGAGGAACCTCGGAAGTCAGCGAACCGATGTACTTCGTGCTCGCCGCCCTGCGCGGCGGCCCGCTGCACGGACACGCGATCAGCAAATCGGTCAAGGAGCTCTCGGGGGGCCGGGTCCAGCCCTCGGTCGGCACCCTGTACGGCATCCTGGAACGCCTCAACGAGCGCGGCGTGATCACGGTGGACCGCGAGGAGACGGTCAACGGCCGCAACCGGCGCTACTTCAGGATCACCGATGAGGGCCAGGCGCTCGTGCAGGCCGAGGCCAGGCGCATGCAGGCGGCCGCGTCGCTCGTGCTGCGGCCGTCCGGCGCGCCGTTCGCGCCGCGGCCGTACGGCGCATGACGGCGCTGGAGCGGCGCCACCGCAGGCTGCTGCTCGCCTGTCCCCGGAAGTACCGCGCGGCGCACGGTGACGAGCTGCTCGCATCGACGGGCACGCGTACACGGTCATCGGCGTCCTCGGCGACCTGCGCCGCGAGCGCGACCTCGGCTCCGCCGTGATCGTGCCGCCCACCGCCGGCCGCCGGTTCGGGCTGCGCGACGTGTCGAGGGTGCTGGTCAACACCGACCTGGGCGCCGCGGCGCTCATCGCCCGGCAGGCGCCGGCCGCGCTCGGCCTGGTGTCGCTGCTCGTCGGCGCGGTCGGCATCGCCAACGTCACGCTCGTCACGGTCATGGAGCGGGTCGCGGAGATCGGCCTGCGCCGCTCGCTCGGCGCGGCCCGGCGGCACGTCGCGGCCCAGTTCCTGCTGGAGTCGACGCTGATCGGGCTGACGGGCGGGGTCATCGGGGCGAGCGTGGGCGTGGTCGCGGTGGTCGCCGTCTCGGCGGCCAAGCAGTGGACGCCGCTCCTGGACGTGCGGCTGGCGGTCGCCGCGCCGGTGGCGGGCGCCCTGGTGGGCCTGCTGGCGGGGCTCTACCCCGCGATGCGGGCGGCCCGGATGGAGCCGGTGGACGCGCTCAGGTAGCCGTCACGAGCCATGCGGCGGACAGGCGGACAGGCGGATAGGCGGCCGGGCGGCCGGTGGGGGGCTCAGTCGGCCAGGAACTCCAGCACGCGCAGCGGGTCGGGCAGCGGGCGGCCGTCGGGCGGGCGCAGCCACGTCACGGACCGGCCGCCGGGCAGCAGCGACGGCGGCGCGAGGACGTAGCTGTCGCGGCAGTGCCAGCGCAGCCCCGGCGTGTCGTCGATCGTGGCCGGGTCGCAGTCGAGGTGGCAGGACCACCACTCGTCCTCGTCGTCGGGGTTGCCGCGGGTGGCCACATAGAACAGGACCCGGTCGCCGTTCGCGGCGACCGGGCCCGAGTGCGCTTGCGCGCCGTCGATCCGGGACAGGGCCGTGAGCCCCGTCGTGACGGGTACGTCGAAGACGTCGAACACGCGGCCCGTGGGAAGAATCACGTTGGCCTCGGGCTCCAGGCTCCACCAGCGGGTGAGCTGGGCGGTGTCGGTCGTGGCCTGGAGCTGCCAGGCGGGCGAGAGCGGATGCGCGCCCGGGTCGGGACAGCCCAGCCGGTCGCAGGAGCACGCCCGGGCGCCCTCGGGCAGCGGGTAGGCACCCGGCACGCTCGGCCACCCCAGGGCCGCGTAGCCGAGCACGGAGTCGATCCGGGACGGCCGCGACCGTTTTCTGGTACGCCGAGTCAGAGGTGCCCCCACCATGGTGTCTCCCGTCGCATCGTGCCTGAAGGGATCCCGGCTCCTGGCCTGGCTTCTCGACAAGGGCTCACGCGGGACACACCAGCACTAGTCATCACACTTTATCGCACGAGCCACAGGACACGACGGAAAACCCCCACGTTAGAGACGGCGCGCCACCTCGGTGGCCCAGTAGGTGAGGATGAGGTCGGCGCCGGCCCGCTTGATCGACACCAGCGACTCCATGATCATCTGGTCGCGGTCGATCCAGCCGTTCGCCGCGGCGGCCTCGACCATCGCGTACTCGCCGCTCACCTGGTAGGCGGCCACCGGCACGTCCACCTCGTCGCGGACGCGCCTGATGACGTCCAGGTAGGCCAGGGCGGGCTTGACCATGACCGCGTCGGCTCCCTCGGCCAGGTCGAGCCGCACCTCGCGCAGCGCCTCCTCCAGCGGCCCGGCGGGGTCCTGCTGGTGGGTGCTGCGGTCGCCGAACTGCGGCGCGCACTCGGCGGCGTCGCGGAACGGCCCGAAGAAGGACGAGGCGTACTTCGCCGAGTAGGCGAGGATCGGCAGCTCGGAGAAGCCGTCGGCGTCGAGCGCCGCGCGGATGGCGCCGACCTGGCCGTCCATCATGCCGCTCGGCGCGACCATCTGCGCCCCGGCGCGCGCCTGGGCGACGGCGACGGAGGCGTAGCGCTCCAGCGTGGCGTCGTTGTCGACGTCGCCGGACTCGGTCAGGATGCCGCAGTGGCCGTGGTCGGTGAACTCGTCGAGGCACGTGTCGGCCAGCACCACGAGGGCGTCGCCCACGTCGGACGCGACGTCGCGCAGCGCCACCTGCAGGATGCCGTCGGGGTCGTCGGCGGCCGAGCCGCGCGCGTCCTTGACGGCCGGGATGCCGAACAGGATCACACCGCCCACGCCGGCCTCGGCGGCCTCGTGGGCGGCCTTGCGTAGCGAGTCGCGGGTGTGCTGGAACACCCCGGGCATCGACTGGACCGGCGCCGGCTCGTCGATGCCCTCCTTGACGAACAGCGGCAGGATGAGGTCGGCCGGGTGCAGCCTCGTGCCGGCCACCATCCGCCGGAGGGCGGGAGTGCGCCGCAACCTGCGGGGGCGGGCTGTCGGGAACTCGGCACTCACTTGGCTCTCCTCCTGGCTCCACGGCGGTTCTGGGACGGCCGCCGCGGCGTCTCACCGGCGGCCAGCGCGGCCGAACGCTGCTTGGCGCCGTACTCGGCCAGGGCGGCCGCGAGGGCCGAGGCCGAGGGCTTGTCGGCCATCACGTCGACGCGCAGCCCGAACTCCTCGGCCGTGCTCGCCGTCTGCGGCCCGATGACCGCGATGACCGTGACGTTGTGCGGCTTGCCGGCGATGCCGACGAGGTTGCGCACCGTGGAGGACGACGTGAAGAGCACGGCGTCGAAGCCGCCGCCCTTGATCGCCTCGCGGATCGGCGCGGGCGGCGGCGCCGCCCGCACGGTCCGGTACGCGGTGACGTCGTCGCACTCCCAGCCCAGCTCGGTCAGGCCGGCCACCAGCGTGTCGGTGGAGATGTCGGCGCGCGGCAGCAGCACGCGGTTGATCGGGTCGAGCATGGAGTCGTACGGCGGCCACTCGGCCACCAGGCCCTCCGACGACTGCTCGCCCGAGGGCAGCAGGTCGGGCTTGACGCCGAACTCGATCAGCGCCCGCGCGGTGGCGTCGCCCACGGCGGCCACCTTGAGCCCGGCGAAGGCCCGCGCGTCGAGCCCGTACTCCTCGAACTTCTCGCGCACCGCCTTGACGGCGTTGGCGCTGGTGAAGGCCACCCACTCGTAGCGGCCGGTGACCAGGCCCTTGATGGCGCGGTCCATCTGCTGCGGCGTGCGGGGCGGCTCGACCGAGATGGTCGGCACCTCCTCGGGCACCGCGCCGTAGGAGACGAGCTGCTCCGACAGGCTCCTGGACTGCTCCTTGGTACGGGGCACGAGCACCCGCCAGCCGAACAGCGGCTTGGTCTCGAACCACGACAGCTTGTCGCGCAGGCCCACGGCGTCGCCCACGACGATGAGCGCGGGCTCGGTGAAGCCGGCGTGCTTGAGGTCCGGCTGGAGCCGGCCGAGGGTGGAGACCACGGTGTACTGCTCGGTGGTGGTGCCGCCGCTGCTGACCGCCACGGGCGTGGAGTCGGGCTTGCCGCCGGCGATGAGCGCCTTGGCGATGGGCACGGCCTCGCCGATGCCGTTGTAGATCACCAGGGTGCCCGGGCAGGCGGCGTGGGAGGACCAGTCCTGGTCCTGCGCCGCGTCCACGACGCGGAACTCGGGCACCGAGGCCGCCGGCGGGATGCCGGCGTAGGTGAGCACGGCGGTCGCGGGCGGCACGCCGGGGACGATCTCGAAGTCCACCTCCGCCGCGGAGCACGCGGCGACCTCCTCGGCGACCGAGGAGAACAGCATCGGATCGCCCTCGCACAAGCGCACGACGAACCGGCCCGCCTTGGCGTGCGTGACGAGGTCGCCCGTGGCCACCTCGACGCCTTCGCGGCAGTGGCGCAACAGCGGGCCGTACTGGTCTTCGTCGAGCACGACCAGGTCGGCCTTGCCGAGCAGCTCTGCGCCGCGGAGCGTGAGCAGGTTGGGATCGCCGGGGCCCGCGCCGACGAAGGCGACGAAGCCGGAGGCTGGACTACTGGGGCTCAATGGGAATGCTCCCCCATCAATCTGTCGGCCCCCTCGGAGATCATCTCGTCCGCGAGTGTGCGGGCGAGAGACACGGCCTCCGAGGGAGAGCCGGCGGTGGACTTGCGGACCGCCCGACGGCCGTCGACGGCGACGACCAGTGCGGTCAGGTTGAGAGTCTGCCCGTCATCGTGGGCGAACGCACCCACGGGGGCCGAGCAGCCCGCCTCCAGGGCGGCCAGCACCTCCCGCTCGGCCGTCACGGCCGAGCGGGTGCGCGGGTCGTCGAGGACGGCGAGGAAGTCGACCAGGTCCTCCCGGTCGGACAGGCACTCCACGGCGAGAGCGCCCTGTCCCGGGGCCGGCATCAGCTCCTCGACCTCGAAGATCTGGGAGATCTCGGAGGTCCTGCCGATCCTGGTCAGGCCGGCCGAGGCGAGCACGACGGCGTCGAGCTCGCCCGAGGTGACCTTGCCGATCCGGGTGTCGGCGTTGCCGCGGATCGGGACGTACTCGAGGTCCGGCCGCATGGCGCGCAGCATGGCGACGCGGCGCGGCGAGCCGGTGCCGACCCTGGCGCCGGGCGCCAGGTCGGCGAAGCGGACCCGGCCGACCAGCGCGTCGCGGTGGTCGTGCCGGGCGGGGATCGCGGCGAGCGTCACCCGCGGGTCCTGCTTGGTGGGCAGGTCCTTGAGCGAGTGGACGGCGAAGTCGATCTCGCCCTCCATGAGCTTGTCGCGCAGCGCGCTGACGAACACGCCCGTGCCGCCGAGCTGCGCGAGGTGCGCCTTGCTGACGTCGCCGAACGTGGTCACGCCGACGAGCTCGACGGCCCGGCCGGTGCGCGCGGTGTACGCGTCGGCGACCATCTGGGACTGCGTGGTGGCCATCAGGCTGCGCCGGGTCCCCAGCCGCAACGTCACAGCTCCACCTCCCTCACGGCCTCGGGCATGGACGGATCGAGATCGAACAGCTCCCGCAGAGCTTCGGCATAATGATCGCCTCCGGGCGAGGTGGCGAGCTGTTTGACACGCACGGTCGGCTCGTGGAGGAGCTTGTCCACGACGCGCTGCACGGTCAGGGCGACCTCGTCGCGCGTCTTGGCGTCGAGCCCGGGGATGCGCATCATGAGGCGGCCCAGCTCGGCCTCGACCACGCTCGCTGCCTTGCCGCGCAGCGCGACCACGGTCGGGGTGACCTTGGCGGCCCGCTCGGCGTCGAGGTAGGCCGTGAGCTCTTGGGAGACGAGCTCACGCACCGACCGCACGGCGTCGCCCTCGCGGGAGCCGATGCCGGACTCCTGGATCGTCTCCAGGTCGACCAGCGTGACGCCGGGCACGGAGCGCACGGCGGGGTCGATGTCGTGCGGCAGCGCGAGGTCCAGCAGGAACGCGCCGCGCGTCAGCATCTCGGGCGTGACCAGGTGGTGGCCGGCGCCGGTGCAGGTGATGACGATGTCGGCCGCCGCCAGCTCTCGGGGAACCGCGGAGAACTCCACCGCCCTGCCGCCGACCGACTCGGCCAGCCGCCTGCCGCGCTCGAAGGTGCGGTTGGCGACGACGATGTCGGTGACGCCCGCGCGGGCCAGCGTGGTGGCGGCCAGCGAGCTCATCGAGCCCGCGCCGATCACCAGGGCCCGCCGGCCGGGCAGCTCGCCGGCCAGCGCGAGGCCCGCGCTGACCAGGGACGCCCCGGCCTGGTCGATGCCGGTGTCGGTGTGGGCGCGCTTGCCGACCCGCAGCGCCTGCTGTGTCAGCTCGTTGAGCACGGCGCCGACCGTGCCCTGCTTCTGGGCCAGCTTGAGCGCCTGGCGCACCTGGCCGAGGATCTGGCCCTCGCCCACCACCATCGAGTCGAGGCCGCACACCACGGAGAAGAGGTGCTCGACGGCACGCTCCTCGTAGTGGACGTACAGGTGCGGCTTGAGCTCCTCCGGTGCGACGCCCGTGTGGACGCTCAGCAGGTCGCACACCGACGTGACGGCGGCGTGGAAGCGGTCGACCGCGGTGTAGACCTCGACCCGGTTGCAGGTCGAGACCACCATGGCCTCCGCCACGCACGCGTCCTGCTGCACGTCGTGCAGGAGTTTGACGAGCGCGTCGCCTGTGAGCGAGACGCGCTCCAGCATGGCCACCGGCGCTGTCCGGTGGCTGAGTCCGATCGCCAGAATGCTCACTGGCTGTCCACGGCCATCAGCGGCCCCCCAGCTTTGCGTTGCTCATGGAACGCAAGGATCTGCAATTCAATTGATAGGTCGACTTTACGGACATCGACGCCGTCCGGCACTGACAGGACGACGGGAGCGAAGTTGAGGATGCTGGTCACTCCCACCGCCACGACACGGTCGCACACTTCCTGGGCCGCCGCAGCCGGTGTCGCCAGAACCACGATGGAGACCCCGCGCCGCTTGATGACGGCCTCGAGCTCGTCGATGTGCTCCACATTCAACCCCGCGATGTCGTCGCCCACCACTTCGGGGTCGGCGTCGATCAGGGCCGCGACGCGGAACCCCCTGGAGACGAAACCGCCGTAGTTGGCGAGCGCACGGCCGAGGTTACCGACTCCGACGATGGCCACGGCCCAGTCCTGGGTCAGGCCCAGCTCGCGGGAGATCTGGTAGACGAGGTACTCGACGTCGTAGCCCACCCCGCGGGTGCCGTACGAGCCGAGGTGGGAGAGGTCCTTGCGGAGCTTGGCCGAGTTGACCCCCGCGGCCACCGCGAGGTCCTCGGAGCTGACCGTGGCGATCGCCTTCTCCGCCATCCCGTGCAGCGCCCGCAGGTACAACGGAAGCCGGGCCACCGTGGCGTCGGGGATGCCGCGGTCACGGGGTTGGGACGGGCTCTTCACGTGCCGGAGCTCCAGGGAACGGGCGGCCGTTGGCCGCGTGAGTGGGATCGAACCGCCTTTCAGGTTAATCCTTTTGTGAACCGACGCACAAAGTCAGCCGGTTCGGGACGCTACGGTGGGGCCATGCACAGCATCACCTTGCTCGGCCGGCCCGGCTGCCACCTCTGCGACGACGCGCGCGAGGTCATCGCGAGAGTCGCGGGAGAGCTGGGCGTGCCGTGGGAGGAGGTCGACATCGACTCCTCGGCCGAGCTGCGGGAGAAATACGGCGAGATGATTCCCGTCACACTCGTCGACGGGACCCAGCACGACTTCTGGCGCGTCTCGGAGGACCGCCTGCGCGCCGCCCTCTCCTGAGGCCGCGAGAGCGCCGCTGACGGCCCCTAGAACATCGCCGTGGGCAGGGGCACCACCTTGGCGGCGTTGACGTTGAGCTCGATGACGTTGGTGGCCAGCACCATGTTCTGGCGGTCGTTGACGAACCGCTCCACGTGCGGCTGGCGCTGGTGGTCGCGGTAGGCGACCTCGTCGCGGTACAGCTCGTAGACGATGCGCTGGAGCGGCGCGGACTTCACGGCGTGGCAGGCGTAGACGAGCGTGTCGGGCTCGCCGCGGCGCACGGCCTCGACGGTCTGCTCGGCGAGCCGGTCGAACGCCTCGCCCGAGCCGTCCATGAGCGTGAAGACGGTCAGCATGCCGTAGATGCTCGGTGAGGGCTTGCCGGAACCGGGCTGGGGCTGCGCCTGGGTCTGGGGCTGGGGCGGCTGCTGGGCGTGGCGCTGGGGGCCCGGCCCGGCGTGCTGGCCGCCGCCGAACAGCTCGGCGCCGGAGAAGAGCGCGCCGGTCGCGGGGCCGCCCGGCGGCATGCCGAGGTCGCCGCGCTGGTCGCGCAGGTCGTCGCGGGAGCGGCCGAAGCCCTCGGGACCGCCCAGGTCGTCGCGGGGCCGCCCGAAGCCTTCGGGACCGCCGGGCTCGTCGGGACGGCCGAAGCCCCCGAAGTCGTCGCGGCGGCCCAAGTCGTCACGGCGGCCGAAGTCGTCGGGACGGCCGAAGTCGTCAGGACGGCCGAAGCCCTTGAAGTCGTCCTGGCGGCCGGAGTCGGCGCGAAGGTCGCCGAAGCCGGGGTCGGTCCCGCCGTGCCGGCCGTTCATGATGTAGCCGGTCGAGGGGCCGTCCTCGGGGGGCACCCCGCGGGCGCCGAAGCCCGGCTCGCGGTCGCCCGCCCGGTACTCGGCCACCAGGTCGCCCAGGCCCGTCGCCCGCCGGGAGGGCCGCGTGGGCGGCGCGTCGGCCATGGAGGCCATGGCGCCCGTGGCCGGGGCGGAGCCCAGGGGCTCGGGCCGCACGCCGGGCGGGGCGTCGAGGCCCGGCTCGCCGCCGTGCCGGGCGGCCCGGCGGCCCCCCGCGCGCCCGCCCTCGGCCCGGCCGGGCTCGGTGCCGCGGTCGCGGACGTCCGCGCCGTCGAAGCCGTCCTCGTCCTCGTCGTCCTCGTACGGCGCCAGCGGGCGCAGCACGCAGTACCAGACGCCGGCGGCGGCCACCACGAGCAGCGCGGCCGTGAAGAACCCCGGCACGGCGAAGCGCATGGCGCCCACGACGGCCAGCGTGGACGGCACGACGACCAGCACCGCGTGCAGGTTGTCGGTGTCGTACTCGTCGCCGTTGCGCCATCGCAGCGCGGCCGTCACCAGTGCTCCGAGGAGCAACGCCGTCACGACGACGTGCGCGCCGACGAGCAGGTAGTCGGGGAAGATGCCCCAGTGCCCGTTGCCGGGGGGCAGGACCTTGGACATGCCGTCGCCGCCGATGACCGGGTCGGCGAGGAGGATGACGCCCGCCACGATCGTGAACGCGACGCCGAACAGCCAGGCGGCGAACTTCGGCGGCACCTTCTCGGCCAGCAGCTGGACCAGGCCGATGGCGAGCCAGAGCGGCGCCAGCAGCGATCCGGTGAGCTGGTAGAGCTTGAACGTGACGGGGCCGAAGCCCGCCAGGTAGCCGAGGCCGATCACGGCGAGTGAGAGGCAGAGCGCGACCGCCGCGGCGGTCCAGGCGATCAGCCACCCCTCGACCTCCTCACGCAACCGGCGCACGAGGGCGCCCGTGGCGATCGCGGCGAGGAGAGCACCGGCGAAGGCAATGACAGCAACGAGGATCTCCATGGTGACTCCAATGCTGCCGGACGATGCCTCCCAGCCGGTAGCCGAAGAGGGAACGGGTCGGTCCACACGGTATCCGCCGATTACGGCAAGTCATGCCTGCTGGACCTGGATTGTGGAATTTCGAGTTGATTTCTAGAGTGTTCGAGCACGCCGCACCCCTTACCCGTAGGGATACCGGATGCCTGACTCGTGGCCGTTCGCCGGGCTGCTTTCCCCAGCGGTCCCCGGCGCCGCCCGGACGTCCGAGCTCGCCGTACGCGAGGAGCTCCCCGACGACTTACGCCTGCTGGTGCTGCGCGCCAAGACTGGTGACACGGAGGCTTTTGGCACGCTCTACGACCGTTACGTTGGGCTGGTCTATCGCTACATCTACTTCCGGGTGGGCTCACATCCGCTGGCCGAGGACCTGACCAGCGAGACCTTCCTGCGCGCGTTACGCCGCATCGCCGGATTCACCTGGCAGGGGCGCGACTTCGGGGCCTGGCTCGTGACGATCGCGCGCAACCTGGTGACCGATCACTTCAAGTCGGGGCGCTACCGGCTGGAGATCCCGACGGGAGAGGTGATCGACGTCCCGCTCGACGGGGCGCACATCCCGGAGAACGCCGTGGTCACGGCCATCGTCAACGACCGGGTGCTGCGCGCGGTGCGCGAGCTCGGCCCGGAGCAGCAGGAGTGCGTGGTGCTGCGCTTCCTGCACGGCCTGTCGGTGGCCGAAACGGCGTTGATCATGGGAAAGAAGAGTGGAGCGATCAAAGCCCTGCAGTTCCGGGCGGTCAAGGCGCTGGCGCGCGCCCTCCGCCACGACCTCGCCTGACCCGCGACCCCGCATCATTCAAGACCTCGCGTCGTCCATGACCTTGCGTAACCTCCCATCGCGTCACTTCGTTAGTCATTTGTCACGACTGGATCATTTTCGGGGGATTTCAGGGAGCTGTCATGGGTTGGTCGCGCAGATCGCGCGAACGCGTGCTGGGTCACCTCACCGAGCTGCGGGAGCTGCCGCTCGGCGGCGGACCGAGCGACGCCTTCCGCGACCGGCTGCGTGACGAGCTCCTCGCCGCGAGTTCCGGCACCGCCGAGCACCCCCCGGGCGGCCTCCGCCCCGGCTCCTCCCGGCGCGGCCCCGGCGCGCGCACCCGCCCCTCCCGCCGCCGCCCCTCCCGCCGCCGCTCCGCCGGCCGCCGGGTGCGCGCGCGGCCGTTGCTGTCGCAGCTCGCCACGCTGGGCCTGGCGGCGGTCATGATGCTGTCGGCCTTCGCCACGTACCGAGCGGTGCCGGGCGACCCGCTCTACCCGCTCAAGCGCGCGGCCGAGAGCACCCTGGTCCGGCTCAGCGGCGACGACGTCGAGCGGGCCGAACGGGAGCTGGAGTCCGCCAAGGCCAGGGCCGAGGAGATGGCCGAGCTGCTCGGCTCCTCCCGCGAGAGCTCACCCGGCAAGGACGCGCTGGTCGGCAAGGCGCTCAGGGACATGGAGGAGTCCACCCGCTCCGGGATCACCAGGCTCGAACGCGTGCGGCCCCGCTCGCCGAAGATCAGCAGCTTCGCCCGGGACCAGCGCGACATGGTCGAGCCGATGCTGGAGCGGATGGCCGGCGACGACCAGGACCAGGCGACCGGATACCTCGATTACATCGAAGGACTGGCGGCTCCGCCTGGGTAAGCTGAACGGCATGCGGCTTATCCGACGACGGCGCGAGGTGGAGGCGGAGATCGCCGGCGAGGCCGCGGCGGCGGCCGCCGTGACGGCGCCCCCGGCCGACCCCGACCTGGAGGCGGCGGCGTTCTTCGACGTCGACAACACGATGATGCGCGGCGCCTCGATCTACCACTTCGCCCGGGGTCTGGCGACGCGCGGCATGTTCACGACGTCCGACCTGTTCAAGTTCGCCGTCGGCCAGGCGGTGTTCCGCCTGCGCGGCAACGAGAATCCCGAGCACATCGCCGTGGCCCGCGAGACCGCCCTCGCCTTCGTCGCCGGCGCCAAGGTCGACGACGTCGTACGGCTCGGCGAGGAGATCTACGACGAGGTCATGGCCGACCGCATCTGGGGCGGCACCCGCGCGCTCGCGCAGAGCCACCTCGACGCCGGCCAACGCGTCTGGCTGGTGACGGCCACCCCGGTCGAGCTGGCCCGGGTCATCGCGCAGCGGCTCGGCCTGACCGGAGCGCTCGGCACCGTCGCCGAGACCCGCGACGGCATCTACACCGGGCGGCTGGTCGGCGACCTGCTGCACGGCCCGGCCAAGGCCGAGGCGGTGCGGGCGCTGGCCCGCCGCGAGGGCCTCGACCTCACCCGCTGCACCGCCTACAGCGACTCGGCCAACGACCTGCCCATGCTGTCGCTGGTGGGCCACGCGATGGCCATCAACCCCGACACCGAGCTGCGCGAGCACGCCAAGCAGGTCGGCTGGCCGATCAAGGACTTCCGCACCGGCCGCAAGGCCACGCTGACCGCGCTGCCCATCGCCGCGGGCGTCGGGGCGGTGGCGGGCGGCGTGGCGGCGGGCATCGCGCTGCGCCGCCACTACCGCCCCCACCTGTAGGGCTAGCGCAGCCTCGCGAAGAGCCGACCGGCGTCCGGTTGCTTCCAGACGACCCGGTTGGGGTCGTCCGGGCTGGGCACCCACGGCACGGTGAGGAAACCCGTCAGCCGGGTGTCGCTCATGGAGACGGCGAGGTCGGCCATCGTCTCCAGGTCGAAGCCCTCGTCCGTCTTGATCGACTTACCGGCGACGCCGAGGAAGGCGCGCACCTTGGCGGGGTCGGTGAGCATCTTCTTCCCCTTGGCCAGCATCGCGCGCAGGAGCACCTGCTGACGCTTGATCCGCTGGATGTCGGAGCCGTCGCCGTACGAGCGCAGCCGCATGTACCCGAGCGCCTGCTGGCCGTTCAGCACGCTGGTGCCCGCCGGCAGCCTCAGCTTGGCCTTCGGGTCGTTCACGGGCTCCCTGAGCTTCACCTGGATGCCGCCGAGGGCGTCCACCACCTGCTTGAAGGCGGTGAAGTCCACCTCCATCATGTGGTCGATCCGCACGTCCGTCAGCGTCTCGACCGTCTTGACCGTGCAGGCCAGCCCGCCCTTGTCGAACGCCGAGTTGATCATGTCCTTCCTGGGCGGCTGTGACCCGCACCGCGGGATCTGCACGAGGGAGTCGCGCGGGATGCTGACCGCGGTGATCTCCTTGCGGTCGGCGGGCACGTGCACCAGCAGGATCGTGTCGGTGCGCGCCCCGTGCCGGAAGCGCTCCGAGCCCGCCTCGCCGTCGGTGCCGACGACCAGCACGTTGAGCGTGCCGGTCGTCACCTTCGCCGGCCGGGCCCCGGTCGGCGGGGCGACGGTCTGGTGGCCGCGCAGCACCAGCGTGGGCACCGCGACCGCGGCGGCGGTGGCGACGGCGGCCAGGCCGGTCACCAGCAGGCCCACTCTCCTCCGGCGCGGCTTCGCCTCGGTCAGGCGGTTGCGCTGCCGCGCGAGCGTGGCGGGCGGCTCGTGCTCCAGCGCGGCGCCGAAGTCGCGCAGCAGCTTCATGTCGTCCATCGTCACGCCTCCTCGTCGAGCAGCGGGTTCGTGTGGCCGAGCGCCGCGCGCACCTTCCGCCGGCCTCGGTTGAGGCGGGAGCGCACGGTGCCGACAGGGATGCCGAGGGCCTGCGCGGTCTCCTCGTACGTCAGGTCGCCCCAGGCGATGAGCAGCAGCACGTCGCGGTCCTTGGCCGGCAGGGCGGCCAGCGCTCCGGCCAGTTCGGGCCGCGCGGCCTGCGCGGAGACGCCGGCGGCGACCCGGTCGGCGGGCGAGTCCACGCGGTCCTCGACGGGCGCCCGCAGCAGGGCGCGGTAGCGGGCCGCCTCGGTGCGGCGGTGGCGCGAGATGAGCTTGGTGAGGATGCCGAACAGCCAGGGCCGCGCGTCGGCGTAGGCCAGGTCGTAGCTCCTGCGGCGGGAGAAGGCGACGAGGAACGTCTCGCCGACGAGGTCCTCCGCGGGCTCGGGGCCGAGGCGCTTGGAGACGTACCTGTAGAGCATGGCGGAGTAGCGGTCGAACAGTTCGGCGAACGCCTCCGGCTCGGTCCAGGAGGCGCTGACGAGCTCGGCGTCAGCGCCCCTGGTGGCGGGTTGCGTAATCATCTCCGCCCTTCGGTGGGGGAAGTCGGTCGGAGATGTCTCGCCACAACCCGCCGTCCGGGTTCACGCCGCGGTGACGGCGTGCCGGGCCGACCCTACAGCTCCTTGAGGAAGCCGCCGTCGACGACGACCTCGGAGCCCGTCGTGCTGCCGGAACGCGGGGACGCCAGCAGCGCCACCGCGTCGGCGACCTCCTGCGGGTGGACCAGGCGGCCGGTGACCATCCGCATCATCTGGGGGGCCACCGTGGAGATGACGCTGTCCTTGTCGGCGCCGGCCATCCCGGCGATGACGTCGGCCGCGCCGCCCTCCTTGGTCCACCAGTCGGTGAGCACGGCGCCGGGCAGGACGGTGTTCACCCGGATGCCCTGCGGGCCGTACTCCTCGGACAGGGCCTTGCCGACGTGGTCGAGCGCCGCCTTGGCCGCGCCGTAGTCGACGTTCATCGCCGACGGCTGCTTGCCCATCGTCGAGGAGACGTTCACGATGGCGCCGCCGCCGCGCTCCAGCATGACCGGCACGGCCGCCCGGACCATCCGGACCGCCGCGAACAGGTTGAACTCGAACATCTCCCGCCAGGCGGCGTCGTCGGGCGCCAGGAAGCCGACCCGCGGCAGCGTGACGCCGGGCGGCGGGCCGCCGGCGTTGTTGACCAGGATGTCCACCCCGCCGAACTCCTCCACCGCGGCGGCCACGACCCGGGCGGGCGCCTGCGGGTCCATCAGGTCGGCGGCCACGTGGACCACCTTGTCCGGCAGGTCGTCGGTGCGGGTGCGGGAGACCGCCACGACGTGCGCGCCCTCCTCGTGCAGGGTGCGTGCGACGGCCAGGCCGATGCCCTTGGAGGCGCCGGTCACGACGGCCACACGGCCGGAAAGCTGCAGGTCCACGATGTTTCCTCTGCGTCGGTGTGCTTGACGTCCTGAGGAACACCGGCCCCTCGCGACCGGTTGCGGGCCGTCGGGAAAATCTAGAGAAAAGGCGGGAACGCGTGACCGCGGCGCAGCCGCAGCTCGTTGAGCATCTGCTGGATGACCTCGCGGACGTGGTCGGTCAGCTCGAAGACCACCATCGGGTCGTCGGCGGCCGACGCGTCGTACTCGTCGGTGCGGATCGGCTCGCCGAACTCGATCATCCACTTCGACGGCAGCGGCACCAGCCCGAGCGGGCCGAGCAGCGGGAAGAACGGCGTGATCGGCAGGTAGGGCAGCCCGAGCAGCCGCGCCAGGGTCGGCAGGTCGCCGATCTTCGGGTAGATCTCCTCGGCCCCCACGACGGCGGTCGGCACGATCGGCACGCCCGCCCTGATGGCCGAGGCCACGAAGCCGCCCCGGCCGAAGCGCTGCAGCTTGTAACGCTCGGAGTAGGGCTTGCCCACGCCCTTGAAGCCCTCGGGGAACACCCCGACCAGCTCGCCCTTGCGCAGCAGCCGGTCGGCGTCCTCGGGGCAGGCCAGCGTGTGGCCGGTCTTGCGCGACAGGTGACCGAGCACGGGGAGCTGGTAGACCAGGTCGGCGCCGAGCAGGCGCAGCGGCCGGCCCGCCTCGTCGTGCAGCGCCACCTGCATCATGAGCGCGTCGACCGGGAGCGTGCCGGAGTGGTTGGCGACGACGAGCGCGCCGCCGTCGGCGGGCACGTTCTTCAGCTCGACGGTCTCGACCCGGAACCAGTGGCGGTAGAGGGGCCGGATCAGCTCCAGCATCACCTTGTCGGTGAGCTCGGCGTCGTAGCCGAACTCGTCGACCTCGTAGTCGCCGGTGATGCGCCGCCGCAGGAAGGCCAGCGCCTCCGCGAGCGGGTCGGGCCGGTCGGACTGGTCGTAGGAGGGGGCGGCGGTGATCGGGACCACCCGCGCCTCCTCGTGGTCCGGGACGCTCACCTGCGGGCACCTCCGAGCGGGCGAAGCCTCCGCGACCGCAGGAAGTCGTCGAACGCCGCGCCGGTCGTGAACTTGGGCTTCCAGCCGAGCTCGGCCTCCAGCCGGGAGCAGTCGACCACGCGGCCGTGGCTCATCAGCCGCACCTGCTCGGGCGAGTAGTCGACCAGCCCCGCCCGGCGCGCGGCGTCGCCCAGCATGCGGAAGGCCGGCGCGAGCAGCGGCATCGACGCCCTGCCCGCGCGGCGCGCGCACTGCGACAGCAGCAGCACGCCGGCCCCGGCCACGTTGAACGTGCCGGGGTGGTCCTCCGTCGCCATCCGGCGCAGCACCTCGACCGCGTCGTCCTCGTGGACGAACTGCAGCCGCGGGTCGAAGCCGAACACCGTCGGCAGCACCGGCTGGGTGAAGTACCGGGTCAGCGGCGAGTCGACGCCCGGACCCATGAAGTTGGCGAAGCGCAGCAGCGAGACCGTGATGTCGGGACGGCGGCGCGCGAAACCGCGCACGTAGCCCTCCACCTCGGCCGCGTCCTTGGCGTAGCCGTGGACCGGGCCGTCGTGGGGCTCCAGGTCCTCGGTGAACACCGCGGGATCCCGGGGCGACGACCCGTAGACGGCCGTGGTGGAGCGCACCACGACGCGCCGCACGGTGGCCGACCGCTGGCACGCGCCGAGCAGTTGCATGGCGCCGATGACGTTGTGCTCCTTCATCAGCGCCCGCCCGGTGGTGCGCGAGGGAGCGCTCACCAGGCTCATGTGCACGACGGTGTCGATGTCAGCGGCCGCGATCACCTGAGCGATGTCGGGGCTGCGCAGATCCACCCGGACGAACTCCGTCCGGCCGAGGGAGATGCCGCCGTCCCGCGTGAGGGAGGGGGGCGGCACGGTGTCGACTCCGATGACGCGGCTGATGTCCGGGTCTGCCGCCAGAACGCTCGCCACCCGGGCGCCGATATGGCGCGAGACCCCGGTGACGAGCACGGTGTGGGTCATCAGCGCCTCGCAGCTGCGTGTGTCTTACTTCTTGTTACGCCGCTGGATGCGCGTCTTCTTGAGCAGCTTGCGGTGCTTCTTCTTGGCCATCCGCTTGCGGCGCTTCTTGATCACAGAGCCCACGGGACCCCCAGTGCTGGTAGCAAGTACGACGGTGTGCGAGCGCACACCGGCTCACAGACTACCGGCGATCCACGGTAGATCGCCCCAGGGGGGGCGAGAGCCCGGCCGCGTGGCGCCGGCCAGGCCTCTCCCGCGTCGGCACTCGCGGTGTGTCGCACACCGCTACTCCAGCATCAGCCTGCCTCGATGTAGGCCTCCCGCAGATAGTCGTGGACCGCCTGCTCGGGCACTCTGAAGGACCGGCCGACTCGGATGGCCGGCAGCTCACCGGAGTGCACCAGCCGGTACACGGTCATCTTGGACACCCGCATGACCGTGGCGACTTCTGCCACGGTCAGGAACTTCACCTCGCTGAGAGGTCTTTCGCCTGCAGCCATCGGACGCCTCTTCCGCACGTGTTTCCGGGTTATCCCCACTGGTGCCATTGCTCACGCACGTGTACTGCTGTCAGCGTAAGACGGGACTCCGAGTCGGCAAACCCCCTAGTTTCTCAGTTGGCGGAGCCCTCTGTCAGCCGAACCAGCGAAATGGCTGGCCAGCGCCGCTGCCGTGCACCTCGCCTGGACTTGGAACCGTCCAACTCGTCACACATAGAGTCGCCCAGGACGCGTCAAAAGTTGGCAAAGGGACAGCGAGCCTCTTGGAATGCAGGCGCGAAAAGACGGTATCGGGAGGGCCGAATTGAACTCAAAGGGCTCGTGTGACCAGAGTGACGAGGCGTTCGGTCAGCGGAGCGTAATAGCGGGGTAGCACGTTGTCGTCGAGCGGGACGACCACGTCGATCTTGCCCTCGGCCTCGCCCACGAACAGGCCGGGGTCGTTGCTGTCGGCGAAGGCCACCGTGGGCACGCCGGCCTCACCGGCGGCCCCCGCCCAGCCGTGGTCGGCGATGACGAGGTCCGGCGGCGCGTCGCCCAGCTCGGCGAGCATCCACTCCATCGGGGCCGCGTCGTGGGTGTGGACGAAGCCGCCCTTGTCGTCGAGCATCGCCACGTCGTCGAGGTAGCGCAGCCGGCGCGGCCGGCCGAAGCCCGACCCGGAGTACGTCCAGCCCTCGGCGGGCGTCAGCAGGGTCGCGCCGCGCTCGGCGGCGAGGCGGGCGAGCGGCAGGTGGACGGCCAGCAGGCCGGTCGGATGGCCGGTGGCGAACAGCAGCCTCGGGCGCTCGCGCGACAGCGCGGCGGCGATGCGCTCGGCCATGGCGTCGAGGGCCTCGATCGTGAGGTCGGGGTCGATGGTGTCCTGTCCCCAGCGGTGGCCGGGATCGGCGACCACGCCCGCGGACTTGGCCATCAGCTCCAGGACGTCCCGGAACGACCAGGGCTGCTCGCAGGTCAGGCCGAGCAGGTAGTACGGGTCGCCGTTGGCCAGGGAGCTGTAGTGGTCGAGGTTGTTCTCGCGGGGGGTCGCGACATCGCCGGCGATGCGGGTGCGCACCAGATGCTCGCGGAGTTCGTCGCGGCTCAGCACTGCTCTTCCTCGTCAGGGCATGGGGGCTCGTCAGGGCATGGGATCGAGGCCGTGCAGGGGGAAGACCGCGTTGCGGGTCGCCATGATCGCACGGTCTATGGGATCTCCTGGGTCATAACCACCGGAAAGTGAGCGAAATTCCGGATTGCGGCCGTCTGTCATGGTGAGCGGCGGGGTCTCCCCCGTGCGCTCCCGCGCGAGACGCCGCCACTCCTCTCCGGTCGGCGTGGCCGGGTCGAGCGGATGCCCCGCGACCTCCGCGATCAGGTGCGTCCACGCCCGCGGCACCACCTGCACCAGCTCGTAACCGCCGCCGCCGGTGACGATCCACCGGCCGCCCGCCGTCTCGTGGGCCAGCCGGTGCAGCGCCGCGTACGCGGCGCGCTGTCCGTCGACGCTGAGCATGAGGTTGGCCAGCGGGTCGAGGGCGTGGCTGTCGCAGCCGTGCTGGGTGACCAGCACCTCCGGACGGAACTCACGCAGCAGCGGCGGCACGACCGCGTCGAAGGCCCGCAGCCACCCGGCGTCGCCGCACCCCGCCGGGAGCGCCACGTTGACGGCCGTGCCCTCAGCGCCGGTCTCCTCCGCGAAGCCCGTGCCGGGGAAGAGCGTGCGGGGGCTCTCGTGCAGGCTGATCGTCAGCACACGGGGATCGCCGTAGAAGGCCGCCTGCACGCCGTCGCCGTGGTGGACGTCGACGTCCACGTACGCGACCCGGGTGGCGCCCCGCGCCAGCAGCCAGGCGATGGCCAGCGCCGGGTCGTTGTAGACGCAGAAGCCGCTGGCCGTGGCGGCCATGGCGTGGTGCAGGCCGCCCGCCACGTTGACCGCGTGCTCGGCCGTGCCCTCCCAGACCGCCCGCGCGGCGGCCAGGGAGGCGCCGGCGATCAGCGCGGAGGCCTCGTGGACGCCGCGGAAGGCGGGGTTGTCCGGTGTGCCGAGACCCGCCGACAGGTCGGGCGCGCCGGTGGCCGAGACCCGCTTGACCGCCTCGATGTAGCCGCGCTCGTGGACCATGGCCAGCTCGTCGTCGCCCGCCGGCGCGCACCCGGCCGTCTCCACCTTGTCGAGCACGCCCAGCTCGCGGGCCAGCGCCATCGTCAGCTCGACCCGGACGGGCGCGAGCGGATGACCGGGACCGAAGTTGTATGAGGTGAGAGCGTCGTCCCAGATGACCCGTGCTGTCCGACTCATAGCTCTCCCGTTCCCTCGCCTTGGGGCGACGTTACCGCAGCGTCCCCCGGCCGGGCCCACGTGGCGGCACCCGTTGATCAAGGTGAGACGTCGCCGCTCCCCGCTCGCCCCCGCCCGCGCGGACACGGCCCGCATAAGCTCAGATCATGGCTCCCCTCCGGCCGGCGGCCCGGCGCGCCGCGGCCGCGTGGCGCTTCTTCAGGCGCCCCTGGGTCTTCGACGTCGCGCTCGTCGCCGTGCTGGCCCTGATCGGGTGCGCCGGCCTGGTGTCGGTCGTCCTGGCGGGCCATCCCCAGCTCGCGGCCGGCGCCGCCCACTACGTGGTCTCCACGATCCCGCTGCTCGTCCGGCGCCGTCACCCGGACCACGCCCTCGCCCTCGTCGCGGCGCTCGACCTGATGGGCCTGGCCACCGGCCTCATCGTGGGACCGAACGTCCCCGTGGCGGTCGCCCTCTACAGCGTCGGCCGCTACACCAGGGGCAGGACGGCCGTCTGGCTCACCGCCGCGGCGGTGGTCGTCTACAACGCCGCGATCATGATCGCCGTGGACACCAGCAGCGTCTGGGTGACCAACGCGTTCGTGTTCCTCGCCTCCATGGGCGTGGGGCAGTTCGCCCGCGTCCGCGCCGAGCTCAGGGAGCGCGACCGCACGGAGGCGGCCGAGGCCGCGGTCCGCGCCGAGCGGCGGCGCATCGCGCGCGAACTGCACGACGTCGTCGCGCACCACCTCAGCGTGATCAACGCCCTGGTCGGCGGCGCCCGCGCCACGCTCCCGCCCGGCCACGACGTCACCCGCGAGGCCCTGTCCGGCGCCGAGCAGACCGCCCGGCAGGCGCTGGCCGAGATGCGCCAGCTCCTGTACGTCCTGCGGGCCGGCGACGGCGACGGGGCCGACGCCGCCACGGGCGTCGGCGCCGACCGCCTGCCCGCGCTGGTCGAGGAGGCCCGCACCGCCGGCCTCCCGGCCGAGCTGACCGTGACCGGCGCGGCCGTGCCCCTGCCGGCGGCCGTGGACCACGCCGTGTACCGGATCGTCCAGGAGGCGCTGACCAACACCCGCAAGCACGCGCCGGGCGCGCGGGCCCGGATCCTGCTCGCGTACGAGCGGGAGAGGGTCGAGGTGGAGGTCCTGGACGACGGCGCGGACGGCGCCCGGCCCGACGGGCCGCCCGGGTTCGGGCTCGGCGGCATGGCCGAGCGCGTGGCCCTGTGCGGCGGCGAGTTACGCGCGGGCCACCGCCCGGAAGGCGGCTTCCGGGTGCGCGCCCGCATCCCTCTGGAGATCCCCCTGGAGCAGGCATGACCCCCGTGGAACCGGCATGATCGCGGTGTTGCTGGCGGACGACCACGCGCTGGTGCGCATGGGCTTCCGGCTCATGCTGGACGCCCAGCCGGACATGACCGTGGTCGGCGAGGCCGCCGACGGCGAGGAGGCGGTCGAGCAGAGCCGGCGGCTGCGGCCCGACGTGGTGCTGATGGACCTGCACATGCCCGGCCTCGACGGGGTGCGCGCCACCGAGCTGATCACCGACGAGCTGCCCGGGGTGCGGGTGCTCGCACTCAGCACGTTCGACCTGGACGAGAACGTCGTGGCCGCGCTGCGCGCCGGGGCCAACGGCTTCCTGCCCAAGGACGTCTCCCCGGAGGAGCTGGTCGAGGGGGTGCGCGTGGTCCACCGGGGCGAGTCGGCCGTGGCGCCGCGGCTGCTGACCCGCCTCATCGGCACGTTCGTCCGCGCCGCCCGCCCGCGCCGCCCCGGCCGCCGCTCCCCCCTGTCCGGGCTCACCGACCGGGAGCGCGAGATCCTCGCGCTGATCGGGCGCGGCCACTCCAACGGCGAGATCGCCGCCGACCTGGGCGTCTCCCCCTCGACCGTGAAGAACCACGTCACCAGCCTGTTCGGCAAGCTCGGCGTCAGGGACCGCGCCCAGGCGGTCATCGCCGCCTACGAGTCAGGGATGATCACACCAGGAGAGTAGGACCGCGCTCCCAGGGCGCGCGCCCGCGAACGGTCCTCCGGCAGGAGGATCGCGCGCCGTCGCGCCGCCAGGCTGGGGACATGACCGCGATACGCGCGACGAACCTGACCAAACGCTACGGCCGGACCGTCGCCGTGGCAGACCTCTCCTTCGACGTCGAGCCCGGACGGGTGACCGGCTTCCTCGGGCCGAACGGCGCCGGCAAGTCGACGACCATGCGGATGATCCTCGGCCTCGACCGTCCCACCGGCGGATCGGTCCTCGTGGACGGCGTGCCGTACCGGGACCTGCGTCACCCGCTGCGCAAGGTGGGCGCGCTGCTGGACGCCAAGGCCGTCCACGGCGGGCGCAGCGCCCGCGACCACCTGCTGGCCATCGCCCAGAGCAACGCCATCCCGGCGGGCCGGGTCATGGAGGTGCTGGAGACCGTGGGGCTGCGCGAGGTGGCCCGCAAGCGGATCGGCGGGTTCTCCCTCGGCATGTCCCAGCGGCTCGGCATCGCCGCCGCGCTCCTCGGCGACCCCGAGATCCTCATCTTCGACGAGCCGGTCAACGGGCTCGACCCCGACGGGATCCTGTGGATCCGCACCTTCATGCGCCGGCTCGCCGCCGAGGGGCGGGCGGTGTTCGTCTCCAGCCACCTCATGAGCGAGATGGCGCAGACCGCCGACCACCTCGTCGTCATCGGCAAGGGCCGGCTGATCGCCGACACGGGTGTGGCGGAGTTCATCGGGCGCAGCTCGCAGGCGTACGTACGGGTGCGCTCGCCCCGGCTGGCCGAGGTGGCCGAGCTGGTCAAGGTCGGCGAGCTGCACCCGGACCACCTGCGCGTGACGGCGATGACGCCGCTGGAGATCGGCACCCTCACCGCCCGCGCCGGCCTGCCGCTGGAGGAGCTGACGCTCGTGCGGCCGTCGCTGGAGGCCGCCTACATGGAGCTCACCAAGGACAGCCTGGAGTACTCGTCATGATCGACGTCATCCGTTCGGAATGGACCAAGCTGCGCTCGGTCCGCTCGACCATGTGGACGCTCGGCACCGCCGTGCTGTTCATGCTCGCCATCGGCATCCTGATGTCGATCGCGGTGAAGCGCTCCGCCACGGGCCCGGTGCCGTCCGTCGAGGCCACCGGGATCAGCCTGAGCGGCTACTCCTTCGCCGCGCTGGCCGTCGCCGCGCTGGGCGCGCTGGTCGTGACCAGTGAGTACCGCACGGGCGCCATCCGGGTGTCCTACATGGCGGTGCCGAGGCGGCTGCGGCTGCTGGCCGGGAAGCTGGTGGTGTTCACGGCCGTGGCCCTGGCGGCGTGCATGGCGGCCTCCTTCGCCACGTTCTTCGTCGGCCAGGCCATCCTCGGCGGGGCCTCGCTCGGCGACCCCGGCGTGCTGCGCACGGTCACCGGCACCGGCCTCTTCCTGACGGCGTGCGGCCTGTTCGGGCTGGCGCTCGGCGCCCTGGTCCGGCACACGCCCGGCGCGATCGTCTCGGCCATCGGGCTGATCCTCGTGCTGCCGCAGGTCACCCGCATGCTGCCCGGCGAGTGGGGCAGGACGGTGAACGACTGGTTCACCTCCAACGCCGGGGTTCAGGTGGCGTTCCCGACGGCGTCCAGCTCGCTCGGACCGTGGAGCGGGTTCGCCGTCTACCTCGGCTGGATCACGGTCACGCTGGCCGTCGCCTGCGTCCTGACGCTGCGCCGCGACGCCTGACCACGCAATCGGCCGGTCATTCGGCGCGGAGCGCGACCACGGGGTCCAGGCGGCCCGCCCTCCGCGCCGGCGCCACGCCGAAGAACACCCCCACCACGGCCGACACGCCGAACGCCAGCGCGATCGACCACCACGTGATCGTGGCCGGGACCTCCGTGAACGACCGGATCGCCACCGCGCCGCCCACGCCCAGCACGATGCCGATCGCGCCGCCGATCGTGGTCAGCAGCACCGCCTCGATGAGGAACTGGGCCAGCACGTCACGCTGGCGGGCGCCGAGCGCCTTGCGCAGCCCGATCTCCTTGGTCCGCTCCCGCACGCTGACCAGCATGATGTTGGACACGCCGACCCCGCCCACCAGCAGGGAGATCCCGGCGATGGCCGCGAGCACGCCGGTCAGCATGCCGAGCACGCTGCCGATCGTGCCGAGGAGCTGGGTCTGGGTGACCGCGGAGAACTTCTCGCCCGGGTACCGCTCGGTGAGCGCCGCCACGACCCTGCCCTGCAGCGCCTCCACCTCCTCCGGCCCCGACGCGCCCACGGCCAGCCCGTTGACCCGGTCGACGCCGAGCATGCGCTGCGCCGTCGTCACCGGCACGTGGACCTCCTGGTCGCGGGAGAGACCGAACGTCTGCCCCACCGTGGCGTACACGCCGACCACCCGGAACCGCGCCCCGGCGATCGAGACCTGCCGTCCCACCGGGTCCACGTCGCCGAACATCCGCGCCGCCACCTCGGAGCCGAGCACGGCCACCCGGCGCCGCGTGTCGACGTCGGTCTCGCTCAGGTGGCGTCCCTTGGCGAGGGGCCGCTGGAAGACGTTCGTGAGGTTCTGGTCGGTGCCGATGATCGTCACGAACGCCTCCGTACGGCCCACCCGCACGGTCTCCCCCGACTGCAGCGACACGGTCACCTTGGCCGGGTCGCCCACCACCCGCCGCACGTAGGCCACGTCGGCCAGGCTCAGCCGGCTCTGCGTGGGCGCGGCGCCCACGGTGAGCTGCCCGGGCACGACCAGGATGATGTTGGTGCCGAGGCCGGAGATCTGCTTCTCCACGGCGTCCTTGGCGCCCGTGCCGACCGAGACGAGGACGACCACGGCCAGCACGCCGATGATGACGCCCAGCATGGTCAGGGCGCTGCGCAGCCGGTTGACCCGCAGCGCCTCCAGTGCCATGACGAACGACTCGCGCCCCCTCACGGCCCTCCCCCCGCCCCCGTGTCCAGCTCGATGCGCCCGTCGCGGACGTGGATCTGGCGGCGCGCGTGCGCGGCCACCTCCGGCTCGTGGGTGACCAGGACGACGGCGACCCCGCTCTCGGCGTTGAGCCGGTCGAGGATCGCCATGACCTCCGTGCCGTTGCGCGTGTCCAGGTTGCCCGTGGGCTCGTCGGCGAGCAGCACCTTGGGCTCGCCCACCAGCGCCCGGGCGATGGCGACCCGCTGCTGCTCGCCGCCGGACATCTGCGACGGGCGGTGCCCCATCCGGTGGCCGAGCCCGACCGACTCCAGCGCCGTCCTGGCCCGTTCGCGCCGCTCGGCCCGGCCGACGCCCCAGTAGACGAGCGGCAGGGCGACGTTGTCGAGGGCGGTGGTCCTGGCCAGCAGGTGGAAGGACTGGAAGACGAAGCCGATCGTCCGGTTGCGCAGCTCCGCCAGCCGCGTGTCGGACAGGCCGGACATCTCCACCCCGTTGATCCGCAGCACGCCGGAGGTGGGGCGGTCGAGGCAGCCGAGCAGGTGCATGAGCGTCGACTTGCCGGAGCCCGACGGCCCGACGATGGCCGCGAACTCCCCCTGACCGATCCGCAGCGACACGCCCCGCAGCGCCTCGACGGACACGCCGTCCAGGTCGTAGCGGCGGGTGAGGTCCACGGCCTCGATCGCGGGCGGTGCCGGGGCCGTCATGGCAGGCGCTGGCCCGGCCGTACGGAGTCGGCGCCCTTGACCACGACCCGCTCGCCGACCGACAGCCCGTTCAGCACCTCGACCACCGCCTCGCCCTGGGCGCCGAGCTTGACCACGCGGCGCTCGGCCACCCCGCCGCGCACGGCCCAGACGACGCTCTCGCGCCCGCTGGAGACGATCGCGGACGCCGGGACCGACACGGCCGAGGACGACTCGCGCACGGTCAGCCGCGCCACCGCGCTCATGCCCGGCTTGGGCGTGGGCGCCTCGCCGCCGTCGTCGAACGTCCCCGCGCCGAGCGAGAGCTGCACCGGGTAGCTGACGCCGCCCGTCGTGCCCTCCTTCGGGGTGACGCCGACGCCGGTGACGCGGCCCGGGTAGCCGGCGCCGGGGACGGCGTCGAGCTCCACCGTGGCCTTGGTGCCCTTCCTGACCAGCAGGACGTCGGTCTCGTCGATGTCGGCGGACAGCGTCAGCCTCGACACGTCGGTGACGGTCACGAGCGGGTCGCCGGCCGACACGGGGACCCCGGTCGCCACGGGGGTGCCCGCCCCGCCGGACCCGGTGGACGGCAGCGACGGGAGCTGCTGGCCGCCGCCGGGGAGCCGGCTCAGCAGCCCGTCCAGGCCGCCCGAGCCGCCGCCGCCCGAGGCGCGGCCCAGGGTGACCACCCCGGAGAACGGGGCCCTGATCGCCAGCGACGCGACCGTGCCCTCGGCCGCCTTGACCGCGGCCTTCGCCTGGGTGCGCGAGGCCGCCTGGAGCGAGGCCATGGAGCCGGCCAGGCCGCTGAACCCGCTGGTCACCCCCGACAGCACGCTGTTGATCGACCGGTTGAGCTGCGCGGTGATCGAGGCCAGGGCCCTGGTCTGCGCCCGGTGCTGCGCCTCGGCCAGGTCGATGGCCCCGAGGAGCTGCTTGCGGGCCTGGGCGTCGCGGATCCTGCGCGCCTCCTTGCGGGCCCGGGCGAAGTGCCTGCTGACCTTGGCGTCGAAGGCGCGGGTGTCGAAGGAGGCGAGCCGCACCTGCGGGCTCGCCAGGCGCGGGGCGGCCGGCGAGGCCAGCCTGGCCGCCTGGCGGGCCTGCTTGAGCTGGTCCTCCGCCTGCGGGGAGCGGATCCTGGCCAGCAGCTCGCCCTTGCGGACCTGTTCGCCCTCGCGGACGTACAGCTTGGCCAGCGTGCCCGGGGCGGGGGCGCGCAGGGTCGCCGTGGCGCGGGCGCCGACCGTGGCCGGGGCCTCGACGACCTCGGTGACCGGGGCGCGCCGGACGTCGGCCAGCTCGACGCCGGCCGGCTCGTCCGAGGTGCAGCCGCCGACGGCGACCAGCAGGAGCAACGGGACGAGCAGCGGGGGGATGCCGCGACGGATCGTCACCCGATTCATCGTAGGGACAGGGGTTCCCGCGTCCCCGATCAGGGGCCCCGCCGGGCGGCGGGAGGCGCCTCAGCCCGAGGCCAGCTCACGGCCGCGGTCGCGGGCGGCCTCGATGGCGGCCAGGAACGCGGCGCGCACGCTGTGCCGTTCGAGCTCGGCGATCGCGGCGATGGTGGTGCCGCCCGGCGAGGTGACGGCCTCGCGCAGGATCACCGGGTGCTCGCCCGAGTCGCGCAGCATCACGGCCGCGCCCACGATCGACTGGGTCACCATGTCGAGGGCCGCGGCCCGCGGCATGCCGAGCAGGATGCCCGCGTCGACCATGGCCTCGACGAGGTAGAAGAAGTAGGCGGGCCCGGAGCCCGACAGCGCGGTCGCCGCGTCCTGCTGGGCCTCGGGGATGCGCAGCACCTTGCCGACGGGGCTGAGCAGCTCCTCGGTGCGCCGCAGGTGCTCCTCGCCCGCGTGGGCGCCCGCCGAGATGACGCTCATCGCCTCGTCGAAGCGGATCGGCGTGTTGGACATGACGCGGACCACCGGCACCTCGACGCCGAGGCGCTGCTCGACGAACCCGGTGGTGATGCCGGCCGCCGCCGTGATCACCAGCCGGTCGGCCGGGACGTAGGGGGCGATCTCGGCCAGCAGCGTCGCCATGTCCTGCGGCTTGACGGCCAGGATGAGCGTGTCGGCCGCCTTGGCGGCCTCGGAGTTGGACAGCGTGCGCACGCCGTACGTCTCGCGCAGCCCGCGCGCCCGCTCGGGCCTGCGCGTGGTCGCCACGACGTCGTCGGGCTGGACGCCCGCCCGCAGCAGCCCGGACAGCAGGGCCTCGCCCATCTTGCCGGTGCCCAGAATCGCGATCACGTCACACCTCCGTCCAGCAGCCTACCGGCCGCCGGACCGGCGGCTCAGCGGCGCCCGGCCAGGGAGCGCAGGAAGAAGGTCAGGTTGCGGGGGCGCTCGGCCAGGCGGCGCATGAGGTACGGGTACCAGTCGGCGCCGTAGGGCACGTAGACGCGCATCTGGGCGCCGAGGCGGGCCAGGCGCTCCTGCTCGGCGGGGCGCACGCCGTACAGCATCTGGAACTCGAACCCGGAGTGGTCGCGCCCGTGGAGCACGGCGAGCGCCGAGGCGATTTCGATCAGCCGGGGGTCGTGCGTGGCGACCATCGGGTAGCCGGCGCCGGCCATGAGGACCTTGAGGCAGCGCACGTACGCGCGGTCGATGTCGGCCGGCGCGGTGAGCGCGCCCGGCGCGGTGTAGGCGCCCTTGCACAGCCGCACCCGGGCGCCCTCGGCCTCGGCCAGCCGGGCGCAGCGCTCCAGCGCGCCGGGAAGGTACGACTGGATGACCACGCCGACCGAGGGGTGCTCCTTGAGCAGGGTGGCGTGCACCGAGTGGAGCCCGCCGATCGTGTCGTGCTCCTCGGCGTCGAGCGTGAGCGTGATGCCGCGCTCGGCGGCGTGCTCGCAGATCGTGGCGGCGTTGTCGAGCGCGGCCTGCTCGGACAGGCGCAGGCCGAGCGCGGTCAGCTTGACCGACACGTCGGCGCCCTCGGGCAGCAGGGCGAGCAGCGCGAGGTACTCCCGCACGACGCCCTCCGCCTGCGCCCGGTCGCCGACCTCCTCACCCAGGTGGTCGACGGTGACGAGCAGGCCCTCATGGGTGAGGCGGGCCACGACGGCCGCCACGTCGCCGGCGACGTAGCGCCCGACCACGTCACGGGTCAGCCGGGAGGTGGAGACGACCCGCTCGACGCGGTCGCTCCTGGAGGCCGCGAGCAGCACCTGACGAAGCACATCTCCACCCTAGCCCGCCACCCCGCGCCCCGCCGGACCGCCGTCGCGCGGCCCGCCGCCCACGCGTGCGGGCCTGCCTTGAACCCGGCGGGCCCGGCGTCCGTCGTAGGGGTATGCGGATGTTGCAAGCGACTCTTCTGGCCGGCTGCGTCGTGCTCGCGATGGGCTGCGGCACGGCGACGCCCGCGGGGCAGGCCGGCTCGCCCACCACCGGAGGGCAGGCCGCCTCTCCCGCTCCCCCCACCCCCGCCTCCGCCTCGGCGGTGACCAGCCCGCCCAAGGGCCCCAAGCCGGTCAAGCCCACGGGCGACGCGGTGAACGTGCGCAAGGTCCCCTGGCAGAAGGCCAAGCCGGTCGCCAAGGGCCGCGCCGTCCAGCTCGTGTGGTCGTCGGGCGTCGAGCCCTGCACGGTCCTCGACCGCGTGAAGGTCAAGGAGACCGGGAAGACCGTGACGATCACTCTGTACGAGGGCGCGTCCCCCAAGGCCAAGAACGTGGCCTGCATCATGATCGCCATCGAGAAGACCACGACGGTCAAGCTCAAGACGCCGCTCGGCCACCGGAGGATCGTGGACGGCGCCAAGCGCTGACCGGCGGCTCCCGGAGCCGAAACCCGCCCCGCCCCGGCACGGCCCTCCGTGCCGGGGCACTTTTGTGCGCGGGGAAGCGTTCGGTGGGAATGCGGGGCGGGTCATCTAGGTTGAGTCGAGTAGGCTCAAGGCGTTTGACAAAGCCTCACGGCATTCGTAGCTTGAGTCTGACCGACTCAACTTTGACTACAAGGACGTACTCATGGCACGTGCGGTAGGTATCGACCTTGGGACGACCAACTCCGTCGTCTCGATCCTCGAGGGCGGTGAGCCCACCGTCATCGCCAACGCGCAGGGCTCGCGGACCACGCCGTCCGTGGTCGCCTTCGCGAAGAACGGCGAAGTCCTGGTCGGTGAGGTCGCCAAGCGGCAGGCCGTCACCAACGTGGACCGCACCATCCGCTCCGTCAAGCGCGAGATGGGCACCAACTGGTCCCAGGAGATCGACGGCAAGAAGTTCTCCCCGCAGCAGATCAGCGCGTTCGTCCTGCAGAAGCTCAAGCAGGACGCCGAGGCCTACCTGGGCGAGAAGATCACCGACGCCGTGATCACCGTCCCGGCCTACTTCAACGACGCCCAGCGCCAGGCCACCAAGGAGGCCGGCACCATCGCGGGCCTCAACGTGCTGCGCATCATCAACGAGCCCACCGCCGCGGCCCTCGCGTACGGGCTCGACAAGGAGCAGGACCAGACGATCCTGGTCTTCGACCTCGGCGGCGGCACCTTCGACGTGTCCCTGCTCGACGTCGGCCAGGAGGACGGCCACGGCTTCGTCGAGGTGAAGGCCACCTCCGGCGACAACCACCTCGGTGGCGACGACTGGGACCAGCGCGTCGTCGACGAGCTGGTCAAGCGCTTCCAGAACGCCCACGGCGTCGACCTGTCCAAGGACAAGATGGCTCTGCAGCGCCTGCGCGAGGCCGCGGAGAAGGCGAAGATCGAGCTGTCCAGCCAGTCCGAGACCACCATCAACCTGCCCTACATCACGGCTTCCTCCGAGGGCCCGCTGCACCTCGACGAGAAGCTGACCCGCGCCGAGTTCCAGCGTCTGACCGCCGACCTGCTCGAGCGGACCAAGGGCCCGTTCCACCAGGTCATCAAGGACGCCGGCATCAAGGTCTCCGACATCGCCCACGTGGTGCTCGTCGGCGGCTCGACCCGCATGCCCGCCGTCACCGAGCTGGTCAGGGAGCTGACCGGCGGCAAGGAGCCCAACAAGGGCGTCAACCCGGACGAGGTCGTCGCCATCGGCGCCGCCCTGCAGGCCGGCGTGCTCAAGGGCGAGGTCAAGGACGTCCTGCTGCTCGACGTGACGCCGCTGTCCCTCGGCATCGAGACCAAGGGCGGCATCTTCACCAAGATCATCGAGCGCAACACGACGATCCCGACCAAGCGCTCCGAGGTCTTCACCACGGCCGAGGACAACCAGCCGTCGGTGCAGATCCAGGTCTTCCAGGGTGAGCGCGAGATCGCCTCGTACAACAAGAAGCTCGCCACGTTCGAGCTGACCGGCATCGCGCCGGCGCCGCGCGGCATCCCGCAGATCGAGGTCACCTTCGACATCGACGCCAACGGCATCGTCAACGTCTCCGCCAAGGACCTGGGCACGGGCAAGGAGCAGTCGATGACGATCACCGGCGGCTCCGCGCTGCCGAAGGACGACATCGAGCGGATGATGCGCGAGGCCGAGTCGTACGCCGAGGAGGACAAGAAGCGCCGCGAGGAGGCCGAGGTCCGCAACAACGCCGACGGGCTCGCCTACCAGACGGAGAAGTTCCTCCGCGAGAACGACGACAAGGTCCCGGCCGACATCAAGGCCGAGGTCAACGACGCGCTCGGCGACCTGAAGAAGGCGCTGGAGGGCACCGACACCGACACGATCCGCACCTCCGCCGAGAAGCTCGCCACCGTCAGCCAGAAGATGGGTTCGGCGATCTACGCCCAGAGCCAGCAGCAGGCCGGCGGCGAGGGCGCTCCGCAGGGCGCCGCGTCCGGCGACGGCCAGCAGCAGAAGGCCGACGACGACGTCGTCGAGGCCGAGATCGTCGATGACGACCAGCCGAAGAAGGACCAGTGATGCCGCCGCGCGACAACGGGCACGAGCACGGTGAGCCGGTGATCCGCGACAACCGCAAGATCGACCCGGAGACGGGGCTGCCGCGCGTCAGGCCGGAGGCCGGGGGCGACTCCCAGGCCCCGACCGACCAGGCGCCGGCCCCCGAGCGCGCCGGGTCGGTGGCCGACGGCGAGCTGGAGGCCCAGCTCGCCGAGCGGACCGCCGACCTCCAGCGCCTCCAGGCCGAGTACACCAACTACCGCAGGCGCGTCGAGCGTGACCGCGTCGCGGTACGCGAGCAGGCGGTCGCGGGCGCGCTCATGGAGCTGCTGCCCGTGCTCGACGACATCGGCCGGGCCCGCGACCACGGCGAGCTGACCGGTGGCTTCGCGAAGGTGGCCGAGTCCCTGGAGGCCGCGGTCACCAAGCTCGGGCTCGCCCCGTTCGGCCAGAAGGGCGACCCCTTCGACCCGACCGTCCACGAGGCGCTGATGCACAGCTACTCGCCGGACGTGACCGAGCCGACCGCGATCGAGGTCCTTCAGCCCGGCTACCGCATGGGTGACCGGGTCCTGCGGCCGGCCCGCGTGGCCGTGGCCGAGCCCGAGGACGCCCCTCCGGCGTCCGACAGCGCCGCTGACGGCGACTGACTACGGCACGACAACTCAACCGATCAAGGGACGAAGGGCAGTAGATGAGCACCAAGGACTACCTGGAGAAGGACTACTACGCCGTCCTTGGTGTGCCCAAGTCCGCCACCGCCGACGAGATCAAGAAGGCGTACCGGAAGCTGGCCAGGCAGTACCACCCGGACACCAACCACGGCGACACCGCCAAGGAGACCAAGTTCAAGGAGGTCTCGGAGGCGTACAACGTGCTGTCCGACAGCAAGCGCCGCAAGGAGTACGACGAGGCGCGCACGCTGTTCGGCTCGGGTGTCGGCGGCCAGCGGCCCGGCGGTGGCGGGTTCTCGTTCGACTTCGGCGACCTCTTCGGCGGCACGGCCGGTCAGCAGACCGGCCACGGCGCCGGAGAGCGGCTCGGCGACCTGTTCGGCGGGCTGTTCAACCGCGGGGGCGGCGCCGGGACGACCCGCACCACCAGCGCCACCCGGCCGCGCCGCGGTCAGGACATCGAGTCCGAGGTCACGCTCACGTTCACCGAGGCGATCGAGGGCACCACGGTGTCCCTGCGGCTCACCAGCTCGGCCGCCTGCGGGGCGTGCAGCGGCACGGGAGCCAAGGCGGGCACCACCCCGCGGGTCTGTCCCACCTGTGAGGGCACCGGCGCGGCCAGCCGCAACCTCGGCAGCTTCGCCTTCTCCGAGCCATGCCGCGACTGCAAGGGCCGCGGCCTGATCGTGGACGACCCGTGCCCCGTGTGCGAGGGCAGCGGCCGGGCCAAGAGCACGCGCACCATCCAGGCGCGCATTCCCGCGGGGGTGGCCGACGGCCAGCGGGTCAGGCTCAAGGGCAAGGGCGCACCGGGTGAGAACGGCGGACCCGCCGGCGACCTGTACATCCTCACCCACGTCAAGCCGCACGCGGTCTTCGGCCGCCAGGGCGACAACCTGACGATCACCGTGCCGGTGACGTTCACGGAGGCCGCGCTGGGCGCCGAGATCAAGGTGCCGATCCTCAAGGGGATGCCGGTGACGCTGCGCATCCCGCCGGGCACGCCCAACGGGCGCACGTTCCGGGTCCGGGGCAGAGGCGCCGCGCACAAGGACGGCACCAAGGGCGACCTGCTCGCCACCGTCGAGGTGCTCGTCCCGCAGAGCCTGGACGACAAGTCGCGGGAGCTGCTGACCGAGTTCGGCACCGCGACGGCGGGTGAGGACCCGCGAGCTGATCTCATTCAGAGAGCCAGAAGCGAGTAGCCGATGGACGCCAACTATTTCGACCTGTCAGACGACACGCCCGTCTACGTGATCTCGGTGGCCGCACAGCTGTCGGGGCTGCACCCCCAGACGCTGCGGCAGTACGACCGGCTGGGGCTGGTCTGCCCGGGGCGTACGGCGGGGCGCGGCCGCCTCTACTCCACCCGCGACATCCTCCAGCTGCGCGAGGTCCAGCGGCTCTCCCAGGAGGAGGGCATCAACCTCGCCGGCATCAAGCGGATCCTGGAGCTGGAGAACGAGGCACTGCGGCTGCGCGAAGAGGTTCACCGCCTGCGCGCCGAGATGCAGATGGTCAAGGCGCTGATCCGCTACGAGCTGCCACCGGGGGCCTAGGAACATGGACTACAAGTTCACCCAGAAGAGCCAGGAGGCGCTGGCGGGCGCCATGCGGCGCGCCGCCGCCGAGGGTCATCCCGAGATCTCCCCGGCTCACGTGCTGACCACGCTGCTCGGCCAGACGGGCGGCACCGCGGTCCCGCTGCTCGACGCCGTGGGCGCCGACTGGAAGGCCGTGCGCGCCAAGGCCGAGGAGATGCTGGCGGCGCTGCCCAAGGCGCAGGGCTCCACCGTGAGCGCGCCGACGAGCTCGCGCCAGCTCCTCACCGTCATCAACACCGCGGCGCAGCGCGCCAAGCGGCTGGAGGACGAGTACGTCTCCACCGAGCACCTGCTGGTGGGCCTGGCCACCGACGGCGGCCAGGTCGCCGAGCTGCTGAAGTCGCAGGGCGCCACGCCGCAGGCGCTGCTCGACGCGTTCGAGAAGGTGCGCGGCCACGCCCGCGTCACCAGCGAGACGCCCGAGGACACCTACCAGGCGCTGGAGAAGTACGGCGTCGACCTGACCGAGCGCGCCCGCAGCGGCCGGCTGGACCCGGTCATCGGCCGCGACTCCGAGATCCGCCGCGTCGTGCAGGTGCTGTCGCGGCGCACCAAGAACAACCCGGTGCTGATCGGCGAGCCCGGCGTCGGCAAGACCGCCGTCGTCGAGGGCCTCGCCCAGCGCATCGTCGCCGGCGACGTGCCCGAGTCGCTGCGCAACAAGCGGCTCATCTCGCTCGACCTGGGCGCGATGGTGGCGGGCGCGAAGTACCGCGGCGAGTTCGAGGAGCGGCTGAAGGCCGTGCTGTCCGAGATCAAGGAGAGCGACGGCCAGATCGTCACCTTCATCGACGAGCTGCACACGGTCGTCGGCGCGGGGGCCGCCGAGGGCGCGATGGACGCGGGCAACATGCTCAAGCCCATGCTGGCCCGCGGCGAGCTGCGCATGATCGGCGCGACGACGCTCGACGAGTACCGCGAGCGCATCGAGAAGGACCCGGCGCTGGAGCGCCGCTTCCAGCAGGTGTACGTCGGCGAGCCCACGGTCGAGGACACCATCGCGATCCTGCGCGGGCTGAAGGGCCGCTACGAGGCCCACCACCAGGTGCAGATCGCCGACAGCGCGCTGGTGGCCGCCGCCGCCCTGTCCGACCGCTACATCACCAGCCGGTTCCTGCCGGACAAGGCCATCGACCTGGTCGACGAGGCCGCCTCGCGGCTGCGCATGGAGATCGACTCCCGTCCCGTGGAGATCGACCAGCTCCAGCGCAACGTCGACCGGATGAAGATGGAGGAGCTGGCCCTCTCCAAGGAGACCGACGACGCCTCGCTCCAGCGGCTGGAGCGGCTGCGCAAGGAGCTGGCCGACCGGCAGGAGGAGCTGAACTCCCTCGTCGGCCGCTGGGAGCGCGAGAAGGCCGGCCTGAACAAGGTCGGCGAGCTGAAGAAGCAGCTCGACGAGGCGCGCGGCGCGGCCGAGCGGGCCCAGCGCGACGGCGACTTCGAGGCGGCGTCCCGGCTCATGTACGCCGAGGTGCCGCGGCTGGAGCAGGAGCTGCGCGAGGCGTCCGAGGCCGCCCAGCCGGACGACGCCATGGTCAAGGAGGAGGTCGGCCCCGACGACATCGCCGAGGTCATCTCGTCCTGGACGGGCATCCCGGCCGGCCGCCTGATGGAGGCCGAGACGGCCAAGCTGCTGCGCATGGAGGAGGAGCTGGCCACGCGGCTCGTCGGGCAGCGGCAGGCCGTGCAGGCCGTGTCCGACGCGGTGCGGCGCAGCCGGGCCGGGATCGCCGACCCCGACCGGCCGACCGGGTCGTTCCTGTTCCTCGGTCCCACGGGCGTCGGCAAGACCGAGCTGGCCAAGGCGCTGGCGGAGTTCCTGTTCGACGACGAGCGGGCGATGACCCGCATCGACATGAGCGAGTACTCCGAGAAGCACAGCGTCGCCCGGCTCGTCGGGGCGCCTCCGGGCTACGTCGGCTACGAGGAGGGCGGCCAGCTCACCGAGGCGGTGCGGCGCCGGCCGTACACCGTGGTGCTGCTGGACGAGGTCGAGAAGGCCCATCCCGAGGTCTTCGACATCCTGCTCCAGGTGCTCGACGACGGGCGGCTCACCGACGGTCAGGGCCGCACGGTCGACTTCCGCAACACGATCCTGATCCTCACCTCCAACCTGGGCTCCCAGTTCCTGGTGGATCCGACGCTGGAGGGCGACGCCAAGCGCGAGGCCGTGATGGGCGCGGTCCGCGGCGCCTTCAAGCCGGAGTTCCTGAACCGGCTCGACGACGTGATCCTGTTCGACGCGCTCGGCACGGAGGAGCTGGCCCAGATCGTCGACCTCCAGGTCGAGCGGCTGGCGCGGCGCCTGTCGGACCGCAGGCTGGCCCTGGAGGTCACGCCGGCGGCCCGCGAGTGGCTCGCGCTCACGGGCTACGACCCGCTGTACGGCGCGCGTCCGCTGCGCCGGCTGGTCCAGTCGGCGATCGGCGACAAGCTCGCCAAGGCGGTGCTGTCGGGCGAGATCGTGGACGGGGACAAGGTGCTGGTGGACCTCGGCGACGACGAGCTGACCATCAAGCGCGCCTGACGCGAGATCGACGAGGCCCCGGGGCCCGGCTTCACGGCTGGGCTCCGGGGCTTTCGCATACACGCCTACGGACTGGGCCCCGGGTGTCTGGTGGCACGGCCCAGGGGTGCTCGACGGCGCGGTTCGGAGGCGTCTGGTGACACGACCGCCGGGTATCGGGTGCGCAGCCGGGGGGTGTCCGGTGGCGCGGCCTGAGGGTGTCCGGCGGCACGGCCTGAGGGCGTCCGGAGGCGCGGCCTGGGGGTGTCCGGCGGCGCGAGCCGGAGGGAGGGTGGCGCGGCGGGGTGTTGCGAGACACGGCCGGAGTAAGGACTGGCCCACCGTTCGGCCAAGCGGGCCACGCGGCGGCGTTCGGCTGGCTAGCTTCGGCCTTCGTCCGGGACTCCGCCGGCTACGGCCCGAGCAGCCGTGCGGGCCCGGCCCGAGAAGGCCGCCCGGGCGCCGTCCGGGCACCCGTGACAACGAGGACGCCCGCCCCGGTGCGAGCGCCCGCGAGGGCGAAGCCGCCCGGCACCGCCCGAACCCCCGCGAGGGCGAAGGCGCCCGGTGTCGCGCGAACGCGCGAGGGTGTCCGGCACCGTGCGAGCGCCCACGAGGACGCCCGGCGTCGTCCGAGCCCGTATCGACGAGAGGACGTGCAGTGTCGAACCCAGCGCCATCACGGCGATCCCCGTCATCCCCGCCGTCTCCACCATTCGCGTCATTGGTGTCATTCGCGCCATCCCGGCGAGTGCCCTCCTCCGCACCATCGGTGCCATCCGCGCCATCCCGGCGAGCTCCCTCACCTGCACCCCCCGCGCCATCCGCGCCATCCCGGCGAGTCCCCTCATCTGCGCCATCCGCGCCATCCCGGCGATCGGCCTCATCCCCATCGCCGACGCCAACGAGGCGATCGGCGCCATCCCCGTCACTCGGGTCAGCGGCGCCGTCCCGGTGGTCCCTGTCATCCGGTTCGTCCCGGCCATGTCCCGGCTTCCGGGCCGCCGTCGCGGCGGCCACGCTGAGCGCCGGTGTCATCTGGATCGCCGCCGCCCCCTCCCCGGCCCTGGCCCGCGACCGGGCCGCAGGCATCGCCGCCGCCCAGGCCCTGACCCATGCCCACACCGGAGCAATCGCCGCCGCCCCTTCCCCCACCCCCGCCCTTGCCCACGCCGGGGACGAGGGGGACGCCTCCGCGGTCGTGGCCCGGACGGCGGAGCGTCTCGGGCTCACCGGGCCGCGGGGAGCCGGCTCCCCCATGGTCACGCCGGACGTGACGGCCACGACCGCGGGCATGCCGGTGGCGCCTCCGGGCGCGCGCAACCCGTCCGGACTGTCCGACGTGTCGTCGATGGCCACGGCCCCCGACCTGCCCGGCCTGCCCGCGGTCCCCGCCCGTCCCGCCCGGACGTTCGACGGGGTCGCCGTCTGGGGCGGAGGAGGCGCCTCGCCGTCCGCCCGGCGCCAGGACGCGCAGGAGAGCACGGAACGGGCGCGCAGCCGCCCGGACGCCGTCACCCCGGCGGAGCGGCCGCGCAACGGCGCCGCCCGCCTGGCCGAGCCCCGCTCCTCCTCCGTACGCGAGCCACGCGCGGGCCACCCGGGCCACCCGGGCCGCCCGGCGGGCGACGTGGACGAGGTGGGCACGCTCCTCCCCGGCCTGGCCCTGAACTGACCTTCTGTTACGGTTGATCGCGACGCGGGGTGCCCGGACCGCCGGGCTGAGATCACACCCGTCGAACCTGATCTAGTTCGCACTAGCGAAGGGACGTCAGCGTTGACCGCCATGCCCGAAGCGCAGCCACGTACCACCGAGTCGTTCTGCGACACGGCCTGGGCGCGCACCGCCGCGCTGCTGGACGCCATCCACCGCCACCCGTTCAACACCGCCCTCGGCGACGGCAGCCTGAGCCGCGAGCGGTTCACGTTCTACCTGGTGCAGGACGGCCGCTACCTCGCCGCGTACGCGAAGACCCTGGCGACGGCCTCGGCGCGGGCCGCCGACCCCGCCGACGCGATGTTCTTCGCCCAGAGCGCGCACACGGCGCTGGCCGTCGAGCGCGCGCTGCACACCGGTTACCTCGACGGGTTCGGGATGGGCGCGCAGGACGTGGCGGCCGTCGCCACCTCGCCGACCTGCCTGGCGTACGCGTCGTACCTCCAGGCGACGGCGCTCACCGAGCCCTTCCCGGTGCTGGTCGCCGCGGTGCTGCCGTGCTTCTGGGTCTATCAGGACGTGGGTACGGCCCTGCTGGAACGTACGGCCGACGTGGACGACCACCCGTACCGGGCGTGGATCTCCACCTACTCCGACCCGGCGTTCGCCGCCTCGGTGACGCAGGTGAGGCGGATCGCCGACCGGCTGGCCGCCACCGCCGACGCGGGGACGCGCCGGGCCATGACCGAGGCGTTCTGCCGGGCTACGGAGTACGAGTGGATGTTCTGGGACAGCGCCTGGCGGCTGGAGACCTGGCCCACCGGGCAGTGGCTCACGACAGCGAACTGACCGTCAAGCCCCGTTCGTCGCCAGGGCATGGCGACGGCGGGGCGCGCCCGTCGGGAGGGCGTCCCCTGCTCCGGCTCCTGGGGCGGGAGCGCCGCCTCAGGAGACCAGGGCGTCCAGTTCGTCCTCGGGCAGGCCCAGGTCGACCCGGATGCGGTAACGCGTGCGCAGCAGCGCGTCGTGCTCCGGGTCGTCCTCGTCGCTGGCGAGCACGGCCTGGGTCACCCATTCGAGCCCGCTCCGCAGGTCGCCGTACGCGACGAGCGTCTCGGCGATCGTGTGGGACGTCGCCGTGGTGATGCCGCCCTCGGCGCGGATCGTCTCGATGACCTCCCTCGCCTCCTCGGGACGGTCGAGCTCGAAGAGCGTGTCGGCGATGCCGGCGCGCGGGTCGACGAGCGACTCACCGCCGTCCTCCACCGCGCGCTGGAAGCACTCCAGAGCCCGGGCGGGCTGCCCGGCCGCGCGCCATTCCTCGGCCGCCAGGACCAGGATCGACGCCCTGGAGACGTCGCCCGAGGAATAGCCGAGCGCGACGTCGTACAGCCGCCTGGCCAGGGAGCTGTGGTCGTCGGCCAGCAGGGCCTGCTCAAGCAGGCGATCAAGGTGCTCACGGGTCACATGCGCCACACCGCGAGACTACCGAGCCCCTTGCCGGTTTGCCCCGGCAATGCACATCGCCGATCCGGCACGACTTTGGCAAGGTCATGTCAAAGGATGCCCGCTTCCGGCGTGTCTTCGCAGGCCGTAGGGCATATAGCCGTCGCGCGCACCGGCGAGCGGAAGGGGCTGCGATGGGCACCTCCAAGCAGATGGCCTTCACTCTCGCCTGTGCCGTCGCCTTTTCGGTCCTGGTTCCGGGCGCGGCCGGATACCTTTCCGGACGACTGGAAGCGGTGGAATCGGCCGAGCGCCAACTCCACGCGATCGAGACGCGGCTGCGTTCCCGGGAGGCTCGCGAGGACCGGCAGGCGTGGCCGGTGGCGTTCCCGGCGCCCTGCGGCGTCCAGACCCCCGACACCCGGCAGCCCGGCGCCCGCGAGCGCGCCGCCCGCCCGCCCGGCCCCCATGAAGCCCAGGCGGGCCCACCGGCACCCCAGGAGCAGGAGCGCGGCGCCCAGCCCTTCGCCCCCGGCGAGCAGCGCGAGGCCCGCCCACCGGCCCCTCAGGCCCGCCCACCCGTGCCCCGGACGGGCCCGCAGGCGCCCCACGACCGCGACGCCCGGCCGCCCGCGGCCCTCGGGCTCGGGGGGACGACCGGCCACGACGGGACGGGCGTCCAGGCGCGCCGGCCCGCCACCACGGACCCGTTCGGCTGGCTCCCCCAGCTCATCGACCGCCTGCGCTGGGACCGCTGACCACCGCTGACCACCCCCGGCGCGCCAGGAGACTCCCCCGTCCCCAGCGCCCGGCCACGCGGCGCCGTCGCCTTGACCTCAACCAACCTTCAGGTTGAAGACTGGCCGGGACACTGTCTCATCACGAAGGTGCTTTCCATGCGCGCGATTCAGGTGGCCGAGTTCGGCGGCCCCGAGGTCCTGTCCCCCGTCGAGCTGCCCGACCCGACGCCCGGCCCCGGTCAGGTCGTCGTCGCCATGGCCGCGGCGGACGTCATCTTCCTCGACACGCTGCTGCGCGCCGGCTGGGGCCAGGAGTTCTTCCCGCGGACGCTGCCGTACGTGCCGGGCGGCGGCGGAGCGGGCGAGGTGCTGGAGACCGGGGAGGGCGTGGACCCGGCGTGGATCGGCCGGCGGGTGGTCGCGCGGACCGGCACCGGCTACGCCGAACGGGTCGTCGCGAGTGTCGAGGAGATCACGCCGGTGCCGGACGGGCTGGCGACCGAGACGGCCGCGGCGCTCATCCACGACGGTGTGACCGCGCTCATGATGGACCGGCTGGGCGTCCCCGAGAAGGGGGAATGGGTGCTGGTGTCCGCGGCGGCCGGCGGCGCCGGGTCGCTGCTGGTGCAACTGGCCGTCGACGCGGGCGCCCGGGTGGTGGCCGCCGCCTCCAGCGACGCCAAGCTGGCGCTGGCCCGCGAGCTGGGCGCGGAGGCCGTCGTCGACTACTCCCGCCCGGACTGGGTCGAGCGGGTGCGCGAGGCGACCGGCGGCGGCGCCGCGCTGGTCTACGACGGAGCGGGCGGCCCGCTCGGCACGGCCGCGCTGGGCGCCGTGTCCGACGGCGGCAGGTTCGTCACGTACGGCACCGCGGAGGGCTTCGCCGCCCCGAGCCCGGAGGAGGCCGCGCGCCGCGGCATCCGGGTGTTCACCCCGCTCCTGGACGGCCCGCCGGACCAGGAGACCGCGCGCGGGCTGATGGAGCTGGCGCTGGAACACGCCGTGGAAGGGCGGCTCCGGCCGTCGATCGGCGCCACGTACCCGCTGGAGCGGGCCGCCGACGCCCACCGGTCCCTGGCCGCCCGCGCCACGGTGGGCAAGTCGCTGCTGCTGATCGGCGAGGAGTCCCGCATGTGACCCACTCCACAGGTGAGCGGCTTGAAGCTCACATCGATGTCACGTCCTAACGTCCATGACATGACGACGACATCGACGACGCAGGCCCCCGTCTCGCTCTACGGATTCCTGACCCCCAGGCCCGGGCACGCCGACGCGCTCCGCGCGCTCCTGCTCGGCCTCGTCGGGCCGTCCCGCGAGCACGCGGGCAGCCTCCAGTACCACCTGCACGAGCAGGAGGACGGCCGGTTCTTCCTCTACGAGGTCTGGCGTTCGCAGGAGGACCTCGACCGGCACAACGCGACCCCGCTGCTGCGCGACTTCATGGCCGAGCTGCCGCGGCACATGGAGGGGGCTCCCGAGGCGTACAACGGCGCCATGAGGAGCCCCTATCCGGCCGACGCGGACTGACGCGGACTGGCGCGGACTGGCGCGGACTGGCGCGGACTGGCGCGGACTGGCGCGGCCGTCCTGCTCGCGGACGACGTCCGCGAGGGCCGGTCAGGCCGTGGTCCGCGTGGCCCAGGCGCGGAGCTGCCGGGACAGGAAGCCTCGGATGAGCTGCTTGGCCGCCGCGATGATCTCGGGTTCGCCGTGCGGGTCGCGCCGGAAGGCCAGCTTGAGCACCGCGTCCCCCGCCTCGACCGCCACCAGGACGGCGACGTCCAGCTCGTGGCTGTCGGCCAGGCCGAACTCCTGCAGCAGCAGGCCGCGCAGCCGCCCGGCGATCACCGTGTTGTTGTCGGAGTCGGAGTCGAGGAGGTTGAGGTCGACCACGTCACCGAAGTGCAGGCTCTTGAAGCCCGGAACGGTCCGGTGCATGTCGACGTACTCGTCGATGATCGCATCGACGGCCTCCCACCAGCCGACGTAGTCCTCCTCCATGAACCTGCGGCCGACCCGGGAGACGAACAGCTCGACGTTGCGCCGGGTCAGTTCCTGGGTGATGGCCCGCTTGTCGGGGAAGAACTGGTAGACCGACCCGATCGCGACGCCGGCCCGGTCGGCGATGCGGGTGGTGGAGAGCGACTCGTAGCCGATCTCGTCGAGCAGCTCGGCGCAGGCGTCGAGCATCCGCTCGACCCGGCGTGCGCTGCGGCGCTGCGCGGGACGCCGCCGTAACGGCTGCGGCGGCACGCACTGATCGTCCATCTGGGGTGACAGCACGCGTTCCATCATCCCCCGAAGACCACGATCGTTATCTGACAATCAGCGGATTTCTCACGGCCGCGAACCGGTCCCGTGCGGGCGGGGGCGGCCCAGGCGGAGGGCGGCCTTCGACAGCCGGGCCAGCCCCCGCGTGACGCCCGGCGACAGGCGCGACATCGCGTACCCGAGCTTGCCCTCGGCGTTGACCGGGACGACCGCCTGGTCGCGGTGGACGGCCCGGAGGATGTGCGCGGCGACCCGCTCGGGCGGGTAGCCGCGCCGCGCCACCGCCTCCACCGACACCTCGCGCAGGTCGACGCCCACGTACGTGGCGTGCCGGGCGATGCCGGTGGACACGAAACCGGGGCAGATCGCGCTGACGCCGATGCCCTGCCCGGCCACCTCGGCGCGCAGGCAGTCGCTGAGCATCTTCACGGCCGCCTTGCTCGCGGAGTACGCGGGCAGCAGCACCGAGGGGGTGAAGGCGGCCAGCGAGGCGATGTTGACGATGTGGCCGCCTTCGCCGCGTTCGACCATCTGCGCGGCGAACAGCCGGCACCCGTGGACCACGCCCCACAGGTTGACGTCGATCATGCGCCGCCAGTCCTCCACGGAATGGTCCAGGAAGGCGCCGGCGACGAGCGCTCCGGCGTTGTTGACCACGATGTCCGGCACGCCGTGCTCGGCCCGTACCCGACGGGCGAAGTCCTCCATGCGGGCGGCGTCGGAGACGTCGACCTGCTCGGCGTAGGCGGTGCCGCCGAGGTCCTTGACGATGCCCTCGACCGTGCGGACGGCGGCGGGCTCGTCGATGTCGGCGCAGACGACCTCGGCGCCGTGGGCGGCGAAGGCCCGCGCGGTGGCGCGGCCGATCCCGCTGCCCGCGCCGGTGACGACCACCAGCTTCCCCTCGAACGCCCTGCCCGGCTCCGGCGTCCGCCCCGCCGGCGAGCCGGCGACGCGGCGCGCGCGGCGCAGCCCCGGTGACGGCTCGGCGCCCTCCACGTGGTCCACGAACTCGGCGATCATCCTGGCGACCACGTCCGGCCGGCCGCGCTGCGCCCAGTGCCCCGCCACGACCCTGCGGTGCCAGAACCGCGGCGCCCACCGCCCGAGCGAGGCCAGCAGCGCCGGGGAGACGAACGGGTCACGGGTCGCCTCGATGAGCTGCACCGGCACGTCCACCACCGGGTCGCCCCGCTCGTCCGTGTGTCGGGGCCGCAGCCCGGCGCCCATGTTGAGGCGGTACATCCACAGCCCGTTGACGCCGTCGCGGGCCAGCGTGTCGGCGGGGTGGCCGGGGCGCGGCTCGATGCCGTCGCGTACCCGCATGCTGCGCTCCAGCACGGCCGGCATGAACGTCCGCCACGCCGTCTCCGGAAGGACCGGGGCCTGGAAGACGCCGATGTACCAGGACCGCGCGCGCTGCCCGGCGACCTCGCCGCGGCTGCCCTCGCGCATGAACCGGTACGCCTGGGCCAGTCCGGGGCCGCCGAAGCTGGTGAGGGAGGCCACCCGTTCGCGTATGCCGGGCCTGGTCACCGCGTCCCAGCACTGGAGCGAGCCCCAGTCGTGGCCGACGAGGTGGACGGCGGGCTTGCCGATCGCGTCGAGCACCGCCGACAGGTCGCCCGCCAGGTGGTCGAAGGTGTAGCCGGCGTGGTCGGCCGGCTCGGTGGAGCGGCCCGCGCCGCGCACGTCGTAGCGGACCACGTGGAAGCGGTCGCGCAGCAGCCCGGCCACCTCGTCCCAGACGCGGTGGGTGTCGGGATAGCCGTGGACGAGCAGGATCGTCGGGCGCGCCGGGTCGCCCTCCTCGACGAGCCACAGCCGCACGTCTCCGGACTCCACCCACCGCATCGCGGCCTCCTCCACGTCGCCGGGTCCCGACGTAAGGGACTTGACCGGTGGTACGGCGGGCAAACCGCCAGGGCCGGGAGGCCCGGGCCGGGAGAGCCAGGAGGGCCGGTGAGGCCGGCCGGGCGGGCCGTCAGGGCTTGGTGGACAGGCCCGTGCAGGAGCGCAGCGCCCGCCAGTCGGCCACCGCCTGGGTCCTGGCGGAGCCGGTCATCGGCACCGGGACGCCGCCCTGGATGGTCGCCGGGGTCCACTGGTCCTTGAGCACCTTGCGGCCGTCGATGGTGAGCGTCAGCACCCCCGTACGGCCGGTCGTGCCAGGGGTGGAGTTGTAGAAGACGAAGTTGCCCAGGCCGTAGCTGATGTACGAACTGTCCAGGTAACCGGCGCCGAGCAGGATGTGCGCGTGGCCGCCGACCACCACGTCCGCGCCCGCCTTGACCAGCTTGGGGGCCAGCGAGAGCTGCGCCGGATTGGGGCACTTCTGCATCTCGGTGCCCCAGTGCAGGTGGACGATCACGGTGTCGGAGTTCTTGCGCGCCTGCCGTACGGCCCGCAGCAGGCGGTCCTCGTTCTTGGCCGAGGCGAGGCCGCCCTTGCCGGGCGTGGCCGTCCAGGAGGTGACGAACTCGGCGTCGAGCACCTGCGTGGCCCCGATGATCGACACGCGGTTCCCGTTGACCACCCGGCGGAACGGCCGGTACGCCTCGGTGTCGTTCGCCCCGATCCCCACCACCGGGAACCTCGACTTCTTGATGGCGGCCAGCGAGTCGGCCAGGCCGCTCTCCATGTAGTCCATGCCGTGGTTGTTGGCCATGGAGACCACGTCCACCCCGGCGGCCTTGAGCGCGGTGAAGGCGCTGGCGGGCGCGCGGAAGGTGAACTGCTTGCCCGGCGCCGGGGTGCCGCCCGTGGTGATGGCGGTCTCCAGGTTGACCATGGCCAGGTCGGCCTTGCGCAGCACGGACGCGATCGGCCCGAGCGCGGTGCGCGGGTTGCCGAGCCGGGGGCGCAGCACCCCTTCGAAGTGGACGTCACCGCCGAAGGAGATCGTGAACGGCCGGCGCTCGGGTGACGGGGTGGAGTCGGCCGCCGCGGGCTTGTCCAGGGCCTGCTTGCGCTGGGCGGTCGGCCGGGGGTCGGGCTCCGCCGCGGCGCACGCGGCGGAGGCGGTGAGGGCTGCGGCGACGGCCACGGCCGCGGCGGCACGACGGGGGAGTCTCATTTGTCGCCACTTCTGCTTGATCCTGACATTCAGCCAATGAGCATGCCATGGGCGACGGACCGGCGCGCGCCGGTCAGACAGGGAAGGCGGGGAAGACGGGGAAGACGGGGGTCAGCGGGACATGAGCCGGATGACGGCCTCGCGGCTGACGTCGTCCACAGGGGTGTAGACGATCATCCGGGTCTCCGGAGCCGCCGAGGAGTTGAAACTGGCCGTGCTGAAGCGGAGCCTGCCCATCTCGGCGTGCTTGAAGGTCTTCTCGCGCGGTCCGGGCTCGGCCACGTCCTGGCGCGCCCACAGGCGGGCGAACTCGGGGCTCTCGCGGCTGAGCCGGCGCACGAAGTCCTGCCAGCAGGGGTCGTCGGCGTGGCGGCTGTAGGCGCCGCGGAAGACGGCCACCGCGCGGGCCAGCTCCTTGTCGCGGTTGACCAGCACGCAGGCCAGGGAGGCCACGCAGCTCTGCCAGAGCGTGTTGCGCTCGCCGTCGGGCGCGCCGACCACCTCGGGGAACAGCGCGGCGTAGGCGGCGTTCCAGGCGAGCACGTCGCAGCGGCTGTTGGCCAGGCAGGCGGGCATCGGGCAGAGCTGGTCGAGGATGGCCTGGAGCTGCGGGGTGACGCGCGTGGTGTCGTCGTTGGGCACGCCCGTGGTGTGGCCGGCCAGCCGGTAGAGGTGCTGCCACTCGGCGTTGTCGAGCCTGAGCGTGCGGGCGATGGAGTCGAGCACCTGGGTGCTGGCGTTGATGGGGCGGCCCTGCTCCAGCCACGTGTACCAGGTGACGCCCACGCCGGCGAGCTGCGCGACCTCCTCGCGCCGCAGACCGGGGGTGCGCCTGCGCGGGCCGGGGGCCAGCCGTACCATCTCGGGGGTGATCCGCTCCCGCCTCGTGCGCAGGAACGCCGCGAGGTCGGTGCGCCTGGTCTCCTTGGTGTCCGCCATCGTCATGTCTCCACTATGGGCCGCCGGGCACCGGTGATCCAGGTGGTGCCAGTACCAGTATAAAGAGGCTCTCGTTACTGGTATCGGGATTCCCTCATCCTTGACTCATGACCCAAACAGCCGTTTCCCCCTCCGATCCGGCCGTACAACAGCCGGAACGGACCAGGGCCGGCGGCCTGCTCCTCACGGTCATCCTGGTGGGGCAGTTCCTGGCCATCCTCAACGTCAACATCGTCAACGTGGCCACGCCGACCATCCGGGCGGACCTGCACTCCTCCGGCGCGGGGCTCCAGATGATCGTGGCCGGTTACACCATTGTCTACGCCGTCCTGTTGATCACCGGTGCCCGGGTCGGGGACCTGTTCGGCTACCGCAACGCCTTCCTGAGCGGTCTGGCCCTGTTCGCCGTCACCACGCTCGGCTCGGGCCTCGCGCCCACCACCGGGTGGCTGGTCGCCTTCCGCCTGGCCCAGGGCGCCGGCGCCGCGCTGATGATGCCGCAGGTGATGACGCTCATCCAGCGCAACTACCAGGGCGCGGCCCGGGGCCGGGCGCTCGGCCTGTGGTCGGCCGTGATCAGCGGCGGCATCGTGGTCGGCCAGGCGCTGGGCGGCGTCCTGCTCGGGCTGGGCGCGGGCTGGCGGATCGTGTTCCTCGTGATGGTGCCGATCGCCGTGCTGCTGCTGGCCGTGGGGATGAAGGTGCTGCCGCCCGACGCCGGCGGCGCCCGGCGCGCCGGTCTCGACCCGGCGGGCCTGGTGACCCTGTCGGCGGCCGTGCTGCTGTTCGTGGTGCCGCTCGTGCTGGGCAGGGACCTGGGCTGGCCGCTCTGGGGCTGGATCTCCATGGGGCTCAGCGTGGTGATGTTCGTGGTGTTCGTCCGGGTCGAGCGCTGGGTGACCGCGCGCGGCGGCCGGCCGCTGGTCGACGCGTCGGTGCTGCGGGCCCCGGGCATGCGGCCCGGGCTGGGCGTCCTGCTGTTCGGGCCGGCGACCTGGGGCGCGTTCCTGTTCACCTCGGCCCTGCACCTCCAGGGCGAGCTGCACCTGACGCCGCTGGCCTCCGGCATGATGCTCGTGCCGTGCGCCCTCGCGTTCGCGCTGGTCGGCCTGGGCTGGCCGCGCCTGCCCGCGCGGCTGCAGCGCCGGCTGGTGCCGTTCGGGTACGTGGTGGCCGCGCCGGCGTACGTCGGCCTCGGGCTCGCGGCGGCGGGCGGCCTGCCGTACGCGGCCATGAGCGCCCTCATCGGCGCCGGGCTCGGCGTGCAGGTGGCCGTCACGAACCTGGCCACCGAACAGGTCGCCGACGAGTACGCGGCCGACGCCAGCGGGGCGCTGCTGACCGTCATGCAGCTCGGCCAGGTCATCGGGGTCTCGACGGTCGGGACGCTGTTCGTCTCGCTCCAGGGCCACGCCTCGGCCTCGATGTCCACGGCGGCCGCGCTCGCGGGCCTGGCCGTCCTGGCCGGGATCAGCTCCCTCTTCCTCGTACGCCGCCGCACCACGACCCCCGTCGTGTCGTAGGCCCCCACGCTCGTACGCGAAACGGCCCATGCCCCGCTCGACGGGGCACGGGCCGTTCGCGTGTCCGGGGACCTCAGCGGCGGGAGGCCCCGGACCTACTCGCCGAAGCCGTCGTTCACCTGCCGGCGCCGAGCGCCGTCAGGTCGAACTCGCCGTCGCGGACGCCCGCGGTGAAGGCGTCCCACTCCTGCGGCGTGAAGACCAGCACCGGACCGTCCTCGGTCTTGCTGTCCCGCAGCGCGACGTTGCCGTCGGCCAGCGGCGCGACCTCGACGCAGCCCGAGGAGCCCTGGCAGTAGCGGCTCTTGCGCCAGGGCATTGTGGTGGTGTCGATGAACATCTTCTCCCCAGATGGGCGGAGAGGGCGCCTTTGCCCCCTCTTAGATCGTTGTGTCAACGGCGCCAGTGCATCGCCCTGCGCTGGATGAGCACACGTGATTCGTCCTCGTCCAAGGCATGTGAGGCGATGTCGTCGAACGCCGTCTCGTATCCGGCCACCCGCCCGCGGTCCTCGACGAACTGCGCCGTGTACAGGTGTTCCAGGTACACGACGTCGTCGAGCCCCACCGGGCGGAGATGGATGAACGCCCCCGTGCCGATCGGGTGGAAACCCTCCAGAGCGAGCACGCGGACGCTGACCTGCGGGAGCATGGAGATCTCCAGGAGATGCTCCATCTGAGCCCGCATCACCGAGGGCTCGCCGAACCTGCGCATCAGGGCGGACTCGTCCACGATGAAGCTCACCATGGGCGGATCCGGCCGGTGCAGCACGGCCCGCTGCCGTTCCACACGCGCCTCGACCCGGCTGCGGACACCACCGTGCGTGAAGCGGATGATGCCACGAGCCGCCTGGATGACCTCCCGGGCGTAGTCCTCGGTCTGAAGGAGGCCCGGCACCAGCTGGGGTTCCCAGTTGAGCTCGCGTTCGGCCTCCGCCTCCAACCCGAGGAATCTTGTGTACTCCTCAGGCAGAGCGTCTTGGTAATCCTCCCACCACCCCTGGCGGTCGGCGTCTCGCAACAGGCCGAACAGTTCGTCAAGCTTCGCCTCGCCCGCGCGGTAGAGCTTGGCCATGGACTCGACGTCCTCGGCGCTGGGCATGGTCTTGGACGCCTCGATGCGGCTCACCTTGCTGGGCGACCAGCCGAGCTCCGCGGCCACCGCGGACCCGGTGAGCTTCTGGCGCTCGCGAAGGAGGCGGAGCTCCTGGCCGAGCCGGAGCCTGCGGACAGTCGGGCTGCCCTGTTGCGATGGCACCGTCCACTCTCCTCGTTCGGGAAGGAAGGTGTAACCGGATGTGTCGTTTCGAAACCGGAGATGGGTGGACCGTTCGCCCAATCTTACCTTGCAAGTTGCATCCGTCACCGCACAACATTCGTCGGCCTCTGCGTGACAGCCGCAGTACAGCGCGTTGTCATGCAATTTGCATCGCAATTGACCCGGCAAGGTGCGAAGAAATCTAAATCTTCTCTTGCGCAAGCTCTTGCAAGCAAGGAATGCCGGGAGGACCATCAAGGCCAGGAGGGAGATCGAGCGCACGAGGAGGCCGGGATGACCACGACACGGCCCGGCGCCGAGGGCTCCTCCCACCCGATCACGTGCGGCCACGCGGGCCGCACCACCGGCAACGGCGCCGTCCCGGATCCGCAGATCTACGCCAGGGAGGCCGCTTGCCGGAGGGGTTCCGCAACCGTCTGAGACAACGCCGCGCACACAGCTCCGCCCGGCCGTCCGCCACGAGCGCCGCTCGACAGAGCACAGGTCAGGGGAGCACCGAAGAGCCGGACCCAGGCCGGGCACCGATCGCCGCATATGGGCTGCCACCCTGCGACGACGCGGTCACCAGCCTGCAGTCCGGCTTGAGAAGCCACCTCGAGTAATGCCGCGAAAGGGGGTCTTCTATGTACCCACAAGGTACCAAGGGACTCAGCCGAATCAAGTCCCGGATCCGGGAACTCATCGCCTGGGCCGACCGCGAGATCTGCATGGAGCCGGACGAGTTCGCCTACCGGCGGGGCTGGACCGTGAACCGTGCCGGGTTCGGCTGCCGCGTCTACCGTGACCCGCGGTTCGACCAGCTCACGCTTCCCGCCAAGGTGGCCGAGGAGGTGTCGTGAGCATGCCGCGCAACCCCCGCAACCAGATCTACCCCGCCAACCAGGATCTGCCTGCCGCGGGCCGCGGCGGGCTCCTGGCCCGGCTCTGGCGCTGGCGCACCGAGCTGCTGCTGCTCGCGCTGCTCGGCCTGGTCGCGCTCATCCTGACGGCCGCGGTGCGGGGCGGCCACTGGACCCCGTTCGCCGTGCTGGCCGGGGCGGTCTCCGCGCCGGCCGTCACCCGGACGGGCCGCAACTGGGCGGTGGCGCACTTCTGGTGCGTGGTCTCCCGCCACCGCCTCCAGCGGACCTGCCTGGAGACGACCATGCACACCCGCTCCGGCCGGATTCCGCTGGTGCTGTGGATCACGCCGACGCGCACCGGCGAGAAGGCGCTGATCCTCACGAGGGCCGGCATCAGCGGCGCGGAGTTCGAGGCGTACGCGGAGGAGATCGCCGCGGCGTGCTGGGCGCGGAGCGCGAACGTCTACCGGCACCGCCGGTGGGCCCAGCTCGTGGTGGTCGAGGTGGTCCGGCGCGAGGAGCTGCCGGGCGCGCTGCCGCCCGGCCTTGAGCGCCTGTACGGCAGGCGGGCCTGGGTCGCGCTCCGCCACGACCTCGAGGAGCCGCCTGATCTCCTCCCGCGCGAACGGGCGCTGATGGCGGCCTGACCCGGCGGCGCTCCAGTCGGCGGGTCCCATGAACCCAGGGAGCGCCCACCGCGCCGGGCGTTCCCTGGCCGAAGCCCCGGAGATCGCGGGGGCTCCGGGGCTTCCCCCTCCGGTCGGTACGAGCCAAGATGAGTTCAGTCCACGAACCCAGGAGCGGCGATGACGACCGTCCACCGGACCTGTCCCCTGTGCGAGGCCGTGTGCGGCCTGACGTTGACCCTGGACGAGGGCGGGCACGTCACCCGTGTCCGCGGCGACCAGGACGACCCGTTCAGCCGCGGCTTCATCTGCCCCAAGGGCGCCAGCCTGGGCCGCCTGGACGAGGACCCCGACCGGCTGCGCCGGCCGCTGATCCGCGAGGGCGACCTGTGGCGCGAGGCCGGCTGGGACGAGGCGTTCGACCTGGTCAAGGCCAACCTCGACCGGGTCGTCGAGACCTACGGCCGGCAGGCGCTCGGCATCTACCTGGGCAACCCGAGCGTCCACAGCATGGCCGGATCCCTCTACGGCGGTCCGCTCATCAAGGCCCTGGGCACCCGCAACGTGTTCACGGCGAGCACCGCCGACCAGATGCCGAAGCACGTGGCCAGCGGCCTGATGTTCGGTCACCCGCTGGCCATCCCCGTGCCCGACCTGGACCGCACCGACTTCCTGCTCATGCTGGGCGCCAACCCGCTGGAGTCCAACGGCTCGCTGTGCACCGCGCCCGACTTCCCGGGGCGGCTGAAGGCGCTGCGCGCGCGGGGCGGCCGGCTCGTCGTGGTCGATCCGCGCCGCACGCGTACGGCCGCGCTGGCCGACGAGCACGTGTTCGTCCGGCCCGGCACCGACGCCTATCTGCTGTTCGGCCTGGTCCACACGCTGTTCGCCGAGGACCTGACCCGGGTCGCGCAGCCGGTCGGCGGCCTGGACGAGGTGCGGGAGGCGGCCAAGCACTTCCCGCCCGAGGCGGTGGCCCGGCGTACGGGCGTGCCGGCCGACGTCGTCGTACGGCTGGCCAGGGAGCTGGCCGCGGCGCCCACCGCCGCGGTGTACGCCCGGATCGGCACCTGCACGGCCGAGTTCGGCACGCTGGCCCAGTGGCTGGTGGACGTGCTCAACGTGCTGACCGGCAACCTCGACCGGCCGGGCGGCGCCATGTTCCCCAAGGCGGCCACCGAGTCACCCGGGCGGCGCCGGCCGTACACGGTGGGGCGGTGGCGCAGCCGCGTCCGCGGCCTGCCCGAGGCGAACGGCGAGCTGCCCGTCGCCACCCTCGCCGACGAGATCGAGACGCCGGGAGAGGGGCAGATCCGGCTGATGGTGACCGTGGCCGGCAACCCGGTGCTGTCGGCGCCCCACGGCGACCGGCTCGACGCGGCCTTCGCCGGGCTCGACTTCATGGTGAGCGTCGACCCGTACCTCAACGAGACCACCCGGCACGCGCACGTCATCCTGCCGCCGCCGCGCGTGCTCCAGTCGGGCCACTACGACTTCGCGCTGCTCGGCCTGGCGGTGCGCAACTACGCGCGGTACTCGCCGCCGTCGCTGCCGCTGGACGGCCGGCCGTCGGAGGCGCTGATCCTGTCGCGGCTCGCGGGGATCGCCTCGGGCCTGGAGGGCGACCTGGACGAGTTCGTCATCGGCGGGATGCTGGCCAGGGCGGTGGAGACGCCGGGGTCCGGGGTGGAGGGCCGCGACCTGGCCGAGCTGCGGGCCGAGCTGGACGGCGAGACGGGCGCGGAGCGCCGGCTGGACCTGATGCTGCGGCTCGGCCCGTACGGCGTGTGGGCCGGAAAGGGCGACCTGTCGCTGCGCAAGCTGCTCGACCACCCCCACGGGCTGGACCTCGGGCCGCTGGAGCCCCGCCTGCCCGAGGTGCTCAGGACCGCGTCCGGCATGGTGGAGCTGGCCCCGCCGCAGCTCCTGGAGGACGTCGAGCGGCTGCGCGGCCGGCTGGAGGAAGAGCCGCCGGAGATCGTGCTGATCGGCCGCCGGCACCTGCGCTCCAACAACAGCTGGATGCACAACGTCGCGCCGCTGGTGGGCGGGAGCAACACCTGCACGCTGCAGATCAACCCGGTGGACGTGTCCCGGCTCGGCCTGGACGGCACGGCCGTGGTGCGCTCGGCCCGGGGCGAGCTCACGGTGCCGCTGGAGCCGACCGACACGATCATGCCGGGCGTGGTCTCGCTGCCCCACGGCTGGGGACACGCGGGCAGCGCGCAGGCGGTGGCCGCCGAGCACGCCGGGGTGAGCGTGAACGCCCTCACGGACGAAACGGCGATCGATCTTCCTTCCGGAAATGCCGTGTTCAACGGGGTGCCGGTCACCATTTTGCCAACTGGGGTGATCACCGCACATTAAGGTGTCGCGCGTGACTATCGCACCAGAAGAGGACCGCCTGACCGCCCAGATCGCCTTCGCCGTCGAGATCGACAAGTTGAAGCGGGTCATCCGCCGCAACCTGCTGATGGACGGCTCGCGGCGGGAGAACGACGCCGAGCACTCCTGGTACGTAGGCATGCTGGCCCTCGTGTTCGCCGAGCACGCCCCACCGGGCACCGACATCCAACGGGTGATCGCCATGCTCCTGGTGCACGACCTCGTGGAGATCGACGCCGGCGACACGTTCATCTACGACCCGGTGGCGGTGGCCGCGCAGGCCGAGGCCGAGCGGACCGCCGCCGAGCGGATCTTCGCGCTGCTGCCGGCCGACCAGGCGGCGTCGATGCGGGCGCTGTGGGAGGAGTTCGAGGCGCGGGAGACGCCCGAGGCGAGGTTCGCCAAGGCGCTCGACCGCTTCGCGCCGATCCTGGCCAACCACAACACCGAGGGCGGCACGTGGCCGCTGTTCCGGGTGACGGCGTCGCAGGTCAAGGAGAAGGTCCGGCTCATCGAGGAGGGCTCGCCGTCGCTGGGCGCGTACGCCATGGAGCTGGTCGAGCTGTCCGTCGCGAGAGGTCACCTGTCCGAGTGATGCCCTCACCCCTGGGGTAGGGGACTTGTCGTGAAAGAGATAGTACGACCGAGACGTAGGCAGATGCGCGTTTTGGGGGGACCGCTGGACCTGGCCGACCGGCTCGAGAAGTCCAAGGCCATGGACAGGTCCATCCAGAGGCTGGCCAAGGCCGTGCGCGACCGGATCCGGCCCGGCCTGTTGCGGGACGTCCTTCACGGCGTCCCCCTGGGCAAACCCCTGCACCCGCCGATGACGATGGTGAGCCTGGGCTGCTGGACCTCGGCGGGCATACTCGACCTCACGACCATCGACCGCCGGGCCGCCCGGCTGCTGCTCGCCGTCGGCATCGGCAACGCGCTTCCCACGGCCGCCGCCGGTCTGACCGACTGGTCCTCGCTGCACCGCGAGCAGCAGCGCGTGGGATTCGTCCACATGCTGGCGAACGTGACGGCGCTGGGCCTGTTCACCGCGTCCCTGGCGACCCGCATGGCCGGCCGCGAACGCGTCGGGCGCGTCCTCACCTGGACCGGGCTCGGCGTGGGCAGCCTCGGCGCCTACCTGGGCGGCCACATGGCCTACCGGCAGGCGGCCGGCGCCAACCACGCGCCGCAGGTGGCCCACCTGGTGCCGCTCGGCTGGCACGACCTGTGCCGGCTCAGCGACCTGCCCGACGGCCGGCCGGTCGCCCGTCGGCTGGGCTACATCCAGCTCTTCGTGCTGCGGCGGGGCGAGGCCGTCACCGTGCTCGCCGACCGCTGCCCTCACCTGGCGGGCCCGCTCCACCAGGGCCGGCTGGTCTCGGAGAACGGCGAGATCTGCGTGGTCTGCCCGTGGCACGGCAGCACGTTCCGGCTGGAGGACGGCTCGGTCAAGCACGGCCCGGCGACGGCCCCCGCTCCGGCGTTCGAGGCGCGGGTGCGCAAGGACGGCATCATCCAGGTACGGCCGGGCTTGATCTGAACCTTGCTTGAGGTTCTACGGTTGCGGGCATGAACAACATCCTCGTGACCGGCGCCACCGGCAACGTCGGCAAACACGTCGTCTCCCAGCTCGCGCAGGCCGGGATCCCGGTCCGCGCGCTGGTGCGCGACCCGTCCCGGGCCAGGCTCCCCGAGAACGTCCAGGTGGTGGCTGGCGACCTGACCGCCCCGGAGACGCTGGAGCCGGCGCTGCGCGACGTGGACTCCGTCTTCCTGGTCTGGCCCGGGTTCGCCGCCGAGACGGCCGAGCCCGTGGTGGAGGCGGTCGCCAAGCACGCCCGCCGCGTCGTCTACCTGTCGGCGGACGTGCCGGGCGCCGGTGACGACGACGAGCCGACGATCTTCCACCAGCGGATCGAACGGCTGATCAGGCGCACCGGCATGACCTGGACCTTCCTGCGCCCCGGCGGCTTCGCCGTCAACACGCTGGGCTGGGCCGACCAGATCCGGCAGGGCGTGGTGCGCTGGCCGTACGGGGCGGCCTCCCGCTCGCTCATCCACGAGAAGGACATCGCGGCCGTCGCCACGCACGTGCTCACCTCCGGCGGCCACGCCGGGGCGGCATACGTGATCACCGGGCCGGAGCGGCTGACGCAGGCCGAGCAGGTGCGCGTCATCGGCGAGGTGGTCGGGCGCGACGTGCGCTGGGAGGACATGCCGCCGGAGGAGGCCCGCGAGGTGCTGACCCGCGCGTGGGGCGACCCCGGTTTCGTGGAGTCGGCGCTGCGCGGCTGGGAGTCGTTCGTGGCCGCGCCGGAGAAGGTCACCGACACAGTGGAGCGGCTCCTGGGCCGACCGGCGCTGACGTTCCGCCAGTGGGCGGAGGACCACGCCGCCGACTTCCGCTGACGGTCCCACCTGACGGTCCCGCCGCGTCACGCCGTCAGTCCTCGCCCTCCCCGTCCCCGGCGTAGCGCCGCGCGGAGTTCTCGTCGGCGGGGTGCTCCACCAGGGCGAGGATGCGGCTGGACATGAACCGCGCGGTCCGTACGGCCGTGCCGCCGCGCGTGACCTCGCTGACCTCGACCAGGCCCCGGCGCGTGGCCACCTCGACGCGGCGGCCCGCGCGGGTGGCGACCACTTCGTAGGTGCGCGGGGTTCCCCCCGCATCGATGACGATCTCCACCCGATCACCCTTCATGTACGGATTTATGCCCAGAAAGCAGGTGGCTTATCCGTACACCAGTTTGACAATCGCCACGATCCCCACCACCACGATGATGCCGCGCAGCACCGGAGCCGGGATCCGCCGCCCGATCCGCGCCCCCAGGAAGCCGCCGGCCGTGGCGCCCAGCGCGACCGCCAGCACCGCCCACCAGTCCACGTGCGCGATGAAGAAGAACAGCACGGCCGCGGTGGCGTTGACGATCAGCGACAGCACGTTCTTGGCGGCGTTCACCCGCTGGATGCCGTCGTCGAGGAAGCTGCCGAGCAGGCCGATCAGCAGCACGCCCTGCGCCGCGCCGAAGTAGCCGCCGTACACGCCCGCGGCGAACACGCCCAGCCAGAGCGCGATCCCGCCGTGCGGGTGGGGATTCTCGCGGCGCGCCGCCAGCCAGCCGTTGAGCCTGGGCTGGACCACGACCAGCACGCACGCCAGCGCGATGAGCACGGGCACCACGACCTGGAACACGTCCGGGTCGAGGAACAGCAGCAGGATCCCGCCGATGAGCGAGCCGAGGCAGGAGGCCGGAGCCAGCCGCAGCAGCCGCTCGCGCTGGCCCTTGAGCTCCTCGCGGTAGCCGTAGGCGGCGGTGAACGAGCCCGGCACCAGGCCGATGTTGTTGGACACGTTGGCGACGACCGGATCGACGCCCACGGCGACCAGGGTCGGGAAGGTGATCAGTGAGCCGGATCCGACGACCGCGTTGATGGCTCCTGCCGCGACACCGGCCGCGCAGACCGCGACCACTTCCCAGAACATCACCCGCCCGAGCCTAGAGGGCCCGCCCCCGCGCGGGAGCGCGGGGGTCCACTGCCCACGGACTGAGACGCCAGGTCAGAGGGCCCGCGCGTACCAGCGGCCACCCGCGCTGCGGTCGAGCGTCAGCGGCACCCCGAACGTCTGCGACAGGTTGTCGGCCGTCATCACGTCGTCGAGCGCCCCCGACGCCACCACCGAGCCGTTGCGCAGCAGCAACCCGTGCGTGAACCCGGCCGGCACCTCCTCGACGTGGTGCGTGACCAGCGCCAGCGTGGGCGAGCGGTAGTCGTGGGCCAGCACCGACAGCCGGCGCACCAGGTCCTCGCGGCCGCCCAGGTCGAGGCCCGCGGCGGGCTCGTCGAGCAGCAGCATCTCCGGGTCGGGCATCAGCGCGCGGGCGATCTGCACCCGCTTGCGCTCGCCCTCCGACAGCGTGCCGAACCGGCGGCGGATCAGGTGCGCCGCCCCCAGCATGTCGATCAGCTCGACGGCCCGGGTCACGTCGTTGGAGTCGTACTCCTCCGTCCAGCGGCCCATGATCCCGTACGAGGCCGTGAGCACCAGGTCGATGACCTTCTCCTCCGGCGGGATGCGCTCGGCCAGCGCGGAGCTGGCCAGCCCGATCCGCGGCCGCAGGTCGAAGACGTCGGTCTGCCCGAGCCGCTCGCCCAGCACCTCGACCACGCCCTCGGTCGGGAACAGCAGCGTGGCCGCGACCTGCAGCAACGTGGTCTTGCCGGCGCCGTTGGGCCCGATCACCACCCACCGTTCGTCCTCGTTGACCGTCCAGTCGATGCCGCGCAGCAGGGCCGCTCCGTCGCGCCTGACGACGACGTCCTGGAGCCGCAGCACCTGACCACCCATCCCCGGATCCCTCCTTTAGGAGAACGCTCGGGACAAACCTATTGCAGGGCGAGCGCATATCGTGGACCGGTGCACCCTGAATCGCCTGTCTGCCGGGCCATGGTCGTCTGGGGCAACGCCTGGCTCGCCGGTCATGTCGGCCTCGACGAGGTCGCCGACCGGGTCGAGAACGCCGGCGGCCCCGTCGTCGTCGGCGAGGTCCCGCTGCGCCGGCACCTGGCCGAGCTGCGCGGGGACGGGCTGAGCGAGTTCCGGCTCGCGCTGCCCGCGCCCGGCGACCCGCTCGGGCTGTCCGGTCCCCCCGAGTTCAACGCCGTGGCCGTCGAGGCCCGCCAGGCGGTCATCGCCGTGCTGGCCGAGCGGCGCCTCGGGCTGGTGCCGTTCACCGACCGGCGCGGCTCGTCGTACGTGGGCGTGCGGATGGCGGCCCACGAGGCAGGGCCCGTACGGCACGACCTGCCGTCGGTGGCGGAGGCCGAGCGGGAGCTGTCCGACGCGATGCGCGCGGCCACCGACGCGCTCGCCATGGTCGACGGCCCCGCGCCCGTCCGGCCCGACCGGCTGGGCGCCAGGGGAGGCGAGCTGGCGCCGGGGTATCCGCCCCGCGCCCACCGCGTCGCCGCGCTCGCCGCCCGGCTCGCCACGGTGCTGCGGCTGGCCGGGGAGGGCGGGCTCACCTCGGGCCAGGTCGCCACCCGCGACGCCGCCCTCCGCGACCTCGATCGTGCCGTCCGGCGGGCGCTCGTGGCCTGCTGCCACGCCATCCTGGAGCCGTCCCCCGACCGCCCCTGAACCCTGCCGCCGGAGATCAGGCCAGGCCGTGACGCACGGCGTACAGGGCCGCCTGGGTGCGGTCCTGGACGCCGAGCTTCATCAGCACGTTCGACACGTGCGTCTTGACCGTCTTCTCGGCCACGGCGAGGCTCCGCGCGATCTCCTTGTTGGAGCGGCCCGCCGCGATCAACGCGAGCACCTCGCGCTCCCGCTCGGTCAGCGGCGCCGGCCCGGGCACGCCTCCCCCGCCGCCCGCGTGGGCGTCCGCGCCCGCGCGGAGCACGGCCTCGGCCGCCTCCGGCGCGAGCAGCACCTGGCCGCCGTGGACCGCCCGCACGGCCTGCGCCAGAGCCGACGGGTCCACGTCCTTGTAGAGGAACCCGGCCGCGCCCGCCCGCATCGCCGGCGCGACGTCCGACCGGTCGCTCCCCGACGTGAGCACCAGCACCCGGGCGGGCGAGCCGGCCAGCCGCTCCAGCGCGCCCAGCCCGTCGAGCACCGGCATCCGCAGGTCGAGCAGCACCACGTCGGGGACCAGCTCCGCGGCCAGCTCGACGGCCCGTTCACCGTCGCCCGCCTCGCCCACGACCGTGATGTCGTCCTGCAGGTCGAGGAACGTGCGCAACCCCTGCCGCACCACCGGATGATCGTCGGCGATCAGCACCCGGATCACACGCCCACCTCCACGCGGACCGTCGTGCCCCGGCCCGGCGCCGAGTCCACGGTCATCACCCCGCCCACCGACTCCGCCCGCTCCCGCATCGACACCAGGCCGAGGCCGCGCGAACCGCCCTGCTCGAAGCCGCCGCCGTCGTCGGAGACCGACAGGGACAGCCTGCCGCCCGCGTGGACGAGCCGTACCGCCACCTCGCGGGCGCCCGAGTGGCGCAGCGCGTTGTGCAGCGCCTCCTGCGCCACCCTGAGCAGCGCCACCTCCACGGCCGAGTCGAGCGGCGGCGGCTCGTCGCAGTCGAACACCACGCGCGCCGGGTGCAGCCGGTCCAGCAGCCGTACGTGCTTGCGCAGCGTCTCGGCCAGGCCGTGGCGGTCCAGCTCGGCCGGGCGCAGCTCGACGATCACCGCGCGCAGCTCGGCCAGCGCCTCGCCGGCCAGCCGCTGCACGCGCTCCAGCTCGGCCGCCGCCCGGTCCGGCGCGCTGTCCAGCATGGTCGCGGCGGCCTGGGCCGTCAGCCGCAGCGAGAACAGCTTCTGCGTCACCGCGTCGTGCAGCTCCCGCGCCATCCGGTTGCGCTCCTCCAGCATGGCCAGCTCGCGTCCGCGCTCGTACAGCCGGGCGTTGGTCAGCGCGATCGCCGCGTGCGCCGCGAACAGCGTCAGCAGCTCCTCGTCGGCCGCCGTGAAACCGCCCGGCGTGCGCTTGTTGGCCAGGAAGACGATGCCCAGCACCTCGTCGCCGTCGCGGATCGGCACGCCGAGGAAGTCCTTCATCACCGGGTGCGCCTTCGGCCACCACTCGAAGCGGGGGTCGTCGCGCAGGTCGGGCAGCCGCACCGGGGCCCCGTCACGCAGCATCGCGCCGAGCATGCCGTGCTGGCGCGGCAGCGGCCCGATCGCGTCCCACTGCCGGTCGGTCAGCCCCTCGGCGACGAACTCCGCGAACGAGCCGTCCTCGTCGGGCACCCCCAGCGCGGCGTAGCGGGCGTCGAGCAGCCGCTGCGCTGAGCGGACGATGACCTGGAGCACCTCGCGCACCGACAGGTGCCGGGTGACCGCGAGCACGGCACCGCTCACGGCCTGCAGGATCTCCTCGCGGTCCGACGTCACGAGACCCACTCTAGGGTTCCCCCACCGACGGTCCTCCCGCGATGGTCCTAGGACGAAGTGCCCAGGCCCGGACGGGTCCGCGGCCCGATGTCGTACGGGCGCGGCGTTCCTACCGTCGAGACATGACGAACACCGCACTGATCACCGGCGCCTCCCGCGGTCTCGGCCTGGCCCTGGCCCGGTCGCTGGCGGAGGCCGGCTGGGACCTCGTGCTCACCGCGCGCGGCCGGGACGACCTCGACCGGGTCGCCGCCGAGCTGGGCGCCACCGCCATCGCCGGCGACGTGACCGACCCGGCCCACGTCGAGCGGCTGTCGCTGGCCGTGCCGGAGCTCGACCTGCTCGTCAACAACGCGAGCGGTCTCGGGGCGACGCCGCTGCCCCCGCTCGCCTCGTACCCGCTGGAGGCGTTCAAGCTGCTGCTGGAGACCAACGTCACCGCGCCGCTCGCGCTCGTCCAGGCCACGCTGCCCGCGCTGCGCCGCCGCGGCGGCGCGGTCGTCAACGTCACCTCCGACGCCGCCACGGGCGCCTACCCCGGCTGGGGCGGCTACGGCGCCACCAAGGCCGCGCTGGAGCAGTTGTCCAACGTGCTGGCCGCCGAGGAGCCCGGCGTGGCCGTCTGGTGGGTGGACCCCGGCGAGATGAACACCCGCATGCTGGCCGACGCCGTGGGCGAACAGGAGGCCGGCGGCGCCACCGACCCCGCCAAGGTCGCCGCCGCGCTACGCGACCTGGTCAGGTCCCGTCCCGCCAGCGGAAGGGTGAGCCTCCAGTGACCGCGACCCTCGACCGGAAGGGTGAGCCTCCCATGACCCCGCCCCTCGACTTCGCCCTCCCCGACGCCTTGTCCGCGCACGAGCCGCCCGAGGCCAGGGGCCTGGCCCGCGACGGGGTGCGCCTGCTCGTCTCGCGCGGCGACGACGAGCCCGCGCACCACCGGTTCACCGACCTGCCCTCCCTGCTCGCGCCCGGCGACCTCGTCGTGGTCAACAACTCCGCCACGCTGCCCGCCGCCGTCCGGCTCGACCGGCTGGCCGTCCACTTCTCCACCGCGCGCGAGGACGGCACCTGGCTCATCGAGCTGCGCCGCCGTACGAGCGCCGCCTCCGAGCCGTACGCGGGAGGGGAGCCCGGCGAGTGGCTGCCGCTGCCCGGAGGGGCCACGCTGCGGCTGCTCGGCCGGGAGACGCCCCGGCTGTGGCGGGCCCGGCTCGACCGGGACGTGGAGGCGTACCTGCGCGAGCACGGCATCCCGATCCGCTACTCGTACGTGGCGGGGGACTGGCCGATCGACGCCTACCAGACCGTGTTCGCCACCGTGCCCGGAAGCGCCGAGATGCCCAGCGCGAGCCGGCCGTTCAGCGCCGACCTCGTGACGGCGCTGGTGGCGCGCGGCGTGCGGATCGCGCCCGTCACCCTGCACACCGGCGTCGCCTCTCCCGAGAAGGACGAGCCGCCCTACGCCGAACGGTACGAGGTGCCGGCGCCGACCGCGCGCCTGGTGAACCTCACCCGGCGCGACGGCGGCCGGGTCGTCGCGGCCGGCACGACCGTCGTCCGCGCCCTGGAGACCGCGGTGGACGCCCGCGGGCGGGTCACGGAGTCGGCGGGCTGGACCAGCCGCGTCGTCACCCCCGACGACGGGGTGCGCGTCGTCACCGGCCTGCTCACGGGGCTGCACGAGCCGCGCTCCAGCCACCTCATGATGCTGACCGCCGTCGCCGGGCGGACGGCGCTGGCCCGGGCCTACGAGGCGGCGCTGCGGGAGGGATACCTGTGGCACGAGTTCGGCGACTCCCACCTGCTGCTGGCCGGGTGAACGCCAGCGATCCACGTCATGAACACCCACCCCTGGTCCGCGTCCACCCCGCACGGCACAGTAGCGTGACTGGATGTGGACCAGCGGACCCTCCTGATCACTCTCAACGGCCCTGACCGGCCCGGCGTCACCTCCCGGCTCTTCTCCGTCCTGTCGGGCTTCCCGGTGACCGTCTCCGACATCGAGCAGGTCGTCATCCGGGGGCGGCTCACCCTCGGCGTGCTCGTCGCCTACGCCGGCGGCCCGTCCACCGGCACGGGCACCACCCTCGGGGCCCTGTGGACCTCCGTGGAGCGCGTGGCCGAGGACCTCGGCATGGAGGTGGAGCTCTCCACCGGCTCCCTGGCCAAGGAGAAGCGCCGCCGCGGCCGGCTGTCGGTCAGCGTCCTCGGCGCCACGCTCCAGCCCGCCGCGATCGCCGGCATCGCCGGCCGCATCGCCGCCGCGGGCGCCAACATCGACCGCATCGAGCGCCTCGCCCAGTGGCCCGTCACCTGCATCGAGCTGTCGGTCTCCGGAGCCGACCCCGACGCGCTGCGCGTGCAGCTCGCCGCCGAGGCGGCGGCCCAGCAGGTGGACGTGGCCGTGCAGCGCACCGGCCTGTCCCGGCGGGCCAAGCGGCTCGTCGTCATGGACGTCGACTCGACGCTCATCCAGGGCGAGGTCATCGAGCTGCTCGCGGCGCACGCCGGCTGCCTGGACGAGGTCGCCCGGGTCACCGAGGAGGCCATGCGCGGCGAGCTGGACTTCGCCGAGTCGCTGCGCCGCCGGGTCGCCCTGCTCGAAGGGCTGCCGGCCGACGTGCTGGAGCGGGTGCGCCAGGAGGTCGTGCTCACACCCGGCGCGCGCACCCTCGTCCGCACGCTCAAGCGGCTCGACTACCGCTTCGCCATCGTCAGCGGCGGCTTCACCCAGATCACCGACGCGCTCGTCGAGGACCTCGGCATCGACTACTCCGCGGCCAACGTCCTGGAGATCATCGACGGGCGGCTCACCGGCCGGGTCGTGGGCGAGATCGTCGACCGGCCGGGCAAGGCGCGGGCGCTCGAACGCTTCGCCAGGGAGGCGGGGCTGCCGATCAGCCAGACCGTGGCCATCGGCGACGGCGCCAACGACCTCGACATGATCGCCGCCGCCGGGCTGGGCATCGCCTTCAACGCCAAGCCGGTGCTGCGGCAGGCGGCCGACACCACCGTCAACACGCCGTACCTCGACTCGATCCTCTACCTGCTCGGCATCTCCCGGGACGAGGTCGAGGCGGCCGACGCCGAGGACACCGCGCTCACCCGCTGACCCGCCGGCCCAGGGGGGCGGCGGCCTCGCGGGCCAGTTCGAGGGCGTCGGAGCACAGCGAACGCAGCGCGGGGTGCGCCGTCACGGTCAGCCGGAGCTGACGGCGCACCGCGGAGGTGTCGACGGCGTGGGCGGGCGCCGCGGCCGCTTCACCGGACGCTTCCGGGGACCCCTTGGAGGCCGCTTCCTCAGACGCCGCGCGGGATGCCTCCGCCCTGGCGGCCTCTTTGGCCACCGCCTCCTTGATGATCGACTTGACCTCGCCGGCCAGCTCGGCGAGCCGTTCCTCCAGCTCGTCCGCCTCGGGAGGCGGCTCGCCGCTGCGCACGGTCTCGGCCACGGCCGCCAGCCGGTCCGCCACCGCGTCCAGCACGGCGACCGTGGCGTCCGAGCCCACCTCCGAGCCGCGCAGCACGGACGCCACCGCCAGCGCGTCGTCCCTCAACCTGCGGGCCGCCGTGACCGCCTCCCGCAACTCCGGCGGCACCCGCCCACCCGGCTCCTTGCCCAGTTTGTCCAGGGACGCGGTGAGCGCGTCGGCGGCCTGCCCCGCCGCGTCCGCGTGTACGAGCACGGCGTCGAGATCGCGCTCGGCCACCGCGCCGACCAGCGTCCCGTGCTGCTCCAGCAGTTCCGCGGTACGGGTGCGCAGCCGTCCGCCCTCGCTGCGCGGCCACAGCAGCCGCGCCGCCGCCAGCGCCAGCAGGCCGCCGCCGGCCGTCAGCAGCAGCCGGGCCCCGGCCGCCCGCCAGTCGAGCGGGGTGGAGAAGTCGGCGAGCATCATGGCCAGCGGCGTCGCGAACACCATCCAGTAGCCGTAGCTCACCTCGCGCAGCGCGTACCCCACCGTGGCGAACCCGAGCACGGTCGCCGCGATCGTGTACGGCCCCGGGACGGCCGCCAGGATCACCGCGGCCACGGCCGCGCCGAGCACGGTGCCCGCCACCCGCAGCACCACCCGCTCCACCGTGTCGCCGTACGTCGACCGCAGGGCCAGCATCACGGTGATCACGAACCACTTGCCGTACACCTCGTGCGTGCCGATCATGAGCATCATCGCCACGGTCACGGCGATGCCCAGCCGTCCCAGATGCTCGGCCGCGCCGCCGGCCTGCAACGCCCGCCACGCCCGCCGAGGCGAACGGACCGCCCGCCGCCACGCCCTCCGCAGCCGCGCCGGCCGCCACCAGCCGTGGCCGCCCCGCCAGAACGGCCGCCACACCACCGGCCGCCAGGCCCGCGGAACCACGGCCGGCACCCTGATCCCCCGCGCCGCGAACACCCCGACCCCGCGCACCCCCACCACGATCCGGTCGAGGCAGCGCCGCGCCTGGCCCAGCACCGCGATCCGCCGCAGCGACGCCGGATCGGCCCGAACCCCCGCCCGCTGCTCCCCCACGTACTCCCCGAAGGCCGCCGCCGCGGCCAGCGCCGCCTCCACGTCCTCCGGCGTCTTGGTGCGCAGCGCCACGGTAAGAGCCCGGACGACCTCGTCGATCCCGCAGCCGTCCCCCACCGCCAGGGCGCGTACGACCTGGTCACCCGCGCGGCGATCGTGGTCCTCCAGAGCAGACGCCGCGCCACCCCCACGGCGGTCCTGCTCCCCCAGAGAAGGCGCGACCTCTACACCCCCGCGACGATCCTCCCCCACCCCCCGCACACCCTCGCCGCCCGCCAGGCGATCGTGGCCATCGTCCGGAGAAGGCGCGCCCTCGCCACCCGCCAGGTGATCACGGTCCGCCGAAGGAGGCTCGACCTCGTCTCCCGCCCCGCGCTCCTGGCCCCTCAGACGAGGCGCGACCTCGCCGCTCGCGCTTTCGCCCCCGCCGCGAGCCACGTCCGGCAGCGCCCGCGCGACGTCGTCGTCTCCGTGGCGATATTCACCCGCAGGACCTTGAGCACCCCCAGGACCTTGAGCACCCCCAGCGCCTTCAGCACCCCCAGAGCCGCGAGCACCCTCCGGACCCGAAGCACCGATTGGACCCTGGGCACTCCCCGGGCCCTGAGCACCCCCACGGCGCCGGAGCTGTGGACCCTGAGCGACCTCATCTCCATCTCCTCCGCGCCGACCCGCTTCCCCCCGCCCGCGCATGCCCGGGTCGCGCCTGCGGCGGTCCTCCTCCGCCACCTGCGCGCGCAGCCCACGCAGCGTGACCGTCTCCACGAAGACGCGGACAAGCGTCCGCACGTACGCGTCGGCCGATCGAGTGTTGTCCTCACCGGCGTGGAAGGCCGCCGACGCCGTGCCCGCCGCCTCCAGCGCCTTCGACGCGCGCTCCCGGCGCTTCCCCCACCCCTCGTCGTCCAGGTCGACGCCGTCGAGCATCGACGCCAGCGACTCCCGTGCCCCGCTCAGCGCCTCGTGCAGCGGGTCCAGCCGCCGAACCGGCCACGGCGCCAGCGCGAGGACGGTGAACCACACCCCGCCCAGCGCCATCTCCCACGGCCCCGACGGCCCGACCGGCGCGTGCAGGTAGAAGCCGAGGACCGCCGCGATCGCGGGCGGCGTCCCGACGATCCGCCACCGGGCCGCCGCCGCCACCAGACCGATCACCACGGCCGCCCACCACGGGTACGGCCCGAGCAGCATCCCCAGTGCCATCCCCGCCGGCACCAGCACCAGCTTGACGACGAGGTTCCAGGCGCGCTGCGCGTACGGCTTGCCGTACACGTCGCCGAAAGCAGTCAGATACGCCCCGAGCGCCACGAACGCGCCCCCGTGCGGCACCCCGGCCGTCACTCCGGCGAACAGCGGAGCCGACACGGCCACCCCGCAGAGCAGCCCGTACCCCCACGGAGGCCGCGCCGGCAGCGCGAACCCCACGCGCAACGCTCTGGCGGCCCCCCGCATGCGTGTCGCCCCTGGTCAGTGTTCCTTGGGATCCCAGCGCGTGACCAGGTGTCCCTCCCCTGGGGACAGGTCTACCCAGGACGATCCCGTCCGGATCACCGCGAACGACCCCGGCCGGAATCCGTACTCGCCGCCCGTCAAGCCGAGCGCCAGCTCGTGGACCCCCGGGTTGTGCCCGCACAGGACGAGCGTGCCGACCTCGGGGTCGGTGCGCCTGATCAGCTCCAGCAGTTCGTCCGGGTATGCCTCGTAGATGTCGCGCTCGTAGCTCACCTCGGCGTCCGGGAAGGCCAGCTCGGCGGTGCGCCTGGTGCGCTCGGCCGGCGAGCACAGGATCAGGTCGGGCACGAGCCCCATGGCCCGCAGCTCGTCACCGGCCCGCCCGGCGTCACGCTCGCCCCGCTCGGTCAGGGGCCGCTCGCGATCGCTCAACCCGGGCACCTGCGCGGCCTTGGCATGGCGGAGCACGATCAGCGTCGGCACCTCGTCACACCCCCCTCGACGCCCACATGGCCAGCGCCACGATCGCCGCCAGGATGACCAGCATGGCGAGCAGGATGAAGGCCAGCGTCTTTCCACCGGTCGGCCGCTTGTCGTTCATCCGCACAGTTTCCCACCGAGGGGTTCAGGTGTCCCGTACGGGACCGACCACCTTCCCCCTGGGCACCCCGGAGCCCTGAAACCTTGAAGCACCCGCCCTTCTCCGTGAGTCGCAAACCCGCGAGACACCAGCCCGCGTGAGAGGCCGGCCCCGGAGATGCCGCAGCCTCCCCCAAGGCCGGCAACACGAAAGCGCCCGCCCTTCCCGGCATCACCGGAAAGGACGGACGCCTCATACGACGCGACCCACCAGAACCAAACGCCCCCGATCACCAGGCCAGCACAGCCAAGGATCAGAAACAGGACCAGAAACCAGGACCAGAAGACGGACCCAGAAGGCAGGACGCGATCGACCCCGCCCCCTACGACGCGACCGGGGTCTGCTCCCGCTTGTGGTTGTTGGCCGGTTCGCTGGTCGCCGAACGGCGCTTGGAGACCACGATGGCCCCGACCACCACCGCCAGCGCGAACACCGTGACCCCGACCCGCAGCGCGGCGTTGCTCGCATACAGCACGACCGCCGGCGCCACCAGCAGAGCGACGAGGTTCATCACCTTGATCAGCGGGTTGATGGCCGGACCGGCGGTGTCCTTGAACGGGTCGCCCACCGTGTCGCCGATGACGGTCGCGGCGTGGGCCTCGGAGCCCTTGCCGCCGTGGTGGCCGTCCTCGACCAGCTTCTTCGCGTTGTCCCAGGCGCCACCGGAGTTGGCCAGGAACACCGCCATCAGCGTGCCGCAGGCGATCGCGCCGGCCAGGAACGCGCCCAGCGGTGCGTACCCGAAGGCGAAGCCCACCGCGATCGGCGTCATGACCGCCAGCAGGCCGGGCGTGGCCAGCTCGCGCAGCGAGTCACGGGTGCAGATGTCGACGACCCGTCCGTACTCGGGCTTCTCGGAACCGTCCATGATGCCCGGCTTGTTGCGGAACTGGTCGCGCACCTCGAAGACCACGCGCATCGCGGCCCGTCCGACCGCCATGATCGCCAGGCCGGAGAAGAGGAACACCACTGCCGCGCCGACCACCAGGCCGACCAGCACGTTCGGCTGGTCGATGCTGAGGCTGAACGACGACGTCTGCGCGAGCTGCGACTCCACCGCCGTGCGGAACGCGCCGAACAGCGCGGTCGCCGCGAGCACGGCCGTGGCGATCGCGATGCCCTTGGTGATGGCCTTGGTGGTGTTGCCGACGGCGTCGAGGCTGGTCAGCACCCGCGCGCCCTCGCCCTCGACGTCGCCGGACATCTCGGCGATGCCCTGGGCGTTGTCGGAGACCGGGCCGAAGGTGTCCATGGACACGATGACGCCGACCGTGGTGAGCAGGCCGGTGCCGGCCAGCGCCACCGCGAACAGCGCGATCGTCACGTTCCCGAAGCCCAGCAGGAACGCGCCGTAGACCGCGCCCGCGATGATCAGCGCGGAGTAGACGGCCGACTCCAGGCCGACGCTGATGCCGGCGAGGATGACGGTCGCGGGGCCGGTGGCCGAGCTCTCGCCGATCTCGCGTACCGGGCGGCGGTTGGTCTCGGTGAAGTAGCCGGTCAGCAGCTGGATGGCGCTGGCCAGGACCAGGCCGATGAGCACCGCGCCGATGGCGATCAGCCGCGGGTCCGCGTCGGACTTCACGGCCGAGCCGCTCAGGCCGCTGAAGCTGTCCGGCAGGTACCAGAACGCGGCGGCCGCGACGAGCACCGCCGAGATGGCGGCGGAGATGAAGAAGCTGCGGTTGATGGCGGACATGCCGCTGCGGTCGCGGTCGCGCAGACCGGTCACGAAGATGCCGATGATGGCGGTGACCACGCCGATCATCGGGACGATGAGCGGGAAGATCAGGCCCTGCTCGCCGAACGCGACCTTGCCCAGGATCAGGCTGGCCACCAGCATGACCGCGTACGACTCGAACAGGTCGGCGGCCATGCCGGCGCAGTCGCCGACGTTGTCGCCCACGTTGTCGGCGATGGTCGCGGCGTTGCGCGGGTCGTCCTCAGGGATGCCCTGTTCGACCTTGCCGACCAGGTCGGCGCCGACGTCGGCGGCCTTGGTGAAGATGCCGCCGCCGACACGCATGAACATCGCGAGCAGCGCCGCGCCGAAGCCGAAGCCTTCGAGCACGCCCGGCGCGTCGCCCTGGTACAGGAACACGACGACCGCGGCGCCCAGCAGGCCGAGGCCGACGGTGAACATGCCGGCGACGCCGCCGGTGCGGAAGGCGATGCGCATGGCGCGCTTCTCGCCGGTGTCGCGGGCCGCGGCGGCCACGCGCACGTTGCCGCGCACGGCCAGCCACATCCCCATGAACCCGGTCAGCGCGGAGAACACCGCACCGACCACGAAGAAGATGGAGCGGCCGATGCGCACATCGGTCTCGCCCGGCAGCAGGAGCAGCAGGAAGGGAATCACGACGACGAAGATCGCCAACGTGCGGAACTGCCGCGTCAGGTAGGCGGCGGCGCCCTCCTGCACGGCCCGGGCGATGTTCTGCATGCGCTCGGTGCCCTGGTCGGCGCGCAGCACTTCGCGCACCAGGCCGCCGGCGACGGCAAGGGCGATCAGTGCGACCGCGGCGACCACGATCACGATGGTGAGATTGTTACCGTTCAGGGCCAGATTGGACGCTGGCTCAGCGGCCAGCACGTGCCTAAACATCGGGTTCTCCTCGGCAAGACCGGTCGTCCTGCCCGGGCGGTGCTGCGAACATCGGCTGGCGGGTGCGGCACCATCCGGGTTGTGGGTGCCGCTTCCGGTTGAGTCCGCAGTTCCGCCGGATCACCTTGGCCGGTGCCGGGAGTCTACGCAGCGTCTGCCAGGATATGAAGGCTCTGCAGCCGGTTAATTGTGCGCGCGTCCAGTAAACCCCTGACGGGGGGGCGATTTGGGAACTTACACGGCAAATTTCCGCCAGTTTACGGCCCTGACAACAAGCGATAACGACACGCCCGAAAGACCCTCCAGCCCCGACCGCCTCCTTACCCCGCCGCTGCGTGCTCTGCCTTCAAGATCTCCTGGCAACGCCCTGCTCCTCTAGCCATTCCGCCAGCACTACCCACTGAGCCGCCCAGCGGCATGTCAGCCCCACGAAGGCCTTCCGGCGTCGCAGACCTCTCCGAGCCTCCTTTCCGTAGGCGCGCCATTCCGGATTGCATGGGCATGCAGAGTTACGGTTACTTTCGCCCGGGAGTTCGATCCGGTAGAAAGATCAACATCAACCGAACGGCTGACTCAAACCCGGCCAATAGGTCAGCCCGTTCTAGATCATTGAACTTGGTGAGAAGATCAAACTTGCCCTGACGACAAGATCACAAAAGGCGTTCAACCTCCGGAGACCTTCCACGCTCCGGCAGGAAGTACGGCTCTTACAGCTCGCCATGCCCTGGAGAAGCACGACCCTGGCCGACACTCCACCTCTGGATCAGAAGGTACGACCGGATCCGGCTCTCCACGCCCCGAAAGGAGGAGGTACGACCCTCGCTGGCTCTCCACGCCCGGGAACAGGTGGTGCGAGCCTGGCAGGCGATTGACGCCCTGGAGACAATCCAGCCCTGGCGGGCGATGCGCGCCCGGAGAGAGAGTCCAGCCCTGGCGAGCGATGCGCGCCCTGAGAGAGAGTCCGGCGCGGCAGGCCATCAACGCCTTCGAAGGAAGTCCCGGCTCTGGTAGACGATCTGACCTCTAAGAGCCGAGTCATTGCAGAGAAGCGATCCAGCCCCGGGGAGCGGCTGTCCTGAGGCGACAAATCGACCTCCGGAGTGTCCACCTCGGCCGGCGATCCCAACGCAGCCGGCAACGCCCCGAGTCACGCGCCTCAGCTGCACTTGACCACATCGACCCACCTATGTAGCTCAGCCTGTATCGATCGACCTGACCTGTATGGACCCCACCGGCTCGGTTCCCCGTCTCGCCGGGCTCGATCCTCTGTCTCGTCGGCCCACCGGTCTGGTGCACGCCTTCGGCCAAGCCAGAGGTGGCCGCCTCCTCTCCCGCGAAACGGAAGCCATGGGCCCGGGTGCGCACGTCACGGCGCTCGGCCTGCGCCGCTGGAGGAGCGTGGCCCTGGACAGGGCCCAGCCCCGGTCGGCGGATGGGGCCCACCGTGCTGGGCCGTACGAGCTGGCTCGCGCGGTGCTGGGCTGACGGGCACTTGTACGGCGGCCGGCGCACGAGACCCGGACCAACCCAAAGCCCCTGAACCCACCAAGCCAGCCCAGCCGGCCCGCCAGCACCCGCCAACGCCCGCCAGCGCCCGCCAGCGCCCGCCCACCAGCGTCCCCACGACAAAGCCGGCCTGCGGCTCCAGACGCCAGTCGCCGCGCAAGCGCCCGCTTCGCCCTACACCGCCCCGCCCAGCCCCGAACACCCCGTCAAGGCGCGTGCACGCCCACACGGCCCGCAGGCCGCCCGCAGAACGCTCGCAAGAAGGGAGTGAGGAAGGCGGCCCAGCCTGACACATACCCAAGTTCATCACCCAGGGGTATCCACCCACCCCAGGTGAGGCGCCAGACGACGCGGAGGCACATATACCGGCGCCTCCTACACCCCGAAGACCGGATGGTCCGAGCCATCCGCACGCCAGGCACCGTGGGGCCTGCAGCCATCCGCACGCCAGGAATCATGAATCCCGCAAGCGACCCGCCCGCCAGGAACCATGAAGCCCGCGAGCCATCCCCACGCCGAACGCTGACAAGCCTCGTTCTCGGCCGGCGTCAACCACGACCACGCAATGCCAGCGACAGGGGACCGACCGCCACACGGCCTCACCAACCGCCACACCGGCCTTATCGGCCACCAGCCGTCACTACGGAGAGGCGGTCACGTGGGCACCGCATGATGAGTGCCGGTGCCCACGGGAAACACCAAGCGTCACATAACCACGTGAAGCACAGGGCACACGTAACCACGTGAAGCACCAGAAAAGGATCTACGGGGATCTACACGGGAAGGCGGCCGTTGGGGGCGGCAGGCCAGCTCATGCGGATGCGCATGCCCTTGGGACTGGGAAATACCTCGACATCGTCAGCCAGGCCCGCGATGACCGCGATGCCGAAACCCGTCGCGAACGGGTCGGAGAGCATCCCAAGATCCAGGGGTTGCTCCGGCTTGATCTCGTCGCTGGGGGCCTGGTCGCTTACCGTTACTTCGAAACGTCCGGAGTCGTCACGCAGCTCGATGCGGATGGGCTCGCCCGGGCAGTGGGCGCGGTGGGCCTCCACCGCCCGAGAGCACGCTTCACCCACGGCGAGCCTGACCTCGTCCAGCAGCGACTCCTCCACGCCCGTGCGTCGGGCGATCGCCGTGGCCACCAGCCGGGCGGTCCGCACATGCGCGGGGAGGGCACTGAACGTCAGCTCGACAGTGGCCATGACTACTTGTCTTTGCCGTGAGCTTCCTTGGCTTCGTCGACGGAAGCGTAGATCCCGAAGACCTTCGTCAGACCGGTGATCCGGAAGATCTTGAGGATACGCTCCTGCGTGCAGACCAGCTCCAGCGAGCCGTCGTGCGCCCGAACCCGCTTGAGCCCCCCGACCAGCACGCCCAGGCCGGTCGAGTCCAGGAAGTCAACCTTCTCCATGTTGACGAGAAGGTGGAAGTTACCCTTGTTCACCAGATCGATGAGGAGCTCACGCAATCTCGGCGCGGTGTAGACATCGATCTCACCCTCGACCTCGACGATGGTGAGTCCGTCTTCGGTGCGGTGATCCAACTTCAGATCCACAGATCCTCCAGCGCCTCGCCTGCGAAAGTACCCTTATGAGCCTGGTCGTCCGGAGCATAGCCCCCGGCCGACCGACCCTGACGCGCGGCATTCAACCATGCGTCTCGCTTGTGTCTACACGAAATCACGATTCCCGACGACTTTGCCCACGGATGCAGACTGGAAACAGTGACTTCCACCGCTTCCTCCCCACACCGGCCAGGTCCACTCCTGCGGCACCTGCTCGGCGTTCCCGCACGTCACGAGCGTGTCACCCATGTGGAGCATGTTCCAGCACGTCAAGCCGGTCAAGCGGGATGGCCGAACTGGGCACCGGAACTCCTGGTTACGCGCTTGGCGAACCGCGGCATCACCGGCATGTGGCCCCATCAGTACGAAGCCGCCGACCTGGCCTATCGTGGCCGAAACGTGATCATTTCCACGGGTACGGCCTCGGGCAAGTCGCTGGCGTACCTGACTCCGGCGGTGACCTCGTGTCTCGACGGCGGCACCGTTCTCTATCTGACGCCGACCAAGGCGCTGGCCGCCGACCAGTTCCGCGGGCTGCGCGAACTGCGCATCGCGCAGGTGCGGGCGGCGACGTTCGACGGTGACACACCGTTCGAGGAACGGACGTGGGTGCGCCAGCACGCCAACTACGTCCTCACGAACCCCGACATGCTGCATCGGAGCATCCTTCCCCGGCACTCGCAGTGGTCGTCGTTCTTCCGTCGGCTTCGCCTCGTGGTGGTGGACGAGTGCCACAACTACCGAGGGGTGTTCGGCTCGCACGTGGCGCAGATCCTGCGCCGCCTGCGCCGGATCTGCGCCCGGTACGGCTCTGGTCCGGTGTTCATGCTGGCCTCGGCGACGGCCAGCGAGCCGGGGGCGTTCGCGCGGCGGCTGACGGGGCTGGAGATGGACGAGGTGACAGTGGACGCCTCCCCCAAGGGCGCGACCACGTTCGCGCTGTGGGAACCGCCTCTGACGGAGCTGCGCGGCGAGGGTGGTGCCCCGGTGCGCCGCACGGCGACGGCCGAGGCTGCCGACCTGCTGGCGGACCTGGTACTGGCCGACGTCCGCACACTGGCCTTCGTCCGCTCGCGCCGCGGCGCCGAGACGGTCGCCCTGTCCGCCCGCGCCAAGCTCGCCGACGTCGCCTTCTCCCTCTCCACCGGCCGCCACGGCCTTCGCTCCTCCGGTTCCAACGGCCACCGAGAGGCAGCCGCCCCACCACAACTCCTTGGCCACCATGACCTCCTTGATCCTCACTTCCATCTGAACGGGTTGCCGGGCCGGCGATCATCAGAGGATGACTCCAGCCCGCTCTCGCCCGCGGTCGAGCCGTCCGCGGGACGTACGGAGGGCGTCGCCACCACGGCCAACTCGTCGGCAACCGACTCGCGGACGTCGCCCGGCGCTTCGCCCAAGGCTTCGCTCGGTGCTTCGGCCGGTGCCTCGGCCAGGGACGTCGCCGACGCGGCAGAACTCCCGGGCATAGTCGCCGACGCGGCGGATGCTCCGGGCAGGGTCTCCGACGCAGCGGATGTCCCAGGCGGAGTCACCGACACGACCGAACTCCCGGACAGAGTCACCAACGCGGTGGACGCCCCAGGCAGAGTCACCCACGCAGCGGATGTCCCAAGCGGAGTCACCGACACGACCGAACTCCCGGACAGAGTCGCCAACGCGGTGGACGCCCCAGGCAGAGTCACCCACGCAGCGGATGTCCCAAGCGGAGTCACCGACACGACCGAACTCCCGGACAGAGTCACCGACCCGGCGGAACTCACAGGCGACATCACCGACGCGACCGAGCTTCCGGGCAGGGTCGCCGCCTACCGTGCCGGTTATCTCGCCGAAGACCGCCGGGAGTTGGAGAAGGCGCTTCGCTCCGGCTCTCTCATGGGCCTGGCCACGACGAACGCCCTTGAGCTGGGCGTCGACGTCTCCGGGTTGGACGCCGTGCTGATCGCCGGCTGGCCCGGCACCCGGGCATCGCTCTGGCAGCAGGCCGGGCGGGCCGGTCGGGACGGTCAGGACGCGCTGGCTGTCCTCATCGCTCGCGACGACCCTCTCGACACCTACCTGGTGCACCATCCGGAGGCGCTGTTCGGCCGGCCCGTCGAGGCCATCGTGCTCGACCCGGACAACCCGTACGTCCTGGGCCCGCATCTCTGCGCGGCCGCCGCGGAGATCCCGCTGACCGAGGACGACCTGGCCACCTTCGGGCCCACGGCCCCGGAACTCCTCGACGACCTGGTGGCCCAGGGGCTGCTGCGGCGGCGTCCCGCGGGCTGGTTCTGGACCCGGCGGGAGAGGGCCACCGACCTCGCCGACATCAGAGGTGCGGGCGGCGCTCCGATTCAGGTGGTCGAGGCGTCCACCGGCCGGCTCCTGGGCAGCGTGGACGAACCGTCGGCGCATACGACGGTCCACACGGGCGCTGTGTATCTGCACCAAGGCGAGACCTTTCTGGTCGAAGAACTCGATCTGGAAGCCGGGGTGGCTCTGGTCAGCAGCAGCGAGCCGGACTATGCGACGTTCGCCCGGGATGTCACCGACATCTCCGTGCTGTCCTCCCTTCGATCGCAAGCTCTGGGACGGGGCGAGCTGCACTTCGGCGAGGTCGAGGTGACCCGCCAGGTCGTCTCGTACCTCAAACGACGTCTCCAGTCGGGCGAGATGCTCGGCGACGAGCCCCTCGACCTCCCGCCGCGCACTCTCCGCACCCGGGCCGTCTGGTGGACGCTTCCCGCCTCCGTACTGGTGCCGCTCGCCGAGGAGGGCATCGACCTCGGCGGGGCCGCCCATGCCGCCGAGCACGCCTCCATCGGCCTGCTGCCCCTCTTCGCCACCTGCGACCGCTGGGACATCGGCGGCGTCTCCACCGAGTTGCACGCGGACACGGGTCTGCTCACGGTGTTCGTGTACGACGGGCACGAGGGGGGTGCGGGCTTCGCCGAGCGCGGGTTCGCGCGCGCGGCCGACTGGTTGACGGCGACGCGCGAGGCCATCGCCTCCTGCGAGTGCGAACGTGGTTGTCCCTCGTGCATCCAGTCCCCCAAGTGCGGCAACGGCAACGAACCTCTGCACAAGCGCGGCGCCATCCGCCTCCTGAACACCCTCTTGGGCGATGACGTGGATTAGACGCCGACGTGGACCTAGTGCAGCCAGCGGAGCTCCAGAGCGGCGCCTCGGTCCTGGGGCGCAGCGCTGTGTTCGTTGATCGTTGGTGGGGTGTGGCCTTCGCTCGTTCGGTCGGGACTGGCCTGCGGGACTCTCCACACGGGTGGCGCTTCGCGAGGCTGTGTGCGCGGCGGTGCGCCGGCTGATTCGGACGGGTCGCTGGAGATCTTTTGGTGGTGCCGGCTGGGATGCTGGCCGTACCGACTGCCTGCCATTCATGGTTGCGAGAATCTGGACGCCACTCAGCTCCGTACTCAGCGTTGAGGGTTCTTGTGCGTGGTGCGTCGATCTTTCATTCGGGTTCTCACTTCACGTGAGGGGCCGTTCGTACGGCACGCCAGGCCGATCGCGTTCCGGCGGGCCTGGTTGGTCATGCTCCGGCGGTTCAAGGCGATCGAGCTCGCTTGGCGATTCAGCTCGATCGACAGGTTGGTCCTCACGGCCTGGGCCGGCGCGGGAGCGGCCCGTCAACGATCGTGACCCCACGAAGGGCAGCCGAGCCGTCAGGGACGTCCAGACATCGACGATCTCATCGTTCACCTGGCATGCCTTCAGCTTCGCGCCGTTCTCCACGGCCACGATGGCCGCCCTCCGGCACGCCTCATCCGGATCCGCGATCGCCAGCTTGGCCGCGGCCAGTGCGCTGAGGTCAGCGGCGGCGTTCACCCGATGGCGGGCCACCCGCGCGGAGGCCACAGCAGCGAACGCCATGGCGACCGACATCAGGATCCCCATGAGCGCGACGCCCCACAACGTCGCCGAGCCTCGGTCGCGTCCACTGGCTCCTCCTCGGTTCAAGGGAAACACTTCAGGCCTTTCTCCACGTATGAGCGCTGCGCCTCAGGTCAGCCCTGCGCCTCAGGCCCCTAGTGCGCATTGCACCTCTTGAGTCATATGTGTCGGCGGCGCGCCTCTTGCCTTGCACAGGAGGCATCGCCCCTCTTATCGCCATGCGCCGGTACCGCTTCTCACCGGTGGCGGGCCGACCATGGGGCTTGGCGCCGGGCAGTTCGTGCCGACCTGGCGGCCCGGCGCACTGTCTCCCATGCGTAGGCATCACATCTCTACGCCCCATGCGTCGGCTCTACGCCTCATGCGGCGGTACCGGTCCTCCTGGCTCTTGTGCGTGGGACACTGCGCCTCTCAGGGAGGGGGCCAGCACTTCCTGGTCATTCACCGCTGCGACATGTCGAGGCACGGCGGCCGTTCTCCGGCCGCCTCACGGCAAGGAGCGCTTGCTGATTTCGGTGTGTGGCGTCAGGGCTCGGGCTTGGCGTTGGGGCGGTATCGCGGCCCCTGGTTGTCTTCTGGATCCACACTTGTGTACGAGTTCTGCGTGCTTCGCTTGTTTCCGCGTTCGTGCGCGCGTCTCGCCGTTGTCGGGGGACGTCGCCGGTTGCAGGCGAGTCGCCGCCCACCACTGCGGTGGGATCGTCTTCTTCAGTTTTCGGTCGCCGCTGAGGCGGTGGCCGCCACCTGTACCGGTGGGAAGGCCGTGCCCCAAGCCGGCCGTACATCCACTGCGACCTGCACGTGCGTACGCTCTGGACCTCGGAGCACCTCCACGCGGGCATCGGGCCGGGTCGCCGCGCGGACCACCTCGCGTACTTGGTCCACCGGCTCCCCACGGGCGGCTGCGCGCGCTCCCGCACGGGCCGCGTCCACGCACTCGAGATGTACTCCTACGGCCTGGATCGCCCACAGTGCTGCCGCCAATACGATCATCAGAGCGGGCAGGACGGCCGCCGTCTCGGCCGTTACCGACCCCCTGGACCTCGATCGCGTGAATCGTCGGACCGCAGACGACCGAGGCAGGGTCACGTGCCCGTCTTGAGGGCGCGGTCGATGAGCGACGAGAGCATCTCCTGCACCTCCGGGCTGCTGACCACCTTGAACAGCAGCGCCGCGAAGGCACAGGCGGCGATGGTGCCGACGGCGTACTCGGCCGTGGACATGCCTCGATCGCCGTTGGCCACTGCGTGGTGGACCCACTCGTCCAGTCGGCGCCTGGCGCGGCGGCGCCCTTCGGCGGCCTCCTGAGAGGGGGCTGCGGGCTCCTCGGGGGTCTGGGGAAGAGTCTGTCGCGGGGTGATGGGGTCACACATCATGCCTCCAGGTGGCTTGGTGCCGGGGTGGGTCCGGCGTTGCGCTCCAAGCGTCGCGGGAACTGGAGGGCGGCCGATCCGCCGAATGGGGTTCTGTGGATAGGAGAAGCCATGGGGAGACTTGCTGTGGATATCTATGACTGGGCGATCCGGGAGGGCGGCGATGGGAGCGTCTTCGGAGTGCGGGAGGGAGTGGCTCGGGGTCAGCAGCGCTGAGAGGCCGAGGCTGGGGTCCCGCGTTCGAACCCGGATTGTTCATCATGACGCGGCACGGGAATCAGCAGCGGTCCCCGCGACACCGCCATGAGGGGTGATCAGCGGGTTCGACGATCGCCATGAACTGGCGTTTCCGGCTACTTCGCCGGCTGCGCCGGCTGAGGAGCAGCGTCGTTCCGCTCGCCGCCGACCGCCCAAGTCGCCGCCGCGAGCGCGGTGACCAGGGCCGTCGGCACGCCCGCCCAGGCCAGCCAGTACGGCTCGCTCTGCGAGACGTGATCGTAGAGCCTCGGCCCCACCGTCAGGTAGACCGACCAGATCAGCAGCGGTCCCGCCATACCGGCGATGACGCCGGATTCCACGCCGGCGTCCCGGCGAGCGGTCCTCACTGCCACGATGGCGGTGAGCGACACCGCGACGACCACGTCCAGCAGCATGACGAAGCCGCCCAGCCAGGCATCCGCCACCGAGCCCACCGTGGCCGGCCGCGTCCCGCAGAGACACTGCCGCACAACGTGCTCAGGGCCGCCCGAGAGGGCTCCCCCCGCAGCAGGAACCCCGCCGCCAGACCGATCAGCACCCCAGCGAGTTCCACGTGCTCGACTGGCGTCAAGACCAGAGACAGACCAGGTGCGGCGAGCACTGTGAGGCTGATGACCCGCAGGTGCGACATCGCCTCAGAAAATCATGGAACGTCCGTATTTGGCCTCGGAGGTCTGGGTTCCACGCTTTTCCCAGGCATCAGTTGCCGCCCAGGTCGGTTTTGGCGCGCAGTGGATGATCAGCGCTAAGCGCTCGCCTGTTGTGCTCAGGGAGATCGGCGCGAGGCGTGCCGCAGGCTGCACCACGACTGCCGGGCTTTGGAAGCGATGGCGTCGTCGTCGCAGGGATTCAGCCTGATGACGATCTTCCGTGGCGGCTGTGAGGGCCGTTCGAGGGTGGTCATGATTCGTTCCTGGGCGGCCGTGGACGGGCCGACGAACACGCCTCCCGGAGTGCGGTCATGTCTCGCCGACGAAGTCACGGTCTCAGCCACTGAGTGCGGTCAGGACGCACGAGCGAACAACCGCGGCCACCGACTCTCATGAACAGAACCAGGATGTGGCTCCACAACCTGAATCCATCGCTGACTCACTTCGCCATGCTGTCGAGGGGGCTCGGGCGTGGAAGTGATGGCCGACGAAAGTCCTCCTGACCGACAGCAATGGTGGTACCCGCGCAGGTCGGTCGCGACGGCCGGTGCCCCGGGTCAGGGCAGGACGATCGTGGATGCCAGGCCGGCCACTACGGGGATGATGCCGAGGAGGACGAAGGCCGGGAGGAAGCACAGACCGAGCGGCGCCACCGCTTTGACACCGACGCTTCGGGCAGCGGCGACAGAGGTCGTCCGGGCGGCCTCGCGAGCGTCGTCCGCCACGCGCATGAGGACGTCCGCGACCGGGGCGCCGCTGGCGGCGGCGCGGGTCATCGCCCGGGCCAGTTGACCCGCGGACGGGTCACGCGCGAGGTGTGCCCAGGTCGGCTCCGGGTCGGCACCGAGCCGGAGCTGCGTGCTCACCCAGGAGAGGCGCTGACCGAGGGGGCCTGCCACTGCGTTGGCGGCGATCTCGGTGGCTGCGCCGACGGGTCGGCCCGCGATGAGGCAGGCGGCCATCAGGTCTGCGGCGAACGGCAGATCGGTGGTGATCTGCTCCTGGGCGCGTCGGGTCGCGGGGTCTTGTCGGCGGTGCATCGCGACACCGACAACGGGGACGGCCAGCAGGCCGGCTACGGCTCCTGGGAGGCCACCGATCATGAGGGTGGTCATGACGCCTGCGGCCACGCTGACGATCACGGTGCGGCGGTCAGGCCGTCGTGACGTGGCTCCGGAGGTGGCAGCCGACCAGTCGGGAAGAGGTCGGGGTTCGCCCAAGGGGTGCGGGTGGCCCATCTGGGGCGCTTCATCCGCTCTATGGGGAATCACAGGTGGCTTCTGCGGCGACAGGCCATTGGCCTTGGGAGAGGCGTCCGGCCGGGGAAGTAGTTTGGCCAGCCGCGCAGCTGGGGTGGATGGGGAGATGTACAGCCACACGGCCAGGCCGGTGCACAGAGCGGAGAAGAAGGGCAGCATTCGCACGTCCGATTTCGCAGGTCCGATCCGGTCGGAGCGGTTGGTGGTGGGCCGCCGTGGATGAGTGGCCGCGTGGATGGCTGGTGGCCGGCGGTCTCTGCTCACTAAGGGGTGGGCGGGTCGCTGAGTGAGCGGTGGTGTTCAAGCCGCTGCCTGAATGGTGCGCCCCTGGTGATGCCTCCCTGGGTGCGAGCCTGGTGGTGCCTTCCTGGGGGCGCGCTCCCTTGTGAAGCGCGTTCGGGTCGATGGATGAGGAGGTGGGTCTCGTCGCGGAGTCGTGAGGCAGTCTATGTAGGCGGCAGGTTGACGTGGGGCTCAGGTATGTAGGCGGGTGTGTATTCGTCAGGGCTGCACTCATCAATGTTGATGAGTGGGGCACGGCGTCTCGTTCACTGGTACGGACCGGCTGGTCATGACGTTTGGGCTCGTACTGCCATGCGGTGGGTCCACCACAGGCCACAGGCGTCCAGTGCGATGCCGACCGTGAGGCAGGCAAGACCCGGGAGGCTGCCGAACAGGAAGTCCAGCGGGTGCATGTCCAGCGCCGCGGCCATCAGGATGCCGAGGGCCGGCAGAGCCGCGAGCATTCTCGCCGTGGTACGCGGGCCGGCGAGTTGGGCGGCGACGTCCTGCCTGTGGGCCTGGGCCGTGCGTAACGTGCTTCCGACCCGGTCCACCAAGGCCGCCAGACCGGCTCCCGCCGTCACGCTTACCTCCCAGCAGGCGGCCAGGCGGCGCAGTCCCTCGCCTCCCTGAGCCGGTGCCACTGATGCGAGGGCACCCGCCACGTCCCCGCCGTCTCTGGCTGCTGCGACGGCGGGCCGCAGTGCGTCCGGGTCGGGGAAGTCGACGGCTTCGAGGGCTCTGGTCAACGCCTCGCCGGGTGTGCGGCCTGCGGTCAGTTCGGCGGACAGGGACTGGCACAGCTCGATGGTGGCTCTGCGCCATGCGTCGGCTCGCCTGGCCGGGCTTGGGCGCGCCGCCAGCCGTCGTACGGACTGCCACAGGAACGGACGCCCGGGCGTGGCGGGCGAGATCATGCGACGTAGCCGGGTCTCGGCGGCCTCGGGGCCCATCCACAGCCAGACGGCTATGGTTGCGCACACCGCAGCCATGAGCGGCGTCATCGTTACCTGTCCTTCCTGCCCTTTGAGGCGTGCCTGTTCTTGAGGATGTGTGGGCGGGTCCCTGGGTGGCTCTGGGGTGGGTCGCTGGCCTCTTTGCGGTCATGTCGGTGTGTCGGGCGTACGTGGCATGCGTGTTTCGCCGATGTACGGGCGGGCCGGACGTGTCGGTGTATCTGCCGTGACCTACGGCGGCGTGCCGTGCCGGTCGCACGGCCCGGCAGGGCCTACGGCGTGGCTGGCTTGTGGTTGTGTGGGTTGGCCAGCGTGGAGGGTGTGGCGGCGTCTCGGCAGCGTTCGACCTGGCTCGGGCGGCCCGCATGCCCTACCTGCTGACCCGCGTGCGGTGGCCGCGTGGCTGGTGTGGTGATCGTCATGTCCGGGTCATGGGGCGGCGGCTGTCACGGTGGTGTTCTTGCCACCAAGGCGTCGTAGCCGGGGCCGAAGTGGGAGCGGCCGTGCGCGTCGAAGCTCAGGGCTGGGACGGCCTCCACGAAGCCTGTGGGTGTACGGGACAGGAGGCAGATCTCCGCCACCCGGCGGCGGCCGTCCGTGCGTCCGCGTGTCAGGTGCACCACGACGTCCAGGGCCGCGGCGAGTTGGCTGTGGACGGCCTCTCTGGACAGGCCGGCTGCGCAGCCGAGCGCCTCCAGCCGTGGCGGCACGTCCGCCGCCGCGTTGGCGTGAAGTGTGCCGCAGCCGCCCTCGTGGCCCGTGTTGAGCGCCGCGAGCAGGTCGACCATCTCCGCGCCACGCACCTCGCCCACCACGACCCGGTCCGGGCGCATGCGCAGCGCTTGCCGTACGAGATCGCGTAGCTCCACCCCGCCGGCTCCTTCCAGGTTGGCGGGACGGGACTCCAGGCGTACGACATGCGGGTGCAGAGGACGCAACTCGGCCGAGTCCTCCACGAGGAGCAGGCGCTCGCGGGGGTCGGCCAGCGACAGCAGAGCCGACAGCAGGGTGGTCTTGCCCGTGCCGGTGCCGCCGGTCACCAGGAACGCGAGCCTTCCCGACACCATCGACGTCAGCACTGGGACGGCCGCGGGTGGCACGGTGCCCGCCTCGACGAGGCTCGCCAGCGTGAACGTGCGCCTGGGTGGCAGACGCAGCGACAGGCAGGTGCCACCGGGCGCCACCGGCGGCAGGACGGCGTGCAGGCGCACGCCACCGGCGAGCCGGGCGTCCACGTAGGGGGAGGCGTCGTCCAATCGTCTGCCCGCCGCGGCGGCCAGGCGCTGGGCCAGCCGGCGCACGGCCCCGTCGTCGGTGAAGGTGACCGAGGTACGGCGTAGCCCATGGCCGGTGTCGACCCATACCTCCCTCGGGCCGTTGACCAGGACGTCGGTGACGTCTGGCTCGGCCAGCAGCGGCTCCAACGGGCCGGCACCGATGAGGTCGGCGCAGAGCGCCCGGGCCACCGCCAGGATCTCGGCGTCGCCGTACACCGACTTCTCCGCCCTGAGCGCCACGGCGACCTGGGCGGCGCTGGGTTCGACGCCTGCCCTCGCCAGGCGCACCCGCACGGCTTCGACGAGGTCGGGGGAAACGGTCATGTCTTCGAAGGTCCCTTCTCACTTGCTGAGGTGCGTGCTGACTTGCTGGCTCGCTGAGGTGTGTTTGTGGGTCGTGCCTGTTCGGTGGGTGGGCACCGCCGTGATCGTGCGGTCTCTTCGGTCCTGCGCTTTCTGTGGAGCTCTGTGGTCGCATGGTCTGTCTGGTCGCGCAGTGCGGCAGGGGTGTCTGTCCGGGCTGGCGCGTCTGATGGTCGCCGCCCGCTTCCCGGTGCCGGTGGTGGCTTCCTTCGGCGGCGTTACGGGGGCTTTGTTTCGCGCCTCTTCGAGCTCGGGCTCTGCGCTTCGCGGGCTGGATGCGGCGCCCGTGCGCTGGTCATGCTCGGAGGAGGTCGGTGAGGAGGGCGGCGCACGCGGCGCCCAAGGGTGTGCGCGGGCCGAGTTTCGGGAGTTCGCCGTGGTTGAGGGTGGCGGTCAGGCGGGGCTGGTCGGGGAGGCGGCCGGCCATGGGGATGTGGAGCGAGTCGGTGATGACCTCCTCCTCCAGGACCCCTGGGCGGATCACGGCGCGGACGTCCGCTGCGTGGCGCGTGGTCTCCTCAAGCACCCGGGCGGCGGCCAGCACGCCGCGGACGTCTGCCGTGACCACCAGGAGGGTGGTGCTCGCCCTGGCCAGAGCCTCGGCGGCGGCCGGGTCGATGTGGCGGGGCAGGTCCACGACGACGAGGTCGAAGCCTCGATGGCCGGCTTCGAGGACGGAGCGCATCGCCTGGGCCGGGATGCGCCGGACCTCGTCGCGGGGGAACGAGAGCACACTGAGCTCCCCGAACGCCGGTAGTGCCGCCTGAAGCGCCGTCGAGCTCACCCGGCCTTCCCGGGCTACCAGGTCGGTCCAGCGGGCGCCTCGCGTCTCCTCGTGACCGAGCAGGGCGTCTATGCCGCCGCCCAGAGGGTCGGCGTCGACCAGAAGTGTGCGCAGGCGATCCTGTGAAGCCCTGAGCGCCAGGCAGGAGGACAGGACGCTCGCCCCCGCGCCTCCCCGGCCGCCGATCACGCACAGGACCCTTCCGGCGCGCGGCTCCGGCTCCATCGCGTCGGCGAGCTCCTCCACCAGGCGGCGTTCACCCGCGGGCAGGGCCACGACCGCCTGAGCGCCCACCGCTACACACTTGCGCCAGTTGTCCGGGTCGTCAGGCTCTTGGACGACCAGCAGCACGCGGTCCCTGGCGGGTGGCGAGGCGGCGGCCACCGCGTCGGCCAGGTCGTCTCCGACCAGCACCAGCGGGGCGGGGTTCCAGAGTGGGCGCGCGTGGGCGGGGGCGTGGGCGACGTCCAGTTGCGCGCCTGCCGCGGCGGCTATGCGGACGAGGTCGTCGAGGAGATCGCGGTCCTCGGTGATGACCAGTGGGCGGTGCATCGGGGCCTCCCTGGGGTCGGGAGGTCCACCTTGCTTGGGAGGGCGGATGGGGGGTGGGGGCGAACGTGGTTCTGTGGATGGTGGTGTGGAGGCGGGGCGGGATTGTGGATGACTTGGGGAGTCGCAGGCGGTCGGCTCGCGGCATGCGGTTTTGAGCGTGCGGGATCGGGCCGAGGGCGGGCGTGGCGTGGACGGGCGCAAGCGTCCCTGAGAACGAAGGCGGACGCGGACGCGGACGTGGGGGTGGAGGCCAAGGCGGGGGCGATGTGCGGGTTCTGGGGCGGGATTGAGCGCGCCCTGGTGAAGGCGAGGGTGAGCATGCCCCGGGCACTGGGGATCGAGAGTGGTCGAGGTGAAGGCGGCTTCGCTCAATGGCAGGAGGCGACGGCGGTTGGGGCGCGGGCGAAGGCCGTCCGGCGGCGGCGCGTGTGGCCTGGCAGAAGGAACGGGTGGCACGTTGCGGCTTCCCCGCAGGCGCCCCTCCGGCCGCGCACCCCGAAGGTCCGGAGGCGGTCGACGAGAAAAGGGGCGACCCCCGCCGGGGGGGAGAGCGGGGGTCGCCTGATCGGTCCGGCTCCGGGGGGGTAGAGCCGGTCCCGTTTCAGAAGAAAGCTTTCATCACATGACCGGAGCATGGCAAGGGAGTCGCAAAGCAATCCCGTGCACACTCGCTCCAGTTTCTGCGATACCTCCGTATGCTGCCCGATCGACTCGAGTTACGTCGAGGAGGAAACTCGCATTTTCGCCAAGTTTTTTTCGATCCAGCATAACGATCAGATAAAGAGGATCACTCTGAGTGATCGTCACGGATTGGTAACCGGCGGGTATGGCCGCCCCCACGGAAGGCCCTTCCCGGACTTGGCAAAGCTCTTGGCGCAAGGGGTTCCCATCAGGGCGGATCCGACGTACAAAGGTGACACGGACCACATGTCCGGGTGCGTCAGCCGGGCACCCACGCGCGACCAGCCGCGGGAGGCGCGTCGAGACGGGCTTGACCCGATCCGACGAATTGAGGTGCACGCTTGGTAACCCTGCGTGACGCACCGGCAGACGGCGTCTCATCCCAGAGACGCCGTCCGCTATGTGTGCGGCCGCCGCGGCTCAGGTGAGGTCGCTGTCCGCGCAGGCGCGCCCGGGTTCATCGGGGCAGCATGTCCGAGGTCAGCCGCGCTGCAGCGCCTCGCAGACGGCGGTCGCCTCGCGTACGCCGAGGGTTACCGCGGAGGCACACTGCCGTACCCATTGCGCCACGCCGTCCCCCGTCCCCGTCAGGTAGGCGCGCAGCCCCTCCGCGTACGGCAGCTCCAGGTGCCCGGCCTCGACGACCGCCAGCGACTTCGGGTCCAGGCCGTACTCCACCAGCGTCAGCCGCTCCGCGGCCCGGGCCACCACGCCGTCCGCCGTGCCGAACGGGCGCAGGACGGCCAGTTCGGCGTGCACCACGGCGGCCAGGACGATCGCGGGCGCCTTCGTAGGCGTCGCCAGCAGCTCGAACAGGCCCTCCATCCGGACGCCGGCCTCCTTCGCGCCGGGCGCCGGGCCGAGGCCGAGCGGGTCGCCCACCGGGGCGGGTGCGTCTGTCACGGGGGCGGCTGCGTCTGTCACGGAGCCGGGTACGTCCGTCACGGGGGCGGGTACGTCCGTCACGGCCGGGGCCCGGCCCGGCTCCGAAGCCCGCTCCGTTGTATCCGTACGCGAGAAGCCCGTCGCATCCATACGCGAGAAGCCCGTCGCATCCGTACGCAGGTCCGGGCCGTCGGTCCGTGGGCGGCCCAGGCTCGCGGCGTCGGTCAGACCGGCGGCGGCCACCGTGTGCAGCCGGGCCAGGACCTGCCGCGGCGCCTTGCGCCAGGTCGGCCCCAGCCGCCCGAGCTCGGCCGACGCGCGCAGCGCCCCCTGCACGACCGGGTCATGGACCTCGTCCCGGCGCAGCGCGTCGAGCGGCACGTCCACGCCCTCGATGGCCGCGGAGGCCCGCGCGCCGCGCAGCGACGACTCCGCGGACACCGTCGGGCTGGCACGGCGCAGGACGCGGTGCCGGTACAGGAGGTCTACGGCCCGCCGGGCCTCCTCCACAGCCTCGGGGACGCCGGGGAGCCGCGCGACGACGGCCAGTGGGTCACTCACGGAACCCGACCTTACCCGTGAGTACTACCTGCTCGACGGCCCAACCCCCGGGAATGCGGCACAGGACAGCACGCCCCGGCGGGGGCCCATAAACCGCCGCCATTCGACTCCCCGAACTTTGCTCCATTTCAAAGTGGCAACATTTCAATAGCTTTTGCCATGCATTTCCGATAATCACCCCGCGCTTCGTCCCTCTTGGTACAGACCTGTCTAGACCTCTTGTGTGCGCACCCCGTGAGCTGGTGAAGTGGGACACGACCTAACAACCTGGCCATAGAAGGAGCACGAGGTGGCCCCGGAGACCCCTGGCACCGAGCCCCAGGCGCTGTCGAACCTCCTGCAGGAGAACCGCCGGTTCGCGCCCCCAGCCGACCTGGCGGCCGCCGCGAACGTGACCGAGGCGGCGTACGGAGAGGCCGCCGCCGACCGTCTTGCCTTCTGGGAGGGCGCCGCCGACCGGCTGACCTGGGCCAAGCGCTGGGACGACACGCTGGAGTGGAACCCGCCGTTCGCCAAGTGGTTCGTGGGCGGCGAGCTGAACGTCGCCTACAACTGCGTGGACCGCCACGTGGAGGAGGGCCGCGGCGACAAGGTCGCCTACTACTGGGAGGGCGAGCCCGAGGGCGACAGCCGGGTCCTGACCTACGCCGACCTCCAGCGCGAGGTCTCCAAGGCCGCCAACGCGCTGCTGGAGCTGGGCGTGGCCAAGGGCGACCGGGTGGCCATCTACCTGCCGATGATCCCCGAGCTGCCGATCGCGATGCTCGCGTGCGCGCGGATCGGCGCGATCCACTCGGTGGTGTTCGGCGGCTTCTCCGCCACCGCGCTGAAGAGCCGCATCGACGACGCCGACGCCAAGCTGGTCATCACCTCCGACGGCGGCTACCGCCGCGGCGCGCCGAGCGCGCTCAAGCCGACCGTGGACGAGGCCGTCGCCGAGTGCCCGCAGGTGGAGCACGTCCTGGTCGTCCGCCGTACGGGCCAGGAGGTCGCCGTCAACGAGCGCGACCTGTGGTGGCACGACGTGGTCGACCGGCAGAGCGACCAGCACACCGCCGAGGCGCACGACTCCGAGCACCCGCTCTACATCCTCTACACCAGCGGCACGACGGGCCGGCCGAAGGGCATCCTGCACACCACGGGCGGATACCTGACGCAGACCGCCTGGACGCACGACGCGGTGTTCGACCTCAAGCGCGACAGCGACATCTACTGGTGCACCGCCGACATCGGCTGGGTCACCGGGCACTCCTACATCGTGTACGGCCCGCTGGCCAACGGCGCCACCAGCGTGATGTACGAGGGCACCCCCGACACCCCGCACCGGGGCCGGTGGTGGGAGATCGTCCAGAAGTACAAGGTCACGCTGCTCTACACCGCCCCGACGGCGATCCGGACGTTCATGAAGTGGGGCGACGACATCCCCGCCAAGTTCGACATGTCCAGCCTGCGCATCCTCGGCTCGGTCGGCGAGCCGATCAACCCCGAGGCGTACGTCTGGTACCGCGAGCACATCGGGCACGAGCGCTGCCCGGTGGTCGACACGTGGTGGCAGACCGAGACCGGTGCCATCATGATCAGCCCGCTGCCCGGCGTGACCCACAGCAAGCCGGGCGCCGCGATGCGCCCGCTGCCGGGCGTCGTCGCCGACGTGGTGGACGACCAGGGCAACAGCGTCCCGAACGGCGGCGGCGGGTTCCTCGTGGTGCGCGAGCCGTGGCCGTCGATGCTGCGCACGATCTGGGGCGACGACCAGCGCTACATCGACACGTACTGGAGCCGGTTCGAGGGCATGTACTTCCCCGGCGACGGCGCGAAGAAGGACGAGGACGGCGACCTGTGGCTGCTCGGCCGGGTCGACGACGTCATGCTGGTCTCCGGCCACAACATCTCCACCACCGAGGTGGAGAGCGCGCTGGTCAGCCACCCGAAGGTGGCCGAGGCGGCCGTGGTGGGCGCGACCGACCCAGTGACGGGACAGGCCATCGTGTCGTTCGTGATCCTGCGGGGCGGCGCCGAGGAGAGCGACGACATCGCCGCCGAACTGCGCGCCCACGTGGCCAGGACGCTCGGCCCGATCGCCAAGCCGCGGCAGATCCTGGTGGTGCCCGAGCTGCCGAAGACCCGCTCCGGCAAGATCATGCGGCGCCTGCTGCGTGACGTGGCCGAGAACCGCAGCATCGGCGACGTCACCACCCTGGCCGACAGCACGGTGATGAACCTCATCTCCGAGAAGCTGCCCAGCGCCAAGGCCGAGGACTGACCGAAACCACCCCAAAGGGCCGCTGATCCCGAAAATTCGAGAGATCGGCGGCCCTTTGCCGTCTCCCCAGGCCCGGCGCCCTCCGGGTCCGCCGCCCCGGGCCGAGCCGGTCCGCCGCCCCGGCCGAGCCGGGCCCCCGCCCGCGGCGTTATCGTCTCCGATTGGGTAAGAACCGTCACCAGCGGGTCCTCCCGTCCGGCGGCACCGCTTCGGCCACGCCAGAGCGGCGCCGCCTCGCACAGGCACCACAAGCAGGGACGCAAGCGGCGCTCCTCGTACGGGCCCACAAGCATCGCGTACGGGGCCGCAACCGGGGCAAAGCGCTGGATGATGTTTGACACGGCCACCAGGCCTCGATAGGAGACGTTCATGCCGCAGACTCCCGAGGAAGAATCCCTGGGCTCGCTGGTCGCCCAGGCGAGCAACCACATCTCGACCCTGGTCCGTTCGGAGATCGAGCTGGCCAAGGCCGAGTTCAGGTTCGACGCCAAGCGGGTCGGCACGGCCGGCGGGCTGTTCGCCGCCGCCGCGTTCATGGCGCACCTGTGCCTGATCCTCGCCTCGTTCACGATCGCGTACGCGCTGTCGCACTGGCTGCCCGACTGGTTGTCCTTCCTCATCGTGACCGTCTTCTACCTGCTGGTCGCGGCATTGCTGGTCTTCATCGGCGTGCGCCGGCTCAAGGGGCTGGCCGGGATGAAGCGCACCGCCCGGTCGATCAAGGGACTCAAGGAGATCGCCTCGCCCGAGGAGGCGGAGGCGGTCCCCGCGGCCACCACGGAGCCGTCGGCCGGCCAGGTCGGGCTGCACCGGGAGCCGGTGAGCCGCGATGGCACCTGACGAGTCCGCCGTCCACATCGACGGCCCCTGGAAGCACCGGCAGGTCCACGCGGGCGGCACGCGCTTCCACGTCGTGGAGGCGGGCGACGGGCCTCTGGTGCTGCTGCTGCACGGCTTCCCGCAGTTCTGGTGGACGTGGCGGCGCCAGTTGCGCTCGCTCCCCGAGGCGGGCTACCGGGCGGTCGCGGTGGACCTGCGCGGCTACGGGGGCAGCGACAAGCCGCCGCGCGGCTACGACCTGCCGACGCTGGCCGCCGACGCGACGGGCCTGATCCGGGCGCTGGGCGAGACGGGCGCGATCGTGGTCGGCCACGACTGGGGCGGGCTGCTCGCCTGGACGATGGCCGTGCTCGACGCCAAGTGCGTGCGCCGCCTGGTGACGGTCTCCGCCCCCCATCCCGTACGGCTGCGCGGCGCCCTGCTCACCGACCCGTTCGGCCAGCTCAAGGCCAGCAGCCACCGCCTCAGCTTCCAGCTGCCGTTCCTGCCGGAGCACCGGCTGACCCGCAAGGGCGCGGCCATGGTCGGCAGGCTGCTCGACGAGTGGTCCGGGCCGGGCTGGCCCGACGCCGAGACGGCCCAGGTCTACCGCGAGGCGTTCGGCATCCCCACGGTCGCCCACTGCGCGCTGGAGTACCACCGGTGGTTCGGCCGCTCCCAGCTCCGTCCCGACGGGCGGCGCTACGCCCGCGTGATGCGCACCGAGATCGAGGCGCCGACCCTCCAGCTCCACGGCGCGCTCGACACCTGCCTCCTGCCGCGCACCGCCCAGGGGTCGAGCCGCTACGTGGCCGCGCCCTACCGGTGGAAGCTGCTCGAAGGCGCCGGCCACTTCCCCCATGAGGAGACCCCCGACCTGTTCGACGCCGAGCTGCTGGGCTGGCTGTCGGATCCGGAGCCCGACCGATGAGAGATCGCGATCCCGAGGGCAGGCCGCGCAACGCCAGGCCGCGTGACGCCTACGGCAGGCCGCTGCCGTACGGCTCGCCCGGCACGCCGCGCGTGCCCGACGACTACGCCCCCACGACCGAGCAGGCGCTGGCCGACGGCCGCCGCTTCCTGCGCGAGGGGCTGCCGTTCAACGCGCACGAGGTGTTCGAGGGCCGCTGGAAGTGCGCGCCCGAGCAGGAGCGGGAGCTGTGGCAGGGGCTGGCGCAGATCTGCGTGGGCCTGACGCATCTCCAGCGCGGCAACGGGCGCGGCGCCCTGACGCTGTTCGACCGGGGCGCGGCCCGCGTGCAGGCGTACGGCGAGCCGTACGACGCGGTGGGCCGCAGCGCCTCGGCCCTGGGCCCCGACAGCGACCCCGAGCAGGCGATCAAGATCATCATGGACGACCTGCCGGCGCAGAGCCCCTAGTCGCACTCCTGGGTGCCGGCGGGCGTGGTGTCGTTGCGGCCCTGGTCGGCGTCGGGCCTGACCTCGGCGGCGGTCAGCACGTAGCCGGTGTCCTGCTGGCTGACGGCGGCGGCGAAGATCACGCCGTACACCTTGCCGTCGACCGTGAGCAGCGGCCCGCCCGAGTTGCCGGGCAGCACCTTGCCGCGGATCGCGTAGACCTGCCGGGTGACGTTGTTGGCGCGGTAGATGTCGGGGCCCTCGGCTTCGAGGCGGCTGCGGATGCGGGCCGGCTCGGCGGTGAAGCCCTGCCCCTTGGGGAAGCCGGCGATGATGGCGTTGTCGCCCTTGCCGGCCTCGCCCTCGAACGGAAGCTGGGGCAGGCCGAGGCCGGGCACGTACAGGATGGCGATGTCGCGCTGCGGGTTGTAGCGCACCACGGTGGCGGAGCGGCGCCGGTTGGCGGAGTCGATGACCGTCAGGTCGCGCGTCACGCCGGCCACGACGTGCGCGTTGGTCATGATGCGGTCCCGGGCGTAGACGAAGCCGGTGCCCTCGATGTGCTTGTTGCAGCTCTCGGCGTTGCCCTGGACCTTGACGATGGCCCGCTGGGCGCGGCCGAGCCCGGCGCCCTTGAGGATGCTGCGCGGCGCGGGCGGGACGTCGATGATCTGGCCGGCGCCGATCGCGTCGAAGACCGGCGGGAACTCCGAGCGGTCGATGAACTTCTTGAACGGCTGCTGCCAGTTGCGCGCGGCCTGCGGGATGGCCTCGTCGACGGTGGTCAGCAGCATGGAGCTCTTGACCTGCTCGACCAGCAGCGAGAACGACGTGGAGACGACCAGCGACCCGATCAGCCAGGCGATCACCAGCACCGACAGGGCGCTGGCGAACGTGCCGCCGACGGCGTCGGCCACCTTGGCCGGCTCCCAGGTGACGTGGCTGCGCACGACGGCGCCGATCGTCGAGGAGGCGAACTGCCCGATCGTCGCCGACAGGAACACGATGACGATCGCGAGCAGGGCCTGCGGGGTGTCGCCGTCGACCACGGCCTTGGAGATGGGCGGCGCGATGAACACGCCCAGCACCGCCCCGCCGACGAAGCCCACGAAGCTCATGGCGCCGATGATGAAACCCTGCCGGTAACCCGACACGCCAAAGGCGATCACAAGGCCGATCAGGATGAGGTCGAGCAGATCACCGCGCACGCTTCAAAGGTAACCAGCGATAGGGTCAAGTGTGCACGTCTTGCCGGAGCGCAGCGTCCCCTCCTGACTACCTTGAGCGTTATGCCACCGTTGGAGGGAACCGTCCGCGGCCTGGTCGAGACGGCTCTCTCCGACGCCGACCCCGACGGGCCGTTGCGGTGGAACGTGATCTCGGAACTCTGGCAGCGGGCCGACCTGGAGTCGTTCGTCGAGGCCAGGCGGCTGTGCGAGGCGGGCACGCTCAAGGAGCGCCTGCTGGGCGTGGACGTCATGGGCATGCTGCGGCCGTTCGCCGACCGGGCGCTTCCGGTGCTGCGCCGGCTGGCGGCGGGCGAGGACGACCCGATGCTGCTCTACTCGGTGCTCGTCGCCTTCGGGCACCTCGCCGACCCGCGCGCTCTGCCGTCCGTGATCGACCTCGCCGGTCACGGAGACGCCAGGGTGCGCTACGGCGCCGCGTACGCGCTCCAGCACGTGCTGGGCGACCCGCCGGACCAGGCGGGCCTGGACGCGCTGCGGCTGCTCGCCTCCGACGCCGACGCGGACGTGGCAGCCTGGGCCGCGCTGGGCGTCGCCCTCGCGATGGGCGAGGACGTCTAGGCCCGGCGAGCCTCGGACGTGGTCACAGCCGTCCTCGGACGTCCCAGGACGTCAGCCGCGGGCCAGGACGTCAGCCGCGGGCCAGGACGTCGGGCGGCATGGGCTCGACCCGGCCGGGATCCCAGGGCCGTTCCAGCCCGGCCTCGCGCAGCACCACGTCCAGCACCATCGCGGTGAACCCCCACACCAGCATCCCGCGCACCCGGAACGCCGGCCCGGCGAAGCCGCGCGGGTGCCGCAGCGTGAACCGGTTGCCCGGATCGACGAGTTCGGCGATCGGCACCCGCTCCACGGAGTCGACCTCGTCGGGCGAGGCCGCGTGGACGGCGGACGGCTCGTGCCACCAGCCGACGACGGGGGTGACGCGGTTGTCGCTGCGCCAGACGTACAGCTCGGGCATGGAGCACAGCACGGTCACGCCGGACGGTTCGAGGCCGGTCTCCTCGGCCGCCTCGCGCAGGGCGGCGCCGACCGGGCCGCCGTCGCCCGGGTCCACCCCGCCGCCGGGGAAGGCGGGCTGGCCCGCGTGCCTGCGCCCGCGGGTGCTGCGCTGGATGAGCAGCACGTCGGGGCCCAGCGGACCCTCGCCGAAGAGCAGCAGCACCGCGGCCGGGCGACCGCCTCGCTCGGGCGGGCGCAGCCCTTCGGGGACGGGGATCCGTACGGCCTGCGCGGCCAGTCTGTCGAGCCAGTCGGGGACCACGATCACGCCATCTCCAACACGCCGCCCGCCGCGGGGCTTCCCGTCCCCGTCGATCGCGGTCACGAGAAGGGGCCGGAGCGGACGAGCTTGGCCGCCTGGGCGGAGTCGGTCGGGCCGGCGCCGTACGAGGGGCAGAGCGCGGCGAGCGGGCACACCCCGCAGGCCGGGCGGCGGGCGTGGCAGATGCGCCGCCCGTGCCAGATGAGCCGGTGGGAGAACACCGTCCACTCCCGCTTGGGGATCAGCTCGCCCACGAAGTGCTCGATCTTGACCGGGTCGGTCTCCTCGGTCCAGCCGAAGCGGCGCACGAGCCGCTGGAAGTGGGTGTCCACGGTCAGGCCGGGCACGCCGAAGGCGTTGCCGAGCACGACGTTGGCGGTCTTGCGGCCGACGCCGGGCAGCGTGACGAGGTCCTTCAGCTTGCCGGGCACCTCGCCCCGGTAGCGCTCGGTCACGGCCTTGGCCATGCCGATGATGCTGTTGGTCTTGGCCCGGAAGAACCCGGTCGAACGGATGATTTCTTCCATCTCGGATGGGTCTGCGGCGGCGTAGTCCTCAACAGTGGGATACTTCGCAAAGAGGATGGGAGTCACCATGTTGACTCGTTTGTCCGTGCACTGAGCGGAGAGGATCGTCGCTACCAGCAGTTCGAGCGGGGTACCGAAGTCGAGCTCGCAATGTGCGTCGGGGTAGGTTTCCGCAAGGATGCGATTCATCCTGCGGGCACGACGGACGAGGGCGAGCCTTGACTCTTGGGGCATTCCCCTAGCCTATGTGCGGCGCCTTCAGTGGGGTGCGTCACAATGGCAGCAGAGGAGGCAGAGTGAACACCGAAGATGTGCTGGGCAAGGCCCCCCTGTTCGCCGCGCTCGACCGCGAGAGCGCAGCGGCGCTGCGCACGAGCATCACCGAGGTCCAGCTGTCGAAGGGGCAGACCCTCTTCCACGAGGGCGAGACGGGCGACCGGCTCTACGTCGTCCTCGAAGGCAAGATCAAGCTCTCGCGCCAGTCGCCCGACGGCCGCGAGAACCTGCTCAGTGTGCTCGGTCCCAGCGAGATGTTCGGCGAGTTGTCGCTGTTCGACCCCCGGCCGCGCACGGCCAGCGCCACGGCCCTGACCGAGGTGCGGCTGGCCGGCCTGGGCCACGACGACCTGCGCCCCTGGCTGACCGGCCGCCCGGAGGTGGCGCTCCACCTGCTGCGCGCCCTGGCGCAGCGGCTGCGCCGCACCAACGACGTGCTGGCCGACCTGGTGTTCACCGACGTTCCCGGACGGGTGGCCAAGCAGCTCCTCGACCTCGCCGAGCGGTTCGGCACCAAGACCGAGGACGGCCTGCGCGTCCACCACGACCTCACCCAGGAGGAGCTGGCCCAGCTCGTCGGCGCCTCCCGCGAGACCGTCAACAAGGCGCTGGCCGACTTCGCGCAGCGCGGCTGGCTGCGCATCGAGGCCAAGGCCGTGGTGATCCTCGACATGGACCGGCTCTACAACCGCTCCAGGTAGTCGAGCTGGGCCCGCACCGACATCTCGGCGGCGGGCCACAGCGAGCGGTCCACCTCCGCGTACACGATCTCGACGATGGCGCGCGGCGTGCGCGCGCCCCGCGCCATCGCCGCCCGGATCTGGTCCAGCCGCTCGCGCCGGTGGGCGAGGTAGCCGTCGAGCGCGGCGACGGGGTCGGGCAGCACCGGGCCGTGGCCGGGCAGCAGCGCCCGCGCCTCCAGGCTCTCGGCCGTCGCCCGGAGGCGGTCGAGGCTGCGCAGGTAGTCGGCCAGGCCGCCGTCCTCGGCGATGACGGTGGTGCCCCGCCCGAGCACGGTGTCGCCGGTGAGCATCGCCCGGTCGGCCGGCAGCCAGAAGCACAGCGAGTCGTACGAGTGCCCCGGCGTGCCGTACACGTGGATCTCCACGCCCCCGGCCGTCACCACGTCACCCTCGGCCAGCCCCTCGCCGCCCAGCCGGTGGCGCGGGTCGAGGGCGCGCACGGGGGCGCCGACCAGCTCGGCGAAGCGCCGGGCGCCGCCGCTGTGGTCGGAGTGCCCGTGGGTGAGCAGGATCTCGCTCACCCGGCGCTCCCCCAGGCGGTCCCGGACCCGGAGCAGGTGGCGCTCGTCGTCGGGGCCCGGATCGACGACCACCACCTCCTCCGCGCCGCCGACGACCCACGTGTTGGTGCCGTCGAGCGTCATGAGCGACGGGTTCGGCGCGAGGAGGTTCTCGGCGTGCTCGGTGCGCGAGCCGTCGGGCGTGCCGATCGGGATGTACAGCCCGCTCACGCGACCACCAGCCGCAGCTCGCCACCGACCTCCACGACGCGCGGCATGATCGTGACGATCTCGCGCGGGGCGGCCAGCACGGCGTCCACGCCGTCGTGCTCGGCCAGCTCGGTCAGCGTGCGGTACGTCGGCGGCATCAGGAAGATCTCCCCCGCGCGGGCCTGGCCGAGGGCCTCGGCCGGGCGCCGCCAGGTGGCGTGGTCGGCCTCGCCGCCCACGTCGCGGGCGCGCTGCCCCTCGGGCAGCACCGCGACGAAGAACCTGGTGTCGAAGCGCCGCGGCTCGATCTCCGGGGTGATCCAGTGGGCCCACGGCTTGAGCAGGTCGGAACGGAGCACGAGCCCGCGCCGGGACAGGAAGTCGGCGAAGGCGAGCGTGCGGTCGACGAGCGCGAGCCGGTCGGCCTCCCAGTCGTCGCCGGTGGTGTCGGCGACCACCGACCGCTCGTCGGGGCCGGCGAGGAGCACGCCGCACTCCTCGAAGGTCTCCCGTACGGCCGCGCACACCAGTCCCCGCGCGACCCGCTCGTCCGCGCCGAGCAGCCGCCCCCACTCCTGCGGGGACGGGCCGGCCCAGGCGACGGCCTGATCGGTGTCGCGCGGGTCGACGCCGCCGCCGGGGAAGACGTGCGCGCCCGCCGCGAAGGCCATCGTCGACTTGCGCCGCAGCAGGTAGACCTCCAGGCCGTCCTGCCCCTCGCGCAGGACGACCACGGTGGCGGAGTCGCGCGGCGGCTCCGGCGTGACGCGGCCGGACAGGACGTCCCTGGCCCGCGCGGCCAGCTCGCCCGGAAGCGGAAGACCTGTCACATGACCTCCTTCAGAACACCACTCGGTCATCGTGACATATCCGGATCCGGGGTTTTTGCCTCAGGAGACCTCGGCGATCAGCTCCACCTCGACCGGCGCGTCCAGCGGCAGCGAGGCCACCCCGACCGCGCTGCGCGCGTGCCGCCCGGCCTCGCCCAGCACCTCGGCCAGCAGCTCGCTGGCGCCGTTGGCCACCTGCGGCTGCCCGGTGAAGCCCGGGTCGCTCGCCACGAACACGACCGCCTTGACGATCCGGACGACCCTTCCCAGGTCGCCCACCTCGGACTTGAGCGCGGCCAGGGCGTTGAGCGCGCAGATCCGCGCCATCTCCCGGCCCTCGTCCACGGTCAGCTCCGCGCCGAGCTTGCCCACCAGCGGCAGCTTGCCCTCGACCAGGGGCACCTGGCCGGAGGTGTAGACGAGGTCACCGGTGCGCACGGCCGGCACGTACGCGGCCAGCGGCGGCACCACCTCGGGCAACGTCAGACCGAGCTCGGCGAGTCTCTGCTCCGGGGTCACTGCTTCTCCCTCTTGAAGTAGGCGACGAGCTGCTCGGGCGAGGCGCCCTGCACGATCTGCACCAGCTCCCAGCCGTCGGCGCCGAAGTTGTCCAGGATCATCTTGGTGTTGTGGATCAGCACCGGGGCGGTGAGGTACTCCCATTTCTTCATGGGGGCCACACTAATGTGAGCAATCTCAAAGGGCAGGCGTCGGCTGGCCGCAAGTGACCGTTCGGTAGCCTCAAAACGTGGAGTCTCGGGACACCGATTGGGACGGCGTGCGCCTGCACGTCGTCACCGGCAAGGGCGGAACCGGCAAGACGACGGTGGCCGCCGCCCTCGCCCTCGCGCTCGCCTCCGGTGGCCGCAAGGTGCTGCTGGTCGAGGTCGAGGGCCGCCAGGGCATCGCGCAGATCTTCGACCTGCCGCCCCTCCCGTACGAGGAGCGCAAGATCGCGGTGGCCCCGTCGGGCGGCGACGTCTACGCGCTGGCCATCGATCCCGAGGAGGCCATGCTCGACTACCTGGAGATGTTCTACGGCATGCGCCGGGCCGGTCGCGCGCTGACCAAGATGGGCGTCGTCGACTTCGCCACCACGGTCGCCCCCGGCTTTCGCGACGTGCTCGTCACCGGCAAGACCACCGAGGCGGTGCGCAGGCGCGGCAAGAACGGCAAGCGCGTGTACGACGCGGTCGTGCTGGACGCCCCGCCCACGGGCCGCATCACCCGGTTCCTCAACGTCACCCAGGAGGTGGCCGGCCTGGCCAAGGTCGGCCCGATCAAGAACCACTCCGACCTGGTCAGCGGCGTCGTGAAGTCCCCGGAGACGGCGATCCACTTCGTCACCCTGCTGGAGGAGATGCCGGTGCAGGAGACGCTCGACGGCATCGCCGAACTGCGCGAGGCGGGCCTGCCGGCCGGGGGCGTCTTCATCAACATGGTGCGCGAGTCCCAGCTCCCCCGGGCCGCCCTTGACAAGGCTGTCAAGGGCGGATTCGACATCGCCGAGCTCGCCCTGGGCCTCAAGGCGGCCGGGCTCGCCGACCACGCCGACGCCGACTCGGTGGCCGAGGCGCTGGCCGGCGAGGTCCTCGAGTACGCCCACCGCGCCGTGCTCGAACACGAGGAGCGCGAAGCGCTGTCCGAGGCGGCGCTGCCGCGCTACGAGCTGCCGCTGCTCGCCGACGGCGTCGACCTGGCCGGCCTGTACGAGCTGGCCGAGAGCATCCGCACCCAAGGAGCAGCGTGAAGGACGCGAAGAGATCCGCGGCCAGGCCGGTCCCGCTCGACATCGACGCGATCATCGACGACCCGGGCACCCGGATCATCGTCTGCTGCGGGGCCGGGGGCGTGGGCAAGACCACCACGGCGGCCGCCCTGGGGCTGCGCGCCGCCGAGCGCGGCCGGTGCGCGGTCGTGCTCACCGTCGACCCGGCCAGGCGGCTCGCGCAGTCGATGGGGCTCACCGAGCTGGACAACACGCCCCGGCTGGTCAGCCGGCACGAGGGCGGCGGCCAGCTCTACGCCATGATGCTCGACATGAAGCGGACGTTCGACGAGATCATCGAGGCGCACGCCGACCCGGAGCGCGCCCGGCAGATCCTGTCCAACCCCTTCTACCAGTCGCTGTCGTCCAGCTTCTCCGGCACGCAGGAGTACATGGCGATGGAGAAGCTCGGCCAGCTCCGCCGCTCCGACGAGTGGGACCTGATCGTGGTGGACACGCCGCCGTCCCGCTCCGCGCTCGACTTCCTGGACGCGCCGGAACGGCTCGGCAGGTTCCTCGACGGCAGGTTCATCCGGCTGCTGACCGCCCCGGCCAAGGCCGGTGGGCGCAGCGCCTTCAAGCTGCTCAACGCCGGGTTCGGGCTCGTCGCGGGCGCCATGACCAAGCTGCTCGGCGCGCAGGTGCTCAAGGACCTGCAGACGTTCGTCTCGGCCCTGGACGCCGTCTTCGGCGGCTTCCGGCAGCGCGCAGAGCTGACGTACAAGCTGCTGCAGGCGCCGGGCACCGCGTTCGTCGTCGTGGCCGCGCCCGAGCGCGACGCGATGCGCGAGGCGTCGTACTTCGTCGAGCGGCTCGCCGAGGAGCGCATGCCCCTCGCCGGCCTGGTGGTGAACCGCGTCCACGACGCGCCCGCGAACGGCCTGTCCGCCGCCCGCAGCGCCGCCGCGGCCGAGGACCTGGAGTCGCGTGGCGAGCACGAGCTGACCGCCGCCGTGCTGCGGCTGCACACCGGCAGGATGCAACTCGTGGCCCGCGAGCACCGGGAGCAGGAGCACTTCGTCTCCGCGCATCCCACGGTGCCGGTCGTCCAGGTTCGCGCCATGTCGGAGGACGTCCACGATCTCGCGGGTCTGCGCCAGATCGGAGAGCTCCTGGCGAGCGCATGAGTACGGCCGGCGTCGTACGCCGGCCGTACTCCGGGCAACTCAGCCCGCGATCAGCTCATTGGTGCGCTCGTACTCTTCCTTGGCGGACTCGAGCAGCTCGCGCCACGAGTCCACGTCAGGCCGCCGCCGGAGCAGGGCCCGGCGTTCCCGTTCCGTCATACCGCCCCACACCCCGAACTCGATGCGGTTGTCCAGCGCATCGGCGAGGCATTCGGTACGGACCGGGCATCCTCGGCAGATCAGCTTAGCCCTGTTCTGTGCGGCTCCCTGGACGAACAGCGCGTCCGGGTCCGCACCACGACAGGCGGCACGGGAGGTCCAATCCGTGATCCACATTTTTCGACCCCACTCCCCTTAGGTGGTCAGTCGTCATTTGGGGCCGACGGGCGCGGGCGCCGAGCCTCCGTATTCAGTTGCCGCAGAGGAGAACGTACGCAACTAGACGTTCGGGCCGACAGACCCCAGAGGACCAATTTCTCGCCGCTCCGTTGACCGGGAATGACTAGTCACCCCCGTCAGTCAAGGCGAAATGTGATCGAGTTACCGATAAGGTCACCCTTTCGACGTACCCTGGATGCTGTGCAAGCTCAGGGTAAAGATCGTTCCTCACCGTTCGTGAACATCGTGCGCCTGATCGCCGCCGGCGCGGCGGCCGGCGTGCTGACGGCCGCGATCGCGCTGCCCGCCGTCGGCGGGGCGGGAATCACCGCAAACACGGCGATGAAGGAGATCAATCTCAAGCCGGAGGATCTCGAAGAGCCTCCGCTGCCCGAGCGCACGGTCCTGAAGGACGCCGACGGCAAGCAGATCGCGCAGTTCTACTACGAGAACCGCCAGTCGGTGACCCTGGACAAGGTCGCGCCGATCATGCAGACGGCGCTGATCTCGATCGAGGACTTCCGCTTCTACCAGCACGGCCCGATCGACGTCGAGGGCACGGCGCGCGCGCTGGTGAAGAACATGACGACCGGCGGCGTCACCCAGGGCGGCTCGTCGATCACCCAGCAGTACGTCAAGCAGGTGCTGGTCAACGCGGCCGAGACGCCCGAGGAGCAGCAGGCGGCCATCGCCCCGACCGTGTCGCGCAAGCTCAACGAGCTGCGGTACGCGATGGCGATGGAGAAGAAGTACTCCAAGAACCAGATCCTGGAGAAGTACCTCAACATCGCCTACTTCGGCGCGGGCGCCCACGGCATCCAGGCCGCCTCCCGCAGGTTCTTCGACAAGCCGGCCGCGGAGCTCAACCTCGTCCAGGCCGCCACCCTGGCCGGCGCCGTGCAGAACCCGGCCCGCACCGACCCGAGCGTCGGCAAGAAGGCCCAGAAGCTGCTGCTCGACCGGCGCAACACGGTCCTCGACCGGATGGCCCAGCTCGGCAAGATCACTCCGCAGGAGGCGGCCGAGGCCAAGAAGAAGAAGCTCGGCTACAAGGGCATCGCGGCGCCGGGCGGCTGCGAGGCGAGCAAGTACCCGTACTTCTGCATGTACGTACAGAACGAGATCCTCAACAACGACGCCTTCGGCAAGACCCCGCAGGAGCGCCTGAAGCTGCTCCAGCGCGGCGGCCTGGAGATCAAGACCACGATCAGCCCGAAGATGCAGGCGGCCTCCGAGAAGGCGATCAAGGAGTACGTCAGCACCAAGGACAAGCCCGCCGCCGCGCAGGCGATGATCGTGCCGGGCACGGGTGAGATCAAGGCCATGGCCGCCTCGCGCAAGTTCGGCGGCAACAAGAAGAAGAACGAGGTCAGCTACAACATCGTCGCCGACGCCAAGCACGGCGGCGGCGTCGGGTTCCAGCAGGGCTCGACCGCCAAGGCGTACACGCTGGCCGCGGCGCTGGAGGAGGGCTACAAGTACGGCGACGGCTTCCCGTCGCCGGCCGGGTACTCCGCTCCCAGCTACGGCGCGTTCCGCGACTGCAAGGGCAACCGGGTCGGCGACCCGAGCCACGAGGTGCGCAACTCCAGCGAGGGCGGCGGCGGCTTCAAGACCCTGCAGACCGGCACGTGGGGCTCGGTCAACACGTTCTTCATGAAGCTGGAGGAGCGGGTCGGCCTGTGCAAGGTGGTCGACCTGGCCAAGCGGCTCGGCCTCAAGCGCGCCGACGGCGGCAAGCTCGGCGAGTACGAGACGTTCACGCTCGGCATCAACGAGGTCGACCCCGTCACCGTGGCCAACAGCTACGCCGTGTTCGCCTCCCGCGGCCAGTACTGCAAGCCGCTCGCCATCACCGAGATCAAGGACCGGTACGGCAAGATCAGGCAGTTCAAGCCCAAGTGCTCCAAGGTCATGGACCCCGAGGTCGCCGACGCCGTCAGCGGCATCCTGTCGGGCGTCTTCACCAAGGGCACCATGCAGGAGGTCGGCGGCATCGGCCGCGACGCCGCCGGCAAGACCGGCACCACCGACGACTACACCGCCGCCTGGTTCGCCGGCTACACGCCGAACCTGGCCAGCGCGGTCAGCCTCGGCGACCTGCGCGGCGCGTTCAAGCACAAGCTGATCGGCGTCACGATCGGCGGGCGTTCCTACTCGTACGTGTACGGCGCGTCGATCTCCGGCCGCATCTGGAAGCAGGCCATGCTGGGGGCGCTCAAGGGCGTCGAGGCCGCCGAGTTCACCCCGGTCAACCAGGAGCGCTTCGGCGGCTGCGGCGACAACTGCGCGCCCAAGCCGAAGAAGAAGCAGGAGGAGGAGGGTAGTCCGCCGGACCTCCTCGACCAGTTCCGTGACCAGTTCGACAACCGCGACCAGGGCGACCCGGGCAACGGCCGCCGGCGTGGCCGCGGCGGCGACAACGGCGCGACCGGCACCCCGCAGACGCCGCAGACCATCACCGAGGACCAGATGAGGCGCGGCCGCTGAGCCCGCCCCTGGGCTGAGCCGGCCGGAGGCCTCCGTCCCCCTGGGCGGAGGCCTCTCGCATGCCGCCACGGGCCCTCCTGGGCCCGCCCACCGGCTCCCCGCGGGACCCGGCCTCGGCCCGGCCTACCGGGCCCCGGGCTCGGCCCGGCCTACTGGGCCAGGCGCGCGCGGACCGCGGCGGCGACCCGGCCGCCCTCGGCGCGCCCGGCGACCTTCGGGTTGACCGCCTTCATGACCTGGCCCATCGCCTGAGGCCCGGCCGCGCCCGTCTCCGCGACGGCCTCGTCGACGAGGGCCCGCAGCTCCTCGTCGCTGAGCTGCGCGGGCAGGTACTCCTCCAGCACCGCCATCTCGGCCAGCTCGGCGTCGGCCTGCTCGGCCCGGCCGGCGCCGCGGAACGCCTCGGCCGCCTCGCGCCGCTTCTTGGCCTCCTTGGTCAGCACCTTGACGACCTCGTCGTCGGAGAGCTCCCTGGCCTCCTTGCCGGCGACCTCCTCGACGTTCACCGCGGCGAGTGCCATCCGAATCGTCCGGAGACGTACCTCGTCCCGGCCCTTCAACGAGGCCGTGAGATCGGCCTTCAGCTTGTCCTTCAATGCGCTCATGACGTCCATCTTGCCGTCTGGCCGGACGGCACGTGCCCGTTGTCGGGCATCATGAGTACGTGAGGAAAGCCGTCTCAGTACCCCTGTCCATGCTCGGTCTCGGCCTGGCCGGGCTGGGTTACGCCTCCGTCGTCGAGCGCAACTGGTTCCGGCTGCGCCGCTTCGACGTGCCGGTCCTGGAGCGCGGCCGGCGGCCGGTGCGGGTCCTCCACCTGTCCGACCTCCACCTGACGCCGCGCCGCGACATGCTCATCAAGTGGGTGCGCTCGCTGGGGGCGCTGGAGCCCGACCTGGTCGTCAACACCGGTGACTCGATCGCCCACCCCGACGCCGTCCCGTCGCTGCTGTACGCCTTGGAGCCGCTGCTGTCGCGACCGGGCCTGTTCGTGTACGGCTCCAACGACCTGTACGCGCCCAAGCCCAAGAACCCGGCCCGCTACCTGTGGCGCACCTCCAAGAACGACCGCCGCCAGCACGTGCCGTCGTTGCCGTGGGAGGAACTGGGCGCCGGCATGGCCGCCGAGGGCTGGCTCGACATGAACAACACCACGGCCCGGATCAAGGTCGGCGACCTCGACGTGGCGGTGGCGGGCATCCACGACTCCCACATCGACCTCGACCGCTACGACCGGGTGGCGGGCCCGGCGCCGGCGGACGCCGACCTGCGGCTCGGCGTCATGCACTCGCCGGAGCCGCGCAACATGACGCGCTTCGCGGCCGACGGCTACCAGCTCCTGCTGGCGGGCCACACGCACGGCGGGCAGCTCTGCGTCCCCTTCTACGGCGCGCTGGTCACCAACTGCGGCATCGACCGGGCCCGGGTCAAGGGCCTGAGCCGGCACGACTCGGCCTGGCTGCACGTCTCGGCCGGCCTGGGCACCTCGCCGTACGCGCCGGTGCGCTTCGCCTGCTTCCCGGAGGCGACGCTGCTGACCCTCGTCCCCCGCCGCTGAGCCGGGCGCGGATCGGGCGGCGACGGCGTCACAAGCACCCGCGAAGTCCGCTAGACTTTCCCAAGCACGAGCAAGACGGCGTGCACCGGGGTGTAGCGCAGCTTGGCAGCGCGCTTCGTTCGGGACGAAGAGGTCGTGGGTTCAAATCCCGCCACCCCGACTCGCAGGCAAGGGCCTGATCGCTGGAGACAGCGGTCGGGCCCTTGTTCGTTCGTCGACCGCCTACCTAAGACCCTGCCCAAGGGGACGAAGGACCTCTGCCGGGGCCCCCGAGGGGCGCGCAGGCTGGAGGAGAGCGAGAAGGCAGGTGGTCACGATGATGTGGGGTTACGGCACCGGCGGATGGGGCATGGCCCTCATGATCTTCACCACGGTGGTGTTCTGGGGCGCGCTCATCACGGCGATCGTGCTGGCCACCCGCTACCTGAGCAGGACGACCAGCGGTGAGATGCCGCCCCGCCGGGTGACACCGGAGGACATCCTGGCGCAGCGGTTCGCCCGCGGGGAGATCGGCACCGACGAGTACCAGGCCCGCCTGGCGACCCTGCGTGGCCGGCACGACCACCCGGTCGGCGGCTGAACCCGGCCGAGGTGTTCCGGCTCACCACAGCTGTGCCCGGACGAATCCGGCCAGCAGCACCGCGAAGCCGCCGATCTCACCGACCATCAGCGCGACCATGAACAGGCCCGTGCCGCGTACGGGGTGACGCCGCTGGTTGTCGGTGTCACGACGCCAGCCGTGGTAGACGTACGAGCCGATCGCGGCCACGAAGAAGAAGATCACGATCCCCGCCGCCGCCAGGTCGACCGGCGGGGGCCAGTCGCTCAGTTCGACGAACGCCGCGAGCAGCAGCGTCGCGAACGAATAGAGCAGGGCGGCTCGATGCGCGATGTCCACATAGGGATGAGCCACGTGTTCCGCCGAGACAGCCATCTGGCGGTACTTCCAGACGCCCAGCAGCAACGCCAGCAGAAAGATCAGCCCCGCCGCCAGCAGGACCATCGTGGCGTCCGCGCTCAGCACCATGGTGGACGACCTCTCGCATAACTTGAACACGTATGTACGATTTATGTCTGAGATCGTAACACCCGTCAAGCGAACAGCCAGCGGATGACAAGTACGGATGCGTAGCTTGCCGGACATGAGAAAGCGCTTCGCCGCCCTTGCCCTGGTATCGGCTACTTCCCTGCTCGCGACAGCAGCCCCGGCCTTCGCCGACTCGGCCGCCGAGCAGACCAAGACCCTCTCCTTCCGCGGGATGACCCTGAAGATCCCCGCCGACTGGAAGGTGCACCGCAAGGGCGACACGGTCGTCGTGGTCACCGGACTGCTGTGCAAGAAGCCGGAGGCGTTCGCACCGGACTGCGAGAGCTTCTGGATCTTCGGCCCGAAGGCGTACACGAACGTCCCCGTCGGCGGCGGTTCCGTCACCTACACCGGCAAGTACCAGTTCCACCCCTCCAGCGGCGTGATCCCCTGCCCGTACAACTCCCGGCTGAGCTGGATGCACGGCGAGAAGGCGTCCTACCGGGGGCTGCGCCAGGTGGGTCCCGGCCACAAGGCGCAGTACACCGTCTGGCCGAACACCTGCGTGACGAACGACACCGGCCGCGTGCAGTCGAAGTGGAACCAGCGCGAGTGGTTCCTGCCGAAGTCCAAAATCCTGGTGGTGGACGCCTGGAACACGTACGGCCTGCCGAGCGTGCTCAAGCGGGCCACCTGGAGCTGAGCCGCGCGGGGCTCACGCGAGGATGAGCACGATGAAGATCAGGCAGGCCAGGATGTTGATCAGCCAGCCGTTCGTGTTCGCCCAGGTCCGCACCTGCGGCATGACCTTCTTCGCCCGCCGGTGGAAGATCAGCAGGGCCAGGAGGGGCAGGGCGGCGATCAGCACCGTGGCCGCGAGGAACGGCACGGCCGCCGCCAGGCTCTCTCCGGCCTGCGCCAGCCGGACGCCCACGGTGGCCATCACCATGAGGTCCGAGGGCATGAGCAGGATCAGCAGGAATCCGGTCGTGAAGGCTTTGCCCGGCCCGGCCTCCATGAGCGCGCCGAGCCATTTCGGCGGCTCGGCGCTCGCCCGGGTCACGTAGTTCTTGACCGCGAGGGCGGCCAGCAGGACGACCAGCGCGATCTGGATGATCGTGCCCAACGACCCGTGGTCGGCGGGACGTCCCAGCGTCTCGCCGCCGAGCAGCAGGAAGAGGGCGCGCAGGATCGCCACGCCGATCGTCGCGGCTAGGGCCACTCCCGCGAGGAACGCCAGTGATGCCCGCACGGGCCGCTCGGTGGTCGCCAGGATGACGGCCGACACGATCTGCGGCCCCATCATCATCGTGACGGCGAGCGGGAGAATCGCGAGCTCCACGTCGTGGGGATGCCCAGCGAATGCGGCCCTATCGCGCCTTTTGCCATCACCTGACAAGGTTTGAGCGATTTTGATGGCCTATGCTCGGAAATCATGAGCGTACTGGTACGCAACCACGTCAAGGTCTCGGGCCGCCCTGACGGCAAGCCTCTGATGTTCGCCCACGGCTTCGGCTGCGACCAGAACATGTGGCGCCTCGTCGCGCCCGCCTTCGAGGACGCGTACAAGGTCGTGCTCTTCGACTACGTCGGCGCGGGACACTCCGACCTGTCGGCCTACGACCCGGAGCGTTACTCCAGCCTCCACGGGTACGCGCAGGACGTCCTCGACATCTGCCACGAGCTGGACCTGACGGAGGTGAGCTTCGTGGGCCACTCCGTGAGCTCCCTCGTCGGCGTGCTGGCCGCCAACGCCGAGCCGGACCGCTTCGCCGACCTCGTGCTCGTCGGCCCCTCACCCCGCTACATCGACGACGAGGGCTACGTCGGCGGCTTCAGCGCGCAGGACATCGAGGAGCTGCTGGAGTCGCTCGACAGCAACTACCTCGGCTGGTCCAGCCAGATGGCGCCGGTCATCATGGGCAACCCGGAGCGGCCGGAGCTCGGCGAGGAGCTGGCCAACAGCTTCTGCCGCACCGACCCGGACATCGCCCAGCGCTTCGCCCGGGTGACGTTCCTGTCGGACAACCGCGCCGACCTGGACCAGTGCCGCACGCGGGCGCTCGTCCTCCAGTGCGCCGACGACGTGATCGCCCCCGAGGCCGTCGGCCGGTACGTCCACACGGCCCTCCCCGGAAGCGAGCTGGTGCTGATGCGCGCCACCGGCCACTGCCCGAACCTCAGCGCCCCCGAGGAGACGATCGCGGCGATCAAGGCGTTCCTGTGACCCGAGCCCAGGGTCCGCCGTGGGCCTGACGAGCGGCTTCGAGGAGCTGTTCGAGGACGCGCCGTGCGGCTTCCTCGTGACGGACGCCGACGGCGCCATCCGCCTGGCCAACCGGACCTTCCTCGCCATGACCGGCCACCGCGCCGAGGACCTCGTCGGCCGCGCCCGCGTCCAGGACCTGCTGCCCGTGGGCGACCGGATCTTCTACGAGACGCACTTCGCCCCGCTGCTCGCCCTCCAGTCCTCCGCCCGCGAGATCGCCGTCGACTTCCGCCGCGCGGCCGGGGACCGGCTGCCCGTGCTGCTCAACGCCGTCATGAAGGGTGATCCCGCCGGGCCGCGGGAGATCTGGATCTGCGTCTTCGCCGCCACCGACCGGCGCAGCTACGAGCAGGAGCTGCTGCTGGCCCGGCAACGGGCCGAGCACTCGGAGAAGGAGGCCCGCGAGCTGGCGGGCATCCTGCAGGCCAGCTTCATACCGCCCGGCCTGCCCCGCGTCGACGGCCTCGACCTGGCGGGCATCTACCGGCCCGCCGGCCTCGGCGACGAGGTGGGCGGGGACTTCTACGACATGTACGAGACCCACGACGGCTGGGCCCTGGTCATCGGGGACGTCTCGGGCAAGGGCGCGGAGGCGGCGGTGGTCACCAGCCTGGCCCGCTACACCCTGCGCGCCGCTCCGGCCCGCGAGCCCACCCCGTCGGCCATCCTGGCGTCCCTGCACCACGCGGTGGTCAGGGAGCGCACCGACCGCTTCGTCACCGTCGCCTACGCCCAGGTGTCGCTCCCGCCCGGCGGCGGCTGCCTGCTCACGCTGAGCCTGGGCGGGCACCCGCAGCCGGTCCACCTCACCGGCGCCGGCGCGTCCCGGGTGGGCCGGCCCGGCACGTTGCTCGGCATGCTGCGCCGGCTGAACCTCAGCGACGTCACCGTGGAGGTGCGCCCCGGCGAGAGCGTCGTCTTCTTCACCGACGGCGTGATCGAGGCCCGGCGCGACAGCGAGCTGTTCGGCGAGGAACGGATGGAGCGGGCACTGCTGGAGGCCCGGGACGACAGCGCCTCGGACATCGCGGGCCGGCTCCTGCAGGAGGTGTCCGCCTACCAGTCCGGCGTGCTCAGCGACGACGTCGCCATCGTGGTGCTCAAGGTGCCGGACGAGGCGAGGCACCGGGAAGGAGCGGGTCCGTGAAGGGCGTCGTGCTGATCACCGGGATCATGGCCGCGGGCAAGTCGACGGTCGCGCAGGCGCTGGCGGAGCGGCTGCCCCGCTCCGTGCACCTCCGCGGCGACCTGTTCCGCCGCATGATCGTCAACGGCCGGGCCGACATGGCGCCCGGCGACGCCGGGGAGGCCACGCGCCAGCTCCGGCTGAGGTACCGGCTCGCGGCCTCGGCGGCCGACCTGTACGCCGGGGAGGGGTTCACACCGGTCGTGCAGGACGTGGTGCTGGGCGAGGAGCTGGCGCTGCTCGTGTCGCTGATCACGGCGCGGCCGCTGCGGGTGGTCGTGCTCGCGCCGGACGCGGACGCGGTGGAGCGGCGTGAGCGGGAGCGCCCCAAGACGGGGTACGGCGCGTGGACGGTCGCCGACCTCGACGGCGCCCTGCGGAACGAGACGCCGCGTATCGGCCTGTGGCTGGACACCTCGCACCAGAGCCCGGCCGAGACGGTGGACGAGATCCTGGCCCGCGCCGACGAGGCCCTGGTCTGATCCCTCCTGAGCCCACGGCGCTCAGCGGGGTTTGCGGCCCGTGCGGGGGCGGCTCGGGCGCTCCGGTTCCAGCACCTCCAGGGACGTCCTGCGGATGTGGTCGTAGACGAGCGAGGTGCGCACGTCGGCGATGTTGCGGTGCCGCGACACGTGGTCGAGGACGAAGTCGCGCAGGTGCCCGGTGTCGCGCACGGCCACCTGGATGATGAAGTCGTCGCCGCCCGACACGACGAAGATCGCGAGCGTCTCGGGCAGCGCCGTGATGTACTCGCGGAACCCCTCGACCGCCTCCCGGATCTTTGGGTGGAGCCGCACGTTGATCAGCGCCTGGACCGGGCGCCCGATCGCGGCCAGGTTGACCTCGGCGTGGAAGCCCTCGATCACCCCGTTGGCGCGCAGCGCGCGCACGCGCTCCAGGCAGGTCGAGGCGGCGATGCCGATGCGCTCGGCCAGCTCCCTGTTGGTCTGGCGGCCGTCGCGCTGGAGCTCGGCGAGGATGGCCGCATCAAGTTCGTCCACGTACGCGCTCCCTGACGATTTTCCGAACTTCCTTCGGAAAGAGCGTAACTGCTTTGTCAGCTCAGCGGCGATGCTGTGAAACTCACTTCAGAAGTTCGGAGAAGGGAGCCTTCATGACCGCGCTCGCGCACCTCGACCACCGTCCCGACCTGCCCACCAGGGAGCTCCCGGTCAAATGGGTCATCGTGCTGGACCGTGACCTGCCCCGCGGGCTGCAGGCCAACGCGGCGGCGTGCCTGGCCGCGTCCACCAGCCAGGCGGTGCCGTCGATCCTGGGCTCCGGAGGCGAGGACGCCTCCGGCGGGGCGCACGCCGGGCTGCCGTGGACCGGATGCACGGTGCTGGCCGCGCCGTCCGCGATCGTCCGCCGGATCCGGGACGACGCCGCCCGTACGGCCGGCGTGGCGATCGCGGACATGGCGGCCATCGCGCAGCGGACCAACGTCTACGACGACTACCTCGCGGAGCTGGCCCGCACCGGGGCACAGGATCTGGCGTACCTCGCCGTGAGCGTCATCGGGCCGCGCGCGGACGTGGACCGCCTGACCGGCCGGCTGCCGCTGCTCCGCTAGAGGCGCACATTCGGGTGGGGAAGTCAAGGTCGTCCCACCGGGCCGCGCAACGCCCCGCCGCGAGTGTGTCACCAGGTCACAGGATGATGAACATGCCCAGATGAGGCATGGATTACCATGATCCCTGCAAGGCGAAGTCAAGCGGCTTGCATGCGCCGAGTTGCACCGTCTAGGCATGAACAAGGGGCCATTCACCGCCAGCGTCACCGTCGTCGTCCCCGCGATGAACGAGGCCGACAACCTGCCACACGTGTTCGCGACCCTGCCCGCCTGGATCGACGAGGTCGTGCTCGTCGACGGAAACTCCAGCGACGACACCGTCGCCGTGGCCCGCCGGCTGCGCCCCGACCTCCGGGTGGTCACCCAGACCGGACGGGGCAAGGGAAACGCCCTCATCGAAGGCTTCGCGGCCGCCTCCGGCGACATCATCGTCATGATCGACGCCGACGGCTCGACCGACGGCCGGGAGATCTTCTCCTTCGTCGCCGCCCTGGAGGACGGCGCCGACTTCGCCAAGGGCTCCCGGTACGCCCCGGGCGGCGGCTCCGACGACATCAGCCCGCTGCGCTCCCTCGGCAACCGGGCGCTGACGGGGCTCACCAACTGGCTGTACGGCACCCGCTACACCGACCTGTGCTACGGCTACAACGCCTTCTGGGCCCGGCACCTGGACGCGATGGGCCTCGACTGCGACGGTTTCGAGATCGAGACGCTCATGAACGTCCGCGCCGCCCAGGCCGGCCTGCTCATCGCCGAGGTCCCGAGCCACGAGCGCAGCCGCATCCACGGCGAGAGCAACCTGCACGCCGTCCGCGACGGCTGGCGGGTGCTCAGGACGATCGTGCGCGAGCGCTTCCGCGGCGCTGCCATCCCGCGGACCCAGGTCGCCCTCGCGAAGTAGTCCCGAGGGCCCGAGCGGCGGCCCGGTGGGCGGCCGTGAAGCCGGGAGTGACATCCTCGGAGCCATGCGCTACATCGTGATCGGAGCGGGAGCGGTCGGCGGCACCATCGGGGCCCGCCTCTTCCAGGCGGGGCACGAGGTGCTGCTGATCGCCAGAGGCGCCCACTACGAGGCGCTCAGGACACGCGGCCTGCGCCTGCTCACCCCCGAGTCCGACGACACCCTCCCCGTCCCCACCGCCGACGGCCCCGTCCCCACGCGCGACGACGACGTGCTGGTGCTGGCCACCAAGTCGCAGGACACCGTCGCCGCGCTCGACCCCTGGCCGCGCCACCTGCCGGTGCTCTGCGCGCAGAACGGCGTCGACAACGAGCGGACCGTGATGCGGAGGTTCGAGCGCGTCTACGGCATGTGCGTGTGGCTGCCCGCCCTGCACCTCGAACCCGGCACGGTCGCCGCCTACGGCATGCCGCACTCCGGGATGTTCCACGTCGGCCGTTATCCCCAGGGTGTGGACGACCTGGCCCGCCAGATGGTCGCCGACCTGTGCAAGAGCGACTTCGTGGCCCTGGCCCAGCCCGACGTGATGCGCTGGAAGTACGGCAAGCTGCTCGGCAACCTCGGCAACGCCGTCGAGGCCCTGTGCGGCCACGAGCCCGGCGTCGGCACGCTGCACGACCGGGCCCGGGCGGAGGGCGCCGCGGTGCTGGAGGAGGCCGGGATCCCGTACACCGGCCAGGAGGAGGAGAGCGCGCTGCGCGGCGACCAGGTGGACGTGCGGCCCATCGGCGGCGCCCAGCGCGGCGGCGGCTCGTCCTGGCAGAGCCTCGCCCGCTCCAGCGGCACCATCGAGACCGACTACCTCAACGGCGAGATCGTGCTGCTCGGCCGTGAGTACGGCCTGCCGACCCCGGTCAACGACGTGCTCCAGCGCGAGGCCGACCGGTTCGCCCGCGAGAAGCTGCCGCCCGGGTCGATGCCGGTCGAGCGCCTGACCGCCCTCATCGACGAGCGTTCCGCAGCCGGATCCCGCTGAACCCGAGCGTGCTGGACGTCACCTCGTCCCAGAACGGCCAGAGCCGGTCGAGCACGCGGAGCTGGATCCCGGCCCGCTCGTGCAGCTCCAGCAGGTCGCCCACCGGCTCGGCGGGCCCGAGCGGCTCCACCGGCACGCGGGCGACCACGGCGTGGGCGGGCTCGCCGATGGGCTCGAACGGCTCGGCCGGCAGCCGGTACGCGTACAGGCGCACCTCCGTGATCGCGCGCAGCCAGCCGTACTCGACGGCGTGGACCCGGTCGCCGCAGCCGGCGCCGATGATCCGCTCGGCGTCGGCGTCGGTGGTGCCGGGGTCGCGCCAGGCCATCGCGCGCGGGCACTGGCGCGGGAACCAGTAGTCGGGGCAGCGCTCGGGCCCCACCGCCCAGACGTACGGCTCGGCCCGCGCGGACGTGCGCGCGACGTGCGGCGCGAACCGCTCGATCGTGGGGTCCTCGGAGAAGTGCAGCACCTGGCCGGGGTCGGGTCTCATGACGCCATCCTCACCTGGAACCCTTACGGGATAGGGCCTGCGCCGCATATCGGCCGCGCCGATGGGCAGAAGGGAGGCGCTCAGACGACAAGGGGTGAGTTCGGATGACCTTGCTAGGCCTGGTCCTGGTCCTGCTCGCCGGTGGTGCCGTCGTCCTGGTGGCCACCGAGGAGACGTCCAGGTACATCCTGTTCGGTTACACGTTACAGCTCGACCATGTCCAGATGTTCGCGGCCGGGGCGATCACCGCCGCGGTGCTGCTTCTGGGCCTGTGGATGATGGTGGCGGGCACGCGCAGGTCCGCGCGACGCCGCCGGCGGATGCGCGCCGACCAGGCGCAGACCTCCGACCGGGTGGCCCGCCTGGAGGACGAGAAGCGGGAGCTGGAGCGCCGGCTCGAACGTGAGCACGCCGCCACGGACCGCGCGGCCGCGGAGCACGCCGCCGCCGACCGCGCCGCCCAGCACGCCGCCGCCGACCGCGTCGCGGCCGAGCGCACCGCCGCCCGCGAGGCCGGCCGTGCGGACGCCCGCGCCGCCGTCCGCGACGCCCGCGCGGCGGAGCGCGACGAGGACCGCGACACCGCGCCCTTCCCGCGCGACGGCGCTGACCGGGAGCCGGCGTACACGCAGGCGCGCACGCGGGGCCCCGCCCATGCCCGGGTGCCGGGCGCCCGGGTGCCGGGCGACCGCCTGGTGGCGCGCGGCCCCGAGGACACGCTGCCCTGACCGGCGGCGGTCCGGAAGGCACGCCGCCCCGACCGGCGGCGGTCCGGAAGGCGCACACGAAGGACACAGGTGAGCCGTGGCGGGCGTCCAGGACGCGCCCGCCACGGCTCGCCGCTGTGCGGGCCGGCCCCCTGCACACCGGAGAAATCCCCCTGAAGGGGTGTACTCTGCGAGGCGATCTCACCATGCCTCCGGAGGTCGCATGCCCCCCACACGTGGCCGTCCCATCGCGCTCAAGCTGCTGGTCCTGCTGCTCGTCCCGCTCACCTCGCTGGTGGGCCTGTGGGCGTTCGCCGCGGCGCTGACCGGCGGCGACGGGCTGCGCCTCCTCCAGGTGAACGAGCTGGTCACCAACCTGTCCAACCCCGCCGAGCAGATCAACGTGCAGCTCCAGAACGAGCGCCTGGCCTCGGTGGAGTACCTGACGAGCAGGCAGGGCCGCCAGCGCCTGACCACGCAGCGCGCCCTCACCGACCGGACCGTGGCCGCCTTCCGGCAGCTCGCCGCCCGCGAGCGCGACCTGTCGCCGCAGATGGCCACCCAGCTCGACGCCCTGTACCGGGAGCTCGACGAGCTGCCCCGGCTGCGCCGCAAGGTGGACGGGTCCGCCCCCGCGCCGCTCGAGGTGATCGACGGCTACAGCCGGATCGCAGACGCCACGTTCCGCATGTTCGACGCCATGGTGCTGGTGCCGGAGCAGTCGCTCTACCGGCAGGCCAGGGCCGTGACCATGCTCGGCGAGGCCAAGGACATCCTGTCCCGGGAGCGCGCGGTGATCGCGGTGGTGCTGGCCCGGGGCCGCGTCACCAAGGCCGAGCGCGAGGCGTTCATCGGCATGGTCGGCACCCGGCGGCTGCTCTACACGCAGGCGCTCTCCCAGCTCGACGGCCGGCTGCGCGGCCCGTACGAGGAGCTGCTGGCCTCACCCGCGTACCAGGAGTTCCTGAAGGCGGAGGACGCCGTCAGGGGGCAGGCCGCGATGAACGGGCTGCCCGCGGCGGCGGCCACCTGGCCCGTGGACGGCGACAACCTGTGGGCGGCGACCGAGCGCAACCAGTTCCAGGCGGTGCAGGGCGTCGTCCGCCGGGTCACGCCCGCCGCCGACAGCATCCTCACCAAGATCGGCGTGGCCGGCGGTGCGGGCCTGCTGGCCGTGCTCGCCTCGATCCTGCTGTCGCTGCGCTTCCGCCGCCGCCTCGGCGAGGAGCTGGCCAGCCTGCGCGACGCGGCCACGGAGCTGGCCGAGGTGCGGCTGGCCGGGCTGGTCAAGCGGCTGCGCGCCGGCGGCGACGGGCCCACGGAGGAGGAGCTGGCGCCCCTGGAGGTCAAGGCCGACACGGCCGAGGTGCGCGACATCGTCACGGCGTTCAACAGCGTGCAGCGCACCGCCGTCGAGGCGGCCGTGGACCAGGCGCGGCTGCGGCACGGGGTCAGCCAGGTCTTCGTCAACCTGGCCCGGCGCAACCAGACGCTGCTGCACCGCCAGCTCATGCAGCTCGACAGCATGGAGCGCCACACCGAGCAGCCGGAGATGCTGGCCGACCTGTTCAAGCTCGACCACCTCACGACCCGCATGCGCCGGCACGCCGAGAGTCTGATCATCCTGTCGGACCAGGCCCCGGGGCGCGGCTGGCGCAACCCGGTGCCGCTCGTGGACGTGCTGCGGGCCGCCGTGGCCGAGGTGGAGGAGTACCCGCGGGTGGAGGTGCTGCAGCCGCCGCAGGTGTCGGTGCTGGGCGGCGCGGTCACCGACGTCGCCCATCTCGTGGCCGAGCTGGTCGAGAACGCCACGCTCTTCTCGCCGCCGCAGACGCGCGTGGACGTCCGCTCCGCGCTCACGCCCCACGGGGTCACCGTCGAGATCGAGGACCGCGGGCTCGGGCTCGTGCGCGCCGAGCTGGACGAGCTGAACGCCCGGCTGGAGGAGGTGCCGGAGTTCGACCTGGCGCAGAGCGACCGGCTCGGGATGTTCGTGGTCAGCCGGCTGGCGGCCCGGCACGGCATCCGGGTCAGGCTCGGGCCGTCGCCGTACGGCGGGCTGACCGCGATGGTCGCGCTGCCCGCGTCGCTGCTGTCCGACCAGCCGGCCCTGGCCGGCCGCTAGGAGCTCAGAGCTGGACGAACGGGTCGGCGAAGTGGGCCGTGGCGAGCACGGCGCGGGCGGCGCGCAGCTCGCCGAGGACCCTGGCGCGCGTGGCCGCCGCCAGCTCCTGGTCGTCGTCGTAGACGTACGGCACGGCCGGGTCGGCGAGCTGCGCCGGGTGCAGCACCAGGTCACCGGTCACGGCGACGTCGCCGACGCGCACGATCTGGTGGCCCGGCGTGTGACCGGCGGTCAGGTGGACCCGCACGCCCGGCGCGACCTCCGCGTCCCCCTCCACCACGTGGAGCAGGTCCTTGATCGGGTTGAGCACCCGCTCGCGCAGCTCGCCGCCGACGGCGTCGAGGTCGGCGCGCTGGAGGACGTGGCGGGCGTTGACGAACACCGGCGTGCCGTCGTCGCCGACCGCGCCGCCGGCGTGGTCGCTGTGCAGGTGGGTGAGGATCACGGTGCCGACGTCGGCGGGCGAGCCGCCCGCCGCGGCCAGCTCGCCGACCAGCGACCCGGGCACCGGCGCCCAGCTGGACGCCGGTGAGCCGGTGGCGCCGATGCCGGTGTCGACGAGCGTGAGGCGGCCGGCCGGGTCACGGATCAGGAAGCAGTGGAAGTGCAGGATCCACGGCTCTTGCGGAAGGCCCGCTCCGGGGAACATCTCGGCCATGGGGCGGAGGATGGCCTCGCCCATGGGGCCGACCGCGTCGCAGAGGGGCGTCACCTCGACGCCCGAGACGGTGAGGGGCTGGTGTGGCACCCGTCCAGACTAGAGTGAGGCGTCCATTCGTGAGAGGGGTGCCCGTGCCGGAGCCCAAGGCCGAGATCGACCGGCTCATGCGCGCCTTCATGGGGGCGTTCACCAACACCGGCGGCGCGCGGCCGGACGTCGGCGTCGTCCGCGAGCTCTTCATCCCCCAAGGGATGATTATCAAGAACGTCGGTGACGAGCTGGTGATCTACGATCTGGACGCGTTCATCGCCCCCCGGGAGAAGATCCTCACCGACGGGACGCTGACCGGGTTCTCCGAATGGGAGGTCGCCGAGCGGACCGAGATCTTCGGATCGATCGCCCACCGGTTCAGCGAGTACCGGAAGTCGGGTTTCCTCGACGGCGAGTGGTTCGAGGGCTCCGGCCACAAGACCACCCAGTTCGTCCGGACGCCCGCCGGTTGGCGCATGAGCTCGATGGCCTGGGACGACGAGTAGGCGTCCCCTTCGTCCAGACGTCGCCTTCGTCGAGGGCAGCACCTCCGAGGCGCTGCCGCTCGGGGACGGGGACGGGCTCCTAGGCGGCGACGGGGGTGCGCGGCACGTACTCGTTGTCGAGGTCGGCGGCGTAGACGGTGCGGCAGCAGTGCGCGCAGCGGTACATGATCGGGCCTTCGTCGAGCTCGTGGTGGCACCGAGGGCAACGGGTGCTGGTCTTCATGGGATCCCCCTATGGAATGCTGCTTGCCTACAGGAAAACCTGGCCGGATTGCAGGAGCCCTGCATCACGCTTGACACGATGACGCGGCCCGCGTGTCCTTCGACGGCCCGGCGTGGCGAACCGTTCGAGAAGAACATTGTTACGGCCGCACAGGGGCTCCGGCGTGCTACGACACGAGAACAGCCCGGGAATAGCCCATGCGGGCTAGGTGTTGCATGACTCGGAACGTGTGATACGTTCCGAACGGCGTCGAGCTTCCGCTCCGCCGATCTTCTCCAGCGATCATCCCGCTCGTACGGGATCGGTTCGCTTCCATCACCGCCGGGCCGTCCGTCCTCGGCGTACCGCTTCACGGCATAGGCGTTGCCCGCGTACGCGGGCCCCGTGTGCGGGCCCTGACGGCCGCCTGTCGCCGGATCCCGCCTTCGGCCTGCCCTGGAAAGGGGCCCCCATCATGACTGTTCACACCATTTCTTCCGAGAAGCACACCGCTTCTTCCAAGAAGCACACCGCGTCCCTGCCGGCTGTGCCCCGGCAGCGTTCTGGGGCGCCCGTGCGGCGCGTCTCCGGCCTGCTCGACCTGCGCGAGCGCGGCGCCTTCATCCGCGCCGGGCACCTGGCCGGCCCCGACGACGTCCGGGTCCCGCCGGACCGGGCGAGGCAGCTCGGGCTGCGCCCCGGCGACCACGTCGTCGCCGACGTCGCGGGCGGCAAGCTGGTGAGCGTCGAGTCGGTCAACGGCGCCGCCGACTGGCGCGAGCGGCCCGCCTTCGCGGACCTGACGCCCGTGCACCCGGACGAGCGGCTGCGCGTCGAGACCGAGTCGCTGAGCACCCGGGTCATCGACCTGTTCGCGCCGATCGGCAAGGGCCAGCGCGGGCTCGTCGTGGCCCCGCCGAAGGCCGGCAAGACCATGGTCCTGCAGGCCCTGGCCGCCGCCGTCGCCCGCAACCACCCGGAGGTCCACCTCATGGTGGTGCTCGTCGGCGAGCGGCCCGAGGAGGTCACCGAGATGCGCGCCTCCGTCCGGGGCGAGGTCTTCGCCTCCACCTTCGACCACCCCGACCGCGACCACGCCGCCGTCGCGGAGCTGGCCGTCGAGCGCGCCAAGCGGCTCGTGGAGCAGGGCCGGGACGTGGTCCTGCTGCTCGACTCGCTGACGCGGCTCGGCCGCGCCTACAACAACCTGGCTCCGGGCGGCGGGCGCGTGCTCACCGGCGGCATCGACGCCTCCGCCCTGTACCCGCCCAAGCGCTTCTTCGGCGCCGCGCGCAACGTGCTGGAGGGCGGCTCGCTGACGATCCTCGCCACCGCGCTCGTGGACACGGGCTCGCGCATGGACAACAGCCTGTACGAGGAGTTCAAGGGCACCGGCAACATGGAGCTCCATCTGGCCAGGGACCTGGCGGAGCGCCGCCTGTTCCCCGCGGTGGACCTGGAGGCGTCCGGCACGCGGCGTGAGGAGATCCTGCTGCCCGCCGGGGAGCGGGAGATCGTGTGGCGGCTGCGCCGCATGCTCACCGCACTCGACCGGCACCAGGCGCTGGAGCTGCTGATCGGCAAGCTCCGCGAGTCCAAGGGCAACGCCGACTTCCTCCGGGCCGCCGCGGCGTGACCGCGGCCTGATCGGGCCACCGGGCGGTGGCCACGGTCGCGCCCCCGGAAGAATGGGGGCATGCTCGCTGACATCATCGAATTTCTGGTCTGCCCTATTTGCGGGGAAACGGTGACCATTGACCGAGGCGCCGTACGGTGCGGCGACGGGCACGCGTTCGACATCGCCAAGCAGGGATACGTGAGCCTGCTCGTGGGATCGCGAGTGCCCGGGACGGCGGACAGCGCCGAGATGGTCGCCGCACGGGCGGATTTCTTGAGCAATGGGCATTTTGCGCCGCTTGTCGAAGCTGTCGCCGAAAGTGTCGCGGCGCGCATTCCGCCCGGCCGTGGGAGCGCAGGAACGGCGATTCGTGAGAAAAGCTTCGCTGTCCCGGAAGACGGAGCGGTCACGAAGGCGTACGGTGGTCCCGGAGTGGATCCCGGCCACCGGGCGGGGCCGTCCGGGCACGAGCCGGGCGCCGCGCGGAGACCGGTGATCGTGGACGCCGGAGCGGGCACCGGTCACTACCTGGCCGGTGTGCTCCAGGCGGTGGACGGAGGCATCGGGGTGGCGTTCGATGTGTCCAAGCACGCCGTTCGGCGGGCGGCCCGCGCGCATCCGAGGCTGGGCGCGTTCGTGGCCGACGTGTGGCGGCCGCTGCCCATCAGGAGCGGGGTGGCCGACGTGGTGATGGACGTCTTCGCGCCCAGGAACTCCGCCGAGTTCCGGCGCGTCCTGCGGCCCGGGGGCGCGGTCGTCGTCGTCACGCCCGCACCCGAGCACCTCAGTCCCCTCGTCGGGGATCTGGGGCTGCTGTCGGTGGACGAGGACAAGGAGCGGCGGCTGGCCCGCGGCATGGAGGGGTTCACCGAGGTGGAGCGGCGCTCCATCGCGTTCGACATGGAGCTGGACCGCGACGGAGTCACCGAGGTGGTGCGGATGGGCCCGAGCGCCTGGCACACCGATCCCGCCGAGCTCGCCGGCCGAATCGCCGCCTATTTCGCCGGCGACACCGCGACACCATCAGGAGCCCCAACAAAGCCGCGAAAAGTGATAACCAGGGCCGCCTTTCACCTGTCTATCTTCGAGACCGTACCGCAGGCAAGGACCATTCCTTGACGGACAAGTGGGGCTGGTGTTACTGATGAGGCATTTAGCCCGAAATTCCCCCACATTCCGCGAGTATTTCCGCGATACAGGCGCAATACTGGACGGCAACCCGTGGCCGGAGGCGGGCGGCAAAGGGAGGGGGCGCGCCGGATGAAGGCCGAGGAACGCTGGCAGGCCAGGTTCCGAGCGTCGCGCATGACGCTGCCGGTCTGGGCGCGCCAGGCGCCGAACAGGTCCATCTACCGCTCCAACGCCACCGGCACCTGGGAGGTCTACGCCTGGGACCGCGCCACCGGCGCCACCCGGCAGGTCACCGAGCGCCCCAAGGGCACCGCCCACGCCACCATCGACCCCACCGGCCAGTGGATCTACTGGTTCGCCGACACCGAGGGCGACGAGTTCGGCGTCTGGTGGCGCCAGCCGTTCGGCGGCGGCCCCAGCGAGTTAGCCGCGCCCGACCTGCCGCCCGGCCAGCCGGGCGGGATCGCCCTGTCGGCCACCGGCCTGGCCGCGATCAGCCTGGCCAGCGAGGGCTCCTTCCGCATCCACCTCGTACGCCCCGGCGAGCCCTCCCGCCTGCTCTACGAGCACCCCGACGCCGCCTGGGTGGCGGACATGTCCCTGGACGGCCAGCTCATCGCCGTCAACCACGGCGAGTACGGCGACTTCCGGCACCCGGCGCTCCGGGTGGTGCGCCAGTCCGGCGAGACCGTCCGCGAGCTGTACGACGGGCCCGGCAAGGGCGTCATCGGCCTGCGCTTCGCCCCCGTGCCCGGCGACCGCCGGCTGCTCGCCCTGCACGAGCGCCGCGAACGGCAGGAGCCCCTGGTCTGGGACCCGGTCACCGGCGAGCAGCGCGAGATCTGGCTGCGCGACTCGGGCGACCTGAGCGCCGAGTGGTACCACGACGGCCGCGGCCTGCTCATCCTGCGCGACAACCGGGCCCGCACCCACCTGCACCGCTACGACCTCGGAGGCGGCGGCCTCACGCTGATCGAGACGCCCCACGGCGTGATCGAGGAGGCCGCGCCGCGGCCCGCCGGGCACGTCGAGTACTCCTGGTCCAGCGCCTCGCGCCCGCCGGTCATCAAGTCCAGCAACGGCCAGGTCGTGATCAACGCCGGCGGCCCGCCCGCGCCGCCCAGCGTGCCCGTGGAGGACCTCGACGTCCCCGGCCCCGGCGGCCGGATCCACGCGCTGGTCTCGCGGCCCGAGCACGGCGCCGGACCGTTCCCGACCGTCTTCATGCTGCACGGGGGCCCCACGGCGCACGACCACGACGCCTTCTCCCCCGAGGTCGCGGCCTGGGTGGACGCCGGGTTCGCCGTGGTGCGGGTCAACTACCGCGGCTCCACCGGCTACGGCTCCGCCTGGCGCGACGCGCTGCGCGGCGACGTGGGCCACATCGAGCTGCAGGACGTGGCGGCCGTCCGCCGGATGGTCGTGGAGCGCGGCATCGCCGATCCCGAGCGGGTCATGCTGACCGGCACCGCGTGGGGCGGCTACCTCACGCTGCTCGGCCTCGGCACCCAGCCCGACCTGTGGGCCGCCGGCGTCGCGGCCGTGCCGATCGCCTGCCACCAGACCTCGTACGAGGACGAGGCCGAGAGCCTGCGCGCCTACCACCGGGCGCTGCTCGGCGGCTCGCCCGAGGAGCAGCCCGAGCGCTACGCCGCCAGCTCCCCCATCACGTACGTGGACCGGGTCCGGGCGCCGGTGCTCATCCTGGCCGGGGAGAACGACACGCGTTGCCCGCTGCGCCAGATCGAGAAGTACGTGGGCAGGCTGGCCGCGCACGGGCACCCGTACGAGGTGTACACCTACGACGCGATCCGCGGCTCGCTGGTCGTGGCCGAGCGGATCGCGCAGATGAGCCTGCAACTGGAGTTCGCCCGCAAGCACCTGCGCCACTGAGGCGTTTCCTTCCGTCCCGGCCGGGTCGATCAGAGGTGTGCCCGGGCTGCGGCGGACCAGTGGGGGGCGTTCCAGCGGTCGGCGATGGCGGCGGCCCGGGCGAAATGGGCGGCGGCCTCGTCGTCGCGGCCGAGCAGCAGCGCCAGCTCGCCGAGCGTGTGGGCCACCGGGCGCACAGCCAGCGACATGCTGGCGACGCCGGCTGGAGGACCGTCGCGATGGGGGAGCAGGGCCGCGTAGCACTCCTCGGCGGCGCCGGTGTCGTTCAGTGCGATGACGGCCATGGCGCGCAGGGTGGTCAGAAAGGTGAAGAAGAAGTCGGGCCGGATCGGGCTGGGTGACGTGCGGACGCGGCGGGCCTCGTCGCTGCGGCCGGCTGCGTGGAGGGCGAGCGCGAGCAGGTCGGCGACCATCGGGCCGAGCGCCTCGTGGAGAGCGCGCACGTCGTCCAGGTGGTCGCCGAGCGTGCCGTCGTTCAGCCGGATCACCGCCCGCGCGAGGCCGACGAAGCCGGCGTGCACCGATCCGGCGCGTTCCATGCGTTCGGTGGCCTCGACGTAGAGGCGCTCGGCGTCGGCGAACCGGCCCTCGACGAGGAGCAGGGACGCCAGCGCGATCTCGATGGCGCCGATCGCCTCCGGCATCCGGTAGGCGCGGGCGAGGTCGTACGCCTCCCCGGTGACGCGGCGCATCGTCTCCGGGTCGTTGGCCGCAGCGGCGTTCGCGGCCTGGCTGATCAGCCCGGTCACGCGGTAGACCGGCAGGTCGTGCTCGACGCCGATCTCCACCAGCTCGCGGGAGTACTCCTCCCGCCCGGGGTCGTTGGCGAGGACCAGGAGCGCCGCGGCCCGGAGGCGGGGATCGGTGGCGAGGTCGAGGGCTTCGCGCGCCGCCGCCATGACCGTCGGGTCGTCCTCGCCCACCAGCTCGTTGGCGTACGCGACGAGGAGGCGGGACCGCACGTCGGGGGCGAGACCGGTGCGCTTGAGCAGGCGGCTGAGGCGGTCGACGACGGGACGGTCGACCGTGCCGTACGTGCGGGCCTGCCACGGGGTGGGCTCGGTCCAGGCGGTGAACGCGGCGATCATCAGGTCGTCGCGGCCGATCGACTCCGCGTACTCCACGGCCTGCCGGCGCGTGTCCCTGGCCGCGGCGACGGCCCCGGCCCTGATCTGCGCCCGGAGCAGCCTGCCGAGCAGGCCGACGCGCTCGTCCGGTTCGCTGGAGTTGGCCACCGCGTCGGTGAGGAGGGCGGCCGCCACGTCGTGGGCGTAGCGCGCCTCGGCCAGCTCGGCGGCCCGCACGCAATAGCCGACGGCCTTCGGCGATCCCGCTCGCGCATGGTGATGGGCGAGCGCCGCGACGTCGCCGGTGCCCTCCAGGGCGGCGGCGATCCGGGCGTGCATCCTCGCGGCCCGCAACCGGCTGACGTCGGCGACCAGCGTGTCCCTGACCAGCGCGTGAACGAACCGGACCCGCCCGGGCCCCGGCTCGTCGAGCAATCCGGCGATGACGCCCGCGTCCAGCGCGTCCAGCACGCCGTCCGCGTCGGAGTCGGCGGCCTGCACGAGCACGTCCACCGAGCTCTCCCTGCCGGCCACCGCCGCCAGCCGCAGGACGGACACGCTGCTCTGGGGCAGTCTTGCCAGCCGGCGCCGCAGCACGTCCCGTACGCCCTCGGGGACCTCGGAGAGCGCGACCAGCGCGCCCTCGCCGTTCAGCAGCCGCGCGCTCTCCCGCACGTAGAACGGGTTGCCGCCGGTGCGCTCGGCGATCCCCGCCACCGTCGCGTCGTCGGCCTCGCTCTCGGCCCGGACGAGCTCGGCCACCGCCGCGCCGTCGAGCCCGGACAGCGCGATCCGGAGCGGCGCGGTGCGGGCGAGCGCACCCAGCGTCTCGGTGAGGTGCTCGCTCTCGTCCGGGCGGTACGCCGCCACGACCAGGATCGGGGCGCGCACGCCGACGCCGCCGCCGAGCAGCCCAAGCGTCGTCGTGTCCGCCCAGTGCAGGTCGTCCAGCACGACGGCGACCGGCTGGTCCGTGGCGGCCGCCGCGAGCCAGCCCCAGACGGCCCGGCGCAGCCGGAACCGCCCGGCGGCGGCGTCGCCGTCCACCGGCATGGAGTCGGAGAGCAGCGGCGCCAGGTCTCCGGCGAACTCCCCGGGAGAAACGGTCGCGGCGACGGCCCGCAGCGCCTCCACCCACGCCCACGCGGGCGGCGCGCCGTCGACCTCCGGGCAACGCCCTTCGGCGACGAGCCAGCCGTCGCGCTCCAGCCGCGCGCCGAGGTGCTCCAAGAGCGTCGACTTGCCCAGCCCGGCTTCCCCGGTGACAAGAGCGACGCGCACCCCGTCGGCGGCAGCCTCTCCGGCGGCCGAGACCAGCGCGGCGAGCTCGCCCTCCCGCCCCACGAAAGGGGCAGCGCGACGCAGGGTCGCGTCGTGCGAGGGCGTGGCATGTGGGGGTGGGGTGGCCGGGGCTGGGATGGCCGCGGGTGGGATGGCCGGGGGTGGGGGGACGGCCGTGCGGAGGATGTCGATGCGCTGGGCGAGGATCGCCTCTTCCAGGGCGACCAGGTCGGGGCCGGGGTCGAGACCGAGTTCGTCGGCGAACGTGGCGCGGGCGCGCCGGAGCGTCGCCAGGGCGTCGGCCTGCCGGGCGCTGCTCCACAGCGCCAGGGCGTGCAGGCGCCAGCCCTCTTCGCGCAGGGGTTCGTCACGGGTGAGGCGCTCTGCCTCGGGGACCACCAAGGCGGGGTCACCTGTCCGCAGGCCCGCCGCGACGTGGAGCTCGCGGGCGACCAGGCGCAGCTCGTTCAGCCGGGCGGTCTCGGCGGCGGCCCACGGCTCGTCGGCGACCTCGGCAAACGCGGGTCCCTGCCAGAGGCCCAGTGCCTCGGCCAGCCGGGCGCGGGCGGCCTGGGGCTCGGTGAGCGTGCGGGCCTCGTCGAGCAGGTCCTCGAAACGCCACGCGTCCACCGACTCCGGCGGCAGCCGCAGCGCGTAGCCGGGAGAGGCGCTCACCAGGAGGCGGGCCGGGGTTCGGGGCGGGCGGCCGGGCTCCAGCAGCCGGCGCAGGTTGGAGACGTACGCCTGCAGGGAGGCCAGCGCACGGGACGGCGGCTCGCCGCGCCAGAGGTCCTCGATCATCCGGTCGACCGACACGACCTGTCCGCGCGCCGCGACCAGGAGGGCCAGGACGCCGCGCTGCCGCGGCCCGCCCAGGGGGACGGACTCGCCGTTGACCTCGGCGCCGAAAGAGCCCAAAACCCGGATCAAGACCATGACGTGCGACATCCTACGCACGCGTTCCAAATCGGTTCCAAGTGCCTTCCAAACGCCGGGAGCAGGCTTAACACGTCGAACCGATGAAGGGCGGGAACGAAATGAGCGTCAACACCCAGGACATGGAGATCGTCCATCGCGCCTTCCGCCGTGAGTCGCGGCTGCTGATGGAGCTCGTCGCGGCGGTCGCCCCGGGTGACACCGCTCGCGCCAAGGTGATCGCCGACCACTTCCGCGACTACCGGCTGGGACTGACGAACCACCACGAGGGCGAGGACGAGCTGCTGTGGCCGCCGCTGCTGTCCCGGGTCGATCTGGAGGCCGACATCGTGCTGCGCATGGAGGCCCAGCACGAGCGCGTCGCGGCCACGCTGACCAGGCTGGACGCGGCGGTCCCCGCGTGGGAGGCCGCCGCCGGGGCGGACGAGCGCGACACGCTCGTGGCCGCCCTGGCCGATCACCGGGCCGTGCTCCTCGAGCACCTCGACGACGAGGAGGCCACGCTCCTTCCGCTCGCGGCCGAGCACATCACCGAGAAGGAATGGGCCTCCCTGGGCGACCACCTGGTGGCCAACACGCCCAAGTTCACCCTGCTCACCCTCTTCGGCCTCGTCCTTGAGGACGCGAACCCGGCCGAGCGCGCCACGCTCCTGTCCGCCCTTCCCGCTCCGGTACGCGGCATCTGGCACATCGTCGGCCGTCCCCGCTACGCCCGCCACATCCGCCGCGTCCGCGCCGCCTGACCAAGCCAACGAAATCCGCAAGGAGAAGAACAATGTCGCTGAAGAAGATCAACACCGTCCTGGCCGCCGCCTTCATCCTCTTCATCCTCTGGTTCGGGTCGGAGTTCATCCTGAGCCCGGAGACGACGGCGCCGACCTTCGGCCTGCCGAGCTGGCCGTCCGGCGACGGCGGCGGCTTCCTGATCGTCAAGGGAATCCGCGACGTCGTCATGGCCCTGGTCCTGGGTGTCCTGCTGGTGACCGGCCACCGCCGGGCCCTGGGCTTGGGGCTGTCGGTGGAGGCCCTCGCCGCGTACGGCGACATGACCACCGTGCTGGCCCACCACGGCTCCGTGGCCACCGCGCTCGGCGTCCACGGCCTGACCGCGACGCTCATGGTGGTCAACGGCCTGCTGCTGATGCGCGAGACCCGCAAGGTCGCGGCCGCTCCGGCGACGCCCGCCCCGCAGCCCGCCTGACGCTGCCTTGGCGTCGCCCACGGCGGTGTTCCTTCGCATTCATGAGTACTCGAAATAAGGGAGACGACAATGACGATCAACGATCTGCGCGGTGTCCTCAAGGGGCGCGTGCTCCTGCCCGACGACGACGGCTTCGAACAGGCGGCCACCCCGTGGAACCTGACCGTCAGGCAGCCGGTGGCGGCCGTGGCGGAGGCGGCGGACGCCGAGGACGTGGCGGCGCTCGTGCGCTACGCGCGGCGGGCGGGTCTGACGGTGAGCGCGCAGCCGAGCGGGCATGGCGCCTCCGGTGATGTGGACGGGCTGATCCTGCTGCGTACCGGCCTGCTGAACGAGGTGGAGGTACGCGCCGACGAGCGCGTGGTCCGGGTGGGCGCCGGTGTGCGGTGGGGGCAGGTGCTGGCGGCGGCCGGTCCGCTGGGCCTGACGGGCCTGGCGGGCAGCGCGCCGGGGGTCAGCGTGACCGGCTACACCCTGGGCGGTGGGGTCGGCTGGTTCAGCCGCCGCTACGGCTTCGCCTCCGACAGCGTGCGGGCCTTCGACGTCGTGGACGCCGACG